>NZ_CP108025.1:0-4800000 GCF_041435095.1 Kitasatospora sp. NBC_00315 | reverse complement strand
GGCCTGGAACTGCTGCGCACGCTGCTGCACAGCCAGCTCCTGCCGGCTCCGCGGCTGGTGCCCGCCGGGGGCGCGTTCGCCGTCGGCCACCCGCACCCTCCCGGGGCCGCCCTGCGCTCCACCGCCGCCAGCGGCACCACGAGCGGCGGCGCGGCGGGCGCCGGCCCGGCCGGGAGCGCGAGCGGCACCGAGGCCGGCCCCCGGGCCCGCCCGGCCGGCGGGCGGGGCCGGGCGCGGACGGCCCCGAGCCCCGGCTTCGAGACCGAGCACAACCCGATCATGGAGCTGGTCGAACGGGCCCAGGCCGGCGAGAGCGAGGCCTTCGGGCGCCTGTACGACCACTACGCGGACACCGTGTACCGCTACATCTACTACCGGGTCGGCAGCAAGGCCACCGCCGAGGACCTCACCAGCGAGACCTTCCTGCGCGCCCTGCGCCGGATCGGCACCTTCACCTGGCAGGGGCGCGACTTCGGCGCCTGGCTGGTGACCATCGCCCGCAACCTGGTGGCCGACCACTTCAAGTCCAGCCGGTTCCGGCTGGAGGTCACCACCGGCGAGATGCTCGACTCCAACGAGTGCGAGCGCAGCCCCGAGGACTCGGTGCTGGAGCGGCTCTCCAACGCCGCGCTGCTGGAGGCGGTCGGCCGGCTCAACCCGCAGCAGCAGGAGTGCGTGACGCTGCGCTTCCTGCAGGGGCTCTCGGTCGCCGAGACGGCCCGGATCATGGGAAAGAACGAGGGCGCCATCAAGACGCTGCAGTACCGCGCGGTGCGGACCCTGGCCCGACTGCTGCCCCCCGACGCTCGGTGAGCGGCAGAACGACGCCCCGCCGGATATCCGACGGGCCGTCATCGACGCTGCCCCGCCGACACGTGCGGGTGAACGGTCGGTCCGATGATCAGTCGTGCGTAACCGACGGCCCGCACCACTCGTTGGCCAGGGTGCAAGCCTCCACCAGGCATACGGTCAAGCCGGATCGCGACCTATCACCCGATGGAGTGGCTTTGGCCCGCCGAGGCAACCGTCCGGCCGGCCGGGGTGTCGACAACGACGAAGGGAGGTGCGGCCCGTGACGGCAAACGTGCTCGAGCACCGGCGGGCGAAGGCCTTCGCCGAGGCGCTGGAGGCCCACCAGGCAGAACACCGGGGCGGTACGCGGCCCACCGACGGACCCGCCGGCCGCGGGGACGCGATGGCCGGTCTGCTCGGCATGGCCGACTCGCTCGGCGCGATGCCGGGTCCCGAGCTGGACCACGAGGTCCGATCGGTCCAACGCGCTCAGCTGATGGCGGCGTTCGAGCAGGCTTTCAGCGGCAGAGGGGCCGGCCTCACGGTTCCCAGGCAACGCGGCGGTCGGGCCCACCGGGCCGTACCGCGCGGGCGCTGGAGCCGCCGGTTCGCGATCGGCGGCCTGGTCGCGGGCATCGCCGTCGGCAGCTTCGCCGGTGTCGCCGCCGCGAGCGCGGGCGCCCTCCCCGGGGACAGCCTGTACGGGATGAAGCGCGGCCTGGAGGGCCTTCAGCTGGATCTGGCGGGCTCCGACAGCGAGCGTGGCGCCCTGCTGCTGGACCAGGCCTCCAACCGGCTCGGCGAGGCCCAGGGCCTGATGGGGCGGGGCGGTTCGCCGACCGCGCTCAGCCCGGACACGGTCGAGCAGGTCCGCCGGGCGCTGGACGACATGCACGCCGAGGCCATCAAGGGCCGTGACCTGCTGCGCTCGGTCTACCGCAGCAACGGCTCGCTGGATCCGATGCGCAGGCTGGCCGGGTTCGCCGCGGGCGAGGACGGCCGCTGGACGGAGCTCCAGGGCCGGCTGCCCGTCCAGCTCACCCAGGAGGCGGGCCGGGTCGACCGGCTGTTCGACGACATAAGCGAGGACGTCGCGCCCCTGCGCCTGACCCAGCAGCCCGGCCAGGGCGGCGGATCCGGCTCGGGGACGAGCGGCGACCGGACGCAGAGCACGGCCGCCGAGAGCGACCCCGGCTCCGGCCCGGCCACGAGCGGCGGCGGCCCGGCCGGTGCTCCGGGCCGGTCCCCCTCGGCCGGCGGCGGCGCGAGCGGCGGCACCACTCCGAGCGCCACGCCGGGCAACCCGCCGGCCGCGGTCGGCGGCCTGGTCGACGGGCTGGCCAACGGCATCGCCGGGGCCCAGCCCTCGCCGAGCGCGGACGCCACCGCGGGCGGGGCGACGACCGCGCCGTCCGGGGCACCGAGCGCGGGGGCCGGCAGCCAGCCGGGCCTCGACATCCCGCCGCTGATCCCCGGCCTGCTGCCCGGCCTGAAGCTGGGCTGACGCCCGTCGTCACGGCCGTGGGCCCGGGCATCGCCCGGGCCCACGGCCGTTTCCGGTCCCGGGAGAAGCCGGTCCCGCAAGAAGCCGGTCCCGGGAGAAGCCGTCCCGGGAGCAGCCGGGCTCAGAAGAAGACCGAGCGGCGCTGCACCAGCAGCTGGTAGAGCGTGTGCTGGATGGTCTCGCGGACCTCGTCGGTCAGGTCGAAGACCAGCATCGGGTCGTCGGCCGCCTCCGGCGGGTGGCTGTCGGTCGCGATCGGCTCGCCGAACTGGATCGTCCACTTGGTCGGCAGCGGGATCGCCCCCAGCGGCCCGAGCCAGGGAAAGGTCGGCGTGATCGGTACGTACGGCAGGCCCAGCAGCCGGGCCAGCGTCTTGGCGTTGCCGATCATCGGGTAGGTCTCCTCGGCCCCGACGATCGAGCAGGGCACGATCGGCACCCGGGCCCGGAGCGCGGACGCCACGAACCCGCCGCGTCCGAACCGCTGGAGCTTGTAGCGGTCGGCGAACGGCTTGCCGATGCCCTTGAAGCCCTCCGGCCAGACGCCCACCACCTCGCCGCGCTCCAGCAGCGCCTGGGCGTCCTCGTTGCAGGCCAGGGTGTGCCCGGCCTTGCGGGCCACCTCGTTGACGCCGGGCAGTACGAAGACCAGGTCGGCGGCGAGCATCCGCAGGTGGCGCCGCTGCGGGTGGTGGTCGTGGATCGCGACCTGGGTCATCAGCGCGTCCAGCGGGATCGTCCCCGAGTGGTTGGCGACGATCAGCACCCCGCCCTCGGCCGGGATGTTCTCGATCCCGCGCACCTCCACCCGGAAGTACTTGTCCGCGAGCGGCCGCAGCAGGGAGAGGAACACCGCCTCGGTCAGCTCCCGGTCGAAGCCGAACTCGTCGACCTCGTAGTCACCGGTGATCCGGCGGCGCAGGAAGGACAGGCCGCCCGCCGCCCGGTCCTCCCAGCCCTTGCCGAACAGCCGGGTGGCGGCCGGGCCCAGCCGGCCCGCCAGCGCGCCGCCGACGGCGTCGGCGAGGCGGTCGGCGAGCGCCGGCCCGGTGTCCTCGCTCCAGCTCGGCGCGGACTCGATCGGGATGACCTTGGCCTCGCCCGTCACGTACTCCCTCGCGGCACTCATCGCGGGTTCAGCTCCTGTGGGTCGGGTGTGTCGGGTGGGTCGGCCGGCCGGATCGGGCCGGGTACGGCACGGCCGTGTCCTGCGACCCGAGCAGACCGGCGAGCCGGTCGGTCACGGCGGTGAGGCGCTCGGGCGGCAGCAGACCGGTCCGCTGGGCGGCGGCGAAGTCGCCGAACGCCTCCGCCGTGGTGAACCGCGGCTGGTACCCGAAGGTTTCGCGCAACTGGGTGGTGTCGACCACCCGGCCGTGCGTCAGCAGCCGCAGCTGCTCCGGCGAGAAGTCCGCGAGCCTGGTCTGCCGCACGAGCCCGGCGACCCAGCCGATCACCGGCTGGAGCATCGGCACGGTGGGCCGGCCGAGCCGGCGGGCGCACTGCGAGAGCAGCAGGACGCCCTCCCCCGCCACGTTGAACGTCCCGACGTTGTTGGTGCCCCTGACCGGCTCCACGGCGGCCCGGCAAAGCACCTCGATCGCGTCGTCCTCGTGGACGAACTGCAGCCGCGGGTCGTGGCCCAGCACGGTGGGCAGCACCGGCAGCGCGAAGTACTCGCAGAGCGGGGTGTCACCCACCGGGCCGACGATGTTGGCGAACCGCAGCACGCTCACCGCGACGTCCGGGCGGCGCCGGGCGAACCCCCGGACGTACCCCTCGACCTCGGCCGCGTCCTTGGCGAAGCCGCCGCTCGGCAGGTTCTTGGGCTGCATCCGCTCGCCGAAGACGGCGGGGTCGCGGGGCGCGGAGCCGTACACGCCGGTGGTCGACTTCACCACCAGGCGGCGCAGCCCGGGCGCCTTCTGGCAGGCACCCAGCAGCTGCATGGTGCCGATGACGTTCGACTCCTTGACGGCGCTGCGGCCGGCCCGCCCCGGACCGGTCGCGCTGACGTTGAGATGCACCACCGTGTCGACCTGGTACTCGGCGATCACCCGGGCGACCGCCGGACGCCGCAGGTCCAGTCGCTCGAAGCGGTGGTCGGCCGCCCGTCCGGGCGGATCGACCACCGGGTCACGGGGTGGCTGCACGTCGACGCCGACCACCAGGTCGACGTCGGGACGCCGACGGATCTCCGCGACGAAGCGGGCACCGAGATGCCGTGCCACGCCGGTGACGAGCACGACCTTGCCCACGCTGACTGCACCCTCCTCGGCCGGATGCGTCCGGCCTCACACCGCCCTACCTGCGTGCACCGTACCGCGCCCGCGTTGCGGACGAGTGTCCCGGCACACGCGCAATCGCCGCCGCCTCGAAGCAGGGTCCGCCGCGGGGCGGTGACGCCTGCCGCGCGTCGGCACCGGCCCGGGCACCGGAGCGCCCCGGAAACGGCACTGCCCGCCCCGGCCGAGGCCGGGACGGGCAGGAAAGCACCAGGCACGCAGAGCGCAGCCGTAGGGCTTACTTCTTGTTGCGACGCTGAACGCGAGTGCGCTTGAGAAGCTTGCGGTGCTTCTTCTTGGCCATACGCTTGCGACGCTTCTTGATGACAGAGCCCACGGAACAACCCTCGCTCACTGAGACTCTCGTCCGTGTGAGACGGAGTCCATACGACTGACGGAGGCCCTAGCCTACCTTCCGTACGCCCTGCGCCGTAATCGTGCTCCCGAGTGCCGGGAAACTCGCGGGAAATCTGCGGCGAACGGGCGCGGGACCCGCTGGCTACGGGCCCGCCCCCACCGTTGCGCGCTACGCGCTCTCGAGCCGCACGTAGGACTCCTTGAGGTACTCGTGGACCGCCTGCTGGGGGACCCGGAAGGAACGGCCGACCCGGATGGCCGGCAGTTCTCCGCTGTGCACCAACCGGTACACCGTCATCTTGGACACCCGCATGACCGAGGCAACCTCCGCCACGGTCAGGAAGACGACCTCCTGCAGGGGGCGTTCGCCGGAACTCATGACCTCACCCGACCCTTACCCGTGTGCAAGGCACCGGCTTCCCCTCCGGTGACTCCACCGGCACACGTGTATCCCCAGAGTAGTTAAGGGTGGTACCAGTGGGAAGAGGGGGGAGCCCTCCGCTCGTACGGTGCGAGATCCGCCCGTTGCAGTACGTAGTCACTCGGCGGTCTGTCGCAGCCGGGCCGCGCGGACGTGCCGTCCGGTGGTACACGGAGGGGCCTTGCCGCGTGCGGATTCGCTGACTCCGGTGCCCGATCCGGGCGCTCGGGGGCCGTCGTGGAGCACGGGGGCCGGGGCCCGCCGGATCAGGAGGAGTCCGCCGCGCCGGCCCGGTCGCGGCGGAGGGGCGCACGGAAGCACGCACCGCGCACGAACGACGGCCCGGCGCAGTCGCCCCGGCGCACGGCCCGTGCGCGCCCGCGGGGCGCCGCCCCGTGCGCAGGCCCGGGCGCACGCCCGGGCCGGGTCACGGCAGCAGGCCGTGGTGCGGGAACACCGCCTTGCGGGCGGCCAGGATCGCCTGGTCGAGGCGGTCGGCCGGGTCGTACCCGTCGTCGAAGTCGCGCCAGCCGGCGGCGGCGCCGTCGGTCATCCGCAGCGGGCCCTGCCGGCGGGTCCGGCGGTAGACCTCCTCGCGCCACTGCGGCGGGGTCTCGGTGGCCGGGTCGACCGGGCGGCCGGCGGCGGTGGCCACCAGGTGGGTCCAGGCCCGGGGGACGACGTCCACCACCGCGTACCCGCCGCCGCCGAGGGCGATCCAGCGGCCGTCGGCGTGCCGGTGGGCCAGCTCGTGCAGCTGCTCGGCGACGTGCCGCTGGGCGTCCAGGCTGACGGCGAGGTGGGCGAGCGGGTCCTCGACGTGGGTGTCCGCGCCGTGCTGGGTCACCAGCACCTGCGGGCGGAACGCCGCCAGCAGGTCGGGCACCAGCGCGTGGAAGGCGCGCAGCCAGCCGGCGTCGCCGGTGCCGGCCGGCACCGGCAGGTTGGCGGCGCTGCCGGGGGCGCCCGGACCGCCGGTCTCACTGGACCAGCCGGTCTGCGGGAAGAGCGTGGCGGGGTGCTCGTGCACGGAGACGGTGAGCACCCGGGGGTCGTCCCAGAACGCCTGCTGGACGCCGTCCCCGTGGTGCACGTCCACGTCCACGTACGCGACCCGCTCGGCGCCGAGTTCGAGCAGCCGGGCGACGGCGAGCGCGGCGTCGTTGTAGACGCAGAAGCCGGACGCCTGGCCGGGCATCGCGTGGTGCAGCCCGCCGGCGAAGTTCACCGCGTGCGGGGTCTCGGCGCGCCAGACCGCCTCGGCCGCCGCCACCGACTGCCCGGCGATCAGCGCGGAGGCCGTGTGCAGGGCCGGGAAGGACCAGTTGTCGTCGGTGCCCAGACCGTGCCGGGGGTCGCACTCCCCGGGGTGGGCCGCCGCGTGCTTCACCGCCGCGACGTACTCCCGGGTGTGCACCAGCCCGAGCGTGGAGTCCCCGGCCGCCGGCGCGGCCCGGACGGTGACGCCCGGGCCGGTGGCCAGCCCGAGCGACTCCGCGAGGCGCATGGTGAGCGCGAGGCGGGTCGGGTCCATCGGGTGGCCGGGGCCGAAGTCGTAGCTCGTGACGGCCTCGTCCCAGAAGAGGTGCAGGCCGCAGGGGGTGTCACGCTCGACGTCGGGCATGGCCTCCACGGTAGTGGGTGGGGCCCGGCGGCCGCCGCGACGGGTCCGCCGGCCCGCTCAGGGCACCTCGACCGACGGCCGGACGGCCACCGGCGCCGGTGCGAAGTGGCCGGCCAGCGGGATCACCGCCAGCACCAGCACCATCGGCGCGAGCAGCGCCCAGCGGTAGGAACTGGCGTCGGCGATCGCACCGACCAGCGGGGAGCCGATCAGGAAGCCGACGTAGTTGAAGAGGTTGAGCCGGGCCACCGCCGCGTCCGAGTCGTCCGGGAAGAGGCGGCCGCCCGCCGCGAAGACCTGCGGGATGATCGCGCAGATCCCGAACCCGAGGACGGTGAAGGCGGCGATGCCCGCCCAGGCGCCGGGCGCGGCGGCGGCCAGGGCGAAGCCGAGGGCCGCCAGCGCCGCCCCGAGGCGGACCACCGGGACGGCGCCCCAGCGCTGCACCACGCGGTCCCCCAGGGTGCGGCCGAGCAGCATCGCGACCATGTAGCCGAGGTAGGAGAGCTTGGCCACGTCGTTCGGGCTGCCCAGCCCGTCGGCGAGGTACTTGACGCTGTAGTTGGAGACCGAGGCGTCCGCGATGTAGGCGACCGCCATCGCCAGGCAGAGCGGCAGCAGCGGGCGCCACGGGATCGAGCGGGCGGCGGCCTCGCCGGCCTCCCGGACGGCGTCGCCGAGTTCGGCCCGCCCTGCGAACCGGGTGCCGGCCAGCAGGGCCAGCGGGATCAGCACGGCGGCGGCGCCGCCGAAGAGGGCGGGCAGGCCGAGACCGTAGTGCGAGCCGATGCCCGCGACCGCCGCGCCGAGGATGCCGCCCAGGCTGAAGGCGGCGTGGAAGCCGAGCATGATCGAGCGCCCGTAGCGGAGCTGCAGGCCGACCCCGAGCATGTTCATGCTGGCGTCCAGCGCGCCGACCAGCAGGCCGAACGCGCCGAGTGCGAGGGCGAGCTGCCAGAGCGTGCCGCCCAGGCCGACGGCGGCCAGGGTGAGACAGAGCAGCGGCTGGACGACCCGCAGGACGGCGCGGGCGCTGGTCCGCTCGGCCAGCCCCTCCGAGGCGATCGAGCCGACCCCCGCCAGGATCGGCACGGCGGCGAGGAACACCGGCAGCAGGCCGTCGCTGAGCCCGTACCGGTCCTGGATCTCGGGGATGCAGGTGACCAGCAGCGCGAAGGTGGCGCCCTGGAGGAGGAAGCTCACGGCCAGGGCCGCGCGGGCCCGGCGCAGCCGGTCCGGTACGTCGGTGCTCATGCGGGTCCTCGCTACTGACCGGTATGTCGATGTTGGCGAGAGCGTAGGCGGTGCGGCGGGTTTTGGGGAGGGGTCCGGGCCCGCGATCACGGCGGCCCGCGGGCGTCCCGTTCTCCTCGCGGGCGGCGTGGTGTCCCCGCAGGTGGCGCGGCGCGGCGGGCGGGCGACGGCGGTGCGCCGCCCGCCCGCCGCGGCAGCCTCAGAGCAGGGCGCCGACCTGGGACAGCCCGGAGATCAGCCCGGTGGCCCCGGCCGCGGCGAGCTTCGCCGGGTCGGTGAGCGCGGTGTGCCCGTACACGTCCATACCGGCGGCGCGGGCCGCCAGGACGCCGTTGACGCTGTCCTCGACCACCAGGCAGCGGCTCGGGTCGACCCCCAGGGTGCGGGCCGCGTGCAGGAAGAGGTCGGGAGCCGGCTTGCCGACCCCGACGTCCTGGGCGCTGAAGATCCGGTCCTCGTCGAAGTACCCGCGCAGCCCGGTCAGGCCGAGGGCGGTGCGGATCCACTCGTGGTGGGCGGAGGACGCCAGGCAGTACGGCACGGAGCGCTGCCGGAGGTCCTTCAGCAGCTGCTCCGCGCCCCGGACGGCGGTGAGTTCGGTCTCGAAGGCCCCGAAGACCCGGGCGTGGAACAGCTCGTCGAAACCCTCGGGCAGGGTCGCGCCGTGCCGCTCGCCGATCACGTCGTGCACCCGGTGGGCGGCCGTGCCCATGAAGTCCCGGTAGGAGTCCTCGACCGTGGTCGGGAAGCCCAGTTCGGTCAGGTACTCGGCCAGCAGCCGGTTCGCGATCGGCTCGCTGTCCACGAGCACACCGTCATTGTCGAAGATCACCAGGTCGTAGCTCACCCGGTCAGGCTACTTGCCGCCCGAGGCCAGCTCGCGGGAGCGGTCGCGGGCCGCCTCCAGGGCGCCGAGCAGCGCCGCGCGCACTCCGTGGTTCTCCAGCTCGCGGATCGCGGCGATGGTGGTGCCGGCCGGCGAGGTGACCGCCTCGCGGAGCTTGACCGGGTGCTCGCCGGAGTCGCGCAGCATGACCGAGGCACCGATCGCGGACTGCACGATCAGGTCGTGGGCGACGTGCCGGGGCAGGCCGAGCAGGATGCCCGCGTCCGTCATCGCCTCGACCAGGAAGTAGAAGTACGCCGGGCCCGAACCCGAGAGCGCGGTGGCCGCGTCCTGCTGGGCCTCGGGCAGCCGCAGCGCCTTGCCGACCGAACGGAAGATCTCCTCGGCCCGCTCCAGGTGCGCCTCGGTGGCGTGCGAGCCGCCCGAGATCACGGACATGCCCTCGTCCACCAGTACGGGCGTGTTGGGCATCACCCGGACCACCGGGGTGCCCACCGCGAGGCGGGCCTCGAACCAGCGGGTGGGGATTCCGGCCGCCGCCGAGATGACCAGCCGGTCGGTGCCGACGTGCGGGCCGAGCTCCTCCAGCAGGGTGCCCATGTCCTGCGGCTTCACCGCGAGGATCAGGGTGTCGGCGAGTTCGGCCGCCTCGGCGTTGGTGACCACGCCGACGCCGTACCGGGCGACGAGTTCGGCGGCGCGCTCCGGGCGACGGGCCGTCACCAGGACGTCCGCCGGATCCTTGCCCGCACGCAGCAGACCGGAGAGCAGGGCCTCACCGATCTTTCCGGTGCCGAGGAAGGCGATCTTCTGTCCGCGTACTGCGCTGCTGCTCATGGCCGCTCCTTCGTACGGTGCTGCGGCCATCCTCGCACCGGCCCCGGGGCGGGCGGCCCGCGCGTCCAACCCGTGGGCAGGCCCGCGGGTCACGGGGCCGGCCGCCGACCGGCCCCCGACCGGGTCTCGGGGCAAACTCGGGGATGTCCCCTATGGCTTCCGCGCCGGCGTCGGAGCACCGTGGAGACATGGCACACGGAGATCTGTCCCGACGTGAGAACCAGCAGCTCGCCGTCGCCTCGGCGACGACGGGCCCGTGGAAGGCCGCCGCGGGGGTCGGCGCGGTGGTGGGCGCGGCCGCGCTCGGGGTCGAGGTCGTCACCGGCCAGTGGTCGCTGAGCATGCTGGCCGGCCCGGCCGGCTGGGCGCTGTTCTTCTTCTTCCTGGTCGGCACGGTGGGCGGCCGGCTGAGCCGGGAGACCGGTGACCGGCGGATCCGGCGCTGGGCCGCCGAACACCCCTGGCGGTCGGCGATGCCGGCGGCGGGGGCCCTGCTGGTGCTGAACACGCTCGCGCAGACCCTCCTCGGGGACGCGGGCCTGATCGGCGCCTTCCTCCTCTCGCTGCTGCCGGCCGGGCTCCTGCTGGCCGTCGCGGGCGTGGTCGGATCGGTCAAGGAGGCCCGCAAAAAGGGGTGATCCACCCGAAGCGCACACGGATTCACCACACGGTGCGCCCCCGGGTGACGGACCCTCGACGGCCGTCGGCATACTGACGCGATGCCGATAGCCGAAGATCCGGATCCGCGCCCGGCCGAGGGGTCCGCACCGATCGGGGAGGACCCGTTCGACAACCTCGTCCTGGACGAGGACTTCATCAAGGGCGCCACCGTCAAGGAGGCCGCCGGGCGGACCCGGATGCTCTCCGCCCGGTGGAAGCACCAGCCGCCGGTGGACCCGGGCGCCCGCCGCACCGTTCTCGACCCCGCACCGGCGCCGCGACGGCGGCTGCGGCTGGGCCGGCGGCCCCGGGCGGTGGACCCGTGGGGCAACCCCCGGCGCCGGCGCCGGGACTGGCGCGCCCCGCTGTTCGTGCTGCTGACCGTCGCGGTCCTGCTCGCCGCGCTCAACATCGACGGCCTGCGCGACTGGTACCACGGCGGGGGCGGGGGCGCGCCCGTCTCGGCGCCCTCGGTCGGCCCCGAGACCGCGCAGCCCGACAGCGCCCCGCCGACGCTCGCACCGCAGACCCCGACGGTGGACCACCCGTGGGCGGGCTCGCCGGCCGAGGGCTGGCCGGCCGGGGCGGACGCGATCGTGCTGCCGCCGGCGCAGGCGGTCGGAGTCTTCGACGCGGACCAGGTCGCGGCGCAGCTCAAGCTGGTGAAGGACTTCCTGGTGGCGGCGAACCTGGATCCGGCGGTGGTCGCGGGCGGGCGCCCGCAGGCCGCCCTGGACCTGCTCGACCGGGAGGAGCAGGACGGTGCGGTCAAGGCCCTGGACCACCCGGACCAGGCGAACGACGCCACCTACCTGTTCAGCCGCTTCGACCCGCGCGACGCGATCCCGATCGGCGACGTCCGGATCCAGAGCCGGATGAGCGTGGAGGGCGACGGCGAGAAGGGGGTGCTGATCCACACCGACGTCACCTTCGTGTACGCGTTGCGCCCCGGCCCGGACGCCGGCCGGCAACAGCCCGGGTCGAAGCCCTCCGCGAGCGGCCGGCCGGCCGCTCCGGAGAGCCCGAAGTCCGCGAACCCGGTGAGCTGGACGCTCACCCGGGCCGGTGACGCGGCGGGAGGCACCCAGACCGCCCGCACGATCGTGCGGCGGGCCGACACCTACCGCTTCTACAACCCGGCCCGCTACCGGGCGAACCCGAAGAAGCTCAACTTCTCCGAGTTCAAGAGCGACACCGGCAACAGCGCCTGCTTCGTCTACGACGGCTTCTTCCACCCGCAGTTCGACCAGTTCGCGCCGGAGACCCTGCCCGGCCTGGAGACGCCCGACGTGCCGGGGACGGATCCCTACGACCGGATCACTCCGCTGCCGGCGCCGGATCCGAGCGCCGCTCCGGCGTGCGGCACGGTCAGCCGCAGCTGACCGGGCAGCCGACGGGCGTCAGCCCCGCCGCCCCGCGCGCCGGCCGGCCGTGCCGGCGCCGGGCCGGCGGCTGCGGCCCGCCCGGCGCCGCTCGTGGCGGTCGACGGCCTGCTCGTGGCGGGCCCGCTTCACGGCCTCCCCCGGCGCCTCGACGAGGCTGCGGACGAAGTACGCGAGCAGGGCGCCGACCCCGCCGATGATCCAGACCGCGCCGAGCGACCTGTCCTCGGCCATCCAGCCGGTGAGCGCCTCCCTGCCCTCGCTCAGCAGCTTCCAGTTGCGCAGGGCCGCCAGGCAGGTGCAGACCGCGACGGCGGCGCCGAGCAGCCCGTCGACGAAGCCCCCGGCATCGGACATCCGCACGCCCTCGACGCCGTAGCGCAGCACCAGGGCGGCGGCTGCGGCGGCCAGCAGGGCGCCGGCCGGCACCAGCACCCGGCGCAGCCGGTAGCCGGGGCCGTGCTCGACCCAGCCGGTGCCGAACCAGCGGATCGCCTCCGGTTCGGGAGCGTCGTCGGGGCCTGGACTGGTGCTGGGGTCCGCGTTCACGGACCCGATTATCACCCGTTCCGGTGGAGCGACGCAGGAGCCGCCCCGGGACCGGGACGGCTCCTGCGGACGGCGGGTCGCTCAGCCGAGCCTGCTGACGTCCCGGACGGCGCCCTTGTCGGCCGAGGTGGCCATCGCGGCGTACGCCTTGAGGGCCTGGCTGACCTGGCGGTCGCGGTTCTTCGGCCGGTAGCCGCCCTCGGCCTCCAGCTTCAGGCGGCGCTCGTGCAGCTCCTCGAAGGAGACCTTCAGCTCGACCGTGCGGCCGGGGATGTCGATGGCGATGACGTCGCCGTCCTCGACCAGCGCGATGGTGCCGCCGGACGCCGCCTCGGGCGAGGCGTGGCCGATCGACAGACCGGAGGTGCCGCCGGAGAACCGGCCGTCGGTGATCAGCGCGCAGGCCTTGCCCAGGCCCCGGCCCTTGAGGAACGAGGTCGGGTAGAGCATCTCCTGCATGCCGGGGCCGCCCTTGGGGCCCTCGTAGCGGATGACGACGACGTCGCCCTCCTTGACCCGCTTGGTCAGGATCGCGTCGACCGCGTCCTCCTGGGACTCCAGCACCACGGCCGGCCCGCTGAAGGTCCAGATCGACTCGTCGACGCCGGCCGTCTTCACGATGCAGCCGTCCTCGGCGAGGTTGCCGTACAGCACGGCGAGTCCGCCCTCGACGGAGTACGCGTTCTCGACGCTGCGGATGCAGCCGTCCGCGGCGTCGGTGTCCAGCGTGTCCCAGCGCTCGGACTGCGAGAAGGCGGTGGCGGAGCGGACGCAGCCGGGGGCGGCGTGGAACAGCTCCACGGCCTCCGGGGAGGGCGAGCCGCCGCGGATGTCCCAGCCCTTCAGCCACTCGTCGAGCGAGCCGGAGTGCACGGTGTGCACGTCCTCGTTGAGCAGCCCGCCCCGGTAGAGCTCGCCGAGGATGGCGGGGACGCCGCCGGCCCGGTGGACGTCCTCCATGTAGTACTTGCCGTTGGGCGCGACCTTGGACAGGCACGGCACCCGGCGCGAGATGGCGTCGATGGCCCGCATGTCGAAGTCCACCTCGGCCTCCTGGGCCGCGGCGAGCAGGTGCAGGATCGTGTTGGTGGAGCCGCCCATCGCGATGTCGAGCGCCATGGCGTTCTCGAACGCGGCGCGGGTGGCGATGTTGCGCGGCAGGACGGAGTAGTCGTCCTGGTGGTAGTGGCGCTTGGTGATGTCGACGACGGTGCGGCCGGCGTCCTCGTACAGCGCCCTGCGGGCGGTGTGGGTGGCCAGCACCGAGCCGTTGGCGGGCAGCGAGAGGCCGATCGCCTCGGTGAGGCAGTTCATCGAGTTGGCGGTGAACATGCCCGAGCACGACCCGCAGGTCGGACAGGCGTTCTCCTCGATGATCGCGATGTCCGCGTCCGAGACGTTCTCGTTGACGGCGTCGGAGATCGCGTTGACCAGGTCGAGCTTGCGGACGGTGCCGTCGACCAGGACGGCCTGGCCGGCCTCCATCGGGCCGCCGGAGACGAAGACCGTCGGGATGTTGAGGCGCAGCGCGGCCATCAGCATGCCGGGAGTGATCTTGTCGCAGTTGGAGATGCAGATCAGCGCGTCCGCGCAGTGCGCGTTGACCATGTACTCGACCGAGTCGGCGATCAGGTCGCGCGAGGGGAGCGAGTACAGCATGCCCGCGTGGCCCATGGCGATGCCGTCGTCCACCGCGATGGTGTTGAACTCGCGGGGGATGCCGCCGGCGTCCTGGATGGCCTGGGAGACGATCCGGCCGACCGGCTGCAGGTGGGTGTGGCCCGGCACGAACTCGGTGAAGGAGTTGGCCACCGCGATGATCGGCTTGCCGAAGTCCTCGCGGGCCACACCGGCGGCCCGAAGGAGCGCGCGGGCGCCTGCCATGTTGCGACCGTGGGTGACCGTACGGGACTTCAGCTCGGGCACTGTGCTCCACTCCTTCGGAGGCTGCTGCGGCCGACTGCGCTGGTGGGAGGGTGCAGGGCCGCTGGTAGCTATCGAGCGTACGCCTCCGGTCCAGCGCGCGGACACCACGTCCGCGATGCGGTCAGCCCGGGTCGGTGGGTGGTCGGTCGCCGGTCAGCCGGGAGTGACGGCCACGGTGAGGCGCAGCACGTACGGCTCGGTGAGCAGCCCGTCCGGGAACTCGGCGAGCAGGGCCTCGCGCTCGACGGCCAGCACCTCGGCGCGCCGCTCGGGGGGCAGCACCGCCAGGTACGAGCGCGAGGTGAGGTCGGTGATCAGGTGGTCGACGGTGATCCGGCGCTCCCAGCGCAGCAGCGCGGTGCCGGTCCGCAGGCCGTACGGCTCCAGCAGGGCGTCGATGTCGTCGACCGCGCCGTACCCGGGGTTCCCCGGGAGCAGCTCGGCCAGCCGCGCGCCCATCGCGCCGACCCAGTCGACCGTGTGGTCCTTGACGTTCCACCAGGTGGCGAGCGCGCCGCCGGGGCGCAGCACCCGGATCGCCTCGGGGACCGAGCGCGCCGGGTCCGTCCAGTGGAAGGCCTGGGCGTAGGTGATCAGGTCGGCGGTGGCGTCGTGGAACGGCAGTTCGTCGCCGACGCCCTTGACGAGCGGCAGCTCCGGGCTGACGGCGCGCAGCCGGGCCGCCATGCCGGGGCTGGGCTCGACCGCCGTCACCCGGGCCCCGCGGGCGGCCAGCAGGCGGGTGGCGATCCCCGTCCCCGCGCCGACGTCGAGCACCTCGGCCCCGCGCAGCGGGCGGCCGGCGAGCCGCTCCAGCTCCTCGAAGAGCGCGTCCGGGTACGAGGGCCGGGCCGCGTCGTACTCGGCGGCGACCGCGCCGAACGAGGCGGCGTGGGCCTCCTGCTGAAGATCGGTCATGTCTCTCCCTCCCGTGCGCTCAGCGTACGCGCGCGGGGGTGGCCAGGTGCAGCCGGGTGAAGGCGAGTGCCTCGGCGAGGTCGGCCTCGCGTTCGGCGGGGGACGCCGAGCGGCGGGTGTTGACCTCCAGCACGACGTGGCCGTCGAAACCGGTCCTGGCCAGGTGCTCCAGCAGTTCCGCGCAGGGCTGGCCGCCCCGGCCGGGGATCAGGTGCTCGTCCTTGCCGGAGCCGGAGCCGTCGGCCAGGTGGATGTGGGCGAGCCGGTCGCCCATCCGCCGGACCATCTCCAGCGCGTCGATCCGGGAGGTGGAGGCGTGCGAGAGGTCGATGGTGAAGTGCCGGTACTCCTCCTCCGTGACGTCCCAGCCGGGGGCGTAGGCGAGCATCTCGCGGTCGCGGTAGCGCCAGGGGTACATGTTCTCGACGGCGAAGCGGACGTCGCTCTCACCGGCCATCCGCCCGATGCCCTCGACGAACTCGCGGGCGTACTGGCGCTGCCAGCGGAAGGGCGGGTGCACGACGACGGCGCTCGCGCCGAGCTTCTCGGCCGCCGACCGGGCGCGGACCAGCTTCGTCCAGGGATCGGTGGTCCAGACCCGCTGGGTGATCAGCAGGCAGGGCGCGTGGACGGCCAGGATCGGCATCCGGTGGGCGTCGGAGAGACGGCGCAGCGCCTCGATGTCCTGGCTGACCGGGTCGTTCCAGACCATCACCTCCACCCCGTCGTAGCCGAGCTTCTCGGCCAGTTCGAAGGCGACGGCGGTGGACTCGGGGTACACCGAGGCGGTGGAGAGGGCGACCTTCGTGTCGGGGATGTGCAGGCCGGGGTGCGGGGGCAGCACCAGGCGGTCGGTGGTGCGCAGCAGGGAGGCGGGCCGGGCGGCGGCCTTCTTCGCGGCCTTCGCCGCACCGACCGTCCGCACCGCGCGCTTGACGACGTCCTGGGCGGGCCTGCGCGGAGACCTCGCCGGCCCGGCGGTCCGCGCGGGCTTCGCGGGCTTCGCTGCCTCCGCCGACCCGGCGGACCCGGCGGACCCGGGTGGCGGGGTCGCGGCGTCGGAGCCCCTGGCGCGCTTCGCCGCCCTGGCCGCCTTCGTCGCGGGCTTGCGGCCTCCGGCGGCGGTCCCCCGGCCGGCCCCGGACGGCGCGCCCTCGGCCGGCACGGCCTCGCCGGCGCGCGTCACGCCACGGGCGGCCGCCTTCGCGGTGGTGACGGACTTCACCGTCCGCGCGGTCCTGGAGGCGGCCTCGACCGTACGCCGGGCGGCCGTTCCCGCCCTGGCCCGGCGCGGTGAGGCCGGCCGCGGCTGCCCCGCACCGGCAGCGCGGCCCTCCTGCGTCCCGTCCTCGTCCGCTGGTTGCGCCACGGGAGACAGCGTATGCGGACGCGGCCCGGAACGGGACGTACGGCGACGAACGTCACGGACCGGACGCCCGGGCGGCCTCAGCCGGTGAGAGCCGCGCGGCGGCGGTCGGCGGGGCTGTCCAGGGTGTCGAGCCGGCGCAGGATGATGCCCTCGCGCAGCGCCCAGGGGCAGATGTCCAGCTCGTCCAGGCCGAAGATGTCCATCGCGGCGTCCGCGACCAACGCCCCTGCCAGCAGCTGTTTGGCGCGGCCGGGCGAGACGCCGGGGATCTGGGCCCGCTCGGCGACGGACATCGCGCAGAGCCGCGGCAGCCAGGCCGACAGGCCCGCGCGGGTGAGCCGGCGGGTGACGTACTGGCCCGCGTCGGCGGGGGCGGCGCCGGTCATCCGGGCGAGCTGCTTGAAGGTCTTGGAGGTGGCCACCGCGTGGCCGGGCGGCCCGAGCCGGGAGATCTCCCCCGCCACCGCGGCGATCTCGGCGCGGATGTGGCGTCTCAGCCGGCGCAGGTCCTCCGGATCCGCGACGTCCCCCGGCAGCCAGCCGGCCGTCAGCCGGCCGGCGCCCAGCGGCAGGGAACAGGCCGCGTCGGGCTGCTCGTCCAGACCGCAGCCGATCTCCAGCGAGCCGCCGCCGATGTCGAGGTTGAGCAGCCGGCCGGAGGACCAGCCGAACCAGCGCCGCACGGCCAGGAAGGTCAGCCGCGCCTCGTCCTGGCCGGAGAGCACCCGCAGTTCGACGCCGGTCTCCTCGGCGACCCGGCGCAGCACCGCCTCACCGTTGCTGGCCTCGCGCACGGCGGAGGTGGCGAACGGCAGGACGTCGACCACGCCCTTGTCCTCGGCGACCCGCAGCGACGAGGCGACCATGCCGACCAGCCTGTCCACCCCGGCCTCGCCGATGGCGCCCTGGTCGTCCAGCAGCTCCGCGAGCCGCAGCTCCACCTTGTGGGAGTACGCGGGCAGCGGGGCGGCACCTGGATGGGCGTCCACCACGAGGAAGTGGACGGTGTTGGAACCTACGTCTAGAACACCGAGTCGCATAACGGTCCACGCTACGCGATGACGCCGACGAGCGGCCCTGGCCTGCGAATGTTGCCCGGCCCGCCCGGGAGCGGAGGAAGCCCCCGAGGCGGGCCGGGACGGCGTCCGGACGACCGGGGCTGACGGACCGTCGAACGCCGGAGCGGGTGGCGCCCGCCGTCAGAGCAGGCCGTCCCACAGCTGCTCGACCAGGACGGCCCACCAGTTCTCCGGGTCGTCGAAGACCGTCCGGTCGATCACGGCCAGGCCCCACTGGAGTTCGGCGACGGCCGGCCCGGCGGCGTCCGGCTGCAGGCCGCGCAGGGCGGGCAGCCAGGCCGCGAACAGCGACAGGCAGCGGACGAAGGCCGTCAGATCGGCGTTGCAGTGCCGGGCGGTGGCGTAGTCCGGGTCGATCGCGCGGACCTGGCCCCGGGCGGTGTCGACGGTGATCAGCGACCACCCGTCGGTGCCGACCATCAGCTGCGAGACCAGCTCCTGGGCGGCCCTGGCGGTGGTGCGGGTGCCGCGTCCCAGCTCGGCCAGGTGCTCGGCCACCACGGGCAGCACCGGTCCGGTGCGGGTGCCGTCCGCGATGCCGTCGGGCCGCGGGTGGTGCAGCGCGAAGAATCCCTCGACCGACACCGGCACGCCGACCTGCAGCAGCGCCGTCGCCGTCACCTCCGGCAGGTCGGCCCGGGTGACGTCGGCGGGGTCGAAGCGCAGCACCCCGTGCGGGCCGAACTGCTGCTCCAGGCGGGCCGCCAGCTCCTGGTCCCGCTCCGCCGGGGCCGGCGGCGCCGCCCTCGGGAACGGCACCCGGTTGCGCCGGGCGGGGGCGGGCCGCCCCGGTTCGGCGGCGGGCTCGGACAGCGCCCGGACGGCGGCCGCGCGGTGGTCGAAGTGCGGGCCGTACGGCAGCTCGAAGCCGACCCTCACGGCGGGGAGTTCGGCGGCCAGCGCATGGGCCCAGTAGCCGCCGGGCAGCGCGCCGATCCGCAGGTCGGTCCGGACGGCGAGGACGTCCTCGGCCCGTACGCCCTGCTCCTGGAGTCGGCGCCAGGCCCGCAGCGCGGGGTGCGGCAGGCCCGGCACGGAGCGCATCGCCAGGATCCGCGGCTCGCCCAGCTCGTCGAGGTAGGTCAGCTCGGCCCTGGTCCCCCGGCCGGTCGCCGGTGGCAGCGCGGGGTCGTAGGAGCCGGCGCCCAGCCGGTCGCGGTAGAGCCGGATCACCTCGGGCACCGGCACGGACGGCCACACGCTCAGCTCGCCGTCGACCCGGTCGACCACGGCGCAGGCCGCGCCGATCTCCTCCGGCGCCCGGCGCTCGCCGGTCAGCGGATCCACCTGGACGGGCGCGGGCTCGGCCCAGAGCACCCAGCCGAGGTCGAACTCGTGGCTGTGCACCTTGCGGGCGCCGGTGGGGGCCTCGGCCGAGGCCCCCGGGAGCTCGCCGTTGATCCAGCGGTGGGCGGCGTCGATCGCCTGGGCTCGGGTGGTCACGAGTCGGTGCTCCTGGCGCTGGGGGTCTTGGTCGCGACCGGGTCGGCGGCCACAGCGGGTACGGCGGCCGGGTCGGCGGCCACGGCGGGTGGCGCGGCGGGTACGGCGGCCGGGTCGGCGGGGGGCACCGCCGGGGACGCCGGCCGGGCCCGGTGCTCGGCGAGGTCCAGCGCGCGGCCGTCCGGATCGAGGGCGATCGCCCACAGGCCGTGGTCCGCGCTGTGCAGCGGGGCCGGGCCGCGGCAACCGCTCTGGTGGTCCAGGTAGACGATCGCGCCCTGGTGGTTGACGGCGTTCCAGGCGTGCGAGCGCCCGTACGCGTCCAGGGTGAGCAGCACCGCCTGCGCGCCGTGCCCGGCCGGCAGCAGCTCGCCCGCCAGCCGCTCGAACGTCCCGGCGCCGTCGCCCAGGTCGCGGAAGGGCGCGCCGAGTTCGCGCTCGGCGCGGTCGCGTCCGCCCCGCTCGCCCGCGTCGCCCTCGGTGGGGATCCGGGGCGCCGCGCAGGTGGGCCGGCCGCTGTAGGTGTCGACCGCCGAGAGCGCGATCTCCAGACCGTTGTTGGCCCGGCCCGGCCCGCGGTACCCGCCGTCGTTGACCACCTCGGCCCAGCCTCCGGCGGCCGGGTCGGGGTGACGGACCGGAAGGCCGTCGGGCCCCCGGGGCACCCGTCGCTCCACCTCGGCCTGGTGCTCCGGGTCGACCGGCCCGAGCCCGCCGGGCAGCCCGGAGGGCCGGCTGTCCGCGATGCCCCGGCTCCCCGCCGGGGCGCCCGGCTCCTCACCGGGGTGGCCCCGGCGGCCCAGCGCGATGTGCATCGCCATCACCTGGGCGGTGGCGACCGGGGTGGCCCAGGATCCGACGCCCTCGCCGGCCACCGGCTCGGCGAAGCGGCGGTTGCCGCCGAAACCGGCTCCCTCGCCGCCGGAGCGGCCGGGTCCGGGGGTGAGCACCGGCGCGACGCCGACCGGGCCGGGCTGGGCGCCTACGGCCCCCGGCCGGGAGCCGGCGCCCACCCCGGCACCGGGCCGGGTGTCCTGCCCCGGCTGGACGCCGCCGACCGCGCCGGACCCCGGGGACCCGGCCGCCGGGACGGCGCTCGCGCCCCCGACGCCACCCACGCCCCCGGCGCCGGGCGCACCGGGGGCCGCGCCGTATGCCTGGCCGCCGACCGGCCCGACGCCGCCGGCTCCCGCGCCACCCGGGGCGCCGCCGACCGCGCCGCCCGAGGCGAAGCCGCCCCCGCCGCTCACCGGGACGGCGCCGCCGCCGTACCCGCCGCCCGGGGCGCCGGCCGAACCGCCGGTCTGGCCGCCCCCGAAGCCTCCGCCCGCGCCGATCCCGCCACTCGCGGCACCGACCGGAGCACCTCCCGAACCGCCGTCGTAGCCTGAGCCGGAGTAGCCCCCGCCCGAACCTCCCGAGTAGCCCGCGCCGGATCCGCCGCCCGCGCCGTAGGCGGAGGCCGAATCCACCGAGGGCGGTGCGAGCACCGAGTCGGTGCGCAGCGAGGCCGGCCCGCCGCCCCCGCCCGACGCGACCGGTCCGGGGGTGTAGTCGTAGCCGCCGCCGGCGGGCGCGGAGACCGGGCCGTAGCCGCCGGAGCGACCGGAGCCGGCCGGCGCGGGCCGGGACACCGGCGCGTCGCCGGTCCAGCCGCCCTGCTGGCCACCGCCACCGCCACCGCCACCACTGCCCAGCTGCACGCCGACCGGGCCGGTCTGGATCTGGATCGGCCCGGTCGCCGCCGGGCCGCCGCCGGGCAGGCCGACGGGCTCGCCCGAGCCCGGTCCGGGGCCCCTGCCGTGGCCGCCCAGGGGCCCGAGAACACCGTCCGTCGCCGGCCCGTCCGTGAGCAGGCCGTCCGTCGGCAGGCCGTTGAGGACGGTGCCGAGCGGCGGCCTGCCGCCGGGGGCGCCGCCGAGCGGGCCGCCGGTGGCCAGCGGCCTGCCGTCCGGTCCGTTCAGCACGGGGTGGCCGTCCGGGCCCAGCTGCGGCCTGCCGTTCTCGTCGAGGCCGACCGTGACGCCCTCGACCGCGACCACCGGCTTGCCGTCCTTGCCGACGACCAGCTTCAGGCCGTCCGTGTCCTTCACCTCGGTGCCGTCGGCGCGCACGATCACCGGGTTGCCGTCCGCGCCGAGTTCCGGCTGACCGGCCGCGTCCAGCTTGACCGTCAGACCGTCGACGCCGACCACCGGCTTGCCGTCCTCGCCGATGACGGGCCGGCCCTCGGCGTCGACGACCATCGTCAGGCCACTGCCGTCGGCGCCGACCACACCGGCGGCGGCGAGCCCGACGGGCAGGCCGCCCGTCCCGTTCGCCACTTCGGCCAGCGTCCGGATGTCGCCGCCCGGGGAGCTCCCGCCGGCGCCCGGCACCGCGGCGATCCGCTCCATCGCGGTCAGGGCGGGCTCCTTGAGCGCCGTCCCCATCGCGGCCTTCATCGCGCGGCCGAGTTCCTCCAGCAGGCCGGCCACCTTCAGTTTCGCCGCCTCCAGGGCGACCGTCCGCACGCCGGCGGCGACGGTGTCCGCGGCGGCGGCCCGCACGCCGGCGGCCGCCGCGCCGACGGTCTGCGCCACCGCGCCGAACACCCCCTTGGCGGGCTGCGTGCTCGCCGCCGCCGAGGCCTTCGCCGCCGCGTCCTTGACCGCGGCCGCCTGGTCGTCGGCCTTCTTCAGCTCCTCGGCCAGCGCGGTCAGCGTCGAGACCAGCTCCGCCTTGCAGGTGTCGGTGGCCCGCGCCGCCGTGTCGAAGGCGGCGGCCATCAGGTCGGCGGCGTGCTGGGCGTCGTCGAGATGGCCCCGGCCGCTGCCGCTGAAGGTCCGCCAGTGGTCGGCGAAGGCGTCCACCGACCGGCCCGAGTTCTCACCGGTGACCCGGCCCGCCGACGCGCCACCGCGCCGCCCGAGCCGCTCGCTCTCGGCGCCGAACTCCCGCCACTTGGCGGCTGCCTGGCGCAGCCCGTCCTCGTCCGCCAGCGGCCAGGCCTGGTGGAGCTGGGCCAGTACCGGGACGAGTTCCTCGGGCAGCTTCCGGGACACGCGGTTCCCCCTTCGAAGGTGACATCACGCCGTACGGGCGTACGGGCGGGAACTGCGCTCTCAGAGCGCCATTCCGGCGGGCGCCCCACCGGAGCGGACGGCGCCGGGGCCGCCGGGGGTTGCGGTCCGGCCGAAGTCCGCCGTGATCCCGGCGTCGGTGTCGGCCACCGAGTCGGCCATCGTGTGCAGGCCGGTGCCGATCCGCCCGAGCGCGTCGGCGATGCCGTTCAGGCCGCCGAGCACCGTCCGGTGGGCCTCCTGGTACTCGGAGGCGAACCCGCTGCCGGGCTCGTCGGTGCCCCAGGGCGTGCCGAGCCCGCCCAGCGACTGCTCCAGGGCCAGCGCGGCCCGGGCGAAGTCGTTGGAGATGGTCTCGAACTCCCGCCCCTCGCCGTGCATCTCCCACGGCTTGACCGAGAACTGCTCTCCCGCGCCCGAACTCCGGTGGCCACCGCCACCGTTGTCGTAACTGCTGCCACTCATCCCCGTACCTCCCCTAGCGGAGGCGCCCCGTGGCGGCGCCTGTGCTGCGCGGCGGGCGGGACGACCCCGGCGGCCGCCATCCTAGGCTGCCGGGCCGCGGGCGCCGCAGGGTGCGGACCGCCTTTTCACCCCGCCTTCACGTCGGGCAACCGCCCGCTCCGGTGGATTTAGGGTGAAATCGGGGTAAAAGCCACCTTCATCGGCCGATCCACGCCCGCCCGAGGCTCTACCCTTGCCGAGTGGCAGCAGCAGAGACCTCGAAGAACACTCCGCACCAATCACCCGCCAAGTCCGGGAAACCGAAGGCCGGCCGGAAGGTGACCGACCTCGCGATGCCCGGCCTGCGCCCCGAGGTCCCGCTCGACTTCCCGCGGGCCTGGGTCGAGTTCACCGACCCCGCCGACGAGGAGCAGGTCTTCCGCTGCGACCTCACCTGGCTGACGTCCCGCTGGAGCTGCATCTTCGGCAAGGGCTGCCACGGCATCCGCCCCGGGCGCGGCGAGTCCGACGGCTGCTGCACGCTGGGCGCGCACTACTCGGACGAGGACGACGAGAAGCGGGTGGCGGGCCATGCCGCCCGGCTCACCCCCGAGACCTGGGAGCTGTTCGAGCACGGCACCGACGCCAAGGGCCGGATCAGGATCGACGGCGGCATCACCATGTTCGACGAGGACGGCGACCGCCAGACCCGCCGGGTCGACGGCGCCTGCGTCTTCCTCAACCGCCCCGGCTTCCCCGGCGGTGAGGGCTGCGCGCTGCACACCCTGGCCCTCAAGGAGGGCAAGGAGCCGCTGGAGACCAAGCCGGACGTCTGCTGGCAGCTGCCGGTGCGCCGCACGTACGAGTGGATCGACCGCCCGGACGACACCCGCTACCTCCAGGTCACCATCGGCGAGTACGACCGCCGCGGCTGGGGCCCGGGCGGGCACGACCTGCACTGGTGGTGCACCGGGAGCCCGGAGGCGCACAACGGGCCCGACCCGGTCTACGTCGGCTACCGTCCCGAGCTGACCGAGCTGATGGGCGCGGACGCGTACGCGGTGCTGTCCGGTCTGTGCGAGGAGCGGATCGCCACCAAGGGCGACCGCAGGGTGGCACCCCACCCGGCCGACCCGCCGCGGGCGCCGAAGAAGCCGAAGGGCGCGCCGGGGAACGGCTAGCGCGCCCGGGCCGGCCGTGCCCCGGGGTGCGGCCGGCCCCCCGGCTACTTGTCGATGTCGCCGACCACGAAGAACATCGAGCCCAGGATCGCCACCATGTCCGCGACCAGCGTCCCGGGCAGCAGCTCGATGAGCGCCTGGATGTTGTTGAAGGAGGCCGAGCGGAGCTTGAGCCGCCAGGGCGTCTTGTCGCCGCGCGAGACCAGGTAGTAGCCGTTGATGCCGAGCGGGTTCTCGGTCCAGGCGTAGGTGGTCCCCTCGGGTGCCTTGAGCACCTTGGGCAGCCGCAGGTTGACCGGTCCGGGGGCCAGCGTCGCCAGCCTGTCCAGGCAGGCGTCGGCGAGGTCCAGCGAGTTGGCGGTCTGCTCCAGCAGGCACTCGAAGCGGGCCAGGCAGTCGCCCTCCTCGCGGGTGACCACCGTCAGCACGTCCAGCAGCTCGCCGTAGGCGAGGTACGGCTCGTCCCGCCGCAGGTCGAGGTCCACGCCACTGGCCCGGGCGATCGGGCCGCTGACCCCGTAGGCGTGCACGTGCTCCCGGGACAGGACGCCGACGCCCGCGGTCCGGGCCCGGAAGATCTCGTTGCCGAGCACGAGGTCCTCGAAGACCGGCAGCTGGGAGCGGACGACCGCCACCGCCGCCCGGACCCGGCCCAGCCACCCCGCCGGCAGGTCCTCCTTGAGGCCGCCGACCCGGTTGAACATGTAGTGCATCCGGCCGCCGGAGGCCTCCTCCAGCACGTGCTGGAGCTCCTCGCGGCCCTGGAAGGCGTGGAAGACCGGGGTGATCCCGCCCAGCTCCAGCGGGTACGAGCCGAGGAACATCAGGTGGTTGAGCACCCGGTTCAGCTCGGCCAGCATGGTGCGGATCCAGACCGCCCGCTCGGGCACCTCCATGCCGAGCATCCGCTCGACCGCGAGCACCACACCGAGCTCGTTGGAGAAGGCCGAGAGCCAGTCGTGCCGGTTGGCCAGCATGACGATCTGGCGGTAGTCGCGGGCCTCGAAGAGCTTCTCCGCGCCCCGGTGCATGTAGCCGATCACCGGCTCGGCGGCCACGATCCGCTCGCCGTCCAGCACCAGTTTCAGGCGCAGCACGCCGTGCGTGGACGGGTGCTGCGGACCGATGTTGAGCACCATGTCCGTGGTGCCCCGCTCGCCCGAAAAGTTCTCCGCACCCGCGCCGATGCCGACCGTGGTCTCCCTCATGGCACCAGAGTCTGCCATCCCCCGAGCCCCTCCAGGCTCCTCGGTACCGCGATGCGGACGGCCTGCGCCAGCCAGCCGAAGCCGCCGAGGCCGCCCGGATCGGTCAGTTCGGCCGCCTCGCCGGCGCCGCCCAGGGCCCGCAGGTAGGCCACCGGATCGCTCGACGCGAGCGCCAGCGGCGGCCGGGCGCCGCTCACCCCGAGCGCCCGCAGGGCCTCGCGCTGCGTCGTCCACAGGCTGTGGACGCCGGGGGCCGCCGCCGCGTCCAGCGCGACGTGCGCCGTCACGTCGCAGCGGCCGTCCGGCACCGGGCGCACCTCGCGGCCGGAGCCGAACCCGGCGAGGGTGCCGAACAGCGGGCGGCTGCCGGCGCTGTGCGCGTAGTCCACCGCCACCGCCAGGCCCCGATCCAGCGTGCCCACCGCGCCCGCCCAGGCGGCGTCCCGCGGGGCGCCCAGCTCCACCCGGGCGCCCGGCTCCACCGCGGGCCACCACCGGCGGGCCCACTGCTCATCGGCGCCGCCGACCGCCTCCGCCAGCCGTTCGTGCCCGCTCGCGGTGTCGACCTCGACGTGGCGCAGCACGCCGTCCTCGTCCACCTCCGCGACGTCGAGCGGCACGTTGTCCAGCCACTCGTTGGCGAACAGCAGTCCGCACACCCCGGCCGGCGCGGTCTGCGTCCACACCACACCGGCCGGCAGCCCCGGCGGCCGCGCCGCCAGCTCCACCCCGTACGGGCGCAGTCGCGCGGCCAGCGCGTCCGGCACCGCCGCCAGCACGCCGGCCAGCAGCTCGCCCCGGCCGGCGCCGACGTCGACGAAGGCCAGCTCCCGCGGGTGCCCCAGCGCCTCGTCCACCTCCCCGAGCAGCCGGGCGACCGCCCCCGCGTACCGGGCGGAGGCGTGCACGGACGTCCGGAAGTGCCCGGCCGGCCCCTCGGGCCTGCGGTAGAAGCCGTCCGTGCCGTACAGCGCCTGTTCCATGGCGGGCCGCCATCGCATCCACGTCATGGGGGTCGACGCTACCCGGCGACCGGGATGCGCCCGGGCGTCTCCGACCTAGGGAGTAGACGGGATCGCTCTCCCGGCGGACCTGGGGGCGTCCTGCGACTGCCTAGGCTGGAGAGGTGCATCGACTCAACGCCTGGCTTCGCCGACACCCCATGGTGGCCGACTCCGCCTGGGCGCTGCTGGTGCTCGGCCTCTCCCTGCTGCCCGACCACAACGAGGACGGCTGGCGGGTGGCCGTCCACTACCTGCTGGCGGTGGCCGTCCCCCTGCTGATGGTGTTCCGCCGGCGCAATCCGGACCTCACCCTCGCGCTGGCCGTCGTCCTCGGCCTCGGCCAGGTGGCGCTGAGCGTCGACCCGGCGGCGTCCAGCATCGGCTACCTGGTGTTCGCGTACACCGGCGCCGCCTTCGGCTCCACGTGGGCGTCGCGCCTGGCGCTCACCGCCGGGCTGGCGGCCGGCCCGCTCACCCTCTGGCGCTTCCCGACCGGCACCGCGGACGACCAGGGCCAACCGGCCGGGCCGCAGCACAGCGTGCTGCAGGGCCTGTTGCTGGCCGTGCTGATGTCCACCCCGTTCGTGCTCTGCTGGGCGTGGGGCCGGCTCACCCGGGTCCGCCGGGCGTACCTGGTCGAGCTGGAGGACCGCGCCGCGCGGCTGGAGCGCGAGCGGGACGCGCAGGCGAAGGTCGCGGTGGCCGCCGAGCGGGCCCGGATCGCCCGCGAGCTGCACGACGTGGTGGCGCACAACGTGTCGGTGATGATCGTCCAGGCCGACGGCGCCGCGTACGTCCTGGACAACTCGCCCCAGCAGGCGAAGGAGGCGCTCGGCACCATCGCCTCCACCGGCCGTCAGGCGCTGGTGGAGATGCGTCGCCTGCTCGGGGTGCTGCGGACCGCCGACACCGCCGACGAGTACGTGCCGCAGCCGGGCGTGGAGGAGTTGCCGGATCTGCTGGAGCAGGTCCGCACCGCGGGCCTGCCGGTCGACTTCTCGGCCTCCGGCGACGCCCGCGACCTGCCCCGGGGCGTCGAGCTGACGGTCTACCGGATCGTCCAGGAGGCGCTGACCAACGTCCGCAAGCACGGCGGCCCCGACGCCCGGGCCAGGGTCGCGGTCGACTTCGGCGACCGCGAGCTGGCCGTCCTGATCGAGGACGACGGACGCGGCACCACCGAGGAACAGCTCACCACCGGTGGGACGGACGGCCTCGGGCACGGTCTGATCGGCATGCGGGAGCGGGTCGGCATGGTCAGCGGCAGCCTCGACGTCGGGCCACGGCCGGGCGGCGGCTTCCGGATCCGGGCGGTCCTGCCCCTCACGGCCCTCAAGTAGCGTTCCATCACAGCCCGATCGACCGTCGGACCCTCGGCGCGGCGGCGTCCAGCAACAGGGAGACCCATGACCATCCGCGTGATGCTCGTCGACGACCAGGAGCTGCTGCGCACCGGCTTCCGGATGATCCTGCAGTCGCAGGGTGACATCGAGATCGCCGCCGAGGCGGGGGACGGCGCCCAGGCCCTGGAGGTGCTGCGGCACGCCGAGGTCGACGTGATCCTGATGGACGTCCGGATGCCCCGGCTGGACGGCGTGCAGGCGACCCGGCAGATCTGCCTGTCCGCCGACGGGGTCCCGGTGCCCGGCGCGCCGCACGTCCTCATCCTGACCACCTTCGACCTGGACGAGTACGCCTTCGCCGCCCTCAAGGCCGGGGCCAGCGGGTTCCTGCTGAAGGACGTCCCGCCGACCGAACTGGTCGCCGCCATCCGGGCCGTGCACGCCGGCGACGCGGTGGTCGCCCCGACCACCACCCGCCGCATGATCGACCGCTTCGCCGAGGTGCTGCCCACCCCGGGCGCCGCCCCCGGCGCCGCGACCCTCGCCCCGCTGACCGAACGCGAGCGCGAGGTGTTCCTGCTGGTCGCCCAGGGCCTGTCCAACAGTGAGATCGCCGCCCGCCTGGTGCTCTCCGAGGCCACCGTGAAGACCCACGTCGGCCGCATCCTCGCCAAGCTGGGCCTGCGCGACCGCGTCCAGGCCGTCGTCCTCGCGTACGAGGCCGGGCTGGTCCGGGCCGGCGCCGGCGACTGACCTCCCCCGGGGGCCGCCGGTCGCCGTAGACTGACCCCCACGTCCGGTACCCGCAGGGGACCGGAACGGAGAGTAAGGACGAACACCGAGCCGTGAGCACGTCCGCATCGTCTCGATTCCCCGACCCCTTCGGCTCCCCCGCCGACCCCGGGCAGCGCCCCGCCCGCCTGGCCGTCGGCGTGGTCGGCACCGGCCGGGTCGGGCCCGCGCTGGGCGCCGCCCTGCAACTGGCCGGCCACACGGTGGTCGCCGCCTCCGGCGTCTCCGCCGTGTCGCGCCGGCGCGCCGAGGCCCAGCTGCCCGGCGTGCGCCTGGTGACCCCGCCGCAGGTGCTGGCCGCCGCCGACCTCGTGCTGCTGACCGTCCCGGACGACGCACTGGCCGACCTCGTCGCGGGCCTGGCCGCGACCGGCGCCGTCCGCCCGGGGCAGCTGCTGGTGCACACCTCCGGGGCGCACGGGGTGGCGATCCTCGATCCCGCCACCCGGGCCGGCGCGCTGCCGCTGGCACTGCACCCCGCGATGACCTTCACCGGCACCCCGGTCGACCTGGCCCGGCTGGCCGGCTGCCCCTTCGGCGTCACCGCCCCGGAGGAGCTGCGCCCGGTCGCCGAGGCCCTGGTGGTGGAGATGGGCGGCGAGCCCGAGTGGGTGCCCGAGGGCGTCCGCCCGCTCTACCACACGGCCCTCGCGCACGGCGCGAACCACCTGGTCACCCTGGTCGCGCAGGCCGTCGAGCTGCTGCGGACCGCCGGGGTCGCCGAACCGGGCCGGCTGCTCGGCCCGCTGCTCGGCGCCGCCCTGGACAACAGTCTGCGGGCCGGCGACGCGGCCCTGACCGGCCCGGTGGCCCGGGGCGACGCCGGTACGCTGCGCCGTCACCTGGCGCAGTTGCGTACGGTGTCCCCCGACATCGATCAGGCGTACCGCGCGATGGCCCGGGCCACGGCGCAGCGGGCGGTCCGGGGCGGATCGCTCAAGGAAGAGTCGGCGGCGGCGCTGCTGGACGTACTCAACGAGGAGAGCAACTGATGGCGGGCAAGAACCAGCGCGGCGGGCAGCCGCTCAGGGCGACGAAGGTGCGCAAGGTCGCGCTCACCCACACCGTCGCCGACTTCGAGCCCGCCTTCTGGCCGGACGAGGAGCCGGTGGACAACGCGGTCGTGATGACCATGGGCGCCCTGCACGAGGGCCACGCCGCGCTGATCCGGGCCGCCCGCAAGCAGGTCGGGGCGGACGGCCGGGTGGCCGTGACGGTCTTCGTGAACCCGCTGCAGTTCGGCGCCGGCGAGGATCTGGAGCGCTACCCGCGCACGCTCGCCGCCGACGTCCGCCTGGCCGAGGAGCACGGCGCGGACGTCGTGTTCGCGCCGCTGGTCGAGGAGGTCTACCCGAACGGCGAGCCGCAGGTGCGGCTGTCGGCCGGCCCGATGGGCGAGCGCTTCGAGGGTGCCACCCGCCCGGGCCACTTCGACGGGATGCTGACCGTGGTGGCGAAGCTGCTGCACATCACCGACCCGGACTTCGCGTTCTTCGGGGAGAAGGACGCGCAGCAGCTGGCGATCGTCCAGCGGATGGTGGCCGACCTGGACTTCGACGTCGAGGTGATCGGCGTGCCGACCGTCCGCGAGGAGGACGGCATGGCCCGCTCCTCCCGCAACCGCTTCCTCTCCGAGCCCGAGCGCGAGCAGGCGCTCGTGCTCTCCCGGGCCCTGTTCGCCGGCCGCGACGCGGCGGCGCGGGGGCCCGAGGCGGTCCGCGAGGCGGCCTCGGCCGTTCTCGACGGCGCCGAGGGTGTCACCCTTGACTACCTCGCCCTGATCGACCCCGACGACTTCACCGAAGCGGCGGACGACTTCCAGGGCGAGGCGGTGCTGGCGGTGGCCGCGAAGGTGGGCCCCACCCGCCTGATCGACAACGTCCGCATCATCGTCCGCTAAACACGGTCGGAAACGACCCGGACCGGCGCCGTCCGGCCGGGACGACCCCCACCCACAGCCGTAGTGATGGCATGCACTCTCCCCCGGCCCGGCGGCCGGGGACACCCCCTGGAGGCGTGACCCGAATGCTCCGCACCATGCTCAAGTCCAAGATCCACCGGGCCACCGTCACCCAGGCCGACCTGCACTACGTCGGCTCGGTGACGGTGGACGAGGACCTTCTGGACGCGGCCGACCTGCTCCCCGGGGAGCTGGTCCACATCGTCGACATCAACAACGGCGCCCGCCTGGAGACCTACACCATCGCGGGCCCGCGCGGCTCGGGCGTCATCGGCATCAACGGCGCCGCCGCCCGGCTCGTCCACCCCGGCGACCTGGTGATCCTGATCGCCTACGGGCAGATGGACAGCGCCGAGGCCAAGGGCTACGTGCCCAGCGTGGTCTTCGTCGACGCCGACAACCGGGTCACCGGTTACGGCACGGACGCCGCCGAGGCCCCCGAGGGCAGCGGGCTGCTCCGCGGCGATCGGGCGTACGGTAACCCGGACACCGCCGCCCCCACGGCCGGTCGCTGAAGGAGCCCTTGAACGCCATGTCACCCTCACATCGCCTCACCGCCCCCGCCCCCGGCTGGACGACCACCACCGACGTCGTGGTGGTCGGCTCGGGCGTTGCCGGACTCACCGTCGCCCTCAACGTCCGCAAGGCCGGCCTGCGCGCCATGGTGGTCACCAAGGCGATGCTGGACGACGGCTCCACCCGCTGGGCCCAGGGCGGCATCGCCGCCGCCCTGGGCGAGGGGGACACCCCCGAGCAGCACCTGGACGACACCCTGGTGGCCGGCGCCGGCCTCTGCGACGAGGAGGCCGTCCGCACGCTGGTGACCGAGGGCCCCGAGGCCGTCCGGCACCTGATCGCCACCGGCGCCGCCTTCGACCTGGACACCGACGGCGAGATCCTGCTCACCCGCGAGGGCGGCCACCACCGGCGCCGGATCGCACACGCCGGCGGCGACGCCACCGGGGCCGAGATATCGCGCGCCCTGGTCTCGGCCGTGCGCAGCGACCCCGGCCTGGAGCTGATCGAGCACGCCCTGGTGCTGGACCTGCTGACCGACCCGGACGGCCACGCGGCCGGCCTGACCCTGCACGTGATGGGCGAGGGCCAGCGCGACGGCGTGGGCGCCATCCGGGCCCGCGCCGTGGTGCTCGCCACCGGCGGCATGGGCCAGGTCTTCTCGGCCTCCACCAACCCGGCGGTCTCCACCGGCGACGGCGTCGCGCTGGCGCTGCGCGCCGGTGCCGAGGCCACCGACCTGGAGTTCGTCCAGTTCCACCCGACCGTGCTCTGGCTGGGCCCGGAGGCCCAGGGCCAGCAGCCGCTGGTCTCGGAGGCGGTCCGCGGCGAGGGCGCGTACCTGGTCGACGCCGACGAGCACCGCTTCATGGTCGGCCGGCACGAGCTGAACGAACTCGCCCCGCGCGACATCGTCGCCAAGGCGATCACCCGGCAGATGCAGCTCAAGGGCGCCGAGCACATGTACCTGGACGGGCGGCACTTCGGCGCCTCGATGTGGGAGGAGCGCTTCCCGACCATCCTGGCGTCCTGTCGCTCGCACGGCATCGACCCGGTGACCGAGCTGATCCCGGTCGCCCCGGCCGCGCACCACGCCTCCGGCGGCGTCCGCACCGACCTGCTCGGCCGCACCACCGTGCCGGGCCTGTACGCCTGCGGCGAGGTGGCCTGCACCGGCGTGCACGGCGCCAACCGGCTCGCCTCCAACTCGCTGCTGGAGGGCCTGGTCTTCGCCGAGCGGATCGCCGCCGACCTCACCGCCCGGCACGCCGCCGGCGAGCTGCCGGAGCGCTCGGTGGACGTCGCGGCCGCCCGGACGGCGCGCGCCGTGCCGCTGCCGGCGCCGGAGGCGCGGGCCGAGATCCAGCGGCTGATGTCGTCCGGCGCGGGCGTACTGCGCTCGGCCGCCAGCATGGCGGCGACCGCCGCCGGCCTCGCCTCGCTCGGCGAGCAGGCGTACGCGCAGCTGGCCGACGAGAAGCCGGCCGACCCCCGGGTGGAGACCTGGGAGGCCGCCAACCTCCACCTGGTCGCCTCCGCCATGGTCGCGGCGGCCGCCCAGCGCGAGGAGACCCGCGGCTGCCACTGGCGCGAGGACTTCCCCGAGCGGGACGACGCGCGGTGGCGGCGCCACCTGGTCACCACCCTCGCCACCGCGAGCGGCACCCCCGTCAGTACTCCCGAGGAGCGGTAAGTCATGTCCCACACCCACGAGGAACTCCCGCTGGCCGACGCGAGCGGCGGCTGCGGAGACGGCTGCGCCTGCGGGGACGGCGACGGCTACGAGACCGGCCTGGACCCGCAGCTCGCCGAGCTGCTGGAGGAGGCCGGCCTGGACCCGGTCGAGGTCGAGGACGTCGCGACGCTGGCGCTGGCCGAGGACCTGGCCGGCGGCGAGGACGTCACCTCGGTGGCGACCGTGCCCGCCGACGCCGTCGCCACCGCCGACTTCACCGCCCGCGAGGCCGGCGTGGTCAGCGGCCTGCGGATCGCCGAGGCCGTGGTCTCGCTGGTCTGCGAGGAGGAGTTCGAGGTCGAGCGGCACGTCCAGGACGGCGACCGGGTCGAGGCCGGGCAGCTGCTGCTCTCGGTCCGGAGCCGCACCCGCGACCTGCTCACCGCCGAGCGCAGCGCCCTCAACCTGCTCTGCCACCTCTCCGGCATCGCCACCGCCACCCGCGCCTGGGCCGACGCCCTGGAGGGCACCGGCGCGGTCGTGCGGGACACCCGCAAGACCCACCCGGGCCTGCGCGCGCTGCAGAAGTACGCGGTGCGCTGCGGCGGCGGCGCCAACCACCGGATGGCGCTGTCGGACGCGGCGCTGGTGAAGGACAACCACGTGGTCGCCGCCGGCGGCGTGGCCGAGGCGTTCCGGGCCGTGCGGGCCGCGTACCCGGAGCTGCCGGTCGAGGTCGAGGTGGACACCCTGGAGCAGATCCCGCCGGTGCTGGAGGCCGGCGCCGACCTGATCCTGCTGGACAACTTCAGCGTCCCGCAGCTGAAGGAGGCCGTCGCCCTGGTAGCCGGCCGCGCCAGGCTGGAGGCCTCCGGCGGACTCACCCTGGCCACCGCGCGCGAGGTCGCGGAGACTGGTGTCGACTACCTGGCCGTGGGCGCCCTGACGCACTCCTCGCCGATCCTCGACATCGGCCTGGACCTGCGTCCGTAATCCCCCGTCCCAGACCCCTTCTAGCCGTTACGGGACCTCATGCTCCTCACCATCGACGTCGGCAACACCCAGACCACACTCGGCCTGTTCGACGGCGAGGACATCGTCGAGCACTGGCGGATCTCGACCGATCCGCGCCGCACGGCGGACGAACTGGCGGTGCTGATGCAGGGGCTGATGGGGTCGCACACCGCGGTGTCGGAGGCCAAGGTGGAGGGTCTGGCGATCTGCTCCTCCGTCCCCGCCGTGCTCCACGAGCTCCGTGACGTGACCCGCCGCTACTACGGCGACGTCCCCGCGGTGATCGTGGAGCCCGGTGTGAAGACGGGGGTGCACGTCCTGATGGACAACCCCAAGGAGGTCGGCGCCGACCGGATCGTCAACGCGCTGGCCGCCAACCACCTCTACGGCGGTCCGTGCATCGTGGTCGACTTCGGCACCGCGACCACCTTCGACGCGGTCAACGAGCGGGGCGACTACGTCGGCGGCGCGATCGCCCCCGGCATCGAGATCTCGGTGGACGCGCTCGGCGTGCGCGGCGCCCAGCTGCGCAAGATCGAGCTGGCCCGGCCGCGCAACGTGATCGGCAAGAACACCGTCGAGGGCATGCAGTCCGGCATCCTGTACGGCTTCGCCGGCCAGGTCGACGGTCTGGTCGACCGGATGGCCAAGGAGCTGGCCAAGGACCCGGAGGACGTCCAGGTGATCGCCACCGGCGGTCTGGCGGGCCTCGTCCTCGGCGAGGCCGCGACCATCGACGTGCACGAGCCCTGGCTCACCCTGATCGGGCTGCGCCTGGTCTACGAGCGCAACCGCCCGGCCGCCGCCTGAGCGGACCGGACGGGCCCGGCCGTGCCTCGACCGCCCGGGCGTCGCGACCGGCCCCCGCGCCGCCCACCCCGGTCGAGGCGGTGGGGCGGCGGATCCGGCGGGACGCGGGCGGGCCGTCCGGCCCCCGCGCCGGGCGTCGGCCGCGGTACGCGCCGGGCGTCGTGAAAGGCCGCCCGCCGAGGTGCCGCGCCGCTGGTCACGGCCGTGCCGACGGCGCCGCGGTGATCGTTTCGAGCCAAACGGGCGTCTTGGCGCGACACGACCGACAAATCGGATATTCCTCACGTAGTGTCAACCCATGCCTACGCCACACGGATCGCGCGGCGGCATGGCCTTCAGCGCCGACGAAGTCCGCGTCCTGCGCCGCGCCCTCGCCCAAGCCCTGCACCCTGCGGTGCCCGCCCAGCTGTCCGTCCTCGGCCGCCCGTGCGACGGCCTGTGGGCGGAGGACGTCCAGGAGGCGCTCCGCCTGACCGAGGCGATCGACGAGGCCGTACGGGAGGGCGGCCGGCTGCGCGCCTTCCTGCTGGCCGACCTGGCCCGCTACCGGTCGGCGCTGCCCGGGGGCGCCGGCGGCTACCTCGAACGACTGGAGGACGCCGTCACCGACGGTTACCTCCCCGGCCCCGAGGACCTCACCGCCCTGCGCATCCTCTCCCGGCTGCCCTGCGGCGACGCCGAGCGCTCCCGGCGCTCCCGCCTGGCCGGGCGCTGCCACGCGCTCGCCGAGGCCGCCGTCCGCGAACGCCTGGCCCTCACCTCGGGCCAGCGCCACCTCACGGCCGTACCCAGTCCCGCCGGACCACCGAGCGCCCAGCTCGCCCTTGCCGGCACCACCACCACCGGAGGACGGATCCCGATGAGCAGCCCCGCCGACTCCCCCACCCCCAAGGCCGCGCCCGCGCCGACGAGCCGCCCGGAGGACCCCCCGCAGCCCGCCAGGATGCCGACCCCGGCCGAACTCTTCGGCCGGCGCCCCAGGCCCCCGGCCCGCCCCGAGCCCGCCGACGAGGAGCTGGAGCTGGCCACCGGCACCGGCTGACCGGGCCCGCGGTACGCAGGGGGGTGGCGCCGCCGCCCCCCTGCGGCAGGTCCGGACCGCCGCGGCGCACCGGGGACATCCCGTGGCGGAACTCCCCCGCGGGCTGGCTACCCTGGTGGGGTGAGCGATCAGAGCACCGCCCCCCCGTCACCCGCCGCCGCCCCTGCAGGGAGCTCCGTGCCCCCGTCGTCCCCGACCGACGACCTTCCCGAGCAGATGCGCGTCCGGCGCGAGAAGCTGGACCGGCTCCGGGCGGCCGGCGTCGACCCGTACCCGGTCGGGTTCCCCCGCACCACCACCATCGCCGACCTGCGCGCCAAGCACCCCGACCTGGAGCCGGACGTCGCGACCGGCGAGCGGGCCGGTGTGACCGGCCGGGTCGTGCTGGCCCGTACCGGCGGCAAGCTCTGCTTCGCCACCCTGCGGGACGGCTCCGGGGACCTCCAGGTGATGCTCTCCCTGGACAAGCTGGGCCCGGAGCGGCTGGCCGCCTGGAAGTCCGACATCGACCTCGGCGACCAGGTGGGCGTCGAGGGCGAGGTGATCACCTCCAAGCGCGGCGAGCTGTCCGTGATGGTCGACCGCTGGGCGCTCACCGCCAAGTGCCTGCGGCCGCTGCCGGACAAGCACAAGGGCCTGACGGACCCGGAGGCCCGGGTCCGCCAGCGGTACGTCGACCTGATCGTCAACCCCGAGGCCCGCGAGATCCTGCACCTGCGCAGCCGGGTGGTCCGCTCGATCCGCCGCACCTACGAGGACCGCGGCTACATCGAGGTCGAGACCCCGATGCTGCAGCCGGTGCACGGCGGCGCCAACGCCCGCCCGTTCAAGACCCACATCAACGCGTACGGCATCGACCTCTACATGCGGATCGCGCCCGAGCTGTACCTCAAGCGGCTGGTGGTCGGCGGCGCGGAGAAGGTCTTCGAGATCAACCGCAACTTCCGCAACGAGGGCGCGGACTCGACCCACAACCCCGAGTTCACCTCGCTGGAGTCGTACGAGGCGTACGGCGACTACGACACCCAGGCCGAGCTGATCCGGGCCACCATCATCAACGCCGCCCGGGACGCGCTGGGCACCACCGTGATCCGGGGCCTGGACCCGCACGGCGTCGAGCACGAGATCGACCTGGCCGAGCCCTGGGCCGAGGTGGGCGTCTACCCGGGCATCTCCGCGCACCTGGGCACCGAGGTGACCCCGGAGACCGGCGTGGAGGAGCTGCGCCGGCTGGCCTCCGAGCACGGCATCCCGTTCGAGAAGGACTGGGGCCACGGCCAGATCGTCCTGGAGATGGTCGAGCGCCTGCTGGAGGAGAACGCGATCCGGCCGACCTTCATCAAGGACTACCCGACCGAGGTCTCGCCGCTGACCCGGCGGCACCGCTCGATCGCGGGCGTGGCCGAGAAGTGGGACCTGGTGATCTTCGGTACGGAGATCGGCACCGCCTACTCGGAGCTGGTCGACCCGGTCGAGCAGCGCGCCCGCCTCACCGCGCAGTCGCTGCTGGCGGCGGGCGGGGACGTCGAGGCGATGCAGGTGGACGAGGACTTCCTGCGGGCCCTGGAGTACGCGATGCCGCCGACCGGTGGCCTCGGCCTCGGGGTGGACCGCCTGATCATGCTGCTCACCGGCAAGAACATCCGCGAGACGGTGCTCTTCCCGCTGGTGAAGCCCGAACAGCGCACGACAGAGCCGAAGGCGGCCGCCGCCGCGGCGCCCACGAGCGACGAGGAGTGAGCCGATGGACTACGTGAGTGCGATCGTTCCGCCGCTGGTCATGGCGATCGGGTTCGGCTTCCTGGTGCGGGCCATCATCCGCAGCCAGGGCGGGACCCAGAAGGCCAAGGAGGACAGCCTCGACTGAGGCCCGCAGCCGGCCCCGCGCCGGCTGCGGAACCGAACCGCGCGCCGTCATCCCTTTCCGGATGGCGGCGCGCCGGTTTGATCCCGCTTAGCAAGATTTGCCCGATTCATTCCCTATCCTGGCCCCACTATGGTCCGGCAACTCGGTGAACTAGAGAACGACATCATGACCAGGGTCTGGCAGTGGAACCGACCGGTCACGGTTCGCGAGGTTCTGGTCGACCTGCAGTCGGAACGCGATATCGCGTACACCACCGTGATGACGGTGCTCGACAAGCTCCACAGAAAGGGCTGGCTGCGCCGGGAGCAGGTGGGCCGGGCCTATCGATATGAGCCGGTCTCCTCCCGCGAGGCCTACACCGCGGCACTGATGAACGACGCGTGGGCGACGAGTGACAATCCCGCGGCGGCCCTGGTGCACTTCTTCGGCCTGATGTCCCCCGGGCAACGCGAGGCGCTGCGCGCCGCACTCCGGGTCGCCGCGCTCTTCCCCGCCGGGCCGGATAGCGCCGCCGATAGCGGGCCCGATACCGCCGCCGATACGGCGCCCCCGGCGCCCGGCGCCGCCGCCGCCGGGGAAACCGGTGGGACCGAGGGCTCCCCGACGCGATAACGTCCCGGCATGGAGGTCACCATCCGCCGGGCGCGGACCACCGATGTACGGGCCGTACGCCGGCTCATCGACGGCTACTCACGCGGCGGCATTCTGCTGGACAAGCCGACCGTCACACTGTTCGAGGCCGTCCAGGAGTTCTGGGTCGCCGAGCGCGACGACACCGGCCTGGTCGTGGCCTGCGGCGCCCTGCACGTGATGTGGGAGGATCTGGCCGAGGTCCGCACTCTGGCGGTCGACCCGTCCTGCCTGGGCAAGGGCGTGGGCCACCTGTTGCTGGAGAAGCTGCTGCAGACCGCGCGCTGGCTCGGCGTACGTCGGATTTTCTGCCTGACGTTCGAGGTCGCCTTCTTCGCGAAACACGGTTTCGTCGAGATCGGCGAGGTCCACGAAGCCGATGATGGTACGACAGATCCGGCGGCGATCGCTACGGATGTCTATGAAGAACTTCTCCGCTCGTACGATGAAGGTGTTGCGGAGTTCCTCGACCTGGAGCGTGTGAAGCCCAACACTCTGGGCAACTCGCGCATGCTGCTGCACCTGTGAACGGACCCCGATCGGGACAGGGGTTTGTGTTTTCCGCAGAAAGGCGGTTTCCTTTCCTCAAGGCAATGGGTCGTTTACGCGGAAAGGGAAGCCCGTGGCGCAGAGGGTGCAGGTCATTCTTGAAGACGATCTCGACGGCGGTTCGGCGGACGAGACGGTGACGTTCGCTCTCGACGGCGTTGCCTACGAGATCGATCTGAAGAGCACGAACGCAGAGAAGCTTCGCGGGCTGCTGGCCCCGTACGTCGAGAAGGGTCGCAAGCAGAGCGGCCGCCTCACCAGTGCCCGCCGCACCAGCAGCCGCGGCACCGCGGCCCGTCCCGCGGCAGGCGCTCCGGACACGGCGAAGATCCGTGCCTGGGCGAAGGAGCAGGGCCTGGAGGTCAACGACCGCGGCCGCGTCCCCAGCAACATCCGCGAGCAGTACGAGAGCGCCGCCGCGTCCTGACGGACGTCCGGCGGCACGCGACCGGACGGCCACCGGCGCACACGGCACATGCTCGGGGCGTGGAGGACATCCTCCGCGCCCCGCGGTGCTTACCGGCCGCCCTCCGGCGCTCCCGCCGCGCCTCCTGACGCCCCCACGCGCGCCCTGCGGACCCCGGGCGGGCCCGGGCGTCGCCGCCCCGGCCGGAGCGGCCCCCGAGGCGCCGGGGGTGCCCGAGGAGGCCGCCAGAAGCCCCCGTACGGGCGGCGGAACACTCCTGGGCTGTGCAACGCTGTAGGGGCGAGGCGGTGACGCGGGGCCACCCGATCGGCCGCATCGCGCCTCCGGCCCGGTCCAGGGCCGGAGAGCCTCCCGGGCGCCCACCGGGCCCGGAGGGGTTGAGCCTCCACCGATCCGCCGGCATCCCGGCGGAGCCGGGGAACGGCGGACCGGGCGGTCCGCCGGTCGACTTCTCGCCAGGCGAACACCGCCACCGCGGAAACTGCGCGAGATCCGTCGGAATACCGGGTATGAATGCAGGTGGGACGGGCCAGGAGCCCCGACCCGGGGCAGATCGCGTGACCGGCCGCAGCCTGTGCGGCTGCGCCGAGGCGGACGTTGTTCGCCGATGGCGTAGCGGTATCGGGTGCATCGGACCCACCGGTGGGAACACCGTCTCCCAACATCAGGTTGGGATTGGTGTCTGCTGGTCGCGCAGCACGACTGCCCACGAGAGTGGGACCGATCCACCCTTCTCGTCCGTTTCGGGCAGGAGGGGCCCATGCCGCGCCGCTGAGCGGGACTAGCATGCGGAAGGACAGGGCGGGGACCGACCCCGAACTGCCCGACCGCTCTGAGGAGCGATAAACGATGTTCGAGAGGTTCACCGACCGCGCGCGGCGGGTTGTCGTCCTGGCTCAGGAAGAAGCCCGGATGCTCAACCACAACTACATCGGCACCGAGCACATCCTCCTGGGTCTGATCCACGAGGGTGAGGGTGTCGCCGCTAAGGCCCTGGAGAGCCTCGGGATTTCGCTCGAGGCTGTTCGCCAGCAGGTCGAGGAGATCATCGGTCAGGGCCAGCAGGCCCCCTCCGGCCACATCCCCTTCACCCCTCGGGCGAAGAAGGTCCTGGAGCTGTCGCTCCGCGAGGCCCTCCAGCTCGGCCACAACTACATCGGCACCGAGCACATCCTGCTCGGCCTGATCCGCGAGGGCGAGGGCGTCGCCGCCCAGGTCCTGGTGAAGCTGGGCGCCGACCTGAACCGGGTGCGTCAGCAGGTGATCCAGCTGCTGTCCGGGTACCAGGGCACCAGCAAGGAGTCGGCCACCGCCGGCGGCCCCGCCGAGGGCACCCCCTCCACCTCGCTGGTCCTGGACCAGTTCGGGCGCAACCTCACCCAGGCCGCCCGCGAGGCCAAGCTCGACCCGGTGATCGGGCGCGAGAAGGAGATCGAGCGGGTCATGCAGGTGCTGTCCCGCCGCACCAAGAACAACCCCGTGCTGATCGGTGAGCCCGGCGTCGGCAAGACCGCCGTGGTCGAGGGCCTGGCCCAGGCGATCGTCAAGGGCGAGGTCCCGGAGACGCTCAAGGACAAGCAGCTCTACACGCTCGACCTCGGCGCCCTGGTGGCCGGCTCCCGCTACCGCGGTGACTTCGAGGAGCGCCTGAAGAAGGTGCTCAAGGAGATCCGCACCCGCGGCGACATCATCCTGTTCATCGACGAGCTGCACACCCTGGTCGGCGCGGGCGCCGCCGAGGGTGCCATCGACGCGGCGAGCATCCTCAAGCCGATGCTGGCCCGTGGCGAGCTGCAGACCATCGGTGCGACCACGCTCGACGAGTACCGCAAGCACCTGGAGAAGGACGCCGCGCTGGAGCGCCGCTTCCAGCCGATCCAGGTCGCCGAGCCGTCGCTGCCGCACACCATCGAGATCCTCAAGGGTCTGCGCGACCGCTACGAGGCGCACCACCGGGTGTCCATCACGGACGCCGCCCTGGTCGCCGCCGCGACGCTGGCCGACCGCTACATCTCGGACCGCTTCCTGCCGGACAAGGCGATCGACCTGATCGACGAGGCCGGCTCCCGGATGCGCATCCGCCGGATGACCGCGCCGCCGGACCTGCGCGAGTTCGACGAGAAGATCGCCGACGTCCGCCGCGAGAAGGAGAGCGCGATCGACGCGCAGGACTTCGAGAAGGCCGCGTCCCTGCGCGACGACGAGAAGCAGCTCCTGACCGCGAAGGCCAAGCGCGAGAAGGAGTGGAAGGCCGGCGACATGGACGTCGTCGCCGAGGTGGACGAGGAGCTGATCGCCGAGGTGCTGGCGACGGCCACCGGCATCCCGGTCTTCAAGCTGACCGAGGAGGAGTCCTCGCGCCTGCTGCGCATGGAGGACGAGCTGCACAAGCGCGTCATCGGCCAGAAGGACGCCATCAAGGCGCTCTCCCAGGCCATCCGCCGCACCCGGGCGGGTCTCAAGGACCCGAAGCGCCCCGGTGGCTCGTTCATCTTCGCCGGCCCGTCCGGCGTCGGTAAGACCGAGCTGTCCAAGACCCTCGCCGAGTTCCTGTTCGGTGACGAGGACGCGCTGATCGCCCTCGACATGTCGGAGTTCAGCGAGAAGCACACCGTCTCGCGGCTCTTCGGCTCGCCCCCCGGCTACGTCGGGTACGAGGAGGGCGGCCAGCTCACCGAGAAGGTGCGCCGCAAGCCGTTCTCCGTCGTCCTCTTCGACGAGGTCGAGAAGGCACACCCGGACATCTTCAACTCGCTGCTGCAGATCCTGGAGGACGGTCGCCTGACCGACTCCCAGGGCCGCGTGGTCGACTTCAAGAACACCGTCATCATCATGACGACCAACCTCGGCACCCGGGACATCTCCAAGGGCTTCAACCTCGGCTTCGCGGCCGCGGGCGACACCGCCACGGGCTACGAGCGGATGAAGAACAAGGTCAGCGAGGAGCTCAAGCAGCACTTCCGCCCCGAGTTCCTGAACCGCGTCGACGACATCGTGGTGTTCCACCAGCTGACCGAGGAAGACATCATCCAGATCGTCGACCTCATGATCGACAAGGTGGACGGCCGGCTCAAGGACCGCGACATGGGCCTGGAGCTCAGCCTTGAGGCCAAGCAGCTGCTCGCCAAGCGCGGCTACGACCCGCTGATGGGTGCCCGTCCGCTGCGCCGGACCATCCAGCGCGAGATCGAGGACCACCTCTCCGAGAAGATCCTCTTCGGTGAGCTGCGGGCCGGCCACATCGTGGTCGTCGGCGTGGAGGGCGAGGGCAAGGAAGCCAAGTTCACCTTCCGCGGCGAGGAGAAGTCCGCGGTCGCGGACACTCCGGCCGCCGTCGCCTCGGCCGGTCCCGACCTGACGAAGTGACAGCTCCGGGGGTGCTCCCCCCGGCGCCGTAGTACCGGCTTCGGCCCCCCAGCGATCCGCTGGGGGGCCGAAGCCGTTTCCGCGTCCGGTCCACTCCGATCTCCTCCGGTCCGCTCCGGGGTGGCCCGGCCCGGCGCACCCGTCGGCCCGCCCGCCCGCCGGAGCGGCGGCCGCCGAGGACCGTCGGGGTACTTCCGGCGGCGTGGCGGTGAGGTCCGCCGGGCCTCCCGCCTGACCGTCCGTCCGCCGCGCCGGCTTCACGCGGCGCAACAGAAACTGTGACCTCGCGCACCGAGGGGGCCGTCCGCCGAGCGGACGGCCCCCTCCACACCGCCTCCGCACGGGCTTGGGCCCAGTATTGCCAAGACTTTTGAGCGACTATCAGCTGATAGTGCAGCGGCGGAGCATAGCGCCGTGGGCATGTCATGGTCAAGGTCTATCTTTTCCGCCCATGCTTGGATCAAATGTCGTCCACCTGTCTTCATTGGTTTGCCGGAAGGCCAAGAGCCGGACCGGTTTGGGGAGGACGTCACCACGTTGAAGAAGACCACGAAAGCCGCCTCGGTCCTCGCGACCGCTGCGGTCATAGCCACCTTGGGCGCGGGCCTGCTCCCGGGCACGGCCCTCGCGGCCGGCACCGCGCCCACGCCGCGCGACCCCGCCGACGCCGTCCAGTCCGTCAAGACGGACGATGTGCTCCCGGGCCCGCTGAGTGGCAAGGTCGAGGCTGAACAGAAGGCCGCCACCGAGCAGTTGGTCGCGGGCACCGCCAAGGTCGAGACCCACGGCACGAGCACCAGCGTCAAGCTCGGCAAGGACAAGTACGTCGAGCTCGGTCGCGAGCGTACGGACAAGATCTTCACGATCCTGGTCGACTTCAGTGACCAGGTGGACAGCACCACCAAGCTGCCGAACGGGCAGCTCAAGTACGGCGGCACGCCCGGCCCCGCGCACAACCAGATCGCGCAGCCGGACCGTACCCAGGACAACTCCACCGCCTGGCAGGCCGACTACAACCAGGCGCACTACCAGAACCTGTACTTCAGCCAGACCCAGAACTCCCTGAAGACCTTCTACGAGAAGCAGTCGTCGGGGCGCTACTCGGTCGACGGCCAGGTCACGGACTGGGTGAAGGTGCCCTGGAACGAGGCGCGCTACGGCTCGGACTACTGCGGCCAGCACGTCTGCAACAACGCGCAGGACCTGATCCGCGACGGCATCAACGCCTGGGTCGCCGACCAGAAGGCCAAGGGCCAGACGGACGCTCAGATCAAGGCCGTCATCGCGGGTTACGACCAGTGGGACCGGTACGACTACAACCACAACGGCAACTTCAACGAGCCCGACGGTTACATCGACCACTTCCAGATCGTGCACGCCGGTGAGGACCAGTCCGCCGGTGGCGGTGTCCAGGGCACCGACGCGCTCTGGGCCCACCGCAGCTACGTCTACGGCGCGCAGGCCGGCTCCACCGGCCCGTCCGACAACAAGCTCGGCGGCACCCCGGTCGGCGACTCCGGCATCTGGATCGGCGACTACACGATGCAGCCGGAGAACGGCGGCCTCGGCGTCTTCGCGCACGAGTACGGCCACGACCTCGGTCTGCCGGACCTCTACGACACCAGCGGCAGCGGCATCGACAACTCGGTCGGCTTCTGGTCCCTGATGTCCTCGGGCTCCTGGCTCGGCGCCGGCAAGAACGAGATCGGCGACACGCCGAACGACCTGGACGTCTGGAGCAAGCTGCAGCTCGGCTGGCTCACCTACGACAAGGCCGCCGCGGGCACGGGCTCGACCCACCACATCGGCCCGGTCGAGTACAACAGCAAGCTCCCGCAGGCCCTGGTCGTCACCCTGCCGAAGAAGACCGTCACCACCGAGATCAACACCCCGTTCGCGGGTGCCAACGAGTGGTGGAGCGGCAGCGCGGACGACCTGAACGTCACGCTGACCCGGGACGTCGACCTGACGGGCAAGACCTCCGCGTCGCTGACCGCCAAGGCCTGGTACGACCTGGAGCAGGACTACGACTACGCCTACGCCGAGGTCTCCACCGACGGCGGCGCCAACTGGACCGTCCTGGACGGCACCTTCAACGGCGTGGCGATCCCGAAGAACCCGGCCGACAAGGCCGGCCTGACCGGTGGCTCCGACAACAAGTGGGGCGACCTGTCGTTCCCGCTGGACGCCTACGCCGGCAAGGCCGTCAAGGTCCGCTTCCACAACACCACCGACGGTGGTGTGCACATGAAGGGCCTGGCCCTCGACGACATCACGGTCACCGCGAACGGCTCCGCGCTGTTCACCGACGGTGCCGAGAACGGCGACAACGGCTGGTCGGCCACCGGGTTCTCCCGGATCACCGGCAAGTTCTCCAAGGACTACGACCAGTACTACCTGGCCGAGAACCGCCGCTACGTCTCCTTCGACACCACCCTGCAGACAGGCCCGTACAACTTCGGGTTCGCCAGCAAGCCGGGCACCGTCGAGCACTACGCCAACCAGGACGGCCTGCTGATCTGGCTCTGGGACACCTCCCAGACCGACAACAACGTCACCAACCACCCGGGCGCCGGCCTGATCCTCCCGATCGACTCGCACCCGGCCCCGCTCAAGTGGTCCGACGGCGCGCTGATGCGCCCGCGCCTCCAGGGTTACGACTCCACCTTCGGCTCGCAGAAGACCGACGGTCTGAGCCTGCACAAGGCGGACGTCGCGACGGTCATCCCGAAGGCCAAGGGCGTCGACGAGTTCAGCGACCTGAAGTCGTACTGGGACGCGTCCGACCCGTACAGCAGCGTGATCGTCCCGAAGACGGGCACCAGCATCGAGGTCGAGAACGAGTCCTCGAACTACCTGGAGACCTGGATCCGGGTCCGCCCGGTCGACAACTGATCGATCCGATCGGCTGACCGGCCGGATCGTCCGAGCGGCCCGACCGCCTGACGATCCGCCTGCGGCACCTCGTCCGGCCCGCCTCCCGCACCTCGCGTGCGGGAGGCGGGCCGGACTCGCTTTCCGGGGCCCGAGCTCACGTCAGGCGCCCGCACCGGCGCCGGTTCAGAGCAGGGCCAGCAGCGCCTCGACCCCGGCCGTGACCTCCTTGGCGGTCCACTCCAGGGCGGGCGAGGCGACCGTCACCTCGGTCATCGCCAGGCCCGGCAGTGCGGAGTCCTGCCAGCCGCCGAACACCGCGAGGCCGGATTCCCCGGCCAGCCGGATGCCCGCCTCGTCGAGCACGGCGGCCGGGTACGGGAGCCAGAGCTGGAACTGGTGGGTGTGCGGCGGCTCGGGGAAGACCCGGGCGCCGGGAACGGTGGCGACGGCCTCGGCCAGCGCGGTGGCGACGACCTTGGCGTGCCGGACGTACGACTCCAGCCGCGGCAGCTCGCGGTCCATCCCGGCGAGGGCGCTGAGCGCGGCCGGCCACTGCTGGAAGAGCCGGCCCCCGTAGCGGTGGCGCCAGGCCTTGGCGGCCCTGACGAAGTCGCGGTCCCCGGCGAGGGCGGCGCCGCTGACGCCGCCGAGGGTCTTGTAGAAGGACACGTACACCGAGTCGGCGAGCGCCGCGATCTCCGGCAGCCCGTGGCCGAGGTGGACGGCGGACTCCCACAGCCGGGCGCCGTCGAAGTGCACCGGGGTGTCGGCGGCGGACACCGTGGCGGTCAGCTCCGCCCAGGTCGGCAGGACGAAACCGGCGTCGCGCAGCGGGAGTTCCAGGGCCAGTACGGCGTAGGGCTCGTCGAAGTCACGGAGCTCGGACGGGGTGGGGATGCGCGGCTCGGTGGTCGGCCAGACGCTGCGCAGCCCGCTGAGGTTCGCGTAGGCGCGGCGTTCGTGCACCTCGGGGTGGGCCAGCGGGTGCAGGGCGACGTTGCGTTCGCCCCGCCGCTCGGACCAGATCCGCAGCGCGACCTGCTGGGCCATCGTGCCGGTCGGGAAGAAGGCCGCGTCCTCGGCCCCGAGCAGGTCGGCGGTCCGGCGCTCCAGCGTCCGGACCACGCCGGAGCCGTAGAAGTCGGGACGCTGGTCGAGGTCGTAGGTCCGGTCGGCCTGCTCGGTCAGCTCGGCGAGGCGCTCACGCACCGTCTGCGGCCGGGTGCCCGAGAGCACCCGCTCGCAGCCCCGGAAGGCGGCGAACCGGCGCTCCTGGACGTTCGGTCCGGGCTCCGCGCGGCCATGGGCATCGTTCTCGTTGACATCCATACGGCCATCGTCGCGCAGAACCCGGCCCCGGTCAGCGCGGCGGGTAGAGCGAGTACGACGGGAAGTTGCCGTACAGCTTCTCCTGTGCCCCGTCCGGCCCGTAGGTCACCGCCCGGACCAGCAGATCCCCGCCGACGAAGGCGCCCTTCCAGGAGGCGCCGAGGCCGCCGAAGACCTCCTCCCGGTCACCGCGGCTGCGCGGGCGGTTGACACCGACCTTGAAGGCGAGCAGATCCGGCGCCACCCGGTCGGCGAAGGCCTGGTCGTCGGTGGCCAGCGACGCCACCAATGAGCCGTTGCCGGCGTTCATCGCGGCGAGGAGCTCGGACTCGGTGTCCACCAGCACGACGGAGTCGAGCGGGCCGAACGGCTCGCGGTGGTGCAGGGCCCAGTTGGCGGGCGGGTCGAGCACAGCGGCCGGCGCCAGGTAGGCGTCGAGGTTCTGGCCGGGCAGGAAACGCCCCTCGGTGAGGCCGCCCCGGTACAGCGGGACGGCCCGGCCCGCCACCGCCGCGTCGAAGTGCCCGCGCAGCTCGGCGGCCTTGGCCGCGTGGATGACCGGGCCGAAGTCCAGCTCCGGGAGCTCGTCGGCCGGGTCGTCGACGGCCAGCGGATGACCGAATCGCAGGCCCCGCAGCACATCCAGGTAGGTCTCCAGGAAGGCGGGGAACAGGGTGCGCTGGACGACGTGGCGCGGGTAGGCGGTGCAGCGCTGCTTGGCGTACTCGAAGCCCTTGCGCAGGTGCGCGGCCAGGGTCGGCCAGTCGCTGTAGTCCCAGACGCCCCAGGTGTTCAGACCCTCCTGCTCCAGGAAGTGCCGCCGGTTCAGGTCGGCGAGCGAGGTGGCCGCCCGGCGGCCGTTGGCCCGGCCGCCCACGAACGCGAGCGCGCCGAGGCCGGCCGAGCGGATCAGCGCGTCGGCGATGCCGGAGCCCCGGCCGGAGAGCAGCGTCACCGGCAGGCCGGCCCGGTGCATCAGGGCGTGGGCCAGGGTGAGGCAGTGGAAGCCCCCCTGGGACGGGGTCTTGGCGACCACCGCGTTGCCGGCCAGCAGCTGGACCAGCTCGGCGTGCACCTGCACGCTCATCGGGTAGTTCCAGCTGGCGATGTTGGAGACCGGCCCCGGGAGAGCGGTGCGTCCCTCGGTCTGGCGCTCGATCTGGTCGAGGTACCAGCGCACGCCGTCCAACGCGCGGTCGACGTCGGCGCAGGCCGACCGCCAGGGCTTGCCGATCTCCCAGACCAGCAGCAGTGCCAGCAGGTCGCGCTGCCCGGCGAGCGCGTCCACGGCGGCGGCGACCCGCGCCCTGCGCTCGTCCAGCGGGACGCGGCTCCAGGCGGTGTGCTGGTCGATCGCGAAGGCGACGGCGCTGCGGGCCTCCTCGATGCCGACTCTCGGCGGGCCGGGAACGGCACTGCCGTCGATCGGCGTGCTGTGGTCGCCGGGCGTGCCGATCGGGCGCCACTCGCCGCGGGCCAGGTTCAGCAGGCGGTCGGCGGTGAAGGCCTCGGGCGCGGCGCGTACGCAGCGGGCGTACGTCTCGGCCCAGGAGTGGCCCGGCTTGAGCTGTGGTGCTGCCATCTGGAGTGCCTCCGGTCGGGAAGGTGTCTCGGGCAGGGCTCGTCAGGGTGCCGGGCAGCAGGTGTCCGGCGGGGCTGCGCCCGTGCGCGGGCGCAGCGGTGGGGCGGCCCGCGCCCGGCGGACCGTTTGTCCGCGGACAGAGTGGCACGGGAGGGAGAGCCGGAGGAGAAGGCGGCGCTGAGGCGGCGTGAGTCGGCTCACGATCGGCCCCACGCGGATGCGGTCGGCCCCGCCCCGGATCGTGAGCCGGGGCACACCGGCGGGCCACCGCCCGGTGTCGATGGTCACAGGCCGCGCGCCCGTACTAGCGGCCGTAGTAGGCGGGGCGGGGCGCCGGCCGGGGTCGGGCGCCGCCCCCGACGAGGACGACGGGGCCGCATCCGGACCATCCGACCATGATCAAATCGGCCGATCATTACTCCGACAGCCTGAAATTCCGACCCCACGGCGACTACACGCCGTAGTACGTCACACCGTTTGGGACCGCGCTCGGTGACGGTTACACCTGAGTTGTCCCCCGCTCCACCCGGTCCGCCGGGCTCGGAGCCGTCCCCGTACGCCCCGTGAGGTTGAGCTTCCCGATGTCCACCGTCCCGCCCCTGGGGCCGGCCCTCCGCCGCCTCGCCGCCTCCGCGGCGACCCACGCGGCGGCCTGGCAGCCCCGACTCGGCCACGCCGCCCGCACCCACGTCCACCCGCTGCGCGCGTTCGCCGCGCCCCACCTCGGGCTGCCCCGCACCCGCGTGCGGGCCGCCACGGCGGCCGGCGCCGCAGCGGTGATAGTCGGCGGCGTCCTGGTCGCCGGGGTGCCCGCGAACGCCTCCGCCCAGACGGTCATACCCACCACTCCGGGCAGCTCCGTGTTCACCGTGCCGCAGGGCGAGGCAGCCGCAGCCGGCCTGGTCCAGGTCGCGGGGCCGACGGCGTACAAGGTCAAGCACGACCTCGCGCACGACTCGGTCTCGGTCGCCGCCAACATCGCGCAGCCCGCACCGGCGCCCGCACCCGCACCGGCCCCGGCCCCGGCGCCCGCACCCGCACCGGCGCCCGCACCGGCGCCCGCGCCGGCCCCCGCCTGGTCAGCGCCCGTACCGGGTGCGCCGACCAGCAACCCGTACGGCGTGGCCAACCCCGAGTACGCGGCCGGCTACCACACCGGCGTGGACTTCGCGGTGGACCCGGGCACCCCGCTGCTCGCCGTCGGCGAGGCCCGCGTGGTCTCCTCCGGCTGGGACGGCGCGTACGGCAAGGAGATCGTCCTGAAGCTGACGGACGGCCACTTCGCCCAGTACGCCCACATGTCGGAGCTCGACGTCGACGCGGGCGAGCACGTGACGGCCGGCCAGCGGATCGGCGCCTCGGGCAGCACCGGCAACTCGACCGGGCCGCACCTGCACTTCGAGATCCGCTCCAGCAACCAGTACGGCTCGGTGATCAACCCGATCGCCTTCCTGTCGGCGCACGGCGTCAGCGACTTCTGACGCCCCCGCCCGACCGAACCCGGCCCGGCCCCGCCGCACACCCACCGGCGGGGCCGGGCCGTGCCCGCGGGCAGGGGGCCGGGCCTCGCCGGGCGGGGCCCGGTGCCGGTGCCGGGTGCCTGCCGGGTGCCGGTGTCAGCTGCCGCCGGGCACGATCCGTGCCGAGATCTCCATCGCCACCGCCAGGGCGCCCGAGAGGCTCTCCTCCAGCGTCACGGCCCGCGGGGTGCCGTCGTCGAGGCAGTTGTCCGCGGTGTCCTGCTTCAGCAGGAAGAACGCGGAGTTGATGGTGAAGAGCGCCATCGTCGCGCGCAGCCGGTCCTGGTAGGTCGCCCCCGGGCCGTGGACCAGCCGGATCATCGCGATCATCCGCTCCCGGAACTCCAGGCCGGCCGGTGACTCGCGCAGCGCGGGCTGGTTCTCGTGGAAGAACCGCAGCAGCGGTGCCCGCTCGGACATGCCCGACGCGAACCGCCGGACCAGCTCGTCCCGTACCTCGGGCGACCACGGCTTCTGCTCGCCCCAGGCGATCGCCTCGTCGATCGGCGCCGCCATGCTCTCGACGATGCCGTGGACGATGTCGTCCTTGGTCTTGAAGTGGTAGTACAGAGCCGCCTTGGTCACACCCAGCCGGTCCGCGATCTCCCGCAGCGAGGTCTGCTCGTACCCCTGTTCGGCGAACAGCTCCAACGCAACGCTGATGATGCGCTCCCGGGTGTCACTGCGGGGGCGATGCGTCGTACCCATGGCGTCCTGGCCTGCCTCAGACTGCGTTGACGATCGGCGAGTACCGGTCCGGAGGCTCACCGCTGGACCCATTCTCCCTGGCCCGGGGGTCAACCGACGAAACCGGCTTGACGCCCGGCTCAGGACAACCTACCGTGCCGACGAACGCACAACTAGCCGGTCGTCAAGTAAGTAAGCTGCTGAAGGACGGCCGGCCCCCTCTCCTGGGAGACGCACAATGCCACAGAAGCAGGTCGGGACCGCGGCGGACAGCTCCGCCGCCGCAGTCGAGGGGGCCACCGCCGACGGCTCCGCAGCCGCCGGGCTGACCACCGACAAGGAGTCCGCCGAGGAGCAGGTCCGCTCCCCCCGCGAGATCCGGCTGGTGATGATCGGCCTGGTCGTCACCATGCTGCTCGCCATGCTCGACAACCTGATCGTCGGCACCGCGATGCCGACCATCGTCGGTGACCTCGGGGGTGGCGAGCACCTGTCCTGGGTGGTCACCTCCTACACCCTGGCCACCGCGGCCTCCACCCCGATCTGGGGCAAGCTCGGCGACCTCTACGGCCGCAAGGGCACCTTCCTCACCTCGATCGTGATCTTCCTGGTCGGGTCGGCGCTGTCCGGCCTGTCGCAGAACATGAACGAGCTGATCGGCTTCCGTGCCCTGCAGGGCCTCGGCGCCGGTGGTCTGATGGTCGGCGTCATGTCGATCATGGGCGCGCTGGTCCCGCCGCGCGACCGCGGCAAGTACCAGGGCATGTTCGCCGGCGTGATGGCCCTGGCCACCATCGGCGGCCCGCTGCTCGGCGGCTTCATCACCGACCACTTCAGCTGGCACTGGATCTTCTACATCAACCTGCCGCTGGGCGTCGTCGCGCTCGCCGTCGTCGTGGTCACCCTGCACCTGCCCAAGGTGCGCTCCACCGCCCGGATCGACTACCTCGGTGCGGCCCTGCTGACCACCGGCATCGTCTCGCTGACCCTGATCACCACCTGGGGCGGCCAGCAGTACGACTGGGGCTCGAAGCAGATCCTCGGCCTGGGCGCGCTCGCCGTCGCCTCGCTGATCGCCTTCTGCTACGTCGAGCAGCGGGTCGAGGAGCCGATGCTCCCGCTCACCCTGTTCAAGAACCGCAACTTCACCATGGTCTCGGTGATCGGCTTCATCGTCGGCTTCGTGATGTTCGGCGCGACCGTCTTCCTGCCGCTCTACCAGCAGACCGTCCAGGGCGCCTCGGCGACCAACTCCGGTCTGCTGCTGATGCCGATGATGTTCGGCATGCTGGTGGTCTCGCTGGTGGTCGGCCAGGCCGTCACCAAGACCGGCAAGTACCGGATCTTCCCGATCATCGGCACCATCGTGATGACCGGCGGCATGCTGCTGCTCTCCATGCTCTCCACCGACACCACGCGGTTCACCTCGGCCTGCTTCATGGTGGTGCTCGGCGCCGGCATGGGCTTCCTGATGCAGATCACCATGCTGGTGTCGCAGAACAGCGTCGAGCTCAAGGACATGGGCGTGGCCAGCTCCACCGCCACCCTGTTCCGGACCATCGGCGGCTCCTTCGGCGTCGCGCTGTTCGGGGCGCTCTTCAACAACCAGGTCACCTCGACCATGAAGGAGCGCCTCGCCGGCCACCCCGAGGCGACCGGCGCGCACAGCGACCCGGGTCAGCTGACCCCGGCCGCGCTGCGCAAGCTGCCCCCGCTGTTCCAGGACGCGTACCACCACGCCGTCGCCAACGGGATGCACACGGTGTTCCTCTGGGGCGCCGCGGCCTCGGTGATCTCCGTCGTGGCCGCCCTGTTCCTGCGTGAGGTGGCCCTGCGCGGCGGCCCGCGCGAGGCGAGCGAGAACCTCGAGGTCGCAGCGGTCTGACCCACTCCGACGGCCCCCTCGCGACACCTGTCGCGAGGGGGCCGTCGGCCTGTGCGGCGACGGGCGGGTCGTGAACCCGGGCCGCAGGACCGCGGGGTACCCGCCCGGGCGACGGGCACCCCGAGGCCGGTACTACTGCGGCAGCCGGTAGACGCCCTGCGCGACGGGCTCCACCAGACCGTCCGCGACCAGGCCGTCCAGTGCCCTCGCCCGCTGCACCGGCTCCGGCCACACGGCGTCCAGCCGGGCCTGCTCGACCTCGCCGTGGGCCTCGCGGAGCACCGCGAGCAGCTTGCCGCGCACCTGGCGGTCCGTCCCCTCGTACGTCTGCCCGCGCCGGGCCGGCCCCTCGTACGGCGGGCGCCCGGCCAGCTGCCAGGCGCAGTGCCGCCGCAGCGGGCAGGCCGCGCACTCGGGGCTGCGCGCCGTGCACACCAGCGCGCCCAGCTCCATCACCCCGACCGCCCAGCTCGCGGCCGTCTCGGCCGCCTGGGGCAGCAGCGCCGTCGCCGTGCGCCGCTCCGCCGCCGTGGTCGCCTGGGCGGGATACTCGACACCCGTCACCGCCCGGGCGAACACCCGGCGGACATTGGTGTCCAGCACCACGTGGCGCCGCCGGAACGCGAACGAGGCGACCGCGGCCGCCGTGTACTCACCCACTCCGGGCAGGGCGAGCAGCGCCGCGTGGTCGTCCGGCACCGCACCGCCGTGCCGCTCGGTGATCGCGGTGGCGGCGCCGTGCAGCCGCAGCGCCCGGCGCGGGTAGCCGAGCCGGCCCCACATCCGGACGGCCTCGCCCGGGGCGTCCGCCGCCAGCGAGGCCGGGGTGGGCCAGCGCTCCAGCCACGCCGCGTAGACCGGCAGGACCCGTTTGACCGGCGTCTGCTGCAGCATGAACTCGCTCACCATCACCGCCCAGGGCGAGGCGTCCGGCGTACGCCAGGGCAGATCACGCGCGTGCTCCTCGTACCAGCCGAGAACGGTCGAGTGCAGCAGCGGGGCGGGGGCGATGGGGGAGGTAGCCATGACCCCTCGATCCTCCCACGCCCGCCGCCCTCCGCTGCCCCCGGTGGCGGGCCGGATCCCCTGCGGGGCCGCCGACGGGGCCGCCGGGACGGCGTCGGATCCCCTCCCCCATCCGGCCCAAATTGCGGATCATGTGAAGGAAGGGGCGAGAGTGCGGTGTTGGTGCATCAAGGGACGCACACTCTCTCGTAGAGTTTGCGCGTGCCTTCTCTGCGTCAACCCGTAGGACCGCTGCCGGCTTCGATCTACTGGCGTCGGCGTGTCGTCGTGCTCGTCGCCGTGGCGGCGGTGGCCGCCCTGGTCCTCTGGCTGACGTCCGGTCAAGGAGGAGGCGGGTCCGGACACAAGGCCGCGCCGCCCTCTCCGGGCCCCGCCCAGGCGATCACCCCCGGCGCCGGCCCCAGCGGCCCCGCGGTCACCGGCCGCCCGGGCGGCGGCTCCGGCGGCGGCGCGGCCGCCGGCGCGGGCACGGGTGGCGTCTCCGGTTCGGGCGGCGGCGACGTCAGCCTGAGCTCCGGCGGTACGGACGGCGGCGCGGCCGCCAACACCGCCGCACCCGGAGGTACGGCCGGCGCGGGCGGTACCGCCGCCGGCGCGGGCGGCGGGGCCGGCGGGACCTCGGGCGGCAGCGCCGCCGCTCCCCCGGTGAACACCGCCGAGGTGATGGCGCTCACGGTCTGCGCCTCGCGCCAGGTGACGCTGGAGCTGTCGAGCGCTCAGAACGCCTACCAGCCGAAGGACAAGCCCCGGCTGTCCCTGACCGTGCGCAACACCGGGAGCGCGGGCTGCCGGGTGGACCTCGGCCGGGTCAGCTCGACGGTCACCCTGCAGGCCAGCAACGGCGAGCGGGTCTGGTCCTCGGGCGACTGCCCGACCGACCGTCAGAGCACCTGGGTGCAGATCCCGGCGGGCAACGGCCTGACCGAGACGTTCACCTGGGACCGCGGCCGCAGCAAGCCCCAGTGCGCCTCGCCGGACACCTCCCCGGCCCCGGTCGGCAGCTACCTGGTGGTGGCCGATCTGTCCGGCCTGGACGGTGGAGCGGTGTCGGCCCGCTCCTCCATCCGTCTGGAGAGCTGACCCCGCCCGGGCCCGGGCCCGGGACGAGTGCGATCAGCGGCGGGGCCCGGGGAGCGATCCCCGGGCCCCGCCGCTGATCGCATCGGTCGTCGTGGCCGTCCGTCGCCCCGGCCGTCCGTCGTCCGCCGCCGTCCGCCGCCGCCGTACCCGGCAGGTCGGGCAGGTCGTCGGGCAGGACTCAGACGTAGCGCTCCAGGATGGACGACTCGGCGAGCCGCGAGAGCCCCTCGCGGACGGAGCGGGCCCGCGTCTCGCCGACGCCCTCGACCGTCTGCAGGTCGTCGATACTGGCCGCCAGCAGCTTCTGAAGTCCGCCGAAGTGCTCCACCAGCCGCTCCATCACGGTGTTCGGCAGACGCGGGATCTTGGCCAGCAGGCGGTAGCCGCGCGGGGAGACCGCGGAGTCCAGCGACTCCGGCGAGCCCGAGTAGCCCAGCGCCTTGGCGACCGTCTGCAGGTCGAGCAGCTCGGCGTGGGTGAGCGCCTCCAGGTCGGTGAGCACCTCGGGCACCGTCCGGCCACGCTTGGCGGCCCGCTCGGGGAAGTAGTCGCGGGCCACCAGTTCGCGCTCGGGCTCGACCCCCTGGATCAGCTCGTCCAGCTGGAGCGAGAGCAGTCGGCCGTCGGTGCCGAGCTCCAGCACGTAGCCGGCGATCTCGGTGGCGATCAGCCGGACCATCTCCAGCCGCTGGGCGACCGCGGTGACGTCCCGGACGGTGACCAGGTCCTCGATCTCCAGCGCGGAGAGCGTGCCGGCCACCTCGTCCAGGCGCAGCTTGTAGCGCTCCAGGGTGGCCAGCGCCTGGTTCGCCCGGGACAGCACGGTGGTGGAGTCCTCCAGCACCCGCCGCGTCCCGTTGACGTACATCGCGATCAGTCGCATCGAGTGCGAGACGGCGACGACCGGGAACCCGGTCTGCCGGTTGACGCGCTCCGCGGTGCGGTGGCGGGTGCCGGTCTCGTCGGTCGGGATGGTGGAGTCCGGCATCAGGTGCACGCCCGCCCGGACGATCTTGGTGATGTCCTTGTCGAGCACCACCGCGCCGTCGAGCTTGCACAGCTCACGCAGCCGGGTCGCCGAGAACTCGACGTCCAGGACGAATCCGCCGGTGCACACCGACTCGACGGTCTTGTCGAAGCCGAGCACGATCAGCCCGCCGGTGTTGGCCCGCAGCACTCGCTCCAAACCGTCGCGCAAGCCCGTCCCGGGAGCGATGGCACTCAGGGAGGCCCGCAACAGGGCCTCCTCACGGGGGGACTTGTCCACCCGGTCGCTGGCTGCCACGTGACTCCTCCGGTCGACCCCGTGCCGCGCGCCTCACGCGGTGCGCCGGCCTACGGTCTGTCGCTTATTACTGCCTTGTCGCCAATTAGACAGGGGAAAGTCTAACTGCGTGCGGCGATAACAGGGCCGGGGTCAACCCAGTTCGTCGGAGTCGACCGGTTCCCACCCCTCCATCAGCTCTTCGGGGTAGGCCGCGACCGGTGCCCGGCCGCCCGTGCGGGCCTCCGCGCGGGGCGCGGGAGGCGTCTCGCCGCGCGCTTCGGCCCGGGCGCCGGCACGCGGCTTCGCGGCCGCGCGGCGGCGGCCCGGGATGGCCTGCAGCGCCTCGCCGATGTCGGCGACCTCCACCACCGTCATGCCGCGCGGGACCTTGCCCGGATCCGGCGGGACGAGGGCGTGGGTGAAGCCCAGCCGGTGAGCCTCCGCCAGCCGCCGCTGCACGCCGGTCACCCGGCGGACCTCGCCCGCCAGGCCGACCTCGCCGATCGCCACCAGGTTGCTGGGCAGCGGGGTGTCCGAGGAGGAGCTGGCCACCGCGAGCGCGATCGCCAGGTCGGCGGAGGGCTCGCTGAGCTTCACACCGCCGACCGTCGCGGTGTAGATGTCCTGCTTGCCGAGCTTGACCCCGCCGTGCCGCTCGACCACGGCGAGGATCATCGCGATCCGGGGCGACTCCAGGCCCGAGGTGGTGCGCCGGGGCGAGGGGATCTGCGAATCCACCATCAGCGCCTGCACCTCGGCGACCAGCGGCCGACGGCCCTCCAGCGTGACGGTGAGGCAGGTGCCGGGGACGGGCTTGTCACGGCGGGTCAGGAAGAGGCCGGACGGATCGGCCAGCCCCACGATGCCCTCGTCGTGCAGCTCGAAGCAGCCGACCTCGTCGGTGGCGCCGTACCGGTTCTTGATCCCGCGGATGATGCGCAGCCTGGCGTGCCGGTCCCCCTCGAAGCTCAGCACCACGTCGACCAGGTGCTCCAGCAGGCGCGGGCCGGCGATCGAGCCGTCCTTGGTGACGTGGCCGACCAGCAGGGTGGCCATGCCGCGCTCCTTGGAGACCCGGATCAGCGCCCCCGCCACCTCCCGGACCTGGGACGGGCCGCCGGGGGAGCCGTCCAGCTCGGCGGAGGCGATGGTCTGCACCGAGTCGAGGATCAGCAGCCCCGGCTTCACCTGGTCGATGTGGCCGAGGACCGCGCCGAGATCGGACTCGGCGGCCAGGTAGAGATGGTCGGAGAGCGCGTTGATCCGGTCCGCACGCAGCCGCACCTGGCCGGCCGACTCCTCGCCGGTGACGTACAGCGTGCGGTGCTGGTCGCTGGCGGCCTTCGCCGCGACGTCCAGCAGCAGGGTGGACTTCCCGACGCCCGGCTCGCCCGCGAGCAGCACCACCGCGCCGGGCACGATGCCGCCGCCGAGGACCCGGTCCAGCTCGGGCACGCCGGTGCTGCGGGCGGTCGCCACCTGGCCGTCGACCTGCGCGATCGGCCGCGCGGGCGCGCTGACCGGCCCGGCGGCGGTGGTCCGGATCGGCACCGCGCCGTACTCCTCGACCGTGCCCCACGCGTTGCACTCGGGGCAGCGCCCGACCCATTTCGGGAGTTGGTTGCCGCACTCCGTGCAGCGGTAGGCCGGTCGCGGCTTGGCGGTGGTCTTGGTACGGGCTGCCATGCGCCCCACCGTAGCGGCTGCCTCCGACAATCCCGTCCGGGCGGCCCGGCGGGTGCTCCGCCGGGCGGCCCGGGGCCGGTCGTGTTGTTACCCGAAAGAAGTACAGCGACCCGAAACACCTCGGCTCGGCCCCGCCGTCTCTCTACCGTCGGACGGGTGACTACGCGTGTGGAAAGGCCTCCCGACCCCGTCCTCGCCGCCTACGACCGGCAACTGGACGGACTGTTCACGTACTGCCTCTCGGTGCTGTGCGACCACGACGCCGCGGTCGGCGCCGTCCGCGAGGTACGGGAGCTGGCGCTGCGGCACGGGGAGCGGCTGGCCGAGCCCGGCCTGGTGAAGGCCTGGCTGTACTCGCTCGCCCGGTACTGCTGCCTGTACCGACTGGAACGCGGCCCGCAGACGCCGACGGCGGACGCGGTCGGCACGGAGCGGGCGGACCGGGCGGACCGGCGACGGGAGCTGGCCTCACTGGCCTGGCCGGAGGCCGCGGGGACGGATCCGGAGCAGCGCGAGGCGCTGGAGTTGTCGGCCCGCCACCGGCTCAGCCCGATCGAGGTGGCGGCGGTCCTCGGCATCTCGGCGGACGGCGCCCGCGCGCTGCTCGCCTCGGCGGGCTCCGAGGTCGGACGGACCAGGACCGCCTTGCAGGTGCTGGGCGCCGGGGGCTGTCCCGAGCTGGACCGGCTCGGCGGCGCGGGCGCGGGCGCGGGCGCGGGCGCGGCGAGCCTGCCGGGGCCCCACCTGCCCGACGGCGGGCGGGGAGAGCGGGTGCTCGGTCCGGCGCTGCGCCGTGAGCTGGTGCAGCACGTGGTGGACTGTCCGACCTGCCGGGGCACGGCGGAGCGGGTCGCCGGCGAGGTGGGGTCCGGGCCGTCCGGCCGGCCGGTGCCGCCGCTGCTGCCGCTGCTGCCCGCACCGGCCGCAGCCCGGGACACCGGGCAGGACGAACGGCGTCCGGCCGGCGGGCCGGCGCCCCTCCGGTCGGCCGGCGATGGACGGGACGTCCCGTCGGGAGCGGGCCGCGACGCCCCGGAGCGGAGTGGACCGGAGCGGAGTGGACCGGAGCGGGGCGACGCCGGGCAGCGCGAATCGGCGCGGGGCGACGCCGGGCAGCGCGGCGGGGCGCCGCAGCAGGGCCAAGCCCGGTCGGGCGCCGCCGGGCGGCCGTTCGCCGGAGCGCGGCCCGGCGGCCCCGCCGGCTCGGGGCCCGGCGCTGCCGGGGCCGCCGGATCCGGACCGCGGCCGGCCGGGGCGGCGTTCCTGGCCGGCGCCGCCGCCGGCCGGCGGGCCGCCGCGCTGACGGGCCACCGACCGGCCGAGCAGCCCGGTCTCCGGTTCGACCAGCGCGGTTTCCCCCGGCACCGGACGCCCGGCCCGAGCCGCGCCGTGGCGGTCCGTCAGCGGGTCATCACCACAGGCGTGCTGGCGGCGGTCCTGGCCGCTCCGGTGGTGGCGCTCTGGGCCGGCCATCGGAGCGGTGACGGCGCGGGCACGGCCGCCGCCGTCTCCTCGGTGAGTGTCGACGGCGGCGCGCCCGCCGCCGGGCGCCCGCCTGCCTCCGGACCGACGGCCGGGGCGACCACCGCCGGTCAGGGCAGCGGTGGCCTGGAGCCGGCGGGGACGGCGTCCGCAGAAACGTTGTTCCCGAGGATCCAGGGTCCGGCCGTACCGGTGCCGGCTGCCGGCGCCACCCCGATCGGCAGCCCGGCACTGCGCTCCGTCCCCTCCCCCGCGCCGTTCCCGGGCGCCGCACCGCAGGGCGCCGCCGGGCTGCTCACGGTGGAGGCCGCCGAGTACGGCAGCCGCACCGTGATCTCCATGACCAACTCCGGCGGCACGGAGATCCGCTGGCACGCCGTGGTGGACGTCGGGTGGCTGCGCCTCAGCCGGGACTCCGGGACGCTGGCCCCCGGGCAGCGGATCACCGTCACCGTGACGGTCGACGAGGAGCACGCACCGGGCACCGCGTGGACGGCCCGGATCGCCCTGCCGCCGTCCGAGGCGGTGGTCACCCTGGAGGGCGGCCCCACGCCGCAGGGCGGTGCCTCCGGCCCTGCCCCCACCTCGTCCACCGCGCCGCCCGGCTCGACCCCGACCAGCCCGACGGAGCCCGCGCCGACCACCTCGCCGTCCCCCGTCCCCACCCCGACCGGCGGACCGACCGCGAGCCCCACCACCGGGCCGAGCGCCACCGCGACCTCCGGCCCGACCACGAGCGGCCCCGCCACCGGAGCCCCGGCCTCACCGGCCGCCTCACCCTCTCCGAACTCCCCGCCCGCGCCGACCACCAGGTCGGGCCACCAGCAGGCCGGGCACGCGGCGGAGGATCAGCGCAGTCGCAGCGGCGGCAGCCGGTAGGAGCCGTCGAGGACCGCCGCCTGCGGCCGGTAGAGCCGGACCACCGGCCGGAACTCGCCGGCCGGGGCGGGCAGCCAGTTCGCAGCCTCCGCGGTGTCGGTGGGCCGCTCGTGCCGCAGGTGGAGCGTCAGCGACCCGTCGCCCCCGTACACCAGTCCGGTGGTGCGGTCACCGATCGAGTACCGCCCGACCGGGTTCTCCACCAGGTGGTAGTCCGGCAGGTCGTACATGGTGACCGACCAGAAGGCGTCGACCGGCGGCGGCTCCTCGAAGCGCAGCGTGTAGGAGCGTTCGCCGGTCAGCCGGCAGCCCTCGTCGTCGTGGAAGACCGTGGCGTACACCGCCTCGTAGGCGTGGTTGCCCCACAGTCCGGCCCGCGCGGCCACCGCCCGGGTGAGGTAGGCGGCCCGGCGGTCGGCGATCCGCCACCGCGGGTCGTCGAGCGTGCCGGGGCCGAGGAAGTCGAGGTTGTAGTCGAACGTGTGCAGGTTGACGGTCCACTCCCCGCTCGGTGGCACGTCCACCGGCCTGCTCGCCTCCTCGACCCGCTGCCTGCCCGCGGCCAGCCCGCTGACCAGTGCGGCCGTCCACTGCGGCGCGGCGGCGCGGTAGGGCGACGGACCGCTGTCGAGCAGCCCGAGCGGGGCGAACCGCTGCTGGTACTCCACGTCCGGGGCGGCGGGCGGGTAGGCCGCCATCCAGACCCGCAGGCGTTCGAAGAACTCCAGCTCCGCCGGCACCGAAGGGTCCGGCTCGGCAAGCCCCGCCGGGACGCCGCCCGGTTCCAGCGCCCCGATGGTCAGCCGCTGCTGGAGCTCCCGGACGGCGGGCAGGTCGGCCGGCCCTTCGCACGCGATCCGGCCCACCACGGTGGCGACCGTGGTGGGCGAGACGATCACCTGGACGCCCTCCGGCGGCGTCCCGTGCCGGCCGGGCCCGACAATCAGCCAGGTCTGCTCGGCGGTGCCGGTCGCCCGGCTGCCGACATAGGCGAAGTTGTTGGTCCAGGCGTCGACGAACTGCAGCACGTGGTACCGGCCGGCGGTGTCCGGCACGTGCAGCAGCTGCGGCCCCTCGGCGAGGTCCAGCTGGGCGACGGAGTACACCGTGTCGTTGTTGACCGAGACGAACTCGTCCGCCGCCGTGGCCGTCGCGGTCGCGTGGCCGAACCGGTTGAACGGCGCGGGCTCGACAGTGCTGAGGCCCCGGGACCGGACACGGTCGACCATCGCGAGGTCGGTCACCAGCGGGGAGCCGTAGATGTAGGCGTCGGCGGCGAGGGCCTCCAGCGCGGGCTCGATCATTCGGGATCCTTCCTGGGGCGGGCATCGGCTCGGGGCGACCACGAAGCGGTCGGGGCCGGGCGACCACGAGCCGGGCGGCCGGGGCCGGGCGGCCGGGGCCGGGCGGCCTGACGGCCCTGCGGCCTCGGAGCGGGCGCGGGTCAGCGGGGGGTGAGCGCCGGAAGGGTCCAGCCGCCGTCCAGAACCGAGTGGTCGGGCCCGTACAGCCGGATGACGACGGTGAACGGACCGTCCGGCGCGGGCAGCCAGTTGGCACTCCAATCGGCGTTGGCCGGCCGCTTGACCTGGACGTACAGGGTGAGGCCGCCGTCGGGGTCACGGACCAGCCCGGGAGTCCGGTCGCCGATGGAGTACCGCTGGACCGGGTTGTCCACCAGCTGTCTGCCGGGCAGCGCGTACATGGTGGCCGACCAGAAGAACTCCGCCGGCGGCAGCGCGTCGGGCGGGAACCGCAGGACGTAGTCGCGCTCGGCGGCGTCCGGCGGGCTGTTGCCCTCGCTGTCCGCCACCCAGCCGCCGTACCAGGCCTCCTCGAAGGGCAGGCCGTACAGGCCGAGCTTCGCGCCGACGGCCCGCCGGAGGTGGTCGCTCCCGATCTGTTCCCGGGTGCCGAAGTAGCCGGTGGAGCCGGTCGCCTCGGCAGCCGCGCGCTCCAGCTCCGCCCGGCCGTCCACGATCCCGCGCTCGATCTCGGTGCGTACCCCGGCCGGCAGCGCGGCCGGTTCGAACTCACCCCGGCCGTCGACGCCCAGGGCGGCGAGCCGACGGCGCAGATCGGCCTCGGTGGCCAGTACCGGGAAGAAGCCGAGCAGGAAGTCCAGGACCCCGAAGAACTCGATGCTCTCCAGCACCTCCTCCCGCCAGACCGGCCAGACCGGCTGCGGCGCGGGCGGCGGGGCGGGCGTGCCGGCGTACTCGTGCAGCGGCCGGAGCCGGTACTCCCGCTGGATCGCCGTCAGCTCCCCGACCGCCTCGGGGTCCGTCCCGGCGAGGTACGTACGGCCGACGATGCCGATCAGGCGGGTGGCGGTGCGGATCACGCCGTCGATGCCGGCCGGGGCCTCGCCCTGCCAGTCCGGGCCCGCGATCAGATGGTCGCCGGCGCCCCGGCCGGTGCTCCGGGCTCCGACGAACCCGGCGTAGACGGTGTCCAGCTCGTGCAGCGGCATCACGTAGTAGCGATCCACGGCGGGCACCGACAGCACCCAGGGCTCGGCCCGCAGGTCGAGCCAGGCCCAGGAGTACGGGGTGTCGTTGTTGGGGGTGACGACGTCGGTGTCGGCGGGCGTGGACGGCTGCGGATGGTGCCGGAAGACACCGAAGCCGCCGACATGGCGGGGGTCCGCGTCGTCGACGGCCTGCGGGTACATGGTGCGGTAGTTCTCCAGCAGGGCGTAGCCCCAGACCCAGCCCTCGGCGGCGGTCGAACGGACGGTGGCCGGGTCCACCGGAGTCGGGTTTCCCATGCTGATCATCTCTCCCGTACGACGCTCCGAGTCGGACATAACATCATAAATGGATGCTATGTGGCCCCGATTGGAAGAGCACGTCCTCCGGCCGGGCGCGTCGGCGTTCCGTTCCGGGCGCACGCCGGGGAGCGGACCGGCCGAGAGTCCGCCCGAGAGACGCGCCCGAGCGCAAACGGCGACGCGGAGCGACGGGAACGCGAGAGCGCGGCGGCCGACCCGTGGGTCGGCCGCCGCGCCCTCGGCGGCGCGAAGTGCCTCAGCGCGGGGGTGGCAGCCGGTTGAGGAAGACCTCGAAGGCCGTGGGCTTCACCGCCGTCACCCCCGTGAACGGGAAGTCCATCTCCTTGATGACGATCAACGAGATCACCACCAGCCCGCTCAGCGCCAGCACCATCAACGTATGGGAGAGCGTGTTGGAGAGGCCGAAGAGGAAGGTGAACCCGATCGTCAGCACCGCGCCGGAGATCAGCGCCACCCAGAGCAGTGGCGGCACCTCCTCGTCCACCTGGTTCAACCGTGCCCGCCGCTCGGAGGCCAGGCTCTCCAGGTGGCTGACGGCGTGCTCGTAGAGGACGTTCTCCTGCTCACTGGCCGGCTTGATCGAGAAGACGTCCGCCCGCATCCCGTAGACGAGCTGGGTCGCGTCGGTGCTGCTCCGGTGATCGGCCATCAGGGGCCACTCGGTGTCCATCACCAGCCGTGCGTAGTCCAGCGTCTTCTGCTCCAGCTGCGGTCCCAGCGGAGCCGGCAGCTCGCGGGAGATCCAGTAGATGCCGGCCAGCGAGTCGGCCTCCTGGAAGGTGGTCTTGCGCGCGGCGTCGTTGTTCTCCCAGACGGCGATCACCACGAAGGCGAGCAGGACGGCGTAGAGCACGCCCACCGCGGCGAAGATGAACCCGGCCACGTCGTTGTGGGCCTCGCGGACCGGGTGCGGAACGAAGCGCTGCAGCAGCTTCAGGGCACTGGCCAGACAGAGCAGGACAATGACCAGAGTGCCGATGTCCAGCCAACTCATGGGCTATTCCTCGTGATCGAACGGTGTGCGGGGAAACTGCCCCGGCTCGGACCGGACGGTCCGGCCGGGCCGGGCCGGTGTTCGGCCGGGCCGGTGTTCGGCCGGGAAGCCCTGGGACGTGTCCGGTGGAGCCTTCTAGTGGCTCCGCCGGGTGACCAGCTCGGCCAGGGCCAGCAGGTCGTCGGCCGCCGAGGGCTCGGGCACGGCCTGTGCCAGGTGGGCGATCGCCGCGGCCATCCGTTCACAGGACTCGCCCTGCGCCCAGGACCGGCCCCCCGCCTTGTCCACCGCCCTGGCGCAGCGCGTCAGCTCCTCGTCGGTCAGCGGACGGTCCAGGGCGTAGAGGTTGGCGAGGACCGCGGCCTCGGCCGTACCGCCGGCCAGTGCGGCCACCACCGGGAGGGACTTCTTGCGGGCCGCCAGATCCGCGCCGACCGGTTTGCCGGTGACGGCCGGGTCGCCCCAGATGCCGATCAGGTCGTCGATCAGCTGGAACGCCAGCCCGATCTCCCGGCCGAAGGCGTCCATCGCGTCCGCCGCGAGGTCGTCCGCCCCCGCGTAGAGGGCTCCGATCGCACAGGCGCACCCGAGCAGCGCACCGGTCTTGGACCCGGCCATGGCCAGGCACTCGTCGAGCGAGACGTCGTCGCGCTGTTCGAAGGCGCAGTCGGCCTGCTGTCCCGCACAGAGTTCGACCACGCAGTCGGCGAGGCGGCGGACCGCCCGCTGCGCCGCCGGGTGGTCGTCCTCGGCGAGGGTGCTCAGCGCCAGCGCGTGCAGGGCGTCACCCGCGAGGATCGCCTCGGTGGTGCCGAACACCCGCCAGGCGGTGAGCCGGTGACGGCGGGTGTCGTCGCCGTCGATGACGTCGTCGTGGAGGAGCGAGAAGTTGTGGATGAGTTCGATCGCGGCGGCCGCCCCGGCCGCGGCCGCCGGATCGCCGCCGAGTGCCTGGGTGGCGGCCAGCACCAGGGCCGGCCTGATCGCCTTGCCGGAGGACCCGGCGGCCGGGGAGCCGTCCGGCTCCGTCCAGCCGAAGTGGTAGCTCGCCACCCGGCGCAGTGGCGCGGGCAGTGTGTCGACGGCCGTGCGCAGCGCCGGGTCGACGAAACCCCGGGCCCGGGCGAGGACGCTCTCGACGTCACTCCCGTCCAGGTGGTCCCGTTCCAACGCGAAGATCCCCATGGTTCCTCCCCCTGCTCCTTCGGTTCGCTGTACCGGCCCGACGGCGGCCGGGCCCGCCGGCCCGGACACGCGGCCGAGCACGCGCGTCCGGACCGGCGGGGGACATCAGGCCCTGAATTCCGGAATTCGGGGCGTACTCACCTCGGACGCCGGCCGGGAGCGGTTGCCACCCTCGATCGGCGGATGAGTCGGCCGGTCAGTCCCGGGGCCGGGCGATATCGACGTTCTCCAGAATGCCGATGGCGTCGGGCACCAGAATGGCGGCGGAATAGTAGGCACTGACCAGGTAGGAGATGATGGCCTTCTCGTTGATCCCCATGAAACGGACCGAGAGACTCGGCTGGTACTCGTCGGGAATTCCGGTCTGGTGCAGACCGATGACGCCCTGATTGTCCTCGCCCGTACGCAGCGCGATGATCGAACTGGTGTGCCCGTCCAGGATCGGGATCTTGTTGCTCGGGAAGATCGGGACCCCGCGCCAGGCCGGCACGTGATGGCCGTGCACCTCCAGCGCGTCCGGGTAGAGGCCGCGGCGGCTGCACTCACGGCCGAAGGCGGCGATCGCCTTCGGGTGGGCGAGGAAGAACTTGGTGCCCCGGCGGCGGCTCAGCAGCTCGTCCATGTCGTCCGGAGTGGGCGGGCCGGAGTGGGTCTGGATGCGCTGGTCGTAGTCCGCGTTCTGGAGCAGGCCGAACTCGCGGTTGTTGATCAGCTCGTGCTCCTGCGCCTCGCGCAGCGCCTCGATCGTGAGCTTCAACTGCTGTTCGATCTGGTTCATCGGCTGGTTGTAGAGATCCGCGACCCGGCTGTGCACCTGGAGCACCGTCTGCGCGACGCTCAGCTCGTACTCGCGCGGCGCCAGCTCGTAGTCGACGAAGGTGCCGGGCAGCTCGTGCTCGCCCTCGTGGCCGACGGACAGCTCGATCTCCGCCTCGCCGTGACGATTCTGCGCCGCCTGCGAGCCCGCCAGGTGGGACAGGATCTGGCCGCGCAACGCCTCGGAGCGGTCGGCGAGCTCCTGGAACGCCGGCCAGGGCAGCGCGAGCAGCGTGCCCGCGGTGGCGGCCTTCACCGTGTATTCCCAGGTCGCGTCGGCCTGCAGCAGGGCCTCGTCCCCGAGATGGTCGCCGTCCGCGAGGAAGCCGATCACCGTCTCGTGACCGTACTTGCCCGTGCCCACCTTGTTGACCTTGCCGTGGGCGATCAGGAAGACCTCCTCGACCGGCCGGCCGGCATCGACCAGCACATCCCCCGCGGAGAAGTCACGCTGGACGAAGCGGGTCGCCAGCTCCGCCAGCAGGGCGTCGTCCTCGAAGCCGCGCAGCACCGGGAGCTCGCGCAGCGACGGCGGCACCAGCCGGACGTCCGCCCCCGTCTTGACGAAACTCACCCGGCCGCGCCCGACCGCGTACGTGAGACGCCGGTTGACACGGTACGTACCGCCGGCCACCTGCACCCACGGGAGCATCCTGAGCAGCCAGCGCGAGCTGATGCCCTGCATCTGCGGCGCGGACTTGGTGGTGGTCGCGAGGTTCTTCGCGCCCGCCGTGCCAAGGCTCTGCTGCTGCCGGGTTTGCGGCTGCTCGCCCTGCGCAGGAATACCGAGGTTGGTTTCGGTCGACATACAGGAACCCTCCGTGCTAACCGAATGAAATGTCGCCTTGCAAACATCATCGTGAGGCCGTTCGAGCTAACCTGCAATCACTCGTTCGGGTGATCGTCAGGGCGGCATAATTAGTACGACTGGATCATTTGAGCGATTACGGTTCGATCATCATTCGAATCGCCCGGAAATGATCCGGAAGGCACCCGCTTCACCCGTCGGAAACACTCCTGAAAACCCCCGGCGACCAGGCATTCCACGTCCTCCGCCCCGGGTCGCGCGCCCCCCGTCGGGCCAGCGCCGGGCGGCCGCCCACCCGCCGTTCACGAACGCCCCGCAAGAGCGCTAAGGTGCCACCTCAAGGGCACGACCAAGGCGCCGAACACATTGAAGCCGTGGGCCGACCGCCGGGTTTCGTATGCCCAAGCATCGAACGAGCCGTCGGACCGGACGCCCTCCCGAACGTTCCCTCCTGCCCCGGGAGACCTCCGTGAGCGCACCCGTACGCATCTGGCTCAACCGCACCTACGCCGAGAACATCTTCTTCATCCAGCAACTGCGCGACGCGCAGCGGGCGGTCGAGGTCCACGCCACCCACGTCGACGCCGACTCCCCCGTGCTGGCCGCCGCCGACGTCGCCTCCCTGGAACCCGAGGGCCTGGCGCCCGACGAGTACGTCGCCTTCGCGCTGGAGTACTGCGCCCGCAACGCCGTCGACGTCTTCCTGCCCCGGTTGAACCAGCTCGCCATCTCGCTGCACCACAAGGAGTTCCTGGCGGTGGGCACGACACTGGCCTGCCCGCCGGCCACCGCGATCGCGGCCTTCGCCAGCAAGGTCGACGGCTACGCGGCGATAACCGCAGCCGGGCTCCCCACCCCGCCCTGGTGGCAGGTGCGCACCGCCGACGAGCTGCTCGACGCCGTCACCCGGATCGAGGCCGCCGACGGGATCCCCTGCCTCAAGCCCGCCTCCGGGGCCGGCGGCGAGGGCTTCCGGGTGCTCACCCGTGAGCCCTTCGGACTGCACCGGCTGGCCGGCGCCCCGAACGCGCACGTCCAGCTCGACCAGGTGCTGGCGGCGCTGGACGCCGCCGAGGAGCCGGTGGACCTGCTGGTCATGCCGTACCTGGAGGGCCCCGAGGTGTCGGTCGACTGCCTGGCCGACCGGGACGGCCGGCTGGTCACCGCCGTGGGGCGCACCAAGCACCGCCGCAGACGCACGTTCACCACCGCCGCGCGCTACCTGGAGCCGGCCCGCCACCTGGTCGAGACCCTCGGCATGGCGTACCTCTCGAACGTGCAGTTCCGGCACCACCACGGCGAGCCGGTGATCATCGACGTCAACACCCGGCCCTCCGGCGGCCTGCACCAGCTCCGGCTGTGCGGGCTCAACCTGCCTTGGAACGCGGTGCAGTTGGCGCTCGGCGAGACCCCGACCACCGGACCGCTGGACCGGCTCGCGGGCATCGAGTACACCCTGGTGTCCGGCGTCCAGCCTCTGCTGCCCCGCCAGGTGCCGCCGGCGCTGGAGCGCGTGCCGGTCGCCTTCGACCTGGTCTAGGTGGCCCGACCGGCCCAGGTGGTCCGAACGGCCCGGAGCCGCCCGGCCGTCCACCCCGGGGCGGTCTCAGCCCGGGCCGTTCCAGTCCAACGTCGGTTCCAGCACGCCCTCCAGGGTGAGCAGCCAGCGCTTCACCTCGATCCCGACCCGGCCACCGCCGAAGCCGCCGAGGCCGTCCGCCGCGACCACCCGGTGGCAGGGGACCAGGAGCGGGACGGGGTTGGCGGCCATCATCTGGCCGACCGCCCTGGCGGCCACGCCCGGCTCGGTGATGTCCTCGAACACCCCACTGCGGGCGGCCAGTTCACCATAGGTGATGGTCTGCCCGTACGGGACCGCGGCGAGCAGCGCCGCCAGGACGGAGCCGTGCGGGCCGCCGGCCCGGGACCAGTCGATGGGCAGGTCCAGCGTGCGGCGCTCCCCGGCGAGGTACTCGGTGATCCGGCCGGTCACCGCGTCGATCTTGGCCGGGTCGGTGCACGGCTCGCTCCGCGGTCCCGCGTCGTCCGCGAGATAGCAGGCCGCCACCACGCCCCTCGGGGTCACCGCGACGCGCATCGGCCCGCTCGGCAACGGCGTGTCGACCGTGATCCAGGAGATCGTCATAGCGGCCGCCGCGCCTCACCCACCCGACCCGCTCCGCCCGGGGGCCGCCCAGCCCGGGTCCGCACACGCCGGGGCCCCGGAGGCCGACCGCTGCGGCCACCTCCGGGGCCATCGTACGACCGCGCTCCCGGGTGCGGTCCGGCCGGCCCGCGGCGCTGCGGTCAGGCCCCTCCCCTGAGTTCCGCGGCGAGCTTCCTCGTCCACCGCACGACCGCGTCCCGCTGGTAGGGCTTGCCGTCGCAGAGCACGCCGAGCTGCGCGTCGCTGAGGCGGTTGGGCCCCGGGATCTCCAGCAGGTAGGCGAGTTCGTCGAGCCCCGACGCGAGCCGCTGGGCGTCCGCGGCGTCGATCGGGACCGCCGTCCCGTGATGGCTGATGGTGACAGAACCGGGCATCGTGACCTCCTCCGTACACCCCCTTTCCCACCACCGTACGGCGGCGGATGCCGCTCTGCCCGTGGGCGGCACCGGCCGCATTCCCCGCGGGGCCGGTTCGGGGCGTCCGACGGCCGGGCCGGCCGCTCATCCGAGGGGTCCACGCCCTTGCCACCCGGGGCCGCACCGGATCAACGCGCCGGCGCCGGCCCCGGGCTCATCCCCGCCAGCTCCAGCCAGAGCGGGAGACCGGTGCGATCCGTCGTGCCGGCCGCGCGTCTCGGTTCCGAGCGACGGTGGCGGCCGATGTAGTCGTGCGCGGCGCTGACCGTCCAGGCCGGGAGCTCCTGGTCGATCAGGCGGTCCCACTTGGTGGTGGAGTGCTCGTCGTGGAGCTGGTGCAACGGGAGGTGGCGGCAGGCCGCCCAGCAGATCAGGTCCGGCGCGTGGTCGACCAGGTGCCCGTACCCGGCCCGGGCGCTCTTCGGGAACCGCGCCAGCGCCTGCCGGGCGGTGCGCCGGGCCTCCAGCGCCCGGAGCACCCCCACGGCGTGGACGCCCGGATGGATCAGCGTGCGGTAGTGCGGCGAGGCGATGTCCGCCCAGAGCTCGTCCAGCCCGGCGTCCGTGGAGACCAGGTGCGAGAGGTAGGGCGTGGGCGCGGCGGACAGGCAGGCCAGCGCCCTGGTCACGTCCGCCATCGAGAACTGCGGCAGTCGGCCCTCCCGCTCGAACTCCTCCACCAGTCTGCGCAGTTCCGGGCAGCGCCGGAGGCAGTCCTGGGCCGTGGCCGGGTTGAGGTAGAGATCGGCGACGTCGTGCAGTCGCCGGACGTGCTCGCGCTCCGGGCTGGTGAACACCTCCAGCCGGACGGTCGAGCGGTCCAGGTGCGCGCGCCCGGACTCGACCGCGGCCCGGGCCAGGAGGGTCAGCCGCTGGAACCCGTCGATGGACTCCGGCCGGATCACCTCGACCACGTCGTCCAGCACCCGGACGCTCTCGGCGCCGAGCACCAGCAGCCCCACCCGCCCGAACTCCTCGGGCCGTCGGCGGATCAGCTCCGCGAGTTCGTGGTTGTGGCCGCTCCCGTGCAGGAACCCCCGCCGGGCCCGTAGCCGCCCGGCGGCCTGCGGCCCGGCCGCGAGAGCGGCGAGCTCGCCGGCCCGCACCTGCAGCGCCCAGCCCCGGTCGAACCGCGTCAGCCGCCGGGGGCGCAGGCTCAGCACCGCACCGCGGTGGCCGCCCCGACCCGGGCCGCCCTCGCTGTCGCGGCCCTCGCCGTTCTCGCCGCCACCGTTCTCGCCGGCACCGAACAGCGGAAGAAGTTTGTTCACGTATCTGCCAACGGGCGACCACCCGGTCCGGTTATGGCGGCGGCCCGGGAATCTTGCGCTCCGGTCGGCCGCCCGCCTGCGGGAGGCCCGCCACCTCGGCCGCGCTCCAGGCCCCCGCCGCCCCCGGCCGTCCGCTGAGGTACTCCCCGATCCGTTCGGCGCCCCAGCCGTGCACCTCGCGCAGCCCTGCCGCCAGATGCCCCAGATACGCGGCGGCAGGACTGTTCAACGCGGCTCCGGCGCTGCGCCAGGGCGCGGTGAAGGTCAGGACCGCGCGGCCGTCCAGCAGGCCGGGGCAGTACAGGGTCCGGTACGGCTCGGGGCCGAGTCGGACCAGACCGTGTGCCAGGACGGCGCGCAGGTCCAGGTCCTCGCCGGGCCCGCGGCGTGTCTCCTGGGCGGCGATGTCCGAGAACTGGCGGCCGGAGACCAGATGGGCCACGGCGGGCATCTCGCCGGGATCCAGCGGGTCGTGGAAGGCGACCCCGCCGGTCCAGGCCGTGGACTCCAGGGCGAAGTACAGCTGCCCCGGGAGCAGAACGGGCAGCGAGCGCCCCGGCGGCCGAGGGTCCCGGCACCCCGGGTTGGTCCACACCGCCCCGGCCGGGCGCCCGCCGCAGAGGTAGTACGCGAGCCGGGCCAGGTCCATGTTCGAACCGTACGAGGCGTACCAGACCTGCTCCGTGGTCGGCGCGGTGCCGGCCCCGGCGCCGAATGGCACGGGCCGCTCCGGTGTCGTCATCCGCCTCCTCCGAACCCGCCGTCGCGCCGCCGCCGGGCGGCCCCACCGGCTGTCCGGGCCCACCGTCGCTCCGTCACCTCCGGTGCGCCGCGCTGCCCGGGTCCACGACGGGGTTCGCGGACCCGGGCCCCGTCAGGTGAGCAGCTTGTCCTTCGCCTTCTGGTACTCCTCCTGGGTGAGCGCGCCGCTGTTCTTGAGATCGGCGAGCTTGGCGAGTTCGTCGACCTGGCTGCCGCCCGCCGCGCCACCGCCCCCGGGCCCGGCCGCCTCCCGGACGTACGACTTGAACGCCTTGTCGGCCTGTGCGGCCTGGTCCAGGTCACGTTCGTGCATGGAGCCGCCGCGGGCGATGAGGTAGACGAGGACGCCGATGAGCGGGAGCAGGATCACGAAGATCGTCCAACCGGCCTTGCCCCAGCCGCCCATGTCATGGCTGCGGAAGATGTCCGTGATGATCTTGAAGAGCAGGAAGAACCAGAGGATCCAGAGGAAGAACTCCAGCATGGTCCAGAACAGGTTGAGAAGCGGGTAGTTGTCCATGATGCTCCCGTCCCGGCAGGTCACCGTATTTCGGTGACCGCTCGGCCGACGGCGTCCCCGGAACGACGCGGCGGCGGTGAACCGAGTCATATCACCACATTTCGACCACTGCATTCCGTGGCCGCCCGACCGCGGAGGGGCCCGCGACCCGATTCACCCGAAAGGCCCAGCCCGCCGTGCCGACCCCGCCCGCAGCACCGGAAATGGGATCAGCACACCGCACCCCCGTCCACCCGGCACACCGCCCGGCCGGGGCAGGTGCGGCCGCACCTGGCTCGCGGGAGCCGGGCGCCGGGCGCCGGAGGAGGAGACCCTGGATCAGAAAGCCGGCGCACTAAGCGGACGGCCCCTGGCGGGGACGGGACGGACCCGGGAGGGCTCAGTGGGTGACGCGGTCGGCCAGATGCTCGCCTCGGCGGTCGGCATCGCCATCAGCCCCCTGCCGCTGATCGCGGTGATCCTGATGCTGGCCACCCCCCGCGGCCGGGCCAACGGGATCGCCTTCACCACCGGCTGGATCGTCACACTGGGCGTGGTGACCACCGTGATCGTGCTCGCCGGCTCGAACATCGACTCCACGGCCGCCGGACCGACGTGGTCCTACTGGCTCAAGCTCGTCCTGGGCGCGCTGTTCCTCGCCCTCGGCACCAGGCAGTGGCGGGACCGGCCCCGCGAGGGCCACATCGCCGAGCCGCCCGGCTGGATGCGCGCGATCGACCGCTTCACCCCGGGGCGGTCGGCCGCGCTGGCCGCCGCCCTGGTGGCGGCGAACCCGAAGAACCTGGTGCTGGCGATCGGCGGCGGGGTTTCCATCGCGACCAGCTCGGCGTCGGTCGGCGGCAAGACCGTGGCGGCGGTCCTGATGGTGCTGGTGGGCTCGCTCTGCACGCTGCTGCCGCTGGGTGTGTACGTCTTCGGCGGAGCGAAGGCGACCAAGGTCCTGGGCGAGTGGAAGGCGTGGATGTCCGCCCACAACGCGGCGGTCATGACGGTCGTCCTGGTCGTCCTCGGCGCCAAGTACCTCGGCGACGCGATCACCGGCCTGACGACATGACCCCACCACCGCCACGCCCCCGGGCGGCGCGCGCCGCCGCCTCCCCAGCCGACCGACCCGTCATCACATCAGTACTCACCTGTGAGGAGCACCTGCCATGACCACCACCCCTCCCCCGTCCTACCGAGAAGCGCCCGGCACGTCCGTCAACAGCGGCTGGGTCAGCGGACTCGCCCTGTTCGCGGGCATCATGCTGCTGGTCAACGGGATACTGGAGTTCTTCCAGGGCCTCGTCGCGGTCATCAACAACGACCTCATCGTGACCACCCCCAGGTACGTCTTCCGCTTCGACGTGACCTCCTGGGGCTGGATCCACATGGTGATCGGCGTGCTCGTGGCGCTGGCCGGCGTCGGCGTCCTCCGGGGCGCCCTCTGGGGCCGGATCGCCGGCATCGTGCTCGCCTCGCTGAGCGCGATCGCCTCCTTCCTCTGGCTTCCCTACTACCCGCTGTGGAACATCATCGTGATCGCCCTGGACGTCTTCGTCGTCTGGGCGCTGTGCGTCTACCGCGACGACGACGTGGTCTGACCGCCGGCCGCCCGGGCGGACACACGGTGCAAAGGGCCCCGGAGGCGGCGATCCACGCCGCCTCCGGGGCCCGCGCGCCGGTCAGCACCGGCTAGCGCCGGGCGAGGGCACCGGCTCGCGCCGGGCGAGGGCACCGGCCGGGAGTACGGCGGGCCCGTGGTCGGCGGCCCGCCGTCAGCCGTCCGGCATCAGGTTCCGGCGGCCGGCGATCTGCTCGAAGATCAGGTTGGTCCGGGTCTGCGCCACCGCAGGGTGGGTGGTGAGGTGGTCCACCACGAAGTCGCGCAGGGCGTCGGGGTGCGCGAGGGCGACGTGGAGCAGGTAGTCGTCCGATCCGGCCATGTGGAACACCGCGACCACGCCGGGCATGTCGGGGGCGGCGTCGCGGAAGCTCTCGTTCTGTTCCCGGGTGTGGGCCCGGAGCCGGACCGAGATCATCGCCTGGAGCGGCAGTCCGATCGCCGCAGGAGCGATCTCGGCCCGGTAGGCACGGATCACCCCGGTCTCGCGCAGCGCGCGGACCCGGGCCAGGCACGTCGAGGGCGCGATGCCCACCGCGTCCGCGAGCGCGTTGTTCGGTGTGCGGGCGTTGTCGGCGAGGATGCGCAGGATCGCCCGGTCCACGTCGTCGAGAGGCGTCTGCCGCCGCTGGGGAATGTTCGGCACGGGACCCAGCCTCCCCCTCCGAACCGATGAATTGCAAGATCTATGGTGATCATTCCGAATATCGTGCGGATCACTTCCCCTTACCGCGTCACAGGTTCCATCCTGGCTGTCGATCGGATCTGCCACCGCCACCCGCCGGACCCACCGGGAGGGCCTTCCGACCCAGCGAACCGGGAGAGCTGCGCCCATGAGCCGAACCGACACCCTGCCCGTGGCGGCGAGACACGACGCGGCCGCGCCGCCGGCCGTCCACGAGGCGGACGGACGGACCCAGGACCCCCTTGTACCGGCCGCCCGCACGCCCGTCCGGGAGGTGCCCTCCGTGTCCCCCCGGAGCGGGTCGGCTCTCCATCGGTCGAGGGGCCCGGCCGACGAGCCGGGCGCCGAGGAGTTCGAACTCCCGGCCGGAGGACTGGGCAACGAGCGGCGCCTGCGCGCGCTCGACCGGATGGACGAGTACCTGACGAGCAAGCGCCGGAACCTGCTCGGCTACCAGGCGACCCAGGAGACCGGCGGCTGCGCCTTCGACCTCGGCCGGTTCATGCAGCACAACATCAACAACCTCGGCGACCCGTTCCAGAGCGGCGGCTACAAGCCCAACACCAAGGTCGTCGAGCGCGCGGTGCTCGACTACTACGCCGCCCTGTGGCACGCCGAGCGGCCCTACGCCGCCGACGACCCCGAGTCGTACTGGGGTTACGTGCTCTCCATGGGCTCGACCGAGGGCAACATGTACGCGCTCTGGAACGCCCGGGACTACCTGAGCGGAAAGGCGCTGATCCAGGCGCCGACCGGTGCCGCGGGCACCTCGCGGTACGTCCGGGCCCCGTCCGAGCCGGGCAACCCCAACGCCTGCCGCCCGGTGGCGTTCTACTCCGAGGACACCCACTACTCGTTCGCCAAGGCCGTCCAGGTACTGGGCGTCGAGACCTTCCACGCCGTTGGCACGGAGAAGTACCCGGACGACTGCCCGCTGGCCGGGCCGCAGGGCCCGTCGTCCGAGTGGCCCACCGAGGTGCCCTCCCGCAGCGGCCCGTCCGGTCACTCCTGGGACGGCACCGGCGAGATCGACGTCGACGCCCTCGCCGTGCTGGTCGAGTTCTTCGCCGCCAAGGGGCACCCGGTCTTCATCAGCCTCAACCTCGGCAGCACCTTCAAGGGTGCCCACGACGACGTGCGGGAGGTCTGCGAGCGCCTGCTGCCGATCTTCGAGAAGCACGGGCTGATCCAGGGCGAGGTGGCGGGCGGCAGGGACCCAGGCACCGGCGAGCCGCTGGTCGACCTGCGGCGGCGCTTCTGGATCCACGTGGACGGAGCCCTCGGCGCCGGGTACGCCCCGTTCGTACGGATGGCGGGCGCCGACCCGGCGGGATTCGGCTGGACCCCCGACACCGGCCTCCCCGAGTTCGACTTCGGCATCACGCTGCCCACACGGGAGTTCGGCGACCTCGACATGGTGTCCTCGATCGCCATGAGCGGCCACAAGTGGCCCGGCGCGCCGTGGCCCTGCGGCATCTACATGACGAAGGTCAAGTACCAGATCTGCCCGCCCTCCCAGCCCGAGTACATCGGCGCCCCCGACACCACCTTCGCCGGTTCGCGCAACGGCTTCTCCCCGCTGGTGCTCTGGGACCACCTCTCCCGGCACTCCTACCAGGACCAGGTGAACCGGATCCGCCGGGCCCAGGAGCTGGCCGCCTACCTGGAGCAGCGACTCCGGCACCTGGAGCGGGAGAAGGGCATCGAGCTGTGGCCGGCCCGCACTCCGGGCGCCATCACCGTACGGTTCCGCAAGCCCGGCCCCGAGCTGGTGGAGAAGTGGTCGCTGTCCTCACAGGACGTCCTGACGGACCCGGGCGACGAGGGCACCCGGCGCGGCTACGTGCACGTCTTCCTGATGTCCTCGGTCGACCGCGCCAAGCTGGACGCCCTGTTGGAAGACCTCGGCAACGACCCGCTCCTCCTCGGCTCCGGGCCCCGGGCGGCCGCCACGGGACGAGCGTCGGCGGACGCTGCCGCGCAGCCGATGTGACGGTCCGTCCGACATGTGCCGCCCGAGGGCCCCGCGCCCCGGCCGGGGCCGGCCGGCGTGACGGCGTGACGGCGTGACGGCGTGACGGCGTCACGGCGTGACGGCGTGACGGCGTGACGGCGTGACGGCGTCACGGCGTCACGGCGTCACGGCGTGACGGCGTCACGGCGTGACGGCGTGACGGCGTGACGGCGTGACGGCGTGACGGCGTGACGGCGGAGGCTCTACCGTGCTGCCGTGCGCGACGACCTGCCTGACGAGACACGCCGTGTCCACCTGAGCCGGACCTTCGACGAGGACGCGGAGCTGTACGACCGGGCCAGGCCCGGGTATCCGCCGGAGCTGTTCGAGGATCTCGCCGAGCTCGCCGGTGTCGGCCCCGGCTGCCGCGTCCTAGAGGTGGGGGCGGGCACCGGCAAGGCCACCGTGCCGCTCGCCGGGCTCGGCTGCCGGATCACCGCCGTCGAGCTGGGCGCGGAGATGGCCGCCGTCGCCCGACGCAACCTGGCCGGCCACGGGGCGGTGGAGGTCGTGACGGCGGACTTCGAGACCTGGCCGCTGCCCGAGGAGCCGTTCGACGCCGTCGTCGCGGCGACGGCGTTCCACTGGATCGATCCGGCGGTTCGCATGACCAGGGCCGCCGACGCGCTGCGGTCCGGTGGCGCCCTGGCCGTGGTCGCCACGCAGCACGTGGCGGGCGGCAGCGTGGAGTTCTTCGCCGAGGTCCAGGACTGCTACGAGCGTTTCGACCCCGCCACCCCGCCGGGCCTACGGCTCCCCGCCGCAGCGGACGTCGACGGCTCGGCCCACGCGGACGAGGTGGCCCGCAGCGGCCGGTACGGCCCCGTCCTCACCCGGCGCCACGCGTGGGACCTCTCGTACACCACGGCCGAGTACCTGGAGGTGCTGCGGACCTACTCCAACCACCGGGCACTGCCACCGCCGGCCCGGGAGGGGTTGTTGGGAGGCATCGCCGCACTGATCGACGGCCGGTACGGCGGCCGGGTCACCAAGCGGTACCTCACGGAGCTGAGGGTCTCCCGAACGACCTGACCGCCGCCGGCGGGTACGGCCCCGCCCACCGCCACGCCTCATCGGACGGCCGTCCCCGCGTAGAGACAGCGAACCGGCTCAGGCCGCCCCGGCCGTCGTCGCCCCGGACACGTCCTCGACCGAGGCAACGCGTTAACCCGACGCTCGGTCACACCTGCGGCAGCCACCGCGCCGTCGCTCCGCGGTGGCCGGCAAGCAGCCGTCGGGCTCAGAAGGTCGGCACGGCGTGCGCTGCTCAAGGCCGAGGCCATGAAGCAACAGACAGTACTCGGGCTGCGGCGCTATGCTCCGGCCGTGAGCACCGACAACACCCTGTTCCAGTCCATCGACCCACTCACGCCGCAGCAATCCGAGCTTCCGAGGCCCGAGGTTTCCGTTCGAGCCGGCGAAGGAACGAGAACTGAAGGCCGGCCCACTCCTCACAAGTCCAAGCTCAGTGAATTGCTCAAGAATTCCAAGCTTCCGGCGGCCGACAGGCCCGCCGTCGCGGAGGCACTCAGCCAGTATGAGAAGTGGATCGAGGGAATGAAATCCCTCACGACCGAGGGAGACGAACTCGTTCGCGACCTGGTCGATCAACTCAACACCTACAAGAAGCACGTCGAACTGAATCTGATCTGGGACAGCAATCAAGATTTCCTCTTCCGCCAGCGCGGGCAATTGAAGATCGACAATTCAATTATCGAGGAATTTATGCCCTGGCTGATCGATCATCGAATCATCCCGGAGCTCGCCGATCAGGACGTGTATGCGGGACCGGCCGGGGCATTCGCCGCCGCATACTTCTCGAGTTCACTGGCCGCTCCGCTCGGCGGGATCTCCATGAAGGTTCGCACCAAGGACCAGGACTTCACGCTGAGCCGAAAGGCGTACCTCAAGGCCTCCTTCAAGCCCGACTTCCCCGCCGGAGGCTCATCAAGTATAAATATTTGCCTCGCCTATATTGCAGCCGAATGCAAGACGAACCTCGACAAAACCATGTTCCAGGAAGCCAGCGCCACCTCCCACGATCTCAAGATTGCAGTTCCGGCTGCACGCTACTACTTGATCTGCGAATATCTCGACATGACGCCGATCAGCACTGCGGGAAGTGACATCGACGAAGTCCTCATTCTTCGCGGGAAGCGACTCGGGTCCCACAAAAGGAAGGAATACTCCTCGGCCGGGAACAGGGTCGAACGCCGAGGAGAGTTTAAGAAATTTCTCGAAACCAACCCGATCAGGTATGATGTCATCCAGAGATTCGTCGATCATCTCAAAGAAATCTTCGAGGCCCGCGACCCCAATGAGGACGATGTCGTAGCCAAGGGTTATTTTTAGAAAGTAGAAAAATGAACGTCGAAGAGACCTTCGCTGCCGTTCGCGCGCGCGAGATGGACAGAGAGTTCATCCAGCAGGATGACCTGGACGTCCTGGTACGCGAGCGTCGCAGCGCATTGCCCTGGCGCGGGCAGTTCACCCCGGGTCTCGTGAGCAAGCTGATCGACGTCTACTACCCGGGCTCCGGCATGGTATTTGATCCGTTTCTCGGGAGTGGCACCACCGTACTGGAAAGCATCCGACGAGGAATTCCCTCGGCCGGGGCCGAGATCAACCCCGCCGCTTTGGAGTTGGCGGGAATCCTGGAGATCGCCTCTCTCCCCGCGCAGCAGAGGGCCAGCCTGATCCGGCAGGCGTCCGCCCACTTCAACGGCGTTACGACATGGGGCGAAGACACGCTCTTCGGTGCCCTCGGGGCCACCACCGACTTTGCTGAGCACCTCCTGGAAAGTCACCGCGCGGCGGCCAACACTGATTTGGCGAGGATCTTCGCCACCACGCTGCTGCTCAGCATGGGGGACAAGAAGGAAACCGATCTCAAGAAGGTGTCGAAATCATGGATCCAGGTCCGTGAACTTATCGCAGACTTCCCGGAGAACCCCGTTCCCAGCCGTGTCATCGCCGCAGATGCCAGAAGCGTACCCCTGGAGAACGGTTGCGCCGGACTCATCGTGACGTCACCCCCCTATATCAACGTATTCAACTACCACCAAAACTACCGCCCGGCCGTGGAGCGGATCGGCTGGAACGTTCTCCCGGCTGCACGGACCGAGATCGGGTCGAACAGAAAGAACCGACAAAATCGGTTCCTGACCGTGATTCAGTACTGTATCGACATGGCTGATGCCATCCGCGAGATGAGCCGCTTGATCGCCGCCAACGGAAGCATCGTCATCGTGGTGGGTCGGGAGTCAAAGGTCCGCGGCGTCCCCTTCTCGAATTCAGAGATCATCGCGTCCCTGGCAGAGGGCGTAGCGGGTATGCGATTCATTCGCTGGCAGGAGAGAAAGTTCGTCAATCGGTTCGGTGTCACCATCTTCGAGGACATCCTGTCGTTCCAGGCCGACGAGTCGAAGGATGCTGCCGCAGACCTCGACGACTTTGCTCGCGGAGTGGCCCGTCACGTACTGGCCGAAGCAAGCATGAACCTCGATGGGGAAGTTCGGGATGACATGAATCTCGCGTTGGATTCCGTGACAAAGGTTTCCGCGTCTCCCGAGTTGACGCTCCTCAAGGTCTGACGTGCCGGATCCCCCGGATCGATACCGCTGCGACCGGCCGGGCTCCTCGCCCACTGATGGCACATACGAGGCTCCGCGGCCCGGGCGCCCTTCGCCAGGTCGCGCCGAGCTACCGCGCCGAACAGGCCCGCCGCGGTCTTCGTGAACTCCTACCCGCCGCCGTCCCCGGGCCTCGACGACCTGCTTGACCCGACCGTCCTCGTCCGGTCCGGACGCCGGCCGAGTGAAGCCGGAGCCACCGGAGACCAGTGGTCGGGGGATCGCGAGGTCGAAGCCACCACCAGCTCCGGCTGCACCTCGAGCCGACGGTCCGAAGGAACCCGGCCAGGACGTTCCCACAGCGGCTTCTGGCACGCCCGCGGCGGGAGCCGAGCAGTCGTCCGATCGGACCCGGGAACCATGAAGGGCCAGTCCCCGGGATCACCTCGGTGGCCTGGCCCTGAGCACGTCTCGCGACGTGTCGTGCGTTGAGCCCCCTGTCGGGTTCGAACCGACGACCCCCGCTTTACAAGAGCGGTGCTCTGGCCAACTGAGCTAAGGAGGCACGGTGACCGTCCGCGGCGGACCACGGCGGCACCGGGTGGCAGTCTACCGGGCCGGGGTGGGGCGCTGTCCGCAAATACGGTGAGCGATTCGGTGGGGCGGGAGCCCGGATCGGGCGGCCGCGGGCGGGCGGGGCGTGACCGAACCGATGCCGAAGTCGGGGGCGGTGGGGGGCTGACAAGCGCCGGACGTGCAGGTAGCGTCGCCGGGAGTCGGCTCGGACGGTGGTTGAGACCACTGGCGAGCCGGTGAAACAGGCACTTTTGCCCTTTACTCGGATCGTCCGGCACGTTCCTGCCGGTGAAGGAGAGCACAGTCATGGCTTCTGTCACGTTCGACAAGGCGACCCGCCTCTACCCGGGCGGCACCAAGCCCGCCGTTGACGCCCTGGAGCTGCACGTCGAGGACGGCGAGTTCCTCGTCCTCGTCGGCCCCTCGGGCTGCGGCAAGTCGACCAGCCTTCGCATGCTGGCCGGTCTGGAGGACGTCAACGGTGGCGCCATCCGCATCGGTGACCGCGACGTCACGCACCTGCCGCCGAAGGACCGGGACATCGCGATGGTGTTCCAGAACTACGCGCTGTACCCGCACATGAGCGTCGCGGACAACATGGGCTTCGCGCTCAAGATCGCCGGCGTCAACAAGGCCGAGATCCGCAGCAAGGTCGAAGAGGCCGCCAAGATCCTCGACCTGACCGACTACCTGGACCGCAAGCCGAAGGCCCTCTCCGGTGGTCAGCGCCAGCGTGTCGCGATGGGTCGCGCGATCGTCCGCGAGCCGCAGGTCTTCCTCATGGACGAGCCGCTCTCCAACCTGGACGCCAAGCTCCGCGTGTCCACCCGTACCCAGATCGCGAGCCTGCAGCGCCGACTGGGCATCACCACCGTCTACGTCACCCACGACCAGGTCGAGGCCCTCACCATGGGCGACCGCGTCGCGGTCCTCAAGGACGGTCTGCTGCAGCAGGTCGACAGCCCGCGCACCATGTACGACCGCCCGGCGAACCTCTTCGTGGCCGGCTTCATCGGCTCCCCGGCGATGAACCTCGTCGAGGTTCCGCTGGTCGACGGCGGCGTGAAGTTCGGTGGCTCGATCATCAACATCTCCCGTGACGAGCTGGCCGGCGCCGGCACCGACAAGACCGTGACCGTCGGTATCCGCCCGGAGCACTTCGAGATCGTCCCGGCCGGCGGCATCGAGGGCGTCGCCGTCACCGTCAACGTGGTCGAGGAGCTCGGCGCCGACGGCTTCGTCTACGGCACCACCAAGATCGGTGGGGACGACAAGGACATCGTCGTCCGCGTGCACGGCCGTCAGATCCCGGAGCGCGGCGAGACCATCCACGTCGTGCCGATCGGCCACGAGACCCACGTGTTCTCCAGCAGCACGGGTGCCCGCCTGAGCGCCTGAGCCCTCCGGCGTCCCACGCCGAAGCTCACAGCGCGACAGATTGACAGCTCCACAGACGACTGAGCCCTGCCGGACGGCGGTCCGGCAGGGCTCGGTCGTACCCGGACGCGCTCGCGCAGGCGTCGGCACCGGGCCACCTGCGCGGCCACCCCGGCCGAGGAGCCGGCACCGGGGCACGCCGGTGCCGAAAGCCCGTCCGAGCGATCGAGCCCGCACGTCAACACGGTGGCGGGACGAATCGGGACACGCGTCACTCGTTGGGGTAACGGAGTGCGATATCGGACATACCCAGCGCTACGCTCCTGAGCGTGAATCAGCTTGTTCGCCGCATCGGCCAGACCGTAGCCCTCACCCTGCCCGTGATCCTGGTGACCACCGGTACCCTCGCCGTGACCCGGGTGCCCTGGGCCCCGCCGACCTCGCTCGACCAGCAGGTGGTCGCGGCGTCGAGCAACGACGGCGCCGGTATCGGGCGCGCCGCCGCCGGTAACACCTCCGGACAGGGCCTCGCCCCGCAGGACGCCCTGCGCGCCGACCTCCTGGACGAGCTCCGCGCCAACAACCCCGGTACCGCGCTCGACCTGCTGGAGCGCACGATGCGCGAGAAGCCGTCTCTCACGCCCTACTGCAGCTCGCTCGCGGTGGATCTGGGCAAGGCGGCGGTGCGCAAGTACCAGGGCGACGTCCAGCGGGCACGTTCCTTCGCGCGCCCGGTCTGCGACGGCTCGTTCGCCTCCGGCGCCACCGGCTGAGCTCGGCGGACCGAACCCCGGCAGCGCCCACCCGGCAGCCCACACGCGCCGCCCGCCCGCGCGGGCCTGCCGACCGCCCGTCGGCCCACCCCCGTCCGTCGGCGCGCCCGCTTGCGCGCCGCACCACCGCTCCACGCCGCAGCACCGCACGGCGACCCCGGCACCTGCGCTCCCCTCCTGGCGCCGGCAGGCGTCGGCGCCCGCCGCACTGCCGCGGCTCCGGCCGCGCGCGGATCTATGGTTACCGCATGACCGCTGACTCAGCCCACCTCGTCGCGTCCACCGTCACCCAGGCAGTGATCCTGGCCGGCGGGCAGGGCTCCCGACTGCGCCCCTACACCGACGACCGCCCGAAGCCGCTGGTGGAGATCCCCGGCACCGGCACCCCGATCGTCGGGCACCAGCTGGCCTGGCTGGCGGCCGAGGGGGTGACGGACGCGGTGATCTCCTGCGGCCATCTGGCCGAGGTGCTGCAGGAGTGGCTCGACCAGGCCGACCTGCCGCTGAACGTCAGCACCGTGGTGGAGAACGAGCCGCTGGGCCGGGGCGGCGGGCTCAAGTACGCCGCCCGCGCCCTGCCGCGCCCGGACGAGCCCTGGTACGCCACCAACGGCGACATCTGGACCCGTTTCAGCCTGCGCGACATGGCGGCCTTCCACCACGAGCGGGACGCCGTCGCGACGCTCGCGCTGGCCCGTCCGCGGATCCCGTGGGGCGCCGTGGAGACCGATCAGTTCGGCAACGTCCTGGACTTCATCGAGGCACCGCCGTCGCCGTTCCTGATCAACGCCGGCCTGTACGTCTTCAGCCCCGAGTTCGCCGCGCTCCTGCCGGACGTCGGGGACCACGAGCGGACGACCTTCCCCCAACTGGCGCGAGGCAAGCGGCTGGCGGGCTACCAGCTCCCCCAGGGCGTCTACTGGCGGGCCATCGACACCGCCAAGGACCTCACCGAGGCCGCCAAGGAACTGGCGTCCGGCGCGGGCGCCGGGGCGCGCTGACCCCCCCGCAGGACGCCAGGCAGGACCACGGGCAGGACGACCCGCAGGACGCCAGGCAGGACCACGGGCAGGACGACCCGCAGGACACCGCACGGACCGGCGACGGGACGCCCGGCGGCCCGCCACGGGCGCCACAACGAGCGAGCCGGCCGGACGCCCCCGAGGGGTGTCCGGCCGGCTCGTCGTCGGTCCGTGGCGGGCCGTCACGAAGGCGGCGCCGCCGGGGGATGGATCCGTCAGGTCGACGTCCCCGCGCCCGGCTGCTGCCGACCCTGGGCGCCCAGGCCGCTGGGCAGCTCGGCCAGCGGGCCGCTGCCCAGGACGCCGCCGAGCAGGCCGCCGCTGCTGGACGGGCTGGGCTTGGACGCCGCCCCGCCCGGAGCGGTGCTGCGACCGCTGGGCGTGGTCTTGGCGGGCGGGTTCGAGGCGGCGGTCGACGGGGCGTCGGACTTGCCCGCCCTCGGCTTGGCGCTCGGACTCCCCTTCGGTGACGCCCCGCCGGAGGGCGTGGCACCCGCACTGGGCGAGTGCGACGCCGAGGGCGACGGCTTGGCGGACGGCGTCGACGGGGTGCTCGGCTTCGCCGAGGCGCCACCCGGCCAGACCGGTGTGCCGTAGTCGCTGTCCGGACCGGCCGGTCGCGGATCCGGGCGGCCGCCGGTACGGACGGCCGCGCCGAGCATCGACCCAAGCAGCAGGGTGAGCCCCACCACCAGCGAGGTGATCACGGCGCCCCGGCGCAGGACCCGCCGCCGCAAAGCGCCCGGTGCGCCGGCGCCGTGGCGCCGCCAGGCCTCCAGCGCCAGCCGCCCGTCCAGCGAGCCGAACGGCGCGCCGGCGATCAGCAGGGGGCTCCAGGCCACCAGGAAGATCAGGTCGGGGGTGTCGTAGACCGGCACGGCCCGCCAGCTGACCGTGAACAGCAGCGCGGCGGAGAGCAGCATGGCGGCGCCGGCCGCGAACCGCTGCCAGAGGCCGAGGATGGACAGCACGCCGACCACGATCTCGGTGAAGGCGACCCCGAGGCCGGCTCCGACCGGGTGGGCCATGGCGAAGTTCAGCAGTGGCTCGGCGACCCCCCAGGGGTGCAGCGAGGCGAGCCAGCGCATCATCGAGCCGCGGTCGCCGCCGTCGAAGTACACCGGGTTGCAGAGCTTGCTGAACCCGGCGAAGACGGACAGCGATCCGAGGACCACCCGCAGCGGGAGCAGGACCAGGCCGAGGTCGACCCGGCGGCCCGGGTACCGGGCGTGCCGGGAGTCCCCGGCCGCCGCCGCGGTGACCTCGGGCAGCTCGCCGGCCGGGCTCCAGGCCTTCGGCTCCGGGCGGGTGCTGCCGCGGCCCGCCTGCGGGGAGCCGGTCTGCCGGGGCACGGTCGCCGATCCGCCGTACGGCTGGATCACCTGGGTGTCGTCCTCCGCCAGGGCGCCGGAGGGCCCCCGGCCGGCGCCGGCCGGGGCGGGCACGGTGCTGAGCCGGACGGCGTCCAGCAGCCGGGTGGCCGCGACGTCGCCGGGCGCGGCCTGGCCCGTCCAGGTGACGGCGGTGACCCGCCCCTTGCGCCGGGGCGCGCCGACGGCCGCCCCCGCGAGCAGGGGGGCGTCGGCACTGTCGACCACCACCTGCGGGGTGACCAGCGGCCGCCGGATGAAGCCCTGGCTCGCGTACGGGTCGCCGAAGGCGGCGCCGTACGACAGCAGGTCGGTAGGGGCGTCGATCAGCGGCGCCACGGGGGCGCCGAGTCTGAGCCGGAAGCTCGCCTGGGTGCTGCTCAGCCGGGCGGGGTCGGACGGTACCTTGACCGTGTTGAGACCGGGGCCGGAATCTATCCCCGCCGCGCCGCCCTGCCCGGGGAACCGAGGTGTTCTGGTGTCCACACCCGTCTAACCGGGTGACGGCCGATTAGGACACTCTCCCGGGTGGATTCTTGGCGGCCACTTGAAGTGATCATGAGAAAAGCGATCGAGCCCGATCGGGCCCGATCGCTTTCACTCAAACCTGTACAGGTCAGGACGTGCGGGACCGCAGACGGGCCGCCTCGTAGAGCACGATGCCCGCCGCGACACCGGCGTTCAGCGACTCGGTGGCACCCGGCATCGGGATCCGCACCCGGATGTCACAGGTCTCCGAGACCAGGCGGGACAGACCCTTGCCCTCGCTGCCCGCGACGACGACGACCGGCCCGGTGAGCGCCTCCAGGTCACCGACCTCGGACTCGCCGTCGGCGGCCAGGCCGACCACCAGGCAGCCGGCCTTCTGGTACGCCTCCAGCGCGCGGGTCAGGTTGGTGGCGCGTGCCACCTGCAGGCGCGCCGCCGCACCCGAGGAGGTCTTCCAGGCGCCCGCCGTCATACCGGCCGCCCGACGCTCGGGGATGACCACGCCGTGCGCGCCGAAGGCGGCGGCGGAGCGGACCACCGCGCCGAGGTTGCGGGAGTCCGTCACGCCGTCCAGTGCCATGATCAGCGCGTCCTGGCCGAGGTCGGCCGCGACACCCAGCAGGTCCTCCGGGTGCGCGTACTCGTACGGCGGCACCTGCAGCACCAGGCCCTGGTGGTTCAGGCCGCTGGTCATCTGGTCCAGCTGCGCGCGCGGGGCCTCCATCAGCGGGATGCCCCGCTCGTTGGCGGCCTGGAAGGCCTCGCGGACCCGGTCGTCGGTGTCGATGAACTGCATGACGTAGAGCGCGGTGGCGGGCACGCCGCCCTGCAGCGCCTCGACCACCGAGTTGCGGCCCACGACCAGCTCGGCGGCGCCGGCGCCGCCACGGCCGCCACGGCCGCCGCCGCCGCTGCGGCGCATGCCGGCCCGGGACTTGGCGTCCATCTCGCGCTTGACGGCCGCGTTGGCCTGCCGCTGCTTGACGTGGCCCTTGCGCGCCGAGGCGGGCGGCGTCGGACCCTTGCCCTGCAGTGCCTTCCGGCTGTGGCCGCCGGTACCGACACTCGCGCCCTTCTTCGACCCGGGGTTGCGGCGGTTCCTGCGTGCACTGTTGCCGGCCATGGCCTTACTTCCTGTCTGTCCGGCATGCCTCACTGCGACATGCTCTTCGTCCTGCGTGGGCCCTCCTCGTCCGGCCGGCGGGAGAATCCCGGTCGGCCGGACAAGGAGGGAGGGCCGTACCGGTCCGGTACGGCCCACCCTCACCCCTGGGAAGGGGTTACTGGTTACCAAGTGTGACGGGTTTCCGCGACTCGCGGGCCCGCGTGCTACGGGTTGCCGATCGTCCAGCGCGGGCCGGACGGGGTGTCCTCGATCACCAGCCCGGCCAGGCCGAGCTGGTCGCGGATGGCGTCCGCGGTGGCGAAGTCCTTGCGCGCCCGGGCCGCCTGCCGCTGGTCCAGGACCAGCCGGACCAGCGAGTCGACCACGCCGTGGAGGTCCTCGCCGCGCTCCGCGCCGGCCCAGTGCGGGTCGAGCGGGTCGAGACCCAGCACTCCGAGCATCGCACGGACCTCGGCCAAACGTGCTACCGCGTTCTCCTTGTCGTCCGCCGTCAGCGCGCTGTTCCCCTGCCGGACGGCGGTGTGCACGATGGCGAGCGCCTGCGGAACGCCCAGGTCGTCGTCCATCGCCTCGGCGAAGGCCGGCGGCACCTCGGGCGCCGCCTCGACGGGCCCGCAGCGTTCCACGACCCGCTGGACGAAGCCCTCGATCCGACCGAAGCCGGCCTCGGCCTCGCGCAGCGACTCCTCGCTGTACTCGATGGTCGAGCGGTAGTGCGGGGCCGCCAGGTAGTACCGGAGCACGATCGGGCGCCAGCGGGCGACCATCTCCGAGACCAGCACCGAGTTGCCGAGCGACTTGCTCATCTTCTCGCCGCTCATGGTGACCCAGGCGTTGTGCACCCAGAAGTTGGCGAAGTCGTCGCCGAACGCCTTCGACTGGGCGATCTCGTTCTCGTGGTGCGGGAAGATCAGGTCGATCCCGCCGCCGTGGATGTCGAAGGCCCCGCCGAGGTACTTGTGCGCCATGGCGGAGCACTCCAGGTGCCAGCCGGGCCGGCCGCTGCCCCAGGGGGTGTGCCAGCTCGGCTCACCCGGCTTCACGGACTTCCACATCGCGAAGTCGCGGTGGTCGCGCTTGCCGGTCTCGCCCTCGCCCGCCGGCTGGCGGAGGCTGTCGATCTTCTGGTTGGAGAGCCCGAGATAGCCGGGGAAGGACTTGACGTCGAAGTAGACGTTGCCGTGGGCCTCGTAGGCGTGCCCCTTGGCGATGAGCGCCTGCATCATCTCGATCATCTCGGGGACGTGGCCGGTGGCCCGCGGCTCCACGCTCGGCGGCAGGCAGCCGAGCGCCGAGTAGCCGTCGTTGAAGGCGCGCTCGTTGGCGTAGGCGATCTGCCACCAGGGCGTGCCGAGCTCGCGCTCCTTGGCGATCACCTTGTCGTCGATGTCCGTGACGTTGCGCACGAACGTCACCTGGTAGCCGCGGTAGGCGAACCACCGCTGCATGACGTCGAAGTTGAGGCCGGACCGGATGTGCCCGATGTGCGGTGGTGCCTGGACGGTGGCGCCGCACAGGTAGATCGAGACACAACCCGGTACAAGCGGGACGAAGTCGCGTACCTGGCGGGCGTCGGTGTCGTACAGACGAATGCTCACAGCGTCAAGCGTAGTGGGCAGCAAGGGGTGCCCCACGACAATCCGGGATGTCAATCCCGTCGCAGGGTCATGACAGGCGTGTCGCCAACCGGAGCGACACGCTCCGCTCAGGCGTTCCCGACCACCTTGCGGGGGGTGAGCCGGACGACCACGCGCACGTCATCGGGGCCGTCGTAGCGGTATTCGCTCTCGCCGCGGTACTTGCGGGCGAGCTCGTCGATCAGGTCCTTGCCACCCTCCCGGGTGAGCGAGACCTCACCGCGGAACTCCAGGTACGTGTACGGACTCTCCGGCGGGTTGATGACCACCGAGACACGGGGGTCGCGAACCATGTTGAGGTGCTTGCGGCGCCCCTCCACCGTGGAGAACAGCAGATCGTCGCCCTCCCGCCGGACCCAGACCACCGAGGACTGCGGGCTGCCGTCCTCCTGCACGGTGGCGACCACCGCGAAGGACTTCCCGTCGATCAGCGCCTTGGCGGTGTCGGAGAGCTGCACGGACACGGGGACCTCTTCTCGTTCGCTCGACAGCGGGGTCGAGGGTTGACGGACCGTGTCAACGGTAGAGACCCGCTCCCTGTCTCCACCGCTGAACACGCGTCAGCCGCGGCTCATTCCCCGACGGCCGCGTCCGTCTCGTACACCAGCGCCGTGGCGAGCGCAGCGAGCCCCTCGGCCCGACCGGTCAGCCCGAGACCGTCGGTCGTCGTCCCGGACACCGAGACCGGCGCGCCGACGGCCGCCGACAGCACCTCCTGGGCCTCGGTGCGGCGCTTGCCGATCTTCGGGCGGACGCCGATCACCTGGACCGACACGTTGCCGATCTCGAAACCGGCCGCCCGGACCAGCCTGGCGGCCTCGCCGAGCAGCTTCACCCCGGACGCCCCGGACCACTCGGGCCGGTCGGTGCCGAAGTGCGCGCCCAGGTCGCCGATCCCGGCGGCCGAGAACAGCGCGTCGCAGGCCGCGTGCGCGGCGACGTCCGCGTCCGAGTGCCCGGCCAGGCCGTCCCCGGCGTCCGGCCAGTCCAGACCGGCCACCCGCAGCGGGCGGCCCGCCTCGAAGGCGTGCACGTCGGTGCCGATGCCGACCCGGGGAATCACCGGTCGCGATGCGCCACGCGGCTCGGCGGCCTTCGGTACGGCCTGAACGCCGGGGGCCTCCGGCGCGCCGTGCGACTCAGAAGCCATCGGAGGCCCTCCGCCGGGCGAGTACGGCCTCGGCGAGCACGAGGTCCAGCGGACGGGTCACCTTGAACGCCTCCTCGTGGCCGGGCACCACGACCACCCGGCCGCCGTAGCGCTCGACCAGGCCGGCGTCGTCGGTCACCGGCGGCAGGCCGCCCTCGGCCTCCTCGGCCAGCGATTTGGCGTGCACCTCCTGGAGCACGTCCCGACGGAACCCCTGCGGGGTCTGCACCGCGCGAAGCGTGGCGCGGTCGGGCGTGTCGAGCACCGGCTCCGGCCCGCCCCCCGGCTGCGGCTCCACCCGCTTGACGGTGTCGGCCAGTGGCACCGCGGGCACCACGGCCTCGGCCCCGGCCCGGACGGCCGCCGTCACCGCGTCCACCACCTCCACCGGTACCAGCGGACGGGCGGCGTCGTGCACCAGCACGACCTCGACCCCGACCGGGACGGCGGCCAGCCCCAGCCGCACCGACTCCTGGCGGGTCGCCCCGCCGGCCACCACCCGGACGTCCGTGCGGTCCAGGCCGTGGCCGGCGAGCAGGGAGACGACCTCGGCCACGCCGTCCGGCGGCGCTGCCACCACCACCAGCCCGACCGACCGGCTGCGCGCGAGCGCCCGGACGGCATGGACCAGCAACGGCACCCCGCCCAGCTCTCGCAGGGCTTTCGGGGCGCCGGGCCCCAGCCGCTCCCCGCGTCCCGCGGCGGGCACCACTGCTGCTGCGACTGCTCCTGCGGCGTTCAGGTTTCACTCCTTCGGCGAAGTGGGTATGGCCATGGCGTGCACGACGGACGCGACCCCTTCCGGACACGCCTCAGCGCCCGAAGTGCCACTGCACCACCTCGGAAGCATGGGCTTCCGCAGCGGCGCGCCGGCATCGGGCGCTGTGAGCGTGGAGCGCGGAACTACGAGGCGAGCACCTCGTCGAGCAGCGTTTCCGCCTTGTCCTCGTTGGTGTTCTCGGCCAGCGCGAGCTCGCTGACCAGGATCTGGCGCGCCTTGGCGAGCATCCGCTTCTCGCCCGCGGACAGACCGCGTTCGCGCTCGCGACGCCAGAGGTCGCGCACAACCTCGGCGACCTTGATAACGTCACCCGAAGCAAGCTTTTCGAGGTTCGCCTTGTAGCGGCGGGACCAGTTGGTCGGCTCTTCGGTGTACGGTGCGCGAAGCACCTCGAAGACCCGGTCCAGACCCTCCTGGCCGACCACATCGCGCACACCGACGAACTCAGCGTTCTCGGCGGGCACGCGCAGCGTCAGGTCACCCTGCTGCACCTTCAGCACCAGGTAGGTCTTGTCCACACCCTTGATCTGGCGAATTTCAATGGCCTCGATCAGCGCAGCCCCGTGATGGGGGTAGACCACCGTGTCGCCAACCTTGAACGTCATGTGACAGGACCCCTTCCGTGGCTTTCCAGAATAACACGCTTTTCGGCGCACCCGAAGGGCGTTTTCGCAGGTCAGGGCCGGTCTCGGGGCTTGACAAGCACCCCCATGACGTGCTGCGACCGCCGTTCGGGGACGGCTTCCCGCAGGTCGGAGGCGGTTCCGACGTCCACGGAAACCTGATGCAACACTCACGAAACCATGATTGGATCTTGGGTTTTCGGCATTTATCGCGCCGTTTCCCGATCGTGATCCGATCTTGGTCCCGGGCGGTGACACCGTCCCTCCCCGGGCCCACGGAGGTTCGTGGACGTCCCTGGGCGGTGCGTGCGCGTTCCTGTGGACATTTCGTGGACGTCGGGCGGCCCGGCGTGGCGCGCGGGTACGCGGCGGCACGAGGAGCCGGCGGGCCGGGCGCGCGGACCGTCCGCCCCGGCCGGGCCGGCCGCGCTCCCGGTCCGGTGTCCCCCGCGCACTCGGTCCGCGACACGGGGCCACCCCGTGATGGGCGGATAACAACGGTCGGTAACCTGGGCTCTGACCATCCGAAACGTGACCAAGGAGAAGCCGCCGCCGTGAGCCGCAGCCTTCGACGCGGCAGCCTCGCCGCCGTCGCCGCCCTCGCCATCGCCTCGTTGTCCGCCTGTGCGACCGGGAACAACGCCGAAACGCTCGAGGTGAAGCCGGACAACGCCTCGGTGTCCCTCGGCGACACCCTCACGCTGAACAACATCGTGGTCGTCACCGGCGACGAGTCCTCGGGCCAGCACACCGGCCCCGCCAACGTCACGGTCAACATCAGCAACACCGGCTCCGCCCCGGCGACGCTCAAGTCCATCACCGTGGCCGGCGGCGCGGCGACCTTCACCGACCCGGCCGGCGCGAGCCTGGGCCAGGTCGTCATCCCGGCCGGCGGCGCCCTGCTGATCGGCGCGGAGGGTGCGCCCTCCGCCCACGTCGCCTCCGCCACCCTGCAGGTCGGCGGCTTCGCCCCGACGGCGTTCGGCTTCACCGAGGCCGGCACCGTGGAGACCCAGGCGGCCGTGTACCCGAACCTCGGCTACTACAAGGGCTACGGTCCGCAGCCCGCCGCGGCGCCCACGGCCTCGGTGTCCCCCTCCGCCGCCGCGTCCTCCGCCACCGCCTCGCCTGCGGCCGGCGTCTCGCCGACCGCGACGACGCCCGCCACGGCGGGCGCCGCGGCCACCGGCTCGCCCAGCGCCTCCGGCAGCCCGCTGGCCGCGGGGCACTGACCGGTCCCGGCAGCGCACGAGCGCCACGCACGGGCGCACGAGGAGGGGCCTCCCGGCGGGAGGGCCCCTCCTCGTGTCCGCAGGACGTCCCGGCTCGCGCGGCCAAGACCTCCGGGGCGGTCTACGGCTCGAACTTGTAGCCCAGGCCGCGCACCGTGACCAGGTAGCGCGGCGCGCCCGGGTCGGGCTCGATCTTGGCCCGGAGCCGCTTGACGTGCACGTCCAGCGTCTTGGTGTCGCCGACGTAGTCCGCGCCCCAGACCCGGTCGATCAGCTGCATCCGGGTCAGCACCCGGCCCGCGTTGCGCAGCAGCATCTCCAGCAGGTCGAACTCCTTGAGCGGCAGGTCGACCTTCGCGCCGTCCACCGTCACCACGTGGCGGTCCACGTCCATCCGGACCGGGCCGGCCTCCAGCGCGCCGGGGCCGCCACCGTCCACGCCCTGGCCCCCGTCCTCGCCGCGGCGGCGGAGCACCGCGCGGATCCGGGCGACCAGCTCGCGGGTGGAGTAGGGCTTGGTGACGTAGTCGTCGGCCCCTATCTCGAGGCCGACGACCTTGTCGATCTCGCTGTCCTTGGCCGTCACCATGATCACCGGCACGTTGGAACGCACCCGCAGCTGGCGGCAGACCTCGGTGCCGGGCAGGCCCGGGAGCATCAGGTCGAGCAGCACGAGGTCGGCGCCGTTGCGTTCGAACTGCTCCAGGGCGTCCGGGCCGGTGGCGGCGATGGCCACCTCGAAGCCCTCCTTGCGGAGCATGTACGAGAGGGCGTCGCTGAACGACTCCTCGTCCTCGACCACCAGTACTCGGGTCACTTTCGGGCCTCCGGGGCAAGCTGGGGAGATGTGGTTGACAGGGACTGGGCGGACGTCGTGCCGGCGAGCGGCTCGTCCGTGGGGGCCTGCCCGGCGGGCAGTCGTACGGTGAAGGTGGAGCCCTGGCCCTCGATGCTCCAGACCGAGACGTTGCCGCCGTGCGAGGCGGCCACGTGCTTGACGATGGAGAGGCCGAGGCCCGTGCCACCGGTCAGTCGGGAGCGGGCCGGGTCCACCCGGTAGAAGCGTTCGAAGACCCGCTCGCGGTCCTTCTCGGAGATGCCGATGCCCTGGTCGGTCACCGAGATCTCGATCAGTTCGCCGTCCGCCTCGCCGAGCGCGGCGGCGCTGGAGATGCGGCGGGTCGCGATGGCCACCCGGGTACGGGGCGGGCTGTAGTTGACCGCGTTCTCGACCAGATTTCCGAGCGCGGCGGCCAGCTGGCCGCGGTTGCCGTGCAGATAGAGGCCCGCGATGCCGCCGGCCGCGATGTGGATCTGCTTGGCCGCCGCCTGCTGGCGGCAGCGGTCGATCGCCTCCGCGATCAGTTCGTCCACCGCGACCGGCTCGGGGTCGACCATCAGGCGGTCGTCCTGGACCCGGGAGAGGTCGATGATCTCCTGCACCAGGCTGGCCAGCCTGGTGGCCTCGATCTGCATCCGCCCGGCGAACCGCTGGACGGCCTCCGGGTCGTCGGACGCGTCGGCGACGGCCTCGGAGAGCAGCGACAGCGCGCCGACCGGCGTCTTGAGTTCGTGGCTGACGTTCGCGACGAAGTCCCGGCGGACCGCCTCCACCCGGCGTCGCTCGGTGAGGTCCTCCACCAGGACGAGCACCAGGCGCGAGCCCAACGGCGCCACCCGGACGGAGACCGCCAGCGGATCGATCGCCCGGGCCACCCCCGGCCGGGGCAGTTCGAGCTCGGCCTGGCGGATCTCGCCGTCGCGGCGGGTCGCCCGGGCCAACGCCAGCATCTGGTCGATGGCCATCGCACCACCCCTGACCAGGCCCATCGCATAGGCGGCGGAGCTGGCCTTCACCACCTCGTCGCCGTCGCCGAGCACGATCGCGCAGGAGCGCAGCACCGAGAGCACCGTGTCCACCCCGGGGGGCAGCGGCGATTCCTGGGCACCCGTCCCGGTACCCGCGTTCTTCCCGCCGCTGCCGCGCCTGTCCCTGGCCTGTTCGCGCTCGCTCCATCGAAAGGCGATGGCGGCCGTGAGACCGACGCCGAGCCCGGCTATGGCGCAGGCTGCGGCGGCGGCCACATTCACGTCCATGGGGCCAGCGTAAGCGCATCCCGAGCGAGCTCCCCCGGGGTCGGATCAAGGGATCGGCCGTACGTTGCCGAGAATTCACCTTCAAGTAGCTGCCGGTTCACCGCGGGGGTCGTGCGTGGTCGCCCGGACGGACCAGTCTGGGTGGCGCGGCCCGTGTGGGACGGGACGGCGACGGCGGGAGAGCCGCCGGCCGTCCCTGGTACGCGCGTACGATGCGCGCACCAGCAGCGGCCGCCCCGCCGGTTCACGGACCCCGGGGCGACCGGTCGGCACCGCCACCGACACAGCTTCTGAGGAGAGAGCATGCGCGACGCGTACCACGAGGAACTCGACTCGATCGGCGACAGCCTGGTCGAGATGGCCCGGCTGGTCGGCTCCGCGATGGGCCGGGCCACCACCGCGCTGCTCGACGCGGACCTCGTCCTGGCCGAGAGCGTCATCGCGGCGGACGAGAAGGTCAACGCCCTCCACCACGAACTGGAGAACCGGGCGATCGACCTGCTCGCCCGCCAGCAGCCGGTCGCCACCGACCTGCGGATCGTGGTCACCTCACTGCGGATGAGCGCCGACCTGGAGCGCTGCGGCGATCTGGCCCGGCACGTGGCCAAGGTCGCCCGGCTGCGCTACCCGCAGTCGGCCGTCCCGATCGACCTGCACCCGATCGTGCTGGAGATGGGGCAGCTCGCCCAGCGCCTGGTGGCCAAGGCCGGCCTGGTGATCGCGACCAAGGACGTGGACGCGGCACTGGAGCTGGAGCGGGACGACGACGCGATCGACGCCCTGCACCGCGAACTGTTCACCCACCTGATCGACGACCGCTGGCAGCACGGGATCGAGACGGGCGTGGACGTCACGCTGGTCGGCCGGTACTACGAGCGCTTCGCCGACCACGCGGTCTCGGTGGCCAAGCGGGTCGTCTATCTGGTGACCGGCGAGCACGTGGAGGAGTTCATCGCCTCCACCGAGGGCGCGGCCGCCGAATAAGGGGCCTCCGCATGAGGGGCCTTCGCATGAGGGGCCTGCCGGCCGGACGCGGTCCAAACCTCTGAACCGGGTGGTGGGGGCGCACGGTGCCCCGGGCTCCCCACACCTTCGCGCCCGTTGACGCTCCTTCGGTGCGACGCTTCACTCAAGGTGCAAGGCACCGAGGTGTGCCCGTCACGAGGAGGGTCCAGCGCCATGAAGGCAACCCCCACCCGGCCCGCGTCACCGGCCAGGTCGACCGAATCCCCCGCCCCGAAGTCGCTGCCCGTCCTCGCCGCCGGCTGCGGGTGCGGTCCGGGGTGCGGCTGCGGCTGCCAGAACGGCGCGCCGTGCCAGTGCGGCGGCGTCGCCGGAGGCTGCTGCGGCGGTCACTGAAGCGGCGTTCGCGGCCGGGTCGGCCGAACCCGTCCCGGCCGCGTCCTGAGCCGCCCGAAAAGACCGTCGGCCGGCCGGGTGCTCCCGCTCGAAGCGGTGGCACCCGGTCGGCCGACGGTCCGTCCCGGCCGGCTCAGGACGCGGCCGGGACGGGTTCGGGGTTCAGAACGGGTTCGGCGTTCAGAACGTGAGGTCGGTGCAGGAGTAGAACGCGTTGCCGGTGTCGGCGATCTCCCACACCGCGACGACCACCTGGTGCCCGGTCCGCCCGGTCGGGAGGGTCGCGGTGTGGCTCAGCGTGGTCGGCGGCTGGGCCCCGTTGTAGGGGACGGTGAGGAACGGCGTGGTGTCCAGCGAGGCCCTGGTGACGGGCTGGCCGGCGTTGTAACCGGCCTTGGTGAGGAAGTACCGGAACGACGTGGTGGCGTGCCGCGCGGTGAACTTCCAGGTGAAGGTGAGCTTCTGTCCGGCCGTCACCTTGGTGGCGGGCCAGTTGCCGCCGCGCGGGTCGTCCAGCTCGGCGAACCGGGCGTTGCCGCCCGCGCAGATGGTGCCGTCCGAGGGGCCGAGCGCCGGGAAGCCCTTGGGGCCCTCCACGCTCTGCGGCTCCCACTGGATGTCACCGCAGTTGGCGACCGTCCCCGCCGCGCACAGTGCGGCGCGACTGGGCGGGGTGGAGATGTAGCCGTGCGACTGGGCGGGGAACGCGAGGCCCAGCGGGACGGCGGCGGCGGCCAGGGCCGCGGCGAGAACATGACGCTTGCGCATGGTGCTCCTCCGTGGGGGTGGATGAACACGCCGGACACAGGCCACGGACACGGGCCGCTTGTGGGGAGCGGCCGACGGCAGTCATTGGCATGTCTGCGCCAGGCAACTGCCCCCACGCTAGAAGGCGAAGGGTGCGGGCGTCAATGGTCTGAACCATTTTAACGGGCCCGCGACCCCGGCGCGCGGGCAACCGCACTGCCGCACAACGGATGTGAGGACGCATCGGCCCGGCAACGGAACCGGCCCCGACCCTCCTCGTCGAGGGGCGGGGCCGGATCGGCCTGCGGAACGCCTGGGCGGTGGCGGTTACTTCTTGCCCTGGTTCTTGACGGCCTCGATGGCGGCCGCGGCGGCGTCGGCGTCCAGGTAGCGGCCACCCTTGGTGACCGGCTTGAAGTCGGCGTCGAGCTCGTACACCAGCGGGATGCCGGTCGGGATGTTCAGGCCCGCGATGTCCTCGTCCGAGATGCCGTCGAGGTGCTTGACCAGCGCGCGCAGGCTGTTGCCGTGCGCGGTGACCAGCACGGTGCGGCCGGCCACGAGGTCCGGGACGATCGCGTCGTACCAGTACGGGAGCATCCGCTCGACGACGTCCTTGAGGCACTCGGTGGCCGGACGCAGCTCGCTCGGGATGTCCCCGTACCGCGGGTCGGCGGCCTGTGAGTACTCGTTGTCGTCGGCCAGCACCGGCGGCGGGGTGTCGTACGAACGACGCCAGAGCTGGAACTGCTCCTCGCCGAACTCGGCGAGGGTCTGGGCCTTGTCCTTGCCCTGCAGGGCGCCGTAGTGGCGCTCGTTCAGCCGCCAGCTGCGGCTGACCGGGATCCAGTGCCGGTCGGCCTTGTCGAGCGCGATCTGCGAGGTGCGGATGGCGCGGCGCAGCAGGGAGGTGTGCAGGACGTCCGGGAGGTAGCCCTCGGCGGCGAGCAGCTCGCCACCGCGTGCGGCCTCCTTCTCGCCCTTCTCGTTGAGGTCGACGTCGACCCAACCCGTGAACAGGTTCTTCTGGTTCCACTGGCTCTCGCCGTGACGGAGCAGGATCAGTCGGTAGGTCGTATCAGCCATGACCCCCAGCTTAGTGGAGGCGGATTGACCGCTGGCAGGCACCCGGGGAGGCTGTGTAATGTGTGCACATCGCTTGAGCCACTTACTGTCTCGTTGTCCGGTCCACCCCGCACCGCTCATCGGGATACCTGCCGCCCCGGAGTCGCGCCATGCCCGTCCCCAGCCGGTTCCAACAGCTCGTGACGGAGACCGTGGGCGGGTTGCCGCGCCGCTTCTGGTGGCTCTGGACATCGACCCTGGTGAACCGGCTGGGCGGCTTCGTGGTGACGTTCCTGGCGCTCTACCTGACGGCGGACCGCGGCTACTCCGCCTCGTACGCCGGTCTGGTCGCCTCTCTCTTCGGGCTCGGCTCGGCCGTCGCGGCGGTGGGCGCCGGGGTGCTGACCGACCGGATCGGCCGGCGTCCGACCCTGGTCGCCGCCCAGCTCGGCACGGCCCTGTTCACGGCGATGCTCGGCTTCTCGGACGGCCAGGCGGCCATCGCCGTGGTGGCGTTCCTGGTGGGGCTCTGCAACAACGCCTCCCGCCCCGCCGTCTCAGCGATGATCGCGGACCTCGTGCCCGCGGCCGACCGGGTCCGCGCCTACTCGCTGAACTACTGGGCCATCAACATCGGCTTCGGAGTGTCCGCCGCTGCCGCCGGACTGATCGCCACCCACGGCTACCTGACGCTGTTCCTGCTCGACGCGCTCTCCACCCTGGTCTGCGCGGTGGTCGTCTTCGTGAAGATCCCGGAGACCAGGCCCGACGCCCCGGCCGCCCGGCTCGACGAGCCCGCCGTCGGCCTCGCCGCGGTGTTCCGGGACACCCGCTTCGTGATCGTGGTGGCGCTCAACCTGCTGCTCGCGCTGGTCGCCCAGCAGGGCAGCACCACCCTCGCCGTCGACATGGGGCAGGCCGGCATCTCGGCCACCCGGTACGGGCTGGTGATCGGACTGAACGGCCTGCTCATCGTGCTGCTGCAGATTCCGGTGACCCGGCTGATGGAGGGCCGCAGCCGGACCGCCCTGCTCGTCGCCAGTGCGCTGCTGACCGGCTGGGGCTTCGGTCTGACCGCGCTGGCCGGCTCCTCCGCGGCGCTGTTCGCGGTCACCGTGGCGGTCTGGACGATCGGCGAGATCATGAACGCGCCGACCATGATGGGCCTGGTGGCCGAGCTCGCCCCGGCCCACGCACGCGGGCGCTACCAGGGCGTCTACTCGCTCTCCTGGTCCCTCGCCTCGTTCCTCGGCCCGGCGGTGGGCGGCCTGCTGCTCCAGTACGCGGGCGGCGGCGCCGTCTGGGGCGCCTGCGCGGCGCTCGGGACGCTCGCCGCGGCGGGCTACCTGCTCCTCGGACGGCACACCGCGGCCGCCGGGGCCGCAGCGGCGGCGCTAGCGGGGCAGGTTCCGGTACGGGCGCCGAGGGCCGTGTCGGAACAGGAGCCCGGGCCGACGGCGGAGAACGGCCGGGCCGCCGGCGCCCGGGCCTAGAAGGCTCAGACCGGCCCGGCGGACTCGTCCGTCCCGGCGGAGGGGGTGACCGGACCCGCCAGGTGCGCGAAGGCCGCCAGGTTGCGGGTCGACTCGCCGCGCTTCGTGCGCCACTGCCACTCGCGGCGGATCGCGGAGGCGAAACCGAGTTCGAGCAGAGTGTTGAACGGCTCGTCCGCGTTCTGCAGCACGGTCCCCAGCAGCCGGTCCACCGCGTCGGCGCCCACCGCCTCCAGCGGCAGCCGGCCTGCGAGGTACACGTCCCCGAGCGCGTCGATCGCGTACGCGACGCCGTACATCCGGGTGTTGCGCTCCAGCAGCCACCGGTGGAAGGCCTCGTGGTTCTCGTCCGGACGGCGGATCACGAAGGCGTTCACGGACAGCGTGTGGTCGCCGACCCGCAGGGCGCAGGCGGTGCTCAGCCTGCGCACCCCCGGCAAGGTCGCGACCAGCGTGAACGGGTCGGTGGCGGCCGGCTCCCAGGCCACCTCGGCGGTGTCCAGGGCGGTGCGCAGGAGGGCCAGTGCCTCGTCCTTGGTACGGATAGCCATGGGGCTGACGTTACTCGGCGGTATCGGTGGCGCGCAGCCGGGCGGGGCCCGGGGGATCGCGCCGGCCTGCCCGGGTGTCCCCGATCCGACCCCGGCCGGTGGGGTCGCCGGTCGGGCCGGGGTGCCGGACGGGCGCCGCTCCGGGCCGATGGACGCTCCCGGCCGATGGACGCTCCGGTCAGGCCAGGCGCAGCCGGGGAGTCGTGAGCCGGCCGGCCGGGCGGACCAGGGTGCCTGCGTACACCTCGGCGGTGCTAGCGGCGGCCGCTCCCCAGCCGAAACCGGCCGCGTGCCGGGCCGCCCCGGCGCCCTGCCGGGTGACCAGGGCGGGATCGGTGGCGTACGGCTTCAGTGCCCGGGCCCAGTCCTGCGGGTCGTGGCCGCTCACCAGGGTGCCCGTCACACCGTGCCGGACGGCCACCGGCAGACCGCCGACCGCCGCGGCGACCACCGGCGTGCCGCAGGCCTGGGCCTCCAGCGCGACCAGGCCGAAGGACTCGCTGTACGAGGGCATCACCAGGGCGGTCGCGGCGCGGTACCAGTCCGCGAGCCGTTGCTGCCCGACCGGCGGGTGGAACCGCACCACGTCACCGATGCCCAGCTGGGCGGCCAGCTTGTGCAGGCTCTCGGGCTTGGCGAGCCCGCTGCCGGACGGCCCGCCGACCACCGGGACGACCAGGCGCTCGCGCAGTCGGGGCTCGCGCTCCAGCAGGACGGCCACGGCCCGCAGGAGCACGTCGGGTGCCTTGAGCGGCTGTATCCGCCCGGCGAAGAGCAGGACGGCGGCGTCCTGCGGAAGGCCGAGCGCGGCCCGCGCGGCCCGCTGGTCGCCCGGGCGGAAGACGTCGAGGTTGACACCGGGGTGGACCACGGCGAGCTGGTCGGGCCGGGCCGCGTAGTGCAGCGAGAGCTCGGCGGCCTCCTCGGCGGTGTTGGCGATCAGCCGGTCGGCGGCCTCGACCACCTGGGTCTCGCCGATCACCCGGGCCGGCGGCTCGGGCGAGTCGCCCTCGGCCAGCGCGGCGTTCTTGACCTTGGCCATGGTGTGCATGGTGTGCACCAGCGGCACGCCCCAGCGCTGGGCGGCCAGCCAGCCGACCTGACCGGAGAGCCAGTAGTGCGAGTGGACCAGGTCGTAGTAGCCCGGGCGGTGGCCGGCCTCGGTGCGCAGCACGGCGTGCGTGAAGGCGCACAGCTGGGCCGGCAGATCCTCCTTGAGCAGGCCCTCGTACGGGCCGGCGGTGACGTGCCGCACCAGCACCCCGGGCGCGAGCTCGACGGTGGGCGCGTCGTTCGAGCAGATGGCCCGGGTGAACACCTCGACCTCGATGTTGAGCTCGGCCAGCCGCTTCGCCAGCTCGACGATGTAGACGTTCATGCCGCCCGCGTCACCCGTCCCGGGCTGGTGCAGCGGCGAGGTGTGCACGCTCAGCATGGCTATCCGGCGGGGGCGCCGGGACCGGCCCGAGACCAGGGTCTGCAGCCGGCCGCGGCCGGGCTGGCCCTGGGCACGACGAGCCGGACGGACGGGGTGCTGGATCACCTGGCTGAACCCTCCTCTGTGCTCCCCAACATTCCTGCTGCTGCTTGCCGGCACTGCGCCACTGCCCGGGTCGCTCGGCAGTTGCCCGGCCGAACCGCCCGTACCGCACGGCATCGCCCGAACCGCATCACCCGCACCGGCACGGCCTGCGCTGCCCACACCGAGGGGCGTCGCCCACCACCCGCCGGGCCCGAGGGCCGGCCGGGCGGACTCCGCCACCAGTGTGCCAACCACCGGCCCATCGGTCGGCATTCCCGTTCCGGCCGACGAGATCATGCCGACCGGATCCCGCCGGGGCGGGCGGGCGCAGCGGGCGGAGCCGGGGCGGGCGGGCGCAGCGGGCGGAGCCGGGGCGGCAGCGGTCGGTATGGGCTCGGGCCTCGCCCGGGCCTCGGGCCTCGGGCCTTGGGCCTGGGGCCTGGGGCCGACAAGGGAACGGCAGCGACGGGCGCGACCGGCGAGGGGCCCGGTCACGGCGCGTACCCTGCTGGGATGGCCGCCTCCTTCGACCCCGCACTCCCGGCTGCCCGCGGCCGGACGGCCCGGCCGGTGGGTACGGTCACCCGCGGCACCACGAACACCAACCGGCTGCGACGGATGGACCGCTGGATCGCCCACTCGCTCGGCCCGGCGCTGCGCTCGTGCGCACGGCCGCCGGTCGCGGTGGACCTCGGCTACGGGGCCGCGCCCTGGACGGCGGTCGAGCTGTCGACCCGACTGCGGGCCGTGCGGGCGGACGTCAGGGTGGTCGGGATCGAGATCGAGCCGGAGCGCGTCACGGCGGCCCTGCCCTACACCCGGCCGCCCCTGCTGACCTTCCGGCGGGGCGGGTTCGAGGTACCGCTGGACGGCGGGGCGCCGGCCCAGCTGATCCGGGCGGCCAACGTGCTGCGGCAGTACGACGAGGCGGCGGTGGCCGGCGTCTGGGACCGGCTGCGCGGACGGCTGGCGCCGGACGGGCTGCTGGTCGAGGGCACCTGCGACGAGATCGGGCGGCGGCACGTCTGGGTCGCGATCGGACCCGAGGGCCCTCGGACGGTCACCTTCGCCGCCCGGCTGGGGGGCCTCGGGCAGCCCTCCGACCTGGCCGAACGGCTGCCGAAGGCGCTGATCCACCACAACGTTCCGGGCCGGGCGGTGCACGCCTTCCTGGCCGACTTCGACCGCGCCTGGGCGGCGGCCGCGCCGTACGGGGCGTTCGGCGCCCGACAGCGCTGGGTGGCGGCGTGCACGTCGATGGCCGGGAGCTGGCCGCTGCTGGACGCCAGGGGACGCTGGCGGCAGGGCGAGGCCACCGTGCCCTGGACGGCGCTGGCGCCGTAGCGGACGGGTGCCGAGCGCCGGACCGGCCGGCGGGCCCCGGCGGCCGGACGAACGGCGGGCGGCCCGAACAGTGAGCTGACGAGCGGCGGCGGACCGACCGGCTCGCGGCCGGACCGGCGAGCAGCGCGCGGAAGGTGGGGCCGGACGGGGCCGTGGGGCCGCGCCGTCGGTCGTCGGCGGGGTGCTGGTGAGCGACTCCGGGGATTCACTCGAACGAGTTATCGAATACCTCTGGCGTGTTGACGTGTCGTCACGTCACCATGGGTGGCACACGCCGACGCCCGGCACACCCCTGTTCCCACCCGCATCCCGCCCCACCCCGTAACTCCGGGTCCCGCCCGGGCCGCGAGCCGGTCCGCAGCCCGGTCCTCAGCCCGGTCCACGGGCCGGTCAACAGCCGGGGCCGGCAACCGCCCGGCCTCAGTCCCGCCGCTCCAGCTCCTGCCATGCCCGCTCGAACGCACCGTACGACTCCGCCCCGAACAGCACGAACCGGATCTCCTCCAGCACCCGATCGGACGCCCGCTCCCCTTTCACCGGGCCGGGTTCCGACTCCGAGACGGTGGTGAGTGCGATCCTGGCCGCGTCGTCCAGCGGCCATCCGTACACCCCGGCCGACACGGCCGGGAACGCCACCGTTCTCGCCCCCAGCCCGGCCGCGACCCGGAGTGACTCCCGATAGCAGGAGGCCAGCAGCTCAGCACGCCGTTCGTAGTCCTCTGCCAGGTACACCGGACCCACCGTGTGCACCACCCAGCGAGCCGCCAGCCGGCCGCCCGTGGTGGCGACCGCCTGGCCGGTCCCCAGCCCCTTGCCGTAGTGCGAGGCCCGGAGCCTGCGACAGTCCGCCAGGATCTCGGGGCCACCCTTGCGGTGGATCGCGCCGTCGACACCACCACCACCCAGGAGTGACGAGTTCGCGGCGTTCACCACCACGTCCACCTGCTGCTCCGTGATGTCACCCTCGACCAGCGTGATCCGCGTCACCACCACAACCTCCAGTTCCGGCAGCCGTGTTGCCGGGCCGTCCACGCTCCGCACGCTACCCGGACGAGCCGGTGGCGGCGTGGCAATAACCACAGCCGTGCCGACAGGTCACGGAAATACCCGGAGATCACGTTATGGTCGCGAGAAGTTCCCCGACACGCGGTGCCAGGCGGGCACTGCGCACGGACGCCGACCGTTGCCCAGTCGGGGAAAGGGAGGATCGACCGATGCCCGCAACGGGAGACGGGCGGGCACCTGGCGCCGGTGAAGCACCGAGCGCCCTGGCCGGTGCCCCCGAGGGCCGCGCCGCTGACGGCCGCGCCCCCAGCAAGCACGCCGCGGCCAGCCACGCGCGCAGCAGGCCCGGCCGCCGGGAGGGAAGCGCGCCCAGCGCGGTGGCACCCGCCCCGATACCTCATCCCCGGAGCACCGCCGCCACGTCAGCCGGTGCGCCCGCCTCCGGATCGGCCACCAGCTCGGTCGAGACCGCGCCGCTCAAGGTGCTCGTGATCGAGGACAACGCCTCGGACGCCCGGCTGATCGCCTCGGCGGTGGCCGAGAGCGGTGCCTCCATCGAGGTGCACTGGGCCCGCGGCCTGGACCACGCCGTCGAGCTGCTCGCCCCTGCACCGCCCTGGACGCGCCGCAACCGCCCGCGCGGCCCCGACTTCGGCTGCGTCCTGCTCGATCTCGCCGCACCGGGCACCGGCGCGGCACCGGCCGCTGCAGGTGCGGGTGCGGGTGCGGGTGCCGCTACAGGTACCCGGGCCGACGTGGCCGCCCCGGACGCCCTCGGCTGGATCCACCGGCCGGACCTCCCGCCCCGGGGCCGGGACGGCGGTCAGGGCTCCGCCAACGACCTGGACGGGCTGCGCGAACTGCTCCGGCGTGCCCCGCAGACCGCCGTGGTGGTCCTCACCGACACCGCCGGGGCCGAGCTGGGCGCCGCCGCCGTCGCCGCCGGCGCGCAGGACTTCCTGATCAAACAGGAGACCAACGGCCCGCTGCTCGCCCGCGCCCTGCGCTACGCCGTGGAGCGCAAGCGGGCCGACGAGTCGCAGCGCCGACTGGTCGAGGCCGAGCTGCGCGGCCAGGAGAACGCCCGCCTCCAGCGCCATCTGCTCCCCACCCCCCTGCTCGACGGCGCCGGGCTCGCCTTCACCCGGCGCTACCGCCCGGGTCGCCGTCGCGCGCTGCTCGGCGGCGACTTCTACGACGCCGTCCGCACCGACAACGGCACGGTCCACGTGGTGATCGGCGACGTCTGCGGCCACGGCCCCGACGAGGCCGCCCTCGGCGTGGCCCTGCGGATAGCGTGGCGCACCCTGGTCTTCGCCGGCCTGACCGGGGAGGCCCTGCTGACGACGCTCCAGCACGTACTGGAGCACGAGCGCCGCAGTGACGAGATCTTCGCGACGCTCTGCATGCTGGTGATCGAAGCCGGCCCGGAGGCCACCGAGCAGCGGACCCCGTCCACGGCGGCTCCCGACGCCGGCCGCGGGTCCGTCGCAGCGGCACGGGTCGAACATGCCCGGCTCTACCTCGCCGGGCACCCGGCTCCCCTGCTGCTGGGAGCCGACCACCGCCCCGAGCTGCTCCCGGCCGAGCATGCCGGTCCCGCCCTCGGGCTGCTGCCCTGCGACGACGGACAGGCGGTCTGGCCCGCGCAGCGGCTGGAGCTGCGTCCCGGCTGGCGCCTGATGCTCTACACCGACGGCCTGATCGAGGGCCGGGTCGGAGCGGGCTCCCGGCGCCTGGGGCAGACCGGTCTGGCCGATCTGATCGGCGACCACCAGGCGGCCGGTCTCACCCGGGGGCGGCTGGTCGACAGCGCGATCGCCGAAGTGGAGGAGCTCAACGGCGGGGCGTTGACCGACGACGTCGCGGTGATCCTGCTCGAACGCAACCCGGCCCCGGTGATACTCGGCTGAGCCGAACCCGCGTGCACGACGGTGGGCCGGGCGCTTGCGCACCCGGCCCACCGTCGGTTCGGACCGCCGGTCACCAGGGGCCGTAGGGCCCGGTGTTCCGCGAGTTCTTGCCGCCCCGGCCGTCCGTCAGCTGTTTGATCGCCGGCCGCACGTCCACCATGTAGACGATCGCGGCCACCAGGCCGCCGAGGGTCAGGAAGCTGGTCAGGAAGTTGGCCCCGAAGAGGAAGTCCAACCCGAACGCGATACCGAGAAGGACCAGCCAGAACGGCTTGCTCTTCTTGTCCGCCGCCCGGTAGGCCTCGTCCCGGCGGCTCGCCGCGTCGACCAGCGCGACCAGCTTGAACCCCAGGATTCCGATGGCCAACCACCAGAAGGGATTCAGGAAGTCCAAGGCCAGGACTTGGCCCATTCCGCCCACTACCGTCTCCTCACTCAGGCCCGCCGTCGCAGCGGTGCCGCTCATCCTGGCACGGCGGTCCAGCCGTGTCGGGAACAACGTCCCGGGCCGTCCGGATGTGCCCCGGCCGACCGACCCGGCCCGCGCCCACCGCACCCGGGCGACCGCGTCCGCGCCGTCGTGGCCGCGCCCGCCGGAGCCGTACGGACCGCCGCACCCTCCGGCCTACCCGCCGGACCAGGAGCTCACCCGCCGGGGGAACGTACTACTTGGCGCCGTCGGTCTTCCTGGCCCGCGGGGTCTTCTTCGCGGCGGTCGGCGCGGCGGCGTCCGCCGCTGCGGCCTCGTCGTCCTCGACCACCTCCGCCTCGACGACCTCCGGCGCGTCCTGCTCCGGCCCGGCCCACTGCGGCGCGACGACCCCGGTGGTCTCGCCGCGGCCCTTCTCCACCACGCCCTTGCCGCGAACGGCCAGGTCGTCGTAGGCCTCCTTGGCCTTCACCGCGAGTTCGACTGCCCGGCCCACCTGCTGAAGCGCGAAGGTCTGCGCCTTCTCCTGCAGCACCTTCAGGTCGGTCGGGAGCGTGGTCACCGACCCGGCCACCTTGGCCTGCGCCTCGACCAGCCTGGCCTGGGCCTCCTGCAGACGGGCGGTGGCCTTCTCCTGCGTACCCCTGCGGTCCGCGGCGAGCGCCTCGACCTTGCCGGGCACCTCCCGCAGCTTCTCGTACGCCAGGTCACCGGCGCCGGCGATGGCGTAGAGCGGGGTCGGGTCGTTGAGGGTCTTCTTGATCTCGTCCGTGATCGGCATGACGGGTTCTCCTGGCGTCTAGGTCTCTCGGTCGTGGCCGGCCGTGGCAGTCGGCCGCTCGGTCACCGGGGCGTCACTCTGCCCGCCGGCGGCCGGTTCCTGCTTCGGGGCCCCGCCCTGGCGGGCCGGACCCCTCGGAGCCGTGTTCTCCCTCAGAAAGGTGTCGTAGACCGCGAGCAGCGCCTGCTTCTGCTGCTCGTTGATCAGCGGATCGGCCAGGATCGCGGCCCGCAGTTCCAGGCCCTCTCCCCGCCGCTCCTCCAGAATCCCGGCCTGGACGTAGAGCGTCTCCGCCGAGATCCGCAGCGCTCTGGCGATCTGCTGCAGGATCTCCGCACTCGGCTTGCGCAACCCGCGCTCGATCTGGCTGAGGTAGGGGTTGGACACGCCGGCGGCCTCCGCCAGCTGCCGCAGCGAGTACTGCGCGGAGCGCCGCTGCTCGCGGATGTACTCGCCCAGCGAGCCGACGTTCAAGGAGGCCATGGCGCCAGCCTGCCCGACCGTGCTTGCAATTGCAAGCACATCGCTAGCAGCAGCAACCACGTGTCCCGCGCCGAGCACGTCCGGGCCGACCCGGCCGCCCCGGACCGGCCCGAGGCCGAGCTCCACCGGCTCCACCACGGGATCCCCAGCCGCCCCTGCTCCTGAACCGGCTCCTGAACCGGCCCCGGAGAGGAGCTAGGAGAGCCGGAACGGCATCAGCATCGAGAAGGTGCCCTCGCGCCCCGGCGTGCGGATCGCCAGCGGTGCGATCGGACCGCCGAGTTCGAGCACCAGCTGGTCCGGACCGCCGGCCCGGACCGCGTCGAGGAGGAACTCCCGGTTGACCGCGATCCGGAAGGCCGCCGCCTCGGCCACCGCCTCGGCCACCGCGCGCCCGGTGCCGCCCGCGCCCTCCGACCGAACGGCCTCAGCGCCAAGGCCGTCCGAGACGCTCGATGCGCTGTCCGAGGCGCTCGGTGCGCCGTCCGAAGTGCTCGGTGCGCCGTCCGAAGTGCTCAGTGCGCCGTCCGGGCCGACGGTGAGTACCAGGATCTCGCAGTCCACCCCGTCCGTCTCGCGCCGCAGTCGCCGGGTGGCGGCCCCGGCCACCGCCTCGCGCAGGGTGGCCGCCGCGATCTCGACCCGGCGGGCGGGCTCCAGCCGAACCAGCCGGCGGTAGTCGGGGTAGTCGTGGTCCAGGGCGGCGCCCTCGATCCGGTGAGCGTCGGCCGTCAGCACGATCCGACCGTCCTCCAGGACCAGTTCGGCCCGCTCGGCGCCCGCGAGCAGCGCGCGGATGCCGTCGGCCAGGGCGGTCGGCACGAGTGCCCCGGCCGGCTCGCCCTCCAGCCGGGTGACCGGGGTCTCGGAGAGGGCCATCCGGTAGCGGTCGGTGGCGACCAGACGCAGCACCTGCCCGTCGATGTCGAACAGCACTCCGGCCAGCACGGGCAGTTCGGGATCCGAGCCGACGGCGAAGCGGACGGCGTCCAGTGCGGCCGCCAGCTCGGCTGCGTCGACGGTGATCCGGGTGGCGGTACGGGTCAGGCCCATGGGGTGCTCCCTCTGGTCGAGAAGTGATCGAACGGCGGAGAGCTCACGCCGGGCATCGGCCAGACCGTCCTGGAGCCGGCACAGGTGCGCATCGAGAACCCGGTGCGCTTCGCCGGCGGCCCCCGGTCGGGCGCCGAGGACGATGCGGATCTCCGCCAGCGGCAGGCCCACTCGCCGCAACCGGGCGAGCAGTCGGGCGTCTGCCAGCTGGCGTTCGTCGTACCAGCGGTAGCCGGTCTGCGGGTCCACCCAGGCCGGGCCGAGCACGTCGGCGCCGTCGTAGAAGCGCAGTGCGCTCACGGTCAGGCCGCTGTCACGGGCCGTCTCGCCGATGCTGCGCATGTCGCTCTCCATGTCGAGGACTCTGGGGGCTCGACCTGGTCGAGGGTCAAGACGAGGGGCCACCCGGAGGCCGCGCCGGGGGACGGCGGGGCGTCTGAGGGGCCGGCCCCGGGTTCAGAGCTGCCCGGGGCCGCCGGCACCCAGGTGTCGCAGCTTCTCGGGATTGCGCACGATCCGCAGCTCGCTGACCCGGCCGTCCTCGAACTCGAAGACCGTCACCGAGTCGGTGCGGCCGGCCGTGTTGACCAGCAGGCCCGGTTGTCCGTTGACGTCGACGGGCAGGATCTCCAGCTCGGCCGACGGCAGGGAGGCGAGGATCGCCAGCAGGAAGCGGGCCACCTTGTCGGCGCCCTCGATCGGCCGCAGGGCCGCCTTGACCCGGCCGCCGCCGTCGCTCCAGACGGTGACCGAGGGCGCGAGCAGCTCCAGCATCCGGTTGAGGTCCCCGCCGACGCAGGCGGCCAGGAACTCGTCGGTCACCCGTCGGCGGAGCTCGGCCGGCGCGTCGTAGCGCGGCTGCCCGGAGCGGACGTGCGACCGCGCGCGGTGGCCGACCTGCCGCACGGACGCCTCGCTGCGCTCCAGTACCTCGGCGATCTCCCGGTACGAGAAGGCGAAGACCTCCTTGAGCACGAACACCGCGCGTTCCAGCGGCGAGAGGCTCTCCAGCACGACGAGCACGGCGAGCGAGACCGACTCGGCGGTCTCGGCCTCCCGGGTCGAGTCCGGCACGGTCACCAGCGGCTCGGGCAGCCAGGGCCCGACGTACGCCTCCCGCCGGACGGCCGCCGAACCCAGCCGGTTCAGCGCGAGGTTGGTGACCGTGCGGGCCAGGTAGCCGGCCGGGTTGGTAACCGGGACGGTGACCTCGCTCCAGCGCAGCCAGGTGTCCTGGACCATGTCCTCGGCGTCCGCGACACTGCCGAGCATCCGGTAGGCGATGCCGAACAGCATCCGGCGGTGCTCCTCGAACGCCACGAGGGCCGCCGACGACGGCCCGGGCCCCGAGGCCGCCGCCCTCGCCGCCGGCGGCGACTCCGGCCGGGACACCGGATCGGACGGGGCGGGCAGGCTGGGCTCGGTCACACCACCGACGCTAGCGCAACGGACTCGGCGGCGCCCCGTCCGGTCCGGCCGTAAACGTCGGCGCCAGGGCCCGCCGATCCGCTTCGGCGCACCGTCGGCGCGGTGGATCCGGTCAGGCGGTGAACGCGCGGTAGGCGGGTTCCAGCAGCGTCGCGAGATCCCGGCCGCGTACGGTGATGCCGGACGGGCCGAGGGCGGCGAGGGCGCTCCCGCGCGCACCGTCCGGCCCGCCGGGCACCGGCTCCGGGTCCGACGCCGGGTCCGACTCCGGGTCCGACTCCGACAGCGACTTCGGCTCCGGCGCCGACTCGTCGCGGAGGGTGAAGGTGCCGCGCCAGTAGTCCGGCAGGCAGTCCTCCAGCGGCCGTTCGTCCACCAGGCCGGTGTCCCTCGGGTTCTCGTTCATCGCGTCCCTTCACTCCCCCACCGCGTCGGCGGACAACGCCACCAGCTCGCGCAACGCGTCGGCGGACAGCTCGGTCAGCCAGTGCTCGCCCTCCCCGACCACCGCGTCGGCGAGGGCCCGCTTGGACTCGATCATCTCGGCGATCCGTTCCTCGACCGTGCCGACGCAGACGAACCGCCGCACCTGGACATCCCGGCGCTGGCCGATCCGGAAGGCCCGGTCGGTGGCCTGCTCCTCCACCGCCGGATTCCACCAACGGTCCAGGTGGACCACCTGATTGGCGGCGGTGAGATTGAGGCCGGTCCCGCCGGCCTTCAGCGAGAGCAGGAAGACCGGCGGCCCGTCCGGGCTCTGGAAGCGGGCGACCAGCTCCTCCCGGCGGCGCTTGGGGAGGGCCCCGTGCAGGAACAGCACCTCCCGGCCGAGCCGCGCGGCCAGGTAGGGCTGCAGCAGAGTGCCGAACTCGGCGTACTGGGTGAAGACCAGAGTCCGGTCGCCCTCGGCCACCGCCTCCGTCAGGATCTCCGTCAGCCTGGCCACCTTGCCCGATCGGTCAGCCAACTCCGACCCGTCGTGCAGGAGTTGGGCCGGGTGATTGCAGACCTGCTTGAGCCGGCCGATGGCGGCCAGAACGGTTCCGCGCCGCTCCACCCCGCGGATCCCGTGCACGCGGTGCAGCAGCTCGGCGACGACCGCCTGGTAGAGCCCGGCCTGCTCGGTCGTGAGGTTGCACCACACGGTCATCTCCTGCTTCGCGGGGAGCTCGGCCGCGATCGCCGGGTCGGTCTTGACCCGGCGCAGGACGAACGGCGCCGTCCGGCGCTGGAGTTCGGCCGCGACCGCGGCGTTGCCGTGCTGCTCGACCGGGATCGCGTAGCGCTCCTTGAAACGGGAGGCCGAGCCGAACAGGCCCGGATTGGCGAAGTCCAGCACGGCGTGCAGCTCGGCCAGGCGATTCTCGACCGGGGTACCGGTCAGGGCGATCCGGTGCACGGTCACCGGTAGCGAGCGGACCGCCCTGGCCTGTGCGGTCGCGGAGTTCTTGATGGACTGCGCCTCGTCCGCCACCACCCGCCGCCAGCGGATCGCACCCAGCTCGTCGGCGTCGCGCTGCGCCAGCCCGTACGTCGTGATGACCAGGTCGGCCCGCCGGACGGCCCGGCGCAGCTCCTCCCCGGTGGGCCGGTCGGGGCCGTGGTGGACGTGCAGACGCAGCGCGGGGGCGAACCGCGCGGCCTCCCGCTGCCAGTTGCCGACCAGGGACATCGGGCAGACCAGCAGCGTCGGCGCGGTGTTCCCCTCCGCCCGCTCGACCGCGAGCAGCGCCAGTGTCTGGACGGTCTTGCCCAGCCCCATGTCGTCGGCGAGCACGGCGCCGAGGCCGAGCGAGGCCAGCGAGCGCAGCCAGGCGAGGCCGCGCTCCTGGTAGGGGCGCAGGGTGGCGTGGAAGTCGGCGGGCAGCGCGGTGACCGGGGCGGCGGGCACCCGGCCGGCCAGCAGGTCGCCCAGTGCCCCGTCCGCGTGGACCGCGACGACGGGCAGTGCGGCCACGCTCGCCCCGGGGTCGAACGCCGTCCGCAGCACCTGGGTCGTCGTCATCGTGCCGCTGCCACCCCGGCCGGTGAGGAAGGCCAGCGCGGCGGCGATCTGGTCGGCGTCGACCTCGATCCACTGACCACGGATCCGGACCAGGCCCTGTTTGGCGGCGGCGAGGTCGAGGAGCTCCTGCCGGCTGAGGGTGCGGCCGCCGAGGGCGGCCTGCCAGCGGAAGTCGACGATGGCGTCCCGGTCGACCTGGCCGGGCGTCTCGACCGGCGCGAGGGCGGGGGTGCGGACGTTCAGGGTGAGCCCGAGCACCGGCCGGCGGCGCCACCAGGTCGGCAGCAGGACGCCGAAACCGGCGGCGGTCAGCTCGGGAGCGGCGGTGCGCAGGAAGTCCAGCGCGCCGTCCCGGTCGAGGCGCAGCGCGGCCGGGTGGCGGGTCCGCAGGGCCTGGCGCAGGGCGGGCCAGTGCGGGATCGCCCGGTCGAACTCGGCGGCGTAGACCTCCAGCGGGTCGTCGGCCTTCTGGCCCAGCGCCGCGAGCGCCCCGCCACCGAGCCGGAACTCGGCGGCGGGGACGAGCAGCGAGGGCTCGTCGGCGGCCTGGAGCAGGAACTCGACCTGCCAGTGGTCGTCCGACGGCATGCCCTCGGGATCCGCCGGGTCGGGGCCGCTGGGTTCGGCCAGCCGGAAGCAGAGGCGCAGCGGGGCCTCGGCCGGGGCCGGCGGGGCATACCAGGCGGCGAGGCGGTGCTCCAGCTCGGCGAGAGCGGCGCGGTCGTCCTGCCCGTCCCGCTCCGGGGGACCGGGCGGTCCGGACGATCCGGAACGGCCGTGCTCGCCGTGCTCGCCGGACTGCCGGGGCGTCTCGGTCGCCTCGGTCGTCTCCGGCGTCTCCGGCAGATCCGGCGTCTCCGGCATCTCCGGGAGCGCACCGTCGGCCGTGCCGAGGGCGAGGAGCCAGCGTTCGGCGAAGGTGGTGGGAGCCGGCCGGCCGGCCACCGTGCGCAGCAGCGGGGGGCCGTCCGCGAGGGCGGACCGGGCCTCGGCGTCGACCAGCGCGTCCAGCAGGTCGGCGACCAGTTCGGTGCCGCTGCGCCCGGCGGGACCGCTCGGCCACTCGCCGCGGCAGACCGGCGGGCAGCCGGCGGCCAGCGCGGCGGCCTCCCGGCGGGCGGCCGCGTCCGGCGCCGGGCGCCAGCGCGCGTGGACCGACGCGCCTTCCCGGGTGGGCGCCGGCAGGGTGCGTCCCTGCCGGACGAGCCGCCAGGCGAGGTCGTGCACGCCGGTCAGCCAGCGCAGTGAGGCACCGTGGTCGACCTCGACCCGCCCGTCCGCCGGGAGGTCGGCGGTGCTCACCGCCCAGCGCGGGTCGAAGAGCTCCCCGAGCAGTTGGGCGGCCGCGGCGGCGTCGAAGAGCAGCGCGGGCACCCGCCACGGGGTCAGCGACGCCCCGCTCCCGGTGGACGGCACGGCCAGCTCGGGGGACGGCGTGGGCGCACCGCCGAGGGTGGGCAGTCGCAGCGTGGCCCAGCGTTCGGGGGCCTGGTCGGCGAGCCAGCCGAGCCCCGGGCCGATGCCGGTGAGCAACCCGGCGACGGCGGCGGCCGGGCAGGCAAAAGGGTGGGCCCTGACGGCGCGCGGACCCACGGCGGTATCGGGTACGGAGCGCTGCTCGGGCGGATGGGCGCGGGCATCCTCCGCCCACAGGGCCAGCCGCCCGTCCGCCCGCCAGAGCGCGTGCAGGGCGTACATGGGCGGGCCTTCCGGTCTACTGGGACGGTCCTCGAAGCGTATCCGGAGCCACCGACGGCCGAACGGGCGAACGAGCCGCGTGGCGTCGAACGCCCGAACGCCCGAACGCCCGAACGCCCGGCCGTCCCGCTGTCCGGCACGCCGGACACGCGGACATCGTGCGCGAGTCGATCGACGGCCGGACGGCGTCCGTCCTGACGGACGAGGAACGCGCGCGGTCCTGAAGCCGCTCCACGGGCGGCCCGACCGGCTCGACGCGCGGCTCGGGCGGCCTGCCCGAAGGGCCGTTTCCCGGGGTGCCCGACGGCGCTCGGGAAGCGACCCTCTCCGCATGGTTGAACTTTGAACGAAACTGCCCTAGGGTGAAGCCATCAAGTTGAAGCCTAAACAAATGGCTTCGAACCGAAGGAGGAGCCATGGGCCTTTTCAACCGCACCAAGACCGCCGACGCCACCACCGCCGACGCCACCGGCGCGACCGGCACGGTTGTGACTCAGGCCCCCACGGGCCCCGACCTCGCCCACCTGACCGGCGACTGGGCCATCGACACCACCCACAGTCAGGTCGGCTTCGCGGTCCGACACGCGATGGTCACCAACGTCCGCGGCTCCTTCGCCGAGTACGACGGCAAGCTGCACCTCGACGGCGGCAACCCCGGCAACTCCTCCGCCGAACTGGTGATCAAGGTCGCCAGCATCGACACCAACCAGGCCCAGCGCGACGAGCACCTGCGCACCGGGGACTTCTTCGCCGCCGAGACCCACCCCGAGATCACCTTCCGGAGCACCTCCGCGGAGCGCCTGCGCGGCGACTCCTACCGGATGACCGGCGACCTGACCATCAAGGGCACCACCCGCCAGGTCGTCCTCGACCTGGACTACACCGGCAGCGCGACCGACGCCTACGGCGCCGAGCGGGTCGGGTTCGAGGGTGCGGCCACCATCGACCGCACCGACTGGGGCCTGAGCTACAACGCCGCGCTGGAGACCGGTGGCGTGCTGATCGGCGAGAAGATCAAGCTCAGCTTCGACATCTCCGCGGTCAAGGCGGCCTGACCCGGCCACTCACGACGGCACCCACTCCCCGCCCCCGCCGCCCCCCTACGGCAGGGGCGGGGCCATGCCCGGACGCCCCACGCCGCACCGTCCATCCCGCGCACCCTGCGCGTCCTGCGCGTCCTGCGCGCCCTGCGCGCCCTGCGCGTCACGCCGACCCCGCACGGCTCGGCGCAGGCCCAACAGTGCGGTGTCCGAGGCCGGCAGCCAGCTGCCCGCCGGGCGCACCAACCACCCTTCCTCCCGGCCGAGTTCCTCGGCAGCCGCGATCAGCGCGTCGAGCCCCGGGTGCCGCAGGTCGGGCCGGTGCACCAGCCCCACCAGGCTGAGCGGCACCGGGTCGACCAGCGCAAGGGTGACCACACCCGGGATCTGCGGACCGCCGGTCGTGGTCAGCATCGGCTCACGGTGCCGCGCGAGGTAGCGCGCCGTCTCGACCACGCCGACCGGCGGCAGATGAGCCGGCGCCGCCTCCAGGCCGTGCTCACCGAGGAGTTGGGCGCCCAGATCGGCCCACTCGGTGGTCGCCGGGTTTCCGGCACAGATGTCCACCGGGTGCCCGGCCAGCGCGGCGATCGGCAGCACGGCACGCCCGGCCAGCGGGTGGGTGTCCGGCATCATCACCGCCATCGGCTCGAACCGCACAGGGACGTGGACGAGTTGGGATCTGAGCCGGGGCGGGAGCCCGGCGAACCGGCCGAGCGACACGTCGAGCCGGTGGTCCACCAACTCGACCGCGGCAGCGGCCAGTCCACCGTGGAAGCGGGCGAGCAGCTCGCCGTCCGGCCACGCCTCCCGGACGTACGCCAGCAGGCGGTCGGCCGTCAGGTCGTCCCCGGTCACGTCGCTGTTGAGATCCAGCAGCAGCGGGCGGTTCCCGTCGTCCACGAGGGCGGTGAGGATCTCGTCGTGCAGGACCAGCAGGCGCCGCGCACGGGGCAGCAACCGGGCTCCCGCCGCGGTGAGTTCCACACTGCGGGTGGTGCGGGTGAACAGCGTGGCGCCGAGTGCCCGCTCCAGCGAGCGGATGTCCCGGCTGAGCGCCTGCTGGGCGATGTGCAGCCGCTCGGCGCCGCGGCCGAAGTGAAGGGTCTCGGCGGTGGCGACGAAGCCGCGGAGCAGGCGCGGGTGCAGGTCACGGGACATGCCGGGGATATTAACAACAGATCGTTGTGAGTACGGCGAAACAGGTGTTGGACCGCGACGCCACTGCTCCGCGAGGCTGGTGGCTCCCCCATCGCCCGGCACCGGAGAACCGGTGCGCCCTGCCCTGGAGTCACGTGTTCACCTCCTACCGCCGCATCTTCGCCGCCCCGGGCACCGTCGCCTTCACCCTGGCCGGGCTGCTCGGCCGGATGACCTTCTCCATGACGGGCGTCTCCATCGTGGTGATGATCGCCACGCGTCGCGACTCGTACGCCCTGGCCGGTACGGTCTCCGCCGCCGGGCTCGTGACCGCGGCCATCGGGATGCCCCTGGTCGGAAGGCTGGTGGACCGCTTCGGGCAGGCCCGGGTGACCGTCCCGGCCACCGTCCTCAATCTGTTGCCGGCCGGCGCGCTGCTGCTCTGCGTCCACTACGGCGCCCCGGACTGGACGCTGTACGTCTGCTGGGCCGCCGCCTCCTTCGCACCGAACCTCGGCGGCATGGCCAGGGCCCGCTGGGCCCACGTGCACCGCGACGACCCCGAGGCCCGGCACGTCGCCAACTCGCTGGAGCAGGCACTGGACGAACTCTGCTTCATGGCGGGCCCGGTACTGGCGATGCTGCTCTGCACCGCGCTGTTCCCCGAGGCCGGGCTGATCGTGGCCGGCGCCTGCGGCAGCACCGGCGCGCTGCTGTTCGCCGCCCAGCGCCGCACCGAGCCACCCGTCCAGCCGGCCGCGTCGGACGGCGGCAGCGCCGGTTCACCACTGCGCATTCCCGGCCTGCGGGTGACGGCCTCGGCCTTCCTCGCCACCGGCGTGGTGTTCGGCTCGATGGAGGTCACCACCCTCGCGTACGCCGACGCGCTCGGCCACAAGGCCCTCGCGGGCGGCATGCTGGCCCTGGTCGCGGGCGGCTCCTGCGCCGCCGGGCTGACCCTCGGGGTGCTCAGGCCCCGCCGCCCGCCGGTGGTCCGCTTCCTGCTCGGGACGGCCGCGATGGCGCTCCTGCTGCTGATGCCGCTGACCGCCGCGCTGACCGGCGCCGGGCTCGGCGTGCTCGCCGCCGTCCTCTTCGTGGCCGGCACCGGCACCGCGCCGACCATGGTGACCGGCATGACGATGATCCAGGAACTGCTGCCGCAGCGGCAGCTGAACGAGGGCATGGCGGTCGCCGTGTCCGGCATCGTCATCGGCATCTCGGCCGGTGCGGCGGCCGGCGGTGTGATCGCCCAGCACGCGGCGCCGGGCACCGGCTACTGGCTCACGGCCGGCGCCGCCTCGACGGCCCTGCTGATCGCCCTGGCCGGGCGGCGCACCCTGCACACAGGAGGCGCGGGGGCGGCCCACCCGGCCCCCACGCACCCGGCCCCGCACCCGGCCCCGGCTCCTGCCCCGGCCCCGGCCCCGGACGGCAGCTGAACGAATGACGCCTGGCCCGTCCGGGAGGGCTGAGCGCCGAACGGGGCGCCCTCATGCGGCGGTGTTCGGGGCCTCCGTGCACATGCCCCGGATCGGCTGCGGCCCGGCGGTCAGCCCTCCCGGGCGGGCCAGCTGTACTCGTACTCGGGGAGCACCTGACCGCCGGGGAAGACGCCCTCCTGCTCGGCGGTTCGCACACCACCCTGCCGCTCGTAGAAGGCCACCGCACGGGTGTTGTCCCGGAGCACCTCCAGGTAGAGCACCGCGCCGGGATGCCGCCGGGCCAGGTGGGCGCGGGCGGCGGCCATCAGCATCCCGCCGGTACCGGCGCCGGTGCGGCCGGGGCGGACGTGCAGGTTGTCCAGCAGGACCCGGCCGTCGGGTTGCGGGACGAGGTACGCGAAACCGACCGTCTCACCCGCGCTCTCGGCGATCAGCAGGGCGGGCGTGTTGGCGGGCTCGCCGTAGTCGACGGTCAGGCGCAGCTCCCAGAGCTCGCGCCGCTCGGCGGCCAGACCGTCACCGAGGGCGTGGGTGGCGACGATTCCGGCATAGGTGGTGCGCCAGCTCTCGGCGTGCAGGGCCGCCACGCTCCCGGCGTCCTCGGCGGTACCGGGCCTGATGGTCACGCCGGTGGTGTCCGGACTGGTCTCGCGGGTCATGCCAGGAGCGTCCCACACCCTTCACCCGAGCTGTTCCGGCGGCCGGTCACGACGGGCCCGCGCGACCTCGGACACGCGGGCCCGCGCGCCGCCGGTGGCCCGCGCAGCACACCGGCCGTCCGCTCGCGCGGCCTGACCCGCCCGTCGGCGGGCTAGGCTCGACCACCGTGGACGACGTGACGCCGACGAACGGCGCGGACAGCACCGACGGCTTCGAGGGCACCGGCCGTAAGCGGCGACTCGGCCGCGGCCGGGTGAAGTCGGCCCCGGTGGACAGGTCGGGCGACGACGACGGTCTCGCGACCGGCGCCCCCGCCGGGTCCGAACTCCCCGGCAGCCGGGCCCAACCGAAGACGGACAAGAGCGAGCAGACCCGGGCCCTGATCCTGGAGACGGCCATGCGGCTGTTCCAGGAACGCGGTTACGAGAAGACCACCATGCGGGCCATTGCCACCGAGGCGGGCGTCTCGGTCGGAAATGCCTACTACTATTTCTCGGCCAAGGAATTCCTGATCCAGGGATTCTACGACCGAATGACGTACGCCCATGCGATCGACACCAGAAATCGCATGGCCGATACCCGGGAATTCGCGGAGCGGCTGGAGATCACACTGAACTCCTGGCTCGACACGGCCGCGCCGTATCACGAGTTCGCGGCGCAGTTCTTCCGCACCGCCGCCGACCCGACCAGCTCGCTGAGCCCGTTCTCCAACGAGTCCCACCCGGCCCGGGCCACCGCCGTGGCACTGTTCCGGGAGGTGCTGGAGGGTTCGGAGCTGGCCCCCAAGCTGGACGCGGAACTGGTGGAGCTGCTGCCCGACGTCCTGTGGCTGCACCTCATGATCGTGGTGCTCTACTGGGTCTTCGACCGCACGCCCGACACCGAGCGGACGCGGGAATTCGTCCGGCGGTCGACTCCCATGGCAGCGCGCGTCATCAACCTCTCCCGCTACCGGGTGTTCCGGCCGATCGTCCGCGACGCCAAGGAACTGATCCAGGACTTCATCCTGCCGACCATCGGACGCACCGCGAAGCCGTGAAAGAACGGCGCGGGACGGTGGACGAGCAGTTGCCGGACCCGAACAGGCCGGCGCCCGCCCGCGCCCGGCCGCCCCGGCCGACGGCCGCTCCGACCCGGGCGCTCCGACCCGGGCGCTCCGACCCGGCCACTCCGACCCGGGCGGTCGGCGCCCGTCGGCCGGAGCACCGTCGGCCGGAAGACCGTCAGAAGCCGTCCGGGTTCCAGGCCGCCAGCGGCGTGCGCAGCAGCAGGTCGGCCGCCGCGGCTGCGCCCGGGCGCAGCTCGGTCACCAGTGAGGCGGCGGCCAGCCTCGGCACGGTCTCGCCGCCGAGGTAGAGCGACCCGAGTTGCGACGCGCCGAGCGCGAGGTCCGGTTCGTCGGTGGTCGCGGTGCACCGGCCGGTGCCGTCGGCGGCGACCTCCAGGGCCCAGCGGCCGTCCGCGTAGCCGGCCGGGTCGGTGACGTCCAGCACCACGCGGCCGGGCGCCCCGTACGTGCGAGCCGCGAAGGCGGCCTCCACGTCGAGCACCCGCAGCCAGGTGAAGTCGACGTTGTCGGGGCCCGGGGTGGCGGCGCGCGGTTCGGCGAGGAGCAGCGGCAACGGGTCGTCCACGCCGATGTTCCCGACGACGACTCTGCGGACCCAGTCGACCGAGAACACGAACCGCCACAGGGCCACGGCGGTGGCGCCGTCGAGGGCCAGGAAGTCGCCGACGGTGAGGGTGCAGTCGGGGTAGCCGCCGTCCCAGTGGTCGTCGACCCGGTAGGTGACCAGACCGGTCACGGCGCCGTCGGCATCCCGGTGGACGGCCACGAAGGGCTGCTTCCACTCCCTGCCGGGCGCCTTGAGGTCTCCGGTCGTGAGCCGCCACCAGAGCTCGGAGCGGTCGATCGCGCCGGGCCGGGCGCGCCGCCAGCGGTCGTGCAGGTCGGGGCCGATCCTGCGGACCTCGTCCATGGTGGCGAAGTCGATCCGGCCGCCGTGCGGGACCGCGAGGCCCTGACGCAGGCCGCCCGCGCGCAACAGGTCGATGTTCCAGCCGTGCCCGCGGGTCGCCGGGCCGAAGCCGAACCGGCCGTAGATGTTGTACTCGGCGGCGATCAGGATGGCCACGGGCGTGCCGCGCTCGTGTGCGGCGGCGAGGTCGCGGGTCATCATCGAGCTGAGCAGCCCCCGTCGGCGGTGGGTGGCGCTGACCGTCACGGCCGTGACCGCGTCGGCTTCGACGGTCGCGCCGCCGGGCACCGTCAGTTCGGTGTCGAAGCTGCGGAAGGTCGCCACGCACCGGCCGGCGTCGAAGGCGCCGAGGGTGCGCCCGGGTTCGAGGGTCAGCAGCCGGTACTCACTGCCGTCCTCGACGTACGGCCGCAGGAACCCGTGGACCAGTGCCCGGTCCCACGCCGTGATGTCGTTCTCGGTGATCGCACGGATCACGGTGCCGTCCTGCTGTCGGCCGGATCCCGGATCGCGGGTCTCGTCCTGTGCGTCGTTGCCCATCGCTCCACCGTACGACCGGGGGTGGGCGTCAGCACCTCCTTTTCGCCGGGGCCGCCACGGGGCCGTCCGGACAGCGATCCCGGCAGCGGCTCCTGACCCGCAACAGCCCCGGCTATGGCTACGGCTACGGCTACGGCTACGGCCGAAGCAGAGCACTCCGGGCCCAGGTGCCGCCGGCTCCCTCCCGCAGGAAGGCAGGGCCCCGGAACGTCCAGCGCTCCGAGGGCCCCGTCCCTCCCCCGCCCGCGCCTCGGTGGGCGGCCCGGGCTCGGGCCGCCCACCGAGGTGGTTCCGGTCGGTGATCGACCCATAGCGAGCCGGCGCACCGGGGCGCGGGAACTCAGCGGGACATCAACGGCCCTGGAGGGACTTGACGTTGTCGCCGAAGGTCCAGCCCTTCGAGCCGTCCCAGTTGACCGACCACGTCATGAGCCCCTTCAGCGCGCCACCGAAGGCGTTCCACGACTGGCTGACCAGGCTCGGCGCCATGTAGCCGCCGCCCGCGCCGGACTGGGCCGGCAGTCCGGGCACCTGCTTGTCGTACGGCACCTTGATCGTGGTGCCCTGGATGACCAGACCGTTGTTCAGGCACGTGGTCTGCGCGGTGAACCCCTGGACGGTACCGGCCTCGTAGGAGTCACCGGAGCAGCCGTACATGCTGCCGTTGTAGTACTGCATGTTCAGCCACCACAGGCGCCCGTTGTCGGCGTACTTCTTGATGATCGGCAGGTAGGAGCCCCAGATCGAACCGTAGCTGACGCTTCCACCGGTGACGTACGCGGTCTCGGGGGCCATCGTCAGACCGAAACCGGCGGGCATCTGGGCCAGCACGCCGTCGATGATGCGCACCAGGTTGGCCTGGGAGGCGGACAGGGTGTTGATGCTGCCGCTTCCGGACAGGCCGGTCTCGATGTCGATGTCGATCCCGTCGAAGTTGTACTTCTTGAGGATCGGGACGACGGTCGCCACGAACCGGTCGGCGACGGTGCTGGAGCTCAGGTCGATGCCTGCGGCGGCTCCGCCGATCGACATCAGGATCGTCGCCCCGGCCGCCTTGGCCTGGCACATCTCGGCGGGGGTCGAGACCTTGACGTTGCTGTCCATACCGTCCTGCCACAGGACGGTGCCGTCCGAGAGGATCACCGGGAAGGCGGCGTTGATGACGTTGTAGCCGTGCGCGGCGATCCGGCTGTCCGTGATGGGGGTCCAGCCCATGCCGGGGTGGACGCCGTTCACGGCGCCGTCCCAGTTCTCCCAGTAGCCCTGCAGGACCTTGCCGGACGGCCTGGGCTTCGTGGCGCAGGTGTCGCCCGGCGGAGTCGTGGTCGGCGGCGCGGTCGTCGGCGGCGCCGTGGTCGGGGGCGCGGTCGTCGGCGGCGCCGTGGTCGGGGGCGTGGTCGTCGGGGGCGCCGTGGTCGGCGTGGGGCTGCTGCCGCCGGGGCCGGCGAGCGACACGTCGTCCGCGTAGTACGCGGGCTGCCCGTACCAGCCGTGCAGGTAGACGGTCACCGAGGTGGTGGTCGCACCGGTGGTGAAGCCGACGCTGAGCTGGCTGTACGACGGGCTGCTCGGCGTCCAGGTGGACGGGGCGGTGGTAATGCCGGTTCCGGTGGCACCCAGGTAGACGTAGCTGCCCTGGACGTAGGCGCTCAGCGTGTACTGGGAGTTGGGCTGCACGCTGATGGTCTGGGCGCACTGGGCGCTGTCCGAACCGGTCGGCGTGGCCTTGAGCGCGGAGGCGCCGGAGTGGACCGGGCTGCTCACCGCCACGCCCGAGCCGCCGGTGCAGGTCCAACCGGAGAGTCCGGTCTCGAATCCGGGGTTGGCCACCAGGTTGGTGGTGACGGCCCCGGCCGTGACGGAACCGGCCACGACGAGACCGGCACCGATGACGGCGGCGGCGCTCGCCCCGGCGAGGGAGCGCGTCAGGACGCTCGGGCCGCGCTTGGCGGGGCCGGTCGGGTGCACCTTCGACGCGCGTTCCACGGCCGCCCGCTGCGGGCGGGGCGCTCGGAGCGGCTCGCTCCCGGCCCGGTCGCCTTCGAGGCGGCCGGGATCCGGACAGGCACGGAACTCGCTGGGCAGACGTGGAGTACGTGATCTCCGACGGAACATGCTGTGCTCCCTTCCCGCCGAGCGCCATGGACATGACCAGCGCGTGGGGGCGTGACGCCCGGCTCTGGGTGAGGTGGGGGACATGTGAGGCTGTGCCGGACCGGATCGTAGAAGGGGCGGCGAGGGCAGTCAATAGGTCTGGACCAATCGCAAGCGGCGCGACCGCGCAGAGCGGGCGCGAGCCACCGGATCCCCGTACCCGAGATGACCGCAAGTCAGCTCCCAGCAAAGGGAGTTACGATCCGGAACGGCGGCATCGACGGCCGGGCCCCGCACTTCGGCGTCGGCCGCCGACTCGCGAACCGGCGCCTTCCCACCCGAATCGGCGATCACGAAGCCGCCCGGGCGCACGGAGAACCCGGCAGAGTAACCCGGCCGCGCCGCAGCCGTGGAGCGCCCGGATCGGGCCGGTGTGGCGTCCGCGAACCGGACCGGGCCACTCAGGGGCGGGCGTAGAAGTCCGGCGTGCCCATGATCCACAGACTGGCCTGCTTGACCGCCGCGCCCTCCCTGGGGGCCTCGATCATCTGGTCGTCGCCGATGTAGAGCGCCACGTGGAAGATGTCGGCGGCACGGCCGGTGTCGCTCCAGAACACCAGGTCGCCCGGACGGAGCCGGCGGTAGGTCACCGGGGTCGACTCGGCGTACTGGTCGGCCGCGAAGTGGGTGAGGGCCCGGCCACCGGAGCGCCAGGCCATCATGGTGAGCCCCGAGCAGTCGTAGCCGGCCGGGCCCTCGCCGCCCCAGACGTACGGCAGGCCGATCCGGGAGCGGGCGTAGGCGATCGCGGACTCCGCGCCCTGCGCGCTCCACCGGCCGGGGCCGCCCGACTGCGGGGCGACGGCGCCCCGGTCGGCGGCGGGGCGCTCGGGCCCCGACCCGCTCGCCGCCGAGCCGCTCGCCGCCGCTTCGCCCGCCGCACGGTCCGCGGCGGCCCTGTCCTCGGCCGCCCGCTCCGCCGCGGCCTGTTCGGCGGCGACCCGCTCCGCCGCCGCCCTGGCGGCGGCCTCGGCCGCGCGGGCGGCGATCTCCTCCAGGGCGTCGCGGCGGCGCCGTTCCAGATCCACGGTGGTGTCACGGGCGGCGGCGAGCTCGCTCAGCAGTTGCTCGCGCCGCAGGCCGAGCTCGGCGACCACGCTCTGCCGCTCCTGGGTACGCGCCTGCGCGCCGTCTCTGGCCGCCCGTACGGCGGCCGCGGCCCGCTCGGCCGCCGCGGTGGCCTGCCGGGCGGTGGCCGAGGCACGGGCGGCGTCGGCCGCCGTGCCGGTCGCGGCATCCAGGATCTGCCGGATGCGACCGCTGACCACCCCGACCACGGCCGCCTGTGCGCCGGCCGCGCGCGGGCCGGGGGCGCCGAACAGCGCGTCGATCGCGGAGAGCTCGGCGGTGGCGCCCTGGCGGTAGGTCTCGGCCGCCAGCCGGGCGGCGTCGTCGGTGGCCTGGTAGCGGGCGAGTTCCGCGACGGCGGCCCTCTGGAGCGCGGCGCTCTCCTCGGCCCGGGCCCGGAGAAGCCGCGCCTGGGCACCGTTGTAGACCTCGACCGCCTGCTCGGCCGTGCGGATCGCCCGGTCCCGTTCGGCGGCGGCCTCGGTGAGCCGGCCCTCGACGGCGGCGGTCGCGGCGGCCCGGCGATCGGCATCGGCCCGGGCCCGGGCGATGTCGTCGGTGGAGGGAGGGGCCGCCGCCTCCTCGGCCGGCGGGGCATCGGGCGGCGTGGCATCGGGCGGCGTGGCAACGGTCGCCGGCACATCGACCGGCGGCGGGCCGGCGCTCACGGCGGCGGCGCTCGCTCCGGCGGCCGGAAGCAGCCCCAGGACGGCGGTGAGCGCGAGCAGAACGACGGGCAGAAGTCTGCGTGCCACGAGAAGCCCTTCTCACAGGTCTGGCCACGGTCCGGTCAGGCGTTCCGTCCGGTCGGGGATCCGTCCGGCCCAGGGCCGCCTCGGCCCGGCGGCCGGCCGGGACCTTCCTTTCCGTAGCAGAGCGATCACTCTTCGTCATGATCTCAGGGGTGACCGTGCACACCTGGCGGTTGCGCCTGGTCAGCCGGGTGAACATCCAAGGAGCGGGCCGCTCCGGCCCCCGGCCTAGCGCCGGACGCGGGGGGCGCGCGGTCGCAGATGACGGCGCGCAGGCTGTCCGCCGGGCGGGCGCACCGGGGAGACGGCGCCCCCGGCGACCGGCCCCGCGACCGGCCCCGCGGCGGGTTCGGCCGATCCCGGGCGGACGGCGTACGTCCTGCTGCGGCCGGCCCGGACGGCGCGGCGGCGCCGGCGGGCCCTGCGCTGCCGGTCGGTGTCGCCGCCGTCGGCCGCCGCCGGCGCCCGGGTGGCGGGGGGCGCCGACGCCGAGCGGCGGTCGGCCAGCCGGGCGGAGCGGCGGGCCAGGGCGCGCGCCTCGTGCGCGTCCAGGTGGGCGGTGGCACCGGCGGCCATGCGCTCGGCGACCCGGTGGGTGGCGGTGTGGTGCGCGGGGACCTTGTCGGGCGCGCCCGCGATCAGGTCGAAGAGCCAGGTTCGTGCCCGGTCCGCGCGCCGGTGCAGCAGGCGTTCGCGCCGGAGCGCGCGAGCCCTCCTGCGCGGGCGGCCGGCGTACCGCCAGCGCGCCCAGGGGCTGCTGGGCCGGGCCAGCCGGACGGCGCCGATCCAGGACAGGCCCGGCACCATGATGCCGAGCAGCCCCGTCCAGACCTTGCCCTTGAGCAGAGCGACGACGGACACCAGCGCGTTCACCACGATCACCGCCACCAGCCCCCAGCGGGTGCCCTGGCTCGGCACGACCCCCAGCGGGACGTACCCGGTGAGCAGCAGCGCGGTGAACAGGATGCCGAAGATCACCGCGTCCACCGACTTGCGGCCCTGCGCGCTCCAGTAGACGTCGTCCAGGTGCAGGATCAGCGCGAACTCGTCCAGCACCAGGCCGCAGCCGATGCCGAAGCTGAACCCGAACCAGTCGATCCACGGGTGGCCGCCGTTGGTCGCGAACACCCCGATGCCGCCGACCAGCAGGAATCCGAGGCCGAACACCATGTGGTGGATGTGCAGCCCGCCGGGGGTGATGTTGCCGGGCCACCACCGGACCTCGGCCCGGATCATCCGGACGCTGAAGCGGATGCAGACGAAGGAGCAGATGAACCCGACCAGCAGCAGGAAGAGCGGCTGCTTGTGCGCGTCGACGATGTGCCGCTGGTAGCCGTCCAGCAGTGGGTCGAGGCTCAGCTGTGCGAGGTTCATGCGGTCTTACCTTCGTTCCTGGTGCTGCGCCGGAGGGATCGGCCGCCCGCTTTCCGTCCGTCCGGCCCGTCGCCGTCCCTGCCGTCGGACCCTGCCGCCGGTGGCCGGGCCCCGCGGCCCGATGTCCGCTCAGAACCCCCGGGTGCGCTTGGCGGCCCGCCGTGGCGTGGCCAGGTGGAGGGCGGGGCGCTCGGGACCTCCAGGGATCTTCATGAAGAGACGCGCGATCTCGCCTCCGAGGTTCACCCCGATGGCCAGGGCCATCGCGATGGCCGCCGCCCGGCTGATCGACAGCAGCCCGGCACTGGAGTGGCCCTGCGCGAACGAGAGCATGCCGAGGTAGATCGCCGATCCCGGCATCAGCGGGCCGATCGCCGCCGTCACGTACGGCAGCGCCGAGGCGTACCGGTAGCGGGCCACCAGCTGGCCGAACAGGCCGACCAGACCGGCCGCGACGCCGGTGGCGACGATCGGGGAGACCCCGGCGTTGTGCACCAGCACACCGTAGCTGGACCAGCCCACCATGCTGTTCAGGGTGACCAGCGGCAGGCTCCGGCGGTCGGTCTGCAGCAGCGTCGCGAAGGCCAGCGTCAGCACCATCGCCGCGGCCAACTGCACCGGCGGGTAGCTGATCCCCACCAGGCTCTCGTCCGGGTTGAGCTTGGCGTTGAACCCGACGCCCAGGTACAGGATCAGCATCACGCCGATGACGATGCCCGCGACCAGGTAGATCACTTCGAGCAGCCGCGCGGCGGCGGTGATGTAGAAGCCGGTCAGACCGTCCTGGACGGCGGCGACCATCGCCCGGCCGGGCAGCAGGGCGAACAGGCCACCGGTGATGACGACCGAGCCGCGCAGGCCGAAGTCGTTGAAGGACAGGATGATGCCGGAGAGCGCGGCCGGCATCGCGGCGACCACGAACTGGTAGAACTCGGGCAGCCCCCGCCGGGCGATCAACGAGGCCAGCCGGTCACCGAGGATGGCGGCCACGAAGGCGCTGGCGAAGACCAGCCAGGCCTTGTCGTCGATCTTGCCGCCGACCAGGAAGGTCGCCGCGCCGGCCAGCAGGCCGGTGGTGAGCGAGAGCAGCCAGGCCGGGTACGGGTGCCGGTTGCGGCGGATCTCGGCGAGCCGGCGGTAGGCGTCGTTGGCGCTCACCTGCTCGGCGGTGATGTCGGCGACCAGCTGGTGGACCGCGGCGAGCCGGGTGTAGTCGGAGGTGCGGCGGCGCACCACCCGGTCGGCGGTGACCGGCGGCTCGACCAGTGAGGGCTGGTGGGAGATCCCGATCAGGGTGAAGGTGACCTGCGGCTCGCAGTGGTCCAGCCGGTACGCGTGGGCGATGCCGAGCATGGCGGCCTCGACGTCCTCCGCGGCCTCGCCGCTGGCCAGCAGCAGTTCGCCGATGCGCAGCGTCAGGTCGAGGATGCGCGGTACGTTGCGGCCGGCGGCGGGGTGCAGTTCGCGCGGGGTCCGCTCGAAGGCCGGGCGCTCGGACATCGGCGTGCGCAGCAGCGTGCGCATCCGGTCGGGCCAGGGGGCGTCACCGGGCGCGCCGGGGTTCAGGGCCGGTACGGCGACTCCGCCCGGCGGGGTGTAGCCGGCGGCGCGCCAGTCCTCGGGGGAGAGGGTGTCCTCCGGCCCGGGCAGGTAGCCGGAGCCGCTCCCCCGGGGGGAGTCGGCGGCGGGCGGGGACGGGCGGGGCGCGGTGGTGCGCAGGTCCGTCGCGCGGAGTTCGGCGGCGGCGGTCCGCGCCCCGAGCGGGCCGGGGGCAGGGGTCAGCAGGCCCTCGGTCGCGGGCGCCGTCGGGGCGAGCGGGACGGCGCTCCCGGGCGGGGCGGGGTGCCCGAGCAGCCCCTCGGTGGGCGGGGCGTCCGCGGGGTGCACCCGGGGGGCGGGGCGGGTGGACCTGTTCCTGGCCTTCTTGCCGCCGCCCGGTCGGCCCCGCTTCGGCACGTCCGCTCCCTGCCTCCCCTGGTGGCCCGGCCACCCCTCGATCGTCCGTTACACCTTGCCTGATCCGCCTCGCGGATGCACATGTACGTCGCGGCCTGCCGGGCTCACGTCCTGTGCCTACCGGGAGCGGTCCGGGGCCGGCTCGGTGTGGTCGTGGCCGGCGGGCGCGGGGAGGCGGACAGGAGCGCGGCGCTTCGGGCGGGTGGGCCCGTGGGCTCAGGCGAGGGCGCTGACCAGCAGGGCGAAGGCGGCGACGATGAGCGCGACGCGGGCGTAGTGCCAGCGCTCCCAGCGGCTGAGCTGCTGCTTCCAGTCGGCGGGCCGGTTGTCGGGGGTCCACGTCCTGTTCCGGTTGTTGATCGGGACGAGCAGCAGGACCGACATGACCACGCTGAGGATCAGCAGGGCGCCGGCGGCGACGACCAGGCCGGTGCCGTGGTGGTGCCATGCGGCGACGGCCCAGGCCACCACGAGGACGAGCGAGCCGATGTACCAGACCGGCATCACGGCGCCGAGCATCCGGCCTCCGTGGGCATGGCCCAGCTGGGCGCTGTCCTCCGGGAGGGCGTTGAGGATCCGGTTCATGACGAAGGCGACGGAGAATTCCACCCCCACCATCACGCCGACGATCACGGTGGTGACGACCTCGAGTGCGTTGAGCATGATGATCCTCTGGTATCTAGTGCCGCTAGATGACGATGCAACGCTAGTACTGCTATCGCTCTCTTGTCTAGCGGTGCTAGGATCAATTCATGTCGGTACAGGAACGCAAGGAACGCGAGCGGGCGGCTCGCGAGCGCCTCATCGTGGCGACGGCCCGCGAACTCGCCGAGCAGCAGGGCTGGGACGCGGTCACCACCCGCCTGCTCGCCGAGCGCATCGAATACAGCCAGCCCGTCCTCTACAGCCACTTCCGCGGCAAGCGCGAGATCATCGGCGCCGTCGCCCTCCAGGGCGCCACCGAGCTGGCCGCGGCGGTGCGGGCCGCCGTCACCGCCGTCACCGCCGCCCCCGCGGACGGCCCGCGCGCCCGGGTGTACGCCCTCGCCCGCGCCTACCTCGACTTCGCCGCACGCAACCCGGCGGTCTACGACGCCATCTTCCAGCTCGACGGCGGCCTCGCGTACGCACAGGAGGAAACCCCCGCCCCCCTCAAGGACGCTTTCGCCGCGTTGCTGGAGTGCCTCGGCGAGGTGGCCGGGGACGGCGTCGCCCCGGGGCTGTTCACCGAGGTGTTCTGGGCGTCCCTGCACGGGGTGGCGACCCTGACCCGGTCGGGACGGCTGCTGCCGCAGGACACCGAGTCGAGGGTGGAGCTGCTGGTGGACCGGCTCGCCGTGGTCTGACACACCGTCCGGGCGGGCGGACGCGCGGTGTCCGGAGCACGGCGGCAGCGGTCCCCGGGCCGAGGACGTACCGGCCCGGGGACGAACGGCTCAGAGGCCGTAACGCCGGACGGTCTCCTCGTGCCGGGCCGTGTCGGCGCCCGCCGCCTTCGCCAGGTCGGGCCAGGCGAGCGGGTGCTTCCACCGCCTGGTCAGCCGGTGCAGCAACGCGTCCGCCTCGGCGCACCCGGCGGTGGGCGGCACGCCGAGCGCCGCGTAGACGCCCGGCAGCCGCCCGTCCTCGTCGCCCGGATCGGTGATCGCGTACTCGTCCCCGCTGTAGGCCCAGACCCCGTAGCCGGCCTCGGCCAGCTCCTTGCGGAAGGACGCCCACTTCTTGTCGCCCGGCCAGCCGCCGTCGATCCAGTAGGTGGTGTAGCCGGCCGGGTCGAGCAGGGTGAGCAGCCGGAAGACCGGCCGCCAGCGCTCGCGGACCTGCTGCGGGGCGTCCGCACCCGGTGCCGCCTCCAGCAGCGCGGGCGCGAAGACCACGACGTCGTTGTGGTTGAGCGGCACGTCGTCGCCGAGCACCGGCAGGATCCGGGCGGTGGCCGGGCCGGTCCGCACCGCCGGGAGGTCGACGTTCGCGCCGCCCGTCCTGGTGGCGCGGACGGTGATCAGCTGCCACTCCTCGTCCACCGGCCCGTGCGGCCGGTCGAAGGCGAGCCCGAGCCGGGCGCCGGCCGAGCGGACGGCCTGCCAGTCCCGGTTCGCGGTGGCGGCGGTGATCAGCTGCCAGAGGTCGGACTCCTGGACGGTACGGTGCCGCTCCTGCGGTGGAGTGCCCTCGGCCGGGAGGGCGTGCAGCAGGATCTCCTCGTAGAGGCGCTGGGCCTGCCCGTGGTCGCCCAGTTCGGTGGCCGCGGCCGCGGCCAGCCGTCGGGTGTTGATCCGGGTGGGCTCCTGGGCCAGCAGCGCGGCGCAGTGCTCGCCGACGTCGGCCCACCGGCTCTCGGCGGCGGCCCAGCGGGCCCGCGTCCAGTGCGCGTCGGCGGGGCTGACGTCCTGCAGGCGGTCGGCCAGCCGGCGGACCCCCTCGCCGTCCCCGGCGTCGATCAGGACGGAGCCGAGCAGGCCGGCCAGGTTCTCGTGCCCCGGATCCCGGTCGAGCCGCTCCCAGAGCAGGTCGGTGGCGGCCCGGGTGTGTCCCAGGGCTCCGAGCGCACCGGCCAGCCGGACGGCCAGTTCGGTGCCCGCGGCCAGGTGCTCGGCGGACTCAGGGCCCTCCTCGTGGCGGGCGTGCGCGGCGGCGAGAAGATCCGCGTCGGCCTCCTGGTCCCCCTCCTGCGTCCGGGCGTCGAGCAGCGCCACCAGCTCGGCCGGCGGCACCGGCAGCGGCGGAACCGGCAGCGCTTCGGCCGCGGCCCGCAGCTCGGCGATCAGCTCGGCGACGCCCTCGGTACGGCGCAGCAGGGCGAGCTTGCGCTCGCCGGTGGCGGCGAGGGTCAGCGCCACCGTCCGGGCGCCGCGAGCCAGTGCCAGCCGGCCGGCCGACAGCAGCAGGTCCACACAGGGGCGGTGGGATCCGGTGGAGTCCAGGTAGCCGACCCAGCCGGTGAGGGCGGCGCCGAGCCCGGCGGTGTTCTCCCGTACGCCGGCGGCGACCAGGATCTCGACGGTGTCGACCCAGACGGGACGCAGATCCGCGTACTGCTCGGCCTGGTCGATCGACGGCAGCAGGGCGAGGGCCTCGTCGGTGCGGCCGAGGCGGGCGAGGGCGCGGGCCCGCTGCAGCGCGCCCCAGCGGCGGTCGCTGTCGCTGAGTTCGGCGCCGCGGGCCCGTTCGGCCTGCTCGGCGGTGTCCAGCAGGGTGAGGATCTCCTCGTCCCGGCCCAGCAGGTGCAGCGTGCCGGCCCGGGCGTGGTGGAAGTGCAGGGAGAGCCGCTGGCCGGCCGCCTGCATCCGGGTGGCGGCGGTGTCGAGGTGGGAGAGCGCCTCCGCCGGCCGCCCGTCGTCCTCCAGCGCGTCGGAGTACTCGCGGGAGAGGCAGTCGAAGCAGGCCCGGGCGGGCTCGATCCGCTCCAGCGTCTCCCCGAGGACGGCGAGCCGCTCCGGGACGTAGCCCGGACCGTCCACCCGCGCGTGGCAGATCGCGAAGTCCTGCACCACGCAGACCGACTGCGGGCAGCTCTCGGTCTGCTCGCGGTGGGCGAACTCCAGCAGGTCCACCGCCTCGGGGAGGGCCAGCTCGCCCTGGTGGCGCTTGTTGAGCAGGTTCTGCATCCGCCAGTGCCTGAGATAGACCTCGACCCAGGGCAGGTCCAGCGACCGCGCGGTGGCCAGCGCTTCGGGGAACACCGCGTCGAGCTGCTCGTTGCGGCCCTCGTTGGCGTGACCGGGGAGTTCGTAGATGGCCTCGGCGAGGCGGTGGTGGCCGGCCTCGGCCAGCTGCCGGTGGGCGTCGTGGACCCAGGCCCAGATGTCACTGCTCATGCGGTCTCCCCCTGCGGGTCGGGCGGTGCGGTGGCGACGGCCGGGCCGCCGCCGGTGTGCGGTGCGGCGGTGTGCGGCGTGGCCGGGTGCGGGGCCGGGGCCGGGGCCGGGTGCGGCGTGGCCGGGCGCGGGCGGCGCGGCCTCACGCCGGGTCCTCGTCCGGCAGGGTGTCGGGGACCGCCGCCAGACCGGCGGGCCGGGCCGCGGTGAGCGCGCGGACGGCGGTGCCGATGCCGGCCAGCGCGGCGGTCAGATCGCCGGCGGGTGCGCCGGCCGAGGACGGCCCGGACGCGGCGGCCATGATCACCTTGAGCGAGCTGAGCAGCCCGGCCGCCGTCGCCGCGCCGGTGTGCCCGGCGCGGTAGGCGGTGAGCAGGTCCTGGACGGCGGGTGCGGCGAGGTTGAGGTAGAGCCGGGCCCTGACCTCACCGCCGGTGCGGGCGGTGAAGGCCCGGGCGAGCCGCAGCGCGGCGGACGGGATCCGGCCGTCCGCCCGGTCGTCCTCGATCCGGGACTTGAGCTCGGCCTCCCGGTCGGGCACCAGGACGAGCGGCAGCCCGGGCGGGTCGAAGCGGGCCGGGACCAGCTGCTCGCCGTCGTCCGCCAGGGCGGCGGCCAGCCAGGCGCGCTCCTCCGCGGGCAGCGGCCGCTCGGGCTCGCGGAACAGCTCGCGGTTGCCGTTCTCGCTGCCGAGTTCGACGATCCGGCACTCCCGCAGCCGGGCGTAGCGGCGCAGGAACGGCAGCACCGCGTACCGGTCGCCCCGGGCGATCGGCACCTGCATGGCGCGGTAGAGCATCTCCTCGAACCCGCCGCTGCTGCCGAGCGCGACGTGCACCGCGCCACCGCCGGCGGCCCGCAGTGCGCCCGCCGTCAGGTCGCCCTGCGAGGTGGGCACCGGGACGTCGTCGGCGAGCAGGGTGAACAGCCGGTCGTCGCAGAGCGCGGCGCCGAGCAGGTCCTGACCGTGCCGGGCGAGGATGCGGCGCCAGGCGGCGGGGTGCAGCCGGGCGGTCTCGTAGAGGCCGTCGACGATGGCGTCGGTGAGCGCCTGCTGGAGGGCGCGGTAGTGATCGTCGCGCTGGAGGTCCTCCCGGCTGGCGGTCGGCGTCAGCCGGCTGGACTCGACCACGCCGCCGACGAACCCGGCCCAGCTGGGCAGCAGGTCCCGGGCGTCCTCGGAGAGCAGCATGCCGCGCAGGTAGACGGCGAGGTCGCGGTTGTCGCTGCTGCCGTACGTACCGCCGTCCTGGACCCAGAGCAGGCCGACCGCGTCGGTGCCGCCCTCGACCGGGGTGACGGGAAAGGCGGTGAGCGGCTCGAAGCGCCGGCCGAACGCGGCGGCGAACCGCATCCGGGCGGCGTGCGGGTCTCCCGGCACGGACTCGCGCCAGGGCACCGGCACGTCGTTGACCGGCCGGTCGTCGTCGCCGACGTACACCGGGATCGGGAGCAGGACGCAGTACCGGCCGAGCACCTCGCGCAGCGCGTGTTCGTCGGCGAGGTGCGCGTGCTCGGCCTTGAGGGTCAGCTCGACGACGCTGCCGGGCCCCGGGCGGGCGGCGGTCGCCTCCACGCTGTACTGCTCGCCGCCGCGGCTGCGGTAGCGGTGGCCCAGGGCGGGCTCGCGGTGCGAGGTGGTGGTGACGGTGACCTCGTCGGCGACCGAGAAGGCCGACAGGAAGCCGAGGCCGAACGCGCCGATCAGTGCGTCGTCGCCGGTGACCTCGCGCAGCAGCCGGGTGTACCCGGTGCCGACGGTGGCCAGGTAGGAGTGGATCTCCGGCTCGGTCAGGCCGGCGCCGGTGTCCTCGATGCTGACGGTACGCCGCGCGGAGTCGCCGCGGACGCGGATCAGCGGCGGGTGGCCGCCGTCCGGGTCCTCCAGCCGGCGCCGGGTGTGCGAGTCGTGGGCGTTCTGGACGAGTTCGCGCAACGCGACCAGCGGTGTGGAGTAGAGGTGCGTGGCGAGGACGCTCACCAGACCACCGAGGTCGACCTCGGTCGTACGCAGATCTTCGGCGGGCACGGGGTCGGAGCGGTGGCCTTCAGACATGAGGCCACAGTGTGCCAGTACGACTATTGCGCGGACCATTCCTTAATCGTCGCGGCCGGGTCCGGGCCCCGGCCGGGGGATTCCGACCGTCCCGGCGGGCCCCGGTGCGGTGCGGCCCGTTCCGGTGCCGGGCGGCCGGGATGACACCATCGGGCGAACTGTGCCCGGTTCGATGGAACCGGGCCCGCCCCCTGGTGAACGCTGACCACGCGACGTCAGGCAACGGCGCACTCCCGGGGCGGCCACTCCGGGGGCGCCAACTCTCGCACCCGTCCTTCAGGGAGACCATCGTGTCCCGCATTCGCGCAGTCGCCGCCGTCACCGCCCTCGGAGCCCTCCTGTTCGTGGGGGTCGGCACCGCCCGGGCCGACGACGGCGCCGCAGCCGCCGACCACTCCAACAGCAGCGTCGTCAGCAGCGCCGGCTCCGGCAACATCGTCGGCGGTGTGCTCGGCAACGCCGCCGCCTCGCAGGCCGGCGCCACGGGCTCTGGCGCCGGCAACCAGAACAACAACACCGGGGTGGCCGGGAACACCGGCGGGGTCGGCGCCCTTCAGGGCAACACCGCCGTCGCGCACGAGGTCTACTACCCGTTCGTCCTCTACTAGGCCGGTCGTCGGTCCGGCCGGTGGCCGGGCCGCCCGGCCGACGTGCCCGGCCGCTGCCCGGGACCGCCACCGACCGCCCGCACGGGGCCCGGTGGCGGTCCACCGCCGCTCCCGCTCCCGCCGGGCGGCCCGTCCCGGTCCCCGTCCCGGGCCGGCTCGCTCACAGGCCGAGGACGGCCAGGCTCATCCGCTCCAGACAGTCCGCCAGATCCGCCCGCGCACTCTGCGGACCGTTCCGCACCCCGTCGTTGACCAGCGCGAACATCGAGTGCACCCGGATCCGGGCCTCCGCGTTGTCGTACCCGGGGCGTACCTGCCGCAGGAGCCCGACCCAGGTCCGCAGGAAGTCCCGGCGGAAGTCCACGGCGGCCCTGCGGTCGGCCGGGGCCAGCCGCTCGGTCTCGCTCAGCATCGCCCCGAGGTAGTGGCGGTTTCGGCGGGCGAAGCCGATGTACGCCCGCAGCCCGGCCGCCAGGGCCCCCGCCGGATCGCCGTCCGGTGCGGCGCCGCCCGCCGCCGCGCCGGTGATCGCCGCCTCCACCTCGTGCCACAGCCGCTCCCGGCAGCGCACCAGCGAGGCGGCGAGCAGGGCCGCCTTGGTGTCGAAGTGCCGGTAGACGCTCGGCCCCGCGATACCGACGGCCGCACCGAGCTCGCCGGTGCTCACGTTGTCGAAGCCGCGCTCGTGGAAGAGCTGGACGGCGACCGCGAGGAGTTCCTCGCGGCGGTTGCGCTGCCGCGGCACGGCGGCCGGCGCCGGCAGCGGGGGCTCCGGCCGGGCCCCGTCGAAGGAGACCGCCAGCAGCGCCGACCCGATGGCGGTCAGCAGCCCCTCGAACCGCCGGCGCGGCGGCGCGAAGGTGTGGTGGGAGAGGGCGCCGTAGACCGACAGCGCCGACCAGCAGAGCAACTCGGCGTCGAAGGAGGGAAGTCCGGGACGCTCGGCGCGCAGGGTCGAGGCCATCAGGCGGACGTCGGCGCGCAGGTCCCGGCGCAGGCCGGCCCGCAGGGCGGGCGGCAGCAGGCGGGCGTCACGCTGCCAGAGCGTGCCGAGTGCGCGATGGTCGATCGCCACCCCGGCCAGTGCCCGGCAGAGCCCGTCGACCGAGCCGGCCGCACCCACCCCGGCCGCGAGCGCGTCCGTCCCGGAGCGGATCACCTGGTGGAGGAGTTCGGGCTTGCCCCGGAAGTGCCGGTAGAGGGCCGGCGCGGTGATCCCGACGCCCTCGGCGATGTCGGCCATCGAGACCTGGTGGTAGCCGCCGCGGTGGAAGCGGTCGGCCGCGAGCAGCACGATCTGCGCCCTGCGCCCGGCCGGGCGCCTGCCCGCCGGGGGCCGCTCCCGCGCCGCGTCCGCCACCGTCGTGCTCCTCTGCCGCGCCGACCCGCGCACCGGGCCCGCCCGCAGGCTACCAAGGATTCACTTACCGCCGGATCCTCCCAGCTGAGCCGGTCGGTTCGGCCGGCCGCGATCCTCGGCGGCCGCTATGGACAGCAGAAGCTACCCGCGATTAACTTGTCGCGCGATCCTCCTGGCCGTCGACCGCGCCAGGCCCCCGCAGGAGCACCACCGAAGGGAGCGCCGTCGTGCGCCGTACCGTGTTCAACGAGGACCACGAGGCCTTCCGGGAGACCGTCCGGGACTTCATCTCCAAGGAGGTCGCCCCGGTCTACGAGAGCTGGGAGGCCGAGGGCCACCCGCCGCGCGACTTCTACCGCAGGATCGGCGCGCTCGGCGTCTTCGGCATCGAGGTCCCCGAGGAGTACGGCGGCGCCGGCGAGACGGGCTTCAAGTACCAGGCGGTCGTCACCGAGGAGTGCGCCCGCGCCGGCGTGACGTTCGGCTCGGCCGGCGTGCACACCGGCCTGGTGCTGCCGTACCTGCTGGAGTACGCCAACGAGGAGCAGAAGCGGCGCTGGCTGCCCGGCTTCGTCTCCGGCGACATCATGACGGCCATCGCGATGACCGAGCCTGGTGCGGGCTCGGACCTCGCGGGCATCACCACCTCCGCGAAGCTGTCCGAGGACGGCACCCACTACGTCCTCAACGGCGCCAAGACCTTCATCACCGGCGGCGTGCTCGCCGACCTGGTGCTGGTGATCGCCCGCACCTCGCCCCACGACCCGGCCGACCGCCGGGCGGGTCTGTCCATCCTGTGCGTGGACACCACGTCGGAGGGCTACACGGTCGGCCGCAAGCTGCAGAAGATCGGCCTGCGCACCTCCGACACCGCCGAACTCGCCTTCAGCGACGTCCGGGTGCCGGTGGCCGACCTGCTCGGCGAGGAGGGCCGGGCCTTCAGCTACCTGACCCACAACCTGGTGCAGGAGCGGCTCGCGATCGCGGTGGGCGCGTACGCCTCCGCGGCGGCGGCCGTGCGCTTCGCCGTCCAGTACGTGAAGGACCGCAAGGTGTTCGGCAAGGCGGTCGCCGAGTTCCAGAACACCAAGTTCGTGCTGGCCGACTGCGAGGCCCAGGTGGTCGCCCAGCAGTCGATGATCGACCGGGCGCTGGAGCTCTACCAGGAGGGCGGGCTGACGGTGGCCGACGCCGCCGCGGCCAAGCTGTTCTGCACCGAGTCGGCCTCCGAGGTGATCGACAAGTGCCTCCAGCTGCACGGCGGTTACGGCTACATCCTGGAGTACCCGATCGCCCGGCTCTACACCGACAACCGGGTGTTCCGGATCTACGGCGGCACCAGCGAGGTCATGCGGACGATCATCGCGAAGTCGCTGGGGCTGTAGGCCCGTCGCCGTCCCGTGCCGGCGCGCGACCGAGCCGCTCCGGAGGATCCCGCCGGAGCGGCTCGGGGGGGTGCGGGCCGCCACCGCGGCGGCGGACCGGTCAGTTGCTGGACGCGCCCTGCTCCGCCCGCCATGCCTCCCAGCCCGCCATCGAAGCCGTCCTGGCACCCCGGAGGGTGCGACTGGCCAGCTCGGCGGGCGGGGTGTCCAGCTGCCGCACCCACCCACGCCCGGCCGAGACGAGGGCCACGCCGACCATCGCCGCGCCGGCCAGCCCGAGTGCCGCCCCGATGCCGCTGAGCACCGCTCCGCCGGCCAGGAGGGAGCGGTTGACCTGGAATCCACTGAGGACATTCTGATTCGCCATGAGGCCACCTTCGGTCCGATGCCCCGCCCCCGCACCCGGGGTACGGCCGGACGGGGGTACGGGCGTGCCGCGGGTGGCGTGCGACCCGCCGGCGGCGGAGGGGGCCGGCCGGCCGCGCGCGGTCGGCGTGCGGATCCGGGCCGGTCGGATCTAGGGTCGCGGACGGGGGCCCCTGCAGGAGGACGCGATGGACGATCTCGTACAGCTCGCCGACGACCACGCCGCGAAGGCCGCCGCCAGCCCGCACGGGCGCAGCGCCCACCTGGTGGTCCATGACGGGGTGCTGCGGCAGACCGTGATCGCGCTGACCGCCGGCACCTCACTGGACGAGCACAACGCACCGGCCGCCGCGAGCCTGCAGGTGCTGCGCGGCCGGGTGTCGGTGACCATCGCCGGGCGGCGCCAGGAGCTGTCCACGGGGCAACTGCAGCCCATCCCGCAGGAGCGGCACGGGCTGCTGGCGCACGTCGACTCCGTGGTGCTGCTGACCGCCGTCACCAACTGACCCGCCGGCGCCGTTCCGCGGTCGGCACCCGCTGCCCCGGCCCGGCCGGCCGGCGCCGGGCCCGCCGCGGTCCTACGGGGTCGGCTGCGGCGGGTTCAGCACGCTCCCGCTGACCAGTTGAAGGCCGCGCAGGAAGTCCCGGCCGCTCGGGGCCTGCTCCGGGGACGCCATCCACTGCGCCGCCAGACCGGCCAGCAGGGCCTGGTAGAAGATGCCCCGGGCCAGCTCGTCCTCGGTGTCGGGAACCGTGGGCAGGCCCTGGAAGAGCGCCGAGAGCCCCAGCCTCCCCCGCTTCTGCGCCGCTCCGAGCTGCTCCCTGAGCTCCGGCGCGTGCGAGACCTGGGCGATCGCCTCGAACTGGGCCGCCCACAGGCCCCGGTGCTCGGCGAAGCTCTTCAGCACCTCGTCCCAGACGGCGGCGAACACCTCCTGCGGGCCGTCCGCGCCGGCCTCGGCGGCCTCGACCGCGGTGGCCAGCGCTCCGCCCCACTCCCCGATCGCCTCGACCAGGGCCTGGTTGAGCAGCGCCTCCTTCGAGCCGAAGTGGTAGCCGATCGCCGCCAGGCTGACCCCCGAGGCGGACGCGATGTCACGGGCGGTGGTGCGCCCGTAGCCCTTCTCGTACAGGCAGCGCTTGGCGCCGGACAGCAGGTCCTCTCGATTTCCCATGGTCGGATGCTACGCCCTCACATGGACAGATGTCTTGGACGATTGAGTGAGACGCATGTACTAGACACACGTCTGAAACGCTCGTACCGTCTTCCCCATGACCACATCCCACGGCCTCGCCGGCCGCCGCGAGTGGACGGGCCTCGCCGTCCTGCTGCTCCCCGTACTGGTCCTCTCCATGGACATGGGCGTTCTCTTCTTCGCCGTCCCGTTCATCAGCACCGACCTGGCGCCGAGCGGCACCCAGCAGCTGTGGATCATGGACATGTACTCGTTCCTGCTGGCCGGGTGCCTGATCACGATGGGCGCCCTGGGCGACCGGATCGGCCGCCGCCGACTGCTGATGACCGGCGCGGCCGGCTTCGCCGCGGCCTCGCTGCTCGCCGCCCACGCGGACAGCGCCGGCCAGCTGATCGCCGCCCGCGCCCTGCTCGGGGTCGCCGGTGCCACCGTGATGCCCTCGACGCTCGCGCTGATCCGCACCATGTTCCACGACCCCGGGCAGCGTCGGATCGCGCTCGCCGCCTGGGGCGGGGCGCTCACCGGCGGGGCCACCCTGGGACCGGTCGCGGGCGGCCTGCTGCTGGCCCACTTCTGGTGGGGGTCGGCCTTTCTGATCGCGGTCCCGGTGATGGCCCTGGTGCCGGTCGTCGCGCCTTTCCTGCTGCCCGAGCACCGCACCCCGCGGGCCGGGAGCTTCGACCTGCCGGGCGCCGCCCTGTCGCTGGCCGCGATCATGCCGCTCGTCTACGGCGTCAAGACCCTCGCGGTGGACGGCTGGAGCCTGCCGCCCGCCCTGGCACTGCCGGTAGGACTGCTGCTCGGCGCGGCGTTCCTGCGCCGCCAGCGCAGCGCCGAGCACCCGCTGCTCGACCTGGGCCTGTTTCGCCTGCGAACCTTCAGTGCGGCGATCACGGTGAACACCATGGCGATGTTCGCGATGATGGGCTTCACCCTCTTCACCTCGCAGTACCTGCAGCTGGTCAAGGGCATGAGCCCGCTCACCGCGTCGCTCTGGGCGCTGGTGCCGAGCGTCGGGGTCGGGGCCGCCGTCGGGCTCTCCGGTGCGCTGGCCGGCAGGGTCCGCCCCGCGCACCTGATGGCCGGCGGCTTCCTGATCGGCGCGGCCGGCTTCGCGATGATGACGGCGGTCGGCCCGCACTCCCCGCTCGCGCTGATCCTGACGGCGGCCGGCGTGCTGGCGGCCGGCAGCGTCGGGACCATGACCCTGACCGCCGAGATGGTGGTCTCCGCCGCCCCGCCCGAGCAGGCCGGCGCCGCCTCCGCCACCTCGGAGACCGCGGTCGAACTCGGCAGCTCCCTGGGCATCGCCCTGCTCGGCGCGGCGGGCGCCGCGGTCTACCGGTCCCGGCTCGACGGCGCACTCCCGGCCGGCCTGCCGGCCGACGCCGCCAGGGCGGCGTCGGACACGCTGGGCGGCGCGGTCGCCGCCGCGGGCCGGCTGCCGGGCCGGATCGGCACGGACGTCCTGGACGCCGCGCGGTCGGCCTTCACCGACGGTCTGCACGTCGCGGCGGCGGTCGGGCTGGTCCTCATGGTCGCCGCCTCGGCGACGGCCCACCGGCTGCTGAAGCACCTCCCGGCGCACGCCGCGCCGGTGCCCGCGGACCGGGCGGAGCCCGCCCGGGTGTGACCTCCCGGGTGTGACCTCCCGGGTGTGACCTCCCGGACGCGACCTCCCGGACGGACGACGGGGCGAACGACGGGGCGGAGGCGGCAACACCGGGCCGCCGACCGCCCCCCTGCCGGGCGAAACGGCGCGTACCGAGCGGCGGCGGCGCTCCCGGAACGCCGGGCGCGGCAGCCGATCCGCGCAGCTCAGCAGGGGTTTCACCGACCGGGCGGCACCGGCGGAAAGGCCCGGGCCGGGTGACGGATTCCACCCGCGTGGCCCCGGTATTTTGACCATCGTTTCCCGGCCGGTGTATACGTTCGACGCATTCGACAGGCATACTGACCGGGTCGGGCGGTTTGCCCGGGCATTGCAAACGGCGAGAATCGAAGGGACCGGTGGTCAGGGATGCTGCGTAACGGTCTGGAGCCCTGGCACCTCCTGGTGGTGCTGGCTATCATCATCCTGCTTTTCGGATCGAAGAAGCTGCCCGAGATGGCACGCGGACTCGGCAAGTCCATGCGCATCCTGAAGGCCGAGACGAAGGCCCTGCGCGAGGACGACCCGCAGGCCGACGCCGCGGCGCAGAACGCGACCGCCGCGTCCACCGCCTCGCCGGCCGCGGAGCAGCCGCGCCCCGCCGTGACGCCGGTGAACATCACCACGGCGACCGAGGGCACCAAGTCGGCCAACAACGCCTGACCCGGCACCCTGTTCTTCCCCGGAGCCCGCGGACCGTCCCAGGACGGACCGCGGGCTCCGTGGCGTTCCACCCCGGCGGCCCGACGACGCCGAACGGGACGACGGCCGAACGGACCGGCCCCGGCCCGGGCGCCGACACCGGCACGGCGGACGCCGACGGGAGCGGACCAGCGCCGTCGCGCGCGGCCACGGACACCCGCCGCCGTCGACCCGGCCCGGGTCCGGCGGCGAGCGTCCACATTCCCGTTACAGCAGCAACATTGACCTATCATCATTCAACTGTTCGTCAGATCACCATCCGAGATGACTCTCTGACAATGCCTCTCTCATCCGTCTAGGATGACCGAGGCCTGTCACCCATCGGCGGATTCCCATCCGCCACGAGGATCTGATGACCCCACACATACCGGACGCCGCCTCGTGGTGCCTGGCGGCCGGGGCTCTCGTCGCCGCCGCCCTGCTGATCCGCCAACGACGGATCAGCGGCTCCCTCGGCGAGCGGATCAGCCTCCTTGAGGAGTCCGTGGACGCGCGGGACGAGGCGGCCAGGCGGCTGGCCTCGCTCCAGGCACCGGCCCTCGCCGCCGAACCGCACGCCGGCATCGCCGAACCCCCCGACCACCGCCTGGCCGGAACGGAGTTCGCCGACCATCTGCACAGCGTGCTGGAGCAGTTCGGCGGCGCTGCCGCCCTGGCCAGGGACCGCGCCGAGCAGTCCGCCAGGGCCGCGCTCAAGGGCGCCGTCCGCTCGCTCCAGGGCCTGGCGAACGAACAGCAGCTCTCCATCTCGGACATGCAGGACCGGCACGACGATCCCGACGTCCTGCGGGATCTGCTGGAGATCGACCACGCCAACTCGCAGTTCGGCCGCCGCGCCCAGGCGATCGCCGTGCTCTGCGGCTCCTGGCCGGGTCGTCAGCGCCGGGTCTCACCGCTCTCGGACGTGGTCCGCGGCGCGAAGTCCCGGATCCGCGACTACCGGCGGGTGCAGATCCGCACCCAGCTGGACCTCGCGGTGGTGAGCCGCGCGGTGGAGCCGGTCGTCCTCGCGGTCGCCGAGCTGCTCGACAACGCCGCCCGGCACTCGCAGCCCAACACCACGGTCGAGGTGAACCTCCAGCCCGCGCACAACGGCGCCTGCATCGTGATCGACGACGCGGGGGTCGGCATGGAGGGCCGCGAGGTGCTGCGGGCCGCCCAACTGCTCTCCGGACAGCAGACGGTGGACGTGACCCGGCTCGGCGACCCGCCGCAGTTCGGCTTCGCGGTGATCGGCGTGCTGGCCGCCCGCTACGGCTTCAGTGTCTCCGTCGACACCCGGTCGCCGTACGGGGGCGTGCGCGCGGTGGTGTTCCTGCCGAGCGCCCTGCTCACCCAGCCCGAGCCAGACACCGAACCGGCCTCCCTGCCGGCCACCCTGCCGGAGAGCGCCGTCACCACCGCCCCGGCTTCGCCCGTCCGCCCCGCCGCCCCCGCCGCACCGGAGGACGCCGCACCGGCGCCCCGGCCGCTCGGCCGGACCGCGCTCGGCCAGACCGGCCTCGGCCAGACCGCGGGCGGTCTGCCGAAGCGCCGGCGCCGCCACGCGGCCGCCGGTCAGCCGGACGAGCCCGCCACCGCGGCCCCGACGGCCGCCGGCCCCTACCCGGCCGACACCCGGCAACTCGGCGCCGAGGACGACTGGGACGCCGCGTGGGGACGCTCCGCCGAGGACACCGCAAGCCGGATGGGCGCCTTCGCCCGCGGCACCCGGGCGGGGCGCGCCGCCACCAACGACCCCGAAGGGACCCAGCAGGCATGAACAGCCCGCTCAACAGCCACCTGAACAACGAGCTCGGCTGGATGCTCGACGACGTCCTGCTGGTGCCCGAGGCCCGCCACGCCATCCTGCTCTCCGCGGACGGCATCCTGCGCGCGCACTCGCGCGGCATCTCCCGGGACGAGGCCGACCGCCAGGCCGCCGCACTCTCCGGGCTGCAGTCGATCAGCCGCTCCACCGCCGGCTTCGCCGGCCGCGAGGGCACCCCGTGGCGGCAGACCCTGATCGAGTTCGCCGACGGCTACGTGTTCCTGGTGGCCGCCGGGCCCGGTGCCTACCTCGCGGTGTCCGCGAGCGAGAGCGTCGACATGGAGGCGGTCAGCTACCGGATGCAGAAGCTGGTCGACCGGCTCGGCAAGGAACTCACCAGCCCGCCGCGGCACGACGTCGGCAGCCGGGCGTGAGCACCGGGCGCGGCGGCCGGGGCCTGGTCCGACCGTACGTGGTGACCGACGGCCGCTCCCACCCCAGCCGCAACACCTTCGACCTGGTCACCCTCGTCAGCGCGATGCCGGACCGCCCACTCGCCGGGCTCAGCCAGGAACGCCGCCGGATCGTCGAACTCTGCCTGCTCGGCGCGCTGTCGGTGGCCGAGGTGGCCGGCCACCTGCACCTGCCGGTGAGCGTCACCAAGGTGCTGCTCGGCGACCTCGTCGACAGCGGCCACATCATCACCCGGGCTGCCGTACCGCGCACCCCGCTCCCCGAATCCCAGCTTCTGCGGGAGGTACTGCATGGCCTCCGGGCCCGCCTCTGACATCTACCTCGCCCCGACCGTGCGCACCGCCGTGAAACTCCTGGTGGTCGGCCACTTCGCGGTCGGCAAGACCACCTTCGTCGGGACCCTCTCCGAGATCCCGCCGCTGCGCACCGAGGAGCGGATGACCCAGGCCGGCGCGCTGGTCGACGACCTGGCCGGGGTGCACGGCAAGGACACCACCACCGTCGCCCTGGACTTCGGCCGGCTGACCCTCAGCGAGAGCCTGGTGCTGTACCTGTTCGGCGCACCCGGACAGCAGCGCTTCACCCCGCTCTGGAAGGACATGGCCTACGGCGCGCTCGGCGCACTGGTGCTCACCGACACCCGCCGGCTGGAGCAGTCCTTCGCCGTGATGGACCTGTTGGAGGAGCACGGCCTGCCCTACGCCGTGGCCGTCAACCACTTCGACGGCGCACCGGAGTTCGCCGAGGCCGAGCTGCGCGAGGCGCTCGACCTGCTGCCGGAGACACCCCTGGTCGGCTGCGACGCCCGGGACACCGCCTCCGCGACCCGGGCCCTGGTGACGCTGGTCGAGTACCTGTACGCGCGTGTCGAGAACCCCACCGAACTGGAGCCAGCGTGACCCTCCCCGTCCCGCCCCCGGGCTGCCCGGCACACGCCGGCGGCGGCTCGCCCGAGATCCCGCAGCAGGGGATGCCGCCGGGCGGATTCCCGATGTACGGCAAGGAGTTCGCCGCCGACCCGGCCGCGTTCTACCAGCACCTGCGGCAGTACGGCCCGGCCGCGCCGGTCGAGCTCTACCCCGGCGTCCGGGCGAGCCTGGTGACCTCGTACGCCGCCGCGCTGGACGTGCTGCGCACGCCCGAGACCTTCTCCAAGGACTCCCGGCGCTGGAACGACCTGAACAACGGCCGGATCGCGCCCGACAACCCGGCGCGGCCGATGATGGAGTACCGGCCGAACTGCCTGCTCACGGACGGCGCCGAGCACGCCCGGCTGCGCGGCGCCGTGGACGACAGCCTGGAGCGGCTCGATCCGGTCGCGTTGCGCGGCTACGTGGAGCGCAGCGCCGACCAGCTGATCGACCGCTTCGCCGAGCGCGGCGAGGCCGACCTGGTGGCCGACTACGCGCGCACCCTTCCGCTACTCGTGTTCAACGAACTCTTCGGCTCACCGGCGGAGTTCGGCGACCGGCTGGTCGCCGGGCTGATCGGGATCTTCGACGGGATCGACGCCGAGCGCGCCAACCAGGAGCTCACCGAGTGCATGCTGGAGCTGGTCGCCTACAAGCGCGCCCGGCCCGGCCCCGACATCACCTCCTGGCTGATGGCCCACTCGGCCCGGCTGACCGACGAGGAGATGGTGCACCAGCTCGTCCTGCTGATGGGCGCCGGCACCGAGCCGCAGCTCAACCTGATCACCAACGGCCTGCGGCTGCTGCTCTCGGACGACCGCTTCGCGGGCAGCCTGGCCGGCGGGTCCCTGCCGGTCGAGGACGCCCTCGACGAGGTGCTGTGGGCCGACCCGCCGATGGCCAACTACGCCGTGCACTTCCCGGTCCGGGACGTCGATCTCGGCGGCGTGCGACTGCCGGCGGGCGATCCGGTGGTGATCAGCTTCTCCGCCGCCAACACCGACCCCGCGCTGGCCGCCGAGCACCGCGCCGGCAACCGCGCCCACCTGGCCTGGAGCGCCGGTCCGCACGCCTGCCCGGCGCAGGGGCCCGCCCGGCTGATCGCCACGGTCGCGGTCGAGAAGCTGCTCGACCGGCTGCCGGACATGGAGCTGGCGCTGCCGGTCGGCGAACTGCCCTGGCGTTCCGGGCCCTTCCACCGGGCCCTGGCGGCGCTGCCGGTGCGCTTCCCGGCCGTCCCGGTGGCCGGGGCACCGGCCGGCGGAACGCCGGGCGCCGGTGCGCGCGCCACCGCTCCACGCAGTGCTCCCCACGATGCAGCTCCACAGAGCACCGATCCCCGCGGCACCGATCCAGGTGCCGTCCCCGGACGTCCCGCCGAGACCACTGGAGAGACCTCATGGCAGCCCCTGCAGACGGATCCGCCGCTACCTGCCCCTACACGCTCGACCCGACCGGCAGCGACATCCACGGCGAGGCCGAGCGTGTCCACCGGGACGGGCCGGTGGCGCGGGTGGAGCTCCCTGGCGGCGTGGTGGCGTGGTCGATAGGCAGCCAGGAGCTCGTCAAGCAGCTGCTGACCGACCCCCGGGTCTCCAAGGACGCCAAGCAGCACTGGCCGGCGTACATCAACGGTGAGATCCCGGCCGACTGGTCGCTGAACCTGTGGGTCGCCGTCGAGAACATGTTCACCGCGTACGGCACCGACCACCGGCGGCTGCGCCGGCTGGTCGCCGCCGCCTTCACCGCCCGCCGCACCGAGGCGATGCGCCCCCGGATCGAGCGGATCACCGCCGACCTGCTGGACGCGCTGGACGCCGCCCCGGCCGGGGAGCCGGTGGACCTGCGCGAGGGGTACGCGTACCCCGTCCCGATCCAGGTCATCTGCGAGCTGTTCGGCGTCCCGGAGGCCTCGCACGCGGCGCTGCGGCACTGCGTGGACGTCATCTTCAACACCAACGCGACGCCCGAGGAGGCCCAGGCCAACGTCGTCGCGGTGTACGGCATCCTGACCGACCTGGTGGCGCTCAAGCGCAGGGAGCCGGGTGACGACCTCACCAGCGTGCTGCTCAGCGTCCGGGACGAGGACCCGGACGCCGAAGGGGCCGCCCAGCTCACCGAGACCGAGCTGGTGGACACCCTGCTGCTGCTGATCAGCGCGGGCCACGAGACCACGGTGAACCTGCTCGACAACGCCATCCACCTGCTGCTGACCCACCCCGAGCAGCTGGCGCACGTCCGGGCGGGCCGGGCCTCCTGGAACGACGTCATCGAGGAGGCGCTGCGGCTGCGCTCCCCCGTCGCCAACCTGCCGCTGCGCTACGCGGTGGAGGACATCAAGGCCGGGGACGTGCTGATCCGCAAGGGCGACGCGATCATCGCCGCGTACGCGGCCGCCGGACGCGACCGCGCCGTGCACGGGGCGGACGCGGACGTCTTCGACGTGACCCGCACCGGCAAGGAGCACCTGGCGTTCGGCCACGGCGTGCACTTCTGCCTCGGCGCGCCGCTGGCCCGGATGGAGGCGGCCATCGCCCTGCCCGGGCTGTTCGAGCGCTTCCCCGACCTCGCACTCGCCGAGCCGGCCGAGGGCCTGCGCCCGGTGGAGTCGTTCATCTCCAACGGCCACCTCTCGCTGCCCGCACGGCTGCGCCCCGCCGCCGGTTAGCCCCCCTGCGGCGGACCGGACCGTCGGCCGGTCCGCTCCGCCGCAGGCCCCCGGAGGGACGTCGCCGGGCCGCCGCAGGGCCTCCTCCGGACGGAAAGTGGAGAGATAGGCTATCCGTACCGCCCCGGAGAAGGAGAGCCGATGCGCGTCGGAGAGCTGAGCACCCGGACGGGCGTCCCGGTGCCGACCATCAAGTACTACCTGCGTGAGGGACTGCTGCCGCCGGGCGAACTCACCAGCCCGAACCAGGCCCAGTACGGCGACGCCCACGTACGCCGGCTCAAGCTGGTCCGCGCGCTGCTGGAGGTCGGGAAGCTCTCCGTCGCCGCCGCCCGCACGGTGCTCGACTCCATCGACGCCCCCGGCGCCGCGCTGCACGACGTGCTCGGCGCCGCCCAGCACGCCATCACCCCGATCGCGGCCGGTGACCCCGACTCGACGGCCCTGCTGGAGGCCCGGGGGCTCACCGACCGGCTGATCGCCGACCGCGGCTGGCTGGTCGAGGCCGACGGGCCGGCCAGGGACGCGCTGACCCAGGTCGTGCTCACCTACCGCGACCTGGGCCAGGACGACATGCTCGGGCTGATCGACGCCTACGCGGACGCGGTCGAGAGGCTCGCCGCCGCGGAGGTGGCCGCCGTCGGCCGCCGTCCCGACCCGGACAGTCAGGTCGAGGGCCTGGTGCTGGGCACCGTGCTCGGCGAGGCCCTGCTCACCGCGCTGCGCCGGCTGGCGCACGAGAACGCCTCCGCGCGGGTGTTCACCGCCGGGGTACCGGCCGGGGCCCCCACCGGGGCATGACCCGGCGGCTCCTGGCCGCGCCCGCCCGGAACGGCGCGTCCCGGACGGCGCCCAGGGCGACGGAGCCCCGCACGACGGGCACCCGGACGGAGCAGCCCGGCGCGCGTTGGCGCCCGCACGGCGTCAGGCTGACGGGGACCGTGCCCGCTGCCCGGCACGGCCCGGAGCCGAGCCCGCCCCGCCAGCAGGATGGTGCCCTTGAAGCAGCTGCGCTCCAGCGCCGTCCGCGACTGGATCCTCCTGCTCGTCGGCCTCCCCATCCTGCTGGTCTGCTACTTCACCCTGCCGCTGGACCGTCTCGGCACCGAGCGGCCGGTGCTCAGCTGGACCCTCTTCTGCCTGGCACTCACCCTGCTGACGGTGCTGCTGCTGCGCAAGATGTGGCAGGTGCTCACGGGGGCCGGCGGCAGACCGGGTCTGGGGCTGGTCTTCCTGATCGGGCTCGCGCTGATCGTCTTCGCCGCGACCTACTACGGGCTGGGCCACGGGACGCAGGAGTTCGCCGGGCTGAACACGCGGCTGGACTCGCTCTACTTCACCGTCGTCACCATGTCGACCGTCGGGTACGGCGACATCACCCCGGCCGGACAGGTCGCGCGCCTGCTGGTGGTGCTCCAGATCTTCTACAACTTCGTCTTCCTGGCCACCGCGGCCGGCACCCTCAGCAGCAGTCTGCGCCGCCAGCTCGGCACCAGGGCCCGCGAAGGCCGTCTGCGCGGCGGTCCGCGCGGGGAGCCGAACCCCGAGCAGGCTCAGGAACAGGAACAGGACGACGACGGCGGCGAGGATCCGGAGCGGCCGCCCCGCCCCGGGCCGTGACCGGCCCGGCTCAGTCGTTGCCGTCGTTGCCGCCCCCGCCGGCGCTGGGGGCCGAGCCGTGGATCGAGGTGATCAGCGCCGTGAGCCGGCCCTGCCAGTTCTGGCCGGTCGCGGCGTCCACGGCGTGCCTCTTGACGAGGTCGCGCACCATCCGCTGGGAGTTCTTCAGCTCCTGCTCGGCGCCGGCCGGCCGGCCGTCGGCCAGGGCCTGCGCGGCGTCGTCCAGCGACACCAGGAGGTCGCCCTGCCGGTCGTGGTCCTTGGGCATCTTGGCCTGCGCGACGGTCTGGCGGAACGCGGTGAGCACGTCGGCCGGCCCCTGGCTGCGCGCCGGCGTGGGCGCGCCCGTGGTCGGGGGGATCGTCCGGACGGCCGAGGGTGAGCCGCTCGGGCCGGTCGCCGGGGCGGCGGACGCGGTGCTGAGGTGGCCCGGCGACGCGGCCCGGGTGTCCGGGCTGCCGAGGGCGCTGACGGCCAGCGTCGCGGCGCCCGCCAGCGCGGCCACCAGCACGGCGCCGATGAGCACCGGCTTGAGCCTGCCCGGCCGCCCCGGAGCGTGCGGGCCCGGCCCGTCGTACCGGTCCGGGCGCCCGTCCTCGTACGGCGCGCCCGCCCCGGCGGGGACGGGCGGCATCAGCGTGGTGGCGGGCCCGCCCTGGTGCCCGCCGGCGGCGACGGGCGGCAGCAGGGTCGTGTGCTGCTGGTCGCCCGCGGCCGGGCCGGCGGACGTGGCCGGGACGGCCGACGTGGCGGGGAAGGCCGGCGGCGCCGCGGCGAGCAGTTCGGACGTCCGGTCGGCGCCCGGCCGGGCCGGGACGGTGGCGAGGAGTTCGGCGCGGGCCGACGCGGCGTCCGGCGGCCGCTCGGCGGGGTTCTTGGCGAGCAGGCGCCCGACCGCCGCCTCCAGCGCCGGCGGCACGTCGGCGCGCAGTGCACGGAGCGCGGGCGGTTGCTCGGTGACGTGCTTGAAGGCGATCGCCACCGGGGTGGCGGCGGTGAACGGCGGCTGCCCGGTGAGCATCTCCGTCAGCACGCAGCCGACCGCGTAGAGGTCGGAGCGCCCGTCCACCTCGCTCGCGGTGGCCTGCTCGGGCGAGAGGTAGGCGGCGGTGCCGAGGACGGTGGCGGCCTGGGTCAGACCGGCGCCGGAGGACCCGGCGCGGGCGATGCCGAAGTCGACGACCTTCACCCCGCCGTCGTACGTGATCATGATGTTGCCGGGCTTGATGTCCCGGTGCACCAGTCCGGCCGCGTGCGCCACCTGCAGTGCCTCGCAGACCGCCGCGCCGATGCCCACCGCGTGCTCCACCGACAGGCCCGGCTGCTCGGCCAGCAGGGTGCTCAGCGACCGGCCGTGCACCAGCTCCATGACGATGTACGGCGAGCCCTGGTCGACCCCCGAGTCGAAGACCATGGCGATCCGCGGGTGGGCCAGCATCGCGGCGTGCTGCGCCTCCCGGCCGAAGCGCTCGGCGAAGCGCGGGTCGTCGGCGAGGCCGCCGTTGAGCACCTTGACGGCGACCTGACGGCCCAGCACGCGGTCGAGGCCGCGCCAGACGGTGGCCATGCCTCCGACGCCGAGTATCTCCACGAGCTCGTAACGCCCGTTCAGCGCCCGTCCGATCACCTGGAACCGCTCCCCTCACCGTCGGCGGCCAGGGGTCCCGGCAGCCTCGCGCACCTGTGCACGATAGCCGTCCACCCGTCGAGGCGGGCGGGTCGGTCGGGAGGGGGCCGGACAGGCGGTGGGTCCGGGGGGATTCACCCACCGCCCGTCCGGGGATCGGGGTTACCTCCGGGCGGAGGTGTCGTCGGACGCGGCGGGCAGCATACTCAGCCGCGCCGTCCGGTCCGGGTCGGCGGCCGCCGGAGCGGTCGCGCCGGGCTGGCCGCCCCGCTGGCCGGTGCCGGCCGTGGGGGTGGCGGGAGCGGGGTCGGTGCCGCGGGCGCTGCCGGCCGTGCCGGCGACGATCGCCGCGCAGAAGGCGGTCACCTTCTCCTGGCCGCCGGCCGCCTTGACCAGCGGCGCGAACCGCGGGTCGGCGCTCAGCGAGCGCAGTGCGGCGTCCTTGCCCTGGCCCTCGGCCAGGCCCTGGCAGAGCGTGAGCAGCACGGACGTGGTGGCGGCCGCCGACCGGCTCGGGTCGGCGCCCGTGCTCCCGCCGCCGGCACCGTTCACGCCCGGTACCCCGCGGCCGTCCGGCGTGGCGTCCGGCGACGGCACTCCGGAGGCGGGGGCACCGGGCGCGCCGGAGGCCCGTCCGGCGCCGGGCGTCGTGCCGGGCGCCTGCGACCTCGTCACCGCGCCCGGCGTGCCGGAGCCCGCGGCGGGCGCCCGGTCCGACGCCGTGGCCTGGGTGACGGGTGCGGCGACCCGCGTGGAGGGGCCGGGACCGCCGCCCAGCGCGGCCGGCAGGTTCCCGGTGCCGGCCGCGACCGCGACCCCGCCCAGCGCGGTGGCCAGCAGCGCGACGGCTGCTGCCTTCGCGCTGAAGGCCCTGGCCAGGCCGGCGGTAGCCATCGATCGTCTCCGGGGTGGTGCGGCGGTCAGCGGACCGCGGACAGGGGCAGGGTCGGTCACAGTGGCGGGACGGGCAGCCGCCCGGAACGCGGCCAGGGCCGCCTCCTCGCCGGGCAGGTCGCCGGCCGCGGCTTCGGGGGCAGCCGCGGCGGCCAGCAGCCGGGCGAGCGATTGCCGCCCGGGCGTGCCGTCCTGTCCGGTGAGGGGCGCCCGGCCGCCCGGCGTACCGGCCGCCGCACCGCCGAGCAGCTGCTCGGCGGTGTCGCGGTCGATCCGACGGGATCGGTTGGTGCTCATCTCATGTCCTTCAGCGTCGCGGTCCTGGGTTCCGTCACACCCTGGGGGGATTTTCTTTTTCCGGGCTCCCGCCGGGGTATCCCGGCCTCGGCCGCGCCGCTCTGCTCCAGCAGCCGGGCCAGCGCCCGCAGCCCCCGGTGCGCCGCCATCCGCACCGTCCCGGCGCGCTTGCCCAGCACCCGGGCGGCGCTCTCGGCGTCCAGCTGCAGGACGACCCGCAGCAGGACGGCCTCGGCCTGGTCGCGCGGTAGCCGGGAGATCAGGGCGAGCGCGTCGGCGGTGCCCTCGGCCGCGAGCGCGCTGCCCGCCGGGTCGTCGCCGGCGGCGAGTTCGGCGAGGAACTCCAGCGGCAGGTCCGCGGTGGGACGCCGCTTCCTGCTGCGGAGGTGGTCCAGTGCGCGGTTGCGGGCGACGGTGGCCGCCCAGCCCCGGAAGCCGTCCGCGTCGCCGGAGAAGGTGTGCAGGTCGCGGGCTATCTGCAGCCAGGCCTCCGAGGCGATGTCCTCGGCGTCCTGGGTGTCGCCGGGCCGGCCACCGACCAGCACCCGCAGATAGCGCAGCAGGCCGGGCTGCACCGCGCGGAAGAGCCGGCGGAACGCCTCCTCGTCACCGGCCTGTGCGGCCAGCACGGCAGCCGTGAGATCCGCCGGGCGCTCCTCCGGGAGCTCCGCGGGGAGGTTCCCGGGGGTCGCCCCACGGCGCTCCGTGGCGGGGACGGCCGGTGGGCGCCGGCGCTGTCGTACGAGGCCGGCGGGGCCGACGGCGCCGTCGGGGGCCGCGCCGGGACGTTCTGGACTGTGCACTCGCCCCATCATGCGGCATGCCGGTTCCGGCCAGGAGGGGCGGGCCGTGAACGCCGTGTCACGAACGCCGGGCCGAAGCCCCCCGGCGGCCGGGCCGAAGGTCCCCGCAGCGGCTGCCGTTCGCCCGCGGATCCGGTGCCGTCACCGCGCCTACGGTGGTGAATGACCGGAAAAAACACCGGACCTCCACGACTGCTTCACCTCCGAGGGTCCGCCGCCCGGCCGCGCACCGCCCACGCCTCCCGTGCCCGCGTGCGCCCCCGCATGCCCCGCCGACCCGGGAAGACGTGATGACGACACCCCACCAGCAGCTCTACACGGAGGCCATGCGCGACCGGTTCGCGCCCGGCCTGCGCGCCCTGGGGCTCTCCGGGTGGCGCCACACCTTCAGCCTGCCGGACGACACCTACTGGGCCCTGATCGGCGTCGTCCGGCAGGACTCCCCCGGCCGGCTGCGCTACACCCTCGACCTGAGCCTGGTGCACAAGGAGGACTGGGCCGCCGCCGCCTTCCCCGGACCGCGACCCGACCCCCGCGCGGTGTACGGCATCGAGACCTGGCGCGCCCGGATCGGCGAACTGCTGCCGGTCGGGGACGACGTCTGGTGGGAGCTGCTCCCCGGCCCGCGCTGGGCGGTGGCGGTGGAGGACTCGATCGCCGCCGTCCGGCACTACGCGCTGCCCGAGCTGCTGCGCCGGGTCGACCCGGCCGGGTCGGACGGCGGTGAGACGTACCTCTCCCGGGAGGGCCTGGAGGGCGTCAACGCCGTCCTGCTGACCGCGTCGGTCGCCCGGGTCCAGCGCGCCGAGCTGGCCGACAAGGAACTGGTCCTGACGGGCGCCTGGACGCGGGCCGACCGGATGGCCCGCCAGGTGCTCGGCGGTGTCGCGGACGGGTTCCTGTCCGCCGGTGACGAGCGGTTCCGCGCGGTCCGCTGCCAGGACACGCTCGGCCGCGAACTGTGGCTCTTCGAGCCGCGGCCGGGCCCGGCGCCGGGCGTGTCACCGCCCGGACCGTGACAGCCGTCATGGCGAAGGCGCAACGGATGACACTGCCCTGAGCCATGGTCAGCTCGCCAGACTGGAGGCACGACGCGGGGCACCGGCCCGGCGCTTCCAGCGAAGGACGCCACCATGAGCGCCGTCACCGCCTCCTCCCCCGCCACCGCCCCCGCCACCGCCCCGGCCGCCCGCCCGGGCTCCGCGTTCGCCCCGCTCGCCGTCGACGTCGCCGCCCCGCTGGCCGGCTACTTCCTGCTGCACTCGGCGCTGGGCCTGGGCGAGGTCGCCGCGCTCGGGCTGGCCAGTCTCCTCCCCGCCGCGCGCACGGTGCTCGGGCTCGCCAGGGAGCGCCGGGTCAACACCTGGGCGGCGCTGATGCTGGCGATGAACCTGGTCGGCCTGGCCCTGGCCGGCCTCACCGGCGACGCCCGGCTGATGATCGCCAAGGACGGCTTGCTGAGCGGTGCCGTCGGGCTGGCCGTGCTGGGGTCGGCGGTGCTCGGCCGGCCGCTGATGTCGGGGGTGCTGATGCCGTTCCTGACCAGGGGCGAGCCCCTGCGGGCCGCCGCCTGGGAGCGGCTGGCGGGCGGCCGGGCGGGCGGCTCGCGGGCGTTCCGCCGGTACGAGCGGACCTTCTCGACCGTCTGGGGCCTGGCCTTCCTCGCCGAGTGCACGGCCCGGGTGGTCGGCGCCTTCACCCTGCCCGTGGCCACGATGGCCTGGCTGTCGACCGTCCTCCTGATCACCGCGATCGCCGCCGGCGCCCTGCTCGGCCGGGCCGCCGCCGACCCGATGGAGAAGCTGGTGCGCGCCGAGGCCGCCGGGCACGGCGCAACGCCGGCGAGCGTCTGATCCGGAACCACCGGAGCGCTCCGGGAGTCTTCATCACCGGGGGCACACCGCCCCCGCCGGCCACGGGGGGAACCGATGACAGAGACCGACGCGCGGACCGCTGAACGCACCCTGACCTGGGATGGCTGCCTCAACGTCCGCGACCTCGGCGGTCTGCGCACCACCGACGGCCGCCGCACCCGGCACGGCGCGGTGGTACGCGCCGACAATCTCGACCGGCTCACCGCCGAGGGCTGGGACGCCCTCCTCGCCCACGGTGTGCGCACCGTGATCGACCTGCGCGACGCGGCGGACCACAAGCCACTGCTGCCCCTCCCGCAGGACGTCGCGCTGATCCGGATCCCGCTCGACCAGCTGGCCGGAGCCGCCTGGTGGCAGCGCTGGGGGGATCTCGACGGCACCCCGCTCTCGCTGCGCCCCTACCTCGACGAGTGCCCGCAGGCCGGAGCGGCCCTGATCCGCTCCCTCGCCGCCGCCCGGCCCGGCGCGGTGGTCGTGCACTGCGGAGCCGGCCGCGACCGCACCGGGCTCGCCGCCCTGCTGCTGCTCGCCCTCGCCGGGGTCGAACCCGACGAGATCGTCGCGGACTACCGGCTGAGCGAGGCCAACCTCCGCCCGCTGTGGGGCCTGCTCGGCCGGCCCGACGAGAGCGCCGTGATCGCCGGCGCCCTGGCGCGCGCGGGCACCACCGCCGAGCAGGCCCTGCACGCGGCCCTGGACGGCTTCGACCCGGCCGCCCTCCTGCTGGCCGCCGGGGTCGATCCGGCCGAGCTGACGGCCGTGCGCCGGCGCCTGCTGGACGCGCCGACTGGTTGACCCGCTCCGGGATGATCGGCACATGATCCTCCGACCCGCCGGCCGCCCGGACCTCCCCGCCATCATCGCCCTGCTGACCGACGAGGAGGGCGTGGCCGATCCGGCCGCCGTCCGGGTCGACGACGCGTACGCCCGCGCCTTCGAGGCCCTGGACGGTGACGCCCGCAACGAGATGCTCGTCCTCGACGAGGGCGACGGCACCGTGCTCGGCTACCTCCAGATCACGTACATCCCCGGCCTGGGGCGGCACGGGCAGGAACGGGCCCTGATCGAGGGGGTCCGGGTCCGGGCCGACCGGCGCGGCGCGGGGCTCGGCCGGGAGCTGCTCACCGGCGCCGTCGGGCGGGCCGCCGACCGGGGCTGCACGCTCGTCCAGCTGACCAGCGACAAGCGCCGTACCGGGGCCCACCGGTTCTACACCTCGCTCGGGTTCGTCCGCAGCCACGACGGCTTCAAGCTGGGCCTCTGACACACCGGGCCGCCGAGCACCGGCGGCGTCCCGGCGGCGTCCCGGACGGGCCGCCCGGGACGGATCAGCCCACCGTCCGGCAGGTGCGACCGCGCCGCCGGCCGCCCGGGGTCGGCCGGGACGGATCGCGCCGCAGCGGCGGGCGCTGCGGCGGGGGCCGGTGCGGCACCGGGGGGTACGGCAGGAGCGCGGTCCGACGGCGGCCCGGGGGCTGGAACCCGGCCGACGGGCACCCTGGCCCCGGGCGTCCGGTCGCGGTGGCGCGTTTCACTGGCAGGCTCCTGGCTCTCGGGACGGACGGGGCCCGGCCGGCTGCCCGGCGACGCCCTCACCGTCCAACAACGGCCGCGCGCGCGAAGTGGTTACGGCCCGGAAACCCCGGCCATCTTCCTTTCCCGGCAGGGGACTTCCCGGTTCTTCCCGCACCTGCGGCGTTCCCCGCCCGACGACCGGTCCCGGGCGGGACGTGCGCACGTGCGGGGCCTCTCCTCGGGCGGGCGCCGCTTGCCCGGGGGCGGGCGCGGCCTCGTCCGGTGGCGGCCACTCGGTGTGCGGCGCCCCGGGGAGTGATCCGCCGAAGAAAACAGCCGGACCGCCGATCGCCCGATGGACCGGCCCCCGGATGCCACCTCCGGCGGCCAGCCGCTCAACGCCTCCGCCAAGGCAGTTGACGATGCATCAGTTCGGGCGTCGACGCAGGTCCGCCCGGCCTCCCGCGCTCCGGGCCGACCCTGATGGCGCCATCGATTCGAATATATGAACGAGCTGTCGCGAGGGCCCTCCGGCCACGTCCGCCGCGCCGCCGGCCCGGGCGGGTCTGCCGGGGCCGCCGGGGAGTGCCAGAATGGTCTTATGACGATCAAGGCCTATTTCGACATCACCATCAACGGCGAGCCCGCGGGGCGGATCGCCTTCAACCTGTTCGACGAGGTCGCCCCCAAGACCGTGGAGAACTTCCGCGCGCTGGCCACCGGCGAGAAGGGTTTCGGCTACAAGGGCTCGTCCTTCCACCGGGTCATCCCCGAGTTCATGCTCCAGGGCGGTGACTTCACCCGCGGTGACGGCACCGGCGGCAAGAGCATCTACGGCGAGAAGTTCGCCGACGAGAACTTCCAGCTCAAGCACACCAAGCCGGGCCTGCTCTCGATGGCCAACGCGGGCCGGAACACCAACGGCTCGCAGTTCTTCATCACCACCGTCGCGACCCCCTGGCTCGACGGCAAGCACGTCGTCTTCGGCGAGGTCGCCGACGACGAGAGCCTCGCCGTGGTCACCGCGATCGAGAAGCTCGGTTCGGGCAGCGGTGCCCTCAAGGGCGGTGCCAAGGTCACCATCGCCGACTCCGGCGTCCTCTAGTCGCACCCGTGGTCGACGCGGGACCACCGTCCCGCCCGGCCCACCACTGAGCGCGCCCGCCGACCTCGCGTCGGCGGGCGCGCTCAGTGCGTCCAAGGCCGGCGGGCGGGCCGCTCCGGGCGGCCCCACCGGTCCGGTCCGGTCCGGCGGCAGGCCGGGTCAGGACGGCCGCCGACCCCCGCCCGCCGGGGCCCGGCCGCAACCCCGGCCCGAAGCGTTCAGAATCCGGAGACCGGGCTGGTGACGATCCGCACCCGGCCGTCCGCCCGCGCTTCGAGCCCGGCGGCCAGACGCAGCGACCGTGCCGGGCCGAGGAGTTCGAGCGCCTCGGGGACGGGTGCCCAGCGGTGGTCGTCCAGTTCGCCCGCCGGGACGGTGACCGGGGTTCCGTTCGCCACCGTGCCGAGGTCGAAGAGGAAGTGCGCGGCGGGGTGGTCGAGTTCGGCCGAGGGGTGGGTCCAGGAGACGGCCAGCAGCTCGCCGGCCGCCCGGACGATGCCGGTCTCCTCCTCCAGTTCGCGTGCGGCGCACGCGTCCGGCCCCTCACCCAGGTCGATCGTCCCGCCCGGGAACTGCCAGTGCTCGCGGTAGCCGGCCTTCACGATGAGCACCCTGCCGTCCTCGTCCTGCAGCAGGCACCCGGCGGCCGCGTACGCACGCGGCAGCGAGGCGAGCCAGGCGTCGCGGCTGAGCAGGTGGTCGTCCGTCTGGCCGTCCGACATGGGGTCTCCTTCTGGGGGCTCGGGCCGGGCCGTACGCCCCAACTCTGCCACGCGCGCGGGGCGGGCGGCCGGAGCGCCCGGCGGCCCCCGGGGCGTCCGCCTGCCCCCGGCCGACGGCCCCCGACCGGTCAGTAGGCCTGACCGGAGCCGAAGGCCGTGGTCACGATGCCCCAGACGTAGGGGAACTCACGGCCGTCCAGGGTGGTCGGGTTGAGCGAGTAGACCACGTGGCGGCTCAGGTCGCGGGTGGCGAACATCCCGCTGGTGAAGCCGGGCCGGCTGCCGGTCTTGCCCCACACCCGGGTGCCGTCCGGCAGGGTGACGCTCATCAGGCCCATGCTGAAGCAGGCGTGGCCCGCCGTGGGGCCGACCTCGCAGTTCTTGTTGTGGTCGTTGGGCACGTCGGGGACGGTGAACAGCTCGGCCTGCTGGGCGGGCGGCAGCAGCCGGCCCCGGAACAGCGCGGTCAGGAACCGGTCGAGGTCGGCGGCGGAGGAGATCATGCCGCCCTCGGCCCAGGGCCAGGCGCTCTGCTCGGTGACGTCGACCAGGACGCCCTCGCCGTCGGGGCCGGGCACGGTGAGGTAGCCGTGGGCGTGCGGGCCCGGCAGCGAGGTCTCACCGGCGGCCGGGACGTAGGTGTCGCGCAGCCCGAGCGGGCGGGCGATCCGGGCCTGCACGGCCTGGGCGAAGGAGTGCCCGGTGACCTTCTCGACCAGCATCCCGGCGACGAAGGTGTTGATGCCGTTGTACTGCTGGGCGCTGCCGGGCGCGAAGGCCATCGGCTGGGTGACGGCGGAGGCGACCACCTCGGCGGGGGTCCAGCTGTCGGCGCGGTGATCGGCGAACCACTGCGTGGAGCCGTCCCCCGAGGTGAGGCCGGAGCCGCCGGGCAGGCCGCTGGTGTGGTCGAGCAGCTGACCGACCGTCACCGGCGGGTAGTCGGCCGGCAGCAGGCCGGGCAGGTAGTGCTGGACGGTGGCGGCCAGGTCGATCCGGCGCTCGGCGGCGAGCTGGAGCACCACGGTGGCGGTGAAGACCTTGGAGATGCTGCCGATCCGGAACCGCCCGTCGGCCGGGACGTCCGCCCCCGCCGTGCCGGACCACTGCCCGTCCCGGCCGCCGACCCGGACGAGCGCGCCGGTGACCTCGTCGTCGGGCACGCCCGCGATGGTCCGGGCGAGCGCCGCCCGGTCCAGCCGGCCGTCGGCCGGCCCGGCGGTGGCGGCCGAGGACGCCGGTGCCGCGAGGGCGGGCGCGGCCAGGCCGGCGGTGAGCGCGACGAGCAGCGCGCCCGAGGCGGCCAGGGTGCTCCAACGGGCGCGGTACGAAGGCGTGTTCACGGGGATGCTCCTGCGGGTCGACGGGCGGCTGTGCTGCCGTCGACCAGCCTGGCGAAGCCTGCGCGGCGGGCCATCCGGGACGATCCCCGAACCGTCCCGGATCCACCTGGGGGATGTCCCCGAGGTGCGGTCGGCCGCACCTCGGGGGTCGCCGCCGGCCCGGGTTGCCCGGGGCGGCGGCGACGGGCACGGGTCAGGGGTGGGAGCGGTGCCCGCTCCCACCCCTGGACGGCCCGACCGGTGTCAGTGGGCGGAGTGCTTCTCCGCGCCGCGGTGGCGATGACCCTTGAGCTCGGCGTGCATCGCGGGGGCGGACTGCACGGCAGCCGCACCGACGTCGCGCCCGCCGTGCCGGAACGCCGTGTCACCGAAGGTCGCTCCGGCCGCCGTCCACGGTGGTGTACCGGTGTGCAGCATCGGGCCCGTCCGTCCGGGCGGCGCCGCCATCCGCCGGCGTTCCAGGAGTTCCTGGGTGCCGCGTTGGAGCTTGCTCATCCTGCCCGGCGATTGCTCGGTCATCGTCGACCTCCCTTCGCACGGCGCCCGCCCCACGGACGCGGGACGAGGGGGCCGTACGGGCTCTATGTCCGGATTTTATCCGATGTACACATTTTGGCTTGGCGGACATCGGTGCCGGTCGTCAGTGCCGGGCGCTCGGGCGCGGGCGGCTCAGTCCATCGCCTCGTGGACGTAGCACCAGCGCCACTCCTCGCCCGGCTCGTAGGAGCGGATCACCGGGTGGGAGCTGTTGTGGAAGTGGGCGGTGGCGTGCCGCTGCGGCGAGTTGTCGCAGCAGCCGATGTGGCCGCAGTCCAGGCAGACCCGTAGGTGCACCCAGTCCCGCCGCCCCGCCGCCAGACAGTCCGCGCAGCCGTCGGTGGGCGGCAGCGCCGCGATGTCCCGGGGTGCCTCCGCAAGGTCCTCGCACGCACTCATGTCCGCAGGGTAGCCACGCCGCGCCCCGACGGACGGTAACCGCGCCGGGGCGGGCGGGCGAAGACCCTCAGCCGCCGAGCCGGGTGTCGCGGGGCGCCCCGACGGCCTCGCCCGCCGACCAGCTGGCCAGCAGGGCGAGCTTCTGCGCGGTCGGCGAGCCGGCCGGGGTGGTGAAGGTGACGATCCGCTGCTCGGCAGCGCCCGCAGGGGTGAGCGACTCGTACCCGAAGGTCAGGTCGCCCACCACCGGGTGCCGGATCAGCTTGCTGCCGTGGGTCTTCTCCTTGACCTGGTGGTCGGCCCAGAGCCGGCGGAACTCCTCGCTCCGGACGGAGAGTTCGCCGACCAGCGCGCCGAGGCGGCGGTCCTCCGGGTGCCGTCCGGCGTCCAGCCGCAGATAGGCGACCGTCTCGGCGGCGACGGCCTCCCACTGCGTGTAGAACTCCCGGGCGGCGGGGTCAAGGAAGACGGACCGGGCGGCGTTGCGCTGCTCCGGCGGCTGGGCGGAGAAGCCCAGCAGGGCGTCACCGAGGGCGTTCCAGGCCAGCACGTCCATCCGCCGGCCCAGCACGAAGGCCGGCACCGCGCCCATCATGTCCAGCAGCAGCTGGATCCCGGGCCTGACCTGCCCTCCCCGCCCGGCGGGCCGCGCCGGGTGAGCGGGACGGACCAGGTCGCGCAGATGGGCCTGCTCGACCTCGTCCAGCCGCAGGACCCGGGCCACCGCGTCCAGCACCGCGTCCGAGGCGGAGGCGCCCCGGCCCTGCTCCAGGCGGATGTAGTAGTCCACGCTGACACCCGCCAGCTGGGCCACCTCCTCGCGCCGCAGGCCCTGCACGCGCCGGCGCCCGTACGCGGGCAGTCCGACCTCCTCGGGCTGGATCCGGCCGCGCCGCGAACGCAGGAAGTCCCCCACCGTGTTCTCCATCCCTCCAGGCTAGACGGCGGCCGTGGTCCGATCCTGGTACTGGCGTACCCAGGAAAGCCACGACCCTGGCCCGCCGCACCGGGCGGTCGGAGAGTGAGGGCGTCAACCCGCAGCACCGCCCTCCCAGGGAGCCACCGTGAACCAGCCCGCCGACTACCCCACCCTCACCGGCCGCACCGCCGTCGTCACCGGAGCGGCCAGCGGCATGGGCGCCGCCACCGCCCGTCTGCTCGCCGCCAACGGCGCCCGGGTCGCGCTGCTGGCCCGCCGCACCGACCGGCTGGCGGAGCTCGCCGCGAAGATCACCGCCGACGGCGGCCAGGCCCTCGCCGTCACCGCCGACGTCACCGACCAGACCTCGGTGGACGCCGCCGCCGCACAGATCCGGGAGGCGTACGGCTCGGTCGACCTGGTCGTCAACAGCGCCGGCGTGATGCTGCCCAACCCGCTCGACGACGGCCGCCTCGACGAGTGGAGCCGGATGATCGACACCAACCTGACCGGCGTGCTGCGCGTGATCCACGCCTTCACCCCGGACCTCACGGCCGCCGCCGCCGAGGGCCGCAGCGCCGACCTGGTCAACATCTCCTCGATCGCCTCCCACGTCGTGTTCCCCACCTTCGCGGTGTACGCCGCCACCAAGGCCGCCGTCACCCAGCTCTCCGCCGCCCTGCGCAGCGAACTGGGCCCGCGCGACGTCCGGGTCACCAACATCGAGCCCGGCCTGACCGACACCGAGCTGAGCGGCCACATCGACAACCCCTCGCTCACCGAGATGGTCGGCGGGATGTTCGCCGCCATCCCGGCGCTCACCGCCGAGGACGTCGCCGACCTGATCGGCTACACGGTGAGCCGGCGCCGCGACGTCAACCTGCGCCAGCTGGTCGTCCTGCCGACCCGCCAGGCCTGAGCCCGCGGTTCGCCCGGGGCCGCCACTCCCCCGGCGCGGCCCGGCGTGGGAGCATGCCGCGTGGCCACGGTGACAGCGCGACAGGACAGCGACACGGGCGGGGAGCACCCCGCGAAGGCCCCCGCCGACGTGCCCCGGCAGCCGCCGGGCAGGCCGCCCACCGGGGTGTTCGCCGCCCTGCCGTGGGGGCCCGAGCGGGTGCGCCAGCCCGCCGCGCTGATCCGCTTCCTGCTCGGACTGGGCGCGATCTGCCTCACCCTGCTGCTCGCCGAGTACGCCCGGGCCACCGCCAGCGGCCTGGACGCGGACGTACTGCAGGGCACCGACCTCGTCCCGCGCCAGGTCACCCGGCTGATCGGCGCGCTCTCGACGGCCGCCCTGCTGCTCGTGCCCGCCGTCTCGGCCGGCCGCCGGGTGCTCGGCCACGACCGCAGGCGCGGACGCCGGCAGGTGGCGGACGGCCTGCTGGCCGCCGTCCTCGCGCACGCGGCCTGCGTCGCCCTCGCCCTGTGGATCGACCGCAGCGCCCCCGCGCCGCTGCTCGACGCGCTGACCCACCCCCTGCCGTCCGGCCCCGGCCACACCCAGCCGGTGTACGGCTACCTGGCCCCGGTGCTCGCCTACCTGACCGCCTCCGGCGCGCGTGGCCGGCGCCGCCCCCGGGTGGTGCTCGCCGTGTCGGGCCTGGCCGGGATGCTCACCGGGTACGCCGGGCCGCTGACCCTGCTGCTCGCCCTGCTGATCGGCGCGACCGTCGCCCACGGCACGCTGTACGCCGTCGGTGTGCCGGACCCCCGCCCCCGGCCGGAGGCGCTGACCCGCAGCCTGCGCGAGGTCGGCCTGCGCCCGCGCGAGGTCGCCCCGGCCGGCCCCGACCGCTACCTCGTCCGGCAGTCGGACGGCCGCCCGGATCTCGACGTGCTGATCCTCGACCGGCAGGCGCTGGTCGCCGCGCTGTTCCAGCGGGTCTGGCGCAGGCTGCGGCTGCGCACCGCCCCGCACCCCCGGGTGGTCCGCTCGCTGCGCACCGGCCTGGAGCACGAGGCGCTGGTCTCGTACGCCGCCGTGGCCGCCGGGGTCCGCACCCGGAGGGTGGCCGCCACCGCCGAGATCGGCCCGGACGCGGCGCTGGTCGCCTACGAGCACGTACCCGGCCGGACCTTGGACCGGCTCGCCGACGAGGAGGTGACCGACGCCCTGCTCACCGACGCCTGGGAGCAGCTCAGGCTCCTCCAGCGCCGGGTGATCTCGCACCGCGCGCTGGTCCCGGAGGCCGTCCTGGTCGCCGAGGACGGCGCCGTGCACCTGGTTGACCTCGCGGACGGCGACATCGCGGCGAGCGAGCTCGTCCTGCAGGCCGACATCGCCCAGCTGCTCACCGCGCTCGCCCTGCGCAGCGGCCCCGAGCGGGCCGTGCGCTCCGCGGTGGCGGTGCTCGGCGCCGACGCCGTCGGCGCGGCCCTGCCGCTGCTCCAGCCGATAGCCCTCCCCCGGGTCACCCGGGCCGCGCTCAAGCAGCGGCCGCAGCTGCTGGACGCGATCCGGGCCGAGGTGCTCCGCACCCGCCCGCAGGCTCCGGCCGGAGCGGTCCGCCTGGAGCGGCTGCGCCCGCGCACCCTGCTCGCGGTGGTCGGCGGGGTGGTGGCGGCCTGCCTGCTGCTGCCGCAGTTCTTCACCACCGACCACAACCCCATCGCCGCGATGGCCGGCGCGGACCCGGGCTGGATGACGCTGGCCGTGCTCGCCGCCGCGGCCGGCCACCTGGCCGCCACCATGGGGTTCGTCGGCTTCGTGCCGGAGCGGCTCGACCTCTGGCACGCCACGCTGGCCCAGGTGGCCGGCTCCTTCGTCAAGGTCGTCTCACCCGGCGGGGTCGGCGGCGTCGCCCTGAACACCCGCTTCCTGCAGCGCTCCGGCATCCCGACCGCGCAGGCGCTCTCCAGCGTCGGCGTCGGGCAGCTGCTCGGGCTGGTCCTGCACCTGCTCCAGCTCGGTGCCTTCGTCTACCTGCTGGGGCACGACCCCGGCTCGGGCGCGGGCTCCGAGATGGACGCCCTGCCCATCCTGGTCGGCGGGCTGATGGTGGCCGGTCTGCTGCTGGCCGTGGTCGCCGCCGTCCCGCCCGCCCGGCGCTGGCTGCTCGACCGCTTGCGGCCGCTCACCTCGGAGGTGCTGCCCCGCCTGCTGGACCTGCTGCGCAGCCCCGGCCGGCTGGCCGCCGGGATCACCGGGCAGTTGCTGGTCTCGCTCTGCCTGATCACCTGCCTGTACTGCTGCGCGAAGGCGGTCGGGGGCACGCCGGGCTTCGCGGCCATCGCGGTGGTCCTGCTGATCGGCAACGCGGTCGGCAGCGCGGCCCCCACCCCCGGCGGCGCCGGATTCATCGACGGCGCCCTGTCCGTCGGGCTGGCGACCACGGCCGGGATGGCCGAGGGGTCGGTCGCCGCCGCCGTGCTCTACCGGCTGCTGACCTTCCTGCTGCCGGTACTGCCCGGCTGGGCCGCGTTCACCTGGCTCCAACGGCGCAAGGCGCTCTGAGGCCGCCCCCGGGGGGGCTCAGCGGTACTCGTCCTCGTCCAGTTCGACCACCCTGGTCTGCTCGGTCGCGTCGGCGAGATCCGTCGCCGGGTCCGCGCCCAGGGCGCGGCGCTCCGCCAGCTCGTCCAGCTCGTCACCCTCGGGATCGTCCGCGGCCGGCTCGTCGGCCTCGACGACGGTGTCCTGGTAGTCCTCGGGGTTCTGGGGCATGGCGTCGGACCTCCTGCTCGGAGCCTCACACGGGCCCTGCCGGGTGCTACTGGCGGGTCCTTGAAGTATCCGTCCGCAGTCGCCCCGACGCGAAGCCTCGGCCGGGCGTGGGCGTGTTGGCGAGCCCCGCCCCGCCGCCGGGTCGGCGGCGACGACGCCCCCGGGCGACCACCCCACCCACCGCCGCCGACCGGCCCGGAGCCCCTCAGACCGCGCCGAACTCGCCGGCCTTCACCCCGGCGACGAACGTCGCGAACGCCTCGGCGGAGAAGACGAGCGCAGGACCGTCGGGGTCCTTGGAGTCACGGACCGGCACGACACCGGCGAAGCCGGGGGCCACTTCGACGCACGCGCCGCCGTTCTCGCTGTGCTTCGACTTCACCCAGGTAGCGCCGGTCAGGTCAACGTGGTCGGTCATGATGGTCCTTCCGTGCCTCGCGGATCATTGCCAGGGATGCAGCCTCGGACAGCGCTCCAACCTGTAGCCGATCGTAGTTCCTCGCCCACGCCTTGACAGTCGCGGTATCCCGCTCCAGGAAACCCCGTTGATGCGATTCCGTGTAGCCGAGCATCGAACCGTCGGCAAGGGACAGCAGGTACACCGGGTGTGCGAACGGGCGCTCCTCGGCCAGCAGGAACGGCGCCACCTGGATGATCACGTCCGGCCGTTCGACCAGGGCCTCCAGATGCTGGAACTGGGCCGCCATGACCTCCGCGCCCCCGACCGGTCGGCGCAGACAGCTTTCGTCCAGAACCGCGTGCACGAGCGGCGGTTGCCCCCGGTCCAGCAGGCGCTGCCGGGCGAGCAGGAAATCGACCCGCTCCTCGGCCTGGTTCCGGGCGATGCCACCTCTCCTGACATCGGCGTGCGCGAGCGTCGTCGCGTACTCCCGCGTCTGGAGAAGTCCGGGAATCACACCAAGCTCGAACATCCGTATGTCCGTGGCCTTGGCTTCCAGCGTGGCGTACTCCGGGAACCCCTCCAGCAGCGCCGTGTGCTTGAGGTTCCACCACATCAGTTCGAGGGTGCCGCCGGTGTTCAGGACGGCGTCCGCTGCGACGGCGAACCGGTGGGACGGCTCCCTTCGCGCGGTCTCCAGGTAGGAGATGAAGGTGTTGCTGTAGGCGACGGCGGCGCCGAGTTCGACCTGTGAGAGCCCTGCGGCCCGCCGGGACCTGCGGAGTTGCACACCGAAGGCGGCCAGCGGCCCGGAGGTGGGATCAACGTCCTTCTGATGCACGGGCATCGCTCCGATTCCACGGAAGGGACCTGTCAAGTTGGAACCCTTCCGGATCGTAGCCTCTCACAGTGACCATGGGGGTACGAACAGTGAACAGCGCTACGGCGCGAACGCCCTCGGAGGCACGTTGTGACCGACCACCACACCACTGAGCCCAGCCCCGACCCGGCCCCGCCGCCCGTCAGCGACCGCAGCATGCCCCTCTGCCGATGTCCCGCGAACTGCGGGGGGCTCCCCGAGGCGCAGCTGAAGCTCAGGAGCCCGTACCCGGCGGTCGTAACCGGGCAGGCGGGGGCCGAGCCGCCGGGAGACCCCTACCACCCCACCCGGCGGGGGGAGCCGGTCCTCGATGCCCTGACCGGCCGGACGGGCGTCTTCATGGGCCGGATGGGCAGGGCCGTCCACCTCCGGCCGGCGGGCGGCGGGGTCGAGTGGGAGGCGGACCCGCGCTGGCTGGCGCGACCGGTCGCGCCGGGGGCCTGAACCCCGGTGATGCGCGGCCTTCCCGGGGCCCGGCGGATCGCCGGGCTGCTGGCCGCCGTGACCGGCCAGGACGTACGGCTCACAACCGTCGCGGGCGTCCACCGCCTCACCCTCGCCGCGCCGGACGACCCGCTCCTCCAGGGCGCGCTGCTGCCGATCCTCGGGGCCACCGCACGGTGGGGGCACTCGTCGCGGGCCGGGTTGTGGTGCGAGGTGGACGACCGGCCGTAGGGCGGCCGGGCACCGCAGGCGCCGGTGCCGAGGCGCGGCCCGCGGCGTCGGCTGACAACCATCGGGAAAGGACGCCCTGACCTGCGAAGATCCGGGGCCGCCGGGGTGAAGGGTACGATCGGTGCCGAACAAGCAGGGCTGACCCGCGCCCACCCGGTGGCCCCAAGCCCTTACGACCCGACGGGGAAATCATGTCCGGCTCGCACTACTTCACCGGTGCACCCGACGTCGCCAGCGAGCGACGACCGATCACTGTGACCCTGCCAGACATCACCCTGGAGCTCACCACCGACACCGGGGTCTTCTCCCGCACCCGGCTCGACCCGGGCACCCGCGTCCTGCTGGAGCACGCGCCGGTGCCACGGGTGAAGGGCCCGATCCTCGACATGGGCTGCGGCTACGGGCCGATCGCGCTCACCTGGGCCTCGCGCCGCAGGCGCTCCAGCGTGTGGGCGGTCGACATCAACACCCGGGCGCTCGATCTGGTCGGCGACAACGCGCAGGCGCTCGGCCTGAAGAACGTCCAGGCCGTGCTGCCCGACGACGTGCCCGAGGACGTGCGGTTCGCGGCGATCTACTCCAATCCGCCGATCCGGATCGGCAAGGGCGAGCTGCACCGCCTGCTGCACCGCTGGCTGCCGCGCCTGACGCCGGACGGCTCGGCCTTCCTCGTCGTCCAGCGCAACCTCGGTTCGGACTCGCTGCAGAAGTGGCTGAACACCGAGGGCTACCCGACCACGCGGGTCACGTCCGTCAACGGATTCCGGATTCTTGAAGCGCGGCCCCGCCCCGAGGCGGCCGCCCCCGACAGTGGACGAGGTACGACGTCGTGAAGCAGCTCCGCGGAACCGACCTGAAGCGCCTGCACCGCCAGTGGCGGCGCAGCAACGAGTTCAGGCTGGCGGTCATCCTGGAGAACCTCCAGTCGCCCTTCAACGTGGGCTCGATCGTCCGTACCGCGTCGGCGATGGGCGCCGAGAAGCTGTACCTGACGGGCGACACCCCGTCGGTGCGCTCGGCGGGCGCGCAGAAGGCCGCGATGGGCACCGACCGCTACCTCAAGGCTGAGCACTTCGAGACGGTCGCCGAGGCGGTGGCGGCGGCCCGGGCCGACGGATTCCGCGTCGTCGGCCTCGAACTGGCCGACGAGGCAGTGCCGTTGTTCGCCGCGCCGCTCACCCCGGCGGTCGCCTTCATGGTCGGCCACGAGGACCGGGGCGTCACCGCGGAGGCGCTGGCGCTCTGCGACACCGTGGCGTTCGTCCCGCAGCTGGGGCGGGTCGGCTCGCTGAACGTGTCCTCGGCGACGTCGGTCGCCTGCTACGAGGCCCGTCGGCAGGGGTACGCGCTCAGCGGCACGCCGGACGGCAGCGACGCGGGCGAGTTCGGCGACCTGGATCTCGACGACGGCGAGTGATGCGGACGCGGGTGCGCCGGCCGGTCACGGGACGACGGTGACCGGCCAGCGCCCCGCCTTCACCAGCCGGACCGCCACCGAGCCGATGATCCGGTGGCCCGCCTGCTCGGACGCCCCGACCACCACCGCGTCGGCCTTGAGTTGCTCGGCCGCCCGCACCAGCCCGAGGTACGGATCCCCCCGGAAGGTGTGGAACCGCCAGCGGACCTCGAAGACGCCGCGCACCCGCTCCGCCGACGCCCGGATCTCGCGGACCAGCTCCTCGGCGACCTCCCCGGTCGTCCCGCTCACGTCCGCGCCCATGGCCACCGCGCCGAGGAGCACCGGCTGCACGTAGACGATGGCCAGCAGCGCGTTCTGGCGCCGGGCCAGCCCCGCCGCGTACGCGGTGGCCCGGGCGGCGGCCGCCGAGCCGTCCGTCCCGACCATGATCACCTTGGGGCCGTCGCTGCCCCGCTCGAAGCCCGGCTCCGTGCTGTCCGACCGTTGAGTGCGGCTCTCATCGCTCACGCCCAGAGGCTAGTCCGCCGCCTCCGCGGGGTCCGCCGCGGGTCGGTCAACCGGCCAGCCAGGACGCGACCGGCCCGGAGCCGGCGTCCCCCGCCGGCTCCAGCGCACGGTCCCAGACCTGCACGCGGCCGAGCGCGCCGGCCCAGTGGCTCCCCCAGCTCCCGTCCCGCCGGCTGCGCCCGAACTCCAGCGGCCCGCCCGGTGCCAGGGCGCCGGCCATCTCCGCCGAGGCCACCACCACCCCGTTCACCCGGAGCGAGACGATCCGCCGGTCGGCGTCGTACGTCCCGGCGAGCTGCGTCCACGCACCCGCCGGACCGCCCGCGTCGGCGGCGACCCGCAGGGCGGCGCCGTCGGCGCACCGCACCCGGAACGACCAGGCCGCGCCGCCGCCCTGGTCGTCGCGGCCCAGTTCGAACGAGGAGAAGGCGCCGTCCCCCTGGCTGAGCACGGCCGCCGCGGCTCCCCCGGGCGCCGTGTCGTAGACCCACGCCGAGACGCTGAAGCTCCGTGTCACGTCGACGACCTGACGCTCGGCGTACCCGTAGGAGCCTGCGCCACCGGTCAGCCGCAGCAGCGGCGCCCCCGACTCGCCGCTCACCGAGGCGTCCGGGCCGAGCAGCGCGTCGGCCGGCCCCGTCCGCCCGGGCAGGACCTGCGGCGGCGGACCGGCGACCGGCGCCGGCGGACCGCCCGGCCGCGCCGGCCCACCGATCACGGCGACGGCCGTACCGGCACCCAGCAGGCCGACCGCCAGGACGGTCCCGACCGTCACGATCCGCCGCCGGCGCCGCCGGTCGGCCTCGTGCCGCTCCGCGAGCGCCGCCCAGTCCGGCTCGGCCGGGCGCGGTGCGGGGGGCGGCGAGAAGCGGCCCGAAGCCGCGGGATCCGTACCGTCGGTCATGATCCGGATGCTAGGGCCCCCTGCCCCGCCGGCTCCCCCGATGAGGCCGCTCCCTCACTCCAACGAGGTACTCCCGGGCGTCGCGCCCACCGGCCCCGCGGACCGCAGGCCGCCGACCGGCGCCGCGCCGCCCGATCCGGCCAGCAGCCCCAGGTACTCGGCGCGCGACATCGGGGCGCCGCCGAGGCTGCGGACGGCCGGGCCGTCCCACTGGGCGTCCAGCAGCAGCCCGCCCGCTTCGGCGAACCGGGCGCCCAGGTCGGCGATCGCGACCCGGGCGGCGCCGGGGCGGCGGTGGAACATCGAGTCGAGGCTCAGCACCGGGCCGATCCGGACGCCGAACGCGCCGCCGACCAGCTCGGCGCCCTCCCAGACCTCCACACTGTGCGCGCGGCCCTCCTCGTGCAGTGCGCACAGGCCGCGGACCAGCGGGTCGGTCAGCCAGCGCGGCGTGCGGCCGATCCGGCACTCCTCCACCACCCGCTCGAACACCAGGTCCACCGAGGTCGACCAGGCCACCTGGTTGCGCAGCCGCCGGACGAGACGGCGCCCGAGCTGCGCGGGGCCCGGCACGATCACCGGTCTCGGATCCGGTGACCACCAGGCCACCTCGTAGGGCACCTCGCCGGCGGCGCCGACGACGGCGATCGCCCCGGCGGCGACCTCCCCCTCGAAACGGGCCTCGCTGAGACAGCGGGCGTACTCGTCCTCGGCGGGCATCGGGTAGGCACCCGCCCGGTAGGCCGCCAGCAGACCGGCCGGGCTGAGGTCCGCGCAGAAGACCGCCGGGGCGTCGATCGGGGCCGCGCTCAGGTCCACCGAGCCCCACGTGTGGTGCCGGGCCGTCGTCACGGGGTCCTCACGGTGCGGCATGCGGCGGCTCCAGGAAGCCGACGGCCAGCAGGTCGTCGAGGTAGAGGTCGAGCAACCGGGCGTCCACCGGGGGGAACTCGACCCCGCTGCCACGCAGCGCCCGCTCGGCCCGGTCGCGGGTGAACAGTGGCAGGGTCGGCCGGAAGTACATCTCGCTGATGGAGAGGTCCGCTCCGGAGCAGCGGTCCACGAACAGCGGGACGAACGCCGTGATCGGGTGGGTGGGGTGCCCCGCGGCGAACCGCACCAGCCGGTTCACCCATGCCTGGTAGGGGAGTTGCTCGATCCGGTGACCCCGGGCGCGCAGCCGCTCGGCCAGGTCGGACAGCATCGCGTGCCGGGGGTTGGTGAGGTGGTAGACCTGTCCGGCGGCCGGGGTGTGCGCGGCGATGTGCGCGATCGCCCGGCCGAGCCGGTCGGCCGGCACGAAGTCCAGCCAGAGCTCCACATCGGGGCAGACCCCGCTGTCGGCTAGGAACTTGATGAGCGCGCAGACCTCCGTGCCGGTGTTCATCGCCCCCGTGGTCAGGTCGCCGGTGACGTCGTTGACCCGGTGGACGGCGACCGGCAGCCCGGCCGCCGCCGCGTTGTGCAGCAGCGCCTCCGCCACCCACTTGCTCTCCACGTAGCCGACGGAGAGCAGCTCGGGGTGGGCCAGCGGCGTCTCCTCGGTCACCTCCGGCACACCGGCCGGCCCGAACCCGGCCAGTACCGCCAGGCTGGACAGGTAGTGCACCGGTATCGAGCGGCGGTGGCCCGCCAGCCGCAGAATCTCCCGGGTGCCGACCACGTTGGCCGCCCGCAGGTCCTGGTAGGGGTAGATGAAGTTCACCTGGCCGCCGAGGTGGTGGATCACGTCGACGCTCGCGGCCAGCTCCTCGAACCGCTGCGGCCCCACCCCCAGCAGGGGCCGGCCCAGATCCCCCACCAGCGGGCGGATCCGCCCGACCGGCGGCTCGCTGCGCAGGAACCGGCGCTGGGCGGCCAGCAGCCGCTCCAGTGCCTGCTGTTCGTCCGGCGCCCGGACCAGGCAGTGGATCTCGGCGGTGGTGGTCTCCAGCAGGGTGCGCAGCAGGTGGGCCCCGCAGAACCCGGTGCCGCCGGTGAGCAGGATCTCGGCCGGCTCGCGCCAGTCGGGCGCCGGGCAGCCGCCGTGCCGGACCGGGACGCCGAGGGCCGCCTCGGCCGCGAAGTCCACCGGTTGCGAGGCCTCCCCTGGTGTCCCCGTCCGGGCCGACCTGGTCACCTCGGCGAACGCCCGCAGGGTGGGGTGGTGCAGCAGGGAGCGGGTCAGGAAACGGACCTGGGTGATCCCGATCCCGAACATCACCCGGGCCCGGGCCAGCATCTCCATGGCGATCAGCGAGTTGCCGCCGAGCGCGAAGAAGTCGTCGCCGGGGCCGACGTGCTCGACCCCCAGCAGTTCGCACCAGAGGTGGGCCAGGCCGATCTCCACCGCCGTGCCGCCGTCCTCCGGCGCCGGCTCGGGCTGCGGCGGCTGCGGCTGCCCGCTCTTCGGGTCGCCCGCCTCCGGCATCCGGGCGAGGTGCACGAAGGAGGCCGGCACCATGTGCTCGGGCAGCCGCGCGGCCAGATAGGACCGCACGCCCCGCCGGAAGATCTCGGCCCGGTCCGGGCTGTGCAGGGTGAAGTACGCGGTGAGCACCTGGCCGCCCTCGGGGCGCACCACCGGCACCACCCAGGCCCGGTCGACCGCCGGGTGGGCGGCGAGCGCGGACTCCACCTCGCCCGGGTCGACCCGGAAGCCGAGCACCTTCACCTGCTGGTCGATCCGCCCGAACAGCTCCAGCCGGCCGTCCGGGCGCAGCCGCCCGGTGTCGCCGGTGCGGTACATCCGCGCGCCGGGGGCGTCCGGGTGGGGATCGGGCAGGAACAGCTCCGCGGTGAGTTCCGGGCGCCGCCAGTAGCCCCGGGCGATCGCCGGCCCGCCGATGTACACCTCGCCCCTGGCGCCCGGCGGCACCGGCCGCAGCCGATCGTCGAGCACGTACACCGTCGTTCCGGGCAGGGGCGTGCCGACCGGGACGGGGGCCGGCGAGGGTGCCAGCAGGTCGGCGGTGATCTCCCCCAGGGTGGAGGTGATCACCGTCTCGGTCAGGCCGTAGGCGTTGACCAGCCGGGTGCCCGGCAGCAGCCGCAGGGACGCCTGGCAGTCCTCGGCGTGGACGGTGTCCCCGCCGACGACGAGCAGCCGCAGCCCGGTCTCCCGGGGGCCGCCGCGCTCCGCGGTGCGAAGGAACTGGTGCCAGTAGGCCGGGGTCAGGTCGGCCACGGTGATGCCGAGCACGTCCAGTCGGCCGAGCAGTTCGCTGGGGGCCCAGGTCCGGTGGCCGCCGAGGACCAGCACGGCGCCGCTGAGCAGCGGCGTGAAGATCTGTTCGACCGAGGTGTCGAAGCCGAGGGCGGCGAGCTGGAGCACCCGGTCCCGCTCGGTCAGGCCGTACGCCTGCGCGGCCCTGGTCAACGAGAGCGACAGCGCCCGGTGGTTCACCAGGACGCCCTTGGGGGAGCCGGTGGTGCCCGAGGTGTACATCAGGTACGCGAGGTCGTCGGGGGAGATGACGCGGACCGGGCCGGTGCGCGAGGAGGGCATCCGCCGGTCCGCGCCCGAGCGCCGGTCGCTCGCCCCGGGCCGCAGCCGCGCCCGCCGCTCGGCCGCGCGCCGCTCCACCCCCGCGCGCCGCTCGCCGCCGGCCGGCCGCTCCTCGGCCAGGACGGGCGTCACCCCGCAGGTCCGGAAGCGCCAGGCGTGCTCGCGGGTGGTCATCACGAACCGGGCGTCGGCGTCCTCGACCAGCCGGCGCAGCCGACGGTCGGGGTGGGCCGGATCGAGCGGCAGGAATGCGCCGCCGGCCTTGAGCACCGCCAGCAGCGCGACCACCATGTCGATGTCGCGCTCCAGACAGACCGGCACCACCGTCCCGCTCGCCACCCCGAGCCCGGCCAGCAGCACCGCCAGCCGGTTGCTGCGGGTGTCCAGGTCGCCGTACGTGATCTCCGCGTCCTCGGTGACCACCGCGGTGGCCCCCGGCCTGGCGGCGGCCGCCCGGCGGAACAGCTCCTGGACGGGGGCGACGGGCTCGTCGCCGTCGGTGGCGGACAGCGCGTCCCCCCAGCGCGCGCGCACCTCCTCACGGCAGCGGGCCGCGGGGGCCGGGCCGTACACGGCGCCCCAGCCGGCCGGCACCGGTAAGTCGGCCGGCCAGAGCGCGTAGTGGCCCCCGCCGTTCAGCAGCACGGATTCAAGGCCGGAATTATGCCCCTGGGATATATTCGCCATGTTCACCGGGATCTGTCCTCGAAATGCATACGAGGGAATACTGAGGGTGTGCGGCCGGCCGAGCCCCGCGGCCACTCCTCGACTATATCGACCAACGGCGGTCTGTGTATGATAAACAGGCCCCGGCCAGCGGCCCGGCCCTCGTGCATCGACCTTCCCGCGACTTCACCGCCGCGAAGGAGAATGCGTTGACACCTCTCCGACAGCGCCTGATGGCCTGCTACTTCGCCTGGATGGCGCTCCTCACGGTCGTGTACTACCTGTATCCGTCCGAGCGCATCATCTGGTGGACCGGAATCGGGCTCAGCGGAGTCACCGCGATCATCGTCGGGGCGCGCATCAACCGCCCGGCGCACGCACTTCCGTGGTATTTTCTGGCCGCCGCGAATTTCAGTTTCACCGCGGGCGAGGTCGTCCAGGTCATCCAGACCGACTATCTCGACCAGCACGATTTCCCGTCGATCGCCGACGGCGTCTACCTCGCCGAGTACCTGCTGTGCGCGGCGGGTGTCCTCGGGTTCATCCGCTGGCGGACGGCGCACCAGGACCGTGGCAGCCTGATCGACGCGCTGACCCTGACCGTGGGCCTGGCCCTGCTGTCCTGGATCTACCTGATCCTCCCCTACGCCAGCGACCCCGGTCTGACCTGGGTGCAGAAGGCCATCTCGATCGCCTATCCGCTGGGGGACGTGGTGGTGCTGGCGCTGCTGCTGCGCCTGCTCGTCCCACGCGGCGGAAAGAGCACCTCGCTCAAGCTGCTCGCCGCCGGAGCCCTGGGCATGCTGGTGTCGGACGTCCTGTACGGGCTGATCCTGCTGCACGGCACCTGGAGCATCGGCACGCCGGTCGACCTCGGCTGGGCGGCCTTCTACACCGCCTGGGGCGCGGCCGCCCTGCACCCGTCCATGGTGGAGCTCACCAGGCCGATCCCGGTCCAGCCCACCCACATCACCCGCGGCCGGATCGCCCTGCTCGCGGTCGCCTCGCTGATCGCCCCCGGCGTACTGCTGCTGGAGGTCTCGCACGGGGACTCCGGCCACGCCGGGGTGATCGCGGGCTTCTCCGCCGTCCTGTTCCTGCTGGTGCTCGCCCGGCTCTCGGGCGTCGTCCTGGAGCACCGGCGGGCCCTCGACCGCGAGCGGGTGCTGCGGGCGGCCGGCGCCGAACTGACGTCGGCGGTGACGGTGGACGAGGTGGTGGGCGCCGTACGGCGGGCCGTCTCCACCCTGATGCCGGCCACCCCCCACCAGGTCGCGACCATCGCCCTCGGCGAGGAGCCGGCGGGCATCGGCAGCGGCCCGCACGCGGCCGCACCGCCCAGGGAACCGCGGCTGGTACGGGCCGCCGACTTCCACGGCGACCTGCTGGCCCTGGTGGACGGCATGCCGAGCGCGCTGATCTGCCCGCTGGCGCTGGAGGAGCGGCCCTCCGGCGACGCCCTGCTGGGCATGCTGGTGGTGGGCGGCACCGAACAGGAGCTCACCGCGTTACAGGGCTCGCTGGAGATCCTCGCCGCCCAGTCGGCCCTGGCCGTCGAACGCGTCCTGCTCAGCCAGGAGATCACCGCCCGGAACAGCGAGGCGTACTTCCGCACCCTGGTCCAGAGCGCCTCCGACGTCATCCTGATCCTGAACGAGGACGACCGGGTGCGGTACGCCAGCTCCTCGGCGGAGCGGATGCTCGGCACACCCGGCCCGGTCGGCGCGCTGGTCACCGACCTGGTACCGCCCGAGGACGCGCAGGCCGTCCTGCTGGCACTCGCCAGGATGCGCCACCGCGACCGCTCGGAGCAGCGCGAGCACTGGCGGCTGGTCAGCGGCGGCCAGCACAGCATCGAGGTCGAGGTGCGCAGCAACGACCTCCGCGAGGACCCCACCGTGGGCGGCCTGGTGCTCACCCTGCGCGACGTCACCGACCAGCGCCAGATGGAGCGCGAACTCACCCACCGGGCCTTCCACGACTCGCTGACCGGCCTCGCCAACCGGGTGCTCTTCCAGGACCGGGTCGGCCACGCCCTCACCCGCAGCGGCCGCCGGGGCACCGTCACGGGCGTCCTCTTCATCGACCTGGACGACTTCAAGGTGGTCAACGACACCCAGGGCCACGGCGTGGGCGACGAACTCCTGGTCGCCGTCTCGCTGCGGGTCTCCACCGCGCTGCGCACCTCCGACACCGCGGCCCGGCTGGGCGGCGACGAGTTCGCCGTCCTGGTCGAGGACGCGCGTACCCCCGCCGACGTGGGCCAGATCGCCGACAGCGTGCTGGCCGCGTTCGCCGAGCCGTTCCGGCTGAGCGCCGGCGCGGTGCGGGTGTCCGCGAGTGTCGGTGTCGCCACCACCGAGGACAGCGTGGACTCGACCGAGCTGCTCAGCCACGCGGACCTCGCGCTCTACTCCGCCAAGGCGTCCGGCAAGCGACAGTGGTGCCAGTACCAGTCGGCGCTGCAGGCGGGCCTCGCCGAGCGGCACGAGCTGAACGAGAGCCTCGACTCGGCGATCTCCGAATCGGCCTTCACCCTGTACTACCAGCCGATCGTCGACCTCGCGGGCGGTGGTCTGGTCGCCTTCGAGGCGCTGGTCCGCTGGCCGCACGCCCGGCGCGGCATGGTGCCGCCGGAGGAGTTCATCGCGCTGGCCGAGGAGAGCGGCCAGATCGTGCCGCTGGGCGCCTGGGTCCTGGAGCGGGCCGCCGCGGAGACCACCCGCTGGCAGCGGATGAGCCTGGCGCCGCGCGCCGTCCGGGGCCGGGCCCCGCTGCACGTCAGCGTGAACGTCTCGGCCCGCCAGTTCCGCGACGCCGGATTCGTCGACATCGTCCGGGAGGTCATCGACACCTCCGGCATCCAGCCGGACTCGCTGGTCCTCGAACTCACCGAGAGCGTCCTGATGCGCCGCGACGACCGGGTGCGCGCCGACATGGCCACCCTCAGCGACCTCGGGGTGCGGATCGCCATCGACGACTTCGGGACGGGCTACTCCTCGCTCAGCTACCTTCGGGAGTTCCCGATCTCGCTGCTGAAGATCGACAAGTCCTTCATCGACGGGCTCGGCGTCTCGCAGCAGCAGTACGCGCTGGTCGAGGGCATCACCCGGATCGCCGACACCCTCGGCGTCCAGGTCATCGCCGAGGGCATCGAGACCACCGCCCAGCGGGACCTGCTCGCCGCGATGGGCTGCCCGCTCGGCCAGGGGTACCTCTTCGCCCGGCCGCTGACGGTCGACCAGGCGGGCAGCCTGGTGCGCGAGGACGCCGCCCTGGTGGGCCTGCCGGACCGCCGTCACTGAGCGGGCCACCGGGCACCGGGGGTGGGCGGACGTCGGGGCCGGTGCGGGCGCACGGGCGCGGGTGCACGGGCGCGGGTGCACGGGCGCGGGTGCACGGGCGCGGGCGGACGGTCGCCGTTCCGGCGCGTTGCCGCGTCCGGCTGCGACCGCTCCACCGAGCGCGCCTCACCAGGGCCCCACCAGTGCCCCGCCAGTGCCCTACCAGCCGACGCCGGCCAGCCGGCCGCCCCCCGTCCGGGCCACCTCGGCGAGCAGCACCGGGTCGTCGCCGACCACGACCGGGTGACCGACCGCGCGCAGCAGCTCCAGGTCGGTGGAGTGGTCCCCGTACGCCGAGCAGCGGGCCGGGTCCAGGCCGTGGGTGCGAGCCCAGGCGCGGACCGACCGGCCCTTGGCGGCGCCGATCATCGGGTGCGAGACCTCGCCCGTGAGGCGGCCGTCGGCGATCAGCTGCGGCGTGCCGAGGGCCTCCTGCGCACCGAGGTGGCGGGCGATCGGGTCCAGGCAGGGGAAGAAGGAGCCGGAGACCAGCACCACCTGGTCCCCCGCCGCCAGGTGCCGGCGCAGGGCCTGGACGCCGGGCCGGTGGAAGAACCCCTCGTCCGCCGTCTGCCGCTCGAACCACTCCTCGCCCTGGCGGACCAGCTCGGCCACCTCGGCGCCCGCGTAGTGGCGGTAGTAGGCGCGGTTGACCTCCTCGCGGGCCATCCCGCGCGCGGAGAGCAGCTGCAGCTCGGAGCGGGCCCGGCGGTACACCGCCGGCGGCCGGCCGGCCGCCTCGAAGTGGAACTCCAGGAAGCTGAACATCGTCTTGGCGGTCACCAGCGTCTCGTCGACGTCGAAGAACGCTGCTGCGCCGGACACATGGGGCATGGCGGTACTCCTGTCAGGACGGCGGAAGGAACAGGGCGATCGACTCGGCGACGCAGGCCGGCCTGGCCCGGCCCTCGACCTCGACGGTGACCCGCACCCGGGCCCGGACCCCCTGCGGGGTGTCCACCGCCTCCACCAGCTCGGCCGCACCGCGGATCCGGGAGCCGACCGGGACGGGCCCGGGGAAGCGGACCTTGTCCAGGCCGTAGTTCACGCCGGCCGCCGCGCCGTCGATCCGGTAGATCTCGGCGCAGAGCGCCGGGAGCAGCGAGAGCGTGAGGTAGCCGTGGGCGACGGTGGTGCCGAACGGCCCCTCGGCGGCCCTGGCCGGGTCGGTGTGGATCCACTGGCGGTCGTCGGTGGCGTCCGCGAAGGCGTCCACCCGCTGCTGGGTGACGGTCCGCCACTCGCTGGTGCCGAGGGCGGATCCCTGCGCGGCGGCGAAGGCCTCCAGGGTGGGAAAGACGCGCATGAGATCTCCTGCTGTGTAGGTCCCCGGTGCCGGGTGGTCCCCGCTGCGCCGGGTCGTCCCGGGCCGGGCGCGGCCCGGGACCTCAGACGGCCACGTAGCCGCCGTCGACGGGGATGGCGATGCCGGTGACGTACGAGCTGGCGCGGCTCGCGAGGTAGAGCAGTGCGCCGTCCAGCTCGTCCAGGGTGCCCTCGCGGCCCATCGGGGTCCGCTGGTTGATCCACTTGCGGCCGGACTCGGTGTCGAGCATCTCCGCGGTCAGCTCCGAGCGGAACCAGCCCGGGCAGATCGCGTTGACCCGTACGCCGCGGCGGGCCCACTGGGCGGCCAGCTCGCGGGTCAGGTTGAGCACCCCGCCCTTGCTGGCGACGTACGCGGCCTGCGGCAGCGTCCCGCTGGCGACCATCCCGTAGATGGAGGCGATGTTGACGATCGTCCCCGAGCCCTGCGCGAGCATCCGCTCGCCGGCCAGCTGGCTCAGCGCGAACACCGAGGTCAGATTGATGTCCACGAGGGACGCGAAGTCGGCCGGCGGCTCCTTCTCGGCCCGTACCACCCGGGAGGAGCCGGCGTTGTTGACCAGGATGTCGATCCGGCCGAAGTGCTCGACCACGGTCGACACCAGCCGGGCGCGGTCCTCCGCCAGGGTGACGTCGCAGGGGACCACCAGGCTGCCGGGGCAGTGCTCGGCGACCTCCTTCAGCCGGCCGTCCCGGCGGGCCGTCAGCACGACCCGTGCCCCGGCCGCCGCCAGCACCTGGGCGAAACGGGCGCCGAGCCCGCTGGAGGCACCGGTGACCAGGGCGATCTGGCCGTCCAGCCGGAAGAGCGCGGCCGGGTCCCCGACCGGTGTCGACGTGGCGGTGCTCATCGGGCCACCTCCACGACGGCGGAGGTCCAGGTGAAGCCGGCGCCCGCGCTGAGCAGGACGACCAGGTCGCCGCGCTCCAGCGTGCCGGAGGCCAGCAGGTCGGTCAGGCTCGCCATCGGGTCCCCGGCGCCCAGGTGGCCCGTACCGCTGCCGAGGTCGACGACCGGCGCGGAGCAGACCTCGCGGAAGGCGGGCTCGTACGAGCCGCTCAGTACGTGGCCGGCCAGTCGCGGCAGCGCGGCGGCCCGGAACCGGGGGTCGTCCGGGCGCAGGCCCGCGTCCTCCAGCGAGCGGCTGACCACGGTGGTGACGGCGGAGTGCGCGGTCTCACCGAAGTCGACGCTCGGCCGCCCGGCCATGAACTCCTTCTTCGCCTGGCGCGGCTGAAGGGTCTTCACCCCGCTGAGCGGGGCCGGGCTGAACGGGGCGTCGCCCCGGTGCATCGCCTCCAGCTCGGAGGCGGCGACGCTGGCGGTGGCCAGCAGCCGGACCGAGGGCCCGTACGGGGCGCGGGTGAGCAGCACCGAGGTGGCGCCGTCGCCGTAGGCGATGCCCAGGTCGCCGCTCCAGCGGTCGAAGCCGGGCGGCGGGTAGCAGTCGGCGGTGGTGATCAGGGCACTGTCGATCTTCGAGTCCACGATCATGTCCCGGGCGGCCTGGTCGATGGCCGACATCCCGCCGTTGCACATCTGCTGGACACCGACCGGCAGCGCCTTGAAGGCACCCAGGCGGTCCGCGAGGTAGTGCGCGGGACACCAGAACTCGTGGCCCTGGTGGTAGGTCCAGGCGTGCAGGATCCGGCCGAGCTGCTCGCCGCTCACACCGGCCGCCGCGAGCGTCAGTTCGGCCGACCGCTCGGCGAGCTCCACCGGCGACAACTCGCTGACGCGCAGACCGGAGTAGCGGTAGCGCTCCGCGTTGAACTCGCTGACCAGTCCCTCGGCGACGGCCTCGGCGGCGGTCTGGACGTGCTCACCGAGCACGGCGGCCGGGGCGCTCAGGTAGAGCGGCAGATCAAAGCGCATCGGTGGCTCCACGGGTGTCCTGCGGCCAGCCGACGGTGAGGCCGAGGCGGACCTGGATGCGGGCGACGGTCTGGTTGTCCTGCAGGAACGAGACGGCGACCAGCCTGCCGTCCCGGCCGTCGGCCGGGCCGAGGCAGGCCTGGACGAGGAGGTCGGCGTCCAGCTCGGCGAAGCGCAGGTAGGTGGCGCTGATCTGCCGCAGGTACAGCTTCGCGGGGGCCTGCCCGAGACGCTCGCCCAGCAGGAACACGGCGGCCTGGCGGGCGGCCTCCATCATCACCGGCCCGGGCACGTGGTCCTGCGGGTGGTCGAACATGCTGCGGTGCGCCACCGGCACGTGCAGCCGGGCGACCACGGTGTCCTCGGTGTCGCGGATGTCGCGCAGCACCACGTTCTCGGCGTGCTCGCGGCCGACCAGGTGCGGGCGCACCGGGGCGGCGGGGCCGCCGGCGGGCAGGGTGTCGGAGTACGGCGGCGGCGTGGTGCGGTGGCTCATGCGCAGCCCCTGGTAGATGTCGTCGGGACGCAGCGCGGTGTCGACCGAGACGGTGCCGACGCTCCGGCCGCCGACCAGGACCTCGACGTCGTGGACCACCCGGGCGGTCACCCCCGCGTACATCTTCTCCAGCGAGACCTTGCCGAGCAGGGTCAGCTCGGGCACCCCGCCGTCGGCGAGCAGCGGCGCCGGGTCGGTGATCTCCATCCGGCACTCGGCGGTGATGGACTTGGTGTCGTGCGAGGCGCCGTGCTGCAGGTGCATCGCGCAGAGCAGCATCTGCCGGACGCTCTCGAACACCGCCAGCGGGTCGTGCAGTTCGGGCCGGCCGGTGTGGTCGCCGTAGTAGGAGTGCGAGGGCGGCAGCTGGGCCGCCGCCTCGAAGGTGTTCGGGTCGATCGTGCGGAAGTCGGTGAGGAAGACCTCGGCGATCGCGGCCCGGTGGACCAGGTGCCGGTCGATGGTTCGCCGGGTGGTGAGGTCGGCGGTCGGATCCGTACGGACGTCCAGCGTGTTCATCACTGCTCCAGGGAGTCGGGGACGGCCGGGCCGACGGGCTCGGCTTCAGGGGTGGCGCCCTGCCGTCGGCGGGCACGGGTGCGATCGGGGTCTCGGGCCGCCGGGGCGGCTGCGGGAGCCGGACGAACGGGGTGGGTGGGACCGCACGGTGGGGGAGGCGCGGCGGGCGCGGCGCGGTGGGACGCGACCGGTGGGGGCCGCCGCGGCGGGTGCGGCATCCGGGCTCCGCCGGGGAGCCCGGATGCCGCACCGGGCGTGGGTCCTTCGTCGTCCGGCCGGGCAGCCGCCCGTCCGGGAACCGGTCCCGGCTCAGCTGTCGGCGATGAGCTTGCCGGCCGCGCTCCAGCTCTCCGCCGGGGTCTCCTGGATCCAGACCTGCACGGTCTCGGCCGGCAGCTCGTACGCCTGGACGAAAGCGTCCGTGATACGGGCCACCAGGTCACGCTTCTTCTCGATGTCACGCGGGCCCTGCAGAACGGTCACAACAGGCATGTCATTCTCCTCGAAAAGGAACCGGTCGAATTTCCGCCCGCCCGCCTTTCGGCGCCGGCGGCGTGAAAACGACGTTATTCGCCGTGCCCGGGCCAATTCAAGAGGAATGCCTCCTACGTACAGAGCAGTGCCCCCGAAGTGACAGCACGCGCCGTTGGTGACAGCGCGCCGTCGGTGACGCCCCGGCCGGGACGCGCCGGCGCTGGGCCCGGGCGCCGGACCGCCGCCCGGCCACGCCGCCCGCCTCCGCCCGGGAGGGCCCGCGCGCCGCTCTCCCGAGCGCCGCCGCGGCGGCCGGACCGACCGGGGCGGCCACTGCCCGGGCGGCCGGTGAGCGGCCTCCGAGGCCGCTCACACGGCTGCTGTTCGGCCCCGAACAGCGGAAAACCCGGCGGCCCCGGTACCCCCAAGGGGTGCCGGGGCCGCCGGGCGGGCGGTCCGCTCAGCTGTCGGCGATGAGCTTGCCGGCCGCGCTCCAGCTCTCCGCCGGGGTCTCCTGGATCCAGACCTGCACGGTCTCGGCCGGCAGCTCGTACGCCTGGACGAAAGCGTCCGTGATACGGGCCACCAGATCACGCTTCTTCTCGATGTCACGCGGGCCCTGCAGAACGGTGACGACGGGCATGTCTTCCTCCGGTGAATTCGTGGATTTCATCGTGCCGGCCTGCGGAATTGTCCGACCGTCGAACAGCCCGGAGCGGGGAGAGGCACCGGGTGCTCGGACGGGATCTCGGCGCGGCTATTTCGGCGGTACGGTTTCGGACGGTGCGCGGCCCCGGGCGAACGGGGCCGGGCGGGTGGTACGGGCAGCGGCGCGGGCGCCGTGCGGTCAGGCGGCGCTGCGGGCGCCGTCCGGGCCGAGCGGCGACCACCAGAGCGCGGAGGTGGCCGGGCCGTCGCCCAGGATCACGCCGCGCCCCTCGACGATCCGGCCGTCCTTCCAGCGCAGCAGGTGCAGGGCCGTCACGTCCAGCAGGTGGTACGGGGAGGTGCTGCCCTCGGGCGCACCCGCGCGCAGCGCCCAGTTCTTGTTCACGTCCACGGAGTAGCCGTCCTCGGCGTTGACCAGGACGGTGATGTTCTCCGCGAGGTACGAGCCGCCGGAGAGCTCACCGACGGTCTTCAGGAACGCGAGGAAGCTGTCCAGCCCCTCGTGCCAGCCCGCGTGGGCGTGGTTGCCCGGGATCTCGAACCGCAGGTTCTCGTCCCAGAACTCCAGCATCTTCTGGCGGTCCCCGGAACCGAGGGCGGCGAATGCGGAACGGACCCGGTCGATCGTCAACTCACTCATGGTTTCTCTGTCCTTGGCTGGCAGGTGACGGATGGGACAAGCGGGCCGGACGGGCGGGATGCGCGGCGTCCGGCCGTGCTGCCGGGGCGGGCGGCGCCCGCCCCGGCAGCCGGCGGGCTCAGACGGTGGCGGGCTCGTTGTCGGCCGCCGGGGCGGTGGCGGCCTCGGCCGCCTCCGGAGCCGCGGCGGCGCCGCGGGCGCGGGCCCCGACCACGGCCACCAGGACGGTGGCGGCGGCGCAGAACGCGGCGGCGATCCAGAGGGCGGCGTGCAGGCCGCCGGTGTAGGCGGAGGTCGCGGTGTGGTGGAACGCGGCGCGCGCGGCCTGCGGCACCGTGCCCTCCGGCTCGGTCAGCTGACCCTGGTTCAGCGAGTCGGCGAGCGCGGCCGGGTTGTGGCCGTAGGGGCCGGTGTAGGCGTCGAGCTGGTTGCCGAGCCGGCTCCGGGTGAAGCTGACCAGCAGCGATCCGACGACGGCGATGCCGATGGCCTCGCCGGCCAGGCGCATGGTGTTGAACATGCCCGCCGCCATACCGGCCCGGGAGGGCTCGACGCTGGAGACGGCCGCGCCGTCCATCACGCCGAAGGAGACGCCGATCCCGATGCCGATGACCACGAACGGGCCGAGCGCGGCCCAGTTGCCGATGCCGGGGTGCAGCACCGTCAGCCAGCCCACGCCGACGGCGGTGAGGCCGACGGACGCGGTCACCATGTGCCGGATCGGGATCCAGCGCAGCAGGTAGCCGGCGATCAGCGGGAAGAACACCGTCGGCACGGTCAGCATCAGCATGTCGATGCCGGCGTGCATCGTGGTCTCGCTGTTCACGGCGGTCAGGTAGCTCGGCAGGTAGACCAGCAGCGGGGTGAAGGCGAGCACCAGCGCCACGACGCCCACGGACAGCGAGACGAACTGCGGCTGCCGGAACAGGCTCAGGTCGAACATGGGCCGCTCCTGGCGCTGCTCGACCACGATGAAGGCGGCCAGCAGCGCCGCGAACACCAGGTAGGCGGCGATGTTGAACGGCGAGGTCCAGCCGAGCTGCGCACCCTCGATCAGGGCGGCGATCAGGGCGGCGAGCGCACCGCTGAAGGTGACGGTGCCGGCCCAGTCGGTCCGGGTCGCCTGCGGGTCGCGGGACTCGGACAGGAACACGGCGAGCACGAGCACCACGGCGCCGGTGATCGCCGGCACCAGGAACACCGCACGCCAGCCGAAGGTCGTGGACAGCGAGCCGGCGATGAACGGCCCGAAGGCCATCCCGGCGCCCACGGCGGTACCGAAGACGCCGAAGGCCCTGGCCCGCGCGGGGCCCTCGAAGACGTGCGCCAGCATCGCGCTGCCGGAGGTCAGCATCGCCGCCGCGCCGACGCCGGCGAGGGCGCGGGCGAGGTCGAGGAGCACCACGCCGTTCGACAGCGCGGACACCAGCGAGCAGACCGAGAAGAGCAGCGTGCCGGTGATGAACACCCGCCGCCGGCCGAAGCGGTCCGCGAAGGAGCCGCTGGCCAGCATGAAGCTGGCGAAGGTGAGGTCGTAGCCGTTCACGATCCACTGCCCGGCGGCCAGGCTGTTGTGGAAGTCGGCGGCGACACCGGGCATCGCGACGGAGGAGCCGGTCAGCGAGATCGGCAGCAGCAGTGACGCGAGCACCACGGTGACGAGGGTCGCCACCGGGTGCCGTGAGGTGGTCTGGGTCGGGTCCTTCGTGGTGCTGGTCATGGCCGTCCTTCTCCTTGGCACGGGGTCTGTGTCGGAGGCGGGATATTTCGCGGAGGACGAACGCTGCTTATCGGGCCTGCTCGTCCTGCCCTCCTCATCGCGCTGATCCGCTGTCGCTTCCGGCTTCCACGCTACGGTTGCGCCGGAAATCAGAGAATTCCGCTTCGGGTCACCCGGGATGTGTCTTTCGAGGCATGACCGGATGTTTCCGACGGCGTCCGCCGGGCGGGCTCCGGCGCCGGTCCGGCCGGGAGACCTGAACCCGCTGTACGGGCCAGCATCCCCTGGCAGCAAGGCTGTTGGCGCTGTTCCGGGAGCCGGGTACGGGAGCTCCGAGGCAGCCCGGGCGGTCGGGCGGCGGGGCGGCCGCCCGTCCCGCCATTTCCCGGCGGCGGCATTCCGAACCGACCGGAGCCGGCCGGAATTTCGATCACAATCGATCCGTCCCGGCGACCGGGCCCGTAAGTGCGGCTCCCCATTCCCCTTCCGGGTCAGCCCTCGAATCTTTGGGGGAATACGACTGCCGCCGGCCGCTCCGCCGATCTAGCGTCGGTTCCCGTGCCCCGCGGGCCGGACTCCCCCGGCCCGGCCCGCGGGGCCGGCGCGGCTCACGGGCCGACCGGCGCGCCGCGGCAGAGCGGCGGCAACCTTCGGAGAGGACGAAAACCATGGACAATCCCGTCGTCGTGGTGGGCGCGGGCCCGATCGGCCTGGTGCTCGCCTGCGAGCTGCTCGGCCAGGGCGTGCCGGTACGGGTGGTCGACGCCGAGCGCGAGCACTCGGTCCACTCACGGGCCACCACGATCTGGCCGCGGCCCCTGGAGCTGCTCCGGCGCATCGGGGTGGCCGACCGCATCGTCGAGGAGGGCCACCGGATCCAGGGCGTCACCTACTACTCGGACCACCGCCCGCTGGCGACCGCCTGGCTGAACCGCCTGGACTCGACGCCGTACCCGTTCGCCGTCGGCCTGCCCCAGGACCGCACCGAGGCGCTGCTGGTGGAGCGGCTGGAGGAGCTGGGCGGCAAGGTCGAGCGCGGCGTGCGGCTGGTGTCGCTGGACGCGAGCGGCCCCCGGGCCTCGCTCCGGCTCGCGCTGCCCGGCGGCGGCAGCGAGGAGGTGGAGGCGTCCTGGGTGATCGGTGCCGACGGCGCCCACAGCACGGTGCGCAAGGAGCTCGGCATCGGCTTCGACGGAGCCCAACTGAAGATCAACTTCGCCATCACCGACGCGGAGCTGTCCGGTGACATCCCGTCGGACCTGGTCAGCTACTGCTACACCGCGCAGGGCGGCCTCGGCCTCGCGCCGATCTCGCCCACCGTGCACCGGGTCGCCGTCAGCGTCCCGCCGGAGCTGGCAGAGCGGACGCCGGACCGCGACTTCTTCCAGCGCATCGTCGAGGAGCGCGGCCCGGGCCGGGTACGGCTCGGCGACCTGCGCTTCAGCACCGTGTTCCAGGTGCACGTACGCACCGCGGACCGCTTCCGCTCCGGCCGGGCCCTGCTGGTCGGCGACGCGGCCCACCTGATGAGCCCGGCCGGCGGCCAGGGCATGAACACCGGTCTCCAGGACGCGGCCAACCTGGGCTGGAAGCTGGCCGGGGTGCTGCGCGGCACGCTCGACGAGTCGATCCTGGACAGCTACGAGAGCGAGCGCCGCCGGGCCGCCCACGCGGTGACCCGCTCCACCTCGCTGCAGACCCGCTGGGGCGCCCTCACCAAGCCCTCGCAGCTGGCGCTGCGCGACACGCTGGTCCGCGCGGCGGGGCGCAGCGGCGTCCTCCAGTGGCGACTGGCGCCCAAGATCGGCCAGCTCGACGCCACCTACCGGGCCGAGGAGGCGCCGGCCGCCCACCCCTGGACGACGGCGGCGCCGGGCGACCGGCTGCCGGTGCTGCTCGGTGAGGGTCCGGCCCCGGCCGGACCGTCCTGGGCCGGCATCTCGGGCCGGTCGCACGCGGTGATCCTGCACGCCGGGCGGATCCGTCCGACCGGCTGGCAGGGCCTGTCCGCCCGGATCCGCGAGGCGGTGGGCGAGCAGGCCGAGGTGCTGAACTCGCCCAGCGGCCCGCACGGCCCGCTCGCCACCGCTCTGGGGCGCCGCCCGGCCGCCGCCGTGGTCCGCCCGGACGGGCACCTGTTCGAGCTGCTGCCGGATCCCTCGCCCGAGGCGGTCCTCGCCTGCCTCGCCCGTGCCGGCCGCGAGGCGCTCCCGCACTGAGAGAGCCGGACGGCCACCGCACGACCCTACCGACCGACCCCGACCATCCACCGCCACCAAGGAGTTGCCCGTGATTCCCGCCAGCCACCTGGACCTGCTGGAGCGACCGCTCTTCGGCCACCTCGCCACCCTGCGCCCCGACGGCACCCCCCAGGTCAACCCCGTCTGGTTCCGCTGGGACGGCGAACTGCTCTGGTTCACCACCACGACCACCCGTTTCAAGTACCGCAACCTCAAGGGGAATCCGAACGCCGCGCTGTCGGTGAACGACCCGGAGCAGCCCTACCGCTACCTGGAGGTCCGCGGCACGGTCGAGGTCATGAAGGAGGACACCGAGGCCGTGGGCTTCCTCGAACTCGCCCACCGCTACGACCCGCAGTTCCCCCCGCCCGGGGACGCGCCGGACCGCATCGTGGTCGGCGTCCGCCCGCACCACGCGACCTACCAGTAGCGGCCTGCGGCGGCCGCGAGTGCGCCGCCGCCCCGCGTCACCACCGGTGCCCGTGCCGCACGGCCAGTCCGTCGCGGTGCGGGCACCGGTGTCGTCCCGCTCCCGTCACCCCACCGTCGCCGGCCCGCTCGCCGGGCGATTCGGCGCCTCGCTCAGCGGCCACCGCGCTCGGTGCCCGCGAGCCGCAGCCGCGCCTGTGCCAGCAGCGCCCCGCGCTGGTGGAACTCCACCGTCACCGGCAGTCCGGCCCCCGCTCCGGGCGGCTGCACGAACCCCGCCCGTACGGTGATCTCCTCGTCCAGCTCGGCGAAGCGCCGGTGCTCCACCGCGATGCCCAGCAGCACGGTCCGGGCCGGCGAGCGGCCGAACTCCTCACCGACGAGCAGCAGTCCGGCCTGGCGGGCCGCCTCCGGCAGCACCGCCTCCGGCAGGTGGTCCTGCCGCTGGTCGAAGAGGCTGCTGTGCGAGAACGGCACCCGCAGCCCGGCCTCCAGCCCGCCCCCGGCGAACCGCGGCTCCAGCAGGACCACGTTCTCCGGCCGCTGCCGGCCGAGCAGGTACGGCGCCACGGTGCTCGGACGCTCGCGGTCCAGCATCTCCTCCGAGCCGGGCGGCACGGTGGCGCGCTCCCTCAGCCGGAGCCCGCGGTAGGCCGCGGGGGGCCGCAGGGCGGTGTCGGCGGTCACGGATCCGAGCTCCAGGCCGCCGAGGACGAGGTCCACCCGGTGCACCACCCGGGTCAGCACCCCCTCGCGGGACCAGCTCCGCACCTCACGTCCGTGCAGCTCCAGGTCGTACAGATCCCGGCCGCAGGCGAGCACGCCCGGGGCGGCGACCTCCAGCCGGTACCCGAGGGTGAACGCCACGGCCTGCGGCGGCGCGTCCGGGTGCACCCCGGTCGCGCAGAGCAGGGCCTGCCGCACGCTCTCCAGGAGCACCAGCGGGTCGTGCAGGGCGGGCGCCTGCAGGTGGTCGTTGTAGTAGGGGTGGGCGCGGGGCAGCCTGGCACCGGCCAGGAAGCGACCGTCGTACCTGGCCCGGAAGTCGGTGAGGAAGACCTCCTGGAGCCCGTCGCGCCGCACGAGGCGGCGGCTGACGGTCCGGTCGAAGCTGAGCGTCTCGCCGGTCGCGCCGCCGATCGGGCCGGCCGGGACGGCGGAGCTGTCGAGCATGGTCATGGTCTGGCCTCCTGTGGTGTCCCGCCGGCCCGTCAGGCCGGGACGGCGACCTCGGGGTCGAGCAGTCGTCCGACCTCGGCGAGCGCCGAGGGGGTGTCGCGGAACGCGATCGTGCGCCAGCCCGCCCGGCGGGCCTGCGCACGGCGGGCACCCGAGGCGTCGACCAGCGCGCACTCGGCGGCCGGCCGGCCCGCCGCGGCCTGCGCCTCGCGCAGCGGCAGCCGGTCGCCCGCGCTCGACGGCCGTCGGACCACGGCGTCGAAGAGCAGCGGGGAGAGCAGCCGCAGCCAGCCGGGCTCCCGGCCGTCGGGCAGGTCGGTGAGCAGGCCGATGAAGACGCCCTCGGCCCGCAGCTCGGCCAGCCGGTCGATCCAGACCCGGTTGGGCCGGCAGAGGTCCAGCCAGATCTCCTGGGCCCGGGAGAGGTCGCAGACCACGCCGTACTCCTCCTCCAGGACCGCCTCCACCGCCGCCGACCACGGGGCGCCGGCGTCCGGCGGCAGCGTGCCGCCGTGCTCGCCGGAGACCTGCGCCATCGCCTCGCGCAGCGCGTGGCCGGGGGCGCCGACCCGGGCGGCGAAGGCCCGCAGGAGCTCCGCCGCGGGCGGGGTGAGGACCCCGGTGTAGTCCGTCCAGAGCGCGAACGGGGCGGGGCCGGAAATCTGGTCGTCGGTCATCTGCCGACTCCTCTCGATGCGGTGAGGGTGTCAAGGGGTGGGGAACCGCCGCGGCCAACGGCACTGGTGGCCACGGCGATCAGGACCGCTGCACTGCGGGGGCCGCCCGGGCCCCGGCGATCAGAGCTCGAACAGGAGCCCGCCGTAGTACCAGCCGGAGCCGACCGCGGTGGAGAGGATCCGGTCGCCCGGCTTCACCAGGCCCTGCTCGGCGAACTCGGAGAGCGCGATCGGGATGGAGGCGCAGCCGGTGTTGCCGCGCCGGTCGAAGTTGGTGAGGAACTTCTGCGGCGGAAGCTCCAGGCCGGCCTTGACGCCCGCGTGGATGGCGTTGTTGCCCGGGTGCGGGATGAGCCAGTCCAGGTCGCCCACCCCGATGCCGGCGCGCTCCAGCAGGCCGTCGGCGACCTTCAGGCTGGAGCCGATCGCCAGATCGATGAGCTCCGGGCGGGGGCGCAGCCAGCCGTCCCGGGCCGCCACGGCGTCCGCCTGCGAGGCGTCGCAGTTGAGCATCGAGTGGTGCAGCCCGGTGGTGCCCTCGGCGCCCTTCTCCAGGACCACCGCGCCCGCCGCGTCACCGAAGATCAGCTGGCCCCGGGTGCCCGGCCGGGCCCGGCGGGAGAACCGGTCGGCGGCCACCACCACGGCGCGCTTCCAGCCCGGCTGCGCGGCGAGCATCGAGGCCGCCGTCTGCACGCCGTGCACGAAGCCGGTGCAGGCCCCGCAGACGTCGAAGGCCAGGGCGCGGTCGGCGCCGAGCCGGGCCGCCACCTGCGGGCCGATCTCCGGGATCCACTGCCGGTCCGTCCAGTTGGCGAGCACCACGACGTCCACCTCGTCGGGTTCGCGGCCGGCCCGGGCCAGCGCGGCCCGGGCGGCCCGCTCGGCCATGTACTCGACGGTCTCGTCCTGCGCCGCCTCGTGCCGGGTGCGCACACCGAGCTCGGCGGCCACCTCGGGGGCGTAGGTCCGGCCGCCGATGGTGATGCCGTTCTCGTTGCTGACCAGCGTGCGGGGGAAGTAGTGGCCGAGACCGGTGAAGCGCAGTCCGGAGCCGGCCCAGGTCATCGTGTTCAGGTTCTCAACTGGCATGGTGTGGTAGCTCTCTCGTCCGTGGTGTCGGGGTGTGGTGCTGCTCGGCGGAGGCCGCCCGGCTGCTCGGCGACAGCGGCCCGCCCTGGTCCCTCAGCGGTAGCGGCCCTCGGGGTCCAGCGTGCGGAGCAGCCGGAGCTCCTCCGCCGTGACGGGCTTCTCGGCGCTCACGCCGGTGACCGTGGCGGACCAGCCGGTGGACGCCGCCACCGCCGCCCGGGCCTCCCGCTCCATCGCGTCCGGATCGTCGGGGCCGGCGGCCGGTGCCTCGTCCGGGCCGAGCCAGGTGGCGAGGCGGAAGGCACCGCCGTCCTCGTCCCGCCGGAACCGCCCGAACTGGCTGACCACCTCGCGGACCCGGTCTCCGCGACTGGTGCGGTAGGCGACCTTCGGCACGTACCGCCACCGCGAGGCGGTCGCGATCACCACGCAGTCGGCCGAGGCCGCGATGTCGTTGGCGCCGCCGGAGCCGGTGAGCCAGCGGCCGTCGGCGGTCATGCTGGTGTTGATCGTGCCGCTCTCGTCGATCTCGGCGGCGGCGAGCACGCCGAGCGCGCGGGGGTTGGCCGCGACCATCCCGCCGAGGATCTCCGGGATGCCGCTCAGCTGCTCGGCCGCGGCCGCGTGGCGCAGGCTGAACAGGAAGACGTCGCCCTGTTGCGGGGCGAAGCCGTAGAGGCCGAGCTCGGCCATCACCTTGACCCGGTGGCCGCCCTGGCGGAGCTGCTCGGCGGCCAGCCAGGCCGCGAGGTGGGAGGAGCCGATGCCAGCCAGCAGGGTGTCGTAGCCGCCCTCGCGGACCCGCTCGACCACCGCGCGGGCCCCGAGCACGATCAGCCGCTCCATCCGGCTCGGTGCGGCCTCCGCCACTGCACTCGCGGCGCTCCGCGCCTCGGGCGCCGCCGGATCCGCGAGGGGCTCCACCGCGGTCCGGGCCGCGGCGGGCGCCGGCCGGCCGGTCTGCCAGGACGGCTCGCCGTCCGTCAGCCGCCGCCGGCGCTCCTCGCCCAGCTTGGCCAGGTACCCGGCGTGCGAACCGGGCTCCAGGACCCACTCCCGGTACCAGTCGGCGCCGCGCTCCTCGGCCCGGCAGCGGTCGACGATCTCCTCCAGGAAGGCGTAGTCGTCCAGATAGCCGGGCACCCCGGCGAGGCCGGCGGTGCGCAGTGCCTGCGGGTGGGCGCCGAGCGGCGCCTCGCACAGACCCAGCACCCGCTGCCCCGGGATGACCACCCGGTCCGGGATCGCGCGCAGCTCCTCGGCCGTGACGATCCGCTCGACCGAGGCGATCACGCCCCGCTTCGCGGCGTACGCGGCCCAGGCGCCCTCGCCGAGCGGCGGGACCATCGCGATGTTGCCGTCCTCGTCCGCGCAGACGCCGTGCACCAGGGTGAGGTCCGGACGCATCGCGCGGACCAGGGTGAGCTGCTCGCCGGGCCGGTCCGGATCGGGCACCAGCAGGACGTCGTCGCCCTTGCCGGTCAGCAGGTCGGTGCCGGACAGCGATCCGGTCACCGCGTAGGGGGCGCCGGTCGCACCGGCGATCAGCCGCTGGTTGTAACTCAGCAGCGACCAGGGCTCGAAGGTGAACGGCACACCGTCGGCCACCCGCTCGTACAGCGGGTTGGGACGGGGCGAGGGGTAGGTGTCGCCGAGGAAGCCGGCCACCACCTTGGCGACGCCGCCGGCCAGGGTCAGCGCGTGGGCGCTGGAGTGGTAGCCGGTGGTGCTGACGGTGAACCGCGCTCGGTCGCCGAAGACCCGGCAGAGCGCGTAGCCGAGGGCGTTGGGCCGGGAGTGGGTGGCCGCCAGGTGCAGGTGGTCGTCGGGCCGCACGAACCGGCGCACCAGGTCGTCGACGTCGGCGGCGATCACGGGCCCGGTCACGAGGAGGCTCCGAGCGCCACCACGGCGGTCTGGCTGCCGAAGGCGAAGGCGAGCGAGACGGCGAGGTCGAACTCGGTGTCCCGGGCGCCCTCGAAGACGTGGTCGTGGTCGCACTCCGGATCCCGGGTGGACAGGTTGATGGTCGGCGCCAGGCGCTGGTGGTGCAGCATCAGGCTGGTGGCGGCGACGTTGATGATCCCGGCGATCCCGAAGGTGTGCCCGTAGATCGGCTTGTTGGAGCTGATCGGCGGCAGTTGGCCGAGGGTCCGGTCGGGATAGAGGGCGCGCATCGCCCTGCTCTCCGCGAGGTCGTTGTAGCGGGTGGCGGTGCCGTGGGCGCAGTAGTACCCGACCTCGTCGGCCGTCCGGCCGGCGTCCGACAGCAGGTCCTGGACGAAGGAGGCGGTGACCTTGCCGGTGAGGTCCATGCTGGTGGCGTGCGCGGCCTCGTTGAAGGTCCGGGCCTCCAGCACCTCGGCGTAGATCCGCGCGCCGCGGGCCCGGGCCACCGACTCGCGCTCCAGGCAGACCACCACGGAGCCCTCGCCGAGCGCGAAGCCCTCGCGGTCCGCGCTGTAGGGGCGTACCGCGCGGCTCGGGTCGTCCCGCTCGGTGGACATCACGCCGCCGCCCATCGCGGCGTAGCACTTGGCCACCTCGGGGACGATCGGGAACTCGTGGCCGCCGACCAGCATCGCGTCGGTGGTACCGGAGCGCAGCTCGCGCAGCGCCAGCCCGATCGCCTGGTGGCCGCCGACGCAGGCGTTGCTCACCGTGCTGACCAGTCCCTGCGCCCCGGTGTAGATCGCGGAGAGCGAGGCCGGGCAGCCGGGCAGGCCGCGGAACATCGCGCCCTTGTCGCTGAACGCACCCGGCTCCTCACCGGTCAGCACCCGCTGCCACCAGGCGAACGGACCGCGCGAGGAGGACATCAGCACGCCGACCCGGCGCGGGTCGTGGTGGCCGATGTCGAGGCCGGCGTCCTGCCGGGCCTGCTCGACCGCGGACATCGCGATCAGGATCTCGCGGGTGTACTTGGCGGCGTGGTTGTCCCGCAGCTCGGGCAGGAAGGCCCGGTGGTCGAACGCGCCGATCTCGGCGGCCGCGTGGACCGCCAGACCGTGCTCCTCCCCGTCGAAACGGGTGAGTCTGCCGACCTGTGAACGGCCGCCGGATATGTTGTTCCAGAACTGCCCCACGGTGGTCGTGTTCGGCAGCATGACACCGATGCCGGTCACGACGACCGCTTCATGCGGGCGGGGTTTCTCCCTGTGCATGGAACATCCTTCCGAAAGTGGCTTGTCCCGGCTGCACTTCGCATCCGGCTCTGCCAATCTATCGGCGCACAAAGGGAGTTCATTAGGACGGCAGGTACCCGTTCGCCGGTGGGGGGAGTACTGCCGGTACTCTTTTCCGATCGGGACCGGACATGCCGAAATCCCCGACGGTCCGACGGATTTCTCCGCCGTTCCACCGAGGATTTCCGTGCTCTCGACACCGACCGGACGCCGCCGCCGGCCGGGCACCACCGGACCGGCCACCGGCGCCGGACCGGCCGTCGAAGCCGTCCCGGCCGGCGTGCCGGCGCAGCCGTCCGTCAGCGCGCCGGGCGGTAGGGCCGCAGCTCGCGGCGGGCCAGCGAGCGCCGGTGCACCTCGTCCGGGCCGTCCGCGAAGCGCAGGGTCCGCGCGTGCGCCCAGAGTTCGGCCAGCGGGAAGTCCTGCGAGACGCCGCCGGCGCCGTGTGCCTGGATCGCCTTGTCGAGCACCCACTCGGCCAGCGCCGGTGTGACGATCTTGATGGCCTGGATCTCCGTGTGCGCGCCCTTGTTGCCCACGGTGTCCATCAGCCACGCCGTCTTGAGCACCAGCAGCCGGGCCTGCTCGATCCGCACCCGGCCCTCGGCGATCCAGTCCTGCACCACGCCCTGGTCGGCGATCGGGCCGCCGAAGGCGTGGCGGACCGTCACCCGGGCGCAGAGCAGCTCCAGGGCCCGCTCGGCCATCCCGATCAGCCGCATCGCGTGGTGGATCCGGCCCGGGCCGAGCCGCGCCTGGGCGATCGCGAAGCCGTCCCCCGGCTCGCCGATCAGGTTCGCGGCGGGCACCCGCACCCGGTCGAAGACGATCTCGGCGTGCCCGCCGTGCGGTCCGTGGTCGTAGCCGAAGAGCTCCATCCCGCGCACGAGCCGCACCCCCGGGGTGTCCTTCGGCACCAGGATCATGCTCTGCCGGCGGTGCCGGTCGGCCTGCGGATCGGTCTTGCCCATCACCACCAGCAGCTCGCAGTGCGGGCTCAGCGCGCCGCTCGACCACCACTTGCGGCCGGTGATCACGTACTCGTCGCCGTCCCGCTCGATCCTGGTGGAGATGTTCCCGGCGTCGGAGGAGGCCACCTCGGGCTCGGTCATGCAGAACGCCGACCGGATGGTGCCGTCCAGCAGCGGCTCGAGCCACTCCTTGCGCTGCGCCTCGGTGCCGAACATCTCCAGCACCTCCATGTTCCCGGTGTCCGGCGCCGAGCAGTTGAGCGCCTCCGGAGCCAGGAAGGGGCTGCGGCCGGTGATCTCGGCCAGCGGCGCGTACTGCAGATTGGTCAGACCGGCGCCGGATTCGGAATGCGGAAGGAAGAGGTTCCACAGGCCCTGTGCGCGGGCCTTCGCCTTCAGCTCGTCGAGCACCGCCGGACGGTCCCAGCGGCCGGCCGCGGCGGCCGTCTGCTCGGCGGCCACCCGCTCGGCCGGATAGACGTGGTCGTCCATGAACTCCATGAGCCGGGACCGTAGTTCCTCGGTCCTGTCGTCGTATGCGAACTCCATCGCGGTACCCCTCCAGATTGTTCGAAAAGGACAGTGGAATGCGGGCGGAACCGATGCGATTCAGCTGCGCCCGAGCGCCCGCAGACCGCGTCGCACGAGCTCCGGTACGGCCTCGGAAATACCGTCGAAGCCGCCGCCAAGGGTCAGCCCCCGGGAATGGCGGTAGTGGATGCCCTCCAGAATCACCGCGATCTTGAAGAAGCCGAACGCGACGTACCAGTCCAGGGTTTCCACGGGCACCCCGCTGACCCGCGCGTACCGCTCGACCAGGGCGGCGCTGGTGGGCCAGCCCTGCAGGCTGCCGGGCGTGGGCGGCACCGCCTCGCCGAGGCCCGCCAGGCCGTCCCAGTAGACGCAGAAGACGCCGAGGTCGCAGAGCGGATCCCCGAGCGCCGCCATCTCCCAGTCCAGGACGGCGGCGATCCGGCCGGGCTCGGCACGGTCGAAGATGACGTTGTCGAGCCGGTAGTCGCCGTGCACCAGCGCCGCACGCGGGGAGGCCGGACGGGTCAGCGTGAGGCGCTCCACCAACTCCTCCACGCCGGCCAGATCCCTGGTCCGCGAGGCCGCCAACTGACCTGCCCAGCGCGTGAGCTGGCGCTCCATGAAGCCGTCCGGACGACCGAAGCGGTCCAGTCCGACCTCGGCCGGATCCACCGAGTGCAGCGCCGCGAGCACGTCGACCAGGGCGTGGCCGAGCTCCCGGCCGGCCGCCGCGTCGAGCTTCTCCAGATCGGCGACCCCCCGGTGGATCACGCCGTCCACCTTCTCCATCAGGTAGAAGGGCGCGCCCAGCACGCCGGCGTCCTCGCAGTGCGCGACCATCCGGGGCACCGGGACGGGCGTCGGCTCCAGGGCGCTCATCACCCGGTACTCACGGCCCATGTCGTGCGCGGTGGCCAGCACATGGCCCAGCGGCGGCCTGCGCAGCACCAACGGGCTGGCTCCGCCGTCCAGTTGATAGGTGAGGTTGGATCGACCGCCGGCGATCAGGGTCAGCTCGGGCGCCTCGATCCGCAGGTCCGGCCGGGCCAGCCCGAGCCAGCCGAGCAGGGCCTCCCGGTCCACCCCGGCCGTCTCCACGGTCGCTCGGGTGCTCATCAGATACCACCGCCGGCCAGGATGATGCCGCCGTCCACCGCGATCGTCTGCCCGGTGATCCAGGAGGCGTCGTCGGAGGCGAGGAAGGCGACGGTGGCCGCGATGTCCTCCGGGGTGCCGAGCCGTCCCAGCGCGTAACCCGCGGACAGCTCCGCCTCCCGGCCCTCGTACAGCTTGGCCGCGAAGCGGGTCTTCACCACGGCGGGCGCCACCGAGTTGACCCTGATCCGGGGGCCGATCTCCTGGGCGAGCTGCTCGGTGAGGTGGATCAGCGCGGCCTTGCTGGCGCCGTACACACCGATGCCGTGTGCCGGGCGCAGGCCGGCCAGCGCGCTGATGTTCACCACCGCACCGCCGTGCTCGCCCTGCCAGGCCCGGCGGACCTCGCGCAGCCAGCCCAGCGGGGCGTTCACGTTGACGTCGAAGACCTTGCGCACCGCACCGGGCTCCATGTCGAGCACCGGGCCGAACACCGGGTTGATCCCGGTGTTGTTGACCAGCACGTCGATCCGTCCGAAGGCCGCCATGGTGCGGGCGAGGGCCTCGCTCTGGTGCTCGGGGTCGTCGGCACGGCCGGCCACCGCGATGGCGTGCTCCGGTCCGCCGAGCTCCTTGACCGCCGACTCCAGCGACTCCTGGCCGCGGGCGGTCAGGCAGACCCTGGCACCCTCCGCGACCAGCCGGGCGGCACTCGCCAGGCCTATCCCGCGGCTGGCGCCGGTGACGAGCGCGACCCGGCCGTTGAACCTGTTCATCTGATCTCCCTGTCTGGTCACCGCTCCGCGGTCGCGGTCGCGATCCCCGCGGTGTGCGCGCCGTCCGCGCCGTGTGCTCTGCGTGCTCTGCGTGCTCTGCGTGCTCTGCGTGCTCTGTGCGCTCTGCGTGCTCTGCGTGCCCGGTTCTGCGGGCCGGGCCGGGTCGGGCCGGCCGTGCGGTCGGGCCGCTCAGCAGAGTGGTCCACCCGCCACGTACAGGACCTGACCGGAGACGAATCCCGACTCCTCGCCGGCGAAGAACGAGATGGCCTGCGCGATGTCCTGCGGCGTGCCGACCCGGCGCACCGGGATCGCGGCCGCGGCCGACTCCTGGAACTCCTCGAACCCCAGTCCCATCCGCGCGGCGGTCGCCGCCGTCATCTCGGTGACCACGAAGCCCGGGGCCACCGCGTTCACCGTGATGCCGTACCGCCCGAGCTCGATCGCGAGGGTCTTGGTGAAGCCCTGCAACCCGGCCTTGGCGGCGGCGTAGTTGGCCTGCCCCCGGTTGCCCAGCGCGGAGCTGCTGGAGAGGTTGACGATCCGGCCCCACCCCTGCGCCGTCATGTGCTTCTGCGCGGCGCGGCTCATCAGGAAGGAGCCGCGCAGGTGGACGCCGAGCACGGTGTCCCAGTCCGTCTCCGACATCTTGAACAGCAGGTTGTCGCGGAGCACCCCCGCGTTGTTGACCAGGACGGAGGGCGGACCGAGCTCCGCCACCACGCGGTCCACGGCGGCCTCGACCCGGACGGCGTCGGCGACGTCCGCGCCGACCGCCAGGGCCCGGCCGCCCAGGCGGCCGATCTCCTCGACCGTGGCCGCGCAGGCGGCCTCGTCCAGGTCGACGACGGCCACCGCGTAGCCGTCGGCCGCCAGCCGCAGGGCGGTGGCCGCTCCGATGCCACGGGCGGCGCCGGTGACGATGGCGACCGGCTGGTCGGGGCGGCGGCCGGGGGTACTGGTGTTCGGCATGGTCTGCTCCAAGAACCTCGGTTGGCTTCTCACCCAACCTAGGAATCCCGGGAGGCGCCCGGTTAGGACGCGCGGTACTCGGCCTTCCGCGCCCCCGGTACCGCCGGTACCGTCCGGGCGGCCGGTCGGCGGACCACGCTGTGCAGGGCCGGCAGGACGATTCCCACGTCGGCGAGCTCCTCGGCGACCCGCCCCCAGGAGCGGGCACTGCCGGTGATCCCGCGCACCGCGGGTGGGGGCGGGCCCGGTACCGCGTACGCGTCCTGCCAGAGCGCGGCCACCGGGCCACGGCCGTCCGGGGATGACTGGATCTGCCTGGTGCCGCGCATGCTGATTTCCCCTCGACGTGGACTGTGCCGCCATGACCCTCCGCGGCCGACCGGAGTCAAACCGTAGGCAGACCCCCACGCCCTGCGGAAATAGTCGTTCGCGCACTCCTATACGCGAAGCGAATGTCCCGCGCTCACGTCGAATCCCCAGATGGAGACATCGACGGACACCTCCAAAGAGACATTCGGAAGCAGCCCCTGGGGGCATCAAAGCGCTGGGGCTGCTGGGCTAGCCTCGATGCAAGCCCAGCTCCGGCGGCCCACCCGCCACCTTCCGTACTGCCCGCCGGCGACGGCGCGGTGTCACCCTCCGTCGGACACCGTGCCCCAGGCAAGAGACCGAGGTCTGTGATGCACTTCAGCTACGACCCGATGACCAGGGAACTCCGCTGGCGTCTGCTGGTCCTGATGGACCAGCATCTGTTCCCCGCCGAGGCGGAGTTCGCCGGCCAGGACAGGTCGGGCACCGAGCCGTGGACCAGGCCCGGCGGCCTGAGCAAGCTCCGGGAGCTGGCCCGCGAGCGCGGACTGTGGAACCTCTTCCTCCCGCACCCGGCCTTCGGTCCGGGCCTGACCAACCTCCAGTACGCCCCGCTGGCGGAGATCTCCGGCCGCAGCCCCTTCGTGGCACCGGACGCCATCAACGGAGCCGCCCCCGACACCGGGGTGATGAACGTGCTGGCCGAGTTCGGCACCCGCGCCCAGCAGGACCGCTGGCTGCGCCCCCTGCTCGCCGGCGACCTGCGGTCCGCGCTCTGCCTGCCCTCCCCCGGCGCCGTGGACACGGGCGACCTGCGGATCGAGTCCCACGGCGGGGGCTACCTGCTCAACGGACACGGCGGCCTGTTCATGGCGGCCACCGTGCCGGAATGTGCCCTCCTGCTTGTCATGGCACGGTCGGGAGAGCAGCGCTCGGTCGCCCTGGTGCCGGTCGGCAGCCCGGGCGTCGAGCTGGGCTCCGGCACCTGGAGCTCCGGCTACGACGACGGCGTGTACGGCGGCCGCACCACGGTCCGCTTCACCGACGTGCGGGTGCCCGCCCACGGCATCGTCGGCGGCGATGGCGACGGATCGGTCATCTCGCACAGCCTGCTCGGCCCGAACCGCCTGCACCACTGCATGCGCCTGATCGGCATGGCGGAGCGGGGTCTCGAACTGATGTCCGCCGCCGCCGACACCGAGGAGGTCCAGGGCTGGAGCCGCCGGGCCCGCCTGCGGATCGAGCAGGCCAGGCTGCTGGCCCTGCGGACGGCCTGGCTGATGGACACCGAGAGCGGACCGGCCGCGCGGGCCGGCATCGAGGACGTCAAGGCCGTCGTCCCGGAGATGACCGCGTGGGTGCTCGACCGGGCCATCCGGGCCCACGGGGACGAGGAGTCGCCGGACGGGTTCCCGCTGGTCCGGCTGCGCGCACACGCCCGCGCACTCATGTCGGCCCGCTGAACCGGACGGCGAGGGCCCGACCCGTCCTCGGACGGATCGGGCCTCGGGTGTCGCGGGCCTCGGGTGGCTCGGATCTCGGGCGTCTCGGATCTCGGGGGCCCGGGCCGCGGGCGGACCGGGCCCCCGACGGATCGGGCCGGACGCGTCAGCCGCGGCCGGCGATGTGGTGCGAGCCGATCAGCGAGGCGGCGACCGCCTTGTTGACGGCGTCGATCCGGGAGACGGCGCCCAGCTTGTCGAAGATGTTGCGCATGTGGCGCTTGACGGTGCCCTCGGTGATACTCAGGCGGACCGCGATCTGACGGTTGCTCAACGCCGCGGCAACCTGCGTCAGCACCTCCAACTCGCGCGCCGACAGCAGCTTTCCGCCCTCGCCCGCGCCGGTCGCCAGGCTGTGCGAGGAGACCGAGATGGTCACCGTGCGCCGGTTGGACTGCCGCAGGTTGCGGATCGCCGAGACCAGCGACTCCCGGGTCACGCTCTTGTGCAGGTAGCCCCTGATGCCCAGGCCCAGCAACTCCTGCACCAGGTGCGGGTCGTCGTACATGCTGAGCACCACGACGTTGATCGCCGGATCCTGCTGCAGCAGGTCCCGGACGGTGGTCTGCGGGTGGTGGTTCGGCATCTCGATGTCGAGCAGCACCACGTGCGGATGATGCGCCGCGGCGAGCCGTACCGCGGACTGGCCGTCCTCGGCCCTGGCGACGATCTCGAAGTCGGCCTCGTTGTCGAGCATCTCGCAGAGCGCGTCGCGCAGTACGGTGTGGTCGTCGGCCACCAGGATGCGGATCTGGTCACTGTCCATGCGTCGTCGCCTCCTCTCGGATGGGCACCCAGCACTTCACCGTCGTCCCCTTCCCCAGTGCGGAGGAGAATGCGACCGTGCCGTCCAGGAGAGCCACCCGCTCCCTAATTCCGGTCAGGCCATTGATCGTCTTTCGAGCCGGCTGGTCGCTCAGGTCGAAACCGCAGCCGTCGTCACCCACGATCGCGTGGATCTCGTGCGGCGCGATGTCCACCCGGACCACGATCTTGTCGGCCCGCGCATGCGCGAAGGAGTTGCGCAGGCACTCGCGCAGCAACACGTACAACTCGTCCAGCGTCTCCGGCGGGGCCCAGCTCTCCGAGCCGTTGACGTAGACCTTCGCCTCGGTCTCCGTGATGTCCATGGACTCGACGAAGGCCGTCAGCGCGGTCTTCAGGGGGGCGTCCCTGGCATGCCGACGCAGCCCGCTGACCATGTCCCGGGCCATCAGCAGCGACTCGTGGACCGCCTGCCGGACCGCCTTCAGGCGGGAGGAGAGATCCTCGTCGACCTCGCCCAACGTCATCTCGTACAGGTCGATCTGACGCAGCGCCACGCTGAGGCTGTTGCCCATCTGGTCGTGGATGTCGCGGGCGAGGCTCAGGTAGCCGCGCCGGTTCACGTCGGTGACCGTGTTCAGCAGGAAGGAGTCGTAGGCGGCGGAGCCGACCTGGAGCCTCAACCCGATCCCGCGCTGCAGGGTCCCGACGGTTCGCTCCAGCAGCCGGACGGCGCCGGGCTCGTCGGTGAGTTCGCGCACCAGGACGTCCATGACGATCTCGAAGAGGACGACTCCGGCCTCGGCCGAGTCCGAGATCCGCATCCCCTGCTGTACGCGGTCGACCGCGAGGTCCATCACCGACGCCAGTTGAGGGCCTGGCACCTGTCTGTCGTCCGCGTCCAGACTCTCCACGCAGGAGGCCAGAATCCGCTGCGCCTGGAGCCGGCAACCCGCCCACGCGTCCTCGTGACTCGCGAGCGGATTGTGTCTGCGTCGAAGCCCGTCCTGGTACCGCGCGAGGATCTCGTCCTCGCTCGATGCGATCCGCGCCGCGACAGCAGCCGCCGTATCCCCCTCCGCAGCCATACCCACCGAAGTCCCCCCAAGTAGTGTCGGCGCCCGGAGGCCACCACAGCGGAGAGTATCAACTACCCCCACAGACAGGAAGACACAAGGTCCGGATCATACCGATATTGGGTCATCAATCCCGACAGTAATAGTGCTCGGGCAATTAGCGGTCGGTATTCGATATGCGGACGGGCGAACCGTCCGTCCGACGTCAGGTCAGAACGATGACGAGCAGAGCCAGGTGCGCCACGTACTGGGTCACCATGAAGGCCCGGTAGGGCAATCGGCTGCGACTGCGCCGCTCGTCCGAGCGAGTGGTGAGGGAGAAGTAGGCCACCGTCAGACCCCCGGCCAGGACGAGCACGGCCGACACGGTGAGCACCGGCGCCACCAGGAGGGCCGCGGCGAGGAAGCCGCCGCCGACCAGGACCGGGCTGACCGCGCAGACCAGCCGGGCCCGCCGCTCGCCCCAGGCGACCACGGAGGTACGACGACCGGCGGCGGCGTCGCCCCGGACGTCCGACAGGTCCTTGACCACGGCTCCGACCAGGCCCATCCACGCCGACATCGCGATCGCGAACACGATCGCCGACACCGTGTCGCGCCGGCCGTCGGTGGCCGCCCACCCCGCCGCGTAGGTCAGACCGCCGAGCAGGAGGATCGTCGCCATCGTGCTGTGGGATCGCCGTGTCATGTTGAACGGCGGTGCGGAGTAGGCGAATCCGCAGAACAGGTAGGCGAGCAGAAGACCGAGCACCGACGGTGAGTCCAGGCTGACCAGCACCGCGATTCCCGCACACAGCCAGGCCGCGCGCAACGCCGTTTCGGGCGTGAGCGCCCCTCGGGCCACCGGCCGGCCGGATCCGTTCAGCCGGTCCTCGGCGACGTCCATGGCACCGTTGAGGACATAGGCGAACAGCGTTCCGAAGGCCCACGAGACGACGCCCGAGAGCAGATGTCCCACCTTGACGCCGGAATTTCCGGTGGCCAGGATGAAGGCCGTCGTGAATCGCACCGAGAACATGATCTGAACAGATATTCTGGCCTCTTCGACGCAGAGGGCCGCATTGCGCAGTAGATTAATCCGGATGACACCGTTAGAAGTATTTCTTCCTGCGACTGTCGTAGCACTCCCCATGGGAATGAATACTAGTCAGTCCCCGTCGGGCGGACATCCCTAGTGGGAGGCAGGGGACTGCCTCTTTGGAAACACTCCCCCGTGCCCTGCCAGAGACATCCCGGACCGCGCCGGACCGCCCGTAACAGCACTGACCTGCGCCGATCGGTGGATTCCCGGTCATTCTCTAGGCCGCGCGCGCGGGAACCAGGGAGTAGAGCTCCCGCCGGGAGGACATCTCCAGCTTCTGCAGCACGCTGCTCACGTAGTTCTTGACCGTCTGCCGGGCCAGGCAGAGCTCGCCCGCGATCTCGTCGTTGGAGTACCGGCGCAGCAGCAGCCCGAGCACCTCCTGCTCCCGGCCGGTCATGGCACGCAGCAGGGCGCCGTCCACCGGATCGCCCCCGGCCGGGACCCCCTGGCCCTGCTCCCCCACGAACCACACCGGCCGGCCGCCGGCCAGCCCGCGCACCGCGGACACCAACAGCTCCGGCTCCGCCGAGCGGTGCACGAAGCAGTCCGCCGCACCACCGAGACACTCGACCACGATCGACGGGTCGTTGCTCCCCGAGTAGACCAGGACCTGTGGCGGGCGGGCCAGCGCCTTGAGCCGGCGGCCCAGCCGGATGCCGTCGCCGGCGGCCAGCAGATCGGCGTCGGTGATCACCAGGTCGGGCGCGAGGGAGCGGCAGAGCTCCCAGCCCTGCTCGCCGCCGCGGGCCGCCCCCACCACCCGGGCGGCGCCGTTGTCCTGCAGGAGATCGGCCACCGCGTCGCGGAGCAGCGGCCACGGGTCGACGACCACGACACGCTGGGCCGGGTGGATCGTGACGCTCCGGTCGGTACGTTCCATGAATTGCCCGATCCTCTCGACTCGCGGGTCGTCCGGCCCGGTATTTCCACCGGCGGACAAAAGGGGGAACCGGATTCCGGTTTCCCGCCACCCGTGTTACCGGTGGGGCGGCCGACGTTAGCCAGGGCCGAACGGCTCGGACAAATGTCCGATCGGACGCGGCTATGCGGATCGTTGATGGATGGGACCCGAACGGGTCGGCGATCATTCCTCGGAGACACCCTAACCGTATCCACCGCCACACGGGGATGCCTCCTTCGAGGCACTGACCAGGCCACCTAGGAGGACCAGCACTTCAATCGGCACCCGCGCCCGCCTAGTGTCGGCCGGGATGTTGGATATGACCGGCGACGACCGGAACGACAGGCTGGGACCACCACAGGGGAAATCAGGGGACCATCATGAACGAATCCGTGACCGGCACCGGAGAGACCACCGGATCCGGTAGGGCATCGACCGAAGCCCCCGTCGGCACCCGCACCGGTACGCTCCCGGCCGGCCCCCCCGGGCCGCTGCCCGGCGGCTCCGGCCGGCCGGGCCGCCCCGACGTCGCGATCCGGCACCTGCGGGCCTTCCTGGCGGTCGCCGACACCCTGAACTTCACCCAGGCGGCCGAGGCGACCGGCACGACCCAGCCGAGTCTGACCCGCACCATCCGCCGGCTGGAGGAGGCCCTCGGCACCCGGCTGCTCAACCGGACCACCCGAACGGTGGCTCTCACCCCGGGCGGTGAGCGGCTGCGGTCCGAACTCCTGCTCCTGCTCCCCCGGTTGGAGAACGCTCTGACCACCCGCCCGGCCGAGACCCGGATCCGGCTGGGCTTCACCTGGATGCTCCCCGACGGCTGGATGCAGGACGCGCTCGCCTCCTTCGAGGAACAGACCGGGGCGGGCGTCGAACTCGTGCGCCGCGACGAGCCGTTCGCCGGTGTCGACCGCGGCGTGGTCGACCTCGCGCTGCTCCGCGGCGACGCTCCCGCCAGCGGGATGCACACCGTCCTGCTCTGCTCCGAGGCACAGGTGGCGGCGGCCGCGCGCGGCTCCGAGCTGGCCCGGCGGCAGTCGGTGCGCTGGGCCGAACTCGCCGACCACTCCCTGGTACGGAACGTGGTCAGCGGCACCGTCCGTCCGGAGCTCTGGCCCGCCACCCACCGCCCGCGCACCGCCGTCGCCTGCGGCAACTTCGACGAGTGGCTGGAGGCGGTGGCGGCCGGTCGCGGCGTCGGCATCGTCCCCGAATCGGCCGCCCGGCGCGGCCTGCACCCGAACGTCCGCTTCCTGCGGATCCCGGACGCGCCGTCCGTCCCCCTGGTGCTGACCTACCCGCGCCAGGGCGCCCACCCGCTGGCGGCCCGCTTCGCGGCCCTGGTCCAGGACTCCTTCGCGGCGACCGTCACCCACACCGTGCAGTTCCACTCCCGGCAGGGAGCCCTGCCGGTCCCCTGAACCGGGCCCGCCCACCGGGGCGCTCCGCCGAGCCCGGACGGCGCGGCGCGGCGCGGCGCGTCAGTGGGTCACACCGGCCGAGCCGCTCACGGCCGGTGTGACCCGCCCCCGCGGACGGCACACAACCCCGGCTCACGGCGAGTGAGTCGTCGAGTCCTTCGCGGTGACCGGCACGGAGACCGGGGCCCCCGCGATACGACACCGTTCAGGATGTGGGGGTTCTGGCAGGCGTAGGCGCCGTTGACCACGCTGTAGGAGCACATGGCCGACGAGGCCGCGCCGAGGACGCTCTTGAGGTACGGGCCCTCGCCGATCGACGCGAATGACGCGGCCCACGCATTCGCCCGCAGCCGTTCCCCACCGGTTCCCCTGACGACGGAAGAACCGACCGGTCCGAACCAGCATTGCCACCAAAAAGCACAAAACCCCAGGTCACGGCGAGTGAGTCCTGGGGTTTCGCAGAGCCGCTTTCGGGATTCGAACCCGAGACCTACGCATTACGAGTGCGTTGCTCTGGCCAACTGAGCTAAAGCGGCGCCGCCGAGGTTGTTCGCCCCGTGGGGCAATCATTGCCTCGGCAACGCGGGCAAGTCTACACAGTTTCGCGGGGTGCTCCGCACCGGCTGCCCGGGTGCCGCCCGACGGCGCAGGGGCCGGCGGCGCGGAGCACCCGGGCGGCCCGGTCAGGCCGAGGAGACGGCGAGCTTGGCGGCGAAACCCGCGAAGAGGACCGCGACCGCGCTGGTGAGACCGGCGGAGAGGCGCTTGCGGCGGCGAAAGGCGGTGGCCAGGCCGGTGCCGGCGAGGATCAGCGCCGAGAGGTACAGGAAGCTGAAGCTCTGCAGGATCCCGCCGAGCAGCACGAAGGAGAGCGCCGGCCGCCCGTACGAGGGGTCGACGAACTGGGTGAAGAAGGACAGCAGGAAGAGGATCGCCTTCGGGTTCAGCAGGCTGATCACCAGGGCGCGGCGGAACGGGTGCTCACCCTCCCCGGCCACCGGGTCCGGGTCCGGCCCGGCCGCTGCGGGCGCGCGGTGCTCGCGCCAGAGCGCGACGGCCGCCCGGAGCATGCCGACACCGAGCCAGAGCAGGTAGGCGGCGCCGCCGAACTTCACCACCAGGAAGACGGCCGGGTTCGCCCTGAGCAGGGAGGCGGCGCCGAGGGAGGTCAGGCTGATCAGGGTGAAGTCGCCGACGAAGACCCCGGCCGCGGCTCGGTAGCCGGTACGGATGCCCTTGCGGGCGGCGACGGACAGGACGTACAGCGAGTTCGGGCCGGGTAGCAGGACGATGACCAGGGCGCCGAGGACGTACGTCGCCAGGTTGTTGACTCCGAGCACAGGTGCTCCTACGGCGAGGGGATACCGCGGACGCGGAAACGGGGAGCCATCGTACCCGGCGCCGGGGTGGTGGTTGACGGGCGAACCGTCTCCGCGGTGGCCGACGGGTGGACCGCGACGCCGCCGGTCGGCCGTCGGGCCACCGGGTGGATCACTTCGCGCAGCGCTTGCCCTGCTCCGGGGCCTGCCCGGTCAGCAGGTAGCCGTTCACCGCGGCGTCGACGCAGGTGTTGTCCCGCCCGTAGGCGGTGTGCCCGTCCCCGTCGTAGGTGAGCAGCCGGCCCGACTCCAGTTGCCCGGCGAGCGACTGGGCCCAGGCGTACGGCGTCGCCGGGTCCCTGGTGGTGCCGACGACCACGATCGGGGCGGCCCCGGCCGCGCGGACGGTGTGCGGCGCCCCGGTCGCCGGGACCGGCCAGTACCCGCAGGCCAGTGCCATCCAGGCCATGTCACGGCCGAAGTGCGGCGAGCTCTGCTCGAAGTCCGGGACGGCCTTCGAGACGTCGGCCGGCCCGGCGAAGGGGGCGGGGAGGTCGACGCAGTTGACCGCCATGTTGGCGAACATCAGGTTCGGGTAGGAGCCGTCGGCGCCGCGGTCGTAGTAGGAGTCGGAGAGCTTGAGCAGGGCCGTCCCGTCCCCCGCCGCGGCGTCCGTGAGAGCGCTGCGCAGGCTCGGCCAGAGCATCTCCGCGTACATCGCCTCGATCACCCCTGTGGTGGCCTGCGACTCCGAGAGCAGCCGGTCGGAGTCGGTCTTCAGCGGCCGGGCGTCCACCGACCGCAGCAGGGCGTCGAGCCGCTCGCCCGCCTGCTGTTCGGTGCTGCCGACCGGGCAGCCGGAGCGCTGGACGCAGTCCTTCGCGAACGCGGCCCAGGCGGTCTCGAAGCCGCCGGCCTGGGTGCGGTTGCCGGCCGCCGCGTCGAGCGACGGGTCCATCGCGCCGTCGAGCACCACCCGGCCCACCCTGGACGGGAAGAGCCCGGCGTAGGTGGCACCGAGGTAGGTGCCGTAGGACTTCCCGACGTAGTAGAGCCGCTCGTCGCCCAGCAGGGCCCGCAGGACGTCCATGTCCCGGGCCGCCTCGACGGTGCTGACGTGGCCGAGCAGCGCCCCGGAGAGCTGCCGGCAGCCGTCCGCGAACTCCTTGTCCGCCGCCACCAGCGCGTCCGTCTCGGCCTGGTCGTCCGGGGTGATGTCGACGGCCGTGTACGCGTCCATCCGCGCACCGCTCAGGCAGCTGACGGGGCTGCTGCGGCCGACCCCGCGCGGATCGAGCCCGACCAGGTCGTAGGCGGCGCGCACGGCGGGGGTGTAGCCGTCGGCGGACGCCTCCATGTACTCGATGGCCGAGCCACCGGGGCCGCCCGGGTTCAGCAGCAGCGAGCCGATCCGTTGCGCGCCGCCGTCCGAGCGGCTCCGGGCGGCGCTGAGGGAGATGTCACCGCCCGCGGGGTGGTCGTAGTCCAGCGGCACCTTGAAGGTCGCGCACTCGAAGTGCTCGTCGCAGGGCTGCCAGTCGAGCCGCTGGCCGTAGTACGGGGCGAGGGCGGACGGCACGGCGGCCGGGAGCGGCTCCAGCGGGGTGGCCCCGGCCGCGGCGCTGCCGGACGGTGCCGGGCCGCCGGTGGGCGGACCGGACGGGGACGCCGACGGCGTGGTGGAGGGCGGCGAACCGGGATCCCGGACGCCGCCCTGCGAGGTGCAGCCGCTCAGCAGGAGCGCGCCCGCCGCCGCCAGGGCCGCGGCGGCGCGGACCGCCCGGCCGGCCCGTACCCCGGCCGCCGCTGCGGCCGGTGCTCCGGCCCGTGGTCCGGACGGCTGGGCAGGGCGCATGGGCGAGGTCCCCTCGGGTGCTGGCTGTTCGATGTCGGACAGCTCTGTACTGGCGGCTCTGTGGCGGCGACGCGGCGCCGGCGGCTCGGCGCCGGCGGCTCCGTGCTCGCACCGCTCCGCCGACGGGCCGCTCGGCCGTCGTGCCCACCGGCAGCACGGCCGGGGCGGACGGGTGTGCGGGCCGGACGGGCGTGCGTCGCGCTGATCACGAGAGTAGTGGCCAGTCTGGCAGGACCCGCGCGGGGGCGCCCGCCGTCAGGGGGCGCCACGTCAGGACGGCGGGGCCAGCGCCTCCGCGAGGTACTGCACGGCCACCCGGACGAGCCGCACCCGCTGCAGGTCGGCCGTGTAGTCCTGGACGATCTCCGAGGTCCGCACGTCGGCGCGGGCCGCCTGCCCGGTTCCGGCGTGCAGGGCGGCCTGGAGCTTGTGCACGGCGTCCAGCCCGGCCGTGTCGGCCTTCGCGGCGGCGAGCAGCAGACGCGGGGCGGTGCCCGCAGGCGCCTCGGCGCCGGCCCGGGCCAGGGCCGCCGTGTCGTACCGGCCGGAGACCGCGGCCGCGGCCCCGTACAGGTCGGGCCGGGCGAGCGCCACGGCCGCCGCGCAGGGTGCGCCGCCGTCGACGCCGAGCGCGCCCCAGCCGGCCGGCCCGGCCGGGACGGTCCGGAAGGTGGCGCTCACCGCGGCCCGCAGGGCGTCGTCGTCGGCGGAGGCGAGCGGGGCGGCGGCGAGCAGATCACAAGGGTGCGCGGTGCCGGAAGGGCCCTCGGGGGCGACCACGATGAACGCGCGGGAGCGGCCGAGCTGGACCGCTGAGGCGACGCCGTCGAACACGTCCGGCACCTCGGTGTCGGCCGTCTTCCGGGGCGAGGCGCCGTGCAGGACGATCACCGGGAAGCGGGCGGCCGGATCCTTGCCGTACTCGGCGGGCAGCCAGACCCGGACCTTGTGCGGGTGGCCGTCGCGGCCGGCCACCTCGGCCTCCTGGAGGTCCCCGCCGGCCGGGTGGCCGATGCTGGCGAAGCGGGTGACCACCGGCGTGGGCGCGGGCGCCGCCGCGGCGGGTGCCACCGCCACCGGAGCGCTCTCGCTCGGCGGCGGGGCGGCCTGCCGGGATCCGCCGGCGGCGCGCGCCTCCTCCAGGGGCGGCGGGCCGGCGGCGCGCCCGCCGACGATCCCGAGCACGGTCAACACGGCGAGCACCCCGACGAAGGCACCGCACAGGGCGGCTCCGGCGGCCCTGACCAGCATCGGCCGCCGGTCGGCGGCCAGCTCGTAGGTCTGCGCGACCCGAAGGTCCCGCCAACGCGCCAGCGCGTCTCTGGCCAGCCAGACACCACCGGCCGTGGCAACCAGCAGGGGGACGGCGAGGAGCGGACGGAGCATGGGACGCACCACCTCGGGAGGACCGGTAGCGGACGGCCGCGGCGGCCCCGGCGGTCAGCGCCGCCGGACGGGCCACGGTGTACTCGGTCCACAGGGTGCAAGACGATCGGCCGGTCGCACGCGAGCGTTCCGGGCGCGTACCCACGTTCACTCGAAGGAGCGACAACGCGCTGGGACGGCCAGGCGAAGGGGCCACCCCTCGGGTCTACCGCCGCCCGGGTCCATCACCGCGCCGGGTCCCTTCACCGCTCGGGTACGTCACCGCTCGGGTTCGCCACCGCGCCGGATCCTTCACCGCGCCGGGCCGACGGCCCTCGGCCGTGGCTCCCTCAGCCTGCTCGCAGCGCGACGGTCATCGCCTCGACCGCCAGCAGCGGGTCGACGTTGCGGTCCAGCGCGCGGCGGCAGCCGAGCACCGCCTCGATCCGGCGCAGCGTGCCCTCCGGCGGACCGGCGGCCGCGACCCGGCCGAGCGCCGGCCGCTGGTCCTCGTTGGCGAGCGAGCCGGTCGAGCCGAGCTGGATCGCCAGGACGTCGCGGTAGAAGCCCAGCAGGTCGAGCAGGGCCACACCGAGCGTTTCCCGCCTGGTCCGGGTGGCCCGGCTCTTCTGGCGCTTCTCCAGCTCCTTGACCGCCCCGGCCATCCCGCGCGGCGCCTTGGAGCCCTCCGCCGCGCCGTACGCGGCCTTGAGGTCGTCCGTCTCCCGGGCGTCCTGGGTCTCGGCGAGGGCCTCGGCGTCGGCCTTGGCGGTGTCCACCAGCCGCTGGGCCGCGGCCAGGCAGCCGCCGATGTCGGCGACCTCCAGGGGAATCCGCAGGACGTCCGTCCGGCGCGTCCTGGCCTGCTCGTCGACCGCCAGGCGCCGGGCCCGTTCGATGTCGCCCTGTCCGGCCAGGGCGGCCAGCCGGGCGGTCTCCGGGGCGACACCGTCGCGGCGGACCAGCATGTCGGCCACCGCCTCGGCCGCGGGCGTACGCAGCACCAGCAGCCGCGAGCGCGAGCGGATGGTCGGCAGCACGTCCTGGACCGACGGTGCGCAGAGCAGCCAGACGGTGCGCGGGGACGGCTCCTCGACGGCCTTGAGCAGTGCGTTGGCCGCGGCCTCGGTGAGCCGGTGGGCCGCGTCGATCATGATCACCGACCAGCGGCCGCCGGTCGGATAGCTGGAGGCGCGCAGCACCAGTTCGCGCATGTCGCGCACGCTGATGGACAGGCCGTCCGTCCGGACGAACTTCACGTCGGCGTGGCTGCCGGCCTGCACGGTGTGGCAGCCGTCGCAGAAGCCGCAGCCGGGCGTGCCGCCCAGGTCGAGATCGGGACTGGTGCACTGGAGGGCGGCGGCGAACGCGCGCGCGGCGGTCGTCTGGCCGGCCCCGGGCGGCCCGGTGAACAGCCAGGCGTGCGTCATCAGGGAGGCGTTGGCCCCGGCGGACGGGCCGGCGCCACGACCGGCCAGGACCGTTGCCCTGGCCGCCCCGGCGGCGGCGGTCAGCTGCTCGACCACCCGCTCCTGGCCCACCAGGTCGTCCCAGACGGCCACCGCTGCTCCCAACCCGTTCTCGTCCCGACGGCTTCGCCCCGCGGGGTTCCGCTCGCGGTCGAGCATACGTGGCCGGTACGACGGCGGGTGGCGCCCGAGTACCGGGCACCACCCACCGTCAGTTCTCGGCCGCGGCCGCCACCGGCGCCGTCCTCGCGCCGGCCGCCGGCTCAGCGGCGCCGCTTGCGGCCCTTGCCGCGACCGTCCTCGTCGTCCTCCGGGCCGGACTCCCAGTGCGCCCACTCCTCGCGGGAGCCGAGCAGGGTGTCCGTGAGGCTCGGGAGGTCGTCCATCGGGGTCTCCTCGGCCCAGGAGGGTCGCGGACGCGCCTCCGGCTCGGGCGCCTGCTCCTCGACCACCGGCATCTCCCGGGTCCGGTCGGCGGGCGGGGCCGGGGTGATCCTGGGCAGCACCGAGGTCCGGTCGGCGGCGCCGGCTATGCCGGGTTCCGCGTCGTCCGACGAGCCGGCGTCCGAGGACGGTACCCGGGGCAGCACCGCGGTCTCGTCGGCGGCCGGGGCGGGCGCGGCGGTGGGCGTGGGCGTAGCGGTAGGCGTGGGCGTGGGCGCGGTGGTGGACGCGGGGCCGCCGGTCTTGGCCCGCTCGGCCTCGGCAGCCGCCCGGACCGCGGCCTGCCGGTCACGCTCGGAGATCTCCTGGGTCACGTCCCCGGCCCCGACCTGCGGCAGCTCCGCGGTCACGGACTCCGGCGCGGCCTTCGCAGCGGCGGCGGCGGTGGCAGCGGCGGCGGCAGCAGTGGCGGCAGCCTCGGCCTCGGCCTGTGCCACCCGGGTCTGCTCGGCCCGCTGGAGCGCCTCCTCGGCCCGCCGGCGCTGCTCGGCCCGCTGCAGCTCGCGCTGGCGCTGGAGCTCGGCCTGCGCGGCCGCCTCCGCCTCCAGCCGCTCCCGCTCGGCGGCCTCGACCGCCTGTCGGGCCTCCTCCGCGGCCTTCAGCCGGGCCAGCTCCTCGGCCCGCTCACGGGCCTCCTGCTCGGCCTTGGCCCTGGCCTCCTCGGCGGCCTTGCGGGCCGCCTCCGCGGCGACCCGGTCGGTCTCCTCCTTCGCCAGCCGGTCCTTCTCCGCCTTCTCGGCCCGCAGCTGCTCCAGCAGCGCGAGACGCTTGCGCTCGGCGGTCTCGGCCTCGGCCTTCAGCCGGGCCTCGTCCGCGGCCCGGCGGGCGGCCTCCTCCCGGGCGAGGCGCTCCTGCTCGACCCGAGCGGCCCGCTCCTGTGCGGAGAGCGGCAGCTCGCGGTCGAGCCGGTGGCGGATCGCGGTGGTGACGAAACCGGGCTGCCGGCTGCCGTCGACCACCAGGTAGCGCGAGGGGTCGGCGGCCGCGAGGGCGAGGAAACCGGACCGGACCCGCTGGTGGAACTCGGTCGGCTCGGACTCCAGCCGGTCCAGCGCCTCGGTGAACCGCTCGCGGGCCGCACTCGGGTCGACGTCCAGCACCACGGTCAGATCGGGGACGAGACCGCCGGTCGCCCAGCGGGAGATCCGGGCCACCTCGGTGGCGGCCAGATCACGGCCGGCGCCCTGGTAGGCGATCGAGGAGTCCATGTAGCGGTCGGTGATGACCACGGCGCCGCGCGCCAGCGCCGGCCGGATCACGTTCTCGACGTGCTCGGCGCGGTCGGCGGCGTAGATCAGCGCCTCCGCCCGGTGCGAGAGGCCGGTGTTGCCGACGTCCAGAACGAGGCCGCGCAGCCGCTGTCCGACCGGGCTGCCGCCCGGCTCACGGGTGAGCACGACCTCGTGGCCCTTGCTGCGGATCCACTCCGCGAGGGCCTGCGACTGGGTGGACTTGCCGGCTCCGTCGCCGCCCTCCAGGGCGATGAAGTAGCCGCCGCCGGTGGTGCGGTGCGGGGCCGGGCCCGTCGCGCCGCGAACCGCGTCGAGGAGATCCCGGCCGAACGGGGCGGTGCCGCGCCGGTCGTCGGTCTTCAGCAGCACCACGGCCGCGAGCACGAGGGTGAGCAGCCCGGTGGTGCCGACCGCGAGGGCGGCGCCGCCGTGGACGAAGGTGAAGCCGCCGGGCCTGACGGAGCCCAGCTCGACGTCGCCGTACGCGGCGGCGATCAGCGGCACGACCACCAGCGCGGCGGCCACCACGACCCGCAGCACCGCGTAGAGGTGGTCGGTGACCGTGGGCAGCCGGATCTCCTCGACCTCCTGCGCGAGCAGGGTGCGGCCGGCGGAGACGACGATCCCGGCGGCCAGCCCGGCCAGGCCGGTCAGCAGCAGGACCAGCACGAAGTCCAGCACCAGGCCGGCCAGGATCAGCGTCACGCCCTCGACCAGCAGGGCCAGCGCGAGCAGCCGGCGGCGGGAGAGCGCGGGCAGGGTGGCCCGGGTCAGCCGCAGGCCGAGGGCCGGGGCTCCGGTGGCGGCGAGCACGATCAGGGCGTAGCCGATCGGCCCGGCGCGGTGCTCGGCGGCGGTCAGCAGGGCGAGCGCGGCGACGCCGGCCGAGGAGGCGCAGGCCGCGGCGACCGCGAAGGTGAAGTAGGGGGCGGAGCCGGTGCGGCCCTTCTTCAGCGCCGGGCCGGCGCTCGCGTCGGTCGGGGCGCGCAGCCCCCGCAGCAGCGGCTGCGCCGTGCGTGCGACCGGCCCGGTGGGCAGGTCCTGCAGGTACGTCAGGGCCGCGGAGGTGACGAGGAGCGCCGCCGCGCCGAGGGCGCCGAAGGTCATCTGGTGGGCACGGAGCCAGTCCGAGCCGAGCGCCGCGACGACGTTGTTGAGAAGGGTGAGCAGCACCAGCGCGGCGGCGCCGAGCGGCACGGTGATCCAGTCGGTGCGCCGGTCCAGGGTGCGAACGGTGTCGAGATTCGCGGAGGACGGCCGCTGATCGGCGAGCGGGGCGTAGGGGTTCACCGGGGGCAGCAGCCCGGGGGCGGCGGCGCCCTTGGCGATCGTCCAGATCCGCTCAGCCGCACCGGTGACGAAGACGGTGGCCAGCAGCGCGAAGGTCGCGGTGGCGGGCGCCAGCTTCGTCACGGTGGCGGGGAACCAGACCAGCCACCAGGGAGCGACGCCGATCAGCACCGCGCGCAGCGCGTCGGTGCCCAGCAGCGTCCAGCGGCGGTCCAGACCGGCTCCGGCCAGGCGGCTGAGCGGTCCGAGCAGCACGACGCCGAACAGCAGGGTCGAGACCAGCCGGGCCGCGAACACGGCGGCCACCGCGAACGCCAGGCTGCGCGGGAGGTCGCCGAACTGCCGTCCGAGGGCGGCGGCGACCACCGTCAGCGCGAGCAGCACCAGCAGGCCGAGCCGGTCCGCGGTGCCGCCGATCAGCTGGGTCGCCCACAACCGGCGGTAGGGGCGCAGGCGGAGCAGTGCGCGGGCCCGTTCACCGGGGCTCCCGGCCGGGGTCACCTCGGGGAGGTCGGGCGCGGCTGCTCTCGCATCCGCGGGCGCGCTGGGGGTGGGCTGCTCCTCGCTCGTCATACGGTCAGCGTAGCGGTCGCCGGTGGCCGGAAAACGGCCGAGTGGGCCTCCGGATGCCCGTCATTGCACGGTTGTGACGCTTCGGGGACAGAGCGCGGGCCCGCACCTCCGACCGGAGGTACGGGCCCGCACCGACTGCTGTCGACCTGTCAGCTCTCCTCGGAGGAGGCCGTCTTCTTCGCCGCGACCTTCTTGGCCGCCGTCTTGGCGGTGGTGGTGGCGGTCTTCTTGGCGACCGTCTTCTTGGCCGCCGTCTTCTTCGCGGTGGTGGTCGTCTTCGCGGCCGTCTTGGTGGCGGTGGCCTTCTTGGCCGGTGCCTTCTTGGCGACCTTCTTCACCGGCCCGCGGGCCCGCTTCTCGGCCAGCAGCTCGTAGCCGCGCTCCGGCGTGAGGGTCTCGACCTCGTCGTCCTTGCGCAGGGTCGCGTTGGTCTCGCCGTCGGTGACGTAGGCGCCGAACCGGCCGTCCTTCACCACCACCGGACGCTCGCTCACCGGGTCGGTGCCGAGCTCCTTGAGCGGCGGGGCGGCGGCCGCCCGGCCGCGCAGCTTGGGCTGGGCGTAGATGGCCAGCGCCTCGTCGAGGGTGATGCCGAGGATCTGCTCCTCGCTGGTCAGCGAGCGCGAGTCGGTGCCGCGCTTGAGGTACGGCCCGAACTTGCCGTTGTACGCGACGATCTCCTGGCCCTCGGGGTCGGTGCCGACCACCCGGGGGATGGAGAGCAGCCTGAGCGCGTCCTCCAGCGTCATGGTGTCCAGCGCCATCGTCTTGAAGAGCGAGGCGGTCCGCGGCTTGACCGCGTTCTTCCCGGTCTTCGGCGTGCCCTCGGGCAGGATCTCGGTGACGTACGGACCGTAACGGCCGGACTTGGCGACGACCGGGTTGCCGCTGACCGGGTCGGTGCCCAGTTCGAAGTCGCCGCTGGGCTTGGCCAGCAGCTCCTCGGCCAGCTCGACGGTCAGCTCGTCCGGCGGCAGCTCGTCCGGGATGTCGGCACGCTGGCCGGGCTCGCCCTCGACCTGCGAGGCCTTCTCCACGTACGGGCCGTAGCGGCCGACCCGCAGCGTGATGTCGTCGCTGATCTTGAACGAGCTGATCTCGCGGGCGTCGATCGCCCCCAGGTCGGTGACCAGTTCCTTCAGACCCCCGAGGTGGTCGCCGTCGCCGTTGCCGGCCTCGGCCGCGCCGCCGACGGCGTGGCCCTCGCCCTCACCGAAGTAGAAGCGCTTGAGCCACGGCACGGACTTCGCCTCACCGGCGGCGATCCGGTCGAGGTCGTCCTCCATCCGCGCGGTGAAGTCGTAGTCGACGAGCCGGCCGAAGTGCTTCTCCAGCAGGTTGACCACCGCGAAGGAGAGGAACGACGGGACGAGCGCCGTGCCCTTCTTGAAGACGTACTTGCGGTTGATGATCGTGTCGATGATCGACGCGTAGGTCGACGGCCGGCCGATCTCCCGGTCCTCCAGCTCCTTGACCAGCGAGGCCTCGGTGTAGCGGGCCGGCGGCTTGGTCGAGTGGCCCTCGGAGTTGAGCTGCTCCGCGGAGAGCGGGTCGCCCTGGGTGACCTGCGGCAGGCGCCGCTCGCGGTCGTCCAGCTCGGCGTTCGGGTCGTCCGCGCCCTCGACGTAGGCCTTGAGGAAGCCGTGGAACGTGATGATCTTGCCGGACGCGGAGAACTCCACGTCCCGGCCGTCCGAGGACGCGCCGCCGACCTTGACCGTCACGGACTGCCCGACCGCGTCCTTCATCTGGGAGGCGACGGTGCGCATCCAGATCAGCTCGTAGAGCCGGAACTCGTCGCTGCTCAGACCGGTCTCGGCCGGGGTGCGGAAGCGGTCGCCGGAGGGGCGGATCGCCTCGTGCGCCTCCTGCGCGTTCTTGACCTTGCTGGCGTACGTCCGCGGGGCGTCCGGCAGGTAGTCGGCTCCGTAGAGCTGCGTGACCTGGGCCCGGGCGGCGGAGATCGCCGTGTCCGAGAGCGTGGTGGAGTCGGTACGCATGTAGGTGATGAAGCCGTTCTCGTACAGCTTCTGGGCCACCTGCATGGTGCGCTTCGCGCCGAAGCCCAGCTTGCGGCTGGCCTCCTGCTGGAGCGTGGTGGTGCGGAACGGCGCGTACGGCGAGCGGCGGTAAGGCTTGGACTCGACGCTGCGGACGCTGAACGCGGTCTGCTCCAGGGCGGCGGCCAGCGCACGGGCAGCCTGCTCGTCGAGGTGCAGGGTACTGGCGCTCTTGATCTGCCCGTCCGGGCCGAAGTCACGGCCGCTGGCGATCCGCCTGCCGTCGACGGTGGACAGCCGGGCGCCGAAACTCTCCGGATTCGCGGCGTCGGCGGCGGTGCGGCCGGTCGCGAACGTGCCCGTGAGGTCCCAGTAGGAGGCGGTGCGGAACGCGATCCGCTCCCGCTCCCGCTCGACCACCAGGCGGGTCGCCACGGACTGGACCCGGCCCGCCGACAGCTTCGGCATGACCTTCTTCCACAGGACCGGCGAGACCTCGTAGCCGTAGAGGCGGTCGAGGATACGACGGGTCTCCTGGGCGTCGACCAGGCGCTGGTTCAACTCACGCGGGTTGTTGACGGCCTCCTGGATCGCGGCCTTGGTGATCTCGTGGAAGACCATCCGGTGCACCGGCACCTTGGGCTTCAGCACCTGCTGGAGGTGCCACGCGATGGCCTCGCCCTCGCGGTCCTCATCGGTGGCCAGGAAGAGTTCGTCGGACTCCTTGAGCAACGCCTTCAGCTTGGAAACCTGCGACTTCTTGTCCGCGTTCACCACATAGATGGGAGCGAAGTCGTGGTCGACGTCGACTCCGAGCCGGCGAACCTCGCCGGTGTACTGGTCGGGGACCTCGGCGGCCGTGCCGGGCAGGTCGCGGATGTGCCCGACGCTCGCCTCGACGATGTAGCCGGGGCCGAGATAGCCCTTGATCGTCTTCGCCTTGGCCGGCGACTCGACAATCACGAGTCGCTGGCCGTTGGGCGCGGTCTCGCTGCTCGGGGACACCTTCGCTCTTCTCTCCCGGTCGTTACGTGAGCTGGTCGGCGCGGGCAGTACGGATGCCGCTCCGCCCGACCTCACCACCGTCCGGGGCTGCCGCTGCGCGACGACCCCACCAGCGGAGTGTGACCGTACCCCGGCCACCCTTGTCAAACGGACGGATCGCACTTTTTCACCGGCAAGGCCGCCCGACGCCACTCGAACGGTAACCCGATGATGGAGGATCGTGCCGCGCAGAGGGGGTGCTTCGGCGGGTTTCAGTAGGATGGGATGACAGATTTCAGAATCTGTCATCGCGATAACCGGCGGTCGACGGCTGTCTCGCAGCGGCCGCGCGGGCCGTAGGTCGGCGGGTCGCAGGCGGGTCGCGGAGGCGTGGCGGACGGATGGCGGAGGGATGGCGGACGGCTCGCTGACGGGCCCCGGACTGGTCGCGGACGGGTGGCGGCCGTGCGTCGACCGCCACGGGATCGTCCGGTACGAGACGGCATCGGCTGCCGGGAGGCACCGGCGAAGCCTGCGGCTGGACGGTACGAGGGCGCCGGGACGCCGGGACTCCAGGCGGTCGCGGCCACCGGAGGGCCCGGGTCCGGACTGCCCGACTGCCGGACCGTTGACCGCCGGACCGCCGGACCGCCGGACTGGCGGACTCGCGGACTCGCGGGCTGGCGGACTCGCGGGCTGCCGACCCGCCGGACCGCCGGGTCTACGAACCAGGCTCGGAGCAGGTGCGTCCGACCGGCGCGGGTCCGCCCGGGCAGACCCCTCAGCCGGACGCGAGGGAGGCCAGCAGTGCGAGGCCGCCCAGCAGGCTCGCGGCGCCCAGCACCACCCAGAACCCGTCCACCAGCAGCGTCGACCCGCTCTCCCCGGCGATCAGCACCACCCGGCTCGGGCGCCGGGGATCGTATGCCACCTGCACCGTCGTACCGACGCCGAACCGGGCCGGGCGCCGCAACGGCGTGTGCCCACGTGGCCGGGTGACGACGGCTTCGCTACGGCCCCCCGCCCCGACGGTCATGAGGCCCGCCAGCTGCGGGCCACCCACCGAGGGCAGGGTGGCGAAGGCCAGCAACGGTGCGCTGTCCAGCGCGCCGTGGGCGTCGCCGTCCGCGACCACCTGGGCCGGGACCGGCACACCGACCCGCCGCAGACGGTGGCGAAGACGCACTTCACAGGCGCACCAGAACAGCAGTGCGCCTCCGAAGAGCGCCAGTACGACCCCCGCCGCCATCCCCGTGGGTGTCTCCACCGCAGCGCTCCCCCGCTCTGTCCACAGCCGATCCGGTTCCGGGATCGCCGTCCACAGCCTGTGGACAGAGATTCCGACGGAGAGAGCGTCGCAGTGCGGGGACAACGCCCGACCGACGTCCGCCGTACGGGAGCCGAACCGACGGGGGCGGGAACGTGAACGGCAACCGGCGCGGCGGGGCACGCCGGAGCGGCACGCGTGGGCGGAGCGGGACACGCATGCGGAGCGGCGAGCGCGCCGGAGTGGGACGGGGTGGAGCGGCGAGCGCGCCGGAGCGGGACGGGATGGAACGGGACGGGATGGAGCGGCGAGCGCGGCGGCCGTCCGGCCGGGCGCGATCGGCCGGCCTCCGGGCCGACCGGCTGCGTGCATCAGCCGGACACCCCGAGGGCCGCCGGCTCCGGGCTCAGCCGACCGCTCCGAGAGCCGCCGGCTCCACGAACCCCTGCTCGGTCAGCAGCCGCAGCGACTGCGGTACCTGATCCCGCAGGACCACCCGGTCCTCGTCCAGCAGGTGGGCGATCGCGTCCACGATCTCGCCGGCCGTCAGGCTCCCGTCGCAGGCCCCGACGAAGCCGGCGCCCACCGTGTCGACCTTCGTCGCCCGGCGCATGCCGCGGTTGTGGCGCAGGATCACGTGCTCCGGGTCCTCCGCGCCGGGGCGGCCGATCTGCTCCTGGTCGACGTCCGCGGACAGCACGTACCGGGTGTCCAGCAGCCCCGCGTCGTCGTGGGAGTGGAGGAAGTCCTGCCGGGCGAACCAGTTCTCGATGTGCGGGCCGAGCGGCTGCTCGACGGAGTGCGGCCACTCCTCCACCCGTACGGTCGGGCTCTGCGAGCCGCCCGCCCGCAGCGTGATCCAGCCGAAGCCGATGCCCTCTACGTCCGCCGCCTCGAAGGCGTCCAGCCACTCGCCGTACCGGGCCTGGTAGTCACCGCCCGGACCGCGGTGATCGCCACCGTCGCGCAGCCACAGTTCGGCGTACTGCGCGACGTCCTGGACCTCCCGCTGGACGACCCAGGCGTCCAACCCGGTTCCCGCCACCCAGCCGGCCAGCCGGTCGTGCCAGTCCTCGCCCCTGACGTGCTGCCAGTTCGCGAGCAGCTGGCAGTAGCCGCCCGGCTCCAGGTGCGCGGCGGCGCCCCGGACGATGCGGCGGCAGAGGTCGTCGCCGGCCATCCCGCCGTCGCGGTAGGTGAAGCGACTGCCGGGCGAGATGACGAACGGCGGATTGGAGACGATCAGGTCGAACTTCCGGTCATCGACCGGCTCGAAGAGACTGCCCTCGGCCGTGGCGGTGTTGTCGAAGCCGGACAGCGCCAGGGTCAGCTCGGTGAAGCGCAGGGCACGCGGGTTGAGGTCGGTGGCGGTGACCCGCTGCGCGTGGCGCGCGGCGTGCAGGGCCTGCACGCCGGAGCCGGCGCCCAGGTCGAGCGCCGCCCGCACGGGGCGGCGGACCGCGATGTTCGCCAGCGTGGTGGACGCCCCGCCCACGCCGAGCACCAGTTCCTTGCGCGCCACGCCGTGCGCGGTCTCCCCCGAGCCGATCCCGCCCGCTCCGCCGACGGAACAGCCCAGGTCGGACACCACCCAGGCGTCCGAACTCGGCAGGCCGGCGACCTCGTTGGCGTACGGGCGGACGTCCACGGTGGCCCGCACCAGATCTCCGTCGGGCCGAAGCCAGCCGTCGGCGAGGCAGTCCTCGACGGGAAGCGCGGCGGCGGCCGCCGCGTACGGCACGGGCTGTTGCAGCAGGAACAGCCGCACCAGTGTCTCCAGCGGGCTGCCTCCCCGGGTGGCACGCAGGGCGGGCACAGCCTCGCTGCGTGCCAACGCCGCGTAGCCGGTGGGCCCGAGCAGGTCGAGGCAGCCGTCCGCGGTGTACGAGGCGGCGAGCAGCGCCTCGCGCAGCTTGGCGAGACGGGTCGGGTCAGGAAGAGGGCTACTGGTCACCCGCCCATTGTCTCGCGGTCGCCGCCCCCGGCCGACGTGGCGCGCGCCGGTCGACCGGGGTGGCGGCGGTGGACTGCACCGGTCACGGGTGTGGACGGCGCGGGAGGACGGCGGACGGCGGACGGCGGACGGCGGACGGCGGACGGCGGACGGCGGACGGCGGACGGCGGACGGCGGACGGCGGACTGGCCGACTGGCGGCGGCGGTGCGGGGCGTCAGCCGGCCGAGGCGGTGGGCGAGGACGGAGCGGTGGCGGTGGCGGTGGGCGAGGACGGTGACGCTGCCGGGGCACCGGCGTCGGTGGCGGTGGCGGACGGGGATGCGCCGTCCGCAGCCGGTGTTCCTGCCGCTCCCGGGGTAGCGCCGGGGGTGGTTACGGTGCCGTCTACCGCAGCGGGGCTCCCGGACGCGGGGCTCCCGGACGCGGCGTTCGCGCCGGCGGGGACGGGCTTGCAGCCGGGCTGCTTCGCCATCGCCGCTCCGAGCTCGCCGGTCTGGAGCTTGTTCTGGGCCTGCGTCGAGAGCGTCGCCAGCTGCTGCACCTGGTCACCGACACTGCGCAGACCGTCCGCGAACTTCGCCTGGTCCGTGGTGGGCAGTGCGTCCAGCTTCTTCTGGACGTCCAGGTAGCCCTGCGCGGCCCGGTTCAGCTCGTCGACGGCGTCCTTCTGCAGGCCGGCGCCGTTGTCGACCTTGGGCGCGCCGGCCTTGTCGATGGCCTCGGCGATCTGCTGGTTGGTCTTGGCCAGCCGGGCGACGTCGGCGGAGAGCCGCTTCTGCAGATCGGCCGGCACCTCGGCCGCCTTGACCTGGCCGGTGTCACCCAGAGCGGCCTGCGCCTGGGCGATCGGGTCCTTGGCCGCGTCGCAGACACCCGTCGCCCAGGCGTTCTGCTGAGCGCTGTTGTCACCGCCGCACCCGACGGCGCCGAGCGCGAGCAGTGCGCCCAGCGCGGGTACGGCCAGCTGTCGCTTGTTCACCGGGAGAGCCCTTTCGGTTGCGGTCGTCGAACAGCGAACCTACACGGCCCCCGTTCGCAACTGCTCCGTCCCCGCTCAGGGCCGGTGCCCGACGGCGCCCGGTCCGTCCGGCGGCGAGTCCCCTTCGGCGCCCGGCCCGCTCGCTCCCGGCTCAGGCCCGCTCGACCCGGATCGCATCGCCCGGCCGGACCGTGCGCAGCACCTTCGCGTCACCCTCCAGCGCGCCCAGGACGTTGCAAGGGCCGGCCAGCCTGCAGTCGCCGGCCCGCGAGACGGACGTCGGCCCGTACGGCAGCGCCGGGCTGTCCCCGTCCGTCCAGAAGGTCACGACGCCCGGCTCGACCACCACCTGGGCGTGCGCCTCCTGCGGCACGCTGATCGGGGTACCGAAGTACACCTCTTCGCCCCAGGTGTTCGCCGAGGAACTGAGGGGCAGTACGTCCCAGAGGGCCTCGGCGGTGGGTGTCCGCTTCAAGGTGGCCATCGCCTCGGCAGTGAGTGTCCGCTTCAAGGTGGCCGTCGCCTCGGCGGCAGGCCAAAGGATGCGTATCCGCTGGGTGCTCCCCCCTCAATTCCGACGGATCCGATCCGATCGCCCCAGAGAGCAGAGAACCGCCGGATTCAACAATCTGTCAACCATGACCGGATGCGCGAGCCCTGGCCCCGACAGGGCCGGCGCGCCACCACGGCAGCTACGGCACCCACGGCGACCGTGGCATGGAGGGGGAGGGGGGAGGACACCGACGGCGGGCCCGGCACGCAGGACAGGGCCAACAAGGGCGCGGGCGTGGCAAAGGGCCGCGGGGAGCATGCCCGGCGGGGACGGGTACGGCCGGACGCCGGGCATGGCAAGGACGCCGCGGCCGGGTGAGGGCACACCCCGGACGCGGTCACACCGGCGGGCGCACACCAGCGCCAAAACCCCGCGCACTCGAGGTGGCTGGCGGGCGCGACCGAGCAGCACGGCACGGCGAGCAGGCCCGCAGCCGGCCCACGTCCTCGTGGACGTGTGCTCGCAAGAGCGGCGTCGGAACGGAAGCTCTGAAGACAGTCGGCGCTCAGCGCGCCAGCGCGTCGACCGATACCGGCCAGCTCATCCGGACCAGACCGCCACTCACACCGGCGCTGACCTCAAGATCCTCGACCAGGCCACTGATCACGGCGAGACCGAGCGCGTCCTCGTCGGCGTCGTCCAGGGCACCGGGCCCCGGAACGGCCAGCGGGCCGGCCTCGTCCTCGACCTCGATGAGGAAACGCTTCTCCTGGTCGGTAAGAGCCACCCGGACGGCGCCCGTAAGCCCGGCACGCTGGTGAAGGCCCACCGCGCGGGAGCACGCCTCGCCGACCGCGAGTCGCACCTCGTCGAGCACCGACTCGTCGACTCCGGCACGTCTTGCCACCGCCGCGGCCACCAGCCGGGCTGTGCGCACGTGCTCGGGAAGCGCACTGAATCGAAGTTCGACCGTTGCCATGTCTCCCCCTCGGGATTCTCCGACCACGAGCCGGCCAGGCCGGCCCCGAGGGCCGACCACGGCCGACCCCTTGTGGGGGCGACGGGACCGGTCGGTCCCGTCGCCCCACCCAGCGGAATCAGTCGGTCGCCTCGACCGCGTCGTCCACCGAGGTGTGGATCGGGAAAACCTTGGTGAGACCGGTGATCCGGAAGATCTTCAGAATGCGCTCCTGGTTGCACACCAGGCGCAGCGAACCCTCATGTGCCCGAACTCGCTTGAGCCCGCCCACCAGGACGCCGAGACCGGTCGAGTCGAGGAAGTCCACGCCCTCCATGTCGACAACCAAGTGGTAGTTGCCGTCGTTGACGAGCTCGACCAGCTGCTCACGCAGCTTCGGGGCGGTGTACACATCGATCTCGCCGCCAACCTCGACGACCGTGCGATCGCCGACTGTACGGGTCGACAGGGACAGGTCCACGGAACCTCCAGCACCTTGCCTTGCTACGTCATTGCGATCTTCGGCCTTACGGCCGCCACCGCGTGGCCGCGAGCCTGGGCGCGCCGAACAAGCACGCGGCGAGCCTCGACACTGCGACCCTCGGCCATGTGGCCGTTACGGCTTCATTCAACCACCTGCGGCCATGCCCGCACGATGGCTTACAGCGATTCTCCGTCACGCCGGTGACACACTGGGTCCCCATGCCGCCCCGTCACCGCCCGCCCGAGGCACTGCTAGCGACCCTCTCCGCCGCCCGGGGACGGTCGGATCGGCTCACCCATACGGAGCATCTGCCCGCCCGCCGGGCCCGCCATGCCGACTGGCCGGACAGCATCCGGCCGGAAATCGTGGCATCCGCGCTGGCGCTGGGCGTGGCGAAGCCCTGGGCCCACCAGACCGAGGCGATGAATCTTGCCAAAACCGGTCAAACTGTGGTGCTCGCCACAGGTACCGCCTCGGGCAAGTCGCTCGGCTACCTCGCGCCCGTGCTCAGCGACCTCCTGGACGGCACCGAGGCCCGCAACGGCCGGGGCGCGACCGCTCTGTACCTGGCGCCCACCAAGGCGCTCGCGGCCGACCAGCGCCGCCGGGCGGCCGAGCTCGCCCCCGCACGGGTCCGGGCCGCCCTCTACGACGGCGACACCCCGCCCGAGGAGCGGGAGTGGGTGCGCCAGTACGCCTCGTACGTGCTGACCAATCCGGACATGCTGCACCGCGGCATCCTGCCCGCCCACGCGCGCTGGGCCTCCTTCCTGAAGACTCTGAGATACGTGGTCGTCGACGAGTGCCACACCTACCGGGGCGTCTTCGGCTCGCACGTCGCCCAGGTGCTACGGCGGCTGCGCCGGTTGTGCGCCCGCTACGGCTCCTCGCCCACGTTCCTGCTCGCCTCGGCCACCACCGCCGATCCGGCGGTGACGGCGGAGCGGCTCACCGGCCTGCCGGCCGTGGCCGTCACCGAGGACTGCTCCCCCCGCGGCCCGTTGGTGTTCGGGCTCTGGGAGCCGCCGCTGACCGAGAACGTCGGCGAACACGGCGCTCCCGTCCGCCGGACCGCCACGTCCGAAGCGGCCTACCTGCTCACCGAACTCGTGGAGAACAGCACCCGGACGGTCGTCTTCGTGCGCTCCCGGCGCTCCGCGGAGCTGGTCGCGCTCCAGACCCAGGAGCAACTCGGCCGACCGCTCGGTGACCGGGTCGCCGCCTACCGCGGCGGCTATCTGGCCGAGGAGCGCCGGGCTCTGGAGCGCGACCTGCACTCCGGCAGGCTGCTCGGCCTCGCCTCGACCTCGGCCCTGGAACTCGGGGTCGACGTCTCCGGGCTCGACGCGGTGCTGATGGCCGGCTACCCCGGCACCAGGGCCTCGCTCTGGCAGCAGGCCGGCCGGGCCGGCCGGGAGGCCCAGGGCGCCCTGGCCATCCTGATCGCGCGCGACGATCCGCTCGACACGTACCTCGTCCACCACCCGCAGGCACTGTTCGACACTCCCGTCGAAGCCACCGTGCTCGACCCGGACAACCCGCACGTCCTCGCCCCGCACCTGTGCGCGGCCGCGGCCGAACTCCCACTGAGCGAAGACGACCTGGAGCTGTTCGGGCCCTCGACCGCGGCTCTGCTGCCGATACTGGAGCAGCGCGGCCTGCTGCGTCGTCGGGCCGGCGCCTGGTACTGGACCAGGCGTGAGCGCGCCGCCGACGCCGTCGACCTGCGAGGGAGCGGCGGCAGCCCGGTGCAGATCGTCGAGGCCGAGACCGGACGGCTGCTCGGCACGGTCGACGCGTCCGCCTCCCACGCCGCCGTCCACACCGGCGCCGTCCACCTGCACCGGGGGCAGACGTACCTCGTCCGGGAGCTGGACCTGGAGAGTTCCGTCGCCCTCGTCGTACGGGCCGATCCGCCCTACACGACGGCGGCCCGTGACATCACCTCAATCTCGGTGCTCTCCACCGACACCACGGTGGACTGGGGCAGGGCACGGCTCAGCTTCGGCTCCGTGGAGGTGGTCAACCAGGTGGTCGGATACCTGCGCAAGCGCATCTCCACCGGGGAGATCCTGGGCGAGAGCAAGCTCGACCTTCCGCCCAGGACACTGCGCACCCGGGCGGTCTGGTGGTCCGTCACCGAGGATCAGCTCCTCGACGCGGACATCCCGTTCGACCAGCTGCCCGGAGCCGCCCACGCCGCCGAGCACGCGTCGATCGGCCTGTTGCCGCTCTTCGCCACCTGCGACCGCTGGGACATCGGCGGGGTGTCGGTACCGCTCCATCCGGACACCCAGCTGCCCACCGTGTTCGTGTACGACGGCCACTCCGGCGGTGCGGGATTCGCCGAACGCGGCTTCCGGCGGGCGGCCCAGTGGCTCACCGCCACCCGGGACGCCATCGCCGCCTGCGAGTGCGACCGGGGCTGTCCGTCCTGTGTGCAGTCCCCGAAATGCGGCAACGGCAACGATCCGCTGGACAAGGCGGCGGCAGTGCGGCTGCTGGACGCCCTGCTCTCCGGGGCCCCGGAGAGCGAGGACGCAACCGGCCCGGTCTCCGACGGCGGAGTCGCCGAGGGCGGTGCGGGGCCGGATCCGAAGGGCGGCGCCGGGACGGGCACCGGCGGACGGGGGTAGCTCGGACCAGGACGTCCTGCTCTCCGCAGGACCGTCTCCGGAGAGGAGCCCGGCGGGCGGAGGGCGGCCGGCCGAGGCGGCGTGGCCCGCTTGGCCGCCCGGGGCGACCGGGGCGCCAGCGGCATCGTCCGTGGCGTCGCCGGACGCCCACACCGGTCCGGCGCGCGCCCGTGCCCGCACGGGCCCGAGCGGAATCGGCACACCAGTGACGGGCAGCTCGACGGTCACCTCGACCGCGTCCTGGGAGAGGTCGACCGAACACGACAGCACGTCGGCGTGATGTGCGCCGGCGATGGCGCGTGCCCGGCCGCAGCCGCCGTCCTGGTCCACCAGCAGGTGGTCGGCCGCCGCGAGCGCCGCCAGATCGGCGGCGGACTCCGCCCGGTGCCGGGCGCCGATGACCGATCCGACCGCCAGGACGGCGGTGAACACCGCGCACCCGAGCATCGCGAGTGCGAGCAGCCACAGCGTCGCCGAACCCGCGTCGGGCGGCCGGCGTCGGGCGGTCCACACCACCGGGGCCCCGGTGGCGCGCCTTCCGCGGGTCACGAAGGCCATGACGCACCGCCCGCCCCACCGGTCATGGTGTCCTCCCTGGCCGCCACCGCCGTCGCCCCCAGCCGGACCGAGAGCAGAGCCGCCAGACGCCCCGGGCCCGGACACGGTGCCTCCACCGTCACCCGGACCGCGTCGCCCGCGGTCGTGATCCGGACCACCGCCCCCGGCGGGGCGGCGCTCCGAGCGACGGCGACGGCGTCCGTGTCGCCGCGAGCGGCGGCCCGGGCCCCCACCCGCGCCGCGTCGACGCAGTGGATCTGCGCCGCGGCCGCGACCACGCCCCAGATGAGCATCGCCGCGAGCAGGACCAGAGCCGGAAGGGCGACCGCCGTCTCCGCCGTCGCGAACCCCGCGTCGCGAGCGCGGCCCGGGCCCGGCGCTCGATCACGCCGCATGGAGCGCCCGATCGAGCAGTTCGGTCAGCGTGCCGGTCACCGCGCCGCTGGTGACGACCTTGTAGAGAATCGCCGCGAAGGCGCAGGCCGCGAGCGTCCCGACCGCGTACTCGGCCGTGGTCATCCCGCTGTCCGTCCGGCCGGCGGCCGTCCTGCGCAACCGCAAAGCCGCCCAGCGGCCGCGCCGCCGGCACAGCGCCGCCATCGTCCGCCGGACAGGGCCGACGGCCGGACGGCCGGGAATCGTTGTGGCCATGGGAACTCCTTGTTTCTCACAGGTCGATCGCGTTCCGGTCGCACCGGCGTCGCGGGACGGGAATCATGACGGTCGATCACAGGCGACGGGCGAACATCGACGTCAGGCCGAGGACCACCGGCACGACGCTGATCAGGACGAAGGCCGGCAGGAAACAGACCCCGAGCGGCGCTGTGGCCATCACTGCGGCCCGCCGAACCCTCGCGTGCGCTGCCCGTACGGCAGAGCCCCGCTGGGCCTGTGCAAGGCCTCTGAGCGGCCCGGCCGGCGGTGATCCGCTGACACTCGTCCGGACGAGGCAACGCCCCAGGGGAGCCAGCGTCGGACACGCCTCGCCCAACCGGCCCCAGCTGAGCTCCGGCGGCGCGCCGAGGGCCAACTCGGCCGAGACCGCGGCGAGCCTGCGGGCCATCGGCTCCCCGACGCTCTGCCCGACGGCCGCGACGGCCGGCCCGGGAGCGCTGCTGGACGACAGGCAGGCCGCCAGCAGCTCCGCGGTCATCGGCAGTTGACCGGCCAGGGCCAGCTGCTCCTGCGCGGCACCGCGTTCCGCGGCCGACCGCCACCGTGTCAGCAGGCGGTGGAGTCCGACCGTGAGGCCCACACCGGCCAGCAGTCCGCCGAGGCCGCCGATCAACACCGTCGCGCCGATCCCGATCAGGACGAGAAGGAGAATCCGGCCGGCCCCCGACCACGGCCCGAGCCGCTGCCGCTGCCCGGTTCGGGCACTCCGACGCCGAGCGGCCGCACCCGATGCCCGCCGGGCCCTGGCAGCCCAGCGGTCGAGCCCCCGGCCCGGAAGGGACGAACCGCGGTGCGGGAGCGCCCCGAACTGCTCGCTCAGGCCCGCCCAGCGGGGCACCCGGCTCCACCGCCCGCCGGTGGACCGGCGGGCGAGTAGCGCCGCACCCGCGGCTCCCCAGGCCGACGGCACCAGCCACCCCGACGGCAGCAGCCACCTCGACGGCGCCGGCCATCCCAGGGCCACCAGGCCCGACGCCAGCAGGGCGCTCACCCGAGCACCGCCCGCCGCAGCCGGGCCCCGGCCTGCTCCACCCGCGCCGTGGCAGGCGAGCGCACCCTGACGGACGTCCCTCCCACGACAGGCGTCGGGGGCGTGCCGGGAGTCACTCGGCGGCGAGCGATCCCGCAGGTGCTCGCGCGCTCCCCGGGGAGCGCGCGCTCGCCGGCCGCCGGCCGCGAGCCCGGTCCGTCGTGGACGCCTCGGGCCGTCCGGACGATGCGCGCCGTCCACACCAGACCGGCCAGCTCCAGGAGCGCGCCACCCGCCAGGCAGCCCAGGCCCGTGGCGCTGTGCAGCAGGATGTCCAGCGGACGCGCCCCGAGTGTGCTGCCGAGCAGCAGGCCGAGTACCGGCAGGACCGCCAGCACGGTGATCGTGGCCCGCGGAGCGGCCAACTCACCCTCGATCTCCTCGGCCAGGGCGCGTTCGGACCGCAGGCTCTCGGCGACCTGGTCCAGACCGTCCGCCAGGCCCGCACCGCTGCCGGAGGCGACCCGCCAACAGGCCGCGACCGCGGCGGCGCCCCGACCCCCGGGAAGCTCGGCGAGCAGTCCGAAAGCCGCCGGTACGTCCCCGCCGTAGCGGCCGGCCGCCAACCGGGCCACCGGCTCCTCACCCAGCCGGTCCAGCAGGGCCCGATCCCGCGCGAGACTCGTGGTGACCGTGTGGAGGGCCTGCTCAGGTGTCGCTCCGCTGCGCAGCTCGGCAGCCAGCGCCGTGCACAACTCGACCACGGCGGTGGCACGTCGGCGTGCTCCGAGCTCGCTGCGCCGCCGTGCTCGCCATCGGCGCAGCGGCACGACGCCCGCGGCACCGACGAGCAACGGAAGGGGCGAACTCAGTCCCTCCGCCGCCGTCAGAGCGACCGGCAGAAGAACCAGCTCCGGCACGAGCCACCGCGGTCGGAACGCCCTCGACGCCGTCACTCCACGTCTCAGCCGGGCAGCCGGCGCCATGGCGGCCGTGGCGGCCGTGGCGAGAGCCCGCCCTGCGCCGCCGGCGGCACCGGGCAGCAGTCGCCGGTGTCGGACGCCGACGGCCTGGCGCCGGAGCACCTGGCGCCCGAGCAGGGCCGTTCCGCACAGCACGGCGGCCCAGAAAGCATCGATCTGACGTGCGGTCATGTTCGTCTCCTCGTGACAGGTCTCTTCCGGCCCGCGGTTCGAGCAGGACCCATGCGGCCCGGGCAAGGCCGCAGAGCATCAGGAGGAACAGCGCCTCGGCCGCGCCCGCCGTCATGGCGCCCCGCCGGAGGGACCGCCGAACGGCGCGGCGGACGAGGCGCCGGTCGACGGCGCAGCCGACTCGTCGGGCAGCACAGCAGCCGTCGCTCCCCCGCCCCGCCCCGGGCCGGGCAACGAGGTGCCGGGCAGCGCGGTGCCCGGCAACGAGACGCCCCGCGCCGCGCAGAGCCGCGCTAGCCGCTCCCACCCGGCGCCGGGCACCGCGGCGCCGTCGATCGTGAAGGCCACCGCCGGGGTGGTCACGGCGAAGCCGGCCCGGTCCCCGGTGAGGGTGTGGATCTCGGCGATCCGGCGCAGCCCCGTGGTCCGGTCGCGGACCAGGTGAACGATCACGTCCAGTGCCGCGCGCAGCTGACTGTGCAGAGCCAGGCGGTCGAGGCCCGCGAGCGACCCCAGCGCCTCCAGCCGCACCGGAACATCGGCAGCGGTGTTGGCGTGGACCGTCCCGCAGCCGCCCTCGTGGCCGGTGTTCAGGGCTGCCAGCAGCTCGGACACCTCTGCCCCCCGCACCTCACCGATCACCAGGCGGTCCGGACGCATCCGCAGGGCCTGCCGGACCAGATCGCGCAGGGTCAGCTCGCCGAGCCCCTCCTGGTTGGGAGGCCGGCTCTGCAACCGCACGACGTGCGGGTGGGAAGGGCGCAGTTCGGCCGAGTCCTCCGCGATGACGATCCGCTCCTCCGGGCCCACCAGCCCGAGCAGGGCCGCGAGCAGGGTGGTCTTCCCGGTGCCCGTTCCGCCGCTGATCAGCAGCGACAGCCGGGCCCGGAGGATCGCGGCGAGGAGTTCTGCCCCCGCCGGGGTGAGCGAGCCGGCCCGGACCAGCTCCCCGAGCGTGAACGGCCGGGAGCGACTGGCCCTCAGCGAGATGTGGGTGCATCCGGCGGCGACCGGCGGCAGCACCGCATGGAGCCGGGTACCGTCCGGCAGGCGGGCGTCCGCCCAGGGCCTGGCGTCGTCCAGTCGGCGACCGGCGGCCGTCGCGAGGCGGTGGGCGAGGTGCCGCACAGCCTCCGCGTCGGGAAAGCCGATGCCGGTGGCGCGTTGCAACCCGGCACCGCGGTCGATCCAGATCTCGTCGGGTCCGTTGACCAGGACATCGGTGACGGCGGGGTCGGCGAGCAACTGATCGAGCGGCCCGGCGCCGACCATCTCCGCGCGCAGCGTGCGCACCGCGTCGAGCACGTCGTCGCCGCCCAGCGGCGGCCTTGAGGCCCGCAGGGCCGCCGCCACCGAGCCCGGCGTCGGAGCGGCCCCCGCCTCGGCCAGCCTCAGCCGTACGGCGTCCAGCAGGGCCGTGGCCCGCTCGGGGTCGGCGGCGCCGGTGTCCGTCTCGCCCGGCCCCTCGCCGAGCGGGCGGCGCACGGGCGCACCTCCCGACCCGCCAGCGCCGGCCGGCCCGAACGCACGCGGTCTGCGCAGCGGGCTCATCAGGACACTCCCCCGTCGAGCGCCGGCACCGAGGGCATCACTTCGGCCAGGAACGCACCGCAGAACCGGGCCAAGGGGCCCTTCCGCCGGTGCCCCGGGGGCGTGCCGCGCTCGATGTCCAGCACCAGACCGGGCTCGTGCGGCAGCTCCCCGGCGAGCGGCATCCGCAACCCACGGGCGATCTCGGCGCCGGCCAGCCCTGCGGGCCCGGGAGCCCGCACGACGGCCCGGACGTCCGTCAGGCGCATCCGTACGGCTGCGGCGACCCGGTCGGCGGCCGCAGCGGCGCGCAGTTCCGCCGGCACCACCAGCAATGCGAGGTCGGCCTGTTCCAGTGCCTGCCCCGCGGCCGGGTCCAGATGCCGCGGGAGGTCCACGACGACCAGACCGCCCGGGCGCCGGGCGGCGGCGAGCACGCTGCGCATGGCTTCGGGCGCGACGGCCGGGGCGTCGCCGCGATCCCATGAGAGGGCGACGAGCTGGTGGAGCGCCGGCAGCGCCTTCACCAGCTCGGTGCCGCTCACCCGGCCCCGGGATCCCGCCAGGTCGGGCCAGCGCAGCCCCGAGGCGGCCTCGCCGCCGAGCAGTACGTCCAGTCCTCCGCCCAGGGGATCGGCGTCGACGAGCACGGTGCGGTGGCCCGCCCGGGCGGCACTGACCGCCAGGGCGCAGGCGAGCGTCGAGGCGCCAGCTCCGCCACGACCGCCGAGCACGGCGACGGTGAGCGCCGGCGGGCCGACCCCCTCGGCCGCGTCCGCGATCCGGTCGAGCAGCCAGCTCTCGGCATCGGGCAGGAACAGCACGTGCTCGGCGCCGAGTTGCACGGCCCGGACCCAGATCTCGGAGTCGTCCAGATCGAGGCCGAGCAGCAGTACCCCGGAGCGGCGCGCGAGGCCGGTGCAGTGCTCCGCGAGGTCGTCCCCCACGAGTACCAGCCCTGCGGCCGCCCAGAGCGCGCGGGGCGGCGGGGCCGAGCGGACCAGGATCGGATCGGCCCCGGCGGCGGCGCACAGCCGCAGCAGGTGCTCGGCGAGGGCGTCGTCCTGGGTGACGATCAGGGGGCCGGTGGGCGCGGCGCCGCCGGCCTGGCCGTGGTCGGTGATCGGTGTCGACATGGTCTCGTCTCCCCCGGTGGGGCGCGGTGCCGTTCGGTGGCACGTTCGCGCGGTCCAAGTGCTGCGATGGGGCAACGGCTCCACCGTCCTCCGGGTGGGGGAACGGCGGACGGCTGCCGGACACCACGGTGGGGGGTGATCCGAAATCCGTCAGCCCTGCGGCGAATGCCTGTGGATAACTCGGGGATGTGGATAACCGGGTTCACCCACATGAGGGGCTATTGAGTAAAGAATTGACGAAACACCGCCTCCGGGAACACACGGAGGCCGCCACCGGAGTACTCGGCGAACGCGCGGATGACGTATTGTCCGCAGCCATGCCACTCGCAGTGACCGGACACGAAGAGTGACGAATCTGTCTCTCGGGGCGCCCCGGCACTCAGGGGTCGAACCGCGACGGGAGCCCCCACGAAAGCCGCTCCGGGCCGAGCTCGCGGCTCAAAAACGGGCCCGGACATGCGACGACCCCCGCCGGGGGGGAGAGCGGGGGTCGTCTATCCACGGTCCGACTCGGGGGGGAGGAGCCGGACCGGGTTAGCACGGTCGCGAACGATCCGTGACTTCCATGGTGTACCCGAGCGGCCAGAAACACAAACCCGCACAGCTCGGAGTACACCGAATGGCGGGGTGTTTTGCACCGCCCTCTATCCTCGGTTCCCGTGGACACCACCGAGAACGCCGACGAGTACACGGACGACACCTCCGACACCGGCGCGAACTCCGAGGACGGCCCGCGAGCCGCCTCCGGCCCGAGCCCCCGGCCGGACACCCGATCGGCCTCCGAGGACGCCGGGGTCTCCCGCGACACAGGGGTCTCCCGCGACACCGGGACCTCCCGCGACAGGAGGGACGCCACCGACCCCGGGGGAGCCGAGAGCGCGGCGGACGCCGAGGACGGCCTCGGGGCCGCGGCCACCGCCCCGGAGCCCCAGCACGCCGACGAGGCGCCTCACCCGGCCGCACCGCGCCCCCGCGCCTCCGCGGGGCCGAGGACGGCCGCCTTCTTCGATCTCGACAAGACGATCATCGCCAAGTCGAGCGCTCTCGCCTTCAGCCGCCCCTTCTACCAGGGCGGCCTGATCAACCGTCGGGCGGTGCTGAAGAGCGCCTACGCGCAGTTCGTCTTCCTGGTCGGTGGCGCGGACCACGACCAGATGGAGAAGATGCGGGAGTACCTCTCCGCTCTGACCCGCGGTTGGAACGTCCAGCAGGTCCGCGAGATCGTCGCCGAGACGCTGCACAATCTGATCGACCCGATCATCTACGACGAGGCCGCCTCCCTGATCGAGCAGCATCACGCAGCCGGGCGCGACGTGGTGATCGTCAGCAGCTCCGGATCCGAGGTGGTCGAGCCGATCGGCGCCCTGCTCGGTGCGGACCACGTCATCGCCACTCGTCTCAAGATCGAGGACGGGCGCTACACCGGCGAGATCGAGTACTACGCGTACGCCGAGAACAAGGCGGCGGCCATCAGGGAGTTGGCCCTCACGGAGGGCTACGACCTGGCGGACTGCTACGCCTACAGCGACTCCTCGACCGACCTTCCGCTGCTCGAAGCGGTCGGGCACCCCTCCGCGGTCAACCCCGACCGGGCCCTGCGCAAGGAGGCGGTCGCGCGCGAGTGGCCGGTGCTGGTCTTCGACCGACCGGTGGAACTCAGGCGCCGGCTCCCGGAGTTCTCCGCACCGAGCCGTTCCGTCCTCACGGCGGTGGCGATCGGCACGGCGCTCCTGACCGCCGGGGTGATCTGGTACGCCTCCAAGCGGCGCCGACCCGTGGCCTGAGACCGCCGGCGGGGCCGGCCGGCCGCTCGCCGCGGCACCGGCACGGTGGAGGGCGGCCGTCCGGTTCGACCGGCCCCGCTCCAAAAGGGGCAAAAGCCAATAACTTCGCGTTTCGGGTTCCCCTTTGCCCTGAAACGCGATACAAAGGAAACACGGCCCGCGAGACCCGGTCAGGACCCGAAGAGGTCAAACCGACAACGCAGTTCAGGCCCACGGACCGCGTACAGATAACCGAGCACCCACATGCAGCCGACCCGCTGTCGGGCCGCCGCACCAGACGAACGGGCAGGATCCCCGTCTGATGGGCACTTCCGGTGCATGCTTGGTAACCCGGTACCTGTACCAGCGGCGGCACCCGGCAGGATCAGGTGCCGTCGCATCTCTCTGTTCCGGAGCCACTCCGCGATCCCCCGCGTCCCGTGTGCGACTCCCGGGTAGCCGTTGGCCCGCAGCCTCGTTGACACCCAGCCATGGATCGAACGGCCGGGCCCCTGGCCCGTCGGAACACCGGCCGTCGGAACACCGGCCGCTGGAAAACCGGCCGTCGCAGCATCGGGCCGTCGAACCACCCGGGCCGCGCCCGTCGGGCCGTCGGAGGACCGCCGGGCCGGCCGGCGCGCCCGCCACCGGAGCGACGCCCCCTTCGCCCGGCCGGCCGGGTACGGCGGCTCAGACCATCCCGCGCTGCATCGCCTCGCAGACGGCGGTGCTCTCGCGCGAGCCGAGCCGCAGGGCGTACCCGCAATGGGCGATCCAGGCGGCCAGCCCGTCCGGGGTCCCTGCCAAGTAGCCGTTCAGTGCCCGCCGGTACGCGTCGGTGCCGAGCTCCGCGAATCCGACCTCGGCCGGACAGATCGCCTTCGGGTCCAGTCCCTCCGCGATCAGCACGATGCGCTGGGCGGCACGGGCGATCACACCGTTGTGCGAAGCGAAGGGCCGCAGGGCCAGCAACTCACCGTGCACCACCGCCGCCACCACGAGTGCCGGCGCCCCGCCGCCGGGGCCGTCGGTCCGCGCGACCAGGAGCTGCGAGAGCTGGTCCAGACGAGCCGCGACCTCCTCCGCGCCGGGTGCGACCGGGAGATCGGCCGGCGGGTCGGACGGCGCACGCCCGGCCTCCTCCTCCCCGGAGCCCTCGTCCGAGTCCTTGGCCCGGAGGCTCTCCACCGCAGCCAGTTCGAGCGGGAACAGCGCTTCGGCGCTCTCCCCCGCCTGCCGCGGCCGCCCGGCCGAATCCGCGCCGTCCCCCGCCGCGAGCAGGTGCAGACGCGCCAACACCTGCAGGGGCGAGTGCCGCCAGACACTCAGCAACTGTCCGGCCTCGGCCGAGACCCGCAGTGCGGCACCGACCGTACGCGACTGCGCGTCGGCCCCGAAGTCGGTACGCCTGCGGACCTCCTCCAGCGGCCAGTCCGCGCCGTCGAGCGCCGCCGAGGCCCGGGCGCCTCGCAGGGCCGCCTCCGAGGTGACCTCGCCGGCGCGGCGGCGCATGACGCGGTGGCCATAGAGACGGTCGACGGACTTACGCACCTCGGCGACGGCCTCGGGCACCCCGGGCAGCTCGGCCAACGGGGCAAGGGGATCTGTTCCAGTGCTCACTACCCGAGAGTAAGGTCCCGATCCCCGCCGCCGACACAGCAACCCCGCCATCACCCGTTCGAGGCAATCCTTCGTTCCCCGGCCCGTGGGGCGGCAAACCCCGGCTAGCATGACCGCTATCGGTGACGATAACGATTTCCAACAGATGACTTCCAACAGACGATTTCCCGGACCGGGGATCGGACGAGCACGAGCGAGAGCCGGAGTCCCAGATGAAGATCGCCTTCGTCGGCAAGGGCGGCAGCGGCAAGACCACGCTGTCCTCACTGTTCATCCGCCACCTGGCCGCCACCGGGCGTCCGGTCATCGCCGTCGACGCCGACATCAACCAACATCTCGGGCCGGCACTGGGGCTGACCGATGGTCAAAGTGCCCTGCTGCCCTCACTCGGCGCCCACCTGCCGCAGATCAAGGAGTACCTACGGGGCGAGAACCCGCTGATCCGGTCCGCCGAGGAGATGATCAAGACCACGCCGCCCGGCCGGGGTTCGCGCCTGCTGAGGATCGTCGAGGAGAACCCGGTGTACGCGGCCTGCGCCCGGCCGGTGGCGCTCGACGAGGGCTCGGTGCGACTGCTGGCCACCGGCGCCTTCGCCGAGGAGGATCTCGGGGTCGCCTGCTACCACTCCAAGGTCGGCGCGGTGGAACTGCTGCTCAACCACCTGGTCGACGGGCGGCACGAGTACGTGGTCACCGACATGACGGCGGGCTCCGATTCGTTCGCCTCGGGCCTGTTCACCCGCTTCGACCTGACCTTCCTGGTCGCCGAGCCGACCCGTAAGGGCGTCTCGGTCTACCGACAGTACAAGGAGTACGCCCGGGACTTCGGCGTCGACCTGCGGGTGATCGGCAACAAGGTGCAGGGTCCCGACGACCTCGCCTTCCTGCGGCGCGAGGCCGGGGACGACCTGCTGGCGGCCTTCGGGCACTCCGAGTGGGTGCGCCGACTGGAGCAGGGCTCCGAGCCCCCGCTGCGACTGCTGGAGCCGGCCAACCGCGCGGTACTGGAGTTGCTGGAGCAGGAGGCCGACGCCGCGCACGGGCGTCGCGACCCCCGGCGGTACACCCGTCAGGCCGTCCACTTCCATCTGCGCAACGCCGAGAGCTGGGGCAACGCCAAGATCGGGATCGACCTCGCGAGCCAGGTGGACGAGGGATTCGTCCTCGGCGGCGAGCAGAGCGCCACCGCCGGCGCCCACGCCTGAGCCGCCGCCCCGGCCACCACCCGGGGCCTGCGCTCCCCTTCCGTCGGCGGACCGTCCCTCTCCCGACAGGGCGACGGTCCGCTCCGGCACGCCCGCCCGACGGCTCGGCCGCCGGCCTGCCGACCTCCCGGACAGCCCCCTGCCGTGTCGCCGCCCACCGCCGAACCCTCCGCCCGCCGGCGGCCCCGGGACCGAGCTCCCGACACCACCCGGACGCTGCTCCCTACTCTGTTCCCCGGTGGTTCGAAGTTCCCCGGTGGTTCGAATACCACCCATAGGGGTGAATGCGACCTCCGGACCTGTTCTCTTGTTCTACGCTGTGCAAAGGTTTCATTACTCTCGGTTTACCGAGTCTTGATGATCCGACCCTGATGGTCCATGGGCCCGCCTGTCCCCGCTGTGCCGATGCCGTCGCAGCCCGCCGGCCCACGCCATCCCGCCACACCGTCGCGACCCACGACAGCCGATCCGACTCCCCCGAGCACCATCACCGGACCTGACTGCGTTCGTTCCTCCGGAAAAGACGGGAAGACATGACCCTCGACATCTCGGCCGCACCGATCGCCTCCGACACCACCGATCACGCCCCGCCGGCCCGCCGGCCCCGCTCGACGGTGGGCCGGGATCTCTCGGCCTCCCTGGTGGTCTTCCTCATCGCCGTGCCGTTCTCCCTCGGCATCGCCCTGGCCACCGGCGCCCCGCTGATGGCCGGCCTGATCAGCGCCGCCGTCGGCGGCATCGTCGCCGGCCTGCTCGGCGGCACGTCCCTCCAGGTCAGCGGACCGTCCGCGGCCCTGCCCGTGATCACCGCCGGGCTCATCTCCCATTACGGCTGGCAAGCCACCTGCGCGATCACTCTCGCGGCCGGGCTGCTCCAACTCCTCCTGGGCGCCCGGGGGCTGGCCCGGACTGCCCTGGCCGTCTCACCCGCCGTGGTGCACGGCATGCTGGCCGGCGTCGGCCTCGCGATCGCCATCGCCCAACTGCACGTGGTGCTCGGCGGTTCACCGCAGAGCTCGGCCCTCGCCAACCTGGCGGCCCTGCCCGGCCAGGTTGGCGTCGCGCACCCGCCCGCACTGCTCGTGGGTGCGCTCGCCGTCGCCATCCTCTGCGGCTGGCCGCGACTGGGCAGGCTTCCCGGCCGTGCCGGTGAGCTGGGCACGCGGCTGGCGAGCATCCCCGCCCCGCTGGTGGCGATCACCGCCGCTACCGCACTCTCACTCTCGTTGAACCTGCGGCTCGCCCGGGTCGACTTGCCGGCCTGGCAGCCGCAGAGCCTCCCCCAACTCCCGCACGGTTCGATCGCCGGTGTCCTGACCGCCGTACTGACCGTGACGGCCGTGGCCAGCGTCGAGTCGCTGCTCTCCGCCGTCGCGGTGGACCGGATGGCACAGCGTTCCGGTGACCTCGACCGCGAACTGCGCGGCCAGGGCCTGGCGAACATCGCGGTCGGCCTCTTCGGCGGCCTGCCGGTCGCCGGCGGTGCGGTCCGCGGCACCGCCAACGTCCGGGCCGGCGCCCGCACCCGGTGGTCGTCCGTCCTGCACGGGGTCTGGGTGCTGCTGGCCGCCGTCGCGCTGACCGGCGGGCTGCGCCGGATCCCGCTGGCCGCGCTCGCCGCGCTGGTGCTGGTGGTCGGCCTCCAGATGGTGAGCCTGGCGCACATCCGCCGGGTGCACCAGCACCGCGAGTTCCCGGTCTACCTGGTGACGGTGCTCGGCGTCGTCCTGCTGGGTGTGCTCGCCGGCGTCGCACTGGGCGCGACCATCGCGATCCTGCTCGCTCTGCACCGGCTCACCCGGGCCCATGTCGACGTCACGGCTGGCCCGGACGGGTCGTTCGCCGTACAGACTCACGGCCCGCTGACCTTCGCCGCGGTGCCCCGGCTGAGCCGGGCCCTGGCCGGTATCCCCCTCACTGCCCGGGTGACCGTGTGCCACGACGGATCGTTCCTGGACCACGCCGCGTACGAGGCCCTGCACGCCTGGCGCTCCGGCCACCAGGCGGCGGGCGGCCAGGTGGTGATGGTGACCGAACCGCAGGACGACACCGTGCTGGATCCGGACGGTGCGCTGCGCTCGGGCAGTTCGCCCGGCCCGCACCGCTGCCGCGCCTGGACCCCGTGGGTCGGCCACCACTGCATCGAGCAGCAGGAGGATCCGCACAATCGACTACTGGACGGCATCCGGGTGTTCCAGCAGCACACCGCGCCGCTGGTGCGCCCCGAGCTGGCCCGGCTCGCCCGGGAGGGCCAGACGCCCTCTCAGCTCTTCCTGACCTGCGCGGACTCGCGGCTGGTCACCAGCATGATCACCAACAGTGGCCCGGGGGATCTCTTCACCGTTCGCAACATCGGCAACCTGGTGCCTGCGCCGTTCGAGCCGGGCGCGGCGGACGACTCGGTGGCCGCGGCGGTGCAGTACGCGGTCGAGGTGCTGGAGGTGCGCTCCATCACGATCTGCGGGCACTCCGGCTGCGGGGCGATGAAGGCCCTGCTGGACGGTGTGCACGAGCGCCCCGGGCCGCCCACGGCACTGGCACGATGGCTGCGCAACGGACGGGGCTCACTGGACCGGCTGCACCGGGCCCCGGCGGGCTTCGCCGACCGCGCGGTGGTCGATCCGGCGGAGCAGCTCTGCATCACCAACGTGGTCCAGCAGCTGGACCAGTTGCTGGCGAACCCGGCCGTGGAACGCCGGGTCAACGAGGGCACGCTGCGGCTGGTAGGCATGTACTTCGACTTCGCCACCGCGCAGACCTACGTGCTCGACCGGACGAGCTGCCTGTTCGCTCCGGTGACCGAGCGGGACGCCACGCCCGCGGAGGCGGCTGCCTGAGACCGGCCGACCCGGCCACAGCGCCGCCCCGCCCCTCGCGCTCCGACCCGGCAGGGCCACTGCCTCCGACCGGACGGTGGCCCTGCCGGCGCCGGCGTCCTCCCGAGGCCCGGCGGCCGCCAAAGCCGACCGGCCCTGCCGGTCACCGAGCCCGGCCGTCACCCGAAGCCCCCAGGGGCACCCAGCGCCCGCACCGCCCACACCCACACCCACACCCACGCCCACACCCACGCCCACGACAGCCCGCACAGCCGTCGCCCACGCCCACGACAGCCCGCACCGCCCCGCGCCCGCCCGGGACACGCTCACCGCGGCCGGACCCCCGCCCCGCCGTGCCCACGCACACCCCTGTACCCGCCGCCGGACGCCCGCGCCCGCCTATGTACTCTCCCCGCCCACGCCCACGCTTTCGTGCCCGCACCGGCCCACACGCCTCTGCAACCGCCCACGCCACACCCGTCGTCGGACCGTCACCGAGATGAAAGGTCTACACCAATTTCTCGGTGCCTCTTGTCAACAGCCCTGTTCGCCTGGTGAGCTGTGTGCTGGGACACACGGGACAATCCCTACGCACGGGAGTGCCCCATGAAGAAACTCGATGAGGAGTGCGCGTTGAGCAACGAGAGCCTGGCCAACCTGCTCAAGGAGGAGCGGCGCTTCGCCCCGCCCGCGGAGCTCGCGGCTTCGGCCAACGTCACGGCGGCCGCGTACGCGCAGGCCTCCGAGGACCGGCTGGCCTTCTGGGCCGAGCAGGCCCGCCGTCTCGACTGGGCCGTCGAGCCCACCGAGACCCTCGACTGGTCCAACCCGCCGTTCGCGAAGTGGTTCGCCGACGGCGAGCTCAACGTCGCTTACAACTGCGTCGACCGGCACGTCGAGGCCGGCAACGGCGACCGGGTGGCGATCCACTTCGAGGGCGAACCCGGCGACAGCCGCTCCATCACCTACGCCCAGCTGAAGGACGAGGTCTCCCGCGCCGCCAACGCACTGCTGGAACTCGGCGTCACCAAGGGCGACCGCGTGGCGATCTACCTGCCGATGATCGCCGAAGCCGTCGTCGCGATGCTCGCCTGCGCCCGGATCGGCGCCACCCACTCCGTGGTCTTCGGCGGCTTCTCCGCCGACGCCGTCGCCTCCCGCATCCAGGACGCCGACGCCAAACTGGTGATCACCGCCGACGGCGGCTACCGACGCGGCAAACCCTCCGCCCTCAAACCCGCCATCGACGAGGCCCTGACGAAGTGCCCGCAGGTCGAACACGTCCTGGTGGTCCGCCGCACCGGCCAGGACACCGCCTTCACCGAAGGCCGCGACGTGTGGTGGCACGAGATCACCGCCCGCCAGTCGGCCGAGCACACCGCCGAAGCCCACGACGCCGAACACCCGCTGTTCATCCTCTACACCTCCGGCACCACCGGAAAGCCCAAGGGCATCCTGCACACCTCCGGCGGCTACCTCACCCAGGCCGCCTACACCCACCACGCCGTCTTCGACCTCAAACCGGCCACCGACGTCTACTGGTGCACCGCCGACATCGGCTGGGTCACCGGCCACTCCTACATCGTCTACGGCCCCCTCGCCAACGGCGCCACCCAGGTCATCTACGAAGGCACCCCCGACACCCCCCACCAGGGCCGCTTCTGGGAAATCATCCAGAAGTACGGCGTCACCATCCTCTACACCGCCCCCACCGCGATCCGCACCTTCATGAAGTGGGGCGACGACATCCCCGCCAAGTTCGACCTCACCACCCTGCGGGTGCTGGGATCGGTCGGGGAGCCGATCAACCCCGAAGCGTGGGTCTGGTACCGCGACCACATCGGCGCCGGCAACACCCCGATCGTCGACACCTGGTGGCAGACCGAAACCGGCGCCATGATGATCAGCCCCCTCCCCGGCGTCACCACCACCAAACCCGGCTCCGCCCAACGCGCCCTGCCCGGCATCACCGCCACCGTCGTCGACGACGACGCCAACGAAGTCCCCAACGGCTCCGGCGGCTACCTCGTCCTCACCGAACCCTGGCCGTCCATGCTCCGCACCATCTGGGGCGACGACCAGCGCTACATCGAGACGTACTGGTCCCGCTTCCCCGGCCGCTACTTCGCCGGCGACGGCGCCAAGAAGGACGAGGACGGCGACATCTGGCTCCTCGGCCGCGTCGACGACGTCATGCTCGTCTCCGGCCACAACATCTCCACCACCGAGGTCGAGTCCGCGCTCGTCGGCCACCCCGCCGTCGCCGAGTCCGCCGTCGTCGGCGCCACCGACACCACCACCGGCCAGGCCATCGTCGCGTTCGTCATCCTGCGGGGCACCGCCACCGACAGCCCCGAACTCGTCGAAGAACTGCGCGCACACGTCGGCCGTACCCTGGGCCCCATCGCCAAGCCCAAGCAGGTCAAGGTCGTCAGCGAACTCCCCAAGACCCGCTCCGGCAAAATCATGCGCCGCCTCCTGCGCGACATCGCCGAAGGCCGCGAGGTCGGCGACACCACCACCCTCGCCGACAGCACCGTCATGTCCCTCATCCAGTCCCAGCTCCCCACCACCGGCAGCGAAGGCTGATCACCCGTAGATGACCGCGGGTTCCCCGGGACGGCAGTGGCCGTCCCGGGGAACCCGCGCGCGTCCTCCGGCAGCAGCCGCCTACCCGGTCGGCTTCCACTCGGCCACCGGCCCCCGCCGCTCCGCCGAGCCACCACCGTCCCCCGATTCACCGCCGTCCACCCGGCCGATGCCTGCAACCGGGCTCCGTGCCCCGGCCGTGTTCCGCCCCACCACCGGGCTCCGCCCCGTAACAGGGCCTCGCTCAGCTGTCGGACGCCGCTCAGCCACCAGGGTTCGCAGAGTGGCGTACGCGTCCTGGAGCAGGCCCCGGCCGCGCAGGGGAGGGGCGCCCGCCAGCACCGCCAGACCGACCTGCGCCCGGGGGCTGAAGCCGACGAAGGCCGTGAAGCCACGGGTGGCGCCCGCGTGGTAGACCAGCTCGTCGTCGTCCGCGTCGGCGTCCCCGTACGCCTCCGCTGCCACCTCCGCCGCCGTCTCCGCGAACGCCGCTCCGTACGCCGGCGTCTCGTCACCCGGCCGTTCGGACAGCGGGCGCCGGTTCCAGCCAAGGCAGATCCGGGCACCCGTCCGCCGACGGCCCACCCGGGGACGCCGGACCTCGCCCAGCGCCGTACGCAATGCCGCCGCGTCGGTCCGGTCCGGCAGTGGAACCGCCTCCAGGGCGAGATGCGCCTGCAGGTAGCGGAGCATGTCGTCCGCCGTCGAGCGCAGCGCTGCGGCGCCCGGCAGGGTCGGCATCCGGAAGGACGGGACCCGCCGCCCGCGCCGGTAGCCGGTGGCCGCCTCCCGACCCGGCCCACAGGACGTGTCGACCAGGCCGAGCGGCCCGCAGACCCTGGCCGCCAGCAGTTCTTCGTAGCGCTGGCCGGCCGCGTTCTCCAGCAGCAGGCCGAGCAGTCCGCAGCCGAGATTTTAGTAGCGGACCTGCGTCCCCAGGGTCCCGCGCACGGGCGTCCGGGGCACGCGCGCAACAGGTGCGAGAGCCCGAAGGAGGCGTACGGGTCGGTGAACCACCGGGGCACCGCCGCCGGGGTGAACCCGACGGGCAGCCGTGGCAGCCCCGAGGTGTGGGTGGCGAGGTGCAGCAGGGTGATCGGCCGCTCGTGCGGGTACCCGGGGGCGGCATCGGCCGGCAGGTAGCGGTCGATCGGGTCGTCGTAGCGGACGTCCCCGCGGGCGGCCATCTCGGCCAGCAGCAGGGCGGTGAACGTCTTGGTGACGGAGCCGATCTCGAACCGGGTGTCGGCCCGGACGGCACGCTCGCCCGCCCGGTCCGTGTAACCCCGGCAGGAGACGGTGCGCTCGTCTCCGCGGATCACCGCGACGGCCATGCCGCCTCCCGGGGCGGCTGCGTGGAAGAGCGGACGGAGCAGCGGTTCCAGATCGGGGGACGGACGGTCCATGGGTTCCGCGTTCATCGTCCGGGACCCCGACTGCCGCCACCGGTACCCCGGCCGGCGTCTCCGGCACCCCAACTGCTCTCTTCAGTGACCCGACTGCCTCCCCCGGTGGTCCGACTGCCTGCTCCGACCCCCGGCCACCGGACAGGGGACCACCGGACAGGGCGCCTTCGAACAGGGCGCCTTCGAGCAGGGCGCCTTCGAGCAGGGACAGGGGCCGCGGTCGGTACGGATCGGGTAACAGGGGCGGGACGCTCTGCGCGCCCTCGCCTCCGGCAGTGGTGTGCGGCACGGCGCAGGTGCCGTCCGCTTCCTCGCCGGGCATCAGGTGTCTCCCTCTCAGAACGGCGCATCCCTTGACCCGGGGCCGGGGTGCGTATGCGATCGACGTTAGGGAGGAGTTCACCCGTCTGCACCCGCCCGACGCCATTCGGGCGAGGCCCTCCGGCCATCCGGTCCGATGGCAATAAAATGCGCAAAGCGGATATCTCCTCGCGCAACCCTCTAGACTGTCAACGACGCATCAGGATTCCCCGCCGGAATCCTGACCGCGTCACAGGGCGCGCCGGGAAGTCTGGTCGGCACTGCACCACAGGTGTATCCGCATGCCGTTCCCGCCCTCATCAGGAGGCCTCCTCGTGGCAAGCCAGCCACCCACCGAGCCGACGCCGCCGGACCCGAAACAGCCCGCCCAGACGCCTCCGGACCAGACGCCCCCGGGCCGGACACCTGCCGCTCCCGCACCCGGCGCTCCCGCCCCGGCGCCTCGCACTCCGGCACCCCGGAACCGCCAGTTCCTCGGTCGACTGCCACTCCCCGAGCGCACCTACATCACCGACGCGCTGCGCACCGAGACGGTCGGTGGCGTCCTCCTGCTGCTCTTCGCCGTGGCCGCGCTGATCTGGGCCAACACCTCGCCGCACTCGTACGAGAGCGTCCTGGACTACACCATCGGGCCGTCCTCGCCGCTGCACCTGCACCTCAGCCTCGAAGCCTGGGCCAACGACGGACTGCTGGCGATCTTCTTCTTCGTGGCCGGCATCGAGCTCAAGCGCGAGTTCGTGGCCGGTGAACTGCGCACACCGAGCGCCGCGGTGCTGCCGGTGATCGCGGCGGTCTGCGGGGTGGCCCTGCCCGCGGTCATCTACGCGGTGGCCAACTCGGGCAGCGGCGGGCATCCGAACGGCTGGGCGATCCCGACCGCCACGGACATCGCTTTCGCCCTCGGCGTGCTCGCGGTGGTGGGCAGTCACCTGCCCTCCGCGCTGAGGGCGTTCCTGCTCACCCTCGCAGTGGTCGACGACCTGATCGCCATCCTGATCATCGCCGTCTTCTACAGCACGGGCATCAAGTTCTGGGCGCTCGGACTCTCCTTCGCGGGCCTGCTGCTGTTCTGGTTCCTGCACCGGCGCGGGGTGCACGGCTGGTACCTGTACGTGCCGCTCGCCTTCGTCGTGTGGGCGCTGATGCACGAGAGCGGCGTGCACGCGACGGTCGCCGGCGTCGCGATGGGCCTGATCCTCCGCTGCCACAAGGTCGGCGACGAGAAGCAGTCCCCCGGCGAGCACATCGAGCACCTGGTCCGCCCGATCTCGGCCGGGTTCGCCGTCCCCGTCTTCGCCCTGTTCGCGGCCGGAGTGACGATCTCCGGGTCCGCGCTGGCCGAGGTGTTCACCCAGGCGGCGCCGATCGGGATCGTGCTCGGCCTGCTGATCGGCAAGACCACCGGCATCTTCGGCGGCACCTGGCTGGCCGCCAGGTTCACCCGCGCGGAGCTGAACCCCCAGCTCACCTGGGCCGATCTGTTCGCCGTCTCGGTCCTCGCCGGCATCGGCTTCACCGTCTCCCTGCTGATCAGCGAACTCGCCTTCCCCGAGGACGCGGCGCTGGCGGACCGGGCGAAAGCCGCCGTGCTGGTCGGCTCACTGCTCTGCGCGCTGCTCGCCACCTCACTGCTCAAACTGCGCAACCGGCACTACCAGCAACTGGTGAGCGAGGAGAACGCCGACGTCGACGGCGACGGGATCCCGGACGTCTACCAGCAGGACGACCCGGCCTGGCGGGGCGGTGCAGGGAATCGCCCGGGCCCGTCGGCGCGGCAGCCCCCGGGCCGGCCCCCCGGACACCCGGCGCCCTGAGCGCCCGGTGCCGACTGCCCGCCGGTCGGAGCAACACGCGGCTCCGCCCGGCCCCGGAGTGGTGTGCGACTGACCGGTAGGGGCATGATTCTGAGCTGTCGACAGTCCGCAGACGCGCACACCCGAAGAAGCCGCAAGTCCACAGAGACCGCAAGTTCGCAGAAGCCGCAGAGGAGAACCGCTGATGCCCGCAGGAATCGCAGACCCGTCCAGCAACGGCCGGGCGCCGTACGAGGGTGAGCGGTCGGTCGGGCAGCTCTTCGCCGCGGCCACCGCCGACCTGTCCACCCTGGTCCACGACGAGATCGCGCTGGCCAAGGCCGAGATCCGACAGGACGTCAAGCGGGGTGTCGCCGGCGGCGCCTCCGGCGCGATCGCGGGCGTGGTGCTACTGGCCGCCGTCCCGGTGGGGAGCATCGCGGCGGCGCTCGGCGTGCACGCGCTCGGGATCACCCTCGGCTGGTCGTTCGCGATCATCACGGGCGCGTACGTCCTGCTCGCGATCATCCTCGGCCTGTTCGCCTGGCGCTCCTTCAAGAAGATCGAGCCGCCCCGGCGCACCATCGAGGGCGCCCAGGCGACCGCCGAGGTGCTCAAGAACGCCCGGCCGCGCCCCGCCACGCAGGAGGAGATCGACCGGGCTCTGGGCCGCCGCCCCTGACCCGGCCGGGGTGCCGCCCGACGGCACTCCGGCTCCGGTCCGACGCCACTCCGGTGGCAACCCGACGGCACTCCCGACGAACTCCCGGCGGCAACCCGACGCCGGTCCGACGCCACTCCGGTGGCAACCCGACGGCACTCCCGACGAACTCCCGGCGGCAACCCGACGCCGGTCCGACGCCACTCCGGTGGCAACCCGACGGCGTCCGCGCGGTGGGCCACCGCCCGCGTCCGGACGGCAGCGCCGGTGACCTCGGCGGCCTCCACGGCGCGGCGCCGGGGGCCGCCGATGGCCCGCCGGGCGGACGGCACTACGGCATCGGGCGTATCGGTTACGAGTGCCGGGCACGTGTTCGGCGCCCGGATATGACACGCTCTCGCTATGCCGCTCGACCAGAAGCCCGTGCCCCAGCCCCAGCCCCGACCGCAGGATCAGCCCCAGCCGCAGGCGCAGCCGCCCGCCCAGGGCGCCCCGTCGACCCCCGGAGCCCCGGGAGCCCCGGGAGCCCCCGGAGCCCCGGGAGCCGGCGACGAGTGGAGCATCCGGCAGGCCGGGCCGTGGACGCACCGCGATCTGGCGGCCAACGGCGCCCGGTTCCACATCGCCGAGCTCGGCAGCGGCCCGCTGGTCCTCCTGGTGCACGGCTGGCCGGAGTACTGGTGGGCCTGGCGGCACCAGATGACCGCGCTCGCGGAGGCCGGCTACCGGGCCGTCGCGCTGGATCTGCGGGGCATCGGCGGCAGCGACCGCACCCCCCGCGGGTACGACCCCGGCAACCTCGCCCTGGACATCACCGGGGTGATCCGCTCGCTGGGCGAGCGCCGCGCGCACCTGGTCGGGCATGCCACGGGCGGCACGCTGGCCTGGGTCGCGGCCGTGATGCGGCCCTCGGTGATCCAGAGCCTGACCGCCGTCTCCGCGGCGCACCCGAGGGACCTCCGGCGAGCGCTGCTCACCGACCGCCGGCAGCTGGCGGCCTTCGAGCACGTGCTGAGCTTCCAGCGGCCGTGGATACCGGAACGCCGTCTGGTCGCCGACGACGCCGCACAGGTCGGCCGGTACCTCGACGCCTGGACCGGACCGAATCGGCTGGAACCTGCCGCTGTCGACGCCTACCGACAGGCCATGCAGATCCCCAGCACCGCGCACTGCTCGATCGAGCCGTACCGCTGGCTGATGCGCTCGATGGCCCGCCCGGACGGCATCCAGTTCGCCCGCCGCATGAAGAAGCCGATCACCGCGCCCACCCTGCACATCCAGGGCGCCGCCGACCCGGTGCTGCTCTCGCACACCGCGCTCGGGGGGGGCGAGTACGTGTCGGCCCCCTACCGGTGGCGGCTGCTGCCGGGTGTCGGGCACTTCCCGCACGAGGAGGCACCGGAGCAGTTCTCGGCGGAGCTGATCGACTGGATCGGGCAGCACAAGAACTGAGGTCCCGGGGCGCCGGGACCGGGAGACCGGGAGCACGCACCGGACACCGGGACAGGGACCCCAGGGCCCCGGGACGCCGGGACAGGGACGCCGGGACACCGGGACAGGGACGCCGGGACCTCAACATCGGTCGCATAGGGCTCATATGACAATTGCATAGGCCAATTCGGTCCCCGTGGGGCGATTACTCCAACCGGCCCACGGGCATCCATCCGGTATGACCTGGATGCCCGATCGCAGCGCAGTGCCGCGCAGCCGACGCCGCAGCAGTTCGCAGAGCCTCGCCCACCGCTCCGAGCGGACGGACGACCTCGGCTACGACGGGCCGGAGCTCCGGCAGCGGTCGGGCCCCCGGCAACTCGGTATCCCACGGATCATCGGCCGCCGCGCCCGCTGGGTCGGCGCACGGCTGCGGCGCGAGGCCTGAAGGCCCCGCGCCGCAGCGTTCGTCGTCGTTCCGGTACTGCCGGATCAGGTCAGCCGAGAACGCCCGGCGACACCGCCGTGAACCAGAGCAGCGCGAAGGTCGCCACCGACATGATCGGCACCAGTATCTTGGTCTCGACGTTGTTGCCGCTGCGCTTGATCAGCACCACCTCGTAGCGCTCCTTGTGCGGCCAGAGCAGCGGCGCGCCCTTCTTGGTGAGGCAGTCGCCCAACAGGTGGGCCAGCGTGCCCAGGGCGACGGCGTACGGCAGCCAACCGGGCGCGCTCGGCATCCACTTGTTCAGTCCGGCCGTGCCGAGCGCGGCAAGACCGATGATGGTGACCCACATCGTCGGGCCGTCGCCGGGCGGGTGCAGCCGTAGCGCCCGGATCGCCAGGGCGAGCAGCACGAAGGTGAGGCCGAGGGTGAAGTAGCGCCCGACGAAGGTCACTCCCGCCCAGCTGCCCGCACCCATCAGCGCCACGAACAGCAGCGAGTGGGTGGCGTGCCGGTGACCGCCGGACACCCAGGCGACGAAGCGGCAGATCACCTTGGAGATCGGGCCGAGGAAGTTGGCGATCGTCCCGTCGTGGTGGTCGAGGTCCGGCAGCAGGGCCGCACCGGCGCAGAGCACCGTGCCCATCAGGATGTCCGCCGGCTGGAGCGTCGTGTGCAACAGCAGCGGCGGAAGGAACGGCGCGGAGGCCGCGTACAGCATCGCGCCGCTGACCGCGTGCGAGTGACCCATCATGACGCGCTCTCCATCATGTCGCTGCCTGACCTCCCGTCGGGGCCCCACCGCCGCCGCCCGGTTGGACCGTACGGGTGAGCCGGGCCGACGGTACCAGGAGCGCCTGACAACCCGCCGATTCCGGCTGCGGAACCGGCCTACCCCGGCCCCGGGCGCCGACACCACCCTCACCGCCAACGCCAACGCCGCCGCCGCCGACGCCGACACCACCCTCACCGCCAACGCCGCCGCCGCCGACGCCGTCACCACCCTCACCGCCGCCGCCGACGCCACCGGATCAGCCCGACCAGCCGGACCAGCCGAAGGCGCGCAGGCCCGATCAGCCGAAGAAGGTGAGCGAACCGGAGAAGGCCGGCGGGCCGGCGGTCAGAGCGCGCAGCCCTCGGTGTCCACCCGGGCCGTGGCCGTGGTGCCCTGGGTGGCGTCCTCGCGGACCTCGGCGGCGGTGAGCACGTACCCGGTGTCCGCGCTGTCCAGCGACTTGGCGAAGACCACGCCGTACACCTGGCCGTCCGGCGAGAGCAGCGGCCCGCCGCTGTTGCCCTGGCGGACCAGCGAGCGCACCGAGTACACGTCGCGGACGACCTGGCCGCGGTGGTAGATGTCCGGGCCGTTGGCCTGGATCCGGCCCCGGATGCGGGCCGGCTGCACGTTGAACGCACCGTTCTCGGGGAAGCCCGCGACGATCGCGCTGTCGTTGGTCCGGGCGTCCCCCGCGAAGGTCAACGGGGGCGCCGAGAGCTTCGGGACGTCCAGGATCGCGATGTCGCGCTGCCAGTCGTAACGGACCACGGTCGCGTCGTACAGCTGCCCGGTACCGCCGATCTGGACGGTCGGCTCGTCGACACCGCCGACCACGTGGGCGTTGGTCATCACCCGGTGCGGGGCGAAGACGAATCCGCTGCCCTCCAGTGTCTTGCCGCAGGAGGTGGCGGTGCCGACCACCTTCACCAGCGACTGCCGGGCCCTCGCCACCCCCGGGCTGGCGGCCAGTGCCGGGTCCGGCGGCGAGACCTCGGTGATCGGCTCGTGCTCGAAGGGGTTGAACACCTGCGGGAAGCCGTTGCGGGCGAGCGCCTTGGAGAAGTCGGAGAACCAGTTCGGCGCGTCACCGGGCAGCGCGTCCTGGACGCCGCTGAGCACGGAGGAGGTCCGCACCTGCTTGGAGACGGTCGGCAGTGACGTTCCGGCCAGCGCGGAGCCGATCAACCAGGCCACCAGCAGCATCGAGATCACGTTGACCACCGAGCCGCCCGCCGCGTCCAGCACCTTGGCCGGTCGGCGGTCGATGTGGCCGCGCAGCTTCCATCCGAAGTGCGTGGTGACCGCCTGCCCGATCGCCGCCAGCACGATCACCACCACGACCGCGACCACCGAGGCGGTGGTGCCGGGGCCGATGTGGCTGAGCAGGAAGGGGAGCAGCTGGACGGCGACCAGACCGCCGCCGAGGAACCCGAGGACCGACATGACGCCCACCACGAAGCCCTGCCGGTATCCGGACACGGCGAAGCCGACGGCGGCGGCGATCAACAGCAGATCCAGGACGTTCACCCGGACACCCTCCCACGGCCTCGTGCCGGGTCGGCACCTGGCTCGGTGACCCGCTCCTGCCCCGCCCGCCATCCGTACAACCGTGGAGAGGGTACGCGGGGGCCGGTGGCTACCCCGCGGCGGGCGTGTCGCGCAGCAGTCCCTGGACGCGCGCCCGGTCGGCCCCGGCGAGCCCCAGCGCCTCGTCCGACAGGGACAGCACCCGGGCCGGCTCCCAGGGCCGCTCCAGACCGCTGTGGTGCAGCATCCGGTCGATCACCCCGGCCGTGAACCCCCAGACCAGCCGCTCGGACACGGTGAAGGCGGGCCCGGTGTAGCCGGACGGATGCCGGAGCCTGGCCCGGTTCGCCGGATCGGTGAGCTCGGCGATCGGGACCCGGAACACCGCCCCGGTCTCGGCCTGGTCCACCGGCGCCACCGGGCTCTCCCGCCGCCACCAGCCGAGCACCGGCGTGACGATGAAGCGGCTGACCGGGATGTAGAGCGCGGGGAGCGTGGCGAAGACCTGCACACCGGTCGGATCCAGCCCGGTCTCCTCCCACGCCTCGCGCAGCGCCGCCGCGACCGGCCCCGCGCCGTGCGGATCGCCGTCCGCCGGATCCAGCGCACCCCCGGGGAAGGAGGACTGCCCCGCGTGCGATCGCAGGGACCGGGCCCGCTCGATCAGCAGTAGATCCGGGCCGGTCGGCCCCTCGCCGAACAGCATCAACACCGCCGACGGCCGGCCGCCCTCGGCGGGCGGCAGGTACCGGCTCAGCTGCTCGGGCCGGACCGTCTCGGCCGCGTCCCGGACGGGCAGCAGCCAGGACGGCAGCCCGTCCCGATCGATCAGCGTGGAGGTCACGCGACCTCCTCCTGCCCGCCGCCCGCGGCGGCGGCCGGCTGCCCGGGGTAGTCGGCCGGCGGCCGCAGCCGCTGCCCGGGCTGACCGCCCAGCTCGTACTTCAGCAGCTTGCGCGCCTTCTCCGGATCGGTCTCGCCCTCTCCGTACGACGGGCAGAGCGGCGCGATCGGGCAGGCCCCGCAGGCCGGCTTCCGGGAGTGGCAGACCCGCCGTCCGTGGAACACCACGCGGTGCGAGAGCATCGTCCACTCGGACTTCGGGAAGATCTCCGCGACGACCGCCTCGACCTTCACCGGATCCTCCTCGGCCGTCCAGCCGAAACGGCGCGCGAGCCGGCCGAAGTGCGTGTCGACGGTGATCCCCGGTACGCCGAACGCGTTCCCCAGGACGACGTTTGCCGTCTTGCGGCCGACCCCGGGCAGGGTGACCAGATCCTCCAGCCGCCCGGGCACCTCGCCGCCGAAGTCGTCGCGCAGCGCCGCCGACAGCCCCAGCAGCGACCGTGCCTTGGCCCGGAAGAAGCCGGTCGGCCGGATGATCTCCTCCAGCTCCTCCGGCACGGCGGCCGCCATGTCCTCCGGAGTGGGGTACTTCGCGAACAGGGCCGGCGTGGTCTGGTTCACCCGAAGGTCCGTCGTCTGCGCCGACAGCACCGTCGCCACCAGCAGCTCGAACGGCGACTCGAAGTCCAGCTCCGGATGCGCGTACGGGTACAGCTCCGCCAGCTCCCGGTTGATCTTCCGGGCGCGTCGCACCATCGCCAGCCGCGACTCCGGTTTCCTCGGCTTCACCGCTGGTCTGGCTACGGTCGTCCGGGCCTTGCTCTCTGCCATGAAGGCAGGTTACGCCGGATGGCAGCGGTCCCACGTGAGATCTCCGGGTCAGGCCGGATGACGGCATCAGCAGCGACCGCGCTGCGGTGGGCCACGCCTGGGCCGGCCGCTTTCAGCGCGCGGCGTGTCCCAGGTCGCCGAGAAGGGCGGTGAGCACCAGCTCCTCCTCGATCCGGCGGCCGGCCCGGCCGAGTTCGATGGCGAGGCGCGGGTCCCACGGGGTCTCGGCGGCGCTGCCGGCCAGGGGCCCGGTGTGCGGGTGGGCGGTGAGGGCCGCCCGGTAGTCGTCGGCGGTGTACCGCCACGGGGTCCACGGCACGTGGGACAGGAGGCGGGTGGCGATGCGGACGCCGCCCCAGTCGAAGTCGCCGTGGTAGCGCAGGGCCCATCCGGCGTCGGCGTAGAGGCGGAGCAGCCGGAGGGCGGCCGTACTGGGCTGGCCCTGGAGGCAGACCAGAGGAGGGGATCCAGCACCCAGCAGGTCTGCGGCCGCGAGCATGACCGCGGGGTTCTCGCAGACGTACGCCACCCCGCCCTGATGCGGTCGCGGAGCGTCCCGCAGGAGCTGGCGGAGGGTCAGCACGGCGGGCTGGCCGGCGGCGGCCAGGGCGGTCAGCGCGCGGCCGGTGGCGGTGTGATCGTCGCCGGGCAGGTTGAGCGCAAGAGCCTGTGAGGAGAGTTCGTCCAGCAGGAGCCCGGCGGTGGCCCAGGTGTCTCGGCGCCGGCCGGCCCCGGACCCGGGCGGTGTGCCGGTGAGGGCGCGGACCGCGTCCAGGGTGAGGGTGGCGAGCGGCCCGTGGTCGAGGGCGTGGGCGTCGCCGGCGGTGTGGGCGGCGAAGGTGCTGAGGGACTGCGGTGGTGAGAGCGGCAGACGCGGGAGGATCCGCGCGAGCGTGGCGAGGAGCGGTGCCGCCTCCCCGGGGGTGCGGGCGAGGCGGCGGACCAGACCGGTGGCGTGCAGGTCCCGGTACCAGTCGGCGAGCTCGGTCCGGGTGGCGACGGCGTCCCACAGGGGTGCGAAGGCTTCGTCCCACGCTCGGCTCAGCTCGTCGGCGGCCTCCCGCCGCAGAGCCACTGGACCGGTGAGGGCGACGACGGCGGCGGCGAGCCCGTCCGGGCAGGCGCCGCTGGTCCGGAGTATTCCGTCCACGGCCGGCAGGGGCACCGACAGCGACCGTCCGGGTCTGGGAGCGCGTCCCAGGAGGCGGGCGACGGCTGCGCGTTCGGCCTCGTCGGCGCCGTTGCGGGTGAGTGTGGTGTCCAGGGGCTGCCCGGCTTCAAGGCGTCGACGGACCCGGTCGACCAGCCAGGCCGTCTCGGGGGTGCCGAGCAGGCGGCGAAGACGTGGCAGGTCGGCGCTCACTCCCCCTGACCGCCCTGACGCTGGGCCGGCACGTCCGTCTCGGGTACGCGAGTGCGCTGGTGCCCGTCCCACTCCCAGCGGGTCACCAGGACGGCGGCGATCTCGTCCACCCGGGAGAGCTGGGCGATGGCCAGGCCCGGGACCTGCGGGTAGCAGCCCCACTCGCGTTCGGAGGTCATCACCACGTCCAGGTCGAAGGCGGCGAGCAGGCCGAGGGACTTGGCCCGGGAGTCGTCGTCGACACCCGCGAAGGCCTCGTCCAGGGTGACCAGGCGCGGGGCGTGCGGACTGCCTGCCGAGGCGTAGTGCGACGAGGCCGCGGCGAACAGCGGCAGGGAGACGGCCAGGACGCGTTCGCCGCCCGAGGCCGGTCCCGTGGCGGGCTGCCACTTGCCGTGCTGGTGCCGCTCGATGCCGAACTCGTGCCACGAGCGGTAGTCCAACGCCGTGGTGAGGTGCTCCAGCCAGGTGCCGGCGGGGTTGTCGGTGCGGGCCCGGTCGATCTGAGCCTGGAGGAAGTCGCCGAGGGCCGTCCGGTCGGCTGCGGTCCAGGCGTCGGACGACTGGCGCAGCAGGCGGTCCCTGGCCGCGGCCAGGCCGCCGGGGGCGTTGCGGGCCGGCCGCCAGACCAGGCGGAGCAGCATGCCGGTGCTGGTCGGGCGGTCCTTCAGCTCCGCGTTCATCCGCAGGACCTGCTGCTCGGCGGCGCCGACCAGTTCCTGGAGGGTGCCCGCCACCTCGGTGACCAGGTGGTTCTCCAGGATCTCCTGCTCGCGGGCGGAGAGCAGCCGCTGCCGGTCGGCGACCTCGGTGGCGAGGGCGCCGGCCAGCTCGGGGACGGAGCGTTCGCGGCCCTGGAAGAGGATGTCGACCACCAGGCCGTCCTCCAGCATCCGGGCCACCGCCGTGTGGCCGTGCCGGGACAGCGCGTCGGAGAGGTCCTTGAGCTCCTCGGTGATCCGGCGCTGAACCCGCTCCCAGGCCGGGTCGGAGTCGTCCACGGACTCCAGCTCCCGCTCGACGGCGCGGGCGAGGCGCACTGCTGGTTCGGCTGCCCAGGAGTCGCCGGAGTGTTCGAGGTCGGGCAGGGCGACGGCGAGCAGGCCGGTACCGGCGAAGCGGCGAAGCGCGTCGATGGCCCCGGCGCGGGTGGCTGCGGTGTCGTCGATCTCGGCGCGTACCCGGGTGCGCAGGGCGTCGGCGGCGGCCCTGCGGCCGGTGGCCGCGTTCTGCTCCCGGCGGGTGGCCCGCTCGCGCTCGTCGATCTCCCGCAGGCCCTCCGCCACGTCGGCGAGTTGACGCAGCAGCTCGGCGACGGCCGTACCGACGGTGGCGGCGAGGGTCTGGTGGCGCTCGCCGGCGAAGACGGCCTCCCGGGCCGCTGCGAACGAGCGTCCGACCAGTTCTGCGGTGTGCTCGGCGGCCCGTTCGTGGTCGGCCTCCTCGACCGCCAGCGCGGACAGTGCGGCGCGCTCCTCGCGTACGGCGGGCCAGAGCGCGGCAAGGGCCTCGCGGTAGGCGCCGACGGCCTCGCGTACCGCGCGCAGTTCCGTCGCGGTGGCCGGGAGGGCGAGTTCGTCGGCGAGAGCGTGCAGTTCGCCGACGACCTGGTCCACCTCGGCGGAGGCGTCCGCCACCTCCCGGTCGGCGGCCTCACGCCGTTCGGCGGTCCGGGTGTGCTCGGTGCCGGCCGTCGTCGACGCGGCATGGGCGGCTCGCAGGGCGGAGTCGTCCGGCAGCCCGGCCTGTTCGGCGCCGAGTCGCTGCTCGTCGGCCTCCAGCGCCGCGTCCTGGCCGGCCAGGGCGTCCAGTCGGGCCGCGCATTCGACGGCTTCGGCTTCGACGGCGGTGATCCTGGCGCGCCGGGCCTGCTCGCGGGCGCCCTCCCCGAGGTACTCGGCGGTGGGCTTGGACCAGGCGCCGGTGAGCGCCCCCAGCCGGAATCGGCCGTCGGCGGCGATCCAGCTTCCGTGGAGCGGAATCTCCTCGTCCGACCCGAGCAGGCCGATTCCGGCCAACAGCCGGGCCACCTCGTCGTCCGATACGGATGAGGCCGCGGGGTCGTCCCGGTCGACGGCGGGGTGCAGGACGGCTGCGAGCGACGGTCCGTCCACGGGCGCGCCGACGGTCACCAGGGTGTCCCAGGTGTCGGCGGCGGCGACCGTACCGTCGGGGCCGACCCACGCGTCGAGCAGCCCGGAGGCTTCCAGAGCCGCTTCCAGACCGGCCCGCACGCCGTCCGTCAGGCCGGATTCGTCGGTGAAGTCCACCAGGCGCCAGAGCGGCGCGCCCGGCCGGTCCTGACGGGCTCCGGCGGATCGGGTGTGCGGCGGGTTCGGCCCGCGCCGGGCTCCTGAGCGCAGTTCGGCCAGCTCGGCCCGGAGCAGGCCGGCCCGTTCCTGGGTCTCGGTGCGCCCGAGGGCGAGGGCGGCCCGGTGGCGGGCGAGTTCGCCGCCGGTGGTGGCAGCGGCCTGCTGGGCTGCCGTCCTGGCCGGATCGGGGCCCCCCAGTGTCTCGACCCACTGGGCGAGCTCGTCCAGCATGCCCTCCGGGTCGGCCGGGCGCAGCAGCGTGCAGGACGCGAAATGGGCGCGGACCCGGACGAGATGGTCCTCGCCGGCCTGAACCGCGTTCCGCGCGGCCTCGGCCCGGAGGTCGGCGCGGCGGGCCAGCTCGGCGTCCGCGTCCTCCAGGCGCCTGCGGGCCCGGTCGAGTGCCTGAGCGGCCTCCTGGACGCCGGCCAGCCGTTCCTCGACCAGGGCGACGGAACGCAGCCGGCGGCCGGTGATCTCGTCGGCGGCCTGTCCTGCGTCCTCCGGGGTGTCGCCGTCGGCGAGCGGGCGGGCGACCCGGTCGTGATGCTGCCGGTCCAACCGGGCGGGCGCCGCCGCCTCTTCGGCCCGGGTCAGCCCGCTCTGCCGCACCCGCTCGGCCGACTCGGCCCGCGAGCGGGCGGCGCCCAGCCGGGCCGCGTACCGGGTCAGCTCGCCGTCGGCCCGCGTGCGGTCCGCCTCGGCCCGCTCGGCGTCCCGTGCGGTGCGCTCGGCCAGCTCCGCCGCCTGCTCCAGCTCGCGGGCGTTGCGCATCTCGGGGCCGGCCCGCAGGGCCTCGTCCCTGGCCCGCAGGCCGGTGCGACCGCGGTCCAGCTCCTCCAACCGGGCCTCGGCCTCCTCCAGCGCGGTGCCGGAAGCTTCGAAGTCCGCTTCGGCGGTGTTCAGTTCGGCGCGCAGCGACTCGTACCGGGAGTGCTGTACGCGCGGCGCGCGGGCCTTGCGCCGCGCGGCCACCCGGGCATAGCGGCGGTAGCGCTGGAGGAAGGCGGTGGCGGCACGTTCGGCCGCGACCATCACCGACAGCTGCTCCTTCTCCTCGTCCAGCGAACGGAACGCCTCGGCCACGTCGGAGACGACGGCCTGGTCCATCGGCGGCAGCGACTCGGTGAGCGCCTGGGAGAGCGCCTTCTCGCTCGGCCGCTTGGACAACTGCGGCTGGCGCAACTGCACCAGCAGGTCCACCAGGGCCGCGTAACGTTGCTCGCCGAGACCGAACAGCACCTCGTCCACCGCACGCCGGTAGCTCCGGGCGGAGTCGTACACCAGGCCGCGCCCGTCCAGCGCCTCGGTCAGCCGGTCACGGCCGATCGCGGCGCCGGTGGAGTCGAGCAGCCTGAGACCTCCGTCGACCGGATCGGCTCCGACGCGACGGTCGGTGACGAAGTACCAGTGCCGTGCGATGCCCCGGCCCGCCACCGCCTTGAGACCGCAGCCGAGGGTCGTGTAGCGGGCGGTGCCGTCCTCGTCGAGGCGGCCGAACTCGATCCAGGTGTAGCCGAGCCGCTCCGGGTGAGGGTGCTCGCCGCCGAGCAGCAGATTCCACTCCATTCGCTTCTTGGGGTCGGCGTCCGGCTCGACCCGGTGCGGGGACAGGTCGCCGTCCAGCAGGAAGGGCAGGGTGAGCGCGAGCACCTTGGACTTCCCGGTGCCGTTGTTACCACGCAGCAGCAGGCGGCCGTCGCGGAAGTGGAACTCCTCGACGTCGTAGTAGAAGAGGTCGACCAGGCCGGTCCGGAGCGGCTGCCAGCGGGTACGGCCCGGCACGGGCAGCGGCGTGGAGTCGGTGGTACTCATCTGGTGGTCCTGGCCTTCCGGTGGTTCGCCGTACTCTTCGTCCGGTCCGCTGTGCTCTTCTTCGGGGCGCGCCCGCCGGGCTCCAGCAGGACGGTCTCGCCGACCCGGTAGCGGTCCAGCGCCGGGCGGGGTCGTACCGCCGGGGTGCCGTCCGCGGCCGTCACGCGCTCCAGCAGACCGAGCGCCGTCAGCCGCTCCACGGCCTGCTCGGTCAGCTCCACCTCGGCGCCGGGGGCGGTGGCACTGCGCCGCCAGAAGCCCGCGTGGTCGAGGGCCCAGCCGGCCACCTGACGGTGCAGTTCGGCCAGCGGGACGGTGCCGCCCTTGCCCGCCAGGTACTCGGCGACCAGCAGAGCGACATGGCCCTCGGTGCCCTGTTCGGGCATCCGCAGGTCGGTCAGGTCGTCGTCCGGATCGACCATCGCCAGACCCTCGGCCCGCACCTCCGGTACCAGGCCGGTGAGTTCGCCGATGCGCCGGGTCAACGCGCCGCGCTGCGAAGCGAGATAGCCGGCCTCGGCCTCCGACAGCTCGTCCAGGTAGAGCACCGGGTCGTCCAGCAGCCGCCTGGTCAGGGTGTACCGAAGGGCGCGGTTGCGCAGCTCGTCACTGTCCGGCAGCGCTTCGGCGTTGAGTTCGGCGAGCCGTTCCTCGAAGCCGTCCGCCCGGACGGTGCTCGGACCGCGCCGGGAGATCAGCAGCCCGGCCAGTACCCGGCGGTCCACGTCGTACAGGGCGTCGCCGGCCGACTTGAGGAAGGCGTCCTCGTCACCGGCGACCTTGGCCAGCACACCCCAGGTGAGCAGCAGCCGGACCACGGCGACCAGGTCGGTGCGCTGCTCGCGGTCGGAAAGAGTGAAGGCGACTCCGGCCGCGTCCAGCGCCGGATCCGCGGCTGCGAGTACCACCTGCTCGGCCATCCGACCGAGGGCGATCTGCTGGTCGGAGCGTTCCAGCACGGCCAGACACAGGCACACCAGCACGTAGCGGCGGCGGGCGAACGGCAGCCCGGTCCGCTGGTCACGGGCCGGGTGGGTCGGGTCGGTGTCCCGGCCGGGAACGCGGCGCAGCCGGGCCACCTCGGAGTCCACCAGCAACGCCCATCCGGTGTTGCGGTCGAACCAGGTCCGTAGCTCGCCGGCGTGCTGCCGGACCAGGCGGAAGTCGTCGGTGCCCGCGCGCAGAAGGGGTCTGCGGAGCAGCGCCCGCGCCGCCCGGCGGACCTCCTCGGCGTGCTGTGCGGCGAGTGCGTCGCCCAGCCGACTGTCGGCCGTCCCGCCTGTCGTCCGGTCGGTCATCGCGGGCTCCCGGCGCTCTCGGCGCTCCCGGCGCTCTCGCGGTCCGCCGTCAGGTCGGTGATCCCGACCAGGTGCTCCGGCCCGCGCAGCACGCCGTCGAGGGTGCGGATCTCCGCGGTGCCGCCGCCCGGCAGCCTGGTCAGTCTGATCTCCATCGTCCCGTCGTTCGTGGTGACGGCGACCGTGTCCGTACCGGGCCGCCACGCGGACAGTGCGTCCCCGAGCAGTCGCAGGAAGAGCCGGAAGGCCGCCGGATCGAGTTCGCCCAGACCGCTCAGCCGCACCTCTCCGTCGGTGGCCAACCGTGCCCGGGCCGCCGCCGTCTGCTCGGCCTGCTTGCGGGCCAGCTCCGCCAGGTACGCCTTGGCCTCGCCACGGTCCTGGACGGCCCGTGCCCGGCCGCGCCGCTCGTACGAGCCGGTGCGGCGCAGTTGCGGACTGATCCGTACGCCCGGCGCGTCGTACCACGAGGCCGAGGCGGGCACCGGGTCAGCCTCGCGGGCGGCCAGTGCCTCCTGGTCGATGGTCAGGTGCCGGGCCGAGTGCAGCCCGAACGCCGAGCGCCACAACCGGTGCCGGGCCTGGTCGTCGGGTGCCTCCGCGAACCAGCGGGCCAGCTCCCGGAAGTCCGCCGAGCGGTCCGACCGACCGGCCCTTCGTTCGTTCAACGCCTGCACCACACCCAGCAGCTGCGGGACCGCCTGACGGGCCGCCGAACGCAACAGCTTCGCCTGGGAACTGCGGCCCGGCACACTCAGGAACCATGCCCGCAGACCCTCCCAGCGCCCGTACCAGCGCCGCTCGGCGGCGGTCAGCGCCTCGGCCGCGGCGTCCGGAGCCGTGTCGGACGCCTCGCGTGCGGCGGCCAGCCGCAGCAGCGGGCCGGCCGGGCCCTCCTGCGGTGTCCCCAGGCGCTCCAGGAGTCCGGCGATCTCGGCGCCCCGGGTGACCAGGTCCTCGATGAAGCGCTCCAGGTACTCGATCAGCCGCTGCTTGTAGGCGAGGAACACCTCGACCTCGGCATCGTGCAGGTCGACCGTGCGTTGCAGCGAGCTCATGAACGCCCGCGCGTTCTCGGCCAGGCCGGAGAACCGGTCCACCAGGGCGAGCAGCGCGAGGTGCGCCACCGCCGAATCCGGCTCGCGCGCCCCGGCCAGCGCGAGCAGGGCGCGCAGCTGTACGGCGATGTCGGCGAGCGCCACCGCCTGGAGTTCGCCGCGCCGGCCCAGCGCCTCGTCGTAGGCCGCCAGCGCCTCCTCGGCGGCCTCACCCTCGCTGGTCAACTGGTAGATGTAGCGGGATCGGTAGAAGTCCTCCAACGCGGTGACCCTGCCGGTGTCCGGGTCCGCCCGCAGATTCCCCCACTTGGCGAGCCGCTCCAGTGCCGTCGCCACGCTCTCCACCGGCGGACGGCCCTCGGCGGGCAGGCCGAGGTGGACGTCCTCCGGTCTCAGGTGGACGCTGAACTCCTGTTTGGCCCGGACGAACGCGGCCATGACCTGACGGTAGAGCGCCGAGTGCTCCGTCGTGAGGTGGGCGAAGGGCTGGTACGAACCGTTCCCGTGAGCGGCGTCGCCGACCGGCTGGCTCGCGTGCGGGTCGTCGGTACTTGTCACAGCCCGCATTCTGCCGGATCGCGTGAGCGGACCGTGGTGGTTCCCGAGCTTGGTGCCGATACACGGACAATTCCTGCCGGAACTGGTGGCTATCTGGTATCCGGCCGCTCTCGCACCCAGCTCCGGCTACGCCGCTGAAGCCGGCAACGTCGTTCCGGCCGCCCCGAAGGGTTCTCCCGTTTCAGGATCACGTGCGTTCCCCAGGACGACGTCGGCCGTCTTGACGAGGTCACTCTCCGGCCGACCGCCCATGCGCTCACGGAACCGGCCCCCGCCACCGAGGCAGGGTCGCCGAGCTGATCAGGAAGGCCGCGGCCCGAGCCCGTTCCCGCCGTGGGAGGCGGTGCCGGACGCCTGCACCCGTGCGGCCCGACCGCGCCGATGAGCCCGACGGCCGTACCGGGCCCGGCACCCCGCCGTCACCCGGGCAGGCCGTCCGCCGGGCCGTCCGCACCGCGCCCGGGCGGCAGGAGGCGGGCCCGCAGGAAGTCGAGGGCGCCCGCGTCGTCCTCGGGGCCGCCCGCCTCGTGACCGTTGTAGTGCCAGACGGTGAGCTCCTTGGGCCCCGCGTACGCCTGGTGGGCGGCGAACACGGTGGACGGCGGAACGATCTCGTCCATCAGCGCCACCGAGAAGCGCGCCGGGACCGCGGCCCGGCGGGCGAAGTTGACGCCGTCGACGTAGCTCAGTGTGCGGTGCACCGCCTCGACCCGGTCGCGGTGGACCGCGAGGTAGTCCGCGATCTCCCGGTACGGATGGGCGTCGGTGACCAGCACGGCGCGCGGGAAGTCGCAGAGGAACGGCACATGGGCGACTGCGGCGGCGAGGTCGGGCACGAGCGCGGCGACCGCCAGTGCCAGCCCGCCGCCCTGGCTCTGGCCGAGCACCGCGACCCGGGCGGGGTCGACGGGCGCCAGCGTGCGGGCGGCGTCGACGGCCCGGACGGCGTCGGTGATCAGACGACGGTAGTAGTACGTCGCCGGATCCTCGACACCACGGGTCAGCATGCCGGGGGCCTGGGGGCCGGCCGGTCCGCAGTCGGGGGTGTCCCCACGGCTCCAGCCGGAGCCCTGCCCCCGGGTGTCCATCTGCAGGTGGGCGTAGCCGGCCGAGGCCCACAGCAGGTTCTCCGTGGGGTGCCCGCGCCCGCCGCCGTAGCCGACGTACTGGACGACGGCGGGCAGCGGGCCGCTCGCACCGCGCGGCATCCGCAGCCAGGCCCGGACGGGCTGGCCGGCGAACCCCGGGAAGGTGACGTCGAAGGTGTCGAGTGTCGCCAGCCCGGTCGCCACCGGCGTCACGGTGACGGTGCGCTCGCTGCCGCGCGCGTCGGCGAGGGTGCGCCGCCAGAAGGCGTCGAAGTCGGCGGGAGCGCGCTGGGAGCTGCGGTGGGCGCGCAGTTCCGGCTCGGTCAGGTCGCGGTGCATCGGGCGGCCCTTCTCGGCACGGCCGGGGCCGGCCGGAGCCGGCGCCTTGACGACGGGGGTGGGCCGTCCGCCCCGGCTCCGACCGCCCGACCGGGGGGCGGGGCGGCCAGAAGCGGGCATGGAGCCGGGGCGGACGGGTCAGAGGGTCGGCTCGGCCGACAGGGTGAACGTCGCGTGCAGGCGACGGGTGTGGTCGAGCCGGCGGACCGGCCCGGTCAGGACGACCGCGGCGGTCAGCCGGGGGTCGGTACTGGCGGCGCCGAGCCGAAGCTCCAGCTCGCCCGGCTCGACGATGCGCGTGCCGTCCCGCCCGGTGAAGGAGGCGAGGTCGGCCGGCACGGTGACCCGGACCCGACTCGCCTCGCCGGCGGCGAGCGGCACCCGGAGGTAGCCCACCAGCCGCTGGACGGGCTGCACCACCGAGGCGACCGGGTCGTGCAGGTAGACCTGCACCACCTCGACGCCCGCGCGCAGACCGGTGTTGCGCACCGTCAGCGCCAGCTCGAACTCCCCGTCGGTGGCGGTGAGCGCGGCGTCCACGACGAGATCCGACCACTCGAAGTCGGTGTAGGTCAGGCCGTGGCCGAAGCCGTACGCCGGCGTCGGGTCGGTGCTGGAGACCTCGGTGGCCTGGGCCAGCCGGGCCGCCAGGTAGGTGGACGGCTGGACCCCGGGCCGGCAGGGCACGCTGACGGGCAGCCGGCCGGACGGGTTGACCCGGCCGCTGAGCACGCCGGCGACGGCCCGGGTGCCCTCCTCGCCGGGAAAGAACGCCTGCACGATCGCGGCGGCCTCGCCCGGTGCCCGGCCGAGCGCGTACGGCCGGCCGGCCAGCAGGGTGAGGACCAGCGGGGTGCCGGCGTCGAGCAGGGCGTCCAGCAGCTGCTGCTGGACGCCGGGCAGGTCCAGGCTCTCGACGTCGCAGCCCTCGCCACTGGTGCCCCGGCCGAACAGGCCCGCGCGGTCGCCGAGCGCCAGCACCACCACGTCCGCGCTCCGGGCGAGTTCGACCGCCTCGGCGAAGCCCTCGGTGCCGGCGCCGTCCACCGTGGCGCCCCGGGCGGTGACCAGCTCGCTGTCGGGGAACTCGGCGGCCAACGCCTCGCGCAGGGTCGGCAGTTCGATCCCCAGCGGGGTGTCGGGGTGCTGCCCGCCGACGTGGACGGGGAAGGCGTAGCAGCCGAGCACGGCGGTCGGCTCGTCGGCGTTGGGGCCGATCAGGGCGATCCGGGCCGGGCGGGACAGCGGCAGGGTGCCGTCGTTGCTCAGCAGGACCACGGCCTGCTCGGCCATCTCGCCGGCGAGCGCCCGGTTCTCGGCCGGGTCGAGGTCGACGGTGCCGCGCAGGGCCCGCGGGTCGGCCGGGTCGGGCTCGACGAGGACCGCGGGGGTGGCGCTCCAGTCGGCGTCGAGCAGGCCGAGTTCGGCCTTCTGGACGAGCACCCGGCGCAGCGCGCGGTCCACCAGCTCCTCCGGAACGCGTCCGGCGGCGATCTCGTCGAGCAGGGCCCGCCCGAAGGTCTTGACGGTGGGGAGCTCGACGTCGACGCCGGCGGCCAGCGCTGCGCCGGCCGCCTCGCCCCAGCTCCCGGCCACCCCGTGCAGGGTCTTCAGGAAGGCGATGCCGAAGTAGTCGGCGACCACCGTGCCGTTGAATCCCCAGGTGTCCCGGAGCAGTTCGGTCAGCAGGCTCTCGTCGGCCGCCGACGGGATGCCGTCGGTGTCGGTGTAGGCGTGCATGACCGAGCCGGGACGCCCGTCGCGGACGGCCATCTCGAACGGCGGCAGGATGACGTCGGCGAGCTCGCGCGCCCCGACGCCGACCGGCGCCAGGTTGCGGCCGGCCCGGGAGGCGGAGTAGCCGGCGAAGTGCTTGAGGGTAGCGATGATCCCGGCGGACTGCAGGCCCTGCACGTAGGCGGTGCCGATCGAGGCGACCAGGTACGGGTCCTCGCCGATGGTCTCCTCGACCCGGCCCCAGCGGGCGTCCCGGACCACGTCCAGCACGGGCGCCAGTCCCTGGTGCACGCCGACGGAGCGCATGTCACGGCCGATCGCGGCGGCCATCCGGCGCACCAGCGCCGGGTCGAACGCGGCTCCCCAGGAGAGCGGCACCGGGTAGGCGGTGGCGCCCCAGGCGGCGAAGCCGGCCAGGCACTCCTCATGGGCCATCGCGGGGATGCCGAAGCGGTTGGCCGCGGCGATCCGGCGCTGGGTGCGCATCAGCGACAGGGCGCCGAGCGCCGGGTCGACGGGGGCGGTGCCGAACGGGCGGGTCAGCTGCCCGAGGCCGTGCGGCAGCAGCTCGTCGAGCTCGGGCGGCTCCTCCATCTCGTGCTGGTACGGGGCTACTTCACCGCCCTCGTCGGACGCCCCGACCCAGACCCCGAACAGCTGGGCGGTCTTCTCCTGGAGCGTCATCGCGGCGATCAGGGCGTCGGCCCGCGTCCCGGCGTCCAGGGAGGCGTCGCGCCAGACAGGAGTGGCGGATTCGGTCTCTACGGCCAGGTTCACGATGTCGGTCACTTTCCTCCGACGCCCATCAGCCCCTGGACCAGGGTGCGTCGGGCGAACAGGTAGACGAGCAGGATGGGCAGCATGGAGAGCACCACGGCGGCCAGCAGGCCGGGGACGTTAATGCCGTACGCCGTCTGGAAGTTGTAGAGGCCCAGGGTGATCACCTTGGTGCTGTCCGACTGGGTCAGCACCAGGGGGAACAGGAAGCCGTTCCACGCCTGGAGGGCCGAGAAGACCACGATCGTCGACAGGCCGCCCTTGGAGAGCGGGAGCACCAGCTGGAAGAAGACCCGCCGGGGCCGGGCGCCGTCCATCGCCATCGCCTCGTACAGCTCGGGGGTGATGTCGCGCATCACCCCGGTGAGGATGAGGGCGCAGACCGGCAGCGAGAAGGCCGCGGTGGGCAGGATCACGCCGATCAGGTTGTCGTACAGGCCGGCCTTGTTGATGACGTAGAACATCGGCACGATCACGGCCTGCGCCGGGATCGCCAGGCCCAGCAGGAACAGCCGGAAGACCGCCATGGTGCTGCGGCCGCGGGCCCTGACGATGGCGTAGGACAACGGCGGCACCACCAGCAGCACGATCGCGACCACGCTCAGCGTGACGATCGCCGTGTTGAGGAAGTACTGCCCGAAGCCGTTGGAGAAGTCGTCGACGTAGTTGTCGAGGGTGAAGTGCTTCGGGAAGCCGAGCGGGCCGTTGGCCGCGTAGTCGCTCCTGCTCTGCAGGGTGGCGGCGAGCATCGCGTACAGCGGCAGCCCCACCACGAGCAGCCAGAACAGCGAGCCGAGGCCGGCCAGGACGTTCGGACGGCGCCTCATCACAATCCCTCCGAAGTACTGCGCATCCGGTCGTAGCCCGACAGGCGGACCACGGCCAGCGAGATCACCGTCGCCACCACCACCAGGACCAGGGCGATCGCCGAGGCGACGCCGAAGTCGAAGCCCTTGAAGGCCTTCTGGTACATGTAGTAGGCGCTGATGGTGGTGTCCGTACCGGGCCCGCCCTGGGTGAGGATCAGCACTGTGTCGAAGGTCGTCAGCCCTCCGACCACCATGAGGATCACCGAGGTGACGATGGTGTTCCGCAGCTGCGGCAGCGTGATGTGGAAGAACTGGCGGACGGTGCCGGCGCCGTCGATCTGCGCGGCCTGGTAGAGCACCGGCGGGACGGCCCGCGCCGCACCCTGGTAGATCAGGGTGTGAAAGGGGGTGAACTGCCAGGCCCCGACGAAGGCCAGCACCCCGACGGCGCCGCTCTGCGAGCCGAACAGGTTGCCGTCCCCGAACAGCCAGGACGCCTCGGAGGGCACCCCGAAGTTCGGGTCGAGCAGCGCGCGCCACAGCACCGAGACGGCGGTCGCCGACAGCAGCAGGGGTACGAAGTACACGGCCGACAGGACAGCGCGGTTGCGCTGGTGGCCGGCTGCCCAGACGCCGAGCAGGATGCTGATCGGCGTCTGGACGACGACCCCGAGCACGGTGAGCAGGACGCTCAGCCAGAGACTCTTGATCATGACCGGATCATGGAACAGCTTGACCCAGTTGTCGGTCCCGGAGAACTGCGGCGAGCCGATGCCGTCCCAGCTCATGACGGACAGGACCGCGACCAGGACGAGCGGGACGATCGCGAACAGGACGAAGAAGACGGTGGCGGGCAGTGCCCAGGCGAAGCCCGGTCGGGTGGCGCTGGTGACGCTCCGGCCGGCCGGGCGGCGCCGGTCCACGGCGGTGGCGGCGATGGTGGTCATTTCTCGGTCCGCTCAGGAGGTCGGCAGGGCCTGCATGGCCTTGATGAAGGCGTCGGCGTCCATCTGCCCGTTGAAGAACTGCTGCACGGCCTGGTGCATGGGGGTGGAGGCGGTCTGCGGGTAGGCCTGGTCCCAGGAGAGCTGGAACGTCGAGGCCTGCTTCACCAGGTCGAACTGGAACTTCGAGTAGTCCGGGTTGGCTGCCGCGGCGACGAAGTCCAGGGTGTTGGTGGTGGTCGGCAGGTTGCCGATGGCCAGCTGCGCCTTGACGAAGTCGTCCGAGTACTGGAGCTTCAGGAACTCCGCCACGGCCTCGGGGTGCTTGGTCTTCTTCAGCACCGAGTAGAAGTTGTTGGTGTTGCCGACCAGCGCGCCCGGGTCGCCCTTGCCGCCGGTGACCGTCGGGAAGGAGCTGTAGCCGAGCTCGGACTTGGCGAAGTCGGGGCTGGCGTCCTGCTGGGTGGAGTACTCCCAGGAGCCCATCAGCTCGAAGCCGGCCTTGCCGCGCGCCAGCAGGGCGGGCGAACCGCCGTCGGTGTACTTCACCGAGTCGAAGTTGGTGCCGAACGCACCGGCGTCGACCAGCTGCTTGAGCATGCCGAGCGCCTTCTTGCTGTCCTCGCCGGCCCAGGCGCTCTTGTCGCCGCCGAGCGCCTTCTCGAACAGGCCGGGGCCGGCGACACGGTCGAAGAGGTACTCGAACCACATCAGGGTGGGCCACTGGTCACCGCCGCCCAGTGCGATCGGGGTGACGCCGTGGGCCTTGAGGGCCTGCACCGCGCTCAGCAGCTCGTCCCAGGTCTTCGGCTCGGAGACGCCGGCGTCGGCGAGCACCTTCTTGTTGTTGAACAGCATGACGGGCTGGGTGCCGCGCATCGGGATGCCGTACGCCTTGCCGTCGATCACCGCGCTGTTGAACACCGACGGCAGGAAGTCGCTCTTCAGCGCCGGGTCCTGCTGGATCATGTCGTCCAGCGGGAGCAGCAGGCCCGCCTTGACGAAGGGCGCGATGCTGCCGCCGCCCCAGTTGAAGAAGACGTCCGGGGCCTGCTTGGTGCTGATGACCGTCTGGAGCTTCCCCTGGTAGTCCGCACCGGGGACGGTGTCGAGGACCGCCTTGACCTTCGAGGTCTTGTTGAAGGTGTCGACGATCTGGGTCTCGACCTTGTTGGAGGCGTCCCCGTAGACCAGGATGTGGATCTTGTCTCCACCGCCGGAGGCCGAACCGCTCCCGCTGCCGCAGGCCGTCAGGGCCAGCCCGAGCAGGACGGCCACGCTGCCGGCGGCGACACGGGAGAGCTGCGCTTGTCTCTTCATCGCAGTGCCTTTCGAAATGTTTCGGCTACATCTTCGAAACTATCTGTGCGCTGCGACGCTAAGACCCCTCGCGGGGAGGGTCAACCCTCCCGGACGGGGTTACCAAAGCGTGACCCGTCCGGGTGGCCTATGCTGCACGGCATGCGCGAAGACGAGGAGCCGGGGCGCGTGACCCTGGCCCAGGTGGCGGAGCAGGCCGGCGTTTCCGTCTCCACAGTTTCGAAAGTTCTCAACGGCAGGCAGGACGTCGCCCGGCCGACCCGTACCCGGGTCGAGGAGCTGCTGGAGATCCACGGCTACCGACGGTCGGCCAAATCCGCAGGTGAGGCGCCACTCATCGAGCTGGTCTTCCACGAGCTCGACAGCCTCTGGGCGATGGAGTTGATCCGGGGCGTCGAGAACGTCGCCAAGGAGAACGGCGCCAGCGTGGTGCTGACCGAGAGCGGCACTCGGCACTCCCCCGGCCCCGAGTGGATCGAGGGCGTGCTGCGGCGTCGCCCGCTCGGCGTGGTGCTGGTCTTCTCGGCCCTGCCACTGGAGTTCAAACAGCAGCTCAGGTCACGTGCCATCCCGTTCGTGATCATCGATCCGGCGGGCGATCCGGAGCCGGACGTCCCCTCCGTGGGGTCGGCGAACTGGTCCGGCGGGCTCGCCGCGACCCGGCATCTGATCGAGTGCGGGCACCGGCGGATCGCGATCATCAGCGGTCCGGGCGACATGCTCTGCTCGCTCGCCCGCCTGGACGGCTTCCGCTCGGCCATGAGCATGGCCGGCCTGGAGGTCGATCCCGGGCTGGTCGCCTTCGGTGACTTCCATGTGGAGGGCGGCTACCAGCGCGCGATGGAGATGCTCGGCCGGCCCGACCGCCCGACCGCCGTCTTCGCCGGTAGCGACCTGCAGGCCCTGGGTGTTCTGGAGGCGGCGCGGGTGCACGGCCTCCAGGTGCCCCGGGACCTCTCGGTCGTCGGCTACGACGACGTCGCGATCGCCCAGTGGACCAGCCCGGCACTCACCACCGTGCACCAGCCACTGCGGCAGATGGCGGAGGAGGCCGCGCAGATGCTGCTCCGGTTGCGCGCCGACGGGACCACGGCCAGCCGCCTGGAACTGGCCACCAGTCTGGTCGTCCGAAAGAGCACCGCGCCGCCGCCGCAGGACGTCTGACGCCGCGTCGGACACGGCCGCACCCGGTCGCCGCGGGCCGGGCGACGCACCGCTCCGGACCGGGCGACGCAGCGCGGTCCGCCGTGCGCCGTACACCACGGCGGACCCCGGGCGGACCCACTGCCGGCGGGAGCGCCCCGGCCTCGCCCCCGACCGTGAGCCCCGCCGTGAGCCCGCCCGCGAACCCGCCTTGAGCCCGGTCGCGAACCCGCCGCGAGCCCGCCATGTCCGAAAAATGCCGGATCGTACTCCGGGATGTTTCAGCCGCCGTCCCGGCCCCCAGGAGCGGCGGCGCCCGTGCCGGCCGGCGCCGCCGAGGCCCGCCGGAACGCGTTCCGGACCCCGGCCCGCCCGCTGCGACCAGCGGCGCCGAGGTGACCGATGAGTACGAATGGCCCCGTACGGTGCTCCGCGGCGCACCCCCTCCTCATATGATCGGAGCGACATGCGCCATGCTTGGTGATGCAGAGCACGGTACGGACTTGCGCCGCCCGCCCCACGGACGGACGGCCGAGAAGGAGGAAGCACGTGGACGACGTTCTGCGGCGCGCCGCACTCTTCGCGGCACTCGACGACGAGCAGGCCGGCGAGCTGCGCGCTTCCATGACCGAGGTGACTCTCGCCCGAGGTGAGTCCCTGTTCCACGAGGGCGACCCGGGCGACCGGCTCTATGTGGTCGCCGAGGGCAAGGTCAAGCTGCACCGCGCCTCCCCGGACGGCCGCGAGAACATGCTCGCCGTGCTCGGCCCGAGCGAGATGATCGGCGAGCTGTCGCTCTTCGACCCGGGGCCGCGCACCGCCACGGCGAGCGCGCTCACCGAGGTCAAGCTGCTGGGCCTGGGCCACGGCGACCTCCAGCCCTGGCTGCACGCCCGTCCCGAGGTCTCGATCGCGCTGCTGCGGGCGATCGCCCGCCGGCTGCGCCGGACCAACGACGTGATGTCCGACCTGGTGTTCTCGGACGTGCCCGGCCGGGTGGCCAAGGCGCTGCTGGACCTCTCGCGCCGGTTCGGCGTGCCGTCCGACGAGGGCATCCACGTCGCGCACGACCTCACCCAGGAGGAGCTGGCCCAGCTGGTCGGCGCCTCCCGTGAGACGGTCAACAAGGCACTCGCCGACTTCGCCGGCCGCGGCTGGCTGAAGCTGGAGGCCCGCGCGGTGGTCCTGATGGACGTCGAGCGGCTGTCCCGGCGCTCGCGCTGACGTCGCTCCGCCGAGGGCCCGTACGCCACCGGCGGACGGGCCCTCGGCCGTGCCCGCGGGCGGTCGGCAGCCGGCAGCACCGGCGGGAGGAGAGCGGCCCGCTGTCGCGGCCGGGCGCGGGCCGTCAGATCAGCCCGTGGTTCTCCAGGTAGCGCAGCTGAGCGCGGACCGAGAGCTCGGCGGCCGGCCACAGCGCGCGGTCCACGTCGGCGTAGACCCGGGCCACCACCTCGGCCGCGGTCCGGCAGCCGGCCTCCACCGCCGTCTCCACCTGGGCGAGGCGGTGCGCCCGGTGGGCGAGGTAGTACTCCACCACGCCGAGCGCGTCCGCGAGCACCGGGCCGTGGCCCGGCAGCACCGTGCGTACGCCGTGCTCGGACGCCATGGTGTGCAGGCGGCGCAGCGAGTCGAGGTAGTCCCCGAGCTGCCCGTCCGGGTGCGCGACCATCGTGGTGCCGCGGCCGAGCACGGTGTCGCCGGTCAGGACGGCGCCGTCGGCGGGCAGGTGGAAGGTGAGCGAGTCGGAGGTGTGGCCGGGGGTGCCGACCACCCGCAGGTCCAGGTCCCCGACCTCCAGGCGCTCCCCGTGCCGCAGGCCCTCGTCCCCGAGGCGGTGCGCCGGATCCAGTGCCCGGACCTTGCTGCCGGTCAGCTCGGCGAAGCGGGCCGCGCCCTCGGCGTGGTCGGCGTGGCCGTGGGTGAGCAGGGTGAGCGCCACGCGCCGGCCCTGGCTCTCGGCGGTCGCGATGACGTGGCGCAGGTGCGCCTCGTCGAGCGGGCCGGGGTCGACGACCACGGCCAGGTCCGAGCCGGGCTCGGCGAGCAGCCAGGTGTTGGTGCCGTCCAGCGTCATCGGTGACGGGTTCGGCGCCAGCACGCAGTGTGCCCGGGGGGTGGCCTCGCCGCCGATGCCGGCGGCGGGGTCACCCGGGATGAGACCGCTCACCGGCCGCCCTCGCAGCTGCGATGCAGCAGTCGCGCGGGGAGGGAGCGCGTCAGCGGGCGCAGCCAGGGCTCCTCGCCGTAGCGGCCGCCGCTGTCGCGGGCGAGCGTACGGGGCGTCAGGGTGTGGGAGGTCAGCGTTCGGGCGGGCAGCTCGGATGCCGTCCGGCGATCCACGTCATTGTGAGTCATCGGGCGAAGGTCCTTCCTGGGGGTAGTGTCCGTCGATGGTCAGCTCTTCATACCCTGACCATCGCACCGTCATTCGATCACCCGCCACCTCGGCCTCGCCGAGGATCGGGTCCAGTCCGCGGCCGGTCGCCGCGGACAGGGCTTGGGCCGCCGTGCGCAGCGGCAGCAGTTCGCGCAGCACCGTGACGGTCGGCGGCAGCATGCCGTACCGGCCCTCCCGGTGGCCGCGCACGGCCTCGGCCGGAGTGAGCCAGGCGACCCGGTCGGCCTCGCCCACCTCCACGGCGGCGCTCTGGCCGGGCGGCAGCACGGCGACGAAGAACCAGGTGTCGTAGCGCCGCTCCTCGAAGGCCGGGGTGACCCAGCGGGCCCAGCCGGCCAGCAGATCACTGCGCAGCACCAGGCCGTGCGCCCGGAGGAAGTCGGCGAAGGAGAGCTCGTGCGCCTCCAGGGCGGCCCGCTCGGCGCTCCAGTCGCGCGGCGGCGCCGTGCTCCCGGCGTCCGGACCGGCCAGCAGCACACCGGCCTCCTCGAAGGTCTCCCGGACGGCCGCGCAGACCACCGCCTGCGCCGTGGCCGCGTCCACGCCGAGCCGCTCGGCCCACTCCCGCGGGCTCGGGCCGGCCCAGCCGATCTCGGCCTCGGCGTCCCTGGGGTCCACCCCGCCGCCCGGGTAGGCGTACATCCCGCCGGCGAACGCCATCGAGGTACGGCGGCGCAGCAGGTACGCCTGCGGGCCCTCGCCGGCGGCTCCGTCGGCGCCGTCCCGCAGCAGCACGACCGTGGCGGACGGCCTGGGCACCGGGGGGGTCACCTCGCCGGCCAGCACCGCCCGGATCCGGGCAGGCCAGGACGGCGGCATCGGAAGCGTCTTCGCCTGCTGGTCCATGACCGGATGCTACGCAGCGGAAGGCGGGGTTGGACAGAGCCCAACCCCGCCGATCCGAGCGGTTTCGCCGTGGGCCGACAGCGCGGCGCCCGCGGCGGAGAAAATGCCTCAGACCTGCGGCTTCAGCCGCACCTGGAGCTCGACCTCGACCGGGGCGTCCAGCGGCAGCACCGCGACGCCGACCGCGCTGCGGGCGTGCACGCCGGCCGCGCCGAGCGCCTGCCCGAGCAGCTCGCTCGCGCCGTTCACCACGGCGGGCTGGCCGGTGAAGTCGGCGGCGGAGGCGACGAAGCCCACCACCTTGACGACCTGCTCGATCCGGTCCAGGTCACCGATCACGGACTTCACGGCCGCGAGCGCGTTCAGCGCGCAGATCTGCGCGAGCGCCTTGGCCTCCTCCGGGGTGACCTCGGCGCCGACCTTGCCCGTGGTCCGGAGCTTGCCCGCGACCATCGGCAGCTGGCCGGAGGTGAAGACGTACTCGCCCGACCGCACGGCCGGCACGTACGCGGCGACCGGCGCGGCGACCTCGGGCACGGTCAGGCCCAGCTCGGCCAGCCGGCTCTCGACCTGACTCATGCCTTCTCCCGCTTGAGGTAGGCCACCAGCTGCTCCGGGTTCGGGCCCGGCACGACCTGGACGAGCTCCCAGCCGTCCTGGCCCCAGTTGTCGAGGATCTGCTTGGTGGCGTGGACGAGCAGCGGCACGGTTACGTATTCCCACTTGGTCATGGGCTGACTCTAGACGAGCGGACGGGGCCCCGGCCGCCGTGCCGGGCGCGTCGGGAGCGAGGACGGCGGGGGCGGGAGGGTGTGAGGTGGGACACAAAGGGGGCATGAATCAGGCCCGGCCTCCCCGATGCTCCCGGCATCCGGCGCGGCCTCTGGTTACTCTCGCGGGAGGGCACCCTCGCGGGTGCCGGCCCTCGGAACGGACGGAGACGGAGCGTGGCACGCACCCCCGACCAGGCGGACCGGCGCGAGCCGGGCGGGGCCCCGGGCGTACGCGGGGCCGACGCCCCGGCCGACTCTGCGGCGCGGGAGGCCGCGGCGGCGGCCGACGGAGCACGCACCGGCAACGACTGGGAGGGCGTGCGGCTGCACGTGGTCAGTGGCAAGGGCGGCACCGGCAAGACGACCGTCGCGGCCGCGCTCGCCCTCGCGCTGGCGGCCGAGGGCGGCCGGACCCTGCTGATCGAGGTGGAGGGCCGGCAGGGCATCGCCGAGCTGTTCGGCATCGCCGCACTGCCGTACGAGGAGCGCCGGATCGCCTCCGTCTCGCGCGCCCAGCTCGGGCTGGCCCCGGACGGGCGCGGACCCACGCGCGGCGGCGGGGAGGTGTTCGCGCTGGCGATCGACACCGAGCAGGCGCTGCTGGAGTACCTCGACATGTTCTACAAGCTCGGCCGGGCCGGAAAGGCCCTGCAGAAGGTCGGCTTCGTCGACTTCGCGACCACCATCGCGCCGGGCGTGCGCGACGTCCTGCTGACCGGCAAGGCCTGCGAGGCCGCGCGCCGCAAGGGGCCCGACGGCCGGCGCGCGTACGACGCGATCGTGATGGACGCGCCGCCGACCGGGCGGCTCACCAGGTTCCTGAACGTCAACTCCGAGGTCGCCGGGCTGGCCAGGTTCGGCCCGATCCACTCCCAGGCGCAAGCGGTGATGCGAGTGCTGAGGTCGCCGGAGACGGCGGTGCACCTGGTCACCCTGCTGGAGGAGATGCCCGTCCAGGAGACGGTCGACGGCTTCGCCGAACTGCGCGAGGCGCAGCTGCCGGTGGGCGGGGTCGTGGTGAACATGGTCCGCCCGCCGATACTGGACGCCGCGGCGGTGGCCGCCGTGGACGGGGACCACCGCGAGGAGGTCGCCGTCGCACTCGGCGAGGCCGGGCTGGGCGGGCGCGCCCGGACCGGGGCCGCCGTACGGGCGGCGGTGGAACCGCTGATCGAACCGCTGCTGGACCAGGCCCGCGAGCACGCCGAGCGGGTCGAGCTGGAACGCGACCAGCGGGCCGACCTGCAGCACCTGAAGCTGCCGACGTACGAGCTCCCGCTGCTCGGTGAGGGTGTGGACCTCGGCGGCCTCTACCGGCTGGCCGGCGAGCTCAAGCGGCAGGGGGCGGCATGAGCGGCGGCGCGAAGGGCCACCAGGCCGGCACTGCGAGGAGTGGGAGCGGCGTGAAGGGTGGCAGGGAACTGGCGGTCGACCGGCTGATCGACGACCCGGCGACCCGGATCGTGGTCTGCTGCGGCTCCGGCGGCGTCGGCAAGACCACCACGGCGGCGGCGATCGGCCTGCGGGCGGCGGAGCGCGGCCGGAAGGTGGTCGTGCTGACCATCGACCCGGCCCGCCGGCTCGCCCAGTCGATGGGCCTCACCGAGCTGGACAACACCCCGCGGGTGGTCAAGGGCGTCAACGGTGACGGCGAACTGCAGGCCATGATGCTGGACATGAAGCGGACCTTCGACGAGGTCGTGCTCGCCCACGCTGAGCCCGAACGGGCCAAGGCGATCATGGACAACCCGTTCTACCAGTCCCTGTCGGCCGGCTTCGCGGGCACGCAGGAGTACATGGCCATGGAGAAGCTGGGCCAGCTGCGGGACGCCGGCGAGTGGGACCTCATCGTCGTCGACACCCCGCCGTCCCGGTCGGCGCTGGACTTCCTGGACGCGCCGAACCGGCTCGGGTCCTTCCTCGACGGCCGGGTGATCCGGCTGCTGTCCGCCCCCGCCAAGGTCGGCGGCCGGAGCGCGATGAAGTTCCTGAACGTCGGCATGGGGCTGATCACCGGCACCCTGGGCAAGATCTTCGGCGCCCAGCTGCTCACCGACGTGCAGACCTTCGTCAGCGCCACGGACTCGATGTTCGGCGGCTTCCGCGAGCGCGCCGACCGCACGTACCAGCTGCTCAAGGCGCCCGGCACGGCGTTCCTGGTGGTCGCCGCGCCGGAGCGGGACGCGCTGCGCGAGGCCGCGTACTTCGTCGACCGGCTGGAGGCGGACCGGATGCCGCTGGCCGGCCTGGTACTCAACCGGGTGCACAGCAGCGGCGCGCCGCAGCTCACCGCCGAGCGCGCGCTGGCCGCCGCCGAGGCCCTGGAGGAGAACGGGTCGGAGACCGCCTCCCCCGAGGCCGAACTCCTCGCGGCCGGACTGCTGCGGCTGCACGCCGAGCGGATGCAGATCATGTCCCGGGAGCGACGGACCCGGGACCGCTTCGTCTCGGTGTACCCGGACGTGCCCATCGTCGAGGTGGCCGCCCTCCCCGGGGACGTCCACGACCTGGACGGGCTGCGCACCGTCGGCGACCGCCTCGGCGGTGCGACGGGCTGACCTGCCGGGCCCGGAGGCCCGCTCAGCCCGCCTGCGCGTAGTCGGTGAGGATCACACCGGTGGCGAGGGACTCCTCGTACTCGGTGCGCGCCGTCTCCAACAACCGCCGCCACGACATCACCGTCGGCCGTCGGCGCAGCAACGCCCTGCGCTCGCGCTCGGTCATGCCCCCCCAGACCCCGAACTCCACCCGGTTGTCGAGTGCGTCCGCCAGGCACTCGGTGCGCACGGGACACCCGCTGCACACCGCCTTGGCGCGATTCTGCGCCGCCCCCTGGACGAACAACTCGTCCGGATCGCTAGTGCGGCAGGCTGCCTGCGCACTCCAGTCGTCTACCCAGCCCATGCCGGCGCCGTCCTCTCCCGAATCGAGGCTCCCCCACGGCGGCAACGGCATATTCACCGTTGCCAGTTGAGGACGTTACGGAAGAACGGCAGGTTGCAACAGCCCCTTCGGGCCCAATCTCGAATGACCCGATCGGACTATGGGTACCGGTTAGCTCACTCGTTGGAGTGATCGCAGGTCGCAGCCCTTGCCAAGGCCACACTGGCAACTCTCGCCACGCGGGTCGACACGGAGTGTCACCGAACCAGCGGCGCAGCGCCCGCATCAACTGCCCCAGAAGGGGTCAATTCGGGCAAATCTCATCACTCACACGAGTGATGAATGCTCACACAGCGAAGCTGTCGCAAGCTTGTGACAAGCCTAGGCGAACACCTGCCCCCATGTGCGGTATTCGGAGACGTAGTGTTCTCCCCATGGCACCGCAGCGCCCCATGGCCCCCCAGCGCCCCGGCAACCCAGAATCTCCTGACGGCGAACGCCGCAGCTCACCGCTCGACAAAGCGGGACTCGGAGTGAAGTTCCTGGGTGTCAGCGTGCTGGCCGGCGTCCTGCTGGCGGGCATGGCACTGCCCGCCGTCGGCGCGCTCGGGCTGACCGCCAAGAACACCGCGGAGAGCTTCGACGACATCCCGGACGACTTCAAGGCGCCGCCGCTCACCCAGGCGACCCAGATCTTCGACGCCAAGGGCGGCCTGATCGCCAAGGTGTACGAACGCGACCGGACGGTGCTGACCGCGGAGCAGATGGCGCCGATCATGCGCCAGGCCCAGGTCGACATCGAGGACGCGCGCTTCTACGAGCACGGCGCCGTCGACCTCAAGGGCGTGCTCCGCGCGGTCAGCAAGAACGCCGAGAGCGGCACCACCGCCCAGGGCGCCTCGACGCTCACCCAGCAGTACGTGAAGAACGTCAACGTCGAGAAGGCCGGCGACGACGTGGCCGCCGTCCAGGAGGCGCAGCGCAAGACCCTGGGCCGCAAGATCCAGGAGCTGAAGTACGCCATCAAGCTGGAGGAGGACCTGACCAAGGACCAGATCCTCACCAACTACCTCAACATCACGTTCTACGGGCACCAGGCGTACGGCGTCGAGGCCGCCTCCCAGCGCTACTTCAGCAAGAGCAACAAGGACCTCACCGTCCCCGAGGCCGCCACCCTGGCCGGCATGGTGCAGAACCCCTCCGCCTTCGACCCGATCCGCTTCCCCGAGGCCACGGTCAAGCGCCGCAACGTGGTCATCGACAAGATGCTGGAGAACAAGCACATCACGGCGGACCAGGCCAAGGACGCCAAGGCCGCCCCGCTCGGCCTGGCCTACAAGGACCCGCAGAACGGCTGCATCACCGCCAACACCGGGATGGGCTTCTTCTGCGACTACGTCCGGCACGTGGTCAAGCAGGACCCGGCCTTCGGCAAGACCGCGGCCGACCGCAAGAAGCTCTGGGACCAGGGCGGCCTGAACATCTACACCACCCTGGACCCGGACAAGCAGGCCGCCGCGCAGAACGCCGTGACCAAGAAGGTGAAGGTCACCGACACCGTCTCGGCCGCCGCCACCATGATGGAGCCCGGCACCGGCAAGATCCTGGCGATGGCACAGACCCGCCCGTACGGACTGGACCCGAACAAGAACCAGACCGTGGTCAACCTCAACGTGGACGCCGCCATGGGCGGCGGCAACGGCTTCCAGACCGGCTCGACCTTCAAGCCGATCCTGGTCGCGGCGGCGGTCGAGGCCGGGATGTCGCTGACCCAGGCGTTCCCGTCCGAGAACAAGATCGACTACCCGACGATGTCGACCTGTGAAGGCACCTGGAAGAACAGCACCCGCAGCGACAAGGCCACGGTGCAGAACGAGTCCACCAGCGAGGTCGGCCCGTACGAGCTGAAGGAAGCGATGGCGAAGTCCATCAACACCTACTTCGTCGAGCTGGAGGCGCAGGTCGGCCTCTGCCCGATCAAGCAGATGGCCAACAAGCTCGGCATCACCTCGAAGGCCAGCGGCGCCGCCTTCGAGGAGGTGCCGTCGATGGTCCTCGGTGCTCAGGAGATGAGCCCGCTGACCATGGCCAACGCGTACGCCACCTTCGCCGCCCGGGGCAAGTACTGCACCCCGGTCGCGATCAACAAGATCACCACGGTCGACGGCAAGAACGTCCCGGTCCCCACCAGCACCTGCAGCCAGGCGATGTCCGAGAGCACCGCGGACGCCGTCAACACCGTCCTGCTCGGCGTGACCGAGAAGGGCACCGGCTCCGCCCTCGGCCTCGACGACGGGCGGCAGATCGCCGGCAAGACCGGTACCACGGACAAGAAGAAGGCCGCCTGGTTCAACGGCTACACCCCCCAGCTGGCCACCGCGGTCTGGCTCGGCGGCCCGGCCGGCGGCGTCGAGATGAACAACATCACCATCGGCGGCCACTACTACGCCACCGTCCACGGCGCCGACGGCCCCGGACCGATCTGGCAGATGGCGATGAACCAGGCGCTCAACGGCGCACCGTCGAACACCTTCCAGACCGTCAACATCCCCGACCCCGCCCCCAAGCCAGACCCCAACGCCACCGCCGGTGCCACCCCGCCCAACGGCGACGCGGCCAACCCGGGCGCGATCGGCGGCGGGTTCACCCTCCCGCCGGGCCTGATCGGCGGGAACCCGGGTGGCAACAACGGCGGCCGGGGCGGCGGCCACTGACCTCCGCACGGACCCGTGCAACGCCGGAGGGCGCCTCCCCGGTGGGGAGGCGCCCTCCGGCGTCACTGCTGGGCGGAGGCCGGGCCACGGACCGCTGCGCGGTGGCCCGGGCGGTGAGCGGTGGCCCGGCTCAGGAGAGTGCGGTCCGTACCGCGGCGGCCACCCGGCCGCCCTCGGCCAGCCCGTCCACCTTCGGCTTCACCAGCTTCATCACCGCGCCGATCCCCTGCGGACCGCTCGCCCCGCTCTGCGCCACCGCGGCGGCGACGATCGTCGCCAACTCCTCGTCGGAGAGCTGCTGGGGCAGGTAGCGCGCCAGCACCTCGCCCTCGGCCCGCTCCCGCGCGGCCGACTCCGTCCGGTCGGCCTTCGCGAAGGCCTCGGCCGCCTCACGGCGCTTCTTCGCCTCCCGGGCGAGCACCTTCAGGACCTCGTCGTCCGAGAGCTCCCGCTTCTCCTCGCCCGCCACCTCCTCGCTGGTGATCGCGGTCAGCGAGAGTCGGAGGGTGGAGGAGACGAGTTCGTCCCTGGTCCTGATGGCAGCCGTGAGGTCCTCGTGCAGCTGCTCCTTGAGCGTCGTCATGCCCCGAGTCTCGCACTCCGGCCCCGTCGTCGCCCGGCATTAAGCGGTCGCCGACCGCCCGCCGGACGTCCGGGAAAGAAATTCGGGAACCACCTGCAACCCCCGGGCCCGCCGCACGTCTACTTGAGTGAGCGGTGGGAAACCGCCCCTCGGACCCGCCGAGCACCATCGCTGAACACCCGGCCGCCGAGCACCATCGCTGAACACCCGGCCGCCGAGCACCACCGCCGAGCACCACCGCCGAGCACCACCGCCGAGCAGACAGCACGCTCCGCCCCAGCGCCACCCATCCGCACCGCCGATCGCAGCTGACGCATGCCCGCAGCCAGAAATCCCAGGGGGATCCCGATGAGCGCCACCACCACGAACCGCAGCCTCCGCCGCTCCCGCACCGCCGCCGTGGCAACCGGCGCTCTCGGCGCCCTGCTGGCCGCCGGCTCCTCCCTCGCGACGGCGCCGGCCGCCGAGGCGGCCCCGGCGAAGGTCGAGCTCTCCGTCCAGGCCCCGGCCTCGGTCGGCGGCGCGGGCCGGCCGGTCGCGTTCAGCGAGACGATCACCAACCCGGGCACCGAGAGCGGGACCTTCGGTCTCGCCCTGGACGCCGTCACCGGTCCCGGCACGCCGCCGAACGGCCTGGTCATCGACTACCGCGACCCTGCAGACGGCTCGTGGAAGTCCGTTCCGCTGACGCCCGCCGACGCCGAGAACACCGAGCAGCGCGGCACCGTGCCGGGCGACATCCCGGTGCCGGCCGGCGGGCAGCGGACCGTGCAGCTGCGCATCGGCGCACCGCTGGGCACACCGCACCACGGCGCCACCAACGGCGGCTTCGCATCGATCCGCCTGCACTCGGCCCTGGTCGCCCGGCCTGTCTCCGTCCCGGCCGAAACCGTCGCCGAGAACACCAGCACGATCAAGGTCGACTCGGTCTCCACCGCGCTCGCCGGCGTGCCCGCCACCGCCGTCGCGGGCGGCGCGCCCATCGAGTTCGACGCCGTGCTGGCCAACCCGACCCCGTCGGACTACGTCAACGTCGGCAACGTCCTGTTCGCCGACAGGCACGCGACCGTGCAGGTCAGGAAGGCCGACGGCACCTGGGCCACGCTGGCCCCGGTGTCCGGGAAGGATGCCGAGGACCGCCCCGGCTTCTACCTGGAGGGCCGTGACTCCGGCATCCGGGCCGGTGCGACCACGACCACGCGGGTGCGGGTCTCGTTCGCCGCCGACACCCCGGTCGGCACCACCACGCTCGCCCCGTGCGTGCTCGTCAACGAGTGGGTGGACATGCCGTTCGTGGGGACCACCATGTGCGAGCGCGGCACCGACCTGAAGATCACGGCGGCCGCGTCCTCGCCCGCCCCGACCGCCTCGCCGACCGCCACGGCTCCGGTCACGGCGTCGCCCTCGGCCACCGCCACGGCCGCCACGACCGCTCCTGCTCCGACCGCCGCCGCCGCCGACGAGGAGGACACCGCGGGCGCCCCGTCCACCGACCAGCTCGCCCACACCGGTGCGGGCAGCGCCCCGCTGATCGCGGCCCTCGCCGCCGCGCTGGTGACCTTCGGCGCCGGCGCCTTCTGGCTGGCCCGCCGGCGTCGCAACGCCTGACTGCCGGGCGGCCGCCACGCTCCGGCGCCGGAGGTCCGGGGCCCGGGCCTCCGAGGGGGCAGGTGCTCGGGGACCGACCGGCAGTGCACCGGCTGATCAAGCGTCTGAGAGCATGGACCGATGCGACCGCTGTACTCCGTCCCCCTCGGAATCGCCGCCACCGGCGCCGCCTGCCTCGCCTACTCCGCCGGCTACGAGGTCCGCTCGTTCCGGCTGCGCCGGGTCGACGTGCCTGTTCTGCCGAAGGGCGCCCGGCCCATCCGGGTGCTGCAGGTCTCCGACATCCACATGGTGACCGGCCAGGAGAAGAAGCAGCGCTGGCTGAAGAGCCTCGCCGGTCTGCGGCCCGACCTCGTCGTGAACACCGGGGACAACCTCTCCGACCCGCTCGGTGTCCCCGCCACCCTCGACGCGCTCGGCCCGCTGATGGAATTCCCCGGCGTCTACGTCTTCGGTTCCAACGACTACTACGGCCCGGCCCGCAAGAACCCCGCACGCTACCTCTCGGCGATGCGCAGCGGCATCCACGGCCTGAACAACCCGGACGGCTCGGGGAAGCGCGGCATCAGCGGCGCCGTCCACAACCCGTGGGAGAAGCTGCGCGACAGCTTCGACGCAGCCGGCTGGCTGGACCTCACGAACGCGCGCGGCCGACTCCCGATCGGCGGCCTCGACCTCGAGTTCACCGGCCTCGACGACCCGCACATCCGCCGCGACCGCTACTCCGAGGTGGCCGGCGGCCCGTCCGCCGACGCCGACCTCTCGCTGGCCGTCGTCCACGCCCCGTACCTGCGCGTCCTCGACGCCTTCACCGCCGACCGCTACCCCCTGATCCTCGCGGGTCACACCCATGGCGGTCAGCTCTGCATCCCGTTCTACGGCGCCCTGGTCACCAACTGCGACCTGGACGCCAAACGGGTCAAGGGCCTCTCCACCCACCAGGCCGGCGGCCGGGTCTCCCACCTCCACGTCTCGGCCGGCTGCGGAACCAACCGTTACACCCCCGTCCGCTTCGCCTGCCCGCCCGAGGCCACCCTCCTCACCCTCGTCCCCACCCGCTGACCGACCCGCCGGCCCGGCCCACTCCCCCGGCTCCGACCTGCTGCGGAACCGGCCCGGGAATCGGATTTCGTCTCCCGGCGAGCGTCCGGTAGAGTTCTACTCGTTGCACCGGAGACGGAGGCAACAACAGCAGGACCGGGGTGTGGCGCAGCTTGGTAGCGCGCTTCGTTCGGGACGAAGAGGCCGTGGGTTCAAATCCCGCCACCCCGACCCAGGTCAGAGGCCCTATCGGAGAAATCCGGTAGGGCCTCTGACGTATGTGCCAGCACGGAAGTACAGCAACCACAGCAAACCTCAGCGGCTGCCAGCAGAGGCGACTCCCACACCCAGCTGACGGCGCAACAGGCACCTCAGAAATCGCTGGTGACGCGTGTCACAGGCAGTGCCTAAGCTAGGTGATGCCGGGAACTCGGCTGTAGTGCACCACAAGGACCTCATCGCTCACCCGACGGCGGAACGGGTTGGTGGCAGCATCCTCGTTCTACCGGGATCAGGCAGCGCGGGCAGTGGGAGGGTGGGTCCTCCCATAACTAGGAGGGGGGCTTCATGTCGGAGCAACGTCAAGGCCAACACCGCGACTTGGTGATCCGCTGCGGGATCCTCGCGGTGGCTTTCGTAGTACTGCTGGGCCTGTCCTGGAGCCTATGCGCCTGGCTCGGGCATCCGCGAGACGGCGCCAACCGATGGGTGGTTTGCACTGCCTTCGCAACCGTCGTGACTGGCGCATTCGGGGAGCTCGGGCGTCGAAGGAACAAGGCGGCGCCAGGCCACACTTCGGTCAGCGGGCATGACAACCGAGTTGCCGGAGCGGCTGCCCACGACAACACTTTCGGTGACCGAAGCAACGGGGCCGGGAAGAGTACGCCAACCGCCCGACCTAAGAAGTCTTTGCCATCTCCCGCTGAGGAAGCACCGCTGGAAGGAGGTGGCACGGACGTAAACGGCAGCCGTAACCGCGTCGCGGGGACCGGTGCGCACCACAACGATTTCGGCGACGAGATCGAAGGTCACGACCACTCATGACACCGCCTCCGTTCTGGCGCCGAAACAAGCCGAAGCCTCGCGAGTCAAGCAAATCTGCGCGAGGCACAGGACCCCAAGGCCCCGCAGCCGAGCAGACGGCCGACACGTATGTCGAAGGGGACAACAATCGCGTAGTGGGGGCCGGCGCGCACGACAACATCCTTGGTGACGTACACCACCACTACACCAGCTCACAGCGTTCGGAAACCTGGCTTGGGCCAGGCGAGTACCTGCAGCGGATGAACAAGGGCGCGGTCTACACGCATCGCTGGCGACTCGTCGGACGCACACCGATCGTCAGCAGCTTGGTCTCGTTCGCCAGGGACAAGCAAGGAGAGGTCAATCTGCTAGTTGGCCGGGGTGGAACCGGCAAGACCAAAATCCTTACCTCGCTGTGCGAGGCGCTGGATGACAGTCAGGATCCAGTCGCCGTACGAGTTCTGGACCAGCTTGCCGAGGTCAATCAGGAGACGTTTGAGCAGCTGCCGAGTACCGGTAAGTTGCTTGTGATCGTCGACGACGCGCACAACGGGACTTTCCCATTGGGGAAACTCATCGCCGGGGTGCAGAGCGTCAACAGCGCCGCCAACGTGCTGCTCTCGCTCCGACCTTACGGTCTGGCGCACACCCGCCGCGAGCTTGCCCGTGTCAGCGTGCACGTAAGCGAGGCTCCCGTGATCGAGATCGGGGACCTTGAGTTCGAAGACGCTACGGCCCTGGCTGACGAGGTTCTGGATGAACCATCACGGCAATACGCGCAGCGCCTTGCTGCTGCAGCACGGGACTGCCCGCTCTTGATCGTCACTGGCGCCCAGCTAATCAACCGCGGCAGCTTGGACCCCACGGCATTCGAAGGTGATGACCGGCTGCACACGGAGCTGACCGATCGGCTTGCCGACGCTCTGACCGTCGACTCCACCTCGAAGACAGAGCGCCAGGATCTTCTGTGCGCGCTAGCGGCCTACCAACCCGCCCATCTCGCGGAGCCTGAGGTGCGGACATCGCTAGAAGCCCTAACCGGCCTGACGTTCGACAGCATGGCGCCACATCTGTCAGCGCTGACTGAGGCCGGGGTGCTGCTGCACCACAAGGACGCGGTACGCGTGGTGCCAGACCTGCTTGGTGACGCGCTGCTGCTCCGGGCTACCCGCCACCGCAGCTCTGGGATCCCCACTGGCTACCTAATCCGAGCTATGGAAGCCGCCGAAGGTAGCGCACTGCGCAACCTTGTGGTGAACGCAGGCCGCGTCGACTGGCAGGAGAACGCCACCGGTACTGGCACCGAGTTGATCGAACCGCTGTGGGCACAGATCACCGCTGTTTTTCACGCTGCTGACGCGCGCGGACGTGTAAGCGTCCTGGAGGTGCTCGCGAAGGTCGCCTTCTTCCAACCTCGGCGGACCCTTCACCTGGCCGCCTGGGCAGTCGACCACCCCGCCGAGCCGGTCACCGCCGACATCGGGCTCGGGCTGACACACACATACACCGATACCGACGTGCAGCAAGCGCTGCCAGCCGCCTTGCAGGCAGTCGCCTATCATTCCGACTTCCTTCCTCAGGCAGCAGGTCTGCTATGGCATTTGGGGCGAGACGACACAAGAGCGACCAACCAGCATCCTCAGCATCCGCTGCGAGTCCTGGAAGGACTCGCAGGCTTCACCCGCCTGGGCCCGACCAACCATCAGCGGATTCTCATCGCCCAGGTGGAGCGCTGGCTGAAGCGCACCTCCGATGGCCCATCCGCCCATGCCCCCCTCGCAGTGCTAGCTCCTCTGCTGGCCACGGACGGACACGATGAGCGATGGACACCAGGTGCTCTGACCTTCCGTCCGTACGTGCTAATGCCGACACCAGAGATCCTGGATTTGCGACGCAGCGTCCTGGACGTCGCCTTCGCTGAGCTGGGCCACGACCGACTTGAGCGCGCCTCGGCGGCCGTAACCCTGATCGGCGCTGCCCTGACGCTGCCTCGCGGCGGTTTCGGGCTGAACGTGACCCCCGAGATGCAACAGCCCTGGCTTCCACACTTGGCTGAGGTTCTCGCCCGACTGGGTCGCTACGTCCTCGATCACACGTTGGCTCCAGCGATCCTCGTCGCCATCCGCAGCGAGCTGCAATGGCTGGCGCATTACGGCCCCGACGACCTTCGTCAGCTTGCGGCGAGCGTCCTCCCACCAACTCTCAAGTCGCCCGATTACGAACTCGCTCGGGCGCTGCATGGCGGACCGACCGATCCTGAAAGCTCCCCAGGCCCATCGAATTGGCTTCAGGCACAAGAAACTCTGTTCGCAGACGTTGCCGGCACTCTCACTAGCTGGACAGACGAGCAGGTCATTGCCCGTATCGATGCTCTGCTCAGCGAGGAGCGGAGCGTGTTCGGGACGGACGCCGGGCGGGCTCGCCCATTCATTTGGGACCTGATCACGCGGCGGCCTGCGGTGGGAGAAGCCTTGTGCGGACGCGCCCTGGCCGACCCGACAGGCCCATTCGTGCCGTTGGTGTCAATCGCCCTGATCGCGATGGGAAACGCCACGGGCGACCGCTCTGTCCACTGGGGCCACCGACTCGCCTCCAGCGGCAATGTCGAGCTAGCGCGCGAGGTAGCCCATGCCTTCGGCATCCAGCGTGGCCGCCCCGACCTACTCAACGGTGAGCCGAGCCTACTGCGCGAGCTGGCCGCACACGAGGACCGCATCGTACGCGCCGCCGCCCTTGGCGCCGCTCGTCGGATCAGCGTACAGAACAAAGAATTGGTCATCGAACTGCTCACAGCATCACTGTCAGACGGAGCTGGCCTCGGCGAGTTCGCTCTCGCGCTGGCAGGGCCTCCTTCTGGCTCGCTGGCATGGTCGGATCTGTCCGCTCCCCAGAAGGAAGCGCTTCTTGAAACGCTGGTCTCGTCCCCCTCGGTCGAGGGCTACGAGATCGCGTTGTTCCTAGCAAAGCTCGCCCGCTCGGAACCCGCCAGTGTCGTCAAGTTGCTCGAAGCGCGCGTAGAAACCTGTGAGAAGTCTCGAGTACCTGGCTACTCTCCGCTTCCGTTCGCCTGGCAGGTACCGCCCCCGTTCCGCGACCACGAGGACTTCCCAGCGCTGCTGCGGCAGATCCGTGAATGGCTAGCCGCCGACCCGGGCTCGGCCTGGAGAGGTTACTTGGGGGCCGAGGTCTTCGCCCTCGTTGCAGGACCGTTCGACGCCCAGGTCATCGACGTGATCGACGAGTACCTGAACGCTCCGGATCCGGCGAAGATGAAGGTGGTCGCGATAATCCTGGCCAAAGCCCCCCGTGAACTCGTGTGGGACCTCGCCTTCGTCGGCCGTTGCCTGCGCTCAGCCGACCAATTCGGAGAAGAAGCCCTGACGAGACTGCAAGGCGCCCTGCACGCCGCCGTCATCACTGGGATGCGGTCTGGTACGCCAGGCCAGCCGTATGCCGAGGATGTCGAGCAGCATGCTCGGGCCACAACATCAGCAGACAACTGCGTTAGCGGCAGTGTGGAGGAGCAGTTCTACCGCGCGCTGGCCGAGTCCGCCGAACACAGCATGCGCCGGGAGAGACATGACCTGCCTCCCGACGACCGAACGTGGTGAACAATAGGCACCCAGCTATGCGAAGTTCACTAACTGGTGGCCTACTCCGTACCGTCCAGCGGCGCTGCTCTGGCGCCCATTACGCCCGGTACGGAGACACCAGTGGCCCGGCGGGAGGCTCCCTGCCGGGCCACTCAGCTGGTCGACTACTCCTGCGCCTCAGCCTCCTCCTCGCCCACAGGCGCCGCCAGCGTCTCGGCTTCATCCACTGTGCCGACGAGCCGCGTGCCGTCGAGTGTGGCGCCGAGCTTCCTGAGCGCGTTGCGCGTCTGCTCCGAGGGGACCTGGGTGTAGATCTCCATGGTCACCGCGAACTGCGAGTGCCGGAGGATCTGCATCGCGACGCGGGGGTGTACGTCCAGAGCTGCCAGCAGCGTGCCGCAGGTCTTGCGGGTGTCGTGGACGCGGATCAGCCGCACGCCGGCTTGCTCGCAGCGGTACTCGAAGCGCCGGTTGAAGTTGCGCGGCTCGACCGGCGTCCCGTACTTCGTGGTGAAGACGAGGTCGGACTCCGTCCACAGCTCGCGGGCGGCGAACCTGTGGGCGTCGCGGCTCTTCTGACGTAGCAGCAGCGCGGCCAGGCAGACGTCCGGCAGCGGGAGCAACGACTCCGAGGCATCGGTCTTGACCTCGGAGTGCAGCAGCCGACGCCGCACGCGCTGAAGCTGCTGCTGGATGAGGACCTCGCCCCGGTCCAGCATGACGTCCGACCAGCGCAGCCCAAGTACCTCGCCCTTGCGCAGGCCGAGGACCAGGATCATCACGTAGGCCCCGTACAGGGGGTCGCGGTCCGCTCGGGCAGATTCGAGGAAGCGGCTCGCCTCGTCGACCGACCACGGGATGACCTTGCGGGGGCGGGGCTTGGCCATCTTCACGAGCTGGGCGACGTTGCGGGAGATCATCTCCTCGCTGATCGCGTAGGTGAGCGCGCTGCGGAGCACGGTGCGGGCGTCGGCGACGGATCGCTTGGACAGGTACTGGCGGCAGCACTTGCTGATCGCGCAGCAGCGGCGGCGCTCCTCCGGGCGACGCTCGTCCTTGCCCTGCGCACAGCACTGGCAGGTGACGGCGAGCTTGTTCAGCCACTCGCGGACGTCGCGCACGTTGAGCTTGTCGACCCGCTTGGCGCCGAGGAACGGGCCTATGTAGAGGCGGACGGCCGTTTCGTAGGTCGCGGCGGTGAGCGGCTTGAGGTTGACCTCCACCTCCTCCTTCAGCCAGAAGGCGAGGTAGTGCTCCAGCGTCGGCGTGCTGGTGGCAACGGGGCCGGCCTTGGCCGCCGTGTGGAGCTTGAGCCACTTGTCGTGGACCTCGGTGCGGGTCTTGCCGTAGACGTACTTGCGGTCGCGCTTGCCGATAGGCGTGGTCACCCAGGCGTAGGCCGCGAAGCCGTTGCGGTAGGGATAGATGGATCCTTCGCCGTTCCCACGCTTGCCCCTCATGCCGCCACCTCCTCGGCGGTGGCGACGACACGGGTCACGTACTCGTCGACCCAGAGCGGCAGGATGCGGCGGTTGCGGCCGATGACCACGGAGCGGATCTGCCCGGAGAGGACGAGCATCTTCGTCTTGGACAGGCCGAAGCCGAGCATGTCGGCGACCTCAGCCGTCGTGTGCCACTTCCGCTGTATCGCGGTTGCAGACATGGGTGTCCTATCCCGACGGCGCTTTCGGCTATGCGCCGCCGTTGTCGATGTTCCAAGGATGGGCGATTGGGTTCTTCGGGTCCGCATGACGACCCCGGCGTTCGTAGCGCCGAGGGGCTGCGGAGGGGCATGGCTGGTCGAGGGTTCACGGGCTGGCGAAGCCTGCGGTCGGACCGGCGGGACGGGACGTTAGCCGCAGATTCCGGCCGCACCAAACTGCCCGGCGCCCGGCATGATGCCGGTCATCATCGGATCGGCGACGGGACTGACGTGCGGAACCAGCGGCGTGCAGCAGGTGCCCTCTGGCGGCCGGGGCATGCCCTCGGATGCTCTGGCTATGCCTCGGTTCCCGGGTCGGCAAGACCCTTCGCCTCGGGCGAGCCGGACGGGAACTTCGGCGAGCGGTAGTCGTCACCGGCCGCGTCCGCCACGACTCGGGTGATCATCGCTCTGATGAGCTCTTCGAGATTCGGGTGGGCGCGTCCGTAGGCGTCGAGCGCCTCACGGGCCTGGTCCATGTCCTTGCGGGCGGCAACGGACTTCTGCCAGCTCTCGGCGAAGTCGGCCAGCAGCCGTTTCACATGAGCGTTCGCGGCGATCTCGGGTGGTCCCACCAGGTTGTCCAGGGAGATGTCGAAGACCTTGGCGAAGCCGATGGCCTCGTCCAGGTTGACCCTGCGGCGCGGCTCGCCGCTCTCGATGCGCCACACCGCCGACTGGTTGAGCGGGTAGCCGGCCTCGGTCAGGCGCTCGGCGAGCGTGGCGGTGCTCCACCCGCGCGCCTCGCGCTCCATCTTGATGCGCCGGGCGACGTTCTCCTCCCCTTCCAGCCGTTGTCGCCGGTCCTCGTCAGCCATGGTCAACCCTCCATGCATCGTCATTAAGCCCATTTGCAATGCGTCGAGCACGACGTTAACGTGATGCAAGATGAAACGCAACTGAGCCGAGCCGCATCGGCCAGCCAGGCCAGCCACCTGGCACCACGACGCAAAAGGCCCCCGACGCTACGAACGTCGAGGGCCAAACGCAGAACCTCGAAAACCGCCCATCCCTGGAACAGTCGACAACGGAGGAACCGGGTAGCCGCCCGAATCCTCCGAGTGAGGACACCGCTGTGGACAAGCCTACGGCCCCGCCGCCGGGCCCGTCATCCCACGACCAGCGACGGGAACACCGCGCGTCGGAGCCCCACCCCGCGCTCGTCGACACCACCTCCGGGGAGCCGCCGCACAACATCGAGGCCGAGCAGGCGGTCCTCGGCGCGTGCATGCTGAAGCACCAGGCGGTGGACGAGGTCCGGGGGACGCTGGACGCGGGCGACTTCTACCGGCCCGCCCACGAGACCATCTGGCGCGCGATCCTCGCCCTGCGTGCCGAGGACGCCCCAACCGACCCCATCGCCCTCGCGGACCACCTGCAGGGCAAGGGAGATCTCTCCCGCGTCGGGGGCTCGTCCTACCTCCACGCGCTGGTCGCCGTCGCGCCGCCCTCGACGGACAACGCCGACTACTACGCGCAGATCGTGCGCCGCGACGCCCAACTGCGGACCCTGCACGCCACCGGCGTCCGCGCCGTCCACCACGCGCTGACCCCCGGTGCCGACCCGGACGAGATCCGCACGGCCATCGAGACGGAGATCCGTGCCGAGCGTGAACGCTCCCTGGCCTCCGGCGGCAGCCGCCTGTCCCGCTACATCGTCAACGGCTGGGACTTCGTCACCAAGACCGGCGCGGACAAGGAACCCCTGTGGGGCACCCACGAACAGACCGCCTGGGCCTCTGGCGAAAGCCTGATGATCGTCGGCGCGCCCGGCGTCGGCAAGACCACCATCGCCCACCAGGTCGTCCTCGCCCGCCTCGGCCTGCAAGCCTCCGTTCTCGACCTGCCTGTCGCTGAGGGCGAGCGCGTCCTCTACCTGGCCATGGACCGCCCCCAGCAGATCGCCCGTGCCATGGCCCGCCGCATCACCCCCGCCGACGAGGCCCACCTGCGTGACCGGCTCGCCGTGTGGCAGGGCCCGCTTCCCGCCACCCTCGACAAGGAACCCGACCTCCTCGCCGAACTCGCCGCCGCCCACCGTGCCGACACCATCGTCATCGACAGCCTCAAGGACGCGGTCAGCACCCTCGTGGACGACTCCCTGGCCGTTGCCTTCAACAACGCCCGCATGCGAGCCCTGCGCGCAGGCGTCCAGATCATGGAGCTCCACCACCAGCGCAAAGCCGCAGCCGACGCCCCACGCGGGATGCGCCCCACCCTGGACCGGGTGTACGGCTCGACCTGGCTGACCGCCGGAGCCGGGAGCGTCCTGTTCATCGCCGGAGAGGCCGGCGACCCGGCGGTCACCATCCACCACCTCAAGACCGTGACCGGCGAGATCGGCCCGCTGCCAGTCGTCCACGACCACCAGCGCGGCACCACCTACGTCGAGCCCACCCTCGACCCGGTCACCCTCCTGCGCGCCGCACCGGACGGCCTGACCACCCGTGACCTGGCGACCGCCCTGACCGGCGAGGCCAGCCCCGACCGCGCCGCCATCGAGAAGGCCCGACGCCACCTCGACCGCCTCGTCAAGACCGGACTCGCGGTCAAGACCGACGGCACCACCGGAGGCACCGGAGGCGGCCAACAGGCCCGCTACCGCCCCTCCGCCCGGCACATCACCGCCGTCTCGTAACCGCCACCACGGTGACCGGACTGACCGGGAGGCAACGCAGTGACCGTGCCCCCGGTCAGTCCGTCGTACTGACCGACCCCAGTGACCGGGGTTCCGGTCACTCCGACCGGCCGAACTGACCGGAGTGCCACGCAGGCCAGCAGCCCGCCGACCTGCTGACCTGCCCGTCGGACGACCAACGGACGGCACCCACCAGGGCCACCGGGCGCCCGGTCAGTGAGCGGATCACCAGCCCCACCGGGGCACCGACAACCAGGCGCGGATCGTTCACGGGGCCGTACACGCACCCCTCCCGCCGAGGGGCCGACGGAAGCCGTTCACACCGTCCACGCCGAGCGAAGAAACCTCAGGTAGAGCGATCACGGAGGCGTACACGCCGTCCACGCGACCCAGCGTTCACGCGCGAGCCCCCCTTTAGAAGGGGGCTCGCGTGTACGCCCCACCGTGAACGCCCCGTCTTCGAGGAGACTCCAAGCCACTGCCCGCTGTGACCAGATGGACCCAGCAACAAGAGATCACCGTGATCCGAATCCTGATCAGACCACCGGAAGCCGGAGCAAGTTGTGGGGTAAGCACTGCTTATCCCGGCGCCGTCCAGAGACGGAGCAAGTTGTGGGGTAAGGACTCCTTACCCCGGCCCCGCTCCTGGCGGAGCAAGTTGTCGCATTGGACGGTCCTATGGCCCGCCGCCGCATTTGCCCTCGCCCAGGGGTGCGAGAGCAAGTCCAGAACCAGCGGCAGCGGGGGGCATGGAGCCACCGATGCTCGCGATCTGACAATTACGGTCTGCCGTCAGTCATTGGCTACGGGCGCGAAGTAGTCGCGGAGCATGACAGTGGTCCACTCGGCCTGGTGCTGTTCTCCGCGAGGTCCCATCTCACCGAACCACGGCTTCACGTCCAGGACCGGCGTGCCGTCGACGGCGTCGAGGTCCTCGACGTGGAGGTCCAGGCCATCGACCTTGATCAGGCGGCAGCGGGAAACCCCGAGCCAGTTCAGGCGCCGCATGTTGCGGTGCCCGAAGATCCCGACCTCCGGCCACTCCGGGTTGTCCCGAGGCCGGCGGGCTCCGAGATTCAGGTCGGTCGGGTCGGTGAGGTGGAAACGGAAGACGATCTCCAGGTGCGAGAAGTCCTCAAGCCCCTTGGTCGCGTCGGCGGTGAAGAGGGATCCGTCCAGCCGGATGATCACCCGGGTACCGCCCCAGAAGTCGTCTGTCGGTTCGATCCGTCCACCGACCACGTGGCCGAGGGCCTCGACCTCGAACGTCTCACGGTCTGCCATCAGTGACTCCTCATCAGGCTGTTTCGGACAGGTACGCGGCAGCGCGTGCGTCGATCTCGCTGATCGCCGCGGTACCGCGCCGCCGGTAGGGGGAGAGCAGGGTGCGCATGTCGGCGGCGGCCTGGCGGGTGCGGCCGGACCGTACGCCGTCCATGGCGTCGAGCGCCTGCGACCAGGTGGCGCAGGCTCGGTCAATGTTGTTCATCTGCGCGTACACGGAGCCGAGGTATCCAAGCGTCACGGCGTGGGTGCGGGTGAACTTCGTCGCCTTGCGGGTGCGGACGCTGTGGTGGAACTCGCGCACCGAGCCGTCGAGGTCACCTATGTCGCGCAGGGCGCACGCGGTCTCGTGGGCCAGGCTCGCCTCACCGAAGAAGAACACCCGGTCCGGCTCAGCGATGTCGTCGCTCGCGGCGGACAGGTCGTCTTCGGCCCGCAGCAGCGCCTTGGCGGCCGCGTTCTTGCGTCCGGCGGCGGCCAGGCTCCGGGCGTGGACGACGCCGAGGAGAGCCCGCTCACGTGGGGAGGCGAGCGTGTACCGGTCGCCGTCGACGGATGCGGCAGCGAGATTGAGAGCCTGCTGGTGGTGTCCGAGGTCGATGGCCTGGTGCGCCATCGCCCGCAGTACGTGAGCGGCCATCGGCGGATCGCCGGCCTCGGCCGCGAGTTTCACCGCCTCGGCGAAGTACCGCTGCGCTGTCGCGTGCTGGCCACCGTCGAACGCCATCCAACCCGCCAGGTAGGCGAGTTCGCTGGCTGCCGAGAAGAGATCACGGCGAACACGCTCGTCCGTGAACTTCCCCCGCAGGTAGGCGGTGACGTCGGTCGCCAGGTACTGCACCACGGACGTCCAGGCGTGACCACCGCCTCGCCGTTGGTCCACTTGGGAGAACAGGGTGGTCATGTCGCGGACGGCTGCGAGGTCGCCAGGGCCGACCCGCCGGGTTGCGGCAGAGCTGCGCGCACTGCCCCGCTCGGCCATGCGCTGCCACCAGTCCTCGCCGGGCAGCGAGAGTGCGGCCACCGAGTAGACCGCCACCCCCAGCGCCCGCCTGCGTTCCACGTCCACGTCGGTTCTCCCGAGTTCGGCCAGCGCGCTCAGCGTATCCGCGTCCCAGTCGGGTTTTTGGGGCGCGGGCGCGATCAGGCCGATCTGCTCCAGCGTCACAACCCGTCCGCCGAGCGCGCGGCCTAACGCCTCGGCCAGGAAAGCACCGACGTTCCCGGCCGGCTGACCACCATTCTTCCAGTGCGTGATGCTCGACTTGTTGGTCTCCAGGAGCTCGTCATGCTCGGCCGCCACCCGCCTGACCAGGCGCGCGATCGCATCGCCGGAGAGTTTCGTCTCGTCGATGACCTTCCGCAGCCGCTCGTTCGGTTCCCTCGTCGGCGCCAAAGCGCACCTCCATGACGGGCCGTTAAACCGCTTAAACCGCATAGCGTGCCCAACACCGTACTCCCAGTAGCGATTAGGCGGTTCACTAACTGCATGCCGCTCCGCAGGGTGGAGCCGATTCGGGTCCTGGACCCCTGCGGAGCGGCGGCCTGCGGCGGCTCAAGCCATGCATCCGGCATCGAGAGCCGCCCCGCCAACTCGCGACCCCGGAGAGGCTGATGACGACTGCCGACCGCACACCGCACCCGTGGAGCCTCAACATCGCCTCCACGCTCGTGTACCCCACCCGGCCGATCCCGCGCCGATCCACGAGTCCGACGCGGGAGGGCGCCGCCGCGACCAGCAATCGCATGCTGCTGGACGAGCACCGCAGCAAGGACCGGCTGTGCGTCCGATGCGAGAGCCTCTGGCCCTGCGACGTGACCAGGAACATCCGCTTCGGGAGCGCCGCGTGAACAGCGCCGAGATCCACATCCAGGCCAGCGACCGGACCGTCATCTTCGTCCCGAACCGAGAACGCGCCCGCCGACGCGCCCTGGTCCTGCGTCAGCTCGCTGCCGGTCGCCGCCGCCGCGAGCGGCACCGGGAGTCGGCGGCGTGAGCGCTGAGAACTCCTCGGACTTCAAGCTCCCGGAGGACCGCCACCAGGGCCTGTATATCCGCACGTTCAAGATCGCGAAGGACGGCACCCGGTACGACGACTCCGGCGTCATCACCGTGGAATCGGAACCCGACGCCTACGCCTACCACCCGTCGGCCACCTGGCCTGCATGTCGCTGCCCGCAACACCGCGACAGCTGACCCGCGCGTCGCCGCAGCACGCCCATCCCACGTGTGAGAGGAAGAACCTCCCTTGTCCCTCGAACAGCTCTCAGGAAAGACCGTCCTGGTCACTGGTGCCGGTGGCCTCATCGGCAGCCGCATCACGTCCCAGCTCCGCCGGCTCGGCGCCCGCCCCATCTCGGTATGCAAGCTCGACGCCTACCCGCACGAGGTGTACCGCGAGCGGTTCGGCATCGACGCCTCCGCCCCGGACTTCATCATCGGCGACATCGCCGAGCCGGAGCTGATGCGCAAGGTGATCTCCGGCTGCGACTACGTGATCCACGCCGCCGCCCTGGCCGATGTGGCGGCCTGCACACGTCGGCCGCTGGACGCCATCGACACCAACATCACCGGTACCCAGCGGGTCCTGGACGCCGTCGCCGCCTCGGACCGGCTGCGCAGGATGGTGTTCGTCTCCTCCGCCAGCGTCTACGGCAACGGCAGCCCGCAGTTCGTGGAGAACGCAGCGGTCCAGCCGGTGTCGGTGTACGGCAACAGCAAGGCGTGGGGCGAGTACCAGACCGCCGCGGTGCTCGGCGGTGCCGGCATCTCATATGCCGTCGTGCGGTACTTCTCGGTCTATGGCGAACCGCAGGTCGTCAAGGAGCGGAGCCACTCCTGGGTGGTCGCCTGGTTCGCCATGCGGGCCGCACTCGGCCTGCCGCTGCACCTCAACGGCGGCGGCCACCAGATCCGCGACATGGTCCACGTCGACGACATCGCCACCGGCACTCTGCGGGCGCTGGTCGCACCCCGCGCACACAACGAGACCATCAACATCGGTACCGGAACCGGAACTTCGATTCGGCAAGTCGCCGAACTCGTCCGCAGCCACTACCCGGACGTCCAGCTGATCGAGACGCCCATGCCGCCCGGCGACCCCGAGGGCGGTTACGCCTCCGTCCAGCGAATGGAGGACCTGCTGGGCTGGAGGCCGGCCATCACGATGGCGGAAGGCGTCGCCCGCTACGTGGCCTGGCTGAAGGCCACTCCCGACGCCATCCCGGACTGGATGCGCCAGGCGGCAGCGGCCTAGATGATCGGAGGTCGGCCCAGCCGGGTCATGGTCCACACCGTGCGCCAGCGCATCGGCTTGCGTCGGCCGCACGGCGTGCGCCAGCCCTCGGCGAAGCCTGCGAACCACGCCTTCAGCCCGGCCACGTCCCGGGTCCGGGCGACGGTGAGCGCCACCCACACCCCGAGGTAGACCGGCACCAGCAGAGCGGGCAGGTGCCGGCGCGCCAGGTACACCCGGTTTCGGGCGTTCACCCGGTAGAAGAAGGAGTGCCGGGTCGGGCTGGTGCGCGGGTGCTGGAGCAACAGCTCAGGGACGTACAGCACCCGCCACCCGGCATCCAGCGCCCGCCAAGCCATGTCGGTCTCCTCGTGCGCGAAGAAGAAGGCGTCCGGCCAGCCCCCGACCTGGCCCAGCATCTTCGAGGACAGCGCGTGGCCACCGCCGAGGAAGCCGGTCACCTCACCGCCACGCATCGGATCTCCGGCCCGCAGCCGGGGGACGTGGCGCCGCTGGGTAACGCCGGTCTCGTCTGCGATCCGGAAACCGACGATCCCGAGGTCCGGGTCGCCTTCGTACAGAGCAGCGATCCGTGCGAGGACGTCGTCAGCGACCAGCAGGCCGTCGTCGTCCAGGTCGATCACCACGTCCACGTCCCGCAAATGATCCAGGGCGACGTTCCGGCCGCCGGTCACCCCGAGGTTGTCCGCAAGCTCCACGCTCTCGACCCACGGCGGCAGTTCCGGCAGTGCGCACCCGTTCCCGACCACCACGACCTTCGCGGCCTTGACCGTCTGCATCTCCACCGAGGCCAGCAGCTCGGCCAACTCCTTCGGCCGCGTGCCCATGGTCAGCACCGCCACGCCCAGCTTGACGCCCACCGAACCTCTTCCCTTCGAGGAACCAGAGATGACCTCACGAACGCCGGAGCAGAGCACCGCGTCGCTCAGAGAACTCGCCGAGAACCGGAGCCTTCCAGCCCATCAGGTCATGGACCAGGACACACTCGCCTGGATCGCCAGAAACCGGCCCGAAGCCTCAGCAGCGCCGCCCACCCTGCCATATCCGCCGCTCATGCTGGTACCGGACGCGACCTGGTTCGCGCAGCCCCAGCTCGTCGACTCCATCCACGGTATCCGGCACAACGCTCGCGTCTCCCTGCTCGCCGGTCTTCTCGCCCAGGAGTACGGACTCGACCGCGATCACAGTGCCGCCCTCTGCGCCGCTGCAGCAGTCCACGACTGCCGGCGGCGCGACGACCGCGACGATCCCGGGCACGGTCGACGGGCAGCACTCTGGTTCACCCGCAACCAGCCCGCCGTCACCACCATGCTCGGCCGCGAACTACCACCGGACCTCTCGAAACAGGTAGCCGCCGCGATCGGCCTCCACGACGTCCCGTACTCGGACTTCACCCCTGAGCAGAACCGCGCCTACCAGCGGGCGCCCCACCTGATCGACCTGCTCAAGGCGGCCGACTGCCTGGACCGCTACCGACTTCCCCTCACCCGCTGGTGGCCCGACCCCTCCCACCTGCGCATCGTCATCCCCGCATGGCTCCACCCCGTCGCCTTCGACCTGGTCATCCGAAGCGAACAGGCCCGACTCAACGGCGCAACCAACCACGGTGCGCTCATCCAAGCCCGCCAGCTCCTCAACATTCGGCAGTAGGAGGTCATCCATGCACCACGAGTGGGACAACGCCCACACCGACCACACCAGCCGCGCCACCCGACCTGGCCCGGCCGGCCTCGCCGAGACCGAAGCCGACTGGCGCCACCACCTCGAACACGAGACACCCAACGGGTGGCTGCTGAGCGACAACTCCCTGACCAAGACACTGGCCGCCGGACGCCCCATCCACCTCATGCACACCACTGTGGCCCTGCACGCCATCCGCGCCAGCGGACACCTCTACGCCTCCACCGGCTGCCTCGTCGCGGCCCTCTACTGCGCTCCCCTCACCCCCGAGCCCGCTGGCCTACGCCCCCACAACCTGGGCACCTACCTACTGGAGACCAAGAAGCACACCCGCACCCTGGTCTTCGAAATCACCCCCGACGCTCCCGTGCCGCCAAAGGGAATCGACTACCTCCGGCTGGGAGCCATCCACCTACGCACCTACCTCACCCACCGCAGCTTCCTCACCGAGACCGAGGACACCCAGCTCCGCCGAGCGGTGCTGGACCGGCTCCGCGCAGCGGCACCCTTCCTCGACACCCTCCTCGCCAACGCCGCCGGAACGCCGACGCCGGACGCCGAGTTCATCGACCAGCTCGCCGCCACCGTGCCGGCCTTCCCGTTCCTCGGCTACCTCTACTTCGAGGTGCTGTCCGAGTACCTGATGCTCCACTCCACGACACCCGAGACCAAGACGTACGCCCAGCTCGGAGAGATGAACAACCGCCTCTACAAGCGGCTGGCGTTCTCGGCGGTCCAGGGCATGGACCAGCTCTTCGACCTGTCCCGCTTCAACCCAGGACACGACCGCCTCCTCCAACTCGTCGGACAGATCGAGGCTGGCCTGACATCCGGGGTGGCCCGCTTCACCAGGCGCCGCCTGTCCCACCTGTTCGCCACCGTGGTACTCGCACCCGGCCAGGACGCGGCGTCCGTCACGTTCCGCGACGCGGACTTCGACGTCCTCGCAGCGACCACGCCACACCTGCTGGGCCAGCTCATCTTCCGCGAGATGCGCATCATCGACCGCTACCCGCAGCTATATCTCGCCTTCGAGCAGGCGAAGGCCCTTGAGGTTTGGGACTACTGGAACGCCGAGGGCATCCCGACGCCGTTTAACGGCACAATCCCGAAGGGCGAGATCGGCATCAACACGGCCTACCCGCGAGCTGGCTACACGGTGTGGGTCGCGGAGACCTGCGAGCGGAGCCTGCTGCACCCGGTCGATCAGCTCGACGTGACCTTCCTCCCCCGTCTCGCCGAGCTGTCCATGACCGCGATGCGGAGGGACACGACTGGAAATGCAGCAGGACACTGTCAGCCGTGACAACGCCGAGGCGACATCCATCCGGCAGCGCCGACCCGCTGGGCAGTCTGCCAAACTTGCCCTGTGGCCAAGGACGACGTACAGCACGTGCAAGCCGTAGAGCCGCGAGCATTGGCTCTACCTCAGCCATTGCGGTTCGCACCACCGTATGCCGATCGCAGCCCAAATCCGGAAGGTTACGCCTACTGGTGGCAGCTCTTCCGACTCGTCTTCGACCTGCCCAACCCCGCATCGTTCGCGAAGCTCCCAGGAATCTCTGCTGCCGAGCTGAGGATCCTGCGTCGATACGTCCATACCTGCCAGGAGCTGTCTGAGTCCACGGTCCTCAGCCACAGCAGCGGAGTCTCCATCAACATGAATGACGGAGTCGAGGCGGTGGTTGCCGACTTCCCAGTGAAGGAAGCCATCCGAGGGACCACCGTCCTCTTCCGCCAGATGGCGAGCGCGCAGGAGCCAGCGAGCTACAGCCAGGTGCGAAAGATCATCGGCCAAATAGCACATCAGCATCACGACGAACACCGCGATCAACGGCTAGAGCTTCAACGACTGTGGAACCGCGCCCACGGGCAGCTGAACTCCCGCTTGCTCACAGCGATGGCAGACCGCCGGGCACTCGAACTGATGGGGGCGCATCCGAACCTGCCCGTGCCAGGCGAGGACGTCAAGCCACAAGAGGTCCTCTCCCTCTTCCAGTACGGAGACCTGATCCACTGGGACCGCCACGCCGAGGCGTTCCAAGAGGTCGCCAATGACGATTTCCAACACAAGTGGGAGACTCTCAACTTCCTCTCCGTCATGACGCAGCTGAGCCACTTCTACCTCGGGTACTCCCTACTGGTCGCCAGATCGGTTGGCGACCGCTGATACGGTCAACCCCTAATGCTCCCCCAGATCTGCACTTCCAGTATTAACCAATGCGCCCGGGGGGATCGTAGTTTTCTCCGCACTGAGACTCAGCTCCACCTTCTTCATGGGAAGGCATTTCTTCTTGCCGTTGCCATATATGACGAGCGCCCTTCTGTTGCCGACAAACTGGGGCGACTCTGACGGCTTGAGTACAATCACCGCAGATGATTTTCCGGGTAATATAAATGGGAGGGGCTGCTGGGGCGCCTCCTCCCAGCCAACGCAGATCGTAGCGTCAATTACATCATGGTCTGGATCCGTCATGACGATGCGTTCAACCATCCCTGCGGCGCCACCGTGATTCGTTAGGTGAATGACCACCATGCGCCGATTCTTCGCTTCTTCCTCCCCTTGCCATCCGATCTCCCAGCCCGCAGTTGCACAGGGCAAGAAGGAGGCATTGCGTAGCTGCTGAATCGCAATAATGCCAGCTACAACCCCAACAAGCCAGGTACCAATACAGGCAGTAGTCGCCGTTCCAATTGACAGGTAAGATACAGGCTGCATGGCGACATCCTAGTGATGCTGCGGGCAAAAGCACTTTTTCATGAGAAAATCGCCCTGGAGAGAGCGAACGCATCGGCACTTTCCGCAGCATCCCCCGCACCCACCATCGTTGTCACATGGACCCTCGGGGCATCGGAGATCTGTCTCGAAGCGAAGTTCTGCCACTTGGAGCGTCATGCCATCCACGGCCACTCCTGTAATCCTCACCTGGCCACGAATGCCTCCGAGCCTAGAGAACAGTTGAATATCCGGAGCAGGTGAGTCATCCTCGGGTATCAGGTAAACGTATCCACCGACTGCTACAGCACGGGTCCACTGCGAGAATGAACGATGAACGCTTGGAAGCCGTCTCGCCTTTCGGTACCACACTGCTTCGTCGAGTCGAGGTAAGTGCGCTCCTTGGATTGCCGGATGCTGGAATGTCTCCCGCGATATGGCCCCTTGAATAATCCGGCGCTGGAACAGCTGCTGAACCGGGCTGCGCTGCGAAAGAGGGCCATGCTCGACTGGCTTGGCTGCCGATGAGTCCCCTTGCGGATCGGCGAGCTCAAGCCCAATTCCATCAATCTTCATCAAGATATCGGCAAGCATATTCATGTACGCCAGTCCGGATGTGAGAATTCCGAGTCGCCTTTCATTATCTATCTATTCCGCGATGGCAGCAAACTGTGCCGGCGAGGGCGAGACTGCCAGGGCGGGCATGAGCACCGCACTCCACCGCCACGGCCGACTCGCCGGCATCACCGGGTTCTTCATCCCTGGATCAGCGGATCCCGCAGCCTCGCCGCGCTCGTCACCGATCAGCTCGCACCGCTCAGCGAGGTCACCGACAACCGTTACTACAGCGGCTGCGCACTTCGCAGTCACGGCAGGCAGTTCGCGATGGTGATGAGCACCCTCTGGCTCCGCGTCCACGACTACCGCGCCGCAGACCGCGAGGTGTTGGTGCGCACTCACTGCAGCGTCCCAGCGGAGGCGCTCGACAAACCGTACCGAGCTGTGTGCCCTCGCTGGCGCGGCGCTCACCTGATCAGCCAACCCTCGTTGCTCGTCGCCTGCCCGTGCGCCGGAGAGCGGCTGAGGCCACCGACCGACCCGATCACCAGGAGGCAGAAGTACAGCAGTGAAGTACAGCAACCAGGCCGTCCAGCAGCGACCGTCAGCACCCCTCGCACCACCCATGACCTGCATAGATGACTTCAGCGACCGCGCTGCCTGTAATTCGGGACGAAGAGGCCGTGGGTTCAAATCCCGCCACCCCGACCCAGTTGTACAGAGGCCCTACCGGAGAGATCCGGTAGGGCCTCTGGCGTGTCTGCCGCACGAGGCACAGCAACTGCCGTGGCCGCCGGTGATCTTCTCAACCCGTCGCGTCAGATGGGATGCCGCCGGAAACGGCTGACGCCGGGCCGCCCCCGTATCTGCTGGACTCCGGCAAGGCTCGGCAGGCAGTGGCAGGTCAGCGGGCGCTCCAGGCGCCCAGCAGTTCCTCCGGTCCGCAGGTCGTCCGGATTCCGGCGCAGTTGACGCCGCTTCGGGAGGCCGCGACGAGCGGGGCCGGGGCGTTCGTGAGTGCGGTTCGGTGTGTGTGCCGGGGTGCCAGGTCAGGGGCGCCGGACGGCGATGTCTCCAACCACGTGATCGAGCCCGGGAACAGCAGTCTCTCCAGTGCGGCGCCGAGGAACTCCCGCATCGAAGCACCGGCCGACACTCCCGGCAGATCAGTGGCAGCCCGCCTGTGCGGACGGTTGCGGACTCTCGCCCTCCGGAAGCGGTATCCGGTCCCAACAGCTCCGATGAGGCCGGAGAGACTCCGCCACGCGCGGGCTGGGCCTACGCTCGGGATGCATCGAACGACCATCTTCCTGGGGGACCGCATGAGTGACTACCTCGACCACGTCAACGCCGCTCAGGCGTACTTGGCGAAACTGCCCAAGCGGCTGTCGGACTCGACCATCGTCGAGGCGGCAAAGGTCGAGGCCTACCTCGCGCTCGCCGCGGCCGTCGCCGGCCGGGACGGAGGCACGAACGACACCTCTCGGCCGGTCGACCGAGGGTCCGACTGAGCTGCGACGGGGCAGCGGATCGGCGAACAGCCACGAACATCCAGCGGCTGTCGGTGCGGGTCGGCGGCGCTTGTCCCCGAGGTCGCCCCGGTGTCCGCGTTGCTTCAGGACAGCGCGGCCGCGGGTTCAGGGCCGCCACCACGCCCCGGCGGTACAGAGGCCTTGTCGGCGAGATCCGGCAGGGCCTCTGCCGTGCCTGCCGCGCGCAGTACGGCGACTGTGCCGACCGCCGGCGCCCCGACCGTCCTCCCGGACCGTCGCCCCCGACCGCGCGGGCCCGTCCGACACGGCCGAGGCCGGCCGACCGCTTGCATCAACTTGATTACTTTCCAGGGAAGTTGACTGTCCACAGCCATGATGCTTCGCTTCGCCGGAGGGTGGACCGGTGGGCGTCGCGCCGAGCTTTTCGAAGACCCATCCGCATCTCCTCTCACTGGAGCAACCAGCCCTAGCCCGTTCGAGTGAATGGAACTGGCTTGTTGACCTGATCAAGCACCCCTGTGTCGAGGATTCCCGTGGCGGCGTCGGCACCCGTGACCGCACGGCCGCGGGGCGCCGGGGGTGGAAGGCTTCAACATGGGTTCAGTGTCCGCTGGGAGACCGGCGCCCTCCGGCGCGATATCAGGCCGTACTCACAGCAGACTGCGGCGACTTGCCGGTGGTCTGTTGACGGCCTTCTGACGATACTGCTCTCCGTCGTGGCTCTGCCGTCGGCTTCGGCCGGGGTCGACGACTACCCGTCCCCCTGGAGAACCGCTCCCATGGACTCCCTGATCGACACCTGGCACGAGTACAACCGGGAGTGCACGAGCTTCGCCGCTTGGCGGCTGCACAGCCGGAACGGCTTCGAGATGCCGTTCAACGCCAACGCCACCGATTGGGGAAGTCGGGCCCAGGCGTTGGGCTTCACCGTCAACGGCAGCCCCGGCCTGGGTTCCGTCGCCTGGGGCTCGGGCCACGTCGCCTGGGTGGAATCGGTGGGCACCAGCACCGTGACCATCGAGGAGTACAACTACAACTACACCGGCACGTACAACGAGCGCACGGTACCGACCGGCACCTTCCAGTACATCCACTTCAAGGACCTCGCCACCGGCCCGGGGCCGCAGGCCGTACCGTCCTCACTCGGCAGCATCGCGGCGTTGACCCATGGTTCACGGGTTGACCTCCAGTGGGGTGCCGCCGCCGGCGCGGCCGACTACCAGGTGAGCCGGAACGGAGTGCTCCTGGCCACGGTCACCGGTACCCGGCTGCTGGACATCCAGGTCTCTGCGAAGCAGGACTACACCTACTCCGTCGTGGCCCACAACGCCTCCGGAGTCTCCGCCGCCACTACCCGATACGTGCAGACCAGCACGGACTCCGCTGACATGGCCCACCTGACGACGAAGGACGGCCCCGCGGTCTGCGGCCGTTCCGGCGACCAGACCTCACAGACACTCGTCTGCAACGTCCTCAAACCCACCGGCTGGACCAGCGTCAGCTCCACCGCCAACGACTGGGGCTACGCCACCGACCGCTCCTGGCTCACCAACACCGACGGCACCATCTCCTACTGCCGCCGCGTCGGCACCGGCGACCAAGCCCTCTGCGACAAGTTCGACGGCACCACCTGGACCTCCTCCACCTCACCCCACTACGACCTCGGCTACCCGGACACGTTCGCGTAGCCGGATCGCCTGCCCGGCTTCGTCCCGATCGCCTGGACGTCGAGAGGAACCACCCGGTCGACCTCGACGACCTAGGTGCCCGTGGCCCAAGGCAAGGAGGGCGCGGGTTCAGCTCCCGCCGCCGCGACCCAGCGGTACAGCGGCCCTACCGGAGAGATCCGGTAGGGCCGCCGGCGGCGGCCGGCACGCGGGCGCCGCGGCTCCCCAGGGCGCCGGGGGCCGTCACCGGCCGCAAGGTCGGGCGATCCGCCGGTGTCAGCGACCGGCGGCACATCGCGATCGCCGGCGTGCGAACCCCGTCCGCACCCCTCTTCTGCTCACCACTCACCGCTCACCACTCACCGAGGTGGCCGGCGACCCGGAGGACGCTCTTTCCGTTGGTCGCGCCCTCGAACAGCCGCTGGACCGCGAGGCCGAGTTCCGCAGGGCTGTATTCGGCTGTGATGTCGATGCGTATCCGCTCCTGGGTGAGGAGTTCGAGTGCGCGGGCGGCGGTGTCGGCGAGACGCTCGGGGTGAGTCCGGCTCAACAGGTTGCTGTTGTAGGTCACGAGTGACTTGCCCTCCATGAGGAGGTCGTTGGTGTCGGCGAGGATGGGCTCGTAGCCGCTGATGTTGCCGTACACCGCCAGCCGGCCGTGCGGCGCGAGCCTCCGCAGGCTGTGCTGTCGGGTCAGGCCGCCGACCGGATCGAGGATCACGTCGAATCGCTCGCCGTCGAGCTTCGCCGGGAACTCGTCGCGCAGCAGAACCTCGTCGTAGCCGAACCTGCCGGCGTACTCGGCCTTCGCCGCGCTGCCGACCACCCCGACGATCCGGCCCGCACCGGCCAACCGGGCGAACTGGACGGCGAGCGTGCCGACTCCGCCGCCACCCGCGTGGATCAGCACGCTCTCACCGGGGCGCACCCGCGTGGCGGTGTTGACGAGGTCGTAGGCAGTCGGTGTGCCCCAACCGAATCCTGCCGCTGTCCGCAGCGGGATTTCGCCGGTCGGCAGCGCCAGCACCGCGGGTGCCACGACCACCTCCGCCCACGCACCGGCCGTGGTCAGGGCGACCACGGCTTCACCCAGGCGGCCCTCGCCCACACCCTCGCCGACCGCGACGATGTGCCCGCTCGCCTCGAACCCCGGGACGAAGGGACGCGGCACCGCGAAGTGACCGTCCCGGACCATCGTGTCGCCCCACTGGATGCCGGCATGGGCGACCCGGATCGCGACCTCACCGGGGCCGGCCGTGGGCTCGTCGAGTTCGGTGGCCCGGTAGGTGCCGTCGCCGGTGAGAATGATCGCCCTCATGAATACAGTCTCCTGTTCTGACTCAGTATCCTGTGTCACAAGGAACACTAGGTGTAGCAGATACCTGAGTCAACACAGGAACCTGAGTATTGGAGTGAGCACATGGCGGACATCCCGGCCGAGGAGTACCTCTGTACTCGGATCAGGCGCGCGGAGCAGGCGCTGATGGCACACCACGAGGCGGTCCTGCGCGGCCACGGACTGACCATGACGCAGTACACGGTGCTGCTGACCCTCTCCCGCGAGGGCGGCATGTCCGCCGCCCAGACCGCCCGGTCCTGCGGGGTGACGCAGCAGAGCATGGCCAGCGTCCTGACCAACATGGAGGTCAAGGAGCTCATCCGCCGCGACCCGTCCCCGGTACACGCCAAGGTGCAGATCGCCACACTGACCGACGAGGGCCGGGCGGTGCTGGACCGCGCCTATCAGGAGGTGGTCGTCCTCGAGCGCGCACTCAGCGCCGGGTTCACGCCCGCCGAGCACGCCTCCCTCTGCGCTCTCCTGGAACGCACGACCGCCATCCTCGTCGACCAGACGCCGACGGCCCGCACCCGCTGAAGCCGCCCCCCGACCCGACATCCGCCGAGGAGGTCCGCTGCCCGGCGGTGCAGTGGCGCGGCGAGGTACGGCAACCGGTCCGCCCGACAGTGACCACCAGCGCATCCGGAGGCCACCCCGGACCGTCTGCGCGACCGGCCTCAGAGCGGGTCGGGGCTGGGGTGGGAGGGGGCGCGTTCCGCGTCCTTGAGGCAGCGGACGATGCGCTCGTGGACATCGCCGACCCGGTCCTCGACCCGGACCCGGACGTACACCTCGGCGACCTGGCTCATGGCCTGCTCGGTGAACCAGGACAGCACCACCGTGCTCTGCGGGGCCAGTGGGTAGCCCCGTGCCAGCACGGTCAACAGGAAGTCCCGGTGGTGGACCGGGCCGAGCTCCCGGACGGCCGCCCTGGCGGTCAGCGAGTCCACCCATCCGGTCACCGGCTCCGGCGGGCCGTCCTCGGTCGCGGCGCTCCGGGTGACGAGGTAGCTGACCTCCGTGATGACGGCCACGTCCTGAGCGGCGTTCAGCAGAGCGGCGGCCCAGACCAGGCGGCCGTCGGGCGCGAGGCCGGCCATCACCCGGCCCTGGCCGCCGAGGGCGGGCCGGACGGTGCGCGCGTACTGGGCGCGGGCCAGGGCCGCCCCTCCCGTGGCGAGGAGCGCGGCGGTCGCGCTCTGGGTGTCCAGCAGCCTCGGCCGCCAGGGCCAGTGCGCGGCGCTCGCCGCGGAGAGGTTGTCCCGCACCAGGCCGTGGAGGAGCAGCAGGAAGGCGAGCGCGACCAGGGCCGTGAGCAGTCTCGACAGCAGGGCGCTTCTGCGGACCACGTGTTGGAGCTCGTTCATTCGGTTCCCCCCGGTCCCGTGCACCTCCTGCCGACTGTAGGCAGGAGGAGGCCCGGACAGAAGAGGGCGGGGCGCAAGAGGCCGGGGCGCAAGAGGCCCGGACAGAAGAGGGCGGGGCGCAAGAGGGCGGGGCGGAGCCTCCGGTCGGGGCCCTCGTGGAGGTGGCCGGGCGCCCGGTCGGCGCCGGTCGGGCACCTGCGGGGGATTCCTCGAAAAAAGAATCCGAACCCACCTGCAACCTCCCGGGGGGATGCACGTCTATCTGGATGAGAGCGCAGGAACGAGCCGGCGGAGCCGGGGGAGCCGACCAGGTCGGCGCCGGACTCTCACTTCACAGACGATCACCAACCGTGCCCAGGGGGACCTCCATCATGAACGCATCCGTTTTCCGCCGTTTTGCAACCATTGCCACCGCTGTCGCCGCCCGTCGTCAGGACTCCGCGTGGGCCCCGCGCCTCGCCGTCTCCGTGCCGCTCGCCGCCCTCCTCGCCGTCGGCGCGGTCGGCTGCACGGACCCGCAGGCGGGCACCGCCGCCGGGCAGCCGGCCGGCTCCCCGAGCCCGGCGGTGACGGCCTCCGCGACCTCGTCCGCCACGGCCACCGCCACGGCCACCACCGGCCAGGAGTCGGCCGCCCCCTCGACCCCCGCCGCTGCCCCGACCGTCGCCTCGACCGCCGCCTCGACCGCGCCGTCCGGGATCACGCCCGTCTCCGCAGGCACCGAGCCGGCCGCCGACAAGAGCGTCACGGTCCGGTTCGACGGCCTGGCCGAGGGGAACCGGCTGCCGGCCGGCGGCCAGACCGCCTTCTCGGTGACCTGGACCAACGCGACCGGCCACCGCCTGGCCGCCGTCGCCCCGGTCGTCGCGGCGCAGCCCTTCGTCGGCGCCCGGTGCCAGGTGGTCGAGGGCACCCTCTCGGGGACGATGCAGCGCAAGGACGGCGACGTCTGGACGGACGTCCCCCTCTCCCAGGGCCTCGGGATGGACTACGCGACCACCGGCGACAAGGCCGCGTTCGCGCTGGCGCCGGGAGCGAGCCGGACGGTGCAGTACCGGATCCAGCTCAGCACGGACAACGGCCCCGCCCCGCTCACCGTCGAGGCCGACGCGTACGTCCCCGCCCACACCCGGCTCCCGCTGCTCGGCAGGACCCTGCGGCACCTCGCGGTCGTGGACGAGCACCGGCCGACCGCCTCGATGCCCACCATGACGCCGCGGCCGACCTCGGTGACGGTGGGCGGCCCGGCGGTCGAGGTCGAGGTCTCCCCCGGCAACCTCACCAAGGCGGCGTTCGGCTCGCTGGCCCCGCTGCTGACCCTGGGCGTGACCCCGGCGAACGCCCACGTCCACGAGAGTCTCGACGCCGCGAACGTCACCGCGGAGGTGTTCACCGGGGGCAGCTGGGTGAAGCTCCCGACCTCGGACGACTGCGGCCGGGTCACCGTCGACACCCGGTCGCTGGCCCAGCCGCTGGAGAGCGGCCCGAACGGCCGGGTGCTCAACCACCTGTTCCGCTTCTCGGTCACCAGCGGTCTCGCGGCCGACGTCACCTCCCTCGACGTCTCGGCCGGTGCGCTGGCCGACGGCCACTACGCGGAGCCGGTGACCGTCAAGGTCGCGGTCAAGCGCTGACCGGCGCCGGCGGTCCGGCGAGCCCCGGAGCCGGTCGGTCCCCGAACGGCCCCGGCCGCCGAACGGCCCCGCTGCCGACCGCCTCGACTCCCACCGACCAGGGCGGCCCCCGGGCCGAAGCCCTCAGACGCCGGCCGCGTAGAGCATGTCGCGTACGCCCCGGTCGGCCTCCCGGCCCGCCCGCCAGACCAGCCGCAGGGTGAGGCCGGGGACGTCGAGCGGGAGCCGCACCAGCGAGCCTGCCGCGAGTTCACCGGCGACCGCGAACTCCGGCAACAGGGCGACCCCCAGGCCCTGTCGGGCCCACCCGGCCATCACCGCCGTACCGCCGGCCCGGACCCGTTCCACGTCCGCGCCCAGCAGGCGCTCACCGGCCAGCCAGATCGAGCAGGCGGGGACGTTCACCAGCAGCCGGTGGCCCCGCAGATCACTCCGGGTCAACCGTCCGATGCCGTCCAGCGGGTGGCCGGGGGCCGCCACCAGGGCCAGCCGGACCGGCTCCAGATCGATGAAGTCCATCGGCACGGCGGGCACTTCGAAGCCGAGCTCACCGAGCTCGCCGTCGGTGTCCAGGATCAGCGCCGCATCCAGTTCGCCCCGGGCGACGGCGCCGAGCAACCGGTCGCGGGCGCCGTCCGAACGGACCTCGACCCGGAGATCCGACCGGCGTTCGGCGAGCCTGGCGAGCACACCGGGCACGTGCGTGACCGCGATGGTCTCCAACGCGCCGATCCGCACGACCGGTTGCTCCGCCGCCACCTCCCGGCGGGCCTGCTCCGCCTGCTCCAGCAGGCGACGGGCCCAGATCAGCATCCGCTCGCCCGCAGGGGTGGGACGCATCCCCCGCGGGCTGCGCTCGAACAGGTCGACACCGACTGACCGCTCCAGCGTCCGGATCTGCTCCGAGACGGAGGACGGCGCGAGGCCGAGGACGCCGGCGGCCTCGGTGACCGTCCGGTGGGCGACCACCGCCTCGAACGTCCGCAACTGCCGAAGTTCCATGCCGCTCCCCCTCGATGGCCCGGTACGGGCCCCACCGGCAGCGGCGTTCGGATCCTCCGAACGCCGTGTGCGGCCGGGCCGGTGGAGCCCGCCCCGGCACGACCGCAGAGTGGGCCCCGTCCACGCCGATCCGCACCGGAAGGGGCCGCCATGGCCGCCACCGTATCCCCCACCGCCGCCCCGGCGGCGCCGCCGGGGCGCCCCCGCACCTGGATACCGCTGCTGGGCGTCTCGTTCGGCTACTTCACGGTGCTGATGGACACGACCGTCCTGGCGGTGGCCGAGCCGGACATCGCCCGCTCGCTCGGCGGCTCGGTCGCGGGCCTGCAATGGACGGTCACCGGGTACACCGTCGCCTTCGGCGGCCTGCTGCTGTCCGCCGGGGCGGTGGCCGACCGCTTCGGCGCGCACCGGGTGTTCCGGGCGGGCATGGCGGTGTTCGGGCTCGCCTCGCTGCTCAGCGCCCTGGCGCCCGGCCTGTGGACGCTGGTCGCGCTGCGGGGGCTGCTGGGCGTGGCGTCGGCGGCCTGCGTACCGGCCTCGATGGTGATGATCACCATGCTCTACCCGGAGCCCGCCGCCCGCGCCCGCGCCGTCGCCGCCTGGGCGGCCACCAGCGGCGCGGCGATGGCTGCCGGCCCGATCGTCGGCGGGCTGCTGGTCGGGCTCGCGGGCTGGCGGGCGGTGTTCCTGGTGAACGTCCCGTTGGCGCTCCTCACCCTGGGACTGACCGCCGGACGGCGGGTGCACTGCCCGCGCGGCGCCCGGCCGATCAACTGGACCGGCCAACTGGCCGCGTGCACCGTCCTCGGGCTCCTGACCGACGCACTGATCGCGCTCGGATCGGGGCACACCGTCCACGCCGCCGGCTCCGGGGCCGGGCTGGTCGCGGCCGCGCTCTGCTTCGCCGCGCTCGAACGACGGGGCGACAACCCCGTGCTGGCGCCCGCCGTACTGCGGGCCCGGGCGATGCGGCCCGCCCTGCTGGCGGGGGCGGCGGTCAACTTCACCCTGAGCAGCCTCCTGTTCGTGCTGCCCCTGGTGTTCCGGCAGACCCAGCACCTGTCGCCGCTGAGGACCGGACTCGCGTTCCTGCCGATGACGATCCCGACCGCCTTCAACCCGCTGCTGACCGGCCGGATCGTGGCCAGGACGGGGCCGTGGCGTCCGGTGGTGGCGGGGCTCGGACTGCTGGCCGGCGCGGGCCTGCTGTTCGGCGTGGCCCTGCCGGCCGGGTGGGGCTACCGGGCGCTCTCGGCCGGGCTGCTCTGCGCCGGGTTCGGGGTGTCGTACGCCCTGCCGGCCCTGACTGCGGCGGTCATCACCACGGCGCCGGAGGGCGCGGCCGGCGCGGCCGGCGGACTGCTCAACTCGGTGCGCCAGGTGGGGGCTTCGGTCGGCGTCGCGGCGATGGGGGCCTTCGTGGACGTCGGCGCGGCCGGACCGGGCGACGGAGCCGGGTACGCCCTGCTGCTCTGCGCCGGGGTGTGCACGGCGGCGGGGATCGCGGTCGCCGCCCGACGGTGACCGCGATCCCCGCCGCCGGCCGACGGTGAGCACGGCCGACGGTGAGCACGGCCGACGGACGGTGGCCACGGCCGGTCGACGGTGGCCAGGGCCTTCGGCGCCGCCCGCCCTGCTCAGCGGTGGCGGCCGGCCTCCCGGGCCACGGCGCCCAACCGGCTCGCCGCCGCTGTGAGTTCGCTCAGATCGGCGGCCGCCGCGAAGCCGACCCGCAGGTAGCTGCCCTGGGGTTCGGCCGGGTAGTAGCGGGCGCCCGCGTCCACCGCCACGCCGTGCGCCCGGGCGGCCGCCGCGACGGCGGAGTCGGCCGAACCGGACGGGAGTTGCAGCCAGAGATGAAGCCCTCCGGCCGGCAACCGGGTGAGCGTCCAGTCGGGCACCTCGTGCGCCAGCGCGTCGGCCAGCGTCGCGCAGCGCTCTCGCAGGGCGCCGCCGAGCGTCCGCAGGTGGCGGTCCCAGGCGGGCGTGCTGAGCAGTTCGACCGCGGCCTCCTGCAGGGGGCGGGCGATGAAGAAGTCGTCGACCAGGCGCATCGCCTGGAGCCGCCGCATCACCGGGCCCCGGGCGATCACCGCGCCGATCCGCAGGCTCGGCGAGGCCGGCTTGGTGAGCGAGGTCAGGTTGACCACGGTGCCGTCGCGGTCGTCGGCGACCAGCGCGCGGGGCAGCGGCGCGCCGTGGCCCAGGTGGCGGGCGAAGTCGTCCTCGATCAGGAAGGCCCCGGCGGCCCGGGCCACGTCCACGATCTGGCGGCGGCGCCCGGGGGAGAGCATCGCGCCGGTGGGGTTGTGGACCGTCGGCTGGCAGTACATCAGCCGGGCGCCGGTCATCGCGAAGGCGTCGGCGAGCAGGTCGGGCCGGATGCCGTCGTCGTCCACCGGTACGGGTACCGGACGCAGGCCCGCCGCGCGGGCGGCGGCCAGCGCGCCCGGGTAGGTGGGCGACTCCACCAGGACGGGGCCCCCGGGCGGGGCGATCGCGCGGAACAGCGTCGACAGGGCGCCCTGGGCCCCGCCGGTGACCAGGACGTCCTCCGGGCCGACCGCGCCGCCGGCCAGCCGGGCGAAGATCGCGCGCAGCGGCGCGAGGCCGGCGGTGGGGGCCCGGTGCCAGGCGTCCGGGCGCCGGGCGGCGCGGGCCAGCGCCGCGCCGAGCGCCCTGGTCGGCTGGAGCGACTCGTGCAGGTAGCCGCCGGCCATCGCGATGACACCGTCCGGCAGGGTTTCCGAGGTACCGTCGGAACCACCGGTGTCGGAGTCGCGCCCGGCCAGGGCGACCGCCTGCCAGGACATGTCCGGTGCGTCGGCGGTCGGCCGCGGTCGGCGCGGGGCGACGTAGGTGCCGCTGCCCGGGCGGGTCACCACGACGCCCTCGGCGGCGAGCAGTGCGATCGCGCGCGCGACGGTGACCGGACCGACGCCGTGTCGGACGATCAGGTCACGGCTGCTGGGCAGCCGGTCGCCGGGGGCGAGCCGGGCGATCTCGGCGCGGAGGATGGCCGCCAGCGTCTCGATACTGCTACTCTCGGACATGATGATATAGGATAGCGCTTCTTTATCGTGCCCGAAACCGCGCCCCCTGACGAGGACGGCCGCGGGCGGCGCCCGACAGCCGTCACCGCACCGGCCGGCCCCTCGGCACCCCCTGAGCCCTCGCCGCGCTCGGCCGCCCGCACGCCCGGAGCACCGCCCGACGCACCCCGCCCCCGGGTCCGGACACCGCGTGGTGTCCGGACCCGGGGGCGGGGTCGGATTCCGGGCCGGGCCCCGGGCGGGGCCGGCGCTCAGCGGACCGGCAGGACGTTCGTGTGCTCCTTGCGGACGGCCTGCAGCGCCTGCGGGTCCAGCCCGAGCAGGCTCAGGATCGTGGGCGCGATCTGCTTGGTCTGCACCGGAGCGGACCGGCGCACGCCGTCCGGGGTGCCGGCGCCGGACACGACCAGCGGGACGGCCTGGTCGTCGGCCGCGGTGCCGCCGTGCTCGGCGATCTTCTTGGTGCCACCGGTGTAGACGACGCCGTACTGGGCGACGCCGAAGACGTCCGGCACCCGTGAGTCGCCGGCCCGGACGCCGAAGTAGTCGGCCGCCGCCGCACCCGCGTAGACCTTGGCCAGACCGCCGGTCGTGAAGGGCTTCGGCTGCTTGTCGATGTCCGTGCCGGTGCCGCTCTGCGCCAGCAGGTAGGTCCTCGCGAAGTCGGCGGCCGCCTGCGAGCGGTCGCTCAGCCAGAGCAGCATCGCGTCGTCGTCCACGGCGTGCACCACCAGGTCACCGGCCTGCGGGTGGAGCTGCTTCCAGGCCGCGTTCAGACCGGCCAGGATCGGGGCGTCGTCGATCCGGGTCAGCGCGGCCGGGTCGTCGGGCGACTGGCCGTGCTTGGCGGACAGGATGACCGTGGTGCTGCGGTCCAGGTGCTGCTTGCGGAGCTCGGCGGTCAGCTCGCCGATCCGGGCGTCGACGAAGTCGAGGTTCTTCGCCAGCAGCGGTCCCGGGACGTCCTTGGCCGCGTAGCCGCCCTTGAGCCCGTCGGAGTCCGGCAGCTTCTGCGCGGTGGAGACGGACTGGAGGTTCAGGCCGAAGATCGCCGGGGTGCCGACCCGGTGGGAACGGCTGTGGTCGTAGCCGTCGATCTCGTTGAGGACCGCCTGCACCTTGTAGCCGTCGTACTGCTCGGTGGCCTGGTTGTCCTTGGTCCAGTCGTCGCCGGCCGGGTAGCCGATCGCGTCACTGTTGATCTCCGGTGCGAAGAGATCCTGAATCCCCTTGCCGGACGGGCCGTTGAGGATGTCGTAGGCAGCGTGCTTGTCCGACCAGGCGGTCCGCAGTCCGGCCTCGCGGGCCACCTCGAAGATCGTGTTCACCTGGAGGTAGGAGTGCGGGTAGACCGGCTCGCAGGTGCGCGGGTCGACCGGCAGCTTCGTGGGGTCGAGCAGGTCGGCGGCCCGGCCGGTCAGCGAGAGGATGCTGCCCGGCAGGCCCGACAGGCCCTGGCCGGCGTCCAGGGCGGACTTGTCGCGGTCGAGGTCCTCGGTGAGGTCGACCTCCACTCCGGGCTTCGCGCCCCTGCAGTCCGTGGTGCCGGCCGGCAGCAGCGCCGCGTCGTAGGTGTCGTCGTAGTAGACGCCCGTGGTGCCGGGGCTGCCGCCGGTGGCCTGGGCGACCATGCCGGGGAAGGAGTCGGACGGCGTGGTGGCCCTGGCGTCGGTGTACTGCACACCGTTGCCGACCAGGCGGGCCAGCGCGGACGCCGGGTGCTGCGCGACGTACCGGGCGAGGTCGCTCTGGTGCAGGCCGTCGACCGAGATCAGCAGCACGTGCTGGGCGGCGGCGCGGCGGGGTCCGTGCTCCGAGCCCTCGCCCGGACGGGCGTAGGCCTGGCTCACGGTCGCGCCCGCCAGGAGACCGGTGGCGCAGAGGACGGCGGCGAGTCGAAAGGTGCTACGGGTCACGCGGACTCCTGGTGGGGCGGGCCCGGAAGCCGGGCGGCGGGGTGCTCGCGTCATGAGTAGTGGCTCCCCGTGTCCCGGTGGGGGCACCCGCGTGAACGCGCGGCGAAGCCTGGGACCGTCCGCCGAACAGCGGGCGACACCACCACGAACGTGACGCCACATCACGAAAGGCCGCACAAGGCGCCAACGGGGCAACCGGCCCGTACCGCCTCAGTGCCGGGCGTACCGGGCGGGCGGCGAGCCGACCGTCGCGGTGAAGTCCCTCACCAGGTGGGCCTGGTCCGCGTAGCCGAGATCAGCCGCGAGGGCCGCCCAGTCGATGCCGGCGCCCTCCTCGGCGCGGGTCGCCGCCTCGTGCAGGCGGGCCCGGCGCAGCACCCACTTCGGGCTCGCCCCGACGTATTCGGCGAACAGCCGCTGCAGGGTCCGGACCGACAACCCGCACGCGGCTGCGACCTGGTCGACCCGCAGCAGTGCGGGCGCCTCGGTGATCAGGGCGACGATGTCCGCGACCTCGCGTGCCACCGGGTGGGGTTCGGGCAGCACGCTCCGCAGGAACTCCTCCGCCAGGGCGGCCATCCCGGCCGGCTCCGCCGCGCCGAGGACGGCCCGACCGGCCTCGGTGACGGCCGGGCCGAACAGCTCGGCCGCGGGCACCGCCCGGTCGGCCAGCGCCGCCACCGGGGAGCCGAGCAGTGGACGGAACGCCCCCGGCCGGAACTTCGTCCCGAGCACCCGGCCCGCCCCGGAGAGCCGCCGCGAGAACACTCCCCGCTGCACCCCGTAGACGGTCGGCCGGGGCTCCTCGAAGACCAGGTGGACGTTGGGGTGGGAGAGCACCTTCTGGACGTGCGGGGCCCGGCCGCGCAGATCCCACCGCACGATCCAGTGGAACTCCACCTGCGCGGCCAGGTCGGCGGCCGGATCCTGGCGCAGCAGCTCGTACCGTGCGGCGGCGGCCGTCGGCCGGAGCACACCTCGGCCGATCCCGGGGTCGGTCATCTCCCCAGCGTAGCTGTCGCATTTCTTCAATACCGCTGCCCGGCGCCCCGCCTACGGTCGGGGCATGAACGAGAACCTCGAGCAGACCGCCGGCCGGTCCGGCCGCCCCGTGGACGAACAACTGCACCGCTCCCTGGCCGAGAGCGCCGCCGAGGCCGCCCGGATCGCCCGCGGCGTCACTCCCGGGCGACTCGCCGGGCCCACGCCCTGCGCCGGGTTCGACACCCGCACCCTGGTCAACCACTGGGTCCTGTACTCCTCCCACGGGTTGGCGCACCGCGCCCGCCGGGAGCAGCTTTCCGACGAGTTGCAGAACCGCGACTTCACCGCCGCCGCGGACTGGGCCGACGCGTACGCCGCCGAGCTCGACCGGGCCGTCGCCGCCTGGGCCGAACCCGCGGTCTGGGAGGGCGGGATCGACAGCGGCGGCGGCGTCACGCCCGCCCCGGAGGTCGCCGCGATGCTGCTGGCGGAGCTGGTCGTGCACGGCTGGGACGTCGCCCGGGCCACCGGGCAGGACTACCGCTGCTCGCCGGAGACCGCCCTGGCGGTGCTCGGGGTGGTCGAGGCCAACGCGGAGCTGTACCGGCGGTACCAGGGCTTCGGCGAGCCGGTGGAGGTGCCGGCCACCGCCTCCGTCCTCACCCGCGCCCTCGCGCTCTCCGGGCGGGATCCGCACTGGGCCGCCGTCTGAAGGTGACCGGGCCCCCGCCCGACCGGAGCGGGGCTGGCTCGCGGGGCCGGTCGGGGCGGGGCGGCGCCGGGAGCCCGCCCCACCCCGCCCCGCGCCTCATCCGACCGCGAGCCCGCTCGCCCGCAGCGCCGCCACCAGCTCGGCCGGAGCCTTGGCGGTGGATCCGGCGTCGTACGGCGGCTGCGGGTCGTACTCGACGACCAGTTGGACGGCCCGGGCGGTCTCGTCGCCCGCGATCCGCCCGGTCAGCTGCAGTGCGAGGTCGATGCCGGCCGAGACACCGGCGGCCGTGGCGTACTTGCCGTCCACCACGACCCGCTCCGGCGCGGGCACGGCCCCGAGGGCCGCGAGGTGCTCCAGGGCGATCCAGTGCGAGGTGGCCCGGCGGCCGGTCAGCAGACCGGCGGCGGCCAGCAGCAGCGAACCCGAACACACCGAGGTGGTCCAGTCGGTGCCGGCGTCGACGCCGCGGATCCAGTCCAGCACGGCCCGGTCCGCCAGCAGGTCCGCCGTCCCCGGCCCGCCGGGGACCAACAGGACGTCCGGCGCGGTCACTTCGGACAGCGTCGCGTCGGCGGTGAGCGCCAGGCTGCCGAGGTCGGAGCGGACCGGCCCCGGACGGACGGCGGTGAACACCACCTCGGCGCCCGGGATCCGGCCCAGGATCTCGTAGGGGCCGACGGCGTCGAGGGCGGTGAAACGGTCGTACAGGAGCACAGCGATCTGCACGGGATCTCCCGGGGTGGGTGGCGGGCGAAGCGGAAACGGTCGGGTCGAGCGCGGGCGGACGCGGCAGCCCCCGGCCTCCCCGAACGCGGGGAGGCCGGGGCCGGGCCGGCACTGGCGGGCGATGGCCGGACCTGGCCGGGCGCCGGCCTGCCGCCGGGCCGCGGCCCGGCGGCGGGGATCAGGTGGAGCGGAAGCGGCGGCGGTACTCCACCGGCGGCACCGCGAGCGTCCGGACGAACGCCCGCCGCATCGACTCCGCGGTGCCGTAGCCGCAGGCCCTGGCGATCTCCTCGACACCGCCGGTGCCGTCCTCCAGTCGTCGGCGGGCGGCCTCCAACCGGGCGCGGTCGACGTACCGACCCGGGCTCACGCCGACCTCGGCGCTGAACGCGCGGGCGAACTGACGCGGCGACAGCGACGCCCGCGCCGCCAGCGCGTCCACCGAGAGGTCGGCGCCCGGATGCTCGGCGATCCACCGCTGCACCTCGCGCAGCGGCAGTCGCTCGGCCACCTGGGCGGCCAGCTGGACACTGAACTGAGCCTGGCCGCCGGGCCGCCGCAGGTACATCACCAGGTGCCGGGCGACCAGCAGGGCGGCCTCCCGGCCGTGGTCCTCCTCCACCAGGGCCAGCGCGAGGTCGATGCCCGCCGTGACCCCGGCCGAGGTGGCGATCCGCCCGTCCCGGACGAAGACCGGCTCGGGGTCGACCTCGGTGTCCGGAAAGCGGCGGGCGAGCGTCTCGCAGTACGCCCAGTGCGTGGTGGCCCGCCGCCCGGCCAGCAAGCCGGCCTCGGCGAGCAGGAAGGCGCCGGTGCAGACCGAGACGACCCGCTGCGCCCCGCCCGCCAGTTCGGCGATCCGCCGCACGATCGCCGGGTCCGGGTCGGCGGTGCCCTCCCCTCCGGGCACCAGCAGGGTGTGCGGCGGGGCGGCGAGGCCCAGGTCCTCGTCCGGCAGCAGCCGCAGCCCGCTTCCGGTACGCACCACGCCGCCGCCGAGACCGGCCGTCCGCACCCGGTAGCCGTCCGGGCGCCCGGCGCCGGCGCCGGCGAACACCTCCAGCGGGCCGGTCACGTCGAGGCTCTGCACGCCCTCGAAGAGGACGATCAGCACGGTGCGGGTCGTCATGTCACCAGCCTGGCAGCGGTGCCGGTGGGCGGCAACGACGTGCTTCCCACCTTTCCTGCCATGCCCGGCCGGGCGCGGACGGCCGGGCGCGGGCCGTCGGGCACGGGCCGTCGGGCGCGGGCCGTCGGGCGCGGGCCGTCGGGCGCGGGCCGTCGGGCGCGGGCCGTCGGGCGCGGGCCGTCGGGCGCGGCGCGGCTGAAGCGGTCCGGGCGGTAGGTCCGGGCGGGGCGCGGTCAGACCAGTCCGGCGAGCTCGCCCCGGGAGGCGACGCCGAGCTTGGGGTACGCCTTGTAGAGGTGGTGGCCGACCGTACGAGGGCTCAGGAAGAGCTGGGCGGCGATGTCGCGGTTGGACAGCCCCCGGGCGGCCAGCCGGACGATCTGCAGCTCCTGCGGGGTGAGACCGGCCGGCGCGCCGCCGCCGGGGCCCGCCGGGACGGCCGCACCGGTGGCGGTGAGTTCGGTGCGGGCGCGCTCGGCCCAGGGGTGGGCGGCGAGCGGTTCGAAGACCTCCAGGGCGGCCCGCAGGTGCGGGCGGGCGTCCGTGCGCCGGCGCCCGCGGCGCAGCCACTCGCCGTACAGCAGTGCGGTGCGGCCCTGTTCGAACGGTCGGCCGGTGTCCCGGTGCAGCTCCAGGGCGGCGAGATAGCTCGACTCGGCCCGCTCGTCCGGCCCCAGCAGGGCCTGGCAGCGCAGGCTCAGGGCCCGCGCCCAGGGTTGCCCGGTGGCGTCGGCCCAGCGGGCGAAGCGCTGGTACGCCTCGGCGGCACGCTCCGGGGCGCCGAGGCGGACGGCCGCCTCGACCAGGTCGGGGACGGCGCGGGTGGCGGACACGTGGTGGCGGTGGCGGCCGCCGGTGAGCCGCTGGAGGCGGTCGGCCGCGTCGGCGGCCCGGCCCCGGCCGAGATCGAGCAGGGCCAGCGACCACTGCGCCCACGGATCACCGGCCGAGGGCGCCCCGGCGGGGCCCGAGCCGGCCTGCGCGGCGGCGGCCAGCGCGGTGCAGCCTTCCTCGGCCCCCGTGAGCGCGGCCAGGTGGGCCAGCAGCGCGCTGAGCTGGCTGACCCACTGGCGCTGGCCGGTGTCCTCGGCGAGCGCCAGGGCCTCGGTCGCGGTGACCTCGGCGTCGCGGTGGCGCCCGTGGAAGAGCTCGGCCTCGGCCAGGAAGAACTGGACGGTGGGCAGGATGCCCAGGTAGCCCTTCGCGCGGGCCTCGGCCGCGAGTTCGGCGGCGAGTTCGAAGGTCTCCGCGTCCCGGCCGAGGACCAGCGTGGCGCCGCAGACCTGGACCAGGTCGCTCGGCGCCGCACCGGCCCGGCGGGCCTCGGCGGCGGTCTCCCGCGCCGGGGGCAGTGGCGGCGCGGGCCGGCCGAGCAGCGGGAGGGTGCCGGCCAGCAGGTGGCGGGCCAGCGGCGCCAGCGGGTCGCCCGGCTCCAACCGGAGCGCGCCGAGCCGCTCCAGGACGGCGCCCACCTGCTCCTCGCCGAGGTACCAGGCGGCGTGGAACGCCTGGAAGAGCATCCGGGCGGCGTGCGAGGGCTCGATGCCCGTACCGGCGGCGGCCAGCAGCCGGCGGAGCGCGGCCGGGTGGTCGCCGCGCCAGAAGTCGGCGGTGGCGTGGATGTGGGCGATCAGCGCGTGTGCGAAGGGATCGTCGGTCCGTGCCCCGGCGCGGTCGGCCAGGGCCTCGGCGTGCTCCAACCTCCCCTCCTCGGTGGCGGCCTCGGCGGCGAGGACCAGTCGGCGGGTGGCGCCGTCCCGGTCGGGCGTGAGCCGGGCGGCGCGCTCGTACGCGGCGCGGGCGCCGCCGTGGCCGCCGCGGGACCCGGCCCGTTCGGCGGTCCGTTCCAACGCGTCGGCGAGCGCGGCGTCGGGACCGGTGGCCGCCAGGGCGAGGTGCCAGGTCCGGCGGTCGCCCTCCGGCAGGGCCTCGCCCAGGGCCCGGTGCGCCGCCAACCGCGCCTGCAGGGGCGCCCGCTGGACGATCGCGGCCCGCACCAGCGGATGCCGGAAGGAGAGTGTCCCCTCGCCCTGGACCCGCACCAGAGCGGCCGTCTCGGCGGGCGCCAGCGCCCCGGGCCCCGCGCCCAGCTCCCCGGCGGCGCGCAGCACGGTCGCCAGATCCCCGGTCTCCTCGACGGCGGCGACCAGCAGCAGCGTCCGGGTGGCGGCCGGCAGCCCGGTGACCTGCCCGTGGAAGGCGAGGCGGAGCCGGCCGGTGAGCGGCAGGACACCGGGCGCGCCCTCACCCGGTGGCTCGGCCGCCAGCGCGGCGGGCAGCTCGGTCAGCGCGAGCGGGTTGCCCCGGGCCTCGGCCAGCACCCGGCGGCGGACGGTCGGCGGCAGACCGGCCGCCAGCAGCTCGGCGGCCGCCGGATCGCCGAGCGGGGCGATCCGCAGCTGTGCCAGGCCGGCCGCCGGGAACGCCTCCTCGTCGTCCCGGGCCGCGAGAAGCAGGACGATCCCCTCGGCCTGAAGCCGGCGGGCGGCCAGCAGCAGGGCTTCGGCGGAGGCCCGGTCGAGCCACTGTGCGTCGTCCACCAGGCACAACAGGGGCTTCTCGACGGCCAGTTCGGCGAGCAGCCCGAGCGTGGCCAGACCGGTGAGCAGTCGGCCGCCGGCCGGCACGGGCTCGTCGGCCAACCCGAAGGCGCCTTCCAGCGCCCGGCGTTGGGGGCCCGGCAGGGCCGGCAGCAGCTCCAGGCCGGGGGCGAGCAGCAGGCTGAGCCCCGCGTAGGAGAGCTCGGCCTCGCACTCGACACCGCTCGCCCGGACCACCCGGAAGTCGGAGCCGGCGACGGCCGCCGCGTGCTCCAACAGCGCGGTCTTGCCGATGCCCGGCTCGCCGCGCAGCACCAGCGCGCCGCTGCGCCCGTCCCGCGCCCCGTCGAGCAGGCGTGCGAGGACGGCCTGCTCGTCTTCCCTGCCGTACAGCATGTGCCGACCCTACCGACCCCAACGCCGGTATGCCCGGCCGCGATTACCGATACGCGACCGATTCGCCCCGGGCGCGTCCTCCGTACCGTTTCGACCAGCGGGAACGGCCCGCGACCCGGACGAGGGAGTACCACCGTGAGCGACCTCCAGCAGCTGGCCGAGCGCTACATCGCCACCTGGAACGAGACCGACCCGGCCGCCCGCCGCAAGCTCGTGGACGAGCTGTGGAGCGAGCAGGGGGAGTACACCGACCCGCTGATGGCCGTGGTCGGCCGGGAGGCGATCTCCACCGCGATCGGCGCCGCGCAGGCCCAGTTCCCGGGCCTGGCGTTCACCCTCGGCGCGGTGGACGCCCACCACCACCTGGCCCGGTTCACCTGGGGCCTCGGACCGGCCGGCGGCGAGGCGCTGATCATCGGCTTCGACGTACTGGTCGCGGGCGAGGACGGCCTGGTCGAGTCGGTGCTCGGCTTCCTGGACCGCGTACCCGCCTGAGTTCTCCGCCCGCCCCGCCGCCTGCCCCGCCTCCCGGGGGCGCGAACCGCGCGCCCCCGACCCACCCCGTCGAGAAGAGACCGCGATGAGCACCACCGCCCTGCGCGCCGCCCGCACCGCACCGTCCGCCGAACCCGCCCGCCCGGCCCGGGGCCTGCTCCCGGTCGTACTGGCCGCGACCTTCATGACCGCCCTCGACTTCTTCATCGTCAACGTCGCCGTCCCGTCCGTGCAGATCGACCTGAGAGCCGGCCCGGCCGCGATCCAGTGGGTGATCGCCGGTTTCGGGCTGGCGCTGGCCGTCGGACTGATCACCGCCGGGCGGCTCGGCGACCGGTACGGGCGACGCAGGATGTTCGGGCTCGGGCTGGCCCTGTTCACGCTCGCCTCGGCGGGCTGCGGCCTGGCCCCGACGGCGGCCGCACTGATCGGCGCACGGGTGCTGCAGGGGTTGGCCGCCGCGTTGGTCGGGCCGCAGGTGCTGGCGATCCTGCGGACGGCGTACAGCGGCACGGCGCAGGCCAGGGCGTTCGCGATGTACGGCCTGACGATGGGGGTCGGCGCGGTCTTCGGCCAGCTCATCGGCGGTCTGCTGATCCGGGCCGACATCCTCGGGCTGGACTGGCGCAGCTGCTTCCTGATCAACCTGCCGGTCGGTCTCGCCGCCCTCGCGCTGGTACGCCGCAGCCTGCCGGAGTCCCGCGCGCCGGAGCGACCCGGGCTCGACCCGGTGGGCGCCGTCCTGGTCACCCTCGCGCTGACCGGCCTGGTACTGCCGCTGATCGAGGGCCGCGAGCAGGGCTGGCCCCTGTGGACGTGGCTCTGCCTGGGCGGCTCGGTCGCACTGCTGGCCGCGTTCGGCGCGCACCAGCACCGGTTCAGCGCCTCCCCGCTGGTGGACACCCGGCTGGTGCGCGAGCGGGCATTCACCACCGGCATCGCCGCGCAGCTGGTGTTCTGGCTCGGCCAGGCCTCGTTCTTCCTGGTCCTCGCCCTCTACCTGCAGCAGGGCCGCGGCCTGGACGCGCTCGGCGCCGGGCTGGTCTTCACCACCATCGGCGGCGGCTACCTGCTCACCTCCACCTGCGCGCACCGGCTGGCCGCCCGGCTCGGGCGCCAGGTGGTGGCGGCCGGAGCGCTGCTGATGACACTGGGCCTCGCGCTGATCGGCCTGGCCGCGCACGAGGTGGGCACCACCGGCAGTGTGTGGTGGCTCTCCCCGGGCCTGTTCGTCGACGGGCTGGGGATGGGCATGGTGATCGCGCCGGTGACGACGACGGTGCTGGCGCGGGTCGGTCCCCAGCTGGTCGGCTCGGCGGCCGGACTGCTGTCCACCGTCCAGCAGGTCGGCGGGGCGCTCGGGATCGCGCTGATCGGGATCGTCTTCTACGAGGCGGACGGCTTCCCGGCGGGCTTCGTGCACAGCGTCGCCGCGCTGGGGGTGCTGGAGCTGATCCTGGCCGCACTGGTCCAACTGCTCCCCCGCCGCACCTGACCACACCCGGGCCCGGGCCCGACCCTCCCGGGCCGCTCCGGGGCCCGGCAGCCACTGCCGGGCCCCGGGGCGTTCCGCACCCTCCCGTCCATCGGGTTGGATGGGAGGATGAGCGACGAGAAGAGCACGGCACCGGCGTGGGAGCAGCGGTTCAGGGCGGCCAGGGTCTCCCTGCCGGACTGGGCGCAGGACGCCCCCGACCGCGCCCTGTACGTGTCGAACGCGACCGGTACGTACGAGGTGTACGCCTGGGACCGCGCGAGCGGCGCGCACCGCCGGGTGACCGACCGTCCGAACGGCACCACCGACGCCGAGCTGTCCCCCGACGGCGCGTGGATCTGGTGGTTCGACGACCACGACGGTGACGAGTTCGGCGTCTGGCGCCGCCAGCCGTTCGCCGGCGGGCCGGACGAGGAGGCCGTGCCGGGGCTGACCGCCTCCTACTCGGCGGGCCTGGCGCTCGGCCGCGACGGCACCGTGGTGGTCGGCCGCTCCACCGACGCGGACGGCACCACCCTGCACCTGCGCCGCCCGGGCACCGCGGAGCCGGTGGAGATCTACCGGCACGAGGAGTACGGCGGCGTCGGCGACCTCAGCCACGACAGCGCGCTGCTCGCCGTCGACCACACCGAGCACGGCGACGCCATGCACTCCGCGATCCGGGTCCTGCGGCTCGCCGACAACGCGACGGTGGCCGAGCTCGACGAGGTCACCGGCCGCGCCGAGCCGCGCGGGGTGGCCTGCCTCGGCTTCGCGCCGGTCGAGGGCGACACCCGGCTGCTGGTGGCGCACCAGCGCCGGGGCCGCTGGGAGCCGATGATCTGGGACGTGGCGACCGGCACCGAGACAGAGCCGGTCCTGCGCGACGAGGACGGCCGCGAGCTGCCCGGCGACGTCTCCGCGCAGTGGCGCCCGGACGCCCGCTCCCTGCTGGTCGAGCACGAGTACGAGGCACGTAGCGAGCTCTTCTCGTACGACCTGGAGAAGGGCGTGCTGACCCGGCTGGAGACGCCGCGCGGCACGGTCGGCGGCGCCACCGCCCGTCCGGACGGCACGGTGGAGTTCCTCTGGTCCTCCGCCGCGGAACCGGCCGCGGTGCGGTCGACCTCGGGTGCGGTGGTGCTGCGGGCGCCCGGCGAGGTGCCGCCCGGCTCCGTGCCGGTCGAGGACGTCTGGGTGGAGGGACCGGGCGGCCGGGTGCACGCCCTGGTGCAGCGACCGGCCGGCGAGGGCCCGTACCCGACCGTCTTCGAGATCCACGGTGGCCCGACCCACCACGACAGCGACTCGTTCGCGGCCGGGCCGGCCGCCTGGCTGGACCACGGCTTCGCCGTCGTCCGGGTCAACTACCGGGGTTCGACCGGCTACGGCCAGGCCTGGACGGACGCCCTTCGCGAGCGGATCGGCCTGATCGAACTGGAGGACATCGGCGCCGTCCGGGCGTGGGCGGTGGCGAGCGGTCTGGCCGATCCGGCCCGGCTGGTGCTCTCCGGCGGCTCCTGGGGCGGCTACCTGACCCTGCTCGGCCTCGGCGTACAGCCGGGGGACTGGGCGCTCGGCCTGGCCGCCGTGCCCGTCGCCGACTACCTGGCCGCCTACGAGGACGAGATGGAGGCGCTCAAGTCGCTGGACCGCACGCTGTTCGGCGGGACCCCGCAGGAGGTGCCGCAGCGGTGGACGGCGTCCTCCCCGCTGACCTACGTCGACCAGGTGCGGGCGCCCGTGCACATCATCGCGGGCGTGAACGACCCGCGCTGCCCCATCCGGCAGATCGAGAACTACGTCCGGCGGCTGGACGAGCTCGGCAGCCCGCACGAGGTGTACCGCTACGATGCGGGCCACGGTTCGCTCGTGGTGGACGAGCGGATCAAGCAGCTGCGCCTGGAGATCGACTTCGCGCGGCGACACCTGGCTCTGGGGGACTCCGTTGGCTAGACGTACCGTGGCGGCCGCCGCCGTGATCGCGGCGGCCGTGCTGGCGCTGACGGGCTGCTCCGGCGCCGGCGACGCGCAGGCCTGCGACGACTACACACCGGCCGCCTTCACCACGTCGCCCTCGGCGGCGCCCGTCGCGCCGCCCGCCACCGCCTCGGCCACGCCGGCGGCCGGTGCGACCAGGGCGGCGGCGCCGGGCACCCGGGGAGCGGCTCCGGCCGTGCCCGCGGTGTACGCGCCGGCCGGGGCGGCCGGGGCGGCCGACGGGGTGGCGAGGGCCGACGGCATGCGGGCCGATGTGACGCGGGCCGGTGTGACGCGGGCCGGGCTTGTCGCCAAGAGCTCCCGGAGCAGCGGGTCGAAGAGCAGCGGATCGAAGAGCAAGAGCTCCAAGGGGCGCACGGTGCACCATCACACCGACCACTACAGCTCCGGCAGCAGCGGGTCGGGCAGCGACTGCGGGAGCGGCTACCCGTCCTCCGCGCCGTCCGGCTCCCCCTCGCCGGGGCGACCGGTGCTCCCGCTGCCCTCCCCGAGCGTCAAACCGTCCAAGTAGCCGGACGCCACGCCCTTGGGGCGGTGCGGCGTCCTGACACCACGTCGTCCGAACACCGGATCGTCCGAACACCACATCATCCGGACGCCACATCATCCGGACACCACGCCGTCCGGACGCCACGGCCTCAAGCCGTCGGGCCGGCCCGACGGCGGCTCACTCCAGGACCGGGTCCAGCCCCAGGACCCGGTCCTGTTCCGCCTCCGCCTCGCGGCGGACCAGGCGGAACCACATGAAGACCACGAAGCCCGCGAAGACGAACCACTCCAGGGTGTACCCGAGGTTCTGGAAGGCCCGCAGACTCAGCCCGTCACCGCCCTGCGGCTGCACGGTCGGCACCGCGGTGAGCCCGGCCGGCACGCTGTCGGCGGCCACCCAGCCGTCGTACCAGCCGCCGTAGGGGAGCATGTTGACCAGGGTCGCGCGGCTGATCGTGCCGAGCTGACCGGCCGGCAGGCCGCCCGCCACCGCGCCGTTGCTGCCGGCGCTCTCGCCGGCCTGCAGCCGGCCCGTGACGGTGACCTCGCCGGGCGGCGGCGCGGGTGCCTGGGCCCCCGGCGTACCGGCGGCCCAGCCGCGGACGACGGCCACGGTCCGGCCGTCGGTGGTCCGCAGCGGCGTGAGGACGTAGTAACCCTGCCTCCCGTCCAGCACACGGTCGGGGACGAGCAGCTGGTGCGCCGGATCGAAGCTGCCGGTCGCGGTCACCGCGCGGCCGACGGTGGCGGTGCTGACGTCGGGCGCGCCGGTGGTCAGCACCCCGCCCAGCGGAGCGGCGCCCGTGGCCGTGGCGGCCGCCGCCGTGCTGCCGCTGTCGTGGTGGGCCGAGAGCCGGTCCTCGAAGCGGCTGAGCTGCCAGGAACCCAGCCAGAGGCAGACCGCGACGGCCACCAGGGCGAGGACGGTGCTGCTCAGCCAGCGCGGAGTCAGGAGGAACCGGTACACACCCACCACGGTAGCCAGTGCCTACGCGCCGTCGGACCGCTGGGGTGCGCCCTGCCCGCCCGACCGGCGGCGGCCCGCCCGTGACCCGGCCGCCGTTCGGCCGCCGCTCAGCCCCCCGTGGCCGTGGACGCCCCGGGCGAGGGGGCGGGCTGCGGGGCGGTGCGGTAGACGGTGCCCGCGCAGGCTCCGGGCAGGACGGCCGTCTCGGTGGCGGAGCCGGCGGGAGCCGGGGTGTACGCGAGCGTGATGCCCGCAACCGGGGCACTCGGCGCGGAGGAGGGGCTTGCGGTCGGACTCGGCGCGCTGGTCTGGGGGGCGGCGGACGGCGAGGGATCCCCGGCCACCCCCGGTCCGGCCGAGGCGGCCGCCGCGGCCGGACCGGGTGAGTCCTGCGCCGCCGGTACCGCTGCGGCGGGATCCACCGTGGCGGGGGCCGACTTCTGACAGGGCGCGCCCGGCACCCAGCCGAAGCCGATCCGGTACGCGGCCTGCGGCGCCAGTACCGCCGGCCCGGCCGCCGCCAGCGCGACCGGATCGGGCAGCGCGGTGGCGGCGTCGCCCGCGAGGTGGTCGACGACCCGTACCTGGGCGGGGCTGCTCCCGGTGGCGGCGCTGACCACCAGGATGCCGGGACCGGGCGGCGCGCAGCTGTGCGCCGAGACGTTGACCACCGTGAAGGAGCCGTACAGCGCGCCGGCGGCGTCGGGTACGCCCACGTAGGAGGGGCCGGGGCCGAGGTCGGCCGCCGTGCAGGCCGGTACGGGCGCTCCCGCGCCGGGCCCGGCGCTCGCGCCCCCGGACGCTGCTCCCGCGCCCCCGCTCGCGGCCGGGCTCGACGACGACGGGCCACCGCCGGGGCCCCGGGCCGGGCCGCCCCAGGAATAGGGGAAGGACGGGTGACCGGACGTACCGCTCCCGACCGGCGGCGTGGCGTCCGGCGCCGTCTGCGCGCCGTCCGCCGTACTCGCGGCGGCCGGCCCGGCGAGGCCGAGCCGGTCCGGGTAGCGCAGGGCGGGCAGGACGACGGCCGTGGCCAGCGCCACCGCGGCGGCGCCCGTCCAGGCGTTGCGCCGGATCGCCCGGCGTCGGGGCACCCCGCTGCGGATCCGCCCCAGCGAGCCGTGGTCCGGTTCGAGCCCGGCCACGGAACGGCGCATCAGCTCACGGACCGCCTGCTCCTCGGCCGACAGCGGTCCCCCCGCCGGCAGGCTCCGGCCCGGGTGGCCCTCCGGCCGGGGGCCCTCCCCCTGACGGCTGACCGGCCGGCGGCTGTCCCCCCGGCGGCCGCCCGGCTGGTGGTCGTCGGTCACTACCCGGCCTCCATCTGCACGCGCAACGCCGCGAGCCCCCGCGATCCGTACGCCTTCACCGAGCCGAGCGAGATGCCCAGGGTGTCGGCGACCTGCGCCTCCGTCATGTCCACGAAGTAGCGCAGTACCAGCACCTCCCGCTGACGGCGTTGCAACCCTCGCAGCGCGGCCTTGAGTTGGTCGCGCTCCAGCGCATCGTAGGCGCCTTCTTCTGCACTGGCCATGTCAGGCATCGGCTTGGGCAGCAGGCGCAGGCCGAGGATCCGCCGGCGCAGCGTCGAGCGGGAGAGGTTCACCACCGTCTGCCGCAGGTAGGCGAGGGTCTTCTCCGGCTCGCGCACCCTGCGTCTGGCCGCGTGCACCCGGATGAACGCCTCCTGGACGACGTCCTCACAGGTGGAGAGGTCGTCGAGGAGCAGGGCCGCCAGCCGCAGCAGGGAGCGGTAGTGGGCCTGGTACGTCTCGGTGAGCAGGTCTTCGCTGGTACCCGCCGTGCCGGCTGCGAGCGCCGTCATCGTGCTGTCTACCGGCCTATCCACCGACCACGGGGCGCGCGGAGCCAGCGTCGCGACAGACATCGCCCCGACACCGACCCCTACCCCGACCATGTTCGCCACGCTCGTTGGACACTCGATCCCCTGTCATGGTTGCCCAGCTCGCGGCACATTCTCCCGCATGTGCCGAATCCCCCTCCAGGGGTGGGAGGGGGATTCTGACAGACCGTCTCAAAAGACGCCCGAAAGCGCCCCGTCGGACCCTGTCGGGCCCGCACGGCTCCGGGTCCCGACGGCCGGTGGCCGGGCCCGACAGCCGGTGGCCGGGGCTCCGGGTGACTAGCGGCCGGTGCCGCCGTAGACGACCGCTTCGTCCGTGGTGCTGTCCAGACCGAAGGCCGAGTGGACGGCGCGGACGGCCTCGTTGACGTCGTCGGCGCGGGTCACCACCGAGATGCGGATCTCGGAGGTGGAGATCAGTTCGATGTTGACGCCGGCCTCGGAGAGCGCCTCGAAGAAGGTCGCGGTGACCCCCGGGTTGGAGCGCATCCCCGCGCCGACCAGCGAGATCTTGCCGATCGCGTCGTCGTAGCGGAGCGACTCGTAGCCGATGCCCTCCTTGACCCGGCCCAGCGCGTCGATGGCCTTCTGGCCCTCGGCCTTCGGCAGGGTGAAGGAGATGTCGGTCAGACCGGTGGCAGCCGCCGAAACGTTCTGCACCACCATGTCGATGTTGACCTCGGCATCCGCGATGGCGCGGAAGATGCGGGCCGCCTCGCCCGGCTTGTCCGGCACGCCGACGACCGTGACCTTGGCCTCGGACGTGTCGTGAGCGACCCCGGAGATGATGGCCTGCTCCATCTCGCCCCCTTCGGGCTTGGTCGGGTTGGTGCTGCTGACGATGGTCCCCGGAAGACCGGAGAAGGACGAGCGTACGTGAATCGGGATCGAGTAGCGGCGCGCGTACTCGACACAGCGGTCGAGCAGCACCTTGGAGCCGGACGAGGCCAGCTCCAGCATGTCCTCGTACGCGATCCAGTCGATCTTGCGGGCCTTCTTCACCACGCGCGGGTCGGCGGAGAAGACGCCGTCCACGTCGGTGTAGATCTCGCAGACCTCGGCCTTCAGCGCCGCGGCCAGGGCCACCGCGGTGGTGTCCGAGCCGCCGCGCCCCAGGGTGGTGATGTCCTTGCTGGAGAGCGAGACACCCTGGAAACCCGCCACGATCGCGATGTTGCCCTCGTCGAGAGCGGTGCGGATGCGGCCGGGCGTCACGTCGATGATGCGTGCCTTGTTGTGGACCGAGTCGGTGATGACCCCGGCCTGACTGCCCGTGAACGACTGGGCCTCGTGGCCCAGGGATTTGATCGCCATGGCCAGCAGCGCCATGGAGATCCGCTCTCCAGCGGTCAGCAGCATGTCGAACTCGCGGCCGGCAGGGATGGGTGACACCTGCTCCGCGAGTTCGATGAGCTCGTCCGTCGTGTCGCCCATCGCGGACACCACGACGACGACCTCATGGCCGTCCTTCTTGGTGTCGACGATTCGACGGGCCACGCGCTTGATGCCCTCGGCATCCGCAACGGATGAGCCGCCGTACTTCTGCACGACAAGGCCCACGTGCGCTCCTCGACTTGTGTCGGTTTTTCCGGGGCCGGGCCGGATGCGAGTGGCTACCGGCGGCCACCGGATCCCCCGGGTACGGGGGTTCTGCGGTCAGCGCCAGTCTACCGAGCGAGGGCGTCCCGACCGGTGCTTTCCACATGATGAGACGGCCGTTTCACCTGGTGGGCAGCTTTCCGACACCCCGACGGGCAGCTGTCCGGAGCGGCGAGCACGGGCCCGGAGAATCGGCGGGCAACGGCGGTCCGGCCCCCGAATTCTTCGCCCGGGCGCGCCGGAAGATTTTTCCCGAGGTCTGCGTCACACTCCGCCCGAACCGCCCGATTCCGGGCACGCTCAGGAGTTCCCCGAGTGCCCGGAGCCGGATGTCCGGCACCGTCGCTGCGTGCGCCTGTCGCTCGGGACCGGGGGCTCGGGCCGTTGCGGGCCCGTCGCTCAGGCCCGTCGCTCGGGCCCGTCGCTCGGGCCCGGGGCCGGGAGCTCAGAGCCCGAGTTCGGCCGCCATCAGGTCGCCCGCCTGCTGCTCGAGCTGCTCGTCCGTCAGTCCGTCGTCGTCCGTGTCGGCGCCGTCCACCGCCGCGCCGATCGGGCTGTCCAGCCGGACGTGCGCGATCAGCGACTGCAGGGCCCGCAGCACCGCTGAACAGGTCGATCCCCAGTTGGAGAGGTACGAGAACTGCCACCACCACAGCGCCTCGCTGACCCGGCCCTCGCGGTAGTGGGTCAGCCCGTGCCGCAGTTCGCTGACCACGCCCGCCAGGTCGTCCGAGATCCGGAACGCGTTCGGCATCGACGGCGGCCCGTACGGGTCGAAGACCTCGTGGAAGACGTCGATCGGCGCCAGCAGCTCGGCGAGCCGCTCACGCAGTTCGACGCCGTCCGGCTCCGGACCGGCGTCCGGCTCGAAACGGTCGTCCGGGACGACGTCCTCGATCGCGCCGAGCCGGCCGCCGGCCAGCAGCAGCTGGGACACCTCCAGCAGCAGCAGCGAGACGGCACTGCCCGGCTCGTCGCCCTTGGCCACCTCGGTCACCGCGAGGACGAAGCTCTCGACCGAGTCCGCGATCTGCACCGCGAAGTCGTCGGGCTCCGAACCGTGGGCGTGCGTGTTGGTGTCGTACGTCTGGTCAGACATCGAGCAGTCGTCTCCCTTCGAAGGCCCGGCCGAGGGTGACCTCGTCCGCGTACTCAAGGTCCCCGCCGACGGGCAGTCCACTCGCCAGCCGGGTCACCCTCAGACCCATCGGCTTGCACAGCCGGGCCAGGTAGGTGGCGGTCGCCTCCCCCTCAAGGTTGGGGTCGGTGGCCAGGATCAGCTCGGTGACCGTACCGTCCGCGAGCCGCGCCAGCAGCTCCCGGATCCGCAGGTCGTCCGGGCCGACGCCCTCGATCGGGCTGATCGCGCCCCCCAGCACGTGATAGCGGCCGCGGAACTCGCGGGTGCGCTCGATCGCCACCACGTCCTTGGACTCCTCGACCACGCAGATCACCGAGAGATCGCGGCGCGGATCCAGGCAGACCCGGCAGCGCTCGGACTCCGCGACGTTGCCGCAGACCGCGCAGAACCGGACCTTGTCCTTGACCTCCAACAGCGAGTGCGCCAGCCGGCGCACATCGGTCGGGTCGGCCTGCAGGATGTGGAAGGCGATCCGCTGCGCGCTCTTGGGCCCGACGCCGGGCAGCCTGCCCAGTTCGTCGATCAGGTCCTGAACCACGCCCTCGTACAACGTCGCGCCTTCCCTCGTGGATGCCGTACGTCCGGCGGCCTCGCTGGCCGCCGTTCATGCCTACGGGTACTCCGGTGCCATCATCCAACGAATCGGGCGCCGGACGCACCGTCCGACGCCCGACTCCCGCACAAATCACACAAAGCCGTGCCGCCGGAACCGCAGCGGTGTATGCGACCCGGTGCGCTGCGCGCCCGCGGGTGGCGCGCCCGGATCGGCGCCGACCGGTGGTGGGCCGTCGGCGCGCCGGAGGTCAGAACGGCAGACCGGGGATGCCGCCGCCCAGGCCCTGGGTCAGCGGGCCCATCCGCTCCGCCTGGATCTTCTGCGCCGCCTGGGCGGCGTCGCGAACGGCCGCCAGGATGAGGTCGGCGAGCGTCTCGGTGTCCTCGGGATCAACGGCGGCGGGCGCGATGGTCAGCGCCACCAGCTCCCCCGCACCGGTCACCGTCGCCTCGACCAGGCCACCGCCCGCCGATCCGCTCACCTTCGCCTCGGCCAGCTCCTGCTGGGCCCGGGCGAGGTCCTCCTGCATCTTCTGCGCCTGCTTGAGCAGCTGCTGCATATTGGGCTGGCCACCGGGAAACACGGATCACTCCTGCCTGGGTACGGACGCCTGGTGAGGCACGGTCGCACCGCCGGCACCGTGCACGAGGCTGCGCACGGCGGTGTACGTGGCTCCGAGCCTACGTGCTGCACCCGCCGGACGCGGGCGTACCCGGCGCGGAGCCGGCCCGGGCCGCCCCCGGCACACCTCGCCCCACCGCCGGGCTGCCACGACTCGCCTCACCGCCGGGCTGCCAAAGGTGGAGCGCGGCGGCTCCCGGCGGCTCCCGGCGGGACTCGTCCGTCCCCGTCCCCGTCCGTGGTCGGCCCCCGTCCGTCCCCGTCCGTCCCCGTCCGCCTCCGTGGCCGGCCCCCGTGGTCAGTTCCCGCTGTGGTGGATCTCCTCCAGCACCGTGGCACCCAGCTCGCGAAGGATCAGTTCCTGGCCCGTGAGGCCGCTCTCGCCGGACGCAGGCGCCCCGGGGGCCCCGGCCGTCGCCCCCGTCGCAGCGGACGGCGCGGCCGCCTGCTGCGCGGGCGCCGCCGGAGCCTGCTGGGCGCGGGGCTGGGACGCCGGAGCGGCCGCCTGGACCGGCGGGGCTGTCGGGGCGGCCGGCGGCGCCGGGGCCGCCATCGGCGAGAACGCCGCCGGAGCCGGCGGCGGGGTTTGCGCCGGAGCCGCTGGACGGGCCGCCTGCTGTCCGCCCCAGCCCCCGCCGCCGACAGCGGCAGCGGTAGGGCCGCCGGGCGCGGTGCTCCCGCCACCCGAGGGGTCGACGATGCACTCGACCCGCCAGTCCACGCCCAGCGCGTCGGCCAGAGCCTGCTTCAGCACGTCCTCGCTGTTGCTGCTGACGAAGCTGTCCCGGGCGCCCGCGTTGATGAACGAGACCTGGAGCACGCTGCCGTCGAAGCCCGCGACCTGGCCGTTCTGGCTGAGCAGGATCCAGGTGAAGCGCCGGCGGTTCTTCACCGCCTCCAGGATCTGCGGCCACATCTGCCTGACCTGCCCGGCCCCCTGCGCCGCGGCCGCCGACGGCTGACCACCGCCCGGCTGCGCGGCCACCGGCGGCGCGACGGCGGGCGCCGGGCTCTGCCCGGGCCCCGGGGCGGGGATCGGGCCGGGTGCCGGTGCGGGCGTCGGCGCGGGTGCACCGGCGCCGGGAGACGGGAAGCTGCGCGCGATCGGCCAGGCCCCGGGGGCGGGTCCCGCCGCGGCGGCGGGCGGCGGCGCCTGGGCCGGCGCCTGCGGAGCGACGGCGACCGGCGGAGCGGCCGGCGGAGCCGCTGCCGGACCGGCCGGCGGGACCACCGGCATCGGCGCGACCGGCTCGCCCACGGCAGCCACCGGGGCCCCGGCCTGCGCGAAACCACCGGCCTGCGCGAATCCGCCGGCGGCCGCCCGGCGCTCCAGCTTGTCCAGCCGGGCCTGCAGCGACAGCTCGTCGCTGTACGCGCCGGGCAGCATCACCCGTGCGCAGATCAGCTCCAGCTGGAGCCGGGGCGCGGCGTTGCCGCGCATCTCGGTCAGCCCGGTGTTGACGATGTCGGCGGCGCGGCTCAGCTCGGCGGCTCCGAAGGAGTCAGCCTGCGCCTGCATGATCGCGACGCGGTCCGCCGGAGCGTCGATCAGGCCCTTCTCCCCCGCGTCGGGCACGGTCGCCAGGATCACCAGATCCCGCAGCCGCTCCAGGAGGTCGGTCACGAACCGCCGCGGGTCGTGACCGCCCTCGACCACCCGGTCGATGATCTGGAAGACCGTCGCCCCGTCCTGCGCGGCGAAGGCGTCCACCACCTCGTCGAGCAGCGCCGAGTCGGTGTACCCGAGCAGGGCGGTGGCCATCGGGTACGTCACACCGGCCTCGTCGGCGCCCGCGAGCAGCTGGTCCATCACCGACATCGAGTCACGCACCGAGCCGGCGCCGGAGCGCACCACCAGCGGGAACACCGTGTCCTCGACCTGGATGCCCTCCCGCCCGCAGACCTCCGCGAGGTAGTCCCGCAGCGTGCCGGGGGGCACCAGCCGGAACGGGTAGTGGTGCGTACGGGAGCGGATCGTCCCGATCACCTTCTCCGGCTCCGTGGTGGCGAAGATGAACTTGAGGTGCTCCGGCGGCTCCTCGACCACCTTCAGCAGGGCGTTGAAGCCGGCCGGGGTCACCATGTGGGCCTCGTCCAGGATGAAGATCTTGTACCTGCTGTGCACCGGCGCGAAGAACGCCCGCTCACGCAGATCACGCGCGTCGTCCACACCACCGTGCGAGGCGGCGTCGATCTCGATCACGTCGATCGACCCCGGCCCGCCGGTCGCCAGGTCCGTGCAGGACTGGCAGACCCCGCACGGCGTCGGCGTCGGACCCTGCTCGCAGTTGAGGCAGCGGGCCAGGATGCGCGCGCTGGTCGTCTTGCCGCAGCCGCGCGGGCCGCTGAACAGGTAGGCGTGGTTGACCCTGTTGTTGCGCAGGGCCTGCTGGAGCGGAGCGGTCACGTGCTCCTGCCCGATGACCTCGGCGAAAGTCTCGGGGCGGTAGCGGCGGTACAGGGCTAGGGACACACCACCGACGATATCGGGACGCACGGACAAACGCGGCGCCCCGCAGCCCAGCGGCCACCCGGCGCACCGGGCCCCAGGGAACGCAAAGACCCCTCGTGCACCCGCCAGAGCCCTCTTACCCTTGCTGCCTTCCGGCCCTGGGGGGGTTCAGAGAGATAACGCCACACGAGGGGCTGCCCCCAGAGTAGCGGATTCCGACCGCAGCTCCTACCGCCCACCCCGCTCTCCGATCCGCAGGCACCCACCCATGACCACCTGCGGATAGGTGGTCGCGAGCACCCCCGAACATGTACTAAGCTCTCCCACGGAGGATTCGCCTAGTGGCCTAGGGCGCACGCTTGGAAAGCGTGTTGGGGGCAACCCCTCACGAGTTCGAATCTCGTATCCTCCGCACCCGCCCGCCAGGGCAAACGAAGGACCCGACCGCACTGCGGCCGGGTCCTTCGTCGTTCCGTGGTTGCAGTTCTGGTTGCACTTATATCGGGTATTTAGCGCATTCCGCTCCTTTTTGCAGCCCGGTGGCCTGCCCCGCCCGATGGAGGAGTCCCACTCGACTCCCGCGATGACGAGGGAGGATGCCGACATAACGGGCGGGGAGAGTGCGCTGACCGAGTTGCTGCATCGCGCGCGGCTGGAGGTGGTCGGGCGTGGTCGCATCTAGATGATTGATTCCGAGGTCAGTGGTCGTAGGCGGTGAGTGATCGCAGGGTGGGCCGGCCGGTGTTGTGGTTGTGCCAGATTGCCGCGGTCAGCGCGAGGATGCGTTGCAGGACCCGGACGGTCACTCCGGATGGGGTGCGTCCGCCGTGGCGTTCGAGGTCGAGTTGGCTCTTGAGGGTCTGGTTGACGGACTCGATCAGCTGCCGGAGCGGCTTGAACAGGTGCGATCCGGCTCGTGGGGCCTCGCCTTTGCGGGCTGGTCGCAGGAGCCGCACGCCGGTGGCCGCGAGTTCGTGTTCGAAGGCGCGGCCGTAGTAGTTCATGTCGGCGAGCAGGATCTGGCCCGGCCGCTGTCGGGTCAGGTCCGGGTCGGCGGCGAGCATGTCGAGCAGGACCTCGCGCTCGACGGCCTTGGCGCCGGTGAGCGCGAAGGCGACGGGTAGGCCGTGGAGGGTGCAGACCAGGTGCAGGCGCAGGCCCCAGAAGAAGCGGCTGTGGCTGGCGCAGTAGCCGTACTCGGCCCATCCGGCCAGGTCGGAGCGCTTGACGGTCTCGCGGGAGCGGCCGCATTCGACGGGCGTGGAGTCGACCACCCACACGTCGTCGCTCCACAGGGCGGTGTCGCGGGCCAGCGCCCTGGTGACGTGCTGGATCAGTGGGGCGGCCCGTCGCAGGCGCTTGTTCCAGCCGCTCTGCTGGGGCAGGTACGGGAACAGCGGGTGCAGGGCGGCATGGGCGAAGCGCAGCCACCGGGCTTCTGAGGTGAAGCCGAGCAGAGCCTGCATCACCGCCAGGGTGACCAGTTCGGCATCGGTCAGCTTCGGCGCCAGCCCCACCGGCGGGCGCCACGGCAGCAGTTCCGGCGAAGTCTTCAGCAGATCGTCGACGCGCACGTAGAGTGCAGTCGCGAGGGTGTCCATCTCGGTCGTCACAAACTGAGCCTGGACACCCTCGCGCTGTCTCCGCAGCTATCCCTTGGAATCAATCATCTAGAGGCGAGGCCGGTGGGGCCGCCTGGCGGCCGATGATCGTCGGGAGCGCGGAACCCACGGTCGCCGTACCGGGCGACCATCCCGACCTGGTGGCGGAGCCGGGCCGGCGGTGACACGGACTCGGGGTCGAGCATGGGGTCGTCGACGCGAACGGCGAGTTCCTGATCAGCGTCGCCGGCCAGGGTCCCGGCTGCTGTGGGCGCCCCCACCGGACGAGGGCGAGGCTGCCGAAGCAGGCCGACCCGCCGGGGTTCTGGGCCCCGAGCCGGGCCGGGCGGAGTTCGTCGCCATGTCCGTGGACCGGGAGAGCGTGCTCGGGACCAGCGCCGAGGAGGACGCGGCGTGGCTCATCACAGTCGACCGGGTCATGGACTGCGCTCACCGCCGCACGCTGCACAAGCCCCGCCTTACTGGCGGGTGCCGTATACGGCAAGTATGGTCACTTGTATGGCATCGAAGAAAGTGACCGTGACGATCCCGGAGGATCTCCTTGAGGAGATCCGCGCGGAAGCCGACGAACGGGGCATCTCCGCCTACGTCACCGACGCGCTGCGTGCCAAGCGCGACCGGGACAAGCTCCGAGAGCTCGTCCACTGGCTCGAAGAGGAGCACGGACCCGTCACCGAGACTGAGCGCTCAACGGCCTACGCCGAGCTGGACGACCTCGATGCCGAGCACGAACGCCGCCGCGCTGCCCGGAGCAAGCGCACCGGAGAGGCCGCGTGACGAGGAAGCACGGCAGCGAGGCCAGGCCGGTGCGTGTCTTCGTGCTCGACTGCGAAGCCCTCTCCCTCGCCGTTCGCGGTGACCGGATGATGATCGCCCGCCTCGAACTCGCGGCACGTGGCGAGGCCGACGTGGTCACCTCTCCCATGACTCTCGTCGAGGCATACGACAGCAGGACCACCGAGCAGCGGTGGGACTGGGTCCTCTCTCGCGTCAGCGTGGCCGACCTGGGCAAGGACGAGGCCAGGCAAGCCCGCAGACTGCTGGCCGCAACGAACCTGCACGGTCACAAGTACGCCATCGACGCGATGCTCGCCGTTGTCGCCATGCGCCAGAAAGGACAGGTCACCGTCTTCACCTCCGACGTCGACGACCTGGAGAAACTGCTCCCGGACACCATCGTCGTCAGCAAGGTCTGAACCGGACCGGACCGGCGGCAGCATGGTTGGCAGTTCTGGTTGCATTCACCTCCGTCCAGGACCGTCCGAAGCCTGGCGAGCGGGCCGCTCCGCCACAGGTCAGGACACCTGTGACCACTGCCGGACGGCCGGACGGACAGTTGGAAAGCGTGTTGGGGGGGCAACCCCTCACGAGTTCGAATCTCGTATCCTCCGCACCCGCCCGCCAGGGCAGATGAAGGGCCGGCCGCATCGCGTCCGGCCCTTCATCGTTGTCGCGCACCCGTCGATGTCCTGTGTTTTTGTCCAGGCTGGGTCGGGCGGAGGCGCCTGGCTCCAGCACTGGCGAGGCTTGGAGTTACCCGCAAGCGGGCTGTCAGTCCCCCCTCACTAAGGTGCGGTGCATGCAATCGCTGATCGCCGCCGTTCGCACGCACGACGATGCCGCCACCTTTCTGGCCTGGCCGGGTGACTTCGACCTGGACCAGGGTGCCCACGGCGAGGAGGTGCACCTTGCCTCGGGCGCGGCCCTGGAGGGCTTCGCCGGGCACGGAGCCGGGGGCACGTACTTCTTCTGCGGTGAAGGCGGCGAGGAGCGGCCAATCCTGTTCGCGGACTCCGAAGGCCGTGCGGCACTGGTCGCCGTCGGGCTGCCCGAGTTGCTGCGGCTGCTGTTGGTGGTGCCGTGGTGGCAGGACTGCCGGACGTTCACCGTGGAGAAGAGCCGCGCGCTCGCCGCCGGGTACCTGGAGGACATACCCGATCTCTGGGCTCGACGGAACCGGGCGGCAGCCGCCCTCGGTCTCTCCCTCCCGACGGAGACCGACGCGCTGGCCCGGCTGCGGGAGGTCGTCACCGTGACGGGCAGGGATTTCGTTCTGGTCTTCACCCCGGAGGACGAGCCGTACGACGCGCTCTTCAAGGACCTGGCATGACCGTGCGGCAGTGGGTTCTGGCTCTGTCGGCCGGCGAGGAGGCGGAGCGCCACGCTGCTGGAGTTCACCTGGCCGCGCTCGGTTCCGCGGCGCTGCCCGCCCTCGTGGACGAACTGCGCGACGATGCTTCCCCGGTGACCGAGAGCGCGCTGCTTTCGGCGCTGCGCAGCATCGGCGCCCCGGCCTTCGATCCGGTGTTCGATGCCCTGCGGGGCGCGGTACCGGGATCGCACTAGCGGGTGCTGCGGGTGTTCACGGCGCTGGGAACCCCGGTGTTGGAGGGGTACCTGCAGACGCTGACCCACGACGATCCCTTCGTACGCCGGGCAGCGGTCAGGGGCGTCAACGGCTGCGGCGAGGACGCGGTGCCCGTAGCGATACATCTGGCTCCGCTTCTGGGTGACGGCGACAAGGAGGTGCGGCAGGCCGCTGTCCACGCCTTCTGTTCGTGGGGAGCAACCGTTGTGCCGCTGCTGCAGTCGGTGCGCCGCAACGGTCCTGGTTCGGCGCGCAGGGGTGCCCTGGAGTGCCTGGCGGAGATCAGCGGCGAGGAGGCGATCAGTGCGCGTGACCGAGCAGCGTTGGAGCGTCTTGTCCAGATCAAGCTGCTGGACGACCTGCCGGTCCCCCTCTCGTGCTGCTTTCTCTCCTGGATCGCGGTGAGCACCGGCGACCAGGCCGGCGTTATGGAGATGCTGGGCCTGACCGCTGCGTATCCGGTGCCGTTCTCCGCCGGGGTCTACGCCGCGGACTGCGACAGCCACGGCGGACTCGACGACGACCCGCACGACCGGTACCGAAGAGTTTCGTCACGCCCGAGCTCGCGGGCTGGACCCTGGTCGTCGGCTCGTGGTGTGACCCCAGCGCAGTTGAGCGCGAGGCCGACGTGCTGGAGGCGTGCGAACGCCTCAGCGCGCGGTACGGGCGTGCCCAGGCGTACTGGTACGGAGCGCAGAACGACGGCTCGGCCGTCCTGGTCGCCGAGCGCGGCGAGGCCCTACGCCGCCTCGCTTACATCCCGGGCGACGACACGCAGCACCTGGAACTCGGGATCCCACTCGCCTACGAGCAAGAGCGCCAGACCGCTCTCGGACTGCCCGCGTTGACAGCGAAGCACATGGAAGTTGACGAGGACGACGACGAGTGGATGTGGGAACTACTCGAAATGGCCACCAAACTGGCAGGGGAGCTGAGCATCGACCCCCTGTCGATCGACGCCGGCACTCCGACCCGGGGACTCGGCCTGCTGGCCCTCACCGAATACGGTCGCCGCCTCGGCGCCCCGTGCGGAGCGCTTCGCATGTGACGGTGTCGGTCGCCTTCGTCTCCTGGATGGCTTTTTCGGTGATCACGGCAATGGCGGCGCCCTCATACGCTTTTCAGGTGACCCTTCCCGACTTCAAGGCCGACACTGCCGATTCATGCGTACCTGATCCGCAAGTGCTCCTCCGCGACACGGACTGGCCGTCGCTGCAGCACGCGTACCCGGGCCCATGGGACCCCCGCCCGCAGCTGACTGCACTACTGGATCCCGACCCGGTCGTACAGGCGCAAGCCCTGAACAACCTGGAACCGGTGCGTCACCAGAACTCGACCTACGAGGCAACTGCGCCCGTGGCCCTCTACGTCGCCGGCATCCTGTCCGATCCGCGTACTGCGTCCCTGGTGAATGTCCGGACGCATCCGGGGACGGAACTGCGGCCGAGGGCGTTCCGCGCGGCCTTGCTGGACTGGCTCGGCGAAGTCGCCTATGACGCTGACGACTCGTGCGTGGAAATGGGGCGTCGCCACGGTTTTGAGTCGTACCCGGCCCAGGAGGTCCTGCGCTCGCTCCGACAGGTGTATTTTCGCGCGGTGGCGCCATTCCTCACCGACGCCGACCAGGAAGTACGGGACTCCGCAGCGGTCGCAGTGGTTCCCATGATCGAAGCTCCGGAACTCGCCCAGCATCGTGAGGCACTGATGCCGTTGCTCCACAGGCTCCTGGCGAGCAGTCAGGACCGTTGGCACCGCTCTCGGGCCGTCGACGCCTGCACGGCCTGGGGGTGCCACGCTCACCGGCAGCCTGGCGCCCTCGGAGCGCCGTTGCAGGACGCGGAGCCGCTCTTCGGGAACGGCGGCTTCCGAGAAGACCCGCCGTTCTGATCACAGTGGCAATGTCCAGGCTATTGCTCTATTCAGCGCCACGAGCCAAGGCTGTGGCGAGGGTTGCAGTTGGGGTTGCATTCAACCTCGTTCAGAGGGGTCCGCAGGGGGCGGATAACCTCACTCAGTGGCAGGTCAGGACGTTGACGAACCTGCCTGAACACCCGGACGAACAATTGGAAAGCGTGTTGGGGGCAACCCCTCACGAGTTCGAATCTCGTATCCTCCGCCTCTGCCCGCCAGGGCAGCTCGAAGGCCCAGCGCCCGGGGCCTTCGGCGTTCCCCGTCTCACCCGCCTTCCCAGCGGCCCAGATCAGGCGACTTCGGACTCGTCCCCGTCGGCAGTGCCTGGGAGGTCTACGTCGACAAGGCCGACACCGGCGCACTCGGCAGGAACACCGACGCCCCGGAAGCCCGCTGTGGCACCGCCGCCTCGCACCCACCTGCCCGACCGCCCGACGGGCAGTCTGTCGACCCCGCCCAGAGAACAGTCACGGCCAAGACCACCGCCAACTGCGCGCGCGGCAGCTGATCACACAGGCCGCAGTCGGAGGAATACGAAACCTCGGACCATATGCTCTCCGCCAATCCAACAGATCGTTTCGGGTCGACGGCACGATGTCCACCAGCAATCGGGTCACCATGCACCCCGGGAGGTCATAGGGAAACTAAATCAGCGGACAATCGCCAGACCTCACCCATGTGCAGCATCACACGCCAGCCACTACGTCGGTCCACTTTTTGATAATAATCAATTCATATCCATTTCTCACCCCCTGAGCTTGCCACCGTCATCCCCAAGTGGCGTGTCAGGAAAAGCCGACACAGCCACCCTTGTTACTCTACGAACAACCAAGGATTGTCCACAGAGGATGTTGCACACCGGTCGGCCGACAGATTTTTCCTTGGCCGAGTGCTGTCGCATCCCGGTCGAGAGGATTCGGACAATGCACGATTATTCCCGTCGTGACCTGCTCAAAGCGACGGCGGCCGTCGGCGCCGGCGCGGTCGCCATCCCGGGGATTTCGGCCGCCGGTGCCCCGCGCGCGAGCGCCGCGAGCAAGCAGTCCGGTGGCACGAAGTCCGCACCTGCCGAGCTGACCGGCCGCATCGTCCACCCTGACGACCCCGGGTACGCGAAGGCGAGCCTCGGCTGGGACGAACTCTTCGTCCACTATCCGCTGGTCATCGTCTACGCCCAGAACACCCAGGACGTGGTCAACGCCCTCACCTGGGCTCGGCAGAACGACGTCGCGCTGCGGGTGCGGGCCGGCGGCCACAGCCTTGAGGGCTGGTCGAACGTGGACAACGGCATCGTGATCGACGTCAGCGAGTTGAAGTCGGCCGAGATCGACTCCGACTCCCGCATCGCGACGGTCGGCGCCGGGCTCAACCAGTTGGAGGCGGTGACCGCGCTCGCGAAGAAGGACCTCGCGGTGACCACCGGAACGGAAGGCAGCGTAGGCCTGGCCGGTGCGACGCTCGGCGGCGGTTTCGGCTTCCTCACCCGCTACCTCGGCATGGCCTGCGACAGCCTGGTGGGGGCCGAGGTCGTCGTCGCGTCGGACGACGACTGCGCCAAGGTGATCCAGGCTGATCTGCGGAACAACTCGGACCTGCTCTGGGCGCTCCGTGGGGCGGGGAACGGCAACTTCGGGATCGTCACGTCACTCACCTACAAGGCGTCTCCGCTGAAGAGCGTCGCTTATGTGACGGCGACGTGGCAGGGCCTCGGCGACCTGCACGGGGTCTTCGACGCATGGCAGCACACGGCGCCGGTCGCCGACAACCGGCTCGGAACCCAGGTGGAGATCCACCGGAGCCAGATCCTGCTGTTCGCCGTACTCGCGGAGGGCACCGAGGCAGAGGCGAGGGAACTGCTGGCCCCGATCCTGTCGGTCGGCACTCCTGCTGTCACGGGGCAGGTCGGCAACTGGGGCGACGTGTATTCGGGATTCCAGGTTCCGACCGCGGTCGAGCCCGCGAACTGGAAGTTCTTCTCGCAGTTCACCATGGAGCCGTTCCCGGACGAGGCGATCCGCGTGATCGACTCGTTCATGCGGAACGCCCCCACGGATGACAGCAACTTCTTCACCCAGGCCTTCGGCGGCGCGGTCAGGACGAGCCCCCGCGGCGGCACGTCTTTCCCGCACCGCGACGCGCTCTTCTACTCCGAGCCCGGCGCAGGCTGGGGAACTCGTGGACAGTCCGGAAGCGGCGACGCGATCACCCCGATTGCCCAGGCCTGGATCGCCGAGTTCAGCCAGGCCATGCGGCCCTACGTGAACGGTGCCTACGTCAACGTGCCGAACATCGGAATGGCGGATTGGGAAACCGCCTACTGGGGTTCCAACTTCGACCGGCTGCGCAAGATCAAGGCGAAGTACGACCCCCAGAACGTCTTCCAGTACCAACAGAGCATCCCGCCCGCGTTCTGCTGACCGACCTTCGCCCTCCACCCGAGGTTCCTGACGCTGCCGGCGCGCGAGCGGCTCCGCGATCTGCTCGCGTCGGGCCACCCGTTGCGGGCGGTCGGACGGGCCCTGGGCCGGTCGGCGAGCACGATCAAGCGGGAACTCGACGCGAACTCCGGCAGCGGGGACCACCCCACGCGGCCCACCGGGCGGCCGCCGCGCGCCGGCCCCGGCCCAAGGAACGCACACTGCTGCGCGAGGGCCGACTGCGCCGACCGCGGCGGCGCTCCCACGGGCCGGGGGTGCCGCCCGGACCGTCCGGCCGGCACCCCCGGTCAGGAGGCCAGCCGGTTGATCGCGACAGCGGTGATGCCCTTCATGTAACCGGGGTCGTTGCTGGGCGCGCCGACGAGTTCGACGATGCCGATCCGCCGGCCGCTGCGGACCACCGCGACGCCGCCCGAGACAGCACCGTCGCCGTTGACGGACGGGTACCAGTGCCCCTCGCCGCCCGCGAGCGTGAGCGCCTGCCCCGGGCCGTAGTGCCAGTGTCCGGCCGGTTCGTGCTGGCAGCTGCGCACCAGGTCGTTGAGCTGCTTCTCGTAGGAGACCGCCGACCCGTCGCCGGAGAGGTCGGCGACGGACTCGTTCAGAAGGCTGCCGTTGGTGTCGAAGGTCCAGGCCACGTCGGCGTAGGCGGCGGCCTTCCCGTCGGTCAGCGACCGCATCGTCTCCTCGCCGGAGCACGCCGAGAGACCCTGCGTACCGGCCAGTTCCACCGTCGCGCCGACCGCGGACAGTCCCTGCTGGAAGAAGTCGTCGCTCTGGATGAGGTTGGACGAGCCGAGGCCGGGCTCGGCCGGATCTGCCGTGCGGGTGGCGGCCGAGTGGCTCGGGGAGCGCGTGTCCCCGTTGGCGGCGGCAGGCTGCAGGCCGAGGCCGACCGTGATCACGGCGGCCCCGACAAAGGCTGCCGATCCAGCGACGAGGCTGCGGCGCGGGTGCTTCTTGGCTGCTCGGTCACCGAACATCTGATCCCCCTGTTGGTCATGACGCGCTTTGCGTCCTCCTACATCTGGGGAGATGCCGGCCGTACCGAAAAAGTTGGGTGGTGTTCTTCCGCGATCGCCGTGGCCTCAGAGCCGGGTCACGGCCGCACGGACGATCCGGGTCATCGCGGTTGTGTCCAGGCAGGCATCGACCTGCAGAACGGCGTAGTGGGTGCCGCTCCTGAGTACGGCGATGCCTCCGCACGGCTCCTTGCCCTCCGGTGCGGCCCCTGCGGTGTTCAGATCCCCCTCGTAGGCACCCATCCAGTTCGCGGCGATACCCGGAGCGACATCGAGGGTGCGGGTCGGTCCGTAGACCCAGTGGCCGGCCGGTTCGTCCTGGCACGGCACCTCCTCCAGCAGCAGCCGCTCGGTGTAGTTCTGGGCCAGTGCCGCGCTGGCGGCGGCAGCGGCGACCTCCCGCGCGACCTGTCCGCCGTCGACTTCGGCCAACGTGGGATCGGAGGGGTTCGTCCGCGTGGTCGTCGCCAACCCGCGGAAGTGTGCGCCCGGCCCCCCCAGGGTCTCGCCGAGGGTCTTCTCCCCGGCGCAGGCCGCGTTGGCGTAGATGCCGTCACCGACGCGGTCCCGGACGTAGATGTGCTGGGAGATGCCGACCGCCTCGAACTCCGCCACTGTCAGGAGGTTCTGTTCCGTCAGAGGTCCAGCGGCGGCCTTCGGCAGTACGGAGTCGGCGCCTGGCGGGGACGGCGCGACGGACGGCGCGACGGACGGCGCGACGGACGGCGCCCCTGGGGCGGGAGAGCGAGCCGGCAGGACGAACCGTCCGGTCACCAGGCCGAGTCCGATGGCCGCCACCAGAACGGCGGTGGCACTCCGAGCTCGCACAGCAGCACCTCCCGGTCCGTGCAGGGCTGGATCAGAGGCCGCCGACGAGGCGGTCCCGCATGAAGCGGCGGGCCTGATGGATGCGGTCCTTGACGGTCCCCAGGGGAGCGTCGAGAATCTCAGCCACCTGGACATACGTCAGGTCTCCGAGATCGCGAAGCACGAAGGATTCGACCAGAGCCGGATGCTGCTTCTCCAGCGCGGACAGCGCCTCCATCAGGTCAAGGCGGGTTCCGGCGATCACACTGGTCGTTCGCGGGTCCGTGTGCTCGGGAAGGACCGCATGGCTGTCCTCCGCGCGTCGGCACATCGAACGGTACGTGGACCTGGCGGAGTTCGAGGCGATCACCGTCACCCACCCCAGGAACGAGCCTCGTCCGCTGTACTCGTGCAGATGTGTGCTGATGGACAGCAGGGCGTCCTGAGCGGCCTCTTCGGCGTCGGCGTGATGCGGCAGGAACCTGGAGCAGCGCCGCATGACCAGGGGCCGCAGCTTGACCAGGAGATGCTCCAAGGACGCCGGGTCACCTGCCCGGACGGAAGCCACGAGCCCTGCCAGCTCGACCTCTTCGAGCACCCCGCCGTCCCCCGTTCCGGTCCGACCCGCATCCGACCCCGCCGCACGCGGGGCACCCGGCCCCCGCACCTCGGGCAGAATGCTGCCACATGCAGAGGCTAGGCCGTTACCTCCTCACGGACAGGCTCGGGGCCGGCGCCTTCGCCACCGTCTGGAAGGCCTACGATCCCGAGCTGGACACGGACGTCGCGGTCAAGGTGCTGGCCGACAACTGGGCGTCGAACGCCGATGTACGGGAACGGTTCCTGGCGGAGGCGAGGTTGCTCCGCAGGATCTCCAGCCCCCGTGTCGTGCGGGTTCACGACGTCGGAGTCCAGGACGACCGGCCCTACTTCGTCATGGACTACGTGCGGGGCGGCACGCTGGCCGAGAGGATCGGGCACTGCCTGCCCGCGGAGGCGCTCCGGCTGGCGGCCGAGGCCGGATACGCCGTGCACGTGCTTCACGGCGCGGGCGTGATCCACCGGGACGTCAAGCCGTCGAACCTGCTGCTCGACTCCGACCGCACGCCTCCTGCCGTACTCGTGGCGGACCTCGGCAGTGCGAAGCAACTCGCCGACGCGTCGGGTCTGACGGTGACCACGGGTACCCCTGCGTACATGGCGCCCGAACAGGTCTTCCAGACCGGTGGGTTCGACGCTCGGGCCGATGTGTACGCGCTCGGGGTCGTGACCTTCGAACTACTGACCGGGCAGAAGCCGTTCGGCTCGGGAGGGCACACCACCCACCTGACGGGCCGGCCGTCCACGTATGCGCTGCCGACGATCGCCGAGGCCCTGGCGGTGCCGAACGGCGTCGACGCACTCCTTCGCGCTGCGACGTCCATGGCTCCCAAGGACCGACCGCCGTCCGCGAAGGCCTTCGCGGACGCGCTGCTCTCACCGGGAGGAGGCGACCGGACGCCGACCCGGTCCTCGCGACCGACACGCCTGGTGGTCTGGTCCGCGGCGGGCGTGCTGTTCCTGGTGACGACCCTGCTGACCTGGCTGGCCCGCTGAGCCCGGTGGCAGATGCCGCTCCTTCATGACGACTGCCGCAACAGACCGGGCGATCCGCAACGCTGACGGCGCTGCAGTTCATTCAGGAGGGCCGGGGTGTTGCGGACATGCTCAAAGCGCCCAACGTGAGTGACCGTTGATCCATTCACATGGAGAGGCCCGGCCTGATGTTCCGTCAGTTCGGAGCGGCAGCAAGAGCGATACTCGCAGCCGGCCTACTCGTCACCGGCGGGATCGTCGGCGCGTCGACGGCGGCGGCCGCTGCGGCACCGACGGCCCTGGCAGCGTCCGACAACACCCTCACCGCGGACTACCACCGCCCGGCGATCGGCGGTACCACCTGTCCTCCCCCGAGCGCCCCCGGGGTCACCGAACGATGACGTTCCATCAGTCGACTCTGAGCACCAACTTGCCGGTGGTCCTTCCGGTTTCCCCGCGCTCGTGGGCCTTGGCGGCGTCCGCCAGCGGGAAGACGGCCTCGACGTGCACCTTCAGCCTTCCGGTCTCGACCAGCTCCGTGATGGCCAACAGCGCTCGCCGGTCGGGCTCGACCAGCATGAAGCCCGAGCGGATGGAGCGCAGAGCCGCAGCGGCGGCGAGCGCCTCGGTCTCGCGAACCGGGAGGGTGATCAACGTGCCGCCGTCCCTCAGCACCGACAGCGAGCGCTCCTGGTAGTCCCCGGCGATCGAGTCGATCACCACATCCACGTCGGAGACCACCGAGGCGAAGTCGACCGCCGTGTGGTCGATCACCTCGTCCGCACCCAGCCCCCGCACGAACGCGTGCTTGCCCGCGCCGGCCGTGCCGATGACGTACGCGCCGTGAGCCTTGGCGACCTGCACCGCCAGGTGCCCGACGCCACCCGCCGCGGCGTGCACCAGGACCCGCTGCCCCTCCCGCAGCGCAGCCATGTCCATCAGGGCCTGCCAGGCCGTGAGCGCGGCGAGCGGCAGGGCCGCCGCCTGCACGTGGTCGAGTCCGGCCGGCTTGGGGGCGAAGTGGCGTGCCGGAGCGGCCACGTACTGCGCGTAGCCGCCGACCATCCTCGGAAAGCCCGGCATGCCGTACACCTCGTCACCCGGGCGGTGGAGCGTCACGCCGAGGCCGACGGCCTCCACCACGCCCGAGACGTCCCACCCCACGATGCCGTCGCCGGGGACGAGCAGGGCACCGGCCGCCCGGGTCCTCCAGTCCAACGGGTTGACGCCGGCCGCGTGCACCCGGACCAGGATCTCCGTGGGACCGGGTACCGGCCGCTCCCGTTCCACGACCTTCAGCACCTCCGGCCCGCCCGGCTCCGCGAAGGCCACCGCCGTCATCTTCTCCGTCATCCGGATCCACTCCCCCGTCTCGTCTGCGGTCGATCAACAGCCTGCTGCCACCCGGCAATCGAAACGAGTGGCCAGAATGCCAACAAGTGAGAGAATCCGGCCATGCAGCAGGCCAGGCACCGCGTCGTCGTCCTCGCCCTCCCCGGCGTCTTCCCCTTCGAACTCGGCATTCCCGCCAAGGCCTTCGGCTTCGCGTACGGCCCGGACGGCGGACGGCTCTACGAGGTGCTCACCTGCACCCCGGACGGCCGCCCGGTGCGCACCAGCGAGGACTTCTCGATCGCCGTCGAGCACGACGCGAGCGTGATCGCCACCGCCGACACCCTGATCGTGGCGGCCGTCGACGCCCCGATCGGCGGCGGCGGTGACCCGCTCCCCGCGCCGGTCGCTGCCGCTCTGGACCGACTCCGGCCCGGTACCCGTCTGGTGTCGATCTGCACGGCCTCCTTCGTCCTCGCCGCCGCCGGACTGCTCGACGGCCGGCCCGCCACCACGCACTGGGTGCACGCCGAGCGCTTCCGCGAGCTGTACCCGCGGACCCGGCTCGATCCCGACGTGCTCTACGTGGACGACGGCGACCTGCTCACCTCGGCCGGTGCCGCCGCCGGGATGGACCTCTGCCTGCACCTGATCCGCCGCGACCACGGCAGCGAGATCGCCAATCAGGTCGCCCGCCTGTGCGTCGTTCCGCCGTGGCGCGACGGCGGACAGGCCCAGTACATCGCCCGTCCCGTCCCCGATGCGGCCGGCAGTGACACCGCCGGGGCCCGCGAGTGGGCCCTCCGACAGCTCCACCAGCCCATCAAACTGGCCCAGTTGGCTGCCCAGGCGGGCATGAGCGTGCGCACCTTCAGCCGCCGCTTCCTGGCCGAGACCGGCCTGACTCCCGGCCGGTGGCTCATCGTCCAGCGACTCGAACTCGCCCGCAGACTACTGGAGTCCAGTGATCTGCCGGTCGACCAGGTCGCCGAGCGGGCCGGGTTGGGCAGCGCCTCCTCGCTGCGTCAGCACCTGGCCGCCGCGATCGGCGTCTCACCCGCCGCGTACCGTCGTACCTTCCAGGCCCGGGAGCACGATCCGACCGGCCGGCCGGCCGTCAACGCCGTCGGCTGACCCCGGCTCCTCGGCCGCTCCTCGATGCGCTCACCGCGGATGCCCGGTCGGCCGCCTGCACCGAACTCGGCACGTCAGTCCACGATGACGGTCAACTTGCCCAGCGCCCGGCCCGCCTCCATCACCCGATGGGCGTCGACGATCTCGTCGAAGCGGAAGACCCGGACCGGCCCGGCCCGGAGGGTGCCCGCCTCGACCTTGGCGTAGATCCGGTCCAGGGGCACGTCGGTGAGCGGAAACGCGGGGCTGCCCAGAACGAAGGCGCCGGCGAAGAAGCTGAGCTGCACCCCGGTGGGCAGGTCGGCGATCGGGTCGAAGTCCGGTACGGGGTCGAAGCCGCCGAGGAAGCCGATCTGGCAGACCCGGCCGCGCGCCCGGACCGTGGCCAGGGAGTCCCGCAGGACACTGTTGCCGACGATGTCGAGGACGGCGTCCACGACCACTCCCCGCTCCCTGACCTGCGGGGCGAGGAGGCCGTCGTCGATGAGGACGTCGTCGGCTCCGAGTTCCTTGAGCAGGGCCGCGTGAGCGGGGGTACGGGTGGCGGCGATGACCCGGGCTCCGTGGTCGACGGCGAGGCCGACGGCGGCCTGGCCGAGCGCGGAGGTCGCGCCGCGGACCAGGACCGTCTCGCCCGCGCGCAGGTCCAGGTTGCCGAACAGGCCGCTCCACGCTGTCGCGTACACCTCGGGGACCGCCGCCAGTTCGGCCCACCCGAGGGAGGAGCGCACCGCGACCACGTTGGCCGCGGGGACCGTCACCAGCTCCGCGTAACTGCCGTTCCGGGTGCGTCCCATGCCGCCGAGGATCGCCACCACGACGGTGCCGGGCGAGAGTCGGCCGGAGGGGTCGGACTCGACCCCCCCGGCGCACTCGATCCCGGTGACGGCCGCCACTGCGCCCCAGGCTCCGGCGCGCATGTACGCCTCGGCGTGGTTGAGGCCGAACGCTTTGACCCGGATCAGCACCTCGCCGGCGGCTGGCACCGGGTCGGGCAGTTCGGTGACGGTGAGCACTTCGGGACCTCCGTAGGAGGAAATGACGATGGCCTTCATGATCCGACTCCGTTCTTGAATGATGATTCAAATATTGGGCCCGAAAAAAGAGCCACCGCCGGGGTGGCCCGCGTGCCTTCTGCTGCGCCCCGAAGGTCGGGCGACAGCGCGGCGGTCAGGCGAGGACGGCGAAGGCGTTGTCCGCGATCGCTCGCAGCACCGCCTCGTCCGGATTCGCCTTGCCCACCACCATCAGGCCCTGGCAGGTCGCGACCAGCAGCTTGGCGCTTCCGACCGGATCCACCGAGGCCCGCACCTCACCCCGGTCGCGGGCGTTCTGCAGCGCCGTGGTCATGCAGCGCTCCAGACGGGCCAGGTGGCCGCGCACCACGGCCGCGGCCTCGTCGTCCCCCGCGGCGTTCTCGATCGCGGTGTTCACCAGCAGGCAGCCCTGCCTGCCCTCGGGACTGAGCAGATCGCCCACCAGTCCGTCGAAGTACCCGCGGAGCTCCGCCAGCGAAGCGCCCGGAGCCTCCAGCTCGCCGAGTTTCTGCGGGACGACCAGCTTGGAGTAGCGCTCCAGCGACTTCAGGAACAGGGCACGCTTGCCGCCGGGGAAGGCGCTGTAGATGCTGCCGGGCTTCACTCCGGTCGCCTTCACGAGATCCTCGATCGAGGTGGCCCGATAGCCGCGCTCCCAGAACCGCAGCATGGCCTGGTTCAGCACGGCGTCGGGTTCGAACTCGCGGGGCCTGGGCATGCGGAGAACATACCTGAGCGCCCATTCAAGAACAAGCGCCGACGGACGACGGGACGACGGGCACGGGAGGGGAGCGGCCGGATCGGCGAAGCGGCCGGGGGGCTCGCCGAGGTACCGCGCGAAAGCCTGGGGTCTGGCCACGCCTGCCGATTGCGCGGGACGCATGGATTTTGGGGGAGAGCATGGGATCTGACGGTCCTGTTGTGAACGCCGGGCTGGATCCCGTGGAGGCAGCCGGTCGGCTGCTCGGGAAGATCCGGCAGGGCAACGAGTACGCCCGTCGGAGGAAGAAGCGGTTCCGTCTGGCTTCCTCCGTTCTCAAGGTGACGACGCTGTCGCTGTCGGCTGCGTCGACCATCATCCTGGGACTGCAGAGCCTGAACCTGTGGGCGGGCCTGGCCTTCGCCCTGGTCGCGTGCGTCACCCTCTTCGGAGCCATCGAGCCGTTCTTCAACTGGAGGTCACGATCGGTCCTGATGGAGGACACGCAGTACAGGTTCCAGCGCCTCGCCGATGATCTCGAGTTCCTCGTGGCCTCGACGCCCGCCGACGCGCTCACCTACGACCGGCTGGAGCCGGTCTTCCAGGAGTACCAGGGGGTGTGGGCCCACCTGAGCCAGAACTGGTTGGAGCAACGCCGTACGTCGACCGTGGCCCCCGACCACGGGTGACCCGCTGCGACCGGGCCGGGACGTACGAACGGGAGCTCCCCGCGATCGAGGAACCCGGCCGGCGCGCCCCCGGACGTGCGTCGAGGGCCCGGCCCTGGGTGGGTGGACGCGGGACGGCGGCCGGGCGCTCCCCGGTCGCAGGGCGGACCGACGGCACGGACCGACCACAGGGCGGACCGACGGCACCCGGACGGTTCCGGCGCCTGCCGCGTGCCGGATGATGGGAGCAGCGGACGTGAGGGGCGGCACAGTGACAGACAGCGGATCCATCGGGTCGGAGTCGGACCTCCGGTCGGCCCCCGGGGAGTCGGAGAGCGTCGAGACCGGCGCCCGACCTGGGACGGAGGCGGCACCCGGGCCGGGTACGGGTGCCCCGGACGAGAAGGCGAGGCCTCGGCGATCAATGCGCCGGCGGCTGGTCGTGCTCGTCCTCGTTCTGCTGGTGCTGTGCCTCCCGCCCTGGCTGACGCTGTTCGCCTCCGGCACCGCCTGGCCGTTCCCGGTCTTCCTGGCCGGCACGGCCGTCTTCGCCGCCTGGCTGGTCTCCTTCCCCTTCCTGATGGTCGCGGGCCACGGGCCGCGGCGGGCCGACCGGGCCGCCCGCGTCGCGGACACCTCCCTCGGGGTGATCTGGGTGCTGTTCACCTGGTCGCTGCTGGGCGGCCTGGTGCACCTCCTGCTGATCGGGCTCGACGTCGGCGGCGCCGGCCGGGCCAGGACCGTGGCCGTGGCCGTCGCCGTGGTCTCGGCCGGGCTGCTGGCCTGGGGCCACCACGAGGCCATGCGGGTGCCCCGGGTGAAGCGGCTGGACGTCCACGTCCCGCGCCTCGGCGGCGGCCTGGACGGGACCCGTGTCGTCGTACTGGCCGACACCCACTACGGGCCGATCGACCGGGCGCACTGGTCGGCGCGGGTCGCCGGGGCGGTCAACGCGCTCGACGCGGACGTCGTCATCCACGCCGGCGACATCGCCGACGGCACGCCCGTCCAGCGCCGGGAGCAGTCCGCGCCGCTCGGAACGGTCCGGGCAAGGCTGGCCAAGGTCTACGTCACGGGGAACCACGAGTACTCCGGAGAGGCCCAGGGCTGGCTGGACCGCATGGGCGAACTGGGCTGGGAGCCGCTGCACAACCGCCATGTCGTGGTGGAGCGCGGTGGGGACGCCCTCGTACTCGCGGGCGTGGACGACGTGACCGCGGAGTCCTCCGGCCTGGCCGGACACCGCGCGAACCTGCTCGGCGCCCTGGCGGGGGCGGACCCGGCCCGACCGGTGCTGCTCGTCGCCCACCAGCCCAAGTACGTTCCCCAGGCCGCTGCCGCCGGCATCGACCTGCAGATCTCCGGGCACACCCACGGCGGCCAGATCTGGCCGTTCAACTTCCTGGTCCGGATCGACCAGCCGGTGGTGCACGGCCTGAGCCGACACGGGGAGCGGACCCAGCTCTACACCAGCCGGGGCACCGGCTTCTGGGGGCCGCCCTTCCGGGTCTTCGCACCGAGCGAGATCACGCTGCTCACCCTCCGGTCGGGCAGCACGTCGGCGACCGCACCGCGCACCGGGGACACCACCGCGGCCGACACCGGCTCCGGGGTGAGCGGCAGCGTCGACCACGGCTGACGCGGGGCCCCGACCGTTGGAACCCAAGGTCGACCGTCACGCGACGAACGGGCACGGCGGAACTCGCTCCCCCGTTCTACCGGCTCTCGGTCAGTCCGCCGAAGCGGCCCGGGCGCCGGAGCGCCGAGCGAAGCGGGCGGACAGCACCTGACCCAGCGCCAGCACGCTCAGGCCGAACATCAGGACGCCCAGGGGGACATGGAGCGACGGTATGTGCGCGACGCCCAGCACCACCTGCACCGAGGCGAGCACGAGGAAGCCGCAGGCGTACAGGATGGGGCGGGGCGTTCCGCCGCCCGGCCGCCAGGCCAGGATCGCGGCGAGCACGTACAGCATCGCCGCGGCGTACATCACGCGCGCCCCGACGCTGTGCAGCACCTCGCCGTAGGACGTGGACAGCAGGAGCCCGGCGGTGACCGCCTGGCAGAAGATGGTCAGGGTCTGCAGGGCGATCGCGACCTGTAGGAACGTCAGGCTGCGGTGTTCGGTCGCCGTCCGGGTTGCCATGGTGCGGTCCCCTCTTCTGCCTTGCGGCGGTGGGTCGGTAGTGTCTCGGTAGTCCGACGACGTGGGCCCGCGAAATGTGAGGCGGGATGTCCGCCTCACCGTCCGGTGCGGAGTTCTCGCCGTGGTGGCGAGAGCGGAAGCGGACGAGACGAACCAGGGAGCGGTGGCGACCATGAGCACCCCGGCCGAGCCGGCCGACGAGCGGTCCGAGCCGGGCCTGCGCGCGATCGTCGGCGAGCGGGGGCAGCTGATCAATCTCGCCTACCGACTGCTCGGTTCGCTGGCCGAGGCCGAGGACGCGGTGCAGGAGACCTACGCCCGCTGGTACGCGATGCCGCGGCAGCGGCAGGCGGCCGTCGCCTCGCCCGGCGCCTGGCTGACGACGGTGGCCGGCCGCATCTGCCTGGACCTGCTCGGCTCGGCGCGGGCCCGGCGCGAGCGCTACGTCGGCGAGTGGATCCCCGAGCCGCTGCCCGACCGGGCGCAGTGGCCCGGCGCGGCGGCTGGCGGCGGGACCGACCCCGCCGACCGGATCACCCTGGACGAGTCGGTGAACATGGCCTTCCTCGTCGTGCTGGAGTCGATGACGCCGGCCGAGCGCGTGGCGTTCATCCTGCACGACGTCTTCCGGTATCCGTTCGCCGAGATCGCCGAGATCGTCGGCCGGACGCCGGCGGCCTGCCGACAGCTGGCGTCCTCGGCCCGTCGACGGGTGCGCGTGACGCAGGCTCCGGCGGCTCCGGTCCCGGGGCAGGCCGGCCTGGTACGGCACTTCAAGGAGGCATGGGAGGCCAAGGACATCGGAGCCCTGGTCGGCCTGCTCGACCCGGGCGCCACGATGGTCGCGGACGGCGGCGGACTGGTCGGCGCCGTCCCGCGCCCGGTCGTGGGCAGCGAGCGCATCGCCCAGTACCTGATCCACATCGCCGACCGGGCGCCCGGGCTGACGCTCCTGGAGCGGACGGTCAACGGCCGGCCCGGCCTGGTCGCCCAACACGGCGGTGTCACCGTGACCGTGGCGGCGTTCGGCCTCACCGGCGGCCGGATCACCCACATCTGGGCCGTCCGGAACCCGGAGAAGCTCCGCCCGTGGAACGAGAGCGGGCAGCGCTGACCGGCCCCACCGACACCTCGCGACCGCTCGCCCGGCGGGTCGCTCGCACGGAGGCGCACGAGCGCGGGAAGACCGGTACGCAGCCCGGCGCCCGACGCCGGACGGATCGATCAGGATTCGAGAAGCACCGGTCGCCGGGCCGCAACTAGCGTGATGGCCATGGCATCCATCGAATCCATCACCCTGGAGGTGGCCGACCCCACGGCCGCCGATCCCTTCCACACCGCCGCCTTCGGGCTGGACACCCAGCTGCGCCTGCGGGCCTCGGACGCGCCCAGCACCGGCTTCCGCGGGTTCACGCTGGCGCTCACGGTGGCCCAGCCGAGCACGGTCGACAGCCTCATCGGCACTGCCCTGGACGCCGGCGCCACGACGTTGAAGCCCGCCGCGAAGTCGCTCTGGGGTTACAGCGGCGTCGTACGGGCCCCGGACGGGACGATCTGGAAGATCGCGACCTCGGCGAAGAAGGACACCGGCCCGGCCACTCGCGTGATCGACGACATCGTGCTCCTGCTGGGAGTCGCGGACATGGCCGCGAGCAAGCGGTTCTACGTCGATCGGGGTCTGGCCGTGGCGAAGAGCTTCTCCCGGGTGTACGTCGAGTTCGCCGCCGGGCCCGGTCCCGTCAAGCTGGCGCTGTACAGGCGTCGCGCCCTGGCCAAGGACCTCGGCGTCACTCCCGACGGCACCGGCTCGCACCGGCTCGTGATCGGTGGCGGCGCCGGTCCCGTCACCGACCCGGACGGGTTCGCCTGGGAGGCCGCGTCGCTCGCGCCCGCGTCCTGACGGACAGCCGTGGCGGCCGGATACGGCTGCCCCACCGGGACCCTCGCCGCGGAGCTCGACAAGCGCGCCGACGGCCTCGACGAGACCGTCGCCGGAGTCCTCCAGACCCTCATGGACCGGGCCGAGGGGCAGTTCCGGGAGATGGGGCGCCACGACTCCCGCGAACTCGCGGTCGCCCTGGTCGCCGCCTACCAGGGGATCTCGCTGCTCACCAACACCTTCCGCGCGCCCGAACCGATGACCACCGAGGGGCACCGCCTGGAGCGCTGGATCGACTCGCTCGCCCGAGCGCCGGGGGCGGGGAACCACAGGGGCCGAGCGCCCGGCGAGCGGCGGCCCGAGGCCGACGGCGCGGCGACCGAGCGCCCGGCGCCGCGCCCTCAGACCCGGGGCTTCGCCCGGACGTGCATCCGCTCCCCTTGTCTGCCGAAGAGGCTGAGCACCTCGACGGGACGCCCGTCCGCGCTGCCGAACCAGTGCGGCACCTTGGTGTCCCACTCGGCGACCTCACCGGGACCGAGGACGAAGTCGTGCTCGGCGAGGACCAGCCGCAGCCGGCCGTCCAGCACGTACAGCCACTCGTAGCCCTCGTGCGTACGGAGATTCGGCTCGGTACCCCGGTCGGGGATGATCATCTTGTACGCCTGGAGCGGCCCCGGACGCTGGGACAGGGGGACGAACGTCCCGCCGTTCGCCAGGTTCCGGGCCGTCAACCGCACCCGGGGATCGCCCACTTCGGGGGCGCCGACCAGGTCGTCCAGCGGCACGCGGTACGCGGCGGCGAGCGGCAGCAGCAGTTCCAGGCTCGGACGGCGCTGCCCGGACTCCAGCCGGGACAGCGTGCTCTTGGAGATCCCGGTCGTCTCGGAGAGCGCAGCCAGGGTGAGGCCACGGGCCGCGCGCAGCCTTCTGAGCCGGGGGCCGACCTCGTCGAGGACCGCCTGATGGGCCGGGGGATTGTCCATGGGGGCATTCCACCCCGCCGTCCCGGGATCGGCAACAAAGATTGCTGTTCCCGTTCCACCGGGTGCACGCTCCCCAGCATGAGCCCGTCGCCCCGGCCGGGGGCGGCACCGGCCGGGGACCTCCGGCCGCTCCCCCGGCCCGGGGCGGCGCGGTTCATCCCCCGTCGGCCATGCCCGGCCGTCGTCCCCGCCGTCATCGACGACCGGGCACCGCCGGAGAACGGAGTCCACCGTGAAGCCCGTCCGCGCAAAGGAACCAGCGGCACAGACGGCGGCTGAGAGAGCGGCTGAGGCGGCGAGTGAGCGAGAGCCGGTGACGAGGGGAGCGCCGGCGGCCGGGCCAGGACCGGAGGCGGGGCCAGGGGCGACGGCTCCCGGCACGCGGCGGCAGCCCTCGGTCCGGTGGGTGCTCGTCGGGCTCTCCCTCTCCATGGTGCTGTCCTCGCTCGGCACCAGCATCGCCAACGTCGGTCTGCCGACGCTGGCTCAGGCGTTCGGGGCCTCCTTCCAGCAGGTCCAGTGGATCGTCCTCGCCTATCTCCTCGCCGTCACCACCCTGATCGTCAGCGTCGGACGGCTCGGTGACCTCACCGGCCGCCGACGGCTGCTGCTCGCCGGCATCTCGCTGTTCACGGTCGCCTCGGTTCTGTGCGGCCTCGCCCCCACGCTCTGGCTGCTGATCGCCGCCCGGGCGGCGCAGGGTGTCGGAGCCGCCGTCATGATGGCGCTCACCATGGCGTTCGTGGGCGGCACGGTCCCGAAGGAGCGGACCGGACGGGCCATGGGGCTGCTCGGGACGATGTCCGCGATCGGCACGGCGCTCGGCCCGTCGCTCGGCGGCGTGCTGATCTCCGGACTCGGCTGGCGGGCGGTCTTCCTCGTCAACGCACCGCTGGGCGTCGTGGCCCTCCTGCTCACCCGTCGCCACCTGCCCGCCGACCGTCCGAGAGCGGAAACCGGCCGGACCGGCTTCGACCGGGCGGGGACGCTGCTGCTCGCCCTGACGCTCGCGGCCTACGCACTCGCCATGACGCTCGGTCACGGGAGCTTCGGTGGCCTCACCGTGGCGCTGCTGCTGACGACCGCTCTCGGGGCCGCTCTCTTCGTCCGGGTCGAGACAAGGGCCGCGGCGCCCCTGATCCGACCGGCCTCGTTCCGCGATCCGGTGCTGAGTGCGAGCCTCGCCATGAGCGCGCTCGTCTCCACGGTGATGATGGCGACCCTGGTGGTCGGACCGTTCTACCTCTCCCGTGCGCTCGGGCTCGGTGAGGCCGGCGTCGGACTCGTCCTGTCGGTGGGCCCGGTCGTCGCCGCGCTGACCGGCCTGCCCGCCGGACGCCTGGCGGACCGTTTCGGCGCGCACCGCACGACCGTGGCCGGGCTCCTCGCCACGGCGGCCGGCACCGGCATGCTGGCCCTGGCGCCGTCGGCCCTCGGTGTCGGGGGCTACCTCGCTCCCATCGTCGTCGTGACCATGGGCTACGCGGTGTTCCAGACGGCCAACAACACCGCCGTCATGGCGGACGTCCGCCCGGATCAGCGGGGGCTGGTCTCCGGCATGCTCAACCTGTCGCGCAACCTCGGGCTGATCACGGGCGCCTCGGTCATGGGAGCGGTGTTCGCGCTCGGGGCGGCGACGACCGACGTCACCACGGCGCGCCCGGAGGCCGTCGCCACCGGGATGCGGGTCACCTTCGCCCTCGCGACGCTGCTGATCGCCGTAGCGCTCTGCGCCTCGGTGGGCAGCCGTGCGCTCGCCCGGCGCACGCCGAGCGGCTGACCGGCCGGCGCCTCTCCCACCTGGGGGTTCCCTCCCCCGGCGGCGGCCACCCGGCCACCCGGCCGGCCCCCGGCGCCGCCGGGCCCGCTCGTCCGGCCCCCGCCGACGGCGCGCCGGCCGCCACCCCCGCCGGTCCCGCGCCCCGCCCGTGCCGCCACCCTGGACAGCCGCCACCGGGTGGTCCACGCTTCACCCTCATGACAGCCTCCCTGCCGGATCTGCGCGTACGTGAGCAGCTGCACGAATCGATAACCGCGACCGCGGAGGACATCGCCGTCCTGCTGCGCGGCGGCGCCGACCCCGCGGCCCGCATCCCCGACTCCGAGTGGACGGTCGGGGAGGCGGCGGCTCACCTCGTCGTCGCCAACGAGCTGATGGCCGAGCTCGCCGCGGGCGCCGACCGGCCCTACGGCGACGGCACCGCGGGGAGCCTGGCCGCGGCCAACGTCGACTCCCTCGCCGCCTTCACGGAGCGCTCGCCCGAGGTGCTGGCGGAGGCCGTCGCCACGCACGCCCGCGCCTTCGTCGAGGCCGCCGCCGGGCGCCACCCCGGAACGCCGATGATGACCCCGCTGGGCCCGATGGACCTGGACACCCTGGGGTCCTACCTGCTCACCCACATGCTCGGCCACGGCTGGGACCTGGCGCGTGCCCTGGGCCGACCGCACATGGCCGACCGTCGGCGGGTCGAGTTCTGCATGCCGTTCCTCACCACCGTCATGCCCCGCGTCGTCGACCCCGGGACCGCCGGCGGTCTCACCGCCCGCTACACGCTCGGGCTGAAGGGCGGCGGCCCCCGCTTCACCGCGGCCTTCGAGGCGGGGGTCCTGACCGTGACCCCGGGAGCGGCTCACCGCCCCGACTGCACCATCATCACCGAGCCGGTCACCTTCCTGCTCATCGCGCTGGGCCGGTGCTCGCCCTGGACCGCCCTCGCCCGCGGCAAGATCTACGCCTGGGGCCGCCGGCCCCGGCTCGCCCCGGCCTTCCCCACCTACTTCCGCGCGCCCTGATCAACGACGCCCGGCCCCACCCGGCCCGAAGGCCCCGATCGCCGGAACCGGACGGCGATCGGGGCCTTCGTCATGGTGCGTTCGTCGTGGCGTGTTCGTCATGGCGTGTTCGTCATGGTGCGTTCGTCATGGTGCGTTCGTCGTGGCGTGTTCGTCGTGGCGTGTCCGCCACGGCCTCGGCTCAGGCACCGCCCCTGGCGGCGGCCTGCTCCTGCAGGAGACCAGCGATCCGGGCCAGGTCGTCGCCGATCTGGATGACCCCGTCGATGTCCGGGGTGGAGGCCCCGTTCACCGCCAGGTAGAAGGTGTGCAGCCGCCCGTGGCCCGCGTCGAGGTAGCCGCCGATGGTGTCGGCACCGACCGCGATCCGCCGGTTGAGCGCGTCGAAGCCGGCGACGGTGCCGGTCTTGGCCCACACCTTCCCCCTGCCCGGGCAGTCGGGGCACCCGTCGCAGACGAACGCCAGCAGTCCGTCCACCCCGAGGATCGGCTGGGCCTCCCGGAACCGGGTCGCGTCCGGGGTGCCCTGCCAGTAGTGCAGCAGCTCGCTCTCCACCCGCGGGGTGACCCGGTCCACCGGGTTGCCGCCGCGGCCGTCCAGCAACTGCGCCTGGGTCGGGTCGATGCCGGCCCCGCGCAGGAAGTCGTCGAGGACGGGGAAGCCGTCCTCACAGCGGTGGCTGCCCGCGGTGACGGCCATCAGGCAGATCGCGAGGTTCGCGCCGAGGTTGTGGCTGACCTTGAAGATCAGCTTGGCGTACTCGGCGTAGACCGGGGAGACGTACGCGGCCACCCGCTGTGTGCCGTCGTAGGAGTCCGGCACCACACCGGTGGGGTTCGGGCCGGTCGGCGGGGCGGCGACCGTGACGCCCGCGCGGGCGAGGGCCTCGATCAGGGCCGTCCGGCCGAAGGCCGCCGGGTCCTGGACGGGGGAGATCCGCAGCGTCGGCTGCGCGTCGGCCGCGATCGTGCCGGAGAGGCTGATACGGGTGCCGTCCGGCGAGGCGGAGACGCTGATGTCCGTCGGGCCGCCTGCGGCGACGGTCCGCACGGTCGAATCCACCTGGTACGGCGCGACCTGCGGGCGCCAGCTGAGCTGCGCCGCCCGGCCGGGTGCGGTCGCGGTGGTCAGCAGGTCGATCACGTTGTCGTTGACGATGAGCGGGGTCGGGCTCGGATCCAGTTCGGGGAAGGACGTGAAGAGGCGGGAGTCGACGGCGACGTTCCCCCGGACCTCGGTGATGCCCGACTGCCGTACCTGCTGGGCGATCATGTCCAGTCCGGCCAGCGGGTCCTCGGGGGTGAGCGTCGCACCGGGGACGTCGTTCGCGTAGGTGTGGTCGATCGGGGTGTAGGAGACGGATCCGTCCGGTGCGGTCCGGCCGCCCAGGGTGAGGTCGCCCTGCGCGACCACGACCAGCGAGCCGTTCAGCGCCGTCCCCTGCCGCTCGCCGACCGCCTGCACCGGTGTGGTGAAGCGGTGGTCGCCGCCGAGTGCGTGCCAGGCGCCCGAGACGCTGATCAGCTTGGCCGTCGAACCGGGGATGAAGAACTGGTCGGGGTACTGCGAGTGGACGATCCGCCCGGTCGCGTCGTCCACCTCCAGCAGGCCCCACTGGGCGTGTTCGTAGCCCGGCTTGTTCATGATCGCCGCGATCTCGGGGCCGAGGTCGTCGTGCGGTGCCGGCGCGACGCCTGCCGCGCCCGTCGTCGTCGCCGCGACCAGCGCCGTGGTGAGGGCGGCGGCGGCCCAGGTACGCCGGCGTGCAGGGATCGATCTCATGTACCCACCTGTTCCGGGCCGTGCACCGGCCGTCCTGACGGTCAATCAGCTCCGCCAGACATACCGCTCCGGGGCCGCCCGGCGAACATCCCGTCGGCGGGTTCACCCGGTCGCCCCGGATCCCCGCCCGCACCGAGCCGTCCGCCAGGGCCGCCTGGGCCGCCGCGAACACCCCCGGGCGCGGCGGCGCAGGCGGTGGTCCCACGGTTCCCCCTCCGGACGCGGACCGGTGACGGGATCGTCACGGATCGGCGAACGCCCGGCGCACCGGACCGGATCGGGGATCTGATGGCCCTCCACACCCGGCCCCCCGTACCCGACCCGGACTCTCCCGTCCGGCGGCGGGGAAGGGCCCGGGTCCGTTCCCCCGGAAGGCACCGAACATGTCGGACTCCGCAACGGTGGTGCTGACCAAGGCGTCCCCGCTGGTCTCACTGGACAAGCACGGGGTGACCAGCGGGCTGATCCGGGTCAACCTGAACTGGACCCCGCCCGCCGCGGTCGCACCGGCGCCCGAGTCGCGCGGCCTGTTCGCCAGGATGCGGAGCTCGCTGCGAGCCGCCGGAGCCAAGGGCGTGGATCTCGACCTCGGCTGCATGATCAAGTACAGCGACGGCCGCAAGACCGTGGTGCAGGCGCTCGGGAACGCGTTCGGAGCGCTGGACCGGTTTCCCTACGTCGCCCTGGACGCGGACGACCGGACGGGAACGCGGGCGGCCGGCGAGAACCTCGCGATCAACCTGGACCACGGGGCGGAGTTCGCCAAGCTGCTGCTGTTCGTCTACATCTACGAGGGCTCCGGGAGCTTCCGCGGCCTCGACGCGGTGGTCACCCTCACCTCGGACCGCGGTGACCGGTTCCAGGTCCGGCTCGACGACTGCCCGGCGCAGGCGCACGCCTGCGCGATCGCCCTGATCAAGCGCCAGAAGGGTGAACTCGTGGTGGGCCGCGAGGTCAGATGGTTCACACCGCAGGACGGGCCGGGCATCCAGGACGTGATCTCCCGCGCGTACCGGCTCGGGATGAAGTGGACTCCCGGGCGCAAGTAGCCCTGCCCCGTCCCCCCGTCCCCGCTCCGTCCCCGCTCCACCCGTGGCGCCGTCCGACTCGCCCCGACGCCACCACCCGCACCGCCCGGCCCCGGCCCCGGCCCCGGCCCCCGGCGGGCGGACCACCCTCACCGCGGGCGGAGGTCGTCCGCGGTGAGCAGCGAGAGCAGCCCGATACCCTCGGCGGCGAGGGCGTCGGCCCCGCCCTGGCCGCGGTCGATGACGCACAGGGCCTGCCGGACGTCCGCGCCGAGGGCGCGCAGGTCGGCGCTGGACAGCACGACCTGGCCGCCGCTGGTGACCACGTCCTCCACCACCAGGACCCGGCGGCCCGCCACCTCGGCGCCCTCCGCGAGCCGCTGGGTGCCGTACGGCTTGGCCTTCTTGCGGATGAAGGCGGCGGGCAGCCCGGTGTGCCGGCTCAGGGCGGTGACCACCGGGACGCCGCCCATCTCCAGGCCGGCCAGCACCTCGGTGCCGGCCGGGACGAGCGCGGCGAGCTGTTCGGCGACGGCGTCGAGGAGCACCGGGTCGCTCTCGAAGCGGTACTTGTCGAAGTACTCGGTGGAGGTCAGGCCCGAGCGCAGCAGGAAGTTCCCGGTCAGGTGGGACGCGGCACGGATCCGGCCGGCGAGTTCGATTCGGGACTGGGACATCGGGGCTCCATCAGGACGAGGGCGGGACGGGGGTGGCGTGGGCGAATCCGCGCTGGTGCCAGAGCAGTCCGCCGGCCGCCGCGCAGGCGCCGTCGGCGGCGCCGGTGATGGCGGTGACCCGGCCGATCAGGATGGTGTGGTCACCGCCGTCCCGGACGCCGTGGTGCTCGCAGCTGAGGCTGAGCGCGGCGCCGTCCAGGACCGGGGCTGGCCCCTGGCCGGGGCGCAGCCCGGCGAAGCGGTCGCGGGCCGGGCCGGCGAACTGCAGGGCGAGGCGCTCGTTTCCGGGACCCATCAGGTTCACGCGGAAGGACGGCGCGCCGGCCAGCACGTCGTGCGTGCTGGAGCGCTTGTCCAGGCAGACCAGGAAGAGCGGCGGGTCCAGCGAGAGGGACGCGACCGCGCTGGCGGTCAGGCCCCGGGGGGCGCCGTCCTCGTCGAAGCAGGTCACCACGGTGACGGGGGCGGCGAGGGCGGCCATCGCGGCTCGGAAGGCGGCGGGGTCGACCGAGGCCGGGGCCGGGGCCGGGTCGGCCACCGTGCCCGGGCCGGCTTCGAGCACGGTGGCGCTCATCGGGCCACCGCCACGGGGGCGACGGCCGGCGCACCGGCCTGCCCGGCGAGCGGCGCCGGCGAGAGCCAGCGGCCGGAGGGCTCCCCGGCGAAGCCGGTCCCGAGGTCCCAGACCACCTTTCCGGCCTTGACCGTGGTCTCCACGCGGCCGGTGAACGTCCAGCCCTCGTAGGCCGACCAGCCGCACTTGGAGCGCACGTCGCTGCCGGACATCTGCCAGCGCGCCTGCGGGTCGAAGAGGACCAGGTCGGCGTCGGCGCCGACGGCGATGCGCCCCTTGCCGGGGAGCCGGAAGAGCTCGGCCGGTCCGGTGCCCATCAGCCGGGCCAGGGTGAGCGCGGCCTCGTCCGGCGAGAGCCGCTGGGAGCGCAGGCCGGTCCAGACGCCGACCGCGAGCTCCTGGACGCCGGGCAGACCGGGCGGGGCCTCGGTGGCCGAACGGTTCTTCTCCTCGACGGTGTGCGGGGCGTGGTCGCTGCCGAGGCTGGCGGCCTGGCCGCCGAGCACGGCGTGCCAGAGCCGCTGCTGGTCGGAGAGCCCCCGGATGGCCGGGGAGAGCCGGGTGCGCGGGCCGCGCCGGCAGGTGTCGGCGTCGGTGAAGGACAGGTGGTGCCCGGTCACCTCGAAGGTCACCGGGAGGCCCTCGGCGGCGGCGGCCACCAGCAGGTCCACCTCCTCGGCGGTGGAGACGTGCAGGACGTGCGCCGCGGTGCCGTACCGGCGGACCAGCTCGATCACCCGGGCGACGGCCACGATCGCGCCGGTCCGCGGGCGGTGCGGCTCGTACTCGGCGTAGGTGCCGGGCTCGCCCTGCCAGGTGTCCAGCAGGTCGAAGACGTGCTGGTCCTCCGCGTGCAGGACCAGGCGTACGCCGCCCTCGGCGGCGGCCTCGAAGATGGCCCGCAGCTGCTCGGGGTCGCTGGCGACCACCGGCGCGGTGTGGTGGCCGGCCATGAACACCTTGGCCGAGGTGGCCACCTCGGGGTCGAGATCGGCGAGGACCGACGGATTGGCCGGGTCCGCGCCGATGTGGAACCGGTAGTCCACCCAGGAGCGGCCCTTGATCAGCTCGGCCTTGGCCAGCAGGTCGTCCGGGTCCAGTGAGAACGGCCTGGTGTTCGGCATGTCGAGCACGGTGGTGACACCGCCGACGATGGCGGCCCGGCTGCCGTGCTCCCAGTCCTCCTTGTACTCCAGCCCCGGGGTGCGGAAGTGGACGTGCGAGTCGATCAGGCCCGGCAGGACGTACCGGCCGGTGGCGTCCAGCCGCGGGCCGGCCGGCAGCGGCTCGTCGACGTCGAGGACGGCGTCGACCAGACCGTCCCGGATCACCACGGCGCCCTCGCGGACCCCCTCGGGGGTGACCAGCAGACCGCCCGTGACCACCAGGTCGGCGGTGGTGGCGGACTCGGTGACGGCCTCGGCCGAGAGAGTGTTCAGTGGTTCCATGACATGCTCACCAGTTCCCTGCAGAGATCGTTGGTCGGGCCCATCAGCGCGACGGCGCGCGCGTCGCGCCCGTAGCGGTTGACGGGGTGTGCGTCGATGTAGCCGGCCGAGCCGAGCAGTTGCTCCACCCCCGAGCAGACCCGGTCCGCGGCGGCGGAGGCGAAGAGCTTGGAGTGCAGCGTGGTCAGGCCGGGGTCGGCGGCCTCCCGGCGACCGGCCCGCTCGACGATCCCGCGGGCCGTCTCGACCTCCGTGGTCAGGTCGACCAAGCGGTGCTGCACCGCCTGCATCCCGAGCAGACCGCGCTTGCGGGCGTGGTCGAAGGCGGCGTCCAGGGCGGCCTGCGCCAGGCCGACCGCGACCGCCCCGAGGGTGGCGCCGCTCTCCCGGACCCGGGCGATGATCGAGGCCGCCACTCCCTGCGGGCCGAGCCGGTCCTCGTCCGTCAGCCGGCAGTCGTGCAGCGAGACGAAGCCGGTCGCCGAGCCGCGCATGCCGGCCAGCCGCAGCGAGGTGTCCGGCAGCAGGCCGGGGTTGTCGGCGCGGATCAGGAAGAAGGTCTGGCCCGCGGCCCCGTAGCCGCTGTCCGCCTGCGTGGTGTCGGGCTCGCCGGTCTGGGCCAGCACCAGGTAGACGTCGGCCACCCCGGCGCTGGTGGTGAAGGACTTGGCCCCGTCCAGCACCCAGCCGCCGTCGGCCGTCCGCCGGCCCTTGGTCGCCAGGTTCTTCTTGTTGGCGCCGGCTCCGGTCTCGCTCCAGGCGGAGGCCGCCAGCCACCGACCGGAGGCCAGTTCGGGCAGGATCTCGGCCAGTTGGGCCGCCGAGCCCTGCTCGACGATCCGGCTGGTGACCGCGAAGTGCTGGAACAGCATGATCGCGGCGGAGCCGTTGGCCGTGGCCACCCGCTCCACGCAGCGGTTGAGGTCCACCGGGCCGGCCCCGGCGCCGCCGTACTCGCGCGGCACCGCGAGCCCGAGCAGCCGGTGCTCGCGCAGCACGGCGACGGCGGCCAGGTCGGGTGCCCCGCTGCGGTCGGCGGCGGCCGCACACGCGGCGAGTTCGGCCAGCACGGACGGCGCCGGCAGGTCCGTGTCGATCTCGGTCAGGCCGGCAGTGGCAGCCATGCGGGCTCCTTGGGGGTGAGGTCGTCGGCCGGGGTGAAGTGGTCGGCGGACAGCTCGGCCCGCCCGTGGTAGCTGACCTGCTTGCCACCCACCGAGACCCAGGCCAGCTTGGGCTTCTCGGCGGTCCCGGCGGTCCGCGCCACCACCCGCACCTCGCCGCCGGGGGTGTCGATCCGGACCATTCCGCCGCCGTGCCCGGTGGAGCGCAGCAGGCTCCAGGGCACGGTGCCCTCGATCCCCATCGCGGTGCCCAGGCAGGTGGCGCCGGTCAGCGCCAGCGTCGGGTGCCAGGACGGGACGGAGATCGCGCGGACCGCCATCGCCCCGGACGGCTGCGGCAGCAGCGCGGCGACCTTCGGGAAGGCACCGGAGGGGTCCCACCCCAGCTGCTCGCAGACCGCCAGCCGGACCCGGCCGAGCAGTTCGAACAGCCCGGGGTTGTCGCCGAACAGCTCCTCACGGCTCTGCACGCCGAGCCCGGCCGCCGCCACGAAGACGTACGGGTTGCCCATCGACACCAGCGAGACGGGGACGGTGAGCCGGCCGAGCATCACCTGGGTGACGGGCTCGCCGGTCATCAGCAGGTCGGTCAGCGGGCGGGCCGGGTTGCACAGGAAGTGCGCGGTGAAGCCGGTGCGGCCGACGGCCGTCTCGGTGACCTCGCAGACCACGTTGTCGCCGTTGTTGAGCACGTTGACCCGGATCCGGTGGCCGGCCGCCAGCGGGGGGATCATCCCGGTGCGGGCGGCCGCGTCCACCGCGGCGAGGATCGAGTGTCCGCAGGAGCCGCGCAGGTCGAACTGGTCGAAGCCGCCGGGCAGCGACTGGACGAAGTGGTAGTCCAGGTCGAACAGCGGGTGGGCGGAGGGCCGGATCAGGGCGTTCTTGAGCACGTGTCCCGCGCCCGCCGCGCTCAGCTCCGCGCGGATGCCGGCCAGTCGCCCCAGCAGCGGCGCCCCGCCGGGCGGCAGCGTGGCACCGTCCAGGACGAGGGTCGGGCAGGGTGCTCCCTCGGCGTGCGCGAAGTGGCCCACCGGACGGTTCAGGGCGAGGGCCGGGGTGATCATCGTGCCCCCGCGGTGGTGACGTCGCGCCGGGCGCCGCCGAAGAACTGCTGACGCCACATCTGGTGCGTCATCAGCGACCACAGGGCCAGCGAGGACGCGTCGGAGGGGCGCTGCGCCTGCTGCTCGAAGAGCTGGGCGACGGCCTCCGGGCGGAGCCGGCCGTCGGCCCGAAGCGCCGCCTCGGACAGCACGTCCCGGGCGGTGTTCCAGAGCGCGGAACCGGGGGACAGCATCGCGGTGATCGGCAGCGTGAACGGCTGCTTGGGCCGGTTCAGGACGCTCGCCGGGATCAGGCCCTCGGCCGCCGCGTACAGGGCGCGCTTGACGCCGTCCGGGGTGATCCGGTGCTCGTCGGCCAGCGCCGCCGCGTACCGCACGACGCTGGGCTGGCAGAAGGGCAGCCGGACCTCGACCGAGCTGGCCATGCTGAGGTGGTCGACCCGACGCAGGTGGTACGCGGGCAGCCGGTACTGCTGCTCGGCCGCGCAGATCCGCTGCAGGCGGGTGCCGCTGCCGTTCTCCAGGGTGTCGATCAGCTCCTGCGGCAGCGAGGGGCCGTGCGCGCGGACCGCCGAGGCGAAGTCGTCGGTGTAGAGCTTGCGGCGCAGCGCCAGCGGGACGGCGGCCAGGTGGTCCAGGTAGGCCGGGACCCAGCCGAGGCCGACGGGGGCCTCCACGGCCTCGGTCATCCGGGAGTAGCCGCCGAACAGTTCGTCCGCCGCGTCGCCGGTGAGCGCCACCTTGAAACCGGCGTCGCGCACCGCCCGGAACAGCGAGAAGGTGCTGAGCGTGATCGGGTCGGCGTTCGGCTGGCCGAGGTGCCAGACCACGTCCGCGAGCAGGTCGGGGAAGGTGGTCGGGTCGATCTCGACCTGGTGGTGCGTGGTGCCGGTGGCCCGGGCGACCTCCACGGCGTAGTGCCGCTCGTCGGAGGGCCAGTTGCCGCTGTAGGCGATGTTGAAGGTGTGCAGGTCGGCCTTGGCCTCCGCGGCCAGCGCGGTGACCAGGCTGGAGTCCAGGCCGCCGGAGGTGACGGCGGCCACCGGGACGTCCGCGACGAGCAGCCGGTGCACCTCGGATCGGAGCAGCTCGCGCAGCTCCTCGGCGGCGGCCCGCAGCGAGCGGCCGGTCGGGGCCGGCCCGCGCTGGGTGGTGTGGCCGAGCGGACGGCTGCTCAGGCTGAGTCCGGCCCGGGTGACCACGGCGGTGGTGGCCGGGGGCAGCACCTTGATGCCGTCGAACATGGTCTGCTCGCCGAACGGGGTCTTCGCCGACAGGTAGGCGTCCAGGCCGAGTTCGGCCTCGCGGGCGGTCAGGCCGCCGAAGCCGAGCAGCGCGGGGAGCTCGGAGGCGAAGAGCAGCCGGGCCTGCTGGTCGTCCCAGGAGTAGTAGAGCGGCTTCATGCCCGAGTCGTCGGTGGCGATGACCAGGCGCGGCTCGTCGCGCAGGTCCATCACGGCGACCGAGTACATGCCGTCCAGGTGCTCGGTGAAGCGGTCCCCGTACACCAGGTAGAGCGCGGGCAGGACGTTGCCGTCGCACTGGTCCTCGAAGGAGAACCCGCGGCGCCGCAGCGTCTCGCGCAGCTCGTGGTGGTTGTAGAGCTCGCCGTTGAAGACGACGGTGATCCCGTCGAGCCGGTAGGGCTGGGCGCCGCCCTCGACGTCCATGATGGCGAGCCGGTTGTTGCCGAGCGCCCAGCCGCCGTCCAGCGCGAAACTCTGCGCGTCGGGCCCGCCGTGGTGCAACAGGGCGGCGACGGTGCGCAGCTCCTGGTGGCTGGAGTGGGCGTTGAAGGAGCCGTAGATGCGGCACATGTCGGTTACCTGACCTTCGAGGAGACACCGGCGGCGTCGTAGAGCGCGGTGTCGAACGGGGAGGGGCCGCCGCAGGTGACGAACCGTCGGGCGTCGGGTCCGGTGTGCGGGTTGCGGGTGCCGTGCAGCACCATCGGGGCGGCGTACAGCACGTCGCCGGGCTCGACGTCGATCCAGCGGTCGCGGAGGTACATCTGGCCGAGGCCCTCGAACGAGATGAAGGCCTCGTCGCTCTCGGTGTGCAGGTGCGGGGTGAAGGTCTCACCGGGCTGCTGGATGCCGCAGTGCAGGCAGAGCTGGCAGCTGCCGGTGCCCGGCCAGAAGACGAAGTTCATCGTGGCGCGCTTCTCGCCCGGCGTGTACTGGCCGGTGCCGGCGAAGCCGCGCAGCTGGGTGGTCTCGTTCCAGAGCGAGGAGAACAGCTCGGGGTCGCTCCCCGGGGTGCGGCCGTCCTGCAGCGGCGATCGCCAGACGTAGGCGGTGAGGCCGTCGCTGCCGGCGGTGAGCCGCAGGGCGCGGCCGGTCGGGGCGTGCGCGGCGTCGCCGCGGGCCACCTCGCGGCTCTGCTCGCCGACCTCGGCCCGGCCGGCGCCGGCGAAGAAGACCGCGGTGTTCTCCTCGGCCACGGTGTCCTGCGGGCTCCAGGACTCGCCGGGCGCGACCCGGACCACGTGCAGGGTGACCCAGGTGGAGCCGAGCGCCGGGCTCACCGGGGTGGCGACGGTGGTCGCCGAACCGGGCTGAGGGAGGTGGACCATCTCGTGCGACCTGATGATCTTGGCATCGCCGAGCTGGGTGGAAGTCTGCATGGATGACGCTCCTGGAGAGGATCGACGGGCGGCGGTCCTCGCGGGGACCGCCGCCGTCGGGCCGTGCTGGCTGACTCCTGGAGCTTTGCGAGAGTCGTTCCCGATCACCTCCCGATCCGGTACCCCTCATTCCGGGAACGATTTGTATGATCACCGTCATCGGGCCTTCGCAAAGGTCATGTGCAGACAATGCGGGGAGAAAGCGCGTGCCGGTCGAATTGCCGAAGGAGCGCCGCCCGAGCTTCAACATCCTTGGCTCACTGGAGGGCTGGGCCGCGGGCGAGCGGCTCAGGCTCGGCGGACCGCTGCAGGAACGCGTCCTGGTGACCATGCTGCTCGAACCGAACCGGGTGGTCCCGGTGGCGAGACTGGTGGAGGCGACCTGGGACGAGGAGCCGCCCGCCACCGCCTCGCACCAGGTCCGCAAGATCGTCGCCGACCTGCGCCAACGGATCCCCGGCGGCGCCGGCGTGATCCTCACCGACGGACCGGGCTACCGCGCGGCGGTCGAGGAGGACCAACTCGACCTCACTCTCTTCCAGGCCGGGCTGCGCGCGGCCCGCGTGGCCGCGGCCGCCGGATCGCGCACCGACGCGGCCGCCCGGTTGCGCTCCGCCCTGGACCTCTGGCGCGGCCCGGTCCTGGCCGGCGGCGGCGGCGCGGTGATCGAGGCCGCCTCGGCCGCCCTGGAGGAGCGGCGCCTCGCCGCCACCGAGCAGCTCTTCGGGCTGCGCCTCGCCCTCGGCGAGAGCGCCGACCTGGTCGGCGACCTGCGCGAGCTGGTGCAGCGGCACCCGCTGCGGGAGACCGCGCGCGGCCAGCTGATGACCGCCCTCTACCGGGGAGGCCGACAGGCGGAGGCACTGGAGGAGTACGGCCGCGTCCGCGAGCTGCTGGTCGAGGAACTCGGCATCGACCCCGGCTCCGACCTCACCAAGCTGTACGAGGCCATCCTGCGCAACAGCCCCGAACTCGCCGCCCCCGCGCCGCCGGCGGTGGAGGAACAGGCCGCCTCGACCGCCCCGCGCCCCGGCACGGCGCCCTGCTCCCTGCCGTACGACCTGCTGGACTTCACCGGGCGGGCCGCCGAGCTGGCGCAGCTGCTGGACGCGGCGGCGGCGCCCGCCGGGTCCGGCACCCGGATCATCACCATCGACGGCATGGGCGGCGGCGGCAAGACCGCCCTCGCCGTACGCGGCGCGCACCAGCTCGCGGAGCAGTACCCGGACGGACAGCTCTACATCGACCTGCGCGGCTTCACCCCCGGCCAGCCCCCGCTGGAGCCGGGCACCGTCCTGGACATCCTGCTGCGCACCCTCGGTCTGCCCGGCGAGCGGATCCCGGACGACCTGATCAGCCGGATCGCCCTGTGGCGGGTGACCACCGCCCAGCGACGGCTGCTGGTCGTCCTCGACAACGCGGTGGACACCGAGCAGGTCCGCTCCCTGCTGCCGGCCTCCCCCGGGTGCCTGGTGCTGATCACCAGCCGGGTGCGGCTGATGAACCTGGACGGCGCGCAGTCGCTCTCGATCGGACGGCTCTCGGCCGCCGACGGCGGCGCGCTGGTCGAACGCACCCTGGGCGCCGAGCGGGTGGCGGCCGAACCGGAGGCCGCCGAGGAGCTCGTCCGGCTCTGCGGGCAGCTCCCGCTGGCCCTGCGGATCTCCACCGCCCGGCTGCGCAACCGGCCGCGCTGGACCATCCAGTACCTGGTCGACCGCCTCCGGGACGAGACCCGCACGCTGGACGAGCTGAGCTCGGGCGACCGCAGCGTCGCGGCCAGCCTGCGACTGTCGTACCTGGCGATGGAGGAGGACTGCCGACGGGCGCTCCGCCTGCTCGGCCTCCACCCCGGCGGGGACCTGGACGGCTACGTGGCCGCCGCGCTGCTCGGCACCGATCTGTTCGAGGCCGAGGACCTGCTCGAACTCCTCCTGGACGCGCACCTGCTGGAGCAGTACGAGCTCGGCCGGTACACCTTCCACGACCTGGTCCGCAGCTTCGCGCACAGCCTGCGCGAGAGCGACACCGCCGAGGAGGACGACCGGGCGCGTGAGCGGCTGATGGACTACTACGTCCTCGCCGTCGAGGGCGCCTGCGAGGTGCTGTTCCCCGGCCGGGTCCGGTTCGACGTCGCCCTGCCCGAGCCGGTCGGCCGGCTGCCGCTGATCGGCAACACGGACAGCGCGCTGGACTGGTTCGAACGCGAGCACCAGAACCTGCTGGCGGCCGTACGGCTCGCCGGCCGCCGCGGACTGAACCGACAGGCCGCCTACCTGCCGAGAGGATTCGCGTCCTTCCTGCACATGCAGGGCTACCCCGACGAGCTCCTGGAGGTGGGGCAGATCGCGGTGGCCGCCTCGCGCCGCCTCGGGAACAAGGTGCTGCTGCGCCTGAGCCTGAGCAACCTGGCGGTCGGGTACTGGCAGTTCGGCAGGCTCACCGAGGGCATCGACTGTCTCGACCAGGCGCTGGAGATCGCCGTCGAGATCGGCGACCGCAACGGCGAGGCGGCCTGCCTCGGCAGCCTCGGCACCTTCCACAACACCCTCGGCCAGTACGCGGCCGGGCTGCACCGGATGGAACAGGCGCTGCTGCTGCACCGGGAGTTGGAGAGCCCCCGGGAAGAGGCGGCCACCCTGATCGGGGTGAGCTCGGCCCGGGTGCTGCTCGGCCGCTACGCCGACGCGGCCCGGGCCGCGCAGGGCGCGGTGGAGCTGACCCGGCGACTGGGGGAACTCGACTACGAGGCACTGGCGCTGGTCAACCTGGCCAACGCGCACACCGGGCTCGGCGAGTACCGGGAGGCGCTGGCCGGTCTCGCCGAGGCCCAGGAGCTGTACCGCAAGCTGCACCGGCCGGCCGAGGCCGGGCTGGCGATGGCGCGGCTCGCCGACGTGCACCACCGGATGGGGGACGGCCCGCGGGCGCGCGAACTGGCCCTGCGCGCCGGGGATCTGGTCGGCAAGGGCGGCTCCGCCGTACGCCGGGCCACCGTCGACAACATCGTCGGCAGGATCCGCAGCGGACTCGGGGAGCACCGCCCGGCGCTGGAATGCCACAGACGCGCCTACGGGCTGGCGCAGGAGATCGGCTTCCGGATCGAGATGGCGAACGCCGTGGCCGGGATGGCGACCGCCAGCGCGGCGCTCGGCGACAGTGCGGCCGCCGAGGCCCACCGGGCCGAAGCCACCGGGCTGTTCGACGAGATGGGCATCCCGCAGGAGTGCCGCCGCCTGGACTGACCGACCGGCCGACCGGTCACACGGCCGTGCCCCGCACCCGGGGATCCGGACTGCGGGGTACGGACTGCACGGTGCGAACCACGTTCCAAGGACCGCACGGTGGCATCAGGAGGTACGAACTGCGAACTGTGAGGCACGAACTGCGCGCCGCCGGCACGGGCCCCGACGCTCCGGAGCGGTCGAGTCGCTCCGGGAGTGAACCGGCTCGGATCAGACCCCGGTTCCCGGGTGCGCCGGGAAGGAGTTGACGATCGGGCGGTCGTCCGCCACCGAGCCGCTGCCGGCCGGACCGCCCCCGGCGCCGATCCCCAGACCGAGGGTCAGGACCGCCGCCGCGAGAGAGCCGACCAGACCAACCAGCGTGCCGCGCATGTTCCCCAACCCCTTTTTCGTGGTGTCTCTTTCCGACACCGCTGATACTCACCGCAGCCGTTCCCGGTCTGTTCCCCCGGCGATACCGGTCGGCAGACTACTAAGGGAACGGCGGCGGCAAGCGGGTTTTCCCGGGGTTGGACACGCCGTCGAAACGATCCGTCCGGACGCCGCCGCGAGCACCGGTCACCCGGCGTCCGGCTCGCTCCAGATGCTCAGGTAGCGCTCGCCGGTGTCGGGCAGGACGGTCACCACGGTCTTCCCGCTGTACTCCGGCCGCGCTGCCAGCAGCGCCGCGCCGTACGCGGCCGCGCCCGAGGAGACGCCGACGAACAGGCCCTGGCGCCGGGCCAGTGCGCGCGCGGCGGCCAGCGCGGCGTCGTCCGAGCAGGTCAGCACCTGGTCGATCACCGAGACGTCGGTGGTCGGTGCGACGAAGCCGCCGTTGAGGCCGGGGATCCGGTGCAGACCGCCGACACCGGTGGAGAGCACCGGGGAGCTCTCCGGCTCGACCGCGACCACCTCCAGCGCCGGGTTGCGCTCCTTGAGGTACCGGGCGATCCCGGTCAGCGTGCCGCCGGTGCCGACGCCGGCCACCAGGACGTCCACCCGGCCGGCGGTGTCGGCCCAGATCTCCGGGCCGGTGGTCTCGTAGTGGGCCCGGACGTTGTCCTCGTTCTCGTGCTGCTTCGGGAACCAGGAGCCGGGCGTGGCCAGATGGATCTGCTCGGCCCGGGCGATGGCGCCCGGGTAGCCCTCGGCGCGCGGGGTCTGCACCACCTCGGCGCCCAGCGCCTTCAGCATGCCGACCCGCTCCGCGGTGGCGCTGTCCGGCAGCACGATGACGCAGCGGTAGCCGCGGGCGGCGGCGAGCGCGGCCAGCGAGATGCCGGTGTTGCCCGAGGTCGCCTCCACCACCGTGCCGCCCGGCTCCAACTCCCCGCGCTGCTCGGCGGCCCGGAGCATGAACAGCGCGGCGCGGTCCTTGCTCGTGGAGAGCGGATTGGCGGACTCCAGTTTGCCCAGCACCTCGACGGTGGGGTGGGCGCCTTCGAGGTCCAGCCGCACCAGCGGGGTGTTGCCGATCAGCTCCTCCAGGCCGGCCGCGACACGGCGCCCGGCGGGAGCGGCGGCGAAAGCGGAGCCGGTGGTGGCGGCGGCGGTCGTGAGGGTGTCGGTGGTCGTGACGGTGTCGGTCATGCGAGTACTCCTGGACAGTCGGGGATCGTCACCACGAGCCGGCGGAGGCGGTGGTGCAGAGCAGGTCTTCCATCAGCTCGGGCGCGCCGCCGAGCGGCTTGACCACGGCGGCCGGGGCGTACACCCGGGCGCCGGCCCGGACGTCCTTGGTCACCAGCGCCATCGCGCCGATGATCGCGTGGTCGCCGACCGAGACCGGGCCGAGCACGGTCGCGCCGGTGCCCAGCACCACGCCGTCGCCGATCACCGGGTGCCGGCGCTCGCCCTCGGGACGGTTGTTGTCGTTCCACCAGCCGACCGCCCCGAGCGTGACCTGGTGGAAGATGGTCACGTCGTCCCCCACCACGGCGGTCTCGCCGATCACGACGGCCGCGCCGTGGTCGATGAAGACCCGGCGGCCGAGCACCGCGCCCGGGTGGATCTCCACGCAGGTGCTCCGCCGGGCGCCGTAGGCGACCAGCCGGGCCGTCATCCGCAGGCCCCGGCGGTACAGGCGGTGGGCCACCCGGTGGGCCCACAGGGCGGGCAGTGCCGGGTGCCAGAGCGCCTCCGCGGCGTTGCGGATGGACGGGTCCCGCTCGACCACGACCCGGAGGTCCTCGCGCATCGTCCTGAAAATGCCGCGCTGTTCGGACATGACGGTTCTCTTTCTCAACTCGACGGCTGGAACGGCTCGGTGCCGGGATCGGACGGATGACGGTGCCGGACGGGAGTCGCGATCGGACGGGCCCGCGACCGGAGGGGCGCCGGGGGCCGGACCGGGATCAGACGGGCTGCGGGGCAGCGATCTCGGTACGCTCCTCGAACCACTCCCCCAGGGCCCGCAGTCGCTCCTCGACCAGGGCGCGGGTGGGGGCGGAGGCCACCGCGACGGCCAGGAAGTCCGAGGAGAACTCGGCCTCCCGCATCACCTGTCCGGGCCGGACGAAGACCTGGAAGTGCTCCACCCAGTCCTGTTCCGGTGCGGGGCCCGAGGGCACCCGGCGCACTTCGCCGGGCCGCTTCATCAACAGCCACTGCCCGGCCATCGAGCGCGGCTCCAGCCGGGTCCCCCCGGCCAGAGCGGGCAGTGGCAGGCCGAGTTGGGCCCGCACCCAGTACTCGCTGATGTCCACGCCGAAGAGCGTGCGGATCACCTGCCGGATCTGTGCCCCGCCCGTGCGGCAGGCGATCTCGCAGAGCACCAGCCGCCCGTCGGGGGTGTGGAAGACCTCGGCGTGGAAGGCGGTGTCGACCGGGGTCGGCAGGTGGGCGAGCATCCGCTCGGCGAGCTCCAGCAGCCGCCCGCTCAGCGGGTCGTCGCGGTCCAGCGTCAGGTCGATCCGGCCTCCCGGGTCGTCCCGGAAGGAGGCCAGCGCGTACTGGTACTGGGACGGCCAGGCGAGCACCACCCGTCCGTCCACCACCAGGCCGTCCACATGGCACATCCGCCCGGGCACGTACGCCTCCAGCAGCAGGTCCCCGGCGGCCCCGGCCTCGGCCGGCAGCTCCGCCAGGACCTCCGCCAGGTCCTGCTCCCCCGCGATCATCCGCAGTCCGGTCGAACCCGCGCCGTCCCGGGGCTTGAGGACCAGCGGGAACCCGTGCTCCCCGGCGAAGTCCCGCGCCAGGGCGGTGGTCACCTTCGCCGTGTACGGCGCCACCTCGACCCCGGCGGCGATCGCCTGCTCCTTCATCACCACCTTGTCCCGGAACGGCAGGACGCTCTCCACGCCCTGGCCGGGCAGGCCCAGGAGCTCGCGCAGCCGGGCGGCCCGGTCCATCACCAGCTCGTGCACGGCGATCAGGTGCGTGACGCCGTGGCGGGCGGCGAGTTCGAGCGCCCGGTCCTCCACCGGTCCCGGCCGGTCGAAGTCCGCGAAGGCCTCCAGGTGGGCGTAGAACGGGTGCCCGAGCGGCAGCCGCTCGGCGAAGAGATCGAGTTGGGCCTGGCAGGCGAGCAGCAGCACCTCACCCTCGTAGTCCGCCAGCCACTCGTGGTACGGGCTGGCCTCCAGCGGCCCGCGGTGCAGGATCAGGACGCTCATGCCAGGGCCCCGGCGGGTTCCGAGACCTGGATCCGGATCCCGGTGGCGATCAGCTGCTCGCAGAGCTCGACCGCCGCGCTGGTGGTCGACCCGGTCACCGAGACCTGGCCGAGCCGGTCCCAGTTGTCCTTGAGCGGGCGGACGGCGTCGCCCGGACGGACCGCGATCCGCACCGACAGGACGTCCGGGTGCGCGGCCACCTCGGCCTCGCCCTCGACCGCGTCGACCCGCCCGGCGGCGGTGCGGGTGAGGAACCGGGTGGCCGCCCCGCGCAGGGCGGCCGGCCGGCCGGGCAGCGGCTCGACCAGGCCGAACGACCAGCCGATCGCCAGCGAGGTCAGGTCGATCCCGTACGCGGCCTCGACCAGGTCCATGATCCCGTCGCCGCCGGGCCGGTTGTGCGACTCGATCACCGCCGGGCCGCGGGCGCCGATCCGCAGCTCGGTGTGGGTCACCCCGTCCCGCAGCCCGACCGCGTCCAGGAACCCCGCCACCGCGTCGGCCACCTGCTCCTGCACCCGCTCGGAGAGGCGGGCCGGCAGGGCGTGGCCCAGTTCGGCGAAGTGCTGTTCGTCCACCGACTTCTCGGTGATCGCGATCACCACGTGCCGGCCGGCGAAGCTGAACGACTCGACACTGAACTCGGGACCGTCGATGTACTCCTCCATCAGGAACGCCCGGATGGCGAAGAGCGTGGTGCCCCGGTCGGTGGTGCCGCCGCGCATCCGCTCGGCCTCGGCCCAGACCCGGTCCGCGTCGGCGGCGTCGGCCACCCGGTGCACCCCGAAACTGGCCGTGGCGTCGGTCGGCTTGACGATGAACGGGTAGCCGTACGCGGCCCCGAACCGGTCCAGGTCCGAGCGGTCCTCGAGCAGCCGGGCGCCCAGGGCGGCGGGGTCGAGCTCCGCCAGCCTGCGACGCATCGTCCACTTGTCCCGCAGTCGCCGGGTGACCTCCAGGCCGGTGCCGCCGAGACCCAGCAGATCGTTGATCCGGGCAGCGCCCTCGACGCCCGCCTCGGTCAGCGACAGCGCCACGGCGAAGCCCCGGTCCGTGTGGACGTCCTCGGCGACCGGGCGCAGCCGCGTCCAGTCGGTGTAGTCCACCAGTACCGTGACGTCGGCCAGTTCACGCTGTTCGGGGGTGAACTTCTCCGGGTGCTGGAGCAGGATCACGTCCAGCCCGTGTGCCTTGGCCTTGCGCACGTTGTCCTCGTTGCCGCCGACCAGCAGCAGCGTCCGGGCCGGGTTCACCGGGTTTCTCCTTCGTGGGTGGGGGTGGTGGCGGAGGGAGCCTGATCGAAGGTGAAGGCGGCCTTCACCCGGTCGAGGCGCTCGGTGACGGTGGCCGCGTCGGGACCGACCACCGCGACCGCGGCGACGCCGTTGCCGACCGACCTGGCCGCCTCCAGCACGTCGCCCGGCCTGCGGTACAGCGTGAGGTCCAGCAGCCAGTCCTCCTGCGGGAGCGGGTGGTGCGGACGGAGCGGACCGAGCTCCGGCGGGAAGATGATGGACCAGCCCCCGAACCGCCGCTCCGGCGGCTGAATCTCCTGGATCTCCGGTATCGGCAGGCCGAGTTGGGGCAGCAGGGTGGCCAGGTACAGGTTGATCCCGAACCGGTCCTTGAACAGCGGGACGATCCCGCCGCCGCCGGGCCGGCCGGCGATCTCGCAGAAGACCGGCGTGCCGCTCCGATCCAGGAACACCTCGTGGTGGGTGACCCCGGAGAACCACGGGACGGCGGCCAGGACACGGGAGTTGAACTCCAGCAGGACGTCCCGCTCCCGGCCCGGGTTGAGCGCCGCGGAGCGGAGCTGGCCCCCGGTCGGGAAGACGCTGTTCGGGTCGAGGTAGCGCGAGGCGACCGCGACGACGGCCCGACCGTCCTGCACCACGCTGTCGATGTGGTACATCACGCCGTCGATGAACTCCTCGGCCTCGTAACGGCCCTGGTGGCCGAAGCCCGACTCCTCCAGTTCGGCGAGCTGGTCCCGGGAGGTCACCTTGTGCACGCCGACGGATCCCATCGCGTCGACCGGCTTGAGGATCACCGTGCCGTACTCCGCGAGCAGTCCGGCGGCGTCCAGCGGCCGTTCGATCTCGGTGAAGCGCGGGGTGCGGATCCCCTGGGCCGCGAAGTGACTCTTCATCAGCGTCTTGTCGCGGAAAAGCTCGATCTGCTCCTCGCGGTAGCCGGGGACGCCGAGCGCCTCGCGGAAGCGTGCGGCCGGGACCAGCAGGCGCTCGCCCGCCGCGACGACCCGGTCCACCGGCGGCCCGGCCTTCAGCTCGGGCAGCGCGTCCATGATCTCGACCGGGTCGAGCACGTTGACGGTGATCACCCGGGCGACCTCGCCGGGTCGCGGTCCGTCGGCCTTCTCCGGCAGGGTCACCAGGGTGACGTCGTACTGCTCCGGATCCAGGTACGGGCGGCCGTCCGGGTGCCGGTAGGCGTCGTAGCCGGACCGGTCGAGCAGGACGACGTGCTGGCGCCTCATGCGGCCGGCTCCTTCTCGGTGAGGGGGGTGGCGTCGGTGGCGGGGGCGCCCTCGGCGGGGCCGGAGCCGGTGGAGGGCGGCTCGCAGACCTCCGGGCCGGGCTCGATCACGACCCGGCTCTCGAACCACTCGGCGGCCTCGCCCAGCCGGGCCTCGACGGTCGCGCGGTCCGGGCCGCCGATGACCATGGCGACCATGAAGTCGCCCGAGGAGGCCGCACCGGCGCTCCACCGGCCGGGCTCGACGTACTGCTCGTACGCGGTGACCCAGTCGAACGGCGGGCGCCCGGGCAGGGACCGCAGCAGGCCGGGGCGCTTGAGGATGAGCAGCTGGCCGGCCAGCCGGCCGGGCACCATCCGCTCGCCGCCGCGCGGGACGGGGATCGGCAGCCCGGCCGCGACCCGGACCCAGGACACCGGGAAGTCGACGTCGTACAGCGTCTCCAGGACCGACTTGATCAGCGCGCCGCCGTTGCGGCTGGCGATCTCGCAGAGCACCAGGCGGTCGTCGGGGGTGTGGAAGACCTCGGCGTGGAAGGTCGTGTCGGCGGGGGTGGGGAGCGCCGCGACCACCTCGTCCACGAAGGCCAGCAGCCGCCGGCCCAGGGGGTCGTCGCGGTCCAGCGTGACGTCGAGCCGCGGCTTGTCGTCCTGGCCGAAGGAGCCCAGCTGGTAGAGGTACTGCGAGGGCCAGGCGGCGGCCACCGCGCCGTCCAGGATCATGCCGTCCACATGGAACATCGAGCCGTGGACGAAAGCCTCGGCCAGCAGGTTCGCCGGCAGCTCGGGGTGGTCCGCGAGGTGGCCCTCCAGCTCCTCGGCCGAGTGGAGGATGCGCTGGCCGATCGAGGAGAAGCCGTCCCGGACCTTCAGCACCAGCGGGAACCCGTGCGCCTCGGCGAAGGCCCGGACCTCCTCGGCGGTACCGACCGGCGCGTGCTCGGCGACCGGGATGCCGGCCGCCGTCGCGTGCCGCTTCATGACCAGCTTGTCGCGGAAGGCCCGCGCGCTGGCCTCGCTCTGGCCGGGCAGACCGAGGCGGTCGCGCAGGTGTCCGGCCCGTTCGAGGTCGGCCTCCATGGTGGCGATGACGTACTCGATCCGGTGCTCACCGGCGAGTTCGAGCGCGCTCGCCTCGATGGTGCCGGGCGCCTCGTAGTCGGTGACCGCCACCGCCCGCAGGTAGCCGGTGGCGGGGAGCTCCTCGCCGTAGGCGTCCAGGGACTCCTGGGAGGTGAGCAGGAGCAGCGGGCCGGGGTAGTCGGCGAGCCACTCGTGGTAGACCCGCTTGGCCAGCGGGCCCCGGTTGAGGATCAGGACGGTCATCGTGCTTTCTCCGGTTCTGGGGTGCTCTGGTGATCGGTGGCCGCCTCGGCCGCGGCCCGCGCCTCGTAGTGGGCCCTGCGCTCCTCGCGCTGCCGGGAGGGGGCCCTCAGCAGCAGCATCGAGATCCCGCCGAACGCCGCGAACAGCGCTGCCATGCCGTACGGCGTGAGCAGCGGCCCCAGGGCCACGCCGAACGAGGCCAGCAGGGCGGCGGCCCGCGAGCGCAGCCCGTACAGGGCCATGTACTTCGACCGCTTGCGCGGGTTGATCACGTCGGCCATCACGGCCTGGCGCATCGGGACGTTCATCAGCTCGCCGACGGTGTAGACGAAGGAGAGCGCGATCAGCAGCCAGGCGTTGTCGCTCACCGCCAGACCCATGAAGCCGACCGTGAAGAGCACGATGCCCAGGTGCATGCCGACGCGCTCGGAGAACAGGCCGAACAGGCGCTTGGCGACCAGGGCCAGCAGCACCACCAGCACGGTGTTCAGGGTGCGCAGGATGCCGAGCATCTGCACGCCGTCCACCACCGGGGCCCAGGAGCCGAGGCGCAGCGGGGTCTGCGGGGTGAAGTGGTCGGCCAGCCGGACGCCCAGGTAGTAGGTGAGCTGGAGTTCGACGGTGGAGAGCAGGATCGCGGCGATCACGATCCGGGCGAACAGCCTGTCCCTCGCCGCCTCGACGTAGCCCGTGAAGGCCGCCCGGACGCCCTTGTCCTCCGGACGCCGGCTGCCCAGTGCGGGCGCGGTCTCGGCCAGGGCGGCGAAGGTGGTGGCCAGCACACCGGCCGAGAGCAGGACCCCGGCCCAGAGCAGATGGGGGAAGTGCCGGCCGTAGAAGAAGCCGCCGACCGCCGCGCCGAACGCGAACGCCAGGTTCATCGACCAGTAGTTGACGGTGTAGAGGGTGGTCCGGATCTCGGGTGTGGCGACGTCCATCAGCACCGAGTCGTTGGCCGGGAAGGCCAGCGCGCCCGAGCAGCTGAGCAGCAGGAAGAACACGTACGTCGCCGGGGCGCTGTGCCAGAGGGCGGAGTTGGCGAGCGCCATGCCCAGGTAGCCGGCGACCACCCCCGTCTCGGCGATCAGCAGGGTGAACCGGCGCCCACGGACATCGGCCAGGTGCCCTCCGTAGAACGTGCTCGCCAGCGAGACGATCACGACGAGGGAGAGCAGGGCCCCGGCCACGGCGGCCCCGAGGGCGGACGTGAGGTAGATGGCCATCAGCGGGGCCAGCATGAAGCTGAGGAAGCGGTTGACGAAGCCGACCCCCAGCCGCAGCTTGATGTTCCGGTGGACGCTCCAGAGGTTCATGCTCCGAGGCCCCCGGTCACGCCTGCGCGGCGACGGCGACCACGGTGGCCTTGAGCAGGCTCTGCAGCACGGCCAGCACCTCGGGGTCGGTGAACTCGCCGTCCTGGCCGCGCAGCTCGACGGCGTTGCCGATCGCGACCGGCTCGTGCTCGACCAGCGCCGCACCCGAGCGGCGGAGCACCTCGCGCAGGGCCGGCTGGGCGTCGGCGCCGCCGCGCGGGCCGGGCGAGGCGCTCAGCAGCGCGACGGTCTTCCCGCTCAGCGCGCTGCGGCCGTACGGGCGCGACAGCCAGTCCAGCGCGTTCTTCAGCACGCCGGGCGCCTCGCCGTTGTACGACGGGGTGCTGATCACGACGGCGTCGGCCGAGGCGACCAGCGCGCGGGCCTCGCGCACAGCGGCCGAGCTGTCGGCCTCCTCGACGTCGAAGTGGTAGAACGGCAGCTCGCCCACCGTGAGGGTGCCGGTCTCGTGCGAGTCCTGCTCCAGCAGGCGGCGAGCGGTGGCGACGGCGGCGGTGTTCACCGAGTCGCGGCGCAGGCTGCCGGAGATAAGAACGATCTTGGCCACGGGGGGAACTCTCCTGTCCACGTGGCGGCCGTCGGGCCGCCGGTTCTGATGTGGACAGGCTGACCGCACCGGTTCCCGATCGATTCCCGTTCGGATCCTCGGCCGCCGACGCCCCGCGAGGGACTCCCGCGGAGGCCCCGCAACGCCCGGCCGGGCCCGGCGCCACGGCGCTGCGCCCCGGGCCCGGCCGGCGGTCGGTCGGCGGTGATCCCCCAAGTAGGCGATCGCCGACGGACAGCCGCTCTCGTCGTGCAGGACCGTGCAGCGCGCGCTCCCCCGCTCCTCGGGGCGGGGGAGCCGCTCGGAGTATGCGTGGTGCTCCGATGCCCGGTCGACCCCGGCTGCCGAGGAGCACAGGTGCCGGTACCGACAGCCCCCGCGCGCCGGGACCGGGTCGTGGCGCCCGTCGCCGGCCCGGGCCGACGGCCCGGCCGGGTGCCAGACTGGAGGGTGAGCGAGGAGGCCGCCATGGGGTTCTACGCGGAGCAGGTCGTGCCACGCATGATCAACGTCGCCTGCGGCATGAAGGAGGCCGAGCCGCTGCGGCGGCGGGTCTGCGAGGGCCTCGCGGGCGAAGTCCTCGAAATCGGGTTCGCCTCGGGCCTCAACGTGCCGTTCTACCCGCCGGCCGTCACGCGGGTCACCGCGGTCGATCCGTCCGACGTGGGGTGGCGGCTGGCCGGCAAGCGGCTGAGCGAGTCGGACGTCCCGGTGGTGCGCTCGGGCCTGGACGGCCAGCTGCTGCCGTTCGCCGACCACTCCTTCGACGCCGCGCTGTCCACCTGGACGCTCTGCACCATCCCGGACGCCCCCGCCGCGCTGCGCGAGGTACGGCGGGTGCTCAGGCCCGGCGGGACGCTGCACTTCGTCGAGCACGGGCTCGCCCCGGACGAGAAGGTGCGCCGCTGGCAACGGCGCCTCGACCCGCTGGAGCAGCGGGTGTTCGACGGCTGCCACCTCACCCGGCCGATCGTCCCGCTGCTGACCGCCGCCGGTTTCACCATCACCGAGCTCGACGTCTTCTACGAGAAGGGCGCTCCGAAGCCGATGGGCGCCGACTCGCTCGGGGTCGCCCTCTCCGCCTGACCGGCCGAAGCGAGAATCGACGAAGCTGCCCGACCGCAAGACGATCGGACATGCAAGTGAGACAGGAGACCATTCTCCGTCTCGCCGGAGCTCCCTAGGGTTGAGCACATCAACCGCGAGACCCCAGGGGAGAATCCCATGCGTGCTGTCATCCAGAAGTCGTTCGGCGGGCCCGAGGTGCTCGAGGAGGTCGACATCGAGCGGCCGCGGACGCTCTCCGGCGAGGTGCTCGTCCGGGTCCACGCGAGTGCGGTGAACCCGGTGGACGTGGCCGTCAGGTCGGGCGCGTTCCCGCTGCTCGGCGAGCCGCCGTTCGGAGTCGGCTGGGACATCTCCGGCGTGGTCGAGGAGGCCGGGCCCGGGGCCAGGTTCGAGGTCGGCGACGAGGTGTACGGGATGCCGTTCTTCCCGCGTGCCGCGACCGGCTACGCCGAGTACGTCGCCTCGCCCTCGCGCCAGGTGGCCCGCAAGCCGGCCTCGCTGGACCACGTGCACGCCGCGGCGCTGCCGCTCGCCGGGCTCACCGCCTGGCAGGGCCTGGTGGACGCGGCCGGGCTCTCGGCCGGCCAGCGGGTCCTGATCCACCGGGCCGCCGGCGGCGTCGGCCACCTGGCCGTCCAGATCGCCAAGGCCCGGGGCGCCCACGTGATCGCGCTGGCGAGCGCCGCCGGGCACGAGTTCCTCCGGGGCCTGGGCGCCGACGAGGTGATCGACTACCGGACCACCGACTTCACCGAGGCGGTGCGGGGTGTCGACGTGGTCTTCGACTCGACGGCGCAGGGCGAGCGCTCGCTCGGCGTGCTGCGGCCGGGCGGTGTGCTGGTCAGCATCCTGGAGCACGGGAACAAGGAGCTCGCGGCAGCCACCCGGGCCGCCGGCCACCGTTTCGCGGGCGTCTCGGTCGAGCCGGACCACGCCGCCCTGGAGGCGATCGCGCGGCTGGTGGACGCCGGTCTGATCCGCCCGCACGTCTCCGAGGTCCTGCCGCTGGCCGAGGCCGCCAAGGCCCACGAGCTGGTCGGCTCGGGCCGCACCCGGGGCAAGGTCGTCCTGACGGTCTGAACCTGCGGGCACCGGGCGGGCACGGGCCGCCGCCGGCCCGCGGCGGCCCGCCCGTACCGTGGGGGCAGCGAGTACGAAGGAGGGGGAGATGGACATCCTCACCGAGGCCCTGGGATCGATGCGCACCGGGCACCCGAGCTCGATCCGCACCGACGGGCGGGCGCCGTGGGGGCTTCGGCTGCCGTCCGTGGCGGGGGCCGGGTTCCACGTGGTGCTGCAGGGGACCTGTTGGCTGATCCCGCTGGAGGGGAGCGGTCCCGTACCGGAGCCGGTCGCCCTCGGCCCGGGCGACGTGGTCTTCCTCCGGGACGGCCAGGGCCACATCCTCGCCGACGACCCCGCCACGCCGGCGCTGGTGCCCGAGCCGGGCCAGTACAGCAAGGCGCCGCCGATCGGGGCGCTCTCGATCGGCGGCGACGGCCCGCGGACCAGCCTGCTCTGCGGCAACTACCACCTGGACCAGGGCCGCCCGCATCCGCTGGTCCGTCAGCTGCCCGAGCTGATCCACCTGCCGGCCGGCCACGGCCGGCGGCCCGAACTCACCGCCGCGATCCAGCTCCTGGGCTCCGAGCTGGAGAATCCGCGCGCCGGTTCCGACGGGATCGTGCCCGCCCTGATCGACTCCCTGCTGCTGTACATCCTGCGGGCCTGGCTGGAGGAGCGGCCCGCCGGGGCGGCCGAGGGCTGGGCCGCCGCACTGAGAGATCCGGCGGTCGCCCCGGCGCTGGCGGCCATCCACACGGATCCGGCGGCGCGCTGGACGGTCGAGTCGCTGGCCGCCCGGGCCGGGCTCTCCCGAGCGGCCTTCGCCCGCCGGTTCGCGGCGATGGTCGGGGAGCCCCCGCTCTCCTATCTGACGCGCTGGCGGATGACGACCGCGGCCAGGCTGCTGCGCGAGGCCGACCTCCCGCTGAGCACCGTCGCCGCCCGCGCCGGGTACGGCTCCGAGTTCGCCTTCGGGAAGGCCTTCAAGCGTGAGTACGGGCTCGCTCCCGGAAGCTACCGACGGCTCGCGTCCTGACGCTCCCGGCCCGGCCCCGTGACCGGCGGCCTGCGCCGGGCCGGGTCGCGCAGCGAGACCAGCGCGACCACCAGCGCCGTGGCCAGCAGCCCGGCTCCGACCAGGAACGCCAGGTGGTAACCGCCGGTCAGCGCCTCGGCCCGGCCGCGCCCGGCCGCGAGCAGCCCCTCGGTACGGGAGGCCGCCAGGGTGGAGAGCACCGCCACGCCCAGCGCCATGCCGATCTGCTGGGTGGTGTTGAAGAGCCCGGAGGCGAGGCCGGCGTCCTCGGCGTCCGCGTCGGACATGCCGAGCGTGGTCAGTGCGGGCAGGGCGAGTCCGAAACCGGCCGCGAGCAGCATCACCGGGAGCAGGTCGGTGAGGTAGTGGGCGTGCACGGGGAGCCGGGTGAGCAGCCCGAGCATGGCCACCAGCAGCAGCAGCCCCGCCGACAGCACCCGGCGCTCGCCGAACCGGGCGTTGAGCCGGGCCGAGAGCCCCAGCGACACGGCTCCGATCACCACGGCGGCCGGGAGCATCGCCAGGCCCGTCCGGGCCGCGCCGTACCCGAGCACCTTCTGGAGGTGCAGCGCGACCAGGACCTGGAAGGCGAACAGCGCGGCGACCATCAGGATCTGCACCACGTTGGCGCCCCGCACACTGCGCGAGCGCAGGATCCGCAGCGGCATCAGCGGGTTCCTCGCGGTGGCCTGGCGGAGGACGAAGCCGGCCAGCAGGGCGAGCGAGAGCGCGAGCGGGCCGAGGGTCGAGACCGAGGCCCAGCCCTGGCCGCCGGCCCGGACGACGGTGTGGATTCCCAGCATCAGTCCGGCGGTGACCAGCAACGCGCCGATCACGTCGGCACCCGCCGCGAGGCCGGGCCCGCGGTCCCCCGGCAGGACGAGGACGGCGCCCGCCAGCACCGCCAGACCGATCGGCAGGTTGACGAAGAAGATCCAGTGCCAGTCGAGGGCGTCGGTGAGAACGCCGCCGAGCACCTGGCCGATCGAGGCGCCGGCCGCGCCGGTGAAGCTGAAGACGGCGATCGCCCGTGAGCGCTCGGCGGGCCGGGCGAACAGCGTGATCAGAATGCCCAGGCTGACGGCGGCGGCCATCGCGCTGCCGGCCCCCTGCAGGAGCCGGGCGGTGATCAGCAGCGCCGGGGAGTCGGCGGCGCCGGCCAGCACGGAGGCGGCGGTGAAGAGCACGGTCCCCGCCACGAACATCCGCTTGCGGCCGATCAGGTCCCCCAGGCGGCCGGCGAGCAGCAGCAGGCTGCCGAACGCGATCAGGTAGGCGTTGACCACCCAGCTGAGACCAGCCGGCGAGAAGCCCAGATCCTGCTGGATGGCCGGCATCGCCACCGTCACGACACTGCCGTCGAGGACGGTCATCAGCATCCCCGCGGCGATCACGGCGAGGGCGAGCCCGCGCGAGCGGGCGGTGAGCGACGCGGGGCCTGCGGGCGGCGCGGGTGCGGCGGGCGGACCGGATGTGGCGGGCGGCGCGGGTGCGTCGTCGGGCGCGGCAGGGGCGTCGGGGATGGCAGCCATGGGTCTCTCCCGTCGAAAGGGGACAACAAGAGAGACCGTAGCAGATAGTCCCGTAATAGACGATCCTCTTTGGACCTACTTGGCGCGCTGCCGCGCCCGCCGCACGGGCTGGGGGTTCTCCACCGGTGTCGCCAGGTGACCGGCGGCGAGCCGGTTCAGCGCCCGCAGGAGGACCTCCCGCTCGTCCTCGGGCAGTGAGCCCAGCGCCTCCGCGTGCACCCCGTCGACGATCTCCTGGCTGCGCCGGGCTACCAGCTCACCGGCCTCCGTGACGGCGATGATGCGGGCCCGACGGTCCTTGGCGGAGGGGCGGCGCTCGGCGAGGCCGGCCTCCTCCAGCGCGTCCACGGTCACCACCATGGTGGTCTTGTCCATGTCGCCGATCTCGGCGAGCTGGATCTGGGTGCGCTCCGCCTCCAGGGCGTGCACCAGGACGCAGTGCATGCGAGCGGTGAGTCCGATCTCGGCGAGCGCGGCCGACATCCTGCTCCGCAGGACGTGGCCGGTGTGGTCCAGGAGGTAGGAGAGGTCCGGTTCAGTGCGGGTGGGCGCCATGGCGGTCATGTCCGCCAGGGTAACAATTCGATCCGTGGCAGATCATCCAAAAAAAGACATAGTGCCCCGGAGTGACCGCGCCGGGCGCGGTCCGGTCGGCCCCGGGGCCCGCCCGAACCGCCCTAACCCATGGTCTTCGACCCGTCGAGGGCCTCCCGGATGATGTCGGCGTGCCCGGCGTGCTGCGAGGTCTCGGCGATCACGTGCAGCAGTACACGGCGCGCCGACCACCGCGCGCCCGGCTCGAACCAGGGCGCCTGCGGGAGCGGGTGGGCCGCGTCCAGATCCGGCAGCGTCGCCACCAGTTCGTCCGTCCGCCGGGCCACCTGCTCGTACGTCTCCAGCAGGCCGGCCAGCGTCTCGCCGTCCAGCATCCGGAACTGGCCCTCCCAGTCGACCGACTCGCTCCGCATGGCCTCGGCGCCGCCGACCACGAAGCGCGTCCAGCGGTCCTCCACCCCCGCCACGTGCTTGATCAGGCCGCCCAGACACAGCGCGCTGACCGTCGTGCGCAGCGCCGCCTGCTCGTCGGTGAGGCCGCGGACCGTCCGGCGCAGGAGGCCCCGGTGCTTCGCCAGTGTCTCCAGCAGATCGGCGCGCTCGCCGCCGCCGGACTGTTCCCGATGCGTCACCATGATGCTTTCCTCCACTGTCACCGGTCGCCGGCCGTCCACTGCCGCCGGTCGCCGGTCGTCCGGCCGGAGCGGGAGCCCCGCACGACCAGCCAACCACGGCATCGCCCGGCCGGACCGGAGCCGCCCCGAGCCGCCCCGGGATCCGGGAGCTGCGGGGCCGAGCCGCCCCACCCGAGCCGCGCCACCGCCACGACCGGGCTGCGACGGAGAGGCTCACACCCGCACCGGCCGGGGTGTGCGCCCGACGTAACCGGTCGGCGCCGAGCCCCGTACCTTCCCGCAACCGGGGCCTTTTAGGGTCGATTAAGTGGGACCATCCCACTGCCCGCCACCGGTGCCAACGCCGTCACCGCCTTCCCGACCGGGCGAGCCGAGCTCTCCCGAGAGGAGCTGTCCGTGACGGCACCTGGGCCGCAGGCCGACACCGTGAAGACCGTCTGCTCCTACTGCGGGGTGGGTTGCGGTCTGCTGCTCGACGTCGGCGTGGAGAGCGGTACCGGTCGGCGCACCGTGCTCCGGGCGTCCGGTGACAAGTCCCACCCGGCGAACTTCGGGCGGCTCTGCACCAAGGGCTCGACCACCGCCGACATGCTCGCCGCGCCCGGCCGACTGGGCACCGCCCTGGTGCGCCCCGAGCGCGGCGCGGAGCCCGTCGCCACCGACGTGGACACGGCGATCACGGCGGTCGCCGGGCGGCTGCGCGCGATCCTGGACGAGCACGGACCGGACGCGCTGGCGTTCTACGTGTCGGGGCAGATGTCGCTGGAGGCGCAGTACCTCGCCAACAAGCTCGCCAAGGGCTTCGTGCGGACCAACCAGATCGAGTCCAACTCCCGCCTGTGCATGGCCAGCGCGGGCACCGGCTACAAACTCTCGCTCGGCGCGGACGGCCCGCCCGGCTCCTACCGGGACTTCGAGAACGCGGACGCCTTCTTCGTGATCGGCGCCAACATGGCCGACTGCCACCCGATCCTCTTCCTGCGGATGATGGACCGGATCAAATCCGCCGGCGCCAAACTGATCGTCGTCGACCCCCGGCGCACCACCACCGCCGACAAGGCCGACCTGTTCCTCCAGATCAAGCCCGGCACCGACCTCGCCCTGATGAACGGCCTGCTGCACCTGCTGGTCGAGAACGGCCACACCGACCCCGCCTTCATCGCCGAGTTCACCGACGGCTGGGAGACGATGCCCGCCTTCCTCGCCGACTACCCACCGGCGAAGGTCGCCGAGACCACCGGCCTCGCGGAGGCCGACATCCGCCGCGCCGCACAGTGGATCGGCGAAGCCGGCGAATGGATGAGCTGCTGGACGATGGGCCTCAACCAGTCCATCCACGGCACCTGGAACACCAACGCCCTGGTCAACCTGCACCTCGCCACCGGCGCGATCTGCCGCCCCGGCTCCGGCCCCTTCTCCCTCACCGGCCAACCCAACGCCATGGGCGGCCGCGAGATGGGCTACATGGGCCCCGGCCTGCCCGGACAACGCTCCGTCCTGGTCGACACCGAACGCGCCTTCGTCGAAGACCTCTGGAACCTCCCACCCGGCACCCTGCGCACCGACGTGGGACACGGAACGGTGGAGATGTTCGAACGGATGGCCGCCGGCGACATCAAGGCCTGCTGGATCATCTGCACCAACCCGGTCGCCTCGGTGGCCAACCGCCGCACCGTCATCGCCGCCCTGGAAGCCGCCGACCTGGTCATCACCCAGGACGTCTTCGCCGACACCGAGACCAACGCCTACGCCGACGTGGTGCTCCCCGCCACCCTGTGGACCGAGTCCGACGGCATCATGATCAACTCCGAGCGGAACGTCACCCTCGCCCAGAGTCTCGCCGACCCGCCCGGCCAGGCACTGCCCGACTGGCAGATCATCGCCCGCGTGGCCCGCGCCATGGGCTTCACCGAGGGCTTCGACCACACCGACGCCGAAGAGATATTCGAGGAGATCAAGCGGGCCTGGAACCCCAAGACCGGCTGGGACCTGCGCGGCATCAGCTACCGGCGACTGCGCACGACCCCCGTGCAGTGGCCGGCCCCGACCGCGGACGGCGAGGACCGCAACCCGATCCGCTACCTCAACGACGGCATCAGCCAGAGCCTGCTGGAACACCCCGACGGCACCCGCCCCCGACTCGCCTTCCCCACCGCCACCGGCCGCGCCCAGTTCTTCCCCCGCCCCCACCTGCCCGACGGCGAACTACCCGACGACGACTACCCCTTCGTCCTCAACACCGGTCGCCTCCAACACCAGTGGCACACCCTCACCAAGACCGCCAAGGTCGCCAAACTCAACAAACTCAACCCCGGACCCTTCATCGAGATCCACCCCCACGACGCCACCACCCTCACCATCACCGACGGCGACCACATCGAGGTCGCCTCCCGCCGCGGACGCGCCGTCCTGCCCGCCGTCGTCACCGACCGCGTCCGACCCGGCAACTGCTTCGCCCCCTTCCACTGGAACGACCTCTTCGGCGAGTACCTCAGCATCAACGCCGTCACCCACGACGCCGTCGACCCCATCTCCTTCCAACCCGGATTCAAAGCCTGCGCCGTCTCGCTCGCCAAGGTGGCCGCGCCGACCCGCGCCGAGCAGCCGGGCGCGGTCCCGGGCTCGTTTCCGGTTGCGGTCCCGACCGCCGTCCCGACTGCCGTCCCGGCCGCCGCCGAGGCCGCCGCGGGCGAAGGGGCGACCGCGCTGCTGGCCCGCATCCTGGGCGTCGAGGACCTCACGCCGCCCGCCTTCGCGGGCGGGGAGCGGCAGTACCTGGCGGGCTACCTGGCCGGTCTGGGCGGCGGCGGGCGGACCGGGGCCGGCGCCGTACCGGTGCTACCCGCCGAGGCTCCGATCGAGCCCGAGCGCGCGCTGTGGGTCAACGGCCTGCTGGCCGGGCTCTTCTCCCAGGCCCCCGGGAGCCAGGACCGGCCTGCCGGGCCCGGCACCGCCCCCGACTCCCCCGGGACGGCCGGCGCCGCGCCGCAGGTGGTGGTCCTCTGGGCCTCGCAGACCGGGAACGCCGAGGAGGTCGCCGCGACGGCGGCCCGCCGGCTGACCGAGGCGGGTTGGGGCCCGAAGGTGCTGAGCATGGCCGACTGCACCCCGGGCTCGCTGCCCGCCGGCGTCCCCGTGCTGGTCATCACCAGCACCTTCGGTGACGGCGAGGCCCCGGACAACGGCGCCGGGTTCTGGGCGGCCCTCACCGACGAGGAGCAGCCCGGCATCAGCGGCCTGCGCTACTCCGTCCTCGCCCTCGGCGACTCGAACTACGACGACTTCTGCGGTCACGGCCGCCGCCTCGACCAGCGGCTCGGCGAGCTGGGCGCCACCCGGATCACCCCGCGCGCGGACTGCGAACCGGACTACGACCAGGCCGCGGGCAGGTGGCTCGACGAGGTGGTCGCCGCGCTGGCCGAGCGGCTCGACACGGTGGCCGCCCCGGCCACCGCCCGCCCGTCCGCACCCGCGGCGCCCGGCTACTCGAAGGCGTCCCCGTTCGCGACCCTGCTGGTCGGAAACCGGGTGCTCAGCCTGCCCGGATCGCAGAAGGAGGTACGGCAGTTCGCCTTCGACACCCGGGGCGGCGACGGCGGTGATCTCAGCTACGAGGCGGGCGACGCGCTCGGCGTCTGGCCCGCCAACTGTCCTGAGCTGGTGGCGGAGTGGCTGGCCGTCACCGGGCTCGACCCGGCCGACACCGTGCCCGTCGCGGAGGCCGGCGAGATCTCGCTCGGCGAGGCCCTGCGGACCCGCCTGGAGATCGCCCGGATCACTCCCGACCTGCTGCGTTTCGTCTGCGAGCGGACCGGCGACCGCGACCTCAAGCGGCTGCTGCGACCGGACAACAAGGGTGAGCTGGCGAAGTGGAGCTGGGGGCGGCAGGCCGTCGACATCGTCGGCGGGTACCCGGTGCGGGCCACCGCCCGCGAGTGGGCGGGCGTGCTGAAGCGACTCCAGCCGCGCCTGTACTCGATCTCCTCCAGCCCGCTCGCCCACCCCGGCGAGGTACGCCTCACGGTGTCCGTCGTCCGCTACGGCAACGACCTCGGCCGCGACCGCAAGGGCGTCTGCTCCACCTACCTCGCGGACAGCGCGGACGACGGGCCGGTGCCGGTGTTCGTCCAGCGCTCACCGCACTTCCGCCCGCCCGCCGACTCCTCGACGCCGATGATCATGGTGGGCCCGGGTACCGGCGTGGCCCCGTTCATCGGCTTCCTGGAGGAGCGCCGGGCCCGCGGCCACACCGGCCCGAACTGGCTGTTCTTCGGCGAGCAGCGCGCGGCCACCGACTTCTACTACCGCGAGGAACTGGAGGAGTTCCGGCGCACCGGCCATCTCGACCGCCTCGACCTCGCCTTCTCCCGCGACCAGCGTTCCAAGATCTACGTCCAGGACCGGATGCGCGAGCACGGCCCCCGGCTCTGGGACTGGCTCCAGCGCGGCGCCCACTTCTACGTCTGCGGGGACGCCGGCCGGATGGCCAAGGACGTCGACCTGGCCCTGCGCGAGATCGTGGCCGGCTACGGCGGCCTGACCGACGAGGAGGCCGACGCGTACGTCAAGCAACTCGGCACCGAGAAGCGCTACGTCCGGGACGTCTACTGACCGTCCGTCCGGGACGTCTACCGACCGCCCGTCCGACCGAGGCGGCTACCGCCGACCGTCCGTCCGGAGCTCCGGACGGACGGGGCGCCGGCCGGGATCCGCCGGTGCCGCAGCCGCCGCCACCCGGCGCGGAAGGCGGCGACCGGATCCCACCGCCCGGGGCGGGCGCGGGTGATCGGGTAGCAGGCGAGGCCCAGCAGTACGGCGGAGAAGTGGCCCACGCTGGTGAAGTTCCGTTCCTGGACCAGGGCGAGGCCGTAGAAGAACAGCACCCCGGCGAGGTAGAGGTAGCGCCAGGGCGCCACGACCAGGTAGGTGAGCACCGCCTCGACGCCGGCCAGCGCGTAGCTCACGCCGTAGTCCAGGGTGAACCTGGCGCGCTCCGGCGCGTACCCGTGCTCGATCGCCCAGTACAGCACTCCCTCGCTGAGGTAGGTCGCGCCGACGTGGGCGATCAGCAGGACCGCGAGCCAGCGGCCGGTGCCCAGCCACCGCTCCGCCGGGACGTGGAAGATGTTGTAGAGCACGAAGTAGAAGAGCCAGCCGCCGCCGGCGATCCACATGGCACTGCTCAGCAGCACCCGCACCGGCGAGACCGCCAGGTAGTGCAGGTTGGTCGAGCGCTTCTCCAGGATGTGGTGGGCCGTCTCCGGCGACACGTGCCGGATCACCACCGTGGTCCCGAACAGGATCGCCAGCCAGATGAACGTGCCCGGCGCCCGGCGCACGTAGGCCCAGCACCCCCGGGCCGCGCGGACCAGGTGCGTCGGCACGGACGGCCCCCCTTCTCTCGCCCGGTCGGCTCCTGCGCACGATCGGCGTCAGGGACAGCCTGCGGGACGGGTGGCCCCGAGGACACCCTCCACTGCTCCGGACGGGTGAGGCGTACCCCCGGAAGGGCCGGACGACGCCCGAACCGCCGGACCCGCCGCCCGCCCTGTTGCCGTGCCGTGACAGCGGCCGAACCAAGCCCGGATCTGCCACTGCCAGGCTGGGGACATCGCAAAGAGCGGCAACCGGTCGGCGGGCGGACGCAAGGGCCCCGGGACGGCGGCGCGGCTCCCGCGACCGCAGCCCGACCCGTCCGCATTCCCAGGGGGGAACCACCGATGCCCGCTCGCCACCGGCTCAGCACCGCCGCCGTAGCCCTCACCACCGTCTTGACCGCCGGCGCCGCCGCCCTGCTGACCGGCTGCGGTCCGGAGAACGACCCGGCCTCCGCCGGCCCGGCCGTCAGCGGCACCGCGACGGCCGCCGCGCCGGCGACCGGCTCCCCCGGCAGCACCGGCCCGGCGCCCGCCAAGCCCGCCGAGCCCGCCGTCAACGGCACCGGGAAGAACGGGCTGACCATCAGCAACGGCACCGACCACGTCCTGATGAACGGCACCTCGGTCGACTTCGGCACCGTCGTCCGGGATCTGGCCTGGTCCCCGGACGGCTCCAAGGCCGCGTTCATCAACGGCTCGGGCGACCTGGTGACCGCCAACCCGGACGGCAGCGGCCGCGTCGTGGTCGCCGGGAACCCGGGCGGCGAGACCTGGTCCCACCCGACCTGGCAGGTCGCCCCGGCCCACCCCGAGAACGGCGACGTGTCGGCCAAGAACAACCTGGTCTTCGCGGCGGCCAAGGGCGGTGTCTCCCGGCTGGAGGGCCTCGTCGCCACCTCCGTCAACGGCAGGCCCGAGGTCCTGAGCCTGGGCACCGAGAGCGGTGAGGGTGTCGCGCCGCTCCCGACGACCGGCAACACCTGGCCGAGCGGAGGCGGCGCCTACGGCACGACGACCTACGCGAACAGCGACAACGGCGAGGTCTACATCCGCGACGACTACCTGCGCCAGCAGGGCGGTTCCCTCACCAACGGCTCCCAGCCCGCCCTCTCCCCGGCCGGGGACGACCTGGTCTTCGTCCGCTCGGTCGACGGCCACGACCACATCTTCGAGGGCGGCGCGGGCGACCGGCCGATCAGGGACCTCACCCCGGCCGCCACCACGGACTTCACCGAGCCGGCGTGGTCCCCGGACGGCCTCACCATCGCCGCCAGGACCCCGGACGGCATCTACACCCTCCGGGTCGACGGGTCCGACAAACCCGCCCGGGTCTCCACCTACACCGGCCTGCCCGCCTACCGGCGCTGACCCGGGCCGGTCCGGTCCAACTCGGCGCGCAGCTCGGCCAGGTGGGCGTCGGCCGTGTCGTGCGGCAGGTACTCCAGCACGTCGAGGAAGCGGAACAGCACCCGCTCGGCGGTGACGGCGTACTCGAAGCCGCCGAAGCCGACCACCGCGCCCAGCTCGCCCCGGACGGCGCCGCGCACCACGTGCGCGGTCAGCTCGTCCGGGGCGTCGGCCGTCAGGCTCCGGCGCGCGTTGGGACGGGCGAGGTAGGGGCAGACCATCGAGGCGTAGAGCATGCAGGCGCGGTGCCCCGGCCCCTCCAGGGTCGGCGCGAGGTTGCGGTAGGGGCGCCCGGCCGCCAGCGCCCCGGCGATCGCGGCGCTCTCGGTGGCGCCGACCACCCGCCAGACCGGGCCGGGCGCCATCACCGTGTCGCAGACCGAGCAGAGCCGGCGCCGCGCGCAGTTCGCGCTCCGGCCGTGGTCGGTGCGGGCGAACTGCGGTTCGTCGCCCTCCCACGGGGTGATCGCGGGTACCGGGTAGCCGCGGGTGTCGCGGGGCCTGGCCTCGACGGCCGGCGGCATCGGAACGCTGTCGAAACGCACGGCTTATGCCTACCAGTGCGGGCCGCCCGCGACCAGTACCGGGCCGGATCGCCCAGGGCCCGGGACTGGCCTAGGAACTGCCCGGCCGCACCAGCCCGCTCTCGTACGCGATGACCACGACCTGGGCCCGGTCACGGGCCCCGAGCTTGGCCATCGCGCGGTTCACATGGGTCTTGGCGGTGAGCGGCGTGACGAAGAGCCGTTCGGCGATGTCGTCGTTGGAGAGCCCGGCCGCGACCAGGGTGACGACCTCCTGCTCGCGGGCGGTGAGCACGTCCATGCGGGGCAGCGCGGCGCGCTCGTGCGGGGTCGGCTGGGCGAGGAAGCGGCCGATCAGGGCCTTGGTCGCGGCCGGCGACAGCAGCGCGTCGCCCGCGGCGACGACCCGGATCGCGTCCAGCAGCTCCTCCGGGTTGATGCCCTTGCCGAGAAAGCCGCTGGCGCCCGCCCGCAGCGCCTCCGCCACGTACTCGTCGCTCTCGAAGGTGGTCAGCACCAGGACCTTGACGCCCGCCAGGTCCTCGTCCTCGGTGATCAGCCTGGTGGCGGCGAGCCCGTCCAGCACGGGCATCCGGATGTCCATCAGGACGAGGTCGGCGCCCAGGCTGCGGGCCAGCTCGACGGCCTCGCGACCGGTACCGGCCTCGCCCACCACCTCCAGGTCGGGGGCGGAGTCGATCAGCATCCGGAAGGTGCCCCGGAGCAGCGCCTGGTCGTCGGCGAGCAGTACGCGGATCGTCATGGCAGCCTGCAGCCCTTCCGGCCGTTGCCGGTGGGCAGCGGCAGTTCGGCGTCGATGCGAAAGCCCCGGCCGGGGCGGGGCCCGGCGGCGAGGGTACCGCCGACGGCGCGGGCGCGTTCGTGCATCCCGATCATCCCGTGGCCGGTACCGCCACCGCCACCGGCGCCGGTACCGGCGCCCCGGCCGTCGTCCTCGACGGTCACCCGCAGGACGTCGGCCCGGAACTCCAGCCGGACCTGCGCGGTCGCCGGGCCGGCGTGCTTGTGGGTGTTGGTGAGGGCCTCCTGGATGATCCGGTAGGCCGTCAGGTCGGTGATCGGCGGGAGCGCGACCGGCTCGCCCGACCGGTCGAGCACGACCGGCAGGCCCGAGTGGCGGAAGGCCTCCAGCAGGTCGTCCAGGCCGGCCAGGCCCGGAGCCGGCTCCCGCGGCGCCGCCTGCTCGCCGCCGGAACGGAGCAGGCCGACGGTGGCGCGCAGCTCGTCCAGGGCCGCCCGGCTGGTGTCCCGGATCCGCTCCAGCGCCTGGTAGGCGTGCTCGGGATCGGTGCGCATCAGGTGGTGAGCCACACCCGCCTGCGCGTTGACCAGGGTGATGTGGTGCGCCACCACGTCGTGCAGCTCGCGGGCGATGCGCATCCGCTCCTCGGTGACCCGCCGGCCCGCCTCCTCCTCGCGGGTGCGCTCGGCCCGCTCGGCCCGCTCCATCGCCGAGGCGAGCAGCTCGCGCCGGCTGCGGACGGCGTCGCCGATGGCCACCGACAGGAAGGTCCAGGCGATCAGGCCGAGGTTGGCCGGGAGTTCGTCCACGCCCGGGCGGACGATCAGTGCGGCGGCCGTGAGCGTGACGGCGGCGCAGAGGCCGGTGCGCCACGCGGTACGCCGGTCGGTGCGGATCGCGACCGCGTACAGCGCGAAGCCGGCGGCGGCGGGCGGCGGCCCCGAGGCCGGGAGCACCGCGTACCCGAGCACGGTGAGCACGACCACCGCCGACGCCACCGGGACGGGCCACCGGCTGCGGACCACCAGCGGGACGCAGGAGACGCCGAGCAGGACGAGGTACCGGGGGATCGAGTCGTTCTGGTGGTAGGCGGCCGCGGCCGACACCGGGGCGGCCAGCACGAAGCAGGCCAGCGCGACGGTCAGGTCGGTCATCAGCGGGCGGGCCCGCAACCACCGTCTGATCGTGTCGGCCATCTGCACTCCTTCACGGTACGCAGTGGGGGCCCGGAGCGGCGGTCATGCCGGTCCGGGCCCCCACGGTGGATGGACGGTCAGCGGCCGGCGTCGGCCGCCGCGGGCTCGCGGTGCGCGGCCGGCTCCGGGAGCGGCGCCGGGTCGGGCTCGCCCTCCACCGAGACGTGCGGCAGCACCTTGTCGAGCCAGCCGGGCAGCCACCAGTTGGCACGGCCGAACCGGTGCATCAGCGCCGGGACGAGCACCATCCGCAGCACCAGCACGTCGAGCAGGACGGCCAGGGCCAGGCCGATGCCGAACTCGGCGATCATCCGCTGGCCGCCGAAGATGAACGCGGCGAACACGCAGGCCATGATGACGGCGGCGGCGGTGATCACCTGTCCGGTCTCACCGTGGCCGACCCGTACGGCCCGCCGGTTGTCCCGGGTGTGCGTCCACTCCTCGTGCATCCGGCTGATCAGGAAGACCTGGTAGTCCATCGAGAGGCCGAACAGGATCGCGATGATCATGACCGGCGCGAAGGCCTCCACCGGACCGGCCGCGCCGGCGCCCAGGGCCTCCGAACCCCAGCCCCACTGGAACACCGCGACGATCGCGCCGAACGCGGCGCCCATCGTCAGCAGGTTCATCGCCACGCCGATCAGCGGCACCAGCACGCTGCGGAAGGCCACCATCATCAGCAGGCAGCCGAGCCCGACGATGATCGCGATGAACAACGGCAGCTTGGAGATCAGCACGTCGGCGAAGTCGGCCGCGGTCGCGGTGGCGCCGCCCACGTACACCTGGAGGCCGGTGCCGGCCTCGGCCTGCGGGACGACCCGCTCGCGCAGGTCCGTGATCAGCGCGGAGGTCTGCTCGGACTGCGGCGAGGTGGTCGGCACCACCCGCACCGTACCGATGCTCTGCCCGTCCTTCATCGGCGCGGACGCCACCTGGGCCACGCCGGGCACCGCCTTCAGCTCGGTGACGAGCTTCGTCAGCGCCTCCTTGTCCTGCGCGGCGGGGGCCTCGGCGACCAGCAGCAGCGGCCCGTTCGAACCGGGCCCGAAGCCGCCGGCCATCAGGTCGTACGCCTGCCGGGTGGTGCTGGACTTCGGGTTGTTGCCCGCGTCCGAGCTGCCCAGCCGCAGCGAGAACACCGGCACCGAGACGGCGACCATCACCAGCAGCGCGACCAACGCCTTGCCGGTCGGCCTGGCCTGCACCCGCAGCGCCCAGCGGGCCCAGACCCCGGCGGACTGCACCTCGGACGGGCCGTGCTCGGCCAGCTGCCGGCGCTGGGCCCGGCTCAGCACCCGCAGCTTCAGCATCCCGAGCATGGCGGGCAGCAGGGTGATCGCGGCGAGCACGGTGAGCCCGACGGTCAGCGCGGCGGAGATCGCCATGCCGTTGAGGAAGCCGATCCCGAGGATCAGCATGCCCAGCAGCGCGATCACCACGGTCAGGCCGGCGAACAGCACCGCCCGGCCCGAGGTGTTCAGCGCCTTGACCACCGACTCCTGCACGCTCAGGCCCGCCATCAGGCCCTTGCGGTACCGGTTGACGATGAACAGCGCGTAGTCGATGCCGACACCCAGGCCCACCAGGGCGCCGAGGGTGGGCGCGACCGAGGCGACGCTCATGCCGTGGCTGAGCAGGCCGGTGCCGATCACACCGGTGCCGACCCCGGCCACGGCGGTGAGGATCGGCAGCGCGGCCGCCCAGAGCGAGCGGAACACGAGCGTCATGACGATCAGCGCGGCAACGATGCCGATGAGCTCGCTGGCGCCGCCCATCTCGCTCTCGCTGTTCTGGACCGCCTGGCCGCCGAGCTGGACGTCCAGGCCGTCCGTCCTGGCCTGCTTCGCCAGCTCGACCACGTGCTCGACGTCGGCCTTCGGGATCTCGCGGGCGTTCCCGGTGAAGTTCACCTGGGCGTACGCCGTCGCGCCGTCCTTGCTGACCTGCAGCGCGCCCTGCGGGGTGTACGGGCTGACCACCGAGGCGACCGAGGGGCTGGTGGAGATCTGCTCCAGCGCCCTGGTCATCCGGTCCTTGGTCGCGGCGTCGTTCACCGAGCCGCCGGTGGTGTGCCAGACCACCGTGTCGGTGTCGCCGGCGGCGGCCGGCATGCCCGCCTTCAGCAGCTCCAGGGCCTTGCTCGACTCGGTGGCGGGCATCGACATGCTGTCGCTGTACTTGGTGCCGACGGCTCCCGAGGCCGCGCCGAGGCCGACCAACAGGCCCAGCCACAGCAAGACGGTCACGAGCCGGTGCCGGTGGCACCAGCGGGCAAGCGCGGACATCCGCTCTCCGATGGGTTTCGGGCCCTGCGGGCGGGCCGGTACGTACGACCCGGCGCCCCGATCGGGGGCCGGCGGTGTCGTCGGGCCGGGGCGGACGGCGCTGGCCGAGGGCCCGCTCGGCCGTGGCCGCGGGCCCTCTCCCCGGTGTACTCAACCCTGCCGCCCGGGCGGCGAGATGTCGTCACCCGGGCGCAGACACCCCGCGTACCGCGGGCGCGGTACGCGGCCGCCGCCGGATACCGCGCCCGTGGGTGCTCCCTCTCCCCGACCCCGGCCCCGGCCCCTCCCCCGCGCTCAGCCCCCGACCCCCCTCCCCGCGCTCAACCCTCGGCGCCGAGCCGCACCACGTACTTGCCCTCGCCCCGGCCGGCCGCCAGCAGGTCGTGCACCGCGGGCACCTCCGCGAGGGCGGCGACCTCGGTGACCGGCAGGTCGAGGTCACCGGCCGCCAGCAGTCCGAGGATCCGGCGCAGCGCGGCGGCGATCCGGTGCGGCGCGGCGGCAGAGAGCCCCCGGTGGCTGAAGCCGCCGATGGCGAGGTTCCGGCCGAGCAGCACGCCGGCCGGCGGCAGTGGGGCCGGCGCGGTGCCGGAGGCGTTGCCGAACAGCACGATCCGCCCGCCCGGCGCCGCCACCTCCACGTCCACGTCGAGCGCGGTGGTGCCCAGCGGGTCGAGCACGAGATCCACGCCCCGGCCGTGGTTGGCGGCCAGGATCGCGTCGGCCAGCCCCTCACCGCGCGCGAGCGCCACGTCGTAACCGCTCCGTTCGGCTCCGGCCGCCTTCTCCGGGCGTCCGACGGTACCGATCAGCCGCCCGCCGCCGAGGGCCGGGACGAGCTGTGCGATCGCGGCACCGATCCCGCCGCCGGCCGAGTGCACGAGCACACTGTCACCCGCCGTGAAGCGGCCGGCGTCGGCCAGCAGCAGCAACGCGGTGACCAGCCCGGCGGGTGCGGCGGCGGCCACCGCGGCGGACAGGCCGTCCGGCAGCGGGACGGTGAGCGCGGCCGGTGCGATCGCGATCTCGGCGATCCCACCACCGGCCGGGGCGGCGGCGACCCGCTGCCCGACGGCCAGGCCCTCGACACCCGGACCGAGCGCGCGCACAGTGCCCGCGACCTCGATGCCCGGCACGTAGGGCCAGGCCGACACATAGCCCGGGTCTCCCCGGCGGGCCATCACGTCCACGAAGTTCAGCCCGGCGTGCGAGACGTCGATCGCGACCTCGCCCGGACCGGGCCGGGGCACCTGCGTCTCGCGGATCTCCGAGTTCTCGGCTCCACCCGGAGCGGTCATCACCAAAGCGCGCATCACTGGCTCCCCTGCTCGGACACGTTGTTCGATGTTCGTCGTACGACGTAATTCATATCACACGATGTACGATGACCGTCGAAAGACCTTCGCTCCCGCCGACGCCCGACCGACCTGGAGCACCGATGCCCCGCTCGCACCAGCGCCGCACCCCGCTGACCCACCCCGAGGCCGCCGACGTCGACCTCTTCGACGTGTTGCACGCACTCTCCGACCCGACCCGGATGACCATCGTGCAGACCCTCCACCGCGACCCCGAACGGGCCTGCGGCACCTTCCCGGTGGATGTCGCGCCCTCCACCCTCAGCCACCACTTCCGGGTGCTGCGCGAGAGCGGCCTGATCCACCAGCGCGAGGAGGGCAACCGGCGGCTGACCAGCCTGCGCCAGGAGGAGCTGGACGGGCGGTTCCCCGGACTTCTCGACACCGTCCTCGCCGCCGCCGGGTCGCCGGCGGCGCCCTGACCGGCGCCTGCCCCGCTCGCACCGGCGCACCGGCGCACCCCCGCGCCGCCGCGCCGCCGCCCCGCCGCCCCGCCGCCCCGCCGCCCCGCCGCCGCCGAACGTCACGGACACCGGCGTCGGCACTGCCCGTACCGGCCCGTTACGGCAGACTGAGGAGGCCGGACGGAAGCGAGGACCATCCATGGACATCACACTTCGGCTCGCCCAGCAGCCGGAGGCCGACGCGCTGCTCGGCCGCAGCCCGCTGGCCGCCCTCACCGGCATGCTGCTGGACCAGCAGGTCCCGATGGAGTGGGCGTTCTCCGCGCCGTACACCATCGCGCGACGCCTGGGCCGGAGCGATCTGGACGCGCACGAGATCGCCGCGTACGACCCGGAGGCCTTCGCGGCGCTGCTCTCCGAGAAGCCGGCGGTGCACCGCTACCCGGCGGCGATGGCCAAACGACTGCAACAGCTCTGCCAGTACCTGGTGGAGCACCACGGCGGCGATGCCGCCGCCGTCTGGCAGGGCGTCGGCACCGGCAAGGAGCTGCTCACCCGGCTGAACGACCTCCCGGGGTTCGGCAAGCAGAAGGCGCAGATCTTCCTCGCGCTGCTGGGCAAGCAGTTCGGCGTGACCCCGGAGGGCTGGCGACAGGCCGCCGGGGCGTACGGCGAGGCGGACTGCCACCGCTCGGTCGCCGACATCACCGGCCCCGAGTCGCTGGCGGAGGTCCGCAGCTACAAGCAGGCCGCCAAACAGGCGGCCAAGCAGGCCGCCGACCGGAAGAAGACCGGACCGGCGGTGGACGGAGCGTCCTGACCACCCCTGTCGCGGGCGCGGCATCCGCCGTCACCCGGTCGCGACAGCGTCGGCCGGCGCCACGTCCACCGATGCCACGTCCACCGATGCCGGGTCCACCGACGCCGGGTCCACCGACGCCGGGTCCACCGCCGCGGTCCGTTCCGGCCGCGCCGTCCACGCGACGCCCCGACCCCCGCTGCGAGGACGGCAGCGGGGGTCGCGTCGCGTCCGGCGGGGCCGAGCAGCCGGTACGGACACGGTCCGTCCACCTGACGCGTTCATGCGATCTCTCCAGAAGCCTCACACGAACAGCTGTTCCCGGAGCCTGCGGGCTGCTTAGGCTCCGCGTGCGTACACAACGGAGTGTGCGGCCCCCGGCCGGCGCGCGCTCCTGCGTCGCTGCCCGTACGGAAAGATCACATGGACTACTGCGCATCCTGTAGACGTCACCTCAACGGCGCCCTGTCCTGCCCCGGGTGCGGACGGGCCTCCACGGTGGCGGCCGCCGCCCCGTACGGCCCGGAGGCCGAGGCCCCGACGGAACTGCTCCCGGCGGCCGTCCCACCGCCGCCCGCCGGGCCCGCCGGACCGCGCGGCAGGCGGCGGGTCGCCGCACGGCCCAGGCCGCGCAGGGGTGTGCTGGTGGTGTCGGCCGTGGTGCTGGTGCTCGCGGGGCTCGGGGTGGCGGTGCTGGCCACCGGCGGCGCGGACGGTTCGACGGTGCCCACCGCCGTCTCCGATCCGGCGCGGCCCACGCCGACCGGTGCGGCGGGCAGCTCTCCCACGGCCTCCGGTCCGGCCACGTCGGCCAGGCCGAGTGCGACCCCGAGCGCGCGCCCCAGCCCGAGCGCCTCCCCTTCGGCGACCACGGCGTCGCCGTCGGCCTCGACCGCGCCACCGCCGACCACCGCGCCGGGAACGAGCCCGACCGGGAGCCGCCCCGGCGCCCCGTCCACCGGTCCGACCGGCCGTCCCACCTCCGCGCCCCCGACCTCGACCGGACCGTCGCCCACCCCGTCCCCCAGCCCGACCTGCAAGCGGGTCATCTTCTGGTGCACCTGAGCACAGGCGCCGGGCGCCCGGCCGTCCGCATCGGCGAAGGACGGGGCGCCGCCCCCGCGGTAGGCGCGCCCCTGCGGTAGGCGTGCCCGAGCGGAAGGCGCGCCCGAGCGGAAGGCGTGCCGAACCGACCTGCACGGGCTTGCGGCCGAAGCGGTCACCGACGGCGCCGAGCGGCAACAGGAGCGCCGCCGGGCTCAGGGCGTGGTTGTGGATGATCCACAGGACGCCGCCCCGAAGCGGCATGGCGTCCCGCGGAGCGCGGGGTTCTCAGGCGCGGGCCCGGGCGGCCCGGAGAGCGGCGTCGGTGTCGGCCGTGACGAGGTCGGCGTTCAGGTGGGCGCCCGCCAGGGCGCCGGCCGCCGCGGAGGCACCCACCTGGGCGCTCAGGTCGGTGGCGTTGCCGGCCACCCGGACGCCGGGAACCTCGGTGGCACCGGCCGTCCCGGTGACGAAGTGGCGGCCCATCCCGCCGGGGAGATCCCGCATCGGCAGCTCCAGCGCCGCCAGACCCTCGGTACGGGCCTGAAGACGGGTCGCGACCGCGAGGACGCGGCGGGACACCAGCCGTCCGTCGGCCAGGCGCACGCCGGTGACGGCGCCGTCCCCGGTGGCCTCGACGGCGGTCACCGGGGTGTCGACGACCTGGCGGACCTCCTCGCGTCCCGTGCGCAGCAGCTCGGCCGGCGGCGTGCCGTCCAGTCAGAGCAGGCCGTGCACCCCCTCGGCGGGCGCGTTGCGCGGGGTTCCGCCGTCGATCACGACGACCGAGCGGCGGGAGCGGGCGAGCATCAGCGCGCCGTTCAGGCCGGCGGCGCCACCGCCGATGACCACGGCGTCCACGGTCTCGTACGGCAGTTCGTCCGGCGTGGTCTCCGTGGCGGTCACGGGCATCTCGGTAGCGGTCACCGGCATGGGAGGGCTCCCCTTCCTTCGAGTGGGCCCGAAGGCGGGTCCTGTGTCGACCGTAGGCCCGGCTTGCATCAAAGGCATACGATGTTGCTCATGACGCAAGATGATGGCGAGCTGGACAGCCTGGTGCGCAAACGGATCCGCGCACTGAGGGTGGCGCAGGGCTGGTCGCTGGAGGAACTGGCCGCCCGCGCCAAGGTCAGCCAGTCCACCCTCAGCCGGATCGAGACCGGCCGGCGGCGCCTCGCCCTCGACCAGCTGGTCACCCTCGCCCGCGCGCTGGACACGACTCTCGACCAGCTGGTCGAAACGGCCACGGACGACGTCGTCTCCAGCCCGATGATCGACGCGGCGCATTCGCTGATGCGCTGGCCCATCAGGGCCGAACCGGGCATGACCGTCGTGCGGCAGCGCATGACGGACCCGCCGCCGGACAATCCCGCGCGCCTGCGTGCGCACCCGGGCCGCGAATGGCTCGTCGTCCTGTCCGGCACCGCGATCCTGCTGCTGGGCAACCGGCGCTTTCGGATCGAGACCAACCAGGCCGCCGAGTTCCCCACCATGCTGCCGCACGCCATCGGCGCCGACGGGGGACCGTGCGAGATCCTGGGCATCTTCGACCGCGACGCCCGCCGCGGCCACCAGCGCGGCGAGGACGGCTCCCCACCGACCGGCCCCGCCCGGTGACCGGCGCCGGCACCCGGCCGTCGGGACGCCCTTGCGCGTCCGGCAGCCGAACGGGGAATCGTCTTGCGCATCGCGACAGCGGACGGGCCGTCGGCACCCGGGCCACCTAGCGTGGGGCGCATGACCCACCCCTTGCCGCACACGGCGCACGACGGCCCCCACCCCACCGCCCACCGGCCGCACGAGCCGCACGAGCAGCACCAGCAGCACCAGCACCAGCACCAGCACCAGCAGGACCACGAGCACGACCAGGCGGAGATCCTCGATCTGGACGCGGAGGTACTCGCCGAGCACCTCGCCTCCATCGTTCGGTGGCTGCCCGTCGACGGCGCCCCTCGTCACCTGGTCGACCTCGGCTCCGGCACCGGCGCCGGCACGCTCGCCCTGCTCGGGCTCTTCCCCGAGGCGTCCGTCACGGCCGTCGACTCCTCGCCCGCGCACCTGGACCGGCTCCAGGCGAAGGCACTCGCCCAGGGGGTGGCCGACCGCGTCCGGACCGTCCGGGCCGACCTCGACACCGAATGGCCGGAGCTCGGCACGCCCGACCTCGTCTGGGCGTCCGCCTCCCTGCACCACATGGCCGACCCCGCCCGTACCCTGCGCCAGGTCCACGACACCCTCGCACCCGGCGGCCTCCTCGCCGTCGTCGAACTGGCGGGCTTCCCCCGCTTCCTGCCCGAGGACGCCCCCGCGGACGCTCCCGGCCTGCTGGAGCGCTGCCACGCCGTGAGTGACCGCCACCACGCCGAGCAACTGCCCCACCGCGGCGCCGACTGGGGCCCGATGCTCGCCGCCGCCGGATTCACCGTCGAAGCCGAGCGCACGCTCGACGTCAACATCGAGAACCCCCGCTCCGAGGCGGTGGGCCGCTACGCCCTGACGAGCCTGCGACGCATGCGCGGCACGGTCGCCGACGAGCTGTCACCCGGCGACCTCGCCGCACTCGACCGGCTGCTCGACCCCGACAGCCCGCACGGCGTCCTGCGCCGCGGCGACCTCGTGGTGCGTACCGAGCGCTCCGTGTGGGCCGCCCGGCGCCCGTGACCCGGGTCGGAGCAGCTCAGCCGATCCGCCGGTAGGGGTAGCGACCCCGCACGACGCGGCCGAAGCACCGGCCGTGGCTGGGCGCCCCCATCAGCTCCTCGTGCACCCGTCGGGGCACCCCCGTGTACGCGTACACGGCGCCCGAGACGAACTCGATCTCCAGGACCCGGGCCCGCCCGTCGTACCCGACCGACCGCAGCGCCGAGGACTCCACCGCCCTGCGCCTGCCGCCCGTGTGCGCCATGAGCCACCAGCCTCGCCGTCCCGGACCCCTTCGCCAGTGTGCGCCGCCCGCGCGGGCCACGCGAAAGGGGCCCGAGCCGGCCGGGCCCCTCGACGCGGCTCCCGATCAGGAGCGGCTTCCGATCAGGGGACGAGCACCGGCTGCCGCTCGACCTGCGCGGTGCCGTCCGGGTCGACCGACCCGGCCGCCTCGGGCCCGGCGGGCCGCTTCGGCAGGGCGAACATCAGCGCGAAGACCACCGCGAGCACCCCGACGACCCACCAGAGCGCGTGCGTGAAGGCAACGGTGAAGGCCGCGCCGACGGCCTCCGGCGCGACGTGGTCGTCCATCGCCCCGAAGAAGGCCACCGAGACCAGGCCGAGGCCGAGCGCCGTGCCGAGCTGTCCGGTGGTGTTGATCAGCCCCGAGGCCGATCCGGCGTGCTCGCGCGGCACCTCGGAGAGGATGGCCTCGGTGATCGGGGCGACGATCAGCCCCATGCCCGCACCCATCACGACCAGCGGCAACGCCATCTGCCAGGGCTGGATCCCGACCCCGTAGCGGTGGGCCTCCCCGATGTAGAGCAGCACGCCCGCCGCCATCACCAGCGCGCCGGCCTGCAGCACCTTGCGCCCGAACCGCGGGACGAGCTTCTGGACGGACATCCCGGCGGCGGCCGAGACGGCGATCGAGAACGGGATGCCGGTGCTGCCGGCCCGCAGCGCGCTCCAGCCGAGCCCGACCTGCATGTAGAGCGTCCAGACCAGGAAGAAGATGCCGGTGACGATCCCGAAGGTCAGCTGCACGCCGATGCCGGCCGCGAAGCTCTTCACCCGGAACAGCGACAGCTCCACCAGCGGCGAGCCGTCCCGCCGGGTCTTCGCCTGCTCGTACCGGACGAACAGCGCGAACACCGGCAGGCTGCCCACCATCGACAGGTGGCCCCAGAGCGGCCAGCCCGCCTCGCGGCCGTGGGTCAGCGGGTAGATCACCATCAGCAGGCCCACGCTGGCCAGCGCCATGCCGACCAGATCGAGGCGGAGCGCCTTCTCGGCCCTGGACTCGGAGATGAACCTGCGACCGAGCAGCAGGCCGGCGACGCCGACCGGGAGGTTGATCAGGAAGATCGGCCGCCAGTGCAGCCCGAGGATGTCCCACTCCGTCAGCAGTGCGCCGATCATCGGCCCGGAGACTGCGCCGAGGCCGACGACCGCGCCGAACATGCCGAAGACCTTGCCGCGCTCGTGCGCGGGGAAGGTGCTGTGGATGATGGACAGCACCTGGGGCACCATCAGCGCGGCCGTGGCGCCCTGCAGGATGCGGGTGGCGACCAGCATCTCGGGCCCGACGGCCAGACCGCAGAGCGCGGACGCGAGGGTGAAGCCGCCGATCCCGATCAGGAACAGCCGCTTGCGGCCGTAGATGTCGCCCAGCCTGCCGCCGGTGATCAGTCCGATCGCGAAGGCGAGGGCGTAACCGCCGGTCACCCACTGGACGGCGCTGAACGAGGCGCCGGTGTCCTGCTGGATGCTGGGGATCGCGATGTTGACGATGGTGACGTCGACCAGGTCCATGAAGGAGGCGGTCATCACCACGGCGAGCGCGAGCCAGCGGCGCCGATCGGCCGCCGTCGCGGCTCCGGGTTCCGGCTCGGTCTCGGGCACTGCTGCGGCGGTCATGGCACGCTGCCTCTCCTCGTGGTTCCTGGGCACACCATGACAGTAGAGGGGATGTAGGCCGGATCCTGTCCTCGTTCTCCGGCATGCTGACCCCATGACGGACACCCCGGCACGACTGCTGACCCTGCTCTCCCTGCTGCAGACGCCGCGCGAGTGGCCGGGCAGCGAACTGGCCGAACGCCTGGAGGTCAGCCCGCGCACCATCCGGCGCGACATCGAGCGACTGCGCGACCTGGGCTATCCCGTCCGGGCGACGATGGGCTCGGTGGGCGGCTACCGCCTGGTCGCGGGCACCGCGATGCCCCCGCTGCTGCTGGACGACGAGGAGGCGGTGGCCATCGCGGTCGGCCTGCGCGCGGCCGCGGGGCACGCCGTGGACGGCATCGAGGAGGCGTCGGTCCGCGCACTCGCCAAGCTGGTCCAGGTGCTGCCCTCGCGGCTGCGGCACCGGGTGAGCGTGCTGAACGACGCCACCGTGCCGCTGATGCGCGGGGACGGCCCGACCGTCGATCCCGAGGAGCTGACCCTGCTGGCGGCCGCGATCACCAACCGGGAGCGCCTGCGCTTCGGCTACCGGGCGGTCGACGGGGCCGAGAGCAGGCGGCTGGTGGAACCGCACCGCCTGGTCGCGACCGGGAGCCGCTGGTACCTGGTGGCCTTCGACAACGACCGCGACGACTGGCGGATCTTCCGGGTGGACCGGATCTCGCGGCCGCTCGCCACCGGCGTACGGGCCCCGGCGCGCGAACTGCCCGCCGAGGACGCGGCCGCCTACGTGGCCGCGAAGTTCTCCCGGATCTCGGCCACCCACCGGGTGGTGGCGACCGTCCGGTCACCGGCGGAGGAGGTGTCGCGCCGCTTCCCCGGCGCCGAGGCGGTGGTGCCGCTCGACGAGCACAGCTGCCGGCTGCACAGCCGGGCGGAGGCGCTGGAATGGCTGGCGATGCGACTGGTGCTGATGGGTTGCGAGTTCGAGGTGCACGAGCCGCCGGAGCTGACCGACTACCTGCGCGCGCTGGGCGCCAGGGCCACCCGCGCCACGGCGGGCGGCCCCGGCTGAGCCGGGCTCAGGAGCTGTACTCGGCCGTGATCACCGCGCGGGCCAGCGTGTGGAAGGTGATGTGGAAGCCGATCTGGGCGGCCGGGGTGTCGCGGGTGACGTCCAGCGCCGGGAGGTCCAGCGCGTGCACCGCGAAGGCGTAACGGTGGGGAGCTCCGGGCGGCGGGGCGGCGCCGTCGTACCGGTGACCGGGGAAGTCGTTGCGGGCGTGGAAGGAGGCCTCGCCCGGCAGGGAGCCGTCCGAGGAACCGGCCCCGCGCGCCAGCTCCGTGGTGTCGGCCGGCAGGCCGAGGGCCAGCCAGTGCCACCAGCCGCTGCCGGTGGGGGCGTCCGGGTCGAAGCAGGTCACGGCGAAGCCGCGGGTCCCCGCCGGCGTACCGGACCAGGCCAGCTGCGGCGAGAGGTTGCCGCCGCCGTGGGCGAACTCCTTCGGCAGCACGCCGCCGTCGGTGATGTCACTGCTGGTCAGCTCGAAGGACGGCACCTGCGGCAGGAATTCGTAGGGAAGCGGCGGACGGGCACTCACGGTGGGTCACCTCTCGACGGTTCTGACTGGGCGAATCCACTGTAGGACGACCGGCGCACGGTCGCTCCTGAGCCGGCCGCCCCTGCCCCGGGGAGCAGTCCACCCAAGCCCTAGAGTCGCCCCATGGCCTCGGACGACCGCAGCACCGCCTCCACCCTGGATCCCGCCCGCATGATCGCGGACGCGCGCAGGGCCTTCTTCCTGATGATCGGCGTGCTGGCGGCCGTCTGGCTGATCCAGACCGCCAACTGGGCGGTCGACTACCGGCTGACCCGGGACCACGGCATCCGCCCGCAGCAGCTGGGCCGGCTCGCGGACGTGTTCGCGGCGCCGTTCCTGCACATGAACTGGCACCACCTGGAGGGGAACTCCGGGCCGCTGTTCATCTTCGGCTTCCTGGCCGCGTACCGGGGCGTGCGCAAGTTCCTCGGCCTGACCCTGCTGATCACGGTGACCAGCGGAGCGGCCGTCTGGCTCTTCCAGGGCGAGAACACCCTCTCGGTCGGGGCGAGCGGCGTGATCTACGGCTACTTCGGTTACGTCGTCCTGCGCGGGGTCTTCGACCGGAACCTGATCGACACGCTGGTCGGCGTGGTGATGGGGGCGTCCTTCGCCTACATCCTCACCACTGCCGTACCGGGCACTCCGGGGGTGAGCTGGCTGGGCCACCTGGGCGGCCTGGTCGGCGGCCTGGCGGGCGCCTGGATCTTCCGCGACCGGGCGGCGGGGAAGGCCGCCGGCGGCCCCGCCCAGGTGCCCGCGCAGGCCGCCGGCCCGCACGCCGCCCTGCTGAAGGAGCTGGAGGACCTCGGCCTGTGACACGCCGGCCGCCGGCCGCCGCCGGGAGCTCCGACCGGGCGCTCCGGCCCTCTGAGGTATAGACCAATCACGGGCGCCGGGTTAGCGTGAGGTGCACCTGTACCCCCTGCTCCGGAGCCGCACCGTGGAGTCGTCCGTCCTCGCCTTCGCCACCGACCTGATCGACGAGGGCGCCGACACCTTCTTCGGCAACCTCACCGACCGGGCAGCGGTCGGCGGCGTCACCCTCGCCTCCGTGTACCACGAGGCCCGCGACGTGTTCCCGCACAACCCCGAGCGGGTGATCCGCTATCTGGAGCCCGGCGCCGCCTACTTCCGCCCCGACCCGGCCCGCTGGGCCGGCCGGCGGCTCGCGCCCGCGCCGTCCACGGCGATCGGCGAGCGCGACCCGTTCGCCGAGGCGGCCGAGCAGGCCCACCGCCGGGGCCTGAAGCTGCACGCCTGGACGGTCTTCTGCCACAACGACCGGCTCGGCTTCCTGCACCCCGACTGCGCCCCCGCCAACGCCTTCGGCGACCGCCACCTCACCGAGCTGTGCCCGGCCAACCCCGAGGTCCGCGAGTACGCCGTGACCCTGGTCGCCGAGCTGGCCCGGTACGGCGTGGACGCGATCCGCGCCGAGTCGCTGCACTTCCACGGCCTGCGGCACGGCTACCACCACGAGCGCTACTTCGAGGAGCTCGGCCCGCTCGCCGAGGCGCTGCTCGGGATCTGCTTCTGCGACCACTGCCGGGCGAACGCCGTACGGGCCGGTGTGCCCGCCGAGGAGGTCCGCGCCGCGGTCCGGGGCGAGCTGCGCCGCCGCCTCGCGGACGAGAGCGCCGCCGCCGAGCAGACCCCGCTGGACGAACTGGGCGGCGGCACGGTCGCCGCGTACGTCGACGCCTCGGCTTCGACCGTCACCTCGCTGGCCGCCGAGGTGGCCGAGGCCGCCGCCGGGCACGGCATGCGGCTGACCTTCATGGACGGCGGCGGCCCCGGCACGGGCTGGCTGTCGGGCATCGACCTGCCCGCTCTCGCCGGGGCCGCCCACCAGATCGAGACCCTCGGCTACGCGAAGACGCCGCAGGCCGTCCGCGAGAAGGTCGCGGCGTTCGCCCTGCACGGCGTCCGGCCCGAGGACATGGCGGTGATCCTGCGCCCGATGGCCTCGGACTGCGACGGCCCGGCCAACCTGGCCGCCAAGATCGAGGTGCTGCGCTCGCTGGGCGTGCCCGAGGTCGAGTTCTACAACTACGGCCTGATGCGGCTCTCCTCGATGGACCGGATCGGCGCCGCGCTGGCCGGCTGACCGCCTGCTACCGGCGGCGGCGGGAGGTCCCGAACAGGCTGCGGGAGATCTCCCGCCCGAGCTGGGTGCCGGCCGACCGGGCGAAGGACTTCAGCGCCGGGTTGCCCAGCAGCGAGCCGAGCAGCCCGCCGTCGTCCTTCCCGCCCGGCTCCTCCCGGCGGGGCGCCGGCCCAGGCGCCTCCCGGGCGTCCTCCCGGGCATCCTCCCGGGCGTCCTGCTGGACGGGACGGGCGGCGCGGGCCGCGAGTTTCTCGTACGCCGACTCCCGGTCGAGCACGTCCCGGTAGCGCGCGGTCAACAGCGAGGCGTCCACCGCCGCCACCAGCGCCTCGGCCCCGAGCGGTCCCATCAGCGACTGCGGCGCCCGGAGCCGGGTGGCCGCCACCGGGGTCGGCGCCCCCGTCTCGGAGAGCACCGTCACCACCGCCTCGCCGGTGCCGAGCGAGGTCAGCACCTCGCCCAGGTCGTACGAGGACCGCGGGAAGGTCGAGACGGTTGCCCTGAGCGCCTTGGCGTCGTCCGGGGTGAAGGCGCGCAGCGCGTGCTGCACCCGGTTGCCGAGCTGGGCGAGCACGTCGGCGGGGACGTCCTTGGGGGTCTGGGTGACGAAGAAGATCCCGACGCCCTTGGACCTGATCAGCCGGACCGTCCGGGTGATCGCCTCCAGGAACGCCGAGGACGCGTCCTTGAAGAGCAGGTGCGCCTCGTCGAAGAAGAAGACCAGCTTGGGCCGGTCGAGATCGCCGACCTCGGGCAGCTCCTGGTAGAGGTCGGCCAGCAGCCACATCAGGAAGGTGGAGAACAGCCGCGGCCGGTCCTGCACGGCGGGCAGCTCCAGCACCGAGACCACGCCCCGGCCGTCCTCCACCGTCCGCAGCAACTCGGCGGTGTCGAACTCCGGCTCGCCGAAGAACGCCCCGGCGCCCTCGTTGTCCAGCACGGTGAGGGAGCGCAGGACGACGCCGGCGGTGGCGGCCGAGAGACCACCGATGCCCTTCAGTTCCTCCTTGCCCTCGGGCGAGGCCAGGAAGGTGATGACGGCGGTGAGGTCCTTGAGGTCGTACAGCTCCAGGCCGTGCTTGTCGGCGTAGTGGAAGACCAGGCCGAGCGAGGCCTCCTGGGTCTCGTTCAGGTCGAGCACCTTGGCCAGCAGGAGCGGACCGAAGCTGGTGACGGTGGCTCGGAGCGGGATCCCCGTCCCGAGGCCGCCGAGCGCGTAGAACTCGGCGGGGCAGCCACGCGCCTCCCAGCTCTGTCCGACGTCGGCGGCGCGGGCGGTGACCCGGTCGACCGGCACGCCGGGCGCGGCGATCCCGGAGACGTCCCCCTTGACGTCCGCGAGGAACACCGGGACGCCCTGGGCCGAGAGCTGTTCGGCGATCAGCTGGAGCGTCTTGGTCTTGCCGGTGCCGGTCGCCCCGGCGATCAGTCCGTGCCGGTTGAGCACCCCGAGCGGGATCCTGATCGCGGCCCCCGGCCAGGCCGTGGCGCCCTGGAGGGCGGCGCCGAGGTCGAGGGCCGGGCCGGTGAAGGCGTAGCCCTCGGCGATCTCCCGGAGGGCGGCCGGCAGCGCGGCGCCGGGCGACCCGCCCGGGTCCCCGGCGGGGGCCGGCCGGTCGGCGGGCTGCTCTGCGGTCGGCATCGGGGCACGCTCCTGGACGGACGGACGACAATCACGACATTCCCCATGAAACATCTGCAATCGCCCGCCACCCGTCTTCGACAGGCCCCTTCGCGGAGGAACATTTTCACCCGGGCTTCAGGACATCGGCGCAGGTCCGCCCGACCCGGCGCGCTTCGCCGGGCCGCGTCTGCTGCGCCACCCGCCACCCAAACGGTAGGCTTTCCGTGTGATCTTCAAGCGCATCGGCAATGGGCGGCCGTACCCGGATCACGGCCGGACCAGTACCCGCCAGTGGGCGGACGTCGCCCCACGCCCGGTGCGACTGGACCAGCTGGTGACCACCAAGGGGCAGTTGGACCTCGAAACCCTGCTGGCCGAGGACTCGACCTTCTACGGGGACCTCTTCGCCCACGTGGTGAAGTGGCACGGCGACCTCTATCTGGAGGACGGGCTGCACCGCGCCGTCCGCGCCGCCCTGCAGCAGCGTCAGGTCCTGCACGCCCGGGTCCTCGAAATGGAGTGACGGGCACCGCCCGTCCGCCCGGCCCCGGCGCCCCCACGGCCCGTCACCGCCCCGCCCCTTCGCCCGCCGTCACGTCCGGCAGGCCGTCCCCGGCCCACCGGCCAGGACGCCCGCACGCACCCCCGTACATCCTTTCGGGTGCCGCCGTACTCCAGATGATGATCATTTAGTACCTTCGGAGCGACCGCGCACTAGTCTGCTGACTACGGCCGAAATATCGCCGGCGCTCCGCGCATCCGGTCGTACCCGTCACCGAACCCCGCCCCGGCACGAGGGGGAGACAAACCGTGAGCATGTTGACTCCCCAAGGCTTGAAGGGGAAGCAGTACCGGGTCACCGGCACCGCGTATCCGCGGCTCGGCAGGCCACCGAAGAAGCGTCGCAAGATCCTCGCGGCGATCGGCACACTGCTCGCCCTGGCACTGATCGCCCTGGGCGGCGTGCAGTTGGTGGACATCTTCAGCGGCAGGTTCAAACACGCCACCGCCCAGGCCTGCGCGTCCCCCTCCGCCGCCGTCTCCGGCAAGCCGCTGGCCGCTCCGGCCGCCGACGGCACACCGGGAGCGGCCGCCTCGCCGGCCGCTCCGGTCGATCCCAAGGCCGTCCCGCAGCCGCAGACCGTGACAGTCAACGTCTACAACGCCACCGCCAAGGCCGGCCTGGCCGCCCGCGCCGCCGACGAGCTGAAGAAGCGCGGCTTCGTCATCGGCAAGATCGGCAACGCCCCCACCGCCCTCGACAAGAAGGTCCCGGGTACCGCCACGGTGGTCGGCGGTCCCGCCGCCCTCGGTGCCATGACCCTGCTCGGCGCGCAGATCGCGGGCGCCACCAGCACCCCCGACACCCGGACGGACGCGACCGTCGACTTCGTGATCGGCGACAGCTACAACGCGCTGCTCGACGAGACCCAGGCCGCCGCCGCACTCGCACTGGCCACCAAGCCCACCGCGAGCCCCGCGCCCGGCAGCTGCTGACCGCACGCCACCCGTACGACGTACGCCGAAGGCCCCCCGACACGGGGGGCCTTCGGCGTACGGGCTGTTCGTCGGTGCCGGACCCGCGGCGTTCGGGCCGCGGGCGATACGGGAGGTCAGCCCGCCGTGCCGTAGAGCCGGTCGCCGGCGTCGCCGAGGCCCGGGACGATGTAGCCGTTCTCGTTGAGGCGCTGGTCGACCGCGGCGGTGACGATGGTGACCGGCAGACCGGCCAGCTCCTTCTCCATCACCGCGACGCCCTCCGGCGCCGCCAGCAGCACGACCGCGGTGACGTCGGTGGCGCCCCGGTCGATCAGCATCCGGATCGCCGCCACCAGCGTGCCGCCGGTCGCCAGCATCGGGTCCAGGACGTACACCTGGCGGCCGGAGAGGTCGTCGGGCATCCGGGTCGCGTACGTGGAGGCCTCCAGGGTCTCCTCGTTGCGCACCATGCCCAGGAAGCCGACCTCGGCGGTCGGCAGCAGCCGGGTCATCCCGTCCAGCATGCCCAGGCCCGCCCGCAGGATCGGGACGACCAGCGGGCGGGGATAGCTCAGCCGGGTACCGGTGGTGACCGCGACCGGAGTGGTGACCTCCACCTCCTCGGTGCGGACGTCCCGGGTCGCCTCGTACGCGAGCAGGGTGACCAGCTCGTCGGTGAGGCGACGGAAGGTCGGTGAGTCGGTGCGCTCGTCGCGCAGGGTGGAGAGCTTGTGGGCGACCAGGGGGTGGTCGACGACGTGGATCCGCATGTCTCGACCATAACCGCGCCCGGACAGGCGTACGACCCGCCGGGCGGGGAGCGGTGCCGGCCCGGGTCCGCGGAGCCGGGGCACCGGCCCCGGGCGGCGGTCACGCAACCGGCGGCACGCCGTGACGCACCGCGAATCCCCGGCCGGTTGCCGTTCCTGTGGTATCAATCCGGCGGATCTGGGAAGGTCAGACGCTATGACGAGCAACCCGAACGCCGGGGGCGGCTCGACGGACGGGTCGCACGGCCCGTCGGGCGGCCCCGCGAGGGCGGCCCCGGACCACCCGGAGACCGAGACGGAGCGCCGCAGGCGGCGGGCCGTGTTCCTCCGCGAGCTCGCCGAGGCCCGCGAGCTGAGAGCGCGCGTGCAGCCGCGCCGCACCAAGGAGCGCCGGATGCGGGAGGCCATGCGGATGCGGACCTTCCGGATCTGACCGCGTGCCGGGCCACTTCTCGCCCGTCGGCCGACACTTCCGACACGACCTGCGAAGACGCGCTGCCGAACACCCCCCGCAATGCCGGGGTTTCTGTCACGATTCCGATGGGACGGTCCGAACGGCGGGCCGCCTCTGGCGCGGGGGCGGCCAGACCGCGTTCGCCCGAGATCGCCTACAGCCGAGACCAATCTTGGGAGTGTCCCTGGTGGCGTACTTCGCTGCAGTGCTTGCTCGCACCGAGGACGGGTGGGATGTGAGCGAGACCGAACTGGACGATGTCGAGACCTTGGCCGACCTGGCCGAGCTGGCCCGCGAGGCCGCACAGGACGACGACAGCGTGCTGGTCTTCATCGAACAGGAGGATGCCTGGTTCGCCATCGTCCGCGTGGACGGCGAGGAGGACCCGCGGATCTTCGTCTCGGACGGAGCCGCGGCCGCCCGCAGTTCCTACGGGTCGGTGCTCACCGACGAACTGGTCGAACAGGCCGGCGAGAGTGAGTTCGACGACCTCGACGACCTGGTCGCCGAACTGGACGACGAGGCCGAGGTCTCCGACCAGGACGAGGACGAGGACGACGAGGGCCCGGTCGTGGGCCCCGGCGGGGTGCCCGTCGGACCGCTGGGCGACTCCGAACTCCTCGCCGAGTTCGGGCTGGCCGCCAAGGACCTCGTGGACCTCAGCGGTGAGGGCGCGATGCCGGGCGACGCCCTGGCCGAGATCGCCGACGCGCTGGGCTGCGGCGAGATCCTGGAGGCCGTCCGGTAGGCGGTCCGCGGACGGCCGCAGGACCGGATGCCCGACACTGGATGCCATGCAGTCCGTCCCGCAGATCGCCCCGCTGCCCGCACCCGTCCGCCCCGACCCGGTCCGCGACCGCTGGACGGCGCAGATGCGCCTCGCCATCGCCGAGGCCGCTCTCGCGCCGGCCTCCGGTGACGTACCGGTCGGGGCCCTGGTGCTGGGACCCGACGGGGCCCTCCTCGGACGCGGCCACAACGAGCGCGAAGCGGTCGGCGACCCGACCGCCCACGCCGAGGTGGTCGCCATCCGCGAGGCCGCCACGGCCCTCGGCGAGTGGCGGCTGAGCGGCTGCACGCTGGTGGTCACCCTGGAGCCCTGCACCATGTGCGCGGGCGCCATCGTGCTGTCCCGGATCGACCGGGTCGTCTACGGCGCGCTCGACGAGAAGGCCGGCGCGGCCGGTTCGCTCTTCGACGTCATGCGCGACCGGCGGCTCAACCACCGGCCCGAGGTCGTCCCGGGCGTGCTCGCGGACGAGTGCGGCAGGCAGCTGCGCGATTTCTTCGACGGTCACCGCCCCGGACCCGGCCAAAGGATTTCGTGACCGCAGCCGCCGTCCGGTAGAGTCTCCCTCGGTAGCGTGTCCGAGCGGCCAAAGGAGCACGCCTCGAAAGCGTGTGTGGGGGCAACTTCACCGTGGGTTCGAATCCCACCGCTACCGCCAGCTGACACGAATGGCCCGTCCGATCCGGACGGGCCATTCGTCGTTCCCGGCCCGAAACCGGCCCGGGGAAGGCGTAAGGCTCCGTACTCCGGCCGATGACCACCAACGCCTTGAGTACGGAGCCTGGAGGGGGGAGCAGCTCCGGGGGGCCGAGCTGCTCCCCCGGACGGAGCCCCACAACCGGCGCCGCGTCGGGGGAAAACCGCAGCACCGGTCCCACAGCGGGGGCTCCGGACCATGTACCGCTGATTCCTGCCAGATCCTCGGTACAACAACCATCCTGCTGCACCGACCCCGCCCGGGCACCCGGAGAAAGCCCTCACCCGCGGGGACCTTCGTCCCGTCGGGCGAACGCGGCGCTGACTTGATAGGCCGTTCGGTGGATAAGCTGCCGGAGGGCTGCGCAGCGCGGCCGCAGGGCAGTGGTGGCGCGGGGCGCACGGGTGCCGGACGGCGGCGGCCCGGAGCAGGGAGGCAGGGCAGTTCGATGGCTCAGGCGAGGAAGATCGGCATGTACCTCCTGCTCATCTTCGTGCTCTACACGATCATCACCTCACCGGCCAGGGCGGCCGAGCTGGTCCAGTCGGGGTTCGAGGGGATCTCGACGGCGGCGAAGGCGGTCGGCACGTTCATGACCGGTCTGGTCAAGTAGCGCGACCCGGACGGCGGGCGGACGAGGCGGGCGCGAGCGGAGCGACGCGGGCCGGCGGGCGGACGACGCGGCGCGGACCGGAGGCCGGGGCGCAGGGGGCGCCGCCGCCCCCGCGCGGGCCGTCCGCGGCCGGCGGCTAACGTGGCGGGGTCCAACGACCCTCGCCCGCTGGGAGCGGCATCATGATCCGGCACCTGGTCCTGTTCAAGCTCAACGAAGGCGTCCGCAGGGACGACGAGCCCGTCGTCGCCGGCGTCAAGGCCTTCGAGGAGCTCGGCCCACTCGTCCCCGAGCTGCGCGAGTGGGAGTGCGCCTGGAACATCACCGAGCGCGACATCGCCTACGACTTCGCGATCAACAGCCTCGTCGCCGACCGCGACGCGCTGCAGTCCTACATCGCCCATCCGGCCCACCAGGCCGCCGCCGGTCAGTGGCGGACGTTCGCCACCTGGGTGATTGCCGACATCGAGGTCTGAACCCGTCGACCAGCTCGGTCGCATTCGCACGACCCTGCGGTGCCCCGCCTCCCGACCCGGGCGGGGCACCGCCGTGCGTGCGGCCCGGGGCCGGCGGCACTGCGCCGGATGCCCCAACGGCACCTCGACACACCTGGGCCCGGTGCTTGAACGAACTGTGCCCAGCTTGTGATGCTATGACCGGTTTTGCCGGACATGGCGAGGTGACGAACGGGGGCCACGCCACCCGACCCGCAGGTCCCACCATCGACGACTTCGGGAGGGGTGACGCGTCCGTGCGGACACAGGAGACTGCGACTGACACCGATACCGGGCCGCCGCCCGCCACGCCGCCGGCCCCTGTACTGCCAAGCGCCGCACCGCCGGCCCCCGTGCTGCCGCCCGCCACGCCGCCGGCCGCCACGCCGCCGGCCACGACCACCGCGACCGCCGCCGAGACTCCCGCCGGTCCCTCGCAGGACGAACTGGTGGCCGCCCTCTTCGGGCCCGCCGGGGAGCTCAAGCCCGGCGGCGGACGGCCCGCCGTCGACGTCCGCACCCTCACCCGGGTGCTGTTCGAACGGCTCTCCGAACTGCCCCCCGACGCCCCGGAGCGCGGACGGGTCCGGGCCGCCCTGATCGAGGTCAACATCCCCCTGGTGCGGTACGCCGCCACCCGCTTCCGCAGTCGCAACGAGCCGATGGAGGACGTGGTCCAGGTCGGCACCATCGGCCTGATCAACGCGATCGACCGGTTCGACCCGAGCCGGGGCGTGCAGTTCCCGACCTACGCGCTGCCGACCATCCTCGGCGAGATCAAGCGCTACTTCCGCGACAACGTCCGGACCATGCACGTCCCCCGCCGGCTCCAGGAGCTCTGGGTCCAGGTCAGCGGCGCCATGGAGGAGCTGACGGTGACCCACGGCCGGACACCGAAGGTCCCGGAGATCGCCGCCAGCCTGCGCATCCCCGAGGAGGACGTCCGGGCCTGCCTGGACGCCGGGCGGGCGTACAACGCGGCCTCGCTGGAGGCGGCGCAGGAGCACGAGGGCGGCCTGGCCCTGCTCGACCGGCTCGGCTACGAGGACTCCGCACTGGCCGAGGTCGAGCACCGCGACATGGTCCGTCACCTCCTGGTCCAGCTGCCGGAGCGGGAGCGGCGGATCATCATGCTGCGGTTCTTCGCCAATCTGACCCAGTCCCAGATCAGCAACGAGCTGGGGATGTCGCAGATGCACGTCTCCCGGCTGCTCTCGCGGATCCTGTCCAGGCTTCGAACCGGGAATTCCTGGGAAGACTGATCATCACAGATCCACTCATACCGGCCGATCCCCACCGAGGAGAACGGGATTGCTCCGCGTTACCGCCGCGTGACGTCTTGCGACGTTCGGGTTTGCGGCGGTCCGCGCGCCGGTATGGAGGGGGAGGGCGCCGCGCGGGAACCGCCGACCGGTGACATCCGTTCAACAGTCAGTCACAAGGGGGTGGGTGCATGTCCGGAGACCTGGGCACTGCTGAGATCCACGACGCCACGACGGTGGTCGATCGGATCCCTGTCCAGAAGGGCCCGGAGCCGCCCGCGGCGGCCCCGCCCGTAGCGGCCACCGGCGGGGCCCTGGACACCCGTACGCTCTCCCGCGCGCTCTTCCTGCGGCTGGCCGGCCTGGAGGCCGGCAGCGACGAGCACACGTACGTCCGCGACACCCTGATCGAGCTCAACCTGCCGCTGGTCCGGTACGCCTCCGCGCGCTTCCGCAGCCGCAACGAGCCGATGGAGGACATCGTCCAGGTCGGCACGATCGGGCTGATCAAGGCGATCGACCGCTTCGACCCGGAGCGCGGGGTCGAGTTCCCGACCTTCGCGATGCCCACCGTGGTCGGCGAGATCAAGCGCTTCTTCCGCGACACCAGCTGGTCGGTCCGGGTGCCGCGGCGGCTCCAGGAGCTGCGGCTGGCGCTGACCAAGGCCGGCGACGAGCTGGCCCAGCGGCTCGACCGCTCCCCCACCGTCGCCGAGCTGGCCGTCTGCCTGGGCGTCAGCGAGGAGGACGTGGTCGAGGGCCTGGCGGTCGGCAACGCCTACACCGCGAGCTCGCTGGACTCCAGCCCCGGCGAGGAGGACGGCGACGGCCCGCTGGCCGAGCGGCTCGGCTACGAGGACCTCGCGCTGGAGGGCGTGGAGTACCGGGAGTCGCTCAAGCCGCTGCTGGCCAAGCTGCCGCCGCGTGAGCGCCGGATCATCATGCTGCGGTTCTTCGGCAACCTGACCCAGTCGCAGATCGGCGAGGAGATCGGCATCTCGCAGATGCACGTCTCCCGGCTGCTGACCAAGACGCTCACCCAGCTCCGCGAGGGCCTGATCAGCGAGAGGTGATCGACGCGGCCCGATCGGTCGCCCCGGCCTCCCGGCCGGGCCGGGGGCGGTCCCGGCCCGACCGGGAGGCCGTGCGCGTCGGGCCGTGTGCATCGGGCCGTGTGCGTCGGCCCGTACGCATCGGCCCGTACGCGTCGGGCCGTACGCGTCGGGCCGTGCGCGTCGGGCCGTCCGCCTCAGTCGGCCAGCAGGTTGGCGCGCAGTCCGGCCAGCACCTCGTCGTCCAGGCCGAGGCCGTCCCGCCAGAAGTCGCCGAAGGACGCCCAGCCGCGGGCGACCTCCTCGTACGCGGCCTCCAGATAACCGCGGTCGGCACGGAAGACCGGCAGGAGGAGCGCGGGCTCCCGCATCAGGCCCCGGGTGCCGAAGCTGTCCAGGATGTTCTCGACCACCGCCGCGGAACGCTCGTTGGTGAGCAGGTAGTCGGCGAAGACGGTGTCACGGTCCACCCCGAGCGCGGTGAGCAGGATCGCGGCGGTCCAGCCGGTGCGGTCCTTGCCGGCCGAGCAGTGGAAGAGCAGCGGCGCGCCGTCGGGGGCGGCGAGCAGGCGCAGCACGGTGGCGAAGCGCTCCCGGGCGACCGGGTCGGTGACGAACCAGCGGTAGAGGCCGACCATCATCGCGGCGGCCCGGCCGTCGCCGAGCAGTGCGTGCTGCTTCTCGTGGCTGCGGTCCGCCAGGGCGTCGCGCAGGGCGACGTAGATGTCGAAGTCGGCGGCGAAGACCGGCAGGTGGTGCAGGGTGACGCCGTCGGGGGTGTCGGGCCCGACGGTGAGCGCGGTGGCGGAGAGCTCGGTGGCGGCGATCTCGGCGACCGGCAGGCCGAGGACGCGGTCCGGGCCCGCCTGGCGGACCTCGTCCAGGCTGCGCAGGTCGACGACGTGGCGCAGGCCGTGCCCAGCGAGGGCGGCGAGGTCGGCGTCGGTGAGCCGGTTCAGGCCGTCACTGCGCAGAGCGGCGCCGTGCCGCAGCACCCGGCCGTCGGCCGTCCGGTAGCCGCCGAGATCGCGGGCGTTGGCGGCGCCGTGCAGGCCGAGGCTGCGCGCGGTCTCCGGACCGCCGGCGGGCCGGTCGTCGAAGGCCGGTTCGGTCGTGACCGACACGGTCATTGCGGGCCCGGCGATCTCGGTCTGCTGCTCGGTCACGGATGGCCTCCATCGGAATTCGGAACGCCGCGGTACAGAACCCGCGCGATGTTGCATGAACCTGCCCACCGAAGATGCTGATGCGCGAGTGACAGGAGTGATCAGTCTGGGTAGGGCGGACTTCCGATCCCCGGCATCCGCCTGTGACCAGCGGTAACCCCCGAGGACTGAGCGAAAGTCAACCGATTGCTGTCAGGCGCTGACTGATTGTCGATCGATTTAATTATTTTCACAGGTTGTTACTTCTGGACCGTGTTCGAACCACTCCGGGCGCCCCCTTGAACGTTGGTAACAGATTCGCTGCGTTGTCACCCATTTGGTCCCGAGCACCCCTGTTCCTCCCCCAAGATAGGCGCAGGCAGCCTGCTGCCTTCGAACAAGGTCAGGGCAGGCGGGCGCCGAGCAGCGATCCGCCCCTGCCCAAGGGGAGGAACAACCATGGGTCGAGCGACCCGAAGAGCTGCCGCCTGCGCGGCAGCCGTCCTGCTGGCCGGCGGTCTCCAGTCGTCGATCGCGCACGCGACGACGACCAACCGGATCGACCTCACCGTTCTCGTGCTCGACGACGGCGGTCCCGCGACCGCCGCGATCACCGCCGAACTCGCGAGCCAGGGCACCCCGCACAAGATCGTCAATCTGAACGACGCCAACCGCCCCGTGATCGATGCCGCCTTCCTGAGCGACACCCTCAACGGACAGCCGCGCGCGAAGTTCCAGGGTGTCGTCATGCCCAATGACAACCCCTTCGCCGCGGGGTCCACGGAGATGGCGGCCATCGCCACCTTCGAGGCCACCTTCGGCATCCGTCAGGTCGATGCCTACACCTATGCCCAGCCGGGCGTCGGTCTGAACTGGGCACAGAACCCCGGTTACATCGGCACCCTCGACGGCACCCAGGGCCAGGTCACCACGGACGGCCTCGCCGGGCCGTTCGGGTACCTCAAGGGCAGCGTCCCGTTCGAGGACAACGACGCCTCCGTCAGCGAGAGCTACGGCTACCTCGCCACCCCGCTGGCCGGCGCCGACTTCAAGCCGCTGGTGGACGCTCCCATCCCGGGCACCACCTCGCGCGGCTCGCTGGTCGGCGAGTACACCCACGACGGCCGCAAGGAACTGGTCGTCACCTTCGTCTACAACCAGTACCAGCAGCAGTACCGGCTGCTGGCGCGCGGCATGGTGGACTGGGTCACCCAGGGCATCCACCTCGGCTACGACCGCAACTACTTCGCGGCCCACGTCGACGACGTCTTCCTCGCCGACGACCGCTGGGACACCACGCTCAAGTGCACCCCCGGTGACGTCACCTGCCCGCCCGGCACGCCCGAGACGGTCAACCCGATCCGGATGACGACGGCCGACGCCCAGTACGCGAAGCAGTGGCAGCTGGACCACAACTTCACCCTGGACATGGTCTTCAACGGCGGCGGCAGCGAGGACTGGAAGTCCGACCACGAGGTCACCGCGGACCCGCTGGTCGACCAGATGGTCGCCGACCAGACCAGCTACCGCTGGATCAACCACACCTACCAGCACCCGTACCTCGGCTGCCAGCAGGACGTCACCGTCGTGCCGTGGAAGTGCACCAAGGACGCGGGCGGCAACACCGTCTGGGTGGACCAGGCCACCATCAACACCCAGATCAAGAGCAACAGCGACTGGGCGGCCGCGCACAGCCTGGTGATCGACAAGTCGGAGCTCGTCACCGGCGAGCACTCCGGCCTGCTGACCGCCCCCCAGGAGACCAGCGACAACCCCAACCTGGCGCCCGCCCTGGTCGCCAACGGGGTCAAGTGGACCGCCAGCGACGCCTCCCGCGAGCCCGCCCAGCGCGCCGTCGGGTCGTCCACGCTGACCGTCCCGCGCTACCCGATGAACGTCTTCTACAACGCCGGCACGGCGCAGGAGGAGACCGACGAGTACAACTGGATCTACACCAGCGCGGCCAACGGCGGCAGTGGCGTCTGCGAGAACAACGCGAACTCCACCTGCCTCACCACCCCGCTGAACACGACCACCGGCTACACGTCGTACATCGTGCCGCTCGAGGCCCGGATCGACCTGAGCCACGTGCTCAACAACGACCCGCGCCCGCACTTCATCCACCAGTCGAACCTGTCCGAGGGCCGGATCGTCTACCCGGTGCTGGAGAAGGTGCTCTCCACCTACCGCGGCCTCTACGCGGACAACACCCCGGTGGTGAACCTGGCCCAGCGCGAGATCGGCGCCGAGTTCCAGCGCCGCGCGGCCTGGAACACCGCGGTCTCGGCCGGCCAGGCCACCGGCTACCGGATCGGTGACACCGTCACGGTCAACGCGCCCTCCGGCGTGCAGGCCGAGGCCACCATGCCGACCGGCACCACCCAGAAGCTGGCGTTCGGCAGCAGCGCCTTCGGCACCGCCTACGCCGGATCGCTCTCCGGCTGGGTCAAGCCCGGCTCCCTGCAGAGCAGCGTCACGCTGAAGCTCACCGCGGCGCAGACCCCGGCGGCCGTGGCCGCCGCGGCGGCCACCACGGTGCAGCCGCTGCTGGCTCCGGCCGCCAAGACCGTCGTGCCGAGCGGCACCGCCACCGCGGTTCCGGCCGGCCCGAGCGACACCGCCCGGACCAAGGCCAAGACCCTGGTTCCCGGCAGCGGCGCGGTCGTCCCCGGCAAGAACGCCGCGGGCAAGGGTTCCACCGGCAGCACGGGCAAGCCGTCCGGGGGGACGGCCGGCAAGCCCGCCGGCAAGGCGACCAGCACCACTCGCAAGACCGGCAACCGGTAGTTCGCAGGACCGGTGGTGGGGCGGGCGATCCCGCCCCACCACCGGCTGTACGCCCGCACCACCACGGCAGGCGTCGAGGGAAGAGAAGAAGGAGGGGGGTCAGGGATGCGCGTCACCCTGCTCACCGAGGGGACGTATCCGCACCAACACGGTGGCGTCAGTGTCTGGTGCGACCAGTTGGTCCAGGGCATGCCGGACGTCGAGTTCGACGTCGTCGCGGTCACCGGTACCGGCCACGAGCCACTCGCCTGGGAGCTGCCCGCCAACGTGCGGTCGGTGACCATGGCGCCGCTCTGGGGCCCGGCCTCCGCCGCGAGAGCACCTCGCCGCAAGGAGATGCGCCGCTTCCTGGACGCGTACGAGCGCTTCCTGCACTCCATCCTCGACCCCGTCTACACCACCCACTTCGGCACCGAGCTGTACGGCTTCGCCGACCTCGCCCGGCGCGGCCTGCTCAGTCCCGCGCTGCGCAGCGAGCCCGCCCTGCGCACCCTCCAACGGGTCTGGACCCGCGACTACCTGCCGACCGCCGTCTCCCGGCCCACCCTGCACGACGCGCTCAACGCCACCGACCTGCTGGAGCACGCCCTGCGCCCGCTCTCGGTCGAACCGCCGCAGGACGGCGTCGCGCACGCGGCCAGCGGCGGCCTCGCCACCCTGCCGGGGCTGATCGCCTCCCAGCAGTACGGCGTCCCCTTCCTGCTCACCGAGCACGGCATCTACCTGCGCGAGCGCTACCTCGGCTACCGCACCGGCCCCTACCGCTGGCCGGTCAAGGCGCTGCTGCTGGGCTTCTACCGGATGCTCGCCGAGGAGAGCTACTCCCGGGCGGCGCTGGTCACCCCCGGCAACCGGTACAACCGGCGCTGGGAGGAGCGCGGCGGCACGCCGTCCGCGCACATCCGCACCGTGTACAACGGCGTCGACCCGGCGGCCTTCCCGCCCGCCGGGCCCGAGCCCGAGATCCCCACCCTCAGCTGGGCCGGACGGGTCGACCCGATCAAGGACCTGGAGACGCTGATCCGGGCCTTCGCCATCGTCCTGAAGGAGCTGCCGGACGCCAAGCTGCGCCTGTTCGGCGGCACCCCCAAGGGCGGCGAGGGCTACCGCGACGGCTGCATCGCCCTGGCCGCCGAACTCGGCATCGCCGACTCGGTGGTCTTCGAGGGCCGGGTCGCCGACATCACCGACGCGTACGCGGCCGGCAACGTGGTGATGCTCTCCAGCATCAGCGAGGGCTTCCCGTTCACCCTGATCGAGGCGATGTCCTGCGGGCGCTCCACCGTCTCCACCGACGTGGGCGGCGTGCGCGAGGCGGTCGGGGACACCGGTCTGGTCGTCCCGCCGCGTGAGCCCGAGCCGATGGCCGCCGCAGCGCTGGAACTGCTGCGCGACCCCGAGCGGCGGGCCCGGCTCGGCGAGCAGGCCCGGCTGCGGGTGATCGAGCAGTTCACGCTCCGCCAGAACATCGACGGCTTCCGGAACATCTACACCGAGCTGCTCGGCACCGCCCGCTGGCTGCCCGAGGGCGTGGTCGCCGTCGGCGCCGACGCCCCGGCCGACACCCCCGCCGTCGAACCGGCCCCGCTCGGGCCGGTCACCTGGGGACGCCGCGAGAAGCTCCAGGGGGCCCGATGAGCGGCCCACTGCGCCTCGTCCCCGACGAGGCGGGCCCCGAGTGGGCCGAGCAGACCATGCAACTGCGCACACTGCCCCGGCAGCGCCGCAAGGCCGTCCCGGAGCCGGCCGACGACGGTCTCGGCCTGTGCGCCGACCCGATCGACGCACTCGCCGAGCGGCTCGCCGACGTCTGCGCCGACGCCGTGCACCCCTACGAGATCGCCGCGTTCCTGGAGTCGGACGGCCTCACCGACGAGCAGGCCGCGCTGAACTACGGCCGGCCCGACTCCTTCACCCTCGCCGAGGAGCTGTTCGCCAAGGTCGCACGGCGCTACCCGGGCCCGGCCGCCGAGTTCGCCAACCCCTGGCGGGCCGACCCCTGGCGCTGCGTGCTGCGCGGGCTGGTCTTCGCGCTGCCCGGCCTCGGCTACCTGCTCGGCGCCAATCTCTTCGCGGTCGACCGGATGCGCTTCGGCCTGCCCTCCGGCATGCTCGCGCTGTCCGTCGCCACGCTGGCCAGCTGGTCCTGGAACCAGGCGCTGGCGCACCGCTCCTACTCCTGGCTCGGACGCGGCCGGCGTCGCGCCGCCGGACGCTGCCTGGCGATCGGCGCCCCGGCGGGCGCGCTGGGCGCGGCCGCCGCCGGGTACGTCGTCGGCGGCCCGCTGAGCTCGCTGCTCTTCGCCGCCGGCCAGTCCGGCTACCTCGCCGCCGCGACCGTGTTGCTGGTGCTCGGCCGGGAGAAGTCCCTGCTGATCGCGCTGGCGCCGTCGGCGCTCGGCGCCGGCGTGGTGCTCGCGATCGACGTGCCGCAGGCCGTCCGCACCACCGTCCTGCTGGCCACCCTCACGCTCGCGCTCGGGCTCGCCGCCCGCGAGGTGCACCGCTGCCTGCGGGCCGAACAGGACGCCACCGAGCTGCGCCTGCCGGCTCACCAGGAACTGCCGCACGCCCTGTTCGGCCTGGCCGTCGGCACCCTCACCCTGATCGCCGGGCTCGGCACCACCATCCACCAGGCGGTCGCCTCCGGCGGCCTGCGGGCCGGCGCCACCGCCAGCCCCACCGGCCCGGCGATGGTCGCGCTGACGCTCAGCCTGGGCCTCGCCGAGTGGCTGCTCTTCCGCTACCGGGCGATGGCCGTGGCCTCGCTGCGCACCAGCCACACCCCCGGACAGTTCGTCCGCCGCACCGGCGGTGTGCTGCTCGGCTGCCTGCTCACCTACCTCACCACGGTGGCCGCCCTGGACGCCGCGACCACCGTGCTCTGGCCGGGCGCGCCGACCCTGGGCGCCGTCGAGCTGGGCGCCCTGCTGGTGCTCGGCGGCGCACTCTGGCTGGCCCTGCTGCTGAACGCCTTCGGCCACAGCTGGAGCACCACCCTGATCTGTCTGGCCGCGGCCGGCGCCGAGTGCGCCGGACTGCTGGCCGGCTTCGACCCGACCCTCCTGCAGCTGTTCGGCTGCGGGGCGGCCGCCCTCGTCCTCACCTCGATCGCCGGGCCCGTGCTCGGCCGCACCACCAAACACCGCTGAACGCCGGCGGGCAGCGGAGCCCGCCGGAACCACCCTCAGCGGACCACCTCGCAGAAAGAGACACCACACGTATGAGCACAGTCGCCGTCACCGGAGCCGAGGGCTTCATCGGCTCCCACCTCGTCGAGGACCTGGTCGCCGACGGCCACCAGGTTCGCGCGATGGTCCAGTACAACTCCTTCTCGTCCTTCGGCTGGCTGGAGACCCTCGACCGCGAGGTCCTGGACTCGGTGGAGATCGTCCTCGGCGACGTCCGGGACCCGGGCTCGGTCAACGGCCTGGTCAAGGGCACCGAGGCGGTCTACCACCTGGCCGCGCTGATCGCGATCCCGTACTCCTACCAGGCCCCGCACTCGTACATCGAGACCAACGTGACGGGCACCCTGAACGTCCTGGAGGCCGTGCGCCACCTGGACATCCCGCGCCTGGTGCACACCTCGACCAGCGAGACCTACGGCACCGCGCAGACCGTGCCGATCACCGAGGACCACCCGATCAACACGCAGTCCCCGTACGCCGCCTCCAAGGCCGGCGGCGACCGCCTCGCGGACAGCTACCACGCGAGCTTCGAGACCCCGGTCGTGACGCTGCGCCCGTTCAACACCTTCGGCCCGCGGCAGTCCATGCGCGCCGTCATCCCGACCGTGATCGCCCAGCTCGCCGCCGGGGAGACCACCATCACCCTGGGCGACCTGCGCCCCACCCGTGACTTCACCTTCGTCAAGGACACCGCCGCCGCGTTCCGCACGGTCGGCACCGCGCCCGCCGAGACGGTCGTCGGCAGGACCTTCAACGCCGGCACCGGCGGCGAGATCTCGGTCGGCGACCTGGTCACCCTGGTTGGCAAGCTGATGGGCGTCGACGTCACCGTGCGGGAGGACGAGCAGCGCATCCGCCCGACCAACTCCGAGGTCATGCGCCTGGTCGCCGACGCCACCCGGCTGCGCACCGCCACCGGCTGGGCGCCCGGCCACTCGCTGGAGGAGGGTCTGGAGCAGACCATCGAGTTCTTCCGCGACCCGGCCAACCTGGCGCGCTACAAGACCGACCTCTACAACGTCTGACCCCGCCGTGTCCGTCCTCACCGTCGGACACCAGCTCCCACCCGGCGTCCACACCGTCGGTCCCGCAACACCGTCTGACCCGTCCAGCAGCCTTCAGACACCGTCTTCCGTGGGGGAAACACCATGCATGCAGTGATCCTGGCCGGTGGCAAGGGCGTTCGCCTTCGCCCGTACACCACCGCCCTTCCCAAGCCGCTCGTCCCGATCGGCGACCAGCACGCGATCCTGGAGATCGTGATGCGCCAGCTCGCCTCTGCGGGCTTCAAGACCGTGACCCTGGCCATCGGCCACCTGGGCCACATCATCCGCGCCTACGTCGGCAACGGTTCGCAGTGGGGGCTGCGGGTCGGTTACGCCGTCGAGGACAGTCCGCTCGGCACCATGGGCCCGCTGCTCACGATGCAGGACCGGCTGCCCGAGAACTTCCTGGTGATGAACGGCGACATCCTCACCGACCTGGACTTCGCCGGTGTGCTCAAGCACCACGAGGAGTCCGGAGCGCCGCTGACCATCGCCACCTACGCCCGCCAGGTCAAGATCGACTTCGGCGTGCTGACCAGCGAGTCGGGCCGCATCACCGGCTTCCAGGAGAAGCCGACCATCGACTACAACGTCTCGATGGGCGTGTACGGCGTCTCCCGCTCCACCCTGGCCTCGTACACCCCCGGCCTGCCGCTCGGCTTCGACGAGCTGGTCCTCGACCTGCTCGCCGCCGAGACCCCGCCGTCCGCGTACGAGTTCAACGGCTACTGGCTCGACATCGGCCGCCCCGACGACTACGACCGGGCCAACGCGGACTTCGCGCTCAACCGCTCGCTGCTCCTGCGCGACGAGCCGGCCGAGGGCCTGCGCTCCGTGCCGCAGGCGACGCGTCCCGAGCCGGCCCCGACGGCCGTCCCGGCGGCCCCGACGCCCATCCCGGCGGCCAGGACCGCACCGGAGACCGTGGAGCCCGGCGAACCGGCCGGCGCCGACGGGCGGGCCGCGTGAGGATCCTGCTGCTCGGCGCGGACGGCTTCCTCGGCCGCCACGCCGCCACCGCCCTGCGGGAACTCCAAGGGGCCACCGTGCTCACCGGCGGACGCCGGCCCGCGCACGACCTCGCCGTCGACCTGGCCACCGCCGACCCCGGCGCCCTCGCCGACCGGTTGCGGGAGCTCGCGGTCGACACCGTGGTCAACTTCGCCGGTGCGGTGGCGGGCAGCGCCGTCACCCTCGCCGAGGTCAACGCCCGTGGCCCGGCCGTACTCTGCGAGGCGCTCCGGGAGGGCGCCCCGCAGGCACGGCTGGTGCACATCGGCTCGGCCGGCGAGTACGGCGTCTGCGAGGAGGGCGACTCGCTCGCCGAGTGGGCGCAGGCCCGCCCGGTCGGCGTGTACGGCGCCACCAAGCTGGCCGGCAGCCTCGCGGTGGCCGGCTCGGCGCTGGACGCCGTCGTGCTGCGGGTCTTCAACCCGGTCGGCCCGGGCTCCCCGGCCGGCTCGCTGCCCGGCAGGCTCGCCGCCGAGCTGCGCCGCGCCGGCCCGGCCGGTGTCGTCAAGGTCGGCGACCTCTCCGCGTACCGCGACTTCGTGGACGCCCGGGATGTCGCCCGGGCGGTCGCGCTGACCGTCCTGGCCGACCGGCCGCTGCCCCGGGTGATCAACCTGGGCAGCGGGCAGGCCAGACCGGTCCGCGCGATCGCGGACGGGCTGGCCGAGGCCGCCGCGTTCGGTGGCCGGATCGACGAGAGCGGCGCCGGCTCCGAACGGTCGGCCGCCGTCTCCTGGCAGCAGGCGGATGTCTCGCTGGCCGCCCGGGAGCTGGACTGGAAGCCGGAGACCGCCCTCGGCGAGACCCTGCGCGACCTGTGGCTCAGCACCGCCGAGCCCGCCGCCGCGCCCGATCCGGCAGCCGCATGACGGCCGCTCACCCCTCCGACGGCCGCCTGCTGGTGCCGCTGTACGTCCACCCCGCGGTGGACCCGGCGGCCTGGCGGGCGGTCGCCGCCGCCGGCCCGGCCCGGGTCGCGGCCGTCGTCCTCAACATCGCGGACGGCCCCGGCGACGCGCCGGACAACGTGTTCGCGGCCGCCGCCGAGGAGGTCCGCGCGGCGGGGATCCCGCTGCTGGGCTACTCGGACACCGACTACGGCCGCCGTCCGCACGCGGCCGTGGTGGCGGATCTGCTGACGTATCGTCAGTGGTATGCCATCGAGGGCGTCTACTTCGACCAGGTCGCCACCGCGACCGGCGCGCTGCCGCACTACCGCCGGCTGGCCACCGCCGCCCGTGCGGCCGGCTGCGGCACCGTCGTCTTCGGCCACGGCGACCACCCCGATCCCGGTTACGCCGAACTCGGTCTGGCCGACCTGCTGGTCACCTTCGAGGGCGACTGGGAGGCCTACCGGTCGATGACCCTGCCGCTGTGGACGGCCCGGCACGCCAACGCCCACTTCTGCCACCTGGTCTACGACGTGCCGGCCGAGTCGGCCGGCGAGGCCGCCGCGCTGATCACCGCCCGGCGGGCCGGGCTCGGCTGCGCCGTCCCCGGCACCGGGGACAACCCCTGGGCGACCCTGCCCTACGAGCTCTCCGCCCTCCAGCCGCAGAGCTGACCCGGCCGGTACCGGGCGGCCCCGGTTCCGGCAGGCCCGCACGGCCCGGCGCCACCGCGGCGAGCCGGCGGGCCGACCTCGGTGCCGCCCCGCCGGAACCGACCCGAAGAGACCCGACCCGATCCGGAGTTCGAGTACTGTGACCCGCCGTTCCAGGCCCATGCTGGCCGCCGTAGCCCTGACCACCGCCCTGCTGGCCACCTCGTGCAGCAGCTCGGACGAGGGCGACGACAGCGCCTCCGCCGACGCGACGGGAACGGACACGCCGGCGGCCACCGCCCCGGCCGTCCCCGCCCCGGCCACCCCGTCGCAGACCCCGCCCACCAGCCCGGACGGCAGCACCCCGCCCGCCACGGGCACCGGGGCCCCCGGCACACCCGCGGGCACCACCCCGGGCGGCACTCCGGGCACCCGGGGCGGAGCACCGAATCCGGCCGGCGCGATCTGGCAGCCGCGGCCGGGCGTCACCTGGCAGTGGCAACTCGGCGGCACGCTCGACCAGTCGGTGGACGTTCCGGTCTACGACATCGACGGCTTCGAGCACGACGCCTCCGTGGTCGCCGCGCTGCACGCCAAGGGCCGCAAGGTGGTCTGCTACGTCAACGCCGGCTCCTGGGAGGACTTCCGCCCCGACGCCACGGCCTTCTCCAAGTCGCTGCAGGGTTCCGGCAACGGCTGGCAGGGCGAGAAGTGGTTCGACATCCGGCAGATCGACAAGCTGAAGCCGCTGATGGCCACCCGCTTCGACATGTGCAGGGCCAAGGGCTTCGACGCCGTCGAGCCGGATCTGCTGGACGCCTACGTCAACAAGACCGGCTTCCCGCTCACCGCGAACGACCAGCTCGCGTACAACCGCATGATCGCCGGCCTGGCGCACGAACGCGGCATGGCGGTGGCCCTGAAGAACGACCTGGACCAGATCCCGGAGCTGGTCGGCGACTTCGACTTCGCGGTGAACGAGCAGTGCGCCGAGTACGACGAGTGCGCCAAGCTCAGCCCGTTCATCAAGGCGGGCAAGGCCGTGCTGCACGTCGAGTACAACGTGCCGGTCGGCAAGTTCTGCTCCCAGGCGAAGTCGCTGGGTCTCAGCTCGATGGAGAAGCACCTGAACCTGGACGCCTGGCGGCAGCCCTGCTGAGCAGGCCGTGGCCTGCCCGCGCCGCCAGGCGCACCGGTCGGGGAGGGCCCTACCTGACCGCGAGCCAGATGACGACGGCCAGCACGGCCACCACCGCGACAGCGATGCCGGCGACCACGCCGGTGCGGTTGCCGCCGCGGTTGCTGCCATAGGTGGAGACGGAGCCGGGCGCCTGGGGGGCCGGGGTCTCGTCGACGAACGCCCGGAACATCTGGGTGTTGCCGGCGGGGTCGTAGTCGTTGTCAGCCATGGCAGGGACTCTAACGAATCCGGCCACCCCGCCGACACCCCAGGCCCCCTCCGGATCCGGAGGGGGCCGTCCCGGCGGGTGTGCAACGGCGGCACGACAAGCTCGTGAAGACCTCGGCGACGGCGGAATGGCCGCCACCGGGATCGGGTTGACTTCGGGCATGACCGATAACCACAGTGACTCCCGGCCCCGTGTGACGCTCGGCACCTCCGATCTCGCCGTCTTCCCGCTCTCCCTCGGCGGCAACGTCTTCGGCTGGACGGCGGACGAGGCGCAGTCGTTCGCGGTGCTCGACGCGTTCACGGCCGGCGGCGGGGACTTCGTCGACACCGCCGACGTCTACTCGGCCTGGGTGCCGGGCAACACCGGCGGCGAGTCGGAGGCCATCATCGGCAACTGGCTGCGCAGCCGGGGCAACCGGGACGAGATCGTGATCGCCACCAAGGTCGGCGCCCACCCCGACTCGACCGGCCTGCGGGCCGCCACCGTGAAGTCGGCGACGGAGGAGTCCCTGCGCCGGCTCGGCGTGGAGCGGATCGACCTGCTCTACACCCACCGGGACGATCCGCAGACCCCGGTGGAGGAGTTCATCGGCGCCCTCGACGAGCTGGTCAAGGAGGGCAAGGTCCGTGAGATCGCCGCCTCCAACATCAGCGCCGAGCGGCTCGCCGAATCGCTGGCCTTCTCCGAGCGCGAGGGCCTGGCCAGGTACATCGCCGTCCAGCCGCACTACAACCTGGTCTCCCGAGCGACCTACGAGGGGCCGCTCGCCGCGGTCGTCGCCGAGCACGGACTGTCGGCGGTGCCCTACTTCGCCCTGGCGTCGGGCTTCCTGACGGGCAAGTACCGTCCCGGTGGCGCCGCGGTGGACAGCGCACGGGCGCAGGGCGCCGGCCGCTACCTGGAGGACGCGCGCGGCCCGAAGGTGCTGGAGGCACTGGACGCGGTCGCCACGGCACGCGGCAGCGAGCTCGCCACGGTCGCGCTGGCCTGGCTGGCCTCCCGGCCGACCGTCGCCGCACCGATCGCCAGCGCGCGCACGGTCGAGCAGCTGCCGCCACTGCTGGCCGCCGCCGGTCTGCGGCTGGCACCGGAGGAGCTGGCCCTGCTCGACGACGCCTCGGCCTGAGCGGGCCGCCCCGCCGTCCACAGGCTGTGGACGGGCCGGACCCACACCTCGGGGCGTTGTCCACAGGCTGTGGACAACGCCCCGGGTGAACGCGGACGGAGGGGGTGCCGGCGAACGGATGCGGAGATCCGTCCCGGTCACCGAGCCGTGGGGCGGCCGAAGTGGGTCGGGCGGTAGCCGCCGGCGAGGGTCGAGATCCGGACGCTCCTCCCGGGGCGTGGGGCCTCCACGAACTTACCGCCGCCCAGATAGATCCCGACGTGGTGGATGCCGGAGGCCCGGCCGCTGTCCGACCAGAAGAGCAGGTCGCCGCGGCGGAGCTCACCCGCGGAGATCGGGGTGGTGGCCGCGTACTGGTCGTTCGCCACCCGGGGGAGAGCGATCCCGCTCTGCCGGTACGCCTGCTGGACCAGCCCCGAGCAGTCGAACCCGGCCGGGCCGTTCCCGCCCCACACGTAGGGCTTGCCCAACTGCGCGAGGGCGTAGTCGACGGCGTCCGCGCTGCTCTCCGCACCGTCCGAGGCGGCGGCCGGGGCAGCGGGCCTGGCCGGCCCGGCGGGCTCGGCGGCGGAGCCGCTGCGGCCGATCCGGTTCAGGTAGACGTCGTAGTGGGCGGTGTAGCGCCACTCACCGCCCGCGGTCCGGAACCAGTACTTCGAGCCGTCCCAGCCCTGCTTGAGGCCGGTTCCCGACGTGCCGCCGCCTCCGGCGGAGGAGGCCGACGCGGGGGCCGGTGCGGAGGCCGGCGACTGGGTCCTGCCACCGATCCGGTTCAGGTAGACGTCGTAGTGGGCGGTGTAGCGCCACTCACCGCCCGCGGTCCGGAACCAGTACTTCGAGCCGTCCCAGCCCTGCTCGACCGGCGCGGACGCTGCGTGCGCGGCTCCGGCGCCGGCGGTCAGGCCGATGACTCCCGCCCCCGCCACCACGGTGGTGGCCAGGCAGGTGCTCCGGACGGCGCGGTGGGCCCGTCCGGCACCGGCCCGGGCGGCCCGCGTGGCCGCGCGCGCCGCCGACGCGCAGTCCGGGCAGCGGCAGCCCGCTATCGCGGCGGCGGTGCCGCGGCTCTCGTCGAAGCCTGCGAGAGCCGGATCGGCGGTAGCGGGTGCGATGGCTATCCTCATGCGGGTCGTCCTTCCTTTCGTCCGGCCCTGACGGCCGATGGCGTTCCCCCGGCCCGGACAGTCGGGGACGGTACCGAGGCGGCCACACCGGCCGGGGCGACGAAGGCGACCAGCAGCTGCTCCATCAGGGCGCTGCGGGCGGCCTCGTCCAGTTCGTGCGCGGTGGCCCGCTCCAGTCGGCGCACCGCGAGGGCCGCCGACTCCACGGCGTCGTCGACGAGCACGTTGCGCAGGCCGGCGTCGAGGTCCGCGAGGCGGCGCCGACGCATCGACTCGGCCACCTCCGGCGCGTAGTCCAGCGCCAACGGCTGCGCGGAGTAGACCTCCAGGCCGGCCGGGGCGACCTCGGCCGCCAGCGCCCGGGTCAGCTCGTCCGCGAACCACTGGCCGTCCCGCAGGGCCGGGCCCGGCGCCGCGTTGCTGTCGCAGGGCAGCGTGGAGGCCGTCCGGGTCAGCACCGCGTGCACCTGCTCGCGCAGGTAGTTCTCGTGGTCGGCGATCGACAGCAGCGCCCGCGCGGTGTCCTTGACGCGCCAGACGATCAGCAGCCGCACCACGATCGGGGTGCCCGCCCGGTCGACGGCGGGGACCGGCTCGCTGCGCCAGTGCCGCAGCCGGACGTCCACCCGGCGCCGGCGCAGCAGCGGGTTGACCCAGACCAGACCGGTCCGGCGGACGGTGCCCCGGTAGCGGCCCCAGCGGGTGAGGACGCGGGTCTCACCGCCCGCGTTGGCCAGCAGCCCGGCCAGCGTGAACAGGAGCAGCAGCGCGCCGGTGGCCGCGGCGGCCACCGACCGGACGGTGATCACCGGACCGCCGGCCGCCTTCGCCGCGGCGCTGCGGATGTCGGGGAGCGCGGCCCAGTGCGGGATCGCCCCGGCCCGCGCCAGCACCGCCGTCACCGCCGTGAGGCCGACGAGCAGCGCGAGCACGCCGATCCACCCCGGCAGGGCGACGGCGCCGTGCTCGCGCAGGACCGGGTCCACCCGGGGCGGGCGGCGGGTCGCGGTCGCGGGCACCACGGCGTCCTCCTCGCGGGGGACGGCCCGAGCGGCGACCACCGGTCGTCCCGGCGCCGGGGCCGACTGGGCCGAGTGGGGCTCCGTTGCCGCCGGGACCACCGGTACGGCGACCGTCTCGGCGGTCGGACCGCCGTCGAGCGGGTCGGGAACGGTACGCGCCGGCCTCCGGCCGACCGCCTCCAGCGGCGCCTTGGCCGCCTTGGCGAGCGGGCTCGCCCCCACCGGGGCGAACTCGGGCGGCACCCCGGGCAGGGTGTTGGCCAAATTGTCGGGTCGCTGCGAAGAATCGCGGGTGACGTCCATGCACGGATCCTCGGGGTCGGTGTGTCGCGCAACGGGCGGCCCGGATCTGACGGGCAGTGCCAGACTCAGGCTAAGTACATATGTCATCAAATGCGACATTTAACGCCTCGCGTGTCGGCATCCGCTGACGATCCGTCCGGATCGGAACTGACGCTCAGGCACCTGAACGGCGTGGTGACGAAAGGGCGTTCGCGGTGAGTCCTCGCGCTCGGTACGCGCTCGGTCCACCTGCTCAGCCCTCGTATGTCACCCGCCTGCGGCGGCCGCTCCCCCGGCCGAACACCCGGCGGGTGATCAGCCCCGCCGCGGCGAGCAGCAGCAGGACGCCACTCAGCAGGGTCCGCCGGCGCCCCGGGGCGGGGTGGGCGGGAGGCGGCCCGGCATCCGTGGGCGGTGCCGGCATGGCGTGGGCGGCCTCCGCGAAGGCCGGCCCCGCCTCGTCGGCGGCCTCGGTCGCATCGGTGCCACCGGTCGCGCCCGCGCCGGAGCGCCCGGCCGGTCCGGCGGTCGGGGACACCGGGGCCGGCGCCCGGGCGGCGGTCGGCGAGCCCGGGGCAGACGGGGAGGTCGGCGGGACGGTCGCCCCGGGCACGGCTGCCGGGCCCGAGGTGAGCGGGGCGGCCTCGCCCGGTGCGGCGGCCGGACTGCCCGGCGCGGCACTTCGCGAGGCGGAGGAGGCGGACGGGGCAGATGGGAAGGACAGGGAGAACGGGGCGACTGCTGGACCGGCTGACGGGTCGCCAGTCGCTCCCCCGGCGGCGGCCGACGGCGAGGGGGCCGGGGACGGCGAGGAGGAGGGCCTGGAGGGGCCGGGCGAAGCATCCGGGACCGGGGAAACCGCCGGGACGTCCACCGGCAGAAGCCCCGGAGCCACCGGCGCCAGCGCCTCCGCCGGAGCAGGGATCGAGGTCGGGGACGGAGCCGAGGACGGCGACACGGACGGCGACGGCGACGGGGACCGTGCCGGCTCCGCGGACGGTCCCCCGCCACCGGCGGTGACACCCGCACCGGCCCCGGCGGAGGCCGAAGGCCGGACCGTTGGCGACAACGACGGCGAGGCTGCCACCGAGGACGACGGCGAGGACGAGGGCGACGGCAACGCAGAAGCAGCGGCAGCGGCAGCGGCAGCGGACGGCGACGGCGACGGCGAGGCCACGGGCGGCGCCACGTGGATCGTCGTCCGGTCCGCGGAGGTCCCGTTGCCCGCCCGGTCGGTGGCGGTGACCACCAGCGCCTGGTCACCGCTCGCGAGATCGCGCTGCGCGGTGCAGCTCCAGCTGCCGTCCACGGCGGCCACCGCGCTGCACACCACCACCCGCTCGCCCGCTCCCGGGCCCGGACGCGTGACCATCACGGTCGCCCCCGGTTCGGCCCGGCCCTCGAACCGGGGCCGGAGGCTCTGCACGGTGGCCCCCGTCGCCGGGGCGGTCAGCGACGGGCGGGCCGGGGCGGCGGTGTCGACGATCAGCGGCCGGACCGTGCCGGACGCGTGGTTCCCCGCCGCGTCCACGGCGGCCGGGGTGAGGTGGTGGGTACCGTCCGCGAGGTTCTCCACCGGCAGGCAGGACCAGGCGCCGTCAGGGCCCACGGACGTGCTGCAGAGCTCGGCCGCCGGCGCACCGTCCGGCCGATCGGTGACGGAGACGGTGCTGCCGGGGTCGGCGGTGCCGGTCAGCAGCAGCCCGGGGTCGTTGGTGTACTCGGGCAGGGTGATCGCCGGCGGGGCCGGCGGCGTGGTCTTCACCGTGATCCTCACGGCATCGCCGGTCAGCACCACCGCGCCGGGGGTGGTCTCCACGGGGGTGAGACTGTGCGCGCCCTGGGCCAACGGTGCGTCAGGCCGGCAGGCCCAGCCGCCGGCCCGGTCGGCCTGGGCCCGGCAGAGCGTGCCGTCACCCTCCCGTACCTCGACGGACGCACCGGCCACCACGCCCTCCCCGCTGATCTGCGGGCGGGCGTCGGCCACCGTGGCACCCGCGACGGGGACGGCGATCTCGGGCCTGGCCGCGCCGACGGTGAGCCGGATGCGCTGGTCCTCGACACCGCCCGAGTCGGCGAAGCCGCCGGGCTCGACCAACTGGGAGGCGTCGCGGCCGAGCCGCAGCCGGGCCCAGGTGTCCCCGGCCGAGGCCCTGGCGGGGACGGTCCACTCCAGGCCCGCGGCGGCGGCTCCGGCCGGGATCTCGGCCTGGACGCGCTCGGTGGCGTCGAAGCGTCCGTTGTGGTCGAAGTCGATCCAGCCGGCCAGGGTCGCGGGAGCGCCGCCGGTCGCGACGGGCACGCTCAACCGGTAGTAGCGGCCGATGGCGGCCTCGCCCGGATAGTCGACGGCCGGGTCGGCGCCCGGGCGGTCGACGCGGCCGGGCCGGGCCTGGGGAGCTGCCGTGGACGAAGCCCGGCTGCTGAAGACACTGCGCCGGGCGGCGCCGCCGTCGAGCTCGACCATCGGGCCACCGGCCGCCGAATCGCCGGACTCCGGATCACCGGAACCCGAATCGCCGGATCCCGAATCGCCGGACCGCTGCCGCCGCGCCTCCGGGGCGGGCCCGCCGCGACCCGCGTCCGCGCCGAGGAACAGGTCCGAGACCAGGTGCGAGGCGTTGGTGTACCCGGCGGGCGCGCTGCCGACCTGCTCGTCGAGCGTGACGGTGAAGGCCCGTTTCAGCGGTGCCGGGGCGGTGGTGCTGCCCGCCCGTGCGGTGGAGCGCTGCTCGATCCGCAGGGTGGCGGTGCTGAAGGTGCCGGTGAGTTCCAGACTCCCCTCGGCGGCCGTTCCCGGTGCGCCGTCGGCGGCGCCGTCCGCACCGGCGGGGGCGAGCGCGTTGCCGTCCACCGTCCAGCCCGCCCAGTCCGTCCGGGCGACCAGCGCCGGGGCGGCCGGCGAGCCGCCGATGACGGTGAGCCGGGTCGCCGTACCGGTCGAGCCGCCCTTGCCGGTGGCGAGCCCGGCCAGGCCGCTGACGTGCAGTCCGGGATTGCGCACGGCCCGGGAGAAGGCGATCCGCAGGGTGCCCAGGGTGCGCCAGGATCCGTCCGCCTGCGGGCGGTCCTCGGCGATCCGGAAGGTCTCGGCGGCATCGCCGGGCCGACGGCCGTCGGCGTACGCGGCCGCGGTGCCACCGCCCGCCCGGTCGGCGAGCCGGCCCGGTTCGGCGACGACGCCGACGCCGGGCTGGGCGGAGAAGTCCAGTAGGACGGTGAGCCCGGAGGGGAGTTCGGCGCCGCGCTGCCCCGACCAGCTGTCGGGGGACTGCCGGGCCAGCGAGAGCGGCGGGTTCCAGCCGAGCAGCAGCCCGGTCGCCAGGACGGTGGCGGCGCCCGCCGCCCACCCGCGCCGACGGCCGTCCGGCCGCCCACCGCGCCGCGGACCGAGGGCGGACCGGGCGGCGTCGCGGGAATACTGTCGGCTCATCCGGCTCTCCTTCGGGGTCGGCTGTCCTCGGGCAGTCAGCGCACAAGATCTGACAAAAAGGAATCACGACCCCGACCCGGTCATACTGCGACACCGGCGGCATTGTCCATGTCATACCCGAATGGGTGCCCCCCTCCCGGCGGAGCGCCGAAACGGCGCACGGTGACAACCGGAGTGGCGTGTTCCGGCCACGGCCATCCCGGGGCAACCAACGGTTACTGACCAGTATCTGACCATTGGTCGGTCATCTCTGTTCGAATTGGACGATTGGTCAGTAGAGTCGGCGCCCGTGACCATAGACCCCGCTCTCGTCAAGAGCAGTTTCGCGATCGTCGAACCCCACGGCGCCGATGTCGCCGGGTACTTCTACCAGCACCTGTTCGAGCACAACCCGAGCGTCCGGGGGCTTTTCGCCGAACATCTGGCGGACCAGCAGGACCGGCTCTGGGCCGCACTGGGCGCGCTGGTCACCCACCTGGAGGACACCGACACGCTGGTCGGCATCCTTCAGGGCCTCGGTGCCCGCCACGCGGCCTACGGCGCCCTGCCGGAGCACTTCCCCGCGGTCGGTGCCAGCCTGCTGGCCACCCTGAGCCACTTCGCGGGCCCCGAGGCCTGGACGCCGGAGGTCGAGGCCTCCTGGACGGCCGTCTACGCCGTCGTGGCCGACACCATGGGCCAGGCGCTGACCGCCGCCGGGCCCAGCAGCTGAGGTCGTCGCGGTGCCCTTCGACCCCGCGGTGATCCGCGCCAGCTTCGCCGTCGTCGAGCGCCGCGCCGACCACATGGCCAAGTACTTCTACGCCCACCTGTTCACGCACAACCCCGGCGTCCGCGACTTCTTCCCCGAACAGATGGACGAGCAGCGCGACCGGCTGTTCGCCGCGCTGACCCAGCTCGTTCTGCGCCTGGAGAGCCCGGGGCAGCTCACCGGCTACCTGGAGGCGCTCGGACGCGACCACCGGAAGTTCGGGGCTGCGTTCGAGCACTACCCCGCCGTCGGCGCCAGTCTGATCGCCGCGCTTCGGCACTTCTCCGGCCATTCCTGGACCGCCGAGATCGAGAAGTCCTGGACCGAGGCGTACACCGTGGTCGCCGAGGTGATGACCGGCGCCGCCGACCGGGACGCGGCCCGGTCCGGCTCCCCGGCCTGGTGGGAGGCCGAGGTGACCCGCCGCCGCCGGGGCGCCCCCGACGTCGTGGTGCTCACCCTCGCACCGGACCGCCCGTACACCTTCACCGCCGGCCAGTACCTCAGCGTCTGCTCCCCCCGGGTGCCCCGGGTCTGGCGCCCGTACTCGATCGCCAACGCGCCCCGCCCGGACGGCAGCCTCGACCTGCACGTGCGCCGGGTGCGCGACGGACTGCTCAGTACCGCCCTGGTCGACGACGTGATGCCCGGCGAGCACCTGCGGCTCGGCGCCGCCCTCGGCGACGCGGGCCTGGTGCCGGACTCCCGGCGGCCGCTGCTCGCGGTGGCCGGCGGCACCGGCTGGAGCCAGGTGAAGGCCCTGCTCGAAGAGCTGGCGCGGGCGCCCCGGCGACGCCGGGCCGTCGTCCTGCTCGCCGCCCGCAGCGACGCCGACCAGTACGACCTCCCCGCCGTGCACGATCTGGTCGAGCGGTACGGCCCGCTGGAGGTCCTGCTGGCGGCCCCGGCCGACGGCGCGGACCACGAGGCGGCGGTGCGGCTGGTCGCGGAGGGTCTGCGCGAGTACGGCGACCGGCAGGGCCCGGACGGCTGGGGCGGCTGGGACGTCCACCTCAGCGGCCCGCCCGGCCTCGCCCCGTCCGTCACCGCCCTGCTCACCGCGCTGGGCGCGGACCCGGCCCTGATCCGCCACGACCCGGTGCCGGAGACCTTCAACCGGGCCCGGCCGCTGAGCGCCTGCGACTGGTTCCTGGACCAACGGGACGTCCCCTGGATCAACCGCACCGATCTGGGCCGGACCGAGGAGTGAGGCGCGGGCGCAGAACGCAGGAGCCCCACCGGCCCGATGGCCGGTGGGGCTCCTGTTCAGCTGGTGCGCTCAGCAGGATTCGAACCTGCAACCTCTTGATCCGTAGTCAAGTGCTCTATCCGTTGAGCTATGAGCGCCCTCAGAGGTCTTGCGACGCCCTGCGGTACTCGGGAAAGCCTACCCGATCCGGGAGCCCTCCCCGCACACCCGGCCCGGCGTGTGCGGCAAGCGGCGAGGCCCCGGGCCGCAGCCCGGGGCCTCGCGATTGCGGTGCGCTCAGCAGGATTCGAACCTGCAACCTCTTGATCCGTAGTCAAGTGCTCTATCCGTTGAGCTATGAGCGCTCGCCCTGGCCTTCGTGCCACCGGGGCGGTGCGGGAACAACATTACATGACCTGCGACGTGGGGCGAAATCGTTTGATCCGCCACCCGACGCCGGGTCCGTGCACGGCCGTGACCGCCTACGCAGAAGCCCCGCCGGCCCGGTTCGGGCGGCGGGGCTTCGGAGGCGGAGGCTGAGGGATTTGAACCCTCGATGGGCTTGAAGGCCCAAACCGCATTAGCAGTGCGGCGCCATAGACCGGACTAGGCGAAGCCTCCTCCACACAAGGAGCGTTCCCGCATGGCGGACCCGTTCCGTGTGCCTGTGATGATGCCACAACCTACCGGCCCGGCACCAACCACCGCTTACGTTACTAGCCGGGTCGTCCCCACCGCAAAGAAGAATGAGATACTCCAGTCTCCGGAGGAGCTGCCCCAAGCCGAGGAGACCTGTCGACGTGAGCAGCAGGCCGATCCGAGGCGCTGCTCGCCTCGCCGCCATACTCGATGCCCTGCCCGACGCGCTGCTGCTGGTGAACAGCAACGGCACCGTCGTGGACGCCAACAACGCGGCCGTCCAGAGCCTTCAGGCCCCCGGCACCTCGCTGGTCGGCCGGGGGGTGCTGGACCTGCTGCCCGAGTTCGACCCGAGCCGCATCCCCGGCTCGATGCGCCCCGCACCCCGCCAGGACGACGAGCTCGACCGACCCGTACGGATGACCGCCCGGCGCACGGACGGCACGTCCTTCCCGGTCGAGGTCTCCGGCAACGACTTCGCGGACGACGGCGCGAGCGAGGGACGCGGGTACACCCTGTCGGCGCCGGCGTACGACCCGTACCGCGACGGCGGCGGGCAGCGCCAGTCCTCCGGCAGCGACCTGCTGCTCCTGCTGGTGCGCGACCTCTCCAGCAGGCTGGGGGTCGAGGCGGAGCTGCGCCGCCAGCACAAGCAGACCGAGATGATCCTGCGGGCCGCCGCCGAGGGCGTGCTCGGCGTGGACCTGGAGGGCCGCTGCGTGCTGGTCAACCCGGCCGCCGCGCACATCCTGGAGTACCGGGCGAGCGAGCTGGGCGGCCGCGAGCTGCACCCGCTGATCCAGCACTCCAAGGCCGACGGCAGCCCGCTCACGCTGGAGGAGTCCGCCCTCCTCGACACCCTCACCTCCGGCCGCAAGCACCGGGTGCGCGGCGCCGTGCTGTGGCGCAAGGACGGCCGGCCGGTCACCGTCGACCTCACCACCGCCCCCGTCCGGGACGGCGACCAGCTGGTCGGCGCGGTGATGACGTTCACCGACCGCAGCCGCGAGCTGGCCCTGGTCGCCCGCAACGAGCACCTCACCGCGGTGCTGGAGAGCGAGCTCGGCGGCGCGCTGACAGCCCTTCACCGGCGGATCGACGCCCTCGCCGGCGACCCGGCCGGCCAGCTCTGGCCGGAGGCCAACTGGACGCTGCGCCGGCTGGCGGACGAGTGCCGGCGCTTCGGCAAGCTGATCGACGGCGTGCTGTCCTACCAGCGCTTCGAGGACGACGTCGAGAACGGCCCGGCCACGCTCAAGCGCGAGCCGATCGGCCTGGACGCGGTCGTCCGACAGGCCGTGGAGATCGCCGGCGAGCTGGTCGGCGCGGGCCGGGTGCGGTTCTCCGTGCACGCGGCGGCCGTCGAGGTGATCGCGGACGAGGAACGACTGGCCCAGGCGCTGGCCCACCTGGTCGCGGACGTCAGCGGCGTCGCGCTCTCCCTGGACGCCGTACCGACCGGGCGCGGTGAGCCGGCCGGCCTCGGTGTCCCGGCCCTGCCGCAGTCCGGCGGGGAGGCTCCGACCGTGGTGCTGGCCGCCGCTCAGCGCGGCGAGGTCGCACGGGTCGAGATCCGGGGCCCCGGCCTCGGCGGCAGCCCCGTCCACCTGCCGATAGCGCGCAGCGTGGTCGAGCGGCACGGCGGCGTGCTCCAGCCCCACGAGCTGCCGAACCGGGCCGGCACCACCTATGTGGTCGAGCTGCCGCTGGACCCGGTGGCGGCGAAGGCCGCCGCCGAGCGGGCGGCGGCCGGTGGACGCGAGGACGGACGCAAGGAGTCCGACACCGCGGTCATCCCCGACCTCCCGGGCATCCCGCTGCTGCTGCCCACCGAGCTGCCGCCGGAGGAGGGGCCGGCTCCCGATCCGGACGCTCCCGCCGCGCCGGACGGCGGCGTCCCGGCCGCGCAGGACGAGGACCGGCACGGCCGGGACGAGGCCCGGGCCCACGCCGGCCCGCCCGCCGACTCCGAGCAGTGGCACGAGCCTCCCGCCGCGCGTCCCGGTCGCGGCGGCGCCGGCACCGGGGTGGCGCTCGCGCGCTCCGTGCCCGGCCAGTGGAACGGCGACGGCACCGACCCCGGCTACGGCAGGCCCGGTGGCACCGGGCCGCAGCAGGCCGAGAACGACCCCTGGCACGGCAGCGACGGCAGCGGAACGGCCTACGCGTTGCCGCCCGTGGAGGCCGACGGCCGGGACCGGGCCCCGGAGCGGGAGCGGCAGCAGGACGGGAGCGGCGGCGCGCTGCCCTCTCCCGGACCGATCGCGCTCGGCCCCGGCCCGTCCGCCCCGACCCCTCCGCCGACCCCTCCGTCGGCCACTGCGCCGACCCCTCCCCCGGCCACTCCGCCGGCCGGAACCCCGATCGGGGCGGAGCCGGCCGGTCCGGCCACCGGCCGGACGAGCGGGCCGATCGCGCTCGGCCCCGGGACTCCGGCGGCCGCGGGCCCCGGGGAGAGCACCGTCGTACCCGCTCCGGAGCCGGCCGCCGAGCCGGCCCGGAGCACGGGCCAGGGCCAGCCGTCCCGCCGTCGGCGCGCCCTGCCCGCCGAGGAGGAGCAGCCGGCCGGTTTCTCGCTGCCCGGCGTCCCCGACCCCGGGACACCCCTCTATCCGGGCCTGGAGCACGCGCTGCCGGCCGGTCCGGCGCCCGCCCGCCCCGAGCCCGGAGCGGTGCCGCCCACCGGGCGGCGTCGCCGGCTGGCCGTGCCGCCCGGCGGCGAGGCCGAGACCTCGTCGGCGGAGCCGGTCGAGCCGCCGCAGGCACCGGCCGAGGAGGCGACCCCCGTCGCCTCCGCCGCGCTGGAGATCGCCGCCAGGCCCGCCCTGCCCGCCACCACCCGCGGCGAGCCGCAGCAGACACCGTCGGCCGAGGCCGGCGACGCCGAGCCGACGCCGCCGCGTCCGGTCGGCAGCGGGCTGGGCGAGCTGACCCCGCCGCGGCCGATGGGTGCGGGTGGCGGCGCGTTCGCCGGTGCCTTCCCGGCCGCCTTCCCGAGCGCGCCGCCGGCGCCGCCGACCGCACCGGCGGAGGCCGTCGCCCCGCCGGAGGGCCGCACGCCCCCGCGGCCGATGGCCGAGCTGGCCCCGGCCGGCAGTGCCGAGGACGCGACGGCTCCGGTCCCCGACCCGCCGACGATGATCACCCCGGCCGTGGACGGCAACCCGCGCCGGCTGCTGGTCTGGCCGGAGCCCGACCCGTCCACCAAGCAGGCCCTCCAGGACCGGGGCTACCACCCGGTGATCGTCCGCTCCCGCGAGGAGGTCGACGCGCAGGCCACCGCGTTCCCGGCGGCGCTCTTCGTCGACCCGCTGACCGGGCCGATCACCCGGACCGCGCTGCAGTCGCTGCGGACGGCCGCGCTGAACAGCCGGGTGCCGGTGCTGGTCACGGCCGGCCTCGGCCAGGCCACCCGGGACGCCGCGTACGGCGCCGACCCGGCCGTCCTGCTGCGCGCCCTCGCACCGCGCGACGGCGAGAACCACGCCCCCCGGGTGCTGCTGGTGGAGGGCGACCCGGACATCGCCGCCGCGATGATCAGCTCGCTGGAGCGGCGCGGCATGCACGTCGAGCACGCGGTGGACGAGAACGACGCGGTCGCCCGGGCCAGCAGCGTCCAGCCCAACCTGGTGGTGATGGACCTGCTCCGGATCCGCCGCCGCCGGGTCGGTCTGCTGGACTGGCTGCGTGCCAACGACCGGCTGCACCGCACTCCGCTGGTCGTCTACACCTCGGTCGACCTCGACCCGCGCGAGCTGCCCCGGCTGCGGACCGGCGAGACGGTGCTCTTCCTCGCCGAGCGCTCGACCAGCGAGGACGTGCAGTCCAGGATCGTCGACCTGCTGGGCCGGATCGGCTCGCTCGGCGAACCGGGGACGGCCGCGCCGGGCGGTGTGATGCGGATGGCCGACCGCTGACGGCTCCCCCGCCGGCGGACGGCCGGGGGAGCGGCGTTCCCGGCCGGGAACGCGGTGGGGCCGCTAGTCCGGACGGACGAGCGGCCCCACCGCGATGTCGGCCGCTAGTCCTTGCCGAGCACGGTGACGTCCAGTTCCTCGGCCGCGTACGAGGCCCGGATGACCTTCTTGTCGAACTTGCCGACCGAGGTCTTCGGCACCGCCTCGATGACCGACCAGCGCTCGGGCAGCTGCCAGGAGGCGATCCGCTCGGCCAGGAAGGCCCGCAGCTCTCGCAGGCCGGCGACGGCGCCCGGGCGGAGCACGACGGTGGCCAGCGGCCGCTCGCCCCACTTCTCGTCGGGCACCGCCACCACCGCCGCCTCGGCCACCTCCGGGTGCGCCATCAGCGCGTTCTCCAGCTCCACCGAGGAGATCCACTCACCGCCGGACTTGATGACGTCCTTGGCCCGGTCGGTCAGTGTCAGGTAGCCGTCCGGCGTGATGGTGCCGACGTCACCGGTCCGCAGCCAGCCGTCCTCGCTGAACTTGTCGTCCGGGCGCACCGGGTCGTTGCCCGCACCGCCGTAGTAGGCGCCCGCGATCCACGGACCGCGCACCTCCAGCTCGCCCGCCGCGACGCCGTCGTGCGGCATCGGCTCACCGGCCGGACCGCTCAGCCGGGCCTCGACCGAGGCCGGGAACAGGCCCTGGGTGAGGCGGTAGGGCCACTCCTGCTCGGGCGTCAGGCCGCCCGGCGGCAGGGCGAAGGAGCCGAGCGGCGAGGTCTCGGTCATGCCCCAGGCGTGCACCACGCTGATCCCGTGACGGTCGGCGAAGGCCTTCATCAAGGCCGGCGGGCAGGCCGAGCCCCCGATGACGACCATCCGCAGGGCGGAGGTGTCGTAGTCACCGGCGTCCAGCTCGTCCAGCAGGCCGCTCCAGATCGTCGGGACGGCGGCGCTGACGGTCGGCTTCACCAGGTCGATCATCGCGGCCAGCGGCTTCGGCTGCAGGAAGCGGTCCGGCATCAGCAGGTCGGCGCCGGACATGAACGCGGCGTGCGGGATGCCCCAGGCGTTCACGTGGAACATCGGGACGACCGGCAGCGCGGTGTCGCGCGAGGTCAGCCCGAAGCTGTCGGCCGCGATGACCTGCAGGCAGTGCAGGTAGACCGAGCGGTGGCTGTAGAGCACGCCCTTGGGCTCCCCGGTGGTGCCGGAGGTGTAGCAGAGGGCGGCGGCCTGACGCTCGTCGATCTCGGTCGCCCAGGGGAAGGCGTCCGGGCGGCCCTCGATCAGCGCCTCGTAGTCGTGCACCGTTCCGGCGAAGCCGTCCAGCACCGAGCGGTCGCCCTCACCGCTGACCACGACGTGCCGCAGCGTCGGGTTCAGCTGCGGCAGCACCGAGGCCAGCAGCGGCAGCAGGCTGGCGTCCAGGATGATCACGCGGTCGGCGGCGTGGTTGACGATGAAGGACAGCTGGTGCGCCGGGAGCCGGAGGTTCAGGGTGTGCAGCACCGCGCCCATCGAGGGGATGGCCAGGTAGGCCTCCAGGTGCTCCGCGTTGTTCCACATCAGGGTCGCCACCCGGTCGTCCCCGGTCACCCCGAGTTCGTCGCGCAGCGCGTGCGCCAGCCGCGCCGCGCGGGCGCCGACCTCGGCGTACGTACGGGTGACCGGGCCGGTGCCGTCCCAGGTGGTGACGGTGGAGCGGCCGTGGACGGTGGCTCCGTGGGTGAGGATCCGGGCGACGGTGAGCGGTACGTCCTGCATGGTGCTGAACACGCGGGTCCTCCTTGACCTGGCGGCTCCTGGCTTGGCTACCCGACGGTAACGAGGGGCGTCCGAGGCCGATTGTGCCGCTCACGGGCCCCGCTGTCAGTATCCGCCGACCGTTGCGCCGGTCACGGCTGGGCCACGGTGGCCGGCGCCCGGGCGGCGAGCGGCCGGGCGCGGGCGCGGTCAGGCGGCGACCGGCGCGTCCAGCTGGTCACGGTCGATGGTGAGGGAGGCCCCGCCGTAGGTCTCCTCGACGTTGCCCCGGTACTGGTGGACGCGCTGGTGGCCGGCCCAGAGTTCGGCACCCGGGCCGCCCGGGGCGGCGGTGTCGGTCGTCGGGTGGTCGTCCCACTGGGCGTACCAGAGGGCGTCCGGGAGCGGGGAGCTGCCGGCCCGGGCCGCGGCGGCCAGGTCGGCGACGCCGGAGTCGAGGCTGGAGTAGAAGCCGGAGCGGTAACCGGCCGCGTGCAGGGCCTGGGTCCAGCCGAGGGTGAAGTCGACCACGGCCTGACCGCAGGCGGCGTCCTGCCGGGGGTAGGACTCGATGTCCAGGTACACCGGGCTGCCCTTGCCGAGGCCCACGGCCTTCAGGCCGCGCACCGCGACCGCCGCCTCGTCCCGGCCCTGCTGGACGGCGTTCGCGGGGTCGATGTGCTGGGGCTTGCCGCTCAGCGTGCGGCAGGGGGCCTGGAGGCCGACATGGGTGGGCAGGAACCGCCACCCCATCGCCCGGGCCTGCCGGACCCAGTCGGCGGTCAGGCGGGGCTGAGCGCAGCCGCGCTGGGATCCGCTGGTGTAGACACCGATCACCCCGTACGGCGAGGAGGCGCGCCAGGTCTTCATGGTGTCGAGCGCGGGCGCGGTGCAGACGTCGAATCCGGCGCCGGTGAAGACCTCCCCGCTCCGGCCCGTCGGCGACCAGGCGGAATCCCGCAGGACGGTGCGCCGGATCCGTGGGGCGAGTGGGGTGGCGGCGCGCGGCGCGGCCGCCCGGGACCCGGGCGCCCCTGCGGCGGAGGCGGCGGCGCTGAGCGCCTGCGCCTCGGTACCGGCCCCACCGTCGGTGGCCAGGAGCAGGACGAGGGAGGCGGCGGCCAGCGACGCCGGACGAAGATAGCGCACAGACCATTGGTACTGACGACCCGTCGGGCGCCCGGGGCGACAGTGCCGCTCCGGCCTCCTCGACTCACCCTTTCAGCCGTACTGTCCTGGTACATCCTTCTCGCGGTAACGAGCTTGCCCGCCCTTGACTCCTTACGGCACACTCGCTGACATGCCCGCTCCCCACTCCAGCGCGACCACCGCCCCGGCAGGACCAGGCGGCGTCACCGCCTCCGCCGAGGCCCTGGCCATGCCGTCCGTCCTCCGGGTCGGCAGCGAAGGCGGGCGCGGCGGTGAGCGCGGCGGTGAGCGCGGCGGTGAGCGCGGCAGCGAAGGCGGGCGCGGCGGTGAGCGCGGCGGTGAGCGCGGCGGTGAGCGCGGCAGCGACGGCGGTACGGCGTACGGATCGTCCACGGCGGCGCCCGGCCCCTCGGCCCCGTCGGACGCACCTGCCCCGTCGGGCACACCGGCGGCCGCACCCTCCGGCCGGTGGAGCCCGAAGCCGCTGCGGCGCCCGGCGGGAATCCCGGCGCCGCTGCTCTGCGTCCTGGCCATGTTCACGGTGCAGAGCGGTATCGCCCTCTCCAAGCCACTGTTCGGCCCGCTCGGCGTGGGCGGCACGGTGTTCCTGCGGATCGGCTTCGCCGCGGTGCTGCTGCTCGTCCTCACCCGGCCCCGGCTGCGCGGCCGCAGCCCGCGCGACCTCGGCGCCGCGGCGCTGCTCGGGGTGGCCTCCGGCGGGATGACCCTGCTGTTCGCCGGCGCGGTCGACCGACTGCCGATGGGCACCGCCGCGACCATCGAGTTCCTCGGCCCGCTGGCCGTCGCGCTGGTCTTCGCCCGCCGCGCCGCGCACCTGCTCTGGGCACTGCTGGCCGGCGGCGGCGTCGTGCTGCTCACCCTGTTCACCGGCTCCGGCACGGGTGCCGGCGGCTCCTCGGCCGACCCGGTCGGCCTGGCCTGCGCGTTCGGCGCCGCGGCCTGCTACGGCGTGTACATCCTCTTCACCGACAAGGTCGGCGCGGCCTTCCAGGGCTTCCAGGGCCTGGCCGTCTCGATGACCGTCGCAGCCGTGGCGCTGGCGCCCTTCGGGATCGGCGAGGCCCGGCACGGCCTGACCGCACCCGGCGCCTCGCCCGTCCTGCTGCTGCTCGCGGTGGCCGGGATCTCGCTGCTGCTACCGGTGATCCCCTACGCACTGGAGATGACCGCCCTGCGGCGGATGCCCCAGCGGGTGTTCAGCGTCCTGGTCAGCCTGGAGCCGGCGGTGAGCGCGCTGGTCGGGCTGCTGGTGCTGCACCAGATGCTGGGGTGGCCGCAGCTGGTGGGAATCGGCTGCGTGGTCGCGGCCAGCGTGGGCGCCACGCTCAGCGGGCGACGCTGAGCTCTCCCCGGCTGCCCCCCGGCTGCCCCCTGCGGGCCCGGGGCCGGGCCGGCAGGAGCCGCGGCCGGGCCCCGGGAGCGGGCGTGGCTGCCGGGGCGGGCGTCGACGCGGGGCCGGTCAGGGCCAGAGCAGGGTCCGGGCCCACTCACCGGGGCCGGTACGGGTGTAGCAGAGCCGGACGTGCCGGCGGCTCGCATCGCCCTGCCAGAACTCCACCTCGCACGCCCTCAGCGTGTAGACGGTGTGGGTCGGGACCAGCGAGGCCGACGCGTCGCCGAGAAGCCGGCGGGCCGACACCGCCGCGTCCTCGTACTCCCCGAGCGATGACAGCGGCTCGCTCTGGTGCCCGACCAGGGCGGCCACCCGGGCGCCGGGCGAACGGGTGGCGAACTCCGCCGCCGAGACCTCCGGCGCGGCCGGGCGGACCGTGCCCCGGACCCGGACCTGCCGGCCCTGCAGCGGCCAGTAGGCCGTCATCGCGGCGACCGGGTGGGCGGCCAGCTGACGGCCCTTGGGGCTGTCCGCGTCGATCGCGAACACCCAGTCGGCTCCGGCGGCGTCGACGTCCCGCAGGACCAGCATCCTGGCGTCCGGCACACCGTCGGTGCCGACCGTGGAGAGCGTGACCACCTGCGGGTCGAGGACACCGTCCCGCAGGGCGAGGGCGAGCCATTCGGCGAAGAGCGGCCCCGGGGTCGAGGGCGTGCCGTCCGGATCGAAGGACGGGAGCTCACGGACCATCGGCGGGCGGCCGAAGAGCAACTCGGCCACCGTCTGCGGGGCGCCGTCGGCCATCGGGGGGTAGGCCTGATCGTTCACCTGGTCGCTCACCCTGTATCTCTTTTTTTCGGTCCTGATGCGCACGCGGCTGCGGAGCGCAACGCTACCGGCACGGGCGAGGGTGCGGGCGGGTACGGCCGGGAGTCGGACGTGCCGGTGGGCGACGCCGGTGATCGACGCCGCCCACGGGCCGGTTCGCGGTGACCCTTTCCGCTGCCCGGTGATGCGCCCCGCGTGGCGCTGCCGCGCGGGGCCGTACGGTCTTCGAGCGTCCGCCGCGGGTGCTCAGTTCACCCGTGGCCAGAACTCGTCGACTGCGCGGGCTCCCGTTCGGTACGGGGAGCCGCCCTGGTGCTCGTCGGTCCGGCCGCACCGCTCGGGCCGTGCACACCCACGGCGCCCCCGCCGTCGGTGTGCTGCCCGGTACGCCGCCCGACGCGCCGTCAGGGGAAGACCGGGGCGAAGATCACGTGGAGGTTGGCGTTGGACTGGTCGGCGAGGACGGGACCGGCGTTGTCCTTCACCCCGAGGGTGTTGTTCTGGTTCGAGGCGCCGGAGCCGGTCGCCGTCTGCTGCGTCGCGCCGTAGTTGCCGTCGACGGAGCCGAAGATGTTGCCGCTGCCGACGTTCGACACCGCGCTGCTGTTGGATCCGCCGCCGGCCAGGGCGCCGTTGTCGGCGGCCGCCGCTCCGGCGCCGCCGATCAGCAGGGCCGCCGCGAACGGGACGGCGGCGAGAAGGCCCACCAGGCGAGTGGTACGAGTACGAGCCATGAAATCCTCCATCAATCTGTATGTCGTGTCATAAGTGCCGAAGTTCGCGGCCAGACGAACTCCTGCGGGCTGCGACGCCGAGACCCAGACTTCCGCAACAAATCGACAAAGCACCACCTCCCTCTCGCTATTTCGCCCATTCGCGTGACATTGCAGCCCGGGCGAATAACCTGCCGAGGGTCCGGCACCGGACCGACACACCGCCTCCGAGCTGGCATCTCCACCGAACGGCGGCATCCGGTCGCCCCCTTCGCCGCCTGCCTGGCGGCAGCGCGAGGGGCGCGCAAAAGAAACGGCCCGCGCCACCCCGGCGCGAGCCGTTTACCCATGCGCCCCCGGAGGGGCAATCAGCCTTCCAAGTCGATATGTCACGCCATTGACCGATGAATAAATCATCATCACAATCCATCGGCCGACGATCGCATCTGGATATCAGCGGACATCGGGTGGCCGGCTACGGCGACCGGGTGCGCCGCCGGACCGGAGCAACGCTGGGAACGGCCTAGATCGCCTTGCCCGGGTTGAGGATGCCCAGCGGGTCGAACACCGCCTTCAGCTGTCGCTGGAGCTCCATCGCCACCGGGCCGAGCTCACGCTCCAGCCAGTCCCGCTTCAGCAGACCGATCCCGTGCTCGCCGGTGATCGTCCCACCCAGCTCCAGCCCCAGTCCCATGATCTCGTCGAAGGTCTCCTTGGCCCGGGCCACCTGCGTGGGGTCCTGCGCGTCGAAGATGACGATCGGGTGGGTGTTGCCGTCGCCGGCGTGGCAGACCATGCCGATGGTCAGCCCGCACCGGTCGGCGATCGCGGCCACCCCCCGGAGCATCTCGGCCATCCGCGACCGTGGCACGGCGACGTCGTCGATCATCGTGGTGCCGAGGCGCTCCAGGGCCGGCAGCGCGAGCCGCCGCGCCTCCAGCAGCAGCTCCGACTCCGCCCGGTCCTCGGCCGGCACCACCTGGGTCGCTCCCGCCGCCAGGCACAGCTCGCCCACCGCCGCCAGTTCGGCGGCCGGCTCGGAGCCGTCGAAGGCCACCAGCAGCAGGGCCCTGGTCGACTCCGGCAGCCCCATCCGGGCCAGGTCGTTGACGGCCCGTACGGTGACCGCGTCCATCAACTCCATCAGCGAGGGGGTGAAGCCCCGCGCCATCACCTCGCACACCGCCGCGCAGGCCGCGTCCGTGCTCGGGAACTCCGCGACCATCGCCAACTGCGGTGCGGGCGCCGGGCGCAGCGCCACCACCGCGCGGACCACCACGCCCAGCGTGCCCTCCGATCCGACCAGCAACCGGGTCAGGTCGTAACCCGCGACACCCTTGGCGGTCCGGCGCCCGGTCGACAGCAGCCGGCCGTCCGCCAGCACGACGTCGAGGCCGAGCACGTACTCGCTGGTGACCCCGTACTTCACGCAGCAGAGGCCGCCCGCACCGGTTCCGATGTTGCCGCCGATCGTGCAGGACTCCCAGCTCGACGGATCCGGCGGGTAGGCCAGCCCCGCGCCGGCGGCGGCCCGGGAGAGCTCGGCGTTCACCACACCCGGCTCGACGACCGCGATCCGGTTCACCTGGTCCAGCTCCAGGATCCGGTTCATCTTGACCATCGACAGCACGATGCAGCCGTCCACCGCGTTGGCACCGCCGGAGAGCCCGGTCCTGGCGCCCTGCGGCACCACCGGTACGTGCAGCTCGGTGGCGGTCCGCATGACGTGCTGCACCTGCTCGACCGTCTCCGGGAACACCACCACGGCAGGGGCTCCGGCCTCGCAGAACCCGGCCATGTCGTAGCGGTAGGCGGCCGTGACGTCCGGGTCCACCGCCAGCGCTTCTGCCGGGAGACCCGCCAACAGCCGGTCCATCAGGTCACTCACAGCTCTCTCCGATCGGTCGCCGCCCGGGCTGTCCCAGCGCCCTGCGCACTCTGCCCCGCCACGGGTGCCCCGGCAAGCACCCTTGCGACGAACCGGACGGGAGGAGGCGGTGAATCCCTTGCCCGGAAACACATCTGACATCGCCTCAGTGCTTTCGTCCTGATCTTTGCTCGCTACACTCCTCGCGACACAGCGCGACAACGTTCACCGGAAGAGGTGTCCAATGGCGGACCACACGATCAGCGGGCAGTGGGTGCCGCTCGGAGGCCCGGACGGCCCGGAGGCGTACGTGGCCGGGCCCGAGGGGCGGGAGAGTGCCGGGGCGGTGATCGTCGGCGGCGAGATGTTCGGCGTGAACGCGCATCTGCGCGACGTCTGCCACCGACTGGCCGCGGCCGGCTACACCGCCATCGCCCCGGACTTCTACTGGCGCAGCACCCGCCGCGCCGGGCTGGGCTACGGCGACGAGGTGCGCCCCGAGGCGTTCGGCCTGATGCAGGGCCTTCGGCGCGAGGAGGTCCTGGCCGATCTGGCCGCGGCCCGGGCGTACGGCTCGGACGCGGCCCCCGACGGCGGGACGGCCCTGCTCGGCTTCAGTCTCGGCGGCCACATCGCCGTGCTGGGCGCGAGCGAGCTGCGCTTCGACCTGGTGGTCAGCTACTACGGCGGCTGGCTGCTGGACGGCGGCCTGCCACTGGCCGACCCGGTGCCGCCGGTCGCCAACAGCGAGCGGATCGCCGCGAACACCGGTTTCCTGCTGGCCTTCTTCGGCGCGGACGACTTCGTGATGTCCCTGGACGAGTGGCACCGGATCGGAACCCGGCTGCGGGGCGCCGGCGTCGCCTGCGACCTCGTGACGTACGAAGGCGTCGGACACGGGTTCTTCAACGACGAACGCCCGGCGACGTACGAGGAGAAGACGGCCCACGACGCCTGGGGACGCACCCTCGACGCGCTGGCCCTGCACGTAGGGCGCGGCCGGCCGGACGGCGCCCGCGGCTGACGGCGGGGGAGGACCACCGCGGGTGCCGGCCCGGTGTCAGGGGGCCGGCACCCGGTCTCAGTCCGTGACGGTGAAGCCGTGCCGGGCGCCCAGCTCGCGCAGGCTGCGCTGACCGGGGATGCCGTTGGCGTCCGCCCCCTGGTAGCCCAGCCGGCGCTGGAATCCGGCGTACGCCTCGACGGTCGTGGTGCCGAGCGAGCCGTCCGCCCTGGCCGGGTCGAGCAGCCCCTCGTCGACCAGTGCCTGTTCGACGATCCACACCTCGTCACCGTAGGTCAGGTGTCCCTGCTCCGCGCCCGGGTCCGTACGGGCGGCGGCGACCACGTGCGCGAGCGAGACGGTACGCGGCCCGGGCACCCGCCCCAGCAGGCGGCGCAACGACTCCTCGCCCGGCACGCCGTCCGCGTCCGCACCGGTGAAGCCGAGCGAGCGCTGGTAGTCGGCGTAGTTGAGGGTGTCCGGATCGCGCCAGTCCTCGTCCGGCCCGCTGCGGTAGTGCGAGCCGTACCCGGCGGCGACCAGGGCCGCACCGACCTCCCGCACCTGGGGGCCGTGGGCGCCGTAGCCGTACGGCAGGCCGCCGATCGTGACCTGGCGGCGGGCGGCCCCCGACGCCGGGGCGGACGGGGGCGCCGACGTGGAGCCGCCGGACGCGCGGGCGACGATGCCCGGGAAGACGGTGTCGCCGAACTGCTTCACCCGTGCATCGCCGGGGCAGTCCGTCCCGCCGTCCGACCACTGCGGGAAGAGCCGGTGGTAGCCGTAGCCGGGGTCGTCCCAGGTGCGGCAGATCCGCAGCGGGAGGCCGTGCTGCTGGTGCAGCCAGACACCGAGCGCGATCAGCCGCTCGACCTGCTGCGCCGTCCACGGATCCGAGCTGTCGAGCCTGCTGGCGGTCTCGACGCTGACCGCGCCGGTGCCGTCCGGCCTGCGGTTGGCGTACATGTTGGCGTCGGCGCGCGTCTGCGTCCCGACGAACTGGGCGAGGCTGCCGTCGTACCCCAGGCCGAAGTGCGATTCGAGGTTCGTGCTGTCGCGCCAGTACTCGTAGATCCGCTGGGGCGTCCACGGGGCCGCGATGCTGTGGAGGATGAACTGGGTCGGGACGATGGCCGGCTGAGCGTCCGACTCGGGTTGGAGTTCCATGCGCTCAGCGCCGGGGTACCAGGCCATGACGTGCCTCCTGGATGTGCTGAAGAGCCCTGCCCGGAGACCCGGGAGGGGCTCGCGGGACAGTTCGCCCGCGATCAACCAGCTAAGGGCACAAGTGGAATCCGGAAGACCGGAACGCACTCAAACCGCTCGTACGGGTGAGCGACGAAACGCCTGATGAGAGGGAGTCGAATGCCGGCTCCGTTCTCGTACGGACGATCGCCATGCGGTCCGGGCCCCGTGAGGCGGCCGGCCGGCCGACCGCCCGGCACGCCACCCGGGCCGCCGCCCGACCGGCCCGCGCCGGAACGGGTGGTGACGCCGTGTCGGCCCCCGGGGTGGCGGCCCGGGGCCCGTAGGGTCGGCCGCATGCCCAAGCTCGTCCTGATCGACCTCGACCACACCCTGATCGAGCGCCGGATCCCGGTGGCGGCCTCGACCGCGGAGTTCTGCGCCGCCCGCGGACTCGACGAGAACGCCACCCGACGGGTCGCGGACGCGCTGAAGCGCTCCGCCGGACGGCAGACCTTCGCCGACCTGCGCGAGGAACTCGGCCTGGCCGAGGACGCCGACGAGCTGTGGGCCGGCTACGTCGCCGCCCTGGGCTCCGCCGCCGTCCACCGGCCCGAGACGCTCACCGGCCTGGACCGGCTCAGGGCCGCCGGCTGGACGGTCGGCATCCTCAGCAACGGCGTCACGGACGTGCAGCGTGCCAAGATCACCACGGCCGGGATCCACCACCACGTCGACGCCGTCTGCATCTCCGAGGAGGCCGGGGCGCGCAAGCCCGACCCCGAGATCTTCCGGATCGCGGCCGAACGCTGCGGCCAGAGCCTCTCCCCCGAGACCTGGATGGTCGGCAACAACCCGGCCACCGACATCACCGGCGCCGCCGCGGCCGGCATCCGCTCGCTCTGGATCTCCGCCGGCCGCCCCTGGCCGGGCCCGCAGCCGGCCCCCGACCACTGCGCGCCCGACGTCGCCTCGGCCGCCGACCACCTGCTCACCCTGGGCGCCGCCCCGGCCTGAGCGCCCCGCGTGAGCAGCGGGCGTGAGCAGCGGGCGTGAGCAGCGGGCGTGAGCAGCGGGCGTGAGCAGCGGGCGTGAACGCCCCGCGTGAACAGCGGGCGGGGCACCGGTGAACTTCGGCCGAACCACCCGCCCGGGCTCCCCGGCGTCCCTAGGCTGCGGCCGTCCTGGCACCGCAGACCGAGAGACGTGACGATGCTCTACCTGTCCACCCTGCTGCTCATACTCGGCATCACCCTGATCGTCCTCAGACGACGCCGGACGATCTCCCGCGCCGCCGGCCTCGGCGGTTTCCTGACCGGCGCCCTCGGGCTCGTCCTCGGGCTCAGCACCTTCACGTACGTCGTCGAACCGTACGAGGTGGGCGTGCCGACCACGCTGGGCAGGATCGACGGCGTCTGGCAGCCCGGCCTGCACCTGAAGACCCCGCTGACCGACGTGACCACCTTCACCACCCGCCCGGCCGACCTCGACCTCACCGGCGACGACACCGTGGAGGTCCGTTCCTCCGAGGGCGGCGTCCTCTACGCCGACCTCACCGTGAAGTGGTCGGTCGACCCCGAGCACGCCCTCTCGCTCTACAAGCTGGCCGGCAGTTCGGACGCCGTGCAGCAGCGCCTGGTCCTCCCGGACAGCCGGGAGATCGTCCGCAACGTCTTCGCCCGCCACACCGGCGTCGAGGGCTACACCTCGCAGCGCGAGGCGATCAGCGCCGAGATCGACAAGCTGGTCACCGAACGGCTCGGCCCGCGCGGGATCCACGTCAACGGCGTCAACCTGCGCAACGTCCGGCCGAGCGACGGCCTGCAGAAGGCGATCGACGCGAAGATCACCCAGGACCAGAGCACCGCCCAGGCCGAGGCCGCCGTGCTCACCGCCAAGGCCGAGGCCGAGAAGCGGAAGATCGACGCCGACAGCACCGCGGCGGCCAACACCGCGATCGCCAACTCACTGACCGACAAGATCCTGATGAGCCAGTGCATCGAGGCCTTCAAGGCCGCCGCCGAGAAGAACCCCGTCTACGCCAGCCCCTGCGGCAGCACCGGCACCCCGGTGATCGTGGACGGCACCAAGCGCTGAGGCCGCGCCGCCCCGGGAACGCCGACGGCCCCCGACCACCGTGGTCGGACGCGGGCCGCCGGGCGGCGGAGGACCGCACCTCGGCCGACGCGCCGGTCAGGGGTCCGGCCGGGCTTCGGCCGGTCGGACCGATACTGGCTATCCGACGCGCCGACAACGGCACCTTGGGACACCCCGGGACAGAAACGCGAAGGGCGGGTGCCGGAAGCTTCCGGCACCCGCCCTTCGAAGGTGTTTCTCCCACCAGCGGAGAGCGTGGGATTCGAACCCACGGTGAGGGGTCACCCCACGACAGTTTTCAAGATCAATCACTGAAGCAAGTCATGCACCAGCATTGACCTGCGCAGAGGCAGTGAGCCAGCGTCCCGCTGCGTACCCATGGCCCACAGTCAGCCCACGATGCCGAGACATGAACTCATGGCCTCTTCATCCCGAAGCAACCTGGGCATTCGCCCGACGCGGAGTAGGAGCCTCGCCGACCTGCAAGGACGGTACCTGGGCGTCCGTGGTTGTACGCCAGAGTGTGTGGCCGTTGTAGCGCGGTTAGACACTCACTACCCGAGTGCGCGGACTGGTTCCGGTCGCTCATGGCGAACCACATGTCTGTGCCAAGTCCTATGCTAAGCGCCATGGTTAAGGGAGCGATTACTCGCGAGTCAGTGCTCAAGGCGGTCGATGAGTACGACCGCTTGGGCCAGGATGCCTTCCTCTCCACCTACGGGTTCGGCCAGGCTCGCAACTACCTGCTGGTTCACGAGGACCGGGAGTACGACTCCAAGGCGATCGCCGGCGTGGCACACCGGTACGAGTACGGCACGGCGTTGCTGCCCACGGAGTTCCACGGTGGCACCGCGGAAGCCGTCGCTTGGCTCGAACGGCTCGGCTTCGCAGTCAAGTCCGTCCGTAACCCGGACTGGGCCTGGGATGAGATCGTCCTCGCTTGCGCCGTCACGGCGGACAATCACTGGAAGGGGCTGAGCGCCACCGACCCTCGCGTGGCGGAGCTGTCCAGCCTGCTGCAGATCCTCCCGATTCACGGGCTCTCGTCTCGAAACGACACCTTTCGCAACGCCAACGGGGTCGCTCGCAAGACCTTCGACATCGCCACTCGTCATCCGGACTACCAGGGCAAGCCCACCAACGGCGGCGCCATGGACCTCGCTGTCCTGCAAGCCTTCCTGGACAGCCCACTAGAGATGGCTGCGGCGGCGCAACTGATCCGAGCCGGCATCCTGGCGGGTGACCTGCAGACGGCGCCGCTGGCTGATGAAGACCTGGACGACTTCGATGCGCCGGAGGGTCGACTTCTGCTCCGCAAGCACCTCGCCCGTGAGCGGAACCGTGCCCTGCGCCGACGGAAGATCGACTCAGTGTTGAGCCGCGGCCAGCGCCTCGCCTGCGAAGTTTGCGACTTCGACTTCCAACGGGCATACGGTGAGCGAGGCGCGGGGTACATCGAGTGTCACCACGTGGTCCCGCTCCACGAAGCAGGCGAGAGTCGAACCAAGCTCTCGGACCTTGCCTTGATCTGCGCGAACTGCCATCGGATGGTTCACCGTCGCGCTCCGTGGCCAACACCGGAGGAACTACGGGTCCTCATGGCGCAGGCGAAGGCATAGGACGCCCCGAAGAACAAGTTCTGATCGGGTAGCGGGCTGGTCAGCGGCCGGAGACGCCTCCGGTGCGCTGACCAGCCTCTACCTGGTCGGTAGCTGTCAACGTTGGTTAGCGCTGGTTGGCCTCATACGACCCAAAGACGGCCCCGGGCCTCACCACCCGGGCCCGTCTGCGTTGGTTGGCACCTTGCAGGCCGGGAGTTACGCCACCAGTGGCCAAATCCGCTTGATAGGCGTCAGCCTGTGCGGAACCCTCGGAGACATGGACGACACCGCTGATGAGATCGAGCTGTCTCGCATGCTGAGTGGAGCACTCGGTCGCGTGGTTCAGGCCGCTTCCTCTCTGGAGAGCGAGCTCCGCACTGTGGCCGCAGCACTTCTCGACACCAAGTACGCGGCGGTTGTGGTTGCTGGCCAGCCGGCCAACTGGCTGCTCGACACGATTCAGGCTGTTGCGAAGGTCCACGATCGCGTCAGTGAACAGAGTCTCTTGGAGCTGCAGGGCGTCTCGACCCGGATCAAGAAAGCACTGGAGGGAAGGAATCGCCTTGCCCACGGCGTCTGGGGCACAGATTCCGATGGCTCAGTCGTCTCCCACACGAGCCGTTACCGGCGTATCCACTGGGAGAAGACACCAGTGACCCTAACCGGGCTTCAGGAGCTTGCGTCAGAGATGCTGACGCTCACCACCAGTCTTCACCTCTGGGTGATGAACGCCTTGCCGCCCGAGGCCAGCAGCAATGAGGTGCAACTGCGCTGGGAGGACTACCTGCGCTCTCTCCCGCCAGAGGAGCTACTGGCGCTTGTTCAGCGCCGACTAAACGGGACGCCGTAGCTGGGCCGGTAAACACCTGCATCGCCGGACTCACGCGCGGGTGGTGGTGTCTCAATGGCCGAGGTCGAGTGTGCGAGTGCGCTCTGAGCTTGGGAATCTTCGCCAAGTCCACTGCGCCAAAGTAGCTCTGAGCAGGCAATATGCTCTCGCGCGCTGCCCACCCGGGGTCCGACTGCCGCCCGGTAATGCCCGTGGTTTACCGCTCGATTCCGTCCGTTGGGGCACGCATGGGGCACGGCAGTCGGAGTAAGTTCGCTACTCCCACGGCGCCCTGGGGGTAGTGCCACCACTGGCCCGGGTCGCGCACACCTGGCAGACGCTCGGGTGCGTGATGTTGAACTGCTTGGCGGTGGCGACCAGAGTCTTCACGCCGCAGAGCGTTTTGGGTGCTGATCGGTCGGTCCATGCGTGCATCACGCCGGCTGGTTGGAGGTCTCCACCTTCGGCTCTGATCGCGTCAACGTAGGCAATCTTGAGGTCCATCCGGTCAGGCTATGCCTTCAAGCGCACGCAAGGGGGGAGTTGCTGGCTTCAGCAAGACTTCGGGCTGAGCGGGTCGGTTCCCTCCTCGATCGGGCAGCTTCGCCGCCACCCGGGTTCTCCAGGGGCCGCCAAGGCTCAAATCGTGACGCTTGCGCCTGGCCTTGGCGGCCCCTGGAGGTTCCGGGTACGCCCTTGGGTGTCCGATCGAGGAGGGGGCCGTCCCGCGACCCATCACGATCACCACGACGCTGGTGCACCCGTGCACCTACCTCTGGTCCCCTCTGAGGAGGGCCGGGGTCTGGGGCGGAGCCCCATGGTTCTTGCGCTCACCGCCCCCTCGGCCGGTCACCCGTTCCCGTCCACTTCCGTGGCGCGGCCAGGCGCCGCCGAAGCGGGGCGCAGACAGGAGCGACGGCGAGCGGCGGGCCAGCGCCGCGAGCGCAGCGAGCCTTGAACCCGTAGGGAAGACTTTTACGCGTCCAACGTTGCCCGTCCCAACGCCTGTGCCGCTGGCCCAAGTAACTCAGAGCAGGGCATCTGCAATCACCTGCATTGAGTCCACGATGGCAATGGCACCAGCGGCGGCTAGCCTGGCGTCCTTCCCCGGCTTGTTCGCGTAGCCGATGGTGGGGACGCTGGCGGCGTCTCCGGCTTCCACGTCCCGAGCCGCGTCACCGATGAATACGCACTCCTCCGGCCGGGTGCCCGCGGCTTCCATGGCTTCCAGCAGGAGACGCGGGTTCGGTTTCATGGATGACGGGTCGCCCGGGGCACGGCCGAAGACTCCACTCACGTAGCCGCTCAGACCGTGATCGGCTAGGTAAGTCTCGATTGCCACGCCCGCGTTGTTGCTGACCACCGATACCGTCCGGCCCGAGTGTGCGCAGGCAAGCAGGACCGATTCTCCTCCCGGGGTCGGCCGACCGACACGGACCGCTTCGCTCTCCAGCGCTGCCAGCATGCTGTCCGAAATGCCGGTGAGATCCGGTCGGGCGTCCGAGATCAAACGAAGCAGTGCAAGCGGATCCACCTCGTCCTCGCCTCCCGGAAGGGCCTGCTCACCAGTAGCGAGCAGGCCCTCACGGAGTCGTTGCGCCACCTCATGGGCTGGCAGCCCCGCGAAAACGGAGCACACCGGACCGTCGAAGTCGAGTAGGACGTGCTTCACCGGCCGGAGCACGTCCGCGAGCGACTGCGGCGCCGCGCTCATGGCTGACGCTCGTACGCGATGGTGGACCACACGCTGTCGAACCACGTCTGCGACTGCTGCACGTACTGCGATCCCAGTGAGGCATCGTCCGGGCCGGCGGAGTGGTGGAACAGGGTGGTGTCTTTCCCCGTCACGTCGTAGAAGGTGTGAGAGTCGCCCTCGACCGTCACGGACCGCTCGCGTAGCGGGTAGAACCCGAAAAACGCTTCGGAGCGGTTCAAGATGTAGAGCTTGAAGAGGCTCGACGCCCGGTGCACCTTCACCTCGACCGTGGCGGACTGGACGAGCCCGAGTTCGGCGAGCACCCCCACGGAGTGCGCGATGCCGCCGGCGTTGGTGAGTGCGATGTTCCGCGCGCGGTCCCGCAGCGCGACCTCATCCCGCAGGCCGTCGACCAGCACGGGTACAGCCATCGGCGCTGAGGTGTCCGGCAGCAACAGGCGGACCGCGATGCTCTCCGGGGCAAGTCGCCCGGACCGGATCTTGTCCAGCGGCTCTTGCATCGCGTTGTACAGGGTCTCGCTGGAGAACCCCGCGAAGTCGATGGTCACGTGCGGCTGCGCGAAGGCCGTTTCGATGTGGGGCCGAAGGCCGACAGGCCGTTCGGTCCGCTCCCGGACGAAGGACCCGCTTCCCTGCCGGGTCACGATCAGCCCTTCCCCCCTGAGCAGGTCAAGGGCCTTGTCCACGGTGCCTCGCGCCACGCCGTAGTGCTTGGCCAACTCGGGGCCGGAGGGGAGTTTGTCGCCCGCCTCGAACCCCTCCTTCTTGGTGAGGATCGCAGCCCGAAGTGAGCTGCTGACCTGCTGATACGGGGGGCGGGGGTCATCCGGGTCAAGGCTCATGTGCCCATCGTAGTCGGCATGCCCAACAGAGGCGAGAGACCCAACTCTCTTGACCTGCCTAGGCAGGTTGTCTATGTTGAGCATGTCGCCACCGAGAGAAGCGGAAGCGATAAGAGGGGCCTTCTTAAGGCTGCTCTGACCTGCATAAATGCGTCCCGCGAGCAGCTGAAATGCAGCTCACGGGATGAAGGAGCCCCGGACAGATGGGGCTGAGGCACCCGGCGCCTGGTCAGTCCGGAGGGTTCGAGATCGAAAGATCACGTCGTCATACCTCACCGGGAGCTCGCTCCCCAACGTGACGACACACGCGGGCCCCGCACCGGCCGATTTCCCGGCGGTGCGGGGCCCGCACTGCTTGACGAGTGACTTTGACCCTCGATCCGCCCTGCTCGGGCGAGTCGCGGTCCATGGCTTCTCGTCATCCGACGTGTTGCCCCGGGCCCATGAGTCGGGGCCGCCGCGCCTTCCTTGGCCGGAGCGCGACAGCCCCTGCGGGCCCACACACCCCTAGAAGAGGTAGACCCGTGAAACTGATTGTCGCAGGCCAGGAAGCCGCTACGGCTTCCGAGTTCGCCGAGTTGGCCCTCGGCATCGACGTGGAGCTGTTCGCCGGCACCGACGAGGAGGACGACCTCGACCGGCGGACCCGGCTCGCGGTCGCCACCGAGGTTCTGCGGGACCTGGCCCCGGAGGCCGCCCGCTACGCCAAGGCCCTGATGCGCAACGCGGCCGAGCGCCGCCGGGTCCTCACCTGGAGGGCCGCCTGATGAGCGTTGTCCCGGTCCGCCGGCTCGCCGGCACCATCACCCCGCACCTGACCGGCCGCCCGGCCGTCCTCACGATCGCCGACCTGCGCACCGCCCCCGACCAGGGCCTGAGCGGCGCCGCGTGCACGACCGCCGACCCGGACCTGTTCTTCCCCGAGGACGGCGACACCTTTGCCGAGCGCCGCGCCAAGGCCATCTGCGCCGCCTGCCCCGTCCGCACCGCCTGCCTGACTGGCGCGATCGACCGCGGCGAGCCGGTCGGCATCTTCGGTGGCCTGACCGAGACGGAGCGCGGCATGCCCCGCTGGAGGGAAATCCGCGAGAGTGACCGCCCCGCCCCCGTGGTCCGGGTGCCGGAGGCGGTCACCGACGCGCTTCGCACGTTCGTCGCGGACCTCACCCAGCAGGCCCGCCGGCTGCACTCCGCCGCCGGGGGTGGCCGGTGAAGCGGCGGATGGATCTGTTGGCGTGGCTGGCGATGGGGGCGGCCGTGACGGTCTCCGCCCATGGCGAGTGGCGTCTCGCGGTCGACTGCGGTTTCGGGTCGGCGGTCGCCGCCGGCCTGCCGCTGGCGCTGGACACCTACGCCCTGCGGGCGCTTCGCGCGGGACGGGAGGTGTTCCCGCCGGTGCTCGGAATGATCGCCACGAACGCCGCCGCGCACCTGCTCGGCGCCGGCGTCATCCACCAGGGATGGCCGCTGATCGTCGCCGTATCCGCTATCGCGCCGTTGGTGCTGTGGCGGGTACACGTACTCCACGCCACCACCCCCACCGCCCCGGCAGCGCTGCCGGAACCGTTGCTGGAGGACGACTTCCCGCTGATGTGGGCCGACCCCGCACCCGCTGTACCCGGGACGTACCCGGACCCGGTACCCGCCGTATCCGCTGTACCCGAGACGTACCCGGCGACAGTGGACGAGCCCGCCGAGACGGCCCCGGCGGCGCTGCCGGAGCTGGAGTTCTGGCCGCTCCCCCAGCGCCCCGTACCCGCCGCCGAACCGGAGCCCACCCGCCCAGGCACGGCCGGCGAGTACGTACCCGACGACCCCGGATACGCCGAGTACCCCGACCCTGACCAGCAGGAAGACGCCGGGGAGCCGGACGAGCTGACACCAGCCGCTGCCGAGAAGTACGCCGATGTACTCGCCGCCGGACGCCTGCCCGCCGTGCGTACCCTGCGCTCCGAGTACGGCATCGGCCAGCCCCGCGCACAGCGGGTACGCGACGCCCTGCGGGCCCTCGCCGAGAGCGGGCAGGTGACGGTGTGAGCCTGCCGCGCTTCTGGGACCCGGACGGCACGAGGTACGGGGGTATCCCCACGTACCCGTGGCAGATGGCCCCGGACGGATACATGACCCGCCGCCAGCTCCGCGCGGTCGGCCTGCGCCCCGGCGGGCAGCCGGTCGCCGCACAGATCCTCTGGCAAAGCCGGCGTCTCGGCGTCCGCGCCGCCTACCTCTACCGCCGCGGACTGGCCCAACCGGTCCGGCCGATGACCCCCGCCAAGGCCGCCGCCCTCGCGCTGGCGATGCGGGCCCGGCGGACCTGCCCCGACTGCCGGCGCGACGCCGGATATGTCCTGCCCACCCGGTACGGCACCTGCCTCCCGTGCGCGGACGGCCTCCCGACCGCAGCCTGACGAACGGCGCAAATCCGACAACTCCACCTCACTGCAGACCGGTTGGAGCACACCGTGACCACTTCCCGCGCGGCCCGGTTCGCCGCCTCCTACGCTCTGTTCCGCGCCGCCGCCGACGTGGCGGACCACTGGATCCAGAGCGACCACCAGGCCACCGTCAAGGGCCAGCACTACCACACCGACGGCCAGTCCAGCGCCGCTGGGCGCCGGGCCTGCGCCGCCCACGTCGCCGCCTACACCGCCACGCAGGCCGGCGCTCTGCTGCTCGGCTCCCACGTGCTCGGCATCCGGCTGAAGCCCGGCCCGGTCGTGGCGGCCCTGGCCGTTTCCGCCGTCACGCACTACGTCGCGGATCGGCGCGAGCCCCTGCGGCGCCTCGCCGACGCGACCGGCAAGAGTGCGTTCGTCCGCCTCGCCGACCACGGCATGAACGGCGCCTACTGCCTCGATCAGGCGTGGCACCACGCGTTCGAGACCGCCGCCGCCGTCATCGCCTCCGCCTGACGAACAGCGCCAACACCACACCCCAACAGCCGACTTGGAGTTCCCGATGCGTTCGCGTGTCCGTACCACCAAGGTACAGATACCCCGTCAGCGTGGACGGCACGGTGCGCCGGCCGCCCACGTGATCGACCTCGGCCGGGGCACGACTCCGCTGGTCGTCATGATCCCCGACCGACCGACCCTCACACGGCAGTTGGCCTACGCGACCGGCAGCGCACTGTGGCGTCACCGCGCCGCTTGGGCACCGTCCTGGGTTGCGCTGGGCCTGTTCGCCGCCGCCGGGCTGTTGTCCGTCGCGGCGCCGGCCGCCGGGGTCGTCCTCGCCGTCCCTGCCCTGCTCGTCCCCGCCGGATGGGCGATCGTCCGCCGTTGGCACCCGCGTTCCGCGGTGCGCCGCCGGGCCCGCGCCCTGCGCCTGCCGGTCCTGCTCGCTGGCGCGGTCGCGCTCTGGACGGGCGCCGCGTGCCTGTTCGGCCCCGTCAACTGGCCGCTGTTCGGCCTCTGGGCCGCTGCCACCGCCGCCGGTCAGGCCGCGTGGTGGCGCTCGCGCCGGACCGTCGCCGCCAAGCCCCTGACCGCACCTGAAGGAGATCTGACGTGAGTGTTCCTCCGCAGAGCAACCCGTTCGACCAGCAGGACCAGTGGTTCCAGGCCGGCCAGAACTACGCCCGCCCGCCGCAGGCCCCGCAGCAGCCCAGCCCCGGCCAGGGCGGAGGCCAGGGTTCCCGTGGCCGTCAGCCGGGCGGCGGGCAGAGCGGGAATCAGTACCACTTCCACTACAACTCCGGCGACGGGAAGGCCGGCGGCCCGCGCGGCTACGACGGCGGCGGCCGGGCGGCCGGGCCGGGCGGCATCGGGCAGGCCAACCCCGGTGCGCAGGGCGGCGGGCAGCGCGGCGGCGGCCGCACGCACTCGCCGCTGGGGGACCCGGAGTTCTTCACGAACGCGGACATCCGCAACTACTGCGAGAACGCCCGCGCGGCGTTCCTGCAGCTCTCCTTCGAACTGGCCATGGCCGCGGAGGTGCTGCAGGCGGTCCTGAAGGAGGTCCCCGACCCGGACGGGCGCCCGTTCAGCGGCCAGATGCGGGCCCGCAGGGTCGCCAAGCACCTGAAGAAGACCGCCGACGACGCCAAGGACGCCGCGAAGAACGCGGCCCGCACCTACGCCTCGTTCCAACGCGAGTTCGACCCGGAGCTGAACCGCTCCGGCCGCCCCCGCCCGCAGCGCCGGTCCTTCGACTTCGGCGGCTGACCCGCCCGCCTCGACCTGAAGGAGGTCGCACGTGTCCGGCAGCAACAACATGGCCCACCCGCTCCACCTCGACCCCAACCAGCCCGGCCAGCAGGGCGCTTACGGCCGGGGCGGCGGTGGGGTGGGTGAGTACCTGCTCGACCGCGCCAAGCCCTACCTGCCGCCGTGGCTGCTCGCCGGCGGAACCGGTGTCCTCTCCCTGCCCGCCTACGGCATGTGGGGCGGGTCGGCGGCGGCGTCCGCTGGACTCACCCTCGCCTCCGTCGGCCTCACCGTCGCGACGTGGTGGGCGGGGAAGTCGACCACCCAGCAGCGGCGGTTGCACTCGGCGATCACGGTCGCCGCCGGGACCTCGTGGTTCACGGCGGCGGCCCTCGCCGGCCCGGCCGCCGGCCCCCTCGGCAGCCTCTACCTGATCGGCGCCCCCGCGCTCGCCGCCACCTGGAACATCCGCCAGATCCTGCGGGTCAACGCCGACGGCCAGACCGCCAGCGCGGACAAGGGCCTGCTGGAGAAGGTCGGGCTCGCCAAGACCATGGTCACCAGTGCCAAGGTCGCACCGAACAAGGCGACGTTCGACCTCCAGCTCCCACCCGGGGAACTCACCCCCGACGACGTGGCCAAGGCCCTGCCCCGCCTGGCCGGGGCGTTCAAGGTCGCCAAGAACGCGGTGCGGATGACCACCGACCCGGACGACTCCTCCCGGGCGTCGATCACCGTCGTCCCCAACGACCTGCTCAAGAACACCGTCGCCTTCCCCGGGCCGTCCCACGCGGGCGGGTCGATCGCGGACCCGATCGTGGTCGGGATCTACGAGGACGGCACCCCGGCGATGCTGTGGTTCCCCGGCGACCCGCAGGCCGGGCGCAACGCGATGCACCTGATCGTCATGGGGATGACCGGGTCGGGAAAGTCCGAGGGCGGGATCACCGTCCTCGGCGAGGTCGTCACCCGCCGCGACGTCATCGTGTGGGCGTCCGACCCCGCCAAGGCCGAACAGACCCTCGGCCCGCTGCTGCCCTCCCTGGATTGGGCGGCACTCGACATGAACTCCACCAAGGCCATGATCGAGGCCCTGCGCGCCTCCATCCCCGCCCGCACGGCGTGGCTCGCGAAGTACGGCTACAAACAGTGGGAACCCGCCTGCGCCGAGACGCAGGCCGACGGCTCCCCGGGGATGCCGTACCTGGTCGCGTGGTTCGAGGAGGCCGCCAAGACCATCCGCGAGACCGACGACGACGTGTTCACCGGCATCGCCCAGGAAGCTCGCTCCGCCGGAATCTCCCTGGTTATCTCCCTCCAACGCGCCTCCGGCACCCAGGTCTCCACCGACTCCCGCGCCTCGTTCGGCTCCAGCTGGGTGTTCGGAGTCCGCGACGAGCGGGACGCCGGATTCGCCCTCCCCGACGAAGCCCTCGACGCAGGCGCCGCGCCGCACACCTGGAAGGACAAGAAGCCCGGCTACTCCTACCTGGTCGCCAACGGCGTCCCGGAGACGTTCTGGGCCACCCCCGCCCGCTCCTACCTCACCCCCACCGACTACCTGCACTGGGCCGCCGTCACCTTCGCCGACGTCCGCTCCGCCTGCGACCCGGTCACCGCCGGCGCCGCCGCCAAGGCCGCCGGGCCCGCGTTCACCAAGCGCACCCGCCACCCCCTCCCCACCGCACCCGCGGCCCCGGTCCAGACCGGGCAGCCGGGTCTGGAGGGGTGGGACGAGGAGGACGGGCCGCTCTACCTCACCGAGGAGGACGACGTGGACGACGACAGCGATGTGCTGGACGACGACGGTCAGGAGTGGATCGACCCGGAGCAGGCCCTCCCGGAGGTCCGCACGATCCTGCCCCTTGGCGCCCGGCCGGCCGGGCCGCCGGCCCGCAAGCTGTCCAAGGGCGAGGCCCAGCAGGCGATGACGGACCTGCTGGCGGAGTTCGAGGACGAGGGCCGCACCGAGGTCGCCCCGGCGGACTTCATGGAACACTGCGACCGCTTCGGCCGCTCCCGGAGCTGGGTCTCCGGGGAGGTCTCCGCGATGGTCCTCGCCGGGCGTCTGCGGGAGACCGAAGAGGCCGGCCGGTACGAGATCGTGCCCGCCAACCAGTACGCCGCCTGAACCTCCCGGCCGTTTTCTGACGGGCCTGACGCGTCAGACGCGTCTGACGCCAAACGGCCCGTTTCTACAGGTGACGTGCGAGCGCGAGGGGTGTCAGACGCGTCTGACACCCCTCCTGACGCGTCTTCTGACGGCCCTGACACCCCACCCCGCTCAGCTTCTGACACCCCCGGAAGGGACCGCTCCGCCGTGCTCATCACCGCCTCCACCGCCCTCGTGTTCGGCGTCATCACGATCATCCTCATCCGCACCCAGCGCACCACCACCCTGACCGCCCTGCCCATCTGGTTGTCCGGGTTCACCGCCGCGAGCACGGGCCTGGCCGGGCCCGTGAACCAGGGACTCACCGCCCTCGCGCACTTCCTCGCCTCCTTCAACTGACCCCTCCCGCGCACGGCCCCGACAGGAGAGCACCGTGAACCACTACCAGCAGCAGCCCACCGCCGCGGTGCTCTACACCGCCGACGGCCACCCCCTCTACGCCACCACCCCCACCACGGCACCGCTCGTCCCCTACCAGCCCACCCCGGCGCCGGTCGTCGTCCACCACCCCGGCCCGGCCTACCTTCCCGCACAGCCCCAGCAGTTCACCCCGGCCCCGACCGGCGACCCGTGGCCCGCCCGCCTGCTCTGCGGCGGCATCGGCATCGGCGCCGCCGGCGTCGGCACCGCGTTCCTGCTCCAGGCCGTCGCCGCCGCGACCACCGGACTCGGCTGCCTGGCCGCCGTCCTCGCCCTCGCCTGGCTGCTCAAGAACAGCAACACCGGTGGTGGGGGCGGGCGGGGAGGTGCGGTGAACGTCAGCCTCAACGTCTCCAACCGCATGACCAACCGCAACCGCTGAACCCGGACAGCACGAAACCCGCAGCAGCCGGAACACCTTGCCGGGAAACCCCAGCCGCTGCGGGTCCTCGACCCCGTACAAGACGAGATCGGACCAAGCATGCCCCAGTTCACCAGCCAGACGCTCGCCCTCATCGACGACGAGCACGACAAGGCCAACGCCTCCGCCGGGTCGTCCCGCTTCCACTCCTACCTCGCCGTCAACGCCAGCCGCCTCCACGAGCACGGCGCCCCGCTCACCGCCGTCGACTTCGCCCACGCGGTGTGGCGGATCGCCACCAGCCCCGTCATGTCCCCCGGCTACGTTCGTATCCGCCCCGACCTGGCGGGCGTCACCCTCGTTACGACCGGCATCGACTACGACCAGGTCGCGCTCCGGATCGACGTCGCCCTGCGCCACCGGGTCCTCGCCCGCCGCCCCGCCGGACAACCGGAGGACTGGGAGCGCGACCCGTGGTCCAGCAGCAACGAATGGGCCGCCGCGATCGAACCGGGCCTGCACCGTCCGGCCCTGCTGCTGACCGCCACCCTCCTGGTGCCCCTCCCCGGGCACGCCCTCACCGCACCCTCAGTCGCCCGACCCGGTCCGGCGATGACCCGCCAGGCCAAGCAGGTGGTCAGGGCCGTCGCGGAGCACGCCAACGCCAGCGCCCACCTGGTCGCCGAGCTGATCGGGAGCGGTCGGTGAACGCCCGCGCGCTGCCCGGTACCCGCGCCGCAGCCGCACGGTTGCCCGCGCGGCCGAGTGCACAGCCCGCCCTGCTCGCCGCCGCCCTCGGCGCGGCCGCACGCGGATGGCACGTCTTCCCGCTCACCCCGAACACCAAGCGCCCCGCCGTCTCCAGCTGGGAGCAGCGAGCCACCACCGATCCGGTGCGGATCCGGCGGTGCTGGGGCGCCGGGCCGTTCAACGTCGGTATCGCGTGCGGCCCATCGGGGCTGGTCGTGATCGACCTCGACACCCCGAAGAACGGTGCCCACCCGCCGGCGGAGTGGGCGGAGCCGGGGATCACGGACGGCACTGACGTGTTGGCCGAACTGTTCCACCGGGCCGGGCTGCCGGTACCGGACCAGACGTTCCGAGTGCGGACCTGCCGGGACGGGCGTCACCTGTACTTCGCGGCGCCCGGCGGGCCGGTGCAGCCGAACACGGTCGGCAGGCTGGGTTGGCTGATCGACAGCCGGTCCGCCGGCGGGTACGTCGTCGCCGCCGGTTCGGTCGTGGACGGCGCCACCTACCGCGTGGAACTCGACCTGCCGCCCCTGCCACTTCCCGCTCTTTTGCTGATCAGCGAAAAGACCATCACCGCCCGGCCCGCACCCGCGCGCACGTCGGGGCGGATCTCCGACCCCGCCGCGTGGGCGAACACGGCGCTGGACCGGGAGTGCGACAAGGTCGCCACCACCCGCGAGGGCGGACGCAACCACGCACTGGTCGGCGCGGCCCGGTCCCTGGCCCGGATGGTCGCCACCAGCCACCTCAGCCGCACCGAGGTCGAGGACCGGCTCACCGCCGCCGCCAACGCCGCCGGGATCGGTGACGCCGAAGCCGCGCGCACCATCCGCTCCGGCCTCGACTGGGGCCTCGCCAACACCAACGTAGGACGGGCCGCATGACCGAAGCTCCCAGCCCGAACAGCCCCACCCCGCAGGAGGGCGCCGCCGTGCTGGACGCGGTCGAGGCCCACCACCGGCGCTTCAACGTCTTCCCGTCGGAAGCCGCCTACGTGGCCGTGACCCTGTGGGACGCCCACACCCACCTGCTCGACTGCTTCGAGTCCACGCCGCGCATCGCGTTCCTCTCCCCGGAACCCGGCAGCGGCAAGACCCGCGCCCTGGAGATCATCGAAACGCTCACCCCGAGGCCGATGCTCACCACCGACGTCAGCCCGGCCGCGCTGTTCCGCTCCGTGTCCGACCCCGAGGCCCGGCCCACCATGCTGTTCGACGAGATCGACACCACCTTCGGTCCCAAGGCCGCCGGGAACGAAGACCTGCGCGGGCTCATCAACTCCGGTCACCGCCGCAGCGGCGTCGTCCTGCGGTGCGTCGGCGACGGCTCCACCCAGACCGTCCAGCCCTTCCCCGTCTACGCCGCCCTCGCCATGGGCGGACTCGGCGACCTGCCCGACACCATCATGAGCCGCTCAGTCATTGTCCGGATGCGCCGTCGCGCCCCCAACGAGAAGGTCCAGCCGTACCGGGAGCGCATCCACAAGCCTGAAGGGCACGTCCTACGTGACCGCCTGGCAGCCTGGGCCAGCACGGTCCGCGACCAGCTCCACGACGCATGGCCCGAGCTTCCCGACGGCATCAGCGACCGCCCGGCCGACGTGTGGGAACCGCTCATCGCGGTCGCCGACGCCGCCGGCGGCCACTGGCCCGAGCGGGCCCGCGCGGCCTGCGTCCAGCTCGTCACCGCCTCCAAGGCCAACGACAAGGGCTCCATCGGCATCCGCCTCCTCGCCGACCTGCGGGACGTCTTCGCCGGCGCCGAACGACTGCTCAGCGCCGAACTGCTGAGCAAGCTCGCCGAGCTGGACGACGCGCCGTGGGCCGACCTCGACGGCAAGCCCATCACCGCCCGCGCCCTCGCCCGGATGCTCGGCGACTACGTCACCGCCGACAACGACCCCATCAAGCCCCGCAACATCAAAACCGGCCCCAAGAGCAGCGCCAAGGGCTACTACGCCGCCGACCTCGCCGACGCCTGGCTGCGCTACTGCCCGCCCCGCTCCCAGGAATCCGCTACTCCCGCTACTGCCGCTACCGCGCAGGTCAGAGCCCTGTTTCCGGTAGCGGATACGCCCCCAGTAGCGGATACGCATCCGCTACCCGCACCCGAACCGGCCCTCACGGCAACGAGCCTGCCGTAGGCCGACTGCCGCTCCCGCCAACCTGACGGGATCGGCACCGATCCGCTACCGCTACCCAATCCGCTACCAAAAACATGCCCCTGACCAGGGAGGTAGCGGCAGTAGCGGCAGTAGCGGATGCCAGAGAAGAAGGGGGCGAAGGCTGCCCCCGGCCCAGTCGCTTTCCTGATCGGAGTGGCAGATGCCCAAGCAGGAACACCTGAAGCTCCCCGCGATCCTGGAGGAGCTCGCCATGTCCCGGTCCGCCTTCTACCGGATGGTCTCCCGGGGCCAGGGTCCGAAGCTCCTCAAGCTCCCCAACGGTCATATCCGGGTGCGTCGAATCGACCTGGACGCCTGGTGGGCCGGGCTGGAGCAGGACGCCGCTTAGGACGACACAGACCCGCAGGGCCCCGGCAATCGCCGGGGCCCTCTCCGTTGGGAGCGCACTTGCTGACATACGACGTTCGGCTTTACACGATTCGCCAACGCCCCGGCCGCCGGCTCCCGTTCGAGTTGCGGTGGAAGGTCGGGTCGAAGCCCCACTCAAAGAGCTACGCGACCAAGACCCTCGCGACCGGTCGGCTCGCCGAGATCCGCACAGCGATGAAGAACGGCGAGGAGTTCGACCAAGAGAGCGGCCTGCCGGTCTCCGAGCTGCGGAAGCAGACGGAAGGCACCTGGTACGACCACGCAGTGGCGCACGCAAAGATGAAATGGTCGCGGTCGTCGGCCAAGGCCCGTGCTGCTCGGGCCGATGCTCTGGCGACCGTCACGCCCGGGTTGGTGACGGACCATCGGGGAGCCCCTAACCCTCGCGTGCTCCGCCAGGCTCTGAGCTGCTGGGCATTCAACTTCTCCGATCACCGACCGGATCCGCCGGAGGAGGTCGAAGCCGCGCTGGCATGGATCGCCAGGAAGTCCGTCAAGATCGGTCAGTTGGCGGACTCCGACACCGTCCGATTGGGGCTGGAGGCGCTGTCCCACCTCCTGGACGGCAGCGTCGCGGCGGACAACACCATCACCCGGAAGCGGATGGTCTACAACAACGCTCTCCAGTACGCGGTTGAGCGCCGGAAGCTCCCGGCGAATCCTCTCCAGTTCGTGGACTGGACGCCACCGGAGACGGACGACGAAATCGACTTCCGTTGGGTGCCCAGCCCCCAGCAGGGACGTGCCCTGATCGACGCCGTGGGGAAGGTCTCTCCCCGGGGACGGCACCTGAAGGCGTTCTTCGGGTGCATCCTCTATGCCGCCACCCGGCCGTCTGAGGCACTGGACATCCGGCTGTCGAACTGCACGCTTCCCGATGAGGGATGGGGGTCCCTGCTGCTAGCCGGAAGCTCCCCCGGGGTCGGGTCGCGCTGGACCGACGACGGAGAGGCGCACGAGGAGCGCGGCCTGAAGCGGCGGGCGCGCAAGGCCACCCGACCGGTGCCGATTCCGCCGGCGCTCGTTCGGTTGCTCCAGGAGCACATCGCCGAGTTCGGGGTGGCCACTGACGGCCGGCTGTTCCGGGCGACAGAGGGCGGTCGGCTGCTGAGCAAGGAGTGGTCGGCCGTCTGGAAGGAGGCCCGGAGGCTCGCGCTCACCCCGGAGGAGGCGGAGACGCCGATCGCCGGCGTGCCGTACTCGTGCCGCGCCACCGCGGTGTCGGGATGGCTGGTCGCCGGCGTCGACCCGGTGGAGGTTGCCCGTCGGGCCGGGCACAGCGTGGCCGTCCTTCTCCGGTTCTACGCGAAGATCGTCGCCGGGCGGGAGGATCACGCGAATGCCCTGATCGAGCGGTTTCTTGGTGGCGCTGACCTGGAGAAGTAGGCGGCGACTCTGGCCCACAGTTGGCCCACACACGGTGACCTGTGGCGGGATCCAGGTGGGACACCCCGGGACGCAATCGAAAAGAGGGGGTATCGGCAGTTGGCCGATACCCCCTCTGATCAGGGTTTTCCCCACCAGCGGAGAGCGTGGGATTCGAACCCACGGTGAGGGGTCACCCCACGACAGTTTTCAAGACTGTTCCCTTAGGCCGCTCGGGCAGCTCTCCAGGCGGAGGTCAGCCTAACGGGTCCGGCGGGGTTCGGTGCACAGGGATTCCGCGGGCGGGGTGCGTCCCCGGGTGGGGGCCCGCGGTGTGCGGACGGCGGTGGGATCAGCTGCTGTCGCCCTTGCGCTCGCCGAGGGTGACCTTGGTCGTGGCGGTCTTGCCGTCGCGGGTGTACTCGACGTCGACGGTGTCGCCGGGCTTGTGCGTCCAGATCTTGCTGACCAGGGCGGGACCGTTCTCGATCGGGCTGCCACCGAGCTTGGTGATGACATCGCCCGCCTTGAGGCCGGCCTTGTCGGCGGGGCCGCCGGGGGTGACGGCCGGGGTGCCCTGGACGGCGGCGGTCTGGATCTGGGCGCCGTCGCCCTTGTAGTCGTCGTTGCGGAGCACGCCGAGGATCGCGTAGACGGGGGTCTTGGTCTCGATCAGGGTCGAGGCGACCCACTTGGCCTGGTTGATCGGGATGGCGAAGCCGAGGCCGATGCTGCCGGCCCGGCCGCTGCCCGAGGTGTTGGACTGGATCGCCGAGTTGATGCCGATCACCGCGCCGCCGGAGTCGAGCAGCGGGCCGCCGGAGTTGCCCGGGTTGATCGAGGCGTCGGTCTGCAGGGCGTTCATGTACGAGGCCTGCGCGCCGGTCTCGTCGCCGGAGGCGACCGGGCGGTCCTTGGCGCTGATGATGCCGGTGGTGACGGTGGACTCCAGGCCGTACGGAGCACCGATCGCGATGGTCGCGTCGCCGACGTTGACCTTGTCCGAGTCGCCGAGCGGGAGGGGGCTGAGCTTGTCCTTCGGCGGGTTGTCGAGCTTGACCACCGCGACGTCGTAGCCCTCGGCGCGGCCGATCACGGAGGCCGAGTAGGACGAGCCGTCGGCGAACTTGACGGTCAGCTTGCCGCCACTGGCGGCCGGCGCGACCACGTGGTTGTTGGTGAGGATGTGGCCCTCGGTGTCGAAGACGAAGCCGGTGCCGGTGCCGGACTCGGTGCTGTTCTCGGCCTTGATGGTGACCGTGCTGGGCAGCGCCTTCTGGGCGATCCCGGCGACCGAGCCGGGGGCGGCCTCGTTCTTCTGCGTGTTGCCGGCCTGGACGGTGGTGCTGCGGTTGTCACTGGCGGAGCTGACCGTGTCGCCGCCGTCGTTGACCGCGGCGCCCACCACCCCACCGGCCACACCGGCGACCAGGGCGACGGCGGCGATCAGCGCGATCAGACCGCCGCGCTTCTTGCGCGGGCCACCGGGCGCGGCACCCGGGTACTCGCCCGGGTAACCGGGCAGGCCCGGTCCGCCGGAGCCGGCGAAGGTGCCGCCGGCGTGGTCCTGGGCGCCCCAGCCGCCGAGCGGCTGGCCGGCCCCGAAGGGGTGGTGGGCGTGCTCGGCGGGAGCCTGCGCCGGAGCGGCGTAGGGGTCGGCGGGCGCCGGCTGGGCGCCGGGCGCCGGGGCGTACGGGTCGTGGGCGGCGTGGACCGGTGCCGCGACGGGCGCGGCGTACGGGTTGGCCGGCGGCGGCGCGTCCTGGTAGCCGGGCGCGGCGGGGGCCGGGGGGAGGACCGGCGGCGGCGCGTCCAGGTACGCGGGCGGGGCGGGCGCGGCCGGAGCCGGCGGGGCGGGGGGAGCCGCCGGAGCCGGCTCCGGGGCGCTCAGCTTGCCGAAGGCCAGCGTCTGCGGGGAGTCCGCGACGGCCGGCGTACCGACGCCCGCCGGAGCGGACTGCGGCGGCTGGGCCGGACCGTCAGGCGCCGGACCCACCACCCCGTGACCGCCGGAGGTCTGCTCCCCCTGCGGCCCGGTGGACCCACTCTCGCGCTCGGTGCTCACTGACGACCTCCATAGCTGACAGAACCAAGAAGCATAGTTTTTCCTACGCGGGATTCGATTGCCGTAAGGGGCCCTCTGAAGAACTCATAAGAATCCTTAGCCGGACCGAACACCGACCGGACCGGACACCGACCGGACACCGACCGGACACCCGATCGCGGCCCCGGCCCCGCCGGGACCCGGCCCGCCCGGGCCCCGCCCCACCGTCCCCCCGGCATCCCGCGATGCGGACGGCCGGACCCCCTGGCCTTGGCGAACGTCGCGGCCCCCGCTAGCCTGTCGCTTCAAACTGACACACGCGGGAGCTTGGACCTCATTCCGGGCTGAGAGTGCGCTGGTCGACCGTACGCCACGGTAGTCGTGGCCGGGCGGGCGAGGGAGCGCTGACCGCAGGAACCTGTCCGGGTAATGCCGGCGTAGGGAGTATCGGCCGTGCCGTCCGCTTCGTCATCCTCTTCTCCGGACGCGTCCGCGTCCACGCAATTGCCCGAGCCGCAGGACGGACTTCACCCGTCCGTCGCCGTGCTGGAGCGCCCCGGACCGAGCGGGCACGCGGAGGCCCCGCTCGTCCTCGACACCGAGCCGCCGCGCACGCTGTCCTTCAGGGACCAGTTCGCGCTCTGGCTGAACCTGGGCGTCAGCCTGATCGGCTTCACCAGCGCCGCGACCGTGCTGGGCACGGCGGGCCAGGAGCTGTCCTTCGCCGCAGCCGTCGTCGCGATCGTCGCGGGCACGGCGATCGGTACGGCGATGCTCGCCGTCGCCGCGCTGATCGGCGCCCGGACGGGGGCGCCGGCGATGGCGAACCTGCGCGGGCTGTTCGGCACCCGGCTGAGCTACGTCCCGACCGTGCTGAACATCGCGCAGTGCGTCGGCTGGGGCGTCTTCGAACTGATCGTGATCGCGGGGGGCGCCCAGACGGTGGCCGGCACCGACGGGTACCGCTGGCTGTTCGTGGTCCTGGCGGGCGCGCTGACCACCGTGCTGACCATCTGGCCGCTCGGCGCGATCGCCGTGCTGCGCAAGTACGTGGCCGTGGCGGTGGGCATCGCGATGGTGTACTTCACCGTCCAGCTGGGCCGGCAGGGCTTCCCCGACCCGGGGGCGGGCAACTGGCACGGCTTCCTGCACTCGACCGACGCGGTCGTCGCGGTGTCGATCTCCTTCGTGCCGCTGGCCGCCGACTACACACGGCACTCCCGGACGCCGTCGGCCTCCTTCTGGGGCACCTTCTCCGGCTACACCCTCGCCCAGGTCTGGTGCTACGTGCTGGGCCTGATCGCGCTGCTGCAGTCCGGCGGTGACACCGAGAAGATCTTCTCCTCGTTCACCGGCGTCTGGGCGGGCTGGGCGTTCCTGCTGGTGCTGGTGCTGCGGGAGACCGACCAGTCGTTCGCCAACGTCTACTCGACCGCCATGTCGATCCACAACCTCTTCCCGCGGGTCGACCGCCGGCTGCTGACCGGCGGGATCGGCCTGCTGATCACCGTGCTGGCACTGCAGATCAAGCAGTTCACCGACACGTACAACAACTTCCTCTACCTGATCGGCTCGGTCTTCGTCCCGCTGTTCGCGGTGCTCGCCGTCGACTACTTCCTCGGCGCGGGCCGCCGCGGCTGGAACCTCTCCGAGCGGGCGCCGTCGCGACCGCTGATGCTGCTGCCGTGGGCGCTGGGCTTCGCCACCTACCAGTTCATCGCGCCGACCGCCGTCGCCGGCTGGTGGGTGGACTTCTGGACGGCCGCACAGACCAGGCTGCACTTCACCCCGCAGTCGTGGACCTCGGCCTCGCTCCTCAGCTTCCTGGTGCCCGCCCTGGTCACCTGGGCCCTCACCCCGCTGACCCGGGACCGGAGCGACGCGACGACCGACTGAGCCGGAGCGGCGACGGCGGCCCCGCACGTTGGGACCGCCGTCGCCCCCGCTTCACGTACCGGGCCTATCGTTGGCCCTGTGACCAGCCCCGACCTCTCCCCCGCCGCCGCCCGCCGCGCCTGCGCCGTCCAGGTGGTCGCGCACCGCGGCTCCTCGGACGCCCTGCCGGAGCACACACTGGCCGCGTACGAGCGAGCACTCGCCGAGGGCGCGGACGGCTTCGAGTGCGACGTACGGCTGACCGCGGACGGACGGCTGGTCTGCGTGCACGACCGGACGATCTCGCGGGTCTCGAACGGCCGCGGCGCGGTCTCCGCGATGACGCTGGCCCAGCTGGAGGCGTACGACTTCGGCTCCTGGAAGAACGGCGACACGGCCCGCCCGGTGCTGCGGCTGGACAGCCTGCTGGAGCTGGTCGTCGACTGCGGCCGCCGGGTCGACCTGGCGATCGAGACCAAGCACCCGGTCCGGTACCGGGGCCGGGTCGAGGCCGAGCTGCTGAAGGCGCTGGCGCGGTTCGGCATCGAGGGCCCCGGCGGACCCGAGGGACGGGCGCAGGCCAGGATCATGAGCTTCTCCTCGCTGGCACTCGGCCGGGTACGGCGGGCGGCGCCGGAGTACTCCCGGGTGTTCCTGTTCGACCGGATGCTGCCGCTGCGGCTTTCGCCCGGCGGCTCGCTGCCGGGCGGCGCGGGCATCGCCGGGCCGGGGATCGACCTGGTGCGCTCCCGCCCCGAGCTGGTGCCGGCCCTGCTTGCGGCCGGCCACCAGGTGCACGTGTGGACCGTGGACGAACCGGCCGACGTCGAGCTCTGCCTGGATCTCGGGGTGTCGGCGATCATCACCAACCGCCCGGCCCAGGTGCTCGCCCGGCTCGGGCGGTAGCGGCGGGCGCCTCGACGGGGCCGGCTCCGATCTCCGGAATCCACCGGTACGAGCGCGGAATCACCTTTCGCACCGTGACCACCGGACGGCTTGAAATGTCCGCGCAGGATCGCCCCAGAACCGTTTCCGGCGCATTCCCAAGGGGCATTCATCCCTCGGCATACGCTGAAGGAGGTCCGGGGGTGGCGTTGATGGTGGCGCGCGAAGTGCCTACTTCATCGACCATGGCGGTGCCGCACGGCCCGTCCAGCGTCGGGGTCGCGCGGCGTCGTCTTCGTCGAGATCTGGGCGACCGACAAGTACCGGAGACGGTGGTCGACGACGCGGTTCTGATCCTGTCCGAACTGCTCAGCAATGCCTGCCGCTACGCGAGACCGCTCGGCCGGCTGCTCGACCTGGGCGAGCGGAGCGAGGCCGAGGTGGTGGACAACGTGCTGGTCGGCCTGCCCTCCGGCTACCCGACGGGCGAGAGCGCCCGCCCGGTCCACGGCGGCCCGGACGGCCGCGACGGCGACCGGCGACCGGTCCTCGCCGAGCAGGACGGCGGTGTCCTGATCCGCTGGCAGCTGCGCCCGGACGGGATGCTGACCCTGGAGGTCACCGACGGCGGCGCACCGACCCGGCCACTGCCCTCCAGCCCCTCGCTGACCTCGCGCGGCGGGCGCGGCCTGAGCATCGTCGGCCGGCTGTCCGACGACTGGGGGGTACGGGACGCCCCCGGCGAGGTCACGGTGTGGGCCTGTCTGCCGACCCGGGCCCGGCACGCCCGGCGGGGCGGGAGCGACGCGCGAAGCGCGTGAGGAAACCTCAGTAGGCTGCCCGGAGCAAGCCGTCACCGTTTCCGGGAGAGCCGCACCATGGGCAAGAAGGCCGCCGCCAAGAAGGCGCCGCAGCGCAGCCAGTCCGCCACCGCCACCGCCGGCACGGGTGAGATCCCCGTGGTCGGAGCCCGGGAGGACTGCCCCTGCGGGTCGGGCCGCCGGTACAAGGCGTGTCACGGCCGGGAGGCCTCGCACGCGGTCCAGGAGCTGGTGCACCGTCCGTTCGAAGAGCTGGCCGGCGAGGCCGACTGGGTCGCGTTGCGTGAGCTGGTGCCGGCCGCGACGGTACCGCTGACGCTGGCCGCCGGGGTGGCCGACGGCGCGACGGGTGACGTCCCCTCGGTGACCCTGGCGACCGTGCTGCCGCTGGCGTGGCCCGCGCTGCGCCGCGCGGACGGCTCCATCCTGCTGGGCCTGCAGACCCAGTCCTCCTCCGGCGACCTGAGCCGCGACCTGGCGGACGCCCTGGAGCTGGCGCTGTCCGTCGAGCCCGGTGCCCCGGTGCCGTCCCGCCGGACCGTCCCGGGCGGGCGCCGTCTGCAGGACCTGCTCGACCCGGCCGCCGCGTTCACCCCGGCCGTGCACACCGGCTTCGAGTTCTGGCTGGAGGACGCCGAGGCCGCCACCGGCGAGGTCGCCGCCTCGCTGGAGCGGGCCAACGCCTCGGCCATCCCGACCGAGAAGCTGGCCGGCGTGGACGCCGCGTACTGGTGCGCCACGCCGGACAAGAACCACCTGCGCTGGGTGATGACCGTGCCCGAGGAGCAGCTGCTGGACGCGCTGGCGAAGCTGACCGCCGCCGACCGCTCCTCCATCGGCGCGGACACCCGCCTGGTCGGGTCGTTCCGGGCCCACGGGCTGACCGTCCCGGTCTGGGACCTGCCGGTCGGGATGACCGCCGCCGACTGCGAGAAGCCGGCCGCCGAGTTCGCCGAGCGGCTCGCCGAGACGCTGAAGGACGACGCCCCGCTGACCGCCGAGGAGCGTCGGGCCCGTGCCAACCTGGTGAACCGTCAGGTCACGCTCAACTGAGCACTGTGATACGCGTCACATTCCGGCCGCCGCCCGCAATTTCCGGGCGGCGGCCGGGTCTTGGAAATTGGCGCGGCAGCAGATTCTTGTTACTGTTTCAATCAGTCCGGTCGCTGGTGCATCCCCCGTCGCCAGCGGCCGGATTTCTCATGTCCGGACATCACTGTCCGTGACCGGAGTCGCACCGGCCCGGCCGCGACCGGGCGGCGTCAGAACCGGGGCCGACCGCTGTCCTGCTTCGCGGTGGCGGTGACCAGCTCCTCCAGCAGCGGGCCCACCTCCGGCAGCCAGACCCCACCGCCCTCGGCCCGCCGCGGCGGCAGCACCCACCGCACCCGGCCCTGGCCCGATCCCGGCGGCAGCACCAGGTACCCGCCGGGGCCGTGGTAGCGCATCGATCCCGGCACCCAGGGCTGCTGCGCCAGCAGCTCGGCCAACGCGTCCATCGAGTACGGGGCGACCAGCAGCGTGTACCGCCCGGGCGAGGTCAGCACCGGGCCGAGCGGCATCCGCAGCGCCGCGAAGTAGGCGAGGGCCCGGGCCGCCGCCACCGCGGGCAGGCTGACCCCGGAGACCGCCCGGCCGGTGGCCAGCAGGACGGGCGCGTCGGGGCTGCGACGCTCCCACCACCAGCGCACCATCCGGGGCTCGGTGGTGGCCGCCAGCAGCTCCGGGTCGTCCGGGTGTGCTCCGGGAACGGGACACTCGGTGTTCCGGCAGGAGCAGCGGTCGCCGGTGGCCCGGGCACCGGGCACCACCGGCCAGCCGTACTCGACGGCGGCCGCCAGGGCCGCCTCCAGTCGTGCCGAACGGGCCTCTCGTCGGTCTCGCCTGGTCTCACGCATGGGCGCTCGTTCCTTTCCGTGACCGCTGGGGCTTGCCGACCCCACCGGAGCCGTTACGGCCTCATGGGCCGGCCATCACCGCAGCCGCGCCGGACCGCACGCGACGTGGAACACGACATGGAACAGGACTTGAAAGGGCCCCTGACAGGTCGGCCCCTGGAACGAGAATCCCTCATGCGACCGAATGGACGCCGCTCAGACGCTGCTGGTTCCACCGTACGAGTGAGTGGCCCGCGACCGGCCCGGGCTACGGGCGGCTTACGCATACGATCCGGACGGCCATCGGTCCGGCCTTCGGCTCGACCCGTGGCGGAGCCCCGTCCCTGGCACTCTGCCCGCTCTCCGGCTTTCCATGCCCCGCGGCCGGCAGCCGTGGCGGGCCGGGCCGCACGGCGGGCGCCCCGGCCCCGGAAATGCCCCGAATGGCCTGTCCAGAAGTGGTGCCGTTGATGACGATCAATGACAGGAAGTACTGAGCCGCACAGCGGCGACGGACAGCGCCGGGAAGCACCGGGAAGCACCGAGCAGACATCACCCTAACCACCGTGCTGGGAGTAGCGGCATGACCGAGCCCCATCCGTCCGCGGCGCAGCTGCCGACGGCGCAGCTGTCCACGACGCACCCGTCCGCGGCGCAGCTCCGCGCGACGACCCCCACCACGACGAGCACCGACCCGGGCGCGCCGGCCGGGATCCGCCCGGCGGCCGTCCGGGCCACCCGGCCGCCGGTGCTCGGACTGCCCACCGCCGGGGCGACCGCCCTGTGCGGCCCGCCGGGCGGCCCGAGCGCGGACGGCGGCCGGGCCTCCCGGGCCGCGGGGCCCGGCGGCCCCACCGAGCTCGACGACCTCACCGAGCTGTACGAGCACACCGCGCTGCTCGGCCGCGCCCGTGGTCTGGACGCCACCCTGGCCGCGGTGCTCGGCTCGGGGGCCGCCCTGCTGCGCGCCCGTCGCGGCTTCACGGTCACCGCCGCTCCGGGCGGCCCCGGCCGGCCCGTCGGCCTGGGCCTGGACCGGCCCGGGCTCGGCGCGCTGGAGACCGTCCCGACCGGGGAGGGCCCGGTCGGCGGGCTGCTGCGCGGCCACGGCCGCCCCCGCCGGCTGGTCCACACCGACCTGGTCGGCAGCCCCGCGACCGGGCCCCGGCTGCGGGAGGTGGCGGCCCAGCTCGGCCTCGGCGCCTGTGTGGGCCTGCCGCTCGCCACCGAGGAGGACGGCCCGCTGGCCGCCGCCGTCTGGTTCTTCGACGAGCCCACCGTGCCGGACGGTCGCCGGCTGCGGCTCGCCGAGGCGTACTGCGAGTTCGCGGCCCCGCTGCTGGCCGGGCAGCTGGCGGCGGAGCGCTCCCGGCGCACCGCCGAGGCGCTGCGCCGGGGCCTGCTGCCGGGCCACCTCCCCCGGGTGCCGGGGGTCCGGCTGGCCGGGCGCTGCGTCCCCGCCGACCTGGAGCGCTCGTCCGGCAGCGACTGGTACGACGCGATCGCCCTGCCGGACGGCACCCTCGGGCTGAGCGTCGGCAGCGTCTCGGGGGACGGCCCGGGCGCGGGGCCCGCCTCCGCCCCCGGCGCCGCCGCGGCGATGGGCAGGATCCGGGCGGCGCTGCGGGCGTACGCCGTGCTGGAGGGCGAGGACCCGGTCTCCGTCCTCGGCGATCTGGAGCTGCTGCTCAAGACCACCGAGCCCGCCCGCAGCGCCACCGCCGCCTACGCCTGGGTGGAACCGGCCGAGCGCCGGATCACGCTGGCCGGTGCCGGGCACTGCCCGCCGGTGCTGGTCACCGGGTACGGCGCGAACTTCGTGGAGACCTCGCTGTCCGCGCCACTCGGCATGCTCAGCTGCTGGGAGGCCCCCGGCGTCGAGCTGGACGCGGACCGCGGCGATCTGCTGGTGCTCTACACCGAGGGCCTGGCCCGCCGGTTCGGGCCGACCCTGCACGCCGGGCAGGCCGCGCTGCGGCGGGCGGCGGCGGACGCCCCGCGCGAGGTCCGGGCCGATCCGGACCGGCTCTGCACCCACCTGCTGGCCCGCGCCGCGACGGCCGGCGGGTGCGCCCCGGCCGGGACGGACGACCTGGTGCTGCTCGCCGCCCGCTTCGAGTAGGAGGCCGCCCCCGCGGATCAGGGGCGACTTCCCCCGAACGGGTGAACGGGCGGCCGTCCGTACCATGGGACCGACGGCCGCCCACGCGTGTCGCGATCCGACGCGCCTCCGGCCTCCGGCCGGGGGGACCTTCGTGGCCGGCCTACTCGCAAGGAGGCGACGTACGTGACCGAGGACCGTACCCCGGCAGTGGCTGAGAACCCCGAAGCCGCCGGTACCGATGAGGAAGAGCTCCCGAAGGGCCGCAAGAACGGGCTCTACGACGAGGTCTCCGACGAACTCGCCACCTCGATGAAGACCGGCTGGGCCGACACCGAGCTGCACGGCCTCGCCCCGGTCGCCCAGGCCCCGTTCACCGCCGAGCGCCGTGCCAGGCTCTCCGCCGCCTTCCCGGGCGAGCGGCTGGTCGTCCCGGCCGGTAACCTGCGGGTCCGGGCCAACGACACCGAGTACGCCTTCCGGGCCGCCAGCGAGTACGTGCACCTCACCGGTGACCGGACCGAGGACGCGGTGCTGGTCGCCGAACCGACCGGTACCACCGGCCACACGTTCCGGCTCTACCTGCGGCCCCGCTCGAACCGCGCGAACGGCGAGTTCTGGCTGGACGGCAACGGCGAGCTCTGGGTCGGCCGCCGGCACAGCCTGGACGAGGCCGAGCAGCTGCTCGGCCTGCCGGCCCGGGACGTCCGCAAGGCCGCCGAGGAGCTCGGCGCCGCCGCCCCCGCACCGACCCGGATCGTCCGCGGCTACGACGCCGGCCTGGAGGCCGCGCTCGCCGGCGTCGTGGACGAGGAGAAGGACGCCGAGCTCAAGGTGTTCCTGAGCGGGCTGCGCCTGGTCAAGGACGCCTGGGAGATCGGCGAGCTGCGGGCCGCCTGCACCGCCACCGTCAAGGGCTTCACCGACGTGGTCCGGGAGCTCGGCCAGGCGGTGGCGACCTCCGAGCGCTGGATCGAGGGCACCTTCTGGCGCCGCGCCCGGGTCGAGGGCAACGACGTCGGCTACGGCTCGATCTGCGCGGCCGGGCCGCACGCGACCACCCTGCACTGGGTGCGCAACGACGGCGACGTCCGCCCCGGGGAGCTGCTGCTGCTCGACGCCGGCGTGGAGACCGACACCCTCTACACGGCCGACGTCACGCGCACGCTGCCGATCAACGGGCGGTTCGACGACCTGCAGCGCAAGATCTACCAGGCCGTCCACGACGCCCAGGAGGCCGGTATCGCGGCGGTGCGCCCCGGTGCCCGGTTCCGCGACTTCCACGACGCCTCGCAGCGGGTGCTCGCCGAGCGGCTGCTCGCCTGGGGCCTGCTGGACGCCGCCGTGTACGACGTCGAGAAGGTCCTGGAGCTCGGCCTGCAGCGCCGCTGGACCCTGCACGGCACCGGCCATATGCTGGGCCTGGACGTCCACGACTGCGCGCAGGCGCGGCGCGAGGCGTACGTCGACGCCACGCTGGAGCCGGGCATGGTGCTGACCGTCGAGCCCGGCCTGTACTTCCAGCAGGACGACCTGACGGTGCCGCAGGAGTACCGCGGCATCGGCGTCCGGATCGAGGACGACATCCTGGTCACCGAGGACGGCAACGAGAACCTCTCGGCCGCGCTGCCCCGGCGCGCCGAGGACGTCGAGGCGTGGATGGCCTCGCTGGCGCACTGACCGCTCCCCGGACCGGCGCCACTCGGCACCTGCGCACAGCACGGCGCGTGCCGTGCCCGACTGCGCACAGCACAGCACAGCACAGCGCGGGCCGGCCCCCTCGGTGGGGGCCGGCCCGCGCCGCGTCCGGGTCACCCGCCCGGAGCACCGGCCACCGGCCGGTCGTGGTGCTACTTCGTGACGACCCGGACCGGGACGCTCTTCTCCCCCAGCACGGACAGTTCGCCGGACCCGCTGTACGGCAGTACCGCCTGGGCGGTCACCGGCAGCACCCCGGCGCCGTCCCGGGCGGTCAGCTTCATCCGGTACTTCACCGTCCGACTCTGGCCCGGGGCCAGCGGGAACACCGCGTCCCGGCCCTGGGTGGCGTAGTCCATCCCACTGCCCGTCCCGAAGGTGTCCGTCTGGGTCCACGTGGTGCCGTCCTGGCGCTCCAGCGTGCCCTCGGTCCCCACGACGACCTGGCCCGGCGAACCCGCGTACTGCTCGGCGAAGAGCAGCGGCTGCACGCCGGGGTAGCTGGTCTGGCTGGTGTTGCGGTAGGTGACCGAGAACGTGACGGCCGTCCCGTCGTTCGACACCTGCTGGCCGACGCCGAGACCCTCCGTGGTGACCTCGATGTCCCGGGTGTGCGGCATGAGCAGGGGGGCCTGGCGACCGGTCAGGTCCAGCGTGTCCAGGATCGACACCAGTCCGGCCTGGTAGTCGGGCTTGAGGCCGCTCGCCACGACGAAGACCTGATCGCCCTTCAGGCCCCACATCTGGACCGTGTAGTTCTCCCGGGTGTTGCAGGAGACCTGCCACTGGGTCTTGTAGACGGCCCGGCTCGCCACGATGTCGCGGGTCCGGACGGGGCTCCCGACCTGCCTGTAGGTGTCCGAGGGGCCGATCTCGTGCGGGTTCCCCCACGCCGAGCAGTACGGCTGGTGCGCCCAGCCGTCGGGCGCATCGAGCGCGCCCGACGTCGGCCAGGTCGCCCCGCCGACCTCCTCGGGGGTGTTGTACACCGCCAGCACGATCCCGTACGGGCCGCAGGCGCCCTCGAACGAACCCGACTGCGTCTGCGGCGCCCCCGGGCTGAGCACGCACAGGGTGGTGGAGTTCGGGTCCTGGACGGGCACCCGCCAGCCCGCGGGGAGCTGGAACTTCACCCCGCGGAAGGTGTACGGCGTCGCCGCGGTCGGGGAGGTCGAGCCGCTCGAACCCGGGGCCGCCAGGCTCTCGGTGACCCCGGCCACCGGGGCGGTCGCGCTGGGGCTGACGCTCGGCGTCGCGCTCGGCGTCGGGGTGGAGGTGAGCGTGGCCGCCGGCGGGACCTGGTCGTGCCTGGCCACGTTGTCCCCGCGCAGGCCGAGAACGCCGAAGGCCAGCGCGGCGGCGAGCCCGAACAGCGGCACCGCCGCGACGTACACCGGCCGCAGCCGGCGGACCCGGCGGGACGGCGGGGCGGCCGGACGCAGGTCGTGGACGGTGATCCGGTCGGCCCGGGCGGCAAGCGCCTCGCGGAGCAGGCGCTCGGTGGGGCTCTCCCCACCGCCCGTGCCGTCGACTCCACCGGTGCCGCCGGCACCTCCGGTACCGCGGACGTCGCCGAGGGAGGGATGCTTCTTGGTCATCGAACCTTCTCCAGCTGCTTCTCCAGCGCGTCCAGGGCTCGGCTCGCGGTGGACTTCACGGCACCCCGGGACAGCCCCAGGGTCTCGGCTATCTGCGCCTCCGACATGTCTGACCAGTACCGCAGCACCAGCACCTCACGCTGACGCGAGGTGAGTTCCTGCAGTGCGACGAGCACCCTGCGGTGCTCGTCGTTGAGGACCGCGTGGTCCTCGGCCGACGGCGCGTCGGCCTCGTGCGGCGGTACGTACTCGCGGGCCGTCTTGCGGCGGCGGAGCATCGAGCGCGCGCCGTTGACCACCGAGGTGCGCAGGTAGCCCAGCGCGTTGTCGAGGTCGTCCAGCTGCTCGCCGTGCCGCTGGTAGAGGGCGGTGAACGCCTCCTGCACGACGTCCTCGGCCAGGTCCTGGTGGTCCACCAGGAGGACGGCCATCCGGACCAGGCCGAGCCGGTGCGCGTGGTAGAGGTCGGTGAGGGTGGGCTTGTCCTCGACCGGCTTGCGCCCCCCGCGCAGCAGCCGGAAGCCCGACCGGCGCTGCGCGGCCTCCTGCTCCGCGACCGGTGGCGACGCCGGGCGGCCGATGTCGCCCCCCGTCGCCTCCTGAGCTCCGAAGAGCAGCGTCAGCAGCCTCCGGAGGGTGAATCCCCGTCCCCCGACGGGTGCCGGCGCCGGGCCGATGGCCATGGACATGAAGGTTCCGCTTTCCCCCGGGACCACGGCGGTGGGCCCACCGCCGTGGTCAGGACAGTTGATCAAGTTCGTGATCGCAGGCGATTGTGCCAGCGGCGTCGACACCGCCTCCGCCTGTCCCCTCACCCTTATGGACGTCCATCTCCCCCGGAGGTTGCAGGCGGATCGGCGTTTCTTTTTCACGCCCTCGCTCATCGCGCAACGGATCCGGCCGAACCAGGACAGAACTGGGACGGAAGTGGAACAGAACGAGGCGGGCGGACGCCTACGAACGGTCGGCGGACCGGCGGCCCGGTACGGGCAACTACACTCGCCGACAGTGCGCCAGGCAGCCGATCAGGGGGTCCCGTGGCCGAGCAGCAGCAGTCCGGGATCCCGGCCACCGCCTCGTCCGGGCCGGTGGCGGTCACCATCGGGCGGCGTCCGGAGCCGGTGCACGACGTCGCCGTGTACGCCTTCGACGGCATGGCGCCGTTCGAACTCGGCGTGGTGGTGGAGGTGTTCGCGCTGGCCCGGCCGGAGGTCGGCGGCCTGCTGGCCGCCCCCTGGTACGGCCTGAAGGTCTGCGCCGACCGGCCCGGCACCGCGCTCGCCGCCGTCGGGGGCTTCTCCCTCACCGCCCCGCACGGCCTGGACGAACTCGCCGCGGCCGACACCGTCATCGTCACCGGCGTGGCCAACGCGTTCAACGGCGAGGTGTCCCCCGCCCTGGTCGACGCCCTGCGCACGGCGCACGAGCGCGGCGCCCGGATCGTCTCGATCTGCTCGGGCGCGTTCGCCCTCGCCGCCGCCGGCCTGCTGGACGGCCGGGAGGCCACCACCCACTGGCGGTACGCCGAACTGCTCCAGCGGCGCCACCCCCTGGTCGACGTCAACCCGGACGTCCTGTACGTGGACGGCGGCGACGTGCTGACCAGCGCCGGCAGCGCGGCCGGCATCGACCTGTGCCTGCACATCGTCCGACGCGACCACGGTGCCAAGGTGGCCAACAGCGTCGCCCGCCGGTTCGTCGTCCCGCCGCACCGCGACGGCGGTCAGGCCCAGTTCATCGAGGCGGCGGTCGGACCGGTCGAGGAGGAGGACGACGGCGTCGCCCGCAGCATGCGGTGGGCGATGGAGCACCTCTCCACCCCGCTCACGGTCTCCCTGCTCGCCCGCGCCGCCCGGATGTCCGACCGCTCCTATCTACGGCACTTCACCGCCCGCAACGGCACCACGCCGATGCGCTGGGTCATCACCCAGCGCATCGCCGCCAGCCTCCCGCTGCTCGAAGCCCCGGCCGGCACGGTCGAGGAGATCGCCACCGCCGTCGGCTTCGAGAGCGCGGCGACCTTCCGCCACCACTTCGGCCGGACCATGCGCAGCTCGCCGACCGCCTACCGGCGCTCCTTCGGCCGGGGCGTGGCCTGACCAACCCGTCGACCGCCCCGCCCGCCGGCGCCGGCCCGGCGGGCGTGCGGACCGGCGGGCGTGCGGACCGGCGGGCGTGCGGACGGGCGCCGGAGGTGCTCAGGGCCGACCGGTCCGGGCCGCCCGGTCGGCGTTGGCGATCATCGCGTCGTGCAGCCACCGGGCCAGCCCGGGGGCGAGCTTCTCGTAGGTGGCGGTGAAGCGGGGATCGGCGAGGTACATCGCGGCCAACCCGCGGTGGATCTCGTAGCCGCAGGCGTAGAAGTGCTCGCTGATGTGCTGCCGGTGGACCTCGGCGAGATCCATCGCCTCGCCGCCGTCGGCAGCCAGACCGGCCCCGAGCGCCCGCACGAGGCGCTCGTTGATCGCGTCCGCCTCGGCCTTGATCCGCTCCCAGTCCGCCTTGCGGTAGCCGCCGGTCCGCCGTTGGGCGTCCTTCCACTCCTCGGAGCCGCCCCACCGGCGCTCCGCCTCGCCCTCCCAGTTCTCGTCGTAGTCGCTCCCGAACATCTCGAACTTCTCCTCGGGGGTCAGCCGGACACCCATCGTGTTCGCCTCCATGGCTCGTTCGACCGCCGCGGCCAGCTCCTGGAGGTGACCGATCCGCGCCGTCAGCAGCTCGTGCTGCCGGCGGAGGTGTTCGGTCGGGCTCACCGAGCCGTCGTCCAGAATGGCCGCGATCTCCTCCAGGGGGAACCCGAGCTCGCGGTAGAACAGGATCTGCTGCAGCCGGTCCAGATCGGCGTCCTCGTAGCGGCGGTAGCCGGACGGGGTACGGCCGCCCGGGGACAGCAGCCCGATCCCGTCGTAGTGGTGCAGGGTGCGGACGGTCACTCCGGCGACCTTCGCGACCTGCCCCACCGTGTAGTCGGTGCTCATCCGGGTTGCTCCCTTCGTGCTGCTCCCACCCTGCGGCCTCACGCCGCGTCAGGGTCAACCCCGGTTTCGGGCGGCACCGGGCGCCTCCCGGGTGCGCGGCGCCGTGCGAGTCTCCGAGCGCGGGGCCGGGCAGCGGCCGTCGCTTGGACGAAGCAGCCAATTGTCCCGCCGAGGACCACCCACGAGCATGGGGCCATGACCCCGACCGCACCTGCTCTGCCGCGCCGACTGGCCGCCGAAGCGATCGGTACCGCCGTGCTGACGGCCGTCGTGGTCGGCACCGGCATCCGGGCCACCGCGCTCAATGCGGACGGCGGGGTCCGGCTGCTGGCCGGCGCGACGGCCTCCGCACTGGCCCTGGTGGTGCTGATCACCGTCCTGGGCCCGGTCTCCGGCGGACACTTCAACCCGCTGGTCTCGGCCGCCGCCTGGTGGAGCGGGCGGCGCGACCCCGGCGGCCCGACACTGCGCGGCCTGCTGGCGTACGCGGCCGCCCAGCTGGCCGGAGCGGTCGCCGGGACGGGGCTGGCGAACGCCATGTTCGAGCACCCGGTGCTGGAGCTCTCCGGGCAGCGGCGGGACGGCCTCCCGCTCCGGCTGGCCGAGGCGGTGGCCACCGGGGTACTGATCCTGCTGGTGTTCGGCCTGCTCAGGGGCGGGCGCGGCGCACTCGTCCCGCCGGCGGTCGGCGGCTGGACCGGCGCGGCCTGCTGGGCCACCTCGTCGGGGGGCTTCGCGAACCCGGCCGTGACGCTGGGACGGATGTTCACCGACAGCGCCGGCGGGATCGCGCCCGGCTCGGTACCCGGCTTCGTCCTCGCCCAGCTGGTCGGCGCGGTGGCCGGGTCGGCGCTGGTCACGGCCCTGTTCGGCCGTCCGGCCCGGACGGCCGTGCTGCCGGACGACGCGCGGGAGCTGATCGCGGGCTGACCGGCGGCCGCCCGGCGGACGGGGCCCTGGCGCGCGGTCAGCCGCGGGTGCCCGCCAGGACGCGGCCGGGGCGGTGCCGGTGCTGCCCGGGCGCCACGCCGTCGGCCCGGCGCGCCCGCCGCTCGCCCGCCCGCCGGGCACCCGCGCCGTCGTCCGGGCTCCGGCCTCGCCGCTGCTGCCTGGCCGGCCGGAGCAGCACGTACGCGGTGGAGAGCACCACGAAGGCGAGCCTGACGAGCCCCCGGGCCGAGTCCGACGGGATCAGCAGGGTGCCTCCGTACAGCGCGGCCAGCGCGATCCAGCTCCACCAGGGCACCAGTCGCTTCTGCCCGACCGCGTCCCAGAGCAGCGTGCCGAGCATGATCGACGCGGTGTAGTAGGTGTAGACGCTGGGGTCGAACAGGATCCGGGCGTCGGCGCCGACCAGCACGACGGCCGGCCAGCGGCCGCGCAGAACCGCCAGACAGCCCAGGCCGAGACCGAGCGCCGCCTGCGCGGGGCGGTCCCACCAGGGCGTCGCCGGATCCGAGACACCGAGCCAGCGCAGCGAGGAGGCGGCCTGGTTGGGGATGGTGAACCGCGCGGCGGCGAAGGAGCCGGAGGTGCCGGCGTAGAACGGCAGCCAGGCGACGGCCACCAGGGCGCCCAGCCACAGCAGCGTCCGCCGCCAGGCCGGGCGGGGCAGTGCGAGGACGAGCGGCAGGAACGACAGGGCCCAGGGCTTGGAGTCCACCGCCAGCGCCAGGTAGACGGCGACGGCGGTCGCCCGGCCCCGGCTGAGCGCGTGCGCGGCGAGCGTGGTGAAGAACAGGGCCAGCACGTCGTCCAGGTGGGCGAACCTGACGGAGACCTCGACCCACATCGGGATGAAGGCCGATCCGGCCACCAGCAGGCGCTGTTGCAGTCGCCGGTGGTTGGTGCCGGTGCCCAGGTAGTGCCAGGCGGCGGTGCGACCGACCAGCACCAGCATCACCAGGCCCAGCGCGGACATCGTCGCCTCCGCCAGCACCTGACCCGTACGGTCGGAGAAGGGCGCGAACAGGCGGGCGGCGGCCAGGCTGACCGGACCGATCTGGAGTTCGGGGTGGTGGGCGTAGAGCGAGAGCCCGCCCCCGGGCTGCTGGTCGAAGAGCAGTTGCTCGCCCTGGCGCAGGTAGTGCCAGGAGACACCGCCGCTGGGCTCGACCAGCAGGAACCAGAGCACCGTCCAGGCCACCAGCAGCAGATGGTGTCTGCGGATCGGCAGACCGGCGACCCGTCCCGTCGCGGCGCCGTAGTCGGTGGTGGACCTGCCCGAAACCGCTGCTCGCACCTGTGCCTCTTCCCGGACCGCCGCCGTCCCTCCCGGCGGCTCATCCTAGGTGAGGCCCAGGGACGCCCGATGACCGCCGCGGACGCCCGCAGAGCACGGAAAACCCCTCGGACACCGGCGAGTTGACCGGTCTCCGAGGGGTTCTTGAAGCTTCGGCAAAGCTTCACTCAAGCGTCCGCAACGCCGGTGCGGCCTGGCCTCGCGGCGGCCGCACCGGCATCTCGGCCACTCAGCTGTGCTGGGCGCCCTTGCGGCGACGCAGCACCACGAGGGTGCCGATGCCGGCGGCCAGGACGGCGCCGCCCGCGATGGCGATCGGGGTGCTGTCGCTGCCGCCACCGGTCTGCGCCAGCGCCGCGTCGGAGGCCGCCTTCGCCTTGGCGACGGCGGTGTCCGTGATGGTCGGCGGGGTGGCCGTCGGGGTGTTCACCGGGAAGTCGATCGGCGCCTGGGTGGTGTCGGTGGTGCTCGTGGTCGGCACCGGGGCGGTGGAGCCGGTCGGCGCGGGCGCGGAGCTCGTCGGGGCGGCCGGGCTGGTCTCCGGGGCGCTCGGCGTCTCGGAGGGCTTGGTGGTGGCGCTCGCGGACGGGGACGCCGTGGCCGAGGGCGAAGCGGTGGCCGAGGGCGAAGCGGTGACGGACGGGGACGGCGAGGCCGTCACGCTGGGGCTCGCGCTCGGGCTCGGCTTGCCCGTCCTGGTGGGCGTGGGGCTCGGCGCCGGCTTCGGGGCGCGGATGACGAAGGGCGCGCCCTTGACCTTGTCGCAGGAGAACTCGCCCTCGCCGACCGGCTCGTGCGTCTTCTCGTCGATCGGGGCGGAGAAGACGACCGGCACCACGCCGGCCTTGCCGAGCGGCGCGTCCTTGCCGAAGGCGACCCGGACCTTGATGGTCAGGCTCTTGCCCTTGCTCAGGTACTGGATGCTGTCGTCGGTCAGCTCACCGCGGTCGTCCAGCTTGGCGAGCGCGACCAGGGCCGCGTCGTCCGCGCCGGTGCCGGGCGGGGCGACGACCGGGGTCCAGGCGCCGCCGGGGAGCTGGTACTCCGCGGTGAAGTCGGCGCGGGTCAGCTTTCCCTTGGCGTCCTTGAACTTGAGCAGCGGAATCAGGACGAAGTCGTTGCCGGTCGAATTGTCGATCTTGAAAGTGAACTCGCTGGCGTCGGCGCCGGCGAAGAACTCGTTCGGAACGCCCTTCACCGACAGGCCGAGCTCCCCGTGCGCCGCCTTGTCGCCCTTGGCCTTGGCGATCGCGGAGGCGGAGGCGGAGGCGGAGGCCGACGGGCTGCTCACCGCGGCGAGCGCGCTCTGGGCACTGCCCAGAACGACGGAGGACGCGAGCGCGACGGCACCCGCGAGGGCAAAGCTACGACGAATCGTCAAGGGAACCTCACGGAGAAGTCCGGGTGTGGCCCCGGAAGCGCGGCACGGCTCCGCCGTGTGACAGGAGAGCCCCCGCGAAGCTGAAGGTCCGACGGACATTACCGAATCGCCCGGGCTGATCGGTAGCCGGTCACCATCTTGTGTCCTTGCGGGCCGGTTTTCGCGTCCGGTTCCGTCAATTCGGTCACCATTAGCGGCTTTTGTCGCCACCATTCCGGAGGGCGAAATCACGCCGCATCGCATTGACCGGGATCTCAGCACACCGCACACGGACGCTTTTTCACCGGCGGCGGGGGCCGGGGCCTCCACCGGACGGTAGCAGCGACCGACGTGCTCCCGTCAAGAGCCGCCCCGGGTCGGGCCGCCCGTCGGGCTCAGGCCGGCAGGCCGGCCCGGCGGCGGGAGACCGCCGCCACCGCGGCCCAGTCCTTGTCGCCGTCGCCGTGGGCGAGCGCGTCCAGGAAGGCGTCCCGCAGCACGCTCCCGAACGGCAGCGGGACGTTCGCGGCGGCTCCCGCCGTCAGCGCGAGGTTCACGTCCTTCAGACCGAGCGGCAGGCGGAAGCCCGCCGGTTCGTAGCGGCGTTCGGCCACCATCGAGCCGTAGCCCGAGTAGACCGGGCCGGGGAAGAGCGTGCCCACCAGCATCTCGACCAGATCGGTGGGCCGCACCCCGTTGGCCTCCGCCAGGCTGCACGCCTCGGCGAGCGACTCGATGGCGCACGCCAGCAGGAAGTTGGCACTGATCTTCGCGGTGTTCGCCAGGACCGGCCGGTCACCGAAGTGCCAGGTGCGCCGGCCCATCGCGGTGAGCAGCGGTGAGACCCGCTCCAGCAGCGCCGCCTCGCCGGCGACGAGGATGTTCAGCTCACCCGCCGCCGCCACCTCCGGACGGCCGAGGACGGGCGCGGCGACGTACCCGACGCCGTGTTCGGCGTGCAGCGCGGCAGCCCGCTCCGCGAGCTCGACGGAGATCGTCGCCATGTTGACGTGCACGGACGCGCGGGCGGCCGCGAGCAGTTCGGGGTCGAGCAGCAGCCCCTCCACGGCGTCGTCGTTGGCGAGCATGGAGACCACGACGTCGCAGGCGAAGACGTCCGCCGGGCCGTCGGCCGCCGTAGCGCCCCCGGCCACCAGCTCCCGGACCGGTTCGGGCGAGCGGTTCCACACCCGCACCCGGTGGCCGGCCCGGACCAGGCTCCCGGCCATTCCCCGGCCCATCGCCCCGAGGCCGACGAACCCGACGCTCATCCCCGACATCACGTGCTCCCTGTCCACCGCTGCGGCAACCGGCTGTCCACCGCTGCGGCGACCGGCCCGTCCGACTCTAGACGCCGAGCGGCCGCCGGACCGGCACCCCGGCCGTGAGCGCGGCGAGGACCCGCCCGCGGAGCAGCTCGTACTCCGCCTGCAGTCGGCCGGGCCGCGCCGGCCTGGCCACCGGCCGGCCCGGGCCGACCTCCTCCGAGGCGTCGAACTGCTCCCGGGTGAGGTCGATCTCGACGCCGGGCGCGAAGCGGTTCCACCAGTGCAGGTCCGTCCGCACGCCGTCGACGTGCACCTCGCCCATCATCAGTTCGCCGCCGAGGAGGTCGTTGAGCACCAGCGCCACCACACCGCACTGGCCGCGCGCCGGATTGCCCGGGTGCCACCGGCCCAGATCCTCCGGCGCGCAGGTGTCGACTCCCCAGGAGGAGCGGATCGCACGTTCGATGTCGATGAGGGTCCACGGGGTCATACCGGGAAGCCTGCCACGCGGCACCGACAACCGACGGCCGCCGGCCCCGTGCGCCGCGCTGCCCGACGGGTGTTCCCCGGGGCCCGCTCTCCCGGGTGCCTCTCGGCCGGGCCCCGCTCCCGGGCCACTCGGCCGGAGCCGGATCGCGGCCGGCCCGGGTCAGCGGCCGAGCGCCGCCACGCCCGCCTGGGCGAACTGCTCGTCCAGGTCACCGCTCGGGGCCCCCGCGACGCCGATCGCCGCGATCGGGGCCCCCTTGGACTGCACCGGGGCGCCGCCCGCGAGGAACAGCGTGCCGGGGATGTCCTTCAGGGCGGGGGCCTGCGCGAGGCGCTTCGCCAGCTCGGAGGTAGGGGCGTTCCAGGAGACGGCGGTGAACGCCTTGCGCTCGGCGGACTCCGGGGACTGCGGGCCCGCGCCGTCCCCCTTGAGCAGCACCCGGGTGACGCCGTCCCGGTCGACCACCGCGACCGAGACGTGCCGGCCGTCCTTCCCGGCAGCGTCCAGGGCGGCCTGAGCGGCCCTGGTGGCGGCCTCGATGCTGAGGCCGGTGGACTGGACGAGGCTCTTGTTCTGGGGCTCGGCGTCGACCGCGGCGGGCGCCGCCGGGGAGGGGCTCGGGGCCGCACTGGCGGAGACGGCACCGAGGCCGGCCGCTCCGAGGGCGGCGACGGCGACGGCGCCGGTCAGTACCCGGGTGCGCACGCTGGTCTTCTTCATGGTCCCACTCCTGGTGGATCGGTGGCGGAGCCGCTGCGGCCCCTGCCCTGCTTCGATCCTCGGCCCGGATCCGGGCGGGCCGGGTCGGCGGTCCGGCCCGTCGGCGCAGGCATGATGGAGGACGGCCGGGTCAGCCGATCGGTTGATGCGCAACCGGGCCCCGCGCGTCAGGATCGTGGTGTCGCCGCAGGTCGGGCAGGGTGCCGGCGAGGGCGCCCGGACCGCCGAAGAGCGGGCCCCCGCTCCCCCGGGCGACGCCCGCGGCCCTCTCGGACAAAGGCGCGCGAACGACCACAGAGCCGGCGCGCACAGCCGGCCCACGAAGCCGGCTCGCAGACCCGGCCCACGAACCGACCGAGCACGAGGAGGATCCGGTGCAGCAGCCCCGCCGCCCCGACCCGGACGCGGGCCGGCTGGCGGCCGTGCTCGACACCGTCCTGGTGGTGCTGCTCGCCGTCTCGCTGACCCGCTACCTCTCCCATCACCCCGGCAGCCCGAGGGCGCCGTGGGTGCTCGGCCTGAGCGCCACGCTCGCCCTCGTCCAACTGGTCGGCCCGCGGATCGCCGGGCGCACCGCGCGGGCCCCGCTGGCTGCGGTGACGGTGCTCTGGGTGGTCCTGGTGCTGCTGGCACCGAGCTTCGCCTGGTGCGCCGTCCCGCTCGTCTACACCGCGCTGCGGGTGCTGCCCGCCCGGGCGGCGATCCCGCTGGTCGCCGCGCTCACCGCGCTCGTGGTGCTGGCGCAGGCCAGACTCGCCGACGACGTGGATCCCGGCCTGGTCCTGCTGCCACCCGCCGTGGCCGCGCTGGCCACCGCCGTCTTCCTGTACATGGAACGGCAGACCGCCCGGCAGCAGGCGCTGATCGACGACCTGGTCCGCACCCGGCGCGAACTCGCCGCCACCGAACGGCGCGAGGGCATGCTCGCCGAGCGCGGCCGGCTCGCCATGGAGATCCACGACACCCTCGCGCAGGGCCTCTCCAGTCAGCGGATGCTGCTCCAGGCCGCCGACCGCACCTGGGAAACCGACCCCGCGACGGCCCGCGCGCACGTCCGCACCGCCGGCGCGGTGGCCGCCCGCAATCTCGCCGAGGCGCGCCGCTTCGTGCACGACCTCGCCCCCGCCGAACTCGCCGACGGCAGCAGCCTCGACCAGGCCCTGGACGCGCTGGCCGCCCGCGAGTGCGCCGAGAGCGGGCTGGCCGTCCGCTTCCACCTGGACGGCGCGCCCGTACCGCTCGGGGCCCCCGTCCGGTCGGCCCTGCTGCGGATCGCCCAGGGCGCGCTCGCGAACGTCCGGGAACACTCCGGTGCGACCACGGCGGCGCTGACCCTCTCCTTCCTCGGCGACCAGGTCGTGCTCGACATCGCCGACGACGGACGGGGGTTCCCGGCCGGCGGACCCACCGGTTCGGAGACCGGCCGCGCCGCCGGTCCGGACATCGCGGGAGGATCCGCGCCGGAGACCGGCCGGGGCCACGGACTCCCGGCGATGCGAGCCCGGCTGCGTCAGCTCGGCGGCACCCTGACCATCGAGAGCACCCCCGGCGAGGGCAGCGTCGTCTCCGCCGCGATCCCCGTGGAGGCACCGTGACCCCGCCCGTCCGCCCGCCCGCGCCGACGCCGGTACGCCTGCTGGTCTGCGACGACCACGCCGTGGTGCGTGCCGGTCTGCTCGCCCTGCTCGCCAGCGCCGGCGACATCGAGGTGGTCGGCGAGGCGGGCAGCGGCGAGGAGGCCGTCGCGCTGGCCGCCCGACTGCGGCCGCAGGTCGTCCTGATGGACCTTCAACTGGGTGACGGGATCGACGGGGTGGAGGCGACCCGACGGATCAGCGGCGCTCCCGGCGCGCCGTACGTCCTCGTGCTCACCACCTACGACACGGACGCCGACATCACCCGTGCCATCGGCGCCGGCGCGACCGGCTACCTGCTCAAGGCCGAGCGGCCGGAGGAGCTGTTCGCCGCCGTGCACGCCGCCGCCGCGGGCCGCACCACGCTGTCGCCACCGGTCGCCTCCCGGGTGATGGCGCAGATGCGCACCCCGGCGCCGCAGCTCACCGAACGCGAGGGGGAGATCCTCGGACAGCTCGCCCAGGGCCTCGGCAACCGGGAGATCGCCCGGGCCCTGTTCATCAGCGAGGCCACCGTGAAGACCCATCTGGGGCGGATCTACGAGAAGTTGGGCGTCGACACCCGGGCCGGCGCGGTCGCCGCGGCCAAGGAGCGCCGACTGATCCGCTGAACACGACCGACCACCGACGCGCGCCGCGTGGGCGTACGCGGGCACACGGCGCCTCACCTGCCCCCGTTGACATACCAACCATGCGGTTTGTTAGGTTGGCGGCGGGAACCGCTCCGGTGCGTTCCCGGCGGGAACGCGCGGAGCGGGCGCGGGGGGACCGCTCCGCGCGCCGGTCAACCCCCTCCCGGCACGGCGCCGCCGCGTGCCGCTGCCGCACTCGCCTCCGCACGCGCCAGCAGCAGTGCGCGCTCGCGCTCGTTACGGGTCAGCCCGGCCGCGCGGGAGAGCTCCGCGTACGCCTCCGCGTGGCGGCCCAGCTTGGCCAGCAGGTCACCGCGCACGCTCGGCAACAGGTGGTAGTCCTTGAGCACCGGCTCGGAGACCAGCTCGTCCACCAGCGCCAGCCCGGCGGCCGGGCCGAACGCCATCGACAGCGCGACCGCCCGGTTCAGCTCCACGACCGGGGACGGCACGACCCGCGCGAGAGCCGCGTAGAGCGCCGCGATGCGCACCCAGTCCGTCTCCTGTGCGGTGCGCGCCCGGGCGTGACAGGCCGCGATCCCGGCCTGCAGCCGGTAGGGCCCCGGCGGGCGCGGAGGGCCGCCCGCGCCCTCGTCCGGCCCTACGTCCGGCCCTACGTCCGGCGCCCCGCCCGAACCCGTGGCCGGCTCCGAGCCGGTGGCCGGCTCCGCGGCGGCCCGTTCGGCGCGCTCAAGAGCCGCGAGGCCACGCCTGATCAGGACGTGGTCCCAGTGACCGCGGTCCTGGTCGAGCAGCAGTACGGGCTCACCGGACGGGCCGGTCCGCGCGCCCGTACGCGACGCCTGGATCTCCATCAGAGCGACCAGCCCGTGCACCTCCGGCTCCCCCGGGGCGAGTTCGGCCAGCACGCGGCCGAGCCGCAGTGCCTCCGCGCAGAGCGCCGGCCGCATCCAGTCGTCCCCGGTCGTCGCGGCGTACCCCTCGTTGAAGATCAGGTAGAGCACCTCGAGCACCGAGGCCAGCCGGACCGCGAGTTCGTCGCCCTTCGGAACCTCGAACGGGACCTTCGCGTCGGCCAGGGTCCGCTTGGCCCGGACGATCCGCTGCGCCACGGTCGACTCGGGGGTGAGGAAGGCGCGGGCGATCTCCTTGGTGGTCAGGCCGCCGAGCAGGCGCAGAGTGAGCGCCACCCTGGCCTCGGTGGACAGCACGGGGTGACAGGCGGTGAACACCAGCCGCAGCAGGTCGTCCCCGATGTCGTCCTCCATCCGGTCGAGAGCCTCGTCGAGCTCCGATCCGGTCCCCGCGCCCTCCCCCTCGACCGTGAGCCGGTGGCCGAGTTCGTCGATCTTGCGGCGGAGCACGTCCTTGCGCCGCAGGCTGTCCACCGCCCGGTGCTTCGCGGTGGCCATCAGCCAGGCACCGGGGTTGCGCGGCACACCCGAGTGCGGCCACTGCTCCAGTGCGGCGACCAGTGCGTCCTGGGCCAGTTCCTCGGCCAGGCCGACGTCGCGCACGATCCGGGCCAGACCGGCGATCAGCCGTGCCGACTCGATCCGCCAGACCGCGTCGATCGCGCGTCCGGCGTCGGCGGCCGCGTCCCCTTGCCCGGCGGCCCCGTCCGCGTCCCCTTGCCCGGCGTCCGCGTCCGCGTCCGCGTCCGCGTGCCCGGCGCCGGCGGTCGGGGGCGGGCCTGGCGGGCTGTCCTCGGAGGATGTCACGGCCACCCATCAGAGCAGCTCGGCCCGGCCGGGGACAACCACCGACGCGCCCGCCTCCCCGGCCCGCCCGCCACCGCGGCGGCGTGGACCGCTACGCCTGCGGCGCGTTCCGCGGCCGCTCCTCGCGCGGTGTCCGCTCCTTCCCGGCTGTCCCGGGCAGGACGGTCCCGGCCGGGTGGTCCGTCGCGTCGAAGACCCTGCGCAACTCCACCGCGCCGTCCTCGAACGGGATCCGGGTGGCCCACTGGACGGCCTCCGCCTTCGACGACACCTCGATCAGCCAGTAGCCCGCGATCAGCTCCCCGGCCTCGGCGAACGGACCTTCGGTGACGGTGGCCCGGCCGCCCGAGAAGGTGACCCGGGCGCCCTCGGTGCTCGGTCGGAGCCCCTCGCCGGCGAGCAGGACGCCCGCCCTGACCAGTTCGTCGTTGTACCTGTCCATCGCGTCGGTCATGTCCTCGGCCGGGAGCACGCCCGCCTCGCTCCGCTCGTCCGCCCTGACCAGCACCATGAATCGCATGACGTGTCTCCGTAGGTCTCCGGGTCCGCCGCCGGGGCGTCCGGACGGCGCGTCCGGCCGTTGCCGGCCTCTACCCGGAACGTCGAACGGGGGCCGGCGACATCGACACCACCGGGGCGTCCGTTGCGACGGTCGCCCCCGGCCTCCCCCGAACGGGTGACGGGGTCGAGCCGGGTCACGGGCCGGGAGCGCGGACGGGAGCACGGGCGGGAGCGCGGGCGGGCGGGCCCGGAACACCGGCGGGCCCGCGGGGCCCGCGGGCGGTCCGTCGGAAACGGTCCGTCGGAAACCGGCCACCGGCCCCGGAACGGTCCGCGGTACCGAATCCGTCGACGGCAGCGGCCCGGTATGGGAAGTCCGTCATCACCGAACCCGTTCCGAGCGGGCGCGCCGGCTCCCTCGAATCGGCGCACGGCCGATTCGAGGGAGCCGTTCTCCGGCAGGGGCTCGGAGAGCCTTCGGTCGAACGATATTCGACAGCACCCGAAACGCTGCGGGCGACCGGTCCGCACAGCCTCGTGGTGAATGCCCGGGCGGACCCTCGAAGTCTTGGGCGGACACCATTTCTGCACATCGCCGATACATTCTCGCTTTTCCTCCGCACCCTCGGAGCCGGGCGCCCCATGGGAGTCCTTCCGGCCGCCGGACTTCCGCCGGGCCCGGCCGCCCCCGACCCGGCCCGGCGGCCGCGCGGGGCGCCGGCGCCCTGCTCCCGCCCCGCCCGGGGGCCGTGGCGGCCCCTGGGCGCCGCCACGGCTTTTCGCCCTCCGCCCTTTCCGCCGGGATATCCGGCCGGGCGACCGAATATCCCGGCCGCCGTCGGTCGGCGACACTCCGGACCGCGGCGCCGCCGCCCTCCCCGGCCCACTCGCACCGGCCCCTCCCGCCCGGTCGGCGGACGGCGGGAAATCGGATGCCGGAACACCGGATCGGAGCGGATTTCCGACAGGGGGGGTGATGATGTCGGTCGTGCCCCGCCGCACCGAATGACCGTTTGGTCGGCGGACACTCCCCGGGGACCCACCAACGGAATGGGCTGAAATTCGGCGAATTGCGCACCTGGAAGCCGCGTCGGCCGCCTGCAAGTTCCTGCACTTGCGGAAACATGCAATCGGACGCCACTTGTTCACCGGCCGACACACTGTGAGGCTGGGTTCACGCCAGGTCGTCCAGGCAACCGCAGCCTGAAGCCGGCGACTTGCTCTTCACGTGGGTGCGCCCGGTACGTCCGTGCCGGCGCACAGGGGGGAGAGCGCCGGCGGGAGGCCATGTGTGGTGATGGCCGACCGAACCGGAGCCGGTGAGGCGTTGCTGCTCCGCCTCACCGGAAGCGCCTGTGGCACTGGTGTGCACCGGCGGGCTCCCGGGTGCGGGACGTGCGACCGCATGTCCCGGGCGCTCGGGGGCCGCCGGCGCAGCGACCGCGATCGCGCCCCGGCGCCACTGCTGCGATCATGATCGAACGTTGAGGTACATCCGGCAGGGAGTGTTCGAGGTGACTGCGGATCCGACCGCCGATCCGGGCACCGACACGCCCGACGAAACGGCCCGGCAGCTGTACCTGGCGATCCTGGCCGAGGGCGGGCGACTGCCGGCCACGGCGGTGACGGAGTCCGACGAGGCGGCACTGCGCCAGCTGGTGGACGTCGGCCTGGTGATGCCGAACTCGATGGACGCCTCCTACACGGCCGTCAGCCCGCGGGCCGTCAGCGACCGTCTGGGCGCCGAACTCCGCACGGAGGCCACCCGCCTCCTGGTCCGCGCCGAGAGCCTCCCCAGCGCCCTGGACGGCCTCACCCGGGCCTATGACGCGGTGCCGCGCCGGCTCGACCAGCCGGGCAGCTCCGAACTCATCGAGGGGCACACCCACATCCGCCACCGGATCACCCAGCTGCTGTCGGACTGCACCGAGGAAGTGCTCACCGTCCAGCCCGGCCACCGGCCGGCGGCGGCCATGGAGATCGCCACCCGGCAGGATCTCGCCCTGCTCGGCCGCGGACGGGCCCTGCGCACGCTCTACCAGCCCTCGGTGCTCGCCGAGCCCGCGGTGGTGGCCTACGCCTCGCGCGTCACCGCACAGGGGGCTCAGGTCCGCGTCCTGGACGAGGCGTTCCACCGGATGATCATCTTCGACCGTACGGTGGCGGTCATCCCGGCGGCCGACGACCACACCCGGGCGTCCTTCGTGACCGATCCCGCCGCGGTCGCCTTCCTGGTCGGCGTGTTCGAACGCGACTGGACCCGCGCCGAGACCGTCGAATGGGACACGGCCGGGGTGAAGGGCTCCGCCCACCACGCCGCCGATCGCGTCGGCCGCCTGCTGGCCTCCGGCCTCACCCAGCGCGCCGTCGCCACCCGGATGGGCCTCAGCGAGCGCACCGTGGCCGGCCACATCTCCCGCCTGCGCGAGCGCCACGGCGCCCAGACCCTCTTCCAGCTGGGCTGGCAGATGCGCGGGGGCCGCGGTGACTGAACGCCACCACCCCGGCAGCCACGGGGCGGCGGGCTTCCTGCTCCGCTCTCGCGGGTGGACACGCCGTGTCCCCGTCCGGTGCGAGCTGCTCGCCGGACCGGCCGTCACCGGCGGCCGAGGGACCACGGCGACGCCCGGGGGTGCGGGCGAGGGCGGTACGGCGTTCGTGGCGGGCGCGGCGGGGGCCGGGGCCCGGGCGGTACGCCGGCCGAACGGGAGCGGCAGGGGGACGGTCGGGTGCGGGGAGCCCGGGGGGAGCCCGGCGAACGGCCGGTGCGGGCGTCAGCCGGTCGCGGCGCCGGTGGTCCAGAAGTCGAACGGGCCGACGGCCGGCGGCTGCTGGCGCGGAATGGTGAACTGCTCGCCGGGCGCGGTCCAGAAGCCCTCACGCAGCGACAGCGCCATGCCGGCCCAGTCGAGTGCCGTCTCGACGGTGTGCCGCAGGGCCTCCTGCGACCAGGTGTCGTCGAAGACGAGCGGCAGCACCGGGGCGACCTGCTCGATGGTGGCGATCAGCGGGTTGTGCGTGATCGCCTCGTCCACCAGCAGGACGACCGGCTTGCGCAGCGCCGAGGCCCAGCCGAGCTCCAGGCTGACGCCGGCGCTGAGCGGGGCACCGACGTACGCGAAGACGAGGTCGGCGGTCTGCAGCGCGCGGAAGTCCGACGGGACCCGGGGCTCCGGCACCCGGCCGGCCACCGTCCAGGCGTCGCTGTGGTGCGCGCTGTAGACGGCGGCGCCGCTGCGCAGGAGCGTGGAGCGGAGCGTCGTGAGGCGGGTGCGGCTGGCCAGGGTCACCACGCTGTCCGCCGGCCCGGTCAGTCGCATCAGCGGCGCGGCGAGGAACACGCGTGCTCGCCGGCCCTCGGGGGCATGGCCGGCGTGGTCGCGCTGGTAGGGCTCATTCATGTCGACTCCGTCGAAAGGCCGACCGGGTGAGTGCCATATCCCAGTGGGCGAAGCGGCTGTTCGGAACATGCTCAGGGGTTGACAGGGCATGGTTTAACATGGAAAAGATGAAGTGCGCATGACGATTGCTGACGCTTCGTCGCTCAACGATCGGTCGGTGCACTGATCGTGTCCCCGGGCGCGGTGACGAGTCCACTGGCACGTGGTGTCATCTCACTGCCAGGCAGTTAGATGACACGCCGAACACGCCCGATCGATACCCCGATCCTGGAAGAGTGAGCACGCCCTCGAACAGGTGAGACGAGTGCGTCACTGACATGCCCGTGGTTGTGCACCATAATCGGCCCAGTGGCTCGAACAAGGTCGAACGAGCCGAGAGCAGCTTCGTCTGATGGGAAGTGGTCCTCGTGCGCAACGCGCGCCGTTTCGTGGCATCGGTCATACTCGCCGGCGCGGCGGTCCTCTTGAGTTCGGGTCCGGTTCACGCTGATGTGATCTGGACCCGCGCCGAAGGCTCCCAGGCCCAGCCGGCAACCGCACCGGCAGCGCCCCCTGTGGCAGGCAAGGCCACCGTCACCACGATGGCCGACGTGATCTGGACCTGAGGCCCGGATTATTCGGAGTCGTCGTCGCTGCCGAACAACGGCAGCGCACGATGACTCTCCGACAGCTTCCAGCCGAGCTGGAAGAGCGTCTCTGCGGCGTACTCCTCACGCAGGTCCGCGATGTGCCTCGCCAGCGTGCGCTCACTGAGCCCGAGGTTGCGCGCGATCACACGGTGCCCGACGCCCTGCAACATCATTCGGAGAATGTTCTCCCGCAATCTGGAGAGCACCTCGGGCGGCACCTCGTGACCCCCCTGAAATGGGATGGCCCGCTCCCAGCAGCTCTCGAAGAGGCTGACGAAGAAGCCGATCACGGCTTCGTCCCGGATGAACGCCGCCCGCTCGGTGTCCCCGCTGATCGGGATGATCGCCGTGGCGCGGTCGACGACGATCATGCGGGTAAAGGGCTCGGCAAGAGTGCGGACCTCACCGCCCGCCTCGGTCATCGCGGCGACGTATTCACGGGTCGGCGCCGAGTAACGGGTGCTCGGCTGGTAGATCGTCCGCCGGGACACACCGCGCCGGAGCATGCCGACGTCGAGCGCGATCGCCGCCGCGGTCGGGAAGGAACGGGCACCGCCTCCGGGCTGGGCGCTCAGCACCTCCTTGGCGCTGCTCTCCATCAGCTCGGCCAGCCGCTGGTTGATCTCGGTCTTGCCGTGCAGGTGCTCCACCGGCCCACCGGCCTCGGAACCCCTGCCTACCTGGCCGTACGCCTGGCTGAGCTCCTGGAAGTCCGCCGGCAGCGCGACCGCCCGGCTCAGCAGCTCCAGGGCCCTGCGCTGCCAGGCCGCGCTGAGCCCGGCGGAGAGCAGTTTCGGATCGACGGCGATCAGCGTGCCGGGATCCTCCACGTCGGGCACGAGCAGGCCGATGTCGACCAGTTCGCGCAGATGGCCGTCCTCGTTGACATCGCCCTCGGCGGGAATCAGCCGACCGTGTGCCTGCACGGCGGCCTTGTACAGAGCGCGGGCTTCGGGCGACAGGCGGCCGAGGCCGCTGGCTGTGAGACCCGGCTCCTCAGCCCCACCCATGCGCGGCTCCTTGCCTCTGACCGAACCTTTGCTCCCGGTCCGGTAGCGAGTCCTGCACGATCCTAAGCCGCAACTGTGGCACAGGGGGACCGAGCATCGCACAGGGATCCGGCGGGAGATGGTGCGGGAGGCAGACTGCCACGTCGGCGGGCCGATGGACACCCCCTGTCCGGGGGGCAGGCTTTTTCCGTGACGACGCCGTGCGGCCGGAAGGATCCCGGGCCGCACGGCGTCGTCATACGAAAAACGGGAACTAGCGCTTCGGGCGCCACACCACCAGCGCGCTCGACTGCGTGACCTGCTGGTAGGGCACCAGGTCACGCCGGTAGGAGGCGTGCACGGCGGCCTCCCGCTGCTGGAGCGCGCTGGCGGCGCCCTCCAGGGAGTCGGCCAGTTCGGTGATGCGCGACTGCAGCGCGGCGACCTGGTTCTCCAACTCGATGATCCGCTTGATTCCCGCCAGGTTGATGCCCTCGTCCTGGGAGAGCCGCTGGACCTCGCGCAGCTGCTGGATGTCCCGGGCCGAGTAGCGGCGGCCACGGCCGGCCGTACGGTCGGGGCAGACCAGGCCGAGGCGGTCGTACTGGCGCAGGGTCTGCGGGTGCAGCCCGGACAGCTCGGCGGCGACCGAGATGACGTAGACCGGGGTGTCCTCGGTCAGCACGTACGCGGGCACGCCCGCCGGGTTGCGGGTGGCACGGCCGGGGCGGGGGCCTCCGGGGAGGCCGTCGCCGAGGCCGACACCGATCGAGTCACGGTTCATGTCGGGTCACGCTCCCTCCGCCGCCCGGAAGAGGTCGGCTCGCGGGTCGTCCGAGGCGGTGGCCTCGCGGTACTGCTCCAGGGCCGACAGCGCGTCGCCGGTGACGTGCTGCGGTACCACGACCTCCACGGTGACCAGCAGGTCCCCGCGGGTGCCGTCCTTGCGGGTGGCGCCCTTTCCACGAGCCCGCAGCGTGAGGCCGTTGGCACTCCCCGCGGGCAGTCTGAGCTTCACCGACGGGCCCTTGAGTGTCGGCACCTCGATGGTGCCGCCCAGCGCCGCTTCGGGGAAGGACACCGGCACCGCCACCGTCAGGTTGTCGCCCTTGCGCCCGAAGACCGGGTGCGGGTCGACGTGCACGAGGACGAAGAGGTCGCCCGGCTGGCCGCCGCGTTCGCCCTGCGCGCCCTTGCCCTTGAGCCGGATCCGCTGCGCGTCCTGGACGCCGGCCGGGATCCGGACCTGCATGGTGCGGGCGGAGCTGGCGCGTCCGCTGCCGTGGCAGTCGGCGCACGGGTCGTCGACGATCATGCCTCGGCCCCGGCAGTCCCGGCAGGGCTCGGAGAGCGCGAAGGCGCCCTGGCCACGGCTGACGGTGCCGGCCCCGACACAGGTCGGACAGACCCGCGGGGTGGTGCCGGCCCGGGCACCGGTACCGCTGCAGCTACGGCAGGGGGCCTGACTGGTCATCCGCAGCGGCACGGTCGCGCCGTCCACCGCCTCCTCGAAACTGAGGGTGACCTCGGTCTCGACGTCGGCACCCCGGCGCGGCTGGGCCTGCCGGCCGCCCCGGCCGAAGAGGCCGCCGAACACGTCGCCGATCCCGCCGCCACCGCCGCCCTGGGGGCCCTGGGTGCCGGTGAAGAGGTCGCCGAAGTCGAAGCTGTAGTTGCCGCCGCCGGGGCCGCCGGAGCGGTAGCCGCCGTTGGCGAAGAGGGTGCGGGCCTCGTCGTACTCCTTGCGGCGCTTGTCGTCCGACAGGACGTCATAGGCCTCGGAGATGTCCTTGAAGCGGTCCTCGGCCTTGACGTCGCCCTTGTTGGCGTCGGGGTGGAACTCGCGGGCCAGCTTGCGGTAGGTCTTCTTGATCTCCGCCGAGGTGGCGTCCTTGGGCACGCCGAGGACCTTGTAGTAGTCCTTTTCCACGTAGTCCTTGCCGCTCATGGCTGCCGCCACCTCCCAGAGTCAATAGATCCGTGCTCAGTGGATCCGCTGCCGACGGTATCGGAACCGTCGGCGGATACGGCGCTGCGGAGCCGTTCGCCGTACTGGACGACGTACGACCCCGCAGCGCACAGGGTGTCAGCTTTCCGCGCCACCGTCAGCCTTGTCGGCGTCGCCGTCCTCCGCCTTGTCGGCGTCGTCCGGGGCGGCCGTGGTCTGGGTGCCCGGCTGGGGCTCCGCCACCGCGACCATCGCCGGGCGGATGATCCGCTCGCCGATCCGGTAGCCCGGCTGGAGGATCTGCACGCAGGTGTCCTCCGTGACGTCCGACGAGTAGCTGTGCATCAGCGCCTCGTGGATCGTCGGGTCGAAGGGCTCGCCCTCCTTGCCGAACTGCTGCAGGCCCAGCTTGGCGACGACCGTCTCCAGGCTGTCGGAGACGGACTTGAAGCCACCCGTCACCTCGCCGTGCTCGCGGGCCCGGCCGATGTCGTCCAGGACCGGGATCAGGCTTTCCAGGATGTTGGAGACCGCGATCTCACGGACCGTCATCCGATCCCGCTCGACCCGCTTGCGGTAGTTCTGGTACTCGGCCTGGAGGCGCTGGAGGTCACCAGTGCGCTCGGCCAGCTCACGCTTGGCAGCGGCGAGCTCCTCCGAGGTGTTGTCGCCCGAGACAGCCTCTTCGGCGGCCTTCAGGACAGCCTCCTCGGCGGTGGAGTCGTCGCCGGGCTCAGCGCCCTGCGGCTTCTCCGTCATGCCGCACCACCCTTGGGCTTCTCGTCGTCGACGATCTCGGCGTCGACCACGTCGTCCTCGGGGGCCGCACCGGCCGACGCGCCGTCACCGGCAGCGGCGGCACCGGAGGCGTCGGCGTTGGCGTAGAGCGCCGTGCCGAGCTTCTGGGCGGTGGTGGAGACCTTCTCGGTGGCCTCGCGGATGGCCGCGATGTCCTCACCCTTGAGGGCGTCCTTGAGCTCGCCGATGGCGGTCTCGACCTCGGTCTTGACGTCGGCCGGGAGCTTGTCGGCGTTGTCCGCGATGAACTTCTCGGTCGAGTAGACGAGCTGCTCGGCCTGGTTGCGGGTCTCGACCGACTCGCGACGCTTGTGGTCCTCCTCGGCGTACTGCTCGGCCTCGCGCATCATGCGCTCGATGTCGTCCTTCGGCAGCGCGGAGCCACCGGTGACGGTCATCCGCTGCTCCTTGCCGGTGCCGAGGTCCTTCGCGCCGACGTGCATGATGCCGTTGGCGTCGATGTCGAAGGTGACCTCGATCTGCGGCAGGCCACGGGGGGCCGGGGGCAGGCCGGTCAGCTCGAACATGCCGAGCTTCTTGTTGTACGAGGCGATCTCGCGCTCGCCCTGGTAGACCTGGATCTGCACGGACGGCTGGTTGTCCTCGGCCGTGGTGAAGATCTCGGAGCGCTTGGTCGGGATCGTGGTGTTGCGCTCGATCAGCTTGGTCATGATGCCGCCCTTGGTCTCGATACCCAGGGACAGCGGGGTGACGTCGAGCAGCAGGACGTCCTTGACCTCGCCCTTCAGGACACCGGCCTGCAGGGCGGCGCCGATGGCGACGACCTCGTCCGGGTTCACGCCCTTGTTGGCGTCCTGACCGCCGGTCATCTCCTTGACGAGCTCGGCGACGGCCGGCATACGGGTCGAGCCACCGACCAGGACGACGTGGTCGATCTCGGAGAGCGAGATGCCCGCGTCCTTGATGACGTTGTGGAACGGCGTCTTGCAGCGCTCCAGCAGGTCGGCGGTCAGCTGCTGGAACTGGGCCCGGGTGAGCTTCTCGTCCAGGTGCAGCGGGCCCTCGGCGGAGGCCGTGATGTAGGGCAGGTTGATCGACGTCTCGGAGGACGAGGACAGCTCGATCTTCGCCTTCTCGGCGGCCTCGCGCAGGCGCTGGAGCGCCATCTTGTCCTTGGAGAGGTCGACGCCGTGACCGGACTGGAAGACCTTCACCAGGTGGTCGACGACCTTCTGGTCCCAGTCGTCACCACCGAGGTGGTTGTCACCGTTGGTGGCCTTCACCTCGACGACCCCGTCGCCGATCTCCAGCAGGGAGACGTCGAAGGTGCCGCCGCCGAGGTCGAAGACCAGGATGGTCTGGTCGTCCTTGTCCAGGCCGTAGGCCAGGGCGGCCGCGGTGGGCTCGTTGACGATGCGCAGGACGTTGAGGCCCGCGATCTCACCGGCCTCCTTGGTGGCCTGGCGCTCCGAGTCGGAGAAGTACGCCGGGACGGTGATGACGGCGTCGGTGACCGTCTCGCCCAGGTAGGCCTCGGCATCCCGCTTGAGCTTCTGCAGGATGAAGGCGCTGATCTGCTGGGGGTTGAAGTCCTTGCCGTCCAGGTTGACCTTCCACCCGGTCCCCATGTGACGCTTGACCGAACGGATGGTCCGGTCGACGTTGGTGACCGCCTGGCGCTTGGCGACCTCGCCGACGAGCACCTCGCCGTTCTTGGCGAAGGCGACGACGGACGGCGTGGTCCGAGCGCCCTCGGCGTTCGTGATGACGGTGGGCTCGCCACCCTCCAGAACGCTGACGACCGAGTTCGTCGTGCCGAGGTCGATACCGACCGCGCGTGCCATCGTAAATACCTCCACGGAAGAGTTGAGCTTTACAGGCTCAAGCATGCATGACGAGATGCTCACCGTCAACAGCGTTGAGTGGACACCACTCAACTTTGCTGCGCCGCCTCCTCCCCGAAGCCCCCCGACCAGCGCCCCAGCCCCCGACCCCGACCCCGACCCCAACCCCGGACCAGCCGAGCCCCCACAGCCCGCGAGCGAGCCGAAGGGGCGCGCCGGTGCCGAAAGGGAGAGAGCGAGGAAGGGAGCGAAGCGACCGCGGGAGCGACGACCGTCGGCACCGGACCAGAGCGCCCCGGAGGTGAGCCGAGCCCCCACAGCCCGCGAGCGAGCCGAAGGGGCGCGCCGGTGCCGAAAGGGAGAGAGCGAGGAAGGGAGCGAAGCGACCGCGGGAGCGACGACCGTCGGCGCCGGACCGAAGCGCCCCGGAGGCGAGCCGAGCCCACCCAACAGAGGGGCCATGCGGGTGAGCAGGCCCTAAGTGACTGCCGCCATACCTGCCACGTCTTCTGACCGGAGGTTAACGCGCGGTAATCTCCGCCGAGGTCCACCCAGCAAGTTACCGATGAGTACAATCGGTCCGGACCTTACTACCCGTGCACACCCAGCCGCAGGAGACGGAGAGCCGATGCAGCTAGCAGCGATCGTCATCTCGCTGGTCACCACTGTGATCGGCACCGCGCTCGCCGCCCGTGCGGCCGCGTACATCTACCAGGTGGTGAAGACCGGCCAACCGGACTCCACCCGCACCGGCAACCCGGTCGCCCGGACCAGGACGGTGGCGGTCGAGTTCCTCGGCCACACCCGGATGAACCGGTGGGGCGTCGTCGGCGTCGCCCACTGGTTCGTCGCGGTCGGCTTCTTCACCCTGATCAGCACCCTGGTGACCGCCTTCGGCCAGCTCTTCGACGCCGAGTGGGTCATCCCGGTGATCGGCCACTGGCTGCCGTTCGAGATCTTCACCGAGCTGGTCGGCGCCCTCACCACGCTGGGCATCGCCACCCTGATCGTGATCCGCCTGCTCAGCCTGCCCGGCCGGGCCGGCCGCAAGTCGCGCTTCGCCGGCTCGATCGCCTGGCAGGCCTTCTACGTCGAGTACACGATCCTCGGCATCGGCATCTGCATCATGGTGCTGCGCGGTCTGGAGGGCGCCCTCGCGGGCGTCCAGTCGTACGAGGCCGCCTACCTGATCTCCTACCCGCTGGTGGTGGCCTTCCGGGGCCTGTCGCGCGGGACGTTGGAGAACCTGATCTACCTGTTCGCGATGCTGAAGATCTGCATCTCCTTCGCGTGGGCGATCACCATCGGCGTCAACCCGTCGATGGGCGTGGCCTGGCACCGCTTCCTCGCCTTCTTCAACATCTTCTTCAAGCGCGAGGAGGACGGCGACGTGGCGCTGGGCGCGCTGCGCCCGATGACCAGCGGGGGCGCCCCGATCGACTTCGAGGACCCGGCCGACGACGCCGTCTTCGGCGTCTCCCAGGTCGAGCACTTCTCCTGGAAGGGCATCCTCGACTTCTCCACCTGCACCGAGTGCGGCCGTTGCCAGTCGCAGTGCCCCGCCTGGAACACCGGCAAGCCGCTGTCCCCCAAGCTGCTGATCATGAGCCTGCGCGAGCACGCCTTCGCCAAGGCGCCGTACCTGCTGGCCGGCGGCGGCAAGGACGCCGAGGGCAACGAGATCGCCACGGCCGAGCAGCTCAAGGACGTCCCCGCGGCCGCGCTGGCCGAGGCCGAGCGCCCGCTGGTCGGCACCGCCGAGGAGAACGGCGTCATCGACCCGGACGTGCTCTGGTCCTGCACCAGCTGCGGCGCCTGCGTCGAGCAGTGCCCGGTGGACATCGAGCACATCGACCACATCGTCGACATGCGCCGGTACCAGGTGATGATCGAGAGCTCCTTCCCGACCGAGGCCGGGACGATGCTCAAGAACCTGGAGAACAAGGGCAACCCGTGGGGCATGGCCACCAAGGCCCGCCTCGACTGGGTGAAGGAGCTCAAGAAGGAGACCGGCATCGAGGTGCCGGTGATCGGTGAGGACATCGACCCCGCCGAGGTCGAGTACCTCTACTGGGTCGGCTGCGCCGGCGCCCTGGAGGACCGCGCGAAGAAGACCACCAAGGCCTTCGCCGAGCTGCTGCACACCGCGGGCGTCAAGTTCGCGATCCTCGGCAAGGAGGAGACCTGCTCCGGCGACTCCCCCCGCCGCCTCGGCAACGAGTTCCTGTTCCAGATGCTCGGCGCGCAGAACGTCGAGACGCTGAACGCCGCGCTGGAGGACGCCCCGACCAAGCGGATCGTGGCCACCTGCCCGCACTGCTTCAACACCATCGCCAACGAGTACCCGCAGCTGGGCGGCCACTTCGAGGTCATCCACCACACCCAGCTGCTGCAGCACCTGATCGACGAGGGCCGACTGCTGCCGGTCAACCCGGTCGAGGGCCTGATCACCTACCACGACCCCTGCTACCTGGGCCGGCACAACAAGGTCTACAGCCCGCCGCGCGAGATCATGGACAAGGTCCCCGGTCTGCGCCAGCAGGAGATGCACCGTCACAAGGAGCGCGGCTTCTGCTGCGGCGCGGGCGGCGCGCGGATGTGGATGGAGGAGCGGATCGGCAAGCGCATCAACAACGAGCGGGTGGACGAGGCGCTCTCCCTCAACCCCGACATCGTCTCCACCGCCTGCCCGTTCTGCCTCGTGATGCTCTCCGACTCGGTGAACGGCAAGAAGGCGTCGAACGGCGGCGCCACGGGCGAGGGCGCCGTGAAGGAGCACCTGAAGGTCGTCGACGTCGCCCAGCTGCTGCTGGACTCCGTCAAGGCCCTGCCGGGCGCCGAGGCGCAGAGCGAGACCGTCGACGCCTGACCCCCGTTCGGGTCATTCGTCCCCGGCACCGCCCGCGCGGCGCCACGCGACAGTTCTGCTACAACCCGGGCCCGGCCCACGCCACTCGGCGTGGGCCGGGCCCGGTCGTACGACGGGCCACCGGGCCCGTACCTCCCGCCGAACGGGCAGCCGACTGGACCTGCTCTCACGGGAAGGAAATACAGTAGGCGCCTGACCCGCGCCGTGCGGGTCCGGCCCGCACCCGGAGACCGACCGGGAGGGTCACACCGAACAGCGGAGGCGCTGTGGCCGCACCGCGGCGGCGCCGCACCGGAGCACAAGGGGAACAGCGCAGACCATGACCGAGGCGATCATGCTGGTCGGCGGCAAGGGCACGCGACTGCGCCCGTTGACGACCCACACCCCCAAGCCCATGCTCCCCGTGGCGGGCGTCCCCTTCATCGCGCACCAGCTGGCCCGCGCGGCGGCCGCCGGGGTCACCCGGGTGGTCCTGGCCACCTCGTACCTGGCAGAGGTGTTCGAGGACCACTTCCAGGACGGCACCCCGTACGGCATCGAACTGGTCTACCTGACCGAGCGCGAACCGCTCGGCACCGGCGGCGCCATCCGCAACGCGGCCTCGGGCCTGACCTGCGGGCCCGACGACCCGGTGCTGGTCTTCAACGGTGACATCCTGTCCGGCGTCGACATCGCCGCGCTGCGCGACGGCCACGTGGCCGCCGGCGCGGACGTCACCCTGCACCTCACCCGGGTCGAGGACCCGCGCGCCTTCGGCCTGGTGCCGACCGCGAAGGACGGCCGGGTGCTGGAGTTCCTGGAGAAGCCCGAGACGCCCGAGCAGATCGTCACGGACCAGATCAACGCCGGCTGCTACGTCTTCACCCGTTCGGTGATCGACCGCATCCCGGCCGGCCGGGAGGTGTCGGTCGAGCGCGAGACCTTCCCCGAGCTGCTGGCCACCGGCGCCCTGCTGCGCGGCGTGGTCGACACCTCGTACTGGCTGGACCTCGGCACACCCGCCGCCTTCGTGCGCGGCTCCGCCGACCTGGTGCTCGGCAAGGTCGACTCCCCGGCCGTCCCCGGCCCCACCGGTGACGCCCTGCTGCTGCCGGGCGCCACCGTCCACCCCGGCGCCGTACTCGGCGCCGGGACGGTGGTCTCCGAGGGCTCGGTCGTCGAGGCCGGCGCCATCGTCGAGGGCAGTGTGATCCTGCCGGGCGCCTCGATCGGCCCCGACACCCTGGTGAAGGACTCCATCGTGGGCGCGTACGCGGTGATCGGCGCCCGCACCTCGCTCGACGGCGCCGTGATCGGCGACGGCGCGACGGTGGAGGCCGACAACGAGCTGCCCAGCGGCATCCGGATCGCCTGCGGCACGCTGCTGCCGGTCGGCGCGGTACGGACCACCGCCGGCCCCGGCGGCTGCCCGGCCGGCGCCTCGGCGGCGGCCGCCATCCACGCGCCGAGGGTCGGCGCCGAGCGCTGAGAGCGGCGGGGCGGGCGGCTCCGGGAGACCGGCCGGCGCCGCCCGCCCGTCACAGGCTCGCTGCAATCCGGTCCGGGCCCCATGATCGACCGCCGTCCGGGCGGCGGTACCGGTACCTTCGGAACGTGGCTGGCAATCGATACGACAACGGTCCGGGCGCCGACCCCCGGGGGTGGACGGCTCCCCCTGGGGGGCACCCGCAGCAGCAGTACGGGCAGACGGGCGGACCCGAGTACTTCACGGCGCCCCAACGCCCCGGCCCCGCCGCGGGGACGCCCGGTGGATCTGGCGCGTCCGGGAACGGCGCGGCCGGTGCGGCCGCGTCCGGGACGGACGGCTACGGGCCGCCGCAGGGACCGTACGACCCCCGGGCCCCGTACACCCCTGCGCCCGGGCCCCCGCAGGGCGCTTTCGACCCGTACGCCTCGGACCAGCCCGGCCACACCCGGGCCTTCCCGACCGGGGAGGGCGCCCCGTACGGCGACGGCTACCCCCAGCAGGGGTACCCACAGCAGGGCCACGGCCAGGACGGCTACGACCCGAGCGGCTACGGCCAGGACGGCTACGCGCCCGAGTACGGCCAGGACAACGTCGCCGTCTACCGGGCCGGCGGCCAGTCCGCCCCGCACGTCTCGGGGCCCCGGCCGCGCTGGCGCGAGCTGCTGACCGGCATCTACCGCTCGCCGTCCGCCACCTTCGACCGCGCCCGGGACCACCAGGTCTGGCTGCCGGCGCTCACGGTCTCGGCGGTCTACGGCGTACTCGCCGTGCTCGGCCTCGGCCTGACCCGCGACGACGTGCTCGACTCGACCTTCACCGTCGCGCTGACCGCCCTCGCCGCCGCGGCCGTCGTCTTCAGCGTCGCCGGCGCGATGCTGGGCGCCGTCACCTACGGGCTGGCCCGGCAGTTCGGCGGCGACGGCCCCTGGCAGTCGACGGTCGGCCTGGCCGTCCTGATCGGCTGGACCACCGACGCGCCCCGCCTGCTGCTCGCCCTGTTCCTGCCGGCCGACAACGTGGTCGTCCAGGCGGTCGGCTGGGCCACCTGGGTGCTCTGCGCCGTCCTGCTGACCACCATGGTCCGCCGGGTCCACGACCTGCCCTGGGGCAAGGCCGCCGGGGCCGCCTCGCTGCAGCTGCTGGCCCTGCTCGTCCTCATCAAGCTGCCGACGCTGGGCTGAGCCGCCCACCCGCGTGCCGCCCTCGTACCACCCACGTCCTCGCACCACCTGCCGCACCACCCACCCTCGTACCACCCGCTCGGAGCCAGCGAATGACCCTCTCCACCACCCATGTCACCTTCCCGTCCGGGGCGGTGTCCGGCGAGTCACCCGTGCTCGCGGTCCACCCGCTGACGGACGGCCGGTACGCCGTCGTCACCGGCGCCACCCCGTTCCACCCGCTCGACCACACCTGGCCCGACCAGCCCGCCGACACCGGCACGCTCACCGTCGACGGGATCGAGCTGCCGGTCGTGGACTGCCTCACCGGCGCCGTCGGCCCGGACGGCGGCGACCTGCTGGTCGGCGCGGACATCCCGGTGCGGCGCGGCGACGAGGAGTGGGCCTGGCTGGTCCTGCACGTGCTCGCCGGCGACCCGGGCGACATCACCGGCCGTCCGGCCGCACTCGCCGTCGACACCCGGCGCCGGGCCGCACTCAGCGCCTCGCACAGCGGCTGCCACCTGCTCGCCCTGGCCCTCAACGCCGCCCTCGCCCCGCGCTGGCGCAAGGATCCGGGCCGCGCCGACGCCTTCGGCAACCCGGACTTCGACAGCCTCGCGATGGCGTCCTCGGTGATGGACACCGAGGCGAGCACCGACACCTACCGGCTCGGCAAGTCGCTGCGGAAGAAGGGCTTCACGGCCGAGGCCACCGACGAGCTGCCCGCCCTCGCCGATGCGCTGCCCGCCCTCACCGCGGCCGTCAACGACCTGCTCGCCGCCTGGGTCGCCGCCGACGCCGCCGTCCGCATCGAGGCCCCCGGCCCCGAGCTGACCGCCCGCCGCCAGTGGCACTGCGAGCTGCCCGAGGGCCCCGCCACGATCTTCTGCGGCGGCACCCACCTGGGCCACCTCGGCGAACTGGCGGAGCTCCGCACCGAGCTGCGCCTGACCGAGGACGGCGGCGAGCTGACCGCGATCACCCGTCCCAAGCGCGCCTGACACCCCCGGACACGCCGACGGGCGGCCGCTACCGTGCTGGGAGCGGCCGCCCGTTGCTGCGTTCTCCGACCGGACCGGGTCAGACCTGGGAGCGGTGGAAGTTCAGGTGCGAGCGCGAGGCCGTCGGGCCGCGCTGGCCCTGGTAGCGCGAGCCGTAGCGCTCGGAGCCGTACGGGTGCTCGGACGGCGAGGAGAGCCGGACCAGGCAGAGCTGGCCGATCTTCATGCCCGGGTAGAGCTTGATCGGCAGGGTCGCGACGTTGGACAGCTCCAACGTGACGTGCCCGCTGAACCCGGGGTCGATGAATCCGGCCGTGGAGTGCGTGAGCAGCCCGAGCCGGCCGAGGCTCGACTTGCCCTCCAGCCGGGAGGCGACGTCGTCGGGCAGCGTGATGACCTCGTACGTCGACGCCAGCACGAACTCACCCGGGTGCAGGATGAACGCCTCGTCGCCCTCGGGCTCGACCAGCCGGGTCAGATCCGGCTGCTCCTCCGAGGGGTCGATGTGCGGGTAGCGGTGGTTCTCGAACACCCGGAAGAAGCGGTCCAAGCGAACGTCGATGCTTGAAGGCTGGACCATCGAAGGGTCGAAGGGGTCGATGACGACCCGGCCCTTGTCGATCTCGGCACGAATGTCCTTGTCAGAGAGCAGCACGCTTCGAGGTTACGTGCAGGGGCGGGCCCCGGCCCAATCGGCCGACGCCCGCCCCGTCACACCCCGAGCACTCAGGCCAGGAACTCCGCGGCCTCCAGCCGCATCGCCCGCGCCAGTTGCGGCGCCGACAGCGCCCGCACATCGGCGAGCACCGAGCTGCGCATCCGTCCGCACTGCGGACACCGGATCAGTCGGCCGGGGCCGAGCCGGGCCGGCCCGAGATTCTGCATCGGGAACGTGCTGGTGCTGAACAGGTGCCCCTCGGCACAACGAACGACGGCGCGCTGGTCCATCGATCCCCTTCCCATTCTTTCCCCGTACTCATAGCGCCCCGACGGGACTTGCATCGCGGGACAGCCGTCACATTAGGGGATCTTCCAGACATTCCGCACAGCGGCTCGCCGCCCCGAAGACCCGCGCGAGGCCGACCGGAGAACACCCGGAGCGTCGGAGCCGGACCGCCTCCGCACTGCCCACCGGAGCACCGCCGGGCATCCCGCGCGGCCCACACAGTACGCCCCCGCACCCACGCGCCACGCCCGAGCCACCACCCCCGCACGAGACCACCACAGGCCCGTGACCTCGCCCGGCCCGCCCAGGAAGATCGGTAGGGGCGTCTGCGGCGATGGGGTAGAGTGAGTGCTGATCGACCAGTCTCCTGACGGCCGATCAGGCGGGCGTAGTTTAATGGTAGAACATGAGCTTCCCAAGCTTATAGCGCGAGTTCGATTCTCGTCGCCCGCTCGGAAGGAAAGCCCCAGGTCAACGGCCTGGGGCTTTCTTGTTGTCTGGACCAATTTTGGGTCGTCGTGCCAGATGGTCGCTGGCACGGCGTTAGATTCGTCGGATTTCGGTCGCGGGGCGTGTCCTCCAGGGGCGGTGCGCGCCGAGTGTCCCAAATCGCGAGATCAACTTTTGGTGATCTAGGTCACTTGTAGTGCCCCTGTGCGGGTCACCCGTAAGCCGGGGAGTCAGTTGTCGGCGCACGACCCGACAGCCCACCTGTTTGTAGTGGCCGGACAAGTTGTTCGCCGGTGGGGGCCGCACAGGGGGCCAACCCCGGGTGCGGTCCGGCGATCGACGCCGGTGCGAAGCCCTGCCCTGGCGCGCGATGACTCGGGCACCATGGCGGTATGGCCATCGCAGATGAGCGAGAGCGTGCGGCTCGGACCCTTGCTCAGCGTGCGCACGAGGTCGGGCGCGTATCTGGGCGGGAACCTTGGCGCGAAGCGCTGCAGTGGATCAGCCGCGGGAGGCTCGGCCGACAGTACGGCCTACCAGTAGTCCCCGAGCTGGGACGCCGTGGCAGGACACGGTCTCGGGTGACCGGGTCGGGTGGTGTCAGCGCGCCGCCAATCTGGACGGGAAGTTCGCGCTCTCCGTCGATTACCAGGTATGCCACCGCTGCGGTCTCGGCTGGGTCGAGCAACCGCACACGTGGCCCCCAGTATCAGCGTTGTGGGTTGGCCGCCGCGGGCCTGGCCGCGCTGCGTGCTGAGTACCCAGGCATCGCGTGGCACACGCTGGGAGGCCATTTCGCCGAATCGCGGGGCTTCTGGACTGTTGTCGGCGCTGGCGTCAACGGGGCCTACCAGCAGCGCCGGCTTTGTCCGCACATCGGCCGCGGCTGAACGGCAAGGAGCCCGGCCGGCGAGTAGCTGGCCGGGCTCGGGCGGGATGCCGCCAAGGCGCTTGGCCGACGGTCAGTCTTCGTCGCCCTCGTCCACCGGATCGGTGGTGGGGTACCCGTCCTCGGCAACGACCGCCTTGCCTGTGGCCTTCTCGATCGCCTCGACCAGGGCCCGCTGTCGAGCGTTGAAGAAGCCCGCGAAGTCATCCTTGGCGAGCAGCGCGGGATCAGCCAGGTGGGTACGGATGTGGTCGGCCACGGTGTCCGCCTCTACCTCGGCATTCTTGGCGAGCCTGGGGAGGTAGGAGGAGGGCGCTGCCCCGCCGATGATCCGGTTGGTGCGTCCGGTCAGAGGGGTCTTGTTGACGATCGAGTTGTAGCTGCCCCTGGGGATGTTCTCCCGCTCGCACCACGCCTGCGGGAAGATGTGGTGGATGTCCACGGCCTCTGCGAAGTACTCGGTGATCTCGGTCTTCTCACCGGTCCGCCAGTCGACGGCGCCTTCCTTCATCAGCAGGGCGTAGATCCCCTTGTAGGCGGCGCTGTTGCGGGTACGCAATGTCAGCAGGCGGCTCTCACTGAACCGGGCGTCGCGGATGGTGCGAGGTTCGGCTCCCGTGCCGCGCACCCAGCCCACGGTCTCGGGGAGGTCGTGGCTGAACCTGGTCTCCGTCGAGCCGCCGTACAACTCGCCGAAGACACCGCACCAGTACCAACGGGCCAGCTTCAGCTGTGCACCCGCCGGCTCGGCATGCTCGCCGAGCATGCTGAGGATCGCGGCGAGCGGGATCAGCTGGGTGCCGTAGGGCAGGAACTTGGTGTCGAAGAGGTACTGCTGGCGAAGGAACTTGGCGGCGTCCTTGAAGCCCTGGACGACCAGTGGCGCGAAGCGGCGGTAGTCGTCGAGACCCAGTTCCAGCATGTCCTTGCGCTTGCAGCCGATCCGGGGCATCCGTTCCTCGTCGACCCCGACGGTAGCCGCCTCGACCCGCCGGGCGGCCGTCGCCATCAGCGTGACGGCCTGCAGGAAGTCGGTGTTGGAAACCTCCTTGAGGACGCGGTACTCCGGCGCTTTCCACGCGGCCCGGACCACGTTGTCCCAGTGGCTGCGCAGGTCGAACTCGTCGGCGGCGTAGGTGGCGGTGAGCAGCTCGAAGACAGTGAGTGTGACGCCGCCGGTGTTGACCTTCTCGAAGACCTGGCAGACGGCCTGACGCTCGGTCTGCTTCCCGAGTTCGATCACCGGTACCTGGTAGAGCTCGAAGGGGCGGACGAAGGCCTCCTCGAAGTCCCGCCACCACTTGCGGCCGTCCTCGCCCCGCGCCTTCCAGTAGTCCTCGTAGCCGTAGCTCCAGTCGCGGTTGGCGAAGAGCTGGGAGAGCGGGAAGAGCCTGGCCGCGTACTCCTTCTCCGGAGTCGAGCAGTCCTCGACGGGATCGCCCCGGAAGGTGCGCACCACCCGGTCCGCCGGCAGCAGGCGGATGGCGTCCTCGCGGTCCAGCTGGGGGTCGAGGGCCTTGACCATGTCGACGTAGAACCAGCCGGAGATCCGCTGCTTGCGCTGGTTCTGTGTCTCGACCGGCTTGCCGAGCATGAGCGACTGGAAGAGCGAGGTCATCCGCTGCTGGCCATCGAGGATCAGGGTGTCCGGTTCGGCGCCCGGGGGCGGGGTGGCGCCCTCAACCGGGCGGCACTTGAAACGGACGTCACCGCCGGTCTGCAGCAACATGAGGGTGCCGACCGGGTATCCGCGAGAGATCGAGGCGAGCAGGCCGATGATGTTGTGGTCCGGCCACACCCAGCCGCGTTGGAACTCCGGCAGCTGCGCTTCGCCCTCGGCCACCCGCCGCAGCAGTTTGACCAGCTGGATCTTGTCGATCCCGAATGCTTGCTCCGTCACGGCCCGTCCCCTCCTCGACACCGAACGCTGCCGAGAGGTTATCGGGTGGCCGAGTGAACACGAGGTCGGTTCTGAAACTGAACACGACTTGGCAGTGATCCCCGCAATTTGCCCTTTGGTCAGGCGGGTTGAGAAAAGCCAAACGCGACTGACCGGCTACCTCGGAGCGCCGACTCGTGATCCCCGCTGAGCCACGTCAGTCGCGTCGGAGGTCAGCATCGTGATCGACATCAGTGGATGCCACCAACACCGTTGCGCCGCTCGCCCGCGGCCACCAGTGCGTCGATCTGCTGGTGCAGGTGCTGTTCCGTGTGCGCCATGGCTCCCATTCTGCCCTGTACTTTTACCGATTCCCGGGACAACTTCCCCAACCCCCCGCGCGGTTCTGCGGCAGAGCCTACGATCCCGGTGTGACTGAACCCTCGGACTACGAGCTCGAAGCGTGGAGTGACATCCAGCGTTTCAAGGGCCGCCCGCTATCCCGGAGGATGGGCGAGGCCGGTGAGCAACTGGCCGTCGGCGCAGCGAAACTCGGCAGGCGCGCGGTCAAACGGCTGGAGAGCTACCCCCGGGCCCTCTCCGCAGTGACGCGCGGACAGGAGATCGTCGCCAAGGGCGCCCAGAAGGCGGGCACCGCCGCGCGCGGTGCCACCGACGCACTGCCCGACTGGAGCGGCACGGTCGTCCAGTCCACCCGGCAGACAGTGGGGCGGCTGTCGCGAGCGGGGCTGACGCCCGCACGGGTGGTGAAGCACCATCAGAAGCGCGGTCACGACGTGTCGTCGCTGGTCGACCTTCGCCGACTCGACCTGGAGCAGATTGACGCGGCGCGGGGACGCGCGGCCAGTTGGTACTACCCGGCCGCCGCAGCGCTGTCGGGAGCGACGGCGGGGCTGGTGATCTCGGGCGGGGAGCTGGTCGTCGCCGCATCCGCAGGGGCTGCGGCAGCGCCCTCGGGAGGCATGATCGTGGGCGCCCTCGCCGGCGACGCCGCGATCGTCCTCGGACTGGCGTCCCGGGTGGTCGGCCATGTGTCGCTGTTCTACGGCTACGACCCCGAATCGCCCGCCGAGAAGCTGTTCGTGATGTCCGTGGTCAACGCCGGTACGGCGGTGTCGGCCTCCGCCAAGACCGCCGCGATGGGCGACATATCCCGGCTCACCCAGGCACTCGTGCGAGGCAAGACGTGGGATGTCCTGAGCGAGTCCGTGGTCACCAGGGTCTCCGTGCAGTTCGCCCGGGCATTCGGCATACGCCTCACCAAGAAGGGCCTCGGCAAGGTCGTTCCCGGAGTCGGGATCCTCGTGGGCAGCACCCTCAATTGGTCCATGCTGGAGCGGATCGTCGACACCGCTGACATGGCCTACCGGCGCCGGTTCCTCATCGAGAAGTACCCGCACCTCAGCGACGAGGAGACTTCCGGTTCGTTCCTCGACACCGACGAGGACGACGTGGACTCCGCTGACAAGCCGATCAGCGTCCTCGCCGAACTCGCGAAGGCAGGCGGACCCGACCTTCCCTGATCTACCAGGAGGTCCCGCCGCGCTGTTCAGCAGGGCTTGACGTCCCGCCCACGACGCTTAAGGCAACGGTGTTGGGGATGCCACGTGCCTGACGATCCACTTGCTCTCGGGCAACGGCCTCACGCACCTCCAAGGCCACCAGGCATGACTTACCCGGGCACTCCCGTTTCCGAGTAAGCCGCACCCCACGCACGGTCGGCGCCTGCCTCCGCTCTTCCCGAGGGGCCGGCGCACTGCGTCGACTCGGTATCGATACACGTTTGTCCCTGGCCCGGGTGGCCGATCCAGGGACAAGCGTGTCGGGGAACGCTATGCCCGACGAGGCACATCTGCGGTCGTATCCGTGGGGGTCGGTTGTCGGCGGCGGGTGCGGATGTCGACGACGGCGGCGCTGATGCCGTTGGGGATCTTGGTCTGCTGTTCGGCGGTGGCGTGCTGGTAGATCAGGGCGGCGCGGACGGCGGAGTGGCCCATGTGGGCCATGAGGTCCTTGAGGCTGGCGCCGGTGCCGGCGGCGAGGACGTTGCCGGTGTGGCGGAGGTCGTAGAAGCGGAAGCCGTCCATGCCGAGCTTCGTGCGGGCCTTGCGCCACTTGCGCCCGAAGGTCGAGCGGCGGAAGGGGGCGCCGCGTTCGCCGATGAACAGCAGGCCGGCGTCATCCTTCGCGGCGTGCCGGCGCAGGCGCAGCTCGAAGTCGGGGACGATCTCGGGCGGGATGCCGACCGGGCGCCGGCCGGCCTGGAACTTCAGGTCGCCCAGGACAAAATCACCGGCATTGGTCCTGCACCGGCACGGCCGGCGCCTGCCCCAGCCCGCCCCGAACCCACAGACCGCAGCTACCCGCCAGGCCCTGCCCGCCGACCAAGCCACCAGGGTGCTGGACGAAGAGGGCTGGGCTGCCGCAGACCTGTATCGGCCTACGCCCGGGTGTGAACCTGAACGAGGCCGTACTTGCCGCTGGTGCGCCACGGCTCCCCAGTGGCGTCCAGCCCGGCGACCACCAGTCCGTCGAGACCGACGATGACGTCCGACTTCAACGTACGCAGGGCCGCCACCGCAGACGGAAAGTGGCGGGCCGTCTCTGCGAATGGTGTCGTGGCGTCCCAGAGCCGGTCCCCGACGAGGCGGCGGTAGTTGAGGTCGCCCTTGAGGATCGTGATCGTGGCGCCGGAGAGCTCGGCCCTCATGTCGGCGGGCAGGTCGTGGAACGGCAGCGGTGCGCAGAAGAACTGGTGCGTGCGGACGACGAGCGTGCCGCTGTTCATCGCCTGCCAGAGCCGACGGCCGATCAGTTCCGCCTCCTGCTCCGCTGCGGAGCGAAGGCGCTCGACGGTCGCGAGGACATCGGCGGTGGTTGCGTCCGACACGTAGTAGGGGAAGGGCTTGACGTACAGGACGACCTCGGAGGCCAACCCGCTCGTGAGGAGGTGGTCGACCAGGACGAGGTCGGGCAGCAGCTCCCGTCCCGCGTTGTCCGCGATGACGCAGACCCTCGGGTTGTTCGTCGCGGTGAGCGTGGACCAGAGGAGCGGACTGTCGTCCGCGATCAGGGCGGAGGACTGGGCGTCCCCGGCCGTGGCGGTGATCTGGAAGCCGAGGTCCGCCCGGTTGCCCCAGAGCGCTGAGGACAGCAGTACCTCGGCCCGCTTCTCGGCGGACAAGGAAGGCAGATCGCGGAGAGCCGCCAGCTCGTCGTCCACCGCCGGGCTGGCCAGTTCGGCGTTCTTGAAGGGGGCGAACGGGTCGATGCCCTGCCAAGCCCCGGGCCGGAAGTAGCCGGTGGATTCGAGCAGCCTGCGGTAGAAGTAGCTCTCGGCCCATAGGAACGGAGCCTCGCCCCACGGCCGCCCGAACAGGCCCTCGCCCCACTCCAGCCACTGCTGGTGATCGTGGGCGCTTCCGCTCAGCGGCTCCAGCACACCGCTGGTGCTCTCGGCGAGCAGTTGCTCGACCGCTGCCCGCTCAGCCGGCCCGTACGGCAGAGCGCCGAGCACCTGCTGGATGAGCTTCGGGTGCCGCTCGTGGAAGACGCCCCAGGCGAAGGATCCGGGGACATCACTCAGAATCGTGGGTGCGGTGGGCACGTTCAGGCTCGTCCTTCTCATCATCGGCCGTCACCGGGATCCGCGAGCGGGACAGCGACGGGTTCGTCAACGGTGAGGCTGCCATGGCTCAACCGCAGCGACACCGGGCCGGCTGCGCTCCCGACGAGCACACGACCCGTAACAGGATCGGCGGCGACGCAGTTCCACGTCGCGTCGACGCGGACCTCGGCGAGCCGGCGGTGTCGGCTGAGCGACCGAACCCCGACCGTCCCGTCGGCTGCCGCCGGTACTGGATGATCAGTATCCTCGGAGAACGCCACCATGAGCACCCGCCCCGCGTGGCCGGGCAGGTGTCCGATGAACTGCTCGGTCCGGACGTCGCGGACGTAGATCTCGCCGGTGCCCGAGCCAACCGTGAGGCGGGCGCCCGCAGCGCTGGCGGCGGACGCCCCGATTGGGCGTCCGCCGCCCGGCCGCGCCGGGTGGGTGGCGGCTGCGGCGCGGTCGCGGGCGTCAGTGGGGCCGCGGGACCGCGGTGACGGTCGAGGTGAAGACGGGATCGCCCTCCTGGAACGCGCTGACCTTCACCCGCGGCCGGCCCCTGGGATCGGGGGCCACGAACTCGGCCGTCACCCGGCAGGGCCGGTCGTACTCCGTGTAGCGGACGAAGGTGGTGTCGAAGACCACGGGCACCACGGGACCTCTCAGCACGGCCTGGGTCGCCTGCGAGGCGGCTTCGAGCAGCACCATGCCCGGCACGTGGTCGTGCGGGTGGTCGAACAGGACGCGGTGGCCGACGTCGATCCGCAGCAGCCACTCGTGCGCGGCGGCCGTGGGCGAGAGGACGACGTCCCGCTCGTGTCGGCGGCCCACGAGCGCGGCGGGGACCGGCGGGGTGAGCGGCAGGGCCCCGGCGAAGGCCCGGGCCGCGTCGGCGTACCTGCCGCGCAGCCGGTCGTAGACGGCCGGCGGGTGGGTGGTGTAGCGCAGTTCGGCCGAACCGATGGGCAGTCCGGAGCGGAGCACGTCGAGCCGGGAGGTGAAGTGGGCCGAGCCGAACCGCCGGCGCCTGATCGAGGGGTGGGTGACCAGCAGCGTCAGGGTCGCCGGGTGCGAAGTGGCGTACAGGGCGTGTTGCTTGACGGAAAATCGAATATTCTCAAGGCCGAGGCGGTGACTGATTGGTACGTCGTGAAGACTGTGGGTCAGCATGGCCAGCGCCTGGCGCAGGCTCTCGACGAACAACATGGGGCTGTAGCGGCCGCCCTCACTGTAGAAGGCGTGCTCGATCGGCAATCGGACGGTGACGCGCTGCATGCTCGCGGAGACGGCGCTCCACCCGGTGACCAGGGCCTCCTCGGGCGCGGACTTGCGCACCAGGGACCGCATGTCCAGGAGGGCCGGCGGGTCGACGTCCGTATCGGTGCAGGTGCTGACGGTACTTGGTGCCATAGCGAGTTGCCTCCCATGAAGTACGCGCTCGACTGGGGCACGTGTGTGTAGCCCGCCGCCCCCTAGGCGTATAAAATAAAGAACACTTTTCTTTTGGTAAAGAGGGCAGGGAGCGTATGGTCGGGCGAGCTGTGAAGCAGGAGCGGGCGGAGCGGACGCGGGCCGCCCTGATCCAGGCGGCGGCGGAGGTCTTCGGGGAGTTCGGCTTCTCCGGCGCCAGCGTGATGAAGATCGCTGACCGGGCGGGGGTCACGCTGGGCGCGGTCTACTTCCACTTCAGGAACAAGGAGGAGCTGGCCCGCCAGATCGTCTCCGGCCAGCCCGATCTCGTGGTCCCCCCGCACCCCTCGCAGGGGCTGCAGCGAGCGGTCGACCTGACGCTCACCTGGGCCTACCAGCTCGTCGACGACCCGTTGCTGCGGGCGGGCGCCCGACTGGTCTGGGAGCAGGAGTACTTCATCGCCCCCGAGGCCAACTCCCACCAGCAGTGGTCCACGATACTGCTGGACGACCTCCGTACCGCCCAGCGCAAGCGCGAGCTGCGGGCCGGCACCGACGTCGAAGCACTGGCCCGCGTCCTGGTCAACGCCTGTACCGGGGCCCAGATGCACTCCTACGTCGAGGCGGCGCACGCCGACCTGCCCCGGCGCGTCGAGGAGATCTGGGCCTGCCTGCTGCCGGCCGTCGCCGTGCCGAGCGTGGCCAAGCGGATCGAGATGGGCAAGGCCCGCGCGCGGACGACGTAGGAGCGACCTGCGGCCGCCCGGACCCCCGCAGTCCGATGAGGGACAGGCGGGATCAGCGGACGGGGATCGTCGCACACCGGGCCGGCCCGGGGCAGGACGGGGCAGGGCGGGGCAGGCCAGGACGGGCAGGACGGGGGCGCCGGGCCAACCCCGCTCGGCGCCCTGCCCTGCCCGGGCAGGGCAGGGCAGGGCAGGGCCGCCGGAACAGCCGGGGCCGTCGCATCTCTGGAGCGGGAAGAACCTTGAACGTAAGGTAGTTGACGCACTGTCAGGCTTTCCGTAGGAGGGCGGCCCGCATCCGCGGAGCGGGTCGGGCGTCGCCCTGCCCGGGAGCCCGACGCAGGGCAACACGGGCCGTGGCCCCGGTCGGAGCGACCGGGGCCACGGCCCGCTGACGGGCGCCCGGCGCGTTGGCGGCCGGAGCGGTCGGCGACCCCGCCGGCCGCTCCGGCCGCGGGGCGGCGCGGGGGGCGCACGGGATCCGCGACCGTGCGGCCGCGGATCGTGCCGACGGGCATGGCCGGCACGAAGGACCAGGGAGGGGAAGCAATGGGGAACGACCGAGGTCTGCTGCAGGGAAAGACGATCATGATCACCGGGGCCTCCAGCGGTATCGGCGCCGCAGCCGCCAGGCTGTTCAGCGCCGAAGGGGCGGTCGTGGTGCTGATGGCCCGCCGCAAGGACCGGTTGGCCGAGATCGTCACCGAGATCCGAGCGGGGGGAGGCCGGGCGGAGGCGGCCGCGGGAGACGTCACGTCACGGGTGGACGTCGAACGGGTCGTCAATCACACCGTGGAGACCTTCGGCGGTCTGGACGCGGCGTTCAACAACGCCGGTTGGGGATCGGTGGGAGCCGACATCCACGAGACGGACGACGCCGTCTTCGACCAGATCATGGACGTCAACGTGCGCGGCGTGTGGAACTGCCTGAAGCAGCAGGTTCCGGCCATGCTTCGGCGGGAGTCCGGCGGATCCATCGTGAACACGTCCAGTACGGCGGGCCTGTTCGCCACCGGCGCCTCCTCCCCCTACGTGGCGGCCAAGCACGCGGTGCTCGGCCTGACGCGGGCCGCGGCGGCCGAGTACGGCAGACGCGGCATCAGAGTCAACGCCCTGATGGTCGGAGCGACCCGTACCGAGTTGCTGGAGAGCGCCATCCGGGCGGTACCGCAGGTGGAACAGGCCGCAGCGGCCAGAGCCATCCAGCCCCGGCTGGCGGATCCGGTCGAGGTGGCGCGGGCCGCGGCCTGGCTGCTCAGTGACCAGGCCTCCTTCGTCACCGGCGGCGCGGTACCGGTCGACGGCGGCTGCAGCGCCGTCTGACGCAGCCGGCGGGGGTCGTCCGGGCCGGGAAAGGCGAGCCCCGGCCCGGCACGTCTGCGTACGGCGCCGGCGGCTCTCATCAGCCGTCGGCGCCGGGGGCGGCGGCGACCCCGCGAAGGACGAGGTCCCAGATACGGCTGAGCTGCTCGACGGACCGGCCGTCGAGCTCGTCGTCGCGGCCGGCCCGCTCCCGTACGTCGGCCTCCACACCCACCACCAGGTGGGAGGCCAGCGCGGCGACCGTCGTCCAGTCGGCGCTCCGCTGGGCGCCCCCGCGTCGCGGGTGCAGCAGGCGGTCCCGGACCACCGGGGCCCAGGCGGAGGTCCAGTCCGGGCCGCCGCCCTGCTGTTCCCGGGTCAACCGGGCGGCGGCCCGCACGGCGGCCTCCGTCTCCAGCAGTTCGGCGAGCGCCAGGGTCAGCGACACCACCGACTGGACCGGGCCCTCCCGTCGCGCCGCGACCTGTCCCACCACCGCCAGGGTCGCGGCGTGCCCCTCCTCCCGCACCGCCGCGGCCAGCTCCTCCTTCGTCGCGAAATGGAAGGTCAGCGCCCCCATGGAGATTCCGGCCGATCTGGTGATCCCGGCCAGGGACGACCCCGCGTACCCATGCCGGTCGAACTCACCTGCGGCCGAACAGACCAGGCCCTCTCGTGTCCTCGCGGCCCTCTCCTGCATCGGGTGATCCTTCCTGTCGCTCGCCCGGTGTGGCCAGTTGTACATCCGACGTTAGTCCGCACCGCTGTAACTTCAAAAAAAAAGACACTATTATTTATTTTCCTGCTGTGAGGGAGCGCGCAAGCGACGCACTCTCACCTCAACTGGCTTACGAGGGGGGAACGATGACTCACAGAGACACCTCGCGGACTGAGGACTCCGGCGGGCTTCAGCTCTTGCCGACGGCCTCGCGCCCACAGGCGGGCCAGGCCGCAAGGGCGCTCTCTATCCGCGTGCTCGTCGTCGAGGACGACACCGCCGCGGCCGAGACGCGCGTGCGAGACCTGCGCCGGCAGGGGTACTCCGCGAGCAGTGTCGACAGCGGGGCGGAGGCGCTCAGGGCTCACCAGCACTCCGATCTGGTCCTGCTCGACCTGGACCTTCCCGACATCGACGGCCTGGAGGTGTGCCGGCTGATCCGGGAGGCCGGGGACAAGCCGATCATCTCCTTCACGGCCCGCGACGCCGAGCTGGACCGCATCCTCGCCCTTCAGGCCGGAGCGGACGACTGCGTCGTCACCTCGTGCAGCTCGCGCGAGATGACGGCGCGTATCAAGGCCGTCCTGCGCCGGACCAATCCACAGCCGGAGCCCACCCGCAGCATCGTCCTCGATCCGCTCCGCATCGACGGCCGCACCCGTGAGGTCCGGCTGCGCGGAGAGCCGGTGAGCCTCACCGCCAAGGAGTTCGAGCTGCTGCACATCCTGGCCGCCAACCCCGAGGCGGTGCTGTCCCGCAAGAAGCTGATGGCCCAGGTCTGGGAGACCAGTTGGTCGGATTCCAGCCGAACCATCGACACCCACGTGAGCAGTCTGCGCGCCAAGCTCGGCGCCAGCACCTGGATCATCACGATCCGCGGTGTCGGCTACCGGATCGGCCACGGCTGACCCTGCGGCAAGCACGGCGGACGGCGAGCGCGACCCACGCGCCGCCGTCCACTCGTGCCGGGGGACCGTCCGGCTTCCCGGGGCCGCTGCGGGCGCCGGGGCGCCGGTCGCGACGGGGCGCGCGGGACGGCCCCGAGGCCGCCGGCGCACCCCGCCCGGCCGCCGCGGGGAACGAGGACGACCCCTGCGATCGGCGGCTTCGGACGCCTCGATCGTCAGGGGTCGCTCCTCGGTGCGGCGGGCCCGGGGGCCCGCTCCTAGGTGGGTTCCGGACCGGACCTCGGACCGGACCCACCGCCGTACGGGACGGTTCTCAGCCCGCTTCCGGGCGCTTGCCCGGGAAGCCGTGGGAGCGGGCGCCGACCACGACGGCCAGCACCGGCACCAGCAGGATCAGCACGCTCCACGGGAAGGAGGTCGGGCCGAGGTTGCCGAGCAGGATGCCGCCGACGGCTCCGCCGGCCGCCATGAACGAGTTCCACGTGGTGACCAGCAGTGCCTGGCCGCGGTCGCCGCCCGCGTCGGTGACCGCGGTCTGCAGCAGGGTGGCGACGCCGCCCCAGCCGAATCCCCACAGCACCATCGCGAGGTAGACCACGACCGCGCTGTCGGCCATCAGCCACAGCAGGACGGCCGCCACGATGAACAGGGCGGTACTGGCGATCGTCAGCGCCCTCAGCCGGCGGTCGACCAGCGCGCCGGTGACCCAGATGCTGGCCATCGAGGCGATGCCGAAGACCAGCAGCACCACGTCGCGGCTGCCGCCCATGTCGTACTTGTCGAGGAACGTGGCGATGTAGGTGTAGAGGATGTTGTGGGCCAGCACGTAGGCCGCGACCACGAACAGCACGGACACCACGCCCGGCAGGCGAAGCGCCGCCAGGATCGGCTCCCGGCTCCCGGCGCGCTGCCCGGGGTAGGACGGGACCGAGGCGAGGATCCACACCACCAGGCCGATGGAGACCACGGTCACCAGGCCGAAGGTCAGCCGCCAGCCGAACAGCCCGCCGAGGAAGGTACCCACCGGGATGCCCATGGACAGGGCCAGGGGGATACCGGCCATCGTGATCGCGATCGCCCGGCCCTGCAGGTGCGGTGGTGCCAGCCGGCGCGCGTACCCGACCAGTTCCGCCCACACGACCGCCGCGGCCACACCGGCGATCATCCGGAACACCATGGTCAGGGGGTAGTTGGACGAGAGGGCGGTGACCGTGTTCGCGACGGCGAACGCCGCGACGGCGATCAGCAGCAGGTTCTTGCGGTTCCAGGCCGCGGTGGCGATGGCCACCGGGATCGCCGAGAGGCCGGTGGCGATCGCGTAGATCGTCAGGGCCTGCCCCATCGCGGACTCGCTGACGGAGAGGTCCCGGGCCATCTCGGGGAGCACGCCCGCGGGCAGTGCCTCGGTCAGGATCCCCATGAAGGCCGCGGTGGCCAGGGCCAGCAGCGGGGACCAGGGGAGTTTCCGGTTTTCCGCAGCTGAGGGTGAATCAGTCAGCAGCTCTGTCTGGGAAGTTGACATGGGTATATCCTCGAACCCTCACATAGGTGTGAATGTCAAGACGGTTGAAATGAGGTGCGTCACATGCGCATCGGTGAACTGTCCGAGCGCACCGGCACCCCCCGCCGGTTGCTGCGCTACTACGAGGAACAGGGCCTGGTCGTCGCCGGCCGCTCCGCGAACGGCTACCGCGAGTACGACGAGCGCTGCGTCGACCGGGTGGTCCAGATCAGGGGGCTGCTCGACTCCGGGCTTCCGACCCGGGTGATCAAGCAGATCCTTCCCTGCCTCAACACGCCCCGGGCGATCCACTTCTCCGGTGCCACTCCGGAGACGATCGCCACTCTGGAGCGTGAGCACGACCGGCTGGCCGAGCGGGTCGAGTGCCTGACCCACAGCAGGGACGCCATCTTCGAGTACCTCGAAGCCGTCCGCCGCGCCCAGGCGCCCGCCGCCCCGCAGGCGGTCGAGTCCGTCGTCCTGGTCCCCTACGACCTGGCAGCGACGGCCTGACCGTACTGGACGACGTTCGCCAGCTCGACGCCGTGGCTGGTGACGTCGATGACAAGCCGGTCACCGTCCTCGATCCGGAAGCCGTCGTGGTAGCTGGCCTTGTCGGCGCCCAGGAGCAGGTAGTTGACCAGCCCCGGCCGGCGCAGCAGCGGGTAGGAGAACAGGTACTGGGTCATGTCCTCCACGCGGTGGTACAGCGAGTCGAGCCCGCAGGAGAAGTCGCCGCCCCAGGCGGTGGCGCCCTCGCGCTCGATGGTCATCCGCCCGGTCACCGTCTGCGGCGGCTCCTCCAGGAACAGCCACGGCGTCACGGAGGTCTCGCAGAGCTTGGCGTACGGCGTCCAGGCCCACTTGTTCTTGAGGTGGAGACCGATGTCGTTGAGGTCGTTGCCGAAGGTGTAGCCGGCGTAGTGCGGGGTGCCGTCCTCGTCGTTGACGTAGACCAGGCCGATCTCCGGCTCCTCCAGCAGCCAGACCGGATCGGCCGGGGTGACCAGCGGCTCGCCCGGCATCCGCAGCCAGGAGCCGAAGCCCTTGAGGTAGTAGTTCGGCGGGGTGAACTCCTCGTCCGGCTCCGGGGCGCGGTCGAACTTGGACCGGTGCGTCCCCATGAAGCCGTTGACCAGGGCGTTGTTGGACCCGGTCGGCAGCAGCGGAGGGAGGAACCGGAGCCCGGGATCGCCGAGGGTCACCGAGACCGTGCCGGCGCCCTCGGTGACCGCCGCCGCCACGGCCGCCGGGCCGCCGCCCGCGATCACCGCCTCGCGCAGCCGGCCCTCGGCCACCTCGTACAGGGTGTGCCGTTCGCCGGGGACGGGGACACCGAGGCCCGCGTACCGCCGGCCGTTGTACTCGCACTCGAAGATGACGGACATGTGGGATCTCCTTCGGGGTGGGACTGGTCGTGTGGGTCGGGCCCGTCGGCCGCGGCCGGGGCGAGGTGGGCGGGGCGGGAGAGCGCCGGAGTGGGGCCGGCGGGGCGGGCGGGGCGGAGTGGGCAGGGCGGGGCGGACCGGGGTGGGCAGGGCGGCCGGCTATCCGGCCAGGTCCGCGAGGACCTCGCCGATCCGGTCCAGGGAGGCCCTGATCCACGGCAGTCCGAGCGGGTCGCCGGCGGCCAGGGCGGCGGTGCGCTCGGCGTCGGTCCCGCCGTAGAGCCGGCTGGTGGCGGCCCGGATCCGCAGCGCGCCCGGGCCCTCGCCGAAGGCGGTGCCCGCCACCACGCCCACGCCGTACCGCTGCGCGAGCAGTGCGGCGAGTTCGTCGCCGCCCCGCACCCCGTGCGCCCGGGCGAGGTGCTCCCGGAGCGGCTCGAAGTCGGGGTAGAGGTAACAGGTCGCCCGGACCGGCGCCAGCTCGGCGCCGACCGCGTTGAACGACTCCGCCGCCGCCCGGACGACGAGCTCGTGCAGCCGCCGGGACGCGGCGACGTGCGCGACGATCTCCTCCGGCTCCTCGAAGGCGTACGCCGCGGCGGCCTGCACCGGCGCGGCCGCGCTGGACCAGAGCTGGCTGGCGATGTTCACCAGCCGGGTGTGCAACAGCCGGCCCGACGGGCCCTCGGGAAGCCTGGCCACGCCGGTGCGCCAGCCGCCGAGCGCCAGGTTCTTGCTCAGCCCGGTGGTGATCACCGTTCGCTCCGGCGCGAACACCGCCGGGGAGACCGGCTGGTGGGCCGGGTCGAAGACCAGGTCGCCGTAGATCTCGTCCGAGACGAGGACCAGATCGAGCTCCCGGGCCAGCCTGGCCAGCCTGCGGACGGTCCCGGTCGCCGCCATGGTGCCGGTCGGGTTGTCGGGAAGGGTGACGATGACGATGCGGGGGTTCAGCCCGGTGGCGCGGGCGCGGGTGACGGCCTCGAACAGCGCCGCCGGATCGGGCACGCCGCCCTCCCCCACCGGGGTGGGCACCGGAATCGGCCGGGCGCCGGCGAGTTCGGCCTGCGCCGTGTAGCTCACCCAGCTCGGCACCGGCACCACCACGTCGCCGCCGATCGCCAGCAACAGGGCGAAGAGCAGGGCCTTGCTGCCCGGACCGGCGACCACCAGACCGGGGTCGGTGGCCAGGCCCCGCCGCCCCCAGTACCCGGCGGCGGCGGCACGCAGCTCCGGACTGCCGGCGACGGGGCCGTAGGCGTTGCGGCCCGCCGCCCTGCCGAGCTGCTCCGCCAGCCCCGGCGCGACCGGGAGGCCGATCTCGCCACCGGCCAGGGAGAGCACCTGCTCCCCGGCCAGACGCCGGGCTTCCAGCGCCTCGTCGGCGGCGAGGGTCGCCGACATGATGACCGGCGCGGGCTTGGACATGGCTCTCTCCAACGGATAGGGCTCGGCGTGCGGGGACGGGGCTACGGCGTTCGGGCGACGGCGTTCGGGCGGCGGCGGATGGGGCCGCCGTACCTCCGATCGACCGCGGACTCACGGACGACGCGGACGACGCAGCGGCGTGGCAGCGTGGACGGAGCGCGCCGGAGCGGACGGGCGGCGGTGCGGGCACGGCCGGGGGATGCCGTGCCCGCACCGGGATCAGGATCCGGCGTACCGCTGCCGGAGTTCGATCTTGCGGACCTTCCCGGTGAGGGTCTTGGGCAACGACTCGACGAGCTCCAGCCGTTCGGGGAGGAACCGCGCGTCCTGGCCCGCCGCGCTCAGGTGGGCGCGGAGGTCGTCCAGGGTGGGGTGACGGTCGCCGCGCGGGACGACGACCGCCAGGATCGGGTCGTCGACCTGGCCGGTGGGACCGACCAGCGCGGCGTCGGCCACACCGGGGTGCCGGGCGATGATCGCCTCCAGCTCGGCCATCGGCACCACGATGCCGTCGCGCAGGATGGTGTCCTTGGCGCGGCCCAGGATGCGGATACCACCGCGACCGTCGTCACGGGCCACGTCGCCGGTGTCGAACCACCCGTCACCGGTGACCTCGGCGTCGAAGACGTCCTCGCGCTTGTAGTAGCCGAGCGCCCGCGATCCGCCGCGGACCCGCAGCCGGCCGACCGAGGCTCGCTGGCTGGGGTCGTGGCAGGCATCGATGCGGATCTCCATGGAGTCGATCGGCCGGCCGTGACTGTGCGCAGCCCAGTCCTGGTTGTAGTCGAGCCGGCTGATGGTGACCGGTCCGAACTCGGACATGCCCCACACCGAGTACGTCCGCGCGCCGAGCGCGTCCCGCAGCTCGTCCACCAGTTGCTGGAGCACCGGCGCGGCGCCGGTGACCACGTGGCGCAGGGTGGAGACGTCGTGCGGGTCGGCGCGCTGGGTCTGGGCCACGTCCGTGAGGGTGGGCGGCGGCCCGTACAGCATGGTGGCGCCGTAGCGTTCGACCAGGTCCAGGAGACCGGCGTTGTGCTGGATGTCCTGGAAGGCGGCGGTGCCGCCGAGCATCACGCTGGCGAGCACGCCCTGTCCGAAACCGGAGTAGTGGATCAGCGGGGTGGTGACGGCGACGACGAGGTCGTCACGGAGCAGGAAGGTGTCGACGTAGCCGCGGATGGCCGAGTGGACGGTGTTCTGGCTGTGCAGGACGCCCTTGGACTCGCCGGTGGTGCCGGAGGTGAACAGCACCACGAACGGGTCGTCGGCGGTGAGCGCCAGGCCGTCGAGCGCGCCGGCGCTCTCCTCCCGGGGGATCGCCACGAAGTGGTCGTGGAAGTCGATCGCGCCCTCGGGGGTGTGACCGCCCACCACCACCACGTGCTCCAGGGGCAGTTCCGCCTTCAGGTTGTCGACCACGGCGCGGGCCAGCGGGTAGCCCTCCCACTGCGCCACGGTGATGCACACCTTGGCCTCGGTGAGCGCGAGACGGTAGCGCAGCTCGTCCTCGCGGCAGGCCGGGGTGATCGGGCAGATGGCCGCGCCGACCCGCATGCAGGCGAACATCAGCGGCACCATCTCCCACCGGTTGGGGAGCTGGACCGCGACGAAGTCGCCGCGCTGCACGCCGAGTTCCAGCAGGGCGCCGGCGAAGCGGTCGGTCAGCCGGGCCAGGTCGGCGTAGTCGAGCGTGTCGGTCCTGGCCTCGGCCAGCCGGCGGCCGGCGATGGCGAGCTTGTGCGGCCGCTCGCGCGCCTGCCGGTACAGGTCGTCGAGGAAGGTCTCGTCCCGCCACCAGCCGCGCCGGCGGTACTCCGCGCTCCGGTCGGTGCCGGCGAGGCCGGCCGCGGCGGGGCTCGTCACGGTGCTCATCGGCGGGCCTGACGACGGGCGGCGAGCAGCTCGGGGAGCGGGTCCCCGGCCTTGGCCGCGGCGATCTCCAGGAGGTCCCGGGTGTTCTCCCGGACCCGGTCGCCGACCCAGTCGAAGACCCAGGCCTTGCGGGCGTCCGCCGCGAGGTCGAACGGGACGACCCGGGTGACGGCCAGGGCCGCGGAGGCGGCGCCGCCGATGTTGGCGATCACCCCGGGGACCAGGACCGCGCCCGCGGCCGACACCTTCTCCCGCGCCTGCGCGGTCGAGGCGAGGTTGGCGCCCTCGACCACCAGGCCCGGCCGCAGCCGGTGCACGTTCTCGGCGTTGATCGCGTACTTCTGCGCCGCGAGGACCAGCAGGTCGGCGTCGAGGTCGAGCCAGGCGTCCGGCTCGCCGGAGACGGTGACCCCCTGCGGCAGGCGGGAGCGGTCGATCCGTCCGAACTCGTCGGTGACGGCGACCAGGTCGGCCACCGGCAGCCGGTCCGCGCTGATGGTGCCCTGCACGTCGGCGACGCCGACCACAACGTGGCCGCGGTCCTCCAGGAAGGCGGCGACCGCGCGGCCCACCGCGCCGAAGCCCTGCACCACGACCCGGGCCGGCCCGGTGCGACCGCTCGCCTCCAGGGCGGTGACCGCGGCCACTCCCACCCCGTGGCCGGTGCAGTCGATCAGCGGCTCGTAGTAGGTGCGCCAGTCGATCGGCATGTCCGGGGCGCCCTGGCGAAAGCGCGGGTCGTAGCCGGCCTCGTCGAAGAAGACCGCCCGGTCGGCGGGGGTGACGCCCATGTCGATGCCGAGGTGGATGCCGCCGTGCAGCAGCGGCTTCACGGTGCGGCCGAAGGTACGGAAGGTCGCCTCGCGGTCGGTGCCGTCGGAGACGATGCCGGCCTTGGCGCCGCCGATGCGCAGGCCGGCCAGGGTGAACTTGTCGGTCATGTCGCGGGCCAGGCCGCGCACCTCCTCCTCGGTGACCCCGGTGGTCATCCGGGTGCCACCCATGGCGAGGCCGTCGACGAGCGTGTCGGCGACCACCCAGCCCCTGATGCTGCCGCCGCTGCCGTTGAGATGGACGGTGAACGCGGGCTGCTGCGTTTCTTCCAGAGCAGTCATTGCCAAGTCCTTTGTCACGTAGAGGGGTTCAGTGAAGTGCGTCCGGTGCGGCCCGGACGCACCGCCGGTCACCGGTAGAGCTGCGTGAATCCCCGCAGGATCTCCAGACCGTCCTGCCGGAACTCCAGGTGGGCCTGCGCGCCGTAGATCCGGCCGTCCTCGGAGCGCAGGAACTCCACGGGTGCGTGCTCGGAGCGGCCGATGGAGCGGTAGCCCTCCGGGGCCTCCTGGAGATAGAGGGTGTGGCGGTGGAAGACCGTCACCGAGGGCTTCACGTGGGTGAAGAGCGGGTCCTCCTTGTCGACCTGCACCGTGAAGCCCCCGACCCGCTGGGGGCCCTCGGCCAGCCGGCCGCCGGCCGAGACGGCGAGGATCTGCATCCCGCCGCAGATCCCGAACACGGGGACGCCGGCGCTCGTGACGAGGTCGACGAGCGGTTTGTAGAACTCGCGGTCGTAGGCCCGCACCTTGGTACCGCTGAGGACGATCGCCTGGTAGCGGCCGTCGAGCCCGGCGGGCACCGAGGCCGCGTCCACCACGTCGGTGGCGGAGCCCAGTTCCTCGAAGCGGGAGCGGAGCTGTTTCAGTGACAGGGTTCCGTTGTTGACGACCAGTACACGGGGTTGCGTCACGTCCTCGCTCCTCACGTTCGCGTGATGACGGTGCCGGTGCGGGCGGCGAGCAGGTCCGTGACGGGCGCGCTGCCGATGACGACCCGCTCCACGCCGTGGTCCAGTGCCTCGCCGGCGGCGCGCAGTTTCTTGCGCATGCCGCCGGTGGCGCCCTTGTCGCGGAACTCGGCCGCGGCCTTCGCGGAGATCCGGCGCACCGGTTCCCCGTCGATCAGCAGGTGTGTGACGTCGGTGACCAGGACCAGGTCCCTCGCACCGCAGGCCCCGGCGACGGCGGCCGCGGCCCGGTCGGCGTCGGTGTTGACCTCGGCTCCGGCGCCGTTGCGGGCGAGCGGAGTGACGAGCAGGCAGTGCCCCGGCCGCAGGTCCTTCAACAGGGCCGGCTCGACCCCGGTGATGGGCCCGACCAGGTTGTCCAGCTCGACCAGCTGCTTGCCCTGCCACCACCAGCGTTCGCCCTCGCCCGCCCGGACCAGGCCGTCGCTGCCGATCAGGTGCTCGGTGGTGATGCCCCGGGCCCCGAGCAGGCCGGCGACCTGCCCGGCGATCTCGGCGCTGACCTTCTTGATGTCGGCGATGACCGCGGGCGTCGTCCACCGGCTCTGGTTGCCGTACCGGTCGCGCAGCACCGCCGAGGGCTCGGCGTACTCGGGCCGCAGCTCCCGCAGTGGCTTGGACCAGCCGTGCACCAGGACGAGCGGGTGGCTCCGGCCGTGCTCGGCCAGATCGTCCCACCAGGCCTCGGACATCGCGTCCAGGGTGGAACCGCCGAGCTTGACGACCGCGGGGGCGCCCTCGGACGCGGCGGCGCTCATGCCGGCATCACCGGCTGCATCGTCAGCCCGGTCTCCTCCGGGAGCGAGAACCGCTTGTTGATGACCTGTACGGCCTGTCCCGCCGCGCCCTTGACCAGGTTGTCCAGCGCGGCCAGCACGACGATGCGGCCGCCGTCCGGGTCGTGCAGCACGGTCACGTCGCAGTAGTTGGACCCGAGCACCGCCTGCGGGTCGGGGACGGGGATGAGCGTCTCGTTGTGCCGGCGGACCCGCACGAACGGGTGGTCCTTGTAGAACCGCAGGTAGGCCCGCTGCAACATCCGTGCGTCCACCTCGTCGTCGGTGAACACGTACGAGCTGGCCATCAGCCCGCGGACGTGCGACACCCCGTACGCGGACATGCTCAGCGAACCGATCCGGCCGGGCTTGCCCTGCGCCAGGAAGTCGCCGACCTCCGCCGCGTGGCGGTGCCCCACCGGCGCGTACGGCGCGATGGCGCCGTTGCGCAGCGGGTGCAGGTCGGCGGTCCGCAGCTGCAGGCCGCCGCCGCTGGAACCGCTCTTGCCGTCGACCACCACGGTCTTGAGGTCCAGACCGAGCGAGAGCACCAGCGGGGCGAGCCCGAGGGTGATCGCGGTGGCGTAGCAGCCCGGCAGCGAGATCAGCGGGGCGTCGACCAGCTGGTCGCCGATCAGCTCCGGGACGCCGTAGACGAACCGGTCGGCCAGTCCCTCCGGCCGGTGCACGCCGGGGTACCAGCGCTCGTGCAGCTCCGGCGTACGGATCCGGAAGGCTCCGCTGAGGTCGATGACACAGGGCACCTGGTCGGCCAGCCGGGCCGCGAGCTCCGCCGAGACGGCTGCCGGGGTGGACAGCAGGACGACGTCACAGCGGTCGGACAGGTCCGCGGTGAGCGGTTCGACGACCAGCCCGAGGTCCAGCCGCAGGTTCGGGTGGAGCTCGGACGGGCGCCGCCCGACGCTGGAGGAGCCGCCGAGGTAGGTCAGCCGCAGCTCGGGGTGCTGGGTCACCAGTCTGATCAGTTCGCCGCCGGCGAGCCCGGAGGCTCCGACCAATCCGACCCGGATCATCCGACGACCTCCCGAACGTAGCGGCCGACGGCCGTCGCGATGTCCGCCCCGGTCGCGGAGGCCACCGCCCGGAAGGCCGGCGCGTGGTTGACCTCGTTGACGACGTACCCGTCGGGCGTCTTGAACAGATCGATGCCGTAGATGCCCTCGCCGAGCGCGTCCACCACGCTGTCGACGATCTTCAGCACCTCGGGATCGTGGCGCACCGCGCGGTGCTGGTTGCCCAGCGCGGCGTTGCTGCGCCAGTCGGTACCGGCGCTGCTGAACTCCGCGGCGGAGACCAGGTCACGGCCGATGACGAAGCAGCGGATCGAGGAACCCCCGCTCAGGTAGGGCTCGACCAGGGAGGCCTGTTCGAAGCCGTGCCCGAGGTCCTCGACGTAGTCGTAGACCGACGCGGCGGTGTCCGCGTCGCGCAGCAGGGTGACCCGCTTGCCCATGCCGCCGAAGACGGGCTTCAGCACCACCGGTGGCGGCAGCTCGACCAGCGCCTTCTCGAAGTCCTTGCGGGACAGCACGAGGCGGAAGTCGGTCACCGGTATGTCGGTGGCCCGGAGCAGGGCGCGCAGGGACAACTTGTTCTCGCAGGCGTGGATGGCGGCTGCGGAGTTCAACGTCGGTATCCGGGACGCCTCGGCGAGGGTGGCGACCAGGCCGCCCCGGGTGTAGCTGCGGCTCCGTACGAGAATGGCGTCGTAGTCCTTGAGCGGCTCCGGATCCGGATGGCCGAGGCAGAGGGACTCGTCGTTGACCCATTCGATTCTCAGACCGAGACCGGGGGCGGCGTCGATGAGCCGCCGTTCCTCCCAGCCGATCCGGTCCGCGACAATGGCGATTCTGCGGTCCATGAGAGCAATTCCTATCCGGGGTTACTGACCCCAGTCGCGAAGCTGGACCTCGACCATCTGCAGGGAGATCTCGCCGCCCTGGACGTCCTCCACCCGCAGCGTCAACATGCACTCGGGGCAGGAGAGGGTCTCGCCCTGGAGCATCGGCGGGGTGGTCAGGTCGGTCTCGCATTCGGGGCAGATACCGGTGAGCGTGCTGACGGACATGGTCGTCCTCCGAAGTCGTGTGGGTCGGTGGTCAGAGCGAGCGGAAATCGACGGCGGCCTTGCGGATCGCGTCCCGGTCGAGCAGCGGGCGCCCGGTGCGCTCCTGCTCCTCGACGAGCCAGGGGGTGAAGGCCTCGGCGTCGACGACGACGCCGGACTCCTCGAGCGCCCAGGAGACCAGGGCCGGCGTCAGGCGGGTCCGCACCCGCAGCTCGCGGGTGTTGCCGACCAGCTCCGCGGGCAGCGTCTCGTAGGCCTCGGGGTGGATGAGCTGGCCGGGCAGCTCGTAGGCGAAGGCGTGCGGGCCGGTCGGCCCGGACTGGAAGGCCTCACCGAGCTGCGAACCGCGCAGGGCGAGCCGGCTCAGCTCGGTGAGGTGGGTCAGGTCGAAGCGGGTGTCGCCGTGGATGACGCGCAGCGAGGTCAGCAGCTCCGCCAGCGGGGCGTTGCCGCCACGCTCGCCGATGCCGCCCACCGTGGCGGAGATCCACTGCGCCCCCGCCCGGACGGCGGCGAGCGAGTTGGCCACCGCCATGCCCAGCATGTTGTGCGAGTGGATCTCGATCTCGGAGCCGTCGATCGCGGTGAGGTCGCCGATCACCTTCTCCATCTGCCACGGCGACAGGTAGGCGACCGTCTCGGCGAGCCGGAACCGGTCCGCGCCGGCCTCGAAGCCCGCCTCGACGTAGGGGACGAGCCGCTCCTTCGGGGTGCGGGCGCCGTCCTCGCCGCTGAACGTGACGTGGAAGCCGAGCTCCTTGGCCTGGGCGATCGCCGACCGGGCGAGCGTGTTGAGGTACTTGAGGCTGGGCGTGCCCAGCTTCAGGACGGCGTGCTGCTCGGAGGTCGGGATCGAGAACATCACGTGCCGGACGCCCAGTCTCGCGGCCTCCGCCAGCGCCTTCGCCACCTGCTGGCGGTCGCGCACCATGACCAGGCTCATGCTGCGTTCGGGGCTCACCTGCTCGTGGGTGGCGAGGATGAGATCGGCGTCCTTGGACGAGGGGCCGGAGATCATCCCCACCTCGACCAGGTCGATGCCGGTGCGCACCAACAGGTCGGCGATGCGGGCGGCGTCCTCGGGGCCGAACTCCACGCCGGCCATGTGGGCCGAGTCCCGCAGGGTCGCGTCGGACAGGTGCGGCAGCCCCGAAGGGGTGCCGTCCTCCTGCTCTGCTACTGCCATTGCGTTCCCTCCTAGTTCCGGAGCCGGATTCACCTTTTGGCCGACCCGGGCTCTCACTGATTTCTCGCCGGCCGACGCGGAAGGAGTGATCCCGGCGAAGGCTGGGCGATGTGGGGCGCGTTGATGAATATGGTGGTCGATCCGGCCGCACAGGGGCAATGAATCCCGTGTCAGAGCTTTGTCAAGGACTGTCACGGGGCGTTATGACGGATGGGGATTTCAAATTCTCTGTGCCACTGCCGACAAGTTGTCCGGCGCCCCCACCAGGAGCACCTGATCGGCGGATACGGTGACCGGGGCCGCCTTCCCGGGGAGTTCCGGCCCGGTTTTCCAAGAGTTCTTCGCACACTCCGATATCAAGAGGGCTATTCCGCGCAGGCGCGTTCCACTACCCGCCGGAAAACCCGTGGAAAGAGGAGAGAGAGGGGATCTGCATGGATATCTTCAATTCCTTCGGCCAGCTCGGTGACGACGGCAGCGGGCCGGGCCCGACCGAGCAGGCACGGAAACTCGCAGACCGGCTGGCCCGGCCGAGCGCCGCCGAGCGCGACCGGGAGGGCCGCTGGGATCCGGCCCTCTTCGGCGAGCTGGCCCGCGGCCTGCTCGGGCCGAGCCTGGCCGGGCCGCTGGTGCCCCGTGAGCTGGGCGGCGGCGGCCTGTCCGCCACCCGGACCTTCGCCCTGCTGGAAGGGCTCGGCGAGGGCGCCCGCGACCCGGGCCTCGCGCTCGCGGTCGGCGTGCACGCGGTGCTCGCCACCGTGCCCCTGCGGGCCTTCGGCACCCCCCGGCAGCAGCAGCACTACCTGCCCCGGATGGCCTCCGGCGACTGGATCGGCGCGGTGTCACTGCGCCAGACCCAGGGCGTGGCCCTCGCGCCCACCGTCACGGCCCGCCCGGCGGCGGGCGGCCGGGGCGGCTGGGTGCTCGACGGCGAACTGGACCTGGTCGCCGGGGCTCCCGTCGCCCATCACTTCCTGGTCGTCGCCGCACACGGGAACGGCGACCGGACGGCGTTCGTACTGGACCGCGCCACCCCGGGGCTGCTGGTCCGCGAGGCCGGCCCGGCGGCGATGCGCACCTGCCCCTGGGGCCGGCTGGTGCTGAGCGACTGCCAGGTCCCGGCGCAGGACGTGCTGGGCTCCGTGGCCGGCGCCGCGACCGAGGTGGAGCCGCTGTTGACGGCACTGGACTGGGTCTTCTCCAGCGCGCCCTGGCTGGGCCTGATCCGCGCGCTGACCAGGGACGCCCTCGACGACGCCCGGGCGCAGCACCGCTTCGGCCGGCCCGTGACCCACGACCAGTCCGCCCGCTTCACCCTCGCGGACCTGACCACGCAGTGCGAGCTGGCCGCCGGGCTGCTGTACCGGGCGGCCGGGCAGTTCGACACCGGCAACACGCCCCGGCACCAGGACGCCGCCGCCGCGCGGCTGTTCGTCGCGGCCGCCGCGCGGACGGTCACCGCGGGCGCCGCGCGCCTGTCCGGGCCGCTCGCCCTGACCGGTGACCACCTGATCGAACGGGCGCACCGCGACGCGCTGTTCTTCTCCGGGACCGGCGGCGGCACCGACGTGCTGCGACCGGTGATCGCGGCTTCCCTGTTGGAACTCGGCTGATGGTGAGGACGCAGACCGACATGAACGGCGACCGACTCGACTCCCGAACCCCCCTGACCTTCCCGGGCATCGCCGCCCGGGCGGCCGAGACCGACGCAACCGGCCGGATACCGCGCGAGAACTGGCAGGAGATCGTCGACAGCGGCTACCTGCGGCTGTTCCACCCGCCGGAGCTGGGCGGCACCGGCGCCGACCCGCTCACCCAGAGCGAGGCGATGGAGGCCCTGGCCCGGGCCTGCCCGGGCACGTACTGGTCGGTGACCGTGTCAGCGCTGCTGTGCGCCAAGGTGATCGCCACCTACGGCTCGCCGTCCGCGCGCGAACGCCTGCTGGAGCCGCTGCTCTCCGGGGAGCGACTGGCCTGCTTCGCCGTGGCCGAGACCACCGCGGGCAGCGACTCCGGCACCCTGCGCGCCACGGTGCGCCCCGCCGGCGCGCCCGGCGGCGGCTTCGTCATCCGCGGCGAGAAGGCGAGGATCACCAACGCGCCCGACGCCGACCTGGCCGTGGTGCTCGCCCGGCGGGAGCGGGGCCCGGGGGACGACGGCCCCGAGTGGTGCCTCGCCTTCGTGGACCTGCTCCAGAGCACCGTCCGCCGCTACGAGGTCCCGCACATGGGACTGCGGGGCATGCCCTGGGGCGGCATCGTCTTCTCGGACACCCCCCTCGGCGAGGACGACGTGGTCCCCGTGCCGATCGAGGAACTCAGCGAGAGCATGGCGTGGGGCTGGCTGAAGAACTCGTTCGCCGGCATCGGCGTCGCCGAGGCCGCCCTGGCCGCCGCGGTACGGCACGCCCAGGAGCGGATCTCCTTCGGCCGCCCGCTGGCGCACATGGAGGGCGTGCAGGCCCAACTCGCCGAGTCCAGGGCCCAGATCGACGCGACCAGGCTGCTGGCCCAACGGGCGGCGCGGGAGCGCGCCGCGGGCCGCTCGGCCCGCGCGCTGATCGCCATGCTGAAGATCTACGCCACCGAGATGGCCGTCGAGGTCGTCGCGCGTGCGGTGCAGATCCACGGCGCGGCCGGCGTGACCAGCGGCCACGAGGTGGAGCGGCTGTACCGGGACGCGCAGATGAACGTCATCGGCGGCTTCACCACCAACCGGCTGCGGGAACAGGTCGCCGAGGGCCTGGGCCTGGGAGCGGCGGTCTACCAGCCCTTCGACTGGCTGGCGCCGACCGGTCTGGGCCAGGATCCGGCCGGTCTGGACGGCCACCCGCACCCGGCGGCCGCCGGGTGACGACCGCCGCCTGACAACCGCCGCCCGACGACCGCGGCGGGCGGCCCCGCGCCGCCCGCCGCACCCGGCGGGAGCGGTTCAGCGCGACGGGAGCGCGCTGGGCCCGACGTGGCCGTCCAGCCAGTCCTTCAGGGGCTGCGCGGCGCGCAGGAAGGTGGTGATCCGCCCGAGGGCCGCTGCCGTCCCGAGCCAGTCGGCGGGCTCCCACTCCTGCCAGGCGACCAGGCCCTTGTTGCGCAACAGCTCGATCCGCGGGTGGTCCCTGGGGTAGCCGCGCGGAGTGGTCTTCAGCCGGTCCCGGCCGGAGACCACCCGCCCGGCCCGGCCGACCCGGTCGACCACCCGCTCCAGCTCGGCCCCCGTGACGTCCTCGGCCACCGCGGCGCGGTAGCGCTCCAGCTGGTCCGCGGCGAGGTGGTACATGCCCTGCCCGCAGGCGAGCCCGTCGGCGGACAGCTGGATGTAGCCGCCACTCTCCAGGTAACCGCCGACGTGGGTCTTGTACGGGGCCTTGTCGGCGCTGAACCGGACGTCCCGGTTCGGACGGAAGATCCTGCCGGGCCCGAACTCCGGCTCCAGCCGGTCCAGCAGCAGTGCCATCGGCTCACGCACCGCGCGCTCGTACAGCTCCTTGTGTTCGGCCCAGAAGGCCTTGGAGTTGTCGGCCTCCAGGCGCTCGTAGAACTCCAGCGCCTCGTCCTGCCAGCCTTCGAAAGTCACCGCTCCAGGCTATCGGCCGGACGGCCGGCCCGCCGGGCGCGGCGGGCCGTGCGGCACGCGGCGGCGCCGGCTCAGGTGGCGTCCGGCGCGGGGCCGGTGCCGTTGCGGTAACGGCCGGGTGTGGTGCCGAAGGCGTGCCGGAAGGCCTCGATGAAGGCGCTCGGATTGCCGTAGCCGCAGGCGGTGGAGACGGTGGTGACCGAGGCTCCGGCGGCCAGCAGCGTCAGCGAGTGGTGCAGGCGCAACTGGGTGCGCCACTGCGGGAATCCCATACCGGTCTCCCGGCGGAACAACCGGCTGAGGGTGCGCTCGCTCGCACCGACGGCCACGCCGAACCCGGCCAGGGTGCGCGGGTCGGCGGGGTCGGCGTGCAGCAGCGCGGCGAGGGCGCGCAGCCGGTCGTCGGCCGGGGCCGGCAGGTGCAGCGGCAGGGCGTCCACCCGGCGGAGCTGGTCGAGGGCGACGGCTTCGAGGTTGCGGCACTGCTGCGGCGTCAGGGCCGGCCCCGGCCCCTCGTCGGTCAGAGCGACGATCACCTCGCGCAGCAGGGGCGTCACGGCGAGGACGGTGGGCCGGTCGACGCTCAGTGGGTCGACCGACCGGTTGAAGACGAGCGTGCGCATCCGGGTGACGCCGTGCGCGCGGTGGGAGTGCGGGACGCCGGCCGGGATCCAGACCGCGCGGTGCGGAGGGACCGCCCAGGCACCCATCGCGGTGGACACCTGGAGCACGCCCCGGCTGGGGTGGATCAGCTGGTGCACCGTGTGGTCGTGCCAGTCGATGCACTCCCGGTGGGCCAGCTCCACGTTGGTGGGGCCGTCCAGGTGGTGGCGCCGGACGGCGGCAGGTTGGCGGGTCTGCGGCATAACTTGGCAGAGTACCGGTAGCCCGCAGGTCCGGGCGCTCGCCAGGCTGAAGCCATGACCCAGACGCTCGATCCAGCCGATCCCGCACGCCCCGATCCGCCCCGCCCCGGTCCCACTCGACCCGATCCCACTCGACCCGATCCCGGACGACCCGATCCCGGCCGACCCGATCCCGGCCGACCGGGCACCGCACCGCGCGCCGCCGCCCCGGTCCTGCCCGCCGCCCCCGTCAGCGTCCCCGTCCCGGCCTCGTCCTGGCAGCGGATGCGCCTGTGGGGCATCGCCCATGCCGTCGACGACCTCTACCAGGGGCTGGTGCCGGCGACCGTCCCGTACTTCGTGCTGGACCGGCACTACGGCTACGTCGCCGCCTCCGGGCTCACCCTGGCCGCCACGCTGGGCAGCTCGATCCCGCAGCCGTTCATCGGCATCGCGGTGGACCGGCTCCGGGTGGGCTGGCTCGCCGGCGCCGGTGTGGGGATCGCGGGGATCGGGCTCGGACTGTCGGGACTGGTCCCCTCGTACGCCGCCGTGTGGTGCCTGATCCTGCTCTCCGGGCTCGGGGTGGCCATGTTCCACCCGGCCGCCGGCCGGGCGGCCCGGGAGGCGGTGGGCGACAGCACGGCGGCGATGAGCGTCTTCGCGGCGGGCGGCTCGGTCGGGTTCTTCCTCGCCCCGGTGCTGGCCACCCCCGCGCTGATCGCCTGGGGCGTGGGCGCCACCGTGCTGTTCGTGCCGCCGGCCGTGCTGATGGCCTTCGTCCTGCTGCGGCACCGGCGCCGCCAGGATCCGGCCGCCGCCGGGGCCGGGGCACGGACGGGACGCGACCGGTGGCGGCCGTTCGCGGTGCTGACCTGTGTGGAGGTGGTGCGCTCGATGGCCTTCTTCGGCCTGAACACCTTCATCGAGCTGTACTGGATCCGGCAGCTGCACGCCTCCCGGGGCCTGGCCGGCGCCGCCCTGACCTGCTTCCTGGCGGGTGGCGTGGCCGGCACCCTGCTCGGCGGGCGGATCGCCGACCGGATCGGGATGGTCCGTACCGTGCAGCTCGGCGGGGCGCTGGCGCTGCCGATGCTGGCCGGCCTGCTGCTGATGCCCGGCGCCCGCCTGCCCCTGGTGTTCGCCGTGCTCACCGGCGTCGCGCTGAACCTGCCGTTCGCGGTCCTGGTCAAACTCGGCCAGGACTACCTGCCCACCCGCCCCGGCACCGCCGCCGGGGTCACCCTCGGCCTGGCCGTCAGCGTCGGCGGCCTGATCGCCCCGCTGCTCGGCCTGGTGGCGGACGCCCAGGGGCCGCGCGGCGTGCTGGTGGTGCTCTGCGCCGTCCCGCCGGTGGCACTGCTGCTGGGGCTGTTCCTGCCGGAGCCCCGTCCGGAGCCGGCCGCCTGGTAGCGGCCGGGCGGCGCCGGGCCCGGCCGCGGCGGCCCGGCCGGCCGGTCAGGAGCCGTGGCCCCGCCCGCCGTCGCTCGGCGGACGGCCGGACGTACCGTCGCCCGGGGCGAGCCGGGCCACCACCTCGGCCAGTGCGACGCACGCCCGTTCGATCTGCAGGTAGGTGCTCCGCCGCTCGGCGACCACCGCCACCAGCAGCAGGGTGGTCAGCGCGGCCGCCCCGTTGAGCGCCTGCAGGGTCACCATCAGCGCGAACAGGTCGTGGTCGGCGAACGGCCCGACCTGCCGGCCGGCCGCCATGACCGAGATCACCGACACCAGCAGGACGCAGGGCGCCGCCCCGGCAAGTTCGAACCGCAGGGCGGCCCAGATCAGCAGCGGGAAGACCAGGAACAGCAGGTGGAGGGTGCTCAGGCTGCCGATCAGCGCCACCGCGATGGTGCTGAGCAGCAGCGCGGTCGCTTCGAGCCACCGGGCCGGCCTGATCTCCAGGGGCAGCCGGATCGTACGCGCGGCGAGCAGCACCGGGGTGATCACGAGCACCCCCATCGCGTCGCCGGTCCACCAGGCCGCCCACGTTCCCCAGAAGTTGTCCGCCGACAGCGATCCGGAGATCAGGAGCGCGCCGCTGCCCATCGTCGCGCTGAGCAGCATCGCGATCAGCGCGCCGAGGAAGACCAGGGCCGCTCCGTCCCTGAACCGGTCCAGCTCCACCCGGAAGTCCACCCGCCGCAGCAGCAACACGGCACAGATCGGGGCCAGGGTGTTCCCGGCGACGACGCCGGCCGAGGCCGCGGTCACCGGGCCGATCGTCGCGATGACGAGCAGGGCTCCGAGGGCGATCCCCGGCCAGACCCGGAGCCCCATGAGGAGCAGGCAGCTGACGGCGATGCCGGTGGGCGGCCAGAGCGGGGCGACCCGCACGCTCCCGAGCACCACCTGCTCCAGCAGTCCCAGCCGGCCGACCAGCAGGTAGGCGGCGGCGACGGCGAGGATCCGGAGACCTGTTCCGGTGAACCGCCGGAGTTCCTCGTTTCGCACCACACCGGCCATCAGACAACGCCCGCCGTCAGGTGCCCGGCGTGACACGCTCGGGCGGGCCGCCGGGTCACCCGGGCACGCGTCCGCCGCCGGCCCCGGTCGCCGCCCGGGGGCCACCCGGCGGTGCCACTCACCGTCCGCCTCCTCGGGCGGGCGGGGTGTCGTGGCAGAGCACCAGGACGGCGGCGTCGTCCGCGTGGCCGGTGAGGTCCGCCACCTTGATGATCTCGGCGGCCAGCTCGCCGGGGTCCATCGGCCGTCCGGTGCCGATCCCGGCGGCCACCTCGGCCCGGAGCACCCGGGTCACCTGCTTCAGCCCGGCCTCGATCGGGAAGGACGGTCCCTCGACCACGCCGTCCGTCAGCAGGACGAAGGCGCCCGCCACCGGCAGGCGGCGCCGGGTCACCGGGTAGACCTCGCCGGGCAGCAGGCCCAGCGGCAGGCCGCCTTCGTCCTCCGCGGTGCCGAAGCGCCCGTCGGCGGTGGCCCAGATCGCCGGGACGTGGCCGGCCCGGGCGGCGGCGAGCTCCCCCGTCACCGGGTCGTATCGGAGGAACGTGCAGGTCGCGAAGAGCGTGCAGTCCATCGAGAGCAACAGGTCGTTGGCCCGCCCCAGCACCTCTCCCGGGTCGGTGACGGCTCCGGCCACGGCCCGCAGCCCCACCCGGACCTGCCCCATGAAGGCCGCCGCCTCCACGTCGTGGCCCTGTACGTCGCCGACCGAGAACGCCAGCGAGCCGTCCGGCAGCCGGAAGCCGTCGTACCAGTCGCCGCCGATGTCCAGGCCGTGCCGGGCGGGTGCGTAGCGGGCCGCCGGACGAAGACCGGGCAGTTCGGGCAGCGCGCCGGGGAGCAGCTCGCGTTGCAGCGCCTCGGCCAGCTCCACCCGGGCCTGCTGCAGCTCGGCCCGCTCCAGTGCCTGGGCGGTGAGCCGCCCGAGCTCGGTCAGCAGATCGTCGGCGCTCGCGGGCCGGACGGGGCGGCGTCGGGTCATCGCCCCTCCGAGGTGCTTCGGGCAGGGCCCACCGCGCGACGCTGCGCGTGCGGCCGGTGCCTCGGGTCTGCCGCCCGGCCCAGCGCCTGCTGGGGGGCGTCCGGCGGGCGCCCGCTCCGGCCGGAGTGCCGGGTGGGGCTGCCGTGCCCATCCTATTTGCGCGGCCGTTACCCCGCTTGGCGGACAGCGGGCCCCGCGGGCGGAGGGTGAGCCGCCGCTGCCGCCGGCGCTCCGGCCGGCCGGGAGGTCCCGGATCGGCGGCAGGACGTGGCCGATCGGCGGTGGCCCGCCGGGTGCGGGTGCGGGCGGCTCCCCGGCCGGGCCGGACGGCGCCGAGGGCCTCACGGGCGGCGCCCGACCGCCCCGCCGGAGCCGGAGCCGGAGCCGCCGCCCGCACCCGCACCCGCACCCGCACTGACAGCGCCGATCGCGGTGGCAGCGGTGGCAGCGGCGGCGGTGGTGGAGCCCGTCGGTACGGCGCGGCGGTACGGGGTCATCGGCATGGGACCGCAGGCGAGCGAGAACGCCGGGATCGGCCGGACCGGCGCGGTGGAGAGCGGGCGCAGCTCCCAGCGGGCGGCGAGGGTGGCGAGGGCGATGGTCATCTCGGTCCAGGCGAAGCTCTCGCCCAGGCACCCGTGCGGGCCGAGCCCGAACGGCAGGTAGGCGTCGGGCGTGACGTCCGCCGCCCGCTCGGGTGTCCAGCGGTCGGGGTCGAACCGCCGGGGGTCGGCGAACAGGGCGGGATCGCGGTGCAGCGCGTAGGGGGAGAGCAGCACGGTGGCGCCGGCCGGGACGAGGTGTCCGCCGAGGACGGTGTCGGCCAGGGCGCCCCGCGAGAGCAGGTAGCCCGGCGGGTAGAGCCGGAGCGCCTCGGTGAGGACCCTGCGGGTGTACGGGAGGGCGGGCAGGTCGTCGAAGGTCGCGGTGCGGCCGGCCAGCACCGCGTCCACCTCGGCCCGCAGCCGCCCGAGCGCCTCCGGGTGGCGGCCGAGCAGGTGGACGCTCCAGGCCAGGCCGCGCGAGGTGGTCTCGGCCCCGGCGGTCAGGAAGGTCATCACCTCGTCGTGGATCTGCTGCTCCGCCATCGGCTCGCCGGTCTCGGCGTCCCGGGCACCGAGCAGCATCGCAAGCAGGTCGTCCGCCTCCTGGCCGCCGGCCCGCCGCTCCGCGATCACCTGCCGGGTGATCGCGCGCAGCGCGTCCAGGCTGCTCCGGAACCGGCGGTTGACCCGGGTGGGCAGCCTGGCCAGGAGCCCGGTCGGGTCCAGGCCCCGGCTGCCGACCCAGGCCATCAGGTGCGGCATGCCGTGCACCACCTCGGCCATGTCGGCCCGGCCGATCCCCTGCGAGAACAGGCAGCGGACCACGATCTCGGTGGCCAGCGAGCCGAACTCGTCGGCCACCGCGAGCTGCCGCCCCTCCTGCCAGGAGTCGCTCCAGGACTCCACCAGTGCGCTCATGACGTCGGCGTAGCCGCGCACCCTGGCGTGGTTGAACGCGGGCAGGATCAGCCGGCGCTGCCGGCGGTGGAAGGCCCCCTCGGAGAGCAGCAGGCCGTTGCCGGAGATCCGGGCCATCAGCCGGTACTGGTCGCTGGTGCCGAACTCCGCCGCCCGCCGGCCGAGGACGTCCCGCACCAGCGCGGGGTCGTTGACCAGGTGGAGCCGGAGCGGGCCGACCCCGACGGTGACGACGTCACCGTGGTCGCGCAGCTCCTCCAGAAGGTCGAGCCGCTGCCTGAGCAGGCGGCGGGCGTGGCCGATGACGGGGAGGCCGCCGGGGGCGAGCGGGGGCGCGGTGAGGGCGGGCATGGGGGTGGTTCCTTCCTGGTGGGCGGCGGCCTCGGCCGCTCAGTCCCGGGCGGGCGGGCCGGCCGTGGCGTGGGCCAGGCCGAGCAGGACGCTGACGTCGGCGAGGGCCGGCACGTCGTAGAGCAGCGGTCGGGGGCCGGCCTGGTCGGGGCGGCTGAGGTAGCCGCCGTCCGGCTGCCCGCGGTCGGCGAGGTGGGCGAGGGCGTCGCGGTACATCGCCGACCGCTCGGCGGTGCGGCTGAGGGCGATCACCGCGTACGCCGTGCTGATCGGATCGCTGGGGTCGCCGGGCAGGTGGCCCCAGCCGCCGTCCTCGTTGCGCGCCTCGGCCAGGTGGCGCAGGGCCCGCTCCTTGGCGAGGCGCCGGCGCTCGACGGCCGCGTGGTCCTCGGCCGGGCCGCCGCAGGGCCGCCGGAGGGTGTCGCAGGCGAGCACGGCCCGGAACACCGCGTTGGTCGCGTTGCGGCTCCAGCCGCGCTCGAAACTGCCGTCCTCCTGCTGGTGGGCCGTGATGAAGCGGACGCCCTGCTCGACGACGCCGGCGTGCGCGGGATCGGGGGCGAGGGCGTTGACGGCGGCGGCGGTCATCGCGATCTCGGAGGCGGCGCCGCGCACGAAGGTGGGGAAGCCGCCGTCGGGGTTGCGCCGGTCGAGCAGATAGGCGGCGGCCGCCGCGACGGTCCGGCGGTGCCGGGCGGCATCGGCGGCGCGCAGGAACTCGACGGCGTACGAGGTGTCGTCGACGTCGCTCTGCCGCACGCCCGGGTGGAAGCCGAAACCGCCGTCCTGGTTCTGCCGGGCGGCCAGCGCGTCGGCCATCCGCCGGACGACCGGGCCCCGGTGGCCGAAGACGGTGAGGGCCAGCCCGGCGGTGGCGGTGGCGAAGACGTCCATCCCGGTGATGAACGGGATCCCGCCGTCCGGGCGCAGGGCGGCGGCCAGATCCGGCAGGACGCGCCGGACGGCCCGGCGGTGGCCGGGGTGCTTGCGCAGCGCGAGCAGTCCGAGCAGGCGGGCCAGGTTGTTGCCCTCCCAGGCGGGCCCCGGGCGGACGGCGGGGGCCAGTGCGGCCCAGTCCCGCCCGGTGATCCGGCCCAGGTCGCCGGCCCCGTCCGCGGCCAGCACCTTGAGTGCCGTCATCTCCACGTGCAGCCAGCTCTGTTGACCGCTGCCGTCGAAGGCACCGGACGCGACGCGGGGGAACTCCGCCGCGCCGAGCTCGGCCAGCATCACCTTGAACATCAGCCGCTTGCGGTCGGCGGTGAAGTGGTCGATGGCGTCGACCGCCCGGGCGGCCGAGGTGTCCCCGGGGGTGGTCAGACCGAGCGCCGCCCGGCCCAGCGCCTGCTGGAGGGCATCCGGCGGGCAGGTGGCGAGCGTGGTGCGCAGATAAGCGGTGAGACGGCCGCGGGCGTCGGGATCGGCCTGCTCCTCGGTGAACAGCCGCAGCGCCAGCGCGGACTCCAGCACCCTGCTCTCGCAGGGCGCCCGCAACAGGCCGTCGGGGCCGACCCGTTCGGTGACGCGCCGGGCGAGGCGGTCGCGGCAGTGCAGCAGGCGGCGCCGGAGCTCGGTGTCCGGCGCTTCGGCCCGGCCGGGGGACGGCAGCAGGGCAGACGTCATTGGTCAGGGCTTTCCGTGGGGGCGGCGCGGCCGGTACCGGCCGCGGGGGCGGGGTACGCGGGGGCCTGGGGGGCGGGGTGCGTTGGGGCCGGGGAGGCGGGGTGCGTGGGGGCCGGGGAGGCGGAGTGCGTAGGGGCCGGCGAGGGCGGGGTGCGGGCAGGTCCGGCCGCGGATCGGGACCGGGTGGCCGGTGGCGGCCGGCTCTCGACGCGGGACGGCGCCGGGTGCGGTCCGGTCGCCGCGCGGGCGGCCGAACCGGGTTGTCGGGGTGGGCCGTTCAGGCCCGGCGGGCCACCCGGGCCTGATCCCGGAGCAGTGGCGTGAGGCGCTCCAGGACGGCCCGGCCGGCGGGCACGAAGGGGTGCAGCGTGCCGTCGAGGACCCGTTCGGGCGGCAGGAACGCGCACCAGGCGATCTCCCGCCGGTCGACCCTCAGCGAGCTGTCGAAGCCGGCCAGGTGGACCGTCAGCCAGCACGGGCCGGCCGGGGAGGTCTGCCTGCTCCGGAATATCTCCCGCGGCGTCGCCGTGACGCCGATCTCCTCCTCCAACTCGCGTACCGCGGCCTGGAGGTAGCTCTCACCGGCCCGGACGGACCCGCCGACCAGCACGTCGTGGTGGCCGGGGAAGAGCGGCGCCCACTGCGGGCGGCGGTAGACCAGCACGCGCCCGTACCGGTCACCGCAAACCGTGGCGGCCACCCGGTAGTACAGGCCCTGGTCGACGGCCCGGCCGCGCGGGCCCCGGGCCACCGGCCGGTCGTCGGCGTCCACGTAGTCGACCAACTCGTCCGCCATGCCCCGCATCACCCCCGGCTCAGCTCGACCAAGATCCGCTCTCACGGATCGTAGCGCATGACATACTCTGGGTGATGAACAGCCGGGGTGCGTCCGCCCCGGTCGGGCTCAACCTCCCCGCCCCGCCGGTCCGGTGACACCGGGCCGCCCGCCCCGTCCGCACGAACCCGCCGCCGGGCGCAGGCGCCCCACCGCTCGGCCCCCGGCCTCACCCGCAAGGACTGCGATGCTGTTCGACGAGCTCAAGACCGTGCTGATCTCGATCGGCCTCCCGGAGGAGGAGCTCACCCCGGAGACGGGACGCGAGGAGGCCGGCCTCGACTCGCTGGCGATCGCCGAACTCGCCCTGGTGCTCCGGCGCGACGGCGGCCTCGCGGTCGAGGAGGACGAGATCCACGCCGCCGCCACCCTCGGCGAGGTGGCGGCCGCGGTGCGCGGCGGCAAGGTCGCGGCCCCGTGAGCGGCGCGGAGGTCTGCGTCACCGGCATCGGCCTGGTGACACCGGCCGGCGACGGCCGGGAGGCGGGGTGGGAACGCGTCTGCAAGGGCCTGCCCGCCAGTACGCTCGAACGGGAGGGCGACGCGCTCCGACTGGCTTGCCGGGTCCCGCCGTTCGACCCCGGCCGGGTCGGCCGGGCCCGGGCCCGCAAGCCCGACCGGTGTGCCCAGCTCGCCCTGCTGGCCGCGAGCGAGGCGGTCGCCGACGCGGGTCTGGAACCGGGGCGCTGGGACGGCGCACGGGTCGCGGTGGTCGTCGGCACCGGCAGCGGCGGCGCCGGAACGCTGGAGGCCGAACACCGCGCGCTGCTGGAGCGCGGGCCCGCGTACGTGTCCCCGTTCGCCGTACCGAGTTCGCTGGCCAACTCGGTGGCCGCACAACTCGCGATCGAGTTCGGCGCGAGCGGTCCCGGCCTCACCGTGAACACCGCGTGCGCGTCCGGCGCGACCGCGGTCGGCACCGCCCGGGATCTGCTGGCCCTGGACCGCTGCGACATCGCCCTGGTCGGCGGGGCCGAGGCCAGCCTGACGCCGTACTACTTCGCCGGGTTCAGCCAACTCGGCGCGCTGTCCGAACGGTTCGAGGACCCGACCGGTGCGCTGCGGCCGTTCGACGTCGACCGGGACGGCTTCGTGATGGGGGAGGGCGCCGGGATCCTCGTCCTGGAGCGCCCGGCCGACGCCCGGGCCCGTCGTGTCCGGGTGCGGGCCAGGATCGTCGGCTACGGAGCCTCCTCGGACGCGCACCACGTGGTCTCCCCGCATCCCGGGGGCGTCGGGATCACCGCCGCCGTCCGGGCCGCGCTGGCCGACGCGGGTGCGGGCGCGGCCGACGTGGCGCACGTGAACGCCCATGGGACGGGCACCAGGCGCGGCGACTCCATCGAGGCGGCGGTGCTCGCGACCCTGCTGCCGCACCGGCCCCCCGTGACGTCGACCAAAGGGGTCACCGGGCATCTGCTGGGCGCGGCCGGCGCGGTGGAGGCGGCCCTCACCGCGCTGACGGTGGAACGCGGCCTGCTCCCGCCGACCGCGAACCTGCGTCGGCTCGGACCGGGGATCGACCTGGACGTGGTCACCGAGTGCCGGCCGGCCGCGCCGGCCCTGGCCCTCTCCACCTCGGTGGGGTTCGGCGGGCACAACGCCGTCCTCGTGGTGGCCGTCCCGTGAACCGCCCCGGTACCGCCGCCGGTCTCGTCCCGCCCGCCGCCCTCGTCCCGGCGGCCCGCACCCGGCGGCCTCCGCTGCCCGGCGAGCCGCCCGCGCTGTCCGTCCAGGACCGGATCACCCTCGACCTCGCCGGCCGCGGCGCCGACAGCGCCATGCACCTGGGGTTGGTGATGCTGCTGGACGGCCCACCGCCGACGCGCCGGGAACTCCTCGCGCACGTCCGGGGACGGCTGGCCGCGGCGCCCGAACTGACGCTGCTGATCGGCGGTCCGCGGGCCCGGCCGCGCTGGGTGGTCGATCCCGCCTTCGACCCCGGGCGGCACGTCCACGAGCTGGTGCTGGCCCCCGGTGCACCGCCCGGCCCGGACCAGGTGATCGCCGCGGTGCTCGACCTGCCGCTGCCCGCCGACCGGCCGCGCTGGGGCCTGTGGCTGGTCCGGCCGGCCGAGGGCGACGGCTACGGGCTCTGCTACCGGGCGCACCACGCCTTCCAGGACGGCACGGCCGCGATGGGGACGGTCGAGGAACTGTTCGGGCCGGGCCTCCCCCGGCAGGGCCCGTGGCCGACGCCGCCCCCCGCCGACGCCCGCGCCGACCGGCCCGCCCCGCTCGCCTGGCTCGACGCCACCACCCTGCGGGCGCTGCTGCCCCGACGGCGCGAGCCCGCCCGGTGGTCCGGGCTGGAGCGCCCGCTCACCGGCAGCCGCACGGCCGTCACCACCTCGCTGGAGCTGTCCCGGCTGCACGCGCTCGGCCGGGCCACCGGTGCGAGCGTCGCCCAGCTCTGCCTGGCCGCGGCCACCGGCACGCTCCGGGCCCGGCACCCGCTCGACTGGGACGCCGCCGCCGGTCGCCCCGGTCCCGTGCTGCACGCCAACCTCGGGATCGGCCTGCGCGACTCGGACGACGCCCTGCGCCTGCTGGGCAACCGGGCCGGGGTGCTGCGGATCCCGCTGCCCTGCGGCGAGCCGCACGCGCCGGACCGCCTCGAAGCCCTCCGGCGGGAGGTGGCCCCCGGCCGGATCGCCGAGATCGGCCGGCTGCACCGCACGCTGTTCCAGCGCACGCCCTACCGGTACGCGAGGCTCGGCCTGCGGCACAGCCTGGACCCGCGCCACACGGCCCTGAGCCTCGCGGACGTTCGGCTGCGCCGGCCGCTGGCGTTCGGCGCCGCACCCGTGCACAGCACCTACCCGCTGCCGGTCTCGGTGCCCGGCCAGCCGCTGTTCATCGCCTGGACGGCCGACCGGCGGCGGCTGCACGTGACGTTCCTGGCGGACGACGCGCTGACCGGCGCCGCCGAGCTGCCCGCCCTGTGGCACCGGGCCGTCGAGGAGCTGGAGTCCACGGCCGGCCCGGCCCGCGCACACATTCCCGGTGGACGGGAGCGGCCGCCACTGGGTTGACTTGGCTCCTCAACCAACGACAGGGGAGCCCCACATGACGACTGATCACCTCGGTGCGCACGGACCGGCCGGCCGGGTCTGGCTGATCACGGGCGCCTCCTCCGGATTCGGACTGGCCATCGCCGAGGCCGCCCTCGCGGCCGGCGACACCGTGGTGGCGGCCGTCCGCCGCCCGGAGGCCCTGGCGGAGTTCGCCGCCGCCCACCCCGAGCGGGTCTCTCCCGTCGCCCTGGACGTCACCGACCCCGCGCGGATCACCGAGGTGGCGGCCGAGGTGCTGGAGCGGTTCGGCCGGGTCGACGTCCTGGTCAACAACGCCGGACGCGGCCTCGTCGGCGCGGTGGAGGAGACCACCGAGCAGGAGTTGCGCGAGCTGATGGACCTGCACTTCTTCGGCCCCGCCGCGCTCACCCGGGCGCTGCTGCCGCAGATGCGGCGCCGTGGCTCGGGCGCGGTCGTGCAGATGAGCAGCATGGGCGGCCGCTTCTCGTTCCCCGGCGTCGGCGCCTACTCGGCCACCAAGTTCGCCCTGGAGGGGCTGTCGGAGGCGCTGGCCCTGGAGGTCGCCCCGTTCGGCGTGAAGGTGCTGATCGTCGAGCCCGGCTCGTTCCGCACCGGCTTCGCCGGCGGGGGCGCGCTCCTGCAGTCGGCCCCGATCGACGCGTACGAGGAGACGGTGGGCCCGGTCCGCGCCGTCCTGCCGAGCAGCGACGGCAAGCAGCCCGGTGACCCGGCGAAGGCGGCGGCGGCGATCGTGGCCGCCCTGGACGCCGACCGGACGCCGCTGCGCCTCGCCCTCGGCAACGACGCCACCGACGCGATCCTCGGCAACCTGGACGCGGCCCGGGCCGAGGCGCTGGCCTGGGAGTCCGTGAGCCGGGGCACCGACTTCGACTGACCGGCGACGGGCGGGCCGTCGGGACCGGCCACCGGCGACTGACCGGCGGCCGCTCAGGCCCGGTGCAGCCGTCCGGCGACCGGCCCGCGCACCGTGCCCGCGGCGGCCACCGCCCAGGCCGCGAGCAGCAGGAGGAAGAGCCCGGCGGCCAGCACGGTGAAACCCGCGAAGCCGGTGTGCCGGGCCAGGCCGGCGGCGCCGGTGACACACGTCCCGACCGGGAAGGTGAAGGCCCACCAGGTCATCGCGAACGGCATGCCGGCCCGGCGGGCCCGCAGGTTGGCGGCGAGCGCCGCCGGCAGCCACAGCATCGCCGCACCCAGCACCGCGACGCCGTACAGCTCGGACAGCGCGAGGGCGGCCGGCGCGAGCCCGGGAGCGGCCGACCGGGCGGCGTCGGCGAGCTGCCCGGTGGCGGTGACCGACTGGCCGAGCGGACCGAGCACCAGGAACAGCGACGGGGTGAGGACCGGCGCGAGCGGCCTGCCGTGCAACAGGCCGGTGGCGACCACCGGCAGCAGCACCAGGGTGGCGGCCAGGCCGGCGCCGAGCAGCCCGTAGCAGGCGTAGAGCATCGCCCTGCGGCTGCCGCCCGCCGGCAGGTGTGCGACGAGCGCCGGGCCGACGGCGGCGGCGACCACCGGGGCGACCACCGGCAGCAGCCAGGTGGGGTCGGCCCGGTGCGCGCGGACCCGGTGCCTGGTGATCATCAGGTAGGGGATGCCCACGGCGACGGCCAGCGCGTACACCGTGCCGGCCGTCCACAGCACGGCGGCCGCCGGCACGGCCGGGCCGGTGCCGATCACCCGCGCGCCGAGCGTCAGGGTGGCGCCCCCGACCGCGAGCAGGGCCATCGGCGGGCAGCCGTAGAAGACCGCCGTCGCCGGGTTGTCGAGCAGCTGGGAGCGGGCCTCGGCGCGGTACCGGGTGAGGTGCACGGCGCGGGCGCCGACCAGGACGACGAGGGCGACGGCGGAGAGCGCCCAGAACAGCTCCCCGAGGCCGATCAGACCGGCCGGCCGGATCGGGAGCGCGGCGGCCGCGTTCGCCACGATGGCGGTGCCCATGACGGCGGCGTACCAGTTCGGACCGAGGCCGGCGAGCCACGGGCGGCGGGGGCCGGTCGGCATCCGGACGTCAGGCGGCCGGGCGGGGGTGAGGGCGAGGGCGGGGGTGGCCATGGCCCCACCGTGCCGGTCGCGCTCCGGCGCCGGTAGCGCCCGCCGGGCTATGAGCGCATAGCCTGGCCCTATGCCCCTCTCCTCGCACGTTCCCGAGCTCGGCGCACTGGAGCTGCTGCTCGCCGTCGCGCGGCTCGGCAGTGTCGGACGGGCCGCCGCCGAACTCGGCGTCAGCCAGCCGACCGCGAGCGCCCGGATCAAGGGGATGGAGCGGCAGATCGGGGTGGCGCTGCTGGACCGCTCCCCGCGCGGCTCGACCCCCACCGAGGCCGGCCGGCTGGTGGTCGAGTGGGCCCGGAACGTGGTCGAGGCGGCGCGGGCGCTGGACGCCGGGATCGACGCGCTGCGCGAGCACCGGGACGCGCGGCTGCGGGTGGTGGCGAGCCTGACCGTCGCCGAGTACCTGATGCCGGGCTGGCTGCTGGCCCTGCACCAGGTCAGCCCGCGCACGTCCGTGACACTGCGCACGGCGAACTCCGCGGACGTGGCCGGGCACGTGCTGGCCGGCGACGCGGATCTCGGTTTCGTCGAGGGCCCGACCACCGCCGCCGGACTCTCCGGCACCGTGGTGGCGGCCGACCGGCTGGTCGTGGTGGTCTCCCCCGACCACGCCTGGGGGCGCCGGCGCACGCCGCTGACCGGGCCGGAGCTGGCCGCGACGGCCCTGGTGCTGCGCGAGCCCGGCTCCGGCACCCGGGAGGTGCTGGAGATGGCGTTGGAGCCGTACGGCGGCGCGGCCCGGCCGCTGATGGAGCTGGCCTCGTCGACCGCGCTGAAGGCGGCGGCCATGACCGGCGCCGGGCCGGTCTGCCTGAGCGAGCTGGCCGTGGTGGAGGAGCTGGCGACTCGGCGCCTGGTCGCCGTACCGCTGGCTCCCGGACTGGACCTGCGGCGCCCGCTGCGGGCCGTCTGGCCGGCCGGGCAGCGGCCCTCCGGTCCGGCCAGGGAGCTGCTGGGACTGACCAGGCGGACCGGCTGACGGGGGCGCTTCCGCTGTTCACTCGAAAGTTGAGTGGAATAGACTCAACTTAGTGCATGCTGTACCAAGCAGTTCGATGGCACCGCCGACCACGAGGAGGACGACCCAGCAGTGGACGCCAGCAAGTTCACCACCAAGACGCAGGACGCCCTGTCCGCCGCGATCCGGCAGGCGGGCGCAGCGGGAAACCCGGACGTCAAGCCGGTGCACATCCTGCTCGCCCTGCTGGAACAGCCCGAGGGCATCGCCGGGCCGCTGCTCGAAGCGGTCGGCGCCGACGCCGGCCAGGTCACCGCCGAGGCGCGCCGCCAGCTGACCGCGCTGCCCAGCGCGAGCGGCTCGACCGTGGCCGCCCCCCAGCTCGCCCGCGACACCCTGGCCGTACTGACCGAGGCCGGCAAGCGCGCCGACGACCTGGACGACCAGTACCTCTCCACCGAGCACCTGCTGGTCGGCCTGGCCGCCGAGGGCGGCGCGGTCGCCGAGCTGCTCGGCCGCCACGGCGCGACCCCCAAGGCGCTGCTGGCCGCGTTCAAGGACGTCCGGGGCAGCGGCAAGGTCACCTCGCAGGATCCCGAGGGCACCTACAAGGCACTGGAGAAGTACGGCGCCGACCTCACCCAGGCCGCCCGGGACGGCAAGCTCGACCCGGTGATCGGCCGCGACCAGGAGATCCGCCGGGTCGTGCAGGTGCTCTCCCGGCGCACCAAGAACAACCCGGTGCTGATCGGCGAGCCCGGCGTCGGCAAGACCGCCGTGGTCGAGGGCCTGGCCCAGCGCATCGTCGCGGGCGACGTGCCCGAGTCGCTGCGCGGCAAGCGGCTGGTCTCGCTGGATCTCAGCGCGATGGTCGCCGGGGCGAAGTACCGCGGCGAGTTCGAGGAGCGGCTGAAGGCCGTCCTGAGCGACATCAAGCAGAGCGACGGCCAGGTCATCACCTTCATCGACGAGCTGCACACCATGGTCGGCGCGGGCGCCGGCGGGGATTCGGCGATGGACGCCGGCAACATGCTCAAGCCGATGCTGGCCCGCGGCGAGCTGCGGATGGTCGGCGCCACCACGCTCGACGAGTACCGCGAACGGATCGAGAAGGACCCGGCGCTGGAGCGCCGCTTCCAGCAGGTCATCGTCGGCGAGCCCTCGGTGGAGGACTCGATCGCGATCCTGCGCGGCCTGAAGAGCCGGTACGAGGCGCACCACAAGGTGCAGATCTCGGACGCCGCACTGGTCGCCGCCGCCACCCTGTCCAACCGCTACATCACCTCCCGTTTCCTGCCCGACAAGGCGATCGACCTGGTCGACGAGGCCGCCTCCCGGCTCCGGATGGAGATCGACTCCTCCCCGGTGGAGATCGACGAACTCCAGCGCTCGGTCGACCGGTTGCGGATGGAGGAGCTGGCCCTGGAGAAGGAGTCCGACCCGGCGTCGGTCGACCGCCTGGCCCGGCTGCGCCGCGATCTGGCCGACCGGAACGAGCAGTTGAGCGTGCTCACCGCGCGCTGGGAGCAGGAGAAGAAGAGCCTCAACCGGGTCGGCGCGCTCAAGGAGCGCCTGGACGACCTCCGCGGCCTGCTCGAACGCGCCCAGCGTGACGGCGACTTCGAGCGTGCGTCGAAGCTGATGTACGCCGAGATCCCGGCCGCCGAGCAGGAGCTCTCCGAGGCCCAGGAGCGCGCCGCGGCTCCGGCCGACTCCTCCGGGTCCGCGAGCCCGTCGATGGTCAAGGAGGAGGTCGGCCCGGACGACGTCGCCGACGTGGTCTCCTCCTGGACGGGCATCCCCGCCGGCCGCCTGCTGGAGGGCGAGAGCGCCAAACTGCTGCGGATGGAGGACGAGCTCGGCCGCCGGCTGATCGGCCAGCGCGAGGCCGTCCAGGCCGTCTCGGACGCGGTGCGCCGCACCCGCTCGGGCGTCGCCGACCCGGACCGCCCGACCGGCTCCTTCCTCTTCCTCGGCCCCACCGGCGTCGGCAAGACCGAACTCGCCAAGGCCCTGGCCGACTTCCTCTTCGACGACGAGCGGGCGATGGTCCGGATCGACATGAGCGAGTACGGCGAGAAGCACTCCGTCTCGCGCCTGGTCGGCGCCCCGCCCGGCTACGTCGGGTACGAGGAGGGCGGCCAGCTCACCGAGGCGGTCCGCCGCCGCCCGTACAGCGTCGTCCTGCTGGACGAGGTCGAGAAGGCCCATCCGGAGGTCTTCGACGTGCTGCTCCAGGTGCTGGACGACGGGCGGCTCACCGACGGCCAGGGCCGGACGGTGGACTTCCGCAACGCCATCCTGATCCTGACCTCCAACCTCGGCTCGCAGTACCTGGTGGACCCGACCACGCCGGAGGACCGCAAGAAGGACCTCGTCCTGGACACCGTCCGGGCGACCTTCAAGCCCGAGTTCCTCAACCGGCTGGACGACATCGTGGTCTTCGAGCCGCTGGGCACCGCCGAGCTCAGCAGGATCGTCGACCTCCAGGTGGCCAGGCTGGGCGAGCGGCTGCGCGACCGCCGGCTCACCCTGGAGGTCTCCGCCGCCGCCCGGGACTGGCTGTCCCTGACCGGCTACGACCCCGCGTACGGCGCCCGGCCGCTGCGCCGTCTGGTGCAGTCCGCGATCGGCGACCAGCTGGCGAGGGCGATCCTCTCCGGCCAGGTGCACGACGGGGACACCGTCCTGGTCGAACGCGGCGAGAACGCCGACGGGCTGACCGTCCGGGCCCGCGGGCCGCTGGAGAAGTAGCCGCCCGCACCGGCGGGCGGGCCGCTCCCCCGGGGCGGCCCGCCCGCCCGGCGCCGCCCGTCGCACCGGGGGCCGCCGAAGATCGTGTCCGCCCCTGCCAGGGCCGTGGTACTCACCCGGCAGCTCTGTGTCCGACGGCCCCGATGAGGCAGGATGGGACATGGAAAGGGCGGCCTCTCATTGCCGACCACCCGTGTGCACTGAGAAGAGGACCTCCCATGAGCATCGACCCCTCGTCCATCCCGTCGTTCGGCGTCCCGCAGGGCCCGCAGGGCGGCCAGCCCGGCCAGGGCCGGCCCGAGGGCCCGCCGCCCGTGGTGGTGCCCGACCAGGCCCTGGTCGCCCAGCTGCTCGACCAGATGCAGCTCAAGCACGTGGTCGACGAGGAGGGTGACCTCACCGCGCCGTGGGACGGCTTCCGGGTCTACTACATGTTCCGCGGCGAGCAGAAGGAGCTCTTCGCCGTCCGCGCCTTCTACGACCGGTCGTACCCGCTGGAGGACAAGGGCGAGATCCTCGACCTGATCGACGAGTGGAACCGGGAGACCCTCTGGCCGAAGGTCTACACCCACACCCACGAGGACGGCGTGGTCCGCCTGATCGGCGAGTCCCAGATGATCGTCGGCACCGGCGTGAACCTGGAGTACTTCGTGACCACGACCGCCAACTGGACGCAGGCCGCCGTCGGCTTCGAGCAGTGGATCGTCGAGCGCCTCGGCCTCCAGAAGGACATCGAGAACGAGAAGAGCGAGGACGAGGGCGAGGGCGACGCCTCCGACGAGGGTTGAGCCACCCCGCCACGCCACCGGTACGGCCCGCTCCCACCACGGGGAGCGGGCCGTACCGGCGTCCGGGCGGGCTTGTGCCCGCTCCCTCCCGCGCCGGAAGATGGGCCGACCACCGAGAGTGAGGACCTGGCATGGACGCGCGGCCGCTGCTCAACCGCAGGCTGGCGGGCCTGGGCACGACGATCTTCGCGGAGATGTCGGCGCTGGCCACCGCCACCGGCTCGATCAACCTCGGGCAGGGCTTCCCGGACACCGACGGGCCCCGCGAGATCGCCCGGGCCGCCGCGGACGCCGTGCTGACCGGGAAGGGCAACCAGTACCCGCCCGGCCCCGGCGTCCCCGAGCTCCGCACCGCGATCGCCGAGCACCAGCAGCGGTTCCACGGCCTCTCCTACGACCCCGACACCGAGGTCCTGGTCACCGCCGGCGCCACCGAGGCCATCGCCGCCGCCCTGCTCGCCCTGCTGGAGCCCGGCGACGAGGTCATCGCCCTCGAGCCGTTCTACGACTCGTACGCCGCCTGCATCGCCATGGCGGGCGCGGTGAGGGTGCCGCTCACCCTGCGGGCGCCGTCCTTCCGCCCGGACCTCGACGAACTCCGGACCCTGATCACCCCGCGCACCCGGCTGCTGCTGATCAACACCCCGCACAACCCCACCGGCATCGTCCTCACCGCCGACGAACTCGCCGCCGTCGCCGCGCTCGCGGTGGAGCACGACCTGCTGGTCGTCACCGACGAGGTCTACGAGCACCTGGTCTTCAGCGGCGGCCACCACCCGATCGCCGCCCTGCCCGGCATGCGCGAGCGGACCGTCTCGATCTCCTCGGCCGGCAAGACCTTCTCCTTCACCGGCTGGAAGGTCGGCTGGGTGACGGCCTCGGCGCCGCTGGTCGCCGCCGTCCGCACCGCCAAGCAGTACCTCACGTACGTCAGCGCCGGCCCCTTCCAGTACGCGGTGGCCGAGGCCCTGCGCCTGCCGGACGAGTACTTCGCCGGCCTGCGCAGCGACCTGCTCCGCAAGCGCGACCTGCTCGCCGAGGGACTGGGCGCGGCCGGCTTCGGGGTCTTCCGCCCCGAGGGCACCTACTTCATCACCGCCGACATCACCCCTCTGGGCGAGAAGGACGGCCTGGAGTTCTGCCGGTCCCTGCCCGAACGCTGCGGCGTCGTCGCCATCCCCAACGTCGTCTTCTACGACGACGCCGACGCCGGCCGGCCCTTCGTCCGCTTCACCTTCTGCAAGCAGGACTCCGTCCTGCAGGAAGCCGTCACCCGCCTCCGGCGGCTGGGAACCTGAGCCACGCGACCTTCCCCTGGACTTTAGTTTGCAGCCCTGGTTTCAAGGCGTCCTACATGCCTGACAGGATCAGGCCAGCCTCTCGGACAAGGGTTCGGGGTTCGGAGGCGCTCCTGGCGCACTCAAGGCAACTTGAAAACCCGGGCAAGCTTTTCAAGTTTTTGCCGATATAGTTTAATTTCATGGACATCTCTCGCCTCGCGATGTCACCCGTCGGCTCGCTCATCCCGATCAGCGGATTCGACCCGCGCAACCAGCGTGCGTACAGCACCCACGGCTTCCTGCCCGCACCGCCACCGGAAGAGGTCATGCTGGGCGCACGGACCTACACGGCCGTCACGCGGGCCACGAGCATGGTCGCCCGCGCCGACCAGGCAGTCACCCAGCTCCCGAATCCGGATCTGCTGGCCCGGCTTGCGATCCGGCGGGAAGCTCTCAGCACCTCGGCGATCGAAGGTACCTACGCAGCGATGGAGGACGTCCTCAAGGCCGACTTCGAGGACGCCTCCAACATCAGCCCCGAGGTGGCCGAGGTCCAGAACTACGTCACCGCCGCAGAGACGGCGACCGAGTGGATCAAGGACCGACCGATCACGGTCGCCCTACTGGAGCACCTGCAGGGCATCCTCGTACGCGGAACCTCCAGCGACACCGTTCAATCGGGCCGTGTTCGCGATACGGATGTCTTCATCGGCCTCAAGAGTGCCGATGTCGAGAAGGCCCGTTTCGTTCCCTGCCCACACGGCCACTACCTACGAGACGGCCTGCTCGAATGGGAGGGCTGGATCAACAAGGCCAGCGAGGACATGCCCCTGCTGGTGCGTATGGCGATCGGCCACTACCAGTTCGAGACCCTGCACCCGTTCAACGACGGGAACGGCCGCCTGGGCCGGCTGGTGGCGATGCTCCAGCTGATGTCCGCCAAAGAGCTGGCACTGCACGTCATCGCTCTGTCCCCGTGGCTTGAGGCACGACGCCGCGAATACCAGGACCATCTGTTCGAGGTGAGTGCCACTGGCGACTTCGAGCCATGGGTCCGGTTCTTCTGCGATGCGGTGACCGCACAGGCCCAGGAGGCCGTCGAGCGTATCGGGACGCTCGTCAGCCTGAAGAAGAAGATGCTCGACACACTGCACCGTGCAGGCTCCAAGGGCGTCACACAACGAATCGTCGATGACCTGATCGGCTTCCCCATGCTCACGATCACCTGGGCGGCCGAGCGCCACGGCGTCAGCTACCCGGCTGCGAGCAATGCGGTGAACAAGCTCGTCAGCCTCGGCCTGCTGCGCCAGTTCTCGGAGGGGAAGTACGGCCGGATCTTCGTCAATGACGACACGATGCGCGTGCTGGTCGGCTGATCTGCGCAGCCGACCGTGAGGGCAGCGCCGGCCGGACGCCCGAAGATCGGACGACGAGCAGACGGACCGAGGCCCTGCGCCTGCCGGACGAGTACTTCGCCGGCCTGCGCAGCGCCCTGCTCCGCAAGCGCCACCTGCTCGCCGAGGGACTGGGCGCGGCCGGCTTCGGGGTCTTCCGCCCCGAGGGCACCTACTTCATCACCGCCGACATCACCCCTCTGGGCGAGAAGGACGGCCTGGAGTTCTGCCGTTCCCTACCCGAACGCTGCGGCGTCGTCGCCATCCCCAACGTCGTCTTCTACGACGACGCCGACGCCGGCCGGCCCTTCGTCCGCTTCACCTTCTGCAAGCAGGACTCCGTCCTGCGGGAAGCCGTCACCCGCCTCCGGCGGCTCTGACGGCGGCCCGCGCCGCCGACCGCGCCGACCGGAACCCACCCCGGGGCGCGGCCGGGTTCCTCACGCCGGGCGGCCGGGCGGCCCGGCCCCCGGGCCGCCGCCGACCCTGCGGCGGGCCCCGGTCGGCGCGAGGGAGATCCGTCAGTGAGTATGGTCATATGTCCGGCGCATTCCGGGGGCGCATGCGCCGTGAGAAGGGCGTGCGCCCCGGCAAAAAGGGCGCACGCCGAACAGAGTCACGCACCGGAGTGATCGGACTCGGGAAGCGCCCGTGCCCGAAACGGTGAATGCTTGACAAAGTTGGGTAAATCACCGACGGACCCGGCTCATTCATGCTTCTCTGCTGCTGAATCTCCAGCCGGAATCCTTCCTTCCACGGTCGGCCGCGCCCTGGTCCGCACAGCCTCGAACAGCCTCGTCAACGGCTCTCGTCGGACGCTGCACGGCGGGCGCGCACGGAGCTGAAACGCGGAGCCGAGCATGCTCACCACACTGCAGACCTCCTACACCGACACCCGAGCCGGTGACCTGGCCTGGTGCCTGGGTGGCGAACCGCTGCCCGCGCTCGCCGTCCGCGACCTGAGACTGGGCGGCGCGGGTCGGCCAGGTCCGGCCGGAACGCTGCAGCTACGCCTGCTCGGCGCCTCCCACCAGGTGCTGATCGCGGCAGGTCCCGGCGAGTGCCTGGAGACCGTCGCCTGCCTGCCGGGCCGGCGCACCCCGCTGCCGGCCCGGGTGGCCAAGCAGGTCGCGGGCTGGGAGTACGAGTTCGCGGCCAGGATCGAGGCGATGCCGCCGCACGACTTCGCGGCCCGGGCCCAGGAGCTGCTGGCACTGGTGGAGGGCCACCCGCGCGGCCTGGCCGGGGTCTTCCCCGGCGATCCGAGCGCCTTCACCGCCCTGATGACCCAGGGCGACGCGGACCGCCTGCTCTGGCGCACCTGGCACGCCTACCCGCAGGAGGGGCGCCTGGTCTGCACCCGCTCCTCGCTGGTGGTCCGCAAGGGATGACCCGGGGCAGCCGTGATTCGCACGCAGGAACGATCCGTCAACCCGGCACATCGCCCTGTCCACCGAATGGACGCAGCTATCCGGCGCGGCCGTCCCCTAGCGTTTCGTTCGTGATCAACCATCCGGCGGGTCCGCCCGCTCAGCCGGTTCTCGACCGCGACCCCTACGCCGCCGCGGATGCCGTCGGGCGAGCCCCGCGGCCCGGGCGGCGCCTGACCGCGCTGGCCGCCCGCGGGCGGCCACGGCCACGCTCGCGGCCACGGGCCCGACCCGGGGTCGCCCGGCCGGCCGTCCTGCTGGCCGCGTTCGTCTGTGCGGCCTGCGGACTGGTCTACGAGCTGGAGCTCGTCGCGCTCGGCAACTACCTGATCGGCGACTCGGTCACCCAGACCTCGGTCGTGCTCTCGGTCATGGTGTTCGCGATGGGCATCGGGTCGCTGCTCGCCAAGCACTTCACCCGCCGCCCGGCGACCGCCTTCGCCCTGGTCGAGTGCGCACTCGCACTGGTCGGCGGCCTGTCGGTGCTGACCCTCTACGCCTGCTGGGCCTGGCTCGGCGGCTACCGGGCCGCGATCATCGCGCTGACCGGGGTGATCGGCGTGCTGATCGGCGCCGAGATCCCGCTGCTGATGACGCTGATCCAGCGGATCCGCCGGGAGGCCGCCGGCCGCGCCGTCGCGGATCTCTTCGCCGCCGACTACGTGGGCGCGCTGGTCGGCGGGCTCGCCTTCCCGTTCCTCATCCTGCCCGTCTTCGGCCAGGCCACCGGCGCGCTGGTGACCGGCGCGGTGAACGCCGTCGCGGGCGCGGCCGTGGTGCTCTGGCTGTTCCGCGACGAGCCGGCGCCGCGCGTGCGCACCCTGCTGTGGACCGGCTGCGGCCTGGTGCTGCTCACCCTGGCCGGCGCCGCCGCGTTCTCCGGGGCGATCGAACGGGCCGCCCGGCACGCGCTGTACGGCGCACAGATCCGCTTCGCCGCGCAGAGCCGCTACCAGGAGATCGTGCTGACCGGCCCGGACGGGCGGACGGCCGGAGCGCAGGGCGCGGGGGCGCAGCCGCTGCGGCTCTTCCTGGACGGCCGTGCGAGCGTCTGCGGCGCGGACGAGTACCGGGGCAACGAGGCGCTGGTCCACCCCGCCATGGCGGCCGGCCCCGACGCCCGGGTGCTGCTGCTGGGCGGCGGCGACGGGCTGGCGCTGCGCGAGGTGCTGCGGCACACCGGGGTGCGCAGCGTGCGGCTGGTCGAGCTGGACCCGGCCCTGACCGGCCTCGCCCGCACCGATCCCGCGCTCTCCGCCCTGGCCGGTCACTCGCTCGACGACCCCAGGGTCACCGTCACCCAGGCCGATCCCCTGGAGTGGCTGCGGGGCCAGGCGAAGGGCCCGGCGGGCGGCGGGCCGTACGACGTCGTCCTGTCCGGGCTGCCCGCGCCGCCGAACGGGCGGACCGCCAAGTTCAGGTCCGAGGAGTTCTTCGGCCTGGCCGCCCGGACGCTCGCCCCGGACGGGCGGCTGGCGGTCCGTACCGGCGCCGGGGAGAGCGGACTGTGGCCGGTGGAGGCGGGCATCCGCGCGGCGGCCCTGCAGACCCTCCCGTACGCCATCCCGGCGGGGCCCGCCACGGCCTGCGGCCCGGCCGGCCCGCAGACCTTCGTGCTGGCTGCCGCCGGGCGCCCCCGGCTCGGCCTCGCCGACGACGCCCCGCTCCCCCGCTCACTGACCGCGGCCGGCCTGCTGGGCTCCGCCGACCGGCTGGCGGCCGACCGGCCCGCCCGGCTGCCGGACGCGCTGACCCTGCTCGGCCCCCGCTGAGCGGGCGGCCGGGCGCGCCGGCCCTGCGGTGCGCGGCGGCCGGACGGCAGTCGTGCGGCCAGCCGGCGCGGCCGGCCGCTCGGCCGACGGGAGCAGCCGGTACGGCGGCAGGCCGCCCGAACACCGCCGACAGCCCGGGCCGGTCGGTAGGCTCGCAGCATGGAGCATGAGGTTGTCGTCCCGATGCCGGCCGCGACGGTCCGGCAGGCCCTGCAGGATCCGGCGCTGCTGGCGCGCTGCGTCCCCGGCCTGAGCACCGAGCCGGCCGCGGCCGGCAGCGGGCAGGCCGAGGAGATCAGCGGGCGTCTCAGGCTGCGGATCGGCACCTCGACGATCACGTACCGGGGGGTGCTCTCACTGATCGAGGGCCGCGAGGGCGTGCTCACCGCGTTCGCCGAGGGCCAGGAGGCCCGGGGCAGCGGCGAGGCGACCGCCACCGTCCGGATCGCCGTCACCGAGGGCTCCACCACGCCCGGCGAGGAGCACGCGACCGTGCGCTTCACCGCCGACCTCACCGCGACCGGGCGGCTGACCGAGTTCGACGCCGAGGTGCTGGCCGCCGCCGGACGCCGCCTGCTGGACCGCTTCGCCGCGGCGCTGGCCTCCGAGGGCGCCGATCCGGGCGAGGAGGACGAGGACGGCCCGGACGAGGAGGGCGCCGACGGGCCGGAGGCCACGGTGCTGTTCCTGGAGGACCGCGCGCCGACCGGTGAGGAGGCCGGCCCGCTCGGTGAGGGCTTCGAGGAGGCCTTCGGCGACGACTCCCTGGACGACGACCTCTCCGATCTGATCGCCTTCTCCGACGCCGACGCCGAACGCTTCGGCCTCCCCACCGGAAACGGCTCCGAGGAGGAGACCGGCGTGCCGGCGGGCGCCTCGGGCGAACTCCCCCACGACTACGACGACGAACCCGTGCTCTCCGGCCCGGTGCGGCGCAGCATCGTCGGCCGCTCGGCCGAGGAGGTCGACCACGCACCGCCGCGCGGCCGGTACGCCCCGGCGCTGCCCGCCCGCAGCGCCCGGGCGCGGGCCGCGTCCCGCTGGGGCGGGGAGAGCGGCGTGTCGCCGCTCGGCGCGGTCGCGGGCGGCCGGCCGACGGTGCCCTGGGTGATCGGCGGCGGCGTGGCGCTGCTGGGCGGCGCGGTGGTGCTGGTCCGCGTCCTGCGCCGGCGCTGAGTCGCCGCCGGGCCCCGGCCACCGCCGGGTGGTGCGACGCGCCCCGGCCGGGCCGGCGGGCGGACCGCCGCTGCGACGGGCTCTAGACTGGCTGCTCATGAGCACCGACCTGAGCAACGACCGCGACGCCCTGCTGGCACAGATCAAGGACAAGGCCGTCGTGCACGGCAAGGTCACCCTCTCCTCCGGGCTGGAGGCGGACTACTACGTGGACCTGCGCCGCATCACGCTGGACGGCCAGGCCGCCCCGCTGGTCGGCACGGTCATGCTGGACCTCACCGCCGACCTGGAGTACGACGCGGTGGGCGGCCTGACCCTGGGCGCCGACCCGGTGGCCGCCTCGATGCTGCACGCCGCCGCCGCGCGCGGCCGTGAGCTGGACGCCTTCGTGGTCCGCAAGGCGGGCAAGGCGCACGGCCTCCAGCGCCGGATCGAGGGCCCGGACGTGAAGGGCCGCCGGGTGCTGGCCGTCGAGGACACCTCCACCACCGGCGGCTCGGTGCTGACGGCCGTCGAGGCGCTCCGGGAGGCCGGTGCCGAGGTGGTCGGCGTCGCGGTGATCGTGGAGCGCGGCGGCGAGCAGGCGGTCCGGGCGACCGGCCTGCCGTACTACACCGCGTACACGCTGGACGATCTCGACCTCGGCTGAGCGGCTCCGCACCGGGCGCGCCCGCGCCCCGTCCACGGGTGCACGGGTGCACGGGTGCACGGGTGCACGGGTGCACGGGTGCACCTCCCCGGACACCAGGACGCCCCGCACTGTTTCACGTGAAACAGTGCGGGGCGTCCTGGTGTCCGGGGGCCCGGGTGGTCAGCCCCGGCGGTGCCGGCCGCCCGCCTGGGCCGCCTCGGCGTCCTGCGGGGCGGTGACGGCGCCTCCACCGGCCCGCTTCTTCTTCCGCTCGCGCAGCACCTCGACGAGGATCGGCGAGACCGAGATCAGGATGATCAGCAGCATCGCCGGGATCAGGTACTTGTCGATGACCGGCGCCAGCGCGTCACCGAAGAAGTAGCCGATGAGCAGCATCGACTCGGTCCACAGCACGCCGCCGACGAGGTTCCAGACGAAGAACGTCCGGGCCGGCATCTCCAGGGTGCCCGCGACCGGGTTGAGGAAGGTCCGGACGATCGGCATGAAGCGGGCCAGCACGACGGCCTTGCCCGGACCGAACTTCGCGAAGTACTCCTCGGCCTTGACCACGTACTCCCGGCGGAAGATCTTCGACTCCGGCTTGTCGAAGAGCCGGGGCCCCACCTTGGCGCCGATCAGGTGCCCGAGCTGCGCACCGGCGACCGCCGCGATCGGGGTGCCGATCAGCAGCGCGACGATCGGCAGCCGGGCCCCCTCCCCGAGCACCGAGGAGGCCGCGCCGGAGGCGGCCACCCCGGCGAGGATCAACAGGGAGTCACCCGGGAAGAAGAAGCCGACCAGCAGGCCGGTCTCCGCGAAGATGATCGCCATCAGCCCGATGGCGCCGAGTGAGGAGATCAGCGATTTGGCGTCGAGCAGGTTGACGGCGAGCTGGTTGTAGTCCACGGCCGCAGGATAGCGGTCCCGCCTTAACTCGCCCCGATGGCCTGTCGGGAGTCATGCCGTGGTCGCATACCGGGGCTGCCCGTCCCGACTGGCGGGCCATTGATGGACCAGCGGCACGAGTCTGGGAAGATGGCACAGGCGTCCGGTCCGTGGTCGCGATCACCCTCTTTGCGACCGGCGGGGGCGCCCCCGAAGCCCGGTACCCGAAAGCCGAGTCGCAGAGCCGCGTCGGCCCCCCGGTACCTCAGGTCGTACCGAAGGCGTACACAGCGTCGGACATCCCCGTCCGTACGCCGCAACCCGACAGGAGCGGATTCGCATGCCCATCGCAACTCCCGAGGTCTACAACGAGATGCTGGACCGGGCCAAGGCGGGCAAGTTCGCCTACCCGGCCATCAACGTCACCTCGACGCAGACCCTTCACGCGGCCCTGCGCGGCTTCGCCGAGGCGGAGAGCGACGGCATCATCCAGATCTCCACCGGTGGTGCGGAGTTCCTGGGTGGCCAGCACAACAAGGACATGGTGACGGGCGCCGTGGCGCTCGCCGAGTTCGCCCACATCGTGGCGGCGAAGTACGACATCACCGTCGCGCTGCACACCGACCACTGCCCCAAGGACAAGCTGGACGGCTACGTCCGCCCGCTGCTCGCGATCTCCGCCGAGCGCGTCGCCAAGGGTCTGAACCCGCTGTTCCAGTCGCACATGTGGGACGGCTCCGCCGAGACCCTGGCCGACAACCTCGCCATCGCGCAGGAGCTGCTGGCCCAGGCCGCCGCCGCCAAGATCATCCTTGAGGTCGAGATCACCCCGACCGGCGGCGAGGAGGACGGTGTCACGCACGAGATCAACGACGAGCTGTACACCACCGTCAACGACGCCGTCCGCACCGCCGAGGCGCTCGGCCTGGGCGAGAAGGGCCGCTACCTGCTGGCCGCCTCCTTCGGCAACGTGCACGGCGTGTACAAGCCGGGCAACGTCGTCCTGAAGCCGGAGCTGCTCGCCGAGCTCCAGGCCGCCATCGGCGGTCAGTACGGCAAGCAGGACCCGTTCGACTTCGTCTTCCACGGCGGCTCGGGCTCCACCCCCGAGGAGATCGCCACCGCGCTGGAGAACGGCGTCGTGAAGATGAACCTCGACACCGACACCCAGTACGCCTTCACCCGCCCGATCGCGGACCACATGTTCCGCAACTACGACGGTGTGCTGAAGGTCGACGGCGAGGTCGGCAAGAAGAACACCTACGACCCGCGCACCTGGGGCAAGCTCGGTGAGGCCGGCATGGCCGCCCGCGTCGCCGAGGCCGCCCAGAGCCTGCGCTCGGCCGGCACCCGCCTGAAGTAGGCGCCCGGCCGGAGGACGGCCGACCGCACCACCCGGTGGCCCCGGCCCGGACACGTGTTCCGGGCCCGGGGCCACCGTCGTCCGGGCCCGGCGGACCGGCGCCCGGCCCGCCACCGCTCCCGGCGGACCGGCCGGCGTCACCGGAGCGCCCGCTCCTGGTGGTTCACTGGGGGCATGAGCGCACACGAGAACCCTCTCGGAGGCCAGAACCTCCTCGGGGGTCCGCCCCCGACCCACCTGCCCGTCGAGCCCGCCCCGCTGGAACTGCTGGCCGGCGGCGCCTCCCCCGCCGAGGTCGCGGCGAAGTACCCGACCTCCTCGCTGGCCTGGGCCCAGCTCGCCGACGACGCCTTCGTCGCCGGCCGGGTCGTCGAGTCGTACGCCTACGCCCGCACCGGTTACCACCGCGGCCTGGACTCGCTGCGACGGGCCGGCTGGAAGGGCCACGGGCCGGTGCCGTGGGACCACGAGCCGAACCGCGGCTTCCTGCGCGCCCTGCACGCGCTCGGCCGGGCGGCCGCCGCGATCGACGAGAAGCAGGAGGCGGAACGCTGCGCGCAGTTCCTGCGCGACAGCTCGCCGACCGCCGCCGACACCCTGGGCTGAGGACCGGCCCCTCCCGCACCACCCGGGCGGCCCGTCCGACCGGCCCGCCCGTGGCACCCGCGCCCCCGCTCTCCGGCCGTCGTCAGGCCGGGCGGCGGGGGCCGTCGTCGCCCACCGCGTGCGTGGACACGGACACGGTCCGCGTGCCAAGGTGAGAGCGCGACGGGGGCGCGCACAGTTGTTCGTATGCTCGTCGACCCTGCCGGTCCGACCAGGAAGCGTACGACGTGCGAGCAGCCCGCCCCACCGAGAGTTCCGCCCGACGAGGCCGCCGTCGCAGCTCGCGTCCAGGCCACCGGAGCGCGGCGCGACGGAGGGGAGCAGCCCTGGTCCTCGCACTGGCCGCCTCGGTCACCGTCCTCGGCGCCGCGGTGTGGGCGCTCGACCGGCCCGCGGGACCGTCCGCACCGGCACCGGCCGCCCAGCGGCTCTCCGACCAGGACGCGGCGGCCACGGCCGACCAGGCCGCCACTGGCCAGGCCGCCACGGGCCGGGCCACCGCGGGTCACTCCCCGGCACCGAGCGCCACCGCGCCCGGCCGTCCGGCCACCGCCCCGACCGCCACCCCGAGCCCCGGGGGGACGCCCACCGCCGCCCCGACCGCCGATCCGACCCACGGACCCGGCACCTTCACCGTCGCGCCCGGCGCCGCCGAACCGGTCGGCAGGGGCACCATCCGTCGCTACCGGGTCGAGGTGGAGGACGGCAGCGGGGTGGACCCGGCCGCCGCGGCCGCCCAGATCCAGGCCATCCTGGCCGACCCGCGCGGATGGACCAGCGACCGGCACAACGGCTTCCAGCTGGTCTCCTCCGGCGCCTACGACTTCACCGTGAAGATCGCCACGCCCGACACCGTCGACTCGATCTGCGGCGCCGGCGGGCTGGACACCCACGGCGAGGTCAACTGCGACGTGGGCCCCCAGGTCGTCGTCAACCTCAAGCGCTGGAACACCGGATCACCCCAGTTCGACGGTCCGATCGACGAGTACCGGGCACTGATCGTCAACCACGAGGTCGGGCACCGGATCGGCCACGGGCACGAGACCTGCCCCGGCCGGGGCAAGCCCGCGCCCGCCATGATGCAGCAGATCTACGGCCTCAAGGGCTGCGTGGCCAACGCCTGGCCCTACAGCCCCACGGGCGGGTACCTCGGCGGCCCGGCGGTGCCCTAGCCGGCCGGGCGAGAGCTCACGGCCGCACCGGCCCGCGGCCGAACCGCACCGCGGCGAGGCCGTCGGACATCCCGAGCAGCAGCAGCGAATCCCCCGCCAGGGCGAGCGCCTCGACCGGTGCGCCGAGCCGCAGCTCCCAGAGCGCGTCCGGATCGGCCAGGTACCGCACCCGCACCAGCCCGTCCGTCCAGGCGGCGGCCACCACCGGACCGGCCGGGCCGGGGCCCACCGCCACCGCCGTGACCGGGCACTCCCGCCGGTAGGCCGGCTCCGCCAGCGGCTCCGAGCCGGGCCCCCAGAGCCGTACGGCGCCGTCGGCGCCCCCGCTGACCAACGCCGGATGACCGGCACCGGCCGCACCCTCGCCACCGAGCGCGGCCGCGGCGAGCGCGGTGACCGGGCCGGTGTGCAGCCGCTCGGTGAGCACCGTGCCGTCCTGCGCCGCCCAGTGCACCGCGCCGCTCTCGTCGCCCACCGCGGGCGCCGCGCCCGGCAGCGTCGGCACCGCGGCCAGCGTGCTCAGCTCCGCTCCGGCCGCACCGCGCAGCGCGGCGAGCACCGCCTCCAGCGCCTGCGGATCGGCCGAGTAGCGGTCCGCGACGGACCGGGCCGCCGGGGGCGCGGCCTGGGCCGGCGGCGGGATCAGCACGGTGCCGCCGAAGGCGTCCAACAGGACCACGCCCCCGCCCGGGAGGGCCGCCATGGCGCGCAGTCGCAACTGGCCGCGCACCGGCAGCAGGCCGTAGGGGCGGCCGACGGCCGTCTCCAGGCTGCGCACGATGCCCGAGGGATCGGCCACCAGGAGCTGCCCGGCGTACGGGCCGTGCCCGGTGACCAGCGCCGCCACCGGGCCGGGCCAGGCCTCCCCGGCCGACTGCCAGAGCGCCCACGCGCCGGCCCAACCGGCCGGCAGGGTGGCGAGCCGGTCGGCGGCGGCGGGGTCGACGCCCAGCAGCCGGATCCGCAGGGCGGCCGCCCGCTCGGCCGGATCGGCCAGCGCGATCAGCGCGGGGCCGGCCTCCTGCCAGGCCCGCGCGACCGTCCCGTCCTCGCCCTCCAGCGCGGCCGTGACCGCGACCGGGCCCGCCAGCACCAGCAGCAGCGGGTCCGCCTGGAGCCGGCCGGCCGCGCCCTCCCTGGCCGCGGCCGTCCAGAACTCCGAGAGCACCTCCTCGCCCGCGCCCAGCAGATCGGGCCCACCGCCGGGGCCGGCCGGGATCCGGGCCGCCAGCTCCGCCAGCCCCGGCGGCTCGGCCTCCGCCGAACGTCCCAGTGCGGCACCGGGGTTGGGATAGGTCTCGTCATCGCCCCCGACCGCCAGGCACCAGCGCCCGAACCGCTCCCGGTCGGTCCACCGCGGATCGTCCAGCTCCAGCACCGCCTGATCGGCGGCCGGGCCCGGCCCGGCCGCGAAGGCCGTCGCCTCCGGGCTGCCGGTGGGCGCCTCCACCACCATCCGGACCTGCGGCAGCTCCAGCAGCGGCTGAAGGAGCCGCTCGACCAGCCGGGCCGGGTCGGCGGCCCGGTTCAGCCCGGGCACGCAGAGCACGACCGGCCTGGGATCCCCGGCCAGCACGGCCAGCAGCTCCGACACCGTGCCTGCCACCAGGCCGAGTTGGGCCGCGATCGACCAGAGGGCGGAGCGCGGCGAGTGGCCCGCGGCCGGCAGGACCACCCGCAACCGTCGGCCGGCCGGCGCCCGCTCGCCCGCGCAGGCGGCCTCCAGCCAGCCCAGCAGGTGGCTCTTGCCGCTGCCCGGTCCGCCGGACACCCGGCACAGCCGGGGGGCCCGCTCGTCCGCCAGCCAGCCGAGAAGTGCCAGCCCCGCGGGCCGGCGGCCCGCGCGAAGGGGCGGGATCCGCTGCCCTTCCTCCGTCATGACCTGCCCCTGTCCTTCAGTCCGTGCCGTCGTCGGTCCGTGTCGTCATCGACCGCTGTCCCGCCGAGGCATGACGTCGGATCGCACCCGCCCCCTCGCCCGGCGTGATCACCTTAGACCGACCGGCAATTGGGGGGTGGGTGAAGGAGCGGTGTTCGGGCCGAGTCTGGCAAGGCGGAGGATGGGGGTCCCCCCGGCCGAAGGCTGGGGGAGAGCAGCTGCGGCGACTGACGACAACGCAGTCCAGGCGACAGCCCGGGCGCCGCGACGCCGCCCCCCAATTGCCGGTCGGTCTTAGCCACCGCCGGCCGCCGGAGACCCGGCCGGTGGCCACGCAGCACTCCCGGTGGATGGGCGCGCCCCCGCCGCCGCCTCCGACCGGACCCTCGCCCGCCGACCGGGCAGCGGCTCCGCGCGTTCACCGGCGCGCCACCCCGGCGCCCAGGACCGTTCGGCGGGAGCCGACTCGGCCGAACCGGGCAGCCGGTTCAGCGCAGGACCGGCAGGTGGGCGCTCAGGTCGCTGCGCTCCCCACTGGCGCTCACCTCGGCGCCGTCCACGGCGGCCGCCCAGGCGAGCCGGCCGGTGGCGAGCCGGATCCAGGTCAGCGGGTCGGTCTCGACGACGTTCGGCGGGGTGCCCCGGGTGTGACGAGGCCCCTCCACGGCCTGCACGACCGCGTACGGCGGCACCCTCAACTCCACGGCCCCGCCCGGCGCCTGGGCCGCCAGCGAGTCGGCCAGCAGTCGCACCACCGCCGCCAGGGCCTGCCGGTCGTGGCGGAAGCCGTCCGCCACCGGGTCCGCCACCGAGCCGTCGGACCGCACCGCCGCCACCAGGTCGTCCGCGTGCACGACCGTCTCCACCAGCCGGGTGACCAGCATGTCGGAGAGCAGCATCGAGCCGAGTCCGATCTCGAACCGCCGGGCCGGATCGGTCACCTCCGGCCCGCTCAGCAGGGCGAACAGCGCCTGCGCCGCGCGGTCGAACTCCGCCGCGACCTCGACGGGCGGGCCGTCGAAGGCGTCCGCCGCGTACGCGCGGGTGCCGGCGTCCAGATCCGCCGCCAGGGTGCCCACGCCCGCCACCCACTGCGTCAGGCCGAGCGGGGCCGCACCCGTCAGCGGATCGTCGATGTGCCAGGGCACCCAGCCGATCTGCCGGGCCAGGTGCGCGACCAACTCCCGGATCCGCCAGTCGCCGAGCGCGGTCGGCCGAGCGAGAAGTCTCTCGGCGTCCGGGCGCTCGCACAGTGCGTGGACGGCGGCGCGGAGCGCCTCCACCTCGGCGGCCAGCGCGGCGCGCACCTTGACGGGGTCGTAACTGCGGGGCTTGGGCGGCATGGCGGCAGGCTACCGCCGATGCGGCCGGCGGCGCAGCGGCAATGTCCGTGAACGCCCGAGGGGCGGCCCGCGCGACTGCGCGGACCGCCCCTCGGGTCGCCTGCCCGGTGATCAGGCGAGCAGCGCCTCGATGACGCCGGTGTGGGCGTCCTTCAGCTCCGCCAGCGAGACCGTGAACTGGCCCTGGACCTCCAGGACGTCGCCGTCCACCACGCCGATCCGGGTGGCCGGCAGGCCACGCGCACCGCACATGTCGTTGAACCGGAGCTCCTCGCTGCGCGGGATCGACACGACGGCGCGACCGGCGGACTCGGAGAACAGGAACACGAACGGATCCAGCTCGGCCGGCACCACGATCCGGGCGCCGTTGCCGCCCTTGAGGCAGCTCTCCACCAGGGCCTGGGCCAGGCCGCCGTCGGAGAGGTCGTGCGCGGCGTCGATCATGCCGTCGCGGGAGGCGGCGATCAGGATCTCCGCGAGCAGCCGCTCGCGCTCCAGGTCCACCTTCGGCGGCAGGCCGCCGAGGTGGTCGTGGACGACCTGGGACCAGGCCGAGCCGCCCAGCTCGTCGGCGGTGTCGCCGAGCAGGTAGAGGTGCTGGCCCTCCTCGGCGAAGCCGATCGGGGTGCGGCGGGTGACGTCGTCGATCACGCCGAGCACCGCGACCACGGGGGTCGGGTGGATGGCGGTGTCGCCGGTCTGGTTGTAGAGCGAGACGTTGCCGCCGGTGACCGGGGTGCCGAGGATCTGGCAGGCGTCGGCCAGGCCGCGGGTCGCCTCAGCGAACTGCCACATAACGTCCGGGTCCTCAGGGGAGCCGAAGTTGAGGCAGTCGGAGACGGCGAGCGGCTTGGCTCCGCCGGCCGCGACGTTGCGGTAGGACTCGGCCAGGGCCAGCTGCGCGCCGGTGTACGGGTCGAGCTTGGTGTAGCGGCCGTTGCCGTCGGTGGCGACCGAGACGCCGAGGTTGGTCTCCTCGTCGATCCGGACCATGCCGGAGTCCTCGGGGGTGGCCAGCACGGTGTTGCCGATCACGTACCGGTCGTACTGGTCGGTGATCCACGCCTTGGAGGCCTGGTTCGGCGAACCGGCAACCTGCAGCAGGGCCTCCTTGAGGGCCTCGCCGGTGGCCGGGCGCAGCAGGCGCTCGGCGGTCGGGGCGTCCGCCTGCAGCGCGTCCTGCCAGCTCGGGCGGGCGAAGGGGCGCTGGTAGACCGGGCCGTCGTGGGCGACGGTGCGCGGCGGCACGTCGACGACCTGCTCGCCGTGCCAGAAGATCTCCAGGCGCTCGCCCTCGGTCACCTCACCGATGACGGTGGCGATGACGTCCCACTTCTCGCAGATCTCCAGGAAGCGCTCGACCTTGCCCGGCTCCACGATCGCGCACATGCGCTCCTGCGACTCGCTCATCAGGATCTCCTCGGGGGAGAGCGAGGAGTCGCGCAGCGGGACGGTGTCGAGCTCGACCCGCATGCCGCCGGAGCCGGCCGAGGCCAGCTCGCTGGTGGCGCAGGACAGGCCGGCGCCGCCGAGGTCCTGGATGCCCAGGACGAGCTTCTCGGCGAAGATCTCCAGGGTGCACTCGATGAGGAGTTTCTCCTGGAACGGGTCGCCGACCTGGACGGCCGGGCGCTTGGCCGGGCCGGTGGCGTCGAAGGTCTCCGAGGCGAGCACGGAGACACCGCCGATGCCGTCGCCGCCGGTACGGGCTCCGTACAGGATGACCTTGTTGCCGGCGCCGGAGGCCTGCGCGAGGTGGATGTCCTCGTGCTTCATGACGCCGATGCAGAGCGCGTTGACCAGCGGGTTGCCCTGGTAGCAGGGGTCGAAGACGACCTCGCCGCCGATGTTGGGCAGGCCCAGGCAGTTGCCGTAGCCGCCGATGCCCGCGACGATCCCGGGCAGCACGCGCCGGGTGTCGGGGTGGCCGGCCGCGCCGAAGCGCAGCGGGTCCATCACGGCGACCGGGCGGGCGCCCATCGCGAGGATGTCGCGCACGATGCCGCCGATGCCGGTGGCCGCGCCCTGGTAGGGCTCGATGTACGACGGGTGGTTGTGCGACTCGATCTTGAAGGTGACCGCGTAGCCCTGGCCGACGTCGACCACACCGGCGTTCTCGCCGATGCCGACGAGCATGGCGTCCGAGGCGGGCGCCTTCTCGCCGAACTGCTTGAGGTGCACCTTGGAGCTCTTGTACGAGCAGTGCTCCGACCACATGACCGAGTACATCGCGAGCTCGGCGCCCGTGGGGCGGCGGCCGAGGATCTCGCGGATCCGGGCGTACTCGTCCTCCTTGAGGCCGAGTTCGGCCCAGGGCTGGCCGGCGTCCGGGGTCTGCTCGGCGTTCTTGACGGTGTCGAGAGTCATCAGGCGTTCACCAGCTGCTTCAGTACGGAGGTGAAGAAGCCCAGGCCCTCGGTGGTCGGGCCGGTGAGCGGCTCCACGGCGTGCTCCGGGTGCGGCATCAGGCCGACGACGTTTCCGGCGGCATTGGTGATACCGGCAATGTCGCGGTACGAACCGTTCGGGTTGACGTCCAGGTAACGGGCGACGACCCGGCCCTCGGCCTCGAGCGCGTCGAGGACGTGCGCGTCGGCGACGAAGCGGCCCTCGCCGTTCTTCAGCGGCACCACGATTTCCTGGCCGGCCGAGTAATCGCCCGTCCAGGAGGTGTTCACGTTCTCGATCCGCAGCTTCTGGTCGCGGCAGACGAAGTGCAGCGAGTCGTTGCGGGTGAGCGCACCGGGCAGCAGGTGCGATTCGCAGAGCACCTGGAACCCGTTGCAGATACCGAGGACGGGCATTCCGAGCCTGGCCTGCTCGATGATGGTGTCCATCACCGGCGAGAAGCGCGAGATGGCACCGCAGCGCAGATAGTCGCCGTAACTGAATCCGCCCGGCAGGACGACCGCGTCGACCTGGTGGAGATCCTTGTCACGGTGCCAGAGGGCGACCGGCTCGGCGCCGGCCAGGCGGACCGCGCGCTGGGCGTCACGGTCGTCGAGCGAGCCCGGGAAAGTGACGACGCCGACGCGGGTGGTCACGAGGACTCCTCCACTCGAACGGTGAAGTCCTCGATCACGGTGTTGGCGAGAAAGGTTTCGGCGGCTTCGCGGATGCGGGCGAGCGCGGCGTCGTCGACCGGGCCCTCCAGCTCCAGCTCGAAACGCTTGCCCTGGCGGACGTCGGCGATCCCGGCGAAACCGAGACGGGGCAGTGCGCGTTGCACCGCCTGTCCCTGGGGGTCGAGGATCTCCGGCTTGAGCATGACGTCGACTACGACGCGTGCCACTGGCACTCCCGGTGGTGTCTTCGTGAAGGCGGGGGAACTCCAGACTACCGGGGGTTTGGGGCCGGATTGCGGCCCGGCCACCGCGACGCGCGTAGACTCCCACCCCTTACGACAGGGGTGTCCGGTACCCCGGAGACCCCCGGCCGCTGTCCCTTTTCACCGGATTCGAGTGCGTTCCGGAGAACACCCGAATACGGCACTCCGGACAGATCGACCATCCTCCGCCGCCGGTATCCAAACCTCCGTGAATCGCGTGAATATCCGGAAAAGAAAGCGGGACTCTTCGATTTCGGGCCGCTTCGGGTGCAGAATAGGGCCACCTGCTGCGGCAAGTGCTGCGTATCCGGCATGGCATCCCGCCTGCCCGTATGCGCTTGCGCGACTGGTGCACATCGGGCCTCAGGAGCGCACCCCGTGCCCTGCGGCCGAATTGCCCGAGAGGATTGACACCCATGGCTCAGCGTGTAGTCGTCACGCTCTCCGACGACCTGGACGGCGGCGCGGCAGCGGAAACCGTCCACTTCGGCGTCGACGGGAAGTCGTACGAGATCGACCTGTCCCTGGACAACGCGGAAAAGCTGCGGGAGGCGCTCGCACCCTTCGTCGCCGCCGGCCGGCGTCAGAGCCGCACCGGAAAGTCCTTCCGCCGGACCGCCCTCACCCCGGACCCGGCCGCCGTGCGCGCCTGGGCCCAGTCCCGCGGCATGGAGCTGCCGGCCCGCGGCCGCATCCCCAAGCACGTCTACGAGTCCTTCGCCGAGGCCAACTGACCCAGAGCCCCGGAGCCCGGTCGCCCCGCCCGCCCGAAAGGGTGGGGCGACCACCCCGGCCGATGGGGTAATGTATTCCTCGTCGCCGCAACCGGAGCACCGGCCAAGGCGATCGGCGCCTCACAGGGCACCGTGCGGACGTGGCTCAGTTGGTAGAGCATCACCTTGCCAAGGTGAGGGTCGCGAGTTCGAATCTCGTCGTCCGCTCGTAGTAAGCATCACCGGAGTGCGCGGCACCACGGTGGTGACAATCGAATAGCAGCGCATGCGGACGTGGCTCAGTTGGTAGAGCATCACCTTGCCAAGGTGAGGGTCGCGAGTTCGAATCTCGTCGTCCGCTCCATGCACGAAGGGCTCCCTCGACGAGGGAGCCCTTCGGCGTTCCCCCCTTTCGCGCGCCGGCTCCCTCCTCGCTCCGGTCCGCTCCCTCCCCGGGCCCACCCATGACACTTGTCATCGCCGGCCCGTGGATCCGCACCGGTCTTCGGTGAGTGCCCGCACTGTCCGGGCGGCCCGGATCACGGAAGGCTCGGAGTATGGAAACCAGCCCGCCCGGGACGCCCGGGGACCACGTGATCGAGGTGTCCGGCCTGCACCGGCGCTACGGCCCGGCCGGCGGCGCCGGCTTCGACGCCGTCCGGGGTGTCGACCTCACCGTCCGCCGCGGCGAGCTGTTCGCGCTGCTGGGCACCAACGGGGCCGGCAAGACCTCCACCATGGAGCTGATCGAGGGCCTGGCCGTCCCGGCCGCCGGGCGGGTCCGGGTGCTCGGGTACGACCCCGGCCGCGAGCGGGCCGCGCTCCGCCCCCGGATCGGGATCATGCTCCAGGAGGGCGGCTTCCCCGGCGATCTCACCGTCGCCGAGACCGGCCACGGCTGGGCCGCACTGACCAGCGGGGCGCGGCCCGGTGCCGGCGGCCGGACCGCGGACGAGGCGCTGGAGCTGGTGGGGCTGGCCGGCCGGCGCGGGGTGCGGGTCAAGCAGCTGTCCGGCGGCGAGCGGCGCCGGCTGGACCTCGCGGTGGCCCTGCTCGGCCGCCCCGAGGTGCTCTTCCTGGACGAGCCGAGCACCGGCCTGGACCCGCAGGCCCGGGCGGCGACCTGGCGGCTGGTCCGCGAGCTGCGGGCCGCCGGCACCACGGTGCTGCTGACCACGCACTACCTGGAGGAGGCCGAGGAACTGGCCGACCGGCTGGCGATCATGCACCGCGGCCGGATCGTCACCACCGGCACCGTCGCCGAGGTGATCGCCGGCCGCCCCTCCCGGATCTCCTTCGAGCTCCCCGAACGGGAGGGCGGGTTGGCGACGCTCACGGTGCCGCAGCCGGCCGACTCCGAGGTCCGCGTCGAGGGCCGGCGGATCACCGTACGGACCACCCGGCTCCAGGCCGCACTGACCGATCTGCTCCTCTGGGCCGCCCACCACGAGATCACGCTCGGCGGCCTCGACGCCCGCAGCGCCTCCCTGGAGGAGGCCTTCCTCGCCATCGCGGCCGAGGCGGGCGAGGACGAGGAGCCCTCCTCGCCGGCCGACCCCGCCGGTCCGGGCGCCACCGACCCCACCGGATCCGCCCGCCGCGGCCCGCTCCGCAAGCTGATCGGAAGTGCCCGATGACCGCCGCCGCCGGCCCCACTCGCCCCGCCGGAGCCACCGTCACCACCACCGCGGCCGGCCGCGTGCTGGCCCTCGGCCGGACCGAGACCACCCTGCTGCTGCGCAACCGCTCGGCGGTGTTCATCGCCCTCGCCCTGCCGCTGCTGATGGTCGGCGCGCTGCGCGGGGCGCTGCAGGCCGCCGCCGAACGCGTCCCCGGGCTCGACCTGGACGCCGCCCTGGTCATGGGGGTGATCGGCTTCGTGCTGATGTTCGTCCTCTACTACAACCTGACCAGCGCCTACGTCGCCCGCCGCAACGAACTGGTGCTCAAACGGCTGCGCACCGGTGAGGCCACGGATCTGGAGATCCTGGCCGGCACCGCCGCCCCCTCGGTCGCGCTCGCACTGCTGATGACGGCGCTGGTGGTGGGCGCCGGAGCGGTCCTGCTGCACCTGCCGGCTCCCGTCAACCCGGTGCTGATGCTCGCCGGCCTGGCCTCCGCGCTCGTGCTGCTGATCGCGCTCGCCGCGCTCTCCAGCGCCTTCACCAGGACCGTCGAGACCTCGGGGATCACCACCCTGCCGGTGCTGCTGCTGACCCAGGTCGGCTCCGGCCTGCTCATCCCCCTCGCGGCGATGCCCGACCGGCTCGCCGATCTCTGCCGGCTGCTGCCCACCACCCCGGCGTTCGAGCTGATCCGCCTCGGCTGGTTCGGCACCGACGGCCGGGCCGCCGCGACGGACTTCGCCGGCAGCTGGAGCGCGGCCCTGCCGCACCTCCTGGTGGGCGCCCTGTGGACCGCCGCCGCCGTGTCCGCCGCCCGCCGCCGCTTCCGCTGGGAGCCCCGGCGCTGACGGCTGGCCCGCCGCGCTCCCCCGCTGATAGGAAGGCCGAGGGCACGGTCATGACTGCGAGGGGAGCACGGGACGTGGACGTCATGGCGCCGGTACGCCGGTGGAGGGCCTTCGGCAAGCCGCACCGCAGCGAGCTGTACCTGCGCTGGTCGCTCTACCTGATGTCCCTCCTCCAGCCCTTCGCCGTCCTGCTCGCCCTGGCCGGCACGGCGGGCCACGGGCCGTCCGGCGCGGTCGCGGTCGCGCTGTTCCTGCTGAACTGCGTCGTGACCGGGCTGTCGGTCCGGAGCCACCGCGCCGCCCTGGACCGCTACCTCGGACGTCCCTGCGCCGTCGACCGCCGGCTCGCCGTCACCGGCGCCGCCGCCCTGATCGCCGGCTGGGCCTCCGTTCTGACCTGCGCGTACGTCGGGGGGATCGCGGCCGGGGAGCGGGGGCCCCTCGGCGCCACGCTGGCCGGCAGCCTGCTCGTGCTCTGGTTCGGGCCGCTGAGCGTGGCGCGTCCCGTGCGTACCGCCGTCCGGCAGGCCCTGGCCGGGCTCGCCCTGCTCGCCCTCCCGCTGCTGGTGGCCGGCACCGGCCCGGGCACCACCGCCGGAGTGGTCGTCGGCCTCGCCGTCGCCCTGCCGCTGCTCGGGGCGAGCTGCCGCAGCTTCGCCTGGCTGCTCTCGGTGGTCTGGGAGCTGGACGCCGCCCGCGAGACCCAGTCCCGGCTGGCGGTGGCCGAGGAGCGGCTGCGGTTCTCCCGTGACCTGCACGACGTGATGGGCCGCAACCTCACCACCATCGCGCTGAAGAGCGAGCTGGCCGTCCAGCTCGCCCGGCGGGGCCGCCCCGAGGCCGCCGACCAGATGACCGAGGTCCAGCGGATCGCCCAGGAGTCCCACCGCGAGGTCCGCGACCTGGTCCGCGGCTACCGCACCGCCGATCTGAAGGCCGAGGTGATCGGCGCCCGCGCGGTGCTGCGGGCGGCCGGCGTGGAGTGCCGGATCGACCTCGGCGAGGATGCGGCCGCCGCTCTCCCCGGGCCCGTGCAGGCGGTGCTCGGCTGGGTCCTGCGGGAGGCCACCACCAACGTGCTGCGGCACAGCGAGGCCGGGCACTGCTCGGTCCGGCTGCGGGTCGCGGCCGGCAGAGCCGTGCTGGAGCTGGAGAACGACGGCGTCCCCGCCCCGGGCGCCCTCCCCGCGCAGAGCACCGGCACCGGCCTGTACGGGCTGCGCGAGCGACTCGCCGCCCACGGCGGTGAACTCGACCTGCCGCCCGCGGCCCCCGGCGGCTTCCGGCTGCGCGCGAGCGTCCCGCTCACCGCCGGCCCGGCCGGCGCCACCGACCCGAGCCCTCTGGAGAACACGCCCCGATGACCGGTCCCAGCCCCATCCGCGTCCTGCTGGCCGACGACGAGCACCTGATCCGGGGCGCGCTGGCCGCGCTGCTCGCCCTGGAGGACGACCTCGTGGTGGTCGCCGAGGCCGCCTCCGGCCCGGAGGCGCTGGCGATGGCCCGGGCGCACCGGCCCGACGTGGCCGTCCTGGACCTCCAGATGCCCGGGCTGGACGGTATCGAGGTCGCCACCGAGCTGCGCCGGCTGCTGCCGGAGTGCCGAACCATGATCGTCACCGGTCACGGCAGGCCCGGCTACCTCAAGCGGGCCCTGGAGGTCGGCGTCCGGGGCTTCCTGTCGAAGACCGTCTCGGCCGCCGACCTGGCGGGCCTGATCCGGACCGTCCGGGCCGGCGGCCGCTACGTCGACCCCGAGCTGGCGGCCGACGCGATCGCGGCCGGGGAGAGCCCGCTGACGCCCCGCGAGACGGACGTGCTGGAGCTGGCCGCGGACGGCACCTCGATCGCCGGGATCGCGGAGCGCGCGGCACTCTCCCAGGGCACCGTCCGCAACTACCTCTCGGCCGCGGCCACCAAGCTCGGCGCGGAGAACCGCCACGCGGCGGTGCGGATCGCCCGCGAGCACGGCTGGATCTGACCGGCCGGCCGCGGGCCCGGCCGCCTAGGACCAGTCGAGACCGGTCAGCCGCTCGTACGCCTCGATGTACCGGCCCCGGACCCGGTCGACGACCTCGGCGGGCAGCGCCGGCGGCGGGAGTTCCCCGTGACGGTCCCAGCCGGAGGCCGGGGAGGTCAGCCAGTCGCGGATGATCTGCTTGTCGAAGGACGGCTGCGCGCGGCCCGGCTCCCACGCGTCGGCCGGCCAGAAGCGGGAGGAGTCCGGGGTCAGCACCTCGTCGCCGATCACCAGCTCGCCGTCGGCCAGGCCGAACTCGAACTTCGTGTCCGCGAGGATGATGCCGCGTGCACGGGCGATGTCCCGGGCCCGGGAGTAGACGTCCAGCGTGGTCCGGCGCAGCTGCGACGCCAGCTCGGCGCCGACCCGGCGGGCGGTCTCCTCGTAGGGGACGTTCTCGTCGTGCTCGCCGACCTCGGCCTTGAGCGCGGGGGTGTAGATCGGGGCGGGCAGCTCGGAGCCGTCCTCCAGGCCCTCGGGGAGCGCGATGCCGCAGACCGTCCGGTCGGCGCGGTACTCCAGCAGGCCGGAGCCGGTCAGGTAGCCGCGCGCCACGCACTCGATCGGGGCCATCTCCAGGCTGCGGCAGATCATCGTGCGGCCGGCCCAGTCGGCCGGGGCACCGGCCGGGACCTCGGTGGAGATCACGTGGTTGGGGACGATGTCGGCGATCCGCTCGAACCACCACATCGAGAGCTGGGTGAGGATCCGGCCCTTGTCGGGGATCTCGTTGGGGAGCACCCAGTCGTAGGCCGACGTCCGGTCGCTGGCGACCATCACCAGGTCGCCGTTCTCGGCGCGGTAGAGATCACGCACCTTGCCGGTGTGCAGGTGGATCAGGCCGGGCACCTGGACGGGCTCGGGCTTGGTGACAAATCCGCTCACGGTCGTCTCAGTCCTCAAGGGTGGTTCGCGGTAACGCGGGCACGAAAGGGCAGGTCGGTGAGGCCGAGTCTTTCACGCGACCCGTTGTGCGTTCACCCGAGGGGACCGGCCCCTCAGCCCTCCTTGCACAGACGATCCAACAGATTTGCGGTCGCGCGCTGCACCCGCTCGTCGGTGTGGCCGGGCCGGTCCAGGGCCGGCGACCAGGCGAACGTTCCGGCGGCGAACACGTACGCGCCGCTCGGCGCCCGGTAGAGCGAGGTCTCCTGGTGGCGCACCCGTCCGGCCGAGTCCCGGTACGGCGAGTGGGCGAGCAGCACCCGCTCGGTGTGCTCGGGGAGCGCGACCTTCGGGAAGTAGCGGTCCGCCTCCCCGGCCACCAGGCCGGGCAGCTCGTCCCCCTCGCGCAGACCGGTGCCGTCCCAGAGCCAGTGCGCGGTGTTGCGGGCGACCAGCGGGACGGGCGCGGCGACCCGGCCGGCGTACTGGATGCCCAGCAGGTGCTGCTCCGGCTCGGCCGCGTCCCGCCACAGCGCGCTCTGGCTGCCGGGGACGCCGACCGCCGCGCTGCCCGCCGGGACCTTCTGCCGCTTGCGGCAGTTGAGCAGCCGGTGGGGCTCGCCGGAGGCCGCGGCCGAGAGCTCGACCCGCCAGTACATGGTGTTGGCCGAGAGGAAGACCAGCGAGGTGCCGCCGTCCCTGGCCCGCTCGGCCGCCCGGCGCATCGGCTCGGACCAGTACTCGTCGTGCCCGGGGAAGATCAGGGCGCGGTGCCGGGCCGGGTCGACCAGGCCGGCGTGCAGGTCGGTGGCGGTGGCGTAGGCGAGGTCGTAGCCGTAGCGCTCGGCCCAGCGGACGAAGTCGTAGGCGTGGCCGACGTGCAGCGGCAGGCCCGCCCCGGCGTGCGGGCGGTCGAAGGAGACGGTGACGGCCGCCTCCTGCTCCCCGAGCAGCCGACCGCCCTCGTCCCAGGCGTGGTAGAGGCTGGCGCCCGCCCGGCCGTCCTCCGGGAAGAGGTTGTAGGCCTGCCAGGTCACGTCCGGAAGCACCAGCAGCAGGTCGGCGGTGTGCACCGGGTCGAAGTCGCGCACGGTGAACGGGATGTGACTGCGGTGCAGGTTGTCACTGGTGGTGAGGACCGCGACGTACGCACCCGGCCGCCAGTGCACGGGGACCTGCAACCGCCAGGACTGCCACCAGTGGTGGCAGGAGACCGTACGGCCGGCCACCAGCGGCGCGGGCTGCGCGAGACCGGGGATCAGCGGGCTGGAGGTCATGTGGTGGGCGCCGTCGCCCGCGTAGTGGCCGATCCGGTAGACGTCGACGGTGAACTCGCGCGGCGGGTGGACGGTGACCCGGAAGTCCACCGACCCGCCCGGGCGGACCACTCCGGCCGAGGCGAAGCCCTTGATCTGCTGGACGACGTCATCGGCGTTGGCCGGGCCGCCGACCACCGCCCCGGGACGCGGGCCGGTGAGCTGCCGCTGGCCCGGCGCGTCCAGCGAGACGTACCAGGGCACCGCTCCCCCGGTGCCCGCCACGTACTGGTCGGGGCTGCGCAGCCAGGGCAGCGGACCCTGGCCGAAGGGGTCGCCGACGCCGTGCGCATGCGTCCCGGACTCCCAGCGACGGTTGACCTCGGTCCCCACGCGCCCCTCCCACAGGTGCACCTCCACCGCCGGGCATGTGCCAAACGGATGTGCGTGCGGTCCAGCACACCACAGAGTGCTGGCGCTGCGTAGCCCCACCGTAGCAACTAGTGGCGGTCAATCCCCCGGACGAGCCCGCGCGGGCCGCTGTCCTGCGGGAACCGCGAATCACCGGGGGCGCGAAGCCCGCCGCCGTGCGCCGTCGCGCGTCGCGCCGGTCGGGACGCCGGACGGGCTTCCGCGGCTGGCCTCCCGACCGGCGGTCAGAGCCGGACGGGCTTCTCCAGCCGCACGCCCACCGCGTCCAGCCAGGCCCGCAGCGGGCCGTCCCGGCCCTGCTCGACGGCCTGGGCCACCGGCTCGGCGAGATCGGTGCGGCGCACCCCGCCGATGAGCAGCACCGGGCCGTCCAGCCAGTCCAGGCCCGGGGTGGCGCCGGCGGTGTCCACCGCGGCGCAGCACACCATCGCGGTGACGTGGTCGACCAGCAGGTCACGCCCGCTGCGGACGGGCTCCAGCGGGGACTGCGGCAGGCCCGCCCTGGCCAGCTGCGCGGCCAGGGCGGCGGCCAGCGGTTCGCCGTCGCCGTCCGACAGGCGGGCGAGCAGCCGGGTGAGGGTGGGCGCGCCCGGACGGGACAGCGGCGCCAGGCGGTCCAGCGCGGCCTGCAGGGCCACCGCCCGGGCCCGCCAGCCGGCGTCGACCACCGCGGCCGGGTAGTCGGCCCAGTCCAGCTCCCGCCACCCGCTCCCGGCGCCCGAGGCGGCCGGTACGGCTGCCGCGGCGGGCAGCGGATCGACGGCGCTCACCGGGCGGGGCGGGCCGTCCTGGTCCCCGGCCGGCCCCGGCGCGGCCGCAGGCCGCCCGAAGAACAACTCGGCCGCCAGCAGCGAGACGGCCGCGTCGACCTCGCCCGGCCGCTCCAGCAGGTCGCAGGCCGGCCGGTCGCCGAGCCGGGTGCCGTACCCGTCGGCGAGCCGGTCCCGCCGGGAGAGCTCGGTGAGGGCGGCGACCACCCCGGCGTTCAGGTGACAGGGGTGCCGGCCGAGCTTCCAGGCCGGCAGGGCCACCCGGGTGAGCAGGCGGTCCCACCCGGCGTACGCGAGGCCGACCTGCTCCTGGGCGGCGATCCGCAGCCCGTAGTCGACGGCTTTGGCCTGCTCGGAGGCCCAGCCGGCGACGGCCCGCTCCAGCTCGGCGGAGTGTTCGCGGCAGGCCGCGAGCAGGCGCCGGGTGATCACGTCGGTCAGCACCTTCACGCCCCGGCGGGACGGCCGGGCCGCACCTGGGGCGGTGGCCGGCCCGGGCCCGACCGCCGGTCCGGCGTCCAGATCGGCGTCCAGGCCGCGGATGAAACGGCGGGCGGCCGCGATGTCCGGATCGGCCGCGGCGGCGGTACCGGCCACCACCGGGGCCAGCAGGGCACGCAGCTCGTCGGCCCGCATCCACCACAGGAACGGCGAGCCGATCACCAGGACGGGCGCCGGGGACTCGCCGTGGCGCCCGGGGCGGGCCAGGGGTTCGCGGGGCTCGCCCGCCTGCGCCCGGCCGCCGCCGGAGCGACCGCGGGGCCGGTGCACGGGCACCTCCTCCAGCCAGCTGTCGCAGTCCGGGGTGAGCGCGATCGCGGACGGCACGGGTGTGTCCAGCCGTTCCGCGAGCTCGGCTATCAGTCGGTACAGCTCGGGGGCGTCGCCCCGGGCCAGCGGGACGGCCGGGGTCTGGGGCGGGGTGGCCGTGCGGTGGGCCCTGGCGACCAGGGCGGCCACCGCGAGGGTGACCGCGGCGACCGCGCAGACCGCCCAGCGGGCGGCGTCCCAGGCCCCGGCGTCGGACGAACCCGGCGCACCGATCCGGCCGGTGACCCGCCCGGCGAGCAGCACCACCGCGACCGCGGCGGGCAGCACGGCCAGGGCCAGGGCCCGGCTCCGGATCCGCAGCACCGCCTGGGCACGGGCCCGAGCGCTCTCGACAGCGGCCATACGGTGCGGCACCCCCTTCGGAGTCCTCGCGCGCCCTGGTCGGGGCACCCGAGCCGACTCGAAAACGATCAGTGTCCGACCGGGAGCGGCGGTGTCCGACCCCGGCTGTGCATCCTGCCCGGTGCTTCCGACAGGTCCGACGCCCGCGTACCGGTGGGTGTTCCGGACCGTCCTGGTCTCCATTCGTCCCAGTGACGGCGCACGCGGGTCGGCGCCGACGTCCGGCTCCGGCGCGTGGCGGGCCCGGACCGGATCGGCACACCGGGCCACGCACTGCCCCCAGCATCCCCCCGCACGGCCCCCGCCACCCGGCGGCGATCACCGGGACACGACTCGTGGCACGGCGATCCAGCGCACCATAAGGCCGACGGACGGATCACGTCAGCCGGACTCCGTTGCTATCACTCGAACTGATGGAATCCTGCCGCCGGCCGGTGCGGCCGCCACGACCGCCCGCCGGGCGGGCGAACGCCGAGGGCGCTGCGTCCATGGGGGTCCCCCGGCCGGAGCCGGGCGGACCACCGGACGCAGCGCCCTCGGGAAGCTGCTCGCGGTGAGCGGTCAGCGCGCCGCCTTCAGCGCGATGTCGGTGCGGTGTTGGCCGCCCTTGAGGCGGATCGACGCCAGCGCGTCATAGGCCCGGGTGCGGGCCTCGGCGAGGTCCGCACCGGTCGCGGTGACCGACAGCACCCGGCCGCCGGCGCTGAGCACCTGGCCGCTGCCGTCCGCCCGGGTACCGGCGTGCAGCACGTACGCGGTGCCGTCGGCGGCCTCCGCCTCGGCCAGGCCCTCGATCGGGTCCCCGGTGCGCGGGTCGGCCGGGTAGCCCTCGGAGGCGATGACCACGGTGACGGCGGCGCCGTCGTCCCAGCGCAGCGGCTCCAGCTCACCGAGCGTCCCGTTCGCGGCGGCCAGCAGCACGCCGGCCAGCGGGGTCCTCAGCCGGGCCAGGACGACCTGGGTCTCCGGGTCGCCGAAGCGCGCGTTGAACTCGATCACCCGGGTACCGCGCGAGGTCAGCGCGAGACCGGCGTAGAGCAGGCCGGAGAACGGGGTGCCCCGGCGGCGCAGCTCGTCCACGGTCGGCTGCAGCACGCTCTCCAGGACCTCCGCCACCAGGCCCTCGGGGGCCCAGGGCAGCGGCGAGTACGCGCCCATGCCGCCGGTGTTGGGGCCCTCGTCGCCGTCCAGCGCGCGCTTGAAGTCCTGCGCGGGCACCAGGGGCAGCACGGTGGTGCCGTCGGTGACGGCGAACAGCGAGACCTCCGGGCCGTCGAGGTACTCCTCGATCACCACGCGCTCGCAGGAGGCGGCGTGCGCCAGCGCCTCGGCGCGGTCGGAGGTGACCACCACGCCCTTGCCGGCGGCCAGGCCGTCGTCCTTGACCACGTACGGGGCGCCGAAGGCGTCCAGCGCCTCGGCGGCCTCGGCCGGGGTGGTGCAGACGTAGGACCGGGCGGTGGGCACGTTGGCGCCCGCCATCACGTCCTTCGCGAAGGCCTTGGAGCCCTCCAGCTGGGCGGCCTCTCCGGACGGACCGAAGACGGGAACGCCGATCGCACGCACGGCGTCGGAGACGCCCGCGACGAGCGGGGCCTCCGGGCCGACCACGACCAGGTCGGCGGTCAGCCGCCGGGCGAGCGCGGCGACTGCCGCACCGTCCAGCTGGTCGACCTGGTGGACCGTCGCCACCTGCGTGATCCCGGCGTTACCCGGGGCGCAGTGCAGCTCGGTGACGGCGGGATCTTGGGACAGAGAGCGGCACAGGGCGTGTTCGCGGGCGCCGCCGCCGATGACGAGGACCTTCACGGTTGGCAAGGGTAGTCGGTGGCGCGTTCGGGCCGCTCTCCGGTCTCATCGTTGGCTCCGACGGCACCACCGCGCGGAGGGTCGCCGCCTGGAGGAACCTCCAGGGCCGCCGACGGGGCGTCCGCCGCTCGGGACGGCGGGTCGCACCGGGTGCCCGGGTCAGGACGAGGGGTCACCGGCGACTCGCTCGGAAGGGTGAAATCTCGCCGGCCCCCGCAACCCCCCGACCTCGGCTTCCTGATGTCATTTCCGATAACGATCATTGGAGAAGCGCCCCCACGGTCAGCCATTTGGCGGTAAGAAGTGCTGTTGGAGAACCACGAGCAGGGCGCCGGGTGCGCGAACCTACGGGTGAACCGCACCGCTCCGGGCGCCTCGCACGTCCTGCGCACACGAGAACCTCATACGCCGTCAGGGGATGAACCGTCGGGAGGCCGCATGCCTCCGGGCGGTTCGGACCCACCAGCAGGGCCGGCGCCGGCAGGACCAGCACCAGCCAGACCACCGCGGTCAGCACCGCGGTCAGACCCCAGCAGTCAGCCCGCCACAGGGAGCCCCACAGGTGAGCCAGCCGGAAATGCAGCCCGAGGAGAGTGCCTGGGGCAAGGACGTCGGCGAGGAGGACCCGCCGGCGACGGCCGCGAGCGCCGTCCCGGGCCGTGCCTCCACCCGCCGCCGTACCGATCTGAGCGCCCGCCAGTTCCCCTTGGGCGACTGGGGCGAGCCCGCCGAGCGGCTGGAGGAGCTCTACCGCTGGTCCGAGGAGCGGGCCGTCGAGGCGATCGACTGGTACCGGCGGGACCGGCTCTGGAAGCGGCGCTGGGCGCGACTGCTGCGGTTCGGCGCGGCGAGCTTCGCGGTCGGCGGCGCGACGCTGCCGCTGGTGGCGCTGACCGGGGTCACCGACCGGCTCGCCGGCTGGGGCTACGTGAGCCTGGCGCTCTGCGCCGCCTGCGTCGGCGCCGACCGGGTCTTCGGCCTCACCACCGGCTGGATGCGGGACGTCAGCACCTCGCAGGCCCTGCAGCGCCGGCTGGAGGCCTTCCAGTTCGACTGGGCCTCCGAGTGCGTGCGCGAGGTGCTCGGCCCCACCGAGGGCACGGCCGGCGAGGCGGCCGAGCGCTGTCTCGGCGTGCTGCGGCGGTTCTGCGAGGACGTGTCGGACATGGTCCGCAGCGAGACCTCCGAGTGGATGCTGGAGTTCCGCGCGTCCATGACCCAGCTCCCCACCCAGGGCGCGGGAGCCTGGGGCGGACGGAGCGAATCCGGCAGCGGCGCGCAGGTCCGCGTCCTGCCGCCGCCGGGGACCCGTCCCACCATGCCGCGCCAGCGCCCGCCGGAGGGGCCGCTCCGCTGACGGAACCCCGCACCGGGCCGGTCCCGTCGGTCGGGGCCCGCCTGGACGCGGCCTCCCGGGCGCTTGAAGCTCCGGACTCCTGGGGCTCAGGGCTCAGGGCTCAGGGCTCAGGGCTCAGGGCTCAGGCGAAGACGATCATCGAGCCCTGACTGAGGCTCCGGGTCGCCGCCGCGTACAGACCGGCCCAGGCGTGCCGCTCCCGCGCGAACGGGTGCACGTCGTCCAGCGGCGGTCCGAAGGGCTGCTCCAGCCCGGTGGGCCCGAGCGGTCGGGTCGGGTCGGGCGGGTTCAGCGGGTCGATGCCGAGGACGGGCGCGACCGCCTGCAGTTCGCGCAGCAGTCCGTGGGTGGAGCCCAGCGGTCCGCCGGAGGCCAGCAGCGCCTCGTCCACCAGCGGTGCGGCGAACTCGATCGGCACGTACGCGCCGGCGTGGTCGAAGTGCCAGACCAGGTGGGACTGCTCGGCCGTGCTCTCGAACATCTCCAGCAGCTGCTCGTAGTCACCGCCGAGCGCGTCCACCGGGGTGATCGCGAAGCCGGTGAGCCCGAGCAGGTAGGCCCGGCGCAGGAAGTGCAGCGAGTCGTAGTCGAAAGCGGCTATCGGCTCGACGGCCCCGCTGAGCCCCGGGACGTACTGGTACACGGGGACCTCGGGCAGCCCGTGGGCGGCCAGGGCGGTGTTGTAGACCACGAGGTCGTCCCGGAACGGGTTCTCGGGGCTGTGGCTCAGGACGTCCACGAGCGGGACGAGCCAGAGGTCGCAGGCCATGAGCCGGCTCATCCTCTCGGAGCGGTGTCGTCGGCCACGGGGGCGACGGGCGGACGGGTGCGGTCGGTTCGGCGACCGCCCACCCTACCGGCCCGGGGTGCGGTGCGGATCCGGCTCCGCCGGGGGCAGCGTGTGCCCGAGCCTGCCGTACGGCACCGACCGGGGCTGCGGCACCAGGCCGAGCCCGACATCGCACGGCAGGCCCGCCGCGAGGCCGGCTCCGGCGTCCCCGGGGGGCTCTGCCGTCGGGTCGGCCTGCGGCCGCGGCTCGACCGGGTCGGCCGGCAGGCCCGACACGGCCACCGTTGCCGGATCGTGTCCGGTGAGCGTGGCCATCAGGCGCAGGGTGGCCGCGTTGTACTCGCCGACGGCGCGGCGCGCGCCGGTCACGTCCCCGGCCTCGACCGCGTCGACGAACCCGGCGTGCCCGTCCCAGCAGACCCCCGCCGGCTCCGGCAGGGCGCGCAGGTAGGGAGCGGCGAACATCCAGGACTGCACCCGCAGCCAGTCCAGGTAGTCGGCGATCCGGCGGTTGCCCAACAGCGTGCCCGCCTCCTGCCAGAACCGGCGGTCGCACCCCACCATCACGTCCAGCTGCCCGGCCCGGGCGGACCGCGCCGCGGCGTCCGCCCGCCGGCGCAGCGAGGGCAGCCGGCTCCCGTCGGGCGGAGCGGCCCAGCCGGACATCCGCCGGATCGCACCGTCGGTGAGCAGCGTGCGGGTCTCGAAGATCTCCAGGAAGTCGTCCCAGCCGAACTCCGGGACGGTGAAGCCGCGGTGGTGCTCGGCCCGGAGCAGGCCCTGGGCCGCGAGGTCCACCAGGGCCTCCCGGGCCGGGGTCGCGGACACCCCGTACAGCTCGGCGATCTCCCGCACGGTGAAGTTCCGGCCGGCGGCCAGCCGGCCGGCCATCATCTCCTCCCGGAGGGCGCCGGCGATCTGCTCGCGCAGGCTGTTGCGCCGGATCGCGGACCGGCGGTCGTCCGCGCCTGTGTCCGGCATGGATACGACCTCCTCCCGGGCGGATGGAACACGACGGCCGCTCATCCTCTCAAACCCGGCCTGTTCGCGTACACGCGCGCCGCGCACGACGTTCCCGGACGCCGCGCCCGGGCCCGGACGGCCGACCGGCGGGCCCGGACGGCGTAGCGGGGCCGATGCCACCGGTCCGGGGACACCGGACCGGCGCAGTCAGCGCTGGACCGGCGCCGGGATGCCCAGCAGGCGGTCGCGCAGCACCGGGAAGTCGGCCCTCGCCTTCGCCACCTCGGCCGGGTCGAACTCGACGGTGAGCACCTCCTCGCCCGCCCCCGCCTCCGCCAGCACCCGGCCCCACGGGTCCACCACGATGCTGTGACCCGCCTGCTCGACCCCGCCGTGCGTCCCCGCGGTGTTGCAGGCCAGGACGTACGCCTGTTCCTCGACCGCGCGGGCCCGGGACAGCAGCGTCCAGTGGTCGCGCCGCCGGGCCGGCCAGGCCGCGGGGACGACCAGCAGCTCGGCCCCGGCGTCCAGCAGAGCGCGGAACAGCTCGGGGAACCGCAGGTCGTAGCAGGTGGCCAGACCCAGCACGCCGAAGTCGGTGGCCGCGGTGACGATCTCCTGACCGGCACCCATCACCACCGCCTCGCCGCTGTCGAAGCCGAACCGGTGGATCTTCCGGTACGTGTGCACCAGTTCGCCGTCCGGTGCGAAGAGCAGCGAGGTGTTGTAGATCGGGCCGTCCGGATCCCGCTCGACGACGGACCCCGCGTGCAGCCACACCCGGGCCGCCCTGGCGGCCGCCGACATCGCGTCGGAGGTCGGGCCGTCGAGCGGCTCCGCACCGGTCGACCACGCGTCGTAGGCGAAGCCCCCGAGCGGCCAGAGCTCCGGCAGGACCACCAGGTCGGCACCCTCCTGGGCGCGTACCAGGGCGGCGGCCCGGGCCCGTCGCTCGTCGGGCGGCTCGGTGTCGGAGACCGAGAGTTGGATCAATGAAGCGCGCACAGTACCACCGTCCACGGCAAGAGTCCTACGATCGTCACCCGAAAGCGCTGCCCTGCTCTCTCCAGGCAGCGTAACGTGCGGTTAGCGCGTGCGCCCGGAAGCCGCCGTACCCGTCTTCCACCATTCCCGGGCACGCGCGATGGGCAGCTGACGGAGGGCCGGAGATTCCCGTGACGGACAACCAGACCGTGCAGGCGTACACCGACGCGTGGACGCAGTCCATCGAGTCGATATCGGAACTGGTGGCCCCCCTGCCCGCCGACGCCTGGAACCGGGCGACCGAGTGCCCCGGCTGGTCCGTCCGGGACGTCGTCTCGCACGTCATCGCGGTCGAGTCCGAACTCCTCGGCGACCCCCGGCCGATCCATTCGCTGCCGGGCGACCTGCGGCACGTCACCGACGAGTTCACCCGCTACATGGAGCTGCCGGTCGACAAGCGCCGGTGCCACACCTCGCCGGAGATGACCGGCGAGCTGGAGTACACGATCATCCGTCGCTCCCGCGCCCTGCGCAACGCCCGCCAGGAGCCCGGCGACACGGTCCGCTGGCCGGCCGGTCCGTTCAGCCGTGACATCCCGTACCACGAGCTGCTGCGCAGGCGGGTCCTCGACGTCTGGGTGCACGAGCAGGATCTGCGCCGGGCCCTCGACGAGCCCGGCAACCTCGACTCGGCGGCCGCCCTGATCACCCGGGACCAGCTGCTGGAGGGCCTTCCCAAGGCCGTCGCCAAGCAGGCCGGCGCCCCCGCCGGGAGCACCGTCGCGTTCGACGTGACGGGCCCGGTGGAGTTCCTGCGCACCGTGCGCGTCGACGCGGCCGGCCACGGCACGGCGGACGAGAGCATCAGCCTCGCCCCCGACGTGCAGTTCACCCTCGGCTGGGAGACCTACCTGCGGCTCGCCTGCGGCCGGGGCCGCCCGGGCCCGGTCAAGATCGAGGGCGACGGGGAGCTGGCCGCCAGGATCCTCGGCAACTTCACGCTGACACCCTGACCGCCCGGGGCCCCGGCCCCGACCGCCCGGGGCGGCCGCGTGCTCGGGGCACGCGGCCGCACCGCGCGCGGGGTGGCGCACCTCGCGCTCCCGTACGACGCCCGGGCACCAGTACCTCACCCGTTCGGCCTCGTTGTTCCGGTCGGTCCACCGACCGGAACGAGGAGGGGTGTCGTGGACGAAGAAGAGATGGTGCTGGTGCGGTCGAGCTTCCCCGTGACGGGGCAGCCGATCAGGGTCGTGATGATCGACGGCGAGCCGTGGTTCGTCACGGCGGACGTGTGCAGGGTGCTGGGCCGGGAGAACCCGAGCCGGGCGAACCGGCTCGTCGCACCGGCCGACGCCCGTGTCGTGAATTCACGCCTGATTACCCTCACTTTCAGTACGGGTAATGACGTCTCCGCAGGTGGGAATAGCTACGGGCGAGGCAACCCGATGCTCAACCTGATCAGCGAATCCGGGTTGTACACACTGATCATGCGCTCCAACAAACAGGCGGCGAAGCCGTTCCAGGAGTGGGTCACCGCCGAGCTCCTCCCCTCGGTCCGGCGGGGCGACACCGACGTCCCCGGGCAGCGGCGGCGGATGGCGCGGACCCTCGCCGAGGCCGTCGGGCAGCAGGTGGAGATCGTCGCGGAGATCGACCGGGACGGCGGGCCCGGCATCCACGTCCGCTCGGACGGGACGGTGCACTGCCGGCACGGGGAGATGGTGTTCCGGGTGCCGAGCCGGGAGGAGGACAGCGGTCCGCCGTTCGGCGCGTACTTCTCCTGCCCGAGCGTGGAGCGGGTCGGGATCCGCGGTGGCCGGGCCATCCCCCGGTGCGCGAAGCTCAAGCTGGTCGACCTCATCCGGCTCCTGGCGCCGGCCCCCGCTGCTCCCGGTCCGGCGGCCGACGACACCGACACCGGCACCGGCACCGGCAGCGGTACCGGCAGCGGCACCGGCACCGGCACCGGCACCGGTGTGATGGTGGTCGAGATCGAGGCGCACCGGGCCCGCGCCCACGGCACGGCCCGGCAGATCGCGGAGTTGATGCGGGCGCTCGACGAATGACCGCCGCCGCTCGCCGGGGGCGGCCCCGGCGAGCGGCGTCCCTAGGCCGCCCCGACCCTGCGGCGCAGCCGGAGGATCATCACGGTGCCCAGGGCCATCGGTGCGTACATCCAGCAGAAGGCCCAGCGGTAGGCGTCGGCCGAGTAGGTGCCGGCGCCCGCCGGGGAGAGCGCGTCGAGCAGGACGCCGATGCCGAACAGGGTGATCATCGTGCCGATGAAACCGCCCATGTTGGCGATCCCGGAGGCGGTGCCGAGCCGGTGCCCGGGGTTGTACGCACGGGCGTAGTCGAGGCCGACCAGCGAGGCCGGGCCGTTGCTGCCCATCACCAGGATGAGGACGACCAGCAGCCAGACCGGGGGGTGGGCACCGGGCCAGGCGAGGGCGGCCGCCCAGACGACGGCGGTGGCGGCGATCGCCGTGAGGGTGACCGGGATCCTGGCTCCGGAGGTGCGGGAGAGCAGCTTGCCGAAGAACAGGCCGAAGGCCATGTTGCTGAAGACCAGCAGGGTGAGCATCCCGCCCGCCTGGGCGCGGGTCATGCCCTGGCCCTCCACCAGGTAGGGCAGGCCCCAGAGCAGGCCGAAGGCGTTGCCGGGGAACTGGGTGGTGAAGTGGACCCAGAGCCCGAGCCGGGTGCCCGGCTCCCGCCAGGACTCCCGGATCTGCGACCGTACGGCGGGCCGTGGCGCCACGGGAGCGGGGAGGACGGTGACCGCGTCCGCGGGGGTGTCCCGCAGGAGCAGCGCGACCAGGGCGAACACGCCGACACCGAGCAGCGCGATGGACGCGAAGGTGGCCGTCCATCCCTCGCTGTGCAGGGCCTGCGCCAGGACGACGGTGGTGACCAGGTTGCCGCCCATCCCGGCCAGGCCGGTGAGCTGGGCGAGCAGCGGGTTCTTGGCGGCGGGGAACCAGCGGGCCGCGATCCGCAGCACGCTGATGAAGGTCATCGCGTCGCCGCAGCCGAGGACGGCCCGGGAGGCCAGCGCGGGGCCGAAGGAGGAGCTGAAGGCGAAGGCCAGCTGCCCGGCGCTGAGCAGCAGGATCCCGAGCAGCAGCACCTTGCGCGGCCCGTGGCGGTCGACCAGCAGCCCGACCGGGATCTGCATGGCCGCGTAGACCAGGACCTGGAGGATCGAGAAGGTGGACAGCGCCGAGGCACCGATGCTGAAGCGGTCGGCGGCGTCGAGTCCGGCCACGCCGAGGCTGGTCCGGTGGATCACCGCGAGGAAGTAGGCGCTGACACCGATCGACCACGCGGCCCAGGCGGCCCGTCCGCCGGGCGGGAGCACGCTCGCGAGGGCCGGGGCGACGGGGTCGGGGGTGAGTCGGGGACCAGGTACGGGGACGGGACGAACTGTTCTGGCGGGGTCCACGGTCATAGTGGGCCCAGGTTAGTCATCCCATCATTCTTATTCGACCCCGGGGTCGGACACGAAGCATCTCCCGGACACCTGGCCCGTACCTCCGGAGCCCGGCTCAGTCCTTGAGCGTCCAGGTGACCGTGCGGGTCATGTAGCGGTCCCGGAAGGCCTCGTCGCGCACCCAGTCGGTGGTGTCCCGTACGACGGCGGTGACCGTGGCGCCGTGCCCGGGCGGCAGATCCAGCCGGGAGGTGTCCAGCGAGCCGCCCTCCACCGTCAGCGGGTCCACCGGTACGCCGTCCACCCGCCATTCGACCTGCAGCTGCCGGCTGCCGGCCAGCGGCAGCGGGCGCACCTGCAGCCGGGGCCGGCCGGTGACCTCGCCCGCCGGGGGCACCGGGCTGTCGGTGGGCCCGACCCGGCGGTAGATCTGCTCGATGATCGCCTCCCGGGAGGGCAGGTTGTACGCGCCGCCCAGGGTGCGCATCACGGAGTCGGCGGTCGGCCGGTAGACGCCGTTGGCGCTGCGGTACGCCCCGATCGTCCCGCCGCCGTCCGGTGACTGGGCGCCGAGCCAGCGCCACCACTTGTCCTGCCTGCGGCGCATCTCGTCGGCGTTCTCGGTGGCCAGATTGGGGTAGTCGGCGTCGTCGGGCGCGCTGTCGTACTCGTCGCCGAGATCGCCGACGGTGTGACCTATCTCGTGCTGGATGATCCGTCCGGCGTCAGGGCTGCCGCCCGCCAGGGTGGTGACGCCGGTGCCTCCGGCGCCGCCGTACTCGGTGGAGTTCGCCAGCGCGATCAGGTACTGCGGGCCCTCGCCGTCACCGGCGTAGCGTGCGGCGGCGGCCTCGTCCGCGCAGAGCAGGCGGGCGGTGCCGTCGCACCAGAAGTGCATGCCGAGCGGGGTGGCGCCGGTGTCGTCGTGGCTCTCGTTCTCGGCGATCCCGGCGACCGGGGAGACCACCTCGACCCGGCGTATGTTGAAGAACCCCTGGTAGCTGCGGAACGGCTCGATCTCCATCAGCGCCTTCCAGGCCCGGTCCGCCTGCTCCCGGAAGAGGCCCTGCTGGTCGGCCGTGTAGCCGTCGCCGAGCAGGACCAGGGTGATCCGGTCGGCCGGATCACCCGTGCGTCGTATGTCGACGGTCGGGGCGGCGCCGAGCGTCCGCAGATCGGCGCGGGCCACCGCGTGCGGCGGTACCGCCCGGTCGGCGGGCGCGCCTATCGCGCCGAACGGTGAGGGACCGACGAGCTCCAGGGCGGCCGGGAGCACGGCGGTGGACAGCAGCACGAGAGCGGCCAGACTCCGGACGAGCCGGCCAGGGTTGCCAGGCGGCATACGGGTGCGTCCTCGGTGATCCGGTCACCCGGCGGGCGCTCGGGTGGGGGTCGCGAAGACGTACCCCGTCGGCGCACGGGCCCACTACCGACACGCTCGAACATCACCGGTGTGGCCCAACGATTCGTATCGTCCGGTAGGTACCAATCACTGGCCGACGCCCGGGCGAACCCCCGGCGGAGCGGCGCTCAGACGCTCCGCGCCGGCCTGCCCCCGTGCAGCAGCAGGTGCGTGCCGACGCCCAGCAGCAGGCCCCAGAAGGCCGAGCCGATCCCGAACAGGGACATCCCGGAGGCCGTCGCCAGGAAGGTCACCACGGCCGCGTCCCGGCCCTGCTCTTCCGCGAGGGCGGCGGCCAGGCTGCCCTGCAGCGAGGCCAGCAGCGCGACCCCGGCGACCACCGCGACCAGCTCCTTCGGCAGACCGGTGAACAGCGCGACCAGCACCCCGCCGAAGCTGCCCACCACCAGGTAGAGCACACCGGCGGCCATTCCCGCCACGTACCGGCGGCGCCGGTCCGGGTGGCTCTGCGGCCCGGCGCAGATCGCCGCGGTGATGGCGGCGATGTTGATGCCGGGCGAGCCGAACGGTGCCAGCAGGACGGAGACGGCGCCGGTCGCGCCGATCAGCAGCCGGTCGTCCGGCCGGTAGCCGAAGGCCCGCAGGACGCCCAGCCCGGGCGCGTTCTGCGAGCCCAGCGCCACGATGGTGAGCGGCAGCGCCAGACCGACCAGGGCCGGCCAGGAGAACGCCGGCCAGGTGAACAGCGGCCGGGTCGGTCCCTCCTGCGCTCCGAGGTGCAGGGGCAGTCCGACGGTGGCCGCCGCCAGCACCCCGCCCGCCAGCAGCGCGACCGGCACGGCGTACCGGGGCGCCAGCCGCTTGGCGAGCACGAAGGCCGCGAAGGTGCCGAGCACCAGGACGGGCGCGCTGTGCAGGGCGGTGAAGACGCCGGCGCCGAAGGAGAACAGGATGCCCGCCAGCATCGCGTTCACGATCCCCGTCGGGACGGCTCTGATCAGCCGGCCGAACAACCCGGTGACCCCGAGCAGCGTGACCGCCAGCGCGCTCACCAGGAACGCCCCCACCGCCTCCCGGTACGGGTACGCCCCCAGGCTGGTCACCAGCAGGGCGGCGCCCGGCGTGGACCAGGCGGTGATCACCGGGGTCCGGGTCCACCAGCTGAGCAGCAGGCAGGTCAGACCGCTGCCGACGGCCACCGCCCAGATCCAGGAGGCCGTGTGCGCCGGGTCGAGCCGGCCGGCGGCCGCGGCCGCCAGGACCACCACCAGCGGGCCGGAGAACGAGACCACGATGCAGATCAGCCCGGCCAGCAGGGCCGGGAGGGAGACGTCCCGGCGCAGTGAGGGCCGGTCGTCGGCCGGGAGCTGTCCGGCTGCCTGGACTGTCAGCTGCTGTTTCGCCACCCCGGCAGTATCGCGGAGCACCCGCGCCGGGGTCTTCGGAAAAAACTTCTGCCCCCGCCTGCAACCCCCCGCGGGGATGGACGTCTTTAGGAAGGAAGGGCACGGGAGCGAGACCGGCGCAGCCGGGGGGCGCACTACCGCTCAGCAGGAGCGGGCCGGTCTTCTTCAGCCATCACACCGTCATCACCAGGTTCCAGGGGGAACACGTCATGCGCGCGTCCGGTATCTCCGTATTCACGAAGAATGTCACCTCGCTCTCCCGTCGCTCCGCTCTCGGCGCCGGCGCCGCCGCCCTGGTCATCAGCGCGGGTCTCCCGCTGCTGCCGGGGGCGTTCTCCGCGTCGGCCTGCGGCGCTCCGGAGGCCGCCGCCACCGACCGGCCCACCGCCACCGCCACCGCGAACGGCACGGCGAAGCGCAGCGGCTCGAACGACTACCGGCCCGACCCGGCGGCCGACTTCGGCACGCCGCTCCCGCACGAGATCACGACGGGCGGCGCCCCGGTGGAATTCGACCTGACGCTGAGGAACCTCGCCGACGTCCGGCTGGAGAAGGTCGCCCCGATGCTCTCCATCAACGCCACGGCCCACACCGACCGGTTCGGCGGCGAGGTCCGCCCGCAGGACCTCTCCGTCGAGGTCAGGCACGGCGGCGCGTGGCAGAAGCTGGCGGTCGTCCGGTACTGCGACCCGGGCAACCGGGCGGACACCTCCGAGTTCGCGCAGCCGATGGACCCGGGCGACCGGCTGGAGTTCCACTTCCGGGTCGGGCTGGCCGCCGGCACCGCCCGGGACGTCGACTCCCTCGATCTCTTCGGCGGCATCACCGACCAGGGCAAGTCCGCCTCCTTCACGATGAAGGTCCTTCGGCCCGGTCCCACCCAGGCCCCGTCGACGGCACCCGCCACGCCGACCAGCACTCCCACCACCACCGCCCCGACCCCCGCCGCCACGGCGTCGGCCGTGCCCGCCGGGGTCGTCGGCACCGCCCCGACCGCATCCCCGACGGCCCCGGCCACCGCCGCCGCGTCCGAGCTCGCGCACACCGGCGGCAGCAGCCCGAACGGCTTCCTGCTCGGTTCGGCCGCCTCGTTCGTCGTCCTCGGCGCGGGCACCCTGATCGCCGTGCGCCGCCTGCGAAACCAGGGCTGAGCGACCGCACGGCAACCACAGGGCCGTACCCCCACGGCGGTGGGGGTACGGCCCTGCTCTCTGCTCGTCCTGCTGTTCGCGCGGGTCAGCCCCAGGTGATCAGACGCTTCGGACGCTCCAGCAGGGCGGCGACGTCCGCCAGGACCCTGGAGCCCAGCTCCCCGTCCACCAGGCGGTGGTCGAAGGAGAGCGCCAGAGTGGTCACCTGGCGCGGCACGACCTTGCCCTTGTGCACCCAGGGCAGCTCCCGGACCGCGCCGAAGGCGAGGATGGCCGCCTCACCGGGGTTGAGGATCGGGGTTCCGGTGTCGACGCCGAAGACGCCGACGTTGGTGATGGTGACGGTGCCGCCCTGCATCTCGGCCGGCGAGGTCTTGCCCTGACGGGCGGTGTCGACCAGCTCGCCGAGCGCCGTCGCGAGGCCGGAGAGGGTCCGGGCGCCGGCGTCCTTGATGTTGGGCACGATCAGGCCGCGCGGGGTGGCCGCGGCGATGCCGAGGTTCACCTGCCCCTTGATGACGATCTCCTGCGCCGCTTCGTCCCACTGCGCGTTGATCTCGGGGTGCCGCTTGATCGCGGTCAGCAGGGCCTTGGCCACCAGCAGCAGCGGGCTGACCCGGACGTCCCGGCCCAGCTCGCCGGTCTCCTTGAGGCGGCGGACGAACTTCATCGTGCGGGTGACGTCGACCTGGACGAACTCGGTGACGTGCGGGGCGGTGAAGGCCGAGGCCACCATCGCCTGCGCGACGGCCCTGCGGACGCCCTTGATCGGGATCCGCACGTCGCCGGCACCGGCCGGGGCCGCTGCCGCGACGACCGGCTCCGTGCCGGCCGCGGTGGCGGTGGCGGTGGCGGCAACGGTGGCGGTGGCGGTGGCGGTGGCGGTAACGGCGGCCGGCGACGGGACTCCGGCCGGCACGGCGGCGGCGTGCACGTCCTCCCGGGTGATCACACCGTCCGGGCCGGTCGGGACGACCGTCCGCAGGTCGATGCCGAGATCCTTGGCCAGCTTGCGCACCGGCGGCTTCGCGAGCGGCCGCTCGCCCGTGCCGCCGTCGGCCTGCTGCGGCAGCGCCGGTACGGGTACCGGCACCGCGACCGGAGCGGGGACCGGTACCGCGACCGGAACCACGACGGCCGGGGCGGCCGCCGTCTTGCGGACCCGGCGGCGGTCGGCGCCGGTGCGCGGGCCGTAGCCGACCAGCACCTCACGGCGCTCCGGCACGGCGGCGGCGGCGGGAGCGGCCGCCGGAGCCGCCGCCGGAGCCGCCGCGGCGGGTGCCCCGGCCACCGCGACGGTGATGATCGCCGTACCGACGTCGACCGTGGCACCGGCGGGGAAGAACAGTTGGTCGACCGTCCCGTTGTAGGGGATCGGCAGCTCGACCGCGGCCTTGGCCGTCTCCACCTCGCAGACGATCTGACCGTCGGTGACGGTGTCACCGGGCTTGACGTACCAGGTGAGGATCTCGGCCTCGGTGAGGCCCTCGCCGACGTCCGGCATCCTGAACTCGCGCAGCGAGCGAACTTCGGTGGTCATCATCGCTCCCGTGCTCAGAAGGCGAACGAGCGGTCGACGGCGTCGAGCACACGGTCGAGGTCGGGCAGGAACGCCTCTTCCACCCGGGAGGGCGGGTACGGCGCGTGGTAGCCGCCGACCCGGAGGACGGGCGCCTCCAGGTGGTAGAAGCACCGCTCGGTGAGCCGGGCGGCCAGCTCGGCGCCCATGCCCAGGAACACCGGTGCCTCGTGCACGACGATGGCCCGCCCGGTGCGCCTGACCGACGCCTCCAGGGTGGCGAAGTCCACCGGGGAGAGCGAGCGCAGGTCGACGACCTCCAGGCGGCGGCCGTCCTCCTCGGCGGCCGCGGCCGCGTCCAGGCAGACCTTGACCATCGGGCCGTACGCGATCAGCGTCGCGTCGGTGCCGTGCCGGGCGATCCGGGCGTCGTGCAGCGGGAGGTCGGCGGTGTCGCCCACCTCGGCCTTGTCCCAGTAGCGCCGCTTGGGCTCCAGGAAGATCACCGGGTCGTCCGAGGCGATCGCCTGGCGGAGCATCCAGTGCGCGTCGTGCGCGTTGGAGGGGGTCACCACCCGCAGGCCGGCGGTGTGCGCGAAGTACGCCTCGTGCGACTCGCTGTGGTGCTCGACCGCACCGATGCCGCCCGCGTAGGGGATGCGGATGGTGACGGGGAGCTTGACGTGCCCCAGCGCGCGGGCGTGCATCTTGGCGAGCTGGGAGACGATCTGGTCGAACGCCGGGTAGACGAAGCCGTCGAACTGGATCTCCACCACCGGCCGGTAACCGCGCAGCGCGAGCCCGATCGCGGTGCCGACGATGCCGGACTCGGCGAGCGGGGTGTCGATCACCCGGTTGTCGCCGAAGTCCTTCTGCAGCCCGTCGGTGATCCGGAAGACGCCCCCGAGCTTGCCGATGTCCTCGCCCATCAGCAGCGTCTTGGGGTCCTCCTCCAGCGACTTGCGCAGGGCCTCGTTGAGCGCCTTGGCGATGCTGAGCTGACCGGCCATCAGAGGTTCTCCCCGCCCTCGAAGGAGGCCGCGTACGCGATGTACTCGGCCCGTTCCTCGTCGACCAGCGTGTGCGGCTCCGCATAGACGTGGTCGAAGATCAGCGTCGGATCCGGGTCGGGCATGGACCGTACGCCCTCGCGCACCCGCAGGCCCAGCTCCTCGCTCTTCGCCTCGACCGAGGCGAAGAACTCCTCGTCGGCCAGGCCCTCGCGCTCCAGGTGGGCCTTCAGCCGGGAGATCGGGTCCTTGGCACGCCAGGCCTCGGTCTCCTCGGCGAGCCGGTAGCGGGTCGGGTCGTCGGAGGTGGTGTGCGCGCCCATCCGGTAGGTGAAGGCCTCGATCAGCACCGGACCGTTGCCGCTGCGGGCGTGGTCGAGCGCCCAGCGGGTCACCGCCAGACAGGCCAGCACGTCGTTGCCGTCGACCCGCACGCCCGGGAAGCCGAAGCCGGAGGCACGGCGGTAGAGCGGGATCTTGGTCTGGTTGGTGGTCGGCTCGGAGATCGCCCACTGGTTGTTCTGGCAGAAGAAGACCACCGGCGCGTTGTAGACCGAGGCGAAGGTGAAGGCCTCACTGACGTCGCCCTGGCTGGAGGCGCCGTCACCGAAGTACGCGATCACCGCGTCGTCCGTGCCGTCCTTGGTGATGCCCATCGCGTACCCGGTGGCGTGCAGGGTCTGCGAGCCGATCACGATGGTGTAGAGGTGGAAGTTCTTCTCGTTCGGGTCCCAGCCGCCGTGGTTCACGCCGCGGAACATGCCGAGCAGGTTCAGCGGGTCCACGTCCCGGCACCAGGCGACGCCGTGCTCGCGGTAGGTGGGGAAGGCGTAGTCACCGGGGCGCATGGCGCGGCCGGAGCCGACCTGGGCGGCCTCCTGGCCGAGCAGCGAGGCCCAGAGGCCGAGCTCGCCCTGGCGCTGCAGGGAGGTGGCCTCGGCGTCGAAACGGCGGACGAGGACCAGGTCGCGGTAGAGGTCGCGGAGCTCCTCGGGGGTGGTGCTCAGCGGGTAGTCCGGGTGCTCGACCCGCTCGCCCTCCGGGGTCAGCAGCTGGACGAGATCCGGCCGGCCTCCCTCGTCGAGCGGGGCTCCCGAGCCCGTGGGGAGGGTGTCAGGTACGGCGGGGGCTGCCTTCTTGCGCGCCCTCGTCGTGCTTTTGACGGTCACGTTCACTCCTCGGTCTGTCCGGCCGCCCGGGGTCGCCGGTGACCGGTCCGGTCACCGCCTCGCGTGGCGCGCGTGGGTGTGCGCGCCGGCTGCGGGGCAGGTGGTGATCCTCTTCCGACGACGTACCTCACGAGAACGTTACCCAGCGACAGCCCTTGGCGCGCTTGCGCTAGGACGTCCTAGTTGTTCCCGCACCCGAGAGCGGCGGCTGTGGTGCAGCTCTCACGACGGTGGCCGTCAGGACACCTGCGCACGCTATCCGGGCAGCGGGCTCCGCGTAAGGGGGTAATGGGGATCGGTTTTGTCCGCCCCGGCGGCGCCGGAGCAGCGCGCCGAGGCGGGCGATGGCCGATTCCCCGCGTGATATGGGATTCTTTGGACGTGACGACAAACGGACATATCAGAGTATTTCTTCTCGACGATCACGAGGTGGTCCGGCGGGGCGTCCACGATCTGCTGTCCGTCGAGGGCGACATCGAGGTGGTCGGCGAGGCCGGCACCGCCGCCGAGGCGCTGGCCCGGATCCCCGCCGTGCACCCCGACGTCGCCGTCCTGGACGTCCGGCTGCCGGACGGCAACGGCGTGGAGGTCTGCCGCGAGGTCCGCTCCCGGCTGCCGGACATCCGGTGCCTGATGCTCACCTCGTTCTCCGACGACGAGGCGCTCTTCGACTCGATCATGGCCGGGGCCTCCGGGTACGTGCTGAAGGCGATCCGCGGCAGCGACCTGATCAGCGCCGTCCGGGACGTCGCGGCCGGCAAGTCGCTGCTCGACCCGGTCGCGACCAGCCGGGTGCTGGAGCGGCTGCGCGACGGCGGCGAGAAGCAGGACGAGCGGCTCGCCCAGCTGACCAAGCAGGAGCGCCGCATCCTCGACCTGATCGGCGAGGGGATGACCAACCGGCAGATCGGCAACGAGCTGCACCTGGCCGAGAAGACGGTGAAGAACTACGTCTCCAGCCTGCTCGCCAAGATGGGCATGGAGCGCCGCACCCAGGCCGCCGCCTTCGTGGCCCGCCATCAGGCCGACCAGCAGCACTGACGGCACAACAGGCACAGCACTGACACTTTGTCAAGGGCCCCCGGCCGGGGGCCCTACGCTCTGGCCGTGACACCACACCCGCCGCCGGGCACCATCACCGCGCACCGGCCCGCCGCTCCCCGCGCCACCGTTCCCCGTCCCGCCGCTCCCCCGGCCACCGCCGCCCGCCCGCCCGCCGGGGCCCTCGCCCGCGCACCCGCCCGGCCCGACCTCCAGGCACCGCCGATGGGGACGCTCAGCCCGCCCGTCCCGCACGCCGCGCTGGCCGCCGTCCTGCGGGGCCACCGGGTGGGCCGCCTGCTGACCGCCGTGCCCGTCACCGAGGGACTGCTCAACCGGGGCTACCGGGTCACCACCGAGGCCGGCCCCTACTTCCTCAAGTGCTACGTCGACGCGGCCACCGCGAGCCGCCCGACGATCACCGCCCAGCACCGGGCCACCGCCGGCCTGCGGGCGCGGGGCCTGCCCGTCCCCCCACCGCTGGCGGCCGCCGACGGCCGCACCGTGACCGCCCTCGGCGGCCGGCTGTTCGCGCTGTTCCCCTGGACCGAGGGCGGTCACCGGCACGGCACGGAGCTGGACCTGTCGCAGTGCGACGCCCTGGGCGCGCTGCTCGGCCGGCTGCACGGCGCACTCGACGAGGTCTGCGCTCCCGTCCCGCAACCCGCCGGATACCGCAGCGCCGACCCCCGGGACAGCACCCTGCTGGCCGCCCGGCTGCGCCGCCGGGCCCGCGAGCACCAGCCCTACGGGTCGTTCGACGCGCTGGCCGAGCAGCGGCTGGGCGAACGGCTGGAACTGCTGACCGCCCTCGCCCACCGGCGGCCCGCCCCGGACGCGGCCCCGCCCACCGGCTGGACCCACGGGGACTTCCACGGCCTCAACCTGCTGTACGGGGGCGGCGAGATCCGCGCCGTCCTCGACTGGGACAAGCTCGGGCCGCAGCCGCGCGCCGAGGAGGCCGTCCGCGGCGCCACCCTGCTCTTCAACGACCGGCTGACCGGCGTGCTCGACCTGGTCCGGGTCCGCCACTACTCGCAGGCCTACCGGGCCGTCGGCGCGGCCGGGTCGGACGAGCTCGCGGCGGCCGTGCACCGGGTCTGGTGGGAGCGGCTGAACGACTTCTGGATCCTGCAGTGGCACTACCAGCGCGGCGACCACCGGGCCGACCCGCTGTTCGCCGCCACGGCGGGCCAGTTGGCGTGGTGGTGCCAGGAGTACGAACAGATCCTGGACGCCTTCACCAACTGACCCACCGGGTCAGGGCGAGGCGCTCTCGGCCGGCTGCGAGGGTGACGGGTTGGCGGTGGACGGCTTGGCGCTCGCGCTCGCGCTGCCCGTGCTGGTCGGCGAGGCCGAGGCGGTCGGCGACTTCGAGGCACTCGCGCTCGCCGACGGCGACGCCGACGGGGTGAAGTGCTTGCTCGGGGACGTCGTGGGCACGAAGGTCTGGGCGTCGCTCTGCTGCTGGGTCGGCTTGGCGGAGGTCGGGGAGGGCAGCGAGGACGACTCCTGATCCGTCGGCGAGGGCTGGGAACTGACGCTCGCCGGCGGCGTGGTGATCGGATCCCGGCTCTTCTGGTCGAAGGCGCCGCTCACCGCGAGCCCGATGCCGACACCGGCCGCGAGCAGCACCGCCAGCACACCGGCCACCCACCCCCACGGCCCGCGCCCGCGGCCCTGATCGCCGTCGTCGCCGCCGCCGTGGCCGCCGCCGTGCGGCCCGCCGACCACCGGGTAGGGGGTCGGGGGCGTGTGCGCGGGCGCCGAGTTCTGGTACGGGAGCAGTGCCGTCGGATCGCTCGGGCGGGACGCGCCGAACGCCTCGGTGACGGCGGTGCCGCCCTGCGAGCCGTAGCCGCCGGTGGCGCCGCCCGCGCCCTGGCCCGGGTACCCGCCGCCCAGGCCCTGCCCGGCGGCGGCCAGGCCCGCGGCGGCGGCCGCGGCCGCCCCGCCCGGGTAGCCGGCCCCCTCGCCGCCGTGCAGCATGCGCAGCGCGTGCTGGAGGTGGGCGCGGAACTCGTCCGCGTCCTGGAAGCGGTCGTCGGGGTTCTTCGCCAGCGAGCGGAGCACCAGGGCGTCCAGCCCGGCCGGCACCCGCGGGTTGGCCTGCGACGGCGGTACGGGCGCGTCCTGGACGTGCTGGTAGACCACCGACAGCGGCGTGTCACCGGTGAACGGCGGGCGCAGCGTCAGCAGTTCGTACAGCATGCAGCCGGCCGCGTACAGGTCGGAGCGGTGGTCGACCGGCTTGCCGAGCGCCTGCTCGGGCGAGAGGTACTGCGGGGTGCCCATGACCATGCCGGTCTGGGTCATCGTGCTGGCGGCCCCGGTCAGCGCCCGGGCGATGCCGAAGTCCATCACCTTGACCGCGCCGCCGGTCGTGATGATCACGTTGGCGGGCTTGATGTCCCGGTGCACGATGCCGTGCCGGTGACTGTAGGCGAGCGCCTCCAGGACCCCGGCGATGATGATCAGCGCCTGGTCGACCGGCGGCGCCTCCTCGTCCACCAGCAGCTCGCGGACGGTGCGGCCCTCGACCAGCTCCATCACGATGTACGGCGTGGACTCCTCGCCGTGGTGCTCCTCGCCGGTGTCGTACACCGCGACGATCGAGTGGTGGTTGAGGCCGGCCACCGACTGCGCCTCGCGGCCGAAGCGCAGCCGCGCGATGTCGTCCTGGGCCAGTTCGGGGCGCAGCAGCTTGACGGCGACCGTCCGCCCGAGCCGGACGTCCTGGGCGGCGAGCACCTCCGCCATGCCGCCCCGGCCGAGCCGGTGGGTCAGGCGGTAGCGGCCGTCGCCCACGGTGCCGAGCGGGGCCGCGCTGCCGCGACCCGGGGTCTGCGGACCGGGCACGGCGGCGGACGCCGGGAGGGCCGCGGTCGGAGCGGTGGCCTCGCCCGCGCGCTCGGACCCGCCGGGGGCGGGCCGCTCGGCGTTCTCCCGGCCGACGGTCCGGTCACCCTCGCCGTCGCCCGGCTGCTGCGTCTTTGCCATCGCTCCTCGCCCCGGGCCTTCGCTCGGATCGCGGTCGCCCTGTCGCTACGTAATCCCTAGAACGCTACCGCCTCGGACCGCCCGCCGTGGCACGGCCGACCGGGCGGGACGAGCTCACCGAGGGCCGACGCCGGTGGCGGCGAGGTCCTTCGGGTGCGGAGTCACCGACTGCGGGGCGAGCGCGAGGCTGTGCACGGTCCGACCGGCCGGGGCGGCCGTGGAGTCGGCCTTGGTCGCCACGATCCCGATGATGATGAGCACCAGGACGATCACACCGACGATGATGCCGACCACCACCAGCGCGGTGGCGCAGCCGTTGTTGCTGTTCGCCGGCCGCGGCGCGAACACCGGCTGCTGGACGGGCTGGGGCATCGGCATCGGCACGGGGGTGTGCGCCTGCTGCGGGAAGGGCGCCGGCGTCTGCTGGAACCCGTGCGGCGGCGGCGTCCCGTACGGCTGCGACTGCGCGAAGGGCTGTGACTGCGCGAAGGGCTGCGGCGTGTGCGGGGCCTGCGGCGCCGGCGTCCGGTACGGCGGCGGGGGCGTCTGCGGGCCGTACTGCGGGGCGGTGTGCTGCGGCTGGTACGGCTGCTGCACCTGCGGCGCGGGCGTGCGCAGGTCGCCCGGCACCTGCGGCATGTTGGTGAGCGAGGTCGAGGCGTGCGCGGACCGGGGGCCCTCGCCGATCACCAGCGGGGTGCCGGCCCGGAGCGGGCTGCCGGTGCCGGCGCCGCCGAGCACCCGCTCGACCTCCTCGCGCATGGCCTCGGCGGTCGGGAACCGGTGCGCCGGGTCCTTGCGCAGCGCGCGGGCCACCAGCGCGTCCACCGCCGGGGGGAGCGCCCGGTTCAGCGAGGAGGGCACCGGCGGCTCCTCCTGGACGTGCTTGTAGGCGATCGAGAAGGGGGAGTCGCCGTCGAACGGCAACCGGCCGGTGAGCAGCTCGAACAGCATGCAGCCGACCGAGTAGAGGTCGGAGCGGGCGTCCACGCTCTTGCCGAGCGCCTGCTCGGGGGAGAGGTACTGCGGGGTGCCGACGACCATGCCGGTCTGGGTCATCGAGGTGACACCGGACTGCAGCGCGCGGGCGATGCCGAAGTCCATCACCTTGACGACGCCCTTGCGGTCGAACATCACGTTGCCGGGCTTGATGTCGCGGTGCACCAGGCCCGCGTCGTGCGAGGCCTCCAGCGCGGACAGCACACCGGCGGTGATCTTCAGCGCCCGCTCGGTGGGCATGGCGCCGTGCTGGGCGATGGCCTCGTTGAGCGCGTCGCGCAGCGGCTGGCCCTCGACCAGCTGCATCACGATGTACGGCGTGGTGGCGCCGTCGGCGGCGACGTCCTCGCCGGAGTCGTAGACCGTGACGATGTTGGTGTGTTCGAGCCGGGCGACGGCCTGCGCCTCGCGGCGGAACCGCTCCCGGAAGGACTGCTCACGGCCCAGTTCGGTGTGCAGCGTCTTCACCGCGACCTGGCGGTCCAGCACGTTGTCGTACGCGAGGTGGACGGAGGCCATGCCGCCCTCACCGAGCAGGTGCTGCAGCTGGTACCTGCCGTTGCCCAGGGAGTGGCCCCCGGCCGTACTGCCGTCCTCGCTCATGGTCCTCTGCTCCCCCTCGGCCCGGTGCCACCGCGGCCGTGACTTCGTTGTCGTCCCGTGCGGACCGGGCGCCGTCACCGGCCTGCCCGACCCCCGCCGCGGCCTCGGGGGGCCTGCGACAGGGGTCAGGGTACCGGCTGGGGGCGTCAGCGCTCTGTGCAGGGCCGACACTGTGACCCGGCTGCGACACCCCGGTGCGGACGGCCGGGGCGATGTGGCTAGAGGTAGGGACCGGAACGCATTCCCCGGCCCTCGCCGAACTCCTCCGGCTCGGGCTCGGCGCCGTGCAGTCCGGGCGGCAGCGCCCGGCGCATCTGCTCCAACTGGGCCCTGGCGGCCATCTGCTGGGCGAACAGCGCGGTCTGGATGCCGTGGAAGAGGCCCTCCAGCCAGCCCACCAGCTGGGCCTGCGCGATCCGCAGCTCGGCCTCGGTGGGGATGGTGTCCTCGGTGAACGGCAGCGACAGCCGCTCCAGCTCGGCGACCAGCTCGGGCGCCAGGCCGAGCTCCAGCTCCTTGATCGAACTGGCGTGGATGTCCTTCAGCCGCACCCGGCTGGCCTCGTCCAGAGGCGCCGCCCTGACCTCCTCCAGCAGCTGCTTGATCATGCTGCCGATCCGCATGACCTTCGCCGGCTGTTCGACCATCTCCGTCACCGGGAGTTCGCGCGGCTCGAACCCCTCGTCATCGCCGAACCGGGCGAATCCCTGGCCCACGGGCAGCCCGTCCGGCCCGACGATCAGCACCTTCGGGCCGTCCTGCGACTGGCCGCCGGACGCCTGGTACGACTCCTGCTGCGAGCGCTCGTTCATCGGCTTCGTCATGAATCCCATTCTCTCTCACCGGGCTTCGGGGGGCGGAAGGCCCCGGCACGTGCCGGACGCGGTTCGATGCGGTTCGTCGCGGTCGGCTGCGGTTCGCCGCGCTCCCGGGACGCTGCGGCCGGGCTCCGGACGGCGTCCGGGCGCGCCCCCGCGCGTTCGCCGGCGGTGCGGCCGTCCCCGTGGTGGCCCCCATCGGGACGATGATCTGCTGGGCCGTCAGACGCGGTCAAGTGTGACGGCGCGCGGGGGGGCGTATCCGGCGCGGCCGCCGGGCCGCGCCGGGATCATCCCCGGCGCATCCGCAGGCCCACCAGGGCCAGGCCGCTGCCGATCAGGGCCAGCCCCGCCCCGAGCGGCAGCTGGAGCGTGGACGGATCGCTCCAGCGCGGGGCGGCGGCGACCGGGCCGGCCACGGTGACGCCCTCCTCGGCCGGCACGGCGTCCGCGTCCGGGGCCTGCGCGGCGGGGGACTGCGCGTCCGGGGCCGCCGGAGCCGGGCTCTGCCGGATCCGGCCCCGACCGGCGTCCGGGGCCTGTTGCTGCCCCTGTTCCTGCCCCTGGCCACGGCCCGCCGCTGGGGCCTGCACGGGGGCCGGGAGACGACCGTCCCCCCAGTCCTGGCCCGAGGCGGGACGGCGCCGGTGGAGCGGGGAGGCCGAGGGCGCCGGGTCCGCGCCGGGCTCGGGGGACGCGGACGGCGGGCCCTCGCCCGTCCACCCGGGAGCGGCGCCCGCCCACTCGGCGGCGTCGGACGGCGCTGCGGACGGCACCGCGGACGGGGCGCCGGACGGGGCTGCGGACGGGACCGCCGGTCCGGCCGCCGGTCCGGCCGAGGGCGCGGCCGACGGGGACCCGGACGGCTCCGGCGCCGCGGAACTCCCCGCCCCGGCGGACGGCTCCGGGCTCGGCCCGGCGGTCGGCGTCACCGAGCGGGTCGAGCTGGGCCGGGGCGTGGCGGGCGGCGAAGGCGCGGGCGGGGCCGACGGCGCGTCCGCGGCCGGGGAGGCCGCGGGCCCCCCGGCGGACGGCGTGTCGGCTGCGTCCGGGATCGGCGCGTCCGTCGCGACGGGGGCGAGAGCGGAGGGGGCGAGAGCGGCGGCGGTCGCCGGGAACAGCCCCGGCAGCTCGGCCGGCGCCCCGACGAGGGCGGCCACGGCCTGGGCCTGCTCCAGTGCCTGCTGGACCGCCTGCGCGGCGGCCCCGGCGGCCCCGGCGGCCGCCTGGAGGGCGTCGTCCGCCGCGCCCACGCCCGGGGCCACCTCCGGCGCCGGGTCCGCGGCCGGCGGTGGGTCAGCGGCGCGCTGGACCACCGCCCCGCCGTCGCCGTGCACCGTGAGAGCGGCGACGGGGCCGGCCAGCAGCAGCGGCAGGGCCAGCCCGGCGGCCGTGACACCGGCCCAGCCGGCCACCGGCCGACGGCGGCCGGCCCCGGACGCGGCGGGCGCGCCGCCGGTGGCACCGGTGCGGACACGGCGCGGGGCGGTGGGAAGGAGCTCGGAGATCACGTACGGAAGTGCGGCCACGGACGGAGGTCCTTCCGACGGCCGACCGCGCTTCGGCGCGGCCGGCGGCGGGACAGCTCCGAACCAGCCTCACACAGTCGGACAATCGGGGCATTTCGAACAGCCGTACCGCACCGGCCGGAGCCCGTACCGCACCGGCCGGAGCCCGTACCGCACCGCCCGGAGCCCGTGCCCGGCCGCCCCCGTCACACCCGCAGGACCACCTTGCCCACCTGCTCCCCCTCCTCCAGCACCCGGTGCGCCCGGGCCGCCTCGGCCAGCGGCAGCACCCGGTCGACCACCGGTTTCACCACGCCCGACTCGATCAGCGGCCACACGTGCTCCCGCACGCCCGCCACGATCGCCGCCTTCTCCGCCAGCGGACGGCCCCGCAGCGAGGTCGCGACCACGGCGGCCCGCTTGGCGAGCAGCGTGCCGAGGTCGAGCTCGGCGCTCGCCCCGCCCTGGAGCCCGATGATCACCAGCCGCCCGTTCAGGGCCAGGGCGTCCACGTTCCGCTGCAGGTACTTGGCGCCCATGATGTCCAGCACCACGTCCGCACCGGCGCCGCCGGTGGCCTCCCGGACGGCCTGCACGAAGTCCTGCTCGCGGTAGTCGATGCCCACGTCCGCGCCGAGCTCGGCGCAGCGCTCCAGCTTCCGCGCGCTGCCGGCGGTCACCAGCACCCGGGCGCCGACCGCCTTGGCGAGCTGGATCGCCATGGTGCCGATGCCGCTCGCCCCACCGTGCAGCAGCACCGTCTCGGCGGGGCGCAGATGCGCCACCATGAACAGGTTCGACCAGACCGTCGAGGCCACCTCCGGCAGCGCGGCGGCCTCCTCCGGGCTCAGCCCCTCGGGCACCGGCAGCAGCTGCCCGACCGGCACCGCCACCCGTTGCGCGTAGCCGCCGCCGGCCAGCAGGGCGCACACCTCGTCGCCGATGCCCCAGCCGGCCACGCCCGGACCGAGCCCGGCGATCCGGCCGGAGCACTCCAGTCCCGGGTAGGGCGAGGCACCCGGCGGCGGGTCGTAGAAGCCCTGACGCTGCAGCAGGTCGGCCCGGTTGACGGCGGTCGCCGCGACCTCGACCAGCACCTCGCCCGGCCCGGGCACCGGATCGGGAACTTCGGCCCAGGTCAGCGCGTCGGGGCCGCCGGGCTTGGGAATCGTGATGGCTCGCATGCCCCGAAGCTACTGCGAGCGGCGACGGGACGCGTCGTTTCCGGCGGCGACCTGCCGGAGCGGGCCCGTCGTCCGCGGCCGCGCCCCGCCGCGCGGCGGGGCCGCCCCGGGTGGCCGTGCACCGCATGATTCCTCGTATGACCCACGAGAACCCCCCACCGCGCTCCGGTGCCAGGCCGTCGCGGCTGTGGCTCGCCGGCCGCGGAGCCAGGAACGTCGCGCGCGGCGGCTCGGAGGCCGACCGTCGGATCACGCTGCCCACCCGGACCGCGACGCCGCCGCTGCGGCAGGTGATGAAGCGTCTGCTGCTCGCGTTCGGCGTGCTGGCCCTCACCACGCTGATCGTCTGGGCCGACAGCGCAGGCTACAACGACAACGCCGACGGCTCCGTCGACCTGCTGGACGCCGCCTACTACGCCACCGTCACCCTCTCGACCACCGGGTACGGCGACATCACCCCGGTCAGCGACAGCGCCAGGCTCGTCAACATCCTGGTGATCACGCCGCTTCGCGTGGTCTTCCTGATCATCCTGGTCGGCACCACCCTGGAGGTGCTCACCGAACGCACCCGCCAGCAATGGCGCATCGGACGATGGAGGTCCACCGTGCGCGAGCACACCGTCGTGATCGGCTACGGCACCAAGGGCCGCAGCGCCGTGCACACCCTGCTCGGCCAGGGCGTGCCCAAGGACTCCATCGTCGTGGTGGACCCCCAGCAGAAGGTGGTCGACCAGGCCGCCCGGGACGGTCTGGTCGGCGTGGTCGGCGACGCCACCCGGACGGACACCCTGCTGCGGGCCGAACTGCCGCGCGCCGCCCAGGTCGTGATCGCCCCGCAGCGGGACGACACCGCCGTCCTGGTCACCCTGACCGCCCGCCAGCTCAACAAGGCCGCCACCGTGGTCGCGGCGGTGCGGGAGGACGAGAACGCGCCGCTGCTGCGACAGAGCGGCGCCGACGTGGTGGTCACCAGCTCCAGCTCGGCCGGGCGGCTGCTCGGCATGTCGATGCTCAGCCCCCGCGCGGGCGCCGTGATGGAGGACCTGCTCACCTACGGCACCGGGCTCGACGTGGTCGAGCGGCCGGTCACCCGGGCCGAGGCGGGCCGCAGTCCGCGCGAGTGCGCCGACCTGGTGGTCGCCGTACTGCGGGGGCGGCGGCTGTTGAACTACACCGACCCGGAGGCCGGCACCCTCCAGCTGACCGACCGGGTGATCACCATCCGGCAGGCGTCCCCCCTGGCCGACTGACCGGCCTCACGGCACGGGGAGCAGCTCGACCACGGCCCCGGCCCGGACACCGCCCGGCGCCACCACGGCGAGGGCATCGGCCAGCACCAGACCACGCAGCATCGCGGGACCGTCGAAGGCCAGCGGCAGCACGCCGTGCTCGGTCCGGCGGACGGGCACGAGGCGGGTGTCGTGCGGGTGGCCGGGCAGGTCGGTGGCGGCCGGCAGGGTCCGGGGAGCGCCGGCGGCCCGGCCGCCCAGCCGGTGCAGCAACGGCAGGGCGAGCGTGACGGCGCCGGCCACGGCGGCCAGCGGATTGCCGGGCAGACCCACCAGGTGCCGGCCGTCGGGCAGTTCGGCGAGCACCATCGGGTGCCCCGGCCGGACCGCCACGCCGTCCACCAGGAGGCGGGCGCCGGCCGCCGTCAGGGCCTGGTGCAGGAAGTCGACCGGCCCGGCCGCGGTGCCCCCCGTGGTGACCACCACGTCGGCGGGCGAGTGCCGCACGGCGTCCCGCAGCAGTCCGAAGTCGTCCCGCACCGGACGCCGGCCGAGCACCTCGGCGCCGGCCGCGCGCAGCCAGGGCAGCAGCAGCGGACCGAGCGCGTCGCGGACCCTGCCGGGCTGCGGCAGGCCCTGGTCGAGCAGTTCGTCGCCGAGCACCAGAAGTTCGACGGTGGGTCGCCGGTGGACCGCCAGCCGGTCGTGGCCGCTGGCGGCGGCCAGGCCGAGCACGGACGGCCCGACCGGGGTGCCGACGGCGAGCAGCTGGTCGCCCCGGTGGCACTCCTGGCCGCGCGGGCGGACGTCCTGTCCGGGGGTCAGCGCGCCGGGAGTGCGCTCATGCAACAGGACTCCGTCGCCGCGGCCGTGCTCGCGCCGCAGGACGGCGGTGGCACCGGGCGGCAGCTGGGCGCCGGTGGCGATCTCCACGGCGGCGCCGTCGGCGAGCGGCGCGGCCGGCTCCCCGGCGAGCAGCCGGCCCGTCGGGCGCCAGGGACCGGGGCCGGCGACGGCCCAGCCGTCCATCGCGGCGGTGTCGAAGGCGGGCAGGTCGGTGAGCGCGGTGAGCGGCTCGGCCAGGACGTGACCGTACGCCTCGGCGAGCTCCAGGTGCAGCGCAGCGGGCGCCGGGCTCCGGTGGCCGGCGCGGCGGGCCGCGTCGCGGGCCCGCGGCCAGGACAGCTCGCGGACGGCGCCGGAGCCGCCCGGGTTCGCGGACGCGGTCACGGGGGCGGCGACCGGGGCGCTCACCCGCGCCCCGGTTCCCGCTCCGCGCCCTGCTCAGCGCTTTCCTCCGGGCCCTGCTCCGCGCCTTCCTCCGGGCCCTGCTCGGACTCGGCGGCCGCCCAGCGCTCGGCGAGCGCCGCCGTGCGCAGCCGGGCCCGCGCCACGGCCTGCGCCCCGCCGCCCTGCTGGGCGGCCGCGTACCCGATCAGGAAGGCGGTCAGCGGGGCGGCCGGGCGCGCCACCCCGTGCGCGACCACCCTGGCCAGGTCGAGCAGCCCGGGTACGTCGACATCGAGGTCGATGCCCAGCTCGGCGCCGACCTCGGCGATCCAGTCGTCCAGCGTGCGATCCATGGCCCCATGCTGCCCGATCGAACGTCCACCCGGGACGTTGCGGCCGTGAGCAGCGCGCGTCGTTTCGCTCACAACCGGCCCGTGGCCGCCGTGAGCCGCCGGGCGACGGCCGTTCAGCCGTCGGCCGGTCCCGCCGAACCGCGGCCCGGTGAGGCGGCCCGGTCCCGCGAGGCGGCCCGATCCCGCTCCCGGGCGTCGGCCAGCTCCTCCCAGGTGTCGCAGTCGTACGCGACGTCCTCGTCGTCCGCCAGGCGCACCGTGCGAAGCCCGGCGGTGAGCCGGCGCAGCGGGAGCCCGGCCGGATCGCCGAGGGACGCGAGCGCGGCGCGCAGCGCGCCGGTCCGGTAGGCGGCGGCGAGCGGCTGGTCCCGGCCCGTGGCGTCCACCAGCAGGGCCGCCTCGGGTGCGCCCCGCTCGTCGCCCAGTGCGGCCACCAGGCGGTGGACCGTCCGCTCGTCGAGGAACGGCAGGTCGGCGGCGAGCAGCAGCACCACGTCCCGGGTCACCAGGGGCAGACCCGCGGCGACGGCCGCGACCGGGCCACCGCCGGGCGGCTCCTCCCTGGTCCAGCTCACCGTGCCCCGGCCGGTCGGCCGCCGCGGCCCGACCACCACGGTCGCGCCGGCCCCGGCGCAGGCGGCCAGGACCCGGTCGAGCAGGGTGTCGGCGCCGACCCGCAGGCCCGGCTTGTCCGCGCCGCCGAGGCGGCGGGCGGCGCCGCCCGCCGGCACGATCACGTCGTACGGTGTCATGCCTCAGTATCCGCCCGGGGCGCCGGCGCCCCGGTCAGCGGCCGCCGGGGTCCTCGTCCTCGACGATCTCGCCTTCGACGATCTCGTCCTCCTCCACCGCCTCGCGCGGCCGCAGTGCGACGTCGGCCACCTGCCGCCGGGCCACGTTCGCGGCCGCGCCGAGCTCCAGGAAGGCGGGCAGCGTCAGCTCGGCGTACCGCTCGTTCATGGCGGTGACCAGTGCCTCCGCGTCCGAGGGGTGTTCACGCAGCCGGGCGTCGAAGTCCCGCAGGTACTGCGCCGTGAACCCGAGCACCCCGGCCGCGTCGTCGCCCCGGTCGGGGGCCCGGTGACCGGCGATGACGTGCTCGGCGCCCAGGCCCGCGATCCGGTCGAGGTTGTGCGCCCACTGCGCGCGCTGCTCCGGCGTGGTGTCGGCGGTCCAGACGTGGGTGCCGTTGTACGCGAAGTCCCCGGCGACCACGGTGCCGACGCTGGGGACGTGCACCACGGTCGATCCGCCGCAGTCGGCCTGGCCGAGCAGCAGCACGGGGATCAGCTGCCGGTCGATCATCAGGGGCTGCGGGAGCAGCTGCGCGGGCACCAGCGGGTGGTCGGGGATGTCGTCCCCGTAGACCGGCTTCCACTGGGCCACCTTGGCGGCGGCCGTGCGCAGGATGCCCTCCACCACCGGCGGCGCGGCCAGCAGCTGCGCCTCGGGGAAGAGCCGCAGCACCTCCTCGGCGCCGAAGTAGTGGTCGGGGTGCTCGTGGGTGATGACGATCGCCAGCAGGCGGCGCCCCTTGCCGGCCACCCACTCGGCGAGCTCCCGTCCGGCGCTGCGGGTGAGCTGGGCGTCCACCAGGATCGCGGTCCGCTCGCCGAGGATCAGCGTGGAGGTCGCGAAGAAGGCCGACTCGGGCCCGGTGAAGACCGCGGTCTCCAGCGGACGGACGTCCGGTGCCCCGGCGCGGCGGGCCGTCGGGTCGTCCGGTCCGGCACTCTCCTCGGGCGGGGACGACGTCACTTCTGCTCCCTGGTGCGGTCCGCTGCCGGGCCGGGCCTGGACGCCCGCTCCGCCGTGTCTGGACCCCAGCATGGGAGCAGTCGCCGGGGTTTGCCGGGTAGGCGCGCCCGGACGGGGCGGAGCCCGGCGCCCGGGCGCCCCCGCGCGCCGAAGGGCCCCGGCCCGCCCGTCCGGGCCCCGGCCGGCCTCAGACGGTGAGCGCCTTGGCCTTGGTCACGGCCGCCTCCAGGGCCTGCGCCTTGGAGGTCCGGGCGTGCTCGATGAACTCGGCCAGCGCCGGGTTGACCGGCGCCAGCGTGAACTCCGGGACGATGAAGTCGACCTGGAGGCCGAGCATCCCGGTGAGCACCTTCTCCAGGTAGGTGGTGACGAACTCGAAGCTCTCACGCGGGCTGCCCGGACCGTAGGAGCCGCCGCGCGCCGAGACCACGGTGACCGGCGTACCGGCGGCCGAGGGGCTCTCCCCGCCGGTGCGACCGACGATGATCACCTGGTCGAGCCAGGCCTTGAGGCTGGACGGGATGGAGAAGTTGTACATCGGCGTGCCGATGACGACGGCGTCGGCCAGCTCCAGTTCGGCGGCCAGCTCCTCGCGCAGCGCGAGCGCCGCGATCTGCTCCGGCGTGCGCTGGTCCTCGGGGACGAAACCGCCGCCGATGCCGTCGGCGCCGAGGTGCGGCACGGGGTTCACGGCCACGTCGCGGTAGATCACGGTGCCCTCCGGGTGCTGCTCGAGCCAGGCGTCACGGAACGCGGCGGAGACCTCACGGGAGACGGATCCGTCCACGAAGGCGGACGAGTCGATGTGCAGCAGGGTGGGCATGGCGTGCCTCCAATAGGTAAGGTGCTGACCTTTTCGCAGGCAGCTTCAATTACCGTAGCAGCTTACTTTTCTTCAGTCACTGGCGGAGGGCCGGTACGCTGTAGGCATGGCGCAGCAAGAGGTTCCGACGGGCATCACCGAGCCGTGTGCCGGCGTGGGTCTCGCCATCACCCGGGCGTTCGACGTACTCGGCAAGCGCTGGACCGGGCTGATCATGGCCGTGCTGAGCCAGCACGGCCCGGTGTACTTCTCCGAACTGCGCCGCGCCGTCCCCGGGATCAGCGAGCGGATGGTCTCCGACCGCCTCACCGAACTCGCGGACGCCGGACTGGTGGTGCGGCAGGTGGACGAGGGGCCGCCGCTGCGGGTCAGCTACCGCCTCACCGAGGCGGGCGCCGCCCTCGGCCCGGCCCTCGGCGAACTCGCCCGGTGGGCCGAGAACCACCTGCCGCCCGGCCCGCCGACCTGCTGACCTGCCGACCTGCCCGCCGGACCGCTGCCCCGGCAGGAGCAGCGCGGACGGACACACATCGGCGGTGGCAGCGGAAACGGAAAACAGCACCCGCGCCTGACGGCGGGGGTGCTGCGGTGCTCCGGACGGCTGCGGTCGGGCGGACCGGCTCCGCCCGGGCTACTTCCGGTTCTTGCCGGTGAGCCGGCCGACGCGGTCGGCGATGCCCCAGGACGTGACGCGCCACATCGCCTCCAGGACGATGCTGCGGCTCATCTTGGAAGCGCCGAGCTCACGCTCGACGAAGGTGATCGGCACCTCCGCGACCTTGAAGCCGGCCTTCACCGTGCGCCAGGCCAGGTCGATCTGGAAGCAGTACCCGGCCGAGGCCACCTCGTCCATGCCCAGCCCCAGCAGCGTCTCCTTGCGGAACGCCCGGTAACCGCCGGTGACGTCGCGGATCGGCACACCCAGCATCAGCCGCGAGTGCAGGGAGCCCGCCCGGGAGAGCACCAGACGCGACTTCGGCCAGTTGACCACCCGGCCGCCCGGCACCCAGCGCGATCCGAGCACCAGGTCGGCGCCGCGCAGCGCGGTCAGCAGCCGGTCCAGCTCCTCGGGCCGGTGGGAGCCGTCGGCGTCCATCTCCACCAGCACGTCGTAGCCGTTGTCGATGCCCCAGCGGAACCCCGCGAGGTACGCCGCGCCCAGCCCTTCCTTGCCCTTGCGGTGCAGTACCTGCACGTTCGGGTCCTCGGCGGCGAGCTTGTCGGCGATGTCACCGGTGCCGTCCGGGCTGTTGTCGTCGGCCACCAGTACGTGGACCTCGGGCACGGCGGCCCGCACTCGACCGACGATCAGCTCTACGTTCTCGGCCTCGTTGAACGTCGGGATGATCACCAGCACCTTGCCGAGATCAGCAAAACTCTGCTGGTTCACGGTCACGTGCAAGCCTCTCGAACGATGGGGGCGGGACTGCACCACCCGCATCCGCATCGACGATGCGGAACTGTGCCGGGCGGCCCGCAGGAGACAGAAGATCCTGAGAACCGGCATCCTATACCGCGTCCGGTGGGCCCCGTTCACGAACGGCCCGCGGCGGTGGCCCGCCCGCCCGCTGATCCGGGCACCCGCTGTTTACCCAGCCGTACGGTCAGTCGGCTAGGGTCGACTCCCAGCCTTTGCCAGGATTGCCCGCGCCCGCAGGAACCCTCCCGTCCCGGCGATCCGGCGACCACGCCAGTGCAGCAGAGGAGTAGGACCGCGCGCATGGACAGGCTCGTCAACACCGTACGCCCGTACGCCTGGGGTTCGGTCACCGCGATCCCCGAACTGCTCGGGCAGCAGCCGACCGGCAGCCCGCAGGCCGAACTCTGGATGGGCGCCCACCCCGGCGCCCCCTCCCGTACCGACCGCGGCGGCGGTCCCGTCCCCCTCGACGAGTTGATCGCCGCCGACCCGCAGGGCGAACTCGGCGCCGCCGCGGTGGCCAGGTTCGGCACCGGACTGCCCTTCCTCTTCAAGGTGCTGGCCGCCGGCATCCCGCTGTCGATCCAGGCCCACCCGACGCTCGACCAGGCCCGGGCCGGCTTCGCCGACGAGCAGGCCCGGGGCATCCCGCCGGACGCCCCGGAGCGCAACTACCGCGACCCCAACCACAAGCCCGAACTGATCTGCGCACTGGACGAGTTCGACGGGCTCTGCGGCTTCCGGCGACCCGCCGACGCGGCTGCCCTGATGACCGCGCTGAAGGTGCCCGCGCTCACCCCGCTCATCGACGTCCTGCACCGCAAGCCCGAGTCCGAGGCGCTGCGCGAGGTGCTCGGCGACGTCCTGTCGATGGCACCGGACGCCGCCGCCGGCCTGGTGCGGGAGACCGCGCGGGCCGTCGAACTGGCCGCCGCCGCCGACCCGCAGGGGCCCTACGCCCCGTACGCGCTGATCAGCCGGACCTTCCCCGGTGACATCGGGCTGCTCGCCGGCCTGCTGCTCAACCACGTCAGGCTGCAGCCCGGTGAGGCGCTGTACCTCGGCGCCGGTGTCCCGCACGGCTACCTGCACGGCACCGCCGTGGAGTTGATGGCGAACTCGGACAACGTGCTGCGGGCCGGCCTGACGCCCAAGCACATCGACGTCCCCGAGCTGCTCGAGGTCGTCGTCTTCACCGCCGCCGACCCCGACGTGCTGCGCCCCGTCCCGGTGCCCGGCACGCCCGGCGAGGAGCTGTACCCCGTACCGATCGACGAGTTCCGGCTCTCCCGGTTCGTCCTGGGCGCCGAGCCCCGGCTGATCGACGGAGCGGCCCCGCAGATCCTGCTCTGCACCGCCGGCGCCGCCGAGCTCACCGGCGCCGACGGAGAGGTGCTCACCCTGGCCAGGGGCGAGTCCGCGTTCCTCCCGGCGACCGGTACGGACACCGCGCTCGCCGGCCCCGGAGCCACCGTGTTCCGCGCCACCGTCTCGCTCTGAGACCGGACATCAGGGCCCCCGGCCGAACGGCCCGGACGTGAAAAGCCCGGGGCCCCGGACGCGACGTGGATCGTCGCGCCCGGGGCCCCGGGTCCGTCGGGTCACCTACGGATGACTCAGTCGTTCTGGTAGAAGCCGAACCAGTCGACCACCAGGTCGGCGTCGCCGTCGCTGATGTTCCAGAAGTCGACGATGCCGGTGGAGCCGCCGGTCGCCTGCACCAGGTTCGGGACGGTCTGCCCGCGAAGCCAGTTCAGCGTCGAGCCGGGAGCCCGGGTCGGCCACACGGGCGTGCCGTTCTTGTACGTGTCCAGGGTGTTCGGGTCCGGGGTGGTGGCCAGGAAGCCGGTACCCGCCGTGTTGGTCACGGTGGCGTTGAACACGTAGCCCGTGACGTCCGCGGCGTCCGGGAACATCACCACGGGGTAGTAGTACCCGCCCGGGATCGACGGACCGTCGGCCGCGGTCCGGGAGTCGATCACTCGCTCCGGAACGACCGGCAGGTAGGCGCTGTGGCTGGCGGTGCTGTAGTAGCCCACCACGTCGACGATGACGTCGGCGGCCGTCCAGGCGCCGTTCTTGACCCGGATCTTGCCGTCGGAACCGACCGGCGCGATCACCGAGTTGGCGATGGTCTGACCCTCGCTGAAGTTCACGTTGGACGCCGACGGGGCGTTCTGGCCCGAGGGGTAGACCGTGAGGTAACCGGCGCTCCGCGGGTTGGTGACCGTGACGTTCAGCGCGACGGCGGTGACGCCGGCGGGCAGCTGGCCGCCCGCGGCGCCGGCGATCTGCACGGGGAACGACGTGCCCGGGGCGACCTGGCCCTGAGTCGTGCCGGTGCCGTTGCGGGTGTCGACCAGGCGGGTCGAGGCCAGCGAGGTGTACCCGCTGGACGCGCTCCGGGTGAAGTAGCCGGCGACGTCGCCGATCAGGTCGACCGTGCCCCAGCCGTCGTTGTACAGGTCGATGTAGCCGTTGGAGCCGACCGGCACGATGACCATGTTCGGCACGGTCTGACCGGCCGAGAAGTTGACGTTCGAGGTGGTCGGCTTGGTGTCACCCTCGCCGTACACCGTGATGTGGCCGCCGGCGGCGGCGTTGGTGACGGTGACGTTGATGGCGACCGCGGTCACGCCGGACGGGATGCCGTTGCTGCCGCCGACCTTGAGGCGGGTCCCCGTGTAGGGCTGGACCGGCGCCTTGGCCGCGCCGGTGCCGTCACGGGTGTCGAGCAGACGGGTCGGCCCGAACGCCGTGTAGTCCGAACCAGCGGTCGTCACCGAGGCGGTGTTGGCCGCCTTGTTGCCCGAGGCGTCCGAGACGGTGACCGAGATCTGGTACGGACCCAGCTGGGCGTAGGTGTGAGCGGTGGTGCTCGTCCCGGCGCCGAAGGAGTTCACCGTGCTGGTCGTGCCGTCGCCCCAGCTGATGACCGTGGTGAGCGCGACGGCGTCGCTGGTCACGATGGTGTCGAGCGAGAGGCCGTAGGCGCTGGTGTACTGGCCGTTGAGCGCCACCGCGAGAGTCGGGTTGGCGCTCTGCGCGGCGGGCGCGGCGGCCGCGCCCGCGGCGGGCGCGGCCGCGGCGGGCGCGGCCGCGACCCGGGACTGGACCGACTTCTTGGCCGGGCTGCTGAAGGTGGTGAAGTTCGACGACCCGGAGGTGACCGGGTCCAGGCCGGCATCGACACGCTTGGTGGCGGCGGCGGAAGGCGCGTCGGCGGCGAAGGCCAGCGTCGGCATGAGGGTAATGCCGGCTGCGATGACGGCAGCCGTGGCAACGAGACGGCGGTTGAGCACCGGCCCCCCAGTTCTATTGAATAATGATCAGACAGGCAGAAGGCACACAGTACAGATCCAGGACGAACTCAACAACGTCAATTCGTCACGCCTTCGTCATGGTTCGGCAAGCGGCGCGACGCTCGCCGTCCGGACCACCGAGGACCGGCCGCCTTCCTTCCCGCACGGCATTTCCGACGCATCGGACATGCCGGTGAACGTCGCGACTCCGTGGACGAAGTGGCGACGTCTCAGGGACGACTGCGGGTAGTCGGAAATTCACCCTCGGAGATCGGACGGTCCCTTAGTCGACCGTACGGCCGACGAAAAGCCGGAAATGCCCCTCGGCATCGGCCCAATGGCCTCGGTATCGACCCGGAACCCTCGGCTTCGGTCGGTGGAACACCCTGGTCCGATCGGTATATCGACATTGCCGGATCGCGGGACGCACGCCCGCGCACCCTGCCACGCACCCGGGTCCGCACCCGGCCACACACCCGGCCAGGCACCGCGTCCGCATCCATGGCCGACGGCAAGGTGCCTGGTGACACCCATCGGCCGGGAGGAGGCCCGACGGCCCGGCGCCGACCGGGAACTACGCGGCGCAGACGGTGTCCACCGGCGCGGAGCATCCGCTCGTCCGACGATTTGGACCGGAATCCGCACACCCCCATCCCCCGTCCACGAACACCCGCCGTGAACACCCGCCGTGAACACCCGCCGTGAACAGCCACCCTGAACAGCCACCCTGAACAGCCACCCTGAACAGCCACCTCGAACGCCGCCTGTGAAAACCGGCCGTGAACCGGATCGTCCCCCGTCGACTCCGACCCCTGTCGCGGGCGAACAGGAGCTGACTGCAGGGAGTATGACGTTGCCTCCGAAAAACCAGGGCTGCTCCTGGCCGCGCGTGCGAACGCTCGGGATCCGAAGACCCGCCGCCTTCCCCGCCCGGAACGGAACACCGGCCCCGGCAATGCTCCGATCCCATTCGACCGGAGGAAGACGGGGCGATTCCCCCGCCCTTACCGGCCGCATTGCCCGTTTGGGGCGGAGATATCCGAAGTGACAGAAGTGAAGCCGGGGAGGATGATCGCGCGGATTCGCGGGCGAGCCGGGGCTCGGAGCGAACGGGAGCAGGGACAGGAACAGCTCGCACTCACCCGCTCGGGGGAGCCGGGCAGCCGACCGCCCTCCTCGGCGGGCAGCTCCGCGACGGCTCCGACGCACTCCCCCTCCTGGGCTTCACCGGCACCGTCGCCGGTCGGCCCGAGCACGGTCCGGTGCTCGGGCCGCGGCGTCCGGCGGAGTCCCGGCGGGCGCGACGGCCGCCCTCCGCACCGGCGGGCGCCTCCGCCGGTCAGGGGGCGGCGCCCGCCGAACCGGCCTCCGGCAGTGGCCGCTCGGCTGCCGCGCCGTCCGCGGTGAGAGAGTGCCGGCCGGACCAGGCCAGGACCGCCGCCGCGCTCAGGGCGAGCAGGGGGACGGTGAACCCGGCCCGCACGCCGCCCGGGCCGTCGACGAGGCGGCCGACCGCGGCGGCGGAGACGGCGATGCCCGCCGCGCTCGCGGAGTTCGTCCAGGTGAAGGCCTCGGTCAGGACGGACCGGTCCACGACCGACTCGACGAGCGTCGAGCAGACGACGATGCAGGGAGCGACGCCCGCACCGGGAAGCAACAGGGCGAGACCGAGCTGCCAGGGGGCGTCGGCCAGCAGCGGCAGCAGCGACGCGCAGGCCAGAAAGGTCAGAATGCGGGGCAGTTGGGCCGCGGCCTGGGTGTGCCGGCGCAGTCGCCCGTAGGCCAGACCGGCCGGCAGGCTCGCCGCGCTCATCAGTCCGTAGAGCAACCCGGCTGCCGCGGCGGCGTGGTGAACCTCGGCGAAGGCGCTCACCGAGACCTGCATCGAGCCGAAGAAGACGCCCAGCGCCAGACCGACCGCCAGCAGGGTGGCGAAGTTCCGGGTCAGCAGCGTCCCCCGGCGCCGGGTGGCCGGACGGTCCGGAGTGGAGGTCGCGGTGGGCCCCGGGGCCGTACCACGCAGGGCGGCGAAGGCGAGTCCGGCACCGACGACGAGCACCCCCGCCAGCACCGTGCCGGCGGCCGGATGCACCTGGGTCGCCGCCGGCACCGCGAGGGCGGGTCCGAGGAGGAAGGCCATGTCGTTGCTGATCGTTTCGAGTGCGAAAGCCGCGGTGAGCTCGGCCCTGCCGCGCAGCAGAGCCGACCAGCGCGCAGCGCAGAGCGCACCGAACTGCGGGACGGTCGCCCCGGCGGCGGCGCCGGCCGCCGTCAACGCCGTGACGGGCGCCCCCGTCAGGGCCAGCGCCACCAGCGCGGCGATCGCTCCGGCGTGGGCGTACAGGAGGGGGACCAGGACGCGCGATTGTCCGAGCCGGTCCATCAGACGGGCCGTCCGCGGGCCCGCCAGGGTCTCCGCCACGGCGAACGCGCCGGTGACCAGGCCGGCGGCCCCGAAGGACCCGGTCTCGGCATGGACCAGCCGGACGATGCCGAGACCAGCCATGGCGACCCCGAGCCGAGCGGGAGCCGCGGCCAGGAAGAAGGCGGCGGCCCCGGGAGTCAGCAGGGCCGAACGGTAGGAGGCGGTGCCCGGCCGGGCCGCTACGCGACGGCGAGCCAGCCGTGCGGCCCGGCCGGGATCCCGCGCGGTACGACGGAGCAAGTGCCGTGGTGTCACGGCGAACCTTCCGCTGCGCGGTGGGACGGTCCGGGAGCACGACGCCCTTCGTGGGCGCCGCCCCCGCCGCCAGGAGTCGTCCAGGTGACGCGGACGGGACCGGATCGAGGTCCGCGTCGGCGTCGGCTCCAGCGCCGGCAGAAACGTCTAGTGCTGTTGTCGAGGCAACCGGATCGACGAGCGGACCCGGCGGACAAAGACTTTAGCGGCGACGGCGGGCGAGGAGAAGGCCCCCCGTGCGTCGGCCCGTCCGACGCAGTGCCGTCCGACGCAGTGCATTCCGATGCAGTGCCGTCCGGCGCGGACCACCCGGCACGCCCGTCCCCGGCGCGGGGAACCCCGCTCGACGGGCCCTCGCGCAGCGGCCGGTGACGGTGTCCTTCCGACCGGGCTCGCAGCAGGCCTCTCAGTTCTGCAACCGATGTCAACCGGTATCAGGTGCATCTCGTGGCGTCCGCCGAGGCCCCGGGCCCCGACTGCTCCGGGTCGGTGTCAGCCGTGCACCGGTCTGAGACCCTGGGCGGCTGTAGGGTCTCGCGGCTCGTGTCGGAGACCACCGCTGTGACCTGCGGCTCTCAGGTCTGTCTCACCACAGTGGCGGAGGAAACGTCTACTTGATGGCGCTTGGGCCGGACGGAAGGCGGTTGCGGCAGGTTGTGATCGGCTCCGACGGTGGTGCGGTCAGGACAAGTGCCGAGGATTGGCCGTTCAACGCGCCTTTCGATCTTCGTGCTCCGCACTATGTGTCCATGGAGATCGTCCATGATGACTTCGAGGCTGCATGGCAGCGCGCTCGTCACGGGTCCGAAGCCTGATCAGCCGGAACATGCGTGGATGGAACGGGAGCGTGAAGAGGAAATGATCTGCGTCGCCTCTGCGGCGAGATGCTCCCGGAGCCAGTCAACCGGGAGCCGTGTCGGCAACGGGTGAAACGAGGACCACGAACGGCGGATCAAAAGCGGGCCGCTCTGCGATCTCTTGATCATCCTGACTTCAATGATCTGAGGTCAGGAGGAAGAGAGGGTGATTCGCGTGGAGGACTGGGCCGAGATTCGTCGGTTGCACCGGGCGGAGGGACTGTCCGCCCGGGCCGTGGCCCGGCAGCTGGGGATCTCCCGTGGCACCGTGTTGCGGGCGCTGGCCTCGGACCGGCCACCGAAGTACCAGCGGCCTCTGAAGGGCTCGGCAGTCGACGTGGTGGAGCCGGCGATCCGGGAGCTGCTGAAGCAGACGCCGACGATGCCGGTCACGGTGATCGCGGAGCGCATCGGCTGGGAGCGCGGGCTGACGATCCTGCGCGAGCGGGTCCGTGAGCTGCGGCCGGCCTACCTGCCCGTCGACCCGGTCTCGCGAACCGTCTACCGGCCCGGCGAGCTCGCGCAGTGCGACCTGTGGTTCCCGCCGGTGGACATCCCGCTCGGCTACGGCCAGGCCGGACGCCCACCGGTGCTGGTCATTGTCTCCGGCTACTCGCGGGTCATCACGGCCCGGATGCTGCCCTCCCGGCAGAGCGGCGACCTGATCGACGGCCACTGGCGCCTGCTCGCCGACGGCTGGCAGGCGGTCCCGAAGATGCTGGTCTGGGACAACGAGGCGGGCGTCGGCAAAGGCAGGCTGACCAGCGAGTTCGCCGCGTTCGCCGGACTGCTGGCGGTCAGGGTCCACCTCTGCCGGCCCCGCGACCCGGAGGCGAAGGGCCTGGTCGAGCGCGCCAACGGTTACCTGGAGACCAGCTTCCTGCCCGGCCGCACCTTCACCGGCCCCGACGACTTCAACAACCAGCTGGGCGCCTGGCTGCAGATCGCCAACCGCAGACAGCACCGCTCCATCGATGCCCGGCCCGTCGACCGCTGGGAGGCCGACCGGGCCGCGATGCTCACCGTCCCGCCCGTCGGCCCGCCCAACTGGTGGCGCTTCCACACCCGCATCGGCCGCGACCACTACATCCGCGTCGACACGAACGACTACTCCGTCCACCCCCGCGCCATCGGCAGGACGGTCATGGTCCGCACGGACACCGAGGAGATCACCGTGACCTGCGGCAACGACATCGTGGCCCGGCACACCCGCTGCTGGGCCAGACACCAGACCCTCACCGACCCCGAGCACGCCGCCGCGGCCGACATCATGCGCGGCGAGGTCATCCACCAGCACGCCGCCCGCGCCCACGCCGCCCGGGCCGCCCTGCTGGCCCCGGACAGCCTCGGCATCGAGGTCGAGCAACGCGAACTGGGCACCTACGACCGCATGTTCACCCTCATCGAGGGCGGCGCCGGCAAGGAGGACACCTGATGGCCCGCACCGCATCCCAGGCTTCACGCCCCACGACCGGCACCGCGAAGCCGGACGGACAGACATCCCGAACCGGCCGGCAGACCGCCGCCGACCTGGCCTTCCTCGCCCGCGCCATGAAGGCCCCAGCCCTGCTGGACGCCGCCGAACGCCTGGCGGAGCGCGCCCGCACCGAGTCGTGGACCCACACCGAGTACCTGGTCGCCTGCCTGCAGCGCGAGGTCTCCGCCCGCGACAGCCACGGCGGCGAGGGCCGCATCCGCGCCGCCCGCTTCCCCGCGGTCAAGACCATCGAGGAACTCGATGTCGCCCACCTGCGGGGCATGACGCGCCAACAACTCTCCCATGGACGCGCAGAGGAACAATCCGTTGCTTCCGTGATCCTGTCTCGTTGATGTGCTATGGGCATACCCGAGGGCACACATGAGTTGCTGACGGCGAAGTTCCAGGCGGTGCTTCCTCACCTGGACGAGCGCCAACGCCGGTTGGTGATGGCCGCGGAGGCGCGGTCGCTCGGCCACGGCGGGATCCGGGCGGTGGCCCGGGCTGCCGGGGTTCGCGAAGGCACGGTCTCGCGGGGCGTGTCCGAACTGGAAGGCGGCGAGCCGCCGTTGGGACGCGCGCGCCGTCCGGGCGGCGGACGCAAGCGTGTCGCCGATATGGATCCCGGCCTTCGTCCGGCGCTGCTCGCGCTGGTCGAGCCGGACCTGCGGGGCGATCCGACGTCGCCGCTGCGCTGGACGACCAAGTCGACCCGGCATCTGGCCGCGGAGCTGACCTTGCAGGGCCACCGCGTGGGCGCGGACACAGTCGGTGACTTGCTGCGGGAAGAGGGCTTCAGTCTGCAGGGCAACTCCCGGGTCCTGGAAGGAACTGACCACCCGGACCGCGACGCGCAGTTCCGCTACATCAACGACCAGGTCAAGGCTCACCAGGCGAGCGGGGACCCGGTGGTGTCGGTGGACGCGAAGAAGAAGGAGCAGGTCGGCCAGTACCACCAGGCGGGCCGGGAGTGGCAGCGCAGGGGCGAGCCCGTCAAAGTCCGGTCGCACGACTTCCTCGAGTACGGCGGTGCCGGCCAGGTCATCCCCTACGGGGTCTACGACCTGGCCATGAACACCGGATGGGTCAGCGTCGGCACCGACCACAGCACCGCGCAGTTCGCGGTCGCCTCGATTCGCCGCTGGTGGCAAGCCGTCGGCCAGGACACGTACCCGCACGCGCGCCGCCTGTTGATCACGGCGGACGCGGGCGGCTCCAACGGCTACCGCACCCGCGCATGGAAGGTCGAGCTCGCGCGACTGGCCAGCGACACCGGTCTGGAGATCACGGTGTGTCACTTCCCGCCGGGAACATCGAAGTGGAACCGGATCGAGCACCGCCTGTTCTCGCACATCACCATGACCTGGCGCGGCCGCCCGCTGACCAGCCACGAGGTCGTGGTGAACACCATCGCCGCCACCACCACGCGCACCGGGCTGAAGGTCCGGGCCGAGCTGGACAGCGGCTCCTACCCCATCGGCGTGCAGGTCAGCGACGCCCAACTGGACGCCCTGCCTCTTCGTAGCCACGACTGGCACGGCAACTGGAACTACACCCTGCTGCCGCAGGCGTTCGAGCAGGTCACGGCGCCTGCGGCGAAGCCCTTCGACCAGGCCAGCCAGGAGCATGCCTGGCTGTGCCACCCATCGGTCACCGGGATGCGGCCCGTCGAGTGGGCTGCGTTGGTCCGGGCGCTGGGCGCCCTGCACGAGGACCAACGCGAGGCGCGACTGCAGCGACGTCGGGGGCACGAGCGCAAGAAGTTGCCTGGTTCAGGCCGCCCTCCCACGCTCACCCTGGTCGACCGGGTCCTGGCGGTGCTCCTGCGCGACCGGCTCGGGATGACCCTGACCACGCTCGCCGAGCTCTTCCACGTCCGGTACGAGACCATCGGATTACGCATCCGTCAGGCCCGTGAACTCCTCGAACTCCTCGGCAAACAGCCACAACCCGCCCCCGCCCGGCTGACCACCGTCGCCGACCTCCGCGCACTCGTAGCGCGCAGCGATAACGCCGCCAATCAGGAGATCAAGATGGCGAGTTGATTATCTGCGCGTCCCATCTGGGAACATTGGACTTCATAGCGGCCAAGGAGAACGCCGTCTTTCTGGGTCCCCCGGGCACCGGCAAGACGCACCTGGCCACCGGCCTCGCCGTCCGGGCCTGCCAGGCCGGGCACCGCGTCGCCTTCGCCACCGCCACCCAGTGGGTCGACCGCCTCGCCGCCGCCCACCACACCGGCCGCCTTCAGGACGAACTCGTCAAGCTCAGCCGCTATTCGCTGATCGTGATCGACGAGGTCGGCTACATCCCCTTCGAGGCCGAGGCAGCGAACCTGTTCTTCCAGCTGATCTCGAACCGATACGAGAGGGCCAGCGTGATCGTCACCTCGAACAAGCCCTTCGGACGCTGGGGCGAGACCTTCGGCGACGAGACCGTCGCAGCCGCCATGATCGACCGACTCGTCCACCACGCCGAGGTCCACTCCCTCAAAGGCGAGTCCTACCGCATGCGCGGCCGCGAACTCGGCCGCACCCCGACCACCAACAACGACTGAACACGACCGCACAACGGCTCCCGATTGAACCGATCAGAACGGCCCGTTTTCAGCCGTTGCCGACAAGCCGCTGGCTGAAGCTGTACATGGCGGCTTCCTGGGCCAGGTCCAGGAGCTGAGCGGTGTCGACGGCTCGGACAGTGCGGGGAAGGCTCGGGGTCATGTCGCGATGATGCCAAGAAGTCCCCGGGGCCGAGAAGTCAGCTGGGCCGGGATGCGATCTGCCGACGGGCAGTCCCCCAGACTTCCTCGAACTCCTCGAAGGCGAGTTGTTCGGGTACGTGGCCTGCCCATTCCGAGACGGGCAGCTCGGCAGTGATCCCGAACCTGCTGATCTCATCGAGGCGACCAGCGTCGAAGGCCAGCTGCCACTCGGCAAGGGAGGCAGCTACGCCCGGAATCAGCTCAGGCCCTTCGAGTTCGACCTGCCGAATCACCCAGCCTTCGCCGTCCACCTCGAAGTAGAACCAGGTGTCTTCCTCGTCCCAATAGCAGCGCATCCATGTCGTCACCAGACCATGATGCCGAGCCAGACGCACCGCCCTCCTGCGCTTGTGTCGTGGCGGGGCGATGAACCCGGCCGATCATGCGAGTCTCAAGACCGGTGTCGCATCCGACTCTGACCCGACGTCCGTCCTGAGATTCCGACGTCAAATCCGAGACCCTACAGCGGCCGCCACTACTCCCGCGTCATGTCGACGAAGCGCGAGTAGTGGCCCTGGAAGGCCACGGTGATGGTGGCGGTGGGGCCGTTACGGTGCTTGGCGACGATCAGGTCGGCCTCGCCGGCGCGGGGGGACTCCTTCTCGTAGGCGTCCTCGCGGTGCAGCAGGATGACCATGTCGGCGTCCTGCTCGATCGAGCCCGACTCACGGAGGTCGGAGACCATCGGCTTCTTGTCGGTTCGCTGCTCGGGGCCACGGTTCAGCTGGGAGAGCGCGATGACCGGGACTTCGAGCTCCTTGGCCAGCAGCTTCAGGTTTCGCGACATGTCGGAGACCTCCTGCTGGCGGCTCTCCGCCCGCCGGGAGCCGCCGGACTGCATCAGCTGGAGGTAGTCGATGACGACCAGCTTGAGATCCTGGCGCTGCTTCAGGCGACGGCACTTGGCGCGGATCTCCATCATCGACAGGTTCGGCGAGTCGTCGATGTAGAGCGGGGCGCTGGTGACGTCGGGCATCCGGCGGGCGACCCGCGTCCAGTCGTCGTCGGTCATGTTGCCGGAGCGCATGTGGTGCAGGGCGACCCGGGCCTCCGCGGAGAGCAGGCGCATGGCGATCTCGTTGCGGCCCATTTCGAGCGAGAAGATCACGCTCGGCAGGCCGTTGGTGATCGAGCACGCCCGGGAGAAGTCCAGGGCGAGGGTCGACTTTCCCATCGCGGGACGGGCCGCGATCACGATCATCTGCCCGGGGTGCAGGCCGTTGGTGAGGGCGTCCAGGTCCGCGAAGCCGGTCGGGACGCCGGACATCTGGCCCTGCCGGGAGCCGATCGCCTCGATCTCGTCGAGGGCGCCCTCCATGATGTCGGCGAGCGGGGCGTAGTCCTCGCTGGTGCGCTGCTCGGTGACCGCGTAGATCTCCGCCTGGGCGGCGTTGACGATCTCGTCGACGTCTCCCTCGGCCGCGTAGCCCATGCCGGCGATCCGGGTGCCGGCCTCCACCAGGCGCCGCAGCACCGCCCGCTCGTGGACGATCTCCGCGTAGTACTCGGCGTTGGCGGCCGTCGGGACGGAGTTGACCAGGGTGTGCAGGTAGCCGGGGCCACCGACCCTGACCAGCTCGCCGCGCTTGGTGAGCTCGCTGGCCACGGTGATCGGGTCGGCCGGCTCGCCGCGCGCGTAGAGATCCAGGATCGCGCTGTGGACCAGCTCGTGGGCCGGGCGGTAGTAGTCCTGCGGCTTGAGGACCTCCACCACGTCGGCGATGGCGTCCTTGGAGAGCAGCATGCCGCCGAGGACGGACTGCTCGGCCGCGAGGTCCTGCGGGGGCACCCGCTCGAAGCCCTCCGCGGGCGAAGAGCGCTCGGGCTCGTCCTCGTCCCGCCTGCCCTTGCCTCCGCCGCGCTGGAAGCCGCCCTCGCGTCCCTTCCCGCCGCCGCCACCGCCACCGCCTGCGCCACCGCTGCCACCCCCGCTGCCACCCTGGCTCCCGCCCGTACGGGTGCGCGAGACCGGCAGCCGGTCCCCCGGCCCCTCGGGGAAGGCGCCGTCGGTGAACGGACCCGCCGCGAAGGCGTCGTCGGACGGCTGCCAGTCGTCCTCCGGCGGTGGCGGAGCGTCGTGGTCGTCGTACTGGGGGCCGGTCACGCGTGTTCCCCGATCAGCGATTGGTGCGAGTTGGAGCGGGCTTGCCGGTGGGCTCGGTGGAGCGGTCGTGCGCTCCTCTTTCTACGCCACCGGGCCGGTCGAACCGGACGGCGGGTGGTGGCGGGAGTGTCGGGTGAGCGACCCACGCTAAGGCTCCGGACGCCCTGGGGCCAAGGCGGTTATCCACAGGCCGTGTGGATGAAGGCCCCACTCCTGTGGAGAACTGCGCCAAACCTGTGGACACCCCTGTGGACAGGGCTGTGGATAACCACACCATCTGTCCACCGTCAACCTGCTGACCTGCATCTACTCCCTCCAATGGCTGTGCATGAGAAATACTTCACACGCGTGCCGAGGTCCCCGCTGCGCTACTCCGCATCCCGCCCGGATCCCCTGGGCCAGTAATGACCAGGATCACCTTGTGACCATTACCTGTGGATGAGTAGCCTGATCCCCATGACGCCCACCCCAGACCGCCTCCGCCCGGACCGGCGGCGGCACGACCGGCGGCGGCACGACCGCGAGATCCTCGCGCTCGCGGTCCCCGCCTTCGGCGCGCTCGTCGCCGAGCCGCTCTTCCTGCTGGCCGACTCCGCGATCGTCGGCCACCTGGGCACCGCCCAGCTGGCGGGCGTCGGCGTCGCCTCCGCCGTGCTCGCCACGGCAGCCGGCCTGTTCGTCTTCCTCGCCTACGCCACGACGGCCGCGGTCGCCCGCCGGATCGGCGCGGGCGACCGGCGGGCCGCCGTCCAACAGGGCATCGACGGCATCTGGCTGGCCCTGCTGCTGTCGCTCGGCGTGGTCGCGCTGGCCCTGCTGCTGGCACCCTGGGCGGTGTCCGCGCTGGGCGCCTCCCCGACGGCGGCGCCGTACGCCGTCACGTACCTGCGGATCAGCTCGCTGGGTCTGCCCGCGATGCTGGTGGTGATGGCCGCCACCGGCGTGCTGCGTGGATTCCAGGACACCCGTACGCCCCTGGTGGTCGCCGTCGCCGGCTTCACCGCCAACCTGGGGCTGAACCTCGCCCTGGTGTACGGCGCCGGCCTCGGCGTGGCCGGTTCGGCCTGGGGCACCGTGCTCGCCCAGAGCGCGATGGCCGTCGCGTACCTGGTCGTGGTGGTGCGCGGCGCCCGCCGGGAGGGCGCGGGCCTACGGCCCGACCTGCCCGGCATCCGCGCCTGCGCGCGGGCCGGCGGCCCCTTGATGGTCCGCACCCTGAGCCTGCGGGCCGTCCTCATGATCGCGACCGCGGTCGCGGCCCGGCTCGGCAACGACCAGATCGCGGCCCACCAGATCGCCATGACGCTCTGGAGCTTCCTGGCCTTCGCCCTGGACGCCATCGCGATCGCCGGCCAGGCCATCGTCGGACGCCACCTCGGCGCCGGGGACGTGCCGGGCACGAGGGCGGCCACCCGGCGGATGGTCGAGTGGGGCGTCGGCGCGGGCGTGCTCTTCGGGGTGCTGCTGGTGGTCGCCCGGCCGCTGTACATCCCGCTGTTCACCCCGGATCCGGCCGTCCAGGAACAGCTCGGCCAGGTGATGCTGCTGGTCGCGCTGACCCAGCCGGTGGCCGGGCCGGTGTTCGTCCTGGACGGTGTGCTGATGGGCGCCGGAGACGGCGGCTATCTCGCCCTGGCGATGCTCGGCACGTTGGTCGCGTTCGTCCCGGCGGCCCTCGCGGTACCGTCCCTGGGCCTCGGGCTGAGCGGCCTGTGGTGGGCGATGAACCTGTTCATGCTGGTCCGCGGCGCGTTCCTGTACGGACGGGCGCGCGGCGGCGACTGGCTGGTGACCGGCGCCGTCCGGGCCTGAGCGGGCCCGGCGGGCGAGGAACGACCGAGGGCCGGGCTCCGTGAACGGAGCCCGGCCCTCATGCCACTTCGGACGGAGATCAGGCAGCGACGACGGCGACGTCGAGGTTGGCCTGGACGTCGGAGTGCAGCTTGACCGAGACCTTGTGGGTGCCCACGGTCTTGATCGGCGAGGCGATCGCGACGGCGCGCTTGTCCACGACCGGGCCGCCGGCGGCCTTGACGGCCTCCACGACGTCGGCCTGGGTCACCGAGCCGAACAGGCGGCCGGCCTCGCCGGAGCGAACGGCCAGCTTGACCTGGAGGCCCTCCAGCTTGCCCTTGACCTCGTTGGCGGCCTCGAGCGTCTGGATGGCGTGAACCTTGCGGGCGCGACGGATGGCGTCGACGTCCTTCTGGCCGCCCTTGGTCCAGCGGATGGCGTAGCCACGCGGGACCAGGTAGTTGCGGGCGTAGCCGTCCTTGACCTCGACGACCTCGCCGGCGCCACCGAGACCCGGCACCTCGTGAGTGAGGATGATCTTCATTATTCGGTCACCCTCTCTTAGCGCGCGGTGCTGGTGTAGGGCAGCAGCGCCATCTCACGGCTGTTCTTCACGGCCGTGGCGACGTCGCGCTGGTGCTGGGTGCAGTTGCCGGTGACCCGGCGGGCGCGGATCTTCCCGCGGTCGGAGATGAACTTGCGGAGCAAGTTCGTGTCCTTGTAGTCAACGTAGTTGACCTTGTCCTTGCAGAAGACGCAAACCTTCTTCTTAGGCTTGCGAGCAGGCGGCTTCGCCATCGTGTGCTCCATTTGGGTTTCACGGACCGGGCCCGCGGGTCAACGCGGGTGACCGGACCGCACGAAATCTGTCAGCTCTAGAACGGGGGCTCTTCCGAGAAGCCGCCACCGGCCGGGGCGCCCCAGCTGCCGCCGCCGCCCTGGTTTCCACCAGTGGAAGGGGCACTGGACGCCCACGGGTCGTCGGACGGGCCGGACTGGCCGCCGCCGGAGTTTCCACCCCAGCCACCGCCGCCCTGCTGCCCGCCGCCGTACCCGCCGCCGCCCTGCTGGCCGCCGCCGAAGCCGCTGCCACCACCGGGGCCGCCGGAACCGCCCGGCGCACCGGACCGGTTGGCCCGGGTGACCTTGGCGGTCGCCGAGCGCAGGCTCGGGCCGACCTCGTCGACCTCGACCTCGAAGACCGTCCGCTTCTCGCCTTCCTTGGTCTCGTAAGACCGCTGGCGCAGTCGGCCCTGCACGATGACGCGCATGCCGCGCTGCAGCGACTCGGCCACGTTCTCCGCCGGCTGCCGCCAGACGTTGCACGTGAGGAAGAGGCTCTCGCCGTCCTTCCACTCGTTCGTCTGGCGGTCGAAGGTGCGGGGGGTGGACGCGATGCGGAACTTCGCGACCGCCGCACCCGACGGGGTGAAGCGCAGCTCGGGATCGTCGACGAGATTGCCGACGAGGGTGATGACGGTCTCGCCTGCCATGGTGGTGGTGACCTCTCGGTGGAGTCCGCGTTCAATGCTCGCCGTGTGTTTCACGTGAAACACACGACGCGAGTCACCCGACGCCCGGAGGCGTCAGAGGTGACTCAGTGGGTGTCCGGGCGCAGGACCTTGGTCCGGAGGACCGACTCGCTCAGGCTGAGCTGGCGGTCGAGCTCCTTGACGATCTCAGGCGTGGCCTTGAGGTCGATGACCGAGTAGATGCCCTCGGACTGCTTGTTGATCTCGTAGGCCAGACGGCGACGGCCCCAGGTGTCGACCTTCTCCACGTTGCCGCCACCGGTGCGGACGACGTTGAGGAAGTTCTCGATCAGGGGGGAGACAGCGCGCTCCTCGACCGACGGGTCGAGGATGACCATCAGCTCGTAGTGACGCATGGGTAACCCACCTCCTTTGGACTCAACGGCCACGGTCTCTCCGTGGCAGGAGGGTTGTGCAGCGTCGGCACCGGAGTAGTGACGACACCGGCTCACCGTAGCGGCCGGCTCCGACACTCGGCCCGCCCGAACCCGGAAGTGGGCACGAAGGGGCACAACTACACCAGTGCAGACCGCACAGCCTACCCGCACCCGGTCGGACGAACAAAACGCATAGGGGTTGTGATCCATGCCCCAACCGCCGCAATCTGGACGGAACGGCCGCGATGGACGCGACCGCCTGCTCGTTCCTCCTCAGGAGGTGGGATCCATGGCACTGTCCACGAACCGGTTCCCCGCGCTCACCCTCAACACCGACGGTCACCGGCACCCCCGCGAGAACACCCTGGTGGGCGTCACCGCCCTGCTCGGGGTCCTGGCCTTCACGACCTCGTTCTTCTACGACCTCCATCTGCTGACCGCGTTGGCCGGCCTCTTCGGCGTGATCGCCGGGATGTGGGGCCAGTTCATCTCGGTCACCACGGCCGAGCGGTTCGTGCTGGTCATCGCGACGGGCATGTCCGCATGGGGCTTCTACCTGGGCATCGCCCACGGCGGACTCTGGTGAGCCCCGCGCGCTGACGCGCCACCGCGGCCGCCGACGGCGGACCCCTCGGCGCCCCCGCCCCGTACTGTCCGAGCACAGGCCACCGGGACGGGGGCGTCGCACTGCCCGCCCCCGTGGCGGTCCGGCATCCGGACGATAGGGTCACAGCCAGACCCTGGGCAGCCAGCCCGACCAACAAGGAGCACCGAGCATGAGTCTGCGCCTGAGGACGATCACCCGCGAGGAGCACCTCGCCTTCATCCGCACCCGCGCCTCGGCGAGCCACATGCAGGTGCCCTCCTGGGGCGACGTGAAGGCGGAGTGGCGCACCGAGTCGATCGGCTGGATCGACGAGTCGGGCGCGATCGTCGGCGCCGGTCTGGTGCTGTACCGCCAGCTGCCCAAGATCAAGCGCTACCTGGCCTACCTGCCCGAGGGCCCGGTGATCGACTGGTTCGACCGCGACCTGGACCGCTGGCTGGAGCCGATGCTGGCGCACCTGAAGGCGCAGGGCGCGTTCTCGGTGAAGATGGGCCCGCCGGTGGTGATCCGGCGCTGGGACGCGCCGACCATCAAGGAGGCGATCGCCGCCAAGCAGGCCAAGCGCCTGCGCGACGTCGAGGCCGACTGGTACGAGGCCCGCGCCTTCGAGGTCGCCGACCGGCTGCGCAAGTCGGGCTGGCTGCAGGGCGACGACGGCGGCGCCGGCTTCGGCGACGTCCAGCCTCGGTACGTCTTCCAGGTGCCGCTGGCCAACCGCTCGCTGGACGACATCCAGAAGGGCTTCAACCAGCTCTGGCGGCGCAACATCAAGAAGGCCGAGAAGAGCGGCGTCGAGGTCGTCCAGGGCGGCTACGAGGAGCTGGCGGTCTTCCACCAGCTGTACCTGGTGACGGCCGAGCGCGACCGCTTCACGCCGCGTCCGCTCTCGTACTTCCAGCGGATGTGGAACGCGCTGACGGCCGAGGACCCGAACCGGATGCGGCTCTACATCGCCTACCACGAGGGCGAGCCGCTGGCCGCGACCACCATGCTGGTGGTCGGCGAGCACGTCTGGTACTCCTACGGCGCCTCGGCCAACCACAAGCGCGAGGTGAAGCCGTCCAACGCCATCCAGTGGCGGATGATGCGCGACTCGTACGCGCTCGGCGGGGGCGTCTACGACCTGCGGGGCATCAGTGACACCCTGGACGAGAACGACCACCTGTTCGGCCTGATCCAGTTCAAGGTCGGCACCGGCGGCCAGGCCGCCGAGTACCTCGGCGAGTGGGACTTCCCGCTCAACAAGCTGCTGCACAAGGCCCTCGACATCTACATGTCGCGGCGCTGAGCCCCCACCGCCCCCTGCCCCCATTCCTCCGGGAGATGACCCGATGACGCTGTCGCTCTACCTCGACACCGACCGCTGGCGTACTCACCAGCGCTCCGTGCTGGCCGAGTTCCCCGGTCTGGTGCCCGTGGCCAAGGGCAACGGCTACGGGCTGGGCAACCAGCGGCTCGCCGAAGAGGCGACCCAGCTGGGGACGGGCATCCTGGCGGTCGGCACCGCGTACGAGGCGGCCGACGCGGCCACCTGGTACGGCGGCGAGCTGCTGGTGCTGACCCCCTACCGGATCGGTGAGGAGGTACTGGCGCTGCCGCACGCCCGGGTGATCCGGACGGTGGCGAGCCTGCCGGCGCTGCGCGCCGTGCCGGGGGCGCGGGTGGTCGTGGAGTGCATGACCAGCATGCGCCGGCACGGCATCGGCGCGGGCGACCTCGCCGCGGTGGCCGAACTGGTCGACAGCATCTCCTTCGAGGGCCTGGCCCTGCACCTGCCGATGGACCGCCCGGACGGCTCCGACCCGGTGGACGAGGTCGCCCACTGGGTGGACGCGGCCACCGCGGCCGGCCTGCCGGTCCGCACCGTCTTCGTCAGCCACCTCGGCTCGGCCGGCATGGCCAGGCTCTCCGAGCGCTACCCGGGCACGGTGTTCCGGGCCCGGATCGGCACCCGGCTCTGGCTGGGCGAGGCCGGCGCGCTGGAGGTCCGGGCGACCGTCCTCGACGTGACCCCGGTGGTCAAGGGCGACCGGTACGGCTACCGCCAGCACCCGGCCCCCTCGGACGGCCACCTGGTGGTGGTCACCGGCGGTACGGCGCACGGCATCGGGCTGGAGGCGCCGAAGTACGTGCAGGGCGTCTCCTCCCGCGCCAAGGGCATCGCCCGCGCCGGCCTGGCGACCGTCAACAAGACCCGCTCCCCCTACAACTGGGAGGGCCGCCAGCTCTGGTTCGCCGAGCCCCCGCACATGCAGGTGTCGCTGCTGTTCCTGTCCTCCGAGGCGCGGCCCCCGGTGATCGGCGACGAGCTCACCCTCCAGGTGCGGCACACCACCACGCACTTCGACCGCGTGGTGGACCGCTGACCCGGCCGGACACCACGAACGGGCCGGTGGCCGGTACCCAGGGGGTACCGGCCACCGGCCCGTCGTACGCGCGGCCCGCTCAGTGCTCCGCAGGCCACGCCAGGGCGTCGTCGTCCTGCTGCGCCGGGTCGGGGGCGGTCAGCCAGCCCTCGGCGCCGGCGGGGGCGTACTGCGCGTAACTCTCCTCCTCCTCGATCCGGCGGGCCGCGCCCAGCACGAAGACGTCCGGGGCGAGGTCGAGCACACCGCCGGAGGGGTCGTCACTGCCGTCCCAGCGGACCGGGTCGCGGTCCGGCAGCAGGATGTCGCGGATGATCACGCCGCAGAGGTACAGCGTGCCCAGCAGGTGCAGCACCACCGCGAAGTGGTACCAGGAGTCGCCGATCCCGTGCTGCTTGGGGCTGGTGACGAAGCCCAGGTGGGACCAGATGCCGAGGGTGTACAGCACCTCGCAGGCCTGCCAGATCAGGAAGTCGCGCCAGCGCGGCCGGGCCAGCACCGCGAGCGGGATCAGCCAGAGCACGTACTGCGGCGAGTACACCTTGTTGGTCAGGATGAACGCGGCCACGATCAGGAACGCCAGCTGCGCGAAGCGCGGGCGGCGCGGGGCGGTGAGCGCCAGCCAGCCGATGCCGAGGAAGCAGAGGACCATCAGGCCGGCGATGTAGCTGTCGAGGTTCTCCAGGCCGACGCCGCGATCCTGCATGAGGATCACCCAGAAGGATCCGTAGTCCTCCTTGCGGTGCTTGCTGAAGGTGTAGAAGGTCGCCCAGCCGTCCCAGTTCGCCGCCATGATCGGGACGTTGACCAGCAGCCAGGCCCCGAGCGCGCCGCCGACGGCCTGCCAGAAGGCCCGCCATCGGCCGGCCCGCCAGCAGAGGAACAGCAGCGGGGCCAGCAGCAGCACCGGGTAGAGCTTGGCGGCGGTGGCCAGACCGATGAAGACGCCGGCCAGGACGGTCTTCGACCGGGACCAGCAGGCCATCGCGACCGCCGCCAGCGCGACCGCCAGCAGGTCCCAGTTGACGGTCGAGTTGAGCGCCAGGGTGGGGGCGAGGGCGAACAGCAGGGCGTCCCACGGGCGGCGGCGGTGGGTGCGGGAGACGGCCACCACGGCGACCACGGCGCAGGCCATCAGCAGACCGGCGTTGATCAGCCAGAACCACTGCTCCTGCTGCTGTCCGCTGCCGCCGCCGGGGGTGAGCCAGGCCGCGATCTGCATGAACAGACCGGTCAGCACCGGGTACTCCAGGTACTGCATGTCCGGCGACCCCTGCGGGATCTTGTCGACGTAGGGGTGCAGCCCCTCGGCGAAGCCCCGGCCGGTGAACAGGTGCGGGATGTCGCTGTAGCAGGCGTGGATGTACTGCGGCGAGCCCGCCTGGAACCAGCCGCTCTCGTAGCAGGAGGCCTTCTGCAGCATGCCGAGCACCGAGGTCACGATGACCGCCAGTGCCAGGAACCGCACCGGGATCCACCAGGAGACCCCGAGCAGGGCCCGGCGCCCGGGCGGGCCGCCGATCACCTCGCTGCCGGCCGCCGCGACCGGGTCCTCGTCCGCCGGGACGACGACCGTGTCCGGCAGCGGGCCGGCCGGGCCGGCGGATGCCCCCGACGGGTCACCGGCCTGCGCCACCGGGGCGTGGGCGGCCGCACCGGCCTCTTCGGGCCGCTGCGGCCCGGCGGATTCGTCACGCGCGCTCGACGTCATGGCGGACATCCTGCCGCACCTGTTCCGGATGGACGAGGAGGCCCCCGTCACCGGCGTCCCGGGTCGGCGGCGGGGCCGGGCGGAGCGGGCGACGGCCACCGGACGAAACAGCGGTGGCGGCCCTCCGAAGAGGACCGCCACCGCTGTTCACCGCTGCCCCACCGGGGCACCGGACGCCTCACCCGGCCGCCGGGCGCCGTCCGGAGCGCCTCAGCCCGGGGCGCCCGAGGAGCTCGGCTTTCCGCTCGGCTTGGTGGTGTCCGTGGAGCTGGCGCTCGGCGAGGCGCAGGGAAGCCCGAGCAGACAGGTCGAGCCGCCGCCGGGGCGGGTCCTGGTCGCGGTCGGGCTCGGCGAGGTGCCCGAGCAGTCCTGACCGGGCGCGCAGGTCGGCACCGTCGCGCTGGGCTGCGGGGCCGGGATGCCCGGGTCGGGGGCCACCGGCACCGTCTCGCTGGGCGAGGCGGAGGCGGACGGAGAGGCCGAGACGGGGGCACCCGAGGAGTCGAGCTGGGTGCCGACCGGCTGCGGGGTCGGGAAGCTCAGCTTGTCCTGACCCGCCAGGGCGGCCTTCATGTACCGGGTGAAGATCTCCGTCGGGGTGTCACCACCGTGGTTGGAGTCCTTGCCGCCGGTGCCGTTCAGCGTGAGCAGACCCGGGTTGCTCGGGTCCTCGCGCCACATCGAGACGGCGGTGGAGAGCTGCGGCGTGTAGCCGACCCACCAGGCCGACTTGTTCTCGTCGGTGGTACCGGTCTTGCCGGCCACCGGGCGGCCGAGCGCGTTGCTCTTGCTACCCGTACCGTTCTTGGCGACGTTCACCAGGACGTCGGTGATGTTGTCGGCGACGGCCGCGTCCAGCACCTGCTTGGGCGCCGGCTTGGTGAAGCCCGGCTGCTCCTTGCCGCTGAACTCGACCTTGGTCACCGAGTACGGGTCGGCCTCCTTGCCGCTGGCGGCGAAGGTGGCGTAGCCGGTGGCCATCCGGATCGCGCTCTGCGCGGAGGTGCCGATCGCGAAGGTGGGCGTCTTCGGGTCGGTGAAGGTGTCCTTGCGCAGGCCCAGCTTCTCCGCCATGTCGGCCACGTTCTGGCCGCCCACGTCCTGGTTGAGCTGGACGAAGGGCACGTTGTACGACCACTGCATGGCCTGCCGGAGCGAGACGTAGCCCCGCTTGCCGGAGTCCTCGTTCTTCTGCCGGTAGGGCTTGCCGTCGTCGCCGATGACCAGCGAGCCGTCCGGCTTGCGGATCTCGCTCAGGTCGTCGGCGAGGTAGCGGCTGTCCGCGTTGATCCGCTCGGGCTTGCCCTGCTTGTCGGTGGCGGTCAGCACACCGTTCTGCATGGCGGTCGCCAGGACGAAGGGCTTGAAGGTCGAGCCGACCTGGATGCCCTTGGCGTCGGCGTTGTTGGTGTAGTGGTTGTTCTCCACGCCGGGCCCGCCGTAGATCGCCACGATCGCGCCGTCACCCGGGACCACCGAGGCCGCGCCGACCTGGACGAACTTGTCCTTGTCGGGGCGCTTGGCCGGGTTCAGCGTCTCGCTCTGGACGTCGTCCACGGCCTTCTTGAGCGCGTCGACCTTGTCCTTCTGGAAGGTGGTGTAGATCTTGTAGCCACCGCGGTCGAGCTTCGCCTGGATGATGGTCTTGTCGGTGTTCATCACGTAGTTGGACGCGATGTCGACCAGGTAGCTGACCTCACCGTTCATGTTCGCCGCGGGCTTCTTGGCGATCGGCTCGGGGAAGGTCGTGCACTTGGCGCGGTCCTCGGCGGTGATCGCCTTGGTGATGACCATCCGGTCCAGGATCCACTTCCAGCGGCCCTCCGCACGGGCGTGGTTGGCGGCGCTGAGGGTGGGGTCCTGGACGGCCGCGCCCTTGAGCAGGTTGGCCAGCATGGCGCTCTGGCAGAGGTCGAGGTCCTTGGCGTTGACCCCGTAGTACGACTGCGCGGCGGCCTGGATACCGGTGGAGCCCCGGCCGAACCAGCTGGTGTTCAGGTACCCCTCGAGGATGTCGTTCTTCTCCAGCTTCTGATTGATCTTCAGAGTGATGAAGAACTCCTTGACCTTCCGGTCCAGGGTCTGTTCCTGCGTCAGATAGGCGTTCTTGACGTACTGCTGGGTGATGGTCGAGGCGCCCTGCGTCTCGCCGCCCTTCGCCATGTTGTAGAGGGCGCGGAGTATGCCCTTGGGGTCGATGCCGCTGTCGGTCCTGAACGTCTCGTTCTCCGCGGCGATGACCGCGTTCTGGGCGTTCGTGTTGATCTGGCTGAGCGGGACGACCTGCCGGTTGGTGTCACCGGTGCGGGTCATCTCCGAACCGTCGGCCCAGTAGTAGATGTTGTTCTGGTCGTTCACCAGGTCGTGGACCTGGGGGATCGTCGTGTTGGCGTACGCGATGCCGACCGCGGCGACGCCGCCGCCGAAGACCAGCAGGAAGCCGGAGAGCCAGATCCGCCAGGACGGCAGCCAGCGACGCACGCCCGACTTGCCGAACCGCGGGTAGTCGATGAAGCGCTTCTTGCCGGGGCCCGCCTGCGCGGCGGCCCTCCCGGTCGGCGGTTCACCGCCGCCGCCCTTCTGGCCGGCCTTGCGCATCTCGGCACGGGTCATCCGCGGCTGCTGGGCGGTGTCCCGGGCGCCGCCGGGCCGACGCCGGCCGATGCCGTCGGAGCGCAGTTCGTCGCCCCCGGTCCCTTGGCCGTACGAGGGCACACCCTCGGCCGGGCTGCCATGGGCGTACGGGCGGCCGCCGCCGGGGCGCTGCTCACCGCCGCCCGGGTTGGCCGACCTTCGCCGTCGTTCGCTCATCTTCCAGCAACTCCTCGTCAGGCCGGGTCGGGCCCGCAGGCGGGGTTCACGTCCGATGCCGCTGACCCCCCATCCCCGGAGGCGGTCCTCGTGCACACGCGACAGCGTACGCACCTACGAATCGTTGCTAATCGGGCATCAGTCACCAACCGCCCCATATCGGCGGCAGATCATTACATGCCCGTTGCGATCGGGGCTCGCGGCGGCCCGATCGCCATCCTGTGATCACAACCACGCGTGCCCCCCTTGCTCCTTCGGTGACCCCGGTTTACTGTTCTCGATATATCGAGTCGATACATCGGCGCGACATACGACAGCCCAGGAGAGGGAGGCGGCCGGCGTGAGCAGGCGGTCGGGAGTGCTGGAGTTCGCCGTACTCGGCCTGCTCCACGATGCCCCGATGCACGGCTACGAGCTGCGCAAGCGGCTCAACGTCCTGCTCGGATCGTTCCGTGCCTTCTCCTACGGCACGCTCTATCCGTGCCTGAAGAGCCTGGTGGCCCAGGGCTTCCTCGTGGAGGACAACCCGGACGTCGAGTACGTCCCGGCCACCGCGCTCAACGGCAAGCGGTCGAAGATCGTCTACCGGCTCTCCCCCGAGGGCAAGGAGCGCTTCGAGGAGCTGCTCGCCGACTCGGGTCCGGACGCCTGGGAGGACGAGCACTTCGGCGTCCACTTCGCCTTCTTCGGCCAGACCGACCGGGCCGTGCGGATGCGCGTCCTGGAAGGCCGCCGCAGCCGGCTGGAGGAACGGCTGGAGCGGATGCGCAGTTCCATCGCCCGCACCCGCGAGCGGTTCGACGACTACACGCTCGAACTGCAGCGGCACGGGTTGGAGTCGGTGGAGCGCGAGGTCCGGTGGCTCAACGAGCTGATCGAGACCGAGCGCGCCAACCGTACGGTCCGGGGCGGGCCCTCACCCGCCTCGACGCAGCACGACAGGACTTCGGACGGCCGTGGTCAGGAGGACGGGTCCCCGGACCCGCCCGGGCCACCGTACGACCGCCCGGGGCGCTCCGCACAGGAGCGCTGAAGCCGCGCTCCCCCGGGATGCGCAGCAGGAGCGGGCGTTCGCGCCCGGTCAGACAGTCATTCAGTCATTCAGTCATTGAGAAATCAGCAGGACGAGACCCGCCGACTTCGGCGGATCTCAATGAGATCAGAGGGAGCAACCGGAATGGGTTCGGTTCGCGTAGCCATCGTGGGCGTCGGCAACTGCGCCGCGTCGCTGGTGCAGGGTGTCGAGTACTACAAGGACGCCGACCCGGCCGGCAAGGTCCCCGGGCTGATGCACGTCACGTTCGGCGACTACCACGTCGGTGACGTGGAGTTCGTCGCCGCGTTCGACGTCGACGCCAAGAAGGTCGGCCAGGACCTCGCGCACGCCATCGGCGCCAGCGAGAACAACACCATCAAGATCTGCGACGTGCCGCCGACCGGCGTCACCGTGCAGCGCGGTCACACGCTCGACGGCCTCGGCAAGTACTACCTGGAGACCATCGAGCAGTCCGACGAGGAGCCGGTCGACGTCGTCCAGGTCCTCAAGGACCAGCGGGTCGACGTTCTGGTCTGCTACCTGCCGGTGGGCTCCGAGGCCGCCGCCAAGTTCTACGCCCAGTGCGCCATCGACGCCAAGGTCGGCTTCGTGAACGCCCTCCCGGTGTTCATCGCGGGCACCAAGGAGTGGGCGGACAAGTTCACCGAGGCCGGCGTCCCGATCGTCGGCGACGACATCAAGTCGCAGGTCGGTGCCACCATCACGCACCGCGTGATGGCGAAGCTCTTCGAGGACCGCGGTGTCCTGCTGGAGCGCACCATGCAGCTGAACGTCGGCGGCAACATGGACTTCAAGAACATGTTGGAGCGCGACCGCCTGGAGTCGAAGAAGATCTCCAAGACGCAGGCCGTCACGTCCCAGGTCCGTGACCGGGACCTGGGCGCCAAGAACGTCCACATCGGCCCGTCCGACTACGTGGCGTGGCTCGACGACCGCAAGTGGGCGTACGTCCGCCTCGAGGGTCGTGCCTTCGGCGACGTCCCGCTGAACCTCGAGTACAAGCTCGAGGTCTGGGACTCCCCGAACTCGGCCGGTGTCATCATCGACGCCGTGCGCGCCGCGAAGATCGCCCTGGACCGCGGCATCGGTGGCCCGATCCTGTCGGCGTCCTCGTACTTCATGAAGTCCCCGCCGGTGCAGTACTTCGACGACGAGGCCCGCGACAACGTGGAGAAGTTCATCCGCGGCGAGGTCGAGCGCTGAGCTGAGCCCGACGGGCCGAACTGACGGCTCATGGACTCCGGTGGGGGTCCCGGCACTGCCGGGGCCCCCACCTCCGTTCTCCCCGGGCGTTGTTTCACGTGAAACAACGCCCGGCCTCGTGGCACTCTTGGCGGGTGGCCATCACAGCGAACGGCAGCACCAGGGCTCCCACCCGTGCCACCCTCACCGGGCTGCTTCGCCAACGGGACTTTCGCCGCCTGCTGACCGCCCGGGTGCTGTCGCAGCTCTCCGACGGGGTCTTCCAGGTCTCGTTGGCCGCCTATGTGGTGTTCTCGCCGGAGAAGCAGTCCTCCCCCGCCGACATCGCCTCGGTGCTGGCGGTGATGCTGCTCCCGTTCTCGGTGATCGGTCCCTTCGCCGGCGTGCTGCTGGACCGCTGGCGCCGCAGACAGGTGCTCTACCTGGGCAACCTCGCCCGGTTCGGTCTGGGCCTGGTCACCGGAGGGCTGCTGCTGGCCCGGGCCCCGGAGTGGCTGTTCTTCGTGGCCGCGCTCCTGGTCACCGCTCTCAACCGGTTCATCCTGGCCGGGCTCTCGGCCGCCCTCCCCCGGGTCGTCGTACCGGACCAACTCGTGACCGCGAACGCCGTCTCCCCCACGCTCGGCACCGTCGCGGCCGCCGTGGGCGGCGGTCTCGGGTTCCTGCTGCACCAGGTGCTGCCGCCGGGCGCCCGGGCCGACGCCGCGCTGGTCACCGTCGCCGCCCTGCTCTACCTCTGCGCGGCCCTGGCCGCCCGGCGGATGGCGCCGGACCTGCTCGGCCCGGCCCAGCACGCCGACCGTCCCGCCCTGCGGCAGGCGCTGCGCGAGGCCGCCGGAGCGCTCCGGGCCGGTGTCCGGCACCTGGTGCGCGACTGCCGGCCGGCCGCTCACGCGCTGGCCGCCGTCACCGCCGCACGGTTCTGCTACGGCGTGCTGATCGTGGTCGTCGTGATGCTCTCCCGCTACACCTTCAACGATCCGGCGGACAGCGCCGCCGGTCTGGCCACGCTCGGCCAGGCGGTCGGACTCTCGGCCGCCGGGTTCTTCCTGGCCGCCGTGATCAGCCCCTGGTGCACCCGCCGACTCGGCCTCGCCGGGTGGATGACGGCCTGCCTGGCCGCCCCGGTGGTGTTCGTGCCCGCGCTCGGACTGGCCTTCTCGCTGGTCCCGGGCCTGATCGCGGCACTGCTGCTCGGTGTGGTCACCCAGGGCACCAAGATCTGCGCCGACACCGTGGTGCAGGAGTCGGTGGAGGACGAGTACCGCGGCCGGGTCTTCGCCATCTACGACGTGCTGTTCAACGTCGCGTTCGTCGTGGCGGCGGCGGCCACCGCCCTGGTGCTGCCGCTCTCCGGCCGTTCGGCGGCGGTGGTCGGCGGTGTGGCGCTGGTCTACGCGGCGGCGGCGGGCCTGTACGCACGAGCCGCGCGCCGCACCGCGCGGGAGGCGGCCCGGAAGGCGGCCCGCGCGTGCGACCGCGCCCCCGGGCGCACCGCGGGACACGGCGCCGGGCGGCCCCTGATCCGGTGACACCCGGTGACACCCCCTGCCCCTCGGCGTCACTGACGGAACGGCAACTCGCTAAGGTACGTCAGCATCTGCCACGCCGGCAGCACTCTGTCACGGGGGACTCATATGAGCACACCGCCCAATCCGTACGGTCAGCCCCAGTACGGCTACCCGCCACCGGCACCGCAGCCCGCCCCCGGATACGGGCCGCCCGCCACTCCCGGATACGGCCCGCCCGCCGCGCCCGCGCCCGGCTACGGCCAGCCGCCCGCCGCCGGATACGGGTACCCCGCCGCGCCCCCGCCGCCGGCCTACGGCCAGCCGGCCGCCCCCGGGTACGGAGCCCCCGGCTACCCGCCGGCCGGTCCGCCGCCCACCGGTCCCGCCGGCGGCTGGGGTCAGCAGCCCCCGATCCCGCCGCCGTCCGCCGCCAAGCGGATAGGCACCCGGATCGCGTTCCGGATCGCGGGCCTGGTGGTCGGCGTCATCGTGCTGATCGTCGGCTACCTGATCGTGGGCCCGAGCGTCAGCAGCGCCTCGATCGGCGACTGCGTGCACAAGGGCGGCGTCTCCGACGTCTCGATCGTCAAGTGCAGCGATCCCAAGGCCGAGTACCGGGTGGTCGGCAAGTACACCGGCACCACCGACACCTCCCGCTGCGACGGCACCCCGGGCACCACCGCCACGGTCTGGGGCAAGAGCGGCCGGCGTACCAGCCAGAAGAAGTACGTCCTGTGCCTCGGCCCGCTGCTCGGCGCCACGCCGGGTGCCACCTCCTCGGCCTCGCCGGGCAGCAGTGCCAAGCCGTCCGCCAAGACCTCGACGCCGGCCCAGAAGGTGCCCACCGACGTGGACCGGGCCAAGGCCGGCGACTGCCTGCGCAACGACCACGAGACCAGCACCAACGCCACCAACGACACCGCCCCGGACATCACCATGCTGCCCTGCAGCGATCCCCGGGCCACCTACAAGGTGGTCGCCAAGGTGCCGGGCACCACGGACGGCGACACGGCCTGCGCCAGCTACCCCGACGCGAACAGCTCGTACTACCAGGACAACGGCGTCAGCAGCTTCGTGCTCTGCCTCGCGGACGTGAACCGCTAGGCCCGTCGTCCCCCGGTCGTGCGAGGGGGGAGCCCGTACCCACGGGCTCCCCCCTCGCACGACCGGCCCGTGCCGGCCGCGGGCGTCAGCCCTGCTCGGCCCACCAGGCCCGCAGAGCGGCCACCGCCGCGTCGTGCTCCATCGGCCCGTGCTCCAGCCGCAGCTCCAGCATGTGCCTGTACGCCTTGCCCACCTGCGGACCGGGCGCCAGGTCGAGCAGCTCCATGATCTGGTTGCCGTCCAGCGCGGGGCGCACGGCGTCCAGCTCCTCGCGCGCCCGCAGCTCGACGATCCGCTCCTCCAGCCCGTCGTAGGTGCGCGACAGCGCGGCGGCCTTCTTGCGGTTGCGCGTGGTGCAGTCCGAGCGGGTCAGCTTGTGCAGCCGCTCCAGCAGCGGACCGGCGTCGGCGACGTAGCGGCGCACCGCGGAGTCCGTCCACTCGCCCCCGCCGTAGCCGTGGAAGCGCAGGTGCAGCTCGACCAGGCGCGAGACGTCCTCGGTGAGCTCCTTGGAGTACTTCAGCTCGCGCATCCGCTTGCGGGTCATCTTGGACCCCACCATCTCGTGGTGGTGGAAGGACACCCGGCCGTCCGGCTCGAACCGGCGGGTACGCGGCTTGCCGATGTCGTGCAGCAGCGCGGCGAGGCGCAGCACCAGGTCCGGGCCGTCCTGCTCCAGGGCGACGGCCTGCTCCAGCACGGTGAGCGAGTGCTCGTAGACGTCCTTGTGCCGGTGGTGCTCGTCGCTCTCCAGGCTCAGGGCCGGCAGCTCGGGCAGCACGTGTGCGGCGAGGCCGGTGTCGACCAGCAGCCGCAGCCCCTTGACCGGGTGCTCGGAGAGCAGCAGCTTGTTCAGCTCGGCCTGCACCCGCTCGGCGGAGACGATGGTGATCCGCTCCGCCATCGCGGTCATCGCCACGACCACCTCGGGCGCGGGGGTGAAGTCGAGCTGGGCGGCGAACCGGGCGGCCCTCATCATCCGCAGCGGGTCGTCCGAGAAGGACTCCTCGGGCGTCGCGGGCGTGCGCAGCAGCCGCGCCTCCAGATCGTCCAGGCCCCGGTGCGGGTCGACGAAGCCGCGCCCGGGCAGGTCGACGGCCATCGCGTTGACGGTGAAGTCGCGGCGGACCAGATCCTCCTCGATGGTGTCGCCGTACGTCACCTCGGGCTTGCGCGAGGTGCGGTCGTACGCCTCCGAGCGGTAGGTGGTGATCTCGATCAGGAAGGACCCCTCGGCGGTGTCCTTGCGCGCACCGACCGTGCCGAAGGCGATACCGACGTCCCAGACGGCGTCCGCCCAGCCGCGCACCAGTCCGAGGATCTGCTGGGGGCGGGCGTCCGTGGTGAAGTCCAGGTCGTTGCCGAGCCGTCCCAGCAGGGCGTCACGCACCGAACCGCCGACCAGGGCCAGCCGGAAGCCGGCCTCCTGGAAGCGCCGGGCGATCTCGTCGGCGACGGGTGAGACCCTCAGCAGCTCCTGGAGCCCCAGGGTCTGCGCCTCGCTCAGGCCTGGAACCGCGGCGGCATGGGAACTGGAATGATGGGCGCTGGAGTCATTGACAGTGGACACGGCTCACAAGGGTACGGGTCCCGGCCTCCGGGACGCCCGCGCCTTTCTGCCGTCCACCCGCGGACCCGGGCACCGTCTCACCCGCAGACCCCCAACACTGCGGGCCCGGCAGCGTCGTTACCATGCCGGTGGGAGCGAGTCCCGGCCAAGGCCGTACGTGGGCCGCGCCGCGGTGCCACCAAGACGGTGCGGCGGGGCGGACGGCCCGACCGCACGACCGGACATCCGGTCATCCGACGATCAGCGATCGAGAACGGCGAGGGCGAAGCGCGTGGGCGAGCCGGCACGGCACTCGGGCCTGGAGGCGTACGGACACCCCGGACGCGACGGGCGGACCGGACGGGCCCGGCGCCTGGCCGGACGGCTGGCGGCGCTCGGGGCCGGCTGCGCCCTGGTACTGGGCGCCGGTACACCGGCCGGCGCACTCGGCGCGGCCGCCGCCCCGGCGCACCCCGGCCTGATGGCCGCCGTGTCCGCCGAGTACCCGGTGGTCGTGACCGTGGACACGGTCAGCCCGACGGTGGCCACCCCGAACGGCGCCGTGACGATCACCGGCAAGGTCACCAACGGTGGCCGGACCGCCCTGAAGTCGCCGCACGCGGCGGTGCGCGCACCGCTCGGCGGCAAGCCGCTGACCTTCCGCAGCGACCTCGCCTCGGTGGCCGGCCGCAGCGACCCGTCCGGCACCGACGGCGTCGACCTGACCAGCCCGCAGGCCGCGCTGAACGAGCTCGGCCCCGGCCAGAGCCAGCCGTTCACCCTCCAGGTCGCGGTGGCCGACCTCGGGCTGGAGAAGGAGGGCGCGTACGAGCTCGCGGTCGACGTGCGCGGCTCGACGGCTGACAACCAGCGCGAGCGCCCGCTGGGCATCGCCCGGACCTTCCTCCCGTACAACCCCACCCCGACCGACGCCCAGCCGACGCCGGTCGCCACGCTCTGGCCGATCACCCACACCCCGGAGCTGGTGGCCCAGACCGTCGCCGACAACGACCAGAGCATCCCCGTCCTGCGGGACGACAGCCTGGCCACCGAGTTCGCCCCGGGCGGGCGGCTCTACGAACTGGTCGAGATCGGCGCCGGTCTGCCCGCTCTGACCTGGGTGGTCGACCCGGACCTGCTGGACACCGCGTACGCGATGACCAAGCCCTACCGGGTGCAGAAGCCCGGGACCGAGGGCAAGGCCGCGAAGGACGACAACACCACCCAGGGCGCCGGCACGGCCGCCGCGAGCGCCTGGCTGGAGAAGCTGCGGGCGGCGGTGGCCAAGAAGGACGACGAGGTCGTCTCGCTGCCCTACGCCGACCCCGACATCGCCTCGATCGCCCACAACGGCGCGGACCTGGCCGGCATCGACACCGCGCTGCGCCGTTCCGGCACGGCCGGGCAGGTGACGGCCGAGGGCCGGCTCTCGGTGGACGTCCGGGGCGACGTGGCCTGGCCGTACGAGGGCTACCTGGACCAGCAGATCGCCGGTACCGCGCAGCGCGCCGGGGACAACCTGGTGCTGGTGAACGGGGCGAGCCTGCCGGAGCCGGACGCGCTGAACCACACGCCCGGCGCGGCCCGCCCGATCGGCAACGGCCAGACCGGGGTGGTCGCCGACCCCACCGTCTCGGCGCTCTTCCAGAGTGACCTGAACACCCCGCAGGCCCAGAGCGCGGCCGTGCAGCGGTTCCTGGCCGAGACCTTCGTGATCACCCGGCAGGAGCCGCACAACCCCCGCGGACTGCTGGTGATGCCGCCGCGCTCGCTCACCGTCAACAGCGCCAAGGCGCTGGCGAGCGCGTTGCAGACCGCCCAGGCCGGCCAGTGGACCGGCCCGGTGAAGCTCGACACCGTCGCGCAGGCCCCCGCCGACCCGAAGGCGAACGGCGCGGTCCCGCCGGCGACCGACTACCCCGCCGAGGCCCGCGCCTCGGAGCTGTCCGCCAAGGCGCTCACCGACACCATGGGCATCCAGCACGACCTGGACCTGCTGATGCGCGTCCTCACCCTGCCGCAGCGGGTGCGCGGACCGTTCAGCGCCGCCATGGCGCGCTCGGTCTCCACCGAGTGGCGCACCCAGGGCCCGGCCGGCGACGCCTACCGCGAAGGGGTCCGGGACTACCTGAAGGAGCTGTCCAAGGCGGTCCGGGTCCCGCAGAAGGGTGTCATCACGTTCGCGGGTGACACCGGTGTGCTGCAGGTGAGCGTGCGCAACGACCTCACCCAGACCGTCACGAACCTCCGGCTGGTCCTCACCTCCAGCCAGCCCAACCGCCTCAAGGTGGGCGAGGCGGCGGACATCGTCCTGGGCGCCTCGCGCAGCGCCACCCTGCAGTTCCCGGCGGAGGCCCACAACAACGGCCAGGCCACCATGACCGCCCAGCTGTGGACCACCGGGCCCGACCCGCAGAAGTACGGCGAGCCGGTCCGGTTCAACGTCATGGTGACCTCGGTGACCGACGGCGTGCTGTACGTCATCGGCGGCGGGCTGGTGCTGATCGTGCTGGCGGCGCTGCGGATCTACCTGCAGCGCAAGAAGCGCGCGCTGGATCCGGAGGAGGACGGCGGCGACGGCGACGCTCCCGCCGGGAACGGCGGCGGTCCGGACGCCCCCGTGGCCGATGCCGACGGGACCGACGACCCCGCCGACGGCGGTACGGGCGACGGGACCGGCGACGACGCTTCAGCCGGTGAAACCGGTGAGGTGACCGGGACGTCCGGGGCCGGGGGCGGCGCCGGTGCTCCGTCCGGTGGCGGCGCCCGGCCGCCGGCGCAGACACCTCGCGCTACCGGCGCCGATGGCCGGGATCGGGCCACCGGTGATGAGAAGGTTGGTCCTTGATACCGCCCGACCCCCAGGGCGCCCTCCCCGAACAGCGAAGAGGTGGCATGAGCGGGCCCCGCGAGGAGCGAGCACAGAGCCCGGCCGACGGACAGCAGCCGGCCGAGACGCCTTCGGGCGACTGGTACGTGGCCGACACCTACGCCCAGGACCCGTACGCGGCCGACGCCTACACCGGGTACCCGTCCGAGCAGGACCCGTACGGTGTGCAGGCCGCCCGGGAGAGCGCCCAGCCGACGGCGTACGACGTGCCGCCGCAGCTCCCCCCGCAGGGCAACGGCTACCCCACGCCCGTGGCGGCCGGCCCTACGCCGATGGCACCGCCCGTACCGCCGGTCCAGCCGGGCTGGGACACCCCCGCCAGGCCGGCCTGGGAGGAGCCCGCGGCGAACACCGGTCGGCCCCCGCAGAGCCCCGCCGCCCCGAGCAACCCGCTGCCGCCCGTGCCCGGCGCGCCCGACACCGGGGCCCCCGGCGGCGGACCCGGCGCCCAGTGGGGCCGGCCGCAGTGGCAGGAGCCCGCTCCGGCGCCCTCCCCGTGGAACTCCGAGACCACCGAGTACGTCGGCGTGGACGCCCTGTTCGGCGGCACCCGGGGGGCACCGCAGCCGGAGTCGGCACCGCAGGCACCGCAGCAGGCACCGCAGCAGGCGCCGCAGCAGCAGTATCAGCAGCAGGTTCAGCAGCCGCTCCAGCCCGGCCCGTACCCGGGGCAGCCCGGCCCCTACCCGCCCGCTGCCTACCCGCCCGGTGCACAGCCCTACGCGGCCGGCCCGCCTCCGTACGGCCCCGGGCAGGGACCGGATCACGGACACGGGCAGGAGCCCGGCTACGGCCAGGGCCAGGAGTTCGTCCCGCCGATCGAGTTCGACCCGCCGCTCTCCGAGGCGGAGGCCACCATGCAGGTGGCCGCGGTCCAGCTGCCGCCCGCGGTGGAGCCGCGCGAGGAGATCCTGGAGGAGGAGCGGGAGGCCCGGGCCACCGGTGGCGGCGGTGGTGGCGGCAAGGTAGCCAACCTGCTGAACTCCAGCGCCATCATGGCGGCCGGCACCCTGGTCTCCCGGGGCACCGGCTTCGTCCGCACCATGGTGATCGTCGCCGCGATCGGCGCGGTCCGGATGGGCGACTCCTACAACGCCGCCAACACGCTGCCGACCCTGCTCTACATCCTGATCGGCGGCGGCGCCCTGAACGCCGTCTTCGTGCCGCAGCTGGTCCGCAGCATGAAGCACGACGAGGACGGCGGGGCCGCGTACGCCAACCGGCTGCTCACCCTGGTGATCGTCGGTCTGGCCGGTGTCTCCTTCGTGGCCGTGCTCGGCGCCCCGGTGCTGGTCCAGCTGATCGCCCACGCGCTGACCACGGACCAGGCCAGTGCCGACACCACGGTGGCGCTGGCGCGCTACTGCCTGCCGACCATCTTCTTCATGGGCATCCACGTGGTGATGGGCCAGATCCTCAACGCGCGCGGGCGGTTCGGCGCGATGATGTGGACGCCGGTCCTCAACAACATCGTGGTGATCTTCACCTTCAGCGCGTACATCTGGGTCTACGGCGGCTTCGGCAGCACCGGGGTCAACCCCGCCACCATCTCGCCCGAGGGCGTGCGCCTGCTGGGCCTGGGCACCCTGCTCGGCCTCACCGTCCAGGCGCTGGCGATGATCCCCTACCTGCGGGCCGCCGGGTTCGGGTTCCGGCCGCGCTTCGACTGGCGCGGCCACGGCCTGGGCAAGGCCGCCCGCCTCGCCAAGTGGACGTTCTTCTTCGTCCTCGCCAACCAGGCCGGCTACCTGGTGATCACCCAGCTCGCGGTGGCCGCCGGCGTCAAGGCCGGTGACCACGGCGCGGGCCTGTCCGCGTTCTCCAACGCACTGCTGATCTGGCAGCTCCCGCACGCGGTGATCGCGGTGTCGATCATGAGCGCGGTGCTCCCCCGACTGTCGCGTTCGGCCGCCGACGAGGACGCCGGCGCGGTCCGCGACGACATCTCGTACGGCCTGCGCACGACCGCCGTCGCGATCATCCCCGGCGCCTTCTTCTTCCTCGCCCTCGGCCCGGCCATCGGCCGCTCGATCTACTCCGTGGGCGGACAGCAGCAGGCCCTCGACTCGGGCACCGCGATCGGCCTGATGCTCTCCGCGTTCGCGCTCGGCCTGATCCCGTACTCGATGCAGTACGTGATGCTGCGCGGCTTCTACGCGTACGAGGACACCCGCACGCCGTTCTCCAACACCGTCTGGGTGGCCGGCTGCCAGGCCGCCTTCTCGGCCGTCTGCTACCTTCTGCTGCCGCCTCAGTGGGTCGTCACCGGCATGGCGTTCGGGTACGGCGCCGCGTACGCGGTCGGGGTCGCGGTGGCCATCCCGAAGCTCAAGCGCAAGATCGGCGGGCTGGACACCAAGCGGATCGGCCGGACGTACAGCCGGCTGGCCGCCGCCTGCGTCCCGGCCGCGGCGGTCGGCATCGGTCTCAGCCTGCTGATCGGCTCGCTGGTCGGCGGCTGGTTCGGGAGCGTCCTGACGGTGGCCGTGGCCGGTACCGCGCAGCTGGCGGTCTTCGTCCTGGTCGCCAAGCGGCTGAAGATCGAGGAGCTGAACTCGATCCTCGGAATGGTCCGCGGCCGGCTCGGCCGCTGACCACGCGTCAACCGTACACACGGGCAGACCCCGCCGGCTCGGCCGGCGGCCGCTGGGCCGGGATCGGCGATCGGGTGACCCCCGGGGGTGCCGGACCCGGCCCAGCGGCCTGTCTGCACGGGATCTCTTCACATCGAACAACCTGTTGACCTTCCCAGCGGTCGTACCGGAGGAGTAAGAGTGGGCACAATTGACCTGGCACGCGCCCGGCCCTCGGCCAGGAGCTGGCCGGCGCATTTCTCGGGACCGGGGCGACACAAGGGGAGGCATGACCACGGTGGCTGATGGCACCAAGGCGGTCGTCGAAACGTCGGAGGCGGACGAGGCGGCGGACGAGGCTGCACTGGCCATGGCGATCGACGGCCTGGCAGGCGGCATCCCGGACGAGACCCCGGCCGACGGCACGGCCGACGCCACCGGGCGGGACCCGCAGGCACCCCGTGAGCAGGCCCCGGCCGAGCCCGAGGAGAAGGGGCCCAGGAAGCCGGCCAAGCCCGTGGCCAAGGCACCGGCCAAGCCCGTGGAGAAGCCTGCGCAGAAACCTGCGGAGAAGCCCACGGCCGTGGCTCCGGCCAAGAGCCCGGCCCAGCCCGGGACCAAGCCCGCGGCCAAGCCCGTGGAGAAGCCCGCGGCCGAGGCCCCGGCCGTCGCCGAGGCGGCCGAACCCGCCGCCGGGCGGGAGGAGGGCGCCGAGACCACCGCCCCGCTCTCGGCCGACGAGATCGCCGTCGAGCTGGCGGCCGGAGCCGCCCTCGCGGCGGCCGCCGCGGCCGCCGCGGCGGTCACCGCGAGGATGCCCCGCGGCGGCACCGCACAGCCGCGTCCCAGGGCGGCCAGGACGGCTGCTGAGGGCGCGTCCGACGCCGCCGCCGATGCCCGGGACACCGGCACCCTCCCGCGCACCCTGCCGGCCCCCCTGCGGCACAGCGGCGACATGATCGGCGGCCGCTACCGGCTGGAGGAGTGCATCTCCCAGACCGAGACCTTCAGCAGCTGGCGCGCGGTCGACGAGAAGCTGCGCCGCGCCGTCGGCGTCCACCTGCTGGCCGCCGGGCACCAGCGCTCCCGCGCCGTGCTGGCCGCCGCCAAGTCGGCCGCGCTGCTCGGCGACCCGCGCTTCGTCCAGGTCCTGGACGCGGTGCAGGAGGGCGAGTTGGTGTACGTCGTCCGGGAGTGGCTGCCCGATGCCTCCGACCTGGCCAAGCTGCTCGCCACCGGCCCGATGGAGCCCTACGACGCGTACCAGATGGTCCGCCAGGTCACCGACGCCATCGCCACCGCCCACCGGCGGGGCCAGGCCCACCTGCGACTCACCCCGCGCTGCGTGCTGCGTACCGAGGGCGGGCAGTACCGGATCAACGGCATCGCCGTGGACGCCGCCCTGCGCGGCCTGACCGACGACGCCGACGGCACGGACGCCGAACTCACCGACACCCGGGCCATCGGCGCCCTGCTCTACGCCGCGCTGACCCACCGTTGGCCCTTCCCCGAGGACCGGTACGACCTTCAGGGCCTGCCCAGGAACCTCGGCTGCGTGGCGCCCGACCAGATCAGGGCCAACGTCCACAAGGGGCTCTCGGAGCTCGCCGCGCGCGCCTTCTGCGCGAACCCGCCGCACCACGCGCCCCCGATCGGCACGCCCGAGGAGCTCGCCAAGGCGATCGCGCTGATGCCGCGCATCCGGCAGCCCGAGCCCGAGCTGCCGGCCTTCGCCCCGCCCCGCCGTACGCCGCCCGCACCGGGGCCGACCACGGTGGGCGCACGGCCGGCCGGCCCGGCCTTCCACCGGCCCGCGCCACAGCTCCCCTACCCGCCCCGGCCGCGTCGCCGCCGGCTGCGCAGCACGCTCAAGGTCACCGCCTGGACGGTCGCGCTGGCCGCCGTCGGTTTCTCCTCCTGGCAACTGGTCGGCCAGCTGCGGGACAGCGGCCAGGGCGCAAACGGGCCCGCGGTCGTCCAGCCCGACTCCACGCACTCCCCGTCCGCCCGGCCGGTGGCCGCCGCCGGCGGCACCCAGGTCGCCATCGCCGACGTCCAGTCCTTCAACCCGCTGGGCGACTCGCCCGAGCACGTCTCGCAGCTGCCGAACACCCATGACGGCAACCCCGGCACGGTCTGGACCACCCAGGGGTACAACGAGCAGTTCCCCAAGCTCAAGGAGGGCACCGGGCTGCTGGTGGACCTCGGTTCGCCCCAGCAGGTCGGCTCGGTGAGCGTCCAGTTCGTCGGCAGCACCCGGGTGGAGCTGCGGGTCCCCGGTGCCCAGTCCGGCTCCGCCCCCACCAGGCCCGGCGACTACACCGCCGTCGCGGAGGGCACCGGCGACCGGGCCGAGCTCAAACCCGGCACCCCGGTGACCACCCGCTACCTCTTGCTCTGGCTCACCGCCCTCCCCAAGGATGGGGCGGACGGCCAGTTCCGGGGTCAGGTCGCCGAGATCAAGATCACCAGCTGACGGCGGCCGCGCTGCCGATACCGGCGGACCGCGGCCGGCTGCCGTCACCGACGAGGGGGAGGAACAGGTGGGGATGGCGGGCCCCGACGTCGGCGACGCCGAGCTGCTGGCCCGGCACGTGGCCGGTGACCGGGACGCCTTCGGGCTGCTGGTACAGCGTCACCGCGACCGGCTCTGGGCCGTCGCGCTGCGCACCCTCGGCGACCGCGAGGAAGCCGCCGACGCCCTCCAGGACGCGCTGGTCTCCGCCTTCCGATCCGCCCACTCCTTCCAGGGCCGGTCGGCCGTCACCACCTGGCTGCACCGGATCGTGGTGAACGCCTGCCTGGACCGCGCCCGCCGCACCGCGACCCGCCGCACCGGTCCGCTCGGCGACGACCCGCAACGGCTGGACGCGCTCGTGGGCAGCTCCGAGGCGGCCGACCACCCGGTCGTCCGGGCCGAGGTCCGGCGCGAGCTGACGACCGCGCTGGACGCCCTGCCGGCGGAGCAGCGCGCGGCCCTCGTCCTGGTCGACATGCAGGGCTACCCCGTCGCGGAGGCCGCCGAACTGCTCGGTGTGCCGGTGGGCACCGTCAAGAGCCGCTGTGCCCGGGGCCGGGCCCGGCTGCTCCCGCTGGTGCGCCACCTGCGCGAGAGCGGCACCGCGCCCGGGGCCCCGACCGCCGCCCCGGTGGGTGATGTTTCACGTGAAACAGCACCCACCGGGAACCCGTCCGGGTCCCGGCCCGTCACAGGGACGGACACCCAGCCGATCCTGGAAGGAGATGCGACCGCGCGATGACGCTCCCCACCTCCTCCCCGCAGCCGGCCGGACCGCACCCCTCGGTCGACGAACTGGCCGACCTCGCCGAGGGCCTGGTCGAGGATCCGGCCGCGGCCGGGACCCTTCGGGCTCACCTCGCCGACTGCACTACGTGCCACGACACCCTGGCCGACCTCGCCGAGGTGCAGCAGTTGCTGGGCGAGCTGGAAACCCCGGCCATGCCGGCGGACGTGGCGGACCGCCTGGACGCCGCACTCGCCGCACTCACCACCGAGGCCGACCACCCGGACCCCGCGCCCGGGCCCGTCGCGGCCCCGGGCGCCGCCCCTCGGCCCGGCGGCGCTCCGGCCGGCCGCACCCCGACCGGCGGCCCGCACACCACCGGCCCCCGCACCGCCGGGCCGCCACCGGCCGGTCCCGCCGCCGGGGCACCGCCCAGGGGGCCCGGCCGGTCGCACCGCAGCCGCCGGATCCTGCTCGGGACGGCCGCCGCCCTGGTCGCCGTCACCTTCGGGGCGCTGCTGCTGCGCACGCCCGGATCGGGCACCGCCGACAGCACCGCCGCCGGTGCCTCGGCCGCCTCCCCCGCCGCGCCGTTCGCCGGCACGCCCGGTGCGACCGCCCCCAAATCCGATCGGCCCCGGAGCGCCGCCGGCGCTCAGCCTGCCCTCGGCGCGGCCGGCCCGGACTACCGCGAGGCCACCCTGCCGGCCCAGATCCAGCAGCTGGTCGGGGCCGCCGGCGGACCGGTCCGGCCCGGCCAGGGCTCGGTGAGCGCCACCGCGACGGCGCCGCCCTGCGCGCCGTCGGTGGCCGCGGCGCTGCTGGCCACCGACCACGGCAGTTTCGAGGGCACTCCCGTCGACGTCCTGGTGTACGCCGTGCCGGGCGACACCGACCGGCTCGACGTGTACCTGGTGGACTCCGCCTGCCCGGCGAGCCCCTCCCCCGTCCTGCTGCACCGCACCGTCGCGGCCCACTGACCTCCGCGTACGGCGGACCGCGGCACCGGTCGGCGTCTTGAAGCTCTGCCCCCTGCCCGCAGCCCTGCCCGCAGCCCGCAGCTGCCCACACCGACGGCCGACCCGGCGAACCACCGGCGCACGGCTCCGGCGGCCTCCGATTCAGGGCCCGGGTGCGCCCGAGCCGGCCCACAGTGCGGGCAGCTGGTACTGATCCGCCGGGGAATGCGGGAGACTGGTCAGTCGTTGTCCCGGGCGGCGGAGCAGGACCGCCCTCCCCGCACTAGCGCGGGTCGCGATGCGAACCAGGAGATGCAGTGAGCGACGTCCGTAATGTCATCATCATCGGTTCCGGCCCGGCCGGGTACACGGCCGCGCTGTACACCGCCCGAGCCTCGCTCAAGCCGCTGGTCTTCGAGGGAGCCGTCACCGCCGGTGGCGCCCTGATGAACACCACCGAGGTGGAGAACTTCCCCGGCTTCCGGGACGGGATCATGGGCCCCGAGCTGATGGACAACATGCGGGCGCAGGCCGAGCGCTTCGGCGCCGAGCTCGTCCCGGACGACATCGTCGCGGTCGACCTCACCGGTGACGTCAAGACCGTCACCGACTCCGAGGGCACCGTCCACCGGGCCCGCGCCGTGATCGTCACCACCGGCTCCCAGCACCGCAAGCTCGGCCTCGCCCGCGAGGACGCGCTCTCCGGTCGCGGTGTCTCCTGGTGCGCCACCTGCGACGGATTCTTCTTCCGCGACCAGGACATCGCCGTGGTCGGCGGCGGCGACACCGCGCTGGAGGAGGCCACCTTCCTCTCCCGCTTCGCCCGCAGCGTCACCGTCATCCACCGCCGGGACAGCCTTCGCGCCTCCAAGGCCATGCAGGAGCGCGCCTTCGCCGACCCGAAGATCGGCTTCGCCTGGGACAGCGCCGTCGAGGCCATCCACGGCGACCCCAAGCTGACCGGCGTCACCCTGCGGGACACCACCACCGGCGAGACCCGCGAGCTGGCCGTCACCGGCCTGTTCATCGCCATCGGCCACGACCCGCGCACCGAGCTGTTCACCGGTCAGCTCGACCTGGACGCCGAGGGCTACCTCAAGGTCGAGGCGCCCTCCACCCGCACCAACATCCCCGGCGTCTTCGGCGCCGGCGACGTGGTCGACCACACCTACCGTCAGGCGATCACCGCCTCCGGCACCGGCTGCTCCGCCGCGCTGGACGCCGAGCGCTACCTCGCCGCGCTGGACGACCTGGAGAACCAGGCCGCCGCCGTCGCGGTCTGACCCCCACCCACCGATCGATCCGGGCGGGCGGGTTTCACGTGGCACAGACGTGGAACACACCCTCCCCGGGCCGGGGCAGAAACATATCGGCACCCGCCGTTGTTGTCCCGGTAGTAATCCCCGTCCGTGACCCTGAGGAGCTCCCGTGGCCGGCGCCACCAACATCGTGACCGACGCGTCCTTCGAGGCCGACGTCCTCAAGAGTGACAAGCCCGTCCTGGTCGACTTCTGGGCGACCTGGTGCGGCCCGTGCCGTCAGATCGCCCCGATCCTGGAGGAGATCGCCGGCGAGCACGGCGACAAGCTCACCATCGCCAAGCTGGACGTCGACGCCAACCAGCAGACGACCGCGGCCTACAACGTCATCTCGATCCCGACGATGATCGTCTACCAGAACGGCGAGCCGGTGAAGTCCATCACCGGTGCCCGTCCGAAGGCCGCGCTGCTGCGCGAGCTGGCCGAGTTCCTCTAGTCCGGCCGATCGATCCGCCACCGTCGTTCGTTCCCGCCCGCGTCTGCGACATCCACGATCCGGGCGGCCCGCGTTCCCCGGATCAGAACGGACGCAGCGCCGGCTCCTTGCGCGCCCCGCCGAGCAGCCGCTCCCACGCCACCTCCATGTCGCCCTTCCAGGACAGCGTGCTCCGGGCCTCCAGTCGCAGGCGCGGGTACCGGTAGTGCGGCCGGACGGTCTTGAAGCCCACCGCGAGCAGGTGCTCGACGGGCAGGACACAGCTCGGGCGGTCCGGTCCGATCGCCCCGAAGGCCTCGATCGCCCGGAACCCGCGCCCCATCAGATCCTTCACCACCGTCTGGACCAGCACCCGGCCCAGCCCCTGCCGCTGGTACCCGGGCAGGACGCGGCTCACCATCAGCAGCACCGCGTCGGGCGACACCGGACTGGTGGGGAAGGCGAGCGAGCGGGGGACGTAGGCCGGCGGCGCGTACAGCACGAATCCGGCCGGGGCGTCGTCGACGTACGCGATCCGGCCGCAGGATCCCCACTCCAGCAGGACGGCGGAGATCCACCCCTCCTTCTCCGCCTCCGGCTTTCCGGCCTCGACCGCCTCTCTCGCACTGACCGGGTCCAGCTCCCAGAACACGCAGGAGCGACAGGTCGTCGGCAGGTCTCCCAGGTTGTCCAGCGTCAGCGGGGCGATCCGGCGTCCCATGCCCCGCACCTCCTCGTCCTCACTTCGAGCATTCCCCCCTCTGGCCCGCAGGTCCACATGCCGATGGGTGCATGTTTCACGTGAAACGGGGCTCGTTCGGCCGCGTTTCACGTGAAACATGCACCCATCGGTTCGACTGCTCGCGCACAGCCCGGCCGGGTGCCGGATCAGCTCCCCGAAAGCCGTAGCCCGTCCTCCCCCGGCGCCAGGCTGTCCAGGATGCGGTTCAGGTCCTCCACCGAGGCGAACTCCAGGACCACCTTGCCCTTGCCGAGCCTTCCGTTCCGCTGCGAGACCTCGACCTTGACCCGGGTCTCGAACCGGTCCGAGAGCCGGCCCGCGAGATCGTTGAAGGCGGGCGAGAGCAGCTTGCCGGCCTTGGGGCCGGCCGAACGCGCGGGCGTCTCCTCGCGGTCCATCAACGCGACGATCTCCTCGGTGGTCCGCACCGAGAGACCCTCCGCGACGATCCGCTTCGCCAGCTGGTCCTGCCGCTCGCCGTCCTGGACCCCCAGCAGCGCCCGGGCGTGGCCCGCCGTCAGTACACCGGCCGCGACCCTGCGCTGGACCGCGGGCGAGAGCCGCAGCAGCCGCAGCGTGTTGGTGACGTGCGAGCGTGAGCGGCCGATCCGGTCGGCCAGCTCGTCGTGCGTGCAGGAGAAGTCACGCAGCAGCTGGTCATACGCGGCGCCCTCCTCCAGCGGGTTGAGCTCCGCCCGGTGCAGGTTCTCCAGCAGCGCGTCCAACAGCAGCTTGTCGTCCTCGGTGGCCCGGACGATCGCGGGGATCCGCTCCAGCCCGGCCTCCCGGGAGGCCCGCCAGCGCCGCTCGCCCATGATGAGCTCGTAGCGCTCCGTCCCGACCTGGCGCACCACGACCGGCTGGAGCAGGCCCACCTCCTTGATGGAGGCGACCAGCTCGGCCAGCTTGTCCTCGTCGAAGACCTCACGCGGCTGGCGCGGGTTGGGCGTGATCGAGTCCAGCGGCAGTTCGGCGAACCTGGCGCCGGTGACCGGCGCCAGCCGCTCCGACCCGTCCGTGGGCTCCGGGCGGCCGAGTGCCGGGTCGGACTGCTGCGACTCCCCCTGCTGCTCGCGCACGCTCTCCGCCGCGGCCTTCGCCGCGACCGTGCCACGCCCGGTCGCCGTCAGCGGAGCGGGCGTCCGCTGACGCTCCACGCCCGTGTCACCCGGAGCCGGCTCCGCCGTCCGGGGGGCTGTCACCACACCGGTCGCCGCCGGCGTCGCCGCCGGGATCAGTGCCCCGAGCCCTCGTCCCAGACCCCTGCGACCACTCACCGATTGCCCTCCGTCGTACTGTGCTGAACCGTGTGGGCAGCCGGCGCCGCGACACCGCCGCGCTGCTGCCCCACCGAGCCGGACCCGGCGGTCACCGCCCGGAAGGCCAGCTCGCGAGCGGCCTCCAGGTACGACAACGCACCGGTGGAACCCGGATCGTACGTCAGCACCGTCTGGCCGTAGCTGGGCGCCTCCGAGATCCGGACCGAACGGGGGATGGCGGTCTGCAGCACCTCCTGCTCGAAGTGCGTCCGCACCTCCTCCGCCACCTGGGCCGCGAGCCTCGTCCGGGCGTCGTACATGGTGAGCAGGATGGTGGAAACGTGCAGCTCCGGGTTGAGGTGCGCCCTGACCAGCTCGACGTTGCGCAGCAACTGGCCGAGACCCTCCAGCGCGTAGTACTCGCACTGGATCGGGATCAGCACCTCCTGCCCGGCGACCATCGCGTTGACCGTGAGCAGTCCCAGCGAGGGCGGGCAGTCGATCAGGATGTAGTCCAGCGGCTGCTCGTACGCGGCGATGGCGCGCTGCAGCCGGCCCTCGCGGGCCACCAGCGAGACCAGCTCGATCTCCGCGCCGGCCAGGTCGATGGTCGCCGGGACGCAGAACAGCCCCTCGACGTCCACCACCGGCTGCACCACGTCGGCGAGCGGCTTGCCCTCGACCAGGACGTCGTAGATGGACGGCACCTCGGCGTGGTGGTCGATCCCGAGCGCCGTCGAGGCGTTGCCCTGGGGGTCGAGGTCCACCACCAGGACGCGCAGTCCGTGCATGGCGAGCGAGGCGGCCATGTTGACGGTCGTGGTGGTCTTGCCCACCCCGCCCTTCTGGTTGGCCACCACGATCACGCGGGTCGTGGCCGGCCTGGGCAGCCCCTCACCGGCCCGTCCGATGGCCTGGACCGCGGCCTGGGCGGCACGCGCGATGGGCGTGTCATCGATCTGGTCGATGGTCTCCGAGTCCTGCATGGGGGTCAGTGTTTCACGTGAAACCGGAGCGGCAACAGTCGCCGCCCGGCTGCGACCAAGCCCACGGCGAAGCCGCAGGTCAAAACTTCCGGAAAGCAGGGAGCGACGTTTCACGTGAAACACCATGCCCGCTTTGTCGGAAATCTGACGCCCCGACACTCCGGCGTGCCGACGTCACCCGGTCGGCCCCTTCCGGCCACCCGCCCGCCACCCGCTGAGCACCGGGGCCGGGCCCCGCCCCCGGGAACGGCAACGGGCGGGCGGCCGGAAGGCCACCCGCCCGTACGACGGTCCTGTCACGCCCCGGACGACCGGGCCGGTCAACCGGCACCGGATCGGCGCCGGCCCCCGCGCTCAGCGTCGGCGACGCCCCGCGCCGCGCCCGCGCTCGGGAGTCTTTCCGGTGGCCGCCCGGCCGGCCCGGGCAGCCCTCGCCCGCCGGGTGGCGGCCTTCACTCCCCCGGGACTCTCTCCGGCCTTGACCTGGATCACCCGGGTCGAGGTCTCCAGCGTCCCCTCGCCCACCGAGATCACCGACCACTCGACGGCGCCGAGCTTGGCCAGTCCGGCCCGGTTGTCGGCGAGCTCCTGCTCCGCGCTGTCGCCCTTGAGCGCCAGCATCTGCCCGTGCGGACGCAGCAGCGGCATCCCCCAGCCGGCCAGCCGGTCCAGCGGCGCCACCGCGCGAGCGGTGACCACGTCCACCGCGAGCTTGCCGATCATCTCCTCCGCGCGGCCGCGCACCACGGTGACGTTCTCCAGACCGAGCTCGCGGACCACCTCCTCCAGGAAGGTGGTGCGGCGCAGCAGCGGCTCCAGCAGGGTGACCGAGACGTCCGGACGGGCCAGCGCGACCGGGATGCCCGGCAGCCCGGCGCCCGATCCGACGTCGCAGAGCGAGGCGCCGGCCGGCAGCAGCTCGGCCAGCACGGCGCAGTTCAGTACGTGGCGGTCCCAGAGCCGTGGCACCTCGCGGGGGCCGATCAGGCCGCGCTGCACCCCCGCGGTGGCCAGCAGCTCGGTGTAGCGGACCGCGGACTCGAAGCGGTCCTCGAAGATCGTCCGCGCTGCCGCCGGCGCCTCGCCCGGGCTCCCTGCACCCTCGGCGACCGCCTCGCCGCCGGGAGCCCCACTCTCCGTGTCCATCTCAGCCTCTCCGCTCACGATTCCACCGACCCGCACTCCAGCACCGTTTCACGTGAAACATCTCTCGCCAAACGGTGCGCTCCGCAAAGGGACGACGACCCCGCCCGCACGTGGCGGACGGGGTCGACCTTCATCGTGGCCACCGGCCAGCGATGTCACCGGCGTCAGCCCGGCAGCACGACCACGAAACGCTGGGGCTCCTCGCCCTCCGACTCACTGCGCAGCCCCGCCGCGGCGACCGCGTCGTGGACGACCTTGCGCTCGAAGGGCGTCATCGGACGCAGCTTGACCTGCTCACCCGTGCTCTTCACCTGCTCGGCCGCCTCGGCGCCGAGCGTCGCCAGCTCGGAGCGCTTGCGGGCCCGGAAGCCCGCGATGTCCAGCATCAGGCGGCTGCGCTCACCGGTCTCCCGGTGGACCGCCAGCCGGGTCAGCTCCTGCAGAGCCTCCAGCACCTCGCCTTCCTGGCCGACCAGGCGCTGCAGCGAGCGGTCGTTGCCCTCACCGACGATGGAGACCAGGGCGCGGTCGCCCTCCACGTCCATGTCGATGTCACCGTCGAGGTCGGCGATGTCGAGCAGACCCTCCAGGTAGTCGGCCGCGATCTCGCCCTCCTGCTCCAGGCGCGCGATGGTGCTGTCGTCGGCGCTGCCCTCGGCCTCGGCTTCAACAGCGGAGGTGGTGGTGCCTTCCGTCACTGATGGACTCCTTCGGAAGTGGGGCCCAGCGTGCTGGGCCGGGAACGAAGATCGGAGAGACCGTCCGGTCAGGACTTCTTCTTCGGCCGCTGGCCGCCCTGCGGCCCGCCGCGCTTCGGCTGCTGGCGGGTGCCCGGCCTGGCCGCGCCCTGCTTGGCGACCGCGGGCTTGGCGGCGGCCGGCTTGGCCGCGCCGCTCTTGGCCGCGGTGCCGGAGTCGGCCGGGACGGCGTCCGCGGGCTCCTCGGGCTGCTCGTCCTTGGTCAGGCTGGTGACCGAGGGGGCGGCGCCGGTGGCGGTGACGCCGTGGGCACGCTGGGCCTTGGTGAGCTTGCGCGGCTGCTGGCGGCGGACCTGCACCGAGTCCTCGACCACGCTCTCGGCCGAAGCGGTCTTCGCGGTGGCACCGGCGGGCAGCAGACCGAAGAACTTGCCCTTGATCACGGTGCCGTCCGGGTTGAGCCGGCCGGCCTTCTTCAGCCGGGCCTGACGCTCGTCCCAGGCCATGCTGCCCGGCGTCGGGTTGTTGCGGATGACGATCAGCTGCTGGCCCATCGACCAGATGTTGGTGGTCAGCCAGTAGACCAGGACGCCGACGGGGAAGTTGATGCCCATCACGGCGAACATCACCGGGAAGACGTACATCAGCATCTTCTGCTGCTGCATGAACGGCGTCTTGACCGTGAGGTCCATGTTCTTGGTCATCAGCTGGCGCTGGGTGACGAACTGCGAGGCCGACATCAGGATGATCATCACCGCGGTGACGATCTTGACGTTGGTCTCGTGGCTGCTGACGAAGGTCGCCGAGAGCGGGGCGCCGAAGATGTGCGCCTTGCCGGCGCTGACCAGCAGGGCGCCGCTGATGACGCCGATCGGCTTGCCCTTGGCGACCGAGGCCAGCACGCCGTACAGGGCGGTGAAGAACGGCGCCTGGACGATGATCGGAAGGCAGCTGGAGAACGGGTTGGTACCCGCCTCCTTGTACAGCTTCATCATCTCTTCGGACTGGCGCTGCTTGTCGTTCTTGTAGCGCTCCTGGATGGCCTTCATCTTCGGCTGGATCGCCTGCATGGCCCGGGTCGCCTTGATCTGCTTCACGAAGAGCGGGATCAGGCAGATCCGGATGACGATCACCATCGACGCGATGGCAAGACCCCAGGCCCAGCCACCGTCCGGGTCGAAGACGTGGCTGTACAGCGAGTGGAACTGGACGATGATCCAGGACACCGCTGTGTACAGGGGATTCAGGAAGGAGAAGGTCACCGGTCAGGCTCCTTGGACATTGGGATTGGCCGCCGGGCCAATGGTCGCCGGGCCCTCGGGCTCCGGACCGGCGGAGGGCTCGGGCGCCGGTGCTCCGGCGTCGGCCCTGCCACGGGAATTCATCAGGTCACGCAGCCTGCGGTGCCACACCGGGTGCTTGCGTGCCGGCACGTGGTCCACCCCGCCGGGTGACCACGGGTTGCAACGGAGGATCCGCCAGGCGGTCAGACCGCCGCCCTTGACCGCGCCGTGCACCCGGACGGCTTCGTAGCCGTAACGGGAGCACGACGGGTAGTAGCGGCAGACCGGGCCGAGCAGCGGGCTGATGGTCCACTGGTAGACCCTGATCAGACCCATCAGCAGGTACTTCATCGCCCTGCTCCTGTCGCCGCGGTGGCGGTCGGCTCGACCCTGAGCAGCCGCTTGAGGGCCGCGTCCAGGTCGTGCTCAAGATCGTGGTACGAGGCGGAACCTGCCGGAGGCAGCGCGCGCACCACTATCAGGCTACCGGCGGGCAGCCTGGAGAGGCGATCACGGACCAGGTGACGTAGGCGGCGCTTCACCAGATTGCGCACGACCGCTGGTCCCACGGCCTTGCTCACGACGAAACCCGCACGCGCCGAAGGTGTCCCCTCGGCGACGTGCGGGCGGATGTCGCTGGTCCGGTCGGCCTGCCCCTGGGGATCGCCGTCTCTACTGAGATGGACGACCAACAGGGGCCGGCCGGCCCGGCGACCGCGTTTCACCGCGGTCGCGAAGTCCTGGCGCCGCCGCAGCCGGTTCTCGGAGGGCAGCACAGCAGACTCTGGCGCGGATCAGGCGGAGATGGCGCTGCGGCCCTTGGCACGGCGGGTCGCCAGGATGGCGCGGCCGGCACGGGTACGCATCCGCAGCCGGAAGCCGTGGGTCTTCGCGCGACGACGGTTGTTCGGCTGGAAAGTGCGCTTGCTCACTCGGGGGCTCCTGATGTGAATCGTAGGATGACGGGGGGTCGCTTGGCCGTCACCGTGCGTCCGCGTGATCTCCCCTGTGCAGGGAATCCGGTCCGTCCTCCCAGGTCTGCTGGGGTTCTGGACAATCCACGGCGCCCGTGCTGCGCGCCTTATGTGATGCGGGTGGACCCGCGGACATGCGGCAGCGGCCATCGACAACTCGACCTGGTTACGGTACGCGGCGGCGGGTCCGGGGGTCAAACCGGGTGATGACACGCCCCCGGGCTGCAGGTTCCCGTTCGCCCACAGCCTGTGGACAACGACTTGAATCAACTCTGCCCGCTGACTACCGTTGCAGGACTTGTCTGGTTTGTTCTTCGATCCTTCTCCGATCAACAGTTTCCAGTTCCATCAACCCCTGCTGGAGCCGCGGGGAACCGAGAAAGCGTGCACCAGTGGCTGATGTCAACAGCGATCTCGTCCCGGTCTGGGCGAGGGTCGTCGAGCGGCTGGTCAACGACCCGGACGTCGGTGACAAGGACAAGCAGTGGGTACGCCGCACCCAGCCGATGTGGATGATGCACGACACCGCACTGCTGGCGGCCCCGAACGAGTTCGCCAAGCAGGTGCTGGAGGGCCGGCTTCTGCCGCAGCTGAGCGACGCGCTGACCCGTGAGTTCGGCCGCCCGGTCCGGATCGCCGTGATGGTGGACGCCAACGCCGTCCCCCCGGCCGCCGCTCCCGCACCCGCGGGGCCGCCGGCCGAGCATCACCCGCAGGAGCCCGTGGAGGACCCGCAGGGCCACCTCCAGGGGCATCCGCAGGGCCGCGTCCCGGAGTGGCCCGAGCGCCAGCCCAGGCCGCCCTACCAGGACGAGCCCGGGTACCGTTCCGACCGCCCCGAGGCGTACCCGTCCCAGAGCGGTGAGTACGGCAGCGGCCGGCCCTACGACCGCTCCTACGACGAGGGCTACGAGCGCGGCCGGTACGACACCGCCGGCTACGAGCAGCGACCGGCCCCGTACGGCGGCGCTCCCCAGCAGCCCTGGCCGCCGGCCGAGCGGCCGGGCGGCGACTGGGAGGCCCAGGGCGGCTACCAGGACCAGGACCAGCCCCCGCGCTCCGGCTACCGCGAGCAGCAGGACTCCCAGGGCGGCCCGGCCGACGCGCAGGGCGACCTCTTCGGCGGCGCGTACGGCCCGCCCCCCGGCGGGCCACGGCCGGTCGGCCGCCGCTCCCCCGGCCCCGGCGCGCGGCAGGGACAGGACGCCTCCGAGGCGGGCGGCCAGCTGCTGCCCCCGGCGGACCGTGGCCGGCAGCCCCAGGGCCGCCCCTCGGTGCCCGCCGCCGAGCGTTCGGTCCGCCCCGGTCTGCCCGAGCGCAGCCCGAGCCCCGGTGTGCCCGCCCCGCCCGGCGCTCCCCCGGCCGGCGGCTCCCGCAAGGACGAGCCGGCCGCCCGCCTGAACCCCAAGTACCTCTTCGACACCTTCGTGATCGGCGCCAGCAACCGCTTCGCGCACGCGGCGGCGGTGGCGGTGGCCGAGGCCCCGGCCAAGGCGTACAACCCGCTCTTCATCTACGGCGAGTCCGGGCTGGGCAAGACCCACCTGCTGCACGCCATCGGGCACTACTCGCGCAGCCTCTTCCCCGGTACCCGGGTCCGCTACGTGAGCTCCGAGGAGTTCACCAACGAGTTCATCAACTCGATCCGGGACGGCAAGGCGGACGCGTTCCGCAAGCGCTACCGGGACATGGACATCCTGCTGGTGGACGACGTCCAGTTCCTCGCCAGCAAGGAGTCCACGCAGGAGGAGTTCTTCCACACCTTCAACACCCTGCACAACGCCAACAAGCAGATCGTGCTCTCCTCCGACCGGCCGCCCAAGCAGCTGATCACGCTGGAGGACCGGCTCCGCAACCGCTTCGAGTGGGGGCTGATCACCGACGTCACCCCGCCGGAGCTGGAGACCCGGATCGCGATTCTGCGCAAGAAGGCGATCCAGGAGCAACTGAACGCCCCGGCCGACGTGTTGGAGTTCATCGCCTCCCGGATCACCCGCAACATCCGGGAGTTGGAGGGCGCGCTGATCCGGGTCACCGCGTTCGCCAACCTCAACCGGGCGCCGGTGGACCTGGAGTTGGCCGGCATCGTCCTCAAGGACCTGATCCCCGGCGGGGACGAGGACGCCGGACCGGAGATCACCGCGCAGGTCATCATGCAGCAGACCGCCGCCTACTTCGGGCTCGGCGTCGACGACCTCTGCGGATCCTCGCGCAGCCGGGTGCTGGTGACGGCGCGTCAGATCGCGATGTACCTGTGCCGGGAGCTCACCGACCTCTCGCTGCCGAAGATCGGCGCACAGTTCGGCGGCCGCGACCACACCACGGTGATGCACGCGGACCGCAAGATCCGCTCGCTGATGGCGGAGCGGCGCTCGATCTACAACCAGGTCACCGAACTGACGAACCGCATCAAGAGCTAGCCGCACGGCGGCGGTCGGGGCATCCACAGGGGTGTCGGGGCGTGGTCCCGGCGCCCCTTCGGCATGTCCGGAGCCGGGTGGCGCGGCCCCGCCCGGGGGCGGGGCCGCCCCGCGTCGCCCGGCCGTCCCCCGGCCGCGCGGCAGGCGCCGGCGGTCCTGTGGACGGTCCTGCGGAGCCGGCCTCCGGGCCCGCCGCGCGGGTGTAGGACGACGGATGCGGGGCAGGATCACCGCAGCGGACGGACCGACAGACCCGCCGCCCCGCCGAACATCTGACCAGAGATTCGAACAGGCCGGGCGCCGAACGCCGTCGTCCACAGGTACGGGTGCCTTCTCCCCGTCCACAGCCTGGGGAGTCGGAAGTTATCCAGAATTCCTCCACAGGCGCGCCGCCGCTACTCTCTTCAGCGCAGGTCAGGTGCCTGTGGACTTGTGCACAACCGTTGTCCACAGGCTGTGGACAACGGACGGGCCGTCAATGGGCCGTTCGGGTTGTCCACCGCTTGTCCCCAGGCCGGCGTACGTTATCCCCAGCTTCTCCACAGCCGCATCCACAGTTCGACAACATTGCCCGGCCGTTCATGCCCAGGTGTGAAAGGCGTCACGTACTGTTGACCCGACGCAGTGGATAACCGGTCCATGATCTGGGGACGACCCTGGGGATAACCTGTGGATACTCAGCGTGCCCTGTGGGTAACGCTCCGCCGTCCACAGCAGGCCCTGGTTATCCACCGGTGCCGTCCACACCCTCTGTGGACAAAAAACCCGGTCTGACCTGCGGAAACAGGGTTATCCACGGTATCCACAGGCCCTACTACTACCACTACACCTATAGACCCCTGAACCTGCTTAACAGTGGGTGGGCCCGAAATCTGTGGACAACCGGATGGCGACACCTGTTCGGGTTGCTTCCGCCCGTCTGCCCCGTCTGTCCGTGGAGTACGACAGACTGTCCTTCGGCAACCGGATGCGGAGTGGCAGAGCTCGGCGGACGGCTACCGGCAGACGATCAAGACGAACCAGACAGAGACTGCGGGCGAGAGCTCGATCCAGGAGGCGGTTACCGGTGAAGTTCCGGGTGGAGCGTGACGTCCTCGCGGAGGCGGTGGCCTGGGCTGCTCGCAGCCTCCCGGCGCGGCCGCCGGTGCCGGTGCTCGCCGGCCTGCTGCTGACGGCCCAGGAGGGCAGCCTGGCGCTCTCCGGTTTCGACTACGAGGTCTCGGCCCGGGTCGAGCCCGAGGCGGACGTCGAGGAGGCCGGCACCGTCCTGGTCTCCGGGCGCCTGCTCAACGACATCTCGCGCAACCTTCCCAACAGGCCGGTGGAGATCTCCACCGACGGCCAGCGGGTCACCGTGGTCTGCGGCAGTTCGCGGTTCACCCTGCCCACCCTGCCGGTGGACGAGTACCCGGCCCTGCCCCAGATGCCGACCGCGACCGGCACCGTCCCGGGCGACGTCTTCGCCTCCGCGGTGAGCCAGGCCGCCGTGGCCGCCGGCCGTGACGACACCCTGCCGGTGCTCACCGGCGTCCGGGTCGAGATCGAGGGCGACCGGATCACGCTGGCCGCCACGGACCGCTACCGCTTCGCCGTCCGCGACCTGATGTGGAAGCCCGAGCAGGCCGACATCTCGGCCGTCGCGCTGGTGCCCGCCAAGACCCTGCAGGACATCGCCAAGTCCCTCGGCAGTGGCGACACCGTCTCCATCGCGCTGGCCTCCGGCGGCGCGGGCGAGGGCCTGATCGGCTTCGAGGGTGCCGGGCGCCGGACCACCACCCGGCTGCTGGAGGGCGAGTTCCCGAAGTTCCGCAGCCTGTTCCCGACCGAGTTCAGCGCGGTCGCCGCGATCCAGACCCAGCCGTTCCTGGAGGCGCTCAAGCGCGTCTCGCTGGTCGCCGAGCGCAACACTCCCGTCCGGCTGAACTTCGAGCAGGGCGTGCTCACCCTGGAGGCGGGCTCGGGCGACGACGCCCAGGCCACCGAGCGGATCGACGCCGACCTCGAGGGCGACGACATCTCGATCGCGTTCAACCCGGGCTACCTGGAGGAGGGCCTCAAGGCCATCGACTCCGCGTACGCCCAGCTCAGCTTCACCACCTCGACCAAGCCGGCCCTGCTGAGCGGCAGGCCCGCCGCGGACGCCGAGGCGGACGAGGCGTACCAGTACCTGATCATGCCGGTGCGCCTCTCCGGCTGATCCGGCCGCGCGTCCCCAGCTGTACCCACAGGCTGTGCACAACCTGTGGACGGCCTCCGCCTCTCGCCGTGCGAGGACCGGCGGAGGCCGCGCCGGTTCGGTGGGCCCTCGCCGCTCCGGCTCCGGCCCGCGACGGTTCCCTCACCGCCACCGGCTGTGTCGGCGGCTCACCCGCCGAGGGCGCGCCCCCTCCCGGCGTAGGCTCAATCTGTGCGGCAACGGCGCCGCCGTCAGGCACGTCACCACAGGTAAGGACCAGGACATGGAGCTCGGCCTCATCGGTCTCGGCAAGATGGGCGGCAACATGCGCGAGCGGATCCGCCGCGCCGGCCACACCGTCATCGGCTTCGACCGCAACCCGGACATCTCCGACGTGGACAGCCTTCAGGAGCTCGTGGACAAGCTCCAGAGCCCCCGCGTCGTCTGGGTGATGGTCCCGGCCGGCGCCGCGACCCAGGCGACCGTCGACGAGCTCGCCGAGCTGCTCTCCCCCGGTGACGTCGTGGTCGACGGCGGCAACTCCCGCTGGACCGACGACATCAAGCACGCCGAGTCGCTGGCGGCCAAGGGCATCGGCTTCGTCGACTGCGGCGTCTCGGGCGGTGTCTGGGGCCTGGAGAACGGCTACGCGCTGATGTACGGCGGCGACGCCGAGCACGTGGCCAAGGCGCAGCCGGTGTTCGACTCCCTCAAGCCCGAGGGCGAGTTCGGCGCCGTGCACGCGGGCGCGGTGGGCGCCGGCCACTTCGCGAAGATGGTCCACAACGGCATCGAGTACGCGATGATGCAGGCCTTCGCCGAGGGCTGGGAGCTGCTGGAGGCGGCCCCCGAGGTCACCGACGTGCGCGAGGTCTTCCGCAGCTGGCAGGAGGGCACGGTCATCCGCTCCTGGCTGCTCGACCTCGCCGTCCGCGCGCTGGACGACGACGAGCACCTGGCCAAGCTCAAGGGCTGGGCCGCGGACTCCGGCGAGGGCCGCTGGACGGTCGAGGCCGCCATCGACCACGCGGTGCCGCTGCCGGCCATCACGGCTTCGCTCTTCGCGCGCTTCGCCTCCCGCCAGGACGACTCCCCGCAGATGAAGATGATCGCCGCGCTGCGCAACCAGTTCGGCGGCCACGCGGTCGAGAACAAGTAGGAGCGACCGCTCCGGCGGGACAGAGACCGGCAGGACCAGAAGGCGAGCGCAGTCCACACCCATGCATGTAGCGCATCTGTCGCTCGCCGACTTCCGGTCGTACGCCCGGGTCGAGGTGCCCCTCGACCCGGGCGTGACGGCGTTCGTCGGCCCCAACGGCCAGGGCAAGACCAACCTGGTGGAGGCCATCGGCTACGTCGCCACCCTGGGCAGCCACCGGGTCGCCACCGACGCCCCGCTGATCCGGCTCGGCGCGGAGCGGGCCGTGGTGCGGACCTCGATCACGACCGGTACCCGCAGCACGCTGGTCGAGCTGGAGATCACCCCCGGCAAGGCCAACCGGGCCCGGATCAACCGCTCCGACAACGTCCGCCCCCGCGACGTGCTCGGCCTGCTGCGCACCGTCCTGTTCGCCCCGGAGGACCTCACGCTGGTCAAGGGCGACCCGGGCGAGCGGCGGCGCTTCCTGGACGAGCTGCTGACCGCCCGGGCGCCGCGGTTGGCCGGGGTGCGGCAGGACTACGAACGGGTGCTGAAGCAGCGCAACGCGCTGCTGAAGACCGCCGCGACGGCCCGCCGGTCCGGCGGCGGCAAGGGCGCGGACCTCTCCACCCTGGAGGTGTGGGACGGTCATCTGGCCAGGGCGGGAGCCGAACTCACGGCGTTCCGGCTGCAGCTGGTCGCCAGCCTGCAGCCGCTGGTGCGGCAGGCCTACGAGCAGCTGGCGCCGGGCGGCGGGGAGACCGTCCTGGAGTACCGCAGCTCCTTCGAGGGCGAGTTGCCGTCCAGTCGCGAGCAGGCCGAGGAACAGCTGCTGGGTGCCCTGCTGGCGGCCCGCAAGCAGGAGATCGACCGCGGCCTGACCCTGGTCGGACCGCACCGGGACGAACTGGTGCTGCGGCTGGGCCCGCTGCCCGCCAAGGGATACGCGAGCCACGGCGAGTCCTGGTCGTACGCGCTGGCGCTGCGACTGGCCTCCTACGAACTGCTGCGGGCCGACGGCGGGGAGCCGGTGCTGATCCTGGACGACGTGTTCGCCGAGCTGGACGCACGGCGCCGCGACCGGTTGGCGGAGCTGGTCGCCGGGGGCGAGCAGGTGCTCGTGACGGCGGCGGTGGCGGACGACGTGCCGAAGGCGCTGGCCGGGGCCCGGTTCGCGGTGGCGGACGGCGAGGTCCGGCGGCTCGACCCGTGACCCGCGCCGGACGTTCCTGCGTGGCGGGCGCCGCCTCCCGTGGCGCATCGTGTCCCGGACACCCCGGCGACCTCGTAAGCTGGACGGCTCACCGCGCCCGTTGGACGGTGTCCACAGCCTGGGGACAAGGAGATCGTCGTGAGTGATCCGACGGCCGATCCGGCGCAGCGGGCCCAGGAGCCCTCGGGCGTGGACCTGGCGCGGGTGGCGCTGAGGGCCGCCAAGGAGCAGGCGCGCAAGCGGGGCGAGCAGGTGCGTGAGAAGCGCGAGGCGAAACGGCACGGCCTGCGCAGCGGTGCCCGGGCGGACGGGCGCGACCCGGTGCCCCTGGGCGCCGCGCTGAACCGGCTGATCACCGAGCGGGGCTGGGAGGCGCCGGCGGCGGTGGGCGGGGTGATGGGGCGCTGGCCGCAGATCGTCGGTCCGAACATTTCGGCGCACTGTGAGCCGAAACACTACGAGGAGGCGACGGCGGTTCTGACCGTGCAGTGCGACTCGACCGCCTGGGCGACCGAACTTCGTCTGCTCGCGCGACAGTTGGTGGCCAGACTGAATCACGACCTGGGGCACGGCACGGTCAAGACGATCAAGGTGCTGGCTCCCGCGGCGCCGGTCAGGGCGTACGGGCGGCTGCGCGCGCCCGGGAGCAAGGGGCCCGGGGACACCTGGGGGTGAGGCCGGTGGGCCGGTTGCGGGCCGGACGGCGAGCTTCCGGAACCGCTGACGGCCCTTTGGAGCGCTCTGGGCCCCCTGGGCGAGTATCGGGACATGTCCGGAGGGTGTTTCGGGCGGCATATCTGCCCTCAGGGGCTGCCAAACGCCCATCTCTGTCAGTCGTACCGGTAGACTGAAAGCCAAACACTGTTGCTAGTAGCAACCGAGTCGAACCGCCGTGGTCGCACGCCCTCCGTTCATGAGGGGCGATGCGGCCCGTGCTGTGCCAGAGAGGGCGCTTCGTGGCCGATTCCGGCAACCCCAGCCAGACCCAGGAACCCATCGACCCGGCGACCGGGAAGTCCTACGACGCCAACGCGATCCAGGTGTTGGAAGGCCTCGACGCCGTCCGCAAGCGCCCCGGCATGTACATCGGCTCGACGGGCGAGCGCGGCCTGCACCACCTGGTGTACGAGGTCGTGGACAACTCCGTCGACGAGGCGCTGGCCGGGCACGCCGACACCATCTCGGTGAACATCCAGGCCGACGGCTCGGTCCGGGTCGTCGACAACGGCCGCGGCATCCCGGTGGGCAACGTCCCGGGTCAGGACAAGCCGGCCGTCGAGGTCGTCCTCACCGTCCTGCACGCGGGCGGCAAGTTCGGTGGCGGCGGCTACGCCGTCTCCGGCGGTCTGCACGGCGTCGGCGTCTCGGTCGTGAACGCGCTGTCGACCCGGCTCGCGGTGGAGATCCACACCGACGGCCACCGCTGGTCGCAGGAGTACAAGCAGGGTGCGCCGACCGCTCCGCTGGTCCAGCACGAGGCGAGCGACCGCACCGGCACCAGCGTGACGTTCTGGGCCGACCCGGACATCTTCGAGACCACCGTCTACTCCTTCGAGACGCTCTCGCGCCGGTTCCAGGAGATGGCCTTCCTGAACAAGGGCCTGACCATCTCGCTGACGGACGAGCGCGTGGAGCACCTGGACGAGGAGGGCAACCCGCTCTCCATCACGTACCGGTACGACGGCGGCATCGCCGACTTCGTGACGCACCTCAACTCCCGCAAGGGCGACGTGATCCACCCCTCCGTGATCGACTTCGAGCAGGAGGACAAGGACAGGTCGATCTCGGTGGAGATCGCGATGCAGTGGAACACCTCGTACACCGAGAGCGTCTACAGCTTCGCCAACACCATCCACACGCACGGCGGCGGTACCCACGAGGAGGGCTTCCGCGCCGCGTTGACCGGCCTGGTGAACCGCTACGCGCGGGACAAGAAGCTGCTCCGGGAGAAGGACGACAACCTCTCCGGCGAGGACATCCGCGAGGGCCTGACCGCGATCATCTCGGTCAAGCTGGGCGAGCCGCAGTTCGAGGGCCAGACCAAGGACAAGCTGGGCAACACCGAGGCGAAGACCTTCGTCCAGAAGGTAGTGCACGAGCAGCTGAACGACTGGCTGGACCGCCACCCCACCGAGGCCTCGGACATCATCCGCAAGTCGATCCAGGCGGCCACCGCCCGGGTCGCGGCCCGCAAGGCGCGTGACCTCACCCGCCGCAAGGGCCTGCTGGAGAGCGCCTCGCTGCCGGGCAAGCTGAGCGACTGCCAGTCCAAGGACCCGTCCGAGTGCGAGATCTTCATCGTCGAGGGCGACTCGGCCGGCGGCTCGGCCAAGCAGGGCCGTGATCCGCGGATCCAGGCGATCCTCCCGATCCGCGGCAAGATCCTGAACGTCGAGAAGGCCCGGATCGACAAGGTGCTGCAGAACACCGAGGTCCAGGCGCTGATCTCGGCCTTCGGCTGCGGGATCCAGGAGGACTACGACGAGTCCAAGCTCCGCTATCACAAGATCGTTCTGATGGCGGACGCCGACGTCGACGGGCAGCACATCCGCACCCTGCTGCTGACCCTGCTGTTCCGCTTCATGCGCCCGCTGGTCGAGTCCGGCTACGTCTACCTGGCGATGCCGCCGCTGTACAAGATCAAGTGGGGCCGGGACGACTTCGACTACGTCTACTCCGACCGCGAGAAGGACTCCGTGATCGCCGCCGGCACCGCGGCCGGCCGCCGGCTGCCCAAGGACGACGCGATCCAGCGCTTCAAGGGTCTCGGCGAGATGAACGCCGAGGAGCTGCGGATCACCACCATGGACCAGGCGCACCGCCTGCTCCAGCAGATCACCCTGGAGGACGCGGCCCGTGCCGACGACCTCTTCTCGGTGCTGATGGGCGAGGACGTCGAGGCCCGCCGGTCCTTCATCCAGCGCAACGCCAAGGACGTCCGCTTCCTGGACGTGTGACGGGGGCAGCCCCCCGCATCCGTACCAGTCACGCGTGAAAGGAAACTGACCACCAGTGGTCGACGAGAACCGTCCCGACGGCGAGCAGCCGGACAGCACCGCCACCGACGTCTTCGTGTCCCGGGTCGAGCCGATCGAGCTCGAGACCGAGATGCAGCGCTCCTACCTCGACTACGCGATGAGCGTGATCGTCAGCCGCGCGCTGCCCGAGGTCCGCGACGGCCTCAAGCCGGTGCACCGCCGCGTCCTGTACGCGATGTACGACGGCGGCTACCGCCCCGAGAAGGGCTACTACAAGTGCGCCCGCGTCGTCGGCGACGTGATGGGCAACTACCACCCGCACGGCGACACCTCGATCTACGACACCGTGGTGCGCCTCGCGCAGCCGTGGTCGCTGCGGATGCCGCTGGTGGACGGCAACGGCAACTTCGGCTCACCGGGCAACGACCCGGCGGCGGCCATGCGCTACACCGAGTGCAAGATGATGCCGCTGGCCATGGAGATGATGCGGGACATCGACGAGGAGACCGTCGACTTCGCCGCCAACTACGACGGCCGCTCGCAGGAGCCGACCGTCCTGCCGGCCCGCATCCCCAACCTGCTGATCAACGGTGCCACCGGTATCGCGGTCGGCATGGCCACCAACATCCCGCCGCACAACCTGCGCGAGGTCGCCTCCGGCGCGCTCTGGGCGCTGGAGCACCCCGAGGCCTCCAACGAGGAGCTGCTGGAGGCCCTGATCGAGCGGATCAAGGCCCCCGACTTCCCGACCGGTGCGCTGATCGTGGGCCGCCGCGGGATCGAGGACGCCTACCGCACCGGCCGCGGCTCGATCACCATGCGCGCGGTGGTGGAGGTCGAGGAGATCCAGGGCCGTCAGTGTCTGGTGATCACCGAGCTGCCGTACCAGGTCAACCCGGACAACCTCGCGCTCAAGATCGCCGACCTGGTGAAGGACGGCCGGGTGGCCGGCATCGCCGACGTCCGCGACGAGTCCTCCTCGCGGACCGGCCAGCGGCTGGTGGTCGTGCTCAAGCGCGACGCGGTCGCCAAGGTGGTGCTGAACAACCTCTACAAGCACACCGACCTGCAGACCAACTTCGGCGCCAACATGCTGGCCCTGGTGGACGGCGTGCCGCGCACGCTGTCGCTGGACGCCTTCATCCGGCACTGGGTCAACCACCAGGTCGAGGTCATCGTCCGCCGCACCACCTTCCGGCTGCGCAAGGCCGAGGAGCGGGCGCACATCCTGCGCGCGCTGCTCAAGGCGCTCGACCTGATCGACGAGGTCATCGCGCTGATCCGGGCCTCGGACAGCGCCGACGCCGCCCGCACCGGCCTGATGGGCCTGCTGTCGATCGACGAGCTCCAGGCCAACGCGATCCTGGAGATGCAGCTGCGCCGGCTGGCCGCCCTGGAGCGCCGCCGGATCATGGACGAGCACGACGAGCTCCAGCGCAAGATCGACGAGTACAACGCGATCCTGGCCTCGCCGCCCCGCCAGCGCGAGATCATCTCCGAGGAGCTGACCGCGATCGTCGAGAAGTACGGCGACGAGCGGCGCTCCACGCTGATCCCCTTCGACGGCGACATGTCCGTCGAGGACCTGATCGCGGAGGAGGACATCGTCGTCACGATCACCCGTGGCGGCTACGTCAAGCGCACCCGCAGCGACCTCTACCGCTCGCAGAAGCGCGGCGGCAAGGGCGTGCGCGGCGCGCAGCTGAAGCAGGACGACCTCGTCGACCACTTCTTCGTCACCACCACGCACAACTGGATCCTCTTCTTCACCAACAAGGGCCGGGTCTACCGCGCCAAGGGCTACGAGCTGCCGGACGCCGGCCGCGACGCCCGCGGCCAGCACGTGGCGAACCTGCTGGCCTTCCAGCCGGACGAGCACATCACCCAGGTGATGGCGGTGCGCACCTACAACGACAAGCCGTACCTGGTGCTGGCCACCCGGGCCGGCCTGGTCAAGAAGACGCCTCTCAAGGACTACGACTCGCCGCGCTCCGGCGGTCTGATCGCGATCAACCTGCGGACGGACGAGAACGGCCGGGACGACGAGCTGATCGGCGCCGAGCTGGTCTCCGCCGACGACGACCTGCTGCTGGTGTCGCGCAAGGCGCAGTCGATCCGCTTCACGGCCACCGACGACTCCCTGCGCCCGATGAGCCGGGCCACCTCCGGGGTGAAGGGCATGGCCTTCCGGGAGGACGACGAGCTGCTGTCGATGAACGTCGTACGGGAGGGCACGTACGTGTTCACCGCGACGGACGGCGGGTATGCGAAGCGGACTCCGGTGGACGAGTACCGTGTCCAGGGGCGCGGCGGCTACGGCACCAAGGCGGCGAAGATCGTCGAGGGTCGTGGCTCGCTGGTGGGCGCCCTGGTGGTCGACTCCACGGACGAGATCATGGCGATCACCCTCTCGGGTGGTGTAATCCGCACAAGGGTTTCCGGAGTTCGTGAAACCGGACGTGACACGATGGGCGTCCAACTGATCAACCTCGGAAAACGCGACGCGGTCGTGGGCATGGCCCGCAACGCGGAGGCGGAGGACGAGGAGACGGCGGAGGACGAGGCCATCACGGCCGAGTCCGGCGACGCCGTCGAGACTGCTGACGGCACGGTGACGGCGGGTGGCGAGGACGCCGAGGCCTGATCTCGTGTCCCGGGGGCCGGTACCGACGCGCCAGGCGCGCGTCGGTACCGGCCGCCGACCAGTACCGGGCAATCCCGCCGGGCGCTGGGTGACGGGTGATGAACCAGACCGGTGACCGCCGGTCTGGTGGGGAGTGCGGGAGGACCAGGGTGAGTGGAGCCACGGGTGCTGCGGGAGGCGCCGCGGGCGGCCGTCCGGGCGCAGCACAGGGCGGCATGCCGTACGGCGGCGCGCCGCAGACTCCGGGCGAGCACCCGGCGGCGTCCACCTCGCTGATGCCCCCGGTCGGCTCGGCGGGTCAGCCGGGTGCGGCGGGCGGGTACGGCACGCCGGCGCCGCCGCCGCCCGCCGCGCCGCCGGCCGGCGGAAACGGGTTCTCGACGCCGACGACGTACGCCAAGGGCCAGCCCACGCCGGCCCGGGGCACCCCGGCGGGCGCCGCCTCCGCGCCCGGCCCGGCGACCTCGGCCGGCACGGCCCGGCGTCCTGGCCCCGCGGCCGTCGCCGCCGCCGGCCGGACGCGCAAGGCACGGCTGCGGGTGACCAAGGCCGACCCCTGGTCGGTCATGAAGGTCAGCTTCCTGCTGTCGCTGGCGGTCGGCGTGATCATGATCGTCGCGGCCGCGGTGCTCTGGATGACCCTCGACTCGCTCGGGGTCTTCGACTCGCTGTCCAAGACCCTCAAGGACGTCACCGGCTCGGACACCACCGGCGGCCTCAACCTGATGGACTACGTGGGCTTCGGCAAGGTGATGGGCTTCACCGTGCTGATCGCCGTGGTCGACGTGGTGCTGCTGACCGCGCTGTCCACGCTGTCGGCGTTCATCTACAACACCGCCGCCGGGTTCACCGGGGGCGTCGAGTTGACCCTCGCGGAAGAGGACTGACGCCGGGTCACCCCAGCTGGAATGTGCGGGCCCCGAAGGCTGTTGCAGCCTTCGGGGCCCGTCGGCGTTGCGGGCGCCCGGCGTTCGGGTGACGGGCGTCGCGACCCGGCGTGCCGCCGGGTTCCGCGACGGCCGCCGTGGGCTTAGCTGGACGCTGGTTCGTGAGGGCACCGGTCCGTGAGGACGCGGGCCCTCGTGAGGCGCAGGTTCGGACAGGTACGGCAGGACGGCTGGACGGAGGCGCGCAATGGCTGAGCTCGCACGGCAGATGGTCGGATCGCTGGAGGGGCTGCTGGGATCACCGATCCCGCTTCGCGTCCAGGCCTGGGACGGCAGCATCGCCGGGCCCCCCGGGGCCCCCACCCTGCTCCTGCGCAGCCGCCGGGCGGTCCGCCGCCTGGTCTGGCAGCCGAACGAGCTGGGCCTGGCCCGGGCGTACGTCGCCGGGGACATCGAGCTGGCCTCCGACACCGACCTCTACGAGGTGCTGTCGGTGGTCGCGCAGTTCGCCGAGCGCCCGGAGATCCGCCGGCTCGGCCTGGGCGTGACCGACGCGGTCGGCCCCAGGGGGCGGGACCTGCTGCGCACCGCCCTGCGGATCGGCGCCCTGGGCCTGCAGCCGACCCCGCCGCCGGAGGAGGCCCGGGCCGTCCGCGGACGCCTGCACAGCCGCAGCCGGGACCGCGCGGCCATCAGCCACCACTACGACGTCGGCAACGACTTCTACCGCCTCGTGCTCGGCTCCTCGATGGTGTACTCCTGCGCGTACTGGACGCCCGAGGCCAAGAGCCTGGAGGCGGCCCAGGAGGCCAAGCTCGACCTGATCTGCCGCAAGCTGGGCCTGCGCCCCGGGATGCGGCTGCTGGACGTCGGCTGCGGCTGGGGCTCGCTGCTGCTGCACGCCGCCGAGCACTACGGCGTGAGCGCGGTCGGCGTCTCGATCTCCGCGGAGCAGGTCGAGCTGGCCCGCCGCCGGGTCGCCGACGCCGGTCTCGGCGACCGGGTCGAGGTCCGGCTGCAGGACTACCGGGAGATCCCGGACGGCCCGTTCGACGCCATCTCCAGCGTCGGCATGGCCGAGCACGTCGGCTCCGCGCAGTACCTCACCTACGCCTCCGGCCTGTACCGGCTGCTGGAGCCGGGCGGCCGCCTGCTCAACCACCAGATCTCCCGCCGCCCGAGCCTGCCCGACGAGCCGTACGAGCTGAGCCCCTTCATCCGGAAGTACGTCTTCCCGGACGGCGAGCTCTCCCCGGTGGGCAGCACGGTCTCGCTGTTGGAGGAGGCCGGCTTCGAGGTGCGGGACGTCGAGTCGCTGCGGGAGCACTACGCCCTGACCCTGCGCGACTGGGTGTCCAACCTGGAGGCCAACTGGGGCCAGGCCGTCCGCCTGGTCGGCCGCGGCCGCGCGCGGGTCTGGCGGCTCTACATGGCGGCCTCCGCGCTGGCCTTCGAGGAGAACCGGATCGGGGTCAACCAGGTCCTCGCGGTCCGCACCCCGGCCAACAGCTCGGCCGGCCTCCCGGCCACCCGCGAGCAGTGGCTCCTGCGCCCGCAACGCCCTGAGCTGCACCTGGCCGCAGGCGCCCCGGGGAGCCGCCCCGACACCGCCGCGGATACGGATTTGGGAGATCGGCCGTCGGTCCGCTAATCTTTCAGTGCGGCAAGGGCCTATAGCTCAGACGGTTAGAGCGCTTCCCTGATAAGGAAGAGGCCACAGGTTCAAGTCCTGTTAGGCCCACCGACGAAGGCCCGGAGTGATCTCACTCCGGGCCTTCTGCCATGTCCGGGGTGAGGCGGCCCCGCTCGGGCGGGTGAGGTGCTGAACGCCTTACCGCCGTCGGCCCCCACGAGCGGCCCCCACGGGCGGCGCCCCGCGCGGCATCCCTGCCCGGGAGCTCTGGACGGCTCCGGAACCCGGCGGGTCTACTGGAGGTTGAACGGCTGCCGGGACGAACGCCCGGCGCCCGTGGACGGGACACTCCCGCGGAGAGGCGGACCAGATGGCGCTGTTCTGGGCGATGAGCGTTCCGGGGCTGGTCTGCGCCCTCGTGGCGCTGGCCTTCGTGGATCAGCTGGCGTTGCGGGCCAGGCGGTCGCGGTGGATCCCGTGGCGCGGGAGCGGCCGGGAGGGCCAGATCTCGGCGACGGGCTTCGAGCAACTGCACGCGCAGTTCGCGGCGGGCAAGCAGCACGAGCTGGAGCAGCGCAGGACGACGCTGATGCTGCGCGACGAGGACGGCGAGGGCGCGCCGCCGCGGACCAGGGTCGACCTGGCCCGTGGCAGGGCTGTGGTGCGGGTGCCGCAGGCACCCTGAAGGGCGCCCTCCGGTCGGACACCCCCGCCATCGGCGACGGGTGCGGCAGTGGTGTGCCGGGACGGTCGCGGGGCAGGAGGTGCGGCGTCAATCCTGTGCCCGGACCGGCCGGTTGGCGCGGTGGCGGCTGGTCACGATTGGGACACCGGTGTGTATCATCGGCCGCAGGGCAGTCTGTCGTTCCGGCCGCCTGTTCGTGCTCGAAATCTCATGGACTCGCCGTTCGGCCAACCCGGTCGGAGCGTCGTTGCTGAGTCCGTTACGCAAGAAGGACGAGGTCCCGCGGTGAAGAAGCTTCTCCTGGTCGCCCTGGTCGCCCTCGGCGGCTTCTTTGTCTACCGTCAGGTCCAGGCGGACCGCGCCGAGCAGGATCTGTGGACCGAGGCCACCGACCCGGTGCCGGCCGGCGTGCGCTGAGCCCACGACGATCTTCGGGGCGCCCCAGGGTGCTCCTCGGACCGGTCGGCCCCGCCTCCGGGCGGGCGCCGGCCGGTTCCGCACACCGGCGTCGTGGGAGACCGGCGTGGGATTCACGCCGGGACCCGGTACGCTGGTCCCTGACGGCGCGACCGCTGCCGTCCCGGGGCTTTAGCTCAGTTGGTAGAGCGCTGCCTTTGCAAGGCAGATGTCAGGAGTTCGAGTCTCCTAAGCTCCACAGTGTTCGACCGACGAATCGGCCGCTGACCCGAACACGGGTCAGCGGCCGATTCGTCGTTCCGGGCCTCGGGCGGGGCACCGGGGCGGGGTCAGTGCGGCTTGCGCGGGTCGTGCGGCTTGGGGTGGTCGTCACCCGGGCCCGGCTGGCCCGGCTTGCCGGGCGGCGGGCCGGGGGAGGGTGTCGGGCCGGGCTTGGGCGCGGTCGGGTCCGCGTCCGGTCCGGTGGCGCCGTCGGTGGGGGCGGAGCCGTTGAGCGGGGAGGTCGATCCCCCCACCGGGCCGCCGTTCCCGTTGGCCACCGCGCTGCCGGCGGCCGCGACCGTGGGGCCGCTGCCGGCCGCGTGGGCGCCGCTGTGGGTGGTGTTCGGGCCGCCCTGGACGGCGGGCTCGACCAGCCACTCGGGGCTGTTCGAGCGGCGCCACCACTGCCAGGCCACCACCCCGCCGCCGATCGCCAGGGTGCCGGCCACGGCGAGGCCGGTGGCCCAGCCGTTGCGCTGCTCCTTCTTGGCGTTCTTGGCGGCCAGCTCGCCGATCTCGGCGGCGGTGACGTGGCCCTGCAGGGCGGTGATCGCGGCCGCGCCACGGGTCTGCGCCTCCAGCGCGACGGGGACGACCGCGGCGCGGGCGTCCCCGACGGCCTGGGCGACCCGGGGAGCGACGGTGGCCTTCGTCTGCCCCGCCACCCTGGCCGCCGAGAGCTTCGCGGCCAGGGCGGCCTCCTGGGCCCGGTGGAACGCCTTCAGGGCGTTCTGCTGGGCTTCGGGCGGGAGGCTGGAGAAGGCATGGCCGAGCTGGGGCAGCACGTGCCGGTCGAACTGGACGCGTGCGCTCTGCGCGGTGTGGGAGGCACCGGTCCTGGCCCGTTCCGCCGCCACGCCGACCTTGGGGCCGAGCGCCTCCAGGGCGGGGCCCACGCGCTGCTTGGCCTCGTCCGCGTAGTGCAGCGCGGTGTCCCTGGCGGTGGCGGCGTAGGGCGCAAGGGTCTCCTTGGTCCTGTCGGCCGTCTCACGAGCTGAGTCCAAACGGGTCACGGGGATCCTCTCCTCCTCGGTGGTGTCCTGTTCTGCACATTTCCACCTGGTAGCTGATCATGCATCCGGATGTGTCCACCGGCACGCCGGGCTGGGCCGTACGGAGCGCCTCGCGGTGCCCCGACCGGCTCGCCGCGGGGCCGGGGCCGCCCCCTCACCCGGCCGGTCGCGACCCGGGTCGTGGGATGATCTCCGGCGTCAGCGACGAGTAGACAGGAAGGCACCCCGTGGCCGAGGAACTGTTCGCCACCCTCAAGACCAACCGCGGCGACATCGTGGTCAAGCTCTTCCCGAACCACGCCCCGAAGACGGTGGCGAACTTCGTGGAGCTGGCCGAGGGCGGCCGGGAGTGGACCCACCCCGGCACCGGTGAGGTGTCCAGGACCCCGCTGTACGACGGCACCGTCTTCCACCGGGTGATCGAGAACTTCATGATCCAGGGCGGCGACCCGCTCGGGCTGGGCACCGGCGGTCCGGGTTACCGGTTCGCCGACGAGTTCCACCCGGATCTCGCCTTCACCAAGCCGTACCTGCTGGCGATGGCCAACTCCGGGCCCGGCACCAACGGCTCGCAGTTCTTCGTGACCGTGGCTCCGACGACCTGGCTGACCCGCAAGCACACCATCTTCGGCGAGGTCGCGGACGAGGCGAGCCGCAAGGTCGTCCAGGAGATCGCCGGCACGGAGACCAAGGGGCAGGACCGCCCGGTCGAGGACGTCGTGATCGAGTCCGTGGAGATCACCCGCCGGTGACCCGGCCGCAGTAGCCTGGCGATCCCGGTGGTACCCCGTTCGGCGGCGGCGCCACCGGGATCGGTCATGACGGAAGGAAGTCACCCCGGATGCGCCCGGACGAGCCCCAGCAGCCCGCCGACCGTCCCCTGCCCGGGGGCGGGGAGCCCCTGCGCCCCGACGGCGGGCAGCCGCTGCCCGGGTGCTACCGGCATCCCGAGCGTGAGACCGGCATCGGCTGCGCCCGCTGCGGGCGGCCGATCTGCCCGCAGTGCATGGTGAGCGCCTCGGTGGGCTTCCAGTGCCCGGAGTGCGTCGCGGGCGGCCACCAGCAGGTGCGCCGGGCGACCACGCTGTTCGGCGGCCGTCCGGAGCGGGACGGCGCGCTGGTCACCAAGATCCTGATCGGGATCAACCTGGTGGTCTTCGTGCTCGCCGCCTACGTCTACGGCGACTGGTTCACCAACGATCTGTCGCTGCTCAGCGTCGGCCTGCACCACGGCGGGTTCAGCTACGGCTACGCGTACGGGGTCGCGGAGGGACCGGGCCAGTGGTACCGGCTGCTCACCGCGACCTTCCTGCACGTCCAGATCTGGCACATCGGGACCAACATGCTGGCCCTGTGGTGGCTGGGGCCTGCGCTGGAGCGGACGCTGGGACGGATCCGCTACCTGGCGCTCTACCTGGTGTCGGGGCTGGCCGGCAGCGCGCTCGCCTACCTGGTCGCCGGCAACTTCATGAACTCGCTGGGGGCCTCCGGCGCGATCTTCGGGCTGTTCGGGGCGACGGTGGTGCTGTTCCTGCGCAACCGGCTGCCGCTCGGGCCGGTGATCGCGCTGCTGGTCTTCAACCTGGTGATCACCTTCTCGGTGCCCGGCATCGACTGGCGTGCGCACATCGGCGGGCTGCTGGCCGGGCTGGCGATGGGATTCGGGCTGATGTACGCGCCGCGCGAGCGCCGCAATCTGGTCCAGGCCGGGACGGTGCTGCTGATGCTGGCGCTGGTGCTCGCGACCGTGGTGCTGCAGACGGCGCGCCTCAACGGGTGAGCCGCCGGCCGTTTTCCCGGCGGACCGTGTCCTGAGTACCGGTCAGCCGTTGTCCACAACGACTGACCGGCTGTGCACAGCCGGTCAGGGATCCGCCTGGACCGGGGCAGGTCTACGCGTGTCCCGCTGCGGGCATCGATGCTCGACGCGATGTCGGCGGGCGCCGGGGAGCACCCGGATCAGTCGAGTTATCCACAGGTGGAGAGGACTTTTCCCCACTGTGGATAACCATGTGGATAAGCAGACGGTGTGACCGGTGCCCGCTAGTCGGCGGGCGCCGCGCGCCGGGGGCGTGCCCTGTCCGCACGGTGGCTCCGGGCCTCCCCGGCCTCCCTGCTGCCCGGCCTCACCGCGCCCCGGACGGCGGCGCCGACCAGCACGGCACGGCAGACGGAGCAGGACGCCGGGCAGCCCTCGGCGCCGCCCGGCGGCGGCCGCGGTGAGGCGGCCGGCCGAGGCGGCCGCGGACGTGCGGGAGCGACAGCGGGCGCGGCTCACCGTCCGACGGCGTGCACCCGGCCGGACCGGCGCGGGAGCGGACCGGAGGTCGGCGGCGCTGTGGCGCAACCCGGACGGCGGCGCGGCCCGGCGAACGGGCGGGCGCAGAACCGGTGTGCCGCGCCCGTGCGGACGCCCGGGCTCAGCGGATCCGGGACGCTACTTCCACTGGGTGGAGACGCCGAACCCCGCTGCGATGAAGCCGAAGCCCACCAGGATGTTCCAGTTGCGCCAGCTCTCCACCGGGTAGCTGCCGCTCGTCACGTAATAGGTGACGATCCACACCAGGCCGACCAGGAACAGCGCCAGCATCAGCGGGGCGACCCAGCTGCGGCCTGAGCTGAGCTTCACCGCGGTCGTCGTGGACGGCGGCGGGGTGTAGTCGGACTTCTTGCGGAGTCGAGACTTCGGCACGAGGAGCTCTCCTGTCGATGCGCTGTGAGACCGCGCAGGGTGCAGCGGGGCGGGGCGGCGGTGGGGCTGGACCGGGTGGTGCGGGGGGCTGACGGCAGGAACACTCCGGGTGGACCCAGGGGCGTACCTGCCAGGGCACTCCGCACATGCCACCGGCGTCCGTTAGCGTAGTGGTTCGGCGGGTCCGAAGGAGATAAGGGTACGGTGACGAATTTGTCGATTCACCCTGAACCGGCTCCCACTCGCGCCGCCGGGACCCGAATTGTCGGGCGTGCCCTGACCTGCACCGTCTTCGCCCTGGCCGGGTTGCTCTTCTACGTGAGCGCGCACGCGGCCCGGGGGACCGATCTGCGGACGGACAACTCGCTGCTGCGCCTGAGCGACGTCATACGCCAGCGCAGCGCGCAGAACCAGCAGGCGCAGGCACAGCTGGCCGACCTCCAGGACCGCTCGCAGCAGCTGGGGGAGCAGCAGGGCCGCAGCCCGGCGGACACCGCCCGGCTCGGCGAGCTCCAGCAGAGCTCCGCGCTGGAGCCGCTGCAGGGCCCGGGGCTGACCGTCACGCTCAACGACGCGCCGCCGAACGCCACCGCCCGGATCCCCGGCGTCCCGGCTCCCGGTGTCAACGACCTGGTCATCCACCAGCAGGACATCCAGGCGGTCGTCAACGCGCTGTGGCGGGGCGGCGCCGAGGGGATCCAGGTGATGGACCAGCGGCTGATCGCGACCAGCGCGGTGCGCTGCGTCGGCAACACGCTGCTGCTCCAGGGCCGGGTGTACTCACCGCCGTACGTGATCAGGGCGGTGGGTCGCACGGACGGGCTGCGCTCGGCGGTGGAGGCGGATCCGACGATCCGCAACTACCTGCAGTACGTGCAGGCGTACGGGCTGGGCTGGAAGGTCCAGGAGAGCGGGGAGCTGTCCGTCCCGGGGTACTCGGGGACGGTTGACCTGCGCTCGGCGACCGGGCAGTAGCGGGAGCGCCGCCACGCGCGGCGGGCCCGCGGGAGCCGTTCGCGGCGGCGCGGGCGGCGGCGGAGGCGTCGGCCGAGGGCCTGGGCGGGCGACAGGCGCCGTGCCGCCGCGTCACGAGGTCTAGTCTTGAGCCCAACCTTTACGTCGAGGGAGCACCATGTACGGCTGGATCTGGCGCCATCTGCCGGGGAACACCCTGGTCCGGGCCGTCCTCGCGCTGCTCCTCGTACTGGGGGTGGTCTACGTGCTGTTCCAGTACGTCTTCCCGTGGGCGGAGCCGCTGCTGCCCTTCGGCGACGTCACGGTGGACGGCGGAGGCGCCGGCTGACCGGCGGTCCTGCCCTCCATCCCCCAGCCCCGCATCACACCGGAGTAGCGCGCGCATGACCACCCAGGCCACCTCGCCCCGCATCCTCGTCGTGGACAACTACGACAGCTTCGTTTTCAACCTGGTCCAGTACCTCTACCAACTGGGCGCCACCTGCGAGGTGGTGCGCAACGACGAGGTGACGGTCGACCACGCGGTGCGCCGCGCGCAGGATCCGGCCGGCTTCGACGGCGTGCTGCTCTCCCCCGGCCCGGGGGCGCCGGAGGAGGCCGGGGTCTGCATCGAGATGGTGCACCACTGCGCCCGGATCGGGCTGCCCGTGTTCGGGGTCTGCCTGGGCCTGCAGTCGATCGCGGTGGCCTACGGCGCCGTGGTCGGCCGGGCACCCGAGCTGCTGCACGGCAAGACCTCGGCGGTGTTCCACGAGGACGGCGGGGTCTTCGAGGGGCTGCCGTCGCCGATGACGGCGACCCGCTACCACTCACTGGCGGTGGAGCCGGCCACGGTGCCGGGCGAGCTGGTGGTGACCTCACGGACGGAGAGCGGCGTGATCATGGGCCTGCGCCACCGCGAGCTGTTGGTGGAGGGCGTGCAGTTCCACCCCGAGTCGGTGCTCACCGAGGGCGGGCACCGGATGCTGGCCAACTGGCTGGCGGAGTGCGGTGACCCGGCGGCAGTCGGGCGGTCGGCCGGCCTCGCGCCGGTGATCGGCCGGGGCTGAGCGCCGTGACGGCGGTGCGTCCGGAGGGGCGCCACCAGGCCGGGGCCGGCCCCTTCGGCGGCGGACCGGGCGAGGGGCCCGGCGCGTACCGGGACGCGGCGGGCGGTCACCCCGCGGACGGGCTCGGCCTGGACGGCGCCGACGCCGTCGTGGACCCGGACGGCTGGGGCGTCTACGAGCCCTACCGGCCGGAGGCCGGCGACGCCGTGCCCGAGTACCCGTGGCTGGCCGACCAGACACTCCAGCTGCGCACGATCCCGGAGGCCGCGCTCGGCCACGCCCCGCCGGGCGGCGGCCGGGCCGAGCGCCGTCGGGCCGCCCGGGGGCGGCTGTCGGTGCGCTCCGGCAGCGGGCGGCGCCGGGCCCGGGGCCGGGCGCCCGGGGGAGGGGCGCGCCCCAAGGAGACGACCGGCGTGGTGGCCGCGCGGATGCTCGGCGAGCTGTGCATATCGCTCGGCGTGGTGATGCTGCTCTTCGTCTCGTACCAGCTGTGGTGGACGAACGTGCAGGCGGACGCGGCCGCGAGCGGCGCGCGCAGCCAGCTGGAGCAGCAGTTCGACGCGGCGGGCCAGCAGCCCGACGCGGGGAAGCCGGCGGATCCGAACCAGGCCGGGGTGTTCGCCCCGGGCCAGGGCTTCGCCATCATCTACCTGCCCAAGCTGGGCCTGACCTTCCCGATCGCCGAGGGCACGGGCAAGGCGCAGGTGCTGGACAAGGGCCTGGTCGGCCACTACCCCGGCACCGCGATGCCGGCCGACAAGTCGGGCAACTTCTCGCTGGCCGCGCACCGCAACACCCACGGCGAGCCGTTCCGCTACATCAACAAGCTCTCCAAGGGCGACAAGGTCGTCGTGGAGACCGCGACCTCGTTCTACACGTACGAGGTGACCAGCACGATCCCGCAGACGCCGCCGTCGAACGTCAGCGTGATCCAGCCGGTGCCGAAGGGCTCCGGGTTCGCCCAGCCGGGCCGGTACATCACTCTGACCACCTGTACACCGGAGTTCACCTCCAAGTACCGGCTGATCGTCTTTGGCAAGATGGTCGACGAGCGGCCGCGCAGTCAGGGCAAGCCCGCCGCACTGACGGGCGGTTAGCAGGCCGCCGCAGACCCGGCAGCGGGCCCCGAGCACCAGCAAGGCGGTACAGCGTGAGCCACCAGTCGATCGGTCCGGCGGACGAGGACGCGACGCGGCCCGGGGAGGGGCCGGGTGAGGGCTCCGGGGACGGCGCCGGGGTCCGCCCGCCGGGGCGGGTCCGCAGCCGCCCCATGGCGCTGCTGGGGCTGTTCGGCGAACTGCTGATCACCGTCGGGCTGCTGCTGGCACTGTTCGCCGCGTACTCCCTCTGGTGGACGAACGTGCAGGCCGACCGGAGCGCCGACCGCGCGTCGGACCGGCTGCGCGGTTCCTGGACGGCGCCGGCCGGCCCGGCCGGTGACGGGGCGTCCGCCCCGCGCACCTACGCCGCCGGTGACGGGGTCGGGTTCCTGCACGTGCCGGCGATGGGCCGGGACTACCAGGTGCTGATCCGGATGGGCACGGACGCCGACACCCTGGCGGAGGGCGTGGCAGGGGTCTACGAGACGCCGTACAAGGCCGCGATGCCCTGGGACGCGGAGGGCAACTTCGCGCTGGCCGCGCACCGGGACGGGCACGGCGCGAAGTTCCACGACCTGGACGCGGTGAAGCCGGGTGACGCGGTCGTGGTCGAGACGCGGGACAGCTGGTACGTCTACCGGGTCGACGACACGCTGCCGGAGACCTCGAAGTACGACACGGGTGTGGTCGCGCCGGTGCCGGTGGGCTCCTCGTATCACTCCCCCGGGCGCTACATCACGTTGACGACCTGCACGCCGGTGTACACCTCGCGCTACCGGATGGCGGTCTGGGGCAGCCTGGTACGGGTGGATCCGGTGGACGCCGCCCGCACCCCGCCGCCCGAGCTCGGGTGATCCCGGACCGCCCGCGGACCGCCCCCGGACCGCCCCCGGGACCGCCCAGGGGGCCCGCCGGCGGCTGCCCGGTCACCCGTGCGGGTGATCGGCGCGGGAGCGGTTCCCGGGCCGCCACGACGCCCCTCCGGGCACGACGCCCCTCGGCGCCTTCCCGCGGTCGGGCGCCGTCGCGCGGTCGAGGACTTCCCCTCGGTCGGACACTTCCCTTGTGAGGAGCACGGTATGAGCAGTGGGGCATCGGAGCGGACCATGCGCGCGGTCGGGCAGCGGCGGCTCGGCGGGCCGGAGGTGCTGCAACCGGTCGAGGTGGCGCGGCCGGTCCCGCGCGCGGGCGAGGTGCTGGTCCGGGTGCACGCGGCCGGGGTCAACCCGACCGACTACAAGACCCGGGCGTTCGGCGGGCTGCTGCGGGCCGAGCCGCCGTTCGTGCTCGGACACGACGTGTCGGGGGTCGTCGAGGCGGTCGGCTGGGGCGTGACGGTCCTTCAGCCCGGCGACGAGGTCTTCGGGATGCTCGACTACCCGCACCTGCTGGGCGGGTACGCCGAGTACGTGACCGCGCCGGGGCGGCGCTTCGTCCGCAGGCCGGCCGGGATCGACCATGCCGGGGCGGCCGCGCTGCCGCTGGGCGCGCTGACGGTCTGGCAGGCGTTCGTCGACCGGGCGCGGGCCCGGCCGGGCCAGCGGGTGCTGATCCACGCGGCGGCGGGCGGGGTGGGCCACCTGGCGGTGCAGATCGCCAAGGCGCTGGGGCTGTCGGTGATCGGGACGGCGTCCGCGGGCAAGCACGCGTTCGTCCGGGAGCTCGGCGCGGACGAGGTGATCGACTACACGGCGGGCGACTTCGCGCAGGCCGTCCGGGAGTCGGTGGGCCAGGTCGACATCGTGCTGGACACGGTCGGCGGTGACTACGGCGCTCGCTCGCTGCCCCTGGTCCGGGACGGCGGGACGCTGGTCTCGCTGACCACCCCGCAGGACGACGCGCTGCGGCCCGAGGCGGCCGCCCGAGGTGTCCGGGCCGGGTTCATGCTGGTCGAGCCGGACACCGCCGGCCTGCGGTCGGTGGCGGCCCTGGCGGCCGAGGGCAGGCTCCGGGCGCACATCGCGGCCGAGCTGCCGCTGGCGGACGCGGCCAGGGCGCACGCGCTGGGGGAGACCGGCCGGGTGCAGGGGAAGCTGGTGCTGCGGGTGGCGCCGTAGCGCCCGGGCGGCCGTCGCGGGGCCGCCCGCTCCGGCCGGGGAACGGCGCAGGGGCCGCCGGCGCCTGATCGGCGCCGACGGCCCCTGTCGGCCGGCCCGAGACCGGGGGAGGCCCCGGTCTCAGTGGTCAGGGCTTGGTCGGGGTCTGCGACCCGGGATCGTTCCCTTTCGGACCGGGCATCGTCTGCAGCTGGATGCTGGTGTTGGCGTCGACCGGCTCGTTGGGGCCGGGCGAGTAGTTGATGACGATGTTGTTGTTGTCACCACCGGCGCCCACGAAGCTCCAGAGCAGCCCGGCGCTCTTCAGCTCGGCGATCGCGTCCTTGACGGGCTTGCCCCGGAGATCGGCGGGCACGGTGACCTTGTCCGGTGCCTTGTAGACCGTCAGGGTCACCTTGGAGCCGGTGGCGGCCTTGGTGTTGGCGGTCGGGGTCTGCTGGGCGACGGTGCCGATCTTGGTCGGGTCGGTCGTCGGGACGGTCTTGCTGGAGTCGACCTGGAAGCCGGCGTCCTGCAGGGCCTGGGTGGCGGCGGCGACCTGCTGGTTGACCACCCCGGGGACGGCGACCTTCGACTTGCCCTGCGAGATCGTCAGCTTGATCGGCGCCTGCGGGTCGGCGGCGCTGTTGGCCGGCGGGTCCTGCGCGGTCACCTGGTCGAGCGGGGCGGTGTCGTCGTCCTTGTACTCGGTGCTGACGTTCGCGAACCCGGCGTCCTGCAGTGCCTTGGTGGCGACGTCCTTGGACTTGCCGACGACACCGGGGACGGTCGCCTTGGCGGGGCCGGAGGAGAGCCGCACCGTGATGGTGCCGCTCTCGGCGACCTCGGTCCCGGCGACCGGGTCCTGGGTGCAGACCTGGTCCTTCTGGATCTTGGTGTCGGGGCAGGCCACCGCGTCGCCCGAGGTGATCACGAGCTTGGGACCGGCCGCCTGCGCGGCCGTCTTCGCGTCGGCCAGGCTCTTGCCGACCAGGGACGGCGCGGTCACCTTCACGGTGTTGCCCTTGCCGCCGCCGAACATGGCCTGCGCGACGAAGAAGGTGCCGACCAGGACCAGCACGGCCGCGACGGCCAGCACGATCCAGGAGGTGTTGCTCTTCTTCGGCGGATCCTCGCCGCGCCGGCCGGACCGGCCGTACCCGTCGTCGTTGCCACCGCCGGACTGCTGGTAGCCGTCGTCCTGGTAGCCGCCCTGCTGGCCGTAGCCCTGCTGCGGGGAGCCGACCTGCGGCAGCATCGTGGTGGGGCCGCCGCCGGCCTGCTGCGGCAGCATGTTGGTCTGGCCGTACGGGTCGTGCTGGGCGTACTGGCCGTTCTGGTCGTAGCCGTACGCGCCGGCCGCGCCCATGCCGTAGGCGGCCTGCTGGGCCGCCGCCACCGGCAGGCCGTCGAGGAAGCGCTCGATGTCGTCGCGCATCTCGTCGGCGCTCTGGTAGCGGTAGTCGCGGTCCTTGGTGAGCGCCTTCAGCACGATCGCGTCGATCTCGGGCCGCAGCTCGGGGTCGTAGACCGACGGCGGCTGGGCCTCCTCGCGGACGTGCTGGTAGGCCACCGCGACGGGCGAGTCGCCGACGAACGGCGGCCGCACGGCGAGCAGCTCGTACAGCAGGCACCCGGTGGAGTAGATGTCGGAGCGCGCGTCGACCTGCTCGCCCTTGGCCTGCTCGGGGGAGAGGTACTGGGCGGTGCCGATGACGGCCGAGGTCTGGGTCATCGTCATGCCGGCGTCACCCATCGCGCGGGCGATGCCGAAGTCCATGACCTTGACGTTGCCCTGCCGGGTGAGCATCACGTTGGCGGGCTTGATGTCGCGGTGCACGATGCCGGCCCGGTGCGAGTACTCCAGGGCCTGCAGGATGCCGATCGTCATCTCCAGCGCGCGCTCGGGCAGCAGGCGCCGTCCGGAGTGCAGCAGCTCGCGCAGGGTGGACCCCTCGACGTACTCCATCACGATGTACGGGATGGAGATGTTGTCGATGTAGTCCTCGCCGGTGTCGTACACGGCGACGATGGCGGGGTGGTTGAGTGACGCCGCGGACTGTGCCTCACGGCGGAAGCGGGCCTGGAACGACGGATCCCGGGCCATGTCGGCCCGGAGCGTCTTCACTGCGACGGAACGGCCGAGCCTGGTGTCATGGGCGAGGTACACCTCGGCCATGCCGCCGCGCCCGAGGACGCCGCCGAGCTCGTACCTGCCGCCTAGGCGACGAGGCTCTTCCATAGTTCCGACCCTCTCCCTCACCGGCCGGTGAGGATGTGACGTAGGTGTCCCCGCACGCTCTGTGTGACGCCGCCCGCGCCACGATGGTTCTGTGACGCAGACCCCACGGCTGCCCGCAGGCGGGCAACGGGCACACCCGCTGCTTGCGGACACGCTACCGGTCGCACCCGGCACATCCCGAGTCGGCCGCAGGCTGATACCAGACCGGTATCGGCCGGGGGGCGGCGGCCGGTGGTCCCGGTCGGAGGGCCGATAATCGCCGCGCCGCCGGCCGGAAGGCCGATGATCAGGGGCCTTTCGGGCGAAAGGCCCCACAACCGGCTTCGCTCCGGGCCCGGGGAGCCGCCCGGCCGAGGGCGGCGCCGCCCCCGGCCCACTGTGACGATCGCCGCACTCGCGCGGAGGCCGCTACTTGCTCAGAGCGGCCTGCATCACGGCCTTGGCGATCGGAGCGGCGAGGCGTCCGCCGCTGATGCCGTCCCGGTTGTTGGAACCGTCCTCGACGACCACGGCGACCGCCACCGCGTTGTTGTTCGCGTCCTTCGCGTAGGAGACGAACCAGGCGAACGGCAGGCCGTTGTTGTCCTCGCCGTGCTGGGCCGTGCCGGTCTTGCCGCCGACGGTCAGGCCGGGGATCTTGGCGTTGGTGCCGGTGCCGTTGTCGACCACGCTGACCATCATGTCCTGCAGCTTCTGCGCGGTGGCCGGGCTGATCGCCTGGCTCAGCTGCTTCGGGCTGTGCTTGGAGATGGTGGTCAGGCTGGCGGAGCTCTCCTCGTCGACCAGGTACGGCTGCATCAGCGAGCCGTTGTTGCAGATCGCGGCGGCGACCATGGCCATCTGCAGCGGGGTGGCCCGGGTGTCGTGCTGGCCGATGGAGTCCAGGGCGGTGCCGTCCGCGCTGGAGGTCTTCGGGTAGAAGCTCTGGACCGCCCGGATGGGGGTGTCGACGGTGGTGTTGAAGCCGAACTTCTCGGCCTGTTCCCGCATCTTGTCCCGGCCGAGGTCGGCGCCGATCTTGCCGTAGACCGTGTTGCACGAGTAGTCCATGCCGACCTTGAGGGTCGCGCCCGCGCAGGGCTCGTTGGCGCTCTCGTTCTTCAGCTCGGTGGTGGTGTTGGGAAGGATGTAGTGATCCGGGGTGTCGGTCGGGTCGTCGATGCTGTGGAAGACGTTGTTCTCGAACGCCGCCGACGCGGTGACCAGCTTGAACGTCGATCCCGGCGGGTACGTCTCGCGCAGCGCCCGGTTGAGCATCGGCTTGTTCGCGTCGGCGTTGAGGTCGGTCCAGGCCTTGGTGTCCTCGGCGCCGCCGCCCGCGAAGGTGCTGGGGTCGTACGAGGGGGTGGAGACCAGCGCGAGGATGGCGCCGGTGCGCGGGTCGATCGCGACCGCCGCGCCCTTCTTGGCGCCGAGGCCGTCGAAGGCGGCCTTCTGGGCCTTGGCGTTGATCGTGGTGGTCACGTCGCCGCCCTGCTTCTGCTTGCCGGTCAGCATGTCCAGGGTGTTGCGGAAGAAGAGCCGGTCGTCGGTGCCGGCCAGGACGCCGTCCTCCAGGGACTCCAGCTGGCTGCTGCCGAAGGACTGCGAGGAGTACCCGGTGACGGGCGCGTAGAGGGCGCCGTCCTTCCAGGAGCGCTTGTACTTGTAGCGCAGGCCGTTGACGAAGTCGGAGCTGGTCACCGGCGTGCCGCCGACCATGATGTTGCCGCGCGGGTAGGCGTAGCGGTCGTACTTGTTGCGGTCGTTGTGCGTGTTGTCGGCCAGGCTGGTGGCCTGGACGCCCTGGACCCAGTTGGTGCGCGCCATGAGGGCCAGGATCAGCACGAGGCAGAAGATCGAGACCCGGCGGATGGGCTTGTTCATGAGACGGATCCCCTCCCCGTACCGGTCGCAACAGCAGAACTCCGGACATTCAACCGCATCGAACGCCGGTGCCGGTCGCCTGCACCGTCCATCACGTCTCCTGGGCGGTGGCCGGTTCCAGCCCCGGGCGGCGGGCGCTGTCGCTGATCTTCAGCAGGAGGGCGATCAGCGCCCAGTTGGCGACCACCGAGGAGCCGCCCTGCGCCATGAACGGCATGGTCATACCGGTCAGCGGGATCAGGCCGGTGACCCCGCCGGCCACCACGAACACCTGCAGGGCGAGCGCGGAGGAGAGCCCGACGGCGAACAGCTTGCCGAACGGGTCGCGGGCGGCGATCGCGGTGCGCAGACCGCGCTGCACGATCAGGCCGTAGAGCATGAAGATCGCCATCAGGCCGGTGAGGCCGAGCTCCTCGCCGAAGGAGCCGATGATGAAGTCGCTCTTGGCGGCGAAGCCGATCAGGTACGAGCGGCCCTGGCCGAGGCCGGAGCCGGTGACCCCGCCGGAGCCCAGCGCGAACAGCGCCTGGCCGATCTGGTCGCTGGCGCCGTCCGCGTGGTTGGGGGCGAACGCGGCCATCGGGTCCAGCCAGGCGTCGATGCGGACCTTGACGTGGCTGGAGGTGGCGCCCACCACGGTCGCGCCGCCGATCGACATCACCAGGCCGAAGATGATCCAGCTGGTGCGTTCGGTGGCGACGTAGAGCATCACCACGAAGAGGCCGAAGAACAGGAACGACGAGCCGAGGTCGTTCTCGAAGACCAGGATCAGCAGGCTCACCAGCCAGATCGCGATGATCGGGCCGAGGTCGCGTCCGCGCGGCAGGTAGAGGCCCATGAAGCGGCGGCTGGCCAGCGCCAGCGCGTCCCGCTTGACCATCAGGTAGCCGGCGAAGAAGACGGTCAGGATGATCTTGGCGAACTCGCCGGGCTGGATCGAGAAGCTGCCCAGGTGGATCCAGATCTTCGCACCGAAGTCGCCCTTGCGGGCGGGGAAGAACGCCGGGGCGGCGAGCAGCACCAGGGCCACCGCCATCGAGATGTACGTGTACCGCTGCAGGACCCGGTGGTCCTTGAGGAAGACCATCACCACGATGAAGAAGGCGATGCCCAGGCCCGACCACATCAGCTGGTTGGCCGCCGCCGGGTAGTTCCCCTTCAGCAGGCCGCCGGCCTTGTCGAGCCGCCAGATCATCACCACGCCGAGCCCGTTGAGCAGCGTGGCCAGCGGCAGCAGCAACGGGTCCGCGTACGGCGCCCAGCGACGCATCACCAGGTGGGCGATCAGCGCCAGGGCGCCCATGCCCAGGCCGTAGCCGAGCATGCCGGCCGGCAGGCTGCCGTCGATCGCCAGCCCCACGTTGGCGTACGCGAGGACGGGCAGCAGCACCGCGAAGGCCAGGAGCGCCAGCTCGGTGTTGCGCCGGTTCGGCGCGCCCTGGGGGGTGATCGTGGTGTTGCCGCGCCGCCGCGCCGCGCCCCGGGCGGGGGCGGGGGGCGCCTGCGAGGGTGCGTCGCCGGTGGGTGGTTGCTCGCCGGGCCGGCCGCCCTGGCCGCTGCTCAGGTCATAGGTGCTCACGTGGTGGCCGCTCCCCGACGGCTGGCAGGCCCGCGCTGGGCGGAGCCGGTACTGCTCGGTTGGTGCTGAACGCGGTGCCCGGCCGGAGGGTGCCCGGCCGGGCGGAGACCGTCCGCCGTCACGGCGTCGGGCAGGAGGTGGCCTTCTGCTTCTCCTCCTCGGTCAGCGTCGGCACGTCGGTCTGCTGCGGGGCGGCCGGATCGGCCGGTGCGGTGGTGGCGGGAGCCGAGGGCGAGGGCGAGGCCGCCGGCGCCGGGGCGACCCCGGCGTGGCTGAGCGCGGCGCTCGGCGAGGCCGCCGCCGAGGGCGAGGCCGAGGCCGAGGCGCCGGGCTCGGGAGCGGCGGAGGGCGCCGTCGTCGCGCCCTGGGAGACCTTGCGGCAGACCGCGGCCTGCTCCTGCAACTGCTTCGCCTTGTCGGTGGCGTCGGTCAGGCTGGTGGCCGTGATCGTGTTGCTCACGTGGGTGCGCTGGTCCTGCGGCAGGAACTTGACCTGGACGTCGCCGAAGGACTCGTGCACGGAGGAGAGGCTCAGCCCGGCCAGGCTCTGGTTGACGCCCTGGAACACCGCGACGTGGTCGCCGTCCACGCCGACGTAGTACTGGTCCTGGGTCCAGCGCCAGCCGAAGTAGCCGGCGCCGGCGAGCAGGCCCAGGGTGACCACGGCGATGATCGAGCGCTTCGCCCACCTGCCCTTGCGGGGGGCGCCCTCCTCGTCGTCCTCCGGGCCGTAGCCGGCGGGCTCGGTGGCGCCGTAGGCGCCCTCGTAGCCCTCGGCCGGGCCGAAGCCGCCGGGTGCGGCGCCGTAGCCGCCCTCGTAGCCCTCGGCGGGGCCGAAGGCGCCCTGCGGGGGGCGGCCGAGGCCGGCCGCGCGGCCGGCCGGGGTGTTCAGGATCGACTGGTCGGCGGCCGTGGACGAGGGCGGGGTCTCGGCGACCGCGCCGACCACCACGGGGACGTCCCGGTGCTGACCGCTGAGGGTGTCGGTGGCGCCGACGTCGATCACGTCCGCGACGATGCAGGTGATGTTGTCCGGGCCGCCGCCGCGCAGGGCGAGCTGGATCAGCGCCTGGACGGTCTGCTCGGGGGAGTAGAAGCTCCCGAGCGTCTCCTCCAGCGTCTGGTGGCTGACCGGGCCGGAGAGGCCGTCGGAGCAGATCAGGTAGCGGTCGCCGGCGCGGACCTCGCGGATCGACAGGTCGGGCTCGACCTGGCCGCGGCCGTCCAGCGCGCGCATGAGCAGGGAGCGCTGGGGGTGGGTCTCGGCCTCCTCCGGGGTGATCCGGCCCTCGTCCACCAGGCGCTGCACCCAGGTGTGGTCCTGGGTGATCTGGGTCAGCGAGCCGTCGCGCAGCAGGTACGCGCGGGAGTCGCCGACGTGCACCATGCCCATCCGCTGGCCGGTCCAGAGCATCGCGGTCAGGGTGCAGCCCATGCCCTCCAGCTGCGGATCCTCGTCGACCATCTGGCGCAGCCGGTCGTTCGCGCCCTGGACGGCGTCGCCGAGCAGGGTCAGCAGGTCGGCGCCGGGCACGTCCTCGTCGAGACGGACGATCGAACCGAGGACCTCGGAGGAGGCGACCTCGCCGGCCGCCGCCCCGCCCATGCCGTCGGCCACGGCCAGCAGCCGCGGGCCGGCGTAGCCGGAGTCCTCGTTCCCCTCCCGGATCAGTCCCTTGTGGGAGCCGGCGGCGAAGCGCAGTACGAGGCTCATTCCCCCGCCTCGTTTCGCATCGCGGCTTCGCCGGGCGCGGAGCTCACAGTCCTCCCCCACCCTCCGGCCGGGGTCGCCCCCGTGCCAAGCTCGCTCCTGGCCTCCGTGCCCCGACTCCGGGCGTCGCCACGACCACGGCCCGTTCCACGGGAACGGTCGCGCACGGCGGCGACAGCGGTGCTGCCGCCGTCCCGGCCGGTCACGGACGGGATGTTCTCCCTCATGCGCTACTACTTCCGCAGTTCGATGACGGTCCTGCCGATACGGATCGGCATGCCCGGCTGGAGCGGCGTGGGCGCCGTGAGGCGCTGCCGGTCCAGATAGGTGCCGTTGGTGGAGCCTAGATCCTCCACCGTCCACTGCCCAGTCTGATCCGGGTAGATCCTGGCATGACGGGAGGACGCGTAGTCGTCGTCCAGCACGATGGTGGAGTCGTGCGCCCGGCCCAGGGTGATCGTCTGCCCCTGCAGCGCGACGGTCGTGCCGGCCAGCGAACCCTGCACCACCACCAGCTGGGTGGGGGCGCCCCGGCGCCGCGCGGGGGCGGCGGGCGGGGCCGACTGGCCCTGCGCCTGACCGGGGCCCTGGGCGGGCCGGCCGGGTGGCGCGGTGCCCGGTCCGGCCTGCGCGGTGGCGGCCCGCCGGGAGGAGCGCGGGTTGATCTTGGTGCCGAAGAGGTCGCTGCGGATCACCTGGACCGCGACGATGACGAACAGCCACAGCACGGCGAGGAAGCCCAGCCGCATGACCGTCAGGGTCAGTTCTGACATAAGTGGCCCGCTTCTACCCTTCGACCTGTCGGTAGACGATGGTGGTGGAGCCCACGACGATTCGCGAGCCGTCGCGGAGCGTAGCGCGCTGGGTGTGCTGTCCGTCCACCACGATGCCGTTGGTCGACCCGAGGTCGAGCACCATCGAGGGGGTGCCGGGGCGGATCTCGGCGTGCTTGCGGGACACCCCGGGGTCGTCGATGCGCACGTCGGCCTCGGTGGAACGGCCCAGGACACAGGCGTTCCCGGTGATCTGGTGCCGGGAGCCGTTGACCTCGATCCAGCGCCGCACCGCCGTGCCGCCGTGACCCGCGCCGGGGAACGGGCGGACGTTTCCGCCCGCCGCGGGCTGGTGCGAGGGCGGCGGGGGCAGGGTGGGCGGCATGGTCGGGGCCTGCGGAGGGGCGTACGGGGCCGGGGCCGGCTGCTGCTGCCACGGCGCACCGGGGGTGGCCGCGGCCGGCGGGCGGCCGTAACCGGGCTGGCCGCCCGGGGACTGCGGGGACTGCTGCTGGAACTGCTGGGGCTCCTCGGCGGCCAGCGTGCGGCTGCGCACCCGGTACAGGCCGGTGTCGAGGTCGTCCGCCTTCTCCAGGTTGACCTGCAGCGGTCCCATGAAGCTGTAGCGCTGCGCCTCGGCGTACTCGCGCACCATGCCGGCCAGCTCCTGGCCCAGCTGGCCGGAGTAGGGGCTGAGGCGCTCGTGGTCGTGCGGGCTGAGCTCCACGATGAAATCGTTGGGCACGACGGTGCGGTCGCGATTCCAGATGGTGGCGTTGTTGTCGCACTCGCGCTGGAGCGCACCGGCGATCTCCACCGGCTGGACCTCGGACTTGAACACCTTGGCGAAGGTGCCGTTGACGAGACCCTCAAGCCGCTGTTCGAACTTCTTCAGGACTCCCACGGGGCACCCCCTTCCTAGGGCTCGGTTCGCTTGTCCGCGGAACGGATCGCGGAGATCCGGTCGCGCCTACTTGCGGTACTTCCGTACTGATCGTATCCACGCCCGGGCCATCCGTACGGTTCCCGGACCGCGTCGTACCCGGGGGTGGGGTTGCGCACACCGCGTCCACCGCCGGGCCCCGCGCCGGCCCGCGCCGGTCGCCGCCATGGCAGGGCTACCCGGCTGTGGCCCGGCTCATCCCTCGCTCGCCTGTTCGCGGGGCAGCCGTTCGGATGCGGTCCGCTTCCGGGAGAGGTTCCGGGTGATCTTGGAGGGGCGGTGCGCGGGCGGCCCGGGGAAAGGGATTCGGAGGTAGCCCCGGGGGCGTGCTAATGTTTTGCATGTCGGAAGGGGCGCCCGCAAGGGAGCCGAGCCGAAGGCCAGCGAAACACCGGAGACGGCGCGGAGCGGGTCGGAGGATGGGCTAGCATCTACGACAACACCCATGCGCGGGTGGCGGAATAGGCAGACGCGCTGGATTCAGGTTCCAGTGCCCGAAAGGGCGTGGGGGTTCAACTCCCCCCTCGCGCACAGCGAAACCCCGCAGATCTTCGGATCTGCGGGGTTTTTTTGTCGTGCCGCCAGTCGTGCCGCCAGTCCTTCCGCCGGCCGGGCCGACGGAGGGCGGCCACCCTGCGGCCGGGCCCTTCGCGCCGGCCCGGCCCGGAGCTTTCTCAGTCGCGGGTGGCCGGCAGATCCGCGCGGACCTCGAAGCCGCCCTCGCCGGTCGGTCCGGCGGTCAGGGTGCCGCCGAGCAGTTGCGCCCGCTCGCGCAGGCCGACCAGCCCGTGGCCGCCGCCCGGCAGCGTTCGCTCCCCCGTCACCTCCGGGCCCGGCGCCTCCGGGCGGTCCGGCGGCGGTCCGTTGCGCACCTCGACCCGAAGCCGGGCCCCGACGGCCGTGACCCGGACCCGGACGGGCGCCTCGGGCGCGTACTTCGTGACGTTGGTGAGCGCCTCCTGCACCGTGCGGTAGGCGGCCCGCTCGACGGCCTCCGGCCAGAGGCGGTCGTCGGCCCGGATCTCGCTCTCGGCGGCCAGCCCGCTCTCCTCGATCAGCCGGCCCAGATCGGCGAGCCGGGGCTGCGGCGCGAGCGGTACGTCACCGCGGGCCCCGGCGGCCCGCAGCACCCCGACCATCTGGCGCAGCTCCTCCAGGGTGCGGACGGACAGCTCGCGGATGGTGCGGGCGGTGGCCACGGCGGCGGGGTCGCCGCTGCTGACCTGGAGGGCGCCGGCCTGGATGCTGATCAGACTGACCTGGTGGGAGACCACGTCGTGCATCTCGCGCGCCAGCCGGCCGCGCTCGCTGGTCAGGACCCGCTCCGCCAGCAGCCTGCTCTCCCGCTCCTGGCCCCGGGTCAGCTCGTCCAGCCGGGCCGCGAGTTCCCGCCGGGTACGGGCGAGCAGCCCGAGGGCCGCCGGTCCCGCCGCGAGCATCACGCACTGGATCGCGTACAGGGCGTTGTCCCGGTCCAGCGCCAGCGGGTGGTCGGCGAGCGGCCAGTGGAAGAACTCGACGAGGGCGAAGACGGTCGCCCAGAGCGCGCTCACCCCGACCCTGGCCCGGTGCGCGGCCACCGAGTACACCGCGGTGACCGGCGCGATCCAGATGTAGTCGAGGAAGCTGCCCGGCAGCGTCAGCAGCAGCACCAGGACCGGCACGCGCCGCCGCAGCAGCAGCGCCGCGGCTGCCAGGACGGACAGGCCGTTCTCCCACCAGGAGGCGTTTTTGGCCACCAGCGCGGCGTCGACCAGGGAGAACAGCACCGGCAGCAGCAGCATCAGCCAGGGAGCGGTCAGCCGGGCGCGCCGGCGGCCCGCCGCGGCCGGGCGGGCACCGGCCGCTGTGGTGGTCACACGTCCCCGCGGTGCCGCGGACCGGCCAGGCCCGCCTGGTGGGCCACCACGGCGGCCTGGACGCGGTTGACGGCGCCGAGCTTGCCCAGGATCGCGGAGATGTGGTCCTTCACGGTGCCGGTGCCGAGGAACAGCCGGTCGGCGATCTCCGCGTTGGACAGGCCCTCGCCGAGCAGTGCCAGCACGTCCAGCTCGCGGCCGGTGAGGGTGCGGGTGCGCGCGGCGGCCTCGGCGTCCGGTCCGCCGCCGTCGACGTATCCGCCGATCACGGTGCGGGTGACGGCGGGGGAGAGGATGCTGCCGCCCGCCGCCAGCACCCGGACGGCGTGCACCAGCTGCTCCGGAGCGGTGTCCTTGAGCAGGAAGCCGGCCGCTCCGGCCCGCAGCGCGGTGCCGATGTACTCGTCGGTGTCGAAGGTGGTGAGCATCGCGACCGCGGGCGGCTCCGGCAGCGCCCGCAGCAGCCGGAGCGCGGAGATGCCGTCCAGGTCGGGCATCCGGATGTCGAGCAGCACCACGTCGGGGCGCAGCCGCAGCACCTCCTCCTCGGCCCGCAGCCCGGAGCAGTCGCCGACCACCTCCAGATCGGGGGCCGATCCGACGATCAGACCCAGGCCGGAGCGGACCAGGATCTCGTCGTCCACGATCAGCACACGGGTCGTCGCCATGGGTCCCTCCTCGGGTCGGGTCGGTGCGGCCGGGAGCGGGCCGCCGTGGGGCCGGCCGGGCCGCCGGGGTGGGCGGGGGTGTGCCGGGCGCGCTCCGAGCCTAGGCCCTGGCGCCGGGCCCCGGCCCGGCGCGGGCCGCCGGGGCCGGCCCCGGGCGGCCACCCCCGCCGAACGGCGGGGGTGGGAATCCGCTGCCCGGTTCATGAATTTCTCATCCCTGGTGGGCCACGATGGTAGTGAGCGGCACCTGCCGGCGTCGGCCGGGCGGGATGCCACCCAGGCGAGGGCGGCCTGTGCGGACGGGCCGGTGCCGATGTGCGGCACGGACACCCGCGCCGACGGCCGGTGCGAACGCCCGGCGCCGGTGCCCGGTGCCCGGTCGTGCGGATGCGCCCCACCATCTGATCGTTTGGAATAGAGCTGTGTCGTCCACTGTGAAGCCGGAGCCGTCCACCGCACCACCCGTCGAGGGCCGGACCGGACTTCTCGCACGCTGGCGCCCACGGGCCGCGGCGGCGACGGTCTGGTACCTGCGCCTGTTGGCCCTGCTCAACCTGGTGACCGTTCTCGCGGTGCCCTTCCGGGACCAGGTGCAGGACCACAACGAGGGGGAGTACTTCACCCCGTACCTCATGACGGCCGGGCTGAGCTCGGTCGTCCTGTCGGTCTTCCTCGCCGTCGCCATGCGGCGGCGCAAGCGGGCCGCCTGGATCTTCAACGTGGCACTGGGAGGCGTGACCTTCCTGGTGTACGTGCTGCTGATGGCGCTGCCGGAGGACGGCTACGACTACGTCGGGCACCCGTTCAACTGGTTCTCCATCACGCTGACCGGCCTGTTCCTGCTGTCGCTGCTGGTCAGCCGCAAGGAGTTCACCTCCAAGGGGGACCGTTCCAACCCCAAGACCGCGGCGGCGACCTTCGTGGCCGGGCTGCTGGTCGGCGCGGGCATCGGATCGTTCCTGGTCTGGCTGAACAACAGCCTCACCGGCGCGCAGTTCTGGGATCTGTTCCGCTACTCGCTGGGCCGGATGGTCACGGTCGCGCCCTCCCAGCACCTCGATTCGGTGATCTCCGTGTCGACCTGGGTGAACGCCGTCATCAACGCGATGAGCGCGGTGCTCTTCCTGCTGGTGATCTACGTGGCGTTCCGCAGCCCGCGGGACAAGGAACTGCTCACCCCGGAGGACGAGGCCCGGCTGCGGGCCCTGCTGGAGCGCCAGGGCGAGCGGGACTCGCTCGGCTACTTCGCGCTGCGCCGGGACAAGGCGGTGGTCTTCTCCCCCAGCGGCAAGGCGGCGGTGACGTACCGGGTGGTCGGCGGGGTCTCGCTGGCCTCGGGCGACCCGATCGGTGATCCGGAGGCGTGGCCCGGGGCGATCGACGCCTGGCTGACCGAGGCCCGCGAGCACGCCTGGGCGCCGGCCGTGATGGGCGCCTCCGAGGAGGCCGGGGTGATCTACGCCCGGCACGGCCTGGACGCGCTGGAGCTGGGCGACGAGGCGATCGTCGAGCTGGACGAGTTCTCGCTGGACGGCCGTGCGATGCGAGTGGTCCGGCAGGCGTACAACCGGGTCAAGCGAGCCGGGTACACCGTACGGATCCGGCGCCACGACGACGTTCCCGAGTGCGAGATGGCCGAGCTGGTCGAGCGGGCGGACCACTGGCGGGACGGGGCCACCGAACGCGGCTTCTCGATGGCGCTCGGCCGGCTCGGCGACCCCGGCGACGGACGCTGCGTGATGCTGGAGTGCCATGACGGGGACGGCGAGCTGAAGGCGCTGCTGAGCTTCGTGCCCTGGGGGGAGAAGGGCCTTTCGCTGGATCTGATGCGCCGTGCGCGCGACACCGAGAACGGCCTGATGGAGTTCATGGTGATCGAACTTCTCCAGCGCGCGGAGGAGGTCGAGCTGGAACGGGTCTCGCTGAACTTCGCGATGTTCCGCTCGGTCTTCGAGCGCGGATCGAAACTGGGCGCGGGGCCGGTTCTCCGGTTGTGGCGCTCGGTGCTGGGCTTCTTCTCCCGCTGGTGGCAGATCGAATCCCTCTACCGGGCCAACGCGAAGTACCGCCCGATCTGGGAGCCGCGCTATCTGCTCTTCGAGAAGAGCAGCGAGATTCCGCGGATCGGCATCGCCAGTGCCCGCGCCGAGGGATTCATCACCGCACCGAGCCTGCCCGCTCTGTTCCGTCGCCGACACGCCCGTTCCGCAGTCGCGGGTCCCCGGGTGCCGGTGGCGGAAAGCAGTGGGAAGGGGTAGACCCTCCGCCGGGGGGCGGAGGGCGGCCACGACCGCCCCGCGGGGCGGGCCGTCGGGATTGGCGGCCCGCCGAAAGGCATGCCCGGAACCGTCCGGGCCGAATGACCGGGTAGTCCCGTGGATGTAACCCGAATGACGGTGCTCCGGCCGGGAATCTCCCACTTGAGGATGACAGTGGTTCGGCACAAATGCCGATGAGGATTCATCTGCCGCCTTCTAATGTTGAGTGGTGGTAGAGGTTCGGGGAGTATCGGAAACGGAGCGACGACTGTGATGGAGAGGACCCACGCGGGGGGCGTGCGAAAGGGGCCGTGGGCATCTGCCCGACGGGCCGTTGTCGCAGAGTGGGGGCCGCTGGTCGGGATCGTCCGGGAGCGGGTGGCGCGAAAGCGGCTCGCGGCCGTTCCGGTGGCCACGGCGGCGACGTTCCTCGTCCTGTTGTTCAGCGTCGTCCAGCACGTGCCAGGGGGGGAGCGATTCGTCACCCACGTCGGCGTGGTCAAGGCCTCGCTGCCGCTGGGCGTCTCGCTGCTGCGCACCCCGCTGTCGCTGTACGTGCCCGCGCTCGATCTGCCGGTCTGGGGCGCGCTGGTCCAGGTGTTCCTGGTCTTCGGGGTCGCCGAGATCGTGCTCGGGCGCCGGCTGACCCTGCTCATCGCGTACGCCTGCACCCTCGCCGGGACGCTCTTCGCCCGGTTCGCGGTGGCGATCGGGCCGGATCACCTCTTCGGTTTCCCGCGCTGGGTGGCGCACGTGCGCGACACCGGACCGTCCGCCGCCGTGGTGGCGCTCGCGCTCTGCGTCGCGTTCCGCTGCCGGGCCTGGTTCACCGGTGCCGCCGTGCTGGCGGTGATGGTGGGGGAGGCGGTCGTGCTGCCGAACCTGGCCGGCCTGGAGCACGTGGTCGCGCTGCTGGCGGCGGCACTGATCGCCGCCGCGGTGGAGGTCTTCGGGGACTACTGGCCCCGGGTGCTGGCCGGGGTCGCGGCCGCCACCAGCATCGCGGCGGCCGCCTCGCGGGCGTCGGACGCCCGCCGGCACGCCTCCGCGGTCAGCCCCTGATCCGAGGCCGCCGTCCGGCCCGGCTGCCGCTCCGTCGCCGGCCCCGGTCGCCGGCCCCGGCCGGGGGTCAGTCGCGGGCGGCCCGCGGCAGCGGCAGCTCGAACCAGACCACCTTGCCGACCGCCTTGCGGGCCGAGCCCCAGCGTTCGGCCAGCTTGGTGACCAGGTTCAGCCCCCGGCCGGTCTCGCCGAGCTCCTCGGCGGGCTCCAGCGAGGGCAGGTTGTGGTTGTCGTCGCTGACCTCCACCAGCAGCTTGTCCACCCGGATCAGCTGCAGCCTGACCCGGTCCCGGGCGACCCGGACGGCGTTCGTCACCAGCTCGCTGACCAGCAGCTCGGTGGTGTCGGCGATCGCCTCCAGGTGCCAGGCGGCCAGCTGCTCGCGGACCAGCGCGCGGGCCCGGCGCACCTCGGCGGTGTCCACCGCGAGGTCCCAGGTGGCGACCTCGCTGGGGGCGACCCCGTCGAAGCGGGCGACCAGCAGGGCGACGTCGTCCTTGCGGTCGTCCGAGTGCAGCCGGTCCAGGACGACGTCGCAGGCCTGCTCGGGGGTCTGCTTGGGGTCGATCAGATTGCCGCAGAGCGCGGCCAGCCCGGCTCCTATGTCACTGCCCCGGACCTCGACCAGACCGTCCGTGCAGAGCACCAGCATCGACCCGTCCGACACGTCGATCTTCTTCGCGACGAACGGCACGCCGCCGACCCCGATCGGTGCTCCGGCCGGGATCTCCAGCAGTTCGCCGGTGCCGTCCGGGTGGACCAGCACCGGCGGGACGTGGCCGGCACTGGCCAGCTCGCAGGTGCGGTTGATCGGGTCGTAGACCGCGTACAGGCAGGTCGCCAGATGGTCGTCGCCGAGCTTGTGGGCCAGGTTGTCCAGGTGGCGCAGCAGCTGGCCGGGCGGGAGGTCCAGGGCGGCCAGGGTCTGCATCGCGGTACGGAAACGGCCCATCGCGGCGGCCGAGTGCAGGCCGTGGCCCATCACGTCGCCGACCACGAGGGCGACCCGGCTGCCGGGCAGCTGGATCGCGTCGAACCAGTCCCCGCCGACCTCCGCCCGGGGGTCGCCCGGCAGGTAGCGGTGGGCGATCTGCACGCCGGGGATCCGCGGCGGGCGGGTCGGGATCATCGACCGCTGCAGGGTGGTGGCGACCCTGGCCTCGGCGCGGTGCAGGCGGGCGTTGTCCAGCGAGAGCGCGGCGCGGGCGGCCAGCTCCTTCAGGGTGGCGGCGTCGCCCTCGTCGAAGCAGGCGCGGTCGGGCAGCCGCAGCAGCTTCAGGATGCCGATCACGTTGCCCCGGGCGGCGAGCGGCAGCACCAGCATCGAGCGGCCGGTCACCACGGGGACCAGCCCCGGGCCGCCCAGCGAGGCGGCGTAGTCGACGGCGACGTCCGGGCTGATCACCGGGACCAGCACCGGCTGGTTGAGCTGCAGTGCCATTCCGGGCGGGGTGCTGCGCGGCATGGCCAGCAGGGCGCCCTCCTCCAGGACGTGGTCCCACTCCCCCGCCACCTCGTTGAAGGTGCGGGCGACCCGGCGCAGCATGGTGTCGTCGTCCGGGCGGGCGGCGGGCAGCTCGGCGTCGGAGATCAGCCCGTCCAGCAGGTCGACGCACGCGAAGTCGGCGACCCGGGGGACGAGTACCTGGCAGAGCTCACGGGCGGTGGCGTGCAGGTCCAGCGTGGTGCCGACCTTGCCGCCGACCTCGTTCAGCAGGGCGAGCTGCTCGCCCGCCTGGCCGTTGGTGAGGATCGGCACGGGCTGGCCCGTCGGGGAGCCGCCGACGGCTCCGGCCGGGGCCGGCGCGGGCCGGGGGAGGTGACCGTCGGTGGTGGGCTGGGCGGCGGCCGGCTCGATGGCGACGCCTCCTTCGGGCGGGGCCGGTGCGCCGGCCGGTACGGACGGGTCGGGGGCCGTGGTGTCCTGGGCGGCCGCGTCGGGCCCGGTGGCACGGGCGGCCTCGCGCTGGCCCGGTACGGAGCCGGGGCCGGTGGACGGCACCACCCGCAGTCCCGGCACGGCGCCGTTGCGGAGGGCCGGCCCGCCGTTGTCGCCGCGCCGCCCCGCGCCCACGGCGTCCGCCCTGGCCTGGCCGAGGCGGGCGGCGCGCTGCTGGGGGGTCGGGTAGCGGCGGCCGAGACCCGCGGCCGCGCGGGCCGTGCCGGCGGCCGGCGGCTCGTACGGCAGGACGGGCAGGGTCGTCGTCGGGTCCACCCGCAGGGCGGGCAGCCCGGCCCGGACGAGTTGTGTCAGCAGCCGGCTCCGGCGTTCGGGCGAGGCGTGGGGCAGCAGTGCGGCCAGCCGGCCGGAGGAGCCCTGGCCGGGCGCGGTGAAGATCGCGCCGAGTCGCTTGAAGCCGCCCTGCGCGGTGGCGGTGGCGGCGTAGGGCAGCAGGCGCTCGCCCACCGCGATCCGGGGGCCGCCCGAGCGGAGCGGGCGCGCGTCCGCGGCCAGCGCCAGCAGGCTGCGTCCGGCGGGCTCGATCAGCGGGTACGCCCACCAGAGCACGTCGCGCTGGCGCTCCTCGCGGTCGGTGACGGTCATCGCCCCCGCCCAGGGGGTGTCCAGCTGCGTGAGGTCGTCCAGGGTGTCGAAGGCGTCGCAGCGCCGCCCGGCGGGTGCTCGGACGAGGCCGTGGCCGGGAAGGGCCCAGGCGCCGGTGCGCGGCTCGACGGCGGGCAGCAGCCCGGAGGCGGCGCGGCCGTGCGCGACCTCGGCGCGGTGGCCGAACAGCTCCTCGGCCGCCCGGTTCCACTGGACGATCCGGCCGTCCTCGTCCACCAGTACGGCGGCGAGCCGGAGGAGGGCCGCCACCCCTGACGACGGGTCGTCCCGGTCGGCGGTCGCGTCCAGGGCTGCTGCTGCGGGCGCGACGGCGCCCGGACTCGCTGTCGGGTTGGGCTCGTCCACCATGGATTCGATCTGCTCCCGCCTGGCCGCCGCGCCTGAGAGGTGGCCCGTCTGTGTGGTGGGGCGGCGTGCTCTGCCGGTTCCAGCGGTTCCAGCGAAGCACGGAGAGGGTCTGGACTGAAAGCTAAACGGTGAGATTCCCAAGTATCGGTTGCGTGTCACCCAGCGTGCGCCGTCACGTACATCCTGTCCACCCGATTGGAGCAAGGCGCGCGCGGTACGCTGGCGGACCGGACAGCGACGAGACATGAGGCGAGAAGGTGACCGCGCAGAGCCCCGTCCGCTGGTCGGACCCCGAGCGGCAGGAGCTGGAGGAGCGGGTCGCCGCCACCGAGCTCGCCTGGCTCACCCTGGACGTCGACGTGCAGACCCTCCGGGTCGAGATCGACAACTTCGCCCTGATCCACCACCAGCTCCTCGGCCCGCTGTACGCCCGCCTCGACGAGCTGGACGCGCTGATCGCGGAGGCCGTCGCGGCCCGCAGCGGCCACCCCGAGGACGCCCGCCGCGCCGCCGAGGCCCGCCGCCGGGTGGACGACCTGCCCGACCTGGACGCCCTCTTCAGCGACATCGCCGACGTCACGGCCCAGGTCCGGGAGCAGGCCGAGGACGAGGGTCGCCTTCCGCCCGCGGCGCAGCCGCAGCCGCCGACCCGGGTGCGTCCCGGCAAGGACGCCCAGCGGATCTATCGCGACCTGGCCCGCCGGGCCCACCCCGACCTGTCCACCGACCCGGTCGAGCAGCGGCGCCGCTCCGCCTTCATCGCCCGGGTCAACGAGGCCTACGCGCACGGCGACGCCCTGGCGCTGGAGCAGCTCGCCGAGGAGTGGTCCACCGACCCGGAGGCCGCGCCCGCCGCCGACTCGCCGGACCGGCCGGCCTGGCTGCGCCAGCGGCTGGAGTGGCTCGGTGGGAAGATCGCCGAGGTGGCGGCCGAGCAGGTCAGGCTGGAGAACACCGCGATGGGCGAGCTGCTCGCGCTGGCCCCCCAGGATCCGGACCGGCTGCTGGAGGAGCTCGCCGAGCAGCTGCTCGGCAAGGCGGCCGCCCAGCAGGCCGAACTGGACCGGCTGCTGGCCGGTCACGACCACCCGGCCCACGACCACCCGGCCCACGACCGCCCGGCCCACGACCGCCCGGCGCACGACCGCCCGGCGGCAGGCCGCACCACCGACCACCAGACCCAGGAGACCCAGACGATGTTCGCCCAGATCCCCACCACCGACGCCGTCTCCGTCCCGGCCGACGCCGCGCTGCTCGACGTCCGCGAGCAGGACGAGTGGGACGCCGGCCACGTGGACGGCGCGCTGCACATCCCGATCGGCGAGGTGGTGGCCCGGCTCGGCGAACTGCCCGAGGAGAAGCTGTACGTGCTGTGCCGGGTCGGCGGGCGCTCCGCCCAGGTCGTGCAGTACCTGGTGCAGCAGGGGCGTGAGGCGGTCAACGTGGACGGCGGGATGTACGCCTGGGAGGCAGCCGGCCGGCCGATGGTGGGCAGCGGCGGTGGCCAGGCCTTCGTTCTCTAGCGATCCGTCCGGCCGGGTCTGAGCCGGGCCTGAGCCGGGCCTGAGCCGGGCCGAGCCGGGCTGATCCGACCCGGCTCCGGCTCCGGCCGACCCGGCTCCGGCCCTCCCGGCCCCGGCCCTCCCGGCCCCGGCCCTCCCGGCCCCGGCCGGTGCCCCGGGGCGGACCGGCCGGAGGGCCCGCTGAGGGGCCGGGCCGTCCAGGACGGGTGCCCAGGGGCGGTGGGGCAAGATGGGCGGGCGCGTCGGGGCACCACCGCCGGGACGCGACCGAGCACCCGGGGGGAGCATGGCGCCGACCACCGCCGGACCGCCGGCCGAGTCGGCGGAGCCGGCCGCGGGGCCGCCGGCGCCGTCCCGGCCGCGACCGGCCGACGCCGGCCCAGTGCGGGCCTGGTCGACCCCCGCCCTGGTGGTGCTCGGCCTGACGGCGGCCCTGCTGATCGGCGCCACCGCGCTCTTCCTCGGGGCGATCCTGTTGCACGTCGCGCCCGCCAACTCGCTCTCCCGGGAGTACCGCGCGCAGGTCGACGCCGTCGTCTACCCGGAGTTCGAGCAGAACTGGAAGCTGTTCGCGCCCAACCCGCTGCAGCAGAACATCAGCGTGGACGCCCGGGTGCGCACCGTCGTCCCGGGCGGGGAGACCCGCACCCACGACTGGATCGGGCTCACCGCACAGGACATCGCGGCGATCCGCGGCAACCCGGCGCCCGGCCACGGTGACCAGAACCTGCTGCGCCGCGCCTGGGACTTCTACGACGGCACACACACCGGGCCGGACGGCGCGCTGAGCACCCCGCGCGGCAAGCTCGCGGAGGAGTACCTCAAGCGGATCGCGTTGCAGCGGATCGGGCGCACCGCCGACGGCGAGCGGATCCTGGAGATCCAGTTCCGTGCCACCACCACGGCCGTCGCCCCGCCGCCCTGGAGCGGTGAGAGCGAGCCGGTCGCGACGGCGCCCCGGGAGCTGCCCTGGTGGCCGGTCGACGACGAGGACTACCGGGGGCTGGCGTGAGCGGGACCGCCGGCGTGAGCGGGACCTCGCCGGACCGGCAGCGGGTGGTCGGCATCCCCCGTCAGCCGGGCGGTTCGCCGTTCGCCGACGGGGGGCCGGCCCGGCCAGGCGGGGGGCCGGCCGCCCCGGCCGCCCTCGCCCGGGCGTTCGCGCTGTTCACCGGCCGGGTGCTGGGCCCGTACCAGGCCGCTGCGGTGCGGATCGGTTTCGGCCTGGCCTGGCTGGCCTTCCTGCTCCGCGAGTGGCCCGAGCGCCGGGTGCTGTACGGCGACCTCTCGCCCTGGTCGCCCGAGCTGGCCGGGAGGCTGCTGGCCGACAACGGCGCGTTCACCGTGCTGCCCTGGTTCGGGGGGCGGTTCTGGTTCGAGCTGGTCTACCACCTGGCCGTGCTCGCCGCCGTGCTGGTGGTGCTCGGCTGGCGGACCAGGGCGAGCGGCGTGCTGTTGGCGGTCACCGTGCTGTCGCTGCAGAACCGCAACGTGTTCGTCGGCGACGGCGGGGACAACGTCCTGCACGTGATGGCCGTCTACCTGCTCCTCACCCGGTGCGCGACGGTCTGGTCGCTGGACGCCCGCCGCCGGCGGACCGGCCGGGACGCGGTCGGGGTGCTGCTCTGGGCGGTGCTCGGCGCCGCGTTGACGGCGGCCCAGTTCGGCGGCTTCTCCGGCACCACCCTGGACCGGCTCTCACCGGCACGACCGTACCTGTCGCCCGCCACCGCGCTCTGGGCGCTGTGGGCGGTGGCCGGCCTCTGGTACGCCGTCAACCGGTGGTGGCCCGGCGGCGAGCCGCGCGCCGTCCTGGACGCGGTCGCGACCATGGTGCACAACTGCGCGCTGCTGGTGATCGCCGCCGAGGTGGTGCTGATCTACTCGACGGCCGGCTGGTACAAGGTGCAGGGCTCGCGGTGGCAGGACGGCACGGCCCTCTACTACCCGCTGCACCTGGACTACTTCGCTCCCTGGCCCTGGCTGTCGGGGCTGCTCGGCTCGGCGCTGCTGCCGGTGTTCCTGATCACCTACGGGACGGTGGCGGTCCAGGTGGCGTTCCCGTTCACGCTGCTCGACCGGCGGGTCAAGAACGTGCTCCTGGTGGTGATGATGGCCGAGCACGCGGCCATCGCGGTGGTGCTCGGGCTGCCGGTGTTCTCCCTGGCGATGATCGCGGCGGACGCGGTCTTCCTGCCCACCGCCGCGCTGCTGCGGATCGGGGACCTGGTCGGCCGCACCGGCCGCTGTCCTGCCCGGCCGTCACCGCTGCCCTAAGCTGTCCGTTATGTCCTGGCTGGCGGCCCTTCGCGACACCGCACGGACCGGCCTGACCCTGGACCGGGCCCTGACCAACCCCCGACGGGCGGCGCGCGGTGCGCTGGCCGTCGCGGTGGTGATCTTCCCGACCCTCGCCGTGGGCGGCCCCAGGCTGGCCACCTCCGCCGCGATGGGCGCCTTCATCGCCGGTACCGCGACCTTCCAGCGCAGCTTCCGGCCCCGCCCCACCATCGCGGTGGCGGCCGGTACCGGGCTGGGCGTCAGCACCTTCCTCGGCTATCTGGCGGTCGGCGTTCCCGGGGCCTTTCCCGTCCTGCTGGCGCTCTGGGCCTTCGGCGCCGGGCTGATGTGGGCGATCGGCCGCACCGCGGGTGTCGTCGCCGCCACCACCGTCGCGGTGATGCTGGTCGTCGTGCAGTTGCCGGTCAGCGTGTCCACCGCGCTCGGGCACGGTCTGGTCTGCGCGCTCGGCGGTGCGGCCCAGGCCCTGGTGATCACGCTCTGGCCGGTCGGCAGCTGGACCGCCCAGCGCGAGGCGCTCGCCGACACCTACGCGGAGCTCGCCGACTACGCCCGCCGGCTGCGGCACGACCCGGTCGCGCACCTGGACCCGGCGCCTTTCATCACCGCCCGTCAGGCCGCCGCCCTGACCCCCTGGCAGGAGCGCCACCGGCCGCCCGAGATGCGGGGGCTGCGCAGCATCGCGGAACGCATCCGCCCGGCGCTGGCCGCCATCGCCGACCCCAAGGTCGGCGCTCCCGCGGAGGGCCCCGAGCGCGACCGGGCCCGGGAGGTGCTGGCCGCCGCGGCCGAGGCGATGGACGCGATCACCCGGGCGGTGCGCTCCGGCGAGCCGCTGCGGCTGCCGCGCTCGGCCCCCGCGCTCACCCTGGTCGCACCGGCGCAGGGCGCGCAGCTGCACGGCGCCGCCCGCCGGGCCGCCCGCCGGCTGGCCGGTCTGCTGCGCCGGGCCGCCGACTCGCTGGACGGCAACGACGAGGAGACCGTCAGCAGTCTGGCGGTCGACGCGGGCACCTCGCTGCGCAGGCCGCCGCTGTCCCTGATGCTGCCGGTGGCGGCCCGGGCCGTGCGCCGTCAGCTCCAGCCGCGCTCGGCGATCTTCCAGCACGCGGTGCGGCTCAGCGCAGTGGTCACCGTCTCGTACCTGCTGGCCCGGCTGGTCGGTTTCGAGCACGGGTACTGGGCCCCGCTGACCTCCGCCATGGTGATGCGGCCCGACTTCGCCCAGACCTACAGCCGGGGCGTGGCCCGCCTCGCGGGCACCATGGTCGGTGTGGTCCTCTCCACCCTGGTGGTGCAGGTGCTGGACCCGGGCCAGTGGCTGTCGGCCGCGCTCGCCGTGCTCTGCATCGGCGGGGCGTATCTGACGCTGCGGACCGGGTACGCGCTGATGACGGCCTGTGTCTCCTCCTACGTGGTGTTCCTGCTCGGGCTCCAGCCCGGCAATCCGCTGGAGACGGCGTTCGAGCGGGTCGGGCTGACCGCGCTCGGCGGCGGCGTGGCGCTGCTCGCGTACGCGCTGTTCCCGACCTGGCAGTCGGCCCGGCTCGGCGAGCGGCTGGCGGAGTGGCTGGCCGCCGTGGGCCGTTACAACGCGACGGTGCTGACGGCCTACGGGGAGCCGGGCGCCGACCACGCCCAGGAGGTGCGGGCCGCCCTGCTGGACTCCCGCGAGGCCCGCTCGGAGCTGATGCTGGCGGTGGAGCGGGCCGACGTCGAGCCGGTCAGGAACGTCACCCGCTTGCCGGACGTCTCCCGCAAGCAGATCGACAAGGCCCGCGCGGCGGTCGGCCACCTCGGCCGGATCGGCCTGCTGCTGGAGGCGCACCTGCCCGGCCCGGACGCCGAGCCGGTGCCCGGGGTCGCGGACTTCGCCGAGGAGCTCAAGTACGGCACCGCGCTGGCCGCCGGGGCCCTGCTCACCGGGCGGCTGGTCGACTTCGACGCCGTCCGGGACGCCCAGAGCGCCCTGGAGAAGGGGTTGCGCGCCGCTCCGGAGAGCCACCGGATCGAGGTGGTGCGCTCCGCCACCCGGCTGCTGCTGCAGGCGCTGAAGGACCTGGAGCGGGCGCTGCGGCGCGCCGGCCGCCCGAGTGGTTCGCCCGCCGCCCGACCCGCGCCCGCTCCCAGCGGCGTCGGCCGGCGCCGGGAGTGAGGCCCGCCGACCCGCGACACCGCCCGGGCGGGCGCGGGTGGGAGAGTGGCTGCCATGAACGACGATGCCGGGGCCACCGGGTTGGTACGCAGCTGGCGCGAGTGCGCCGAGGCACCGGGCACGGTGCTGCTCGACGGATTCCACGCGCTGAAGCACGCGCTGCGCTTCGGCGGTGACGTCCGCCAGGTGGTCACCGCCGACCGGGCCGCGCTGCTCGCGCTGGCCGCCGAACTCGCGCCGGACGTGAGCCCCGCCGTCGCCGCCCTGGCGGTGGAGCTGCCGGCCCCGCTGCTGCGCACGCTGGTGGCGAAGGCGCACCCCACCGGGGTGGCGGCGCTGGCGGTGCGGCCCGGGCGGGAGGCCCGGCTGGCCGCGCTGGCGCCGGCGTCGCGCCGGGCCCCGGTGGTGGTGCTGGAGAACCCGCGCAACCTCGGCAACGTCGGCGCGGTGATCCGGCTGGCGGCCGGTTTCGGCGCCGCCGGGGTGGTCACCACGGGGGACCTCGACCCCTGGCACCCGAACGCCGTCCGGGGAAGCGCCGGGCTGCACTTCGCGACGGCGGTGGAGCGGCTGGCCCTCGCGGAGCTGCCGTCCGGGCCGCTCCTCGTCCTGGACCCGGAGGGCGACGACATCCGCTCGGTGACCGTGCCGGACGACGCCCTGCTGGCCTTCGGTTCGGAGCGGCACGGCGTCTCGGACGAGCTGCGCGGGCGGGCGGCGCAGCTGGTCGCGGTGCCGATGCAGCCGGGCGTCTCCAGCTTCAACCTGGCGACCAGCGTGGCGATGGGACTGTTCCACTGGATGGCGGGTCGCCGGCCCTGAGAACCGCGCAGGTCCTCGGGGCCGACGGGCCAGCCGGGCGCCGGGCGCCGGGAGGCGGGTGCCGGGCGGCGTGCGTTCGTCCGGGCGCGCGCCGCCCGGCGTCAGCCGAAGAGCCGGCGCCAGGTGTCCGGGCCGGGGTAGCCGTCCGCCTCGCTGCCGCGCAGGCCCAGCGAGAGCTGGAAGGCCTGCACGTTGAGCCGGTCGCTCTCGGTCCAGACCGGGCCGGGCCCCTGGGTGTAGTAGCGGCCGAAGCCCTTGCGCACCAGCTGCTCGCCGAGCAGCTGCACATGGCTGTTGGACATCCCCGGCGCGAAGCTCGCCGCGCCCGGGAAGGGCGGCACACCGCTCGCGGGCGGCGGGGTGGTGGTGGGCGGCGGGGGCGAGCCGCCGTCGATGTTCCGGCCCGTGCCGTTGACCAGGTGGTCCCAGGTGTCCCGCCCGGGGTAGCCGTCCGCCTCCGCGCCGGTCCAGCCCTGGGCGAGCTGGAACGCCTCGGTGGCCCGGCGGTCCGCCTCGCCCCAGTCCGGGCCGGGGCCCTCGGTGTAGAACCGGCCGGCGCCGCGCCGGACGAGCATCCGGCCGAGCTCGGTGACGTAGGCGTTGGACCGGCCGGGTGCGAACTTGTCGGCGCCGGGGAAGGCCGTGCTCTGGCCGGCGCCGTCGCTGCTGGCGCCGCCGCCCGCGGGCGACAGCGCCCGGTAGCGGTAGGGGAGGTAGGAGGCGGAGTTGCTCCAGTAGGCGTACGGGGTGGTCCGCCGGGTGGTGGCGGGGGAGGTCTGTTCGTACGCCAGGTAGCCGGTGCGCGTGGAGTCGGTCCAGCCGCCGAAGATCGTGACGTGTGAGCCGGCCTGCGGGTTCGCGGCGTTGTTGTAGATGAGTACGTCGCCCGGCTGGAGCTCGTCCTTGGTGATCCGGTCGGCGAGATCCGGCAGGGTCCAGGTGGTCTGGCTGCTGTCCAGGCCCCAGGCCATCGAGACGTAGCCGGAGCAGTCCTGGCGGTAGCCGTCCGTCCAGTAGGTGCTCATGCTGTACGGCACCTTCTGGTCCACCCAGCCCTGGGCGCGGGCGATGATCTGCTCCCGGGTGATGCCCTGCAGCGCGCGCCGGCCGGCGCCGTCGGCCGGCGGGCTCTCGCCGAAGCGGCCGCTGACCTCGCCCTGCGGGGTGCCCGGGGCCGGGGTGCTGCTGGTACCGCCCGGGGCCGGGGTGGCGGCCGCGCCGAGCGCTCCGCCTCCTATCGCGGTGCCCACCGCGGCGACCAGCACGGCGGCGCGGCGGCGGCGGCTGTGCGAGGAGGCGTGTCCGCCGTCCCGGACGGACGCGGCGTGCAGCCGGGCCCGGCGGCGGGCGGTGCAGCCCGCGCATATGCAGTCGGTGTCGGGTTCGACCTCGTCGAAGTCCAGCAGGTCGGTCATCTCCGCCTCTTTCCCGGGGTACGTCCTCGGTGGTCACCTCTGACGGCACGGCAGGAGTGACCTTCCCCGGTCGATTCCGTGTGTTATCGGGACCAAAGTCCCAAATCGGGCGGGTGTTCGGCGCGGCGGACTGGGCCGGGTGGGTGAGCGCGGCGCCCCGGCGAACGGGTGGTGACTGACGGTGTGCCGCCGTGGTGCGGTGTCCGCCGCTCCCGGGAAGGGTGGTGCCGGTACGAAGTGACACCGCCGGGCCGGGGCCCGCGTGCCGCTACTCCCACTCCCAGCGGATACCGACCTGGCCGGGCTGCTGGTCCGGGGAGAGCACCTGGGCGCTGGCCGAGGCGCCGATCCAGAGCTGTTCGCGCCGCCGGTCCACCTCCTCGCCGGGAGCCCGGTCGTAGCGCTCGCAGTGGGCCGGCACCGCGGCCGGGTCGAAGTGCACCTGGAGCACGTACTCGCGCACCGGGACGGCGAAGCGCCGCCCGTAGACGGTGGTCGGGCCGCCGGGCGGGATCTCCACCTCGTACTCGAAGACGGTGCTGTCGCCCAGGCCGAGCGGGCGGTCGAGCATCAGCTCGGCCACGATCAGGCCGATCTCGGGGCGGCGCCGGATCCGGCCGAGCCGGCCGTGCCGGACGGAGGTGATCTCCGGGCAGCCCGTCGCCTCGTCGTCCGCCTTGTGCACGACCAGGCAGCGGGCGACGCCGCTGACGGTGGCCCGCACGACCTGGCGCATCCTCAGCAGGTAGCCGCGCCGGTGGGCGTCCACGTAGTAGGCGTCGTGGATGCTGAGCCGCTCCAGTTCGCCGATCGGCGGCGCGTCCAGCTCGCTGAAGACGTCGGAGATCTGCTGCTCACCGGGCCAGACGTCCTCCAGTCGGAGGTTTCCGGCGGCGGGGGCGGCGGCCCAGCGGCCGCGCGGGCGCGGCGGGCCGAGCAGCGCGGACAGGCCGGTGTGAGGGAGGCCGAGCAGCTCCTCCAGCAGGTGGACGGCGTGCAGGGAGGCGGCCCGCTCGGGCTGGCTGCGGCCGCGTCGCCAGTAGCTGAGGGTGGTGACGCTGACCCGGACGCCGCGGGCGGCCAGGGCGGCCCGGATCCGGTCGAGGCTCAGGCCGCTCGCCTCGACGGCGGCGTTCAGGGCCTCGGCGAAGCTGCCGGCCGCGTTGGTCCTGGCCACGGGCTCCCGGCCGGTGGCGCAGGCCGGCGGGGCGGCCGGCGGGGCCGCGGCCGGACCGGGGGTGCGCGGGCGGGCCGCCGTCGACCGGGGGGCGTCGGCGGGCCGGTCCGCGGGAGTGAGGGCGGGTGAGGAGGAGGGCGGGGAGGCGGTCGGCTGACGGTCCGTCGGTCCGGGACCGGCCGGCTGCGGCGCACCCGGCTCCTGGTCGATGGACCGTTGTCCGACCAGGCGGAGCCTGGCGGCGTTCTGCGGGTGCTGTGAGCCCATCCGGATACCTTCCCCACCAAGCGAGTTCGGCGGGACCGGCCCGCCGCCGGTATGCGCTGGGAGCTGCGTCACCGAGCTGGGGGAACCCTACGCACGGACGAGAGGCTACGTCATCAGTTGCGCGTATGACAGTGGTCACGACAAAAGAGGTCAAAGGTTATAGATCTTGAAACACTGCGGAAACACCACCGCCGGGGCGGGCCTCGAAGGCCAGCCCCGGCGGTGACGCCGCGTGAGGGACGCGCAGGTGGGAAGGGTCAGGAGGTGGCGACCGAGGCGTCGTCGACGACGAAGCTGGTCTGCAGCGAGGCGTCCTCCGTGCCGGTGAACTTGAGGGTCACCGTCTGGCCGGCGTAGGCCGAGAGGTCGAAGGACTTCTGCACGTAGCCGGTGGCCGCGTTGGCGTTGGAGTAGGTGGCCAGGGTGGTGGAGCCCGCCTGGACGGTCAGCTTGTCGTAGGCGGTCGAACCGGTCTCGGCGGTGTCGATGTGGACCCAGAAGGAGAAGGTCGCCTTGCAGCCGGCCGGGATGGTGACGGTCTGCGACACCGAGTCGGTGTGAGCGGAGCCGTAACCGTTCATCCAGGCCTTCCAGGAGCCGCCGTGCGCGGCCTCGCCGGAGCTGTTGTCCACGACGCCGGAGGAGGCCGTCCAGGGGGCGGCGGTGCCGGTCTCGAAGCCCGCGTTGCCGAGCAGCTGCGCCGGGGTGCAGGTGCTGGTGCCGCCGACCGTCCAGGTGAAGGAGGCCGAGCCGGTCGCGTTGGTGGTGTCCTTCGCCGTCACGGTGACGTTGAAGGTGCCGGCCGTCGTGGCGGTGCCGGTGATCAGGCCGGTCGAGCTGATCGACAGGCCGGTGGGCAGGCCGGTGGCGCTGAAGGTCAGGGTCTGGCCGGTGGCGCTGTCCGAGCCGCTGATCTGCAGGCTGACGGCGGTGCCGGTGGCGGTGTTGCGGGTGCCCGGGTTGGAGACCGTCACGGTGTTGCCGGTCGAGGTCCCGCCGAGCAGCGCGGTGCTCAGGCCGTCGGCTATCGGGGTGCCCCAGCCGGTGACCTGGTCGTAGCCGGCCTTGGTGGAGAAGTCCTGGTTCTTGCCGGTGGTGGTGTCGTGGAAGGAGGTGGCGTAGCCGGTGCTGTTGGCGACCGTGTACAGCTTGGGGCTCGCCTCGCCGAGGACGGGCTTGGCGGCCGCCTTGGCCTTCTGGTTGAACAGCGCGGCGTAACCGGACCACAGCGGCGCGGCGGCGCTGGTGCCGCCGTAGACCTGCCAGCCGCCGGCGGTGTAGATCGCGAAGCCGCTGGCCGGGTCGGCGTTGGACGACACGTCCGGGACGGTGCGCATGGTGCCGGTGACGCCGGTGCCGGTCTGCCAGCTGGGCTTGGCGAAGACGGTGGAGACACCGCCGCCGGCCGTGCTCCAGGCGCTCTCGGAGGAGTAACTGGTGCCGGACACCTTGAGGTTGGTGCCGCCGACGCCGGTCTGGTGCGGGCTGGACGCCGGGAAGTCGACGGCCTTGACGGCCGAGCCGCTGGTGGAGCGGGTGCAGTCGCGGGAGCCGTCGTCGCCCGAGGCGGAGAAGATCGAGATGCCCTGCGCGGCGGCCTGCTTGAAGGAGTTGTCGACCGCCGTCATCGAGGAGGCGGTGGTGTCCGGCTCGCAGGAGCCCCAGGAGATCGAGATGACCGAGACCCGGTTGTCCGCGACGATCTTGGCGGCCATGTCGATCTCGCCCTGGTCGCTGTTCGGGGCCTCGTAGACCAGCTGCGTGGCCTTGGGGGCGACGCCGCGCACGATCTCGCTGTCCAGCTCGACCTCGCCCTGGCCCCCGCCGGGCGCCGAGTCGTAGCTCGCGCCGTCCACCGAGACGGTGCTGACCGCCGGGCCGGACAGGCCGTACTGGGTGTCGTAGGTGCTGAGGTTCGCCGACTTGTAGCCGTCGAACTCCCAGAGCGCGACGGTCGAACCGGTGCCGTCCGCGCCGATCCCGTTGAGCTTGTAGGCGCCGTCGTACTGGCTGGGCCCGAAGCCGCTGGGGGTCGCGTGCGGGGCCGCGTTCTGCGGCTTGGCGAGGCGGGTGGTGCGCACCGTGAAGTCGTTCAGGCCGGAGACGCCCTGGACCACCTCGGCGAGGTCGGCCGGCACCGAGGCGGCCGCGTCGTTCGCGAAGAACGTCCGCTGCTGCTGCGGGTCGAGGTAGGAGCTCTCGTGGGTGCCGAAGGCCTTGGCGATCTGCTCGGCGGTGCCCTGCGCGTTCACCACCTGGCGGTTGTCGCTGACGCTTCCGACGGTCAGGCCCTGCGCCTTGAGGTAGCTCTTCACCTGCTCGACGGCGGCCTGGGTCGGACCGTACAGCGCGGTGAACCGCTCCGGCGTCAGGTACTTGCCGTACTCGGCCGTTCCGGGGGTGGCGACGGCCGCCAGGAAGCTGTCCAGCTCGGCGGTGTCGCGCAGCTTGAGGCTGACGGCGACCGACAACTGCTGGGCCGCCGGGACGTCGCCCTTCTTCTGGGAGCGGGCGACCGCCGGGGTGACGGTGTCCGGAAGCGCGACTCGGGAGGCGGCGGCGTTAGGGGTGGGCGCGGCCTGGGCGGCGGTGACTCCGAGCGAGACCGCGGTCAGCGGCAGGACGGCGAGGGCTGCGGCAAGGGCGAGCGGGCGGGGGCGCACGGGCTCCTCCTCTGGCCGGCATGTGGGGGCCGGCAGGGACTACGCGTTCCGGGGTCGAAAACGCTTGCTAGAACATCCCAGAACCCGTGCGCTCATTGGCTTATGGCCAAGCAATTCATTACTAAAGAACAGTCAAGTGTGGACGGCTAATTCAGAAACAGAATGGGTGCCGGTCCATACAGTGAATGACCTTCGCGGCGTCATTCCGGCAGTTGGCGGGGGATGTCGGGAAGATCGAAAATTGGTCTGGCCCAATCGTCCGGCGGATGGCCGGAAGTGGCCGTCGGGATTCGCGGAGATATGCGTCGAAGGGCCGTGAAATTATCCGCTCGGGAATGGCACCGGAGATCCTCGACGGTGCCGGGCGACGATATCCGGCGGTACTCGGCCCGGGCCGTGCACGTACCGGCCGCATCCGGCCCGGCTCGTGCACCTACCGGCCGCATCCGGCCCGGCTGCCCGCGGCCGCGGCGGCGACCGCGGGTGAAGGGGTGATCCCCGCGCCCGCGGTCCGTCCCGCCCTGGGGCCCCGCGCCCGGGTGCCGGGCCGCGGGGCCGCTCCCCCAAGGCCGGGGTCAGTCCTCGGAGGGCGAACCCAGCCAGTGCGCCAGGGCCGCGCGCAGCTCGCCCCGGCTGGGGTCGACGGCGGCCCAGGCGGCGTGGCCGTCCGGGCGGACCAGCAGGACGGTGTCGCGCAGCTTGCCGTGCGGGTCGGCCGGCGCGGCGGTCAGCACCCGGTCCGCCCAGGGCTCGGCGGCGGACAGTTCGTCATTGCTGACGAGGACGAACTTCCCCTCCCGCAGGGCCTCGTAGAGTCGGCCGGGGCTGCTCGGCCGGCCCGCCGCCGCTCCGGCGGAGCCGGCCGGCTCGGAGGGCTCCTCCGGCCGCCGTTCGCCGGTCGGGTACAGGCCGGTGAGCCGCAGGTCCGGGATGCGGCGGCCGACCAGTGGGTGGGCGTCCTTGGGCGCCGGGTACCGGATGCCGATGCCGGAGACCGTCCGGGCGCCCTGGGCGGTGACCGGGCCGAGGTTGTCGGCGAAGGCGGTCAGCGCGGAGCGCAGCGCCCGGGTCGGCGCGGAGCGCGCCAGCGCGAGCCTGACGAGGGCGCCGGAGCCGCGCAGCACGGCCCGGCCGACCGGGTGCCGTTCGCCCTGGTAGCTGTCCAGCAGGGCGTCGGGGGCCCAGCCCCGGACGGCCGCGGCGAGCTTCCAGGAGAGGTTGGCGGCGTCCTGGAGGCCCGTGTTCATACCCTGGCCGCCGGCCGGGGAGTGGCAGTGCGCCGCGTCGCCGGCCAGGAAGACCCGGCCGGAGCGGTAGTTCGGGGCCTGCCGTTCGTCGCTGTGGAAGCGGGAGGTCCAGCGGGCGTCGTGCAGGCCGTAGTCCTCGCCGAGCGCGCGGCGGGCGATGTCCGCGATCTCGGCGAGGGTGACCGGCGCGGTGTCGGGCAGCTGCCGGGCGCGGTCCCAGGCGATCACCCGGTACCAGCCGTCGCCGAACGGCGCGAGGAAGGCGAAGCCCTCCTCGGTCGCGCCGACGGTGAGCACCTCCGCGGGAGTGCGTTCCAGCCGGACGTCCGCCAGCAGCAGGGAGTTGACCACGGACTCGCCGGGGAACGGAATGCCGAGCAGGTCGCGGACGGTGCTGTGGACGCCGTCGGTGCCGACCGCGTAGCGGGCCCGGTGGACGACGGTGGCACCGGCCGTGGGGGTGTCCCCGCCCGGGGAGTGGGTGAGCGTCTCGATCCGGACCTCCTCGGCGTCCTGCCGCAGCCCGGTCACCTCGACACCGCGCAGGATCGTCGCACCGGCCTTCAACGCCCGCTCCTGAAGCAGTCGTTCGGTGTTGGACTGCGGGGTGATGAGGACGAACGGGAAGCGGGTCGGCAGGTCGCCGAGCTCGATCCGCAGGCGGCCGAAGAGGCGCAGCGAGGAGAGCGGGGCGCCGGTGGCGATCAGGTCGTCGGCCAGGCCCCGGGCGTCGAGCTGCTCAAGGGTCCGGGCGTGCACGGCGAACGCCCGGGTCAGATTGGACTCGCTGCCGCGCTTCTCCAGCACCGTCACCCGGACCCCGGCCGTGGCCAGGTCGCCGGCCAGCAGGAGGCCGGTGGGTCCGGCGCCGACGATCAGGACATCGGAGCTGAGCTGCTTCTCGGTCATATGTCATCTCCCGATGATCGGACGAGGGTGGGAGCGACTTCTCAGCACGCTCTCAGGCTCCCATCATCGCGGGCCCATCGAGACCTGTGAATCTCCCACTCATGACTCAGTCCGCAGCTTCCGAGACCGTCCGCGCGCCCGGCCCGCTCTCCGCCGACGTCCCGCCCGGTGGGGGCCGGGGCGCCGGGGGCGCCGTCGGGCCCTCGCGGGTCAGGACCAGGCTGGTCGAGGTGGTCGTCCCGGTCTACAACGAGGAGCACGTGCTGGAGCAGTGCGTGCGCCGCCTGCACGCCTACCTCGACGAGACCTTCCCCTACGACTACCGGATCACCGTGGCCGACAACGCCAGCATCGACGGCACCTGGGCCGTCGCCACGGCGCTGGCGGCGGAGATCGACCAGGTCCGGGCGGTGCACCTGGACCTGAAGGGCCGCGGCCGGGCGCTGCGGCAGGTCTGGGGTGACAGCGACGCGGACGTGGTGGCGTACATGGACGTCGACCTCTCCACCGGTCTGGAGGCGTTCCTGCCGCTGGTCGCGCCGCTGCTGTCGGGGCACAGCGACCTGGCGATCGGCAGCCGGCTGCACCGCGGCTCGGCCGTGGTACGCGGCCCCAAGCGCGAGTTCATCTCCCGGACCTACAACGTGCTGCTGCGGGCGACCATGGCGGCGAAGTTCTCGGACGCGCAGTGCGGCTTCAAGGCGGCCCGCACCGACGTGGTGCAGCGGATGCTGGCCGAGGTGGAGGACAACGCCTGGTTCTTCGACACCGAGTTGCTGCTGCTGGCCGAGCGCTCGGGCCTGCGGATCCACGAGGTGCCGGTGGACTGGGTGGACGACCCGGACAGCCGGGTGGACATCGTCCGTACGGTGCTGGACGACCTGAAGGGCATGGCGAGGGTGGCCCGCCGCTCGCTCTGGGGCGCGACCCGGCTGCCCGTCCCGCCGAGGGTCGGCCAGGCGCGCCTGGCGCCGGGCCTGGGCTGGCAGCTGGCGAGCTTCGCGGTGGTCGGCACGCTCTCCACGCTGGCCTACGTGCTGCTCTACCTGATGATGCGCCAGGCGATGCCGGCGCTGCTCGCCAACGCGCTGGCGCTCGGCCTGACGGCGGTGGCCAACACCGCGCTCAACCGGCGGTTCACCTTCGGCGTGACGGGCAGCAGGGACGCGCTCAAGCACCAGGTGGAGGGCGGGATCGCGTTCCTGATCGGCCTGGGCCTGAGCAGCGGCGCGATCGCCCTGCTGGGGCTCCTCCAGCCGGACGCCCGGCACGGTGCGGAGCTGGTCACGCTGGTGGCGGCGAACGCGTTGGCGACGCTGGTGCGCTTCGTGCTGCTGCGGGTGTGGGTCTTCAGCCCCGGGCGGGGCGCCCGGGGCTGAGGACCGTCGGGCTCAGCGGTGGCGGCGCACCTCGACCGTACGGAAGCGGTTCGCGACGAAGGCCGCGTCGCAGTACGCCGAGTTCGCGGCCGGGTTGGCGCCGGTGCCGTGCAGGTCGGAGAAGGCGGCGGTCTGGTTGGCGTAGACCCCGCCGGTGAGGTTGAGCGACAGCGAGACGCCGGCGTCCAGCGCGGCCTCGACCAGGGCGGCCTCGACCTCCTCCGAGACGGTGTAGGCGGCCGCCGTCATGGCGCCCTGCTCCCGGACGGTGCGGCGCAGCAGCTCCACGGCGGCCCCGGTGTTCTCGACGGCGACGGCGAAGGACACCGGGCCGAAGCACTCCGCCAGGAAGGCCGCCCGGTCGTCCGGCTTGTCGGCGTCCGCCTTGACCAGGGCGGGCGTGCGGACGGTCGCGCCCGGGAACTCGGGGGACGTCACCACCCGCGGCGCGAGGGCGAGTTCGCCGAACTCACCGCCGGCGGCCTGCACGGTGCGCTGGAGCACCCCGGGGTTCACCACGGCGCCGAGCACGGCGGCGGCCCGGGCGTCGTCGCCGAGCAGTCCCTCGATGGCGGCCGCGAGGTCGGCGACCACCTCGTCGTACGACTTCTCGCCCTGGTCGGTCGGGACGCCGGTGCGCGGGATCAATAGGTTCTGCGGGGTGGTGCACATCTGGCCGCTGTAGAGCGAGAGGGAGAAGGCCAGGTTGGCCAGCATGCCCCGGTAGTCGTCGGTGGAGTCGATGACGACGGTGTTGACGCCGGCCTTCTCGGTGTAGACCTGGGCCTGCCGGGCGTTGTCCTCCAGCCAGTCGCCGAAGGCGGTGGAGCCGGTGTAGTCGATCAGCTTCACCTCCGGGCGCACCGCCAGCTGCTGGGCGACGGTCGAGCCCTCGTGCTCGGCGGCCAGACAGACCAGGTCGGGCTCGAAACCGGCGTCGGCCAGCACCTCCCGGGCGATCCGCACGGTCAGCGCCAGCGGCAGGACGGCGCGCGGATGCGGCTTCACCAGCACCGGGTTGCCGGTGGCCAGCGAGGCGAACAGCCCGGGGTAGCCGTTCCAGGTGGGGAAGGTGTTGCAGCCGATCAGCAGAGCGACGCCGCGCGGGACGACGGCGAACTCCTTGGTCATCTCCAGCGGCTCCCGCTTGCCCTGCGGCTTGGTCCAGTTCGCCCGCAACGGGAGCCTGGTCTGCTCGGCGTAGGCGTACGCGACGGCCTCCAGTCCGCGGTCCTGGGCGTGCGGGCCGCCCGCCTGGAAGGCCATGCCGTACGCCTGGCCGGTGGTGTGCATCACCGCGTGCGCGAACTCGTGGGAGCGGGCGTTGATCCGGGCCAGGATCTCCAGGCAGACCGCGGCCCGTGCGGCCGGACCGGCCGCCGCCCAGCCGGGCCGGGCCGACTGCAGCGCAGCGATCAGGGCGTCCGGCTCGGCGTGCGGGTAGCCGATGCCGAGCTCGATGCCGTACGGGGAGCTCTCGCCGCCCACCAGGTCGCCGTCGCCGGGGTGCCCGTCGAGCGCGAACGGGGCGCCCCGCAGGGCCTCGAACGCGGCGCCGCCGTCGGCGGCGCCGCTCTCGCCGTACGCCTTGGGGAACTCGGGGTACGGCGACCAGTAGTCGCGGCTCGTGATCGCGGCCAGGGCGCGGTCGAGGGTGTCCTGGTGGCGTTCGATCAGTACGGAGACCGAGTGGTCGGGGGTCGCAGCAGCCATGGTGCGCTCCTCACAGGGGCGGGCGGGACACAGCTCAGGGTAACCGAACGATCGGTCGGGGCAAGACCCCGTGCCGGGCCCGCCGTGGCGCGGCGGGCGCGGCCGGGCACGGGTGTGCTCCCCCGGAGGACACCCGCCGGGGAGCACAGTGGTGGGGCAGGGGTTACGGCACGCCCAGTTCGAAGAGGATGTAGCCGGCGAACCAGCCGGAGGCGATCGCCGCGGAGCCGAGCACGGTGGCCAGCACCGGCCAGCTCAGCTTGCGCAGTGCGATGGCGAGCGGGACGAACAGCGGGAAGACCGGGAGCAGGTAGCGGGACACGTTGCCGAAGATCTGCGCGCTGCCGAGCACGGTGACGAGCGTGACCAGGGTGTACACGATCAGCACCACCGGCGGCCGCAGTCGCAGCATCAGCACGATCAGGATCGGCAGTGCCAGCACGATCAGTACGGCCAGCATGTCCGGGACGGGGTAGGCGAAGGGGTAGTCGTAGCGCCCCAGCATCACCCCGCGCATCGCGTGCCAGGTGGTCAGGCCGTAGTCGAAGTAGTGCAGCCAGGCCTCGCGCTGGAGCTTGAAGTAGCCCCCGTAGTCGCCCATCCGCCATCCCACCCAGCCGACGTAGCCGAGCAGGCCCAGCGGGGCGAGCAGCATCGCGGCCACCGGGCGCAGCACGCCGCTCTCCCGGCGGTGGAGGTCGATGAGCGCGGCCAGGCCCACGGCGGCGATCAGCGCCGCCGCGGTGGGCCGGTTGAGCCCGGCGACCAGGGTGACCACACCGGCCGCGATCCACCGCCGGGTCATCACGAAGTAGCAGGACCAGGCGGCCAGCGCGACGAAGGTCGAGTCCGAGTAGATCGCCCACTCGGCGCCGGAGCCCGGGATGACGGCCCACAGGCCGGCCGCGATGACGCCAGCCCGGGTGCCGGCCAGCCGCTCGGCGACCGCGAAGATTCCCGCGGCGGCGAACAGCGAGGCGATCACCGACACCAGCATCCCGCCGCCGTACAGCCCGAGGCCGGTGACGTCGGACACCAGCCGCATCAGGCCCGGGTAGAGCGGGAAGAACGCGGACGAGTTCTGCTCGATCATGAAGCCGCTGGTGGCGCCGGGCACCGGGATCAGCTGCGGGTGGTAGCCGAACTGGGCGACCTGCTGGTACCACCAGCCGTCCCAGGAGGCCAGCACGTCCCAGGGCTGGGCGCCGCCGCCGAAGCGGGGGTCCTTCTTGAGGTACTCGCCGGAGAACTGGAGCATCCGCATGAAGACGGTGAAGCCGACCAGTTTCAGGACCGTGTAGCACCAGACGGCGGGACCGTAGCGGAGGGCCAGCCGGCGGGCGCGCTCGCGCCGGCCGTCCGCCGCGTCCGGTGTCCCACCACTGCGCTGCTCGGGCACGTCGGCGGTGACTGCCGGTGTCGCGCTCACTGGACCCCACCCTGCTGCCGAGGACGATAGTGCGCCGATTCTAGGGCACCGGTCCAGACCGGTTCAGGCAGGTTCCGGCACCGGCGGGCCGACGCCTCAGCCCGGCACGGCCTCCTTGAACACCCACAGCCGCAGCAGGACGAAGCGCAGCAGGGTGGCCGCCACGTTGGCCGCCACCAGTGCGCCGATCTCCACCAGGGAGGACGCGTGCGGATCGGTGAGGTGGACCAGGGCCAGCGCGCCGCTGCTCAGCGCCAGCCCCGCCAGGAAGACCACCAGCCCCTGCAACTGGTGCCGGGCCGCCCCCCGGCTGCCCCGGACCTGGAAGGTGAAGCGGCGGTTCGCGGCGGTGTTGCCGACGGCGGTGACCAGCAGGGCGATCAGGTTGGCGGTCTGCGGGCCGGTGACGGGCTGCAGCGCGGCGTAGAGCCCCAGGTAGGCGACGGTGCACACGGCGCCGACGACCGCGAAGACCGGCAGCTGGCGGCGGGCCCGGCGCGTTCCGGACGAGGGCGCGGCCGGCTCCGGAGCGGCGGCGGTGTGCACGGAGTCGGAGGGCATCGGCTGCGGGATTCCCGGGTTCGAGGGGGCGGATCTGCTGATCGGCCCGCACCGTTTCGAGGTGTCCTCGGACCGCGAACCGCCCGAGCGGAATCGCCGCAGTCTACGGTACGGGCGTGGACGCCCCACCGGGGTCCGGTTGCGCCGATCGGACGATCGCGCACCCCCGCCGGTCCGGGCCGGCGGGGGTGGGTGCCTTCCGGCCGCGCGGCGCCCAACTCCCCCCGGCCTGACCGGGCGCACGGCCGCCGGGGATACTCGGAGGATGGCCGATCACATCACCCGCACCGCCTACACCGTGGAGTCGCTGCTCGCGGTGACCGTCGACGTGTTCAACGAGCGGGGTTACGACGGCACCTCGATGGAGGACCTCTCCCGGGCCGCCGGGATCTCCAAGTCGTCCATCTACCACCACGTGCGCGGCAAGGAGGAACTGCTGCGCCTCGCCGTCGGGCGGGCCCTGGACGGCCTCTTCGGCATCCTGGCCGAGCCCGCCGCGACCGGGGGCCCGGCCGTCCTGCGGCTGGAGCACGTGGTGCGGCGCACGGCCGAGGTCCTGCTGACGGAGCTCCCGTACGTCACCCTGCTGCTCAGGGTGCGCGGCAACACCGCCACCGAGCAGTGGGCCCTGGAGCGCCGCCGGGACTTCGACCACCAGGTCGCCGAACTCCTCCGGGCCGCCGTGGCCGACGGCGCCCTGCGCTCGGACGTCGAGCCGCGACTCGCCACCCGGCTGCTCTTCGGCATGATCAACTCGATCGTGGAGTGGTACCGGCCGGACGGCAAGTCCGCCGACAGCGTCGCGGACGCCGTGGTCCGGCTCGCCTTCGACGGCCTGCGCACCCCCCTCACCTGACCCGGACCCCCGGGCCCCCGGCCCCCGGCCCCCCACACAGCGTGCCCCGAGCCGAAGGGGCGCGCCGGTGCCGAAAGGGAGAGAGCGAGGAAGCGACGAAGGAGCGCGGGAGCGACGACCGTCGGCACCGGACGAGAGCGCCCCGGAGGCGAGCGGGCGCCCCAATCAAGGCGTCGGCACCGGACGAGAGCGCCCCGGAGGCGAGCGGGCGCCCCAATCAAAGAGGCGGCACCGGACGAGAGCGGCCCGGAGGCGAGCGGGCGCACCAATCAAAGAGGCGGCACCTGGTCCGTCTCCTCGAACACGATCAGCGTCTGGGTCGCCAGCACCTGCGGAATCGACTGGATCCGCCCGAGCACCAGCTCCCGCAGCGCCCGGTTGTCCGCGGTGTGCACCAGCAGGAGCACGTCGAACTCACCGCCGACCAGTGCCATGTGCGCGACGCCCGGGAGGTCCACGAGCTGTTCGCGTACGGCTCGCCAGGAGTTCTGGACGATCTTCAGGGTGATGTACGCGGACGCGCCCTGGCCGGCCCGCTCGTGGTCCACCCGGGCGGTGAAGCCGCGGATGACGCCCGTCTCCGTCATTCTGGAGATCCGCGCGTAGGCGTTCGCCCGGGAGACGTGCACCCGCTCCGCGACCGAGCGCACCGAGGCGCGGCCGTCCTGCTGGAGCAGTCGCAGGATGGCCCGGTCCACCCGGTCCAGCTCGGGGCCCGGCTCCCTGCCTCTGGACGTCTGTTCAGCGGACATGGCCCCCCACCCCTCGACTATGGACGCACGGCTTCCAGTCGACCGCCGTCGCGGCCGATTGTCCACCACCTCGGCGCAACTGTGGTCAGAATGAACAGACAACCGAACAATCGGTAGGGAGGAGGGCGTCGCCGACCCGGTCGCAGCTCCTCGTGCACGGCACCACCCGCTGCCACCGCAGCCTCCTCCCCCACCCCTTGGAGGTGCCCGAGATGACCGTTCTCGATCACAGACACCACACGTCCGTGCCGGGCTGGCTGCCCGGGGCCACCGCCCCGCGCACCGACCCCGCGCCGCTGCTCCCGGACGCCTCCCCCGTACGGGTGCTCGGCACCCCGGCGCTGGAGAAGTACGATCCGGCGGTGCTGCGCGAGCTGTACCGGCGCCTGGTCGTCGGGCGCCGCTACAACCAGCAGGCGACCGTCCTGACCAAGCAGGGCCGGTTGGCGGTCTATCCGGCCTCCACCGGCCAGGAGGCCTGTCAGGTCGCCGCCGCGATGGCGCTGGGCGCGGGGGACTGGCTCTTCCCCAGCTACCGCGACACCCTCGCCGTGGTCTCCCGGGGCGTCGACCCGCTGGAGGCGCTCACCCTGCTGCGCGGCAACGCGCACACCGGCTACGACCCGCGAGCCGTGCGCACCGCGCCGCTCTGCACCCCGCTGGCCACCCAGGCCCCGCACGCGGTCGGGCTGGCCCACGCCGCCCGGCTCGCCGGCGATCCGGTGGTCGCGCTGGCGCTGCTCGGCGACGGGGGGACCAGTGAGGGCGACTTCCACGAGGCGCTGAACTTCGCCGCGGTGCTGCAGGCCCCGGTGGTCTTCCTGGTGCAGAACAACGGCTACGCGATCTCGGTGCCGCTCACCCGGCAGTCCGCCGCGCCCAGCCTGGCCCACAAGGCCGTCGGCTACGGCATGCCCGGCAGGCTGGTGGACGGCAACGACGCGCCCGCCGTGCACGCGGTGCTCACCGAGGCCGTGGAGCGGGCCCGGGCCGGCGGTGGCCCGACCCTGGTGGAGGCACTCACCTACCGTCTGGAGGCGCACACCAACGCCGACGACGCCACCCGCTACCGGGAGGACGAGGAGGTCACCGCCTGGCGGGAGCACGATCCCGTCCTGCTGATGGAGCGTCACCTGCGCGCTGCCGGTCTGCTCGACGACGAACTGGTGCGGCAGGCGGCCGAGGAGGCCGAGGCGCTGGCCGCCAGGATGCGGGCCGAGTTCCACACCGACGCCGAGCTCGACCCGATGTCGCTGTTCGCGCACGTCTACGCCGAACCGACGCCGCAGCTGCGCGAGCAGGCCGCCCAGCTGGCCGCCGAACTGGCCGCCGAGCGGGCCGCCGAGGCCGGGGTGCGGCAGTGATGAGCGCCGTCGCACCCGCCAGGGCCGGTTCCACCATGGCCCAGGCCCTGAACGCCGCACTGCGCGACGCCATGCGCGAGGACCGCTCCGTCCACGTGCTCGGCGAGGACGTCGGCCCGCTCGGCGGCGTCTTCCGGATCACCGACGGCCTGACCGCCGAGTTCGGCCCCGACCGCTGCCTGGACACCCCGCTGGCGGAGGCGGGCATCCTGGGCACCGCCGTCGGGATGGCGATGTACGGGCTGCGCCCGGTCGTGGAGATGCAGTTCGACGCCTTCGCGTACCCGGCGATGGAGCAGCTCGTCTCGCACGTCGCCAAGATGCGCAACCGCACGGTCGGCCGGCTGCCCCTGCCGATCACCGTCCGGATCCCGTACGGCGGCGGGATCGGCGGGGTCGAGCACCACAGCGACTCCTCCGAGGCTTACTACACCCACACCCCCGGGCTGCACGTGGTCGCGCCCGCCACCGTCGCCGACGCGTACGGACTGCTGAGGGCCTCGATCGCCTCGGACGACCCGGTGATCTTCCTGGAGCCCAAGCGGCTCTACTGGGGCAGGGCCGAGTTCGACCCGGTCGCCCCGGTCGAGCCGATCGGGCGGGCCGTGCTGCGGCGCACCGGCACCTCCGCCGTCCTGATCACCTACGGCCCCTCGCTGCCGGTCTGCCTGGAGGCGGCCGAGGCGGCCGCCGCCGAGGGCTGGGACCTGGCGGTGCTGGACCTGCGTTCCCTGGTGCCGTTCGACGACGAGACGGTCTGCCGGGTGGTGCGCTCGCTCGGCCGGGCCGTCGTCGTGCACGAGGCGAGCGGCTTCGGCGGCACCGGCGCGGAGATCGCCGCCCGGGTCACCGAGCGCTGCTTCCACCACCTGGCCGCCCCGGTGCTGCGGGTCACCGGTCTGGACATCCCCTACCCGCCGCCGATGCTGGAGCACCACCATCTGCCCGGGGTCGACCGGATCCTGGACGCGGTCGCCCGGCTCCAGTGGGAGGACCGAGGATGATGCCCGTCGTACGCGAGTTCACCCTGCCCGACCTCGGTGAGGGGCTCACCGGGGCCGAGGTGGTGCGATGGATGGTCGAGGTCGGCGACGTGATCGCGGTCGATCAGCCGGTGGTCGAGGTGGAGACCGCCAAGGCCGTCGTCGAGGTGCCCTGCCCGTACGGCGGGGTGGTCACCGCGCGGTACGGCGAGCCGGGTCAGGAGGTGCCGGTCGGCGCCGCGCTGGTCACCGTCGCGGTGTCCCCGCCGGCGTCCGGCGGAGCCCTCGGGGCCGGGGGCGCCGTCGCGGCCGAGGGCTCGGGCAACGTCCTGGTCGGGTACGGGACGTCGGAGACCGGCAGGGGTGCCCGGCGCGGCCGGGTCCGCCCCGCCGGCGTGCCGCCCGTCGCCCTCACCGCCCCTGCTCCTGCCCCGGTCTCGGCCCCCGCTCCCGCTCCCGTCGAGCCTGCCCCGCCGGCCGCTCCGGCCTGCGCACCGGCGGTGGTCGCGGTGATCTCGCCGCTGGTGCGGCGCTCCGCCCGGGAGCACGGGATCGACCTGGCCGCCCTGCGCGGCAGCGGGCCGGACGGGCTGATCCTGCGCGCCGACGTGGACCGGGCGGTCGCGGCCGCAGCCGCGGCGCCCGCCGGCCCGCAGGAGGACGTGGTGCCGCTGCGCGGCCTGCGCCGGACGATCGCCGACAAGCTGACCCTCAGTCACCGGGAGATCCCCGCCGCCACCTGCTGGGTGGACGCGGACGCGACCGAACTGCTCGCCCTGCGTGATCAGTTGAACCGCACCGACGGGCCGAGGATCGGTCTGCTGGCGCTGCTCGCCCGGATCTGCACGGCGGCGCTGGCCGCCCATCCGGAGCTGAACGCGAGCGTGGTGGCCGACGACCGCGGCGCGCCGACCGGGCTGCGACGGCACGGCGCCGTGCACCTGGGCTTCGCGGCGCAGAGCGAGCGGGGTCTGGTCGTCCCGGTGGTACGGGACGCGCACCTGCTGAGCACCGGCGGCCTCGGCGCGGAGCTGGCCAGGCTGACCGGGGCGGCCCGCGCCGGGACGCTCACCCCCGCCGAGCTGACCGGCGGCACGTTCACCCTCAACAACTACGGCGTCTTCGGCGTGGACGGCTCCACCCCGCTGCTCAACCACCCCGAGGCGGCCATGCTCGGCGTCGGCCGGATCATCGCCAAACCGTGGGTCCACGAGGGCGCGCTGGCGGTGCGGCAGGTGACCCAGTTGTCGTTCACCTTCGACCACCGGGTCTGCGACGGCGGTACGGCGGGCGGGTTCCTGCGGTTCGTCGCGGACTGCGTCGAGCAGCCGGGCATGCTGCTGCGCCGGCTCTGAGCCGCAGACCGTCGCCTTGCGTGGTGGACCGGCCACGCAAGGCGACGGGCATGGATCGGGGGAGCGTAGCGCGCGCGGGGGCCGGATGTCCGGTCTTCGCGTGATTCGTCGGATCAGCTGTTCGCCCGTGCCACGCTACCGAAGGCTTCGGTAGGGACAAGCCAGGTGGTTGCAGGGACGGCCGGAGGCGAAACGATTCTCTTGAGTACTCGTCAAGTTGCGGTGAAGTCACGCAGTGCGCTCCTGGTCCGCGCCGGACACGGGTCGGCGGCTGCCACGGCCGTGCCGGGGCTGCCCGCGGCGGGGGCGGAGGCGGCCCCCGCCCCGGCCGCCGGGTCCGGGCCGGAGCCCGGGCCGGTGGCCGAGCCCGCTCCCCCGGCCCCGGCGCAGCCGGTGCGGCCCGCGCCCGCGCCGGTGATCCCGGCCATGCCGACCGTCGCGCCGTCGATCCCGGCCCCGGCCGTCGCGCCGTCGTTCCCGCCCCCCGTCGCCCCCGGGTCGCAGGCCGGGCCGCCGCCGGTCGTGCCGCCGCTGTTCACCGATGCCCCCGGCCTCAACTGGGCCGGACCGGGCGACCGCTGGAGCCGGGCGTGGACGGACCAGCCGTCGGCCGGCTCCCGTCCGGCGCTGCCGCCCGCCGCCGAGGCGGCCGCCCCCGGGCCGGGGCCCGCCGGGGCCGAGCTGCCGCCGACCGCCCACGACATCGCGCTGATCCGGGCCAGTCTGGCGGTGGTCGAGCCGGTCGCGGACCGTGCCACCGCGCACTTCTACGCCCTGCTCTTCCTGCACCACCCCGAGATCAGGTCGCTCTTCCCGGCGGCCATGGACGTGCAGCGCGACCGGCTGTTCCGGGCGCTGCTCCAGGCGGCCCGCGGCGCGGACGACCCGGCCGCGCTGACCGAGTACCTGGGCGCACTGGGCCGGGGGCACCGCAAGTACGGCACGCTGGCCGCCCACTACGGCCCGGTGGGCGAGTGCCTGGTGGCGGCGCTGGCCAGGTACGCCGGCAGCCGCTGGGACGGCGGGACGGAGCTGGCCTGGCGGCGCGCCTACCGGCTGATCTCCACCGTCATGACCGACGCCGCCGAGGACGCCGCGAAGGTCGCGCCGCCCTGGTGGCAGGCCGAGGTGGTGGCGCACCGGCGGGTGACCCCGGACGTCGCCGTGGTCACCGTCCGTCCGGACGCGGCCTACCCGTACCGCGCCGGGCAGTACACGACGCTGGAGACGCCCTGGTGGCCGCGGGTCTGGCGGCACTTCTCGTTCGCCTGCGCGCCCCGGCCGGACGGCCTGCTGTCCTTCCACGTGAAGGCCGTCCAGGCCGGCTGGGTCAGCAACGCCCTGGTGCACCGGGCCGCGCCCGGCGACGTGCTCCGGCTCGGGCCGGCCGCCGGGGCGATGGTGGTGGACCACGGTTCGGGGGCCGACCTGCTCTGCCTGGGCGGCGGCACCGGCATCGCGCCGGTCTGCGCACTGGTCGAGGAGGTGGTCGAGCACGGCGCGGCCGGGCGCTCGGTCGAGGTGTTCTACGGGGCACGGCAGAGCGCGGAGCTGTACGGGCTGGAGGTGCTGCGGCGGCTCGCCGAGCGCAACCCCTGGCTCACCGTGCGGCCGGTGCTGTCCGGGCCGGGGGCGTTCTCGGCCGATCCCGCCACCGGGGGTCCCGGGCCGGGCGGGGCGCTGCCGGGGGAGCTGCCCGAGGTGGTGGCCAGGTTCGGCCCCTGGTCGGGCCGCGAGGCGTACCTCAGCGGCCCGCCGGCCATGGTGCGGCGCGGGGTCGGCGTGCTGCTGCGGGCCGGGGTGGCGCCGGAGCGGATCCGGCACGACCTGGTCGGCGACCTGGCGGCCGGATAGCGGGCGCCGCCGTGGACCCGGCCCCCGGGCGGCCCGCCTCTCAGCCGAGGTCGGGGGCGAGCAGGGCCCGGACGCCCTCGATGTTGGCGGCCAGGTACGCGCGCAGGCTGGGCGGCACCACGTTGACCGAGGTGACGCCCTCGCGGGTGAAGGGCAGCCGGACGATCTCGTACTCCCCCTGCGGCTCGTCGACCTCCGGTCCGTGCCGCAGCGACGGGTCCATCGAGGCCAGCCGGCAGGCGAAGAAGTGCTGCACCTTCACCCCGTGCGGGTGGAGCAGGGCGTCCTGCTCCGCCGGGGTCCGGCCACCCGGGGAGTGGGGGACGGTGTGCGCGATGGTGTCGACGAAGGCCGGGACGACGTCGACGACCTTGCCGCCGAGTTCCTCGTCCACCTCGCGGTGCAGGGCCTCCACCACGGTGCGGTCCTCGGGCTCCACGCCGCCGCCGGGCGTGATCCAGTACGGGCGGCTGCCCGGCCTGGTGCGTTTGATCAGGACGATCGAGGCCGGGCCGTGCGGCGTGTCCGGATCGAGTTCCAGCAGGATCGCCCGTGCGGTGCGTTTGACGACGGGACGCGGCGGGTTGGCCATGGCCACCTCCGGGGCTGGAGCGTTGTGCGGGAGTCTGCCGCGCCTCGGGGCGGCCGAAACGCTGCCCGGCCCGGGTGCGTCCGTTCGGGCAGAGGGAGCAAGATGCAGTGGATCTTGGATACTTCGGCAATCATTGCAACCCGCTGGCATTTCCTTGGCAATTCGCCTATCAGATCTACTATTCGAAGGTTTTTGGCCGGTGCTACGCACGAGAGTAATTGCGGCAGGGCGCCGCCTGTGCTGCAATGAGCCACTGTCGGGCGAAACGGAGCGGCCCACTCCGTATGCCTTCCTGTGCAATGAACTTCGGGGCTGGGGGCTGGGTGTGGCCATGGATCAGATCGCGGAGCCGTCGGAAACCGTCCGGCTGGGCAGGGTGCCCCGGTCTCCGGCGAAGGCGTCGCCGAGGAAGGACGGGCAGCCCACGCTGATCGCCTCCGTGCAGCGCGCGCTGCGCCTGCTCGAAGCGGTCGGGGAGTTCCTGCAGGGAGCCACCGCCAAACAGCTCGCCCGGGCCGCGGGGCTGCCGCTCGGTACCACGTACCACCTCCTGCGCACCCTGACCCACGAGGGGTATCTGCGCCGGGCCGACGGCAGGTTCTTCTACGGCGACTCGGTCGAGGGCATCAGCCGGGCGGACGAGGCGCAGTCGGGCCGCACCGATCTGCGGGCCCGGATGGAGCAGTTGCGGGACGAGCTGGGCGCCGCCGTCTACCTAGCGGTCTACGAGGAGGGCGAGGTGCGGGTGGTGGACGTCGCCGCCGGGGCCAACCAGCCGTCGGTCGAGATCTGGGCCGATCTGCGGGCCACCGCGCACGCGCACGCGATCGGCCAGTGCCTGCTCGGCCAGCTCTCCGAGGAGGCCAGGCGCGATCACCTCGACCGCCACCCGCCCACCGGGCTCACCCCCTCGACGGTCGCCGGTCCGGCCGCCGTGCTGCGGCTGCTGTCGACGGTGCGGCCGGCCGTACCGGTGCTGGAGTGCCAGCAGTACGCACTGGGCACGGTGTGCGCGGCCGTGCCGATCACGGTGGGATCGGTGGTGGCCACCATGGCGCTCTCGCTCCCGCTGGAGCAGGCGGGACGGCTGCGGGCCACCGCCGAACAGCTGCGGCAGAAGGTTGGCGCGATGTCGCCGTCCTTCGCACTCTGACCGGCGCCACGGGCGCCTCGCCGCCGGGGCTCCTGGGGCATGGGGGGTCACCGGGGCTGCTGCGGCGTGGGACCGGGCGGTTCGTGCTCGTTCACCATTTGAAAAAGCACACCTTGTCCACTACCTCCCCAAACGTGGACGATGAGGTTTGAACGGGGGATCGGGGCGAAAACAACAGAATTGGCAGGACTTCTCGGAGTCGGCAGCCGCACGCTCCCGGGCGATCCCGGGGCGGGGCATCCGCTCCGGCGGGGAGCGCCCACTCGGGGCATCACCGTATGTACACAGCAAACCGCAGTTTCCGGCCATCGGTGGACCATCAGCACGCACAGCCGGGCAGAACGAGAGGTACTGGCGCATGCACAGCACAGTCCAGGGCCACGTGGTCATGAACCTCGTGGTCTCGAACGAGCTCTCCTTCCGCATCGTGGTCGATCTCGAGTACGACCCCGACGACCCGTTCGCGGTCCGCTTCACGTTCCATCTGCCCGGCGACGAACCGGTGACCTGGGTCTTCGCCCGCGAGCTGCTGCTCGACGGGATCAGCCGCCCGACGGGCGAGGGTGATGTGCACATCCACCCCATCGGCGCGCAGGAGCTCTCCGACGTCTGCATCGTGCTGCACTCGCCCGAGGGCGACGCGCTGCTGCGTGCCTCGGCGCCGCCGCTGATCGCGTTCCTCACCCGGACCGACCGGCTGGTGCCGATGGGCGAGGAGCTCACCGGCGGCGAACTCGACGAGCAGCTCGCCGACATCCTCAGCCGGGGGTGCGAGAACAACGCCGGCTGACCCGCTCCGCGGCGGGTCCGCGGGAGTGGCCGGGGGCGCCGCCGGGAACGGCGAAGGGGCCCCGCACACCTTCGGTGCAGGACCCCTCCCGGTGCCGCCGGTCGGCCGGCACTCACCTCACGGCGACGTCAGCTGTAGTAGCCGAGCACGTCGACGATGACGTGGGCCCGCAGGCTCGCGTTGTAGATCTCGATCGCGCCGGAGCCGCCGACCGGAATCGTGACGTGGTTGGCGATGGTCTGGCCCTTGCTCCAGTTGAGCGCCGAGGCCGTGGTGGTCCCGTTGTACGGGTACACCTCCAGGTGGCCGTCGTCGTACGTGTCGGTCACGGTGATGTTGAGCACCACGGCCTTGGACTGCGACAGCAGCCCGCCGAAGTCCAGCGGGAGCGTGCGGATGGTGTGGTCCTCGAACGGGCCCTGGTAGGTGCCGGTGCCGGTACGGGTGTCCATCAGCCGGTGCGGCACCGTGGTGTGGAACTTCGCGCCCGTCGTGTCCGCCGTGAAGTAGCCGAAGAGGTCGGCGATCACGTGCGAGCTCGTCCAGGTGTCGTTGAGCAGGATGACCTTGCCGTCCGGCCCGACCGGGACGATCACCTGGTTGGCGATGGTCTGGCCGGTCGTCCAGTTGAGGTTGGACGTGCTGGTGCGGGCCCCGCCGGAGGGATAGGCGGTCAGGTGGCCGTCCGACTGGGTGCCGGTCACGGTCACGTTGAGCACGGCCGCGGTGATGCCCTGCGCGGGCAGGCCCGGGCGGCCGGCGATCGCCAGCGGGATCTCCTGGTAGGCGCCGGCGGGCCGGCCGCCGGTCTGGCCGCCGCTCTGCCGGGTGTCCAGGATGCGGGTCGGACCGGTGGCCGTGAAGGTCGACCCGTCCGTGGCCGTGCTGGAGTAGAACCCGGACACGTCGGCGATCAGGTGGGCGGCGTCCCAGCTGCCGTTGTACAGCTTCACGGTGCCGTCGGCGCCGACCGGCACGGTCACCAGGTTGGGGATGGTCGTCCCCTTCACCCAGTTGATGTTGGACGTGCCCGGCTGCGCCTTGCCGGAGGGGTAGACGGTCAGGTGGCCGTCCGCCCGGGGCTGGGTGACGGTCACGTTCAGCACGACGCCGGTCAGGCCGTCCGTCGGGATGCCGGGCCGGCCGGCGATCTTCAGGGAGAGGGTCTGGTAGGCGCCGACGGGGCTGCCCGCGGTCTGCCCGCCGCCGTCCCGGGTGTCCAGCAGGCGGCTGGGCGCGACGGCCTTGAAGGTGCCGGCCGGGCTCTGCGGCGGTGCGGCGCACAGGACGTCGGTCAGGGTGCCCGCGTTCGGGGTGCCCAGGCCGGTGGCCAGGTCGTAGCCGGCGGTGGCCTGGTAGAGGCCGCCGATGTAGCCGGAGGCGGCCAGCACGTTGTTCCCGGTGGTGACGTCGGTGAACGCGTTGCTGCCCTTGGCCTTGTAGAGCGCGGGGTTGAGGAAGCCCACCGGGCCGTCCGCCGCGCACTGCAGGGAGGAGTCGGCGTGGGCGGCGATGGCGGCCCACACCGGGGCCGCCCCGCTGGTGCCGGCGATCCGGCCCCAGTACTGGAGACCCTGGGCGTCGACGCCGACCGCGATCAGGTAGCCGTTGGACCCGTCCGCGAGCGCGGACACGTCCGGGACCTGCCGGCAGGCGGTGCCGGTGGCCGCGGAGCAGCGGCTGTCGCTGTACCCCTGGCCGGTGGTACCGGCCTGGTAGCCGGTGGCCTTGTCGAGGGCCCAGGTGGCGGAGGCGCCGCCGCCGGTCGCGCCGCCGCGGTTCCACGCCGACTGGACCAGGTCGTAGGAGTGACCCGTCATCGAGGTGCCACCGACGGCGGTGACGTACGGCTGGCTCGCCGGGTCGTCGGTGCTCAGCCGGGTGTCGAGCGGTCCGTTCTGGTGGTAGCAGCCGGTCGAGCCGCTGTCACCCGAGGCCGCCACCATGGTCTGGCCCTGTGCGGCCGCCTGCTGGAAGATCAGGTTCTCGGTCGCCGTCATCGCGGGGTCGGAGTCCGCCTCGCAGAGTCCCCAGCTGGTGGACACCACCTGCGCGCGGTTGTCGTTCACGATCGCGCGGTAGACGTCGAGGATGTTGGTCTTGGTGGCGTTCTGCGCGTCGGGGCCCTGGTAGACCAGGATGTTCGCGTTCGGGACGAGGCCGAGGACGGTCTCGATGTCGAGTGCGGACTCGATGCCGTAGTCGGAGAGGTCCGGTGCGTGGGTCGGGCCGCCGTCGACCCTGACCCGCGAGACCGAGGTGCTGGTGCCGTAGCACTGCTGGTAGGCCGCGACGGCGGCGTCGGAGTAGTCCTCCAGCTCGAAGATCGCCACGGTGGTGTTCGAGCCGCCGTCGACGAACGGCAGGCCGTAGACGGAGGCCAGCGCGGAACTGCTGTAGTAGTCCCGGTAGTCCGCCCGGCCGAACTGCTGCTGCTGCCAGTCCTGGACCCACTGGCACAGCTGCGGGGCCGCGGTGGTGCCGGCCCGGGGTGCCACCCCGGCGCCGCCGGTGGCCTGCGGCGTGACGGCCTTGGGGGCGGCGGCGGCGCCGTCCGGCAGGGCGTGGTTGCTGCGGACCTTGGCCAGGGTGTTCAGGCCCACCACGCCGGTGACCGAGCCCGCGATGCTGCCGGGCAGCTCGGGCGCCGTGGCGTTGGCGTACGCGCTCCGGCCGTCGGCCAGCCGGTAGCCGGTGATGTCGGTGCTGAACGCGCGCTCGGCCTCGGCCACGGTCGTGGTGACCGGGATGGTGAGGCCGTCGGCGCCGACCGCGCCGGGGTGCAGGCCGAGGTCGGTGAGCGCCTTGGCCGCCTTCTCCAGGGTGGCCGGGTCGGCGCCGAAGCGCTGCCCGAACTCCCCGGTCTTCAGGTACTGGTGATACTGCGCCGAGCCGGGGGTGGACACCGCGCCGACGAAGCTCTGCAGGGCGCCCGGGTCACGCGGCGACAGCGTGACGCCGAGCTGGAGCACGGTGTCGTCCGTCGGCGCGGCCGCGACGACGGCGCCGGCCGGTGCGGTCGGGGCCTTGCCGACCCGCTGCGGCGCCGGGGCCGGTGACGCGCTGTCGGCGAACGCCGTACCGGGGACGAGCAGTGCGGCCACCAGCGCGGCCGTCGCCGATCCGGTGAGCAGACGCCTCGGCGACGGCTGCCGGCGGGCTCGGGGCCCGCGGGCACCGGCTATTCGGAATCCGCTGGGCGGATCCGTGGGATGGGCCATCCACATTCTCCTGAGACGTACGAGAGTGAGTGCTGCGAACGCAGCCTCCGTGGTGACTCCGACGGCCGGGAGGAATCGCTCCGGACGAGGACGGCGGGGAATCCCGGTCCGCGCGGACGTGCTGTGGATGGCCGTGCGTACCGAACGGCCCGAATCCCCCCAACTCCCCCACCCCCGGCGGTGGAATCACCGAGGGTCGTTATATCAGTCGCGCTCCGGACTCCGGAAAGGGGATATCGACCTGCGGGACCGCGCCCGGTCCGCGCCCGGTCGCGTCCGGACGCCGGCACTCCGCGCCCGTACGACCGCGCCCTGTACGACCGCGCGCCCGCCCGGAGGACCGGGCGGGCGCGGGAACGGGCGTGGGAAGGGGACGGGTCAGTCGTCGTCGAGGGCCAGGCTGAGGCCCCAGGAGACCAGGCTGATGATCAGGGCTCCGAACAGGGCGGCCCAGAAGCCTTCCACGTGGAAGTCCAGGTCGAGCTTGTCGGAGGCCCACGAGGTCAGCCACAGCATCAGCGCGTTGATCACGAAGGTGATCAGGCCCAGGGTCAGGATGAACAGCGGCAGCGAGAGCAGCTTCACCAGCGGCTTGATCAGCCAGTTGACCACCCCGAAGATCAGGGCGACCGCGATCACCGTGAGGGTTTTGTGCCCCCAGTCGCTCCCCGTCAGGGTGATGCCGGTGACGATCCAGGCGGCCACCCAGATGGCGGCCGCGTTGATAAGTGTCTTGATGACGAAACCCTTCATGGCGCGATGGTCGCAGGCCGTTCGGGTGGGGGGAAGCTCCGCGCGGACAAGTTGTTGTTGAATGCCCTTGGCCGAAACGCCCCCGACGCCGATGCAGACCGTCCGTACGGGGACCCACACACCGAGGAACTGGAGCGGCTGCCGATGAAGGTGTTCCGGCTGGACGCGCTCGACGCGGAACGCGTCGCGAACGAGGGTGCCTATCTGCGTTTCCTGAAGGAACGCCACATGTCCGCCGGGTTGTACGCACTCTCCCCCGGTGACACCGACCAGCAGACCGCGCACGACCAGGACGAGATCTACCAGGTGGTCAGCGGCCGGGCCGAGCTCACCGTCGGCGCCGAGACCACCACCGTCGGCCGGGGCACCGTGGCGTACGTGCCGGCCGGTGTGCCGCACCGGTTCCACCACGTCACCGAGGAGCTGCGGGTGCTGGTCGTGTTCTCCCCGCCGGAGGACTGAGCGGCGGCCCCCGGTAGGGTCGTCCGGACCAGTCCGTGATCACCGCGGGAGCCCGTGGCAGCGGGCTGAGAGGGCGCTGAGCGGCACGTACGGCGGGTCCGCCCGCCGGGGTGCGGCCGGCCGCGCCGACCGCCAGAACCTGGCCGCCACGGGGGCGAACCCCGTGCGGGACAGGGAGGGAGCAGCAGTCATGACCCCGAGCCCGACCGGGAGCGCGTCCGGCGCCACGCCCGTCGCCACGCCCGTCGCCACGCAGAGCCTGACCGAGGAGCTCTGGGCGGCGATCGAGCCGGTGTACACCCGGATCCTCGACCACCCGTTCCTGGGCGGCCTGACCGACGGCACCCTGCCGCGCGCCGCGTTCCGGCACTTCGTCGTCCAGGACTCGCACTACCTGCGCGACTACGCCCGGGCACTGGCCGTCTGCGCGGCCAAGGCGCCCGGTGAGGAGGACGTCCGGGCGTTCGCCGACGACGCGGTGGGCGCGCTCGCCGCCGAGCAGGGCATGCACGCCGAGTTCATGGACGCCCTCGGCGCCGGCGCCGAGCAGGCGGCCGCCGAACCCGTCCTGCCCACCACCCGGGCCTACACCAGCTACCTGCTCGCGACGGTGTACGGCGGCTCCTTCGCGGAGGCGGTCGGCGCGGTGCTGCCCTGCTACTGGATCTACGCCCGGGTCGGCGAGCAGCTGCTCGCCAGGTCCTCGCCGGACCCGCTGTACGCCCGGTGGATCGCCACCTACGGCGACGAGGCCTTCCAGAGCGTGGTCCGGCGGGTGCTGGCGCTCACCGACCGGATCGGCGAGGAGATCTCGCCGGCCGAGCGGCGCCGGGTGGTCGAGCACTTCACCACCACCTCCCGGTACGAGTGGATGTTCTGGGACGCCGCCTGGCGCGGTGAGACCTGGCCGGTCTGATCCCGCCGGGGGCTCTCGCGCTCTCTCCCCGGGGCCGGTCCGAGGGCTCCCGGGGAGCGACTCCCAGGGTTGGCCCCGGGGTCGGGACTCGGGGTGATCTCCGGGTTCTCTCGGGGCTGCGGGCCCTCGTTCCGGCTGCTCGGCACCCGTACGATCGAAGTACCGAAGCAGACGGGATGCGGCACCGGACAGGCAGCCGGCCCGAGGGGAGAGAAGGAACGGACATGGCTGAGCTCTGGAAGTCGCTGCCCTCGTGGGTGCGCAACATCGTCGTCCCGATCATCGTGCTGATCCTGGCGTGGCAGATCATCGGATTCGTGTTCGGCGTGGTCGGCGCCCTGCTCGCGTTCGCGTTCAAGGTCCTGGTGGTGGTCGGTATCGCCGCCGCCGTGGTGATCCTGGTGAAGAAGGCCGCCAAGAACTGACGGTCCTCGGCCGGCGACGCCCGTACCCCTGTCCCAGGGGTACGGGCGTCGCCGCGTTCACGGCCACGGCAGGGCGGAGTCCAGATCCCACCGGGGCCGCCAGCCGGTGGCCCGGGCCCGGGTGGTGTCCAGCACGACGTCCCGGGCCAGCTGGTCGACCGCGTACCGGGTGAGACCGGGAAACCGGCCGGTGCGGGCGGCGAACTCGGCCAGCCGGACGGGCAGGTGGCCGATCCGCACGCTCCGGCCGTGGGCCGCCAGGACGCGGCGTACGGTTTCGTCCCGCCGGTACGGCCGGGCGTCGGCGATGTTGTAGGCGCCGGGCGGCCACCCGGCGGCGGCCAGACAGGCGTCCGCGAGGTTCTGCACCGCGGTCAGGCTGAGCGTCACGTCCGGGCCCGGCAGCAGCAGCACCCCGTGCCGGACCCGCTCCAGCAGTCGCGGCACCAGGTGCGGATCGTCCGGTCCGTAGACCGCCCGCGGGCGCAGCACCACCGCGCCGGCGGCCAGCGCGAGCCGCTCACCGGCCGCCTTGCTGCGCCCGTACGCGTTGAGGTGGCCGCCGGCGGTGGGGTGGTCCTCCCGGACCAGCGAGCGGTCGGGCCGGGGGTCGTACACGCTGGCGCTGCTCACCCAGACCACCGGGCGCCCGGCCGCCGCTTCGAGCAGCCGGGCGGTCCCGTCGACGTTGACGGCGTGGTGCAGGGCCTCGGCGGGGGAGCCGGGGGCCGGGTCCCCGACCGCGGCCGCGCAGTGCACGACCAGGTCGGCGCCGGCCAGGTCGGGGCGTCCGGCGGTGGCGTCCCAGCGGATGTGCCGGCCGAGCGGGCCGGGAGCGCGCCCCAGGCAGAGCACTTCGGCGCCCAGGGCGGCGGCCGCGAGGGCCACCCGCGAGCCGCAGAACCCGCTCGCGCCGGTGACGGCCATCCTCATCGGCTCGCTCCCCGGCCGGCCGGTCGCCCGGCCCTGACCTGCAGCTCGGCCCAGCCCGGCAGGGCGGAGCGGTGGTCGGCGCGGGCCCTCACGACCGTCGGCCGGTACGGGGCCAGGGCCAGCAGGAACTCGGCGAGCAGCGCGCGGGCAGCGGCGGCGCCCGGGCAGGCGTGCGGGCCCGCGCCGAACACGGCCTGGGTCGCCCGGGCCGGGTCGACGGGGGTGTCGCGGTGCGACTCGGCGGCATGCCGGGCGACCAGGACGAGGCGGTCGCCGCGGGCGATCGGGCAGCCGGCGACGGTGGCGCCGGCCGCCGCGACGCGCGGCAGGACGGGCGAGGGGGCCGTCAGCCGGAGCAGTTCCGAGGCGACCCCGGGGGCGTTGTCGGGCGTGAGCCCGGCCCAGAGGCCCGCGTCGGCGCACCAGGCGGCGGCCCGGGGGAGGGCGGCCACCGTGGTGTTGACGGCGGCCACGGCCAGCATCGCGTCCAGGCCGTCCGGCAGCAGCGAGTTGAGCCGGGCGGCGGCCGTCGCCGCGGCCTCGGCACCGCCGGGGCGGCGGCGCCCCGGCAGGTGGTCGCGGGCGGTGGCGGCGGCCGCCTCGGTGGCGGCGTGGGCGAGCAGCAGCGGATCGGGCGCACCGGCGGGCCCGGCGGCGGTCGGGGCCGGGGTGGTCAGCGCGGCGGCGGTCAGGCCCGCCAACTCGGCTGCCAGCGGTACGAGATCGAGGGCCAGGCCCCGGCCCAGGACGGCCAGGCGCTCGTCCAGCACGGCCTGCCACCGTGGGCGCAGCCGCAGCGCGGTCCGGGCGCCGAGGTCGGCGGCCAGCGTGCGGCGGGCGGCCCGGTGGTCGTCGCCGTCCTGGTCGAACAGCAGCCCGCCGCCGGTGAGTTCGGCGGCCGCGCCGCCGGTGGTGCCGGCCGCGGTGCGGTCCAGCGGGAGCCGGGTGAGCACCTCGTGGTAGGCCGCGCCGCCGTGCACCAGCACCGTCCGGCCGATCCGGACCACCGGGCGGCGACGGGTCGCGGCGAGCAGGACGAACAGGACGGGATGGCCGGCCAGGTAGACCCGGCGGTCGCGGCGCCGGGCCCGGCGCGTGCCGGCGCCGCTCATCGGGCCGGCTCCCCCGCGCAGAGCCGGGACGCGGCGGCCCGGTCGGGTTTGCGGGAGCGGCCGGCGAGCGGCACGTCGGCGAACAGGACGGCGTCCGGCCGGGCGCTGCCCATCCGGGCGAGCGGCTCCTCCAGGGCGGCGCGCAGCCGCCGGTGGTCGGCCCCGGGGCGCGGCTGGACGAGGGCGACCAGCCGCTCGTCGCCCTCCGCGTCCGGGACGCCCACCAGGACGGCCAGTTCGACCCCGGGCAGGTGCAGCGCGGGTTCGTACAGCCCGGGGTAGATGTTCTCCGCCCGCCGCAGCACCATGTCCTTGCAGCGGCCGGCCAGCGCGATCCGTCCGTCGGCGGTCAGGGTGGCCCGGTCCCCGGTGCGGACCCAGGGATCGGGCTGCTCGCCGAGGTAGCGGTGGCGGACGCCGGGGCCGGTGAGCAGCAGCTCACCGTCCTCCGCGAGCCGGGTCCGCACCCCCGGGAGGGGGTGGCCGACCAGATCCCCGGCGCCGGTGAAGGCGGCCTTCTCGGCCTCCTCGACGGCCGCGGCGGGGAAGAGCTCGGTCAGCGCGTACACACTCCAGGCCTCGGTGGCCCCGGCCCGCTTCACCCGGCGCAGCAGCTCCGCGCCGGCCGGGGCGGAGCCGGTCCAGACCCGGCCGGTGAAGCCGGCGCCGGCCGCCAGGGCGGCCCGCAGCAGCGGTGGGGTGAGGTATGTCTCGGCGGGCGCCAGGTGGTGGAGCTGGCGGGCCAGCGCGGCGGGCGAGCGAGCCGGCAGGGCGACGCCTGCGCCGGCAGCCAGGGCGGGCACCAGGACGAAGAAGGTGCCCCCGAGGACGGTCGATCCGTCCTGCGGCCGGACCAGTGCGGCGACGGTGCGCAGGCCCGCCGCGAGGCCGGCCCGGCTGTGCACGACGGCGCGCGGGTCGGCGGTGGTGCCGGAGGTGAAGACGATGACGGCGTCCGCGTCGGGCCCCGGGTCGGCGGCCCTCGGCGGCGGGGCGGGGGCCGCCCGTAGTCCGGGTGCGCTGCCCGGCCAGCGCCGCCCGAGGGTGGCGACCGGCCCGAGTTCGGCGAGCGGAGGGAGCGCGAGGTGGGCCCGGCGGGCGAGCGGGCGGGCCCAGCCGGTCACCGCCTGGGCGGCGGCGTCCGCGAGGATCAGCGCGGGCCGGGCCAGCGACAGCCGGGCGCGCAGCACGTCCGGACCGGCGCTCGGGTCGAGCACGGCGATCCGCAGCCCCAGGTGGTGGGCGGCGAGCAGCACGGCCAGCGCGCGCGGCCCCGGGCGGACGGCCACGCCCAGGGTGTCCCCCGGGCCCAGCCCGCGCCGGTGCAGGGCGGCGGCGTAGGCGTCGGCGAGGTCCGCGAGCTCACCGCGGCGGATCTGCACCCGGGCGGCGCCGCCACGGGTGTTGCGCAGTACGGCGGGGCGCTCGGGCGCGGTGCGCAGCGCCCGAGCGAGGTTGTCCAGCACGGATCGGTCCTTCCGGTGTGCTCGGGCGGGGGTCGGCGGCGCGTCGTGCGCGCGGTGGGCGCGGTGGGCGCGGTGGGCGTCGTGCGCGCGGTGGGCGCGGGTGCGGCGGGTCAGCGCGGATTGGCGCCGTGCCGGCCGCTGCCCCGGTCCAGGTACCAGCGGGCCGTCCCGAGCACGCCGAAGGCGGTCAGCCGGCGGGTGGAGTTGTGCACCGCCATGGCCCGGCAGCGGCTGATCGCGGTGGTGTGCCGGCGGACCCGGTTGAGGAAGGCGCGGTCGGTGGGGGACGGGCGCCGGGGCATGCCGCCGACGGCCTCGTACAGTTCGGCGGTGATCGCCATGTTGTTGCCGGCGTGCATCCGGTAGGGGGCCAGGTAGCCGTGCCGGCGGTGGTGGGCGGGGCGCAGGCGTCCGAACACGGCGGCGGTGAGGACCAGCGCGCGGAAGCCGGCCCGGCCGAGCGGGCCGTGCTCGTCGCGCCGGGCCAGGATCCGGCCGCAGACCAGTCCGGGGCGGGCGGTGAGCGCGATCCGGGCGGCGGCCGTCCAGGTCGGCCGGGGGACGCAGTCGGCGTCGGTCCGGGCGAGCAGGGTGGCGCCGTGTGCCAGGGCGTACCGGAACCCGGTGTCGACGGCGCAGCCGACGCCCTTCTCCGACTCGACCAGGACCCGCACGGGGAACGGCGCCTCGGCGGCGAACGCGCGGGCCAGCGCGGCGGTGCGGTCGGTGGAGCCGTTGTCGACGACCAGCAGGGTGAAGTCCCGGTCGTGCTGGCGGGCGAGGGCGGTCAGGGTGTCGCCGATCCTCGCCTCCTCCTGGTACGCGGGGACGATCACCCAGAGCCCGTCGGGGCTCCCCGGGCCGGCGGTCACGACGCCTCCCAGACCATGGTCATCAGGCTGACGCCGCCGCCCAGGCCGATCAGCAGCACCCGGTCCCCCGGAGCCAGCTCGTGCCGGACGCGGTCGAGTTGGAGGCCGAGCGTGGCGCTGGCGACGTTGCCGACGTCCGGCACCGTGAGCACCAGCTTCTCGGCGGGCACCCCGGTCAGTTCGACGAACCGTTCCAGGTAGGGGACGGTCACCTGGTGGACCAGGACGCGGGCGTAGGCGTCCCAGCCGAGGCCGGTGCGGGCCGCCACCCGGTTCAGGATGTCGCCGCCGATCTTCTCGAAGACGGTGCGCAACCGCGTCCCGCCGCCGCGGAAGTAGCTGTACTCGTCGCCGCGCGGGTGCCGCGAGCCGCCGCCCGGGATGCCGCCGACCGCCCAGTGCTCGGAGGCGGTCTCGGTCTCGACGTCGAGGATGCCGCCACGCGCCACCGGCTCGACCACGACGGCGGCGCCGGCGTCCCCGAAGGTGTAGCCCGCGAAGCCCTCGCGGAAGTCGGCGAGGCCGCCCGGGTCGCGCCGCATCGCGCGGCTGGGGGTCTCGCCCGTCACCACCAGCGCACGCCGGGCCCGGCCGGCCAGGATCATCGCGCGGGCCAGGTCGATCCCGTTGAGGAAGCTGTTGCAGGCGTTGGCGACGTCCAGGGCGTGGGCGCGGGAGCCGAGTTCGGCCTGCACCAGGTGGGCGGTGGCGGGTTCGCACAGATCACGGGTGGCCGAGGCGTACAGCAGCAGGTCGATGTCGGTGGCGTCGATGCCGCGGGCGTCGAGGGCGCGGCGGGCGGCGCCCAGGGCGAGCGTGGAGGCGTACTCGCCTTCGGCGGCGAAGTGCCGGGTGACGATGCCGGTCGCCTTCTCGAACATCCGCTCGGGAAGCCGTAGTTCCCCGGCCACCTCGTCCTGGAGCTGTTGCGAGGTCAGCCGGTGGGCGGGCAGAAACGAGCCGACGGCCGTGATGCCGACCCGCGCTATCGGGAGGTCCATGACGCCATGCTCCCGTCGCGCGCGCTCCGACGGCCTGAGTACGGGTACTCAGTTCCGGGCCGCCGGATACCCAACGTGCCCGCCCACCGGGATCGGTGGACGGGCACGCGGCAGGGCGGGGGTGGGTCACCCGTTGGTGAAGTAGCCGAACAGGTCGGCGATCACCTGGGTGCTGCCCATGTGGTTGAAGACGTCGAACCTGCCGTCGGCGCCGACCGGCGTGGTCACCTGGTTGGGCACGTCGCGCCCGGGCACCGGGTTGAGGTTGCTGGTGCCCGGCAGGGCCGTGCCGGTGGCGTGCACGATCAGGTGGGTGTCCGTGGTCGTCCCGGTCGCGGTGATGTTGACGACCGCGGCGGTGGCGCCCGCCGGGACCCCGCCGACGCTCCGGGACGCCCCCTGCCCGAGCGCGCCGCCGCTCAGCCGGGTGTCCAGCAGGCGGGCCGGGGTGACCGGGGTGAACAGGCCGCCGCCGTCCGGACCGTAGTAGCCGAACACGTCGACGATCACGTCGGTGCTGCCGAGGTGGTTGTACAGGTCGATGCTGCCGTCGGCGCCGACCGGCACGATCACCTGGTTGGGCACGGTCCGGCCGGGCCCGAAGTTGAGGTTCGAGGCCGCCGGCCGGTTCGCCCCGGTGGGGTAGACGATCAGGTGGCTGTCGGCGGTGGCGTCGGTGGAGGTGACGTTGAGGACGACCGCGCCCGCATCGGCGGGGACCCCGGCGCCGGTGACCTTCAGCGAGCGGGCCCTGTCCTGGCCGAGCGGGGAGTCACCGGCGGCCCGGGTGTCGAGCAGCCGGGCCGGCGTGACGGCGGTGTACTTCGCCGGGCTGTCCGCCCGGTAGTAGCCGAGGACGTCGGCGACGGCGCCCACCGCGCCGGTGCTGTTGGTGATCGTGACGTTGCCGTCGGCCCCGATCGGGACGGTGACCACGTTGGCGACGTCCTGGCCGGGCCCGTAGTTGACGTTCGAGGTGGCCGGCCGCTCGCCCCGGTTGGGACCGGCGGCGAGGAAGCCGGTGCCGCTGCCGCCGGTGGCGGTCAGGTTGATGACGACGGCGGTCGCACCGGCCGGCACCACGGCGGCCGAGCCGTTCGCCTGTGCGGAGCGCACGTTCACGTCGATGCTGCTCCACGCGCCGTGCTGCTCGTTGCGGCTGCCCGGCACGCGGGTGTCGAGCACCCGGGCGGGCGTGATCGCGGTGAAGCCGGCGGCCGCGTAGGCGGCGGTGACCTGCCGGGTGGTGCTCGCGCTGCGCCCGGCGAAGTCGGTGACGGTCAGCCTGACGGTGTAGGTGCCGGGGTGGCCGTAGGTGTGGGTGAAGCCGCTGTACGAGCGCGAGTCGGAGCTGCCGTCGCCGAAGTCCACCGCGTAGTCGCGGATGCCCCACGGGCTGCTGCCCCCGGTGTCGAGCCGGAAGCCCAGCGGGTCGGTGCCGTTCGGCGTGGCGTCCAGGGTCGGCACGACCGGGCCGTCCGGGTTGACGGTCACCCAGGAGCCGTCCGGTGAGGCGACGCTGCCGCCGATGCCGTCGGTGACGGTGACCTTCGCCGGGTGGCGGCCGACCGTGGAGTAGGTGTGGCGGACCGTCTTGTCCGTGGTGACCAGCGGCGCGGAACCGTCACCGAAGTCGAAGGTGTAGTGGAGGACCGTCGGCCAGCGGGTGGAGGAGTACGCGGTGAGCTCCACCACGAGCGGGCCGGGGCCCTGCGGGCCCGGCGCGGGGTGGTCGACGCCGTACAGGTTGAGCGAGGCGTACCGCAGGCCCTGCACCTCGAACGCGCCCCGGTCCCTGACGCCACCCCCGGGTCCGGTGTTGGCGACCAGCGGATCGTCCACCACGGCCTTGCCGAACATGTCGGTGTCCGGCAGACCGGGCGCGGCCGGGTCGCCGGAGTCGACGGCCGCGGTGGCCGCGTCCGTGGGCATCGGGTAGAGGCCGGTGACCCCGTCGAACGGGACGTCCGCGTCCGAGTCGTGCGAGCCCTGGCCCGTCCCGGCGGTGAACGCTGCGGGGGCCGGGTAGCCCGTCCCGCCCCAGGCGTACGCGTCGCCCGGCTGCGGACGGTGGACGATGTTGTAGTCCATCGTCGTCCCGGGTACGGAGTCCGCCGAGACCGACACCGGGGCCACCGACGACCGGGTGGCCGACGCGATGACGATGTTGTTCTCGATCACGGAGCCCGGCGAGGCGCCGCGCAGGTCGAGACCGGCGCCGAGACCGACGAGGGTGTTGTTGGTGAGGACCGTGCCGGGGGCGTCCGTCACGGTCAGGGCGGTCGACCCCGGGGAGCTGACGCTGTTGCCGACGATCGTGGTGTGCTGCGAGCCGGTCTCCACGACGATGCCGGCGTTCCGGTAGACGATCGACCTGCTGACCGTGACGTGGTCGTTCGCCCCCGACAGCCGGACGGCCGCCGATCCACCGGGCAGCGGCGCGGTCCCGGAGTACTCGATGATGTTCTGGTCGAGCTCGATCCTGCTCGAACCGGTGACCAGGATCGGGTCGGCCGTGCCGTAGATGTCGAATCCCCGGACGATGACGTCGGTGACGCCGGAGAGTTCGAGGACATGGCCCGACTCGTTGTGCAGCGAGGGCTGTCCGCTCATCCCCGAGCTGTCCAGGGGGGCCAGCGGTGATCCGTTGATCACGATGGGGTGGCCCGGACTGCCCGAGTGGGTCAGCTTCGCCCCGCCGGCCAGGTCGGCGCCCGGGGCCACCTGTACCGTCTGGCCCGGCCGGGCGGCGTCGGCGGCGGCCTGGATCGTGCAGTACGGCTGTGCCTGCGTGCCCGCACCGCCGTCGAGGCAGTGCGCCGCGGCGGCGTTGTCCACGTACAGCACCGAGGCGGGTTCCGCGCCCGACGCGACGGTGGGCAGGCCGACGACGGCCGAGACGGTGGCGGCCGCGAGGCCGACGGCGTGACGAAGACGCACGGTGTTGTTTCCCCCTGGCGAAGAGCATGATGGCGCGATCGCTCGACACGCGCGACGCCGGGGCGCCGGCGAGGCGCCCCCGGGGTGCGGGCGTGGAGCAGGAACAGGGTAGCGCTGTGAAGATCCACTGCGAGGGCGGGACCGGCGGCCGACCGGGGGGAGGGGCCCGGCGGCGTGCCCGCGCCGTTTCGGCGGGGGCACGCCGCCGGTCGGTCAGTCCTCCTGGACCGGGATGGACTGCGCCCGGGGGCGCTCGGCGGCGGCCTGCGCGGGCAGGTCGGCGGCCGGCTGGGTGGCTCCGTTCATGGTGCCCAGCAGCTGACGGGCCAGGCCGAGGCCGGTGCCGCCCATGGTGAGGGCCTTGGCGAACATCTCGCCCATGCCCTCGGCGCCGTTCAGCAGCACCATGTGCTCGACGTTGCCGAACGCCTCCGCGCCGGCCCGGACGATCTCCGGCCAGTTCTCGGCCAACTGCTGTGCGACCACGGCCTCCTGGTTCTCCGCCAGGGCGGCCGCACGGGCCTTGATCGCCTCGGCCTCGGCGAGGCCGAGCGCACGGGCCGCCTCGGCCGCCGCCAGGCCCTTGGCCTCGGCGGAGGCGGCCTCGGCCTGGCCGGTGGCACGGGTGGCCTCCGCGGAGGCGAGGCCCCGGGCCTTGGTGGCCTCCGCCTCGGCGAGCGCCGCGATCTTCACCCGGTTCGCCTCGGCACCGGCCTTGAGCTCGGTCTCCTTGGCCTGGGCCTGGGCGGCCGAGATCCGGGCGTCGCGGTCGGCGTCGGCCTTGGTCCTGGTCTCGTACGCGCGGGCGTCGGCCGGCTTGCGGACGTCCGCCTGGAGCTGCTGCTCCTTGCGGTGCGCCTCCAGCTCGGCGACCTTCGTCTCCTGGACCACGACCTCCTGGCGGGAGGCGGCCAGGGCCAGCGGCCCCGCCTGCATGGCGCGGGCGGTCGCGGTCTCCATCTCGGCCTGGTAGCCGGCCTGCTGGATGCCGCTGTTGCGGGTCGCCTCGGCCTTGCGGGCGAAGGACTCCTGCTCGGCCTCGGTGGCCTGGCGGTCCGCCTCGGCCTGGGCGATCCGGGCGTCGCGCATGACCCGGGCCGCGTGCGGAGCGGCCAGGTTCTGGATGTAGCCGGTCGGGTCGAGGATCTCCTGGATCTGCAGCGAGTCGATGATCAGACCCAGCTTCTCCATCTCGGTGCCGGAGGCGGCACGGGTCTCGCCGGTGAGCCGCTCGCGGTCGCGGATCATGTCCTCGACGGTCAGGCCGCCGACGATCGAGCGCAGGTGGCCGGCGAAGACGTTGTGGACCCGGTGGCCCATCATCGCCTGCTGGTCCAGGAAGCGGCGGGCGGCGTTGGCGATCGACACCGCGTCGTCGCCGACCTTGAAGATCACAACGCCCTTGACGTGCACCGGGATCCCCTGTGAGGTCACGCACTCGACGTCGAGGTCGGCCTCGTTGAGGTCCAGCGACAGCTTGCGCACCACCTGCACGCCCGGGGTCACCAGCGTGCCGCGGCCGGTGACGATGCGGAAGCCGAGCCCTTCGCCGACCCCCTCGGCGCGGTGCCTCGAACCGGAGATGATCAGTGCCTCGTTGGGCTCGGCGACCCGCCACATGAGCTTGAAGAGCACGATCAGGATGATGAGAGAGGCGACGGACGCCCCTGCGATGCCGATGAGCATCGGCTTTTCCCCCTTCAGGGCACACCGGTTCCGTGGCTGCGCTCTGTTGTGCAGGATGGCGCGGAACGCGGTGGCAGCAGGAGATTCTGCGCCTCTTTCGATCATTTTGGAAGCGCTCCGCGTCCTGATTCTGCATCAGTCTCCCGGTCGCCCGTCCGCCCTGGTCAGCGCGGTGTCGGTGCCCCTTCGGCGCTCGTCCCGGCACCCGCCGGCGCTCAGAGCGGGGCCACGTACACCGTGCGCGGCGGCTGGTGCTCGATCACCACCACCTGGGTGCCCGGGCGCAGCCGCTCCCCCGGTACCGCCAGGTACGCGAGGAAGGCCTCCGTCCCCTGCCGCTGCGGTACGTGCAGCAGCACCTCGCCGACCAGGCCCTCTCCCACCGTGCCGGTCACCCGGCCCGTACTGCCCACCATCGCCGGCCTCCTTCGGTTCCGGACCAAGTGTGACGCCCCTGCGCCCGGCTAGCATGGCGCGGTGCCCAGCCTCTCCCGCCGCGCGGTCCTGGCCCTCGGTGCCGGAGTTCTCGGCACGGCCGTGCCCGCCGGTTGTTCGGGGCCCGCGCCGCGCGGGGAGCTCCGGTTGGCCGCGGGGCCGGAGGGCGGCCCGTACGAGGCCTTCGGCCGGCGGCTCGCGGCGGAGATCCACGCGGCGTACGGCGGCTTGGCGGTCGAGGTCATCGGTACGGCGGCGAGCGTGCAGAACCTGCTGCTGCTCGGCGGGCGGGAGGCCGAACTGGGGCTGACGCTCGCCGACAGCGCGGCGGACGCGGTGGCCGGGCGCTTCTCCTTCGACCGGCCGGTGGCGGTCTCCGCGATCGCCCGGCTCTATCTGAACCAGCTGCACCTGGTGGTGCCGGCCGGCTCGCCTGTCGGTTCGGCGGAGCAGCTGCTCGGCCGTGCGGTGTCGCTGGGCGCCGCCGGGTCGGGCACCTCGGTGGTGGCCGAACGGGTGCTGGCCGCGGCCGGGGTCGATGCCGGCGGCGCCCGGCGCCTGGGCCTGCCGGAGTCGGTGGCGGCGCTGCGGTCGGGGGCGCTGGAGGCGTTCTTCTGGTCGGGCGGCGTCCCGACCCGGGCGATCACCGAGCTGGCCGCCGACCTGCCGATCCGGCTGGTCCCGCTCGGCGGGCTCGCGCCGGCACTGCGACAGACCTACGGTCCGGTCTACGAGAGCGTGTCGATACCGGCGGGAGCCTACGGGCAGCGGGAGCCGACCACGACCTTGGGCACGCCGAGCTACCTGGTCTGCCGCGCGGAGCTGGCCGCCGCCACCGTCCGGGCCGTCACCGAGGTGCTGTTCCGGCGGCGGGAGCGCCTCCAGGTGCCGGACGCGCCGGGCAGCCGGCTGGACGAGCGCTACGCGATCGGCACCGGAACCGTGCCCCTGCACCCCGGGGCGCAGGCGTACTACCGCTCGGTCCACGGCTGAGGCCGCAGTTCCACCACCAGCCCGTGCGGGTGGTTGGGCAGCAGGGCCAGGGCGCCGCCGCAGGCCCGGGCCAGTTCGGCGGCGATGGCCAGTCCGAGCCCGCTGCCGGGGACGTTGCCGTGCCCGGGCGCCCGCCAGAAGCGGCCCAGAGCCGCCTGCCGGCTCTCCTCGTCCAGTCCCGGCCCGTCGTCCGCGATCCGGAGCACCCCGTCGGCCAGGGTGACGTGGACCCGGCCGCCGGCGGGAACGAACTTCGCGGCGTTGTCCAGGGCGATGTCGGCGATCCGGGCCGCCGCGGCCGGTACCGGGCCGGTCGCGGCGATCTGCGTCCCGAGCCCGATGCCGCGGGCCGCGTACACCTCCTGCCAGCCGGCCAGTCGGGGCAGCAGGTGCTCCACCGCGTCCAGTTCGGGCAGACCGGCGTCGGCCTCCACCCGGGCGAGCGTCAGCAGGTCCTCCAGCAGAGCGTTCAGACGGTCGAGTTCGGCGAGCGTCTCGTCGAACTCGGCCCGGCCGGCGGGGACGAGGTGCGGCTCCAGGTTCTCCAGGCGCAGTGACAGCACGGTGAGCGGCGTGCGCAGCTCGTGCGAGGCGTCCGCGACGAAGGCCCGCTGACGCTCCAGCGCCCCCGCGATGGCATCCGCCATCGTGTTGAACCGCTGCTCCAGGCGCCGCAGTTCGGCCGGGCCGCGGGAGGTGCCGGCGCGGGCGTCCAACCGGCCCTCGGCGATCGCCCTGGTGGTGCGGTCGAGTTCGCCGACCGGCCGCAGGATCCAGCCGGCCAGCCGGCGGGCGGCCACCAGGGAGCAGAGCAGGGCCGCGAGCGAGCCCCCGGCGAGGGCCGCCCAGACGGCCGCCACCGCGCGGCGCGCGGCGCCGGTCGGGGCCCGCATCAGGACCGTCCCGGTGACCTGGGCGTCCCGCCCGGCCGGCTCCGCGATCAGCACGCCGGCGGGGCCGAAGGGGGTGAGCAGCGGCAGCCGGTCGGTGGTGCGCCCGGACAGCGCGCGCGAGACGGCGGCCTCGTCGCGGACGCCGCCGCCCGCGACGGTCACGCCGTCCCGGTCGCGGATCTCCACCGCCGTCGCGTACAGGGCGCTGTAGCGGGAGACCTCCAGGGTGAGTCCGGCGGTGTCCCCGTCCCGGATCGCGCGGTCGGCGAGTTCCGCGAAGCGGGTGGCGTCGGCGCGGCGGGCGAGCAGCAGCTCCCCGGTGCGGTGGGAGGAGTAGGCCAGTGCGAGCGGTACGGCCAGCGCCGCGACCAGGCAGGCGATCAGCAGTGTGTAGACGGCCAGCAGACGTCGCTGCATCAGGCGGTGGCCAGCCGGTAGCCGGTCGCGCGCAGGGTCTCCACCAGGCCCGGTCGACCGGTCTTGGCGCGGATCCCCGCGATGTGGACGTCCAGCGAGCGGGACGCGGAGAGCAGGACGTCCCCCCAGATCTCGTCGAGGATCTCCTCGCGGCTGCGGACCACCCCGGGCTCGCGGGCGAGGAGTGCCAGCACGTCGAACTCCCGCCGGGTCAGCACGACCGCGGCGCCGTCCACGGTCAGCCGGCGGGTCTCCAGGTCGATCAGGGTGTCGCCGACCGAGACCTGTCGCCCGGCGGCGGCCCGGGGCCTGGTGCCGCGCCGCTGCACGGCCTCCATCCGGGCCACCAGCTCCGCCGTCCGGAACGGCTTGACCAGGTAGTCGTCCGCTCCCGAGCGCAGCCCTCTGACGATGTCCCGCTCCTCGGTCCGCGCGGTGAGCACGATCACCGGCACGGTGGAGACCCGGCGCAGCCGGCGCAGCGCCTCCAGGCCGTCCATGTCGGGCAGTCCGAGGTCGAGCAGGACGAACTCGGCGGTGTCCTTGAGCCGGAGTGCGTCGTCGGCCCGCCCGGCCCGGACCACCTGGTGCCCGTGCCGGGCCAGCGCGGCGGCCAGGGCCGCCGCGAGCCGGTCGTCGTCCTCGACGAGGAGTACGTGCATGCCGCTCAGGGTAGGTCCGACCGGGGCGCGCCGCGGGCTCTTCGCGGGCCCGGCTCAGACGGTGGCCCGCTCCGGCGCGGCACTCACCCCGGCCGGGGTCAGCCGGGTGCCCCTGGTCTCCCGCATGGACAGGTAGACCACCAGCGAGACCGCCGCGCAGCCGGACACGTACCAGTAGAAGCCGGACTCCGCGCCGGCGTTCTTGAACCAGAGCGCCACGTACTCGGCCGTGCCGCCGAACAGGGCGTTGGCCAGGGCGTAGGGCAGCGCGACCCCGAGCGCGCGGATCCGGGTGGGGAAGAGCTCGGCCTTCACCACGGCGTTGATCGAGGTGTAGCCCGTGACGAGGACCAGGGCGGCGACGGCGAGCAGCAGGGCGCCGCCGAAGGTGCCGGCGTGCGAGAGCGCGGTCATCAGCGGCACGGTGCCGAGGGTGGCGCCCACACCGAAGGTGATCAGCAGCGGCCTGCGCCCGATCCGGTCGGAGAGCGCTCCGGCGAAGGGCTGCAACAGCATGAAGACGAACAGCGCGCAGAAACTGACCAGCGCGGCGTCCGACTTGCTCAGGCCCGCCGTGTTGGAGAGGTACTTGGTCAGATAGGTGGTGTACGTGTAGTAGGCCACCGTGCCGCCCATGGTCAGCGCCATCACCAGGGCGAACTCACGTCGGTGCTGCATGAGTTGGCGAATCGTTCCGCGCTCCTCGGAGGCGGGCCGCGCGGCCCGCGGCCGGAGCTGCTCCTGGGCCGCCTCGGTGTAGGCCCCGGTCTCCACCAGGCTGCGTCGCAGCCAGAGCACCACGGCGGCCCCGGCCGCCCCCAGCGCGAACGGAATGCGCCAGCCGTAGGCGTGCAGTTCGGAGTCGGACAGGGTGTGCTGGAGGAGGATCTGGAGTCCGAGGCCGATCAGCTGACCGAGGGTCATCGAGACGTACTGGAAGCTGGAGACGAACCCGCGCCGGGCCGGCGCTGACGCCTCCGTCAGGTAGGTGGCGCTGGCGGCGTACTCGCCGCCGACCGAGAGGCCCTGCAGGAGGCGCGCCAGCAGCAGGACGACCACCCCGAAGTAGCCGACCTGCCGGTAGGTCGGGGCGATCGCGATCAGCAGCGCGCTCGCGGACATCATGGTGACGGTGAGGGTCAGCGCGGCCTTGCGGCCCCGCCGGTCGGCGTACCGGCCGAGCAGCCAGCCGCCGACCGGGCGCATGAAGAACCCGACGGCGAAGATCCCCGCGGTGTTGAGCAGTTGGGCCGTGGGGTTGCCGTGCGGGAAGAACGCCGAGGCGAAATAGGTCGCGAAGCTCGCGTAGACGAACCAGTCGTACCACTCGACCATGTTGCCGATCGAGCCGCCGACGACGGCCTTCCACGGTGTCCGGGCCGTTCTCGCGGGGGTGCCGGGGCCGGCAGCGCTCATGGTGAACCTCCTGGTGGCGGGGGCGGCGCGGGGTGGTCGCGCCGTCACACGCAGCGTCCTGCCGGGGCGGTGCCCCGGTACAGGGGCCGGGCCGACACCTAACCTCCGGTTAACACAGTCCGGGCGCCCCGGGGCGCCCGGGGTGGCGGTTGGCCGGGAGCAGACCGTCGCGTGGACCCGCTCTGGACCGGCGGCGATCGGGTCGCTACGGTGTTGACGTCTTGTTGCGGACACACCGTCCGCAGACACGGGAGCTCGGAGCACCGGGCTGAGAGGGCGCTGAACGGTACGCCACCACACGTACCGACCGCTGCGTCGACCGCAGGAACCTGACCGGGTAATGCCGGCGTAGGGAGTAAGGGTCCGATGACCACATTCGAAGTACCGGAGACGTCTGTCCAGAGCCCGGCCGGCGCCCCGGCGAACGGCGGCGGCACCCCGGCGAACGGCGCCCCGAACAGCGCGGGCACCGGCTATCCGACCACCGCCTGGCGCAAGGCCTACCGCGAGGGCTCCCGCCCCGACCTGCGGGTTCCGTACCGCGAGGTGGTGCTCACCAACGGCGGGGTCGTCCCGCTGTACGACACGTCCGGTCCGTACACCGACCCGTCCTACCAGCCGGACGTGCGGCGCGGGCTGCCCGCCCTGCGCGACGCCTGGATCCGCCAGCGCGGCGACGTCGAGGAGTACGACGGCCGGGAGGCCCGGCCCGAGGACGACGGGATCAGGCACACCGCCCCGCGCGGCGGTGACCTGCGCAACCTGGACGCCGTCTTCCCCGGCCGCCCGCGGCGCCCGCTGCGCGGCCGCGGCGGCGTCGCGGTCACCCAGCTCGGCTATGCCAAGCGGGGGATCGTCACGCCGGAGATGGAGTTCATCGCCCTGCGGGAGGGGCTGGCGCCCGAGTACGTCCGCGCCGAGGTCGCCCGCGGCCGGGCGGTGATCCCGCTGAACGTGAACCACCCCGAGGTCGAGCCGGCCGTCATCGGCACCAACTTCCTGGTGAAGATCAACGCCAACATCGGCAACTCGGCGGTCACCTCCTCGATCGAGGAGGAGGTGGAGAAGATGACCTGGGCCACCCGCTGGGGCGCCGACACCGTCATGGACCTCTCCACCGGCCGCAACATCCACACCACCCGGGAGTGGATCCTGCGCAACTCGCCCGTCCCGATCGGCACCGTGCCGCTCTACCAGGCTCTGGAGAAGGTCGACGGCAAGGCCGAGGAGCTGAGCTGGGACGTCTACCGCGACACCGTCGTCGAGCAGTGCGAGCAGGGCGTCGACTACATGACCGTGCACGCGGGCGTGCTGCTGCGGTACGTCCCGATGACCGCCCGCCGCAAGACCGGCATCGTCTCGCGCGGCGGGTCCATCATGGCGGCCTGGTGCCTGGCGCACCATCAGGAGAACTTCCTGTACACAAACTTCGAGGAACTCTGCGACATCCTCGCCGCCTACGACGTCACCTTCTCGCTCGGTGACGGCCTGCGTCCCGGCTCGACCGCGGACGCGAACGACGAGGCGCAGTTCTCCGAACTGCAGACGCTCGGCGAGCTCGGCCGGATCGCCCGCGAGCGGGACGTCCAGGTGATGATCGAGGGCCCCGGCCACGTCGCCATGAACAAGATCAAGGAGAACATGGATCTCCAGCGGGAGATCTGCGACGAGGCGCCGTTCTACACCCTCGGCCCGCTCACCACCGACGTCGCGCCCGGCTACGACCACATCACCTCCGGCATCGGCGCCGCGATGATCGCCTGGTGGGGCACGGCCATGCTCTGCTACGTCACTCCCAAGGAGCACCTGGGCCTGCCCAACCGGGACGACGTCAAGACCGGCGTGATCACGTACAAGATCGCCGCCCACGCCGCCGACCTCGCCAAGGGCCACCCCGGCGCCCGGGACTGGGACGACGCCCTCTCGGACGCCCGCTTCGAGTTCCGCTGGGAGGACCAGTTCAACCTGGCCCTCGACCCGGAGACGGCCCGCGCCTTCCACGACGAGACGCTCCCGGCGGAGCCCGCCAAGACCGCCCACTTCTGTTCCATGTGCGGCCCGAAGTTCTGCTCGATGAAGATAAGCAAGACCATCATGGACACCTACGGCGACGACATGTCCGGGGCCCGGGCCGACGAGGCCGAGGAGGGCATGAAGGCCAAGTCGGAGGAGTTCGCGGCCAGGGGCAACCGGGTCTACCTGCCGCTGGCGGACTGACGCCGGGTCGCCGGTCGTGCCGTTCCGGGAGGCGGAGGGGGCTTCCCGGGGCGGCGCCGTCCGGTCCGCCCGGACCTCCGCGCCGTCGCACCGGCCCGCCGGGCCCGCCGGTGCGCCCGGACGCACCGGGGGACCCGGCGGGTGCACGGCCCCTGGTGCGGACAGGCCGGTTCGGACAAGCTGCGGGCATGGACTGGATGCCCCTGCTCTCCACGTTGACCGGCGCCGTCATCGGCATCACTGCCACGCTGGTCGCCGACCGCGGCCGGTGGCGGCGTGAGGAGGTTCGCCGGGCGACGGAGCTGCGCCGCGAGGTGTACACGGTGTTCGTCTCGGCGCTCAAGACGGCGGGGGAGGAGATCCGGGCGGTCGCGCTGGGCGACCACCTGTCCGACCGGGCCCGGGACTCGGCCGTCCGGGAGGCCTTCCGCGGCGCCGACCTGTACACGGCGAGCGAACGACTCTGGCTGGTCGGCCCGACGCCGGTGGTGGCGGCCGGGAACGAGGCGTTCCGCAGCCTGCGCCGGCTCCGTGACGCCTACGCCGCGGGCGCGGGCGTCGGCTCCGCCGAGGACGCGGCCCTGATCGTGGAGCGCCGGGCCGCGATGGCGCGGATGCGCGGCCTCATGCGGGCGGATCTGGGGATCGCGCCCCTCGGGATCGAGTGACGGCCCGCCCGGGCCCGGCTCAGCCTGTCGTTCCCGCCGTCGTCACCGGTGCGACGACGCCCTCGGCCGGCCGGGGGAGCAGGGCGCGGGGCCGCTCGAACGGGCCGGGTACGGGGAAGTACGCCTCCAGGAACTCGCGGACGGCGACGTCCTGGACGGCCGGGTCGAGCAGGCCCGTGGTGACGTCGTTGAGGCACAGCACCGCGTGCTCCCGACGCGCGGTCAGCGCCGGCAGCCGCCGCAGCGCCACCGGGTCGCCGATGTCCACGAACAGCTCGTCGCCCGGGACGGACACGGCCTTCCCCGCCAGGTACGCGGTGTACCCGCAGAGGGTGAGCGGGGAGAGGCTGCGGTGCGCGCGGAACGGTTCGGCGGCCGTCCGGGCGAACTCGGCCGAGAAGTCCTCGGCGTTCTGCCGCAGCAGGCTCCGGTGCGCGGTGCGCGGCGTGTGGCGTGTGGCCGAGCGTCCTGGTCGGGACGCGCCCGGGGCGCTCGGCCCCGGGGCGGGGGGTGAAAGGCGGTGACGGGGCGTCCGGGAATCCAGTACTGTACGCGATCGTCCCACCATGCTTATCTGATCTTTATACGGGAATTCCTATGAACCTTGACTTCAGCGCCGAGCCCCTCTTCTCCTGGTACGTCGTCCTGCTGTTCATCAGCGGTGTGGCCATGCTCGGGATCGGCAGCACCAACTTCGGCGGCCTGAGCATCGGCTGGCGGATCTTCAACGTGCTCGCCGGGCTCGGCTTCGCCGGCTACGGCATCTACCTCGGGTTCATCTTCGAGGGCGGCGAGTACATCATCTTCTTCAAGGCGTTCATCCTGCCGGTCGTCCTGATCGTCCAGTTCGTCCGCTCGCTCGGTGCGCGTAACAGCGTGCGGCCGGCCCCGGTGGCGGGGCCGAACCAGGCCGGCTGAGCCGCTTCGCCGGGTCGGGTGCGCCCGGGCCGGGCGCACCGGCCCGGTGCGCCGGCCGGGCCCGACGGCTCAGACGTCGTCGGGGCTGGTGAACGCGGGCGGGCTGTAACCCGGGCTGCTGAACTCGGCGGGACGCGGGGTGCGGCCCTCGGGGTCGGTCACACCCTCGACGCCCGGGCTGGAGAAGCCGGGACTGCTGAAGCTTGCACCGGTGTAGCCGGGACTGCTGAACTCCGGAGAGGCCGAAGGGTCCTGGCGCTGACCGGACTCCTCCCCCGGCGCCGGTCGCGGCGCCGGGGTGTACGGCGCCAGCGCCGGTTCGGAGTCCAGGTTGGCCCGCAGGTACGGCAGCAGGGCGCGCTCGCGCAGGGCCAGCTGCCAGGCGCGGCGGGCGTCGGCGACCTCGGCCCGGAGATCCGGGTCGGCGTCGTCGGGCGGTCCGGCGCCGTCCCGCAGGGCGGTGAGGATCAGCCCGATGATGCCGAGGACCATCGCGGCGATCCCGACGGCGAGGGTCAGCCAGCCCGCCGTGACCAGCGAACGGCCCAGGACCAGGGCCGGGCTCGCGGCGCGCAGCAGGTACCCGAGGGCCAGGAGGACCACCGCGGCGGCGCCGGCCAGGATCGGCGCGAGCACGGTGAGCACGGGGAGGAGCCCGGCGCCGTTCTCGGAGCCGAGCTGGGCGGCGAGTTCTCGGACGGTCTGCGGGCCGGTGCTGCGAGGGGTCGACTCCTGGGCGGGTGCGGCGGCCGGTCCTTCGAGCGGGGTGCGCAGGTGTTCGCGCAGCCGGGTGTAGTGCTCGTACTCGACGGCGGCGCCCGAGGCGATGGTCCCGGCGGCGAGCAGCGCCTTGGTGCGCAACTGCTCGCTGGTGAGCCGGGTGGCGGTCGTCCCGCTCGTCCCGCTCGCGCCTGTACCGGCGCTCGTGTCACGCGTGTCCCGGGTGTCCCGGGTCTCGTTCGGCTCGCTGGTCCTGCTTGTGCCTGCCGGTTCACGCTGTGCCGTCAGGATGGTTCCGTCGCGCAGTGCTTCGTCGAGGATGCGCTCGAAGTCCGGGCGGTCCTCGGCCAGCAGGTGCGGGGCGTTGTTCATGCGGACCCCGTTCGCTCCGTCACGGAGGTTGACGTCCGCACGCGGGCGGCCCGGTGGGTGGGGCCGGGGCTGCCGGGTGCGGTGTGCCTCGATGGTAGGGGCGGGTGGGGGCGTGCAGACAGTAGGTTTCCGGAATTTCAGCGCCGGGGGGCGCGGGCCGGACACCCGGTGTTCGGCCGGGCACGGTCGGTTGACGGGATCGGCCGACAGCTGGGGCCGGCCGGAGGGCGGGGTCCGTTGACGAACGGGTCAGTTGACGGGCAGTCGGGCGACCAGCAGCCGGCCGTCCATGGTGACTCCTCCGTCCATCGCGATGGCGAGGTCGCTCGCGTAGACGTACGGGCCGGGGATGTGCGGCGGCGTGCCGTCCTCGGCGTGGGCCGTGCCGGTCAGGTACGGGATCGGGCTGTGGCCGTGCACGACGCGCTGTCCGCCGTAGGTGTCGAGCAGCTCGTGGACGGCGGACGGGCCGGCCTCGCCGCGGAACGCGAACCGCTTGGTGAAGCTGCGGAAGGCGTCCCACCACTCGTCGGCGCCCTCGTCGGCGAGCAGTTCGTGGACGGCGTCGTTGACCTCGGCGATGGACGAGCCGTATTCGAGATACGCGGTGGTGTCGGAGTGCAGCAGCAGGTGGCCGTCCTCCAGTGCCATCGCGGGCAGCCGCGAGAGCCAGCTGACGTGGTGCGGCTCCAGCCGGTCGAGGTCGTGCTGCTGGCCGCCGTTGAGCCGCCAGGCGGCCAGGAAGGAGGCGGTGCCGGCGGTGGACCGGACGGGCTCGTCGCCGTAGCGCGAGGCGCCGAGGAAGAGCAGTTCGTGATTGCCCATCAGGGCGCGGCAGTACCCGCCGGCGGCGGCGGCCTCCGCCGCGAGCTGCATGACGAGATCGATGACGCCGATGCCGTCGGGCCCGCGGTCCGTGAAGTCGCCGAGGAACCAGACCCGGGAGCGGCCGGCCGACCAGCGCCCCTCGGCGTCGATCAGGCCCTGGTGGCGCAGCTCGGCGACCAGCTCGTCGAGGTAGCCGTGCACATCGCCGATCACGTACAGCGGGCCGGGCGGCTCGGAGGGGTCGGGCGCCGGGTACGGGGTGGAGTACGGCAGGCCGTCCTCGGTGAGCGGCGGGCCCAGCTCGATGGTCGGCGGGTCCTCGTGGCGCAGCTGCGCCTGCGGGTCGTGACTCCGCGGGTCGTGAACCGGCGCCGCGTGACCCTGCGGCTCATGGCCCTGCGCGGCGTGGGAGTGCGCCGTGCGGTCGTGCAGGGTGGGCTCGTGCGAGGCGGCCGGCCAGTGCTGTTCGAGGTAGCGGGCGCCGCCGTACGCGCTGTACGTCTCGGAGTACCCGTCGGCATAGCCGGTGGGCTCGGCGGGCTCGAAGTAGGAGCCGTAGGGCAGCACGTCGAGGTCCGGCTGGTGGCGGGGGCCTGAGTCCGGCTGGTCAGGCCCGGGGAAGCGGTCCTCGGGTGTCATCCGCCCATCATAGGAAGAGCACTCTCCCGCCGTCCTCACCTGGTGGGTATCCAATTCTCCGGAGCGTCAGCGGGACGGGCCGGCCGGGTCCGTTTTATCCCCTCCTGGGATGGTCTAGACCTCGCCGGGAGAGCGGGGCGGGCTGACGGTGGTTCGGGTGCTCCGGCGCTGGGAGGACGCCCGGACGATCAGCTCGGTGGGCATCAGGGTGCCGGGCGGTGGGCCGGTGCCGGCGCTGCGGAAACGGGGCGGGAAGAGCCGTCCGACGTCCACTCCGGTGCCCGAGTCGACTCCCTCGATGGCGTCGATGAGCAGGTTGACGACGGTGGTGCCGATCCGGCGCGGCTTGAGCGAGAGCGTCGTGATCGGCGGCTCGGTACCGGCGTAGACGTCGCTCTCGCTGCAGCAGACCAGCAGCAGGTCGTCGGGCACCCGCAGGCCGTACCGGCGGGCGGCGGCCAGCAGGTCGGTGCCGTTCGGGTCGAAGAGGCCGTACACCGCGTCGGGGCGGTCGGGCCGGGCGAGCAGCCGGTCGGCGGCGACCGCGCCGGCGGCGGGGTCGTGGGCGGGGTACGCCTCGTACACCGGCTCCTGGCCGACCCGGGCGCACCAGCCGAGGTAGGCGTCGGTGGAGAGCCGGGTGTAGGTGTCGGTGCTGGTGCCGGTGAGCAGGCCGATCCGGCGGGCGCCGGACTCGGTGAGGTGGTCGAGGATGCCGAGCACGGCGGCCTCGTGGTCGTTGTCGACCCAGGCGGTGACCGGGCAGTTGCCGGGCTTGCCGTCGCTGACCACCGGCACGCCGGACCGGTACAGCTCACTGACCAGCGGATCCTGGTCCGGCGGGTCGATCACCACGGTGCCGTCGAGGGCGATGTTCCCCCAGACGTCGTGGCGGGAGGAGGCGGGCAGCACCACGAGGGCGTAGCCCCGCCCGAGTGCGGCGCTGGTCGCGGCCCTGGCCATCTCGGCGAAGTACGCGAACTCGGTGAAGGTGAAGGGCTCCTCGCCGTAGGTGGTGACGGTCAGTCCGATCAGGCCCGACCTGCCGGTGCGCAGGGTGCGGGCGGCGGCCGAGGGGCGGTAGCCGAGGCGCTCGGCGACCTCGCGGACCCGGCTTCTGGTCTCGTCGGGCAGGCGGCCCTTACCGTTCAGCGCGTCGGAGACCGTGGTGATCGACACTCCGGCGGCTGCTGCCACATCCCGGATGCCGGCCCGCTCCAGACGTCGTGAGGTGGTGGGTCGCCGACCGCTCTGGTTGGCTGCTGCTGTCATGGCGAACCGATCGTATGGCTCACGACGGCTCCCTGTGACCGGGGAGGTCGCAAGCGCAGAAGATACGTTTCTCCATGAGCAAGGCTGCGCCGGGCCCTTCATACCCGTACGAAATTGGCCGTCTTACCTCTGACATGTGCCAAAGGAACCCTGCAGAATGGCTGATCTGCACCTATCGGGCCGCCGGGCATGTCACTCCTACGGGTGAGTGCGCTGGGTATCGTTCAGGACACCCGGCCGGGGTCACGGTGCGGGCGCGTACCGAGGACTCCCCGCAGCGGCGATCCCGCGGCGCGGCAGGACATGATCAGCACTGCGGGCCTGCAACCAGGACGCAGCGGCAGAGCACAGAAGGAGACGAGCGTGAGCGACACGGCGGCGCAGGGCCCCCGGCTGAGGCCGGCCCTGGCGGGCATCCCCACCTACAAGCCGGGCAAGCCGGCCGGCGCGGACGCCTACAAGCTGTCCTCCAACGAGAACCCGTACGAGCCGCTGCCCGGCGTGCTCGACGCGGCCCTCACGGCGGCCGGCTCGTTCAACCGCTACCCGGACATGGCGGTCGGCGGCCTCACCGCCGAGCTGGCGGCCCGGTTCGACGTGCCGGTGGAGCACATCGCCACCGGCACCGGCTCGGTCGGCGTCGCCCAGTCGCTGATCCTCGCGACGGCCGGCCCCGGCGAGGAGGTGATCTTCGCCTGGCGCTCCTTCGAGGCGTACCCGATCATCACGCAGATCGCCGGTGCGACCCCCGTCCCGGTGCCGCTCACCGCCGACGAGGACCACGACCTCGACGCGATGCTCGCCGCGATCACCGAGCGGACCCGGCTGATCTTCGTCTGCAACCCCAACAACCCCACCGGCAACGCCATCCACCGTGCCGAGCTGGAGCGCTTCCTGGACGCCGTGCCGTCCGAGATCCTGGTCGTCGTCGACGAGGCGTACATCGAGTTCATCCGGGACGCGGACGTGCCCAACGGCATCGACCTCTACCGCACCCGTCCCAACGTCTGCGTGCTGCGCACCTTCTCCAAGGCGTACGGCCTGGCCGGGCTGCGGGTCGGCTTCGCGATCGCGCACGAGCCGGTGGCCACCGCACTGCGCAAGACCGCCGTCCCGTTCGGCGTCAGCCAGCTCGCCCAGGACGCGGCCGTCGCCTCGCTGCGCGCCGAGGACGCCCTGCTGGTGCGGGTGGAGGCGCTGGTCGAGGAGCGGGCCCGGGTGCTCGCCGCCCTCGCCGCCCAGGGCTGGACGGCCCCGGACTCGCAGGCCAACTTCGTCTGGCTGCGGCTCGGCGAGCGCACCGCCGACTTCGCCGCCGCCTGCGCGGCGGCCGGTGTGATCGTCCGTCCCTTCCCGGAGGGCGTGCGGGTCTCCATCGGCGAGGTGGCCGGCAACGACATCTTCCTGCAGACGGCCGAGGCCTTCCGCAAGACGCTCTAGACCGGATGCCGGGGGCGCACCGCCAGTGGCGGTGCGCCCCCGGTGCTGTTCGATGCGCCCCCGCCGGGCGCGGCCGTTCGCGACGCCCGTTCCGCGGGCGCCGCGCCACCGGCCGCTTTGCGTGCACGGAGATCTGACGGTCTATCGTTTTCAGCATGCCCACAGCCGATCTGATCCGCATCGTCTCCCGTTCCTCCCCCATGGCGCTCGCCCAGGTGGCCCGGGTCCGCGCCGAACTGGCCGTGCTGCATCCGGGGATCAGGACGGAGGTCGTCCCGGTGACCACCTCCGGTGACCGCTGGATGGGGGATCTGGCCGCGCTCGGCGGCAAGGGTGCCTTCACCAAGGAGGTCGACGCCGCGCTGCTCGCGGGGGAGGCGGATCTCGCGGTGCACTGCGTGAAGGACGTGCCGGCCGACCGGCCGCTTCCGGCGGGCACCGTGTTCGCCGGGTTCCTCAAGCGGGACGACATCCGGGACGCGGTGATCCACCCCGAGGGCCTCACCCTAGACGCGCTGCCCGCCGGGGCCCGGATCGGGACCTCCTCGGTCCGCCGCCGGGCTCAGCTGGCGGTCTCGCACCCGCACCTGGAGTGCGTGCCGATGCGCGGCAACGCGAACCGGCGACTGGAGAAGCTCGCCGCCGGCGAGGCCGATGCCCTGCTGCTGGCGGTGTCCGGCCTGGAGCGGATCGGGCGTCCTGATCTGATCACCGAGATCCTGCCGGTGGAGACGATGTGCCCGCCGATCGGCGCCGGCGTGCTCGGCCTGCAGTGCCGCGAGGACGACAACGTCACCATCGACACCGTCTCCGGTCTGGGCGACGCGGACGCCTGGCGGGAGACCACCGCCGAGCGGATGTTCCTGCACGTGCTGCAGGGCCACTGCAACAGCCCGATCGCCGGGTACGCCAAGGCGGAGCGGGACGGCCGGCTCTCCCTGCGCGCCCGGGTCTTCACCCCGGACGGCAAGACCGTGCTGGACGCCCACGAGTGGGCCGGACCGCTGGACCCGGCCACCCTGGGGACGTCCGTCGCCGTCGCTCTGCTGCGCCAGGGCGCGCGCGAGCTGATCGACACCATCCCGCACTGAGACACGTCCCGCACGGGGACACCGTCCGCACCGGGACACCGTCCGCACCGGGACACCAGGGCGCCGACGCACCGAGGCCCGCGCGGCCTGCCGGGTGGGCGTGGTGAACGAATGGTCGGCGTGCGCAGCAATCAGAGCGCACGGCGGAGTCCGGCTGTTGCGTTGTGACGGTCCACCAGATGAAGTTCACCCGTTCGTGTGAGGCGGTTCCGGCCGGGAACTCCCGAGCGCCGGACCGGGCCGTCGTGCGAGGATTTCGGGGCATCCCGTGATCCGCCACCGACCGGAGGTACGTGTGCCCGTGCGCGACGAGAAGATCGGCGATTTCCTGGACCGGCTGGCGTCGAGGGCGCCGGCTCCCGGAGGGGGCGCCTCGGCGGCGCTGCACGCCGCCCAGGCGGCGGCCCTGGTGGGGATGGTCGCCCGCTACAGCACCGGCGAGAAGTACGCGGAGCACCAGACGGCGATCGGGCGGATCACCGCCGAGAGCGACGAACTGCGCGCCCACGCGCTGCGACTCGCCGACGACGACGCGGCGGCGTTCACCGCCGTCACCGATGCCTACCGGCTGCCGAAGGCCACCGAGGCCGAGGCGTCGGCCCGTTCGGCGGCCATCGCCGGCGCGCTGGTGGGTGCGGCCCGGCCGCCCGCCGAGGTGGTCGCGCTCGCCCTGGCGCTGGTGGCGCTCGCCGAGGAGCTGCTGCCGATCGGCAACCGCAACGTGGTGACCGACGTGGCCGCCGCCGCCGAGGCCGCCCGCGCGGCGGCCACCACGGCCCGGGTGAACGTCGAGGTCAACCTCGGCGGCATCGGGGACCAGGAGGTACGGGCCGGGCTCGCCGCCGGGCTCGCGGCCGTCGACGGGATCGTCGCCAGGGCCGATCAGATCACCGACACCGTCCGCAAGGAGATCGCCCGTTGAGCGCGCTCAGCCTGTCCGGCCGCGAACTCGCCGCCGCCGTCCGCACCGAGACCGCCGCCCGCGCCGCCGAGCTGACCGCCGCGGGGGTGGTGCCGAAGCTGGCCGTGGTGGTGGCCACCGCCGACGAGTCGAGCGCCTGGTACGTCCGCTCGATCGCGAAGGCGGCGGAGAAGGCGGCCATCGTCTGCGAGGTCGTCGACCTCGGCGCCGGGGCCACGGCGGACGCCGTCCGCGCGGCGCTGACCCGGTTGAGCGCCGACGACACGGTGCACGGGATCATCCTGCAGACCCCGCTGCCGGCCGGCGCGGCCCTGGAGGACCTCGCCGGCGCCATCGCGTTCGAGAAGGACGTCGACGGCGCCAACCCGCTCTCCCTGGGCCGGCTGGCCGCCGGACTACCGGCGTTCGCCCCGGCCACCGCCGAGGCGGTGGTGGATCTCCTGGAGCACCACGGAGTGAAGACGGCGGGCCGTCACGTCGCCGTCGTGGGGCGCTCCACGGTGGTCGGCAAGCCGGTCGCCCACCTGCTGTTGGACCGCGACGCGACCGTCACCGTCTGCCACTCGCGCACCTCCGACCTGGCGGCCGTCACGTCGGCCGCCGACATCCTGGTCGTCGCCGTCGGCCGGGCGGGTCTGATCACCGCCGAGCACGTGGGCAGCGGAGCCGTGGTGGTCGACGTGGGCACCAATCCGACCGAGGACGGCGGCCTGACCGGCGACGTGGACGCCGTCTCCGTCGCCGGGCGCGCGGGCGCGCTCACCCCCGTACCCGGCGGCGTGGGCCCGGTGACCACGGCGCTGCTGCTGCGCCACACCGTGCGGGCGGCCGAGCGCCGGTGACACGCGCGGCGCCACCGGCGGGCGTCGTCGCCCACCGGTGGCGCCCGCCGGGAGTCCCGGGACGAGCGGGTCCTCGCGCTCACCCGTCGCGCCGGCGCAGCAGGACCGCGGAGGCGACGGCGCCCAGCAGCACCAGGGCCGCGTTGACCAGGACCGCCGTGCCGACCCCGCCGAGCACCGTCGCGGCGCCGGTGCCGCCGCCGAGGGCGGTCGTCCGGGCGGTGAAGACGGCGCTCATCACCGGGGTGCCGAGCGTGATGCCGACCTGCTGGGTCATCGTCGCGACGCCGGTGGCCAGGCCCTGTTCGTCGTCCGGGAGCCCGGAGGTGGCCGTCACCATGAAGCCGACGATCGCGAGCATGTTGCCGACCCCGCCGACGAAGGTGGCCGCCAGCAGCAGGCCCAGCCAGCCGTGGCCGGTGCCCAGCAGGACCAGCGAGACGGTGGCCAGGGCCTGCACCAGCAGCCCGCCGGACAGCGTGCGCCGGGTCCCGTACCGGCCGATCACGCGCGGCGCGTACACCCCGCCGAGCACCGTTCCGGCGCCCAGCACGCCGAAGGCGAGACCGGTGGCGAGCGCCGAGAACCCCAGCACCCGCTGGAGGTAGAGCGTCATCAGGAAGACCAGCGAGGTCTCGGTGGCGAACGCGATCAGTCCGGCCGCGTTGCCCCAGGCGACCGTGCGCCGCTGCAGCATCCGCAGCGGCACGAGCGGGGCGGCCGAGGCCCGCTCCACGGACCGGAAGGCCACCAGCAGCAGGGCGCCGAGGGCGAGGGAGCCGAGCGCGAGCGGGTCGCCCCAGCCGCGCTCACCGGCCGCCGTGAGGCCGTACACGAGGGCGACCAGGCCGCCGGTGACGGTGGCGGCGCCGGGCAGGTCCATCCGGGGGCGATCGGCGCCGGCGGCCCGGCCCTCGGCGACCAGGCGGGGCGCGACCAGGAGCACGGCGAGCGCGACCGGTACGTTGACGAAGAAGGCCCAGCGCCAGCTGAGCAGGTCGGTCAGCAGCCCGCCGAGCACCGCTCCGGAGGTGAACCCGGCGGACATCAGGGCGCCGTTCAGGCCCAGCGCCCGGGCCCGCAGCGGACCGTCGGGGAACGCGGTGGTCAGCAGGGCGAGACCGGCCGGGGTGACGGCGGCGGTGGCCAGACCCTGGGCGACCCGTGCGACGAGCAGTACGGTGGGCGTCGTGGCCAGGCCGCCGACCAGCGAGGCGGCGGCGAGTACGGCCAGCCCGGTCAGGAACACCCGGCGGCGGCCGAACAGGTCGGCGACCCGGCCGAACAGCAGGCTGAACCCGGCGGCGCCGAGCGCGAAGGCGGTGACGATCCACTGCAGGTCCGCGAGCGGGAAGCCCAGGCCCCGGCCGATCACCGGCAGGGCGACGTTCAGGATGGAGAAGTCCACCGCCAGCATGAACTGGGCGGCGAGCAGGACCACCAGGACGAGCCGCTGACGGCCGGTCATGGCGGTCGGCGGCGCCAGGGGCGGGGCGGCCTTCGGCGCGGCGGTCGAACGTCGGGGCGGATCGTCGTGAGGGCGGGGACTGAGCAGGGCCATGGCGGGGAGACCTCTCGGAACGGCGGGACGGGGGGCTTCGGGACGGTGCGTCCGGCCAGTGCGTCCGGCCGGTGTGTCGTCGAGAAGCGTCCGCCCGCTCGCTCCGCCCACCCAGCCCCCTGCGATGGGTAGCACTGGCAGGGACAGGCTGCGGGCGCCCGGCCGGTGTTCACTGGAGTCATGGAGAATCCAGCGGAGTTGAGCGACTTCCTGCGCACCCGGCGGGCCCGCCTGCAGCCCGAGGAGGTCGGCCTGACCGCCTACGGCGTCCGCCGCCGGGTGCCGGGGCTGCGCAGGGAGGAGCTGGCCCAGCTGGCCGGGGTGAGCGTCACGTACTACACCCGGCTGGAGCAGGGGCAGAGCCACAACGCCTCCGACGAGGTGCTCGACGCGCTCGCCCGGGCCCTGCGGCTCAGCGCGGACGAGCACGCCCACCTGCGCAACCTCGCCCGGCCGGGCCGGGCCAGATCGCGTCCGGCGGAGCGCTTCGAGCGGGCCCGGGCCGGCACCCGCCAGCTGATCGACGCGATGGTGGGTGTCCCGGCGGTGGTGGTCGGTCGCCGCAACGAGGTGTTGGCGTGGAACACGCTGGGTCACGCCCTGCTGGCCGGCCATCTCGCCGCGGACGCCCCCGACCACCGGGGCGAGCGCCCCAACCTCTCCCGGATGCTCTTCCTCGACCCGCACAGCCGGGATCTCCACCGCCACTGGGAGGACGAGGCCCGGGTGCACGTCGCGTATCTGCGGCTCTCCGCCGGCCGCCATCCGGAGGATCGCGAACTCGCCGCCCTGGTCGGCGAACTGGCCATGAAGAGCCCGGAGTTCGGTGGGCTGTGGGCCCGCCACCCGGTGAACGACTGCCTGTACGGCACCAAGGTGCTGCGGCATCCGGTGGTCGGTGCGCTGGAGCTGGCCTTCGAGGCGATGCCGCTGCCGGAGGGCGGCGGCCACCGGATGCTGCTGTACAGCGCAGGGCCCGGGACGCCGTCCGAGGCGGGGCTGCGGCTGCTGGGCACCGCCGCGGCGTCGGCCGTCCCGGCGAGCGGGGCGACCCGGCCCGCCGGGAGCCCGCTCTGAGCCGCGAGAATCCTGTGGGTGGCTGGGAGTTCCCTGGGCGTTCGGTCAACCGATGAGAAGCATCTCGGCGCTGTCCGGCCAAACTGGGGGTGATCTGTGGCGAAATGACCGGTTTTCCGGGGTCAGCAAGCTCTCAGCCGGGCCCCAGGACTCCGCAAGAGCGCCGGGTGAGGCTTGCTCCCATGAAGGTGCTCCCGCGACGGCGTGGTGCCGTCCTCGTCAACTCCGCACTCGGCGTGGCCCTCCTGGGCGGCGCCGCCCTGGTGTACACCACCATGGACAGCGGTACCAGCGTGGCGGCCGGCAAGGCCCAGGTACGAACCGCAACGGTGACGAAGGGCACGGTCCTGGCCACCGTGTCCGGAACGGGTACGCTCGCGTCCCCCACCGATGCGGCCCAGAACTTCACCACCGGAGGAAAGCTGACCGCCCTGAAGGTGGCCGTCGGCGACATCGTGACCAAGGGCGAGGTGTTGGCGACCGTGGACACCACGGCGGCCCAACAGGCCGTGGACGCCGCCCAGTCGGCGCTCACCGCGGCCAAGGCCAACCTGACGAAGGCCAAGGCCGGCGTCACCACCACCACGACCTCCGAGGTGCCCGGCAGCGGTTCGGGCGGCTCAGGCGGATCCGGCGGATCGAGAGGCGGCTCCACGGCCGCCGCCACCCCGGCGCCGCAGACCACGACCACGACCACCACCAAGGTGGACGACGCCGCGGTGGCCCAGGCCCAGCAGCAGGTCGACAACGCCCAGACCACGCTCACCAACGCCCAGGCGGCGCTCACCGGTACCACCCTGACCGCCTCGGTGGACGGGACCGTCGCCTCGGTCTCCAACAAGGTCGGCGACAGCGTCTCCGGCGACTCCGGCTCGTCCACCGGCTCCACCGGATCCAGCTCGGCCAAGACGACCGGCAGCACGGGGACTTCGTCCTCCTCCGGGACGCCGAGCGGGTTCATCGTGCTGACCAACCCGACCGGGATGCAGGTCACCGCCTCGTTCTCGGAGCTGGACTCGCTCAAGCTGAAGAAGGGCGAGGCGGCCACCGTCACGCTCAACGCGCAGTCCGACACCAAGCTCAACGCCACTGTGCTGTCCGTGAGTTCGCTGCCGACCAGCGGTTCGAGCGGCGCCGTGCAGTACGCTGCGACGCTGCAGATCACCAGTGACACCAGCAAGCTGCGGACCGGCCTCAGCGCCACCGTCTCGGTGGTCACCGGCGAGGCCGACCAGGCGCTCTCGGTGCCGACCGCCGCGCTGGCCGGGACCGGCAGCAGCCGTACCGCCACGGTCGTGGCGCAGGACGGCAGTTCCTCCCGGGTCAGCGTCACGGTCGGCGTCGAGGGCGACACCACCGTGCAGGTGACGGAGGGGCTCAAGGAGGGCGACAAGGTCGAACTGGCCACCACGACCACCGGCGGCTCCGGCAACGGCTTCCCCAGCGGCAACTTCCCCGGTCTGACCGGCGGGGCCGCCGGTGTCGGCGGCGCGGCGGGTGGCGGCACCCGGGGCGGCGGCACTCGCGGATGAAGCTCCAGAAGGCCTCCGGGCTCCAGAGGACCCCCGGTCACCGGGCCGGCGCGGTTCGCCCCGCCGTCCCGGTCCGCCGGGCCGACGCCGCACCCCCGCCGGTCATCCAGATCCGCCGGCTCACGAAGTCGTACGGGCACGGCGACGCCACCGTGCACGCCCTGCGGGGCCCGTCGGACCAGGTGACCGGTGAGCCGATGGGCGTCACGCTCGACATCGAGCAGGGCGACTTCGTCGCGGTGATGGGCAGCTCGGGCTCGGGCAAGTCGACCCTGATGAACATCCTCGGCTGCCTGGACGTCCCCACCACCGGCCGCTACCTGCTGGACGGCACCGACGTCGGCCATCTGGACGAGCAGCAGCTCTCGCTGGTCCGCAACCGCAAGATCGGCTTCATCTTCCAGTCGTTCAACCTGGTGCCCCGCACCACCGCGCTCGCCCAGGTCGAACTCCCGCTCGCCTACGCGGGCGTCCGCTCCGCCGAACGCCGGCGCAGGGCCCTCGCCGCGCTCTCGCTGGTCGGTCTGGCGGACCGCTCCGGGCACAAGCCGAACGAGCTCTCCGGCGGCCAGCAGCAGCGTGTGGCGGTGGCCCGCGCGCTGGTCACCGCGCCCGCGATGCTGCTCGCCGACGAGCCGACCGGAAACCTGGACAGCCGCTCGACCGAGGAGGTGCTGGGCATCATCGACGGACTCAACGCGATCGGCCGCACCGTCGTGCTGATCACCCACGAGGACGAGGTCGCCCACCACGCCAAGCGCGTGGTGCGGTTGATGGACGGCGCGATCATCTCCGACGTCCGGCAGGGCCCGGTGAGCGGACCGCCGCCGGCCCTCCTGCCCGAACTCGCCGGAGGCCGGCCGTGATCCTCTGGCAGATGCTCCGCTTCGCCTTCGGCGGCCTGGTCGCCAACAAGGTCCGCTCCGCCCTGACCATGCTCGGCGTGCTGATCGGTGTCGCCTCGGTGATCCTGCTGCTGGCCGTCGGCAACGGCTCCTCGGTGGCGGTGAAGGACTCCATCACCGCACTGGGCACCAACTCGCTGACGGTCAGCTCCGGCGCCTCCTTCGGCGGCTCCCGCAGCGCGACCACCACCAAGAAGCTCACCGTCGACGACGCCAAGGCGCTGGCCTCCTCCACCGAGGCGCCGGACGTCAAGTCCGTCGCGCCGGTGGTCACCACCACCGGCACCGCGCTGTACGGCGACATCTCCTACAGCCCGGGATCGATCGTCGGCACCTACCCGGCGTACTTCGAGACCTCGAACCTGAAGGTCGAGCACGGCGACTACTTCAGCAACGACGACGTGCTGAACGCCCGCAAGGTCGCGGTGCTCGGGGCCACCACCGCCAAGCAGCTCTTCGACAACGTCGACCCGGTCGGCAAGCAGGTCGTCATCGGCGGCACGCCGTTCACCGTGACCGGGGTGCTGAAGACCAAGGGCAGCACCGGCTTCAACGACCCGGACGACGTGGTCATCGCGCCGCTGCCGACCGTGCAGAACGCCTTCACCGGCTTCGGCTCGGTGAGCCAGATCCTGGTGCAGGCGACCTCGGCGGACACCACCACCGCCGCGCAGGCCGAGATCACCCAGATCCTGATGGGCACCCACGCCATCAAGGACTCGACCAAGGTCGACTTCCGGATCAGCAACCAGAGCTCGCTGCTGACCGCCCGGGAGAGCACCGGCAAGACCTTCACCGTCCTGCTCGGTGCGGTGGCCGCGATCTCGCTGCTGGTCGGCGGGATCGGTATCACCAATATCATGCTGGTCACCGTCACCGAGCGGACCAGGGAGATCGGCATCCGCAAGGCGCTCGGTGCGCCCAAGGCCGTCATCCTCGGGCAGTTCCTCACCGAGTCGACGCTGCTGTCCGTCCTGGGCGCCGGGCTCGGCGTGCTGGCCGGGCTGATCGGCTCGCACTTCAGCATCGTCGGCATCAAACCGGTGGTGATCCCGGAGTCCGTGCTCGCCGCGTTCGGCATCGCGGTCGCCATCGGCCTGTTCTTCGGCAGCTACCCCGCCAACCGGGCCGCCTCGCTGCGTCCCATCGACGCCCTTCGACACGAGTGACCCAGGAGTCCTGACCACCATGAGCAACGACGAACACGCCCTGGTGGCGCGTACCGGCGAGAACAGCCCGGCCGCCCAGGTCGAACTGCTCGGCACCCCGCCGGACGCCCGCGACATCACCGCCGAGCTCGCCGCGCCGCCGCGCCGCAAGCTGCCCTGGCTGAGCCTCGCCCTGGCGGGCGGAGTGCTCGCCGCGGCGGCGTTCAGCGGTGGCATCTGGTACCAGCAGAACCACGGCAGCACCAAGGCGCCCACGGCGGCCGGCGGCGGCCAGCAGCGGGCCGCCGGCCAGGCGGGCGGCTTCGGCGGCCAGGCCGGCGGGTACGGCGGGCAGGCCGGCGGCGCGGCGGGCTACGGCGGGACCAGGCGTGGCGGTCAGGCCGGCGGGACGGGCGCCCAGGCGGGCGGTCAGGCGGGCGGCACCGGCGCGCAGGGCGGGGCGGCCGGCGCGGCCGGCGGCTTCACCCGGGGCACGGTCAAGGCCGTGGACGGCACCACGGTCTACCTGACCGACGCCAACGGCAACACGATCAAGGTCACCACCGGCGACTCCACCAAGGTGCAGCTCAACCAGGAGGGCAAGGTCGCCGACCTGCTGCCCGGCCAGAGCGTCACGGTGGTGGGCACCCCGGACGCCTCCGGTGGCTACGCGGCCACCCAGCTGGTCGAGGGCGCGGCGGCCGCGGGCGGCTTCGCCGGGGCCCGCGGCACCAACGCGTCCGGCGGCTGACCCCGCGGCACCGGACGACAGCGGCCCGGCCGGCAGCACGCCGGCCGGGCCTCGCTCTGCCCCCCGCCGGCGGGACGCCGTCGGCCGGCCCCACCGGTCCGTCGCCGGGCCCCGACCGGTCCGGGAAAAATCCCCCCCCGGCTAAGCTGGTTAATCCAACATTCATCGACCGTGCATAGCCTCGACCGGGCTATCGTCCGTATGAGTGCCATCGTCCGACCGGGAGGCCGAACAGCCGTGCAAGGGATCGTGTCGACACCTGGGGCCGCGGCGGCCCCCGGCAGCACCGGTGAAGCCTTCCTCCTCGTCGTCGACGACGAACCGAACATCCGCGAGCTGCTCTCCGCCTCGCTCCGGTTCTCCGGCTTCCGGGTCTCCTCCGCCGCGACCGGCCACGAGGCGCTCGCCGCCGTCGCCGCCGAACGTCCCGACCTGATCGTGCTCGACGTGATGCTCCCCGACCTGGACGGCTTCACCGTCGTCGAACGGCTGCGCGAGCAGACCCGGCGCGGCCAGATCGCCGGGCCCGCACACTCCGGCGAGCACCTGCCGGTGCTCTTCCTCACCGCGAAGGACGGCGTCGGCGACAAGGTCCAGGGGCTGGCCGTCGGCGCGGACGACTACGTCACCAAGCCGTTCAGCCTGGAGGAGCTGATCGCCCGGATCCGGGCGATCCTGCGCCGGGCCGGCGGCCCCGCCGAGGACGGCCGCCTGGTCGTTGCCGACCTCACCCTCGACCCGATCGCCCACGAGGTCACCCGGGCCGGCGTCCCGGTCTCGCTCTCGCCGACCGAGTTCAAACTGCTGCACTACCTGCTGGCCAACGTCGGCCGGGTGGTCTCCAAGGCGCAGATCCTGGACCACGTCTGGGCGTACGACTTCGGCGGGGACCTCTCCATCGTCGAGTCGTACATCTCCTACCTGCGCCGCAAGCTCGACTCCGGCCCCGCGCACGGGCCCAAGCTGATCCACACCGTCCGGGGCATCGGCTACGCCCTGCGCCGGCCGCCGCAGAACTGAACCGCGGGATGACCCGGCTCTCGCTCCGCGCCCGCCTGCTGATCCTCGCCCTGCTCCTGGTCACCACCGGCCTCGCGGTCAGTGACACGGTCGTCCTCGGCACCGTCCGCCACCAGCTCGAACAGCGGATGGACGAACAGCTCCAGCGCTTCGCCGAGCCGCTCTCGCACCGCGCGCCCGGCCGCCAGACCTGGGGCGACAAGGGCCAGGCCCCGGCCGTCCCCGGCAAGCGCGCGGCGCAGTACCTGGCCGCCCTGCCCAGCCAGTACGTCGTCCAGTACCTCTCCGCGGACGGCAAGGTGCAGCAGACCGTCCGGCAGCCGATCGCCGACTCCGACCCGGCGCCGCAGCTCAGCCGGCTCGACCTGCCCGCCACCGACCCGGACACCGCCTTCGACCTGCCCGACGGACGCGGTCACGGCACCTGGCGGGTCCTCGTGCTGCCGCTCCAGCGGCAGAGCACCGGCAGCGAGTTCGCCGCGCCGAGCCCCTCCTACCTGCTGGTCGCGGTCTCCCGCGACGACATCGACGCCACCGTCGGCAAGCTGCGCACCTCCTTCCTGGTGATCGGCGGGGTGGTCCTGCTGCTGATCGCCGCCCTCGGCTTCTTCGCCGTCCGGGCCGGGCTGCGGCAGCTGCGGATCATCGAGGACGGCGCCGCCAGGATCGCCTCGGGCGAGCTGTCGCACCGGATGCCGGAGCTCTCCCCGCGCACCGAGGTCGGCCGGCTCTCGGCTGCGCTCAACGGGATGCTCACCCAGATCGAGGCGGCCTTCGCGGCCCGCGCCGAGTCCGAGGCCCGGATGCGGCGCTTCGTCGCGGACGCCTCGCACGAGCTGCGCACCCCGCTGGCCGGCATCCGCGGGTTCGCGGAGCTGTACCGGATGGGCGCGCTGCCCACGCCCGCTGACGTCAACCGCACCATGGGCCGGATCGAGAACGAGGCCGTCCGGATGGGCACCCTGGTCGAGGACCTGCTGGTGCTCGCCCGGCTCGACGAGGAGCGCCCGCTCGACCTCGCCCCGATGGACCTGCGCACGCTGGCCGCCGACGCCCTGCACGACCTCACCGCCCTGGACCCGACCCGCCCGGTCGCCCTCACCGGCCCCGCCGGCCAGGGCGCGCCCGGCGCCGCCCCCGTCCTCGGCGACGAGGCGCGGCTGCGCCAGGTGGTCACCAACCTGGTCGGCAACGCCGTCAAGCACACCCCGCCCGGTACGGCCGTCCGGATCGGCGTGGGCACCGCCCGGGGCGACTGCCTGCTGGAGGTCGCCGACTCCGGCCCCGGCCTCACCCGCGACCAGGCCGAACGCGTCTTCGACCGGTTCTACCGGGTGGACGCCTCCCGCAGCCGGCACGACGGCGGCGGCGCCGGCCTCGGCCTCGCCATCGCCACCGCCCTCACCCACGCCCACGGCGGCACCCTCACCCTGCGCAGCACCCCGGGCGACGGCGCGGTCTTCCGGATGGAGATCCCCCGCCAGCGGTGACCGCCGCCACCCGCCGGGAGCGCCACCGTTTTCCGCCTGTCCGCCTGTCCGCCTGTCCGCCTGTCCGCCGGGCCGACTGCCGGGCGGCGAAAACGCGTTGCCCCGCCGGCGCCCCGCGGGAGAGGGTCGGTGACATGTCCGAGACCAGCACCCGTACCGCCCCCGGCGGCCCGCGCGACGTGGAGAGCCTGTTCTCGCACGGCCGCCTGATCAGCGTCCCGCGCAAGGCCGCCCGCCGCGAGCAACTGCTCGTCCACCTCGCGCGGACCCTCTTCGAACCCGGCCGCGACTACACCGAACCCGAGGTCAACGCGGCGCTGCTCGCGGTGCACGACGACTGCTCGGCGCTGCGCCGCTACCTGGTCGAGGCGCACCTGCTGGCCCGTACCAGGGACGGCGGCAGTTACCGGCAGACTCTCTGAGCGGGGAGGACGGCCGACCGTCGCGGGCGGGTGCGCACCGCCTTCTCCGCGCCGCACGACCTCGGCCGCGCGACGGTGGCCGGCCCGTGTCAGGGCTCGCCCCGCCGCGTCGGGCCGGGTCCTGCGGGTCGGCGCCGGGCACCACCGGCCGCTGACGGGGCGTCACCGGCCGGCTCAGGCCGGGACTCCGGCGGCGGGCTGGTCGCTGCCGCAGTACCTGCACCTGGTCGCGGCCCGTGGGATGTCGTCGGACAGGCAGGCCGTACAGATCTTGGTCGGGACGGGGTCGCCGAAGACGATCAGCCCACGACGGGCCTGGACGTGCTTGTAGGGCAGCACGATGACGAAGTAGACGACGGCCATGAAGATCACGAAGTAGACGATCGCCGAGATGAAGGCACCGAGGTCGAGGTACGTGGCCGCGTTCCCCTCGTCCCCGAGCTGCCAGCCCAGCCCGACCGAGTTCGAACCCTGCAGCCGGGTGATGATCGGGTTGATGACGAAGTCGGTGAACGCCTTGATGAGCGTGCTGAAGGCCAGGGCGACGATCAGACCGATCGCCACGATGATGACGTCGCCGCGCATGAGGAAGTTCTTGAAGCCTTTGATCACGGTCAGCTCCCGGTGGGATCGACGACTCCGCAGGTGGGCATACCGAGAACGCTAAGGTCCCGGCCGTCGATCGGCTCGCCGGGTTGGTCCCGCCGGGTTGGTCCCCGAGGCGATCCCCGGTGCTGTTCCCGGTGCTGTCCCCGGGCACCCCGGAGCGTCGTGCCCGGCCCTCCGCTCGCGCCACCGTCGAGCGGCGGACCACCGCCCGGGGGGCGGGCGGACGACGGCCCGTCCGCTGTCAAGCGCCTGATCGTCCAAAAGGCCGGGTCGCGGCGACCGGCTGCCGGTTGTGGCGGGTCGGGCGCACTCAGCACACTGGCCCGAACGGCGGGGCGGCGCCGGTGACCCCGTGAGCGCCCTGTCGGACGGCCGTCCGGCGGCTGTGACGCGTACCACCACACCCCCCTTGCAGTACCGCCATAAGTATGATGGATACTGCCCTTGTGAATGTATTCACGTTCACAAGCGGACAAGCTTGCGTGGCAACGTGATGCTCTGTCGCTATATATGAAATTTGTCCGCTATAAGACGTAATGACTCCCTGGCCGGAGAGAGGGCGAAGTGGACCTAGCAGTCGCTCACGAGACCATCGCGCGATGGCAGTTCGGCATCACCACCGTCTACCACTACCTCTTCGTCCCGCTGACGATCAGCCTGGCCTCGGTCGTGGCCGGGCTGGAGACCGCCTGGGTGCGGACCGGCAAGGAGAAGTACTTCCACGCCACCAAGTTCTGGGGCAAGCTCTTCCTGATCAACATCGCGATGGGCGTGGTCACCGGCATCGTGCAGGAGTTCCAGTTCGGCATGAACTGGTCCGACTACTCGCGCTTCGTCGGCGACGTCTTCGGGGCGCCGCTCGCGATGGAGGCGCTGATCGCCTTCTTCTTCGAGTCGACCTTCATCGGGCTCTGGATCTTCGGCTGGGACAAGCTGCCGAAGAAGATCCACTGCGCCTGCATGTGGATGGTCGCCATCGGCACCTCGCTGTCGGCCTACTTCATCCTGGCCGCGAACTCGTGGATGCAGCACCCCGTCGGCTACGAGGTGAACCCGGCCACCGGCAAGGCACAGCTCAACGACATCGCCCGGGTGCTGTTCCAGGACACCACCGTGGTCGTCGTGCTGCACACGCTCACCGCCGCCTTCCTGACCGGTGCGGCCTTCGTGGTCGGCATCTCCTCCGTCCACCTGTGGAAGGCCAAGCGCCGCCCCGAGGGCGCGGACCCGAAGCGGACCGCCGTGATGCGCACCTCGCTGCGGCTCGGCCTGGTGCTCGCGGTGGTCTTCGGCCTCGGTACCGCGCTGACCGGTGACGAGCTGGCGAAGGTCATGTTCAAGCAGCAGCCGATGAAGATGGCCGCCGCCGAGGCACTGTGGGAGACCCAGGACCCGGCGCCGTTCTCGATCTTCGCGGTCGGGAACGTCAACCAGGGGCACAACTCGGTCGAGCTGGAGATCCCGGGGATACTGTCCTTCCTGGCCAACAGCAACTTCAGCTCGCCGGTGCCCGGCATCAACGACACCGCCGCCGCCGAGGCCACGAGGTTCGGTGGCGAGCCGAAGGACTACATCCCGAACATCTTCGTGACGTACTGGGGCTTCCGCCTCATGATCGGCTTCGGGATGACCTCCTTCCTGGCCGGCCTGGTCGGGCTCTGGACCACCCGCAGGAAATGGTTCCTCGCGCCCGAGCACCGCACCGCCGAGGACGAGGTCCCCAGGCTGATGCTGACCCGGGGCCGGGAGCTCGGACCCTTCCTCACCAGGTGGAGCTGGCGGATCGGCATCCTCACCATGGGCTTCCCGCTGATCGCCAACAGCTTCGGCTGGATCTTCACCGAGATGGGCCGTCAGCCCTGGGCGGTGTTCGGCCTGATGCGGACGGCTGACGCGGTCTCACCCAACGTCAGCGTGACCACCCAGGTGATCGCGCTGAGCACCTTCACCCTGCTGTACGCGATCCTCGCGGTCATCGAGGTGAAGCTGATGGTCAAGTACGCCAAGGCCGGCCCGGACACGTCCGAGCGGCCCCCGGCGAAGGACCCGACCCTGCGCGGGCCGTCCTCGGACGAGGACGCCGACAAGCCGCTCGCCTTCGCCTACTGACGCCCGGGGACTGAGAGAGCATGCAACTGCACGACGTCTGGTTCGTCCTCATCGCCGTCCTGTGGATCGGCTACTTCTTCCTCGAAGGCTTCGACTTCGGCATCGGCGTGCTGACCAAGCTGCTGGCGCGCGGCACCACCGAGCGGCGTGTCCTGATCAACACCATCGGCCCGGTCTGGGACGGCAACGAGGTCTGGCTGCTCACCGCCGGCGGCGCGACCTTCGCGGCCTTCCCGGACTGGTACGCGACGCTGTTCAGCGGCTTCTACATCCCGCTGCTGCTGATCCTGGTCTGCCTGATCGTGCGGGGCGTGGCCTTCGAGTACCGGCACAAGCGCGACGAGGAGCGCTGGCAGCGCAACTGGGAACAGGCGATCTTCTGGACCTCGCTGATCCCCGCCTTCCTGTGGGGCGTGGCGTTCGCCAACATCGTGGCCGGCGTCGACATCGACCAGCAGAAGAACTACACCGGCACCCTGTGGGACCTGCTCAACCCGTACGCCCTGCTCGGCGGTCTGGTGACGCTGTTCCTCTTCACCTTCCACGGTGCGGTGTTCGCCGCGCTGAAGACCGTCGGCGACATCCGTGCCAGGGCCCGGGTGATGGCCCTCCAACTGGGGCTGGCCACCGCCGTTCTGGCCGTGGTGTTCCTGGTCTGGACCCAGGCCGACAGCGGCGACGGCTGGAGCCTGGCCGCCCTGGTGGTCGCGGTGCTGGCGCTGGTCGGGGCCCTGGTGGCCAACCAGCTGGCCCGCGAGGGCTGGGCGTTCGGGCTCTCCGGACTGACCGTCGTGGCCGCGGTCGGGATGCTCTTCCTGGCGCTGTTCCCGGACGTGATGCCCTCCACCCTCGATCCGCGGTGGAGCCTGACCGTCAGCAACGCCTCGTCCTCGCCCTACACGCTGAAGCTGATGACGATCGTGGCGGCGGTCTTCACGCCGGTCGTGATCATCTACCAGGGCTGGACGTACTGGGTGTTCCGCAAGCGGATCGGCGTCCAGCACATCCCCGGGCACGACCCGGCCGCCCCCCTCGACCAGCACTGACGCCGAGAGGCAGCCGACGTGAAACCCGTGGACCCGCGCCTGCTGGCGTACGCCCGCACCACCCGTGCCTTCCTCGCCGGATCGGTGATCCTCGGCGGGGCGGGCGCGGCCCTGGTGGTCGCGCAGGCGAGCCTGATCGCCGAGATCGTCGTCCGGGCCTTCCAGCAGCGGGCCGGAGTCGACGAGCTGGCCGGGCCGCTGCTGCTGCTCGCCGCCACCGCGGCGGGCCGGGCGCTGGTCACCTGGCTCACCGAGCTGGCCGCGCACCGCTCGGTGGCCCGGGTGAAGTCCACCCTGCGCCGCCGGCTGCTCGACCACGCCACCGCCCTCGGCCCGTCCTACCTGGCGGGCCGGCGCACCGGCGAGCTCACCGCTCTCGCCACCCGGGGTGTCGACGCCCTCGACGACTACTTCGCCCGCTACCTCCCGCAGCTGGCGCTGGCCGTGGTGGTCCCGGTGGTCGTGCTGCTGCGGATCGTCGGGGCCGACCTCACCTCCGCCGCGATCATCGCCGGGACGCTCCCCCTGATCCCGCTCTTCATGGCGCTGATCGGGATGGCCACCCAGAGCCGGATGGACCGGCAGTGGGCGAGTCTGGCCCGGCTCTCGCACCACTTCCTGGACGTCGTGGCCGGTCTGCCGACGCTCAAGGTCTTCAATCGGGCCAAGGCCCAGGCCGCCACGATCTCCCGGATCACCGCCGACTACCGCCGCGCGACCCTGCGCACGCTGCGGATCGCGTTCGTCTCCTCGTTCGCGCTGGAACTGCTCTCCACCCTCTCGGTCGCGCTGGTGGCCGTCACCGTCGGCTTCCGGCTGGTCGACGGCACCCTCGACCTCGAAACCGGCCTGCTGATCCTCATCCTGGCGCCCGAGGTGTACGTGCCGATCCGGCAGGTCGGCACGCTCTACCACTCCAGTGTCGAGGGCCTCACCGCCGCCGAGGAGATCTTCCGGGTGCTGGAGACCGCGCTCCCGGCGGCCGGCGGCACCCCGGCGCCCCCGCTGGCCGGCGCCACCATCACCGTCACCGGCGTCACCGCCTCCTTCCCCGGCCGCGGCGCCCCCGCCCTGCGGGACGCGGGCCTGACCCTCGCACCGGGGACGACCACCGTCCTCACCGGGCCCAGCGGCGCGGGGAAGAGCACTCTGCTGTCCGTCCTGCTCGGCCTCACCGCGCCCGACGCGGGGAGCGTCACCGTCACCGCCGCCGACGGCACCCGCCACCGGCTCGCCGACCTCGACCGGAGCGGCTGGCACCGGCAGATCGCCTGGGTCCCGCAGCGTCCCCACCTGTTCGCCGGCACGGTGGCCGACAACGTCCGGCTCACCAGCCCGGACGCCGGGCGCGAGGAGATCCGCCGCGCGCTGGCCGCCGCCCACGCGCTCGACTTCGTCGACCGCCTCCCCCTCGGCGTCGACACCCGCCTGGGCGAGGGCGGCGCCGGCCTCTCCGCCGGGCAGCGCCAGCGTCTGGCGCTGGCCCGCGCGCTGCTCGCCACCGACCGCCCGCTCGTCCTGCTGGACGAACCCACCGCCAACCTGGACGGTGAGAGCGAGGCCGCCGTCGTCGAGGCGGTCCGGGCGCTGGCCGCCGACCCGGCCCGGACGGTGCTGCTGGTCGCGCACCGTCCGGCGCTGCTGGCGGTGGCGGACGCCCGGCACCGCCTGACGGCGCCGGAGGCCGAGCCAGCCGCCCCCTGCCCCGCCGCCCCCGGCCCCGCCCCCGCCGCCCCCGGCCCCGCCCCCGACGGCGCGGCCGCCCGGGTGGTGGCCGCCCGGGTGGTGGCCGCGCCGACGCCCGCGACGCCCGCGACGCCCGCGCCGCCCCCGCCGCCCCCACCGCCCTCGGCGCCCTCGGCGCCCTCGGCGCCCGCGACGCCCGCGACGTCCGAGCCCGAGCCCGAACCGGCGGGGCCGGGCGGGCCCCGGCTCGCGCTCGCCACCCTGCTCGGCTCGCTGGCCCTGCTCTGCGCCGTCGCCTTGATGGGCACCTCCGGCTACCTCATCTCGTACGCCTCCGAGATGCCGCCGGTGCTCTACCTGATGATGGCGGTCACCGCCGTGCGGGCCTTCGGCATCGGCCGCAGTGTGTTCCGCTACGCCGAGCGGCTGGTCTCGCACGACGCGGTGCTGCGCGGCCTCGGCACGCTCCGCACCGCCGTCTACCGCCGGCTGGAGCAGCTGGCCCCCGCCGGGCTGCCGGCCCACCGCCGGGGCGACCTGCTCTCGCGGCTGGTCGCGGACGTGGACGCGATCCAGGACCACTACCTGCGCTGGCGGCTGCCGGCGGCGATCGCGGCGGTGGTCTCGCTGGCCTCCTCGGTCGCACTCGCTCTCCTGCTGCCCTGGGCCGGGGTGGTCCTCGCCGCCGGTCTGCTGCTCGCGGGCGCCGTGGTGCCGGTCGTCGCCGTCCGGTTGTCCGGGCGCGCGGAGCGCCGGCAGGCGCCGGCGCGCGGCGACCTGGCGGACGCCGTGGTCGACACCTTCACCGGCACCGCCGAGCTGACCGTCGCCGGCGCCCTGCCGACCCGGCTGGCCGCCGTCCGCGCCGCCGACGCCGCCCTCACCTCGCTGGCCGCCCGCTCGGCCGCGACCACGGCGCTCGGCGCCGGTCTGATCACGCTGCTCACCGGCCTCACCGTGACGGCGGCCGCCGCCGTCGGCATCCACGGCGTCAGCAGCGGCGCGTTGCCGCCGGTCTGCCTGGCCGTCATCGTGCTGACACCGCTGGCCGCCTTCGAGGCGGTCACCGGGATGCCGCTCGCCGTGCAGGCCCGCGAGCGCAGCCGGGCGGCGCGGGCCCGGCTGGCGGAGGTGCTGGACAGCCCGGCGCCGGTCGGCGAACCCGCCGAGCCGGCGGCGCTGCCCGGCGATCCGCTGCCGCTCGCCGTCCGCGGCCTGGCCGCCCGGCACCCCGGTCAGGAGCAGGACGCGATCTTCGGCGTCTCGCTCGACCTCGGGCCCGGACGGCGGATCGCCGTCGTCGGCCCGTCCGGCTCCGGCAAGAGCACCCTCGCGCAGACGCTGCTGCGCTTTCTGGACCGCAGCGCCGGCACGGTCACCTTCGCCGCCGGTCGTCCACAGGCTGTGGACAGCGCCGCCGTCGCCTCGGACGACGTCCGCCGCGCCATCGGTCTCTGCGCCCAGGACGCGCACGTCTTCGACAGCTCCCTGCGGGAGAACCTGCGGCTCGCCCGGCCCCAGGCCGGCGAGGAGGAGCTGCGCGCGGCCCTGCGCGGAGCGCGCCTGCTGGACTGGGTCGACACCCTGCCCGGGGGCCTGGACACCATGGTCGGCGAGCACGGCGGCCGGCTCTCCGGCGGCCAGCGCCAGCGGCTCGCACTGGCCCGCGCGCTGCTCGCGGACTTCCCCGTACTGCTGCTGGACGAGCCCGCCGAGCACCTCGACCTGCCCACCGCCGACGCCCTCACCGCGGATCTGCTGGCGGCCACCGCGGGCCGTACCACCCTGCTGATCACCCACCGCCTGGCCGGCCTGGCCGCCCCCGGCGCCGTGGACGAGATCCTCGTCCTGGACCACGGCCGGGTCGTCGAGCGGGGCAGCTGGGCCGGGCTCACGGCGGATCCGGGCGGACGGCTGTCGGCGATGTGGCAGCGCGAGCGCGAGGCGGACGGACTGCTGGTGGAGAGCGGTGCCGGCCGGTGACCGGAGCTCTCGCGGGCGTCCGACACGCCGCGGTTGCGGTCCATCGGAAATCCACACAAACTACGCTCGAAGCATGGAGCCCACTTCCTCCCGGAACCCCGATCCGGCGGTCCCCGCCTCGGCCGGCCCGGCCCCCCGCGCGGCCGCGCCGCTGCGGGTGCCGGAGATCGCCTCGCTCGGCCTGGACACGCTGGTCACCGAGGTGTCCGAGCGGCTCCAGTCCGCGGCCGCCGTCACCGACCGGATGCAGCGGCTGCTGGAGGCGGTGGTCTCGGTCGGCGCCGGGCTCGACCTGCACGCGACGCTGCACCGGATCGCCGTCGGCGCCGCCGAACTGGTCGACGCCCGGTACGCGGCGCTCGGGGTGGTCGACCCGGCCGGGCAGGGGCTGAGCGACTTCATCCACGTCGGGATCGACGCGCGGACCGCCGCGAGGATCGGTGAGCTGCCCGCCGGCCGGGGCATCCTCGGCGCGCTGATCGACCGGCCGGAGCCGCTGCGGCTGACCGATCTCACCGCCGACCCGCGCTCCGCCGGGTTCCCGCCGCACCACCCGCCGATGACGTCCTTCCTCGGGGAGCCGATCCGGGTCCGCGGGGAGGTGTTCGGCAACCTCTACCTCACCGAGAAGCAGGGCGGCGGCGCCTTCACCCCGGAGGACGAGCAGGTGGTGCACGCGCTGGCGGCCGCCGCGGGCGTCGCGATCGAGAACTCGCGGCTGTACGAGGCGGGCCGGCGCCGGGAGCGGTGGATCGCGGGTGCGTCGGCGGTGACCACGGCGCTGCTCTCGACGGACGAGGCGCAGGCGGCCCTGACGGTGGCCGCCGAGCAGGTGCGGGAGCTGGCGGGCGGTGCGCTAGGCATGATCATGCTGCCGACCGGGGACGGCCGGATGCGGGTCTCGCACGCCTCCGGCGAGGCCGCCGAGTTCGTCACCGGCGAGCTGTTGCCGCCGAGTTCCTTCGCCAGCCGGCTGCTGGCGGGGGAGAGCGTCTACCTGGAGGACATGTCCACCGACCCCGCCGTGGTGATCCGGCTGGCCCGGACCTTCGGGCCCTCGATGGCGGTGCCGATGGCGGCCACCGGCCGGGTGCTCGGTGCGCTCTGCGTCTGGCGGCGCCGGGGTGCGCCTGCCTTCACCGACTCGGAGAAGGAGCTGGCGCAGACCTTCGCCTCGCAGGCCGCGCTGGCCCTGCGCCTGGCCGAGGGCCAGCGCGACCAGCAGCGCCTCGCGGTCTTCCAGGACCGCGACCGGATCGCCCGGGACCTGCACGATCTGGTGATCCAGCGGCTGTTCGCCACCGGGATGATGCTGGAGAGCGCCGCCCGGCGGGCCGTGGTGCCCGAGGTGACCGCGCAGATCGGCAAGGCGGTGGACGAGCTCGACGCGACCATCCAGGAGGTCCGCACGACCATCTACGCCCTCCAGCACGGCGACCACGACGAGGAGCCGGACACCCTGCGCACCCGGGTGCTCCGGGAGGCGAGCCAGGCCGCCGCGGCGCTCGGGTTCAAGCCCTCGGTGACCTTCACCGGCCCGGTGGAGAGCCTGGTCGGCGAGCGGACCGGGCGTCAACTGCTCGCTGCACTAAGGGAGATGCTCTCGAATACGGCCCGGCACGCGCGGGCCTCCCGGGTCGGGGTGGAGGTCGACGCGACCGTCCATCTGGACGACGAGGGCCGGCCGGTTCCGGCCGATCCGGATCCGCCGGACCGGGTGGGCCGCCCGGGAGTGATGCTGATCGTCACGGACGACGGGGTGGGCATCCCGGACGGCGGACGGCGCAGCGGCCTGAACAATCTGGCCCGCCGGGCCGAGGCGCTCGGCGGCGAGGCCTGGCACGAGCCCGGACCGTACGGAAAGGGCACGACCGTCCGCTGGACGGCCCGGCTCTGACGGCTCTTGGGGTGCGCTTGGTGAAAGTTTAACGAGGGAGAACTTCGCGGCCAACGGAGCAAGTTGTGTATTTGCTGCCCTTCCTGTGTGCTCGTGTGCACACATAGCTTTGCCCCGTCTCGCTTATCGGACGGGGGAGCAGTGGACGCGTCGGGCCGAGGTCGCGCCGCATCAGCAGGACCGGGCGGATTACCCGGGGCAGGAGCACCGCCCGGAGCCGGGCCGCCGCCCGCGGTGCCGGGCCGGGGGGGCTTTCGCACCGAGCGTTCGCCCGACGGGCGTTACCGGTGGCAGCTGAAGTCACCGAACGGCCGGCTCGTCGCGGTCTCACCGGTCGGGTACGAGACCCCCGGCGAGGCCGAGCGGGGGTTCGCCGACCTGCGGGTCGCCGGGCCAGGACTGGTCGCCCGGATCACCCATGTCCGAGACGGCATCGGCTGGATCTGGGTGGTCCCGGGAGCCCGCGGCCTGCCCGAGATCCGCTCCAGTCGCGCCTACGAGCGGTACGCCACCTGTCAGAACGCCTTCCGGCGCTTCGTCGTGCTGCTCGCGAAGCTGGACGGGCCGGGCGCAGCCGTTCCCGAACCGCAGGGGCCGCAGGGCCCGTTGAGACCGTCCGATGGCGACTGAGCCGCGCGGTCCACGTCTGCTCACCGTCCGCGGCGCGGAGCGCGGGGTCGGCTGGGCGTTGCGGGCCGCCAACGGTCGGCAGCTCGCGGTCGGCGCCAGGGCGTACCGCAACGAGGAGGAACTCTCCGAGGCGGTGAGACGGTTGCTCATCGAGCGGGCCGCGCTGCGGTGCAGCGTCGGGCAGTCCGACGGCCGGCTCTGGGTGTGGACGGCCTACCTGCCGGCACTCAGCACCCGGCCCGGCGCCGCCGACGCCGGGCCGATCGCCCGCAGCGCGCGCGGCTACCTGCGCCGCGACCAGTGCCAGGGCGGCGTCGACAGCTTCGTCGCGGGCCTCCAGCAGATCGGCCGGGAGCTCCGGCGTGCCGGACGGGACGACCGGTGGCCCTGGTGAAGCGGAGGTTTCCGGCAGCACCCCGAACCGCCACCGGGAGAAGAACGTCGCCGGGCCCGCGGAGTCCGAAGCCCGCCCGCCGCACCCGCTCCGACCAGCGCGGACGACCCGCCTCCGGTTGTCGCTCCCGTCGGGGCCGGCCGCCCGGAGGCCCTTCCTGGGGCGGCCCCGGGCCGGACAGGATCAGCTCTGCCGGAGCGGCCGCCGCGGACTCCGGCCCCGGGCCCCATCCAGGTCCGGGCAAGCGATGTACGTCTCTCCCACCGGAGGAACAGGAACATGCGCAAGACCGCTGCCAAGCTGCTCACCGCCGCCGCCCTCGCGACCTCGCTCGTCACCATTGCGAGTGGCACCGCGCTGGCCGACCCGACCGTGACGCCTGCCGCCACCGACATCGTCGGTGTGGGCTCGGACACCACGCAGACCGTTCTGACCCAGTACTCCACCGACTACAACGCCACCCTGGCCGCCTCGGCGCCGCACCTGTACAGCTGGGACGCCACGGGCTCCGCGTCGATCACGCCCAAGGCCGGCGCCACCTCCATCACCCGCCCGAACGGCTCGGGCCAGGGCTTCGCCGCCCTGACCGCCGCGGGCAGCCAGGTCGACTTCGCGCGTTCCTCCAGCGCCCCGGCCGCCGGCACCTCGACCGCCTACGACTACATCAGCTTCGCGAAGGACGCGGTGACCTGGTCCGCCACGGCCACCGGCAGCAACGCGCCCGCCAACCTCACCACGGCGGACCTCACCAAGATCTACGACGGCACCTACACGACCTGGAACCAGATCACGGACATCTCCGGCTACACCGGTCCCGCCGTGACGATCAAGCCCTACCTGCCGCAGAGCGGTTCGGGCACCCGCTCCTTCTTCCTGAAGGCGATCGGCGTCACCACCCTGGGCGTCAACGTCGTCAGCGGCCCGGAGGAGAACGAGGGCACCAACGTCGCCCTCAACGACCCGAACGTGATCTTCCCGTACTCGGTCGGCCACTTCATCGGCCAGGTCTACAACGGCCACAGCAGCGGCACCGACGCGGCCGGCGTGCTGAGCCTGCGCAACGTCAACGGCGTGGCCCCGGTCACCGCCGCCCACACCATCAATCCCACCTTCGCCAACCCGGTCTACGGCCGCACGCTCTTCAACGTGGTCCGTGACGCCGAGTACGTCGCCACCGGCGCCCACGGCGACGCGCTGCGCGCCATCTTCGGCCCCACCGGCTGGATCTGCACCAGCACCGCCGGCATCGCCGACACCAAGAGCTACGGCTTCCTGACCATCTCGTCCTGCGGCACGATCGTCCGCTGACTTCCCTCCGGCCGATCCATCGACGGCCGGAAGCAACGAAGTTGACGTGACATCACACACCGGCGGCCGGGCGCGGGAAGCCCCGGCCGCCGGCCCGCCCGCGGGTGGCCCGGCCACCCGCGGGCACCCAGGAGCGGCCGTACCCGCCCCACCCCGGCCCGTACGCGCTCCGGCCCGCCCGGTGTCCCGGCCGCCGGCGAACCACCGCCCGGCCCGGCCCGTCGACACACAGCAGTCCAGCAGTCCGCAGTCCCTCGTTCCGTCCCAAGGAGAGCAGCATGTCCCGCACCAGCGTCCGCCTCGCCGCCACCGCCGCCGCCGCGGTCCTCGCCGTCACCGGACTGAGCGGTGCGGCCGCTGCCGACACCTCGGTGCCGGCCGCCGCGGCGAGCGGCAGCGCGGTGGTCAACGAGACCACCGCCTTCATCCAGCAGACGGCCGCCGCCGGTGTCCTGGTGGTCCCGCTGCCCTCGGCGACCCCGGCCTACGACAGCGCCACCGGCTTCTCGGCCACCTTCCCGGCCACCGGTGGCGACGGCGATCTGGCCGCCTCCTTCGGTGGGATCCAGCTGCAGCTCGCCTTCGACGCCTTCGCCTGGCAGCTGACCGGCGTGCCGCTCGGCGGCACCGACCCGGTCCCGCTCCTCGACCCGGCCGGCCAGACCACGATCACCCGGACCGGTACCACCCAGCAGCTGGTGGCGACCGACCTCAAGGTGGACGCCCAGGGCGCTCAGTTCCTCGACGGGAAGCTGAACAGCACCTTCTTCGTCGGCGGTCAGTCCGTCGGCACGCTCTCGGTCACCTTCACGCCGGCCGCCTGAGCCGCCGCTCCCGGTCCGGCCGGTCGCGCCCCGCCGCCACGGGGCCGGCCGGCATCTGTCGTGCGGTGCGGGTCCACGCGTCCTCATGTGGGCCCGCGCCGGCGTTCATGAGCAACTGGCCACAAGAGTGGGCCTGTTGTGGCCCAGTACATCCTGCCGACCGAATCCGGCCATCTCCGGATGGCCGAATGGGACGGTACCGCAGCCGTCGGTGCGCCCACCGAACCGCCCATCACCCGCGCAGACCCGTTGCGCATTCGCCCGGAGGTGCCCGCCATGAGACTCCGCCTGCCAGACCCGAGACAGCAGGGGCGGTGGCGCAGGAGGCTGCCCGCGCTCGCCCTCGCCTGGGCCGTGGTCGCCGCACTGTCGGTGCTGCCACTCACCCTCGGGCCGGCCACGGCGGCGCACGCGGACTCCGGGGTGACGGTGGCCGGGCCCAACCGCTACGACCCCGCCACCGGGGCGGACGGCCTGCCGGGGAGCGTGACGGTCACGCCCGCGAAGAACCTCTCCAACCAGGTGGTCCAGGTCTCCTGGAGCGGGTTCACGCCGACCGTCAACTGGGACGGCACCCAGGCCAGCGTCGCCAAGGAGGGTGACAGCGGCGTGATGTACCCGGTGCGGGTCTACCAGTGCCGGGGCGCGGATCCGAAGATCACGGACTGCTACGGGAACTGGCTCTACGGCGGCGAGAGCGCCCTCGGCTTCGACCAGCCCTCCCGCGACGTGGGCGTCCTCGCCCCGGACTTCCCGACCAACCAGCAGTGGGCGGTGACCGGCGCCGACGGCTCCGGCACGGCGTCCATCGAGGTCTGGTCGGCGAAGCAGAGCCCCTCGCTCGGCTGCGACGCCACCCACCCGTGCTCGATCGTGGTGGAGCCGAACTACGGGGGTGACCCGAACGACGCGGGCCGGGTCCGGGACGGCGCCGCCGACTGCAACGACCACGAGTTCGACATGGACTTCGACAGCAACACCGCCACGGACTACATCGTGCGCTCCATCGGTGCCAGCTGGAAGACCGGCAACTGGACGGGCGAGCGCTGCGCGTGGAACAAGCGCACGGTCGTGCCGCTGGAGTTCTCCCCGACGGCCGACGACTGCAAGGCCGCCGCCGCGGAGTTCAGCGCCGCCGGCCTGGAGATGGCCAACCGGGCCGTCCAGCAGTGGCGTTCGGGATTCTGCGAGGGCACCGATCCACTCAGCATGCAGTACAGCCCGGCCGGCGGTGAGCCGCAGGCCCGGGCCGACTTCCTCGGCGGCACCGGCGCGACCGTCGCGCTGACCGCCCGCCCCGACCGCTCACCGGCGCCCAGGCCTTACGTCTACGCGCCGCTGGCCACCACCGGGATCTCGGTGGTCTACCTGGTGGACGACCCGGAGACCGGCCGGCAGATCCGCAGCATGCGGCTGAACGCCAGGCTGATGGCCAAGATGCTCACCCAGTCGTACACGGGTGCGGCGAACGTCGCCTCGGTCGCGGGCAACCCGAACTGCATCTTCATGGACCCGGAGTTCCGTCAGCTGAACCCGGACTCGACGCTCGGCGGCGCACACTGGCCGAGCAGCTGCGCGGCCAACGCGATCAACATGCTGCCGATCGTGCTCGGCGGCACCACGGACCTGGTGTACCAGCTGACCTCGTGGATCGCGGGCGACCCGGACGCCGCCCAGTTCCTGCAGGGCGCCCCGGACCCGTGGGGAATGCACGTGGACAGCTTCTACCTGCGTCCGAAGTTCCCCGGATACCCCGTGGAGGCGTTCCAGCCGCAGGACTTCTCGGGGATCGTCGGGGAGAGCGGTGACAAGGCGGTCTGGAAGCAGTGGGAGTGGAACCCGCTGCTCGGCGGCCTCGGCCAGGTGGCCCGTAACCTGCTGCAGCTGCAGCCCACCGCGATCAACCCCGACGCGGTCGGCGGCACCCACGGCAAGATCGGCCGCCAGTCGATCGGCCAGCGGACCCTGTTCGCGGTCCTGGACGCCGGCCAGGCACGGGCGTTCGGCCTGCCGGAGGCCGCCCTGCAGAACCCGGCCGGGGCCTTCGTGACCCCGGGCCTGGACTCCTACCGGGCGGCCGTCGACGACATGCCCCTCGACGCGCTCACCGGCACCCAGCAGCTGCCCTACGGCACGGCGGGCACCGACTTCGCCAAGGACCAGCGGGCGTACCCGCTGACCACCGTGCAGTACGCGATGGCGCCCACCGCCGGTCTGGCGGACGCCAAGGCGAAGGCGGTCTCCACCTTCCTGCGGCGCACCACCGATCCGGGCGGCGGCCAGGTCTACGGCGCCGGCCCCGGGCAGCTCGCCGGCGGGTTCCTCGGACTGACCACGGACCAGCTCGCCCAGGCACAGGCGGCCGTGACGCACGTCGCGGCGCAGGACGGCACGCTGCCCGGCAACCAGAAGGCCCCGGCCGGCGACACCGGCCCGGCCACCTCGGCGGGCGACGCCGCGGCGACCGGCGGCCAGGCGGCCGCGGGCAGCACGGGCACCGGCTCCTCGAACGGCGCGGCAGGCGGTGACGGCGACTTCGCGGGGAGCGCCGGCGCCGGTGGCGCCACGGGCACCGGGGCCGCGACGGGCACGCCGAAGTCGGGGACGGCCTCGCCGGGCGCCGGCCCGCTGGACGCGGCGCCGGTGGCGGCCGGCCGGCCGGCGCCCGACCGGGCAGGCGCGGCCAGGCTGCTGCTGCCGGTCGCGTTGGTCACCGGCCTGGTGCTGCTGGTCGGCGGTCCGGCCGCGCTGATCCTGGGCGGCACGCCCGCCGGGGCGCGGCTCGTCGGCGGCCTGCGCTCCGGCTGGGGGCGGCTGCGCCGGACCGGGCGCTGACGGGCGGCCCGGCGGGGCCCCGTCCGGCCCCGCCGGGCCACCGGCACCCGTCCCGCCGGGCCCTCACCCCCGGTCCGCCCAGTCGGGCCCTCCACCCCGCTCCCGCGCCGACGGCACCCACCGGCGGCACCGGAACCACCACCTCCCCTCCCGATCCGAGCGCGCCGGAGAACAGACCATGACAGCCGCCACCGGGCCCGCGGAACCCTTCGCCCAGGCCTCGCCCGACCCCGACGTGCCGCGTACGATCACCTCTCCCGCCACGCCCGGTGACCGGGTGTTCCGGGGGGTGCTCCGGGCGGCCGGGCTCTCGGTCTTCGTGATCATGGGCCTGATCGCCTTCTTCCTGCTGTGGCGCGGCTCCGACGCCCTGCGGGTGACCGGCTGGTCGTTCCTGACCGAGCAGAAGTGGCGCCCCCAGGCGCACTCCTTCGGTATCGCCGCCGTCCTGCCCGACGGCCTGCTGATCGCGGTGATCGCCCTGGTGATCGCCGTCCCGGTGGCGCTGACCTCGGCCGTCTTCATCTCCGAGTACGCCCCGCAGCGGCTGCGCGCGGCCCTGGTCTCGCTGGTCGACCTGATGGCGGCGATCCCGAGCATCGTCTACGGGCTCTGGGGGCTGTTCTTCCTGCAGCCGCGGATCATCGGCCTGGTCCGCTGGATGTCGCTGCACCTGGGCGACGCGATCCCGTTCCTCAAGGTGCGCACCGGCGACATCGGCACCTCGTACACCTCCTCGACCTTCATCGCGGGCGTGGTGGTCTCCCTGATGATCATCCCGATCGTGGCGTCACTCAGCCGGGAGGTGTTCTCGCAGGCGCCGCAGGGCGAGCGGGAGGGCGCGTACGCGCTGGGCAGCACCCGCTGGGGGATGGTCCGCACCGTGGTGCTGCCGTTCGGCCGGGGCGGCGTGATCGGGGCCGTGATGCTCGGCTTCGGACGGGCGATGGGCGAGACGATCGCGGTCGCGCTGATCATCTCGCCGAGCTTCACCCCGATCACCCATGTGCTGGAGAACGGCGCCAACTCGATCTCGGCGCTGATCGCCCTGCGCTTCGGGGAGTCCGACGTGCTGTCGCTCTCCGCACTGATGGCGGCCGGACTGGTGCTCTTCGCGCTGACCCTGCTGGTCAACCTGGCCGCCGGGGTGGTCATCAACCGCTCCCGCTCCGGCGCGAACACGGCGGACTGACCGTGACCGCGATCCCGGGCCCCGCGACGGCGCCCCGCCGCCGCGCCCCACTGCCGCCCCGCCGCCCCGAAGGGACCACCGGATGACCACCCTCGACCTGCCGCCCGCCCCGGCCGCCGCGTCGGTGCCCGCCGCCGACCGGCCCGTCCACCCGCCCGAGCAGCGGGTGCGCCTCGGCGGCGTCACCCGTGAGGACGTGCTGACGCTGCTCGGCGCGCTCGGCGGCTCCCTCGCACTCGACTGGCTGCTGTACGAGAGGATCCTGCCGCTCAGCGGCGCGCTCGGCTTCCTGCTCTGCTGGTACCTGCTCTTCCTGGCCGGCTACGTCGCGCTCGGCCGGCTCCAGTGGGGCCCGCTGCTGGTGCGCGAGCGACTGGTCGCGGTCGTCACGTGGAGCGCCGGACTGCTGGTGGCGGCCGTGATCGTGGACCAGATCGGCTACCTGCTGGCGCGGGGCCTGCAGGCGGCGAGCCATCTGAACTTCTTCACCGAGTCCATGGAGAAGACCGCCGCGCTCTCCCCGATCACCTCCGGCGGCGCCCTCAACGCCGTCGTCGGTTCGCTCGAACAGCTCGGCCTGGCAACGCTGTTCGCGGTTCCCCTGGGAATCGCCGCGGCCGTCTTCATGTCCGAGGTCGGCGGCCGGATGTCCCGTCCGGTGCGCACGCTGGTCGAGGCGATGACGGCGCTGCCCTCGATCGTCGCGGGCCTGTTCGTCCTCGGAATCGTGATCATCACGTTCGGCTACGAGAAGAGCGGCTTCGCGGCCTCGCTCGCGCTGACCGTGATGATGATGCCGATCGTCACCCGGGCCGCCGAGGTGGTGATCCGGCTGGTGCCGGGCACGCTGCGGGAGGCCTCGTACGCGCTGGGCGGCAGCCAGTGGCGCACGGTGTGGAACGTGGTCCTGCCCACCGCCCGGCCCGGGCTGGTGACGGCGGTGGTGCTGGGGATGGCGCGCGGCGTGGGGGAGACCTCGCCGGTGCTGCTGACCTCGGGCTTCACCTCGCAGTTCAACGGCAACCCGTTCTCCGAGCACCAGGTGTCGCTGCCGCTCTACATCTGGAACTACGTCAAGCAGCCCTACCCCGAGATGGTCTCGCGGGCCTTCGCGGCCGCGCTGACGCTGATGGCCGTGGTGCTGGTCCTCTTCGTCACCGCCCGGGTCCTCGGCGGCCGGCCGCCGGGTCGCCAGACCCGCCGCGGGCGCCGTCGCAGCGCCCGCGCCGCCGCCGCCCGCGCGGCCGGGGGGCAGTGATGGCCGCCGGCGTACCGATGGACCGGGAAGCACTGATGGCCCGGGGAGCACCGTTGTCCGTACCGACCGCCCTGCGTTCCAGAGGAGTTCCCATGTCCCGGGAGGCCGCAAGCCGCCCCCTGTCCCGACCGGTGGCCCTGCTGCTGTCCGTCCTGCCGCTGGCCCTGGCCGTGCTGGTCGGGCAGAGCACCCCCGCGTACGCGTCCACCTCGCTCAACGCGGACGGCTCCAGCTGGGCGGGGCCTGCCATCGACCAGTGGCGCCAGGACGTCGGCCCGCAGGGCATCCAGATCAACTTCAACCCGGTCGGCTCGGCGGCCGGGCGCACCCAGTGGAGCAACGGGCTGGACGACTTCACCGCCTCGGACGTGCCGTTCCGCACCAAGGAGGACACCGGCCTGAGCGCCGAGGGGCGCACGCACGTCTACGCCGGCGCCGAGGCGCAGACCTACGGCTACTCCTACGTACCGATCACGGCCGGCGGTACGACCTTCATGTACAACCTGGTGGTGGCCGGCAAGCAGGTCCGCGACCTTCGGCTCTCCCCCCAGACCGTCGTCGACATCTTCACCAACAAGATCACCTCCTGGGACGACCCGAAGATCACCGCGGACTACGGCCGCGCCCTGCCGAAGCTGCCGATCACCCCGGTCGTGCGCTCCGACGGCTCCGGCGCCACCGCCCAGTTCACCCGCTGGATGTCGCACACCCACAAGGACCAGTGGGACGCCTACTGCACCCAGGTCAACGGGGCGGGCTGCGGTGACTACACCGAGTTCTTCCCGCCCGCCGGCCGGATGGTCGCCCAGAACGGCTCCGACGTGGTGGCGGGCTACATCAAGTCCCAGGCCGGGCTCGGCACCATCGGCTACGACGAGTACGCGTTCGCCAAGCGCAGCAACTGGCCGGTGGTGAAGGTGCTCAACCCCGCCGGCTACTACTCGCTGCCGACCGCCTCCAACGTGGCCATCGCGCTCACCGCGGCCAAGATCCGCGGCGTGGACGACGGCACCCCGGCGAGCGACCCCGACTTCCTGCAGCAGAACCTCGACGGCGTCTACACCATGAACGACCCGCGCTCCTACCCGATCTCCAGCTACAGCTACCTGATCGTGCCGCGCGCCGGGGCGGCCCTGCCGGTCCCGCCGCGCTTCACCAACGACAAGGGCAGCGCGCTCAGCCGGTTCATCTCGTACGTGCTCTGCGAGGGCCAGGGCGAGGCGGACGGCCTCGGGTACTCGCCGATCCCGCGCGGCCTGGTCAAGGGCGGTCTGCTGCAGACCCAGCACATCCCCGGCAACGCCAGCCCGGTCGACGCCAACTCGCTCAGCAACTGCGCGAATCCGACCTTCAACTCGGCCGGACAGCTGACCGTCCTCACCAACGCCCCGCAGCCCAGCCCCTGCGACAAGCTCGGCGCGCCGCTGGACTGCACCGTCCAGGGCGGCCAGGCGGTCGCCAAGAGCGCCACCGGTACGGGTGGCGCGGCGACCGGCGGAGCCAGGAGCACCGGTACGGCGGGTGCGGGCGGCGCCGCGAGCGGGAGCGGCGGGCCCGCGGGCGGCGCGGCCGAGCCGGGCGCGGCCGCCCCCGCGGGGGCCGGTGACCCGGCAGCCGAGCAGGTGATCGACCCGCAGACCGGCCAAGTGGTGGCGCAGGGCGGCGGCGGGGGCGCCGGGGAGATCCCGGCCACCGTGGTCGCCGTCGGCGGCCGGCCGGAGGACTGGCTGCTGACCACCCTCACCGCGATCGAACTCTTCGCGGTGGTCACCGTGCCGCCACTGCTCGGCGGGTACCTGGTCCGCCGGCGACGGCAGAACACCGGCGGTCCGGCATGACGTACCGTCAGGATGACGACCGCAGGGGGAGACAGTGAGCGCGCCGACCATCGACCAGGCCGCCGCACCGGTGCCGGCCCGGGCCACCGGGCCCGCGCCCACGGCACCGAACGCCTCGGCGGATCGGCCCCGACCCGCCGCCGACGGCCCGGGCGGCCCCGGCGGGCCCCCGGGCGCCCGCTCCCCCGCCCGGCGCCGCTTCCTGCAGGGCGCCTGGGCGGTCAGCCTGCTCGCGGCCCTGCTGACCGGCTTCACCGGCTATCTGTTCACCTTCTCCCACCTCCAGGAGCGGCACTTCCAGTCGACCTCCTACAAGAGCTTCCGCGACCAGCTCGCCAAGGCCGTCGCCCCGACCGGCGCGGCCGCCGACGGCGAGCCGGTGGCCCTGATCGACATCCCCGCCATCGGCCTGCACCAGGCCGTGGTGGTGGAGGGCACCACCGGGCGCGACCTGATGCGCGGCCCGGGACACCGCCGGGACACCGCGCTGCCCGGACAGCAGGGGGTCGCCGTGGTCTTCGGGCGGGGTGCGAGCTTCGGCTCACCCTTCGCCCGGCTGTCCGAACTGCGGGTCGGCGACCGGATCCGGGCCACCACCGGCCAGGGGACGTTCAGCTACACCGTGAACGTGTACGGCGGCGCCGACTCACCGATCACCGACCCGGCCGCCAACCGCCTGGTGCTGGTCACCGGCGACTCGGGCTGGATCCCCGGCAGCACGGTGCTGATCGGCGCCCGGCTCGACGGCGCCGCGCAGCCGAACCCCGGCGGCCGGCCCGCCTCCACGCCGTACGACAAGGCCCTGGCGGCGGACAAGAGCGCCCTCGCGGCCCTCCAGCTCTGGACGCTCGCGCTGCTCGGCGCCGTCGTCGCCGCCACCCTGGCGGCCCGCTACTGGCGCCGCACCGCCGCCTACCTGAGCCTGGCACCGGTCCTCGGCGCGGTGCTCTGGAACGTGTACGAGAACGCCGCCGCCCTGCTGCCCAACCTCTACTGACGCGCCCCGCCCGGAGGACCGCACCGATGACCGAAGCACCGCTCCAGACCGCCGATCTCCTCAAGCCCCCCGCCGTCCCCGGCGACGCCGTGAGCACTCTCACGCTGCCCGCCATGAGGAGTCACCGGGACGAACCGGCCGGGAGCCTGGCCGGCCTGGAAACCCGCGACGTCTCCGCCTGGTTCGGCGCCCACAAGGTGCTGGAGCGGGTCTCGCTCGGCATGCCGGCGGGCCAGGTGACGGCGCTGATCGGGCCCTCCGGCTGCGGCAAGTCCACCTACCTGCGCATCCTCAACCGGATGCACGAGATGGTGCGCGGTGCGGCGCTGGCCGGCCAGGTGCTGCTGGACGGCGACGACGTCTACCGCCCCGGCCGACGGCCCGCCGAGGTCCGCCGCCGGATCGGCATGGTGTTCCAGCGCCCCAACCCGTTCCCGGCGATGTCCATCCGGGACAACGTCGTCAGCGGCCTGAAGCTGGCCGGCATCAAGGTCGCCAAGGACGAGCGCGAGGAGCTGGTGGAGTCCAGCCTGCGCCGGGCCGGCCTCTGGGACGAGGTGGCCGCCCGGTTGCACGCGCCCGGCGGTTCGCTCTCCGGCGGTCAGCAGCAACGCCTCTGCATCGCCCGCTCGTTGGCCGTCTCCCCGGACATCCTGCTGATGGACGAGCCGTGCTCCGCCCTCGACCCGACCTCCACCCGCCGGGTGGAGGAGACCATCGCCGAGCTGCGCGGCCGGCTCACCATCGTCATCGTCACCCACAACATGCAGCAGGCCCAACGCGTCTCGCAGTCCTGCGCGTTCTTCCTCGCCACGCACGACACCCCGGGCCGGATCATCGAGGCCGGACCGACCGACCGGCTCTTCGGCGACCCGCGCGACCAGCGCACCGCCGACTACGTCAACGGCCGGTTCGGGTAGCGGTCCGGCGCGGCGCCCGGGGAGCGGCAGGGCCGGCGGTACTCGGTCGCGGCGCCGGGGACCGGACCGCCGCGGCCGACCGCGGCGCCGCCCGGGCGCGGGCCCGTCCGGCGCACCGGGCGGCGGCGGCCGAGGGCGCCCCCGCTGGCCCGGACTGGGCCGAACGGGCGTCGTCGGGCGGTGCCCGGCCGGGGCGGCCGTCCGGAGCGTGACCCGCTGACGCTCCTGTCGTTGGGCCGGAAGGACCGGAAGACGCAGACCACCCGAGAGGGGCCGACGATGCCCACGCCCGCCGCCGATGCCACCGTTGCCGTGCCGCCCGCGCGGGAGGCGGCCCCGGCCGGGCTCGCGGCGCACATGGGCAGGCACCCGGGCGAGCCGAACGTGATGGACCCCGAGCTGCTGGCGGATCCCGCCGCCGGCTACGGGAGGCTGCGCGAACAGGCACCGATCGTCCGCGGCCGGATGCCGGACGACTCGCCGGTCTGGCTCGTCACCCGCTTCGACGACGTCCGCGAACTGCTGCGCGACGCGAGGTTCGTGAACTCGCCGATGTCCGTTCCCGGCCACACCGGGCCGGATCCGCGCACCGCGCCGGCGGAGCCGACCGGGCTGCCCGTGGGGCTCCACCGGTACCTCCTCGGCTCGCTGCTGGACAGCGACCCGCCGGCCCACACCCGGCTGCGCCGGCTGGTCTCGCGGGCCTTCTCCGCCCGCCGCGTCGAGGCACTGCGGCCCCGGGTGGAGCGGATCACCGCCGAGTTGATCGCCGCACTGCCCGGGCACGCCACCGAGGGGGTGGTGGATCTGGTCGAGCACTTCGCGTACCCGCTGCCGATCACGGTGATCTGCGAACTGGTGGGCATCCCCGAGGCCGACCGCGCGCTCTGGCGCGAGTGGAGTGCGGACCTCCTCGGCACGGCCGCCGGCCGGCCGGCCGCCGCCACCCCGGTGCTCATCGACCACGTCCGGGAGCTGGTCCGCCGCCGCCGCGGCGCGCCCGCCGACGACCTGCTGAGCGAACTCCTCCGCCCGGACGGCGAAGCGGGGGACGGTGACCCGCTCGACGACGACGAGGCGGTCACCATGGTGCTGATGCTGGTGCTGGCCGGTCACGAGACCACCGCCCACCTGATCGGCAACGGTACGGCCGCCCTGCTCGCCCACCCCGACCAGCTCGCCGCGCTGCGCGCCGACCGGGGGCGGTGGCCGGGGGCCGTCGAGGAGCTGATGCGCTGGTGCGGTCCGGTCCAGATGACCCGGCTGCGCTACGCCACCGAGGATCTGACCTTCCGGGACACCCGGATCCGGCGCGGCGAGGCCGTCCGACTCGTCCTGGTCGCAGCGAACTTCGACCCGCGTCGGCACGCCGGACCGGAGCGCCTCGACCTCCTGCGCGAGTCGGCGGGCAAGGGCGAGCAGCACGTCGGCTTCGGCCACGGGATCCACTACTGCCTCGGCGCCGCCCTCGCCCGGCAGGAGGGCGAGGTCGCGCTCGACGCCCTGCTGGGCCGCTACCCGGCGCTGTCGCTCGCGGTGCCGGCGGACGCCTTGGAGCACGTCCCGCTGCCGGACGGGCGGCGGCTGGTCCGGCTGCCGGTGCGGCTGGGGCCGCCCGCCACGTCTTGACCGCTGGGCCGGGTGGCGCTAGCTTCGCCGCAGTTTAGGAAACCTTCCTAACAAAGCGCAGCTTCCCCTCCCCAGGCAGGAGACGGCCGTATGACGCACACCCGGACCCGGCTTTTCCGTGGCGGCGCCCCCGCCCTCGCCACGGCCCTCGCTCTCGGCGCCACCCTCCTCCAGGCCCCCTGGGCCCCGGCCGCGCAGGCCGCGACCACCGGGCAGATCCGGGTCAACCAGGTCGGCTACGCGGACAGCGGCGCCAAGGAGGCCTTCCTGCTCTCCAAGGCCGCCGTCACCGGTGCGGCCTGGAAGCTGCTGGACGCCTCCGGTGCCACCGTCGCCTCCGGCACCACCGGTGCCAGCCTCGGCAGTTGGAACACCGCCTACCCGGCGGTCTACCTGATCGACTTCACCGGCGTGAAGGCCGGCGGCAGCTACCGGATCCAGGTCAGCGGCGCCGCCACCGGCACCTCGCCCGCTTTCACCATCGGCGGCGCCCCCGCGCTCTTCGGCGGCCTGGCCGCCGACGCCACCACCTTCTTCCAGTCCCAGCGCGACGGCCGCGGCACCGTCCCCGGACAGCTCGCCCGCAAGCCCGCGCACCTCGACGACAGCTCCGCCGCCGTCTACAACTGGCCCGCGTTCACCAGCTCCGACGGCGACACGATCAAGAGCGCGCCGACGAAAGCGGGCACCACGGTGGACGTCGAGGGCGGCTGGTTCGACGCCGGTGACTACCTGAAGTTCACCGAGACCGCCTCCTACGCCGACGCCACCCTCCAGCTGGCCGCCCGGGAGAGCGGGGCCGCGCCCGACTCCGCGCTGCGGGCCGAGGCCCAGTACGGGCTCGACTGGCTGGACAAGATGTGGGACGAGAAGACCCGGACCCTCTACATCCAGGTCGGCCTCGGCTCGGGCACGTCCAACGGCAGTGTGGTCGGCGACCACGACGTCTGGCGACTGCCCGAGAAGGACGACGCCGACAGCGCGCACCCGTTCCTCAAGAACCGTCCGGTCTTCCGGGCCGCCGCCCCCGGCGCGAAGATCAGCCCCAACCAGGCCGGCCGGATCGCCGCCGACTTCGCCCTCGGCGCGCAGCTGTACGCCGCCACCGACGTGGCGAAGGCCAAGGGCTACCTCGACGCCGCGGCGCAGATCTACGCCCTGGCCGACACCGCACCCGGGACGCTGGTCACCACCGTCCCGCACGCCTACTACCCCGAGGACAGCTGGCAGGACGACCTGGCCTTCGGCGGCGCCGAGCTCGCCCTCGCCGGCCAGGCGCTGGCCGACTCCCGGACGTCCGGCTGGCTGTCCCAGGGCGCCACCTGGGCCAAGGCCTACGACGCCACCGGCAACACCGACACCCTCAACATGTACGACACCGCCGCGCTCGCCCAGGCCGAGCTGGCCAGGGCGGTCAAGGCGGCCGGAAACCCGGGCGGCCTGGCGATCGGCTACGACGCCCTGGTCGCCGACCTCAAGGCGCAGATCACCGGCGCCAAGGCCCGCGCCGACCGGGACCCGTTCCACATGGGGGCGGTCTACGACGACTTCGACGCCGACTCGCACGCACTCGGCCTCGCCGCCACCACCCGCCTCTACCGCAACCTCACCGGCGACACCTCGCTCAACCGCTTCGGCGTCCAGCAGACCGACTGGATCCTCGGAGCCAACGCCTGGGGCACCTCGATGATGGTGGGCGAGGGCAGCACCTTCCCGCACTGCACCGCGGGACAGCTCCCCAACCTGGCCGGCAGCCTCGACGGCGCGAGGCCCGTGCAGCTCGGTGCGATCGTCAACGGCCCCAACGGATCCGGCCAGTTCACCGGCGGACTGGGCGACTACCTGACCGGCATGCGGCCCTGCCCGGCGGGCGGGACGGACGCCTTCTCGGCCTTCACCGGCCACGGCAGCACGTACGTGGACGACGTCCGCTCCTGGCAGAGCAGCGAGCCCGCGCTCGACATGACGGCCTCCGCCCTGCTGGCCTTCTCGCTCTCCGGCTGAGCGGGACGGCCCCGACGGCCCCCGCGGCCTCCGACGGCCCCCGCGGCCTCCGACGGCTCCCGCGGCCCCCGACGGCCTCCGACGCCTCGCGCGCCGGAGGCCGTCGGCGTTCTCAGGCGCTCGCGGCGGCGGCCTTCCCGGTCGCTCCGCCGGCGGCGCCGTCCGCGGCCAGCAGGCTCTCCACCACGGTCGCCACGCCGTCCGCCTCGTTGCTCAGGGTGTGCAGCGGGACGGCGGCGAGCACCTCGGGGTGCGCGTTGGCCACCGCGTACGCCGTGCCGGCCCAGGCGAGCATCTCCAGGTCGTTCGGCATGTCGCCGAAGGCGACCACCTCGGTGCGGTCGATGCCGTGCTCCGCGCACCAGCGGGCCAGGGAACTGGCCTTGGTGACGCCCGGGGCGCTGACCTCCAGCAGCGGGATCGGGCTGGAGCGGGTGATCTCGGCCAGGTGGCCGGCCGCCGTCCTGGCCCGGGCGAGGAAGGTGTCCGGGTCGAGGTCGGGATGCTTGGCGAGCAGCTTGAACAGGCCGCGGACGGCGCCGGCCGCCCCGAGCAGCTCCTCCGCGGGGCCCACCGGGTGCGACTCGTCCGAGCCCCACATCCGCACCTCGTACCCGGGCTCGCGGGCGAATCCGCCCGGGTACTCGAAGGCGAACGCCGTCCCCGGCAGGTCCTCACGCAGCGCGGTGATCACTGCGAGGGTCTCCTCCGGGCCGAGCGGGAAGGTCTCCAGCAGCTCACCGCGTCGGACGTCGACGATCGCCCCGCCGTTCGAGCAGATCGCCACGCCGTGCCCGCCCACGTGCGAGCTGACCTGCTGCATCCAGCGCGGCGGGCGGCCCGTGACGAACACCACCTGGACGCCCGCCGCCTCGGCGGCGGCCAGCGCGGCGGCGGTGCGCGCGGAGACGGTGCCGCCGGCGCACAGCAGGGTGCCGTCCAGGTCGGTCGCGATCAGGCGGGTGCGGGGCTTCGGGTGGCCCGGGGAGGTGGTCACCGATCCATCTTCGCTCACCGGCCGGGGGCGGTCACCGGCCCGGGCGGGTTCCGCCGGCCCGTCGAGCGACGCACGGCGGGGACCGGGCCACGGCGGCGGCGGCCGAGCCGGAGCCGGACCGACAGACCGGTGCGGCGGGTGGCGGTTGACCGATTCGTGCCGGTCCGAGGCATCAGCCGGAGGGATCTGGGCAGGAATCACCCCGGCAGCCCCGTCCACAGGAAGTCCGATGCCAGCTCGCTACCGCAACGACGCGTACGACCCGGCCGAAACCGCCGCACCCGGCAGGTCCGGCCGGCGACCCCCCGTCTGCGAGATCTGCGCCCGCCCGCTGACCCGGTGGACGGCCGTTCTCGGGCGCTCCCGGTGCACCTGCTGCGCCCCACCCCGCCCTCCGACGGCCGACCGTGAGCCGGTGTCCCTCGGTGAGGCGCTGGCAGGGGCGTTCGAGGAGGTCGCCCGGGCGGCTCGCGTCACACCGCTCGTCCCGGCCCAGCGGACCACCGCCACCGGCGTTCCGGTCACCGCCGTCCCGACCACCGGCGCTCCAGCCACTGCCGTCCCGGCCGCCGGTGCCGGTTCGGCTTCGGCTCCGCGGCCGCCGGCGCTCCGGGCGGACGATGACGGCGGGTCATGGCGGCCCGGTGGCGCGGCGCCGGGCCTTGCCGTGCCGTCGGACGTCGCGTAGCGCTGAAGCCTGGAGCGTCGGAGTCCTGGAACCCCGGAAACCTGAGCGCGGTGTTCGACGTGAGCGCCACCGCCCCCGGGGGATCGGTGGCGCCGAGCGGGCCGGCGGCCGGTGCTAGGCGGTCTGGCGCATCGCGGCCCGGGCGAGTTCGATCAGGTCGGCGGGGGTCAGCTCGGCCGCCATGGTGCGGGCGTACGTCAGCAGGTCGGTGGCGGCGGAGTGCAGGGCGTCGTCGTCGAGCGGCCGCCCCGGCAGGTCGGGCCCACCGGTGACCAGGGCCTGGGCGAGGGCGTACAGGTTGGCGGTGGCGACCTCGCGCACCGTCAGCGACAGATGGGCCGAGGGTTCGTCACCCACCGGGTCGGCGCTGTACGCGAAGCCCCGGGGAGCGTAGAGGACCTCGCCCGGGTGCAGCACGGCCTCCAGAAGCACCTCGCCGGGGTCGCCGTCCGGCGGCGCGCCCTCCCGGTCGCCGGTCTCCGGCCTCGCGTGCACCCGCCAGCGGGCGGCCCCGCCGAGCTGTACGGCCAGCACGTCGGCGTCGTCGCTGTGCACGGGGCGCCCCCGGCCACCGGGAGGCGTGAGGAGGTGGAACGCCTCCACCCGGCGGCCGAGCTGCTCGGCGAGACCCCGGGCGAGGGCGCGTACGCCCTGGTGCCACTGGTCGACGTGGCTCAACAGCACGGTGGCCCCCTCGTCGCGGACCAGGGTGCGGACCGCGTCCGCGTCGGCGTACTCCTGCACCACCTCGCCCAGGACCACGCGGGGCCGGCAGAAGTCGGCGCCGGGCAGGTGGCCGCCCTGCCGGACGAGGGCGATGTAGGGGACCTTCAGCAGACCGTGGTCGAGCAGCTGCTCCAGCTCGGTGCGGGGCAGCACGTCCACCGGAGGGTCGGTGGGACGCAGCACCGCCGGGGTCCTGCGCCAGTACGCGGCGAGGAACCGCTCCTCGTCCCCCACGCAGCGGCGCAGCCAGTTCTCGGTCATGTCCGATGTCGCTCTCTGCCCCGGGCGGGCCGGTTCGGGCCCTGCGGGCGGGGGCCGGGGCAGGGCGTGGGGGTGGGGTCGCGGTCGCGGGTCCGGGTCCGGGTACGGGGGGGCGGTCGCGGGCACGGGCGGTTCGGGGCGCGGGACGGGTGCCGACCGTGGGCCGGCCGGTGCCGGGTCGGGTCAGGCGGTGGGTCGGATCAGGCGGCGGGTCGGGTCAGGCGGTGGGGCGGCTGCTGAAGGCGTTGCGGCGGGCACCGGCCACCAGGGCCGTAGGGGTGGCGTCGGCGAGCCGGGCCCGCAGGTGCTCCAGCAGCGCGGCCGCGGTCCGGGTCAGTTCGGCCTCGTCGAGCGGGTGGGCGGGCAGGGCGAGATCTTCGGCGAGCAGCGCCCGCAGTTGGGTCCGCAGATGGCCGCCGCCGGCCTCGCGCAGGGCGACGGTCAGGTGCAGGGACGGTCCCGCCCCGGTGGCCCGGGCCGTGTGGGCGTAGCCGTTCGGCACGTAGAGGACCTCACCCGTCCGTACCAGGGTCTCCAGCAGCACCGGTCCGGGGTCGTCCTCGCGTACCGGCTGCCAGGCGGGGTCGGTCGGGCCCGCGTACACCTGCCAGTGCTTGGTGCCGCTGAGCTGGATCACCAGGATGTCGCCGTCGTCGCGGTGCACCGGCCCGTGGCGCCCGGGAAGGGAGGAGAAGAGGAAGGCGTCGGCCAGGCGTCCCAGTCGCTCACCCAGGTCGGTGGTGAGCGCGCGCACCGCCGGGTGCCAGTGGTTGAGGTAACGCAATTGGAGGGTGGCGTCCTCGTCGCGGATCACGGCCCGGACCAGCTCCGGATCGAGGCAGCCCGCCAGCGGGTGCCCGGCGACGATCCTGGGCGGGCAGATCCGCTCGTCCGCCACGGCGCCCGCGCGGGTGAACAGCCCCGCGTACGGGGTGCGCAGCGTGCCGCCGTCGATCAGGGCGTCCAGGTCGGCGGGGGTGAGGATCTCGGTGGGCGGGTCGGCCGGACGCAGCAGCGCGGGCCCTCGGCGCCACTGGGTGCGCAGGAAGGCGTCCGGGTCGGACACACATCGTTCGAGCCAGTTCACGGCCCCTCACTCCCTCTCCGGTGCGCCGCGGTCAGCGCGTCGCCCCGTGTCCGCGCGCCGTCCGCTCCGTCGCGTCGCGCGCTCCTCCTCCGCCGTGGGCCCGGCCGCCCGGTGCCCCGCCGGCCGGAGCGGGCGGCGGGGCACCGGGCGGAGGGCACTCACATGACGTCGGGGTAGCAGCCGCCGCAGCCGTCCGGCGTGACGTGGCCGGCCGTGACGGTCGGGGTGGCGGCCTGGGCCTGGGCCGCGGGGGCGAAGACCGCACCGCCGATGGCGGCGGCGACCGCCACCGAGAGCGCGGCCTGGCGGGTCAGGGCGGCGAGCCTGGAGGTGGTGTCGGTGTGCTGGGCAGTGTCCACGGTTCGTTCCTCCGAGAGATGGTGAGGGTGTCGCCTGCCCGGACGGGCAGGACGGGGCCGCCGAACGCCCGAACCGGTCCTTACGGCCCTGGCGTCGGACGGCCGGCTGCGCCGGGTGGTCCGGCGACGGGCGGGGGGCGGGCCCGGAGCGGGAGGAGCACGGGCGCCTGCGCGCCGGACCTCGGATCGGGGCCGTTCGCCGGGCGGTTGCCCGGCAAGGCGCAGATCCGCGTCCCGCCGGTGTCCATCTTGAAATGTGGACACCGCCGACGGAAAGCCACGGGATGCCGGTCCCGGGGCCGCGGTCCCGGGAGTACGTGACAGGGCCCGTGCGTGACAGAGCCCGTGTGCGTCGGGGCGGGTGCGCGTCGGGTCCGTGTGCGTCGGGGCGCGCGTGACGGCGGCCTCGCGGGGCCGCGTGCCGGGCGTCAGTCGTCCAGCAGTCCGGTCCGGGCCGCTGCCACGCCCGCCTGGAACCGGCTCTCGGCCGCCAACTGGGTCATGATGTCCGCGATGTGCCGGCGCGCCGTACGCAGGGACATGCCCAGGCGCCGGGCGATGGCCTCGTCCTTGAGGCCCGCGGCGAGCATCCGCACGATCGTGCGGTCGAGCTCCCTGGCGACCTGTTCGAGGCCCTCCTCCGCCGCCGCCGCGAAGGGCCGCGCCAGCGCCCAGGACTGCTCGAATATCTCGCACAGGTAGGCGACCAGCGAGTCCTGGCTGACCATCAGGGCACCCCAGGAGCCGTCGCTGAGCGGCAGGAACGCCAGCTCGCGGTCGAAGACGATGAGCCGGCCGAACAGCTCGTGGGCGGTGCGGTACTCGGCGCCCAGCCCGGTGGCGGCCTCCACGTAGGCCTGGCTGGGGCCGTTGAAGCGCGCGGTGTGGTGGTACAGCGTTCGCATCCGCACGCCGCGGGCGAGCAGGGCGTGGTCACGGCCCAACGCCTCCTCCATTGCCTCCGGTACTCGGGAGCCGCCGCCGGGCTGGCTGGTCAGCACCTCCTCCCGACAGCTGTCGGAGGCCCGGTCCAGGGCCGCCCGCACCTCCGGCAGGCTGGCGATGACCCGCAGGCCCTGGCCGGCGCCGTCGGCGCCGGGGCTGCGCCGGTAGTGCGGCAGGAAACCGGCCACCTGGGTCCGCCTGCGGGCCAGTTCCTCCTGGCTGCGCCGGATCGCGGCCTCGACCGGGGCGGCGAGGGCGGTCATCGCGGCGTCCGGTGCCACCGCGTACCCCACCGCCGGATCACGCGGATCCCGGTGGACCAGCTGCCACTCGGTCAGGCGGTGCAACGCGCTCCCCGCGCCCGCCGGGTCCAGTCCGAGCCGGCGCAGGTGGTCGGCGAGGGCGGTCAGGTCCAGCCGGCGGTGCGTCAGCACCCAGTCGTAGACGGCGGTGTCGACCGGATCGGGTTCCACTCCGGTCGGCTCTCCAGGGGTTTGGAGTAGAAAGTCCATATCCGTCCCCCGGTCATCTTGCTGCCATCGAAGTTGCTGAGGTGACCGGCGGATGGCCCCGGACCACCTCGATTGACATGCTAGGTCACGCGCCGACGGCCGCTGCCGTGCAGCCCGCCGCTCGCCGGCTCCGCCGGGCGCCCCCTCACCGGACCAACGTCTACGATCCCTCCGGAGGACACCGTGAAGCGCTTCCTCGTCCCGGCCGCCCTGCTCGCCGCACTCCTGGGCGGCGGAGCGACCGCGGCGGCCGGTGTGCTGCCGGGGTGGTCCGCACCGGCGGGGAACGCGCTCACGGCCGCGGGCGCCGGCGGTACGGCGGTGTCGGATCTGACCGACACGTCCTGGGGCGGCGGCTGCGAACTCCCGCTCTGCAAGCCGCTGAACTGAGTCGGCCGTGCCCCCGCGCCGCGCCGTGCCCTCGCGCCGGGCCCAGGCCCCGGGCCGATCCGCACCGCCGCCCGGTGTCGTCGGACTGTCGGAAGGGTTATCGGAAACGCCCCGGAACGACGCCGACCCGGCCGTCCGCACCGTCCTTCCGGGCGCCCGCACCGACTACCCGGCCGCCCCCGCTGACGGCGGCGGCCGGGAGGACGACTGCGGCGGTCACGGTCACGGCCACGGCCACGACCACGGGCATGGGCACGACCACGACCGCGGCTACGGCGGCGCGCGGCTCAGCCGGCGGGAGTTGCAGGTGCTGGAGCTGCTGACGGAGGGCGCCACCTACGCCGCCATCGCGAACCGCCTGCAGCTCAGCCCGCACACCGTGGACACCTACCTGCGCCGGATCCGCGGCAAGACCGGCACCACGAACCGGGTGCAGCTGGCACTGCTCGCCTTCACCAGCATCCTGGAGCGGTAGCCGTCCGCGCGGCGCCCACCGCGCGCCGCGCGGAGTCTGCGCGGTGAGCGGCTCGTCGCAGGAGGAGACGCCCTGCGCGCCGGCGCGCGCGCACCGCTTCCGGCTTCTTCCGGCCGGACGACCCGAGCGACTTCATGGACAAGGAGAGCGTGCGATAGTGGGAGCGGATTTCGATCTGGAGTTCTCACGAGCCTTCACCGACAAGGGGTGGCGCACCGAGATCTCTCCTTGGGAGGCCGTGGATCGGTGGCAGCGGTTCGCCGCCGACTGCGCGGCCGGGTTCCCCTGGGACCTCGACGACTACCTCAACGACCTGTCGTTGCGGACCGTCCTCTCGGAGGTTCTGCCTCAGCTGTCCGGCCCCGAGGCGGACGGCTTTCGGGAGGCGATCGAGCGCACCGACCTGGCTGTCCGGCTGGTGCTGACCGACGAGTCGTTCCCGTCCTACCCGGTCGACCAGTGGTGGCTGCGGAACAGCCCGTCGTACGCGGCCCGGAGCTTCTGTGCGGAGTTCGAGTCTGCGTACGGCGTGCGGATCCGTCCACAGTCGCGCTTCGACGACGACGTGGCTGAGCTGTCCCGGCTGGTCGCCGACGGACTGGGCCCGGCCGACGCCTGCCTCCGCTTCCGAAGCTCAGGCCGCTATGCCGCCACCGTCGACGGCCTGTTCCTCCGGGCCGCCAGGGAGAGCCTCGACCTCGATCGGAAGGCCGCCAGGATTCTCTGGTCGTGGCTCATCGGGAAGATCACGGACGCCGAGTTCCAGGCATCTCTTGGCCATGTGTGACGATCCTCTGCGCCGATAGGAGTCCGGATGCGCAGACAACAGCTCCGCGCCCTGCTCGCGTAGGGTCGCGAGCATGCGACTGAGCACGGTGATCCTCCCCATCCACCGGTGGAGCGAGGGCCAGAAGATCTGGCGGCGGGCCGAGGACCTCGGCTTCCACGCCGCCTACACCTACGACCACCTCTCCTGGCGGAGCTTCCGGGAGGAGCCCTGGTTCGGGGCCGTTCCCACGCTGACGGCCGCCGCCACGGCGACCGAACGGATCCGGCTCGGGACGCTCGTCACCTCAGTCAATCCTTTTTCACCTATCGCAGCCTGACCTGCGATGTTTCGCCGGTTCAGCCCCTGATGCCACTATCCCTGCGAGTCGGCGGGCCAGAACCTGGGTGGGGCGCTGGCAGGATCCACAATCCGCAAGCGGCTCTGCTGGGACGGGTCGACCGCATTCAGCGAGATCAGACGTTGGCCGTCCGCCTGGTCGAGTTCAGCCAAGGCGTGGGGAAGGCCGGCGCACACAGTGGCGATAGCCGCACCGAGACCCACCAGCCCACCGTGCTTGTGATTCTGGCGGTACTCGATGCGATGCAGGCCCGACTCTGCGATGGCGACTACTTCGAGCGGGCGGCTCAGTTGCTTCGTGTCATTCGTGACAACGATCTGAAAGCCGTCCGCTGCCGCACGCGCATAGAGGTCGACGTCCTTGGTTCCCGCCCAGCCGCTGAGTTCGGCTACGTGCTCGACGACGTGGTGCTTCAGGAGCAGCCGCACGATCCGTGCCATGGGAAGCGGCACGTTCTCGTCGAGCAGCAGCTTCAAGACGCTGCCTGCCGGATTTCCGCGTCCTCGTAACTGTCGACATAGTCGGCGAAGTCCGCTGCGTCCCGCGCTGCCTCTGCTGTCACGCCCGGGTAGTAGTCGCCGATCTGCTCGGGTGGCACGCCGTCCCTCAGGAGAGCGGCGACCTCCGTCGCCGGGATGCGTGTCCCCTCGACGACCGGCTCACCGCCTCGCACGGCAGGGTCGATGGACACGTGCGGCCGGGGTTCAAGGAGGTCCGGGATTCGTCGACCACCACGGTAGAAAGGCGCAAGCACGTCCACCATGTCGTGGATGACGACATTGCCCTTGCTCCGCACGAGGTCCACTGCGTGCTCCGGGTCTGCCAGGTAGATCGTGTCACCGCCTGCGACCAGTCGGTAGGCCGAGAGGTGTTCCCGTTCGTCGAGGCCCTCACGCAACGTGCTCAGTGCCCGCCTGATCTTCTGCAGGGATGCCTCCTCGCGAAGGCGGACACAGGCTCGCAGGGCGACCACGTCGCGAAAGGAGTAGAGGATCGGACGGGATGCCGAGATCTCCGGCACGAGGACAGCGCCACGCTCGCCGGTGGCCCGCCGCCAGTGCGACAGCTGCCGCAGAGTCGCACCGGACAACGCGGCAGCCAGTTTGGGCTCGTACGACATGCGGCACCTCCTCGGCTCCAGACGACGATCCGACGCTACTTCATCGTCCCGTACGGGCATCAGGCTCGCCAGCATTTCACCCGGACGAGGCCGCCGAGACGCGCCGCGCTCTCGTGAGCTTCCGCCGTCGGTCGCCGGCGGCGAGTTCGCTGAGGCGCTCGCCGATCACGGAGACGCCGGGTCGGGACTCCTGTGTGTAGTACCAGGGCTTGCGTCGGCGCAACAGTTCCTCGCCGTGCTGGGCCCAGGTGAATCCGGGTTTCCGCAGCAGCTTCCGGAAGACCGCGTCGGTGGTCTCCGGGTGGGCGGTGGCCAGGCGGCGGATCGGCAGGGGCGCGATCGAGTCCTCGCGAGGTATGTGCGTAGCAGGTCCTGGTGCCGCCTGCGGCCTGCGAGGGCCGGGTCGGCGAAGAGGTCCCGCAGCATCCCGTAGTCCGCGTAGAAGTTCATTCCGTCGACTTCGTCGTAGATGACGCCGATGGTGTCCGAGTCTGCGAGGGCCGGTGGAAGTTCGAATGCCGGGAAGTCCAGCCCGGGCAGCCGCCTGCCTTGTGCGTGGTCGGGGTGTGCGGCGGCGGTGGCTTCCTGTCGGTGCCGGTAGTAGGCGTTGAGCCTGGCCTCGGCCTCGGCAGGGGGCAGGACCAGTTCGTCGCCGCCGCAGAACTCGACGAACGCGGCGCGGTCCTCCCGCATCCGCTCCCATCCCTGCTCGATCTTCTCGGGGTTGCGGAAGACCAGTTCGGGTCGGCTGGTAGCCAGTTGGAGCGCGGCCCGGGCGATCTCGGTGGCGCTGGACTTCGGGTAGGACGACATCATTCCGGAGATCAGCCACACACCGTCGGCCGCGTGGATGGGCACCAGGCAGGCGAGAAGGAACTGTCCCTTGGACACTCCACGGAAGGCCTTCGGCCCGACGTTCGAGTACGTGCGGTACTCCAGGTCGTCGACCAGGTTCAGCAGGACGACGCCGTCTCCGTCCTTGCGTCGGATCTCGAAGATGCCCTCGACCGGGTCACGCCAGCTGAGCAGCATATCCCGATCAACTTCGCTCAAGTCCCGCCGTGAGCCGACGAATCGGTCCACCACGGTGGTATCGCCCGGCAGGCGGTACCGCAGGATGAAGTGGTCGGTGATCCGGATCGCGTCGCCCTCGTCCAGCCGCCGCTCAGGGCCTGCGGCCTCCAGCAGGAGGGGGGTCAACCACCGGTCGAAGCGCGCGCTCTGTGCGAAGGCGACGAGTTCGCCCTTCAACTCGGCACTGCGCTCGATGAGATCGGTGAGCGAGCGCTCGCTGTGATCCGCATCCCGAACGGCGATCGCCATGTCCTGCTCTCCCTGCGTGCCAGTGCCGAAATGATGTGTGAGCTGCTTGACGTCAGCCGGACCAGTAGCGGTACGCCTCGATCCACTCGGCGCCGTTCGGGGCAGGTGTTGGCAGCGGCAGCTCCAGGATCCCGATCTTCTGTCGAACACGGCCGCGGAAGCACAGGGCGATGATCCGGCCGTCCTGAGCGAGATCGATGCCGCGCACGGTCACCTCCACTCCGAGAATCGTCGTGCCGAACGGCACTGCGAGATTCTCCTGCAGCATGGTGAACAGACCGGTCAGCTGCTCGTCCTCGCCGTAGGCGTCGACGGTGGCCTCGTCGACCATGGCCTCAAGCTCGGCCCTGCCCAGTGCACCCATGGCGCCACGCTAGCGGTCGTGCAGGTGACGTCGCCGCGGGTCGCTCGAATCTCACCCGTCGGTGTGCACGCATAGGGTCGATGTCATGCGACTGAGCACAGTGATCCTCCCCATCCACCGGTGGAGCGAGGGGCAGAAGATCTGGCGGCGGGCCGAGGACCTCGGCTTCCATGCGGCCTACACCTATGACCACCTGTCGTGGCGGTCCTTTCGGGAGGCGCCCTGGTTCGGGGCGGTTCCGACGCTGACCGCTGCCGCGACGGCGACCGAGCGGATCCGGCTGGGGACGCTCGTGACCTCGCCGAACTTCCGGCACCCCGTGACCCTGGCCAAGGAACTCGTCTCGCTGGACGACGTCTCGCAGGGGCGGCTGACGGTCGGGATCGGGGCCGGCGGGGCCGGGTTCGACGCGACGGCGATGGGGCAGGAGGCGTGGTCGCCGAAGGAGCGGGCGGACCGGTTCGAGGAGTTCCTGCCGCTGCTGGACAGGCTGCTGACCCAGGACGCCACCACCGAGGAGGGGCAGTACTACTCGGCGGTCGAGGCGCGGAACATCCCCGGGTGCGTGCAGCGGCCACGGGCTCCGTTCTACGTGGCGGCGACCGGGCCGCGCGGGCTGCGGCTGGCGGCCGAACACGGGCAGGGCTGGGTCACGTACGGGGACGCGCGCGGGCCGGCGGACGTACCGGTCGAGCAGGCGCCGGCCGTGATCGAGGCGCAGCTCGCCAAGCTCGCCGTCGCCTGCGAGGCGCAGGGCCGGGACGTGGCGACGCTGGAGAAGGTGCTGCTGCAGGGTTCGACGGCGGAGCGGCCGCTCGTCTCGCTCGACGCGTTCGTCGACTGGGCGGGCCGTTACCGGGAGCTCGGCATCACCGAGCTCGTCGTCCACTGGCCGGTGCCCGACTCGGTCTTCGAGAACGACCTCACCGTGTTCGAACGGATCGCCACCGAGGGCCTCGCACAACTGGACTGACCGCGGCTCGGTCGCCGGAGCACCCGCCCCCGCCGGGTCGGGTGCTCCGGCGCGTCCGGGGGTACCGCCCGGGAGACCGTGCGGGGCCGTTTCGGGTCGCAGGCCGAGGGTGTCGCCGAGCGGTGCCGCCGAGGGCGCCGCGGCGGTCGGTCGGAAGGATCGGCCGGGAGGATCGTTCGACGGTCACCGCGGTGTGCTGGGGACGAACGGCCGGTGCGGTCGCGTTGCGGTTCGATCACGGCATGTCCGATTGGTTGATCATTGTGTGAAGTGTCAGGGTTAACTCTGTTGGCGCGGGGGGCGGAAACTCTCATAATTCCAGCTGACGCGCGTAGCGGTCGGTCTGGAGAGGCCCCGGGGGTGGCCTGTTGTGGGCCCGCACGCGGCCCATTCCGCACATTCCTGGGGGATTCCTTGTCCGCGCCCGAAAACGCGCCGTCCGCCGATCCGGCCGACCTACAGTCCGGCCCCGGCGAAGCCTCGTCGGCGGCGACCGACGCCGCGCCTGTCTCCGCGCCCGACGCCGTGCCCCTGTCCGCGCCCCTGTCCGCGACCGACGCCGGGCCCTCGTACCACGCGGGGTCCGCGCCGGGGTCCACCGCCGCGTCCGCCCGGACGGTGCCGCGCGCGCTGGGCGTGGCGCTGGCCACGGTGGGGCTGCTCGCCGTCACCGCCACCAGCACCGCCGTGACCGTGGCGGTCGGCAAGCCGGACGGACGTCCGGCGGCCGTGGCGGCCGCCGCGCCGACCGTATCGGCGAGCGCCTCGGCCGCCCCGTCCGCCTCGCCGTCCCCGACGCCGACCGCCACGCCGACGCCCACGCCGCCACCCCCGCCCGCCCCGAAGCCGAGCAGCACCCTGCACGGCACGGTCGACGGCAGCACGCACGGCGGTGACCTGCGGTACTTCTTCGCCCCGATCCCGGACAACGGCGAGTCGTTCGGTTCGGCCGACGGCGTCAAGATGTCCGACGACGAGCTGTCCGCCGAATACGGCGGCCAGAAGGACATCATGTCCATCCTCAACTCGTACGGGTACAAGGAAGCGGCCGAGCGCACCTACCGTACGGCCGACGGAAAGGCGAACGTCCGGATCCGGCTGATGCGTTTCTCGTCCGCCTCGCACGCCTCCGACTTCGTCAAGAACGCCACCTACTCGGAGGGCGACGCATTCGACGTCGACGGTGTTTCGGGCGCTCGCGGCTTCATGTTCAAGCCGGAGCAGAAGGCCTACACCGGCGAGATGATCGGCATCGCCAGCAAGGGCGATGTGGAGTTCGAGATCGAGATCCAGGTGAAGGGCGACCCGGACAAGGCCGTGCTCGCCGACGTGATGCGCCGTCAGCGCGACCGGCTGTCCTCCGGCGGCTGAGCCCCGCCTCCTTTTCCTCCCAGTTCCTGGAGCAATCCCGTGAGTACCGAGCCCGTGGAGGCGTCGTCGGCCGACGTGTCTCCTGACGCGTCCTGCGACGTGTCGCCCACCGTGCCGCCCCCTGCCGCACCCCCCGCACCATCCGTCACGCCGCCGCCGCCCCTCGCAGCGCCTCCCGTGCCTCCCGTGGCGCCGGTCGGCCCGCCGTCACCGCTGGCCGCGGCCCCGCCCGTCAAGCTCAGCCCGTGGGCCGCGCCGGGATCGCCGGCCGCGGCACCCGCCCCGGCCTCGGCCGACGGGACGGACCCGACCGTGGCCGGCCCGTCGGCCGGGTACGCCGGTCCGGTGGTCGACCTCCTCGCCGCCGGAGAGCCCACCGTCGGGGACGGCGTCGCCGAGGCGCCGGCCGCCCGGCGCCGGCCCGATCTCGTGCTGGTGCTGTCGGCGGCCCTGGTGGTCGGTGTCCTGCTGGGCGGCGCCCTCGGGTACGGCATCCAGGCGCAACGTCCGCCGACGCCGCTGCCCTCGCTCCAGGTGGCGCGCCCGGGCTACCCGGCCGCCGTGGCCGACGCGAAGGCCGTGGCCGACGCGGCACCCCAGCCGCTGAGCATCGACGGTGACCTCCGCAAGCTGGTGATCGGACGCCCGGACGGCACCGAGGCCTGGGACAGGACCCTGACCGATCCGTCCTGGCTCACCATCGGTGACATCGCGGACCGCTCCGGCGGCGCGGACGAGGAGTTCGTCCGCCTCAGCCACGGCGGGTTCCGCCGTGCGGCCGGTGTCGAGTGGCAGAAGGGCGGCACCAAGTACCGGGTGACCCTGACCCAGTTCGGTCCGGACAGCGTCACCGGTGCGACGCTGCGGGCGAACGACGCCGGCGCGGACCTGCCGTTCGCGGACGGGGCCAACGGCGGCGTCAGGACCGAGACCGAGCCCACCAACTGGGCCGAGAGCACGGAAACGTACTACTACGGCTACGCCCACGCGCGGCGCGGCACCGTGGTCATGGAGATCGAGGTCTTCGCCCCGCAGCAGGTGGACGCCGGCGAACTCAAGGACCTCGCCAAGAAGCAGTGGGAGCGGCTGGCATGAGCGACACCACCGTGGGCCCGGCCCCCTCCGCCGAGGGGGCCGGCGTTCCGCCGCAGGGCACGCCGGACACCGCACCGGACACCGCACCGGACACCGCACCGGCCAACGCACCGGCCAACGCACCGGAGACCACCCTGGAGACCGCACCGGCCGGTGCACCCGGCAGCGCACCCGGCAGCGCACCCGGCAGCGCACCCGACGCCGTACCCGCCGGTGCTCCCGGCGACGAGGCGGCCGGCGTGCCGGCGACCGCGTCCGACGGCCAGGAGCTTTTGGCGCCGTCGGCGCTCCTCGCCGATCCCGCGCCCCCGCGCGGAGGAGGCCGGGCCCTGCGGGCCGGCGCCGCGATCGTGGCGGCCGCGCTGGTCGGGGTCGTCATCGGCGTCGGCGTCATCCACGTCCGCTACGACGACGCCCCGGCAGCGGTCGCGGTCGCTCCGGCCGCCGCGGCGAAGGCCGCACCCGCTCCCTCGGCATCGGCCTACGGTGCCAAGTCCAACGGCAACCACTTCGGCTCGCTCCGCGACCTGCTGCTCCCCGCCCCGGCCGGCTACGTGCTCGGCCCGGACTACGACGGCTACGGCAACGACACCGAGCTGACGGCCGAGCAGCTCGCCGCCGAGTTGGACGAGGGCCTCAAGGACGTGCCGGCCGACAAGCGGGACCAGCTGAAGGCGTCCTGGAACGCGCTGCACGTCAAGGGCACCGGTATCCGCACGTTCAAGGCGTCCGCCGGCGATCTGGTGGTGGACCTCAAGCTGCGTCAGTTCAACCAGCAGGAGGTGCAGAAGGAGAACGAGTACACCGCCGTCTTCACCAGTGACACCGGTCTCTTCCGGACCGGCCCGGAGATCTCCGGACATCCGGAGGCCCACTGCTACCTGATGCCCGTCGATCCGGGCGCGCAGATCGACTACCTGGAGTGCTCGGCCGCCGAGGGCGACCTGCTGGTCGTCATGGACGTCCAGGGCGTGGCCCAGCTGCCCAAGGACAAGATCGTCAGCCTCTTCACCGCGCAGCTCGACCGGCTCGCCAGCCCCGGAGCGTCAGCATGACCGACCACAACGCCACGGCCGACCCCGCCGCCGCGCCGACCGACCCCGCCGCCGGTGCACCGGCCGACCCCGCCGCCGCGCCGACCGACCTCGCCGCCGGCGCCGTCGTGCTGGAGGACGGAGCCGCTCCGGCCGCCGCGGCGGACGTCTGGGCCTCCCCCTACCAGTACGGACCCTTCCTGCCGCCCGAGACCGAGGAGCAGCGCCGCGAGCGCGTCCGGCGGCGGCGCGCGACCGCCCTGCGCCGGGGCGCGGTCGGGCTGGTCCTCGCCCTCGCCGTGGCGGGTACGGCGGTCGTGGTGACCCTCCCGGCCCGTACCGACCTCCCGGGCCTGGCGACGCCCAACGACGGCCGCTACAGCTTTCCGGCGCTCGCCCTGCCGCCGCTGCCGTCCGGCCGGCCCGCGCCGTCCGCTCCGGACGGCGGCGGGCGGCACTACGCCGACCTGCGGTACCTGCTGCTGCCGGCGCCGAAGGAGGCCGGTGGCTCACTCGCGCCGGCGGCCGCAGCGGCCACGTCGGCCGCCGCCTCGTCCGCCGCCTCGGCCTCGGCGTCCGCCCCCGCAGCGGCTGCCGGCGCGTCGCCGTCCGGTACGGCGTCCGCGGCCGCCGGTGGGGCCTCGGCCGACTGGGTCACCTGCGACCAGCTGGTGGCCGAGCAGCAGGATCCGGCGAAGACCACGGCCCTGCTGCTGGAGAACGCCTGCCGGGCGGCGACCGTCCGGCAGTGGACGGCCGAGGACGGCACCAGGACGCAGATCAGGCTGCTGCGCTTCGGTTCCCAGGAGGAGGCCTCGGGCCTCTCCAGGTACCTCTGGACCAGCGGCGGGCCGAAGGGCGTCTCGCTCCGGGCCGACTCGGGCAAGGACATCCCCTCCGTGGTCGGGGTGGCGGCCCTGCTCCGCTCGAACCGCGGCGACCTGCCCGGCGGGCCCGCCACCACCCGGGTCGGGTTCCTGCTCGCGGGCGACGTGGTGGGCGTCGTCGTGATGACCAACCCGACGAACGTCCCGGTCCAGGCCTTCCGTCAGGTCGTCACCCTCCAGTCCGACCTGCTGGCCTGACCCCGCCGGGGTGTGCGGCCGCACCGGTGGCCGCACACCCCGCCCGGGCGGCGCCCGCAGCCCCGTCCGGGCGGGCGGGCACCCGGGAGCCCGTCCCCTAGGGGACGGTGAGCCGCAGTCATCCCGCAGGAGCATCCCCGGTTCGTCATTCCAGCTCATGGCCTGCGGGGCCGCCGAGGGCTACGTTGTGACGCGTGTCCACTGTCATCAAGACGGACGGCCTCACCAAGAGGTTCTCCCGGGTCACCGCCCTCGACCGGCTCACCGTAGAGGTGCGGCCCGGGGTGGTCGGCCTGGTCGGGGCGAACGGCGCAGGCAAGTCCACACTCATCAAGATCCTGCTCGGGCTGGCTCCGGCCACCTCCGGCACCGGCCAGGTCCTCGGCCTCGACATCGCGACCGAGGGCTCGGCGATCCGCGAGCGGGTCGGCTACATGCCCGAGCACGACTGCCTCCCACCGGACGTCTCGGCGACCGAGTTCGTGGTGCACATGGCCCGGATGGCCGGTCTGCCGGCCGCCGCGGCCCGTGAACGGACCGCCGACACGCTGCGCCACGTGGGCCTGTACGAGGAGCGCTACCGTCCGATGGGCGGCTACTCCACGGGCATGAAACAGCGGGTCAAGCTCGCCCAGGCCCTGGTCCACGACCCCGACCTGGTGCTGCTGGACGAGCCGACCAACGGCCTGGATCCGGTCGGCCGGGACGAGATGCTCGGCCTGATCCGCCGCGTCCACTCCGACTTCGGCATCTCCGTGCTGGTCACCACCCACCTGCTGGGCGAGCTGGAGCGGACCTGCGACCACCTGGTGGTGATCGACGGCGGCCGGCTGCTGCGCTCCTCCTCCACCGCCTCCTTCACCGAGGCCACCCAGCTCCTCGCGGTCGAGGTGACGGACCATCCGGACGACTCCTCGCTCGACACCGGCGCCGCCGTGCGCGAGCGGCTCACCGCCGCCGGGCTGACCGTGGGGGCCGAGGGAACCCGGCTGCTGCTGGTCGGCATCCAGGACGACGGCACGTACGACACCGTCCGCGACACGGTCGCGGACCTCGGACTCGGGCTGGTGCGGCTGGAGCAGCGCCGGCACCGGGTCGCCGAGATCTTCGCGGCCGACACCGAGCCGCAGTTCACCGAGCCGCAGTTCACCGAGCCGCAGGCCACCGAGCCGCAGGCCACCGAACCGCAGGCCACCGAACCGCCGTCCGTCGGGCCGCAGGCCGCGCGGCCGCACGCGGTGCCGGGCCCGGCCGCCCCCGAGGGAGGTACCGCAGATGTCGCTGCCTCCTGAGAGCAGGACGCCCGACGCCGGCGTCATCCACGACATCGGCTACCGGGGCTACACCGGCCCCCGGCTGGGCCGTGCCCACGCGACCCGCTCGCTCTTCGTCCAGGGGCTGCGCGCCGCCTTCGGGCTCGGCCGCTCCGGCCGCTCCAAGGTGCTGCCGATGCTGGTGCTGGCGGTGCTCGTGCTGCCCGCCGTGGTGGTCGTCGCCTTCGCGGTGGCCCAGCACGCCGACGAGCTCCCGCTCGACTATCCCGACTATCTGAGCGCCTTCGGCCTGGTGGTCGAGCTGTTCGTGGCCGCCCAGGCACCTGTGCTGATGTCCCGTGACCTGCGGTACAACACCGTGCCGCTGTACTTCTCCCGCCCGATCACGCGCGGCGACTACGTCCGCGCCAGGTTCGGCGCGATGGCGGCCGCGATGCTGCTGCTGATGGCCGCCCCGCTGGTGGTGCTCTACCTCGGCGCGATGCTCGGCGGGATGCCGCCCGGCCACAACACCGCGCACTTCCTGTACGGCCTGGTGGCGGCGGTGCTCTACGCGCTGGTGTTCTCGGCGATCGGCCTGCTGATCGCCGCGAGCACCCCGCGCCGGGGCTTCGGCGTGGCTGCCGTCATGGGCTTCCTGGTGGTGAGCCTGGCCGTCGCCGCAATCCTCTACGGCCTGGCCGGCGGGGGGCAGAGCCCGGTGCCGGCCTCGGCGAACTGGACCGCCCTGCTCTCGCCCGGCTGGCTGGTCGAGGGCCTGGTCACCCAGCTCTTCGGGTTGGGCGAGACCTCCCGGGCGCTGCGGGCGCCCGGTGCGCTCGGCGCCGTCGTCTTCGCCGCCGAGGCGGTGCTCATCGTCGCCGGCTCGTACGGGCTGCTCCGGCGCCGCTACCGCAGCATCTGATCAACCGAGTCCCTGAGAGGGCGTCATGGCCACCATCACCATCGACAAGGTCTCCCGCTGGTTCGGCAACGTGGTCGCGGTGAACGACGTCAGCATGACGATCGGTCCCGGTGTCACCGGCCTGCTCGGCCCCAACGGCGCGGGAAAGTCCACGCTCATCCACATGATGAGCGGCTTCCTCGCCGCCTCGTCCGGCACGGTCGCCCTGGACGGCGCGGGGATCTGGCGCAACCAGGAGGTGTACCGGCAGATCGGGCTGGTGCCCGAGCGTGAGTCGATGTACGACTTCCTGACCGGCTGGGAGTTCGTCCTCACCAACGCCGAACTGCACGGCCTGCCCGACCCGGGGGCCGCCACCCGGCGCGCGCTGGCCCTGGTCGGGATGGAGTACGCGCAGGAGCGGAGGACCGGTACGTACTCCAAGGGCATGAAGCAGCGCGTGAAGATGGCCTCGGCACTGGTCCACGACCCCGCCGTGCTGCTGCTCGACGAGCCGTTCAACGGCATGGACCCGCGTCAGCGGCTGCAGCTGATGGAACTGCTGCGCCGCTTCGGCGCCGACGGCCGGACGGTGCTGTTCTCCTCGCACATCCTGGAGGAGGTCGAGCAGCTGGCCCGGCACATCGAGGTCGTGGTGGCCGGCCGGCACGCCGCCTCCGGCGACTTCCGCCGGATCCGGCGGCTGATGACCGACCGCCCGCACCGCTACCTGGTCCGCTCCAGCGACGACCGCGCACTCGCCGCCGCGCTGATCGCCGACCCGTCGACGGCCGGCATCGAACTGGACCTGCGTGAGAAGGCCCTGCGGGTCCAGGCGGTCAACTTCCAGGGCTTCACGACCCTGCTGCCGAAGGTCGCGCAGCGGGCGGGCATCCGCCTCTACACCGTCTCCCCGGCGGACGAGTCGCTGGAGAGCGTCTTCTCCTACCTCGTCTCCTCCTGAGCGCCGACCCCGTCCCCCCGAGTCCTGCTGTCGTCCTGCGTGTCGTCCTGCGAGCCGGCTCCCGATCCGCCTCGCGAGCCGGCCTCCGTACCGAAGTGCTCCGACCCGGCACCGCCCCGGTCACCGAAAGAAGGCCGATCACCGTGAACCCGACCGTCGCCAGGCTGACCGTACGCGGCCTGCTGGGCCGCCGCCGCGGCGTCCTGCTGCTGGTCGTCCCCGCCCTGCTGCTGATCATCTCGGTGATCGCGGCGAACGCCGGGGGTGACAGGCACGACACGACCGTCAAGATCCTCGGGCAGCTGTCGCTCGGCACCCTGGTGCCGATCCTCGGCCTGGTCGTGGGCACCGGCGTGATCGCCACCGAGATCGACGACGGCTCGATCGTCTACCTGCTCGCCAAGCCGCTGCCCCGGTGGCAGATCATCACCACCAAACTGGCGGTGGCGATCGGCACCACCTGGGTCCTCGCGGCCGTTCCGACCTTCGTCGCGGGGCTGATCCTCTACGGGACGAAGGACGGTCTCGCGGTGGCCTTCACGGTCGGCACCCTGCTCGCGGGGGCCGCCTACAGCGCGCTGTTCCTGCTGCTCGGCGTGGTCACCCGGCACGCCGTGGTGGCCGGTCTGGCGTACGCGCTGGTCTGGGAGAGCCTGGTCGGCAACTTCGTGCAGGGCGCCAGGACGCTGAGCGTGCAGCAGTGGGGCCTGTCGGTCGCCGAGCGGATCGCCGCCCCCGGCGCGATCCCGGCGGACGTGGCCCTCGGGGTGGCGCTGCCGATGCTGGTGATCGTGACGGTGGCCGCGACGGTGCTGGCCTCGGTCCGGCTGGCGGGGCTGACCCTGGCCGCCGAGGAGTAGCCCCGCGCGGGGCGGTCGGCGACGGGACGGCCGGTCAGAGCGTCCGGTCGCGGCCCGCTCCCCAGCCGGCCACGGCGGCGACGCCGGCGAGGACCAGCAGGAGCACCAGCGGAGTCGTCCAGCTGCCGGTGGCCTGGTGCAGCGCGCCGGCGCCGACCGGTCCGGCCGCCGCCACCAGGTACCCGACGGCCTGGCTCATGCCGCCGAGCTGCGCGGCGCCCGCCGCGCTGCCGGTCCGCAGCACGATGAAGGCCAGGGCCAGGCCCAGCGAACCGCCCTGGGCGACGCCCAGGATGGTGGCCGACACCCAGGCCCCGGGCACGGGGGAGACCAGCAGGATCGTGACGCCGAGGGCGTTCAGTCCGGCCATGGTGACGGCCAGGCCGCGCTGACGGGTCATCCGTCCGGCCAGCAGCGGCACCAGGAACGCCCCGGCGACCTGCACCAGGTTGCTGTACGCGAAGACCAGGCCGGCCTCGCCCCGGTCCATCCCGTGGTCGGCCAGGATGGTCGGCATCCACGCCACCAGGGTGTAGACGAGCAGCGACGAGATGCCCATGAAGAGGCTGATCCGCCAGGCCAGTGGCGAGCGCCAGATGCCCTCGATCGGCCTGGCCGCCGCAGCGGGTGCGGGGGCCGCCGTCGGCTGCGGCCGGACGGCCCGCGCCCGGAGCACCTGCGGCAGCCAGGCCACCGCGGCGATCAGCGCGAGCACCGACCAGGCACCCAGCGAGGCCCGCCAGCCGCCGCCGAGCGCCTGTTCCAGCGGCACCGAGACGCCGGCGGCCAGCGTCGCGCCGACCAGCATGGTGGTGGAGTAGACGCCGGTCATGGTCGCGGCCCGGTCCGGGAACTCGCGCTTGACCAGACCCGGCATCGAGACGTTGAGGACGGCGATGGCGACGCCGATCACCACGCAGCCGGCGTACAGCGCGGCCACCGACGGCAGGACCCGCAGCAGCACGCCCGCGCCGAGCACCAGCACCGCGCCGAGCACCACCCGCTCGGTGCCGAAGCGCCGGGTGAGCCGGGGGGTGAGCGGTGCGCCGAGGCCCTGGAACAGCACCGGCACCGTGGTGATCAGGCCGCTCGCGGTGGAGGAGAGACCGAAGGTGTGCTGGATCTCGCCGACCATCGGCGAGATCGCGGCCAGGCAGGCCCGCATGTTGAGCGCGACCAGCAGGATGCCGGTGAGCAGCAGCGCCGGACGGGCGAGTCGGTCGCGGGTGGGGAGGACGGGGGTGAGCACCGGCTGCTGGGCACGGGTGACTGCCATGGAACGGGTTCTTTCTGGAGCGCGGGTGCGATGAGCGTCGTGCGGGGGCCGGGCCCCGGGGGTCACTTCCGCGCGGCGATGGCCGCGAGCAGCTGCTCGACGCCGGAGATCGGGCCGGCGAGCAGTTCGCGGCAGGCGGCCTCGGCGCGATCCGGGTCGCCGCTCTCGATCGCGTCCACCAACGCCTCGTGGGTGGCCACCACGACCTCGGGCATCTCGTGGTCGCCGAAGGCCGTCCGCATCGCCTCGCGCACGGAGGCGCCGAAGTAGCGGTAGACCTCGGTGAGCGCCGGGTTGTTGGCGGCCTCCACCACGGCGGTGTGGAACTCGAGATCGTGTTCGACGGTCGCCTCGCGGCCGGCCCGCTCGGGGTGCGCGGCGATCACCTCGGCCTCGCGGGCCAGGACGGCCCGCATCCGGACGATATCCTCGGGGGTGTGCCGCAGAGCGGCCAGCCGGGCGGCCTCGGTCTCCAGCGCCGCCCGCACCTCCAGGACGTCCCGTACGCCGGAGCGCTGGACGCCCCTCAGCACGGAGGCCGGGTCGCTGCTGCTGCGGACGAAGGTGCCCTCGCCCTGCCGGGAGACCAGCATGCCGGCGTGCACCAGCACCCGGATCGCCTCCCGGACGGTGTTGCGCCCGACCTTCAGCCGCTCCGCGAGCTCGTGCTCGGTGGGGATCCGGGAGCCGACCGGCCACGCCCCACCGGCCAGCTGCTCGCGCAGCTGGTCGATCGCGTGGTCCACCAGTGAGCGCTTGCCTGCGGCCTGCAGGCTGTCGTTCGCGCCGGTCACGAGGTCCCCTCGGGTAGGTCGGGATGGGTGGAGCAGTTGTCCTACAACTGCTTGTCCGGTCATCCTACAACCGTGATCCGAGGGCGATGGTCCGGGTGACCGGGGAACCGCTCCGCGGACGGTGCTCGCAGCGTCCGGCCGGCATGGCGCTCGGGTCCGGACCGAGGTGGAGATCAGCGGCGCCCTCGACAAGGGCGACCGCGACCCGTTGGACGTGGAGCCACTGCCCGTCCGGAACCGGCTGCCGGACGCCTTCCTGGCGCTCGGCTTCCGGTTCCGCTCAGCCGACCTGGAGGCCGGACACACCCGGGGTACGGCGCAGAGCCTGCCGTCCTACCAGGAGATCGAGTTCGCGGCGGCGCCGCAGTACGCGCACGCCTGCAGCTCGGTGGAGGTGACCTTCCTGGCGGGTCCGCACCAGGTGGAGGTCGTCCTGGAGACCGACAGGAGGGGCGGCCTGTTCGGCCACGGGGGCGACGTGGTCCGCACCCACGTGCTGGTGCACGCCGCCGCCGACCGGGATCTCACCGCGCTCGTCGACGGCTGGATCCGCCAGGCCCTCTGAGCCGGGCCCGCTGAACCTGGCCCGCTACGGCGAGGACCGGCCGTGCCCGGCCCGCAGGGGCCGGGCACCGGCTGATCCGGATCAGCCGCCGCTGCCGTAGGTGGTGTTGGCGCAGATGTCGTCGTCCGCGGAGCGGGCGTCGGCGGTGACGCTCGGGGGCAGCGTGGCGGGCGCGGTCGGGGTGCCGGCGACCGGGTTGGCGGCGGCGTAGTCCTTGCCGAGGATCAGGCTGATGCCGGCGGCGCTGCTCGGGCTGACCGTGGCGCCGGGGAACAGCGCGGCGACCTTCGCGGCGTTGGCCTTCTGCCCGGCGCCGTACTCGACCACGGTGGTGGCGTGGCTGGTGCTCGGGGCGTTCGTGGTCCGGGTGACGGTGAACTTGGCGGTCTTGAGGGTGTCGGCGGCCTTGCCCGCGATGCCGTCGGAGGTGGTGCCGTTGTAGACGGCGACCCGCACGCCGGTGCCGTCGACGTCGGCCGCCTGCGGGGCCGCCGTGGTGGGCGCCGCCTCCGCGGCGGGGCTCGCCGGGTCCTGCTGCTGGCCGGTGGCGTTCTGGCCGTCGATGGTGCGGTCCGCCTTGAGGGTGGCCCACAGGTTGTCGATGTCCGGGTGGACGAGGTCGATGTCGGCGCCCCGGAACTTCCAGGGAGCCGTGACGAACTTCAGGTCGTGCAGGTCGATGTCCTTCATCGACAGCGCGAAGGACATCAGCTTCTGGGCCGTGTCGAGCCCGGGGTCGACCTGCATCGACTTGGTCGCGGCGTCCGCGAGCGGCAGCAGGGTGGTCGGGCTGAGGCCCTGCTTCTTGACCTTGGAGATGAGCGAGCCGAGGAAGGCCTGCTGGCGCTTCATCCGGCCGATGTCGGAGCCGTCGCCGATGCCGTGCCGCAGCCGGACGTAGTCCAGCGCCTGCTGGCCCTGAACGGTCTGCTCGCCCTTCTTCAGGACCTCCTTGCCCTTCTTGCCGAGGTTCGGGTTGACGTCGCCCTCGTAGATGGCGTTCGGGAGGCAGACGTCGACGCCGTTGACGGCCGAGGTCATCGCGGCGAAGCCCTCGAAGTTGACCTCGATCGTGTGGTCGACCCGGATGCCGGTCAGCTTCTCGACGGTGTTCTGGGTGCAGGCGGGGTTTCCCTGGTCGCTGTCGCCGACCGAGAAGGCGCCGTTGAACTTCGTCGAGTTCTGCTCCTTGGTCCACTTGCCGTTGGGGAGCTTGCAGGTCGGGATCGTCACCAGCGAGTCACGCGGGATGGAGATGCCGACCGCGTGCTTGTGGTCGGCGTACACGTGCAGCAGGATCGTGGTGTCCGAGCGCGCGCCGGCGTCGTCGCCGCCGCCGAGGTCGCTGTTGTTGCCGCCCCGGCTGTCGGAGCCGATCAGCAGGATGTTGACCGGCTTGTTGCCGTTGGCGTCGGCGGTGGACTCCGGCGGCCGGTCGGTGGCGATGGCGCTCGCGTCGAACGAGCGGATGTTCCCGTTCAGCTTCAGGTAGACCGCGCCACCGGCGCCGACTATCAGTACCAGCACGCCTGCCGACGTCCAGGCGACGATCTTCTTGGCGTTCCGCTTCGGCTTGCGCCCCCGGCCACCGGCCCGTCCGCCGTGCCCGCCGCCGCTGCCCCGCCCGCCGCCGCTCTGGCTCTGGCCGCCGCGCCCCTGCGCGGCCCGCCTGGCCTCCGCCCGTCCGCCGTTGCGCGGTGCCGGGACGCCGGCGCTCTGGCCGGCCTGGGCGCCGGTGGTGCGTACGCCGCCGGTCGAGCCGTCGCCACGCCGCTGCCCGTCGCCCGGGTACGGGCTCTCGTCCCACTGGCCTGACATGCGCGTACCTTTCACCGGCGGAAGCACTGGTCCCGCACTGCACCTGAAGAGCACTGCACCCCGGGGCCGCGGTGTCCGAGGAGCACCGCACCCAGGGTCGCCGTGCCGACGAGCACCGCACCCGAAGAGACGATCGGGAACGCTCCCAGGTTGCATGGACGAGGAGCGCAGGAGCAGCCGAGTGCACCGGGGGTGCGTTCGGCAGGACCTACTGCACAGCTCCGGCCAACGCATGGAGCTTCAGCGGAGCATACAAACTCTTTCTTGGAGGATCAGCATCCGGGTGCTCCCGGTCACGTTCGGAAGGGCTCCGAACGGGCCCGCGCTCAGGTGCCGGTGGGGAAGAGCCGCTCCAGGACGACGGCCACGCCGTCCTCGTCGTTGCTCAGAGTGACCTCGTCCGCCACCGCCAGGAGTTGCCGGTGGGCGCCCGCCATCGCCACGCCGTGCGCGGCCCAGCCGAACATCGGGATGTCGTTCGGCATGTCCCCGAACGCGATGGTGTCCGCCGCCCGGACGCCCAGCCGGTGGGCGGCCACGGCCAGGCCGGTCGCCTTGGTCAGGCCCAGCGGGAGCAGCTCGACGATGCCCGCGCCGGCCATGGTGACCCCGACCAGGTCGCCGGCGATCCGCCGGGCGGTCTCGGCCAGCTCGTCGTCGGTCAGGCGCCGGTGCTGGATGTAGAGCTTGCTGACCGGAGTGCTCAGCAACTCCGCGGAGGTGACCGGGACGGTCGGCAGGTCGGAGCCGATCAGCAGTTCGTAGCCGGGCCCCGCCAGCACCTGGCCGTCGAGGCCGTCCTGGTTGGCGGCGATCGCCAGCGGGCCGGTCTCGGCCTCGATCTTGGCGATGGCGAGGGCGGCCTGCCTGCGGTCCAGCGTCATCGAGGTGAGCAGCCGGTGCGCGCCCGCGTCGTAGACCTGGGCGCCCTGGCCGCAGACCGCTATCCCGGTGTAGCCGATCTCGTCGAAGACCGGGCGGGCCCAGCCGGCCGAGCGGCCGGTGACGATGATGTGCAGGGCCCCGGCGGCGGTGGCGCCGGCCAGGGCCGCGCGGGTACGGTCCGAGACGGTTTCGGCGCTGGTCAGCAGCGTGCCGTCCAGGTCGGTGGCGACCAGCCGGTAGGGCAGGTCACCGCCGGGCGAGACGGTCTCGGCGCTTGCGGTACTCATGGGCCCTGGGTCTCCCGGGAGTTGCCTGTGGTGCGGCGGTCGCCGGCGGCTACTTGACGGGTTCGAGTACGGCGCGCCCGCCGAGGTACGGCCGCAGCGCCTCCGGAACCACCACCGAGCCGTCGGCCTGCTGGTGGTTCTCCAGGATCGCCACGATCACCCGGGGGACGGCGACCAGCGTGCCGTTCAGGGTGGCCAGCGGGCGGACCTTGTTGCCCTCCTCGCGCACCCGGATGGAGAGCCGGCGGGCCTGGTACTCGGTGCAGTTCGAGGTGGAGGTGACCTCGCGGTACTTGCCCTGGGTCGGGACCCAGGCCTCGATGTCGAACTTGCGTGCGGCCGAGGAGCCGAGGTCGCCGGAGGCGAGGTCGATCACCCGGTACGGCAGGTCGAGCGCGTTGAGGAAGTCCTTCTCCCACTGCAGCAGGCGGCGGTGCTCGGCCTCCGCCTCCTCCGGGGTGGTGAAGACGAACATCTCCACCTTCTCGAACTGGTGCACCCGGATGATGCCGCGGGTGTCCTTGCCGTAGGTACCGGCCTCGCGGCGGAAGCACGAGGAGTACCCGGCGTAGCGCAGCGGCAGCTTGTCCGCGTCGATGATCTCGTCCATGTGGTACGCCGCGAGCGGGACCTCGCTGGTGCCGACGAGGTAGCGGTCGTCGTCCGCCAGGTAGTACACGTTCTCGGCGGCCTGGCCGAGGAAGCCGGTGCCCTCCATGGCGGCCGGGCGGACCAGCGCCGGGGTGATCATCGGGGTGAAGCCGGCCGAGACGGCCTGGGCGATTGCCATGTTGACCAGGGCGAGCTCCAGCAGCGCGCCGACACCGGTCAGGTAGTACGAGCGCGAGCCGGCCACCTTGGCGCCGCGCTCGGTGTCGATGGCGCCGAGGATCTGGCCCAGCTCGACGTGGTCCTTGGGCTCGAAGCCCTCGGCCGCGAAGTCGCGCGGGGTGCCGATCTCCTCCAGGGTGACGAAGTCCTCCTCGCCACCGACGGGCGCCGCCGGGTCGATGAGGTTCGCCAGCTGCCGGACGAGGCGGTCGGCCTCCTCCTTGGCCTCGCCCTGTGCGACGTCGGCGGCCTTGACCTCGGCGGCCAGCGCCTTGGTGCGCTGGAGCAGGGCGGTCTTCTCGTCGCCCTGGGCCTGCGGGATCTGCTTGCTGAGCGTCTTCTGCTCGTTGCGCAGCTCGTCGAAGCGACTGCCCGAGGACCGGCGCCGCTCGTCGGCGGAGAGGAGGGCGTCGACCAGGTCGACGTCCTCGCCTCGGGCGCGCTGCGAGGCGCGCACACGGTCTGGGTCCTCACGAAGCAGGCGAAGGTCAATCACGGGGCCAAGCCTACCGGGACGGGACAGGGGGATCGGTACCGGATTTGCGGCTGCCGCCCGGCCGGGGCGCCGGGCAGGGCCCGGCAGGGCCGTCCGGGGCAGGGAGGGCGCGACGGGGGGCCCACGGGGGCGGCGGGGCCCTGGACGGGGCGGCGGGGGCGGGTGAGCGGGCCGAGGTGGCCGTGCTCGCCGGTCGGTGCGGGACACTTCTGACCGGCGGTCGGTTTTCGGCGGGGTGATTCACGGCTTTCGCCGGATCGGACCGGATCGGCAACACCCTGTCATCATTCATCCGGGTATGTCGCCTTCTGCCCGGTTCTCTGCGATCATGACCCGGGCCGCCTGCCGGCCCGGGGGCCGAAAGGCCGGCCGGGGGCCGGTGGGGAGCGGCCCACGGGTAGGGGAACGCCGGATTCCGGCTGGGGATAACCGGGCCGATCCTGTGGATAACTCCGGTGGACAACCGTCTGTGGGGCTCTTATCCACAGGCCCTCGGCGACTCCTGTGGATTACCGGGAACGCAAGGTCCACATCGACATCCGCCAAGGAATTGAGGTTTCAAACCTCAATCAACCGTCTCGGCCGAGGGAATTACTCCGCTCGGACGGGTGATTCGGTGGCAGTGGGGTGACTCTGGTCCGATTCGTCATCTCTATGGCGCTAACCGATGATCTGACCGGGCTTGAGGATGGCTATACCGGTTTGTCGACTCACCCCCATGGCTGTGGATAACTCGGGGCTGTGGATACCAGGACCGGCCTGTGGATAGCCGGGGAGCGGCACCGGCGCCCCGGGGGGCCTGTGGACGAAGCCCGGCGTTCGGTCGGCGGCGTCCGCCGGGTCGCCCCGTCGAGGACGTCCGGAGCCTGCTCCGGCTGGACGGGTGAACGCATCGGCGCGTCGAAAAATGTCGAATACGGACGTATTCGGATATCGCTGAGCAGAAGTGATCACTCGGACGGGACGGCGGGCGGACCGCCCGGCCACCGGGCCGCCACGCCGCCCGCCGGCGGCCTCCCGGCACTCAACGCCCGGCACTCGACGCCCGGCACTCAAGGCCCGGCACTCGACTCTCGGCACTCGACTCCCGGCACTCAATGCCCGGCACTCGACTCCCGGCACCTGCCGCCCGGCACCGAGCGCCGACGTCCGGGCCGGGCTCGTCAGGGCCGGGGCCGGCCGGGCCGCGAACGGCCCGACCGAGCGGCGCTCAGACCTCGGCGCGCCCGTCCAGGCAGCGCGACAGCCAGTCGGCCGCCTTCGTGAAGTCCGAGTCCGAGGTGCCGAGCCGGTTGTACGTCTTGGCCTGGCGGTCCGCGCTCGGATAGGAGCCGAGGAAGCGCACCTGCGGGCAGATCCGCTTCAGCCCCATCAGGGCCTCGCTCACCCTGCGCTCCGCCACGTGTCCCGCACAGTCGATCAGGAAGCAGTAGTTGCCGAGCCCCTCGCCGGTCGGCCGGGACTCGATCCGCATCAGGTTGACCCCGCGCACCGCGAACTCCTGGAGCAGCTCCAGCAGCGCGCCCGGGTGGTCGTCCGGCAGCCAGACCACCATCGAGGTCTTGTCCAGCCCGGTGGGCGAGGAGACCCGCCCGGGAGGGCCGACCAGGACGAACCTGGTGACCGCGTTCTCGGCGTCGTGGATGTCGCTGACCAGCGGTTCCAGCCCGTACAGGGGTGCGGCGAACTCGCCGGCGAAGGCCCCGTCGAACCGGCCCTCCTGGACCAGCCGGGCCCCGTCGGCGTTGGACGCCGCGGACTCCCAGCGGGCGTCCGGCAGGTGCGCCGCGATCCAGTGCCGCACCTGCGGCTGGGCCACCGGGTGGCTGGTGAGGGTCTTGATGTCCGCCAGCTTCGTCCCGGGGCGGACCAGCAGCGCGAAGGCGATCGGCAGCAGCACCTCCCGGTAGATCATCAGCGGCGCGCCGGTCGCCAGTTCGTCGCTGGTCGCGGTGACGGCGCCCTCGACCGAGTTCTCGATCGGCACGAACGCCCCGGAGGCCATCCCCTCGCGCACCGCGTCCAGGGCGGCCGGCACCGACGCCAGCGGCACCAGCTCGCGGGTCGCCGCCTCGGGCAGGGTCCGCAGGGCGACCTCGGTGAAGGTGCCCTCGGGCCCGAGGTAGGTGTAGCGGGTGGCCGACATTGCCGCCTCCGAGCGAAAAAAGTGGTGCCGTGCGGGCGGTGCCGCGCGGCCGTACCAGGCAAGCCACCTTAGTCACTCGGCGACCGGGGCACTGACGCATCCCGATCCGTGGAACCGGGGAGGGCGTGCGGACCCCGGCCCGCGCCGGTCGGGAGCCCCGGGCAGGTCAGCCCTCCAGCAGGGCCTGGCCCACGTACCCGCCCTCCGGCGCGCCCGGCGGCACCGCGTACAGGCCGCTCGCCTCGTGCCGCAGGAAGCGGGAGAGGCCGTCGCCGCGCGCCAGCTTGCGCTGCACCGGTACGAAGCCGCGCCGGGGATCGGCCTGGAACGCCAGGAAGAGCAGCCCGGCGTCCGGGGAGCCGTCCGGGAGCAGCCCGTCGTGGTACGAGAAGCCGCGCCGCAGCATCGCCGCCCCGCCGTTGGCGGCCGGCGCCGCCACCCGGACGTGGGCGTCGGCGGGGATCGCCAGGGTGCCGTCCGGGTTCTGCGCGGTCAGGTCGACCGGGGTGCTCTCGGCGCCGCCGGAGAGCGGGGCGCCGTCCGCCTTGCGGCGGCCGATGACGCGCTCCTGCCGGTCCTCGGGCAGGTTCTCCCAGTTGTCCAGCAGCATCCTGATCCGGCGCTGCACCACGTACGAACCGCCGGCCAGCCAGCCGGGCGCCTCGGCGCCGCAGAACACCCGGGTGGCGAAGTCCGGCTGCTGCGGCTTCGGGTTGTTGGTGCCGTCGATCTGGCCCATCAGGTTGCGGCCGGTCACCGGCCGCCCGGTCGCCCCGGGGGTGCGGCCGAAGCCGGACATCTGCCACCGCGCGGTCGCGGTGCCGGCCGCCTGCTGCTGGAGCACCCGCAGGGCGTGGAAGGCGACCAGCGCGTCGTCGGCGCCGATCTGCACCCAGAGGTCGCCGTCGCTGCGGGCCCGGTCGATGGCGTCCTCGGGGAAGTCGGGCAGCGGCTCCAGGGCCTGCGGGCGCTGCGCGGTGAGGCCGGTCCGGTCGAAGAGGCTCGCGCCGAAGCCGAAGGTGACGGTCAGCGAGCAGGGGCCGGCGTCGGCGGCGATCCGGCTCTCGTGCTCCTCGGCGGGCTCGCCCGCGGTCAGCCGGGCGGCGGTGGCCGACCAGCGCCGCATCAGCGTCCGCAGCCCGTCCCGCCCGGCGCCGGCGGCCAGGTCGAAGCCGGCGAGGTGCACCCGGGCCTGCTGCGGTTCGACGATGCCGGCCTGCCGGGCGCCGTGGAACGGCAGTCGCCCGGTGCCCAGCGCGGGCGCCCCGGCGGGCGCCGCCTCGGCGGCGCGGCCGAGGGCGGCGCCGCCGACCGCGCCCGCGACCAGCCCGGCGCCGGCGCCGCCCAGCAGGGCGCGTCGGGAGAATCCGTCCCGGGTGTCCATGCCGCTCAGCCGATCGTCAGGGGCTTGATCACGGTGGCCTGGTCGATGTCGGAGGAGCGGACCACCACCGACAGCACCCAGTTGCCGGCCAGCGGCAGCTGCGCGGTGCCCGTCCAGCGTCCGGCGCCGTCGGGGGTGAGGGCGACGGGCAGCGGCCCGAGGTCGCGGTCCGGCAGGGTGAAGGCGAGCTGCACCTCGGGCACCTCGACCGGCTTCCCGTCGGCGCCGTCCAGCGCGAGCTTCACCGCGTTGGCGCCGGTCCTGACCGGATCGACGGTGACGGTGGCGGTGCCCTTGGCGTTCGCCGTCCGGCCGCCGGTGTCGTAGGGCAGCGTGAGCTCCAGGCTCTGCCCGGGGACGCCCGCGGTCGCGGCGCCGCCCGGGGCGGTGGCGGCGGGCTGCCGCGAGCCGGCCGATGCCGCCTGGGCGACGCGTCCGGGCGGGGAGTTGGTGAGCATCGTGGTGACCACCAGCACCGCGACCGCGACGGCGGCCTCGACCAGCACCGAGCGGCGCAGTCCGGCCCGGGCGGGGGTGAAGCCGCGGTCACGGGTGGCGGTGAGCCGGGCGGTCCGCTGGCGGTCGAGCTGGGCCCGGCGCGCGGGGTCGGAGGTCGCCTCGGCGCCGGCGGCGCAGACCTGGACGGGCGTCCGGGCGCCCTCCTGCGCCTCGGCGATCCGGACCGCGTCGGTGGCGCCGAGCGCGTCGGCGCTCCGCAGCCGGGCGACCCAGGAACGCGAGATCCACGCGACCCCGAGCATCGCGGCGACGCAGCCGATCTTGATCAGCAGCAGCCGTCCGTACTCGGTGTCGACCAGCGCGCCCCAGCTGCCCAGCCCGCGCCAGGACTGGTAGACACCGGTGACGCCGAGCCCCGCGACCGAGCCGAAGGCGACCTTCGAGAACCGGTCCGCGGTGTCCGCCCCCAGGCCGTGCCGCAGCCCGACCAGCAGGGTGACCAGACCGCCGAGCCAGAGCGCCATCGCGATCAGGTGCAGCACGCCGAACGGCAGGGCCAGCCCGACCTGGATGCCCACCGAGGCGTGGTCGGCGCCGGCCCAGGTGGCGGCGAGCGCGACGGCGAGCAGCAGCCCGGCCACACCCAGGCCGAGCCGGGCCTCGCGCTGCGGCCGCTCGGCGGCCCGCCGCTCCAGCCTGCGCAGCTCGTCCTCGTCCTCGTCGCCGTCGCTGTCGCCGCCACCCGGTGCCCCGGCGTCGGAGCCGTCCGCGCGCTCCTGCGGGCCGCTCGCGGGCACGGCCGCGCCCAGCTGGCCGACCAGCAGGGACAGGAACACCCCGCCCGCCGCGAGCAGCAGCAGCCGGGCGGCGAGCGCGGTGCCGATCCGCTCGTCGAGGGTGGCGCGCACCAACGAGAGGTCGAGTGCCTGCCCGAGGCCCGAACCGCGTTCGTAGGGGCCGCGCAGCATCAGGACGGCGATGGTGGAGAGCAGCAGCGCGACCCAGCCGGTCATCAGCAGCCGCTGCACCGGGCGCACGCCCGCGCCGGCCGGCCAGCAGATCAGGACGAACGCGGCGGTGCCCATCAGCAGCGCGAAGGCGCCGTACGCGACGGTCCGGCCGGTGCCGTAGAACGCGGCGACCACGCTGTCGGCCTTGGCCTGCCGCAGGGCGGTGGTGGACACCGAGGTGTCCGAGGCGGCGCCGATGGAGAAGGTGAAGGCGCCGCCGACGGGGTGCGAGTCGTCCGAGACGGCCCGCCAGGCGACGGTGTAGGTGCCGTTGGCGAGCCCGCTGTTCAGACCGACCCGGGCGGTGTCCGCCCGGCCGTCGGCGTGCCCGGGGTCGCCGGTGTCGACGGGCTTTCCGGCCGGGTCCAGGACGCGGACGGAGTCCCCGGAGAGGGAGACCGACTCACTGAAGGTCAGCGTGACGGCGGTCGGCGCGGTGGCGACCACCGAGTTCTGCGCGGGGTCGGTGGACTCCAGCGCGGCGTGCGCGGACGCGGGCCCCGCGCCCGCGAGCGTCAGCACGAGCAGGGCGCCCAGGATCCCGAGCAGCCCGGTGAGTCTGCGGTGACTTGCCTTCAGCATCTGGCGATCCCCGGTTTCCGTTAGTTCTGCCGGCCGGGCCGGTAGGTGAGCGGCTCCACCGGCACCTCGACGGCGATGGTGCCGGCCTTGGCGAAGGTGAGGTCGAGTTCGAGCTTGTCGCCGACGGCGGGCTGCTTCGTCCAGCCCATGATCATCAGGTGCGCGCCGCCGCGGGCGAAGTCCAGCGTGCCGTGCGCCGGCACGGTGAGCGCCTCGACCGTCTCCATGGTGGTGTCGGTCGAGCGGTGCATGGTGACCGAGCCGGCCCCGGGGCTGCTGACCTTGAGCAGCTCGTCCGCGCCACCGGTGTTGCGCACCGTCAGGTAGCCGGCCGCCATCGCGCCGGCGGCCGGCAGCGGGATGTACGGGTCGGCGATGCTCAGCCGTGCGCCGGCCGCCGCCGCGCCCCCGGAGCCGTCCGAGCCGCAGGCCGCCAGGATGGCGGCGGTGCCGAGCGCCGTGGCGAGCGCCGCCCCGGCGAGCGCGGTGCGCCGGAACGTGCGCCCGCTCATGCCTGGACGCCCTTGGCGAGCAGCGGCAGGTCGTGCTGGTAGGTCTCGACCGAGGTGGCGCTCAGGTAGAGCAGGTGCGCCTTGTCGTCGGCCGGCAGGAAGGCCAGTACCTGAGCGCCGTGCGTCGAGGTGACGCTGCCGTCCTTGTTGACCACCGGGTCCTCGACCATGATGCCGAGCGTCTTCGCGGCGGTCTTGACCTTCTCCAGGTCGCCGGTGAGGCCTATGAAGCTCTTGCCCATCGAGTCCAGCCAGGTGCGCAGCACCTGCGGGGTGTCGCGCTGAGGGTCGGTGGAGACGAACACGACGTCGATCTTCTGCTGCTCCTCGGGGGAGAGCTTCTGCATCGCCACGCCGATGTCGCCCATCGTGGTCGGGCAGACGTCCGGGCAGCTGGTGTAGCCGAAGAACAGCAGGGTGCTGTGGCCGGCGGTCTGTTTGCGCAGGTCGTACGGCTGGCCGGAGGTGTCGTCGAGGACGAGGTCGGGCTTGTCGAAGTGCTTGCTCAGCACGGTGCCCTGGTAGGGGGAGTCGCCGGTCTCCTTGGTGACCTTGGCGTTGCCTGCGGCGCCGGCGGAGCCGCCCGAGCCGCAGGCGGTCAGGGCGAGCACGGCGGCCAGGCCGACGGCGGCCGCGCCCAGCAGGCGCCTGGTCCCGGCGGTGGTGCGGGCGGTGCTGCGGGCGGTGGTGCGGGGGGTGGTGCGGGGCATCGCGGTGGTCCGATCGTACGCAGGGGTGCACCGGTGGGGCCGTGGGCCCGGGGCGTCCGGGGCCCACGGCCCCACCGGTGTGCGGGTCAGGAGGCGGTGGTGCCGCTCTTGCGGCGCAGGCCGACGAAGCCGAGCCCGGCGCCGACCACGCCGACCACGATGCCGACCACGCCGAGCACCCGGGCGGTGGAGTCGCTGCCGGACGCGGCGCCGGCGGCGCCGGCCGCCCCGTCCTGGGAGGCGGTCATCCCGGCGTGTCCGTCGGCGGCCGGCGAGGCACCCGCGGTGGCGTCGGCGGCTTTGGTCAGGACGAGCGTGGGCGCGGGCTTGGCCGGCTCGGGCTGGCCGTCCTTCGCCTCGTCGATCCAGCGCACGACGTCGCCGTTGTCGTAGGTCTGGAGCGCCTTGAAGACCAGCTTGTCGGCGTCGGCCGGCAGCGGGCCGAGCGAGACCCGGAACTCCTGGAACTGCCCGGGGGCGATCCTGGTCCCGGCGTCGGCGGTCCAGGTGATCTTCGAGACCGCCTCGGCGACGTCGGCGCCGTGCACCTTGATCGGCTTGTCGAGCTTGGACTTCTCCATCGTGGCGGTCCAGCCGGGCAGCGGCAGGGTGCGCACGGAGGCCAGCGGGTGGTCCAGCGGGAGGTTGACCTCCAGCTTGACGGTGTTCGCGGCGTCGTTCTCGTTCGGCACCCGGAAGTCGACCGCGGTGTAGCCGCCCTGCTGGGCGGTGCCCGGGTTCACCGTGACGTGCGCGGACGCGGGCCCGGCCAGGGCGAGGACGCACGCGGCGGCGGCGAGGACGACACCGGCGCTGCGGCGGGCGGGAGTGGAACGCATGGCTGTGGTCTCCGATCGGAGGAGGCCGGGCCGCGTCCGGGCACGGGGGGCTCCCGCACCACGGGCGGACCGCGCCGTGGGGTTGGCCGACGGCCGTACCGCTCCATGGGTACGGCCCCGCTGGCGCGCCCCTCCGGCCGCTGCCCTGCGGCAGGCCGGATCAGCGCGCGAACGCCGCCGCCGGCGGCCCCCGCCGCACCACACTGTGCCGGAGCGCGGCCGCCACCGGCAGCCGCAGGTTCCCCTCGCCCGGTCCGTACGGGCGCAGCGCCGTGCCCGGCGCGCCGAGCAGCCCGCGCAGCAGGGTGACCAGCAGGGCGAAGGCCGTTCGCAGTGGCGCGGCCCACTCCTGCGCGGCGGCCGCGGTGAGCCGCACCAGCCGCCAGAGGGCCACCTCGCCGCGCCGCAGCCACCAGCCGGCCACCAGGGCCGCGGCGAGGTGGCCCGCGAACATCGCCGGGCTCAGCCCGAGGACGCCGCCCTGCCACCAGGGCGCGGCGGCGTAGCTCTGCGGGTCCAGACCGGCGTCGCTGATCAGCTGCTCGGCGGAGGTCCCGCCGGGAAGGCCGACGAGCGTTCCGGGGTGGCCCTCGTTGCAGAGCAGCCGGCCGGCCACCTCGGGCATGGTCATCGCGCCGGAGCCACCGCGACGCATCCCGTCCATCGCGGTTGCGTGCGCGCCGAACCCGTGGAACAGGGCGTGCAGGGCGAGCTGTCCGGCTCCCAGCGCCGTGGCGATGGCGGCCAGCGGGCGCTCCCGCCCGGCGAGGACCGCCGCGAGGACCAGGACGCCCGCGAAGCCGGCCGCGAGCGCCGGCACCGCCACGTCGCCACCGCCGGTCAGGGCGTGCCCGGCCGCCGCTGTCAGCGTGCAGAGCAGGGCGAACGGCACCGCCCGCGCCAGCCGCAGATCCCAGGCGGCCGACCGTACCGGCGCGTCCGGTGCGGCGGCGCCCGGATGCGGGGCGGCAGGGTGGTCAGTCATGGCCGGCCCATCATCTCATCGAGACCCCGGGCGGACGGGGGAGGGTGGGAAATCCATCGGAACAGCCCGTTCGGCCCCGCGTGCGGGCGCCGCCGTGCGCCGCTCGGCATAGACCTGGACCCCAGTCCATCCGCCGAACGAGTGACTGCGGACCTTCGACACGGTTCACCGGCGGATCACCAGGAGATATCTAGCGGTATGTGGAGCCGCAGCCAGGAGGGACCTCCCGTGGACATCCGGTGGACTCTGCACCTCAAGCGCGACCCGGCGAGCGTGCCGCTGGCCCGGCGGATCCTGCTCGGCGCCATGGAGACGGCCGGCGTGGACCCGCAGGTCTCGTACGACCTCGGCGTCGCCCTGACGGAGGCCTGCGCCAACGCCGTGGAACACGCGGCCGGCGGCTGTCCGGGCGACGGCTTCCAGGTCACCGCCTCGATCAGCGGCGACCGCCTGCGCATCGAGGTCACCGACTCGGGCCCCGGTCTGCCGCTCGGCCCCGCCGTCACGCCCTCGGCGTCCGCTCCGCAGCGGGCCCCGCGCCGCCCAGCGGCGACCACCCGCCCGGCCGCCCGCCCCCGCGGCCGCCGGGGCCGGGCCTCGCTCCCGGCCGCCGCGCCGCTCGCCCACCGCCCCCGGTACGCCGGCGCCGCCCCGTACGACACCCACGTTCTCCCGCCGGGCCGGCCCGCCCCGGTCCTGCGCCCGGTCGACCCGGAGGATCTCCCCGACCTGTGCGCCGAGAGCGGCCGCGGCCTCTTCCTGATCCACGCCCTCACCGACCACGTCCAGTTGCGCAACCACCCGCTGCGCGGCGCCATCGTCAGCTTCGACAAGATCCTCACCTGGCGCGAGGGCGCCCCGCTGCGCGTGGCGTCCTGACACGGGCGGACCGACCCCGGACCGACCCCGGTGCCGACCCCGGCCCCGCGCCGCGGCCGTCCGGCGGTGGTCACCGACCGGTCTGCGCCGTCGGGCCCTTGACGGGGTGCCCGCGCCTACCCTGGCCGGATGACCGACTGGGACCTGAGAAAGCTGCGCGTGCTGCAGGCACTGGACGAGTGCGGGACGGTCACCGCCGCCGCCGAACGGCTCTGTCTGACACCCTCGGCCGTCTCCCAGCAGCTGTCGGCGCTGGCGAAACAGCTCGGGGCACCGATGCTGGAACCGTACGGCCGACGGGTCCGGCTGACCGGCGCCGCGCGGTTGGTGCTGGGTCACGCCGAGTGGGTGTTCGGGGAGTTGGAGCGGGCCGAGGCCGAGCTGGCGGGCTATCTGCACGGGGAGGCGGGCGAGGTGCGGGTGGGCGCGTTCGCCACCGCAGTCACCGGGCTGCTGGTCCCCGCGATCGGCCGGCTGCGGGACGAGGCGCCGCGGCTGCGCGTGCGGGTGGCGGAGGCGGAGGCCGCCGAGGCGTACGAACTGCTCGCGGTGGGGGAGGTGGACCTCGCGCTCTCGCTGGCGGGCGGGCCGCCGTCCGCCGGGGACCGGCGCTTCGTCCGGTTCCCGCTGCTCAGCGACCCGCTGGACGTGGCGCTGCCGCCGGGGCATCCGCTGGCGGCCGCGGACGGCCTGCGACTGGCGGATCTCGCGGACGAGCCCTGGATCTTCGGCGCGACCGGGCCCTGGCGGGACATCACGCTGGGGGCGTGCGCGGACGCCGGTTTCGTGCCGGAGCGGGCTCACACCGCCGCCGACTGGTCCGCGATCCTGGCGATGGTGTCGGCCGGCATCGGGGTGGCGCTGGTACCCCGGCTCGCCTCGGCCGGGCGCGGCGGGGCCGCCGTGGTCCGCGCGCTGCCCACGGATCTGCCGACCCGTCGGGTGATCGCCGCGGTCCGGATCGGGACGGAGCACACCCCGCCGGTGCGGCGGGTGCTGGCGGCCCTGGAGGTGGTCGCGGCGCAGGCGGCGGCGCGGAGCGTGCGGTCGTCCTGACCGCGCGGCGCCCGTGCCCGCGCCTGCCGTGCGTACGCCCGCCGGGCCTGCCGAGGCCGGGGAGCGGCTCGAACGTTCAGTCCGACTGAACGTTCCGGTCAGATCTTTGCGATGGACCTGATGGTTCGTCCGGCGCCACAGTGGAGGAACCGGCCGCCCGACCCTTCGAGAGGTTCCCGCATGTCCGACTCGCCGACCGCCGCTCTCCCCTACGCCGGGGGCAACCCGTACGCCGACTACCGAGCGGACGAGTTCGCCTTCACCGCGCTGACCGACCTCGCCGACCGCCGTCTCGGCGGCGCCGTGCCGGCGGCCAGTGACGAGCTCTTCGCCGAGCGCGAGAACCTGCTGCTGCCGGAGCCCGCGGAGTTCCGCCCGCACACCTTCGGCAACAAGGGCCAGATCATGGACGGTTGGGAGACCCGCCGCCGGCGCGGCAGCGGCCACGGCAGCCCGCACCCCGTCGAGGGGGACCACGACTGGGCAGTGATCCGCCTGGGAGTGCCGGGGGTGGTGCACGGCGTGGTCGTCGACACCGCGCACTTCCGGGGCAACCACCCGCAGCGGATCTCCGTCGAGGGCGCCGAACTGCCCGCGACCCCCGACCCGGAGGCGCTGCAGGCCGCCGACTGGGTGCCGCTGGTGCCGCCCTCGCCCGTGCGCGGCCACGCGGCGAACGGCTTCCCGGTCGGGAACCGCCGCCGCTTCACCCACGTGCGTCTGCGCCAGTACCCGGACGGCGGCGTCGCCCGCCTGCGGGTGCACGGCGAGGCCCGCCCGGATCACCGCTGGCTGGCCGCACTGGGGACCTTCGACCTGGCCGCTCTGGAGAACGGCGGCTCCGTCGAGGACGCCTCCGACCGCTTCTTCTCGTCGCCCGCCAACATGATCATGCCCGGCAGGTCGCGGGCGATGGGCGACGGCTGGGAGAACCGCCGACGGCGCGACGGCGGCCACGACTGGGTCCGGCTGCGTCTGGCCGGTCGCGGCGCGATCCGGGCCGTCGAGATCGACACCGGCTGCTACGTCGGCAACGCGGCGGGCTGGGCCGCGCTGTACGGCCGCGACGGGACGAGCGACCCGGCTGCCGCGCAGACGGGCGGGACGGCTGCCGGTCGTCCCGGGACGAGCGGTAGCGGTGCCGGGGCCGGCACTGTGGGCACCGACGCCGCCGGGGGCTGGTTCGAACTGCTGCCGCCGACCAGGCTCCAGCCGGACGCCGTCCACCGCCTGCTGCTCCCCGAGCCCCGCCCCGCGACCCACGTCCGGCTCGACGTCTTCCCGGACGGTGGCATCGCCCGCCTGCGCCTGCACGGGAGTCTGCTCGACGGCTGAGCCCCCGGCCGGTCCCGCCGACCCGTACCGGCCGGGCCCGCTCCGGCCCGGGTTGCCGGGCCCGAAAGGCCGCCGGACGATGGGGACATGTTGCATCAGATGCGTGCCGAGTACGGGTCCGGCGGCCCCTCCGCCGGGGTGAAGCTCTGGCACATGGTCCGCGCCGACGAGCACGTGGCCATGTGCGGACGGGAGCTCGACGCCGGGGCTCCCACGCAGGGTCCGGAGGCCTGGGGCACCACCGCCGAGCTGTGCTGCCACACCTGCGGGGCCGTCTTCCTGCGCGAGTCGCCCTACCTGCCGGCCGAGCACCAGTAGCCGGCGGCCCGGAGGCATGGCCGTGGGTGCCGAGCACGGGTCCGGCGGCCCGCCGCCGGCCGCCTCGGCCGCGGAACCGCGGGCCGGTGGCGCCGGCCTCGCCGAGGACGTCGACCGGCTCTGTCACCGGATCGAGCAGCTCGACCCGGTGCTGCGCGCGTTCGTCCCCGAGTCCGGCCGCCGGCACCGGCTGTCGGCCGAGGTCCGCGCGCTGGAGGCCCGTCACCCCGACCCCGCCGCCCGTCCGCCGCTGTACGGCGTACCGGTCGGGGTCAAGGACGTGATCCGGGTGGACGGCCTGGCCACGCACGCGGGCTCGGCGCTGCCGCCCGGTGTGCTGGCCGGGCGGCAGGCCACCCTGGTCGGGCGGATGCGGGCGGCGGGGGTGCTCGTCGCGGGCAAGACGGCGACCGCCGAGTTCGCGATGACCGCCCCCGGTCCGACCCGCAACCCGCACGACCCGACGCACACCCCGGGCGGCTCCAGCAGCGGGTCGGCGGCGGCGGTCGCGGCGGGACTGGTGCCGCTGGCGGTGGGCACCCAGACGGTCGGGTCGGTGATCCGCCCGGCGGCCTACTGCGGGGTGGTCGGCTTCCGCCCGACCTACGGACGGATCCCGACCGACGGGGTGATCCCGTACGCACCGAGCCTGGACACCGTCGGGGTCCTCGCCGCCGACGTCGGGGGCGCGGCGCTCGCCGCGTCCGTGCTCTGCGACGACTGGCGGCCCGGCGGGTCGGCCGATTCGCGCGCGGAGCGGAGCACCGGGGGGAGCGCCGGGGGGAGTGCCGGGTGGAGGGCCGCAGGCGCCGGGGGGAGCGCCGAGCGGCCGCGCCCGGCCGGGGACGCCGAGGGGTCGCCGGTGCTGGGAGTGCCGACCGGTCCGTACCTGGACCGGGCCGGGCCCCTGGCCACGGCCGCCTTCGAGGCGCAGCTGGCCCTGCTGGAGCGGGCCGGGTCGACGGTCCGCCGGGTCGCGCTGATCCCGGACGTCGAGGAGGTCGTCCGGCACCTGCGGGTGCTGGTCCGCTTCGAGGCCGCCCAGGTGCACGCGGACTGGTTCACCCGCTTCGGCGGCCTCTACCGGCACGAGACGGCCGCCGTGATCCGGCACGGACAGGAGATCGACCCGGACGACTACCTGGCGGCGCTGCGCGCCCGGGCGCACTTCCGGGAGCGGATCGCCGCCGCGGGCGGCCGGGAGGGCGTCGATCTCTGGGTGACGCCGGCCGCCACCGGGCCCGCGCCGTCCGGGTTGGAGAGCACGGGGGACGCGGTGATGTCGCTGCCGTGGAGCTACGCCGGTCTGCCCGCCGTCAGCCTGCCGGCCGGGCGGGCGGCCGGCGGACTGCCGCTCGGGCTGCAGTGCGTCGGAGCGGCCGGCGCGGACGAGCGGCTGCTCGCGCTGGCGGCCGGTCTGGAGCGGATCCTGGCCGCCGGGGCCGGCTGAGCGCACCGGCCCGCGCTATACCCTGGCGTGACCCGGGCGCCCGGGTCACGGCCCCACCGGCCGCACCGGCGCCGTTCCCGTTGTGACAGCTGAGGTGGGCAGTGGCCGGCTCTTCCACGGACGGACGTGTGCTGCGCGGCGAGGAGACCCGGCGGGCGGTGCTGCACCGCGCGGTGTCGGTCGCCTCGGTGGAGGGGCTCGGCGCCCTGTCGATCGGGCGGCTCGCCACCGATCTGGGGCTCAGCAAGAGCGGGGTGTTCGCCGCCTTCGGCTCGAAGGAGGAGCTGCAGCTGGCGGCGGTCCGGGCGGCCCGCCGGATGTTCTTCGACGCGGTGGTGGCGCCCGTCCTGGAGATGCCTCCCGGGCTGGGCCAGGTCCGGGCGCTGTGCGACAGCTGGCTGGAGTACTCACGGGCCCGGGTCTTTCCCGGCGGGTGCTTCTTCTACCAGGTCACGGCCGAGTTCGACGCCCAGCCGGGCCCGGTCCGGGACCGGCTCGCCGAGGCCGCCCGGGAGTGGGGGCAGACGGTGACCGGGGTGCTGCGGGACGCCCGCGCGGTCGGCGGACTGCGGCCCGGGACCGACCTCGACGATCTGGCGTTCGCCCTGGTCGGCTATCTGGAGACGGCCAACTCGCAGGCGCTGCTGTTCGACGACGAGACACCCTACGACCGGGCCGGGCGGGCGCTCCTGCGTCTGCTGCGGGCCGAAGCCGCGGACCCGGCGCAGCTGACCGACTGACACCCCTCCATGGGCCTGCCGGGGAACGGGTCCGCGCCCATAAAAGCACGAACGGTCGTGCTAATATCGCGCCCATTCGATCCCGAACGCGTGGTCCCGCCCCGAACGCGTGGTCCCGCCCCGGCCGCGTGATCCCGGCCGCGTGATCCCGAACGCGTGTCCCGTTCGCGTGTCCCATCCGCGCGGTCGCGGACAGGCCGTGCCGAACACGCCGACCCGCCCGACCAGCCCGACCAGCCCGGCCCGCCCGTCCCGCCCGTCCCGCTCGTCCCGTCCGTCCCGCTCAGGCAGTCCGACAGGGAGAACCCATGGACCCGGCCGTCACACTCGTCCGTACCGTCCTCAACACCACCGCGCTGTTCGCCCCCCGCGTGGCGGGCCGGGCGGCGTTCGAACTCTTCCGGCATCCGCTGCGCCGCAGCAGGCTGCGCGACACCGAACGCGAGGTGCACGATCGCGCGGTCACCGAGGAGATCACCGTCGCCGGCAAGCGGGTGGTCGTCTACCGCTGGGGCGACGGCGCCCGGCCCGTCCTGCTGCTGCACGGCTGGCGCTCCCGGGCCTCGCGCTACGCGGAGTTCGTCCCCCGGCTGCGGGCGCTCGGCCTGAGCCCGGTGTCCTTCGACGCCCCGGGCCACGGCGACTCCGGCGGCCGCGCCACCACGATCCTGGAGTACCGCGAGGTCATCCGCCGGCTCCAGGAGGAGTACGGGACGTTCCACTCCGTCGTCGCGCACTCCTTCGGCGTCACCTGCGCCTTCCTGGCGCTGCGCGACGGCGTCCGGGCCGGGCGGCTGGTCGCGGTGGCCGGGGTCGCCGAGTTCGGCCACCTGCCGGCCGGCTTCTGCGCCGGGCTGGGGCTGGGGCCCCGGATCGAGCGGGAACTCCGGCGGCTGATCGAGCAGGAGCTGTTTGTGGGGGCCGCCGGTCTGCCGGACGACATCTGGGAGCACTTCGACGCCACCCACGATCCGGGCGCGATCCCGTTGCCGGTCCTGGTCGTGCACGACGAGGGGGACGACGTGGTCGGCATCGGCCAGGCACACCGGCTCAAGGCGGCGTACGGCGGGCAGGTGGAGCTGCTCACCACCCGGGGCCTGGGCCACCGGCGGATCCTCGCGGACCCTGCCGTGATCGACAACGCGATCGGCTTCCTGGCCTCCGCGGGTCAGGAGGCCCGCACCGCGTGAGCCCCGGCGGCTCCGGCGGCCCGCCGCGCCGGAAGACTCCGGTGCGGTCGGAAACCCGGCGCCGAGAGCCCGACGCCGAGCAAGGGCAGCGCCGGGCAAGGGCAGCGCCGGGCAAGGGCAGCGCCCAAAAAAGGGGCGGGCGGCCTCGTCCGAGACCGCCCGCCCCTTGGTGCCGACCCGAAGGTCAGCCGCTCTTGCGGCGGAAGTTGCGCTTGCCGCCCACCGCGCCGTGCGCGCCGTGGATCTTGCCGTCGGCGCCCGGGCCGCCGGCCGCGCCGTCCGACCGGCCGCCGTGCTTGCGCTCCAGCGCGGCGAGGAACTTCGCCTTGACGTCGTCCTGGGCGGGGGCGGCACTCTCGTCCGCGGCCGGCGCCTCGGGCCGGTCGGTTGCCGCTACATCGCTCGTGTCGATCGCATCGCTGCTCATACAGGACCTCCTGGACAGGGTGGAGCCGGATCACGCGCTCACGCCCACGATCCCACGTCCAGGGGGGTGCGGCGTCCGAATACCGCCCGTCCGGCGGACCGTTCCGGGCGCGGGTCAGCGCGCGTCGCGCGGCTCGTCGGGGAAGCGCGGCCCGCCGATGAGGAACAGCAGCGTGGCGACGGGGAAGCCGATCGACGCGACCACGAGCACGATGAACTGCCAGACCACGTGGATCACTCCTCGAAGAATCCCGACAACCCGTTCGATATCAGACGGTATGTCCATACCTGTCAGGCCGCTACCGGACATATCGGGGGATCGCCGCACAGGTCTGTGCGCCGCGCCCACCCGACGGCCAGACTGTCGGGATGCAGGTACAGCTCGCAGGGGAACCGCAGGTGCCCGGCCGGGAGAGCGAGGACTTCGCGGCGGCCACGCCGGAGGCGCTGGTGCTGCTCGACGGGTCGAGTTCGCCCGACGCCTTGGAGTCCGGGTGCCGTCACGGCACCGCCTGGTACGTCCGCAGACTGGGGGTGCACCTGCTGGCCCGTATGACCGACCGGGCGGACCGGTCGATCGCCGAGTGCCTGGCCGACGCCATCGCGGAGACGGCCGCCCTGCACGGCGGCCGCTGCGACCTGGGGCATCACAACACGCCGGCCGCGATGGTGGTGGCCGCCCGCCGGCACGGGCGCTCGCTGGAGTACCTGGTGCTCGGCGACTCGCTGCTGGTCCTCCAGTTCAAGGACGGCCCGCCCCGGGTGATCGGCGACAACCAGCACTTCCCGGACGGGGAGGGGCTGCGCCGGCAGATCTGGTCGACGGTCCCGGGCTCGGCCGAGCGCGAGGACCTGCACATGCGGTACGCGCTGGCCGTCCGGGCGGCGCGCAACAGCGGGCGCGGTCCGTGGATCGCGGCGGCCTCGCCGAAGGCCGCGGCACACGCCGAGACGGGCTTCGTGCCGCTCGCCGACCTGTACGCGGTCGCCGCGGTTTCGGACGGGGCCTCGCGCTTCACCGAGCGGTTCGGGCTGGGCAGCTGGTCGGACGCCCTGCGGCTGCTCGCCGAATCGGGGCCGGCCGAGCTGATCTCCCAGGTCAGGGCGGTGGAGCGGGCGGATGCCCGCTGTGAGCGCTGGCCGCGCGGCAAGGCGCACGACGACGCCTCGGCCCTCTACGCCAGGATCTGACGAGAGGGCCGAGGTGAGAGGCGCCGAGGTGAGAGGCGCCGAGGTGCGCGGCGCCGGGGCGGGAGGGCTCCGTGGTGAGAGGCGCCGGGGTGAGGCGCATCGAGGGCCGTGGAGCGCGGGCGGCCCCGCCGGTCAGTCGACCGGGTGGCCGAAGGAGCCGGACTGGAAGTCCTTCATCGCCTGCTCCAGCTCGCGGTGGCTGTTCATCACGAACGGCCCGTACCAGGCGACCGGCTCCCGGATCGGCTGTCCGCCCAGGATGATCACGTCCAGGTTGGGGTGCCGGGAGTCCTGCTTGGTGTCGGCGGCGATGGTGAGGGTGTCACCCTCGCCGAACACCGTCGCCTGTCCGGTGTGCACCGGGCGCCCCTCGGCGCCGACCGTGCCGTCGCCGTTCAGGACGTATGCCAGGGCGTTGAAGTCCCGCCGCCAGGGGATGGTGACCCGCGCGCCGGGGGTGATGCTGGCGTGCAGCAGGGTGATCGGGGTGTGGGTGGCGCCGGGGCCCCGGTGGCCGTCCAGCTCGCCGGCGATCAGCCGCAGGACCGCGCCGCCGTCGGGGGTGGAGAGCAGCTTGACGTGGCCGCCGTGGATGTCCTGGTAGCGCGGGGCGGTCATCTTGTCGGCCGCCGGGAGGTTGACCCAGAGCTGGATGCCGTGGAACAGGCCGCCGGTCGCGACCAGGGACTCCGGCGGGGTCTCGATGTGCAGGATGCCCGAGCCCGCCGTCATCCACTGGGTGTCGCCGCCGCCGAGGTGTCCCCCGCCGCCGTGCGAGTCCTTGTGGATGAACTCACCGTCGATCAGGTAGGTCACGGTCTCGAAGCCGCGGTGCGGGTGCCAGGGGGTGCCCTTGGGCTCCCCGACGCCGTACTCCACCTCGCCCATCTGGTCCATCATGATGAACGGGTCGAGGAACTTGGTGTTGATCTTCGCGAAGGCGCGGCGGACGGGGAAGCCCTCGCCCTCGAAGCCCTCCGGGGCGGTGGCCACCGTGAGGACCGGTCGCGGGGTGTTGGTGGTCGGGTCGGGGGTGGCGACGCGCGGGAGGGTCAGCGGGTTGTCGACGGTCACGGCGGGCATGTCGGCCTCCTTCGGGGGTCTGTGGCCTACGTCCAACAGATTAGTTCAATCCTCAACGACAAGCAAGTTGAAAATTGAACTATGAGGAAGAGCGGGCGTCCACGGCGTCCCCGGGTGGGGCTCAGCCGTACATCCGCCGCATCGTGAAGTCCACCATCTGCTCCACGGCCTTGGCGTCGAACACCATCCGGTGCTCGCCCTCCATGTCCAGCGCGAAGCCGTACCCGGTGGGCAGCAGGTCGAGCACCTCGGCGCCCGAGACGCTGAAGTGCTTGGAGTCCTTGCCGGCGTAGCGGCGCAGCTCCTTCAGCGAGCTGAACATCGGGATGACCGGGGTGGGGGTGTTGTGCAGCGCCAGGAAGCCCGGCCGGTCGCCGCGCGGGCAGTGCACCTTGGAGGTGATGAAGATCGCCTGGAAGTCCTCCACCGCCATCGAGCCCGTGGTGAAGGCCCGGACGGCGTCCGCCAGCGAGGGCGGCGAGGGCTCGGGGTAGAGGGACTGCTGCGCCGCGGCCTGGGGCTGTTCGCCGTAGGGGCCGGGGCCGGGCATGCCGTTCATCCCCGGCTGCGGCCCCGCCTGCTGCTGGTAGGGGTCGCCCGGGTATGCGGTCTGCTCATAGCCGTACACACGGACAGGCTATCGGGAGCGCGCGCCCCTGTGCGGCGGTCGATCCTGACAAGGAGTACCGGCCCGCAGTTGTGGGACGTGGCCACGTGGCCGCGATCCGACGTGACAACGTTCATATGGGATTCGCGCCGAAGGGCTTGAACAAGTTACCGCCGGGTAGCATCATGAGGTCTACTGGTGGGTAAGTGGGGTGCCCGGCGCGGCGAACCCCCGGAAGCGACGAACCGGAGAAAACGGCCATGGGTCACTACAAGTCCAACCTGCGTGACGTGGAGTTCAACCTCTTCGAGGTGTTCGGCCGCGACCAGGTGTACGGCACCGGTCCGTTCGCCGACATGGACGTCGAGACCGCGAAGAACATCCTCAGCGAGATCGCGCGCCTGGCCGAGAACGACCTCGCCGCGTCCTTCGCCGACACCGACCGCAACCCGCCGGTGTTCGACCCCGAGACCAACACCGCGCCGATCCCGGCCACGTTCAAGAAGAGCTACCAGACCTTCATGGACGCCGAGTGGTGGCGCCTGGGCATCCCGGAGGCGATCGGCGGCCAGGTCACCCCGAACTCGCTGATCTGGGCCTTCGCCGAGCAGATCCTCGGCTCGAACCCCGCCATCTGGATGTACTCCTCCGGCCCGGCCTTCGCCGGCGTCGTCCACGAGGAGGGCACCGAGGAGCAGTCCAAGGTCGCCCAGCACATGGTCGACCGCCAGTGGGGCGCCACGATGGTGCTGACCGAGCCCGACGCGGGCTCCGACGTCGGCGCCGGCCGCACCAAGGCGATCAAGCAGGAGGACGGCTCCTGGCACATCGAGGGCGTCAAGCGCTTCATCACCTCGGGTGAGCACGACATGTCCGAGAACATCATCCACCTGGTGCTGGCCCGCCCCGAGGGCGGCAAGCTCGGCACCAAGGGCCTGGGTCTCTACATCGTCCCGAAGTACGACTTCGACTGGGAGAGCGGCGAGCTCGGCGAGCGCAACGGCGTCTACGCCACCAACGTCGAGCACAAGATGGGCCTCAAGGCCTCCAACACCTGCGAGATGACCTTCGGCGCCAAGCACCCGGCCAAGGGCTGGCTGCTCGGCGAGACCGTCGACGGCATCCGCCAGATGTTCAAGATCATCGAGTTCGCCCGGATGATGGTCGGCACGAAGGCCATCGCCACCCTCTCCACCGGTTACCTGAACGCGCTGGAGTACGCCAAGGAGCGCGTGCAGGGCGCCGACATCTCGAACTTCCTGGACAAGGCCGCCCCCCGGGTCACCATCACCAACCACCCGGACGTCCGCCGCTCGCTGATGACCCAGAAGGCCTACGCCGAGGGCATGCGCGCGCTGGTCCTGTTCACCGCCTCCACCCAGGACGACGTGCTGGCCGCCCGCCTGCGCGGCGAGCACGACGAGGCCGCCGAGCGCCTCAACGACCTGCTGCTGCCGATCGTCAAGGGCTACGGCTCGGAGAAGTCCTACGAGCAGCTCGCGCAGTCCCTGCAGACCTTCGGCGGCTCCGGCTACCTGCAGGAGTACCCGCTGGAGCAGTACATCCGGGACGCCAAGATCGACACCCTCTACGAGGGCACCACCGCGATCCAGGGCCTGGACTTCTTCTTCCGCAAGATCGTCAAGGACGGCGGCCAGGCGCTCACCGCGGTCTCCGAGCAGATCCAGAAGTTCCTCGGCACCGGCGAGGGCGGCGACGCCCTGGCCACCGAGCGCGAGCTGCTCGCCAAGGCCGCCGGCGACCTGGAGGCGATCGTCGGCACGATGCTCGCCGACCTCTCCTCGGTCGAGCAGGACGTCAAGAACATGTACAAGGTGGGCCTCAACAGCACCCGCCTGCTGATGGTCTCCGGCGACGTGGTGATCGGCTGGCTGCTGCTGCGCCAGGCGAGCGTCGCGCTGGCCAAGCTGGAGGCCGGCGCCTCGGACAAGGACATCCCCTTCTACCAGGGCAAGGTCGCCGCGGCCCGCTTCTTCGCCCGCAACGTGCTGCCGACGATCACCCCGCAGCGGGTGATCGCCGAGGGCGTCGACAACGACATCATGAACCTGGCGGAGGAGGCCTTCTAGGTCTGCCGTCCACTGACCGCCTGACCCACCCTCAGCAGGAAGGGGGCCCGCCGAGAGCCGGTGGGCCCCCTTCCTGCTGCCCGCCGCACCGGCGCCCGGCTACGGCCGGCTGCCCGCCGCGGCCGGTCTGCGGGGCCCCGGCGCCGGGGGCGGCCGCCCGGCCGACCGGCGGTCAGAAGCCGCCGCGAAGCCGGGGATCGGCGAGCCCGCCGGGGAGATCTGACACACCGCGTTCGCCTCACTACTTCACGACTTCACGGTGTCGTCCCCGTTCTGTACCCGTTGGCCGTATCAGGCTGTCATGTCCGTGTACGGGCATATGCTCAATGGTGCGAAGCCGCCTCCCCGACCGGTTTCGACCCTCCCTCGACCCAGGAGCAGCATGTCGACCGCCGCCCGCCAGGCCTTCTTCGACCGGACGCACACCGACGACCTGATCGCCTTCCTCGCTTCCTCGCCGTCGCCCTACCACGCGGTGGCCAGCGCGGCCGAGCGCTTGGAGAAGGTGGGCTTCCGGCAGGTGGCCGAGACCGACGCCTGGGACGGGGCGGCCGGTGGCCGGTACGTGATCAGGGGCGGCGCGATGATCGCCTGGTACGTGCCGCAGGGCGCCGGCCCGCAGACGCCGTTCCGGGTGGTGGGCACCCACACCGACTCGCCGAACCTGCGGGTCAAGCCGGTGCCGGACACCGGATCGGCGGGCTGGCGGCAGGTGGCGGTCGAGATCTACGGCGGCGTACCGCTGAACACCTGGCTCGACCGCGACCTCGGTCTCTCCGGCCGCCTGGCGCTGCTCGACGGCACCACCCGGCTGGTCCAGCTCGACGAGCCGCTGCTGCGGGTGCCGCAGCTGGCGATCCACCTGGACCGCCAGGTCAACGACGGTCTCAAGCTCGACAAGCAGCGCCACCTGACGCCGATCTGGGGCCTCGGCAGGCAGGACGAGGGCTCGCTGATCGAGTACGTCGCGGAGCGCGCCGGGGTCGCCGCCGGCGACATCGTCGGCTGGGACCTGATGACCCACGACGTCCAGCCGCCCGCCTACCTGGGCCGGGACCGCGAGCTGCTGGCCGGCCCCCGGCTGGACAACCTGCTCTCGGTGCACGCCGCCGCCGCCGCGCTGGCCGCGGTCGCCGGGGGCACTGCGCAGTACATCCCGGTGCTGGCCGCCTTCGACCACGAGGAGACCGGCAGCGAGTCGGACACCGGTGCGCAGGGCCCGCTGCTCGGCAACGTGCTGGAGCGCAGTGTCTACTCCCGCGGCGGCAGTCCGGAGGACCGGGCCCGTGCGCTGGCCGGCACGGTCTGCCTCTCCTCGGACATGGGCCACGCCGTCCACCCGAACTACAGCGAGCGGCACGAGCCGGGGCACCACCCGCTGCCCAACGGCGGGCCGATCCTGAAGGTCAACGTCAACAACCGGTACGCGACCGACGGGGTGGGCCGGGCGGTCTTCGCCGCGGCCTGCGAGAAGGCGGGGGTGCCGTGGCAGACCTTCGTCTCCAACAACGCGATGCCCTGCGGCACCACCATCGGCCCGATCACCGCCGCACGGCTGGGGATCACCACCGTGGACTGCGGAATCGCCGCGCTGTCGATGCACTCGGCCCGGGAGCTCTGCGGGGCGGACGACCCCTATCTGCTGGCGAGTGCGATCAAGGCGTTCCTGGAGGGCTGAGCGGCGCATGCGGGGGCCCGGGGCTCGTCCTGTCGAGAACCCCGGGCCCGCTCTCCTGTCCGGCGGACTACTCCATGCCGGCGAGCACCAGCGGGAGCCGGCGCACGCCACCCGGCGTGAGCTTCACCGGTACGCCCCAGTCCTGCTGGTGGACGTGGCAGGCCGGGTACTCGATCTCCGGGTCGTCGTCGCAGGACGCGGCCATCGCGGAGACGTGCAGCACGCCCTCGGTCACGTCCTCGGAGAACACCAGCTCGCGGTTGAGCGCGGAGTCCGGCCCCGCACCGGAGAGCAGCAGTTCCGGCGGGGTGGAGCTGACCAGCAGCCGGGTGGACGGGCCGTAGCGCTCGTCCAGCTTCTGGCCGGTCGGCGCGGAGAACACCACGTCCAGTTGGAACACGCCCGGCGCGACCTCGGTGGCCGCGCGCTGGGTCCGGTGCGCCACCGCCTCGACGCTGACTGCCGCCTCGGGCAGCCGCAGCCTGGTCAGCCGGTGCCGGGCCGACTCCACCACCACGATGTCGCCGTCCACCAGGACGGCCCCCGAGGGCTCCCGCAGATCGGTCGCCAGGGTGGTCACCTCGCCGCTCCCGCCCTCCTCGGCCGGCGGGACGTAGCGGCGCAGCGCGTGGTTGTAGGTGTCACAGACCGCCACCGAGCCGTCCGGCAGCACCGTCACCCCCAGCGGGTGCTGGAACAGCGCCTGCCCCGCCTCGCCGTCCCGGTGCCCGAAGTCGAACAGGCCGGTGCCGACGGCGCTGTGCACCGTCATGGTTTCACGTGAAACCCAGCGCAGGGCGGACGTCTCCGAGTCGGCGACCCAGAGCCGCTCGCCGTCCGCCGAGACGGCCAGTCCGGAGGGCTGGGCGAACCAGGCCTGCGCCACCGGTCCGTCCACCAGCCCCTCGTTGGTGGTGCCTGCCGCGACGCCGACCGTGCCGGCCGCCGGGTCGTAGGCCCAGAGCTGGTGCACCCCCGCCATCGCGATCCAGACCCTGCCGTCGAACCAGGCGACGTCCCAGGGCGAGGAGAGCTCGACCCCGAGGGCCGGGCCCTCGGTGGCCGAACCCTGCCACCACTGCTTCCCGGTGCCCGCCAGCGTCCGGACCTCGCCGTCGGAGAGGCGGACCCCGCGCAGCACGTGGTTCACCGTGTCGGCCACCACCACGTCGTAGCCGAGGTCCAGCCCCCGCGGCACCAGCGCCAGCCCCTGCGGCTCGCTGAACCGGGGCGCGAGGCCGTCGACCAGCCCGCGCTCGCCGTCCCCGATCCGGCGCAGCACGCGCTCGCCGTCCCCGTCGAGTTCGACCAGCGAGTGGTGCCCGGAGTCGGCCACCAGGAAGTTGCCGTTCGCCAGCCGCACCGCCTTGCCGGGGAACCGCAGATCCCCCGCGACCGGCTCCGGCGCCACGTACGGCCCGTCGCCGCGCCGCAGCGTGCCCTTCGCCGCGTGCTCGGCCTCCAGCTCCTCGACCAGCTTGGCGATCGCGTGCGCGTGCCCTTCGCCGGCGTGCTGGGCGACCACGTACCCCTCCGGGTCGATCACCACCAGCGTCGGCCAGGCGCGCACCGCGTACTGCTTCCAGGTCACCAGCGCCGGGTCGTCGAGCACGGGGTGGTGCACCTCGTACCGGGCCACGGCGTCGACCACCGCCTGGTGGTCGGCCTCGTGCACGAACTTCGGGGAGTGCACGCCGACGATCACCAAGGTGTCGCGGTGCTTCTCCTCCAGCTCGCGCAGCTCGTCCAGGACGTGCAGGCAGTTGACACAGCAGAACGTCCAGAAGTCGGCGATCACGATCTTGCCGCGGAAGTCCGCGAGCGAGAGATCCTTGCCGCCGGTGTTGAGCCAACCGCCTGCCCCGACGAGTTCGGGGGCGCGTACACGTGCACGAGATGCCATACCCCCATCAAACCGCACCACCGGCGTCCGCATTCCGGGCACCCCGATTCGAGCGGCCGGGTGACGCTGCCGTACCGGCGCGGGCGCCCGTCCCCGCCGCGCTCCGGTGCCCGGCCGCGTCACCCGGCCTGCAGCCGCCAGCGGATCTCGCCGTCCTGCCACTCGTCGGTCGGGGCGAGCCCGGCCGCCCGGGCCACGGCGGCGGAGGCGAGGTGGGCGGGGTGGATGTGGGCGGTCACGGTGCGCACGCCCTGCCCCCGCAGCGCGGCCACCAGGGCGCGGGCGGCCTCGGTGGCGATGCCCCGGCCCTGCCAGGGGGTGCCGACCACCCAGGCGATCTCGGCGCCGTCGCCGCTCACCGTGGCCTGGACGTACCCGGCGGCGCGGCCGTCGGCGCGCAGCCGGATGATCCGGTTGTGCCAGTGCACGGCCGGGTCGGGGGAGCCGGCCGCCTGGCGTTCGTAGCGGGCGCGCAGGGCCTCGGGGGAGTCCGGAGCGCCGCCGGTGAAGGCGTGCAGGGCGGGGTCGGCGAGGACGGCGGCCATCTCCTCGGCGTCCTGCGGCCGCAGCGGCACAAGGTCGAGGCGGGGCGTGCGGAAGGGAGCGGCGTCGGCGTTCTGCATACGGTCATTGAATCCTGTTACCGCGCGGGTGCTGGGCAGGCGGCCCGGGATCGGGTCGAATGGGAGCCCGACACGGAGCACTCAGGAGACGGCGTGAAGTACCTCATCAGGGAACGGCTGTTCGCGATCGGCGACGACTACTGGATCGAGGACGAGGACGGCCGCAAGGCCTACCTGGTGGACGGCAAGGTGCTGCGGCTGCGCGACACCTTCGAGCTGAAGGACTCGACGGGCCGGGTGGTCGCCGTGATCAAGGAGAAGGCGTTCACCGTCCGTGACGCCATGAAGATCGAGAACGCCGACGGCCACGTGATCGCGACGGTGCGGGAGAAGCTCTTCACCCCCTTCCGCGACAAGTACCTGGTCGAGCTCGCCGACGGCGGGGAGCTGAAGATCCACGGCAATCTGATCGGCAAGGACTACCGGATCGAGAACGACCACGGGGACGAGCTCGCGCGGATCTCCCGCAAGTGGTTCCGGATCCGCGACACCTACGGCGTGGAGATCGCGGACGGCGCGGACGCCGGTCTGCTGCTCGCGGTCGCCGCCTGCGTCGACCACCTGGTGGACGAGGAGGACTGAGCCGGCCCACGGCGGCCCGCCGGGCCGGTGCCGCGGACCGCGTGCACGACTCTCGGCGGGCCCTCGGTCATGCGGTATGTTTTGCCGATCCTTGACCCCCGGCGGTGGCCCGGCGGGCGGCGGCAGACCCTGGGGGAGCGCCCATGAACGACATCGTGCACGGTCTCGGCGCGGCGGCGGCCTTCGGAGCCGTGGGCATCGTGCTGCTGCTCCTCGGGGTGGGCCTGGTCGACCTGCTGACGCCGGGGAAGCTGGGCCGCCAGATATGGGTGGAGCGCAACCGCAACGCGGCCGTGCTGCTCAGTTCGGCGCTGCTCGGGATCGGCGGGATCGTCTTCACGGCGATCCTCTACACCTACGAGGACTTCGGGAAGGGCCTGGCCTCGACGGCCCTGTTCGGACTGCTCGGCCTGGTGCTGATGGCGGTGGCGTTCTGGGCGGTGGACCTGCTGACGCCCGGCCGGCTCGGCGCCGTCCTGGTCGACCCCGAGCCGCACCCGGCGGTGTGGGTGTCGGCCAGCTGCAACCTCGCGGTGGCCGCCATCGTCTCGGCCGCCATCGCCTGACGGGCGCCCGGCCCACGGTCGGTCGCGCGCCGGGCGGTCGCGGGACGGTAGCCCACTCCACGGTCGGTCGCGTGACCGCACCGGCCCGACGGCACCCGCCCGGCCCGCGCCTGCGCCGGGCCTGCGCTCCCGTCGGGCTGCGGTCCCATCGGGCTGCGCTTGCGTCAGGCCGGGTTCCCGTCAGGCCCGGGCCAGGCGTTCCGTCAGCCGGGCCTTCGCGGCGGGCCATTCGTCCGCCAGCATCGAGAAGTAGACGCTGTCGCGCCAGGTGCCGTCCGCCCGCCGGCGCTCGCGCCGGTGGATGCCCTCGAACGTCGCGCCGAGGCGCAGGATGGCGCTCCGCGAGCGCTCGTTCAGGTGGTCGGTCTTCCAGAACACCCGCCCCATGCCCAGGTCCTCGTACGCGTGGGTGAGGAGCAGCAGTTTGGACTCGGTGTTGACGGCGGTGCGCCAGCAGGAGCGGGCGTACCAGGTGCCGCCGATCTCGACGAGCTCGTCCTGGGCGTCGAAGGCGTGGTAGCCGGTCATGCCGACGGCCCGGCCGCTGTCGAGTCCGATCACGGCGAACACCACCGCGCCCCCGGCGGCGATCTCGGCGATCCGCTTGTCGATCACCGCGCCGAGCTCCTCGACGGTGTGCGGGGTGCCGGAGGGGATCCAGCGCCACACCTCCTCGTCCCCGCCGGCGGCGGCGAAGAGATCCGGCAGGTGATGGCGGCCGAGCGGCTCCAGGCGGACGTGGCGGCCGGTGAGGGTGACGGGTGCGGGCAGCTGTGCGGTCATGACCGGGACGGTAGTCCGACTATGCACTAGATGCAACAGGCTATTGAACTAGTGCAATCACGGGAGAGAGCGAAGGGCCCCGCGGAGAACCGCGAGGCCCTTCGTGCGCCCGGCCCCGAAGGGCCCGGGTGCTAGACGAACGAGTTGATCTGGATCGTCTCGGTCCGGCCCGGGCCGACGCCGATGGCCGAGATCGGCGCGCCGGACATCTCCTCCAGCGCCTTCACGTACGCCTGCGCGTTCTTCGGCAGGTCGGCGAAGGTCTGCGCCTTGCTGATGTCCTCGGTCCAGCCGGGGAGGTTCTCGTAGATCGGCGTGGCGTGGTGGAAGTCCGACTGGTTGTACGGGAGCTCCTCGACGCGCTTGCCGTCGATCTCGTACGCGACGCAGACCGGGATCTCCTCCCAGCCGGTGAGCACGTCCAGCTTGGTCAGGAAGAAGTCGGTCAGACCGTTGACCCGGGTCGCGTAGCGCGCGATCACCGCGTCGAACCAGCCGCAGCGGCGGTCGCGCCCGGTGGTGACACCGCGCTCGCCGCCGATCCGGCGCAGCGCGTCGCCGTCGGCGTCCAGCAGCTCGGTCGGGAACGGGCCCGAGCCGACGCGGGTGGTGTACGCCTTGAGGATGCCGATGACCCGGTCGATCTTGGTCGGGCCGATGCCGGCGCCGGTGCAGGCGCCGCCGGCGGTCGGGTTGGACGAGGTCACGAAGGGGTACGTGCCGTGGTCGACGTCCAGCAGGGTGCCCTGGCCGCCCTCCAGCAGGACGACCTTGTTCGCCTTGAGCGCCTCGTCCAGGACGAGGGTGGTGTCGGCGAGGTAGGGGCGCAGCTTGTCGGCGTAGCCGAGGTACTCCTGGACGACCAGCTCGGCCGGGATGGCGCGGCGGTTGTAGAGCTTGACCAGCAGCTGGTTCTTGTCGTGCAGGGCCGCGTCGACCTTCTGCTGCAGGATCGACTCGTCGAAGATGTCCTGCACCCGGATGCCGACGCGGTTGATCTTGTCCGCGTAGGTCGGGCCGATGCCGCGGCCGGTGGTACCGATCTTGCGCTTGCCGAGGAAGCGCTCGGTGACCTTGTCCAGGGTGCGGTGGTACGGCGTGATCAGGTGGGCGTTGCCCGAGATCAGCAGCTTCGAGGTGTCGATGCCGCGCTCGTTCAGGCCGGCCAGCTCGGAGAGCAGCACACCCGGGTCGATCACGACGCCGTTACCGATCACCGGCGTCACATTCGGGCTGAGAATGCCGGAAGGGAGCAGGTGCAGGGCATACTTCTGGTCGCCGATGACCACCGTGTGACCGGCGTTGTTGCCGCCCTGGTAGCGGACGACATAGTCGACGGAGCCACCGAGGAGGTCGGTCGCCTTCCCCTTGCCCTCGTCCCCCCACTGAGCGCCAACGAGCACGAGTGCCGGCACAGGCGTACACCCCTTCCGGTTGGGGCATCCTGCGTAGGCCGCAGTCTGCCCCGAGATAGACGAAGCCCCTGGCGCAATAGCGCAAGGGGCTCTTGCACCGAGAGATTACCTGAGGAAGGACCGGTCGTGTCGTCCCTGTCCACGCCCGCATCCCACGCTGCCACTCCGAGCAACGGCGAGCCACTGCTCGTGTTGCTCGACCCGGCGGCCAAGCAGACCGACGGAGAGTCGGTACGGATCGCGAAGGATGTGCTCTGCGGAGGGGCGGACGCCAAGGTGGCGCACCCGGAGAGCCCGTCCGAACTGGACCGGGTTCTTTCGCACCGGGGCCGCCGGCGGCCGGTCGTGATCGGATCCGATCTGGCCCTCCAGCGGGTGCTCCAGGCCCTGCACCGGCAGCGTGAGCTGGGCAGCGACCCGGTCGGGCTGATCCCGGTGGGTCGGGCCCCGGAGCTGTCGGCGGCGCGCGCGCTGGGGGTGCCGGCGGAGCCGGTGCAGGCCGCCCGGGCCGTCCTCACCGGCGTGCCGCGCGAGCTGGACCTGCTGGTGGACGACGGTGGCGGGGTGGTGCTGGGAGAGCTGCGGATCTCCGGCGCGGGCGGCCGGCGGGGGATGGGCCGGATGGGTGGCTGGCGTTCGCTATGGGCGAAACTGGCTGCGGCCGAGCAGGCGACTGCTATGCCGTCCGAGGGTGGCGAGCACACCGAGGCCCGGCTGCGGGTCGAGGCGGACGGGCGACTGCTCGCCGACGTCCACCGGCCGGTCCGGGTGGTGCAGATCAGCCTGCCGCTCGGCGAGGGCGCGATGGAGATCGTGGTCCGCGCCCCGGGGGCGCTGGTCCGGGGCCGGGCGACCAGCGTGACGGTGAACGGGCGCGGCTTCGCCTACGAGGCGGACGGACATCCCTCCGGACCGGTCCGGTCCCGGACCTGGACGGTGCACGCCGGGGCGTGGCGGCTGCTGCTGCCGCCCACCGGCTGAGGAGCACCCGGGCCCGGGCCCGCACCGGCTCCGGCCCATGGCCGGCCTCCGGCCCGCTCCCCCGGCGGGACGGCGAGGGCGCAGGCGGCGACGGACCGGCCCGACGTCCCGGTCCGGCCGGCGCCGTGGGCCCGCGGGCCCACGGGTGAGCAGGGTCACGTTGCCGGGTCGGGCCCGACCGGTGTGCGGGTGGGCGACCGGACGTCCGGGGGCGCCAACGGGCGCCCATGCCAAGGCAGTGCGCCGGTTCGCCGTTCGGCCCCGGCTCGAACCGGCCTTCCGGTAAGGGGTTTTGTCTACGCGCGTCGCCGGTTGATCCTCCGACGATCCGCCCCTCCCCCGTTCCTGAACGCCGTGCCAACTGCCCTAGACTCGAAGACGTGCCACGTGGTGACGGAAGACTCAACCACGATCTTCTTCCCGGCGAGAAAGGCCCCCAGGACGCTTGCGGCGTCTTCGGTGTCTGGGCTCCCGGCGAGGAGGTCGCCAAGCTCACGTTCTTCGGCCTATACGCCCTGCAGCACCGTGGACAGGAATCCGCGGGCATCGCAGTGAGCAACGGCTCCCAGATTCTCGTCTTCAAGGACATGGGACTTGTCTCCCAGGTCTTCGACGAGGCCTCTCTGGGGTCCTTGCACGGGCATATCGCCGTCGGACACGCCCGCTACTCGACCACCGGTTCCTCGGTCTGGGAGAACGCCCAGCCGACCTTCCGCGCGACCGTTCACGGTTCGCTGGCCCTCGGGCACAACGGAAACCTGGTGAACACCGCCGAACTGGCGGAGATGGTCGCCGAACTGCCCGGGGAGGAGCACGTCTCCCGCTCGGGCCGCAGCGCCGCGACCAACGACACCGATCTGGTGACAGCCCTGCTCGCGGGCCACCCGGAGCTCTCCATCGAGGAGACCGCCCAGCTGGTGCTGCCCGCGGTCAAGGGCGCCTTCTCGCTGGTCTTCATGGACGAGCACACGCTCTACGCCGCCCGTGACCCGCAGGGCATCCGCCCGCTGGTCCTCGGCCGGCTGGAGCGCGGCTGGGTGGTCGCCTCCGAGACGGCCGCGCTCGACATCTGCGGCGCCTCCTACATCCGCGAGGTGGAGCCCGGCGAGCTGATCGCCATCGACGAGAACGGCATGCGCAGCAGCCGCTTCGCCGAGGCCAAGCCCAAGGGCTGCGTCTTCGAGTACGTCTACCTGGCCCGCCCCGACACCTCCATCGCCGGCCGCAACGTGCACCTCTCCCGGGTGGAGATGGGGCGCAAGCTGGCCAAGGAGGCGCCGGTCGACGCGGACCTGGTGATAGCGACTCCGGAGTCCGGCACCCCGGCCGCCATCGGATACGCCGAGGCCAGCGGTATCCCGTACGGCTCCGGCCTGGTGAAGAACGCCTACGTGGGCCGTACCTTCATCCAGCCCAGCCAGACGATCCGCCAGCTCGGCATCCGGCTCAAGCTCAACCCGCTCAAGGAAGTCATCGCGGGCAAGCGCCTGGTCGTCGTCGACGACTCCATCGTGCGCGGCAACACCCAGCGCGCGCTGGTGCGGATGCTGCGTGAGGCGGGCGCCGCCGAGGTGCACATCCGGATCTCCTCGCCGCCGGTGAAGTGGCCCTGCTTCTTCGGCATCGACTTCGCCACCCGCGCGGAGCTGATCGCCAACGGCATGACCGTCGAGGAGATCGGCCGCACGCTCGGCGCGGACTCCCTGGCGTACATCTCCCTCGAGGGCATGATCGAGGCGACCGCGCAGCCCAAGGACAACCTCTGCCGAGCCTGCTTCGACGGGGTCTACCCGATGGAGCTGCCCGACCCGGCGCTGCTCGGCAAGCTGTTGCTGGAGGCCGAGATCAAGGGCAGCCAGCAGCCCCCCGCAGTCCGTGGCAAGCCGCACTCGGGTGCCGATCTGGACGGTGTCCAGTCGCTGCTCGGTGGCGGTGGCGCGGCCGACGCGCTGCGCCGACCGTAATTTTCCGCCGCGGGGCCCGTTCACCCGGGCCCCGCGGCTGTTCACCCCCTGACCCGAGAGGGCCGCACGCAGTGACCAGCAACGAGAGCGGTGCCACCTACGCCGCCGCAGGTGTCGACATCGAGGCCGGCGACCGCGCCGTCGAACTCATGAAGCAGTGGGTCAGGAAGGCCAACCGCCCCGAGGTGGTCGGCGGCCTCGGTGGCTTCGCCGGGCTCTTCGACGCCTCCGCCTTCAAGCGCTACGAGCGGCCGCTGCTGGCCTCGGCCACCGACGGCGTCGGCACCAAGGTCGCCATCTCGCGGGCCATGGACAAGCACGACACCATCGGCCACGACCTGGTCGGCATGGTCGTCGACGACCTGGTCGTCTGCGGCGCCGAGCCGCTCTTCATGACCGACTACATCTGCGTCGGCAAGGTCGTCCCGGAGCGCGTCGCCCAGATCGTCAAGGGCATCGCCGAGGGCTGCGCCCTGGCCGGCTGCGCGCTGGTCGGCGGCGAGACCGCCGAGCACCCCGGCCTGCTCGGGCCGGACGACTACGACGTCGCGGGCGCCGGTACCGGCGTGGTGGAGGCCGACGCGCTGCTGGGCGCCGAGCGGGTCCGCGCGGGTGACGTGGTGATCGCGATGGCCGCCTCCGGCCTGCACTCCAACGGCTACTCGCTGGTGCGCCACGTGCTGCTGAACGAGGCCGGCTGGAGCCTGGACCGCAAGGTCGAGGAGTTCGGCCGCACGCTGGGCGAGGAGCTCCTGGAGCCGACCAGGATCTACTCGCTGGACTGCCTGGCGCTCACCCGCTCCACCGAGATCCACGCCTTCTCGCACATCACCGGCGGCGGCCTGGCCGCCAACCTGGCCCGGGTCATCCCGGCCGGCCTGCACGCCCGCCTGGACCGCGGCACCTGGACGCCGCTGCCGGTCTTCCAGACGGTGGCCCGGGTCGGCAAGGTGGCCACCCTGGAGATCGAGAAGACGCTGAACATGGGCGTCGGCATGGTCGCCGTGGTCCCGCCGGAGTCGGTGGACGCCGTGCTGGCGATCCTGGAGGACCGCGGGGTCGAGGCCTGGCTGCTCGGCGACGTCGTCGACCGCACCGGGGAGCACACCGACGGCGCGGCGCTGTACAACGCGTACGAGGGCTTCGCCACGGTCTGAGCCGTGGCACGGGGGCCCCTTCGCCGGACGCCGGCGAAGGGGCCCCCGTCACATCCGGACGCGGAGGGCGGCTCCGCGCGGCGGCCACGTCCGGGAACGCCGAAAACCGGCCCGGCGCTCGGAGCGCCAGGGCCGGTCAGGCCGGACGGTGACTACGCGCGGCGGCGGGCCTGGGTGTGGCCGCTCTCCGCCTCGGAGTCGTCGTCCTCGTCCTCGTCGGCGTAGAGATTCGCATACGCCGCGTAGGGGTCGTCGTCGTCCTCTTCCTCGATCGGCTCAGGCTCGATCGGAGTCGAGGGCGATACGCCCAGCTCGCTGGACAGACGGTTGGCATCGAACCCGCCGCTGTTGTACTTCAGCTCGCGGGCGACCTTCGTCTGCTTGGCCTTGGCCCGGCCGCGCCCCATGGGTCGACCCCCTCAACGATGGGGCTCACGGCCCCGAGTCTGACACGTGTTCATGATCAGGAGCGGCCTGCCCGAATGGGGAGAACCGTCCCTTGGAGCATTAACGGTACCTGTTTCTGCCGCTGGACGGTACGTCGTCAGTGTGACGTGGCGCGCACCGTCGGCACCCGAGAGGCGGTCTTACCAGCTCAGGGGCGGTTTTCTGGGCTTTTTCAGGCTGTCCGGAGGTGTTCCCGGTCCGTCGTTCCAGCCTTGATTATCCCCCCAAGGGGGGCTCCCGATCACCCGAGCGGACGCAGAAGTGAGAATCCGGTTCCACATCGTGATGCGTGGGGGACGGGAAACGGCCCCGCCCCCCACGATCGGTCAGCTGATCCGGGCGCCGGGCAGCAGGACCGTGCGCAGCGCGCTGATCTCCCGCATCCGCTTCTCGGCGAGGCGGTCGGCGGCGACGGCCGGCGGCACACCGTCGGCGGTGGCCCGGGTGAAGATCTCCAGCGTGGTGTCGAAGATCTTGGTGGCCTTGTTCTTGGCCCGGTCGAAGTTGAAGCCCTGGATCTCGTCCGCGACCTGGATCACGCCGCCCGAGTTCACCAGGTAGTCCGGGGCGTACAGGATGCCGCGGTCGGCGAGGTCCTTCTCGACACCGGGGTGGGCCAGCTGGTTGTTGGCCGCGCCGCAGACCACCGCGGTGCCGGCCGCGCCGAGCGCGCCCACCGTGTGGTCGTCCAGCGCGCCGCCCAGCGCGCAGGGCGCGTAGAGGTCCAGGGAGGCCGCCAGCAGCGCGGGGGTGTCGGCGACCACCTCCACCTCCGGGTAGGCGGCCCGGACGCGGTTCACGGCCGCCTCGGAGACGTCCGTGACGACGACGACCGCGCCGTCGGCCACCAGGTGGCCGACCAGGTGGTGGCCGACCTTGCCGACGCCCGCGACGCCGACCCGGCGGCCGCGCAGGGTGGGCTGGCCCCAGCGGGCCTGCGCGCTGGCGCGCATGCCCTGGAAGACGCCGAAGGCGGTCAGGATGGAGGAGTCCCCGGCGCCGCCCTGCTCGGGCGAGCGGCCGGTGACGAACCGGGTCTCGCGGGCGACGACGTCCATGTCCTGGACGTAGGTGCCCACGTCGCAGGCGGTCACGTAACGCCCGTTCAGGGACTCCACGAAGCGGCCGTACGCGCGGAGCATCGCCTCGTTCTTGTCCCGGCCGGGGTCGCCGATGATGACGGCCTTGCCGCCGCCGAGGTCGAGGCCGGCCAGCGCGTTCTTGTAGCTCATGCCGCGCGACAGGCGCAGCGCGTCCTCCAGCGCCTCCTCCTCGGTGGCGTAGGGGAAGAAGCGGGTGCCGCCGAGGGCGGGGCCGAGCGCGGTGGAGTGGATGGCGATGATCGCCTTGAGCCCTGAGCCGCGGTCGTGGCAGAGCACGACCTGCTCGTGGCCGTCGCCGGGGGCGCCGTCCTGCTCGGTGCGGAAGATCCTGCTGAGCACGCCGGGTACGGGGTGCGTAGCGGAGGTGGTCTGTACGTCGGTCACTGTGGTGACTCCAGTATCCGAGGCCCGCTGCTGTGGTGCGGGCGCCTATGGCGAAGCGTAGTCCGGCAAGGGCCGGGTGATCCCCCGTGCACGAGGTTGTCGCCGTGCGCCGGTGTGCACCCTCCCGGTCCGCGGGCGGCCCGTGCGACGATGCGAAGCGTGACCGCCGTGCGTACCTCCGTGCTTCCGCCCTATGCGGCCCACCTGCGGGTCTACGAGCCGCTGGCCGCCTTCCCGGAGCCGGAGCGGGCCCGCTGGCAGGCGTACGCGACGACGCACGGCCCGGACGCGGACGCGGTGGAGCAGGCGGTGGCCGGGGCAGCGCTCGAGGAGCAGCGGGCGGCGCTCGCCGAGCTGGTGGGGCGCACACCGCGCGCGCTGCCCGAGCGGGAGAGCGGGCGGGCCTTCGTCCGGGTCGTGGACCAGGTCACCTATGTCTGCCCCTGGGCCACCAGGCTCCGCAACTGGCAGGCGCTGGACGAGCTGCGGGAGAGCTGGCCGGTGGCGCTGCTGGACACCGCGCTGCCACCGGCCGCGCGGGCCGCCGCGGAGGCCGACCGGGAGCGCTGGCGGGCCGAGCACCCGGACGCCCGGCCGTGGATCCTCACCAGCCGCTGGGAGGTGCCGGTGCACTGGTTCCTGCCGTTCGGCGAGGAGGACCGCTGCTTCGTCCCGGCCGCGGCCGCGGGGCCCGGGGAGGGGGACGTCCCGGTGCCGGCCGCGCTCTTCTACCTGACACCGATGGCCCAGGCCCGGCGGCGGGTGGCGCGGGCCTACCGGGCGCTGCGGACGGATCTGCCGCAGGGCCGGCCCGCCGGTGCGGCGGAACAGGTGGGGCGCTGGCTGGAGGAGTTCCACCCGCGTTCGCTGGTCGAGCTGGACTACGGCGGCCTGGTGCACCTGCTCGGATCCGAGCGACTGGCCGCCGACCGCTCGGCCGGCGAGCTGGAGGAGGGTCTGGCGGCGCTGCGGGCCGGGGAGACGACGGAGGCGCTGCGGGCGTACGAGGCGGTCGCGAAGCGCTGGCGCCGCGTGCTGGGGCTGCGGCAGGCGAACTGAGGACACCGCGGCTGCGGGTCGCTTGATGCCGTGTCAGGGCCGGTGGGGGTCGGTGGGGGCCGGTTGTCGGTGCGGCTTGGCATGCTGACAGGGTCCTTCGGCCCGAAAGTCGAGACCTAGGTCCCGGTTCGGGTCAATACCTCTCGAACGTGACACTACTCACCGTTGACGTGAACTTACCCCTATGTGTAAAAATGGGACAACCAGCCCACTTCCACACGAGCGTGCCCACTTTTGGGTGGTTCTGGAGTAGATGTGCGCTTTGTTGGGAATCATCGGGTCTGGCCCAGATATTACCGATTGTCACCATAACGTGACTGCCCGTTATAGGCCAGTCCATCGTCCTTCGTCATGCTTGGCCCCTAGGGTAGCCAATTTTGGCGGTTTGGCCGATGGGGCTGGACGGATGGTGTAGTTGTAGACACCAGGACAAGCCGTTCGTCCTATAACCGACTCGGCCTGTGTATGTCATTTCGGGCATCGCGGGCCAAGGTGCAGAATTTGAAGGATAGAACCGCCCTGGTTCGGTTCTCCGAGGAGGCCGCTCATGACCGCTCGTACCCCTGATGCTGAGCCCCTGCTGACGCCGGCAGAGGTCGCCACCATGTTCCGCGTGGACCCGAAGACGGTCACCCGCTGGGCCAAGGCCGGCAAGCTCACATCCATTCGCACGCTCGGCGGGCACCGCCGTTACCGTGAGGCGGAGGTGCGCGCCCTGCTGGCCGGTATTCCGGCCCAGCGCACCGAAGCCTGACAGCAGTAAAAGCTCTTTTGATCGAAGGGACCGTTCAGCAGACTCCGCCGGGTCTGCTGAAGGGTCCCTTCGGCGTTGTCGGCGATAACCTTTCGGCCGGTCGGAATGTTTTCTTCGAGGCAAGGATCGGATATCTCTGGGGCGGGGGGCATTCCCCGGTAATGGTGGTGCAATTTTATATATTAAATTAGTGACCCTCGGAGGGGGGTCGTCGAAGGCCGGTCTCAGGATGAGAAAAGTGATGACCGTCACAGTGGCCGTGCTTGTGGTCTAGACCAGCAGTGGGGTATCGGGCCGGGGGTCGCGGCGCGAGGCGACCGGAGGTCCATGAGATGACCGGACGTCAAAGGCCGAAGGCCCGGAACCTTGCGGTTCCGGGCCTTCGGCGTAGGGCGATCCTGACGGGACTTGAACCCGCGACCTCCACCTTGACAGGGTGGCGAGCTAACCAACTGCTCCACAGGACCTGGCATTCGCGCCGCGTTCTGTTTGCTGCGCTGTGCGAACAAGACAGATCGTACTGCATGGCGGGCCCCCAGGTCGAACCGGCTCCGAGCGGGCGCCGGCCGGGGGCGGGGGCCCCTGCCAGCTCAGACCGCCCGGGCGGGCGGCGGGCGGACCACCGGGGCCCGTCCGCCGCCCGCCGCGCTCAGAGCGTGGCTCGGGCCGCCTCCATCGCCTTCACGATCCGCTTCTCCGAGACCGGGGTCGGCGTGCCCAGCGACTGCGCGAAGAAGCTCACCCGCAGCTCCTCGATCATCCAGCGGATCTGTCGTACCTCGGGCGTCGGCTGCTTCCCGGCCGGGACGGCCGCCAGCAGTTCCCCGTACTCCTGCTGAACCTGCTGGACCTTCAGCAGCTGCTGGGCGTCCCGCTGCGGGTGGTTGGGCAGGGCCTCCAGCCGGCGGTCCACCGCCAGCAGGTAGCGCTTCAGATCGGTCAGCCGGCGCCAGCCGGTGTCGGTGACGAAGCCCGGGTGGACCAGTGAGGCCAGGTGCAGGCGGATGTCGTTCACCGCCGTCAGCAGGACGGGGCTGCTCACCGTCTTCAGCCGGCTGGACGCCTTGTGGAAGGCGATCAGCGCGCCGGCCGTCTTCAGCGTGGTGTCCGCCGAGACCTCGTACAGGTCCGCCCGCACCTTGTCGAGGAGCTTGCCGAACGCCGCCTCGTCCCAGGCCGGGCCGCCGGCCGTGGCCATCAGCCGGTCGGCGGCGCAGGCGACCACGTCCTCGAACAGCGCGGGGATCGAGCCGTGCGGGTTGTAGGAGAGCGCGAGCTTGGCCTGGTTGCCCAGCCTGCCCTGGATCGACTTGGCCGGGGAGTTGGTGGTCAGCATCAGCAGTCGGCGGGTGCCCGCCCACATGGCCTCCTCCTGGGCCTGCGCGGTGTCGAACAGCCGCACGGCCACCGAGGCGCCGTCATCCACCAGCGCCGGGTAGGCCCGCAGCGAGTGGCCGCGGGAGCGCTGCTCGAAGGTCCGCTGGAGCACCGGCAGGGAGGCGGGCCAGGCGGTCAGACCGCTCTGCTCGATGCCCTGGCCGGAGGCGGCCGAGGAGAGCGTCTCCTTCAGCTTGGGCTTGAGCCGCAGCCGTAGTTCCTCCAGATCCTTGGACTCCGCCAGCTTCCGCTTGCCGTCCACCACCCGGAAGGTCACCTTGAGGTGGTCCGGCACCCGCTCGTCGTCCCAGGCGTCCGGCGGGACGGTCACGGCCGTGAGCCGGCGCAGGATGTGCTCCAGCGACGGCAGCAGCGGCTCCGCGGAGCCGAAGGTGCCGGCCTCCTGGCGCTCCTTCACCTGGCGCAGGGCGGCCCGGGCGAAGTCCGGCGCCGGGACGAAGTTGCGGCGTACCGCCTTCGGCAGCGCCCTGATGTAGGCGGTCACCAGCTCCTCGCGCAGGCCCGGGATCTGCCAGTCGAAGCCCTCGGAGGTCACCTGGTTGAGCACCGGCAGCGGGATGTGCACGGTCACGCCGTCCGCGTCGCTGCCCGGTTCGAACTGGTAGGTGAGCCTGAAGCGGTGCTTGCCCTGCTGCCAGTGGTCCGGGTAGTCCTCCTCGGTGATGCCGCCGGCCGCGTCGTTGATCAGCATCGACTTCTCGAAGTTGAGCAGGTCGGGCTGGTCGTGGCGGGTCTTCTTCCACCAGGAGTCGAAGTGCCGGGTGGAGACGGTCTCCTCGGGCAGCCGGGCGTCGTAGAAGTCGAAGAGCGTCTGGTCGTCGACCATGATGTCGCGGCGCCGGGCGCGGTTCTCCAGCTCCTCGACCTCGCCGAGCATCTTCCGGTTGGCCGCGAAGAAGTCGTGGTGGGTCTCCCAGTCGCCCTCGACCAGGGCGTTGCGGATGAACAGCTCGCGGCAGAGCTCCGGGTCGATCCGGCCGTAGTTGATCTTGCGCTGGGCGACGATCGGCATCCCGTACAGGGTCACCTTCTCGTAGGCCAGCACCGCGCCGGCCTTCTTCTCCCAGTGCGGCTCGCTGTAGCTGCGCTTGATCAGATGGCCGGCCAGCGGCTCGACCCACTCGGGCTCGATCTTGGCGTTGATCCGGGCCCAGAGCCGGGACGTCTCCACCAGCTCGGCGGACATCACCCAGCGCGGCGGCTTCTTGAACAGGCCGGAGCCGGGGAAGACCGCGAAGCGGGCGGCACGCGCGCCGCCGTACTCGCGCTTCTCCACGTCGTACAGGCCGATGTGCGAGAGCAGGCCGGCCAGCAGCGACTGGTGGATCCGGTCGGCGTCCGGCTCCGCGTCCGGGTGCGGCTCCTCGATGGTCACGCCGAGCTGCTTGGCGACCGTGCGCAGCTGGGAATAGATGTCCTGCCACTCCCGTATCCGCAGGTAGTTCAGGAACTCGGCCTTGCACATCCGGCGGAACGCCGAGGAGGAGAGCTCCTTCTGCTGCTCCCTGACATAGCGCCACATCGCCAGGTAGGCGAGGAAGTCGGAGGTCTCGGACTGGAAGCGGCGGTGCCGCTCGTCCGCCACCTGGCGCTTCTCGGTGGGGCGCTCGCGCGGGTCCTGGATGGACAGGGCGGCGGCGATCACCATCACGTCGCGGACGCAGCCGTTCTTGTCCGCCTCCAGCACCATCCGGGCCATCCGGGGGTCGACCGGCAGCTGGGCGAGCTGACGGCCGAGCGGGGTGAGGCGCTTGCGCGGGTCCTTCTCGGCCGGGTCGAGGGCGCCCAGCTCGTGCAGCAGGTTGACGCCGTCCTTGATGTTGCGCGAGTCCGGCGGGTCCAGGAACGGGAAGGCCGCGATGTCGCCGAGACCTGCCGCCGTCATCTGCAGGATGACCGAGGCCAGGTTGGTGCGCAGGATCTCGGCGTCGGTGAACTCGGGCCGGGAGAGGAAGTCCTCCTCCGAGTACAGCCGGATGCAGATGCCGTCGGAGGTACGGCCGCAGCGGCCCTTGCGCTGGTTGGCGCTGGCCTGGCTGACCGCCTCGATCGGCAGGCGCTGCACCTTGGTGCGGTGGCTGTAGCGGGAGATCCGCGCGGTGCCCGGATCGATCACGTACTTGATGCCGGGCACGGTGAGCGAGGTCTCCGCGACGTTGGTCGCCAGCACGATCCGGCGGCTGTTGGAGCGCTGGAACACCCGGTGCTGCTCGGCCGAGCTCAGCCGGGCGTAGAGCGGGAGGACCTCGGTGAACTTCAGTTTCAGTTTGTCGAGGGCGTCCGCGGTGTCGCGGATCTCGCGCTCTCCGGAGAGGAAGACCAGGATGTCGCCCGGCCCCTCCGCCTGCAGCTCCTCGGCGGCGTCGCAGATCGCCTGGATCTGGTCGCGGTCGCGGTCCACCTCGACCCGGCCGTCGTCCTCGTCGCCCTCGGCGTCGTCCACGATCGGGCGGTACCGGACCTCGACGGGGTAGGTGCGCCCGGAGACCTCGATGATCGGGGCGTCGCCGAAGTGGTTGGCGAAGCGCTCGGGGTCGATGGTCGCCGAGGTGATGACGACCTTGAGGTCAGGGCGCCGGGGCAGCAGCTGCTTGAGGTACCCGAGGATGAAGTCGATGTTGAGGCTGCGCTCGTGTGCCTCGTCGATGATCAGGGTGTCGTACTGGCGCAGTTCCCGGTCGGTCTGGATCTCGGCCAGCAGGATGCCGTCGGTCATCAGTTTGACCAGGGTGTCCGGCCCGACCTGGTCGGTGAACCGGACCTTCCAGCCGACCGCCTCGCCGAGCGGGGTGCGCAGCTCCTCGGCCACCCGCTCGGCCACCGTACGGGCGGCGATCCGGCGCGGCTGGGTGTGCGCGATCAGGCCCTGCACGCCCCGGCCCAGCTCCAGACAGATCTTCGGGATCTGGGTGGTCTTCCCGGAGCCCGTCTCACCGGCCACGATCACCACCTGGTGGTCGCGGATCGCGGCCAGGATGTCGTCCTTCTTCTGGCTGACCGGGAGCTCGGCCGGGTACGTGATCTCCGGGACGGCGGCCCGGCGCTGCTCGACCCGCAGCTCGGCCCGGTCGAGCTCCGAGGCGATCTCGTCGGCGACCTTGCGCCAGGCCTCCGGCTTGCGGACCCGCCGGGCGCCCTCCAGCCGGCGGCCGATCCGCTGCTGGTCGCGCAGGGTCAGTCCGGGCAGCCGGGCGGCCAGCTCGGCGATGCCGGGGCCCTTCGCGGGGCCGTCGCCTGGATCGTCGCCGCCGGCGCCGTTGCGACGGCTCCCGTCGGGGGCACCGGCGGACTGGGCTACGGGAGAACTCACTGCGGGCATCCCTCTAGGTTCGCAAGGAGGTGCGGCGGCGCGCACCTCAGTTTTCGAGCTCCTCCAGTGTCACAGCCCGCGCCCGGGAGGTGCGAACTCCGGCCCCGCGGGCGCGGGCGGCGCGCGGTGCCGGGGGGTGCGGTCGGGAGGCGTGGTCCAGGGGTGCGGGTGTGGGCGCGGGCCTGGGTGCGGGCCTGGGCGACGGGGGCGGTGGCGGTTCCGGTGGCGCGGGCCGGCGGGCACCGGTCCGGGGCTCGGTCCGGGGCTCGGTCCGCCGGATCGCCGCTCGGGCCGCCTGGGCCGCCTGACCGCCCGGTGCCGCTCGGACCTCCGGACCGGTCCAGCTCCACGGAGGCGGGGAGATCCCCCGGCCGCCGGGGCAGGTCATCCGGCGCAGGCCACCTGAGCAGGCCGACGGGACTGACGGAACGTCGGGCATCCGGCGCGCCGATCGCCGGTGACACCAACTTCCGCGGTGCAGAAGAGTTTCAAGTCGCAACCTCCCCGACACCCTCCGTTCGTTCTGTGGCAGCATCGGAGCCGCACAATGAGCCGGTTCGCTCCCGGCACCCCGCCACGGGCCGGTCGCCCTCCCTGATCGAAAGGCCGCGCAGCCGATGGCTCCACGCCTGTCCGTCGTCGTACCGATCTACAACGTCGAGCGCTACCTCCGGGAGTGCCTCGACTCGATCGCCGGCCAGACCTTCAGCGATTTCGAGTGCGTCATGGTCGACGACGGCTCGACCGACACCAGCGCCGCCGTCGCGCGGGAGTACGCCGCCGCGGACACGCGCTTCCGGCTGGTCCAGCAGGAGAACAAGGGCCTCGGTGCGGCCCGCAACACCGGCTGGCGCCACCTCGACCCCGCCGCCGACTACCTGGCGTTCGTGGACAGTGACGACACCCTGCCGCCGGGCGCGTACGAGCTGATGATCGCCACGCTGGACGAGACCGGCTCGGACTTCGCGGCCGGCAACGCGCTGCGCTTCCGCGAGGCCGGGTACTACCAGTCCCACGCCCACAGCAAGCCGTTCGCGCAGACCCGCCGCAGCACCCACGTGACCGAGATCCCGTCGCTGGTCACCGACCGCACCGCGTGGAACAAGGTCTACCGCCGCAGCTTCTACGACGGCGCCGGCGTCCACTACCCCGAGGGCCTGCTGTACGAGGACGCCCCGGTCAGCGTGCCGCACCACTTCCTCGCCACCGGTGTGGACGTGTTCTCCGAGCCGATCTACCACTGGCGCATCCGCGAGGGCGGCGAGGTGTCGATCACGCAGATGAAGACCGACCCCAAGGGCCTGGTCGACCGGGTGCGCTCGATGGAGCTGGTCCGCGAGTGGCTGCTGGCCCGCCCCGAGCCGGAGTTCCGCGACCACCTGCGTGCCTACGACCGGAACAGCCTGGTCGAGGAGATCCCGATGTTCTTCTGGTCGGTGCCGGACGGCGACCGGGCGTTCCGCGCGGCCTACCAGGAGCACGTCGGCCGGCTGCTGCGGGCCATCGGCCCCGAGCAGATCGCCGGGCTGGGTTCGCTGCTGCGGCTCAAGTACCGCCTGACGCTGGCCGGCCGGACGACCGCCTTCGTGGCGGTCCAGCGCCTGCACCGCCTCTACCGCAACCGCGGCCGGCTGCGCCCCGGCCGTCCGCCCGTCCAGTTCATGGCTTCACCGCCCACCCTGGTGCCCCAGTCGGTGCCCCAGCCGACCAGCTGACCTGAGCCACCCGTCGTGTCCGGGGTGCCCGCCGGAGGGGTGAGCAGCCCCGGCGGGCACCGCCGCGCGCGGTGGCTTCCGTGCCTTCCGTGCCTTCCGTGCCTTCCGTGCTCCGGCACCGGAAGGTCAGTGGCGTAGAGGCTCGTCAACACCGCCCGCAGCCCGGCGGGGGTACTCCTCCGCGAGCATGGAGCCGAGCGATCCGGCGGGGAGCACCGCCTCGCCGACAGAGCGGAGACTGGGGCGAGGGGGCGGAGGACTCGCTCGGTGCCGTCGTCGGGATTCGGGCGGAGTTGGCGGCCGGTGATCTCCGTGCTCTGTACCTGGCGTGGTTGTCCGCTCTTGGTGTCCGGGGGCTCCAGGACGACGACGAAGAGGAGTACCAGGAAACGGTCGAGCCACCGGTCCCGGCCGGGCTCGACCAGCTCACGGCACCTCATCTCCTGGCGGACCTTCGCGACGCCTGTGACCACGTCGGACGGGCTCCCGCCTTCCGGCAGTGCCTCAGCGCGCTTCGCGAGGAGCATCAGCGCCTGCCCGGCCTGCTGCGCCGCCTCGATGAGCAGCGGCTGCGGGGCTGATGACGCTCGCAACACGGCGGAGGAGGAGCGGTGAACCACGCACGCCGGCAGCTGGCCCGGGACAAGCGCGAGCTGCACGGGGACGTCGGCCCCCCGCGATCATCGCCGAGCGCGTGCAGCTCCGCTTGGCCCTGGCGCTCGGGTAACCGGTCGACGACCGACATGCCCAGCCGGGTCTGAGCGAGGACGAGCCGGCGGTGCGGCTCGGCACCACGGCTGACGAGGTCGAGCACCTCGAGGTCGGGGGAGCACTCCCGGTCACGTCCGACCTGCTGCTGCGGCTCGTCGCAGCTCTGGACGTGTCCGACGGTCAGTAAGGGAGCAGTTCGGTCGTGTTCAGGTCGAAGTCGAACGGCTCCGGGATGTGCAGCGTCTCACCGAACTCGATGTCCTCGCGGCGGTGGTATCTCGTGCCGTCGGGGCGGCTGAAGAGCGTGACGGTCTTCTGCCTGGCGTCGATCAACAGGTACAGCGGGATCCCCATCAACGGGTAGTCGCGCACCTTGCCGACCCAGTTGTTCTCCGGGTTGGAGGGAGAGACCAGTTCGACGGCGACAGCGGCGACTTCGGAGGGGACCTGATTGTCAGTCGTCTCCAACGCCTCGCCTGGAAGGTATGTCAGGTCCGGGTTGCGGCTCTTGCCCACGTTCGGTGAAACGAGGTCGGTGTTCTCGCTCGGCAGCAGCTCCGACGGGGCGTGCGCGTCGAACTGGCGGCGGACCAGGAGAAGGTTCCGCTGGTGGATGCCCGAGGGGCTGACCATCATCACGATGGTGTCGCCCGACAGCTCCACCTTGAATCCGTCGGGCAGGCTTCTGCGGGCCTCTTCGAGGAGTGGAAAGTGCTCCGGGTTCATGCGCGGGGCCTCCTGGGGTGTGCCGGGCAGCACCTCAGCGTAGTCCGGGACGGGGTCCGGGATCGCCCGTACGGTCCAAGGGCCGGGCGCCCGGCCCTTGGACCGTACGGGCCGCTCATTCGGACTACCGACCTTCCGCTGTGCCATTGGCGTCAAACAGCACGAAAATGCCCCCGAAGCGAGCTGCTTCGAGGGCATCGTGCCTGGTCATGCTATGTGGCCAGGGCCGGGGTCGAACCGGCGACCTTCCGCTTTTCAGGCGGACGCTCGTACCAACTGAGCTACCTGGCCGTACTGCACCGTCCCTTGCGGGACGAGCGATCCTGACGGGACTTGAACCCGCGACCTCCACCTTGACAGGGTGGCGAGCTAACCAACTGCTCCACAGGACCTTGCTTGCGGATCCTATCCGCTTCGGTGTCCTGCGACACCGACTTCGGTACCTTACTACGTGCCCCCAACGGGATTCGAACCCGTGCTACCGCCTTGAAAGGGCGGCGTCCTGGGCCACTAGACGATGAGGGCTTGCGGCCTGTCCGGTCTGAACTTTCCAGCGTTCGGGGACGTCGAGAAGCATATGGGATGCCGGGCGGATCGCCAAAACGGTTTCGGCCGACGGGGTGCGCGGCGTGTCGGGGCGGGTCAGGCCCAGCCGAGTTCGTCCAGCTCGTGGTCGTCGAAACCGAAGTGGTGGGCGACTTCGTGGATCACCGTGGTGCGGACCTCGTCCACCACCTCGTCCTGGCTTTCGCAGTGCCGCAGGGTCGGGCCGAGGTAGACGATGATGCGGTCGGGCAGGGCGCCGGCGTACCACTCGCCGCGCTCGGTGAGCGGGGTGCCCTCGTAGAGACCGAGCAGGTCCGGGGTGGTGGGATCGGGCTCGTCCTCGACGAAGACGGCGACGTTGTCCATCATGGCCGCGAGGTTCGGGGGGATCCGGTCGAGGGCGTCGCTCACGAGCAGCTCGAAGTCTTCCCGGGTCATCTCCACCGGTTCATTGTCGGGTCTGGGATGACGCGGTGCCAGGTGATCGCGGCCGGTGTTTCATGAGTCCATGAGTTCGGAGGAGACGGTGCGGGTGGAGCGGCCCGGGCGGGCGGAGCGGCCCCGGCGGCCGTCGGTGCTGCGCGGGCAGGGCCGGGCGGTCGGCGCGGTCGCGCTGGGCGGTGCGATCGGGGCGTCGGCGCGCTACGGCGCGGGGCTGCTGTGGCCGACCGGCGGCCCGGGGCAGTTCCCGTGGACGACCCTGCTGGTGAACGTGCTGGGCTGCGCGGTGATCGGGGTGTTCCTGGTGGCGGTCACCGAGGGGCGGCCGGTGCATCCACTGGTCCGGCCGTTCTTCGGGACGGGGGTGCTGGGCGGTTTCACCACCTTCTCGACGTACGCGGTGGACATCCGCCGGCTGCTGGCCGAGGGCCGGCCGGGACCGGGAGCGGCGTACCTGGGGCTGACGCTCGTCGGCGCGATGTGCGCGGTGTGGGCGGCGGCCGGCCTCACCCGGCGGCTGCTGGCCCGGCTGAACCGCCGCCGGCCGCACCCCGTGACGGGGGCGGTCCGGTGACCGGGATCGCCGGCCCGGCGCTGCGGCTCACCGTGATCGTCGGCGAGTACGACGCCTGGCACCACCGCCCGCTGTACAGCGAGATCGTGCACCGGGCCCATGCGGCCGGGCTCGCGGGGGCGAGCGTGTTCCGGGGGATCGAGGGGTTCGGTGCCTCCTCGCTGATCCACACCTCCCGGCTGCTGTCGCTGGCGGAGGACCTGCCGGTGGCGGTGGTGATCGTGGACGCGCAGGAGCGGGTGCGGGCCTTCCTGCCGGAGCTGGACGAGCTGGTGTCGGAGGGTCTGGTGACGCTGGAGGCCTGCGAGGTCGTCAGGTACGTGGGACGGACGGGCGAGCGGGGGTGAACTGGATTCTGGTGGTGGCCGGGGCGGCGGTCGGCGCGCCGCTGCGCTATCTGACGGACCGGGCCGTCCAGTCGCGGCACGATTCGGTGTTCCCCTGGGGGACGTTCACCGTCAACGTGGCCGGGTGCCTGGTCCTCGGGCTGGTCACCGGCGCGGTGGCCGCGGGGGCGGCCTCCTCGCAGCTGCAGCTGCTGCTCGGAACAGGGCTCTGCGGGGCGCTCACCACGTACTCGACCTTCTCCTTCGAGACCCTGCGGCTGGCCGAGGGCGGGGCCCGGCTGCTGGCCGTGACGAACGTGCTGGGGAGCATCACGGCGGGCCTGCTGGCGGTGTACGCGGGGACGGGGCTGGCGCACGGCCTCTGGGGCTGAGCACACGGCCGGCGTGCCGCCGCGGAGCCCCGTACGGGCCCCGTGGAGGCGGTGCGCGCCGTGGGGCCCCTCGGGGCCACCGGCGGGCGCCGGGAGCCGGCGCTGGACCTTGGGGACGGTACGCCGACGGTGCGGGCTGCGCCGGGCGGATGTCGTTCCACCTGTCCCGGGTGGTTTGCCCGTGTCTCCGCCCGCCGGTGCGCGTTGGTCAGCGGAAGCGGCTCCGCGCAGTGGGCGGGCCGGGTGGGGCGGCAGGAGAGGGAGTTCGGTGACGGCGGTTCGGTCAGCTCGTGCGGTGCGTTCGGTCGGTCCGGTGCGTTCGGTCGGTCCGGTGGGCCCGGTGGCCAGGGTGTCGGCGGTGCGGGAGCCGGGGCCTCGGGCCCGGGCGGTGCGGGTCGGTGCGGTGCGGGCGGCCGCCGTGCTCGCCGTCGCGGGCCTGGGGCTGACGGGCTGCATGTCGGTCGGACCGGGTGCGGACCGGCAGCAGGGCGCGGTGCCGACCGGATCGGCCGGCAAGGCGGGCCACAGCGGCGGAGCGACGGCCGGCGGAGCGGGCGCGGGGCATGCGGGTGGCGGGGCGCGCACGGAGCGTCCCGCAGGCGCGCAGGGCGAGGTGACGCCCTCGGCGGGCGTCGGGGCGGAGCCGGTGCCCGCCCTGCCCGGCGCGGCGGTGGCGGGTGTCGTCGCGGTGCCGGGGGCCCTGCCCGGCGAGGGCGCGCCCGGCGGCGCTGCGACCTCGGGGCCCGGCGGCGGGTCGTCTCCGGCACCCACGGCCGGTGGTGGCGCCGCCGGCGGTACGGCCGGGGGCGCGGCCGGTTCTCCGGCGGCGAGCCCGAGCGCGTCGGCCCAGCCCTCGCCCGCTCCCGAGCACAGCTCGCCGGCCGCGACGGTGAGCGCCGATCCCGCGCCGACCACCGGCAGCTCCGGATCGTCGGCACCGAGCCAGGGCAGGGCCGGCCGTTAGCGGTCTGGCCAGGGCATTTGCCTCTGATCCCGAGGTTCGTCTATGGTAGTAGATCGTTACTTTGAACCATTTGCTTGGCGCCCTATTCCCATCTGGCGCCCTTGGCGCGTTCCGGCGATCCGTGGCTGACCGCATAGAGGCGGTTGAGACCAGAACCCCGGACTTAGGCGCGTGCCACTTCCGGAAGGTTTTGCATGTCTCTCGTTGACGACGCCCGCTTCGCCATGCCCGCGAGCGAGTCCGCCGCCGATGTTTCCCTCTCCGAGACCGAACTCGCGGAGATCACCGAGCTCGACGAGCTCGCCGACGCGGCCGAGGCCGACGACACCATCGAGGCCGACGACGCCGCCGATGACGTCGAGCCCGCCGAGCCCACCATCACCTTCGGTGACCTGGGCCTGCACGACGACGTCGTCCGCGCCCTCAACAAGCGCGGCGTCACCACCCCGTTCCCGATCCAGGCCGCGACCATCCCGGACGCCCTGGCCGGCAAGGACGTGCTGGGCCGTGGCCGTACCGGCTCCGGCAAGACCCTGAGCTTCGGTCTCCCGCTGCTCACCCGCATCGCCGGCGCCGAGGGCCGCACCAAGCCCAAGCACCCGCGGGGCCTGATCCTCGTCCCGACCCGCGAGCTGGCCATGCAGGTCGCCGACGCGCTGGAGCCGTTCGGCTCGGTGCTCGGCCTCAAGCTGAAGGTCGTCTGCGGCGGCACCTCGATGTCCAACCAGATCTACGCGCTGGAGCGCGGTGTCGACGTCCTCGTCGCCACCCCCGGCCGCCTGCGCGACCTGATCAACCGCAACACCGCCAAGCTCGACGAGGTCATGGTCACCGTCCTGGACGAGGCCGACCAGATGGCCGACATGGGCTTCCTGCCCGAGGTCACCGAGATCCTCGACAAGGTCCCGTCCGGCGGTCAGAGCCTGCTCTTCTCGGCGACGCTCGAGAACGAGATCGACAGCCTGGTCAAGCGCTACCTGAAGAACCCGGTCACTCACGAGGTCGACGCGGCCCAGGGCGCGGTCACCACCATGAGCCACCACATCCTCGTGGTGAAGCCCAAGGACAAGGCGCCGATCACCAACGCGATCGCCGCCCGCAAGGGCCGCACGATCATCTTCGTCCGCACCCAGATGGGCGCCGACCGCGTGGCCGAGCAGCTGATCGAGGCCGGCGTGAAGGCCGACGCGCTGCACGGCGGGATGACCCAGGGCGCCCGTACCCGGGTGCTCGGCGACTTCAAGGACGGTTACCTCAACGTCGTCGTCGCCACCGACGTCGCCGCCCGTGGCATCCACGTGGACGACATCGACCTGGTGCTGAACGTGGACCCGGCCGGCGACCACAAGGACTACCTGCACCGCTCGGGCCGCACCGCCCGCGCCGGCCGCTCCGGCGCCGTCGTCACCCTGGTGCTGCCGCACCAGCGTCGCGGTGTGTTCCGCCTGATGGAGGACGCGGGCGTCGACGCCAGCCGCCACATCCTCGACCACGCCTTCGACGCCGAGGTGGCCCGGATCACCGGCGCCCGCTCGCTCGTCGAGGTGCAGGCCGAGAGCGCGGCCGGCATCGCCGGTGCCGCCGAGCGCGAGCTCGCCGACATGACCCGCCAGCTGGAGCGCGCGCAGCGCCGCGCCACCGAGCTGCGCGAGGAGGCCGACCGCCTCGCCGCCCGTGCGGCGCGCGAGCGGGCCGAGCTGGGCATCGAGGACGAGGCCCCGGCCGCCGTCACCGAGGACGCCCCGGCCGAGGCCGCCGCCGAGACCACCGCCCCGGCGGCCGTCGAGGAGGAGCGCGCCCCCGCGTACCGCGAGGCCCGCGCCGAGCGTCCCGCCGGTGGCGACCGCGAGAGCCGCGGCGGCAGCTTCAACCGCGACCGTGACGACCGTGGTGGCCGTTCCGGTGGCTTCAACCGTGATGACCGTGGCGGCAGCCGTTCGTTCGGTGACCGTGACAACCGTGGCGGTGGCTCGTTCAACCGTGACGACCGTGGTGGCCGCTCGGGTGGCTTCAACCGTGATGACCGTGGCGGCAGCCGTTCGTTCGGTGACCGTGACAACCGTGGCGGTGGCTCGTTCAACCGTGACGACCGTGGTGGCCGTTCCGGTGGCTTCAACCGTGATGACCGTGGCGGCAGCCGTTCGTTCGGTGACCGTGACAACCGTGGCGGTGGCTCGTTCAACCGTGACGACCGTGGTGGCCGCTCCGGTGGCTTCAACCGTGATGACCGTGGCGGCAGCCGTTCGTTCGGTGACCGTGACAACCGTGGCGGTGGCTCGTTCAACCGTGACGACCGTGGTGGCCGCTCCGGTGGCTCCTCCTTCGGTGGCGACCGTCCGGCGCGCTCCTTCGGCGACCGTCCGGCCCGCTCCTTCGGTGAGCGCGACGAGCGCGGCGGCAGCAGCAACAGCAGCAGCCGCCCGTTCTCCCCGCGCCGTGACGACCACCGCACCGGTGGCCGTCCGCAGGGTGCCGGCGGCGGCTCGTTCAACCGTGACGACCGTGGTGGCCGCTCCGGTGGCTTCAACCGTGACGACCGTGGCGGCAGCTTCAACGGCGGCGACCGCAAGCCGCGTTGGAAGAGCTGACGCCGGGTAGTTCCCGCTGATCCGCAGGCTCCGGGCCCGTTCCACTTCGGTGGGGCGGGCCCGTCGCCGTCTGTGCTCGGTGGGGCCGGCCGGTCGCCGTTCCACTTCGGTGGGGCCGGCCGGTCGCCGGTTGCGCGCGACTTGGGTCCGGGGGCGGGGGTTCGCCGGCACTGCCCGGCGGTGGAGCCCGGGGCGTTGTTCTGAGGGTGAGAATAACCGGTGGCGTCGACGGCGCGCCCTGGCATACCGTCAGCGCCATGAGCAGCAGACTGCACCGAGTGGCCATGGTCAACGAGGAGAGCGTCGAGCGGGGGAGCTATCTGGCCGCCGGCGGTGAGCTGGTGGAGGTGGCGCGGTGGCTGGCGGCCGCCCGCGCCGGGACGGTCTCGTACACCCCGCAGGCGCTGGAGGAGCTGGTGGCCGGGGCCGAGTCGGGCCCGGGGCCCGGGACGGTCGAGGTGACGGCGGAGGGCAGCATGCAGGCCGCACGGCGGCTGGTGGCGGCCGGCGGCGGCCCGGTCGGGGTGCTCAACTTCGCCTCCGCGCGCAATCCCGGCGGCGGGTACCTGCGCGGCGCCCGGGCCCAGGAGGAGGACGTCTGCCGCAGCGCGCTGCTGTACACCTGCCTGCTGGAGGCGCCGGACTACTACGCGGCGCACCGGGCCTCCACCGACCTGCGGTACAGCCACCGGGTGATCTTCGCCCCGGGCGTACCGGTGGTCCGGGGGGAGGACGGAGAGCTTCTCGCGCAGCCGTACGAGGTCGCCTTCCTGACCTCGCCCGCGCCCAACGCCGGTCAGCTGGAGCGCCGTTCGGCCGGTACGGACGTGCGGGACGTGCTGGCCGAGCGGGCGCTGCGGGTGCTCGCGGTGGCCGCGGCGCACGGTGTGCGGGAGCTGGTGCTCGGTGCCTGGGGCTGCGGGGTGTTCCGCAACGACCCGGCGCAGGTGGCGGAGGCCTTCGACGCCGGGCTGGCGCGGTACGGGGCCGCGTTCGACCGGGTGGTCTTCGCCGTGTGGGACCGCTCACCGGTCTCCGCGAACCGGGCCGCGTTCGAGGCCCGGTTCGGGAGCTGACGCCGGGCGGGCGGGTGGTCGGGGCCGGCTCGGCCCCGGCGCGCGGTCACGACGGTGGAGGCGGCGGCCACCACACCGGTGACGGCGAGGACGGCCGGTCAGGCGCCGATCCTCCCGGCGAGCGGGTGGGAGCCGCCGAACGCCGCCACGTACAGACCGGTCAGCGCCACCGCCGCGCCCGCTCCGGCCTGACGGTTCCACTGCGTGGCCGCGGTGGCGCCGCGACCTGTTCGGGGTGGCTGTGCGGGCGTGCCATGATCGGCCGGTGAGCACCGCCGTCACCGAAGTCCTTTCCGTTGTCCTGCTGGTCCTGGTGCTGGCCTTCGCGGTCGTACGGCCGCGCGGCCGGCCGGAGGCGGCGGCCGCCGTCCCGGCCGCCGCCCTGCTGCTGGCCGTCGGCGCGGTCGGACCGTCCGAGGCCTGGGCGCAGACCAGGGAGCTGCTGCCGGTGGTGGCCTTCCTCGCCGCGATCCTGGTGCTGTCCAAGCTCTGCGCCGACGAGGGATTGTTCGAGGCGGCCGGGCACCTGGTCGCCACGGTGTGCCACGGGCGCCCCGACCGGCTCCTCGCCGGTGTCTTCGGGGTCGCCGCGCTGGTCACGGCGGTGCTCAGCCTGGACGCGACGGTGGTGCTGCTCACCCCCGTGGTGCTCGCCACCACCGCCCGGCTCGGCGCCCGGCCCCGCCCGCACGCGTACGCCTGCGCGCACCTGGCCAACTCCGCCTCGCTGCTGCTGCCGGTCTCCAACCTGACCAACCTGCTGGCCTTCGCCGCGAGCGGCCTGACCTTCACGCGGTTCGCGCTGCTGATGGCGCCGGCCTGGGTCGTGGTGATCGGCATCGAGTTCGTGGCCTTCCGGCGGTTCTTCCGGGAGGATCTGGCCGCCGGCGCGCCGCTGCCCCCGCCGAAGGGACCGGTCGCCCTGCCGCTGTTCACCCTGGTCGTGCTGGCGCTGACCCTGCTCGGCTTCGCGGTCACCTCCCTGCTCGGGGCCAACCCGGCCTGGGCGGCGCTCGGCGGTGTGCTGGTGCTCGGCGCCCGGGCCCTGCGGCGTGGGGACAGTACCGTCCGGGAGCTGGTCGGCTCGGCCGGGCTGTACTTCTGCCTGTTCGTGCTGGCACTGGGCGTGGTGGTCAAGGCCGTGGTGGACAACGGCCTGGGCGCCGGGCTGGAGCGGCTGCTGCCGGACGGCGCCGGGCTGCCCGAGCTGCTCGTCGTCGCGGGCATCGCCGCCGTGCTCGCCAACCTGATCAACAACCTGCCCGCGACCCTCGCACTGCTGCCGCTGGCCTCGGCGGGCGGGACCGGCCCGGTGCTGGCCGTCCTGGTGGGGGTCAACCTCGGCCCGAACCTGACCTACGTCGGGTCGCTGGCCACCCTGCTGTGGCGCGGACTGCTGCCCGAGCCGGTCGAACTCAAGGTGTTCACCCGGCTCGGCCTGATCGTCGTCCCGTTGACGGTGGTGGCGGGAACGGTCGCGGTGTGGGGGATGCTGGAACTGGTGGGCACCTGACCCGTCCCGATGTGGCCGGCCGGCCCGGGCGCGCCCCGGGTGCGCGGGGGGCCGGCGCGGTTTCGCCTCTGGCGGAGCATGTCGGGAAACGCCGACTCCGCCGCACCGCAGAACCCATACTCACGCCGTGACCGTAACCACTTCCGCCCCAGCAGCCCCCGGCGCCACCGCGGGCGAAGCCGAAACCGCCCTGCGCGTCAGCCCGCTGGAGCTCTTCTTCGACCTCGTCTTCGTCTTCACCATCACCCAGCTCACCGGCAGCCTCGCCCATCACCTCACCACCGGCGGGCTGGTGCAGGTGCTGGTCATGCTCGCGGTGATCTGGTGGATGTACGACGCCTTCATCTGGCTCACCAACGCGATGCCGCCCTCCACCCACGGCCGCCGGGGCCTGCTGTTCCTCGGCATGGCCGCGTTCCTGGTGATCTCGCTGGCCGTCCCGCACGCCTTCACCGGCAGCGGTGTCGCGTTCGGCTGGGCGTACCTCGTGGTGGTGGCCGTCCACACCGGGATGTTCGCGGCGGCCGGCGTCGCGATCGGCTCGGTCCTGCGGATGGGAGGCCTCAACGTCCTCAACACGGCCCTGGTCGTCACCGGCGGCTACTTCACCGGCACCGTCCAACTCGCCCTCTGGGCTGCCGCCTTCGGGCTCCAGTTGGCGATACCCCGGCTGGTCGACCTGCCCCGGTTCCAGCTCCGCTCCGACCACTTCGTCGAGCGCCACGGCCTGATCGTCATCATCGCGTTCGGCGAATCCGTGATCGCCATCGGCGTCGGGGCGGGCGAGAGCGACCTCACCGTCGCACTGGTCGCCACCGCCCTGCTCACCCTCGGCGTCTGCGTCGGCCTCTGGTGGGCCTACTTCGGCCGTGACGACGACGCCCGCGCCGAACACCACATGGCCGCTCTCTCCGACGCCGACCGCAACCGACTCGCGGTCAGTGTCTACAACCTGGGCCACTACGCCCTGCTGCTCGGGGTCCTGGTCCTCGCCGCCGGTGTGAAGTCCGCCGTCGCCCACCCGGGCGCCCCGATCTCGCTCCCGCAGTCGGCGGCCCTGGCCGGCGGCGTCGCGCTCTTCCTCGCCGCCAACGCCGCCATCCGCCGCACCTTCGGCCTGGCCCCGGTCCTTCCCCGCCTGTTCGCCGCCCTCGCGCTGACCGCGACGGTACCGCTCGGCACCGGCCACTGCGCCCTCGCCCAGGTCGCCGCGACGGCCGCGATCATGGCCGCCGCCTTCGGCTACGAGGAGTGGCGTGTCGGCGCAGGGTGGGAGACTGCGAGCGGTAAGGACCGACACCACCACCGGGGAGTCCAGCAATGATCAAGGACGGGCTCTACCGGATCCGCAACGTCGCCAGCGGCCTCCTTCTGGAGATCACCGACGGAAGCCCCCGCAGCGGCGCCAAGGCCCGCCAGGGCGAGGAGGCCGGCACCCCCGCGCAGCTGTGGCGCCTCACCGCCGTCCACCCCGGTGGAGCCCTCTTCCACGTCGAGAACACCGCCAGCGGCAAGCGGCTCGACGTCACCGGCGCCTCCACCGAGAACGGCGTCCTCGTCCAGCAGTGGTCACCCAACGCCTTCGGCGCCCAGGAGTGGCTCCTCGAACAACACGTCGACGCCCCCGGCACCTTCACCATCACCAGCTTCATCAGCGGCAAAGCCCTCGAAGTGGCCGACGCCGCCACCACCCCGGGCGCCCCGGTCCGCCAATGGGAGGACACGGACAGCCCGGGGCAGTGGTGGCGGCTGGAGGCGCGGTAGCCGCGGCCGGTCGCAGGACCCGACCGGCCGCGGCTACCCCGTGGTCACCGCTGTGAAGTGGTGCACGTCGGACGGCAGCGGGTGGCGGAGCCTCCAGGTCACCGCCATCGGACGGTCGCCCTCGTGCGAGCTGTACCGGACGGGTCCGAGCAGGATGTAGGGGGACGGCCGGCCTATCTCGTTCTCCCTCTCCTGCCGAACGAAGAGCAGGACGTTGCTGCCGTCCCGGTGGTGGTTCTGGTAGCGCCTGCCCGTGGTCGAGGCGCCTGACGTGGCGTACTGCGACTCCCAGTGGAACAGGTCCTCGCTCAGCGCGTAGTCGTGGTAACGGGTGTTCTCCGAGAAGTCCTTCTCATCCTTCCTGACAGTCACCAGGAGGGCGTCTGTGAGCGTCTCCTGGCACCAGGCGACGCCCGCGTTGAACGGCGTCGGAAGCCTGCGGCCGAGTTCGGCCCAGCGCAGCGCCGCCAGCAGCTCGGGGGTGTTGTAGTGCGCGTGGACCGCGAGCGGCCGGCCCGTCAGGGGGCCGAGGTCCAGACCCAGGGGCCTGGGAGCGTGCCGGGCGTGTTCGAGGCCGTGCGCGAACAACTGTCGGAGTTCGCTTCGGACGGCCTTGTGCGGTCGGAGCGACTCCAGGCCCTCCCCGACCGAGGTGAAGCCCCCGCCGCCGGGCCAGAGCGAGAAGAAGAGCATCTCCGCATAGGCCCGCATCCGGTCGTCGAGCTTCTGGTAGGGCTCGGAGTCGTCCTCGACGAGGCGGCTGTACGCCTGTGCCCGATCAGGGTCGTCGACGTGGAGCAGCGCGGCCATCCGCTTGAGCAGTGCGGCCTCACCCGGTACCTCTGCCGGGGGTGTCAGGCCGGCCCGGCGAAGGATGCCCGTCCAGGAGTTGCCGCCCCGGTAGACGTCGGTGATGTGCCGCTGATTCTCGGTGAGGTAGCTTCCGAGCCGCGAATCCCCGTGAGCGCGCACCTCCTGGGTGAGGACTTTGACGTTCGCTGCGAGCTGCTGGCGGATGTTGCGCAGGACGATGTCCTTGGAGACCCGGTCCAGGATGATCTGGCAGCCCGACGGAAGGTGCGGGAAGTCCCGGGAGACGTTGTTCTCCAGCGCCTTGCGGGTATAGCCGGTGAGCGCGCGGAACTGCTCCTCGAAGCGGAACTCCTTGCGCTGGTAGCCGATGAAGTCCAGGACCGTGAGGACGGCTTTGTCGGCGGAGCGCCGCAGCCCGCGGCCGAGCTGCTGAAGGAAGATCGTGGCGCTTGAGGTGGGGCGGAGCAGCAGGAGGGTGTCGATCCCGGGGATGTCCAGGCCCTCGTTGAACAGGTCGACGGTGAAGAGGACCTGGATCTCGCCGCTGCTCAGCCCGTCGAGCGCGGCCTTGCGCTCCGCGGCGGGCGTGTGACCGGACAGTGCCCGGGCGCAGAAGCCGGCGCGGTTGAAGGCGCGGGCCATGTGTTCGGCGTGCCGGACGGACACGCAGAAACCCAGCGCCCGCATCCGGAGCGGGTCGGAGATCTTGCCCCGGACCGTCCCGACGACCTGGAGCGCCTGCGCGTCCCCCGCGGTGAGGACGTTGGTCAGCTCTACCGGATCGTAGGCGCCTTGGCGCCAGCTGACGCCGCTCAGATCGGTGTTGTCGTGCACGCCGAAGTAGTGGAACGGGCAGAGCAGGTCGTCCTCCATGGCCTGCCACAGGCGCATCTCGGCGGCGATGCGGCCGTCGAAGAACTCGTCCTGTACGCGCTTGCCGTCGGCCCGCTCGGGCGTGGCGGTCAGGCCCAGCAACTCGCGCGGCGTGAACCGGTCGATGACCTTGCGGTAGGTCGCGGCCTCGGCGTGGTGGAACTCGTCGATGACGATCACGTCGAAGTGGTCGGGTGCGAAGGAGCCGAGGCCGCGGGTGTGCAGTGACTGGATGCTGGCGAAGACGTGCCGGCGCAGCTCGGGGCGCTCGCCGGCGACCATCAGCTCCCCGAAGTTCGCATCCGCCAGCACTTCGCGATACGTCCGCAGCGACTGTTTGAGGATCTCCTGGCGGTGCGCGACGAACAACAGCGTCAGATCGCGGCCCGACTCCTTGCGGAGCTGCTTGTAGTCGAGGGCTGCCATCACCGTCTTGCCGGTGCCGGTAGCCGCCACCAGAAGGTTCCGGTGCCGCTGGTGGACCTCGCGCTCCGTGCGGAGCAGCTCCAGCATGCCCTTCTGATGCGGGTGCGGGCGGACCTCCAGGCCGGACAGGGAGATCCGGCGCCCGTCGTCCTGCCGACCGCCGCCGGCCTCCAGCAGTGCGCGGTCCAGCTCCTCGGCGTCCCGGTCGGGGTCGTAGCTCTTGAAGTCGGGGTTGTTCCAGTAGGAGTCGAACGTCGCTTCGAACTTCCGGAGTACGGCGGGGGTGGCGACGGCCGACAGGCGTACGTTCCACTCCAGCCCGTCCAACAGGGCCGCCTTGGACAGGTTGGAACTGCCCACGTAGGCGGTGTCGAAGCCGGTGGCTCGCCGGAACAGCCAGGCCTTGGCGTGCAGCCGGGTGGTGCGCAGCTCGTAGTTGATCTTCACCTCGGCGCCGAACTCGCGCACCAGCCGGTCGAGTGCCCGGCGTTCGGTCGCGCCGATGTACGTGGTGGTGATGACGCGCAGCGGTACACCGCGCCGGTGGAGCTCGCGGAGCTGCTCCTCGATAATCCGCAGTCCGTGCCATTTGACGAAGGCGCAGAGCAGATCGACCCGGTCGGCCGTGACTATCTCGGCTCGTAGTTCGTGTCCGAGGCTCTGCTCCTCCGGCGCGTTGGTCAGCAGGGCGCTCTCGGAGAGGGGCGTCACCGGCCGGATCGCGTAGACGCCGGGCGCCTCCTGTTCGGCGATGGCGATCAACTCCCTCGGCCCGGCGGCCACCTGATCCACCGGGTCGGCGCCGCCGCCGTGACCCGCCAGCACGGACAGGAGGCGGTTGGCGGCCTCGACGCGCTGATCCGGATCCATCTCCTGGAGAACGCGCTGCGCCTGGAGCCCGATGTGGCGCGCCAGCACGTACGAGGACGACTCCTTGGCCACCTCGCGATCGACCGCCCGCAGCCCGGAGCCGGCCAACCCGGCGAGTCGGCCGGACAGCGAGTCGGTCACCACGCTCTCGTACAGACCGGGGACCAGCTGAGGGTGCGGAGCGTTCGGGTCGGGCACGGATCTCTCCTGTCGTCCACGAAGCAGTGGAGATCTTTCTAGCACCTCGTTCCGACATCGGGAGATCAACCCACAATCGGTTCAATGCCATGTGGGGCTTTCGTGGTTGAGGGCTACCGGCCTCTCGTGCGCGGGCCCATCGAAGGGCCTGCCGGTGGGCGGGACCCGGCGCGTGGTCGAGGCGCCCGCACCTCCAGTCGCCCCGCACCTCAGCTGCCGAGTGCCACGCGCAGCTCACTCAATTCCCGCTCGGTCACCCCCGCTGCCAGGACGTAGGCCTCCACCGAGCCGAAGGTGTCGCGGATCCAGTGCAGGGAGGAGAGCAGCAGGGCGGCGGTGACCGGGCGGGAGACGCGTTCGGTACCGGTCTCGTCGACGTACGGGGTGGGGCCGTCGAGCAGGCCGAGGCCGGTGTTGGAGAGCAGGAAGTCGGCGGTGAGCTCCGCGTCGGTGGCGCCCAGGAGCGACTGCAGGACGGCCACGGTCAGGCCGGTACGGTCCTTGCCGACGGCGCAGTGGAGGAGCGCCGGGAGGGCGCCGGGGGTGACCAGGCGTCGGATGGTGGCGGCGAGGGAGGGACCGGCGTACCGGGGCAGGTAGAGGTAGAGGTCGGCCTGGCTCTCGGGCCAGCTCCGGTCGCCGCTCTCACGGTCGTCGGGGAAGGTCGGCAGGTGCAGGGTCTCGTGGTCCAGGCCGTGCCGAAGGTCCGGCCAACCGGCGAGCTCGGCGGCGCTGCGGAGGTCGATGACGGTGCGCAGACCCAGGGCCTTCAGTCGCTGGGCGCCCTCCGGGGTGAGGGTGTGGAAGGAGCCGGAGCGGTAGAGCCGTCCGGGGCGCAGCGTGCCGGCGCGGCCGGTGCCCCCGGCGTCGCGCAGGTTGCGGACGCCGGGAACGGGGACGAAGGCGGTGCTGCCGGGCGCCGGGTCGGACTCGCGGTCGGTCATGGCCTCCACGGTAGGCGGCCCGGAGGAGGCGGGTGGGGAGACCTGCGCAAGAGGCCCGGTGCAAGAGGCCCGGTGCAGGAGGCCCGGCGCAGGAGGCCCGGCGCCGCTCAGCGGCCGCCGGCCAGGTCGAGGAACGAGCCGGTGGTGTAGGAGGAGGCGGGGGAGAGTAGGAACATGATCGACTCCGCCACCTCCTCGGCCGTGCCGCCACGGCGCATCGGCAGGTCGGGGGCGATCCGGTCGACCCGGCCGGGCTCGCCTCCCAGGGCGTGGAAAGCGGTGTGGATCAGCCCCGGACGCACCCCGTTGACACGGATGCCCTCGGCGGCCACCTCCAGGGCCAGCCCGCGGGTCATCGTGTCCAGTGCTCCCTTGGAGGCCGCGTAGTCGATGTACTCGTTGGGTGAGCCGAGTTGGGCGGCCCGCGAGGAGACGTTGACGATCGCGCCGCCCGTGCCGCCGTGCCGGGTGGACATCCGGCGGACGGCCTGCGCGGCGCAGAGGAACGGGCCGGTGATGTTGGCCGCCCAGATCCGGGCGAGCCGGGCCTCGTCGAACTCTTCGAGCCGGCCCTGGCGCTCCACCGTCCCGGCGTTGTTCACCAGGGCGGTGAGCGGGCCGAGTTCGGCGTCCACGGTGGCGAAGAGCCGCTCGACCTCAGCACCGCGGCTGACGTCCGCCCGGACGGCCAGGGCCGTTGCGCCGGCCGAGCGGACGGCGCCGGCCACGGCCTCGGCGGATTCTTCGTCGCTACGGTAGTTGACGCAGACCCGGTAGCCGCGGCGGCCGGCGAGCAGGGCGGTGGCGGCGCCGATCCCGCGCCCGCCCCCTGTGATCAGGATGACATCCGACATGCCCCGACCGTAACCCAAGCGGCGAACTCCCCCGGCAGACAGGGCGATGACGCGCCACGGCGCTTCGGTGGCGCTCCGCCGGCCCTGCGCAGCGGGACGGGCGGAGCGGAATTCGCTCGCCGCCACCGCCGAGGGCAGGGCAGACTCACCGGACCGCCGCACACACCACCGGACGACCGAGGAGACGCGATGCCCCCGACCCGGCAGGTCCTGCTGTCCGGCATCGTCGGTTCGACGGCCTACGGCCTCGCGCACGCGGGCTCCGACCTCGACCGCCTCGGCCTGTTCGCCGCGCCCACCGAGGACTTCCACGGCCTGGAGCGCCCCGACGAGTCCCGGGTGAGCACGGCGCCCGACCTCACCCTGCACGAGGCGGCCAAGTGGTGCCGGCTGGCGCTCGGCTGCAATCCGACCGCCTCCGAGCTGGTCTGGCTGCCGGCCGAGCTCTACGAGATCCGCACCCCGCTCGGCGACGAACTGATCGGCATCCGCCACTGCTTCCTGAGCGCCGGCGCCGTGCGCGGCTCCTACCTCGGCTACGCCCGCAAGCAGTTCACGAAGCTCCTGACCCGCGACACCACCGACCCGGTCACCCGTGCCCGGGCCGCCAAGCACGCCCGGCACCTGGTGCGACTCGTGGAACAGGGCGTACGGCTGCACGAGAGCGGCGAGATCGTGCTGCGCCTTGAGGACCCGGAGCGGGTCCGCGACCTCGGCGAGCGGATCGCCGACCGTCCCGAGCTCGCGACCGCCCTGCTGGTCGCGGCCGAGGAGCGCCTCGCCCGCCCCGGCGTCCTGCCGGCGGCCCCGGACCGCGCGCCGGCCGAGGCCTGGCTGCGCCGGGTCCGCGCCGCGCACTACACCCCGCCGTCCGCCGGCTGATCGGCCGCTCCCGCGCTCGCTACCGGGGCCGGACCGGTGCCGGCCCCGGTCGCTCCGCCCGTCGATCCCGCCGACCGACGGGATCGGGCCGCCACGGGTACGACGCGCCCCGGCAATCCGCTGGCGGATGCCCCGGTGCCACCAGGTAGGATCACCCCGGCAGGTGCCGTACCGCGAGCGCGGTGGGCGCAGGCCGGCGGGCCGCTAGCTCAATTGGCAGAGCTGCGGACTTTTAATCCGTAGGTTCAGGGTTCGAGCCCCTGGCGGCCCACCAGATCGTGCCATGCCCGACCTGGGCGTTCGCCGTTGTTCCGGGCCGCCGGCGTCGCCGGTGCTCCCGGGCGGCCGCCGCGGTGGCTCCTTTCCCGCCTGCTCCCTCACCGCCTCCCCCGCCCGGCCCGGGCGTGGCATCGCCGTGCCCGGGCGGCCGTCGACGGCGCCGGACCTGTGCGGCCCCGCCTCGGTGAGCAGGAACGGCCGGGGGCCCTCCGAGGTCGCTCGGAGGGCCCCCGGCCGGGAGTATGCACCTGACTGATCGTCAGCGACCGCCCGCCACCGTGAGTTCCTCGCCGGTGATGTTCCGGTTGGCGGCCGAACCGAGGTACAGGACGGCCGTGGCGACGTCCTCGGGAGTGCTCAGGCGACCGGTCGGGGTGGCCCGCTGCTCCTCGTCGCGGCGGGCGGCGGGCAGGTCGGCCGCCATCCGGGGGGTGAGCGTCAGGCCCGGGCTGACGAGGTTGACCAGCACGCCGGTGTCCCGCAGATCCCACATCAGGCTGCGGGTGAAGCCGTGCAGGCCGCTCTTCACCGTGCCGTAGAACTCCCGGCCCGGCTTGCCCAGCCGGGCGACCACGGAGGAGACCAGGACGATCCGGCCCCAGCCCGAGCGGCGCATGTGCGGCAGGGTGAGCTGGGCCAGGCGCAGGTTGTGGGAGAGGTTGGCACTGACGAAGCCGGCCCAGTGCTCGGGGTCGAGCGACTCGAACGGCGCGGTGGGCGGGCGCAGGCCGCCGGGCTCCATGGCGCATACGACCAGGGCGTCCACCCCGCCCCAGCGCTCGGTCACCGCCGCGACGGCCGACTCCGCCGAGCCGTCCGCCGAGCCGTCCGCCGCCGCCGCTCCGGCGGGTTCCCCGGCCGCCGCGTCCGCGCCGATGCGGCACCGTACGGCGAAGGCCCGGTCGTGCGCCGCGCCCAGCTCCGCGGCCAGCTTGCCCGCGGCCTCGGCGTCGGAGGCGTACCCGATCGCGACCCGCGCGCCCTCGGCGGCGTAGGCCCGGGCGACGGCCGCCCCGATCCCTCCGGTCGCGCCGGTGATCAGGACAGTGCGGTCCTGCAGTTCGAAGTCCATCGTCCAACTCCTCCGGTGTCAGTGCTTGCCGAGAGATCCGCGGGCTGCGGGCGGGCCGGCGGTGACCAGGCCGCCGGTGCCGATCCGCAGCGCCTCGGCCAGCAGGTCCTCCGCGCCGTGGTCGCCCCGCGAGGCCACGTAGCCGTCGGGCCGCACCAGGATCCAGCCGTCACTTCGCAGGTGGAGCCGCCGGGCGACGGTGCCGCTCGGGTCGTGCAGCGGGCGCACCGCGTCGGCGTCGGCCGTTCCGCCGCCGGTCCCGGCGCAGACGGTGCGCACCGAGAGCCACTCGGCGTACTGCCGGTCCAGGCGTTCCGGCACCGCCCAGGACGCGGCCCGGCCGGCGTCGCCGACCAGCAGCGTCCAGCGCACGTCGCGCAGTTCGCGCAGGAGGTCCGCGCAGCCGGGGTCGCTCTCCTGCGCCTCGGTGAACTCGGAGACCCGTCGTCCGGGGGTGGGCCACAGGGCCTTCGGCGCCTTGACGGTGGAGCCCGGGGCGGTGGCGAGCGCGGCGGTGGTCAGCGGGCTGTCCCGGTAGTCGAGGTCGAGCGCCGACATGGCCCGCATGACCTTGCGGGAGATCATCATCAGCAGGGCCGGGAACAGGCCGAGCACCTTGAAGAACGGCGGCAGGACGAGACCGACGATGCGCTCCTGGAGGGCGATCAGCCGGGTCGCGTTCTTGGTGGAGCCGAGCAGCTTGGCCCCGACCGGCACGCGTTCGGCCGCGAAGGTGTCCAGCAGCGGGTCGGCGGCCTCACCGCGGATCACCGCGGCGAGCTTCCAGCCGAGGTTGTACGCGTCCTGGATGCCGGTGTTCATGCCCTGTCCGGACGCCGGACTGTGGACGTGCGCGGCGTCGCCGGCCACGAAGCAGCGGCCCGACCGCATCGCCGTGATCATCCGCTGCTGGATGGTGAACACCGACACCCAGCTGGGCTCGTGCACCGTCACCTGCCGGCCGAGCGCGCGGCTCAGCTTCTCGGAGAAGCGGGCGCCGACCGCCGCGGCGTCCCCGTCGTAGGAGGCGTCCGCAGTGTCCAGCAGGCGCCACTTGCGCTCCTTGGGGAACGGCACCGCCATCATCGCGTCCGACCCGGAGCGCAGCCAGTGCAGGCTGTGGGTGTCCATGTCGGTGTCGACCTCGGCGTCCGCGATCAGCCACGTCTCGGTGGAGTCCCCGAGCAGGCGCAGGCCCAGCAGCTTGCGGACGGTGCTGTGCCCGCCGTCACAGCCGACCAGCCAGTCGGTCCTGAGCTTCTCCTCGGTGCCGTCGCCGTCCCGCACGATCGCGGTGACGCCGGTGCCGTCCTGTTCGACGGAGTCGAGCCGCTTTCCCCATTCGACCTCGGTGCCGAGCCGGCTCACCGCGTCGCGCAGGACGGTTTCGGTGATGGCCTGGTCCACCAGGACGGTCATCGGAAAACGGGTCGGGAGTTGCGAGTAGTCGGCTCCCAGGGCGGCCAGTTGGGAGCCGTTCTGGTGAATGGTGAATTTCTGCATGATCCGGCCCTGCGGCAGCAGGATGTCCAGGATTTCCATCTGGTCGTAGATTTCCAGCGTCCGGGCATGGGTGGCGAGTGCCCGACTGGTGGGGGCGGGCCCCGGCGCGGCGTCGATCAGCCGCACCGAAATGCCCCGCCTGAGCAGTTCATGGGCGGCGGTGAGACCCGCGGGGCCGGCACCCACCACGAGAACCTGTGAGGAACTGTCCGTCATGTCACGCCTCCTGGCGTTCTCTCGGCGTGCGCTCCCGCGGTGGTCGCCGATTGTGGTCGGGCCCGTCCGTCGTCATCCTCCGGAACCGGCCTCGAACTTCCCTTGAAGTCCCGTCGAACTTCCTGTTCGCCGGGCGCCGCGGAATTCCGGGCGCCCGCACCGACGGGGCCGCGCCCTCTCCTGGTGCTGGGGGAGACGGCGCGGCCCGGCCGGGTGGTCGATCAGGTACGCGCGGCCAACTGGCCGTTGACGGCGTCCAGGAACTGCTGCGGCGTCTCGGCCGCGCCGAGCTGGTCGTCGTCGAGCGTGACCCGGTACTCGCGCTGGATGCGTCCGGCGGTCTCCAGCAGTGCGAGCGAGTCGTAGCCGAGGTCGGTGAAGAACTGGTCGGCGATGTCCCCGCCCAGGTCGATGCTCTCGTCCTCGCCCGCGCTCTCGCGCAGGATGACGACCAGGGCGTCCAGGGTCAGTGTGTTCACGGGTTCCGTCCTCTCGGGGATGGTGGTGCGGGGTGTACGGGCGTTGCGGGATGCGGGCCGGTGGGGTGCCGGCCCGGTGGGGTGCGCGGGCCGCGTGGCTCGGGGGCGGTGCGGCGTACGGGCTCTGCGGCGTCAGGGCGTTGCGAGCACGGGCGCCGCGGGGTGTAGGGGCGCCGCGGGGTGCACGGGCGCCGCTCGGTGCGAGCGGCGCCCGGCGGGTCAGGCGGCCGCCGGCGCGCCCTCGGCCGCCGGGGCCCGGAGCACCAGGGCGCTGTTGAAGCCGCCGTGGCCGCGGGCGAGGACCAGGGCCGTCCGCAGCTCGGCGCGGCGCGGTTCGCCGACCACCAGGTCGAGGCCGTACGCCTCGGCGGCGGCCGTCACCGGGCCGGCCGGCGGGACGAGGCCGTCGCGCATGCTCAGCAGCGCGGCCACGACGTCCAGCGGGGCGCCGCCCGAGCCGAGCCGGCCGGTCGAGGCCTTGGGGGCGGCCACCGGCACCGCCCGGGCGCCGAACAGACCGCGGATGGCCTCGGCCTCCGCACGGTCCTGCTCCGGCGATCCCGCCGCGTCGGCGAACACCACGTCCACCTCGGCGGCGGTGAGGCCGGCGTCGGCCAGGGCGAGTTCGGCGGCCCGGCGCAGGGCCGGGGGCCGTCCGGAGCCGGGCCTGGGATCGAAGGTCGCGGCGTAGCCGGCGATCGTCCCGTAGTGTCCGGCCCCGCCGCGCCGCTCGAAGGCCTCGGCGTCCTCGACCAGGAGCAGTGCGCCGCCCTCCCCGGGCACATGGCCGCCGGCGTCCTGGGCGAACGGCAGGTACGCCCGCTCCGGGGCGTGCTCGGTGCTGACCAGGCCGGTGGAGAGGTGGGCGACCCAGCCCCAGGGGCAGAGCGAGCCGTCGACGCCGCCGCTGAGCATCATGGGGGTGCCCTTGCGTACCGAGCGGCGGGCCTGGCCGAGCACGTCCAGGCCGCCGGCCTGCTCCGCGACGAAGGCCGCGCTGGGCCCGCGCATCCCGTTGCGGATCGAGATCTGGCCGGTGTTGACCGCGTAGAACCAGGCGAACGACTGGTACGCGCTGACGTGCTCGGGGCCCTTGCCCCAGAGGTTCTGCAGCTCCCGCTGGCCGAACTCGTAGCCGCCCGAGGAGCTGGCGGTGACCACCCCCATGTCGAAGTCCGCGGTCCGGGCCGGATCGGCGCCGGCGTCGGCCAGCGCCCAGTCGGCGGCGGCCAGTGCCATCCTGGTCATCCGGTCGGTCTGCGGGAGCAGCCGGCTCGGCAGGTGGTCGGCGGCGTCGAAGGCGTCCTCCGGGATCTCGCCGGCCAGCACGCTCGGGTACGAGGACGGATCGAACCGCTCCAGTCGGCGGATCCCGGACCGTCCCCGCAGGGTCGCCGCCCAGTAGTCGGCGACGCCCACACCCGTGGGCGCGATCACGCCCAGGCCGGTCACCACGGCTTGCCGGCTCACGCTGCGCTCCTCTCGGGACGGGTGAGCACCACGGCGCTCTGGAACCCGCCGAACCCGCTGCCGATGCTCAGCACGGCGTCGACCCGCTTCTCCCGCGCGTGGACGGGGATGTAGTCGAGGTCGCACTCGGGATCGGGTTCGTGCAGGTTGGCGGTGGGCGGCAGCACCCCGTGCTCGATGGCCAGCGCGCAGGCCGCCACCTCGATGGCACCGATCGCGCCCAGCGAATGGCCGACCATCGACTTGATGGAGCTCATCGGGGTGGCCCTGGCGTGGTCGCCGAGCACCGCCTTGACGGCGTTGGTCTCGTGCCGGTCGTTCTGCTTGGTCCCGGAGCCGTGCGCGTTGACGTAGCCGATGTCCCGGGCGGTGATCCGGGCCTCGTCCAGGGCACCCCGGATGGCCTCGGCCATCTCGCGGCCGTCGGTGCGCAGCCCGGTCATGTGGTACGCGTTGCACCGGTTGGCGAAGCCGGAGACCTCGGCGTAGATGTGCGCGCCCCGGCGCCGGGCGTGCTCGTACTCCTCCAGGACCATCACTGCCGCGCCCTCGCCGAGGACGAAGCCGTTGCGGGTCCGGTCGAACGGGCGCGAGGCGTGGGCCGGGTCGTCGTTGCGCGGGGTGGTGGCCTTGATCGCGTCGAAGCAGGCGACGGTGATCGGCGAGATGGGCGCGTCCGTGCCCCCCGCGAGCACGGCGTCCACGGAGCCCTCGCGGATCAGCTCGCAGGCGTGGCCCAGTGCGTCCAGCCCGGACGTGCACCCGTCGGACAGCACCACGGCCGGCCCCTCGGCCTCGGCGGCCCAGGCCACCTCGGCGGCGAGCGAGCTCGGCACGAACTGCCCGAACAGGTGCGGCGAGGTGTAGGAGTGGTCGACCAGCCAGCTCTCGCCGGCGTTGCTGACGACCGCGTACTCCTCCTCCAGGCTCATGCTGCAGCCGACCGCGCTGCCGATCACCACACCGATCCGGTGCGGCGCCAGGGCGGAGTCCTTGAGCCCGCTGTCGGTCAGCGCCTCGCGGGTGCCGACCACGGCCATCTGCGCGGCGCGGTCCATGCGGCGGATCTCGCGCGGGGTGAGCCCCTCGGCGAGCGGTGAGAATTCGCATTCGGCGGCTATGCGGGAGCGGTAGCCGGTGGCGTCGAACAGGGAGATGTCCCGCGTCGCGGTCCGACCGCTCGAAACGAGGTCCCAGAATTCCTTGGTGCCGGTTCGGCCCGGAGCCACGGTGCCGATGCCTGTAATGACAACTCTGCGTCTCATGCCTGTCCTCACGGCGGATAAGGGGAAATGACCGTTCGCCGGATCTCTCGGATTCAGGCTCGCCAGGGCGACTCAAGGGCACCTTGAGTCCGCCTTGAAGGCCGACAGGGAGCATCGTGTACGAACCCATGCTCCATGGAAGGGTCAAACCAGGGTCGATACCAGGTATATGACATCACATCAGCGAACTGCGGACGATCCGCCGGGCCCCATCGGGCCGCCGGGATCGCGGGACGGATCCGGGCGGGGGTGGCTACGATACGGTCGGCCGTTCGCCAGAAACTGTTGAACAGTCATCTGCCTTACCCAGAACGGAAATCGCCCGACGGCCGGACCGAACCGGCCGGCGCGCCGCGATGCCCGACTGGTCTCCCCACATTTCCCGGAGGCTTCAACCATGTCCCAGCAGCCGCCTCAGCTCGGCGTCGATCCGGCTCCCGCCACGGGTGCGCCCGACCCGGCGCCACCCACACCGCCCGACCGGATACCGCGCTCACTGCTGCTCCTCGGCGCCACCGTGACGCTCGGCGTGGTGATGTCGACCCTCGACACCACGATCGTCACCGTCGGCGTCCACACCATGGGCCAGGACCTCAAGACCTCGCTCTCCACGATCCAGTGGGTGACGACCAGCTACCTGCTGGCCTTCTCCCTGGTCATCCCGTTGTCCGGCTGGGCGGTCAGCCGGTTCGGCGCGCGTCGCGCCTGGCTGGTGTCGCTCGGCGTCTTCGTGCTCGGCTCCGCGCTGTGCGGCCTGGCCTGGGACCCGGCGAGCCTGATCGCCTTCCGCGCTCTGCAGGGTCTCGGCGGCGGCATGCTGATGCCACTGGCGCAGACGATGCTCGCGCGGGCCGCCGGCCCGCTGCTGATGGGCCGCGTGATGGGGATGGCGGCCGTGCCCGGCATGCTGTCTCCCGTCTTCGGCCCGGTGATCGGCGGACTGATCGTCGACCACCTGGACTGGCCCTGGCTCTTCTACGTCAACCTGCCGCTCGGCGCCGTGGCCTTCGTGCTCGCCCTGCGGATCCTGCCCCGTGACGAGCCGCAGCAGGCCGCGCCGCTCGACGTGGTCTCGCTGCTCCTGCTCTCGCCCGGACTCGCCGCGCTCGTCTACGGCTTCTCCGAGATGGGCCAGGCCGGTGGCCTCGCCTCCCCGGTGGTGCACGCCTCGCTCGCGCTCGGCGTGGTGATGCTCGCCGGGTTCGTCGTGCACGCGCTGCGCCGGCAGAAGCCGCCGCTGGTCGACCTGCGCCTGTTCCGCGCGCCGAGCTTCGTCGCCTCCACGACCGCGGCGTTCATGCTCGGTGCCTCGCTCTTCGGGGCGCTCATCCTCTTCCCGCTCTACTACCAGCTGGTCCGCGGGCAGGACGCGATGATGGCCGGTCTGCTGCTGGCCCCGCAGGGTCTGGGCGCCGTGCTGGTCACGCCGTACGCGGGCAAGCTCACCGACCGTCTCGGCCCCGGTCGGGTGGTCCCGGCCGGTCTCGCCCTGGTCCTGCTGGGCACCGTCCCGTACGCCTTCGTCGGAGAGGCGACCCCCGAGCCGTGGCTCGCCGTCACCCTGCTGGTCCGCGGGGTCGGGCTCGGCCTGACCTTCGTCCCGACGCTGGTCGCGGCCTATCACGGGCTGGAGCCGTCCCGGATCCCGCACGCGACGAGCATGGTGAACATCGCCCAGCGCGTGGGCGGCTCGCTCGGCACGGCGCTGCTGTCGGTGATCCTCCAGCAGGGCTACCGGAACCGCGCGGGCGAGCACTCCTCGCTCGACGCCGTCCGCTCGGTGCCGACCGGCGTCCACGACGTGGTGCCGGCCTTCGACCACGCCTTCCTCTGGGCGCTGGGCTTCAGCCTGGTCGGCCTGGTCCCGGCGCTGCTGCTGCCGAGGAAGAAGAAGGAAGCGGTGGGCCGGCCCTAGGACGGCCGCGGCCCCCGGAGCCCGCAACGCGAAGGCGCCCGCCGCGAGTCGGCGGGCGCCTTCGTGCGTCGCGGCGCCGTCGGGCCGGGCCGTCCGGTCGGCCGGTCGGTCGGTCGGGCCGGACGGCGCAGGCCGGCGCGGGTCAGCGCAGGTCGTCGCGGCTGATGTAGCGGTGGGCGACCAGCCAGGCGCCGTCCTCACCGCGGACCAGCAGGTCGTCGCAGGTGGTGCTGGCGTGCACGGCGGGCGCTCCGCCCGCGGGCGTGTTGAGCACCAGGGCGTAGCTGCGCACCCGGGCGGAGCCGTCCTCCTGCGCGGCCACCTCCAGCATGCCGAGCCAGTGGCGCACCTGCAGTCCGGCGCCGATCCGCTGCGCGGCGGCCTTGCCGGCCGCCTCCCGGATGGTCTCGCGGCCCTTGGCGTCGGGGTGCGCGTTGGCCGCGAAGACGCCGTCCTCGGTGAAGGTGTCGGCCCAGGCGTCGGTCTCGCCGGAGTCCAGCAACTGCATCTGGTGGGCGTAGAACTGCTGGATCTCGCTGTAGAGACCGGTGCCGGACAGAGCGGGGTCGGTGGTGGACTGCACGTCATCCTCCTCGGTGGTGATGTGACAGCACGAGGCTGCCGGGCCGGCCTCGAACGCGGCTCGAAGCCGGGTCGGGGGCCCTTCGAGGCCGCTTCGAGGGCGCTTCGAGGCCGGCGGCCGAGGGTCGTCCTGCTGCGTGGCGCCTCGCCCCGCGGCGGACGAGGAGGTGGCTTCCATGGTCGACAACGACCGCTCGCAGGTGGTCCTGATCACCGGCGCTACCAGCGGCATCGGCCGCGCCGTGGCCGAGGAGCTCGGCCGCGCCGGCGCCCGGCTGTTCCTGTGCGCACGCTCCGAGGAGAACGTCCGCTCCGTGGTCAAGGAGCTGCGGGCGGCAGGCTTCACCGCCGACGGCGTCGCCTGCGACGTGCGCTCGGCGCAGGACGTGGCGGCGTTCGTCGCCCGCGCGCTGGAGGCGTACGGCCGGATCGACGTCCTGGTCAACAACGCCGGCCGCAGTGGTGGCGGCGTGACCGCCGATCTCCCCGACGAGCTGTGGGACGACGTCATCGACACGAACCTCAACAGCGTCTTCCGGATCACCCGGCAGGTCCTCAAGGAGGGCGGCATGGCCGCCGCGGGCTCCGGGCGGATCATCAACATCGCCTCCACGGGGGGCAAGCAGGGCGTGGTGATGGCCGCCCCGTACTCCGCCTCCAAGCACGGCGTGATCGGCTTCACCAAGGCACTCGGGCTGGAGCTCGCCAAGAGCGGGATCACCGTCAACGCGGTCTGCCCCGGATACGTGGAGACGCCGATGGCGGAGCGGGTCCGGCAGGGCTACGCGGCGGCCTGGAACACCACGGTGGACGACATCCAGGAGCGGTTCGAGGCGAAGATCCCGCTGGGCCGCTACACCACCCCGCAGGAGGTGGCCTCGCTGGTGGGCTATCTGACCACCCCGGCCGCGGCCCCGATCACCGCGCAGGCGATCAACGTCTGCGGCGGACTCGGCAACTACTGATGCCCCGGGCCGCTCCACCCGAGCGGCCCCGAAGGCCCTGACACCCGGCCGGCTCCGGCGAAGTCCGCTGCCCGCCGGCCGAGTCCGGTGCCCTTCGGCGACTTTCGGCGACTTTTGGCGAACCAAGGGAAAGAGGAGGTGCGGGCATGCGGCCGTCACCAGGCCAGGCTGGCCCCTACAGCCATCACACCGAGCACCGGATCGACGTGGCGGCGGATCCCGACGCCGTGTACGCGCTGGTGTCCGACGTCACCCGCTGGCCGGGCGCCTTCGGGCCGACGATCCACGCGCAGCGGTTGGAGTTCGACGGGCGCGACGAGCGCATCCAGCTCTGGGCGACCGCCAACGGCGAGCCCAAGACCTGGATCTCGCGCCGCGAACTGCTGCCCGAGCAGAGGCGGGTGAGCTTCCGCCAGGAGGTCTCGCAGTCGCCGGTGGCGGCGATGCGCGGCGAGTGGATCATCGAACAGCTGCCCGGCGGGGGAGCGGGAGTCCTGCTGACGCACGACTACACGCCGGTGGAGGACGTCCCCGACGCGGCCGAGTGGATCGCCCGCGCGGTGGACCGCAACAGCGAGGCGGAGCTGGCCTCGCTCAGGGCGGCGGTCGAGGGCGGCGACCGGCGGGGCGACCTGGAGCTGGACTTCGAGGACACGGTCGTCATCGACGGCCCGCTCGCCGCGGTGTACGCGTTCCTGTACGAGGCGGGCGAGTGGCCCGTCCGGCTGCCGCACGTGTCCCGGCTGGAGCTGCGCGAGGAGAGCGCCGGACTCCAGTACCTGGAGATGGACACCAAGGCCGTGGACGGGAACATCCACACCACCGCCTCGATCCGGGTCTGCTTCCCGCAGGAGCGGATCGTCTACAAGCAGCTGAAACTGCCGCCGCTGCTCGACCTGCACCTGGGGTGCTGGACGCTGACCGCCACCCCGGAGGGCAGGGTCACCGCCTCGTCCCGGCACGTCATCCGGATCAACCCGGAGAAGGTGTCCCTGCTGGGCGAGGGGAAGACGGTGCAGGACGCGAAGGCCTTCGTGCGCAACGCGCTGGGGACCAACAGCACCGCCACCCTGAACCACGCCCGCGCGTTCGCGGAGGCGCAGGCCCGTGGCTGACCGACTCACATCCGGAGAGGGGACGTTCGTGACGGGGCCGAGTCTCGCCTACCCGCAGTCCTCGGCCGACGCGATGCTGACCGCCTCCGCCGCCCGGCACGGCTCGCGGCTCGCGGTCCGGGCGGGCACCCGGACGATCTCCTTCGCGGTGCTGGACGCCATGGTGGAGCGGTGCGCGACGGTGCTGGGCCAGTACCTCGGCCGGCCGGGCACCGTGGTGGCCCTGACCTCCCTGCTGTCGCCCGACTTCATCGTCGGCTACTACGGCATCCTGCGCAGCGGCAACGTGGCCGCGCCGCTCAACCCGTACCTGCGCGAGGAGCAACTCGCCTACGTGCTGGGGGATTCGGGCACCGAGGTGGCGTTGGTCGACGCGGCCACGGCGCAGCGGCTGGCGCCGATGCGGGAGCGGCTGCCGAAGCTGAAGGAGATCGTGGTGATCGGTCCGCACTCGGGCCGGGGCGTCCCGGGTGCCCGTACCCTGCGCGAGGTGCTCGCCGAGGCCGGCGGCCGGCCCCAGCAGGACCGCGCGGCCCGGCCCGGGCCCGGCGACCTCGCCTGCCTGCACTTCACCAGCGGCACCACGGGCATGCCCAAGACGGTCATGCTGAGCCACCGCAACGTGGCGGTCAACGCCGCCCAGGTGGCGCACGCGCACCGGCTGGGCGGCAGTTCGGTGGCGCTCAACCACCTGCCGACCTTCCACCCCATGCACATGAACTCGGCGATCTTCGCCGGGGCGACCCAACTCCTCTGCGGGGAGCCGGATCCGGTCCAGGCCGTGCAGCTGGCCAATCACCACGGCGCGACCCACTACTACAGCCTGCCCGTCCGGCTGGCGGCGCTCGCCGGCTCGCCGGCTCTGGCCGGTCTGCGCTTCGAGACCGTCCAGGTGATCGCCTCCGGCGGCGCCGCACTGCCCCCGGCTGCGGCCCGGCTGCTCTCCGGACACTTCGGGGTACCGGTCATCCAGGGCTACGGTCTGGCCGAGACCTCGCCGCTGACGCACTCCGACGACGCCGCCGACTGGCAGCCGGGTTCGGTCGGCCGCCCGGTGGCGGACACCGAGTGCCGGGTGGTGGACATCGACACCCGGGCGGTGCTCGGCGTGGACGAGCCCGGCGAGGTGCAGGTGCGCGGCCCGCAGGTGATGCTGGGCTACCTGGGCGACGACGCGGGGACGGCCGTGGACCGGGACGGCTGGCTGTCCACCGGCGACGTGGGCCGGGTGGAGGCCGACGGCAGACTCTTCCTGGTCGACCGGATCAAGGACGTCTTCAAGCGCGACAACTGGGTGGTCTCGCCCACCGACATCGAGCGCTCGCTGGGCCGCCACCGCGCGGTCCGGGACTGCGTGGTGGTGGACTTCACCGGCGCCGTGGGCGACGCGGTGGCCACCGCCTTCGTCGTCCTCACCGAGGAGGCGGCGGGCCCGGACGAGACCGCCGACGGCGACTACCGCGCGAAGGCCGCGCTGGCCGTCGCGGAGGAGGTCAACGCCGAACTCCCCTACTACCAGCGGATCGAGCACATCGAGATCGTGGCGTCGATCGAGCGCTCCCCGAACGGCAAGGTCCCGCGCAAGGAGCTCCGGGCCCGGATGGCCCAGCTGCTGCGCCGCGACTGACCGCCGCCGTCCCCCGCACACCCGGCCGGCGCACGCCCGCACGCCCGGCCCACGCGACCGCGGCGCCCCGCCGCCCGCGTCGGCCCCCGCGTCGGCCCCGCGCCGCGCCACCCGCACCAGCCCCGCTCCGGCAGTGAGCCGGGGTCCGTACCCGAGGAGGGAATCACCATGGCCACCTTCATCACCACCTTCACGCTCAAGGGCGACACCGCCGACGAGTTCGAGGCGCTGTTCGGCAAGTACGCGGCCTTCATGGCCGAGCAGCCCGGCTTCGTCGACTACCAGATGCTCCGCTCGCAGTCGGACCCGACCACCTACGTCAACATCGGCCGGTGGCAGGACGCCGCGGCCCACCACGCGGTCGTCTCCAGCGGCGAGTTCCGCACCCACGTCGGCGAGATGATGCCGCTGGTGTCCGTCAAGGCCGACTCCTTCGCCCTGGTCTCGGCCGCCGAGGCCTGATCCGGGCGGCGCCCCGCGCGCCCCGCACCGATCCCGTTCTCCCGGCCCGGGCCTCCCTGGCCGGGAGAACGCCGTCACGGACATCTACGAGAGGCCCACGCATGCGTCTGATCGACATCTCCTCCCCCATCGACGCCGCCTTCTGGGAGCCGGACCCGGTCATCCACAAGGTGATGTCGGCCGCCGAGGGCGCCCGGCACATGGCGTCCGAGATGAAGGCCCACTTCGACCTCGACTTCGCCCCGGAGACCCTGCCGGGCGGTGAGTTCCTGACCAACGACACGCTGACGCTCACCAGCCACACCGGGACGCACGTCGACGCGCCCGCCCACTACGGCACCGCCTCCTACGGCGAGGCCCGGACCATCGACCGGATGCCGCTGGACTGGTTCTACCGCCCCGGCCTGGTGCTCGACGTCCGGGACGTGGGCACCGGGACGATCGGCGCCGACCGGCTGAAGACCGAGTTCGACCGGATCGGCCGGCTCCCGGACGCCCTGGACATCGTCCTGCTGAACACCGGGGCGGCCGAACGCATCGGCACCCCGGCCTACTTCACCCAGTTCGCCGGCCTCGACGGCCCGGCCGTGCACTACCTGCTGGACCTCGGCGTCCGGGTGATCGGCACCGACGCCTTCAGCCTGGACGCGCCCTTCACCCACATCATCGACGAGTACCGCCGGACGGGCGACCGTAGCGTGCTGTGGCCCGCGCACTTCGCCGGCCGGGACCGCGAGTACTGCCAGATCGAGCGGCTGTCGAACCTGGAGTCGCTGCCCTCGTACGGCTTCCAGGTCTCCTGCTTCCCGGTGAAGATCGCCGGCGCCGGGGCCGGCTGGGCCCGCGCGGTGGCCATGCTCGACTGACCGCGCCCGGTACGGCGAAGCGGGCGGGCCCGCGGGGAGGATCTCCCCGCGGGCCCGCCCGCTTCGCCGTACCGGCTACCCGTCGTGGTGCACCCGTCGGCGCCGGATCTGCCACGCGCCGCCGACCAGCGACAGCTCGTCGTGGCAGACCGTGCTGCGCTCGACGGCCGGTGCGCCGCCCGCCGCCGTGTTGAGGATCAGCGCGTAGCTGCGCGCCCGGACGTTCTCCCCGTCCACCGGCTCGACGGTGAGCATGCCCATCCAGTGCCGCTGCTGGATCCCCTTCGAGGCCAGTTCGCCGTGCGCCCGGTGGATCACCGCGGCGATCGCCGGGCGGCCCTCGGCCGGGCGCGGGTTGACGTTGTTGGAGATGACCGCGTCCTCGGTGAAGGTGGCCGCCCAGGCGGTCAGGCTGCCCTCGTCGATGAGCTGCATGTGCCGGGCGTAGAAGGCCTGGATCTCCTCGTAGAGGACGGGATCGGCCAGGGTGCCGCTGTTCGCTGTCTGCATGGTGTCCTCCGCTGTCGGGGGGCGGGTCAGGGCTGCGCCGGGGCGCCGAACCAGGTGGCGAGCGCGCGCCGCAGCCCGCTCTCGTCGTGGCCGTCCGAGGAGACCCAGGCCACGTGGCCGTCGGGGCGCACCAGCAGGGCGGCGAGGTCCCGGGTCTTCTCGTCCTCGGCCGGGCGGGCCGGCTCGTACCGGACCCGGCCGTGCCAACCGGCCGCGACCGGGGCCAGCGCGCCGCCCTCGGTGAGGTCGATCAGCAGGCCGCGGGCCTCGTGCAGGAGCTGGTTGGGGGTGACGGTGGCGCCGTCCGCGGTCACCAGGTGCAGCGGCGGCACCCGGCAGCCGAGCAGCGGGGAGTCCTCCGCCGCGGGGCTCATCGGATAACGGATGTCGAGACCGGTGATCATCTCCGCCAGGTAGCGGTTCACCTGGGGGAGGTCCATCAGCTCGCTGAACAGGTCGCGCAGCGGGGTGATCCGGTCGGCCGGGTGCATCAGCGCGAGCTGCGCCCGGGTGTTCATGCAGACCCGGTGCGCCACCGGGTGCCGCTCGTCGTGGTAGCTGTCGAGCAGCCCTTCGGGCGCGTGCCCCAGCGCCGTGGCACCGAGCTTCCAGCCGAGGTTCAGGGCGTCCTGCATGCCGGTGTTGAGCCCCTGCCCACCGGCCGGGAAGTGCACGTGCGCCGCGTCCCCGACCAGGACGACCCGGCCGCTGCGGTAGGTCTCGGCCTGCCGGGTGGCGTCGCCGAAGCGGGACAGCCAGTAGGTCTCGCCGACCGGCAGATCGCTGCCGGACACCCGGCGGGCGGTGTCCCGCAGTTCCTGCGCGGTCATCGGCACGCTGCGCGGCACGGGCTCGGTGTCGAACTCGACGGCGACCACCCGGTACACGTCCCCGCCGAGCGGGATCATCGCGAACAGGCCGCCCGGTAGCCGGTGCAGCTCACGCGACTGCGACTGCTCGCCCGTGATCTGCACGTCCCCGAGCACGGCGTTCACCGTGGACGCCGTCCCGGGGAAGGCGATGCCCGCCAGCTTGCGCACCGCGCTGGCGCCGCCGTCCGCGCCGACCAGGTAGCCGGCACCGATCCGGTAGCCGCCGTCCGGGCCGGTCACCTCCGCGGTCACGCCGTCCGCGTCCTGCCGCAGGCCGGTCAGCGTGTGGCCGCGCCGGATGTCGGCGCCCAGCTCCGCGGCGCGCTCCTCCAGCAGCGCCTCGGTCCTCGACTGCGGCACCATCAGCGCATAGCTGTGCTCACCGTCCAGCTCGGTCAGGTCGACCTTCCGCAGGCCGCCGAAGTGGCCCTTCGGCCAGACCGGCGCCCGGCTGTCCACCCGGTCGAGCAGCCCGCGCATGTCGAGCACCTCCACCGTGCGCGCGTGCAGGCCGAGCGCGCGGGACTGCCCGCTCGGCTCGGCGGCCTGCTCCAGCACCACCGTCCGCGCCCCGGCGAGCTGCAGCTCGCACGCGGCCATCAGCCCGACCGGGCCGCCGCCGGCCACGATCACATCCGGAGTCATCCTCGTTCCCTTCTTCCCGTTACCAGCCTCGGACGCCTCACCCGCCGACCGCTCAACGGCCCAGGTCGGAGCCGCCGTTGAGGGAGATCACCTGGCCGACGAAGTACTCCGACTCGCCGGACGCCAGGAAGGCGACCGCGCGGGCCACGTCCTGGGCCTCCGCCGCCCGGCCGTAGGGGATGCGGTCCAGCCAGTGCTGGAACATCTCCGCCGGGATGGCCGCGGTCGCCTCGGTGCGCACCAGGCCCGGCGAGAGGACGTTGACCCGGATGCCCTGGGGGGCCGCGTCCTTGGCCACGAAGCGGCCGTACGCGTTGAGCGCCGACTTGCTGACGCCGTGCGCCAGCAGGTGCGGCGCGCCCGGCCCGCGGGCGGAGTCGCTGGAGAGGTAGACGATGCTGCCGGCGCCGCTCTTGGCCAGCTCGGGCAGGGCCGCCTGGGTCGGGTGGAAGGCGGCGGCCAGCTCGGCGTTCAGCTTGCCGGCGAACACCTCCCACTCGACGCTCGCCACGTCGCCGGCGCCCAGGCCCACGTTGGCGTTGCAGACCAGCACGTCCAGGGCGCCGAACTCCTCGACGGCGCGCGCCACCAGGCCGCGGGCCTGCTCGGCGTCGCAGACGTCCGCGCGGTGCGCCACGGCGGTGCCGCCCGCCGCCTCGATCTGCTCGACCACCGCGGCCGCCTCCTGCGCGCTGCTGAGGTAGTTGATCACCACCCGGTGCCCACGGGCCGCGAGCTCGACGGCGATGGCCGCGCCGATGCCCTTGCTGCTCCCGGTGACGACGGCGACCCGGCCGGCGTGCTGGTTGGACGTCTCGTTCTCCGCCATGGCGGCGACTCCTCGGTCTCTGGGGGTTCGTGCTGTCGGTGACACGGGTATGGGTGGAGCGCGGCGGACGGTCAGGCCCGCCCGGCGACCAACAGTCGGAATCCGCGCGGAAGTTCGAGATCATCGCGCAGGGCCAGACCGGCCGAGCCGAGCAGGGCCTCGAAGCCGTGCAGCGGGCGGCTGCGGCCCCCGGAGGTGACCAGCATCATCAGCATGTCGACGGCGGAGGCGATCGGGCTCGGCGCGCCCTCGGGCTGGGGGCGCTCGACGATCAGCAGCACGCTGTCGTCCTTCATCGCGGCGGCGCAGCCGGCCAGGATCCGCGCGGACTCGGCGTCGTTCCAGTTGACCAGCACCCGGGACAGCAGGTAGACGTCCGCGCCGGCCGGCACCGAGTCGAACATGTTCCCGCCGACGGTCTCGCACCGCTCGCCCACCTGGTGCTCGTCGAGGTAGCGACGGGCGTTCTCGACGGTCGACGGGTCCTCGTACAGCACACCCCGTACGGCCGGGTGCCGGGTCAGGACGGCGGTGAGCAACTCGCCGTTGCCGCCGCCGATGTCGACCACCTCGGCCGCCGCCGAGAAGTCGTAGACCTGCGGGATGTGCTCGAAGAGCACGTGCCCCACGTTCATGGCGGCGTCGAAGCGCTGCCCGGCCTGCGGGTTGCTCCCCAGGTAGGCGTACAGGTCCTGGCCGTGCACCTGGGCGAAGGCCGGTCCGCCGGTCCGCAGGGTGTGCAGGATCTGTCCCCAGACGGGGTGGAACTCCTCGCCCGCCAGATGCGCGTAGGCGCTCACCGAACCCGGCACCTCCGGGCGCAGCACCTCACCGAAGGCGGTCAGCCGGTAGCCGGTGGCGGCGTCGCCGGAGCAGATCTCCAGCGCGGTCAGGTAGTCCATCAGCCGCCGCACGGCCGGTTCGGCGCAGCCGGTCTCCTCGGCCAGCCGTTGCGAGCCGGCGCCGTCCGGCCCGAGGCGCTCGGGTATCCCCAGCGCGACCGCGGCGTAGACGGCCTGGGCCGCCCACGATCCCACGATCAGTTCCATCATCCGCTGACTCGGCTCCATGCCGGTTCCTTTCGAAGTGTGGTCGGTCGGCCGACGGGATCAGGACACGGCTGCGGGCAGTCGCACCGGGCCGTACCCCTCTCGCGTCAGCTGTTCTGCGGCTCGCAGCACGGAGCGGCGGTCCTCCTCGGCGCCGCGCGGCCGGGCCGGCAGCAGGGGGAGGACCGCGCTGTGGCCCTGGCGCACCCGGGGGTGGCGCCGGGCCAGGCCGGAGAGGCCCTGGCCGGGGCCGCTCTCCAGCAGGAGCAGGTCGCCATCGGCCAGCAGCGCGTCCAGGGCCGGCCCGAAGAGCACCGGGTCGACCGGGTGCCGGGCCCAGAAGGAGGCGGACACGGCCTGCTCCGGGGTCAGCCGGGCGGCGGTGTACCCGGACCACAGCGGCACCCGGGGCACGCCGAGCCGCAGCTGCGCGTACGCCTCGGTGCTGACCGCGGCGGCGACCACCGGACTGTGGAACGCCGTGCTCGCCGGCACCTCCCGGCAGGTGTGCCCGGCCGCCCTGATCTCGGCGGCGGCCTCGGCCAGCGCAGCGGCGGGGCCGGCCAGCATGGTCTGGCGGGGCGCGTTGACCGCGCCGACCACGACGTCCCCGCGCAGGTAGGGCGTCAACTCCTCGGCCGCGGCCGCCACCACGAGCATGCCGCCGGGCGGCATCGCGGCCAGCCGGCCGGCCCGGTCCCACATCACCCGGGCCGCGTCGGCCGGCTCGAACACCCCGGCGAACGCTCCGGCCGCCAGCTCGCCGGCGCTGTGACCGAGCAGCGCGGCCGGGGACACGCCCCAGCCGGCGACCATCCTGGCCAGGGCCAGGTCGACCGCGAAGAGCAGGGGCTGCGCCCTGGTCACGTGGTCGACCGGAGTGCCCGGCTCGGTCGCGAGCCAGTCGGCCCGCAGCCGGCCGCCGTCGGCCCCGAGCGCGGTGAACACCTCGTCCATGGACTCGGTGAACACCGGCTCCCAGTCGTACAGGCCGGCGGCCATGCCGGCGTGCTGGGACCCCTGGCCCGGAAGCAGCAGGGCCACCTGTCGTGTGGGTGAATCCTTCTCGGCCTGCGGCACTGCGCCTTCCCCTCCGTCGACGATGCGGTCGGCTCCGGGCGCTGCTCACGCCCTCGGTGCGCTCGGCACGCCCCATCGTCATGAGGGGTCCTCGAGACCGGCTCGAAGCTTCCTCGGAACCGTCGGGCACGGCCCGCCCGGCGCAGCCCTTCGAGCCCGCGTCAACCACGGCTCAAGGCCCGCTGAAGACAGTGGGCGGGACAGGAAACCGGACGGGCCGCACGGCCCGGCTACTGAGGAGGTGGGGCGTGGATCCCGACGATCTGTACATCTCGGCCTGTGCCACATGGCTGCCGCCGGCACTGGGAACCGAGCAGGCGGTGGCCGCCGGGCTCTGCACGCGCGCCGAGGCCGGCCGGGCCGGCATGGAGTCGGTGACCGTGGCCACGGACACCTCCGCGCCGGAGATGGCGGCCCGCGCCGCCCGCACCGCGCTGGACCGGGCCGGCTGCGCCCCCGCGGACGTCGGCCTGCTGCTGCACGCCACCCTGTACGAGCAGGGCCACGACCTGTGGTCTCCGGCCTCGTACATCCAACGGGAGGCCCTCGGGTCGGACTTCGCCGACTGCCCGGCGATCGAGGTGCGGCAGGTCTCCAACGGCGGCATGGCCTCCCTGCAGCTGGCCGCCGCCTACCTGCGGGCCGGTACCGACCGGCCCGCCGCCCTGCTCACCGCGGGGGACGTGTTCTGCCTGCCGGGATTCGACCGCTGGCGCAGTGACCCGGGCACGGTGTACGCGGACGGCGGCGCCGCGCTGGTGCTGTCCCGGGAGGCCGGGTTCGCCCGGCTGCGGGGCCTGGCCACCTTCTCCGAGCCGAGGTTGGAGGGGATGCACCGGGGCCGGCAGTCGTTCGCCCCGGATCCGTCGGGCCTGCGCCGACGGGTGGATCTGAAGGCCTGCCAGGACGGGTTCATGCGTGACACGGGCCGGGGCACGGTGGTGGGTCTGGTGTCCGGCGGTGCGGGCCGGGCCGCGGCCGGGGCGCTGGCGCAGGCCGGTCTGGAGCTCGGCGACATCGCCCGCTTCGTACTGCCGCACATGGGCCGACGGCGGCTGGAGGCCTCGTACTTCGGGCCGTTGGGCATCTTGCCCGAGCAGTCCACCTGGCCGTGGAGCAGGGGGGTCGGTCACCTGGGTGGCGGTGACCAGTTCGCCGGGCTGACGTACCTCGTGGAGAACAAGGAGGTCGCTCCGGGCGACCACTGCCTGCTGATGGGCGTGGGCGCCGGCTTCACCTGGACCTGCGCCGTGGTGGAGATCCTGCACCTGCCCGACTGGCTGGTGTCCGGCGAGCGCTGGGACACCGACTGACCTGGCCGCACCCAGGGCAGCACGCGCCTACGAGACGGCGCTGCGCTCCACCTCGAAGTTGTCCAGCAGCAGCGGACGCGGATAGCTGCTGACGTCCAGCGTGGAGCGTGAGGCGAGGATGGCACTGTGCAGCTCGCTCATCCGGGCGGAGGGCTCCAGACCGAGCTCGTCGACGAAGTTCGCCCGCAGTTGGTGGTAGGCCTCCAGGGCGCTGGCCTTGCGGCCCGAGCGGTAGAGCGCGAGCATCAGCTGGGCGTGCAGGTTCTCGTACAGCGGGAACTTGCGGGTGAGCGCGGTCAGCTCGCTGACCAGCTCGTGATGGCGGCCGAGTCGCAGGTCGGCCTCGATGCGCTGCTCCAGCGCGCCCAGGCAGCTCTCCTCCAGCCGGGAGACCTCCACGTCGAGGATCGGCCCCAGCCGGACGTCGACCAGGGCGTTGCCCTGCCACATGTCCAGGGCCCGGCGCAGTGTCCTGGACGCGGCCTCGTTCTCGCGCCGGCCCAGTTGCTGGCGGCCGAGGACGCAGAGCCGGTCGAACTCGTACAGGTCCACCGCGTCGCCGGACATCCGCAGCATGTAGCCGCCGGGGTACGTCGCGAGCTGCTGCTTGGCCGCGTGCATGTCGCCGCCGTGGGCCTCGGCCAGGAGCTTGCGGAGCAGCAGGATGTACGTCTGGAGCGTGGTGGCCGAGCTGTGCGGCGGCTCCTCGCGCCACAACTCCCGCATCAGGGTCGAGGTGCCCACCACACGGTTGGCGTGCACCACCAGGAGCGCCAGTACCTTTCGCGGCTTCGGCGCGGTCGGCACGATCGAGAACCCGTTCACCCGCACGTCGAGCGGTCCCAGAAGACGGGCTATCACTGAACCTCCAAGGCGTGATCGCAAATATCGACGAAAATTAAACGAGGCGGGTCAGCTAACGACTTGATCTCATGAAGATACTTCATCGCTCGGACCTGGATGTCAATGAAATACTTGCATCCCGCAATGTCCCGTTTGTCGCCCTGTCGCCGAAATGGATATCCGGATCGGGGTCGGCTTGTCCGGTATTTGCCACGGGGGGCCGGGCCGGCGCCGCCGATGGTGGCCGAAATGGTCCGCGTCAGCCCTGTGGCCCGGCGGTACGTGAAGCGGAGGGAGCGAGTCCTCCCATGTCGGCGCAGTGGGAGCGGCCCTGCAGGGCGCTAATTTCAGCCATTGTCGCAGCGCCAATATATGTCAAAACTTTTACCATGTGGATGAGGTTGCCATTGACAAAAAATTAGGGCTCTGCAGCGATGCGATGCCTTGATCCCTGTGCAATGATCCTCTGCCGGGGCGGCCGGACCGGCCATCCTCCGCCGAGCGGCGACGCACGATCAAAAGCGCGGACGGAGCCGGAGAATATTGCCGCCCGGATGTCCAAAATCAGCTCGTCGCGTGTGTTTCCCGGGCGTGAACTGCGGTTTTCCACCGCCGGTCGCGCCGCCTCGGGAGCGCGTCCCCGGGCCTGCCCCGGCACCGGCCGGCCACCGCACCCCCGACGGACCGCCGGGGGTGTTCGCGCTGCCTCCCGGCGTCGTGGGCGGCCCCGGGGGCCGTCGGGGGCCGTCGGGGGCCGTCGGGGGCCGGGAGTCGAGCACGCGGTCCGGGGGCCTCGGGCACGGGCGCCGGCTCGCCGGGGCATGGAGCACGCCGGTGCGGTGCGGTGGGCTCCGCTGCGACCGGGCGCAGATCGCACCGGGCGGAGCCCGGTCCGGTGGCCCGGCTGCTCGCGCCGCGCGCCGGCGCCGTACGGGCGTCGGCCCGAAGCTGTCGGGGACGGCCGGGACGGCGGGACGGCGGTGAGCGGGGCGGGGGACGGCAGGACGGCGGTGACAGCAGGAAGGCGGTACCTCCGCGCCGAGCGGAGGTACCGCCTTCCTGTCACCGGGCCTGTCCCGGAAGCGTGCCGGCGCAGATCGGCCGTCACACGCTCGGCCCGCCGGGAGTCCCTCCCGGCGGGCCGAGTCCCGCGGAGCGGGCCGCCCTACTCGGCGGTGAAGATCTCCTCCAGCAGGGCCTGCTGCTCGGCGGTGTGCCGCTTGGCGGAGCCGACGGCCGGGGCCGAGGAGGCGGGGCGGGTGACGCTGCGCAGGCGGGCCGCACCGGCGCCACGGCCGATGACGACCTTCAGGTGGTCGACCAGGTTCATCGCGATGAACGGCCAGGCGCCCTGGTTGGCGGGCTCCTCCTGGGCCCAGACGAACTGGACGTCGTCGCCGTACCTGGCGAGTTCCTCCTGGAGCTCGGCGACGGGCAGCGGGTAGAGGCGCTCGACGCGGACGATGGCGGTGTCGGTGACGCCGCGCTCGGTGCGGGCCGCGGCCACGTCGTAGTAGAACTTGCCCGCGGTGATGACGACCTTGCGCACCGCCGCCGGGTCCACGGTGGTGTCACCGATGACCGGGCGGAACGAGCCGGTGGTGAACTCGGACGTCGCCGAGGCGGCGGCCTTCAGTCGCAGCATCGACTTCGGGGTGAAGACGATCAGCGGCTTGTGGTGCGGGTTGTGGACCTGCCAGCGCAGCAGGTGGAAGTAGTTCGAGGGCAGGGTCGGCATGGCGACCGTCATGTTGTTCTGGGCGCACAGCTGGAGGAAGCGCTCGGGGCGGGCGGAGGAGTGGTCCGGTCCCTGGCCCTCGTAGCCGTGCGGCAGGAGCAGGGTGACACCGGAGTGCTGGCCCCACTTCTGCTCGGCGGAGGCGATGTACTCGTCGACGACGGTCTGCGCGCCGTTGACGAAGTCGCCGAACTGCGCCTCCCACATGACCAGGGCGTTGGGGCGGGTCAGCGAGTAGCCGTACTCGAAGCCCATCGCCGCGTACTCCGACAGGAAGCTGTCGTAGACGGTGTAGCGGGCCTGGTCCTCGGTCAGGTAGAGCAGCGGGGTGTAGTCCTCGCCGGTGACCCGGTCGATCAGGGCGGCGTGGCGCTGGCCGAAGGTGCCGCGGCGGCTGTCCTGTCCGGCGAGGCGGACGGGGTGGCCCTCCATCAGCAGCGAGCCGATGGCGAGGGTCTCGCCCATCGCCCAGTCGATGGTGTTGTCCTCGACCGAGGTGGCGCGGCGCTGCAGCTGCGGCAGCAGGCGCGGGTGGACGGTCAGCCACTCGGGGAAGTTGACCTGGGAGGCGGCGATCCGCTTGACGGTCTCCTGGGAGATCCCGGTCCGCACGGAGACCGGGAAGTCGGCCTCCGGCTTGTCGCCGGTCGTCGCCGCGGGTGCCTGGGAGGCGTCGCGGACCTCGGAGAAGACCTTCTCCAGCTGGCCCTGGAAGTCCTGCAGGGCCTGTTCGGCCTCTTCCATGGTGATGTCGCCGCGGCCGATCAGGCCCTCGGTGTAGAGCTTGCGCACCGAGCGCTTGGCGTCGATCAGGTCGTACATCAGGGGCTGGGTGAAGGAGGGGTTGTCGGCCTCGTTGTGACCGCGGCGGCGGTAGCAGATGAGGTCGATCACGACGTCCTTGTGGAACTCCTGGCGGAACTCGAAGGCCAGGCGCGCGACGCGGACCACGGCCTCCGGGTCGTCGCCGTTGACGTGGAAGATCGGCGCCTCGATCATCCGGGCCACGTCGGTGCAGTACATCGAGGAGCGGGAGGCGGCCGGGGCGGCGGTGAAGCCGACCTGGTTGTTGACCACGACGTGCACGGTGCCGCCGGTGCGGTAGCCGCGCAGCTGCGACATGTTCAGCGTCTCCGCGACCACGCCCTGGCCCGCGAACGCCGCGTCACCGTGGACCTGCACGGCCAGCACCGGGAAGGTCGTGCCGCCCTGGTCCATGACGTCCTGCTTGGCCCGGGCCATGCCCTCGACGACCGGGTCGACCGTCTCCAGGTGCGAGGGGTTCGCGGCGAGCGACACCTTGATGGTCCCGCCGCCCTGGGCGGTGAAGGTGCCGTCCGAACCGAGGTGGTACTTGACGTCGCCGGAGCCGTGCATCGACTTCGGGTCGAGGTTGCCCTCGAACTCACCGAAGATCTTGCCGTACGGCTTGCCGACGATGTTCGCCAGCACGTTGAGCCGGCCGCGGTGGGCCATGCCGATGACCGTCTCGTCGAGACGGTCCTCGGCGGCCGAGTTGATGACGGTGTCGAGCAGCGGGATCAGGGACTCGCCGCCCTCCAGCGAGAACCGGCGCTGGCCGACGTACTTGGTCTGCAGGAAGGTCTCGAACGCCTCGGCGGAGTTCAGCCGGCGCAGGATCCGCAGCTGCTCCTCGCGCTCGGGCTTGGTGTACGGCTTCTCCAGACGCTCCTGCAGCCACTTGCGCTGCTTCGGGTCCTGGATGTGCATGTACTCGATGCCGACCGTGCGGCAGTAGGTGTTGCGCAGCAGGCCGAGGATGTCGCGGAGCTTCATCATCTTCTGGCCGCCGAAGCCGCCGACGGCGAACTCGCGCTCCAGGTCCCACAGGGTGAGGCCGTGCTCGACGACGTCGAGGTCGGGGTGCTTGCGCTGCTTGTACTCCAGCGGGTCGGTGTCGGCCATGAGGTGGCCGCGGACCCGGTAGGAGTGGATGAGCTCGATGACGCGGGCGGTCTTGTTGACCTCGTCGTCGTGGGTGGCGGCGACGTCGGTGGCCCAGCGGACCGGCTCGTAGGGGATGCGCAGCGACTCGAAGATCTCGTCGTAGAAGCCGTGCTCGCCCAGCAGGAGCTGGTGGATGGTGCGCAGGAACTCGCCGGAGGCGGCGCCCTGGATGACGCGGTGGTCGTAGGTCGAGGTGAGCGTCATGATCTTGGAGATGCCCAGCTTGGCCAGGGTGTCCGGGGAGGAGCCCTGGAACTCGGCGGGGTACTCCATGGCGCCGACGCCGACGATGGTGCCCTGGTTCTGCATCAGGCGGGGCACGGAGTGGACGGTGCCGATGCCGCCGGGGTTGGTGAGGGAGACCGTGACGCCGGTGAAGTCGTCCATGGTCAGCTTGTTGGCGCGGGCCCGGCGCACGATGTCCTCGTAGGCCTGCCAGAAGCCGAAGAAGTCGAGGGTGTCGGCCTTCTTGATGGCGGCGACGACGAGCTGGCGGTCACCGTTGGGCTTGACCAGGTCGATGGCCAGGCCCAGGTTGACGTGCTCGGGCTTGACCAGGAACGGCTTGCCGTCCTTGATCTGGTAGCTGTGGTTCATCCCCGGGCTGGCCTTGACGGCCTGCACCAGCGCGTAGCCGATCAGGTGCGTGAAGGAGACCTTGCCGCCGCGGGCGCGCTGCAGGTGGTTGTTGATGACGATGCGGTTGTCGATCAACAGCTTCGCGGGCACCGCCCGCACCGACGTCGCCGTCGGCACCTCCAGCGAGGCGTCCATGTTCGTCGCCACGGCCTTCGCCGCGCCGCGCAGCGGCACGAACTCGGGGCCCTGGGCGACTGGAGCAGTGGCAGGAGCAGGCACTGTCGCGACGGCCGGGACGGCGGCGGGCGCGGCGGCGACGGCCGACGTGGGGGCCGACAGGGCGGCCGTGGCCCCGGGAGCTGCTTCTACCGTGTTGCTGGACATGCTGGAGGTCACCTCAGGAGCGGGCTGGTAGGTGGCGAAAAAGCCTCGCCAGACTCTGTCGACAGAGTCCGGATTGTGAAGGTACTGCTGGTGGATCTCGTTGACCAGCCACTCATGGGGGCCGAAGCGGGATGCCGGTGCGCCCTCGGACCGGGGCCGCTCGCCGGCGGGGCCGGGGGAGCTGTCGGGTGCATAAGGGGACTCTGACGACACGGCGGTAACCGCCCTCTTCCGCTTCCTTAAGGGATGGGAGATCTGATGGGCAGGCTACTCCTTCGGGATAAACCTGCGCAGTCAGATGACCTTGAACCGGCACCACCCCCTGATCGGGTCAGGGGATTTGGCCGAAACTGCTCCCCGGGCGGTGCTCGCGGGCACTCGGCGGGGCGATTTCGCTCGTGCACGAACCGGCGTGCCGGGCGGCGCCCCGGCCGAGGTGACGGGCCGTCACCAGGGGCGATGACAGGCCCGCGACCCGGGACGATGTCCACGCGCCGCCGGGCCGGGGCCCGTTCGCGGGGTCGGCGGACCGGGCCGGATCGGGTCGCCGGGCGGTGCGGGGCGGACCGGTGGGCCGCCCCGCACCTGTGCGTCTGGTCACTATTCGACGGCCTGGTACTCGCCGCCCTCGACGCGGACGAGCTGCTTCTCACGGCAGAGCAGCTGGAGGTCGCGGCGCACGGTACGCGGGTCGGGGCGCGGCTGGTAGGTCTCGCGGGCGCGCCGCCAGTCCCAGGAGCCGCCGTCGCGCCGCATCGTCGCCAGGAGTCGCTGCCTGCGCTCGGTCGCGGAGCCGGGTGGGGTCTGCTCGTTGTTCATGCCCTCATCTTCTCGCGAGTGGGCCCGGCCCCCTTTCGCGACCCGGCCGTCCCTGCTCGGCCGCCACCCGCTCGCCCCTGCTCGGGCGCCACCCGCTCGCCCCTGCCCGGCCGCCACCCGCCGCTGTCGCGCCGGCGCCCCCTCCCGCGCCCGCGCCGGGTGTGACGGCGCCCGCTCGCGGCGTCGTGATGACACTTCATGACACGTGTCTGGAAAAAACAAGCAGAGTGACGAAAATACTGCCGATCTTTCTGCCCTAGGATCGCGTCCATGACGCGACGACTTGCGGCGGTGGCTAAGAAGGTCGGTATGAGCGAGGCAACGGTCAGCCGGGTGCTCAACGACCGGCCCGGCGTCTCGGAGAGCACCCGGGTGGCGGTGCTGACCGCCCTGGACGTCCTCGGCTACGAACGGCCGACGCAGCTGCGCGGGCAGCGCTCGCGCCTGGTCGGCCTGGTACTGCCGGAGCTGCAGAACCCGATCTTCCCGGCCTTCGCCGAGAGCGTCGGGGCGGCGCTCGCCCAGAACGGGTTCACGCCGGTGCTCTGCACGCAGACCGCCGGCGGGGTCTCCGAACCGGAGTACGTCGGCCTGCTGCTGCAGCAGCAGGTCTCGGGGGTCGTCTTCTTCGGCGGCCTCTACGCCCAGGACGACGCCCCGCACGGGCACTACGCCCGGTTGTTCGAGCGCGGAGTACCGACCGTGCTGCTGAACGCGGGCACCGGCGCCCTCGACTTCCCCCGGGTCTCCTGCGACGACGCGGTGGCCGTGGAGCAGGCCTTCGGGCACCTGCGCCAGCTCGGTCACGAGCGGATCGGTCTGATCCTGGGGCCGCAGGACCACGTCCCGTCCAACCGGAAGCTGGCCGCCGCCCGCGCGCACGCGGCGCGCGCCGGCCTGGCGCCGGTCCAGGTGTTCGTCGAGCGGGCGCTGTTCTCGCTGGAGGGCGGCCAGGCGGCCGCCGGACGCCTGCTGCGGCACGGCGTGACCGGGATCGTCTGCGCCAGTGACCCCCTGGCGCTCGGTGCGATCCGGGCGGCCCGCCGGCGCCTGCTGTCCGTACCGGAGGACCTCTCGGTGATCGGGTACGACGACTCGTCGTTCATGACCTGCACGGATCCGCCGCTGACCACGATCCGCCAGCCGATCGAGGCGATGGCCAAGGCCGCCGTGGACCTGCTGGTCAGCGAGATCGCGGGGGCCCGGGTCGACCACGACGAGGTGTCCTTCGAGCCGGATCTCGTGGTGCGTGCCTCCAGCGGCCCGGCACGGGTGACGCCCCGGGGGTGAGGGCGCGCCGGGGGCGGCCGGGAGGGTTCCGAGGAGGGTGCGGGCTTCGGCCCGCACCCTCCTGTCATGTCCCGGGCCCGGCCGTTGCGGTCGGACGGTTCGCAAAGTCACGACTAAGTATCGTGTTTTTGCGAAATCCTGTAGACATCTTGTGGTCATCTGTCGGGGAGTGGTTAAGTGAGCGGCGCCGCCAGGGGGTACCCCGCCGGAGGCCCTCCGAGGGCCCACGACGGACGCCGCCGGGCACCAGAGCCGCAACCGAAGAGTGCACCTCCTCAACCGCACCTCCCCGCCCCGTCCCCCCGACGGGGCGGCCCCCACCGGAACACATGGGCTCTCCTGCGCCCCGAGCGCCAACCGTGCCCACCGTGCTTGTAGAAGGGTCCACCCGCACATGAAGACAAACGGGCTTCTCCACAGATCCGCCGTCGCGGTCGTCGTCGCCGGTCTGGCCCTCTCGGCCGCCGCGTGCGGCAGCTCCGGCGACGGCAAGTCGTCCGGCGACTCCGGCGGCAAGGCGAGCGACGCCGCCGCGCCGCTGGACCCGGCCACCAAGGTCACCATCACCGCCGACTGCCAGCCGCCGACCACCAAGCCGGCCGAGCGCAAGCAGTGGGCCGACGACATCGCGGCGTTCAACAAGATCTACCCGAACGTCACGATCAAGGCCACCGACGGCCAGCCGTGCGAGGAGCCCGCGAAGTTCACCGCGCAGCTCGCGGGCAAGACCCAGCCCGACCTCTTCTACGCGTACTTCACCGACACCAGCCAGATCCTCGACGCCGGTGCGGCCGAGGACATCTCGGCCTACGTCAACGACAAGACCGTCCCGGCGCTCAAGGACATCGACCCGTCGGTGCTCGGCACCCTCAAGGACAGTGACGGCAAGCTCTACGGCCTGCCGGTCACCAACTACAAGATGGGTCTGATCTACAACCGCAAGCTCTTCACCCAGGCCGGCCTGGACCCGGAGAAGCCCCCGACGACCTGGGCCGAGATCCGCGAGGACGCGAAGAAGATCGCCGCGCTCGGCAACGGCGTCAACGGCTACGGCGACTACAGCGCCACCAACCAGGGCGGCTGGCACTTCACCTCCGAGCTGTACGGGCTCGGCGGGAAGATGCTCTCCGACGACGGCAAGAAGGTCGCGTTCAACAGCCCCGAGGGCAAGCAGGTCCTGCAGAACCTGTACGACATGCGCTGGACCGACAACACCATGGGCGCCACCCAGGGCCTGAAGTGGCCGGACCTCATGACGCAGACCTCGACCGACAAGCTCGGCATGTACGTCGGCGCGCCGGACGACATCACCTACATGGTGCAGACCCTCAAGGGCAACTACGAGGACTACGGCATGGGCCCGATGCCCGGTGGCAAGTCCGCCCTGCTCGGCGGTGACGGCCGCTACTTCAAGAAGGGCTCCACCCCGGACCAGATCAAGGCGGGCATCGCCTGGGTCAACTTCAAGTACCTCACCATGGGCAAGGGCCAGTTCGACTACGCCCGCAACAAGACGGACGGCCTGCCGGTCGGCATCCCGCAGCCGAGCTTCTTCGGCGGCGCCTCCCTGGAGGCCGACAACACCGCGAAGGCCGCCAGCGCGACCGTCCCGGTGAAGAACTACGCGCCGTACGTCGCGACCCAGGTGCCCGGCAAGACCGAGCCGGCCAACGCCCAGCAGCTCTACAAGGTGCTGGACGCCGCGGTCTCCGCCGTGCTGACGGACAAGAACGCGGACATCACCAAGCTGCTCAACGACGCCGAGAGCCAGGCCAACCAGGTCCTGTCGAGCCTCCAGTAGCAGCGGACGGGGGCCGGCCCACCGGCCGGCCCCCGTACCCCTGGCAACCGTCCACCGACCAGCCAGCTCAGCCAGCACACCAGGAGAACCGATGGCCGGGACCATCTCCCCCTACAAGACCAACCGCCGGTCCGCGCAAGCGGGCCGCGGCCCCGCCGGGAGCCGGGGCGGCTCCGAGGGCCGGGAGCGTTCGGGGTTCGGCCTCAAGCTCCGCCGGAACATCTCGGCCCACGGCTTCCTCTTCGGCGCGCTGCTGTGCTTCGGCTTCTTCACCTGGTACCCGATGGTCCGCGAAGTCATCATGAGCTTCCAGAAGACCAAGCGGGGCAAGACCACCTGGGTCGGTTTCGACAACCTGGACCGGATCTTCCACGATCCGGACTTCTGGCACGCCTGGCGCAACACCTTCCTGTTCACCGCGCTCGCCCTGGTGCTCGGCTTCGCGGTGCCGTTCTTCGTGGCGGTGCTGCTGAACGAGCTGCGGCACGCCAAGGCGTACCTGCGGATCCTGGTGTACATCCCGGTGATGATGCCGCCGGTCGCGGCGGTGCTGCTGTTCAAGTACTTCTACAACCCGGACTACGGGCTCTTCAACCGCATCCTGGAGACCCTGCACCTGCCCACCTCGGCCTGGCTCAACTCGCCCAGCACCGCGATGATCTCGGTGGTGATCGCGGCGACCTGGATGAACATGGGCGGCGCCACCCTGATCTACCTCGCGGCCCTGCAGGGCATTCCCGGAGAGCTGTACGAGGCGGCCGACCTGGACGGCGCCGGCCTGTTCCGCAAGATCTGGCACGTCACCATCCCGCAGACCAGGCTGATCCTCTCGCTGCTGCTGCTGCTCCAGATCGTCGCGACCATGCAGGTCTTCGTCGAGCCGTTCCTGCTGACCGGTGGCAACGGCCCGCAGAACTCGACCATGTCCGTCGTGTACCTGGTCTACGAGTACGCGTTCGACCTGGGCGGCAACAACTACGGCGTCGCCTCGGCCCTCGGCCTGGTCATGCTCGTGGTGCTCTCCGGATTCTCCGCCCTGTACGCGCGGCTGAGCCGCACCAACGACTAGGAAGGGAGTCGACCGTGGCAGCGAAGGAAACCCAGATGCGGACGATCGTCCCGCAGACCCAACTCAACCGGCCGCTCGGGAAGGCCGTCTACTGGACGGTCCTGACCGTCGTGGTGGTCGTCTTCACCCTGGTCTTCATCGGCCCGCTGTACTGGCTGTTCACCGGTGGTCTGAAGTCCACCCAGGAAGTGATCCAGAGCCCGCCGACGCTCTTCCCGTCGAAGATCCACTGGGACACCTACAGCACCGCCTGGCACCAGCTCAAGATGGGCCGCCTGCTCTTCAACACCGTCTACTACGCGCTCGGCGCGCTCGCCTTCCAGCTGGTCTTCGACGTGGCCGCGGCCTACTCGCTGTCCAAGCTGCGGCCGGTGCTCGGCAACGTCATCCTCGGCATGATGCTGGCGACGCTGATGATCCCCTCGGCCGTCCTGATCGTGCCGCAGTACCTGACCGTGCTCGACCTGCCGCTGGTTCACGTGAACCTGATCGGCACCCCCTGGGCGATCTGGCTGCCCACCGTGGCCAACGCCTTCAACATCTTCCTGCTGAAGCGGTTCTTCGACTCCATTCCGCAGGATCTGCTGGCCGCCGCCGCCATCGACGGCGCCTCCCCGCTGCGGACGCTGCGCTCGATCGTGCTGCCGATGTCGAAGCCGATCCTCGGCGTCGTGTCGATCTTCGCGGTGGTCAACGTCTGGAAGGACTTCCTCTGGCCGATGCTGGTCGAGCCGAACCCGGCCGACCAGACGCTCAACATCGGCATCAGGTCGCTGGCCACCGGCCTGCCGCAGAACGTGATCATCGCGGCGCTGGCCATCGCCTCGGCGCCCACGATCCTGGTCTTCCTGTTCTTCCAGCGCAGCATCATGTCCGGCTTGACCTCCGGCGGCCTCAAGGGCTGACCGGCTCCAGGACCCGCCACCGGCCGGCCTCCGCCGGGCACCGCGGCCGACGGGTCCACCGCACCACGCCCTTCTCCGCTTCCGGTCGAAAGGACCCCCCACCGTGGGACAGAACTCCAGGCTCCAGCCCGAGCAGTCGGACTGGTGGCGCGACGCGGCGATCTACCAGGTCTATCCGCGCAGCTTCGCCGACGGCAACGGCGACGGCACGGGGGATCTGGCCGGGGTCCGCGCCCGCCTCCCTTACCTCGCCGAGCTCGGTGTCGACGCCATCTGGTTCAACCCCTGGTACCCGTCCCCGATGGCCGACGGCGGGTACGACGTCGCCGACTACCGGAACGTGGACCCGCTGTTCGGCACCCTGGACGAGGCCGAGAAGCTGATCGGCGAGGCCCTGGCCCTCGGCATCCGGACCGTCGTCGACATCGTCCCCAATCACGTCTCCTCCGAGCACCCGTGGTTCAAGGAGGCGATGGCGGCCGCTCCCGGCAGCCCGGAGCGGGAGCTGTTCCACTTCCGTCCCGGCCGCGGGCCGTCCGGCGAACTGCCCCCCAACGACTGGGTGTCCGAGTTCGGCGGCTGCCCGTGGACCCGCACCACCAACCCGGACGGTACCCCGGGCGACTGGTACCTGCACCTGTTCGCCGTCCAGCAGCCGGACCTCAACTGGGCGCACCCGCAGGTTCGGTACGAGCACGAGTCGATCCTGCGGTTCTGGTTCGACCGCGGCGCGGCCGGCGTACGCATCGACTCCGCGGCGCTGCTCGCCAAGGACCCCGCGCTGCCGGACTTCACCAAGGACGTCGACCCGCACCCGTACGCCGACCTCGAGGAACTGCACGACATCTACCGCTCCTGGCGGGCGATCGCCGACTCCTACGCCGGCACCCGGATCCTGATCGGCGAGGTCTGGCTGCCGGACGCCGAGCGGTTCGCCCGCTACCTGCGCCCGGACGAACTGCACACCGCCTTCAACTTCGACTTCCTGGCGCGCCCCTGGGACGCGAACGGGCTGCGCGAGTCGATCGACTCCACGCTCTCCCTGCACGCCCCCGTCGGCGCGCCGGCCACCTGGGTGCTCTGCAACCACGACGTCACCAGGACCGTCACCCGCTACGGCCGCCGCGACACCCGGTTCGACTTCGCCACCAAGGCCTTCGGCATCCCGACCGATCCGGCCCTCGGCCTGCGCCGGGCCCGCGCCGCCGCGCTGCTCTCGCTGGCACTGCCCGGCGCGGTCTACCTCTACCAGGGCGAGGAGCTGGGCCTGCCCGAGGTGGAGGACCTGCCGGTCGAGCGGCTCCAGGACCCGATGCACCTGCGCTCCGGCGGCACCGACCCGGGGCGGGACGGCTGCCGCGTCCCGCTGCCGTGGTCGGGCGCCCTGCCGCCGTACGGCTTCTCGCCCGAGGGTGTCCAGCCGTGGCTCCCGCAGCCCGCCGACTGGGCGCCGCTGACGGTCGAGGCGCAGGTCGCCGACCCGGCCTCGATGCTCTCCCTGTACCGCACCGCCCTGCGGATCCGCCGGGAGGCCCCCGGCCTTCGCGGCGACAAGTTCGAGTGGCTGGCCGGCGACGCCGACGTGCTGGCCTTCCGCCGGGGCGCCGACCTCAGCTGCGTGGTCAACCTCGCCCCGGAGCCGGTCGCGCTGCCCGCGCACACCGCCGTCCTGCTCGCCAGCGGCCCGGTCGAGGACGGCATGCTGCCCTCCGACACCGCCGTCTGGCTCCAGCTGAACTGATGGTCCGCCACCCCAGGCACGGTGGGCGCCGGCCCGCCTGACAGCCCCGCCGCCCACCGTGGGCCGCGCCGTCCTTGAGGGGGGACGGCGCGGCCGCCAGAGCGCACCCCCTCGACCCGAGAGCCGCCGTACCGAGCGCACCGCCGCACCGATGCCTCCCCGCACCGCCCGCCGCGCCACCGCCCGTCCGCACCGCCGCGCCACCGCACCGCCGCACTGCTGCCGTCCCCGCACTGCCGCGCCACTGCCCGTCCGCACCGCCGCGCCACCGCACCGCCGCACTGCTGCCGTCCCCGCACTGCCGCGCCACCGCACCGCCGCGCCACCGCACCTTCCCCTGAGCTCGTCGGCCCCTCCCCAGGAGGCTCCAGATGATGTCAGCTCGTTCACCGCCCCCGAGCACTTCCCTCGCCGCCGGACACCCGGGCATCCCCGTGCCCGGAGCACCCCGCGGCACTCACGGATCGGCACCCGGGCAGGCCGCTTCCCACGGTCCGCCCGCCCCCACCCTGTCATCCTGACGAGATCCAGAGGACTCCAGTGAGATCGACAGCTCCAATCCCCCGGCTGATGGCCGCGCTGGCCTCGGCCAGCCTGCTGATCGTGGCCGGCCCGCTCATTCCCGCGCACGCCGCGGGTGGTCCCAACCTCGCGGCCGGCAAGGCGTCCAGCGCCAGCAGCGCCACCGACGGCCGGGCCTCCGGCTTCGTCAACGACGGCGACCAGAGCACCTACTGGGAGAGCACCAACAACGCCCTCCCGCAGTGGGTCCAGGTGGACCTGGGCAGCAGCACCAGCATCGACGAGCTCGTGCTCAAGCTCCCGGTCGGCTGGGGCGCCCGCACCGAGACGCTCGCCGTCCAGGGCAGCGCCGACGGCACCAGCTTCGCCACCATCACCAGCTCGGCGACCTACTCGTTCGACCCCGGGTCGAGCAACACCGTGAAGATCGGCTTCCCGGCGACCAGCGCCCGGTTCGTCCGCCTCGCCATCTCGGCGAACACCGGCTGGCCCGCCGCGCAGATCGCCGAGCTGGAGGTGCACGGCACCACCAACACCAGCGCCAACCTGGCGCTCGGCCGCACCCTCACGGCGAGCAGCACCTCGGACGTCTACGCCGCGGGCAACGCCAACGACGGCAACCAGGCCAGCTACTGGGAGAGCGCCAACAACGCGCTCCCGCAGTGGATCCAGGCCGACCTCGGCTCCGCCGTACCGGTCAACAAGGTGGTCCTGAAGCTGCCGACCGGCTGGGAGAAGCGCACCCAGACCCTGACGGTGCAGACCAGCACCGACGGCAGCAACTTCGCCGACTCGGTGGCCTCCGCCGGGTACGTCTTCGACCCGGCGGCCGGCAACACGGTGACGGTGGGCCTCGGCACCACCACCGCCCGGTACGTCCGGCTGAAGATCACCGCGAACACCGCCTGGGCGGCCGGCCAGATCTCCGAGTTCGAGGTGTACGGCCCGGCGACGGGTGACACCCAGGCGCCCTCCGCGCCCTCGAACCTGGCCTACACCCATCCGTCGGCCGGGCAGATCAAGCTGACCTGGAACGCGGCGACCGACAACACCGGCGTGAGCGGCTACGACGTCTACGCGAACGGCTCGCTGGTCAGCACCGTCGCCGGCAACGTGCTGACCTACACGGACAGCCAGGCCGACAGCGCCACCGTCTCGTACTACGTCAAGGCCAAGGACGCGGCCGGCAACCAGTCCGGCGCCAGCAACACGGTCACCCGTACCGGTGCCACCGGGGACACCCAGGCGCCGTCCGCGCCCGCGACCCTGGCCTTCACCCAGCCGGCCTCCGGGCAGATCAAGCTGACCTGGGGCGCCTCCGCCGACAACACCGGCGTGAGCGGCTACGACGTGTACGCCAACGGCGCCCTGCGGGCCAGTGTGGCCGGCAACGTGCTGACCTACACGGACAGCCAGGCCGACACCGCCACCGTCTCGTACTACGTCAAGGCCAAGGACGCGGCCGGCAACCAGTCGGACGCGAGCAACACCGTGATCCGCACCGGCACCACGGGCGGCGGCGGTACCGGGACGGGCACCAACCTGGCCGGCGGCAAGCCGATCTCGGCCAACTCCAGCGTCTTCACCTTCGTCGCGGCGAACGCCAACGACAACGACGCGACCACCTACTGGGAGGGCGCGGGCGGCAGCTACCCGAACACCCTGACCACCCAGCTGGGCTCGAACGCCAACGTCAACTCGGTGGTGCTCAAGCTCAACCCGTCCTCGGCCTGGTCCACCCGCACCCAGACCATCGAGGTGCTGGGCCGCGAGCAGAGCGCGACCGGCTTCACCAGCCTGGTGGGCGCCAAGCAGTACACCTTCGACCCGGCCTCCGGGAACACGGTGACCATCCCGCTGACGGCGACCGCGGCCGACGTCCAGCTGAAGATCACCACCAACACCGGCTCGGGCGCGGGCCAGATCGCCGAGTTCCAGGTGATCGGCACCCCGGCGCCGAACCCGGATCTCACGGTCACCGCCACCTCGGCCTCGCCGGCCTCCCCGGTGGAGACCGACCCGGTGACGCTCTCCGCCACGGTGAAGAACGCGGGCACCGCGGCCTCGGGCGCGACCAGCGTCAACCTGTACCTCGGCGGCACCAAGGTCGGCACCGCCACGGTCGGCGCGCTGGCCGCGGGTGCCTCCACCACCGTCACGGTCCCGGCCGGCCTGCAGAACGCGGGCAGCTACCAGGTGATCGCGAAGGTCGACGAGGCCAACGCCGTCATCGAGCAGGACGAGACCAACAACACCTACACCAACCCGACCGCGCTGGTGGTCGCCCAGGTCGCCAGCTCGGACCTGATCGCGGCGCCGGTCAGCTGGACCCCGGGCAACCCGGCGGCCGGCAACAACGTCACCTTCTCGGCGGCGATCAAGAACCAGGGCACCGTCGCGTCGGCGGGCGGCGCGCACAGCGTCACCCTGACCGTCTCGGACGCCACCACCGGCGCCGTCGTCAAGACGCTGACCGGCTCCTACACCGGCGCCATCGCGCCCGGCGCGACCGCCTCCCCGGTCACCCTGGGCAGCTGGACCGCGGTGGACGGCAAGTACACCGTGAAGACGGTGATCGCCAACGACACCAACGAGCTCCCGGTCAAGCAGGCGAACAACACCAGCAGCCAGGCCCTGTACGTCGGACGCGGCGCCAACATGCCGTACGACACGTACGAGGCCGAGGACGGCGTCCTCGGCGGCGGCGCGGCCGTGGTCGGCCCGAACCGCACCGTCGGCGACCTGGCGGGCGAGGCCTCCGGCCGCAAGGCCGTCACCCTGAACTCCACCGGCAGCTCGGTCGAGTTCACCACCAAGGCCAGCACCAACACGCTGGTCACCCGCTTCTCCATCCCGGACGCGGCGGGCGGCGACGGCATCAACTCGACGCTGGACGTCTACGTCAACGGCACCTTCCTCAAGGCGATCAACCTCACCTCCAAGTACTCCTGGCTCTACGGGAGCGAGACCGGCCCCGGCAACGCGCCCAGCGCGGGCGGTCCCCGGCACATCTACGACGAGGCGAACGTCCTGCTCGGGACGACCGTCCCGGCCGGCAGCAAGATCAAGCTGCAGAAGGACGCCACCAACGGCACCAACTACGCGATCGACTTCGTGAGCCTGGAGCAGGCCACCCAGATCGCCAACCCGGACCCGGCCAAGTACGTGGTGCCGACCGGCTTCGCCCAGGGCGACGTGCAGGCCGCGCTGGACAAGGTCCGGATGGACACCACCGGCACCCTGGTGGGTGTCTACCTGCCGGCCGGTGACTACCAGACCGCGAACAAGTTCCAGGTCTACGGCAAGGCCGTCAAGGTGATCGGTGCCGGGCCCTGGTTCACCCGGTTCTTCGCCCCGACCGACCAGTCCAACACGGACGTCGGCTGGCGCGCCCAGGCCGACGCCAACGGCTCCACGTTCTCCGGCTTCGCCTACTTCGGGAACTACACCTCCCGGATCGACGGCCCCGGCAAGGTGTTCGACTTCGCGAATGTCTCCGGCATCACGATCGACAACATCTGGACCGAGCACATGATCTGCATGTACTGGGGCGCCAACACGGACTCCATGGTGATCAAGAACTCGCGGATCCGTGACACCTTCGCCGACGGCATCAACATGACCAACGGCAGCACGGACAACCTGGTCAGCAACAACGAGGCCCGGGCGACCGGCGACGACAGCTTCGCGCTCTTCTCCGCCATCGACGCCGGCGGCGCGGACGAGAAGAACAACGTCTTCGAGAACCTGAGCACCATCCTGACCTGGCGTGCGGCCGGCGTCGCCGTCTACGGCGGCTACGGCAACACCTTCCGCAACATCTACATCGCGGACACCCTGGTCTACTCGGGCGTCACCATCAGCTCGCTGGACTTCGGCTACGCGATGAACGGGTTCGGCACCGTCCCGACCAACCTGCAGAACATCTCCATCGTGCGGGCCGGCGGCCACTTCTGGGGCTCCCAGGTCTTCGGTGGCATCTGGGTCTTCTCGGCCTCGAAGGTGTTCCAGGGCATCCGGGTGAGCGACGTGGACATCGTCGACCCGACGTACAACGGCATCATGTTCCAGACCAACTACTCGGCTGGTCAGCCGCAGAACCCGATCACCGACACCGTCTTCACCAACGTCACGATCTCCGGGGCGCAGAAGAGCGGCGACGCGTTCGACGCCAAGTCCGGCATCGGCCTCTGGGCCAACGAGATGCCGGAGTCGGGCCAGGGCCCGGCGGTCGGCTCGGTGACCTTCAACAACCTGAAGTTCAGCAACAACTACCAGAACATCCGCAACACCACGTCGACGTTCACCATCAACGTCAACCCGTAGTGCCCGTGGAGCAGTAGCACGGTCCGGTGCCGCCGGGAGGTCCACACCTCCCGGCGGCACTCGTGCGTTCCGGCCGCCGCCGCGGCGGCGCGGGCCCCTGGGGCCACCGCGTTTGCGGCAGAGCGCAAGCCAGCGCAAGGATCTTGCGTCATCCGACGTACACTTTCGACCATGACACGACGACTTGCTCAGGTGGCCCAGAAGGTCGGGGTGAGCGAGGCCACGGTGAGCCGGGTGCTGAACGAGAAGCCCGGCGTCTCCGAGGCGACCCGGGCCGCGGTGCTGACGGCACTGGACGTACTCGGCTACGAGCGCCCCACCCAGCTGCGCGGGGAGCGGGCGCGACTGGTCGGCCTGGTGCTGCCCGAGCTGCAGAACCCGATCTTCCCGGCCTTCGCCGAGGTGGTCGGCGGCGCGCTGGCCGGGCAGGGCTTCACCCCGGTGCTCTGCACCCAGACCGCCGGCGGCGTCTCCGAGGCCGACTACGTCGGTCTGCTGCTGGAGCAGCACGTCGCCGGCGTGGTCTTCTTCGGCGGCCTCTACGCCCAGCAGGACGCCCCGCACGAGCACTACGACCGCCTCGCCGAACGCGGTCTGCCCACCGTCCTGCTCAACGCGGCCATCGACGAGCTGGACTTCGCCCGGGTGTCCTGCGACGACGCGGTGGCGGTCGAACAGGCCGTCGGCCACCTCCACCAGCTCGGCCACCGCCGCATCGGCATGGTGCTCGGCCCCGCCGACCACATGCCCTCGCGCCGCAAGCTCGACGCCGCCCGCACCGCCGCCGCCAAGGCCGGCCTCGACCTGCCCGACACCTGCGTCGAACGCGCCCTGTTCAGCCTCGAGGGCGGCCAGGCCGCCACCACCCGACTGCTGCGCCAGGGCGTCACCGGGATCATCTGCGCGAGCGACCCGCTGGCCCTGGGCGCGGTGCGCGCCGTGCGCCGGGCCGGGCTCTCGGTGCCCGCGGACGTCTCGGTGATCGGCTACGACGACTCGGCGTTCATGACCTGCACCGACCCGCCGCTGACCACCGTGCGCCAGCCCATCGAGGCGATGGGCCGAGCCGCCGTCGAGCTCCTCGCGGGCGAGATCGCGGGCAACCGGGTCACCCACGGCGAGTTGCTCTTCGAGCCGGAGCTGGTGGTGCGCGGCTCCACCGGCCCGGTGCGCCCGCGGGACTGACCCCGGGCGAGGGGGGAACGCGCGAAGGCCCCGCCGTACCGCTGGCTGCGGTAGGGCGGGGCCGATCGGCGGGGGATCAGGAGGTGTAGGCCTGGAACTCCGAGAGCTGGGCTGCGGCCCACCCGGTGTTGCCGGTGAACGACAGCTTCAGGTAGCGGGCGGTGGTGCCCGGCACGCTGATGGTGACGGTGTTGCCGGTCGCCGGGTCGAAGGTGTAGCCGGCCGCGGCCTTGACCGTCGTCCAGTTGGCGCCGTCGCTGCTGGCGAGCACCGAGAGGGTCTCGGTCCGGCTGGCCCAGGCGGTGGCCGGCGGCAGCTTCAGGACGAGGCGGCCGACGGCGGTCGAGGCACCCAGGTCGGCGGTCAGCGACTGCGGGAAGGCGTTCGCGGCGCTCTCCCAGTAGCTGTTCGCGTCACCGTCGTTGGCCTTGTTGGCGCTGTAGACGTCCACCGTGCTGGTGGCGGTCAGGGTCTTGCCCGCCACCAGGTTGGTGTTGGCCGGCGGCGTGGTCGGCGGGGTGGTGGTGGGCGTGCCGGTGGGGGTGGAGGTGGATCCGGTGGAGCGGACCTCCAGCTCGGAGAGCTGGGCGGCCGGCCAGCCGCTGTTGCCGGTGACGGTCAACCGGACGTAGCGGACGCCGGTCTGCGGGAACCCGATGGTCACCGTGTTACCGGCGGCCTGGTCGAAGGCGTAGGCCGCGTTCGCCGCCAGGTTGGTGAAGGTCACGCCGTCCGTGGAGCCCTGGACGGTCAGGTTCTCGGTGCGCGAGCCCCAGCTGCTCGGGAGCTTGCCGGTGACGCTGCCGACACCGGTCACGGCGCACAGGTCGACGGTCAGCGACTGCGGGAAGGCGTTGTTGGCGCTCTCCCAGTAGCTGTCCGCGTTGCCGTCCACGGCGTTCGCGGCGGTGTAGGTCTGGTTGACGCTGGTGGCGGTGGCCGTCTTGCCCTGGGCCAGGTTGCCGGTGCCCGGGTTGCACACCGGCGGCGTGGTCGGGGTGGTCGGCGACGAGGAGGGGCTGCTGCTCGGCGACGGCGACGAGGAGGGCGAGCCGGAGGGGCTCGGGCTCGGCGAGGAGGTGCCGCCACCGGTCGACGGCTGGCCGCCGTAGGTCCACTGCGGGGCCGGCCAGTTGCCGGTGCAGGTGGTGCCGGTGTTCCAGCCGGAGTTGCCGCCGCCGTCGACGATCACGAAGCCGGTGCCGACGCAGTTGTGGATCGGCGTGGCGGCCTGGGCGATGTTCTTCGCCTTGACGTTCGTGAACTTCATGTTGGCGTTGGCCTGCGCCTGGATGGCGTAGGTGCCGGCGCCGTCGATGTTCACGTTGGTGAAGTTGATGCCGCTGGACGACCCGTCGATGGTCTGGACGGCCTCGTAGGAGCTGTCCAGGATGTCGGTGTCGGTGACGTTGATGGTCGCGCCGGCGATCGGCTCGTTGAGGCCGTCGAACCAGATCGCGCCGACGCCGAACTGCCAGTTGAAGTCACTGTTGCCGGTGCGGATCAGGGTGTTGCGGGCGGCCGTGATGGTGCCCGCGACGGCGGTGCCGCTGCCGGAGTTGACGCCGGGGTAGCGGTTGGCGATGTGCAGGCCGCCACCGTTGCTGATGGTGTCCGCCATCACGTTGTCCGAGATGGTGAAGTCTTTGCCGCCGTACGTGACGATGTTGTTCGCCAGGATCGGCAGGACCACGGTGTTGTGGGTGAAGCTGTCGTTGACGTTCGGCTTGTTCTCCGGCCAGGAGGCCAGGCCGTCGTCACCGGTGTTGCGCACGAAGGTGTTGGTGACGGTCGAGTTGGTCACGCCGGTGTGGAAGTTCACGCCGTCGGCCGTCTGGTCCAGGATGCGGGTGTTCTTGACGGTGAAGCGGTCCATCGGACCGTCCATCCAGGCGCCGACCTTGGTGTGCTGCAGCCACAGGTTGTCCAGCGTCGAGTTGGACATGGCGCCGCCGATGGCGTTGACCTGGTCCTCGTCGACCCGCTCGCGGATGTCGCCGATGACGGCGAAGTCCTTGAGGTTGACGTTGTTGCTGCCGCCGGCGCTCGCCGACTTGCCGTAGATGCCGACGGCGGCGGCGCGGTTGTTCGGGTCGCGCCCGCCGAGCACGCTGTACCAGGGGCCCGCCCCGGCCAGGGTGACGCCGTCGACCACGACGTGGCTGTACAGCGTGAAGTTGCCCTGCGGGATGAAGACCGTCTTGCCCTGCGCCTGACCGGCGTTGACGGCGGCCTGGAACTTCGCCGTCGAGTCGGTGGCCCCGGTGGGGTCGGCGCCGAAGTCGGCGACCACGTCGAGGGCGCCGGCGGGCTTGGCCTTCGGCGCGGCGACGTTCTCGAAGTCGGCGAGGTCGATGGTGAAGCTCGGCGACTGCGCGGTCGAGCTGACCTGCAGCCGGATCTTCGTGCCGGCCGGCAGGACGGACCCGAACATGGTGCGGGTCTCGTCGTAGAAGTGGTGCGGGTTGGTGTCGCCCGGGTTGTTGTTGAACGGGTAACCACCGTAGTACCAGCTGTACTTGGAGGTGACGTCGACGCTCTTCAGCTTGCTGCCGTTGACCAGCAGGTCCATCGAGGCGTCGCGGCCCTTGCCGTCCGCGGTGTCCGGCAGGCTGTAGCGGAAGTCCATCGAGTTGGCCGGCGCGGTGAGGGTGAACTCCACGTACTGGCCGGTCGCGCCGAGGGTGACGGCCTGGCGGCCGGAGGCCTCCGAGGGCAGGTGCCCGTAGAGCCGGTCGGGGCCGATCACGGTGCCGTTGGTGGCCGCGTACTCGGCCTCCTGCTCGAGGAACGGCACGGTGGCGCCGCGCCCTGACACGTTGAGCGGGGAGAGCGTGGGGACGCCGGCGGCCGCGGCCGAGGTCGCGTTCGAGACCGCGACGGCCGTGAACAGGCCGGCGGTGCCGAGCGCGACCGCGGTCAGCGCGGCGACGCTGCTGCGGAGCCGACGGGTGGGTGGTGGCTGCATGTCGGGAAGCACATCCTTGCCGGTCGTGGGGGGTGGGCCGGGGTGGGGACCAGGCGGCTTGGCGGTGGCGCCGAACAGGGGCTCTGCGGCGCGGTGAACTGGTCTGTGTCGCGGGGGCTTCGGGAGCGTGACGCGGTGGTTTCCGCCGAGCGGGAAGAGACTATGGCGGGCATCGCATGAAGTCCATATGAAAGAGCAAAAATCTGACACTAACAACGCAAGTTTCGATCATCTGCACCCGGTCAATCCGCTCCGCAGGTCCCTCCGGGCGCCGTGGCGACGGCCGCAAAGGGGTTGCCCCGCAAGCGGGCTGACGATGCGTCGGGTCAGCACGACGGCCGGGCGGGCGACGCCGGCACGCGAGGTGCCGATGCCGCCCGCCCGGCCGCTGGTGGAGCTCAATGCGGGCGTGACCGCCGGGAGTTGGTCAGGTTGTCGCCGTCCCGGTGGCGCGCGGGAGGATCGTCATGGTGACCCGGTCGGCGTGCGGCATGGCGGCCACCACCTCCCGGGGCTCCCGGCCGGGCACCGGCTGCAGGCGCCAACGGGCCAGCACGGTGGCGAGGGTGATGGTCATCTCCGCCCGGGCGAAGGCGTCGCCGATGCACTGCCGGGAGCCCGAACCGAAGGGGACGAAGGACTCCCTGGGCATGCCCTCCCGGTTCTCCGGGAGCCAGCGGTCGGGGTCGAACCGCTCGGGGTCCGGGTAGAGCGCCGGGTCCTGGTGGACGGCGTAGAGGCTGAAGGCGATCTCGGTGCCGACCGGCACGGTCACCCCGCCGAGCTCCACCGCGGCGGTGGCCCGGCGCATCAGCAGGGTGACCCCGTGCAGCCGCAGGGTCTCGTCCAACACCTGTCGGGTGTAGGTGAGTTCGGGTACGTCCTGGTAGCCGACCGGTCGGCGGCCGACCACCCGGTCGATCTCCTCCAGGATCCGCTTCTCCACCTCGGGGTGCCGGGCGATCTCGTGGAAGGCCCAGCTGAGGGTGGAGCCGACGGTCTCGGTGCCGGCGAAGAGGATGGTGACGAGCTCGTCCCGGACCTCGGTGTCGGTCAGCGCCTCGCCGGTGTCCGCGTCGCGGGCCGCCAACAGTGTGGAGAGCAGATCGCCGGCGTCCGTCCGGCCGGTTCGGCGGGTGGCCGCGATCACCTCGTCGATGACCTCCCGCAGGCTGGCCGCGGCCGCGTCGAAGCGGCGGTTCGGCGGGATCGGCAGCCGGTCGAGGAACGTCGGTGAGACGGCCCGGACCAGCATGTTCTTGAGGATGACCGGGACGTCCCGGCAGACCGCGTCCACGGCGCCGCGACCGATGTCGGCGGAGAACAGGGTGGCGGCCAGGGTGTCGACGGCGAACTCGCCCATCACCTCCTCCACGGCGAGGCGTTGGCCGGCCCGCCAGCCGTCCGCCAGGGTCCGGGCGCGGTCGCCGATCACCGTGCAGTAGTCGGCTATCCGTTCACGGTGGAAGGAGGGCTGCATCAGCCGGCGGTGCCGGCGGTGGGTCGTGCTGTCGGCGGTCGCCAGACCGGCGCCGACCAGCGGACGCATCCGGTCGAAGAGCCGGCCCTTCTCGAAACTGGGGCCGTTGGTCACCATGACGGCGTGCGCGTACGCGGCGCTGGTGGCGAAGTAGACCGGCATACCGGCGATGTCGACCCGGACCAGCTCGCCGTGTCCGCGCAGGGATTTGACGAATGCCAGGGTGTCCCGCCAGAGCGGCCAGACATGCCCGACGAGGGGCAGCGCGCCGGGCGCGCGGGGGACTGATTCGAGACCGGATGCCATCGGGGGCCTCCCTTTCCTGCGCTCCGCCTAGGCGGAGCGGAGCGCGGCGGTGTGGGGGACGGCGGTGTGGGGGACGGCGGTGGGGACGGCGCGGCCCGGGGTGCGGGGCCCGGCGTACAGCGCGGTGACACTCTCGGACTCCTGGGCGAACACGCCCTCCCGGCCGAGTGCGTCCGCCTCGCGCGGCAGGACGTCCCACCACCAGGAGATCGCGGGGATGTCCAGCGGCTCCCGGCTGCTGTCGGACGGGGTGTCGCGGAAGGCACTGGGAAGTTCGGCCGGATCGTCCGGGGTGGTGTAGCGCAGGGAGCTGATCCCCCAGTCCTGGGCGCCCCGGATGAACGTCTCCAGACTGCTGAGGTACTGCCGCAGCTGTGGACTGCCGGTGGTCCTCAGATGGGCGCAGAGCCGGACGAACAGGCTGAGCACGCGGTCGCGCTGCGAGATGGCGACGCCGAGGGCCTGCTCGGGGGTGAGGCCCTGGGCGTGCTCCAGCACCCGGATGGCGTTCAGGTAGTACAGGCCGGTCCGGCTCTCCTTGTGGTACGAGAACAGGTCGTTGTCCCAGCAGATGACGAAGTAGGCCATCTCGGCGGCGGCCCGCACCGCCCGGTCGTCCCGCTCGTGGGGCTGGAGTTCGTAGCCGTGCCCCATCTCCAGCAGGGGCAGGACGACCGAGGTCGCGCCGTCGTAGATGCGCATCAGGGTGTAGTCGTTGAGGTCGGGCACGGTGCCGTGACTGCGGTGCTCGGCCTCCCAGCCGACCGAGAGGCAGTACTCGCGCAGGGCGTCGACCCAGCGGGCTATCTGACCGGCGGTCGCGTACCGGTCGAGCCGGTGGCGCAGGTCGCGCAGGCCCTGGGCGAGCGGGTCGTTCAGCAGCATCGGGGCCTCGGGGTTCTGGGCCACTCTCAGCAGCCGCGACAGTGCGGCGAGCAGGGCGCCGGGACGGGTGCCGAGCTCGCCCTCCTCGCAGAAGCCGTCGTCCACGCCGAAGAGCCACAGGACGAAGTCGGAGAGGATGCCGACGACCTCCTCGCGGCCGTCCGGGAGCACGCGGGCGGCGAAGGCGCCGATGCTGTGGGTGACGAGTGCCTTGCGCAGCCCGGGGGAGCCGATGTCGAAGGTCTCGGCCCAGGCGGTGGTCCGCCGGTCGATGGCCTCGTGGTGCGGGTGGATCGCCGGCCGGTAGGGGGAGAATATCGGCGGGACCATCGTCAGCTCGTGCACTTTCCGTCACCTCGGTCGCCTGGCGTCTTCCCACCCGTCACCGGGTCGCGGAGGGGGATTCCGCGACCCGGCCGAAGTGGATCACGCGCCAATACAGCGGTATATGACGAAAACCGTCAAGGGTGACGAATGCGCCATGGCTCAAAGTCGCACCTTCGCGCCCGAGTCTGGCCGGGGCCCGGCCCCACCTGGCCGGATGTCAGGCCTGTCGGCCGCGCCCGGTCAGGATGCTCCACCAGCTCCGCCGCCGGGGCGCCGCGGGAGCGGGCAGCGGTGCGCCGTCGCCGGCGGTGACGGAAGGTGCCGACTCGGGGGCGCCGCTCGAAGCCGTGCCCGCGCCGGCCCGGACGGCCTCGGCGGCGGCCGCCGCTGCAGCGGTCACCGCGGCGGCGGCCTCGGCGCCGAGCTCCATGGTGTCCCCGGTACGGGGCTTTCGCGGGGCGAACTGTACCGGCAGGTAGGCGAGGTGACGGGAGAGCCAGGCGGAGTTCCAGGTCAGGTCGTCCTCCGGGACGGAGAGCTGGAGGTCGGGCAGGCGGGTCAGCAGGATGTCGATGCCGGTCTCCGCGATCGCCCGGCCGACGTCCTGGCCGGGGCACTCGTGCGGGCCGCCGCTGAACGCGAGGTGCGAGCGGTTGCCGTAGAGCGGCATCGACAGGTCGGGGCGGACCGCCGGGTCCACGTTGCCGGCCGCGAGGCCGAGCAGGAGCATGTCGCCGGCCCTGATCTGCCGCCCGCCGAGCTGGGTGTCGCCGGTGGCCCAGCGGCCGGGCACCATCGACAGCGGCGGGGTGTCCCAGAGCACCTGGTCCAGGGCGTCGGGCAGGGTCATGTGCCCGCCGGAGAGGTTGGCCCGGAAGCGCCGGTCGGTGAGGACGAGCTTGAGGGTGTCCGCGATCAGGTTCACGGTGGTCTCGTTCGCGGCGATCAGCACCAGGCGCAGGTGCTCCATCACCTCGTCGTCCGAGAGGCCGGCCTCGTGCTGGATCAGCCAGGAGGCGAGGTCGGCGCCCGGGGCGGCGCGCTTGCGGTCCACCAGCTGGCGCAGGGTCGCCACGACGTAGTCGTTGCTGGCGATCGCGGTCTCGGTGCCCTTCATCAGGTCCCGGGCGGCCTCGACCAGCCGGGGCCCGTAGCCCTCGGGCATGCCGACCAGCTGGGTCATCACCAGCATCGGCAGGTGCTCGGCGAACTGGGCGACCATGTCGGCCTGCCCGGCGGCGCTGAACTCGTTGATCAGCTGGTCGGCGAAGCGGGTGACGTGGCGCCGGATGCCGCGCCGGTCGAAGCGGTTCAGGCTGTCGGTGACCGCGCCCCGGAGCCGCTTGTGCTCCTCGCCGTCGGCGAAGACGCAGAGCGGCTGCCAGGCCACCATCGGCATCAGCGGCGAGTCCGCGGCCACCTTGCCCTCCTGGAACGCCCGCCAGCGGCGGGAGTCCCGGGAGAAGCGCGAGGGCGTGCGCATCGCGGTGAGGTTCGCCGAGTGGCCGAGGACCAGCCAGGCCGGCAGGTCGCCGTGCAGCAGCACGGGCGCGACCTCGCCGTGCTCGGCGCGCAGCGTCTCGTACAGGCCGCTCGGGTCGGCCTCGGCCTCCGGTCCGTAGAGCCGCCGGAGGCCGTCGGCGCCGAGCCCGTGGGCGGGGCAGCCGGGCGGCGGGGTGAGCGGGGCGTCAGCAGGGAACGGGGTGGTCACGGTGTCTCCGGGGTCATCGCGGGAGGGACGTTCTCAAGAGGGCGTCGTGGAGGAGTGTGGGGACGGATCCGATTGCGAAGGTGCCATGGCGAGGGTGGGATCGTGAGAACACCGGCGGCGAACCCCGGCGCCGGTGCTACGCCGGCGCCGCCGAGAGCGAGTACAGGTAACGCATCAGGGCCATCAGGACGTCCCGGCTGGACTCCCGGGTCCGCGCGTCGCAGGTGACGATCGGCACGTCGGCGGGCAGGTCGAGCGCGGTCCGCAGTTCCTCGGTGGGGTACGAGGGCGAGCCGGGGAAGGTGTTGGCCGCGACGACGAAGGGAACGCCGCGCTCCTCCAGCCGTCCGATCACGTCGAAGCTGACCTCCAGCCGACGGGTGTCGACCAGCACCACCGCGCCGAGCGCGCCCTCGAACAGGCCGTTCCAGAGGAACCAGAACCGCTCCTGGCCGGGGGTGCCGAAGACGTACAGCACCAGTTCCTCGTTGATGCTGATCCGGCCGAAGTCCATCGCGACCGTGGTCGAGGTCTTGCGCTCGACCCCGGCTACGTCGTCGACGTCCGCACCCGCCTGGGTCATCGTCTCCTCGGTGGTCAGCGGACGGATCTCGCTGACCGAGCCGACCAGGGTCGTCTTGCCGACCCCGAATCCGCCCACGATCACCACCTTGACCGCCATGGCGGCCGAGGACGGCAGCAGGTCCGCGCTCTGTGGCCCCACCACCGTCTCAGAGCTTCTGAAGTCCATGGATCACCGCCTCTATCAGGGCACGGTCGGGAAGAATTGCCTGGGGCACCGGCAGTCGGGCCTCGATGAGGCGGTCCGCCAGCAGGTCCGCGAGGAGCACGGTGACCACGCTCATCGGCAGCCCCAGGTACGCGGAGACCTCGGCCACCGAGAGCGGCGAGCCGCAGATGCGCAGGATCGCCGCGTGTTCGGGCTGCATGGTCGGTGTCGGCTCCGCACGGGAGACGACGAGGGTGACCAGGTCGAAGGTGGTCGGCCCGGACGAGCCGCTACGACCCCGAGTGATCACGTAGAGCCGCTCGGGGTTGCCTGCCTCCCAGTCCTGGTCGGTTTCGCTCATGCGACCTGCTCGCCGTTGCGGGGCGGTGTGCTGAGGTGCTCGCCGATCCGTGCGACCAGGTCCCGCATCCGCTGGCCCATCAGGCCGGCGTCGACACCCTCGTCGGCCAGCACCGCCAGGTACGCACGGGCGCCGGCCGCCATCAGGTAGAAGAAGCCGCCGCCCATCTCGATCACGACCAGCCGCATCCGGCCGTCGCCGTGCGGGAACTCGTGGCCCACCGCGGCGGCCAGGCTCTGCAGGCCGGCGCAGGCGGCGGCGAGGCGGTCGGCGGTGTCGGTGTCGGTGCCGTACTGGGCCATCCGCAGTCCGTCGGCCGAGAGCACGACGACGTGACGGGTCTGCGGGACGCCGTCCGCCAAGTCCTTGAGCATCCAGTCCATGTTGGTCCGCTGCTGAATCACTGCTCGCCCTTCCCTGCCGACTCGTCACTGGTGTGGCCGGCCGGAGTACCGGCCGGCTGGCCGTTCACGCCGTCCTGGAACGCTGCCAGCCACATGCCGGGCTGCACCGGGGCCTCGGCGGGTTGAGGGATGCTCGGGGCGGCGGCGCCCGCCCGGGAGGGTGCGGCGTGGCGGCGGCGCTGCGGCAGCCCGTTGGGGGTCCGCTCGGTCACCACCGGGGCCTCCTCCACTGCCGAGGCCCACGGCTGGGGTCCGGCCGCCGGCCGGGGGGTGACGGTACGGGGTGCGGCGATCGCCGGCGCCGAACGCGGGCCGGAGGCGACTCCGATGCCGTGCGCACGGCCGGTCGCGGGTGCGGTGGTGATCAGTTCCTGCGGGACGATCAGCACCGCGCGCACGCCGCCGTAGGCGGAGGGCCGCAGTGAGACCTGGAAGCCGTACGCCTGGGCGAGGCGGCCGACCACGGCCAGGCCGAGGCGGGGCGTCTCGCCGAGGTCGTTGAGGTCGATGCCGGCCTGCGCCTCCTGGAGCATCCGCTCCGCGCGGGCCCGGCCCTCCTCGCTGAGGCTCAGGCCGCCGTCCTCGATCTCGATCGCTATACCGGTCTGCACCTCGACGGCGGTGAGGTGCACGTTGGTCTGCGGCGGGGAGTAGCGGGTGGCGTTGTCCAGCAGCTCGGCCAGCGCGTGGATCAGCGGCTCGACGGCGGGGCCGACCACGGCGACCTCGGAGACGGGGTGCAGCTCGACCCGGGGGTAGTCGAGGATGCGCGAGACGGCGCCGCGCAGCACGCTGTAGAGCGGTACCGACCTGCTCCACTGGCGGCCGGGCCGGGCACCGCCGAGGACGGCGATGGAGTCCGCGAGGCGGCCGACGAGCGCGTTGCCGTGGTCCAGCCGGAGCAGGTCCTCGAAGACGGCCGGGTCGTTGCCGTGCCGGTCCTCCATCTCCCGCAGGTCCTGGGCCTGGCGGTGGACGATCGCCTGGACGCGGCGGGCGATGTTCACGAAGGCCCGCTGGGCGGACTCGCGCATCCCCTCCTCGTTGTCGACGGCCTCCAGCACCGTCCGCAGCACGGCCTGACGGGCGGCGCGGAACTCGGGGCTGACGGCGCCGTCGGGCGCTTCGGAGGCGCGCAGCACGTCCTCGACGAACTCGCCGCGCTGGAGCCGGGCCACCGCCTGCGGCAGGACCACCCGGGCCAGCTGGACCGTCTCGGCCTCCTGGCGGGCGAGACGACGGCGCAGCTCGGTCTCCTGGAGGGCGTACCGCTCGCGCAGGGTCGCCAGGGCGCGGCCCCGGCGGGCGGCCTCGGCGGCCACCACCGCGACGGCGGCCGTGCCGACCACACCGCACCAGAGGACCCCGGCCCGGGCGCCGGTGGAGACCACCGACACGGCGGCCGCGGCCGCGGCCGCCGTCACGACCGTGGGCAGGAGCCACACGAGTACGGGAGCGGAGCGCCGGCCTCCGGGTGACGATCCAGCACGAAGCATCAGCATCCTCAAACGATCGAAAGATTACGGAACGACGAGCGGGAATCGGCTCCAGCGGTCCGGGCCGCCCGGTGTCCCACGGCCTCTGGGGGCCGTTCCGGTCCGCGCTGACCTGCTGTGATGGGGGTGCAGCGGGCTGAGCCGGAAGTAGCATAGCCGGTTTTCCGGATGTTCCTGACGCAACCTCAACAACACTGCCCTATAGCCGATTTAATGCCTCCATGGCGGACATTTCGCACAACCTGCACACCGTCACGGAGGGATCCGGCCGGGCCTGTGCCGGGCCCGGCCGGGTGCTGCCGCACCAGTGTTTGCCCGGGCAGGTGTTGTCATACCCGCGTCAGCGAGCGGTTCGCCCGTCGGAGCGGTCTATCCGGGGAACCACCACGCGGTACGGACGACCCGTGGTAGAGGCGGCCTCCGGGGCCCGGCGGCGCTCGGGCGCCCCACTCGTCCTGCCCGTCCCCACACGTCCCACCGCTCCCTGTCCGTCCACCCCGTCCCGTCGGCGCGGGGGCCGCCCGCCCCGGTCCGCCCGGCCGCCGCCGGCCGCGAGGGCGCCCGCGCGCCTGCCCGCCCGCGACGCGCCCGCGCGCCTCGAATGGGAGGTTTTTTTCCCGAATCGGGGTGAGACTGCCCTCATGTTGGGTCTCCCGGACGACATCCGCGCATTCCTCTTCGACCTCGACGGGGTGCTCACCCAGACCGCCAAGGTGCACGCCGCGGCCTGGAAGGACACCTTCGACACGTTCCTGCGTGCCGAGGCCGACCGCACCGGCGGGCCGTTCGCGCCCTTCGACGCCGTCGCCGACTACGACACCTACGTGGACGGCAGGCCGCGCCTGGACGGCACCAGGGCGTTCCTGCACAGCCGCGGCGTCGACCTGCCGGAGGGCGGGGCCGACGACCCGCCGGGCACCCGCAGCGTGAACGGCGTCAGCACCGCCAAGAACGACACCGTGCTGCGCATGATCAAGGACCAGGGCGTGCAGCCCTACGCCGGCTCGGTGGAGTACGTGCACCGGCTGCGGGAGCTGGGCCTGCCCCGGGCGGTGGTCTCCTCCAGCGCCAACTGCCGGGACGTGCTGCGGGCCGCCGGGATCGACGACCTCTTCGACGTGATCGTGGACGGCGTGGTCGCCGCCCGCGAGGGCCTGCCGGGCAAGCCCGCGCCGGACACCTACCTGGCGGCCGCCCGCGCGCTCGGCGTCGAGCCGGCCCGGGCCGCCGTCTTCGAGGACGCGCTCGCCGGGGTGGCCTCCGGCCGGGCCGGCGGCTTCGGCGCGGTGGTCGGTGTCGACCGGACGGGGCAGGCCGAGGAGCTGCGCCGCAGTGGAGCCACCGTGGTCGTGGCCGACCTCGCCCAGCTGTACCGGGGGGAGCCGCGGTGACCGGCCAGGACGGCTTCACCGTCGACCCCTGGCTGATCGCCGAGAACGGCCTGGACCCGGCCGGGCTGGCCCGCGCCGAGTCGGTCTTCGCGCTCTCCAACGGCCACGTCGGCCTGCGCGCCAACCTGGACGAGGGGGAGCCGCACGGCCTGCCCGGCACCTACCTGAACGGCGTCTTCGAGCTGCGGCCGCTGCCGTACGGCGAGGGCGGCTACGGCTACCCCGAGTCCAGTCAGAGCGTCATCAACGTGACCAACGGCAAGATCATCCGGCTGCTGGTGGACGACGAGCCCTTCGACCTGCGCTACGGCGAACTGCGCGGCCACCTGCGCAGCCTGGACTTCCGGGACGGGGTGCTGCGCAGGGAGGCCGAGTGGACCTCCCCGGCGGGCCGGACGGTCAAGGTCACCTCCAACCGGCTGGTCTCGCTCACCCAGCGGGCGGTCGCGGCCGTGGAGTACCAGGTCGAGGCGGTGGACGGCCCGGTCCGGATCGTGCTGCAGTCCGAACTGGTCGCCAACGAGCAGCTGCCCGGCGGCGTCGGCGGCGACCCCCGGGCCGCCGCCGTGCTGGAGGCGCCGCTGATCTCCGAGTCGCACCAGGCGGGCCACGCCAAGGCGGTCCTGGTGCACCGCACCCGGTTCAGCGGGATCCGGGTGGCGGCCGGCATGGACCACCTGATCGAGGGCCCGGAGGGCTTCGACACCACCGCCGAGAGCAGCGACGACCAGGGCCGGATCAGCGTCACGACGGTGCTGCGGCCCGGCGAGCGGCTGCGGGTGGTCAAGTTCATCGCGTACGGCTGGTCGGCGACCCGATCGCTGCCCGCCGTCCGGGATCAGGTCGAGGCAGCCCTGACCGCCGCCAAGTACACCGGCTGGACGGGGCTGGCGGCCGAGCAGAGCAGCTACCTGAAGGAGTTCTGGGACAGCAGCGACATCGAGATCGAGGGTGACGTCGAACTCCAGCAGGCCGTCCGGTTCGCGATCTTCCACGTGCTCCAGGCCGGGGCCCGCAGCGAGGAGCGGGCCATCCCGGCGAAGGGGCTGACCGGCCCCGGCTACGACGGCCACAGCTTCTGGGACACCGAGACCTTCGTCCTGCCGGTGCTCACGTACTGCCTGCCCGGCGCGGTCAACCAGGCGCTGCGCTGGCGGCACACCACGCTGCCGCTGGCCCGCGAGCGGGCCGCCCAGCTCGGCCTGGCCGGCGCGGTGTTCCCCTGGCGGACGATCCGGGGCGAGGAGTGCTCCGGCTACTGGCCGGCCGGCACCGCCGCGTTCCACATCGGCGCCGACATCGCGGTCGCCGTCGCCCGCTACGTCCGGGCCACCGGCGACGTCGAGTTCGAGCGCGCCTACGGGCTGGAACTGCTGGTGGAGACGGCACGGATGTGGCGCTCGCTCGGGCACCACGACGCGGCCGGCCGGTTCCGGATCGAGGGCGTCACCGGCCCCGACGAGTACAGCGCGGTCGCGGACAACAACGTCTTCACCAACCTGATGGCGCAGACCAACCTGCGGGCCGCCGCGGAGTCCGCCACCCGGCACCAGACGGAGGCCGCCGCGCTCGGCGTCGACACCGAGGAGACCGCCGCCTGGCGGGACGCCGCGGGCGCGATGTACATCCCCTACGACGAGGACCTCGGCGTGCACCCGCAGGCCGACGGGTTCACCGACCACCAGTTCTGGGACTTCGACGGCACCCCGCCGGAGAAGTACCCGCTGCTGCTGCACTACCCCTACTTCGACCTCTACCGCAAACAGGTGGTCAAGCAGGCCGACCTGGTGCTCGCCATGCAGGTCCGCGGGGACGCCTTCACCGACGAGCAGAAGGCCCGCAACTTCGCCTACTACGAGCGGCTCACGGTGCGCGACTCCTCCCTCTCGGCCTGCACCCAGGCGGTGATCGCGGCCGAGGTGGGGCAGCTCGACCTGGCGTACGACTACACCGCCGAGGCCGCCCTGATGGATCTGCACAACCTCGGCGGCAACACCGGTGACGGCCTGCACATGGCCTCGCTGGCGGGTGCCTGCATCGCCCTGGTGGCCGGGTTCGGCGGGTTGCGCGACCACGACGAGGCGCTGGCCTTCCGGCCCCGGCTGCCGTCCGGACTGCGGCGGCTGACGTTCTCGATGCAGATCCGCCAGTGCCTGCTGCAGGTCCGGATCACCCACGCCGGGACCACCTACACGCTGCGCCGGGGCGAGGCCCTGCCGCTGAGCCACGACGGCGAGGTGCTGGTGGTCAAGGCCGGGGCCCCGGTCACCAGGCCGACCACCCGGCCCCCGGCGCAGGAACGGTTCACCCAGCCGCCGGGCCGGGAGCCGGCCCGGCGGCACACGCACGCGGGCGTCGTCGCGGGGACGGTCGGGCCGGGCCCCGACCACCTCGCGGCGGAGTGACCCGGCCGGACGTCCTCACCCGCGTGGCCCGCCCGGGGTGCGGGCGGGCCACGCCGCTCGCAGGCTGCTGATGGCATCCGACCGGCGGAGAGGGAGTGCCTCGTGGTGAGTGTGGCCGAGCAGATGGTCGAGGTGCTCCGGCAGGCCGGGGTGGAGCGCGTCTACGGCGTCGTGGGTGACAGCCTCAACCCGGTGGTGGACGCGATCCGCCGCACCGAGGGCATCAGCTGGGTGCACGTGCGCAACGAGGAGGCGGGCGCCTTCGCGGCCGCCGCCGAGGCGGAGCTGAGCGGCCGGCCGGCGGTCTGCGCCGGCTCCTGCGGCCCGGGCAACACCCACCTGATCCAGGGCCTGTACGACGCCCAGCGCAGCGGCCTGCCGGTGCTGGCGCTCGCCTCGCACATCCCGTCCGGCCAGATCGGCACCGGCTTCTTCCAGGAGACCCACCCCGAGCGGGTCTTCACCGACTGCAGCAGCTGGTGCGAGATGGTCTCCACACCGGCCCAGCTGCCGCGGCTGCTGCGGGTCGCCCTGCAGCACGCGCTCGGCGCGCCCGGCGTCTCGGTGCTGGTCTTCCCCGGGGACGTCGCCGCGCTGCCGGCCGCCGGGCCCACCGGCACCGGCACGTTCCTGACCGAGCAGGCGGTCGCGGCCCCGCCCTGGAGCCAGGTGCAGGAGCTGGCCAGGGCGCTGAACTCGGCCCGCCGGGTCGCCCTGTTCTGCGGCGCCGGGGTGCGCGGCGCGCACCCGGAGGTGCTGGCCGCGGCCGCCGCCCTGCAGGCCCCGGTCGGGCACTCGCTGCGCGGCAAGGAGTGGATCCAGTACGACAACCCGTACGACGTCGGGATGAGCGGCCTGCTCGGCTACGGTGCCTGCCACGAGGCGCTGCACGAGGCCGACCTGCTGCTGCTGCTCGGCACCGACTTCCCGTACGACTCCTTCCTGCCGCAGGCCAGGACGATCCAGGTCGACCACGACGCCACCCGGCTCGGCCGCCGCACCCCGCTGGAGCTGGCCGTGCACGGCGACGTGTCGGCGACCCTGCGCGCGGTGCTACCGCTGCTGGAGCAGAAGACCGACCGCACCTTCCTGGACGGCATGCTGGACAAGCACTACCGCGCGCTGGACGGTGTGGTCGGCGCGTACACCAAGGACATCGAGAAGCACCTGCCGATCCACCCCGAGTACGTCGCCGCGGTGCTGGACGAGGTCGCCGCCGACGACGCGGTCTTCACCGTCGACACCGGCATGAACAACGTCTGGGCGGCCCGCTACCTCACGCCCAACGGCCGCCGCCGGGTGATCGGCTCGTTCCTGCACGGTTCGATGGCCAACGCCCTGCCGCACGCGATCGGCGCCCAGCTGGCCTGCCCGGGCAGGCAGGTGATCTCGATGTCCGGTGACGGCGGGCTGGGGATGCTGCTCGGCGAACTGCTCACGGTGGCCAAGCACCGCTTGCCGGTGAAGACCGTGGTCTTCAACAACGGCGCACTCGGCATGATCAAGCTGGAGATGCTGGTCTCCGGCTATCCCGAGTTCGAGATCGACAACGGGGACGTCGACTACGCGGCGATCGCCCGCGCGGCGGGCATTCCGGCCAAGCGGGTGACGGACCCGGCGAAGGTGCGGGAGGTGCTGGAGGAGGCCCTGGAGCGGCCCGGTCCGGCCCTGGTGGACGTGGTCACCGACCCGAACGCGCTCTCCATCCCGCCGCGCATCACCGCCGCGCAGCTCAAGGGGTTCGCCCTGGCGGCGGGCCGGACGGTGCTGTCGGGCGGCGTCGGACGCATGGTCGACCTGGCGCGCAGCAACCTGCGCAACATCCCCCGGCCGTGAATCCCGGGGAATTTGCCTCTGAGGCAAATTTCTTGCCCGACGGGCACGGCAGGTGTCCACTGGGTTCATGACCACCAGCCCGCCGGACGACCAGGAGGTCGCCGGCCTCGCCGCCCGTCTGCGTGAGCACCGGCTCACCAGCCGGCTCACGCTGGAGACCGCGGCCGCCCGGGTCGGGCTCTCCCCAGCGTATCTCTCCCGTCTGGAGACCGGTCGGCGGCAGCCCTCGCTGCCCGTCCTGCTCGGTCTCGCCCGTGCCTACGGCAGCTCGGTCTCCGGGCTGCTCGGCGAGACCCCGGGCGATCTCGACCCGATCGTCCGGGGCGGCGCGATCGAACCGGGCCGGGCCGGCGGCTGGGGCTACCGCCGGGCCGGCGCCCCCGGCCGCGCGATGCAGGCGCTGCGCGTCCAGGTGCCCCCCGGCCTTCAGGACGAGGTGGTCAGGGTCCACCCCGGCGAGGAGTGGCTGCACGTCGTGCGGGGGCGGCTGCGGCTGACCCTCGGCGAACGCGTCCACCTGCTCGACGAGGGCGACGGCGCGCACTTCGACTCGCTCACCCCGCACTGCATCGCCGCCGAGTCGGCGGACGGTGTCGAACTGCTCTTCCTGCACACCCTGCTGCAGAGCCCCGGCGGCGAACTCTGCCTGGGCGGCGGCGTACCGCACTGAGCCGGCGCGCCGCGCCGAACGCACCACCCCCGCGTTCCGACCCATCGCCGTGCGCCGACCCGTCGGGCGGCCCGTCGGGCGGCCGGACCGTCCGGAAGGAAGGAGACCCCGTCATGACCGAACAGGTCGCCACCCCCGTCACCGCCGCTCCCGCCGTCACCGCCGCTCCCGCCGGGCCGCTCGCGCCCGCCACCATCGACGCCGGCAAGCTGGCCAACCGCCGGGTCGGGATCAGGGTGCTGATCTACATGGTCGCCACCCACGCCTTCGCGGGCTTCATCATGCTGCTGTTCGAGATCGGCTCCCGGAAGAACTGAGGCCGGTCGTCGGGCGTGATGCCTCCCGATCCGTCAACCCGGGCACAAAACTGACACCGTATCAGTGAATCTCCGGCGACGCTCCCGGGGCGAACGGGCCCCGTCCGATCGCGTCCGAGGGTACCGGGCTCCGGGACGGTGCCGGTGACCTGCGGACTTCCCGAGCGCCACGCGGCGGCCGCCGCGCGCCGGGCCGAGCGGTGCGCCCATCGCCCTGTTGCACCCGGGCGGTGGCGCTTCCTACGGTCTCCACCATGACTATTCCCACGGAGTCGATCGGCAGCCTCCCCAGGCCGCGCGCGCTGCAGACAGCCCTCGCCGAGCACGCCGAAGGTCGGCTGGGCGACGCGGAACTGGCCACGCTGCAGCAGCAGGCGACGGCCGACACCCTGAACAGGCTGGAGAAGCTGGGCTGTTCCGTCCTGGTCGACGGGGAGCAGGCCAAGCCCAGCTTCGTCACGTACCCCCTCGCGGGCCTGACCACCCTGGCCCCGGACGGCGCCGTCATCCCCTTCGCCGACGGCCACACCCGGCAACTGCCCAGGCTCACCGCGGGGCCCTTCCGCTACCAGGTCCGGGCGGAGAGCTACCTGCGCGAGGCCCGGCGCCACACCGATCTCCCCGTCAAGCAGGCGGTCATCGCGCCGTCCGCCCTCAGCCTGCTCTACCCGGCCGAGTCCCTCGCCGACTACTCCCGCGAGGAGTTCCTGCGCGATCTCGCCGACGAGGCCGAGGCGGACATCCGCGGCTGTCTGGAGGCCGGCGCCCACCGCGTCCAGCTGGACTTCACCGAGGGCCGGCTGGCGCTCAAGCTGGATCCGTCCGGTGGCGTCCTCCAGGACTTCATCGCGCTCAACAACCTGGTCCTCGACCGCTTCGGCGAGGACGAACGAGCCCGCCTCGGGGTGCACACCTGCCCGGGAGCGGACCACGACTCCACCCACAGCCTGGACGTCGACTACGCCGGCCTGCTGCCCGCGCTGTTCCGGCTGAACGTCGGCAACTATTACATCCAGCTGGCCGGCGAGCCGGACCCCGAGCGTGTCCTCGCGATCATCGCCGGCCAGCTGCGCCCGGGGATCCGGGTGTTCGTCGGCGTGACCGACCCGAGCGCCGCCGCCGTCGAGAGCCCCGAGGAGGTCCGCGACCGGGTGCTGCTCGCCGCCCGGCACATCCCGCTCGACCAGTTGGGCACCACCGACGACTGCGGCTTCTCGCCGTTCGCCGACGACACCTCCACCTCACGTGATCTCGCCTTCGCCAAGATCGAGGCACGGCTGAGGGGAACCGCCCTGGCGTCGCAGGCCCTGGGGCTCTGACCCCGCCGCACACCACCCCTCGTCCGTGATCGGCGGCGCCCCGCGGCCGCTCAGCCCCGCCCGAGCAGCCCGCAGAGCGCGTCCAGCGCGCCTGCGAAGGCGTGCTCGGGCGGGGTGCCGTAGCCGATCACCAGACCGGGCGGGGCGGGCGCCGCGCCCGCCCCCTCGTCGTGGCAGTCGGCGAGTGCGCCCAGCGCCAGCCCCGCCGCCGCGCCGCGCGCGATCAGCTCGGCCTCCGACGGTCCGTCCGGCGGCAGCAGCAGCACGGCGTGCAGACCCGCCGCCACGCCCGTCACCCGTACCCCCGGCGCCCGTTCGGCGAGCGCGGCCACCAGCCGGTCGCGACGGCGCCGGTAGTGCAGCCGGCAGCGCCGCACGTGGCGGTCGTAGGTGCCCGAGCCGATCAGCTCGGCCAGCGTGAGCTGGTCCAGCACCCCGGACTGGGCGTCGGCCAGCTGCTTCAGCCGGGCCACCGGGGCGACCAGCGCCCGCGGCAGCGCGAGCCAGCCCAGCCGCAGGCCGGGCGCCAGGCTCTTGCTGGCCGTCCCCGAGTGGACGACGCGTTCGGGGTCGAGCGCCTGCATCGCGCCGACCGGCTGGCGGTCGTAGCGGAACTCGCCGTCGTAGTCGTCCTCGATCACGAAGCCGTCGGTGCGCCGGGCCCACTCCACCGCCGCCGCCCGGCGGTGCGCCGACAGCGGCGCGCCGACGGGGAACTGATGGGCCGGGGTCAGCAGCACCGCTCCGGCGCCGGTACCCGCCAGGGCGTCCGTCCTGGCACCGCCCTCGTCCAGCTCCAGCGCCGCCCGGGTCAGCCCCGAGGCCGCGACCACCGCCCGCAGCGGCGCCAGCCCGTACGCCTCCACCGCCAGCGAGGTGGCCCCGCGCTCGCGCAGGACACCGCAGAGCAGGCCCAGGCCCTGGGTGTGGCCGGAGCAGACCAGGATCCGCTCCGGGTCGGTGCGCACCCCGCGCACCCGGGCCAGGTACGCGGCGAGGGCCCGGCGCAGCTCGATGCGCCCCAGCGGGCTGCCGTAGCCCAGGGCCTCGTCCGGGGCGGCGGTGAGCGCCCGGCGGGCGGCGGCCAGCCAGGCGCTCCGGGGGAACAGCGAGAGATCCGGCCTGCCGGGCAGCAGGTCGTAGCGGACGGGCGGCCGGGTCGGCGCGGTCTCGGACGCGGTGGCCGGCACGGGGGGCGCGGCCCGGTCCGCCACGGTGGTGCCGGTGCCCTGCCGGGCGGTCAGCCAGCCCTCGGCGGTGAGCTGGGTGTACGCCTCGACGACCGTGTTGCGGGCGATCCCGAGATCCCCGCCGAGGGCCCGGGAGGACGGCAGCCGGGTGCCGGGCGCCAGCCGTCCGTCCTGGACGGCCTCGCGCAGGGCGTCCTCCAGGGCGGCCCGCAGGCCGAGGCCGCCGGCCCGCCGGCCGGTGAGGTCCAGGTGCAGGTCGCCACCGAAAGTGGCCCACGATTCCATGCGCCAAATGAACCACACGAGCGGGCCACTCTGCTCCTAGGCTGGTACGCATGACGACGAACGACGCCACCCCCGTCCCCGCCCCCGAGCAGCGGATCTCGGTCCCGCACCTGCTGCCGGAGTTCTACCGGGCGATGTCCGCCATCGAAAAGAGCTCCAAGGCGGGGCTCGACCCGCAGCTCGCCGAGCTGGTGAAGACCCACGCCTCGATGCTCAACGGCTGCGCGTTCTGCATCGACATGCACGCCACCGACGCGGTCAAGGGCGGCGAGCAGGAGTACCGGATCCGCTCCCTCCCGGCCTGGCGCGAGACCTCCTGGTTCACCGCCCGCGAGCGCGCCGCCCTCGCGCTGACCGAGTCGGTGACCCTGCTGACCCAGGGGCACGTGCCGGACGCCGTCTACGAGGAGGCCGCCCGGCACTTCGAGGAGACCGAGCTGGCGAGCCTGATCGCGGTGATCGTCACCATCAACGCCTGGAACCGGATCGGCGTCACCTCGCGGTTGAGCCCCGCGCCGAGGTAGGCCGGTACGCGTCCGGAATCCGCCGGACGCTCCATCGAGGGACGGACAGACTGTCAGCCATGACGCGCACCCAGCAGGACAAGGCCCGACTGTTCCACACGCTGCACCGATCCGGTGACCCGCTGCTCCTCGCCAACGTCTGGGACGCGCTGGGCGCCCGGCTGGTCGCCGCCGGCGGGGCCGCCGCCATCGCCACCGCCAGCGCCTCGGTCTCCTGGACGCTCGGCTCCCCCGACGGGGATCAGGCGGACCGGGCCGAGGTGCTGGCCCGTACCGCCCAGGTGGTCCGGGCGGCCGGAGAACTGCCGGTCACGGCGGATCTGGAGAGCGGCTTCGCGGACACCGCCGCCGGTGTCGGCGCGACCGTCGACGCGCTGCTGGCCACCGGCGCGGTCGGGATCAACCTGGAGGACGGCGCCCACGGCGGCGGCGAGCCGCTGCGGCCGGCGGCCGAGGCGGCGGAGCGGATCGGGGCCGCCCGGGTCGCCGCCGACGCGGCCGGTGTCGCGCTCTTCGTGAACGCCCGCACCGACGTCTTCCTGCGGGCGGTCGGGGACCCGTCCGAGCGGCTGGAGCACGCCGTGGCCCGCGCCCGGGCGTACGTCGAGGCGGGCGCCGACGGCGTCTTCGTGCCCGGCGTCACCGCGCCGGAGACGGTGGCCGCACTGGTCGGGGCCCTCGCCGCACCGCTGAACGTGCTGGCGGGCCCCGGCGCGCCGGCCGCCGGCGAGCTGGCGAAGCTGGGCGTGGCCCGGATCAGCCTCGGCCCGGGCCCCGCCCGCGCCGCCTACACCGCGCTCGCCCGCGCCGCCGAGGAGTTCCGGGTGGACGGCACGTACGGGGCGATCGAGGGCGCCCTGGACTACGGGCGGCTGAACGGCCTGTTCACCGGCTGACGGCCGCTCGCCGTCCGCTCGCCGTCCGCTCACCGCCCGCTCACCGCCCGCCGAGCGCGCCCGGATCCGGGACGGCGGCCTGGACGTCCTGCACCGGCCCGCCGACCACCGGCAGCGCACCGGCCTGGTGCAGGGCCAGGTCGGCGGGGGAGACCGACAACCCGTCGGCGGCGCCGCCGAGAACGTCGCCGGCGGCGTGTGCGGGGGCGGCCAGGCCGAGGGCCGCCATGGTGAGGGCGGCGACTGCCGCGATCTTCTTCATGGCAGGCCAAACGAGCGGCGGGCCCGGCGGTCACCCCCGGGCCCCCCGCCGGTCACCGCCGTGCCGTCCGGCGTGCCGCCCGCCGGCCGGCGCCGGGACGCCTCCGGCTCAGCCCACCCGTACCTTCAGCGTGCGCACGCTGTTGCTGATGAAGGAGCCGATCGGCTCCGGCGCCGGGCCGTCGGCGGCGGCCAGCGCCGGGAACCGGCCGAACAGCCCGCGCAGGGCGGTCTCCGCCTCCAGCCGGGCCAGGCCCGCGCCCAGGCAGAAGTGCGGGCCGTGGCCCAGCGAGAGGTGCCGCGAGCCGTGCCGGGTGATGTCGAAGGCGTCGGCGTTCTCGTGGTGCCGCTCGTCGCGCCCGGCGGAGGCGTACGAGGCGAGCAGGGCCTCGCCCCGCCTGATCAGCACGTCACCGACTTCGATGTCCTCGATCGCGTACCGCAGCGGGAACTGGCCGACCGGGGAGTCGAAGCGCAGCGTCTCCTCGACGACCGCCGACCAGGGCTGCTCGCCGTCCAGCACCAGGCGCAGCTGCTCCGGGTGGGCGAGCAGCGCCCGGACGGCGTTGGTGATCAGGTTGAGCGTGGTCTCGTGCCCGGCGACCAGCATCAGCAGCAGGGTGCCGACCAGCTCCTCCTCGGTGAGCCGGTCGTCGGCCGCCCGGGCGGCGATCAGGTCGGTGGTCAGGTCGTCACCGGGCTCCGCCCGCTTGGCGGCGACCACCGAGGCCAGCAGCGCGAACAGGCCGCGCTGGGCCGCGACCGCGGCCTGCGGCGTGGCGGAGCTGCTGACCAGGGTGTCGGAGAGCTCGTGCAGGTCGTCCTGCTGCTTGGGCGGCAGGCCGAGCAGGGCGCCGATCACCTGCATCGGCAGCGGGTAGGCGAAGTGCTCGCGGAGGTCGAAGTCGCCCTCCAGGGCGGCCAGGCCGTCCAGCAGCGCCTCGGTGCGGGCCTCGACGGCCGGCTGCAGTTCGGCGATCCGGCGGGGGGTGAACGCCTGGGTGACCAGGCCGCGCAGCCGTCGGTGCTCCTCCCCGTCGGCGGTCACCATGCCCGGGACGGTGACGAAGTTGAGCAGCGGCCAGCCCTCGGGCAGCCGGCCCTCGGTGAAGGTGGTCCAGTTCCGGGGGTTCTTGCCGACCCGGGGGTCGGCGAGCAGCTGCTGCAGGGTGTCGTGCCGGGTTATCGCCCAGACCACCACCCCGCCAGGGAGTTCCACCAGGACCGCCGGGCCGGCGTCGCGGAGCCGGGCGTTCTCGGCGTGCTGGTCGCGTCCGAAGGGGTCGAGGGTGACGGGGGCGAGCCCCCCGGAGTGCTGTGCGGCGGCGGTGTCCATACGGGCCTCTCGGTGGCGGCGGGGCGGGGCGGGGTGAAGGCGCTGTAGAGCACCGGCAGGCTGACCAGCGCCCGGGACCACGGCGACGGACGCCAGGACAGCTCACCCGCCGGGACGGCGAGTTGGAGATCCGGCAGCCGGTGCAACAGGGTCTCGACGGCGGTCTCGACGATCAGCCGGGCCGGGTGCTGCGCCGGGCAGACGTGCCGGCCGGCGCCCCAGGCGAGGTGGGCGCGGTTGCCGGTCGTCCCGGTGCCGTCCCGCACGCTCGGGGCGGCGTGGGCCGGCGCCGGCGTCAGCGGCCCCTGGGCCGCCGGGTCGGCGTTGGCGGCGGCCAGGCCCAGCACCAGCATGTCGCCGGCGCTGATGTACTGACCGCCCAGCACGGTGTCGTCGGTGGCCCAGCGGCCGGGGAAGTTCTGCGTCGGCGGGTCGCGCCAGAGCACCTCCTCCAGCGCGTCGGCGACGGTGAGGCGCCCGCCGCTCAGGGTGGCCCGGAACCGGCGGTCGGTCAGCAGCAGCCGCAGGGTGTTGCCGGTCCAGTTGATGGTGGTCTCGTTGCCGGCCACCAGGATCACCACCAGGTGGTGCAGCGCCTCCTCGTCGGTCAGCCGCGCCGGGTGGGCGAGCAGCCAGGAGGTGAGGTCGGCGCCGGGCTCGGCCCGCCGGCTGCGGACCAGGTCGGCCAGCGTGGCCTGGAACTCGGCGTTGGCCCGGACGGAATTCTCACTGCTGTCCACGAAGTGGCTGATCAGCTCGATCAGCCGGGGACCGGCCTCCGCGGGCAGGCCGAGCAGCTGGGTGAAGACCAGCAGCGGCAGCCGTCGCGCGTACTGCGCGATCAGGTCGGCCGTGCCGTCCGGCCCCCAGCCGTCGATCAGCGCGTCGGCGGCGGCCTCGGTGATCTCGCGCAGCCGGCCGTGGTCGATCTGGGCGAGGGTGTCGGCGACCGCGGCCCGCAGCCGCTGGTGCTCGGCGCCGTCCAGGTTGAGCAGGGTGGGCCGCCAGGCGGTCATCGGCTGGACCCGCGAGTCGGGGCGCAGCCGGCCCTCCGCCGGGACCCGCCAGCGGCGGGAGTCCTTGGAGAACAACTGCTCGTTGCGGGTGAGTTCGAGCAGCTCGGGGTAGCCGAGCACCAGCCAGGCCTCGACACCGGGCTCCAGCTCGATCGGTGCGACGGCGCCGTACTGCTCGCGCAGCCGGGCGTAGAGGCCGTGCGGGTCCTCGGAGACGGCGGGGCCGTAGAGCGCGGCTCCGCGCCCCGCGGCGGGGGCCTCCCCGGCCCGGCCGCCCGCGTGCGCGGGGCACCCGGGCGGCGGGGCGGCGGCGTGCGGCAGGGTGCCCGGCTCAGGTGTGGTCATGGCTGGAGCTCCAGTACGGCGGTGGCGTGGAGGTGGCCGACGAAGTCGATCAGCAGGTCGTAGGCGGCCGTGCGGTCGCGGACGTCGCAGTGCAGGATGGGCACCTCGGGCAGCAGGTCGAGCGCGCTGCGCAGCTCCTCCTCCGGGTAGCTCGGGCTGTCGGGGAAGACGTTGACCGCGACGGCGAACGGGATCCGCTGTTCCTCCAGCCGGCCGAGGATCTCGAAGCTCTCGTCCACCCGGCGCAGGTCCACCAGCGCCACGGCGCCGAGCGCGCCGCGCGTCAGGTCGTCCCAGAGCGGCTGGAAGCGCTCCTGGCCCGGGGTGCCGAAGAGGTAGAGGGCGAGCCGGGGGTTGAGGGTGATCCGGCCGAAGTCCAGCGCGACCGTGGTGGTGGTCTTGCCGGTGCGGCCGGTGAGGTCGTCCACGTCGGCGCCGGCGGCGGTCATGGTCTCCTCGGTACGCAGTGGGGTGATCTCGCTGAGCGAGCCGACCAGGGTGGTCTTGCCCACCCCGAACGGGCCGGTGACCAGGATCTTCACCGCGCCCTGGACGGACGGCGGCAGGTAGTCCGGCTCGGCGTGGGACAGCTCAGCGGAGCTGGCGGAGGCCAACGAGCACCTCTTCCAAGAGGGTTGCGGGCAGGCGTTCGGCCTGCGGGGCGGGCGGGAGGACCTGGACGGCGCCGAGGTCCCAGAGGTCGCCGACGAGCACCTTGACCACGCCCAGCGGCAGGCCCAGGTGGGCGGCGACCTCGGCGACCGAGAGCAGGTTCCGGCAGAGGGCCAGGATCCTGCGGTGTTCGCGGTTGAGCGTTTCGGCGGGCGGTTCGGAGAAGTGGGGCGAGGCGCACAGCAGGCTTTCCAGGGCCAGGGTCTCGCGACTCGGCCGGCTGCGGCCGCCGGTGATCACATAGGGCCGTACCGGGCCGCTCACCGCTGTGCCCCCGCGGCTTCCGCACGGGGCGGGCTGGTGAGGTGGGCGCCGATCCGTTCGACCAGCACCTGCATCTGGAACGCGACCAGGCCGGCGTCGACGGCCTCGCCGGTCACCACGGCCAGGTGCGCGCCGGCCCCCGCCGCGACGATGAACAGGTAGCCGCCCCCGTACTCGACGATGATCTGCCGGGTGGCGCTCCGCGGTCCGCCGAAACCCTGGGCGACGCCTCTGGCCAGGGACTGCAGGCCGGAGCAGGCGGCGGCCAGCCGTTCGGCGTCGTCGCGTTCGATCGCGCGGCTGCGCCCGATCTCCAGACCGTCGTTGGACACCACGACGGCGTGCTGGACCTCGGGGACGGTGACGATGTCGGCGAGCAGCCAGCCGAGGTCAGAATGGGTGGTCATCGGGTTCTCCGGAGCGCTGAGGGCGGGGGCCCGCCGGCGGTGAGTGCGGCGGTGGGAGGGGCGTGGAGCCCGGCTGCGCCGGGCCACGGGCGGCCGAGCGGCCGTCGGCGGTGCCGGCCTGGAAGAGCGACATGAAGGTCTGTGCCTCCCGGGCCGAGCGGGGTGGCACCGGCGCGGGGGCGACGGGCCGGGGATCCCTGGCGGTGCGGTCGCGCCGGTGGCTGCGGCGGGGCAGCGGCGGCGGGGTGCCACCGCCGCCCGAGGGGTACTCGGGCTCCGGGGCGGCCTCCTCGCCGAGGGCGGCCGGGAGCTGCCCGGGAGCGCTCTGCTGCGAGCGGGGCCTGCCGCCGTGCCGATCGGGCCCGACCGGCTCCGTGAGAGTCGGCACGGTCGGCGGCAGCGGTTCGGTCAGCAGCGTGTTCGGCAGCAGCACCACGACCCGTACGCCGCCGTACGGTGAGGGCGCCGAGCTGAGGGTGACCCGGAAGCCGTACTGCTGGGCCAGCCGGCCGACCGCGGCCAGCCCCAGCTGGGGCACCTCGCCGAGCCGGGACACCTCCAGGGTGGTGCCGCCGGCGAGCACCGAGGAGGCCTTCTCGATGGCCTGCTCCGGCATGCCGACCCCACCGTCGTCGATCTCGATGACGGCGCCGTTGTGAACGGGCATCAGCGTGACGAACACCCGGGTACTGGGAGGGGAGTAGCGGGTGGCGTTGTCGAGCAGCTCGGCGACGGCGTGGATCAGCGCCTCGGCGGCCGCGCCGATCACCGCGGTCTCCAGCCGGCTGCGGACGACCACCCGCTGGAACGGCAGGATCCGGGACTGGGCGCCCCGCACCACGTCCTCCAGCGAGACCGGCTCGGGCCAGTGCCGGCCGGCCCTGGCACCGCAGAGGACGGCCAGCGTCTGGGCCAGTCGCGCCTGTTGGGCGGCGGCGTGATCCGCCTTGAGCAGTCCGTCGAGCAGGCGGGGGTCGTGGTGGGTGCGCTCCATCTCGTCCAGCAGGGCCTGCTGGTCGTGGGCCATCACCAGGATCCTGCGGGCCACGCTGAGGAAGGCCCGCTGGGTGGAGGCGTTGAGGTCCTGCTCCTGCTGGACGGCGGCGTCCTCGACACGACGGTGGGCCAGTTCGACGTCCAGCTGCTCGCGCAGCGAGTCCAGTTGGCGCTGCTGGGAGGCGAGCCGACGACGCTGGGTGCGGGCGACCGCGCGGTACCGCGCTACCGCCACCAGCGAAAGGACGGCGAGTACGCCGGTCGCGGTTGCGCACCACTGAGTCATCGTCACGCGGCGAATTCTAGGACGGCGATCCTAAGATGATGTGAACGGATCCAGAGTCAGGGTGACCTGATCCTGCCAAATCCACCGAACCCGGACGCCCGGACCCTCGCCGTACGCCGCCGCCGCCCGCCGTAACCCGCCGTACGCCCCCGCCCGCCGTAACCCGCCGGGCCTGCGTGCCTGTCTGCCGTGACCGCCCGCCTGCCGTGACCGCCCGCCCGGCCGCTGCCGGCTCAGCGCGGCGCCTGCGGCTCCAGCTGCTCCCCGTGCCCGGCGACGATCCGGCCCATGGCGGACAGCGAACTGCTGCTGCGGCCCTCGTGATCGAGCGCCCAGTAGTCGGAGTGGGCCTGCTGCCACCGGCCGTCCGCCACCGCGAAGCGCCGGGCGCCGAACTCCCGGCTCGCCGGATCCCGGCCGAACCACAGCTCGTCCGGGTCGTGCCCGGAGCCGGCCAGCGCGGCCACCGCGCCCGGCACCGGGCCGAGGGCCGCCCCCACCGCCGCGCGCTCCAGCTCCGGGCGCCCGGGCAGCCGGGTCACCGGGTCGTGCTCGGCCGCGCCCACCCACACGTGTCCCGCCCCGACCCGCAGTTGCGCGGCCGTTCGGGCCCCGGTGCCCGGGCTGCCCACCAGCACGATCTCGTCGGCCGGGATGCCGCCGGGCCGCTGGGCGGCCTGACCGACGGTCAGCGACCCGTAGCTGTGGCCGAGTGCGGTGAGGTGGGCCGGGGCGCCCTCCCGGGAGGCCCGCAGCCCCCGCAGGAAGCCCTGGTACCCGGCGCCGCCCCGCGCGGCTCGCTCGGTGCCCGCCACCGCGAGGCCGTCCGGGCCGACCTGCGGGGCGTCGTAGCCGAGCCAGGCGATCGAGGCGGTGCTGCGGGCCGGGTCCGCCGCCCGGGCCTCGGCCCACAGGCACCTGGCCCGGGAGCCGTCCTTGCCGCCGACGTCGCCGACCCGGGTGCCGAGGCCCGGCACGTAGACCACCACGTCGTCGGCGGTGTCCGGATCCCCGAAGGAGAGGGCGGCCCGGCCCTGGCCCTCGCTCCCGAGGGCCAGCAGCAGGACGTGCGGCGGGCCGCCGGCGTCCTCGTCCAGCAGCCGGGCCCGGATCCGGCGGAAGCCCTCCAGCAGGTTCCGGTCGGCGGGGGTGAGCCGCGGCCGGTGCTCCAGCCGCTCGATCAGGGTGGGCAGCATCAGCCGGTTGGCCCGGTCGCGGACGGCGGCGGGCAGGCCGTCGCGGTTGCCGAGCAGCGCGGGGTGGCGGTCGAGCAGCCGCTGCTGCTCGACCCCGGTGAGGCCGTGCCACCAGGCGGCGACCTCGGCCGGCTGCGCGTGCGGGGCGGGCAGGCCCCGGGCGAGCAGGTCCGGGGCGGTGCCGGTGAGGGCGGCGGTGGCGGCCCGCTCCCGGGCGGCGGTGGCGAGGGCGAGATCGAGACCCGCACCCGAGTCGGCCTCACCGGCGAGCGCGCGCAGCCGGTCGGCGGTCACCCGGTCGGCGTACGCGGCGTCGGCGAGGGCACCGGTGATCCGGCGTCGCAGGTCGCCGACGGCCGCCGTGACGAGCCGCGCGTCCGGGTCGTGCCGGTCCTGCTCCGGTACGAACGGCAGGGCGGGGCCGCCGTCCTCCCCGATCGGGCAGCCGCGGGCCTCGGCCTCGGCCAGTGCCTGCCGCAGCTGTGACTGGGCGAGCAGGAAGGCCTCGGCGCCCTCGCGCAGGACGTCGCCGGCCCGGGTGAGTTCGAGCCGGGCGGCGGTCAACCGGCGGCCGGTGCCGGTCAGCGACTCCTCGGCGCGGTCGGCGGCGCCGCCCGCCCAGGCCGATCCCCGGACCCGGTCCCGCACGCCGTCCTCCCAGGCCCGGGCGTGTCGGGCGAACTCCTCGGCGAGCCGGTCGTAGGCGTCGGCGGCGCTGTGCAGCTCCGCGGGCTGCGCGTCCCGCAGGGTGCGGATGTCCATGATCGGTGGGCCTTCGGTGGTTCGGCGACGGCGGTGGTTCGGTACGGGTGGTGGTTCGGCGCGGGCGACCGGTACGGCGCGGGCGACCGGTACGGCCGCTCGGGCCGGCCCCGGTGGTCAGTGGTGCGCGAGAACGCGGGACGGGCCCCGGGCGGCGCTCTCCTCGCAGGCGCGGTAGTTGCCGGCGCTGGCGCACAGGTTGCCGCCCTGCCGGTCCAGCTCGGCGGCGAGCGCGTCCAGCCGGGCGCGCCAGGCGTCGGTGCAGGCGGCGAGTTCGCGGCCGGCCGCCCAGCCGGACAACGCCCGCTCGGCCCGGTCGGACGCCGCCAGCAGGCCGCCGACCCCGCCCGGCACGAGCTCCGCCGTCCGGCGGGCGCTCTCAGCGGCCCCCTCCAGTTCGCCCGGCCGGACCCGGAAGCCGGCCTCGCCGGAGCCCTCCCGGACGCCGCCCGCCGCCGGGCCCTTCGGGTCCGATCCGTCCGCCATGGGTGCCCCCGTCCGTGCTGGTCCGGGCGTTCGGCCGCCCGGCGGGCCGAGGCTAGCCGGGCCGGGGCGGCCGCTGCCACGCCCGAGGGCGCGAACGGGGGCGGCCGCGCGGGCGGATGTGCCGTGGTGCGCGGGCGTACGCGGTGTCAGCCGGCCGGCGGGGCGAGGCGGTGCAACAGGAGCAGGGCCACGTCGTCGGGGCGCGAGCGGTGCTCGGTGACGTTCAGGGTGAGCAGGTCGGCGAGCCGTTCCAGGCCGGCGCCCGCCCCGCCGGTGCGGCGCACCCACAGCTCCAGGCCGCCGAGCATCCGCTGCACCGACTCGTCGTAGTCCTCCTCGCGGTCCTCGACCAGGCCGTCGGTGTAGACGAGCAGCGACTCGCCGGGCTCCAGGCGGTCCACCGTCAGCGGGTACGGTGCGCCCGGGTCCACGCCGAGCGGCGGCCCGCCGGGCAGGTCGATCTCGGTGGCGCCGGCGTCCGTGATCCGCACCGGCGGCGGGTGTCCGGCGCGGGCGGCGAGCAGCGTGCCGTCGGCCGGGTCGAGGGTGAGGTAGAGGCAGGTGGCGAACAGCTCGGTGTCCAGTTCGGAGAGCAGCCTGCTGGTCCTCGCGAGGGTGGCCGCCGGGTCGTGCCCGTCGGTGGCGTACGCGCGCAGCCCGCTGCGCAGCTGGCCCATCACGGCGGTGGCCTCGGCGTTGTGGCCCTGGACGTCGCCGATGACCAGGCCCACCTTGCCGTCCGGCAGCCTGATCAGGTCGTACCAGTCGCCGCCGATCTGCATGCCCTCGGTGCTGGGCAGGTAGCGGGCGGCGGCGCTGACGCCGGGTATCTCGGGCAGGGTGCGGGGCAGCATGGCGCGCTGCAGCTCGGTGGCCCGGTGGTGGTGGGTGTCGTACAGCCGGGCCCGCTCCAGGGACTGCGCGAGGATGCCGGCGAAGGCGGAGTAGAGGGTGCGGTCCTCGCGGCTGAACGCGCGTTCGGTGGCGAAGGTGATCAGGCAGGAGCCGACCTGGCGGCCCGAGGCGATCAGCGGCAGTACGGCCCAGGCCGGCGGGGTCAGCGGTCCGCCGCCGTCCTTCCCGCCGACGGTGCGCCCTGGCTCGCTGAACAGCGGGGCGGACCGGGCCAGCGCGTGCTGCATGATGCCCTCGGAGAGGTCGGCCAGCCGGTTCAGCTCGGAGCGGCGCGGGCCGCCGTAGACGGTGTGCGAGACCGGCAGCAGCCGGCCCTCGTCGACCAGGTCGAGCACGATGCCGGTGGCGCCGAGGGCGGGGCCGGCCACGTCGGTGACGCTGGTGACGACGTCCCGGACGGTGATCGCGCGCGAGAGCGTGCGGGTCAGCGCGAGCAGCAGCGCGGCGCGGGCGCCGGCGGCGGGGGCGTCGGTTCCGGTCGGCGGGGTGCGCCGCTCCTCGGCCGCGCCGGTGCGGTCCCGGTCGGTGAGCAGGCCGGCGATCCGGACCGGCCGGTGGTGGATGTCCAGCATCACCTCGCCCAGCTCGCGGATCCCGATCACCCCGCCGCCCCGGCGCAGCACCCGGTAGACCAGCTCGTACGGGCCGCCCACGGTGAGCGCCTCGGCGAGGCCGGCCTGGACGTCGGGCAGGTCCTCGGGGTGCACGATCCGGCCGAGGTCGGGCGCCTCGGCGTGCTCGCCCTCGGGCGGCGGGGGCAGGCCGACGACCCGGTGGGCCTGGGCGTCCCAGAAGGTCTCGCCGGTCACCAGATCGCGTTCGAAGGCGCCGGCCCCGGCGGAGCGGACGGCGAGCGAGAGCAGCGGATGGGCCAGCGCCGCGCGGGTCCCGGCGGCGGCGTTGTGGACGCGGACCCCGGCAGCGGCTCCGGTGGTCGCGTGCACGTGGTCGAGCAGGTGGGAGAGGCGGTGGGCGAAGGCCTCGCCGATCGTCTCCAGCACGTCCAGGTCGCGGCGCGGGACGGTGCCCCTGTGGGCGAGCGTCAGCGCGAGGACGCCGATCGGCCGGTCGTCCACGACCATCGGCAGCGTCACCAGGGCGACCAGGCCGGTGCCCATGCCGGCGTTGCGGTTGGGGTAGTCGACGCTGGTGCGTTCGGGGCTCAGCAGATACGGGCGGCGCAGCCGCAGCGCCATCGCGGCGGGCAGCTCGCTCGCCGGGTCGACGGCGCTGTAGCGCTCGTGGGCCCAGTCCGGCAGGCCCTGCGAGGCGGTCAGCCGGAGCATGCCGGCCGGGTCGAGCAGGTAGACCGCGCATCCCTCGCCGGTGATCCAGGCCGGCCCCTCGGCGAGCACGGTGGCGAGCAGTTCGGCGGCGCTGGTGGCGCGCAGCAGCAGCCGCACGCAGCGCATGGCACTGCGGGTCCCCGGGACGCCGGTCGGCGTCCGGCTCTCGTTCTCGGAGGAGGGGAACCACGGCGAGGTCAGGTCCATCGCGCTACCCGGCCTTTCCGTTTCCGTTCGACTGTTCCCGTGCGGCTGCGTGTCCCAGGCATACGTAATTCTTGAATCCTATTTGCTCAGCCCGGGAAAGGGCGGCCAAGACGCCTGACCAGGACCAGTGTCCGGTCGTCGGCCACGTCCTGCGCCACCGCCCGCAGCAGTGCTCCGGCCGTCCTGCCGTCGGGCCGGGGCAGGCGCAGCGCCGGTTCGGCGGCGGCGAGCAGGCGGCCGATCCCGGTGTCGATGTCCTGGCCGGGCACCTCCACCAGCCCGTCGCTGTAGAGCAGCATCGAGTCGCCCCGGGCGAGGCGCCCGTGCGCCGCCGGGTAGGGGCTGCCGGCCAGCAGGCCCAGCGCGGGCCCACCGTCCTCGCCGAGCAGCCAGCTGCCGCCGCGGGCCGGGCAGTAGTGGGCGGCCGGCGGATGGCCGGCGTTGAAGAGCCGGTATTCGCCGCTGGTCGGGCGAAGGGCCAGGTGGACGGCGGTGGCGAAGTCGTCGTCCCAGCCGAGCCCGACCAGGTGGTCGTTGGCGGCGGGCAGGAAGGACTCCGGCGGTACCGAGCCGAGCAGCATCGCGAAGGCACCGGACAGGTGCATCGAGCGGGCTGCTGCCCGGCTGCCCTTGCCGGAGACGTCCACCAGGACGACCTCCAGGAGATCCCGCTCGGGCTGGTGGACGCAGAGCAGGAAGTCCCCGGAGAAGGAGCTGCCGCCGACGGGGGCGAGCGCCCGGTCGAAGTGCCAGTCCAGCAGCGTGTCCGGGAGCCGGCCCAGGGCGTGGGTGTGTTCGGAGAGCTCCAGCAGCATCGAGTCGCCGCGCAGCCCGCGCAGGCCGAGCCGGTTGCGGAAGCGCGAGGTCAGCAGCCCCGCCCCGGCGGTGACGGCCAGCACCGCGGTGACGGCCACCCGGACGCCGTGCGGCTTCGCCAGCAGCGCGCTGAGCAGGCTGGCGGCCAGTACGGCGGCGGCCAGCGCCAGCTGCCGGCCGGCCCGCAGCACCAGGCAGCCCGCCACCAGCGGAAGCACCAGCGCGGACGGTGGCCAGCTGCCCGGCAGGGCGACGGACAGGGCGGCGAACAGCGCCGTCAGCGTCACCAGCAGGAGCAGGGTCTCGCGCTCCGCGCCCTGGTCGCCGTCCAGCAGCCGGCTCGCCCAGCGGCCGAGGGGGCCCCGGGTCAGGGCCCGAGCCCAGCGCGGCCTCCGGCGCCTGCGTATCGCCGCCGCCTCGGGTGCGCGCACGTCGACCTCCCCGGGCTCGGTGGCCGCGTGCACCGGCCACCTGTTGGATCAGTCAATCTAGTGCCATACGTCTGTTTGCTCCTGGTATGACCCTGCGGGCGACGCGTCGTCCCGGCCGGTTCAGGACCTGGGCCAGGACTGCAGGCCGCCGGTGAGTACGCCGATCAGCCGGGCCTGGGTGACCGCCGGGTCCTCGGCCAGCTGGAAGGCGCCGGCGATCGACAGCGAGGCGAACCCGTGCGCCACCGCCCGCACCGTCCGGGCCGCGTGGATGATCTCGGAGCCCTCCAGCCCGTACTCCCGCAGCACCGCGACGATCACCCCGACCAGGGCGGCCGCCGCTTCGGCCAGTTCGTCGTCGAGCTGCGGCGCCTGCGGCAGCGAGGCGTACCGGTGCGGGTGCTCGGTGGCGTACGCGTGGTAGGCGCGCAGCACCGCCTCGACCGCCGCGTCGCCGCCGCGCCCGACGGCCGCGGCCGCGAGCTCGGCGGTGAGCTCCTCGGTGATCCGTACCGCCACCAGGCGGCGCAGCTCGGCGAGGCCGCCGGAGACGTGCTTGTAGAGGGAGGGGGTGGCGACGCCGGCGCGGGCGGCGACGGCGGCCAGGGTCAGGGCCCCGGGGCCCTGCTCGTCGATCAGGTCGAGGGCGTGCGTGACGACGCCCTCCGGGGTGAGTCCGACGCGTGGCAAGGGGTTCTCCGTGGGGGAAGGGGCGAACGGGGGACTACGCCGACTCGCCGAGGAAGGCGAGGAGGGCGTCGGCGGTGGTCTGCGGGCGCTCCAGCATCAGGTAGTGCCCGGCCCCCTCGATCATCACCTTGCGGCCGTTCAGCGCGGCGGCCTGGTGGTCGGCGACCAGTTCGGGCTTGGGGAAGTCAGGGTCCCCGGAGCCCATCACGGCCAGCGCCGGGCAGGTCACGGCGGTGCTCCAGCCGACCGGCGCGGCGTTCCCACCGAGGTGGCCCCGGGTGGCCTGCTTGCGGCCGGGGGTCCGCAGGGCGGCCACCACGCCGGTCCGGTGCTCCTCGAAGCCGGCGGGCTTGGTGGGGAAGGCGAAGCGCTGGTAGGTGCCCCAGGTGCTGGGGAAGCGCAGCCAGAGCGCTCCGACGGTCTTCATCAGCGCCTTCTGGAAGGCGTTCGCCGGGGGGCCCTCGATGAACGCGCTCAGCAGGGCGATCCCGGCGACCCGCTCGGGGGCCAGCCCGGCCGCCCTGACCACGGTGGCGCCGGTGTACGAGTGGCCGACCAGCACGGCGCGCCCGATGCCGAGGTGGTCGAGCAGGGCGAGGGCGTCGGTGGCGATCGCGGCCGGGGAGTAGTCGTCCCAGGCGATCGAGGCGTCGCCGAAGCCGCGCAGGTCCATCGTGACGACCCGGTGGCCGGCCGCGGCCAGCAGCGGGCGCAGGTCCCGGTAGATGCTGCGGGAGACCAGCATGCCGGGCAGCAGCAGGACGGTGGTGCCGGTGCCGTGCCCGGTGTCGTCGTACCCGAGCCGGCCGCCGGGGACGTCGAGGTAACGGGTGGCGAGTGCGTCGGTGCTGGACATCGCGGGCCTCCTTGGCCTGTGGGCCGTGCTGTCGGCGTGCTGCCGATAGCCATAAAGCTAAGGCTAATAGCCTTAGCCGTCAAGCGGCGTTCGCGAGGTCGTGCCGTCCGACGGCGGGGGATGCCGTGGTCCGGGCCGACGGCGGGAGGGGGGCCGCCGCAGGGGCGGCGGGCGGCGCACGCCCCGCCCCCGCCGGGCTCAGATCCCGTCGACCTTGAACGGGTCGTGCTCGGCCAGCAGCTTCTCCAGCCGGGCCTGGTCGACCCGGGTGACGATCTCGGTGTTCTCCTGGCGGTCCCGGATCACCTTGGCCAGCGTGAAGGCGGACGTCACGGTGTACAGCAGGCCGACCGCCAGGAAGGCCCGGGTCCACGTGCCGACCGGGAGATAGGCGATCCCGACCGCGAGGGCGGTGGCGGCGATGGCGAAGGACAGCACGGCCTGGACGTGGTACGCCGCCGTGGTGCGCGACTGCATCGATGAGGTCATGCGGTCAGGATGGCCGCGCGCCATGCCGCGCACATGAGTACGTGTACTCAAAATTGGGCAGCGGTTCGTTGACACATGCTCACGATCCGTAGTGGCACCGGAAGGCAACCATGCCAAAACGCCCATTCCGCCCACACTGATGGTGACTCACATCCTCGGACGGCTTGGAATCAGAGCTGCCTAGGATTAACGTTTGATAACGCAGCGCGGTCGGCAACGCCGTGACCAGACGGCACCGTGCGCCTGCGCCTAATCCCGACGACGGGCCCTGCGGGGTGCGTCCGGGAGCCGGGGAACCACCGTTCCTTGGGGTGAATCGGCCAGGCCCAGGCCCGGCCGTAGGAGACCTTCCTGCTCCGAACCCGTCAGCTAACCCGGTAGGCGCGAAGGAAGGAAAGGAGCGCGCCTCCGTGGCGTCGACGCACTCTCCGGCATACCCTCCCGGCTCCGCGGCCGGAACCCAGCTGCTCGAAGAGCCCGGGCCGCCGGCCTACGCCGGTGCGTACGGGGACTCCCCGGGCGGTGGGGCCGCGGCCTCGCAGTCGGCCGACAGCAACCGGCACCGGATGCCCCGTCAGACCCGTGGGACGGCCCCGCTGCTCGGTGTCACCGCGATGGCCGCCACCCTCGGCGCCACCGGTTTCGCCTCCGCGACCCCCGCCGCCGCACCGGCCGTCAGCACGCCCGACGAGGCGCCGGCACTCTCGGCCGACCCCGGACTGGCGCTCGCCGCCCGGATCCAGCAGCAGGCCGACAGTCAGCGCACCGCCGCCGACGAGAGCGCCCGGGTGGTGGCCGCCCAGGTGGCCGAGACCAAGCGCGCCGCGCAGCAGCACGAGGCCGAGCAGGCCGCCGCGGCCGCGGAGCGGGCCGAGCTCGACGCCGTCCAGCTGCCGGTCCACGACTACCACCTGTCCGCGCACTACGGGCAGAGCGCCTCGTACTGGGCACACCTGCACACCGGCCTCGACTTCGCCGCCTCCACCGGCACCCCGGTGTACGCGGTCGGCTCCGGCAGCATCACCTCGGCCGGCTGGTCCGGCTCGTACGGCTACCGGATCATCCAGACGCTGCCCGACGGCACCGAGATCTGGTACTGCCACCTCTCCTCGATCCTCAAGACCTCGGGCAAGGTCGTCCCGGGTCAGCAGATCGGCAAGGTCGGCGCCACCGGCAACGTCACCGGCCCGCACCTGCACGTCGAGGTGCGCCCCGACGGCGGCGCTCCGGTCGACCCGGAGGCCTGGTTCCAGCAGCGCGGCCTCAACCCCTGACGGACCGTCCCGGCCCCGGCCCCGCGCGGGGCCGGGGCCGGGCGCCGTTCACTCCCCGGCGTCCTGCTCCTGCGGGAGGCCGTCCTGGGGGAAGCCGTCCTGCGGGTACGCGTCCTCGGCCGGCAGGGTCGCCAGGTACGCGTCGATCTCCTCCTGGCCCGGTTCGGGCGCCAGGTCCGGGTACTGCGTGACCAGCAGCTCGGCGAGCCCCGGCACCGTCCAGCCGCCCAGCAGCTCCAGGGCCCGCGCGACGACCGCCGCCTCGAAGTCCGCCGGATCGCCCGCCAGCTCCGGCGGCATCGGCAGCCCGAGTGCGGTCAGCCCGGCCAGGTTGCGGTAGCTGCGCCGGGTCAGCCCGTCCTCCAGCAGCAGCCGCCCGCCGTCGGTGGCCATCCCGATCGCCAGCATCCGGGCCGGACCCCAGCCACCGTCGCCGTCCACCCGGTCCAGGACGCCCGCCTCCTCCAGCGCCCGGTACGCCGACGCGCGGTCCTCCTGCGCCAGCTCGCGGAAGCCGTCCAGCCAGGCGCGCACCGCCGCCGGATCCCGGTCGTCCACGCCGTCCGCGCGCAGCAGCAGCGTGTACAGCCGGGGCCAGGTCACCAGGTCCGCCCGGCGCAGCAGCCCGGCCGCCACCTCGCCCTGCCACTCGGCCTCCGCCCGCAGCCGCTCCCGGCGCTTGGCGTTCAGCCGCTTGACGGCCCGCTGGTGCTCGATCAGCAGCAGCACCGCCGCCCCGTACGCGAGCGGGTCCTCGTCCGGGGCCGGCTGGACGTACAGGTGGAGCCGCTCGTACAGCAGCTGCTCCAGCAGGGCCGAGGTCAGCTCCGGCCAGCCGTCGTGCAGCCTGGCGCCGCCGAGCTCCAGCAGCGTCAGCACCACCCGCAGCGGGCCCTCGGCCACCGGTTCGCGGCCCTCGGCCGCCGCCCAGGCGAGCAGTTCGGCGGACCGGGTCCGCGGGACGAGCCGCAGGTCATCGTGGTTCATGTGACGAACGGTAGCCGCTGTACCGTTGTCCGACATGGTCCCCGTACAGCTCACCGGCCCGCGTCTGTCCATCCGCGAGTTCCAGCACACCCCCGGCGACGTCGACGCGCTGCACGCGGTCTTCGGCGACACCGAGACCGCCCGCTACCTCCCGTTCGAACCGCGTGACCGGGAGACCTGCGCCGACCAGATCGCGATCTACCTGGAGGAGGCCCAGGCCGAGCCGCGCACCGTCTACCGCCTCGCCGTCACCCGGCACGAGGACGGCGAGCAGGCCGCGCCGATCGGCAACGCCGTGCTCGGCGTCGAGGGCGTGCGGGCCGCGTTCGTCGGGTACGCGCTGCGCCGCGACACCTGGGGCCAGGGCTACGCGAGCGAGATCACCCGACTGCTCTGCGACTTCGGCTTCGGCGCCCTCGGTCTGCACCGCCTCGCCGCCCGGGTCGACCCCGCCAACACCGCCTCCTCCCGGGTGCTCACCAAGGCGGGCTTCCAGCTGGAGGGCCGGATCCGACACGATCTCCACCTGCGCGGCGCCTGGCACGACGCCCTCCAGTACTCGCTGCTGGAGCACGAGTGGACGGCCGCCGCCGGCTGACCCGGGGGTTATCCCCACCCCCGGTCCGCCTGCGGGCCGGATACCCCCGGCGGCCGCGGTTCGGCACATTGGAGGAGTCAGCAGAACCGCAGGGCACCACGAGGGGACCGAGGCCGGCCATGAGCAGCAGCACTCCGCAGCGCAGCGTGTACGACACCCGGGACGACGCTCCGCGCCGGAGCCGAACCGCCGGCGAGCCGTCCCCCGGTTTCTGGCGGGCGCCGTTCAGCGCGGCCTTCCACCGCGAGGTGGGCTTCAGCCTCAGCGGCCTGCCGGTCGCCGTCGTCGGTTTCGTCCTCACCGTCACCCTGTTCTGCCTCGGCCTGGGAACGCTGGTGACCGTCCTCGGCCTGCCCGTGCTGGCCGCGCTGCTGAGCGGTGTGCGCGGCCTCGGCGCTCTGGAGCGCGGCCGGGCCCGGACGCTGCTCGCGCTGGACGTCACGGCCCCGGCCCCGGTCCGCCCGGCCCGTCCCGGCTTCTGGGCCGGCACCACCGCACGGCTCGCCGACGCGGCCGGCTGGCGGGCCGCGCTCTATCAGGTGCTGATGTTCCCCTGGGCGATCCTCAGCTTCGCGCTCACGCTGACCTTCCTGGTCACCGGCTGGGTGGTCGCCGCCTATCCGCTCTACCACTGGGTCTTCGCCCGCTACACCTCGTGGCCCGGCTACCAGGTCTTCGACTTCACCAAGGACGGCCGGCACCACCAGTACTTCGTCCAGTCGCCGGCGCAGATCGCCGCGCTCTCCGCGATCGGGTTCGTGTTCGTCCTCCTCACCCCCGTGCTGGTGCGCGGACTGACCAACGTCAACCGGCTGGCGATCCGCGCTCTGCTCGGCCGCTGACCGCACCGCCCGGCCGAACGGGCCCGATCCCCCGGGGCGGGCCCGTTCGGCCGTGTCCGGCCCGCCTGCCCGGATGCGGGCCGGTCGGCCCCGTGTTCGGATGGCCCGCATGGCCGACCTCGCCGCTCCGGGCCCCACCGCCGCCGCCACCGGGGAGATCCCCGTGACCTCGCGTCCGCTCGACGAGTACTGCGCGCTCTTCGGTCTCACCCGCGCCGCCCTCGCCGCCCTCCCCGGGCCCGTCCTGGACTGCCCCGGCGGGGCTGCGGGCCTCACCGCCGAGGCCCGCGCCCTCGGCTGCCACGTCATCGCCGCCGACCCCGTCTACGCCGCGCCGCTGCCCGCCGTCACCGCCCGGGCCCGCGCCGGACGGGACGTCATGGCCGGAGCGATGCGGGCCGCCCCGCACCTCTACCCCGCACCCCGCCACCTGCCCCACGAGCGCTACCTGCGCAGCTGGGACCGCGCCCGCCGGCTCTTCGACGCCGACACCGCCGCCCACCCGCAGGACTACATCGCCGCCGCGCTGCCCCGGCTCCCCTTCGCCGACCACGCCTTCGCCCTCACCCTCAGCTCCTACCTGCTGCTCGCGCACCCCGAGCACTTCACCCCGCGGCGCCAGCTGGCCGGCCTGCTCGAACTCAGCCGGGTCACCGCCCCGGGCGGCGAGACCCGGATCTACCCCCTGCACGACGGCTCCGGCCGCCGCTGCCCGCACCTGGACGAGCTGCGCTTCGCGCTCGGCGGGCGCCGGATCAGCAGCGAGATCCGGGCCTTTCCCCGCCCCGGCGACGGCCGGACCCGGCGGATCCTGATCCTCACCCACGCCGCCGCCGGGAAAGCACCGGCCGCCCGGCCCGGCGGCGGTTAGCGTTCCCCCCATGGATCTCACCGACCGCGGCCCCGCCGCCGACCACCCCCGCCACGTGATCGGAGCCGACCGGCTGCTGGACGTCCCCGGAGTCCGCAACGTCCGGGACGTCGGCGGACACACCACCACCGACGGGGCCACCGTCCGCACCGGCCTGCTGCACCGCTCCGGCCGGCTCACCGACCTCACCCCCGAGGGTGCCCGGGTGCTCGGGAAGCTGGGCGTCCGCACCGTCGTCGACCTGCGCGACCCGGCCGAGATCGACCGCTGGCCGGACCGCCTGTACGAGCTGGACGCCGTCACCGCCCACCACCCGCTGCTGCCGCAGGACGGCGAGGACCACTACGGCAAGCCGCTCGACGAGGCCTACCGCCTGCTCACCGACACCGCGGCCGCCACCCTGCCGCCCCTGTTCACCCGGCTCGTCGCCCCCGGGGCGCTGCCCGCCCTGGTGCACTGCGCGGTCGGCCGCGACCGCACCGGCATCGTGGTCGCGGTGCTGCTCAGCGCCCTCGGCGTCGCCGACCGGGACATCGTGGACGACTTCCTGCTCTCCAACCTCGGCCTCGGCGTGCTGGACGGCCCGCAGGAGTACGAGGACGCCAACGGGGTGGTCCGGCTCACCGAGGCGGTCGGCCCCGAGCTGATCACCGGGTTCCTGGCCACGGTGCGCGCGCGGTACGGATCGCCCGCCGCCCTGCTGGCCGACCAGGGCCTCGGCGAGGCGGGCCTGGCCCGGCTGCGGGAGCTGTTCCTCGCCCCGGCCTGACGGCCCCGCCGGGCGGGGCTAGCCGGTCGGCGAGCTCTGCTGCGGCACCGCCGGAGCGCCGGCCGGCGGCGCCGCCCCGTCGGCCGGCGCCGTGTCCGCCCGGGCGAGGATCTTCTCCGCCAGCCAGCTCCGGTCCGACCCGTAGGGGATGCCGCCGGGGGCCACCAGCTGCGCCGACACGGTGTCCCGCATCCGCTGCCAGGCGGCGGCCGCGAGCCGGGACGCCAGACCGCGCGCCGCCAGCAGCGCGTGGTACTGCTCGAAGGCCGAGCGGGGGTGCTCGATCGCCTCCAGGACGCTGTCCAGGTCCGCCAGCGCAGGATCGCCCTGCATCAGCGCCAGCGCCTGCACCCGCCGCCCCTCCGTACCGGCGGCGAACATCTCCCGCACCTGTTCGGCGGTCAGCGCCGACCGCCGGGCGGTCGACCGGACCTCGGCGACCACCGCCTCCGGTGTCGCGCCGACGGCCTGCGGCAGCTGCTCCCGAACGGTCTGCGGGTGGTCGGTGCTGCCGCCGAGCAGACCCAGGTGCTGCATCGCGCGCATCCGCAGGTCGTCCGCGCCGACCTTGTCCCCCCTGCGGTCGCGGTCCTGGCCGGCGAGGAAGAGGTCCAGTGCCCGGTCGGCGTCCGACAGCGCCCTGGGCAGCAGCAGCCGGGTGGCCAGCCAGCCCGCGAGGAATCCCAGCACCAGGAAGTACAGCACCAGCGCGGCCGCGAACGGCGCCGTCCCCGGGTCGCCGCCCAGTGCCGGGGCCAGCGCCGCGCCGAGCTGGTGCAGACGGGTGCCCAACGAGCCGAGCTGGGTCAGCCCCACGCCGAGCAGCACCTTGGTCAGCCAGTCGGAGACCTGCTCCAGGTTGGTGTTCGGCAGGTAGGAGGCGTCCTGCCGCGCGCCGACGGCAGCCGGGCCGGGCTGCGCGCTCCCGCCGGCCTGCATCCGGGGCACCCCGAACAGGAAGCCGAGGCCCCCGCCGAGCACCGCCGCCGCGCCCGCGACCACCAGGCCGCCGCCCACCGCCTGCAGCGGGTGCGCCCGTCCGAGCGCGGCGAGCAGCAGACCGAGCAGGCCCACCCCCACCAGGGATCCGGCCCCGGCCCGCCGGGCCCTTCGGAGCCGCTCCGCGCCCCCCGGACCACTCCCGCGCCCTGCCCCCGCCATCGCGTACCCCCTGCGCCGTACCGAGAAAGTCGGGGCGACTGTACCCAACCGCGCGGCGGCGAACCGGGCCGTACCCGAACGAGGTGCGGGCGTGCGGGGCCCGCGCGGGGGAGCGAGCACCGGGGCGCCGCCGGTGGCGGTCCCGGACACGCAGACGGCCCGTGGGCTGCTCCCCGGTACCAGAGCCCGGCGCCGGGCTGCTGGCACCAGGGCACCGGGGATGTTCCGGTGAGCCCACGGGCCGGGTGACTGCTTGGGAATCGCCTGCCGCCGGAGGCCACTCAGGACCTCAACTGCACAGGCAGGGGCGGCTCTAGCGAGCAGCCACCTCACACATCCTGACGGTACTCAACCAGGATCACCTCCTTTCAGTGTGCTGTCACGATAGGCACGGCACCCCGGGGAGGGCAACGGATTAATCTCAGGCGGTCTTCAGCTTCTGCTGGAACACCGAGAAGTCGATCACGTTGTCGGCGGGCGGGGCCTGGACGGTCAGCGGCTTGTCGAAGTCGCTGAAGACCATCTCGCCCGGCTCGGCGCCGGCGGTCTGCTCCAACTTGATCAGGTAGGGCTTCCCCTCGGTGGCGACCTGGATGGTGTTGACCTGGCCGTCCGAGTCGGTCACGTCGAGGCTGATGGTCTTCACGCCGTTGACGTCGCCGGCCTTGCCCTTGACCGCCTTGTCGGTGCTGCCGTCGTCCTCGCCGAGTCCCTTGACCAGGTCGCACATCCCGGCCAGTTCCTCGACCTGCGCGTCGCTCCCGGCGTTGGCGATGTAGCGGCCCTTGAAGAGCTCGGCCACCGCCGCACTGCCCTTGGCGTCGGCGCCCTCCTTGGCGGCCATCGACTTCCAGAAGGCCGCGTCCGGCTTCAGCCAGCTCTGGGAGCCGGTCCTGATCAGGTCGATCGTGCCGTCGGCGCCCAGACCGATGGTGCCCGCGCAGTCGCCCTTCTTGTCCGCGGCGAGGCTGATGGTCATCTTCTTCCCCTCGACCGTCATGGTGCCGTCGACCTTGAGCGAGGCGAGCGCGGTCATCGCGGCCTTGGCCTGCTTCTCGATCTCGTCCGCACCGAGGGTGTCGACGGCGAGCGAGGAGGCGCTCGGGCTCGGCGCGGCCGCCGCCCCGCCGCCGGCGCCCGTCGTGGTGCTGCCGCCGCACGCGGTGACACCGACCGTCAGAACCGCGCACGTGACGGCGGCGTGCGCAAGGCGCTTGGAGAGCATGGGTTTTCCTTCTCGTTCAGAGACATCGGCGGTCACCGCGATCGGGTGACCGGATCCGACGATCATTGTGCTCGGCCCCGGTCGGCGCGGCGGGCGGTTCCCGAAGGGCGTTACCCGTTCGTACTGTGACTGATGAATGGCCCGCCCCACCGGGCGCCGTTCGTGCCGGCGGTGCGTCGGAACATGGTCGGTGTGCGATCTCCGGCGGTCCGTCCGTGCGCTCGGCGGCCGGTCACGGCGGCCATTGCGGCGGCTTTCCCGCGGGCGTTCCGGAGGGCCGCCGTGGTCGGATCCGTGCCGCGTCGCGGGCTCCACGGTCGAAAGGGTGGGTGCGTCCGGACGGCCCGAGTGAGCCGGGCCGGAATCGGTGAGCGGAATCGGCGAGAGGAAACGGCGAGCGGCATCGGCGAGCGGAATCGGCGAGTGCGCCGGGGTGGAATCCGCGAGAGACAGCAGAAAGGCCCGGCAGAAGAAATCTGCCGGGCCTTCTGTGCTACTGAGTAGCGGGGACAGGATTTGAACCTGCGACCTCTGGGTTATGAGCCCAGCGAGCTACCGAGCTGCTCCACCCCGCGTCGGTGAACACCACACTACGTGGATGCCGCCCGGATGGGAAATCGGTTCCCGCGCCCCGGCGCGGGCCCGGCCCGTGCGGTTCGGGGCGGGTGCGGTTCGGGTCCGCGCGGTTCGGGTCCGTGCGGTTCAGCGCGGGTGCGGGCGGCCCCGTCCGGCGGGTGGGCGGCGGGCGGTGCGCACCCGCGCCCACACGGCGAAGGAGACCAGACCGGCGAAGCACGGCACCATCAGCGTCCCGTACACCAGCAGGAAGCCGTGCGTGCCGAGGCCGGCCGCGGCGTTCCAGGTGCCGTGCAGGGCCATCGCCAGCAGCAGCCCGCCCGGGGCGGCCAGTCGGCCGGCCCAGCGGCGTCCGGTGGTCAGCCCGAGGGCCAGGCCGAGGCCGGTGAGGGCGGTGAACAGCGGGTGCGCGAAGGGGGAGAGCAGGCCGCGCAGGACGAAGGTCTGGATGGTGTCGTCGAAGTCGCGCAGGCTGGGTGTCCCGCCGAGACCGATGCGGTCGAGCCGCTGCTGCTGGTCGTCGTTGAAGGCGCGGCCCAGGTACAGGGCGTTCTCGGTGAAGGCGAAGCCGCAGGCGGTGACGCCGCCGAGGACCATCCCGGCGGCCAGCGTGCGCGGGCGTGAGCGGGCACGCTGGTGGGCCTGGGTGAGCGGGTGGGGCCGCAGGTACGGCAGTGGGCGCAGGTAGGGGCGCAGGCGCAGACGAGGGCGGGCGTTCACCGCGCTGCGCAGGCGGGCGTACGCGCGGGGGCGCGGAGCGCCGTGCGGGCGGCCGGGGCGATGGCCGCGCTGCTGGAGCAGGGCCGCGCAGGGGCGGTCGGTGCGACATCGGAGCCGGCGGCGGACCGGCAGCAGGATTAGCAGCAGGGCGGCGCCCTTGGCGCTCTCCTCGATCAGCGGGGTGGCGAAGTCGGCGCCCAGGGTCTCGCCGCGCAGGCCCTGGTGGGCGAGCAGGAAGTCGCCGGCCCAGCCGTTGGCGAGGAGCGCCACCGTGGTCGCGGCGCTGGTCCCCCAGGCGAGGCAGAACAGCAGGTGCCGCAGGGGCACCCGGGCGGTCTGGTTCAGCCAGGCCAGCGCGCCGAGGACGAAGGGCAGCGGCAGCAGGGCGAGGGCCAGGCCGACGAACAGGCCCGCGGTGCCGGTCTGGCGCCGGACCAGGTGCACGATCAGCACCGCACAGCCGGCCAGGACCAGGACGGTGCCGGCGGTGACCGCCGCCCCGGCCGACAGCGCGGGGTGGCGCAGCGCCGGACGCCGCCGGGGAGCGGCGAGGACCGGCGGCGCGGGCGGGGAGGCGGCGGGCAGTCGGGGACGTGCCCCGCGCGTCCGGGGCCCCGGGATGGTCCGGGTGCCCGCGGTGCGCGTGGACGGGTCCGCGGCGTTCGGGGCGAGGGCCGCCGCGCGCACGGATCTGCCGGGGGACGGACCGCTCACGCGGCACAGACTAGGCGACGGTCCCCGCCGATGGGGAGGCCCTTCACACGATCCGTACCGCTCCGGTGACTGCGAGTCACCGGAGCGATCGCCTGGGCGAGATCCGGGGCGGGCGAGGGCCCGCCCAGCGGTGTCAGCGGCGCCGGAAGAGCAGGTCGTGGACGACGTGGCCCTTGGCGATCCCGGCCCGTTCGAACTTGGTCACCGGACGCCAGTCGGGCCGGGGCGCGTAGCCGGGCACGCTGCCGGCCGGGTGGTCCCCGGGCTCCGTCCAGCCCGTCCCGTCGCCCTCGGGGTGCAGGTTCTCCAGCTCGGGGGAGGCGGTGAGCACCTCCAGCATCTGCTCCGCGTACGGCTCCCAGTCCGTCGCGCAGTGCACCAGCGCACCGGGCGCCAGCCGGGGCAGCACCAGGTCGAGGAAGGACGGCTGGACCAGTCGGCGCTTGTGGTGCTTGGGCTTGGGCCACGGGTCGGCGAAGTAGACCCGCAGGCCGGCCAGCGAGGCGTCCGTCAGCATGTCGCGCAGCAGGATCACCGCGTCGCCGGCCGCCGTGCGCACGTTCTGCGAGCCGGCCCGTTCCAGCAGCTGCAGCAGGTTGCCGTGACCGGGGGTGTGCACGTCGGCGGCGAGGATGCCGCGCGCGGGGTCGGCGGCGGCCATCGCGGCCGTGGTCTCGCCCATGCCGAAGCCGATCTCCAGGGTGACCGGAAGGTCGCCGAAGAGGTCGGGGAGCGAGAGCGGGCTGCCGTCGATCGCGATGCCGTACCGCTCCCAGCCGCGATCCAGCGCGCCGGCCTGGGCGTTGGTCATCCGGCCCCGGCGCGGCTGGAAGCTGCGGATCCGCCGCTCGCTGTGCTGGGCCTCGGTTGCCCGGTGCGGATACATCGGCGCGGGATACCCGGCCGGTGCGGCGGAGAGCCGGACGGAGGGCGAGGGCGAGGGCTGGGGAATGGGGGCGGTGGCAGTCACAATCGCCCCAGTCTACGGGGGCCCGGCCGTCGCCGGGCCGGCCCCGGGGCACTGTGACGGACCTCCCTCGCCACCGGTCAGCCGCCCGCCGCGAGCGCGGCCAGCGCGCGGCGGGCCACCTCGCGGCCGATCGGCAGCGAGGCGGTCGCGGCGGGTGAGGGGGCGTTCAGCACGTGCACCAGGCGCCGGGTGGAGGACGGATCGCCGGGGTCGAAGCCGGCGAAGGCGAAGTCGTCCAGCAGCGAGCCGTCCCGGGCCACCGCCTGGGCCCGGACACCGGCCGCGGACCGCACCAGGTCGGCGGCCGTCACGGCGGGCAGCAGCCGCTGCACGGCGGTGGTGAACGCGCGCTTGGAGAGCGAGCGGTGCAGCTCTCCGATCCCGTAGCGCCAGTGCCGGCGGGCGATCCGCAGGCTGCCGGGGAAGGCGAGGGTCCGAGCCAGCTCGCCCACCCGCAGGGTGCGCCGGTCGTACCCCTCGCGGGCCAGCGCGGGCACGGCGTTCGGCCCGACGTGCACGTCGCCGTGCACGCCCCGGGTGAGGTGCACCCCGAGGAAGGGGAAAGCGGGGTCGGGCACCGGGTAGACCAGGCCCCGCACCAGGGCCCGGCGTTCCTCGACCAGCTCGTAGTACTCGCCCCGGAACGGCACGATCCGTACCCCCGGATCGTCCCCGGCCAGCCGCGCCACGCTGTCACCGTGCAGCCCCGCGCAGTTCACCAGCACCGCGCAGCGCAGCTCCCCGGCCGAGGTCCGCACGGTGATCCCGTCCGGTCGGCGGGCGACCGCCCGCAGTTCGGTGCCCGGCCGCAACTGCGCCCCGGCCTCCTCGGCCAGCCGGGCGTACGTCCGGGCGACGGCCGGGAAGTCGCAGACGCCGGTGGTGGCCACGTGCAGCGCCGCGAGGCCCGCGACCGCGGGCTCGTGCTCCGCGATGCCGGCCGGGCCCAGTTCGGTGACCGGGATGCCGTTCTCCCGGCCGCGTGCGGCCAGCGCGTGCAGCCGGGGCAGCTCGGCCCGTCCGGTGGCGACGATCAGCTTGCCGGTCACCTCGTACGGGACGCCGTGCTCGCGGCAGAACTCCACCATCTCGGCGGCCCCGCCGACCGCGTACCGGGCCTTGAGCGATCCCGGCCGGTAGTAGACACCGCTGTGGATCACCCCGCTGTTGCGGCCGCTCTGGTGGGTGGCGAAGGCGTCCTCCTTCTCCAGCACCGCCACCCGCAGCCCCGGCCTGGCCCGGGTGAGCGCGTAGGCGGTGGAGAGGCCGACGATGCCGCCGCCCACCACCAGTACGTCGAAGTCGTACGCCATCCCTGCTCCTTCGTCGGCCGCCGTCTCTGCGCCGCCCCGCCGTTCGGCCGAGGCCGGGGAGTCGGGCCCGGCGCCGCCGATGCTGCCACGGCCGCCGGGGCCGGTCGAGGGTGCCTCACCGGCCGGACGAGTGCTCCCACGGCCAGCCGACGCCGCCTCGGCCCGACTCCAGGATCGGGATCAGGCGGAACGCGGCGTCGCTCAGCCCGCCGAAGGTGTGCCGGTTGGTCGCACCGCCCGAGGCGGCGTGGGCGGTGCGGTAGCCCGCGAGGTTCCAGGTGTAGACGGGGACGGCGGCCGGGACCGCCAGGAGGGGATCGCCACCCCACCGGCCGGGCCCGGCCTGTTCGTCGGTGATGACGACGACCCGGTCGTGGGCCCGGTAGTGGGTGCGGACGGCCTCGGCCGTCGCGGTGCCCCCGAGGTCGCCGAAGCGCTCCAGCACGCGGAGCACCGGCTCGCCCCGTCGCACCTCGACCACCTCGCTGGTGGAGCCGAACTGGACCAGGTCGGCGTCGCCGGCCCGGATCTTCAGCGCCGTCCCGAAGATCGCCGCCGAGTCGGCCCGGTTGAGTTCGGTCCGCTCGTTCGGACGGTCGAACATCGACCCCGAGCGGTCCACCAGGATCAGCGTGCGGCCGGGCAGCGCGGGGACGTTGGCCAGCGAGTGCGCCAACGCGCCCTCCAGCGCGTGCCCCCAGCGCAGCGACGGCGCGTGCCGGTACGCCGCCAGGTAGCGGAACGGGAGCTGACGCGAGCGCGCCACCTCGGCCTTGTCGCCGATCCGCTTCGCGACACCGGCCGCGCAGGCGTCCGAGACCCCGGCGAGGTCGAAGTTGCGCAGGTTGCGGACCAGGGCCATGGTGCCCATCGACGGGATGACCGCCTCCCAGACGGCCGCGTCCAGCGGGCCCTGGAGCCAGCCGGCCAGCGCCTCCCAGGTCAGGCCGGCGTCGGCGAGCCGCTGTGCGCCGCCCTCGCCGGTCACGGCGGCGCGGCGCTCGGCGACCGGCAGATCGAGCAGCTCGCGGTTGGCGCACAGTATCCGGGCCGAGACCGGCGGTGCGGCCGTCCCGGGGTGGTGCCGGCGGTCCAGGGCGTACGAGAACAGTTCGCCCTGCCACGGCTTGGCCGGGTCGGGCGAGGGGTGGGTCAGCTCCAGCACGTCGCCGAAGCGGTAGCCCCTGGACCCGGTGTCGTACTTCAGCAGCGCCCGGGCGTCGTACAGGCGGCGGACCGCGTCGGCGACGCCGCGCTTGAGCGGCTGCGGCAGGCTCCGGCCGTACCGCGAGGTCCAGTACGCCAGCAGTTCGCCGGGCTCGTCGGGGCGCTGCAGGACGGCGTCGACCACCTGGCGGGAGAAGCCGGGGGCCTTCGCGTCGAGCCGGGCCCGGGTGAACTCGGCGGCGCCGACCAGCGCGGCGGTGCGCAGCTGCGCGCCGTACCGCAGCCAGCGGAGCAGCCCGAGGGTCCACTCGGGCTCGGCGACGGCCAGTTCGCGGACCAGGGCGGTGTAGCGGTCGTCCCGCTCGCCGGCCTTCTCGTAGAAGGTGTCCCGGCCGACCGTGTTGGCGACGGCGAGCAGGAGGAGTTCGGACTTGCGGTCGCGCAGGAATCCGGTGCCGCCCTGGTGGTTGACGACCTGCTGCCCGGTGGTGGTCACGGGTGAGGACGGCGTCGGGCGGGCCGAGCGGATGTTGAAGCGCGACATGGCGGGAACTCCCCTGCTGAACGAAGAAAGCGGAGGGAGGCACGGCGGAGCGGAGGTGCCCGAGGCCGTCGGAAGAGGCGGCGGTGCGGAACCGCGTTTCGACGCGCCGGTGAAGGCGCTCCGCGAGGCGACCGCCGCCCGCGCACCGGGCACCCCGGCGCCTGTGCCTCCCGAGATCCGGTTGGCGGCGGTGTTTCGCGGATTCGAACCGCAGCGGCCCGAGGGCCGCCCTGCCAAGAAGTAACCGCTGCCGACGCACCGGGAGGTGCGGAAAAGCTGTTCGAATGAATGTCCAGAGATCAACGGCGGCTGAGGTGACGTAGCTGCTCTGCCACTGAGCTACACCGACCCGGGGTCGGTGACGGGACTCGAACCCGCGGCCTGCCCATTCGAAGTGGAAGTAACCTCTGCCTGCGCACCTGGACAGGAACGACGATAGCCAGGTGCTGTTCGCCCCCGCATCCGAATTACCCGTGGCCCCGCGTACCGGGGCCGCCGGACCGCCCGCTACGCGGGGGCCACCAGCATCGACCGCGCACGCTCCGTCAGTTCCCGCACCCGGCGCTCGCCCTGGTACGGCTCCAGCCGGCGGAGCATCTCGACCACGTACTCGCGGCTGCGCTGGGAGGAGATCCGGCCGGCCACCTCGATCGCCCGCTCACCCGCCGCCACGGCGGCCTCCAGATCGCCGGCCTCGGCCTCGGCCATCGCCGAGACCACCAGTCGCAGGCCGTGCGAGCGGACGAAGCCCTCGGTGGGCCGGGCCAGCGCGTCACGGGTGAACTGACGGACCTTGGCGGGCACCCCCAGGTCGCGGAAGCACTCGGCGGCGTCGGCGGCCAGCCGGTCGTAGGCGTAGAAGTCGATCCAGGCCGGATCGCTGTCCCCGGCGCGGGCCCGCTCCAACGCGTTCTCCGCGGCGCCGAGCGCCGTCGCGCACGCCGCCGCGTTGCGGGCCTTCGCCTGCGCCCGGGCCTCCACCAGGTGGAAGAAGCTCATCGTCCGGGCCGTGGCCAGGCCCCGGTTGCGCTCCAGGGCGGCCTGCGCGAGGTCCACCGCCTCCTCCGCGAAGCCCCGGTAGCCGGCCTGCAGGCTCATCGACGCCAGCACGTAGCCACCGAGCGGTACGTCGGCCGCCGCCCGGGCCAGCCGCAGCGCCTGGATGTAGTACCGCTGCGCCGCCTCGTGCTGACCGGTGTCGAACGCCATCCAGCCGGCCAGCCTGGTCAGTTCGGCCGTCGCGCCGAACAGCGCCCGCCCCACCGCGTCGCTGTACGAGGCGAGCAGCAGCGGCGCCGCCTCCACCCGCAGGCACTCCGGCACCATCGAGGAACGCCAGTCCCCGCCGCCGTACTTGGAATCCCAGCGGCGGGCCTCCTGGGCGGCCTCGCGCAGCTTCAGCGCGTCCGAGTGGCCGACCCGGTAGGAGGCGAGTTCGGCCGTGCTGCGCGGCGCCTCGCGGGCCACCGAGCCGTCCGCCGGGGTGATCAGCCAGCGGGAGACCGGTGTCGCGTACGCGGAGACCGAGAAGGTCCCGGCCAGGCTGTCGCTCCAGCGGCCGCCGCCCGGCCCGCGGCGCAGGTCGAGGTCCACCCGCCACAGGTCGGTGGCCGAGCGGACGGCCTCGGACACCTCGCGCGGGAAGGCCAGCCCGAGTTCGGGCGTGGGGTCGGTGTCGCCGAGACCGATCTCCTCCAGCGGGACGGGACGGCCGAGCTTGCCGCTGATCGCGGTGGCGATCAGGTGCGGTACCGGCCCCTGCGGCACCATGCCCTTGCTGACCCAGCGGGCGACCGAGGTCTTGTCGTAGCGAAGCGTCAACCCCCGCTGGGCGCCGAGGTCGTTGACCCGTCGGGCCAGGCCGGCGTTGCTGATCTGGGCGAGGGTCAGAAGAGTGCCGAGCCGTTCGTTCGGTCCTCGTGGGCTGACGGTCATGGTGGCGGCGGCACCCCCTGCGACGTTGTGCGCGGCGCCCGGTGAGGGACCGGGCAAAAGCTGCTGCACCTAGAGTAGTCGGACGCGTTCCGAGGGTTAAGGGCTCGCATTCCGGATGGCGGGATCGCGCACCCGCCGTGCGCGGACGCGGGCGGGCCGGTGCGGTGCGGGACCGTCCGTTTGTGTCCGTGCCGGAGGGCCGTGCTCCGGTCCGGTGCCGATGTGCGCCCGCTCGTGCCCCCTGGTCCGAGGGGCAGGTGGGCGATTCATTGGTGCCGTGGGTCGGCCCGCCGTCGAGGACCCGGCGGGCCGGGGGAACCGCCGTCTTCATCCCCGCGGGCGGCGGTGGAGTCCGGGAGGGCATGCGGATGCCCTCCCGGACCGTACGACGCCTTTCGGCCATCCTGCGATGGCCATGACAGGGCGGTGGGCGAGCGGCCCGGACCACGGAGGGGAGGGCCCGGGCCGCCCGGTCGCTCCTCGCCCGCGCGCCACGCGAATTGACTCCCGCACCTGCGGTCCCCACCGGGCCGTCCGGTGGCACGATGGCATCCGGCGGTGCGCCGGGCGGGTGGCCGAGGACGGCTTCCGTGCGCCCCGGGTCGGGGCCGGGCCGGTCCTGCTCCGGCCGGCCGGAGCGCCGCCGTGATGAGGTCCTCGTCCGGTGGAGGCGCGATGCGGTGGCTGACTGGCTGGAGCGGCAGTGCGCCGGGGGCGGGTTCACCGGCGCACGAGGCGCTCGACGCCGTGCGCCCGATCGCCGCGCGACCCCTCTGGGCCGGTCCCGACCCGCTCTGGGCGGTGGGCGACTGGCGGCCCGAGGAGATCCGGCTGGTCACCCTGCGCCCGGGCGCCCCGGCGGCGGTCACCACCGGGGCCGCCGCGCCCGACCCCGCCCCGGACACCCCCGCCACCACCCGGCTCGCCGTCCTCGGCCACTGCGGCGCCTCCGACGCCGAACTGGCGGCCGGTCTGGCCGCGGCCCGCGGCGGCGCCGTGCGGCACCTCAGCGCCTGGCCGGGCAGCTACACCGCCGTCCTGCGGGCCGGCGCCCGCAGCACCCTGCTGCTGACCGACCTGGCCGGCGCCCTCCCGGTGTTCCACACCCCCTGGTGCGGCGGCACCGCCTACGCCACCGCCGCCCTCCCGCTCGCCGACCTGGTCGGCGCACCCCTGGACATCGGCCACCTGGCGGCCCGACTGGCCTGCCCGGAGTCGCCGGAGGCGCTCGGCACCGGGACGCCGTACCTGGGCGTCCAGCGGGTGCCGCCCGGTCATGTGCTGGCCGTGCGCGGCGGGCGGCCGTACACCGCGTCGTACGACGAGCACGGCGGGCCGGTGCCGCGCGGCGAGGCGCCGGCCGTCCGCGAGCTCACCCGGGCGCTGCTGGAGGCGGTGCGCTCGCGGGTCCGCACTCCCGCCCCGGCGGCCGGGTTCGCACCGGAGCCGGGCCCGGCGGGCGGCCCGGAGCCGACCCGGCGGCCGCGCCTGGGCGTCGACCTCTCGTACGGGACGGCCTCGGCCACCGTCGCCCTGCTCGCCGCCGCCGTGCCGCTCGCTCCCGCGCGCGACCCGGCGACCTCCGGGCGCGAGGGGGGCGGCCTCGAACCGGCCGGCCGGCCGAGGGGCGCCGGCCGGCTCCGGCCCGTTCCCGGTCCACGCACGGTGGGCCGCGACGCCGGCGAGGGGTCCCGGTCGGGCGCGACCAAGGGCTCCTGGGCCCGGTCGCCGGTCCAGGAACGGCACGTCCAGGAGCGGCCCGGGCAGGAGCTGTTGGCGGCGGTCACCCTCGGCGAGACGGTCGGCCGGGCGGGTCTCGCCGATCCCGTCGTGCCGACGGCCGGGGGCCTGATGCCCGACAGCTCCCGGGTGCGGCACACCCTGCTGCCGGCCAGCTCGCGGACGCTGCCGTTCGCCGGGGCGGGCGATCCGCTGGCCGGGCGGCTCACGGACGAGCCCGGCCCCGAACTGGTGGTCGCCGCCGGCGCCGAGGCCCGCTTCGGCGCCGGCGGCGCCGACCACCTCACCGGCTACGGCGCCCGGCAGGTCCTGGACGGCCATCCGGCCCGGCTGGCCGACCTGATCCGGGCCGGCCGCCCGCGCGAGCTCCTCCCGCCGGTGGCCGCGCTGGCCGGCGTGGACCGGGCGGCGGCCGGGGTCCTGGCCGGTGCGGTGCGCACCCCCGTGACGGTGCTGCGGGCGGCGCACCGTCTGTCCCGGGTCCGGTACGCCGACGCGCTGGACGACGCGGCGGTCCGGCTGACCGCCCGCAGGACGGCCGCCGAGGCGGTCACGGCCGGCGCCGGCACCGCCGACGGTCTGGCCTGGTGCCTGCCGGGACCGGCCGCCCGCTGGCTCTCCGACGAGGCCCTGTCGGCGGTCGCGCTGCGGCTGCGGCTGGCCGCCCGGGGGCCCGCGCCCACCGAGCCGCCCGGCGCCCGTCGGGCCCGGCACGCCCTCTACCGGCACGCCGCCGCGTACCGCACCCTGCTGCAGGCCACCGAGCAGCCCGGCCAGCGCCTGCACGCGCCGTTCCTGGACAACCAGGTGGTCCGGGCCGCCCGGCTGCTGCCCGACGAGGTCCGGTTGCAGCCCGGAGCCCGGCACACCCTGCTGCACGCCGTGCTCACCGGCGCCGGCCGCACCGACCTGCCCGCCGACTGGGGGCGCGGCGCCCGCCCCGACCGCATCGGCCCGGCCCGGACGGGCCTGCGGCTGGCGGCGGACGGGATCGCCGAGCTGTTCGACCGGTCGATGCTCGCCGAGGCCGGGCTGATCGACCTGGCGGCCGTCCGGCGGAGCCTGCGGCCGGCCGGCGACACCGTCCTGCCCCCGGGGACCCTCGCCGGGCTCGCCGACCTGGTCGCCACCGAGCTGTGGCTGCGCCGGATCCGGGCCCGCCGGCACGGCTCCTGCTGGACGGGCCTGCCGACGGCCGAACGCACGGCCCTCGCGGCGGTGCGTTTCGGCTGACCCCGCGCGGCGCGGCGGCCGGGACGGCGACGGGCGGGATCATCAGGGGGCGGCGCCGTCGGCGGGCCCCGGGCGCTGCCGCGGGCCGCCCGCGCGGCCCGACCCCGCCCGCAGACCCCGCCCGCCGATCCGCCCGCCCGCCGATCCGCCCGTCGTCCCTGGAGCCGTGGTGACCAGCTCGGACCCGTCCGCCCCCGTCCTGACGGTGACCGGCGGCCCGCCGCCGCCCGACGCGCCTCCCGGCGTTCTGGCCGCCTGCGACGGTTCGGACGGCTCGCTGTGGGCGCTGGACCGGGCGATGACCGAGGCCGAGCTGTTCGCCCTGCCGCTGTACGTGCTGGCCGTCGTCAACCCGTCCCCGGCCGGCTACCCGCCGGGGATGGCCGACCTGGTGCGGGAGAGCGTCGAACAGCTGGTCGAGAGCACGGCGGACGGCCTGCGGCGCTCGGTGGCCGCCGTGCAGCAGGCCCGACCCCGGCCGTACGCGGGCGAGCCGCAGCTGCACGTGGTGCTGGGCAACGTGATCGAGGTGCTGCTCGCGGCCACCGCCGACCAGCACACCCTGGTGGTGGGCACCCGTGGCAACGGGGGGTTCTCGCGGCTGCTGCTCGGCTCGGTCAGCACGGCGGCGGTGCACCACGCGGGCTGTCCGGTCCTGGTCGTGCCACCGCCGCCGGCCGCCTGAGCCGTCGAGTCGTCGGCCGCCTGAGTCGCCGGGACGTCGATTCGCTGATCCGCCGAGTCGCTCCCGGACGGCTGCGAAGGGCGGTGGGGCGGTGGGGCCGGTGCGGGCGGCGGGGCCGCCGGTGGGGAATGGGCCGGAGCGGTCGAGTGTTCAACCTTCAACCGTTCCCCGCACTTCAGGAGCCCGTTCGTCATGAAGGTCGAGATCTACTCCGACATCGCCTGCCCGTGGTGCTACATCGGCAAGCGCCGCTTCGAGCAGGCTCTCGCCGGCTTCGCCGGCCGGGCCGACGTCGAGGTGGTCTACCGGCCGTACCAGCTCGTGCCGGACGCCCCCGCGACGGCCACCCCGCACCGTGCCTGGCTGGCCGACCGCTACGGGCCGCAGTCGGTCGCGATGGACGACCGGGTGACGGAGCTCGGCCGGGCCGAGGGCATCACGTACGACTTCGACGCCGCCCTGCACGCCAACACCTTCCTGGGCCACCGGCTGCTGCACCTCGCCGAGACCGAGTACGGCGCGGGCGTGCAGGGTGAGCTCAAGGAGGCCCTGCTCAAGGCCCACTTCAGCGACGGCGTGGACATCGGCGACCGGGCGCGGCTCACCGAGATCGCGGTCGCCGCGGGCCTCGGCCGCGAGCGGGTGACGGCCTACCTGGCCGGTGAGGAGGGCGCGGCGGAGGTCCGCGCGCAGCTCGACGAGGCCCGTGACCTGGGGATCAGCGCCGTGCCGACCTTCGTGTTCGAGGGCAGGTGGGCGGTCCAGGGCGGCCAGGACGCCGCGACCTTCCGCCAGGTCCTGGAGCAGGTGGCCGCCGACATCGCGAACGACCCCGCGACCGTCCCGGGGCAGGACACCGCCGCCCCGGACGCGGACGCCTGCGCGGACGGCGCCTGCGCGGTCTGAGGACCGCCGCGCGGCGGGTGCGGCCGCCGGACGGTCGCCGCGCACGCCGCGGCGCCGGCCCGGCCTGACGGCCCGACCGGCGGCGCCGGCCTCACCCGCAGCTGAAGCGGGCGTTCGCCCAGTCGGCCACCACGGTGCCGGACCACGGTCCGCGCACGGGCGTCACCACGAGCCGCACCGAGCGGCGACCGGCCAGTGCGACGTGCACGGGGACGGGCGCCCGGCCGGTGCTCAGTTCGCCGGACGTCCACAGCGTGCCGCCGTCGGCGTCCAGGACCGAGAAAACGGCCCGGCCGCCCTGCGGTGTGAGGTCGTCCAGACCGGCGACCGCGTCGAAGGACCGGCATTCGCTGTTGAGGTCGACGGTGGTCGTGGTCGGGGCGTGCACGGTGAGGCCGTGCTTGTACCGCGTGCCCCCCATCCAGACGCCGTCGCGCTGCCAGAGCCACCCACCGCCGTGCCGGATGCTCGGACCGGGCGAGGGCGCCCGGTCGCCGCCCGGAGTGCGGTACGGGAGGGTGTCCGCCCAGAAGTCCGTGGCCGCCGGTGGCGGCGCGACGACCGGGGGCGGCGGCGGGGCGGTCGAGGCGGGCGGCGGTGTGCTCCGCGCCGCTTCCGGGGTCGGACTCGGAGCCGGAGAGGGTGTCGGACTCGGCGAAGGTGTGGGGCCGGGCCGGGGCGTGGTGACCGGGCGAGCGGGGCGGGGAGTGGGCCCGGGCGTCGGGCCGGACACGGGCGTCGGCCCGGGCGCGGGCCTCGCCACCGGCGACGCGCTCGGAGCCGGGAGCGGCGGCGGCACCGCGGCCGGCGCGGCCACCGAGGGGGAGGACACCGCCGGCGCCGCCACCGGCGGGGCGGACTCGGGCGAGCCGGCCAACGCGTAGGCGGCGACGGCTGCCGCCGCCATCGCGACGGCGGCCGCGATACCGGCCTTGGCCGCCAGGCCGAGGCCCTCACCGGCGACCGCGCCGCCGCTGCTCGCGCCGCCGCTGCTCGCGCCACCTCCGCTCGCGGCGGCCCCGCTCGCCGCCGCGCCGCCGGCCACCGCCGCGGAACCCGCGGCAGCGCCTCCCAGGACCGCTCCCGCGCCGGCCGCGGCCGCCGCGGTGCCGAACCCGCCCACGCCGACCCAGACCAGCACGCCGCCGGGCAGCAGCGCCCGCAGGCCGTGGTTGATCTCCGACAGCTCCAGACAGGCCGCGGTGCAGCGGTCGCACTCCTTGAGGTGCTTGCCGACCTCGGCCGAGGCGCGCTTGCGCAGCGACCCCCGGGCGTACGCGCCGAGCCGGTTGGCGTACGCCTCGCACCCCTGCCGCTGGCTGCCCGACACGTGTGCCTGCAGGAAGGCGGCGGCGAGCCGGTCCCGGGCTCGGTGCGCCTGGACGGCGGTGGCGTTCGCGGTCTTGCCGAGCATCACCGCGACGGTCTTCGGCGACTCCCGTTCGACCTCGGTGTGCCAGAGCACCACCCGGTCGTCCTCGGGGAGTTCGACGAAGGCCTGCATGACCATCCGCTGGTCGGCCATCGCCATCGCCCAGGCGTCCGCACCCGGGTCGGCGAGATCCAGCTTCGCGGCGGTGGCCGAGGACTGTGCGAACACGCCGAAGTCGTCCACGAGTTGCTCGCGCCGCTCGCTGCGCCCCCAGGCCGCCGCGACATTGCGCACGGCCGTCAGCAGGTAGGCGCGGACGGCGAACTCCGGCCCCTTGCCGGCTCGCAGGGCCTGCAGCGTACGGGCGAAGACCTCGCCCGCCAGATCCTCGGCGGTGAAGCTGTCACGGCAGCAGGTGCGGGCGTAGCGCCGCACGGACTCGGCGTGCCGCCGGTAGATCTCCTCGTACGCCTCGTCGTCACCGGCCCGGACCAGCGCCGTCAACTCGGCGTCGGACGGCGGTCGCTCGCCGTCCACCGGATCGGCGGGGGCCGGTACCGTCGGCCGCCCAGGGCGCCGGTCGCCGACGAACGCCGCCGCACTGACGCTGCCCTGGCCCGCGCCGGCCTGGCCGGGCACCCGTCCGGCGGGCATCGGCCCGGTGAGTGACTCCCTGCGGGGCGCGCCGCCCTGGTCCGGTACCTGCGCGGGCAGTTGGCCGTGGAAGGGGCCGGGCGGCGGGGTGTCCGCGGGGACGGCGGGCGGAAGCTCCGGCGGGCCGGGCAGCGGGCCGGAGCCCTGGCCCGGGAGATGGCCCGGGAGATGGCCCGAGGGCTGACCCGGCGACCGGTCGGGGCCGGCGGCCGGCCCGCCCGCCCGTGCGTCCCCCGCGGCCGGTTCACCCGGCGGGTCCTCGGAGCCGCCCGCGCCGGAGCCGCCGAAGTCCAGGCCGAAGGTGTAGTCGTTCTGTTCCTCGGCGCTCACCGTGGCCCCCAGTGCTGATGACGGTCCCCGTGCCGGGGCGGGGCGCTCGGGAGTGCGTGGGCGCATGGCAGCGGCCCAGGCGCCGACGGCGGGTGAAGGGCGCGCATCGGGACATTGGCTCCAACCACGGCCAAAGGATGGCATAGCGCAGAGTGCAGTGGTAGCCGGATCGGTGACGGCCCACTCTTCCGAGGGGCTGTCACCACCTGTTCCGGTGCGCCGGACCGCGCCCCGGAACACCCGTCCGGCCGCCCGGCGCGGCGGCCGCCGCGCCGCAACTCACCGGCGGTGAAGGGGAAGTCGTCCCGCCCGCCGGAGCGGCGCTCAGCGGGCGCGCAGCCCGTCCAGCAGAATCGTCAGCAGCCGCTCCCCGGGCCCGTTGCCGGGTTGACCGTCCGTGAGCCGCTCGCCCTGGAGCCCGCTGTCCACCGCTGCGGCGTCCGGGGCCCAACCGGGCGGCGTCCCGGCGTCCGATCCGTCGAGCGAGCCCGCCTGCCAGGCGTGCACCGGCACCGAGGCGGTCAGGACCAGCACCACGTCGGAGACGGTGACACCCGGACGCAGTTCGCCCGCGGCGCCCGCGCGTGCCACCAGAGCGGCGAGCAGTTGGAGCAGCAGCCGGGGGTCGGCGTCGATGCTCCCGGTCGTCCCACCGGGCACCACCGGCGTGGAGCTCCCGGGGCGCGGGTGGTCGGCCCGCGCCGCGGACTCCCACGACTCGGTGCCGCGCTGCCCAGGGATCCGGCCCAGCTCCCGGGCGTACCGGAAGGCCTCCGGCGGCAGCAGTCGCCCGGCGCCGCTGCCGACCGCCCGGGCCAGGTAGCCGGCCAGCGCGTCCCAGGGGCCGGCGCCGTTGTACAGCGACTCGCGGGCCTGGGCGGTCAGCCAGGCCACCTCCTCGGCCGCGATCCGTCGGACCAGCACCTCCTTGCTGGGGAAGCGCCGGTAGACCGTGCCGACACCGACGCCGGCCCGGCGGGCGACCTCCTCCATCGGCGCGTCGTACCCGAACTCGCCGAACACCTCGCGGGCCGCCCGCAGCACGCTCTCCAGATTGCGCCGGGCGTCCACCCGCAGCCGCGCTCCCGAGGCGCGCGGGCTCCGTCCGCCGGTCCGCGCGACGGCGTCCGGCGCCGCGCCCCTGGACGGCTCGGGGGCGCTCTCCCGCTGGGGAGTCTCGGACCCGCCCAGGACGGCGAACGCCGGCTCCGGCGGCAGCGCCGCGTGCGGCGACGGCTGCTGGGCCGGCCGGTACGGCACACCCGCGTACGACACGCCCTGGTACGGCGGCGGGTCGGCAGGGCCGCGCTGCTCCGGTACGACACCCTGGCCGCTCTGCGGCATGCCCGCCCGCCCCAACAGTCGCTCCTGCTCCATCATCCCAACTCTCCCCCACAGGCGCCCGATCCCGGGCCCTGTATCACCCGCCACCACACCCCCCGGTGCGGCCGGACCTGTGCGGGGCCACGGCCGCGGCGCGGCCGGCAACCCCTCTGCGGACTCGTCCGGGACAACCCTTCCCCGGAACGCCCGTCGGCAGTCGGATCCCCGGCCGACGGTTGAGGTGGCCATGATGGCCGCTCCCGGGCGACGATGTGCCCGATCCGACGGGCCGGGCCCCCTCCGACACACAATCCGACCATAGTTCAGGCAAGTTCGCGGCCGAAAGTGTCCCGAATCCCGTCACTCCCGCACATCTGCTCCCCGTCCGGCCGCATCCGTCCCGGCGGATCCGGCACGGACTGTGGACAAGACGGGCCCCGGCAGTGCGTCATGGATGCGTGAAGCAGGTCACATCGGTAGGGGGTGCCCCCATCAGGATTCTGGTCGTCGGCGGCGGCTGCGCCGGAATGTCCGCCGCACTGCGTCTCCAGCGCGGTCTCAGAGACCGGCTCCGGCGCGGGGAGGCCGAGATCACCGTGGTCGAACCGCAGCCGTACCTGACGTACAACCCACTGCTCGCGGAGGTCGCGGCCGGCTCGATCGACCCCCGGCACGTGGTGGTGCCGCTGCGGCGGGTGCTGCCCGACTGCCAAGTGCTCACCGCCCGGATCACCCGGATCGAGCACGCGACCCGCCGGGCCTGGGTGCGGGCCGCGTCGCCCGGTGAACCGTCCGCGCCGACCGAACTGGGGTACGACGTCCTGGTCGTCGCGCCCGGCTCGGTCTCCCGGACGGCGCCCGTGCCGGGCCTCGCCGAGCACGGTCTGGGCTTCTCGACCGTCGGCGAGGCGGTCGGCCTGCGCAACCACGTCCTCGAACAGCTCGACCTCGCCTCCTCCACCCGGGATCCGGCGCTCCGCCAGGCGGCCCTCACCTTCGTCTTCGTCGGTGCGGGCTACGCGGGGGTGGGCGCACTCGCCGAGCTGGAGGACATGGCCAGGTACGCGGTCCGCGGCTACCACAACATCGTCCAGGAGGACCTGCGCTGGGTGCTGGTGGAGGCCACCGACCGCATCCTCACCGAGGCCGGGGCACACGGGAGCGGGCCCGGGCTGGCCGCCCACACACTGGCCGAGCTGCGCGACCGCAGCGTCGACGTACGGCTCTCCACCACGCTGGAGTCCGCCGTCGACGGTCTGATGACCCTCTCGGACGGCAGCCGGTTCGCCGCCCGCACGCTGGTCTGGACGGCCGGCGTGCGGCCCGCCCCGCTGCTGCGTGAGACCGACCTGCCGCTGGACGCCGAGGGCCGGGTCCGCTGCCTGCCCAGCCTGCAGGCCCTCGGACCGGACGGGGCGCCGCTGCCCGGCGTCTGGGCGGCCGGCGACTGCGCCGCGGTGCCCGATCCGTACGCCGACGGCGCACCCTGCGCCCCGAACGCGGAGCACGCCTTCGCACAGGCACAGCTGCTCGCCGACAACGTGCTCGCCTGGCTCGCCGCCACCGGCCAGGCGGTCGGGCAGCCGCCACCCCAGCGCTCCTACCTGCCGGACCTCGCCGGCTGCTCCACCTCGCTGGGGATCGGCCGGGGGGTCGCCGACACCCGCCGGGGCAGGATCACCGGCCGCCGGGCCTGGCTGCTGCACCGGGCCAGGCACCTGCGCCGGCTGCCGACCGCGGATCGGCGGGTACGGGTGCTGACGGACTGGCTGCTCGCCGGACTGTTCACCCGCGAGGTGGTCTCACTGGGGACGGTGGAGCACCCGCGCTCCGAGTTCGAGGCGGGCTTCCCGGACGGGGGGCAGGCCGGGCGTGGGTGAGATGACCACGCGACTTCCGGAATGGCCCCTCCGCCTGACAGGATCGGCCCAACGAAGTCATCACCCGGTGTGCAAGCTCGCATACAAAACGTGATGATATGCCTGGAAGAACCCGAGGAAGCGGCCGTCGTTTGAACCTCATGCGCTGGAGCGCCCGGCTCACCGGAGCCCCGAGGCGTACCGCCCCGCACCGCGGGGCGGCGACGGCCGCGCCCGCGGGCGACGGCACGGCGGCCGGTACCGCCCTCGCGACCCTGCACGGGGCCGCGCACGGAGCGGTGCACGCACCCCCGGGGAGCGCTCCGGCGGACGCCGAGGGCGACCCGGTGGTGGTCCCCGGCCAACGGGAGCGGGTCCTGGTGGCCGGCCTGTTCGACCTGCGCGACGTCCACGAGCTCTACGACCTGCGCGAGGTGCTCGGCAGCCTGCCCGCCCCCGTGGCCGTCACCCACGGGCCGCGCCACCAGCTGGGCTACGCCAACCGCGCCTACCACGAGCTCTTCGGGGAGCGCCCGGTCGGCCTGCCCGCCGCTGACGCGCTCCCCGAGCTCGCGGCCCTGGGGGTGATGCCGCTGATGGACCAGGTGATCCGCAGCGGGCGCCCGCGCAGCGTGAAGGCCCGCCGCATCCACGGGCCCAACGGCCACCGCTACTACAACGTCTCCTGCGTGCCGCTGGGCGCCGGCGAGCACGGCGGCGGAGCCGGCGGCCGCGGCGTACCGGCCGGGGTCCTCGTCTACGCCGCCGAGGTCACCGACCAGGTCCTCGCCGCCACCAGGCTCCGGGAGGCCGAGCGACGCCAGCGGGAGGCGGCCGTGACGCTCCAGCGCAGCCTGCTGCCGCAGAAGCTCGAACAGCCCGCCGGCCTGCGCGTCGCGGCGACCTACCAGCCGGGCGGCGCCGAGGCCGCCGTCGGCGGCGACTGGTACGACGTGATCGGTATCGGGGGCGGCCGGACCGCGCTGGTCATCGGCGACGTGATGGGCCGAGGTCTGCGCGCCGCCGCCGTGATGGGCCAGCTGCGCACCGCCGTGCGCGCCTACGCCCGACTGGACCTCCCGCCGCACGAGGTGATGCGCCTGCTCGACGGCATCGCCATGGAGATCGACGCCAACCAGATCGCCACCTGCACCTACGCCGTCTGGGATCCGGACCGCAGCAGCCTCACCTATGCCTCGGCCGGCCACCTCCCGGTCATGCTCCGCTGCCCGGACGGGACGGTGCTCCGCAGCGAGGAGCAGAACGGCCCGCCGCTGGGCACCGGCGGCGGCGTCCACCTCTCGCACACCCTGCGACTGCTGCCGGGCACCACCGGCGTCCTCTACACGGACGGCCTGGTGGAGCGCCGTGACGAGGACATCGACCAGGGGCTGGACCTGCTGGCCCGCACGCTCGGCGGCCCGGTCGGCACACCCGAGGTGGTCTGCGCCCGGCTGCTCCGTGCGATGGGCGTCACCGCCGAGCACGACGACGACGTCGCCGTGCTGGCCTTCCAGCTGCCGGCCGCCCCGGCCCCTCTTGACTCTCCCCGCTGACAGGTCTAGTGTTCTTCGAGCTGCCTGGCTGGGAGAAACGGACGCGCGATCCGCACGGACGTTCCCGGGGTGGCCACTCTCCGAAACACCTCTTCAGCAAGAGCCCTGGTCCGCGCCTTGTCGCGTTCCCGTGCGAATTGCTGTGCGCGGCAATTCGGAAGGTGGGTCGGATTCGCCTTTCGGGGCGGGGCTGAGCTAAGGTTTGAGGCATCGGACGGGCCGTCAGGTCGGTTCGGTGAAAGCCTTCCGAAGGCCGGAACGCACGAAAGACTCTGGTAGAGTCTGGGAGTGCCGAAAGGCCGAAGGAAAGCAGGTCAGGGAAACGAAACTCCGGTAAACGGAGCGGCGAACATCTGATAAGCTTGAAACACGAAAGAACGAAGCGCCCGGAGAGACCGTGAGAGCGGCTCGAAGGAAGTGTCCGTTCCTTGAGAACTCAACAGCGTGCCAAAAGTCAACGCCAGATATGTTGACATCCCCGGCCCGGGTCGTTCGATCCGGGTTGGAGATTCCTTTAGTAAAAAACACTAGCGAGGACGCAGTGCGCGGGGCTTCCCTATTCCGGGGGTCGCCGCGCCGCTCAACGCGGGTGGCCGCTCGATTACGAGCAGACATGCACGGAGAGTTTGATCCTGGCTCAGGACGAACGCTGGCGGCGTGCTTAACACATGCAAGTCGAACGGTGAAGCCCTTCGGGGTGGATCAGTGGCGAACGGGTGAGTAACACGTGGGCAATCTGCCCTGCACTCTGGGACAAGCCCTGGAAACGGGGTCTAATACCGGATATGACCTTCCTCCGCATGGGGGTGGGTGTAAAGCTCCGGCGGTGCAGGATGAGCCCGCGGCCTATCAGCTTGTTGGTGGGGTAATGGCCTACCAAGGCGACGACGGGTAGCCGGCCTGAGAGGGCGACCGGCCACACTGGGACTGAGACACGGCCCAGACTCCTACGGGAGGCAGCAGTGGGGAATATTGCACAATGGGCGAAAGCCTGATGCAGCGACGCCGCGTGAGGGATGACGGCCTTCGGGTTGTAAACCTCTTTCAGCAGGGAAGAAGCGCAAGTGACGGTACCTGCAGAAGAAGCACCGGCTAACTACGTGCCAGCAGCCGCGGTAATACGTAGGGTGCGAGCGTTGTCCGGAATTATTGGGCGTAAAGAGCTCGTAGGCGGCCTGTCGCGTCGGATGTGAAAGCCCGGGGCTTAACCCCGGGTCTGCATTCGATACGGGCAGGCTAGAGTGTGGTAGGGGAGATCGGAATTCCTGGTGTAGCGGTGAAATGCGCAGATATCAGGAGGAACACCGGTGGCGAAGGCGGATCTCTGGGCCATTACTGACGCTGAGGAGCGAAAGCGTGGGGAGCGAACAGGATTAGATACCCTGGTAGTCCACGCCGTAAACGTTGGGAACTAGGTGTTGGCGACATTCCACGTCGTCGGTGCCGCAGCTAACGCATTAAGTTCCCCGCCTGGGGAGTACGGCCGCAAGGCTAAAACTCAAAGGAATTGACGGGGGCCCGCACAAGCAGCGGAGCATGTGGCTTAATTCGACGCAACGCGAAGAACCTTACCAAGGCTTGACATATACCGGAAACGGCCAGAGATGGTCGCCCCCTTGTGGTCGGTATACAGGTGGTGCATGGTTGTCGTCAGCTCGTGTCGTGAGATGTTGGGTTAAGTCCCGCAACGAGCGCAACCCTTGTTCTGTGTTGCCAGCATGCCTTTCGGGGTGATGGGGACTCACAGGAGACTGCCGGGGTCAACTCGGAGGAAGGTGGGGACGACGTCAAATCATCATGCCCCTTATGTCTTGGGCTGCACACGTGCTACAATGGTCGGTACAAAGGGCTGCGATGCCGCGAGGCGGAGCGAATCCCAAAAAGCCGGCCTCAGTTCGGATTGGGGTCTGCAACTCGACCCCATGAAGTTGGAGTTGCTAGTAATCGCAGATCAGCATGCTGCGGTGAATACGTTCCCGGGCCTTGTACACACCGCCCGTCACGTCACGAAAGTCGGTAACACCCGAAGCCGGTGGCCTAACCCGTAAGGGGAGGAGCCGTCGAAGGTGGGACCAGCGATTGGGACGAAGTCGTAACAAGGTAGCCGTACCGGAAGGTGCGGCTGGATCACCTCCTTTCTAAGGAGCACATAGCCGGATGTGAGCGAATGTCTCGCACGGTTGCTCATGGGTGGAACGTTGACTATTCGGCACGGTTCGGTCTCATCGACCGCGAGTACTGCGCTTCGGCGCGTGGAAAGCATCTGGTGGGGTTGGGTCGTGGCGGGCACGTTGTTGGGTCCTGAAGGAACGGCCGTGATGGTCGTTGCTTCAGTGCCGGTCCTACTTGAGATGCGTCGTGGACGCGTTGATGGTGGGTGACTGGTCGTTGTTTGAGAACTGCACAGTGGACGCGAGCATCTGTGGCCAAGTTTTTAAGGGCGCACGGTGGATGCCTTGGCACCAGGAACCGATGAAGGACGTGGGAGGCCACGATAGTCCCCGGGGAGCCGTCAACCAGGCTTTGATCCGGGGGTTTCCGAATGGGGAAACCCGGCAGTCGTCATGGGCTGTCACCCATACCTGAACACATAGGGTATGTGGAGGGAACGCGGGGAAGTGAAACATCTCAGTACCCGCAGGAAGAGAAAACAACCGTGATTCCGGGAGTAGTGGCGAGCGAAACCGGATGAGGCTAAACCTGTTACGTGTGATACCCGGCAGGGGTTGCGTAGTAGGGGTCGTGGGAAAGTTCTTCAGTCGTCTGCCGGCGGCTGGGTGAGTCAGAAACCGTTGGTGTAGTCGAAGGACATGCGAAAGGTCCGGCGTAGAGGGTAAGACCCCCGTAGACGAAACATCAGCGGCTCACTTGAGCTTCTCCCAAGTAGCACGGAGCCCGAGAAATTCCGTGTGAATCTGGCGGGACCACCCGCTAAGCCTAAATATTCCCTGGTGACCGATAGCGGATAGTACCGTGAGGGAATGGTGAAAAGTACCGCGGGAGCGGAGTGAAATAGTACCTGAAACCGTGTGCCTACAAGCCGTGGGAGCGTCGGATGTGCAGCTTGCTGTGTGTCTCGTGACTGCGTGCCTTTTGAAGAATGAGCCTGCGAGTTTGCGGTGTGTAGCGAGGTTAACCCGTGTGGGGTAGCCGTAGCGAAAGCGAGTCCGAATAGGGCGTTTGAGTTGCATGCCCAAGACCCGAAGCGGAGTGATCTAGCCATGGGCAGGTTGAAGCGGAGGTAAGACTTCGTGGAGGACCGAACCCACCAGGGTTGAAAACCTGGGGGATGACCTGTGGTTAGGGGTGAAAGGCCAATCAAACTCCGTGATAGCTGGTTCTCCCCGAAATGCATTTAGGTGCAGCGTCACGTGTTTCTTGCCGGAGGTAGAGCACTGGATAGGCGATGGGCCTCAACGGGTTACTGACCTTAGCCAAACTCCGAATGCCGGTAAGTGAGAGCGTGGCAGTGAGACTGTGGGGGATAAGCTCCATGGTCGAGAGGGAAACAGCCCAGAACACCGACTAAGGTCCCTAAGCGTGTGCTAAGTGGGAAAGGATGTGGAGTCGCAGAGACAACCAGGAGGTTGGCTTAGAAGCAGCCACCCTTGAAAGAGTGCGTAATAGCTCACTGGTCAAGTGATTCCGCGCCGACAATGTAGCGGGGCTCAAGCACACCACCGAAGTCGTGTCATTGCAGCTATAGGGCCAACGCCTGCTGTGATGGGTAGGGGAGCGTCGTGTTCCGGGTGAAGCAGCGGAGGAATCCAGTTGTGGACGGGACACGAGTGAGAATGCAGGCATGAGTAGCGATACAAGAGTGAGAAACTCTTGCGCCGATTGACCAAGGGTTCCTGGGTCAAGCTGATCTGCCCAGGGTAAGTCGGGACCTAAGGCGAGGCCGACAGGCGTAGTCGATGGACAACGGGTTGATATTCCCGTACCCGCTTTGAAGCGCCAACGTCGAACCTCTGAATGCTAAAGCCGTGAAGCCGGCCCGGAGTCTTCGGACAAAGGGACGTGGTGGAGCCGCTGACCCAACAGGGTAGTAGGTGAGCGATGGGGTGACGCAGGAAGGTAGTCCAGCCCGGGCGGTGGTTGTCCCGGGGTAAGGGTGTAGGCCGAGTGATAGGCAAATCCGTCACTCATTGAGGCTGAGACCTGATGCCGAGCCGATTGTGGTGAAGTGGATGATCCTATGCTGTCGAGAAAAGCCTCTAGCGAGTTTCATGGCGGCCCGTACCCCAAACCGACTCAGGTGGTCAGGTAGAGAATACCGAGGCGTTCGGGTGAACTATGGTTAAGGAACTCGGCAAAATGCCCCCGTAACTTCGGGAGAAGGGGGGCCGGAACTGGTGATGAGTCTTGCACTCTGAGCTGGGGCCGGCCGCAGAGACCAGCGAGAAGCGACTGTTTACTAAAAACACAGGTCCGTGCGAAGCCGTAAGGCGATGTATACGGACTGACGCCTGCCCGGTGCTGGAACGTTAAGGGGACCGGTTAGTCGAGATTCGTCTCGGCGAAGCTGAGAACTTAAGCGCCAGTAAACGGCGGTGGTAACTATAACCATCCTAAGGTAGCGAAATTCCTTGTCGGGTAAGTTCCGACCTGCACGAATGGCGTAACGACTTCTCGACTGTCTCAACCATAGGCCCGGTGAAATTGCATTACGAGTAAAGATGCTCGTTTCGCGCAGCAGGACGGAAAGACCCCGGGACCTTTACTATAGCTTGATATTGGTGTTCGGTTCGGCTTGTGTAGGATAGGTGGGAGACTTTGAAGCGGCCACGCCAGTGGTTGTGGAGTCGACGTTGAAATACCACTCTGGTCGTGCTGGATGTCTAACCTGGGTCCGTGATCCGGATCAGGGACAGTGTCTGGTGGGTAGTTTAACTGGGGCGGTTGCCTCCTAAAGAGTAACGGAGGCGCCCAAAGGTTCCCTCAGCCTGGTTGGCAATCAGGTGTTGAGTGTAAGTGCACAAGGGAGCTTGACTGTGAGACCGACGGGTCGAGCAGGTGCGAAAGCAGGGACTAGTGATCCGGCGGTGGCTTGTGGAAGCGCCGTCGCTCAACGGATAAAAGGTACCCCGGGGATAACAGGCTGATCTTCCCCAAGAGTCCATATCGACGGGATGGTTTGGCACCTCGATGTCGGCTCGTCGCATCCTGGGGCTGGAGTAGGTCCCAAGGGTTGGGCTGTTCGCCCATTAAAGCGGTACGCGAGCTGGGTTTAGAACGTCGTGAGACAGTTCGGTCCCTATCCGCTGTGCGCGTAGGAATATTGAGAAGGGCTGTCCCTAGTACGAGAGGACCGGGACGGACGAACCTCTGGTGTGCCAGTTGTCCTGCCAAGGGCATGGCTGGTTGGCTACGTTCGGGAGGGATAACCGCTGAAAGCATCTAAGCGGGAAGCCTGCTTCGAGATGAGTATTCCCACCTCCTTGAGAGGGTAAGGCTCCCAGTAGACGACTGGGTTGATAGGCCGGATGTGGAAGCCCTGTAAGGGGTGGAGCTGACCGGTACTAATAGGCCGAGGGCTTGTCCTCAGTTGCTCGCGTCCACTGTGTTGTTCTGAAACAACGACCCCGTTTTTCCCGGGCCACGGGGAGAGCGGTGCGGTGACAGTTTCATAGTGTTTCGGTGGTCATAGCGTGAGGGAAACGCCCGGTTACATTCCGAACCCGGAAGCTAAGCCTCACAGCGCCGATGGTACTGCAGGGGGGACCCTGTGGGAGAGTAGGACGCCGCCGAACAATCATTCCGAAGAAGCCCCCTCCCGTTCGGGAGGGGGCTTCTTTGCGTTGTGGTCACGACCGGTGACGTAGGGTCAGGGCCATGGGAGCTAAGCGGAGTTACACGCGGGCCGGGAGCGCGATCGACGCGGGAGCCGTGCTGGAGGCCCCGGACGAGGTGCAGGATCTGTTGGCGGCCGCCGCCCGCGAGGACGGCCGGGAGGCGGTGTCCGAGCAGGGCCGGCTCCGGTTGCGGTCGGACCGGGCACGACCCGGTGTCGTCCACCTCGTCCAGACCGGGACGGCGGCGGGTACCCCGCAGGGAGAGCCGGACGGATCGGACGGGCCGGTCGGATACGCCCAACTCGAGCTCGCCGAGGCCGGCGAAGGCGGGACGGCAGGTGGCACCGCCGAGCTCGTGGTCCACCCGGGCCGGCGCGGCCGGGGCTTCGGGCGGCAGCTCGTCGACGCGGTCCTGGCCGAAGCCGGCGGACCGGTCGACTTCTGGGCCCACGGCGGCCATCCGGGCGCCCGGCACCTGGCGCGGGAGTTCGGCGGTGAGCTGGTCCGTGAGCTGCGGCAGATGCGCAGGTCCGGTGCGGCCGTCGAGGAGGTGTCGCTCCCCGAGGGCGTCACGCTCCGGACGTTCCGTCCCGGCCTGGACGACGCCCGGTGGCTGCGGCTGAACGCGCTCGCGTTCGCCCACCATCCGGAGCAGGGCTCCTGGACCGAAGCGGATCTCGGCGATCGGCTGGCCGAACCGTGGTTCGACCCGAACGGATTCTTCCTGGCCACCCGTGGCGAACGGGTGGTCGGCTACCACTGGACCAAGGTCCACCCGGCGACCGCGGACGCGCCCGCGCTCGGCGAGGTGTACGTGGTGGGAGTGGACCCGGCGGAGCAGGGCGGCGGCCTCGGCCGGGCGCTGACCGCCGCCGGCCTGCGGCACCTGACCGGGGACGGACCGGGCGACCGGGGCCTGGAAACCGTACTTCTCTACGTCGATGCCGACAATCCGGCCGCGGTGCGGGTATATGAACGGTTGGGATTCACCATCCACGAGGTGGACCTGGTGTACCGCGTCCAGACGGGGGACCGGTAGGGCCGGACGGGCGACGGGCCGGAGGCTTCGCGACCCCGGCCCCGACCGATTCAGCTTTCCTCCTGGCCATGCGGTGTTTACCGTGGATTCAATTGCCGCCGCGAAGATCACAGGATGAAGTCCGTAGTGTCTCGTTCGCGCAGCGTCAACCGGCACCCGCAGGCCGGCCGTCATCCGGCCGCTCCGGGTGGGTGGGCACTGGCGCTGGGTGAGCACGACGGTTCGCCGGGTCACTCGGACCGCGTCCTGTTGGAGGAGCTGGAGCCCATGAGCATCCCCCGCCCCGTCTCGGTACCGCTGCCCTCTCCCGCCCTGATGTCCGGCACGCTGGGGATGCCCCCGGAGCCCTTCGCGGCCGAGGACGAGGATCTGGAGGAGTTGCCCGAAGGCCGCTTCCTGGACCGTGAGCGCAGCTGGCTGGCGTTCAACGAGCGGGTCCTGGAGCTGGCCGAGGACCCGGACATCCCGTTGTTGGAGCGGACCAAGTTCCTGGCGATCTTCGCCAGCAACCTGGACGAGTTCTTCATGGTCCGGGTGGCCGGGCTGAAGCGCCGGATCGCCACCGGTGTCGCGACCCGCTCGGCCGCCGGGCTCCAGCCGCGCGAGGTGCTCGACCAGATCTGGAAGCGTTCGCGCGAGCTCATGGCGCGGCACGCCGCCGCGTTCCAGCAGGAGGTGCTGCCGGACCTCGCGTCCGAGGGCATCGAGCTGGTCCGCTGGTCGGAGCTGGCCGACAAGGAGCAGGCCCGGCTGCACACGCTCTTCCGGCAGAAGATCTTCCCGGTGCTCACCCCGCTCGCGGTGGACCCGGCGCACCCCTTCCCGTACATATCGGGGCTGAGCCTGAACCTGGCCGTGGTGGTGCGCAACCCGGTGTCCGGACACAAGCACTTCGCCAGGGTGAAGGTGCCGCAGTCCCTGCTGCGGTTCCTGGAGGCGTCCCCGGAGCGCTACGTCCCGCTGGAGGACGTGATGGGGGCGCATCTGGAGGAGCTCTTCCCGGGGATGGAGGTGCTCGCCCACCACGCGTTCCGGGTCACCCGCAACGAGGACCTGGAGGTGGAGGAGGACGACACCGAGAACATCCTCAAGGCGCTGGAGAAGGAGCTGATGCGCCGGCGCTTCGGCCCGCCGGTGCGGCTGGAGGTCGAGGAGTCGATCGACCCCTACATCCTGGACCTGCTGGTGCGGGAGCTGAACATCACCGAGGCCGAGGTGTTCCCGCTGCCGGGGCCGCTGGACCTGACCGGGCTGTTCGGCATCGCCGGCCTCGACCGGCCGGAGCTGAAGTACGCCAAGTTCGTCGCGGGTACCGCCCGGGGCCTGACCGACGTGGAGTCGGCCTCCCAGCCGGACATCTTCGCCGCGATGCGCGAGCGGGACGTGCTGCTGCACCACCCGTACGACAGCTTCTCGACCTCCGTCCAGGCCTTCCTGGAGCAGGCCGCCGGCGATCCGGACGTGCTGGCCATCAAGCAGACGCTCTACCGCACCTCCGGTGACTCGCCGATCGTGGACGCGCTGATCGACGCGGCCGAGTCGGGCAAGCAGGTGCTGGTCCTGGTGGAGATCAAGGCGCGCTTCGACGAACAGGCCAACATCAAGTGGGCCCGCAAGTTGGAGGAGGCCGGCTGCCACGTGGTGTACGGCCTGGTCGGGCTGAAGACACACTGCAAGCTCTCGCTGGTGGTCCGGCAGGAGGGCGACACCCTGCGCCGGTACTCGCACGTGGGGACGGGCAACTACCACCCGAAGACGGCCCGGCTCTACGAGGACATCGGTCTGCTGACCTCGGACCCGCAGGTCGGCGCGGACCTCTCCGACCTGTTCAACCGGCTCTCCGGCTACTCCCGCCGCGAGTCCTACCGCCGGCTGCTGACCGCTCCGCGCGGGCTGCGGGACGGGCTGATCGCGCGGATCCACGGGGAGATCGCGCACCACCGGGCGGGCCGCCCCGCGTTCGTCAAGATCAAGGTCAACTCGATCGTCGACGAGGCCGTGATCGACGCGCTCTACCGGGCCTCCAGGGCCGGCGTGCCGGTGGACGTCTGGGTGCGCGGGATCTGCGCGATCCGGCCCGGGGTGGAGGGGCTGAGCGACAACGTCCGGGTCCGCTCCGTGCTCGGGCGCTTCCTGGAGCACTCGCGGCTCTTCGTCTTCGGCAACGGCGGGGATCCGGAGGTGTGGTTCGGCAGCGCCGACATGATGCACCGCAACCTGGACCGCCGGATCGAGGCGTTGGTGCGGGTGGCCGATCCGGCGCACCGCGCCGAGCTGTCGGGCCTGATCGACCTCGGTGTCTCCGACGAGACCGAGTCCTGGCACCTCGGCCCCGACGGGGCCTGGACCCGCCATTCGCTCGACGCCGACGGGCGCAGGCTCCGGCACCTGCAGGACCTGCTCATCGACTCGCGCCAGCGCCGCCGCGCCTCCTCCTCGGCCCGCTGAGGCCAGCAGCAGCCGGCACCATCCCCGGGGGAGGGTCCCCCGGGGGGACGGGGATTTGACCAAGCCATGACCGATGCGCCGATGACGGCCCCCGGGCCGTCCACCGCCACCGCAGGGGAGATCCTCTCCCGCCACCTCACCGCCCAGGCCGGCGCGTTCCTGCGCGCCCTGCCGCAGGCGGTCGGCGAGGTCGGGTCGAGACCTGGCGCCGTCGTGCTGCCGTCCGCCGGGACCTCCGACCTGCTCCGGGCGGTCCGGCGGATCGGCGGGGCGCTGCACACCTTCGCGGCGAGTTTCGAGGAGGCCTGGGCCGAGGAGTCCCGGAGGGAGCTGCGCTGGCTGCTCAACCTGCTCGCGCAGGAGCCCGGCTACCTGCGGCGCTCGGCCCGGCTGCTGGCCGCGCTGGACTCGCTGAGCGGCAGCGAGCCGGACGGCCCCGGGATGCTCGCCGGGCACGCCGGCGCGCCCAAGGCCCGGGCCCTGCTGGACCGCCAGCTGACCCTGGCCCGCACCCGTGCGCACTCCGCCGTCCTGCAGGACCTCCGCTCGGCCCGGCTGCACGCGCTGGCGGACCGGATGACGCTGCTGGTCGGTGAGACGCCGCTGCTGGCCGCGGGCGGCGAACTCGCCCCCCAGGCGGCCGGCGCGCTCGACGCGCTGGCGGCCGGCGCCCGGGCCCTGCCGCTGGACCGGGCCTCGACCCCGTACGGCGGGGACGGGCTGCGCCGGCTCGGCTCGGTACCGGCCCCGGCCCGCGCGCAGGCGCCGGCGGTGCGGGGTCTGCTGGACGCGGACGCCGCGCTGGCGGCCGACGACGCGCCCTGGCACCGGGTTCGGATCCTGGTCAAGCGCGCCCGGTACGCGCTGGAGGTGTGCGCCCGCCCCGCCGCCGGGCTGGACGGGCTGGACCGGGTGCTGGGACGTCACCAGGAGGCGTCCGACGCCGCCGTCACCGCCGCCACCGCGGCGCGAACCCCGCGGATCACCCCCGCGACCGCCTATGTGCTCGGCGTGGTGCATGCTGATCAGCGACTGGAGGTCGAGGCGGCACGCTATGCCTTCGGCCGCCAGTGGCCAGAACTGTCCCTCGGCCTCGATGCCTGGGGAGCACCCCCAGCACCACGGATGGCATGAATGGGCAACCGCCTGACCGGCAAGAGTGACGACCGCCCGGCGGGCGCCGCGAGGATGAGCGCCACCGGGCGGCCCGCGGTGCCCGCCGAGGGCGAGCAGCGGCGGCGGTTGCGCGAGGCGAAGAAACAGGGCGGACCCGGCCGGCTCCAGAGCGTCCAGCAGGACGGGGCGAAGCGGTCGCGGCGTCACCCGGGGGCCAGGGCGACCGGGCACGTCCCGACGATCCTGGCGGCCGGGGCGGTGCTCTGGCTGCCCGGGCGCGAGAAGAAGCACGGCAAGGGCCTCGGCCGGCCGCGGATCGCGTTGATCCACCGGCCCAAGTACGACGACTGGAGCCTGCCCAAGGGCAAGCTGGACCCGGGCGAGAGCATGACGCAGGCGGCCCTGCGGGAGGTCGAGGAGGAGACCGGCATGCGCTGCGTGCTCGGTCCCGAACTGCCGACCCAGCACTATCTGGCGCAGGGCCGGCCCAAGGAGGTCCGGTACTGGGCGGCGGTGCCCTCCGGCGGGGCCTTCGCGCCCAACCGCGAGGTCGACCGACTGGAGTGGCTGCCGGCCCGCAAGGCCCGCGCCAGGCTCACCCACGACCGGGACCGGCTGCTGGTGGACGCGCTGCTCGACCTGTTGGGCGCCCGGCCGCTGGCCCGCGGCTAGCGCCCGCTCGGCCGCCCACGTGGGCGGCCCCGGCCGTGGGGCCGCCCGGAGCGCCCCGGACGGCTGTCCCGGACCGCGGCTCCGGACGGCGGGCCCGGATCACCGCTCCGGGGCACCCGTCGTCGGCAACCGGCAGCGGGTCCACGGTCCCCGTACCGCCGTCGCGCCGGCCGTCGACAGCCGGCGCCGGTGCGCCCCGCCGGACACCCGACCGAGTGATCTTCCCGCGCCCTCCCCGTGACGCAACCGTGACTACCTGACGCTGTTTCCTGCCATCCTTTCGAGGTTCACTCTCCGTTCACTTGTGACCGGCTGACGCGTCACCTGCCCGCCCTAACTTCGGGTTTACCGGAGGGCCGAACGGGCCCCGGACCACAGCAGAACCAGTGCCCATCCCTATCGTCCGAGCACATACCGCCGGACGCGGACGGCACGGGGGATGCCACAGAAAGGGACACCCTGTGAAGCTCCAGCGGAACGGCCGCTCCAAGGCCCTCGTCGTCGGTGCCCTGGCGCTCGTCAGCTCGCTGTCGCTCGCCGCGTGCGGCTCGGACGACAACAACACCAGCACCACGTCTGCTGGTGGCTCGTCCAGCGCCACGGCCGCCAAGATCAACTGTGGCAAGGCCGGTGCCCTGGTGGCCGCGGGCTCGACCGCCCAGTCCAACGCGATCGACGTCTGGAAGACCAACTTCGGCAACGCCTGCAGCGGCTCCTCGGTCAACTACAGCGGTGGCGGCTCCGGCGCCGGTGTGCAGCAGTTCACCCAGGGCAAGGTCCAGTTCGCCGGCTCCGACTCCGCGCTCAAGCCGGCCGAGGTCGACGCCACCAAGGCGGTCTGCACCGGCGGCCAGGGCATCGACCTCCCGATGGTCGCGGGCCTGATCTCGATCGTCTTCAACGTCGACGGCGTCGACAAGCTGACGCTCGACGGCCCCACCACCGCCAAGATCTTCGACTCGCAGATCACCAAGTGGAACGACCCGGCCATCGCCGCCCTCAACCCGGGTGTGACGCTGCCGGCCGCCGACATCCAGGCGTTCCACCGCTCGGACGACTCGGGCACCACCGACAACCTGACCAAGTACTTCGCGAAGGCCTCGGGCGGCGCCTGGGCCTACCCGAACAGCAAGACCTGGGCGGGCAAGGGCGGCCAGTCGGCCAGCGGCAGCGCGGGCCTGGCGGCCCAGGTGAAGCAGGTCAAGAACTCGATCAGCTACGTCGAGCTCTCCTTCGCCCAGACCAACAGCCTGAAGAGCGCCTCCATCAACACCGGCGCCAGCAAGCCGGTCGAGGCCACCGCCGCCAACGCCGCCACCACCTTCGCCAAGGCGAAGATCGCCGGCACCGGCAGCGACCTCACGCTGAGCCTGGACTACGCGACCAAGGACGAGGGTGCCTACCCGCTGGTCCTGGTCACCTACGAGATCGTCTGCGACAAGGGCAACAAGGCCGAGACCCTCGACACCCTGAAGTCCTTCCTGACCTACGCGATCAGCGACGAGGGCCAGAAGGCCATCGGTGACACGGGCTACGTCCCGCTGCCCCAGGAGCTCGCCGCCAAGGTCCAGGCCGTCGTCCCGACCCTGGCCTGACCCGGTCGGCCCGCACGGGCCGACCCACCGGTGAGGCGGCCCCGTACGACCAGGGGGGCAGGGGCCGCCCCACCGGGTACCACACACCGCAAGCACGTCCGGGGCACCGCCGCCATGGTGCCGCCCCCTCGGGGCAGCGCCACCAGACCGGAGTAGACCAATGACTTCATCCGTCCCTGCCGATGCGCGAAGCAGGGTCCGCGCGCGCAGGAGCAGTCAGCTCGGCGACACCATCTTCTTCAACGCGGCCCGCGGCTCGGGCATCCTGCTGCTGGCCATCATGGCCGCCATCGCGGGATTCCTGACGTACCGCTCGGTGCTCGCGCTCAGCAAGAACCAGGGCAACTTCCTCACCACCTTCGAGTGGACGCCGGACGCTCCGAAGCCCGTCTTCGGCATCGCCGTCCTGACCTTCGGCACCATCGTCAGCGCCGTGATCGCGATGGCGATCGCGGTGCCGGTGGCGATCGGCATCGCACTCTTCATCTCGCACTACGCGCCACGGAGGATCGCCCAGCCGTTCGCCTACCTGGTCGACCTGCTGGCCGCCGTGCCGAGCATCGTCTACGGGCTCTGGGGCGCGCTGTTCCTCGTCCCGCACCTGGACGGTCTGACCAGCTGGATGGACCAGTACCTCGGCTGGACGTACATCTTCGACCAGAGCCGCGCGGGCACCACGCCGCGCACCCTGTTCACGGTCGGCATCCTGCTGGCGATCATGATCCTTCCGATCATCACGGCCGTCAGTCGTGAGGTCTTCCGGCAGGTCCCGCGGATGCACGAGGAGGCGGCGCTCGCGCTCGGCGCGACCCGCTGGGAGATGATCCGCACCTCGGTCCTGCCGTTCGGCCGTCCCGGCATCATCTCGGCCTCGATGCTCGGCCTGGGCCGGGCGCTGGGCGAGACCATCGCGGTGGCGGTCGTGCTCTCCTCGAACAGCGTGCTCTCGCTGCACCTGCTCGACCCGGGCGGTGGCACCTTCGCGCAGAACATCGCGCTGAAGTTCAACGAGGCCGGCGCTTTCGGCCGGGACGCGCTGATGGCCTCCGGCCTCGTCCTGTTCGTGATCACCCTGCTGGTGAACGGTGCCGCACGCATTATCGTCGCGCGCCGCAAGGAGTACTCGGGGGCCAACGCATGAGCGCCGTGACCACTACCGCCGCCGCGTCGGCCGTGCCGCAGCTGCACCGCCGGCTCACCACCGCCCGGCTGCCCACGTGGGCACCGGCCGCCATCGCCGCGGTGTCCATCGCGATCGGGTGCGGGATCGGCGCCGGCTTCGGCCTGGCCAGCCACCTGCAGTGGGGCCTGATCGCCGCACTGCTGTTCATGATCATCAGCTACACCCTCTCGGCCCGGATCGAGGGCCGCCGGCAGGCCAAGGACCGCTTCGCCACCTCGGTGGTCTGGGTCGCCTTCGTGCTGGCCATCGTGCCGCTCGCCGCGCTGATCTTCTACACCGTGCAGCAGGGCATCGGCGTGGTGGACGCCAACTTCCTGACCCACTCGATGAGGGGCGTGCGCTCGTCGGGCCCCGGTGGCGGGATCTACCACGCGCTGATCGGCACCCTGCAGCAGGTCGCCCTGGCCACCGTGATGGCGGCCCCGGTCGGACTGCTCACCGCGGTCTACCTGGTCGAGTACGGCCGCGGCCGGCTCGCCAAGACCGTGACCTTCTTCGTCGACGTCATGACGGGCGTCCCGTCGATCGTCGCCGGCCTGTTCGTTCTCTCCGTCTGGATCCTCGGTTTCGGCTTCAGCTACTCCGGCTTCGCGGGCAGCCTCGCGCTGGCCATCCTGATGATGCCGGTGGTCGTCCGCTCGACCGAGGAGATGCTCAAGCTCGTCCCGAACGAGCTGCGCGAGGCCTCGTACGCGCTCGGCGTGCCGCGCTGGAAGACCATCCTGCGGATCGTCATCCCCACCGCGATCGGCGGCATCACCACCGGTGTGATGCTCGCGGTCGCCCGCATCACGGGCGAGACCGCGCCGGTGCTGATGCTGGTGTTCGGCGCCGACATCATCAACAACAACCCGTTCCAGGACCCGCAGCAGTCGCTCCCGATGTACATCTGGCAGCAGTACGCCATGGTGAACAACGACTTCGGGTACGCCCGTGCCTGGGGTGCGGCACTGGTGCTGATCGCCTTCGTGATGGGGCTCAACCTCATCGCCCGTGGCATCGCACGCTGGCGCTCACCCAAGACCGGGCACTGACGGACCGACTGACGTAGCAGTAATCACTAGCGGCACTGCCGCGGGCGAGAGAAGACGAAAGATCATGGCCAAGCGCATCGACGTCAGCGGACTGTCCGCCTACTACGGCACCACCAAGGCCATCGAGGACATCTCGATGACCGTCGAGCCCCGCTCCGTGACGGCCTTCATCGGCCCCTCCGGCTGCGGCAAGTCGACCTTCCTGCGCACCCTCAACCGCATGCACGAGGTCATCCCCGGTGCCCGCGTCGAGGGCAAGGTGATGCTGGACGACGAGAACCTCTACGGTCAGAACGTCGACCCGGTGGCCGTGCGCCGCACGGTCGGCATGGTCTTCCAGCGCCCCAACCCGTTCCCGACCATGTCGATCTACGACAACGTCGCGGCCGGGCTGAAGCTCGCCGGCGTGAAGAAGAAGTCCGTGCTGGACGGCGTGGTGGAGCGCTCGCTCAAGGGCGCGAACCTCTGGAAGGAGGTCCAGGGCCGGCTGAACAAGCCGGGTGCGGGCCTCTCCGGCGGCCAGCAGCAGCGCCTGTGCATCGCCCGTGCCATCGCGGTCGAGCCGCAGGTCCTGCTGATGGACGAGCCCTGCTCGGCGCTCGACCCGATCTCCACCCTCGCCGTCGAGGACCTGATCGGCGAGCTGAAGTCGCAGTTCACCATCGTGATCGTGACGCACAACATGCAGCAGGCGGCCCGCGTCAGCGACCGCACCGCCTTCTTCAACCTGGCCGGGGTCGGTCAGCCGGGCAAGCTGGTCGAGCTGGACGACACCCAGCGGATCTTCTCCAACCCGTCCGTGCAGGCGACCGAGGACTACATCTCCGGCCGCTTCGGATAACCCGCTGTCGCGCCCTTCTGGGGGAGCGGCGACCACACGAGCTGCTTCGCGGTGCTGCATGGCGGTGCCGCCGCGGAGTATGAAGAAGGGCCCGCCCCCGAGATGTGGGGGCGGGCCCTGTCATGTGCCCGGTGCGTGGCCGCCTCGGCCGGGCGGGCGGCCGCGGTCCCGGTTCGCACCGGCCCGCGGCGGTCGGGCGCTAGCCGAAGATCAGGTCGGTGATCCAGTAGACGATCGCGGCCACCAGGGCGGCCGCCGGCATGGTGACGAACCAGCCGAGCACGATGTTCTTGGCGACGCCCCAGCGGACCGCGCGGACCCGCTTGGTGGCACCGACACCCATGATCGCCGAGGTGATCACGTGGGTGGTGGAGATCGGCGCCTTGAAGACGTACGAGGTGATGTACATGATCGTCGCGGCGGTGCTCTCGGCGGCGAAGCCCTGTGGCGGGTCCAGCTCGATGATCTTCCGCCCGAGGGTCCGCATGATCCGCCAGCCACCCGCGTAGGTGCCCAGCGAGAGCATGGTCGCGCAGGAGATCTTCACCCAGACCGGGATGTCCTGGCTGCTCTGGTGGCCGCCGATGGTGAGGGCGAGCACCACGATGCCCATCGTCTTCTGGGCGTCCTGAAGACCGTGTGCGAGGGCCATGGCGGCGGCCGACGCGGTCTGGGCGACCCGGAAGTTGCGCTTGGCCTTGTGCGGGTTGGCCTTGCGGAACAGCCACAGGATGCCCAGCATCACCAGGTAGCCGCAGATCAGGCCGACGATCGGCGAGACGATCATCGGGACGATGATCTTGTCGATGACGCCGCTCCAGATCACGCCGGTGCCGCCGGCGAGCGCCGCGCCCACCATGCCGCCGAACAGCGCGTGCGAGGAGGAGGACGGCAGACCGAAGTACCAGGTGGTCAGGTTCCAGGCGATCGCGCCGACCAGCGCGCCGAACAGGATGATCATGCCCTGGCTGCCGGTCGGGGTCTCGATGATCCCGCTGGACACCGTGTGCGCGACCCCGCTGCCGAGGAAGGCACCGGCCAGGTTCATCACCGCGGCCATCGCCAGCGCCGCCCGTGGGGTGAGCGCCCTGGTGGAGACCGAGGTGGCGATGGCGTTCGCCGAGTCGTGGAAGCCGTTGGTGTACGTGAAGAAGAACGCCACGCCGATGACGGCGATCAGTGCTGCCGTGTCCACGCTGGTCAGGACTCCTTGACGGCGATGGTCTCCACCGTGTTGGCGACGTGCTCGAAAGCGTCCGCCGCCTCTTCGAGGACGTCCACGACCTGCTTCAGCTTCAGCACCTCGATGGCCTCGTACTGGCCGCTGAACAGGTGGGCGAGCAGCTTGCGGTGGATCTGGTCGGCCTGGTTCTCCAGGCGGTTGACCTCGATCCAGTACTCGGTGAGGTTGGACATGCTGCGCAGGTTCGGCATCGCCTCGGCGGTCAGCTCGGCCGCCCGGGCGAGCACCTCGATCTGCTGCTCGATGCCCTTGGGGAGGGTCTGGATGTCGTAGAGGACGACCAGGTCGACCGCCTCCTCCATGAAGTCCATGATGTCGTCCAGCGACGAGGCGAGGTTGTAGATGTCCTCGCGGTCGAAGGGCGTGATGAAGGAGGAGTTCAACTGGTGGAACACCGCGTGGGTGGTGTCGTCACCCGCGTGCTCGGCGGCGCGCATGCGCTCGACGATCTCCGCGCGGGCCGACACGTCTGCACCCAGCAGTTCCAGCAGGAGCTTCGATCCCACGACCAGGTTCTCCGCGGCTGCGGTGAACATGTCGTAGAAGCTCGTCTCCTTCGGGGTCAGGCTAAAACGCACGGAAATCTCCGATGTGCGGGGTAGGGACTGAACGATGCTAGGCGCATGCGGTCGCAACCGTGCAAACGGGGGGACGGCCGGGGAACCGGAGGGTCCGCTTCCGGGACCGGTCGCGGACCGGATGAGCCACCGCACATCTGTGTGCAGGCACGTGCCACAGTCTGACGGAACCTCGGGCTTATTGTCCCCACCGTGCACCTGCGGATCCGGGGCACCGCCCGTACGGAGGAACACCGCGGCGCCCCCGGTCGTTCAGCACGGGAGGCCGGCGCGCCCCGCCGTCCGCGCAGGTCGGGACCGGTCCGAGGGCTCGCGGTCCGGACCGGTGCGGCGGGTACGGACGGCAGGCGCGGACCTCGGACAGGTACGTCGGGGGCTCCGCCGGGTACGACACCCGTGACGCGGGCGATGATGACCGGGCGGGCACCGGGAGCCACCGCACGAAGCCAGACGAGCCAGACGAAGGCGGGCCGGATGACCACGACCGACACCCAGGGGACCGACACTCAAGGGACCGACGCCCGGGCGACCGACGGGCAGGCCGGGCACGCGCCGGACCCGCACTCGCACGCGGGGCCGCACAGCTACAGCGCCCAGAAGGAGGCCCATCTCAAGCGGCTGCGCCGGATCGAGGGCCAGATCCGGGGGCTGCAACGGATGGTCGACGAGGACACCTACTGCATCGACGTGCTGACCCAGGTGTCGGCGAGCACCAAGGCACTCCAGTCCTTCGCGCTGTCGCTGCTGGAGGAGCATCTGCGGCACTGCGTGGCTGCCGCGGCCGAGGAGGGCGGCGTGGAGCTGGAGGCGAAGGTGGCGGAGGCGACCGCCGCGATCGGCCGGCTGCTGCGCAGCTGAGGAGGCGCCCCGGGGGGCCCGGTCTCACCGGCGGATCGGCGGCGTTGCCGGATCGCCCGGACTGCCGGACTGCCGGGCTCTCAGGTGCGCCGGATCCCGGCGCGGTCGGGCCGCTGCGCTCAGGCCCGACCCGACGGTGCCTACGGCCCCGGGTCGGCGGCCACCGGGCGGCCGTCCGCGGGGGGCCGTGGCCGGCCGGGGGCGTCCAGCAGCACCTCGTCGATGCGCTCGGTCGGCAGACGCTCGCCGCTGGAGGAGGTCGCGGCGATCATCAGTTCGCCGGCCAGCTCGATCTCGTCGAGAGCCGCATCGTCATGGCCACCGTCGCGGCCGCCGGAGGACGACACCACCTGCACCACCCCTTCAGTGCCCCGCCTGCGCGCGGGGCGTCGCCGCCCCGGTGCCCAGCCTAGGCACTCCGCGGCCCGGCCACATGGCACGGACGGGCCATCTCCGGGCGGCCGAAACGGGTGGGCCGCCCTCGCCGCCGATCCGTCCCCGTCGCCGATCCACCCGGCACGCCACGTCGGCCGGCCGCCGGGCCGCCACCACCCGGATCGGGTCGGTCATCGGGCCGACCCGACGGCCGGCCTACTTCGGGGTCTCGGTGGCGTTCATCGAGTAGATGTCCCCGGCAGCGGGTTCGGCGGCCTCCACGGGTGAGCCGAAGTCAGTCAGCGAGGTGGTGGAGGTGACCTTGACCTGGTCCTTGGCGTCCTTGGAGCCGGCGACCCCGGCGAACGCGAACACCTCGACCACCTTGTGCAGCCTGCCCTGCCCGTCCAGCCAGACCTCGTACGGGACCTCCTTGACGGTGAAGGTCTGGGCCGCCATCCGCAGCCCGTCCGCTCCCCGCCCGCCGGTGGCGTCGGCGGCCTTGGCGAGGTCGAGCGTGCCCCGGAAGTGCTTCAGCTCCACACCGCCGACCGTCTCGGTACCCACCAGTTCGGCCTTCTGCGCCCCGCGCAGTGCGCCGGCGGCGCCGGCCGGGTCGGTGGCACCGCTGCTCACCAGGTTCCCGTCGGGCAGCTGCCGCACGTCCAGCTTGACCCACTTGCCGGCCGGCACCTTCGCCCCGCTGTTCTGCAGGTAGACGAGCCCGGGCAGGACCACCTCGACGATCTTGCCGGTGGTCGCGGCCCCGGGCGGCACGGCGACCTCCAGCCGGCCGATCCGCCGTACGTAGTCGTACCCGCCGGTGCCGGTGAAGGTGGCCTTCTTGGCGGCGGACTCGGTGACCAGCTCGGTCGAGGCGCGCGCCGAGCCGGTGCGGCCGGTGATGTCCGCGGCGCCGCGGACGGCCGTCAGCGGGTCGGCGGAGAGCTGGTCGGCCGACACGCCCTGCTGCTGCCCCGCGACGCCCGCGACGCCCGAGCAGGCCGCCAGCCCGGTGAGGGCGGCGGCGACCGCCGCGGCCCTCACCGCCGATCTGACGTACGGCAGCAGCTGGCTCTGGTTCGGCATCTTCATCTCGCGACAACCCCCTCGGGCCCGGTGCCCGGAAAGCCCCCACCCCCGGTGGGCAGAGCTCTTTCCGGACAAACGAGTTGGGGCTCGCGGGGTTACGCGCGACCCGGCGCGCGCAGGGTGTCGCGCGCCGGGTTGGAAGGGCGTTACGGTGAGGTACGTGCACAGTGAGCTGTCGGTCCGCCCCGACTCGGCCCAGATGCCCGACCACCGCGTGGAGATCTCCGAGCGCGGCTCCTTCTGCTTCGCCAGCTGCAGCTGCGGCTGGTACCGGCCGGCGCGCCGCTCCCGTGAGCTGGCCCGACGCGAGGCCGAGGAACACCTCGCGGAGATCGGTGCCGCCCCACCGAACTGAGGCCGGGACGGCGTGCCTGCGCGCTGGGACGGGGACCGGAGCCCGGTCGGTCCACCCCGCCGGGTATCAGGCGCGAGTCGGTCCGCCCCCGCGGGGTCTCAGGCGGCGAGATCCGGCTCCCGGTCCGACTCCCCGGTCCGTACCCGCCCCGGGACGGCGGCCTTTCGGCGCCGTCCGCCGCGGCCCGTGCCGGCGGGCGCGCCGCGTCCGGCGGCCACGACCAGCGGGGCCGCCGCGGTGCGGGTCAGCGCGTGGCAGAGCGGGACCAGGACGGCCATCGCGATCGGCGCCAGCAGCAGGACGACCGCGGTGGCGAGCGCGAAGCCGCCGATCACGTCGGTCGGGTAGTGCACGCCCATGAACATCCGGCAGAAGCCCTGCAGGAGGGCCAGAGCGCCGCCGATCCAGCCGAGCCGCCGGTTCACCAGGAACAGCGCCACCGCGATGCCCATCGACATCGTCGAGTGGTCGCTGACGAAGGAGTGGGTGCCCTCCTTGCCCGCCACCAGGACGTCCAGCCCGGTGTGGTCGACGAAGGGGCGCGGCCGGTTCACGATCGCGGCGATCGGCAGGTTGGCCAGCTCGGCCAGGGCGACCGCGAGCGGGGCCCAGAGCAGCCCCGCGACGGCCACCGGGGCGTCCGGCCGCCGACGGGCCTGGAGCCAGCCGGTCAGGCAGAGCGCGGCCAGGCCGAGCAGGATGCCGTACTCACCGATCCAGGAGACGGTCGAGTCCAACCAGGCCGGGGAGGACTCGGCCAGGCCGTTGACCGCGTAGAGCAGGCCGAGATCCGGGTTGCCGGTGTCGGCGAGTGGCACCGCCACGCCGCACCTCCTTCTGGTCCGCTGCTCCTGTGGTTCCGGCCGGGGACGGCCCAGCCCAGGGAGCTGACACAGAACCACCGGACACAACGTCACCGCCGGGGCACAGGGTTCCACGGAAACCCGCGGTTATGGAAACTTGACTCGCCGTCCACTTCGTACGCACAGCGCGACGGCGCCCGGGGTCAGGACTTTGCGGGGGCTTGACCCGGCCCGCCCGTCGCGGGGGCGCCCGCGGCCGCCCGGGTGGCGGGAGCGGCCGGTGCGGCCACGGCCGCTCCGGGAGCGGCCGCCGGCGGGCTCGGATCGGTGGCGCCGGGGCCGCCGGTGCCGGTGATGCTCCCGTCCGCCCCGCGGGTCGGCAGCGCCTGCGCACCGTCCACGGTGACCCGGGTCGCGCCGATGTACTCGCTGGTGTCGATCTTGTCGTAGCGGATCACCGCACCGGTGTGCGGAGCGTTGATCATGTAGCCGCCGCCGACGTAGAGCCCGACGTGGTGGATGCTGCGCGGGTCGTTCAGGTCGCTGGCGAAGAACACCAGGTCCCCGGGGCGGAGCTGGTCCCTGGAGGGGTGCGGTCCGGCGTACCACTGGTCGTTGGCCACCCGGGGCAGGGTGATGCCCACGGTCTCGTACGCGCGCTCGGTGAGCCCCGAGCAGTCGAAGCGGCCGTTCTGCGAGGGCAGGCCCTCGCCACCCCACAGGTAGGGCGTGCCGAGCACGTTCTGGGCGAAGTAGATCGCGCCGGCCGCCTGGGCGGAGACCTCGACGGTGGCGGTCGGCGCGGTGAAACTGACGGCGAGTGACTTGATGTTGCGGACGTACCCCTGCGTCTCCTTGTACGCGGGCACCCCGCCGGCCTTCAGCACGGCGTACGGCCCGGCGTTGTACGCGGCGAGCAGATTGGCCTGGCGGTCGCCGGGCACCTGGGCGACATCCCGGGCGAGGGCGCAGTCGTAGGTGGCGGCGGAGGCGATTGCGTCCGCAGGGTCCCAGATGTCCTTCTTGCCGTCCTTGTTGGCATCCACCCCGTACGTCGCCCAGGTGCTCTCCAGGAATTGCGCCATGCCATAGGCCTTGGCGGGGCTGCGGGCCGACGGATCGAAACCGCTCTCCTGATAGAGCTGCGCGGCGAGCATCGGCGGCGAGATGTCCGGGCACAGTGCGCCCCACTGCTGGATCAGCCCCTGGTACGCGGCCGGCACCGTGCCGGCGGAGAGTGCGGCGCGGGACGCCTGGCTCCCCGTGGTGCCACTGGCGGCGTAGGTGCCGACCGTCACCAGGCCGACGAAACCGACCAGGACAACTCCCGTAGCAGCGGCGGCCGTACCGGCCTTCCGGAGTACCATCAGCACCATCCCGACGAGTCGTCAGTCGAAGTGTTCCGGAAGGCGTTGCTCACCGCAATCATCAGGGATACAAAGAGTGAGCGCTATCCTTCGTACGGTGGACATCCTGGCGTACGTGTCCCATGCCGCACGACCAATCCGCGAGAAGAAGCCAAGTCGACATCAGATCTGGCCAAGAATAGGTGCTGCCCCTTCGCGCAGGTGGGGTTCGGGGCCTTGAATTTGCCTGATCGGGCGGTGAGATGGAAATGAACCTGAGCAGCGTGGACAGTATCGCGATCGGCTACCTGGCCGAGGACCCACCCAAAAAGGCCAATATCGACACCATCATCGGTGGGATCGCCCCGGACTGGGGGCCCTTCGCGACTCTCGGGTCGGAGGCCCGGGTGATGGTGGAGGTCGTCATGGCGGTGGCCATCCTGGCCTGCCTCGGCATCGCGGTCTGGGGTGCCGCCAAGCAGCGGATCGGCGCCACCGCGATGCGTGACACCTTCAGTGCCGAGCAGGGCAAGGGACTGATCGTCGCCGGGTTGACCGGCGTGTTCATCATTGGATCACTGGGCACCCTGTTCACCATTGTGTACGGCATGGCGATCTGACGATCGGACAGGCTGCCCCTCGACCGGTCCACCGGTGGAGGGGCCTCCGTTCCGGTCGCGGCCGGCGGCCGCGCCGGCCGGCGGCCCGCCAGGGCCCCGGCCCGCAGTCCGTCCCGCCAGGAAACCACCCCGCCGTCCCCCGCCCGCACCTCCGGCCCGCCACGGGCCGGGACCGGCCGGACCGGCGGGGACCACCGGAGCCGCCAGCAGGCTCCCCGCACCAGGAGGGCCGCCGTGCCGTTGTCCGACGACCAGCCGCACACCCGTACGCGGCTACCGGTCGCCGAACAGTCCTCCTACCCGAGCAGCCGTCAGCCCAGGCCGCTGCGGACCCTGCTGACCGTCCTGGTGATCGTCACCCTGCTGGTGCTGGCCATCTCGGTGGCCAACCGGGGCAAGGCCGACCCGAACACCTCGGCCGGGCCCGCCTCCGGCGACAGCGCCACCGCCCCGGCGGCCACCGGCGGTGCGGGGAGCGCGGGAGGCGCGGGCCCGGCACCGAGCGGCGACCAGCCGGTCGGCACCACCAGCAACGGCATCGCCAACGGCTATCCGCACACCGACCAGGGCGCCCAGTCGGCCGCCACCAACTACGCCGTGGCGCTCGGCTCCGCGGACATGTTCCGCGCGGATGCCCGGCACACCATCGTCGCCACCCTCGCCGACCCGGCGGTCCTGCCGGCCCTGCAGGGCCGGCTCGACCAGGGGTTCGGCGGCGACACGGCGGCCCGGTACGGCCTGGACGCCCAGGGCAAGGCCCCCAAGGGCCTGACCTTCGTCAGCCGGACGGTCCCGGTGGGCACCAGGTCGGTGGGACACACCGAGAGCGACGCCAAGATCGAGGTCTGGTGCACGGGCCTCACCGGCCTCGCCGGGGAGCGCTCCACCCAGCCGGTCACCAGCAACTGGTACACCCTCACGCTCAGCCTGCGCTGGACCGGTGGGGACTGGAAGTTGAGCGACTACACCAGCCGGCAGGGGCCCGCCCCGGTGCCGGGCGACCAGCAGGCCGCGACCGCGGAGGAGATCACCGGTGCCGTCCAGCAGTTCGGGGGCTTCCGCTATGCCCGCTGAGCGTCCCGTCCGCCACGTCGTACGCCGGGCCGGCACACTGGCCGCCACGGTCGCGTCGGTCCAGCTCCTCGCCCTGGTGACGGCCCAGCGGGTGTTCGCGGACCCGTCGCCGTCGGCCGTGCCCAGCTCGGCCAACTGTCCGGACCTGCCGATCTCCGGCAGTGGCATTCTCTGCGTGGACAAGCCCAGTGGCGGCCTCCCCGGCAGCGGCACCGTCGGCAGCGTCACCGACCCGCTCGGCTCGCTCGCCAAGGGCTGCGCCCAGGCCGCGGCCTGGGTGGTGCGCAAGCTCTCCAGCGCGATCGACGGCACCACGCAGGTGGACTTCACCAACGCGTCGTTCCTGCAGCAGTACGCCGTGGTCTTCGCCGGCTCGACGATCATCACGCTGATCCTCTGGCTGCTGGCGGTCACCAAGCGCGCGGTGCGCGGCGCGCCGCTGGGGACGGCCATCACCGAGGCGATCGGGTTCCTCTGGCTGACGGTGGTCGCCTCCGCGTTCACCCCGCTGATCCTCTTCACCGTGGTCAGTGCCACCGACGGGCTCACCAAGGCGATCGCGGTCGGCACCAAGTCGGACACCGGCACCTACCTCGGCGGCTTCGCCGACACCCTGGAGAAGGGTGACATGGGGGGCGGCCCGCTGATCCTGATCATCGTCTCCCTGGTGGCGGTGCTGGCGGCCGCGGTGCTCTGGATCGAGCTGCTGATCCGGGCCGCGATGCTCTACGTCGGCGCGCTGCTGGGCACCGCCGTGTACGCCGGGCTGGTCGACAAGCAGCTGTGGAAGCACGTGCGCCGCTGGGCCGGCCTGATGGTCGCGGTCGACCTGGCGAAACCGATCATCGTGATCATCCTGGGGCTGGCCGGTGCAGTGGCCAGTGGTACAGGAGCGACCGACGACTTCGCCCGGGTGCTGTCCGGCCTGGCGATCCTCTTCCTGTCGATCTTCGCGAGCTCCGCGGTCTACCGCTTCGTGCCCGGCTTCGGCGACGAGATGGTGAACATGCGCAGCGCCCGGGCGAGCGCGGTCTCGGCGGGCTCGGCGATGATCAACGGTCCGGCCAACCTGGTGAAGCAGGGCATCAGCGCCCACGGCTCCCGGGGCGGCCCGCAGGCGGGGAACGCCTCCGGCGGCGCCGGCGGCGGGTCCGTCGCGCCGGGTATCGCCGCCCACGGTTCTCGCAACGCGGCGCCGCCGCAGCAGGCGGGGCCGCCGGCTCCGAGCCGCGACATCAATCCAGCGAAGGGAGGGTGACGGGTAAGTGAGCAGCGACCAGCTCGGCCAGTACGGTGGCCAGTACGGCCAGGCGTACGTGCACCAGCGCCGCACCTATCTGATCGGCAAGGCCCGCCCGAACGCGCCGATCGGCCGGAACCGCGAGTCCGGCGAGATCGTGCTGATCATCTTCGGGGCCTTCCTCGGCATGCTCTGGGGCCTGCTGATGCCGATCCTCCCGCTGCGGATCGCGGGCCTGGTCGGGTTTCCGCTGCTGGCCATCATGGCGGTCTACGTGCCCTACCGGCGCCGGACGTTCTACAAGTGGGTGGAGATCAACCGCACCTACCGCCGGACGGCGCGCAGCGGGCGGGGGATCTGGAAGTCGGACGTGATCGACGCCGGCACCCGGCTGGACGGCCGGGAGGTCGAGGTCGGGCCGCCGCCCGGGGTGGGGCGGCTGCGCTGGCTGTCGGCGCCGTTCGGGCCGGACGAGGTCGCGGTGCTGATGCACCTGGAGCGGCGGACGGTGACGGCGGCGATCGAGATCGAGGGGCCGGGTGTCGGTCTGCGCGACTCGGAGGACCAGGAGACCCTGGTCGACCGGTTCGGCACGCTGCTGAAGCACGTCGCGAACGGGGACGGCTTCGTGACCCGGCTGCAGATCCTGGCCCGCACCCTGCCGGCCGACCCGGACGCGCACGCCAAGGACGTGGAGCGGCGCGGCGACCACGACGCGCCACGCTGGCTGCAGGATTCGTACGACCAGCTGCAGTCGATGGTCTCCACCTCCTCCGAGCAGCACCGCGCCTACCTGGTCGCCTGCATGCACTACACCCGGGATCTGGCCGCCGAGGCGCATGCGATGGGCCGCACCGCGAGCGGCAAGCGGGCCCGGGACGACGACGGACTGGCGGCGGTGATGGCCCGCGAGCTGACCGACATCTGCGCCCGGCTGGCGGAGGCGGACATCCGGGTGCGCCAGCCGCTCGGCCAGGCCCGGCTCTCCTCGCTGCTGCACTCGATGTACGACCCGGACCACCCGATCGACCACATCCAGGCGATGTCCCGGCGCAACGCCTGGCCGGCCGAGCTGGACGCCACCCACCCGCAGATGCTGACCGCGAAGACCCGGGAGTCGGCGACCAGGGAGCCGTGGTGCCACGCCACCGCCTGGATCAAGGAGTGGCCGCTGACGCCCGTGGGCGTCAACTTCCTGGCACCGCTGCTGGTCCACACGCCCGACGTGATCCGGACGGTGGCGGTGACGATGGACCTGGAGCCCACCGACGTCGCGATCGAGCGGATGCTCACCGAGAAGACCAACGACGAGGCCGAGGCCAGCCGCGCGGCGAAGATGAACCGTACGGTCGACCCGCGCGACCTGGCCCACACCGGCCGGGTCGACCAGCGCGGTGACGACCTGGCGTCGGGCGCGGCCGGGGTGAACCTGGTCGGGTACATCACGGTGTCCTCGCGCAGTCCGGAGGCGCTGGCCCGGGACAAGCGGACCATCCGGGCGTCGGCGGGCAAGAGCTACCTCAAGCTGGAGTGGTGCGATCGCGAGCACCACCGGGCGTTCGTCAACACGCTCCCGTTCGCCACGGGCATCCGCCGCTGACCCCGCACCGATCCGTACTGGAGGCCCGTCGTGGCAATCGGCAACCTGACCGACGCGTTCACCAGCCTGATGTTCGGCAAGGTGGAGACCGCCCGGCTGCCCGTGCGCACCTCCACGGGCCAGGCGCAGGCGGTCTACCTGCCGACGGCGGCGCCGGGGCTGGGTGACTCCGGCGTGATCATCGGGCGGGAGGTGTACAGCGGGAAGGGGTACGTCTACGACCCGTTCCAGCTGTACGGCCAGCAGCTGCCGGCGCCGCACTGGCTGGTGCTGGGCGAGTCCGGCAACGGCAAGTCGGCGCTGGAGAAGACGTACGTGCTGCGGCAGCTGAGGTTCCGCGACCGGCAGGTGGTGGTGCTGGACGCGCAGGGCGAGGACGGCGTCGGCGAGTGGAACCTGATCGCCAACGCGCTCGGCATAAAGTCCATCCGGCTGGACCCGATGGCGGCCCGCGACGGCGGGGTGAAGCTGAACCCGCTGGATCCGGCGATCACCACGACCGGTCAGCTGTCGCTGCTGCGCACCATCATCGAGGTGGCGATGGGGCGCGGTCTGGAGGAGCGGGCCGGCTTCGCGCTGAAGGCCGCGCACGCCCATGTGATCGCCACGGTGACGGGCCGTCAGCCGGTGCTGGACGACATCATCACCACGCTGCGCAGCCCCGACCTGTCCTCGGTGGAGTCGCTGGGGGTGTCCGTCGGCGACGTGCAGGCCTGGGGTCTGGACGTGGCGCTGGTGCTGGACCGGCTGGTCGACGGTGACCTGCGCGGGATGTTCGACGGCTCGACCACGGACGGCATCGACCTGGAGGCGCCGCTGATCGTCTTCGACCTGTCCCACATCGACCGGAACTCGATCGCGATGCCGATCCTGATGGCGATCGTGGGGGTGTGGCTGGAGCACACCTGGATCCGCCCGGACCGCAAGAAGCGGATCTTCCTGGTGGAGGAGGCCTGGCACATCATCAACAGTCCCTTCGTGGCGCAGTTGTTCCAGCGACTGTTGAAGTTCGGGCGCCGGCTCGGGCTGTCGTTCGTCGCGGTGGTGCACCACCTGTCGGACGTGGTGGACGGCGCGGCGGCCAAGGAGGCATCGGCGATCCTCAAGATGGCCTCGACCCGGACGATCTACATGCAGAAGGCCGACGAGGCGAGAGCCACCGGCCGGGTGCTGGGTCTGCCGCGCTGGGCGGTGGAGATCATCCCGACCCTGTCGCCCGGTATCGCGGTCTGGGACGTCAACGGCAACGTCCAGGTGGTGAAGCACATCATCACCGAGGCGGAGCGTCCGCTGGTCTTCACCGACCGCGCGATGACGGAGGACGCGGTGGCCGAACGTGACCGCGCGGAGCGCCAGTTGGCGGCCGAGCCGGGCGTCTGACCGGTCGTCCGATCGCGGCGTCCGGTCGTCCGACCGAGGCGTCCGACCGGGCGTCCGGCCCGGTGGCCCTCCCGGTCCGGGCGGGCCCCCGCCGGGGTGGGCGGACGTCTTCCCCGGCGTCCGTCCTTCGTCAACAGTCCGTCAACAGGAAACCCTCTCGTTACGTCCAGGGTCCTGACAGCTACGCGCGTTGACCCTAGGCTGCACAGGTCACACACGACATCGCCGTCCGCCCGGTCCGGACCCACAGCCGGGCGCTCTAGGTGCAGGGGACCCTCATGCTCACCGTCAGATCCCGGCGGGCGGCGCTCGTCGCCGTCGCCGTCGCCGGCCTCATCGGCTCGGTGGCCGCGCCGACCGCCGCACAGGCCGCCGACGCGAACCGTCACAAGCTCGCCAACCTCCAGCTGCTGGCGATCAACGACTTCCACGGCAACCTGGAGCCGCCGGCAGGCTCCTCCGGGAACGTCAACGAGATCGACCCCGCCACCGGCAAGGTGGTCGCCACCCCGGCGGGCGGCGTCGAGTACCTGGCCACCGCGCTGCGCCAGGCCCGGATCCCCGCCGACGACTCGATCACCGTCGCGGCCGGCGACATCGTCGGCGCCAGCCCGCTGACCTCCGCGCTGTTCCACGACGAGCCGACCATCGAGGCGATGGACAAGCTCGGTCTGGACGTCACCGCCGTCGGCAACCACGAGTTCGACGAGGGTGCGCAGGAGCTGCTCCGGCTCCAGGACGGCGGCTGCCACCCGGTGGACGGCTGCTACGAGCAGGGCCGCAAGTTCAAGGGAGCCAACTTCAACTACCTGGCCGCCAACGTCACCGACGAGAAGAGCGGCAAGCCGATCCTGGCCCCGTACTGGGTGACCAAGTCGCAGGGCGTCAAGATCGGCTTCATCGGCGTGACCCTGGAGGGCACGCCGAACATCGTGACCGCCGAGGGCGTCAAGGGCCTGAAGTTCGGCGACGAGGTCGAGACGGTCAACAAGTACGCCGCGGAGCTGAAGAAGCAGGGCGTCAACTCGATCGTCGCGCTGATCCACGAGGGCGGCTACCCGGCCAGCACCACCTACAACTACGACTGCGGCGCGGCCGGTCAGGGCATCTCGGGTCCGATCGTCGACATCGCCAAGCAGCTCGACCCGGCCATCGGCGCGATCGTCACCGGCCACACCCACAACGCGTACGCCTGCACCATCCCGGACCCGCAGGGTGTGCCGCGTTCGGTGACCAGCGCGGCCTCGTTCGGCCGGCTCTACACCGAGATCGACCTCCAGCTCGACAGGACCACGGGCACCATCGTGCGTCCGTCGGTGAAGGCCGAGAACCACATCGTGCGGCGCACCCTGCCCAAGGCCGCCGACATGACCGCGCTGATCGCCCACTACTCGGCGCTGGCCGCGCCGATCGCCAACCGGGCGCTCGGCTACATCGCCTCGGACGTCAACGGGCGCGGCAGCAGCGCGCTGGAGAAGCCGCTCGGCGACGTGATCGCGGACGCCCAACTGGCGGGTCTGGCACCGGCGGACAAGGGCGGTGCGCAGATCGCCTTCATGAACCCCGGGGGCATCCGCTCCGACCTGGTCTACCAGGCCTCGGGCAGTGAGGGCGACGGGGTGGTGACCTACGGCGAGGCGTTCACCGTCCAGCCGTTCACCAACATGATGCAGGTCAAGACGCTCACCGGGGCCCAGGTCCTCCAGGTGCTCCAGCAGCAGGTGAGCGGCCTGAACGAGGTGGCACCCAAGGTCCTGCAGAGCTCCAGGGGCCTCACCTACACCCTGGACATGCGCAAGGCCGGCGCCGACCGGGTGCTGGTGGACACCGTGAAGCTGAACGGCGCGCCGATCGACCCGGCCGCCTCCTACCGCGTCGCGGCCAACGAGTTCCTGGCCGGCGGCGGCGACGGCTTCCCGGCCTTCGCGGCCGGTACGGACAAGCTGGTCGGGGCCTCCGACCTGGACCTCTTCGCCGCCTACCTCGGTGCGAACAGCTCCGCGGCCGCGCCGCTCGCGGTGCCGGCCCAGGACCGGATCACGATCATCGGCCCGGGCACCGACATCGACTGACCGACTGCCGTGCGGGTGACGGGCGGGGTGCCTTCGGGTGCCCCGCCCGTTCGCTCTCGGCGCCGGCCGTCGTCACCGGTTCCGCTACGGCGCCACCGGCTCTGCTACAGCGCCACCGGCGCGCCCGGCAGCCGCACCGTCGCCTGCGCCCCGGGGCCGCCGTCCCTGGCCGGGCCGAGCGAGACCTCGCCGCCCGCGTCCCGGACGGACTGCGCGACGATCGACAAGCCGAGCCCCGAGCCGGGCAGTTGGCGCGAGGACGGCGAGCGCCAGAAGCGGTCGAAGACGTACTGCAGCTCGTCCTGCGGGATGCCGGGCCCGTGGTCGCGGACGGTCAGCAGCCCCTCGTGCAGCCGTACCTCGACCGCCCCGCCGGGCGGGCTGTACTTGACGGCGTTGTCCAGCAGGTTGATCACCGCGCGCTCCAGCGCGGCTCCGTCCCCGTGCACGTACCAGGGGTCGATGGCCAGCTCGAAGACCAGCCCGGGCCCGCGCAGCCGGGCCCGTTCGACGGCCCGTCCGGCGATCTCGTGCAGGGCGAGCACCGCGACGTTCTGGCCCGGCTTCGGCGAGTCCGGCCGGGAGAGCTGGAGCAGGTCGCCGATCAGCAGGGTGAGCTCCTGCATCTGCGCCTTCATGTTGCCGAGCAGCTTGGTCCGGGTCGCCTCCGGCAGCGGGCGGCCGGTGTCGTTGCTGCGGATCAGCAGGTCGACGTTGGTGCGCAGCGAGGTGAGCGGGGTGCGCAGCTCGTGCCCGGCGTCGGCGATCAGCCGGGTCTGCCGGTCCCGGGAGTTGGCGAGGGCGGTGCTCATGGAGTTGAACGAGGTGGAGAGCCGGGCGATCTCGTCGTTGCCGTTCACCGGGATGGTCGTGCCGACCTCCTCGGTCCGGGCGATGTGCTCCACCACGTCCGTGAGGTCGTCGACGGGCTTGAGCGCGGAGCGGGCGACCAGACGGCCGGTCAGGGCGGCGCCGACGATGCCGACGGCGGCCACCCCGCCGAGGATGAGCGCCAGTTGCTGGAGGGACTGCTCCACCTGGTAGGTCGACGCCGCGGTCATGCTGATGCCGATCCGGTGCCCGCCGCGGTCGGTGAGCCAGGAGATGCGGACGAGGGCGGGTTTGCCGTCGGTGTAGGTGCCGGACCTCTCGACGGACTTGCCCGGTTCGAGTGCGAGGTCGCCCTGTTCGATGACGACGGCTCTCGACGCGTTGGTGGGAACGCAGACCTTGGCGCCGTCGGTGGAGACGATCTGGATGTCCTGCAGCACCCGGCCGCTGAACTGCTGGTTGGTGCCGGAGTCGACCTGCGCCTGTTTGGCGCTCGCGAGCGCCTGCTGAGGAGTCGCGGCGCACCCGGTTTCGTTGAACGTGACTCCGGGAGGGAACGGCATGCCTTCGCTGCCCGCGTTGCCCAGGTCCTTGCGGACGAGGTCGTACAGCCGCTGCTCGACGATGAACCAGCACGCCAGCGCCGACAGCGCGATCGCCACCGCCACCGCGAGGGCCGTCAGCGCCGTCAGGCGGCTGCGCAGCGAGCGCCCGCGGTACCACCCGACCATCCGGCGTCGCAGCGACCTGCGCGGCGGGTGGACGACCGGCGGGGCCGGCGCCGGGGGTGTCGCAGCGGTCGTCGGCTCGCTCACGCAGCGACGCCCGCGGCCGGCCGCAGGGCGTAGCCGACCCCGCGGACGGTCTGGATGAGCCGGGGCATGCCGCCCTGCTCGGTCTTGCGGCGCAGGTACATCACGTACACGTCCAGCGAGTTGGAGGAGGGCTCGAAGTCGAAGCCCCAGACGGCCTTCAGGATCTGCTCGCGGGTGAGGACCTGCCGGGGGTGCGAGAGGAACATCTCCAGCAGCATGAACTCGGTACGGGTGAGCTCGACGGGCTTGCCGTCCCGGGTGACCTCGCGGGTCGCGGTGTTCATCCGCAGGTCGGCGAAGGCCATCACCTCGCTGTCGTCCTCCAGGACGACGGCCCGGGCCGCGGCCTCGGCGGCGAGGGCGTTGCGCCGTAGCAGGGCGCGTACGCGGGCGAGCAGTTCGTCGAGCTCGAACGGCTTGGCGAGGTAGTCGTCGGCCCCGACGTCGAGGCCGGTGACGCGGTCGCCGACGGCGTCGCGGGCGGTGAGCATCAGGACGGGGGCGGTGTCGCCGCGCGAGCGCATCCGGCGGACGGCGGTGAGGCCGTCCATCCGGGGCATCATGATGTCGAGCAGGACGAGGTCGGGCTTGTCCCGTTCGACGGCGTCGAGCGCCTCGTAGCCGTCGGTGGCGGTGGTGACCTCGTAGCCCTCGAAGGCGAGGCTGCTCTCCAGGGCGTCGCGCAGGGCCGGCTCGTCGTCGACCACGAGGAGGCGGGCGGTGGCGGCCTCGGCGGCGGTGCGGTCGTCGGCGGGGGGAGTCATGGGCGGGTGCCCCTTCTCGTGGGTGGCGGCGTTGTCGGCGTGGGTGCCAGGGGGAGAGCTGGGGCCGGGGCCCCGGGGTACTGCAATTGTCCGTCTAGACGTTCTGCCCTGCCTGCAGCTTGGGCAGCACCTGCTTGATGTCGTTGACGGGGATGGCGAAGCCGAGGCCGACGCTGCCGGCACTGCTGGAGTCGGCGGTGGAGTTGGAGCCGTCGGCTGAGTACATGGCGGAGTTGATGCCGATCACCTGGCCGCTCGTGTTGATCAGCGGGCCGCCGGAGTTGCCGGGGTTGAGGGCGGCGTCGGTCTGGAACGCCTTGTAGGTGGCGCTCTCGCCGCCGGTGCTCTGGCCGCTGCCGCTGCCGCCGCGCGTGCCGGGCAGGTTCGGGAAGCCGAAGCCGCCGTTGCCGCTGGTCGAGCCCTCGTCGACCTGGACGGTGACCTGGCGGTTCTGCGCGCTGATGATGCCCGAGGTGACGGTACCGGTGAGCCCCTCGGGGTTGCCGATGGCGACGACCGCGTCGCCGACCAGGACCCGGCCGGAGTCGCCGAGGGTGGCGGGGGCGAGGTCCTTGGCCCCGGACGCGGTGATCACGGCGACGTCCAGGGCCTTGTCGGTGCCGGTCACCGTGGCGCTCGCGGTGGAGCCGTTCTTGAAGGCGACCGTGACGGTGCCGCCGGACGCCGCGCCGGAGACGACGTGGTAGTTGGTGAGGATCTGGCCGCCGGTGGTGAGGACGACACCGGTGCCGGTGGCGGTGCCGCTGCTCGTCTTCACGGTGATCTGGACGACGCTCGGCGAGACGGCGGAGGCGATCGCGGCGACGTCCGCGCTGCCGTCGGACTTCGCGGAGACGGGGCTGGCGATGGTGCTGGAGGCACTGGCGGAGCCGGTGCGGTCGCCGGCGGCTATCACGCCGCCGGTGACGCCGCCGAGTACGGCAGCGACCGCCGCGACGGCGGTGACCAGGGCGAGCCGGCCGCGCAGGAACCCGCGGCGGGCGTGTCCGCCGGAGGAGGAGCCCGGGGCGGGCTGCTCCGACCCGGGCTGCTCCGACCCGGGCGGGGGAGTGGTGGGCGGCGGCGGGGCGTCGAACGTTCCGGCGGAGTGGTCCTCGCGGTACGTGCGGCCGCTGTCGTCGACCGGCGGGCTCCCGGCCCCGAAACCCTCGGCTCCGTAGCCGCCGGCCGCGGAGTTCTCGACCACGGTGCCCTCCAGCACGTGCGCGGCGGGCCGGTCGGCGGGCGTCGGCGGGGCCCAGCCCGCGTAGCCGTACGAGGGGGTGCTTCCTGACTCGGTGCTGCGCTGCTGCTCGCTCATGTGACCAACGTCCGCCTCCCGGATGAGAATCCGGTGAGAGGCGGATCAGAAGGGGTAGAGAAGCCCGTTGACTTCTCATAAAGGCTGGTCAGGCCACGAACCTACGCCTTGTCGGTCGATCCGCAGCCGCAGGAGCGGCGGACCACCAGGCGGGAGGGGAACTTCCGCACCCGCTCGGTGTCCGACCCCGGCACCATCAGGGAGTCGTCCAGGACGAGGTCCACGGCGGCCCGGGCCATCGCGTCCCGGTCGGAGGCGACGGTGGTCAGCGGCGGGTCGGCGAGAGCCGCCTCGGGCACGTCGTCGAAGCCGGCCACCGCGAGGTCCTCGGGGACCCGGAGGCCGACCTCGCGGGCGGCCCGCAGGACGCCGATCGCCTGGTCGTCGGTGGAGCAGAAGATGGCGGGCGGCCGCCGGGGGGAGCGCAGCAGCTCCACGGCGACCTCGTACGCGCCGTAGCGGTGGAAGGGCGCGTCGATCAGGTACTGCGCGGTGGGCAGCCCGTGCGCGTCCATCGCCCGCTGCCAGCCCTCGACGTGGTCGATGACCGGGTCGCCGGGTGCGGGGGACTCGACCGGGCCGCCGAAGCAGGCGACGTACGGGAGCCGGTGCTCCTCCAGCAGGTGGCGCACGGCCAGCTCGGCACCGCCCACGTCGTCGGTGACCACGGCGACGTCGTCGATCGCCTCGGGCCGGCGGTGCAGCAGCACCACCTTCGCGCCCTCCATGGCGGCGAACTCCTCGGCGGCACGCTGCGAGGGGCCCTGGCTGACCAGGATCAGGCCGGAGACCCGCATCCCGAGGAAGGCGCGGACGTAGTGCACCTCGCGGTCGTCCACGTAGTCGGAGTTGCCGATCAGTACGAGCTTGCCGCGATCGGAGGCGGCGCGTTCGACGGCGTGCGCCATCTCGGCGAAGAACGGCTGACGGGCGTCGGGGACGACCATGCCGATCAGGTTGGTGCGCCGGGAGGCCATCGCCTGGGCGACGCTGTTCGGCCGGTAGCCGAGCTGGTCGATCGCCGCGAGCACCTTCTCCTTGGTCGCGGGCGCGACCGGGCGCGGTCCGTTGTTGATGACGTAGCTGACGACCGCGGTCGAGGTCCCAGCCAGTCGGGCTACATCATCGCGCGTCACTTTGGCCACGAGCGGAGTCTACGCGGGTCGCCCGGGTTGGACAGCGGTCAGGGGCAGCTACCAGCAAGTATTCCCCGGACCGGCGTGACGTATCCGGACAAGCCGGGCGGGTGGCCCCGCCCGGCTCGAGGTCACGCCTCCAGTGCCGCGGCGGAGCGCTGCTCCAGGCCGGGGCGCTCGCCCTTGTCCGGCTTCTCCGGTACGACGAAGCGGTAGCCGACGTTTCGGACGGTGCCGATCAGCTGCTCGTGCTCGACACCCAGCTTGGCGCGCAGGCGCCGCACGTGGACGTCGACCGTCCGGGTGCCGCCGAAGTAGTCGTAGCCCCAGACCTCCTGCAGCAGCTGCGCCCGGGTGAAGACCCGGCCGGGGTGCTGCGCGAGGTACTTGATCAGCTCGAACTCCTTGAAGGTGAGGTCGAGCACCCGGCCCTTGAGCTTGGCGGAGTAGGTCGCCTCGTCGACCGAGAGGTCACCGTTGCGGATCTCCATCGGGCTGTCGTTCGAGACCACCTGGAGCCGGCCCATGGCGAGCCGGATCCGGGCCTCGACCTCGGCCGGCCCCGCCGTGTCGAGCAGGACGTCGTCGATGCCCCACTCGGCCGTGACGGCGGCCAGGCCGCCCTCGGTGACCACCAGGATCAGCGGGCTGCCGATGCCGGTGGAGCGCAGCAGTTGGCAGAGGCTGCGGATCTGCGGCAGGTCACGCCGGCCGTCGACCAGGATGACGTCGGCGCTCGGGGTGTCGACCAGGGCCGATCCCTCGGCCGGTGCCACCCGGACGGTGTGCAGGAGCAGGCCGAGTGCGGGCAGTACCTCCGCGGAGGGCTGCAGTGCGTTGGTGAGAAGAAGAAGAGAACTCATACCCGGTAGTCCCCTTTCCGGGTCGTCGCGGTCGCGTTACGGCTGCCGCCACAGCCGGATGGCGCAGGTGCTGAGGTGGGAGAGGTGGTGTCCGCCAGGAATGTTCCGGAGGATTCGCCGGCGCACAGCGCCGTACGGGGTGTGCGCCGGGGGTCCCGCAACCTCCGGCGCTCCGATATTGCTCTGCTCATCCCGCGAACCTTCCGGTCTGCTCCGGTACCGGGCGGCGGCCCGGCGCCGGTTCGACGCCCCGGCCGTGGTCCGCACGTCGTTGTGCGGCTGTGGCGGGGCGGTCCCCGTGAGGGGCCGGCGGGGGTGGACCGCCGGCACTCGCAGGGACGTCCGTACTGGCGTCCTGAAAGCACAAAAGGACCCGGGGGCGACTCTGCCCGGATCCCTTACGCACTGAGAATAGCCGACCACGTCCCGCACGGGGAGGCCCCGGAAGTGCCTGTTCCGCCACTTCGTCCGGTCGGCGGGTGACCCCGGCCACAACCGGGCCGCTCCGCGGAGCCCGGGCCGACCAGGGCGATTGCCGCCCGGACGACCGGACAGGCCATCATGGGGAGACAGAATCGGCCGCCCGTACGTACACCTTTCGGGTGGGTGACCGGCCGGCCCCGCAGGGGACCGGGCCGGGACGACCGAACCGTTCGAGCACCACGAGGAGGGGTTGCCATGGCTGCGACCACCGAGCCCACCGGCGGCTTGGCCCCGGCCGGGGCGCCGGTCGGCGGGACGATCCGCTACTGGGCGGCCGCGAAGGCGGCGGCCGGACTGGCCGAGGAGTCCTACCGGGCCGCCACCCTCGCCGAGGCGCTGGCCGGCGCCCGCGAGCGCCACGCCGACCTGCCCCGCCTCCTCCAGGTGCTCGGCCACAGTTCCTTCCTGGTCGACGGCTCCCCGGTGGGCGGCCGCGACCACGCGACCGTCGCCCTGACCGAGGGCGGCACCGTCGAGGTGCTCCCCCCGTTCGCGGGCGGGTGAGCGGCGTGAGCGACGGCTACCCGGCCGCCACCCCGGGGGAGCGGCCCACCTGGCCGCTGCCCGAGCAGGCGCCGTACCCGCACGACCCGTACGCGCAGGCTCCCCACCCGCAGGCTCCCCACCCGCAGGACCCGTACCAGCAGCAGCCGGCCGGTGGGCAGCCGTATGCGGGTCAGGCGTACGCGGACCAGCCGTATCCGTCCCCGCCGTACCCGCAGCAGGAGTACCCGCAGCAGGGGCACGGACAGGGACAGCAGCAGGAGTACCCGCAGCAGCAGTACGGGCAGGCACCGCACGGACAGGCTCTGTACGAGCAGCCCCAGGAATGGCCGCAGCCGCAGCACGCCCAGCCGTACCAGCAGCAGCACCAGCAGCCGCAGCCGTACCAGCAGTCGGCGGCGTATGCCCCGGCGCAGCCGTACACCGCCGCGCCGTTCGCCGCGCCCGGGCCCGGGCCCGTGGGGGCGCCGTTCGCCGCGCCCGCCGCTCCCCGGAGCGGTTCGCCGATCATCGAGCCGGGTCTGCAGCCCGCGCTGATCACGGCCGCGGTGGCCGCGCTGCTGGCCGGCGGCGCCGCGCTCGGCAGCTTCGGGCTGGCGATCGCGGTGGCGCTGCTCCAGGCGCTGACGGCGGCCGGCTGGTTCCGGTTGAACGGGATGTGGCCGGCCCGGCAGGGCATCGCGCTGGCCGCGCTGGCCGGGTTCACGGCGGACGTGGCCGTGCTGCTGGTGAGCGGGGACGGCGGCGCGGCCGCCGTGGTGGGCACGCTGGGCGGGTTCTTCCTGCTGCTGCTCGTCCTCCAGACGTTCCGTCCGTCGGATCCGGCGGAGCGGTTCTACGCGCTGACCGTGCTCGGTTCGGCGACCCTGGTGACCGTGCTGTGCGGCGCGCTGCTGCTGGCGCAGTGGGTGCCGGCCGCGGTCGGCGCGGTGGCGCTGGCGACCGTGCTGGCGGCGGCTCCGCTGCCGGGCCCGAAGGCCCTCGGGCCGGTGCTGGGTCTGCTGGCGGCGGCCGGGTTCGGCCTGCTGGTCGGCGCGCCCGTCGCTCTGGGAGCGCTCGCGGGTGTCGGCGCGCTGGTCGGGCGCCGGGTCGCCGCGTACGACTTCCCGTCCCGGTTCGTGCACATGACGGCGGGGGTGGCGCTGCCGCTGGCGGTGGCCTCGCCGCTGATCTGGATCGGCAGCCGGCTGCTCGGCGGTTGAGCGCCGGCCGGCGCCCGGTGGCCCGGCCGGTGCGGAACCATCGCCCGGGGCCGGGCGTCGTAGGAGACCGTACGGCCGTGGGCCGTGACCGCTGAGGGGGACGTCGATGCGTGGTTGGGTGAAGGCGACGATCGGTCTGGTCGTGCTCTCGGGGCTGCTGGTGGGCGCCGACCGGATCGCCGTCGGCGTGGCCGAGGACCAGGCCGCCGACCAACTGGTGAAGACCGGCTACCTGAGCCAGCGGCCGCAGGTCTCGATCGAGGGCTTTCCGTTCCTCACCCAGGCGCTGTCGATGGAGCTGGACGACGTCCGGCTCTCGGCCGACGGCCTGACGGTGGGCACCGGCAAGCAGCAGGTGGAGCTGCACGGCTTCACGGCCCGGCTCTCCGGGGTCGCGGTGAGCGACAGTCTCACCAGCGCCACCGTGGCCGCCGGCACCGCCGAGGGCCTGGTCACCTACGCGGACCTGGCCAAGATGATGCCGCCGGCCTCCGAGCTGGTGCCCGGGTCCGGCAAGGCGATCCCGGGCGGCACCCGGCTCTCGCTCTCCTACGGCGGGCCGGGGAAGATCAAGGCCGCGCTGGGGCCCGTCCCGGTCGGCGAGGGCTCCCTGCACAACTCGGGCAACACGATCACGGCGGACGGCTTCCGGCTCAGTGGCGTCGCGGCCCTGCTCAACGGGGGGGACAAGGCGATCGACCCGGTCTCCTTCACCCTGAGCGGTCTGCCGGCCGGGCTCACCCTGACCACGGCGGAGCCGGGGCCCGACGGCCTGCGGCTGTCCTTCCGGGGCGACAGGTTCAAGCTGAACGGCTGACGCCCCTCGGCGGCCAGGCCAGGCCAGGCCCACCCGCCCGGACCGCCGCCCCGCCCGGGACCGCGCTGCCCTCCCGCACCAGCGGCGCGCCGCGGCCCCCGCAACTTCCCTCCCGCACCGCCTCCACGCGTGCCCACCCGCCCCGGTCGGGCCGCGTTCCGCTCCTCATTCCGCTCCGCGAGACGCGCTGTCCAGCGCGAGCCCGCGGAGCGCTGTCGTTTCGGGTCCTCGGGAGGCTCCGGATGCCCTCCGGTCGGTCCCCGAAGGCGACGGATACGGCAAATCTCACGATCCGAACCAAATCGTCTCAATATTCGATACGCTAATGACAGCGGGCGCCCGGTGTCCCTAGCATCGTCAGCATGAAGCGACAGACGGACCTCACGAAGCGGCGGGCGGTAGACCTGTGCCGCGTGTCCGCCTGTCTGTGTCGAATGCGCTAATCGGGCAGCTCTTTCGGGCGTTCCAGTGCCCGCCGCCCGCTCTCCGGTGACCTGGCCCGGCAAACTGACCGGCCGTCGCCCCTCGAACCTTCGCAGTCCAGAATCCGGTACGGCCCCCACCCGTTTCCGTCCCATCATTCGGACAGAAATTCGGACAGGCCGAGCCGGACCCCTGAACCACCTTCCGCAAACCGCCCCCGGATGGAGAACATCACCATGAGCCGCAGCGACGTCCTGGTCGACGCCGACTGGGTCCAGGCCCACCTCGACGACCCGAAGGTCGTCATCGTCGAGGTCGACGAGGACACCAGCGCGTACGAGAAGAACCACATCCGCAACGCCGTCCGGATCGACTGGACCAAGGACCTCCAGGACCCGGTCCGCCGCGACTTCGTCGACCAGGAGGCGTTCGAGAAGCTCCTGTCGGCCAAGGGCATCTCCAACGACGACACCGTCGTCTTCTACGGCGGCAACAACAACTGGTTCGCCTCGTACGCGTTCTGGTACTTCAAGCTGTACGGCCACGGTGACGCCCGCCTGCTCGACGGCGGCCGCAAGAAGTGGGAGCTCGACTCCCGCGACCTGGTCGCCGAGGTGCCGGTGCGCGCCGCGACCGAGTACAAGGCCAAGGTCCAGGACAGCTCGATCCGCGCCTTCCGCGACGACGTGCTCGCCGCCATCGGCACCCTGAACCTGGTCGACGTCCGCTCGCCCGACGAGTTCTCCGGCCGTCTGCTCGCCCCGGCCCACCTCCCGCAGGAGCAGTCGCAGCGTCCGGGCCACGTCCCGACCGCCGCCAACATCCCGTGGGCGAAGAACGCCAACGACGACGGCACCTTCAAGAGCGACGACGAGCTGCGCGCGCTCTACCAGGCCGAGGGCGTGGACCTGGAGAAGGACACCATCGCCTACTGCCGCATCGGTGAGCGCTCCGCGCTCACCTGGTTCGTGCTGCACCAGCTGCTCGGCCAGACCAACGTCAAGAACTACGACGGTTCCTGGACCGAGTACGGCAGCCTCGTCGGCGTGCCGATCGAGCTCGGCAACTGAGCTCGGCAACCGAGCCCGACAGCTGAGTACTGGCCCCCAGTAAGGCATTGCCCCGACCGGGGCTGTTGAAGGAGAGAACGACATGTGTGGTGCGAAGGCCGGCGGTCCCGACCTGGCAGGAGTTGACGTGCAGAAGGAGACGATCATCCAGGGGTCGGTGACCCGTGACGGTGAGCCGGTCAACGGCTACGTCCGTCTGCTCGACGAGAGCGGCGAGTTCACCGCCGAGGTCCCGACCTCGGCCACCGGGCAGTTCCGCTTCTTCGCCCGTCCGGGCAAGTGGACGCTGCGCGCGCTGATCCCCGGTGCGACCGTGGACCGCGTGGTGGTCGCCTCCAAGGGCGCCTCCACCGAGGTCGCGATCGCGGTCTGAGACCGCGGCATCGTCCGAGGGCCCTCCTCCTCCGGTTCACGCCGGGGCGGGAGGGCCCTCGCCGTCCTTCGGCGGGGCCAGGTCGTCCCGGCCGACCGGCCGACCGGTTGACGGGCCGACCGGCCGACCGTGCGGCCCGGGCGCCGTCAGGACCGGTGCGACGCGGTCAGGACCGACGCGACGGTGTCGCCGCGCTACTGACCGCGCGGGCCGCCGGCCGTACCGTGGAGGGGTGCAGGCACACCGGCGGCATGTCCGCTACTTCGTCATGATGGGCGTCTGCCTGGGGCTGTTCGTGCTGGCCTGGGGCGTCGTCCGGTTCGTGTCGGTGCCGGCCGCGATCGGGATGTGCGTGGTCGCGATGGTGATCCCGCCGCTCGCCGCCGTCTTCGCCAACAAGCGGGACCCGGAGGACGACTGGTGGAACGACCCGCGCTGGGACAACCCCCGGTGGGACGAGCCCGGCCACGACCGGGACCACCCGGACCACCCGGACCGTCCCGACCGCCCGGACCACCCCGACCGCCCGGACCACGGACGGCCCGGGTAGCCGTCGTCCGTCCTCAGTAGACGAGCGCCTGGACGCCGTCCGCCATGATCTCGCTGACGAAGACCTGGGCGCCCGCGATCCGGACGCCCTCCAGGGTGTCCTTCTGCTCGATGCCGCGCCGCGCCGCGCACTGGGTGCACAGGGTGACCGAGCCGGCCGCCAGGATCGACTCCAGCAGGTCCGGCAGCGGCGCCGCGTGCGGCAGTTCGAACTCCGCCGCCCGTCCCGGCAGCGCGAACCAGGCGGACTCGCCGGTGAGCCAGAGCGACACCTCGACCCCGCTCGCGACGGCTACCGCCGCCACCGTGAACGCCTGCGAGCACCGCTCCGGTGCGTCCGCGCCTGCCGTGACCTTGATGACCAGCTTCTTCGCCATGCCGACACCCTAGCGGCGACGTGGCGGGCCTCACCGAGACCGGCCGAGGGGCGGCGGCTAGACTCGCGGGGTCGTATCCGTGCAGTCGCCACATGTCACCGCAATGGGAGCGCCCCGTGTCCGGTCTGGAAATCTTCTTCGACGGCCTGCTTGCCCTCATGGCCGTCCTGATCACCTGGTTCGCCATCTTCTCGGTGATGAAGCTCTACCAGGGCCAGCGCTGACCCCACTGCCGTACGGTTGAGGCAGTCCCACACCGCCGACAGTGACCAGGAACATGATCGAGATTCCTTCCGACCTCCACAAGGACGTCATCCCGCTCGCCTTTCTCCTCGGTACCTGGGAAGGCGCGGGCGTGTACGCCCCTCTGCCGGGTGAAGAGAGTGCCGGGGCCGAGAAGTGCAACTTCGGCCAGGAGATCGTCATCCGGCACGACGGCCGGCCCTTCCTCGAGTTCCGCTCCCGCAGCTGGGTGCTGGACAACGAGGGTGAGAAGGTGCGCCCGCTGGAGAACGAACACGCGTTCTGGCGGATCACCAGCAACCCGCACGGCACCAGCGGTGCCCGCGGGGTCGAGATCTCCTCGGTGCGGGACGACGGCACCGTGGAGATCTGGTACGGCGAGCTGGCCGACGGCAAGCCGCAGATCGACGTGACCACCGACGCGGTGGCCCGGATCGAGGGCTCGGCGCCGTACTCCGGCGGCAAGCGCCTGTACGGCTTCGTCAAGGACGAGCTGCTCTGGGTCGGCGAGAAGGCCGCCCCCGAGGTGGCCCTGCGGCCGTACATGTCGGCGCAGCTGAAGAAGGTGCTGAGCCCGGCACAGCTGATCAAGGACATCAACGACCTGCCGGACGACGGCATCGCGTTCTTCCGCTGAGCCCCCGCTCGGCGCACCGGTAGGGACCGACCACTGGTCGGTCCCTACACTTGTTCTCAGGACCTCTACCTGGCAGGGACGAGCACCGTGGCGGACACCGGCACCACCGACTTGCACCTCTCCGGCGACTGGAAGGCCGACCTGCGCGAGCGCGGGTACCGCCTCACCCCTCAGCGCCAGCTGGTGCTGGAGGCTGTGGACGTCCTCGACCACGCCACCCCCGAAGCGATCCTCTCGCAGGTGAGGAAGACCGCCAGCGGCGTCAACATCTCCACCGTCTACCGGACGCTGGAGCTGCTGGAGGAGCTCGGCCTGGTCTCGCACGCCCACCTCGGCCACGGCGCCCCGACCTACCACCTGGCCGGCCGGCACCACCACCTGCACCTGGTCTGCCGGGACTGCGACCAGGTCACCGAGACGGACACCGCGATCGCCGCACCGCTGATCGACAGCCTGCGGGCCCAGCACGGCTTCGACACCGATCTCAAGCACTTCGCCATCTTCGGCCGCTGCGCCGACTGCACCGCCAAGCTGCCCGGGACACCGTCGTAAGCTGACGGGTATGAAGAGCCCGTTGCTTGCGCTGCCCGGTGCCGTCCCCGCCGAGGGAACCGACGAGGGCGTCGCCGCCCACTACGGAGACATCTTCCGCGAGCAACGGAACCTGGCGCAGGGCAAGGGCTTCGTCGACCTCTCGCACCGGGGTGTCATCACCGTCACCGGCGAGGACCGGCTCAGTTGGCTGCACCTGCTGGTCACCCAGCACGTGAGCGCGCTGGCGCCGCAGCAGGCCACCGAGGCGCTGGTGCTCTCCCCGAACGGGCACGTCGAGCACGCGCTCTACCTGGTCGACGACGGCGCCACCACGTGGGCGCACGTCGAGCCGGGCACCCGGCAGGCGCTGCTCGGATACCTGGAGAGCATGAAGTTCTTCTACCGGGTGGAGGTCGCCGACGCGACCGACGCGTACGCCCTGGTCCACCTTCCGGCCGGCTCCACCGCCTCCGCCGAGGGGGCCGCCGCGGTGCGCGAACTGGCCTACGGGCGGGACCTCTTCCTGCCGCGCGCCGAGCTGGCGGCGCTGACGGCGGCGTACGGCCCGGCGGCCGGGGTGTGGGCGTACGAGGCGCTGCGGATCGAGGGGCACCGGCCCCGGCTCGGCTTCGAGACCGACCACCGGACCATCCCGCACGAGGTGGACTGGCTTAGCACCGCCGTGCACCTGAACAAGGGCTGCTACCGCGGACAGGAGACGGTCGCCCGGGTGCACAACCTGGGCCGCCCGCCGCGCCGGCTGGTCTTCCTGCACCTGGACGGCACCGAGGTGGTGCTGCCGCCGCACGGGACGGAGATCCACCTCGCCTCGGACCCGCAGGGGCGGGCGCTCGGGATCGTGACGTCCTCGGCGCGCCACCACGAGCTGGGCCCGATCGCGCTGGCGGTGGTCAAGCGCAACGTCCCGGTGGACGTGCCGCTGCTGGCCGGTACGGTCGCGGCCGGCCAGGAGGTCGTGGTCCCGCAGTAGCGCGGGCCGCGCCCGGGAGCCCCGGGGTCGGCGCTCAGACCTCCAGCAGGACGGTGAACGGGCCGTCGTTGACCAGTGCGACCCGCATGTCCGCGCCGAACCGTCCGGTCTCGACCTTGGCGCCCAGCTCCCGCAGCCGGGCGACCACCTCGTCGACCAGCGGTTCGGCGACGGGGCCGGGCGCCGCGGCGTTCCAGGTGGGGCGGCGTCCCTTGCGGGCGTCGCCGTAGAGCGTGAACTGGCTGATCACCAGCAGCGGCGCCGCGATGTCCGAGCACGACTGTTCGACGCCGGTGTCCTCCGTTGCGGTGGCGCTGTCGAAGATCCGCAGCGTCCACAGCTTGCGGGCCAGCTGGGCCGCCTTCTGCGGGGTGTCCTCGTGGGTGACCCCGACCAGGACGCACAGACCCGGGCCCTCGATCGAGCCGACGCTCTCCCCGGCCACCGTCACCCTGGCCTCGGTCACTCGCTGAACCACTGCTCGCATGGCGCCATTGTGCCGGAGCCGTCCGGGCGCACCGGAGGCGCGTACTGCCCTGGCGCGCGCCGGGTGGTGTGCGCGCACGCCCTCAGTGGTGCGGATCTCTCAGCAGAATGCGCTGGTCGTATCAGCCACCCCTGTTCGCCAGGGGGCCGTTCGGGTGGCCGGGCGGTGCGCGGGCGCCGGACGGGGTGGCACGCTGGGGTCGGCACGGACGGCGGGAGGGCCCGGCGGCGCGGCGGCGCGGCGGTCGGTTTCGGTCGGACGGTCGATCGGGTCGGGCAGCCGTTCTGACGGTTGGTCCAGGAGAGTGGCACCGGCGGCCGGTGGGAACCACCGGGGGAGCCCGGACGTGTTCCGAGCGGCACGCCAAGGACGGGACCGAACACGCGGCACACGAGAAGTGGCGCGAGCGGGCGGGATCAGGACAACGGCAGGTGGTTGGTTGATGGACGCGAGCAGCGCGGTGCACGGTCGGTCCGGAGAGGCGCCCGGTGGCGCCCTGGACGGGGCCCCGGCGGCGGCGCCGACCCTCCAGCAGCTCATCCCCGAGCCGCACGGCCCCGCCCCCTACGAGGCGGGGCCGCCGGCCACCGGCCGCGGCGGGCCGCAGGCGCTCGTCCCCGGTCGGGACGCTCTGGGCCGGCTCGGCCTGGACCAGCTGCGCGGCCTGCGCCGGGACGCCCAGGAGCAGGAGGCCGATCTCTCCTACCTCCGCCGGCTGCTGCACGGCCGGATGGACATCCTGCGGGCCGAGCTCGACCGCCGCCCGGACGCCGGCCGCCCGGCCGGAGCCCCGGGCGGCTCCGGCGGCGATCCGAGGGCGTTGCTGGACCGGCTGCCGGCGATCCTCACCGACGCCCCCTCCTCGGTCCGCAGCTCGGCCCGCCACGTGACGCTGGGGCCACCGCGCGGGGAGCAGTACCAGGTGCAGGCGGACGCCCTGATGGGCGACGTCCGGCTGGCGGATCTGGCCGCGCACCCCGCCGAGGACCTGCTCGCCGCGCTGGAGCGGCTGCGGTCGCACGAGCGCGAGGTTTCCGGGCGGCGGCAGAGCCTGCAGCGGACGGCCGACGACTGCAGCGCGGAGATCACCCGCAGGTACCGTGAAGGGGAAGCACGGGTCGACGACCTGCTCGCGGGCGGTTCCCTGGCCGAGTAGCCGGGGCGACGGAGCCCGGGGGCGGGGGCGTCGCCCGGCCCGCCCCCACCCCGGAAGGCCACACCCTCATGTCGCAGCCCGCCGCCCCGACCGTCCTCGCCGAGGTCATACGCTCCGGCTTCACCGAGGGACGCCATCACGGCTCCCTGGTGCTGCTCGCCGCCGACGGCTCGGTGGAGTACGCCCTCGGCGCGCCCGAGGCCCCGGTGTTCCCGCGCTCCTGCGCCAAGCCGTTCCAGGCCGTGGCGACCCTGCGCGCGGGGCTGGCCGTCGAGGGCGAGCTGCTGGCGCTGGCGGCTTCCAGCCACTCCGCCGAGGCCTTCCACCGCGACGGCGTCCGGCGGATCCTGGCCTCCGCCGGGCTCGACGAGAGTGCGCTGCGCACCCCGGCCGACCTGCCGCTGGACGAGACCGAGGCCGAGCTGTACCTGCGGGCCGGCGGAGAGCGGGCGCCGATCATGATGGACTGCTCCGGCAAGCACGCCGGCTGGCTGGCCGCCTGCGTCGCCAACGGCTGGGACACCGGTGGCTACCTCGATCCGGCCCACCCGATCCAGCTGCTGGCCCGCGAGGCCCTGGAGGAGGGCGTCGGCGAGCGGGCCGCGCACGAGGGCGTCGACGGCTGCGGCGCCCCGCTGCTCGCCGTCTCGCTGACCGGCCTGGCCCGGGGCTACCGCGCCCTGCTGCTCGCCGATCCCGGCACTCCGCAGCGCCGGGTCGCCGACGCGATGCGGGCCCACCCCGAGTACGTCGGGGGCACCCGGCGGGCCGACACCTGGCTGATGCGGGCGGTGCCGGGCGCGCTGTCGAAGATGGGGGCCGAGGCCGTCCAGGTGGTCGCGTTCGCGGACGGCCGGGCGCTCGCCTTCAAGATCGACGACGGCGCGGAGCGGGCCCGGGGGCCCGTCCTGGCGGCGGCGCTGCGCCGACTGGGCGTCAGCACCCCCGACGGCACCGTCGAGCGGATCGGCAGTTCCCCGCTGCTGGGCGGCGGCGTGCCGGTCGGCGAGGTCCGCGCACTCGTCTGACCGGCCGCCCGGGCGTGCGGACGGCCGCCGCAGGGTGCACGGTGGACGGGTGCCGTACGCACCTCGTCGGACACCCTGTCGCCCACCCCACGGAGGCCGTCATGAGCGACCACATCTACCGGGTCACCGAGATCGTCGGATCGTCGAGCGAGGGCATCGACGCCGCGATCCGCAACGGCGTCGACCGCGCCGGCCGGACGCTGCGCAATCTCGACTGGTTCGAGGTGATCCAGATCAGGGGACACATCGCCGACGGGCACGTCGCGCACTACCAGGTGGGCCTGAAGGTCGGCTTTCGGCTGGACGACGACGCCTGACCGGGCGACACGCGCGCCCGGCACTCGTCCGCCGCGACCGCCCGACCCGGGGTGCCCGGCACCTCGCGTCGGCGTCGTCACCCCCGGACGGGCAGGATCAGCGGGCTTCCCGTCCGGGGGTGCGCCAGCACCTCCACGGGGTGGCCGTAGACCTCGCTGAGCAGCGGGGCCCGCAGTACCTCGGCCACCGGGCCGTCCGCGACCGGGGCGCCGTCCGCGAGCAGCAGCACCCGGTCCGCGTACGCCGCCGCCAGGGACAGGTCGTGCAGGACGACGACCACGGCGTCCCCGGCGGCGGCCCGCTCGCGGGCCACGCGCAGCACCAGCTCCTGGTGGCGCAGGTCGAGGGCGGCGGTGGGTTCGTCCAGCAGCAGCAGCGGCGTGCTCTGGGCGAGCACCCGGGCCAGCGAGACCCGGGCCCGCTCGCCGCCGGAGAGCGCGGTGAACGGGCGCTCGGCGAACCGGGCCGACTCGGTCGCGGCCATCGCCCGTGCGACCACCGCCTCGTCCTGCGCGGCCCGCGTGGTGCCGGCCCACGGCGCCCGGCCCATCCGTACCACCTCGCCGGCGAGGAACGGGAACGAAAGCGCCGAGGTCTGCGGCAACAGGGCCCGCTGCATGGCGAGTTCGGCCGGGTGGTAGTCGGCGGCCGGCCGGCCGCGCAGCGGGACGGCGCCCGTGGTGGGCGGCAGGTCACCGGCCAGCACGGAGAGCAGCGTGGACTTCCCCGCGCCGTTGGGCCCGAGCAGGGCCAGCACCTCGCCCGCCCGGACGGACAGCCGGACGCCGGTCAGCAGCGCCCGCCCGCCCAGGGTCAGGCCGAGGCTCGCGGTGGACAGCAACTCGTCGCCGCAGGAGGGGCGTTCCGGGATCTTCCGGGTGCGAAACCTCATGCCCAGCCGCCCTGTCGGTCGCGGGTCCGGCGCAGCAGCCAGAAGAAGAAGGGACTGCCGATCAGCGCGGTCAGCACACCCAGCGGCAGTTCGGCGGGCCGGGCGAGGGTGCGCGCGGCGAGATCGCCGGCGACCAGGACCAGCGCGCCGCCCAACGCGCTGCCGGTCAGCAGGAAGCGGTGCCCGGGCCCGACGGCCATCCGCAGCAGGTGCGGGACGACCAGGCCGACGAAGCCGATGACGCCGCTGACCGCGACGGCGGCCGCCGTCAGCAGCGCGACCACGGTGATCAGCACCAGCCGCAGCCGCTCGACGTCCACCCCGAGGTGCCGGGCCGGACGCTCGCCGAGCGCCAGCAGGTCCAACTGCCTGGCGTACAGCGGTGCCACCGTGAGGCCGGCGACCGCGAAGGGCAGGACCGCCAGCACCTTGCCCCAGGTGGCCTGGGAGAGCGAGCCGAGCTGCCAGAAGGTGACCTGGCTGATCGCGGCGCTGTCGGCGGCGAAGAGGAGGATGCCGATCAGCGCGCCGCAGAAGGCGTTGACGGCGACCCCCGTGAGGGCGAGGGTGACCACCTCGGTGCGGCCGCCGGAGCGTGACATCGCGTAGACCGCGAACACCGTCAGCAGGCCGGTGGTGAAGGCGAGGACGGTGACCGTCCAGCTGCCCAGGGCGTCCAGGCCCAGCACGATGCAGGCCACCGCGCCGACCGCGCCGCCGGAGGAGACGCCGATCACTGCGGGCTCCGCCAGCGGGTTGCCGAACACACCCTGCATCAGCGCACCGGCGCAGCCCAGTGAGCCGCCGACCAGCAGGGCGAGGACGACCCGGGGCAGCCGGACGTTCCACAGGACGGACTCGGGGACCCGCTCCAGCGGGTGGCCGCCGAGGCCCAGCCGGTGGCCGAAGGACGCCAGGATGTCGCCGAGCGGGATCCGGTACGCGCCCACGCCGGCCGCGAGCAGCGCGGACAGCACCAGCGCGAGGGCGAGCGCGACGGTCAGCAGGGCGCCGCGGCTGCGCACCGCTCGGCCGGTCGCGGGCGCCGTGGCGGCGGCCGGTCGGACCGCGCGGTGGCGGGCGGGTGCCGGGCGGCCCCGCCCGCAGGGCGACGTCCGGGTACGACGAAGGCCGGGCCCGGCGGATCGCTCCGCCCGGCCCGGCCCCGGCAGCCTCGAAAAAGACGAGATCAGCGGTCGGTGGCTCAGTGGCCGCCCGAGTCCGCCAGACGCTTGACCGACGCGGTGACCTCGGCCTCGGCCTCGGCGCGGCCGACCCAGTCGGCGCCCTCGACGGACTTGCCGGGCTCCAGGTCCTTGTAGACCTCGAAGAAGTGCTGGATCTCCAGACGGTCGAACTCCGACACGTGGTGGATGTCCTGCAGGTGCTCCCAGCGCGGGTCGGTCGCCGGGACGCAGAGCAGCTTGTCGTCGCCGCCGGCCTCGTCGGTCATCTTGAACATGCCGATGGCGCGGCACTTGATCAGGCAGCCGGGGAAGGTCGGCTCATCCAGGATGACCAGCGCGTCCAGCGGGTCGCCGTCGTCCGCGAGGGTGCCCTCGACGTAGCCGTAGTCGGCCGGGTAACGGGTCGAGGTGAAGAGCATCCGGTCCAGCCGAAGGCGACCGGTCTCGTGGTCGACCTCGTACTTGTTGCGGGAGCCCTTCGGGATCTCGATCAGGACGTCGAACTCCAACGGTTCCTCCAAGGTAGGGACTGACAGAATCCAAGTGTCTCCTACGGGAGCGAGTGCTCGGGAAAGGGGCCGGTCGGTGGGAGCAGGTGCGGGGGCGGGGCGTCGGCGGCGCGCGGCGGCGGGACTGCTGGGGGTGGCCCTGTTGACGGGCGGCGCGCTGAACGGGGGCGGTGCGTACGCCGCGCCGACCCCGTCCCCGGGCGGTCACGGCTCGGGGCACGGCGACGACGGCCCGGGCCACGACGGCCGGGGCGGCGGCGGGAACGACGGCAAGGGCGGCTCCGGCCGCAGCCCGAGCCCCGCCGCGACCACGGCCACGGCCACGGCCTCGCAGGGCGCCGGGCACGGCCCCGCGGCGACGGCCTCCGCGATCTCCGGCGCGAGCGCCCGTCGGCCCGGGCCCCCGCCGGCCGGGCTCGTCCTCCAGCCGGCCGACGGCGCGGCCGTCGGCATACCGACCGCGCAGGGCCTCCAGCAGGCACTGGCAGGCGTCCTGCGGGACTCCTCGCTGGGCACCGTGACGTTCGCGGTCGCCGATGCCACCAGCGGTCAACTGCTCTACGGCTCGGGGGAGAACACGGCCGCGACGCCCGCCTCGACGACCAAGCTGGCGACCTCGGTGGCGGCCCTGGCCCTGATCCCGGCGGACACCCGGATCGCCACCCGGGTGGTGCGGGGAGCCGGCGCCGGTGACATCACCCTGGTGGGCGGCGGCGACCCGACCCTCAGCGCGCTGCCGGCCGGCCAGGTCGAGATCGGCGGGGTGGCCGCCGACGCCGACACCGCGCCCGCCTCGCTGGACTCGCTGGCCCGGCAGACCGCCGCCGCCCTCAAGGCGGCCGGCACCACGTCCGTGCGGCTGGGCTACGACACCTCGCTCTACAGCGGCACCGACCGGCACGCGAACTACGACGCGGCCAACATCCCGCTGATGACCGCACTGATGGTGGACGAGGGCCGGGTGGATCCGCGCAGCCGGGAGGACGCCCCGGCCCGGGTCGCCGATCCGGCCGGCGCGGCGGCGGAGCAGTTCGCCGCGCTGCTCCGGGCCCAGGGCGTCGCCGTCGAGGGACGGGCCACCCAGCTGACGGCCGGGCAGCCGGCCGGGGCGGTACTGGGCGAGGTCGAGTCGCCGACGGTGGCCCGGCTGGTCGAGCGGCTGCTCACCACCTCGGACAACACCCTGGCCGAGGCGATCGCCCGTCAGGTGGCGCTGGCCGCGCACAGGCCGGCCGGCTTCGAGGGCGCGGCGAGCGCCGTCACCCAGACCCTCACCGGGCTCGGTGTGCAGTTGCCGGGTGTGGTGCTCAACGACGGCAGCGGGCTGCACCCGGGCAACGCGATCCCGCCGTCGGTGCTGGTGCACCTGCTGGGCCTCGCGGCCTCGCCGGACCACCCGGAGCTGCGGCCGGTGCTGACCGGCCTGCCGATCGCCGGCTTCACCGGCACCCTGGGCAAGCGCTACGGCGCGGGCTCGGGGGCGGGCGACGCGGCCGGCGTGGTGCGGGCCAAGACCGGCAGCCTGAGCGGCGTCAACACCCTGGCGGGCACGGTGGTGGACGCCGACGGCAGGTTGCTCTCGTTCGCCGTCATGACGAGGACCACCGCACCCGCCGACAACGCCCGGGCCGCGATGGACCGCATCGCCGCCCGGCTGGCCGCCTGCGGCTGCCGCTGAACCACCGGGCCCGGGGCGCACCGGACACCGGCCGTCCCGGGGCCGCCGGCCCGGCCCCCGGAGCGCATCGGCCGCAGCCCGTCGGCGCATGCGGCTCCCCAGGCCAGGGCGGAGCACGTACGGTGAGGGCATGACGAGCGCGAGCGGCGGTGCTGACATGGTCGACTGGAATCTCGCGGTCGCGACGGCGACCAGGCTGGTCCGGCCGGGCCCCGAGGTGTCCCGGGCGGAGGCGGCCGGGGTGGTCGCCGAGCTGCGCCGGCACGCGCTGGAGGCGGAGGAGCACGTCCGGGAGTACACCGGGATGCGCTCCACCAGCCTTGCCGCGGCCGCCGCCACCCCGGTGCTGATCGTCGACCGGCCGGGCTGGGTGCGGGCGAACGTGGCGGGGTTCCGCACCATCGTCCAGCCGCTGGTGGAGAAGCTGCAGGCGCGGCGCTCCGGCAACCCGGCCGCCGCCGTGTTCGGCTCGGTGGGGGAGAAGGCCACCGGGATCGAGGTGGGCGCGCTGCTGGCGTTCCTCTCCTCCAAGGTGCTGGGCCAGTACGAGACCTTCGCGCCGGCGGACGTGCCGGTCGAGGCCCCGGACAGTCCGGCCGCGCTGTTCGACAAGCCCCGGCTCGGCCCGGCCGGGCCCGGCCCGGGCCGGCTGCTGCTGGTCGCGCCGAACATCGTCCAGGTGGAGCGCGAGCTGGACGTGAACCCGGCCGACTTCCGGCTCTGGGTCTGCCTGCACGAGGAGACCCACCGCACCCAGTTCACCGCGGTGCCGTGGCTGCGCGACCACATCCAGGCCGAGGTGCAGTCCTTCCTCGCCGAGACGGACGTGGACCCGGGCGCGCTGCTGGAGCGGGTCAGGGAGGCCGCCGGCTCGTTCGGCGGGGGCGGCCTGACCGGGCTCGGCGTGCGCGGCGACGGCTCCTCGGCCGGCCTGCTGGAGGTCGTCCAGTCCCCCGCTCAGCGCGAGATCCTGGGCCGACTGACGGCCGTGATGTCCCTGCTGGAGGGGCACGCGGACGTGGTGATGGACGGCGTCGGCCCGGCCGTGGTGCCGAGCGTCTCGGAGATCCGCGAGAAGTTCCAGCAGCGCCGCGACCGCGGCGCCAACCGGCTGGACCTGCTGCTGCGCCGGCTGCTGGGGATGGACGCCAAGCTGCGCCAGTACCAGGACGGCGCGGTCTTCGTGCGCGGGGTGGTCGACCGGATCGGCATGGACGGCTTCAACCGGGTCTGGACGTCGCCCAACACGCTGCCCACCAAGGACGAGATCCACAACCCCGCGGCCTGGGTGGCCCGGGTCGGGCGCTGAGACGGCCGGGTCCGGCGGCCGCGATCAGGTCGAACGTGTTCGCACGAGTGGTCCAATCGTGCAGACGGCGGCTGGAGATACGTTTTTTCATTCACCCGTACGTGGGACGGTGGTCGTACCGGTGGCGCGGGTGGCGTAGCCGGTGCCTCCTTTCTGCCACCATCTGTGAGCAGCCGGTAACCGGTTGCTCACAGATGCGCGGTTCCCCGCCGTGTCTGGTCGCCGTACCCCTGCCGCCAAGGAGTGCTCCGCCGTGGGCCCACACCCCGCTGTCGCCGCGATACGCCTGGCCGTACGCCGCACGCTCGCCGACCTCGCCGCCGAGGCCGGGACCACCGACACCCCGCCGGTCCGCGCGCCGCACGGGCGCCCGGCCGCCGCCGCGCTGGTCAACGCCGGCGCCGCCGGCACGCTGATCGGCAACGCCCTGCGCCACCCCTCCGGACTGCCCCGCACCCCGGCCGCGCCGCACGCCCCGCTCGTCCTGGTCGCCGTCAGCGGCGGCGCGGACTCCATGGCGCTGGCCACCGCCACCGCCTTCGAGGCGCCCAAGCTCGGCCTGCGGGTCGGCGCCGTCACCGTCGACCACGGCCTCCAGGACGGCTCCGCCGAACGCGCCGGTCTGGTCGCCGAACGGCTGCGCTCGCTCGGTCTCGACCCGGTCGAGGCCGTCCCGGTGCGGGTCGGCCGCGCCGGCGGCCCCGAGGCCGCCGCCCGGGACGCCCGCTACGCCGCGCTGGACGCCGCCGCCGAGCGCCACCAGGCGCTGGCCGTGCTGCTCGGCCACACCCGCGACGACCAGGCCGAGACGGTCCTGCTGGGCCTGGCCCGGGGCTCCGGCTCCCGCTCGCTGGCCGGCATGCCCGCGCAGAAGGGCCGCTACCGCCGCCCGCTGCTCGAACTCGACCGCGCCGCGACCCGGCAGGCCTGCACGGCCCAGTCCATCCCGGTCTGGGACGACCCGCACAACTGTGACCCTGCCTACACCCGCTCCCGGGTGCGCCACGAGGTGCTGCCCGTCCTGGAGAAGCACCTGGGCGGCGGCGTGGTGGAGGCGCTCGCCCGCACCGCCCGGCTCTTCCGGGACGACGCCGACGCACTCGACCAGTGGGCGGTGCTCGCCGAACGCGACCTCCGCACGGGCGAAGGCGGGCTGGACGTCGCCAAACTGGCCGAACTGCCCCCCGCGGTGCGCCGCCGGGTGCTGCGCCGGGCCGCGCTGCGGGCGGGCTGCCCGGCCGGGGACCTCTTCGCGCGGCACCTCGAAACCGTCGACCTGCTGGTCACCGGCTGGCGTGGTCAGGGCCCCCTGCACCTACCCGGCGGCGTCGAGGCCACCCGCAGGTGTGGCAACCTGGTGTTTCGGCGACAGGGCGACTGACGGGCAGGCATGGCCCGGGGCACGCCTGGCCGCCGCCGAAACAGACCCCGAACGTTTGAGGACGTATCCCCGGTGGACGACAAGGACATGGGCGCCGACCTGGCGAAGGTGCTCATCAGCAAGGACGAGATCGACGCCAAGCTCCTGGAGCTGGCCGAGCGGATCGACCGGGACTACGCCGGACGTGATCTGCTGATCGTCGGCGTCCTCAAGGGTGCGGTGATGGTCATGGCCGACCTCGCCCGCGCGCTGCACTCGCAGGTGACGATGGACTGGATGGCCGTCTCCTCGTACGGGATGGGCACCAAGTCCTCCGGTGTGGTGCGGATCCTCAAGGACCTCGACACCGACATCGCCGGGCGGGACGTCCTGATCGTCGAGGACATCATCGACTCCGGCCTGACCCTGTCCTGGCTGCTCGGCAACCTCGGCTCGCGCCGGCCTGCCTCGTTGGAGGTCTGCACGCTGCTGCGCAAGCCGGACGCCGCCAAGGTCGAGATCGACGTCAAGTACGTCGGCTTCGACATCCCCAACGAGTTCGTGGTCGGCTACGGCCTGGACTACGCGGAGAAGCTGCGCAACCTGCCGTTCATCGGCACCCTGGCCCCGCACGTCTACGGCGGCTGAGAAGCCGTTCGGGCGACGGGCGGGAACAGTACGCCGTTCCCGCCCGTTGGGTCGGGGGACAAGAAAACAGGTCGTCCCGCCGTGCTCCCGCCTGTAAAGGGGACGGACTGCGGTACGGTCCAATAAAACCGCTCTTCACATGAGCAACCCGCTCTTCATACGAGCACAGACCCGGATGCGCCGGCGGCCAACGGCCGCACTGCGCCGTTGAGTGGCAGGAGGGACGGGGCGGCAACGCCCCGCATGGATGGACGTCAAGCGATACTTCCGTGCGCCGATCATGTGGATCGTGCTGGCCGTCCTCGCCGTCGTTGTGCTGATGCAGGTCGTTTCGGACTCGAACGGCTACAAGACGGTGGACACCGGGCAGGTCGTCGCGGCAATCAATGCCGGCGACGTCAAATCGGCGCAGATCACCACAGGTGACTCGAACACAGTCAAGATCCAGCTCAAGGACGGCACGAGTCTGCCGACCTCTGGAACCGGCAAGACGCCGTCGGGCGGCAAGTTCCAGGCCTCCTACATCGGGGACCAGGGCAGGGACATTGCCGCCAAGCTGCAGACGCAGATCGACGACAACAACTCCAACACGCTTCCCGAGGGCTACACCGTCAGCCCCGAGAAGCAGAGCACCTTCGTCAGCCTGCTGCTGTCGATGCTGCCGATCGTCATCATCGTGCTGGTCTTCCTCTTCCTGATGAACCAGATGCAGGGTGGCGGCTCGCGGGTCATGCAGTTCGGCAAGTCGAAGGCCAAGCTGCTCACCAAGGACACCCCGAAGACGACGTTCTCGGACGTCGCCGGTGCCGACGAGGCGGTGGAGGAGCTCCACGAGATCAAGGAGTTCCTCCAGGAACCGGCCAAGTTCCAGGCCGTCGGCGCGAAGATCCCGAAGGGTGTGCTGCTCTACGGCCCGCCCGGAACGGGCAAGACCCTGCTCGCCCGCGCTGTCGCGGGTGAGGCCGGGGTGCCGTTCTACTCGATCTCCGGCTCCGACTTCGTCGAGATGTTCGTGGGTGTCGGCGCGAGCCGGGTCCGCGACCTCTTCGAGCAGGCCAAGGCGAACGCCCCGGCGATCGTCTTCGTCGACGAGATCGACGCCGTCGGCCGGCACCGCGGTGCGGGCCTCGGCGGCGGTCACGACGAGCGCGAGCAGACCCTCAACCAGCTGCTGGTCGAGATGGACGGCTTCGACGTCAAGGGCGGCGTGATCCTGATCGCCGCCACCAACCGCCCGGACATCCTGGACCCGGCGCTGCTGCGCCCGGGCCGCTTCGACCGGCAGATCGCGGTCGAGCGCCCGGACCTGCAGGGCCGCCTGGACATCCTCAAGGTGCACCAGAAGGGCAAGCCGGTCGCGCCGGACGTCGACCTCCGGGCCGTCGCCAAGCGCACCCCCGGCTTCACGGGCGCCGACCTGGCGAACGTCCTCAACGAGGCAGCCCTGCTGACGGCCCGCTCCGACAAGAAGCTGGTCGACAACTTCACCCTGGACGAGGCGATCGACCGCGTCGTGGCCGGCCCGCAGAAGCGGACCCGGATCATGTCCGAGAAGGAGAAGAAGATCACCGCGTACCACGAGGGCGGTCACGCCCTGGTCGCGGCGGCCTCTCCGAACGCGGACCCGGTGCACAAGATCACCATCCTGTCCCGCGGCCGGGCCCTCGGCTACACCATGGTGCTGCCGGAGGAGGACAAGTACTCCACCACCCGCAACGAGATGCTCGACCAGCTCGCGTACATGCTGGGCGGGCGCGCGGCGGAGGAGCTGGTCTTCCACGACCCCACCACGGGCGCCTCGAACGACATCGAGAAGGCCACCGCCACCGCCCGCGCGATGGTCACCCAGTACGGCATGACCGAGCGACTGGGCGCGATCAAGTTCGGCTCCAGTGAGTCGGAGCCGTTCCTGGGCCGCGAGATGGGTCACCAGCGCGACTACTCGGAAGAGGTCGCCGGGCTGGTCGACGAAGAGGTCAAGAAGCTCATCGAGAACGCGCACAACGAGGCCTGGGAGATCCTGGTCGAGAACCGCGACGTGCTCGACAACCTGGTCCTGGAGCTCCTGGAGAAGGAGACCCTCAACAAGGAGCAGATCGCCGAGGTCTTCGCGACGATCGTCAAGCGCCCGGCCCGTCCGGCCTGGACGGGCTCGTCCCGCCGCACGCCGTCCACCCGTCCGCCGGTGCAGTCCCCGAAGGAGCTGGCGCTCACCAACGGCGCCGCCGCTCCGACGGATTCCGCACCGGTGGTGGACACCGTGAAGCTGCCGCCCGTCGGCGAGCCCTCCACGGAGGGCTGACCGCACACCGTACGGAATGGATGCCGCGTCACCGGGGTTTGTACCCTGGAGGCGCGGCATCCGCCTTTTCGCCGCTTCCGTCCACTCCGGCGGCTGCCGTGCAGCCGCCCCACGAATGAGCGAGGCCCCGCATGATCGACCCGGTGACCTTCGACGGCCCGCCCTCGGTGGGGGTCTTCGACCAGAAGCGGGCCGAGAACGCCGTCCGGGAGCTGCTGATCGCCGTGGGGGAGGACCCGGACCGCGAGGGGCTGATGGACACCCCGGCGCGGGTGGCGCGGGCGTACAAGGAGATATTCGCCGGCCTGTGGCAGGAGCCCGAGGACGTCCTGACCACCACCTTCGATCTCGGCCACGACGAGATGGTGCTGGTCAAGGACATCGAGCTGACCTCGGTCTGCGAGCACCACCTGGTGCCGTTCCGGGGCGTCGCCCACGTCGGCTACATCCCGTCGGCGAGCGGCAAGATCACCGGACTCTCCAAGCTGGCCCGGCTGGTCGACGTCTACGCCCGCCGCCCGCAGGTGCAGGAGCGGCTCACCAGCCAGGTCGCCGACGCGCTGATGCGGATCCTCGAACCGCGCGGGGCGATCGTCGTGATCGAGTGCGAGCACATGTGCATGTCGATGCGGGGCATCCGCAAGCCCGGCGCCAAGACCATCACCTCGTGCGTGCGCGGACAGCTGCGCGACCCGGCCACCCGGGCCGAGGCGATGAGCCTGATCATCGGACGCTGACCGCTGACCGCTGACCGCTGACCGCCCTGCGCCCGCCACGCCCGGCTCCGGGCCCCTCGCTCAGCCGGCGTGCTCGGCGTGCGGCGGCGCGGGGGTGCCCAGGGCGTTGCGGCGTGCGGGCATCCGCAGCCGCACCATCCGTCGCCAGCCCACCGTCCGCTCGTACAGGTAGAGCCCGTACAGTCCGGCGGCCAGCAGCATCCGGCGGCCTCGTGGCCAGCCCAGGATGACGCCCATCGCCGCCATCACCGCGAGGCCGACGTCCCGGTGGGTACGGATCTCGCCCTTCGCGATGTGCTCCAGGGAGTGCCGGATGTACGGCCCGTGGCCCGCGGCGGTCAGCCGCAGCAGTTCCTCGTGGCAGTACGCGAGGTGGTTGTCCTCGTCGGCGGAGATCATCTGCATCGCCCGGCCGATGTCGGGGTTGTCGCGGTAGGCCCGCACCAGCTGGCGCATCTGCTCGGCGGCCCGCTGCTCGGTGACCCGGCTGTGCGCGAGATAGGTGATGATCTCCCGTTCGGCGAGCGGGACGTCGGAGGTCAGCCGCTCGTGCGCCAGACCGATGCCCTGGCGCTCCAGCAGCATGCAGTAGTCGGCCGTGGCCGGCACGGACACCTTCTCCAGGCCGCGCTTGTGCAGCAGCTGGGTGAAGATCCGGCCGTGCTTGCGCTCGTCGGCGCCGTGCCGGGCGATCTTCGGCGCCAGCACCGGGTCCTGGGCCAGCGCGTGGATGCGCTCGTTCTCCCAGCCACCCTGGTCCTCGCCGCCGGCCGCGATGCTGCAGAAGAGCTGGTACGCCTCGTCGTTGCGGTAGATCTCGTCGAAGAGCGAGCGGGTGGTCAGCACGTGGCCTCCTGTACGGGTCCCCCAGGGACGGTCGGACGGTCCTGATGCGTTCCCTGGCGTGGGCGGGCCCCTACGGCGGATCGCAGAGGATTCACCCGTCGGCAGGAACCCCGACGGATGGCGGCTACTGGCGGGGCTCACGGTCCTGCGGGGTCTCCATGTGGTCGCTGAGCCACTGCAGGGAGGCCGGCAGCTCGCGCCGCCAGCTGTCGAAGTTGTGGCCTCCGTCGTCCAGGAAGAGCGAGTCGGTGCGCAGTTCCGGATGGGCGGCCGAGGTCTGCTCGGCGACCGACAGGAACGCCTGGGTGGCGGTGTAGTCCTCCTCCTTGCGGGTGCTGACCAGCAGCAGGGCGACGTTCGGCGCGGGCAGGTTGCGCAGCCGCCAGGTCAGGTCGCTCTGGTCCGCGAGGGCACGGTTTCCGGCGAAGAGATTGCCCCCGGTGGAGTAGTCCTCGGGCACCGCGAAGTCGGCGTGCAGGCCGGCGGCGTTGCCGTAGACGTCGGGGAAGCGCATCGTCAGCCGCAGCGAGCAGCTGCCGCCGGTGGAGTAGCCGAAGGTGCCCCAGGAGGCGGCCGAGCGGGAGACCCGGTAGGTGGCGCGCAGGGCGGCCGGGATGTCCTTGGCGAACCAGGTCTCGCTCTGCGGTCCCCCCGGTACGTCCACGCACTCGGTGTTGCGCGGGTCGGCGACGTTGGGCCGGGCCATCACGATGATGGTGGGCGCCATCTGGCCGGTGCGCTGGAGCTCCCAGGCGGTCTGCGGCAGGTGGAGCTCGGAGAGCAGGTGCAGCGCGGTGCCGGGGAAGCCGGACATGGCGAGCAGCACGGGGAAGTGCATCCGGGAGTACTTCGGGTTGTAGTACTCCGGCGGGAGGTAGATGAACATCTGGTCCGACAGGCCGCTCTCCTTGCCCGTCACCCGGATCGACTCCACCTTCCCGACCTCCTCGGGCGGGCCCTTCGGGAGGTCGGTGACCGTCTCCAGACCGCCCTCGGTGCTCGGCTGGACGAGCGCCTCGGTGTCCGGGGCGGCGCCCTTCTGATGGGCCGAACCGGTGAGCGTCAGAGCCGCGCCTCCCGGGTGCAGCAGGCCGTCCCAGGAGGTGTAGAAGCCGAAGGAGTTGTTCACCGACACGGCGAGGACGGCCAGCACGGTCGCCTGAGTGACGGTCAGCAGCAGGATTCTGCCGAGCATCGGGAGCGGCCGCTGGCGCGCGAGGCGTGGCCACAGCCAGAGCGTCACGAGCAGCGACAGCGCGCCCGCCGCGAGCAGCGTGTTCAGCAGTGAGTCGCTGGTCAGTTCCATGCCCGTCGCCCTTCGGTGCATCACTGTCATGACGTGTTCATCGTGTGACAGGTCGTCAGGTCGGGCCATCGGGGCTAGGCTGACCGGGCAGTGGCAGGAGTGTGAAGAAGGCGGCGACGCCCGCAACCGTCACCCCGGAACGCGGCGTCCACCGTACGTACCGCGGGTTCCGGCGGCCGACCGCGCCGCGCGGCAGCGTGGTCGGATCCCACCCATGGACCAATCGGCGCGCGGGAGCGGAGACGGGTTCACCGTCCGTTATCCGGGATTTGGTGCGCGCATTGCCTGAATGAGGAAATAACATGAATGTCCATCACCGCTCCTCCCCAGGATTCGCGGGACGGCGCTCCACACCCTCTACGCTGTCCTCCCATGAGCGTTCCCGTGTCCGTTGAGCCGTCGCCCGCCCCGCCGCCCCGTCGGCGTGGACTGCAGACACTTCGTACCCAAGCGGCCGCCGTACCGCGGTCCTGGCTCCCGGGCGCGGTCGGCTACGCCTGCCTGCTGATCGGTCTGCTGGACATCGCGAGCGCGGTGTTCCCGAAGTTCCGGCACACCCGGATGCACTCGATCAACGGCCAGCTGCCCGGCGGCACCACCACCCTGGCGGCGGTCGGCACGCTGATGGTCGGGCTGCTGCTGGTGCTGCTGGCGCACGCCCTGCGCCGGCGCAAGGTGCGCGCCTGGCGCGCCGTGTGCGTGCTCCTGCCGGTGGGCGCGGCCCTGCACATCCTGCGCTGGCACCAGGTCGGCCCCGCCGTGGTCTCCCTGGTGCTGCTCGCGGTGGTGCTGGTGCACCGGCGCGAGTTCTACGCCAAGGCCGACCCGCGCACCCGCTGGCGCGCGGTCGCCAACCTGGTCGTGATGGGCGCCGTCAGCGTGTTCCTCGGCCTGCTCATCGTCAGCGTCCGCTGGAAGTCCGAGATCCACGACCCCAGCTTCTTCGACCGGCTGGAGCACGTGGTCTACGGGCTGTTCGGCTTCGAGGGGCCGATCGACTACAGCAACGAGCGGGTCTCCGACCTGGTCGCCTACCTGCTCGGCGCGCTGGGCCTGCTGACCGCCGGTACCACCGCCTACCTCGCGCTGCGCCCGGAGAAGCCGGAACCCGAGCTGACCGCCGAGGACGAGGAGAAGGTCCGGGCGCTGCTGGCCCGCCACGGCGAGCGCGACTCGCTCGGCTACTTCGCCCTGCGCCGCGACAAGAGCGTGCTGTTCTCGCCCACCGGCAAGGCGGCCGTGTCCTACCGGGTGATCTCCGGCGTGATGCTCGCCTCCGGCGACCCGGTGGGCGACGTCGAGGCCTGGCCCGGCGCCATCAAGGTGTTCATGACCATGGCCCGCGAGCACGCCTGGGTGCCGGCCGTGGTCGGCTGCAGCGAGGTCGGGGGCGAGGTCTGGACCCGTGAGGCGGGGCTGGACGCGCTGGAGCTCGGCGACGAGGCGATCGTCGACACGGGCACCTTCTCGCTCGCCGGCCGGTCCATGCGCAACGTCCGCCAGATGGTCAAGCGGATCGAGCGCAACGGCTACTCCTGCCAGGTGCGCCGGGTCCGCGAGCTCGGCCAGGACGAGAAGTACCGGATCGCGGAGGCCGCCTCCCGCTGGCGCGGCACCGACACCGAGCGCGGCTTCTCGATGGCACTCGGCCGATTCGGCGATCCCGGCGACGACGACTGCGTGGTGGTCACCGCGCACAAGGCGCCCGCCGAGGGCGAGAGCGGCGACGACCTCAAGGCCGTGCTGCACTTCGTGCCCTGGGGGCCGGACGGCATCTCGCTGGAGCTGATGCGGCGCGACCGCGCCGCCGACCCCGGCCTCAACGAACTGCTGATCGTCGCCGCCCTGCAGGCCGTGCCGGCGCTCGGCGTCCGCCGGGTCTCGCTGAACTTCGCGATGTTCCGGTCCGCGCTGGCCCGCGGTGAGCGGATCGGCGCCGGCCCGGTGCTGCGCGCCTGGCGCGGGCTGCTGGTCTTCTCCTCCCGCTGGTTCCAGATCGAGTCGCTGTACAAGTTCAACGCCAAGTTCCAGCCGGACTGGGAACCGCGCTTCCTGGTCTACCCGCAGACCCGGGACCTGCCGCGGATCGGCTTCGCCGTGATGCAGGCGGAGGCCTTCATCACGCTCGGCATGCCGAGGTTCGGCCGCAAGCGTCAGCGGCAGGGGCTGATGCCGGCTCCGCCGTGCCCGGAGATCACCGAAGCCGCTTGACCGGGGCGCCGGCCCGCCTCCGGGTCGCCCGTCTCCGGGGCGCCCGGGGCGGGGCTTCCGGCCGGGGGCGGCGTGGCGGGGGCGGCGCGGCGGTGGCGCGTGCCCGGAGCGGGGCCGGCTCGATAATGGGGGTATGGACTACCCGCTGTCGCACCGCCCGCCGTCCGGTCTGCCGCAACTCGACCGCTGTGCCGTGATGGGCGTGGTCAACGTGACGCCCGACTCCTTCTCGGACGGAGGGCTCTGGCACGACCCCGCCCGGGCCATCGCCCACGGGCTGGCACTGCGGGCGCGCGGGGCGGACCTGGTCGACGTCGGTGGTGAGTCGACCCGTCCGGGAGCGGAGCGGGTGAGCGAGCGGGAGGAGCTGGACCGGGTCGTCCCGGTGGTCCGGGAGCTGGCCGAGGCCGGCGTGGTGGTCAGCATCGACACCATGCGGGCCTCGGTGGCCGAGCAGGCCGTCGCGGCCGGCGCCCGGCTGGTCAACGACGTCTCCGGGGGACTGGCCGACCCGGCGATGGCCGAGGTGGTCGCCGCCACCGGCGCGCCGTTCGTGGTGATGCACTGGCGCGGGCAGTCCGCCGACATGGAGAGCCGCGCGGTGTACGGCGACGTGGTCGCCGAGGTGGTCGCCGAGCTCGCCGCGCGGGTGGAGGCGCTGCTGGCGGCCGGCGTCAAGGAGGAGCAGCTGGTGCTGGACCCCGGCCTCGGCTTCGCCAAGACCGCCGAGCACAACTGGGCCCTGCTCGGCCGGCTGGACGCCCTCACCGCTCTCGGCAGGCCGGTGCTGGTGGCCGCTTCGCGCAAGCGGTTCCTGGGTACGCTGCTGGCCAACCCGGAAACCGGGGAGCTGCGCCCGGCCCGGGAGCGCGACGACGCGACCGCAGCGGTGTCGGTTCTCTCGGCCCAGGGCGGCGCCTGGGCGGTGCGGGTGCACGACGTGGCCGGTACCGCGGACGCCGTCCGGGTGGTCGCGGCCTGGCAGCGCGCGGCTCGGCAGGGGTGAAGGCGGCATGAATGGGTGGGAGGGTCTGTGGCAGGTGACGGCAGGTTGAGTGGCGGGACATCGGGCCGGCAGGCGCCGGAAGCGGACCGGGACGCCGTCCTGGCGGCGAACCGGGCGTTCTACGAGGCGCTGGAGAACGGCGATCTGGAGGCGGTCGAGAACGCCTGGCTCGGGGCGGCCGAGGCCGACGACAAGAGCGGCGTGGTGTGCGTCCACCCCGGCTGGCCGGTGCTGCGCGGACGGGCCCAGGTCACCCGCTCGTACATGCTGATCATGATGAACACGGAGTACATCCAGTTCTTCCTGACCGACGTCGAGGCCGAGGTGCAGGGCGATGTGGCCCTTGTCACCTGCACCGAGAACATCCTCTCCGGCGGTGAGGCCGAGGAGGAGGGCGAGCTCGGCCCGCTGGTCGGGGGCAAGGTCGTCTCCACCAACCTGTTCCGGCGCACGGACGGCGGCTGGAAGCTCTGGTCGCACCATGGTTCACCCGTGCTGACCAGCGGGGACGACGAGGAAGAGGACTGAGGCCGGCGGCCCGGCGGCCCCGCGCCGGAGGGACAACGGCACCCACCCGGTACGGGCACGGAACGTTCACCTCGATCGCCGCTTCGGCGTGCGTGACGCCACACCGTGCCGGGTAGGACGGTCAGGCGTTGTCAGTGCTCGCAGGTAGATTCGATGACCGGCGGGCGACGATGCCCGCCTTCGCCCTGCGCAGGCAGGGCCCGTCCGACTGGGAGCAGTGATTCGTTTGCTGGACCGCGTCACCCTGCGGGGTCTGCGAGCCCGGGGCCACCACGGCGTCTTCGAGCGTGAGCGCGTCGAGGGCCAGACCTTCGTGGTCGACCTCGTGCTGTTCCTCGACACCCGCCCTGCCGCATCCGGCGACGATCTCACCCGCACGGCGCACTACGGAGTCATCGCCGAGGAGGTCACCGCGGTGATCGCGGGCGAGCCGGTCGACCTGATCGAGACGCTCGCCCAGCGCATCGCCGACCAGTGCCTCAAGCACGACCCGGTGGAGGAGGTCGAGGTCACGGTGCACAAGCCGGACGCCCCCATCACCGTGCCGTTCGACGACGTCACCGTCACCATCCACCGGGGCCGCGCATGACCTGCGCGCCGAGTCCCGCCGCCAAGCCGCAGAGGGAATCCGATGAGCACCAGTGATCCGACCGCCTCGCCGACCACGTTCGACCTGGAGCGCCGGGTGGACTCGGCGGACACCACGCTGCACAACCCGCGGTACGCGGTGATCGCCCTCGGCAGCAACCTGGGCAACCGCCTGGAGACCCTGCAGGGTGCCGTCGACGCCCTCGCCGACACCCCCGGGCTGCGGATCAAGGCCGTCTCCGCGGTGTACGAGACGGAGGCCCTCGGCGGCCCCGAGGAGCAGCCCAACTACTACAACGCGGTGGTCGTGCTGCGCACCACCCTGCCGCCGCACTCCCTGCTGGAGCGGGGCAACGCGGTCGAGGACGCCTTCGGCCGGGTCCGCACCGTCCGCTGGGGGCCGCGCACCCTGGACGTCGACATCCTCGCCTACGAGGGCGTCACCAGTGACGACCCCGAGTTGCTGCTTCCGCACCCGCGCTCCCAGGAGCGGGCCTTCGTGCTCGCCCCGTGGCTGGACGCCGACCCGGCGGCCGAACTGCCGGGCCTCGGCACGGTCGCCACGTTGCTGGAGGGCCTCGGCGGCGAGACGGCACAGGGTGTCCGTCGCCGGGAGGACATCGAGCTGCGACTGCCCGAGTAGCCGTGCACCCCGGCGCCGGTCGGCGGGAGCCGTCCCGGTCGGGAACCGGGACGGCTCCCCGACCGTACGAGTAGGTGTCAGCGCGTGCGGGCCCGATACGGTGGCCTGACGCCGCCGCCGTGCCACCCGGGTACGGCCGCCCGTCTCTCCGGTATCCGGGAAGGACCTTGTCCGAGTGAAGCTGCTTCGCATCCGTCTGCTGGCCGGCATCACCGCTGTCACCACGGCGCTGGCCTGGGCCGGTGCCAGGCTGTGGGCGTCCCTGGACACCCTGCCCGGTGTGCCCACCGCCGCCCCGATCGTGCTGGCCGCGGTGGCGGTGGTGCTGCTGGCCACCGCGATCTCGCTGCGCGCCCGTCTCAAGGCGGCGCGCGAGCGGCAGCCCGGGGCCAAGGGCGTCGACCCGCTGGGCGCCGCCCGCGCCGTCGTGCTGGCGCAGGCGAGCGCACTGGTCTCGGCCGTCGTGACGGGGATCTACGCGGGGACGGGCATCCAGCTGCTCACCGAGCTGGACGTCGAGGCGCGCCGCTCGCAGGCGGTCACGGCGGGGTTCGCGGTGCTCGCCGGGGTGGGCGTGATGGCGGCGGCGCTCTGGCTCCAGCACGTCTGCCGGCTGCCCGAGGACCACGACGACCCGACCGGTCCGGCCGCCTCGCCGCGCTGAACCGCGCCTCGCCGCGCTGAACCGCCGGGCTGCCCCGGCCCGCACGCCGCCGCAGCAGCTGTACACGCCGTCGCCCGGCCGGCGCGCTCCGCCCGTGGTGACCTTGGGCGAGCGGGTGGACACGTGCGGTAATCCTCTCGGCGTGTCAAGGGCGGAATGGCACCCTGGGCTGACAGGGGCCCAATTCGCACGCTAGTTTCTTGTGCATGTCTCGCGGACGTCATCGTCATTCCTCCGTCCTCGGCCGGATCGCTCCCCCCACCGCCGCCGCCGTGCTCGTCGTGGCCGCCGTGACCGCCCTGGTCTTCAGTCAGGACCCGGTGCTGGTCCGTTCGGTGGGCGTCGCCGCCGTGCTCGCCGCGCTGGGCATCACCCTGCTGCTGCGCCAGCGGGACCGCGCCGCCCGCGCGGCCGCCGAGGTGGCCGCGGCGCAGCGGATGCGGGCGGAGGAGCGCTTCGAGGAGCAGCTCGCCGAGACCGAGTACGCCGCCGAGGTCGCCGAGGAGCGGGCCACCCGCTTCGGGCGCCGGCTCACCGCGGAGAAGTCGCGTCTGGCGAAGGCCGAGACCGAGATCGCCCGGCTGCTGCGCGAGCGGGCCGTCATGGTCGCCGAGCAGGCTCTCAAGGAGGCCGAGGCGACCCAGCGGGCGCTCGCGGCGGCCCGGCCCAGGCACCCGGCGACCCCGGCCGCTTACGTCCGTGCGGCGTCCGTGCTGCGGCACCTGGCGAGGCAGGCCGCGGCGCTGGAGGAACAGCGCGAGCGGGTCGCCGGAGCGGAGCTGTCGCTGCGGGCCCGTCCGGTGCCGGCCACCACGGCCCCGCCGGCCGCCCGGCCCGTCGCGACCGCCGCGGCCGTCGTGGCCGAGAAGGGCGTTCCGGCCCTGGCGGCCGTCCCGGTGGCCGCGCCGGCCCCGGTCGCTCCCGCGCAGCCCGTCCCGGGCGCGTCGGTCTCGGCGGTGCCCGCCGCGGCTCGTGCGGCGCAGCCCGGGTTGGGCGCCCGCGCGGTCGGCGCGTCGCCCCTGCGGCCGGTGCTGACGGCCACCGTGGAGCAGCTGGGCGGCGCCCCGGCGGCCGTGCTGCGGCCCGAGCGCCAGCGTCCGCGGACCTCGCAGTCCGGCCGGGGCCAGAACTTCAGCTTCTTCGGGCGTGGCGGTGCCGCCGTCCGCGCGGTGGCGCCGGCCCCTGCCGTGGGCAGTGTCTCGGAGCTGGGCGAGCGGGCGGACCTGGCGGACGTGCTGGGTGACGAGGCGGTCGCCGAGAGCGCCCTCTTCGGCGCCCCGGAGGCCGCCGGGCCCGAGCAGGTGCGGGAGTCGGAGCGGCCGCAGGGCCTGGCCCCCGAGGTGGTCGACCTGAGCGCGGACGACGACACCGAGTACATCGAGCTGCCCGCGCTGCGCGCCGGCCGCTGACCGGGGCCACGACGACGGATGCCCGGCCCCCGGTGGGGGCCGGGCATCCGTCGTCGTGGCGCGGGCGGGAGTGTCAGAGCTGGACGCCGAAGTCCTGCGCGATGCCGGCCAGGCCGGAGGCGTAGCCCTGGCCGACCGCGCGGAACTTCCACTCGGCGCCGTTGCGGTAGAGCTCGCCGAAGATCATGGCGGTCTCGGTGGCGGCGTCCTCGGAGAGGTCGTAGCGGGCGATCTCGGCGCCGCCGGCCGCGTTGAGCACGCGGATGTAGGCGTTGCGGACCTGCCCGAAGCTCTGCGAGCGGGCCACCGCGTCGTAGATCGAGACCGGGAAGGTGATCTTCGTTGCCTCGGCGGGCAGGCCGGCGAGGTTGACGTTGATCGCCTCGTCGTCGCCGGCGCCCTCACCGGTGCGGTTGTCACCGGTGTGCACGACGGTGTTGTCCGGGGTGCTGGTGTTGTTGAAGAACACGAAGTGACTGTTGGACAGGACCTTGCCGTCCGCGTTCAGCACGATCGCGCTGGCGTCGAGGTCGAACTCGGCACCCGTGGTGGTCCTGACGTCCCAGCCGAGGCCGACGGTGACCGCGGACAGGCCGGGGGCCTCCTTGGTCAGCGAGACGTTGCCACCCTTGGAGAGGCTCACTGGCATGGTGATGCTGTCCCTTCGTTGCTTTTGCCGGAGATAACGCGGGAACGGCCGGGCTTGGTTCCGAATCCCGGTCGTCGAGATTCTTTTGCCCGGGTGAAGGCCGGGCAATGGCCCGTTCAATGATCGTTTTCGGGCGCGCCGCCGTGCCGGTCCGTCAGATGCGGCGGAACCGGCCCTGCAGGGACCAGATGTTCGGATTGTCGGCCAGATCGGAGTGCATGTCGAAGAGGTCGGCGAGGGTGTCCTGGAGGAAATCCCTGGCCTCGCGCCGCAGCTCGGAGTGGCGCACCACGACGGGCGGCGCGTCGGGCAGCCAGGTGGCGGTCACCTCGACCCAGTTGAAGCGGCGGGCGAACCGGAGCAGTTCGGTGTTCTGGGTGAAGTCCAGGTCCGCTCCCTGCACCCGGGCGGCCCGGTTGCCGTCCGGATCCCGGTCGAGTTCCTCGACGATGTCGCACAGGGCCCAGGCGAAGTCGAGGACCGGCACCCATCCCCAGCCTGTGGAAACCTCTTCACCGTCCGCGTCCAGGAAGACGTCCCCGCAGAACAGGTCGTACCGCAGCGCCTGCACGGAGGCGTTGCGGTAGTCGGTCTGCGGGGGGTCCGGGAAGCGGTTGGACAGGGAGTAGCCGAGCTCGATCACATCCGCCATTGTCGGGGGTCCGGGCGGTGGTGGATAACCGCGTGACCGGTCCCCGTCCGGCGCGCGATGATGGTGCCATGCCCGAGCCCATCCGCGTCCGGGGATCGGTGGTCGTCCCCGACGCCGAGCTCCTGTGGCGCTTCTCCCGTTCCTCCGGCCCCGGTGGCCAGCACGTGAACACCTCCGACACCCAGGTCGAGCTCCGCTTCGACCTGGCCGCCTCGGCGGCCCTGCCCGAGGTGTGGAAGCAACGCGCCCTGGAGCGGCTCGCGAGTCGGCTGGTGGACGGCAGGGTGCTGGTGGTCAAGGCCTCCGAGCACCGCTCCCAGTGGCGCAACCGCGAGGTCGCGGCGGCCCGGCTGGCCTCGTTGCTGGGGGAGGCGACCGCGCCGCCGCCCAAGGCCCGGCGGGCGACCAAGCCCAGCAAGGGCATGGTCGAGCGGCGGCTGTCCAACAAACGCCACCGGGCGGAGCTGAAGCAGGGGCGGCGCTCGCAGGGTGACTGACCGCGGTTCACCGGGCGGGCGGGCCGCCGCGGCTCAGCCGAGTTGCCGGTAGCCACCGCGGAAGTACAGCAGCGGGTTGCCACCGGGATCGGGCACGCGGGCCTGGAGGACCCGTCCGAGCAGCAGCGTGTGGTCGCCGGCGGCTATCCGCTGCTCGGTGCGGCACTCGACGGTGGCCAGCGCCCGGTCGATCAGCGGCGCGCCGCTGATCGGGCCGCGCCGGTGCGGGGTGTCCGCGAACAGCAGGCGGTCGCTGAGCCGCCCCTTCATGGCGAACCGGGCACCGAGCGTCCGCTGCCCCTCGCCGAGCAGCGAGACGGCCCAGGTGTCGACCCGGGAGAGCACCTCGTCCATCCGGGAGTCCTCACGGACCGAGATCAGCACGAGCGGCGGCTCCAACGAGACGGAGAGGAACGACGTCGCGGTCATGCCGACGTCCTCGCCGTTCGCCCCTTCCTCCGGGTCGTGGACGGTCACCAGTGTCACGCCGGAGGCGAGCTGGGAGAGGGCCGCCCGGAACTCGTCGGGCGTGGCGAGGGGGGCAGCGTCGGGCTGCGGGGACGAGTACACGTACCGCACGGTAGTCGCCGGGCGGCCGGCGCGGCATCGGGCCCTGGTCGTAGGACTCCCGGCGGGACACGGGTAGGACCGCTTCGTCACTCCCAGGAGTGAACCGCAGGGCCTGCCGGCCGTCCGGTGGCTTCAGGCCCGGGCCGCTGCGGCCGACCATCTGAAAGGTCGCGATGTAGCGATATGTCCACCTATTGGGCGGATGAACTGAATAAGGGCGCATATCCATGATGTGATTTGAGTCACAAGTGGCAGGCTATTGCTGACCGAGAGTGCCGATCGTTGTGCTCCCTGTGATTCAGTTCTTCTGGCAATCGGACGATAACCAATCAAGAACTATCCGAAGCAGCCGGGGAGCCCCCGCATGGAAGCCGAGTCGGAGCCGTACGTCCGCCTGGCGACCCTCCGCACCTTGCACCGGGTCGTGGCGGACCTCAATGCTGCCCGCAGCCTGGCGGGCACGTTGCAGGCCGTGGTCGAGGGCGCGGTGCACGGACTCGGCTTCGACGCCGCCGCGGTGAGCCTCGTACGCCCCGACGGCGACCTGGTGGTGGCGGCCGTCTGGGAGCTGGAGGAGAGTGCCCTCGGCGGCCCCTCCGTCCTGCTCGGCCAGGTCGGCTCCCGGGAGTCCTGGGACCGGCTGCTCGGCGTCAGCGACCACTGGGGCACCCTGCGCTTCCTGCCGTACGACCGGGGCTGGGCCATCGGCAGCGACATCCCGCGCTGGACGGGCGACGGCCCGCTGCCCGTCTACACCAACGACTGGCACCCCAGCGACGGCCTGCTCGCCCCGATGTACAGCGCCGGCGGCGACCTGCTCGGCGTGCTCTCGGTCGACCGCCCGCGCAGCGGCAAGCGCCCCGGCGCGTGGACCCGCGAAGCCCTGGAGATGTTCTCCCTGCAGGCCTCCATCGCGATCGGCAACGCCCGCCTGCGCGCCGAGATGCAGCGCGCGCTGGCCCGGCTGGAGAAGGAGCAGCAGGCTCTGCGGGCCAGCGAGGAGAGCTTCCGGCAGGCCTTCGAGTACGCCCCCAGCGGGATGGCGATCACCGAGCTGCACGGCGCCGGCCGGGGCCAGCTCACCCGGGTCAACGACGCGCTCTGCCGGCTGCTCGGCCGCCCGCGCGCGGTGCTGCGCCAGCAGAGCTTCTCCGACCTGGTCCACCCCGAGGACAGAGCCCTGCTGGAGCGCACCAGCGCCGAGAGCGGCCGCGCCGAACTGCGGCTCTCCCGGCGGGACGGCGGCTACCAGTGGGTCTGTCTGCGCAACTCGGTGGTCGCCGACGCCGCCGAGGGCCCGAGCTTCCTGCTCACCCACGTCGAGGACATCGAGGAACGCAAGCGGCACGAGTTCCAGCTGGCCCACCGGGCCAGCCACGACGCGCTCACCGGGCTGCCGAACGGCGCCGAGCTGAAGGCCCGGCTCGGGCGCCGGCTCTGCGGCCTGCCGCAGGCACCCGGCGGGGCGCCCCAGCACGCGGCGGCGTACGGTGCGGACCGGCTGCCGGAGCCGGGCTACGCCGGGGCGGGCGAGCTCTCGTACAGCTCGCACTCCGCCTTCGACGGCATCGAGGGCCACGGCTCCGGCCCGGTGCCGATGCACGGCTACGGCGGTCCCGAGGCGCTCGGGGCCGGCCGGCCGGCCGGCTACCTGCCGGCCTACGGCGCGGGCGCCGACCACGCGCACGCGGTGGTGCCCGCCGACCTCGCGGGCGGGGGTGAGCTCTGGAGCGGGGCGCTGCGCTCCGGCGGCGCCGCGGCCGGCGGCGAGAAGGGCCTCGCGGTCCTCTTCTGCGACCTGGACGGCTTCAAGTCGATCAACGACCGGTTCGGTCACAACGCCGGCGACGCCGTCCTGGTCGAGGTCGCCCGGCGGCTCCAGCAGGTCGTCCGGGAGGGTGACACGGTGGCCCGGCTCGGCGGCGACGAGTTCGTGGTGCTGGCCGACGGGATCGGCCGCGAGGAGGCCAAGGAGCTCTCCAACCGGCTGCGCACCGCGATCATCCCGCCGATGCGGATCGACAACCGCGCGATGCGGGTGGGCGTCAGCCTGGGGATCGGCTGGGCGGGCTGCGGCATGAGCATCGAAGAGGTGCTGCACACCGCCGACGAACGGATGTACGACGAGAAGCGGGCCCGCGGTGGCGCCGTCCGCGGTGCCCGCGGCGAGCGCTCGCACCGCCGGGCCGGCTGACTCCCGGCCGCGGCCGGGAGCGGCGGCCCGTACGGGGCTTTTCCCCGGGTCACGCGCGGAAGGTAGGGTTCCCGGGTACGAGCGACCAACCTGGGCCCGTACGGCGTGGTTGCCGTGCGATGCACCGCGACGGGGAGTTGACCACCGTGACGAGCGCCGGCAGCAACGGAGTGCCCGAGGGCCCTGGAAGCGGTGCCCCGCAGGACGACGACCCGTTCGGCTATCTCTACCGGCCCGCCGAGGGGGAGACCGCGCAGGACGGCCGGCAGAGCGGCCAGCAGCCCGGTGTGCCGCGTACCTCCTACAACCGGCCGGTGGAGGTCGGGCGCACCCAGTACGGCCAGCCCGCCCAGCGCCAGGCGCCGCAGTACCAGGAGAGCGCCCAGCCGTACGGCCGCCGGCAGGGCCAGGGTCAGAACCAGGGCCAGAACCCTGGGCAGCCGTCGTACGGCGGCGAGCTGCCCACCCAGCAGAGCCGCTACGCCGAGCGCTCGCGCCCCCGCCCGGGCGAGGAGCGGCCGAGCAGCGGGCGCAGCAAGGGCGCGGTGATCGGCGCGGTGGCCGTGGTCGCGGCGATCGCCGTCGGCGCGGGCATCGCCCTGTCGACCAGCGGTGATCCGGACACCAGGCGGAAGGCCACCGGCGGCCACACCAGCGCGCCGGCCACCGCGACCGGTTCGGCCGGTGCCACGGCCAGCGCCACGCCCTCCGGTACTCCCACCGTCGCCGGTCCGACCACCACCGACGCGGGCCAGCTCCAGGGGCAGAACGCTCCGCTGGGCAACACCGTCAAGGGCGCCAAGTCGGCGGACGGCGGCTATCTGACGCTCCAGGCGGGTTCCTCGGTGACCTGGACGGGCAGCGTCCCGGCGGCGGGCACCTACAAGTTCCTGGTGCACTTCAACAACCCGGCGGCCGACGTCCGGGCCGGTGTCTCGGTCAACGGCAAGGACCGCGACGGCGGTCTCAACCTGCAGAACTACGCGCCGGGCGGCGACCCGACGCAGTCCTGGTACAGCACCTACATCCTGCCGCAGCTCCAGGCAGGGTCGAACACCGTCACGGTGACCGTGCCGGCGGGAGCGGGAACCGTCCTGGTCGACCAGATCACCGTGTCCCCGAACGGCTGACCCGGCACGGACGGCGTCGACCGGTCGGTCGACGCCGTCCGAACCCGTTCGCCGCGCGGGGCCGGCCGGTCGGCTTGGTCAGGCGGTGGTGGCGGTGGTGACGGGGGTGAGGCGTTCGGCGCCGGTGATCCAGTGGCCGCCGCGCATGACGGCGACGAGGTCGTGGGTGGTGGAGTCGAGGACGACCAGGTCGGCGTTCTTGCCCGCTTCGAGGGAGCCGATCGTGTCGTAGCGGCCGAGCAGGCGGGCCGGTACGGCGCTGAGGGATTCGACGGCCTGGTTGAGGCTGAGCCCGTTGACGGTGAGGGAGCGTCGGAAGGCGACGTCGAGGGTGAGGGTGGAGCCGGCGATGGAGCCGCCCTCGACGAGTCGGGCGATGCCGTCCTGGACGCGGACCTGGAGCGGGCCGAGGGGGTAGAGGCCGTCGCCCATGCCGGCTGCGCCCATGGCGTCGGTGATGAGGGCGACGCGGGAGGCGCCGGCGGTGCGGTAGGCGAGGTCGAGGACGGAGGGGTGCAGGTGGACGCCGTCGTTGATCAGTTCGACGGTGACCCGTTCGTCTTCGAGCAGGGCGATGATGGGGCCGGGGGCGCGGTGCTGGATGCCGGGCATCGCGTTGAAGAGGTGGGTGGCGACGGTGGCGCCGGCTTCGATGGCTTCCAGTGTCTTGGCGTAGTCGGAGTCGGTGTGGCCGACGGCGGCGATGACGCCGAGGTCGGCGAGCATCCGGACCGATTCCAGTCCGCCGGGGAGTTCCGGTGCGAGGGTGACCATGGTGGCGTGGCCGCGTGCGGCGTCGACGAGTTTGCGGACCAGGGTGGGGTCGGGGTCGCGCAGCAGGTCGGGGCGGTGGGCGCCGCAGCGGTTGTGGGAGATGAACGGGCCCTCGAAGTGGACGCCGGCGAGGATGCCGTCCTCGACGAGTTCGGAGAGGACGGCGGCCTGGTGGCAGACTTCGTCGATCTCGCCGGTGACGGTGCTGGCGACGGTGGTGGTGGTGCCGTGCAGCAGGTGGGTCCGGGCGGCGGTGAGTGCCTCCTCGGCGATGCCGGAGGCGTAGGAGCCGCCGCCGCCGCCGTGCACGTGCAGGTCGACGAAGCCCGGCACCACGGTGTGGCCCGCCAGGTCGAGGTCGCCCGGCTCCCGCTCGGTGCCGTTCTCCCCCCGGGCCTGCGTCACGGTCGAGATGACGGAGCCCTCGACCGTGATCCGGCCGTCCTCGACGACACCACCGGGAAGGACGAGCCGGGCGCCGGACAGGACGGTGCGCCGCGGCTGAGCCGCTGATTGAATCCGCGCGGTCGTCACGCGGTCACCTCCATCGAGAGCAGGTCCCAGGCGAGCAGGCCGGCGCCAAGGGATGCGGCGGTGTCTTTGAGCATGGCCGGTACGACCTTCGGGGGCATCTGGAAGGTCAACCGCTCGGTGACCGCCGCGCGCAGCGGCGTGAAGAGCGTGTCACCGGCTTCGGCGAGGCCGCCGCCGACGATCACCGTGGACGGGTCGAGCAGGCTCTGGGCCAGCACGATGCCGTCGGCGAGGGCGTCGACCGCGCGGTGCCAGACCCGCAGCGCGCGTTCGTCCCCGGCGTCGACGGCTTCCGCGCAGGCGGCCGCGTCGGCGGCCGGGTCCCCGGTCACCTCGGCCCAGGCCCGGGAGACGGCCGAGGCCGAGGCCAGGGTCTCCAGGCAGCCGCGGGCGCCGCAGCCGCAGGCCGGGCCGCCGGGGCGGACCACCACGTGGCCGATCTCGCCGCCGTAGCCGTGGGCGCCCGCCTCGATCCGTCCACCGATGCCGATGGCGCCGGCGATGCCGGTGCCCAGCGCGATGAAGAGGAACCGGTCGACGCCCCGGCCCGCGCCGAGTCTGCCCTCGGCCAGCCCGCCGGAGCGGACGTCGTGGCCGAGCGCGACCGGCATCAGGGCGCCGCCCCCGGTGGCCAGGCGTTCGCCGAGGAGTTTGCGCAGAGGGAGATCCCGCCAACCGAGGTTGGCGGAGAACACCGCGATCCCGTTCTTCTCGTCGAGCGTCCCCGGGACGGCGACGCCTGCGCCGAGGGGATCGCAGCCGAAACGGCCCCGTCCCTCGTCCGCCAGATCGGCGGCGAAGTCGAGGATGGTGGTGACCACGGCGTCCGTGCCGTGCTCCCGCCCGGTCGGTCGGCGTGCTTCGAACAGCACGGAGCCGTCCTGGGCGAGCAGCGCGGCCTTCATGCCGGTGCCGCCTACATCGAGTGCGATGACGTACTTCACCGGGACAGTTTCGCCTGGCCAGGGCAAAGAGGTCTAGTCCAGTTGGCCGATTGGTCCGTCCGGGGGCTAGTGAGATTTGTCGCTGCGGGTGGGGAACGGGTGATTTGTCCGACCTCCGCCACGCCCTCGGCCGACGGTGAGGTGCGGCGGCCGGGCCGCCCGCCCCGGACGGGATGCGTCCGGCCCCGCCCGTTCCGGCCGGGATGCGCGCGGCCGGGCCCGCCCCGGACGGGATGCGCGCGGCCGGGCCCGCCCCGGACGGGATGCGCGCGGCCGGGCCCGCCTCGCGCATCCCGCGCAGGGTGCGCACGGGGATGCAGAGGCGGGATGCAGAGGGTGGGCGCGCGGCGCGTGGCGCGCGGGGGAGGGCGCAGCCCGTGTCCGGGGGTGCGAACGGGGGAACGTGCCGGTGCGACCGCCGGCCGCGGCTGATCGGCCGGACGTCGGGAGAGGGGCTGCGCGGCCCGGGCGTCCCGGTCGCCGTCCGGCGGCGCGACCTCGACGGCGGAGCCACCGCCGCCAGGCGTCGGGGGGCTGCGCGGGCCGCCCCGAGTCGGTCGGGCGGCGGGGGGCGGCTCCGGTCGGGTCCGCCGGGGTGCCGGTCGGCGTCACCGAGGGGCCGGCGGATCCGGTGCGAGTTGACGGTCCGTCCGGAGCGGGGGTGCCCCCGGCGGCGGCGTGATCACCCGCGGTCGCTCAGGCCGTCCGCGGCCACCGGCCGCCGCGCCGGACGAGGTGGCCCGGGGCGTCGTGGTGCCGGACGTCATGGGCGCCTGGGCCCGACGAGCCGGTCGGCGCGCCCGGAGTGATGGCCCGTCATGGGAGTGGGGCCGCCGGAGTCGAGGTGGGCGAGGAGCCGACCGTTGCGTTCACGGCGGCGGGCGTCGAGGTGATCAGAGCCTTAACCCCGACCGGACGGGAGGTTGATCTGTCCGGTATCGCCGTAATGTCATTGCGCGTGCTGCAACGTGACCCCGCACTTCGGTAACTACCCCGAAGAGGTCTGGACCTGTCAGTGTCCGGTTTGGAAGTGTTGCCGACACTCTCCCTCACGAAGGCGGTAACCGCGGTGAACAGGCGTGCCCACGGGTCCTGTCGGCTGATCGGAACGGCGGTGACCGGTGCGCTGCTGCTCAGTGGCTGCGGCCTCCTGTCCGGCTCGGACGTCACGCTGAAGCTGGTCGCCGCCGACTACGGCGACTCCGAGGCGAACAGCTCCAAGCCCTACTGGGAGGACCTCGCGCACCGCTTCGAGGCGGCCAACCCCTCGATCAAGGTCAAGGTCGACGTGGTCGCCTGGACCGACATCGACAAGCACGTCGCCGACCTGATCAAGAGCGGCGACACGCCCGACCTCGTGCAGACCGGCGGCTTCGCCGACCAGGTCGCCGCCGGGCGGCTCTACCCCGCCGCCGACGTGCTCTCGATGGAGACCCAGGCCAACCTCAGCGAGAACTTCACCCACGCCGGCCAGGTGCTCGGCACCCAGTACGGCATCCCCTGGGTCGCCTCCTCCCGGGTGTTCTTCTACAACAAGACGATCTTCCAGAAGGCGGGCATCACCCAGCCCCCGGCCACCTGGTCCGAACTGCGCCAGGACGCCGACAAGATCAAGGCCAAGGTGCCCGGCGTGATCCCGTACGGGCTGCCGCTCGGCTCCGAGGAGGCCCAGGCCGAGTCGATGATGTGGGCGATGAGCGGCGGCGGCAGCCTCTCCGACGACGTCGGCAACTACACCATCGACAGCCCCCAGAACGTGGCCACCTTCACCTGGCTGCACACCAACCTCATCGAGACCCACGACACCTACGCCGACCCGGGCACGGTCAACCGCAAAACCGCCTTCGGCGACTTCGCGGCCGGCAAGGTGGCGATGCTCAACGGCCACCCCTCGCTGCTGGGCGCGGCCACCGCCGCGAACGTCGACTTCGGCACCGCGCCGCTCCCGCGCAAGGACGGCGTGGCCAGGACCGGCACGCTCGGCGTGGCCGACTGGATGATGGCCTTCAAGGCCAACGGCCACAAGACCGAGATCAAGAAGTTCCTCACCATGGTGTACGCCAAGGACAGCCAGCTCGCCTTCGACGAGAAGTACAACCTGCTGCCGGTGACCGAGGACACCCTGGCCGAGATGAGCGGCAACGGGAAGCACGCCGACCTCAAGCAGTTCCTCGACGCCCTGCCCAACGCCAACTTCTACCCGCTCGGGGACCCGGCCTGGGAGCAGATCAGCGCCAAGATCAAGGCGGAGATCGGCAAGGCGGCGACCGGCGACGCCGCCGCGGTGCTCGGCGGCCTGCAGGATGCCGCCGCGGCGGAGACCAAGAAGGTCCGCTAGCCGCACCCGCCCGCCGCAGCCGCCGGCCGCGCTCGCCCGCCGTGCCCGTCCCCGACCGGGGGCGGGCACGGCGGCTCTCAGCCGAGGGTGAGCGCGTACGCCTTGCGGAGGGTCTCGTGGACCGTCCAGGTGGTCCGGTCGCCGGCGTGCAGGACGGCCGCGTCGCCCGGTCCCACCTCCAGGGTCGGACCGCCCTCGAACTCGATCGTCGCCCGGCCGCTGAGCACCACGAACAGCTCGTCGGCCTCGGTGTCGGTGACCACCCCCGGGGTGATCTGCCAGATCCCGCGCAGCTGGCGGCCGTCCGCGGACTCCCAGAGCACCCGGCCGGACACCTCCGGGGTGCCCGAGACGATCTGAGCGGGGTCGAGCGGGTCGGGTTCGAGCTCGGCACTCGGCACGTGCACGGCGTAGCTGTCGGTCATGCTCCCGACGCTAACCCGCCCGGGGCGCCGGGCGGGGGCGGCAGAGTGTGTCGGACCGGCGGGGGAGAATGACACCTCGTAGGGGCCCGCACCCGGCGGCCCGGGCGGACGCGGAGGTGGCGGCGATGGCGGAGCTCGACGAGCGGGAGCTCGCCGTGCTGGCCCTGGAGGCCAGGCCCTGGCGGACGGCCGGCGCCAAGGAACGGGCCGTCCGGGAGGAGCTCGGACTCTCCGGCACCCGGTACTACCAGCTGCTCAACGCCCTGCTGGACCGCCCGGAGGCCCTCGCCCACGACCCGCTGCTGATCAACCGGCTGCGCCGGATCCGCGAGCGCAAGCGGGCGGCCCGCTAGAGCCTGCCCACGGACGGGTGGGCGGTGGAGAGCCGTGGCGCCGGCCCCGGACGGCGCACCGGCGGTGCCCCGCGGTGCGTCGCGGTGTGCTCCGGGGAGCCGTGGGTAGGGTCCGAACATGGCCATCACCGACTTGCCGCAGCCCCGAACGACCGCCGGGCGGGACGGGCTGGCGGCCCTGCTCGCCGACCCCGGCGGGGCCGTCCTCACCTTCGACTTCGACGGCACGCTCTCCCCGATCGTCCCCGACCCGACCCGGGCCCGTGCCCACCCCGACGCCGCCGCCGCGCTCGCCGCGCTGGCCCCGCGGGTCGACTCGGTGCTGGTGCTCACCGGCCGGCCGGCCGCCCTGGCGGTCGAGTTGGGCGGCTTCGCCCAGGTGCCCGGCCTGGTCGTGCTCGGCCAGTACGGGGTGGAGCGCTGGGACTCCGCCAGCAGCGAGGTCAGGGCCCCCGCGCCGCACCCGGGGGTGCTGGCTCTGCGGCCGCTGCTGGAGCAGTGGCTGGAGGGCGCGGGAGCGCCGCCCGGCACCTGGGTGGAGGACAAGGGCAGGGCGCTGGCCGTGCACACCCGCCGCGCCGCCGCGCCCGAAGCGGCGCTGGAACTGCTGCGCGAGCCGCTGGCCGGCCTGGCCGCCGACCACGGCCTGCTGGTGGAGCCCGGTCGGCTGGTGCTGGAACTGCGCCCCCCGGGCATCGACAAGGGCGCCGCGCTGACCGCCTTCCTGCGGGAGCGGGGCGCCCGCTCGGTGCTCTACGCCGGGGACGACCTGGGCGACCTCGCGGCCTTCGCCGCGGTCGAGAAGCTCCGCGGCGAGGGCGTGCCCGGTCTGCTGGTGTGCAGCGCCGCGGACGGTGAGCCGGCCGTTCCCGAGATCGCCGACCGGGCGGACCTGGTGGTCCCCGGCCCGGCCGGCGTGGTCGCGCTCGCGCGGGCGCTGGCGGAGCGGATCGAAGGCCGCTGACCCGGGCGGCCGGGCCGGGCCGGGCCGGGCCGCCGGCCCGGCCCGGCTCAGCGCAGCGCGTCGAGCTGGTCCAGGAACCACTGCTGCGGCGGCAGCGCGGTGGCCGCCGCGGCGAGCCGCTTGGTGCGCTCGGTGCGCTCGGCCTCCGGCATGACCAGCGCGGTGTGCAGGGCCTGCGCGGTGGCGATCACGTCGTACGGGTTGACGGTGATCGCGTCGTCCGCGAGCTCCGCGTGGGCGCCGGCCTCCCGGGAGAGGACCAGGGCGCAGCCGGCGTCGGAGACCACCGGGACCTCCTTGGCCACCAGGTTCATGCCGTCCCGGATCGGGTTGACCAGGGCGACGTCGGCCAGCCGGTAGGCGGCCAGCGAGCGCGGGAAGTCGTCGTCGACGTGCAGGATCAGCGGCTGCCAGCCGTCGGCGGCGAACTCGGCGTTGATCTCCCCGGCGATCCGCTCCACCGATGCGGTGTACGCGCGGTACTCGGCGAGGTCGGTCCGTGAGGGGTAGGCGAAGGCGATGTGCACGACCCGGCCGAGCCACTCGGGCCGGGTGCGCAGCAGGTGCCGGTAGGCGAGCAGGCCGCGGACGATGTTCTTGCTGAGCTCGGTGCGGTCGACCCGGACGATCGTGCGGCGATCCCCGACCGCCTCCCGCAGCGCGGCGAGGCGCTCGTCGACGTCGGGGCGGTGCGAGCGCTCGCGCAGGAAGTCGGCGTCGGCGCCCAGTGCGTGCACGCCGAGCCGGGTGGTGCGCCCCGCGTGCGTCACGGTGAGCGCCTCGTGGTCCACCTCGGCGCCGAGCACGTCCGCGCAGCAGTCCGCGAAGGCGGTGGCCCAGCGGCGGGTCAGGAAGGCGGCCCGGTCGGCGCCGAGGATGCCGGTCAGGACGGCCTCGGCGACGTCGTCCGGCAGCATCCGGTAGTAGTCCGGCGGCGCCCACGGCGTGTGCGAGAAGTGCCCGATCCGCAGGTCGGGGCGCCGGGCCCGGAGCAGCGCGGGCACCAGCGAGAGGTGGTAGTCCTGCACCAGGACGGCCGCGCCGGGGGCGGCCTCGGCGGCGAGCGCGTCGGCGAAGGCGGCGTTGTAGGCCTCGTACGCCGCCCACTCGGTCCGGAAGCCGGCGTCGAAGGCGGGTTCGGTCGGCGTCGCGTACAGCAGGTGGTGGACGAACCACAGGGTGGAGTTGGCGACGCCGTTGTAGGCCCGCGCGAAGGTGTCGGGATCGATGTCCAGCATCCGGACGGCCTGTCCGCCGACGTCGTGGCCGGCCCGGTCCAGGCGCCCCTCGGGCGCCTCGCGCGCGGCCGCCCGGTCGGCGTCGCCGAGCGCCGCGCAGACCCAGACCGCCGAGGGGTCGTCGATGGCGGACAGCCCCGACACGAGGCCGCCGCCGCCCCGGCGCAGGCTCAGCGTGCCGTCGCCCTGCCGGGTGAAGGACACCGGGCCCCGGTTGGAGGCCACCAGGACGGGGGCGCTGCCGGTCGGACTCGAACGTACCGTCGTGAGATCGCCCATGGTTGGAACCTTGCCGTGGGCCGGTGCCCCCAAACCCCCTATCGCGTGGTGTGACGGCCCGCATACTCGGCGACGGTGCGCATCGGGGGCCGCTCGACCGCTCCCACCCGGTGGGTCTGCGGGGCGAAGCCGTCCCCGGTCCGGGTGAACTGGGTGAGCAGCGGGTGCACCAGATCCTCGCCGGCCTTCAGGCGGTGGCTGCGGTCCAGCCGCTCCAGGGCGGTGCGGTAGATGGTCGCGGCCATCCGGCCCAGCGCCTGGCTGTCCTGGTGGCGGTGGCGGCGCACGCCCACGTCGACCTGGGCCAGCGCGTCCAGGCCGGCCGTCTCCAGGGCGTCCACCAGCAGGCCGAGTTCGACGCCGTACCCGGTCGGGAAGGGCAGCCGCTCCAGCAGCGAGCGGCGGGCCGCGTACTCGCCGCCCAGCGGTTGGACGAAGCCCGCCAGCTCGGGCCAGTGGAGGTTGAGCAGCGGCCGGGCGACCAGCTCGGTGACCCGGCCGCCGCCGACCGGGTCCACCGGGCCGACGGCGCCCTCGGCGCCGCCGCCGGCCGGCGTGAGCGGGCGGTCGTACATCGCCTTGACCAGCTGGAGGCCCGGCTCGGTGAGCAGCGGGCCGACGATGCCCGAGACGAAGGCCGGGTCGAACTCGCGCAGGTCGGCGTCGACGAAGCAGACGATCTCGCCGGAGGTGACCAGCAGCGAGCGCCAGAGCACCTCGCCCTTGCCGGGTTCGGCGGGCAGCCGGGGCAGTATCGCGTCCCGGTGCACCACCCGGGCGCCCGCGGCGGCGGCGGCCCCGGCGGTGTCGTCCGCCGACCCGGAGTCGACCACGACCAGCTCGTCGACCAGCGGCACCCGCTCCATCAGCTCCCGGCGGATCACCCGGACGATGTCCCCGACGGTGGCCTCCTCGTCGAGGGCGGGCAGGACCACGCTGATCGTTCCGGCCGGCCCGGCCGCCCGCTTGGCGGCGAGGAGGCTGTGCACCGGACGGTCGGCCGCGCTCCAGGAGCGGCGGCGCAGCCAGGACGCCACCTCCGGGAGAAGCGCGGTGGGCAGCTCGGCAGGCACGGGCACACTCCTTGGTGGGGCACAGCACGGGTGGGGCGCAACCAGTGTGGGTGAGGCGGCTCACGCCGCCCGGGGCATCTCGGGTGGCGGACGGACGGGTTCAGGGTTGACGCCTTCGGATACAGTCTTCGTACAGCGTTCAGACCTTCGCACGCCGGGGTCCCCCGCTGAGCAGGACCACAACTTCACAGAGCTCATCCAGAGGGACTGAGGGAACGGCCCGTCGAAGTCCCGGCAACCTTCTCGCGCGGCGGCTTCGGCGGCCCGGCGGGACAGGTGCCAATTCCGTCCTGTGGCGCGCCCGCGTCATGGGGAAGATGAGGAGAGAGGCCTCCGCCATCATGGCTATCGACACCGCAGCCGCCGCGTCCACCGTTGACCTCGGCCCCGCCACCGCGCTTTCCTGTCGCGAGTGCGGCACCCGCTTCCCGCTCGGTCCGAGCTTCGCGTGCCAGGAGTGCTTCGGCCCGCTGGAGATCGCGTACGACTTCGGCTCCATCGACGCCGAGGAGCTGCGCAAGCGGATCGAGGCCGGCCCGGCGTCGGTCTGGCGCTACGCCCCGCTGCTGCCCGTCCCCGCCGACGTCGCCGACAAGCCCAACCTGAACCCGGGCTGGACCCCGCTGGTGAAGGCCGACAACCTGGGCCGCGAGCTCGGTTTCAGCGCCCGGTTGTACGTCAAGGACGACTCGGGCAACCCGACGCACTCGTTCAAGGACCGCGTGGTGGCCTGCGCCATCGAGGCGGCCCGGGTGTTCGGCTTCACCACGCTCTCCTGCTCCTCGACCGGCAACCTGGCCGGCGCGGTGGGCGCCGCGGCCGCCCGGGCCGGCTTCAAGTCCTGCGTGTTCATCCCGCACGACCTGGAGCAGGCCAAGGTCGTCATGGCCGGTGTGTACGGCGGCGAGCTGGTCGGCATCGAGGGCAACTACGACGACGTGAACCGCTTCTGCTCGGAGCTGATCGGTGATCCGGCCGGCGAGGGCTGGGGCTTCGTCAACGTCAACCTGCGCCCGTACTACGGCGAGGGTTCCAAGACCCTGGCGTACGAGATCTGCGAGCAGCTGGGCTGGCGTCTGCCGGAGCAGCTCGTGATCCCGATCGCGTCGGGCTCCCAGCTCACCAAGATCGACAAGGGCCTGCAGGAGCTGATCAAGCTCGGCCTGGTCGAGGACCGCCCGTACCGGATCTTCGGAGCCCAGGCCGAGGGCTGCTCCCCGGTCTCCGCCGCCTTCAAGGCGGGCCGGGACGTCATCCGTCCGGTCAAGCCCGACACCATCGCCAAGTCGCTGGCGATCGGCAACCCGGCGGACGGCCCCTACGTCCTGGACATCGCCCGCCGTACCGGCGGCGCGGTCGAGGACGTGACCGACGCCGAGGTGGTGGAGGCGATCAAGCTGCTGGCCCGCACCGAGGGCATCTTCGCCGAGACCGCCGGCGGGGTGACCATCGGCGTGCTGAAGAAGCTGGTCGAGACCGGTCAGCTGGACCCGTCCAAGGAGACCGTCGCGATCAACACCGGCGACGGCCTCAAGACCCTGGACGCGGTGGCCGATGCCGGTTTCACCGCGACCATCCGCCCGACGCTGGAGTCCTTCCGCTCGGCCGGCCTCGCCTCCGCCTGATCCCCCACCCCGCTAGGAGAGCCACCGCCATGAGCGCCAACGTCCGCATCCCGACCATCCTGCGCACCTACACCGGCGGCGCCGCCGAGGTGGCCGCCGAGGGCGCGACCCTCGCCGAGGTCCTCGCCGACCTGGAGAAGAACCACGCCGGCATCGCGGCCCGGGTGCTCGACGACACCGGCAAGCTGCGCCGTTTCGTGAACATCTACGTGAACGACGACGACGTGCGGTTCGCCGAGGGCCTGGCCACGGAGATCAAGGACGGCGCCAGCGTCTCGATCATCCCGGCGGTGGCCGGCGGCTGCTGAGCCCCGGCGGCGGCCGCCGCCGCGGCAGGAGCGGCCCGAGGCCGTAGCGCACGACCGAGCCGCCTTCCCCACCCGGAATCGCATTCTCCGGGCCGGGAAGGCGGCTCTCGGTGTCCCGGTGGGAATCGGGCGGCCCGCGGCGGAGTAAAGTGTCCGACAGTGCCGATGACGGGTCCCCTCCCCATTCCGGCAGCTTCCGCGCCCGTGGGCGCTCCGCGACACCCGTGACCGTCCGGTCGTTGAGACCGGTGCGGGTCGCGCCCGTGGAACATGTCAGGCAGGTGTCAGAATTCCTGCCGTGTTTCGGGTAATTCGTCCGCTATGTCCCGCGCCGAATGCCAAATTTATCCATATTGATCCGGTATTGCCCCTTGACAGTCGCCGTGAATTCCCGGTGGCTGGGCCTGTTGCAGAGGGCTTCGGTACGGATACATTCAGCCGCGGTCGACGCGTTCACCCGTTCAGCCGGTCACCGCCCGGTGGCTCTCGGTGGGTGTCCGTGGTGTGCGGGGCTGTGCTCAGGGGGGGTTCCCCGGGTCGGCCTCAACCAGACCCGGGACCGCGACCCGCGGGCACCGTGAAGGGCCAGTACAGCACTAGGGGAGTTCGGAATGGCTCAGGGCACCGTCAAGTGGTTCAACGCGGAGAAGGGCTACGGCTTCATCGCGGTCGACGGTGGTGCGGACGTGTTCGTCCACTACAGCGCGATCCAGATGGACGGCTACCGCACCCTCGAGGAGGGCCAGCGGGTCGAGTTCGAGATCTCCCAGGGACAGAAGGGCCCGCAGGCGGACATGGTCCGCGCGGCGGTCTGACCTTTCCGGACCCCGGAGCCTCGTCTCGGCCCAAGGGCTGGTGATCCGCTTCGACCGACGGGCCCGTACGACTCACGTCGTACGGGCCCGTCGGCACGTCCGGCCCCGCGCGTCCCTCCCGCGGGCGCCCGCGGCGCCGTGACGCGTCCGCCTGGATCGTCGATTGGGCTTGCACTCGACATGGTGGAGTGCTAATCATTGGCGTTAGCACTCACAGCTTGAGAGTGCTACGGACCGGGTCGGTGAGGCCCCCGGGAGCGGTAGGGGAAAGGACCCCCGCACACCAGGGCCGTCCGTCGCGGGCACCTACCGGTCCGAGCATTCGCCGCCGTCTCGGAGGACCACTTCACATGGCAAAGATCATCGCGTTTGACGAGGAAGCTCGCCGCGGCCTTGAGCGCGGGATGAACCAGCTTGCCGACGCCGTCAAGGTCACGCTCGGCCCCAAGGGTCGCAACGTCGTCCTTGAGAAGAAGTGGGGCGCCCCCACGATCACCAACGACGGTGTCTCCATCGCCAAGGAGATCGAGCTCGAGGACCCGTACGAGAAGATCGGTGCCGAGCTCGTCAAGGAGGTCGCGAAGAAGACCGACGACGTCGCGGGCGACGGCACCACCACCGCGACCGTCCTGGCCCAGGCCCTGGTCAAGGAAGGCCTGCGCAACGTCGCGGCCGGCGCCAACCCGATGGCCCTGAAGCGCGGCATCGAGAAGGCCGTCAAGGCCGTCTCCGACCAGCTGCTCGCCCAGGCCAAGGACGTGGAGACCAAGGAGCAGATCGCCTCCACCGCCTCCATCTCGGCCGCCGACACGCAGATCGGCGAGCTCATCGCCGAGGCGATGGACAAGGTCGGCAAGGAAGGCGTCATCACCGTCGAGGAGAGCAACACCTTCGGTCTGGAGCTTGAGCTCACCGAGGGCATGCGCTTCGACAAGGGCTACATCTCGGCCTACTTCGCCACCGACCTGGAGCGGATGGAGACCTCGTTCGAGGACCCCTACATCCTGATCGTCAACTCCAAGATCGGCTCGGTCAAGGACCTCCTCCCGCTGCTGGAGAAGGTCATGCAGAGCGGCAAGCCGCTGGTCATCATCGCCGAGGACGTCGAGGGCGAGGCCCTGTCGACCCTGGTCGTGAACAAGATCCGCGGCACCTTCAAGTCCGTCGCCGTCAAGGCCCCGGGCTTCGGTGACCGCCGCAAGGCCATGCTCGGCGACATCGCCATCCTCACCGGTGGCACCGTGGTCTCCGAGGAGGTCGGCCTCAAGCTGGAGAACGCCGGCGTCGACCTGCTGGGCACCGCCCGCAAGGTGGTCATCACCAAGGACGAGACCACCATCGTCGACGGTGGCGGCGACAGCGACCAGGTCGCGGGCCGCGTGAACCAGATCCGCGCCGAGATCGAGAACAGCGACTCGGACTACGACCGCGAGAAGCTCCAGGAGCGCCTCGCCAAGCTGGCCGGCGGCGTCGCCGTGATCAAGGCCGGCGCGGCGACCGAGGTCGAGCTCAAGGAGCGCAAGCACCGCATCGAGGACGCCGTCCGCAACGCGAAGGCCGCCGTCGAGGAGGGCATCGTCGCCGGTGGTGGCGTTGCGCTGCTGCAGGCCGGTGTCGTGTTCGACAAGCTGGAGCTGGAGGGCGACGAGGCCACCGGTGCCAACATCGTCCGCGTGGCGCTGGAGGCCCCGATCAAGCAGATCGCGGTCAACGCCGGCCTTGAGGGCGGTGTCGTGGTGGAGAAGGTGCGCAACCTCCCCGCCGGCCACGGTCTGAACGCCGCGACCAACGAGTACGTCGACCTCATCGCCGCGGGCATCATCGACCCGGCGAAGGTCACCCGCTCGGCCCTGCAGAACGCCGCCTCCATCGCGGCGCTCTTCCTCACCACCGAGGCCGTCATCGCCGACAAGCCCGAGAAGGCCGGTGCCCCCGCGGGCGGCGGCATGCCGGGCGGTGACATGGACTTCTGATCCTTTCGAGGATCGGCTGTTCCGATCGCGAGGGCGGTCCCCTTCGGGGGGCCGCCCTCGCGGCGTTCCCGGGGCCCGTTGCGGGACAATGGGCGGATGTCCAGCCCTGAAATCGAAGCAGCCCTGCACAGCGCGAGGGCGTTGATCCTCGCCGACCTCAACACCCGGGACGTGGCGGACGCCGCGGTGGTCTCGCTGGTCGAGGACGCCGTGACCCACCGGCGGTGGTGGCTGGAGCAGTGGCCCGACGGCACCGAGTACGTGCTCGGTCTGGTCGCCCAGGACGTCCAGGACAAGCTGCTGGAGCAGTACGGCCGCTGGCCGCTCTGCCCCGCCTGCGCCGAGGCGGGCGACCCGCACGCGCTGAGCGTCGAGCCCGAGCTGGGACCGGAGCCGCACTGGGTGTGCGGCAAGGAGGCCGTCGTGGTCGCGCCGGTCGGTCGGCTCACCTGATCCCGGGCGGTCCTTCCGCCCGCCCGCCCGCCGCGACCGGGGCGGGCGGCGCCGGGGGCGCGCCCGTCAGCCGAGCCGGGTGAGCTCGGCCGCCAGGTTGGCCCGGGCGGCCGCGTCGAAGCGGTCGAGGGCGGTCGGGGTGCGGTAGAGCGCGGGCAGTGCCAGGAGTTGACGCAGGATCGCCGCCCGACCGGCCCGGAAGTCCTCCTCCGGGACGAAGGCGTACTCCTCCCGCACCGCCGCCGCGTAGGCCGCGTACGCCTCCGGCGGGCCGCCGAGGACGGCGAGGTCCGCGTCGCAGAGCACCTCGCCGTCGCGGTCGCCGGGCTCGGGCCGGTGGGTGACCGTGAGCCGCACCAGCCGGGCGACCTCGGCCACCCGCTCCCGCGACAGCCCGGCCTCGGTCAGCGCCCGGACTGCGAGGGCCGCGCTGCGCTCCTCGTTCTCGGAGCGGTCCGGGCGGTAGACGGCGTCGTGGAACCAGGCCGCCAGCCGGACGGTGTCCGGATCCCCGGCGTGTTCGGCGAGCGCGTCGACGTGGTCGAGGACCGCCCGCAGGTGCTCGGTGGCGTGGTACCTGCGCTGCGGCTCGGCCCAGCGCTTCAACAGGTCGCGCCCGTACGGCTCGGGGTCGACGCTCGCGCCGCAGCGGTGCAGCAGGGCGGACCAGCGCTCGGGCAGGCTCTCGGACGACATGGGCACATTGTGGACGGCGCACCCGGGGGCCGGTCGGCCGGGCCGGTGATTCCAGTGGACAGCATATGCCGGTCACCGATATATATGAGCCATGACAGAACGCTCCATGCAGGAGCCGACACTGCTTCTGCTCACCGCGCTCGCCGATGCCCCGAGGCACGGCTACGCCCTCATCCAGGAGATCGCGGCGATCTCGGCCGGCCGCGTGAAGATGCGCACCGGCACGCTCTACGGCGCCCTCGACCGGCTGCTCCAGCAGGGCCTGATCACGATCGAGAGCGAGGAGGTGGTCGACGGCCGGGCGCGCCGCACCTACGCCCTCGCCGAGGCCGGCCGCGCGGCACTGGCGGCCGAGGCGGACCGTCTGCGTGCCGTGGTCGCCGAGGCCGACCGCCGGCTGACCGTCTTCCGCCCGAGGGCCAAGGGAGTCTTCGCATGACCGTCTCCGACACCGCTCTTCGGGCCGCGCTGCGGCTCTACCCCGCCGCCTACCGCAGTGAGCGCGGCGCCGAGCTGAGCACCGTCTTCGCCGAGACCACGGCCGGCGCCGGGGCGGGGGCCTGCCTGCGGGAGGCGTTCGACCTGGGAGCGTACGGCCTGCGGCTGCGGCTCGGCCTCACCCCTGCCGGGCTGCCCGGGCGGGCGCTGGCCGCCGCGGCGCCGTTCGCGGTCGGCGCCGCGGCCGGCCAGGCGGGGCTGGTGCTCGCCGTCACCGCGAAGGAGGGGGCGCCCGGGCTCGATGCGAGCCGGAGCATGTGGGCGCTGCTGATGCTGCTCTCGGTGCTGCCGCTGGCGTCGCTGGCGGCCGCGCTGTTCGGCAACTGGCGGCCCGCACGGCTGCTGGCGCTGCCGAGCGTCACCGTGGTCCCGGCCGCGGCGGTGCTCGGGTACTGGGCGGCGACCGGCGCCGTGCCGCCGTTCTCGGTGCTGGCCGCGGTCTCGGCCTTCTCGGTGCCGGGCGTGCTCTGGAGCCTGGCGGTGCCCGCCGCCCCCGCGGATCTGCTCGGTCGGGTGAGCCGGCTCGGCCGGTCGGCCATGCTGGCGGGCCTGCTCTTCGGTTTCGTGGGGAGCGGTGTGCAGGGGCTCACCCGGATCGGCTCGGCCGGTGGGCCGGCGTCGGCGCCGGTGCTGGTCCTGGGTCTGGGGTTGGCCGTGATGGCGTTCTTGGGTGCCCGCCGGGGGCAGGTGGCGCCGCTCGCGCTGCTGCTGGCGGTGCTGCCGTCGGGGCTCGGGATCGTCGCCGGCGAGTTGGCGGGGAACCTGCGCGCGAGCCTGGCACTGCTGCCCGTGGTGCTCGTGGTGGGGGTCGGCGTGGCGGTCGCGCTGCGGTCGACGCGGGAGCGGTCCCCGGCCGGGCCGGAGGCGGCGCTGCCCTCGGTGGAGTAGGCGTCCGGCCGTCCGGCGGCGGGCCCTCGGGGCGGACCGGCGCGCGGGTGCGCGCCGTGGGGTGCGCGCCGATGCCGGGAGGAGCGACCGTCTCCCCCCGGAGGGCTCGCCGTCGGGCGGGTGGATGTGGCAGGCTACCGAATATGTCTAGACCAATCTTCGAAGTCATCGCGCTGACCGCCCAGGACGCCCAGGCCGCCGAGTCCGGCGGCGCCGACCGGCTCGAACTGGTGGCGGACATGGCCGCCGACGGGCTCACCCCGTCCGTGGACGACTTCGCCAAGATCCGGGCCGCCGTGCAGATCCCGCTGCGGGTGATGCTGCGGATCCGGGACGGCTTCGCGCCGGGCGACCTGGACGAGTTGCGGGCGCGCGCGGCCGCGCTGCGCGCCGAGGGCGCGGACGAGTTCGTGTTCGGCTTCCTGGACGCGGACGGCGCCGTGGACCTCGCCGCCACGCAGGCCGTCGCCCAGGCCGTCGAGGGCTGCCACTGGACCTTCCACCGGGCGCTCGACCACAGCGCCGACCGCGCCGCCGTGCGGGCCGCCGTCGGCGGTCTGCCCGGCCTGGACACCTTCCTCACCTCCGGCGCGGCCGCCGGTGTCGACGCCGGCCGGGAGGTCCTGCTGGCCGAACTGGCCGAGGCCGGGGCGCCCGGCCACCGCCAGCGGATCCTGATCGGCGGCGGCCTGCGGGCCGAGCACGTCCCGGGCCTGCGGGCGGCCGGCTTCGACGCCTTCCACGTCGGCGGGGCGGTGCGCCTGCACGGCTGGGACTCGCCGGTGGACGTGGCGAAGGTGGCCCGCTGGCGGGACCTGATCGACGCCTGAGCGCCGCACACGCCGGGGGCGGGCACCGGACGGTGCCCGCCCCCGGCGTGCGTCAGCCCAGCTGCTCCGGCAGCGGCAGCGTGTGCAGCACCGCGAGGCCGGAGACCGCACGGGTGAGGGCGACGTACAGCCGGCGCAGCCCCGTCCGCTCGTCCGGTTCGCCCGCGACGACGGCGGCCGGTTCGTCCAGCACCACGTAGTCGTACTCCAGGCCCTTGGCGAGCGAGGCCGGGACGAGTGTCAGCCGCGCCTCGGCGGTCGTCTCGGTGCCCGGCGCGAGGTGGGGCAGGCCGGCCGCGTCCAGGGCGGCGGCGAGTCGCGGGATGCGGGCGTCGGCGGCGATCAGGCCGGTCGAGCCCTCCTGGGTGAGTGCCTTGCGGCAGGCCTCGACCACGGCCGCGTCCAGGTCGTCGTCGATCCGGCTGATCGCCAGTGACCCCGGCAGGTCCCGGATCGAGGTGGCCGGGGCCAGCCCCGGGGCGATCGCGGGCAGCAGGCGGGAGGCGTAGGCGATGACCTCCTCCGGCACCCGGAACCCCTTGGTCAGCTCCTCGACGTGCGAGCCGGGCTTGCCGAGGTGGTGCAGGGCGTCCGACCAGCTCGCGGTCGCCCAGGGGGTGGTGCCCTGGGCGAGGTCCCCGAGGACGGTGGCCGAGCCGGTGCTGCACCGGCGGCCGACCGCCCGGTACTGCATGGGGGAGAGGTCCTGCGCCTCGTCCAGCACCACGTGGCCGAGCGAGGCGGTGCGCTGGACGAGGTCCGTCGCCTCGTCGACCAGGACGGCGTCGGCCGGCGTCCAGAGGGCGGTCCGCACCGAGCGTCCGGGTTCGGTCCGGAGCACGGCGCGCTGCTCGTCCTCGTCGAGGATGCCGTCCGCGCACCGGGCCAGGAACTGCGGCTCGCTGAGCAGCCGGTGCACCAGCTTGGCGGGGTCGACGGGCGGCCAGCACTCCTTCACCGTGGCCTTGACCTGCGCGTTCCGCGCGACGGCATCCTGCACCCGGTCGTCGGGAGCCTCCCCGCCCTGCTCCATCTTCAGCAGGACGGCGTGCGCGATCCGTTGCGGCAGCGCCTCCCGCGCGGCGCCGTAGCGTATCTCACGGACCTTCAGCTCCTCGATGATCGCGATGAGTTCGTGCACCGGTACGCGCCAGCGCCGGGAGCCGCGGACCACCACGCAGGGCTCGGTCGGCAGCGTGATGCCGGAGCGGACGGCCCGGCGCAGCACCTCGGCCATCCGGGCGTCGCCCTTCAGCCGGGCCGCCTCGGGGTCGTCCTCGGCGCGGATCTCCACGTGCGCCACCAGCTGCTGCACGGTGGCCTGCGCCACCGCCAGCTCGCCGAGCGCCGGGAGCACCTGCTCGATGTAGGAGAGGAACGCGTCGTTCGGGCCGATCACCAGCGTGCCGGTGCGGGCGAGGCGCTCGCGGTGCGCGTACAGCAGGTAGGCGACCCGGTGCAGGCCGACGGCGGTCTTCCCGGTGCCGGGGGCGCCCTGGACGCAGATCGTGCCGCCGACGTCGGCGCGGACGATCTCGTCCTGCTCGGGCTGGATGGTCGCGACGATGTCGCGCATCGGGCCGACGCGGGGCTTCTCGATCTCGGCGGCCAGCAGCGCGGAGGCCGAGTCGGTCTCGGCCGGGTCGGTGAGGTGCTCGTCCTCGTACGCGGTCAGCTCGCCGCCCGTGTAGCCGAACCGGCGCCGGCGCTCGACGTCCAGCGGATCGGCGCGGCTGGCCCGGTAGAACGGCTGCGAGACCGGGGCCCGCCAGTCGATCACCATCGGGTCGCCGAGGGCGTCGTGGACGTGCCGGCGGCCGATGTAGAAGCTCTCCCCGGAGCCGCCCCCGGCGAGCTCTCCCTCCGTGCCCGCCGGCGGCGAGGAGAGGCCCTCGCTGATCGCGTGCAGGTAGTCGAGCCGCCCGAAGAAGAGGGGGGTGTGGGCGAGGTCGGCCAGTGCCGCGATCCGGGCCTGGATCTGCTTGTTCAGCACGATCGCGGTCACCCAGGTGCCGGTGACGTCGCTGATGTCCAGGTTCTCGACGTCCTCGCGCATCGCGCGCAGGGCGGCCCTGGAGGAGGCCAGGTGGTCGCGTTCACGCTGGAGGGGATCGGTGGTGGGGGTGGTGGCGGGCACAGCGAACCTTCCCGGCTGCCCCCGGCGGGAGCAGCGGACTCGTCAAGCGCACAGCGGGGACGGTCGGCCGGTTACCAAGCGGTCGACACCTCCCCCGGCTGCCTGCGGGCCATCAGCAGGTACCACGGTTCGGGAGGGGGGCAGACGAAGCATGCTAGACCCGTCCGGCTCAGGGCGCTAACCGAATACGGGTCATCGGCCGACCTCGGAGGGTCGCACCGAACCCTCGGTCGGCCCTGAGACGGCCGTACGCCGGGAGGACGACCAAAGACCTGTCGAATTATGCCTTTGGGGTGATGTGTCCGAGGTGTCCGGAAACTACGGTTGAGGACATGAGCACCCTTGAGAGCAAGGACTCCCGGGCAGCGGCCACGGCCCCCCGGGTGCACGACCGGCGGTCGGCCCCCAAGGCGCCGACCAGCCCCTACCCCGGCGCCACGGCCGCCGCGCCCGACCGCCGCCGGAGCCCCCTGACGACGGCCGTGCGCAACGTCGGCATAGCGCTGGACACCGCCGCCCGGGTGACTCTGCTCGGCCGTGACGGTGTCCGGTACTGAGCGGGCGCCCCCCGTGCCCGAGCGCGCGCCGGTGACTACAGGACGTCGTCCGCGTCGATGATGCGGTACGCGTACCCCTGCTCGGCGAGGAAGCGCTGCCGGTGGGCGGCGAAGTCCTGGTCCACGGTGTCGCGGGCCACCACCGAGTAGAAGTGGGCCGAGTGGCCGTCCGCCTTCGGCCGCAGCACCCGACCGAGCCGCTGCGCCTCCTCCTGGCGGGAGCCGAACGTCCCGGAGACCTGGATGGCGACGGTGGCCTCCGGCAGGTCGATCGAGAAGTTGGCGACCTTGGAGACCACCAGCACGCTGATCTCCTTGTTGCGGAAGGCCTCGAAGAGCTTCTCCCGCTGAGCGTTGCTGGTCTCGCCCTTGATGACCGGGGCGTCGAGCACCTCGCCGAGCTCGTCCAGCTGGTCGATGTACTGCCCGATGACCAGGGTCTGGTCCTTCTCGTGCTTCTTGACCAGCGCCTCCACGACCCGGCGCTTGGTGGCGGTGGTCGCGCAGAAGCGGTACCGCTCCTCCGGCTCGGCCGTCGCGTACGCCAGCCGCTCCGAGTCGGTCAGGGTGACCCGGACCTCGCAGCAGTCGGCGGGCGCGATGTAGCCCTGTGCCTCGATCTCCTTCCAGGGCGCGTCGAACCGCTTGGGTCCGATCAGCGAGAACACGTCGCCCTCACGGCCGTCCTCGCGCACCAGCGTCGCGGTCAGGCCGAGGCGGCGGCGCGCCTGGAGGTCGGCGGTGAACTTGAAGACCGGTGCGGGCAGCAGGTGCACCTCGTCGTAGACCACCAGGCCCCAGTTGCGGGCGTCGAACAGCTCCAGGTGCGCGTACGCGCCCTTCCGCTTGGTGGTCATCACCTGGTAGGTGGCGATGGTGACCGGGCGGATCTCCTTGCGGGTGCCGCTGTACTCGCCGATCTCGTCCTCGGTCAGAGTGGTGCGCTTCACCAGTTCGTGCTTCCACTGGCGGGCCGAGACGGTGTTGGTGACCAGGATCAGCGTGGTCGACTTCGCCTCGGCCATGGCCGCCGCGCCGACCAGGGTCTTGCCGGCGCCGCAGGGCAGCACGACCACGCCGGAGCCGCCGTGCCAGAAGCCCTCGACGGCCTGCTGCTGGTACGGGCGCAGCGTCCAGCCGTCCTGGTCCAGCTCGATCGGGTGCGCCTCGCCGTCCACGTACCCGGCGAAGTCCTCGGCCGGCCAGCCGAGCTTGAGCAGCACCTGCTTGATCTGCCCGCGCTCGGAGGGGTGCACCACGACGGTGTCGGGGTCGACCCGGGCGCCGACCAGCGGCACGATCTTCTTGGAGCGCAGCACCTCCTCCAGCACCGGGCGGTCGGTGGTGGTGAGCACCAGGCCGTGCGTCGGGTGCTTGCTGAGCTTCAGCCGCCCGTAGCGGCCCATGGTGTCGGCGATGTCCACCAGCAGCGCGTGCGGCACCGGGTAGCGCGAGTAGGTCACCAGGGCGTCGACGACCTGCTCGGCGTCGTGTCCGGCGGCCCGTGCGTTCCACAGGCCGAGCGGGGTGACCCGGTAGGTGTGCACGTGCTCGGGCGCCCGCTCCAGTTCGGCGAAGGGGGCGATCACCCGGCGGCAGTCGGCCGCCCTGGGGTGGTCGATCTCCAGGAGGAGCGTCTTGTCACTTTGGACGATAAGCGGTCCGTCGTTCACGCGGGCATGCCCTCCATCGGTTCGGCGCAGACCCTCCAGTGTCGCGCATTTCCCGGTGGAGCCGTACGCGTGCTGGTCGGGCGGCCTCCCCGGCCGGGCCCGCGGCCGGTCCGGACCGGGCACCCGCCGCCCGGGCGCCGGATCCCGTGGCCGGTGACCGGGGCGCCCGGCGGTCGTTGAACAGGCATGAACAAGCCCAAGCGCATCCTCACCGCTCTCGCCGTCGCCGGTACGGCGCTCGCCGCCACCGGCCTCTCCGCCTCCTCCGCACACGCCGTGGCCGGCCTCGGGCAGCCGGGCGGTCCGATCGTGGCGGGCGGGTTCCTGCTCGCCGACGTGTTCAGCGGGGGCAGCCTGCCGGTCTCCCAGGAGGGCATCGGCGGCCTGGCGGACCAGGCGATGAAGTCCCAGGGGCACTGAACCGCGCCCGCGCCGGGCTCAGGCGGAGTCGTCCAGCTCGGCGACTCCGGTGATCCGGTGCAGGGCGAAGGTCTTCAGGGCGTCGCTGTGGTGGTCGAAGGCGGTGACGAAGCCGCCCTCGACCTTCACCGGGTCGATCACCCGCTGGGAGGCCAGGCCCTCGGCGTTGACGTAGCCGATCCACATCCGCTCGCCGAGCAGTACGGCGGTCTGCAGTGCGGCGAGGGTCTCGGCGGCCACGGTCCGCGGCAGCTGCCGGGCGGCGGGAGCGGGCGGGCCGCCCGGCCGTCGGCCGGCGCCGGCGGCCGGCTCGCGGCGGATGGCGGTGGCGGCCCGGTCGCCGGCCCGGATGGCCTTGACGGCCGCGCCGAGCAGGGCGTCGTCCGGGGTCGGCGGGCCGTCGGGCACCGGGGTGGGGGCGGTCCTCGGTGGAGTGCGGTGACTGTCGGGGCGGGTGATCAGCACGTCGCCGTCCGCCGACTCGGCGGCCGGGGCGTACCCCATCACGCGCAGCGTGGCGAGCAGGGTGTCGGGCGCCGCCTGGGCCGCCAGCACGGTGGGGGCCAGCAGGCGCAGCCGCAGGTCGGCCGAGCGGCGGTCGGCCAGCACCTCGGCGAGCAGAGCCGGGTCGTCGCAGCGCAGGTAGGACGAGGCGGCGCCGACTCGCAGGACGCCGTGCCGGCGGGCCACGTCGTCGACCAGGTAACTGAGCGGCTGTGGGACGGGCGTGCGGGAGTGCTGTTCCAGGAAGGCGTGCAGGTCGGCAGCGCTGCGCCCGGCGTCCAGGGCGCGCCGGACGGATTCCGCGGTGAAGCGGTAGACCGTCGCGCCGCCCTTGGACTCGATGTCGGCGCAGAGCGCGAGGGCCTGGGCGAGCGGGGTGAGCAGCGGCCCGGGTGCGACGGCGGTCAGGTCGGGCTGGAGGATCACGTGGTCCAGCGGCATGGGCAGCAGAGGGGCGAGCACGGTGGCCGGATCGCGCCCGTCGAGCAGCGCCCGGGCCGGTGAGGACAGCGCGCCCCGACCGGTGACGCCGAGCAGCTCCGCCTCGTGCAGAGTCCACTCGACGAGGTCGTCGCGCAGGTCCCGGCCCTCGGCGGTGGCCGGGCCGCCGCGCAGCGGCCGGTGCCAGCGCAGGGCGGGCGACAGGGCGTCGGCGGTGGCGGTCGAGCCGGGCGGCAGGGCGGCCAGCGTGGTCAGCGCGGCGCGGCGGACGGACGGGGCGAGCGTGCGGTCCAGTTCGGGGCCGAGCGCGGCACGGGTCTTGCCCTTGCCGTCCGGGGTGCCGGTGAGGGCGGCGACCCGGGTGCCGGCGAGCCAGCCGGCGGCCAGCGCCGACCAGCGGACGGCGACGGGCTGCTGGAGCCAGGTGTCGTACGCCGGGGTGGGGGCCCAGTGCTCGTCGGCCTCCCCGTCGGGGGCGAGCAGGCCCGCACCGTAGGCGAGTTCCAGCCAGAAGGCCGCGGTTCGCTCGCTGCTCTCGACGGCCTGGGCGGTGCGCTTGAGATCCCGGACCCCGACCCCGCCGGCCCGCAGGCCGGTGGGCGGCTGCAGACCCCAGAGGTCGAGGATCTCCTCGACGACGCGGACCGCCGTGTGGGCCTGACCGGCCGCCGCGCCGTCCACGGCCGCCGGATCGCGGACGGCGCCGGTGGCGACGGCGGGCGGCGCGGGCTCGACGGCACGGTGGCTGCGGCCGCCGCGCAGGTGCAGGGCGAGTTCGCGGGGCAGCACCACGCTGCCTGGAGAGGAGGGCAGCAGCAGGCCCCGGGCGATCAGCCACTCCACCGGGCTGCGGGCGTCCTCGGCCGTGACCGCGCGGGTGGCGTCCGGGACGGTGCCGGTGGGCGGCCCCCAGACCAGTCGCTCCAGCAGCCGCAGGGACGGCTCCGGGGCGTCGGCGAGCAGCGCGGCGCAGCGCTTGCGGTCGGTCAGCAGCGCGATGAGCGCGGCGACGGCGGTGACCGGATCGGGGGTGGGCGGCAGTCCGGCCGAGGCCAGCAGCTGCTGGAGCCGGGCCGGCGACATTCCGACGGTGGCCTCGGCGAGGGTCGGGCCCAGCCCGGTCCGGCCCGGGTTGGCGGCGGTGGGCGCGAGCGCCTCACGGGCGGCGATCACCAGCCGCAGGCCGTTGTCCGGGCCCCAGACCAGCGCGCGGTCGCGCAGCGTGGCCAGCGCCCCGGGCAGCGCCTCGGTGACGGCGGTGCGTTCGGCGGGGGTGAGCGCGGTGGCGCCGGGGTGGGGCTTGACCCGGGCGGGGCCGGTGAGCAGGTTGCGTACGACGGTGTGCGGGCTGCCGTCGGGGGCGGCGGCCAGCGCCTCGGCGACCTGGAGGGTGAAGCGGTCCAGCCGCTCCAGGGCGCGCAGCGCGGAGGCGCGCGAGGAGAGCCGGGCGGAGAGCTGGGTGAGATCACCGGGGACGGGGTTCAGCAGGTCGGGGCGGGACCGCAGCAGGCCGGCGAGGGCCTCGTCGGAGCGGCTGCGGAGCTCCTCGGCGAGGGTGCGGGGACCCGTGGCGGGGCCGCCCGGGCGTTGCTCGCTCTGCTGTGCGGTCATCCGGCCTAGGTTAGTCGGCTTCGGGCGGGGGCGGAGCCGGTCGGCGGCCGGGGTTCCGGGTGGGTGGTGTGCGGGGGCGCCTGGTCGGTACCGTCGCGTCGGCGGGGTAGGGCGGGCGAGTGGGGTGGTGGGCGCGATGGTGGACGGCGAGTGGTGGCGGCTGGGCGGGGGCCGACGAGGCGACGGCGGCGGTGCGGCGGCGGGTGAGCCGGGCGAGAGCGTGTACCTTCCGCGACCGACCGTGCCGGCCGCGCCCGCCGAGCCGACCCGGCCGGTGGCACCGCCGGCCCCGCAGTCGGACCCGGCTCCCGCCGTACCGGCGGACCGGGAGCCGGCCGAGCCGTCGGGCGACCGGCCGGCGCCCCGGTCGTCGGTGCCCCGGCCGGCGGGTCGCCCGCCCGCGCCGCTCCCCCCGGTCGGCGAGCCGGCGGGCTTCGGGGGCGCGGAGCCCGGGGGTTTTCCCGGCTGGTCGGCCCACATCGACTTCTCGGTGCTGGACGATTCGCCGGCCGAGCCGGCCCCGGAGTCGACGGAGGAGCCCGCGCCGGAGCCGCCGGGAGCGGAGCCGGCGGAGGCAGCGGGCTGGACGGGCCGCACGGGCAGGGGACGGAAGGCCGCACCCGCGCCCGCCGGCCCCGGGCCACTGGCGGGCCGCCGGCCGTCACCGCTGCTGCTGCTCGCCTCGGTGGTGCTGCTGGGCGGCGCCGTGACCGGTCTGCTGCTGGTGATGCTGGTGGGCTGGGCACTGGCGTACCTCACCCGCAGTCTCAGCGACTTCACCCGGAAGTTCGCGGTGCTGGGCATTCCCCTGGGGACCATGACCGGACTGACCCTCTGGCTCTGGGGACGCTCCCAGGGCCGCTGGGGGGCCGCCCTGCAGCCCGGTCAACAGGTCGGGCAGCAGGTGTGGGGATCGGCGCCGGGCGTCCTGCGTCTGGCGGCGGTGCTGTCGGCACTGTTCCTGCTGGGCGTCACGCTGCGCCGTCGCCGGGGGGAGTGAGCCGCCGACGGCGACCCCGGGAGCCACGGCCGCACCGCGTTCCGAGCGGCGGCGGGGGGCACCGGGGTGTCCGGCGTCGTGTCGCCGGCCACCGTCAGAACTGGCTCCGCTCCCAGGCCTGTCCGTCGATCGGGTGGACGTACAGCGGCCGGCCGTTCAACGCGCTCGTGCGGAACGGCGTGCCGTGGCCGGTGTCGATGGTGAGCGTTCCCTTCCGGTCGCCGCTGGACCATTCCAGTTCCAGGTACCAGGACACGTCGTGGGAGGTGGTCTGGGCGGTGATCTCGATGACCTCCGGGTCGCCCTCGCTCACCTTGAGCGGCAGACCGGTGTGGCCCTCGGTCAGGACCGGCCGCGGGCGGGGCGCGTCCAGGTCGAGGTCGTAGGAGTGGACGTCGACTCCACCGCCGCAGCCCTCGCCCATGGAGTAGGCGTTCCAGGCGAGGGGAGCCGCGATCCGGGCGATCCGGACGTTGAGGCCCGACACCACGACGGTGTCCTTGCCGGTGCCCTGGACGACGATCTCGGTCGACAGGTAGTGGCCGGGAACCGCGCCGAGCTGGGAGACCCAACCGGCCACGTCCGGCACCTGGGGCGGTCGGGGGACCTCGGACGGCGGGCGGTCGACCAGGTACCGATCGCACTCGGAGTCCCATCCGGCGGGTTTGACCGAGACCTTGATCGGGGCGCTCGTGTCCGTCGCGCCGGTCGGCCCCGGCGAGCCCGACCCCGAGCCCGAGCCGGCGGAGGCGAGGGCAGGGGAGGAGGGCGAGCCGAGGCCGCCCGGTGCCGGGGATGCGGCGGGCGACCCGCCGGCCACTGCCCGCCCGGGACGGGCGTCACCGCCCGTGGCCGACTTCAGCCCCGTGGCGACGGCCCCGATGGTCGCCAGCACCACGGTGACCGCCACCGCGGCCAGGATCCCCGGGTAGCGGACGCGCCACCGCCGCGGTGCCGCCCCGGGGACACGGTCCGGTTCGGCGCGGGCGGCGAGGACCGGCCCGGGCTCGTCACCTCTCCCGTCCGGTGCCGCCTGCGCCTGCGTCCCCGTCAACTCCTGCGTTCCCGTCGGGCCCGCCGGAGTTGACGGTTCGGACCCGGATGACGTCCTGCTCCCCCGCGCCGCGTGGACGACGACCCACAGGCGGTACAGCTCGACGAGCTCTTCCGGCGTCGCCCGGCACAGCCGCGCGAGGTGGTCCAGCGGGGCGAACTCCGTCGGCACCACGTTGCCGGTGCAGTAGCGGTGGAGCGTCGAGGTGCTCAGATGCAGTCTCTTCGCGAGCGTGCCGTAACTGAGCCCCGACCGGCCCTTCAGCTCCCCGAGCAGCCGCGCGATCTCGTCCCGCTCCGTCAACTCCCCGAACCCCTCTGACACCGTTCCTCCACCCCGTTCGTGCTTCCGCAGTGATCGTGCCCCGCCGTCTCCGTCCGCCACCGGCGGTCGGGTTCGGCGCTGTCGCGTCCCCCCTGCGGCCGGACCACCGTGAAGCGGTCTCCGGGACAGAAGCACGCCGCGCACGCTCCCGTGGTTCCCGCCGCCCGCCACGCCGCTTCTCCGCCCCTGGGACGCGTCCCAGGAAGGTTACGTCGTCCCAGTTCAAAGCAGGTAGAGCCGTCCCTGCGTCCCAGATCGGACGCCGGCCGTTGCCGCTGGGACGAACCCGCCGACAAGCTCTGGGTGATCACCGAGAAGGAGCAACAGTGAGCACTGTTGCACCGCGAAGGAGCAGAAGTGAGTACTGTTCAGGCGGCCCGTACCGCCATACGTAACGGCGACCGGTTCAACCGCGGTGCGGTGGCGCTGACGATGGGCGGCATCCTGCTGATGACCGCGGCCTGCGGCGGCCCCCACGGCGGGGGCGCCGAGGCCTCCCGCCCGACGGGCACCGCAGCCGCCGCCGGCCCGGCGGCCAGCACCGCGGCCGAGGCTGCGCCGAAGACGTCGGCCGCGGTGCTGGACGTCGAACCGAAGGACGGCTCCCAGGGCGTCGCCCCGGACGCGCTTCAGGTGTCCGTCTCCCAGGGGAAGCTCACCACCGTCGAGGTGACCGACAAGAACGGCAGGCCCGTGCAGGGCTCGCTCACCCCGGACGGCACCGGCTGGAAGCCCGCCGCCTCGCTCGCACCGGGCACGGCGTACACGGTGAACGCCCAGGCGACGGACGCCGACGGCCTCACCGCCGCCGCCACCACCGCGTTCACCACACGCGCGCCCGACAAGCAGGTCTCCACCAACGACAACATCGGTGACGGCCAGACCTACGGCGTGGGCATGATCGTCAAGGTGGAGTTCAGCACGAAGATCGTGAACAAGGACGCCGTCGCCAGGGGCATCACCTTCGCGACCGACAACGGCACCGAGGTGAAGGGCCACTGGTTCGGCGACGACCGGCTGGACTTCCGCCCGGCCGACTACTGGAAGCCGGGCACCAAGGTCACCATCCACTACCGGCTGAAGAGCGTCGAGGTCGCGCCGGGCGTCTACGGCGACGTGGACAAGGACGAGCCGTTCACCATCGGCCGGTCGCAGGTGACCACTGCGGACTCCGCCGCGCACCAGCTCACGATCGTCCGGGACGGCAAGACCACCACCGTGCCGGCCACGCTCGGCGACGACAAGCACCCGTCGTGGGGCGGCACCATGGTGATCATGTCCAAGGAGAAGGTCACCCACATGAACTCCCGGACCGTCGGACTCGGCGACGAGTACGACATCCCCGCCGTCCCGCACGCGATGCGGCTGACCGCGAGCGGCACCTACCTCCACGGCAACTACTGGTACAAGGGCGACCCGTTCGGCAAGGCCAACACCAGCCACGGCTGCGTCTCGCTCAAGGACGTGGAGGGCGGCAGCGACACCTCCGTCGCGGGCGCGTTCTTCAACAGCTCGCTGATCGGCGACGTGGTCAAGGTCGTGAACTCGAAGGAGAAGACGGTCGCCCCCGACAACGGACTCGGCGGCTGGAACATCCTCTGGGCGAACTGGTAACCCCGCCCGTTCGTCCGCACCGTCCGTGACGAACAGGACGGGCGACCGCCGAACCAGGGAGCTCTTCCAGAGCGGCCACCGATCGAATGACGGCCGGGCGGCCGGAGGTCTGGGACGAGCAGGTGGTCGATCTCGCCCGCCTCGGCGTGGCGGATCTGCTGGACGAGCTGCGCACGTTTCTCCGACCACTGAGCCCGAATCCACCGGCCGATAGTCGGTCCAGGGTCCGGACATGAAAACGGAGATGCCCTCTGACCTGGGAAGATGTGACTTGTCTAGGGTTACATCCATCGGGTCTGGAGGGGCATCTCCGGAATGCAGTCTCTCATGCCGCCGCGAGCGGTTTCCGCCGTGTTCGACGAGCCGAACCTGATCGCGGATGCGGGGCTGGTCGCGCTGGTCCGCCTCGCCGAACGGGTCGGCCTGCCGGCCTTGGTCGAGGACAGGCTGCGCATCGACGGTGCCGGCAACAGTGGCGGCGCGAACCCGGTCGCGAAGGTGGTGAGCCTGGTCGCGGCGATGTGTGCCGGGGCCGACTCCATCGACGACACCGACCGGCTGCGGTACGGCGCGATGGGCCTGCTGTTCGGCGGGGTGCGGGCGCCGTCGACACTGGGCACCTTCCTGCGCTCGTTCACCCACGGCCATAACCGGCAACTCCATGCCGTGCACCGGGACTTCCTCGCCCGGCTCGCACGGGCCACTTCACTACTGCCCGGCGCGGACCAGGTGGCGTTCGTCGACATCGACCCCAGCCACCGACGCGTCTACGGCCGCGGCAAGCAGGGCGCCGAGGTCGGCCGGTTCAAGGGCGTGCGCACCCTGCACCCGATCCTGGCCACCCTCTCCACGCCGTTGGCCCGGCCGGTGATCGCGGCCGTCCGGCTGCGGCGGGGCAAGGCTGCCGACGCCCGCGGCGCCGGACCCTTCACCGCCGAGGCCCTGGCCTCCGCCCGACAGACCGGCGCGAGCGGGACGGTGATCGCCCGCGCGGACAGCCAGTTCTACAACGCCGACGTCGTGGCCGCCTGCCGCCGTGCCGGGGCCCGCTTCTCCCTGACCGTGCGGATGAACCCCCACATCGCGGCAGCGATCACGCGGATCCCCGACGACGTTTGGACGCCGATCCGCTACCCCGAGGCGTTCGTCGACCCCGACACCGGCGAGCTGGTCTCCGACGCCGAGGTCGCCGAGACCGAGTACACCGCGTTCACCGGCCGCAAGAAGGCCGAGCAGGTCACCGCTCGCCTGATCGTGCGCCGAGTGCGCCGCCTCAACAGCGAAACAACGGCCGGCCAGGGCGAGTTGTTCACCGCCTGGCGCTACCACCCGGTGTTCACCGACAGCCCGTTCACCATGCTCCAAGCCGAGTACCAACACCGCCAGCACGCCGTCATCGAACAGGTCATCGCGGACGGGAAGTCCGGGCCGCTCGCCCACCTGCCCTCCGGCAGATTCCAGGCCAACAACGCGTGGCTGACCCTGTGGGCGATCGCGTTCAACCTGCTGCGGGCCGCCGGCTGCCTCGCCGGCACCTTCCACGCCCGGGCCACCACCTCCACCCTGCGCGCCCACCTGGTCAACATCCCCGCCCGAATCGCCCGTTCAGCCCGCCGCCTGACGCTCCGCCTGCCCGACCGCTGGCCCTGGCAACACGCCTTCACCGACCTGTTCGACGCCGCCCACGCACCACCGGGCTGATCACCGACCTGACCACCCCGCCCGCCAGGGCCCGACCGGAGCACACGTGGAAGAGCTGGACAGACCAGCGGACACCCCACGCCCTCCGGCCGGATCACCCCGACAGAACCACCAAAACGATCAGTCCGGGAATCAGCCCGGTGGATTCGGGCTGAGTCAGCCACAGCCTCTGCCAGCCGGCCGCTGTCAGCCTCCTGGGAGGCTGATCTTTCCCTCCGAGGTCCCCTTCATGAGCACGTAGGGAGGGAGCAATGGATCGATGAACCGATACCGGAATCGGCGTTGGGTGCCTCGCTTGACGAGGATACCTCCACGGGTTCCGTCCTGTGTGGAGAAGTTCGTCAGGTGATTCGCAAATGCTTGGATCTCGTAGCGCTTCCCTGTGATGAGTGAGAGTTTGTCGCGTACGTCGGGCGCTCCGAAAGTGCCCATCTCGTCCTTCTCTGCCAGGGCACAGGCGAGGAGCACTTCCTGGTAGAGGTTCTCACGATTACTGAACGTCGAACGGTGGTATTTTTCCCGCACGGTCTGGGAGACATTGGTGAGGGCGTTGGAAACGGCCGCATCGAAGTCATCATTGGTGACAATTACGCGACCTTCCCTCACGACGTGAAGTCCGGCGTGTTGGCTAAGCAAGTGAGTGTAGTGGGGCAGCCCTTGCGAGAGTTTTACGACGCGATGCGCGAACCCCTGCCTCACCTTGAGGGTGGCTGACTTCATTCCCTGCGTAACGATCTCCATCAGCTCTTGGTTGGTCATGCGTGGCATTTGAATCTGCACCAAGGCGCGCTGAACGGAGGCGTGTTCGGCGATCAGTTCGTCGATGGTGTCCGCTACCCCGACTAGCCTCGATTTTTCATGACGGTCCGTTGGCGTGGTCGGCGGGCCGTTTCGGCTTGTGTGGGTAGTGGTGGGTAGGCCGAGGGCCCGACTGTCGCGTCGGGTGCGCGTCGGATTCCACGGTTCCGGAGGTGTTCGGCTGCTCGTCGGGGTGGGTCGTTGTCGCTGGTCAGCCAGGGTTCGGTAGTGCTTGCAGCCTGCTGAACGCGGTAGTGATCACGTCGGTCCAGGGCCAGTGGTTGGCCAGGCGGAGGATGCGGCGGCGGCCGGTGGTGACCAGGCGGGCGGCGGCGGAGAACAGTCGCAGCCGCATGCGCTTGGGTTCCCATCTGCGGGTTCGGCCGGTGAGGGCGAGCGTGGGCATCCAGGCGAGGAGGTCCAGGGCGAGTTGGACGATCTCCAGCCAGAGCTGATTTTGGGCGGTGTGGTGCAGGGGGAGATTGCGCAGGCCGGTGTCGCGGGCGGCGCGGATGCGGTCCTCGGCGCGGGCGCGCTGGCGGTGCCGCAGTTCCAGGGCTGCGATCGCGGTTCCGGGGGTGTTGGTGGCGAAGCAGGTCAGGCGCATCCCGTCGGCGTCGGTGAACCTCAACTGGGCTCCGGGGTGCGGTCGTTCCTTGCGGACGATCAGCCGTATTCCCTTCGGCCAGCCGTTGAGGACGTCGCCCGCGAGTTCGGCGACCCAGGCGCCGTCGCGGACCTGGCCGTCGGGTTCGACCGCGGGCGTCCAGGCCGGGGCCGGGACATGGAGCACGGCCTGGTGGACCGCGTCGGTGATCGTCATCCCGACCGAGTAGGACAGCCACCGGCCGCGTGTGGTCAGCCAGTTCAGGAAGTCGTGGGTGCCTCCTGCGGAGTCGGTGCGGATCAGGGTGCGGCGTCCACGCCGGTGGCGCTTGGGAAGTTGGGCCAGGGCGAGCTGGGTGGTGGTGATGTGGTCGGCGGCGGTGTTGCTGCCGGCGTTGCCCGGCCGCAGCAGTGCGGCCACCGGTTCCCCGGAACCACCCGCTCCGTGGTCGACGAACGCGACCAGCGGGTGGTGTCCGAAGGTCCGCTTCCAGGTCGCGGTCGCGTCCTGCTTCTCGGAGTGCGCCAGCACCAGCACTCCGTCGATGTCCACGATCACCTGCCCTCCGGCGTCGGGGGCATCGGCCCCGGCAAGCTTCCAGACCCGTTCGCGGACCTCGGCCCTGGCCCGGCGGATCGCGGTCAGCGCGTGGGGCCCGGCCGCGGCCAGGGTCTCCACCAGGCGCGAGACGGTGGGGTCGGAGGCCACCAGCCCGAACACCTGCGGTTCGGCACGCAGCACGGCCACGTCCGACAGGCAGTCCCCGCCCAGCGCCATCGCCAGGGCCAGGTCCAGCAGCACCTTGCCCGGGTCGTGCACCGCACGCTGTTTGCGCCACGGCGCCAGCGCCGCCGATATCGCTGTGTCCAACCCGGTCTTGCGCACGGTCTCCACCAGCAGCACCCCGCCGGCCTGCGAGACCACCGCACCGCCGTCGCCCTGGACGCGGACGCGCGGGTAGGACCCGATAAGCTTCTTCACCTGGAGAGTGCTTCTTTCCTTGCAGCGGACAGGACCCTAGACAAGTCCCATCGTTGCAGGTCAGAAGCACTCTCCGTTTATTTGATCAAGGTTTGGACGAGCCGCTCATGAAAGCGCGAGGCTAGGACCACCGTGACCGCCACACTCTGATCGGAGAGGATCTTGATGGTGTCCGCAAAGTGGGAGCTGATGGCCGGATCGGTGGGCCTGTCAAACTCATCGATGAAGATCACCGACTCTGGAGCGGCATCCGCAAGCAGCTCGAGTGCCAGCCGCACGTCGTTGGGCGAAGGTTCGCCGGGCGGAAGTTCATCCGCCAGTGACCCAATGGTCACCTTTGTAGTGTTGACGAAGCCGACACCAGGGCGTCTTTCGTCCGTCCGAAAGGTTGCGAGGATAGATCTCCAGATGGACCCGAAGGTGTCGCCACTCGCGCAGGTGTGGTAGCTGGCCCAGGAGCCAGAGTCCAATACCTCCTTCATGACCTTCGCCAATGAGGTCTTGCCGACGCCGCGCTCACCGTAGATGACAGCGTGCTGACCACGCTGGTAGACGACGGACATAAGAGTGTTCATCTGATCAATGCGACCGGCGAACAGGGTGCGATTGGTGATGGGGGCCGATGGGCTGAAGGAGCGCAGCACCAGCTTCCTGCGGGTGTATAGATCAGACTCGCTCACACGCGCACCTCGCTGTAGTCATCAGAACGCAAGTGTTGTAGTATAGCTGTGTTGTGCATGGTTGAAGGTGAGGGTACACGTGGCCTGGGAAATCGTCATCGTCGACGAGGTGCGCGAGTGGTTGCACCTGCTCCGCAAAGAGGACCGTGACACCCTTCGCCTCATCACCGCAGCCTTGGACGTGCTGGAAGGACAGGGGCCGGCGCTTGGGCGCCCGCTCGTGGACGGCATCAAGGGTTCGGATCTTGCGAACCTGAAGGAGCTCAGGCCCGGCTCGGCCGGCGCCAGTGAAGTGCGACTCCTGTTCATCTTCGACCCAAGCCGCCGAGCAGTCGTACTTGTCGCTGGCGACAAGTCCGGCAACTGGACAGGCTGGTACAAGGAAGCCATTCCCCTCGCTGAGAAGCGCTATCGGACCCACTTGGACCCGAAGTGAGCCCGGACCGCCCGCCGACCAAGATCAGAAGAGCCAAGGGGAGAACGTGATGAGCACCAACTGGCGTGACCTGCGCGCTGAACTTATCGAGCCGGACGACGAGGACTCAGTCGACACGCACCGCGGACGCATGCTCGCTGAGGTTCGCGCCCATCGCCTTGCGGAGGCGCGCAAGCGGCGTGACCTCACGCAACAGGCGATGGCCGAGGCGATGGGTATCACGCAGTCCCGAGTCAGTGCCATCGAGCGCGGTGGGCTGAGTCGAACTGAACTCAGCACCTTGGAGTCCTACGTCGCCGCCCTGGGCGGGAAACTGGAGATCGTGGCCGACTTTGGCGACGAGAGGATCATCCTTGGCTAGCCATCTCCCGGTGCTTACGCCACATCGGCCCCGCGCGGTCGCTGGCGCGGGGCCATGACCTGTGGACGCCTCATGACGGGATGAAGTCGCAGGAATGCCAGTGCACTGGTTGGGCTGAACGCCCTCAGGAGTCCGTGCTCCTGGTATGGCTATGAGCGCGTGGCGAGCCCTTCTACTGAACCCGAATCCACCGGGCTGATTCCCGGACTGATCGTTTTGGTGGTTCTGTCGGGGTGATCCGGCCGGAGGGCGTGGGGTGTCCGCTGGTCTGTCCAGCTCTTCCACGTGTGCTCCGGTCGGGCCCTGGCGGGCGGGGTGGTCAGGTCGGTGATCAGCCCGGTGGTGCGTGGGCGGCGTCGAACAGGTCGGTGAAGGCGTGTTGCCAGGGCCAGCGGTCGGGCAGGCGGAGCGTCAGGCGGCGGGCTGAACGGGCGATTCGGGCGGGGATGTTGACCAGGTGGGCGCGCAGGGTGGAGGTGGTGGCCCGGGCGTGGAAGGTGCCGGCGAGGCAGCCGGCGGCCCGCAGCAGGTTGAACGCGATCGCCCACAGGGTCAGCCACGCGTTGTTGGCCTGGAATCTGCCGGAGGGCAGGTGGGCGAGCGGCCCGGACTTCCCGTCCGCGATGACCTGTTCGATGACGGCGTGCTGGCGGTGTTGGTACTCGGCTTGGAGCATGGTGAACGGGCTGTCGGTGAACACCGGGTGGTAGCGCCAGGCGGTGAACAACTCGCCCTGGCCGGCCGTTGTTTCGCTGTTGAGGCGGCGCACTCGGCGCACGATCAGGCGAGCGGTGACCTGCTCGGCCTTCTTGCGGCCGGTGAACGCGGTGTACTCGGTCTCGGCGACCTCGGCGTCGGAGACCAGCTCGCCGGTGTCGGGGTCGACGAACGCCTCGGGGTAGCGGATCGGCGTCCAAACGTCGTCGGGGATCCGCGTGATCGCTGCCGCGATGTGGGGGTTCATCCGCACGGTCAGGGAGAAGCGGGCCCCGGCACGGCGGCAGGCGGCCACGACGTCGGCGTTGTAGAACTGGCTGTCCGCGCGGGCGATCACCGTCCCGCTCGCGCCGGTCTGTCGGGCGGAGGCCAGGGCCTCGGCGGTGAAGGGTCCGGCGCCGCGGGCGTCGGCAGCCTTGCCCCGCCGCAGCCGGACGGCCGCGATCACCGGCCGGGCCAACGGCGTGGAGAGGGTGGCCAGGATCGGGTGCAGGGTGCGCACGCCCTTGAACCGGCCGACCTCGGCGCCCTGCTTGCCGCGGCCGTAGACGCGTCGGTGGCTGGGGTCGATGTCGACGAACGCCACCTGGTCCGCGCCGGGCAGTAGTGAAGTGGCCCGTGCGAGCCGGGCGAGGAAGTCCCGGTGCACGGCATGGAGTTGCCGGTTATGGCCGTGGGTGAACGAGCGCAGGAAGGTGCCCAGTGTCGACGGCGCCCGCACCCCGCCGAACAGCAGGCCCATCGCGCCGTACCGCAGCCGGTCGGTGTCGTCGATGGAGTCGGCCCCGGCACACATCGCCGCGACCAGGCTCACCACCTTCGCGACCGGGTTCGCGCCGCCACTGTTGCCGGCACCGTCGATGCGCAGCCTGTCCTCGACCAAGGCCGGCAGGCCGACCCGTTCGGCGAGGCGGACCAGCGCGACCAGCCCCGCATCCGCGATCAGGTTCGGCTCGTCGAACACGGCGGAAACCGCTCGCGGCGGCATGAGAGACTGCATTCCGGAGATGCCCCTCCAGACCCGATGGATGTAACCCTAGACAAGTCACATCTTCCCAGGTCAGAGGGCATCTCCGTTTTCATGTCCGGACCCTGGACCGACTATCGGCCGGTGGATTCGGGCTGAACCTTCAGGTGGGCTTCGAAGTCCCCATCAAACTTGCTGGCGCTGGGTCGCCGTCAAAGGAGCAGATCGGTGCGTTGCCCTGCGTTGGTCTGAATCGGCGCTCCGAGGGCCCAACCGCAAGATCTTCTCCAGGATTTCCCCAGAGGACGATTGGCGGCGTCAGCGCCGCGACCATGTGCTGTCCGGTCGGATTGTCCCGTTGCGCAGGCTGAGCTGAGGTTCTCAGAGAAGTGATCTCACAAAGAGCCCCCGCAATAGACGGCATCACACTCCTGGCGGGATGCGGCGACGTCAATGCCCAGTTGCTGGTCGTGGGCCCTCCAGACCCGTCCCATCCCGCCCGACCCGAGGAAGCCGACCAGCCGGTAACGACCCGCTATCACACGTGACGGTGCGCTTGCCGGAGTCAACGAGGGCCCCCTGATCGCTGTTGACAGATCGTCATTTTCCCCGGACAGCGTAGAGGAGCAGCGGGCACGCGTCCCTGCGATGCCCGCCCCCATCCGGACGGCGGGCCCCTTCGCGAGGAAGGGCCGCCCGACCGCCGCGTCCGCCCCGCCCGAAGGGGCCGATGTCGTCAGGTGTCGGGGTCGGCGTGGTGGTCGAACTCGCCGTCCTTGACGCCCTGGAGGAACTTGGCGAACTTGAGGGGTGTGGTGCGGACGATGATCTCGCCGTCGTCGGACTCGCGGAGCTCGACCAGGCCGTCGACGGTCCGGACCTCCAGGCATGCGTTGTTCGCGCTTGAGTGCGTGGCCTTCTGCCAGGCGGGACTAGCCATGTTTGCTTTCGATTTCCTTCTGGACGGACTGGATGAGGTCTCGTGACTCGTCCTCCGGGAGAGCCACGGAGTCGATGCGAGCGAGGATCTCCCGGTAGCTCGCGAGTTGAGCCGGCGAGTCGAGGATCAGATGGCCATGGCTGACATCGATCTGGATGGTGTCCAGTTCCTGCACCGGGCCCTCGGCGAAGGTGAGGTTCTCGCTGGGGCCAGGCAGCGATTTGACGTCGAACCGCACTACTCGGATGGAGATCCTCGGGTGGTGCGAGTCCTGGACGAGGGCGCCGAGCTGTTCGATGAGAACCTTCGGTCCGCTGAACTGCATGCGGAGCGCCGCTTCGTGGATGAAAGCGGTGTAGGGAACCGCGCCGGATCGGACGATCTGTTGCCTCTGCAGGCGAAAGGCGATCCGCGTGTCGACGGCTTGGCGGGGCAGGGGCGGAATCGCCCGATCGAATACGGAGGCGGCGTAGTCGGCGGTCTGCAACAGTCCCGGGATGAAGGTGATCGTGTAGGTGGAGATCTTCTCCGCGTGGCCCTCGATCTCGGCCACGTCGAGGAAGGGAGTGCCCAGGGAGCCGCGATGCTCGTCCCACCACCTGACTCCTCGCTCCGAGGCCATGGCGGCGAGGGCTTCGACGAGAGGTCCGTTGGCGCACATGCAGGCTGCCGCGACCGTGCGGAGCCGATCGGCGCTGACGCTGGACTTGCCGTTCTCCATCTGCGTCACCTGGGCAGGACTGACGCCGAGCACGCGGGCGAGGTGGCTGCCGCCGAAACCGGCCTGCTCTCGCATCCTCCGCAGTTCGGCGCCGATGCGGCGCTGACGAAGTGTGGGGTCGTGGCGACCGGGCATGGGTTCCTCTCGGCGTTCTTGTGAGACTAGTGTGCCGCGCCGTCCATGAGAGCGGCCATCCGTCCCACTGGAGAGGGAACTTCCCGGCATCGCACTTAAATTTAAGCCGGAGTCGGCTATGGTCGTCATCGCGTGGATCGGACGGATCGTCAGTAACGCCTACTCACAGGGCAGTAGATACCTGCTGCCCCGCACCGAAGAGCAGCCATGTCCTGGCCTGGCTCACGGCGACGACCCCGCCGACGCGTACCCTCACCCCATCCCGCACGGAGGTCTCCCATGCGTGCCTGCAACCTGCCCGAACCGTACCGATCCCCCGAATCGTCCCGTTCGCCGGAGCCACCCGACTGGTCCGCCGCCCGCGAGGAGCTGCGTGAGGCGATGAGCCTGGTCGGCTGGCCCCCGGACGTCATCCACGACGCCGAACTCGCCCTCTGCGAGCTGTACGTCAACGCCTGGAAGCACGGCGGCAGTCCGGCTCCCGTCGTGGTGGTCGTCGTGCTGGCGAACCGCACACTGCGCGTGTCCGTCTCCGACGACGGCCCGGACCTCCCCGAGGAGCTGCCCTGTTCCGACCCGTACGAGCTGTCCGGCCGGGGCCTGCACCTGGTCCGCAACCTCACCCACCGTTTCGGCGCCGCGCCCCGCAGGACCGGCAAGAGCATCTGGTTCGAGCTGGACGCCGCCGCATGACCGGCGACCACCGCACCGATCCGCTCGGCGACCTGGACCGGGGTGGACCGTGGGAGTCCTGATCCCGCTGGTGCCGCAGCCGGCGCACGTCGAGCGCACCACCGTGCCCTACCTCACCGTCGAACGCGTGCCGGACGCCGCCGTCCAACTCCGCTGCGCGGTCGATCTGGACATCAGCCTCGGCCCCGGTGAGCAGCTCGCGCTTCCGCTCACCCGCGACCAGGCCGAGGAACTCCTGCACGCCCTCGCCGCCCACCTCGGCACCCGGGTCATCCGGCCGCACCGATGAGGAGCGGGACCGCAGGTTTCCTCGCCGGTGCGGCCCTGCTGACCCTCCTCGCGCTCGCGCTCGTCACGGTGGCCCTGGGGGTCCTGGCGACGCTCAGGGCGCCGCATCCCGACGAGCAGGCGCTCGCTCCGCCGACCCCGATCACCCGCCACGGGCGCTGGGAGCTCCGCCGCCTCCCCGACGGAAGCAGCGAGTACTCCTGGATCGCCCGCCAGGCCGGTCACTTCGGCCCCGAGACCCACCACCCGGAGACTGATATCCCCGAGACTGAAATCCCCGCGCCGCACATCCCCCAGACGCACATCCCGGCGACCCGGCCTCGGCCCGGTCGCCACCGCAGGCGCCCCGGCATACCCGCCTGACCCGGGCCGACCCGTCGCCTCGTCTCAGGCGCCGAGCAGGTGCTGCAGCTCGTCCAGGACGGCGTTGGCGCCGGTGTAACCCACGCCCTGGAACCAGAGCCGGTCGTCGACCGGGAAGGCGCGGTGCGCCCGGACCGCGCCCAGGGCCTGCCAGCCGGGGGAGGCCAGGGTGGCGGTCGCACCGGAGGCCACCGGGTCGCCGTAGGTCGCGTACAGGATGAAGTCGCCGTCGGCGCGGGCGATCTGGTCGGCGGGGAGGTCGATCTCGGCCTGGTCGGTGTCCTGCGGGTCGGGGCGGCCCAGCTGGACGTCGGTCAGCAGGGTGCCGGGGAAGCTCTGGCGTCCGTACATCCGGGGCGGGGCGTTCTCGGCGAACCGGACGAGGCTGATCCGCCGGCCGCCGAGCCCGGCCGCGGCCAGGGCCTGCGCGACCTGCGCGGCGTGCCGCTGGTAGGCGGTGGTGAAGGCGTCGGCCGCCGCACGGCGGTCCAGGGCCTGGGCGTGCTGCAGGAAGTTGCTCTTCCAGACCTGGGCGGCGGCCGGGGTGAGGAGGGTCGGGGCGACCCGCCGGAGCGTCTCGTAGTGGGCACCGTCGCTGACCTGGTTGCCGAGGACGAGGTCCGGTCGCAGCCTCCGGACGACGGCGGTGTCCGGGGCGCCGATCTCGCCGACCGTGGTGATCTCGGCGAGTCGGGAGGCGGGCCAGTAGTCGGGCAGGCCGGTGTCGGCCGGGGCCCGGGCGGCACCGACCGGGGTGATGCCGAGGGTCATGGCGGAGTCGAGCGCGGCGGTGTCCAGGACGACGACGCGCGGGCCCGGCGGCGGCGTGGTCGCGGAGGCCGCGCTGTCGGCGGTGGTGGCGGTGGTGCCCGCGCAGGCGGTGAGGCCCGCTCCGCCGAGGCCCAGCCCGGCGAGCCCGGCGAGCAGCGTCCGCCGGGCGAGCCGGTGCGGGATCTGACCAGGCATCGGGACCTCTCGGACGTCGGTCGGGCGGCCCCGCCGGTTCGGCGGCCGTTCGATGCGTCGATTATGTCCGGATTGTCACTGGAGGTCGGCCGTTACCGCCCAGGGCGCGCCCGGTACCACCAGCGGAGTACCCGTGACCGGGTCCGGGACGATCACCGACTCCAGGCCGAAGACCTCGCGAACCAGCGCGGCGGTGACGATCTCGGTCGGGGCGCCCTGCGCGACGATCCTCCCGTCGCGCATCGCGACCAGGTGGTCCGCGTACCGGGCGGCCTGGTTGAGGTCGTGCAGCACGGCGACCACGGTGCGTCCCTTCTCCACGTTCAGCCGGCGCACCAGATCGAGCACCTCGACCTGGTGGGCGATGTCCAGGAAGGTGGTCGGCTCGTCCAGCAGCAGGATGTCGGTGCCCTGGGCGAGCGCCATCGCGATCCAGGCCCGCTGTCGCTGGCCCCCGGACAGCTCGTCCACGCTGCGGTCGGCCAGCTCGGCGGTGGAGGTGCGCAGCAGCGCCTCGGCGACGGCCTCCTCGTCCTCGGCCGACCACTGCTGCCACCAGCTCTGGTGCGGCTGGCGCCCGCGCGCGACCAGGTCGCCGACCGTGATGCCCTCCGGCGCCAGCGGGGACTGCGGAAGCAGGCCGATCCGCTGGGCGATCCGCCGGGTGGGCACCCGCGCCAGCTCGGAGCCGTCCAGCAGCACGGCTCCGCGGGTGGGCCTCAGCAGCCGCCCCAGCGCCCGCAGCAGGGTGGACTTGCCGCAGGCGTTCGGCCCCACGATCACGGTGACCCGGCCGTCGGGGACGGCGAGGTCCAGCCCCTCCACGACCGTGCGCGCCTCGTACGCGAGCGTGAGGTCCCGTGCCTCCAGGCGGTGGGCGGTCGTCAGGGGCGCGGTCATCAGGAGCCTCCACGGCGGGATCGGACGAGCAGCCACATCAGGTACGGCGCGCCCACCAGGCCGGTCACCACGCCGACGGGCAGTTCGACGGGGGCGAGCAGTCGGCGGGCGAGCAGGTCGGCGAGGACGACCAGCACCGAGCCGGTGAGCGCCGAGCAGAGCAGCGGGATCTGCGCCGAGCGCGCCAGGCGCAGGGCGATCTGCGGGGCCGTCAACGCGACGAAGTCCACCGGCCCGGCCGCGCCCGCCGCGCAGGAGGCCAGCACGACACCCAGCAGCGCCATGCCCAGGCGGATGCGGTCCAGCCGCAGGCCGAGGCCGACGGCGGTGGCGTCGTCGAAGGAGATGCCGCGCTGCGCCCGGGCGGCCCAGAGCACGGCGGGTACGGCGGCCACCAGCACCCGGAGGAGCCAGTCGAACTGGTCCTGGCCCGCCCCGTTCAGGCTGCCGGTCATCCAGACCTTGGCCTGCTGGGCCTGGAGGCCGTCACCCTTGGTCAGGAAGACGGTGGTGAGCGAGGACAGCGCGACGCTGACGCCGATGCCGACCAGCACGAAGCGCTGCGCGTGCATGCCGCGCCGCCAGGCGAGCGCGTACACCAGCAGCCCGGCCGCCAGTCCGCCCGCCACCGCCGCGTACGGCACCTGGCCGGTGGAGCCGACCACTCCGTACGCGAGCAGGCCGACCACCAGGGCGGCCGCGCCGTGCGAGACCCCGATGACGTCCGGGCCGGCCAGCGGGTTGCGGGCGACGGTCTGGATCAGCGCACCGGCCAGCCCGAGGGCGAGCCCGACCAGCAGGCCGACCTCGATCCGGGGCAGCCGGAACTCGCCGACCACGAGCCGGTCCGGGCTGGGGCGCCCGAGGAGCACCTTGAGCACCTCGGCCGGGGAGAGCGTGGACTCGCCGAGGCAGAGCGAGGCGACCGCCACGGCGGCGAGCACCAGCAGCAGGGCGGCGGCGACCAGTACGGAGCGGCGGTGCAGCAGGAAGGAGGCGCGTCCGGCGCGCAGCACCCGGTAACCGGCGGGCGTGGCTCTCCGGGTGGAGCCGGGGGTGACGGCGGCGCTCACGCGGCCACCACCGTGCGCCGGCGCACCAGTGCGACCAGCACCGGCACACCGACCAGTGCGGTCATCACCCCGGCCGGCACCTCGGAGGGCGGGAAGAGCACCCGCCCGAGCGCGTCCGCCAGCAGCAGCAGCGCCGGCCCGAGCAGCGCGGAGAGGGTCAGCACCCAGCGGTGGTCGGCGCCGACCAGTGCGCGGGCGGCGTGCGGCACGGCGAGTCCGACGAAGGCGATCGGTCCGGCGGCGGCCACCGCCGAGCCGGTCAGCACGGTCGCGCCGAGTGCCCCGACGAGCCGCACCAGGCCGGTCCTCGCGCCGAGCCCCTTGGCCGTGTCGTCGCCCAGGGCCAGCGCGTCCAGACCGCGGGCGACGGTGAACACCAGGACCGTGCCGGCCGCGAGGAACGGCATCAGCTGCCAGGCCACGTCCGCGGAGCGGCCGGAGAGCGAGCCCACCTGCCAGAAGCGGAAGCGGTCCATGGTGGCGGCGTCGGTGGTGAGCACCAGGGAGTTGAGTGAGGCGATGAACGCCGACATCGCCGCGCCGGCCAGCGCGAGCCTGATCGGCGTCGCCCCGCCCCGGCCGTGCCCGGCCAGTGCGTACACCAGCACGGTGGCGAGGGCGGCGCCGACGAAGCCGAACCAGACGTAACCGGTGAGCGAGCCGACCCCGAAGGCGGAGATCGCCAGCACCACGCCGGCCGCCGCGCCCTGGCTGACGCCGAGGATGCCGGGGTCGGCGATCGGGTTGCGGGTGATGCCCTGCATGACGGTGCCGGCCAGGCCGAGGGCCGCGCCGACGGCGAGGCCGACGACCGTGCGGGGCACCCGCAGCTCCCTGACGACGACGGCGTCGGTGGAGTCGCCGCCGTGCAGCAGCGCCGACACCGTCTCGCCGAACGGGATGGTGCGGCTGCCGACGGCCAGGCTCAGCAGCACCGCGACGACCAGGACGGTCAGCGCGGCCGCGAGCCACAGCACCCGGCGGCGCAGCAGCCGCCGTCGGCCGGGCGCGGACGAGGGGGCGGGCGCGGACGAGGGGGCGGGCGAGGGCGAGGGGGCGGGTGCGGGAGAGGTCGCGGAGGGCGGCCCGGGGGCGGGCGGGGGCACGGGGGCGGCGGTCGTGGGATCCATCTCGAAAGTAGCTTAGGCTAAGCTAATTTCTCGGCCCGGGCCGGGGTGGATCGCGGGCGAACCGGCCGTTCGACCGCTTCGCATAGCCTGGCCCCATGCCTTCGACTCCCGCTGCCGTGCCGGCCGCCCCGTTCACGGTCGGCTTCGACCTCGACATGACCCTGCTGGACACCCGGCCGGGCATCAGGGCCACGTATCTGGCGCTCTCCGCCGAGACCGGCACCTACATCGACAGCGACCTGGTCGTCACCCGCCTCGGCCCGCCGCTGCTCGACGAGCTCCGCAACTGGTTCGCCGCCGATCGGCTGCCGGAGGTCGCCGCCCGCTACCGGGCGCTCTACCGGGAGCTGGCGCTCGCGCCGACCGTGGCCCTGCCCGGCGCCCACGCCGCCGTCGAGGCCGTCCGCGCCGCGGGCGGGCGGGTGGCGGTGATCACCGGCAAGTACGAGCCGAACGCGCTGCTGCACCTGGAGCACGCGGGCCTGCACGCCGACGTCCTGGTCGGCGACCTGTGGGCGGAAGGCAAGGGCGACGCCCTGCGCGAGCACGGCGCCGGCGTGTACGTCGGTGACCACCTGGGCGACATCCGGGGAGCGCGCCGGGCCGGGGCGGTCGCGGTGGGGGTGGCCACCGGGCCCTACGGCGCGGACGAGCTGCTGGCGGCCGGCGCGGACGTGGTGCTGGCGGACCTGACGGAGTTCCCCGCCTGGCTCGCCGGGCACCTGGCCCCCGCCGAGGTCTAGGCGGTGGTCCGGGCGGTGGTCCGGGCCTCGTCGGCGGCGGCCGCGCGGCGGCGCTGGGCGCGGGCCGAGAGGAGCAGCCCGACCAGCGAGATCAGGAAGCCCAGCGGCATCAGCATGCTCAGCCAGTACGCCGCCGTCGGCAGCGGCGTGAGGTGGAAGAACAGCGGGACGAAGGTCACCAGGGTGGCCACCGCGCCCACGGCGAAGACGATCGCGCCGGCCCGGACGTAGCCGTCGCCGCGGTCGGTGCTCTGGCTGCTCACTCGGTGCTCCTCGGGCGGGGCGGCGGGCTCCTCCGGCTGGGGTCCGCGGTCGGCCCCCAGTCTCGCAGAGGCCCGACCGGCGCCGTGGCGCCGCCCGGTGGCGAGCCTCGTCACGTTGCGCAGTTTCACGGGCGCTGGGAGTTTCGATGGCTGCTGGGCGGGGGTATGCAGGCTGTGCACGGGGTGCGGCAGGTGCACCCCGCTCTCCGATCGGGGGTGTGAGCCGGTGGACAACGCCCTGTCGCGACCCGGCCGTGCCAGGCCCGGTCCGGCCCCGTCCGCCAGATCCGCGCCGGGGCCTTTCGCACCTCATCGGCGACGGGCCGTGACGGAACGTTAGTCTGCTCCCGGCAGGGCGCCGACCGCGGATCTCCGCGCGGCGCGGACCGGAGCCCGCGGGCGCCCGGCCCGCCGGGCGGCCGCAGACCTTCACCAGAGCACATCCACCCCGGCGACTCCGGCACGGCCCGGAGTCCCCCACACCCACACCGAGGACTGTTCGAGATGCCCACCGGCCAGGTCAAGTGGTTCAACGAGACGAAGGGCTACGGCTTCCTGTCGCGCGACGACGGCGGTGAGGTCTTCGTCCACACCAAGGCGCTGCCCGACGGTGTCAGCGTGCTCAAGCCGGGCCAGCGGGTGGAGTTCGGCGTGGTCGCCGGTCACCGGGGCGACTCGGCGATGTCCGTGACGCTGCTGGACGCGCTGCCCTCGGTGGCCGCCGCCCAGCGCAAGAGCGCCGACGACATGGCCCCGATCGTCCAGGACCTCATCACCACGCTGGACGCGGTGCTCCCCGGCCTCCAGCACGGCCGCTACCCGGCGAAGCCGACCGGACAGAAGCTGGCCTCACTGCTGCGCGCGGTGGCCGACCAGTTCGACGTCTGACCCGGGCCCCGGCGCCTCAGATCTCCAGCGCACCCGGGCCGAGCGGGGGCACCAGCCCCTCGGCGGCGGCCCGGGTGAGCAGGCCGCGGACGGCCGCGTAGCCGGCCTCGCCGAGGTCGGCGGTGAACTCGTTGACGTACAGCCCGATGTGCTGGTCCGCGACGGCCGGGTCCATCTCCTGCGAGTGAGCGAGCACGTACGGACGGCTGGCCGCCGGATCCTCCCAGGCCTGCCGGACGGAGGCCCGGATCGTCTCGCTGATCTCGTGCAGCCGCTCCGCACCGAGCGAGCGGCGGGCGACGATCGCGCCCAGCGGGATCGGCAGACCGGTCTCCAGCTCCCACGCCTCGCCCATGTCGGCGAGCTTCTCCAGGCCGTACTCCCGGTAGGTGAAGCGGGCCTCGTGGATCACCAGACCGGCGTCGACCCGGCCGTCCCGGACGGCGGGCATGATCTCGTGGAACGGCAGCACGACGATCTCGCCCAGACCGCCGGGCACCGCCTTCGCGGCCCAGAGCCGGAACAGCAGGTACGCGGTGGAGCGCTCGGAGGGCACCGCGACGCGGCGGCCGCCCAGATCCCCCGAGTCACCCGGACGGGTCAGCACCAGCGGGCCGCACCCCCGGCCGAGGGCGCCGCCGCAGGGCAGCAGCGCGTACTCCTCCAGCACCCAGGGCAGCGCGCCGTAGCTGATCTTCAGGACGTCGAGCTCCCCGCGCTCGGCCATCGAGTTGGTGACGTCGATGTCCGCGAAGGTGACCTCGGGCGCGTCCGCGCCGGGCACCAGGCCGTGCGCCCAGGCGTGGAAGACGAAGGTGTCGTTGGGGCACGGCGAGTAGGCGACGTGCAGGGGCTCAGCCACGGGGGCTCTCCTTGGGCATGACGGTCGTGAGCAGCCGCGGGTACGGCAGCGCGGCGAAAACCCGCTCCAGGGCGGCCAGCGCCTCGCCGATCCGCCAGGCCGAGCGGTCGCGCGGACCCACCGGGTTGGACACCGCGCGGATCTCCAGCGTCGGAAGGCCGTGCCGGGCGGCGGCCTCGGCCACCCCGAACCCCTCCATCGCCTCGGCCACCGCCCGCGGGTGCCGGGCCGCCAGCGCGGTGGCGCGGGCGGCGCTGCCGGTGACGGTGGAGACGGTGAGCACGGCGCCGGTGGCGCACGGCAGCGCGGCGTCGGCCAGGGCGTCGGCGAGCAGCCGGACGGCAGCCGGGGGCGGGGTGTGCCTGACGGTGCCGAAGCCCAGCTCGGTGACGTCGGCGAAGCCCTCGGGGGTGTCGGCGCCCAGGTCGGCGGCGACGATCGCGTCGGCGAGCACCACCGAGCCGACCGGCGCGTGCGGGGCGAACCCGCCGCCGATCCCGGCCGAGACGACCAGCCGGTAGCGGTGCAGCGCGAGGGCGGTGGCGGTGGCGGCGGCGGCCGCGGCGGGCCCGACCCCCGCGGCCAGCACATCGGCCGCCCGGCCGCGGTGCAGCGTCCCGCCGGGCAGCGCCAGCCGCTCGGCCGGGCCGACACCGCGCAGCACCGCCTCGGCCTCGGCCGGCACGGCGACGACGACGAGCAGCCTGGCCTCCGGGAGGCCCGGCTGCTCGTCGCCGGTCACGCGTACGGTCACTGGCGCGGCCGTCAGGCGTCCTTGGTCGTCAGCTGGTAGTACCAGACGGAGTAGATGGCCTGGCTGGTCGGGTCGGCCTCGACCACGGTGACCAGGGTCTTGCCGGTGGACAGCAGCGCGGTGGACGCGGGGACCATGCCCGAGAAGGTCGCACCCTTGTTGGCCGCCGCCAGGCTGAACTGGCCCTGGCTGCCGCCGTTGGTGAAGGCGAACCAGCCCTTGTCGGCGACCTTCGGCGTCACGCCGACGCCGATCCGGTCACTGACGACCACGTCGGAGCCCGGGATCCGGCCGTCGGCCAGCGCCTGCTTGGCGTCGGCCTGGCACTTCGCCTGCTCCTCGTCGGTGAGGGCGGTGCCGGTGCCGCCGCAGAACGGGGCGCTGATCTCGTGCGAGGAACGGCCGACCGTCACGGTGGCGCGACGGTCGCTCGGCTGGTCCTTGCCGGAGGCGTACGCGATGGAACCGCCGACCGTGCCGGCGCCGATCACGACGACGGCGCCGACGGCGGCGATGACACGGGTGCTGAGGCTCATGGCACAGAGGCTACCGGGCTTTGCCGATCACGCTACGCCGGGGTCGGTCGCCGCGTGTTGGCCTCGACGCACCGCCCGCCGCCTCACGCCACCTTGGCCGTCGCCGGCCGCCCGCGCAGTCCGATCCTGAACAGCGCCCGCAGCGTCCAGAGCAGCAGCAGGCCCATCACACCCGCCGCGACCGAGAGCCCCAGCGCGCCCTCCAGGGGAAGGGTGATGCCCAGGGCGCCGCCCGCCACCCAGCAGAGCTGGAGCAGGGTCTCCGAACGGGCGAACGCGGAGGTCCGAACGGCCTCCGGGACGTCCCGCTGGATCAGCGCGTCCAGCGCCAGCTTGCCCAGCGAGGCGGCCAGCCCCGAGCAGGCCGCGACCACCACCACGGTGACCACCCCGTACCAGAGCGCGGCCGCCGCGGTGGCGGCCGCGGCCAGCATCAGCATCGCGGTGACCGTCGCCTCCGAACCGCGGGTGCGCAGCAGCGAGCCGAACACCGAGCCGAGCGCGTTGCCGGTGCCCGCCGCCACCGCCACCAGCCCCAGCGCGACGGTCGGATCCAGACCGCCGATCGGGTCCTCGCGGAGCAGGAAGGCCAGGAACATCACCAGGAATCCCACCAGCCCGCGCAGGCCGGCCACCCCGCGCAGGGCGAGGATCACCGACGGGCCGACGGTGCGCAGGGTCGCCTTGGGGGGCTGCGCCTTCTGCGGCTGCTGCTGGTGGTGGTGCAGGAGGTGCTCGTGCTGGTCGTCCGCGTGCAGCACGGCCCGCTGCTCGCCCTTGGCCGAGTCCACCTTGTGCGGCAGGTGGAAGGCCATCAGGGTGCCGATCACGAACACCAGGAAGGCGCCGCGCAGCGGCCAGCCGGGGCCGATCAGGTGCAGCCCCGCGCCGATCGGCGCGGCGACGAAGGTGGCCAGCAGCCCGGCGAGGGTCACCCGGGAGTTCGCCTTCACCAGGGAGAGCCGGCTCGGCAGCAGCCGGGGCACCACGACGCTGCGCACCACCCCGTAGGCCTTGGAGGCGACCAGCACGCCGAGCGCCTCCGGGTAGAGCGCGATACCGCCGCCGACCACCGTGCCGGCCATCGTCCAGGCCAGGACGGCGCGGGCCAGCATCGAGGTCGCCATCGCGGCCCGGCGGCCGTGCGGCAGGCGGTCCAGCAGCGGGCCGATCACCGGGGCCAGCAGGGCGAACGGCGCCATCGTGATCAGCAGGTAGAGCGCGACCCGGCCACGGGCCTCGCCGGTCGGCACCGAGAAGAAGATGGTCGACGCCAGCGCGATGGTGATCAGCATGTCGCCGAACGAGTTCAGCGCGTGCAGTTCGATCAGTTTGGCGAGCCCGGACTCGCCGGCGCCCTCGGCCGAGGTCGCCTTGCGGATCCGCCGTCCGGTGCCGTGCACCACGCGACCGGTCCGCAGGCCGGCCGCGGAGGCGCCGCGGATCAGAAAGTTGCGCGAGCCGGGGAGTTCACCCTCCTCCTCCGCCCAGGCGTCGGACCCGGGCCCGGCCCCGGCGTCCTCCTCCGCCCCGGTGGCGCCGCCGGGCGCGGGCGTCGGGGAGCCGTCCACCGGCTGCGGCTCGTCGCCGTCCGCAGGGAGGACCGAGGGATGCTGTCGCGGCACGGCGCCCGGCTCGTCGGGGCTGCCGGCCTGCGGGGCGTGCAGTGCGTGCTGCGACGGGTTCTCTTCCGCCACACAGCCCATCCTGCCCGAGAATCCCGGTCGGAACCCAGGATTGGGCGCGGCTCGGCGCGGCCCGCGCGCCCGTGGACCGTCTCGGCTCGGGCCCCGGACTGTCCCAGGAGGCTGACCGACGGGTAGCCTGCCCTGTGCGTCACCGTCCGGCCTCACACACGGACGACGGGGGCCGCCGTGGGGGGAACCGGGCGGGGTGAGCGGCGCGGTCGGTAACCAGAGGGGCCTGCGGTCGCGCAGAATGGACGAGAGACCGAGCCGCGACGAAAACAGGCAAGATGCCGTAGGCAACAGAAGAACTGGGAGAGAATCGACGCCGTGAGTGCTGCGATGCGAAGCCGTACCCCCGATCGGCTCTGTGCCGAGGCCGTCGAGCTCGCCCGGCAGGCAGCGGCCGAGGCGGTCGGACCCGAGGCAGTGGGAGCGCACATCGGCGCCCAGGCGGACGCCGAGCGGGTCGTCACCCACACGTTCGAGTGCCTGGACGCCGCCTACCGCGGCTGGCACTGGGCCGTCACCGTCGCCCGCGCCCCGCGCGCCAAGAACGTGACCCTGGACGAGGTCGTCCTGCTGCCCGGCGCCGACGCCGTCCTGGCCCCGCAGTGGGTGCCGTGGAGCGAGCGGCTGCGCCCCGGCGACATGGGCCCCGGCGACCTGCTGCCCACCGACGCCGACGACCTGCGCCTGGAGCCGGGCTGGACCGGCGAGGACGAGCCCGCCCCGAACTCCGTCGCCGCGCTGGAGGCCGAGGAGGACCTGGAGATCACCGACCCGGCGATCCAGCCCGCGCCCGCCCGGGCCCGGATCGGCGCGATCGCCGAGGAGCTGGGCCTGGGCCGCCCCCGGGTGCTCTCCCGACTGGGGCTGCACCTGGCCGCCGACCGCTGGGAGCAGGCGCACGGCCCGCAGACCCCGATGGCCCAGGCCGCCCCCGCCTGCTGCAACAGCTGCGGGTTCCTGATCCCGATCGGCGGCTCGCTGGGCCAGGCGTTCGGCGTCTGCGGCAACGAGTTCGGCCCGGCCGACGGCCAGATCGTCTCCTTCGCGTACGGCTGCGGCGGCCACTCCGAGGCCGCCGTCATCCCGGCGCCGCCGGCCCCCTCCGAGCTGATCCTCGACGAACTGGTCATCGAGCCGCTCCAGCTCCACCCGGACCGCTCCAGCGGCTCGGTCGAGCCCGACGCCCCCGCCGAGGAACTCGGCCACGCCTGACGCACCGCCCGCCGCACCGCCGGGGTGACACCCCGTCGGTGCCCCGGCCCGCCGAGAGCCCCGCCGCGCGTACGCCGGCCGGGGCTCTCGGCGTCCGTGCACGGCGCCGTCCGGCGCCCCGCTGGTCGGCGGCGGCCGCCGCGCAGGGAAGAATGCCCCCGTAGGCGGTACAGGGCGGCGGAAGGCGGCAGGTCCAGTGGAGGCTCGCATCATCGGCAGCGGTACGGACGAGCACGCCGCGGACCCGTTCGGCACCACGGCGCTGCGCCGGCGCGTGCTCGACGCGTGGTCCGCCTCCCCGGCGCGGTTCCGGGAGGACGCCAACGCCGAGGAGGAACTGGCCCTCGGCGGCTACCGGGACCGCCTCGTCGTGGAACTGGCGCAGAACGCCGCCGACGCCGCCGCCCGGGCCGGCTCCGGGCCCGGCCGGCTCCGGCTGACCCTGCAGGGCGGCGTCCTCGCCGCCGCCAACACCGGCGCACCGCCGGACGCGGCCGCCGTGGAGTCGCTCTCCACCCTGCGCGCCTCCTCCAAGCGCGCGGACGACGCCCCGACCGTCGGCCGCTTCGGAGTCGGCTTCGCCGCCGTCCTCGCCGTCACCGACGAACCGGCCGTGCTCGGCGGCGCGGGCGGCGTGCGCTGGTCCCTGGCCGAGGCGCACGCGCTGGCCGGGACGGAGCCCTCGCTGGCCGAGGAGCTGCGCCGCCGCGACGGCCATGTGCCGCTGCTGCGCCTGCCGTTCGCCGCCGAGGGCGAGGCACCGGAGGGCTACGACACGGTCGTCGTCCTCCCCCTGCGCGACGCCGCCGCCGAGGACCTGGCCCGGCGCCTGCTGACCGAGATCGACGACGCGCTGCTGCTCACCCTGCCCGGTCTGGCCGAGATCGTGGTCGAGACCGAGGACGGCCTGCGCACCCTGACCCGCTCGGCCGGCGAGCAGCGGCCCGACGGGATCACCGTGGTCACGCTGACCGACACCGAGGGCGAGCGGAGCGACAGCACCGTCTGGCAGCTGGCCGGCGCCTCCGGCACGCTCGACGCCGCCCTGCTCGCCGACCGCCCCACCGAGGAGCGCGCCCGCCCGTACTGGACGGTCACCTGGGCCGTCCCGGTCGGCGCGGACGGCACCCCGCGGCCGCCGCGCACCACCCCCGTGGTGCACGCCCCGACGCCCAGCGACGAGCCGCTCGGCGTGCCCGCCCTGCTGATCGCCTCCTACCCGCTGGACCCGACCCGCCGGCACGTCGCGCCCGGCCCGCTCACCGACTTCCTGACCGAGCGGGCCGCCGACACCTACGCCGACCTGCTGCGCGCCCGCGGCGGCGACCTCGGCTCGCTCGGCCTCGTCCCCGGCCGGCTCGGTCAGGGTGCGCTCGACAACGCGGTGCGCGACGCCGTGCTGAGCCGGCTGCCCGGCATCCCGTTCCTGCCGCACCCGGCCCCGGTCGAGGAGGGCACCCCGGCCCTGCGGCCCCGGGACGCGACGCTGCTGGAGGGCGCGGACACCTCGGTGGTCGAGGCGCTCGCCCCGATCTTCCCCGGGCTGCTCCCGGCCGGGCTGGAGCGCCGCAGCGAGCTGCGGGTGCTGAACGTGCGCCGGGTCCCGCTCGCCGAGGTGGTCGACCAGCTCGGCGGCCTGGACCGTGAGCCGGCCTGGTGGCGCAACCTGTACGGGGCGCTGGCGGGCGCCGACCCGGAGGCGCTCGGCGCGCTGCCCGTCCCGCTGGCCGACGGCCGCACCGTCACCGGCCCGCGCCGGGTCCTGCTGCCCTCGGCCGACGCCGACTGGGCCGCCTACCCCGGCTATCCGGACTCGCTGGCCGGCGCGCTCGCCCTGCTCGGCCTGCGCCTGGCCCACCCCGAGGCGGCGCACCCGCTGCTGGCCAAGCTGGGCGCCGCCACCGCGACCCCCGCCGGGGTGCTGGACACCCCCGAGGTGCGGGCGGCCGTCGCGCGCTCCTACGACCTCGCCGAGGACGACCTGGACGCCGCCGTCGACCTCGCCGACTCCGTTCTCGCGCTGGTCAAGGCCGCCGAGCCGGCCCCCGGCGAGCATCCCTGGCTGGCCCGGCTGGCTCTGCTGGACGACGAGGGCGAGGCCACCCGGGCGGGCGAGCTGATCCTGCCCGACAGCCCGCTGGCCGTGCTGGCCCGCGAGGAGGACTCCGGCTACCCGGACGAGGACCTGCTGGAGCGCTGGGGCCCCGAGGTGCTGGCCGCCGTCGGCGTGCTCAGCACCTTCGTACTCGTCCGGGCCGAGGACGTCCCGCTCGACCCGGACGACCTGGAGCGGCTCGACCCGACCACCGCACCCGCCCGCGCGGCCGGCGGTGCGCCGAGCGGTCTGATCGACGAGGCGCCGGACGGCCTGGCCGAGTGGTGCGAGGACGCGCTCGAAGCCCTGCACGCCGACGACGACGGCGAGTTGGGCGTCCCCCCGGTGGCCGCCGAACTGCTCGCCGTACGCGACCTCGATCTGGTCCACGACGACGCCTGGCCGCAGGCACTGGCCGTGCTGGCCCGCCCGCCGTACCGGGAGGCGGTGGTCAACCCCGTCCGCACCCTGCTGCCCGAGGGCGGGTACGTCGATCTGCCGCCCTACACCGCCTGGTGGCTGCGCGACCACCCGGTGCTGGACGGCCGCGAGCCGGCCGGCCTGCGCGCGGCCGGCGCGGACCCGCTGCTGCGCGGGCTCTACGACGAGGCCAGGACCACCCTGGACGAGCAGTTCCTGCACGCGCTCGGCGTACGCACCACGCTGGCCGCACTGCTCGCCGAGCCGCACGGGCCGGACGAGCTGCTGGACCGCCTCACCGATCCGGCCTCGATCGTCGGCCACCGCCAACTGCACGGCATCCACAGTGCGCTGGCTCTCGTCCCCGTCGAGCGGGTGGAGCCGCTGGACACCGTCCGGGCGCTGCCCCCGCTGGACGCCGGGACCGGCCGCCGGGCGGCGCACACCGTGCTGGTGGACGCCACCGAGGCGGTCGTCGCCGACGCGCCCGACCTGGTCCAGCTGTTGCACTCCTACCCGCTGCTGCCGGTCGCCCCGGCGCTGGCCGGCGCGCTCGCCGAGCGGCTGCACGTCTCGCTGGCCAGTGAGGTGGCGGGCGGCCGGGTGCTGTCCGAGGGCGCCCTGCACCGGGTCCCGGCCGTGGTGCGGGAGCTGCTGCCCGGCTGCCCGGTCGCCTACGAGGAGCACGACGAGCTGCTGGTGGTCGGCCCGGACGGCGAGGAGGCCGCGGTCGACTGGCGCTGGGACACCGGCGCCGAGACCCCCGAGGCCCCGTACGCCCCCGAGACGGCGGAGGAGGCCGACGAGGACGACGAGTTCGACGTGCCGCCCGTCCCCGGTCTGCTGCACGCCGCCACCCCGGAGGGGCTGGCCGCCGGGCTCGCCTGGTCGGTCGGCCAGTGGCACCGGCGCTTCGAGGTGCTGGCCGCGCTCGCCGAGCCGGACCGCGCCTACGAGCTCTCCGCCGCCCGGGACTTCGAGGGCTGACCGCCGCGCGCGGAGGAGGGCGGTACGTCGGGGGCGTCCAGTGTGCGCCTGACGTACCGCCACACCACCTCCAGCACCAGGCCGGACACCAGCGCGATGCCGACGCCGATCCACGGATCCCGGGTGCCGGCCAGGGACAGCTGGAAGAAGTCCGACAGCCACGGCACCAGCAGGACCAGGGCGAACGCTCCGCACATCGCCGCGATCAGCAGCAGCCGCCACCAGTTGTACGGCCGGGCGACGATCGCCAGCACCCAGATCGCGACCAGGAACAGCGTCAGGGTGGCGACACTGGTGTCGGCCTCCAGCGTCGTGGTGTGGTTGGCCCGCGCCAGCGCGTACGCGGTGAAGGTGGCCGTACCGGCGATCACCCCGGCGGGGACGGCCAGCCGCAGCACCCGCCGCACGAAGCCCGTCCGGGCCCGCTCGTTGTTGGGGGCCAGGGCCAGGAAGAAGGCCGGCACGCCGATGGTCAGGGTGGAGAGCACGGTGGAGTGCCGGGGCAGGAACGGGTACGGCGAGTGCGTGCAGATCACCAGGATCGCCAGCAGTACCGAGTAGACCGTCTTCACCAGGAAGAGGGTCGCCACCCGCTCGATGTTGCCGATCACCCGGCGGCCCTCGGCGACCACCGACGGCAGGGTGGCGAAGCTGTCGTCGAGCAGCACGATCTGGGCGACCGCCCGGGTCGCCTCGCTGCCGGAGCCCATCGCCACGCCGATGTCGGCGTCCTTGAGCGCGAGCACGTCGTTGACGCCGTCCCCGGTCATCGCCACGGTGTGCCCGCGCGACTGCAGGGCGCCGACCAGCTCGCGCTTCTGCTGCGGGGTGACCCGGCCGAAGACGGAGGTCCGGTCGGCGGTGTCGGCGAGCTCCTCGGGGCCGGTGGGGAGCGTCCGCGCGTCCAGCGGGTGCTCGGCGCCGGGCAGGCCCAGATGGGCGGCGACCGCCCCGACCGAGACCGCGCTGTCACCGGAGATCACCTTCGCGCGGACCTGCTGGCTCTCGAAGTAGCGCAGCGTGTCGGCGGCGTCCTCGCGCAGCCGCTGCTGGAGCACCACCAGCGCGAGCGGCCGCAGCCCGGCCGCCGGGTCGGGCGCGTCCAGCGGGGTCGGGGTGCGGCCGAGCAGCAGCACCCGCAGGCCCCTGGCGCCCAGCTCGTCCACCTCGGCGAGGGCCGGGTGCCCCGCGGGGAGCAGGACGTCGGGTGCGCCGAGCAGCCAGCCGGCCTCGGCGCCCTGCGGTTCCAGCAACTGCGCACCGCTCCACTTGCGGGCGGAGGAGAACGGCATCGCCTCGATCACCCGCCACTCGCCGTCCGGGGCGGCGGGTCTCCCGTAGGCGTCGATGATGGCCTGCATGCTGGGGTTGGGCCGAGCGTCGGCGCCGGCCAGCACGCCGAGGACCGTGCGCAGCCGCTCCTCCCCGGCCGGCCCGCCGGGGGCGTCCGGACCCGAGCCGTCCGGGTCGGCCGGGCCTGGGCCGTCCGGGTCGGCCGGGCCTGGGCCGTCCGGGTCGGCCAGCGGGCGCAGCTCGACCACGTCCATGCCGCCCTCGGTGAGGGTGCCGGTCTTGTCCAGGCAGACGGTGTCCACCCGGGCCAGTCCCTCGATCGCGGGCAGCTCCTGCACCAGGCACTGCTTGCGGCCCAGGCGCACCACGCCGATCGCGAAGGCGACCGAGGTCAGCAGGACCAGCCCCTCGGGCACCATCGGGACGATGCCCGCGACCATCCGCCGCACGGCCTCCCGCCAGTCGCTGCCCTCGACCGCCAGCTGGCTGATGATCAGGCCGATCGCGGTGGGGACCAGCAGCCAGGTGATGAACTTCAGGATGCTGTCGATGCCGCTGCGCAGCTCCGAGCTGACCAGGGTGAAGCGGCTGGCCTCCTCGGCCAGCTGGGCGGCGTATGCCTCGCGGCCCACCTTGGTGGCGGTGAACGCGCCCGCGCCGGCCACCACGAAGCTGCCGGACATCACCTGGTCGCCGGGCTGTTTGAGGACGGGGTCGGGCTCGCCGGTGAGCAGCGACTCGTCGATCTCCAGGCCGTCCGCCTCGGTGACCTCGCCGTCGACGATCACCTTGTCGCCGATCCCGAGCAGCACGGTGTCGTCCAGCACGATCGCGGCGACGGCGACCTGTTCGACCCTGCCGTCCCGGCGGACCTGCGGTCGGCTCTCGCCGATCAGGGCCAGGCCGTCCAGGGTCTGCTTGGCGCGCATCTCCTGGATGACGCCGATCGCCGTGTTGGCGACGATCACCAGGCCGAACAGGCCGTCCTGGATCGGCCCGACCACCAGGATGATGCCGAACATGACGCCGATGATCGCGTTGAACCGGGTGAAGACGTTCGCCCGGACGATCTCCCGGACCGAGCGGCTGGAGCGTACCGGTACGTCGTTGACCTCACCGCGCCCGACGCGTTCGGCGACCTCGGCCGAAGTGAGGCCGCCGCGCCTGCCGGGGAGAAGGCCCAGCGGGTGGGCCCCCGGTGCGGACGCCGCGCCGTCACTGCTCCCGGAGTCGGCCGGCTCGTGCGCGGGGTGCGTCATGCGACCGACTCTACGGGCGCGTTATGTCCGATGCGTGCCGGTAAAGTCTGATTCAGTCCGACCGGGTGGCGGAGGCCCCGTCGGCCCCGTCGCCGGGGGAGGTGCCGCCGTCCGCGCCGTCCTCGGCGCCGGCTCCGCCGCCCGCCGCGGACGCCGCGCGATCCCGGGCGATGGCGTCGCGCCGGGCCCGGCAGTACCAGAGGCCGATCAGCCCCAGGCCGGCGCCGGCGAGGCAGATCCACTGCCAGTCGCCGCGGCCGTGGCGGGCCATGGCGCCGTGGAAGGGGAGCAGGGCCAGGAAGGCGACGAACCACAGCACCGTCCCGCCGCCGACGATGGCGACGTCGTTGGCCTCCAGGGGTGGGGGCGAGGGGCGCAGCGGGGTCTTCGGCATGGGGCCTAGGGTACGGCCGGGACAGGGGTGGTGTGCAGTGCCCACACGGCGAATGATGATCGAATACGGGTGCGACTCGACCGTTCTACGCGCGAAGATAGCGCGTGCACGACCAAGGAACTCATACTTGAGGTTCCGGTTGGCCCCGGCGCGTCGCCTTGACCTTCCCGGCCCGGCCGGAACGCCCGGCCGTCGTCGCTCGGGTGGACAACCCTCTCCTCCGCCCCCACCCGAGGATGCACGCATGTCAGTGGCCCAGCCGACCACCGAGTCGCCCGAGCCTTCCCCGATGACGCCGAAGACCCCCAACGGCGCCCTCGACCGCTTCTTCAAGATCTCCGAGCGCGGCTCCAGCCTGCCCCGCGAGATCCGCGGCGGTGTCGCCACCTTCTTCACGATGGCGTACATCCTCGTCCTGAACCCGATCATCCTCTCCAGTGCCGTCGACATGAACGGCGCGCACCTGGACGGCAAGCAGCTGGTCACCGCCACCGCGCTGACGGCCGCGCTCACCACCCTCCTGATGGGTGTGATCGGCAACGTCCCGATCGCCCTGGCCGCCGGCCTCGGCGTCAACACCATCGTCGCCCTGCAGCTCGCCCCCCGGATGACCTGGCCGGACGCGATGGGGATGGTCGTGCTGGCCGGCTTCGCGATCATGCTGCTGGTGGCCACCGGCCTGCGCGAACGCGTCATGAACGCCGTACCGCTCGGCCTGCGCAAGGCCATCGCCATCGGCATCGGCCTCTTCATCGCCCTGGTCGGCCTGGTCGACTCCGGCTTCGTCAGCCGCATCCCGGACGCCGCGCACACCACCGTTCCGCTCCAGCTCGGCAGCAACGGGCACCTCAACGGCTGGCCCGTCCTGGTCTTCATCCTCGGCCTGCTGCTGACCCTGGTCCTGCTGGTGCGCAAGGTGCCCGGCGCGATCCTGATCAGCATCGTCGTGATGACCGGCGTCGCCCTGGTGATCGACAAGGTCGCGGACATCCCCGCGATGAACTGGGGCCTGACCGTCCCGGCGTGGCCCGGCAACCCGGTCGCCGCCCCGGACTTCGGCCTGCTCGGCAAGGTCAGCCTGTTCGGCGGCTTCGACAAGGTCGGCATCCTGACCGGCATCCTGTTCGTCTTCACCGTGCTGATGAGCTGCTTCTTCGACGCGATGGGCACCATCCTGGGCGTCGCCGACGAGGCCCACCTGCTGGACGAGAACGGCGACCTGCCGGGCATCAACAAGATCCTGATGGTCGACGGCATCGCCACCGCCGCCGGCGGCGCCACCTCGTCCTCCGCCAACACCTGCTTCGTCGAGTCCACCGCCGGCGTCGGCGAGGGCGCCCGCACCGGCTTCGCCTCGATCGTCACCGGCCTGCTGTTCGTGGTGGCGCTGTTCCTCACGCCGCTGGCCACCATGGTCCCGGCCCAGGCCGCCACGCCGGCCCTGGTCACCGTCGGTTTCCTGATCCTCGCGAACTCCATCCGCGAGATCGACTGGAGCGACTACACCATCGCCATCCCGGCGTTCCTCACCATGGTGATGATGCCGTTCACGTACTCCATCACCAACGGCCTGGGCATCGGGTTCATCACCTTCTGCGTCCTGCGGGTCGCGGTCGGCCGCGGCCGGTCGGTGCCGGTGGCGATGTACGTCGTCGCCGCCGTCTTCGCCTTCTACTACCTGATGCCGGCGCTCGGGCTGCTCTGACACCCCGCACGCGTCCCGCCCGGCCCGGTGCCGCCGGCGGGTGCCGGACGACCTCCCAGGCCGTCCCGCACCCGCCGGCGGCACTTCGGCGTTCCGGGCGGATCGGCCGGCCCACCACGTGCCGGCCGCTCTAAGCTGCGCGCATGACGAACCATGCCCTCATCGTGGTCACCACCACCCATGACACCGAGGTCCGGGCCCAAGCGCTGGCCTCCGCCGTGGTGCGCGAGCGGCTGGCCGCCTGCGCCCAGCTCTACCCGGTCGGCTCGGTCTACCGGTGGGACGGCGAGCTCAGAACGGAGTCCGAGTGGCGGATCGACTTCAAGACCCGGGCCGAGCTCGGTGACCGGTTGGCCGAGTTCATCGCGGAACACCACACCTACGACACCCCGGAGATCGTCGGGGTGCCCGTGGTCACGGGCAGCGCCGCCTACCTGGACTGGGTGAACGCCGCGACGGCGCACTGAGCCCGCCCGGCCGCTCGTGCTCCCCGGGCGCGCGTGCCGTTGCGTGCCGTGCGTGCCGTGCCGTGGCCGGGGCTGCGGCCGGGGGCGCGGACGTGGTGTGATGGCGCCGTGAGCCGCGCCGTGGAGGAGAGCAACCGCCGGATGCTGCGGGCCCGGGACGCCATGGACCGCGACTACGCGCAGCCACTGGACGTCCCGGCCCTGGCCCGGATCGCCCATGTGTCGCAGGCGCACTTCGCGCGGACCTTCCGGGCCACCTTCGGCGAGACGCCGCACCGCTACCTGCAGCGCCGCCGCGTCGAGCGGGCGATGTTCCTGCTGCGGGAGAGCGGCCGCAGTGTGACGGACGTCTGCTTCGAGGTCGGGTTCGCCAGCCCGGGGACCTTCAGCCGTACGTTCCGCGAGATCGTCGGCCGCACGCCGAGGGCCTACCGCAGGGAGGCGGTCGCCGCGGGCGTGCCGACCTGTTTCACGATGGCCTGGATGCGGCCCAGCGCCTGACCGTTCCCGCACGGTTCGCGGCGTCCGAAGTCGAGCAGTTCTGGACAAGTTTTCGCCGGGCCGGCCCACTAGCGTGGTGCACATGTTCAACGCCATCACACACTCGCAGCTGTACGTCCTCGACCAGGACGAGGCCCTCGACTTCTACGTCGGCAAGCTCGGTCTGGAGGTCGCCGCCGACGTCGACCTGGGTTTCATGCGCTGGCTGGCCGTCAGCGTCCCCGGCCACCCGGAGCGCCAGGTCCTGCTGGAGAAGCCGGGTGCTCCGGCGATGTCGGAGGAGACGGCGGAGCAGGTCCGTGAACTGGTGACCAAGGGCGCCATGGGCGGCTGGCTCATCCTCACCACGGACGACTGCCACAAGACGTACAAGACGCTGCTCGCGCAGGGCGTCGAGTTCACCGAGGAGCCCACCGAGCGCCCGTACGGGATCGACTGCGGCCTTCGCGACCCCTTCGGCAACCGCCTGCGCTTCACCCAGCCGAAGGGCTGAGGTCGAGGCCACCGCCGGGCCGTCCGCCCGGCGGTGGCCTCCGGGCGGGCCCGGCTCGCACCGCGCCGTCCGCGCCGTCCGCGCCGTCCGTTCGATCAACCGCCCGATCAGCCGTCCGATCAGCCGCCCGCTCAGCCGCCCGCTCAGCCGTCCGCCGGAGTCTTTCCGGTGGGGTCGAGCGGGCGCTTGTAGTAGCGCCAGGGGAACCAGCCCGCGCCGACCGGGATCCAGCCCTCGGCCTCCATCCGGCGGTGCCGGGCACCGGCCGCCAGGGTCACGCGGGCGTGTTCCCACGGGTGTTCGGACGCCTCGACCTCGTGGTAGAACGCGCCGTAGCCGACCAGCTGCCAGCCCGCACGGCCGGCCTCCGCGAGGGCCGCCATCTCGGTGAAAGCGGTGAGCGGGGTCAGGACGCGGCGGTCGGGGCCGTCGGAGGCGGCGGCCTCGGGGCCCCTGGTGGCGAAGCGCTGCTGGGCGGCCTGGCGGCTCACGCCGAGGACGCGGCCCACGGTGTCCCAGCTGTGGCCGGCCGCCCTGGCTCCCTGGACGGCTTCGCGCAGCAGCCGTCCGGCCTCCTCCGCCCCCACCCGGCTGGCGTCCACCAGACGCAGGTAACCGGCCGGGTCGTGCTCCAGGGAATCGGTCAGACCCTCCGGCCCGCCGAGGACGGCTCCGGCGATCCCCTCGCGGATCCGGGCGCTCTCCTGCGGAGTGAGCAGGGCGTCGTCGGTCATCGCGGGCCGCCCGGCCGGTGCGTGCGCCGCAGCGGTTCGCGGGTGGCCGGCAGGGCGGGCAGGCCGCGGCCGAGCGGGAGAAGGGACGCGAGGGCGGCGGCCGCAGGGGCGCTCCGGCCGGGCGCCGGTGATGTCGGGGTCGGCATGCTGTCAAGGAAACCTTGACGTCGCGCCGGTGTCAAGGTTTCCTTGACGCCGGACGCCCGGCGTCCCGCCCCCAGGGGATCGGGTGATCGGGGGCGGGGGCCCGGGGGTCAGGGCTTGAGCCGCATCTCCAGGCCGTCGAGGACGACCTCCAGCCCGTAGTCGAACTTGGCGTCGCGGATCGCGGCCGGGTCGAGGATCACGGTCGCGCCCTGTGTGGAGGTCAGGTGCTCGTGGCCGGACGCGGCCTGCTGGGCGGCGGGCATCAGGCGGGCGATGAAGCCGACCTCGCTCTCGCCGGAGCGGGCGACCGTCGTCAGCCAGGCCGCCTCCGTGGTGCTCATGCCGATCACGTAGGACAGCACGGTGTCGATCGCGCGGCTCGGCTCGGGGAAGCCGATGGCCGCGAACAGCCCGGCCAGCCGCTCGGAGTAGGACATCAGGTTCGGGCCCAGGTAGGCGAGGCCGGCCTGCCCGAGCACCGAGGCCAGCCACGGATGGCGCAGGGCCGTCGTACGGAACGACCGGGCGGCCTCGGTCGCGGCGTCGCGCCACTCGGGGCAGGCGGTGGGCGGAGGGGTGATCTCGCCGAACACCTCGTCCACCGCGAGTTCCATCAGCTCGTCCTTGGTCGCGACATGCCGGTAGAGGGAGGTCGCACCCGCGTTCAGCCGGGCCCCGAGCTTGCGCATGCTGAGCGCCTCGATGCCGTCGGCGTCCAGCATCACGACCGCCTCGCGGACGATCGCGGCCCTGCTGAGCGCTGGTTGGTCCGCCTCGCGCTGCTGTCGGGCCCATACGGACGGAATCGGGGTCGTCCTGGCGGCCATGGCGCTCCTTCGTGCGTACAGCGTTCGCTCCAGCGTACAAGAAGAGGTCTTGCGTACACCGTTCCGCGCTGCGTACAGTGTTCGCAACGAAGGAACGGTGTACGCAAGCCGAAAGGAAAGTCCATGGAGACCCGCAACCCACGCCGCTGGTGGATCCTCGTCGTGCTGTGCCTCAGCTCGCTGGTCCTGGTGGTCGACAGCATGGCGCTGACCGTCGCGGTGCCGGCGATGACCGCCGACATCGGCGCGAGCGCCCAGGACACCCAGTGGATCCTGGACTCCTACATCCTGGTCTTCGCGGGGCTCCTGCTCGCCTCCGGCAGTCTCGGCGACCGGTTCGGCCGCCGGAAGATCATGATCATCGGGCTGCTGCTCTTCGGGGCGGCGTCGCTGGCGGCGAGCTTCTGCGCCACTCCCGGCGAGGTCGTCGCGGCCAGGATCGCGATGGGCGTCGGCGGTGCGCTGATCATGCCCTCGACGCTGTCGATCCTGATCACCGTCTTCGACGAGACGGAGCGCGGCAGGGCGATGGCGGCCTGGGGCTCGGTGTCGATGCTCGGGCTGGTCGGCAGCCCGGTGCTCGGCGGTGTGCTGATCGACCACTTCTCCTGGCACTCGATCTTCTTCATCAACGTCCCGGTCGTCGTGCTGGCCGTGCTGGCGGGCCTGATCCTGATGCCGGAGTCGAAGGGACCGTGGCAGAAGCCCGACCCGCTCGGCACCGTGCTCTCCGCGGTCGGCATGACCGCGTTGATCTGGTGGATCATCGAGATCCCGCAGCACGGCGCCTTCGGCGGCCGCTCGGCCGTCACCCTGGTCGTGGCGGGCGCCGCCCTCGCCGGGTTCGTGGTCTGGGAGAACGTCACCCCCGCGCCGATGGCGCCGCTGGCCCTGTTCAGGCACCGCAACTTCAGCGGCGGCTCGCTGTCGCTGACCCTCGTGCAGATCGGCAACGGCGGCCTGCTGCTGGTGCTCACCCAGTACCTGCAGTTCGTGCTCGGCTACTCGCCGGTCAAGGCGGGCCTCGCGTTCGTGCCGCTGGCCGTCGCCGCGCTGGTCGGCAACGGCGCGGGGGCCAAGCTCGCGGCCAGGACCGGCAACCGGCTCCTGGTGCTGACCGGGATGATCGTGATGGCCTCCTCCTTCGTGCTGCTGACCACCGTCTCGCCCGACACCGGCTTCACCGTCCCGGCGGTCGCCCTCGGCCTGCTCGGCCTCGGCGCGGGTCTGGCGATGCCGGCGGCGGTCGGCGCGCTGATGGGCACCATCGCGGCGGAGCAGGCGGGCGCCGGGTCCGCCCTGAACGACACCATCCAGCAGGCGGGCACCGCGCTCGGCATCGCGATCCTCGGCTCGCTCCTGTCGAGCGGCTTCGCCCGGGAGATGCCGGCCGGCACTCCCGAGCAGGCGAAGCGGTCGATCGGCGGTGCGCTGGCCCTCGCACACGGTGACACCGCCCTGGTCCACACCGCGCGGGCGGCCTTCACGGCCTCGATGTCCACCACCTTCACCGTCAGTGCGGTCGGCGTCCTCGCCGCCGCCCTGCTGGCCGCCCTGGTGATGCGCGATGGCGACGCGAAAGCCGTGGCGGCGCCGGCGGAGGAGGCCGGACTCACTGCCTGACCCCCGTACGGAGGGCCGGCGCCCGGCAGGCGCCGGCCCTCCGTCGTCGCCCGCCCGGAGGCGCTCGGGCGGCGCCGCTTCGACGCTGATATCCAACACGTCTTCCGTGTAGCCGAGTTGGTGGTGGGCATACTGCCTGGACGGGACACGGGGGAGGGGGGCTTCGCCGATGGTGCAGGAAGATCCGCCGGGGACGGACGAGGCACGACTGTTGCCGGAGCCGTTTCGGACGGCGGACCGGGCGTCGCTGCAGGGGCAACGGCAGACGCTGCGCTGGTACCGGGGACAGATTCTGATGCTGGTGGTGGCGGCGGTCGTCAGCACCGTGCCGGGGCCCGGCCGTCGAGGGGACGCCGACGTCACGCCGCTGTTCTCGGTGGCCGCGTTCCTGGCCGCGGGGTACTTCTGGTACCGCCTGCGGCAGAGCAATCCGCAGGGGCGCTGGTACGAGGCGCGGGCGGCGGCCGAGTCGGTCAAGACGCTGGCATGGAAGTACACCGTGCGGGCCAGGCCGTTCGGCGGCGGCGCGGAGTCGGCCGAGGTCGACCGGGGCTATCTGCTGCAGGTGGCCGACGTGCTGAAGGCGTTCGAGGATCCGGCGGTGGTGCCGCCGGGCGTCCTGCCCGAGATCACGTCGGAGATGCGCCGGGTGCGGTCCTCGGGGCTGACCGAGCGTCGCACGCTCTACCTGCGTGCCCGGGTGGAGGGCCAGCGGACGTGGTACCGCTCGCGGGCCGAGGCCTGCGAGTCGCAGTCGGTGTCCTGGGGGCTGGCGACCGCGATGCTGATCATCGTCGGCGGCGCGGCGGCGGTGGCCCAGGCGGTCGGCGCGCTGCCGGTGCACGCCTTCGGGGCCTGTTCGGCGGCGGCCGCCTCGGTGATCGCCTGGACCCAGCTGAAGCAGCTGCGGCCGCTGGCCTCGGCGTACCAGCTGGCCGCCCGTGAGCTGGAGAACGTCGGGAACCAGCTCTCCGACCTGGATCTGAGGACCCCGGACGCGGAGGAGCGCTGGGCCTCGCTGGCGGCCGAGGCGGAGGACGCGGTCTCCCGCGAGCACACCACCTGGCGCGCCCGGCGGGCGTTCCCGAGGTGATCCGCCGGTAGCGGTGCCGGGGAGATTCCGCAGTGGGCGCGAGCGTTTGGTCACGCTGGTGTGCAGGGTGCGTGAGGGTCGTCCGGTGGAGCACTCCGGGCGGCCCTTACGTGTGCATGCCCATGGTTGGATCGGTGCGGTCGTACCCGGGCACCAGTCCCGGGCGTGACCCGTGCCGGGGGGCATGGCCGTTCGCGGGCCCCGTCACCGGCCTCCGCCGAGGACGGTCGCCCGTGCGCACCCACCGGCCGAGCCCCTCGCGCGACTGCCGTACGACTTCAGGTACCTGGCCGGAGGGCACCCTTGCGCATTCTTCTGATCGCCAGCGCGTTCAACAGCCTCACCCAGCGCGTCCACACCGAACTGCGGGAGCGAGGCCACACGGTGGCCGTCGAGCTGGCGCTCGGGGACGAGCCGGTACGGGCCGCCGTGAACCGGACGGACCCCGAACTCGTCATCTGTCCGATGCTCACCCGGGCGATACCCGAGGACGTCTGGTCGACCCGGACCGTCCTGATCGTCCATCCCGGCCCCAAGGGCGACCGGGGCCCGTCCTCGCTGGACTGGGCGATCCACGAGGACGCCGAGCGGTGGGGCGTCACCGTCCTGCAGGCCGTGCAGGAGATGGACGCCGGTCCGATCTGGGCGTCCGTGGACTTCACCGTCGAGCGCTGCGGCAAGAGCGAGCTGTACCGGAGCGAGGTCGCCGACGCGGCCGTCGACGCCGTACTGTCGGCCGTCCAGCGCTACGAGGGCCGGCTCTTCACCCCCGAGCCGCTGGACTACGCCGCCCCGGACGTCCGGGGCAGCCTGCGGCCGTACCACACCCAGGAGTTCCGTCGGATCGACTGGGCCGAGGACGACACCGCCACCGTGCTGCGCAAGCTGCGCTCGGCCGACTCCCAGCCCGGCGTCCTGGACGAGCTGTACGGGCGGGAGTACTTCCTGCACGGCGGCCACCCGGAGGACCGGCTGCGCGGCGCCACCCCGGGCGCGGTGATCGCCACCCGGGACGGTGCGATCTGCCGGGCCACCGTGGACGGCGCGGTGTGGATCCCCCAGCTGCGCCCGCGCCGGACCCCCGGCGGACCGGCGACCTTCAAACTGCCCGCCGCCACCGTGCTGCGCGAGCACCTCACCGTCCGCGAGGTGCCCCTGAGCCCCGCCCGGGCCGCCGGATCGCCGACCTGGTCGGAGATCCGCTACCGGGAGTCGGACGGCGTCGGATACCTCGAATTCGCCTTTCCCAGCGGCGCGATGAGCACCGACCAGTGCCGCCGTCTGCTGGCGGCCTACCAGGAGGCGGTCGACCGGCCCACCTCGGTGCTGGTGCTCGGGCCGCCCCGGGACTTCTTCTCCAACGGCATCCACCTCAACGTGATCGAGGCCGCGCCGTTCCCCGCGCTGGAGTCCTGGGACAACATCAACGCGATGGACGACCTCGTCGAGGCGATCCTCACCACCACCGACAAGCTGACGGTCTCCGCCCTGGCGGGCAACGCGGCGGCCGGTGGCCTGATGCTGGCCATCGCCGCCGACGAGGTCTGGTGCCGTGACTCGGCGGTGCTGAACCCGCACTACCGCCTGATGGGCCTGCACGGCTCCGAGTACTGGACCTACACGCTGCCTCGGCGGGTCGGTGCCGAGCAGGCCGAACGGCTCACCTCGGCCGCTCTGCCGGTCGGCACCGCCGAGGCGCAGCGGCTCGGTCTGGTCGACCGCACACAGGGCGGCAGCGCGGCGGAGTTCCGTCGGTGGGTGAGCAGGGAGGCCGCCCGGCTGGCCGGCTCCGCCGAACTCACCGGCCGGCTGGTGGAGAAGAAGCGCCGCCGGGCCGAGGACGAGGAGACCAGGCCGCTGGCGGAGTACCGCGCCGAGGAGCTGCGGCAGATGCACCGCAACTTCTACGGTGCGGGTGAGCCGTACCACGAGCTGCGACGGGCGTTCGTGCACAAGGTCTGCCCGGTACGCACCCCGGAGCACCTGACGGTGCCGGCCGGGCCGTACGCCTAGCGCCGCCGGGACGCCGACGCCGATGGCCGGGACGTGGTGTCCCGGCCATCGGCGTTCCGCGCTGCCCGCCCGGTGGGCTGCGGTCAGCACTGTGTGGTCAGCGGTGCGCGGTGGCGCGCTGACGCGGTACCAGGCGCGGGGCGGGCCCGATCACGATGGGCTGGTCGGCGAGCACCCGGCCGGTGTCGGCGGGGGACGCGCCGGTGCGGGCCGTCCGGGGCAGGCCGCCCGGGCGGACGGACTGCGGCGTGGTCGGCGCCGCGGCGAAGGCCAGCGAGCCGAAGAACACGTAGCAGCCCAGGCCGACCGCGAGCGGGAAGATGAACTGCAGGGCCTGCACCCCGCCGGGAGGGGTGGAGCTCTCGGTGATGTCGACGGAGACCGCCGCCATGCCGGTGTAGTGCATCGCGCAGACCGCGACGCCCATCACCGGGGCCGCCGCCAGCACCGCGAGGGTGCCCTTGATGTTCAGCGCGGCCCACAGCGCGGCCGTCGCCGCCAGAACCGCGATGACCACGGACGCCCCCACCGTCACGTGGTTGTACATGACGTGGCCGGGCAGTTCGACGGCCGCCATGCCCAGGTAGTGCATCGCGGCCACGCCCAGGCCGGTGGCCACCCCGCCGGCGACCAGGGCCCCGACGGCGTTCCGGCTGTAGCCGACGATGAAGATGCCGACGCCGACGACCACGATCGCGACCACCAGGCTGATGATCGTGAGCAGCACGTTGTAGCGGATCTGGACCCCGGAGACGGCGAAGCCGAGCATCGCGATGAAGTGCATGGACCAGATGCCCGCGCCCAGGGAGGTCGAGGCGAACATCAGCCAGTTGGCCTTGGTGCGGCCCGTGGAGAGCAGTGCCCAACGGGTGCCGCGCAGTGCGACGTAGGCCCCCAGACAGGCCGTGAAGTACGAGATTGCCGGTGTCAACCAGCCGTGGACGGCATGGTGGATCTCACCCAAGATGATCTCCCAGGACGGAGTGGGGAGCGGTGCTGCCAGGTCCCGGGCGGGTGGGCCGACGAAGTGGGCGGGCTCGGCGCGTGGCGTCGAGCGTGGCGGTGCGGCGCGGGGTGTGCGCGGGCCGACCGGGGCGGGAGCCTGGCTGTGATGCCCCTGACAACAGCGACACTAGCCACTGCCCGGAGGGCGCACAATGACCCCCGTTCAGAAGAAATGCCTGGTCAGAGGCGTTCTTCACGAGAGGGGCAAGATCTCGGCACCAAGTTCTGACGTGGCCTCCGCAGCGTCCCCGCCCGACGTCGGGGCTGCCGGTCGGGGCGGGGACGCCGCGCGGGTCACCGGTCCAGCGGGGCGAGACCGAAGGGGTGCCCGGCCGGATCGATCAGTACCTTCAGCTGCCGGCCGTGCTGGTAGGCCGGCTCGGCCGCGCCCAGTGCGATCGCCCGCTCGGTGGCTCCCGTCAGGTCGTCGACGTAGAAGTCCAGGTGGAAGTGCTTGCTGCCGTCCGGGTTGCCGGGCGGCGGGGGCGCGTACCCGGCGACCCGGCCGAAGGCCAGCGGGGTGCCGCCCTCGGGGTTGTCCAGGATCGCGAAGTGGTCGTCGACGTGCCGGGGCTCCCAGCCGAGCAGCGCGCCGTAGAAGGCGGCCAGCGCGGTCGGGTCGGCGCAGTCGATGGTGACCATGGCGAGGCGGGCGAAGCCGTCGGCGTTCTGCTCGGACGGGAGGTCGGACATGCGATCGGCCCTTCTCTGCTGGTGCGGGTGGGTCCGGTGGGGTGCGAGTCGGGCTCACTGGCGGCACGCGGGTTGTCCGACCAGCATCTCTTGCGGTGCGCCGTTCGCCGTCGCCAAACGGCCGTGTCGTGCCGCGTTCATCGCCGCCCGGGCCCCCACGGGTGCGGTCGGCGCGGGTGCCCGGCCCGGCGCACCGCTCTCCGGGCCGAGCGGAACCGTCCGTCCTCTTGATGCGTCCTCAGCCTGTATTACCATCCGACGATGGGCTGCTGCGTCGGCAGCAGATTGCGGGCCGCGAGGGGGCTTTCCATGGCCATCGAACTGCCGGGCGAAGTGGTGTCGTTCCTTCAGTTCATCGGGGTGAACTGGCCCCAGGTGAACGAGGACACCGTCCGCGAATTCGGACAGCACGTCAGGGAGTTCGCCGAGAACGTGGACCGGACGCACGGTGAGTGCACCGCCACGATCCAGCAGATCGGCGAGGCGTACGAGGGCGCCGGCTACGACGCGCTGCTCGCCAAGTGGGGCCAGATGTCGGACGGCCACATGAACGAGCTCGTCCAGGCCTGCCACGTGGTGGCGACCGCACTGGACATCGCCGCCGACGCCATCATCGCGATGAAGCTGGAGGCGATCGCCGAACTCGTCGCGATGGCCGTCGCCTTCGTCGCGGACCAGGCGGCGGCGGTGGTCACCTTCGGGGCGGCCGAGGCGGCACTGCTGCTCATCGAGGAGGCCGCCAAGAAGCTGGTCAACTACCTGGAGCAGCAGTTGGAGCAGTACGTCCTGGGCCAGGTGATCGAGGCGGCCATGGAGCCGCTGATCGAGGTGGTGTCCCGGGCGGTCAGCGGCCTGGTCTACCAGGCCGCGGAGTCGGCGCTCGGCGTCGCCGGCCCGGGCTCCGTGGGCACCGGCTTCCGGATCCAGCCCGAGGCGGTGATCGCCCACGCGCAGACCATGCACCAGCAGGCCGAGGCGGTCGCCGGCCACGCCGAGGCGTTCAAGTCCAAGCTCGCGGGGGTGAGCTTCGAGTGACCAGTGAGGCGGCCAAGGCCCTGGCGCACGGCGCCGAGAAGATGGGCAAGACGCTCGGCGACGACGTCGGCAGGGCGGTCAGGGACCTCTACAAGTCCACCGGCAACCGGCTGAAACGCTCCGCCGAGAACCACGTGGAACACGACGCCGAACACGCCGGCAAGATCGCCAAGATCCTGGACGGCGGGAAGAAGGACGTCACCCACCGCCCGGGCAACCCCGGTGGCTCCGGGCACGGCGCGGGTGGCGGAGGCGGCGGCAAGGGCCCGAAGAAGTACTTCATCCACGACGACGGCCGGGTGCAGGAACTGCGGGACGGCGCTCTGCACGACGTGGACCCGAAGGACGGCTCCGGCGTCCACACCATCCTCGACTCCGAGCACAAACGGGTGCAGGATCCGTCCGCGTCGGACATGAAGAAGAAGTACCACGCCCGTCAGGACAAGAACAATCCGCACGAGGGCGTGGACAGCCAGAAGATCACCGAGCCGACGGACCTCTCCCGGGCCACCGAGGAGGCCCGGCGGGCCAACGGCGACCACGGCGGCAAGAACTACGCGGCGCTGCGCTACAAGGACGAGGCCGGCAACGAGTTCGTCCTGGTCGGCCGGAGCGGTGACAAGCGCAGCCACTCCGAGCGGTCGATCGGAAAACCCCTGCTCGGCGGCCGGGAGGGCAACGTCCGGGAGCTCTACACCGAACGGGCGCCCTGTCAGGCGGACGCGAACTGCAATCGCTGGATGGGCCGGCACTTCGAGCCGCACAACCCCGATCTGCAGGTCTCCCACGGCGTCGACTACGACAACAAGGTGCCGCAGGCCGACCGCGACTTCGGCCACAAGGCCTACCTCGACCGGCTCAGGCAGGACCACGAGGCCGGCCGCAACGACGGCACGATGGGCACCGACGACTTCGACGAGCGCGGACGTGAGCTCAAGGCGGCCAGGGACGCCAAGCGAAAGGTCCGGGCGGACAAGCTCGTCGAGCGGGGTCTGTAGGGTCGGGGTCGGTGAACCGGGAGGAGTCCGAGATGTTGGTGTCGATCGACTGGCAGGTGCTGGAGCGCAGCCTGCCGCCGGGCGGGTTGCTCAAGTTCCGAGCCGATGCCGCGGCGCGGATCTGGCCGGACGCGCAGGCCGCCCGGTTCGCGACGGAGTACGGCGTGCCCCACTCGGGCGGGCTGTTCCGGGCCCTGCCCGACCTGGTGGAACGGGATCCGGCCAGCCCGGACTCGGTCTTCCAGGACGACCTTTCGGCCGAGCCGATCGACACCCCGGCCGGGCTCCTCCAGCCGGTGGGCATGGTCTACCAGTCGGAGGTGTTCGTCAGGCCGGCGGACGGCACGGTCTGGATCTGCGACCCGGACCACAGCCTCGACGACGGGCCGGACGGCGGGTCCGACGAGGACACCGTCGAGTTCGACGGGCTGGTCTACGAGCTGGCCCACCGGGATCTCTCCTCCTTCGCCTACCTGGTCTACAAGGTGGAGGCAGAGCGCCCGCGCCCGGAGGACGATCCGTATCCCGACGACTGGGCCGCGGTCATCGACCTGATCCGCACGCGGATGACCGCCTGGGACCGCCAGCCGTTCAGAAGTGGCGCGCACTTCTGGGAGATGTACCTGGATTCCTACCCGATGCTGTGACCGAGAGACAGGTGCTTCGCAGATGAGTGACGACCTTGCCGCCGCGCTGCTGGCGCACTTCGGCGAGCGGGGCCTGCGCAGCCTCGACATCGCGCCGCCGGGCCCGCTGCGCACGCCCGGCCTGCCGCTCCAGGTCGGCCGCTACTTCACCGCCGCCGAGCCGTCCGAGCCGCTCTCGCTCGGCGAGTTCGCGGCCGTGCTCGGGTGGGACGCCGGGGCGGCCGCAGGGCAGTTGAGGATCGGAGCCGACCGCGGCGCGCAGTTCTACCTCGCGCCGGACCGCTCGGTGCGCGCCGTGGTGCTCGGCACCTCGATCCCCGAACTGCCGGTGAACAGCAGCGTGGAGGCGTTCGCGGCCGGTCTGCTCCTGCTGGACCGCCGGCTGCCGGAGATGGAGGACGCGCAGGATCCGGAGGCGGCCTTCGGGGCCTACCTGGCACTTCGCGGCGGTCTGCTCGAACTGGACCCCGCCGCGTTCGAGGAGCGGGAGAGCTGGTGGCCGAGGGTGCTGGACGACCTGCGGCTGCCGCTGAACGTCGACTCCTCGGCGGCCTTCGGGTACCTGGACGCGGACGGCGGCGAGCAGATCGCCACGGCGGTCGGCGGTCCCGGGCTGCCGCACCCGGAGGAGCTGCTCTGGCACCGGTTGCGGGCCGAGGGCGTCGAGCCCGAACAGGTCACCCGGGTGTACTGCGAGCTGGAGCCCTGCCTGATGCCCGGCCACTACTGCGCCCTCTGGCTGGCGGACACCTTCACCGATGCGCAGTTCACGCACGCCTTCGACTACGGCGCGAGCGCGCAGTCCCGCGAGGACGGGGTCAAGGCACTGATGGTCCATCTGGCGGAGCGCAGCGGCTGACCGCCGCCGGCGGTCCGGCCGGCCGATTGGGGAGCGAAGATGAACGAGCCTGATGAGGGCGGCCGGCGGATGCCCCCGCTGGGGGCGGGGCGCCGGGCGGCCGGTCTGGCGCTGCTCGGCTGGCTGGACGACCCGCGGGCGCCGCAGCTCTGCCGGGTCTCGGGCGGGCCCGGTGCGGGCAAGTCGCACCTGCTGGCCTGGCTGGTGCTCGGGGGGATCACGGGGGCCGCCCCGAGCGGGCAGCGGATCCACGGGGTGCTGCCCGCGGCCGGGTTCGGCCTGCGGGCGGCGGTCTGGTCGCTCGGGCGGCAGCTCGGCGTGGTTGCGCACCGCCCGGCCGACCTGCTGGCGGCCCTGGCCCGCGACGACCGCCGGACGGTGATCTGCGTGGCGGAGCTGGACGAGGCGGCCGAGCCGGGCCGGCTGGTCACCGAGCTGCTCAACCCGATGCTGGCGCTGCCGCACGTCCGGCTGGTGGTGGAGGCCTCCACCGGCGGGCCCGCGGCCGGGGCGTTCGTCCTCGGGGCCGCCGCGGCGCAGCCGGCCGTCCTGGAGCTGGACGACCCGCAGTGGACGGACCGGGAACGCTTCGACGCCTGGTGCCTGCGGGCGGGCGCCGATCCGGCCGGGTACCCGCTGCCGGGGCAGGCCCTCGGCGTCGCCGCCGCCGCGCCGGCCGACGCGGCGGAGCTGATCGGCCGGGTGCCGCGCGCCGCCGACGGCGTCCGGGACCTGCGCGCGGTGGACGAGGACCTGCTCTCGGAGCTCTGGTCGTCGGCCGCCCGGGCCGGCGACCTCGGGCCGATGCCGGCCGATCCGCTGCTGTACGTCCGGGCCCGGCCGGCCGCCGTCACGGCCGCGACCGAGGGCCGGGACGACGTGCTGGCCAGGGCCTGGGCGGCGGCCGGCCCGGCGCTGATCGACGAGGACGACCCGGCCGTCCGGGCCGCCGTCCTGCGGACCAGGCTGCTCGGCGTGGACGACGCGGCCGCGGCCGCGCTGGCCGGCGCCGGTGGGGCGTGGAGCGGCCGGTGGGCGCGCTGGCGGGAGAGCGGCCCGGGCGCGCCCGGCCCCGAGGTGACGGCCCTGACGGCCGGGCTCCGCTCGCAGCTGCTGGCGGCCGGTCCGAGCGGTACGGTGCGCACCTTCGACGCCGCCACCGGACGGCGGATCGGCTCGGTCGTGCTGCCCGAGCCGCGTCCGCTGCGCGGCCTGGCGATGACCGCGGGCGGTTCGGTCGTCCTGCTGGACGTCTGGGGCGCGAGCGAGCTGATCCCCCCGGCCGAGCCGGGCTCCGGCCTGGAGCCGTACGCGCTGAACGAGGCGATCTTCGCGATGGGCGCCGAGGCCGACGGCGAGCTGACCGCGGTGGCGGCGATCGGCCGGCTCCCGAAGACCGCGCCGGCCTTCGGGGACGCGAGCGGTCTCGTGCACTGGTACGAGGCCGGCGAGGTGATCAGCGAGCAGCTGCACCGGGGCCCGGTGACCGCGCTGGCGGGCGTCGCGCTGGGCGGTGGCGGGCTGTCGGACCCGGACGTCCCCCTGCTGGTGAGCGGTGGACTCGACGGCGCCGTCCGGCTCTGGGGCCCGGACTCCGACCCGATGGCCGAACCGCTCGACCGGCGCGGGAGCCCCGTCACCGCGGTGGCCGTCGGTGCGACCGCGGCCGGGCCGCTGGTGGCCACGGCCTGGGCCGACGGTCTGGTCGGGCTGCGGCGGCCGGGGGCCGGGGGCGAGGAGTACCAGCTGCGGCTGGGCTCGGAGATCCGGTCGATGGCGCTGATCGGCACCCTGCTGGTGCTGGCGATGCCGGACGGGATGGCGGCGGTGGACGTGCACGGGCGCGCCGCGGCCGGGCGCCATTGGGAGGGCGGGGCCGGGACGCTCTGACGGGCGGCGCGGCCGGGGCCGCCGGATCGCCCGGGGCGGGGCGGGGCGGCGAGGGGCCGGGCGGGCCGGGGCGCGCCGGGGAGTGCCGGGCGGGAGCGGCAGCGGTGGCGCGCCGGGCGCGGGGGTCGGGGGAGGCGCGGGGGCCGGGGGAGGCGCGGGGGCCGGGGGAGGCCCCGGGGTATCCCGTTTTCCTTAGCGAGAGTAATGACGTAGTCTAACTACATGCCCGAGACGTCCGAGGAGGACCTCGCAGCGATCAGTCAGCTGCGGTCGTCCGTCATGCGCCTGGCCCGCCGGCTTCGACACCAGCCCGTCGCGGAGTCGCTGAGCCCCACCGAGATGGGGGTGCTCGGCACCCTCGCGCGCTGCGGTCAGGCCACGCCGGGCGAGCTCGCCCGGCGCGAGCACGTCCAGCCGCCGTCCATGACCAGGATCGTCGCGATGCTGGAGGAGAAGGGGCTGGTACGGCGTGAGCCGCACCCGGACGACCGCCGTCAGGTGGTCGTCAGCAGCACCGAGCAGGCGGAGGCGATCCTTCTGGAGAGCCGCCGCCGGCGCAACGCCTGGCTCGCCGAGATCGCCGAGGGCCTGGACGAGGACGAGTGGGCCACGCTGAGAGCGGCCGCACCCGTGCTCTACAAGCTCGCACACCTGCAATAGGCGCGGCGGCCACCGGCCGGCCGAGCACGGCAGCAGGACGTCCCGACCGCATCGCAGAAGGAGTACCGCATCACCGCAGCACCGATCACGGACACCAGTAGCGCGACGGCCGCCCACCGGGCCGTCGCGCATCGAGGGGAGACCACAGTGACACCGCCGGCCGCAGCCAGCGCCGCCGCCATCCGTACCGACGACAGCACCGATCCCACCGCGGCCACCGCCGCCACCGCCGAGAGCCACGCGCCCGCCCCCACGGGCCTGCCGGGCACCGGCGACGACGACCCCGACGAACGCACCGCGGCGGTCACCCCCGCCGCATCCGACCCGGGCCGCACGAGCGACCGCAGCGGCCCCACGGGCACGCGGTTCACCCGCCCCGGCGGTATGTTCTCCTCCCTGCGGATCCGCAACTACCGCTACTTCTTCGCCGGCCAGGTGGTCTCCAACACCGGGACCTGGATGCAGCGGATCGCCCAGGACTGGCTGGTCCTCAGCCTGACCGGCAGCCCGCTCGCGGTCGGTATCACCACCGCCATGCAGTTCCTGCCGATGCTGCTGCTGGGCCTGTTCGGCGGCGTCCTCGCCGACCGGATGCCCAAGCGCCGGCTGCTGATCGCCACCCAGGGCGCGATGGGCCTGCTCGCCGCCGGCCTCGCCGCGATGACCGTCGGCGGCATCGTGACGCCGTACCACGTCTACGCCTTCGCCCTGCTGCTCGGCCTGGTCACCGTGGTCGACAACCCGACCCGGCAGGCCTTCGTCTCCGAGATGGTCGGCCCGAAGGACCTCGCCAACGCCGTCAGCCTGAACGCCGCCAACTTCCAGACCGCCCGGCTGGTCGGCCCGGCGGTGGCCGGGATGCTCATCGCCGCGGTCGGCAGCGGCTGGGCGTTCGCCGTCAACGCGCTGTCCTTCGCCGCCGTGATCGGCGGGCTGCTGGCGATGCGGACGAGCGAACTGCGCCCGACCGCCCCGATCTCCCGCGAGCGTGGCCAGCTCCGCGAGGGCCTGCGGTACGTCAAGGAGCGCCCCGAGCTGCTCTGGCCGATGGTGATGGCCGGTTTCATCGGCACCTTCGGGTTCAACTTCCCGACCCTGCTGTCCGGTTTCGCCTACGACACGTTCAAGGTCGGCGCCGGGCAGTACGGGCTGCTCAACACCGCGATGGCGGTCGGCTCACTGGCCGGCGCGCTGCTCGCGGCCCGGCGTGGCGCGCCCCGGCTGCGCTGGCTGGTCGGCGCGGCGCTCGGCTTCGGCACGCTGGAGGTGCTCGCGGCCTCCGCTCCCGGCTACTGGTCCTTCGCCGTGCTGCTGACGCTGATCGGGATCTTCGGACTGAGTTTCAACACCTCGGTCAACTCGATGCTCCAGCTGAACACCGACCCCGCCATGCGGGGCCGGGTGATGGGTCTCCTGGTGCTGGTCTTCACCGGCGGCACGCCGATCGGCGCCCCGGTGGTCGGTTGGGTGACCGATGTGTACGGCCCCCGGCTCGGCCTGCTGGCCTGCGGCGCCGTCTCGGCGCTGGCGGCGCTGGTGGTCGCCGTGGTGCTGGCCCGCAGCGCGGACCTGCGGGTGCGGGTCGACCTGCACCCGGGCCGGGGCGGGCGAGTGGTGGCCTTCGTGCCGCGAACCGTCTCCGCCGCGAAGTCGGAGCTGGCCGCGGCCTGCTGACGACGCGGCCGGCCCGGCTCCGACGAGCCCGGGCCGGCCGGCGGTCAGAGCCTGATCTCCAGGATCTGGCCCGGCCAGGGGCCGCCCGGCTGCTCGACCTCGAAGGCGTCGGTCTCGGTGAACCCGAGGGCCCGGTACTGCCCGACCAGCCGCCGGTCGCCGCCCGCGTAGCAGTCCACCCGGAGCAGGCGGATGCCCCGTCGGCGGGCCTCGGACAGCGCGTCCGCGATCAGCGCGGCGCCGATGCCGGACCCCGAACGGGCCCGCTCCGTGACCAGGTTGCGGACGTACAGCTCCCGTTCGTCGACCGGCGTGGCGTACCCGGCCGGCGTCTCGGAGAGCACGCAGGCGCCGATCGTCCGGCCCCCGGCGTCCTCGGCGATCCGCACCAGGTGGTCGCGGGTGTACTCGTGGATGCGCTGGACCGCGGCGGGCCGGACGGACCACGGCCGCTCCCCCCACTGGCCGGTGCGTCCCAGCGAGGTCAGCCAGGCGATGGCGGAGTCCAGCAGGGCGATGATGTCGGCCGCGTCCTCGGGGCCTCCGGTACGGATCTTCATACGAATTGTTCTAACCCAGCCGGTGGTCGCGGGGGAAGATGGCCCCATGAGGCTCTTTGTGGCGGTGCTGCCGCCGACCGGGGCGGTACGGGAACTGGTGGACGCCCTCGCCCCGATGCGCGAACTGCCCGGCGCGGAGCGGCTGCGCTGGACGGGCGTCGACGGCTGGCACCTGACGCTGGCGTTCCTCGGCGAGGTGGCGGCGGAGCAGCTCCCGGAGCTGGAGCGGGTGCTCGCCGGGGCCGTGTCCGGGCACGGCGCGCACCGGCTCCGGCTGGCCGGCTCCGGGCGGTTCGGCGACCGGGCGCTCTGGGCCGGGGTGGACGGCGAGACCCGGGCACTGCGGCAGCTGGCCGAGGCGGTCACCACCGCGGCGGCCGGGGTGATCGGCGAGGGCGAGGCGTTCCGCTTCCACCCGCACCTCACCCTGGCCCGTACCGGCTCGCCGCGCGGGCGGCGCCGGGCCGTGCGCCGGCACGTGGTGGAGGAACTGGCGGCCTTCGAGGGCGCGCTGGCACCGTTCTGCGGCACCGACTGGGAGGCCGCCGAGGTGCACCTGATGAAGAGCGAACAGGACGGCGGCTTCGCCCACTACGAGAGCGTCCGGAGCTGGCCGCTGGCCCGCCGGGCGTGAACCGCTCCCGCCGGGCGTGAACCGTCGGGCCCGCCCCCGCCGGGCGTGAACCGCCGCCTACGGCCAGGCGCGCATGGCCAGCTCGGCGACCTGTTCGAGCTCGGCCCGGGTGGCGCCGTCCCGGGCGCGCTGCGACATTCCCTGCAGGACGGTGCCGGTGAACAGGGCCAGCGCCGCGGCGTCGGCGCCGGGCGCCTCGCGGCCGGCCGCCACGTCGGCGCGGATCCAGGACTCCAGGGCCGCCACGTTCCCGTTGCGCACGTCCCGCAGGCCGTTCTCGACCTCGGGCGACGTGCAGTTGACCGTCGAACTGGTCAGCAGACAGCCCCACGGGTGCGCCGGGTCGGTGTACTCGGCCGCGGCCGACAGCAGCATCCGGGCGACGCCGGCCCGGACGGTGGGGCCCTCGTCCAGTGCCTGCGCCAGGACCGATCCGTGCGTCCGCCGGTAGCTGGCGACCACCTCCTCGAACAGTGAGCGCTTGTCGCCGAACGCGGCGTAGAGGCTCGGCGGGCGGATGCCCATCGCGGTGGTGAGGTCGGCGACCGAGGTCGCCTCGTACCCGTGCTCCCAGAACAGGTCGACCGCGCGGGCGAGCGCCCGCTCGCGGTCGAAGGAGCGGGGACGCCCGCGCGGGGCGGTGGGCGGGTCGGATGCCATGCCAGGAATTCTATATCGGTCGCTACGGAAGCGTGCTACGGTCTCTTTACTTAGCGACCACTACAGAAAACGGTCGGCGAGAGAGGGAGGCATGTCCATGGGCACGCTCACGGGCAGGACGGCACTGGTCACCGGCGGCAGTCGGGGCATCGGCCGGGGCATCGCGGAGCGGCTGGCCCGCGAGGGGGCGCTGGTCGCGGTGCACTACGGCAGCAACCGGGAGGCCGCGGAGAAGACGGTCGCGGCGATCGGCGAGGCCGGCGGCCGGGCCTTCGCCATCGGCGCCCAGCTGGGCGTGCCGGGTGACGCCGACGCGCTCTGGACGGCCTTCGACGCGGCCCTCGCCGCGCGGGGGGCGCCGGGCGGCCTGGACATCCTGGTCAACAACGCCGGCATCAACGCCCACGGGCGGATCCACGAGGTGACCGAGGCCGACTACGACCGGGTCTTCGCGGTCAACGTCAAGGCGCCGTTCTTCGTCATCCGCCAGGGCCTGGACCGGCTGCGGGACGGCGGCCGGATCATCAACATCTCCTCCGGCGTCACCCGGATCGCCTTCCCGGCCATCGCCGCCTACGCGATGACCAAGGGCGCCGTCGACACGCTGACGCTGACCCTCGCCAAGGATCTCGGGCCGCGCGGAATCACGGTGAACTCGGTCAGCCCGGGCATCGTCGAGACCGACATCAACCCCTGGCTGGCCGATCCGGACGCCCACGCCCAGGCGGCCGCCTACTCCGCCTTCGGGCGGGTCGGCGAGGCCGCCGACATCGCCGACGTGGTCGCCTTCGTCGCCTCCGACGACGCCCGCTGGATCACGGGCCAGGCCATCGACGCCACCGGCGGCTCGCTGCTCGGCCCCTAGGCCGCCGCTCTGCTCGCCGGGGCCCGGGCCCGGGCCCGGGTTCGGCCACGGCCGGGGGCGGCCCGGCCCCGGCCGGATGTCAGCCCCGGCCGGATGTCAGCCCAGGTCGGGTGAGGTGCGCAACTCGACGGCGGAGGGCGAGGCGGCGCCGAGTTCGAGCAGGACGATCTCGTTCCCGCCCCGGCGCAGGACGGGCTCCGGGCAGTAGAGGCTGCGCTGCGGGCCGCGGTCGTCGTAGCGGCCGAGGTGGAAGCCGTTCACCCACAGGTGTCCGTGCCGTCCACCGGGGACGGCCAGGTAGGTGTCACCGCCGCAGTCCAGGGTCAGCACGCCCCGGGCGAAGCAGGGCTGCGCGGCGGGCCGCTGCGGGTGGTACTCCAGGCCGGTGAGGTCGTCCAGCCGGACGGGCTCGGCGCGACAGCCGTGCAGGTACTGCTGTTCGTGCCGGACGCCGCCGGTGATGCCCTTGGTCTCCCCGACCATCGGTCCGTAGTTCACTCGTCCGAGGGATTCGACCAGCAGCTCGACGGTCACGCCGCCGGGGACGAGCGGTGGCTCCTGCGCCACGCCCCGGGCCGGTTCGGCGACCCGCTCGCCGTCCACCCACAGGGTGGCCCGGTCCCGCAGGCCCTCCACGGTGAGCGGGAGTTCGGGGCGGGGCCCGGGGATCCGGAAGGTGTACCGGACGAGTCCGTGCTCCAGGCCCAGCTCCTCGAAGGTGGGCGGCACGGGGGACTCCACGGCGGGGCCGTAGCGGAGCGGCGCGAAGGAGGTCAGATCGACCGACCCGGCGGGCAACAGGGGCGCGGGGGAGGGGAGCCGCGGCGCCGTCGCGCTTCTGTACCTGGCCTCGTCGGGGTGTTCGGCGGCGAACTCGGCGAGGACGGCCCGCAGCGCGTAGAACTTCGGTGTGGGGGAGCCGCGTTCGTCCAACGGGGCGTCGTAGTCGTAGGAGGTGACGGACGGCTGGTACGGCGAGTCCGCCCAGTCGGTGGAGTTGAACGGCGGGTCGGCGTGGTTCGCCCCGGCGGTGGTGCCGAAGTTGGTGCCGCCGTGCGCCATGTAGAGGTTGACCGAGCCGCCGGCCGCGAGGATCCGGCGCAGGCTGTCGGCCGCGTCCTCCGGGTCGCGGGTGTGGTGCTTCTCGCCCCAGTGGTCGAACCAGCCGTTCCAGAACTCCATGCAGAACGGCGGGTCCTGCGGCCGGACCCGGCGCAGCACCTCGAACGCCGCCTCCGGCTCGGAGCCGAAGTTGACCGTGGCGAGCACCCCGGGGACGGTGCCGGCGGAGAGCAGGTGCTCCTGCGGGCCGTCCGAGGTGAACAGGGGCACGGTGACCCCCCGGCGGAGCAGCCCGTCGGCGAGGTGGCGCAGATAGCCGGCATCGCTGCCGTACGAGCCGTACTCGTTCTCGACCTGGACCAGCAGCACGTTGCCGCCCCGGTCGCACTGCCGCTCGACCACGGCCGGCAGCACGGCGTCCAGGTACGCGTCGACGGCGGCCAGATACCGCGGGTCGCCGGTCCGGGCCCGGCGGCCGACCCGGGCGGTCAGCCAGCCGGGCAGGCCCCCGTTGTCCCACTCGGCGCAGATGTACGGGCCGGGCCGGACGATCGCCCACAGGCCCTGCCGGGCCGCCTCGTCCAGGAAGGCGGGCAGTTCGTCGAGTCGGCGGAACGCGCCGGGGGCCGGCTCGTGCAGATTCCAGGGGATGTACGTCTCGACCGTGTTGAGCCCCATCGCCCGCAGTGCCGCGAGCCGCTGCGGCCACTGTTCGGAGCGGGTGCGGAAGTAGTGCGCGGCGCCGGAGAGGATGCGCAGCGGGCCGCCGTCGAGCCGGAAGCCGGTGGAGTCGTAGGTCAGCATGGCCCCAGCCTGCCCCGCGGACCGCCCGGGCACCACGACCGACCGGCCGGGAGGTACGCTCGTTCATCGTGGACCCGAAGACTCGTATGCGTATCGTGACCGGCGCCCTGCTCCTGCTGCTGGCGGTCGTGGTGATCAGTTCACTGGTCGGCAGGTAGGTGCGCGGCAGGTAGGTGCGCGGCGCGTACGACGAGGGGCCACCGCCCGCAGGCGGTGGCCCCTCGTCGTACGGCTGGGGTCAGAGCTGTCCGACCACGTGGTCGATGCACGCGGTGAGCGCCTCGACGTCCGCCGGGTCGATCGCCGGGAACATCGCGATGCGCAGCTGGTTGCGGCCGAGCTTGCGGTACGGCTCGGTGTCGACGATGCCGTTGGCGCGCAGCGCCTTGGCGATCGCGGCGGCGTCGACGGACTCGTCGAAGTCGATGGTGCCGACGACCTGCGAGCGCTCGGCCGCCTTGGCGACGAACGGCTGCGCGTAGGAGGACTTCTCGGCCCAGGTGTACAGGCGGGACGAGGAGTCGGCGGTCCGGGCGACGGCCCAGTCGAGCCCGCCGTTGCCGTTCAGCCAGTCGAGCTGGTCGGCCAGCAGGAAGAGCGTCGAGATCGACGGGGTGTTGTACGTCTGGTCCTTCGACGAGTTGTCGATGGCCGTGGGCAGGTCGAAGAACGGCGGGATGTACCGGCCGGAGGCGGCGATCTCGGCGGCGCGCTCCAGGGCGGCCGGGGAGAAGGACGCCAGCCAGAGGCCACCCTCGGAGGCGAACGACTTCTGCGGGGCGAAGTAGTAGACGTCCGTCTCGGTGATGTCGACCGGCAGGCCGCCGGCGCCCGAGGTCGCGTCGACCAGCACGAGCGAGCCCTCGTCACCGCCGACCGGGCGGGTGATCGGCATCGCGACGCCGGTCGAGGTCTCGTTGTGGGTCAGCGCGTAGACGTCCACGCCGGCCTCCGCGACCGCGACCGGGTGGGTGCCCGGGTCGGTCTTGATCACCGACGGGTCGGCCAGCCACGGGGCCGCCTTCACCGAGGAGGCGAACTTGGAGGAGAACTCGCCGAAGTTGAGGTGCTGCGACTTCTCGCGCACGAGGCCGAACGCGGCGATGTCCCAGAAGGCGGTGGAGCCGCCGTTGCCGAGCACCACCTCGTAGCCCTCGGGGAGGGAGAAGAGGCTGCTCACGCCCTCGCGCACGCGCTTGACCAGGTCCTTGACCGGGGCCTGGCGGTGCGAGGTGCCGAGCAGGGAGCTACCGGTCGCGGCGAGGGCACTCAGTGCCTCGGGGCGAACCTTGGACGGGCCGCAGCCGAAACGGCCGTCTGCGGGCTTGATGTCAGCGGGAATCTGGATCTGGGCCACAGGCGCAGCCTACTGGCTCGGATTGCGGCTCTGTTACGGCCGTCCGCCCGCTGAGATGTGATCCCTGCGGTGCGGGGCCCGCGGAACGGCGAAAAACGGGCCCGGGGAGCAGAGGCTCCCCGGACCCGTCCGGCGGGTCGGCCCGTCGGCCCCCGCCGTGGCCTCAGCGGGCGATCGAGTCGTAGCCCTCGATGTCACGCGGGCTGCGGGCGGCCGGGCCGATGTAGCGCGCGGCCGGGCGGACCAGGCGGCCGGTGCGCTTCTGCTCCAGGATGTGGGCCGACCAGCCGGCCGTCCGGGCACAGGTGAACATCGAGGTGAACATGTGCGCGGGGACCTCGGCGAAGTCCAGCATGATCGCGGCCCAGAACTCCACGTTGGTGGCCAGCACACGGTCGGGGCGGCGGTTGTGCAGCTCCTCCAGCGCGGCCTTCTCCAGCGCCTCGGCGATCTCGTAGCGCGGGGCGCCGAGCTCCTTGGCGGTACGGCGCAGCACGCGGGCGCGCGGGTCCTCGGCGCGGTAGACGCGGTGGCCGAAGCCCATCAGGCGCTCGCCCTTGTCGAGGGCGTTCTTCACGTACGCGGCGGCGTCGCCGGTGCGCTCGATCTCCTCGATCATGCCGAGCACGCGGGACGGCGCGCCGCCGTGCAGCGGGCCGGACATCGCGCCGACGGCGCCCGACAGTGCGGCCGCGACGTCGGCGCCCGTGGAGGCGATGACCCGGGCGGTGAAGGTGGAGGCGTTCATGCCGTGCTCGGCGGCGGACGTCCAGTAGGCGTCGATCGCCTTGACGTGCTTGGGGTCGGGCTCGCCGCGCCAGCGGATCATGAAGCGCTCGACGACCGTCTCGGCCTTGTCGATCTCGCTCTGCGGCACCATCGGCAGCCCCTGGCCACGGGCGGACTGCGCCACGTAGGACAGCGCCATCACGGCGGCGCGCGCGAGGTCGTCGCGGGCCTGATCGGCGGAGATGTCCAGCAGCGGCTTGAGACCCCAGACCGGCGCCAGCATGGCCAGCGCGGACTGCACGTCGACCCGGATGTCGCCGGAGTGGACGGGGATCGGGAACGGCTCCGCGGCGGGCAGGCCCGGGTTGAACTTGCCGTCCACCAGCAGGCCCCAGACGTGCCCGAAGGAGACGTGTCCGACCAGGTCGTCGATGTCGACGCCTCGGTACCGCAGGGCGCCGCCTTCACGGTCGGGTTCGGCGATCTCGCTCTCGAAAGCGACGACTCCCTCAAGCCCGGGTACGAAGTCGGACATGCGGCGGCTCCTTCAGCTCTGCGATCGGCGGGCGGCCGTGGTGGGGCAGCACGCCAGTGACCTATGGGTGGTTGGCACTCGGTGCCAGCGTCTCAGGCACCGGGTGCATTGCGCCATACACCACCGAGGTGATGTTTCCCGTGGGCCGCCCGGCGGGCGCCGGACTCTGTCCCGGATGCCCGGCCCGGCCGGGAATCCTGCGGTATCAACCGGTCGGTTCCGGACATTCCACCGTGGCGCCGGCCGTGAAGCGATGGCGAGACACCATATCTCCCACCGGGGTTTGTCCGGAGGTAGCGGTGCCCGTTGCTTGTCGTACGGGATGATGTTGGCGTGCAGACCCCGGAAAGCGCCCACCCCACGCCCCCGAGCCCGGACCTCGCCGCGATGCGCGAGCACTACAGCCACGAGGGCCTGGCCGAGACGGACGTCGCGGCCGACCCCGTGACCCAGTTCACGCACTGGTTCCAGGAGGCGGGCCTGGCCGGGGTGGCCGAGCCCAACGCGATGGTGCTCTCCACCGCGGACGCGGCCGGCCGGCCCAGCTCGCGGACCGTGCTGCTGAAGGGCTACGACCACCGCGGGTTCGTCTTCTTCACCAACTACGGTTCCCGCAAGGGCGCGGAGCTGGGCGCGAACCCGTACGCCGCCCTGCTCTTCCCCTGGATCACGCTGGCCCGCCAGGTGATCGTCCAGGGCTCGGTGGAGCGGGTCGGCCGGGACGAGACCGCCGCCTACTTCCGGACCCGCCCGCACGGCTCGCAGCTCGGCGCCTGGGCGAGCGAGCAGTCGAGCCCGGTCGCCGGCCGGGAGGTGCTGGAACAGCGGTACGCGGAGCTGGAGCGCCGCTACCCGGAGGGCGAGGGAGTGCCGGTGCCGCCGTTCTGGGGCGGCTACCGGGTGGTCCCGCAGAGCGTCGAGTTCTGGCAGGGGCGGGCGAACCGCCTGCACGACCGGTTGCGGTACGTCGCGGGCGAGGGCGGCTGGCGCGTGGATCGGCTCTGCCCCTGAGCCCCTGGGCTCCCTGAGTCACCTGAGCCCCTTGAGTGCCCGATGAGTGCCTGCGGGCCCCGGTGGCCGGGGTGACCGCAGTGGCGCGGATCGCCCTGGCGCGTCGGTCGCTGCCGGGGTTGCGCGCGCCGCGGAACGGGGCCGCTCGCGTGTCCCGTCGGGGCGCGCCGCAGGGCGGCCGGGGAGCCCCGGGGCAGGGCGGGCACGGCCCGTTCCCCGGTAGGGCTGTCCGGCTGACAGCGGCGCGCTCGGCAGGCGGGCCGAGGGGGCGTCAGGTGTAGGATGCGCCTCGTGGATCAGGGTCGAATCCTGTACCCCCGGTCCACTCCCAACCTGCTCCCCCGAGAGATCGAATGAGGGACTGATGAGCGTCACCGGTATGGATGTCGACCCTGGGCTCTGCTCCGATCTGGTCGATGTGGCGGACCTTTCCCTGGACGATCTCGACGGCCTTCCGGACACCGTCCTCGGCGACCTGCTGCGCCGTCTGGTCGAGGACGCGGTGGCGCCCGGTGCCGAGCCGTTCGCGGCCTTCCAGTCCTCGCTCTGATCCGCCCCCGGCTCCACCCGGGGAATCTCCGGGTGGTGTCGAACTCCCGTCGGAGCCGGTCGACTTCGTGACCCCCCGGTAAGCGGCAGGTCAGGGGGCGCGCGACCCTCGCGCGCACACCCGCGCCGCTCCACGGATGGCCCAGCGGCGTACCCGGCCCCTGCGTCCGGGCACTACGCTCGCCCCATGGCCGACGAACCCGCGGAAGCGCAGGCGGGCCGGGCGCTGCCGTTCCGCCAGTACCTGCTGAAGATCCACAGTCGCTGCAACCTCGCCTGTGACTACTGCTACATGTACGAGGCGGCCGACCAGAGTTGGCGCTCCCGGCCGCGGCGGATGGAACTCGCCACCGTGCGCCGGACCGCCGAGCTGATCGCTCGACACGCGACCGAGCACGCACTCCCCGAGGTCGGCGTGATCCTGCACGGCGGTGAGCCGTTGCTGGTCGGCGCGGCCCATCTCGACGCCCTGCTGGGTGAGTTGAGCGCCGCTCTGGACGGCCGGACGGCCGTCCGGTTCAGCATGCAGACCAACGGCCTGCGGCTGGCGGCCGAGCCCGCGCTGCTGGACGTGCTGCACCGGTACCGGGTCTCCGTCGGGGTCTCGCTCGACGGCTCGCCCGCCGACCACGACCGCCACCGGCGCTTCCCCGACGGACGCGGCAGCTACGCGGCCACCGCCGAGGTGCTGAGGTTGCTCGGCTCGCCCGAGCACCGGGAGCTGTACGCCGGACTGCTCTGCGTCGTCGACCTCGAATCCGATCCGGTGCGCACCTACGAGGCGCTGCTCGAACACGCCCCGCCGCGGATCGACCTGCTGCTCCCGCACGGCACCTGGGAGGAACAGCCGCCCGGGCCGGCCCGGGTGCGCCCGACCGTCCCGCCCGAGGCCGTCGCCCAGGGGCCCACGCCCTACGCGGACTGGCTGCGGGCCGTCTTCGACCGCTGGTACGACGCCCCGCGCCGGGAGACCGGCATCCGGCTGTTCGAGGAGCTGGCCGTGCTGCTGCTCGGCGGCCGGGCGGCCAGCGAGGCGGTCGGGCTGGCCCCGGTCGACCTGGTCGTGGTGGAGGCGGACGGCACGATCGAGCAGGCCGACAGCCTCAAGGCGACCTACGAGGGAGCCCCCGGCACCGGTCTGGACGTCTTCCGGCACGACTTCGAGGCGGCAGCCGCCCATCCCGGGTTCCGGGCCCGGCAGCGCGGCCTCGCCGGGCTCGGGCCGGTCTGCGCCGCCTGCCCGCTGGCCCGGGTCTGCGGGGGAGGTCTGTACGCCCACCGCTACGCGCGGGGCGGCTTCGCGAACCCCTCGGTGTACTGCGCCGACCTGGCGGCCCTGATCGGTCACATCGGCGGCCGGCTCCGGCGCGACCTGCCGCAGGTGCCCGTTCGGGCACCGGTGCCGGCCCCGACGGCGGCAGGGCGCGGAACCGCAGCGGCGGGATGGACGAGGGCGGATGGCTGAGCACACGCAGGTGGCGGACCCCGGACCGCCGGGCACCCGCGAGCACACCCCGGACGGCCTGCGGCGGCACGGCATCGACCGGGCGACCTTCGCCGCGGTCGCGACCGCCCGGGGCGGCGCCGGCGCCGTCCGACTGCTGCGGGCCGGGCAGCTCAGCAAACGCGCGCTGCTGCTGGTCGCGCTGCGCCGCGCGGTGCCCGCCGGGGAGCGTGCCGGGTTCGAGCGGACCTACGCCGCAGTGGCCGCGCTCCAGCGCGAGGACCGCGCGCTCTGGGAACGGCTTCTGCTGCGGCCGGAGTTCGACGCCTGGGCGGCCGGCTGCCTGCACCGGATCGCGGCCGGGCGCGGCGCGCCGCTGGGGGAGCTCGACCGGTTCCTCCTGGACGAGCGGCGCGGCCGCCCGCGGAGCCCGATCGCGCTGGAGTGCGACGGTCGGCGCTGGGAGTTGCTGCTCGCCGACCAGGGCCCCTACCGGGAGGTCTACGGCCGGCCGCTCACCGGGCCGCTGGAGCCCGCGGAGCTCGCCGCCTGGCGCGAGCTGCTGGCCGGGGCCTGGGAGATCCTGGTGCGCCGGCACCCCTGGCACGCCGAAGCGGTGAGCGCCTGCGTGGGCACGCTGGTGCCGCTGCGCCCGGCGCCCGACGGCGAGGCGGTGAGCGCCGCCGCCCGGCGGGCGTACGGCGCGGTGGCCGCCTCCCGTCCGGCCGAGCCCGAGCTGCTGGCCCTGGCTCTGGTGCACGAGTTCCTGCACGTCCAACTCGGGGCCCTGCTGGATCTCGTGCCGCTGCACCTGCCGAACGGCGAGGCCAGGTACCACGCGCCCTGGCGACCCGACCCGCGCCCGGTCGGCGCGCTGCTCCAGGGCACCTACGCGCATCTCGGGGTCAGCGACTTCTGGCGGGGCGAACTGGCCGCCGGGGCGCCCGGCCCCGCCCGCGCCGAGCGCGAGCACCGGCTCTGGCGCGGCCACACCGTGACGGCCGCCGCCACCCTGCTGTCGAGCGGCGGCCTGACGGCCTCCGGGGTCGAGTTCGTGACGGAACTACGGCGCGGCGCAACCGAGCTGACGGAAGGTCGTCTCTAGGGACGAGATCGCCCTCCCGGGTGGGAGCCGGCTGTGCGACAGTACGCCCGGGGGCCCGTCCGCACGCCCGCACCGGACGGTCCACCCGTCTGGAGGTGGACGCCGAGTCCTGCTACCGTCACCGAGTGTAGGTGACGAAAAGGACACGGCGGCCGGTCCGGGCGCCCCGACGCGGAGGACGTATGGCGACCGTCGCCGATTGCGCGCCGCCCACGGCCGCCGCTGCGGCCCGGCCCGCTCCCGCCGGGCAGGCCCCCGGGTACACGGTGGAGAGCCTCGCGGCCGAGCTGACCGCGTTGGGTGTCGTCCCCGGTGACGTCCTGCTGGTGCAGGCCGGGCTCCGCTCGGTGGGCCGGGTGGCAGGCGGGGCCGAGGCGGTGGTCCGCGCCCTGCTCGCCGCCCTGGGCGGGGTCGCGCGCGGCACCCTGGTGGGCTACACGGCGACCCCGGAGAACTCGGACACCTCCCGGCTGGCCGCGCTGCTCACCGACGGTCTCGGGCCGGCGGAGCTGGCCGCCCACCGGGCCGCGATGCCGGCCTTCGACCCGCGCGGCACACCCGCGTCGCCCACCATGGGGGCGCTCGCGGAGCAGATCCGCACCACCCCGGGCGCGCTGCGCAGCAACCACCCGCAGACCTCCTTCGCCGCGGTCGGGCGCCTCGCGCGGACGGTCACCGCGACCCACGAGCTGGACTGCCATCTCGGTGAGTCCTCCCCGCTCGGGCGGCTGCACGAGCTGGGGGCCAAGGTGCTGATGCTGGGCGTTCCGCTGGCGGGCTGCACCGCGTTCCATCTCGCCGACCTGCGGATGCCCGACCCGCCGGTCAAGCGGTACGGGTGCGTCGTCCGGGGCGGCCGCGGCAACGCCGAGTGGATCCACTTCGAGGCCCCCGATCTCGACGACCGGCACTTCGCCGCGCTGGGCGAGGACGTCCTGCGGGAGGCCCCGGGCCTGCGGCAGGGCCGGGTCGGGGATGCCGACGCGGTGCTGGTGCCGGTGCCGGAGGCGGTGGCCGCGGCCCACCGCGGCCTGGTCCGCCGACGCGGCGCGGCCGAGGTCTGACCGACCGTCAAGATCGTTCATCTGTGCGACGGTCGGGTACATGTCCAGCGATCGTCCCCGGTTGCGCTATTCCATTGGAGTGCCCCGGCTTCCTACACTGAAGCCCCCGTTGTTCGTGGGGGATCAGGTTGTGGACGGGCCAGGGGGAGGCGCGTGTGTACGACCCTGGGGGGTGGGACGAGGACGCGTCCCGACCGTACTTCTTCCTCAGCTACGCCCATACGCCGAAGTCCGGCGCGCGCGGGGCCGGCGACCCCAACCACTGGGTCCGCCAGCTGTATCGCGACCTCTGCGAGGCGGTGCTGCAGCTCACCACGCTGCCGGCCGGGGCGCCGGTGGGCTTCATGGACGAGAGCATGCACCAGGGCGAGCTGTGGGCCGACCGGCTCGCCCACGAGCTGTCCGCCTGCCGGGTGTTCGTCCCGCTCTACTCGCCGCGCTACTTCAACAGCCTCGCCTGCGGCCAGGAGTGGCACTCCTTCACCCGGCGTCCGGTCTACCCCGCCAACCGCGACTCGGAGCGGACCAGCGGCGTCGTCCCGGTGCTCTGGGTCGCGATGGGCCAGTACAAACTGCCCGAGGTGGCCGGCAAGCTCCAGTTCAACCACGCCGGCTTCGGCCCCGACTACGCGGCCGAGGGCCTGTACGCCCTGATGAAGCTGACCTACTTCCGCTCCGCGTACGAGCTGGCCGTGCACCGGCTGGCCAAGCGGATCGTCGAGGTGGCGGAGGAGACGGTGATCCCGGTCGGGCGCAAGCTCGACTTCCAGGCCCAGCCCAGCGCGTTCAACATCGCGGCGCCGACCAAGCAACTGCGGATCTCGGTGCTCTCCTGCCACCGCGCGGAGCTTCCGCCGGGCCGCAGCGCCGACTACTACGGCGCGCGGCGCACCGACTGGCACCCCTACCGGCCGGCCGCCGAGCGGCCGCTGGCCGAACACGCGGCGCGGCTCGCCAAGCAGCTGGGCTTCCAGCCGAGTGTGCACGAGTTCGACGAGGAGGTGGACGAGCTGCTCGGCGGCGCCCGGCCCACCGCGCCCGGCCTGCTGCTGCTCGACCGCTGGGCGCTGCACGACGAGCGGCGTCGTGAGCTGGTCCGCCGCTTCGACGCCAGTGACGCGGGCTGGGTCGGCGTGCTGGAGCCGTGGAACCGCGACGACCCGGACTGCGTCGAGCACGACGGCGTGCTCAGCGACCTCAGTGACCAGGCGCTGCGGCTCACCCACCGGGTGGCCAGGCCCAGCTTCCAGGGACTCAGCGCCGGGCCGACCGGCCTGGCCAGCCTGGAGGACTTCGACGACGCGCTGCCGCGGGCCGCGATGAAGGCCAAGTACGCCTTCGAGGACCGGACCAGAACCGGGCCGGACGAGCCCGCCGCGCCCCGGCCCAACCTGCGCGACGCCTTTCGCGGGGTCCGCGGCCCCGAGGGGCCGGGCCGCGAGGGCCCCGGCCCCGTACCGCCGTACACGGACGACCACCCAGCCAGCGCCGAAGGCGACAGCCCGCACGACGGGGCCACGCCCGGGGGAGGAAACGCATGAGCGAGAGCCGGACCAGGAACCTCCGGGCGGTCGCCGCCGCGGGGCCGAGGCCGAAGGTGGAGGAGGACCGCAACGGCCGGATCGTCACCTTCTACTCGTACAAGGGCGGCACCGGCCGCACCATGGCGCTGGCCAACACCGCGTGGATCCTGGCCGCCAACGGCTTCCGGGTGCTCACCGTCGACTGGGACCTGGAGGCACCGGGCCTGGCCAAGTTCTTCCACCCGTTCATCGACCAGGCCGTGCTGGCCGGGACCACCGGCATGATGGACCTGATCGCGGAGTACCGCGAGGAGGCGCTGCGCCCGGTCGAGCACGCCCCCGGCTGGCACCTGGACTTCGCCCGGGTGCACCCGCACGCGCTCTCGCTCGCCTGGCCGCTCTTCCCGCAGGGCGGCAGCCTGGACTTCCTGTCCGCCGGGCAGTTCAACCGCGACTACTCGGAGTCGGTGGGCCGGCTCGACTGGGACATCTTCTACGACCGCTTCGACGGCGGGCAGTTCTTCGACGCCCTGCGCGCCGACATGCGCAAGCGCTACGACTACGTCCTGATCGACAGCCGCACCGGACTCTCCGACATCGCCGAGATCTGCACCGTGCAGATGCCGGACGACCTGGTGGTCTGTTTCACGCTCAGCGACCAGTCGATCGACGGCGCCTCCCGGATCGCCCAGCACATCCACGACCGCTACCGCGACCGCGGCATCCGCATCCTGCCGGTGCCGATGCGCATCGACGAAGGGGAGAAGGAGAAGGCGGACGCCGGCCGGGCACTGGCCAGGATCCGCTTCGACGGCCTGCCCGAGGGCCTGGAGGGCGACGAACTCGCTCACTACTGGGGCTCGGTGGAGATCCCGTACCGGCCGTTCTACGCCTACGAGGAGATCCTCGCCACCTTCGGCGACCAGGGCGGCAGCCCGACCTCGATGCTGGCCGCCTGCGAGCGGCTCACCGGCATGCTCACCGAGGGCCGGGCCGCCGGGCTGCCACCGGTCGACGAGGAGGTCCGGCTGCGGTACGTGGACGCCTTCACCCGCCGCCGCCCGTCCGTGCCCGCCGACCTCTACCTCAGCTACGTGCCCGAGGACCGGATGTGGGCCGACTGGATCGAGTCCGTGCTCAGCCGGGCCGGGTTCCGGGTGCTGCCCAGGGATCTCAGCGCCGGCTCGGATCCCCGCCACGAGACCGAGCGCGGCATCGACGCCGCCTACCGGACGGTCGCCGTGCTCTCGCCGGCCTATCTGCGTTCGCCGCAGGCCCGCGCGCTGTGGGAGTCCGTGGTCAGCTCCGACCCGTCCGGCACCAGGCGCCAGCTGGTGCCGGTGCGGGTCGGCGACGTGCGGCTCACCGCGCCGTTCAGCAACCGCAACCCGGTCGACCTGGTCGGCCGCGACGAGGTGCAGTCCGTGCAGACCCTGCTGCGGGCGCTCGGGCGTGCGGAGGTCCCGCTGGAGGACGCCCCCGGCGCCGGGCCGCGCTTCCCCGGCAGCAAGCCGCAGGTGTGGGACGTACCGCCGCGCAACCCGTCCTTCACCGGCCGCGCCACCGTGCTGGAGCAGCTGCGCAACCAGCTGCGCGGCGGCATGGCCGCCGTGCTGCCGACCCCGCAGACGCTCTACGGGCTCGGCGGCGTCGGCAAGACCCAGGTCGCGCTGGAGTACGCGCACCGCTTCATGTCCGACTACGACCTGGTCTGGTGGATCGACGCGGAGCAGACCGAGCTGGTCGCCCCCGCGCTGGCCGAACTCGCCCGGCGGCTGGGCCTGCGGGTGGGCGACTCGGTCACCGAGGCGGCCGAGGCGGCCCGGGAGGCACTGCGGCGCGGCACCCCGACCTCGCGCTGGCTGCTGATCTTCGACAACGCCGACGAGCCGTCCGAGATCCGCCGGTTCTTCCCCGGCGGCTCCGGCCACATCCTGGTCACCTCCCGCAACCAGGCGTGGTCCGGCCACGCGGAGGCGCTGGAGGTGGACGTCTTCACCCGCGGCGAGAGTGTCGAGCACCTCTGCCGCCGCGCCCGCGGGCTGTCCCGGGCGGACGCCGACCGGGTCGCCGAGGCGGTCGGCGACCTGCCGCTCGCCGTCGAGGTCGCGGCCGCCTGGCTGGACACCACCGGCACCCCCGTGGACACCTACGTCTCCCAGCTCCAGGCCGAGGCCGCCCGCGCCCTCGCGGTGGCCCGCCCCACCGACTACCCGACGCCGGTCGGCGCGACCTGGAACGTCTCCATCGCCCGGCTCCGGGTGCAGTCCCCGGCGGCGGTGCGGTTGTTGCAGCTCTGCGCCTTCTTCGCACCCGAGCCGATCTCGATGAACCTCTTCTACAGCGACCAGATGATCCGCGCGCTGGTGAAGTACGACGAGGACCTCAACGACAAGTTCATGCTCGGCAAGGTCATCCAGGCGATCGGCCGGTACGCGCTCGCCAAGGTCGACGCCGGCAGCAACAGCTTCCAGGTGCACCGGCTCGTCCAGGCGGTGATCCGCTCCGAGATGTCCGCGGACGACCAGGAGGTCGCCGTCCACGAGGTGCACCGCATCCTCACCGGCGCCCGGCCCGTCCTCGGCGACACCGACGACCCGGCCAACTGGCCCGCCTTCGACGAGATCTGGCCGCACCTGTCGCCCTCGATGGCGCACAACTGCGACGAGGCCGACACCCGACAGCTGCTCATCGACCGGGTCCGCTACCTCTGGAAGCGCGGTGAACTGGAGCGCGCCCGCGAGATGGGGCACTCGCTGGACGAGGCCTGGACCGCCAAGCTCGGCGAGGACGACCGGCAGACCCTGCTGCTGCGCTTCCAGCTCGCCAACGTCCTGCGCTCCCAGGGCAACTACGCCGAGGCGCTGGGTCTGGACGAGTCCACGCTGGCCCGTCAGCGGCTGCTGCTCGGCGAGCACCACCCGTACACCCTGATGACGGCCGGATCGCTCGGCGCCGACCGGCGGGCACTGGGCCTCTTCCAGTCCGCGCTCGACCTTGACCGTGAAATCCTGGAGCAGTTCCGGGAGTTGTTCGGCGACGACAATCCGCGCACGCTGTCGATGGCGAACAACCTCGCGATCGACTACCGCCTGGTCGGCGACAGCGAGGCCGCCCGCGACCTCGACCAGGAGACCCTGGACCGCCGCACCTCCGTCCTCGGCCCCAAGCACCCCTACACCCTCTCCTCGAAGTCCGCGCTCGCCCGCGACCTGCGCGAACTCGGGGACTACAAGGGCTCGGCGGATCTGGCCAGGGAGGTCATGAACGACCTCACGGACGTCCTGGAGCCCGACCTCCCGGAGAACCTGCGCAACGCCAAGTCGCTCGCCGTCTCGCTCCGCAAGGCCGGCCAGCTGGCCGAGGCCCGGCGGATCACCCGGGAGACGTACGAGCGCTACCTGGAGCGTTACGGCGCCGACGCCCCCGACGCGCTCGCCTGCGCGCTCAACCTGGCCGCCGACTACAGCGCCTCCGGTGACAAGGAGGCCGCCCGCGACCTCGCCGCCACCGTCTACGAGGGCCACCGCCGGCTGTTCGGAGCGGGCCACCCGTTCGCCCTCGCCTGTGCCAACAACCTCGGCATCTACCTGCGGGGCAGCGGGGAGATCCAGGAGGCCATCGCCCGTGGCAGGGAGACCGTCGAAGGACTGCGGAACACCGTCGGCCCGACCCACCCGTTCACGCTCAGCGCGATGATCAACCTCGCCAACGCCTACGGCGACGACGGCCAGCACCGGCGGGCCGAGGAGCTGGAGCGGACCGCCCACACCGGGCTCTGCGAGCGCTACACGCCCCGCCACCCGGACGCGGTCGCCTGCGAGGCCAACCTGGCCGTCACCCTGCGGGCCTGCGGCCAGCACACCCAGGCGGCCGAACTGCGGGCCCGCGCGGTCGCCGAACTGATCCGCCAGCTCGGGGAGGAGCACCCCAACACGATCTCCGCCCGGGGCTGGAAGCGGATCAACCGCGACCTCGAACCCCAGCCGGTGTAGCCCGCAGGGGAGCGGACCCGGCGGCCCCGGCCGTGGCAGGCCGGGTCACAGCCGGGTGGGCCCCCGGCGGGTTACGCTGCGGGCCTGATGAGCGAGCTGACCGAACCCCGGACCACCCCGGCCGCGCGACCGGCCGGCAGGGCCCGCGCCCTGCCGCCCGTCCTGGTCACCAGGGCCCTGGCGCCGGGCGTGCTGGAGCGCCTGACGCCGTTCTGCGAGGTCACCCTGCACGGGGACGACGAGCCGATGCCGCGGGCCGCGCTGCTGGCGGCGGTCCGCGGCACGGCCGCCGTGATCACCACCCTGGGCGACACCGTGGACGCCGAGTTCCTGGACGCCGCAGGGTCCGGCCTGCGGATCGTCGCCAACCACGCGGTCGGGACGCACAACGTCGACGCCGCCGCCTGCGCCGAGCGCGGCGTGCTCGTCAGCAACACTCCCGGCGTGCTCACCGAGGCCACCGCCGACCTGGCCTGGGCGCTGCTGCTGGCGGCCACCCGCCGACTGGGCGAGGGCGAGCGCCTGCTGCGCTCGGGCCGTCCGTGGTCCTGGGCACCGAACATGCTGCTCGGCCTGGAACTGGGCGGCACCCCGCTGGGCATCCTCGGCATGGGCCGGATCGGGCAGGCCGTCGCGCGCCGGGCCCGGGCCTTCGGGATGCCGGTCGGCTACCACAACCGCACCCCGCTGTCCGAGGCCGCGCGGGACGGCGCCGAGTGGCTCCCACTGGACGACCTGCTGGCCCGCTCCACCGTCCTGGTGGTCACCTGCCCGCTCACGGCCGCCACCCGCCACCTGCTGGACGCCGAGCGGCTCGCCCGGCTCCCGCAGGGCGCCGTGGTGGTCAGCATGACGGCCGGGATCGTCGACGAACTCGCCCTGGCCGACGCCCTCGACTCCGGGGCGCTGTTCGCCGCCGCCGTCGACAACTTCGAGCACGAGCCGGCCGTCCCCGCGCGGCTGCTCGCCCAGGAGCGGGCCGTCCTCGTCCCCCACCTGGGCAGCGCCACCGTCCGGACCCGCCGGGCGATGGGCGACCTGGCCGTGGACAACGTCCTCGCGGTGCTGGCCGGCGACGCCCCGCCGACACCGGTCGGTCCGCCCGCCCGGATCAGCCCGCCGCCCACTTGAGGGCGGCCGTCATCACCCGCAGCGCGCCGAAGTGCGCCGCGCCCGGCTCCAGGAACAGCTCCGCCCCCGGGATGCGGTCGGCCAGCCAGCGGGAGTGCTCGACGGGGGAGAAGCGGTCGTCGGCGCCGTGCCAGAGCCAGGCGGGCACCGCGACGTCCTCGACCTGGAAGCCCCAGGGGGCGGTGAAGGCCAGCACGTCGTCGATCCAGCCGTCGGCGTTGTGCCGGAACGCCTCCCGGAAGTTGCTCGCGAGCATCCGGCGGATGCCCTCGTCGGCGACCACCGTCCGGTCCGTGGGCGGGAGTTCGGGGGCCAGGCCGAGCAGCAGCCGGACCGGGTCGTCCTTGATCTGGAGGGAGCGGAACTGCATGCTCGCCTCCATCCGGTGGTGCCCCTGCTCGGCCTCCTGGTAGGCGTGCACGTTGGACGCGGTCATGGACCCGTACCAGTCCAGGCCCGGCGCGTCCCGGGGCGCCAGACTGACCAGCGCGGCGACCCGGGTCACCCGCCCGGGCAGCAGCGCGGCGCAGGCCAGGGCGTGCGGGCCGCCGCCGGAGCGGCCGAGTACGGCGAAGTCCGTCAGGCCGAGTTCGTCCGCGATGGTGCGCACGTCCACGGCGGCCGCCGCGACCCGGCGCCCCGGCAGCCGGTCGGAGTCGCCGTAACCGGGCCGGTCGAAGGCGATCAGGCGCACGCCCAGGCGGTACAGCACGCTGCTGCGCGGGGCCGGCCCGAACCGGCTGCCGGGTGTGCCGTGCAGCAGGAACACCGGCCGCCCGCGCGGGTCGCCCAGGCTCTCGACCGCGAGCGTACGGCCGTCCGTCGTCTTCACCACGCGTGGCGTCACGCGGATCCTCCCGTCGTGGACTGCGTTCTCCGGTGCCACCCCTGCCGGGCACCGGTTCACTGCTCGCGGCCGCGTACCTCCCGGCGCGCCTGCCAGGTGGTGTGCTCCCGGGAGACCGCGTCCTCGGCGTCCCGGGCCAGCCGGGCCCAGAGCTCCTCGGCCTGCGGCGATCCCAGGTCCAGCCGGGTGAGCTGGCGGCGGATCAGTTCGAGCTCGTCGGCCGCCAGCGCGTACGCGGCGGCCAGCGGACGGTACTGCCGCAGCTGGGCCCAGGCGGCGACCGAGGCGGCGACGGCGGAGACGGTGCCCAGCGCGTCGTACCCGAAGGCGCCGAGCGCCCGCAGCACCGCGAGCACCAGCCCGAGCACCGGCAGGACGACCCCCAGGGCCCCGGTCCAGAAGCCGGCCCGGGCGCACTGCCGGGCCTTGCTCGCGTACCACTCGTGCTGCGCGTTCACCCGCTCCTGGAGGTAGACCTCACGGCGCACCGACAGCGGCTGCTCGCGCAGCACCCGCATCGCCTCGGTGACCTCGGCGGCCGCCCGGCCGCGCACCGCCCGGCTGTCGCGGAACGCCTGCAGCACCCGGGTCAGCTGGAACCGGTAGAGCCCCTCGGCGTCCGGCAGGCTGGTGGGCGGCGGCTGGTAGGCGTCGGCCCGGACGGCGTACTTCCAGGCGAGCGTCTTGACGGACTCGGCGGCGGCCCGGCCCTCGTACCAGAGGCCCTGCGGGTTCTGCCGGCCGATGACCACCGCGACGCAGATCGCGCCCAGGTACGCGGCGGCCGCCAGCCAGGCCCACTGCGCGCCGTCGGCGGAGCCCGCGGCCGCGGCGGCGACGAGCAGCAGAAGCTCCCGGCGGGACAGCGCGACGGAGCGCCGCTGGCCCTGCTGGGAGGCCGAGTCGGCAGCCCAGAACAGCTCGGGCAGCAGATCCCGTTCCCGCACCCGCCCCGACGAACCCGCCCCCGTCGCCATGCCGGCCCCCACCCGTCGCTCGGCCCACCCAGCTGTCCTGCCCGCCGGCGGCGGCCGGTACGCCCCGGCGTGGGCGGGTATGGCCGGGAAAGCGCGCAGGTTGTCTCAGACCGGCCCGGGCGCGCCGGGGCGCACCCGGGCCGCGGCGGCTCAGAAGGTGTAGAAGACCCGGTCCGCGTTGTCCGCCATCAGCTTGGCGTTCCACTCGGTGCCGCCGTCGACGTTGCCGGAGCGGAACAGCGGCGGCTCGATGCCGCGCTCCGCGAGCAGGCCGACCGCGGAGGCCACCACGGCCTGCATCAGCGCGCTGGTGACGATGGTGGACACCGGTCCGAAGGTGGTCGCGGCGCCCGGCACGGTCAGCTCGCCGTCGCCGACCGCGATCTTGTTGTCGAGCACCACGTCGCAGTGGTCCTTGAGGTACGTCCCCGACGGGTGCTGGGAGGTGACCTCGGCCGGGTACGCCAGCGAGGTGAGCCCGACCACGTGCAGGCCCCGCGAGCGGGCGTGCTGGGCCAGCTCCACCGGCATCACCTGGCGGCCGGAGAGCGAGATCACGAACAGCAGGTCGCCGGCCCGGGCCGGGGTGTGGTCCAGGGTGGTGGTGGCCAGCCCGGAGACCCGCTCCAGCGCGCTGGCGAGCGGAGCGGGCCGCACGGTGACGCCGGCCATCCCGGGGACGTCCAGCAGGTTCACCGGGACGAGCCCGCCGGCCCGGTACACCACGTCCTGGGCGGCCAGCGAGGAGTGGCCGGCGCCGTAGGTGAAGACCCGCTGACCGCCCGCGAGGGCGTCCGCGAGCAGCTCCGCCGCCCGGGCGATGTTGCCGGCCTCCTCGGTGCGGACCCGCTGGAGATGGCCGATCGCGGCGTCGAAGTACTGCCCGACCAGGTCGTTCATCGCGGTGCCTGCGCTCTCTGCCGGAGCTGGCGCCCGGCCGGTTCGGGAGGCCCGGTGGTCCAGACCGCCAGTGGAGAAAGCTACGGCGAGCACCGTGCTGCCTGGGGGCCGGTGCTGTCAACCGGAACGAAAAGGCCCGGGAACGAACCGCGGTGGAGCAGGTTGTCCGTGCGGTACGTCAGAATTGGCGGTGTGGACCCCGAGGAACGGAGCCAGCGGCGATGTCTGGGCTGATCGACACGACCGAGATGTACCTTCGCACCATCCTGGAGCTGGAGGAAGAAGGCATCACCCCGATGCGCGCCCGGATCGCCGAGCGCCTTGAGCAGAGCGGCCCCACCGTCAGCCAGACCGTCGGCCGGATGGAGCGCGACGGCCTGCTCCGGGTCGCCGGGGACCGCCATCTCGAACTCACCGAGGAGGGCCGCCGGCTCGCGGTGCGGGTGATGCGCAAGCACCGCATCGCCGAGTGCCTGCTGGTCGACGTGATCGGGCTGGAGTGGGAGCAGGTGCACGAGGAGGCCTGCCGCTGGGAGCACGTGATGAGCGAGACGGTCGAGCGCAAGGTGCTCGCGATGCTCGGTCACCCCACCCAGTCCCCCTACGGGAACCCGATCCCCGGTCTGGACGAGCTCGGCGACACCAAGGCCGAGGGCGAGGGCTTCGACGCCGCCCTGGTCACCCTGGACGCGCTGCGTCCCGGGGCCGACGGGGCCAGCGTGGTGGTGCGGCGGATCGGCGAGCCGATCCAGATGGACGAGACCCTGATGCGCACGCTGCGCCGGGCCGGGGTCCGCCCGGGTGCGACCGTCCAGGTCTCCGCCGGTGGCGGCGGTGTGGTGGTCGGCGTCGGCGCGGACGCCGCCGAACTGGGCAAGGAGATCGCCGCGCACGTGTTCGTCGCGCTCGCCTAGCCGCCTGCCGCGCTCCCGGTGTCCGGCCCGTCCTCGGGCCCGCCCGGCGGCCGGACGAAGGAGTGGCCCGGTGCATGTCCCCACATGCACCGGGCCACCGCCGTCCCCGCCCCGGTCCCTCCCTGATCCCACCCCGCCCCCGTCTCCGTGCCACCGAGCCACCCCGAGCCCGGCCGGTGCCACGGCCCCCGCCGTCCCCCCGGTTCCCCCGCCGTCCCTCCCGACCCCTCCGACCCCTCCGACCCCTGGTCACCGTGCCCGGCTTCCCCGTCCGAGCGCCCTCCCGGTGATCCCCCCGGGCCCTGCTTCCCCACGCGATCCCGGTCTCCCAGCCTGCTGCTCCCTCCGTCCGGTGGCGTCCCCTCTCGAAGGAATTTCTCCCCTCGGCAGATCCCGGCAATCCTTGAGCGTTGTCACTCGTACGAGGGGCTTTCTGCTCCTGACCAGCGGGTACACCGATCTCTTGTCCCGACGGACGTCCGACGGGCCCCTTCTCCGGTGGGAGAAGGGGCCCGTCGGTTGCGCGCGGGGTCTCGCGCGCTGCGCGCCCTCACCCGATAGGCGTAGGGCGGGCGGCTCAGGGGAGTGGCCGGGGCGGCCGCGGGAGGATCAGGAGTGCTGGGGCACCGCCGTTCGGCCCTGCCGGGCCGCCGTGGCCGACGGGGCCTCCCGCCCGCAGGCGTACGCGAGCGGGTTGATCAGCTCGGCCGCGTCCGGCAGCAGCCACCGGTTCGCGCTGGACGGCGGCCGGGCCCACTGCGCGAAGCTGTACGGGCCGACCCGGGACGGCGGTGCGACGATCCAGTCGCCATCTCCCCGGGCCACCAGGTCCAGCCGGCCCGGGGCCCAGCCCAGCCGGCGGAGCATCTCGGGGAGCTTGGCCAGCACCCCGGGCAGGACCAGGAAGAGCAGCCGCCGGCCGGACTGGCCCGAGGTGGCCGGCACCGCGACCACTGGCCCGAGCTGGAGACCCATCCGCTCCATCCGGGCCAGCGCCAGACAGCCCGCCAGCTCCGGCACGTCCAGGGCGTCGAAGAAGCGCCCGGTCGGCAGCAGGATCGACGCCTGCGGGTTCTCCGTCCACCAGCGGCGCACCACGCCGGGGCCCGCACTGGCCCGGGCGCGCCAGTCCTCGGCGGTCGGGTGCGCGCCGGGCAGGGTGCAGTGGAGGTCGCCGCACGAGCAGCGGGCCGGACCGTCACCGTCGACCAGCCAGGTACCGGGAGCGACCTCCCAGTGGCGGTCCTCGGCGTAGCTGACGGCTTCGATGAGCAGCGGGGGCAGTTCGCTGTCGCTGCCCCGGTCGGGGGCTCCTGGGGAGGTGTCTTCCACGTGCTGCTCAACTACCGTCCGTGAGCCTGGTTACGGCCGGACGGGGGGCGGTCTGCCGAGAGGGCGCAATGTCACCCGAAACGGTGAGCCCTCCCGGCCGGAGCTGCGACGCGGCGGGCGCAGTGGGGGCGCACTGGGGCATTGCCCCGGGCGCGCGGGGGGTCGGCACGGTCACCGTGGGTATCCCGCTGACGTCACTGATCGCTAACCTGATGTCAGATTCCTTCGACGGTCGGACAGTCGGCACCAGATCAGCAGAATCGTCGTCCGCCGGTCGGGACCGGAGGGCGTTGGGGAGGCGAAGCCCATGGCCGCGAGACCACTTGTCGCACGACAGCCCAACGAGCGCCTGCAGCAACTGATCCAGGAGGCGAGCTGCTCCAACGCGGGCCTCGCGCGCCGGGTGAACCTCTGCGGTGCCGAGCACGGCCTCGACCTGCGGTACGACAAGACGTCGGTCGCCCGCTGGCTTCGGGGCCAGCAACCGCGTGGCCAGGCACCGGCGGTGATCGCCGAGGCGATCGGCCGCAAACTCGGCCGCGGGGTCTCCGTCGAGGAGATCGGCATGGCCGACGGGAAGAACCTCAGCTCCGGCATCGGGCTGCACTTCTCGGCGACCCTCGGCGGCGCGCTGGAGCAGGTCTGCGAGCTCTGGCGCAGCGACGTCGGCCGCCGGGACTTCCTCACCGGGGCGACCGTCGCCGCGTCCGCGCTGGTCGAGCCCAGCCGGGACTGGCTGATCACCCCGCCCGACCCGGTGGTGGCCCGCAGCGGCGCCGTCCGGGTCGGCCCGTCCGACGTGGCGGCGATCAAGGCCACCACCCAGATGCTGGTCGACCTCGACCACCGCTTCGGCAGCGGGCACGTGCGCCCGGTCGTCGTGCACTACCTCAACAGCGTGGTCTCCGGCCTGCTCGGCGGCGGCTACCGGGACGAGACGGGCCGCCAGCTGTTCGCGGCGGTCGCCCGGCTCACCGAGTTGGCCGGCTACATGGCGGTCGACACCGGCCAGCCCGGCCTGGCCCAGCGCTACTACATCCAGGCCCTGCGGCTCGCCCAGGCGGCGGACGACCGCGGGTACGGCGGCTACGTGCTCGCGGCCTCGATGAGCCACCTCGCGGCGACCCTCGGCAACCCGCGCGAGATCGCCCAACTCGCCCGCGCCGCCCAGGAGGGTGCCCGCTCGGTCGCCACCCCGACGGCGATGGCGATGTTCTACGCGGCCGAGGCCCGGGGCCACGCCCTGCTCGGCGACGCCCGCGCCTGCGAGGCCGTCGCGGACAAGGCGCTGGCCGCGATGGAGCAGCGCAACCCCGAGGAGGACCCGGACTGGATCGTCCACTTCGACGACGCCTACCTCGCGGACGAACTGGCGCACTGTCACCGCGATCTGGAGCAGGCCGGCCAGGCCGAGCGCTACGCCCGCCGGGCGCTCGACCTGCACCCGCCGACCCGGGTCCGGCGCCGCGCGGTGGACCTCGTCCTGCTGGCGACCGCCCAGTTGCAGCAGCGCGAGGTGGAACGGGCCTGCGAGACGGGCACCCAGGCCGTCCGCCTGCTCAGCGGCCTGCGCTCCAACCGCGGGGTCGAGTACCTGGACGAGTTCCGTCGCCGGCTGGAGCCGTACCGGGAGCACCGGGTGGTCCGCGAGTTCCAGGCCCGCGCGGAGGCCGACGCCGCCTGAGCGACGCGGTCCCAGGGGGCGCGTCCCTGCTCCCGGGGGCGCGCTCCCGGGAGCAGGGAGGTGTGGCGCGGGCGCGCGGGGCCGTTCCGGGCCTCCCGGCCGAGCGCGGGGGCGCCCGTCGGCCGGCCGACGACACCGGGTGCGGGCGTCCCGGGTGTGACCATGCGGCCTCGTGGGGCGGCCGCATGGTCACCCGTACCGGTGAACCGGTACCGTGGGCGCGACAATCCGAGGCTCCGAAGCCCCGGAGAACCGCCCAGATGTGGTCCGCCGTCAACGAGCGCGCGGAACAACCGAGGAAGGCCCGGGTGCACGTACGGGAGACAGGCAACGGGTGGCCGCAGGCCGCCCGGATGCTGTCGGCTGCCCCGGTGCGCCCGGTGTCACGCACAGGTGAGGAATCGCGTTGAACCAGCGCCGCTCGTACCCCAACTCCGGTGACTTCAACCTGGACGACCTCTTCCGGCCGGAACCCGGCCAGCAGCAGGACGGCCGGCAGCCCGGGGCCCAGCCGCAGGGCCAGCAGCCCGGCGTACCGCCGCAGTCCGGCCGGCCGGAGTACCTGGGGGACGGCGGCCACGGCCAGGCCGCGCCGCCCCAGGGGGCTCCCTGGGGGGATCCCCAGCAGGGTTACGCGCCGCCGCAGGCCGCGGGGACGGCCGAGGCCGCCCCCGAGACGCAGTACCTGCCGCCGTACCCGACCGCGGACCCGCAGGGCGGCGGCTACCCCGGCCAGGGCGCCCCCGGGGCCTTCCAGGGAGCCCCCCAGGGTGCCGCGCCGTCCTACGGCCCGGCCGACCAGGGCTACGGCCCGGCCGACCAGGGCTACGCGCAGGCCGGCCCCGGTTACCCGCAGGCGGGCGGCGGCTACCAGCCGGCCGATCCGGCGGCCTCGTACACTCCGGCCCACGGGACGGCGGGCCCGCCCGGGCGGCGGCAGAACAGCAAGCTGATCATCGGTGGCGTGGTGGCCGGTTGCGCCGCCGCCGGCATCCTGGTGGCGGTGCTGATGAGCGGCGGCGACCCGGATCCGGCCAAGGACAAGAAGCACAACACGCCGGTGGCCGCCACCAGCGGATCGACGGGAGGCCCGGCCGCCGCCGGCGCCGCGATGAGCGGACCGGCCAAGGAGCAGGCGAAGGCCCTCTCCGACCTGATCAGCACCGCCAACGACAGCCGGCAGGCCGTGATCGGCGCGGTCGCGGCCGTCCAGAAGTGCGACAAGCTGCCCGAGTCCCAGCAGGCGCTGACCGACGCGGCCGGCAAGCGCCAGGAGCTGAAGACCAAGCTGGCGGCGCTGAAGACGGACCAGCTGACCGGTGGCGGCCAGCTGGTCGATCAGCTGAACAAGGCCTGGGACGCCTCCGCCACGGCCGACACGGAGTACGCGGCGTGGGCCGGCGACGCCCAGGGGGGCTGCGACCCGAAGAAGTCGTCGGACAACCCGCACTACAAGGCGGCCGTCCAGGCCAGCGGAACGGCCACCACGGCGAAGAAGCAGGCCGCGGGGCTGTGGAACCCGATCGCCGGGCAGGCCGGCCTGGCGACCCGCAGCGACGGCGACCTGTAGGACGCGGTGGCGGCGGGACCTTCGGGCCCTCGCCGGCCGCCCTCGTCGGGTGTCGACCCCGCGTCGTCCCCCGCGCCGTCCACAGGCTGTGGACGACGCGGGGGACGACGCGGCGGGGCGGGGATGTGATGCGGCGGGGTGGGCCGGAGTCGACGACTCCGGCCCACCCCGCCGCGGTGTCGCCGCTTCGGCCGCTCCCGGTGGTCCGGGCGGCGGATACCTGGATCAGGCGGGCTTGTTGGCCCCCGTCAGCACCCAGCGCACGTCGACGAAGCCGGGCTGCTGCAGAGCCAGCCGTCCGCTCTTGACCTGCTGGTAGGTGACCCAGGTGTTCACGAGTCGCGGCGAATCGGCGCTGGCCAGCATGTTGGTCGCGCCCCAGGCGAGCGGCGGGGTCAGGCCGGAGGTGTCGATCGGGTCGCCGCTGTCCAGGACGCCGCTCAGCGTCTTGGCGGTGAGCGGACGCCCCGCGGAGCCGAGCCGCTGGGCGGCCTGGCGCAGGACCTCGTACGCGACCCAGGTGGTCTGCACCCCCGAGTCCGCCACGTCGATGGACGGCCCCTCGGCGGTGTTGGCCCGGACCACGGCCCGCAGGGCGTCCCAGACCGGGGACGACTCGGGCGGGTACCAGCCGGTCACGTAGGCGCCGGCCAGCGGGCCGTTGTCGCCGCCGGTGGAGTCGACCACCGACTGCTGGACACTGCCGATCACCGACGCGAGCCGGGTGTTCTTCGGGCCGAGCCGGCGGTAGGAGTCGAGCAGGTTGCCGGTCGGCTCGGCGCCCAGGGCGACCGTGACGCAGTTGCCGGAGTCGTCCTTGCCGATGGCCTTGCGGGCGACCTCGGTGTAGTCGCTCGACTTCTCGGGCGCCTTGACGTCGAGCAGCTTCACCCCGGCGGGCTTGAGCGCGTTGGAGAGGTAGCCGAGCAGGTTGTCCCCGGCGGGGGTGTCCGGGCGGACCAGCGAGACCGTGCGGCAGCCGGAGTCGACCAGCTGGCGGCCGCTGCCGGCCACCAGCGCGGGCATGCCGCCGGCCACCGGGTAGGAGAGCGGGCTGATGTACTCGGGGCCCGAGAGTCCGTAGCCGCCGAGGTACGGGATGCTGGCCCGCTCCAGGATGCTCATGAAGCTGTCGCCGTACTGGCTGTACGAGCCGACCACGGCGATCGCCTTGGCGTCCACCGCCTGCTGCGCGCAGGCCGTCGCGGCGGCCGCGCTGTTGTGCTCGTTGCAGGTCAGCACGCGGACGTGGTGTCCGGCCAGGCCGCCCTTGGCGTTGATGTCGCGGCCGACCGCCTCGGCCAGCGCGGTCATGCCGGGCCGGTCGGTGGATCCGGTGCCGGCCGGCGACCAGGTCATCACGGTCAGCTCGGCGCCGCCGGTGGAGGCGTCGGCCGGGCCGCCGCAGGCCGAGGTCGCGAGCAGGGCGGGCACCAGGACCAGTGCCGCCACCGCCCCGGCCACCGGTCGGCCGGCCCGGTGGCGGCGCGGCGTGCGCCGGTACGTGCCGCCGGCGTGCGGCTGTCGCAGCCCGGCCGTCGGCTGCGGGCTCGCGGGCGATGCGGTGTGCCTGAACATGGCCTTCCCTCCCTGGGCAACCCTGTTGCTCACGAGCACCAGCGTTGCCGCCATGCCGCAAGCACAGAGGGCAGAAAAGAGAACGGTCGGCCAACGGGGGAGGAACTCCGGGTGGGATGCGTCACGGACGCGTGTAGAACACGAACGGTGGGGGAACGTACGATCGTTCCTCATGTCCGCCAGCACAGATTCTTCGTACCGGTCTACCGGAAACCCTTCTCGTTCGGGGCATCGCTCCAGCACGATGGGCGGCATGCCGCTCAACGACCTGCCCTGGTGGCGCTGGCGCGCCCGACTGCGCTCGGCGCTGCACATGCTGTCCGACCCCGTGTTCCAGCAGGAGACCTGGCTGGCCGGCCGCGACGGCTTCGGTGACGTGACCGACGCCGTCTACCGCCTGGTCGAGGACACCTGGCTGGACCGCTGGTCCGCCGAGAAGTACGTCGGCACGATCTTCCGCGACTCCGGCGAGGCCGCTCTGGTGGACGTCGCGGTGCTGCGGGTCGTGCGGATCCTGCACCAGGTGGGTGCGGACGCCCCGGTCTCCGAGTACCTGGCCCACCACGGCTGGCAGGAGGCGCTGCGGGCCTGCCGCGAGGCCCACGTCCGGCTGGCGCAGAACGACGGCGACGACCCGGACGCGGCGCCGCGTTCGCTGGACGTGCTGCGGATCCTCACGCAGGTCTGAGACCGCTCCTGCCGGCCGGTGCGCCGGTGTCCCGCAGTTCGGGCAGCGGCACGCACGCTGTCCGGAATATGACACGCTTGACCGTTCGCACCGCACGACATCAGGACAGGACCCACCGTGGAAGAGCAGACGGCCAGCGCCCAGTACGTCCTCACGCTGTCCTGCCCGGACAAGCAGGGGATCGTGCACGCGGTCTCCAGCTACCTCTTCATGACCGGCTGCAACATCATCGACAGCCAGCAGTTCGGGGACGCGGACAGCGGGCTGTTCTTCATGCGGGTGCACTTCTCCGCCGAGGAGCCGGTCACGGTCGACAAGCTGCGGGCCAGTTTCGCCGCCATCGGGGCCTCGTTCCGGATGGACTGGCGGATCCACCCGAGCACCGAGCGGATGCGGATCGTCCTGATGGTCAGCAAGTTCGGGCACTGTCTGAACGACCTGCTGTTCCGCACCCGGATCGGCGCGCTGCCGGTGGAGATCGCGGCCGTGGTCTCCAACCACACCGACTTCGAGGAACTCACCGAGTCGTACGGCATCCCGTTCGTCCACATCCCGGTCACCCGGGAGACCAAGGCGGACGCCGAGCAGCAGCTGCTCGACCTGGTCGCCAAGGAGAGCGTCGACCTGGTGGTCCTGGCCCGCTACATGCAGGTGCTCTCGGACGACCTGTGCAGGGCCCTCTCGGGCCGGGTCATCAACATCCACCACTCCTTCCTGCCGAGCTTCAAGGGCGCCAAGCCGTACCACCAGGCGCACGCCCGGGGCGTGAAGGTGATCGGCGCCACCGCGCACTACGTGACGGCGGACCTCGACGAGGGCCCGATCATCGAGCAGGAGGTGGCCCGGGTCACCCACGACGTGACGCCGGACCAGCTGGTCGCGCTCGGCCGGGACGTCGAGTGCCAGGCGCTCGCACGGGCCGTGAAGTGGCACAGCGAGCACCGGGTGCTGCTGAACGGGACCCGTACGGTCGTCTTCAACTAGGCCCGCGCGGCCGGGGCCGGGGCCGGGGCCGGGGCCGAGGCCCGGGGACCCGGTGTCGGTGGCCGGGGCCGGGTGTCGGTGCTCCGGTACTCAGGCGCTCGGCCGCCCGGGCGCCCAGGTGTCGGCGCTCGCCCGCCCGGCGGCCGGTCTCAGGGCCGGGAGAGCAGCGGGGCCGCGCGGAGCACCTCGCGGATCGCGGCCCGATCGCCGTGCTCGCCCACCGGCATCCGCTCCGGATCCCGGTGGCCGGCGGCCAGCCGGCAGAACTCCAGGCCGTCCAGCACCATCGCGGCCACCGGCTCGGCGCTCCCGCGCGGCGGGAGGGTGCCGTCCAGCGGGATCAGCCACTCGCCGGTGGCCGGGCCGTCGATCACCAGCCTGAGCAGTCGCCCCGGCCGGCCCGCGCCCTGCCGCGCCCCGCCCCGGTCCGCCGTCGGGCGGCCGATCCGGTCCGGGCCGCCGGCGCCGCGCAGCGCGGTCACGGCGGTGGGCAGCATCCGGGCGGCGAGGTCGATCATCAGCCGCAGGTGCTGCGGCGCCGGCGGGGTGTACGGATAGGCGACGGCGCGGGCCACGTCCTCGCCGTGGACGTAGCACTCGAAGGCCCGGTCGACGAAGGCGTCCCGCAGCGGCAGGGCTCCGAAGCCGTAGTCGACGGGGGTGTCGCCCCGCGGGGCGCGTGCGGCCGTCCGGAGCAGCGCGTGGGTCTGCCGGCGCCACAGCGCCCGGACGGACTCGGGCGGCTGTCCGGCCTGGGCGGCGGCGAGCCGCCGGGTCCGGTCGACGATCCCGCTCCACGGGAGCTGTCCCTGCGCCGGTACCCGCGGTGGGGGTGCTCCGTCCTGCTCGGGCACCCGCGGGAGCGCCGCCGACGCGGGCCGGCCGGCGCCGCCGGGCTCCAGGTCCGCGCCGTCCGGACGGCGGTCGCCGGCCGGGAGCGGATCGGCCGGGAGCGGATCGGCCGGGACGGGATCGGGCAGGCCGAGGGCCAGCGCGACGTACCCGTCCACGGCGGTCAGGTGGCTGAGCACCTCGGCCGGCCGCCGGTGGTCCGTCCCGCCGTGCCAGGGGAGTTCGGCGACCTCGTGCCACTCCTCGGGGCCGAGGTCGCGCAGCAGCGCGTCGAGTTTGGCGGTCTCCGCGCCGTAGGGCGCGCCCCAGGGCGGGAGGGGCAGTTCGGCGGGGCGCCGGGCCAGGCACCGGTCGAGCACCTGCTGGCGCAGCGAGCCGGCCTGGTCCAGCGGTTCGTCGGCGGAGAGCCAACCGGCCGCGTCCCGCAGGCGGGTGGCCTCCTCCGCGCACTCGGGGCAGTCCCGCAGGTGCCTCTCCAGCTCGGTGGCCTCGCGGCCCGGGCAGGCTCCGAGGGCCCAGGCGCCGAGCAGCGAGCGCAGCGCGTCGTGCTGGGATTCGGCGAGGGGGCGCGGGGCGGCGCCGGTACTCACGGCGCGCTCCCCTGCGCCGCCCGGCGGGCCGTCGGAGCGACCACCCGGTCGCCGTCCCCGGTCGTCCCGCCGGCGGCCCGGGCCACGCTGTCCACGACGACGGTCTCGGCCTCGGTCGTGGTCTCGGTCGTGGTCTCGGCTGCGGTCCCGGCGTCGAGCTCGGTCGCGAGCAGCTGGAGTCCCAGCCGCATCCGCTGCTTGGCGGCCTGCTCGCTGATTCCCAGCCGCCGGGCCGTCTCCTGGTACGTCCGGCCGTCGTCGTACGACTCCGCGATCGTCTCGCGCAGCGGCCGGGGCAGCGAGTCCACCACGTACTGCACATGGGCCGCAGTCGCCACGGCGCGGATCTCCTCGTCCAGCGCGCCGGTGCGGGCGCCCGGGAGCGCGCTGCGCTCCGTGCTCCGGCGCAGCCGGTCGAGCGCCCGGCGGTGGGTCAGCGCACCGAGCCAGGAGCGCAGCGAGCCCTGCTCCGGGTCGAAAGCCTCGGGGTGGGACCACAGATCGGCGAAGACCTCGCGGGTCAGCTGCTCGGCCGCGGCCTGGTCCGAGAGGATCCGCCCGGCCAGGCCGTGCACCAGCGGTGACAGCCGGTCGTAGAGCTCGCCGAGCGCGGTCTCCTCGCCCCGGGCGAGCCGTCGGGCGAGCCGGACGTCCCAGCGCCGCGAGTCGTCGGGCGGGGAGTCGTCGGCTCGGGAGTCGTCGGGCCGCGAGTCGTCGGGCGGGGTGTCGTCGGCTCGGGAGCCGTCGGGCCGGGGGAGTTCGGAACCGGACGGGGCCGGGACGGACCCGGGAGCGGTCATCGGCGCCAGTCCCCCCGTCCGTCCGGCCGGCTGCCACCGGCCTGCCCGCTCCACGGTATCCCGACGGCTTTCCGCTCCGGGGGAATTCGTTTGAAGAGGGAATCGGAAGTTTCGGATCGTCAGATTCGTTGATCTTTCCACGGCGCTGTTCGAGGGCTTCTGGACATATGTAGGAAGGGTGGTTCCAGAGTGGCGGCCGTGGTGTCCGGGGCATGGGCCGGTAGTTTCGCTAACCTCGTCCAAGCTGGCCGGGGCGGGCCTCCGGCCAGGGCAGGGCGATCTTCGGCGCGAAATCGCCGGGTGAACTGGACAGTATGCACTGCCCTGTCCCCCGAACGTTGGAATATGCCTGAAGCGCTTGCTGCGGTCGGCCCACCGGACCATCCTGAAGCGTATTCGTGCCGCAGCCGGTGCGCGGTGAACGAGGGTTGCGCGACGGACGAGGTGGCGGGGCGGCCCGGTCGGTGGAGGGCGCCCCGGGCCGGCTGAACGGACCGGCCCGATCGAAACGATGGCCGAACTGCGGATGCGGGTGGTGGAGCGGTGCAGGTACTTCAAGTGCAGCTGGCGGTGCAGGCGGACCCCGCGGAGGTCGGCCGGGCCCGCAGGTGGGTGCGCTCACGGCTGCTCAGCCAGGGTGTTGATCCCGACGCGCCGATCGCCGAGACGCTGGTGCTGGTGGTCTCCGAACTGGTCACCAACGCCGTGGTGCACACCGGTTGTCCGGCCGTCCTGCGGCTGCTGATGCCGGTCGACGTGCCGCCGGCGGGCTGCGGTGCGGCGGACGGCGGCACCGGCGCGACCAGAGCGGTGGCGATGGTCGGCCCGCTGCGGGTGGAGGTCGCCGACGCCAGCCGGATCGCCCCGGCGCCACGGCACGCCGGCGACGACGAGGACGCCACCAACGGCCGCGGGCTGGAGCTCGTCGAGCTGCTCTGCGACCGCTGGGGCTGGTATCCGGACGGCTCGGGCAAGCGGGTCTGGTGCGAGATCGACGCGGCCGCCGCCGGTGCGCAGGCCCTGGCGTCCGGCCCGGGTGCCCCGTTGGAGGCGGCGCTGGACCGGGTGACGGCGGCGCCCTGACCGGAGGGCCACTCCCAGCCGTTACGGCCGAAACACAACGCAACCATTCCGAATTTCGGACTACCCATTGACGTGAAGTATCCGGTTGATCACTCTTGGGTGCAGCTCTCCGTTGCGAGGGGACGCCGAGGAACCACCGAACGTCACTGCGGTGCTGCGGTCCAGGGGGAACTCAGCAGGCGGTCCGTACGGTGCCGTTCGTGTGAGGGGCCTCGGCGAGTGCGGAGAGCGGGCGTGGGTCAGGGCCCGCGTCGTGATCGGATGGCGGCCGGCCCGGCTGTGCTCGGGGTTGCCGGGGCCCGCCGCCATCCGATCGAACGTCCCCGCCGGCCGGGTCGGGCCCGGTCGTGGCGCCGGTCGCGCCGCCCACGGGCGGCGCTCCGCCCGGCGGAGCGGTTCAGCCGGAGCGCTCCACCGCCCGGAACGTCCGCCGGTACGCGCTCGGGGCCACGTCCAGGCGTCCGCGCAGCCGCAGCCGCAGTGAGGCCGCCGTTCCGAAGCCGGACTCCCTGGCCACCTGGTCGATCGTCAGGTCCGTCCGCTCCAGCAGCTGCCTGGCCCGCTCGGTGCGCTGCACCGTCAGCCACTGCCCCGGGCTGCTGCCGGTCTCCTCCCGGAAGCGGCGGGTGAAGGTCCGTACGCTCATCCCCGAACGGGCCGCCAGCTCGATCAGTGCCAGTGGTTCGTCCAGGTGCTCCAGGGCCCAGGAGCGGACGGCGGCGGTGCCCGGGCCGGCCTCGGCGAGCGGGCGGGCCGGTTCGATGTACTGCTTCTGGCCACCCTCGCGCCAGGGCGGCACGATGCAGGTGCGGGCCACCGCGTTGGCCACCGCGCTGCCGTGGTCGCGCCGTACGAGGTGCAGGCAGAGGTCGACGCCGGCGGCCACCCCGGCGGAGGTGAGCACGTCCCCGTCGTCGGTGAACAGCACGTCCGGGTCGAGCCGCACCCGCGGGAACAGCGCGGCGAACCGGTCGGTGTGCCGCCAGTGGGTGGTCGCCGGGCGGCCGTCCAGCAGGCCGGCCGCCGCGAGCACGAAGGCCCCGGTGCAGATCGACACCAGTCGGGTGCCGGGCCGCACCCGGGCGAGGGCCGGGCCGGCGTCCGCGGCCGGCGGGTCGGACGGGTGGACGTGTGCGAGGTGCGCCGACGCCGGGATCACCACGGTGTCGGCCCACTCCAGGAGTTCGGGCCCGTGGTCGACGCTGATCCGGAAGTCCGAGCTGGTGGTGACCGGCCCGCCGTCCAGCGTGCAGGTGGCCACCTCGTACAGCGGTTCGCCGGCCGCGCCCCGTGCGGACTCGAAGATCCGGGAGGGGATGCCGAGTTCGAACGCGATCACCTGGTCCAGTGCCAGCACCGCCACCCGGTGCGGTGTCCGTCCGTGTGCGGAGCCCATGCCCTCACTCCCGTCGTCGAGGCCACCGATGCTGCCACATGGTGACCCGCCGGCCGGGGCTCCCGCCAGAGGACCGTCCGGAGCCACCGGCCGGCGCGGGGGCCGATCGGCCCGGTCCGGCCGGCCCGTCCGGACGGGCCCGGCCCGGCGGGTGGGCCCGGGGCGGCACAGTCCCCTGCCGGGAGCGGGTGGCCCGATCCTGACGAAACATGGCAGTCAGGCCACTCGTGGGCGGCGGACGACTTCGGGAGACTCGGTTTTGTGACCGAACCGACCACGCGGCACGCGCTCGCCGCCACGCCCCCGCCCCCGCCCGCCTCCGCTCCCGCGCCCCGACCCGCCCGGCGCGCCCGCCCGCACTACGCCTGGGTGGTCGCGGGCGTCGCGCTGCTCGTCCTGGTCGGTTCGGCCGGGTTCCGCTCCACCCCCGGCCTGATGATGGACGCGCTGAACAGTGAGTTCGGCTGGTCCCACGCGACGATCGCGAGCGCGGTCTCCGTCAACCTCACCCTGTACGGCCTGACCGCGCCGTTCGCCGCCGCGCTGATGGACCGCTTCGGGATCCGGCTGGTGGTGGTCAGCGCCCTGCTGACGATCTCGGTGGGCGCCGGCCTGACCATCCTGATGACGCAGAGCTGGCAGCTGATCCTCTGCTGGGGCGTCCTGGTCGGGCTCGGCAGCGGCTCGATGGCCGGCGCCTTCGCCACCACCGTCTCCGGCCGCTGGTTCCAGGCCAGGCAGGGCCTGGTGACCGGGGTGCTGACGGCCGGCGGAGCGGCGGGCAACCTGGTCTTCATGCCGCTGCTGGCCACCCTGGTGGAGCGGCACGGCTGGCGGTCGGCGGTGGTGGTGGTCTCCCTGGCGGCCACCGTGGTGGCCGTCCCGGTGCTGCTGCTGATGCGCGAGCGCCCGGCCGATCTCGGAATCCTCCCGTACGGGGCCACCGAGGCCCCGCCGGCCCCGGTGACGGACGGCAGCGCGCTGGCCCGATCCCTGCGGGTGCTGCGCGAGGCCGGCCGCAGCAAGGCGTTCTGGCTGCTGGCCGGTTCCTTCGCGATCTGCGGCGCCACCACGGCGGGCCTGGTCGGCACCCACTTCATCCCGGCCGCGCACGACCACGGCATGCCGGTCACCACGGCGGCGAGCCTGTTGGCGCTGGTCGGGGTCTTCGACGTGGCGGGCACCATCGCCAGCGGCTGGTTCACCGACCGCTTCGACTCCCGCAAGCTGCTGATCGTCTACTACGCGCTGCGCGGGATCTCGCTGGCCTTCCTGCCCCAGTTGTTCGCCGGCTCGCTGAAGCCGCCGATCCTGGCCTTCGTGATCTTCTACGGCCTGGACTGGGTGGCCACCGTGCCGCCGACCGTCGCGCTCTGCCGCCAGTACTTCGGGGCCGACGCGCCGATCGTGTTCGGCTGGGTGCTCGCCGCCCACCAGATCGGAGCGGCCGCCGTGGCCGGACTGGCGGGCCTGTCCCGGGACGCCTTCGGCAACTACGACCTGACCTGGTACGGGGCCGGCGGGCTCTGCGCGCTGGCCGTCCTGCTCTGCGTGGCCCTGCGCCGCCGACCGGTCGCGCCCCTCGCCCCGGCCGGGCCCGTCGCGGTGCCCGCCTGACGGCGGCTCACCCCGGCGCCGGCCGTCGTCCGGTGCCTGCTCGACCTGACGCTCGTCCGGCCGGTGGGGGCGGTGCCGGTCCCGCTGCCGGTGGGGGCGGACCTGGTCCCGCTGCTGGACGGGCCGATCCGGTTGCCGTCGTGACCCCGGAGGGCGGAGCGGGACGGGCCGTCCACGGCTCGCCGGGGCGGCCGGGACCGGCTGCCGGGGGTGTCGTCGTAATGGGCTCATAGGATGTCCGACTATGACGCTGCTCTTCGCCATCGACCCCGAACCCACCCCCGGCCTGCGGGCCGAGATCGTCCAGCTCTGGGCGGACGTCACCAACGCCGGGGGCGCCGTCGGCTTCGTCCCGCCGGTCACGGCCGACGACGTGTGGGTCACCGCGGAGAAGCAGTTCGCGGGGGTCGGGCCCGCCGGGCCGGACCGCCTGCTGGTCGCCCGTGACGGCGAGAGCGGCCGGCTCGCGGGCGTGCTCTTCTTCGAGTCCATGCGGTTCGCGCTGATGGACCACTGGCGGCTGCTCAAGCGGGTCATGGTGCACCCCGACTTCCAGGGCCGGGGCTACGGCGTCGAGCTGATGGCCGAGGCGGCCCGGGTCGCCCGGGAGGCGGGCCTGGCCGGGCTGCGGCTGACCGCCCGGGGCGGCCTCGGGCTGGAGCGCTTCTACGAGCGGTGCGGTTACACCGAGGTGGGCCGCGTCCCCGGGGCGATCCGGGTCGCCCCGGGCGACGACCGCGACGACATCACCCTCTGGATCGACCTGCGCTGAGCGCCACCGGCCGGCGCCGCCCGCCACCTCCGCTCGCCCCCGGCCGGCGCCGTCCGCCCGCTCGCCGTGGCGCCCCGGGGCGTCGCGGTACGGGGCGGGCCCGTCCCCGGCACGGCCGGCGCGGCATGCTTCACTGGGAGTACCGGACCGACCCGTGCAGTAAGGATGTCCACTCGTGAGCAGCAAGTCGCCGAGCAGCACGCAGCCGACCAGCACGCCGCAGGCCGACCCCGCAGGGGCCGACGCACGGCCGGGCGGCCCGCGCCCGGCCGGCACGGCCCACGCCACGCTCCGCTACACCTCGATGCGGGCCACCATCTTCCTGGCCTGCCTGCTGCTCGCCCTGCTGCTGGGGCACTTCGGGATCATCCCGGTGACCGGGACGACCGGGTACATCTTCCTGGTCGGCCTGGCGGCCCTGGTCTCGGCGCCGCTCAGCTACGTCCTGCTCAGCAAGCAGCGCGACCAGATGTCGGCGCAGATCGTCGAGAAGGTCTCCGGCCGGCGCAGCCGTACCGCGGACCGGATCGCCGCCCAGAACGCCGAGGAGGACGCCGCCGACGACGCGGCCCGCGCGGCCTCCGCGGCAGCGGCCGTCCCGGCCCCCGCCGCGTCCGCGCCCGCGTCCGCCCAGCAGAACTGACCCACGTGCCACCCGCCGAGAGCTCCGCGGGCGGCCGCTCCGTACCGCTCACCCCGCCCGCCCCCGTCCGGCGCCCCACCGGCCGCGACGTGGCCCGGGTGGCCGGTGTCTCGCAGGCCACGGTCTCCCTGGTGTTCTCCGGTTCGGAGGCCGGCCACCGGGTGTCCGAGGCGACCCGGCAGCGGGTGCGCGAGGCGGCCCGGGGCCTCGGCTACCGGCCCCAGGCGGCCGGGCGTCAACTACGGCTCGGCCGCAGCGGGATGATCCTGCTGGCCGTCCCCAACATCCTCGGCCCGTTCTTCGGCCGGGTGCTCTCGGGTGTGCACGAGGAGGCCGGTCGGCACGGTCTCGCCGTGGTGGTCAGCTCCGGCTGGGGCAGCGCGACGCTGGCCGAGGCCGCGACCACCAGCCGGTTCGACGGCCTGCTGATCTGCTCGCCGGACGACAGCCAGCTCGGCGAACTGCCGGCCGACACCCCGGTGGTCCTCCTGGACGCCGACCCCGGCACCGACCGGGCCCGCCCGACCGTCGAACTCGACGTCGCGGGCGGCATGCGCGCCGCCGTGGCCCACCTGGCCGCGCTCGGCCACCGCCGGATCGGCCACCTGCGCTCGACCCACAGCGCGTACACCTTCCGGGTCCGCCAGGCGGCCTTCGAGCAGGCCGCCCGCGAGCTGGGTCTGGAGGTCACGGAGATCGGCGTCACGCTCAACGAGGGCCAGGCCGCCGCCCGCACCGCCGCCCACGAGCTGCTCAGCGGCCCGGCCCGGCCGCGGGCGGTGATCTGCGACGACGACGTGGTGGCCTCGGGCGTCTACCAGGCGGCCGCCGAACTGGGACTGCGGATCCCCTCCGACGTCTCGGTGGTCGGCATCGACAACATCCCGGTGGCCGGTCTGCTCGCCCCGCCGCTCACCACGGTCGACCTGCCCGGCGAGGAGCTGGGCCGGGTCGGCCTGGCCGCCCTGGCCGGCCTGCTGCGCGGCGAACCGGTCGGCCCGGTCGGCCCGGCCGCCGGGCTCGCCACCTCGCTGGTGCTGCGCGCGTCCACCACGGCCGCGACCTGAGCGGCGCCGCCGTCGGCGGGCCCGCGCTGCGGCAGCGGCCGGCTCGGCCCACCGGGAACAGCGGCCCGCTCAGCCCACCGGGACGGGCGGTGCGGCGGGCGCCGAGGGCGCCGTCGTGAACCAGCGGCGGGCACCGAGGAGCAGCAGTCCGCCGAGCCCGATGCCGCCGGCCGCGCAGAGCGCCACCGCGCGCAGGGAGGTGTCGACCAGCGAGCCCGAGACCGCGTACCCCAGGGCGTTGCCGCTGGCGAAGAGCGTGATCAGCCAGGCGAACGCCTCGGTGACCGTGCCGGTCGGGGCCAGCTCGGCGATCAGCACGAAGGCCGCCGCGAGCAGGGGGGCCAGACCGATGCCGGAGAGCAGTGCCAGCGCGCACGCCGCCAGGCTCTGCCCGAGGCCGGCCCCGGCGGCCAGGCCGGGGAGCAGCAGCAGCGGCAGGTAGGACAGGGCCATCCCGAGGGCCATCACCCAGGTGCGGGTGGCGGTGCTGCTGCGCCACTTCACCGCGCCGTACGCGAGCGCGCCGGTCAGGCCGCCGAGGGCGGCCAGGGCGAGCAGGGTGCCGGCGCCGCCGGGGAGGCCGGGCCGCTGCTCCGCGTACGCGATGAACAGCACGTTCTGGGCGCCGACCGTCCAGCCGGCGCCGGCCAGGCCGATGAGCAGCAGGACCAGGCCGGGGGAGCGCAGCGGTCCGAGCAGACCGGCCGAGTGCGCGCGCGGCGGGGCCTGCCAGGCCCGGGCGGGGGCGGCGGTGGCGACCACCAGGGCGCCGGCGAGTCCGAGCCCGGCGGCCGTCCACAGGGCGGCGACGGGGCTGAACGCGGCGGCGATGCCGGCGACGGCGAGCGGTCCGGCGACGTAGAGGATCTGCTGCGCGGCGGAGTCGAAGGCGTACGCGGTGTCGAGCTGCTCCTCGTCGACGACGGCGGGCCACAGGGCGCGCAGACAGGGTTCGAGCGGGGGCATGGCCAGCCCGGCGACCGCCGCCCCGAGCGGGGCGGCGAGCGCGGAGCCCGGCGCGAGCGCGAGCAGGGCGTAGCCGAGGCCGGCGACGACGGCCGAGGCGAGCAGCACCCGGGGCTGGCCGGTGCGGTCGACGATCCGGCCGAGCACGGGCCCGCCCACGGCGGCGGCGATCGCGTAGGCGGCGGTGGCCAGGCCGATCCGGCTGTAGGGCGCGCCGGCCTCCCGCAGCGCGAGGGCGACGACGAGCGCCGTCATGCCGGCCGGGAGGCGGCCCAGCAGGGTGCCGAGCAGGAGTCGGGTGACGTGCGGGGCACGGAGCAGGGCGAGGTAGCCCATCGGGGCGGTCTCCCGGGTGAGGGCAGGGCGGATGGAGGACTGAGAGGAAAGTTATACGTATAACTGCACTCGGTCAACCCGTGCCGGATGATCGAAGTGATGGTGCGTCAGGTTCGTTCGTGCCCGCATCTCAAACAAGTACTTTGAACATCTCAAATCTTTACTGCTAATGTGCTGCCCATGACCACCACAGGCGCACTTCGAATGCAGGGCCGGGGCAGCACGCCCACGGCCGGCATGCGCCTGCCCGGTGCTGTGGACGGCCCGCGCGCCTGTCGCGCCATCAGCTGTATCTAGGCGACACGTCCCCGAGTCACCTCCCCCGAGGTCGAGCCTCCGCGCCGTGCCGCCCGCCCTTCCCCCACCGTTCGGAAACTCCCTCCCCCGGAGCCGCACCGCCATGTCCGCAGCACCCGAGGCGACCACGTCGCCCTCCCTGCTCGCCCGAGTCCGGAAGACCCCGTTCTGGGTCCAGATCGTCGCCGGTCTCGTCCTCGGCGTCCTCCTCGGCTACATCGCCCGGGCCGCCGACGTCTCCTGGCTGGCCACCACGCTGTCGACCATCGGCAAGACCTTCGTCCAGCTGCTCAAGCTGGCCGTGCCGCCGCTCGTCTTCACCGCGATCGTGGTCTCGGTCGCCAACCTCCGCAACGTCACCAACGCCGCCCGGCTGGCCGGCCGCACGCTGCTCTGGTTCCTGATCACCTCGCTGATCGCGGTCGCCATCGGCCTCGGCCTGGGCCTGCTGACCGACCCGGGCCAGGGCACCAACCTCTCCACCGAGGGCCTCAAGGCGCCCAAGGGCGGCGGCACCTGGGTCGACTTCCTGACCGGCATCGTGCCGACCAACATCGTCGCCTCGTTCAGCGAGGTCAACGTGCTGCAGATCGTCTTCCTGGCGGTCGTGGTCGGCGCCGCGATCATCAAGGTCGGCGAGCGGGCCGCGCCCGTTCTGAAGCTCAGCGAGACCGTCCTGGAGCTGACCCAGACCGCCCTGTGGTGGGTCATCCGGCTCTCCCCGCTCGGCACCCTCGGCCTGATCGGCAAGTCCGTCGCCACCTACGGCTGGGACCTGCTCAAGCCGTTCGCGACCCTGACCGCGGACGTCTACGTCGGCTGCGCCCTGGTGCTCTTCGTGGTCTACTCGCTGCTCCTGAAGTTCGTCGGCGGCCTCAACCCGCTGAACTTCTTCAAGGGCGCCTGGCCCGCGATCCAGCTGGCCTTCGTCTCCCGCTCCTCGGTCGGCACCCTGCCCGTCACCCGCCGCGTCACCGAGCGCCTCGGGGTGCCGAGCGAGTACGCCAGCTTCGCCGTCCCGTTCGGGGCGACCACCAAGATGGACGGCTGCGCCGCGATCTACCCCTCGCTGGCCGCGATCTTCGTCGCGCAGGTCTACAACATCGACCTCGGCATCCGTGACTACCTGCTGATCGCCTTCGTCTCGGTGATCGGCTCCGCGGCCACGGCCGGTCTCACCGGTGCCATCGTGATGCTGACCCTGACCCTCTCCACCCTGGGCCTGCCCCTGGAGGGCGTCGGCCTGCTGCTCGCCATCGACCCGATCCTCGACATGATGCGCACCGCCACCAACGTGGCCGGGCAGGCGGTCGTGCCGATCCTGGTCGCGGCCCGCGAGAAGACGCTCGACCTGGTCGCCTACAACAACCCGACCGGCGACCTGTACAACGAGACCCCGGTGGCCTCCGTCCCGGCCCAGTCGGGCGAGAAGGTGCCGGCCGCCGTCTGACGCCGGACCGCATGACGTCCCGTGAGCCCGCTCCCCCGCCGGGGGAGCGGGCTCACGGGCGTTCCGGCCGGACGCGACCGGACCGAGCGGCACCGGGCGGGCAAAGGCAGGGGGCCCGCCACGTCCTGGACGTGGCGAGCCCCCTTGGGTGTTGCTCGTTGTGCTCATGGCGGCGACAGCCAGGGCCACCGGTGGACCCAACGGGGGTCCCGAGCGATCAGATCATCAGAGGATGGTCAGATAGCGGTGACGTTCTCCGCCTGCGGGCCCTTCGGGCCCTGAGTGACGTCGAAGCTGACCGCCTGGTTCTCCTCCAGCGAGCGGAAACCGTTCGCGTTGATGGCGGAGTAGTGGACGAAGACGTCGGGGCCGCCGCCCTCCTGGGCGATGAAGCCGAAGCCCTTCTCAGCGTTGAACCACTTGACGGTTCCCTGAGCCATGCCGTTCTCCTTGCGAGGGACGATTGGGTACCACACCGCGTGGAACCTGGTCCGCTGCGCTGATCGCCCTGCCTCCGGAGTGGGTCCGGAGTTTTTCGATATTGCTGAAAAACTACAAAAAGCCTGCGGTTACATGCTCCGCAGGCTTCAAGTACTGCAAGGGGAATCAAACTGCAACTGAGGGCAACGCTAGCACGCAGGCCCGGTCGCGACCAGGGGTGACTTGAGGGCCGGACAGGGTGTGTCGGAGGGGCCCACCGGACGGACGGGACCGCCGGCCGAAGACGCCCGGGGGAGCCCCGGGAGCCCTGCGATACGGCCGGACAGGGCGTGTCGGACGGCCGGTGGGGGCTGCGCCGAGCACCGGGCATACCCTGCGGAGAGAGTACGAACAGCAAGGGAGCTAGCAGTGGCTGTGCAGGATGGGAGTGCCCCGGCGACGCCGGTCAGGCCCCGGGTCGGACATATTCAGTTCCTGAACTGCGTACCCCTCTACTGGGGCCTGGCCAGGACCGGAGCGCTGCTCGACCTCGACCTCACCAAGGACACCCCGGAGAAGCTCAGCGACCGCCTGGTGGCCGGTTCGCTCGACATCGGCCCGATCACCTGCGTGGAGTACCTGCGGCACGCGGACGAACTGGTCGTCCTGCCCGACATCGCGGTCGGCAGCGACGGGCCGGTGATGTCCTGCGTGATCGTCAGCAAGGTGCCGCTCGCCGAGCTGGACGGCCGCCGGGTCGCGCTCGGCTCCACCAGCCGCACCTCCGTGCGGCTGGCCCGGCTCCTGCTGGAGGAGCGCGAGGGCGTCCGGCCCGAGTACTTCAGCTGCCCGCCCGACCTGGACGCGATGCTCGCACGGGCCGACGCCGCCGTGCTGATCGGTGACCCCGCGCTGCGGGCCTCGCTGGAGCAGGCCCCCCGCCAGGGCCTGGCCGTGCACGACCTCGGCGAGATGTGGAAGGACTGGACCGGCCTGCCCTTCGTCTTCGCCGTCTGGGCCGCCCGCCGGGAGTTCGTCGAGAGCCGGCCGGAGGCCGTCGCCGCCGTCCACCGGGCGTTCCTGGAGTCGCGTGACCTCTCCCTGGCCGAGGCCGGACAGGTCGCCGAGCAGGCCGCCCGCTGGGAGGCCTTCGACGCCGCCCTGCTGGAGCGGTACTTCAGCGAGGCCCTGGACTTCTCGCTCGGCGAGCGCCAGCTCGCGGGCATCGCCGAGTTCGCCCGCCGGATCGGCCACGACAGCGGCTTCGCCCCCGACGTCGCCGTCCGGCTGCTGGAGCCCGCCGCCACCGCGTAGCCGAACCGCCCCGGCGTAGCCGAACCGCCGCCGCCCAGCCGGCCGCCCCGGCGCCGCCGAACCGCCCCGGCGCCGCCGGGAGCGGCGGAGCGTCTGCCGGTGTGCCCCTCCGCGCGGCCCCGCCCCGGTACCGTCGTGCTGTCGACCGGCCGTCGAGGGGAGCGCGGGGGATGGAACCACTGGGGTCCGGGGATCCGGTGCGGGTGGGGGAGTACCGACTCCTGCGCCGGCTCGGTGCGGGCGGTATGGGCCGGGTCTACCTCGGGCGCACGGCGGGCGGCCGGACGGTCGCCGTCAAGGTGGTGCGTGGCGAACTGGCCGAGGACGCGGAGTTCCGCGCCAGGTTCCGCCAGGAGGTCGCGGCGGCCCGGCTGGTCGGCGGTGAGTGGACGGCGCCGGTCCTGGACGCCGACACCGAGAGCGAGCACCCGTGGGTCGCGACCGGCTACGTGGCGGGGCCGGCTCTCGGCGCAGCCGTCCGGGACTTCGGACCGCTGCCCCCGGCGGCCGTCCGGGCGATGGGCGCCGGTCTGGCCGACGCCCTGGCCCACGTGCACGCCCAGGGGCTGGTGCACCGCGACGTCAAACCGTCGAACGTGCTGCTCACGCTGGACGGGCCGCGCCTGATCGACTTCGGCATCGCCCGGGCGCTGGACGCCGCGACCGCGCTCACCCGCTCCGGCTTCGTGGTCGGCTCGCCCGGCTACATGTCGCCCGAGCAGGCGCAGGGGGCCGCCGCCGGGCCGGCCAGCGACGTTTTCTCGCTCGGCGCCGTGCTCGCGTACGCGGCCACCGGCGCGGCCCCGTTCGGCGAGGGGCTGAGCGCCGCGGTGCTGCTCTACCGGGTGGTGCACGAGGAGCCCGAACTCTCCGGGCTGGAGACCGGCCTGCGCGGCGTCGTCCGGGACTGCCTGGCCAAGGACCCGGCGGTCCGCCCGCACCCCGCCGTCCTGCGCGACCGGCTGGCCGCGGCCGGGACCGCCGGGGCCGGGACCGTCCGGCTGGGGCCGGGAGGCGGCTGGCTGCCGCCCGCGCTGGCGGCGGCGGTCGGCCGCAGCGCGGTGGAACTGCTGGACCTCGACCTGGACGTGGAGCCGGCGCCCGCCGTTCCCGGCCTGGCTGTCGCCGGCCCCACGCCTGTCGCCGGCCCCACGCCTGTCGCCGGTCCCACGCCTGCCTCCGGCTCCACCCTTGCCTCCGGTCCCACGCCGGCCCGGTACCGGAGCGGCCTTCGTGTGCCCGGAGCCGTCCCGGCACACGAGGCACCCACGGGCGGGGCCCCGGTCGCGCTGCCGGGCGGGGCGCCGACCGACGCGTCCCCGGCCGTGGCGGCGGCGGCAGCGGCAGCGGCGGCGCGACCGCCCGGGCGCCGGCTCAGGACGGTGCTGTTGCTCGCGCTGACCGCCGTCGGAGTGGGCGGGTTCTCGTTCGGCAGCTGGTGGCTGCACCGGTTCGACGATCAGGGTTCGACCACCATCACGACCACCACGAGCACGACCTCCTCCTCCAGCACCTCCTCCACCACCGTCTCCTCGGACAGCACCTCGTCCACCACCTGGTACCCCGTCCAGCCGGGGCGCCCGGGCGCCGGCGCCACTCCCGTGACCGGGCCGAACGCCGTCCCGGCCGCCTTCCTCGGGGTCTGGAGCGGCCAGATGACCTCCACGCACAGCGGCGCGCCGGCCGGGACCACCACCCTCACCGTCCGTCCGGCCGCGCTCGGCGCGGAGACCACCACCAGCGTCAACGGCCTCACCGGCATCCTGACGGTCACCTGTGAGGGGGCCTGGACGCTCGGCTCGGCCGCCGAGGGGAGGCTCGTCTTCTCCTCGCGGCTGCTGCGCGCCACTCCCGAGGGCGTCTGCACCGACGGCTCCGCCGAGGAGACGCTCACCCTCCAGCCGGACGGCACGATCCGATTCACCTCGGCCGACCCCGGCGCGGGCAATCCCGAGGGCGTCCTGCGCAAGGTTGGCTGACCGGCGGCGCGCTCGCTCCGCCCGGGCGGAGCGGGGCGCAGGCAGGTGCGGAGCGAGGTGCGAACAGGTGCGGAGCGGGGCGCAAACAGCTGCGGAGCAGGTGCGAAGCGGGGCGACGCGGACGCACCGAAGCGCTGGCGTAGGCTGTTTCTGCCGTGCGGCCCGACACCCGGAAGCCGTACCAAGCGCAGTACCACCGAGAGAGAGAAGGCCGCCAGGTGTCCGAGCTCGCAGCGATCCTCGACGCGTCCAGCACCGACCTGCAGGCCGTCCTCGACCGGGCGGCCGCCGGCGGCAGGATCAGCCCCGACGAGGCCCTGGCGCTGTACCGCTCCGCGCCGCTGCACGCGCTCGGCTCGGCGGCCGACGCCGTGCGCCGCCGCCGCTACGCCGGTACCGAGCACATCGCGACGTACATCATCGAGCGGAACATCAACTACACCAACGTCTGTGTGACGGCGTGCAAGTTCTGCGCCTTCTACGTGGCGCCCAAGAGCGACAAGGGCTGGTCCCGCGACCTCGACGAGATCCTGCGCCGCTGCGCGGAGACGGTCGAGCTGGGCGGCACCCAGATCATGTTCCAGGGCGGCCACCACCCGGACTACGGCGTCGAGTACTACGAGACGGCGTTCGCCGCCATCAAGGCCGACTTCCCGCAGCTGGTGATCCACTCGCTCGGTGCCTCCGAGGTCGAGCACATGGCCCGACTGTCGAAGGTCTCCGTCGAGGAGGCCATCACCCGCATCCACAAGGCCGGTCTGGACTCCTTCGCCGGCGCCGGCGCCGAGCTGCTGCCCGAGCGGCCGCGCAAGGCGATCGCCCCGCTCAAGGAGTCGGGCGAGCGCTGGCTGGAGATCATGGAGACCTCCCACAAGCTGGGTGTCGAGTCGACCTCCACCATGCTGATGGGCACCGGCGAGACCAACGCCGAGCGGATCGAGCACCTGCGGATGATCCGCGACGTGCAGGACCGCACCGGCGGCTTCCGCGCCTTCATCCCGTACACCTACCAGCCGCAGAACAACCACCTCAAGGGTTCCACCCAGGCCACCGTCTTCGAGTACCTGCGGATGATCGCGATCGCCCGGCTCTTCCTCGACAACGTGGCTCACATCCAGGGCTCCTGGCTGACCACCGGCAAGGAGGCCGGCCAGCTGTCGCTGCACTACGGCGCCGACGACCTCGGCTCGGTCATGCTGGAGGAGAACGTCGTCTCGGCGGCGGGGGCCAAGCACCGCTCCAACCTCACCGAGCTGATCCACCTGATCCGGGCTGCCGACCGCACCCCCGCGCAGCGCTCCACCACGTACGAGCACCTGCGGGTGCTGGACGACCCGGCCAACGACCCGGTCGACCCGCGGGTCGCCTCGCACATCGCGTCCACCGCGATCGAGGGCGGGACCGCGCACCCCGAGCTGAAGATCCTCTCCACCAACTGACGCGGACGCAGCCGCGATGCTGACCCTGCACCGGGCCGCCCTGCTCCGCCCCGCACCGGCCGACCCCGCCGCGCCGTCGGTTCCCGACGGCGCGGTGGTGGTGCGGGGCGACCGGATCGCCGGCCTCGGCCCGTACCGGGAGCTCGCGGCCGCCCACCCCGACGCGCGGGTCCGCGACTGGGACGGGCTGCTGACGCCCGGTCTGCTCAACCGGTACGGCCACCGGCTGCTGGAGTGCGCCTACCACCCGGACCCCCGGGAGGAGATCGGCGCCGAGCCGCTCACCGGGGCCGCCCTGGACGCCCTCGGCCTCGACGAGGCGGGCTGGGGCGCGAGCGCCCGGCGCGGCCTGCAGCGGATGCTCGCCCACGGGACGACGGCGGTCGCCGGGCCGTTCGAACGCACCTCGGTGCGGACGGCGGTGTCCCGCTCGGGGCTGCTCACCCTGCCGGGCGACGGATCCGCCGGGGGAGTTGTCGGGGGATCGGACGGGGGGCTCGACCCGCTGGCCGGTCACCGGCTCGCGGACGTCGTGCACGGAGCGCTGACGGTGGGCGCCAGAGCCGACTTCGCACTCTTCGAGCAGGACCCGTCCGGGCAGCCGGGCGCCTGCCTCGCCACCGTGCTGGCCGGCCGGCTGCTCCACCGCCGCCGCTGAGCCGTGCCTGCGCCTGCGCCTGCGCCTGTCCCTGTCCCTGTCCCTGTGCCTGTGCCTGTGCCTGTGCCTGCGCCTGCCTGCGCCCGCGTCGCCGCGCGCGGGCCGGCGGGCACCGGAGGCCGGGCCGGGTGCCGGTTCCGTGCGGGACGGCCGCAGAACCCTCCGGGAATCTCCGCAATCCGCCCCCGCTGACCGGCCGGATCCGAACTCGACCGCTGGTCAGACGCTCTGATTCCCCCTTCGCCGTGACCTGAGCCCTCGCCAGCGGATACGATCCCGGACAGCTCACCTCGTGCTCGACCCCTTTCGATCCGTACGCTCACCACCACCCGGCAGGGGCCGCTCCGGCCCCGCGGGCAAGCCAGGACAGGAACCATGCGATCCGCGACCGACACTGTGCCGCGCTCCCCGCGGTTGGGCCGTGGTTGGTACCTGGCCGCGCTGCTCAGCGCGGTGCTCGCGGTCGGCATGTGCCTGCTCGGCTGGCGCCAGACCGAACAGGCCGACCGGATCGGGGCCCATCCCGTCCAGGTCCAGGGCACCGTCACCCAGCTCTCCACCGGCGGCAGCTCCTACAGCTCGGTGAGCTACCGGGCCGGTGGCCAGCAGCACACCGCCGCCGCCCTGCCGCTCGCGGGCGACGCCAAGGTGGGGGACAGCATCTGCCTGGAACACGCCGAACAGGACGCGGGCGCCGTCCGCCTCTGCGGTGACGTCTACCCGCAGCCCGCCGGCGTCGGACTGGCCCGGATCAGCGTGCCGGTCGCCGTGCTGTTCTTCCTGCTCTGCCTGCTGCGCATCGTCCGCCACCGAAGGGCCCGCGCCGCGCAGGCCCGGGTGAGCGGCGGCCGGGTCCGGACCACCGTGGCGTTCGCGACGGAGGCGCTGGCCGACGGGATGCCGGCGATAACGCACGGCAAGCGCTCCCGCCGCCGCCGCAAGGGCGGCCGCCGGGCCCTGCACTGAACGGCCCCGCGCGGGCGGCCCGGGGACACTCCGCGGCGCGCACGGAGCCCCGTGGCCCGGGCTGTCCGTAGGAGGGTGAACAATGGGGCTGTGACCCGAGCCTCCCTGGACAAGCAGCCGCACGAAGTCGCCGCGATGTTCGACGACGTCGCGGCCAAGTACGACCGTACGAACGACGTGCTCTCCCTCGGCCAGGCCCGCGCCTGGCGGCGCGCGGTGGCGGAGGCGGTGGACGCCGCGCCGGGGCAGCTGGTCCTGGACCTCGGCGCCGGCACCGGCACGTCCTCGCTGCCGTTCCAGGAGGCCGGTGCCCGCGTCGTCCCCTGCGACTTCTCGGTGGGCATGCTCGGCGAGGGCAAGCGCCGCCACCCCGAACTGCCGCTCACCGCCGGCGACGCGACGAGGCTCCCGTTCGCGGACGACTCCTTCGACGCCGTGACGATCTCCTTCGCGCTGCGCAACGTCCAGGACACCGCGGCCGCGCTGAGCGAGATGCACCGGGTCGCCAAGCCCGGCGGCAAGGTCGTCATCTGCGAGTTCTCCACCCCGACCTGGACGCCCCTGCGGACGGTCTACACCGAGTACCTGATGCGCGCGCTGCCGCCGGTGGCCACCGCGGTCAGCAGCAACCCGGACGCGTACGTCTACCTCGCCGAGTCGATCCGGGCCTGGCCCGACCAGCCGGGCCTGGCCACCCTGCTGCAGGAGGCCGGCTGGTCGAGGGTCGCCTGGCGCAACCTCACCGGCGGGATCGTGGCGCTGCACCGGGGCTTCAAGGCCGCCCCGGCGGTCCCACCGAAGCGCACGCACAACTCGTAGACTCGTCCGCGACCTGTCCCATCCCCACAGACCAGACCAGCCGACCCGCAGTGCAGGAGTGTGCCCACCGTGTCCGAGACCGCAGTTGACCTCAGCGCCATCGGCGAGAGCGTGGAGAGCACGGCCGACGTCATCGTGGTCGGCGCCGGCCCGGCGGGCTCCACCACCGCCTACTACCTCGCCCAGGCGGGCCTGGACGTACTCCTGCTGGAGAAGACCGAGTTCCCGCGCGAGAAGGTCTGCGGCGACGGGCTCACCCCGCGCGCCACCAAGCAGCTCGTGGACATGGGCATCGACGTCTCCACCGACAACGGCTGGCTGCACAACAAGGGCCTGCGGATCATCGGCGGCGGTGTCCGGCTGGAGCTGGACTGGCCCGAGCTGTCGTCCTTCCCGGACTACGGACTGGTCCGCAAGCGGGCCGACTTCGACGAGCTGCTGGTCCGTCAGGCCGAGAAGGCCGGCGCCCGGCTGTACGAGCGCTGCAACGTCAGCGGTCCGGTCCTGGACGAGCGCACCGGCCGGATCACCGGCGTCACCGCGAAGCTCGGCGAGGAGAAGCGGGCCGTCACCTTCCGTGCCCCGCTGGTCGTCGCGGCCGACGGCAACTCCACCCGGCTCTCCCTGGCGATGGGCCTGCACCGCCGCGAGGACCGCCCGATGGGCGTCGCGTACCGGACGTACTTCACCTCGCCGCGCCACGACGACGACTACCTGGAGTCCTGGCTGGAGCTGTGGGACACCCGGGGCGGCGGCAAGCAGCAGCTGCCCGGCTACGGCTGGGTGTTCGGCATGGGTGACGGCACGTCCAACGTCGGCCTCGGCATCCTCAACTCCTCGCCCGCCTTCGGCGAGCTGGACTGGCGCGAGGTGCTGAAGGCCTGGTGCGCGGGCATGCCCGCCGAGTGGGGCTACACGCCGGAGAACATGACCGACCCGATCCGCGGCGCCGCCCTGCCGATGGCCTTCAACCGCCAGCCGCACTACACCCGGGGCCTGCTGCTGGTCGGCGACGCCGGGGGCATGGTCAACCCGTTCAACGGCGAGGGCATCGCCTACGCGATGGAATCCGGCCAGATCGCGGCGGGGGTGGTCATCCAGGCCAACGCCCGGATCACCGACGCCGGCCGCGAGCGCGCCCTCCAGGGCTACCCGCGTGTCCTCAAGGACGTCTACGGCGGCTACTACACGCTCGGCCGGGCCTTCGTGAAGCTGATCGGCAACCCGAAGGTCATGCAGCTCGCCACCCAGCGCGGTCTGACCCACCCGATGCTGATGAAGTTCACCCTCAAGATGCTCGCCAACCTGACGGACCCGCAGGGCGGCGACGCGATGGACCGGATCATCAACGGGCTGGCGAAGGTCGCGCCCAACGCCTGACGTCTGACGCCTGGCCGGGGCGCCCCGGCCAGGCGTCAGACGGGCAACCGCCAGGTCGGTCCGTCCTTGCTGCCGAGCCAGACCCGCTGTCCGTCGCCGTCGATCGTGATCCCGAAGTGCTCCTGGTGGGGTGAGCCCTCGCGTTGCCACGCCTCGATCGAGCTCTCGACCTGGTCCCAGAGGCGGAGCGGCCCGCGCTGGATCACGGTCCACCCTCCGTCCGGACTCGGCATTGTCCGGGCCTGGGATCCGGTGGCGAAGTCGATCAGGATCTGCTGCCCTCCGGCGCCCAGACGCTCGGCCGAGGGCGCTGCGAGTTGGGCGACCCACCCGCCGGTCCAGTCACTGATCGCGGCCGGATCGATGCGGGTCGGCCGTTCGTCGCCGGGCATGAGCGTGATGCTCTGGCGGGGCGGCCGGTCGTGAGGACGGGCGATCATGAAGCTGGTGTATCCGGGAAGGAACCGGCCTGTCGCACAGCCTGGCTCGGTCACGGTGAGCAGAGCCAGCCCGAAGCCGAACGACCACCCGGACAACGTGGCGAGGATCTTCCCGCCGGGCCGCACCTGGAACAGCCACGGCTGCGGGACGTACCGGACGGAACAGGTGGCGATCAGTCGGTCGTACGGCTCCCCTGCGGCATGACCGGCGAGCCCGTCCCCCACGACCAGGGTCGGGCTGTAGCCCGTTTTCCCGATCGCGGCGGCCGCTCGCGTCGCCACGTCCGGGTCGTACTCGATGCTGGTGACGCTGCGGCTGCCGAGGCGGTGCGCGCCGAGCGCCGTCGAGTAGCCGGTGCCCGTGCCGATCTCCAGGACGCGCTGCCCGTCGTCGACTTCGAGCTGCTGCCACATCCGGAGTACGAGTGAAGGCAGGGTGGACGAGGACGACGGCGAGCCCGTGACCGCTCCGGGACCATCCGCGTCGGGGCGGGTGCGGCCGTCGAGCTGGGTCACGAGAGTCTGGTTGGTGTAGACGGCTTCGAGCCAGCCGGGGTCCTGCTCGTGCACGGGCTCGTAGCCGGTCGGGTTGCTGCCCGGCACCTCGCGGAAGAACGACGGGAGGAACGTCTCACGCGGGACGGCCGAAGCGGCGGCCCGCCACGCAGGGTCGGTGAGTACGCCGTCAGCGGTGAGTTGTTCCACCATGGCGGCGCGCAGTGCGTCAGCAGTGGTCACGCGTCGGGACCTCTCTGAAGTCGGTCGGCAAGGGCGAGGGCGATCGGCCCGGACAGTACGGGTGGCAGCCAGGCCCACTGCCCGTTCGGGTTGCATTCGAGGAAGTACCACTCCCCGCTCTCGGTCACGGCGAAGTCGAACGCCCCGAAGACGAGATCCAGTGTGGTGAGGTAGGAGGTGACTGCCGCCGTGACCGACGCGGGGACGGCCACCGGCTCGTAGGCCAGAAGGTCCTGCCGGCGGCGCCAGTCGAGTTCGGGGCCGTCGATCCGAGCGGCGAACTGTCTTTCGCCCACCACCGTCAGCCGTACGTCGAAGGCTTTCGGCACCTTCGCCTGAAACAGGTGCGGGCAGGCTGCGACGGCGTCAGTGATGTCCTGCGGACCCACCTCGCGGACCCAGACCTGTCGGGCTGCACCGGCGGGGTCCCGGTAGCGGCTGTCCCAGAGTGGCTTGTAGACCGCGCCGGTGGGTTGATCGGCGCAGAACTCACGAGCTTCCCGGGGATCCGTGGTGATGACCGTGTCGGGCACCAGGAATCCGCTCAACTGCGCCGCCGTGAGCTGCGCCGGTTTGTACTCGGCGTTCCGGACGCGCCACGGGTGGTTGACGTACTGTGCTTCCGTCAGTGACGCGAGGACGCCGCCGGTGCCCCAGAACGCCTGCGCACCGGCGAACTTGGCGTCATGCCCGGTGATGCCGGGCGGCGCCTCGTACGGCGACGGCCGACGCATCCAGACTGATCGGATGTTCGACAGGTCGATCTCTCTGCTCGACGTGCGGAGGGTGCCTCGCCGACTGCTCCGTCCGTAGCGGGCGGTGAGCGAGGCGCCGTCGTACAGATCGGCGCCCGGGTCCACACGGACCACCGGTACTCGGCGTTCGGCCAGAATGCGGAGCACCGTGTCAGCCGTCGCGTCGTACGTGTTGGTGAGGACCAGTACCGCCCGACGTTGATCGCCGGACATGTCAGCCCGTGCCCTGGTCCTGGTCGTTGGACGGAATGCTGTCCTGGTCGGTAGAGGGGTTCGAGCCCTGTCCGTCGCCGCCGCCCGTACTGGTCGGCGTGCTGGTGTTGGTGCTGGTGCCGTGTGCACCCATCTCGACAGTGCGACCCTGGTCGTCCACGTACACGGCTACCTGAGTCTGCGGATCGATCACCGCCGTGAGGGCCGGGAGGGGGTCGGCGTCGGGATACGGCTCCATGCGGGTGATCCCCCACGGGGCCGGCGGACTGATGGCGCGATCATCGGTGAAGTTGCTCAACGTTCCTCCTGGGCAGATCTGTTGCTCGTGCGGATGAGAGGCTCCCGGGGCCCGGAATCGGGCAGGGGGAGGCGGCAGAGGTGCTCGCTCCCGCCCTGCACCGACCAGCTTGGCGGCGTCGGCGAGGTGCGGAGCGTTCGCGGGCCGGATGCGCAACGGGTGTGCGTTCGTGCCGACGAACACGAGGCCGGCCACGAGCTCGGTCCGGCCGAGCTGTTCGGCGAACGCGGGCGATTCTGGGAGCAGGGGCTCGGTGGCCGTCGAGCGCATGGCGAAGCACCACCTGGCATCGGGCCACCTCATCGGCGGCGCATGCCGTTACGCTAGACGAACAGAGAGTAAGGATGCAAGAGTGAAGGGCGTACGAATGCGGGCGCTGCTCGCGGGGTGCGCAGCGGCCCCCCTTGATTGGTGCAAGGGGGGCCGCCGGGGCTAGGCCGCGAAGTGGTCGAACTCACCCCGCTTCACGCCTTCGATCCACAGCGCGAACTTCTTCGGCGTCGTGACGATGGTCTCGCCGGGCGTTTCGGACTCGCGGATCTCGATCATGCCGTCGCTGTTGGCGATGACCTCCACCGAGTTCCCGCCGTCCTGGGTGCTACTCGTCGACTTCTGCCAGTGGTTCGGCATGACTCACCTTTCCAATTCGAGGCTGTGTTTGATGTGCTGGACGATCCCCCACGAATCCCGGCCGGAGTTGGGCTGTGAGGATTTTCTAGAGTTCCCGGACGGCAGCGCCAGTCGGCTGAGATCGTCGAACCTGCCCCGGTACTTCTCCAGCGCCTCGGTCGTCTCGGTGAATTCGGATGCGCCAGGGTGATCGATCACCACCGTCGAGAGCAGGCGGGAGGCCGGCTCCGTGATGAGAAACGGGCCACTGTACGGCGGCGTCGCCCTGACGCTGAAAGGGTAGATCTGAATCGTTACGTTCGGCCTCTCCCACATCTGCAGCAGGTGCGCGAGTTGCAGACGCATCACTGCCTTTCCTGCGAAGGCCATCAGGAGAGCCGCCTCGTGAATCACGAACCGGAAGTTCGTGCGGCCGGTGAGCGCCTCCTGCCTGGCGAGGCGGAACTGCACCGCGTCGTCGATCTGTTCGGCAGACAGTGAGGTGTCCCCGTTCTCGAACAGATTCCGAATGTAGTCCTCGGTCTGGAGCAGCCCGGGGATGAAGAACGTCTCGTAGTTGAGGTATGCGCTGGTCGCCCAGTGCTCCAGCTCGGCGAGATCGAGCGCGAAGGTCGGGACCTTTCGCTTGTACGGACTCCACCAGCCCTTTCCGTCGCTCGCGCCCAATGTTGCGAGGAGGTCGAGGTAGGTCTCGTCCTCGCAGCCGTAGAAGGCGGCCAGCAGGCGCAGCCGTTGTTCGTCCAGCCCGGTTCGAGCCGCCTCGATGTGGTTCAGCTGCGGACCGCGCATGCCGACATGTGCGGCGGCCTCCTGCACTCGTATGTCGGCGTCCAGTCGGAGCCGGCGCACCTCGGCGCCGTAGCGCCGTTGACGTTCGCTGATGTGTGCTCGCAGAGCCACATTGCATCCCTTCCCCGTAGCACGAGCAGTCTCGCGCGTGCGGGCTGTGCCGCGCCACTTGCTTGATGGTCAACCTATCTCCCAGCTTGTCTGGGTTGCATTAATGCGGGGGTAAGCCTACTTTGAGTAGTGCGCCGCTCACTGACGATCTGTCAGTTGACCTGAAGTGCACCTTTGGCATGCCGTTCAGGTTTCTCTGCCTGTCCGTCCACGCCAGCCGGGCGAGCCACTGGTCATGGATGTGCTGAGTACCCACACGCCAGGAGACTGGAGACCCCTCATGCTGATGCCCCTGGTGCGTCCGTCCGACGACGACGTGCTGAACGAATTCCGTCTCGACTTCTTCCCGCCGGCGCTGCCGCAGATCGTGGCGACGATGCGGCACCTGCTGCGGGACACCCTCGGGGCGATCGGCCTCGACTCGGACACGGCGTGCCTGCTGCTGTCCGAACTGCTCACCAATGCCATCGTGCACGGCGCTGGTCCGGCCGTGGTTCTCGAACTTCGCGCGGGTGTCCTCTATATCGCGGTCGCCGACTCGTCGTCGGAGCCGCTCGCGGTGCGGCCCGGCAGTACCGCGCGAACGTCCGGCCGGGGGCTGTTCCTCGTCGAGCAGCTCGCCGACGAATGGGGCGTCGAGAAGCTCGGGCCGTACGGAAAGGCGGTATGGGCGAGGACGGCCGCTGTGGCCGCCGGCGTGGCCGTCCCCGGCGCGGCGGGGGGTGTGTGATGGCCTGGCAGCTGGTCGAGTTGGTGCTGCTGACGGTGGTGGCGATCGCGCTCGGCGCCGTGCTGGCGAGTCCGGTCGGGCGGTCGGCCGACGACCATCCGGACGGTGAGGAGGCGGCGGGCCCGGTGCCCCACGAGTGTCCCGCCGCGCAGGTCCAGGTGCCCTACTACTACCCGTGGCTGCGCCCGACCGCCGCGCCGGATGTCGCGGACCCGCCGGGCATCCGCGACACCGGACCCTGACGGCGGTCCGCGTCGCGCCTCGCCGGCGCCGACCGTGCCTACCCGGTGGCGTCCAGGTCCTGCGGGTGCGTGGGGCCAGGGGGGCCGGCGGCGTACGGGTGGGCGGTGCGGCCGGGGGCGAGCCGGTACGGCGGCGCCTGGCCGTCCCAGGGAGCGGGCCGGGGCAGCCGGTACGCCTCGACCGCTCCCGGGCGGGGCGGGTTGGCGGCCCTGATGCGTACGGTGTGGCCGTCGAGACCGAGGAAGGCCAGCGTCCGCACCTCGCCCGTCCGGATCAGCTGCCGGGCGATCTCGCGGCGTCCGTCCGGGGAGAGGAACTCCTCGAAGGCCGCACGGTCCTGGGCGGAGAGCGGCACGGTGAGCAGGGCGTGCGCCAGGGCGTCCAGCGCGAGGTCGAGCCGGCGGAAGGTGGCGGCCGGGGCCAGACCCTTGATCTCGATGGTGACCAGGCCGATGTAACCGGTCGGCGGATCGCCGGTCAGCGGGGCGTCGGGCGGGGTGAAGGGCATGGCAACGCACTACCTCGTGTCTGGGCGCCGGGCGGGTTGCATGAGGTCACGGTAGCGCCGCGGGGCTCCTGTGGACACGGGCGGGCCGTACGGGTGTTCCCGTCGGGGCGGAGCGGGAGCGACGGGTTCCGGCATGCCGAAGGGGGCGCGGGCCGAAGCCGGCGCCCCCTTCGGGGAGTTGTCACCTCTGTGCGGGCTCCCGCGCGTCCGCCTGTCCGGGCACCGCCGCGCCCGGTCCGGTGCCGGTTTCGGTGCCCGTCCCGGTGGGCGCCGCCGACGGGCGGACCAGGGCCAGCACGGCCACCCCGCCCAGCAGCCCCAGCACCCCCGACACCACGAAGGTGTCCTGGAGGCCGGTGGCGAAGGCGGTGTGCACCAGGTGCGCGGACCCGGGCGCCCGGGCGATCACCGCGCCCGCCTGGCCCCCGGTCAGGGCGTCGGCGGTCCGCTGCGGTTCGGGCACCGTACGGTCGGCGCGGACGGCGCCGAGCACCCCGGCCTGGAACACCGCGCCGAGCACGGCGATCCCCAGCGCGTTGCCCAGCTGGCGTGCCGTGTTGAGCGCGCCGCCGGCCATCCCGGCCCGGCTCGGCGGCACCGCCGCCATCGCGACCGAGGCCATCGCGGGCGTGGCCAGGCCGACACCGGCGCCGGCCACCGCGAGGCCGGGCGCCAGCACCGCCCAGGTCGAGTCGGCGCCGATCACGGTCTGCAGCAGCGCGCCCGCGCCGATCAGCAGCAGACCGCCGCCGACGGTGAACCGGGGCGGTGCGCCGTGCAGCTTCTTGCCGGCGACGGCGGCGGCCACGAAGGCCACGATGCTCATCGGCAGCATCGCGAGCCCGGCGGTGACCGGGCCCATCCCCCGGACGGTCTGCAACCAGAGCGAGGAGTACACCAGGTAGGAGAAGGCGGCCGCCGACAGCAGCAGTCCGCCCAGCATGATCCCGACGAAGGCCGGACTGCGGAACAGCGCGAGGTCCAGCATCGGCCGGCTGCTGCGCAGCTCGATCAGCAGGAAGGCCAGCAGTGCGGCGACGCTGAGCGCCAGCAGGCCGAAGGTGGTGACGGAGGCCCAGCCGTTCTCGCCGACCCGGATCAGGGCGTACGTCAGGGCGCCCGCGAACACGGTGAAGCTGACCATGCCGGGCACGTCCACGCCGGTGGCGTGCGGGTTGCGCGACTCCTTCACCACCCGCAGGGTGACCAGCACTGCGACGATGCTGACCGGCAGGTTGACGAAGAAGATCCAGCGCCAGTCCAGGTGCTCGGTGAGCAGGCCGCCGAGTACCGGCCCGGCCGCCGCCGCGGCGCCGTTCACCGCGCCCCAGACGCCGAACGCGATGCCCCGGTCACGGCCCTGGTAGGCGCCGCTGAGCAGGGCCATCGTGGTGGCGAACATCGCCGCGCCGCCGATGCCCTGCAGCCCGCGGAAGGCGATCAGCATGCCCGGGCCGGTGGCCAGGCCGCAGGCGAGCGAGGCCAGGGCGAACACGCCGAGCCCGGCCACGTACACCCTGCGGCGGCCGATCCGGTCGGCGAGCGAGCCCGCGCCGAGCAGCAGGGCGGCCAGGGCGAGGGCGTAGACGTCCATCACCCACTGCAGGTCGGCGAAGGTGGTGTGCAGGCCGGCCGCCATGTCCGGCAGCGCGACGGTCACGATGGTGACGTCGACCAGCAGCATGAACGCGCCCAGGCACACCGCCGTCAGCGGTAGCCACTTACGCATGGGGTTCTCCTCGTTATCCGCGCCGGGCCCGTCCCGCGCGTACGGTCTCGAAGGTCGCAGTCTTCGGCCGAATCACGCCATCCAGCACCGCCACAGTGGCGGAATCCGATGGTCTCCGGCTCTGTGATGATGGAAACCATGAAGACTACCGACCAGGAGCTCGATCGTCTGGACCAAGCACTGGTGCAGGCCCTGATGATCGACGGGCGGGCCGCGTTCAGCCGCATCGCCCAGGTCCTCGACGTCTCGGACCAGACGGTGATCCGCCGCTACCGGCGCCTTCGCACCGCGGGCCTGCTACGCGTCGTCGGTCTGCCGCAGGGCCACCGGGTCGGCCTGTTCGAGTCCTCGCTGCGGGTGCAGTGCACCCCGGACGCGGCGGTCGCGGTGGCGGACGCGCTGGCCCGGCGACCCGACATCGCCTGGGTGTCGCTCAACTCCGGCGGCACCGAGATCCACTGCGTCACCCGGGCCCGCAGCCGGCAGGACCGCGACACCCTGCTGCTCCAGCAGCTGCCCGGCATCCGACGGGTGACCGGTGTGTCCGCCCACAGCATCCTGCGGGTGTACCGGGGCGGCCCCCAGCGCTGGCGGGGGCTGGACGTGCTGAGCGCCGAGCAGGTCGCGGCGCTGGAGTACCCGGTGACGGGCGGCTCCGACGGGAAGGTGACCCTGGACGAGCCGGAGCTGGCGATGCTCGCGGTGCTGGCCCGGGACGGCCGGGCCGGCCACCCCGAACTCGCCCGCGCGGCCGGGCTCTCCGAGTCCACCGTCCGCCGCCGCCTGGACCACCTGCGGGACAGCGGTGCCTTCTACGTCGACGTCGAGATCGACCACCTGCTGCTCGGCTTCGAGATCCAGGCGCTGATGCTCGCCACCGTCGCGCCGGGCGATCTCGCGGCCGTGGGCGCCGCGGTCGGCGGCCACCCCGAGGTGCCGTTCGCGGCCGCCGTCACCGGCTCGGCCAACCTCCTCGCGGTGCTGATCTGCCGGGACACCGACGCCCTCTACGAGTACGTCACCGAGCGGATCGGCGCGCTGCGGGCGGTGCAGCGCCTGGAGGTGGTCCCGGTGATCCGCACGGTCAAGCGGGCCGGGATGCTCACCGAGGGCTCCCGGTTGGTGGATCCCCCGCCGGGTGGCTGAGCGGGCCCCAGGTGGGCGCACGCGCAGGGCCCGCGCGCCCCTTGGGTTCAAGGGGTCGTTGCAACACCACTTGGTTTCAGGTGGTGAGTAGATCACGTAGGCGCTCGGCTGGGGTATCCCAGCCGAGCGTCTTGCGTGGGCGGCCGTTGAGCTCCTGGGCGACGTGTTCGAGGTCTTCGGGACCGTGCAGGCTCAGGTCGGTGCCTTTCGGGAAGTACTGCCGCAGCAGCCCGTTGGTGTTCTCGTTCGAGCCGCGTTGCCAGGGCGAGGCCGGGTCGCAGAAGTAGACGGGCATGTCGGTGGCCATGCTGAACTGCTTGTGGCGTGCCATCTCGCTGCCCTGGTCCCAGGTGAGAGAACCGCGCAGGTGGGCGGGCAGGGTCTGGACGGTGCGGACGAGCCCGTCGCGGACGGTCTCGGCGTCATGGGCTCCGCCCGGCAGGTGAACCAGCATGGTGTAACGCGTGCTTCGCTCGACCAGGGTGGCGATCGCGGAGCGCCCGCCCGCACCGATGATCAGGTCGCCTTCCCAGTGACCGGGCACGGCCCGGTCCTCGACGTCGGCGGGGCGGTCGCTGATCATCACCATCGGGTCGATGAACCGGGAAGTGCGCCGCTCAGGGTCCCGGCGTGGCTTGCGGCGGGTCCGCCCGGAGCGGACGGCCGCCTGCACTTCCCGCTTCAGAGCGCCGCGGGCCTGGAAATACAGCGCCTGGTAGATCGTCTCCACGCTCACCCGCATGCTCTCGTCGTCGGGATGCTCCCTCAGCAGAGCGTGGCAGATCTGCTCGGGCGACCACCGTCTGCGCAGTCCGTCCCGGACGAAGCGGCGCAGTCGTCCCTCGCGCAGCAGTTTGCGGTCCTTGGGCCGGGGCCGGCGCGCGGCGGCCGCCCGGTGGGCCGCGTAGGGGTGGTAGTCCTCGCTGCCGGAGTTCGCGTCGAGCTCCCGCTTGATCGTGCTCGCCGGCCGGTCCAGGGTGCGTCCGATCGCCCGCAACGAGTGGCCTGACGCGCGCAGATCGCGGATCTGTTCGCGCTCGGCCAGCGTCAGGAACCTCGGGTGGAGTTGCTTGTCCAGGGCGGCCAGGCCCACGGGTGCTGTGGTCACACGGCCCATCGTGACGGTTCCTGCCGCGTAGTCGACATGGCGGCCGTCGGGATAGGTCCGCGTCGTGGCGCTCTTCTTGACGCCCTGGTCCCAGTCCCTGGCCGTGCGCTCGTTCACCCCGACTTGCCGGACCGCCTCCCGACGCGCGACACCCCCGGCCCGGAGCCGCTCGTACTCGTCCCGCCGCGGATGCCGGCGCGGCGGGCCCACCGACCTCCGTCCGGCCTTCCGGGCCCAGGCGAAGGCAGTGTTCCGGTTCATCCCCAGCTCACGCGCCGCCACGGTCACGCTGCCTACGACATCCAGCCGCTCCAGGAAACGCTCCCGCAACCCAGCAAGATCATCACGCCCAACGCCCACGGTCCTCGCAACTCCCACAGATCGCGGGTGTTGCGAGGACCGTTAGAACCCAAGCCCTGCGCGTCCGTCCGCCCCGGCGGGCCCACGCGTGGTCGCGCTCACGCGAGGCCGGGCTCACGTGTCGCCGGCTCCCGCGCCGCCGTGCTCCCGGGAGGTCAGCGAGCGCCGTTCGACGTAGGCCAGCCGCTCCTCGAACACCCCGCGGGCGTCCGGGGTGAGCGTGCGGAGCGCGACCAGCGCGGCGAACACCACGTCGCAGAGTTCGTGCTGGACGTCCTCCCAGCTGTGCGTGACGCCCTTGCGCGGGTTCTGCCCGGTGGCCCCGATCACGGCCTGTCCGACCTCGCCGACCTCCTCGGACAGCTTGATGATCCGCAGCAGGCGTTCCTGCTCCGGGCCGACCGGGCTCCGATCGTCCAGCCAGGCGACCAGGCGGTCGACGCTGTCCCAGATGGTGCTGTCCATAAGCGCTCTGCTCCCTGGTGGTGCGGGTCGTCGGGTCGGGCTGCCACGCTACGGGAGCGCGGCCGTCGGCCCGGGACGGCCGGGCGGGCCCAGCACCGGTCGGCGGTGGTAAATGCCTTGGACAGCAGGGTCCTTGCCCTGTTCGGATGGTCCGATGAGCACCTTCTGGAACGGCCGGCACGTGCGCCTGCGCGGAGTCGAGCCCGAGGACTGGCAGACCTTCAAACGTTTCGACGAGCACACCGAGCACCAGCGCTCGGTGGACGCCCTCCGCCCGCCGCGCTCGGCCGAGGGCTACCGGGTCTGGTCGGCCGAGCGGGCGAAGGCCGAGCCCGCCGGCGACTGCTTCATGCTGGGGATAGAGGAGCTGAGGAGCGGGCGGCTGGTCGGCGCGCTCTCCACCGCCGACGCCGACCCGCGGACCGGACGGTTCCACTACGGGATCGGCATCGGGGCCGAACACCACCGCAAGGGCTACGCGGCCGACGCCGTCGTCCTGCTGCTGCGGTACATGTTCGGCGAGCGCAGGTATCACAAGTGCGAGGCGGGGGTCTACGGCTACAACGAGGCCTCGCTCGCGCTGCACCGCCGGCTCGGTTTCGTCGAGGAGGGGCGCCTGCGGGACCACGAGTTCTTCGCCGGCCGCCACCATGACCTCGTGGTGATGGGCATGACGGCCCAGGAGTTCGCCCAGCGGCACCCCTTCGAGGAGCTCTGAGCGTCCGCCGCGCTCGGGGCAGGGGCGGCCCGGCCCGGCCGGTCCGGGCAGGTGGCACGGGCTCCGGCGCCCTGTGCGGGTCGTACCGGTAAAACTGTTGATCGCGGCGGTCCGGTACGCGAGGATGGCGCGTCCCGGGCCAGGGCCGCCGACCTCGCGCTCCGCGCCTCGCGCACCGGGATCCGTCCGACGACGCACGGGATCCGTTCTGCCGACCCGTTCGTCTCGGAGGAGATCACCCGTGCGCGCACCCTCACCCCTCGTCCGGGACCTGCCGCTGCTGATGGTCGCCGTGGTCTGGGGGTCCAGCTTCTTCGCCGTCAACCGGATCGCCGACTCCCACACCGTGCTGGCGATGCTGGTGCTCCGGTTCGGGCTGGTGCTGCCCGTCCTCGGGTTCGCGGCCCGGCGGGCGCTGCGCGGGCTCGGGTGGCGGGAGTGGGCCGGCGGGGCGGCGCTGGGGCTGATCCTCGGCGCCGTCTTCCTGCTGGAGACGTACGGCTCCGTGTCCACCTCGGTCACCAACGCCGGGCTGATCATCAGCCTCACCATGGTGATCACCCCGCTCGCGGAGAGCGCGATCACCCGCACCCGGCTGCCGCGTGCCTTCGCACTGGCCGCCGTGCTCTCGGTGCTCGGCGTCGCGCTGCTCACCGGGGAGCGCGGCTTCCAGGCGCTCAACCTGGGTGACCTGCTGGTGTTCGGGGCCGCGGTGGCGCGGACCGTCAACGTGCTCGCGATGTCGCGGACCAGGGCCATCCGCCGGACCGACCCGCTCGCTCTCACCTGGATCCAACTCGCCGGTGCCACCGTGGTGTTCGCCATCGGCGCGGCCTGCACCGGATCCTCGCCGTGGGCGCTGGCACGGTCGTTCGGGCCGGTCCAGTGGGCCCTGCTGCTGCACCTGGCGCTGCTCTGCACGCTGTTCGCCTTCTTCGTGCAGCTGTGGGCGGTCCGCGCGACCTCGCCCTCGCGGGTCAGCCTGCTGCTCGGCACCGAGCCGGTCTGGGCTGCCGTCTTCGGGATCGGCATCGCGGGTGAACGCCCGGGCCTGCTCGGCCTGTTCGGGGTGCTGCTGATCCTCGCCGGCACCGAGTGGGGCCGGCGCTCGACCGCCCCGGCGGCGGCAGCGGCGGCAGCGGTGGCAGCGGCGTCCGCCGGCCCGCCGGAGGTCCGGCCCGTCGCGGCGGGCGCGGCCACCGGTACCTGAATATGCCGATCGACCCGGGGCGGGCCCGCCGCTTTCCCTAGGCTGGGCGGCATGGAGACGGACAGGGGGCCGGCGAGCGGCCGGGGGCTGCGGGCCCGGGTGGACCTGGCGGGGGCCGTGCTGCTGGTGGCGGCGGTCTGCGCGGCCGCGGCGACGGGTCTGGGCTACGCCGCGGTGCCCGCCGCGGCCGCCGCGGCCGGGCTGCTGGCGGTGGCCCGGGGCAGACTGCGGCCCTGTGTCACGGCGAGCGGCGTCGCCGGGCTCTCGTTGGCCGCCACCGGCCTGCTCTGGTGGCGCGGGCGGTACGAGGAGTCGGAGCGGCTGGTCTGCCTGGTCGGCCTCGCCGAACTGCTCGGCCTGCTGGTCCTGGTGGTGCTGGCACTGCGGTACGCCCGGGGGCTGCACGCGCTGCTGGCGAGCGCCGCGCAGGCGCTGGCGGTGGCGTGCTGGCCGACCCGCTTCGCGGGCGTGCGCTGGCCGGCTGCGGCGCTGGACGTCGCCGGCTTCGGCTCGGCGCTGGTGCTGCTCCCCGTCCTGCTGGGCCTGTATCTGCGCGGCCTGGACGACGCCCGCCGCAGGTCGGTCACGGTGGCCGGGCGCGCCGGTGCGCCCGAACTCGCCCACGGCCTGACCGACTTCGTGGCGCACGACGTGAGCGGGATGGTGACCCGGGCGCGGGCGGGCGCCGTGCTGGCCGGTGCGGATCCGGCGCGGGCGGCCGCGGTCCTGCGCCGGGTCGAGCAGGCCGGGCGGCAGGCGCGGGGCGCCCTGGACCGTACGGCCGCCCTGTTCCGCGCCGGTGGACCCCTGCGACCCGGTGGCAGGCCGGTCGCGCCGGATCCCGGACTGGCGGAGCTGGCCCGGCTGGTGGCGCGGTTCACCGCGGCCGGCGCCGGCGAGGCCGGGCTTGAGGTCGACCCCCGGCCGGGGGACGTCCCGCGCGAGGTGTCGGTGGCGGCCTACCGCGTGGTGGCGGCGGCGCTGGAGGAGATCCGGCAGGACGCGCTGAGCCGGCCGGCCCGCGCCGCCCGACGGATCGACGTCCTGGTCCGGCGGACCGGCGGGCCCTGGCACGCGCGGCTGGAGGTCACGGTCACCGACGACGGCGGGACCTCACCCGGCCGGGCGGGGCTGTCGCGCTGGACCGGACCCGGGCGGGCGGAGTCGGCCGCCGGGGTGGAGGCGCTCGGCGGGACGCTGGACGCCGGCCCGTACGGGAGCGCCGGTGGGCGGGTGACGGCCGCCCTGCCGCTGGAGGAGAGCGCGTAGCGCGCTGCCGCTCCCGGCTTCCTCCACCGTTCCCCTCCGCCGCTCCCGGTCTTCCTCCGTCGTTCCCCGCCTCCGCCCGTCCGGCCCGCCGGTGCCGTCCGGGCCGTTCGCGCGCTTGTGAACGAAAGGTCAAGCGGGTGTTCGGCGGTGGCCACCCGGGAGGGTGAGTTCCTATAACACGTCAACACGGTGCCTCGAAATTTGCGGTGAGCGATGTGGAGTTGATATAGGAAAACAGCCCTGACCAGCCAGTTCATAGATGAATGCGACTGGTTGTGACCATATGGACGCCTTGGGTTGATGAACGGCGACTTGATCCCCTTAAGTCCCGTTCGACAGGTGGCGCAGATCACAAAGATCGTCCCGAACTGCGTGTCGCAGATCACAAGCCGACGGGCATAGGATGCGCTCGATCCCGGCTTTGTGAACTGCCTCACATGGGGTGGATCTCAGGAGTTGGATCACGGGTCCACCACAGCGTGACCCGTTGGTTCCGATCTGCAGTCAACGACGACTGGACGGAGGGAGCGGGGGCTTATGAATGCCTACGCGCCGATCCTCGTACTCGGTGCCATCGCGGCGGCGTTCGCGGTCGGCTCCGTCGTGATGGCCTCACTGACCGGCCCGAAGCGCTACAACCGGGCCAAGCTGGAGGCGTACGAGTGCGGCATCGAACCGACCCCGCAGCCCGTGGGCGGCGGCCGGTTCCCGATCAAGTACTACCTGACGGCGATGCTCTTCATCGTCTTCGACATCGAGATCGTCTTCCTCTACCCCTGGGCGGTCAGCTTCGACGCCCTGGGGATCTTCGGGTTGGTCGAGATGCTCCTGTTCATCGCCACCGTCTTCGTCGCGTACGCCTACGTATGGCGCCGCGGCGGTCTGGAGTGGGACTGACCTCTGCTTGTGAACGCGAGGACAAACCACCGGACTTGAGAGGCTGAGAGGGATCTGATGGGTATCGAGGAGAAGCTGCCGAGCGGCTTTCTGCTCACCAGCGTGGAGACCGCCGCGGGGTGGGTGCGCAAGTCGTCGCTCTTCCCGGCCACCTTCGGGCTCGCCTGCTGCGCGATCGAGATGATGACGACCGGCGCCGGCCGCTACGACCTGGCCCGGTTCGGCATGGAGGTCTTCCGGGGCTCACCCCGGCAGGCCGATCTGATGATCGTGGCGGGGCGGGTGAGCCAGAAGATGGCACCGGTGCTGCGCCAGGTGTACGACCAGATGGCCAACCCCAAGTGGGTCATCTCGATGGGCGTCTGCGCCTCGTCGGGCGGCATGTTCAACAACTACGCGATCGTGCAGGGCGTGGACCACATCGTCCCGGTGGACATCTACCTGCCGGGCTGTCCGCCCCGCCCGGAGATGCTGATGGACGCGATCCTGAAGCTGCACGACAAGATCCAGCACGAGCCGCTGGGCGTGAACAAGCGCCGCGCGGAGGAGCTGGGTGAAGCCCTCGCCCTGCAGGCCACCCCGGTCAGCGAGATGCGGGGGCTGCTGCGATGACGGCCAGCAACGGCAACGGCGACAACGGCACCGCCCCCGTGCCGGCCACCCGCCGGGAGATCCCGGTCGAGGTGGTCGGCAAGCGCCAGGGCATGTTCGGCGCCCAGGGCAGCGGTGACACCTCCGGATTCGGCGGCCTGGCCGCCCCGATCGTCCTGCCGCCCGCGAGCGCCCGACCGTACGGCGGCTGGTTCGACGAGGTCGCGGACGAGCTGGAGGGCGCGCTGGAGGAGCAGGGGCTCGACCCGGCCGAGGTGATCGACAGGACCGTGGTCGACCGCGACGAACTGACCTTCCACGTCGACCGCGAGCACCTGCTGCGCACCGCCCGCACGCTGCGCGACGACCCGGCGCTGCGCTTCGAGCTCTGCCTCGGGGTGAGCGGCGTGCACTACCCGGGTGACAAGGGCCGGGAGCTGCACGCGGTCTACCACCTGCGCTCGCTCACCCACGGCCGGCTGATCCGGCTGGAGGTCACCGCGCCGGACGCCGACCCGCGCATCCCGTCCGTGGTCAGCGTCTACCCGACCAACGACTGGCACGAGCGCGAGGCGTACGACTTCTTCGGCATCGTCTTCGACGGTCACCCGGGGCTGACCCGGATCATGATGCCGGACGACTGGCTGGGACACCCGCAGCGCAAGGACTACCCGCTCGGCGGCATTCCCGTCGAGTACAAGGGCGCCCAGATCCCGGCGCCCGACCAGCGGAGGTCGTACTCGTAATGACCACTCACCACGAAGCAGGTGCGCGCGAGACCACCGAGGGCCGGGTCTTCACCGTCACGGGTGGCGACTGGGGCGAGGTGGTGGACGCCGTCGGCCGGGCCGACGACGAACGCATCATCGTCAACATGGGTCCCCAGCACCCGTCCACCCACGGCGTGCTGCGGCTGATCCTGGAGATCGACGGCGAGACGGTGAAGGAGGCCCGCTGCGGCATCGGCTACCTCCATACCGGCATCGAGAAGAACATGGAGTTCCGCAACTGGGTCCAGGGCACCACCTTCGTGACCCGGATGGACTACCTGACCCCGCTGTTCAACGAGACCGCCTACTGCCTGGCGGTCGAGAAGCTGCTCGGCATCACCGAGCAGATCCCGGACCGGGCCAGCGTCATCCGGGTGCTGATGATGGAGCTCAACCGGATCTCCTCGCACCTGGTGTGCCTCGCCACCGGCGGCATGGAGATCGGCTCCACCACCCTGATGATCTACGGGTTCCGGGACCGCGAGGTCATCCTGGACGTCTTCGAACTGGTCACCGGCCTGCGGATGAACCACGCGTACGTGCGCCCCGGCGGCCTCGCCCAGGACCTGCCGCCCGGCGCCGTCGACCAGGTCCGCGAGGCGGTCAAACTGCTCCGCTCGCGGATGCACGAGTACGACAAGCTCGCCACCGGCAACCCGGTGTTCAAGGCCCGGCTGGTCGACGTCGGCTTCCTGGACCTGGCCGGCTGCCTGGCGCTCGGCGCCACCGGTCCGATCCTGCGGGCCACCGGCCTGCCGAACGACCTGCGCAAGTCCGATCCGTACTGCGGCTACGAGAACTACGACTTCGAGGTCGCGATCGCCGACACCGCCGACTCCTACGGCCGGTTCCTGATCCGGCTGGAGGAGATGCGCCAGTCGCTGCGGATCGTCGAGCAGTGCCTGGACCGGCTCAAGCCCGGCCCGGTGATGGTCGCCGACAAGAAGATCGCCTGGCCGGCCCAACTGGCCATCGGCCCGGACGGGATGGGCAACTCGCTCGATCACATCCGGAAGATCATGGGCACCTCGATGGAGGCCCTGATCCACCACTTCAAGCTGGTCACCGAGGGCTTCAGGGTCCCGGTGGGGCAGGCGTACGCGGCGGTCGAGTCGCCCAAGGGCGAGCTCGGGGTGCACGTGGTCAGCGACGGCGGCACGCGGCCCTACCGCGTCCACTTCCGCGACCCCTCGTTCACCAACCTGCAGACGATGGCGGCGATGTGCGAGGGCGGCCAGGTCGCCGACGTGATCGTCGCGGTGGCCGGGATCGACCCGGTGATGGGAGGCGTGGACCGTTGAGCAACGTCGAACTGGGCCTGCCGGCACTGCCGGCCGAGCCGTACCCCGCGGACGTCCACGCCAGACTGGCCGAGGACGCGAAGGAGCTGATCGGCCGCTACCCCGTGGCCCGCTCGGCCCTGCTGCCGCTGCTGCACCTGGTGCAGGCCGAGGAGGGCTGCGTCACGCGGACCGGGATCCGGTTCTGCGCCGAGCAGTTGGATCTGACCACCGCCGAGGTCACCGCCGTCGCCACCTTCTACACCATGTACCGCCGCAAGCCGGCCGGGACGTACCACGTGGGCGTCTGCACCAACACGCTCTGCGCCGTGCTCGGCGGCGACCAGATCTTCGAGGAGCTCCAGCAGCACCTGGGGATCGGGAACAACGAGACCACCGCCGACGGCGACGTCTCGATCGAGCACATCGAGTGCAACGCGGCCTGCGACTACGCGCCCGTGGTGATGGTCAACTGGGAGTTCTTCGACAACCAGACCCCCGAGAGCGCCCGGCAGCTGGTCGACGACCTGCGCGCGGGAGCCGAGGTGCGACCCACCCGTGGCGCCAAACTCTGCTCCTTCAAGGAGAGTTCGCGGATCCTGGCCGGGTTCCCCGACGAGCGCTCCGGCGCCGTGGACGAATCCGGCGCGGGCGGCGCGCCCTCGCTCGCCGGCCTGCGGCTGTCCAAGGGCGAGGCACTTCCCGGCACGGCGGGGACGAAGGTCGTCTCGCCCCGGCACGAAGGGACGGAAGCGTGATGACCTCCGCCGAGCCGGCCGAAAAGCTGCTCACCCCCGTACTGTCCGCCTCCTGGGCCGACGACCGCCCCTGGACCCTCGGCACCTACCGCGCCCACGGCGGCTACGACGGCCTGCGGGCCGCCCTCGCGATGCCGCCGGACGACGTGATCGCGCTGGTCAAGGACTCCGGACTGCGCGGCCGCGGCGGCGCCGGCTTCCCGACCGGCATGAAATGGCAGTTCATCCCGCAGAACGACGGCAAGCCGCACTACCTGGTGGTCAACGCGGACGAGTCCGAGCCGGGCACCTGCAAGGACATCCCGCTGCTGTTCGCCAACCCGCACGCGCTGATCGAGGGCATGGTCATCGCCTCCTACGCGATCCGCTGCGACCACGCCTTCATCTACCTGCGCGGCGAGGTCGTCCCCGTGCTGCGCCGGCTCCAGGCGGCGGTGGCCGAGGCGTACGCGGAGGGGCTGCTCGGCAAGGACATCCTCGGCTCGGGCGTCGACCTCGACATCACCGTGCACGCCGGCGCCGGTGCGTACATCTGCGGCGAGGAGACCGCGCTCCTCGACTCGCTGGAGGGCCGGCGCGGACAGCCCCGGCTGCGACCGCCGTTCCCGGCGATCGCGGGCCTGTACGCCTGCCCGACCGTGGTCAACAACGTCGAGTCGATCGCCTCGGTACCGCCGATCCTGGCCCGCGGCAAGGACTGGTTCAAGTCGATGGGCACGGAGAAGTCCCCGGGCTTCACGCTCTACTCGCTCTCCGGCCACGTCACCAACCCCGGCCAGTACGAGGCGCCGCTCGGCGTCACGCTGCGCCAGCTGCTGGACATCAGCGGCGGCGTCCGGGCCGGGCACCGGCTGAAGTTCTGGACCCCGGGCGGCTCCTCCACCCCGATGTTCACCGACGAGCACCTCGACGTACCCCTGGACTACGAGGGCGTCGGCGCGGCCGGCTCGATGCTCGGCACCAAGGCGCTGCAGGTCTTCGACGAGACCACCTGCGTGGTGCGCGCGGTGACCCGGTGGACCGAGTTCTACGCGCACGAGTCCTGCGGCAAGTGCACCCCCTGCCGCGAAGGGACGTACTGGCTGGTCCAGTTGCTCCGCCGGATCGAGGCCGGACAGGGCTCCGAAGGCGATCTGGAGAAGCTGCTCGACATCGCCGACAACATCAACGGCAAGTCCTTCTGCGCGCTGGGCGACGGCGCGGCCAGCCCGATCGTCTCCTCGCTCCAGCACTTCCGGGCCGAGTACGAGCAGCACCTCACCGAGCGCCGCTGCCCGTTCGACCCGGCGGCCTCCACCGTCTGGTCCGACGCACACCGCACCGGCCAGCAGCCCGCCAACGAAAGGGAGGTGCACGCATGACCCTGACCGAGCCTTCCGCCTCCCAGACCGCGGTGGAACTGGTCACGCTCACCATCGACGGCGTCGAGGTCCAGGTCCCCAAGGGGACGCTGGTGATCCGCGCCGCCGAGCAGATCGGCACCCAGATCCCGCGCTTCTGCGACCACCCGCTGCTCGCTCCGGCCGGTGCCTGCCGACAGTGCATCGTGGAGGTCGAGGGGCAGCGCAAGCCGGTCGCCTCCTGCACCATCCCGGTCGCCGAGGGCATGGTGGTCCGCACCCAGGTCAGCTCGCCGGTCGCCGAGAAGGCGCAGCGCGGCGTGATGGAGCTGCTGCTGATCAACCACCCGCTGGACTGCCCGGTCTGCGACAAGGGCGGCGAGTGCCCGCTGCAGAACCAGGCGATGTCCACCGGCGGCGCCGACTCCCGCTTCGAGGGCATGAAGCGCACGTACGAGAAGCCGGTGCCGATCAGCACCCAGGTGCTGCTGGACCGCGAGCGCTGCGTGCTGTGCGCCCGCTGCACCCGGTTCTCGCAGGAGATCGCCGGGGACCCGTTCATCGACCTGGTCGAGCGCGGCGCACTCCAGCAGGTCGGCACCGGGGAGGGCGACGACTTCCGCTCGTACTACTCCGGCAACACCATCCAGATCTGTCCGGTCGGCGCGCTCACCTCGGCCGCCTACCGCTTCCGCTCGCGGCCGTTCGACCTGGTCTCCTCGCCCAGCGTCTGCGAGCACTGCTCCTCGGGCTGCGCGCAGCGCACCGACCACCGGCGCGGCAAGGTGCTGCGGCGCCTCGCCGGCGACGATCCGCAGGTCAACGAGGAGTGGAACTGCGACAAGGGCCGCTTCGCGTTCCGCTACGCGCAGCAGCGCGACCGCCTCACCACCCCGCTGATCCGGCAGGACGGCGAGCTCGTCCCGGCCTCCTGGCCGGAGGCGCTGGCGGCCGCGGCCGCCGGACTGGCCGGGGCGCGGACGGCCGTGCTGGCCGGCGGCCGGGTCACCGTCGAGGACGCCTACGGCTACGCCAAGTTCGCCCGGGTGGTGCTCGGCACCAACGACGTGGACTTCCGGGCGCGCCCGCACAGCGCCGAGGAGGCGGACTACCTGGCCGCCGCCGTCGCCGGGCACGGCGTGGACCTCGACGGCGAGGGCGTCTCGTACGAGCGGCTGGAGGCCGCACCGGCCGCCCTGCTCGTGGGCTTCGAGCCCGAGGAGGAGTCGCCGATCGTCTTCCTGCGGCTGCGCAAGGCCAACCGGGCGAAGGGCCTCAAGGTCTTCTCGGTCGCCGACCACGCCTCCCGCGGGCTGGGCAAGCTGCACGGCGCGCTGCTGCCCGCCGCCCCCGGCACCGAGGCCGAGTGGCTGTCGGCGTTGGCCGCCGACGAGGCGCTCGGCGACGACGCCGGCCGTGCGGCCCTGCTGCTGCGCGAGCCCGGCGCGGTGATCCTGGTCGGCGAGCGGCTCGCCGCCGTACCGGGCGCGCTGACCGCGGTGCTGCGGCTGGCCCACGCCACCGGCGCCCGGCCGGCGTGGATCCCGCGTCGCGCGGGTGAGCGCGGCGCGGTCGAGGCGGGCGCCCTGCCCGGCCTGCTGCCCGGTGGCCGCCCGGTCTCCGTGGCGGCCGCCCGGATCGAGACCGCCGCCCATTGGGGCGTCGCCGACCTGCCCTCGCGGCCGGGCCGCGACACCGACCGGATCCTCGCGGCCGCCGCCGAGGGCGAGCTGGACGCGCTGCTGGTCGGCGGAGTCGACCCCGGCGATCTGGCCGATCCCGCGCTCGCCGAGAAGGCGCTGGCCCGGGTGCCGTTCGTGGTCTCGCTGGAGCTGCGGCCCTCGGTGGTCACCGCCCACGCCGACGTCGTCCTGCCGGTCGCCGCGGTCGCCGAGAAGGCCGGCACCTTCCTCGACTGGGAGGGCCGGGTCCGGCTCTTCGAGGCCGCCCTCAAGCCGGACCAGCAGATGGGCCGCCACCTGTACCCGGACGTCCGGGTGCTGACCATGCTCGCCGACGCGCTGGGCCACCGCCTGGGCCTGCCCGACGTCCGGGCCGCCCGGCTGGAGCTGGACCTCTTCACCCCCTGGGAGGGCGAGCGCCCGGCCGCCCCGGCCGTCCGTCCGGCCCCGCTGCCCCGGCCGTCCGCCGGCGAGGCGGTGCTGGCGGGCTGGCGCCAACTGCTGGACAACGGCTCGCTCCAGGAGGGCGACGGCCCGCTCGCGGGCACCCGGCACCCGGCCGTCGCCCGGATCTCCCCGGCCACCGCCCAGGAGATCGGTGCCACCACCGCGCTGCGGCTGACCGGCCCGGCCGGTGCACTGGAGCTGCCGCTGGAGATCACCGCCGAGATCCCCGACCGGACGGTCTGGATCCCGCTCAACTCCACCCCCGGCGGGGCCCATCGCACCCTGGGCACCACGGTCGGCCACCTGGTCGCCATCGCCCCGGCCGATGCCGACGCCGTCCGGACCCCCGCCGCAGCCGAGCCGGAGGAGGCCCGATGAACCACCTCGCCGCATACGAGACCCTGGGCTTCTTCGGCCGCGACCCCTGGTGGCTGGTCCTGCTCAAGGCCGTCTTCGTCTTCGCCTTCCTCCTCCTGACGGTGCTGATCGCGATCGTCTGGGAACGCAAGGTGGTGGCCTGGATGCAGCTGCGCATCGGCCCGAACCGGCACGGTCCCTGGGGACTGCTGCAGTCCCTCGCGGACGGCGTCAAGCTGGCCCTCAAGGAGGACCTGGTCGTCACCGGGGCCGACAAGGCGGTCTACATCCTGGCGCCGGTGGTCTGCGCCATCCCGGCGTTCATGGCCTTCGCGGTGATCCCGTTCGGTCCGGCGGGCGACGAGGTGTCCATCTTCGGCACCCGAACCCCGCTGCAGCTGACCGACTTCCCGGTGGCGTTGCTCTACATCCTGGCCACCGCGTCGATCGGGATCTACGGCATCGTGCTGGCCGGCTGGTCCTCCGGCTCGACCTACCCGCTGCTCGGCGGGATCCGCTCGGCCGCGCAGATGGTCAGCTACGAGATCGCGATGGGCCTGTCGTTCGCGGCGGTGTTCATCTACTCGGGCTCGATGTCGACCTCGGAGATCGTCTCCTCCCAGCAGCCGACCTGGTTCGCGGTGCTGCTGCCGGTCTCGTTCATCGTCTACATCATCGCGATGGTCGGCGAGACCAACCGTGCGCCGTTCGACCTCCCGGAGGCGGAGGGCGAGCTGGTCGGCGGCTTCAACACCGAGTACAGCTCGCTGAAGTTCGCGATGTTCATGCTCGCCGAGTACGTCAACATGGTCACCGTCTCCGCGGTCGCCTCGACGCTCTTCCTCGGCGGCTGGCGGGCCCCCTGGCCGGTCTCCACCTTCTGGGAGGGCGCCAACCACGGCTGGTGGCCGATGCTGTGGATCATCCTGAAGATCCAGCTGCTGCTGTTCTTCTTCATCTGGCTCCGCGGCACGCTCCCCCGGCTGCGCTACGACCAGTTCATGAAGCTGGGCTGGAAGGTCCTGATCCCGGTCTCGCTGGTCTGGCTGGTGATGGTCGCCAGTGTCCGGGCGCTGCGCAACGAGGGCTACGGCTTCGGTGAGGTGGTGCTGTACGTCGGCGCCCCGATCGGCGCGCTGCTGCTGCTCGCGCTGCTGCGGGACGTGCTGCGCCGCAGGCCCGACGGCGACGGCGAGGCCGAGGCGGCGGGCCCCGGGGGTGCCTTCGACCCGATGGCCGGCGGCTACCCCGTACCGCCGTTGCCCGGCCAGGAGCTGCCGCCCGTCCCGCGCCGGCGCAGCCGGGCCCCGCAACTGCAGGACGCGCTCAACGGCGCCGACCATTCCGAAGGGAGCTGAACCGACATGTCGGACGACACCGAGAAGTCGTCGATCCTGGGCCCGGCCGCAGGCTTCGGCGTGACCTTCCAGGCCATGTTCAAGAAGCGGCTCACCGAGCAGTACCCGGAGCAGAAGAAGCCCACCGCTCCGCGCTTCCACGGCCGCCACCAGCTGAACCGGCACCCGGACGGCCTGGAGAAGTGCGTCGGGTGCGAGTTGTGCGCCTGGGCCTGCCCGGCCGACGCGATCTACGTCGAGGGCGCCGACAACACCGACGAGGAGCGCTACTCGCCCGGTGAGCGCTACGGCGCGGTCTACCAGATCAACTACGCCCGCTGCATCCTCTGCGGGCTCTGCATCGAGGCCTGTCCGACCAGGGCCCTGACCATGACCAACGAGTACGAGCTGGCGGACTCCTCCCGCAAGGACCTGATCTTCACCAAGGAGCAGTTGCTGGCCGGCCTCACCGAGGGCATGGTCGACTCCCCGCACCCGATCTACCCCGGCGCCGACGAGGGCGCCTACTACCGCGGCGAGATCACCGCCGCCGCGCCCGGGACCGAGCGTCAGACGCCCGTGTCGCGGCAGAAGTCCGAAGAGGAGGTGTCCGGGTGAACGCGCTCGCCCTGACCGGGGCCGCTTCCACGGGTGAGGCCGTGCAGTTCTGGGTCCTCGCCGTGATCGCCGTGGGCGGCGCCCTCGGCATGCTGCTGCTGCGCAAGGCCGTGCACAGTGCACTGTGCCTGGCCGCGACCATGATCTCGCTGGCGCTCTGCTACATGGCGCAGGGCGCGATCTTCCTGGGCGTCGTGCAGATCGTCGTCTACACCGGCGCGATCATGATGCTCTTCCTGTTCGTGATGATGCTGGTCGGCGTCACCTCCGAGGACTCGCTCAAGGAGCAGCTGAAGGGCCAGCGGTTCGCCGCCGTGTTCTGCGGCCTCGGCTTCGGGGTGCTGCTGATCGCGGGTATCGCCAACGCGAAGCTGAACCACTTCACCGGCCTGGCCGAGGCGAACGCCGAGGGCAACGTGCAGGGCCTGGCGCGGCTGATCTTCACCAAGTACGTCTGGGCCTTCGAGGTCACCGGCGCCCTGCTGATCACCGCCGCGATCGGCGCCATGGTGCTCACCCACCGCGAGCACGTGAAGGCCCCGAGCACCCAGCGCGAGCTGGCCGCCCAGCGGGTGAGGGACAACATCCAGGTGCCGCCGATGCCGGCCCCCGGTGTGTACGCCCGGCACAACGCGGTCGACGTCCCCGGCCTGCTGCCGGACGGCACGATCGCCGAGGACTCGGTGATGGCCACCCTGCGCGAGCGCGGCCAGATCCGCGACGTCAGCCAGGAGATGCTGCGGCGAATGGCCGAGCTGGAGGGCAGCACGGCCGAGTGGCTCGGCCGGGCGCCGTCCGCCCGGCCGCCGGTGCCCGCACCGGGCAGGCCCGCACTGGAGAAGGTTCCGAACCACGAGGGGGACCAGCCGTGAACCCCGTCAACTACCTCTATCTTGCGGCCCTGTTGTTCACCATCGGTGCCAGCGGGGTGCTGATCAGGCGCAACGCGATCGTGCTGTTCATGTGCGTCGAGCTGATGCTCAACGCCTCGAACCTGGCGCTGGTCACCTTCTCCCGGCTGCACGGCAACCTGGACGGTCAGATCATCGCGTTCTTCACCATGGTGGTCGCGGCGGCCGAGGTCGTCGTCGGTCTCGCCATCATCGTGTCCATCTTCCGGACCAGGCACTCGGCTTCGGTCGATGACAGCAACCTGATGAAGCTGTAGGCGGAGGGCCCACGGTGAACTCTCTCATTCCGCTGCTCGTGGCGGCCCCGCTGGCGGGCGCCGCCCTGCTCCTGCTCGGCGGGCGCCGGCTCGACCGCTTCGGCCACTGGCTGGGCACGGCCTTCGCCGCGCTCTCCTTCGCCTTCGGGCTGGCGCTGTTCGTGTCGATGCTGGGCCGGGACGCCGAGCAACGCCCGGTGAACCTGCACCTGTACAGCTGGATCCCGGTGAACGGCTTCCAGGCCGACGTCGGATTCCGGCTGGACCAGCTGTCGATCACCTTCGTCCTGCTGATCACCGGCGTCGGCACCCTGATCCACCTCTACTCGGTGGGCTACATGGCGCACGACGAGCGCCGTCGGCGCTTCTTCGCGTACCTGAACCTGTTCCTGGCCGCCATGCTGCTGCTGGTGATCGCGGACAACTACCTCCTGCTGTACGTGGGTTGGGAGGGGGTCGGGCTCGCCTCGTACCTGCTGATCGGTTTCTGGCAGCACAAGCCCAGTGCCGCGACGGCCGCCAAGAAGGCGTTCCTGGTCAACCGGGTCGGCGACATGGGCCTGTCGATCGCGATCATGCTGATGTTCACCGAGTTCGGCAGCTTCGCCTTCGAGCCTGTCTTCGGCGCCGCGCCGCAGGCGAGCGAGGGCAGGCTGACCGCGATCGCCCTGATGCTGCTGCTCGCCGCCTGCGGCAAGTCCGCGCAGGTGCCGCTGCAGTCCTGGCTCGGGGACGCGATGGAGGGCCCGACCCCGGTCTCGGCCCTGATCCACGCGGCCACCATGGTGACCGCCGGCGTCTACCTGATCACCCGCTCGTCCGCGATCTTCAACCTGGCGCCGGACGCGCAGACCGCCGTGGTGGTGGTCGGCGCGGTCACGCTGATCTTCGGTGCGGTCGTCGGTTGCGCGAAGGACGACATCAAGAAGGCGCTGGCCGGCTCGACCATGTCGCAGATCGGCTACATGATCCTCGCGGCCGGCCTCGGCCCGATCGGCTACGCCTTCGCGATCATGCACCTGGTCACCCACGGCTTCTTCAAGGCCGGGCTCTTCCTCGGCGCCGGGTCGGTCATGCACGGCATGAACGACGAGGTGAACATGCGGCGCTACGGGGGCCTGCGCAAGTACATGCCGGTCACCTTCGTCACCTTCGGCCTCGGCTACCTGGCGATCATCGGGTTCCCCGGCCTGTCCGGCTTCTTCTCCAAGGACAAGATCATCGAGGCGGCCTTCGCCAAGGGCGGCACCGAGGGCTGGATCCTCGGCCTCTGCACCCTTCTGGGCGCCGCCGTCACCGCGTTCTACATGACCCGGGTGATGATCCTGACCTTCTTCGGCGAGAAGCGCTGGCAGCCGGACGCCGAGGGGCACGAACCGCACCCGCACGAGTCCCCGAAGATCATGACCGCTCCGATGGTCGTGCTCGCGTTCGGTTCGGTCTTCGCCGGCGGTCTGTTCGCCCTGAACAGCTCCTTCGTCACCTGGCTGGAGCCGATCACCGGCCTCTCCGAGGGCGACTCCCCGCTGACCCCGCTCACCGTCACCGCGCTCACCATGGTCTGCATGCTGGCCGGCGTCGGTCTGTCGTACCTGATGTACGGCCGCTCGCAGGTCCCCGTGGTCCCGCCGGTCGGCTCCGCGCTCACCCGGGCCGCCCGTCGCGACCTGCTCCAGGACGACTTCAACCACGCCGTCCTGGTCCGCCCCGGCTCCGCGCTCGCGGCCGCGCTCGTCTACTTCGACAGCAGGGGCCTCGACGGCTTCGTCAACGGCCTCGCCGCCACCATCGGCGGCGTCTCCAGCCGGCTGCGCCGCGTACAGAACGGCTACGTCCGGACGTACGCCCTCTCCATGTTCGGCGGCACGCTGGTGCTGGTCGCCACCACTCTCCTGATGAGGTCGGTCTGATGATGAGTCGCTCACTGACTCGCCCGCTCGCGGGAGATTCCACACGTCGGGAGGTCCGGCCATGAGTTACCTGCTGAGCGCCACCTGCGCCGTCCCGGCGGCCGGCGCGGTGCTCACCGCCGCGTTGCCCGCCGGGTCGGACGAGGGCCGCCGGCGCGTCACCAAACTGGTCGCCCTGGGCGTCTCGTTCGTCACCCTGGCCCTCGCCGTCGTCATCGCGGTGCGGTTCGATCCGGGCGGCGCCCGCTACCAGCTCACCGAGTCGCACAGCTGGATCCGGTCCTTCGGCATCACCTTCTCGCTCGGCGCCGACGGTATCGGCACGGTGCTGGCGCTGCTGACGGCGGTGCTGATCCCGGTGGTGATGCTCGCCTCCTGGCACGACGCCGATCCGGCGCCGGCGCCCGAGGGGACGTTCGAGAACCGCCGGCGCACCCAGGGCTTCTTCGCGCTGATCCTGGCCGTCGAGGCGATGGTGATCGTGTCGTTCCTGGCGACCGACGTCTTCGTGTTCTACGTCTTCTTCGAAGCCATGCTGATCCCGATGTACTTCCTGATCGGCGGATTCGGGGACCGCGCGGGCGGCCCCGAGTCGGCGCGCCAGCGCTCCTACGCCGCGGTGAAGTTCCTGCTGTACAACCTGCTCGGCGGGCTGGTCATGCTGGCCGCGGTGATCGGGCTGTACGTGATCGCGCAGCAGCAGGGCTTCGGCACCTTCGACCTGCCCACGCTCACCTCCGCGATCGCCGACGGCAAGCTCGTGCTCGGCGGCACCGCCGAGAAGGCGCTCTTCCTGGGCTTCTTCTTCGCCTTCGCGGTGAAGGCGCCGCTGTGGCCGCTGCACACCTGGCTGCCCAACGCGATGGGGGAGTCGACCGCCGGAACGGCCGTGCTGATCACGGCGGTCGTCGACAAGGTCGGCACCTTCGCGATGCTCCGCTTCTGCCTCGGCCTGTTCCCGGACGCCTCGAAGACCTTCGCCCCGGTGATCCTGGTCCTCGCGGTGGTCGGCATCATCTACGGCGCCCTGGTGGCCGTCGGCCAGAAGGACATCAAGCGGCTGGTCGCGTACGCGTCGATCTCGCACTTCGGCTTCATCATCCTGGGCATCTTCGCGATGACCAGCCAGGGCCAGAGCGGCGCGACCCTCTACATGGTCAACCACGGCATCTCGACCGCCCTGCTGATGCTGCTGGCCGGCTTCCTGATCTCGCGGCGCGGATCCCGGCTGATCGCCGACTACGGCGGTGTGCAGAAGGTCGCCCCGGTGCTCGCCGGGACGTTCCTGATCGGCGGGCTCGCCACCCTCTCGCTGCCGGGCCTGGCGCCCTTCGTGAGCGAGTTCCTCGTCCTGGTGGGCACCTTCACCCGCTACCCGGTGCTCGGCATCATCGCCACCTTCGGCATCGTGCTGGCCGCGCTGTACGTCCTGGTGCTCTACCAGCGCACCATGACCGGGCCGGTCAAGGAGGGCGTGCGCGGCATGCCCGACCTCAAGGTCCGCGAACTGGCCGTGGTGGCACCGCTGGTGGCGCTGACCATCCTGCTGGGCGTCTACCCCAAGCCGCTCACCGACATCGTCAACCCGGCGGTGGACGACACCCTCTCCCAGATCCACCGGACCGACCCGGCACCGGCCCACCCGGTGGCCGCCATCCCAGGAGGTGAGCACAAGTGACGGTCCAATGGCTCGCCGCCGCCGGCGGCAACAGCCCGAGCATCCCGGCGCCGCACATCGAGTACGGTCAGCTCTCCCCGATGCTGGTGGTCTTCGGCGCCGCCGTCGCCGGGATCCTCGCCGAGGCGTTCCTGCCCCGCGCGTCCCGCTACTGGGCACAGATCGTGATCGCCCTGCTCGGCCTCGGCGGCGCGTTCGCCGCCGTGATCGTGCTCGCCTCCCAGGGCTACGGCAGCACCAAGGTCGACCTGCTGGCGATGGGTTCGGTCGCGCTCGACGGACCCGCGCTGTTCCTGCAGGGCGTGATCCTGCTGGTCGCCGTGGTGGCCGTGCTCACCTACGCCGAGCGGCGGCTGGAGCCCACCGTCGGCGGTGTCCCGGTGGACGCCTTCGCCGCGCAGGCCTCCGCCACCCCCGGCGGCGAGCAGGAGCGGGCGGCCACCCGGGCCGGCTTCGCCAGCACCGAGGTCTTCCCGCTCACCCTGTTCGCGGTCGGCGGCATGCTGCTCTTCCCGGCAGCCAACGACCTGCTGACGATGTTCGTGGCGCTGGAGGTCTTCTCCCTCCCGCTCTACCTGCTCTGCGCGCTGGCCAGGCGCCGCCGGCTGCTCTCCCAGGAGGCGGCCGTCAAGTACTTCCTGCTGGGCGCGTTCGCCTCGGCGTTCTTCCTGTTCGGCACGGCCCTGCTGTACGGCTACGCGGGCAGTGTGCGGCTCGGCGACATCGCCGACGTCATCTCCGGCGAGGCGCAGGCGACCCCGGCCCTGCTCAACACCACCCAGAACGACGCCCTGCTGCTGATCGGCCTGGCGCTGCTCTCGGTCGGCCTGCTCTTCAAGGTCGGCGCGGTGCCGTTCCACTCCTGGACCCCGGACGTCTACCAGGGCGCGCCGACGCCCGTCACCGGCTTCATGGCGGCGGCGACCAAGGTGGCCGCGTTCGGCGCCTTCATGCGGCTGTTCTACGTGGCCTTCCCCGGCCTGCGCTGGGACTGGCGGCCGGTGATGTGGGGCGTGGCGATCCTGACCATGGTGGTGGGCGCCGTGCTGGCGGTCACCCAGCAGGACGTCAAGCGGCTGCTCGCGTACTCCTCGATCGCGCACGCCGGTTTCATCCTCACCGGTGTGATCGCCACCAACCGGCAGGGCCTGAGCGCGGTGCTCTTCTACCTGCTGGCGTACTCCTTCGTGACGCTCGGCGCCTTCGCCGTCGTCACGCTGGTCCGCGACTCCAAGGGCGAGGCCACCCACCTCTCCAGCTGGGCGGGTCTGGGGCGGCGCTCGCCGCTGCTGGCGGCGGTCTTCGCGCTCTTCCTGCTGGCCTTCGCCGGCATCCCGCTCACCTCGGGCTTCACCGGGAAGTTCGCGGTGTTCCAGGCCGCGGCGGCGGGCGGCGCCACGCCGCTGGTCATCGTCGGTGTACTCAGCTCGGCGGTGGCGGCCTTCTTCTACATCCGGGTCATCGTGCTGATGTTCTTCTCCGACCCGCAGCCGGGCGGCCCCACGGTGGCCGTCCCCAGCGCCTTCACGGCGACCGCCATCGGCGTCGGCGTGCTGGTCACCCTGGGCCTGGGGCTGCTGCCGCAGTACTTCCTGGACCTGGCGTCGAAGGTGTCGCCGTTCGTCCGCTGAACCGCCGCGCACAGCGGTCCGGGCCGCGCCGGGGAGCGCGGCCCGGACCCTGCTCCGGGGGGACGCGGGGCCGGACGGGCCCGACCGGGCACCGGCGCCGCCCGTACGGCCGCGACCGGTCCGACCGCACCGGCCATGACAGACCCGCACGCCCGTGCAGTGATCCACTCGTGACCGGATACCCTGCCTGTATGGCCAGCGGCGGCACTCAGGGACCGGGCCGCTAGATCGACCAGGGACAGGAGTGGTCTTCGTGACCGTCGTGGGACCCTTCGGGCTCAGCGTGCAGGACCGCGATCTGACCCGCGACGTCCAGAGCGGCATGGACGCGGTGGAAGCCGCCCTCGCCGAGGCCGTCAAGAGCGACGTCTCCTTCATCACCATCACCGCGAGCCACCTCATCGAGGCCGGCGGCAAGCGGTTCCGGCCGCTGCTGGTGATGCTCGCCGCGCAGTTCGGCGACCCCTACGCACCGGGCGTCGTACCGGCGGCCGTGGTGGTCGAGCTGACCCACCTGGCGACGCTGTACCACGACGACGTGATGGACGAGGCCCCCGTGCGGCGCGGCGCCCCCAGCGCGAACTCCCGCTGGGACAACTCGGTCGCCATCCTCACCGGCGACTTCCTCTTCTCCCGCGCCTCCCAGGTGCTCGCCGACCTCGGCCCGGAGGCCGTCCGGCTCCAGGCCGACGCCTTCGAGCGACTGGTCACCGGCCAGATCCTGGAGACCGCCGGCCCCGGCCCGGACGACGACCCGCTGCGCCACTACCTCGACGTGCTCTCCGGCAAGACCGGCTCGCTGGTCGCCGTCTCCTGCCGCTTCGGCTCGCTGATGTCCGGCGCCCAGCCGTGGGTCGTCGACATCCTCACCGAGTACGGCGAGCGGATGGGCATGGCGTTCCAGCTCGCCGACGACGTGCTCGACATCGCCAGCGACGGCCACGAGTCCGGCAAGACGCCCGGCACCGACCTGCGCGAGGGCGTGCCGACACTGCCGATCCTGCTGCTCCAGCAGATGCCCGCCGACCCGGCCGACCCGTCGGACGTCCGGCTGCGCGAACTGCTCCAGCTCGACCTGGCCGACGACGTGCTGCACGCCGAGGCGCTGCGGCTGCTGCGCAAGCACCCCGCGCTGGAGCACGCCCGCCGCGAGACCCTGCGCTACGCCGAGGAGGCCCGCGCGCTGCTGGCCCCGCTGCCGGAATGCCCGGCCAAGGCGGCCCTGCAGGGGCTGTGCGACGCGGTGGCCATTCGTACCATGTGATCTTCCGGTCGGAGCCCGTGCGGACAGGCGGATAGGGAAGACTGACCCCGTCAGTCCAGCCCACCGGAAGGCCGCCATGCTTCGCGTCGTCATCGCCGAGGACTCCGTTCTGTTGCGGGAGGGACTGACCCGGCTGCTCACCGACCGCGGCCTGGAGGTCGTGGCAGGAGTCGGGGACGGCGAGGCGCTGCTCAAGGCGATCCACGACCTCGCCGCCGCCGACGCGCTGCCGGACGTGGTGGTCGCCGACGTGCGGATGCCGCCGACCCACACCGACGAGGGCGTCCGGGCCTGCGTGGCGCTGCGCGGCCTCTACCCGTCGCTGGGCGTGCTGGTGCTGTCGCAGTACGTCGAGGAGCGGTACGCCTCCGAGCTGCTGGCCGGTTCCACCCGGGGTGTCGGCTACCTGCTCAAGGACCGGGTCGCCGAGGTGCGCGAGTTCGTCGACGCGGTGGTCCGGGTGGCCGGCGGCGGTACGGCGCTGGACCCGGAGGTGGTGCAGCAGTTGCTGAGCCGCAGCCGCCGCGGTGACGTGCTGGAGGGCCTCACCCCGCGCGAGCGGGAGGTGCTGGGGCTGATGGCCGAGGGCCGCACCAACGCCGCCGTGGCCAAGCAGCTGGTCGTCTCGGACGGCGCGGTGGAGAAGCACGTCAGCAACATCTTCCTCAAGCTCGGCCTCGCCCAGAGCCCGGAGGACCACCGCCGGGTGCTCGCGGTGCTCACCTACCTGGGTTCCTGACCCGGCTTCCGATCCTCGCTTCCGTTCGTGCCCCACCTCCGGCTCCCGTTCGCGCGCCGGGGTGGGGCACGGAATCGGCCGGTGTGTCGGGGGGCGGTTCTCCGTGCTGCTGATATCGGTGTGAAGAACTGCGGAAAAAGGACAACGAGGAAGCACTTCCCGCCGCATGCCCAAGTTCCGTCCGCTGGATTCATCCCGCGCATAGGATGCGGATGGTGCACCAGGCGGACGGGGCACACGGCTCACGCCCGCGGCTGATGCCCACGAGGAGGTCCGCGGCAGTGACCAGCCAGGTCGATCAGTCAGAGGCAGTGGACGGCTCGGACGGGAACGAATCCCATTCCGGCCCGCTCCCGCCGGGAGGCTCACAGCCCAGGCCCGTCAAGCCGGTCAGACGACTCGACCGGGTGATCATCCGATTCGCCGGCGACTCCGGTGACGGGATGCAGCTCACGGGTGACCGCTTCACGTCCGAGACCGCGTCCTTCGGGAACGACCTGTCCACCCTGCCGAACTTCCCGGCCGAGATCCGGGCGCCCGCCGGAACCCTTCCGGGTGTCTCCAGCTTCCAGCTGCACTTCGCGGACCACGACATTCTGACGCCCGGCGACGCGCCGAATGTGCTGGTGGCGATGAATCCGGCCGCTTTGAAGGCGAATCTCGCGGATCTTCCGCGCGGCGCGGAGATCATCGTGAATACCGACGAGTTCACGAAACGCGCGCTGGCGAAGGTCGGATATCCGGCCGATCCGCTCGACGACGGCTCCCTGGAGGCCTATCACCTGCACCGGGTGCCGCTGACCACGCTCACCCTGGAGGCCCTCAAGGACAGCGGGCTGGCCCGCAAGGACGCCGAGCGGGCGAAGAACATGTTCGCGCTGGGGCTGCTGTCCTGGATGTACCACCGGCCGACCCGGGGGACGGAGGCGTTCCTGCGCTCGAAGTTCGCCGCCAAGCCGCAGATCGCCGAGGCGAACGTGCTCGCCTTCCGGGCCGGGTGGAACTTCGGTGAGACGACCGAGGACTTCGCCGTCAGCTACGAGATCGCCCCGGCCGCCCTGCCCGCGGGCACCTACCGCAACATCTCCGGGAACCTGGCGCTCTCCTACGGCCTGATCGCCGCCGCCCGCCGCTCGGGACTGCCGCTCTACCTCGGCTCGTACCCGATCACCCCGGCGTCCGACATCCTGCACGAGCTGAGCCGGCACAAGAACTTCGGCGTCAGGACGTTCCAGGCCGAGGACGAGATCGCCGGCATCGGCGCGGCGCTCGGCGCGGCCTTCGGCGGCGCGCTCGGGGTCACCACCACCTCGGGGCCGGGCGTGGCGCTGAAGTCGGAGGCGATCGGCCTCGCCGTCTCGCTCGAACTCCCGCTGCTGGTGGTGGACATCCAGCGCGGGGGGCCCTCCACCGGCCTGCCGACCAAGACCGAGCAGGCGGATCTGCTGCAGGCCATGTTCGGCCGCAACGGTGAGGCCCCGGTACCGGTGGTCGCCCCCGCGACGCCCGCCGAGTGCTTCGACGCGGCGCTGGAGGCGGCCAGGATCGCCGTCACCTACCGGACGCCGGTGTTCCTGCTGAGCGACGGCTACCTGGCGAACGGCTCCGAGCCGTGGCGGATCCCGGAGGTCGACGAACTTCCCGAGATCGCACCGGACTTCGCGACCGGCCCGAACCACACCCTGGAGGACGGCTCGGAGGTGTTCTGGCCGTACAAGCGCGACCCGCTCACCCTGGCCCGCCCCTGGGCGGTGCCCGGGACGCCGGGCCTGGAGCACCGGATCGGCGGGATCGAGAAGCAGGACGGCAACGGCAACATCTCCTACGACCCCGCCAACCACGACCTGATGGTCCGCACCCGGCAGGCCAAGATCGACGGAATCTCCGTCGATCCGCTGGTGGTCGACGACCCGGGCGGCGACGCCCGGGTGCTGGTGCTCGGCTGGGGCTCCACCTACGGGCCGATCGCGGCGGCGGTGCGCCGGGTGCGCGCCGACGGCGGCCGGGTCGCCCAGGCCCACCTGCGCAACCTCAACCCCTTCCCGGCCAACCTCGGCGGGGTGCTGGCCGCGTACGACCGGGTGATCGTGCCGGAGATGAACCTGGGCCAACTGGCCCTGCTGCTGCGCGCCAAGTACCTGGTGGACGCGCAGTCCTACAACCAGGTGCGCGGACTGCCTTTCAAGGCAGCGCAGTTGGCGGACATGCTGTGGGCGGCGATCGGAACGCTGGACGGGGACGAGACCGATGACTGAGAACTTCCGCTCCCTGGAGCTGGTCCCGAAGGCCGACGGCCCGCAGAGCGCCCGGGACTTCAAGACCGACCAGGAGGTCCGCTGGTGCCCGGGCTGCGGGGACTACGCGATCCTCGCCGCCGTGCAGGCGTTCATGCCGGAGCTCGGCATCCGCCGGGAGAACACCGTGTTCGTGTCCGGGATCGGCTGCTCCTCCCGGTTCCCGTACTACATGAACACCTACGGGATGCACTCCATCCACGGTCGCGCCCCGGCGATCGCGACCGGTCTGGCGACCTCCCGGCAGGATCTGAGCGTCTGGGTGGTGACGGGGGACGGCGACGCGCTGTCGATCGGCGGCAACCACCTCATCCACGCGCTGCGGCGCAACGTCAACCTGAAGATCCTGCTGTTCAACAACCGGATCTACGGCCTGACGAAGGGCCAGTACTCGCCGACCAGCGAGCTCGGGAAGATCACCAAGTCCACGCCGATGGGCTCGCTCGACGCACCGTTCAACCCGCTCTCGCTGGCGATCGGCGCGGAGGCCACCTTCGTCGCCCGCACCATCGACTCGGACCGCAAGCACCTGCAGTCGGTGCTCCGCGCGGCGGCCGAGCACGAGGGCACGGCGCTGGTGGAGATCTACCAGAACTGCAACATCTTCAACGACGGCGCGTTCGAGGTGCTCAAGGAGCCGGGCACCAGGGACGAGGCGCTGATCCGGCTGGAGCACGGGCAGCCGGTCCGCTTCGGCGCGGACGGCGGCCAGGGCGTGTTCCGTGACGCCGGCAGCGGTGAGCTGTACGCGGCCGCCGTGACGCCGGCCAACGAGGGCGGGGTGCTGGTCCACGACGCGCACGCGGCCGGCCCCGCCACCGCCTTCGCGCTGTCCCGGATCGCCGACGCCGACACGCTGCACCACACCCCGATCGGGGTCCTGCGCAGCGTCCGGCGTCCGGTCTACGACACGCTGATGGCGGAGCAGCTTGCCGCCGCCACCGCCCGGCGCGGCCCCGGCGAGCTCGCCGCCCTGCTGGCCGGCAGCGACACCTGGACGGTCGGCTGACGGCGCCCGGCCGACGCCCGGCCAGGCGCACGGCCACGCGCACGGCGGCTGCCCACCGGACCCGTCCGGTGGGCAGCGCGGCCGCCCGGTGACCTTCCACAACGTGACGGCGGACGAGCACCTCAAGGTGCTGCTGGGCGCGGGTCTGCCGCCGGTCCTCGCGGAGATCCTGGTGGACGTGGACGCCGCGATCGCCCGGGGCGAGCTCGCCGACACCGACGGCGACCTGGCCCGGCTGATCGGCCGGCCGACCACCCCGCTCGCCGAGACGCTGCGGGCCGCTCTGCGGGGCTGAGGCGGGCGCCCGGCGCCCCGGGCCCGATCTGTCACGTGATTGTCATGACCAAAAACCGCTAATGGCGATGACACGCCACTGCGCGCCCGCTACCGTCGGCTCGACACAAGCGCGCGCGGAGGGCAGGCCGTCATGCCGGAGACATCCCCACAGGAGGCCGCCCGTGGCCTCTGGTTCGGCGTCGCCTCGTACGGGATCTGGGGGCTCTTCCCGCTGTTCTGGCCACTGCTGGAACCCAGCCGGGCCGACGACATCCTGGTCAACCGGATGGTCTGGTCACTGGTCGCCGTCCTGGTGCTGCTGCTGGTGCAGCGCCACTGGAGCTGGGTCAGGCCGCTGCTGCGCCAGCCCCGGCGGCTGGCGATGTCGGCCGGCGCGGCGGCCGTCGTCTCGGTCAACTGGGGCGTCTACATCTGGGGTGTCAACAGCGGGCACGTCGTCGAGACCAGCCTCGGGTACTTCATCAACCCGCTGGTCACCATCGCGTTCGGCGTCCTGCTGCTGCACGAGCGGCTGCGGCCGGCCCAGTGGGCCGCGGTCGGCGTCGGCGCCCTCGCGGTGGCGGTCCTCACCATCGCCTACGGGCAGCCGCCGTGGATCGCGCTGACCCTGGCGTTCTCCTTCGCGATCTACGGCCTGCTGAAGAAGAAGGTCGGGTTGAGCGGGCTGGAGAGCCTCGCGACGGAGAGCGCCTTCCTGTTCCCCTTCGCCCTCGGCTACCTGATCTACCTCGCGGTCAGCGGGCAGGGCACGCTCGGCCACACCGTCCCCGGCTCGTACGGGTGGGGGCACTCCGGGCTGCTGGTGCTGAGCGGCGTGGTCACCGCCGTCCCGCTGCTCTTCTTCGGCGCCGCGGCGGTGCGGGTCCCGCTGACCGTGCTCGGTCTGCTCCAGTACCTGGCCCCGGTGTTCCAGTTCCTGATCGGCGTCGCCGTGATGCACGAGACCATGGAGCCCGCCCGCTGGGGCGGTTTCGCGCTGGTCTGGGTCGCCCTGGCGCTGCTGACCTGGGACGCGCTGCGGCGGCTGCGGGCGGACCGCGCGGCGGCCCTCGCCGCGGCCGAAGGGCCCGCCGACCGGCCCGTCACGGCCCCGGCCGCCACCCGCTGACCTGCGCCACCCGCTGGCCCGGGGCGGTGCGAGCCGGCGCTGCCGGCTCGCACCGCCCCGGAGGGTCAGGCCGTGACGTCCCTGCTGGTGAAGCGGGCCCACGCGGCGGAGCCGAAGATCGCGACGTAGACCGCCTGCACACCGAGGTTGCGCAGCACACCGTCCCAGTACATCGGCTGCCGCAGCAGGTCGGCGAAGCTCAGCCAGTGGTGGCTGAAGAGGTACGGCTGGATCGCGTGCAGCTGCGGGAAGCTGTCCAGGATCTGCACGGTGATCACCAACCCGACGGTGCTCGCCATCGCGGCGATCCCGCTGCCCGTCAGCGTCGAGACGAACAGCCCGATCGCGACCAGCCCGGCCAGCGAGGCCGCCACCACGCCCGCCACCAGGACGGCCCGCAGCAGCGCCGCGCCCAGGCCGATGGAGTCGCCCGAGATCAGCGTCACCTCGCCGAGCGGGAAGAGCGCCGCGCCCGTCGCCAGCGCGGCCAGCGCGACCGTCGCGGTCGCCGCCGCGCAGAACACCAGCCCGGCCGCGAACTTGGCCGCCAGCAGCCGGGTCCGGCCGGCCGGGGCGACCAGCAGGTAGCGCAGGGTGCCGGTACTCGCCTCGCCCGCGATCGAGTCGCCCGCGACCACACCGACCGTCATCGGCAGGAACACCGGAAGCGCGACGGCCAGCGAGGTGAAGACCAGGAACAGGCCGTTCTGGCTGACCTGGGCGAGGAAGGCCGGCCCCTCCCCGCCGTGCGCGTCGCCGGTCTGGATCCTGACCACCACGCCGATCAGCACCGGCAGCACCGCCAGGATGCCCAGCAGGGCCATCGTCCTGACCCGTCGGAAGGTCAGCGCCACCTCGCTCCGGAACAGCGCCAGGAAGCCCGCCGCCGTCTGCGGCCGGCGGCCCTCCGCCGCCATCGGGGCCACCCCCGCGGGGGCGGCCGCCACCGCGGCCACCGCCCCGGCGGCCGGTCCTGCGGCGGCCGGCGCCACCTCGTCGGTCTCAGCCCGCGACATCGAAGCCCTCCCCGGTCAGCGCCACGAAGGCGTCCTCCAACGTGCCCCGCTCGACTCCGAAGCCGACCACCCGCACCCCGGCGGCGACCAGCGCCGCGCACAGCTCCGGGAGGGCCTCCTCGTCGGTACGGCCCGCCTCGGCCTCCACCCGGTCCTCGCCGGTGCGGACGCCGCTCAGCCCGTGGGCCGAGAGGATCCCGGCCGCCGGAGCGACGTCCAAGGTCCGGACCACCAGCCGGCCCTGGGCCCGGGCCGCCAGCTCCGGCACGGTGCCCTGGACCACCAGGCGTCCGCGCGACATCACGGCGGCGTGCGTGCAGACCTGCTCGATCTCGTCCAGCAGGTGCGAGGAGAGGAAGACCGTGGTGCCCTCCGCCGCCACGTCCCTGACCAGGGTGCGGATCTCCCGCATGCCCTGCGGATCGAGACCGTTGGTCGGCTCGTCCAGCACCAGCAGCTCACGCGGCTGGAGCAGGGCGGCCGCCAGGCCGAGCCGCTGCTTCATCCCCAGCGAGTACGCCCTGGCCTTCTTGCCGGCCGCCGCCGTCAGACCGACCCGGTCCAGCGCCTCGCCGACCCGCCGGCCGCGGGTGCGCGGATCGGCGGTCGGGTCGGCGCAGTCGTAGCGGACCAGGTTGTCGCGCCCGGAGAGGAATCCGTAGAGGGCGGGCCCCTCGATCAGGGCGCCCACCCGGGGCAGCACCGTGCCCACCGACTGCGGCATGGCCTCGCCGAGCACCGTCGCGCTCCCGGCGGACGGCGCGATCAGGCCCATCAGCATCCGGATCGTGGTGGTCTTGCCGGAGCCGTTCGGGCCGAGGAAGCCGAAGACGCTGCCCCGGGGCACCGTCAGATCCAGGCCGTCCACCGCGAGCTGGCCGCCCCGGAAGCGCTTGGTCAGGCCGCTGGTACTGATGACGGCATCGCCGGCGGGGAGTGCCGGCGCGGGGACGGCCACCGGGGCCGGGCGCGCGTCCGCGGCCCGGCCCCCGGCCGGCTCCGCGGTGGGAGCCTGTGTCATCTACTTCACCCCGGCCGCACTCTGCAGCACCGGCAGCGTCACCGCGCCGGCGAACACCCGGCCGTCATCCGTGATCAGCACGTTGAGCACCTTGGTGCCGATCAGGGTGCCGCCCTTGACGGGCTTGCCGAGCGCCTTGGCCAGCTGCTGCGCGCTCCGGCCGCCGAACTGCTCGCCGTGCGTGCCCCCGGCCCCGGCCGGAGCGGACGCCCCGCCGGTGGGCAGCGTGGTGCCGAGCACGCTCGTCCAGCCCTCACCGAGCACGTTCAGGCCGTCCCCGGCGGCGCCGGGAGCCTTCGCGGCCTTACCGGCGGCCTGGCCGGGAGCCCCGCCACCGGCCTTCTGCTCCGTCACCTTCGCGCCCTTGGGAGCGCTGAAGTCGAAGGTCCCGGCCGCCGGCGCGGCGAAGGAGACGTCCTTGAAGTGGACGTCGAACACGGTGGCGCCCCCGTCGGCGGCCTTCACCACCACCGCCAGCGGCACGCCGTTGTCGGCGTCCACCGCGATCCGCACCTCACCGATCGTCGAGCCCGCGCCGGTCGGCCGCACGCTCAGCCGGTACGCCTTCCGGCCGGCCACCGTCTCCGTACCATCCACCGTTACGGAGGTGCTGTCCGCACTCAGGTCGAGGAACCGCTTCGCCGCCTCCTGCGGGGTGCTGGGCACGCCCGTCAGCGGGGCCCCGGCGGCCTCGCCGGCAGCGGCGCCCTGGGGCAGCGCCAGGTGCACGGCCTCGTTGCGGGCACTGTCCCAGGCCCAGGCCTGGCTCCCGTTGCGGACCAGCTCGTACTCGGCGAGGTCCTTGATCAGCCCGACCCGCTGTCGGTCGGGGCCGTCCACCGCGACCCGCAGGGTGTGCTCGCCGCCCAGCAGAGCCGGCAGCTCGGTCTGCGGCGCGGCCGGGGAGCCCTGCTGCCCGGCCCCCGCTCCGCCGCCGAGACCCGAGCCGCCGCCGAGACCCGCGGCGGAGCCGAGCAGCTGCGCGGGCACCCCCAGGTCGGCGGAGACCTGCACGGTGCCGGTGAGCGTCCGGGACTCGGAGCCGAGCGCCTTCGCCACCACCTGCTGGGCCGTCAGGGGCGGCAGGCCCGGTGCCCCGCCGTCGGCCAGCGCGGGCACCAGACCGATGCCTGCGGCCACCACCCCGGCCACCGTCACCGGCACCAGCACCCGCACCGCCGTGCGCCGCCCAGGCCGGTACGGCGCTGCGACCTGCCCCGCCGTCGTCGTGTCGTCCGTCATCGCGTTCAACCCCTCCGTAGCTGTGACCCGCTCGCCCGTCCCCACTCCATTAGAGGCGATCGGCGGGCCGCCGGCATCGCCCTACGGAGCCAGATGCGGCTACGCCTCACGACGCATGTACCGGGGCGGGTGACCCTGATCCCAACTCAGGGTCACGTAGTCCTACGGGCTGAAAGCAGGCGTAGGGTCGCGCCATGGACGTAACGGACGCCTCCCCGGCCACTTCCGCTCCCGCCCCCACCGCGAACGCCATGAGGCGGGCCCTGCGCCGCGCCCGTGACGGCGTGGCGCTCGACGCGGGCGAGGCGGCGGTGCTGCTCCAGGCCCGGGGGGCCGATCTGCGGGCGCTGTGCGAGAGCGCCGCGCGGGTGCGCGACGCCGGGCTGGCGCAGGCCGGGCGGCCCGGGGTCGTCACGTACTCGAAGAAGGTCTTCATCCCGCTCACCCGGCTGTGCCGGGACAAGTGCCACTACTGCACCTTCGTGACCGTCCCGGGGAAGCTCAGGCGGGCCGGCCACGGCATGTACCTCTCACCGGACGAGGTCCTGGAGATCGCCCGTCAGGGGGCCGCGCTGGGCTGCAAGGAGGCCCTCTTCACACTCGGCGACCGGCCGGAGGAGCGGTGGCCCGAGGCCCGCGAGTGGCTGGACGCGCACGGCTACGACGACACCCTCGCCTACGTCCGGGCGATGGCGATCCGGGTGCTGGAGGAGACCGGCCTGCTGCCGCACCTGAACCCCGGCGTGCTGACCTGGACGGACTTCCAGCGGCTGAAGCCGGTCGCCCCGTCCATGGGCATGATGCTGGAGACCACCGCGACCCGCCTCTGGTCCGAGCCCGGCGGCCCGCACTTCGGTTCGCCGGACAAGGAGCCCGCCGTCCGGCTGCGGGTGCTGGAGGACGCCGGGCGCAGCGCCGTGCCGTTCACCACCGGCGTGCTGATCGGGATCGGCGAGACGTACGAGGAGCGGGCCGACGCCCTGTTCGCGATCCGGCGCACCGCCCGGCGCTACCACGCGATCCAGGAGGTGATCGTGCAGAACTTCCGGGCCAAGCCGGACACCGCGATGCGCGCGATGCCCGACGCGGAGCTGGAGGAGCTGGCGGCGGCGATCGCCGTCACCCGCCTGGTGCTCGGACCCTCCGCACGGGTCCAGGCGCCGCCGAACCTGGTCGGCGGCGAGTTCGCGCTGATCATCGGCGCGGGCATCGACGACTGGGGCGGCGTCTCGCCGCTGACGCCGGACCACGTCAACCCCGAGCGCCCCTGGCCGCACATCGACGACCTGGCGGCCCGAACCGCCGAAGCCGGCTTCGAGCTGCGCGAGCGGCTCACCGTCCACCCCGAGTACCTGCTGCGCGGCGAGCCCTGGCTGGACCCGCGGATCCTGCCGCACGTCAACGCGCTCGCCGACCCGGCCACCGGCCTGGCCCGGGCGGACGCCAGGCCGGTCGGCCTGCCCTGGCAGGAGCCGGAGGACCTGCCCGCCTCCTACGGGCGCACCGACCTGCACCGCACCATCGACACCGACGGGCGCACCGGTGACCGCCGGGCCGACTTCGAGGACGTCTACGGGGACTGGGAGGCGCTGCGCGAGCAGGTCGCCGGCGCCGCGCCCGAGCGGCTGACCGGTGACGTCCGCGAGGCGCTGGCGGTGGCCGCGGACGACCCGACCCGGCTGACCGACGATCAGGCACTGGCCCTGTTCCACGCCGACGGTCCGGCCCTGGACGCGCTCTGCCGGATCGCCGACGACGTCCGCCGGGACGCGGTCGGCGACACCGTCACCTACTGCGTCACCCGGAACATCAACTTCACCAACGTCTGCTACACCGGCTGCCGGTTCTGCGCCTTCGCCCAGCGCCGCACCGACGCCGACGCCTACACCCTCTCGCTGGACCAGGTCGCCGACCGCGCCGCCCAGGCCTGGGACGTCGGCGCCACCGAGGTCTGCATGCAGGGCGGCATCCACCCCGACCTGCCCGGCACCGCGTACTTCGACATCGCCCGCGCGGTGAAGGCCCGGGTGCCCGGCATGCACGTGCACGCCTTCTCGCCGATGGAGGTGGTCAACGGCGCGACCCGCACCGGACTTTCCATCAGGGACTGGCTCCAGCAGGCCAAGGAGGCCGGTCTGGACACCATCCCCGGTACCGCCGCCGAGATCCTGGACGACGACGTCCGCTGGGTGCTGACCAAGGGCAAGCTGCCCGCGGCCACCTGGGTCGAGGTCGTCGGCACCGCGCACGAGCTGGGCATCCGCTCCTCGTCCACGATGATGTACGGCCACGTGGACACGCCCGCGCACTGGCTGGGCCACCTGCGGCTGCTCGCGGAGATCCAGCAGCGGACCGGCGGGTTCACCGAGTTCGTCACCCTCCCCTTCATCCACACCAACGCACCGGTCTACCTGGCCGGCATCTCCCGGCCCGGGCCGACCGCCCGCGACAACCGGGCGGTGGTCGCGATGGCCAGGCTGCTGCTGCACACCCACATCCCCAACATCCAGACCAGCTGGGTGAAGCTGGGGGCCGAGGGCGCCGCCGAGATGCTCCGCTCGGGCGCCAACGACCTGGGCGGCACGCTGATGGAGGAGACCATCTCGCGGATGGCCGGCTCGGCGTACGGCAGCTACAAGTCCGTGCGCGACCTGGAGGCCATCGCCGAGGCGGCCGGCCGGCCGCACCGCCAGCGCACCACCACCTACGGCGAGGTGCCGGCCGAGCGCCGGGCCGCCGCCCTCGCCTCGGACGGGCACCTGCCGGAGCTGCTCCCGGTCCTGGACTGACCGGCGGCGGACCGTCCGGTGCCGGGGACCGGTGCCGGACGATCCGGGGCGCCCGGCCGGCCGCTGCAACCGTGGGCCGCTCCCGTGCGTCACCCTCGGTGGCAGCGTGGGCTGTCCACGATCCACGGGGGAAAGACGTGTTCGACATCCGCATCCGCCCGGACGGCCTGCACCAGGCCTCCGGAGCACTCGGCGCGACCTCCGCGCACGTCGGCGAGAGGTCCGGGCACTGGCTGGACGGAAGCCTGATCGCCGCCGGCGCCTACCCCGAGTGGGCGGCCGGCCCGGCGCTGCAGGAGTGCGCGCAGGCCTGGCAGACCCACATGACCTCGGTGGTGCAGCAGCTGCAGACCTACTCCGAGCAGCTACGGGACTCCGCGCACTCCTACGACGCCGCCAACGAGGAGGCCGGCCGGCGCTTCGACCAGGCCGCGCGCGACCTGAACGCGGGGGCGTGAGCATGGTCGAGTACGCCGCCCTGAAGGCCGCCGACCCGGCGAAGCTGCAGCGCGCCGCCGAGGGCTGGCTGGAGCTGTCCAAGGAGGCCTGGCAGGCCGTCGACGACATCCACCGCAACGGGGTGGGTCCGCTCAAGGACGACTGGCAGGACGCGGTCGGCGAGGCCGCGGGCAGGAAGCTGGACGAGCAGGCGAAGATCCTGGAGGCCGGCGCCGACATCATGCGCGGTGTCGCGATGGTGCTCGACGGCTGGCACTCCTCGGTCGAGTACGCGCAGCGGGCCCTGGCCCACGCCGTCGACCTGGCCGTCGGCTACCAGCTGGAGGTGGACGGATCCGGCACGGTCTGCACCACCGGCGAGGTGACCGGCGAGAAGATCACCCACATGAACGAGGTCGCGGACCTGATCAAGGAGGCGCTGCGGGAGGCCACCCAGGCGGACGACCGGGCGGCGGCCGAGCTGCGCAAGCTCGGTGCGGCCACCTGCGAGACCGATCCGGGCCGGGCCCTGGACGAACTGCAGGGCGAGGCCTCCCAGGTCGAGCTGGACATGCTCTCCGGCGACATCCCGGACGGCAAGGATCCGCGACTGGTCGCCGACTGGTGGGACTCGCTCTCGGACGCCCAGCGCAAGCAGCTCGAACTCTCGGACCCGGTCCGGCTCGCCGGCCTGCCCGGCATCCCGGACAGCGTCAAGGAGGACCTGCGGGGCGGTCCTGACCGCAAGTTCGACCGGGTGGCGATGGTGCAGTGGACGCTGGAGCACTGGAACGACGGCTCCGGGGACTTCGACGGCGAGAACAACTGCACCAACTTCGCCTCGGAGGCCCTGCTGCAGTCCGGCGTCCGGATGAAGGGCGACTGGACCTTCGAGGGCGATGCCTGGAACAAGGGCAACGATCCGGGCTGGATGGGCCTGGGGCTGGTCGGGCAGCAGCACAGCCACGCGTGGGGAGGCGCCGAGAACCTCCGCGACTTCATGGTCGGCAACGGTGGGCGGGAGCTCCCCGCCTCCGAGGTGAAGCCCGGTGACCTGGTCTTCTTCGAGGAGGACACCGACCAGAACGACGGGCTGGAGAAGGGCAACATCCACCACACGGCGGTCGTCACGGCGGTGACGCCGGACGGCGACATCCGCTACACGCAGCACTCCGACCCCCGGAAGAACGTCAGCCTGGACGGCCGGTCCGGGCACGAGGCCTCGGCCGAGGGGCAGCAGAAGATGCACTTCGTCCGGGTCCAGCCGAACTGGTACTGAGCGGGAACGAGAGAGGGAGTGGTGGGGTGAACGGGTCGGGAGACGGCCTCCGGAGGGCGCGGCTGCCCTGGCTCGGCGCGGTGGTGCTGGCGGGAGCCGTCGGCTGGCTGTTCGTGCGGTACGCCGTCGGGGTCGACCACGACGTGCTGGCGCCGCTCCAGCACTGCCGCCCGGCGCTCGCGACGCCGGCGTCGGCCAGGGCGGCCCTCTTCCTGGGCGTGCTGCTCGGCCTCGGGTCCGCGGCCGGCGCCTTCCGGGCGGTTCTCGGCAGCCGGGCGGGCGGGCGCCATCAGGGCCTCTGGACGGCGCTGGCCGCGCTGGTGGCGGTGTTCGCGACGGTGTTCTTCCTGGTCGAGCTCTTCGCCGTGGTCCACATCCTGTCGGGGCCGGCCACCTCGGGTGACAGCTGCGGTGGGTGACCCGCCGCCGGGCCGGCCCGCTCCGCGCCCCCGGGGCGCGTGGCGGGCCGGCCGCCGGTCAGCCGACCAGCAGCCGGCTGCGCAGATCGCGCTGGTCCCGCTGGTCCAGGCCCAGGCCGGACTTCAGATAGGCGTCGAAGGAGCCGAACTTCTGCCGGACCTCGTCGAAGCCCGCCTCCAGGTACTCGGGGCGCACCTCCAGCAGCGGCTTGTAGACGGCCTGGTAGGCCGGCGGCAGCTGGGCCAGGGTGGCGGCGTTCTCGGCGGCCCGGTAGGTGTTGCTGGCCAGGTAGTCGGCCTCCACGGTGTCGCGCGGCACGCCGAGGGCGGTGAGCAGGGCGGCGGAGGCCCAGCCGGTCCGGTCCTTGCCGGCGGTGCAGTGGTAGAGCACGCCCTCGTCGTTCCGCTCGACCAGCGCGACCAGCACCGATCGGTAGGCCGCCCGGGCGCTGTCGGCGGAGACCATCGTGCGCTCGGCGTCGGTCATCGCCCGGACCGCGGCCTCCGGACCGGTGACGTCGAACGCCCCGGTGTCGGCGGCGCCGAGGACGTTGGCGTCGACGGTGGTGGCGCCGGCCGGGACGCGGTCGGGCGCGGCCTTCTGCTCGCCGGGGGTACGGAGGTCGAAGACCTCCGTGAGGCCGAGCCGGCGGAGCTTGGCGAGATCCTGGTCGGTCAGCCTGCTGAGGTCGCCGGAGCGGTAGACGACGCCCATCCTGACCCAGCGGCCGTCGGCGGTGCGGTAGCCCCCGGCGTCGCGGAAGTTGGGCGCGGAGGCCAGGTGCAGCGAGCGGTCGGCGACGATCAGCGACTCGCCACGGTCCGGGACGAGCTCGAAGAACCAGCGGTCGGCGGCGGCCAGCCCGCTGACCGTCACGGTGGCGGAGCCGGCGCCGCGGGCGACGGGCTTGCGGTGGCGGATGTCCTCCTGGTCGGTGCCGGCGTAGACGGTCACGCCGCGGGCACCGGGAGCGGTCCAGGTCAGGGTGAAGCCGCCGTCCGCCTGCTGCACCACGTTCGCCGCGGTGAAGGGGATGGCCGGAGCGTGCTGCTTCGCCGAGGCGGTGGGGGCGGTCCCGAGGGGGCCGTCGGCGAAGGCCAGGGCGGGGGAGCCGAGGACGAGCGCGCCGGTGAGCGTCAGCGCGGCGGTCAGGCGGATACGGGTGGTGGTCATGACCGGGGACGCTAGGCAGGCCCGGGTGGCGGTCCACGGCCGGCGCATGGCGCGGCAGCAACAAACTGTTGAAGAACTGGCGTTCGCAGGGTACCGGTCTGACCGGCCGACAAGTCGAATACAGTGCGGGGGCGCGCGATCGGTCGTCGGGCGCCCTTCCCCCGGCCTTGTCCGGGGGCACCCCCACGCTTCCCGGGAGAGAGGTACCGACTCGTGATGCCACTGTGGTCACGTGCGCAGCAGCAGGACTTCCGCAGCCGGGTGCGGGGCTGTCTGCTCGGCGGGGCGATCGGCGACGCGCTCGGCGCCGGCATCGAGTTCGAGTCGCTGGAGAAGATCCGGGCGGTGCACGGCCCGCTCGGCGTGACGGGCTACGCCCCCGCCTACGGCCGCAGCGGCGCGATAACCGACGACACCCAGATGTCGCTGTTCACCGTCGACGGCCTGATCCGGGCCCACGTGCGCCGCGACACCGGAGGCTGGCACCCGCCCACCGACGTCCATCTCGCCTACCTGCGCTGGGCCGCCACCCAGCGTGACTGGGGCCCGGACGAGCGCCGGGCCGACCTCGGCTGGCTCGGCCGGGAGGAGTGGCTGTACGCCCAGCGCGCACCCGGCCAGGCCTGCCTGTCCGGGCTCTCCGGTCCGGAGGCGGACCGGCTCGGCACGCTGGACGCGCCCAAGAACCCGCACTCCAAGGGCTGCGGCACGGTGATGCGCGCCGCACCGTTCGGCCTGCTCACCAGCTGGGAGCCCGGGCTGGTCTTCCAGCTGGCCGTGGAGTGCTCGGTGCTGACGCACGGACACCCGAGCGGCTACCTGTCGGCCGGGGCGCTCGCGGTGATCATCCACACGGTGGCCCGCGGCGGAACCCTGGAGGAGGGCGTGCACCTCGCGCTGGCGCTGCTCTCCGAGCGGCCCGCGCACGAGGAGACGACGGCCGCGCTGCGTGCGGCGCTGGACGCGGTCCGCGCCGGGGAGCCCTCCGCCGAGCGGGTGGAGGAACTCGGCGAGGGCTGGGTGGCCGAGGAGGCCCTGGCGATCGGCGTGTACTGCGCGCTGGTGGCGTACGACGTGAAGTCCGGGCTGCTGCTGGCCGTCAACCACTCCGGCGACAGCGACTCGACCGGGGCGATCTGCGGCAACCTGCTCGGGGCCCTGCACGGGGACACCGCGCTGCCGCCGGAGCTGCTGGCGGGGCTGGAGGGGCGGGGGACGATCCTGGAACTCGCGGACGACTTCGTGCTGGAGCTCGTGCACGGGCCGGAGCTGCACGGCCAGGAGGCGTCGGAGGGGTCGGCCTGGGCCGTGCGCTACCCCGTGCCGCGCTGAGGGGGACCGGGCCCGGTGCCCGCCGCGGGATGACGGCGGGCACCGGCGCCACGGGCGGGGCGGGGGGCCGGGCCACCTGGCCACGGGACTCCCGTGGGGCGGCGGGGGACCACTCGGGTGGTGAGGAGCGGACGCCGACAGGGGTGGCGGTCGGTCAGACCCCGCCGAAGGCGCCCGATCCGGCCGCAGCGGCGAACGAGGCCCAGGCCTGGGGGGAGAAGCGCAGCTGCGGCCCCTGCGGATCCTTGGAGTCGCGCACCGCGACGGAGGACGCACTCGGCACGGCGATCTCGACGCATGCACCATTGCCGCCGCTGTGGCTGCTCTTGCGCCAGGCCAGGCCGTTCTCGAACGTGGTGATCATGGTTGGTACCCCTCTGCGATCTTGGCTATCAGTGTCCGGCTCTCCGCGACACTGAGGGCCGCGGCCCTCAGATGGTCGTAGAGTCCGGTATAGCGGCGGACGTCCGCCTCCTTCTCCAGGTAGAGGTCGCTTGTCACCCCTTCGAAGTAGACAACCGTCGAATCCGCGGACTCGGGAAACTCCATCAAGGAGAATGTCCCGGTCATGCCGGGGTGCGCGCCGTGCGAGAACGGGATCACCTGAAGGTTGATGTTGGACCGCGAGCTCAGATCGAGCAGCTGGGCCAGCTGGTGGGCCATCACCGCGCGGCTGCCGACCTCGCGCCGCAGTACGGCCTCGTCTATCACCGCCCAGAGGCTGCCGAGCCGGTTCTCCCCGTTGATCCGGCTCTGCCGCTTGAGCCGCACCTCCACCCGCCGCCGTACCGCGGTGGCGTCGGTGTCCGGCTGGGTGCCCAGCACCACGGCCTCGGCGTACTCCTGGGTCTGCATCAGCCCCGGGACGAACGAGGACTCGTACGCGCGGATCGAGGAGGCCTCCGCCTCCAACCCGATGTAGACGCTGTACGGGATGTCGTTGAACTCGTGCCACCAGCCGCGCTGCCGGGACTCCTTGGCCATCTCCATCAGGCCGGCGCGGATCCGCTCGTCGTCGACGTTGTAGACGTCGCAGAGGTCCCTGACGTCCCGCTGGCTGATGCTTCGCCGCCCGTTCTCCAGGCGACTGATCTTGGACTGGGAGACCATCAGTCTCCCGGCCACCTCTTCCGCCGTCATGCCCAGGGTCTCGCGCAGTCGCCGCAGTTCGGCGCCAAGGCGTCGCCTGCGCACGGTGGGATTGATGCTCGCGGACACATCGACCTCCGGCCGGGCCTCCGGTGAATGTTGGACCGGCAATCCTCGGAACAGTGTGGAAATTGGTACCAACCCCCCTGACTTGGAGCAGCATGCCACCTTGGATCAGGTCGGCGCCGGGGAATCGCGGGAGCGCAGTAGAACAGATCATCGGAAAAGCGCTTCGGCGAGACGGCGACCGCCCCTTGCTGGTAAGAGCGACAGTACGGTGGAGAACAGCCGAGCGAGGCCGAGTACGAGGAAGAGACGGCCGGGTGTGCCCGCCCGCGGGCCCGGTGCGGCGGCGCCCCGGTAGGGCGGTGCCCGGTGCGGCGGCGCCCCGGTAGGGCGGTGCTCCGGCGCGGTGGCCGTCCGGTCCGGCGGACCGGTCCGGGAACGGCGAAGGGGCGGTCGCCCGGCGACTTCCGTGCCGGGCGACCGCCCCTTCGCTTCCTGCGTGTTGCTCACTGTCGGTCAGCGGCGCGTGCCGCTCACCGTGCGCCCCTTTGCGGGCCGGTCGCTCACCGGGCACCGACCCGGGTGGCTACGGCCCGTCCGGGCGCCGCCGGACCCCGGGTCGCCGTCCGCGGAGCGTGGTCGCCGGTGGCCGGCGCCGCGCTCGCCTGGGCGTTGTTACGGCCCTGCTGGGACGGAAGGCCGTTCTGCACGTCCATGACGGCGTGCGCGACCATCCCACCGAGCGGGTCGTAACGGATCAGGTCGCGCAGCCGGGACCGCGACGACCTGCCCTCGTTACCCGGGTACAGGTGCTTTCCGAGACCCACCGCATGCGCGAGGGCGGCCAGCGCGGCCGTCCTCGGGTCCGGTGGGACCCCGGTCCGGATCGACGTGTCGAGTCGCTGCTTGATAGCGGCGTTCGAGCAGTCGTCCGACGCCTGGTAACGCGTCGTCGGAAGGACCCCGCACACCTGTCCCGGCACCGCAGTGACCATGCCGCACCGTTCGAGGTGCGCCAGATACGTCTGCCGGAGCCCCAGTCGGGGCCCGCCGATCCAGTGCGCGGCACGCACCGGACTGCCGCGACGGCGCAGCAGTTCCAGGGCGTGGTCCAAGGTGGGGTCCCCGGTCGGCCGTGGCAGCACCACGGCGATCCGGTCCCCATCAGGGACTATCCGTCCGGCCAGGGACAGCTCGACGAGCTGTGCCCCGGCGAGTCCGAGATCGAGGGTCTGCGGCTGCGCCGTGGTGCCCGTGGTCGGGTCCAGAGCGAGCAACAGGAGTTCCTCGGGAATTGTTCTACGGCTCTTGCCCATCCAAGCCTCCCCGCGTGGATGAATGACAGCGTGACGCCTCTCACACGGCCTTGTCGAGTACGCCTCCGAATCGTGACCTAGCGCGCGAGACGGGGAACCAGCGGTGCCGAGCCCCGCGTCTGACCAGGGAACGGCCGGGGCGACGATCGCACCGCCGCGATATCCGCCGGTCGGACGGGGTGTGGGCGGCCGGATCGGCCGCCCGGTGGCGGAGACTGTACGAGTACATGGGGCGGGGTGGCGGCTTCCCGAAATCGGGTCGGCCGTTGCCCCGCCGGGCCTATGAGGAGGCTGGGTTACGTGGGCGAGTCCCCCGACAGGTTGCTGCGCGACGGGGAGCAGGAGCGGAAGCGGGAGACCCCGCCGGGCCGGACGGGCGCCGTCGCGGCCGGTTCCGGCGCGGCGGCGGACGGCGCCGCGCGGCCCGGATCGACCGTGCAGCTGCGCCTGCGCGACATCGGCATGGGTGTCGAGGACGCGGGCGACGACGACAGGGTCGACGAGGACTCCGCCGACGAGGACGCTGCCGGGGTGAGGCCGTCCGGTGCGGGGGCGTCCGGCGTGAGGCCGTCCGGTGCGGGGGCGTCCGGGGCGGGGCGGTCCGGGGCGGGGGCGTCCGGTGCGGGGGCGGCGCCCGCCGCCGCGGGTTCCGACGGCGGTGGGCGGGCCGGGGCCGAGGCCGCCCCGGACGCCGACGAAGCCGATGGGGAAGCCGTTGACGACGTCGATGCCGGGGCCGATCCCGCCGACGCCGACGCCGACGCCGACGCCGACGCCGGTGCCGATGCCGACGCCGGTGCCGACGCCGACACCGGTGCCGGTGCCGACGAGGACGCGCCCGACGACGCCGCCACCCTGGGCGGGGCCGTCGGCAAGGGCGGCTCGACCGTGCAGCTGCGTGTCCGGGAAGTGGACAACAGGACCACCACGCTGCGGTTGCCCGCCGACAACGCGACCACCGCGCTGCGGCTGCCGGCCGACAACGCGACCAGGACGCTGCGCCTGCCCGGCGATCTCCCGGCGAGGGCGGCGGAGACCGGCGGGAAGGCCGCTGAGCAGCAGAGCGGCCCGGTCGCCGGGGGCCGCGCGACGGCGTCCGTCGACGAGGACCGTTCCGTCGACGGCCGGTCCGCGGCGCAGGACGACACCAAGGGCACGGACCGCGACGGGTCACCCGAGGAGCGCTCCTCCGCGGTCGATCCGCGTCTCGCCATGCGGGACGCCGCACCGGCGTCGGCGTCCGCGCGGTCCACCGCCGAAGCACCGGCGAAGGCCGCCGTGGAGAAGCTGGAGAAGCCGCAGCCGGTGCGTCCCGGCGCGCCGGCGAAGACCGCCGCCGAGTCCGGCCGACCGGCCGCCGGTGTGGTGCCGGTGCCGCCCGCTCCCGCTCCGCTGCCGGAGCCCGAGCCCGCACCGGAGCCGCTCCCCGAGCCAGAACCCGGCCCGGGGCCGAAGCCCGCGCCGGGGCCGGCCCCCGAGCCCGGGCCGGCCCCCGCACCCCTGCCGGAGCCCGATCCCCGGCCGCTGCCGGCCCCGGATCCGCTGCCGCAGGACTTGGCGCAGCCCGCGGCGCTGTCGCAGCCGGAGACGACCTCCGAGGCGATGCAGGTACTGGCGGCGCTCAGCGCCCGCCCGGTCTCGCCGCTGCGCCGTGCGCTCAAGCGCGTCACCATCTGGACGGTGTTCCTGGCCCTGGTGCTCGGCGTCGTGGCGGCGGCTCAGCTGCTGCGCCCGCTGCCGTCCGCCACGGTGGGGCTCTCCGTCCCGGCCTCGTACTCCTTCACCGGGAGCCCGCTCACCATCCCCTGGCCCGCCAAGGGGCAGTCGGCGGCCGAGGTGGTCGGGGTGGGCAGCATGGGCGGCTCGGGCACCGAGACACCGGCGCCCATCGCCAGTGTCACCAAGGTGATGAACGCCTACCTGATCCTGCGCGACCACCCGCTGAAGAAGGGGGAGACCGGCCCGGTCCTCACCGTCGACAAGCAGGCGGCCTCGGAGTCGGCCGACACCGACCAGTCCACGGTGGCCATCAAGGAGGGCCAGCAGCTCACCCAGTACGAGGCGCTGGAGATGTTGATGCTGCCGTCCGCCAACAACGTGGCCCGCCTGCTGGCCCGCTGGGACGCGACGACGGAGGATGCCTTCGTCAAGAAGATGAACGACACGGCCGCCGCCTTCGGCATGGCCAACACCGTCTACGCGGACCCGGCCGGTTTCAACGCGGAGACCAAGAGCACCGCGAAGGACCAGCTGAAGCTGGCCGAGCAGGTCATGAAGAACGACGTGTTCCGCCAGATCGTGGCCGAGCCCGACACCGTGTTCAACGGGCAGCGGGTCTTCAACACCAACACCCTGCTCTCGGTGAAGAACGGCGTCATCGGAGTCAAGACCGGCTCCAGCACCCCGGCCGGCGGCTGCCTGATGTGGGCCGCGGTCAAGGACGTCGGCGGCGTCAGGCGGATGATCCTCGGTGTCACGCTGGGCCAGCCGGCCACCGCCACCGAGACCATCCTCAAGGCCGTTTTGACGACGAGCGGCAAGCAGATCACGGCCGCGCAGAGCGGCCTCGCCGGGCAGACCCTGGCCAAGCAGGGCGATGTCGTGGGTTACGTGGACGACGGGCTCGGCGGCCGGATGCCCGTGGTGGCGTCCAAGGACGTCACCGTCGCCGGCTGGGACGGCGTCACCGCCTCCCTGAGCCTGGATCCGGCCAAGGTCGGCCACCGGGCCGCCGCGGGCACCCAGGTCGGCGTGCTCAGGGCCGGAGCCGGTGACGGTGCGGTCGAGGTGCCGGTGGTCCTGAAGTCCGCGCTGGCGCCGCCGTCGATCCTGTCGCGGCTGACCCGCCTGCTCTGACCCCGTTCGGACTGGGCCGGGGGGCCGGGCGCTCCGGCCGGGATGTCCCGCGACGAGGGATGCCCCGAGAGCCAGGGGACGTCCGCCGACGAGGGGGACGTCCCACGATGAGGGGACGGACGGGAAGCCCCGTCCGTCCCCTCGGCCGTTCCGCGCCGGACCGTCCGCTCAGCCGGTGCGCTCCAGCAGCGACACCGTCAGCCCGCGGACCAGCTGGACCCCGGCCGGCGCGTAGTGCGCCCGCAGGGCCTTGGACTGGTCGGCGGGGAGGGTCTGCAGCGGATCCGTGGCCGTTCCGACGGTCACCACCCAGATCCGCTGCGCGGTCCCGAGGCAGGAGGTCGGGACGGGGCACTCGACCGGGTAGAGGTCGCCCGCCTGGGCCGCCGTGTTCTGCAGGAAGACCGAGTACGGGCGGATGTCGTGCGGCAGGTAGAAGTCGACAGCGGGCCCGATCATCGCCCAGTTCCACTCGCCGTACGGGGCCACCACCCCGTCCCCCTGCCGGTAGCCGGCCGCTATCAACGCGGCGGCGCTCCGGTAGTCGCTGCCGTGCTCGTGCGCGTACGGTCCGCGGACCAGGCGCTGCAGCGGCGCGGCCTGCACCGCCGGTACGGCGACCGCGGCCAGCGCCAGCGCCGCGCAGACCGGAACGGGGGCGAACCGCCGTGCGATCGCGTACAGCGCGCCCACGCCGCCACCCGCCAGCGCGGCCCAGGCCGGCAGCGTGAAGAGCAGGTAGCGGTCGATGAAGTAGGAGGTGGCGCCGAGCGAGACCGCCCAGACCGCGGCCACCGGCAGCACGGCGACCAGCAGCAGTTGCAGCGCCGCCAGCCGGCGGCCCCGCCACAGCAGGGTGACCAGGGCGAGGGCCGCGAAGAGGTGGAAGACGTCCGCGGAGGCGAACAGCAGCTTCCCGAAGGTCCGCAGGTCGAACAGGGTCGGGGTGGGGATCCAGCCGAGCTGGCGGACGGACTGGCTGCTTCCGAGCAGCATCAGCGGCACCACCGGCGCCAGGGCGCCCAGCACGGCCAGCGGGTACTGCCAGAGCAGCCGCCGGTTCACCGCCCCGCGGGTCCGCCACAGGTGCAGCAGGACGAGCGCGAACTGTCCTCCCAGCGTGCTGAGGGAGATCAGGTGGGCGCCGCCGGCGAGTGCCACGCAGGCGCTGTACCCGGCCCAGCGGCCCGGACCCGGGCGCTCCAGGGCCAGCAGCAGCAGCCAGGTCGCGGCCGCCACGGCGCAGGTCACCAGCGCGTAGGAGCGGGCCTCCTGGGCGTACCGGGCCACGTTCGGCACGACGGTCAGCAGCAGGCCGGCCGCCAGCCCCGCCACCCGGCTGTCGAACATCCGCTGCGCGGTGAGTGCCGAGAAGGCGGCGGCGCCGGCCATCGCGAGGACCGAGGGCAGTCGCAGGGCGATCGGCGAGTCGCCGAACAGCGTCGTCCACCCGTGCATGAACACGTAGTACACGCCGTTGCTGGCGTCGACGTGCTGCAGCATCCGCAGCAGGTCGCCGAGCCCCCGGGTGGACGCGGTCCAGGTGGAGATCTCGTCCCGCCACAGCTCCGGGGTGGTCAGCCGGTAGCAACCGATGACGACCGCGGCCAGCGCGGGCCATATCCACACTCCGCCCAACAGCCGGGAGACGGTTCGGGCGGGCAGGGAAGGCGTCATGGAGCAGGGCCTCGGGACTGGGAGGGAACGTCGTGAGGGAACGCCGGATGTGTGGACTCCTCCGGAGTGGCTCCCAGGGTACTGGAGAGGGAGGCTGACGATTCATCCGATTCGGTGAGAATCCCCTTGTCGGACGGCCCGGGCCTGGGTTCCCGGCGGGGCTCCGCATCCGCCTGGCGCGGGCGGCGCCGGCGGCCCGGCGGGGCCGCCCGCGCCGCGCCCGGCGGGGCCGCCCCGCCCTCCTCCGGCCTGTTTCGCCTGACCGGGGCGTCCCGCCCGCCTAGCCTGCCCGTCCGCCCTCTTCGTCGGCTCGCCCGTTCGCGCGCCCGTACCGGTGCCGATGGGCGTCGCGTCCCGCGTCGCGCCGGGACCGCAGGGGTACCGGCCGGAGCGCTAACCGATCGGGTGAGGCTCCACGGCCGGGAAGTCGAGATCGGGCTCGGCCAGGTGGTTGAAGTAGTTCGACAGCAGGTTGAGGGCGATGTGCGCCACGACCTCGGCCAGTTCGCCGTCGGTGACACCGGCGGCGCGGGCCTCGGCGAGGGCCGTCCCGGTGACCCGGCCGCCGGTGGACATGATCTCGCCGGTGATCCGCAGGACCTGGTGCATGTGCTCGTCCGCATCGGTGCCCCGGCGGGTCGCCAGCAGTTCGTCCGGAGTGAGGCCGACCCGGCCGCCCCGCATGCTGTGGGCCGAGACGCAGTAGCCGCAGGCGTTGCGCTGGGCGATGAAGAGCGCGAGCTGTTCGCGCCGGCGGGTCCCGAAGGTGCCACCGGCCAGGGCCTCGCGCATGGCCAGGTAGCCGCGCAGGGCGGCCGGCCCGTTCGCCATCGTCGCGTACAGGTTGGGCACCTTGCCGAGCTGTCGGAGGGTGCCCTCGATCAGCTCGCGCTGCTCCTCGTCGGCGGTTTCAGGGGTGAGTCGGGGGATGCGCGGCACGGGGTTCTCCTCTGCGGGCGGCCGTCGAACCATTTCGGTACCGATCGGTTCCGAATTGACGGTACCGATCGGTACCGTCTAGGGCAAGAGCCCTGTCGCCATTCGGCACCGAGTGGTACCGTTTTTTCATGCCGAGCAACGCCAGAGAACGACTCCTCGTCGCCGCCGAGCGCCTGTTCTACGAGGAGGGCATCCGGGCCGTCGGGGTCGAGCGGCTGATCGCCGAGTCCGAGGTGGGGCGCGCGTCCTTCTACCGCCACTTCCCCGGCAAGGACGACCTGGTGGTCGAGATCCTGCGTCGCCGCGATGCCACCTGGCGGGCCTGGCTGGCCCGGACGGTCGAGGCCAGTGCGCTCGACGCGGCCGAACTGCCACTGGCGCTCTTCGACGGGTTGGAGGAGCGGTTCGTGGCGGCCGACTTCCGCGGCTGCGCCTTCATCAACACGATGGTGGAGGAGGCGGACCGGGACAGCCCCGCCCACCGGACGGCCGCCGAGCACAAGGAACAGGTGATCTCCTTCCTCGACCGCCTGCTGGCGGACGGCGGCTACCGCGACCACGCCACCCTCGCCCGGCAGCTGGCGCTTCTCGGCGACGGCGCCATCGTCACGGCCCTGCGGGAGGGCGGCACGGACGCCGCCCCGCGCGCCCGGGCCGTCGCTGCGGCTCTGCTCCAGGCCTCCCCGCGGGACCGGGACCGGACCCCGGGGCGGGATCCGAGTGCCGTGCCCGACGCCGTGTCCGACGCGGTGCCCGACGCGGTGCCCGACGCGGTGGCTGACGCCGCGGCCGACGCCGTGAGTGTGCGCCGGGGGTGAGGGTGCCGGCCGAGTGCCCGGACCGGCCCTTGCCGTGGTGTGACGGTCGGACGCCCGGTCGGACACCCGGTCGGACGCCCGGTCGGACACCTGGTCGGACACCCGGTCGGACACCCGACTGATCTCACGGCCGACCCGGGCCGATCCGGCCGACCGATCGAACGTCCGACGTCGCCCGCTGTCGGGGCGGCGTCGGACGGAGGACCACGGCCGTGCCGGCTCCTGCGGCGGGCCGGATCCATCTCGTCCGTGACCCGCTTCGACAGGAGATGACACCGTGAGCAGTTCCCTCGGCACGCCGTCCGCGCAGCCGCCGACACCGTCGGATCCGGTGCCTTCGACGGCCGGACCGGCGTCCGGGCCTCCGGCGCCGGCGCCGGCTCCGGCGCCGGGGGCGTGGGCGGTCGGCCGGTGGGCGGCCAGGCAGTGGGCGGCCGGTCGGGGCGCGGTCGCCGCCACCGGGGCGCTGCTGCTCCTGGTGGCGTTGGGGCAGGCCACCGGCCAGTTGCTGATGATCGCGCCGTTGGCCGCCACAGCCATGATCATCTGTGGCTCCCCGGCCCTTCCGCCGGCCCAGCCGCGCGCGGTGATCGTCGGGCAACTCGGTTCGGCCGCGGCGGGTGCGGTCACCGCCGCCGTACTCGGCCACACGCTCTGGGCCGCCGCCGCTGCCGCCGGAGTGTCCATCGCGCTGATGGGTCTGCTGCGCGCCGTGCACGCTCCGGCAGCGGCCACCGCCGTGCTGGCCGTGGTGCAGCACCCCGATCCGGCCCGCTTCCTGGCGCTGCTCGCCGTGGGCGCCGTGGTGCTCGTGCTCGCGGGCGTCGCGGCCGCGTGGGCCGGCGCCATCGGGCCCTACCCGGCCCGCTGGTGGTGAGCGCGAGCCCCGGCCGTGGCGGCGCCGACCGCCCAGGCCCCTCCCGAGCGGCCGAGACTGCTGCCCCTTGCCAAGGGGCGGACAGGCAGTGACGGACCGCGTCGACCGGTCGCCGACAGTGGGTAGTAGGTTGGGGCCGAGCAGTTGCCCGGGCGCGGACAGGGAGGCGAAGTCGTATGACGGAGAGCCGAGTTCACCACTACGGGTTCGTCCACCGGGTGCTCGCCGGAGCGGCGGCCGAGTTCGGGCCGAAGATGGTGGTGACACCTCCGGTCCGCGAGGTGGGCCAGTCGCTCCTGGCGATGTGGGAGGGCTTCGGCCAGTCACTCACCCCGGAGCAGCAACTGCCGGGCGACGGACTGGCCGGCTGCCTGCTGGAGCGCGAGGGGCATCGCCTCCTCCTCGTCACCCTGCCCGAGCCGATCGCGCCCACCGAGGCCTACTTCGCCGCGGTGGTGCTCCCGCCGGGCGCCGACAGCTGCCGCTACCTCACGCTGGAGTACTCGGTCGGTCCGGCCGACGGTGCGCCGGGCACCGTCCTCGGCGAATGGGCGGACCAGAATCACGTCAATCTCGGTCAGGGCCCCGAACCGACCCCGGAGGCGTTCGTGACCGCCGTCCTGGCCGCGGTCAGGACGGCGGAACCGCGCGGCTGGCGCGGGCTGTTCCACCGTTGACCACGGTCCTGGCGCGGCGCGGCGGGCTGCCGGGCCGCGCCGCGCACCCCGGCGACCCACCCGTCCGTCCGGTAGGTTCCCGCGCGGCGAGGCCGCCGACGGTCCCCGGTTCGTCACGGCGTCGGCTTCAGCCACACGGATCCGCCGTCCGGAGACGCAGTCTCAACCCGGGTGAACCTGAACGACCTTCGGCACCTCGGGAGCGCCCTGCGCCTCGCAGTACGGCGCGAGCACCCGCGAGACGATGACACGGACGGGCCGAAGCACCATGAGGGCCGCGCGCCCCTCCAGCGGCACACGGCCGGCGGCCGTGACCGGGCCGTCGCCGACGGGAGGCGAGGCCCTCCACGACGTACTCGGCGAGCAGGACCCGCCGGGGGCCACGGGCACGGCCGGGGCGCGAGAGGACCAGCGGTCCGGAACGAAGGAGGCCCGGGTCGGAGGGTTTCCCCCCCGACCCGGGCCTGTTCTCGTGCTGTGCCCCAGGCAGGATTCGAACCTGCGACACCGGCTTTAGGAGAGCCGTGCTCTATCCCCTGAGCTACTGAGGCGGGGTGTCTCGTGGATCCTGCCGTACTCCGGAAGGAGCGTGGGAAGGACGCCGCGGACGTTGCGGCCAGCCGACGCGGCAGTGCCCCCGGCGGGGCCCTCGATCGGGTCACTCCGGGTGCGCAGCGGGACGGCCTGCTGACCCCTGACAGACTAGCGGATGGTGCCTGCGGAGATCTCCCCAGTTAGGTGCATCGGCGGCGCTGCCCCGTCGGCTCCGCATCCGGGGCGCCGGGCGCCGGTGGCGCGACGGGCACGAGGGTGGCCCGGCCGCGGCGTGGCGGCGGGGACGGGGCCCGGCTTTCGGCGGGGACGGGGCCCGGCTTTTCCGGGCCCTGGGGGCGGTGTGGCATCCGGCCGGGTGGCTGCATGCGTGGAGTTGTGACGCTGCGCCAGTGGGCGCGGCGCAGGGGCGGGCGCGCGGGCACGACGCGCCGATGCAGGGTCGGGCCGATCCGGTGCCGGCGCCGCTGAGGTCTAGCGGTGGGGCCACGCGGGACGGGAGACCAGGCTCGTCCATTCGCGGTCCGGGCGGCCGGGGACGGTGCGCCCGGCGCCGTCCCAGCGGCGGGCCAGTTCGTCGAAGATGGGCTCGTCCGGCTGGTCCGGTGACTCCGGCAGGTCCTGTTGAAGAACCGTTTCGCCATCCGGGTGGCCCGAGGGGCGCCACTGGGTCGGTATCACTCTCATGGTTCATCAACGGCATCCGGGGCCGGGAGGTTACCGGGCGGGAGCCCACGGAGCCCGGGTGGGGCACGGATGTCGCACGGGGGTACGGGTCAGACGGTGCGTCCGGCGGGGGCGTCGAACTCCTCCACCAGCAGGTCCATCAGCAGGTTGTCGTGCCAGTTGCCGTCCGTGCCGCGCTCGTACCGGCGCATGACCCCGACCGGCCGGAACCCGGCCTTGGTGTAGCAGCGGACGGCGGCGGTGTTGTCGAGTGCCGGATCGATCACCAGGCGGTGGTGCCGGTGCTCGGTGAAGAGGTACCGGGCCAGCGTACGGATCGCGTCGGTGCCGAGGCCCCGGCCCTGTGCGGCCGGGTCGAGGAAGATGTCGATGTTGGCGTGGCGGTAGTCCGGTTCGGTCTCCGCCGCCCACTGGATCGCGCCGACCAGCCGTCCGGCGTGCAGGACGACGAGCGTCTCGGCGGCCGGATCGGCGAGATCCTCGGTGACCTCGGACACCAGGTCGGCTCCACCGCGCCACCAGCGGTGGACCTCGGGGGTCTCGCGGATGGCGACCAGCGCCGGAATGTCGTCCGAGGTGGCGGGCCGCAGCGTGACCAGGGTGCCGTGCAGTGTTGTCCGCATGCGCGGGAGCGTAGCCCGGTGGGGCGCGCCGACGGACTCGACGCACTCGCGCGCCGCCGCTCAGCCGTCGGCGGCGTCGGGGGTAGCGCCGGGGGTGAGGGCGGCGGCGCCGGGTACGGTTCGGACGGCGGCCTGGACGGCGGCCTGGACGGCGGGCCCCGGTGGCCCGGACGCTCACCGCTCCACCGGCGTCCGTCGGCTTCAGCTCAGCCGGTGCCGCGTACGGGGGGTGTCGTCGGGGCGGTCGTGCAGGTCGTGCAGCAGTGGCTCGGAGCGGCGGGTGGCGCTCAGCACGGCCGGGTCGAGGTCGACGAGGACGAGCTCGCGCCGGTCCGCCCCGGCTTCGGCGAGCAGCCGCCCGTCCGGGGCCCACACGGCGCTCGTCCCACAGGTGTTCCAGCCGCCGCTCTCGCCGATGTGGTTGGCCAGCAGGGTGTACACGGTGTTGTCGAGGGCGCGGGCGGGGAACCAGGTCCGGGATTCGTGGTGCCCGTGTCCGACACTGAAGAGTGCGCCGACCAGGTAGGCGTGACAGCCGTCCAGCGCGGCGGCCCGGGCGTGCTCGGGGAAGCCGGAGTCGTAGCAGATGCCGAGTCCGAGCCGCCAGCCGTCGAGTTCGAGCGTGCAACCGGCCGTGCCCGGTCGGTAGATCTCGCGTTCGGCCTTGAAGAGGTACTGCTTGTCGTACCGGGTGACCAGCTCACCGCTGGGGCCGATGACCAGAGCCGAGACACGCAGCGAGCCGGTCTCGTCCTGGACGGCGGCGCCCACCACGGCCGTGGTGCCGCTCTCCCGGCAGGCGTCGCTGATCGGAGCGAGCCGGGAGTCGTCGATCTGGACGGCGTGCCGCAGTGGATCCGCCCGGATGAGGTCGGGCTCGTAACCCGAGAGGAACTTCTCGGCGAAGACGACGAGCCGGGCGCCCGCCGCGGCGGCTTCGCGGATCACGGCGGCGGCGGTGACGGCGTTGGCGGGGATGTCGCCGGCCACCACCGGAGCCTGGGCCGCGACGATCCGCAACGGGGCGGCAGGGAACCCGCCGGTGGCCGGACGGTTGCCGGGGGAGTGGCCGGTGGCGGTGTGGTCGGTGGTGAGGCGGGTGGCGGTGACGGGGACTGCGGGACTTCTCGACGGCATGGCGGCACGGTAACCCGGTGCACCGGCGGCCCGGCCTCCCGGGGTTGGGGACCCAGGCATGGAGCTCGAACACGGGCCGGGAAACCCGGTGGGGCACCCTTTGCTCGGCCCCGCGCCATCGAGCCCCGCGCCGCCGATCCCCTTAGCGCTCCCCGCGTCGCCGATCCCCCTAGTGCTCCCCGCCGGGCCCGGCGGAACCGCTCACCAGGACGCGCTGCACCCGGGGTCTGGTGCGCCAGTTCACCCGGCGGACGTCCCGGGCGAGCGCGCCGGGGCGCCAGAGCTCGACGGCCACCGTCACCCCGCCGAGGACGATGCCCGCGGCCAGCCAGCCCGCCAGCACGTCGCTGGGCCAGTGCACCCCGAGCACGATCCGGGTCCAGCCGATGGTCAGCACGGTCACGGCCGCGACGCTCGCGGCCGCCGCCCGGCCCGCTCGGTTGGCGTGCGGCCACACCAGCCAGACCAGGATGACGCAGGTGATCGCCGAGGCCATCGCGTGTCCGGACGGGAGCGCCGGGCCGGAGGCGTGCGCGACGGGGTCGGCGAAGTGCGGCCGGGTGCGGCCGATGGAGAGCTTGAATCCCCACAGGGCCCCCCAGCCGATCAGCGCCTGGGTGACCGTCCAGGCGGCCAGCACCCGGGCGCCGATCAGCCAGAGCCAGACAGCCGCCAGGCCCAGCAGGACCCGCATGGTGATGGTGCCGCCGATGTCACTGAGCATCTGGACGGCTGCCGTCCAGGCCGTGTGCTGACGGGAGTAGCCGTGCTCGGAGTCGATCCAGCCCTGGTCCAGGCGGGCCAGCGGCCCCCAGTGTGCCCCCACCAGGGCCGCCAGCACTCCGAACAGGGCGGCGCAGCCGGCCGCCATCGCCGCGTACCGCAGCAGGTGGCGGTTCGGGGCGGTCTCGGAGGTGCCGTTGGTCAGGTGCATGGCTGAGACCTTCCCAGGGGCGCGTGCGGATCCGGCGGTGGACGCATAGCGATTCGGCATCTTTTGTGCGAAGGAGCTGAGCATGTCGGTCGGGACGGAGGGGAACGCGAGGAGCCGCTCCGGGGTTCGACTCTCCGAGGGCCTCCCGTCGGGGGCTCCGCGGCGGCCGGTCGGCCGGGGCCCGTGGCGCGGCCGCTCCGCCGACGGCTGGGGTGTTCCCGCGGCGGCCGGTCCTGTTGCGGGGCCGGCGAATGGCGGATCGAATGGATGTCCCGTTCGGCGGGCGCCGACCCGTCGAACCAGCCCCGATCTGGCACCAGCCGTGCCTTGCCGTTCACCCTCCGTCCAATTCCGGGGTGAAAACCGGCAGGATACTGCATCCGCCGGTGAATCTGGGCAACATGGGAATGTTGTCCGGTTTCTGTGCGTTGGATCGTTACGTGTGAGTCCCGAAGGGGCCCGCATACTTGCCCTTGCGGGCAGGGAGGCAGATCTCGGCAAGACCAGCAAGGGAGCAAGCATGGCCACCCGTGCCGTCGTTCGCGACAGGGCCGACCGGACTCGCTCGGCCCGCCCGACCAACTTCGAAGCCGACCGCGACCTGGTCGGGATGTACCTCGACGAGATCGCCAGGACGCCCCTGCTCGATGCCGCCGAGGAGGTCGAGCTTTCGCTGCGTATCGAGGCCGGTGTGTACGCCCGGCACCTGTTGGAGGAGAGCGCCCTTCCGAAGGGCGTCACGCGCGAGGAGCTGGAGTCGATAGCCGAGGACGCCGAGCGCGCCAAGGACGTCTTCATCCGCTCCAACCTGCGCCTGGTCGTCGCCGTGGCGCGGCGCTACCCGCGCAGCGGGCTGCCGTTGCTCGACCTCATCCAGGAGGGGAACGCGGGCCTGGTCAGGGCGGTCGAGAAGTTCGACTACGCCAAGGGCTTCAAGTTCTCCACCTATGCGACGTGGTGGATCCGTCAGGCGATCACCCGGTCGATCGCCGACCAGTCGCGCACCATCCGGCTGCCCGTCCACCTGGTCGAGGAACTCGGTCGGATCCGACGTGTGCAGCGGGAGAAGGCCAAGGAGCTGGGGCGTGAGCCAGAGCCGGCCGAGATCGCCGCGGAGCTCGACACCACCGAGGCCCGGATCAAGGACGTGCTGGACTGGGCCAGGGATCCGGTCAGCCTCAACATGTCGGTCGACGACGAGGGCGAGACCCAGTTCGGTGACCTCGTCGAGGACACCGGCGCGACCTCCCCCGAGGACGCCGTGATGGTCATGCTCCGCCGGGAGGAGCTGGACGGGCTGATCGGCCGGCTGGACGACCGCACGGCATCGATCATCCGTTCCCGGTACGGCATGGAGGACGGTCGGGAGCGCACCCTCACCGAGGTCGGCAAGCAGCACGGCCTGACCCGCGAGCGGATCCGCCAGATCGAGAAGCACGCGCTCGCCGAACTGAAGAAGATCGCCGACCACGCGGGCTTCGAAGCGGCCTGAGCGCTGGGCCGGTTCGAGAGCGGTCGGGGGGCCCGGCTCCGGGGGCCCGACGCGGTGGGCGTGGCGCCGGTGGCCGTCCGGTGGGCGGGCGGCGGACAGGGCCCCCGGGTGGACGGATGACCGGGGCCGGGGCCCCGGCTCGTACGCTGGTGGGGACTGGTTGGAGCGGCTGGAGGCAGGACGATGGGCGAGCAGGGGCAGGGGCAGGGGCAGGAAAAGTCGGGGGAGACTCCGCCGGACGCGGTCGGCGGGGCGGCCCGGGCGAAGCTGGTGTTCGGCGATCCGTTCGACCAGCAGTCCGGCGACGACACCGACAACGGCTGGGGTGAGCGGCCGACGGCCGGCGAGAGCGGGGGACGCGGGCTCGACTGGTACCTGAGCCAGCGGCCCCCCCACCACGGCGGCTGACCGAAAGGCATCCAGCTCGCCCGGACGGCGATCGGGCTGGGGGGCGACCGCCACCGCCCTCGAAGACCAGGGCCAGGGCCCGTTCACGGGCTCTGCGCCGAACTGCCGGGGGTACCGGCGGCACAGCGTGGCGCGCCGGCGGGCTCGTGGGCGGCCGAGGTGGCGGCGGGAGCCGGCGGGCCCGGGCGCAGTGGGCCCGCGGTGAGTGCGGTCGCGACGGCGAGCAGACCGGTGACCAGGACGCCCGGCCGGTGCCGCACGGCCTGCTGAAGCCGGTGCCGCCCGCTGCCGCCGCGCCGGATCGGGGCGAAGGCGGGGACGGTGCGCCCGGGCGGGACGGCGGGTGCGGCGGCGGGGACGCTACGCCGGGCGCCGGCCCGGTGCCGCGTGGCGGGCAGTGCCGCCGGGAGCGGGCACGGAAGGCCGGATGGGAGCAGGGGTGGGGTGAAGCCGGTCATGTCGGGCACCGCCTCGGGCCGGGAACTGTGGGCGACCCCGTCGGCCCCGGGGTGCACGGCGGTGGCCCACGGCCGCAGGCCGTGGAACCGCAGCCCGCAGGGAGGCCGCGCGTCCGCCGCAGGCCCCGGGCCGACGGTGTGGGCTCAGCTTGGGCCGGTCGGCGAAGCGGCGGAATCCCCCTCCGTCAGCCTGTGGAAAACCAGGGGCTGTGGATAACTTCGTACACCCCCAGGGGTGACGCAGGCCCTGACCTCGCCGCCGGGGAGGACGGAGACGGAGACGGCACGCAGTCGCGGGCACCGGTACTCGGCGCGGCGGACCGGGCGGTCCCGGGCGGTCCCGGGCGGTCCCGAACGACTGCGCGGTCGCCCACGCGAAGGGCCCGGTACCACCGTCGAACGGTGGTACCGGGCCCTTCGAAGTCCGTGGCGTCCCTGCGGGGGCTCAGCTCGCGGAGCTGCTCCCGGTCGACGACTTGGCAGCCGCGGGCGCGGGGCTCGCGGAGGTCGTCGAGCCGCTGCCGGAGGACGAGCCGGCGGTCGAGCCGGTGCCCGCCGAGCCGCTGCCGGTCGAACCGGACGAACCGGCCGCGGAGGCCGAGCCCACCGAGCTGCTGGAGGAGGAGCGGCTGTCCGTCCGGTAGAAGCCGGAGCCCTTGAACACCACACCCACGGCCGAGAAGACCTTGCGGAGCCGTCCCTCGCAGTCGGGGCACGTGGTCAGCGCGTCGTCGGTGAACTTCTGCACCGCCTCCAGGCCGTTCCCGCACTCGGTGCACTGGTACTGGTACGTGGGCACTTGTCTTCCTCCTGCACTTCCCCCTGGCACTCTCGCCTAATGAGTGCTAACGATGTTCAATGATGCGGCATTCCGCCTGATCAGTCCAGCGCCGCAGGTGTGAGATACCACCGGCGGCGCGGGGCCACCGGCCTCAGCCCTTCGAGGCCCCGACGAGCCGGCCCGGGGTGCCGCCCCTCTCCCCGCCCCGGGACATCGGGGCGCCGGCCTCCGGCCCGGTCCGTCCGCCGTCGGCGGGTGCGGTCGCCGCCGCGACGGTGACCCGGGTGCCCGCTGCCGGAACAGCGGCCCGCGTGCTCACCTCCGCACCGGCGGCCGGGGGCGTGCCGGGAGCGCTCGGCGCCACCAGCAGTCGTCGAAGGACCACCAGGGCGAGCAGCCCCGCCCCGGCGCCCGCCACCGGTACCAGGAACCCGGCCGACGGGCCGTGGCCGTCGATCAGCTGCCCGGCCACCGTGGAGCCGGCGGCGAGGCCGAGCCCGATGGCACCGGTCAGCCAGGTGAAGGCCTCGGTCTTCGCGCCGTCCGAGACCAGCGTCTCGACCAGCGTGTAGCCGGTGATCAGGGTCGGGGCGATGGCGAGTCCGCAGACCAGCCCGGCGAGGGAGAGCGTGGTCAGGTCGGGCATCGCCCACAGGGTGGAGCAGCCGAGCACCAGCAGGGTGTAGCCGGCGAGCAGCCGCTGCCGGGCCGGGCGGCGCCAGGCGATCATGCCGTAGAGCACGCCGGCGAGCATCGAGCCGCCCGCGAAGACGCCGTACACGGTTCCGCTGGCCCCGGGCCGTCCGGCCGCTTCGGTGAAGGCGGTGACCGAGACCTGCATGGCGCCGAAGACGGTGCCCACGCCGAGGAACGCGCCGGCCAGCAGCCGCACGCCCGGCGAGGCGAGCGCGGACGCCCGCCGGACGCCCGGGACGTGCGGGTGGCGGGCGGGCGCGGTGCCGCGCCGGGCGGCGAAGGCGAGCCCTCCGACCACGGTCAGCGCGGCCTCGGCGACGAGCGCGGCGGCGGGGGAGATCCCGGTGGCCAGGGCGGTGGCGAGCACCGGGCCGATCACGAAGGTGAACTCGTCCGTCACGGACTCGAAGGCGAACGCGGTGTTCAGCGTGCCGGGGGAGGAGTCGGCGAGCTTGGCGACCCAGCGGGCCCGCACCATGGCGCCGATCTGCGGCACGCTGGCGCCGGCCGGCGCCGCGGCGAGGAAGAGCGACCAGACCGGCGCGTGTCCGAGGGCGAGCGCGATCAGCGCGCCGACCGAGACGGCGTGCACGAGGACGCTCGGCAGCAGGACCGCGGACTGGCCGTAGCGGTCGGCCAGTCGTCCGGTCTGCGGGCCGATGAAGGCCTGCGCGACGGCGGAGACGGCCGCGACGGCGCCCGCGGTGCCGTACGAACCGTGGGTGTCGAAGACCAGCAGCACGATGCCCAGGCTCAGCATGGCGAACGGCAGGCGGGCGACGAAGGCGGGAACGAGGAACGTCCGGGCACCGGGGGTGCGCAGCAGCGTTCCGTAGCCGACGCGCGCGGGTGCGGGGGCCGGGGTGTGGGCGGGGGTGCGGTCGACCGTTCGGCGCGCCGTCACGGTCGGTCCTTCCTGCTGCCTGGTAGCGCGGCAGGGGTGTGGGTGGCCCCGACGGCGCCGAGAGTCGTCCTCTCGCGCGTCGACCGGGGTAGATACCGGGCCCGGCATGGGTGCTGCGGGCCGCGGCCGCCGAGCGGTCGCGCCAACTCTGCTTCAGGCAGATGTTGCGGATGTATCAGTGATCATGGGTGTATCTATACGCGCGTAGATGCGGGTACGCCTCCACAGTACAGGCTCTGTCGAAAATCCTCCTGCCAATACAAGGTGAACAGCCGGTGCCCACGCCGGATCCCAGTCGCTGCTCCCAGGCGCTGGCCTCGGCTCCCGGCGGCTGGCCGCCCGGCCTCGACTCCCGGCGCCCGGCCGCCGCTCCGACCCGACCCCCGCCCGGCTCCACTGCCCCGCGATCGCCCTCCGGGCGACGGTCGGGCGGCGCCCGCCTAGCGCCCGTTGAGCCAGCTCGCCAGTTTGCCGCCCTTGTCCACGGCCCGCAGGCGCTTCTCCGCGGCCTCGCCGACCGCGTCGGTGGTCACCACCAGTAGTTCGTCGCCGCCGCGGAGCACGGTCGTCTTGTCGGGGACGAAGCTGCTGCCCTCGCGCACCACGAGGGTCACGGCGGCCCCGGCGGGCAGGCGCAGCTCGCCGACCTCGACGCCGGACATTCGCGAGTCGGCCGCCAGCGCCACCGACAGCAACTGCCCGTGCAGCTTCTCCAGTGGCGCGGACTCGATGCCGAGATCCTGGCCCATCGAGCCCTCGGAGATCCTCAGCCATCTGGCCACCCAGGGCAGGGTCGGCCCCTGGAGCAGGGTGAAGACCACCACCAGTATGAAGACGATGTTGAAGACGTCCTGGGCCCGCGGCGCGCCCGCCACCAGCGGGATGGTCGCCAGCACGATGGGCACCGCCCCGCGCAGCCCCGCCCAGCTCAGCAGGGCCTGCTCGCGCAGGGGCAGCCTGAACGGCGTCAGGGTCAGCACGACCGACAGCGGCCGGGCGACGAAGACCAGGACGGCGCCGATGACCAGCGCGGGAACGACGGCCGAACCCATGCTCGCGGGGGTGCAGAGCAGCCCCAGCAGCACGAACATGCCGATCTGCCCGATCCAGGCGAGGCCGTCGGCGAAGCCGCGCACGGCGGGGCCGTGCGGCAGTTTGGCGTTGCCGAGGATGACCGCACTCACGTAGACGGCCAGGAAGCCGGATCCGTGCAGCAGCGCGCCGCCGGCGTACGCGAGCACGGTCAGCGCCATGACGGCGATCGGGTACAGGCCCGAGGACGGCAGGGCGACGTGCTTGACCGCGTAGGCGCCGAGCTTGCCGACCGCGAGGCCGACCGCGGCGCCGATCGCCAGCTCCGCGACGATGGTGCCGACCAGCACGTACCAGGTGTCCGCCTCGCCGGTACTGGCGAAGGCGACGACCAGGATGACGACCGGGGCGTCGTTGAAGCCGGACTCGGCCTCCAGCAGGCCGGTCAGCCGCTGCGGGAGCGGCACCATCCGCAGCACGGAGAAGACCGCGGCGGCGTCCGTCGAGGAGACGATGGCGCCGAGCAGCAGGGAGGCCCGCCAGTCCAGGCCGACCAGGTAGTGGGCGCCGACCGCGGTGACGAAGACACTGATGGCGACGCCGACCGTGGCCAGGACGACGGCGGCCGGCATCACCGGTCTGACCTCGCGCCAGCTGGTCTTGAGGCCGCCCTCGGCGAGGATCACCACGAGCGCCGCGTACCCGAGGACCTGGGTGAGTTCGGCGTTGTTGAAGGTGATGCCCAGCCCGTTCTGGCCGAGGGCCACCCCGATGCCCAGGTAGATCAACAGGCTGGGCAGCCCCGAGCGGGTGGAGATGCGCACGGCGACCACCGCGACCAGCAGGATCGCGGAGAACTCCAGGAGGAAGTGGTTCAGGTTGTCAACAGTCACGCAGGGGCACCTCGGGCAGGGGTGGACGGGGTGGCTGACGGAGCGTCACGGTGGATCGTTACTCAGTCTAACATTTTACTGGTTCTTTAGGTAAATCCCTCAACCATCCCCCGCACCCCCATGCTGTCCCCGGCCCCGCGCGGCGCCCGTTCGCCGGGCCGGTAGGGTCCTCAGATCCCACCGTGGACGTCCCCCGTGCACGGCCGCCACCTGAGTCGGCCTAATGTGGTGACCTGTCACGGCCCCAACCGACACCCTTCCCGCCCGTCGCCCGCCACCACCCTTCCGAAGACGCCCTCCGGGCGACACCCTTCCCGCCCGTCGCCCGCTACCACCCTTCCGAAGACGCCCTCCGGGCGACACCTTCCCGCCCGTCGCCCGCCACCACCCTTCCGAAGACGCCCTCCGGGCGACACCCTTCCCGCCCGTCGCCCGCCACCACCCTTCCGAAGACGCCCTCCGGGCGACACCCTTCCCGCCCGTCGCCCGCTACCACCCTTCCGAAGACGCCCTCCGGGCGACACCTTCCCGCCCGTCGCCCGCCACCACCCTTCCGAAGACGCCCTCCGGGCGACACCCTTCCCGCCCGTCGCCCGCCACCACCCTTCCGAAGACGCCCTCCGGGCGACACCTGTTTGATGCCAAGGACCCAGATGCCCCGCTCGAAGAAGTTCCGGCGCGCCCGTCTGATCGTGCTCGTGCTGGCCGTGCTCCTGGTGGCCGGACTCGGATACGGCGGCTACCGGGGAGTGGCCGCGGTCCGCGCGTCCTTCCCCGACGTCAACGGCAGTGTCAAGGTGGCGGGGCTCTCCGCGCCGGTCGACGTCGAGCGGGACGCCAACGGCATCCCGCAGCTGTACGCGGACACGGCCACCGACCTCTTCCGGGCCCAGGGCTACGTGCAGGCCCAGGACCGCTTCTGGGAGATGGACGTCCGCCGGCACATCACCTCCGGCCGGCTCTCCGAGATGTTCGGCTCCGGCCAGGTCGAGACGGACACCTTCCTGCGCACCATGGGCTGGCACCAGGTCGCGCAGCAGGAGTACGACACCCTGCTGGACCCGGACACCAAGAAGTACCTGCAGTCCTACGCGGACGGCGTGAACGCCTGGCTCGCCGAGCACCCCGGCGGTGAGAGCGCCTCGCTGGAGTACGCGCTGCTCGGCGTGGCCAAGGGCGGCTACACCCCCGAGAAGTGGACCCCGGTCGACTCGGTGGCCTGGCTCAAGGCGATGGCCTGGAACCTCTCCGGCAACCTGCAGGAGGAGATCGACCGCTCCCTGCTCAGCCAGGACTTCACGGCCGACAAGATCGCGGAGCTGTACCCCGACTACCCGTACGACCGCAACGGCACCATCGTGAAGACCGGCACGGTCAGCGGCGACACCTACAAGCCGGCCGACGGCTCCACGACCCCGCCCGCGGCCGCGCCCGGCAGCGGCACCGCCCAGGGGGCGACCGTCACCCAGGCCATGCTCAAGGACGTCTCCGACCGGATCGACGCCATGCCGCAGCTGCTCGGCCGCCAGGGTCAGGGCATCGGCTCCAACTCCTGGGTCGTCGACGGCAAGCACACCACCACCGGCAAGCCGCTGCTGGCCAACGACCCGCACCTCGGCCCCGGGATGCCCTCCGTCTGGTACCAGATGGGCCTGCACTGCCGGACCGTCTCGGCCACCTGCGCCTTCGACACCTCCGGCTTCACCTTCGCCGGCATGCCGGGCGTCGTGATCGGCCACAACAACACCGTCTCCTGGGGCTTCACCAACCTCGGCGCCGACGTGACCGACCTCTACCTGGAGAAGGTCACCGGCCCCGACACCTACCAGGTCGACGGCAAGGACGTGAAGTTCGACCTGCGCAAGGAGACCATCAAGGTCGCCGGTGGCGCGGACCGCACCATCACCGTCCGCACCACCCGCGGCGGCGCCCCACTGATCTCCGACCCGAGCTCCGAGCAGCAGAAGGTCGGCCTGTACGCCCCCGCCGGAAACGCCGCCCCCGACCGCGGCACCACCGGCTACGGCGTCGCCCTGCAGTGGACGGCACTGACCCCCGGCAAGACCATGGACGCGGTGTTCAAGCTGGACCGCGCGAGCAACTGGGACGAGTTCCGGGCGGCCGCGAAGGACTTCGCCGTGCCCGCGCAGAACCTGATCTACGCCGACACCAAGGGCAACATCGGCTACCAGGCCCCCGGCGACATCCCGGTGCGCGGCAAGGGCGACGGCAGCTACCCCTCGCTCGGCTGGGACTCCGCGTACACCTGGAAGGACTCCGTCCCCTTCAGCGCCCTGCCCTACAGCTTCAACCCGACGGCCGGCTACATCGTCACCGCCAACCAGGCCGTGGTCGACCCGACGTACAAGTACCTGCTCACCAAGGACTGGGAGTACGGCACCCGGGCCAAGGAGATCACCGACCAGATCGAGGCCAAGCTCAAGAACGGCGGCAAGATCTCCCCGGACGACATGCAGTCCATGCAGCTGGACAACACCAGCGTGATGGCGCAGACGCTCGTCCCGCTGCTGCTCAAGGTGCAGATCGACGACCCGTACGTCCGGACGGCCCAGGACCTGCTCAAGGACTGGAACTACCACCAGGACGCCGACTCGGCCGCCGCCGCCTACTACAACGGCGTCTGGCGCCAGCTGCTCAGCCTCGCCTTCGGCCAGAAGTTCCCGGCCGACCTGCGGGCCGAGGACAACTGCCTGCTGGTGCACGCGCCGACCGACCCGACCAGGCCCGACACCACCACGTCGATCGTCACCGAGTGCGGCACCCGGGATCCGGGCAAGGCCCAGCCGGACGGCGGCGACCGGTGGATGGAGGTCGTGCGCGAGCAGCTGTCCCGGCCCGACAGCAGCTGGTGGACGTACATCGACTCGGACCACCACGAGCAGAAGGGCCTGAGCAACCTGCTCGCCGAGGCGATGAAGGACGCCCGCCAGGACCTCACCTCGCTGCTCAGCAAGGACGTCTCCACCTGGAGCTGGGGCCGCCTGCACACGCTGACCCTGCGCGAGCAGACCCTCGGCACCGACAACTCCTCGATCGCCTCCGGCCTGGTGCACAAGCTGCTCAACCGGGGACCGTACGAGCTCTCCGGCGGCACCGCCGCGGTCGACGCGGCCGGCTGGAACGCGGCGGCGGGCTACGAGGTCGACTGGATCCCCTCGATGCGCATGGTCGTCGACCTCAGCGACTTCGACGCCTCGCGCTGGATCAACGTCGGCGGCGCCTCCGGCCACGCCTTCCACCAGAACTACAACGACCAGACCGCGCTCTGGGTCAAGGGCGATCTGCTGCCCTGGGCCTACTCCAAGGACGCCGTCGACAAGGCCGTCAAGAACAAGCTGGTCCTCACCAGCGGCTGACCGGCGCTCAGGCCGTCACCCCTTCGGGCCCCGGGCCCAGCCGGTGCACACCGGCAGGGGTGACGGCCGCGTCCACCGGCAGGTCGTGCGGTTCGGCGGGCACCCATTCCAGTAGTTCGTCCTCGTACAGCAGGGTGGCCAGCAGGGGGTGCGCCCCGGCCCCGGCCAGCCTGGCCAGCACCCGGTCGTAGCTGCCGCCGCCCCGGCCCAGCCGCAGGCCCCGACGGTCCACCGCCAGCCCGGGCAGCAGCACCACCGCGGCGCCGGTGACCGCGTCGGGGCCCAGCCGGGGGCCGGTCGGCTCCAGCAGCCCCCGGCCCGCCGGGGCGAGCTGCCCGGCGCCCTCGTACCGGGCCCAGTCCAGGTCGTTGTCGGGGAGCAGGACGGGCAGCAGCACCCGGACGTCCCGCGCCGTGAGCGCGTCCAGCAGCGGCCGGGTGCCCGGCTCGGCGCCGACCGAGACGTAGGCCGCCACCGTCTGCCCCGGGCCGGCCAGCTCCGCCGCGTGGCCGGCCAGGGCCCGCGCGGCGGTTTCGCGCCACTGGGGCGAGGCGGCCCGCCGCGCGGTGAGCAACCGTGTCCTCAGCTCGGCCTTGTCGTTGTGCATGGGATCCCTCCACAGCTCTGTGTCCGGTGACGGACAGAGCCTGACATGCGGAAGGCGCCCCGGAGAATGTCCACCGCGCTGCTGGTCGAGGCCATGGCCGTACTGAGCGCCCCCGCGCTCGCCGGTGCCACCCTGCTCGGGGTCCGGTTGCGGCGGGGGGCGGCCGGCGCCGCCGTCCGCGAGGCCGGGCTGCGCGGGCGGATCACCGAACTGGAGGACCGCTGCGCGGAACTGGAGCGCACCGCCTCCTGCGACCCGCTCACCGGCGCGTGGAACTACCGGCACCTGCAGCTCACCCTCGGCCGGGAGATCGAACGGGCCCGCCGCGCCGACCAGCGCGCCGACCGCATCGACCAGCCGCACCCGCTCGCCCTGCTGATGCTGGAGATCTCCGGCTTCGAGGCGATCACCGCCGAGCACGGCCGGGGCCGCGGCAACGCCATACTGCGCGACCTCGTCCAGCGCCTGGGGATGGAGATCCGCCGCTCGGACACCCTGGGCCGCTACGGGGGGCAGGAGTTCCTCGTCCTGCTGCCGGACACCGGCGTCGAGGGGGCGGTCCAGGTCGCCGAGCGGCTGATCTGGTCCGTGCGCCGGCACCGCCTGCTGGAGTGGTCCTCCGCTCCCCGGGAGTCGCGCCCGGCCGACGGCAACGGCCTGACCGCCGCCGTAGGCATCGCCGTCCTGCCCCGGGACGGCGCCCACGCCGCGCTGCTGCTGCGGGCCGCCGACCGCGCGCTGACCGAGGCGAAGCGGGCCGGCGGGGACTGCTGGCGGGGAGCGAGCACACCCGCCGCCCCGGAGCGTCACCCGCAGGAGGGTCGGCCGGAGCCGGAGCGTCCGTGGCGGGCCGGGGAGTCGCAGAGGCACCCGGACGCCGTGCAGGAGCGGTCGGCAAACCCCGGTAGCCTGTCGCTCTGTGACGGCGGGAACACCCTCGCTCCCACCGTCCGTCCGGACACGCCGACCGCTGTTCCCGCCGGCCGCGATCTTCATTCATAGCGGTTTCACCCTGCGCTCAGCCCGGCGTCAGAACGCCTTAGTAAGGTAAACGCATGACGACGACACGATCCCGCCCGCCGGTCACCAAGGCCGTTGTGCCCGCGGCAGGTCTGGGGACCCGCTTCCTTCCGGCCACCAAGGCCACGCCGAAGGAGATGCTGCCGGTCGTCGACAAGCCGGCCATCCAGTACGTCGTCGAGGAGGCCTCGGCCGCCGGTCTCTCCGACATACTGATGGTCACCGGCCGTAACAAGCGGGCGCTGGAGGACCACTTCGACCGCGCCTACGAGCTGGAGGAGCTGCTCGCCCGCAAGGGTGACCAGGACCGACTGCGCCGCGTCCGCGAGTCCGTCGAGCTGGCCAACATGCACTACGTCCGCCAGGGGGACCCCAAGGGCCTCGGGCACGCCGTGCTGGTCGCCGAGCAGCACGTGGCCGGTCAGCCGTTCGCGGTCCTGCTCGGCGACGACCTGATCGACCCCCGCGACCCGCTGCTCTCCCGCATGATCGAGGTGCAGCAGGAACTCGGCGGCTCCGTCGTCGCGTTGATGGAGGTCGACCCCGCCCAGATCCACCTGTACGGCTGCGCCGCCGTCAAGCCGAACGGCTTCGGCGACGACGTCTTCCTGGTGAGCGACCTGGTCGAGAAGCCCGACACCGCCGACGCGCCGTCCAACTACGCCGTGATCGGCCGCTACATCCTCGACCCGGCCGTCTTCGACGTGCTGCGCGAGACGCCGCCCGGCCGCGGCGGCGAGATCCAGCTCACCGACGCCCTGCGCGAGCTCGCCACGCGCGACGCGGAGGCCGGCGGCACGGTGCACGGCGTGCTGTTCAGCGGCCGCCGCTACGACACCGGCGACCGGGCGGACTACCTGCGCGCTATCGTCCGACTGGCGTCCGAGCGTGAGGACCTGGGCCCGGAGTTCCGCGCCTGGCTCAAGCAGTTCGTCGGCAACGAGATGCAGCAGGACTGACCCACCACTGAGAGCGAGTGAGCGATGACCGGGCCCACGGAGCGCACCACCACCCCCGCAGCCTGCTGCGACGGCGCCGCGGACCCGGTCTCGCCCCCGGCCGGCGGCCCCGGCCCGCTCCCGGCCGACCGGATGTGGACGGTCGGGGAGCACCTCGCCGACGTCCTGTCCACGGTCGGCCCGCTCCCCTCGATCGAGCTGCAACTGCTCGACGCCCAGGGCTGCCGGCTCGACGAGGACGTGCTCGCCGCCGGTGACCTGCCGCCGTTCGACAACAGCTCGATGGACGGCTACGCCCTGCGTACCGCCGACACGGCCGGGGCGACCGATCAGTACCCCTCGGTGCTCGCCGTCGTCGGTGACATCGCCGCCGGCGCCGGCGAACTGCCCAAGGTCGGCCCCGGCCAGGCCGCCCGGATCATGACCGGCGCGCCGATGCCGCCCGGCGCCGAGGCGGTCGCCCCGGTCGAGTGGACCGACGGCGGCACCGGCACCGGTACGGCCGCCGCCGCGATGACCGCGCCGGTCGAGGACGAGGAGGTCCGGGTGCTCCGCCCGGTCTCCGAAGGCGCCCACATCCGCCGCCGGGGCAGCGACATCACCGCCGGTGCGCAGGTGCTCGACGCCGGCGCCCTGCTCGGCCCCACCCAGCTCGGCCTGCTCGCCGCGATCGGCCGGGCCACCGTCAGGGTCCGCCCCCGTCCGCGCGTCGTGGTCCTCTCCACCGGCAGCGAACTGGTCCAGCCGGGCGAGCCGGTCGGCCCCGGCCGGATCCCCGACTCCAACAGCTTCACCCTCACCGCCGCCGCCCGCGACGCCGGCGCGATCGCCTACCGGGTCGGCGGCGTCCCCGACGACCCGGCGGTGCTGCGGGCCGTGCTGGAGGACCAGCTCGGCCGGGCCGACCTCGTCGTCACCAGCGGCGGGGTCAGCGTCGGCGCGTACGACGTGGTCAAGGAGGCCCTCCAGGACGGCGGCCTCGGCGAGGTCGACTTCCGCAGGCTGCGGATGCAGCCCGGCAAGCCGCAGGGCTTCGGCCGGATCGGGAGCACCGGCAGCGGCGTCCCGCTGCTGGCCCTGCCCGGCAACCCGGTCAGCGCGTACATCTCCTTCGAGCTGTTCGTCCGGCCGGTCATCCGCACCATGCTCGGCGCCCCCGACGTCCACCGCCCCGTGGTCCGCGCCGTCTGCTCCGCCGCGCTGCGCTCCCCGGCCGGCCGCCGGCAGTTCCTGCGCGGGTGGTACGCCCCCGACGGGCGGGTCGAGCCGGTCGGCGGCGAAGGCTCGCACCTGGTCGGGGCGCTGGCCCGGGCGAACTGCCTGATCACCGTGCCGGAGGAGGTCACCGCCCTGCCCGCCGGCAGCGAGGTCGACGTCGTCCTGCTCACCGCCTGACCCGAGCGGGTCGGCGGGCAGGGCCGCCCCGCCGCGGGGGCGCCGGCCCGGACCTGCGCGCGAGCGGTCCGCGGAAGACCGGCCCACGCCTTGGCCCGTCCCACCCGGCGGCCTGGCCGGGAGGTACGGTAGCGCGGTATTCCACCCGTCCTCCTGGAGCACCCGTGACGACCACACCACCCGGCGATCGCCTCACCCACGTCGATGCCGCCGGCGCCGCCCGCATGGTCGACGTCTCCGAGAAGGCCACCACGGTACGGACCGCCGTGGCCGCCGGCCGGGTCCGGGTGGCCCCCCGGGTGGTCGAGCTGCTGCGCGGCGAGGGCGTCCCGAAGGGCGACGCCCTCGCGGTCGCGCGGATCGCCGGGATCATGGGGGCCAAGAAGACCCCGGAGCTGATCCCGCTCTGCCATCCGATCGCGATCTCCGGCGTCAAGGTCGACCTCGTGGTCACCGACGAGGCCGTCGAGATCACCGCGACGGTGCGGACGGCGGATCGTACCGGCGTCGAGATGGAGGCCCTGACCGCGGTCGCGGTCGCCGGGCTCGCCGTGATCGACATGGTCAAGGCCGTCGACAAGGCGGCCGCCATCGAGAACGTCCGGGTGCTCAGCAAGACCGGCGGCAAGAGCGGCGACTGGTCGGCCGACGAGGACGGCCCGCGATGAGGGCCCTCGCGGTGACCGTCTCCAACCGCGCCTCGGCCGGGGTGTACGAGGACAAGGGCGGCCCGCTGCTGGTGGCGGGCCTGCGCGCGATGGGCTTCGAGGCGGACGGGCCGCGGGTCGTCCCCGACGGGGAGCCGGTCGAGGCCGCTCTGCGCGAGGCCGTCGCCGCCGGCTACGACGTCGTGCTGACCACGGGCGGCACCGGCATCTCACCGATGGACCTCACCCCCGAGATGACCGCCCGCGTCATCGACCGGCAGATCCCCGGCGTCCCCGAGGCGATCAGGGCGTACGGCCGCGAGAAGGTCCCGACCTCGGCGCTGTCCCGAGGGCTGGCGGGCCTCGCCGGACGTACCCTGATCGTCAACCTGCCGGGTTCGACCGGTGGCGTCAAGGACGGCCTGGCCGTTCTCGCGCCGCTGCTCGGGCACGCCGTCGACCAGCTCGCCGGCGGCGACCACCCCCGGCCCGACGCCGTCGAGGCACCCGGCACCGCCGTCGCGCCCGACGCAGCCGACAGGAGCGCGCACTGAACGCCGGCTGGCCGGTCGAACTCCACGAGGGGGACGTCACGCTGCGCCCCATCAGGGCTCGTGACCAGCGGGACTGGCAGGAGGTCAGCCGCCGCAACCGGGACTGGCTGAGACGCTGGGAGGCGACCGTCCCGCCCTCGCCGGCCGGGCGTCCCGGCGGGCCGAGGCCCACCTACCGGCAGATGGTGCGCTACCTGCGCGGCGAGGGTTCGGCCGGGCGGATGCTGCCGTTCGTCGTCCTGCACAAGGGCCGCCTCGCCGGCCAGCTGACCGTCGGCGGGATCACCTGGGGCTCGATGTGCTCGGCCAACGTGGGCTACTGGATCGACGAGGCGGTGGCGGGCCTGGGCATCATGCCGACGGCGGTGGCCCTTTCCGTCGACCACTGTTTCCGGGTGCTCGGACTGCACCGGATCGAGGTCTGCATCCGGCCCGAGAACATGCCGAGCCGTCGGGTGGTGGAGAAACTCGGGTTCCGGTCGGAGGGAATGCGGCCCCGGTATCTGCACATCGACGGGGACTGGCGGGACCACCTGGTCTACGTCCTCACCGCCGAGGAGGTTCCGGAGGGGATGCTGGAGCGCTGGCGGACGATCAGATCGGGCCGCGAGGCCGGTAATTGAATATATGTTCGAAAAGAATATCGATATGGCATCGGGGTCCTCACGGACAGGCACAAAAGCCGGCAAAATAGTCGGAGAATCAGCTTGATCACACGACACGCCGCGCCAAATTGCTGCCGCCCCTTCCCCGCTGCCCGTACGGTGTGAAACGTGAGCAGTAGCGGCCTTATCTACGCGGTCATCGTAGGGGCCTGGGCCGCCTATCTGGTGCCGATGTGGCTCCGCAGGCAGGACGAGCTCAACGAGGCGCGCCCGACGGAACGCTTCAGCACCGCCATCCGCCTGCTGGCCGGGCGTTCGGCGATGGAGCGGCGGGCATCCCGGGCCCTTGGCGACGAAACGCGCGACGACCAGACCCCGGACGACCGGACCCCGGACGATCCGGCCGTCGGTGACCCCTGCGGCGGCGATCCGTCCGCGGAGGCGGACGCGGGCCCCGGACCGGCCGGCTCCTGGACGGCCGACTCCGACGCGTCCGACGACGGCGCGTCCGACGACGGCACCGCGGGCGGGCCCGCCCTCCCGGCCGCCCGGACGGAGCAGTTCGCTCCGGCCGCCGAGCGGACGGCGCAGAGCGTGGATCGCGCCACCGGCCGCATCCCCGACCGTGCCACCGACCGCGCCGCCGAGCTCCCGGGCGAGCGCCGCGCCGGGGTCGAGCGGCGTGCCCGGTTGCTGGCCCGCAGGCGCCGGATGGTCAGCGTGCTCTTCCTGGCCTTCGCGCTCGGCGCGATCTTCGCGGCCGTGGCAGGTATCGCCTTCCTCTGGGCCCCGGCGCTGCCCGCCGCCCTGCTGACCCTCTACATCGGCCACCTGCGCCGGCTGGAGCGCCAGCGCTACGAGGTCAAGATCGACCGGACCAGGGCGGCCCAGGCGGCCGAGCATCTGCGGCAGCGCGAGCGTCGCCGGGCGGAGGGCGGCCCCGCCGCCGAGGCCCGCCCCGAGCCGCGTCCGGCCGTCGGGGCGCGCCCGCGCGGCGTCCGGCCCGACCGCCGGGACTCCACCGGCGAGCCCCCGCACGACGCGGCCCACGCCGCCGACCGCGGCCGCCCGCACCTGCGGATCGCCGCCGACCCGGCCCCGCACGGAGCCCGGCCCGGCACGGCGGCCTCCGCTCTCGTCGAGGCCACCGACCACGAGGAGTGGGTCGACGGCATGCGCGAACGCGCCGCCGCGGGCCCCGACTCCTGGGAGCCCGTCCCCGTCCCGCTGCCGACCTACGTCACCGCCCCCGTGGCCCCCCGGGTCAGCAGGGGCCTCGACCTGGGCGCCCCCGGCACCTGGAACGCCGGCCGACCGGCTGAGCCCCGCAACACCCCGCTCTTCGACCAGTACGCCGAACCCCCCGCCGGGTCGGCCGCACCCGGGGCACCCGCCGAGGACGGCTACGACAGCCGCCCCCGCGCCGCCAACGAATGACCCCGTCGCCGGAGCGCCCCACGCCCCACCTGGGCGCTCCGGGCGGCAATGGTCACGGAGCACTCCCGGAAGGTGCTAAAGTTTCTTCTCGTTGGGGCTGTGGCGCAGTCCGGTAGCGCACCTCGTTCGCATCGAGGGGGTCAGGGGTTCGAATCCCCTCAGCTCCACCCAATGTCAAAGGCCCTCCCGGGAGTTCCCGGGAGGGCCTTTGTTCGTCCCCGCGGCAGTGGCGTACAGCAACTGCTCCGGATCCTGCCCGGTGCTCCCGGGTGGCTCCGTCGCCCGGACGACCGAGGGCCGGGCGGTCCGCGTCCACGGGTCGTTCCGCGCGTACCCGGAGGGCGTCCGGCGGCCGACCACGTCGCACGTCAACTACCGGGCGGGGCAGACCGTGCCGAACCTGGTGATCGTGCCGCTTCTCGATCGCGGCACCCGGCTGGTGTTCCGGGCGGTCAGGTCCGGCAGCCACGGCTGACCGGCTGCGGGCGGTGCCGCCGCGATCCGGCGGGGCCGCCGTCCGGCGGTGGGGCGGCGGGAAAACTCCGTGGCACGGCGGACCGGCGCGTGGCACCCTCGGCAGGCCGACCTGCCCGTCGGCTCCGACAGGCGGTCCCGGCGTCGCACTCCGGCCTCCCGGCGGCTGTGGCGCGTCGGCTCCGTACCGTCGGCCGTCGTCCGGTCCGGTAGGTACGTACGCGATTGGCTAGACTCCGCCTGCTCGATAACTCCTTTGATGGTCATAGGAGTCGGGCCTGCTCGAACTGGGGGAGTGCATGAACCTGCTGCCGATCGGCAGAAGAACGCGGCACAGACGGGGGAGAGGCGGCGGCGTGGTCGCCTCCGGTGCCCTGCTGGTCGCGGTCCTGGCCTCGTTGGTGAGCCAGACCGCTCCCGCGTACGCCGCGCCGGCGCGCCCCGCGGCCGCGAGTGCGCCGCAGCCGGGGGCCGACGCGGGCAGCCCGGCCGCGACCTCGGCCCCGAGTGCGGCCGCGAGTCCGGCGGCCGGCGCCCAGGGGGCCGCCACCGCACCGGCCGGACCGAAGACGGAGCCCAAGGCCGCGCCCCGGGTTGACCCGAAGGCCGAGCACGACGCCGCCGTACGGTCGCTCCAGCAGAGCGACCCGGCGGGTACCTGCCCGGCGAGCCTGGCACCGAGCACGGTCGTCACCTGCTCGGTCGAGCCGTACGCGACCGCCGCCCTCACGCTCACCCTGCCGCAGCCGAAGGACCTGGTCATGCTCCAGGTCATCGCCGCCCAGGGCTGGATCTACCCCAAGCTGGTAGCGCCGGACGGCACCGACGTGGCCTGTGAGAACCCCCTCGGTGCGGGCTACGGGTACGGCGTGCTGCGCTGCGCCACCAGCCAGGCCGGTACGTACGCCCTGCAGGTCAGGGACGGCAACGGCATGGTGACCGGCGTGTCGCTCTCGTACCTGCCGCTGCTGTCCGCCGCCTGCCGGGCGGTGGGTGCCGGGGACCGCACGCTCGGTGCGCCGACCGTGTTCCACGGATCGCTGCCGACCGGCTCGGCGGGTGACTGCTACACCCTGGATCTGGCCTCGGGCGACCTGCTGCGCAGCTACGCCTCCACCTACCAGGTCGTCCAGACCGTCTACGACGCCACCGGCAAGGAGGTCTGCACCTCCCGCAACGACACCGGCAACGGTCTCGACTGCCTGCTCACCGGCAGCGCGCCGTTCCGGGTGACGGTCCAGCAGTCCTCCGGGACGGCGCAGGAGTACGACTTCACCGCGGCGCGGCTCTCCCGGCCGGAGGGCTGCGCACCGGTGGAGCCGCAGGCGTTCGGCGTCTCGCCCGACCTGAGCCCCACGGCGCGCTGCCGCACCCTTCGGGTGCCGGCGCCCGCCCGCTACGGCTTCGGCCCGGTGAGCACCGGTGCCGCCCTCTCCGGAGGGCTGTACAACGCCGACGGCACCGCTCCGGTGGCCAACTGCTACCTCGGATCCTGTGACCTGACGCCCGGTGACTACCTCTGGGTGGTCGAGGCCAGGAACACCGCCGCCGGCGCCTTCGGCATGGCCTTCCATTCGGCCAAGGAGACCCGGGGCTGCGTCGCGGCCGCCGACGACGGCCTGGTGACCGGTGCGGCCACGGGCACCTTCGGCGGGCCCGGGCAGCAGCTCTGCCTGACCCTGCCGACCGCCTCCGGGAAGGGCGTCTACCTGCTGAACCGGCCGCCGGCCGACGGCGCCTCCGTCGGCGTCGAGGTCGATGACGCGTCCGGCGCCAAGCAGTGCGACAACGGTGGTTACTCGTACGCCGTCTGCAAGCTGACCGGTACCGCGCCGTTCCGCGCGGTGCTGAGCGGCACCGCGTCCAAGGCCTACCAGCTGGTGATCCACCGCACCGGTGAGGCGGCCGGCTGCACCGCCTGGCCGCAGTCCGGGTTCGACGGTTCCTGGGGTGCGGAGGTCCCGCTGACCCAGGCCGTCCAGCAGGTCTGCCTGAGCCTGCCGGCCGACCGGCACTCCACCGCCGAGATGCTCGACTACGCCAACCTCAAGAACGTGGTCAACGCCTCGGTCCGGCTGGTCGACCCCGCGGGCACGGAGGTCTGCTCGACCGTCGGCAGCTCCACCACCACCTGCGTGCTCGGCGCCGGCGTCCCGTACACCGCGATGCTGGTCGGCACGGGCTGGGAGGACACCTACAAGCTGGTCCGGCGCGACATCTCGCCCACCGCGAGCTGCACGGCTCCGGCTTCGACGACGGTCGGCGGCCGCTCCACGGCGCTCGACCTGACCTCCGCGCTGGACGCCCGCTGCATCCGGGTCGCCGCGGCGACCACGGACCGGTTCTGGCTGAGCGCGCGCACCCTGGGGTCGCGGTACGACGCCTCCACGCTGCTGATGGCCGTGGACGCCGGCGGCAACGTGCTCTGTCGGCAGTGGGGTCTCTCCTGCCGGGTCACCGGCTCGACCTCCTACGTCGCGGTCGTGGTCGCCTCCGGCTACCAGGGCACGGCCGTCCACGCCAACGTGGACACCTGGAAGGTCGGTACGGCAGCCGGCTGGGCGCCGGAATGCACCGCCCACCCGGTCTCGGTCGGCGGCTTCCCGCTGCGCAGCGGGACGCTCACCGAGTCCTCGTCCGCCTACTGCGCCGTGCTCGACGTGAAGCCCTCGCAGGCCTTCAACGTCGTCGGTACCACCAGCAGCACCGGTGTCGACACTCCCGCCGTGAGCCTGCTGAGCAGTTCCAAGTGGGGCGACAACTCCTATCTCGGGTACCAGTGCGGCAGCTCGTACGGCACCTTCGGCGCCCGCTGCCAGAGCGACGCCAACTCCCCGGCCGAGCAGGCCGTCCTGCTGGTGAGCGCGGCCAAGGCGGCGACGCCGGTCGAGTACAGCATGCAGGGGCTCTGCGACACCGGCTGCACCCGTCCGGCCGGCTCGTTGCCGACCGCGGTCAGCCCCGCCACCGGCGTCGCCGGGACGCGGACCCAGGCCGTGGTCCGCGGTACCGGACTGACCCTGGGTACCAAGGTGAAGCTGTCCCGCAGTGACACCTGGAGCAGCAGCCAGCCGGTCATGTCGCCGCTCTCGGTGAGCGCCGACGGCACCTCGCTCGACGTGCTGGTCGACACCAACGGGCTGGAGCCGGGGACGTACGACGTGGTGCTCGACGGCATCGGGTACACCGGCGGGGTCGCCTCGCCGGGCTACCTGCCCAGGGCGTACACCGTCACGCCGGCCGTGGCCACGGCGAAGAGCCGGTTCGTGCCGATCACCCCGTCCCGCTTCCTGGACACCCGGTCCGGGGTCGGGGCCGCGCAGGGGCGGATCGGCTGGGGCGGTGTGGTGGCGCTGCAGGTGGCGGGCGTGAAGGGCGTGCCGGCCACCGGGGTGACCGCGGTGGTGATGAACGTGACCGCCGTCTCGCCCTCGGACGCGGGCCATGTGACGGTCTATCCGGACGGGCAGCCGGTGCCGGACGTGTCGAACCTCAACTTCACGGCCGGGCAGATCGTGCCGAACCTGGTGACGGTCCCGGTCGTGAACGGCAAGGTGGATCTGCGCAACGCCTCGACGTCGGTCGACCTGCTCGCCGACGTCACGGGGTACTACACCGACGCGGCCACCGGCTCCGCGCTGACCACGATCACCCCGTCCCGCTTCCTGGACACCCGGTCCGGGGTCGGGGCCAAGCAGGGGCGGATCGGCCGGGACGGTGTGGTGACGCTGCAGGTGGCGGGCGTGAACGGCATCCCCGCCACCGGCGTGACCGGTGTGGTGATGAACGTGACGGCCGTGTACCCGACCGATGCGGGCCATGTGACGGTGTACCCGGACGGGCAGCCGGTGCCGGACGTGTCGAACCTCAACTTCACGGCCGGGCAGATCGTGCCGAACCTGGTGACGGTCCCGGTCGTGAACGGCAAGGTGGATCTGCGCAACTTCTCGGCCTCGGTCGACCTGATCGCGGACGTCACCGGCTACTACTCCGCCACCGGGGCGACGTTCTCCTCGTCCACGCCGGTGCGCCTGCTGGACACCCGCTACGGGGCCGGCGCCCGCGCCGGGGCGGTGGGCACGGACGGCGTCGTCAGCTTCGCGGTGACCGGGGTCGAGGGCGTGCCGCTGACCGGGGTGACCGCGGTGGTGCTGAACGTCACGGTCACCGCACCCACGCAGGACAGCCACCTGACGGTCCACCCGCACGGGATCGAGCGCCCCGGCGTCTCGAACCTCAACTTCACGGCCGGGCAGACCACCGCCAACCTGGTGGTCGTCCCGGTGGTGGACGGTCGGGTGACCATCTACAACCACATGGGCGACGCCTACGTGATCGCCGATCTGAACGGCTACTTCACGGCCTGACGCCCAGCCGCCCGTACCTGCCGCGCCGTCCTCCCCGGACGGCGCGGCAGTGCCGGTTCCGGCGCGGGCGGGAGCAGGCCGGTGAGAGCGCGCCGGTGGGAGCGGGCCGGTGGGAGCGCCTGAGAGGGAGAGCCCGCGGGGAGCGCGGCGCCGCGGGTGCCGGATCAGTCCGTTCGGTCGCCGAGGGACTCCAGGAGCTCGCGGAGGGTCCGGGCGAGGGCGTCGCGGCGGTCGGCGTCGATGCCGGCGAGCAGGCGGTGCTCGGTGGCGACGTGGTCGGGCAGCGCCCGGTCGATCAGCGCCCGGCCGTCCTCGGTGAGGGTGACGTGGACGCCCCGTCCGTCGGTCGTGCTGGGGGTGCGGGCGACCAGGCCCCGGCCCTCCAGCCGGTCCAGGCGCTGGGTGATGGCCCCGGAGGTGACCATGGCGCTGCGCATCAGCGCGGCGGGGGTGAGGCTGTACGGCGGGCCGCTGCGGCGCAGCGTGGCGAGCACGTCGAAGGACGGGGTGTCCAGCCCGTGGGTGGCGAAGGTGCGGCGCAGTTCCGCCTCGACCAGCTGGTGGAGCCGTTTCATCCGCCCGATCACCGCCATCGGTGAGACGTCCAGGTCGGGGCGCTCGGCGCCCCACTGCTCCAGTACGCGCTCCACGTGATCTGCCACGGGGGCAGCCTAGTCGATTGCTTAGCGCTGAGATATTCTTGCTTAGTGCTAAGCAATCGCCTCGCCATCGTCCTGACGACCGCACTGGCCCCCGCCATCTGGGGAACCACCTACCTGGCCACCACCGAACTGCTTCCTCCCGGTCGTCCGCTGCTCGCCGCCGTGGTGCGCGCGCTGCCGGCCGGCCTGCTGCTCCTCCTGATCACCCGGCGGCTGCCGCGGGGCGTGTGGTGGTGGCGCGCCCTGGTGCTCGGGGCGCTCAACATCGGGGCGTTCCTCGCCCTGCTCTTCGTCGCCGCCTACCGGCTGCCCGGCGGGGTCGCCGCCACGGTGGGCGCCGTGCAGCCGCTGCTGGTGGCCGGGCTCTCCGTCGGCCTGCTCGGCGAGCGCCTGACGGTCCGTACCGTGCTGTCCGCCCTCGCGGGGGCGGCCGGGGTCGGCCTGCTCGTCCTGCGGGCCGACGCCCGGCTGGACGGGATCGGGGTCGCCGCGGCGCTCGGTGGCGCGGTCGTGATGGCCGTCGGCGTGGTGCTCAGCAAGCGCTGGGTCTCGCCCGCGCCCCTGCTCGCGACCACCGGCTGGCAGTTGGTGGCCGGCGGACTGCTGCTGCTCCCGGTCGCGCTGCTGGTCGAGGGGCCGCCGCCGGCCGTGCTGAGCGGCGCGAACCTGGCCGGTTACGGCTATCTCTCGCTGGTCGGCGCGGCCCTGGCGTACGCGCTCTGGTTCCGGGGCATCCGCGCCCTGCCGCCCGTCGCCGTCACCTTCCTGGGCCTGCTCAGCCCGGTGGTGGCGACGCTGGCGGGATGGGCGGTGCTCGGGCAGGGGCTGACGGGCACCCAGGTGCTCGGCGGGGCCGTCGTGCTCGCGGCCCTGGTCGCCTCGCAGGCCCGGCGACGGGGTCCGGGAGGGCGCCCGGCGGTCACCGTCGGGGCCGTGGCGAGAGCATCGCATACGACCGACTGATTTCGCCTGACGGAGCGCGATCATGAGGGGTCGGACGATCGGAGGGTGGGCCTGCCCGGGTTTGTCCCGCATCGCCCCCCTGCTCCGAACCCCTCCGGGGATCCCAGGGGTTGGACATGTTTCGGCCTCGTGTACTGTCGCCGATCTCACAGTGCCCAGCTCCCGGCCGCGCACCCTGCTACCGGGGCCTGGCGATCAAAGCTCGAAGGAGCCACTCGTGTCCCGATCACTCCACAGGTCGCTGTCGGCGCTGGCTGCCGTCGGCATAGCCGTCGCCGCCCCCGTCGCGCTCGCCGGTACGGCGCAGGCCGCCGTCCAGGGCCAGCATTGCGACAAGGTCGAGGTGACGTACTCGACCGACGGCGGGAAGACCTTCGGCGACGACGGCCGGATGTCCTCGCCGTACACCAAGATCGTCGTGAAGCTCTCCGGCCACCCGGCCGAGGGCTGCAAGTACAACGTCTCGCTCGCCTCGTACAACACCCAGGGCCCGACCTGGGCGACCTCGGGCACCCAGACCTTCCTCGGCTGGGACACCGTCACCCTCAGCGACTCCAAGCCGAAGGCGACCCTGGACGTCAGCGCGCACGCGCCGACCTGCTTCGGCCAGATCGACCTGTACGGCACCGACAAGAAGCACGACGGTGTCAGCTCGCCGCTGCCCAAGTACCCGAACGCGGTCTTCCCGAAGGACCTGATCACGGCCTGGAACGGCGGCAAGGCCTGCGCGCCGACCCCCTCCACCAGCCCCACCGCCACGCCCACGGTGACGACGTCCCCGACGGCCACGGTCTCGCCCACCGCGAGCGCCAGCCCGTCCGCCTCGGTCTCGCCCTCCGCCTCGCCCTCGGCGAGCGTGAGCCCGTCGGCCTCGCCGTCCGCCTCCACCTCCACCACCGCCGCGCCGAGCGGCAGCCCGTCGGCCCCGGCGCCGACCAGCACGGCCGGCCCGGTCGGCAGCCCGACCGTCGCCCCGGTCTCCGAGGTGGCCGACGCCAGCCTCGCGACCACCGGTGGCAACAGCACGCAGACCACCGCCATCACGGTCGGTGGCGTCGCCCTGCTCGCCCTGGGTGGTGGCGCGGTGTTCCTCACCCGCCGCCGCGCGCAGCGCAACAGCTGACCCGCCCGCTGCCGTGACCGACGGCAGCCGAGCGAGCGCAGGGGCCCGTCCGGAGATCTTCTCTCCGGACGGGCCCCTGCGGTGTGCGGACCGGTGCTCAGCCCTGTCCGGGCCCGCCGTACTGTCCGGCCTGCGGCGCGGACCCCGGCTGCGGTGCCCGGCCCTGCGGCGGTACGGCGCCGTAGCGGGACGGCCGCCGGCCGCGCGGATGACGGGTGAGCGTGTAGCCCGCGACGCCGGCCAGGGCCGCGAGTACGCCGCCGCCGATGGTCCAGAACCAGCGGCTGTTCCCACCGGAGAACCAGCCGCTGTACCAGTGCGACACGGGCTCGGCCGGGGCCGCCGCGCGGGCGGCGGCGGCCGGTACGGCGGTGCTGCCGGGAGCGACGGTGGCCCCGGCGTTCACCGGCGGCACCAGCGGGGCCTTGAGCGAGCCGCCCTCGGGCTGGGCGTCGTCCGGGCCCCCCTTGGCGGCGATGTGCAACTGCACGGAGGCCGCCAGGCCGAGGTCCTGCTGCGGCACGTCCGTCACCGACAGCCGCACGTAGTACGTGCCCGGGAGCGGGTCGCCCGACCACGGCTCGGCCCAGGAACGGACCTGGCGCAGCGTGCAGTCGAGGGTCAGCGCGGTCGCGGTGGCCTCACCGGTGGCGTTCTGGGTGCCCGCGGTGCAGGACTGGCGCCGGCGCAGGCCGTCGAAGACCTCCACGCTCCAGGTCTGCGGCCCGTGCCGGTCGGCGGCCGGGGCGAGGGTGACCGTCAGCCGCGCGGTGGGCGTCTGGCCCTCGGTGGCGGCGAACGCCCAGTACAGGTAGTCGCCGGTGGAGGCGGCGGCCGCGGCGTCCTGGCCGGGGGCCAGCGTGGTCGCGGTCAGGAAGGACGTTCCGACCTTGCTGGTCGGAGCGGCGGTGCCGCTCGCGGTGGGCGAGGGGGAGGCGGACGGCGAGGCGGCCGAGGCGGCCTGGGCCGGCAGTGCGAGCAGCAGCGGGGCCAGGGCGGCCGCGCCGAGTGCGGTACGGATGGTCGTGGCCATGGTCAGTTCTCCCGCCAGACAGCGATACGCCAGCGCGCGATCCAGCCGAAGACCAGACCGGTCAGCAGGCCGGCCAGGGTCAGTACGAGCAGCAGGATCCAGCCGTGCCCCAGGCCCATGGCGAGCCCGTTCGGCGCCGGGGAGGCCGCGGCCAGGTCGACCGTGAGCTCCAGCGGCAGACCGGGCTCGGCCTGGACACCCGCCTGCGGGGCCAGCGAGTTGCTGACGACCAGGCAGACGTCCTGAACCGCGCCGGCGCCGGGCGACGCCGAGGCGGTCGCCGAGGCGCTCGGGGAGGCGGAGGACAGCGAGGACGACCAGCGCAGGCCGGTCGAGGCCACGTCGGTGCGGCCGCTGCCCGCGTCGGTGCCCCGGACGAGCTCCTGCCCGGCGGTGCTGGTCGCCTGCAGCAGCACCCCGTAGTCGCGGGCCACCGCCCGGTCGACCGAGACGCTCACCGAGGCCCGCAGCTCCTGGCCGGCCTTGACCGGCACCCGGTAGACCCGGTGCTCGGAGAACTTCTCCCGGTCGCTGTAGACGCCGGGCGTCAGGACGGGCGCGGTCGCGCAGGTGTCGGCTCCGGCCGTCTTGGTCGGCGTCACCGTGTAGGTGTCGTTCGACCGGTCGACCAGCTGCTTCACCTTCTCGGTGAGCTGGGCCTGGGTTCGGACGTCGGTGTAGGTTCCGCCGGTCGCGTTGGCGATGCAGAGCAGCTGCTGGCGGGTCTTGTCGTCGTGCGCCAGGCCGAGCGTGTCGACGACCAGGTGGATGCCCTGGGCGGCGAGTTCGCGGGCCACGTCGCACGGGTCCGGCGGGGCGCAGGAGTCCTCGCCGTCGGTGATCAGCACCACCCGACGGGTGGTCTCACCCTTGCCGAGGTCCTGGGCGGCGCCGCGCAGGGCCAGGCCGATCGGGGTCCATCCGGTGGGGCGCAGGGTGGCCACCGCGGTCTTGGCCTCGACCTTGTCGGTCCGGCCCACCGGGTAGAGCTGCTGGGTGTCCAGGCAGCCCTGCGCCTTGTCGTTGCCGGGGTAGGTCGCGCCGAGGGTGCGGATGCCGAACTCGGTCTCCGCGGGCAGCGCGTCGATCACCTCGTTCAGCGACTGCTGGGCCACCGAGATCCGGCTTCTGCCCTCGATGTCGGCGGCCCGCATCGAGCCGCTGACGTCGAGGACGAGGTCGACCCTGGGGGCCTCCCCGGTGGTCTTGGCGGGGGCGGTGGCGCCGCCTGATGGTTCGTCGGCATGGGCGGGAAGGCCGCTGAGCAGCGCACCGCCCGCTATCGCGAGGGCGGCCAGCAGGCTGCCGAGCCTGGCCGTCGGTCGTCGGTCGGTAGTCACCCGGGGAATCCTAGGGATCATCAGTTCGCGGTGGCGAACGCGGGGCCGCCCCTGTGGCCCGCCGGGAGGCGGGGCGAACTACTGTGCCGGACAAGGGAAGGGAGAGCCGGATGGGGCTGAGCGGTGTCGGCAAGCGCTACGGCCGCGGTGGCCGCTGGGTGCTGCGGGACGTGGACCTGGAACTGGCGCCCGGGGACCTGGTCCGGATCGAGGGCGCGAACGGCAGCGGCAAGTCCACGCTGCTGAAGCTGGTCGCGGGGATCGAGCGGCCGAGCACGGGCCGGATCGCGGTGCCGGGCCGCCGGGCGTACGTGCCCGAGCGGTTCCCGCCCGCGCTGCCCTTCGACGCGGCCGGCTACCTGCTGCGCCTGGGCCGCGTGCACGGGCTGTCGGCGGCCGAGGCACGCCGCCGGTCCGGGCAGTGGCTGGAGCGCTTCGGCATCGCCGACCGGGCCGGCACCCCGCTGAGCCGGCTCTCCAAGGGCACCTGCCAGAAGGTCGCGGTCGTCCAGGCCCTGATCGCCGAGGCGGACGTCCTCCTGCTGGACGAGGCCTGGACCGGCCTGGACGTCGCGGCCCGGACGGTGCTGGACGAGGCGGCCGCCGACCACGCGGCCCGGGGCGCGGTCGTCCTGTTCGTCGACCACGACCCCGCCCGGCTCGACGGCCGGGCCACCGCCGGATACCGGGTGGGCGGGGACGGCGCGCTGCGGGCGGCGCCCGCCCGGCCCGTCCCCGGCCCCGCCGAGGCACCGGTGGAGATCGAGCTGGACGCCCCGGGCGGCCCGCTGCCGGCCCGGCTGCCGGGTGATCCCGCCCGGACGGCGCTGGGCGGTACGGCGGTGCGGCTCGCCGTCGCCTCCCGGCACTCGGACGCGCTGCTGCGCGCGCTGCTCGCCGCGCGTCCGGACGTCCGGATCCTGGCCCTGGGCCGCTCGCAGACGCCCGGCCCCGGAGGCCGGCCGACGTCCGCGGCCCCGCTCGGGACGGAGGCCGCCCCGTGACGGCACTGACCCGCTATCAGCTGGAGCTGCTGCTGCGTTCGTGGGGCTGGCTGCCGCCGTTCCTGGCGTACGTACTGCTGATGGTGGTCGGGGTGAGCGCCGGTGATCCGCTGCTCGGCGCCCTCGGGTACGGCGCACCCGTGCTGCTGCCGGTCACCGCCTGGTACACGCGCTGCGCGCTGACGGCGGAGCCGCCGGCCGCGCGGGCCTGCCGGGTGGCGCCGGCCGGCGCGGCGCGGGTGCAGCTGGCCTCGCTGCTGGCGGCGCTGACGGCCGGCCTGCTGTCGGCCGTCGCCGGCCTCGCGGTGCTGTGGCCGCTCTGCGGACCGGTCGCCGACCCCGGGGCGCCGGCGGCGCCGTTGGCGGGGGCGCTGTCGGCCGGGCTGCTCGCCTCGGTGGTCTGCGTCCTGCTGGGACTGGCGGTCGGGGCGCTCTGCAACCGGCCGGTCCTGCCGCGCGCGCAGTACGGCCTCCCGCTGGCCCTGGCCGGTGCGGTGCTCGCGCTGGTGGCGTCCGGCTCGCCGGCGAACGCGGCCGTCCGGGCGCTGGTGGCGGCGGCCCGGTCGGGGCGGGTGGACCGGCCGTGGACGGCACTGCTCGAAGCGCTCGCCCTGACGGCACTGGTGGCGGCCGGGACGGCCTGGGCGGCGGGACGGCGCCCGGACTGACCGTCCGTGGCCGGGGGTCCGGACCACGCGTCGCCGACCCGGCCCGGCGACCCCGGTGACCCCGGTGGCCCCGGTGACCCTGGCGATCCCGGCGATCCCGGCGACCCCGGTGACCCTGGCGATCCCGGCAAAATCGGACACACCGGTACCAAAGGAAATAAATATGGCTAATTCTCGCTAGGGTGGCGCCCAGGGCGAGGGACGCCGCCGCACCGGTGCCCCGCCCCCAGCCGTTACGCACCACGAGTGGGAAGGACCACCCCGTGAGCAACCTGTTCGCGATCGCCTATCCGGACGTCGCCACCGCGCAGACGGTTCGCAGCGAAGTCCTCGCCCTGCAGAAGCAGAAGCTGATCAACCTCGAGGACGTGGTCGTCGTCGAGCGCCGCGAGGACGGCAAGATCAAGATGCACCAGGCGGTGAGCACCACGGGTGCGGGCGCCGCCTCGGGGGCGCTCTGGGGAGGGGTCATCGGCCTGCTCTTCTTCATGCCCTTCCTCGGCGCGGCGGTCGGCGGCGCCACCGGGGCGGCCGTGGGCGCGTCCACCGACGTGGGCGTGGACGACTCCTTCATGCGCCAGGTCGGCCAGAAGCTGCAGCCCGGCACCGCCGCGCTGTTCCTGCTGGTCCGCGACGCGACGGCGGACAAGGTCGTCCCGGCGCTGGCCCGGTACGGCGGCGAGATCATCCAGACCTCGCTGTCCGACGACGCCGAGGAGCACCTGCGCGAGACCGTCAAGGCGGCCCAGAGCCACACCGCCTCGGTCTGAGGCCCGCCCGGGGGCGGACGGGCCGCCGGCCCGCCCGCCCCCGGTGCGCGTACCGCCCGACCCCGAACCCGACGAGCCCCCGACAGGACGGTCCGTGGCGACCCCATCCGCCGTCGCGAGGCCGGCCCCCCGGCGCAGGCCGGTGCGGACCCGCCGCAACACCGAACTCGCCCTGGTGCTGGCCGCCGTCCTGGTCGCCGTCCTCGGCTACATCGAGGTCGGCGTCAACATGGACGGCACGGTGCCGTCCGGCGCCGGCGGCTACGGCGCCGCGCTGGGCGTTCTCGCGCTGCTGGCGCACGGGGTGGTCCGCTGGAAGGCGCCCTACGCGGACCCGCTGCTGCTGCCCATCGCGATCCTGCTCAACGGCGTCGGACTCGTCGTCATCTACCGCCTGGACCGGGCGAACACCCGCAGCGAGGCCGCCCCCACCCAGTTGCTCTGGTCCACCCTGGGCGTCGCCCTGTTCATCGCGGTGGTGCTGTTCCTGCGCGACCACAAGCGGCTGCAGCGCTACGCGTACATCGGCGCGCTGGTCGCACTGGTGCTGTTGGCGCTGCCGGTGCTCTTCCCGCCGGTGTACGGCTCCCGGATCTGGATCACCATCGGGCCGCTGTCCTTCCAGCCGGGCGAGTTCGCCAAGATCCTGCTGGCGGTCTTCTTCGCCGCGTACCTGGCGGTGCACCGCGACGCGCTCGCCCTGACCGGCCGCCGGATCTGGAGGGTCCGGCTGCCGGTCGGGCGGGTGCTGGCGCCGGTGCTGCTGATCTGGGCGGCCTTCGTCGGCGTCCTGGTGCTGGAGACCGACCTCGGCACCTCGCTGCTCTTCTTCGGCCTCTTCGTGGTGATGCTGTACGTGGCCACCGCCCGCAGCGGCTGGATCGCCATCGGCCTGCTGCTGGCCGCGGTCGGCGCGGTGGGCGTGGGCTGGCTCTCCCCGCACGTGCACGGCCGGGTCACCGACTGGCTCGACCCGCTCGGGTCGATCGCGGCCGGCCGGGGTGCCAACCAGATCGCCCAGTCGCTGTTCGCCTTCGCCTGGGGCGGCCTGCTCGGTACGGGGCTGGGCAACGGCCACTCCATCCTGATCGGCTTCGCCGCCAAGTCGGACTTCATCCTCGCCACCATCGGCGAGGAGCTGGGCCTGACCGGCCTGATCGCCCTGTTCCTGCTGTACGCGCTGCTGGTCTCGCGGGGCTTTCGGACCGGCATCGCACTCACCGACCCGTTCGGGCGGCTGCTGGCGATCGGGCTGGCCGCCATCGTCGGGATCCAGGTCTTCGTGGTGGCCGGCGGCGTGCTCGACCTGATCCCGTTGACCGGCATGACGCTGCCGTTCATCGCCCAGGGCGGCTCCTCGGTGGTGACCAACTGGGTCATCGTCGCGCTGCTGGTGCGGATGAGCGACGTCGCCCGGCGCCCGCTTCCGGTTCCGGAGGAGTCCTGATGGCCCGCGGCGGCCGCACCGCGCCCCCGGCGGGAGCCCCGCAGGGCGCGGCGGGCATCTCCACCACCGGCCGCCGGGCCGGCACCATCCTGCTGATCGTCGCGCTCGCGGCCCAGGCCACCCGGGTGCAGGTCTTCCAGGCCGACCGCCTCAACCACAACGCCGCCAACCAGCGCCTCACCATCGAGCGCTACAGCCAGCCGCGCGGCAACATCCTGGTCGGCGCCGAGACCGTCACCGGCTCCGCGCCCACCGGCGGACGCTACGACTACGAGCGCACCTACACCGACGGCCCGCTGTACGCACCCGTGACCGGCTACTCCTCGCAGACCTACGGCAACACCCAGCTGGAGGGCACCGAGGACGACGTCCTGTCCGGCACCGACCCCCGACTGGCCGGCTGGGCCCTGTGGGACGCGATCGCCCGCAAGCAGAGCCCCGGCGGCGACGTCTACACCACCATCGACCGGGCCGCCCAGCAGGCCGCGATGAAGGGTCTCGGCAACCAGAAGGGCGCCGTCGCCGCGATCGAGCCCGCCACCGGCCGGATCCTCGCGCTGGCCAGCACCCCCTCGTACGACCCGGGCTCCTTCGCCGGCAGCGCCACCGCCGACCAGCAGGCCTGGGACAAGCTCCGGGCCGACACCAACCAGCCGCTGCTGAACCGGGCGCTGCGCCAGATCTACCCGCCCGGCTCGACCTTCAAGGTGGTCACCGCCGCCGCGTCGCTGGCCGAGGGCGTCGTCACCGACATCGGCGCGCCGACCGGCGCTCCGTATCCGTACATCATGCCGGGGACGACGACGCCGCTGGTCAACGACACCTCGGCGTGCAACCGGGCGGGCCTGTCACTGGACGCCGCGATGGTCTACTCCTGCAACAGCGTGCTCGGCTACCTCGGCGTGCAGGTGGGGCTGGAGAAGATGGTCTCGACGGCCGAGGCCTTCGGCTTCAACGACGCCAAGCTGGACATCCCCGTCCGGGCGGCGCGCTCCAACTTCGACACCGCGATGAACCCGTCCCAGGTCGCGCTCTCCTCGATCGGCCAGTTCGACACCGCCGCCACCCCGCTGGTGATGGCGATGGTGGCGGCGGGCGTCGCCAACGGCGGCACGGTGATGTATCCACAGCTCGTGGACAGACTGACCCGGAGCGACGGCACGTCCGTCCAGGTCATGCACCCGGCCACCTACGGACAGGCCGTCAGTCCCCAGGTCGCCGCCCAGGTGCGGCAGCTGATGACGGACGTGGTCGAGAAGGGCACCGGCACCAACGCGCGGATCCGCGGCGCCACCGTGGGCGGCAAGACCGGGACCGCCCAGCAGGGCGTCGACAACACGGGCACCCCGTACGCCTGGTTCATCTCCTGGGCCGCGCCGGCCGGCTCCACCGGGGTGCCGCCGGTCGCGGTGGCCGTGGTGATCGCGGACAGCAACGCCACCGACGTCACCGGCGGCGGCCTGGCCGCCCCGATCGCCCGCTCGGTGATGCAGGCGGTGCTGGGCGGCTGACCCGGTGACCGGAGCGGGGCCCGGCGGCCGGACGGCTATGCCAGCGTGGCCGGGTCGGTGTTGGCGCCGCACAGGACGACGGCGACCCGCTCACCCGGCTCCGGGCGGTAGACGCCGGCGCGCAGAGCGGCCAGCGCCGTCGCCGCGCCGTGCTCGACGGCCAGGCGGTGCTCGTCCCACAGGTGCCGCCGGGCCCCGGTGATCGCCTCGTCGGCGACCAGCACCGAGCGGGCGCCGGCCCGCCGGGCCCAGTGCACGGCCATCTCCGAGGTGCGCCGGGCGCCCAGCGAGTCGGCGGCCACGGAGTCCACCGGGACGTCGACGGGCTCGCCGGCCTCGATGCCGGCGTTCAGCGCGCGGCACCGCTGCGGCTCGACGGCGACCACCCGCACACCGTGGTGCTCGGCGGCCACGGCGATGCCGGTGAACAGGCCGCCGCCGCCCACCGCGACGACCACGGTGTCCAGGCCGGGGACGGCGGCGAGGATCTCGGGCAGCAGGGTGCCCGCCCCGGCGGCGATGTACGGGTCGTCGTAGGCGTGCGAGGCCAGCGCGCCGCTCTCGGCGGCGAACAGCCGGGACGCGGCCAGGGCGTCCGCGTACTCCCGCCCCACCAGCCGGACGTCGGCGTCCAGGGCGCGCAGCCGCGCGACCTTCACCGGCGGCGCGGTGACCGGTACGAAGACGGTGGCCCGCACGCCCTGGGCGCGGGCGGCCCAGGCGCAGGCCAGGCCGGCGTTGCCGCCGGAGGCGATCACCACGCCGGCCGCCGGCAGCGAACCGCGCTCGCGGTGCGCGGCGACGAAGTTCGCCGCGCCGCGGTCCTTGAAGCTGCCGCTGTGCTGCAGGAAGTCGAGGGCGAAGTACAGGTCGCCGCCGCCGGGCGCCACCGGGCCGACGGCGACCACGGGCGCGGTGCGGGTGACGCCGTCGATCCGCCCGGCGGCGGCCTTGACGTCGTCGTACGTGGGAAGGGTGCTCACTCGGGTCAGCTCCAGGAGGTCGGGGCGGCGGACAAGGGCGCCTGGACCCTCACCCCCCGGCACGACCCTACGCCGTCGGGCGGAGTGTCCGGTTTGCGCGGACGGGTTCGACCATTCGTCCAAGGCGGGGCGCCGGACTGTTCCGTTGCGACACTGGTGCATTCGCGGGGTACTGTCCCATCTTTGTCCGGTTGGTACCCGATGGCACTCCGCGGCCCGTCGGGTGACCGGCCGCCAGGACACCCTCACCCCGCCCAGAAGGATCCGCGCCTTGACCAGCAACACCACCCTCGGCGAACGCCTGCTCAGACGTAAACCCGTCGCCACCCTGATCGCCGAGAGCGAGGGCCGGGACGTCCCGCCCGCCGGAGCACCCGGGGAGGGCGGGCGGCCCGTCCCCCACCTGAAGCGGTCGATCGGGCTCTGGCAGCTCTCCTCCATCGGCATCGGCGCCACGGTCGGAACGGGCATCTTCTTCGTCCTCAACACGGCGGTGCCCGAGGCGGGTCCGGCGGTGATCCTCTCCTTCGTGATCGCGGCGCTCACCGCGGGCCTCACCGCGCTCTGCTACGCCGAGATGGCCTCCGCGATCCCGGTCTCCGGCTCCTCCTACTCCTACGCCTACGCGACACTCGGGGAGGGCGTGGCGTTCGGCGTCGGCATCTGCCTGCTGATGGAGTACGGCGTCTCGGCCTCCGCGATCGCGGTGAGCTGGGCCGAGTACCTGAACAAGTTCCTCGACCTGGCCTTCGGCGTCCGGATCCCGGCCGCACTGTCGGGCGCGCCGGGCCAGGACGGCGGCTGGTTCAACCTGCCCGCGGTGATCCTGGTCGCGCTGGTCTGCTTCCTCCTGGTGCGCGGGGTCAGCGAGTCGGTCAAGGTCAACGCCGTCATGGTCGGCATCAAGATCTGCATCCTGGTGCTCTTCCTGGCGATCGGCCTCACCGGCTTCCACGCCGGAAACCTGACCCCGTTCATGCCGCTGGGCCTCTCGGGCGTCCAGGTCGCGGCGTCCAGCATCTTCTTCTCGTTCATCGGCCTGGACGCCGTCTCCACCGCCGGCGAGGAGGTCGAGAACCCCCGTCGGACCCTGCCGCTGGCGATCATCATCTCGTTGGTCGTGGTCACCGTGCTGTACATCGGGGTGGCCGTCACCGGCATCGGCGTGCAGCCCTGGCAGAACTTCGACGGCCAGGAGGCCGGGCTCGCCCAGATCCTCCAGGACGTCACCCACCAGAGCTGGCCGGCCATCGTGTTCGCGATCGGCGCGATCGTCTCGATCTTCAGCATCACCCTCGTGGTGATCTACGGCCAGACCCGCATCCTCTACTCCATGGGCCGGGACGGCATGCTGCCCCGCCGGTTCGCCCGGCTCTCCCCGCGCACCGGCACGCCGGTCTGGAACACCCTGGTGGTCGGCGTCGGCGTCAGCATGCTGGCCGCCTTCGTGCCGCTGGACGTCCTGGCCGACATCACCAGCCTGGGCACCCTGATCGCCTTCTCGGTGGTCTCGGTCGGCGTGATCATCCTGCGCCGGACCCAGCCTGACCTGCCCCGCGGTTTCCGGGTGCCGGGCTACCCGCTGGTGCCGCTGCTCAGCGTGGGCTGCTGCGTCTACCTGATCACCGGGCTGCACGCGGACACCTTCCGGGCCGGTGCCGTCGCCCTGGTGGTGGCCGCGGGCGTCTACTTCGGGTACAGCACGAAACACTCCCGGTTGAACCAGGAGCGCGAGCCGGAGCCGGCCGGTACCCCGTGAGCCCGCGCCGAGCGGGCGGGCGGCCCGGGCGGGCCCCCGCGTCGGCGCAGGTCAGACCGAGGCGGCCGGCGGTGGACGGCGCAGGCGGCCCCGACGGCTCCACGAGCGGACCCCGAAGACACCCCGAAGCCGCCACGCGAACACCGGGACAGCGCGCACATCCCGCCCATAACCTTCCCCCATGGTGAGCACCCGCACGCCCGGCCGGCCCCGCACCCGCGGGCGCCTCATCGGCCGCAGCAGCACGCAGGCCCACCCCGCAGCCGTCCCGCACGGCGCGCTCCCGCAGGGGGCGCGCCGGACGCGGCGGCGCTTCGGCGCCGGAACGCGCCCGTTCCCGCGCCAACGCGGCGACGACCCCAGACCGGCGGCGCCAGGCTTCCCCCCGCCCGCCCGGCTGGCCGCGATGCGGTCCGTCCAGCTGCTGGGCTGCGCCGTCGCGGCCGGCTGGGCGGCGGCCTTCCCCCTCGTCTCCGACCTGCCCAACCAACGACTCTGGGGCACCGTGGCGGCCCCCTCCTACCTGCTCGCCGGCCTGCTCTGCGTGGTGCTGCCCCGGCGCCACGCGGCCCGCGCCGCGGCCGCCGTCGGCCTGCTGGGCGCCGTCCTGCTGCCGCTGGCGCTGCTGGCGGTGCACGGCCGCCACCAGTCCGAGGTGATGGTGGTCGAGCGCTCGGCGCACCTGCTGCTCACCACCGGGAGCCCCTACCTGCCGGACCCGGCGGTGGTCACCGACTACAACCCCTACCTGCCGGCGATGGCGCTGTTCGGCCTGCCGCGCTGCCTGCTGGGCTCGAACAGCCCGCTGACCCTGGTGCTCGGCGACGCGCGGATATGGTTCGCCCTCACCTTCCTCGGCTGCCTGCTGGCGTCCTGGCGGCTGCTGCGCCCGAGCCGGGACCGCGCGACGCTCCTGCCGCTGACCGTCCTCACCGCCTCCCCGCTGATCGCGCTGGCCCTGGCGGTCGGCGGCGTCGACCTGCCGCTGATCGGTGTCTGCTGCCTGGCGATGGCGCTGGCCGAGCGGGACCGCACCATCGCCACCGGGCTGGTGCTGGCACTGGCCTGCAGCCTGAAGTGGACGGCCTGGCCGGCGCTGCCGGTCGCCGTCCTGCTGATCTGGCGGCTGTACGGGCGCCGGCCCGCCGCCCGGGCCGCGCTCACGGCGGTCGGCGCGGCGCTGGCGGTCGTCCTGCCGGTCGCGCTGACCCAGGCCTCGGTGCTGCGCGAGCAGGTGGTCCGCTACCCGCTGGGCCTCACCTCGATCCGGACCCCGGCCGGGAGCCCGCTGCCGGGAAAGGTCCTGGCCGGCTTCGGCCCGACCGGGCACACCGTCTCGCTGGTCCTGCTGACGACCGGCGGCGCGGCGGTGGCGATCTGGCTGCTGGCCCGTCCGCCGGCCTCGGCGATCGCCGCCGCCGACCTGCTGGCGGCTGGACTGGCGCTGGCGTTCACGCTGGCCCCGGCCGGTCGCTTCGGCTACCTGGCGCTGCCGGTCGTCCTGGTGATCTGGCCCCGGCTGGCCGCCGGCCGCCGGCGGTCGGCGCTGCCCGAGGCGCAGCGGTGCCTGCTCCGGCAGCCGGGCGGGGAGCGGGGCGTACCGGTGCCGTCCTGAGCCGGCCGGGCGGCGCCGCACGCGGTTCGCGCGCGGCACCGCCCGGGCCGTCGGGCCGGTCGGTCAGCCCGGGTTGCCGACCGCCAGGACGGCGGCGCTGGCCGGGCCGGCCGCGTCCATGCCGTGGCCGCCGCCCTCGACCCGGGCGGCGACCGCCAGGTTGTCGCGGTAGGCGGTGAACCAGCTGTCGGTGGGCGCGCCCGGGGCGCGCTCGGCGGTGCCGGTCTTGCCGCCGATGTCGCCCCGCAGGCCGGCCATCGGCTGCGCGGCGGTACCGGTACGGGCGGTCGCCGCCATCATGGCGCGCAGCTTGGTCAGGGTGTCCGGCGAGAGCTTGCCGGGCGCCTCCACCTGCGGCATGCCCTCGATCAGGATCGGCTGCTTGAACACGCCGCCCTTGACGGTCGCGGCGACCGAGGCCATCGCCAGGGCGTTCATCTGGATCTTGCCCTGGCCGTAGAACTCGTCGGCGGTCTCGTCCGCGTTCTGCCCCGCGCCGGGGATGACCGCGTCGAAGTTGGACAGGCCGGTCTTCCAGACCGTCCCGAAGCCGAAGGCGTTCTTGCCGATCTCGGCGAGGTCGCCGGACTTGAGCTTGGCCTTGCCCTCGATCACGAAGGCGGTGTTGCAGGAGTTCGTGAAGTCGTCCTTGAAGGTGTACTCGGGGTGCGGCTCGTCGAAGTCGTTCTTGATGGTGTGCCCGGCCGTCGTGGTGGCGGGGCAGGGCATCGGCGAGTCGGGGCTGAGGCCGGCCTCCAGCAGCGCCGCCGCGGTGATCACCTTCATCGTGGAGCCGGGCGCGGTGCTGTCCAGGAAGGCGTAGTTGCGCCCGGTCGCCGGGGCGTTGGCGACCGCGAGGATCTTGCCGGTGGTGGGCTCGATGGCGACCAGCGAGGAGGCGCGCGTACCGCCGTGCGACTGCTCCAGGACCGCCTTCTCGGCCGCCGTCTGGAGCGCGCTGTCGATGGTCAGCTTGAGCGGCTTGCCGGGCTTGGGGGCGGTGATGGTGAACAGGTTCTCCGGGCTGCCCTTGCCGGAGTCGTTGACGATCACCACGCCGGTGCCGGCGTCGGCCGGATCCCCGGTGGCGTTCTTCTGCAGGCTGGCCACCAGCGGGGCGAGCGAGGCGTAGGTGGCCAGCGACTTGCCGTTGCGGTCGGCCACGTTGGACGGCGGAGCGAAGATCGGCTGCGAGGTGATGGTCTCGCCCTCGGCCAGGTGCGGGTGGATCACGGTCGGCGCCCAGTGCACGGCGGGGGTGTTGTCGCTCATCTTGACCACGCCGAGGAAGCCGTCGTACTTCCAGGCGCTGCTGGTGCCCTCGAACTCCGCCTTGGCGGAGTAGCCCATCAGCACCTGGCCGGCCGGCGCCGGGGTGCCGGTCGCCGTGGCCTCGGCGGTGGGGGAGGCGGTGGTCTTCGGCGCGGCGGTGGACGAGGGGGCGGCCGTGGCCGCGGCGAACGCGGCGGGGGTGGCCGGCCCGCCGGGGGCCAGCGTCAGACCGCTCGGCTTGACCTTGTCCTTGAAGGCCTGCAGCGCGGTGGTCGCGGCCTGCGGGTTGTCGGTCAGTTTGCCGGCCGCCTCCAGGTCGCCGGCGGCCCAGGCGTCCAGGAACGCCTTGGCCCCGCTCGACGCCTGCTCGGCGCTGGGCGGTTCGGCGACCACCGTGCGGGCCTTGGGCGTCTTGTCGTCGGACGAGCCGGGGCCCACGAGGCTGTACGCCCCGTATCCCGCGCCGGCGAGCATCGCGACCGAGACGCCGGTGATGACGCCGATCTTCGCGCCTTTGTGCATGGTGACTGATCCCCCATAGGTCTGGCGGCTGGCGGGCTCCCGGCGGGTGGTCGGAAGCGCGTTCGGGGGACAGCGTAGGCGGGACCGGTCCGTGCGTTCACGAAAGGTGGGGCTCCCGTGACGGTTCCGGTACGCCGGGGCGGCCCCCGCGACGGACGGACGCGCTCAGATCCAGCTGTTGAACCACATCCGGGCACGCCAGTCGTCCATCGGTATCGTCTGCCCTGTATAGAGGGGATAGAAGTACAAAAAGTTCCACACGACGGCCAGAACGAGTGCGCCGGCCCCGGTGGCGCCGACGATCCGGCGGTCCCGGGAGGCCCCCGGGGGCCCGATGATCGCGCCGATCATCAGGGTCACCGCGAGCACCAGGAACGGGACGAAGGCGACCGCGTAGAACAGGAAGATGGTCCGCTGCTGGTAGCCGAACCACGGCAGGTAGCCGGCCGCGAGACCGCAGAGCACCGCCCCGGCCCGCCAGTCCCGCCGCACCGCCCAGAGGTACAGGCAGTACACGAGCGCCACGCAGCCCGCCCACCACAGCAGCGGGGTGCCGATGCCCAGCACCTCGCGGGCGCACTCGTTGACCTTGCAGCCGTTCTGGCCGAGCTTGGGCGACTCGTAGAAGTACGAGACCGGCCGCCCCAGCACCAGCCAGCTCCACGGGTTCGACTGATAGGTGTGCGGGCTGGTCAGGTGGGTGTGGAAGTCGTAGACCGTGGAGTGGTAGTGCCACAGGCTGCGCAGGGCGTCCGGCACCCAGGTCAGGTCGAACCGGAACGGCATCCGCACCTGGCCCAGGCCCGGCAGCGGCACGAACTCGGGGGAGATCCCGGCGCGGTGGGCCGCCCAGTCCCGGCCGTAGCCGCCCTGGCCGGGGACGCTGCTGCTGGCGAACCAGCCGGCCCAGGAGGAGATGTAGACGACCACCGAGGTGACCACGATCGAGCAGAACGCCGGGACGGCGTCGCGCACCAGCGTCCAGAGGTACGGGTGCGCGGCCCCGGCCGCCCGGCGGGAGCCCGCGTCCCACAGCACGGTCAGCAGCCCGAAGGCGAGTGCGACGTACAGGCCGCTCCACTTGGTGGCGCAGGTCAGGCCGACGCAGACACCGGCCGCTATTCGGTACGGGCGCCAGCCCAGGTTCATCCGGCGGGCGGTGACGGCGTCCGGGACGCCGTCCAGGCGGCGGGCGATCAGCGCCCGGGTGCGGTCGCGGTCCAGCAGCAGGAAGCCGAAGGCGGCCAGGATCCAGAACATCACCACCAGGTCCAGCAGGGCGACCCGGCTCATCACGAAGTGCAGGCCGTCGACGGCCAGCAGCAGGCCGGCCACGCAGCCCAGCAGCGTGGAGCGCAGGAGCCGCCGTCCGATCCGGGCGATCATCAGGATCGACAGCGTGCCGAGCAGGGCCACGGCCGCTCGCCAGCCGAAGGGGTTCATCCCGAAGACCTGCTCGCCCAGGCCGATGATCCACTTCCCGGCCGGCGGGTGCACGACGTAGGCCGGGTCGACGCGGTACGGGATGCTCTGCGGCGAGCCCATGATCGCCTCGTTGGCGCCGTCGCCCCAGTTGGTCTCGTAGCCGCCCTGCCAGAGCGCGTACGCGTCCTTGGCGTAGTACGTCTCGTCGAAGATCACCGCGTGCGGGGTGCCCAGCCCGGTGAAGCGCAGCACACCGCCGAACAGCGCCACCGCGAGCGGCCCCAGCCAGCCCGCCCACCGGCACAGCCAGGCCCAGAGCGCGTCCGGCGGGAAGATCCCCAGCCGGTTCAGCACCAGCGGGGGCCCGCCGGTCCCCGGCATCGGCGGCACCAGACGATCGGTGAGCGAGAGCCGCTCGGGCGGCCGGTACCCGTGCCGGGAGAGGACCCGCCGCCAGGCCGGCAGCCGCTCCCGCCCCGGCCCGTCCGGCCCGTCGTCGGGGTCCACGTCCGACCCGTCGTCGAGGCCGTCCCCCGGTTCGTCACCGGGGCCGTCGTCGGGCCCGTCGTCGGGCCGGTCGTCGTGGCCGCGCGGCGCCGGGACGGCGGCGGACGGCCCGGCCGCCCGGCCCGGCACGTCGACGCCGCTCCGCGGGGTGTGGTCCGTACCGCTGAGGCCCGTATCGGTGGGCGCAGTGGCCGCCGTGTCGCCGTTCACCCGCACATCGTAGGGGCGGCGCGCCCGGGGGCGGCCGCTCCCTCCGAAGCTGCCCGGTTCGTCCGAAAAGCCCTTGCCGCGCGGGGCCGCCCGCAATCCCTGGGAGGATGGAGCGCGTGACAGGCGTACTGGTATTGGCAGGCACCCCCATCGGCGACGTCTCGGACGCCCCGCCCCGGCTGGTCGGCGAGCTGGGCACCGCGGACGTGATCGCGGCCGAGGACACCCGGCGGCTGCGCCGGCTCACCCAGGCCCTCGGGGTCACCCCGGCCGGCCGGGTGCTCTCCTACTTCGAGGGCAACGAGGTCGGCCGCACGCCCGAACTGGTGGAGGCGCTGCTCGGCGGCTCCCGCGTGCTGCTGGTCACGGACGCCGGCATGCCCTCGGTCTCCGACCCCGGCTACCGGCTGGTCGCCGCGGCGGTCGAGGCCGGGATCAGGGTGACGGCGGTGCCAGGGCCCTCCGCCGTGCTCACCGCGCTCGCCCTCTCCGGTCTGCCGGTCGACCGGTTCACCTTCGAGGGATTCCTGCCGCGCAAGGCCGGCGACCGCGCCCGCCAGCTCGCCGAGGTCGCGGCCGAGCCCCGCACCATGGTCTTCTTCGAGGCCCCGCACCGGATCGCCGAGGCGCTCACCGCGATGGCCGAGGCCTTCGGCGCCGACCGCCCGGCCGCCGTCTGCCGCGAGCTCACCAAGACCTACGAGGAGGTCAAGCGCGGCCCGATCGGCGAGCTGGCCACCTGGGCGGCCGAGGGCGTGCGGGGGGAGATCACCGTCGTGGTCGCGGGCGCCCCGCCGGCCGGCCCGGCGGATCTCACCCCCGGGGAGCTGGCCCGCCGGGTGGCGGTCCGGGAGGAGGCGGGGGAGCGCCGCAAGGAAGCCATCGCGGCCGTCGCGGCCGAGCTGAAACTGCCCAAGCGGGACGTCTTCGACGCTGTGGTCGCAGCGAAGAACGAGGCCTCCGCGGGCCGCTGAGCACAGAGCGTGCCAGTGGGGCCCCAGGCGCGTACCTTGGAGAAAAGGCCCAGGTAAACGCCCGATGATCTGAAGTTTTCGCCGCGACTTCGTACAGGGATTCCCAACCCCGGTCCAAGTCTCGACAAGGTGGGCATCGGTTGCGGCCAGCAGGGCATTCACCGGTATGAAAGACCCGCCCGGGCGAGCGTCCGGCGGGCGCTGGGAGACCGCGATGAGCGACACAATCGGTACCCCCCTCGGTGGCGGCGCGCCGAGCGGCCTCGGCCTCTCCGGCCGGCCGCCGACCCCGGTCGAGAGCGTCCGGGAGGCCTACTCCTTCGCCTGCCTGAGTTGCGGGTACGGCTGGGAGCAGGCGTACGAGATCGAGCACCACGTCGCCCGGGACGGGCACACCGTGATCGAGTACCACGCCAACGGGGTCCGGGTGCCGTCGCCGCTTCTGCAGCCGAGCTGCCCCGGCTGCGGCGGGCACACGGTGCGGATCATGCGCGCCGGTCGGGTCACCGGCGTGGCGGCGTCCACCCACCACGCCCCCGGGTACTCCTCCTACGCGGAGCCGGCCGGGCCCGCCGCGCCCGGCAAGACGCTGCACGAGTCGCCGCGCGGGCGGCTGGCCGGCTTCCTGGCCTGGCTGAAGGGCTGAAGGGCTGAAGGGCTGAAGGCGGCCGGGGGCTGAAGGGCTGAAGGTGGTCGGGCGGGCCCGCCCGACCGCCGGGCCCGCCGCACCCCCGCCTCCCGGGGCGCCCCCGCACCGTCGGACGCCGCCCGGGACGCCCCGGCGGCATCGGGTCGAGGGCGGCCCCCGCACGCGACTAAGCTTTCCGACCATGGCGGCCACTGCAGACCACAGCAACACCGGGGCCCTGACCCCGGCGTACTACGTTTCCACCCCGATCTACTACGTCAACGATCGCCCGCACCTGGGCCACGCGTACACCACCGTGGCGGGCGACGTCCTCACCCGCTGGCACCGCCAGCGCGGCGAGAAGGTGTGGTACCTGACGGGTACCGACGAGCACGGACAGAAGATCATGCGCACGGCGGACGCCAACGGCGTCACCCCGCAGGAGTGGTGCGACAAGCTGGTCGAGGAGGCGTGGAAGCCGCTCTGGCAGCACCTGAACATCGCCAACGACGACTTCATCCGCACCACCCAGCAGCGCCACACCGACCGGGTCCAGGAGTTCGTCCAGGACCTCTTCGACAAGGGCGAGATCTACAAGGGCGGCTACTCCGGCCCGTACTGCGTCGGCTGCGAGGAGTACAAGCTCCCGGCCGAACTGCTCGACGGCGCCACCCCCGACGAGAAGCTCTGCCCGATCCACAAGAAGCCGGTCGAGTGGCTGGAGGAGGAGAACTACTTCTTCCGCCTCTCCGCCTACGGCCCGAAGCTGCTGGAGTTCTACGCCGAGAACCCCGGCTTCATCGCCCCGGAGTCGGCCCGCAACGAGGTGCTGCGCTTCGTCGAGCAGGGCCTTCAGGACCTCTCGATCTCCCGCTCGACGTTCAACTGGGGCGTCCCGCTGCCCTGGGACGAGAAGCACGTCCTGTACGTGTGGGTCGACGCCCTGCAGAACTACATCACCGCCGCCGGTTACGGCAGCGACCCGGAGCGCTTCGCCGAGCTGTGGCCCGCCTCCGTCCACCTGGTCGGCAAGGACATCCTGCGCTTCCACGCGGTGATCTGGCCCGCGATGCTGATGGCCGCCGGTCTGCCGCTGCCCAAGCGGGTCGTCGCCAACGGCTGGCTGATGGTCGGCGGCGAGAAGATGAGCAAGTCCAACCTCACCGGCATCGCGCCGCAGGACCTCACCTCGCACTTCGGCGTCGACGCCTACCGCTACTACTTCCTGCGGGCGATCCCGTTCGGCACGGACGGCTCGTTCTCCTGGGAGGACTTCTCCGCCCGGTACACCTCCGAGCTGGCCAACGACTTCGGCAACCTCGCCTCGCGGGTGGCCGCCATGGTCGGCAAGTACTTCGAGGGCGCGCTGCCGGCCGCCACCGCCGCCGGCCCCGCCGAGCAGGCCGTCGCGGACGGCCTCACCGCCGCCGTGAAGAGCGCCGACCAGAAGATCGGCGAGGACCTCGACTTCGCCGGCGGCCTCGCCGCGATCTTCGAGTTCGTCAAGCAGGTCAACGGCTACCTCAGCGACCAGGAGCCCTGGAAGGTCGCCAAGGACGACTCGGAGGAGGGCCGGGCGCGCCTGGCGACCATCCTCTACACCGCCGCCGAGTCGCTGCGCGCCACCGCCGTCCTGCTCAACCCGGTCATGCCGGACACCGCCGAGAAGCTCTGGGTGTCGCTCGGCGCCGAGGCCGGCCTCGGCGCGCTCGCCGCGCAGAGCATCGACTCCGCCGCCGACTGGGGCCGGCTGCCCGTCGGCGCCACCGTCACCAAGGGCGAGATCCTGTTCCCCCGCCTGGAAGAGAAGCCCGCAGTCTGATGGCCCGCAAAGACGACGACCGGTCGGTCCCGCCGCCCCCGCCCGCCCCGCTGGCGGTGGCGGTGGCCGACTCGCACACCCACCTGGACATGCAGTCCGGCACCCCGGCGGAAAGCCTCGCGAAGGCCGCCGCCGTCGGGGTCACCACCGTCGTCCAGGTGGGTTGCGACGTGGCCGGCTCGCGCTGGGCGGCGGAGCTCGCCGCCGAGTTCGAGCAGGTCCACGCGGCCGTCGCGCTGCACCCCAACGAGGCACCCCGGATCTTCCTCGGCGACCCGGACGGCTGGTCGGGGCAGCAGCGTCCGGCCGGCGGCGGCGGCGCACTGGACGCCGCGCTCGCCGAGATCGACGCACTCGCCGCCCTGCCGCAGGTCAGGGCGGTCGGCGAGACCGGCCTCGACTACTTCCGCACCGGCCCCGAGGGCGTGGACATCCAGCAGGAGTCCTTCCGTCGCCACATCGAGATCGCCAAGCGGCACGGCAAGGCCCTGGTCATCCACGACCGCGACGCCCACGAGGACGTCATCCGGATCCTGCTGGAGGAGGGCGCCCCTGAGCGCACCGTCTTCCACTGCTACTCCGGCGACGCCGCGATGGCCAGGATCTGCGCCGAGCACGGCTGGTACCTCTCCTTCGCCGGCCCGGTCACCTTCAAGGCCAACCAGCCGCTGCGGGACGCCCTGCTCGCCACCCCGCCGGAGCGCGTCCTGGTCGAGACCGACGCGCCGTTCCTCACCCCGCACCCCTACCGCGGCCGCCCGAACGCGCCGTACCTGATCCCGGTCACCCTCCGCTCGATGGCCGCCACGCTGGGCCTGCACGAGGACGAGCTGTCGAAGGCCGTCGCGCAGAACACGGCGCGGGCCTTCGGCTACTGAGCCGCACGGACGAACGGACGGACGGGCGTCCGGTCCGGCGGGACGGACCGCGGGCAGGTCCCGAACTCCGGACACCCGACCCGCCCGTATCCTTGGCGGGTGAGCACCACCGACCCCACCCCTGACAGCTTCCTGCTCGGCGCCTCCGACATCCGGGAGCTGGCCGCCGCACTCGGCGTGAAGCCGACCAAGCAGCGCGGGCAGAACTTCGTCATCGACGGCAACACCGTACGGCGGATCGTCCGGGCCGCCGACGTGACGGGCGAGGACGCGGTGGTCGAGGTCGGGCCCGGCCTCGGCTCGCTCACCCTGGCGCTGCTGGAGGTCGCCTCCCACGTCACCGCGGTCGAGATCGACCCCCTGCTCGCCGCGCACCTGCCGACCACCATCGCCGCCCGGCTGCCCGCCCGGGCCAAGGACTTCGACCTGGTGCTCCGCGACGCCATGGACGTCACCGAGCTGCCGGGACCGCCGCCCACCGCACTGGTCGCCAACCTCCCGTACAACGTCGCCGTCCCCGTCCTGCTGCACATGCTGGCGACCTTCCCCAGCATCGAGCGGACCCTGGTCATGGTGCAGTCCGAGGTCGCCGACCGGCTCGCCGCCAAGCCCGGCAACAAGGTCTACGGCGTCCCCTCGGTGAAGGCCAACTGGTACGCCGAGGTGAAGCGATCCGGGGCCATCGGCCGCAACGTCTTCTGGCCCGCGCCGAACGTCGACTCCGGGCTCGTCTCGCTGGTCCGCCGCGACCCGCCGCGGACCACCGCCACCCGCAAGGAGGTGTTCGCGGTCGTCGACGCCGCGTTCGCCCAGCGCCGCAAGACCCTGCGCGCCGCCCTGGCCGGCTGGGCGGGCTCCCCCGCCGCCGCCGAGCAGGCCCTGGCCGACGCCGGGATCGACCACAAGCTGCGCGGCGAGATGCTCACCGTCGAGCAGTTCGCCGCCATCGCCGAGCACAAGCCCGCAGGGGACGCCCAGTGAGTGTGACCGCCCGAGTCCCCGCCAAGGTCAACGTCCAGTTGGGCGTCGGCGGCCTGCGCGGCGACGGGTTCCACGATCTCGCCAACATCTTCTTCGCCGTCGCCCTCGGCGACGAGGTGACCGCCACGGCGGCCGCCCCCGGCGACGGCGTCACCCTCAGCTGCACCGGCCCCGACGCCGACCAGGTCCCGCTGGACGACAGCAACCTCGCCGCCCGCGCCGCCCGGCTGCTCGCCGCCCACCACGGCGTCGCGGCCGACGTCCACCTGCACATCGCCAAGGACATCCCGGTGGCCGGCGGCATGGCCGGCGGCAGCGCCGACGGCGCCGCCGCCCTGGTCGCCTGCGACGCGCTCTGGGCCCTGGACACCCCGCGGGAGACGCTGCTCGCGCTCGCCGCCGAGCTCGGCTCCGACGTGCCGTTCGCCCTGCTCGGCGGCGTCGCCCTCGGGCGCGGACGGGGCGAGATCCTGGAGGCGCTGCCGGTCACCGGCACCTTCCACTGGGTCTTCGCGGTCGCCGACGGCGGACTCTCCACCCCAGCCGTCTTCCGCGAGTGCGACCGCCTGCGCGAGGAGGCCGGCACCGGCTCCGCCGACGCCGACGTGCCCACCCCCGACGCCGACCCGGCCCTGCTCGCCGCCCTCGCCGACGGCGACCCGGCCGCTCTGGCCGCCGCCCTCACCAACGACCTGCAGAGCGCCGCCCTCTCGCTGCGCCCCGCCCTCGCCGCCACCCTGCACGCCGGCGCCGACGCCGGCGCCATCGGCGCCCTGGTCTCCGGCTCCGGCCCCACCTGCGCCTTCCTCACCAAGGACGCCGAAGCGGCCGAGGCCGTCGCCGCCGCCCTCACCGCCTCCGGCACCTGCCGGGCCGCCCGCGCGACGTACGGGCCCGTGCCCGGCGCGGCCGTCCTCGCCGCCGGCTGAACAAGCCGCGGCGGACGCCGGACCGGCGCACGCCCCGGCCCCACTACTCTTGGGAGACCGGGGCATCCCCCGGCCCAGCCGATCCCAGGAGCGCAGCACACGTGGCCGTCAACCTCGCCACCATCGAGTCCGTCACGAAGGTCTACGGCACCCGTGCCCTTCTGGACGGGGTCAGCCTCGGCGTCAGCGAGGGAGACCGCATCGGGGTCGTCGGCCGCAACGGTGACGGCAAGACCACCCTCATCCGGATGCTGGCCAAGCTGGAGGAGCCCGACGGCGGGCGGATCACCCACGCCGGCGGCGTCCAGATGGCCGTCCTCACCCAGCACGACTCGCTCGACCCGGCGGCGACCATCCGGCACGAGGTGATCGCCGACCGCGAGGACCACGAGTGGCTCGGCGACTCCCGGATCCGCGACATCATCGAAGGCCTCTTCGGCGGCCTCGACCTGCCCGGCTTCGGCCAGGGCCTGGACACCGTCATCGGCCCGCTCTCCGGCGGCGAGCGCCGCCGCATCGCGCTCGCCAAGCTGCTGCTCGGCGAGCCCGACCTGATCGTGCTGGACGAGCCCACCAACCACCTCGACGTCGAGGGCATCGCCTGGCTCGCCAAGCACCTGCAGAACCGCCGCTCCGCCCTCGTCTGCGTCACCCACGACCGGTGGTTCCTCGACCAGGTCTCCACCCGGATGTGGGACGTCCAGCACGGCGAGGTGCACGAGTACGAGGGCGGCTACTCCGACTACGTCTTCGCCCGCGCCGAGCGCTCCCGGATCGAGGCCACCGAGGAGTCCAAGCGGCAGAACCTCGCCCGCAAGGAGCTCGCCTGGCTGCGCCGGGGCGCCCCCGCCCGGACCTCCAAGCCGCGCTACCGGATCGAGGCCGCCAACGCCCTGATCGCCGACGTCCCCGACCCCCGCGACAAGAGCGAACTGATGAAGTTCGCCAACGCCCGCCTGGGCCGGACCGTCTTCGAGCTGGAGAACGTCACCGTCAAGGCCGGCCCCAAGCTGCTGCTGGAGAACCTCACCTGGAACCTCGGCCCCGGCGAGCGGATCGGCCTGCTCGGCGTCAACGGCGCGGGCAAGACCTCCCTGCTGCGCGCCATGCGCGACGCGTACGCCTCCGAGGGCGACGTCCAGCCCGCCTCGGGCGTGATCAAGGTCGGCAAGACCGTCCGCCTCGCCTACCTCTCCCAGGAGGTCGCCGAGCTCGACCCGGCGATGCGGGTGCTGCAGGCCGTCGAGCAGATCCGCAGCCGGGTCGACCTCGGCAAGGGCCGGGAGATGAGCGCCGGCCAGCTCTGCGAGCAGTTCGGCTTCGGCAAGGACAAGCAGTGGACGCCCGTCGGCGACATCTCGGGCGGTGAGCGCCGCCGGCTCCAGCTGCTGCGCCTGCTGATGGACGAGCCCAACGTGCTCTTCCTCGACGAGCCCACCAACGACCTGGACATCGAGACCCTCAACCAGCTGGAGGACCTCCTCGACGGCTGGCCCGGCTCGATGGTCGTGATCAGCCACGACCGGTTCTTCATCGAGCGCACCACCGACACCGTGCACGCCATGCTCGGCGACCAGCAGCTGCGGATGCTCCCGAACGGCGTCGACGAGTACCTCGAGCGCCGGGCGAAGATCGCCGCCGCGGCCGCCCCCGCCGCCCCGGGCGGGGCCGTCGCCAGGCCGGCCGGCGACACCCGGGCGGCGAAGAAGGAGCTGCAGCGGATCGAGCGGCAGATCTCCAAGCTCGACCAGCAGGAGGCCAAGCTGCACGCCCAGCTCGCCGAGCACGCCGCCGACTTCGCCAAGGTCGCGGACCTGGACGCCAAGCTGCGGAGCGTGCGGGAGGAGAAGGAGGAGCTGGAGCTGGCCTGGATGGAGCTGGCCGAGCAGGTCTGAGCCGGTTCCCGAGGCGGCGCCGCCGGTCAGGTTGCCGGGGGGCGCCGGGCGGGTGCGCTCCGGGGGTCAGGAACCGAGCAGCGTCTCCAGTTCGTCCGCCGCCCGGCCCAGCGCGCTGCGCGTCGGGTCGTGCGGCCCGGTGGGGCGCGCCGCCGCCCGGGTCGGCGGGCGGTGCGCCCGGGCCGCCGCGGTCAGACCGTCCAGCGCCCGTCGTACCCGCTCCACCTCGGCCGGGTCCGGCACCCGGCCGCCGTACCGGATCTGCGCGGCGTACGCCGCCACCGCACCGCTGAGCCGCTCCAGCGCGGCGGTCGCGGGCAGCCACTGCTCGGCGAGGCGTCCGGTCGGCGGCGGCTCGGACAGGCCGTTGCGCACCTCCTGGCGGGCCTCGGCCAGCGCGCGGTAGGCCGTCCGGCGCAGCCACACCTGGGCCACCGCCTCCGCCCCGGCGCCGGCGACCGAAGCCAGGTAGGCGTGCAGCGCGGTGGTCGCGTCCACCAGCCGGGGCTCGATCCGGTGCCGGGGCCGCTCGGGCCAGAGCAGATAGCCGAAGAGCAGCACGATCGCACTGGCCAGCACGGTGTCCAGGACCCTGGGCCAGAACTCCGCCGCACCGCTCTGCCCGCCCAGTTGCAGCAGGACGAGCGCCATCGGCGTCATCACCACGGTGTTCAGCCCGTAGTGGGCGGCCGTCGCGTACGGGAGCAGTGCTACGCAGAGCGCGGCGATCAGGGTGAGGGTCCACGGATCGGTGGTCAGCGAGAGGATCGCCGCCGTCACGGCCACGCCCAGCACCGTGCCCACCGAGCGGCTTACCGCCCGCAGGAACACCGACCCGAGATCCGGCTTCAGCACGAACGCCACGGTCATCGGCACCCAGTAGCTCCTGCTGAGCGGCAGCCAGACCGTCGCGGCCTCGGCCACCGCGATGCAGAGCGCCACCCGCAGGCCGTACCGGAGCGAGCCGCGCGAGAGCAGCCGTCCGCGCATCCGCCACGGGTCCGGCGGCGGGGCGGTGGCGGTGGCCAGCATGCTCTCGCGGCCCGCCACGGTGTCGGCCGCCGCGCGCAGCGCCGCGTCCAGGGCCCGGCGGGACGGCGTGTCGGGCTGCCAGTGCGGCACCTCGACCTCGCCGCCGCCGCGCTCCACCGCCCGGGCCAGCAGCCCCGGTACGGCGGCCACCCGCGGCGGCACCGGCCGCCAGGCCCAGAGCAGTCCGGTGGCCGCCTCTGTGGCGGTCAGCCCCGCCTCGTACATCCGCCGCAGGCGCAGCCCGCGCTCGGACTCGCGGGCCCGGGCCGGCGGCAGCAGATCCTGCACCTGGTTGAGCCGGGCCGTCAGCACCTGGCGGGACTTGGCGCCCTGCGGCGTGCCGAGGTCGGTCAGCGTACGCCCGAGCGCGTCGTAGGCGGCGGCCAGCGCCCGGTTGCGCGGGTCGGCGTACGGCCGGCGCCGCCGGGCGAGGTGCGGCAGGCCGAGCACCACCACCAGGGCCGCGCCCGCCAGCATCATCGGCCCGGCCGCCCACCACGGGCGGGCCGTCGGCATGCCGCTGCCGAGGGCCGCCGACACCAGCAGCAGCATCCCGGCGGCGCTGCCGCGCGGGCCGGTCGCGCTGAGCGCCCCGGAGGCGAAGGCGACGGCCGTCAGCACCAGCCCGGCCACCGGCGCGCCGACGCCGTACTCCTGCAGCGAGGCGCCGATCAGCATGCCGAGGGCGGAGCAGAGCAGCGAGCCGGCGATCCGGGGCGCACGCAGCCGGGTCGGTTCGACCCGGTCGTTCATGGTCGCGTGCATCGCGCCGAGGCCGGCGAAGATGCCGAGGTCGAGGCGGTGGAACAGATGCCCGAGCACCAGCGGCACGGCCATCCCGACAGCGGCCCGGAGCATCAGCACGAGCGGGAGCGGCGGCCAGGACGGGCGGGCGGCGCGCGCCCACCAGGCGGAGGAGCGGCGGCGTCCGGCGGGTACCGGAACGGGGAGGGGGTGGTCGTGGGACGGGCTGTCCGGCCGCTCGGCTGACAAGCGATCACGTCCGATCCGCTGCGGCGGCCCGCGCCCCGGGGCACCCGGTGGGGCGCCGCACAGGGAGGGCCGGTGAGGGCGCTGCTGTGCGACATTGCGCGGCAGAAGAGGGCGTACCGGAGGGTGCCGGTCCGGGGCCAGTCTATCGCGACGCGGTGGGTGGGGACGGCGTGACGAGGGCGGGCCCGCCGGCGTCTTCGGAGGCGGGAGGGTGGTGTTTCCGGAGGTGGGAGGCCCGCGTTTCCGGAGGTGGGAGGCCGGCGTTTCCGGAGGTGAGAGGGTGGTTTTTCCGGAGGAGCGAGGGGTGGGTGGAGGCGGGGTGCGGGACGGGCGGGCCGGTTCCGTCACTGCGCCGGGGTGACGGTGCGTCGGTTGTCGGGCCGCGTTCCGGGGGCCTGTACGTGTCAAGTTCGTACCGATCTGGAGCAGGTCCGGGCGGGCCCCTGCCGCGCCGACGCGAGGGGTGGCTACGATTGACCCTGGCGGCGATTGCCTCGGGGTCGGTCGCGTGCCGAGCAAGCATGCAGGAGTTCGTAGTTGATGGTGTGTTGCGGTGCGGCGGCCGGTCGGCCGCCCACGCGGGGGAGAGGTGAATTGCTGTGCCGAGTAACGTCACTGCGGACGGTGGAGCGGCGTCGGTCGACCCGATCGGCTGGGCGGTCGGTGGCGCCGTCGCCATGGCCGCGAAGAACGCCGCCACTCTGGTGGCCACATACGGGGCGAACAGTGTCAAGGTCGAGCTGGACACCCTGATCACGTTCAAGAACCGGGCGGAGGAACTGCTCCACGCCCTGATGACCTCGCCCGCCGCGGAGTCCCAGATGGCTCAGCAGCACCTGCAGCCGGCGAACCTCGGCAGCGGCTTCGCCGAGTCGAACGACCTGATGACCGCCTACAACCGGACGTTCACCGGACTCCAGCAGCTGATCAAGGACCTGGCCACCCAGATCCAGGGCATGGCCGACGCCCTCGGCAAGACCGCCAAGAACTACGGCGGCACCGAGGAGGACCAGACGAGCAGCATCGCGGCGGCCAGCAAGGACGCGGGTTCACTCGTCCAGCAGGCCACTTCGGGCGGGAGCCAGTACACCCAGCCGCCGTACGCCCCGGGCTACCAGCCGGGCGGCGGACCGGCCGGTTCCCAGTTCGCCAGGCCCGTCACCGGGCCCGTCTCCGCGCCGGCGCCCGCTCCGGGACCGTACTCCGCTCCGGCCTCGGGCTCCGGTGCGGGCGGGAACTCGGGGAGCATCTGATGGCCAGTCGACTCACTGACACGGGGAGCATGTGATGGCAGGCGGTACGAACTTCGAGAGCATGGATCACGCCAGTCTCAAGGCCATGATCGAGCACTCGGACCCGACCCGGGTCTCCGCACAGGGCAGCCACATCTCCAGCGCGGCCACGGCCCTGGAGGAGATCAGCCAGACCCTCGCGGCCCACCTCCGCTACCTGGAGTGGGAGGGCGAGGCGGCCGACAGCTTCCGGCAGTTCGCCACGAAGGTCCACACCACCGCCGACACGCTCAGCGGTGTGTCGAAGACCACCGGCTCGGCCATCGAGCAGGTGGGAGCGGCGCTCTCCAACGCCAAGACCGGCATTCCCGACGTTCCGCAGTCGGACATCCAGGCGGTCGCCAAGCACAAGTCGCAGCCGACCGGCCTGGTCAAGGGCGCGGGTACAGTCCTTGGCTTCGCCACCGGCGGGTTCCTCGGCGGCGCGGTCGGCGGGACCGCGGCCGACAAGGCGGCCAACCTGGTCGACTCCGACTGGGTGACGGACGCGGAGGCGCAGGCCGCCCAGAAGCGGGTCGAAGGCGCGCACCAGGAAGCCATCCACCAGATGGAGAAGCTGGCGCAGACGTACCAGATGGCGACGACCCAGCTGAATGCGTTGGATCTTCCGATGCCGCCGAGCAACAACAACCCTAGTGACGGATCGGTGGACGTCCCGGTCGGTTCGGGTGGATCAGGATCGGGAACCGGCGGTGGAGGCGGCGGCTCCCGGGGCGTCGCGCCGGTTCCGGTCGGCGGTGGCGGTGGCAACTGGTCCCCCAGCACACCGTCCGGGCCGGGCCCCAGTACTCCGTGGCAGCCGGCGCCGGTTCCCTCGCCGACGCCCACTCCGGTCCCCAATCCGGGCCACCAGCCCCCGGTGACGACCCTTCCCTACCCGACCACCACGCCGCCCCCGCACACCGGTCTGGACAGCCTGCCGCCCAGCACGGTGGGGCCCGGCCCGACCGGTTCGATCTACCCGGGCGGCATCACTCCCGGTGGCGGCGGTGGAGGCAACGCCGGCATCCCCGGGGGTGGCGGCGGTGGCGGCTACGTACCGGGCGGTGGTGGCTACATTCCCGGTGGCGGGTTCGGAGGTACCGGCGGTAGGACCGGCACCGGGACGACCGGTACCGGGGGCTCCGGAAGTATTCCCGGGCGCTCGGGGACGGGCGGAGCCGGGGCCGGTACCAACAACACCTTCGGCGCCAAGGAGGGTCAGACCGCCGGGCGCTCCGGTGCCGCGGGCGGGATGGGCGGCGGCGGAATGCCGGGTGGCGGTGGTGCCGGCGGTGGTGCGGGCGGTGCCGGTGGAGCGCGGGGGCGCGGCCTGACCACGACGACCGGTGGCACGGTCGGCGGCCGCAAGGGACCGGCCGCTGCCGGGGAGTACACCCCCGGTGGCACGGGCCTGCGCAGCCGTGCCGGTGCGGCCGGCGGTGCCGGTGGCGCGGCCGGTGCCGGTGCCAACGGCCGCGGTGGTCAGGGCGGAATGCCGGGCGGCGCGGGCGGCGCGGGCAAGAAGGAGCGCGAGCGCCGCAACCGTGCCGACTACCTGCACGAGGACGAAGAGACGTGGACGGATGGAACTCCGCGCAGCAATCCGAACGTGATTGAGTAAGGCCGGACCACCTGCCCGGTCACGAGGTGACCTCGTGACCGGGCAGACCTGTCCGGGGACACGGCCCCGGGCCACGGGGAGACTGACGAGGGAGCATGTGATGCGGCGGACGAACGCGGGAACGCGGGGGCGGCGGTTCGCCGCGGCACTGCTTGCTGCTGGTGTGGTGGCCGGGCTGGCCGCCTCTCCGGCTGCGGCAGTCGACTCGATCCGGGACCAGCAGTGGCACCTGGACAGTATGAAGGCGCCCGATATGTGGCAGACCAGTAAGGGCGCGGGGGTGACGGTCGCTGTGATTGACAGCGGAGTCAAGCTGGACCACCCCGACCTGGTGGGTCAGTTGTTGCCGGGTAAGGATTTCAGTGGCCTTTCAGGCGGAGTCGGCGACGATAAGATCGGCCACGGGACGGGCATCGCAGGGATTATTGCAGCAACGGGCAAAGGTTTGGGCGGTAAAGGTGCTGTCGGATTGGCACCTGAAGCTAGGATTCTTCCGGTGAAGACGCAGAACAATGCGAACTCGGTTGCCGGGATCAGTAACTCCGACTTCTTGAAGCAGATCGACCAGGCCATCATTTATGCGGCTGACCAGGGCGCCAAGGTCATTAATATCTCGCAGGGCGGCAGTGGCTTCTCGGATGCCGATATTGCCGAGCTACGAGCTGCGGTCGCGCATGCAGCCTCCAAGGGTGCTCTGGTGGTAGCCGCCGCTGGCAACGAAGCTCAGAGCGGAAACCCAGTTGAGTATCCAGCTGCCCTCCCAACGGTGGTTGCTGTCGGCGCAGTCGACCGTAATGGCGTCGTGACGGACGAGTCGGAGCGCGGAAGCCAGCTTGATCTCGCAGCGCCCGGCGTTGACATCTATCGTCCCTGCACTGGTTCGTCGGGCTACTGCAAGTCGCACGGCTCAAGCGACGCCGCCGCCCTCGTCTCCGCCTCCGCCGCCCTTCTCTGGTCGGTCCACCCCGACTGGTCCGCCAACCAGATCCTGCGCGTCCTGATCAACACCGCCGGCAAGCCGAGCGACGGCTCCGCCCGCTCGGATGCGCTCGGCTACGGCATCGTCCGCCCCCGCATCGCGCTGACCACCCCGGGCGACCCCGGCCCGGCGAACGTCAGCCCGCTGGCGGACGACGCGAGTTCGACGCCCACCGGCGCTGCGAGCGGTCCGGCTCAGACGACGGCCACGCCGCAGTCCCCGGCCGCTTCCGCTCCGGCCACCGGGGATGCTCCCGTCACCGTGCCGAACCATGACGCGGAAAACAAGAAGTCGGGCTCCAACACGCTGTTGATCGTCGGCGGATCGGTGGTCGGCCTGGCGGTGCTGATCGGTGTGGTGGTCGCGGTGGTGATCTCCCGTCGGCGGTCGGCCGCCCCGGCTGCCCCGGCCGCGCCCGGAGCGGGGCCCGTGCCCGTCGGCGCGCCCCCGGCGTACCCCGCGCCGTCGCAGCCGCAGTACGGACAGCAGTTCGGCCAGCAGTACCCGCCGCAGCCCGGTGCGGGCGCTCCGCCGCAGTACGGTCGGCCGCCGCACCAGTCCCAGCCGCAGCAGCCCGCTCCGGACGCACCGACGCAGTCCGCCCGCCCGGGGACCCCGCCGCCCTCGTACGGCCCGCCCGGGAACCCGCCGCAGCACAACCCGTACAACCAGTAGGCCCGCCGCACCCCTCACGGGTGGCCGCCGGAGGCCCGGTGACGCGCATGCCGCGTCACCGGGCCTCCGGCGTTTCCGGCGTCGGGTCCGGCCGGCCGACGGCTGCCGGAGTGATCGCGCACTCGGGGCCGCGTCCGGGCCGTGTTGTCGCACCTCGCCGCTAGCGTCGGACGCATGGAAGAGATCCGATCGCTGCCCGCGCGCCCCACCGCCGAGTGGCGCCGCCGGCGGGCCCGGGACGAGGCCGCCGTGGCGGCCGGGACGCTCGACCCGGCGCAGGCGTACGCGGCACAGCTGTATCCCGACTCGATGATCGCGAGCACCGACGGCGTCCTCGCGGCGTACGAGGGGGAGGTGGGCGGTGCGGCGGCCGGCCGGGCGGACGCTGATCTTCTCGCGGCGGTCGAGCGCGTGGTGGTGGCCCTCAACGCGGTCAACGAGGAGCACCACGGGGCCGCCTACGAGACGGAGGAGCGGGAGCTGCTCTGCGACCACGTCGACGCCGTGCTGGTCGCGGCCGGAGTGGACGTCACGGGGCTCGCCGCACGCCAGGGCATCGGCCGGCACGAGATCACCGACAGGTGGCGCGACTGGTAGGCGTACGCGGGCGGCCCACGAGCCCCTCCGCACGCCCGGCTGCGGTGGAGCCCGGCGGTCCACGAGCTCGGCGGTCCACGAGCCAGGCGGTCGCGGGGCGGGGCGCCGGGGCGTGTCGGCCCCGCCGGTGCTTCGGCCCCGCTACCGGTCCGGTCCGGCGGCTGCCACTAGGCTGACCGGAAGAACGATCAGCTTTCGGTCCGTCAGGAACGGCGCGCTGAGCCGCATGAACTCGGACCGCCCCACCGGACCTGTCCGGACCCCGCGCGAGGTGCGGCGGAGCCGTGCGCCCCGCCGCCGGTGCGACCGCACCGCGACGGCGCGCCGCACCGCGACGGCCCGGCGTACCGTGACGGCGCGGCGGACGGCCCGATCGCCCTGCTGGACGGCCCCATCGCACCGAGGGAGAAGCCGCATGACCGGCCCGACCACCGCCCGCCACCGGCCGCATCCGCACGTCGGCGGGCGGGCTGTGGCCCTGCGTGACCTGGCCGCGTGGCGGGACGGCGCGCCGGGGGCGCCCAGGGTGCTGCTGCTGACCGGCGCCCCGGGTAGCGGACGGTCGAGACTGGCCGCCGGGTTCCTGATGCTCTGCGATCCGGTGGCCCGGGCCCGGATCGACCTCACCGTGCTGGACCCGGCGACCGTGCCGTCGGCCGGGCTGCCCGCGCCGCTGGTGTTCGGCGCCGCCGGGCTCACCTCGGAGCAGTTGCTGCTGCGGGTCGGCGACCGCCTCGCCCCGGGGGCCCGGCTCACCGCCGAGGTGTACGAGGGGTTCGCCGCGCTGGCGGAGGACGACCCGGCCGCCGTCGTCGTCACCGACCTGGACCGAGCGGGTGCGCCACGGGTGCGGGACGAGGCCGGCCGGGCCACCCGGTCGGTGCTCAGCCCGCTCGCGCAGTCCCCCGGCGTACGGTTGCTGGCCGATCTGCCCCGTCCGCTGGCGCACTGGCTGGCCGACGAACTGCCGCCCGAACAGGTCAGGATCATCGACCTGGACGAGCCGCCGTGGGCCGACCTCCCGGGCCTGGCCCTCCAAGCCGTCCACGGCCTGGGCGGCGCCCGGCGCCCCTTCGCCCCCACGCCGGCCGACCTGGAGCGGCTCGCCGCCGAGCTGGCCCGCACCGCACGCAACGCGCTGGTCGTCCGGCTGGCCGCCCGGTCGCTGCGGGTCACCCCCGAGGCCGGCCCGCCGAAGTGCCCGTCGGACGTAGCCCAGGCGCTCGACCTGCACGCCGAACGCTGCGCCGCCGACGAACTGACGCTCCGCCGCCTGCTCACCCCGCTCGCGCTCGCCGGCGACGACGCCGCCCTGCCGCTGACGCTCTGGGGCCCGCTCGCCTCGGCGGTGGCCGGCCGCGACCTCACCGACGCCCTGCTGGACGGCCAGATCCTGCTGGCGCCCTTCATCGAGCCGGCCGATCCGGCGGAGCCGTCCGAGATCCGGCTGCTGCATCCCGCGGTCGGCGCCGAGCTGCGAACCCGTCTGCACAGCACGGCCGTCGAGGCCCATCGTCGGCTCACCCAGGCCCTGTTGGACACCGTTCCGGTGGGTGGTCCCGACCGCTGGACCAGGGCCGATCCGTACGTCCACGCGCAGCTGACCGGTCACGCCCTGGCGGCGGGCCGGCTGCCCGAGCTGCTGGCCGACCCGGGCTTCGTGCTGCACGCACCCCAGGTCGCGCTGCGCACCGCGGCCGAACACCTCTCCCGTTCCGGCGTGGACCTGCCGCCGCTCGCCCGGACCTGGCTGCGCCTGGCCCCGCTGTTCACCCGCACCGGGGCCGGGCCGGCCGAGCGGGCCGGACTGCTCGAACACGCCGCCCACCGGGACGGTCTGCCGACCCTGGACCTGGGCCCCGGCCTGCCCTGGCACACCCTCTGGTGGCAGCCGCTCCCGGAGGTCACCGCCCTCAGCGCGGCGTACACCCCGGACGGCGCACCCGCCGTGATCGCCGAGCTGCCGGCGGCCGAGGGCAGCACCCTGCTGGCCTTCGACGCCCGTACCGGCGCGCCGGTCGCCGACCCGGCGACGGTGGTCCGGCCCGGCCAAGGGCAGCGCGCCGCCGCCCGGTACGAGCTCGGCGCGGAGCCGGACGGGGTACGGATCCTGGCCCGCGCCGGCGTGGGCCAGGGCGCGGGCGAGGTGGTGGCCGTCTTCCGTTCGCCCGGCCCGTCGCCGGCCGCCGACGTCAGCCCGGAGGGCGTTCTGCTGCTCGCGGACCCCTCCGGCATCGGCGCCCTGCGCATCACGGCCGGCGGGGAGCCCGGGCAGCACTGAGCGGCGAGTCCACGCCGGGGTGCACCGATCGGGTGGTCGCACATCGGGTGGTCACGGACGGACACGTCACCGACTGCGAACACGTCCGCAGGGCCTGCCGTCGGCGGGCCCTGCGGACGTTCGGGGAGTGCCCGGATCAGCCGGCCAGGACGGCCCGGCCCGCCAGCACGATCGCGGTGTGCCGGGCGACCCGGTCGCCGAGGTGCTCGGCGGTGGCGATGTCGGACTTGTGCACGGTCTCCGGGCCGCCGTCGGACGGGGTGGAGGCGCTCGCGCCGGTGAAGAAGCCCAGGCGGTTGAGGTCGTTCTCGCTGCCGGTGCTGGAGTTCCAACCGGGCTTGAGGCCGAGGTTCACCCAGTGCATGCCGTGCTGGGCGGCCAGGGTCTGGAAGAAGCTCAGGGTGCCGGCCTTGTCGCCGCTCTTGGACGCCGAGTTGGTGAAACCGGCGGCGATCTTGTTGATCCACGCGTCGCTGAACCAGCGCTTGCTGCTGGCCTCACCGAAGGCGTGGAAGGCACCGGAGGCGGTGCCCATGTAGGTCGGCGAGCCGAAGACGATCGCGTCGGCGGCGTCCAGCTGGGCCCACTGCTCCTCGGTGATGGCGTCCACGGCCACCGTGACGACGGTGGCGCCGGCCGCCTCGGCGCCACGGGCTACGGCTTCGGCGATGACGGCGGTGTGGCCGTAGCCGGAGTGGAAGGCGATGGCGACGGTCGGACGGATGGCGGTCATGACGGAGTGACTCCCGGGTCGGAAGGGCAGGGCGTGGGGCCGAGCGTTCGCTCCGCTCGTGGTCTCCAATATAGACCAAGTCTCTGCTGGTTACCAAGTAGGGATTCGAGACCGCGGGGGTACCCTGGGGTCATGACCATCCAGGAGCGGCCGTCGGCCATCGCCGGGCAGGAAGCCGTGGAGCGGAACGCCGCCGGGCCGCGGGCCGTGGCGTGCGAAGCCGGCGGTGTGCAGGCCCAGGAGCAGGAGCTCGACGTCCTCGGGCAGCGCTGCCCGAGCCGGAGCATGTTCGCGGAGCTGGCCGACAAGTGGTCACTGCTGATCCTCATGAGCCTCGGCGAGTCCGGCGAACAGCGCTTCTCCGAGCTGCAGCGGGGCGTCGGCGGCGTCAGTCGCAAGATGCTCACCCAGTCGCTGCGGACCTTGGAGCGGCACGGTCTGGTGCGTCGCACGGTGCACCCGCAGACCCCGCCCAGGGTCGTCTACAGCCTGCTGCCGCCCGGGCGCGAGCTGGCCGCGCTGGTCGCTCCGCTCGGCCGCTGGACCGAGCTCAACACTCCGCTGATGCTGGCCGCCCGGGAGGGCTTCGACCGGGAGCGCGACACCGGGTGCGCGGACGGGGACGCCGCTCGGGAGGAGCCCCGCTAGCCCTCCCGGGGGACGTCCTCCGGGAGGGCCGCTGGGCGTTCCGAGCGGGCCGGTCCCGGATTTCACTTTCCGGCCGAAGACCATGTACTGTCTTCCTTGTTCGACCGGTTCGCCCCTATAGCTCAGTCGGTAGAGCGTCTCCATGGTAAGGAGAAGGTCTGCGGTTCGATTCCGCATGGGGGCTCCAAGTGAAAGACCCTCGCCAATGGCGAGGGTCTTTTTCGTGCGCCCGGCAACGACGTTGAGGTGCGCGCACCCTGGCGCAACCGGTGCCGATGCGCTCTGATGGGGCGTCACAGGCGGGCCCCGGCGGCGCGCCCGGTGGCGAAGGCACCCGGGCGGCACGGCGCCGCGCGGGCCGCCGGCTCCGCCGACCGGACCGGGCCCGCCCGACGGGTACGGCCGGATGGGACTGGGAGGACGCCGTGGGCGTTCGGCTCGTGGTGGTCGACGACCGCCGGTTGCTGGCGGAGGCGCTCGCCACCGCCCTGCAACTGCGCGGGCACCGGGTGTTGGCGGTCGGTTCGCCGGCCGGCGCCGCGCTGGAGCTGGTGGTGGGCCGGCGCCCCGAGGTCTGTCTTCTCGGTATCGCCCGGCCGGGTGATGCGGGCGCCTTCGAGATGCTCCGGCGGATCCGTCGGGAGCGCCCCGAGGTGCCGGTGATCATCCTCGGTCCGATGGGCGAACTGCACGGCGTGGCGGCGGCGTTCGCGGCCGGTGCGGCCGGATACATCCGTAGTGACGAGCGGATAGAGGTGGTGGAGCGGGCCGTCTCGCGGGTGCGCGGCGGCGAGGCCGCGGTGACGGCCGAACTGCTCCGGGGCGTGTTCGAACAGCTGCTGAGACCGCCCGCCGAACCGGACGACGAATCGGTACGGCTGCTGCGCCTGCTGACCCGTCGTGAGGTCCAGGTTCTGGTGAGGATCGTGGAGGGCGAGGACACCCGGGCGATCGCGGGCGGTATGGGAATCGCCGCCAGCACGGCCCGCACCCACGTGCAGCGGGTGCTGACGAAGCTCGGCGCGCGGACCAGGCTGGAGGCGGCCGCCGTGGCGGCCAGGACCGGCCTGCTGGAACGGATGGCCCGCGGCTGACCCGCCCGCCGCCTCCGCCGTCCGCGGCCACCCTCCGCGGCCACCCTCCCGCCGTCCGCCCGTCCTCCGCCGGTCCCCCCGTGCGGCCGCCCTCCCGCCTGCTCCGGTGCCGTGCCCGTGGGCCCGGGACGGCCTGCCTGTGGGCCCGGGGCGGGGTGCCCGCGGACCGGGGGACAATGGCCCTGCACCGGGAGCAACCGGTCTGGAAGCGTTCATCGACGATGTGTCGCCGAGGCGGCGGCAGGTCGGCTGCGGGAGGTCGCGTCATGAGTAAGTACCTGGTCACCGGTGGTGCCGGTTATGTGGGCAGTGTGGTGGGTGCCCATCTGCTGGAGGCGGGCCACGAGGTGGTGGTTCTGGACGATCTTTCGACGGGTTTCCGTGCGGGTGTGCCGGCGGGTGCGGTGTTCGTGCAGGGGCGGATCCAGGATGCGGGGGAGGTGTTGGACGGGTCCTTCGACGGGGTGTTGCATTTCGCGGCGTCGTCGCAGGTGGGTGAGTCGGTGCAGGATCCGGAGAAGTACTGGCGCAACAACGTGGCGGGTTCGCTGGAGTTGGTCGCGGCGATGCGTGGGGCGGGTGTGCGCAGGTTGGTGTTCTCCTCGACGGCGGCGGTGTACGGGGAGCCGGAGGTGGTGCCGATCGGGGAGGGTGCGCGGACGTCGCCGACGAACACCTATGGTGCGACGAAGTTGGCGGTGGACCACCTGATCACGAGTGAGGCGGTGGCGCACGGTCTGGCGGCGGTGAGTCTTCGCTACTTCAACGTGGCGGGTGCGTATGCGTCGGTGTCGGGTGCGGTGTACGGGGAGCGGCATGATCCGGAGTCGCATCTGATTCCGTTGGTGTTCCAGGCGGCGTTGGGTCAGCGGGAGCACATCGCGGTGTACGGGGACGACTATCCGACGCCGGACGGTACGTGTGTTCGTGACTACATCCATGTGGCGGATCTGGCGCAGGCCCATCTGCTGGCGTTGGAGGTGGCGCGGGCGGGTGAGCACCTGATCTGCAATCTGGGCAACGGGAGTGGTTTCTCGGTTCGGGAGGTGATCGACGCGGTGCGGCGGGTGACGGGTCGGGAGATCCCGGTGGTGACGGCGGGGCGTCGGGCGGGGGATCCGGCCGTTCTGGTCGCGTCGGCGGAGCGGGCCCACCGGGAGCTGGGGTGGACTCCGCGTCGTCCCGATCTGGACGCGATCGTCTCCGACGCCTGGGAGTTCGCTCTGGCGCGTGCCGCGGCCACCGCCACCGCCACCGCCTGACCCGGGACACCACCGCCTGACCCGGGGCACCACCGAGGGCCCCGCACAACCGACGGGCCGAACAGCACCGACGGGCCGAACAGCACCGACGGGCCGAACAGCGCCGACGGACCGAACAGCACCGACGGACCCCGGGCACCGGCCCGCGCCGCACCCACCGCTCCGCAGCGGTACGGCGCGGCGCGGACCGGCCCCGGGGGACCGACACCTTCGCCTGACCCGGGCGACTCCGAGCAGCGGGTCTTCGGGCCGCGACGATCCAGGCGTGCGGGTATCGAACGCCCAACTCCCCACGATCTGACGAAACTTCACCAAACCACCACCGATCGTGCCCCCACCCCCGTACGCTGATTCCGCTGGTGGATGGGTCCGGTGCCGTAGCACAGGGGAGTCACGATGGGGCGGATCCGTGTGCTGGTGGTCGACGACCACCGGATCTTCGCCGAGGCGCTGTCCGCGGCCCTCGCGGCCGAGCCCGACGTCGAGGTCGGGGCCGCAGGAAGTGCCGGCGCCGCCGAGCGCGCTCTGGAGCGCGCCGCCCGGGAGGGCCGGCCCTTCGACGTCGTCCTCGTCGACGCCGACCTCGGGGCGCCCGACTCCCAGTCGTCCGCCCGTCGACCCCGCCCGGGGGGCGTCGCGGGCCCCGTCGGAGAGCCCCCGGCCACCGTCTCCCCGCTGCCCGCGGCCCGCCGCCCGGCCCTGCCGGTGCCCGCGGCCGTCCCCACGGCGGCGGCGCCCTACGCCGACCGCGTGGTGGACCAACCGGGCGAGAACGGTGGTCCGCCGCCCGACGGCATCACCCTGCTGGCCCGCGTGCGGCGCAACCACCCCCGGCTGCGCGCCGTCGTCCTCGCCGCCGACGACGATCCCCGCCGCGCGGCCCGCGCCCTGCACGCCGGAGCCTGCGGCTGGGTCGCCAAGGACAGCTCCCTCGCCCGGCTCACCGCCGTCATCCGCGGTGTCCTGCGGGACGAGACCCACCTCCCGCCCGCTCTGCTGACCGCCGTCATCCGGGAACTCACCACCGCCCGGCGCGACCGCACCGAGAGTGAGCGCCTGGTCGACACCCTCACCCCGCGCGAGAAGCAGATCCTCCGGTGCATGACCGCCGGTCTCGGTCGCCAGGCGACCGCCGAACGGCTCTACCTCTCCCCGCACACCGTTCGCACCCACATGCAGAACGTGCTCGGCAAGCTCGGGGTGCACTCCACGCTCGCCGCCGTCGCGGTCGCCCGCCGGGCGGGCGTCGGCCCCGCCGACCCCACTCCCCGTACGGATCAGGCCCCGCGTACGGCTCCGCCGCCCGTCGTCTCGGCCGCCGGGCCCGGTGCGGGTTGATCTCCGTCGCCCGCCCCGCCCGGCACCCGCCGGAACGCGGGCACGGTGGCAGCACCGGCGGACCGGGCGGGTGGACCGGGTCGGTGGAACGGGTCGGTGAAGCGGGTCGGTGGAACGGGTCGGGCGGGAAGCCGGTACGGTCAGCCCGGGACGTTGTCGAAGGGCGCGACCAGCTGCCGCAGCAGCCCGGCCAGTTCGCCCTGCTGACCGGCGGAGAGTTCGGCGAGCAGGGCCCGCTCGTGCGCCAGCAGGCCGGCCAGCGCCTGGTCGGCGCGGTCCCGGCCGTCGTCGGTGAGGCGGACCAGTACACCCCGGCGGTCGTCCGGATCGGGCAGCCGCTTGACCAGGCCCTTGCCGGTGAGGCGGTCGATCCGGTTGGTCATCGTGCCGGAGGTCACCAGGGTCTGGGTCAGCAGCTGACCGGGGGAGAGCTGGTACGGCGAACCGGCGCGCCGAAGGGCCGTCAGGACGTCGAACTCCCACGGCTCCAGGCCGTGCTCGGCGAAAGCCGTGCGGCGGGCCCGGTCCAGGTGTCTGGCGAGCCGGCTGACCCGACTGAGCACCTCAAGTGGTTCCACGTCGAGGTCGGGGCGCTCACGGCGCCATGCTGCGACCAGGCGGTCGACCTCGTCCTCCATGTCGATCAGTGTATCGGGGGATGTGTCGATGTGAAGTCTCTTGACGTCGAGAAATGTAAAGGACATGCTGCCCTTGGATATCTTGATGTCGAGATACTTTGGAGGCCGTCATGAGGTCCACTCCGAGCCCCGCCCAGCAGCCCGAGCCGGGCACGGTCCACTGGGACCCGGCCCAGTACCTGCGCTTCGCCGACGAACGGACCAGGCCGCTGCACGACCTCCTGGCCAGGGTCCCCGCCCTCCCGCACGAACCGGCGCCCACCGTCCTCGACATCGGCTGCGGACCGGGAAACTCCACCGCCGTGCTGCGCCGCCGCTGGCCGGGGGGCCGCCTCACCGGCATCGACAGCTCCCCCGAGATGCTCGCCACCGCCCGCGCGGAGGGCGAACCCACCGCCGACTACCTGCTGGCCGACGCCCGCGGCTACGACCCCGCGGACGCCCGGCCCGACCTCGTCGTCAGCAACGCCACCCTCCAGTGGGTCGACGGGCACCTCGACCTGCTGCCCCGCTGGGCCGCCGCGCTGAAGCCCGGCGCCGTCCTCGCGTTCCAGGTCCCCGGCAACTTCGACGCGCCCAGTCACACGCTGCTCGCCGGTCTGCGCCGCAGCCCCCGCTGGCGCGACCTCCTCGGAGGCGACGCCACCCGTGCGGGCGTCCACCGCCCCGAGACCTACCTGGACGCGCTCGCCGGTGCCCACTGCACCCCCGACGTCTGGGAAACCACCTACCTGACCCTGCTCGCCGGCCCCGACCCCGTCCTGGAATGGGTCAAGGGGACCGCCCTGCGCCCCGTCCTGGGCCGGCTCGCCGCACCCGAGGACCGGGCCGCCTTCCTCGCCGAGTACGGCGCGCTGCTGCGTGAGGCCTATCCGGCCGGCCCGCACGGGACGGTCTTCCCGTTCCGCCGGATCTTCGCCGTCGCGGTCCGGTACTGAGCCGGTAACGGGCCTCCCGGTCCGGTACCGAGCCTCCCGGCCGGCGCCGGGCGCTGTCGTCCCCACGTTCGGGCGCTGTCGCACCTGCGTCCGGGCGCCGCCGTACCCACGTCCGGGCGCTGCCGTCCCCCCGTTCGGGCCGTGCCGTCCCCGTTCGGGCTCAGGCCTGGCGGTCGCCCACCAGCTTCGGGTGCCGCTCCATGCCCTCCAGGCCGTGCCAGGCGAGATTCACCAGGTGCGCCGCCACCTCGGCCTTGCCGGGCTTGCGCACCTCCAGCCACCACTGCCCGGTGAGCGCGACCATCCCCACCAGCATCTGCGAGTACATCGGGGCCAGTCGCGCGTCGAACCCCCGGGCCTTGAACTCCAGCCCCAGGATGTCCTCCACCTGGACCGCGATGTCACTGATCAACGACGCGAAGGTCCCGGTCGACTGTGCCACCGGCGAGTCCCGGACGAGGATCTTGAAACCGTCCGTGGACGTGTCGATGTAGTCCATCAGCGCGAACGCCGCCTGCTCCAGCAGCTCCCGCGAGTGCCCCCCGGTGAGCGCCCCCGTCACCATGTCCAGCAGCAGCTGCATCTCGCGGTCGACCACGACCGCGTACAGCCCCTCCTTGCCCCCGAAATGCTCGTAGACCACCGGCTTCGACACCCCGGCACGCTCGGCGATCTCCTCCACCGACGTCCCGTCGTAACCGCGCTCGGCGAACACCGAACGGCCGATGTCCAGCAGCTGCTCCCGCCGCTGCTTGCCCGTCATCCGGACCCGGCCGCCCCGGGGCCGGGCCGCCGGGGCAGCGGCCCGCTGGCGGCCCGAGGGAGCCGCCGCGGTGCCTGCCGCAGCACCCGCCGCAGCACCCGTTCGCGAGGTCCGCCGGCCGTCTGCGCTGTCTCCGCTGCTCCCGTTCACCCCTACATCATGCTGCAGCCGACGGGTCATGCGGCGCGACGGGCGGCGATCCGCTCCGCGTCCGGCCAGCGGACGTCCCGCGCCCACCCGGCCTGTTCGAACCACCGGATCAGCCGCGCCGAGGAGTCCACCTGCCCGCGGAGCACGCCGTGTCGCGCCGAGGTCGGGTCCGCGTGGTGCAGGTTGTGCCAGGACTCCCCGCAGGACAGGACGGCCAGCCACCACACGTTGCCCGAACGGTCGCGCGACTTGAACGGCCGCGCGCCGATCGCGTGGCAGATCGAGTTGATCGACCAGGTCACGTGGTGCAGCAGTGCGACCCGCACCAGCGAGCCCCAGAAGAACGCCGTCAGCGCACCCTGCCAGGACATCGTGATCAGCCCGCCGGCCAGGGGCGGCAGCAGCATCGAGATCAGCGTCCAGAGCCAGAACAGCCGGGAGATCCGCTTTATGGCCGGGTCCGCGATCAGATCCGGTGCGTACTTCTGCTGAGGGGTCTGCTCCTCGTCGAACAGCCAGCCCATGTGCGCCCACCACAGGCCCTTCAGCAGGGCCGGGACGCTCTCGCCGTAGCGCCAGGGCGAGTGCGGGTCGCCGTCCTTGTCGCTGTACCGGTGGTGCTTGCGGTGGTCGGCCACCCAGCGCACCAGCGGCCCTTCGATCGCCAGGCTGCCGGCCACCGCCAGGGTCAGCCGCAGTGCCCGGTTCGCCTTGAAGGCGCCGTGGGTGAAGTAACGGTGGAAGCCGATCGTGATGCCGTGGCAGGCCACGAAGTACATGACGACGGCGATCGCGAGGTCCGTCCAGCCGAGCCCCCATCCCCAGGCCGCCGGCGCCGCCGCGACCAGGGCCAGGAACGGCACTGCGATGAACAGCGCGAGCGTGATCCGCTCCGCGGGGCCCTGCTTCTCACCCCCGCGGGTGGCGGACACCAGTTGCTCGGGTGAGGGGGTGGGCGCTGTGGAGCGCTCCTGGCCGGCCTGGACAGTCATGGGGCATCCCTAGTGGGAGGGGAGACGGGGAGCCTACGTGGGCGTAACCTACGGCATCGTAGGTTGAGCGGTGCCCCCGTGGGAAGTGCGGCGCGGGTGATCCCAACAGGGCTTTAGCCTTTTCACCCGAACGGATGGGCGAAGGTGAAGGCCGCCGGTGGCACCGTCGCCGGCCCCCGGACGGGCGCGGTCGCCGGCCGGTCTCCCGCCGTTCGCCCCAGGTTGGGCCGCGGTGGGTGGAGCGGTCGGTGCGGGCGACGTTCGGGCCCCATGATCCGGGCACGGTGCGCGAGAACACGGCTGGTGTCCACCGTGGCTGTCTGATGATCAGCGTGCTCGACGGCGCCGACTTCTCCCGCCGGATCGAGGGCCGATGGAGGGGCTCGGCGGATACGCGGGGAAGGGGCACGGTCGATACACGGGGCGGCGCCGACTCGGGTAGGGTCTGAGCAACTGTCCGCCGTGGGGTAATTGGCAGCCCGCAGGCCTTTGGAGCCTTGCAGTGATGGTTCGAGTCCATCCGGCGGAGCATTGTGTGGTGAGAACCGGGCCTCCCGGGCCCGAGGTGTCGTGGCCGGTCACGGGCCCCCGGCTATCCTCGAAGCGCCGGGGCGCGGACGTGCGGACTTCTGAGCCTCGGGCCGTTCTCCCTCTCCGTGAACCGACCGAGGAGCCTCCCGCGTGAGTGCCAATTCCCCTGCCGCTGTCATCGTGCTCGCCGCCGGCGGTGGCACGCGGATGAAGTCGAACAGCCTGCCGAAGGTTCTGCACGAGGTGTGCGGGCGGTCATTGGTCGGCCACGCGGTCGCCGCAGCCGAGGAGTTGGCCCCGGAGCAGCTGGTGGTCGTGGTGGGTCACCTGCGCGAGAAGGTGGAGGCGCACCTGTCGGCGCACTACCCGGCGGTGCGGGCGGTCGTGCAGGCCGAGCAGAAGGGCACCGGCCACGCGGTGCGCACCGCCCTGGAGGCGCTGGCGGCGTCCGGTGTGACGCTGGACGGCACGGTCGTGGTGACGACCGGGGACGCGCCGCTGCTGACCGGGGCGACGCTCGCCTCGCTGGCGACCGCGCACGAGGAGCAGGGCAACGGTGTGACCGTCCTGTCGGCCGTCGTGCCGGACGCCTTCGGGTACGGCCGGATCCTGCGCGACGAGGCGGACGGAGCGGTGGCCGCGATCGTCGAGGAGAAGGACGCGTCGTACGCCCAGCGGGCGATCCTGGAGATCAACTCCGGCGTGTACGCCTTCGACGCGAAGCTGCTGGCGGACGCGCTGTCGCAGGTGACCACGGACAACGTGCAGGGCGAGGAGTACCTCACGGACACCCTGGCCATCCTGCGGGGGGCGGGGCACCGGGTGGGCGCGGTGGCGGCGGCCGACCACCGGGACATCCTGGGCATCAACGACCGGGTGCAGCTGGCGCAGGCGCGGCGGCTGCTGAACGACCGGCTGGTCGAGCAGGCCATGCGCGAGGGCGTGACCGTGGTGGATCCGGCGTCGACCTGGCTGGACGTGCAGGTCACGTACGAGCCGGACGCGGTGGTGCTGCCGAACACGCAGCTGCAGGGTGCGACGCACCTGGGCGAGGGCTGCGAGGTCGGTCCCAACTCGACCCTGCGCGACACCCGGGTGGGCGCGGGCGCCCATGTGAGCAACACCACGGCGGACCGCGCCGAGGTCGGCGAGAGCGCCTCGGTGGGGCCGTACGCCTACCTCCGCCCGGGGGCGAAGCTGGCCCGGAAGTCGAAGGTCGGCACGTACGTGGAGATCAAGAACTCCGAGCTGGGCGAGGGCGCCAAGGTGCCGCACCTGTCGTACATCGGGGACACCACGATCGGCGAGGGCACCAACATCGGCGCGGCCTCGGTGACGGTGAACTACGACGGGGTGAACAAGCACCGCACGGTCATCGGGGCCCACTGCCGCACGGGGTCGGACAACATGTTCATCGCGCCGGTGACGGTGGGGGACGGCGCCTACACGGCGGCCGGTTCGGTGATCACGAACGACGTGCCGGCGGGTGCGCTGGGAGTGAGCCGGGCGCAGCAGCGCAACATCGACGGCTGGGTGGCGCGCAAGCGTCCGGGGACGTCCTCGGCCCAGGCGGCCGCCGCTGCGGCGGGGGTGGCGGGCGGGGCGTCGGAGGGCTGACGCGGCTGGTGGGGAGGTCCGAGGGCTGGTACCGGAGCGGACGCTTTCTGCGCGGGCGCGTAACCTGGAGGACATACGTGCGCCATTGGGCTTTTGGGTCCGGTCGAGGTGTACGGACAATCCCCGACCTTCATCGCTTCAGGCGGCTGCCTGCCCGCGGTGCGGCGGGTTCATGTGCGTAAGCAACGCGAGGAGACGGTGCAGTGAGCGGGATCACGACGTCGGGTGAGAAGAAGCTCAAGCTCTTCTCCGGCCGTGCCCACCCTGAACTGGCGAGGGAGGTGGCCGCGTCGCTGGGCACCGATCTCGTCCCGACCAAGGCGCTGGACTTCGCCAACGGTGAGATCTACGTCCGATTCCTGGATTCCGCGCGCGGTGCGGACTGCTTCGTGATGCAGAGCCACACGGCTCCGATCAATCAGTGGATCATGGAACAGTTGATCATGATCGATGCGCTGAAGCGGGCCTCGGCCCGGAGCATCACCGCCATCCTGCCGTTCTACGGGTACGCCCGTCAGGACAAGAAGCACCTCGGGCGGGAGCCGATCTCGGCCCGTCTGGTGGCGGACCTGCTGGCCGCGGCCGGCGCGGACCGGATCATGGCCGTGGACCTGCACACCGCGCAGATCCAGGGCTTCTTCTCCGGCCCCGTGGACCACCTGTTCGCGCTGCCGCTGCTGGCGGACTACGTGGGCGGCAAGGTGGACCGCTCCAAGCTGACCATCGTCTCGCCGGACGCGGGCCGGGTGAAGGTGGCGGACCAGTGGTCCGACCGTCTCGGTGCGCCGCTGGCTATCATCCACAAGCGTCGCGACATGACGCAGGCGAACACGATCCTGTCGGCGGACGTCGTGGGTGACGTCAAGGACCGCGTCTGCGTCCTGGTCGACGACATGATCGACACGGCGGGGACGATCTGCGCCGCGGCCGAGGCGCTGTTCGACAACGGCGCGGCGGACGTCATCGTGGCGGCGACGCACGGTGTGCTGTCGGGCCCGGCGGCGGACCGGCTGAAGAACTCGCGGGTGAGCGAGTTCGTGTTCACCAACACCCTGCCGACGCCGGCCGAGCTCCAGCTGGACAAGATCACCACGCTGTCGATCGCGCCGTCGATCGCGGCCGCGATCCGCGAGGTGTTCGAGGACGGTTCGGTGACGAGCCTCTTCGAGGGCGTGCACTGACGATCTGTCCGGCGGCGGCCCCCATCCCCTCGGGGGGTGGGGGCCGCCGCCGATTTCACGGTTGACTGCCGGTGCGGTTAGACTCGTGAGACTGCTCGGCGAGGGATGTCGTGTGCCCGTTCTTCGGGTGTGCGCTCCGTGATCGACGCGCTGCTCAGGCCGGTTTCCGGCTGTCGGCAGAGTCGTGCACCGCCGAGTGACCCCCAAATCGTTCTTGTGGGTGTGGTCCCGGCGGTTTTTCGCGTTGCCTGCACCCCCGCGCCAGTTCTTTTACGAGGAGTGCAGTCGTGTCCGAGATCCGCCTTGACGCCGAGACCCGTACCGAGTTCGGCAAGGGTGCCGCTCGTCGTGCCCGCCGCGCCGGCTTCGTCCCCGGTGTCGTCTACGGCCACGGCCTCGCGCCCGTGCACCTCAACCTGCCGAGCCACGCCCTGATGATGGCGCTGAAGACCTCCAATGCGCTGCTGGTCGTCCCGATCGAGGGCAAGGACGAGTTCGTCCTGCCGAAGGCCGTCCAGCGCGAGGCCATCAAGCGCACCATCGAGCACGTCGACCTGCTGCTCGTGAAGCGCGGCGAGAAGGTCACCGTCGAGATCCCGGTCATCGCCGAGGGCGAGCTGGCCCCCGGTGGCAACCTGCTCGAGCACGTCCTGAACTCCCTCCCGGTCGAGGCCGAGGCCACCCACCTGCCCGAGTCCGTGACCGTGTCGGTCGAGGGCCTGGAGGCCGGCGCCTCGGTCACCGCCGGTGACATCATCCTCCCGAAGGGCACCACGCTGGCCGTCGAGGCCGACACCGTCGTCCTCCAGGTCATCGGCGCCCAGGCCTCGCAGGCCGACGCCGACGCCGAGGCCGCCGAGGCCGCTGCCGAGGCCTGAGCCTCGCGTACCGCCTAGGCGTACTGCTTGCGACCGCTGCCCCGGCTCCTCCGCTCCGTCGGAGGGCCGGGGCAGCGGTGCGTCCGGGATGATGTGCTGGGGACGGCACGCTGAGGAGCGTTTGATGAGCGACGACGAGTACACCGGGCCCTGGCTGATCGCCGGCCTGGGCAATCCGGGCGAGGGCTTCGCCCGCAACCGGCACAACATCGGGTTCATGGTGGCGGATCTGCTGGCGCAGCGGATGGGCGCGAGGTTCAAGGCGCACAAGAGCCGTGCGCAGACCGCCGAGGGGCGTCTCGCCGGGCGGCGGGTGGTGCTGGCGAAGCCGATGACCTTCATGAACCTCTCGGGCGGTCCGATGACGGGCCTGCGCGACTTCTACAAGACCCCGACGTCCTCGATCGTGGCCGTCCACGACGAACTGGACCTCGACTACGCGGTGCTGCGGCTGAAGCTCGGCGGCGGGGACAACGGGCACAACGGGCTGAAGTCGATGACGAAGTCGCTGGGTCAGGGGTACTACCGGGTGCGCTGCGGGGTGGGCCGGCCGCCGGGGCGGATGGAGGTCGCGGACTTCGTGCTGAAGGACTTCTCCTCGGCGGAGCGCAAGGAACTGGACTGGTTCGTGGACCGGGCGGCGGACGCGGTCGAGGCGCTGCTCGCGGAGGGCCTGGAGCGGGCCCAGTCGACGTACAACTCCTGAGCGGGGCGCGCGGATCCTGGGCTCCGCGGTCCGGGTGCGGCGTTCCGGGGGTGGGGCCCCGGGCGGGCATTTTGGCGGATTGGATGACGATTGATCAGAAGTCATCCGGGTGAAGGCAGTCGATCAACTCGGTTGCGGGGTCAGGTCCGTGAGGTGCTGCTACTGTCGACGGGCGGGTCGTCCGCCGGAGGGGGAAGGCGGCCCAGGGGAAAGGGATCGCAGTGTCAGACCTTCACGGTTGTCCCATCGAGACGTGCCCTTGCCGGATCGGGCCGCTGCCCGACGGCCGGCTGACCACGATGTCCGATCGTGAGTACGAGGTCTTCGGGCATCTGGGCATGGGGCTGTCGAACCAGGAGATCGCCCGCCGGCTGGTCCTCAGCGAACGGACGGTGAAGGCCCATGTCGGCCGCGTCGTCAAGAAGCTGGGGTTCGAGACCCGCACGGCCGCGTGCCTGGCCGCGCAGCTGCACCTCTTGCGGATGTGCCCGTTCGGACAGTTGAGCTACTCGATCTGAGCGGGCCGTCGGCCCCCGCGCTGCCGCCGGGTGTTCGCAACGGTCGTACAACGCTTGGCCGCGGGTGACTGATCCGGCGTGAGATGGGTAGGGCCGATCGGATACGGTCGAGCCGGTACGCGAAGGGGTCTGGGGAGTGCTCGATGCGGAGAATGCAGCGTGTGCGACGGATACGTCGTGCACGGGTGGTAAGGCTGGGGCGGCGCATGGGCGTCGGCGCCGTGGGGGCGGTGGGCGCCGCAGGGGTGATGTTCGGCGGAGCCGCCGCGGCGCACGCGGAGAGCGCCGCTGAGCCCGACACGGGGGTGGTCTCCTCACCGGTGCCGGTCTCGGCCGAGTTCGCGCCGGTGCTCAGCGATTCGGTCGGCGGGGACTCAGGACTGCTCGCGGTCGGCGGCGGCCTGGTCGTGGTGGCCGGCGGAGCCGCGCTGTGGCTGAAGCGGCGCCGTTCCGGAGGGCTGGAGGCGTCCTGACGCGCGATCGCCACTGGACGTGGAACGGCCGTGGGGCCGGTACCCGGGAGACCGGTACCGGCCCCACGGCCGTTCCACGTTCCGGCCCGCCCGGCCGTGACGGCCTCGCCCCGTACCGCCCGGCCGGCTTCGCCCCGTCTCGGCGTCCGCGCCCCGTCTCGGCGTCCGCGCCCGTCTCGGCGTCCGCCGCCCTCCACGGCGCCGCCGTGGCCCCTGACACCACCGCGCCCCGCCGGAGTGTTCCGGCGGGGCGCGGTGCGGTGCGGTGCGTTCGGGGCGTGGTCAGCCGGTGTTGCGCAGACCGGCCGCGATGCCGTTCACGGTGAGCAGCAGCGCGCGGGCGCGCAGCGGGTCGTCCGGGAGGCCCTGGGCGACCAGCTCGCGCTGGCGGCGCAGCAGGGCGACCTGGAGGTAGGAGATCGGGTCGAGGTAGGCGTCGCGGACGTCGAACGTCTGCTTCAGGACCTCGTTGTGCTCCAGGAGTTCGCTCTCACCGGTGAGGCGCAGGACCTCCTTGAGGGTGAGGTCGTGCTCGGCGACGATCTGGTCGAAGACGTGGTGCAGTTCGGCGGGGACGAGCTGCTCCACGTAGTGGCGGGCGATCCGCAGGTCGGTCTTGGCCAGCGTCATGGCGACGTTGGACAGGAAGTTCTGGAAGAAGTGCCACTGGCCGTGCATCTCGTCCAGGACGTCGCCGAGGCCGGCCTCGCGGGCGGCCGCCAGGCCGGAGCCGACGCCGTACCAGCCGGGGACGATCTGGCGGGACTGGGTCCAGCCGAAGACCCACGGGATGGCCCGCAGGCCGTCCAGGCCCGCGCCGGAGTCGGGGCGGCGGGAGGGACGGGAGCCCAGGTGGAGCGAGGCGAGCTGGTCGACGGGGGTGGCCGCGAAGAAGTACTTCGGGAGGTCCTCCTGCTCGACGAGCGCGCGGTAGGAGTCGTGCGCGGCCTCGGAGACCCGGTCCATCGCGGCGTCCCAGCGGGCCAGCTCCTCGGGTGCCTGGCGCGGTGCGGTGTGCAGGGCGGAGGCGGCGAGCGTGGCGGAGATGGTGAGTTCGAGGTTCTCGCGGGCCAGTGAGGGCAGCAGGTACTTGTCGGAGATCACCTCACCCTGCTCGGTGACCTTGATCTCGCCCTCCAGGGTGCCCCAGGGCTGGGCCAGGATGGCCTCGTGCGAGGGGCCGCCGCCGCGGCCGACGGTGCCGCCGCGGCCGTGGAAGAGACGCAGCCGGATGCCGTAGCGGTGGGCGACGTCGCGCAGCCGGCGCTGGGCGCGGTGGATCTCCCACTGGGAGGTGGTGATGCCGCCGAACTTGGAGGAGTCGGAGTAGCCGAGCATGACCTCCTGGATGTCGCCGCGCAGCGAGACGAGCAGCCGGTAGGAGGGGTCGGAGAGCATCTCGTCCAGGATGCGGTCGGCCTCCTGGAGCTCGTCGGTGGTCTCCAGCAGCGGGACGATGCCGATCTTGGCGATCCCGGCGTGCAGGTCGATCAGGCCGGCCTCGCGGGCGAGCACGGTGGCGGCGAAGACGTCGTCGGCGCCCTGGCACATCGAGATGATGTAGCTCTCGACGATCTCGTCGCCGAAGCGCTCGAAGCCCTCGCGGATGGTGTTGAAGACGCCGAGGGTCTTGGTGCCGGCGGCGTCCAGCGGCGCGGGGGTGGGGGCGAGCGGGCGGCGCGAGCGCAGCTCCTTGGCGAGCAGCTTCTGGCGGTACTCGCGCGGCATGTCGGCGTAGCGCCACGCCTCCTCGCCGAGGCGGTCGAACAGCTGGCCGAGGGCGTGGTGGTGGGCCTCGGCGTGCTCCCGGACGTCCATGGTGGCGAGCTGGAGGCCGAACGCCTCGATGGTGCGGATCGCGCGGGCGAGCCGGCCGTCGGCGATGAGCTGGCCGCGGTGGCCGCGCAGGGAGTCCTGGATGAGCTTGAGGTCGGCGATCAGGTCGCGGGTGCCGCGGTAGTCGCGTCCCTCGACGTGCGGGGTGCCGCCGGCGAGGCGCTCGCGGGTGTTCTCCAGCTTGAGGCGGACGCAGGTGGCCTTGAGGCGGTAGGGCTCCTCGGCGTTCATCCGCTTGTAGCGCGGGCTGAGCTCGGGGAGCAGGTGCAGGTCCGTGTTGAGCGAGGCGAGCAGCTCGACCGAGGCACCGGCGAGGCGCTCGGAGGTGGAGAGCGAGTTGCGCAGGTCGTCGACCGCGGCGAGGGCGTCCTTGATGCCGTACTCGTGCTGGAGGTTGAGGACGTCCCAGGTGACCTGCGGGGTGACGTTGGGGTTGCCGTCGCGGTCACCGCCGATCCAGGTGCCGAAGGTCAGCGGCCGGACGCCCTCGGGGAGGGTCAGGCCGACCCGGGCGAGCTCCTCGTGCAGCTCCTCCAGGACCTCGGGGACGGCGTCGCGGTAGAGCTCGTCCAGGTAGTAGACGGCGTTGCGGGCCTCGTCGGTGGGCTCGGGACGGGCGATGCGCAGTTCGTCGGTCTGCCAGAGCAGGTCGATGACCTCGGCGAGGCGGCGGTCGGCCTGGCGCTTGGCCGAGCTGTGCCGGGCGGGGTCGGTGGTCGACAGGCCGGAGGCGACGTGCTCGCGGTGGATGCGCTCCAGGAGCTCGCCGACCCGGCGCAGCTTGTTGAGGACGCTGCGGCGGGCGGCCTCGGTGGGGTGCGCGGTGAAGACCGGGCGCACGGCCAGGTGGGCGAGGGTGTCCTCGAGGTGCTTGGGGTCGGCCTCGGCGAGCTGGTCGGCGGTCTGGGCGAGCAGCGAGCCCTCGCGCGCGCGACGGGTGGCGAACTCCCGGCCGCGGTGCACCTGCTCGGTGACGTTGGCGAGGTGGAAGTACGTGGAGAAGGCGCGGACGAGCTTGCCCGCGGTGTCCAGGTCGATGTCGGAGAGAAGCTCGGCGGTCGCCTCGCCGTCGGTGCGGCTGAGCAGGCGGACCTGCTCGACCAGGCCCAGCAGCTGCGGGCCTTCCTGGCGTACCAGCGTCTCGCCGAGCAGGTCGCCCAGTCGGCGGATGTCCGCGCGCAGTGCGGCGTTGTCTGCGATCGGGTCTGCGGCGGTGTTGGGGCTGTCCGCCGGGGTGGGGACCGGAGCGGTCACGGCTGGCTCCCTGTGGTGGTGGGGTTCGGCAACGGCTCTCTCCCCCGGCCTTCGGCCGTGGGATGCCCCCATCGGGTGAGGGGGTGGCGTGCGGACCGCGCTGTCCGACGCGACCAGCATAGGTGTGAAGGGGGACGCCGTCCGAGAGGTGGCCGGATCGCGGACACGTCCGGCCCGTTCGCGGCGCGGGTGATCCGGCGGGCCGGGCACCGGTCTGGACCACTGGGCGGGTGCGCGGGGTCGGCCGCCGTGGCGGCCGGTGCGCGTGCACGGTCCCGGAACCGGGGCAGGGCCTAGGCTGTCGCCCATGAGCAAGACACCGGGGGAGGGCGGTCGGAAGCGGCCGCTGTGGTGGTGGAAGCGGCGGCGCAGCGCTGTGCTGGACATCGGTCTGGCGGCGCTGGCGGGCCTGGAGTGCGCGATCGGGGCGTACGACCTCATGGCCGGGCGGCTGGGGCTGGGCGCGGCCTGGGCGGTGGTCGCGGCGGTCCTCGGGGCGCTGGCGGGGGCCGTGCTGGTGGTGCGCCGGCGGTGGCCGGCGGTGCCGGTGCTGGTGGCGCTGGTCTTCGTGCCGGGGCTGTTCGGGGTGATCCTGCTGGTGGTGTCGCTGTACACGCTGGCGGCGACCTGGGAGTGGCCCTCGCGGCGTCGACGGGTGGTGGCGCTGGGCGTGCTGGCCTTCGCCGAGGCACTGGCGATGACGCTGATCGCGGTGCTGACGCCGGAGACCGCCCGGGGGGACGGGCCGCCGGAGTGGGGGCTGGTGCTGCTGGCGGTGCTGGTCGCGGTCGGGCTGACGGTGCCGCCGGTGGTGACCGGCCTCTACATCGGGGCCAAGCGCCGCCTGGTGGACTCGCTGAAGGACCGGGCGCACGGCCTGGAGACGGAGCTCGACCTGCTCGCCGAGCAGGCCCACGAGCGGGCCCGGCGGGCGCGGCTGGAGGAGCGCACCCGGATCGCCCGGGAGATGCACGACGTGGTGGCGCACCGGGTGTCGCTGATGGTGGTGCACGCGGGCGCGGTGGAGCGGATCGTCGAGCGGGATCCGCAGAAGGCGGCACAGAGCGCCAAGCTGGTGGCGGAGGTGGGCCGGCAGGCGCTGGACGAGCTGCGGGAGATCCTCGGGGTGCTGCGGATGTCGGAGGATCCGGGCGGTCGGCCGGATCCGGCGGACGTCCTGGCGGGTCTGCCCCGGCTGGTCGCACAGTCGGAGGCCGCCGGGATGGCGGTGACGTTCACGGTCAGCGGGTCGCGCCGGGCGTTCGGCGCGCAGGCGGAGCGGACGGCCTTCCGGGTGGTCCAGGAGGGCCTGACGAACGCGCACAAACACGCGGGCGGGGCCCGGGTGGCGGTGCTGCTGGCGTACGTGCCCAACGGCGTCCGGGTGGCGGTGGTCAACGACTGCCCGGGCGGCGCCGGGGAGCGGGCCGCGCTGCCCGGCGGCGGCAACGGCCTGGTGGGGATGCGGGAGCGGGTGGAGGCGCTGGGCGGCACCTTCGCGGCGGGTGCGGAGCCGGACGGCGGGTTCCGGGTGGAGGCGGTGCTGCCCTCCCGGCTGGCGCTGCCGGACGGGAGGCTGGGCTGACCGCCGGCCGCTGACCCCTGACCGCCCGGCCGCCGGGCGGTCACCGGTTCGCGACGGCCGGCGCCGTCACACGGCTGCGATGCACAGCCGTGCGGGGGTGGTGCCGAGCAGCAGGGTGGTGACGGCCTGGTCGACGCTGTCGCCGAGATACCACTCGCCGGTGTGGTCGAGGCTGTAGACCCGGCCGGCCTCGTCGATGGCGAGCAGCGCCCGGCCGTACATCTCCTCGCCGAGCGGGGCGAGCCTGGTGTCCAGCGCGCGGCCGAGGTCGGCCAGCGTCCGGGGCTGGTGCAGGCCGCAGAGCGGGTCGAGTAGGAACGGTGTGCGGGCGAGCTCGCGTCCGGCGCCGGCCGACTCGAAGGCGAGGCCGCCGAACTCCGCCCAGGCTTCCACGGCCGCCGGGAAGACCGAGTGCCGTACGCCGCCCGGGTCGTCGGCGGGGGCGTCGTGGCCGGCCAGGGTGTCGGCCCACTGCTCGGCCTGAAGGATCTGCCAGCGGCCCGGGTGCCAGCCGGCCGTCTTGAGATCGGCCGCCACGTCGGCGGGGAAGCGCGGCCGGAGCCGGGTGGGTGCGGTCTGGCTGAGCGGGTTCAGGGGGTGCTCCAGCGGTCGGGGACGGGGGCGTGCGCGGGGCGGGCGCTCAGGCGGCGGGTGGGCCGACGGCGACGCTCTGCACGTTCAGGTGCTCCAGCAGCGGTACGCAGGAGCGGCAGGGCGGGGCGTGGGTGCCGTGCGCGGGATCGTTCTCCTCGCGGATCCGTACGGTGGTCAGCCGGGCGCCCTTGAGGGACTTGCGGGCGTCGTGCAGGCTCAGCGCCTTGCGGGCGGCGCGCTTGGAGCGCGCGGTGTCCACGGCCGTCAGGTGCTGGGAGAGCAGGACCGCCTCCGGGCACCGGCCGGTGAACCGTTCGCGGTGCTCGACGGGAAGGGCGTCCAGGAACTCGCCGATCAGCGGGTGCAGCCCGGGGCCCTGCTCGGCCTTGTCACCCGCCAGCGTGAGCACCTCGCCGCCGCGCAGCGAGAGCGCGGCCGCGACGGCGGGCAGCAGGCTGTCGCGGTGGTGGCGCAGCAGGGGGGCGTCGGCCGGTGCGGTCTGTTGTTCGGTGGTCATGCGTCCTCTCTCCTGCTGTGCGGCCCTCGCGGGCCCCCGGGGCGGCTGCCGTGGTGAACGGCCTGGCGGCGGCCGCACTGATGCCGGGTCGGGCCGGGCCCCAGCCTGTCAAACACCACTGTCGATCAGCCAACCGGGGTGTGCAGTATGGGGCAGAAGGGACGGAACGACGGGGAGGCCGGCCCGGCGTGTCGGAGTCCATGGCGGGATCTTCACGACTTCGACACCAGTCGCCCCTGGTGGCCCGAAACGGCCGCCGGCTGACCCGGGTCCGCTGCCGGGTCGGGGCCCCGCGGCCGGCGGCGGCGCCGGCCGCACCCGCGCCAACTCCCCGCCCGGAGGCGGCCCCTGGGGCAGCCGGCGGCGGGGCCGCCCCGGCATCGGAAGGCGGGCCGGGGGCGCCGACGGGAGCGGGCGACCGCCCCCGGCCGCCGTGTCCCGGCCGCCGGTCGGACGAACCTCCAGGCGGGGCGACCGGCGCGGCCCCCCACCCCCTAGGCTGGTGCCCAGCAGTCGGCGATGGACACGTTGCAGCAGCCAGTGGGGGCTCCCAGATGACGACAGGTCGGCCCGGTACCGCCGCCGCACCCAATGCGGCGTACGCGGGGCAGGTGGTGCAGTTCCCGGACCCGGTGCGGGCCGAGCGGCATCCGGCCGGGGTACGGATGGACGAGTACGGCCACCCGGATTTCAGCGCCTACGCCGCAGCCGCGGCCGAGGTCGCCGACCCGCCGGCCGGCTTCGGGGTGGACGAGCTGCGCCTGACCGACTTCGTCTCCGCCAACGCCGCGCTCTTCACCCAGGGCCACGAGCTCTGGGCCGACCTGGACACGGCCGTGGCCACCCCGCCGGGCTGGACCTGGCACCACGCGGTGGGCGCGGCCGCCCCGGGCTGGCGCCGGATGGAGCTCGTCCCGGTCGAGGTCAAGGCGCTGCTACGGCATCACGGCGGCCTCGCCCGCTCCTCCGCGGACCACGGCCGGCGCGGCACCCGCCCGTTGCAGGAGCACCGGCCGGTGCACTTCTCGCTGGCCAAGGACGGCGGTGACCCGATGAGCGTCGCCGAGGACCTGGTCCAGCTGGCGGAGGAGCGCCTCGGCTACCGGCTGCCCGGCGCGTACCGCAACTTCCTCAAGGTGGCCGGCGGCCGCGGCCCGGTCGGTGTCGCGCTGGACACCGAGTACGGACTGCTGCTGGACCAGCCGTTCCTGACGCTAAGCGAGGAGTTCGGCGTCCAGGACCTGGTGTACGCCAACAAGTGCCTGCGCGACCACCTCACCAAGGACTACCTGGGCATCGCGTACGTCCAGGGCGGCATCCTGGCGCTCAAGGTGCGCGGCGAGGGCACCGGGTCGGTCTGGGCCTGCCTGTACGACGACGCGCGGGACGAGGGCGGGGCCGAGAGCCCCGAGGAGCGGGTGGCACGGCTGCTGCTGCCCTGCGGCGAGGACTTCGACGCGTTCCTGCTCCGGCTGGCCGGTTGCCCGCCGGAGCTGGAGACGGTCGCCGAGCTGATGGTGGACGGCGGGTTCGCCCGGGCCGTACCGGTGCGCTGAGATGCGGGACGCACGGCCGGCCGTGCCGGGGAAAGATGCTGAGGGGACAGGGGTGAACCGGGCGTGGTGACGTACGCGCAGGCGCAGGAGCTTGCCGAGGACTGGATCAACGGCGGTGTGCCGCGATCGCTGCAACGCGAGGTGCGGGTCCGGGAGTTCGATCTCGGCTTCATCTGCTGGGCGGTCGATCCCGAGGACGGCACGGCGGCGGACGGTGGGGAGGCCCGGCTGGTCGTCGCCCGCGACAGCGGAGCGAGCACGCTGTGGCCGGCGCTCCCCGTCAACGAGGTCGTCCGGCAGTACGAGGAGGTGTACGGCCGTCCGGTGGCCGCCAACCCGGCCGGTGCGGCCAGGCCGGCGCCGGGCGCGGTCGAGGCGACCTCCTTCCTGCTCAGCCCGCCGCAGTGGCTGCAGGAGGCCGGCGCGGCCGCGATCGCCGCCGAGGCCGAGCGGCTCGGCGCCCCTGCCGCTGCTCCCGCCCCTGCTCCCGCCCCGGAACCCGCGCAGGCCGCCGCGCCCGCGCCGCCGCCCGCGCCCGCGCCCCTGCCCGCCCCGGTCCCGGCCGAGGGCCGTCACGGCCGGGGCCCCGGTGTGCTCAGCACCCCGCCGTTCCCGCAGGGCCCCGCCGGGGGCGCCCCGACCATGCTCGCGCCGCCGCCCGGCGGCGAGGCCGTCACCGTGCAGCTGCCGGACGGCGTACCGGCCGCGCCCCCGCCGGCCCACCCGGCTCCGCCGGCCGCCGACGGCTACGCGCCCACCGTGCTGGCGCCGCCGGGCGCCCTGCCCGGCCTGGCGGGTCTGCCCGGCGCCCCCGTCGCCCCGGCTCCGGCCCCGACCGGCCCGCCGCCACCGGCGCCGTCGGTCGACCACGCCCCGACCATGCTCGCCTCGCCCGACGCGCCGCCCGGGCTGATGGGCCTGCCCGGCGCGCCCGCCGCCCCGGTGCCGCCCGCGCCGCCGCAGGGCGGTCACGGCCGATCCGGGGCCGGCGCGCCACCGCCCCCGCCCCCCGCCGACCTGCGCGGAGGCGCGGGCGGACCGGCCCACAACGGCGCCGGCCGAGGGGCGAGCGCCCCGCCGCCCCCGCCGCCGCCGGGTCTGCGCGGCGGTGCACCGGCCCCCGCGCCGCCCGCCCCGGCGCCGCAGGCCGCCCCGGGCGCCGGCGTCGCGTACGAGGCGACCCAGCTCGCGCACGCGATCGAGCTGCCCGGCGGCCCGGGCGCGGTCGCCCACGGCACGCCGCCCTCCGCCATGCCGCCGGTCGGCTACGGCTACCCGGGCGCCGCCTCCCCGGCCGTGCCCGGCCCGGCCGTCGCGCCGGCGGCCGTCCCGCCGCCGTTCCCCGGTCCGCAGGGCCCGCCGGTCGACCCCGGGGTGCCCGCGGTCGGCCCCGGGTACTTCGCGGCGCTCAGCTACCGGGGCCCGGACGGCTCGGAGCAGAAGCTCCTGCAGCGCAGCGAGCCCGGCACCCCGCACCCGGAGTGGAAGATCCTCCAGGAGCTGCGCCGGCTGAACGTCCCGCCGGAGCAGGTGCTGGAGCTCTACACCGAGCTGGAGTCCTGCGACCTGCCGGGCGGCTACTGCGCCCGGATGATCCGGGCGTCCTGGCCGAACGTGCGGCTGACCCACACCGCCGGCTACGGCCGCGACCACCAGGCGCGGCAGGCCGGCATGGTCCACCTGCTGGACCACCTGGACGAACTGCACCAGCTGGCCTCCGCCCCGCAGCGCCCTCGCCCCGTGCGGGTGCCGCCGCCCGCGCCCGGCAGCGTCCCGCCGCCGGCGCCGGTCGCGCCGCAGCAGCTGGCGGCGGAGCTCGGGCAGGCCTTCGGGCCGGCCGTGTTCCGCTTCGAGCAGCGCGCGGTCTCCCGGCAGGGCGTGCCCGAGCCGGTGGCGCAGACCCTGATGTGGGCCGGGCTGCCGCGCGACTTCGGGCCGTTCTTCTGGGCCCAGGCGCAGGAGGGGCGTCCGATCCCGACGCTCGCCGAGCTGGCCGCCGAGCGCGGCGTCCAGGGCGGCCCCGACTTCGGCGGCTACCTGGTGCTGGGCAACGACTACGGGCGCCAGCTCTGCGTGCAGTACGGCACGGCGGCCGTGGTCGCGGTCGATCTGGAGGGCGGGGGCGAGCCGCCGCGCTTCGTGAACACCGGCGTGCCCGAGTTCGTCCGGGCGCTCGCTCTGCTGGGCCGGATGTGGCGGCTGCGCTTCGGGCTCACTCCGGAGCAGGCGGCCCGCTGGACCACCGACTTCCAGAACCAGCTGGCCGCGATCGACCCGGCGGCGCTGCAGACGGCGGACACGTGGTGGGCGGTTCTGCTCGAACAGTTCTGGGACGGTCTGCTCTAGCGGATCGTCGCAGGTGGGAGTGGTCGCACCGGCCCCCGGTGCGACCCCCCGGGCGTGTCGGTACGGCGGCGCCTCGTTTGGGTTTGCCCATAATCCGCGCAAAATAGGTCAAGAGGATGGGCCTACCCGGCTCGTCCCGCCATCTTCAGAATCGTTCCGGCCCTGGGCGCCCGCAGCCCGTGACAGCCGAAGCCCGTGACACGAGGGGAAGAGCCCATGAGCGATGCCGTCTCCCAGTACGGTTTCACCGCTGCCCGGCGTGGTTACGCGCCAGAGCAGGTCGATCGAACCTTGGCAGCGCTGACCGCCCAGCGCGACGAGGCCTGGGAGCGGCTGAGCGTCCTGGGCGCCGGTCTGCGCGAGATGGAGAAGCGGCTCGACGAGTTCGTCCAGGCCGCCGCGGACGCCCCCGCACCCGACTACAACCTGCTCAGCGAGCAGGCCGCCGGGCTGGCGGTCACCGCGGAGAAGGAGTCCCGGGCCGTGCGCGAGGCCGCCGAGCGCTTCGCCGAGGACACCCGCGACGAGGTCTACGAGGCCGGGCAGGAGCTCGCCCGCACCTCCGAGGAGTACGCCACCGCCGTGCGCACCGAGGCCGACCAGGCCACCCGGCGCAGCGAGGAGCGCACCCGCGCGGAGGCCGAGAAGCTGCGCGGTGAGGCGGACGCCGAGGCCCGCGCCGCCCGGGACGCCGCCACCTCGTACGCCGCCCAGGTCCGGGTCGCCGCCGCCGAGGCGTCGGAGCGGGCCGAGGCGAAGCTGGCGGAGCTGCGCCGCGGCGCGGACGAGATGTTCGCGGCGGCGGTCGCCCGGGCGGACGCCGGCGACACCGAGGTGGCGCAGACGGCGGCGCGCCGGCTCAAGGAGGCCGAGCAGTACCGCGAGTCGGTGCTCGGCAAGGTCAAGCAGTCCGACGCGGAGGCCCAGGCCAAGGCCGATCAGCTGATCGACCGGGCCCGCCGCGAGGCGGAGCGGATCAACGCGGCGAGCGATCAGGAGCAGGTCGAGTTCGCCGAGCGCCACGAGGTGGTGCAGCAGCACCTGGATCACATCAAGGGGACGCTGGCCTCGCTCACCGGCGCGGCGGTCGGCGCGATCGAACCCGAGCAGGCCGCCGAGGCGCCCGGCCCGGTGCGGCCGGCCGCGGCGCCCGCCCCGGTGGACGCGGAGGCGGACACCGGTGAGATCGCCGTGGTCCAGGACGCGTCCTCCGCGTCCTCCGCGTCCTCCGCGTCCTCCGCGTCCTCCGCGTCCTCCGCGTCCTCCGCGTCCTCCGGGCCCTCCGGGCCGTCCGCGCCGGTGGTGCCCGGCCCGGCCCCCGAGGCCGACACCACCGTGCTCCCGGTGACGTCGGACGGGGAGGCCCCCGAGTTCACCCCCGGGCGGGTGTCCGCGGCGCCGCCGAAGCCGTCGACCCCGCCCGGGGAGCCGGTCGAGGGCACGGACGCGGCCACCCGGATCATTCCGAAGATCGTGATCGTGGACGACGGCTCGGACTACGCGACGCCCCACACCGTGGCGCACCGCCGCACCTGATCCGTCCGCCGCACACCGCCGCACCTGATCCGTCCGCTGTCCGGGCCCCGACCGCCGCCACGCCGGCCGGTCGGGGCCCGTCCCGGTCGCCGGGCCCCGCGGTGGCGCGCGGCCGGGGGCCCCGGAACGCAAAGGGGCCGAGACCCGTGGCGCCCTCCAGGAAAGGGCGCCACGGTTCCCGGCGATTGGGCGGGCGCCCCCACCCAGGGTCGCCCGGCCTCGCATCCCGACCCCCATCGGGCTGCGACCGTGCCCACTGCAGCCATCCCCCACGGTTGGGTGCGGCGGGCACATTCACCATGCTGCGCGATCTCCATGGACGGCCAGTGACAGGAGTATGTCCACTTCGTGGCATTCATGGACCGATGACGAACCACCGGTCGGCCGCGCCCACGCCGGTGCGCCGCGTGCGCGTCGGCGCTCCGGCGTAGGCTGGACACCCCCGGCCGCTCGGCGTGCCGGGCCGTTCGCGTTGCCCGGCCGGCCTCCCGGCGCCTGGGCCACTCCAGCTACGGGACGAAGAAGAGACTCCAGATGAGCCTGACCGGACTGCTCGATGTCGTCGCGCGGGACGCCGCCCTCGCCGAGGCGATCGAGGCCGCCACCGGCGCCGCCGCCGGGGCACGCCAGCACCTCGACCTGGTCGGCCCGCCGGCCGCCCGCCCCTTCGTGATCGCCGCGCTGGCCAGGGCCCTGGCGGGTCGGGCCGACGCCGACCGGGGCCGCCCGGTGCTCGCGGTGACCGCCACCGGCCGGGAGGCCGAGGACCTCGCCGCCTCGCTGCGCTCGCTGCTGCCCCCGGACGCGGTCGCGGAGTTCCCCGCCTGGGAGACCCTGCCGCACGAGCGGCTCTCGCCCCGCTCGGACACCGTCGGCCGCCGGCTGGCCGTGCTGCGCCGGATCGCCCACCCGCGCGCCGACGACCTGGCGGCCGGGCCCGTCCAGGTGATCGTGGCGCCCGTCCGCTCGGTGCTCCAGCCGCAGGTCAAGGGCCTGGCCGAGCTGGAGCCGGTGGCGCTGCGCCGCGGCGAGTCGCACGACCTGGAGTCGGTGGCCCGCGGGCTGGCCGCCGCTGCCTACGCCCGGGTCGAACTGGTCGAGAAGCGCGGTGAGTTCGCCGTCCGCGGTGGCATCCTGGACGTCTTCCCGCCGACCGAGGAGCACCCGCTGCGGGTGGAGTTCTGGGGCGACGAGATCGAGGAGATCCGCTACTTCAAGGTCGCCGACCAGCGCTCCCTGGAGATCGCCGATCACGGCCTGTGGGCGCCGCCCTGCCGGGAGCTGCTGCTGACCGACGCCGTCCGCGCCAAGGCGGCCGAGCTGGCCGGCCGGCACCCCGAGCTGGGCGAGATCCTCGACAAGATCGCCCAGGGCATCGCGGTCGAGGGCATGGAGTCGCTGGCCCCCGTCCTGGTGGAGGACATGGAGCTGCTGCTCGACGTCCTGCCCGCCGGCAGCATCGCCGTGGTCTGCGACCCCGAGCGCGTCCGCACCCGGGCCACGGACCTGGTGGCGACCAGCCAGGAGTTCCTGCACGCGTCCTGGGTCGCCGCCGCGACCGGCGGGGACCGGCCGATCGACGTCGAGTCGATCGACGTCTCGGCCGCCTCGCTCTGGTCGCTGGCCGACGTCCGCGAGCACGCGGCCGGCATCGGCCTGCCCTGGTGGTCCGTCAGTCCGTTCGCCACCAGCGACTCCTCGGGCGGCACGACGCTGCTCGAATTCGACACCAACACCCTCACCCTCGGCATGCGCGCCGTCGAGGCGTACCGGGGTGACACCGCCCGCGCCATCGCGGACGCCAAGGAGCGGCTGACCGCCGACTGGCGGGTGGTCATGGTGACGGAGGGCCACGGGCCCGCCTCCCGGCTCGCCGAGGTGCTCGGCAACGAGGGCATCCCGTCCCGTCTGGTCGCCGACCTCACCGACGCCCCCACCAGGGACGTCGTCCACGTCTCGTGCGGCTCGATCGAGCACGGCTTCGTCGACGAGGCGCTCAGGCTCACCGTCGTCACCGAGACCGACCTCTCCGGCCAGAAGTCCTCCACCAAGGACATGCGCCGGATGCCCTCCCGGCGCCGCAACGCGATCGACCCGCTGGCCCTGGCGGCCGGCGACTTCGTGGTGCACGAGGCGCACGGCGTCGGCCGGTACGTCGAGATGGTGCAGCGCACCGTGCAGGGCGCCACCCGCGAGTACCTGGTGCTGGAGTACGCGCCCGCCAAGCGCGGCCACCCCGGCGACCGGCTGTTCGTGCCGACCGACCAGCTGGACCAGGTCACCAAGTACGTCGGCGGCGAGGCCCCGACCCTGCACCGGCTCGGCGGCGCGGACTGGGCGAAGACCAAGCAGAAGGCCAAGAAGGCCGTCCGCGAGATCGCCGGCGACCTGATCAAGCTGTACTCGGCGCGGATGGCCGCCCCCGGGCACACCTTCGGCCCGGACACCCCCTGGCAGCGCGAGCTGGAGGACGCCTTCCCGTACGCGGAGACGCCCGACCAGCTCACCACCATCGCCGAGGTCAAGTCGGACATGGAGAAGTCCGTCCCGATGGACCGGCTGATCTGCGGCGACGTCGGCTACGGCAAGACCGAGATCGCGGTGCGGGCCGCGTTCAAGGCCGTCCAGGACGGCAAGCAGGTCGCGGTGCTGGTGCCCACCACCCTGCTCGTCCAGCAGCACTTCTCCACCTTCGCCGAGCGGTACGCCAACTTCCCCGTGGTGGTGAAGGCGCTGTCGCGCTTCCAGAGCGACGCGGAGGCGAAGGCCGTCCTGGAGGGCCTCTTCGAGGGCTCGGTGGACGTCGTGATCGGCACCCACCGGCTGTTCTCCTCCGAGACCAGGTTCAAGGATCTCGGCCTGGTCATCGTCGACGAGGAGCAGCGCTTCGGTGTCGAGCACAAGGAGCAGCTCAAGAAGCTGCGCGCCAACGTCGACGTGCTGACGATGTCCGCGACCCCGATCCCGCGCACCCTGGAGATGGCGGTCACCGGCATCCGCGAGATGTCGACGATCACCACCCCGCCGGAGGAGCGGCACCCGGTGCTGACCTTCGTCGGCCCCTACGACGAGAAGCAGATCTCCGCCGCGATCCGCCGTGAACTCCTGCGCGAGGGACAGGTGTTCTACATCCACAACCGGGTCGAGTCGATCGACCGGGCCGCCGCCCGGCTGAAGCAGCTCGTCCCCGAGGCACGGGTCGCCACCGCGCACGGCCAGATGGGCGAGACCCTGCTGGAGAAGGTCGTCGTCGACTTCTGGGAGAAGGAGTTCGACGTCCTGGTCTCCACCACGATCGTGGAATCCGGCATCGACATCTCCAACGCCAACACCCTGATCGTGGAGCGCGGCGACACCTTCGGCCTCTCCCAGCTGCACCAGCTGCGCGGCCGGGTCGGCCGTGGCCGCGAGCGCGGATACGCGTACATGCTCTACCCGCCGGAGAAGCCGCTCACCGAGACCGCGCACGAGCGGCTGGCCACCATCGCCCAGCACACCGAGATGGGCGCCGGCATGTACGTCGCGATGAAGGACCTGGAGATCCGCGGGGCGGGCAACCTGCTCGGCGGCGAGCAGTCCGGGCACATCGCCGGCGTCGGCTTCGACCTCTACATGCGGATGGTCGGCGAGGCCGTGGCCGAGTTCCGCGAGTCGCTGGCCGGCGGCGGCGCGGAGCCGGAGGAGGAGCCGCTCGACGTCAAGATCGAGCTGCCCGTCGACGCCCACGTCCCGCACGACTACGCCCCCGGCGAGCGGCTGCGCCTGCAGGCCTACCGCTCGATCGCGGCCGTCAACTCCGAGCAGGACATCCTGCACGTCCGCGAGGAACTCACCGACCGCTACGGCAAGTTGCCCGAGGCCGTGGAGAACCTGCTGCTGGTCGCGGCCCTGCGGCTGTACGCCCGGCGGTGCGGCATCGGCGACATCACCCTCCAGGGCGCCAACATCCGATTCAGCCCGGTGGAGCTGCGCGAGTCGCAGGAGTTGAGACTCAACCGGCTCTACCCGCGCAGCCAGGTCAAGGCGACCGCCCAGCAGATCCTGGTACCCCGCCCCTCCACCGGCCGGATCGGCGGCAAGCCGCTGGTCGGGCGCGAACTGCTGGCCTGGTGCAGCGAGTTCCTGTCGGCGATGTTCGACGACCTGGCGGGCGGCAAGCGCTGACCCGCCCGGTTGCCCGGCCGGCCGACCGTTCGGGCCCGTCGTTCCCGCGGATGGGCGGCGGGCCCCGCTGCCTCGCCGCCCGTCGGCGGGGCTCCCCGGCCGGGGCCTTCGTCAGGGGGACGTGGCGGGACCGACCGGCGCCCGGACCGGCCGGGCGGCCGCCCGGGGCGCCCGGGGCCCGCGGTACGGCAGCGTCCGGCTGAGGACGAGGCTGGTGGTCGTGCTCCCGAACCGGGCCAGCGCGTCGACGATCTCCTCCAGGTGACCCGTCGAGGTGGTCGCCACCTTCAGGACGTAGCAGTCGTCCCCGGTGGTGCGCAGGCACTCCAGGATCTCCGGGCGCTCCCCGAGCAACCGGTGCAGGGGTTCGTGCGCGTTCCCCGGGTACTTCAGCCGGATCACCGCCAGCACCGCGTGCCCGGTGCGCTCCAGGTCCACCTCCGCCCGGTACCCCGTGATCACCTCGGCCGCCTCCAGCCGCCGCACCCGCTCCGTGGTCGCCGACGCACTGAGGTTCACCCGCCGTGCCAACTCCGTGAACGCGATCCGGCCGTCCCGCTGGAGCTCCGCCAGGATCGCCCAGTCGGTCGCGTCAAGAGTCTCGGTCATCCGCCCAGATTACCGGCGGATCCACGGCCGAACCGCCCCTGAACAGGCGGGAATCCCTTCTGGGGGCCGACGGCGGCCGACTAGGCTCGAACGCGTGAAACTCGGAGTGAACCTCCTCAACTTCGGCCCCGGCACCGACCCGGGCGCGCTGCGCGGCGGCGCCCAGACCATCGAGGGCCTGGGCTTCGACCTGCTGATGGTCTCGGACCACATCGTCATCACGCCCGACGTCGCCGAGCGCTACCCGGCGCCCTTCTACGAGCCCTTCAGCACGCTGTCCTGGCTGGCCGGCCTCACCACCCGGATCCGGCTCGGCACGACCGTCCTCATCACCCCCTACCGGCACCCGCTGCTCACCGCCCGTACGGCGGCCAACCTGGACCGGCTCAGCGGCGGCCGGCTGGTCCTCGGCGTGGGGGTGGGCTGGGCGCGGCAGGAGTTCGCCGCGCTCGGGATCCCCTTCGAACAGCGCGGACGCCTGACCGACGACCACCTGCGGGACATCCGGGCCGCCTGGGCGGACACCGCCTCCTACGGGGAGCGGCGGATCCCGCTCTGGGTCGGCGGCAACAGCGACGCCGGTCTGCGCCGGGCCGTCCGGCTCGGGGACGCGTGGCATCCGCTGCGCTGCACGATGCCGTGGCTGCGGGAGGCCGCGGACAGGCTGAGGTCCGTCGCGGAGGAGCAACGGCTCCCGGTGCCCGCGCTGGCCCCCCGGATCGCGCTCAGGCTCACCGCGGCGCCGGTCGAAGGACCGCGACGCCTCGCCGGTGAGGGCACGATCGACCAGGTCATGGACGACCTCGACCAGCTGCGGCTGCTGGGCGCCGAGAGCGTCGTCCTCGACCACTACAACGGTGACCCCCGTGAGACCTGCCACCCGCAGGTGGGCCGGCAGGCCCTGGCCACGGTGGCCGCGCACTTCAACCCACCACCCCGCACCGGAACGGAGCAGTCATGACCACACCCGACGACCACGCCCTCCTCCGCCGCGCCATCGCGCTGGCCGCCGAGGCGCGGACGAGCGGTAACCCGCCGTTCGGATCGCTGCTCTCGGCGCCGGACGGGACGGTGCTGGCGGAGGACCGCAACACCACACTCACCGACCGGGACATCACCGCGCACCCGGAGCTCAAACTGGCGCGCTGGGCCGCGAGGGAGCTGGACGCGGCCACGGCGGCCGAGACCACCATGTACACCAGCTGCCAGCCGTGCGGGATGTGCGAGGCGGCCATCCGACAGGCCGGGCTGCGACGGGTGGTGTTCGCCCTCTCCGACGAGCAACTCCTGGACATCAGGCCGGGCAGCGGGAGGCCACCCGTTCCGCAGGACGGCCCCGCGCTGCTCGATGAGGTCCGCGCCGTGGTCGAGGGGTACTACCGCTGACCCGCCGCCCGTCCCCGGCGGCGGCTCAGGGCCGGAGGTAGGGCCGGGTCATGATCTCCATGTTGTGGCCGGCCGGGTCCTCGAAGTACGCGCCCCGGCCACCGAAGAGGCGGTTGATCCGGCCGGGCTCGCCATGGTGCGGATCGGCGTAGTACACGACCCCGACCGCCTCCAACCGGGCGATCATGGCATCGAACTGCTCGTCGGGTACCAGGAACGCGTAGTGCTGCGCCTGGATCGGCTCGTCACGCTTCTCGTAGAAGTCGAGCGTGACGCCGTTGCCGAGATCCAGGGGCAGGAACGGCCCGATCGGGGCGCCGAGCACCAGGCCGAGGATCGCGGCGAGGAACTCGGCCGACAACTGCCGGTCCCTGGCGTGGACTGCTGTGTGGTTGAGCTGGACGGTACTGACGGACGGCGCGTACTGCGGGGCGTACGACATTGCTGAGGGCCTCTCCGGGGCTCGGTCACATGGGACGCGGCGCCGCACAGGGGCGCCGGACGCGAGGAAGCGGAGAGGATCGGGCGGGGCTCTGGCCCGCCCCGGGGTCATGCCGGGGCCGGGCGCCTCACTCGTATGTGGCCCATGGCCGACCCGGCAGTCACCCGGTCGACTCTAACGCCCGTCGGAGGCGCGGACAACGCCGTCGGCGAGGTGGTCGAACTCGCCCGCCTTGACGCCGAGGATGAACGCACGGAGCTTGGCGGGTGTGGTGGTGACGACGACTCCGGGGTCGTCGCTCTCACGCAGCAGGACGGCGCCGTCGACGAGGGCCAGCTCTATGCAGTCGGCGCCGTCTCCGCCACCCGAGTACGACGACTTCTGCCAGGTGATCGGCACGGCTGTTCCCTTCAGAGGTCCTTGGCAAGGCGATGGATGAGGTCACGTGATGCGGCGACCCCTAGCGATGCGCCCACTACCTTTGCATAGAGCGTTCGATACCTCCTGAGCTGTGCCTCCGCATTCATCAGGACTCCGTTCAAGGGGGTGTCCACCTGGACCGTGTCGAGCTGGCGGACCGGCCCGTCGAGGTACAGCATCGATACGCCTGGCCCCGCGAACTCGCCCGCCGAGAAGGGGATCACGCGGACGCTGATGTTCGGACGGTCGGAGAGTTCGAGTAGGAGGCCGAGCTGCTCGCGAGCAGTTCGCGGTCCACCGACCGTCATGTGCAGAGCTGCCTCGTGGACCACCGCCTCGACCAGGGGCGGATGGGCGCGGTCCAGAACCGTACGGCGCTGCATGCGGTGGGCGACCCGGGCTTCCAGATCCCTCGGCGGCAGTGGTGGTGGGTAGTAGCCGAAGACGGCTCTGGCATGCGCTTCGGTCTGCATGATGCCGGGGATCTCGACGACCTTGACCGTGCGCATGGCCGTGGCGTGGAACTCCAGCTCCGACAGGTCGAGGAAGTTGCGCGGGAGTACCTCCCGATACTCTTCCCACCAGCCCCGGGTGCGCTCCGTCGCCATCTCCACGAGCGCGTCGACGAGGGCCGTGTCGTCACAGGCGTAGTGTGCCGCGAGCCGCCGCACGCGTTCGGCGCTGGCGCCGACCCTCCCGGCCTCCAGGTTCGACATCTGGGCCTGGTCGGCTCCGAGGAGGCTGGCGGCCGCACGGGCCGTCATGCCGGCCTGTTCGCGCAGTTTCCTCAGCTCTGTTCCCAGGCGCTCGTTCCGTGCGGTGGGATTGATCCTCGGTGGCATGCGCCCCATCCTTCCGGCCGACTCTGAGTCTGTCCCGTGTGCGGTGAGCCGGGTTGGACACGTACGGGTGAATCGACGGCACAACCTTGTTCCGTAAAAAGCTTGTGCCCTACGGTGAGTATCGCATCGCTCGCCATGCGTGACGGCCGTAAGACGGAAGTGCATCGTCCCCGCATGCTCCGGGACGCCATCGCCACCGCTCGTTGTCACGTTCTCCCGACCGCCCGGAGGCCCTCCCATGACTGCTGACCTCACGTCGGACCGCCCCGAACCGTTCTGGTTCCCCCACTCCTGCACCGTCCTGCTGCCGTCCGCCGCCATCGCGCCGAAGATCTGCCGCGACTTCGTGACCGGTGTCCTGGAGCTGATCGGCTTCGGGCATCTCGCCGACCGGGCCGCCCTGTGCACGTCGGAGCTGGTCACCAACGCCCACCGGTACGCGGAGGGCCTGGTGCAGCTCCAGTTCACCGCCGACCTCACCAGGGTGCGGGTGTCGGTCTACGACGGTAACCCGGTCCGTCCCCGGCTCCGGGTGGCCACGGAGGAGGACCGGCGCGGGCGCGGCCTCGGCTTGGTCGACGCGCTGGCGGACGCCTGGGGAGTCACCGACTCGGGGTTCGGGTTGCCGGTCAAGGGCGTGTGGTTCGAGCTCCACACGCTGCGCGCGGTGGCGTGATCGGCGTGCGGCGACTGTGGCAGGCTGGGGGCCCGGCTGCATCGGCCACCGCCGACCGCAACCTGTCCATGGCCACCGAAGCCGTCCACGGCCGGACGGTGCGGACGGGTACGAGGAGTTCTCCATCCGTCCCGTCCTCGCCCTCTGGCCGGTCGGAGTGGTCCGCGTGGTCCGAGCGGCGACCGTACGGGAGGGCAGGCAGTGGCGGACGACGAGCTGCGGTTCCGGTTCGAGCTGCGGGATCTGGCGGACGTCCGCCCGTGGGGTGGGGAACACAACCCGACGCTGCACTGGTTCGCGCTGACCGCCGGCTGGTACTGGATCGAGCTGGGCGGCCACGAGCTGCTGCGCTACTCCGAGCGCACGCTGCGACGGTGGCGCGAGGAGTTCGGCACGCAGGACCGCCCGTACGTCGACCACTTCGTCGTCCGGATCTGGGAGGACGTCCTGGAGATCCTGGCGGACGTCATGGAGCCGGTGCCGCGGGATCTGGTCGGGTTCGTGTCGAGCGATCTCGCCGGTAGCCCGGTCTGGGACGAGGACGAGGTCACCCCCGAGGCCGAGGCGGCCGCCGACTGGCACGGGCGCCGCTCGATGTACATGGGCCCGCTGGTCAACGCCCCGCACATCCGCTGGTGGCGGACGGTCTTCGACGGGGCCGACCGGATCAGCGTCAGTTGGACGCACGAGCCCGACCACGAGATCGAGTTCGCTGCGCCGCTGACGGGCCTCGTCACCCTCTCGGCCGACCACCTGTCGGCCGCCGTCGCCGACCTGGACCGGGCCCTGCTGGCGGCGATGGAGCGACGCGTCGCCGCCCTGGAGGCCGCCGGCGGGCCGCCCGGCGTGGGCCTGGACGTCGAGCAGCTCCGCCGTGACCACGAAGGCCGGTCGGCCCGGCTGGAACGGGCCCGCACGCGCACTCCCGCCACCGACTGGGCGGCCGTCCGGGCCGGGGCCCGGGAGTTCCTCGCCGCCGGGCGGCAGCGCCCGGCGGACGGCGCGTGATCCGCTGACCCTTCCGTGCTCGGGCAGCGCCCGGGCCCGGTGGCGGCGGGCGGTCAGCCGATGGTCCACTGGCCGGTCTGGTCGGCGAAGCCGCTGTCCAGGCCGAACTGGATCTTGGCGAGCTTGGCGTCCTTGGGGACCTCGAAGGTGACGAAGCCCTTGCCGCTCTCGCCCGGGGCGATGTTGGTTCGCGACCATCCACGCCCGCACCCTGGTGAAGCAGCGCCGCCACCGGGAGGCACTGCCGGAGTACCGCCGGCTCGCCGCGGCCGCCGAGGGCGGCCCGCAGGGAGGACCCGCGCTGGAGCACCTGCGGGTGGCCGAGTGCCTGGCGGAGCTGGGCCTGACGTTCGCGCCCCGCCCCCCGACCCCCGCGCCGCCGGCTGGGCCGTACCCGCCCCGGGCAACCCGTACGCGACCGGCTAGCGGGGGCGGCGGCACGCCCAGCGGTGACGCGCGGCCGGCCCGCCGCCCAGCTCGGGGCGGCGGCGCGGCCCGGCTCGTTCGGCGCAGCGTCCCCGCGACCGGGGGTGCGCCGTCCTACGCTCGGAGGCGTCCGGCCGACCGCCCTCCCGCGTGCCGCCGGCCGACCGAACCCGCCCGGAGGGGAGGCACGTATGAACCGTCGGGTCGCCGTCGCCCTTGCCGCGGTGCTGCTCGCCGCCGCGTCCCTCACCTCCTGCGGTGGTCCGCTCCAGGCGGGGGCGGCGGCCGTGGTGGGCGGTGAGCGGATCAGCCTGGCGGACGTGCAGGCGCGGGCCACCGGCCTGCGGGCGGCGGCGGCCGCCGAGCCGGGCGGGACGGGGGAGCTCGCGCAGCGCGCCGTCGCCGAGCTGATCCTCGACGCGCTGGTGGCCCGGGCGCTCGCCGATCGCGGGCTGAGCGTGGCGGCGGGGGACGTCGCGGACGCCCGGGCGCAGGACGGGGTCGGCGCCGGCGCATCCGGCCCGGCGGGCGCAGACGCGGTGCGACTGGACCGGCTGCTGGCCCTGCGGGGCGTGCCGGCCACCGGGGCCGACGGCTACTACCGCCAGCAGGCGGGCATCCGGCTGCTGGCCGCGGCGCAGGGCCTGGACGCCGGGACGGGTACGGGGGACGCGGCGGTACGCCGTGCGCTGGCCGAGGCCGCGACCGGGCTCGGGGTCCGGGTCAATCCCCGGTACGGCCGGTGGGACGCGCAGCGGGCGGCCCTGGTGCCGGCCGGGGCCCCGGAGGGTTCCACCGCCGCTCCTTGAGGCCCGGGGGCGACCCGGTGGGGGGCGGCGGCCGGGTAGGTTCGGAACGTGACCTCGACTGTGCCCGTTCCGAAGCTGATCCTGCTCACCACCACCCACCGGGTCGCCCCCGGTCTGCTCTCCTGGCCGGCCTGGGAGGCCCTGCGCGGCGCCGACCGGGTGCTCGCGGGCGACCCGGACCACCCGCAACTGCCGGCCCTGCGGCAGGCGGGCGTCCGGGTGGAGATCGTCGAACGGGGGACGGCTCCGTCGCTCGCCCGCCTGCTGTCGGACGCCCGGGTGCCGGTCACGCTCTGGCTGGGCGGTCCCGACGGCGACCCCGGGCTGACGGACGCGCTGGCCAGGCTCGCGGTCGAGGAGGCCGGCGCCGTCCCGGAGATCGAGCTGCTGCCCGGCTCGTACGACCTGCCCGGCGCCCGGCTGCTGGACCTGGTCTCGGTGATGGACCGGCTGCGCTCGCCCGGCGGTTGCCCGTGGGACGCCGAGCAGACCCACGCGTCGCTGGTGAAGTACCTGGTGGAGGAAGCCTTCGAGCTGGTGGAGGCGATCGAGGAGGGGGATCGTGAGACCCTCCGCGAGGAGCTGGGGGACGTCCTGCTCCAGGTGTTCTTCCACTCCCGGATCGCGGAGGAGGACGCACAGGACCCGTTCTCCATCGACGACGTCGCGGGCGACATCGTCGAGAAGCTGATGTACCGCCACCCGCACGTCTTCGGTGACGTGGAGGCCGGTGGCGCGGCCGAGGTCGAGGCCAACTGGGAGCAGCTGAAGGCCGCCGAGAAGCAGCGTGAGTCGGTGCTGGACGGCGTGCCGGCCGGGCTGCCGGCCCTGGCGTACGCGGCGAAGCTGGTCTCCCGGGTGCGGCGGGCGGGGTTCACCGGCGTGCCGGACGCCCCGTACGAGCTGCCGGCCCAGCTGACCGCGGACTCCGCGGGGCGTCTGCTGCTCGCGGTGGCGCAGCGGGCGCACGACGCGGACGTGGACGTGGACGCCGCCCTCCGGGCGGCGGCGCGGGGCTACCGCCGGGACGTGCGGGCCGCGGAGGGCCTGACGGACTGACGTACCGGCCGGCAGGCATGCCGATCGGTGGACGCACGGACGCACGCACGCACGGACGGGCGCACGGACGGGCGACCGACCCGACCGGCGGTGGTTGCGACCGCCCGCCGCACGGCCGACCGGGGGAGGGGCGGGCTCAGGCCTGCTCGGCCACGGCGGCCACGGCGGTGACGGCGGGCACGGCGGGCACGGCGCCGAGGGCGGCGACGGTGGCGTACGCGGGCTCGTCCTCGGCGGCGCGGCGCTGCTGCGGGACGACCTCGCCGATCGCCTCGCCGACCAGGGCGAGCAGTTCGGCGAGCCGGCCGAGGTGGTGGGGGAGGTCGGCGAGCGGGACGATCCGCTCGCCGCCCGGGCCGGACACGCAGAAGAGGTCGATCGGGCCGAGGTGCTTCTCGGCGGTGTCGACCAGGGCGGCGACGTCGCTCGGGCGCCGGATGTCGCCGCACACCCCGACGACCGGGCAGCCCGGACGGTCGAGTTCGGCGGCGAGGTCCTCGGCGTGGTTGGGGTCCTCGTCGGCGATGAGCACCCCGGCGGCTCCGGCGGCCGTGAACCGGCGGGCCAGGTCGGCCCCCGAGCCGCCCCTCAGTACCGCGATGACCACCACTGCCCCGGTTACCCGCACGGTGCGCTCCTCCCTGTGGGCGACACCGCACGGCGCCCACCAAAGACATGTCGGAGGATCCTAGGCACGTCACGACCCTCTGCGACAGGGATTACCCATCAGGTGACCAGGCTCACGCCTTCGGCCCACCGGATACCGTCGGGACATGCCTGTTCAGCCGCACACCGACCAGCCCGAACCGCAGCGCTCCGGTGGGGCGCCCGCCCAGCCGCCCCTGTTCACGTGGGAGTTCGCCGCCGATCCGTACCCCGCTTACGCGTGGTTGCGCGAGCACGCCCCCGTGCACCGCACGACCCTCCCCAGCGGGGTGGAGGCCTGGCTGGTCACCCGGTACGCGGACGCCCGACAGGCGTTGGCCGACGGCCGGCTCTCCAAGAATCCCGCCCATCACAGCGAGCAGGCGCACCGCACGGGCCGGGTGGGCATTCCGGGGGAGCGGCAGGCGGACCTCATGACGCACCTGCTCAACATCGACCCGCCGGACCACACCCGGTTGCGCCGACTGGTCTCCAAGGCGTTCACCCCGCGCCGGGTGGCCGAGTTCGGACCGAGGGTCCAGCAGCTGACCGACCGCCTGCTCGACTCCTTCGCGGCGCGCGGATCGGCCGATCTGATCCACGAGTTCGCCTTCCCCCTCCCCATCTACGCGATCTGCGACCTGCTGGGGGTTCCTCCGGAGGACCAGGACGACTTCCGCGACTGGGCCGCGATGATGATCCGGCACGGCGGCGGCCCGCGCGGCGGGGTGGCCAGGGCGGTGAAGCGGATCCGGGCGTACCTGCTGGAGCTGATCCACCGCAAGCGGGCCGATCTCGGGGACGACCTGATCTCCGATCTGATCCGGGCGAGCGACCACGGGGAGCACCTCACCGAGAACGAGGCCGCGGCGATGTGCTTCGTCCTCCTCTTCGCGGGATTCGAGACGACGATCAACCTGATCGGCAACGGCATGTACGCGCTGTTCCGGAACCCGGGGCAGCTCGATCTGCTCCAGGGCTCCCTCGCGCGTGGCGAGCGCGGGCTGCTGGAGACCGGGATCGAGGAGCTGCTCCGCTACGACGGTCCGGTGGAGCTGGCCACCTGGCGGTTCGCCACCGAGCCGCTGGCCATCGGCGGGGTGGACATCCCGGTGGGTGATCCGGTGCTGGTGGTGCTGGCGGCGGCCGACCGCGACCCGGCCCGGTTCGCCGACGAGAACACGCTCGACCTCGCCCGCAAGGACAACCCGCACCTGGGGTTCGGTCACGGCATCCACTACTGCATCGGCGCCCCGCTGGCCCGACTGGAGGGGCAGGCCGCGCTGGCGACGCTGCTGACCCGGCTGCCCGATCTGCGCCTCGCGGCGGATCCGGCCGATCTGCGCTGGCGCGGTGGCCTGATCATGCGCGGACTGCGGGAACTGCCGATCGAATTCACGCCGGAGAAGGCGTCGGATCCGGTCGACTCGCCCTGACGGCGTGTCGGACAGAACCGGTCATGGGCGGTCAGAAGGCGTATCAATCCGTACATATGGGTGTGGTTTGTAGACGATCCAATGCTTGTCGTAATTTCCGCGTGATGTGAGCGATATGAGCTTGTGATTGATCTGAGGATCTGTCTACTCTCCCTGCAGTTCGCAGCTGCGAGCCCCGTGCGCGGAACGCCGAGTCCTGCCCGCCGCGCCTCCGGGAAACCGACCAGACCCTCGGGCAGGGGCGGGGGACCCAGGTTTTTCTGCCGTTCCCCACGGCTTGGGGTGAAGCCGCCCTAGCAGGATCGTTCCTGCGACCGGCGGCCGGGCCACCTCCCGGTCCGAACCCGACAGCTCACCTCGCAGGCGTGCGGAGAGGGACATCCTCATGCTGTTCGTTGGTAACGGTCGTCACCGTCGTCGTACCCGGACCGAGAAGGTCATCGCCGTGGCGGGCGTGGCCGGCATCGGCCTCTCGATGCCGCTCCTCACCGCCACCGGCGCCCACGCGGCCCCCGTCACCATCTGGGACAAGGTGGCCCAGTGCGAGAGCGGCGGGAACTGGAGCATCAACACCGGCAACGGGTACTACGGCGGGCTGCAGTTCAGTCAGAGCACCTGGAAGGCCTACGGCGGCGGCCAGTACGCCCCACAGGCGCACCGGGCCAGTAAGGGGCAGCAGATCTCGGTCGCGGAGAAGGTGCTCGCCGCGCAGGGGCCCGGCGCCTGGCCGGTCTGCTCGGGCAAGGCCGGCCTGCGCAAGGGCGGCCCGGCCGCCCAGGCCGACACCTCCGACTCCGTCACCGAGTCCTCCTCCGCGGAGTCCTCGGCCGACTCCCGCTCGGCCGACTCCCGCTCGGCCGCCGCGCCGCCGGGGGCGGACCGGTCGGACGACACGGCCGACCGGAACCCCGACTTCACCGGCCGTACGGGCTGGGACGCGGACGCCCGGGTCTTCTGGTACCAGGACAACGGCGACTGGTACTGGACCAGCCACCGCAGCGTCTACGACCAGTACGCGGGCGCCGCCGCGCAGGCCGCCCCGCAGGCCGCGGCCGCCACGGCCACCGCTCCCGTCACCGGCGGCCGGAGCTACACCGTGCAGAGCGGCGACACCCTCGGTTCCATCGCCGGCGGCCAGGGCGTGGCCGGCGGCTGGAGCGCGCTGTACGACGGCAACCGTCCGGTCGTCGGCGGCGACCCGGACCTCATCGTGCCGGGTCAGGTCCTGGATCTCGGGCGGGCCTGACCCCCGGTCCGGGCCCGCCCGCGCGCGGGCCCGGGCCGGGCGGGCCGCCCGAGAGGCGGGTGCGGCGGTCGTACATATCCGGTACGGCCCCCTTCGTTCTGCTCTGGGTGCATCCCGCGCGGCATCCAGGTGAACTACTGACGGGTAGCCGGGCCACACCCTGAGACGGGACCCGGGCCGACGTGGCCCAGCGAGCCCTTGCGGTTAGGCTCTGGTCGTAACGACTCCGCAATCATCCGCAGACACCACAACAGTTTGCGGGTACCTGCTTCCGCTAGGAGATGCCTCGTGCCGTCCATTGATGTCGTCGTAGCCCGTGAGATTCTCGACTCGCGTGGCAACCCCACGGTCGAGGTCGAGGTCGGTCTCGACGACGGCAGCACCGGCCGTGCCGCTGTCCCCTCGGGCGCCTCGACCGGTGCTTTCGAGGCGCTGGAGCTGCGTGACGGTGACAAGAACCGCTACTTCGGCAAGGGCGTGGAGAAGGCCGTTCTGGCCGTCATCGAGCAGATCGGCCCGGAGCTGGTCGGCTACGACGCCACCGAGCAGCGCCTGATCGACCAGGCCATGCTCGACCTGGACGCCACCCCGGACAAGTCCTCGCTCGGCGCCAACGCCATCCTGGGCGTCTCGCTGGCCGTCGCGCACGCCGCCTCCGAGGCCTCGGACCTGCCGCTGTTCCGCTACCTCGGCGGCCCGAACGCGCACGTCCTGCCCGTCCCGATGATGAACATCCTCAACGGCGGCTCGCACGCGGACTCCAACGTCGACATCCAGGAGTTCATGATCGCTCCGATCGGCGCGGAGTCCTTCTCCGAGGCCGTCCGCTGGGGCGTCGAGGTCTACCACACGCTCAAGGGCGTCCTGAAGGAGCGCGGCCTCTCCACCGGCCTCGGCGACGAGGGCGGCTTCGCCCCGAACCTGGAGAGCAACCGCGAGGCGCTCGACCTCATCGTCGAGGCCATCAAGAAGGCCGGCTACGTGCCCGGCAAGGACGTCGCGCTGGCGCTCGACGTCGCCGCCTCCGAGTTCTACAAGGACGGCGCCTACCAGTTCGAGGGCAAGGGCCTTTCCTCGGCCGAGCTCATCGACTACTACGCCGAGCTGGTCGCCGCCTACCCGCTGGTCTCCATCGAGGACCCGCTGGACGAGCAGGACTGGGACGGCTGGAAGGCCATGACCGTCAAGCTCGGTGACAAGGTCCAGCTGGTCGGCGACGACCTGTTCGTCACCAACCCGACCCGCCTCGCCCGCGGCATCGAGACCGGCACCGCCAACGCGCTGCTGGTGAAGGTCAACCAGATCGGCTCGCTCACCGAGACCCTGGACGCCGTCGAGCTGGCCCAGCGCAACGGCTACCGCTGCATGATGTCGCACCGCTCCGGTGAGACCGAGGACGTCACCATCGCGGACCTCGCCGTCGCCACCAACTGCGGCCAGATCAAGACCGGCGCCCCGGCCCGCTCCGAGCGCGTCGCCAAGTACAACCAGCTGCTGCGCATCGAGGAGATCCTCGACGACGCCGCCGAGTACGCCGGCCGCGGCGCCTTCCCGCGCTTCCGCGCGGCGGAGTAGTCGCCTCGGCGGGTACGGGGGCGACGCCCTCCAGTACCCGGCTGACACACAGCCGCTGCACCGGTGCCCCGGCTCTCACCCCGTAGGGTGGGGGCCGGGGCACCGGCGCGACCAGGAGGGGTAACGGGAGATGGCAGGCTGGAAGATTCCGGGCTTCGCGGGGCGTCCGCGCTTCACGAGCCGGGCGACCGTCCTCGTCCTGGTGCTCTGTTCGCTGGTGGCGATCCTGGCCTACCCGACCCGGCAGTTCATCTCCCAGCGCTCCGAGATCTCCGCCCAGCGCGCCAGGGCCGAACACGCCAGGCAGCAGGTCGAGGAACTCCGCCGGGAGAAGGCGCGCTGGCAGGATCCGGAGTTCGTCAAGGCGCAGGCCCGCGCCCGGCTGCACTACGCGATGCCGGGTGAGACCCCGTACATCTCGGTCGACCCGGCCGCCGGAGCCGCCAGGACACCCGCCCCGGCCGACGGCGGCACCGCCGCCGGCACCTCCGCCGCCGGCCCGGCGAAGGCCGCCGAACCCTGGTACGCGAGCATCTGGGACTCGGTCGACGCGGCCGACGCCGCGCCCGCCGCCCCGGTCGCCCAGGCCCCCGTCCCCATCCCCGTCCCCGCAAGAGACAGCGCCCCATGACCACTGAGAACACCCCCGCCGGTTCCGACGCCCCCGCCGTCGCCGACCACGACGTCGCGGCCATCGCCGCCCAGCTCGGCCGCGTCCCGCGTGGTCTGCGCGGGGTGGCGCACCGCTGCCCGTGCGGCAACCCGGACGTCGTCGAGACGGCCCCGCGGCTCGCGGACGGTACGCCGTTCCCGACCCTCTACTACCTGACCTGCCCCAAGGCCGCCTCGCTGATCGGCACCCTGGAGGCGGACGGCGTGATGAAGGAGCAGACGGCCCGGCTCGCCGAGGACCCGCAGCTCGCCGCCGCCTACCAGAAGGCGCACGAGGACTACATCGCCCGCCGGGACGCGATCGAGGTGCTGGAGGGCTTCCCCAGCGCCGGCGGCATGCCGGACCGGGTGAAGTGCCTGCACGTGCTGGTCGGCCACTCGCTGGCGGCCGGGCCCGGTGTGAACCCGCTCGGCGATGAGGCGATCGGGATGCTGGAGGACTGGTGGGCCAAGGGCCCCTGCGTCTCCGCCGCCGAGGTGGCCGAGAGCGCGGAGAAGGTCGCCGCGAAGCGGGCCGGGGCAGAGGACCACGCGGCCGTGATCGCGGCCAAGGAACGACTGGCCGCAGAGCGCGCGGCGAAGAAGCGCGCGGCCGAGGAGGAGAGCTGATGGGCACCACCCGGGTCGCCGCGATCGACTGCGGCACCAACTCGATCCGGCTCCTGGTCGCCGACCTCGACCCCGGGACCGGCGCGATCACCGACCTCGACCGACGGATGGTCATCAACCGGCTGGGCCAGGGCGTCGACCGCACCGGCCGGCTGGCGCCCGAGGCCCTGGAGCGGACCTTCGCGGCCTGCCGCGAGTACGCCGAGGTGATCACCTCCTACGGGGTGACGCCGGAGCGGATCCGCTTCGTGGCCACCAGCGCCTCGCGGGACGCCGAGAACAGCGACGAGTACACCAGCGGGGTGCGCGACATCCTGGGCGTGGCGCCCGAGGTGGTCAGCGGTGACGAGGAGGCGCGGCTGTCCTTCGTCGGCGCGACCAAGGAGCTCACCGGCGGTCAGTTCCCCACTCCGTACCTGGTGTTCGACCTGGGCGGCGGGTCGACCGAGTTCGTGCTGGGCACGGACGACGTCGAGGCCGCCCGCTCGGTCGACCTCGGCTGCGTCCGGCTGACCGAGCGGCACTTCGCGGGGGCCGAACTGCCCACGCTGGGCCAGATCTCCGCCGCCAAGGCGCACATCAGGGGCGAGCTGGACAAGGCGGCCGAGGCCGTCCCGCTGAGCGGCGCGGCCACCCTCGTGGGCCTGGCCGGCACCGTCACCACGGTGTCCGCGATCGCGCTGGAGCTGCCCGAGTACGACTCCGCCCGGATCCACCACTCGCGGATCTCGCGGGACGAGGTCGCGGAGATCGCCGGGCGGCTGCTGAGCTCCACCCACGCCGAACGGGCGGCGATCCCGGCGATGCACCCGGGCCGGGTGGACGTGATCGCCGCGGGCGCCCTGGAACTGCTGGAGATCATGACGCGGACCGGCGCCGACGAGGTGGTCGTCAGCGAGCACGACATCCTGGACGGCATCGCCTGGAGTCTCGTCTGAGAGGTCCCGACGGCGTCCCGGGAGATCCGGGCCGCCCGCCGGCCGGCTCCGGTCGGTGGCCGCCCGCCCGTCGGCCGGCCGGCTCCGGTCGGTGGCCCAGGCCCCTTTCGGGGCTTACCCTCACGGCCCCGGAGCGCCCACCGAGCGCCCGGGGCCGTGGCGCGCACAGGGTCCCGCGAGAAACTTCGTGAATTTCTTCACATGAGGATCCGGCCTTTCGCCGCCCTTTTGGCACACTCTGCGCCCTCGGGTGTCCGATATCTGGGACCGAAGGTCGTCCGGCGATCGCGCCCGTTGGTTCGCAGGTCGGCCTCGCGATCGGGCGACGGAATCGAAATCAGTGGCGGGAACCCGGGTGGCGCAAGGATCGTTGCTGCTCACGAGGGTTGTCCGAACCGGCGCACTCACAGCCGGCGGGCTCGGCCGGTGAGCGCAAGCCCCGGAGGGACCGTTCGGCGCCAGAAGTGGCCGCGTAGTGTAGCACGGGGTGTCCAGACCCCTGTGACGGGCCTCACGAGGGGCGCCTCGGACGGTGCTGGATACTTTCGGATATGAGCACCACGGAGCGTCCTCGCATCCTCATTGTCGGCGGTGGTTACGTCGGCCTGTATGCCGCGATGCGCATCCTCAAGAAGATGCGCTACGGGGAGGCGACCGTCACGGTCGTCGACCCGCGGTCGTACATGACGTACCTGCCCTTCCTCCCCGAGGCGGCCGGCGGCAACGTCGCGCCTCGCAACCTCGTCGCGCCGCTGCGCAGCGCCCTCAAGAACGCGGAGGTGCTCACCGGTCACGTGACCGGTGTGGACCACGCGCGCAAGGTCGCCACCATCGCGCCGCCGGCCGGCGGGACCTACGAGCTGCCCTTCGACTACCTCGTCGTGGCCACCGGCTCGGTCTCCCGTACCTTCCCGATCCCCGGTCTGGCCGAGCACGGCATCGGCATGAAGACGGTCGAAGAGGCGATCAGCCTCCGCAACCACGTCATGGCGCAGCTGGACAAGGCCGAGTCCACCACGGACCCGGACGTCCGTCGCAAGGCCCTCACCTTCGTGGTCATCGGCGGCGGCTTCGCCGGCGTCGAGACCATCGCCGAGGTCGAGGACATGGCGCGGGACGCGGCGAAGATCTACAAGACCGTCAGCCGCGACGACATGCGCTTCATCCTGGTGGAGGCGGCCAACCGCATCCTCCCGGAGATGGGCCCGGACCTCGGTCTGTGGACCAAGGAGAAGCTCGAAGAGCGCAACATCGAGATCTACATCGAGACCTCGATGGACTCCTGCGTCGACCGGCACGTCGTGCTGAAGAACGGCGTCGAGGCCGACGCCTCCACCATCGTGTGGACGGCGGGCGTCAAGCCCAACCCGATCCTGAACAACTTCGGCCTGCCGCTCGGCCCCCGTGGCCACGTCGACACCGCGCCGACCCTTCAGGTCCAGGGCTTCGACTACGTATGGGCCGCCGGCGACAACGCCCAGGTACCCGACCTCGCCGTCGGCGAGGGCGCCTGGTGCCCGCCGAACGCACAGCACGCCGTCCGTCAGGCGATCGTCCTCGGCGACAACGTGATCTCGGGCATGCGGGGCTTCCCGCAGGCCGAGTACAAGCACAAGAACCTCGGTGCGGTCGCCGGTCTCGGCCTGCACAAGGGCGTGGCGATCCTCTTCGGCAAGTACAAGCTGAAGGGCCGTCCGGCCTGGTGGTTCCACCGCCTGTACCACGGCAGCCGGGTCCCGACGATGAACCGCAAGGTCCGGGTCTTCACCGACTGGACGCTCGCCATGTTCCTCAAGCGGGAGACCGTCGGCCTGGCCGAGATGGAGAAGCCGTTCGAGGCCTTCCAGGAGGCCGCCGCTCCGGCTCCGCGCGCCGCCGAGAAGGTCGCCGAGGCCAAGCCCACCGAGAAGGAACTCGCCACCAGCAAGTAACGACCCGGCCCGGGTGTGGGAGCACCCGGGTATGTGTCGGAGGCCCTCCGCCCGGCAGCGTCGCCGGACCACGACCTCCGTGGTGCTCAGCCGGCCGTGCGACCGGGCGGAGTACAGCAGTCGCAGGACAGAACGAAGACGGGAAGGACCCCGCCGCCCCCTCCCTCGGGGGCCACGGCGGGGTCCTTTCCGCATCCGGGGCCGTCCCTCCGGGGCGCGCACCCGGCCCGCCCGGCCCGCCCGTGCGGGTGGTGCGCGGCGGGTGAAGCGCGGCGGGGCCCGGCGACCGTGTGGGTCGCCGGGCCCCGCCGCGCCTTCGGCCGGTCAGTCGGTCTTGATGCTCTCCAGGATGTCCAGCCTGGACGCCCGGCGGGCCGGCCAGATCGCGGCCACCAGGCCGACCAGCCCGGCGAGCACCAGGAAGAGCACGATCCTGTCGTAGGGCATCACGGTGGTCAGCCCGGCGATGCTGGACTTCAGGGTGCCGTTGACCGCCCAGGCCATGAAGCAGCCGAGCAGGACGCCGACGACGGCGCCGAACAGCGAGATCACCACGGACTCCAGACGGACCATCCGCTTGATGCCGCTGCGGTCCAGGCCGATCGCCCGCAGCATCCCGATCTCGCGCTTGCGCTCGAAGACCGACATCGCCAGCGTGTTGACGACGCCGAGGATCGCGACGACCACGGACATCCCCAGCAGGCCGTACATCATGTTCAGCGCGAAGGTGATGATCTGGCTGAAGCCGTCGCGGACGTCCTGCTTGGTCTTCACCTCGATCACCGGGTTGGCGCCGGTGGCGTCCTTGAGGGACTGCTTCAACGAGCCGCTCGCCCCGTCCGCGCCCTTCACCAGGACGTCGGTGATGTAGGCGTCGGACTCGTGCCGGGTGATCTCGCTGTTGGCCAGGATCACCGGGCTGAGCATCTCGTTCTTCTCGAAGACGCCGCCGACCGTGTAGCTGCCCCTGCTGTCGTCCGGGAAGGTCACCGGGATCGTGCTGCCGGGCTTGAGGCCGGTGCTCGCCGCGACGTCGGTGTTGACCAGTACCTCGCCCTTGGCGAGCCCGGCGGCCGACCCGCTCGTGAAGGAGAGCGAGAGCACCTTCTCGGCGGCGGCCGCGTCGATGCCGGTGACGGCCCTGGTCCGGCCGTCGAAGTCCCAGTAGACGGAGGTCAGGGCGGAGGAGGCGGCCACGCCGGCGGTCTTGTCGATCTGCGCGGGCACCTCCGGTGACAGGCCCATGCCGTTGGCCGCGGAGACGATGTAGTCGGCCTTCATCGCGCTGGTGACGGCCTTGTCGATCGCTCCGCCCACCGAGGCGCCGAGCACCGTCAGCGCGCTGACCAGGGTGAGGCCGATGGTGAGGGCCGCGGCGGTGGCGGCGGTGCGGCGCGGGTTGCGCACGGCGTTCTGCCGGGCCAGCTTGCCGGGCGTCCCGAACAGCTTGCCGAGGACCGGACCGACCAGGGCGATCACCGGACGGGACAGCAGCGGGAGCAGGACGAACACACCGATCAGGGCCAGCGCGGCGCCGAGGCCCACCGGTGCCCGCCCGGAGCTGTCGCCGGTCGAGGCCCCGAAGGCCACCAGGGCCAGGCCGCCGGCCGCGAGGACCGAGCCGATCGCGTTGCGGATCAGCAGGCTCTTCTGGGTACTGGGCTGGTCGCCGCTGCTCATCGCGGCCACCGGGGCGATCCGCGAGGCGCGCATGGCCGGCAGCAGTGCGGAGAGCACCGTGACCAGGACGCCGACCAGCAGCGCCACCGCGATCGTCAGCGGTGCGACCACCAGCGGGCCGGAGGGCATCCCCGCGCCGAGCGCGCCCATCAGCGCCTGCAGGCCGGCGCCGATGCCGATGCCCGCGAGCAGGCCCGCCACCGAGGAGACCGCGCCGATCAGCAGGGCCTCGACCAGGACCGAGCGGGTCACCTGACGGCGACTGGCGCCGACGGCGCGCAGCAGCGCGAGCTCCTTGGTGCGCTGGGCGATCAGCATGGTGAAGGTGTTGGCGATGATGAAGATGCCGACGAAGAGGGAGATGCCGGCGAAGGCGAGCAGCATGGTCTTCATGCTGTCGGTGCCGCTGGCGATCATCTTCGCCTGGTCGTCCTTCAGCTCCTGGCCGGTCTTGATCCGGAAGCGGTCCTCAGCCGGGATCTTCGGTGTGATCTCGTCCCGCAGGGTGCTCTCGCCGGTGCCGGGACGGGCCGTCACGGCGATGTCGCTGTACTGGCCGGGGGCCAGCAGCAGCTGCTGGGCGGTGGCCCGGTCGAAGAGGGTGAGCGTGCCGCCGGAGACGACCTCGGGGTCGTCGGTGGTGAAGACTCCGGTCAGGATGGACTCCATGACCGGGCCGTTGGAGGCGACCCGGACGGTGTCCCCGACCTTGAAGCCGCCCTTGTCCGCGGTCGCCCGGTCCAGCGCGATCTCCTTGGCGGCCCTCGGACCCCGGCCCTCGGCCATCGGGTAGCGCGAGTCCGCGCCGTCGGCGGCGGGTGCGAAGTTGGCCCCCCTGGCGCTCCATGCCTTGCCGATCAGCTCGCCGTTCCTGTCGGCGACACCGGTGAAGCCACCGACCACGCCGCGGGCGCCGGCCACCCCGGGCAGGGCGGCGATCTGCTGGACGGTGGCGTCGGTGAGCGTGCCCGAGCCGCGCTCGCTCTTCTCCCGGGCGCCGGCGCCGGCGCCCGCGGCCGAGTCGCTGACCTGGACGGAGACGTCGGAGAAGCTCTTGGCGTAGCTGTTGGACATGGCCTTGCCGAACGTGTCGGAGAAGACCATGGTGCCGGCCACGAAGGCGGTGCCGAGCATGACGGCCAGTGCCGTCATCAGGAGGCGGCCCTTGTGGGCCAGCACGTTGCGCAGTGCGGTGCGATACATGGATGCGTCCAGGGTGAAGGAGTCGGAACGGGCCGGGGGCGGCGGCGGGCCGCCGGGCCGTCAGCTCGTACGGCCCTTGGCGTCGAACCGGCGCATCCGGTCCAGCACGCTGTCGGCGGTCGGGGAGGTCAGCTCGTCGACGATCCGGCCGTCGGCGAGGAAGACCACGCGGTCGGCGTAGGCGGCGGCCACCGGGTCGTGAGTGACCATCACCACGGTCTGGCCCAGCTCGCGGACCGAGTTGCGCAGGAAGGAGAGGATCTCCGCGCCGGAGCGGGAGTCGAGGTTGCCGGTCGGCTCGTCGGCGAAGACGATGTCGGGCCGGCTCGCCAGGGCACGGGCGCAGGCGACGCGCTGCTGCTGCCCGCCGGAGAGCTGCGAGGGGCGGTGCGAGAGACGGCCGGAGAGGCCGACCGTCTCCACCACGCGCTCCAGCCACTGCTGGTCGACCTTGCGGCCGGCGATGTCCATGGGAAGGGTGATGTTCTCCAGCGCGGTCAGCGTGGGGAGCAGGTTGAAGGCCTGGAAGACGAAGCCGATGTGGTCGCGGCGCAGCTGGGTCAGCTGCTTGTCCTTCAGCCCCACCAGCTCGGTGTCGCCGATCATGGAGGAGCCGGAGGAGACGGTGTCCAGCCCCGCCATGCAGTGCATCAGGGTCGACTTGCCGGAGCCCGAGGGCCCCATGATCGCGGTGTACTCGCCCTGCGGGAACACCACGCTGACGTTGTCGAGCGCCACCACCCTGGTCTCGCCCTCCCCGTAGACCTTGTTGAGGCCGGTGGCGCGGGCGGCCGCCTGGCCGGTGCGGACGGCGGTTGCGGTCGTCGTGGTCACGGGGAGCTCCTTGGATCGAGGCGATGGGGCCGGGGGGAGGGGGTGAAGGGCCCCCGGGGCCGTCAGGTGGTCAGGGGGTGCCGGACGCCTGCGGCCAGGGCCCCTGGTGTACCTCCATCCTCAGCCACGTGATCATGGTTTTCATCGCTCCGGGGAACGGTTGGAGCCACCGCCGCTGGGCGTACGCGCCGGTGAGCGGCCTCATCCTGCGGTATGACACCGACCCTGACGGCGCCGCCGCGGGGGTACCGCTGGCCGGATCAGGCGCCTGCCGTGGCCGGATCGCGGACTGTTCGTCAGATGGCAAGGAAACATGACAACTTCCCAGGCTGGGAACATGCGAAAGAGGGAGCCGGGCGACTAGGCTCTGGGCGTGGTCCGTGCAATGCGGAGCACTCTCCGGCCGGTGGCCGGGTGTTGTCGCCGTACGCCCGGATGGTGGAACGCAGACACGGGCAGCTTAAAACTGCTTGGCCGCGAGGCCGTGCCGGTTCGAGTCCGGCTCCGGGCACCACACTCGGATCGCGGGGCGCCCGGTCGGGGCGCCCCCGCACCGTGGCCCGCCGGAAGTCCTCCTCGCGGCGTACCCGAGGGGCTTTGCCAAGCCATTACCCTTGCAGTGTGGGTGGCGCCGTGCCGCCCCGGAGGGAATGAGCATGAGAAGAAGCAGCAATCCGGTCTTCTCGCGGGAGGGGTCCTTCACCCGTGACTCCGGATACGCGGGGTTCGGTACCACCCGGCAGCCGACGCAGGCCGGCGGCCCGCAGGGCGGCAACCCCTACGGCAACAATCCCTACGCCGACAACCCGTACGCCGGGGGCCCGTCCGGGCAGCGGGGGCGCGACGGCGCGCCGCTGACCGCCGAGCAGCTCGCCGAGATGTACCAGGCCCCCTCGGCCGGCCCGCTGGCCACCGGGCGGATGACCCTGGACGACGTGGTCGCCCGTACGGCCATGACCCTGCTGACCCTGGTCGCCGCCGGCGCCGTGGCCTGGTTCGCGCTGCCGGACGCCAACTACGGCGTCGCCGTGGGGGCGGCCTTCGCCGCCTTCGTCGTCGGCATGGTGATCTCGTTCAAGCGGAGCGTCAACCCGCCGCTGATCCTGCTCTACGCGGGCCTGGAGGGCTTCTTCCTCGGCGCCCTCACCAGGGTCTTCAACACCATCTGGCCGGGCATCGCCATCCAGGCGGTGCTGGGCACCACGGCGGTCTTCGCCGCGATGCTGATCGCCTACAAGAGCGGCCGGATCCGGGTCACCCCCCGCTACACGCGGATCGGCCTGGCCATCGCGATGGGCTTCGTCGGCCTGCTGCTCGTCAACCTGATCGCCTCGATGTTCGGCGCCGACATGGGCCTGAACTCAGGTCCGCTGGGCATCCTGGTCGGCCTGGTCGGCATCGCCCTCGGGGCCTTCTTCCTCTCGCTGGACTTCGCCGAGATCGAGCGGGCCATCCAGCAGGGCGCGCCGCAGAAGGAGGCCTGGCGGGCCGCCTTCGGGCTCACCCTGTCGCTGGTGTGGATCTACATCGAGATGCTGCGCCTGATCGCGATCCTGCGCGGCGACGACTAGCCGCACCCGGGAGCGAACGGCTGCCCGCCGGCCGCTCCCGGCCCCCGGAGCCCCGTGCTCCGGGGGCCGGGTCGGGCCTGGTCGCTCCGGTCCGGCCCGGGTCGTCCGGGTCGTCCGGGTGGTGCCGCGGCCCGGTTAGGCTCCCGGTATGCCCGAACCGACACTCCTCGTGGACGCCGTCGACCGCCTTGCGGACCGCTTCCGCTCGATGCCGCAGAGCCGGCTGCTCGCGGCCGTGCCCGGCCACCCGTCCCGCGCCGCGGCGGCCCTCGCGCTGGCCCGCGGGCTGGCGGCCGCCGCTCTGGCACTGGAGGGCGCGGGGCCGCGCGAGTTCCCCGACGCCGGGGCCTTCGCGGCCGGCGACCAGCTGGCGGTCGCCGGCCACGAGCTGGCCGCCGCACTCGCCACCCGTGAGGACGCGGCGCCGGTCACCCTCGTCGCCGCCCTCGACGGCCTGCCGGCCGGCGCGACGGCCGCCGCCGACGAGGTGCTGGCCCGGGCGAGGGCGGCCGTGTCCGCCACCGCGGAGCTCTGCGGCTGACCCCTCGGAGCCGGCCGGCGCCCGGGCCGTACGGGCCCGGTCGACCGCGGGCCGGGCCGATTGCGAGGACGCCGCCCGCGGGGCCGCACGCGACCGGCCCGGCATGCCGCGAGGCCGACCGCGTCATAACCCCGTGACCCGGCCGGCCTCCTGGTGCCGCGTCAGATGCTGGCGACCACCCGGTCGGCGAGGACGTACACCGCTTCCTCGTCCGTCGAGAAGGTCAGCGAGTAGGAGCCCGAGAAGCGGGATCCGCCCAGCAGCCGGACGTCCTCGCCGGCCCGTACGGCGTCGATCAGCCGGTAGGCGGCCTCGCGGTCCCCGGGGGCGACGCAGAGCGTGGTGCCGTCGGCGAAGGCGTAGACGTCGAGCGTGCCGAGCGGGCCGGGACGGACGTCGGTGAGGGCGACGCACTCCTCGGCGAGCGCGGTCAGCCGGGTGTCGGTCCACTCGCGGGACGGGGCCTGGCTGGGGACGAAGTCCGGGTGCGAGGGGTGCCGGCGCGGATCCGGGGCGGCCAACGGCTCGGCCTCGACGGCCGGCTCGGTGTCCAGCAGCCCGGCCTCCAGGCCGGTGGCGAGCAGGTCGGCCTCGCGGCGGGCCTTGGCGTCGCCGTTGCCCTCGCCGGCCGACATCCCGGCAGGGTGTCCGGCCGGGTGGCCCGGGCGGACGGGGGCGCCGCCACCCGTCGGGCCGTCCGTGGCGGTGCCGCCGGTGCCGCCCTCGTTGATCAGGTCCTCCAGGGCCGAGCGCAGCGCCTCGCCGAACTCGGGGTCCATGGTGCCGGCGTTGTCCGCGGCGTCCAGCGGTCCGGTGGGCCGCGGGAAGAAGAGCGGCCACTCGGCCGCCACGCCGATGCCGTCGCCGCCCAGCGGGGAGTCGAACAGTGGCGCGTCCTCGGCCGCGCGGGCCTCCTGCTCGGCCCAGAACGCCCGGGCTTCGGTGATCTCCCGTTCGCGGTCGGCGGCGAGCGCCTCGGTGACGGCGCGGCGTATCGCGCTCTCGTCGACCTGGGCGGAGGCGGTGGTGGCCGGGCGGGCCGCCAGGCGGCGGGAGAGGCCGCGGAGCTGGAGCAGTGCGGAGGTCGACACGGTGATGAGGATCAGCAGCAGGACGATGTAGACGGCGCTCACGGAACGTACTCCTAGCGAGGAGCGGAACGGGGTTACATCTCCACACTGCCGCATGGGAGCGAGTTACTGCAGAGGCGGATGTCCGATATGTCAGTGACTTTCGGACTTGTCCTTAAATTGTTAGGTACGGCCGCTCTACGCAGCGGAGTTGATCCACTTCGCACTGTCGATTTCCGGCGTGTGAACGAGCAAATCGAGGGCCGGATCGACTCGTGAATGTGATCCGGCCCTCAATTACTCTGTGTCATGCCGAATGAGTGACCGTCTCACCATTCGGTACGATCCGTGACTCAGCTGAGGCGTTCGATGACCATCGCCATGCCCTGGCCGCCGCCGACGCACATGGTCTCCAGGCCGAACTGCTTGTCGTGCCACTGGAGGGAGTTGATCAGGGTGGTGGTGAGGCGGGCGCCGGTCATCCCGAAGGGGTGGCCGACGGCGATGGCGCCGCCGTTGACGTTGAGGCGGTCGATGTCGACGCCCAGGTCCCGGTAGGACGGGATGACCTGGGCCGCGAACGCCTCGTTGATCTCGACCAGGTCGATGTCGCCGATGGTCAGGCCGGCCCGCCTGAGCGCCTGCCGGGAGGCCTCGACGGGGCCGTAGCCCATGATCTCGGGGGACAGGCCGCTGACGCCGGTGGAGACGACCCGGGCGAGCGGGGTGATGCCCAGCTCGCGGGCCTTGGTGTCGGACATGACGACCAGCGCGGCGGCGCCGTCGTTCAGGGGGCAGCAGTTACCGGCGGTAACGGTGCCGTCGGGGCGGAACACCGGCTTGAGGCCCGAGACGGCCTCCAGGGTCACGCCGGCCCGGGGGCCGTCGTCCGCCGAGACGACGGTGCCGTCCGGCGTGGTCACCGGGGTGATCTCGCGGGCCCAGAAGCCGGACTTGACGGCCGCCTCGGCCAGGTTCTGCGAGCGCACGCCGAACTCGTCCTGGTCGGCGCGGCTGACGCCCTTGAGGGCGGCGAGGTTCTCGGCGGTCTGGCCCATCGCGATGTACGCGTCCGGCGCCAGGCCGTCCTCGCGCGGGTCGTGCCACTGCCCGCCGCCCTGCTCGGCGCGGGCGGCGGTCCGGGCGACCGCCTCGTCGAAGAACGGGTTCTGGGTGCCCGGCAGGCCGTCGGAGGTGCCGTTGACGCTGCGCGAGACGGTCTCGACCCCGGCGGAGATGAAGACGTCGCCCTCGCCCGCCCTGATCGCGTGCAGTGCCATCCGGGTGGTCTGCAGCGAGGAGGAGCAGTAGCGGGTGACGGTGGTGCCGGGGAGGTAGTCCATGCCCATCTGGACGGCGACGATCCGCGCCAGGTTGTGGCCCTGCTCGCCGCCGGGCAGGCCGCAGCCGAGCATCAGGTCGTCGATGTCGCGCGGGTCGAGCTGGGGCACCTTGGCCAGCGCGGTGGCGATGATGTGGGCGGTGAGGTCGTCCGGGCGGACATCCTTGAGCGAGCCCTTGAACGCCCGGCCGATCGGCGAACGGGCGGCGCTGACGATGACGGCTTCGGGCATGACGGGCTCCTCGGTGCAATGGCCGGTGTTCGACTGGCTGGCACCCGGCCCGCCGGCCTGGCCGGGAGGGCGCCCGGGAGGAAAGTTACCGCTTGGTAGATCAGGCGTCACCTGGCACTGCGTGTGAGTTGGCCGACGCCGCATCCGTCGCTCGGGGCGCCGCACCGGCCTCCGCGGACGGCTCGCCGTGCGGCTCGGCCGGGCCGGCTCCCGGGTCCGGCAGGCCGAGCCGCAGCCGGTGGCGGATCAGCGCCCAGCGCCGGGCTCCGCCGTCCGGACCGACCGCCTCGACCTCCGCGCCGGCCTGCCCGGCCGCCGCCGCGGCGGCCACCGCCACCGGCAGCACCGCCTCGTCCTGCCCGGCGCCGAGCAGCTCGTCCTCCACCGGCCAGAGGTCCAGGGCCGCGCAGAGCGAGGGCAGCATCGCCATCGCCGCCGTCGCGTACCCCTGTGCGGAGGGGTGGTAGCGGTCCGAGGCGAACATCTCCGGCCGGGCGGCGAACTCCGGCCCGAGCAGCGAGCCGAGCGAGACCGTCCGGCCGCCCGCCTCCACCACCGCGATGGTCTGCGCCGCCGCCAGCTGGCGGCTGAGCCGCCGGGCGACCCAGCGCAGCGGCGGCCGGACCGGCTTGATCGTGCCCAGATCCGGGCAGGTGCCGACCACCACCTGGCAGCCGGCCGCCTGCAGCGCCTCGACGGCCTCGCCGAGCTGTCGCACGGACTGCGCGGCCGGGCTGTGCCGGGTGACGTCGTTCGCGCCCACCATGATCACCGCGAGGTCCGGCCGGTGCGGCAGTGCCAGCTCCACCTGGCGGGCCAGGTCGGAGGAGCGCGCCCCGGACTTCGCCACGTTCAGCAGCCGGACCCGCTGCTCCGCCACGGACGCCAGCCCGGCCGCCAGCAGTGCGCCCGGGGTGTCCCGCCCGCGCAGCACCCCGAGGCCGGCGGCCGTGGAGTCGCCGAGGAAGGCCAGCGTCAGCTGCTGCCCGCCGTCCTGCTGCCCGCCGTCCTGCGGCCCCTTCCCGTCCGCTCCGGCGCCCGGGTCCGGCCCGGTGAAGGCCTCGCCGTACACGCCGTCGGCCTTGGGCGGGTCGCCGTCCAGCAGGCCGACGGCCCGCACCGCCAGCTTGCTCTCGGTCAGCAGCAGCCCGGCCAGACCCACGCCGAGCAGGCCCAGCCCGCCGCCGCCGTACGCCGCCGCCGTTGCGATCCGCCGGGCCACCCGGGCCCGCGACTGCGTCGCGCCTGCCATCGGCACCCCCTTCGCGTCCTCACCACGCCCCGGATGGGGCCGATCCAGTGTCTGCGTACTCCTGGTACCCGCCTGGACCGCGCGCTATCGGCGGGCGTGGGCCATCCGTGGCCATAGTCTTTGAAGTACCGAAAACCCTCAGTGCCACAACCCGGGAGGACCCCCGTGCGGTACCACAACTCGATCATCGATCTGGTCGGCGACACGCCGCTGGTCAAGCTGAACAAGGTCACCGAAGGCATCAGCGCCACCGTGCTGGCCAAGGTCGAGTACTTCAACCCGGGCGGCTCCGTGAAGGACCGGATCGCGATGCGCATGATCGAGGCCGCCGAGGCCTCCGGCGCGCTGAAGCCCGGCGGGACGATCGTCGAGCCCACCTCCGGCAACACCGGTGTCGGGCTGGCGATCGTGGCCCAGCAGAAGGGCTACCACTGCATCTTCGTCTGTCCGGACAAGGTCTCCACCGACAAGATCAACACGCTGCGCGCGTACGGCGCCGAGGTCGTGGTCTGTCCGACCGCCGTCGCGCCGGAGCACCCGGACTCCTACTACAACGTCTCGGACCGCCTGGTGCGCGAGACCCCGAACGCCTGGAAGCCGGACCAGTACTCCAACCCCGACAACCCGGCCTCGCACTACCACTCGACCGGCCCGGAGCTCTGGGAGCAGACCGAGGGGCGGATCACCCACTTCGTGGCGGGCGTCGGCACCGGCGGCACCATCTCCGGCACCGGCAACTACCTGAAGGAGGCGTCCGGCGGCCGGGTCAAGGTGATCGGCGCCGACCCCGAGGGCTCGGTCTACTCGGGCGGCACCGGCCGGCCGTACCTGGTCGAGGGCGTCGGTGAGGACTTCTGGCCGACCGCGTACGACCGCAGCGTGGCCGACGAGATCGTCGCGGTCTCGGACAAGGACTCCTTCCGGATGACCCGCCGCCTGGCCAAGGAGGAGGGCCTGCTGGTCGGCGGCTCCTGCGGGATGGCCGTGGTGGCCGCCCTGGAGGTCGCCAAGCGACTGGGCCCGGACGACGTGGTCGTGGTGCTGCTCCCGGACGGCGGCCGCGGCTACCTGTCCAAGATCTTCAACGACGACTGGATGGCCGACTACGGCTTCCTGCCGTCCGCCACCGACGAGGCCTCCATCGGCGAGGTGCTGGCCCGCAAGGACGCCATCGAGCACGAGGGCATCCCGCAGTTCGTCCACATGCACCCGGGTGAGACGGTCGCCGAGGCCGTCCGGGTGCTGCAGGAGTACGGCGTCTCGCAGATGCCGGTCGTCTCGCCGGGCGCGGGCCACCCCGACATCATGGCCGGCGAGGTGATCGGCTCGGTCGCCGAGAAGCTCCTGCTGGAGGGCCTGTTCGCGAAGCTGATCGAGCTCGGCGACCCGCTGGAGAGGGTCATGTCCAAGCCGCTGCCGGTGGTCGGCTCCGGCGAGAGCGTGACCAGCCTGATGACCGTGCTGGAGAAGGCCGACGCGGCCGTCGTCCTGGTGGAGGGCAAGCCGCAGGGCATCGTCACCCGCCAGGACCTGCTGGGGTTCCTGACCAGCCGCACCGGGCACTGAGCGGGCCGCATCCGGCACTGACCGGGTGCACCGGGTCCACCGGGCGCTGAGCCGCCGTCGCCTCCGGCCCGGGACGGGGCCGGTGCGCGCCACCCGATCCGCGGCCCGCTCCGCCGCCGATCCGCCGCCGATCCGCCGCCGATCCGCCGCCGATCCGTCCGAACCGGGATCAGACGGCCGGTACCGGACGGAAGCTGAAACTTCGTCCACCCGACGAAGTGGTACACCGGCGACACCTGCACGCAGCATCCGCTTAACAACGGGCGTGCAATGTATGAGTCACGGCAAGACGCCGAGCGAGATGAGGCAACAGTCGGGAGCGGCTCCCCGGCAACCGTCTCATCTGGGACACGTCGGTCGGCCCTGACCCGGCCCGCCGTGTCTGACCGTGGGAGACGCCGTCGTCCCGCCCCTGTCCGGTACTGCCGGTCACAGGGTGCGGCGGCTCCCACGGCACCCCACCGCGCCGAAAGGCGCGTCTCCGCGGCTCCCGGGTGGGGGAGCCCCGGCGGAGGCGAGAAGGCCGGTCCCTCTTCGGAGGGGCCGGCCTTCCCGTGTTCCGGGGGCGCCCGGGCCACCCGTGTTCACGCGGCCCGGCCGTCCCGTACGCTCGCACGCATGACCAGCACTGAACTGACCGGCCAGGACGCCCCGCGCTACGTCCGGCTCAGCATCGAGCTCATCGCGGAGATCACCGATGAGCAGGCCCTGAAGGCCGCCGCCCTCGCCCAGGTGGAGAACGACGAGTACCTCGACGACGAGGAGCGGGCGCAGTCCGTCGATGCCATCCAGGTGGACCCCTCCGGTTCGCTCGCGCACTTCATCGACCCGGTCGCCCTGCTCGGTGGCGTTCCCGGGGTCGAGCTCGCCTCGGCCACCTGGGAGTCCGCGCAGACCGAGTTCGACCCGGAGGGGGAGGGCTGGGACGAGTACACGGTGGACGAGTCCGCCGAGTCCGCCGAGTGACTCCGGACACCCTTGGCTGAGCGCGCGAGCCGCTGAGCTGCTGTGACGACCGCCCGGCCGGTGCCTGCACCGGCCGGGCGGTTTGTCCATGTTTGGCGCGAAGATAAGTGTTCTCATACGATCTCATCCCGTTGGTGGTGCAACTGCGGAAGGACAGATCCACTCTTTCTCTCCGTAATGCCCCGAAGGTGAGCAGCAGGGAGACGACGACGTGACCGCACGTGACCGACGAAACCGGCCCACCGACGGCAACTGGACCCGGCGCGGCGTGCTCGCCGGACTCCTCGGGGCCCCCGTGCTGCTCGTCGCGGCCTGCAACGACACCAAGAGCACCGGCGGCGGTACCGGCGCGGCCGGCAGCAGCGGGGCGGCGGGCGGGACCACCGGGGGTGCGAGCGCCACCGGCAGCGCCAGCAGCTCGCCGAAGACCTCCGTCGCGAAGATCACGGTGGTGCCCGCCGACGGGGCCGCCGACGCGAGCTTCACCGAACCGGTCAAGGTCACCGTCACCTCCGGCACCCTCACCTCGGTCGCGCTCGCGGACTCGACCGGCCGGCCCGTCACCGGGCGGATGTCCGCCGACTCGACCACGTGGACCTCCACCGGCACGCTGACCAGCGCCACCGAGTACACCGTCGCGGTCGCCGCCACCGACGGCGACAAGCTGGAGGCCGACGCCAACACCGGCTTCACCACGACCACCCCCGCCAACACCTTCGTCGGGTACTTCACCCCCGAGGACGGTTCCGTGGTCGGCGTCGGCATGCCGGTCTCGATCAACTTCAGCAAGCCGGTCACCGACCGCAAGGCCGTCCAGCAGGCGATCACCGTGATAGCCCAGCCGGGGGTCGAGATAGTCGGGCACTGGTTCTCCAGCACCCGCCTCGACTTCCGGCCCGAGGAGTACTGGGCGGCCGGCACCAAGGTGACCCTCAAGCTCCGGCTCAAGGACGTCGAGGGCGCCAAGGGCTACTACGGCACCCAGTCCAAGGACGTCCGCTTCACCATCGGCCGCAGCCAGACCAGCGTCGCCGACCTCGCCGCCAAGAAGCTCACCGTGACCACCGACGGCCAGGTCAGCGCGGTCTACCCGATCTCCGGCGGCTCCCCCGAGCACACCACCTGGGGCGGCAGGATGGTCATCTCGGAGCAGTTCCAGCAGACCAAGATGGACTCCACCACGGTCGGACTCGGCGACGAGTACAACATCCCCGACGTGCCGCACGCCCAGCGCCTCACCACCTCGGGCACCTTCGTCCACGGCAACTACTGGTCCAACCCGGCCGTCTTCGGCGGCCAGAACACCAGCCACGGCTGCGTCGGCATGCAGGACGCCAAGGGCGGCCAGGACCCGAGCACTAACGGGTACAAGTTCTACGCGAGCTCGATCATCGGCGACGTGGTCGAGGTCGTGAACTCCGGGGACAAGACCGTCGACCCGGCCAACGGCCTGAACGGCTGGAACCTCGGCTGGGCGGCCTGGCAGGCCGGCAGCGCCGTCTGACCGCCTCCCGAGCGGCAGGGGCACCTCGGCGCCACCGCCAACCGCCGGCGCCGCCGCCAACCGCCGGCGCCGCCCCGCCGGGCGCCGAGCCCGCCCTCGCGGGCCGACCGCGCCGTACGCGAGCGCGACGGCCGAATCCCGCCGGTGGAATCGGCGCCGTCCGCGCAGGCTGGCCACATGACGACCACCACCGCCCTGCGGATCCGTCCGATCGATCCCGCCGTCCTCGACCGTCTGCGCGAACACGACGACGCGGGGCGACCGCCCGTCCGCTCCGTCGACGCGACGGGCGGGGCCCCGCTGCGCTGCTGCCTCACCCGCGCCCGCCCGGGCGAGCGGATCGCCCTGCTCTCCTACGCCCCGCTGCGCCGTTGGGCCGCGGAGACGGGGGCCGACCCGGGCCCGTACGACGAGCTGGGGCCGGTCTTCGTGCACGCGGGGGCCTGCGCGGGGGCGGGCCCCGGCTGGCCCGAGGGCTTCCACGGCTCCGAGCGGGTGCTGCGCGCCTACGACCGGGAGGGGCACATCCTGCGCGGCGTCGCCGTCACCCCCGACACGGCCGAGGAGGTGGCCCGGGAGCTGCTGGCCGACCCGCAGGTGGCGGTGGTGCACGTCCGGGCGCTGGCCTTCGGCTGCTTCCTGCACGAGATCCGCCGGGCCTGACCGCCGGCCGCCGGCCGTCCGCCTCGTCGGGCCGCCCCGCGGGGCGGCCCGGTGGCCGGAGCCGTCACAGGAACGCCTCCCACCCGGGGTGCCGGGCGGGAGGCGTGCGGGGATCGTCGCGACGACGTCGGCGGGCAGCGGGAGGGTTTCAGCCCTCGGTGCGCGCGACACCGATCGGGCAGCTCGCACCCGTGCCGCCGAGGCCGCAGTAGCCGCCCGGGTTCTTGGCGTCCGAGAGGTACTGCTGGTGGTACGGCTCCGCCGGGTAGAAGGGGCCGGCGGGGGCGATCTCGGTGGTGACCCGGCCGAGGCCGATGGCGCTCAGCGCGGGCTGGAAGGCGTCGCGGGTGGCGTCGGCGGCGGCGGCCTGGGCGGGGGAGTGGGTGTAGACGGCGGAGCGGTACTGGGTGCCGACGTCGTTGCCCTGCCGGTTGCCCTGGGTCGGGTCGTGCGCCTCCCAGAAGGTCTTCAGCAGCTGCTCGTACGAGAGGACGGCGGGGTCGTACACCACCCGGACGGCCTCGGTGTGGCCCGTCCGCCCGCTGCACACCTCCTCGTACGTCGGGTTCTCGGTGTGGCCGCCCTGGTAGCCGACCAGGGTGGTCCAGACGCCGGGGAGCTTCCAGAAGGTGCGCTCGGCGCCCCAGAAACAGCCGAGGCCGAAGTCGGCGACCTCCAGCCCGGCCGGGTAGGGCCCGGTGAGCGGGGTGCCGAGGACGGTGTGCGGCTCGCTGAGGGTGAACCGCGGGGCCGCCCGGCCGGGCAGCGCCTGCTCGGCGGAGACGAGCTCGGTCTTGTGGCGGTTGAACAACACGGCCTGCTCCAACGGTCGACGGGAGGGTTGTGGACAGTGCAACGCCCGCCGTCCGCCCCGGATTCCGGAAGGGCTGTCGGACGCCGACGACGGCGCGGAGTGTCCGGATCCCCGGCGGGCCGGCGCGACGGCACCGGTGCCCGGCGGGCGGAGATCGTAGCGGCGAGCGGGCCCCGACCACGGGCAATTCGCTTTGACCGGACTTCGCAACATTTGCCCACTAGGCTCGGTGGTATGACCGAGCACCAGCTTCCCCACGGCTTCGAGACCCTTGCCATCCATGCGGGTCAGGAAGCAGACCCCCGGACCGGGGCCGTCGTCACGCCGATCTACCAGGTTTCCACCTACAAGCAGGACGGGGTGGGCGGCCTCCGGGAGGGGTACGAGTACAGCCGATCCGCCAACCCGACCCGTACCGCGCTGGAGGAGTGCCTCGCCGCACTGGAGGGGGGCAGCCGCGGGCTGGCCTTCGCCTCCGGCCTGGCCGCCGAGGACACCCTGCTGCGCACCGTCCTCAAGCCGGGCGACCACATCGTCATCCCGAACGACGCCTACGGCGGCACCTTCCGGCTGTTCGCCAAGGTGCTGACCCGCTGGGGCGTCGAGTTCTCGGTCGCTGACACCCAGGACCTGACGACCGTCCGGGACGCGCTGCGCCCCACCACCCGCGCGGTGTGGGTGGAGACCCCGTCCAACCCGCTGCTGGGCATCACGGACCTCGCGGCGCTCGCCGAGATCGCGCACGGCGCCGGCGCGCTGCTGGTGGTCGACAACACCTTCGCCAGCCCCTACCTCCAGCAGCCGATCGCGCTCGGCGCGGACGTGGTCGTGCACTCGACCACCAAGTACATGGGCGGCCACTCGGACGTGGTCGGCGGCGCGCTGGTGGCGGCCGAGGCCGGACTGGGCGAGGAGATCGCCTACCACCAGAACGCGATGGGCGCCGTCGCGGGGCCGTTCGACTCCTGGCTGGTGCTGCGCGGCATCAAGACGCTGGGCGTCCGGATGGACCGGCACAGCTCCAACGCGGAGCGGATCGCCGAGCTGCTGACCCGGCACCCCAAGGTCAGCCAGGTGCTCTACCCGGGCCTGCCCGAGCACGCCGGCCACGACATCGCCGCCAAGCAGATGAAGGCGTTCGGCGGCATGGTGTCGTTCCGGGTCGCGGGCGGCGAGCAGGCGGCGGTCGACGTCTGCAACCGCGCGCGGCTGTTCACCCTCGGCGAGTCGCTGGGAGGCGTCGAGTCGCTGATCGAGCACCCGGGCCGGATGACCCACGCCTCGGTGGCCGGTTCGGCCCTGGAGGTGCCCGCGGACCTGGTCCGGGTGTCGGTCGGCATCGAGTCGATCGACGACCTGCTGGCCGATCTCCAGCAGGCGCTGGGCTAGGTCCCGGGCCGGGTCCCGGGCCGGGTCCTTGACTGAATCCGCTCGTCCTGCGGGCCCGCCGAGTACGACTCCAGGGAGTCGTTGAAGCGGGCCAGCAGGGAGCAGAGCGTCCGCTGTTCGTCGGCGGGCCAGTCCTGGACCAGGCGCCGCATCAACTCCTCCCGCCCGGCCCGGACCTCGGCGAGGCGCTCGGTGCCGAGCGGGGTGAGGGCCAGGCGTACCGCACGCCGGTCGGCCGGGTTCCGGACCCGGCCGACCAGCGCGGCCCCGACCAGCGGCGCCGCCTGCCGGGTCACCGTCGAGGAGTCGATGCCGAGGGCGTCGGCCAGGGCCTTGATGTTGGCGGGCCCCTGCCGCTCCAGGCGGTCGAGCAGCAGGTAGGCCGCGCGGTCCAGGGCGCCGAGCGTGTCGGAGCTCCGGACCTGCTCCAGCCGGCGGGCGAGGACCGCCACCTCGTACTGGAGCCGGGCGTGCAGGGGATCGGTGCGGCCGGGGGCCCTGGGCGAGGTCGTCGTCATCGCGGCTCACGATCGGTGTGCGGTGAGGGAGGCTCAGGAGCAGCAGCGTACGCGCGCCGGGCGCCCCCGCCAACAGAAGTTGCAGGGCGGCCCCGAGATCCCGGACGGCCCCGGCCGCCGCCGTACGCTGGCGGCATGCAGAGCTGGCCGATCACCCTCGACGATGTCCGCGGTGCCCACAAGATGCTCGCCGGGGTCGCCCGGGTCACCCCGATGGAGGGCAGCCGCCACCTCAGCGAGCTGGTGGGTGCTCCCGTCCGGCTGAAGTGCGAGAACCTCCAGCGCACCGGGTCGTTCAAGCTGCGCGGCGCCTACGTGCGGATCGCCGGCCTGTCGCCGGTGCAGCGGGCGGGCGGGGTGGTGGCGGCGAGTGCGGGCAACCACGCGCAGGGGGTGGCCCTGGCGGCCTCGCTGCTGGGCGTGCGCTCGACCGTGTTCATGCCGCTGGCGGCCCCGCTGCCCAAGGTCGCGGCGACCCGGGACTACGGCGCCGAGGTGCGGCTGCACGGCGCGAACGTGGACGAGGCGCTGGAGGCGGCGCAGCGCTACGCGGAGGCCACCGGCGCGGTCTTCATCCACCCGTTCGACCACTGGGACGTCATCACCGGCCAGGCCACCGTCGGGCTGGAGATCCTGGAGCAGTGCCCCGAGGTGCGGACCATCCTGGTCGGCGTGGGCGGCGGCGGCCTGCTGGCCGGGATCGCGGCGGCGGTCAAGCCGCTGCGGCCGGACGTCCGGGTGATCGGCGTCCAGGCGGCCGGCGCGGCCGCGTACCCGCCCTCGCTGGCGGCGGGGCGGCCGCTGTCGCTGGAGCACGTCGCCACGATGGCCGACGGCATCATGGTCGGGCGCCCGGGGGACATCCCCTTCGAGGTGATCAACACGCTGGCGGACGGCATCCGGACGGTTTCCGAGGACTCCCTCTCACGCGCCCTGCTGCTCAGCCTGGAGCGGTTGAAGCTGGTGGTGGAGCCGGCCGGGGCCAGTCCGATCGCGGCGCTGCTGGAGCAGCCCGAGTCGTTCGAGGGCCCGGTGGTGGCGGTGCTCTCCGGCGGCAACATCGATCCTCAGCTGATGCAGCGGGTGCTGCGGCACGGCCTGGCGGCGGCCGGCCGGTACCTGTCGCTGCGGGTACGCCTCACCGACCGGCCGGGTGCGCTGGCCGACCTGCTCGGTGTGCTGACCCGGGTCGACGCCAACGTCCTGGACGTGGCGCACGTGCGGATCGATCCGAAGCTCGGCCTCACGGAGGTGGAGGTCGACCTCCACCTGGAGACCAAGGGCCCGGAACACTGCGCGCTGGTGGTGAGCGACCTGCGGGCCGCGGGTTACGTCGTGTCGCACTGAACCGGCTCGCTCCCGCGCCAGGCCGTCGGCCGGCGGCGGGAGCGGCCGGACGGGCAGCGCAGGCGCCGCCGGGGACGGGCTGTCAGGGCTTCTGCCGGAGTGGCGGAGCCCTGGACCTTGACGCGATATATCGCAAGCTGCCATTCTCGCGATGTATCGCGTCGGCCACCGATCGCATGTGCGAATACGTGCATGAAGGATCTGGTCGTCGGGTAGTCCTTTGGGGGCACAAATAGGACAAAATGCTCAATGTTTCCCATGATCCTCCCGTCAACCGCACCCGTCAGAGGAGATGAGGCAGGCCATGGCGCCAGCCATCCAAGCCGAGAACCTGGTGAAGACCTTCGGCGACGTACGAGCCCTGGACGGCGTCAGCCTCGATGTCCCCGAGGGCACGGTGCTCGGCCTGCTGGGCCCGAACGGCGCCGGGAAGACCACCACCGTCCGCGTCCTCACCACCCTGCTCCGCCCCGACTCCGGCCGCGCGGTGGTGGCGGGGGTCGACGTGCTCAAGCACCCCAACAAGGTCCGCAGCCTGATCGGGCTCTCCGGCCAGTACGCCGCCGTGGACGAGTACCTGACCGGCCGTGAGAACCTCCAGATGGTCGGCGAGCTCTACCAGATGAGCGTCCGGGACGCCAAGGCCCGCGCGCTGGAGCTGCTGGAGTGGTTCAACCTCTCCGAGGCCGCCGACCGTACCGCCAAGACCTACTCCGGCGGCATGCGCCGCCGGCTCGACCTGGCGGCCGCGCTGGTCGTCCGGCCGCCCGTGATGTTCCTGGACGAGCCCACCACCGGTCTGGACCCGCGCAACCGGCTCGCCCTCTGGGAGGTCATCGAGACCCTGGTGGAGCAGGGCACCACGCTGCTGCTCACCACCCAGTACCTGGAGGAGGCCGACCGCCTCGCCCACGACATCGCGGTGGTCGACCACGGCAAGGTGATCGCCCGGGGCACCGCCGACCAGCTCAAGGCGCAGATCGGCGGCGAGCGCGTCGAGGTCGTCGTGCACGACCGCACCCTCGTCGGCCAGGCGCTGGAGGCGCTCGCCCCGTACGCCAAGGGCGAGCCGGCGGTGGAGAAGAACACCCGGCGGATCACCGTCCCGGTCAGCGGCGGCGCCAAGGTGCTCGCCGACGTGATCCGCGAGCTCGACGCCCGCTCGATCGAGATCGACGACATAGGTCTGCGCCGCCCGACCCTGGACGACGTCTTCCTCTCCCTCACCGGTCACGCCACCAGCGCCGAGGACCAGGAGAACGGCGGCGACGCGGGCCCGGCCAAGCGGCACGGGCGCGGCAGGCAGGACGGGCAGCGCCCCGAGGACCAGTCCGGTACCGACGCCGACCACCGGGCCGTCACGGCCGGAAAGGACGCCTGAGATGTCGACCGTCACGGAACACGCCATCGGCGGCGCCGTCCCCAGGCAGCGGCGCGGCGCGGCGGCGACCCTGCACGACTCCTGGGTGGTGGCCAAGCGGAACCTGCGCCGGATGACCCGCATTCCCGAGATCGTCGTGTTCGGTCTCATGCAGCCGGTCATGTTCGTGCTGCTGTTCTCGTACGTCATGGGCGGCGCGATCCAGATCCCCGGGACGCAGGCGAGCTCCTCCGCGTACACCCAGTTCCTGATGGCTGGCATCTTCGCCCAGACCGTCACCTTCGCGGTGGCGGGAGCCTCGGCCGGCATCGCCGAGGACATGACCAAGGGCCTGGTCGACCGGTTCCGCTCGCTGCCGATGGCCCGCTCCGCGGTGCTGGTCGGCCGCACGCTCGCGGACCTCGTGCAGACCGCGTTCATCCTGCTGGTGCTGTCGATGGTCGCGCTGCTGGTCGGCTGGCGCATCCACGAGGGCCTCCCGAAGGCGCTCGCCGCGTTCGGGCTGCTGCTCCTGCTCGGCTACGCGTTCTCCTGGATCGGCGCGCTGATCGGTCTGTCGGTGCGCAGTCCGGAGGCCGCCACCTCGGCCGGTCTGATCTGGCTGTTCCCGCTGACCTTCATCTCCAACGCGTTCGTGCCGATCAGCAGCATGCCGGGCTGGCTGCAGAACATCGCCTACTGGAACCCGTTCAGCGCCACCGTGCAGGCCTGCCGCAACCTCTTCGGCAACCAGGTCGGCCCGGTCGACGACGCCTGGCCGATGCAGCACGCGATCCCGGTGTCGGTGGTGTGGTCGCTGATCATCATGGCGGTCTTCTCCTGGCTGTCCGTGCGGAAGTATCGCTCCGCGATCGGATAGCGGGGCCGCTCCGCGATGGGATGGCGGGGCCGCTCCGCGATGGGATGGCGGGGCCGCTCCGCGATCGGGCAGCAGCGGCCGGGCACGCGCAAGGGCGGCCGTGGAGTCCTCCACGGCCGCCCTTCGCGCGGGTCTCCTGGCGGATCAGCCGGTGTAGGGCTTGACCTCGATGATCCGGACGGAGGCCTTCTTGCCGTTCGGCAGCTCGTAGCCGGCGTCCGCGCCGACCTTCTTGCCGTCGATGGCCCGGCCGAGCGGCGACTGCGGGGAGTAGATGTCCAGGTCGCCGGCGGCCTCACGGGAACCGAGCAGGAAGACCATGGTGTCCTCCGGGTCGCCGTCGAACGCCACGGTGACGACCATGCCGGGGGCCACCACACCGGTGTCGGTGGGGGCCTCGCCGACCTTGGCGCGCTCCAGGAGCTGGGTGAGCTGGCGCACGCGAAGTTCGCCCTTGCCCTGCTCCTCCTTGGCGGCGTGGTATCCGGCGTTCTCCTTGAGGTCACCCTCTTCGCGGGCCGCCTCGATCTTCTGGGCGATCTCGACGCGCCAGGGGCCGGTCAGGGTCTCCAGCTCGGCCTTGAGCTGGTCGTAGCCGGACTGAGTGAGCCAGGTCACGTTTTCGCTGGTCTGGGTCACGGGTGCTCCTCGTAGGTACTGGGCGGTGCCGGGCGCTGTGGGCCGCCGGGCACAGGTGGTGTTGATATCGGTCTCAACTACAAAGCAACGCCCACTCCCGTACCATCCGGCGCGGAAGGGGCGAAACCACGAGCCTAACAATTTCCGTCTGCGGACGGGAGAGGCATTCGCGCGTCGTCGACCACAGGGTTGCCCGACGGTGACCGCTCGCCGCCGGAGCCCCCAGGGCCGGATTCCCGCTGGTCGGATCGAATTAGCGCCCGAACGGGTGACGTGTGGACGAGCCGGCCCTCGGCGTGTGGCGTCAGCGCGGCGCGGACGCTACTTGGCCGGGGTACAGCCCAGCAACTCGGCGGTGGTGCCGCGGGCGGTGGTCTTCAGGGTGAGCACGGCGTCGTAGCTTCCGCCGGCCGCGGGCACCGCGAAGTCGGACAGGCCGACCACCGAGCCGTCGGCGGCCTGCGAGCGGACGGTGCACGTCCCCGCGGTGCCGGCGCTCTTGCTCACCTGGAGATGGATCTGCATCTCGGAGTCCGAGACGGCCTCGAAGGTCGGAACCAGGCCGTTCATCTTGGTCTCCCGCAGCAGGTAGGCGCCGCCGAACCAGGCGACCACGGCCAGCAGCACGACCGCGCAGACCGCGCCGACGGCCTTCAGCCTGCGGTCCGCCTCGCGGTCGCCGTTGCGGCCGTAGCGGCCCTCGGGCGGTCGCGCAGTGGTGGTGCCGACACTCATGGGGGCTCAGTCCTCTCGGAGGAGGGGCCGCCGGGACGGTGCGGGGAATGGAAGGCTCCTCCAGTCCGTCACTATAGGAGGGGCACGCCCGCGGCCGGTCCAGCGGGGGCGCGGGCCTGTCACGGCGAGAGCGCCGACGGCGGGCTCCGCGGTGGTGCGGCCCTGAGACTGCGCGGCCCGGACGGTGGGCGGCCCAGAACAATGGTGGAAGGAAACCAGGCGTTGACTGAGCAGTTGCGACTGATGGCGGTGCACGCCCACCCGGACGACGAGTCCAGCAAGGGCGCGGCCTCCATGGCCATGTACATCGACCAGGGGGTGGATGTGCTCGTGGCCACCTGCACCGGAGGCGAACGCGGGTCGGTCCTCAACCCCAAGCTCCAGGGCGACCCGTTCGTGGAGGAGAACATCCACGAGGTCCGCCGCAAGGAGATGGACGCGGCCCGCGAGATCCTCGGGGTCAAGCAGGCCTGGCTGGGCTTCGTCGACTCCGGGCTGCCCGAGGGCGACCCGCTGCCGCCGCTGCCCGACGGCTGCTTCGCCCTCCAGGACGTGGCCGCCGCGGCCGAGCCGCTGGTGCGGCTGATCCGCGAGTTCAAGCCGCAGGTCATCACGACCTACGACGAGAACGGCGGATACCCGCACCCCGACCACATCATGACCCACAAGATCACCATGCTGGCCTTCGACGCGGCCGGGGATCCGGACGCGTACCCGGAGGCGGGCGAGCCCTGGCAGCCGCTGAAGCTGTACTACAACCACGGCTTCCCGATGGGCCGCATCCGCGCCCTGCACACCTACCTCTCCGAGCACGGCCACGAGTCGCCGTACGGCGAGTGGATCGAGGGCTGGGAGAAGAGCGGCCGCAAGGAGCGCGAGATCACCACCCGGGTCGAGTGCGGCGACTGGTTCGAGACGCGTGACCGTGCGCTGATCGCGCACGCCACCCAGATCGACCCGGACGGCCCCTGGTTCCGGGTGCCGCTGGACGTCCAGCGCGAGGTCTGGTCGACCGAGGACTACGAGCTCGCCCGCTCCCTCATCGACACCGACCTGCCCGAGGACGACCTGTTCGCCGGTCTGCGCGCCCACAGCCTGGCGGCCGAGCCGGGCAACTGACCGCGCTCCGCGCTCCGACACGCACCACCCCGGTGACCCGGCCCCGAGCGGGCCGGGTCACCATGGAGAGATGAGCACCCCCGTGAACCTCACCGACCTGGCCACCGGCCTCGCCCTGGACGAGACCAAGGTGACCCCCGGCCTGCTGGGCTTCGTGGTCTTCGCCGCCCTCGCGGTCGCCACCTGGTTCCTGGTGAAATCCATGAACAAGCAGTTCAAGCGGGTCGACTTCACCGAGGAGCCGGACGCCCCGAAGGAGTGAACCCGGCCCGGCCCGGTGGGCCGGGGGCGTGGCCGGCGGTTCCCTGAGCGGAGAGACCGCCGGAGTGCTTTCGGCACTCGGGCGCATCGGCCCGTCGTTTCGACAGTCGTCCCGTTGCCCACCGTGAGTAGGGTGGCGGCGTGAACCGTCTCGCCGGCGCGACGTCGCCCTATCTGCTGCAGCACGCCGACAACCCGGTCGACTGGTGGCCCTGGGGGCCCGAGGCGTTCGAGGAGGCCCGGCGCCGGGGCGTCCCGGTGCTGCTGAGCGTCGGGTACGCGGCCTGCCACTGGTGCCAATGAATGTAGACAACCAGGTAGTGCTGAACTGGGATGTTTCCAAGGAGTGCTGGCGCGGACACGTACGACGAGCGGTTCGGGACGTAGTCGCCTGAGCTGAGGACCAGCTGGAAGCCTCGCCCGAGGCCAACCAGTCACATGTTCGGACGGTGGGTCAGATCACGCTGAGGTCGATCTCGACCGCGAACGGAGCGGTTGTCCTGATCGTGCCGGTGAACACGTCCGCGTCGCGGTAGGACCGGCTCGCGGGGTCGAGGACGTAGGTGTAGACGAGAGGGACGCCGTTAGCGGTCTGCTCGATCCGCCAGTAGAAGGCGATGCCGGCCTGGGCGTACTGATCCACCTTCACGATGCGGTCGGTGGTCTCCGAACCCGGTGACACGACCTCGACGACCAGGAGGACGTGCTCCGGGCGGGTAGGCGTGATGTCGATGGTCTCGGCCCGGTAGACGACGACATCGGGCCGCCGGTTGGTGAGTGGCACGTCCTGCAACCGGACATCGAAGTCCGTGTCGGCGTTCCAGTCCGGACCGGCGGCTGCATCCAGGGCGTTCGCCAGGATCCGGGCCAGGCGGTTGTGCCGTTTGGACGCACTCGGGCTCACGACAACCATCCCGTCCACGATCTCGATACCCGCGCACTGCTCCTCGGACCAGGAGTCGTACTCGTCCGCGGTGATCTGGTGGTGCATCCACTCGGGAGCGACCATCTCGGCGGTCATCGGCGTACCTCCTCGGCACTCGACGGGCTCGGTGCCGCTGGGCCCAGCGTACTGTTCTGCGGCTCCGGGGCGCTGCTCTGCGTGTCGGACGCTCCGTACCCACCAGAGTGGTGCTGTGAGCCTCCGCGGTCCCAGGGCACGTGGTGTTCTCCGGTGCCGACGGGAACCCGGCCCACCTGCTCCGGCCGCATCTCGGCGCAGACGCACGGCGCGGAGGCGCCGGCCGACGGACGCGGGCCCGACGGGGCTGGCGCTAGCGCTCCGCGCGGAGCAGGAACTGCCAGCCCAGTACAGCCAGGGCGAGCGTCTGCACGAGAGAAGTGAGCACGAGCAGGGGCTGAACGGTGGGAGAGCACCAGAACGCGGTCGTGCAGACCATTGGCAGGGCCAGGTACGTGAACAGGTCCACCACGGTCTGAAGCCGCTTGCGCATGGTGCGGCCCGCAACGTTGCGGTGGTCGGCTTCCCAGCCGAACACCGTGCCGTGGGCGGAGGCGAGTTCTCCCAGGCGCGGTCCCAGGTGGTCGCGGACATAGCAACCGATCGCCGAGATCTTCTCGTCGTTGACCAGGTAGGTCCAGCCCAGGACCAGGCAGATCGCGGGGACCGAGAGCAGCAGACGGGTCACTTGCACAAGAAGGGGGCAGAGAGTGCTGTGCCGCTCGGCTCCACAGGTGCAGCACGTGCGGCGGGACCGCGCGGATCGACCGGCTGGCATCAACCCGACCACTCCGCCCAGGTTTCGGGGTTCCCGTGGTCGGGGCTGCGATACTGCCCGCATGGTGAACCGCTTGGCCGATGCCACCTCCCCGTACCTGCTGCAGCACGCCGACAACCCGGTCGACTGGTGGCCCTGGGGGCCCGAGGCGTTCGAGGAGGCCCGGCGCCGGGGCGTCCCGGTGCTGCTGAGCGTCGGGTACGCGGCCTGCCACTGGTGCCACGTGATGGCGCACGAGTCCTTCGAGGACGAGAAGCTCGCCGCCTACGCCAACGAGCACTTCGTCGCGGTGAAGGTCGACCGCGAGGAGCGGCCCGACGTCGACGCCGTGTACATGGAGGCCGTGCAGGCGGCCACCGGCCAGGGCGGCTGGCCGATGACGGTGTTCCTCACACCCGACAAGGACCCCTTCTACTTCGGGACGTACTTCCCGCCCGAGCCCCGGCACGGGATGCCCGGCTTCCGGCAGGTGCTGGAGGGCGTCGACGCGGCCTGGCGCGAGCGCCGGGACGAGGTCGGCGAGGTCGCCGCCCGGATCCGGGCCGACCTGGCCGAGCGGGCCGCCGTCTACACGGTGGGCTCGGGCGTCCACCGGCCGCCGGCCGAGGCCGATCTGCACCAGGCGCTGGCCGGGCTCAGCAGCGGGTTCGACGCCGCGCGCGGCGGCTTCGGCGGGGCGCCCAAGTTCCCGCCGTCGATGGCCGTCGAGTTCCTGCTCCGCCACCACGCCAGGACCGGCTCCGCAGTGGCGCTGGAGATGGCCGTCCGGACCTGCGAGGCGATGGCCAGGGGCGGCATCCACGACCAGCTCGGCGGCGGCTTCGCCCGCTACTCGGTGGACGCCGCCTGGGTGGTGCCGCACTTCGAGAAGATGCTCTACGACAACGCGCTGCTGCTGCGCACCTACCTGCACCTCTGGCGGGCCACCGGCGACGCCCTCGCCCGCCGGACCACCCTGGAGACGGCCGACTTCCTGCTGCGCGAGCTGCGCACGCCCGAGGGTGCCTTCGCCTCCGCGCTGGACGCCGACAGCCTCGATCCGGCCACCGGGAGGACGGCCGAGGGCGCGTACTACGCCTGGACACCCGCGCAGCTGACCGAGCTGCTCGGGCCCGAGGACGCCGCCACGGCCGCCCGGCTCTTCGCCGTCACCCCGGAGGGGACCTTCGAGCACGGCGCCTCCGTGCTCCAGCTGCCCGCCGACCCGGCCGACCACGCCGAGCGGGAGGCCTACGACCGGATCCGGGCCCGGCTGTTCGCCGCCCGCGCCGAGCGTCCGGCGCCGGCCCGGGACGACAAGGTGGTCGCGGCCTGGAACGGCCTGGCCATCGCGGCGCTCGCCGAGACCGGGGCGCTGCTGGAGCGCCCCGACCTGGTCGAGGCCGCCGTCCGCGCCGCCGACCTGCTGCTCGCCGTCCACCTCACCGAGGACGGACGGCTGCTGCGCACCTCGCGCGACGGCCGGGCCGGCGCCAACGCCGGCGTCCTGGAGGACTACGCCGACACCGCCGAGGGCTTCCTCGCCCTGTTCGCGGTCACCGGGGACAGCGCGTGGCTGGGCCTGGCGGGCGGCCTGCTGGACACCGTCCTGCTGCACTTCACGGACGAGGCGTCGGGAGCGCTCTACGACACGGCGGACGACGCCGAGGAGCTGATCCGCCGACCGCAGGACCCGACCGACAACGCCACTCCGTCCGGCTGGACCGCCGCGGCCAACGCCCTGCTCACGTACGCGGCGTACACCGGCTCGGCGCTGCACCGCACGGCCGCCGAGCGGGCGCTCGCCATCGTCGGCGCGCTCGCCTCGCGGGCGCCGCGCTTCGTCGGCTGGGGCCTGGCCGCGGCGGAGGCCTGGACGGACGGCCCGCGCGAGATCGCCGTGATCGGCCCGGCCGGCGATCCGGCGACCGCCGCGCTGCACCGCACCGCGCTGCTCGGCACCGCCCCCGGCGCCGTGGTCGCGGTCGGCGAGCCGGGCCCGACCGACGTGCCGCTGCTGGCCGACCGCCCACTGGTGGACGGCGCGCCCGCCGCGTACGTCTGCCGCCACTTCACCTGCGACGCGCCGACGGTGGACCCCGCGGCGCTGGCGGAGCGACTCGGCGGCCGGCAGGGGTAGCGCCACCGGGCCGAGAACCCGCTCGGGGCCGGTGCGGCCGGCGCCCGCCGCTCACTCCCAGTCCCAGCGGACTCCCACCAGGCACGGCCCGAGGCCGGAGGCCCACACGTGCACGCCGTGGTGCCCGTCCAGGGTCAGCTCCTCGCACTCGTACGGCTGCTCGCCGGGGGAGCGGCCGGCGAAGCGGTGGCAGCGCACCGGCAGCGCGGCCGGGTGGAAGGTGACCTGCAGAACGTACTGCCCCGTACCGGAGTTGAAGCCCCGCACGTACTCGCAGCCGGGCTGCGGAGCCGGCGCGTCGTCGAAGCCGTAGGCCAGCAGGTGGGTCTCGCCCGACCGCAGCCGCCGGTCCAGCAGCAGTTCGGCGACCACCAGCTTCGAGCCCTGGTCCCGTACGATCCGGCCCGGCCGACAGTTCTCCTCCGCGCGGACGGCCACCCGGTCGACGTCGCAGCCCGGATCGCCCTGCTGGATGGCGAGGTAGCGGTCCACGCCGTCGCGGTGGGCACGGACGGCGTGCAGTGAGTCGCGGCAACGGAGTTGACGGTCCGCGCCGACCCGGACGCGCTCGATGTGGGTGACGGTGTGCAGACCGGTGTCGGGCGGGCCGGGCAGCGCGGCCAGTAGTTCGTCGACCGCAGCGGCGGGGGCGATCAGATCGCGGTAGGGGCGTACCGCAGGGGCGTCGGCGGCGAGGGCTCCGGCCGCACGGCGGGGACCGAGCAGACGGGTGAGCGAATGCTCGGGAAGGGCCAGTAACTCCTCCAACGCCCCTACCGCACGCAGTGATTCGGCTCTCTCGGGTCGCCGCCGCCCCTGCTGCCAGTAGCTCAGAGTGGTGACCCCGACCTGGATCCCGCGCTGCGCCAGATGCCGCTGGACCCGGTTGAGTGCCAGACCCCGGGCCGCGAGCGCGGTGCGCAGCGCGAGGTGGAAGGGGCCGGTGCGCAGTGCGGTGGCCAGGTCGGGCGGCGGATCGGCGCGCTGCATGTCGGACTCCTCGTTCGGCGAGGCCAGGCAGCAGCGATGGCACCTGGTCGGGCGTGAATATTCACACGGGCCGGCCCGGATTGTCACCGCTTCGCGCGTGCGCGCCCGGGGCCGCCGCCCGGCCGTTCACACCGGCGCGCGGGTCGTTCACACTCCGCTCCCGCACCGTCATCGAGGCGTTGACCGTCCCTCGTCACCAGGCGGATGCTCTGTCGCACGCGTCCGGACGCGCCCCCACATCCTCTCCTCCGCAGATGCAAGGAGGCCTTCCCCCATGGCAGTTCCTCGCACACGGCTACGTCGTACGGTCGCGGCCCTCACCCTCGGCGTGCTCGCGCCCGCGCTCACGGCCGCCGCCACCGCGCCCGTCCAGGCCGCGCCCTCCCCACGGCCGCGGTCCACGGCGCCGGGCGGCACCTGGTCGGACCTGGCCGGCACGTCCAAGCAGCTCGACATCACCATGCAGCAGCAGCAGAACACCAACTGGTGCTGGGCGGCGAGCGGCAACACCATCGCCACCTGGTTCGGCTACGGCTACAGCCAGAACCAGTTCTGCAACGCCGCGTTCGGCCGCTCCTCCACCTCGGCCTGCCCCAACAACCAGGCCAGTCTGGGCGACGTGCAGAACGCCTTCGGCCGGATCGGCGTCAACCCGGGCACCTACGTCACCGGTTACCTTCGCTACGCCACCGTTCAGACCGAGGTGAACGCGGACCGGCCGGTGGAGACCCGGATCCAGTGGAGTTCCGGCGGCGGCCACATGCACGTCCTGTACGGCTACGACACCAGCAGCAACTGGGTCTACTGGGGCGACCCGTGGCCGTCGGACTACCGCTACAACTGGGCCGACTACTCGTACTACGTGAGCAACGGCTCCTTCTCCTGGACCCACTCCCTGTACCGGATCGGCGCGTGAGGAGCGACATGACCGGCATCCGGAAGTCCGTGGCGGTGGCGGGCCCCGCCGCCGCACTGCTCACCGCCGTGCTCGTCCTGGCCGGCGCCCCGCTCGCCCGGGCGGCCGACGGCGCGGCTCCCGTTCCGCTCGGCGCCGCCGACCTGGCACGGGCCCACGACGCCGCGCGGGACCCGGCCGTACTGGACCGGTTGGGCCACTTCTTCGCCCACGGTGGCGCCCTGCCGGCCCAGTGGCAGACCCTCGACGCGGCCCAGGAGGCGAGGGCGGCGGCCGCCGCCGCTCCGCGACTGGTCGGCGACCCGGTGGCGGTCTACACGCTCGACGAGGGGTTCGTGGCCGGTACGCCCGGAGCGCCGGTGGCCCGGACGGACTTCGTGGCCAGCCGGGCCGTCTCCGCGGACGGCCGGGTCGCCTCGGTCTGGACGGTCCGGCGGGCCGACGGCTGGAAGGTGGTCGACATCGCGTCCGGCGGCGACGAGAGCGACTACGCGGCGAAGGCCGCCGACACCGGCGGCGGGACGGCGTTCCGCGAGCCGCAGCTGAACGCCTGGTACGTGCTGCGCGACGGCCGGGTGCTGCCGCTCGACGACGAGGCCCGCCGATCGGTCGGCGCGGACGGGGCCACCGTGGCCGCGTACCAGAGCCTGGTGCACCGGCGGTACGGGGACAAGCTGCCCGGCTCCGCGTACGACCGGGCGGGCCTGGGCGGCGGCTACCGGCCGGACGAGGCGGGGCCGGCGACGAGCGGCGGCGGCGCCACCCTGCCGGCCGTGACGGTCGCGGCGCTCGGCCTCACCGCCCTCGCGGGCGCGGGCGTCGCGCTGCGCAGGCGGGTGCGCGGGTAGCCGCCGGCGGCGGACGGCGGGGCTCGGCGGACGGCGGGCACCCGCCGTCCGCCGCGTACGGCGGGAGCGTCGTCGTCCTTGCCGTGGCACGGCCCGCCCCGGTCGTCCTGCCCGCGCTGCCGCCGCACGCGTGAGGGCCACCTGCCCGGCCTACGGCCGGTCGAAGGTCCAGACGAGGGCGACCTGCTCCCCCTCCGGCGAGCCCCCGGCGCGTTCGTACGTCGCGAGCGCCGCTTCGTTGTCCTCCTCGGTGATCGTCCACATCCCGTAGCAGCCGCGCTCGCGGGTCAGGTCGGCGAGCGCCGACACCAGGGCCCGGCCGACCCCGCGTCCGCGGAACGGCTCGTCCACGCCGAGCTCGTACAGGAACATCTCGGTGCCCTTGTCCGGGTGCGTCATCTCGACACCGGTGACCATGCCGGCCGGGACGTCGTCCGCGTAGGCGATCAGCAGGTGATGGCGCTCGTCCGCGAGGAAGCGCGCGGTCGCCTCCGGCCGGGGCGGTGAGTCGAACAGGTGGCCGGCGGACCGGACGTCCTCGGCCTGCGTGATGCGACGGATCTCCATGCACAGATCCTGGCAGCTTTCGGTGGCGGCTCTCGGTGGCGGCTCTCGGTGGCAGTTCTCGGTGGCGGGGAGGGGCCTCGGCCGCCGCGGCCGGAGGATCGCCGCTGCTCAGGGGCCGCGTCCGGCGCCGGAACCGGCGCCGGACGCCGGGGTGCCTGCCGACGATCCCCTCGTAACAGAGTGTGATCAAACGACAAATACTGGCCGCACACAGGAAATTGACGCAGCGTTGATCCCCCGTTCGCCGTCCCGGGTGGCCCCCGGATCACGGTCGGTAGATACCATGTGGCACTGGGTCAATGGCGACCGAGGTGATGTCGAAGGCGGAAGGGGTGGGGCGGCCGGAGCCGACCACGAGCCCGCACGGAGAGGGGAAGCCGATGCCGGACAACGGTTCGACGGGGGCGCAGCTGTGGGGCGCCGCGATCGTGGTGGCCGCCGCACTGGCCGTGGTCGCGGCCTATCTGCTCAGCGGCGCGGGGCTCGTCCTGGGGGTGGCGGGTGTCGAGGTGCTGCTGGTGATGACCTACGTGGCGCGCCGCTTCCGGCTGGCGAACGGCCGGGGGGCGTGGATCCGGCTCCCGCGGGGGGTGCGCCGGCCCGGCGGAGACCGGCCGGATCCGGCGCACTGCGAGCGCTGTCGGCGGGCGCACGAGGCGCTGGGCGCCCGGGCGGCGAAGCGGGCCGGCGTGGCCCACGCCCCCGTCGGTTCAGCTCGCGACGCTGTAGGCCACCAGCGAGACGCCTACGTACTGCACGATGAACGCGCCGAGGGTGAAGGCGTGGAAGACCTCGTGGAACCCGAACCAACGCGGTGACGGGTCGGGCCGCTTGAGCCCGTACACCACGCCGCCGAGGCTGTAGAGGACGCCGCCGACGATCATGAGGGTGATCACGGCGGCGCCGCCGGTGCGGATCATGTCGGGCAGGAAGAAGACGGCCGCCCACCCGAGGGCGAGGTAGCAGGGCGTGTAGAGCCAGCGCGGGGCGCCGACCCAGAAGACCCGGAACGCTATTCCCGCCAGCGCCCCGCCCCAGACCAGCCAGAGCAGGGTCTGCTGCCGGCCGCCGTGCAGCAGCAGGATGGTGAACGGCGTGTAGGAGCCCGCGATGATCAGGAAGATGTTCGCGTGGTCGAGCCGGCGCAGTACGGCGTCGCCCCGAGCGCCCCAGGTGAAGCGGTGGTACACGGCGCTGACGCCGAACAGCAGCCACGCGCTCACCGAGTAGATCGCGCACGCGATCCTGGCGGTCGTCGAGCCGGCCAGGCAGATCAGCACGATGCCGGCCGCGACCGAGGCCGGGAACATCCCGGCGTGCAGCCATCCACGCCACTTCGGCTTGACCTCCGCCGCGAGCGTTTCGAGGGCCGGGGTCTGCTCAGCTGTCATGCGCAACATGCTACCTACGGCTCCGTAGGTTACTGGCACGTAGAAAGTGGTGCTCATCACTCTTGGACATTGTGGAGTGTTTGCCCTCGTGAATCGAACGCTCCAAGCGAGACGTGAACGCTGGATTACCGGCTAGTAATCAGCCGGAATGGAGTAAAAGTAGCGTCAAACTTGCCGAGGTGCCGTGTTCACGCTCGAAAGCCGGAGCTACGCTGCAAGCACCCTCAAACCCCCGCTACGCCGTCTCGGTGCCGAGATGGCGTGAAACGGAGCGATCGTGTCGTACGAGAACTCTGCTCTCAGCGCATCCGCGCCCACCCGCCACAAGCGTCTGCTGGCCTGGGTGAGCGAGATCGCGGAGCTCACCCAGCCCGACCGCATCGAGTGGTGCGACGGCTCGGAGGAGGAGTACCAGCGCCTCGCCGAGCTCCTGGTGGCCCAGGGCACCTTCAAGAAGCTCAACCACGAGAAGCGGCCCAACTCCTACTACGCCGCCTCCGATCCCACGGACGTCGCCCGCGTCGAGGACCGCACCTACATCTGCTCCGAGCAGGAGAAGGACGCCGGCCCCACCAACAACTGGAAGGCCCCCGCCGAGATGCGGGAGCTCTTCAGCGGCGCGAACGGGCTCTTCAAGGGCGCGATGAAGGGCCGCACCATGTACGTGGTGCCGTTCTCGATGGGCCCGGTCGGCTCCCCGCTGGCCGCGTACGGCGTCGAGATCACCGACTCCGCCTACGTCGCCGTGTCGATGCGCGTGATGACCCGCATGGGCCGGGCCGTGATCGACCAGCTCGGCGAGGACGGCGAGTTCGTCAAGGCCGTGCACACCCTCGGCGCCCCGCTGGCCGAGGGCCAGGCGGACGTCGCGTGGCCGTGCAACAGCACCAAGTACATCTCGCACTTCCCCGAGACCCGCGAGATCTGGTCCTTCGGCTCCGGCTACGGCGGCAACGCCCTGCTCGGCAAGAAGTGCTACGCGCTGCGCATCGCCTCCACGATGGCCCGCGACGAGGGCTGGCTGGCCGAGCACATGCTCGTCCTGAAGCTGACCCCGCCCACGGGCGAGGCGAAGTACGTCGCGGCCGCCTTCCCGAGTGCCTGCGGCAAGACCAACCTCGCGATGCTCCAGCCGACCATCCCGGGGTGGACGGTCGAGACGATCGGCGACGACATCGCCTGGATGCGCTTCGGCGCCGACGGCCGGCTCCACGCCATCAACCCCGAGGCGGGCTTCTTCGGCGTCGCCCCCGGCACCGGCGTGGACACCAACGCCAACGCCATCGAGACGCTCTGGGGCAACACCGTCTACACCAACGTCGCGCTGACCGACGACGGCGACGTGTGGTGGGAGGGCCTCACCGACGAGCCCCCGGCGCACCTCACCGACTGGCGCGGCAACGACTGGACGCCGGAGTCCGGCACCCCGGCCGCCCACCCCAACGCCCGCTTCGCCGTCCCGGCCGCGCAGTGCCCGACGATCGCCCCGGAGTGGGAGGACCCGGCGGGCGTGCCGATCTCGGCCATCCTGTTCGGCGGCCGCCGCGCCACCGCCGTCCCGCTGGTGACCGAGTCCTTCGACTGGCAGCACGGCGTCTTCCTGGGCGCCAACATCGCCTCCGAGAAGACCGCCGCCGCCGAGGGCACCGTCGGTGAGCTGCGCCGCGACCCCTTCGCGATGCTGCCCTTCTGCGGCTACAACATGGGCGACTACTTCGGCCACTGGCTGGAGCTGGGTGCGCAGGCCGACGCCGCGAAGCTGCCGAAGATCTACTACGTGAACTGGTTCCGCAAGAACGGCGCGGGGCAGTTCGTCTGGCCGGGCTACGGCGAGAACAGCCGGGTCCTCAAGTGGATCGTCGAGCGGCTGGAGGGCACCGGCGAGGGCGTCGAGACCCCGATCGGCGTGCTGCCGACCGAGGAGGCCTTCGACCTGTCCGGCCTGGAGCTGTCGGCCGAGGACCGCGAACTGCTCTTCACCGTGGACGCCGACATCTGGCGCCAGGAGGCCGCGCTCGTCCCGGAGCACCTGGAGCTCTTCGGTGAGCACACGCCCACCGCGCTGTGGGACGAGTACCGGGCACTGGTCAAGCGCCTCGGCTAGCCGGGCACCGCGTGCGGACGATGCCGTGCGCCTGACGCCGTCGACCTGACGCCGTACACGTGACGCCGTCGACCTGACGCCGTACACGTGATGCCGTACACGTGACGGCTGCGGCCGGAGCCCCGGCCGGACGATCACCCGCCCCGACCGAGTCGGGTGATCGTCCGGACCGGGACTCCGGCCGCGGCCGCTCGGTCGCCGGGTCGGCCCGCGGCCGTGCTCGGGCCCGTCGAGGTTCAGCCCGTCGTCGTACGGCCCGTCGAGCGGCCCGTCGTCGTACGGCCCGTCAGGGCTGGGTGTACCCGCTCAGGAAGTCGCCGATCCGGGTGACCGCGTCGGTGATCTCCTCGGCGCGCGGCAGGGTGACCAGGCGGAAGTGGTCCGGTTCGGGCCAGTTGAAGCCGGTGCCCTGGACGAGCAGGATCCGCTGCGAGCGCAGCAGGTCGAGCACCATCTGGGCGTCGTCCTTGATCTTGTACACGTTCGGGTCGAGCCTCGGGAACGCGTACAGCGCTCCCTTGGGCTTGACGCAGCTCACGCCCGGGATGTCGTTGAGCATCCGGTAGGCGGCGTCCCGGGACTCCAGCAGCCTGCCGCCGGGCAGGATCAGGTCCTTGATCGACTGCCGTCCGCCGAGCGCGGCGGCCACCGCGTGCTGGGCCGGCATGTTGGCACAGAGCCGCATCGAGGCCAGGACGGTCAGGCCCTCGATGTAGCTGCCGGCCCGCTGCCGGTCGCCGGAGAGGACCATCCAGCCGGAGCGGAAGCCCGCCACCCGGTAGGCCTTGGAGAGCCCGTTGAAGGTGACGCAGAACAGATCCGGGGCCAGGGTGGCCAGTGGGATGTGCTCGGCGTCGTCGTAGAGGATCTTGTCGTAGATCTCGTCCGCGTAGATCACCAGCTGGTGGCGCCGGCCGATCTCGACGATGCCCTCGAGGATCTCGCGCGGGTACACCGCACCGGTCGGGTTGTTCGGGTTGATCACCACGATCGCCCGGGTGCGGTCGGTGACCTTGGACTCGATGTCCGCGAGGTCCGGGTACCACTCCGACTGCTCGTCGCAGCGGTAGTGCACGGCGGTGCCGCCGGCCAGGCTGACCGAGGCCGTCCACAGCGGGTAGTCGGGCGCCGGGACGAGTACCTCGTCGCCGTCGTCCAGCAGGGCGGTCATCGCGAGCTGGATCAGCTCCGAGACACCGTTGCCGAGGAAGACGTCCTCGACGCCGAGTCCGTGCAGGCCGCGCTCCTCGTAGTGCATGACCACGGCCCGGCGGGCGGAGAGCAGGCCCTTGGAGTCCCCGTAGCCGTGCGCGGTGGAGAGGTTGCGCAGGATGTCCTGGAGGATCTCCGGGGGCGCGTCGAAGCCGAACAGGGCCGGATTGCCCGTGTTGAGCTTGAGGATGCGGTGGCCCTGGTCCTCCAGCCGCATCGCCTCGTCGAGCACCGGGCCGCGGATGTCGTAGCAGACATTGGCGAGCTTGCTGGACTGGATCACCTGCATGCCTGCCTACTTTACGGGTCCGGGCCCCGCGCGGTCGCGTGTCGTCTGCCACGTGGACACGCGTCGCCGCGAACGGCCGCCGGGGAGCGGCCGCGCCGGACCGGCGGCGGGGCCGGCCGGGCGGGCCGGCCCCACCGCGGAGGCAGGGTCAGGAGGCCTTCCAGACCAGCGGGTGGTCGTCCATGATCGAGCCGTAGCTGATGAACTTCGGCGTGCTGCCGGCCGGGAAGAGGTAGACGCTGCACGACTTCTGGCTCTGGCCGTCGGCCGGCGACGGCGCCTTCGCGCCGGCGTTGCAGGCCGCCGCGGACCTGCCGGGCGCGACCGCGGCCGCCAGCACCCCCGTGTCCTGCTCGTCGGCGGTGAGCCGGACCCGCTGCATGAAGTAGTTGTCGGCCACCGTGGCGCCGGAGCGGTTGGTGAACGACATGGTCAGGTAGTACGGCGTCCGGCCCGCCAGGTCCGCGGCCGGGATGTTCAGCGGTGCCAGATCGGCCGCGCCGACCTTGACCAGGGAGACCGGGGTGAGGTCGGCCTTCACCTTGCCCACGTAGTGACCGGTCGCGCTCGCGCCCAGCGGACTCGCGTAGGTGCCGGCGCCGGCCGCGTCGGCGCCGGCGGGCGCCGCCGAACCCGCCGCCGTGCCCGGGCCGCCCGTCGAGCCGCCGTCGGCGCCGCCACCGGTGACGGCGCCGCTCGGGTCGGCGACCGCCGTGGCGGCGGGTGTGCCGGTGGCCGGGCCCGCGGCCGCGTCGCCACCCGGTCCACCGTTGTTGTCCGGCCCGCAGCCGGTCAGCAGCAGGGCGAGTGCGGCGGCCGGAACGGCTGCGCGCAGGATGTTCTGAACGGACGTCAAGACGTGTCCCCCGTGGTTGGTGCGAATCGCAAAGCACCAGACTCTAACGGAGGTGGCGGACGGCTCACGCCACCCTTCGCGGCCCTGCGGTGGGGGCCGCTCGACGATCCGGAGGAGGGGGAGCGGTGAACGGAGCGGTGATCCTGGCGGTGACGGGCGCGGTGGCCGGAGCGGCACTCGCGCCGCTGCTGCGTGGGGTGGTGGTGCGCCACGCGGTCCCGTACGGGGAGGCGCTGCAGGCGGCCTGCCCGCACTGCGCGCGGGCGGTACGGGCGCTGCCGCCGAGCGGGCGCTGCCCCGGGTGCGGCGGGCGGCTCGGCCCCGGCACCGGGCAGGTCGAGGCGGTGGCGGCGGCGGTGGGGGCGACCGTGCTGTGGACGGTGGCGGCCGGGGCGCCGGACGCCCTGCCGCTGCTCTGGACGGCCGGGTTCGGCGTGGTGCTCGGCTTCGTGGACGGCGCGGTGCGCCGGCTGCCGGACGCGCTGACGCTGCGGCTCGGCCTCGGGCTGGCCGTCCTCCTGCCGTTGGCCGCGCTCGTGGCGGGGACGCCGGGGGCGTCGGTGCGCTGCCTCTGGGTGGCCCTGGCGGCCGGTCTGCTGTTCGAGGTGCCGGCCTGGTTCGGCCTGCTGGGCGGCGGCGACTCCAGACTCGCGCTCTCGCTCGGCGCGGTGCTCGGCCGGTACGGCTGGGGCACCGCGTTCACGGCGCTCTTCCTGGCCTCCGCGGCGGCCGGGCTCTGGGGCACGGCACGGGCGCTGGCGGCCTGGGCACGGCGCCGCCCGGCGCGCGGGATCGAGCTGCCGTTCGGCCCCTTCATGCTGGTCGGCACGCTGCTCGCGATCGTCCTCGCCCAGGGCTGAGGTCCGTGCCCGGGCCGCATCGGCCGCGCCCCGCCCCGGGCGCACACGCGGACGGGGCCCGCCGCACCTGGTCGGTGCGGCGGGCCCCGCCGTGCGGCGCGCCGGCTCCTCCCTCAAGGAGTGGCGCGCCCGGGAGTTACGGCATGTTGTGGACGAAGCTGCCCACGGTGTTGGAGAAGTCGTTGCCGTTGGCAGCGTCCCAGTTGGTGGACCAGGTCATCGCGCCGCGGATGGTCGGCCACTTGGCCGGCGGGACGAAGCTGCCGCAGTGGTTGCCGGTCGCCAGGCAGTCCAGCGCGTTGTCGACCAGGGCCGAGGAGACGTAGCCGCTGCCCGCGCCCTTGGCGGACGCCGGGACACCGATGCCGACCTGGTCGGGACGCAGGCCGCCCTGGATGTGGGTGCAGACCTGGGCGGTGATGAAGTCGACGGTGCCCTGGTTGTAGACCTTGCCGTCGCAGCCGTTCATGCCGCCCGAGTTGTAGAACTGGGTGTTGACGACGGTCAGGATGTCCTTGACGTTCAGCGCCAGCTGGAAGTAGTTGCCGGAGGTGCTGTACATCCCGATCGTCTCGGGGGCCATGGTCAGGACGAAGTTGGAGCCGACCTTGCCCGCCAGGGTGTGCAGCGACTGCGCCATGTAGGTGGCGTCGACGCCGTTCTCCAGGTCGATGTCGACACCGTCGAAGCCGTACTGCTGGATCAGCGCGTACGCGTTGTTGGCGAAGGTGGTCGCGGCGGCGGAGTTGGCGACGCTGATCGCGCCGTTCTGGCCGCCGACCGAGAGGACGACCTTCTTGCCGGCCGCGTGCTTGACGGCGATGTCGGCCTTGAAGTCGGCGTCGGTGTAGCCGCCCAGCGCGGTGGAGAGCTTCGGGTCGAGCGTGAAGCTGATCCCGCCGGACGTGGTGGTCGCGTCGGCGAAGGACACCGCGATGATGTCGTACGCGCTCTGGACGTCCTTGAGCTTCTGGACGGTCGCGCCGTTGTCGAAGTTCTGCCAGTAGCCGGTCAGCACGTGCTTCGGCAGGCCGGTCACGGGCGGCTGGGTGGCCGTCGCGGTGGCGGTCGGCGACGCGGTCGCGGTGGGGGAGGCGGTGGCGGTCGGCGAAGCGGTCGGCGACTTGGTGGCGGTCGGCGAGGCCGTCGCGGTGGGGGAGGCGGTGGGGGTCGGCGAGGCCGTCGCGGTGGGCGAGGGGCTCGGCGAGGCGGTGCCGGCCGGGCCGGTCAGGGTGATGTCGTCGGCGCTGTAGGCGGCCTGTCCGTACCAGCCGTGCACGTAGAGGGTGACGCTGCTGGTGGAGGCGCCGGTGGTGAAGCTGGTGCTGAGCTGGTTCCAGCTGCTCTGGGCCGACCAGGTGCTCGGGTCGGTGCCGCCGGTGCCGCTGGCGCCGAGGTAGACGTACGGGCCCTGGACCCAGCCGGCCAGCGTGTAGCTGGTGTTGGGGAGCACCGAGACGGTCTGGCGGCACTCGGCGGTGTCACCGGCGCCGGGCGTCGCGAGCAGCGCGCCGCTGCCCGAGTGGACCGGGGAGCCGACCGCGGCGGTCGTGCCGGTACAGGTCCAGCCGGACAGGCCGCTCTCGAAGCCGCCGTTGACCGCCACGTTGCCGACGGCGGCGCTGGCGCCACCGGCGAACAGGGCCAGACCGGTGCCCGCCAGGGCGAGGGCCGTGGTGCCGGCCGCGAGGGCGGGCAGAGTGCGCCGGCGCTTGTGCGCGGGCTGGTTCAGCGTACGGGCCATGGTGGCGTCGCTCCTGTGGGAGGAGGGAGCGGCCGCCGCGGTGGGGGGCGCGGCGGCCGCGGTTGTGGGGGAGGGAAGGTCCGCAGAACTGCTCGTGGGGGTTGGGGTGGTGATGGGAGTCACTCGCCCTGGCACACAAGCTGGACTAGACCAATAGGGATCGTCAAGCATCCAGGGCCGACTTACGAATCCCTTAAGGAAGCGGAGACCGTTCCGTATCCGACCCGACCCAGTACCCGTGATCTGGCGCCCACCCTCCGGGGCCACCCGCGACGCCCGACCGTGATCGGACCGGGACCTGCGGCTTTACCGTCGGAGACCAGGCGGGAGTAGGCTGCGCCGCGGGGTTGTACGCACCCCAAGTGAATGAGCACGGAGGGGCCGGAAAACCATGGGTCTGCGCGATGTCGTCGAACGCACGCCGGGTCTGCGCACCCTGCTCGACGGTATGTACGGCCTCTACGGCCGTCGGGTCGAGGTGCACCTCGCCCGTACCCCCCACCACGTCGGTGTGATCCTGGACGGCAACCGCCGCTGGGCCAAGGCCACCGGGGGCACCACCGCCTACGGGCACCAGCGTGGTGCCGACAAGATCAGCGAGTTCCTGGGCTGGTGCGACGAGACGCACGTCAAGGTCGTCACGCTCTGGATGCTCTCCACCGACAACCTCTCCCGGCCCGCCGAGGAGCTCGTCCCGCTGCTCGGGATCATCGAGGACGCCGTCACCGGCCTCGCCGCCGCGCACCGCTGGAAGGTCAACCCGGTCGGCGCACTGGACCTCCTCCCGCCGAAGACCGCCGGCGTCCTCAAGCAGGCGGCCCAGGACACCGCGCACATCGACGGCATCACGGTCAACGTCGCGGTCGGCTACGGCGGCCGGCACGAGATCGCCGACGCCGTCCGCTCGCTCCTCCAGGAGCACGCCGGCCGCGGCACCTCGATCGAGGAGCTCGCCGAGATCCTCGACGTCGAGCACATCGCCGAGCACCTCTACACCAAGGGCCAGCCCGACCCCGACCTGGTGATCCGCACCTCCGGCGAACAGCGCCTGTCCGGCTTCCTGCTCTGGCAGAGCGCCCACAGCGAGTTCTACTTCTGCGAGGCGTACTGGCCGGCCTTCCGCAAGGTGGACTTCCTGCGGGCGTTGCGTGACTTCCAGCAGCGCAACCGGCGGCTGGGGCTCTGAATCCCGGCGTTCCGGGCCTGACGGGCCGTGCGGGATCCGACATGCTGACGTACCCGGCGGCGGCCGGGGCAAACGTTCACCAGGAATGATCCGTCAGTTCGCTCCGGCGCGAATGCACCACCCCTCGCCTGGGAATACTCGGATCAGACCGGTACCCAGGCCGCCGGGGCCGCGGGGGCCGGTATGCCGCGGGTGACGCAGGGTCATCCGCCCTGGAGGCCTAGTGGTCAGTTCCAAGAGCCGCCGGACACCAGACCGGCGCACGTACGTTCTCGACACCAGCGTGCTCCTGGCAGACCCCCTCGCCATGACGCGCTTCGAGGAGCACGAGGTCGTCCTGCCGGTGGTGGTGGTGACCGAGCTGGAGGCCAAGCGCCACCACCCCGAGCTGGGCTACTTCGCGCGTCAGGCGCTTCGCCTGCTCGACGACTACCGCATCCGGTACGGCCGCCTCGACGAGCCGATCCCGGTGGGCGAACTCGGCGGCACGATCAGGGTGGAGCTGAACCACTCGGACACGTCGATCCTGCCGGCCGGCTACCGCATCGGCGGCGGCGAGGCGGACACCCGCATCCTCGCGGTGGCCCGCAACCTTCAGGCGGAGGGGTACGACGTCACCGTCGTCTCCAAGGACCTGCCGCTGCGGATCAAGGCCAGCTCGGTCGGCCTGCTGGCCGAGGAGTACCGGGCCGAACTCGCCTCTACGTCCGGCTGGACGGGGATGGCCGAGCTGCACGTCTCCGGCGACCAGGTGGACGCGCTGTTCGGCGCCGGCCACGACGCGGCGGTGGACGTGGAGGGCGCCGAGGAGCTGCCGGTCCACACCGGACTGGTGCTCACCTCGGAGCGCGGCCGCGCTCTCGGCCGGGTGGCCGGGGACGGCCGGGTGCGGCTGGTGCGCGGTGACCGGGAGGCCTTCGGGCTGCGCGGGCGCAGCGCCGAGCAGCGGGTCGCGTTGGACCTCCTGCTCGACCCGGAGATCGGCATCGTGTCGATGGGCGGCCGGGCCGGCACCGGAAAGTCGGCGCTGGCGCTCTGCGCCGGCCTGGAGGCCGTGCTGGAGCGCCAGCAGCACCGCAAGGTGATGGTGTTCCGCCCGCTCTACGCGGTCGGCGGCCAGGAGCTGGGCTACCTGCCCGGATCCGAGTCGGAGAAGATGGGCCCCTGGGCGCAGGCGGTCTTCGACACCCTCTCCGCCGTCACCACCCCGGACGTGATCGAGGAGGTGATCTCCCGGGGGATGCTGGAGGTGCTGCCGCTCACCCACATCCGCGGGCGCTCCCTGCACGACGCCTTCGTGATCGTGGACGAGGCCCAGTCACTGGAACGCAACGTGCTGCTCACGGTGCTGTCCCGGATCGGCCAGGGCTCGCGGGTGGTGCTCACCCACGACGTGGCGCAGCGGGACAACCTGCGGGTGGGCCGCCACGACGGCGTCGTGGCGGTGGTGGAGAAGCTGAAGGGGCACCCGCTGTTCGCCCACATCACGCTGACCCGCTCGGAGCGTTCGCCGATCGCGGCGCTGGTCACGGAGATGCTGGAGGACATCCAGCTCTGAGCAACGGCCGGGCGTGCGCCGGATCGGCGATGCGACAAATGGGACGTAACTCCCATTGACGGTCAATTCTCTGCGTGCAGCCCGCTCCTGATGGAGCGGGCTTCACGTTTGTCATCACATCTGACTGCCTTTTGTCTGCCGAACGGGGGAATTTCCCGCGTCGATCGATTGTGAGATGCGCCACGCAGACGGGAATTGCGCCGGAGATGCCCGGTGCGGCATGGTGAGTTCCCTGTCAGGCCCCGCGTACGGCACGACAGGGCCCCTTCGCCGGGGTCCGCGCCACCAAGACGGTGGCGGTGTGTGCGAAAAGCCCGCCAACTCCGGTCGGTGGGAGAACAACTGAAAACCTGAGCCGTACGCCGCCCGATCAACACGCCCTGCCGGGTCACCCCGGTGGGCGACGGGCCAGCACCTCCCGTGACCGGTTTCGGCGGAGGACAGTGCCAAGGGGCATGTTGCGCCCTACGGTCACGCGTGGGTGATGCTGGAAGGAAACCATGTGACTCGGATCTCGGTCCGGGGAGTTGCTGTGGCCTCCGCCACCGTCGTCACCGCTGTCGGTGCCGTCGCGGGTGTGGCCTCGGGCAGCGAGGGCAAGACCGCACAGACGGTCGATGTCGCAGGATCCACCCTGCTTGCCGACGTCCCCTCTGGCGCCCAGGCGCAGACCATCAGTGACCACTTCAGCGAGCAGGCCAGCGCCCAGCAGGCCTCGGCCGACGCTGCCGCGAAGAAGGCGGCCGAGGAGGCAGCGCGCCAGAAGGCCGCCGCCGACGCGCAGGCCAAGGCCGACGCGGAGAAGGCCGCCAAGGCGGCCGAGGACAAGCGGGTGGCCGACGAGGCCGCCGCCAACCGCGCCAAGGCCCGCTCGGCCATGACCGCGGTCGACGCCACTGCGGTGTCGGTCAGCCCCGGTTCGGTGCAGGCGCTCGCCCAGCAGATCATCGGCGACGACTCGCAGTTCCAGTGCTTCAGCCAGATCGTGAAGCGCGAGAGCGGCTGGAACTACACGGCCACCAACGCCGGCTCGGGCGCGTACGGCCTGGTCCAGGCGCTGCCCGGCTCCAAGATGGCCACGGCCGGCGCGGACTGGCGCACCAACCCCGCGACCCAGATCAAGTGGGGCCTCGGCTACATGAACACCCGCTACGGCAGCCCCTGCGGTGCCTGGTCGTTCTGGCAGTCGCACCACTGGTACTAGGACCGCCCGTACCCGGAGCGACCGACCGGGTACCGGATGTCGCACCCGAGAACCCCCGGACGCACCTGGCGGGTTCTAGCGATCCCCGCAACACCCTGGATTCAGGGAGTTGCGGGGATCGTGGATTTTGAGGGCTTGAAGGCGAGGTTCTTCGAGGCGCTGGACCGGGAGAACGGCAGTGTCACGGGTGCGGCCCGGGCAGTCGGGGTGAGCCGTCACACGGCGGCCGGGTGGGCGCGGAAGGCCGGTGTCCGTGGCCGTGGGAAGCCGGGAAGGGACGGGCACCCGGGGCGGGCGGAGTACGACCGGCTTCGCGCGGCCGGGGTGCGACGGCAGGACGCCGCCGTGCAGGTCGGGGTCCACGAGCGCACTGCCCGGGACTGGGATCGCGGGATTCGGCAGATCGGTCACGCGCGCATCTACCCCGATGGGCGCAGGATCGACTACACAACGGGTATGACCAGCACCGTTACCGGCACGTCGGCGCCCTCGACAGCGGCGGTCGAGGCCGGACTGCACCCACGGTTCCTGACGGTGGGCGAGCGGGAGCTGATCGCCGACATGCGTCGGGAGGGCCGGTCGCTGCGGGCGATCGGGCGGGCCCTGGGCCGGCCGGCCTCCACCGTCAAGCGCGAGATCGACACCCGTGCGGTCGACGGCGTCTACCGGCCGCACCGGGCCCAGCGGGCATGGGCGGGAAGCCGGTCGCGCCCCAAGGAGTCCAAGCTCGCCCGGGCGGGTTCGCTGCGCGAGTTCGTCGCGGGCAAGCTGCGGGAGCGGTGGTCGCCCGAGCAGATCTGTCACGCTCTGGTCATCGAGTTCCCCGACGACGAGAGCATGCGGGTGAGTCCGGAGACGATCTACCAGGCGATCTACGTCCAGGCACGTGGCGGGCTGCGACGCGAGGTCGCACTCGCACTGCGCACCGGCCGAACCCGCCGCAAGCCGCACCGCAGCCCCGAGCAGCGCACCCGCCGGTTCGTCGACGAGATGGTGATGATCTCCGAGCGGCCTGCCGAGGTCGAGGACCGGGCGGTGCCCGGCCACTGGGAGGGCGATCTGATCGTCGGCCCCCGCAGCGAGAGCGCGATCGTGACCCTGGTCGAGCGCTCCACCCGCTACGTCATGCTCGGGCACCTGCCCGGCGGGCACACCGCCGCGGAGGTCCGCGACGTGCTGGTGCCCTTGATCCAGACACTGCCCGAGCACCTACGCGGCTCACTGACCTGGGACCAGGGCTGCGAGATGGCAGCGCACAAGCAGTTCACCGTCGCCACGGGAGTACCGGTCTACTTCTGCGATCCGCACTCCCCCTGGCAGCGCGGATCGAACGAGAACACCAACGGCCTGCTACGGCAGTACTTCCCCAAGAGCACCGACCTGTCCGTGCACAGCCCCGAAGACCTCGAACACGTCGCCCAGCAACTCAACGGCCGGCCACGCAAAACGCTCGGCTGGAAAACTCCAGCCGAGCGCCTGCGTGATCTACTGACGACCGCATAGGTCATCAGGTGTTGCGAGGACCCCAAGAATCCGCCCCTCGCGGCCCGGGGGTTCTCGCGTGTGCGCGCGGCCCGGGGGTTCTCGCGTGTGCGCGACCCCGGCCGTCGGCCGTCGCCCGCCCGCCCGCCCGGGCGGGGACGGGCCGCGCCGCCCGGCGACGCTGACCAGTGCGCGCGGGCGGTGCGGTCCTGGGTGCGGACGCGGAGCGGGGAAGGGGTCCTGGTTGCTTCCCTCGCCGACCGGTCCGCCGACGGTTGGTTCTCGGGCCTTCGTTCGGGTACCTCCCCGTCGTCCGCAGAACTGAAACCACCGGTTCCGCCGTGTTTGTGGTGATTTCTCACCGGCTCTTCGGCCCGCCCCGGACGGAAACCCGGCGGTCGCCCGGAATCCCCGTTCGGCGGGCGGGTAGCGTCATCCCGACAGCCGTGGCGGGACCACGGCGTTTCCGCCGGGTCCGCCGGGTCCGGCGGTCCGGTGGTAGCGGCGGTGGGACGACATGACACGGGGCGGAAAAGCGTTCAGGGCAGCGGCCACCGGGCTGGCGCTGGTCGCCCGCGCGGCGGCCGGCATCGAGCGGCGGCGGCGCGCGGCGATCGCCGCCGAATCCGAGGGCGCGCCGGACCAGGCCCCGGCCGACCCGGACGTGCTCGACGAGTACGTCCCCTCGCCCCGCCGCGCCGAGGCCGGCTCGCCGCCCGACCTCGCGCCCCTGCCGTCGACCCCCGCCGTGCTCGGCCGTGAGCTGCACCCCGGCCGCCCGGCCACCCCGGCCGAGGCGGTGCCCTGGGGCCTGCGGGTCGCCGCCGAGTCGACCTGGCGCCTGCTGCTGCTGGGCGCCGCGCTGTACGTGCTCTTCCGCGTGGTCGACATGCTGCGCCTGGTCGCCTTCGCGGTGCTCGCCTCGCTGCTGATCTCCGCGCTGCTGGAGCCCACCGTCTCCTGGCTGCGCCGGCGCGGTGTGCCGCGCTCGCTGGCCGCCGCCGGCACGTTCCTGAGCGGCCTGGCCGGAATAGGACTGGTCGGCTGGTTCGTGGTCTGGCAGGTGACGACCAACCTCCCGTCGGTCACCGTGCGGGTCCAGGACGGCGTCGACAAGCTCCGGCACTGGCTGGTGATCGGGCCGCTGCACCTGACCCAGCAGCAGATCAACGACTTCGCCAAGCAGATCACCACGGCGATCAACGCCAACTCCGAGCAGATCACCTCGGCCGGCATCACCGGCGCCCAGATCGCCGTCGAAGTCCTCACCGCCATGCTGCTGGCCTTCTTCACCACCTTCTTCCTTCTCTACGACGGCGAGAAGATCTGGAACTGGGTGCTGCGCGGTCTGCCCCGGCAGTCCCGGTACGCGATGGCGGGCGCCGGTCCGAAGGCGTGGGCGACGCTCACCGCGTACGTCCGGGGCACGGTCTGCGTGGCCTTCATCGACGCGGTCTGCATCGGTGTCGGGATCGAGTTGCTGGGCGTCCCGCTGGCCCTGCCGCTGGCCGTGATCATCTTCCTCGGCGCCTTCGTCCCGCTGGTCGGCGCCCTGGTCACCGGGACCATCGCGGTGCTGATCGCGCTGGTCACCGAAGGTCCGTTCACCGCGCTGATGGTGCTGGTGGTGCTGGTGGCCGTGCAGCAGATCGAGGGCCACATCCTGCAGCCGCTGATCCTCGGCCGCGCCGTGCGGGTCCACCCGCTCGGTGTGGTGCTCGGTGTCGCGGCCGGCTCGATCGTCGGCGGCATCGGCGGCGCCATCGTCGCCGTCCCGCTGATCGCCGTCACCAACACCGTGGTCGCCCATCTGCGCCGCCGCAACGAGGCCGGGCAGGAGGTCTTCGTCGCTCTCGAAGCGGCCAGGGAGGCCGCGGCCGCCCGGACCCCGGCGGCGTCCGCCGCGGCCGCGCCCGATCCGGCGGTGGCCGTACCGGCCGAGTAGGGCCCGGCCCGGCAGACGCGCCGAGGGCCCCGCCGGTGGTCCGGCGGGGCCCTCGGGCAGGCGTGCGACGGTTCGCGTCAGGCGTCGACGCCCGCGAGAACGGCCTCGGAGTCGAGGGTCGCGGCGACGGCCTGGACGACCGCGGCGATCTTCGCGGAGGCCTGGATGACCTCGCGGTCGACACCCGCCTTGCGGAGCACGGCCTCGTGCGAGTCGAGGCACTGGCCGCAGCCGTTGATCGCGGAGACCGCGAAGCACCAGAGCTCGAAGTCGGCCTTCTCGACGCCCGGGGTGCCGATGATGTTCATCCGCAGGCCGGCCCGCATGCTGCTGTACTCCTTGTCGGAGAGCAGGTGCAGCGTCCGGTAGTAGACGTTGTTCATCCCCATGATCGCGGCCGCACCCTTGGCGGCGTTGTACGCCTCGGGGGTGAGGTGCTCACGGGCCTCGGGCTCCAGCCCGCGCAGCACCGAGGGGCTGCGGGTGGCCATCGCGCAGGCGAGGACGGTGCCCCAGAGCTGCTGGGCCGGGAGGTCGGAGTTGCCGATGACCGCGCTCAGGTTGAGCTTGAGGTCCTTGGCGTACTCCGGAAGAGCGGCCTTCAGGTCGTCCAGCGCCATCGGTCAGCCCGCCAGGAGCTGGTCGGCGTCCAGGGTGGCCTCGCCCTTGGTCCAGTTGCACGGGCAGAGCTCGTCGGTCTGCAGGGCGTCGAGCACCCGCAGGACCTCCTTGGGGTTACGGCCGACCGAACCCGCGGTCACCATGACGAACTGGATCTCGTTGTTCGGGTCCACGATGAACACCGCGCGCTGGGCGGTGCCGTCCGCGCCCTCGACGCCGCACGCCTGCATCAGCTCGTGCTTGATGTCGGCCAGCATCGGGAAGGGCAGGTCGCGCAGGTCCTTGTGGTCCTTGCGCCAGGCGTGGTGGACGAACTCCGAGTCGCCGGAGACGCCGAGGATCTGGGCGTCGCGGTCGGCGAACTCCTCGTTGAGCTTGCCGAACGCGGCGATCTCGGTCGGACAGACGAAGGTGAAGTCCATCGGCCAGAAGAACACGATCTTCCACTTGCCCTCGTAGGACTTGTGGTTGATCTCGGCGAACGCGTTCGCGGCGTCGAGGTCGACACAGGCGTTGAGTTCGAACTCGGGGAACTTGTCACCGATCGTGAGCACGTTCGCTTCTCCTGGGTTTGAGATGTGAGGGCTGACGTCCGTATTGCCTATGATTCGACAGTTTCCGGACGTGATCCACCGTGCCACACCGGCTACTGATCACAGAAATAGCTAGACTCGATGTGTCTGATCGGAGAGAGCTATCAATACCCAGCAGCCCAAGCCCCGCCGGGAACGACCGCGCAAACCGGACGGCGCTGTGGCGAACGGCACAGCGGCCGGCTCCCAGCGCGGGCCCCGCACGCCGACCGTTGCGCAGCTCAGAGCCTTCGTGGCGGTCGCCGAGCACCGGCACTTCCGGGACGCCGCCGCTGCCACCGGAACCAGCCAGCCGGCCCTGTCCGGAGCGGTCGCGGCGCTGGAGGACGCGCTGGGCACGCAGTTGGTCGAGCGTACGACGCGCAAGGTCATCATCACCCCCCTGGGGGAGCGCGTGCTCGATCACGCGCGCCGGGTGCTCTCCTCGCTGCACGCCCTCACCGAGGAGGTCGAGGCGGCCCGCCGCCCGTTCACCGGGCCACTGCACCTCGGCGTCATCCCCACCGTCGCGCCCTACCTGCTGCCGGCCGTGCTGCGGCTGGTCCGCCACAGCTACCCGGACCTGGAACTGCACGTCCACGAGGAGCGCACACCGTCGCTGCTGGACGGCCTGGCGGGCGGCCGCCTGGACGTCCTGCTGCTCGCCCTCCCCACCGGCGGCGGCTCGCCCACCCGCGACCTCCCGCTGTTCGACGAGGACTTCGTCCTGGTCACCCCGCCCGACCACCGGCTGGCCGGCCGGATCGACGTGCCGCGCGACGTCCTGCTCGACCTGGACGTCCTGCTGCTGGAGGAGGGCCACTGCCTGCGCGACCAGGCGCTGGACATCTGCCGCGAGGTGGGCAACGACCAGGCCGTCGGCAGCACCCGGGCCGCCGGGCTCTCCACCCTCGTCCAACTGGTCGCCGGCGGTCTCGGCGTCACCCTGCTGCCGGCCACCGCCCTGGACGTCGAGGCCGGCCGCAGCGACCGGCTGGCCGCCGTCCGCTTCGCGACGCCCGCTCCGGGCCGCCGGATCGGCCTGGCCACCCGGCCCGGCTCCGCGCGCAGCGCGGAGTACGACCGCTTCGCCGGCTCGCTGCGGGAGGCGCTGCGACACCTTCCGGTCCGGATCGTGGAGTGAGCGGGGCCGCCACCGGGTGAGCGGCGCCCCCGCCCCGCCGACGGCCGGTGCCCGGCGCGAGCCGTCGGACCGGCTCGGGGCGGCCGCCGCCCGGAGCCGGCCACCCCGGCTCAGGGCGCCTCGGCTCAGGCCACCCCTGCTCAGTGCGCCCCGGCTCAGGCCACCCCGGCTCAGTGCGCCTCGGCTCAGGCCACCCCTGCTCAGTGCGCCCCGGCTCAGGGCAGTCGCTGCTCGAACCAGACCACCTTGCCGGTGCCCAGTCGGGTGGCGCCCCAGCGATCCGCCAGCCTGGCGACTATCTGCAGGCCCCGGCCGCGTTCCTCGTCCGGCGTGGCCCGGCGCCGGCGGGGGAGCAGGGGACTGTCGTCGCCGACCTCGCAGCGCAGCCGCGAGGTGCGGACCAGGCTGAGGGTGACCGGCCGGGTGGCGTGCTGGACGGCGTTGGTGACCAGCTCGCTGACCATCAGCTCGGTGGTCTCGGTGAGGTGTTCCAGGCCCCAGCGGCGCAGCGTGTGGGCGGCCAGCCGGCGCGCGCGGCCGGGCGTCTCGTGCCGCGGCTGCAGGTACCAGTGGGCGACGTCCTCGGCGGGGATGCCGTCGAAGGAGGCGGCCAGCAGCGCGATGTCGTCGCCCCGGTCGCCGGGCGGGAGGATCCGCAGCGCGTCCTGGCACATGTGCTCGGGGGAGTGGCGGTGGGAGGTGGCGAGCCGGGCCCGGAGCAGCTCCAGGCCGGTGCCGATCGGCCGGCGCCGGGTCTCCACCAGGCCGTCGGTGAACAGCAGCAGCGCCGAGCCGGGCGGGGCGGGCAGCTCGACGGAGTGGAAGTCCACCCCGCCGACCCCGATCGGCGCGCCCGAGGGCAGGTCGAGCAGCTCGGCGCGGCCGTCCGGCCGGACCATCACGGGCGGCACGTGCCCGGCGTTGGCGAGCACCACCCGGTTCGCGATCGGGTCGTAGACCGCGTACACGCAGGTGGCCAGGTGCTGCTCGCGGCCCAGGCGCTGGGCCTGCTCGTCGAGGTGGTAGAGCACCTCGTGCGGGGGCAGGTCGAGGGCGGCCAGTGTCTGGGCGCTGGTCCGCAGCTGGCCCATGATCGCGGCCGAGGTGAGCGAGTGCCCCATCACGTCGCCGACGATCAGGGCCACCCGGTTGCCCGGCAGCGGTACCGCGTCGTACCAGTCGCCGCCGACCTGCGCGCCCCGCTCGCCGGGCAGGTAGCGGTGCGCCAGCCGGACCCCGTGCGGCTGCGGGAGGTGGGTCGGCAGCATGCTGCGCTGCAACTGGTCGGCGATCTCCCGCTCGTGGGTGTAGCGCAGCGCGGTGTCGACCGCCAGACCGGCCTGGGTGGCCAGATGGGAGGCGGTCGCGGTGTCGGCGAGGTCGAACCCGCCGGCGAACCCGCCGTCGGCGTCGCCCTCCGGGCCCGGACCGGTGGCCGTGCGGCCGGGCCGGCGGATCAGCAGCAGCAGACCGAGAACCGCTTTGCGCCCCCGCAGCGGCAGGGCGAGCACGGAGGTACCGGCGGCGAGCCGGCCGAGCGTACGGGGGCCGTACAGCTCACGCAGCAGCGCGCGGACCCGGGCGTCGTCGGGGCGGCCGAGGACGGCGGGCTGGGCCCGCTCCCGGCGCAGCAGCGCGCGGGCCAGCGCGCCACCGGGCCGCACGGGCGTGACGGGGCCGTCGACGGAGCGGCCGCCGATCCTGGTGCCGTGGCTGTGGTGGACCCGCAGCGCGGTGGGGCAGCCCGGGTCGCGCTCGACGTTCGGCAACGGCTCGCGCAGGTGCACGACGGCGGCGTCGGCCATCGCGGGGGCCAGGACCCGGCAGAGGTTGCGCAGCGTCGCGGCGAGGTCCAGCGCGGAGTTGATCCGCCGGGTCGCGGCGTCCAGGTAGGCGAGCCGCTCGGCGACCCCGCCCGGATCCCGGCCCGGATCCCCGGCGGGCTCCTCCGGGATCTCGCCGGCGCAGGACTCCTCGGGGCCGTGGCCCGGCGAGGGGCGCCGCTGCGACGGCACGGCGGGCGGCCGCCCGGCCTCGGGGGTGAGCTGGTCGCGCACGGCTGCCTGTCCTGGGAGTCGGGGTCGGTGTCCGGGCGGCGCCGGCAGCGGCCGCCCGGGCTTGGGTCTGGCTCCGGCCGGCCGGCTTCGACTGGCTGGAATCGTACGGACTCGGTTCGTACCGGCTCGGTCGGGGGCCCGGGCCGTTGACGCTCAGTCCGAGCGCCGACAGCACAGGAACAGCTGCTCCTCCGGGGGCAGGGCGGTCCTGGCCGGTGCGTACGGCAGCCCGAACTGCTCCTCGACGGTGAACCCCGCCTCCACCAGCACGTGTTCCAGATCCTCCCGCAGATAGCCGCTGATCCGCAGGGTGGTGCCGAGGAAGGGCAGCGCGACGTGGTCCAGATCCGCCTCCACCATGCCCAGCGCCAGCAGGCCGCCGGGGCGCAGCAGGCACCGGATCCGGGCCAGCACGGTCGGGATCTCGTCCTGCGGGAGCAGGATGAGGGAGAAGAACGCGGTCGCGGCGGCGAACCGGCCGGCCGCCCGCGGGCCGAGCCCGGGCAGACCCCAGGCGTCGGTGGCCCGGTCGGTCGCCAGGTCGTACATGTCGATCCGGTGGTGGACGGCCTGCGGCACGGCGCGGCGGGCCAGCTCCAGCATCCCGTCGGACAGGTCGACACCGGTGACGGCCAGACCGCCGTCGGTGAGCCGGCGGACGGTCGGCTCACCCGTCCCGCAGCCCACGTCCAGCACTTCGGCGCCGGGCTCCAGCTCGCCGAGCAGCCACTCGCCGCAGGCCAGCTGGCCGCCCTTCGCCGGGAAGGCCTCACCGTAGTCGGTGCCGATCGAGTCGAACGCGACGGCCTGCAGGGCGCGTTCGCTGCGGCGGCGAAGGAGCGCGGCGGCCTCGCCCCGGGCGCGGGCGGAGGACTCGGCGGCCTCGCCCCGGGCGCGGGCGGAGGACTCGGCGGCCCGCGCGGCGGCGGGGCGGCTCGCACGGGCACCCGGGCCGGCCACGCCGGCGGCGGGTGGAGGATCGGAGATCTGTCCGGTCGTCACGATTGAGAGGCACCCTTCCACCCTGGCCGCCGGTCGGCGGTACGAGGCAGGGCGCCGGCACCGTACGTCCTCGCCGGCCTCCTGCCGGTGGCGGTCTGTCACGCTCCCCGTGTCACCGCGTCACTCCGTGTTGAAGTCCTGGTGCTCCACCGCTGTCCGGATCGCCCGCCGCCCGCATCGCCCGCCGTCCGCGCCGACGGCTGCGGTGTGCGCTGATCTCCGAGAATATGCGTGATCACTGGGTCGTGGGGTCCCTTTTTGGCCAACTCGCGCCCATCGCACCGAATACGGGCCGGGCGCGGCGGCGCGCCGGAGCTCCCCGGGGTGGTGCGCACCGGTGGCGCACGCCGCATGGCGCGCCGGACCACCTGCGGCGACCTGCGGATTCCGCCGAGGGCTCGGCGTTTATCGAACGTCAATCGGCCCGGTGCACAGTGGGGACCAGCGCCGGGGAAGCGTCGCTGGTGATCCCGCAGCCGGGGGGCTGCGGGGGCACCGGGCGCCTCCCGGGGGGATCGCCCTCCGGTCGGGGGACGGGGGGGGGGCTACGGCGCGGGGGGAGTGGAAGGCTCGGTGTGTCGCTGCTGTCGGGAGATGAGGTCCAGCACGGGGGAGGCCTCTGGCACACCGAGCCGGGTGAAGATCGCGTACGCCTCCTGCAGGCAGGCCAGGGCGCGTGCGGGCTGGGCCAGTTGCAGGAGGGCCTCGCCGAGCGCGGCGTTGGCCATGCCCTGGCAGTAGGCCGCGTCCAGCTCCCTGGCGATGGCCAGCGACTCGTCGGCGGCCTCGGCGGCCTCGGCCAGCTGGCCGTTCACCAGCAGCCCGGCCGCGAGCCTGGCCAGGGTGTAGGCCTCCCAGAGCCGGTTCTGCTGTGCCTGGTAGAGCTGGTGGGCCTCGCGCAGGTGGGTGGTGGCACCGCCGGTGTCCCCGGTCGACACCAGGATGACGCCGAGCTGGTAGAGCGTGTCGGCCAGGCAGGGCCCGCCGCCGGCCCGCCGGGCGGTGGCCACCGCCTCGCGCACCGACAGGACGGCCGACCCGGTCCGTCCGACGTCCAGTTGGGCGCGGGCGATGTTGCCGAGCAGGCGTGCCTCGCTGCTGGGCACCCCGATGACGCGGCTGATCGCCAGGGACTGCTCGAAGAACGGCAGGGCCTCGGCGGGGCGGTGCGCGATGTTCAGCATGATGCCCAGCAGGTTGGCCACCATGGAGCGCAGCATGGTCACGTCCTGCTCGCCCTGCAGCCGCAGGCTCTCCCGCAGTGAGACCTCCGCGCTCTGGAACTCGCTGGTGACGTGCTGCAGGAAGCCCTGGACGTAACGGACCCGGGCCAGTACGGCGGTGTCGTGGTGCGACCGCGCGCTGGTGTCGGCGGTGTCCAGGATGCGGCGGATGCGCTGGCCGTGGGTGGGGTCCTCGATCATGCTGTTCAGCACGATCATCAGGTCCACGGCGGGCCGCAGCAGTTCGGACGGGCCCTGGACGGCCGCCTCGACGCCGCTCAGCAGCAGCGCCATCTCGGACCGCATCCAGTTCCGCGCCCCGGCTCCGCTGACGAAGCCGAGCCCGACGGGCGGCAGCGCGTTCAGCGGCTCGGGCAGCAGGTCGTCGGGTTCGATGGCGGCGGCGGCGTTGAGCAGGGTGGCGAGTAGCAGCTCCAACAGCCGGCGCAGGGCCGACTCCTGCTCCGCCACCGCCTGGAGCTTCTCGTTCTGGCGCTGGGCGTAGAGCCGGAGCAGGTCGTGGTAGCGGTAGCGGCCGGGGCTGTAGCACTCCAGCATGTTGGCCTCGACCAGGGACTCGGCCAGCTCCTCGGCGCGGTCGTCGTCGAGACCGAGCAGCGCCGCGACCGCGCTCAGCGGCAGGTCGGGCGAGTCGACCAGGGACAGCAGCCGGAACGCCCGGGCCTCCGCGGGCTGGAGCTGCCCGTAGCCGAGCCCGATGGTGGTCTCCACCGCCAGGTTGCCCAGCTGGAGTTCGGCGAGTCGGCGCCGTTGGTCCGCTAACCGACGGGCCAGGTCGGAGACGCTCCAGCGCGGCCGGCCGGCCAGCCGGGCGGCCGCGATCCGGACCGCGAGCGGCAGGAAGCCGCAGGCGGTCACCACGGCGAGCGAGGCCTCCGGCTCGGCCCTGGCCCGGTCCTCGCCGATGATGGCCGAGAACAGTGCCAGGGCCTCGTCGGTGGTCAGCTCCTCCACGTCGACCAGGTGGGCGCCGGGGATCCCGGCCAGCCGGGAGCGGCTGGTGGCCAGCACCGCGCAGCCGGAGACGCCGGGGATCAGCGGCATCAACTGACCGGCGTCCTGGGCGTTGTCGAGCAGGATCAGCATCCGGCGGTTCGCCAGCAGCGAGCGGTAGAGGGCGGCCCGCTGCTCCAGCGAGTCCGGGGCCTCGCTGACGCCGAGGGCGTGCAGGAAGTCGCCCAGCACCACGGCCGGGTCGGCGGGCATCGCGCCGGCGCCGCGCAGGTCCACGTACAGCTGCCCGTCGGGGAACTCGCCGCGGACGCTGTGGGCGACGTGCACGGCCAGGGTGGTCTTGCCGACGCCGCCGATACCGGCCAGCGAGGTGACCAGCACCGCCTGGCCGGCGGCGCTGCGCAACACCTCCCGGAGTTCGCCGACCAGCTCGGTCCGGCCGCTGAAGTCGGACACGTCGGCCGGGAGTTGGGCGGGCGGGGTGAACGCCGGCGACTCCTCGCGGCCGCCGGCCGCCGGTTCCGCGGGCAGTGCCTGCATCAGGGTCGGGTCCGCGCCGAGGATCCGCGCGTGCATCGCGGCGAGGCCGGCGCCGGGCTCCACGCCGAGCTCGTTGATCAGGAGTTTGCGGGTGTCCGCGTAGAGGCCGAGGGACTCGGCCTGCCGGCCGCAGCGGTACAGCGCGAGCATCAGCAGTTCACGCAGCCGCTCGCGCAGCGGGTGCTCGGAGGTGAGCGAGCTCAGCTCGGCCACCACCTCGGCGTGCAGCCCGATGTCGAGGGCGGCCGCGCAGCGCTCCTCCCAGGTGGTGACCTGCAGTTCCTCCAGGCGCAGCCGCTGGGAGTCGGCGTAGGGTCCGGGCACGCCGGCGAGCGGGCGGCCGCGCCAGAGTGCGAGCGCGGAGGCCAGCAGCCGGTGTGCGTCGTGCGGACTGCCGGTCGCCGCCGCCGTGGCCGCGTCGGCGACTGCCGAGTCGAACACGGAGAGGTCCAGTGCCTCGGGCGAGACGCGCAGCGCGTACCCGTCACTGACCGAGACCAGGAGCTCGGCGGGGGCCCGGGTCTCCCGGTTCGGCTCGATGACGGTGCGCAGCCGGGAGACGTACGTGCGCAGGGCCGCGACGGCCTGCGGCGGCGGGCGCTCCCCCCAGAGGCCGTCGACGAGGTCCTGGGTGGTCACCGGCCTGCCCCGGCGCAGCAGCAGGGAGGTGAGCACGGCCTGTTGCTGGGGGGAGCCGAGGGAGAGGGCCTGCTCACCGCGCCAGGCCTGCACCGGACCGAGCACCTGGAAGCGCAGCGCAGAGGGGTGCGGCGTTTCCCGAAGCTCCATGAATTCCCCCGATGGCCTGTGGCGGGCTCCCCACGCAGCGAGCTCGACGGTCCGCCGTAAGAGCGACAGCTTAGGCGGAGGGACGGAAGCGGTGGAGGAGCGCACCAACGGCACGATGTTTATAGGACATTTAACGACCCCTACGATACTGGCCGGTGCCCCGGCCGATCGGGCCGGGCCGGAAACGATCCGATGACCCGAAAGGCGGCCCGCTCATGGCCAACAACGACACCACGTCCGCAGAGACGACGGCCACCCCGGCCGAGGCCGCCCTGCCGATCGCACCGCAGACCGCCGAGTACGTCCCGTCGGCCGAGGGCGTGCTCCCCACCGGCCTCGACGGCCTGGTCGGGGCGGATCCGGAGGCCGGCCCGGAGATCCTGGCCGACGGCAAGCCGGCGGCGCCCTTCGAGCCGCTGGGTGCCATCACCAACCACCCCTAGCGGTCGTGGCATGACGCCGCACCCGAGCCCTCCGGACGCCCCGGGTCACAGATGGTGACCCGGGGCGTTCGGCCGTCGGCTCGTCGGCTCGTCCGTCCTGTCGGCAGGTCAGGCGGCCCGCGCCGGAGGGGTCGTGGCGGCCCGGCCCCTGGGGGCGGGCCAGTCGCCCGGCTCCCCGCCCGGCTCGCCCTCCGGTACCGGTCCGACGTCCTCGGGGCGTGCCGTCCACTCCACGCCTCCGCCCGCGGGCCGGAGGTAGAGCAGGCCGCCCTCGGTGGCCATGTGGACGCCGTCGCGTCCGGTGCGCCGATCGCGTACGAGTTCGCCCACCCGGGGCCGGTGCGGCCGGTCGGCGCTTCTGAAGATGCTCACTGGATGCTCCCTCGCCGTGCTGCGTGCCGGTTCTCCTCGGATCCGCCGGGCGCGGCGCCGTCGGCGGCGCGGGCGGTGGTCGGTGGCTGACAACGGTTCCTCTCTAGAGAACCACCGCCTCTCTAGACATGTCAATGGGCTCCGCCGCCTCGTCCCGGGCGGGGCCCGGTCGTAAGCTGTCTAGAGAGGAAGAGGGAGAGCCGATGGCCAACAGCAGTGGCGACAGGCAGCCGAAGTACCAGCGGATCGCCAACGCGCTCAAGTCGTCCGTGGAGTCCGGTGAGTACCGCCCCGGTGACCGGCTGCCCGGCGAGAACGATCTGATGGAGACGTACGGCGTGGCCCGCATGACGGCGCGTCAGGCGCTGGGGGTGCTGCAGAGCGAGGGCATCGCGGAGGCCCGCAAGGGTGCCGGGGTCTTCGTCCGCGACTTCCGGCCGCTGCGCCGGCGCGGCATCCAGCGGCTCGCGCAGGGGCACTGGGGCTCGGGGCGCTCGATATGGTCCGCGGACCTCGCGAGTCGGAGCCTGGTGGTGGACCAGGTGACGGTCGAGGCGCAGGGCGCGCCCGAGCACGTCGCCGGGGTTCTCGGGGTGAAGCCCGGCGCGGAGATGTGCGTGCGGCACCGCCGATTCGTGCTGGACGGCAAGCCCGTACTGATCTCGACGTCCTACCTGCCCGCGGGCCTGGTGGCGGGCACGGCCATCACCCGGGAGGACACCGGCCCGGGCGGGACGTACGCGCGGCTGGCGGAGATAGGGGCCAAGCCCGTGCACTTCCGCGAGGAGATCCGCTCCCGGATGCCCGCCGCCGAGGAGGCCGCCCGGCTCGAACTGCCCGCCGGCACACCGGTGATCCTGATCTGCCGCACCGCCTTCGCGGAGGAGGGGCAGCCGGTGGAGGTGAACGAGATGGTGCTGGACGCGGCCTCGTACGTGCTGGAGTACGACTTCGACGCCTGAGCCCGCTGCGAGCCCGGGTGGCCCGTGCCGGTCGCCCGGGCCCCGGGCCCCGGGCTCCGGGCCCGCCCCCGACCCCGGGCGACCGGCACGGGCGCGGGCGACGGTGTGTCCCGGCCGCGCCGGGCGGCCGGGACACCCGCGCGGCTACTGCGCGGAACGGGTCCGGATGCTGGTGATCAGCGGGCCCTGGGTGGTCTCGGCGAAGAAGTCGTTGCCCTTGTCGTCGACCACGACGAAGGCGGGGAAGTCCTCGACCTCGATCCGCCAGACCGCCTCCATGCCCAGCTCGGCGTACTCCAGGACCTCCACCTTCTTGATGCAGTCCTGGGCGAGACGGGCGGCCGGGCCGCCGATCGAGCCGAGGTAGAAGCCGCCGTGCGCGGCGCAGGCGTCGGTGACCTGCTTGGAGCGGTTGCCCTTGGCGAGCATCACCATCGAGCCGCCGGCCGCCTGGAACTGGTCGACGTAGGAGTCCATCCGGCCGGCCGTGGTGGGGCCGAAGGAGCCGGAGGCGAAGCCCTCGGGGGTCTTGGCCGGACCGGCGTAGTAGACCGGGTGGTCCTGGAGGTACTTGGGCATGCCCTCGCCCGCGTCCAGCCGCTCCTTGATCTTGGCGTGCGCGATGTCGCGGGCGACCACCAGCGTGCCGGTGAGCGAGAGGCGGGTCTTCACCGGGTACTTGGAGAGCTCGCTGCGGATGGCCGCCATCGGCTGGTCGAGGTCGATCCGCACCACGTCGTCGTCGAGGTGGTCGTCGGTGGTCTCCGGCAGGTACTTGGCCGGGTCGGTCTCCAACTGCTCCAGGAAGACGCCCTCGGCGGTGATCTTGCCGAGTGCCTGGCGGTCCGCGGAGCAGGAGACGGCCATCGCGACCGGCAGCGAGGCCCCGTGGCGCGGGAGGCGGATCACCCGCACGTCGTGGCAGAAGTACTTGCCGCCGAACTGGGCGCCGATGCCGATCTTCTGGGTGAGCTCGACGACCTTGGCCTCCAGCTCCAGGTCGCGGAAGCCGTGGCCGGTGGCGGAGCCGCTGGTCGGCAACTCGTCCAGGTAGTGCGCCGAGGCGTACTTGGCGGTCTTCAGCGCGAACTCGGCGCTGGTGCCGCCGACCACGATCGCCAGGTGGTACGGCGGGCAGGCGGCCGTGCCCAGCGAGCGGATCTTCTGCTCCAGGAAGGCGAGCATCGAGGCCTCGTTGAGGATGGCCTTGGTCTCCTGGTACAGGTACGACTTGTTGGCGCTGCCGCCGCCCTTCGCCATGAAGAGGAACTTGTACGCGTCGCCGTCGGTGGCGTACAGCTCGATCTGGGCGGGCAGGTTGCTGCCGGTGTTCTTCTCGTCCCACATGGTCAGCGGGGCCATCTGCGAGTACCGCAGGTTGAGCTTGGTGTACGCGTCGAACACGCCGCCCGCGATGGCCGCCTCGTCGCCGCCCTCGGTCAGGACGTTCTGGCCGCGCTTGCCCATCACGATCGCGGTGCCGGTGTCCTGGCACATCGGCAGGATGCCGCCGGCCGAGATGTTGACGTTCTTCAGCAGGTCCAGCGCGACGAACCGGTCGTTGGGGCTGGCCTCCGGGTCGTCCAGGATGCGCCGCAGCTGGGCGAGGTGGGCCGGGCGCAGGTAGTGCGAGATGTCGTGCATCGCCTCCGCGGTGAGCAGCCGGAGTGCCTCGGGCTCGACCTTGAGGAAACGGCGCCCCCCGGCCTCGAAGGTGGAGACGCCCTCGGAGGTGATCTTGCGGTAGGGGGTGGGATCCGCACCGAGGGGGAGCAGGTCGGTGTAGGCGAACTCTGGCGTGGGAGCCATGGGGGCGGTCCTTAAGGGTGATCCGGCTGCGGCGGCGAAGCACCCTCAAGGGTAGGCGTCCGCAATCCCGGGTACGCGCGCAGGTCGGCCAGGGTGACGGGAGTCACGGGAATCGGCGGGAACGGTCGTTCGGTACGGCGGCGGTGGCTAGTCTTGCCCCGTGGACAACTCGCCGTCGCAGGACGACCAGGGGCAGATGCCCGTACCCATGACCAAGCCCGCGGCGGAGCCCGCGCGCACCCCCGTGGCCGAGGCGGACCTGCGGGCCTCGGACGCCGACCGGGAGCGGGTCGCCGAGCTGCTGCGCGACGCGTACGCCGAGGGGCGGCTGGACGTCGACGAGCACGCCGAGCGGATCGAGGCGGCGTACGGCGCCAGGACCCTCGGCGAGCTGGCGCCGCTGACCCGCGACCTTCCCGCACACCACTCGATCTCCTTCGAGAAGCCGCCGCTCGGCGCCGGGACGCCGGGGCGCGCGCCGCTGCCGCCCGCCCGGCAGGAGGCGCCGACCATGCTCGCGGTCTTCGGCGGGGCCTCCCGCAAGGGCCGCTGGCGGATCGGCTCGCACCTGCGCGCGGTGGCCGTCTTCGGGGGGATCGAGATCGATCTCACCGATGCCGTGTTCGAGTCGCCCGAGGTCGTGATCGAGGTGACGGCGATCTTCGGCGGGGTGGAGATCAAGGTCCCGGAGAACGTCAGCCTGCACGGCGGCGGGGTCGGGATCTTCGGTGGTTTCGACGTCAAGGAGCAGACGGCGGCCGACCCGTACGCCCCGGTCGTCCGGATCAAGGGCGCGGCGGTGTTCGGCGGCTGCGAAGCCAAGCCGCGCAAGGGGAAGAAGCTCAAGGAGTGGGTGCGCAAGCAGCTCGACGGCTGAGCCGGAGCGGGGTCCTCCGTGGCCCGCCGTCAACTGCCGGTCGTGCACTCGGCGTTGCCTTGAGTGCACTGAGTAGTCGGTTGCGTGCGGTGTGCATGAATCGGAGTGGGGCGGGGTAGTTCCTGTCGCACATCGTTTCTTGTACGGCTGTGACACCGGAGGCGGCCTGGGGCCGGCACGGGGGGTGTAGCGCGGGGCAGCCGGGCAGGGACGCGCCTTCCCCGAGTCTTGAGCCTCGTCAGGAGTACGCCGTGCTGCATCCGATCGACTCCCGCGCCATCCGCCGTGCCGCCGCGCCGCAGCCCGCACCGCTGCAGCCGCTCGCACAGGCGCACGACGACGACAGCCCCTGGCACACCGGGGCGGCCTGCTGTCGGGACGAGGCCGGTCTGTTCTTCGCGCCCTCCAAGGAGCCGACCGCGGCCCGACTCGCCCGCGAGGAGCAGGCGAAGCGGGTCTGCGCCCGCTGCCCGGTGCTGCTGGAGTGCCGGGAGCACGCGCTGGCCCAGCCGGAGCCCTACGGCGTCTGGGGCGGTCTGACGGCCGCCGAGCGGCGGGTGGTGCTGGCCCGCCAGCGGCGCCGCGACGTGGAGCTCCGGGAGAGCGCCCGGGTGTCCGCCGCCCGCCGGATAGCGGGCTGACCGCCGCCGGCCGGCCCACCGGAGGCGGCCGGCCCGGAACGCGGCGGCGGCCCCGGCGGAGGGAGATTCCGCCGGGGCCGCCGTTGGTCCGGTGCCGCCCGCTGCCACGACGCCCGCGGGCGCCGGGTCAGTTCGCGCGGTCGAAGTCGATCGCGCTGTACGCCCGCAGCTTGGAGAGCTTGTGGGTGGAGTTGATCTCCCGGATGGTGCCGCTCTTGGAGCGCATCACCAGCGAGCTGGTGGTGGCGGTCTCCTGGCGGTAGTGGACGCCGCGCAGCAGTTCACCGTCGGTGATGCCGGTCGCGACGAAGAACACGTTGTCGCCGCTGACCAGGTCGTTGGTGGTGAGCACCCGGTCGAGGTCGTGGCCGGCGTCGAGGGCCTTCTGCCGCTCGGCGTCGTCCTTGGGCCACAGTCGGCCCTGGATCACGCCGCCCATGCACTTCATGGCGCAGGCCGCGATGATCCCCTCGGGGGTGCCGCCGATGCCGAGCAGCAGGTCGACGCCGGTGCCCTCGCGGGCGGTCATGATGGCGCCGGCCACGTCGCCGTCCGAGATGAACTTGATCCGGGCGCCCGCCTCGCGCACCTGGCGGACCAGGTCCTCGTGACGGGGGCGGTCGAGGATCATCACCGTGACGTCCTCGACGGCGCTGCCCTTGGCCTTGGCGACCCGGCGGATGTTGACGGCCGGCGGGGCCGTGATGTCGACGAACTCGGCGGCCTCGGGGCCGGCCACGAGCTTGTCCATGTAGAACACCGCGCTCGGGTCGAACATGGTGCCGCGGTCCGCGACCGCCAGGACCGCGACCGCGTTGGCCATGCCCTTGGCGGTCAGGGTGGTCCCGTCGACCGGGTCCACCGCGACGTCGCACTCGGCGCCGGTGCCGTCGCCGACCCGCTCGCCGTTGTAGAGCATCGGCGCCTCGTCCTTCTCGCCCTCCCCGATGACGACGATGCCGTTCATCGAGACGGTGGAGACGAGCGTGCGCATGGCCTTGACCGCGGCGCCGTCGGCGCCGTTCTTGTCACCGCGGCCGACCCAGCGGCCGGCCGCCATGGCGGCCGCCTCGGTGACCCGGACGAGTTCGAGTGCGAGGTTCCGGTCGGGAGCCTCGGGTGCTACCTCAAGGGACTGCGGGAGGGTGTTCGGGTAGCTGGACTGCACAGCGTGCGTGGTCATCGTCGTTACCTCTCTGTACGCGACGGCCAGTAAGCGTCCGACTACTGCCCGAGTCGAACGCCATGGTGAGGGTCTTGCGATCGTATCCGGCCCCCGGAGCACTGTCTGTGGCGCGGGTCCCGGGCCCCCGGTGCTTCGGGTGGCTTTGCCCCTGTTCACCCGTGCGTGGGTACCCCGGGTGTCGGCCGCCGCGGTGCGATGGGTCACCATGAGGGGGTGGCAGGCAAGAGCAGCATGAGGAGCCGGCAGTCGGTACGGGACATGATCCTGTCGATGCTGGCGGTCGGTGGTGTGGTCGCGGTCGCGTACGTCTTCGTGCCGCATTCCGAGGGTGACGGCGTGCAGCCGGTCCAGTACCAGGTGGCCGCGGCGTCGGCGAAGCGGGCCGCACCGTTCCCGCTGCTCTCCCCGGAGGGTCTGCCGCAGAAGTGGCGGGCCACCTCCGTGGAGTACCACGACGCGAGCAGCAAGGGCTCGGACGGGCACAGCAGTTGGCACCTCGGCTTCGTGACCCCCTCCGGCCAGTACGCGGCCGTCGAGCAGAGCGACGCTCCCCGCGAGGAGTTCCTGGCCGCGCAGGTGGCCGGCGGCGCGGCCGACGGCACCGCCGCGGTGTCCGGGGCGACCTGGGACAAGGTGCAGGGCGCCAAGGCCCGCGCGCTGGCGGTCCCGTCGGGCACGGCGACCACGCTGGTCACCGGCACCGCCTCGTACGAGGAACTGACGGAGCTGGCCCGGGCCCTGAAGTGAGCGGGCCCGGCCCGGACGGGCCGGCCGCTCCCGGTGCCCGACTCCCCTCCCGCCCCGAACGCGCAGCGGCCCGCCACCCCGACGGGGGTGGCGGGCCGCTGCGGTGTCCGCCCGTGGTCGGGCGTCCCCGGGGGGATCAGACGGTGGTGACGACCTCGTCGTAGGCCAGACGCGGGGAGCGCGGGTACGAGGCGTCCTCGCCCGGCTTGCCGATGTTGACCACGGCCAGCACCGAGTGCTCGCCGTCGGCGAAGAACTCCTTGTCGATGCCCTCGGCGTTGTAGCCGGTCATCGGGCCGGCGGCCAGGCCCGCGGCGCGCACGCCGAGGATGAAGTAGCCCGCCTGCAGGGCGCCGTTGAAGAGCGCGGAGGCCTCGCGCACGGGGCGCTCGGAGAAGAAGAGGTCCTTCGCCTGCGGGAAGCTCGGCAGCACGGTCGGGAGCTCCTCGTGGAACTCGTTGTCGGCGGCCAGGATGGCGACCAGCGGGGCGGCCGAGGTCTTGGCCTTGTTGCCGTCCGCCATGTGCTGGACCAGGCGCGCCCGGCCCTCGGCGGAGCGGACCAGCACGACGCGCAGCGGCTGCTGGTTGAACGCCGTCGGGGCGTACTTGACCAGGTCGTAGACGGCCTGGATCTGCTCGTCGCCGACCGGCTCGTCGGTGAAGGTGTTGGCCGTGTGGGCCTCGCGGAAGAGGAGGTCCTGGGCGACGGCGTCGAGCACCAGAGCGTCGTGGGCGGCAGTCGTCATGCTTGTGCACCTCATGCGTGGACGGAAGGCGTGTCTCGGCGAGTGCCGATCCCCCGTTCACAACATGAGTGAACATTCAACTGTTCCCGTTCCCGATGTGACGCGTGTCACGTCCGCCGAATCCCCCGTCCGGGCGCCGGGCCCGCGCCGGTCAGCTGCTCCCGCCGGTCTCCTCGGCGGCCAGCGCCGCGTCGAGTCGGGCGCGCGCGCCGTCCAGCCAGCGCTGGCAGACCTTGGCCAGCTGCTCCCCGCGCTCCCAGAGCGCCAGCGACTCCTCCAGCGACGTCCCGCCGGTCTCCAACTGCCGGACGACCTCCAGCAGCGCGTCCCGGGCGTGCTCGTAGCCGAGCGCGTCGTCGGGCGTCGGCGGCTGCTCGTTCTCCTGCGGCGTCCGCCGCCCGCTCTCCTGCTCTGCCATGAGGCCAGCGTAGGCGGTGGCACCGACAGGACAATTCACGTGCGCGCCGGCGGCGGCCGGCTCTAGGCTCCACGGATGAGCCTCGTACGCCCCGGGATCCCCGATGACGCGCCCGAACTCGTCCGGCTGCGCGGGCTGATGTTCGAGGCGATGGCGGGCCGGTCGGGAGCGGCCGACCCCACCCCCGAGCCCTGGCAGCCGGCCGCCGAGGCGGTGCTCCGCGAGCGCCTCGCCCAGCCGGCGCCGGATCTCACCATGCCCGTCTTCGTCGTCGACGATCCCGGCCGCCCCGGGCGCCTCGCCGCCTGCGCCGTCGGCACCCTGGAGCGGCGGCTGCCCGCCCCCGGGCACCCGGACGGGCTCTTCGGCTTCGTCTTCAACATCTGCACCGATCCCGGGCACCGGCGTCGGGGTTACGCCCGGGCCTGCACCGAGGCCCTGCTCGGCTGGTTCGACGACCGCCACGCGACCAGGATCGACCTGCACGCGAGCAGCGCCGGGGTGGAGCTCTACCGCGGCCTCGGCTTCCGGGAGCACTCGATCGCGCTGTCCCGCCGCCACCCGGCCGAGGTCTGACCGCCGCCCCGCTCAGACCTCGTCGACCGTCACCGCGAAGCCGCCGCCGGCCACCCGCGCGTGCAGGACGTCCCTCGGCCCGACCTGCGCCGGATCCGTCACCACGGCGCCGTCGGCACGCTGCAGCACGGCGTAGCCGCGCTCCAGCGTCGCGGCCGGGGAGAGCGCCACGACCCGGGCCAGGGTGTGCCCGAGATCCGACTCGGCGGCGTCCAGGCGGTGTCCGACGGTCCGCCTGGCCCGCTCCAGCAGCGCGGTCAGCTCGTGCGCGCGGCCGTCCAGCATCCGCTCGGGTGCGGCGAGCACCGGGCGGCTGCGCACGCCGTCCAGGCCGTGCTGCTCGCGCTCCACCCGCCCGGTCACCTGGCGCCGGGCCCGGTCCCGCAGCTGGCGGACGCGTCCCAGCTCCTCGCCGACGTCCGGCACCACCCGCTTGGCCGCGTCGGTGGGGGTGGAGGCCCGCAGGTCGGCCACGAAGTCCAGCAGGGGCTGGTCCGGCTCGTGCCCGATCGCGCTGACCACGGGCGTGCGGGCGGCCGCGACCAGCCGCACCAGCTGTTCGTCCGAGAACGGCAGCAGGTCCTCCACGCTGCCGCCGCCCCGGGCCACGATGATCACGTCCACCTCGGGATGCTCGTCCAGCGCCCGGATCGCCGCCGAGACCTGCGCCACCGCGCTGTTGCCCTGCACCGGCACGTTGCGGACCTCGAAGCGGACGGCCGGCCAGCGCCGCCTGGCGTTCTCCAGGACGTCCCGCTCGGCGGCCGAGCCCCGGCCCGTCACCAGGCCGATGCACTGCGGCAGGAACGGCAGCGGGCGCTTGCGGTCGGCGGCGAACAGGCCCTCTCCCGCCAGCCTCCGCTTGAGCTGTTCCAGCCGGGCGAGCAGCTCGCCGAGCCCGACCAGCCGGATCTCGTCGGCCCGCAGCGAGAGCGTGCCGCGCGCGCCGTACCACTCCGGCCTGGCGTGCACGATGATCCGCGAGCCCTCCTGGACCACGTCCGCGACCTGCTCGAAAACGGCCCGGAAGCAGGTGACGGTCAGCGAGACGTCGCGCTCCGGGTCACGCAGGGTCAGGAACACCACGCCCGCGCCCGGCCGACGGCTCAGCTGGGTGATCTGGCCCTCCACCCAGACGGCGCCGAGACGCTCGATCCAGCCGCCGATCAACGCGGAGACCTTGCCGACCGGGATCGGGGCTTCGGGTGAGCTGGTGTTGGCCATGATGACGAGGCTAGCGCCGGCGGCCGACAGCCGTCCGGTCCTGGACCAGCAGCACGACGATCCCGGCGGCAAGCCAGAACAGGCCGACCCACTGGGCGACGTGCGCGGCCTCGACGATCACCGCGACGGTCACCGCGATGCCCAGCACCGGGACGATCAGGTGCCGCAGGCGGTCCCGGGAGCCCTGCCGGACGGTGTACCAGCCGATCACCGAGGCGTGCAGCAGGACGAACGCGGTCAGCGCGCCGATGTCGACCACCGAGGTCAGCCGGTCCAGCCCGTCGTCCCGGCGGGCCGCCCAGACGGCCGCGACCAGCGTGATCAGCGCCGCGGTCAGCAGCGCCGGACGCGGCACGCCGGAGCGCCCGTCCACCGCCGCGAGCGCGCGCGGCAACCGCCCCTCGCGGCCCATCGCGAACAGCAGCCGCCCGGCCGCCGCCTGCCCCGCCAGCGCGGCGAAGGCCGCACCGATCGCCTTGCTGACCGCGACCAGCGTGTGCAGCCAGTGCGCGATCGCCACGTCCACCGTCCGGTAGAAGGCCGCGCCCTGGGCCGCCGGATCGGCCGCCAGCTGCTGCGGGGAGTCCGGCTCCAGCAGCGCCGCCAGGTACGTCTGCGCGACGAACAGCACACCGGCCAGCACCAGGCACCACAGCACCGCCCTCGCCACCGCCGCCGAGGCGCCCACGGCCTCCTCCACGAACGAGGCGATCGCGTCGAAGCCCAGGTAGGACAGCACCGCCACGCTGACCGCCGAGAGCACGGCGGTCGACGAGAAACCGCCCACCCCGGCCAGCGGCGAGGCCCAGCCACGGGCCGCGCCGTCGCGGACCAGCACCACCGTGGCCGCCACCACGAACAGCGCCAGCACCGCGATCTCCAGCGCCAGCACCGCGAAACCGACCGCCGCCGCCGTCCGCACGCCGATCAGGTTCAGCGCCGTGGTGACCACGACCGCCAGGACCGTCCACACCCACCGCGACACGCCCGGAACCAGCGAGTTCAGCGCGATTCCGGAGAACAGGTACGCCACCGCGGGGATCAGCAGGTAGTCGAGCATCGCCATCCAGCCGGCGATGAAGCCGGGGCCCTCGCCGAGCCCGGCCCGGGCGTAGGCGAACACCGACCCGGTCTGCGGCACGGCCCGCACCATCTGGGCGTACGAGAACGCGGTGAAGCCCATGGCGATCGTCGCCGCGAGGTACACCACCGCCACGGCGCCGTGGCTCTTGGCGTCCAGCACCCCGAACACGCCGACCGGGGCCATCGGGGCGATGAACAGCAAACCGTAGACCATCAGGTCGCGCACGCCCAGGCTGCGCCGCAGCCCACCGGGGTCGACCCGCTCGCTCACAGTGTCCATGATGTCCATGTTTGATCACGTGCTGCGCCCGCGGGCCCATTGCCCGTACCGTCGGCGCGGCCCGACGGCGCCCGTACCATGGGAGCCATGTCCACCACTGCTCAGCGCCGCGTCCTGCTCGCCGCCCCCCGGGGCTACTGCGCGGGTGTCGACCGCGCCGTCATCGCCGTGGAGAAGGCCCTGGAGCAGTACGGGGCACCGATCTACGTCCGCAAGCAGATCGTCCACAACAAGTACGTCGTGCAGACCCTGGAGAGGCAGGGCGCGATCTTCGTCGACGAGACGGAGGAGGTGCCCGAGGGCTCGATCGTGGTGTTCTCCGCGCACGGCGTGGCGCCGTCCGTCCACGACGAGGCGAAGGCCGGGAAGCTCGCCACCGTCGACGCCACCTGCCCCCTGGTGACCAAGGTCCACAAGGAGGCCGTCCGGTTCGCCGACGAGGACTACGACATCCTGCTGGTCGGCCACGAGGGCCACGAGGAGGTGGTCGGCACCATGGGCGAGGCCCCGGAGCGGATCCACCTGGTCGACGGCCCCGAGGACGTCGAGGGTGTGCAGGTCCGGGACGAGAGCAAGGTGGTCTGGCTCTCCCAGACCACGCTGTCGGTCGACGAGACCATGGCCACCGTCGGCGCGCTGAAGAAGCGCTTCCCGCTGCTGGTCAGCCCGCCCAGCGACGACATCTGCTACGCCACCCAGAACCGCCAGGTCGCCGTCAAGCAGATGGCGCCCGACACCGACCTGCTGATCGTGGTCGGCTCCAAGAACTCCTCCAACTCGGTGCGCCTGGTCGAGGTCGGCCTGGAGTACGGCGCCAAGGCCGCCCACCTGGTGGACTTCGCCGACGAGATCGAGGAGTCCTGGCTGGAGGGCGTCGCCACGGTCGGCCTCACCAGTGGCGCCTCGGTGCCGGAGATCCTGGTCGAGGGCGTGCTGGCCTGGCTCGCCGAGCGCGGCTACGCCGACGTGTCGATCGTCAAGACGGCCGAGGAGCACCTGATCTTCTCGCTGCCCAAGGAGCTCCGCCGCGACCTGCGGGCCGAGGCCGCCGGCAAGCTCTAGCCGCACCCGCCTCCCGATGCCCGGGCGCCCCTCGCGGCTCCCGGGCATCGTGCTGCCCGGTGGTGGGTATAGCAGGGCGGGTACGTGGCGGTGGGCGCGGCGACCGGCAGGCGGGGTCGCGCGCCCTCTCGTACGTTTGTGCACAGGCTGTGGATGGACAGGAGTGAGGCATGGCGGCGACGGTTTTCGGCGTGGACATCGGTGGTTCCGGCATCAAGGGTGCGCCGGTGGACCTCGGACGCGGGGTGCTGGCCCAGGAGCGGCACAAGGTGCTGACCCCGCACCCCGCCTCACCGGAGGCGGTGGTCGCAGCGGTCCGCGAGGTGGTCCGGCACTTCGACCACCAGGGACCGGTCGGGTTGACCTTCCCCGGCGTGGTGGTCGGCGGCCACACCCGGACGGCGGCCAACGTCGACAAGGGATGGATCGGACTGGACGCGGAGGGGCTCTTCCGGGAGGCACTCGACCTGCCGGCCACCGTCCTCAACGACGCGGACGCGGCCGGCTTCGCGGAGACCGCCTACGGCGCGGGCAAGGCGCGCGACGGGGTGGTGCTCGTCCTCACCTTCGGCACCGGCATCGGCAGCGCGCTCTTCGTCGACGGCGTGCTCGTCCCCAACACCGAGCTGGGCCATCTGGAGCTGCGCGGCAAGGACGCCGAACGGCGGGCCTCCTCCGCCGCCAAGGAGCGCCACGAGCTGACCTGGGAGCAGTGGGCGTCGCGGGTGGACGAGTACCTGGACATGGTGGAGATGCTCTTCTCGCCGCAGCTGATCATCATCGGGGGAGGAGTCAGCCGCAAGCACGAGAAGTTCATGCCGCTGCTGAACGCGCGCGAGGCACAGGTCGTCCCGGCGGAGCTGCGCAACGACGCGGGCATCGTCGGCGCGGCGATGGCGGCGGCCAAGGCGGGCTGAGCCGCGCGGGGGCGCGGGCGGGGGGCCGGAGGTGCGGTGTCGGCAGCAGCGCGAGGGCGCCGCCGGGGCGGGGCGCTGCCGGGGCGGGGCGCTGACGTGCCGTGCCGGAGCGCTGCCGTGCCGGGCCGGGGCCGGGTGGGGCGTGCGGGTGGAGCCGGCGGGCGATCCGGAGCCGGGTCAGCGGGCGCGCTGGATCCGGCGCTGGGCCACGAACCGGGCCAGAATGATCACCGTGGCCAGGCCCGTCCCGCTGAACAGCCAGACCGCCCGCAGGGCGAGCCCGGTCGCCAGCGCCACCACCTGCGCGGTGACGCCCGAACTGGACACCGGCGCGAGCAGCAGCAGCGCGGCGGCGAACGCGATCGGCCCGCTGATCGGGGCGGCCAGCAGGTCCGCGAGGCGTACCCGGACGGCCAGCTGGAAGCAGATCAGCAGGTAGGCGAGCCCGAACAGCACGCCGATACCGCCGAACAGCAACCGGTCCAGTCCGGCCGCCGCCAGGCTCGCGACCACGGCGAGCACGCCGGTGCCCACCGCGGTCAGCCGGGCCGGACGCCCGCTGCGCGGTCTGCCGTCGGCGCGTCGGGCGCCCAGCCGCATCCGCAGTGGCAACCGGAGCCGGGGGCCGACCCGGCCCCCGCCGGGCCGCACCGACTCGCGGCGTCCCTCACGGGTCTCGGTCACCGTCCGCAACCGGGACGCCTCGACCTCGGTCCCGTCCGGTACGGGCTTGCGCGGGGGCCGACCGGGCCCCGGTACGGCGGCCCCGGCGCCGCCGACCTGCGGACGGCGGCGGGGCCCTGGCGGCTGGGTACGGATGCTCTGCTCCACCAGCCCAACGTACGGTCCGATCAACGCCACAGTGTGTAATGGGCGGCCGGGAGCTTGGTCCGTGTCTCCGTCCGGCGTAGTTCTATGATGTTCCGTCAGCACGGGTGCGAAGCAACCGCCCGGCGGCCCGCCCGCCGCCTTGTCACCCGTCCCGTCCGGTCGCCCGCGCCGGCGGGGGCCGGACGGGACCGTCGGTGTCGTCGGGTGCCGCCCGGTGCCGTCCGGTACCGGGGCTCGCCGTCGGTGGCCCGGGCTTCCCGGCGGCGTCGACCCCCGGCCGCGACGGCCCGCCCGCCCCCGGGGTTCCCCGGAGCCCGAGCCGGTCGGCCGGCCGCCTGCCCGTAGACTGGGGGATCGGCCCGTACGGTGGCCGCTCCACTCCCTCCGAGCCCACGGGACTGCGCTTCATGTCGCTCACGATCGGAATCGTCGGCCTGCCGAACGTCGGCAAGTCGACCCTTTTCAACGCCCTGACCAAGAACGACGTGCTGGCGGCCAACTACCCGTTCGCCACCATCGAGCCCAACGTCGGCGTCGTGGGCGTCCCGGACGCCCGGCTGAACACGCTCGCCGAGATCTTCGGCTCGCAGCGGATCCTCCCGGCGACCGTCGACTTCGTGGACATCGCCGGCATCGTGCGCGGCGCCTCCGTGGGTGAGGGGCTGGGCAACAAGTTCCTCGCGAACATCCGTGAGTCCGACGCGATCTGCCAGGTCATCCGGGCCTTCGTCGACCCCGACGTGGTGCACGTGGACGGCAAGGTCTCGCCCAAGGACGACATCGAGACCATCAACACCGAGCTGATCCTCGCCGACCTCCAGTCGATCGAGAAGGTGCTGCCCCGGCTCCAGAAGGAGTCCCGCCTCAAGAAGGAGTCGGCCGCCACGCTGGCCGCCGCCGAGGCCGCCCAGAAGATCCTGGAGGAGGGCCGGACCCTCTTCGAGGCCGGCTTCGACTCGTCCTCGGTCCGCGAGCTGCACCTGCTCACCACCAAGCCGTTCCTCTACGTCTTCAACGTGGACGAGGACGAGCTCACCGACGAGGAGTTCAAGGACGCCCAGCGCGCCCTGGTCGCCCCCGCAGAGGCGATCTTCCTCAACGCGAAGATCGAGTCCGAGCTGATCGGCATGGACGAGGACGAGGCGCTCGAACTCCTCCAGTCCATGGGCCAGGAGGAGACCGGCATGGCCACGCTGGGCCGGGTCGGCTACGAGACCCTCGGCCTGCAGAGCTACCTCACCGCCGGCCCCAAGGAAACCCGCGCCTGGACGATCAAGAAGGGCGCCACCGCCCCCGAGGCGGCCGGTGTGATCCACACCGACTTCCAGAAGGGCTTCATCAAGGCCGAGATCATCTCCTTCGACGACCTCGTCGCCTGCGGCTCGATCGCCGAGGCCCGCAGCAAGGGCAAGGCCCGGATCGAGGGCAAGGAGTACGTCATGCAGGACGGCGACGTGGTGGAGTTCCGCTTCAACGTCTGAGCGGATGAAGTAACACCACGTCTCTGACTTAGCAAACATGCAGGTCATCAGGGGTCTGGCTCTTCGGAGCCGGGCCCCTGGTTATTTCCCGCGCTGGGACGGTGCTGGGAAAACTGACCCCATGTCACCCCTCATTGCCCCTGCTCCCTTACTGTGCTGGGTTTAGCGGGGGGCTTGTACGCGCGACCGCAGCTCGCAGGCGGCTTCTGATTACATGAGGACGCTTGCATCATGCTCAAGAGGCGGCTGCTGCCGCAGCGCCTACCTTCAGTCGCCTCCGCTATGGGGGCGCCCCATCGACCGGCGATCGACGACCACGCACGACCGGGACGCTCTCACCGAGTACGTGCCCGGGAGGGTGTATCGATCTGTCGGTGCAGCAGATGGTCGGTGCCGACAGTCGAAGAGGCGGCTGGCCGCGAGGGTTCCTGCACATGAGGTTGCAGCACCTGATGGTAGTTGCGTGGGTTTGGGTGGGTTAGCCACCGAGTATCTCGAACGCCTCGTCGAGGTTCTTGACGAAATCCTGCCACGACGGGAGACAGGCCACCGGCCCCTCCGGGTCCAGGAGTTCGAGCATACGAAGCCGGTGCTGCGAGAAGCGCTTCTGGAACTGGGCGAGGCGGCGCCCTTTGTACTCGCTTGCCTGCGCGAGCGAGTCCTTGAGGAGCTGTTTAGCCTCGCGCTTTCATGAGCGGCTCGTCCAAACCTTGATCAAATAAACGGAGAGTGCTTCTGACCTGCAACGATGGGACTTGTCTAGGGTCCTGTCCGCTGCAAGGAAAGAAGCACTCTCCAGGTGAAGAAGCTTATCGGGTCCTACCCGCGCGTCCGCGTCCAGGGCGACGGCGGTGCGGTGGTCTCGCAGGCCGGCGGGGTGCTGCTGGTGGAGACCGTGCGCAAGACCGGGTTGGACACAGCGATATCGGCGGCGCTGGCGCCGTGGCGCAAACAGCGTGCGGTGCACGACCCGGGCAAGGTGCTGCTGGACCTGGCCCTGGCGGTGGCGCTGGGCGGGGACTGCCTGTCGGACGTGGCCGTGCTGCGTGCCGAACCGCAGGTGTTCGGGCTGGTGGCCTCCGACCCCACCGTCTCGCGCCTGGTGGAGACCCTGGCCGCGGCCGGGCCCCACGCGCTGACCGCGATCCGCCGGGCCAGGGCCGAGGTCCGCGAACGGGTCTGGAAGCTTGCCGGGGCCGATGCCCCCGACGCCGGAGGGCAGGTGATCGTGGACATCGACGGAGTGCTGGTGCTGGCGCACTCCGAGAAGCAGGACGCGACCGCGACCTGGAAGCGGACCTTCGGACACCACCCGCTGGTCGCGTTCGTCGACCACGGAGCGGGTGGTTCCGGGAACCGGTGGCCGCACTGCTGCGGCCGGGCAACGCCGGCAGCAACACCGCCGCCGACCACATCACCACCACCCAGCTCGCCCTGGCCCAACTTCCCAAGCGCCACCGGCGTGGACGCCGCACCCTGATCCGCACCGACTCCGCAGGAGGCACCCACGACTTCCTGAACTGGCTGACCACACGCGGCCGGTGGCTGTCCTACTCGGTCGGGATGACGATCACCGACGCGGTCCACCAGGCCGTGCTCCATGTCCCGGCCCCGGCCTGGACGCCCGCGGTCGAACCCGACGGCCAGGTCCGCGACGGCGCCTGGGTCGCCGAACTCGCGGGCGACGTCCTCAACGGCTGGCCGAAGGGAATACGGCTGATCGTCCGCAAGGAACGACCGCACCCCGGAGCCCAGTTGAGGTTCACCGACGCCGACGGGATGCGCCTGACCTGCTTCGCCACCAACACCCCCGGAACCGCGATCGCAGCCCTGGAACTGCGGCACCGCCAGCGCGCCCGCGCCGAGGACCGCATCCGCGCCGCCCGCGACACCGGCCTGCGCAATCTCCCCCTGCACCACACCGCCCAAAATCAGCTCTGGCTGGAGATCGTCCAACTCGCCCTGGACCTCCTCGCCTGGATGCCCACGCTCGCCCTCACCGGCCGAACCCGCAGATGGGAACCCAAGCGCATGCGGCTGCGACTGTTCTCCGCCGCCGCCCGCCTGGTCACCACCGGCCGCCGCCGCATCCTCCGCCTGGCCAACCACTGGCCCTGGACCGACGTGATCACTACCGCGTTCAGCAGGCTGCAAGCACTACCGAACCCTGGCTGACCAGCGACAACGACCCACCCCGACGAGCAGCCGAACACCTCCGGAACCGTGGAATCCGACGCGCACCCGACGCGACAGTCGGGCCCTCGGCCTACCCACCACTACCCACACAAGCCGAAACGGCCCGCCGACCACGCCAACGGACCGTCATGAAAAATCGAGGTTAGGGTCGGTGACCCTTTCCGCCGCGATGCCCCTGGGGAGATCAAGACTGACGCGGCCGCGCGGATTCTCGGCAACCTGGCGCAGACATGCCTCGTCGAGAAGCAGCCAGGCTTCCAGCATGCGGACGGGTACCACGGCGACGTGCCGGAGACCGGGCCATTCGGCGCACATTGCCTCCTTGATCTCGTCCTTGCGGTCCTGGGCGGGACCGCGGTCAGCATCCCGCTGCACCACCACCAAGTCATAGGTCCCGTGCAGCTCACGAGCCACCCGCAGTTTGTCCCGGACGGAATGGCCGGTCGGTAGCCGAAGCAGACCGAAGTCCGGGACGGTGACCGAGACATCGAGCCCCCTGCGCACGGCAATGGATTCGACATGCGGTGCGAGGCCGTTGTCACTGCTGCCCTCCCCGATGAACAGAACACGAGTGGTCACGCGGCCCCCCAATCCAGCGTTAGCTGCGCGCCGACGGGTGTGGTGAGGTAAGGCAGGACGTCGGCCTTTGTCACGAAGTCGCCACCCGCCCTTGTGGCCCGCCATGTCTCGGCGAGTGGACGCAGCCGCAGTGCCCGGTTTAGAGAGCCGTTCTCGGATCTGTGGATCGAGGTGTCGGCGAACAAGAGGTCTTCAGGCTCGACGAGTTGTACGACGCCGGGTGAGTGTGTGTTGATCAGCACCTGCCGGAACGGATTGTCCGTGCCAGGTTCCTCCGACGGGTCGACGGCAAGGTCCTGGACAAGGGCGACCATGGCATTGAGGTTCGCGGGATGGATGCCGTTCTCGGGCTCCTCCATGCAGATCAGACCACGTACGGAGGTGTCTTCGAGCAGGACGCACAGGGCAAGGAAGCGCAGGGTTCCTTCGGAGAGGCTGCGGGCGGGCAGCGTCATGCCAGCCACCTCGCGCACGTTGACCGTGAGGAGCTGCCGGACTTCGTCCTGATCGACATCCAGATCGCGGATATGGATTCCGGTCAGGTCAGAGAGACGCCCCGCCACTCTGGCGTAGACCTGGCTGGGATCCGCGCCGGGAGTGTCGTGGGCCACGCGGAAGAGCGTCGCGGGCAGGTGGGAACCATCGGCGCCCATCACCTGTGGGTCGACGTACCGGTCGGACCGGCGTAGAGCCGACGGCTCAAGAGCGAGCCGTCGCCAGGACTGCATCTCACGGCGAGCCGCGAGAATGGTCGGGTCGTCACTGCTGGTGATGGTGGAGACGACTGTTGCGGGTGCACGGGACGCCGCAGCAGGCTTGGGCTGACCTCGGCTGCCGCCGTCCTGGTGGATTTTGACGACCGACTCGCCGGATTCAGTCGTCGTCGAGATGAAGGGGGCACCGCTGCGGTGGCCCTGAATGACGGTGTTGCGGAAGTCCCTCGCGCTGTGGGGGAAGAGGAGGTGCCGGGGGGCCTTGCCTTTGGTGATGTGACTCAGCGTCTCGTGGAGGAGAGTGAGGCGGCCGAAACGGTCCAGGCCGGACGGCTCCTGGTAGCCGACCTCCAACTCGTACCGCAGAAACGTGGTCGTAGCTTTCGCGGCCCGGCCAAAGTCGTCCTGTGTGTGGAGTGGGACGATCATCTCGGCGGCGAACCGCATCCGGTGGCTGCCAGGATCGAAGCCCTTCCAGAAGAGGTCACGCGGGTCACCCTGACGCTCACCGTGTACGCCCCGAACCTCTTGGGCAGCCTCCATCATCGACTGGTCAGCGAGAAGGGAGAGAAACTGGATGGCGTCGAAAACATTCGACTTACCGGTGCCGTTCTCCCCCGCGATGCAGGTGAAGGGGCCGAAGTCGATGGACAGGTTCAGGAGGTTCTTGAACCCGTGGACTTCGATGCGGGTCAGCATGCTGTCTCCGGAAGCTCGCCGGGCGGATCCACCCAAGCGTACTGGCGAGGAAGATCGTTATCCCTTGGGTGCGTCGATTGGCCTCCCTGTCCTTGGCCAGGGCCCCGCGCCCGCCCTGTTTTCCCCGGCGCGCTGGCCTGCGGCTCGCAGCCCTGGGTCGTGGACGAGCGTGGCGGCGAACAGTAGCCTGCGGCCACCTTCAACACCCGACGGGGCCGGAGCCTCACGCGGCCGAGGTTTCCGAGCTGCCGGCTATGCCGAACTGTTGCGGAGGTCCAGGATGGCAGGGCGTGCTGGGATGCCCCTCCCGTGCTGGGATCGTGCTGGGAGGGCCCCCTCACAAGAGACGTTTTCGCAGGTGGGAGCGCCGCGTTCGACGTTCCGCTTCGACGTCTGACGGTCCATCCGGAGACCCGCCGGGCCTGCCGGCCGGCAGGCCCAGCGGGTCTCCGGATCAGCTCTCGTAGTGGTAGCGGCACTGGGCGATCAGGATCGAGTCGTCGGTGACCTTGTAGATCAAGCGGTGCTCGTCGTTGATTCGACGTGACCAGTAGTCCTGGAACCCGTGCTTGAGTGGTTCTGGCTTGCCGATCCCCTCGTTGCCGTTGCGCGTGGCATCGGCGATGAGTGTGTTGATCCGCTTGAGGATCCTGCGATCCTGTACCTGCCACCACAGGTAGTCCTCCCAGGCCCGGGAGGCAAAGGTGATCTTCACTCCGGGGGCGCCAGTTCGCGTACGGTCCCGCCGCCGTTCTCCAGTTCCTCGATCGAGGCGAGCAGACGGCGCGCGTTCGCGGGGCTGCGGAGCAGGTAGGCGGTCTCCTTGAGGGATTCGTAGTCCTCCAGGGAGACGATGACCACCGGCTCGTGTCCGGCGCGAGTGATCACTATCTCCTCGCGGTCGTCCGTAACCGCGTTGAGCACCTCGGCGTACCGTGCGCGGGACTCCGAATAGGTCATCGTCTTCATGGCCGGCTCCTTATGGGTACAAGAAACTGTACGTCCGCAGCGGTGTGTCGACAAGTGCTCACCGGTGCTCGACGTGGCACAAAAGGTGCCGAAGGGTGCCGTGGCGGGATCATGGGCTACGCGGATCCGTGAGGCCAGGACTCGGACGATCCGCTTGGCCGGTCCGCGGAGAGTCCGCAGGAGGGCCGGTTGTAGTCGTCGCCCCTCGTGTGGCTGGACTCGGGGACGGAGGTCCGTGCAGTCGGTCCAGGTGGGTGAGACGAGGACGTTCTCGCCGACGGGCGCTTCGGCGGCCTCCGGCAAGGACCACGCGCGTGCCTCCTCGGCCAGGCGCTCCCAGGGCCCCGTCGCCCTCGCGCGCCACATCGGCAACGAGCGTGTTGATCCGCTCGAGGAGCCCGCGCTCCTGGACCCGCCACCGGAAGAGGTGGTCCTCCCGGGCCCGGGAGGCAGAGGCGGTCCTCGCTCCCGGTCAGCCGCCGACCCGGACCGCCAGGGTGCCGTCGGCGTTCCGCGTCACCCGGACCTCCTCCAGGGAGTTCACCTGCACGGTCGGGTTGTGCTCGGTGGCCCGGGGGCCGATGCCGACGACCTGCATGCCGGCCGCCAGGGCGGCGGCGATGCCGGCCTCGGAGTCCTCGAAGGCGAGGCAGTCGGCGGGGGCGAAGCCGAGGGCGGCGGCGCCCTTGAGGAAGCCCTCGGGGTCGGGCTTGCCGGCGCCGACGGACTCGGCGGTGATCATGACGGCCGGCAGCGGGAGGCCGGCCGCGCCCATCCGGACCCGGGCGAGGGCGTCGCTCGCCGAGGTGACGAGCGCGTGCGGGAGGCCGCCCAGTGCGGCGAGAAAGGCGGGCGCGCCGGGGACGGGCACGACGCCGTCGGTGTCGGCGGTCTCCTCGGCCAGCATCAGGCGGTTCTCCTCGATGTTCCGCTCCATCGGCCGCTCCGGCAGCAGGATGGCCATCGAGAGGTGGCCCTGGCGGCCGTGCACGACGCGCATCGCGGCGTCGCCGTCCAGGCCGTGCTCGGCGGCCCAGCGGCGCCAGCAGCGCTCGACCACCGCGTCGGAGTCGACCAGGGTGCCGTCCATGTCCAGCAGCAGGGCGCGGGCGGACAGTTCGGTGATGGCGGGCACGGCGGGGGCTCCCCGGGGTCTCGGCAGGCTCCCGGAGGAGACCGGGAGTGGATTGTTTCGTAATGGTACAAACAAATCAGTCGAGCAGGTGCGCGTTGACCGCACGGGCGGCCGCCGCCAGCTCCGGCAGCTCCACCACCTCGATCCCGGCGGCCTCCAGCAGCGCCGTGCCCTGGCAGCCGGTGACGAAGAGATCCGGCTCGCGCCAGGCCACCACCACCCGGGCGACGCCCGCCGCGATGAGCAGCTGGGAGCAGGTCAGCGGGCGGGAGGCGCGCTCCCCGCAGGGTTCGAGCGAGCTGTACACGGTGGCGCCGCGCAGCCGGGCGTCACCGGGCGCGAGCTTGCCGAGGGCGGACTCCTCCGCGTGTACGAGCGGGTCACCCTCCCGGCTGTGGCCCTCGCTGACCACCTCGCCGTCGGCGCCGACCACCACGGCGCCCACCGAGAACGCGGTCGCGGAGGGCGGGCACAGCCGGGACAGTTCGACGGCGCGGCCGAGCCGTTCACGATCGACGGCTCGCTGGTCAACGGTCACGGTGCGGGCTCCTTCGGGGCGTACCTGAGCAGGACGACGTCTCCCACCGTACGTGCCTCCAGCAGTCGCATCCGGCGGCCCGGTCCGCCGGGGAACGCGGCCGGGTTCACGAACCTCGGCGCCGCGGCCTGGCCGACCAGTACCGGGGCGAGCGCCAGCTGCAGCTCGTCGGCGAGGCCCTGCGCGAGGAACTGGGTGTGCACGCTGCCGCCCCCCTCGACCATCAGCCGTCGCACGCCGCGTGCCCCGAGGTCGTCCAGCACCGCCGTGAGCGCCACCTCCGGGCCCAGCGCGACGACGTCCGCCAGCCCGGCCAGGGCCGGCCGCAGCGCCGCCGCCCCGGCATCGGTGGTGTACGCGAGTTTGTCGCCGCCGGTGTGCCAGAACCGCAGGCCGGCGTCGAGTGCGCCGCTCGCACTGAGCGTCACCTTCAACGGGTACGCGGGCCGCCCGGCCGCCACCCGGACGGCCCGCCGGGCGGGGGCGTTGACGAGCAGACGCGGGTTGTCGGTGCGCAGCGTGTTGCCGCCGACGAGGATCGCGTCGCACTCGGCGCGCTCCGCGTCGACCCGGTCGAAGTCGGCAGCGTTGGAGAGCAGCAGCCGCTCCGGCGAGGCGTCGTCGAGGTGGCCGTCGAGCGACACGGCGGCGCTCAGCAGGACGTACGGGCGTGATGGGGCCATGGGTGCGGGGTCCGTCCCTCTCCTGGGTGGTTCCTGTCCGGGTGGTTCCTGTCCGGGTGGTTCCTGTTCGGGTGGTTCCCGTCCGGGCGGTTCCCGTCCGGGTGCTTCCCGGCCGGAGCGGCCCGTGGCCGGGGTGTCTCCGGAGCCCGGTCCCGCCGGGCCACCGCCCACGGTACGGCGGCGCACGGGCGGTTCCGTCGACGGGTGCGCGGGGGGCGGGACCGCTCACCGGTACGGCGGGCGGCCGCTCGTACCGGTGACCGGAGGGGGCGGCCCCGGGGTGCGATCCGAAGGGCAGCGTTCGTCCGGGCGTCCGGTGCTGTAGGGGCGGCGTTCGCCCGGCGGGATCAGCCTGATCCGGACCTCGCACCGCTTCGTCGTAGAAGGGCCCCACCAGTGTCGTACCCGCGCCGTCCGCTCGGTCTCGCCGCCGCGCTCACCCTGGCCGCCGCACTGCCCGCCGTCGCCATCCCCGCCGCGCCCGCCCTCGCGGTCAGTTACGGCACCCCCACTATCGCCCTCTCGGCCACCTACCTCTCCGGTGCGGTCGGCGCGACGGGTGACCCGACCGTCACCGTGACGATCGCGCAGAGCGGCGCGGACGTCTCCGCGCTCACGGTCGCCGCCTCGGCCAGCTCCAAGACCTCAGTCGCGAAGACCACGGACGTCACGGTGGCCGGCACCACTGGCAGCCGGGCCCTCACCGTCGCGGCCCGGGGCGTCGGCTACACCGACCTGACGGTCAAGGTGACCGGCCTCGGCGGCAAGACCGCCACCAAGACGCTGCACTACGCGGCCTCGGCCGCGGTCCAGTACGCGGCGGACGCCCGCTACCTGACCGGCTCCAGCGACGCCTCCGCCGCCGTGGACGCCGGCAACGGCTACATCGTGGTGGCGGACGACGAGTCCAACGTGCTGCGCCTGTACGACCGCAACGCCTCCGGCGCCCCGGTGAAGACCTGGGACTTCAGCTCGGCGCTCGGCGTCTCCAAGGAGATCGACATCGAGGCCGCCACCCGGGTCGGCAACACGATCTACTGGACCGGATCGCTGGGCAACAACAAGGACGGCGAGATCAAGGCCGACCGCCGCACCGTCTTCACCACCACGGTCACCGGCTCCGGCGCGAGCACCCAGCTCACGCTGGCGGGCGAGTACACCGGTCTGCGCGACGACCTGATCGCCTGGGACCAGTCCCACGGGAACCACTACGGCTTCGCGGCCGGCGCGGCCTCCGGCCAGATCCCCAAGCAGATCGACGGCTTCAACGTCGAGGGCCTGGAGTTCGCCCCGGGCAGCACCACCACCGCGTTCGTCGGCTTCCGGGCCCCGCTGACCCCGGCGGTCACCAACGGCAAGGCGCTGCTGGTGCCGGTCACCAACTTCAACCAGCTGCCCGGCGGCTCGGTGCACGCCACCTTCGGTACGCCGATCGAGCTGAACCTCGGCGGCCTCTCGATCCGTGACATCCGCCGCAACGCGGCCGGGCAGTACCTGATCGTGGCCGGCTCCTGGGCCGCCGACGACAACTCCGACCCGTACGCCCTCTACCGCTGGGACGGCCTCGCGACCTCGGCCCCGGTCAAGCTGCTCGACCTGCCGACCAGCGACGCCGGCGGCTGGGAGGCCGTGGTGGACGTCCCCGACCTGACGGTCGCGGGCGCCCGGGTGCAGCTCATCACGGACGACGGCTCCGCCGACCTGTACAACGACGGCACCGAGGCCAAGGACCTCACCCACCCGGAGTGGAAGAAGTCCCGCTCGACCTGGTTCACCGTCAACCCGTAGGCACGCCCGCTCCGGGGCCCCCGTCGGCGTGACGCCGGCGGGGGCTCCGGCATGCGCTCACGCGGGGCGCGGCGGCAGCGGGAGCGGGAGGGCGGGCATACCGTCGATGCTGGTGGCGACGTGGTCCTTGCCCTCGCAGTACACGGCGAACTCGGGATCGCTCTTGCGGCCGAAGAAGTCCGAGTGCAGGCTGCGGTCCTCGCGATAGTCCATCAGCGGGACGGCGAACCCGCAGGAGTCGCTGACCCGGTCGGCGTGGACCAGCACGACGGCCCGCAGGCCGCCGCCGTCGGCGTCCGGGGCGAAGCGGCCCACCAGCTCGGCGAACCGCGGGTCGTCGCGGAAGACGGCCTCGCCGCGCCCGTGCACCCGCACCACGGTCGGCGGCCCGGTGAAGGCGCACCACATCAGCGTGATCCGCCCGTTCTCGCGCAGATGGGCGATGGTCTCGGCGGTGCTGCCGCCGAAGTCCAGGTAGGCGAGCGTGAGCTCGTCCAGGACGGCCAGCGTGCCGGAGCGCCCTTTCGGGGAGACGTTGACATGGCCGTCGTCCGCGAGCGGCGCCGTGGCGATGAAGAAGACGGGCTGGCTCTCGATGAACGCGCGCAGCCGCCCGTCGATTCGTTCGTAGGTCTTTCCCATGGTCCGATTCTCCGCCAGGAGCCCGGTCCCGCAGCAGGTTTTATCGAGGGCGTCTCTTTATGTGAGACGAATATTCTCAACGAGCGAGACGACCAGTACGGTCGGAGATGTCGGAACAGCCGATCGCCACCCGAGGGGGCACCCCATGACCGAACGTCAGAACGCCTACACCCATGGCCACCAGGAGTCCGTGCTGCGGTCGCACCGCTCCCGTACGGCCGCCAACTCGGCGGCCTACCTGGTGCCCTCGCTGCGCCCGGGCCAGGTACTGCTGGACGTCGGCTGCGGACCCGGCACGATCACCGCGGACCTGGCCGAACTGGTCGGCCCGAGCGGACGGGTGGTCGCGGTGGACACTTCGGCCGAGGTGCTGGAGCAGGCCGCGGCCTTCGTCGCGGCGCGCGGGCTGGACAACGTGGTGTTCGAGGTCGCCGACGTCCACCGGCTGCGCTTCGAGGACGGCGAGTTCGACGTGGTGCACGCCCACCAGGTGCTGCAGCACGTGGCCGACCCGGTGGCCGCGCTGCGCGAGATGCGCCGGGTGACGGCGCCGGGCGGCACCGTGGCGGCCAGGGACGCCGACTACGCCGCGATGACCTGGTACCCCCGGCCGGCCGGGATGGACGAGTGGGCGGCGCTGTACCAGCGGATCTCGCGGGCCAACGGCGGCGAGCCCGACGCGGGCCGGCGCCTGCTGTCCTGGGCCCGGGCGGCCGGCTTCACCGGGATCGAGGCGAGCTCGTCCACCTGGACGTACGCGACGGCCGAGCAGCGGGACTGGTGGGGCGGCCTGTGGGCGGACCGGATCCTGAAGTCGTCGATCGCCGGGGCCGCCCTGGCGGAGGGCTTCGCCGAGCAGGAGGACCTGGAGCGGATGTCGGCGGCCTGGCGGGAGTGGGCGGGCTCGGAGGACGGCTGGTTCGCGGTGCTGCACGGGGAGCTGCTGGCCCGGGTCTGAGGCCGCCGGAGCCGGTGCGGGCCGGGTCGGACGGGGACGGACGGAGTGCCGGGCGGGGGTGGGGCGAGGGGTGGGGCGAGGGGTGGGGCGATCCGATAGAGTCGCGCCTCCGTCAGCAGTCGAACTGGTGCCCGCGACCGGCGGGTCGGGGGAGCCCCACGTGTCACCCAGCTTGTCGAAGTCCGTGCCCGACGCCCCCGGGCCCGACGGCGAGCCCGGGGCGGGCGCCGAAGCACCGCCCGTGACATCCGAGCCGGCTGACGCGCCATCTCCTGCGCCGTCCCGGGCGGAGCCGGTGCCGGCGCAGGCGCAGGCCGACGCAGTGCCCTCCGCCCGGCCCGTGCCCCCCGTGCTGCAGCCCTACGACCCCTGGGCGCCGCCCGGTCAGGGGCAGGCCGTCCAGCCGCCGCCCGCCGTCCAGCCGTTCGCCGTCCACCCGCCGGCCGGGCCCGGCGTGCCGGTCGGCCAGGGGGTGCCCGCCGGGTTGCCCGGGCAGCAGCCGGGCGCCGCACCCGGCCCCTGGGGCGGCGGCCCGTGGGGCCCGGGTGCCGGACCGGGCTGGGGCGGCCAGGGCGGCGGCTGGGGCGGTCAGGGTGGCTGGGCCGCCGTCACCCCGGGCGCGGTCTCCGGCTACCCGGGCATGTACGCCTACCCGCCGCAGCGCACCAACGGCTTCGCCATCGGCGCCCTGGCGGCCGGGCTGATTTGCGCCTGGCCGGTCGCCGTGGTGCTCGGGGTGATCGCCCTGGTGCAGATCCACAAGCGGCGTGAGCGCGGCCGGGGCCTCGCGGTGGCCGGTCTGCTGCTCTCGGTGTTCGGCATGCTGCTCACCGCGCTGGTGGTGATCGGCGCCGTCGCCGACGACTCCGCCGGGAACAACCGGCCGTTCGCCCCGCGCGGCGCGAGCTCCTGGCAGCAACTCGCCGCCGGGGACTGCTACAACCCGTCGGCGGGATCGCGCGGTGACAGCGAGGAGGTGGCCTGGGTTGCGAAGGTGCCGTGCACGCTGCCGCACCACAGCGAGGTGGCCGGAACCGTCCGGATCCCCGCCGCGACCGGCGGCGGCTACCCGGGCCAGGACGAGATCAGCCGGGTGGCGGAGAAGCTCTGCGCGCCCGTCCTGGCCGGTTACGTCCTGGACGACTGGGCGATCCCGGACGGCGTCGAGGCGACCTACCTCTACCCGACCGAGGACAGCTGGAAGAGTTCCGGCGGCCTGCTGACCTGTGTCCTGGAGGACTCGGACGCCCTGCACCGGGGGACGCTGCGGACCGACCGCGCCACCCTGACCGCCGCGCAGCTCGGCTACCTCCAGGCGGTCGCGCCGTTCAACGAGGCCGTCGACGCGATGCCGCTGGACGAGGTGGCGGACGCGCCCGAGGACTACCGGCTGTGGGCGGCCATGATGGCCCGGGCCACCCAGGACGAGGCCGACAAGCTGGCCGCGGTCACCTGGCCGGACGCCGCCAAGGGCGCCGTGGACGCGATGATCGCCGGGAAGAAGGACTCCGTCGCGGCCTGGCAGGCGGCCGCCGCGGCGTCCGACGCCGAGGTGGAGGCGAAGGTGCGGGCGGGGACGGACCGGGTGAGCCGGTCGACCGTCCAGGCCAGGGCCGTCCGGGCGGCACTCGGGCTGGCCACCGGCGAGCGCCCGGGCGACCTCCAGGTCTGACGGTCCTGCCCGCACCGCGGCGCCTAACGTGCTGTTAACCCGCCTCGTACCTGCCGGTAGCCGGGTCCGCGTAGCGTCGCCGCTGCGGGGCCCGGCCCGACCCCCACGCGGGCCGGGCCCGCCACCCTCGCCGTCCTGGGGACCCACCGCGTGATGAGCCGGGACGACGACGGCAACCGTTTCCTGGCCGCCGACGGCCTCGGTCGGGAGGCGGCCGAGCGGCCGGCGGCCGAGTTCGAGGCGCGCCGGCAGATGGCCCGGGTCGAGGCCCGGGCCGCATAGGGTCGTCGCCATGGAGAACCGGATCGTCGTCGGCGGCGCGCTCATCCACCAGGGCCGGGTGCTGGCCGCGCGGCGCAGCGCTCCGCCCGAGGTCGCCGGGCGATGGGAGTTCCCGGGCGGGAAGGCCGAGCCCGGGGAGTCCGAGGAGCAGGCGCTGGAGCGCGAGCTGCTGGAGGAACTCGGTGTCCGGGCCAGGGCGTTGGAGCAGCTCCCGGGGAGCTGGACGGTGCGGGCCGGGTTGGAGCTGCGGTTCTGGGCCGCCGAGCTGCTGTCCGGCGAGCCGCAGCCCCTGGAGGACCACTCCGAACTGCGCTGGCTGGGGCCCGGCGAACTCGCGGACGTCGAATGGCTGGAGCACGACCGAGCCGTCCTCCCGCACGTGGCCCGGCTGCTCGCCGCGGGCTGACCGCCGCCGGACCGGCGTGCCCCGCCCGCACCTCACGCGCACCGGCCGGCACCGGGCGCCGTCCTGCGCCGTCCTGCGCCGTCCTGCGCCGTCCTGCGCACCGGTGCGGGCCCGTGCGGGCCGTTCGACGGGAGGGCGGTTCCGCTAGGCCAGGCAGGTCAATCGGAAGAGACGTTCGACCGGCCGGGATAGCCTTGGTTTCTGTTGGGTATGTCACTTTTCGGCAGCATTCGTCACCATCGGTGAACCGGCCCCTACGGCGCCGCCGATCGTGGCCAGGGCCGGTCGCGAGCAGGGCCGGTCACGGCAGTCCGCGCCACGGCACCCCGCCGAGGCGCGCATCCCTAGAGGCGGAGGCCCCGTCCGTGGCGAGTACGGGTAGCGGCGAGGGTGAGCGGCGAGCCCAGGGCCTTCCCCGACGGGAGCCGTGGCACCCGCCCGCCCCCGGCCCCGTCCCGCCCGGCCCCGTCCCGCCCGTCCCCGGTCCGCAGGCCGCCGCCCCGCTCCAGCCGCTCCGTGCGGGCATCGGCCGCCGGGGCGGCCCGGCCCGGACCCGGGCCACCGGCAGCGCCGCGGCCCGCGCCCGGTTGCGCCTCGGGGGCCGGGCGCGGGGCCCCGCCGCCCGCCGCCGGGAGGTCGACGCGGGCGCCCGGCAGACCCTCCCGATCGTGCACGCCGGCCCGCCGGGCCCGAGCACCCGGGGCAGGCCGGCGATGCCGTTCCCGGCCCTCGCACCGGTGCCGGAGCGCTTCGGCGAGCACACCCAGGGCAGCCTGTTCGACGTGGTGAAGGTGGCCATCGCGATCCTGGACACCTCCGCCCGGGTGGTGCTCTGGAGCCCGGCCGCCGAAGAGCTGCTCGGCTGGCCGAGCGAGCTGCTGGTGGGCCGCCGGATCGACGAGCTGCTGGACGACGACGCCCAGGTCGTGCGGACCAGGGCGGCCATCCAGGAGACGCTTCGCACCGGGCGGTGGCACGGGCTGGCCGAGCTGCGGCACCGGGAGGGCGCCGGCGTCCCGGTGGAGGCCAGGATCTCGCTGCTGGTGGACGGCGACGGCACGCCGTTCCTCCAGGTGGCGCTGGCCGAGGCGCGGATCGTCCGGGCCGTCGAACGGGATCTCGCGGTCCGCGACGCCCTCTTCGAGCAGTCCCCGCTCGGCATCGCCGTGCTCGACGCCGACCTGCGCTACACCGCCGTCAACCAGACCCTCGCCGACATGAACGGCGTCACCGTGGAGGAGCACGTCGGCCGCACCACCGGCGAGACCCTGCCCGAGCGGGCGGCCGACGAGATCACCGCGATCCAGCGCCAGGTGCTGGCCACCGGCGAGCCGGTCATCGACGTGACGCTGGCCTCCCCGGTGACCGCGCGCGGCGGCTTCCGCTCGATCTCCTACAGCCGGATGACCGACCGGTCCGGGCGGGTGCTCGGCATCTCCGGCACGGTGATGGACGTGACGGAGCGCTACCGCGCGGTGGCCAAGGTCGAGCACGCGCGCCGCCGGCTCTCGCTGCTCAACGAGTTCGGCTCCCGGGTCGGCGACCTGCTGGACGCCTCCCGGATCGCCCAGGAGCTGGCGAGCGCCGTCGTGCCCCGGCTGAGCGACCACGCCGCGGTGATCCTCCTGCAGGCCGTCGCCCACGGCGACGACCTGCCCCGGCACGGCCACGACCGCCGCACCTCCCTGCTCCAGCTCGGCACCGCCTCGGTGCAGGACGGCCCGGAGGTCGAGGTGATGCTCCGCCGCGGAGCCCGGATCACCTTCGCCGAGGACTCCTCCTGCGGGCGCGTGCTGCGCACCGGCGTGCCGGAGCTGCTCTCCGGCACGGACGAGCTGAACGACGTCACCTACCCGGGCGACCCCAAGATGCAGGCCGCCCACGACCTGGGTGTGCACGGCATGCTGGTCGTGCCGCTGCGGGCCCGGGGCATCGTGATCGGCCTGCTGCTGGTCAGCCGGGCGGGCTACCGCGAGGGCTTCGACCGCGACGACCTCGCCTTCACGGTCGAACTGGCCGACCGGGCGGGCAGCTCGCTCGACAACGCCCGGCTGTACGCCCGCGAGCGGACCGCCGCGCTGACCCTGCAGCGCACCCTGCTCCCGCAGCAGGTCCCGCAGCCCACCGGGGTCGAGGTCGCCTACCGCTACGTACCGGGGAGCATCGGCACCGAGGTCGGCGGCGACTGGTTCGACGTCATCCCGCTGCCGGGCGACCGCACCGCCCTGGTGGTGGGCGACGTGATGGGCCACGGACTGCGGGCCGCCGCCACGATGGGACGGCTGCGCACCGCCGTCCGTACCCTGGCGGGTTTGGACCTGCCGCCGGACGTCCTGCTGCGGCACGTCCACGAGCTCACCGACGACCTCGCCCAGAGCCCGGACGAGGCGCTGCTCGCGACCTGCATCTACGCCGTCTTCGACCCGGCCACCGCCCGGCTGGTGGTCGCCAAGGCCGGGCACATCCCGCCGGTGCTGATCGTTCCCCGGGAGCCGGCCGAGGAGCCGACCCACACCGGCGGCCCGCTGCCCGGCGGCGTCGGCCGGGTGCTCGACCTGCCCTCCGGCGCGCCGCTCGGGGTCGGCGGGGTGCCCTTCGAATCGATCGAGTTGAAGATCCCCGAGGGCAGCCTGCTGGCCCTGTGCACGGACGGACTCGTGGAGTCCCGGGACAAGGACCTGGACGTCGGCCTCGGCCGGCTGCTGACCGTGCTGGAGGAGCCCTACGCGTCGATCCAGCAGGCCTGCGAGGCCGTCCTCGGCACCATGGAGCAGGGCCGCGAGCCGGACGACGTCGCGCTGCTGCTCGCCCGGCTCGGCCACGGCCAGGCGGGCACCCCGACGGCCGGCTGGACGCTGCCGGCCGAGCCGACCGCCGTCTCCCGGGCCCGCCGGCTGGTACGCGCCACGCTGGCGGAGTGGGGCATCGAACGGCTCACCGACACCGCCGAGTTGCTGGTGAGCGAGCTGGTCACCAACTCGGTCCGGTACGCGAGCGCGCCGATCGGGGTGCGGCTGACGCTCGGCGACACCCTGCTGGTCGAGATCTCCGACCCGCTGCCGGACCCGCCCAAGGAGCGGCACGCCGCCGAGGCGGACGAGGGCGGCCGGGGCCTCGAACTGGTCCGCCGCCTCGCCCTGCGCTGGGGCGCGCGGGCCGAGGGGATCGGCAAGGTCGTCTGGTTCGAACAGGCCCTCACGGGTATGGACCCGGACGAGACGTGACGCGAGTAGAACGGGACATGACATGCGGGGGAGCGGTCGGGCGGAGCGCACACTCCGGGAGGGGGCGCGAGCGTGGCATTGTGGTTGCGCGGGCGGTGGCACGAAAACCTCCACCCGATCTGATGTTGTGATGTTGAGGGCGTGTGCGCCCACCCCCGGATGATGAATACTCGGTCTTCTCGACATCCGGACGGTCGCGGGTTGGAGGGGTCGGTCCGTTGAACAGCACCCCGGCGCGGAACGCGCCGAGCAGCAGCGGTCATGTCGCCGTGCCCGGGCAGTCCACTGCCCCGGGCCTGCCCAGGCCACTGCCGGGCGCCCGACACCAGTGGGGCCACGGTCAACAGGGCTCCATCTACGACTACATCCGGGTCGCCACCTTCGCGATCGGAGCCGACGGCCGGATCAGCCAGTGGAGCGACCGCGCCGCCGAGTTCTTCGGTCTGCCCGCCGCCGAGGCGGTCGGCACCGACCCGATCACCACCTTCGTCCCGCGCGAACTGTGGCAGCGCGGCCGCGCCCGGCTGGAGAGCATCCTCGGCGGCGAGGAGTGGGTCGGCACCGCGCCCTACCGCGACGCCGCCGGCGCCGAGGGCCTGGCCGAGCTCTACCTGATGCCGGACAGCGCCCTGCCCGCCGCCGGTGCCACCGGTCTGGCCGTCGATCTCGGGCGGCTGCGCCGGATCGAGACCGACCTCGCCGCCTCCGAGGCGGTCTTCGGGCAGACCCCCACCGGGTTCATCCTTTTCGACGCGCGGCTGCGACTGCAGCGCGTCAACGACGCCTTCGCGGCGGGCGTCGGCCTCGTCCCGGCCGACCTGGAGGGCCTCACCCCGCACGACCTCTTCCCGCCGTCCGAGGCCGACCGCCTGGCGGGCGCCCTGCGCAAGGTGCTGGAGACCGGCGAGCCGGTGTTCGACCTGCGCTTCCACGGCGTTCCCGCGGTCGACGGGAACCGGCTCTGGGCGATCTCGCTGTACCGCCTCAACGGCGCGAGCGGCCGGCCGATGGGCGTGGCCGGGCAGGTCTCCGACGTCACCAGCCGGCACGTCGCCGAACGCGAGGCCGACGGCGTCCGGCGCAACCTCGCACTGCTGAACGAGGCCAGCGCCCACATCGGCTCCACCCTCGACCTGGAGACCACCGCGAAGGAGCTGCTGGACGTCGTCGTCCCGCCCTTCTGCGACCTCGCCAGCGTCGACCTCTACACCGCGCTGCTGGTCGGCGAGTCCACCCCGCGGGCCGGCCGGCTGGGGGAGAGCGTCTCGGACGGCTGCGGCGAACTGCGCCGGGTCGCCGTCTCCAGCGTGGTCGGCGGCGCCTCCTCGGTGCTCGGCTCCACCGGCGGCTTCCCGGTGGCCGAGGCCGGCGGCACGCTCTGTTACCCGCGCCGCTCCCCGCACGCCAGAGCCCTGCGCACCGGCCGCAGCGTGATCCCCGAGCCCGGCCGCGACCCGCTGCTGCGCTCCACCCTGATCGTCCCGCTGGTCGCCCGGGACCAGGTGCTCGGCCTGGTCCAGCTCTCCCGCGCGATCGGTAGCGAGCCCTTCGACGCCCGCGACGTCGCGATCGCCGAGGAACTGGTCGCCCGCGCCGCCGTCTGCATCGACAACGCCAGGCTCTACCGGCGCGAGCACGAGCGCGCGCTGATCCTCCAGCGCAGCCTGCTGCCCCCGGGCAACCCGGCCGCCAGCGGCCTGGAGATCGCCTGCCGCTACCTGCCCAGCAACAACAACACCGAGGTCGGCGGCGACTGGTTCGACATCATCCCGCTGCCCGGCAACCGCACCGCGCTGGTGATCGGCGACGTGATGGGCCGCGGCCTGCGGGCCGCCGTCGCGATGGGCCAACTGCGCACCGCCGTACGGACGCTGGCGATGCTCGACCTCGACCCCGCCGAGGTGCTCACCGCCCTCGACGAGATCGCCCGGGGCCTGGGCGACGACTCCGCGCCGGCCGCGAGCCCCACCCCGTACGGCCGGCTCACCTCGCCCGCCGACGAGGAGGCCCGCGAGGTCTACCTCGCCACCTGCGTCTACGCGGTCTTCGACGCCGTCACCCGGCGCTGCGTCTTCGCCAACGCCGGCCACCTGCCGCCGGTCCTGCTCAGCCCGGACGAGCCCGCCCGGATGCTCGACGTGCCCCCCGGCCTGCCCCTGGGCGTCGGCGGCGAGCCCTTCGAGGAGGTCGAACTCACCCTCCCCGACGGCGCGCTGCTCGGCCTGTACACCGACGGCCTGGTCGAGTCCCGCAAGCACCAGCTGGACGAGGGCCTGCGGGCCTTCCGGGTCGCGCTGTCGGCGGGATCCAAGGATCTGGAGGACCTCTGCGACCACGTCCTGGGCGAGCTCAACCCGCACCACGGCGAGGACGACATCGCGCTGCTGATGGCCAAGGTGCACTCCTTCCCCGAGGACGCCGTCGCTGACTGGCGGCTGCCGCCCGAACCGACCTCCGTCGCCAAGGCCCGTGAACTCGCCTGCAGCTGGCTGCTCGTCCGGGGTCTGGAGGAGCTGGTCGACACCACCGAACTGCTGGTCAGCGAGCTGGTGACGAACGCGCTCCGGCACGGGCGCGGCGACATCCGGCTGCGCCTGCTGCGCGACCGCACGGTGGTCTGCGAGGTCTGGGACGACGGGTACGCGCAGCCCCGCCGCCGCCGGGCCCAGGAGACCGACGAGGGCGGCCGCGGGCTGCAGCTGGTCAGTCTGCTGGCCGAGCGCTGGGGCAGCCGCCGGACGCCCAAGGGCAAGATCGTCTGGTTCGAGCTCAGCCTCTGAGCCCCGCCGCACCGGGCCGGTTGTCCGCCACGCGGGTGCATCGCCGCACCCGGCCGCCGTGTCGGCGCCCGCCCCGGCCCCCCGTCGCGTTGAGTGGTGCCCCGGTCCGGGCTTCCCGGGCCGCCCGGCAACCCGACGGAGACGAGCATGCGCGCCCGCCAGTTCACCGCCGCAGCCGCCATGCTGCTCCTCGCGACCTCCGTGGCCGGCTGCTCGGACGATTCGCCGCCCCCCGCCGCCAAGGCCGTCTCCGACGTCAGCGCCGCCGACCGGGCAGCCATCCGCGACGGCGGCACCCTGCGCTGGGCCGTGGACGCCGTCCCCACGACGCTGAACGTCTACCAGCCCGAGGCCACCGCCGACTCCGAACTGCTGGCCAGGGCCGTGCTGCCCTCGCTGTTCCGGACGGACGACCACGCCCGCCTCACCCCCGATCCCGACTACCTGGCCTCCGCCGAGTCGACCCCGCCCGGGCAGTCGCCGCAGGTGGTCACCTACCGGCTCAACCCGAGGGCCCTCTGGAGCGACGGCACCCCGCTGTCGGCCGCCGACTTCGTCGCCCAGCGCGGGGCCCTGAACGGCGCCGAGCCGGCCTACCACGCCAACCGGACGGCCGGGTACGACGCGATCGACTCGGTTACCCCGGGCGCCGACGCGCACGAGGTCAAGGTCACCTTCAAGCAGCCGTACGCCGAGTGGCGCGCCCTGTTCAGCCCGCTCTACCCGGCCGCCGCGACCGCCTCCCCGGACGCGTTCAACAAACCGCTCGCCGCGGACTTCCACACCTCGGCCGGCCCCTTCGCGCTGACCGGCTACGACGCGGCGGCGGGCCGGGCCGAACTGACCCGCAACCCCGCGTGGTGGGGCGACACCGCGAAGGCGGAGCGGCTGGACTTCCTCGCGGTGCCCCCGGCAGCCCGGCTCGACGCCCTGGACCAGGGCAAGCTCGACATCGCCGCGCTGACCGGTGCGGTCGACCGCGCCACCGCGCAGCTCCCCGCCGGCACCCCGGCCGCGACCGCCCCGTCGTCGGCCGGCGGCTCGCCCACGGTCACCCCGTCCGGCTCGCCCAAGGCCGCGACCGCCTCGCCCACGGCCGTTCCGTCCGCCCCGCCCACGGTCGTCCCGTCCGCCTCGGCCACCGCCGTGGCGGCCGCTCCGCCGGACGCGGCCAACGGCGTCGCCCTGACCACCGCCTCCGCGCAGGCCCTCGAGCGGGCCGAGGCACTGCCCGGTCTCACCCTGCACCGGGCCGCCGCCCCGGCCCTCACCGAGCTCACCCTGAACGCGACCCGGGGTCCGCTGGTGGATCCCGCCGTCCGCCGGGCGGTGGCCCGCGCGGTCGACCGGCAGAAGATCGCGGAGGCCGCGCTCACCCCGCTGGGCCTGCCGGCCGTCGCCCTCGGCAACCACCTGCTGGCGGCCGACCAGGAGGGATACCGCGACGACAGCGCCGCGATCGGGGACGCCCCGGCCGGGCGCCTGCTGGACGAGGCGGGCTGGAGGAGCGCCGGCTCCGGGACCCGCGGCAAGGACGGCAAGGAGCTGTCGCTCACCCTGCTGCTGCCCGACGGCTCGGCCACCGCCCGCCGCACCGCCGACGCGCTGGCCGCGGACCTGGCCGCCGACGGCATCGCCGTCCACCCGCAGCCGGTGGCCGCCGACGGCTTCGTCAGCGGCCACCTGGCCACCGGCGACTACGACCTCGCCCTGTTCTCCTGGCCCGCCAGCGCCTCGCCGGCCACCGCCGAGCGCGCCGTCTACGCCAAGCCGCAGCCCGGCCCGGACGGAACCGCCCAGAGCGGATCCAACTACGCCCGCACCGGGACGCAGGAGATCGACCTGCTCTTCGACCGGGCCGCCGCCGAGCTCGACCCCTCCGCCCGGCAGTCGCTGCTCCAGCAGGCCGACACCCGGATCTGGGAGCTCGGCCACTCCGTCCCGCTCTACCAGCGACCCGACCTGGTGGCCGTGCGCACGGGGGTGGCCGGCGCGGGGGCGTACGGCTTCGCCGAGCCCCGCTACCAGGACCTCGGATTCCTCGCGACGTCCTGACCGAGCCGCCGGCGCCACCGCCGTGACCACCGCGGGAGACCGGTGACGCGTGCCCCGGGGCCGGGGCCGAACGGCCGTTTCGGCCGAGCTGGGTGGTTCCCAGTACCATAGGAGTAAGCCGTGGCGTGTCTGCCCGGCGGGTGGACCGGTAGTAGCAGGCGGAACGGGCGGCGGCGATCAACAGGGATCGCAGGTCGGCGTCACGCAGCCGGGCGCCGTAACCCACGACTCCGGGAGAATCCGCTCCGCATGCCCACGCGCAATGACATCCGCAACGTTGCCATCGTCGCCCACGTCGACCACGGCAAGACCACGCTGGTCGACGCCATGCTGAAGCAGGCCGGCGCCTTCGCCGCCCACCAGCACCTCGACGACCGGATGATGGACTCCAACGACCTGGAGCGCGAGAAGGGCATCACCATTCTCGCGAAGAACACCGCCGTCAAGTACCACCCCAAGGAGGGTGGCGCACCGATCACGATCAACATCATCGACACCCCCGGCCACGCCGACTTCGGTGGTGAGGTCGAGCGCGGCCTGTCGATGGTCGACGCGGTCGTTCTGCTGGTCGACGCCTCCGAGGGCCCGCTGCCGCAGACCCGCTTCGTGCTCCGCAAGGCGCTGACCGCCAAGCTCCCGGTCATCCTCTGCATCAACAAGACCGACCGTCCGGACTCCCGGATCGACGAGGTCATCAACGAGACCTACGACCTCTTCCTGGACCTCGACGCCACCGAGGAGCAGATCGAGTTCCCGATCGTCTACGCCTGTGCGCGTGACGGCGTCGCCTCGATGACCAAGCCGGAGAACGGCACCGTGCCGGCCGACAGCGACTCGCTGGAGCCGTTCTTCTCCACCATCCTGGAGCACGTCCCGGCCCCGGTCTACGACGAGGACGCCCCGCTCCAGGCGCACGTCACCAACCTGGACGCCGACAACTTCCTCGGCCGCATCGCGCTCTGCCGCGTCGAGCAGGGCGAGCTGCGCAAGGGCCAGCAGGTCGCGTGGATCAAGCGCGACGGCACGATCGCCCAGGTCAAGATCACCGAGCTGCTGATGACCGAGGCGCTCACCCGCAAGCCGGCCGAGGTGGCGGGCCCCGGTGACATCTGTGCCGTCGCCGGTATCCCCGACATCATGATCGGCGAGACCCTGGCCGACATCGAGAACCCGATCGCGCTGCCGCTGATCACGGTGGACGAGCCGGCCATCTCGATGGTCATCGGCACCAACACCTCGCCGCTGGTCGGCAAGGGCGGCAAGGGCCACAAGGTCACCGCCCGCATGGTGAAGGACCGCCTGGACCGCGAGCTGGTCGGCAACGTCTCGCTCCGCGTGCTGCCGACCGAGCGCCCCGACGCCTGGGAGGTCCAGGGCCGTGGCGAGCTGGCGCTGGCCATCCTGGTCGAGACCATGCGCCGGGAGCTCTTCGAGCTGACCGTCGGCAAGCCGCAGGTCGTCACCAAGATCGTCAACGGCAAGACCCACGAGCCGGTCGAGCGGATGACCATCGACAGCCCCGAGGAGTACCTCGGCGCGATCACCCAGCTGATGGCGACCCGCAAGGGCCGTATGGAGACCATGACGAACCACGGCTCCGGCTGGGTCCGCATGGAGTTCATCGTCCCGTCGCGCGGCCTGATCGGCTTCCGGACCCAGTTCCTGACCGACACCCGTGGCACCGGCATCGCGCACAGCATCTTCGAGGGCCACGAGCCGTGGTTCGGCGAGCTGCGGATGCGCAACAACGGTTCGCTGGTGGCCGACCGCGCGGGCGTCGTGACGCCGTTCGCGATGATGGGCATCCAGGAGCGCGGCACGCTCTTCGTCGAGCCCACCACCGAGGTGTACGAGGGCATGATCGTCGGCGAGAACTCGCGCCAGGACGACATGGACATCAACATCACCAAGGAGAAGAAGCTCACCAACATGCGTGCGGCTTCCTCGGACACCACCGAGAACCTGGTGCCTCCGCGCAAGCTCTCGCTGGAGCAGTCCCTGGAGTTCTGCCGCGAGGACGAGTGCATCGAGGTGACCCCGGAGACCGTGCGTATCCGCAAGGTCGTCCTGGACCAGAAGGAGCGCGGCCGTACGGCCTCGCGCGCCAAGAAGAACTGACGTCCGCCAGGACGCCGTCGGCGCCGCCTCGCGGCGCCCGGGCCGCCGCCCCTCCACCCGTCACGGGTCGAGGGGCGGCGGCCTTTGCGCTGCCCCGAGCGGGGCCGGCGCGACCCGTCGGGGGCCCGGCCGCCCGGCGCCGTTAACCGTCTTGCGCCTGTTAAGTGAACGGTGTCTGTTAACGGTCCGCTGTCGACGCGCGTAGGAGCGGAATGACCGCTACCACGCCTGAGCGTCCGCTGAGCGAACGTGACAACCCGTCATTCATGACAACTGTCCGTTTAATACCTGTCTGCCTATGTCTTATATGTCCGATTTTCGAAACTTACCGACCGTTCATGTGACCTAATTGAGATCCGTATTCGTCGCTTTCGTATCCGTGTGTGACGGATAGTGGGTGCAGTCAGGCTCGGGCAAGGGTTACGCGCAGGGGTGCGCGCCGAACCTCGAGCGAGGAAGCACCGCCGGCCAGGCACAGTCGCCGGCCACTCCCCCCGGTGCTCTCCACGTTTGCAACACAGATTTCAGGAGGCACACCGATGCGCGGTGCCAGCCAGGCCAAGTGGGTCGTTGCAGCTGTTGCTGTCGCCCTCGCCGCAACCGCTTGTGGCAGCGGCTCGACCAGCGGCAGCAGCAGCTCCGACGGTGCGGTCAACGCCCAGGGCGTCTACAGCTACCAGGGCAGCGAGCCGCAGCACCCGCTGCAGCCCGCGAACGCCATGGAGGTCGGTGGCGGCCGCATCGTCAAGAACCTCTTCCGCGGCCTGGTCGACTACGACCCCGCGGACGGCAAGCTGCGCAACCAGGTGGCCGACAAGATCGACACCACCGACGCCCAGCACTACTCGGTCACCCTGAAGTCGGGCTGGACCTTCCACGACGGCACCCCGGTGACCGCCGCGTCCTTCGTCGACGCCTGGAACTGGTCCGCCAACACCAAGAACAACCAGGTCAACAGCAACTGGTTCTCCGACATCGCCGGCTACGACGCCGTGCACCCGGAGAAGGGTGACCCGACCGCCGACAAGATGACCGGCCTCAAGGTCGTCGACGACACCCACTTCACCATCGACCTGACCGCCCCGGTCTCGTACTTCCAGTACAAGCTCGGCTACACGGCCTTCTCCCCGCTGCCGACGGTGTTCTACACCGACCCGGCCAAGTACGGCGAGAGCCCGATCGGCAACGGCCCCTACAAGTTCGTCTCGTGGGAGCACAACAAGGCCGTCACCCTCGCCACGTACGACAAGTACGCCGGCCTGGACAAGCCGAAGAACGGCGGCATCGTCTTCAAGAACTACACCGCCGCCGAGGCCGCCTACAAGGACCTCACCTCGGACAACCTGGACGTCCTCGACCAGGTCGACCCGACCGACCTCGCGAACTACAAGACGGACCTGGGCGACCGGGCCGTCGACCAGCCGATGGGTGGCATCACCTCCATCGCGTTCGCGATGTACAACGACGCCTGGAAGGCGCCGGAGAAGGCCAAGGTCCGTCAGGGCCTGTCGATGGCCATCGACCGCGACACCATCACCAAGACGGTGCTCGGCGGTTCGCGTGCCGCGGCCGACAGCTGGGTCGCCCCGGGCGTGGCCGGCTACAAGAAGGGTGCCTGCGGCGACGCGTGCACCTACAACCCGGCCAAGGCCAAGGAGCTCATCGCGGCCGGCGGCGGCGTGCCGGACAACAAGGTCACCATCCTGTACAACGCCGACGGCGGTCACAAGGAGTGGGTCGACGCGGTCTGCAACTCGATCCGCCAGGCCACCGGCGTCGAGTGCGTCGGCGACCCGAAGCCCGACTTCAAGTCGGCCCGTGACCTGATCGACGGTCACAAGGTCACCAGCATCATGCGCTCCGCCTGGCAGCAGGACTACCCGATCAACGCCAACTTCCTCCGTGACATCTACGGAACCGGCGCCTCGGCGAACGACTCGCTGTACTCCAGCCCGGAGTTCGACAAGCTGTCGAAGGAGGCCGACGCGGCCGCCAGCATCGACAAGACCACCGAGCTCTACGGCGAGGCCGAGGCCGTCCTGGCCAAGGACATGCCGTCCATCCCGCTCTGGTACTACAAGACCAACTCGGGCTGGGACAAGAAGGTCCAGAACGTCAAGTTCGACTCCTTCGGCGACCCGGTGTTCACCCAGGTCGAGGTCAAGAAGTAATCCGCCGATTCCACTCGGCCCGCCGGGGCTGTAGCAGTTCACCCCGGCCAGCAATGTGAAGGCGACGGCCGGTGTCGGCCTCCCCTCCCCACAAGGGAGGGGGCCGGCACCGGCCGCTTCCACGCCGACCACGCAATGGAGGCATGATGGGGCGCTTTGTCGCGAGGCGACTGCTCCAGATGATCCCGGTGTTCCTCGGTACGACCGCGCTCATCTTTCTGATGGTGTACGCGCTGCCGGGTGACCAAGTCCGGGCGATGTGGGGCGACAAGCAGCCGGATCCGGCTCAGCTCGCTTCACTGAAGCACAAGTTCGGGTTGGACCTGCCGCTCTGGCAGCAGTACCTGCACTACATGGGCAACCTGTTCACGGGCAACTTCGGCGAGACGCTCTCCGGCCGCCAGGTCAGCGACGTCATCGGCGAGGCCATGCCGGTCACCATCCGGCTCGCCCTGATGGCCTTCGGCATCGAGATCGTCCTCGGTGTCGCGCTCGGCCTGATGGCCGGTCTGAAGCGCGGCAAGCTGGCGGACAAGGGCACCCTGGTCCTGACGCTGCTGCTGATCTCGATCCCGGTCCCGGTGCTCGGCTACCTGTTCCAGACGATCTTCGCGGACCAGCTGAAGTGGGTCACGCCCACCGTGCAGGACTCGATGAACCTCGGTCAGCTGCTGCTGCCCGCCATCGTCCTGGGCTCGCTGTCACTCGCGTACGTCGCCCGGCTGAGCCGTACCTCCATCGTGGAGAACGTCCGCGCGGACTACATGCGCACGGCGGTCGCCAAGGGCCTGCCGCGCCGCCGGATCATCGGCACCCACCTCCTGCGCAACTCGATGATCCCGGTCATCACCTTCCTCGGCACCGACCTCGGCGCCCTGATGGGCGGCGCGATCGTCACCGAGGGCATCTTCAACGTCAAGGGTGTCGGGAACGCGCTGTTCCGCGCGATCAACCAGAAGGAAGGCGCGACGGTCGTCGGGTTCGTGGTCGTTCTCGTCCTCGTCTACCTGTTCGCCAGCCTGATCGTCGACCTGCTCTACGCGGTCCTGGACCCGAGGATCCGGTATGCCTGACGTGATCGAGAAGAACGCGAAGATCCCGGCCCAGGCCGGATCGCCCGAGAACGCCCCGGTCAAGGCCGAGAAGGCCCGCAGCCTCGGCTCGGACGCCTGGGAGGAGCTGCGGCGCAAGCCGATCTTCCTGATCTCGGCCGCGCTGATCCTGGTACTGGTCGTGATGACCATCGCGCCGGGCCTGTTCACCTCGGTGGACCCGCGCGCCGGCGACCTGCGCGCCCACTACCTGACCCACCCGCACTACACCCACTTCTTCCAGGGTGACTGGTTCGGGTACGACGGCCAGGGCCGCTCCATCTACTCCCGGGTGGTGCACGGCGCGCGCGCCTCGATCATCGTCGGCATCTGCGTCACCGCCGCGGTGACCGTCGTCGGCGGCCTGGTCGGCATGCTCGCCGGCTACTTCGGCGGCTGGATCGACACCCTGCTGTCCCGCGTCACGGACATCTTCTTCGGCATCCCGCTGCTGCTCGGCTGCCTGGTGATCCTCAACGCCTTCACCGACCGCACGGTGTGGAGCGTGGTCTTCGCGCTCACCGCGATCGGCTGGACCCAGATGGCCCGCGTCATGCGCGGCTCGGTCATCACCGTCAAGCAGGCCGACTACGTGACGGCCGCGAAGGCGCTGGGCGCGGGTACGCGGCGGATCCTGCTCAAGCACATCCTGCCGAACGCGATCGCCCCGGTGATCGTGGTCTCCACCATCGCACTCGGCGGGTACATCGCCACCGAGGCGACGCTGAGCTTCCTGGGCATCGGTCTGCAGGACCCGACCATCTCCTGGGGCATCGACATCAACTCGGCCCAGAAGGCGATCCGTACCGCCCCGTTCGTCCTGTTCTTCCCCGCGGGCATGCTGAGCGTCACGGTCCTGGCGTTCATCATGCTCGGCGACGCGGTCCGCGACGCCCTCGACCCGAAGCTGCGCTGAGAGGCGGACGCATCATGACCACCGTCACTGACCCACAGACCGCCCCTGCGAGCGGGCGCCTCACCCCCGGCACCCCGCTGCTGGAGGTCAAGGACCTGCACGTCGAGTTCGTCACCCGGGACGGCATCGCCAAGGCCGTCAACGGCGTGAACTACTCCGTCTCGGCCGGCGAGACCCTCGCCGTGCTCGGCGAGTCCGGCTCCGGCAAGTCCGTCACCGCGCAGACCATCATGGGCATCCTCGACATGCCTCCGGGTCGTGTCACCTCGGGCGAGATCCTCTTCCGCGGCCGGGACATGCTCAAGATGGGCAACGAGGAGCGCCGCAAGCTGCGCGGCCAGAAGATCGCGATGATCTTCCAGGACGCGCTCTCCTCGCTCAACCCGGTGCTGAGCGTGGGCTACCAGCTCGGCGAGATGTTCCGGGTGCACCAGGGCGCCTCCCGCAAGGAGGCGAAGGCCAAGGCCATCGAGTTGATGGAGCGGGTCCGGATCCCGGCCGCGAGGCAGCGGGTGGGCGACTACCCGCACCAGTTCTCGGGCGGTATGCGCCAGCGCATCATGATCGCGATGGCGCTGGCCCTGGAGCCGGATCTGATCATCGCGGACGAGCCCACCACCGCGCTGGACGTCACCGTCCAGGCGCAGGTGATGGACCTGCTCGCGGAGCTCCAGGCCGAGTTCAACATGGGCCTGATCCTGATCACCCACGACCTCGGCGTGGTCGCGGACGTCGCGGACAAGATCGCGGTGATGTACGCGGGCCGGATCGTCGAGACCGCGCCGGTGCACGAGCTGTACGCGAACCCGGCGCACCCGTACACCAAGGGCCTGCTCCGCTCGATCCCGCGCCTGGACCAGAAGGGCCAGGAGCTCTACGCGATCAAGGGCCTGCCGCCGAACCTGCTGAAGGTGCCGGCCGGCTGTGCGTTCAACCCGCGCTGTGACGTGGCCACCGACCTGTGCCGTACCGACATCCCGGCTCTGCACCAGGTCACGGACAAGGACGGCGCCGAGATCGCCGGCCGCCGCAGCGCCTGCCACCTCTGGAAGGAGACCCTCCATGGCTGAGCCCATCCTGGAGGTCAAGGACCTGGTCAAGCACTACCCGCTGTCCCAGGGCATCCTCTTCAAGAAGCAGGTCGGCGCGGTCAAGGCGGTCGACGGCATCAGCTTCGACCTCAAGCAGGGCGAGACGCTGGGCATCGTCGGCGAGTCCGGCTGCGGCAAGTCGACGCTGGCCAAGGTCCTGATGAACCTGGAGCAGGCCACCTCCGGTCAGGTGCTGTTCAAGGGCGAGGACATCTCCAAGCTCTCGGGCGGTGCGCTCAAGGCGGTGCGTCGCAACATCCAGATGGTGTTCCAGGACCCGTACACCTCGTTGAACCCCCGGATGACGGTGGGCGACATCATCGGGGAGCCGTACGAGATCCACCCGGAGGTGGCGCCGAAGGGCGACCGCCGCAAGGCGGTCCAGGATCTGCTGGACGTGGTGGGGCTGAACCCGGAGTACATCAACCGGTACCCGCACCAGTTCTCCGGCGGTCAGCGCCAGCGCATCGGCATCGCCCGGGGCCTCGCGCTGAAGCCGGAGGTGATCATCTGCGACGAGCCGGTCTCGGCGCTGGACGTCTCCGTGCAGGCGCAGGTGATCAACCTGCTGGAGCAGCTGCAGACCGAGTTCAACCTGTCGTACATGTTCATCGCGCACGACCTCTCCATCGTCCGGCACATCTCCGACCGGGTCGGCGTGATGTACCTCGGCAAGATGGTCGAGATCGGCACCGACGAGCAGATCTACGAGCACGCCACCCACCCGTACACCCAGGCCCTGCTCTCCGCGGTGCCGGTGCCGGACCCGACCGGCCGCGAGGGCCGCGAGCGGATCATCCTCTCCGGGGACATCCCCTCGCCGGCCAACCCGCCCTCGGGCTGCCGCTTCCGCACCCGCTGCTGGAAGGCCGAGGACCGCTGCGCGACCGAGGTCCCGCTGCTCACGGTGCCGTCGCTGCTGGACGGCCCGGCGGCGCACGACTCCGCCTGCCACTTCGCCGAGGTCACGGCGGTGGCCGCCGCCTGACCCCGCCCGACCCGAAGGACCCGCGGCCTCGCGCCGCGGGTCCTTCGGGTTTTCCGGGCGGGGAGGCACGGCCGAGGGCACGGCGGCGCCACGAGGACACCTGACGGTGAGTCTGCTGCACCCATCCGGCGGTATCCGGCTCGCGCCGCCGTTACCGCGCGCTTCTCATGGGGTGTGATGCGACAGACACCCTTGAGGAGGGACCTCCATGCCCGCAGCCACCCCCCGTGTTCGATGGGTCCTCGCCGGCGCGACGTCCGTGGCCCTGGTGGCCAGCGGGTGTGGCAGCAGCGGGGGAGGCGGGAGCAGCTCGTCCGACGCCACCAAGACGTTCAGTTACCAGAGCAGTGAGCCGCAGAACCCGCTCCAACCCGCGAACGCGAACGAGGTCGGTGGCGGTCGCATCCTGCAGAACCTCTTCAAGGGCCTGGTCGACTACGACCCGAGCAACGCCAAGCTGCGGATGCAGGTGGCGGACTCGATCGACACCAGTGACTCGCAGACCTTCAACGTGACGCTGAAGTCCAACTGGACGTTCCACGACGGCACGCCGGTCAAGTCGAGCAACTTCGTCAACGCCTGGAACTGGGCCGCGACCACCAGCAACAACCAGCTCAGCAGCTCGTGGTTCTCCGACATCGCGGGCTACAAGGACGTCCACCCGGAGAGCGGGGTGCCCACCACGAACAAGATGTCCGGTCTCACGGTCGTGGACGACACCCACTTCACCATCAAGCTGACCACCAAGGTCTCGTACTTCGAGTACAAGCTGGGCTACATCGCGTTCTCGCCGCTGCCGGACAGCTTCTACAACGACCCGGCGGCGGCCGGCCAGAACCCGGTGGGCAACGGGCCGTACCAGTTCGTCAGCTGGGCCCACAACTCGCAGGTCGTGACGAAGGCGTACGCCAACTACCAGGGTGTGGACAAGCCGAAGAACGGCGGTGTCGTCTTCAAGATGTACACCAGCGCCGAGGCTGCCTACGCGGACCTCCAGTCCAACAACCTGGACGTGATGGACCAGGTGCCGCCGTCCGCGCTGGCGACCTACAAGAACGACCTCGGCGACCGTGCGGTCGACTCCCCGCAGGGCGCCATCCAGAACATCGGCTTCCCGCTCTACCAGCCCGACTGGGCCGGGGCGGACAAGGCGAAGGTCCGTCAGGGGCTCTCGATGGCGATCGACCGCGACACCATCACCAAGACGGTGCTGCAGGGCTCCCGCGCCTCCGCCTCGGCGTGGGTCGCCGACGGGGTCGAGGGCTACAAGGCCGGCAACTGCGGGAACTTCTGCACCTTCAACCCGACCATGGCGAAGCAGCTGATCACCGAGGGCGGCGGCGTCCCCGGGAACAAGCTGACCATCACCTACAACGCGGACGGCGGCCACAAGGAGTGGGTCGACGCGGTCTGCAACTCGATCCGCCAGAACACCGGGGTGGACTGCGCCGGCGACCCGAAGGTCGACTTCAAGACGGCCCGGGCCGCCATCTCCGGCCACACCGTCACCGGCGCCTTCCGTACCGGCTGGGTGCAGGACTACCCGCTGAACGCGAACTTCCTCGCCGACGTCTACCGCACCGGCGCCGCGTCCAATGACTTCGGCTACAGCAGCCCCGAGTTCGACAAGCTGGCGACCCAGGCCGACCAGGCGGACAGCATCCAGGCCTCGGCGACCGGATACCAGCAGGCCGAGGCGGTGCTCCAGCAGGACATGCCGGCCATCCCGCTCTGGTACTACCGCACGAACTCCGGCTTCTCCACCAACGTCCAGAACGTCACGTTCGACTCCTTCGGCAACCCGGCCTGGACCGAGGTCGAGGTCAAGGGCTGACCCTCCCTCCACGCCCTCCCTTCCTCCCGCCATCCGGGAGGGAGGGGCCCGCCGGGCAGAAGGGGCCCCCACCCCCGCCGGCCCCGTCCTCCCCGCACGGAGGGCGGGGCCCAGGCACTCAGTCCTCTCGGAAGGAGGCGCGATGGGCAGCTACGTACTCCGGCGAGTGCTGCAGATGATCCCGGTGTTCTTCGGCTCGACACTGCTGATCTTCCTGATGGTCTACTCCCTGCCGGGCGACCCGATCGCCGCGCTGTTCGGCGACAAGGCCGCGGACCCGGCGGTGGTGGCCAACCTGCGGCACCAGTACTACCTCGACCAGCCGGTCTGGAAGCAGTACCTGCACTACATGGGCAACCTGTTCCAGGGCGACTTCGGGACGAGCTTCACCGGCCGCTCGGTCACCGACATCATGGCGGACGCGTTCCCGGTCACCATCCGACTGGCGCTGATGGCCTTCGTCTTCGAGCTGGTCGTCGGCCTCACCCTCGGCGTGGTCTCGGGCCTGCGTCGCGGCAGCATCCCGGACACCCTGGTGCTGGTCCTCACCCTGGTGGTGATCTCGATCCCGGTCTTCGTGCTGGCGTACATCGCCCAGACGATCTTCGCCACCAATCTCGGCTGGGTCACCCCGACGGTGCAGGACTCCACGGACCTGTCCCAGCTGATCCTGCCGGCCATCGTCCTCGGCTCACTCTCGCTGGCGTACGTCGCCCGGCTCACCCGCACCTCCATCGGCGAGAACCTGCGGGCCGACTACATCCGCACGGCGACCGCCAAGGGCCTGCCGCGCCGCACGATCATCACCCGCCACCTGCTGCGCAACTCGCTCATCCCGGTGGTCACCTTCCTCGGCACCGACCTGGGCGCCCTGATGGGCGGCGCGATCGTCACCGAGGGCATCTTCAACGTCCAGGGCATCGGCAACGTCCTGTACCGGGCGATCAGGCAGAAGGAGGGGCCCACCGTGGTCGGCATCGTGACCGTCCTGGTGATCGTCTACCTGGTCGCCAGCCTCATCGTGGACCTGCTCTACGCGGTCCTGGACCCGAGGATCCGTTATGCCTGACATCCACGACGAGGGCGGATTCGAGCGGCATCCCAAGCCCGGACTCGACCACCTGGACTACGCGGGCGAGCAGGGCCGGGCAGTCGAAGAGGAAACGCTGATCGAGCCGGACCCGGCCAAACGCGAGGAGGCCCGCAGCCTCTGGGGCGACGCCTGGCGGGATCTGCGGCGGCGGCCGATCTTCCTGATCTCGGCCGTGCTCATCCTGCTCCTGGTGATCATGTCGATCTTCCCCGGACTGTTCACCGACACCAATCCGCGCGCCGCCAACCTGGTCAACAACTACCTCAAGCGGCCGGACTGGACGGACTTCTTCGGCGGCGGCTGGTTCGGCTACGACGGCCAGGGCCGCTCGATCTACGCCCGGGTGGTCTACGGTGCGCGTGCCTCGATCACCGTCGGCATCTGCGTGACCGCCGGCGTCACCCTGCTCGGCGGCCTGACCGGCATGGTGGCCGGGTACTTCGGCGGCACCGTCGACGCGGTGATCTCCCGGATCATCGACATCTTCTTCGGCATCCCGCTGCTGCTCGGCGCCCTGGTGCTGCTGGGCGCCTTCCACGCCCGGACGGTGTGGAGCGTGGTGATCGCGCTCGCCGTCCTCGGCTGGACCCAGATCGCCCGGGTGATGCGCGGCGCCGTGCTGACCGTCAAACAGTCCGACTACGTGGTGGCGGGCAAGGCGCTGGGCGCGGGCACGAGCCGGCTGATGTTCCGGCACATCCTGCCGAACGCGATCGCCCCGGTGATCGTGGTCGCCACCATCGCACTCGGCGGGTACATCGCCACCGAGGCGACGCTGAGCTTCCTTGGCATCGGCCTGCAGGACCCGACCATCTCCTGGGGCATCGACATCTCCTCGGCCCAGAAGGTCATCCGTACCGCCCCGTTCGTCCTGTTCTTCCCGGCCGCCGCGCTGTCGATCACCGTGCTGGCCTTCATCATGCTGGGCGATGCGGTGCGCGACGCCCTCGACCCGAAGCTGCGCTGAGCGAGGGGACGCATCGTGACCACTGCCGTCGACACCACCAAGCCCGGCCGGGAGGCGCCCTACGAGGGGCCGCTGCTCGACGTCCGGGACCTGCACGTGGAGTTCGTGACCAGGGACGGCGTCGCGCGCGCCGTCAACGGGGTCAACTACAGCGTCAGCGCCGGCGAGACGCTCGCCGTGCTGGGCGAGTCCGGCTCGGGCAAGTCGGTGACCGCCCAGGCGATCATGGGCATCCTCGACATGCCGCCGGCCCGGATCCCGCAGGGCGAGATCCGCTTCCGGGGCCGCGACATGCTCACGATGGGCAAGGAGGAGCGGCGCCGGATCCGCGGCCAGAAGATCGCGATGATCTTCCAGGACGCGCTCTCCTCGCTGAACCCGGTGCTCACCGTCGGCTTCCAGCTCGGCGAGATGTTCCGCGCCCACACCGGGGCCTCCCGCAAGGACGCGAAGGCCAAGGCCGTCGACCTGATGGACCGGGTCCGGATCCCCGCCGCGAAGGACCGGGTGGGCGACTACCCGCACCAGTTCTCGGGCGGTATGCGGCAGCGCATCATGATCGCGATGGCGCTGGCCCTGGAGCCGGATCTGATCATCGCGGACGAGCCCACCACCGCGCTGGACGTCACCGTCCAGGCCCAGGTGATGGACCTGCTCGCGGAGCTCCAGGCCGAGTACCACATGGGCCTGATCCTGATCACCCACGACCTCGGCGTGGTTGCGGACGTCGCGGACAAGATCGCGGTGATGTACGCGGGCCGGATCGTCGAGACCGCGCCGGTGCACGAGCTGTACGCGAACCCCGCGCACCCGTACACCCGGGGCCTGCTGGACTCCATCCCGCGCCTGGACCAGAAGGGCCAGGAGCTCTACGCGATCAAGGGCCTGCCGCCGAACCTGCTGCGGATCCCGCCGGGCTGCGCGTTCAACCCCCGCTGCCCGAGGGCGCAGGACGTCTGCCGGGCCGAGGTGCCCGCACTGTTCCCCGTCACCGACGACGAGGGCGTGGAGCAGCCGGGCCGGGGCAGTGCGTGCTTCTTCTGGAAGGAGACCCTCCATGGCTAACGGGGCCAGCGCCCTGGGCGCGGCGGTGCCGGAGGAGATCGCGTTCGCGCAGCCCGTGCCGCGCGGCGAGCCGATCCTCGAAGTCCGTGATCTGGTGAAGCACTTCCCGCTCACCAAGGGGGTGCTGTTCAAGAAGCACGTGGGCGCCGTCAAGGCGGTGGACGGGATCTCCTTCGACCTGGTCCAGGGCGAGACGCTGGGCATCGTGGGGGAGTCGGGCTGCGGCAAGTCGACGCTGGCCAAGGTGCTGATGAACCTGGAGCCGGCCACCGGTGGCTCGGTGCGCTTCAAGGGCGAGGAGATCTCCCACCTGTCGGGCGCGGGGTTGAAGGCGGTGCGTCGCAACATCCAGATGGTGTTCCAGGACCCGTACACCTCGTTGAACCCCCGGATGACGGTGGGCGACATCATCGGGGAGCCGTACGAGATCCACCCGGAGGTGGCGCCGAAGGGCGACCGCCGCAAGGCGGTCCAGGATCTGCTGGACGTGGTGGGGCTGAACCCGGAGTACATCAACCGGTACCCGCACCAGTTCTCCGGTGGTCAGCGCCAGCGCATCGGCATCGCCCGGGGGTTGGCGCTGAAGCCGGAGGTGATCATCTGCGACGAGCCGGTCTCGGCGCTGGACGTCTCCGTGCAGGCGCAGGTGATCAACCTGCTGGAGCAGCTGCAGAGCGAGTTCAACCTGTCGTACATGTTCATCGCGCACGACCTCTCCATCGTCCGGCACATCTCCGACCGGGTCGGCGTGATGTACCTCGGCAAGATGGTCGAGATCGGCACCGATCTGGAGATCTACGAGCACGCCACCCACCCGTACACCCAGGCCCTGCTCTCCGCGGTGCCGGTGCCGGACCCGACCGCCCGGGAGGCCCGTGACCGGATCGTGCTCACGGGCGACGTCCCCTCGCCGGCCAACCCGCCCTCGGGCTGCCGCTTCCGCACCCGCTGCTGGAAGGCCGAGGAGCGCTGCGCGACCGAGGTCCCGCTGCTGGCGGCGCCCTCCTGGCTCACGGGGCTGGCGAAGCACGAGTCGGCTTGTCACTTCGCGGCGGAGCGCGAGATCGGACAGAGTGCGGCGGAGCGCGAGATCGGGCGGAGTGCGGCGGAGCGCGAGATCGGGCGGAGTGCCGCGGAGCGGGAGACCGCCCCGGGCGCAGGCGAGCCCGGCCCCGCCCCGGGCGCAGGCGAGCCCGGCCCCGCCCCGGGCGGGGCGTCCGGGGAGCCCCTCGGGCGGGGCCCCGGAGAGCCCGGTTCCGGGTCGGCGGACGGGTCGAACGACTTGACACCGCCCGACTGACCGTCGGCCCGCGTAGCGCCGCAGGGCGCGTCCTCCACCGGAGGGCGCGCCCTGCCGTCTGTGCTGCGACGACTCCCGGAATATTGATCGAACACTTGCTTTCTTCTCGGGTGCACAGCTGGCCAACTCGTCGTATTGCGAGGCATGTTGTCCGGTATTCGGAGATCCCTGGAAATACTTCGTGAATGATATGGCGGACTTTGGCAACCATTGTCATGACTTGGTCTGAGCATGTAATCCAAAAGAGATGTAAGGGCGATTCCCAGTGACGGTCAGCTGATCGATAGTTGCTCTACGCGTGTCAGTGGTCACACCGTCAACTTGGTTGGTGGTCCCTGATGTTGCCGCCTGCCCGCATCCGGCAACACCGAGTGGTGCGGGCCAGCCGTTCGTTCGTAAGCCCCTATATCGAGAGGCAGTTGAATGAGGCTCACCAAGACAATGCGATGGACGGCGGTGGCGGCCACCACCGCCCTGGCCGTAGCCGGCTGCAGCAACAGCGGCAGCAGTGCCGACGGTGGGGCCAAGGCCAGTCAGAGCAACAACGCACCGGCCAAGCAGGGTGGCACGTTCAGGCTCGGCATAGCCGAGCCGGTCGCGATCGACCCTTACAACACCCAGGAGTCCGAGGGCACCCTGGTCACCCAGAACCTGTTCACCGGGCTGACCAGCGTATCCGCGGACGGCACGTTGTCCAACGCCTTGGCCGAGAGCCGCACGCCGAACGACGACTGCAGTGAGTGGACCTTCAAGATCAAGGGTGGCACCACCTTCAGCAACGGCGACCCGGTGGACGCCGCCGCCTTCGTCCGGGGCTGGACGCGCGCCGCGGGCAAGGACGCCGCCTCCGATGTCGCCTACCACATGGGCGAGATCGACGGATTCGACGCGCTCCAGGACGGCAGCGCCACCACCTTCAAGGGTCTGAGCGCGCCCGACGCCACCACGCTGGTGGTCAAACTCGGCATCAAGGACTGTGAGTTCGACCTCCGCACCTTCCACACCGTGTTCAGCCCGGTGCCGGCGGTGGCCGGGGCGGCCACCAACAAGACCTACAACGACCAGCCGATCGGCAACGGGCCCTTCAAGCTGGACGGGCCCTGGCAGCACAACAGCAAGATCACGCTGGTCCGCAACGACAGCTACGGCCTGAAGAAGGCCAACCTGGACCGCGTCGAGATCTCGATCCTGAACTCCGACAACGCCGCCACCCTGGAGTACCAGGGCTTCCAGGCGGGCCAGTTCGACTGGGCGCGGATGCCCACCCCGCAGCTCACCGCGGCCAAGGCGACCTACAACGCCAAGGGCGACTGGCTGGAGTGGGACGCCAACGGCATGAACTACCTGATGCCGGAGACCGCGGACGGCCCGCTGAAGAGCAAGGAGGCCCGCCAGGCGATCTCCTACGCCATCGACCGCAAGGCGATCACCCAGGGCGTCTTCAAGGGCTTCCTCACCCCGGCCTCCAGCCTCGTCCCGGCCGCCTTCAAGGACGCCTACCAGCAGGGCGTCTGCGCCAGCTGCGTCGCGCAGGACAAGGACAAGGCCAAGTCGCTCGCGACCCAGGCCGGTCTGACCCCCGGTACCAAGCTGTACTTCGGCTACAACACCGGTGGCGGGCACGAGGAGTGGGTGCAGGCGGTCGCCCAGCAGCTCAAGGACGTGCTCGGCCTGGACGTCCAGATCGACGGCATGCCCTTCAAGGACCTCCTGAAGAAGGAGCAGCAGCCGGGCTCGGTCGGTATGTTCCGTGCCGCCTGGGGCGCCGACTACCCGACTCCCGGCAACTTCCTGAACCCGCTGCTGGCCACCTCCTCGATCAACGAGGACGCGACCACGCACGTCGCCCAGGGCGACAACCGCGGCCGCTACAGCAACCCCGCCTTCGACAGCCTGCTGACCAAGGCCACCGGCACCAAGGACCTGGCCGAGCGCACCAAGCTCTACCAGCAGGCCGAGAAGATCGCGATCGGCGACGACCTGGCGCTCATCCCGCTCTGGGGCCGGCACCAGCTGCGAGTGGCCGACCTGGGCAAGTGGACCAACCTGAGCTACGACTTCAACGAGAACCCGACCCTGTCGACCGTCTCGCAGAAGTGACGCGCTCCTTCCCGCACCAGGCGTAGTCCGCCAACCGTACGGAGAGCCCGGTCCCGGGCTCGCAACAGTGCGGCCGGCCCTGCCTCGACCAGGCAGGGCCGGCCGCCCCCCGAGAGCCCCGCCACACCGGGCGGCGCGTACGGGGCGGGCCACGCCGCTCTGCCACCACCCCACAGAGAGGCAGTCCTATGGGCAGATATGTGCTGCGAAGGCTCGGTCAGATGGTCATCGTCCTGCTGGGCGCCACCATGATCCTCTTCGCTTGCCTGTTCGTCATCCCCGGCGACCCGGTCGGCTCGCTGGCCGGCAGCGACCGGGCCAGGGATCCCGCCGTGGTCAAACAGCTCCGGGCCCGGTACGGGCTCGACGAGCCCCTGGCGGTCCAGTACGTCAACTATCTCGGCCGGCTCGCGCACGGGGACATGGGGGAGGACTACACCCAGCGTCGCCCGGTCTCCGAGATCCTCGCCCCGAAGCTCGCCAACACCGCCAAGCTGGCCCTGGCGGCGATCGTCATCGACGTGGTCATCGGGGCCGCCGTCGGCGCGCTCGCCGCGCTGAAACGCTATTCGATCTGGGACACCGTCACGACACTGGTGACCACCGTCGTGGTCGGCTTCCCGACCTTCGTCATCGGCATGCTGCTGCTCAACGTCTTCGCGGTGCAGCTCAAGTGGGTCCCGGTGATCGGTGATCCCGGTGATCCGGTGCAGGTGATCCTGCCCGCGATCACCCTGGCGATCGTGGACGCCGCGCTGGTGGCCAGGCTGATGCGCGGGACGATGCTCGAGATCCTGCGCGCCGACTACGTGAAGACCGCCGTGGCCAAGGGAGTTCCGCGCCGACAGGTGCTTTTCAAGCACGTCCTGCGGAACTCGGTGATCCCGGTGATCACCTACATCGGCATCTCGTTCGGCGCTCTGCTGGGCGGCGCGATCATCACCGAGTCCATCTTCAACTGGGACGGTGTCGGCCTGGCGATGGCCGTGTCGATCCAGAGCCAGAACAACCCGATCATCGTCGGGGTCGCCACCTGGGGGGTGGGCATCTTCGTGGTGCTCAACCTGGTGGTGGACCTGCTGTACGCGGTGCTCGACCCCCGAATCCGGCTGAGCTGAGGGCGCCGACATGACTGACGACAGCATGACGAAGACCGCGGACGGCGCCATCCCGCGCCAGCGCGGCGGCGACCTCTCGGGGGAGCCGCCGATCAGGGTGGTCAAGGAGTGGCACGAGGCCTGGAACCGGTTCGCCGCGAACCGGCTGGCCCTGATCGGCCTGGTCCTGGTGACCGCGCTGTTCCTGACGGCCCTGCTCGCCCCCTGGATATCCCCGCAGGACCCGCTGCACCAGGATCTCTACCACACCACCGAACCGCCCTCCGGCGCCCACTGGTTCGGTACCGACGCGATCGGCCGCGACCAGCTCTCCCGGGTGATCTGGGGCAGCCGGATCGCGGTGGAGGTCGGTCTGGCGTCCATCATCCTGACCCTGCTCATCGGGGTCACCCTGGGCGCCGTCGCCGGGTTCTTCGGCGGCTTCTACGACAGCCTGGTGATGCGCGGTGCGGACATCTTCTTCGCGTTCCCGCTGATTCCCGCGGCGATCATCCTCATCGTGGTGGTCGGCCGGGGCGTGTGGCCGGTGATCATCGCGCTCGGCGTCTTCGGCTGGGCCACCGTGGCCCGGCTGCTGCGAAGTTCGGTGCTCTCCGCCCGGGAGATGGACTACGTCCAGGCGGCGCGGGCACTGGGGGCGGGGAACGTGCGCATCATCGTGCGCCACATCCTGCCGAACTCGATCGCGCCGGTGCTGATCTACAGCACCTTCAGCGTCGGCACCGCCGTGGTGGCCGAGGCCTCGCTCTCGTACCTGGGCGTCGGCGTGAGCCCGGAGGTCCCGGAGTGGGGCAACATGCTGGCGGCCGGGCGCGGCTTCATCGGCGTCTACGACTACCTCTGGACGCTGCCGTCGCTCGCGGTGGTGCTGACCACTCTCGGCTTCATCTTCGTCGGCGACGGGCTGCGTGACGCGCTCGACCCCAAGCTGCGGTGAGCGGTGCGAGGCGGGTACGCGGCAGTGACCACACGAGAGGCGAGGCGATGAAGAAGGCAGTGGACGACAGGCCGCAGGCCGGGCCGGTCCGCCAGGACGGCGTCGGTGCGCCGCTGTTGGAGGTCGAGGACCTCCACGTGGAGTTCAGCACCCGGGAGGGTGTGGCCAAGGCGGTCAACGGGGTCAGCTACAGCGTGGCCGCGGGGGAGACCCTGGCGGTGCTGGGGGAGTCCGGCTCGGGCAAGTCGGTGACGGCGCAGGCCATCATGGGCATCCTGGACAGCCCGCCCGGGCGGGTGGCCGGCGGCCGGGTGCTCTACAAGGGCGAGGATCTCCTCACCATGCCCGAGGAGCGGCGCCGGACCATCCGGGGTCGGAAGATCGCGATGATCTTCCAGGACGCGCTCTCCGCGCTCAACCCGGTCTTCTCGGTGGGCTGGCAGCTCGGCGAGGTCTTCCGGGTGCACGAGGGACTGTCCAAGAAGGACGCCAGGGTGAAGGCCGTCGAGCTGATGGAGCGGGTCCGGATCCCGGCCGCGAAGCAGCGCGTGGGCGACTACCCGCACCAGTTCTCGGGCGGTATGCGCCAGCGCATCATGATCGCGATGGCCATCGCCCTGGAGCCGGATCTGATCATCGCGGACGAGCCCACCACCGCGCTGGACGTCACCGTCCAGGCGCAGGTGATGGACCTGCTCGCGGAGCTCCAGGCCGAGTTCAACATGGGCCTGATCCTGATCACCCACGACCTCGGCGTGGTCGCTGACGTCGCGGACAAGATCGCGGTGATGTACGCGGGCCGGATCGTCGAGACCGCGCCGGTGCACGAGCTGTACGCGAACCCGGCGCACCCGTACACCAAGGGCCTGCTCCGCTCGATCCCGCGCCTGGACCAGCGGGGGCAGGACCTCTACGCGATCAAGGGCCTGCCGCCGAACCTGCTGCACATTCCACCGGGCTGCGCCTTCAACCCCCGGTGCGACCAGGCCACGGACCTCTGCCGCGACGAGTCGCCCCGGCTGAGCCCGGTGCTCGATCCGGACGGCCGGGACCTTCCGGGCCGCCACAGCGCCTGCCACTTCTGGAAGGAGACCCTCCATGGCTGAGCCCATCCTGGAGGTCAGGGACCTGGTCAAGCACTACCCGCTGACCCAGGGCATCCTCTTCAAGAAGCACGTGGGCGCGGTCAAGGCGGTGGACGGGATCTCCTTCGACCTGCACCGGGGCGAGACGCTGGGCATCGTGGGGGAGTCGGGCTGCGGCAAGTCGACGCTGGCCAAGGTCCTGATGAACCTGGAGCGGGCGACCGCCGGCTCGGTGCTGTTCAAGGGCGAGGACATCTCCAAGCTCTCGGGCGCGGGGTTGAAGGCGGTGCGTCGCAACATCCAGATGGTGTTCCAGGACCCGTACACCTCGTTGAACCCCCGGATGACGGTGGGCGACATCATCGGGGAGCCGTACGAGATCCACCCGGAGGTGGCGCCGAAGGGCGACCGCCGCAAGGCGGTCCAGGATCTGCTGGACGTGGTGGGGCTGAATCCGGAGTACATCAACCGGTACCCGCACCAGTTCTCCGGTGGTCAGCGTCAGCGCATCGGCATCGCCCGGGGGTTGGCGCTGAAGCCGGAGGTGATCATCTGCGACGAGCCGGTCTCGGCGCTGGACGTCTCCGTGCAGGCGCAGGTGATCAACCTGCTGGAGCAGCTGCAGACCGAGCTCAACCTGTCGTACATGTTCATCGCGCACGACCTCTCCATCGTCCGGCACATCTCCGACCGGGTCGGCGTGATGTACCTCGGCAAGATGGTCGAGATCGGCACCGAGGAGCACATCTACTCCTTCCCGACCCACCCGTACACCCAGGCCCTGCTCTCCGCGGTGCCGGTGCCGGACCCGACCGGCCGTGAGGGCCGCGAGCGGATCCTGCTCAGCGGTGATCTGCCGTCGCCGGCCAACCCGCCCTCGGGCTGCCGCTTCCGCACCCGCTGCTGGAAGGCACAGGAGCGCTGCGCGACCGAGCAGCCGCTGCTCACGGTGCCGTCGCTGCTGGACGGCCCGGCCGCGCACGAGTCGGCCTGCCACTTCGCCGAGGTGCGGGACGTGGTGGGCGCGGGCTGAGGAGAGCACGGAAACGGCCGGGCGCCCGGAGGAATCTCCTCCGGGCGCCCGGCCGTTCACCGCGGGGCCGAGATCAGCGGAACGTCACTTCTGGAAGCCGACGTTCTCCCAGACAACGTCCGAGAGGCCCTCGGCACCGATGTTGGCCAGGTTCTTCTTGGCGCCGAAGATGGCCGGGCGCTGGTACAGCGGGATGTTGCCCGCGACCTTCCACAGCTCCTCGTCGGCCTTGTTGATCTGCTGGAACTCGGTGGTCACGTCGGTCGCCGAGGCGGCCTTGTCCATCGCGGCGTCGGCCTCGGCGCTGCCGACCTGCGAGTAGTTGGAGCCGCCGGTGGCACCGAAGTTGGCCTTCGAGCCGGAGGCCGGGAACGGCGTGCCGAGCAGCGCGTAGACCGTCATGTCGAAGTCGAACTTGTAGATGTACTTGTCGAAGAACTCGTTCGACGGGGCGGTGAAGGTGGTGATCTTCACGCCGACGTTCTTGAGCATCTCGGTCATCATCGACGACTCGTTCTGGGCCACCGTGACACCGGCCGGGATGACCAGCTTGAGGTTGAGCTCCTTGCCGTCCTTCTTGCGGACGTCACCGTCGAGCTTCCAGCCGGCCGCGTCCAGCTTCTTCTTCGCGGCCTCGGGGTCGAACTTGCTGAGACCGTTCGAGTTGTCCTTGTAGCCGTTCTGGTTGGCGACCAGCAGGCGGTTGTTGAGCGCGCTGGCCGGCCAGTTGAGGCCGTTCAGGTCGGCCTTGGCGATGGTGTCGCGGTCGATCGCCTGGAAGATGGCCTGGCGCACGTTGGCGTCGGTGAGCAGCGGGCTCTTGCCGTTCAGCTGCACGTGGCGGAAGTTCGGGCCGCCCGCCTCGCGGACCGCGCCGTCCGCGGTGCCCTGGATGGCCTTGAAGCCGGCCGGGTCCGGGCCGTTGTTGTAGAAGTCGACCTCGCCGTTGGCGAAGGCCTTCGGCATCGCCGAGGTGTCCATGGCCTTGTAGACGACCTTGTCCAGGATCGGCTTGTCGCCCCACCAGTTGGGGTCGGCCACCACGGTGACGGTCTGCGCGGTCTTGTCGAAGCTGCCGAACTTGAACGGGCCGGCGGTGACCGGGATCGCGTCCACGTACGAGGTGTTGAACTTGTCCGCGGTGTCCAGCTGGCTGCCCGGGAACAGCGGCGCGTTGGCGACCGAGTTGAACATGCCCTGCCACTCCGAGAACGGGGTGGAGAAGGTCATGATCGCCTGGTAGTCGTCGGCACCCTTGACGACGCTCTCGACCAGCTCGAAGCCCGTGGTGCTGGCGGGCTTGAAGTTGGTGTCCTTGCCGTTCTGGGCCTTCCAGTTGAGCTCGATGTCCTTCCAGGTGATCGGCGTGCCGTCCGACCACTTGGCCTTGGGGTTCAGCGTCCAGGTGACGACCTGCTTGCCGTCCTTGGTCTCGGCCTTGGCGTCCACCAGGTAGGCCGGGTTCGGCTTCTGGGTGCCACCGGCGTCCGAGCGCCACAGGGTCGGCATCAGGGCCTTGGCGACCTGGACGGTCGAGTCCTCGTTGCCGTCCGCCTCCAGCGGGTTCCACTGGCTGGAGAACTGGTCGATCGCGTAGGTCATCGTGCCACCCTGCTTGAGGGCGGAGCGGTCCTGCGCGTTGACGTCGATCGCGGTGATCTTCGGAGCCTCGGTCGCCTTGGCGCTGGAGTCCGCGCTGCCGCCGCTGGAGCCGCAGGCGCTGAGGGTGAGGGAGCCGACCGCGACGGTGGCGACCAGGGCGAGCGGAATTCTGCTGTGCTTCAAGGGGGTCCCCCTGTGGATGGCGGATTGGTGAGGGTGGTGCGGTGGTGCGGCTGATGCGGGTGGTGCGAGGGCCGCCGGCGCCCGGTACGGAGCCGCCGGGGCGGGTTCGGGTGGCGGCTAGACGACCTCCAGGGCCGCCGCGTAGTGGCAGGCCGCCACGTGGTCCTCGCCGAGCGTGCGCTCGGCCGGATCCTCGTCCCGGCAGCGCTGCTGCTCGGCCTCGTCGAGCGCGAGGTACTTCGGGCAGCGGTTGCGGAACCGGCAGCCGCTCGGCACGTCGGCCGGGCTGGGCAGGTCGCCGGTGAGCATGATCCGGGTGCGCTCCCGCTCCTTGCGCGGGTCGGGCAGCGGCACGGCGGACAGCAGGGCCTGCGTGTAGGGGTGCGAGGGAGCCGCGAACAGGTTCTCGGTGGCGCCGAGTTCGACGATCCGGCCGAGGTACATCACCGCGATCCGGTCGGCGATGTGCCGTACCACGGAGAGGTCGTGCGCGACGAACAGGTAGCTGAGGCCGAGCCGGCTCTTGAGCTCGTCCAGCAGGTTCAGCACACCGGCCTGGATGGAGACGTCCAGGGCGGAGACCGGCTCGTCCAGGATGACCAGCTTGGGCTCCAGGGCGAGCGCGCGGGCGATCGAGATGCGCTGGCGCTGGCCGCCGGAGAACTCGGCGGGGTAGCGGTCCGCGTGGTCGGGGTCGAGGCCGACCATCTCCAGCAGCTCGGGGACGCGGGCGGCGATCCGCTCCTTGGCCCAACCGTGCGTCTTCAGCGGCTCGGCCAGGATGTCGCCGATCGGCATCCGGGCGTCCAGGGCGGCCATCGGGTCCTGGAAGACGATCTGCATGTCCCGGCGCAGGGCCTTGCGGTCGGCCCGGCGCAGCCCGCGGATGTCCTTGCCGAACACCGTGACGGTGCCGGCCTGCCCGCTGGGCAGGTCGAGGATCTCCAGCAGGGTGGTGGTCTTCCCGCAGCCGGACTCGCCGACCAGACCGAGCGTCTCGCCCTCGCGGATGTCCAGCGTGATGCCGTCCACCGCCCGGACGGTGCCGATCTTGCGCTTGACGATCGCGCCCTTGGTGAGCGGGAAGTGCTTGGTGAGGTTGGTCAGTTCGAGCACGGCCGGTCGCTCGGCGCGCGGCAGCCGGGCGGTCGCGGTGACCGGCGCGAGCTCCGGCAGCGGGTAGATGCCGGCCGGGTCGAGCTCGCCGGCCAGCTCGGCGCTGCGGTGGCAGGCGGTCGGGTGCCCGACACCGTCGCGGACGGTCAGCTCCGGCTCGCTCTCCCGGCAGATCTCGATCGCGATCGGGCAGCGGGCGGCGAAGGGGCAGCCAGGGCCGAGCTCGACCATCGAGGGCGGGTTGCCGTCGATCGGGGTCAGTGCCTGGCGATCGGTGTCGTCCAGGCGCGGGATCGAGCCGAGCAGGCCGATGGTGTACGGCATCCGGGGGGTGTAGTACACCTCGTCCACGGTGCCGGCCTCGACCGGCCGCCCGGCGTACATCACCTGGACGCGGTCGGCGAAGCCGGCGATCACCCCGAGGTCGTGGGTGATCATGACGATCGCCGCGCCGGTGACCTCCTGGGCCTTCTTCAGCACCTCCAGGACCTGGGCCTGGATGGTGACGTCGAGGGCGGTGGTGGGCTCGTCGGCGATGATCACCTTGGGGTCGTTGGCGATCGCCATCGCGATCACCGCACGCTGGCGCATGCCGCCGGAGAACTCGTGCGGGAAGTTGTCCACCCGGCGCTTCGGGTCGGGGATGCCGACGACGTTCAGCAGCTCGATCGCCCGCTCGCGGGCCTGCTGCCTGCTCATCTTCTGGTGGATCTGCAGCGCCTCGACGATCTGGGTACCGACGCTGTACACCGGGGTCAGGGCGGAGAGCGGGTCCTGGAAGACCATCCCGATCTCCTTGCCGCGGATCTCGGACAGCTGGTTGTCGTTCAGTCCGAGCAGCTCGCGCCCGGCCAGCCTGATCGAGCCGGTGACCCGCGCGGAGTCCGGCAGCAGGCCGAGCACGGCCATCGAGGAGACCGACTTGCCGGAGCCGGACTCGCCCACGATGCCGAGCACCTCGCCCGGCCGGACGGCGTACGAGACACCGCGCACCGCGCGCACCGGGCCGGCCTCGCTGGGGAAGGCCACCCGGAGGTCGGTCACCTCCAGAACGGGCTGCTCCTGCACGGGCTTCGACGTGTCCAGCCGGGTGTCGCTCACCGGTCGGATCCCTTCCTCGGTACGGGTGCTCATCGCCGGGGTGCCGGCTGTCGGGCTGCTGCTTCCGGTGGTGGCCAGGGGTTCGGTCATGACGGGTTCAGCACCTCGGAGGCCTTGCCGGGGGCGCCGGCGAGCGAGAGGTCCGCGTGCTGGTCCATCTCCTTGGCCCACTTGGCCTTCGCGTTGGCCGAGTTCGGGTCCAGCGCGTCACGCAGGCCGTCACCGATGAAGGAGACCGCGAGGCCGATCAGGACCAGGAAGGCGGCGGGGAAGAAGAACAGCCACGGGTACGTGGTGGCGTTGCTCTCGTTCGCGGAGATCACGGTGCCCAGCGAGACGTCGGGCGCCTGGATGCCGAAGCCGAAGTACGACAGCGTGGACTCGAAGACCACCGCCGCGCCGACCTGGATCACCGAGTCGATGATCAGCAGCGAGGCCATGTTCGGCACGATGTGCCGGAAGATGATGACCGGGCCGGGCACGCCCATGTACTTGGCGGCCTTGACGAACTCGCGGTCCTTGAGGGTCAGCGTCATGCTGCGGACCACCCGACCGGTGATCATCCAGCTGAAGATCGAGATCAGCAGGACGAAGATCAGCCAGCCCGAGGTGCGGAACAGCGGGGAGAGCACCGCGAGGATCAGGAAGCTGGGCATGACCAGCAGCAGGTCGACGAGCCACATCAGCGAGCGGTCCGTCCAGCCGCCGAAGTAGGCGGAGAACGCGCCGGCGGTGGCGGCCATCAGGGTGGCCAGCACGCCCACCAGCAGGCCGATCACCAGGGACTTCTGCAGCCCGCGCATGGTCAGGGCGAAGAGGTCCTGGCCGCTCTGGGTGGTGCCGAACCAGTGGCCCGAGGTGGGTGGGGAGGTGAAGGCGAGGTAGTCGTGCTGCTCGTAGGTCCACTTGTTGAACAGCGGCCCGAGGTAGGCGGCCAGGAACAGCAGGACCAGGACCGCCAGGCCGACCAGCGCGAGCCGGTTGCGGACGAAGCGGCGCATGGTCAGCCGGGAGCGGCTGCTGCGGGCCTTGGCGGGTGCCGGGGCGGCGGCCCCGCCGTCGGTGGTGCCGGTGGTGCCGGGTGTGGTCTGGGTGCTCATCGCGGTTGCTCCTGTGACAGCGGGATCGTCGGCCGGGTGCGCGGGGTCAGGTCCGTACGCGCGGGTCGAGTGCCGCGTACAACAGGTCGGAGAGCAGGCCGGCGATCAGCACCACGATGGCGGTGAACAGGCCCACCGCGGCGACCGAGTTGATGTCGTTGCGGGTGATGGAGCTGACCAGCCACTCACCCATGCCGTGCCAGCCGAAGGTCTTCTCGGTGATCGTGGCGCCGGTGAAGAGCAGCACGATGTTGTAGACCAGCAACGGAACCACCGGCAGGACGGCCGTCCGCAGGCCGTGCTTGACCAGGGCCTGGCGCCGGCGCAGGCCCTTGGCCCGGGCGGTGCGCAGGAAGTCGCTGCCGAGCACGTCCAGCATGGTGCTGCGCTGGTAGCGGCTGTAGAGCGCGACCTGCAGCAGGACCAGCGTGATCATCGGCAGCAGGATGTGCTGACCGCGGTTGACCAGCGCGTCGAAGCCCCACTGGCCGGAGTACTGGGAGTCGTACTCCCCGGTCACCTTGATCAGTTGCGAGCCGTCGTTGAGTTTGGTCGCGCCGAACTGCAGCGCGCTGCCCAGTACGAACACCGGCGTGGCCAGGATCAGAAACGACAGGATGGTGGTGATCCGGTCGAAGGCCCGGTACTGCTTGATGGCGCCGAGCGCGCCGAGCGCGACACCACCGACCGATCCCAGCAGGGTGGCGATCAGCAGCAGCCGGGTGGAGACGCCGACCCGGCGGCCGAAGTCGTCGTTGACCGAGCTGTTGTCGATGGTCCTGCCGAGATCGCCGTGGGCGACACCGTTGGCCCAGGTCGCGAACCGCTCCACGATGGGCGTGTCCGGATTCTGGTTGATGTCGTCGAGCGACTTGGTGATGGTGGCGATGGGGACGGCCGGGTTGCGGCCCTCGAACTTCGCCTTCGGGTTCAGGCTCAGACCGGCCAGGAAATACGTGAGGGATGCGGCAACGATGACCAGGACCAGATAATTGGCCAGCTTGCGCAGCATGTAGCGACCCAAGGCGCTTCTTCTCCCTCGTGCGGTCCGGTCGGGTACGGCCCGAGTGGTCCGGACGGTGTGTCGGGGAGCTCGGGAGCCGGTCGGCCGGGCGGAAAACATCTCGCCGCTGTGGAACGGCCTCGGTGCCACATCTTGCTGACCATGAGGAGGCTTGTCGACCAGCGCTGAATCAAGGCTTGGTAACGCAGGCGCCAATGCTGTTGTTTCCGGTTGCCTTTGACCATGGGTTCTTCGGCGAAAAGCGCAGGCGGCAGGCGGTTTTTCAGGCAGCGGGCGGGTTGCGTGCCAACGTTCTTCGGTGGCAAGCGAGTTCATCGCAAATGTCCAGTTATGCACCGCCATTGGCGAGTATTCGCCAGCTGCGCGACCCCCGCGGACGGTCGGAGGAGCCTTCGGTGGCGATCTTCTGACGCGGCGTCATCGTCCGATGAGCGGACGCCTCCGGCCGCTGGGCGGACGGTGCGGCGCCGCCCGACGCCGGGAGGCCGGAGCCGCGAATCGGCTCCGGCCTCCCGGTGGTGCCGCGCCGGCCGGCGCGGCGGGTGGTGTCAGGTGAGCGGGAACTTGAACGTCCGGTCCTTGTCGCCGCTGCCGTCCAGGACCGAGGCGATGCCGGCCTCGACGTCCTTCACGGTGATCGGCACCAGGGCGCCGTTCTGGCGGAACTTCATCTTGTCGAAGGCTCCGGCCAGCTTGGCGGTGAGCTGCTGGTCGTCCCACTTCAGGACGATCTTCCCGGTCGCGTCGGGGGCGAGCGTGAGGGCCACGGCGGCCGTGGCCTTCCCGAACTCGAACTTCTTGACGCCCGCCGACACGTGCACGTTGCCGTTCAGCACGGACTTGCCCAGGCTGTCCGCCGCGGCCTGCAGGGCCTGCGGCGACACCTTCGGCTGCGCGGCCGCGACCGGCAGGGTGACCAGCGACTCCGGCTTCCCGGCGGCACGGTCCCGGTAGGCCTGCTCGACCAGGTCCACCGCGGCGGCGGAGTCCACCGCCTGGCCGGCCTTGCCCGGAACCACGACGATGTCGCCGTTCTCGGTGAACTTGACGTAGCCCTCCTGCAGGCCCTGACCGGAGCCGGTGGCCAGGGCGTCGAGGGCGGCCCTGAGCTTGGCGCGGTCGACCTTCACCTGCGGCGGCACGGCCTTGTCGCCGCCCTTCAGCGAGGTGATCACGTCGACCGGGTTGTAGCTGTGCCGGGTCAGGTCGTCCACCGTGCCGGTGGTGTCGAAGCTGAGGCCGGCCGCGGTCGGGTCGAGGGCGACCGCCTGGTCGCCGATCTTCAGCTTGACCGGCTGCTGGCCGGCCTTGCCGACGGTGTCGTCGAGCTGGTGGATCGCCTGGTCACGGCTACTGCCGCCGATGCCCGTGCCGAGCACCACGGTGCCCTTGGGGATGTCCGACTGGTTGAGCATCAGTCCGGTGCCGTACGCGGCGGCGCCGGCGAACAGCAGCAGGACGGCGCCGTACACGGCCAGCTTGGCGCCTCGGCCGCGCCGCTTGGGAGCGGCCGCCCTGGGGGCCGGCGGTTCGGAGGCGGGCTCCGCGGCGGAGGGGGCGGCCGGGGCCGGCGGCTCGGCCGGTGAACCGGTCTTCGGGCGCGCCGGGCCGGTCGCGAACGGATCCCCGGGGGCGAAGGGGTCGGTGCCCGCGCCGGGCTGCTGGGCGGCGAACGGGTCGGCGCCCTGACCGGGGGAGCCGGGGAACCGGCCACCGGCGGCGGCCGGGGAGAACGGGTCCTGCTGGCCACCGGTCCGCTGGGGGGCGAAGGGGTCGGCGCCCTGGCCGGGCTGCTGCGCGGCGAAGGGGTCGGCGCCCTGGCCGGGCTGCGCGGCGAACGGAGCGGTGCGGGCCAGGCCGGGTATGGCGGCGGTCGCCGGGCCCTCGTCCCTGATCGGCTCGAAGCCACCGATCTCGGTGTCCTCCGGCCGGACGGGGCCGGCGCCCGGGCGGCCGCCGTTCCGGGCGGCGCCGTTGTGAGGAGCGCCGTTCTGCGGGCGGGGACGGGAGGGCAGCGAAGCGCCGGCGTCCGGACCGAGGGCCTCGGCGGCGAACGGGTCGGCGGCGAACGGGTCGTTCGCGAACGGGCCGGCGGGCAGGCCGTCGTCGAAGGCCGCCGAGGCGGCCGGGCCCTCGGGCTCCACCGGGGCGCCGAACGGCGAGGCGGGCGCACCGGTGGGGCGCGGTCCCGGGGTGGGCCTGGGCCCGTTCTGGCGGTTCGGCTCCGCACGGGCGGCGGCCGGCCGGGCCTCGGCCGACCGGTTCGCCGACGGCCGGGCGGAGGGCGTCGAGGGCGCGCCGGCGGGCACCGGGGACGGGGCGGGATCCGCGCCCTTGCGCTGGCGCGGCCGGAACCACTCGCCGGTCGACTCGGCCTCCGACTGACCGCCGGGCTCGCCGGTCTGCCACTCGGGCGGGAGGTTCGGCGGGGTCGCCGTCCGGGCGCTGCCGTCCATCACCCCGAGCACGGGGGAGGAGGGCGCCGCCGAGCGGTGCCGGGGGCCGGGCGGCTCGGCGGCCGCCGGGCGTTCGGCCGCCGGCTCCTCGTTCTTGACGGCGCTGCGGACCACCACGGGCGGGATCGGGCGCGAGCCGGGGATGTTGATCCGGACCCTCGTGGTCAGCGTGGTCTCGGTCTTCGGGACGTCGTCGCCCTCGGCGGGTGCGGCCCCCGGATCGGACTGGGCGTCGTCGGGGATGCCCGGGGTGCCGTACGGCGGCGTGCCGGACGGGTAGGCGTCCGGACCCGTACGCCTGGGCGTCGGGTACGCGTTGTCAGATTCGCGGCTGCTCAATGCTGCTCTGCTCCGGGTTCGCGGTTGCTGCCGTGGGGCGCGACCGCGGGTTGTGGGGTGCCCGTCCGGCCGGGCGGCGCGTGCCGCCGAGCAGTGGACCGGGACAACGTCCCCTCCGACACCAGCTTCTTTCGTCTTGGCTGATTCTCTCCGGCCGGCCCCGCCCGGCAGTGGTCGGGGGCGGCTTGTTGCGGCACCACCATACTGGGAAGAACAGAGAGCCGAACTGGATCGGAATGAACCTGATACGTCCGGTTCCTCCGGTATGAGACTACGTTCGCGCGCTCCTGACTGCTCGTCGTACCGCTCTGCGGACGCGCGGTCACCCGCGGCTCACCGGCGCGGGCCGGGCGCCCCGAAGAGATAGCTCGTCGCGGTCGGCAGGGTGGCGCAGATCACGCCGAGAATCGAGCCGACGAACAGGAACGCGTACGAGGAGGCGCTCGGCCAGAGCACGGTGTCCCCCTCCGGGCGCGGCACCATCAGCACGATCAGGACGAGGAACCAGCCCGCCACCGGAGCACCCGCGCCCAGTTTGGTCCCGGTCACCCGCAGCCCGGCGTAGAACACCGCGGCGGTGGCGGCCAGCGCCAGCAACAGCCCGGCCGGCGTCCACAGGGTCTGCACGAAGGAACCACAGAGCGACACCAGGCCGCCCAGCACGAACAGCACGACGTACGCGACGATCCGGCCGGTCCGTGGCGGCCGGGGTTCGGCCAGCCGCTCGGCGCGGGTGCCGAGCACCCGGGCGGGCAGCGAGCGGCGGGTGGCGGCGGGGGCCGGTGCGCGGTCGGTCATCGGTCGCTCTCCTCGGTGGCGGCGGCCCGGTCGGCGGCGGCGTTGTCGGCGGGGTCGTCCGTGCCCAGGCCCGCGAAGAGGTCGCGCTCCGGCTGCCCGGGCCCGCGCTCCCCGCGCACCAGCTGGTAGTACTCGGTCGCCACCAGCGGCTGGCCGAGGTCGTTGCTGAGCGCGAAGAACGCCCCGTCCACCGTGATCTGGGTGGCGTGAGCGGCCATCGCGGCGGCCTTGCGGCCCGCGTACTCCCGGCCGTCCAGCACGGTGGTGACCAGCTCGTCGGCCACCACCCCGGGCACGTCCGAGACCGCGGCGACGCCGGGGAAGGACGCCTTGGCGGCCGTCTCGCGCAGGCCCTCCTCGATCACCGACCGGGGCATCCGGTTCCAGTAGACCTTGGCGATCCGCCAGGCCGGCCCGAGGTCGGGCCGGAACGCCGGATCGGCGGCCAGCTCGTGGGCGCGCATCGCGACCCGGTGCGCCTGGATGTGGTCGGGGTGGCCGTAGCCGCCCTGCTCGTCGTAGGTGACCAGCACCTGCGGACGGACCTCGCGGACCACCGCCACCAGGTGACCGGCGGCCTCGTCGAGGTCCGCCCGCCAGAAGCAGCCGGGCACCTCGTTGTCGGGCACGCCCATCATCCCGGAGTCGCGGTAGCGCCCCGGGCCGCCCAGGAAGCGGAAGTCGGCGACACCGGCCTCACGCATCGCGTGGGCCAGCTCGCCGATCCGGTGGGGGCCGAGGCGGTCCTCCCGCTCCGCCGTCAGATGGGCGAGGCCGGGCGGGATCACCTCGCCGCCCTCGCCGAGGGTGCAGGTCACCAGGGTGACCGAGACACCCTCGGCGGCGTAGCGGGCCATCGTCGCGCCGTTGCCGATCGACTCGTCGTCGGGATGGGCGTGCACCAGGAGCAGGCGGCGGCCGGGATTCGCGGTCATGGGGAGCAGCCTAACGACCGCGCCCCCCGGCGCCGGGCCGGGCACCGGGCGCCGCCGGACACGGCCTAGAGCTTCAGGCCGTTGATCATCCCGGCGAGGTTGCTGGTGACCTCGCTGATCGAGGGCGCGATGGAACTCGACGCCAGGTAGAAGCCCAGCAGCGCGCAGATGATCGCGTGTGCCGGCTTCAGGCTGGACCGGCGGATCAGCACCACCACGATGACCAGCGTCAGCATGACGGCGGAGACGGACAAAGCCATGACGGCTCACACCCCTTCTCGGGTGCGCCGCGCCTCGGGGAGAGGGCGGCGGTCGGGACCGTGCGGGACAAGCGGTCGAGCGGGCCGGGCCCGGGACGGGGCCCGACGATCACTCGCTGGATCAGTCATACCCGACGGGTGAGCCCCGCATTACGCACGGTGAGACGACACGCCCCGCGGTCCGGGACCGTCGACCGGGCGCCCGGGCCGGTGGGAGGGGGTGCCGGGGCCTTCAGGGGGTTCTCGGCACCGATGCTCCGAACGAGTGATCACGATGAGCCGGGCGGCGGCGCCGGGAGGTCGTAGGGTCTGGTGCCATGACCTCCGATACCCCTGCGGACACCTTCCCCCGGCAGTACGCGCGGACCCTGCGCTACACGGTCGGGGCGCCCCGGTCCTTCTCCGTCGCACCCGACGGCTCCCGGGTCGCCTTCCTGCGCTCCCGCTCGGGCGGCGACCGCGCGAACCTGCTCTGGGCCCTCGACACCGCCACCGGCCGCGAGCGGATCGTCGCCGACCCGCTCGCCCTGCTCGGCGGCGGCGAGGAGGACCTCTCCCCGGCCGAGCGGGCCCGGCGCGAGCGCAGCCGGGAGGGCTCGGCCGGCATCGTCGGCTACGCGCTCGACGGCGCCGCCCGGCTCGCGGCCTTCGCCCTCTCCGGGCGGCTGTTCGTCACGGACCTCCGCACCGGCGGCGCCCGGGAGCTGCCCGCGCAGGGCCCGCTGCTCGACCCCCGCCCCTCCCCGGACGGCGTCTACGTCGCGTACGCCACCACCGGCGGCGAACTGCGCCTGACGCGCACCGACGGCAGCGCCGACTGGGCCTTCGCGGAGCCCGACGGCCCCGGGCTCACCTGGGGCCAGGCCGAGTTCATCGCGCAGGAGGAGATGGACCGCGACCGCGGCTTCTGGTGGTCGCCCGACAGCGACCGGCTGCTGGCCGAGCGGGCCGACGACGGGCCGGTGCGGCGCTGGTGGATCGCCGACCCCGCCAACCCGGAGCGCGAGCCCGCCGAGGTCGCCTACCCGGCGGCCGGCACCGCCAACGCCGAGGTCGGGCTCTGGGTGCTCGGCCTGGACGGCACCCGGGCCGAGATCCGCTGGGACGCCGAGGCCTTCCCCTACCTGGCGCGGGTGCACTGGTCGGCCGGCGGCCCGCCGCTGCTGCTGGTCCAGTCCCGGGACCAGCGCGGCCAGCAGGTGCTCGCCGTGGACGTCGAGACCGGCGCCACCACCGTGCTGCACGCCGAGCAGGACGACGCCTGGCTGGAGGTCTTCCCCGGCGTGCCGGCCTGGACGCCGGACGGGAAGCTGGTGCGGATCTCCGACGAGAGCGGGAGCCGGGCGCTGGTCGTCGGCGACCACCCCGTCACCGGCGCCGACCTGCACCTGCGCTCGGTCCTCGCGGTCACCGAGGGCGAGGTGTTCTTCACCGCCTCCGGCGGCGCCGCCGAGACCGATCCCGAGCCCGGCTGGATCGCCGTCGGCCGGATCTCGCACGACGGCAAGCGGCTCTCCTGGGAGTCCGCCAACGGCGAGCCGTTCACCTCCGTCAGCAGCGCGGTGCACGCCGGGGGCGTCACCGTCCGCGCGACCTCTGAGCACGGCCGTCCCGGCGCGCTGGTCCAGGTCGGCCGGGATCTGCCCGAGGGCGTCGTGGTGGACGAGATCGCCGTCGTCGAGTCGTACGCCGAGACCCCGGTGATCACCGCCCGTCCGGTGTTCCGCTTCGCCGGCGAGCGCCGCATCCCCAGCGCGGTCTTCCTGCCCACCGGCTACGACCGCGAACGGGACGGCCTGCTGCCCGTCCTGATGGACCCGTACGGCGGGCCGCACGGCCAGCGCGTCGTGCAGGCGCACAACCCGCACCTGACCTCCCAGTGGTTCGCCGACCAGGGGTTCGCGGTGGTCGTCGCGGACGGCCGGGGCACTCCCGGACGCGGCCCGGCCTGGGAGAAGTCGATCGCCTTCGACTTCGCCGGCGCCACCCTGGACGACCAGGTGGACGCCCTGCGGGCGCTCGCCGGGGAGTTCCCGCTCGACCTCGGCCGGGTCGCGATCCGCGGCTGGTCCTACGGCGGCTACCTGGCCGCACTCGCGGTGCTGCGCCGCCCGGACGTCTTCCACGCGGCCGTCGCCGGCGCACCCGTCACGGACTGGGAGCTGTACGACACCCACTACACCGAGCGCTACCTCGGGCACCCGGCCGAGCGGCCGGAGGTCTACGCCGCCAACTCGCTGACGGGCTACGCGGCGGGCCTGGAGCGGCCGCTGATGATCATCCACGGACTGGCGGACGACAACGTGGTGGCCGCCCACACCCTGCGGCTCTCCTCCGCGCTGCTCGCGGCGGGCCGTCCGCACACCGTGCTGCCGCTCTCCGGGGTCACCCACATGACACCGCAGGAGGAGGTCGCGGAGAACCTGCTGCTGCTCCAGGTCGACTTCGTCCGCAAGGCGCTCGCGGGCTGAGCGGGCGGTTGCGGCCGGCGCCCCGCGCGGTGGGGCGCCGGCCGCGACCGTGACATCCGTCATGCCGGGGACACGACGGCGCACACTGCCGCCGGGCGCCCCCCGAGCGGGACTCTTGTGGAGCGGGGCCGAGGTGCGGCCCGCCAGGAGAGGACCGGACGGATGAGCAGCGGGACGGAACTGAACGGGGGCGGTGAGGTCGCCGCCTTCCGGCAGGTCAGCAAGAGCTACGGCCGGGTGAAGGCGGTGAACGGACTCGACCTGGTGCTGCACCCCGGCGAGACGGTGGCGCTGCTCGGCCCCAACGGGGCCGGCAAGTCGAGCAGCCTGGACATGCTGCTCGGCCTGCGCGAGCCCGACGAGGGCACCGTCTCGCTGTTCGGCGGGACGCCACGGGCCGCCGTCCAGGCCGGCCGGGTCGGCGCGATGCTGCAGAGCGGCGGCCTGATGGGGGACGTCAAGGTGCGGGAACTGGTGAAGTTCGCCTGCGCCGTCCACCCGCGCGGCCGCGCCGTCGAGGAGGTGCTGCGCGAGGCCGGGATCACCGACCTCGCTGAGCGCAAGGCCGACAAGCTCTCCGGCGGCCAGGAGCAGCGGGTGCGCTTCGCGCTCGCGATCGCCGGCGCCAACGACCTGATCGTGCTGGACGAGCCGACCACCGGCATGGACGTCTCCGTGCGGCAGTCCTTCTGGGCCGGCATGCGGGCCCAGGCGGCCGCCGGGCGGACGGTGCTGTTCGCCACCCACTACCTGGAGGAGGCGGACTCGGTCGCCGACCGGGTGCTCGTCCTGCACCGGGGGCGGCTGATCGCCGACGGCACCTCCGCCGAGATCAAGGCGAAGGCCGGTGCCCGCCGGATCGGCTTCGAACTGCACGCGGCCGACGGCCCGTTCGACGAGGCGGTGCTGCGCGCCCTGCCCGGTGTCCTCGCACTGGACGTCAGCGGCCGGGCCGACGGCGTCAGGACGGTACGCATCCGCACCGCCGACGCGGACGCCGACGTCGCCGGCCTCTACCGGGCGGGCCTGTACCCGCGCGGCCTGGAGGTCACCGGCCTCGGCCTGGAGCAGGCCTTCCTGACCATCACGGGCGACCAGGACGCCCAGGACGCCGGCATCGGGAGCGTCACCACCGGCAGTGTCACCCCTGGCAGCGCCACCACCGGGAGCACCACCACCGCGAAGGAGAGCGTGCGATGACCACCCTGATCCAGCTGGAGATCATGCGCACCCTGCGCAACAAGCGGTACCTGATGTTCACGGTGCTCTACCCGGCGCTGCTCTACGTCTTCTTCATCAGCGCCTACAGCGGTGGAAGCGTGGCCGGGGGGATCCCGGCGAAGTCGTACTTCATGGTCTCGATGGCCACCTTCGGCGCCGTCGGCGCGGTGCTCACCGGCAGCGCGCAGAGGATCTCGCTGGAGCGCAAGAGCGGCTGGGTCCGGCAGCTGCGGCTGACCGCGCTGCCCGGCCGGGCCTACACCATCGGCAAGATCGCCTCCTGCGCGGTGACCACGCTGCCGGCCATCGTGGTGGTCTTCGTGATCGGCGGCTTCGAGGGCGTCGACCTGAGCGCCGCGCAGTGGCTCGGGCTCGGACTCGCCCTCTGGCTGGGCAGTTTCGTCTTCGCCGCGCTGGGCGTGGCCCTCGGGTACGCGGCGCAGCCGGACGCGGTGCAGCCCGTCGTGATGATCGTCTACATGCTGATGGCGCTCTTCGGCGGCACGTGGTTCCCGGTCGGGGACTCGCTGAAGAAGTTCGCCCGCTTCAACCCGGTCTACCTCTACAACCAGCTGGCCTCCTTCGTGCAGCCGGGCCACTCGCCGGACATCGCGGCGATGGCCGGCCTGGCGGGCTTCCTGGCCCTCTTCGTGGCGGCGGCGGCGCACCTGTACCGCAAGGACACCAAGCAGGCATGATGGCGCTCATGCCGAAGAAGCTCCTGGCCCGCCGCCCCGACGACCACGGGGCGGGGGGCCAGGAGGAGTCGTACGGCAACATCCCCGGCGCCGGCGTCGAGAACCGGCGCCAACTGCTGGTCAAGCTGGCGTGGATGCTGCTCTGGATGGTCTACCTGGTCTACCCGGTCAAGGACCTCACCGGCGGCGGGCACGGCCCGGTCGCCACGATCGCCGGGTGGGTGGCGCTGGTGGCCTTCCTGGCCGCGTACGTCGGCCTGATCGCCGTACGCTCGACCAGGCCGGACGGCTGGTGGGGGAAGTACCCGCTGGTCGGGGTGATGCTGGCACTGGCCGTGGCCACCTCGTTCGGATTCGGCCAGGCCTGGCTGACGCTGTTCACCTACGCGTCGGTCTGTGTCGCGGTCGTGCTGCCGGCCAGGGTCGCGCTGCGCGGCGTGCTGGCGACCACCGTCCTGGCGCTCGTCGTTGCGCTGCTCAGCCACGCCGACTCGGACACGCTGGCCGCGATCATCCTGCCCTGCTTCCTCGGCGGCGTCGCGATGACCGGCCTCCAGCGGTTGATCGCCACCATGCGGGAACTGCGCGACGCCCGGGCGACGGTGGCGCACCTGGCGGCCTCCGAGGAGCGGCTGCGCCTCGCCCGGGACCTGCACGACCTGCTCGGTCACTCGTTGTCGCTGATCACGCTGAAGAGCGAGCTGGCCGGGCGGTTCATGGACCAGGACCGGCCGCAGGCCGCCCGCGAGCAGGTCGCCGACATCGAGAAGGTGGCCCGGCAGTCGCTGGTGGACGTCCGCGAGGCGGTCAGCGGCTTCCGGCGTCCCACCCTGCCGGTCGAACTGGCCGCCGCCCGTACGGCGCTGGCCACCGCACAGGTCACCCTGGAGGCCGCTCCCTCGCTCGCGGACGCCTGGCCGGGGATCGGCAGCGAGGAGTCCGGGGTGCTGGCCTGGGCGCTGCGCGAGGCGGTCACCAACATCGTCCGGCACGGCGCGGACGCCACGCTCTGCACCGTGACGGCCGACCGGAGTTGGGAGGAGAGCGGCGAGCGGTTCGCCGTCCTGGAAATCACCGACGACGGCCCCGGGCCGGGCAAGTCCGCGCCGGGCAACGGCCTTTCCGGCCTCCGGGAGCGGCTGGCCACGGTCGGCGGGCGCCTGGAGACCGGCACCGGCCCGCACGACCGGGGCTTTCGCCTGCGGGCGGCGGTGCCACTGCCGGCCGTCGCCGAGCCGGCGGTCCGGCCGGAGGAGCGGTCGGAGCGGTCCGGGGCCTGAGCCTCGGCGGCCCGCCCGCCCGCGGCCTGCCGGGCGGGCGGGGCGCGGCGCCCCCGTCGTGAGGCGCCGGGGCGGACGCCCTGCCGGGCCGGTGCCGCGCGTTGCCTAGGCTGACGGCATGACAGACGAGACGGCACAGACGCCCGTGCGACGTGTGAGGGTCCTGCTCGCCGAGGACCAGGGGATGGTGCGCGAGGCGCTGGCCGCGCTGCTCGGGCTGGAGGAGGACATCGACGTCGTCGCCCAGGTGTCGCGCGGCGACGAGGTGGTGGACGCGGCCGTCGCGCACGAGGTGCAGGTCGCCGTGCTGGACATCGAGATGCCCGGGATGACGGGCATCGAGGCGGCGGCCCTGCTGCGCGGACGCCGGCCGGAGACGAAGATCGTGATCGCCACCACCTTCGGCCGCCCCGGGTACCTGCGCCGGGCGATGGAGGCGGGGGCCGACGCGTTCCTGGTCAAGGACGCTCCGGCCGCCGAACTCGCCGAGGCGATCCGCCGGGTGCTGCGCGGCGAGCGGGTGATCGACCCGGTGCTGGCCGCCGCCGCCCTCGCCGAGGGCGCCAACCCCCTGACGGCCCGCGAACGGGACGTCCTGGCGGCGGCCGCGGACGGCGCGGTGAACGCGGACATCGCCGGGCGGCTGCACCTGTCGGAGGGGACGGTCCGCAACTACCTCTCGATGGCGATCCAGAAGACCGAGGCCCGCAACCGCGCGGAGGCGGTGCGGATCGCCCGGGAGAAGGGCTGGCTCTGACCTCCCTACCGGCACGCCGTGCCCCGGCCCCGCCACCCCCCCCCGGGAGGGTTGGCGGGCGCCGGCGTCGAGGTCCCGGGGCCGGCCCGTGCCCGGGTTCGGCCGGGCCTAGTTCAGCCGGTGCCGGGCCGCCCGGGCCTCCTGGCGGACCCGGGTGGCGGTCTCCGGGTCGAAGGCGTCCAGGATCTCGGCGTAGGAGTCCATCTCGGCGGCGCCGGCCAGGAAGTCCCCGGTACGGACCAGCAGTTCGGCCCGCTCCAGGCGCAACTGGGCGGGGTGGCGCGGCAGCAGCAGCGAGAGCTCGGTGGCCCACAACTGACTGCGGGCGTGCTCGGGCCGGTCGGCGGCCCAGTGGCGGATGTTGCCCAGCACCCGCAGCACGATGTCCAGCGGCTGGGCGGGGGCGAGCATGTCGGGGGAGAAGACGTGCCCCGCGCTGTGCGCGAAGTGGGCGGCGTCGTCCGGGCCGAGCAGCCGCCCGCCGTGGAACGGGTCGGCCAGCACGTACTCCTCGCCGCCGGCCGGTCCGCCGACCGCCACGACGAAGTGCCCCGGCAGGGCCACCGCCCGGACGGAGAGTCCGGCCCGGGCGGCGACCGCGATCCAGACCAGCGACAGCATGATCGGCAGGCCGCGGCGGCGCCGGAGCACCTCCGGCAGCAGCGAGGACTCCAGCCGGCGGTAGTCGGACTGCCGCCCGTGGAAGCGCTCGCGTCCGCCGAGCACGGCCGCCAGCAGCGCGGCGGTCTCCTCCGGTGTGCCCGGCGCGCGCTCGGCCACGGCCAGCCGGACGGCCGCCGCGTGCCGCTCGATGGCCGCCTGGCAGGCCGCGAGCAGCTCCTCCAGGGTGGGCGGCTCCTCGGCCCCCGGCTCGAACGGGCGCCGGAGGAGGGTGTGTTCGGCGGCGGCGAGCACACAGAGCAGCACCGGATCGGGGTGCTCGGCCCTGGCCTCGGCGCGGAAGCGTGCTCTGCTCTGCTCGGTCACGGTCGCTGCGACGGCTTTCGTGGTGAGGACTGGCTTTCGTGTGAAGCTGCTGACGCTACCGCTGGGGAAGGCGTGCGTAGTGGTAAGTGTGACTGGTCGTGAAGCCCAGTCCGTCATAGAGGGCGATCGCGTTCTCGTTCTCCGCCTCGACCTGGAGGTACCCGCCGGTGGCGCCCTCCTCGGCGGCGCGGGCGGCGAGCACCGCCATCAGCGCGGTGGCCAGCCCCCGGCGGCGGGCCGCCGGCGCGACCTCGACGGCGCCGAAGCAGGCCCACTCCCCGTCGATCACGCAGCGGCCGATGGCGGCCGGCGCTCCGTCCGGGCCCGGTACGGTCGCGAACCAGACGGACGGGCCGCCGTGGAGGACCCTGCGGGCGGCCTCCTCGACCTCGGGCTCGCCGGTCACCCTCCGGTACAGCGACATCCAGGCCGGGCCGGCGCCGCGCGACAGCCGCACGCCGCGCCAGGCGTCGGCCGGGGGTGCTCCCGGCCGGCCGCCGAGGCGGGCCAGCGGCGCCAGCGGCGCGGTGCGCACCAGGGTGGGCGAGTACACGGCGCCGAGCCGCTCCAGCTCGGCCGCCAGGTCGTCGGGCGAGCCCGGCACCGTCACCTCGAACCAGGCCGGCAGCGCGCGTCGCGCGTACCAGTCCCGGACGGCCTCCAGGGCCTGCGGCAGCGGCAGGCCGGGGTCGCCCAGGGCCTGGACGGAGTTGGCACGGCGGGTGAAGCCGGCCGAGGCGCGCAGCGTCCAGGCACCCAGCGGCTCCTGCTCGACGGCGGGCCAGCCGCGCGCCGCGATCCGCTGGAGCTCGACCACGCCGGTCCGGGGCAGCGGCGCCCGGCGGGCCGGGAAGAGCGGCACGGCCTTGCCCGCCACCAGCGCGTTCTCGGGGAAGGAGACCGGCTCGCCGCTGCGCGGCACCACCGTCAGCAGGCCCGGATCGTCCCAGGATGTGAGCACGCCGATCACATCGCGGAACACCGGCCTGTCGTCCACGAACTCCGAGATCCGCCGCACGGAGACGCGTCGTCCCACGTCAGAGCGGTCTATCCGGACCTCGGGCCGGCTCTGCGCCGTGCCTCCAGCCGCCATCTGGGCACCTCCTGTGCATTTGCGGTCCCTGACCCGCGATACTAGGGGCGGGCATCGACGACACGCGCTCACCCGCGCACGCGAGCAATACAGTTTGGGCGGACAGCCCTTCCGAGGAGGAACGACAGCGTGACCTACGTCATCGCGCAGCCTTGTGTCGACGTCAAGGACAAGGCGTGCATCGAAGAGTGCCCGGTCGACTGCATCTACGAGGGGGAGCGGTCCCTCTACATCCACCCGGATGAGTGTGTCGACTGCGGCGCTTGCGAGCCGGTCTGCCCGGTCGAGGCGATCTTCTACGAGGACGACACTCCGGAGGAGTGGAAGGACTACTACAAGGCGAACGTCGAGTTCTTCGACGACCTCGGTTCGCCCGGTGGTGCCTCGAAGCTCGGCCTGATCGAGCGCGACCACCCGTTCATCGCCGCTCTGCCGCCGCAGAACGCCGACCACTGATCGGTGGCAGTCGAGCAGTGAGCGGTAACGACACCACGCGCGCGCCGTTCCCGGGCCACCCGGGAGCGGCGCGCCGCGTATCAGACCTCCTTCCGGTGTTCCCCTGGGACCGGCTCGAGCCGTACAAGAGGACCGCGCTGGCCCACCCCGGCGGCCTCTGCGACTTCTCCGTCGGGACCCCGGTGGACCCGGTCCCCGAGGTGGTCCAGAAGGCGCTCGTCGCCTCCTCGGACACCCCGGGCTATCCGACCGTCTGGGGCCCGCTGGAGCTGCGCGAGGCGATCGCCGGCTGGCTGCACCGCCGGGTCGGGGCCGAGATCGGCCCGCAGGCCGTCCTGCCGACCGTCGGCTCCAAGGAGCTCGTGGCCTGGCTGCCGACGCAGCTCGGGCTGGGCCCGGGCGACCAGGTGGCCTATCCGCGGCTGGCGTACCCGACCTACGAGGTCGGCGCCCGGCTCTGCGGCGCCGAGCCGGTCGAGTACGAGGCACTGGACGAGCTGGACCCGGCCCGGGTCCGGCTGCTCTGGCTGAACTCGCCCTCCAACCCGACCGGGCGGGTGCTCGGTGAGGAGCAGCTGCGCGCGGCCGTCGAGTGGGCCCGGCAGCACCGGGTGCTGCTGGTCAGCGACGAGTGCTACCTGGAACTGGGCTGGGAGGCGGAGCCGGTCTCCGTCCTGCACCCGGACGTCTGCGGCGACGGGCACGAGGGCATCCTCGCCGTCCACTCGCTCTCCAAGCGCTCCAACCTGGCCGGCTACCGCGCCTCCTTCGTGGCGGGCGACCCGGTCGTGGTGCGGGAGCTGCTGGAGATCCGCAAGCACGGCGGCATGATCGTGCCGGCGCCGGTCCAGGCCGCGACCGTCGCCGCGCTCTCGGACGACGCGCACGTGGCCGAGCAGCGCTCGCGCTACGCGGCCCGCCGTACGGCGCTGCGCGCGGCGCTGGAGGCCTACGGCCTGCGCATCGAGCACTCCGAGGCGAGCCTCTACCTGTGGGCGACCCAGGACCGGCCCTGCTGGGAGACCGTCGCCGAACTGGCCGCCCTGGGCATCCTGGTGGCCCCGGGGGACTTCTACGGGCCGGCCGGCGAGCGCTTCGTCCGGGTCGCGATCACCGCGACCGACGAGCGGGTGGCCGCGGCCGTGGAGCGGCTGCGCCGCTGACGCCCGGAGCACGCGACGGCCGGGGGCCGGGAGCGACTGCTCCCGGCCCCCGGCCGTCGCCCGTCGTCCGCGGGAGGGTCAGCTGATGCCGCCGCCGCCGACACCGCCGAGCAGGCCGCCGACCGGGCCGAGGGCGCCCAGGCCGCCGGTCAGGTTGGTGAGCGAGGAGAGCGGGGAGCTGCCGCCGAGGTCCGGCACGCCGCCGAGGCGGTTGGCGGCGCCGTGCTCGCCGAGGCCGAGCAGCTCCGCGCCGGGCAGCGACCGGGTCAGCGAGCCGGTGGGCAGGGAGCTGGTGGGCAGCGCGCCGGTGAGCGTGTCGGAGCCGGGGACGGCGTTGGTCAGGGCGCCGGCCGTGGGAACGCTCTGCACCACGCCGGTGGCCTGGCCGAGGCCGCCGACCGGGGCCTCGGCGCTGCGGCCGGTGGCGGCGTGGCCGAGCTTGCCGGCCAGCGCCGGGGCGACCTGGCCCGCGACGCCGGAGAGCGCGCCGGTGGTGGCGGCGGTCTTGTCGACCGGGGCGGTCAGCGAACCGGTCTTCTCGTTGGCCTCGGGCAGGGTGGTCGCCACGATGTTGCCGGTGGCGTCGGCGGTCGCCGGCACGCCGGTGGCGACCGTGGCGGCCCCCGTGGCGCCGGCGGCGTTGCCGAGCTCGTGGGTGGTGTGCTGGAGGGTGGAGCTCGCGTCCGGGGCGGCCAACTGGGTCAGCGGCGCGCCCAGGTCGGTGTGCGGGACCAGGTCGGCGGCGGCGGAGGCGGACCCTGCAGCGACCAGAGGGGTGGCGCCGGCCGCGACGATGAGCGCAGCCTGGGCGATCCGGCGCTTGAGGGGGAGAGACATGGTGCTCCTAAGAGGTGTGGGTGAATCCCGTCCGCCGGGCGGACGACGTGATTACCGCTCGAGGAGCGAGAAAGTTTCGCTGGACCGAGGCGAGCAGCCGCCGAAGATCACATCATCCGCACGCACCCGGGCCGGGGGCCGTGCCCCCCGCACGACCGGATGGAGAACCGTCACTTCCCTTGGCGCGACAGGGCCGGGGCCCTCCGGGGGACGGGCCGCCGGAAGGCCCGTGCGCGGCCGTCGCGGGGAGGTGGGGAGCCCCGGCCGGTTGACCGGAATCACCCGGATGGCGGCGGCCCGCTCACCAGTGCGTCAACACGGCGGGTGCCCCGGTCGGGCCCCGTCCGGTCGGGCCCCGTCCGGTCGGGTCGTCCGCCGGACGGGGACGCTCCCGGGGCGGCGGGGCCGACCCTTCGCGCCGCCCCGGATGCCGGGGCGCGCCCGGGTGTCCGGGTCAGCCCTTGGCGGCGCTCGTCGGGCTGGTGGGGTTCGGGGCCAGCGAGACCAGGACCAGGGTCGTCGAGGTGCCCGCGGGCTGCGGCTTCCAGCCGTCCGCCGACTTCGCCATCCGCCAGATCTTCCCGTCGTACGCGACCGTCCGGATGCCCAGCTGCTGTGCGTGGGTCACCGCCCAGTGCGCGACCGCCCAGCCGTTCTGCCGGGCCGCGTCCGGTCCGGAGTCGGTGCTCGCGGACGGCTCGGGGGTCAGTGACACCGCGTTCTCGGCGCCCTTGACGGTGGACGAGTAGCCGCCGGCGGCCGTGACGGTACGGCCGAACTCACGGCGCACCCGGTCGGTCAGCTGCTGCGTCCGGTCGGGTGCGGCCGCCGGCGCCGTGGGGGAGGCGCCCGCCGTGGCCGGGTCGGTGGCGGGGGCCTCGGGCGCGTCGAACTCGTGCACCACGCAGTTCACCGAGGCGGCCTCACGGCCGGTCAGCGCCGAGGCGAGCAGCGTCGCCTTGGCCTCGTGCTTGGCGTACGCCTGCGGGTAGCCGCTCTTCTGCACCTGCTGGGCCGCGTCGGTCAGCGGCAGCCGGGTGTAGCCGGGCACCTTCACCAGGCTGTCCAGGAACTTGTTGGTGGCGTACACCGGGTCGCCGATCTGCTCGGCGGTGCCCCAGCCCTGCGACGGGCGCTGCTGGAACAGGCCGATCGAGTCGCGGTCGCCGCCGGCCAGGTTGTGGATCTTCGATTCCTGCATCGCGGTGGCCAGCGCGATCGTCACCGCCCGGTCCGGCAGACCGCGCGAGTGCGCCACCGCGGAGATCGTCGCGGCGTTGGCGGCCTGCGGCAGCTCCAGCGTGCCCGTACCGGCCGGGGTCGTCACGGTGCAGCCCTCGGCGACGACCTTGCCCCGGTGCAGCCAGTACAGCGCCCCGGCCGCGATCGCGCCGAGCACCACCAGAACGGTCAGTACCTTCAGCACCCGGCGCAGTGGCCCGCGCCGACGGCCGGCAGCCCCGGAGCCGTCCCGCTCGCCATCCGTCCTCCTGGCCACCGCCACCCCTCTCGCCCGTCCACTTGCTCCGACACCGTACCTAGTCGGACGGATGTGCGGCGCCGACGGTTGCGGGCCGGGCGGCCCGGGCGGGGCGGGGCCCGGCGTGAGGGCGCCCGCGGATACGCTTGCGGACCATGAGCAGCCCGAACACGCCCCTGGACCTCACCCTCGACGGCGGTGCGCTGACCGCGCGGCTCGTCGACTTCCCGTCGGTCAGCGGCGACGAGCAGGCGCTCGCCGACGCCGTCGAGGCCGCGCTGCGGGCCTACCCGCACCTGACCGTCGACCGCCACGGCAACAACGTGGTCGCCCGGACGAACCTGGGCCGCGCCGAGCGCGTGCTGATCGCCGGCCACCTGGACACCGTGCCGATCGCCGACAACGTGCCCAGCTATGTCGAGGGCGACCTGCTCTACGGCTGCGGCACCTCCGACATGAAGTCCGGCGTCGCCGTCCAGCTGCGGCTCGCCGCCACGCTGCCCGAGCCCAACCGCGACCTCACCTTCGTCTTCTACGACTGCGAGGAGATCGAGGCCTCCCGCAACGGCCTCGGCCACCTCGCCGCGCGGTACCCGGACTGGCTGACCGCCGACTTCGCCGTCCTGATGGAGCCCAGCGGAGCCGTGGTCGAGGGCGGTTGCCAGGGCACCCTGCGGGTCCAGGTCCGGCTCACCGGCGTACGGGCCCACGCCGCCCGCAGCTGGCTCGGCGACAACGCCGTCCACCAGGCCGCCGAGGTGCTCGGCCGGCTCGCCTCGTACGAACCGCGCCGGGTGGACATCGACGGCCTGGAGTACCGCGAGGGCCTCAACGCCGTCCGGATCGACGGCGGCGTGGCCGGCAACGTCATCCCCGACGAGTGCGTGGTGACCGTCAACTTCCGCTACGCGCCGGACCGCGACGAGGCGGCCGCCGAGGCGCACGTGCGCGAGGTCTTCGCCGGGTACGAGGTCACGGTCACCGACTCCGCGCCCGGCGCGCTGCCGGGCCTCGACCGGGCCGCCGCCCGCGCCTTCCTGGCGGCCACCGGCGGCAGCGCCCGCGCCAAGTTCGGCTGGACGGACGTGGCCCGCTTCAGCGCCCTCGGCGTCCCCGCGGTGAACTACGGCCCCGGCGACCCCAACCTGGCGCACAAGCGCGAGGAGCACTGCTCGCTCGCCGCGATCGCCGAGGTCGAGCAGCGCCTGCGGGACTGGCTGCTCGGTTAGGCCCGGCTCGCTCGCTCGCTCGCCGTTCCGGGATGGGGCCGGGGCGGCTCGGTGCTCGCTCCGGGTACGGGGACTGCGCAGGTCGGACCGGTCGGGGCGCCCGATCGCGGTGACGGCGGGTCGGTCTTCGGGTGTCCGCCCGGGTGTCATCTGCCGGTCTCCGGACGGACCCTTCGCCGTTCCCCCTAAACGGGCGGCGGCGGGCGTAGGGTTTCGTCATGACAGGCACAGGAGACGAGAAGGACTACGGACACGGGCCCGAGCGGGTGGGCGAGCCGCGCCCGAAGAAGGCCTGGCCGGAGAAGCAGAAGGGCCCGGTGCTGGTCCGCCGCGACCAGGTCGGCACCGGCACCACGGACCAGCGGCTGCTGGACACCACCGGCCCCACCGACTGGCTGCACACCGACCCCTGGCGGGTCTGGCGGATCACCTCGGAGTTCGTCGAGGGCTTCGGCGCGCTGGCCGAACTCCCGGCCGCGATCAGCGTCTTCGGCTCGGCCCGGACACCCGTGGACTCCCCCGAGTACGCGGCCGGGGTGGCGATCGGCCGGGCCCTGGCCGAGGCCGGCTACGCGGTCATCACCGGCGGCGGCCCGGGCGCGATGGAGGCCGCGAACCGCGGCGCCTCCGACGCCGGCGGCCTGAGCGTCGGTCTCGGCATCGAGCTGCCCTTCGAGCAGGGGCTGAACGAGTTCGTCGACCTCGGGCTGAACTTCAGGTACTTCTTCGTCCGCAAGACGATGTTCGTGAAGTACGCCCAGGGCTTCGTCGTCCTGCCGGGCGGGCTCGGCACGCTGGACGAGCTGTTCGAGGCACTGACGCTGGTGCAGACGAAGAAGGTCACCCGGTTCCCGGTGGTGCTGTTCGGCACCGCGTACTGGGGCGGCCTCTTCGAGTGGCTGAAGAACACCCTGGTCGCCGAGGGCAAGGCCTCCCCGAAGGACCTGGAGCTGTTCCACATCACCGACGACATCGACGAGGTCATGAAGATCCTCGCCGAGACACGCCGCCCCGACTCCGAGATCTGACCGGACCGGAGCCGAGCCCTGCTAGGCCAGCCCCCGGCGGGCCACCGCCGGGGGCCGGGTGCCGCGGATCGAGGCGACCATGTCCAGCACCTGCCGGGTCTCGGCCACCTGGTGCGCCCGGTAGATCCGGGCGCCCAGCCAGGCCGAGACGGCGGTGGTGGCGAGGGTGCCGAGCAGCCGCTCGTCCACCGGCCTGTCGAGGGTCTCGCCGACGAAGTCCTTGTTGGAGAGGGAGACCAGCACGGGGAAGCCGGTGGCGGTCATCTCGGGGAGCCGGCGGGTGGCTTCCAGGGAGTGGCGGGTGTTCTTGCCGAAGTCGTGGCCCGGGTCGATCATCACCGCGTCCCGGCGCACGCCGAGGGCGACGGCCCGCTCGGCCAGCCCCACGGTGACCTTCAGGATGTCCGCCATCACGTCCGGGTAGCCGACCCGGTGCGGGCGGGTGCGCGGTTCGGCGCCGCCGGCGTGGGTGCAGACCAGCCCGGCGTCGAAGCGCGCGGCGATCTCGGCGAGCTTCGGGTCCACACCGCCCCAGGCGTCGTTCAGCACGTCGGCGCCGGCCTCGCAGACCGCCTCGCCGACCTCGTGCCGCCAGGTGTCCACGCTGATCACGGCCTCGGGGTGGCGCTTGCGCAGCTCGGCGACGAACGGCACGGTGCGGCGCAGTTCCTCCTCGACCGTGACCTCCTCGCCGGGGCCCGCCTTGACCCCGCCGATGTCCAGGATCGCCGCGCCCTCGGCCATCGCGCGGTCGGCGGCGGCGAAGGCCGCGTCGTCCGCGAAGGTCGCGCCGCGGTCGAAGAAGGAGTCCGGGGTGCGGTTGACGATGGCCATGATCACCAGCTCGTCGTCGCCGAACTCACGCGGTCCCAGGCGCAGTGCCACCGATGTCTCCTCCTCAGCTGCTGCGGGTGCGATGATGGCCCCCGGCCTACTCGGGGACCATGCTCGCACTTTGTAGGGGTCGGCACGCTTTGCGGGGCCGATCGGGACGTCTGGAGGACAGCTCGTGTTCTGGGTGATCGTGGTGGCGATGGCCGTGGTGGTCGGCGGCGCCGCGCTGGTGGCGCTCGGTGGTGGCGGATCGCTGCCGGAGGCGGTGCAGGACCGGATCTCCGCCCGGCTCCCGCAGGACCGGCCGTTGAGCCGTACCGATGTGGACGGGATCCGGCTGCCCATGGCGGTGCGCGGCTACCGGATGGACGAGGTGGACGAGGTGCTCGACCGCCTCGGCGCCGAACTCTCCTACCGGGATTCGCGGATCGCCGAGCTGGAGGCGGCCGCCGCCCTGCGCGGCGCGGTCGAGGCCGGTCCGGACGCCGTGGCCGGTGCCGAACCGCTGCCGGGGCTGGAGGAGTTCGCCCACGTGGTGGCACCGTTCGCGGCGTCGGAGCAGGCTCCGGCCGAGCGGGCCTCGCTGGAGAAGGCGCCCCAGCAGCCGACCTCGGCGGACGAGCCGGTGGCGGATCGTTGAGCGGCCTGCTGGCCGGTCCGGACGGGCTGCTGCGGTGCGCCTGGGGCGAGTCGGCGGACGACTACCGGGTGTACCACGACACCGAGTGGGGCCGCCCGGTCCACGGTGACGACGCGCTCTTCGAGCGGGTCTGCCTGGAGGCGTTCCAGTCCGGTCTGTCCTGGATCACCATCCTGCGCAGGCGGGAGGGCTTCCGTTCGGCGTTCGCCGGTTTCGGGATCGCGGCGGTGGCCGAGTTCGGGCCGGCCGACGTCGAGCGGCTGCTCCAGGACGCCGGCATCATCCGCAACCGGGCCAAGATCGAGGCCTCGATCGCCAACGCCCGGGTCGCCCGTGACCTGGACGGCGGGCTGGACGCGCTGATCTGGCGCTTCGCCGGGGCCCCGGACCGACCGGCCCCCCGGGCGCTCGGCGACGTGCCGGCCGTCACGCCGGAGTCGACCGCGCTGGCCAAGGAGCTGAAGAAGCAGGGCTTCCGCTTCGTCGGCCCGACCACGGCGTACGCGCTGATGCAGGCGTGCGGCCTGGTGAACGACCACCTGGCGGACTGTCACGCCCGCACCGGGCCCCGCCCCTGACACGGGCCCCTGCGGCCGCCCTGGGGCCCGTGCAGGACCCGGGCGGCCGTCCCGGCCTCAGCGCCCGAGATAGACGGGCTTCTCCTTGGCGAGGAACGCGTCGACCGCGATCCGGTGGTCGGCGCTCGCCCCGGCCAGCGTCTGCAGCTCGTCCTCCTTGTCGAGCAGCTCGTCGAGCGAGTGCGAGGCGCCGTACGCCAGCGACTCCTTGATCGCGCCGTACGCGACGGTCGGGCCCTCGGCCAGCTTCGCGGCGAACGCCCGCGCGGCGGAGGCGAGTTCGGCCGCCGGGACGACCTCGGTGGCCAGGCCCAGGGCCAGTGCCTCGGGAGCCCGGACGGTGCGCGGCAGCATCAGCAGCTCGGTGGCCCGGGCGTGCCCGACCAGCCGGGGGAGCGTCCACGACGCGCCCGAGTCCGCGGTCAGTGCCACGCCGGCGAAGGAGGTGTTGAAACCGGCGGTGTCGGCCATGATCCGGAAGTCGCACGCGAAGGCCAGCGACGCGCCCGCGCCCGCCGCCACCCCGCCGACCGCGGCGACGGTCGGTTTGCGCATCCCGGCCAGGGCGCGGACCAGCGGGTTGTAGTGCTCGGCGACGGTGCGCAGCGCGCCCTCGCCGGTCTCCTCGGCCCGCCTGAGCAGGCCCACGTGCTCCTTGAGGTCCTGCCCGACGCAGAACGCGCGGTCCCCGGCGCCGGTGAGGAGCACCGCCCGGACGGCGGGATCCCCGGCGACCGCGGCCACGGTGTCGCGCAGGGCCACCTTGACCGCGGTGTCCAGCGCGTTCATCGCGTCCGGTCGGTTGATGGTGATGACGGCCAGGCCGCCGTCCAGCTCGTACAGCACGGAATCGGACATGAGGGTGAGGGCTCCCGGCTCGGTGGGGTGGGTCCTGTGTCAGGATGCCGGAGCGGGCGGCCCGCTGGGGAGTGTGAGGTATCGCACGTTTCGTGTGCGTGCGGATCGGTGCCGCGGCAGGCGATCCGGCACGAATTCTCCCGCTTTGGGCGGGTCCGGCCACGGTTGTACTGAGAGTGATGTTGGTCATCGGGCCGCCGGATGCGGGATAATGGCTTCCGATCAATGCGTTCGATACCGGCGGCGGACGGACAGCCGGTACGTAGCTGCGCGGTTGCAGGAAGGGGAACGAGCATGGCGGCCATGAAGCCGCGGACGGGTGACGGCCCGCTCGAGGTCACCAAAGAGGGACGGGGCATCATCATGCGCGTTCCGCTGGAAGGCGGCGGACGCCTGGTGGTGGAACTCACGCCGGACGAGGCCGACGCCCTGGGCGAGGCCCTGAAGAAGGCTTGCGGCTGACCGCAGCGGAAGTTCCCTCATCTCCTCGAGATGTGCACGGAGCCCGGGCCGACACACCGTCGGCCCGGGCTCCGTGGTGTCCGGGCGCGGCCCGCGGGGGCCGGGAGCGGACGGGGCGGCCGGGTCAGCGCTTCACCGCGCAGAGCAGCCCGTCGCTGACCGGCAGCAGGGCCGGCAGCAGGTCCTCGCTCTCCCGGACGTCCCGGACCAGCTCGCGCACGGCGTGGGTCTGCCGGTCCCGGTGCGAGGGCTCGGCCAGCCGCCCCTCCTGGAAGACGCCCTCGAAGCAGACCATCCCGCCGGGCCGCAGCAGGCGCAACGATTCTGCAAGGTAGGACCGGGACTCGGCGGGGTCGCCGTCGCAGAAGACCAGGTCGTACTGACCGTCCGCGAGTCGTGGCAGCACGTCCAGGGCGCGCCCGGGGATGAACCGGGCCCGATTGGCCGCGAACCCGGCCGCCAGGTAGGCCTCCCGGGCGAACTGCTGGCGGACCGGTTCGGAGTCGACGGTGGTGAGCACACCGTCCGGGCGCATCCCGCGCAGCAGGTAGACCCCCGAGACGCCGGTGCCGGTGCCGATCTCGGCGACCGCCTTGGCGTCGAGCGCGGCGGCCAGCAGTCGCAGGAAGGCCCCGCCGCTCGGCCCGATGGCGCGGATTCCGGTCCTGGCGGACTGGGCCCTGGCGTAGGTCAGGACCGCGTCCTCGCTCACGTAGGTGTCGGCGAGGGCCGCGTTCGCGGAGCCGAACTCGGTGATGGCTGCCTCTTTCGGAGCGCCGGGTGTCGGCCCTGTGCCGACCGGATGTCGATATTTCCTGGCACAGATTACTGGCCGCCCGGGAACCGCGTCCGGCGGCGGGCCGTTGGTGAAGTCGGGAACGGACGACGGGAGTGCGTACCAGAGGGCTGATAGCGCATGAGGGGCGTGCTCGACCAGGGGTTGAGCACTTTTATCCGGATCTGACGGGTGAGGTGGATATGGTGGTGGCCCTGCTGGGCAGAAGAGCCGACCGAGGAGGTGTGGCCGAGGGCGACGTCCCTGTGCGGTGGCATTCCCGCGCCGCCACGTCGGCCCGTACGCCGAAGCCCGTGATGAACCAGCCTGCGCCCACCCCCCTGGACAAGCCGGCCGGCGGCACCGCCGAGGCCCCCGCCGCTCTCGCCACCTTCGCCGAGGGCCCCGACGCGCAGACCTGGACCCCGCCCTCCTGGGAGGAGATCGTCGAGGCCCACAGTGCGCGCGTGTACCGACTGGCCTACCGGCTGACGGGTAACCAGCACGACGCCGAGGACCTCACCCAGGAGGTCTTCGTCCGGGTCTTCCGCTCGCTCTCCACCTACACGCCCGGCACTTTCGAGGGCTGGCTGCACCGCATCACCACCAACCTGTTCCTGGACATGGTGCGCCGCCGCCAGCGGATCCGGTTCGACGCCCTCGGCGACGACGCCGCCGAGCGCCTCCCCAGCCGTGAGCCGAGCCCGGCCCAGCACTTCAGCGACACCCACTTCGACGCCGACGTCCAGCAGGCGCTCGACACCCTCGCCCCGGAGTTCCGCGCCGCCGTGGTGCTCTGCGACATCGAGGGGCTCTCGTACGAGGAGATCGCCGCGACGCTCGGTGTGAAGCTCGGTACCGTCCGCAGTCGCATCCACCGCGGCCGCTCGCACCTGCGGGCCGCGCTGAAGCACCGCGCCCCCGGCGCGGCGCCCGGGCGCGAGCGCCGTGGCGGGTCCGAGGAGCCGGTGGCGGTGGGCGCGCTCGCGGCCGAGGCGGGCGGTGGCCCCGACCGGCGTGGACGGAGGCGGTCGTGAGCGGTGTCGGCCGGTCCGGGCCGCACGAGTCCGCGGGCCGGGCGCAGGCCCGGCGGGGCGGTGGCTGGGCCCAGCTCGGCCGCCGCGGCGGAGCCGACGCCGAACCGGTCACCACCTCCCCGACGGCCGCCGCGCCCGAGAGCGAGCTGCGCCCGGTCGCCCTGCGCGCCCCCGAGCCCGTCGTCGAGGAGCACCACCTCGGCGAGCGGCTCTCCGCCTTCGTGGACGGTGAACTCGGCCACGACTCCCGCGACCGGGTCCAGGCCCACCTGGCGACCTGCCCGCAGTGCCTCGCCGAGGCCGACGAGGGCCGGGCGGTCAAGCACCTGCTGACGCACACCGGCACGCCGGCCCCGTCCGGCACGCTGATGGCCCGGCTGCTCGCCGTCGGCGCCCTCGGCGACCGGCCGGACGACGCCGACACCACGGCGGCCGGCCGGGCCCGGGACGACGACTCCGACGACCACCCGCGCTCCGGCTCCGGCGGCCCCGGCGGCGGCACCCCGGCCGCCGTCACCGGCACGCTCGGCGGCAGCCGGCTGACCGGCGGCTCGTTCGGGCGCGGCGCGGGGTCCTCGTTCGGCGCCGGCGCCCTGGGCGCCGACGCGCCCCTGCCGGGTGTCGACCCCCGGGCCTTCGGGCGCGGCTCGGTGCTCCGCCCTCTGATGGGCCGCCGCGGCCCGCAGGCGGGCTCCGGGGCCCCGCTCGCGACCCAGGGCCAGGACGTCTCCGGCGGGCCCGCGGCGGACGCCCCGGAGCCCGTCGTACGCACGGCGCCCCGGGCCCGGCGCTTCGTCTTCGCCGCAGCCGCCGCCGGGGCGTTCTCGGTCGCCGCGGTCACCCTCGGCGGGATCGGCGGTCCTTCCGTGCCCTCGGGCGGGGACCGCTTCGGCAGCTCGGTGACGCCGCCCCACGGTCCGGCGGACGGCTCCGCCCAGGTGCCGGCGGTGTCGGGCCGGATCCCGGTCGACTTCCCCGGCATCCCGGTGGCGGCCACCAGGACGGCCGCGGTGCCGGGCACCAACTCGGGCCGGCTCCCGTACGCGGGGAGCCCGTACACCGCAAGCCCGTACGGCGGCCTGCCCTCCGCGGGCCCGCCCTACCCGGACAACGCGTACGGGGACGGCTTCGGCGGCGGTCCGTCCGCAGGCCGGTGAGCCGCGTTCGGCCATCGGCGGGTTTTCACCACGGCTTCATCACAGCGGGGCCCGGTGACCCGCCGGCGGCCATTACGCTGTAGGCACCGTCGTCCGAAGAGCGTGGGAGCTTGCGTGTTCACAGACATAGGCCCACTGGAACTGGTCACGCTTGTCATCATGGCCATCGTGATCTTCGGGCCGGACAAGCTCCCCAAGCTCATCCAGGACACCATGGGGTTCATCCGGAAGGTCCGCTCCTTCGCCGACAGTGCGAAGGAGGACATCCGCAGTGAGCTCGGCCCGGAGTTCAAGGACTTCGAGTTCGAGGACCTGCACCCCAAGACGTTCGTCCGCAAGCAGCTGATGGGCGGGGACGACGACCCGCTCGGGCTCAGGGACATCCGCGACAGCCTCGACATCAAGTCCGTCCTGGACGACCGGCCGGCCCCGTCGGTGAACGGCCGCGCGGGCACGGTCAGCATGGAGAAGGCCGCCTCGACCGGGGCGGCCGTGGCCTCCGGCGCGCCGCTCGGCGCCGGTGAGCGTCCCCCGTTCGACCCGGACGCGACCTGACGCCCGGCGCCCGCCCGACGCGCCAACGCCCCGCCCGGCCCCTCGGCTGAGCGGGGCGTCGGCACGTACGCCGCTATTGTGCTGATTGTCTCCGCCGTGCGCGTCCCGCCCCGGCCCCCGTCCGGGCCGGGACGCGCACGGCGGACACGCCGCGGAAGGCCGTGATCGGAGCGCCCCGCGGCAGGGAACACGCGCGGAGGAGGCCCGGGGATGGACGCGACGAGTCATGCGGTGGGAACGGCGGAGGCTGACGGCCCCCCGGCCGGTGGGGTGACCCCCGCCGTGCCGGGCGGGCGGGCCCGCCCGGTCGACCCGTTGGCGCCCTACCAGGCGGCCGACTTCCCCTGGTACGGGCTGGACGAGGGCTGGACCGGCCGCCGCCGGCTGATGCAGGCCGGTGCGGGCACCGGCCCGCGCGGCGGGCGGCCCGCCGTGGTCGACTACGGCACGCTGGGGCACGGCGACGAGCCGGCCAAGGCGTACGAGGCGCGTGACGTGCGGCGGTTCGCGGTGGTGGTCACGATGGCCCGCCGCGACGTGCGGCGCAGCGCCGACAACACCGGCACCCTGGAGGCCACCTCGGCCTCCTCCGCCGCCTGGCTGGCCGGCTCGGGCCTGCTCGCCGCCACCTGGCCGGGCCAGCTCGACCGCGCCCTGCGCCAGGACTGGATGGACCAGCAGGCCGCGCTGGCCTGGGATCTCGCGGACGACCTGGACGGCCCCGGTTGGTCCGCCCTCAGCCTGCCCGTCAACGGTCTGCCGCAGCCCTTCCGCTACCGCGAGTCCGAGTACGGCTGGGTGCTGGCCGGCGAGGCGCCCGGCGTCCTGCTGGGCGCCTACGGACGCGGCGTCAGCGCCTACGGCGTCGGCTTCGCGGCCGTCCCCGACCTCACGGCCTACACCCGCCCGTAGCGCGCGACGGCGCGGGGCGGGGCGGTGTGCACCGCCCCGCCCCGCGCCGTCGGCCGTTCTAGAACTTGTTCTTCGGGGTCAGCCCCAGCGAGAGGCCCGAGAGGCCGCGCCGGCGGCCGCCGAGCTTGCCGGCGATGGTCCGCAGAGCGGCGCCCGCCGGGGAGTCGGGGGCGGCCAGGACGACCGGGGTGCCGTCGTCGCCGCCCTCGCGCAGGCGGACGTCGATCGGGATGCTGCCGAGCACCGGGACGCTCGCGCCGACCGAGCGGGTGAGCGCGTCGGCGACGGTCTGGCCGCCGCCGGTGCCGAAGACGTCGATCATCTCGTCGCAGTGCGGGCACGGCATGCCGGACATGTTCTCGATCACGCCGACGATCTTCTGGTGGGTCTGCAGCGCGATGGTGCCGGCCCGCTCGGCCACCTCGGCGGCGGCCATCTGCGGGGTGGTGACGATCAGGATCTCGGCGTTCGGCACCAGCTGGGCCACCGAGATCGCGATGTCGCCGGTGCCCGGCGGCAGGTCGAGCAGCAGGACGTCCAGGTCGCCCCAGTACACGTCGGCCAGGAACTGCTGGAGCGCGCGGTGCAGCATCGGTCCGCGCCACACCACCGGGGCGTTGCCCGGGGTGAACATGCCGATCGAGATGACCTTCACGCCGTGCGAGGACGGCGGCATGATCATGTCCTGGACCTGGGTCGGACGGCCCTCGACGCCCAGCATGCGCGGCACGCTGTGCCCGTAGATGTCGGCGTCCACCACCGCGACCTTGAGGCCGTCGGCCGCCATCGCCGCGGCCAGGTTCACGGTCACCGAGGACTTGCCGACGCCGCCCTTGCCGGAGGCGACCGCGTACACCCGGGTCAGCGTGCCCGGCTGGGCGAAGGGGATCTCACGCTCGGGGGCGCCGCCGCGCAGCAGGCTGGAGAGCTCCTTGCGCTGCTCGTCGCTCATGACGTCCAGCTCGACCTCGACGCCGGTCACCCCGGGGACGGCGGCGACCGCCTCGGTGACCCTGTTGGTGATGGTCTCGCGCATCGGACAGCCGGAGACGGTCAGGTAGACCGCGACGCGCACCGCGCCGTCCTCGGCAATCTCGACCGATTTCACCATGCCGATCTCGGTGATCGGTCGGTTGATCTCCGGGTCGTTCACGGTCGCCAGCGCCGCGCGCACGGACTCGTCCGTGACGCCGGCCGCAACCTCTGTCTCGTTGGCCATGCCTTGATGGTACGGCGCGCCGCCTTGCCGCCCGACTCACCGGTGGCGTGCCCCGGGTCACAGCAGCTCGGAGGGCTCCCGCCGCTCGTCGATCTCCTTGAGCAGCGACTGCAGCTCGGAGCGGATGAAGTCCCTGGTGGCCACCTCGCCCAGGCCCTGGCGCAGCGCGGCGACCTCGCGGGTCAGGTACTCGGTGTCGGCGATGTTGCGGTCGCTGCGGGCGCGGTCCTGCTCCATGTTGACGCGGTCCCGGTCGTCCTGGCGGTTCTGCGCCAGCAGGATCAGCGGCGCCGCGTAGGACGCCTGCAGCGAGAGCATCAGGGTGAGGAAGATGAAGGGGTAGTTGTCGAACCGCACGGTGGTCGGCAGCAGGGTGTTCCAGACCACCCAGGCGATGATCACCACCGTCATCCAGACGATGAACCGCCCGGTGCCCAGGAAGCGCGCGATCCGCTCGGAGAGCTTGCCGAACGCCTCCGGGTCGTACGCCGGCAGGCTGATCAGGCCGCGGCGCGCCGTGCGCGGCTGGTCGAGCCGGGCCCGGGTGGAGCCGCTGCTGGCGCTCTCGGTGCGCTGCATCCGGCTGCCCTCGCGGGCCCGGAGCTCGCGCAGCTGGCGCAGGTGCCGCAGCTCGCCCTGCAGGCGCTGGCGGGGCGTGTCCTCCCGACGGCCCTTGTCGTCCCGCCGAGCCTTGTCGTCCCGCCGGGCCTTGTCGTCCCGGCGGGCCTTGTCGTCCCGGCGGGCCTTGTCGTCCCGCCGGCCCTTGCGGTCAGCGTCCACCGGTCGCCTCCCTCTGGTACGCGTTGATGCCCCGGGCGCCGTCCGGCCCGGCGGAGTCGTCGCCGTGCAGGGAGGCGTCGCGCCAGTCCTCGGGGAGCAGGTGGTCGAGCACGTCGTCGACGGTGACCGCGCCGAGCAGGTGGTCGCCCTCGTCGACGACCGGTGCGGCCACCATGTTGTACGTCGCGAGATAGCTGGTGATCAGGGAGAGCGGGGTGTCCGGCGGCAGCGGGTCCAGGTCGTCGTCCACCAGCGAGCCGACCAGGGTGTACGGCGGCTCGCGCAGCAGCCGCTGGAAGTGCACCGTGCCCAGGTACTTGCCGGTGGGTGTCTCGCTCGGCGCCCGGCAGACGAAGACCTGCGCGGCGAGGGCCGGCTTGTTGTCGGCGATCCGCACCCGGGCGAGGGCCTCGGCCACGGTGGCGTCGGCCTCCAGCACGATCGGTTCGGTCGTCATCAGACCGCCGGCGGTGTTCTCCTCGTACGTCAGGAGGCGGCGCACGGGGGCCGCTTCGTCCGGCTCCATCAGCTGGAGCAGCCGCTCGGCCTCCTCGCCGGGCAGTTCGGAGAGCAGGTCGGCGGCGTCGTCCGGGTCCATCGCCTCCAGGACGTCGGCGGCCCGCTCGTCCTTCAGCTTGCCGATGATCTCGACCTGGTCGTCCTCGGGCAGTTCCTCCAGCACGTCGGCGAGCCGCTCGTCGTCGAGCGCGGCGGCCACCTCCGCGCGGCGCTTGGCGGACAGGTGGTGCAGCACGTTGGCGAGGTCCGCGGGGCGCAGCTGGTCGAAGGTGGCCAGCAGGTTGGCGGCCCCCTGGTCCTCCTCGGCGAGCGAGAAGCCGGTGACGTCGTGCCAGTCCAGGGTGAGCGTCTCGCCCTTGGCCCTGCGCAGCCGGCCGGGCCGGCCGATCTGGACGAAGACCTTGCTGATCTCCCACTCGCGCACCCGGGTCTGCACCATCGCGACGTCCAGGACGGTGACCTCCTCCTCCGTCTTGGCGCGCACCACCCGGCGGTCCAGCAGTTCGGCGAGGACGAGGGTCTCGGAGGAGCGCTGCTCGAAGCGCCGCATGTTGATCACGCCGGTGGTGAGCACCTGCCCGGACTCCAGGCTGGTCACCCGGGTCATCGGCAGGAAGATCCGGCGTCGCCCGACCACCTCCACGACCAGCCCGAGCACCCGGGGCGGCCGCCCGCCGATCCGCAGTGAGACCACCACGTCGCGGACCCGGCCGACCTGGTCACCGTTGGGGTCGAAGACGGCGACGCCCGCGAGATGGGAGATGAAGACCCGGCTGCCTGCCCCTGCCATGGACCCTCGACTCCCCTCGGTGCACGTGCGGCGCCCTGGCGCCCCGGGCCAAGGCTACCGGGGCGGACAGGGCGCAGCCCGCCGAGGCCCGCCCGGCGCGGGGGAGCGCCCGCGGCCGGACCGGACGGGGAGTCAGCGCCCGCGGCGCTTGAAGAGCAGCTTGGGCAGGCCGGCCGGGACGGGCCGACGGGTGGTGGCCGGGGAGGGCATCGGGGTGGTGGCCAGCGAACCGTCCGGCATCGCGCCGGGCCGCTCGGTCAGCTGCCGCCCCTGCGGGCCGGCCGGCTCCAGGCGCAGCACCCGGCACTCCCGGGCCCAGCGGTCGGTGACGGTGTCGGTGTCGGGCGCGTTCAGCCGCTTGCCCTTCAGCTCCTCGACCGCGCCGAGCCAGCCCTCGCTGCCGGGGGCGAGCTCGCCGACCCGGGCGGACCAGCCGGTCAGCCGTCCCCACTTGTCCTTGCTGCGGACGGTCACCTCGGCGCCGCGGCCCGCCTCCAGGCCGTGCAGGGGCTGCTCGCCGCCGTCGCCGACCACGACGACCGCCCCGTCGTGCCAGGCGTGCCACAGTGCCCGGCTCTGTTCCTGCCCCTCGGCGCGGACCCAGAGCAGCCCGGACTTGCGCGCGGCCTCCTCCAGGAGGGCCCGGTCCAGGAAGTCGTCGGCGGTCGCGGCTGCGGCAGGCGTGCGGTCCATGGCGCACAGCGTACGGCCTGGGGCCCCGCCGGGCCCTGGAAGGGGCCCCGAGCGGCCGCCCGACAGTTCCGTCGCGGGGAAAGGGGCCTTACCGTAGGGGACGGTATCCGTGTCCACGTCCGTTCACAGCAGAGGAGAGCCGTGCCCGCCGTCCGGCCCGACACCGCCGCCCCCACCGGGACGGCCCCTCCCGCCGCAGGGCCGGTGCCCCACGCCCTTCCCCGGACGGACCTGCTGCTGCTCGCGGTGTCCATCGGCGGCATCTCGCTCTCCGCCCCGCTGATCAGCGCCACCGCCGCGCCCGCCCTGGCCATCGCGCTGTGGCGCAACGTGATGTCGGTCGGTGTGCTCGGGCCGTACGCCCTGCTGCGGCACCGGGCCGAGCTGCGCGGCATCGGCCGCCGGGCGCTGCTGCTCGCGATGGCGGCGGGCGCCCTGCTCGGGCTGCACTTCGCGCTCTGGATGCCGAGCCTGCGGATGACCTCGGTCGCCTCGTCCACCGCGCTGGTGACCACCACCCCGCTCTGGACGATCCTGCTGATGCGGCTGTTCGGCGTGCGCGCGCCGCGTCTGGTGTGGGCGGGCATGGGCGTGGCCTTCGCCGGGGTGCTGGTGCTCACCGGCGTCGACCTGTCGCTCTCCCCGCGCGCGCTGGCGGGGGACGCGCTGGCGCTCGCGGCCGGGCTCGCCGCGGCCGGGTACATGCTGCTCGGCGCGGAGGTCCGCAAGAGCGTCAGCACGACCGCGTACACCCTGGTCTGCTACGCGACCACGGCCGTCGTCCTACTGGTGATCTGCCTGGCGGCCGGTACGCCGCTCGTCGGCTGGCCGGCCGGCGTCTGGTGGCAGATCGCGCTGCTGATGGTCGCCGCCCAGCTGCTCGGGCACTCCCTGAGCAACCGGGTGGTGAGCACCCTGGGGCCCTCCGTGACCTCCACCGCGATCCTGCTGGAGACCCCGGGGGCGGCGCTCATCGCGGCGCTCTGGCTGGGCCAGTGGCCGCCGGCGGCCGCGTACCCGGCGGTCGCCCTGATCCTGCTGGGGCTGGTCCTGGTCGCGCGCGGCGGGCGCCGCTGACCGCCCGGGCCGGGCGGCGCCCCCACCCGTGGGGGCCGGGCCCGGCCCGGCCCTTCGGGGGTTCAGAGCCAGCCGTTGCGCCGGAAGCCCCGGTACATCCCGGCGCAGATCGCGGCGATGCTGACCAGCACGATCGGATAGCCGTACTTGTAGCCGAGCTCGGGCATGTGCTGGAAGTTCATCCCGTACACGCCGGTGATCATGGTGGGCACGGCGAAGATGGCCGCCCACGCGGTGATCTTGCGCATGTCCTCGTTCTGCGCGACCGAGACCTGCGCGAGGTTGGCCTGGAGCAGCGAGTTCAGCAGCTCGTCGAAGCCGTGCACCTGCTCGGTCACCCGGGCCAGGTGGTCCGCGACGTCCCGGAAGTACTTCTGGATGTCGGGGTCGACCAGTCGCTGGAGCGGCTCGGAGAGCTGCTGCATCGGCCGCAGCAGCGGGGCCACCGCGCGCTTGAACTCCAGCACCTCGCGCTTGAGCTGGTAGACCCGGCCGACGTCGGTGCCCTTGCCGCCCTTGTTCGCGAAGACGTCGAACTCGATCTCGTCCACGTCGGTCTGCAGCCGGTTGGCGACCACCAGGTAGTTGTCCACCACGTGGTCGGCGATCGCGTGCAGGACGGCGGACGGCCCCTTGGTCAGCAGCCGGCTGCCGTCGGTGTTGTCGACGCCCTCCTCCATCCGTCGACGCAGCTCCTGGAGCGAGCTGTGGCCGCCGTGCCGCACGGTGATCACGAAGTCCTGGCCGGCGAAGACCATCAGCTCGCCGGTCTCCACCACCTCGCTGGTCGGGGTGATCGACTCGTGCTCGACGTACCGGATGGTCTTGAAGACGGCGAAGAGCACGTCGTCGTAGCGCTCGACCTTGGGGCGCTGGTGCGCGTGCACCGCGTCCTCGACCGCCAGCGGGTGCAGCCCGAAGCGCTGCGCGATGCCCTCGAACTCGGCCTCGGTGGGCTCGTGCAGCCCGATCCAGCTGAACGAGGCACCGCTGTCGACCTGCTTGGCGGCCTTCACCCGGCGGGCGGCCTCGCGCGGGCTGCAGCTGTCGCCGTACCGCTTGCCGTCCTGGTAGACCGCGCAGTCGACGACCGCCGAGGTGGACTGGCCGGGGTGGATCGAGTCGTAGGAGTCGTCGCCCGGACGGCGCCGGTGCGGGCGGACGGCGGCGCGCAGGTTGTTGATCATCGACATGGCAGGCTCCTTGGGCAGGAGCCGTCGCACGGCGGCACGAGGGGATCAGCCGGGGTGCGGCGGCGAGGAACACCGATGGAATCCGGTGCCTGCGGTCGGTCCTCGGCCTTGCTGGGGCACGATGCGGGACGACGCGGCTCCGGGGAGGGTGCTCTCCCGGCTCGAACTGATGCCGCCTCGGTCACCGCGGCAGACGCAGCTGTTTCAGCTGGTGTGGTGACGGGTACGGGGAAGGCGTCCGGGCCGGGCAGAGCTGCCGGTACTGCATGGTCGGCTGGTATCCACCGCAACCACCTCCTTCGCGCCGCTGCCCCGGGACGACAGAAGTGCCCGGTGGCCAGCTGCTCACATTAACAGCTGGCCGGGCCTCACCGCTGGGGTGTTCACAAGCCGGTATCCGGCGGCGGGTTACGCTCACCGGCATGGCGCACGACTTCCCCCTCTTCGGTGACCCGTCCGGCGACCCGCACGGCCCCGGCCGTCACGGTCGCGAGGCCGTCCTGGCCGCCGTCGAGGCCCGGCTGCTGACCACCTTCGGCGAACCGAGCGGCCGAGCGGCCGTCACCTTCCTCGGCACCGACCGGATCGAGGTGCTGCGCTTCGGTCCGGACGCCGAGGGGCTGGTCCGGTACGCCACCCTGGGCATGGCCGCGACGCCGATGGCCGATCCGACCGCGGCGGTCGCCGACCCGGTGCGCGGCCCCCGCGCCGAGTTGGTGCTCACGGTTCGCGGGGGGCGCGACGACGTGCTCCGCACGCTGGCCGTCTTCGCCGCCACTCCGCAGGTCGAGGGGCTGGTGGTGGCCCCCGGCGGCTCGCTGGACCTGGGCTCCCCGCTCTGGGAGGGGGCGCCCTTCACGTCCGTGCTGGCCGCCGAACCGGGCGGACTGGTGCCGGATCTGGAGCTGGACGATCCGGCCGATCCGGTCCGCTTCCTGCCGCTGCTGCCGATGACGCCCAACGAGGCCGGCCACAAGCGGGTGCACGGCGCGGCAGCCCTGGAGGAGCTCTGGCTGCGGCACGGCACCGACCTGCGGGATCCGCTGCGGCGGGCGGTCCCGCTGGACTGACCGCAGGCCGGGCGCCCGGCCCCGCCGGTGCGCGGTCAGCCGTACGCGTCGATGAAGCCGAAGACGCCGTTGGCGGTCAGCTGGACGGCGATCGCGGAGAGCAGCAGGCCCGACAGCCGGGTGATGAGGACCACGCCGCCCTCCTTGATGACCCTGATGATGAGCAGTGAGAAGCGCATCGTCAGCCACAGCACGCCATGGATCGCCACGATGGCGCACCACGCCGCGAGCTGCTTCGCGCCGGTGTCCGCGCCCTGGACGGCCAGGATGACCGCCACGATGGCGCCGGGCCCGGCCAGCAGCGGGGTGCCCAGCGGGACGAGCGCCACGTTCACGTCCTTGGTCTGGGTGGGCTCCTCGATCTTCCCGGTCAGCAGGTCGAGCGCGATCAGCAGCAGCAGGACGCCGCCGGAGACCTGCAGGGCCGGGATCGACACGTGCAGGTAGTCCAGGATCCGGCGGCCGAACAGCCCGAAGGTCGTGATCACGCCGAGCGCCACGGCGGCGGCCTGCCAGGCCATCCGGCGCTGCACCCGGTGCGCCCGGCCGGAGGTGAGGGCCAGGAAGATCGGGATGGTGCCGGGCGGGTCCATGATCACGAAAAGGGTGACGAACAGTGATCCGAACGTCGTGACGTCGAAGAGACTCATCGGGCCGGGTTCTCGCTCATGCCCGAATTGTCCCGGTGTCGACGGCGGGTCGCGATCGTGGGCGCGGCCCCGGCGTGTCACGCCGTGATCGGCGCGGCCCCCGTCGCCTGCGCCAGCAGTGCCTCGTACACCGCCGGCTCGGTGGTGTGCTCGCCGAGTCGGACGGTCTTGCGGCTGCCGTGGTAGTCGCTGGAGCCGGTGGTCAGCAGCCCCAACTCGGCTGCCAGGCCGCGTAGGTGGGCGCGGGCCGAGTCGTCGTGGTCGATGTGGTCGACCTCCAGAGCGGCCAGGCCGGCCGCCGCGAGTCCGGCGATCACCTCGTCGGAGACCGTCCGGCCGCGCTTGACCGCGCCGGGGTGGGCGAAGACCGGCACGCCGCCCGCGCCCCGGACCAGCCGGACGGCCTCGACCGGATCCGTCTCGTGCTTGCGGACGTCGGCGCGGCCGCCGTTGGCCAGCCAGTCGGCGGTGAAGGCGTCCGAGACGGATCCCACCACGCCCGCCTCGACCAGCGCGCTGGCGATGTGCGGCCGGCCCACCGAACCCGAGCCCGCGATCCGCTCGACCTGCTCCCAGCTGATCGGCGCGCCCAGCTCCCGGCAGCGCTCCACGACCGCCCGGCCGCGCCGGAACCGGTCGGTGCGCACCAGTTCGCGTTCCCGCGCGAAGGCCGGCTCGGCCGGATCGAAGAGGTAGGCCAGCAGGTGCATGCTGATGCCGTCCACGTGGCAGGAGAGTTCGGCGCCCGGGACGAGGGTGAGCCGGGCGCCGGCGGGCAGCGCCCGGACCGCCTCGGCGGCCTCGGCGTGGCCCGAGACGGTGTCGTGGTCGGTCAGCGCCACCACGTCCAGGCCCGCCGCCACGGCCGCGGCCACCAGCTCGGCCGGGCTGTCGGTGCCGTCGGAGGCATTGCTGTGGGCGTGCAGGTCGATGCGCACAAGTCAGGGCTCCTGGGGTGGGCGCTTGCCGGGTGCGCCCCAGGATAGTCAGCCCGCGCCGCCGCCCTCAGCCCAGCAGGCGGGGGGAGAGCGCACCGCAGGGCAGCAGGCCGAGTTCGGCGCCGGCGTCGCGCAGATCGGTGAGCACCAGTTCGTCGTACATCACCAGCGCCGACTGCTCGGGCCAGGCCACCGCCCACAGCCAGAGCCCGCGCGCCTCGCCCGCGAAGACCGCGCGGTCGGCGGGGGCGTCGGGGACGTGGAACATCGGCGTCGGCCGCCCGGCGGCCAGCAGCTTGGCGTCGGCGGGCTTGTGCAGGGAGACGGACTCGCCCGGGTCGGGGCCCGGCATCCCCGCGTAGCGGGCGCCCAGACCGACCCCCAGCTCCTCGGCCACCAGCACCAGCTCGCCGAATCCGCCGAGCGGCGCCGGGCCCGAGCAGGCCACCGCGGTGGCCCGCGCACCGGAGATGTCGTCACCGACATGGGCGATCCCGGTGTAGAGCCAGCCGACCGGCAGCGGCCAGGGCATCCAGACGGGGACCTGCGAGCGGGCCACGGCCACGCCCAGAGCCTCCACGCTCGGGGGCAGTACGGGCTGCATCGGGTGCACCGCTCCGTGCAGGTCGCACTGCCAAGTGTCTGAGAACAGACCGGGAGCGCGGACCCGACCGGCGCACCTCGGGCAGCTGGGCTCGCCCCTCATAGCCGACAACGCTCCTCCCTCCGGACCGCCGCGTCAAGGACGATCACCCGTACGGAGTGCGTCGCGTCGTCTGTGCGGCCTACCGGCCGGCTCGCACCGGCGGCGCCGTGTGGGCGGCCTCCGCTAGGGGATGTCCAGCGGCGGGCACCGGCAAACGTGGCGGGCCCGACCCGGCACGCACTGACGCCCCGTCATCGACTCATCGGCGACGGGGCGTCAGTGGGGTATCGGGATGTCGGCGGCAGGCGCTTCGCCGGCCTCCGGAGCGGAGGCGCACTCCCCTGCGGGAGCGGCGCCGGGCGGCGTCAGACGGTCTTGCACGGGCGGATGAGCAGTCGCTCGCCGGTCCGGGCCGCGGCCTGGACCAGTTCGTTCACCGTCTCGGCGTCGGCGATCAGCCGGTCGGTGGCGGCACCCTGGGCGTCGTCCAGTCGGAGAATCTCGAAGCGCATGGGCCTCTCCTTTCCTGGCCCCGGTGTGCGGGGCGGTTGTGGCTGACTCGGGATCAGCCCCTGCAAGGTCTGTCGCGTCGCACGGTCCGCGGTCTGCTGCGGCACTTGGTCCCCCTGGCTGCCGGGGATGCTGGTACGTCCGGACTGCTGGTACTTCATCGACCACTCTGCTGCGGTGCTGCTACCGGGCGATTGCCTGCCCGTGAAGTCCTGGTTTCGGCTGACCGGCGCCGGTACGGGTGACGGCGCGGCGGTGTGTCCGGCCACGTGTTCAACGCGATGGGGACGGCCGAAGATTCCCGGACAGACTCAAATATTACCGGAACTAACGAAATCTGTCCCGCGAGTTTCCCGACAGATGTGACTGCGGACACCTCTCGGGCGGATCCGCGCGGCCGGGCCACCGGATCCGGCGGCGGCGCCGCCCCGGCGCGGGCGTTGGCCGGGAACGGGCCGTACACAGGCCGGGCGCGGGTCGGGAATGGGCCGGGAACGGGCCGGAGGGCCGGTCGGGCCGGGAGTGGGGTCAGGACCAGAAGCGGACCAGGGCGGCGGCCGTCTCGGCGGGCCGCTCGGCGTTGGGGGAGTGCCCCGCGTCGTCGATCACCACGCGCAGGGCGCCGAGCCGCTCCGCCATCCGGGACTGCTCCGCCACCGGCCAGGCGTAGTCCCGTACCCCGGAGAGCACCAGCTTGGGCAGTACGGGGGTGGCGGCGGCCAGCTCGTCGACCCGGTCGGGCGCGGAGATCAGGTGACCGCCCATGGTGATCAGAGCCTGCGGGACGTTGGCCAGCCAGCGCTCGTGCAGGAACCGCCCGACCTCGGGGGCCGGCCGGCGGGCCGGGTCGCCGCTGCCCTCCTCCATCTGCTGGAGCACATGCCAGATGGACTCCAGGTCCATCGTGGCCAGGGCGTCGACCAGCAGCTTGGTGCGGGCCGCCTCGGACGGGTCGATCGCCGCCGGGCCGGTGGACAGCAGGGTCAGCGAATCCCACGGCTGCACCCCGTCGGTGCCCAGCAGGGCCTCCCGGACGACGTGGCCGCCGAACGAGTGCCCGAGCAGGTGGAGGGGCCCGCCGCCGGTGAGCAGTGCGCCCAGCGCCCGGACGTCCGCACCCAGCTCGGCGATCGCGTAGGGCGCCGGGTCGTCCGGTCCGCCGCTGCGGTACTGGCCGCGCTGGTCGACGGTCACCACGCGGTAGCCGGCCTCGGCGAGCGGCTCCAGGAGGGCGATGAAGTCCTCCTTGCTGCCGGTGTAACCGGGGATCAGCAGCGCCGTACCGAGGGGAGGGCCGGCCGGGTCCGACCAGAGCGCGGCGAACTCCCCGCGGGGCGTGGCCAGCCGCAGCGAGCGGGCGCAGCCGGGCAGCTTCAGGAACGGCGGGGTGCTCATGGTGCGGTCTCCTCCAGGGGCGGACGCGGGGTTCCGAGCCTAGGCCGTGGCAGGCCCTGGGAGCCGGGACGGCGCGGCGCAATCGGCCACCCGGGGTCGGCCACCCGAGGTCGGGCATCCAGGGTCTGCCACCCGGGGCCGGCCGCGCCGGAGACCGGATCGGTGGGCCGCAGGGGCGGCCGACGGCAGGGGCGACCGACGGCAGGGCGGGCCGGTCCGTTCCCGGACCGGCCCGCCCTGTGTGGTGCGACGTCGCCGGGTCAGCTCGCCGCGGTCGCCTCGCCGCCGCCGCCACCGGCGGCGGCCGGACGGCGGGTGCGGGTGCGGCGGCGCGGGGCCGCCTCGCCCTCGGCGGCCGGCTCGGTCGGAGCCTTCGCGGCGGCCTCGGTCACCGGCGCGGTGGCCGTGCCCTCGCCGGCCGCGGCGCTGCGCGGACGGCGCCGGCGGCGGCGCGGAGCGCCCTCGCCCTCGGTGGCCGGGCCGTCGGTGGCCGGTGCGTCGGTGGCCGGTGCGGTGGCCTGGACGGCCTCGACCACGGCGGCCTGCGCCACCGCCTCGACGGCGCCGTCCGTACCGCCGCGGGTGCGGCGGCGCTCGCGGGGCTTGCGCGCGGGCTTCTCCTCGGCGGGGGCCTCGACCGGCGCCGCCGCGCCGCGTGCGGAGGCGCCACCGGCGGGCTTGGCACCCCGGGCCCGGCCACCGGCCGAACGCGAGCCGCGTCCGCCGGTCTCGCCGAGGTCCTCGACCTCCTCGGCGCCGAGGCCGGCCCGGGTGCGCTCGGCGCGCGGCAGCACGCCGGTGGTGCCCGGGGCGATCTTCAGCAGCTCGTACAGGTGCGGCGAGGTGGAGTAGGTCTCCTCGGGCTCCGGGAACTTCAGGTCCAGCGCCTTGTTGATCAGCTGCCAGCGCGGGATGTCGTCCCAGTCGACCAGCGTCACGGCGGTGCCGGACGCGCCGGCCCGGCCGGTGCGGCCGATCCGGTGGAGGTAGGTCTTCTCGTCCTCGGGGCACTGGTAGTTGATGACGTGCGTGACGCCCTCGACGTCGATGCCGCGGGCCGCGACGTCGGTGCAGACCAGCACGTCCACCTTGCCGGCGCGGAAGGCCCGCAGGGCCTGCTCGCGGGCGCCCTGGCCGAGGTCGCCGTGCACGGCGCCGGCCGCGAAGCCGCGCTGGGTCAGCTGGTCGGAGACGTCCGCCGCGGTCCGCTTGGTCCGGCAGAAGATCATCGCCAGGCCGCGGCCGTCGGACTGCAGGATCCGGGAGACCATCTCGACCTTGTCCAGCGAGTGGGCGCGGAAGATGTGCTGGGTGGTGTTGGCCACGGTGTGGCCGGTGTCGTCCGGCGCCGCGGCCCGAATGTGGGTCGGCTGGCTCATGTACCGGCGGGCGAGGCTGATGACCTGGCCCGGCATGGTCGCCGAGAACAGCAGGGTCTGCCGCTTGGCCGGCAGCATGGTGAGGATCTTCTCGACGTCGGGCAGGAAGCCCAGGTCGAGCATCTCGTCGGCCTCGTCCAGGACGAGCGCGCGGACCCTGGAGAGGTCGAGCTTGCGCTGCCCGGCGAGGTCCAGCAGGCGGCCGGGGGTGCCGACGATGATGTCGACGCCCTTCTTCAGCGCCTCGACCTGCGGCTCGTACGCCCGGCCGCCGTAGATGGCGAGCACCCGGACGTCACGGACCTTGCCGGCCGTCTGCAGGTCGTTGGTGACCTGGGTGCACAGCTCGCGGGTCGGGACGACGATCAGCGCCTGCGGGCTCTCGCAGAGCTGCTCCTCGGTGGCCCGGCCGGCGTCCACGTCGGCGCGCACGACGACGCGCTCGATCAGCGGGAGGCCGAAGCCCAGGGTCTTGCCGGTGCCGGTCTTGGCCTGGCCGATGACGTCGTGGCCGGTCAGCGCGACCGGGAGGGTCATCTCCTGGATCGGGAAGGGGTGGATGATGCCGACGGCCTCCAGGGCCTCGGCGGTCTCCGGAAGGATTCCGAGCTCACGGAACGTGGTCTTCGTGGGTTCAGCGGTGGTGGACAGGGTGCTGCCTCTTCCATGTGGAGGGCCGAGAGCGAGAGGGCGGCGGGCAGCCGCGCGGCTGCGGGCGGGCCGGATCGGCCCGAGTACAGCTGCGTCGGACGCACAACCGCGCCGGTCCCTGCGGCCGGCCGGGGTCGGACGGCCCGGTGAAGGCGCGTCGCCCGGCGGCGTGGGGGAGGATTTCCCGTGAGGGACCCGGCGCGGGACCTGCGCCGTGGGGCGCGGTCCGCGGCGGCCCTCGCTCGGCCACTGATGCGGTGCCAAGGCTTGAGGTCCAAGCCAAGGTCGGAGCCGATCGGCTCTCCGACCGGGCATCCGCGTACGTGAGCGCCCGGCGTCCGTGCCGGCACCGCCCCGGGGGGCGGTCGCCGTGCGGAGCCGGCTCGCGCGCTCCGCCGAAGGGCGGCGGAACCGTGCGAGCACTACGGGCCTCCCTACCACCATACAGTCACGCGACGACTCGAACACGTGACGCGTCTGACACGGGCGGCCGGGGCGGGGCGGTCGGACTAAGGTGGCGAGCCATGGAGACCCAAGGTGAGACGCAGGACGCCGGTACCGGATCGATCGGTGACTGGGTGGCCTGCTCGGCCGACCCGGGCTACCGGGCGGCGGTACTGGACCTGCTCGGCGCCCTCGCGTACGGCGAGCTGAGCGCCTTCGAGCGGCTGGCCGAGGACGCCAAGTTCGCGCCCGGCCTGGCGGACAAGGCCGCACTGGCCAGGATGGCCTCCGCCGAGTTCCACCACTACCAACTGTTGCACGACCGGCTCGCCGAGGTCGGCGCCGATCCGGTGGAGGCGATGACGCCGTTCGTCGAGCCGCTGGACGCCTTCCACCGGATGACCGCGCCGTCCGACTGGCTGGAGGGCCTGGTCAAGGCGTACGTCGGCGACTCCATCGCGACCGACTTCTACCGCGAGGTGGCCGTCCGGCTGGACGACGACACCAGGGATCTGATGATCGGCGTGATGTCCGACACCGGGCACGCGCAGTTCGCGGTCGACAAGGTCCGCCAGGCGATCGAGGAGAACCCGCGGGTCGGCGGCCGGCTGGCGCTCTGGGGCCGTCGGCTGATGGGCGAGGCGCTCAGCCAGGCGCAGCGGGTCGTGGCGGAGCGCGACGCGCTGTCGAACCTGCTGGTCGGCGGGGCTCAGGTGAAGGGCTTCGACCTGGTGGAGGTCGGCAAGATGTTCAACCGGATCACCGAGGCGCACACCCGGCGGATGGCCGCGCTCGGGCTGGCCTCCTGACCCGGCCCGTGAAGGCCGGGGTGTCCGGCCGGCCGGGGCGTCCTACGCGTGCCGGTGGGGGCGGCGCCGGCCACCGGGCCGGCGGGCGCGGTGCGCCCGGTGCGCGTGGGTGACCCGGTCCGGGCGGGCCAGGACGGAGACCAGCAGCGCCGAGCCGGTGGCCGAGATCGCCAGTATCACCGGCGCCGGCCTCCCGTCGAGGGCGTAGTGCGCTATCACCCCGCTGAGCAGGGCCGCCACCACGGCGGTACCGACGGTCAGGCCGCGCGGCGTCCGGAAGTACTCGGGCAGCGCGGTCAGCGCGACCGCTGCGACCAGCAGGCCGATGACGACGAAGGCGATCGACTCGACCAGCAAGACCAGCCTCCGGGGGCTCGGGAGCGGTGCGACTGCGCACGCTCGCCGTACTACCCGCGCGCCGGGGCGCTACACCCGCCGCCGCCCCCGGCCCGCAACGCGACGGTGCCCCGCCCCCGGACAGGGGGCGGGGCACCGTCGGACGTCTCAGACGTTGCCGAAACCGACCTTGCGGACGGCCGGCTCGCCGATCTCCACGTACGCCAGGCGCTCGGCCGGGACGATGACGCGGCGGCCGTGCTCGTCGGTCAGCGTGAGGAGCTTCGAGGTGCCCTCCAGCGCCTTCGCGACCGCGCTCTCGACCTCATCGGCAGTCTGCGGGCTCTCGAGAACGATCTCTCGGGGCGCGTTCTGCACGCCGATCTTGACCTCCACGGCTTCCGTCCCTCCGGGTTGCAGCCTCCACGCGCGAGGCCGTGATCGCCTGGTGAAGGCGTTCGCGGTGATCGCGCCGTACGGCTTCACCATAGAGCACGTGGTCGGCACTGAGGTGAAGGTCAGGAGATCGCCTGTTCGGCGGTCCCCTCGCCGTCCTCGTCGCCGTCCTGGGCCCCGGGGTGCATCGGGAAGCCCTTCAGGCCGCGCCAGGCCAGGCTGGCGACCAGCCGGACGGCCTCGTCGTGCGGGATCTCCCGGCCCTGCGAGAGCCAGTACCGGGCGGTGATCTGGGCCAGCCCGCAGACGCCGGCCGCGAGCAGCTTGGCCTCGGCCTCGGGCAGGTCGGTGTCCTCCGCGATGACCTGGCTGACCAGCGTCGCGCTCAGGTCGGCGGCCCGGTCGACGCGTTCGCGCACGGCCGGCTCGTTGGTCAGGTCCGACTCGAAGACCAGCCGGAACGCGCCGGACTCGCTGGCGACGTAGTGGAAGTACGCCTCCATGGTGGCGGCCACCCGCTGCTTGTTGTCGGTGGTGGCCGACAGCGCGGTGCGGGTCGCCTCGACCAGTGCGTCGCAGTGCTTGTCGAGCAGCGCGAGGTAGAGCTCCAGCTTTCCGGGGAAGTGCTGGTACAGCACCGGCTTGCTGACCCCGGCGCGATCGGCGATGTCGTCCATGGCGGCGGCGTGGTAGCCCTGGGCGACGAACACCTCCTGGGCGGCGCCGAGCAGTTGTTCACGGCGGGCGCTTCGCGGCAGGCGGGCACCGCGCGGGCGCTCCTGCGCCTCCTGGATGGCCGTCACGGCGCTCCTCACTTCACGGGATCTACAGCACTGGCAAGATGTCTGATTCTACTTTTCGGTAACCACAATCGCGCCGGGTGGAGCCGAGAAATGCCCGGTACCCCCGGTGAGGGGCCCACACTACGGTCTGACCACGGCCGATGGCAGGGGTGCGGCCCGGGAACGCTACCGCTTCGGGGCCTGGGAATTACCCGCCGGGCCTCACTACCATCGTCCTCCATGAGCGCTGAGCAGCAGGTGCGTACCGAGGAGTGGGACGAGGCCGGGCTCCGGACGGTCGAGGTTCCCGGGGCCGTGCTGGTCGTGCGGGCGGCCCGCGGAGCGGGGGACGGCGGTCGCGAGGAGCTGCCGCCGGCGCTCTTCGTGCACGGGCTCGGCGGCTCGGCCGACAACTGGACCGAGTTGATGGACGAGCTCGCGGACCTGGTCGCCGGCGAGGCGGTGGACCTGCCCGGCTTCGGCCGCTCGGCGCCGCCGCTGGACGGCAACCTCACGGTGTCCGGGCACGTCAGGGCAGTGATCGGCTATCTGGAGGCGGCCGGGCGCGGCCCGGTGCACCTGTTCGGCAACTCGCTCGGCGGCGCCGTCGCGGTGCGGCTCGCGGCGCTGCGCCCGGACCTCGTCCGGAGCCTGACCCTGATCTCCCCGGCCCTGCCGGAGCTGCCGCCGCAGCGCACCGCCTGGCCGACCGGCCTGCTCGCGGTGCCCGGCCTGCCCGCCCTGCTGCGGAGGATCTCGCCGAAGCCCCGCACTGCCGAGGACGCGACCGACGGCCTGTTGCGGCTGGTGTACGGCGACGCCGATGCGATGCCGGCCGGCCGGCGGGCGGACGCGGTCACCGAGTACCGGCGCCGGATGGGGCTGCCGTACGCGATGCAGGTGATGGCGGGCTCCGCGCGCGGGATCGTCTCGGCCTACACCGAGCGCGGCGACCAGGCGCTGTGGCGGCAGGCCGAGCTGGTCCGGGTGCCGGTGCTGCTGGTGTACGGCCTGAAGGACAGGCTGGTCTCGTACCGCTCCGCCCGGCGGGCCTGCGCGGCCTTCCCGGACGCCCGGCTGCTGGTGCTGCCGGAGTCGGGGCACGTGGCGATGATGGAGTACGCGGCCCAGGTGGCGCGGGCGGCGCGGGAGCTGCTCGCGGCGGCCGGGGCGGGCGGCGCCCCGGCGGGCGCGGTGGCGGCGTCCGGCGCCGCGGAGGAGGGCGGCGGGGCGGCCGGCGCCTAACGCGAGCGGGCGGGGTTGGTCACGCCGGTTCACTCGTTCAGGTGGCAAGCAGGCGGCCGGCCGATGGATCGTCGGCGGTCCGTCCTACCTTTTTCGGAGTCGGACCGAACAGATGTGGGGGAGTCGCAGCCGTCGGGGTGCCCAAGGGGCGGCTGCGGAGGGAGCCTTCGACGGGCCGGGGCGCGGCCTGCCGGGCGGCGTCCTCGGCGCCGACCGCGGGGCGCCTCACCGGCGCGCGGTGATGTCGGCCGATCGGGCTCCCCGTGTCCTCGACCGCTGCAGCCGTCCGTCGGTCCTTTCCTGATCCGCTTCTGATCCGCTCCTGATCCGTTCTGCTCCGGAGGTCTTCGTGCGCGTCGCACTGCTCACCGAGGGCACTCGCCCGTATGCACACCGTGGCGGTCCGGGCTGGTGCGCCCGGCTCGTGGAAGGGCTCGGCGAGCACGAGTTCGAGCTCTTCGTGCTCGCCCGCCGGGCCGGGCGGCCGGACGGGCCGGACGAGCGGCCGGACCGCCCGGGCCGCACCGCCGCCGTCCACGAGCTGCCGATGTGGGGGGTGCGCCCGGCCGGGCGCAGACCGGGCGCGCTGCGCCGCCGGCAGTACCTCCAGGCGTACGAGCAACTGGTCCGGGCCCTGGTGATGCCGCGTGAGCGGGCCTCCTTCGCGGTCGGCCTGTACCGGCTGGCCGCGCTGGCCCGGGAGGACGGCGCGCTGCCCGCCCTGCTCGCCTCCGGGCAGGCCCAGCGGGTGCTGGAGCGGGCCTGGCGCTCGCCCGGCGCCGACACGGCCGCCGGGCAGCCGATGGTCTGCGACGTCCTGGTCGCGGCCGATCTGCTGGAGCAGTGCCTGCGGCCGCTCTCCGCGCCCTGGTACGGCACCGGCCCCGGCGGCCTCGGCTCGGCGGACGTCTGCCACGTGGTCGGCGGCGGCCCGGCCGCACTCCCCGCGCTCGCCGCGAAGCGGCTGTACGGGGTCCCCTTCGTCGTCACCGAGCACGGCCTGCACCTGCGGGAGCAGTACGCAGGCTACCGGGAGGCGCCCTACCGCTGGCCGGTCCGGGCCCTGCTGCTCACCTTCTTCCGGCTGCTCACCGAGGAGACGTACCGCCAGGCGGCCGTGCTGACCCCGGGCAGCGTCCACGACCAGCAGTGGCAGCGCCGCTGCGGCGCGGACCAGGCCCGTACCCGGGTGGTCCACCGGGGCACCCCGGAGGTGACCCGGCCGGCCGCCGGTCCCGAACCGGGGACGCCCACCCTGGTGTGGGCCGGCGCACTGGATCCGGGGCGCGACCCGGCCCTGATGCTGCACGCCTTCGCCCTGGTCCGGGCCGAGCTGCCGGCGGCGCGGCTGCGGATCCACGGCGAGGAGGCCGCACCCGGCTACCGCGCCCACTGCGAGGCGATCGCCGGACGGCTCGGGCTCACCGCCGCGGTGGAGTTCGCCGGCCGGCCCGCCGATCTCGCCGCGGCCTGGGAGGGCGGCACCGTACTGGTCTTCTCGGCGCTCGCCCAGCGCGGCCCCGGGCTGCTCGCGGACGCGATGCTGAGCGGCCGGGCCGTGGTGTCCACCGACACCGGGGTGGCCCGCGAGGTGGTCGGCCCGACCGGTCTGCTGGTCCCGCCGAGGGATCCGCGGGCGCTCGCCGGGGCCTGCCTGGCGCTGCTCGGCGACGAGGAGCGCCGCGCGCGGCTGGGGCTGGCCGGCCGCCTGCGGGCGCAGGAACGCTTCGCCGTGGAACCGGTGGTCACCGCCTTCCGCGACATCTACCTGGAGCTGGTCTCGCACTGGCCCGCGTTCCCCGCCCCGGACAGTGGCTCGGCGGGGGAGCGGCTGCGCCCCTTCGCGCGGCCGGCGGAGTACTGGATGGCGGGCGCCCCCGCGGCGGACCGGGGGATCCCGGGCGGCGTCCCGGTCACCGGAGCGCCCTCGGCGCCCGCCCCCGCCGACGAGCCGGCCGGGGCGGCCGAGCCGGCCCCCCGTGCGTCGGCGGTGGACGGCCGGTCGACCCCGGAAGCCCTGGCGGAGGTGGTCCGATGACCGGGGGGGAGGCGTCCTCCGGGAGGGCGCCGGCGGTGGCCGAACGGCTTGAGAGCCCGCCCGCCGGCTCCGGGGATCCGGTGCGCGAGCTGATGGCCCGCCACCGCGAGCTCTGCGAGCGGGCGGTCGACGCGCTGGAGATCGCCGCCGGACTGGAGGAGGCCGGTCTCGGCCCGGGCCGCACGGCCCGCTACCGGCACGCCGACGTGTTCGCGCTGGCCGAGGAGCTCTACGCCCGGGTGCCCCGACGCCCGCCCGAGGCGGCCCGGGACCGGCCGGCGGAGTCCTGGCGGCGGCGCTCCGCCGGCGCCGCCCGGACGGCCCTGCTGGCCGCCCCGCCCTGCGCGGCCCTGGCCGCCGTGCGGGCCGCGCGGCCCGGCCCGCCGGGCGCGGCCGTTCTCGTGACGGCCGTGCTCGCGGGTGGCTGGCTGGCCGTCTGCGCGGCGTACGCCGCCCGGCCGGGCGGTCGGCCGTCGGGGAACCGGTGGCCGGGCGGTCAGGGGCCGGCGGTGCTCGGCCAGGGGCTCTGCACGGCCGCGCTGCTGCTGTCGCCGGCGCTCCGGGCGCCCGGCCCGGTCCAGGCCGCCCTGACGGTGGCGGCCGCGGTGGCGATCGGGACGGCCGAGTGGGCCGCCCGCTGGTACCGGCACGTCGGCCGGGTGCATCTGCGGGCGGCGGGGACGATCGCCGAGTTCCGGGCCCGGATGCGCCCGGTGCTCCCGGTGGCGGCCGCCCTCCACCTCGCATCGCTCGCCCTGCTGAGCTTCGCCGCGCTCTCGGTGCTCACCGTGCTCGCGCCGCGCCCCGGTCCGCGTCCCGGCGGGCTGCTGCTCGACGCCGTCCACCGGGCGGACGGCGTCCAGTGGGCGGCGCAGGGGGCCCTCGGCCTGCTGTTCGTCCTCGCGGCGCTGCTGCTGCACTGCGGCCGGCCCCGCGCCGCGCTGGCGGGCACGGCCGCGGGAGCCGGGGTGACGCTGCTGCTCCGGACCCCGGTGTGGCCAGGCGTCCACGGCCCGGCCGGCGCCCAGCTGGTCGGCTGCGCGGTCGCGGGAGCGCTGCTGCTGCCCTACGCCTGGGCGGTGCTGGGCCAGCCGGGCTCGCACCGCTGAGCCCGCTCCGCCCGACCGCTCCGCCCGACCGCTCCGCCCGACCGCTCCGCCCGACCGCTCCGCGCCGGGGCCCACCCTCGGCCCGGCCGGGCCGGCCCCGATCGTTCGACCCGTTTGTTCACCCTGTTCACCTTGTTCACCCTGTTCACCTTTGATCCGCCAGGTCATCCGAGACCTTGCTTCGTGGAAGGACGCCCCCTGATGAGGGTGCTGCTGCTGGGCGCCGACGGCTTCATCGGCCGCCGGGTCACCGACCGACTGCTCGTGGACCAGGAGTTGCAGGTGACGGTGCTCGGCCGGCGCGACTCGGCCGACATCCGCTTCGATCTGACGGCCGGGAGCCCCGGCGCGCTGGCCCGGTTCCTGGACGCGGTGGCCCCCCAGGTGGTGATCAACTGTGCCGGCGCCACGTACGGCAGCTCCCGGGTGCTGATCAGGGCGAACACGCTGGCCGTCGCCACCGTGTGCGAGGCGATCCGGCGCAGCCGCGAGCCCGCCCGGCTGGTCCACGTGGGCTCGGCGGCCGAGTACGGCCCGGTGCCCGGCGGGATCCCGGTGGCGGAGAGCGCCGAGCCGCGCCCGGTCGGCCCGTACGGGGTCTCCAAGCTCGCCGGGACGGAGCTGGTGCTCGCCTCCGGGCTGGACGCCGCCGTGCTCCGGGTCTTCGACGTGGTCGGCCCGGGCGCGCCGACCGCCTCGCTGTTCGGCCGGCTGGCCGAGGGGCTGCGGCGGGCACTGGAGCGGGACGAGCCGGTGGTGCGGATGCCCGATCTGTCCGGGTACCGGGATTTCGTGGACGTCCGGGACGTCGCGCGGGCGATCCAGTCGGCGGCGGTCTCGGCGGCGACCGGTGTGATCAACATCGGCAGCGGCAACGCCGTCCGGGCCAGGGACGCCGCGCAGATGCTGGTCCGGGCGTCCGGCTTCGGTGGCACCGTGGCGGAGGAGACCCGGCCGGGCCTGCTGCCGACCCAGGCCTCCGGTGCCGTCGACCAGCTGGTGCACCCCCTGGTCCACCAGCTGGCCGGGCAGCGGGTGTCGGACGGGCGGGCCGCCGAGGCGCGCTCCGTGGACGGGCGCTCGCCGGCGCCGGAGCCGGTGCCCTGGCGGCAGGCGGACGTCCGCACGGCCAGGGAGCGTCTCGGCTGGCGGACGCAGGTGCCGCTGGAGGAGTCGCTCGGCGACATCTGGCTGGAGACGGCCTGCCGGGTCTGATCCTTCCCGGCGCCGCCCGGGTGGTCGCGCGGGCGCGACCACCCGGGCGGCGCCGGTCCCACGATCCGGTGCGCAGCGTCTCGCCCATCGGACGGACTGTCTCGGAATACAGGGGCGGCATGACACTGTTGGCCTAGCAAAGCCCCCGTTCGGCGGCAACCGGAGCCACGGCGCCGGTTCGGGCCGAACCTGAACTGACCACCATCGGAGTCACCGTGTCGCTGCCACCCCTGGTCGAGCCGGCCGCCGAGCTCACCGTCGACGAGGTCCGCAGGTACTCCCGCCACCTGATCATCCCCGACGTGGGCATGGCCGGGCAGAAGCGGCTGAAGAACGCCAAGGTGCTGTGCGTCGGCGCCGGCGGCCTCGGGTCCCCCGCGCTGATGTACCTGGCCGCGGCCGGTGTGGGCACCCTCGGCATCGTCGAGTTCGACGTCGTCGACGAGTCCAACCTGCAGCGCCAGATCATCCACGGTCAGTCCGACATCGGCCGCTCCAAGGGTGAGTCCGCACGCGAGTCGGTGCTGGAGATCAACCCCTACGTCAACGTGATCCTGCACGAGGACCGCCTCGACAACTCCAACGTGATGGAGATCTTCTCCGGCTACGACCTGATCGTGGACGGCACGGACAACTTCGCCACCCGGTACCTGGTGAACGACGCCGCGGTGCTGCTCGGCAAGCCGTACGTCTGGGGCTCGATCTACCGCTTCGACGGCCAGGCCAGCGTCTTCTGGGCCGAGCACGGCCCCTGCTACCGCTGCCTCTACCCCGAGGCCCCGCCCGCCGGGATGGTCCCGTCCTGCTCCGAGGGCGGCGTGCTGGGCGTGCTCTGCGCGTCCATCGGCTCCATCCAGGTCACCGAGGCCATCAAGCTGCTCGCCGGTGTCGGCGAGCCGCTGGTCGGCCGCCTGATGATCTACGACGCCCTGGAGATGAACTACCGCCAGGTCAAGGTCCGCAAGGACCCCGACTGCGCGCTCTGCGGTGACAACCCCACCGTCACCGAGCTGATCGACTACGAGGCCTTCTGCGGCGTCGTGTCGGACGAGGCCCAGGCCGCCGCCGCGGGCTCGACCATCACCTCGAAGCAGCTCAAGCAGTGGCAGGACGACAAGGAGGACATCCTCCTGATCGACGTCCGCGAGCCCGGCGAGTACGAGATCGTCAGCATCCCCGGCGCCGTCCTGATCCCGAAGAACGAGTTCCTCATGGGCAACGCCCTGGAGACGCTCCCGCAGGACAAGAAGATCGTCCTGCACTGCAAGTCGGGCGTCCGCTCGGCCGAGGTGCTGGCCGTGCTGAAGTCCGCCGGCTTCGCCGACTCCGTCCACCTCGGTGGCGGCATCCTCGGCTGGATCAGCCAGATCGAGCCGCACAAGCCGGCCTACTAGGCCGCACCGTCCGTACGGCGAAGGGCCCCCGAGCAGCTCGGGGGCCCTTCGCCGTACGGACGCACCCGTTACAGGGCGCCCTTGCGCTGCAGGACGTTGTAGGCGATCCAGCCGGGCAGTACCGGCAGCCAGAAGGTCAGCGCCCGGAACAGGAAGACCGCCGGGGTGGCCACCGCCGGCGGCACACCGGCCACCGTCAGGGCGCCGATCAGCGCGAACTCCACCGGGCCGATCCCACCCGGGGTCGGGATGGCCGAGCCGGCGGCGTTGGCGGTCAGGAACACCACGGCCACCGCGGAGAAGCTGATCGCCCCGCCGAAGGCCTGGACGGAGGCGTCCAGGCAGGCGGTGAAGCTCATCGTGAGCAGCAGGATGCCGCCGAAGCCGGAGAGCAGCTTCGTCGGGGTCTGCATCAGGTCGAGCATCCGCGGCACCACGCCGAAGAAGAGCGAGCGCACCCGGGTCACCACGAAGCGCCGCAGCGGGCCGACGGCGGCGACCACCAGGGCCAGCACGGCCGCGGTCAGCACACCGATGATCACCGCGCGCGAAGCGCTGAGATCGCCGTTGGTCTGGCTGCCGGTGATCAGGCCGAAGCTGAAGAGCAGCAGCAGGTGCCCGCCCAGACCGGCCAGCTGGGAGGCGCCGACACTGGCCACCGCCTGGCCCGGCCGGATCCCGGACTTCTGCAGGTAGCGGGTGTTCAGCGCGATGCCGCCGATCGCGGCGGGCGCCACCAGCTTGACGAACGACCCGGCGACCTGGGCCGCGACCGTGCGCCGGAACGGCAGCCGCTCCGGGACGAAGCCGGTCAGGCTCATCGAGGCCGCGACGTAGCTGAACGCCGCCGCGGCCAGCGCGACCGCGGCCCAGGCCCAGTTCATCTGGGAGAGCTTGAGCTGCGCGGGCTTGATGGTGGTGAGCGCGAGGTAGGCGGCGAAGGTCAGCGCGATGATCATGATCAGGCTCTTCGGCTTCAGCCGCTCCAGCTTGGCCGGCTCCATCGGCGCCTCGGGCGCGATCTGCAGGATCTGCCCGCGGATGCGGCTGAGCAGGTCCTCGCCGGCCTGCGCGATGTCCTCCTCCGCCTGCTGCTGGGTGCGCTCGCCGGCCGCGATCTGCTCCACGGCGAGGGCCTGCGCGGCGGCCTTGCGCTCCTTGGACAGCCGCTTGAGGTCGATCCGGGTCGAGCGGCTCATGCCGACCGGCTGGAGCAGGGGCAGCGCGGCGGCGACCCGCTCCGGGCCGAGCACGCTGTTGGCGACGCTCACCGCCCGCTCCGGGCCGATCCGCAGCGCGAAGGTGGTGACCAGCTGGGCCACGTCGATGCGCAGCGTCAGATCGCTCGCCGCGATGTCGCCGCCGGAGAGGTTGACCAGGAAGGCCGACTCCTCGTCCGCCACCAGCAGCGACTCGCCGGTGAGGCGGCGGTGGGCGATCCGGCGCTCGTGCAGCGCCCCGACCGACTCCCAGAGCGAGGCCATCACCCGGTCGGTGATCTCCTCGTCCGCCAGGTCCTCCAGCGGCCGGCCCTCGACGTTCTCGTACACCAGGATCGCCGCGTCGGGCCCGAGCTCGGAGGTCGCCACCAGCTGGGGTGCGTGGGCGCCGGAGGCGGCGGCCGCGTACGCGATCAGCGCCTCCTGCTCCAGCGCCTGGCGCAGTGACTGCGGGCTGCGCCGGACCGCCACCGAGCGCAGCCGCAGCCGCCGCCAGGCGCGGTAGAAGAAGCCGGACGCCTGCTGCTCGCGGTCGACGATGTGGACGTCCAGCGGCGGGCCGCTCTGCTGGGCGACGTGGTAGCGCCGGGTGCCGCCGGGGGCGTCGGGGGCGCGGTGCGCGCTGGCCGGGCTGAAGCCGACCTTGCGCAGGCCGATCATCAGGTGCTGGCCGGTGGGCCGGATGTTCGGGGAGCCGATCGCGTAGAGCGTGCCGTAGGCGACCGACCAGCCGAGCAGCACGGTCAGCAGCAGCGACAGCGGGGTGGTGTAGCCGCTGATCAGCTCGGTGGCGCCGCTGAGGACGACCACCACCCACAGGGCCACCCGCCAGCGCGGGCGGCTCGACATCCCGACCGCCGTCATGTAGGCGATGACGGGCGCGAGGTAGCCGTGCACGGGGTCGGTGAGGGTGGCGTGACTGTCGCTCGGCAGCCGGGTCAGGGCGTCCCGGATGCTGTCCGGCGCGCCCTCGGCCACCCACCAGTCGATGCCGAGTGAGACGCCGTACGCCAGGACCGAGGCGAGCACGCCGTCGGCGACCCGCAGGCCGTCGCGTTTGATCAGCCGCTCGACCGCGAAGGCGAGCGGGACGCCCAGCACCGCCACGCTGGACAGCAGCCCGGCGATGGTGGAGAGCACCGGGGAGATCCGGCTGGTGTTGGCGTAGATGTCGTGTTCGAGGCCGCTGGTGGTCGAGGTGGCGATGCTCACCAGGATGAACAGGGCGACGATCCCCAGCACGCCGGCCAGGAAGCGGATCAGATCCGACGGGCGGTGCGCGCGGGCGGCGAGCAGCGGCTCGTCGACGTCCAGGTGGTCGGCGTCGTCCAGCGGGTCGGGCAGCCCGCCGTCGGGGGGCCGGCCGACGGGCGCTCCGGCGGCCGCAGGGGTGTCACCGGGCCGGCCCTCGGGGGACGCGGGGGCCGGGAGCTCGATCGTCGGGGGCGGTCCGTCCGGGTCCTCGGCGGGCCGGTCGGACGGCTCGGTGGGGAGCGTCGGGGGCACCGGGGCCGCGGCGGGCTTGATCGTCAGGTCCTTGATCAGGGACACTTCCGGCGAGGCGGCGGCGTCACCGCCGGGACCTGCGGACATGGCGGCGTCGGACTCGTCGGAGTCCTCGTCCACACCCACGTCTGCCGTCCCGGTCATCTGGTCTTGTCCTCGTATCACCACTCACCGCCCCGAAGATGGTGGCATGCCCCGGCGCCCCGTGCTGGACAGGGGGCGCATCGGGCGCGGCGGATCGCTCGCACGAGACCCCCGAATCGCCCGGATGGGGAAGAATGCCGCGGGTGACGGACACCGGACCGGACGGCGCCGACGGCGCACTGCCCCCTTTCGCCGAGCTTGTGCTCGATCTCACCGAGCGGATCCCGCCGGGCCGGGTGATGACGTACGGCGACGTCGCGGAGTACCTGGAGCAGGGCGGCCCCCGGCAGGTCGGCCGGGTGATGGCACTGTACGGCGCGGCGGTCCCGTGGTGGCGGGTGATCCGGGCGGACGGCGCGTTGCTGCCCGGCCACGAGCAGCGGGCGCTGGCCCACTACCGCGAGGAGGGGACACCGCTGCGGACGACCCGGGGCCGGGGACCGGCGCGGAGCTCGCGGGCGGCCGAGGACCTCCCCCGGGTGGATCTGGCGCTCGCCCGCTGGGACGGACGGCAGGCGGGGTAGAGCGAGAGGCGGCACGGGGGGAGTCTTCGCCACCGTGGTTCCCGGCATTCGTGTGACCGGGCGCACCCGCCGCGATGCGCGCCCCCGGCTTCGGTGAACCCGGTGCACGGATGGGTCTGACGGTGGAGGATCGTAGGCTCGATGCGGACGGGTCCCGGCGGGCCCGTCGTCTCGTGCCCGTGACGCCCGGCCCGACCGTGGCGCCCAGGTGGCCCGCAAGCCCCGTGATCCGACCTCCCAGGACGTTCGTGACCTCCCCTTTCCGTCTGGTGCGCAGCCCGCTCGCACAGCCCGCCCCGCCCGTGCTGGACCGCTACCAACAGGCGGTGGTCGAGCACGCCGGTGGCCCGCTGCTGGTGCTCGCCGGGCCGGGCACGGGCAAGACCACCACGCTGGTCGAGGCGGTCGTCCGGCGGATCGAGCAGGGCACCGACCCCGAACGCATCCTGGTGCTGACCTTCAGCCGCAAGGCCGCCGTGGAGCTGCGCGACCGGATGTCCGCCCGGATCGGCGCCGCCGGCGCCGCTCCGCAGGCGACCACCTTCCACTCCTTCTGCTACGCCCTGCTCCGCGCCCACCAGGACCCGGAGTCCTACGCCGAGCCGCTGCGACTGCTCTCCGGCCCCGAGCAGGACGTCATGGTCCGCGAACTGCTGGCCGGCGGGGCCGAGGACGCCAAACGCGGCGCCGGCCGGATCAGCTGGCCGCTCGACCTCCGGGCCTGCCTGACCACCCGCGGCTTCGCCGACGAGGTCCGCGCGGTGCTCGCCCGCAGCCGTGAGCTCGGACTGGGCGAGGCCGAGCTGAGGCGGTTCGCGGACGGCGTGCAGCGCCCCGACTGGGCCGCCGCCGCGCACTTCCTCGCCGACTACCTCGACGTCCTGGACCTGCGGGGCGTACTCGACTACGCCGAGCTGGTGCACCGCGCGGTGCTGCTGGCCGAGCGCCCGGAGGTCGGCGACGAGCTGCGGGCGCGCTACGACGTGGTGTTCGTGGACGAGTACCAGGACACCGACCCCTCCCAGGTCCGGCTGCTGCGGCAGCTGGCCGGCGGCGGGCGGGACCTGGTCGCGGTCGGCGACCCGGACCAGTCGATCTACGCGTTCCGCGGCGCCGACATCAACGGCATCCTCGACTTCCCGGGGGCCTTCCCGAAGGCCGGCGGCGGCCCGGCCGACGTCCTGGTGCTGCGGGTCTCCCGGCGCTCCGGCGCCGTCCTGCTGGCCGCCTCCCGGGAGCTGGCCCGCCGGATGCCGATGGGCCGGCTGCCCGCCGACAAACTGGCGCAGCACCGCGCCCTGCTCCCGTCCCGGGAGGGCGGCCGGGTCGAGGTCTACACCTACCCGACCCCCGGCACCGAGCTGGACAGCATCGCGGACCTGCTGCGCCGCGCCCACCTGGAGGACGGCGTGCCGTGGGGCGAGATGGCCGTGCTGGTCCGGGCCGGCGGTCGCTCGATCCCGGGTGTGCGGCGCGCGCTGAGCGCGGCCGGGGTCCCGCTGGAGATCGACGGTGACGACCTGCCGCTGCGCGAGGAGCCGGCCGTCGCGCCGCTGCTGCTCGCCCTGCGGGTCTGCGCCGAACAGGCCGCCCTGGAGCGCCCCGGCCGCCCGGAGGGCGAGGACGGCCCCACCGAGGAGCCCGGCCCGCTGACCGCCGAGCTGGCCCACACGCTGCTCACCGGTCCGCTCGGCGGCATGGACGGCTCCGACCTGCGCCGGCTGGGCCGCGCCCTGCGGGAGGAGGAGCGCCAGCTGCTGCGCGAGGCGGAGCGCGACGTCCCGGCCGGGCGGGCGCGGGCCGCGGTGCGCTCCGCCGAGGAGCTGATCCGCGAGGCCCTGGCCGAGCCCGAACGCCTGGTCGCGATGGACCCGTCCTACGCCCGCCGGGCCCGTGATCTCGGCACCCTGCTGCGCAAGGTGCGCGAGCAGCTGGCGGGCGGCGGTACCGCGGAGGAGGCGCTCTGGTCGCTCTGGGAGGGCAGTCGCCGCTGGCGCGAGCGCCTGGAGCGGGCCGCCCTGCGCGGCGGCGCAGGCGGCCGCAACGCCGACCGCGACCTGGACGCGCTCTGCGCCCTGTTCGAGACCGCCGCCCGCGCCGAGGAGCAGGTCACCGGCCACCGCAGCGCCCTCGACCTGCTCGCCGAGCTGGAGGCGCAGGACATCGCGGCCGACACCCTGACCGTGCGCGCGGTGCGCCCCGACGCGGTCCGGCTGATGACCGCGCACCGCTCCAAGGGCCTGGAGTGGCGGGTGGTCGTGGTGGCCGGCGTCCAGGACGGCCTCTGGCCCGACCTGCGCCGGCGCGGCTCGCTGCTGGAGGCCGACCGGATCGGCCGCGACGGCCTGGCCGAGCCGCTCTCCCCGGCGGCGCTGCTCGGCGAGGAGCGGCGGCTCTTCTACGTCGCCGCCACCCGGGCGAAGGAGCGGCTGATCGTCACCGCCGTGAAGGCCCCGGCCGAGGACGGCGACGAGCCCTCCCGCTTCCTGCGCGAGCTCTACCGTGAGGAGGTCGACCCGCGGACCGGCCGGGTGCTGCGGCGCACCCCGCAGGTCGTCGTCGAGGACGTCACCCACCGGCCCCGCCGCCCGCTGTCGGTGCCCGCCCTGATCGCCGAGCTGCGCGCGGTCACCGTCGACCCGCAGCGCTCCCCGGAGCTGCGCCGGGCCGCCGCCGAGCGGCTCGCGAGACTGGCCGCGGCGGCGGACGAGGAGGGCGTGCCGCTGGTGCCCGTCGCGCACCCCGACCGCTGGTGGGGCCTGGACGACGCGACCGCCGCCCCGGAGCCGCTGCGCCGCCCCGAGGCGCCGGTGCGGCTCTCCGGCAGCGGGCTGGAGCAGCTGGAGAGCTGCTCGCTGCAGTGGTTCCTGGACAAGGAGGTCAGGGCGCGCACCACCAGCTCGGCCGCCCAGGGGTTCGGCAACGTGGTGCACGCGCTGACCGACGAGGTCGGCTCCGGCCGTACCCCCGCCGACCTGGCCGTCCTGATGGAGCGCCTGGACACGGTCTGGGACGCGCTGGCCTTCGACGCCCCCTGGAAGTCGCACCAGGAGAAGACCGAGGCGCGCGCGGCGCTGGAGCGCTTCCTGAACTGGCACGTGCTGGAGCGCGGCCGGAGCACGGTCGCCACCGAGCACGGCTTCGACGTCACCCTCGACGTCGGCGGCGTGTCCGTGCAGATCCGGGGTTCGATGGACCGGGTCGAGAAGGACGCCGCCGGGCGCGCCTACGTGGTCGACTTCAAGACCGGCAAGCAGATCCCCACCGACAGGTCGCTGCCCGAGCACAAGCAGCTCGCCGTCTACCAGCTGGCCGTGCGGGCCGGCGCCCTCAACGAACTGCCCGGCTTCGAGGACGGCCCGCCGCCCTCCGGAGGGGCCGAGCTGGTGCACCTGCGGGAGGCGGGCAAGATCCCGCCCGACGGTCCCAAGGTGCAGCAGCAGGCACCGCCGGACGGCGAACCGTGGATCGAGAACCTGCTCGCCCACGCCGCCGGCCGGGTCCTCGCCGAGCGGTTCGTCCCGGCCACCGGCACCGGCTGCGACCGCTGCTCGTTCCGCCGCAGCTGCTCGGCGCAGCGCGACGGGGCCCAGCTGATCGAGTAGCCGGGCGCGGTACGGCGTGTCCGCCGGGCCGGTTAGCGTGGGGGGGTGACCGCCGTGCTCGACCACCCCGACCAGCTCAAGGAGCTGCTCGGCATCCCCTTCAACCCGGAGCAGATGCGGGCCATCGGCGCTCCGCTGGAGCCGGCCGTGATCGTGGCCGGCGCGGGCTCGGGAAAGACCACGGTGATGGCGGCCCGGGTGGTCTGGCTGGTCGGCTCCGGCGCGGTGCGCCCGGAGGAGGTGCTCGGCCTCACCTTCACCAACAAGGCGGCCGGCGAGCTCTCCGAACGGGTGCGCACCGCCCTCCAGAGCGCCCGCGTCCTCGATCCGGACGACCTGGCCGCGCCCGGTCAGGAGGCGTTGGGCCTGCCGGAGATCTCCACCTACCACGCCTTCGCCGGGCGCCTGCTCAAGGAGCACGGGCTGCGGATCGGCATAGAGCCGGACGTCCGGCTGCTCGCCGACGCGACCCGCTTCCAGCTCGCCGCGAAGGTCCTGCGCTCCGCGCGCGGCCCCTTCCCCGCGCTGACCGGCACCTTCTCCGCGCTGGTCGCCGATCTGACCGCGCTCGACGGCGAGCTGGCCGAGCACCTGGCCGAGCCCGGGGCGCTGCGCGCCCACGACGCGGCCCTGCTGGACACCCTGGCGGGCGTGAAACTCGGCAACGACGACCTGCGGGCCGTGCCGGTGGCCGCCCGGGCCCGGCAGGAGCTGCTGCAACTGGTCGAGGAGTACCGGCGCCGCAAGCGCTCCGCCGGTCTGATGGACTTCGGCGATCAGATCGCCGCCGCCGCCCGGCTCGCCCAGGAGCGCCCGGAGGTCGGCGAGGTGCTGCGCGGCCAGTTCCGGGTGGTGCTGCTGGACGAGTACCAGGACACCTCGGTGGCCCAGCGCCTGATGCTGGCGGGGCTGTTCGGTGCGGGGCCCGAGGGGGGCCCGGGCCCGGTCGGCCACCCGGTCACCGCCGTCGGAGACCCCTGTCAGGCGATCTACGGCTGGCGCGGCGCCTCGGTCGCCAACCTGGACGACTTCCCCGAGCACTTCCCCCGGCGGGACGCCACCGCGGCCGCCCGCTACTCGCTCAGTGAGAACCGCCGCAGCGGCGGGCGACTGCTGGCCTTCGCCAACGAGCTCGCCGCGCCGCTGCGCGCCATGCACGAGGGCGTCGAGGCGCTGCGCCCGGCGCCCGGCGCCGAGCGGGACGGGTTCGTCCGGGCCGCGCTGCTGGCCACCCACGCGCAGGAGATCGACTGGCTGGCGGACTCGATCGCCCACCAGGTGCGCACCGGCACCGCTCCCGGCCGGATCGCGGTGCTCTGCCGGGGCGGTGCGGCGTTCCCCGACATCCACGCGGCGCTGGTCGCCCGGGAGATCCCGGTGGAGGTGGTGGGGCTCGGCGGGCTGCTGCAACTGCCGGAGGTCGCCGACCTGGTCGCCGTCTGCGAGGTGCTGCAGGACCCGACCGCCAACGCCGCGCTGGTCCGGCTGCTGATCGGCCCGCGCTGGCGGATCGGCCCGCGTGACCTCGCGCTGCTCGGGCGCCGCGCCGCCGACCTGGTGCGCACCGCCCGCCCGGACGGCGCCGACCCGCTGGCCGCCGCCGTCGCCGACACCGACCCGACCGAGGTGATCTCGCTCGCCGACGCCCTGGAGACCTTCCTCGACGCCGAGCAGCCCGACGACCTGGCCTTCTCCCCCGAGGCGCGGGTCCGCTTCGCCCGGCTCGCCCGGGAGGTCCGGGAGCTGCGCCGCTCGCTGGCCGACCCGCTGATGGACGTCCTGCACCGGGTGCTGACCGTCACCGGCCTGGAGGTCGAGCTCTCCGCCTCCCCGCTGGCCCTGGCGGCCCGCCGCCGGGAGACCCTGCACGCCTTCCTGGACGTCGCCGCCGGCTTCGCCGACCTCGACGGCGATCCGGGGCTCTCCGCCTTCCTGGGCTTCCTGCGGGCCGCCCAGGAGTACGACCGCGGCCTGGACAGCAGCCTGCCGGGCGGCGAGGACACCGTGAAGGTCCTCACCGTCCACAAGTCCAAGGGCCTGGAGTGGGACGTGGTCGCGGTGCCCGGGCTGGTCAAGGGCAGTTTCCCGTCCTCGACCGCCCGGGAGCGCTGGACCAGCACCAAGCGGGTGCTCCCGCACGCGCTGCGCGGCGACGCCGCCACCCTGCCGGACGTCCACGGGGACTGGACCTCCAAGGGCATGACGGCGTTCAAGAAGCAGATGGCCGTGCACGCCGGGACCGAGGAACTGCGCCTGGGCTACGTCGCCTTCACCCGCCCGCGCACCCTGCTGCTCGCCTCCGGCCACTGGTGGGGGCCGAGCCAGAAGCGGCCGCGCGGCCCCTCCGACTTCCTGCTGGCGCTGCGCCGGCACTGCGAGGGCCCGGGTGACGGCGAGATCGAGCACTGGGCCGAGCAGCCGACGGCGGACGCCGAGAACCCGGCCCTCACGACCTCCCTGGAGCTGCCCTGGCCGCTGCCGCTCGACCCCGGCGCGCAGCACGCCCGGCGCCGCGTCGCCGAGGTGGTGCGCCGCCGGCTGGCCGGGCACCCCGCGCCCGAGCCGGAGCGGATGGCGGTCGAGGACCAGCGCCGTACCGAGTCGTGGGACCGCGACCTGGACGCCCTGCTCGGCGAGCTGGAGCGCTCCCGGCGCAGCGTGCGCGAGGTGCCGCTGCCCGCCGCCCTGTCCGCGACGCAGCTGATGCGGCTCGCCGCCGACCCGGACGGCTTCGCCCGGGACCTCGCCCGCCCGATGCCCCGTCCGCCGCAGCCGGCCGCCCGCCGGGGCACCCGCTTCCACGCCTGGGTGCAGGGCAGGATCGAGCCGTTGCTGCTGGTCGGGCCGGGGGCGCTGCCGGGCATGGACGACGACGGCATCGAGGACGAGCGAGACCTCGAACTGCTCAAGGAGGCGTTCCTGCGCACGCCGTACGCGAACCGGACCCCGCACCGGGTGGAGGCGCCGTTCCAGCTGGTGCTGGGCGGCCGGGTGGTGCGCGGCCGGATCGACGCGGTGTACCGCAGCGATGACGGTGAGTCAGGAGCGGCGGGAGCGTCACGCTATGAAGTGGTGGACTGGAAGACCCATCGCGAGGAGACGGCCGACCCGCTCCAGCTGGCCGTCTACCGGGTGGCCTGGGCCGAACAGGCGGGGGTTTCGCCCGAGCAGGTCACGGCTTCGTTCCTGTACGTCCGCAGCGGCCGGATCGAACAACCGGCAGGACTTCCCGGCCGAAAAGAGTTGGAACGGCTTCTGATCGGGAACAGTGAAGAATGAGTCACAGAGAGCATCCAAGTCGTCACGCGATCACGCGAAACCTGTGCTCCATGCGCGTTTCGCGCCTATTGTGGGGTCGGTAACCGGTCACCCTCGAACTCCGGCCGCCAGCAAGGCCCCCTCACCCCTGACCCTCAGTCATCACCGCAGGTGCCTCCGGGCGCCGGCACCTTCTGCTGGAGAGACCGAAGTTGAGCGCGACCGGATGGATCAGAGAGCGCTTCGCGGGGCCCGCCCCCGGAGGCGCTCCGGGCGGCACCGGCACCTGGCCGAGGACAGCGCTCGCGCTGCCCTTCATCGGCATGGCCCTGGTGGTCGCCCTGAACTACTTCTCCGACACCGAGGTGACGGTCGAACCGGCCCTCACCGCCGTCCCCGCGCTGGCCGCCGTGGTCAGCCGCCGTACCTGGTACCCGCTGCTGATCGGCCTCTGCACCGAGGCCGCGGCCTTCCTGATGGCGCTCTACAGCGGCTCGCTCGGTGAGTCCGTGCACAGCGCCACCGTCTTCGCGATCGTCCTGGTGGCCGCGATCGGCTGGGTCAGCACCACCCTGCGGCTGCGGCAGGAGAAGGCGCTGGCCGACGCCCAGCTGGTCGCCGAGGTGGCCCGTCGGGTGCTGCTACGCCCGGTTCCTGACCGGGTCGGCAGTGTCCGGGCCGCCGTGCACTACGCCGCCGCCGCCGCCCACGCCCGGATCGGCGGCGACCTCTACGAGATCGTCAACACCCGGCACGGCGTGCGGGCCGTGGTCGGTGACGTCCGGGGCAAGGGGCTGAACGCCGTCGAGACCGCCGCCGCCGTGCTGGGCGCCTTCCGTGAGGCGGCCCACCAGGAGGCGGCCCTGGAGCGCGTGGCCGGGTGGCTGGCCGTCAGCCTGGACCGCGCGCTGCACGAGAACGACCACCCGGGTGTCGAGGAGGAGTTCGTCACCCTCGTCCTGATCGGCGTCCGCCCGGACGGCACCGCCGAGATCGTCAACTGCGGCCACCCCGCACCCCTGCTGCTGCGCGACAGCGAAGCCGTCCGGGCGCTGGAGCTGGCCGAGACCGTTCCCCCGCTGGGCGTCCTCGACCCGGGCGACGTCTGCCCGCCGGTCCACCGGGTGCCGCTGCTCCCGGGCGACCGGGTGCTGCTCTTCACCGACGGCGTGATCGAGGCCCGCGACCGGGCCGGCTCCTTCTACCCGCTCGCCGAGCGGCTGCCCGACCGCGCCCGCGGCAACCCGGCCGAGGTGCTGCGCAGCGTGCACGAGGACGTGGTGCGCCACGTCGGCAAGCAGCTCGGGGACGACGCCGCGATGCTGCTGCTCCAGTACGACCCCGTCGTCACCCTCCACGAACTTCCCCAGCAGAACGGCCATCTGACGCGCCGCTGAGCAGGTCGGCCGGCTCAGCGGCCCCTACAGTCCGACCTCGACCACCAGCGGCCGGTGGTCGGAGACCCCCGTGCGCGGTGCGAGCGAGACGGTGACGGCCGTACGGGGCACCCCGACCGCCAGGACGTGGTCGAACTGCACGGCCGGCCGGTGCGAGGGGTAGGTCGGGATCCGGGCCAGGTCGTGCCAGCCCTGCAGGCGCGGCCTCGGCTCGCGCACCCGCCTGCGCCGGGGCTCGCCCGCCGCGATCCGGGCGCGCCGGGCGGCCCGCACCTCGCGCACCCGGCGCCCGGGGGCGGAGCGCTCCAGCGCGGTGGCCCCGCCGAGCACGGTCCGCGGCACGGCGCCGATCAGGTTGAAGTCGCCCAGCACCAGGTACGGCTGGGGCAGATCGGCGATCCAGCGGCGGATGCCGGCCAGCTGCGCCATGTTCCAGCCCGGGACGAACGACAGGTGCGCGGCGACCACGGTGAACGGGCCCCGCTCGCCCTCCAGCACGGCGGCCAGCGCCGCCCGCGGCTCGTCCGGCACGGGCGTCAGACCCCGCTGGCCGGCCACCCGCAGGGGCAGGCCGAACGGCGCCGGTGCGAAGCGGCGGGCCCGCCAGTGGTGCACGGGCAGCCGGGTGAGCAGCGCCGTCCCGTACGAGGGCAGGCCGGTCGCGGCGTCGACCTCGGCCGGGCCGTAGACCTGCAGGCCGGGGGCCGAGTCGTCGAGCACCCAGCCGGCCACCGGGGCGGGGCGGCCGTGCAGGGCGGCGGCGAACCGCCAGTCGGTGGCGCCCATCGCCTTGGCCGCGACGGCGGCCTGGTCGACCAGGCCGGAACGCGGCTGGTAGCGGTCCACCTCCTGGATCGCGAGCACGTCGGCGTCCAGCCCGCCGATCGCCCCGGCGAGCGGATCACCGGCCTCGGACGGGAAGTCCAGCGGGCTGCCGTCCAGGGCCAGGGGCTGACCGTGCAACAGATTGAAGGTGGCGATGCGCAACTGGCTCACATCGCACGACGCTACCCGGTCGGCGCGCCGGGCCGGGAATCGGTGGGTGTCCGGTCGGCGCGCCGGGCCGGGAATCGGTGGGTGTCCGGTCGGCGCGCCGGGCCGGGAATCGGTGGGTGTCCGGTCGGCGCGCCGGGCCTTCGCGGGGCCGGGCCGGGCGCGCCGGAGGGGCGGTGGCGGCTTGAGCCGGGAGGGCATACCGGGTATACATACTCGGTATGTCCATTCGTCACGGTCTGCTCGCCCTGCTCGACCAGGGGCCTCGCTACGGCTACCAGCTGCGCACCGAGTTCGAGGCCCGCACCGGTGCGACCTGGCCGTTGAACGTCGGCCAGGTCTACACCACACTCGGCCGCCTGGAGCGCGACGGCCTGGTGGTGCCCGCCGGGGAGGACGACGAGGGCCACCAGTTCTACGCCGTCACCGATGAGGGACGCGCCGAGCTGCGGTCCTGGTTCGACACCCCCGTGCCCCGGACGAACCCGCCCCGGGACGAACTCGCGATCAAGCTCGCGATGGCGGTGACCGTCCCGGGGGTGGACGTCCCCGCCGTGGTCCAGGGCCAGCGCCGGCACAGCATCAAGGCGCTGCAGGACTACACCCGGCTCAAGGGCCGGGCGCTGGCGGGGGAGAGCGCCCCCGGGGCGGGGGCCGCCCAGTCGCCCGGCGCCGACCTCGCCTGGCTGCTCGTCCTCGACCAGCTGATCTTCCAGACCGAGGCCGAGATCCGCTGGCTGGACCACTGCGAGACCCGCCTCACCCAGCACGCCGAGGCCAACGCGGCCCGGCCGCCCGCCCGGACGGCCACGCCGCCGTCCGCCGGCACGGAAGCCGGGCCGACCCGCACCGGGCGCCGCGCCTCGCGCGCCTGACCCGACATCCGGAACCATCGCTCCGACCGGAGCCCAGATCAGCAGGGGGAACAGTGACCGACACCGATCCGACCGGGAGTACGGCGGGCGCGGTGCTACACCTGGAGAACGTCACCCGGGTGCACGGGCAGGGGGCCGCCGAGGTCCACGCCCTGCGCGGGGTGGACCTCAAGGTGCACCCCGGCGAGTTCGTCGCCGTCATGGGCCCTTCCGGCTCCGGCAAGTCCACGCTGCTCACCCTGGCCGGCGGCCTGGACAGCCCGAGCGCGGGCCGGGTGCTGGTCGAGGGGACGGCGCTCGGCACACTCTCGCGCAAGCGGCTCGCCGAGGTGCGCCGCCGCTCCATCGGCTACGTCTTCCAGGACTACAACCTGATACCCGCGCTGACCGCCGGCGAGAACATCTCGCTGCCGCTCGAACTGGACGGCCGCTCCGGCCGGGCCGCCCGCCGCGAGGCGCTCGCCGCGCTGGAGGAGCTCGGCATCCCCGAGCTCGCCGACCGCTTCCCCGACGACATGTCCGGCGGCCAGCAGCAACGCGTCGCCATCGCCCGCGCGCTGATCGGCGAGCGCCGCCTGGTCCTCGCCGACGAGCCCACCGGCGCCCTCGACTCGACCACCGGCGAATCCGTGCTGGCCGTCCTGCGTGCCCGCTGCGACGCCGGCGCCGCCGCGATGATGGTGACCCACGAGGCCCGGCACGCCGCCTGGGCCGACCGCGTGGTCTTCCTGCGCGACGGCCGGATGGTCGACGAGAGCGTCAGCCAGAACGCCGCCAGCCTGCTGGTCTCGGCCGCCACCAACAGCTTGAAGGGTGCGGTGGAGCAGTGAAGCTCACCGCCTGGCGGGTGGCCCTGCGCATCGCCCGCCGCGACGCCCTGCGCGCCAAGGGCCGCAGCGCCCTCGTCGTCGCCATGGTCGCGCTGCCCGTCCTCGGCGTCGCCGGCGCCGACGTCGTCTTCCGCAGCGCTCAGCTCGACCCCGGCGAGGCGGTGGCGCGCTCCATCGGCCGGGCCGACCTGCAGATCGACTCGCTGGGGGGCGGGCTGACGGTGCTCCAGGCGCCCGACCCGGACGAGGGGACGACCGTCGACTCTCCCAAGGACGGCGCCCGGCTGACCCCCGAGCAGCAGCGGAGCCAGGACACCGACCCCGCCACCCTGGCCCGGCAGCTGCTGCCGGCCGGCAGCACGCTGATCCCGGTCGGGTCCGGCCCCTGGGTCTCCACCAGTACCAGGGACGGCCTGAGCAAGGTGCAGACCGAGGAGGCCGACCTGGCCGATCCGGTCTGGCAGGGCCGGATCACGGTGCTCGACGGCCGGCCCCCGGCCGCCGCGGGCGAGATCGCCGCCACCCGCGCCTTCCTGGACGACGCCCGGCTCGCGATCGGCGACCGGACCACCTTCAGCGTCCTCCCCGGCAAGCCGTACACGATCACCGCCGCCGTCGAGTTCCCCGGCCGGCTGCGCACCGACACGCTGATCGGGCGGCCGGGCGACCTCGTGCCCGCCCTGAAGGCGGCGGCCGGGACCGAGCAGGACAAGGGGGCGGGAGCGTACGAGCAGACCCGCTGGCTGGTGAAACTGCCCGCCGGCGCGTCGGTCGACTGGGCCAAGGTGAAGGAACTCAACTCCTACGGCTTCAGCGCGGCCTCGCGCTCCGTGATCCTCGACCCGCCCGCCCGCTCCGAGGTGCCCTACTTCCTCGCCCAGGACCGGTACGGCGGGGGCGGCAGCTACTTCGACCGGACCTCCGTCGTGATCCTGGCCACCGTCGCCGGGATGGCGCTGCTGGAGATCGTGCTGCTCGCGGGCCCCGCCTTCGCCGTCGGGGCCAGGCGCTCCCGGCGGCAGCTGGGGCTGCTGGCCGCCGGCGGCGGTGACCGCGCGCACGTGCGCGCGGTGGTGCTCGGCGGCGGCGTCGTGCTCGGCGTCACCGGCGCGGCGGTCGGGCTGGTCGGCGCGATCGGCCTGGTCGCCCTGCTCCGTCCGCAGGCCGAGCAGTACGCCGGAAGCCGCTTCGGCCACTTCGACCTCCAGCCGGCCGACCTGCTCGGCGTGATGGGCATCGGCCTGGTCACCGGGCTGCTCGCGGCGGTCGTCCCCGCCGTCCAGGCCTCCCGGCAGGACGTGGTCGCCGCGCTCACCGGCCGCGGTTCGCTGAAGCCGCCGAGCAAGCGGCTGGCCGTACTCGGCCTGCTGATGGTGGGCGGTGGCGCCGCGCTGGCGCTGCTCGGCTCGACCAGCGGGGTCGGCAGCCACACCACCGCGGTGCTCGGCGGCTCGATGATCGCCGAGCTCGGCATGGTCGCGCTGGCCCCGTTCCTGGTCGGTCTCTTCGGCCGGCTCGGCCGGGTGCTGCCGCTCGGTCCCCGGCTCGCCCTGCGCGACTCGGTGCGCCACCGGGGCCGTACCGCACCCGCCGTGGCCGCCGTGATGGCGGCGGTCGCGGGCTCCGTCGCGGTCGGCGTCTACAGCGCCAGCAGTGCGGAGCAGGGCCGCCGGGAGTACGTCGCCTCCGCACCCACCGGGGCGGTCACCCTCGCCACCGGTTGGGGCAGCGCGGCGGACGGCGCACTGCTGCCGCAGCTGCGCGGCGCGGTGGAGAGCAACGTGCCGGATCTCGGCCCGCGCGCCGACGTCCTCGGCGTCAGCTTCATGGGCGACTGCCAAGCGGGGCAGAGCGTCTGCGGGCAGGTGGACATCTCCATCCCCAAGGAGCGCCGCTGCCCGGCCGACGACCCGGACAACGCGACGGGCCCGAACGGCTCCGTGACGCCGAGCCCGGCCCTGGACGACCCGCGCTGCATCAGGCACCGCAACTACTCCTCCACCGGGTTCGGGGAGATCCCCGCCGGCGACGCCGGCGTGCTGCGCAACCTCTACGGGGTGAAGGACCAGGCGGCTGAGCAGGCACTGGCGGCGGGCAAGGCGGTCGTCTTCGACCCGCTGTACCTGAAGGACGGGAAGATCACGCTCGATCTCACCGAGGCGGTGATCTACGACGAGCCGAGCGGCACGCGCTCACCGGGCGCCTCCCCGAGGGCCTCCGCCTCCGCCTCCGCGTCCGCCTCGCCCTCGCCCTCCGCCCCCGCCGCCCCGAGGGCCTCCGCCTCGCCCGTCGCCGCCGGCGGCGTCGAGACGGTCGCACCGTCACCCACCGCGAAGCACGTTCCCGCCGACGGGTCGCCGCTCACGAGCCGCCCGACCGTCCACCACCTGAGCGTGGACGCGGTCCTGGCCACGTCCTCCGTCGCCGGGTCCAAGGCGATGATCAGCCCGGCGACGGCCGCCGCGCTCGGGCTCGGCACCGCGGAGACCGGATCGGTGTGGCTCCCCGCGAAGGCGTCCGGCAGTTCCTCGATCCAGAGGGCCTCCGCCGCGGTCGCCAAGGTCAGCGACGGCGTGCGCTTCGACGTCGAGCGCGGCTACCGGTCGACGACCGACCTGATCACCCTCGGGCTCACCGGCTTCGCGGCTCTGGTCGCGCTCGGAGCGGCGGGCATCGCCACCGGGCTCGCCGCCGCCGACTCGCAGCGCGACCTGACCACACTGGCCGCGATCGGCGCGGCCCCGCGCATCCGCCGCACGCTCTCGGGCTTCCAGTGCGGGGTGATCGCGGCGATGGGTGCGGTGCTCGGAACGATCTGCGGCGTGGTCCCGGCCGTGGCGCTGCGCAAGGTCCAGGCCCTGGGCGGCGCCTACCCGGGGATGAGTCCGGGCGAGGCCGCGAGCCGGGCGGTCGTGGTCTTCCCCTGGGCGACCATGGGGATCACCCTGGTGGTCCTGCCGCTGCTCGCGGTGGGTCTGGCGACCCTGCTCACCCGCTCCCGGATCGTCCTGCTGAGGACCTCCGGCTGAGCGGTCGGCCGGACCTCGTCACCCCCGGCCGGCGTCCGCGCGGCCGGGGGTGACGGATGTAACACACCGCTCGGTGCCCAGTGATCGGATGGCCGGGGCAAGCACCCGCACAAGCGAACTAAAGTCGTCCGTATGACGAGAACTCCGGACAGCGTCGTCCGTACCTTCATCGACCAGCAGGAGAGCGCCTTCCTGGCGGATCTCTGCGACTGGCTGGCCATCCCGTCCGTCTCGGCCGACCCGGAGCGCGCCGGTGACGTGCGCCGCTCCGCCGAGTGGCTGGCCGGGAAACTGCGTGACAGCGGCTTCCCGGTGGCGGAGGTCTGGGAGACGGACGGACTGCCCGCCGTCTTCGCCGAATGGCCGTCGGGGGACTCGTCCGCGCCCACCGTGCTCGTCTACGGCCACCACGACGTCCAGCCCGCCGACCGGGCGGACGGCTGGGCGACCGAGCCGTTCACGCCGACCGTGGTCGGCCGCCGGCTGTTCGCCCGCGGCGCTGCCGACGACAAGGGCCAGGTGTTCTTCCACACCCTCGGTGTGCGCGCCCACCTGGCCGCCACCGGCCGCACCGCGCCCGCGGTCAACCTCAAGCTGCTGATCGAGGGTGAGGAGGAGTCCGGTTCGCCGAACTTCGCCGAGCTGGTGCGGCGGGAGGCGCGGCGGCTGGCCGCCGACGTGGTGATCATCTCGGACACCGGGATGTGGTCCGAGGACACTCCGACCGTCTGCACCGGAATGCGCGGCCTGGCCGACGCCCAGATCGACCTGTTCGGGCCGGACACCGACATCCACTCCGGCTCCTTCGGCGGCGCCGTCCCGAACCCGGCCGCCGTGGCGGCCGAGCTGGCCGCGGCCCTGCACGACGAGGACCGCCGGGTCGACATCCCGGGTTTCTACGACGGCATCGTCGAGCTGACCGAGCGTGAGCGCGAGCTCTTCGCGGAGCTGCCGTTCGACGAGGCGCAGTGGCTGCGGATCGCCAAGTCGCACGGGGTGCGGGGGGAGACGGGGTACACCACCCTGGAGCGGGTCTGGGCCCGCCCGACCGCCGAGGTCAACGGCATCTGGGGCGGTTACACCGGCCCCGGAGGGAAGACCATCGTGCCGGCCTCGGCGCACCTCAAGCTCTCCTTCCGGCTGGTCGCCGGGCAGGAGGTCGAGAAGATCCGCGAGGCCGTCCGGCAGTGGGTCGTGGCCAGGGTGCCGGACGGCATCCGCCACGAGCTGGTCTTCCCCGGCGCGACCCGGCCCTGTCTGACCCCGCTGGACCACCCGGCGCTGCAGTCCGTGGTCCGGGCGATGGGCCGGGCCTTCGAGCAGAAGATCCTCTTCACCCGCGAGGGCGGCTCCGGCCCGGCCGCCGACCTGCAGGACGTGCTCGGCGCGCCGGTGCTCTTCCTGGGCATCTCGGTGCCCTCGGACGGCTGGCACTCGGTCGACGAGAAGGTCGAGCTGGACCTGCTGCGCAAGGGCGTGGAGACCGCGGCCCACCTGTGGGGCGACCTGGCGGAGAGCTGGCGGCCGGGCGGCGAGCGCGCGTGACGGACCCGACGATTCTTCACATGGGGATGGAACTTAAGTTGAGCACCGTGCCTGAGACCGAACGTCCGAAGCCCCTCGCGCTGGCCAGAGCCGGCGTCGACCGTGCCGCGCACCACCGCCTCGACGAGCCGTGGCTGGCGGCGGCCTGGAGCCACCCGAACACCAAGGTGCTGCCGATCGCGGCGGGTGAGGCGTTCGTGGTGGACACCAGGGACGGCACCGAGCTGGTGCTGCTGCCCTCCTTCGAGGCACCCCAGACGGGGGACCGCTACTTCCTGGGCACCGACGACGACGGTGTCTCCTACTTCGCGCTGGCCGGTGAGAGCCTGCCGGGGCGCCTCGACGGCGACGCCCGCCCGGCCGGGCTGCGCGAGGTCGGGGCGATGCTGTCCGACCGTGACGCCGGCCTGCTGGTGCACGCGGTGGCGCTGGAGCACTGGCACCGCCAGCACAGCTTCTGCTCGCGCTGCGGGCACCCCACCGAGAAGGCCGGGGCCGGCCACATCCGGCGGTGCACCTCCTGCGCCGCGGAGCACTACCCGCGCACCGACCCGGCGGTGATCATGATGATCACCGACGAGGAGGACCGCTGCCTGCTGGGCCGCCAGGCCTTGTGGCCCGAGGGCCGCTGGTCCACCCTGGCCGGTTTCGTCGAGCCCGGTGAGTCGATCGAGCAGGCGGTGACCCGCGAGGTCTTCGAGGAGGCCGGCGTCCGGGTCGCCGACGTCAGCTACGTGGCGAGCCAGCCCTGGCCCTTCCCGTGCAGCCTGATGCTGGGCTTCACCGGGACGGCCGACCCGGCCGGTACCGCGATCACGGTGGACGGCGAGGAACTGGCCGAGGCGCGCTGGTTCTCCCGCGAGGAGCTGAAGGCCGGAATGGCGGCGGGGGAGATCCTGCCGCCGTCGGGGATTTCGATCGCCCGGCACCTGGTCGAACTCTGGTACGGGGAGCCGCTTCCTTCGGCGGCCCGGTGGTAGGCCGGACTTTTTATCCGACCACCGGGCATTAACGAGAACGTGGTTGACGAATGGGGCGTGCGGCATAGGCCGTGCGCCCCTTTTCGTGAATTCACTTCGATCGATCCGTGCGCCCGCTCGGCGGGGCTCGCCGCTCCTGCCGGTGCCCCCGCCCGCGCCGCCGGGCATCGGCCCGGCCCCGTACCCGCCGTCCCGACGGGCGCTCGGGGGCGCAATGCGCCGCCCGTCGGGACGGCGGGCGAGCAGGGGCGGTAATCGATCGCGGTGCGGATCAATCCCGCATTCCCCGACCCCGGCCGATGTTGGCGGGTTCGGCTGAAACGGGGTGAGCCGGATCGCTACATTCACTCGGGTGACAATTCCACGCGGCAGTGCCCAATCCCCCAAGTACCAGCGGCTCGCGGCGGATCTGCGTCGCCGGATCGCGGCGGGCGAGTTCACCGTCGACGATCCGCTGCCGGTCGAGGGCGTCCTGGAGCGGCAGTACGGGGTGGCCCGCAACACCGTTCGGCTCGCGGTCGACGTGCTGGTCAACGAGGGCCGGCTGGTCCGGCTCCAGGGCAAGGGCACCTATCTGCGGGAGCATCCGGTGGTCGACCACCGCGCCTACGGGCCCGGCCCGCTGCCGGACCAGCGGGACTGCCTGGCGGTTCCCGCCGAGGTCTACACCAAAGAGGCGACCGAGGCGGGCCGGGAGTTGACGGCCGACTTCGAGATGCTGATCGTCCGCGCCCGGGTGGACATCGCGGAACGGCTCGGCCTGCGGCCGGGCGAGGCGATCGTGCTGCGCCGGCAGCTACGGCTGCTGGACGCCGAGCCGTACTCGATCGAGGAGAGCCACTACCGGGCCGGGCTGGCGGCCGGCACCCCGCTGATGGAACCCGACCAGGTCGAGGGCGGGGACGAGGCGGTGCTGGCGGCGCTCGGTCGGACCGAGGTCGGCGCCGTGGACCACCTGGTCGCCCGGATGCCCGGGCCCGAGGAGGCGCAGTGGTTCCAGGGCGGTCCGGGTGTACCGCTGGTGGTGCAGACCCGGGTCACGTACGACCGGCGCGGACCGGTGCGGGTGATCGAGACGCGCTACTCGGCGGACCGCTGCCGGCTCGTCTACGGCGTCGGCGACCTGGGCGCGCGCGCCGTCCTCCCGTCCCCGGCCGGACCGGTCGACACCGCCCGGGCCGACGCCTCCTGACGGTGGCGGGCCGGCCGCCGCCGGTCGTCCGGGCCCACCCCGGCCGGGGTCGGGGCGGCCCGGCGCGGGCCCCGGACGCGCAGGAGCCCCGGCCGGTCGGCCGGGGCCCTCGGGCGCCGGAGCGGGCCGCGAACGGCCGCCCCGACCCGTGGCGTCAGCCCGCCAGCGCGGCCTGGACCTGGCGCAGGCTGGGGTTGGTCATCACGACCCGCTCCCCGCCGCCGGCCGGCGTGACCAGCACGGTCGGCACGACCTGGTTGCCGTTGTTGACCGACTCGACGAAATCCGCCGACGCCGGGTCCTCCTCGATGTTGATCTCGGTGTACCCGATTCCCTCGCGCTGCAGCTGGCCCTTGAGTCGGGTGCAGTAGCCGCACCAGGTGGTGCTGTACATCGTGACGCTGCCGGACATCGCTGGGGACTCCTTCGGGAGGGGGCGTACGGTCTGAGGGGACAACGCACGACGTGCATCGGTCATTCCGTGTGCGCCGGGCGTGACACTCGGTCCGCGCGCCCTCGGGCGCAGCGATCATCCTTCGATCGCATCGGACCTGTGGACAACTCCGCCCGTCCTGTCGGCCCACCCTGCCAGGATGTCCGCACGGCCGCCCCCGCGGCCGGCCAGTCGCCCCCGCCGGGCTGAGAGGATGGACTGCATGCAGGAAGACCTCTTGAGCGGCAGCCCGTACGACGACGACCACCGGCCGGCCCCCGTCGGCGCCGACGCCGTGCTGGCCGGGCTCGACCCCGAGCAGCGGGCCGTCGCCACCGCCCTGCACGGCCCGGTCTGTGTCCTGGCGGGCGCCGGTACGGGCAAGACCCGCGCCATCACCCATCGGATCGCCTACGGCGTGCGCAGCGGTGTCTACCAGCCGCAGCAGGTGCTGGCGGTCACCTTCACCGCGCGGGCCGCCGGCGAGATGCGCGGCCGGCTGCGCGAGCTCGGCGTCGAGGGGGTCCAGGCCAGGACCTTCCACTCCGCCGCGCTGCGCCAGCTCCAGTACTTCTGGCCGCGCGCGGTGGGCGGCGAGGTGCCCCGGCTGCTGGAGCGCAAGGTCCAGCTGGTCGCCGAGGCGGCCGGGCGCTGCGGTCTGCGGGTCCAGCGCACCGAGCTGCGCGACCTCACGGGCGAGATCGAGTGGGCCAAGGTCACCCAGATCGTCCCCGACGACTACGCGGCGGCCGTCGTCAAGGCCGGCCGGGAGGCCCCGCGCGACCCGGCCGAGATCGCCCGGGTGTACGCCGCCTACGAGCAGGCCAAGCGCGACCGCGCCGTCATCGACTTCGAGGACGTCCTGCTGCTGACCGCCGCGATCCTGGAGGACCGCCCGGAGATCGCCGAGCGGGTCCGCGCCCAGTACCGGCACTTCACCGTCGACGAGTACCAGGACGTCTCCCCGCTCCAGCAGCGGCTGCTCGACCAGTGGGCCGGCCCCGGTGCCAGCCTCTGCGTGGTCGGCGACGCCAGCCAGACCATCTACTCCTTCACCGGCGCCACCCCCGACTACCTGCTGAACTTCCGCGGGCGCCACCCCGAGGCGACGGTGGTCAAGCTGGTCCGGGACTACCGCTCCACCCCGCAGGTGGTGAACCTCGCCAACGGCCTGCTGGCCCAGGCCAGGGGCCAGGCCGCGCAGCACCGGCTGGAGCTCGTCTCGCAGCGCGCGGCCGGCCCCGACCCGGTCTACGTCGAGTACTCCGACGAGCCCACCGAGGCCGAGAGCACGGCGCACCGGATCAAGGAGCTGCTGGCGCTGCCCGCCGACCGCGGCGGCTGCCGTGCCAGCGAGATCGCGGTCCTGTTCCGGACCAACGGCATGTCCGAGGTGTACGAGCAGGCGCTCGCCGATCTGGGCATCTCCTACCAGCTCAAGGGCGCCGAGCGGTTCTTCGAACGCCCCGAGGTGCGCGAGGCGGGCGTGCTGCTCAAGGGCGCCGCCCGGGCGGGCTCCGACCCGCTCACGGCCGATGCCCCCGACCTGCCGTCGCAGGTCCGCGCGGTCCTGGCCACCCGCGGCTTCACCGCGACCCCGCCGGGCGGCTCCGGCGCGGTGCGCGAGCGCTGGGAGTCGCTGGCCGCGCTGGTCCGGCTGGCCGAGGAGTTCGAGGCCGCCCGGCGTACGGCCGGCGAGAGCGCCGACCTCGCCGCCTACGTCGCCGAGCTGGACGCCCGCGCGGCCGCCCAGCACGCCCCCGCCGTCGAGGGCGTCACGCTGGCCTCGCTGCACGCGGCCAAGGGCCTGGAGTGGGACGCGGTGTTCCTGGTCGGGCTCACCGAGGGCACCATGCCGATCATCTACGCGAAGACCGACGAGCAGGTCGAGGAGGAGCGCCGGCTGCTCTACGTCGGCGTCACCCGGGCCCGGCGCAACATCTCGCTCTCCTGGTCGCTCTCCCGCTCCCCCGGGGGGCGGGCGAGCCGCAAGCCGACCCGATTCCTGGACGGGCTGCGCCCGGGGTCGAGCGCGCCCGGTGCGCGCTCCGGGGCACGCGGCGGCCGCGGTGGCGTCGAGTCCGGCGGTGAGCGCCCGGCGGCCCGCAGGGCGCGCGGCCCGGTCAAGTGCCGGGTCTGCGACCGCACCCTCATCGAGGCCGTGGAACGCAAGCTGCGGCGCTGCGAGAGCTGCCCGTCCTCGATGGACGAGGCACTGTTCGAGCGGCTGCGTGAGTGGCGGGCCGGGCAGGCGAAGAAGCAGGGCGCCCCGGCCTACGTGGTCTTCACCGACGCCACACTGATGGCCATCGCCGAGGACGTGCCGTCCGACGAGCGCGAACTGGCGGTCATCTCGGGCGTGGGCGCGATGAAGCTGGACAAGTACGGCGCCGCTGTGCTGTCGTTGTGTGCGGGGGAAGAGCCCGGGCCGGACCCGGACGCGACACCCGACGACCCGCCCGGCGACACGTCGGACGAGCCGGCCTGAGCCGCTCGCGGCGGCCACTTCGAAACTCGCCGGAAAAATAGTTTGCGCGCCGTGCATGGAGCGCAATAGCCTGCCGGAGCGGTCAAGGGGACGAGACCGCGAAGCCGTCCGGGGTCACTCCTGACACGGCTCTCCCCTGTGTCACGCGCATCACCGCGCCTGCCACGACGAGTCGCACCGAGAAGAAGCTCCACCGAGACAGACATCCGAACAGCCGGATCCCGGGAAACCGGGCACCGCGAGACGCCGAGAGGAGGCGAAGACAGTGGAAACCACGACGACGATCACCAAACTGACTGGCCAGACCGTCCCCGCTGCCTCCCTGTGCGTTGCCCCCGTGAGGGCTCTCGCCGCGCTCGCCGCGACCGGTCTGGGTCTCGACACCACCGTTGTCTCCGTCATGCCCGTTGTCAGTGCCCTTGGGAACACTGGCGGCAGCACCGGAGCCGGCGCCGTCGAGTCGGGTCTGTCCCGTGACTGGGCGACGGCCGCAACGTCCCGCGACATGCGTGACGAGCGACCGACCGAGGCACCGAAGGCAGCCGTAGCAGCCGTCAAGCATGGCGACTATGCGCAGGTCATCGGTGCCGGGATCACCCAGAAGCAGAACGAGCAGCTGATCAACCAGGCCAGGGCCGCCTTTACCGGCGCCGAGGCCATCCGGATCCGGGCCTTCCGCGGGCCTGAACCCTGGAGAGAACGAACCTGAGCCAGCATCAGGTCGGCACCTCCAGGGCCGCGGAACCCGTCACACCGGGATCCGCGGCCCTTCTGTTTTGTCCGGTACGAAAGACCCTCCAGGCCCTCCGGGGCCTCCGGCCCAGCCCCACCAGCCAGCTGAGCCGGACCCACTGAAAAGACGAGGAAGACGCCCACAGTGTCCACGGTCATCACACCGCCCCTCCCGTCCGTACCGACGACAGACCAGATCACCAAGGCCGACCAGGCCGACCCCCCGGAGGTATCCCTGATGCAGCTCACCGCGATCGACGACGCCGAGACCCTCGGCCTTCCCATCCCGTGCCGCGCCTTCGACCCGGAGGTCTTCTTCGCGGAGACCCCGGCGGACGTCGAGTACGCCAAGTCCCTCTGTGGCACCTGCCCCGTGAAGGACGCCTGTCTGACCGGTGCGCTGGAGCGGCGTGAGCCGTGGGGCGTCTGGGGCGGCGAGCTCTTCGTCCAGGGCGTCGTGGTGGCCCGCAAGCGTCCCCGGGGCCGTCCGCGCAAGACCGAGGTCATGGCGTGACCCCCGAGATCGGTGCCGAGGCCGTCCGCCGGGGAGAGCAGCCCCCGCTGGACAGTGCCCTGCGCCATTCCGTCCGCCTCGCCGCCGCCAAGGCGGACACAGCCCGCAGCATCCCCTTTCCGAGCACGCACCACGAGCAGGACCACCACATGACCGCCGTCGTCGTCGATCCCACCGTCCGCGCAGAGCAGACCACCGAACTTCAGATCCAGAACAGGACCCTCGAGATGCAACTTCTTCACGAATCCCTGGCGCGTGCCCATATGCAAGAGCGCTTGCAGGAGGCCGAGCACGAACGGCTCGTCCTGCGGGTCGTCCGGGCGAACAAGCTCCGCAGGAAGGCCGAGCTGGCCTCCCTGCGGGCGCGCAAGGCGCTGGCCGTCGCGCTGATGTGAGCGCCGGCACGGCCCAGCCTTCGACATGCGGACGGCCGCTCCCCCTCGGGGGAGCGGCCGTCCGCATGTCGGCGCGGGTCAGGGCTTGCTCAGCGAGTCCTTGCCGGCGAAGCCCGGCAGCCACTCCAGCATCTCCGCCCGGAACGGCGCGTTGGCCCCGAGCTGGCAGAGCACGCCGATGGTGCTGAGGGTCACCCGGTGGATCAGCAGGTACGAGGGCGGCAGGTTGAGCTGCTTGCCGAGGTTGTAGGCGGGGGAGCGCGGGTCGGCGATCCGGGCGGCCTGGGAGCGCATCCAGCTGCGGCTGAAGTGGAAGGTGTCCACCGTGGCCGGCTCGATGATCGGCAGCAGGTAGTCGAGCACGGCGTCCGGGTCCAGCCGGATCGAGGGCTTGACGAAGCCCTCCCCGCCGAGCATGTCCAGGACCCCTGCGGCGTCGCCGGCCAGCGCCATCCGCAGCGCGTCCCCGATGGTGGAGGGCAGGCCGCCGGGGAGGCGGTCGACGGTGCCGAAGTCGAGCACCCCGAGCCGCCAGCCGTCGACCGGCCCGTCGTCCTTGAGCAGCCGGAAGTTGCCGGGGTGCGGATCGGCGTGCAGCAGCCCGGTCCGGGCCGGCCCGGCGAACAGGAAACGGGCGAGCAGGTGCCCGGCCCGGTCGCGCTCCTCCTGGCTGCCGTTCGCGATCACCTCGGCGAGCGGGGTGCCGTCCATCCACTCGGTGACCAGGACCTGGTCGGCCTGGGCCACCACGCCCGGGACGCTGATGTCGGGGTCGTCGGCGAACTCCTCGGCGTGCCGCCCCTGGGCCTGCGCCTCCAGCTCGTAGTCGAGCTCCTCGGCGACCCGCTCGCGCAGTTCGGTGATCAGCGGCTTGATGTCCAGCCCGGGGATGAGCGGGCCGAGCAGCCAGGCCACCCGGCTCAGCTGGGCGAGGTCGGCGAGCAGGGCGTCGCCCGCGCCCGGGTACTGCACCTTGACCGCGACCCGGCGTCCGTCGTGCCACACCGCACGGTGGACCTGGCCGATCGAGGCGGCGGCGGCCGGGCGGTCGTCGAAACTCCTGAACCGCTCACGCCAGTCCGCGCCGAGCCGCTCCGCGAGCGCGGCGTGCACCTTGGCGGCGGGCATCGGCGGAGCGGCGTCCTGCAGCTTGGTCAGCGCCGCGCGGTAGGGCCCGGCCACCTCCTCGGGCAGTGCGGCCTCGAAGACGGACAGCACCTGCCCGAACTTCATCGCCCCGCCCTTCAGCTCGCCGAGGACCTTGAAGAGCTGGTCGGCGGTGGCCTGCTGGAGTTCCGCGGTCACCACCTCGGCGGATCGCCCGCCGATCCGCCTGCCCAGGCCCAGCGTGGCCCGGCCGGCCATCCCCAGCGGCAGAGCGGCGAGCTTTGCCGTACGGGTCATTGCCTTGCGCGGAAGATCGCTCACCCGGGCCTCCCAGTCAGACGCCCCCGGCGGCCTTCGCGAGCTGCGAGGCCGGTGGGGCGACGGTCACTACCACTACGCCATTGTGCCCGCTCGCCGGGGCGGCCCGGCCGAATTGTGGATAGTGCGGGACGGCCGACAGTACGGCACCCGCCCGCCCCGGCCGCCACCCGGCCGGGGCCGCGACGTGTCGCCCACCCACCGCCCGCCCACCGGCCCGCTGCCGCGTGCCGCCCGCTCAGCGGACGGCCAGGGGCTGCCAGAGGCAGCCGCAGTCGGGGTGGCCGCGCAGCCGCAGCCGCCGGGCGAGGCCGTCCGCGGCCGACACCTCGCACCAGCCGTCCACGCTCGGCGGCCGGGCGCCGTCGAGGTGCAACTGGACGTGCAGGGCGGCGAGCCCGGCCACGGCGGTGGCGAGTGCGGTGTCGCAGGCGGGCGTGCGCGGCCGTCCCGGTCCGTCCTCGGCGAGCTGGGCGAGCAGCCGGGGCCACGCGGCGTCCTCGTCGGTGCGGGTGAGGGCCAGGCAGTCGCCGCAGGCCGAGGCGCCGGGCAGCACCAGCGGACCGACCACGCCGAGGTGTTCCAGCACGCCGACGTACAGGTGCGGCACGCCGGCCCGCATCAGCCGGCGGGCCTCGAAGGCGCCGCCGGCGAAGGCGCCGCCGCCGTCCCGGGGGGCCAGCACGACGAGCGAGGGCGGCGGGGCGGGCGAGCCGCCGGGGGAGTGGCGCTGGCGCTCGGCCAGCCCGTGCCCGGCGGCCCGGTGGACCGCCGAGCGGGCGGCGGTGGTGCGCAGCCGGCCGACCTCGCTCGGCGGCAGACCGGCGGGGGAGCAGTCGCCGTGGGTGACGCGACCGCCGTCCACGACGGTGACGGTGCCGACGCCGCCCGCCGCCAGCACCGCCGCGACCGCGACGCCGACCCGTCCGGCGCCGCGCACCTCGATCCTGGCCGCGGCCCGGGCACGCAGCACGCCCGGCGCCGCCTCGGGCTCGGGGTGGATCAGGGAGAGCGAGGCGAGGTCGGGCGCGAGCAGCTCCCGGTGCGGTTGCGGGTAGCGGGCCAGTGCCTCCCGGGTGGCCACGGCGTCGTCGAGCAGTCCGGCCTTCTCCAGCGAGTCGAGCAGTTCGCCGGTCCGGTCGAGGCCGAGGCCGAGCTGTTCGCCGGCGGCCAGCAGGGCCGGGCGCTCCCTGGTGCCGTCGAGCAGCCCGAGGAAGGAGCAGAAGGCCGGCCCGGCCTGTTCGACGACCCGGGCGTGGCGGTGGACGGTGCCGAACTGCAGGGTCTCGGTGTCCCGCCAGGTGCGGGAGAGGGCGGGTTTGAGCAGTGGGCGCATGCGGGGTCCTCCGGGTCGGTTCCGGCCGCCCGGCGCCGGGGCGCCGTGGGGCGCCCGCGCGCCGGGCGGGCGGCGGTGACGGCAGCATGCCCCATCGGCTGCCCGCCGTGAACTCCGTTGTCCACAGGTCCGGTTGCATCATCACACGATCCCTTCGTGCACCCTGTGGATAACTTTGGGTCCGATCGGGCCGCACGGGCATGTCACCCGCCGTAGGCCTTTCGTATCCGCTCACTCCACGCAACATTTCGGCCATGGCGCCGGACTTCTGTCAGTGCCAGCAGGTAACGTCGTGTGCCATGGCGGCCGAACGGGAACCCCGTCCCCCGGCGTCGCGCAGGCGTGCCCGGGCAGCATCCGGGCCGGGAGTCGCGGCGCCGAGTACGCGCGGGCGTCCGGACCCGGGACCGCCCGGGCAGCCGGACGCCGCACCCGCGTCACCGGAGCCCCGGGCCGGCCAGGGGGAGGGCGTCGACCGCTCCCGGGTGGAGGTCCGCCGCAGTGCCCGGCGCAGCCGTACGGTCTCGGCGTACCGGGAGGGCGATCGCACCGTCGTGCTGATCCCGGCCCGGATGTCGCTCGCGGAGGAGCAGCGCTGGGTGGCGCAGATGCTGGAGAAGCTCGCCGCGCAGGAGAGTCGCCGGGTGCTGGGGGACGACGCGCTCGCGGCCCGCGCCCGTGAGCTCTCCGCCGCCCACCTGGGCGGTCGGGCCAGGCCCCGGCAGGTCCGCTGGGTGACGAACCAGAACTCCCGCTGGGGCTCCTGCACCCCGGGTGAGGGCACGATCCGGCTCTCCCACCGCCTGCAGGGCATGCCCGAGTACGTGATCGACTACGTACTGCTGCACGAGCTCGCGCACCTGCTGGTGCCCGACCACGGGCCCGGCTTCTGGGCACTCCTGGAGGCCTACCCGCGCACCGAGCGGGCCCGGGGCTACCTGGAGGGTGTGGTGTCGGCCGCCCGGCTGCCGCACATCCCGGGAGCGCGGAGCGCGGAGCCGGCGCCCGGCCGGGACCACGAACCGGCGGCGGACGGATCCTGCCACTAGACCCCTTCGGACGGCCTCCAGGACGGTCGGAGTGGCCCGCGCGGACGCCGTCGGGCCCGGGGCCACCGCCGTTCGCGGTCCGCTCGGGCCCTGCTGCCCACCCGCACCCCTGGGATAGGGTCACCGGGATCAGACCGGTACTCATCAGGGAGGGTGATCAGCGCCATGACCAGGGAACTCGCCAAGGCGTCCCGCGTCCGCATCGGTGATCTCACCCCGGTGACCGAGCTCTACCTGGGTGTCCGGCTGACCGCCCCGGGCCTCACCTTCGACGTCAGCTGCTTCGGCCTGGACGCCGACGAGCGGCTCAGCGACGACCGCTACTTCGTCTTCTTCAACCAGCCCGCGAGCCCCGAGGACTCGGTGCGACTGCTGGGCGCCCAGCAGGACGACACCGAGTCCTTCCGGATAGCCCTGGCGGACGTCCCGCAGGCCATCCACAAGCTCAGTGTGACCGCGACCATCGACGGCGACGGCCGGATGTCCCAGGTCGCCTCGGGACACGTCCGGATCGTCGCGGGCGGTACCGAGGTCGGCCGGTACAGCTTCACCGGCGCCGAGTTCAGCACCGAGCGCGCCGTGATGCTGGCGGACATCTACCGGCGGGGCGGGGAGTGGCGCTTCGTCGCGGTCGGCCAGGGCTTCGACGGCGGGCTGCAGGCGCTGCTGGAGAACTTCGGCGGTGAGGTGGTCGAGGACGGCCCCGAGCCGGCGCCCGCGGTGCTCCCGGAGCCCGTCGGGGCCCCCGGGGCGGCCCCCACCCCGTCCCCCCGCGCGGAGGCGACGCCGCGGATCCCGGCCCAGCAGGCGGCACCGGCTCCCGCCGTCGAACCGGCACCCGTCGTCGAACCGGCACCCGCCGTCGAACCGGCACCCGTCGTCGAACCGGCTCCCGTCGTCGAACCGGCACCCGTCGCGGCGCCCACGCCCGCGCCTGTGCCCGCTCCCGTCGCGGCTCCCGTTCCCGCCCCCGGCGTGCGGATCTCGCTCACCAAGTACGCCGAACTCCCCGAGCAGACCGGCTGGATCAAGCAGAACGACAACCTCGTCCGGTTCACCCTGACCAAGGGCCAGGACGTCCTGGCGCTGCACGGCAGCATGGTGGCCTACCAGGGCAGGGCGGACTTCGCCCACGAGAGCTCCGGCATGCTGCGCCGGCTCACCGGCAACCTGACCGGCCAGCAGCTGAAACTGATGCGGGTCTCCGGGGAGGGGCAGGTCTTCCTCGCCGACGAGGCGAGCCACCTGCACGTGGTCCGGCTGGAGGGCGACTCGATCTGCGTCAGCTCCGACCGGGTGCTGGCCTTCGACGCGGGGCTGGAGCACGAGGTCCGCCGGATCGAGGGCGAGGGGATGCCGCACGGCGGCTTCTTCACCCTCCAGTTCACCGGCCACGGGACGGTGGTGGTGAAGACCAACGGCGTCCCGGTGGTGCTCCCGGTGACCCCGGCGCCGGAGACCTATGCCGATGTGCACGCCCTGGTGGCGTGGTCGAAGGGCGCGCAGGTGATCGCCACCGCGCCGGTGCGGATCAGGCGCTCGGCCTATGCCGGGCACGCGGCGGAGTCCTACAGCCTGCAGTTCAGGGGCGGCCCCGGCAACTTCGTCGTGGTCCAGCCGTTCGAGGTCTGACAGAGCGGGAGAAATCCGCGAGAGTCCGGACGAGTCCGGGAGAGGCAGGCGGGATCCATGGAGAGGCAGACGCTCCCGGGCACGTACCTGGAGGGGTACCTGGAGGCCCCGGCGGCGGCCCGGATGAGCAATCACGGCGCCGCGATGTGCAAGGTTGCGGTGACCACGGGGCAGGACGTCCTGGCGAAGCCGGGCGCGATGGTGGCCTACGACGGCTTCCTGCAGTACGAGGCGGTCTCGCAGAGCGCGCGGCGGGCGTTCGGGGAGTGGGCCTCGGGTGAGCGCAGCCCGCTGCTGCGCTGGTCCGGGGACGGCACGCTCTATCTCGCCGACTTCGGCGCGGACGTGCTCAACCTGCAGCTCGACGACGAGTCGCTCTCCGTCAACGGCTCGCACCTGCTGGCCCTGGACGCCTCACTGACCTGCAAGGTCGAGAAGGTGAAGGGCCCCGCGATGCTGGCCGGCACCGGCCTGTTCAACGTGACGGTCGGCGGCAGCGGCTGGGTCTCGGTCACCTCCCGGGGCGTCCCCGTGGTGCTGGACTGCGCGGAGGCGGAGACCTACGTCGACCCCGACGCGCTGGTCGCCTGGACCACCGGGCTGGAGATCAGGACCAAGCGCTCGGTCAAGGTCGGCGCGCTGATCGGCCGGGGCAGCGGTGAGGCCCTCCAGCTGGGTTTCCGGGGCGCCGGCTTCGTGGTGGTGCAGCCCAGCGAGGACACGTCCGACCGTCTCAAGATCCGCGGCTAGGGAGCGATCACCGTGCAGAGTCCCCTTCTCGACCACGCCGCGCTGACCGGCGACGAGCACTTCGCCCTGCAGAACCCGCAGATGCTGCGGGTGGTGCTGGACGGCCGCACGTCGGTGCTGGCCCGCAGCGGTGCGATGGTCGCGCACACCGGCCGGGTGCAGTTCACCGGCTGGGCGCCGCCGACCGGCAACGGCCGGGGCCGCGGATCGCGCCGGCAGCAGCCGACCGCGCTCGACCTGATGCGGTGCACCGGAACCGGCACGGTCTACCTCGCCAACCTCGGCCGGCACCTGCACATCCTGGATCTGCGACGGGAGCGGCTCACGGTGACCAGCACGTACGTGCTGGCGCTGGACTCCACCATCAGCTGGCAGGTGGTCGGCGTCGAGGGCGGTGAGCGGATCGCCGGGGTCGGCTCGTACAGCCTGGAGCTGACCGGTACGGGCAAGCTGGTGCTGATGACCTCCGGACAGCCGCTGGTGATGCGGGTGGAGCCGGGGCGCTACGTGTACGCGGACGCCGACGCGGTGGTCGGCTGGTCCTCCGGGCTGGAGGTGCAGCTGCAGGCACAGAGCAGCAACACCGAGGCCTGGCGGCGGCGCGGGACGGCCACCGAGGGCTGGGAGATGGCCTTCACCGGCAGCGGTGTGGTGCTGGTCCAGCCGAGCGAGTTGCTGGCGCCGCAGCGGGTGCCGGTGCGCTGAGCCGCGACCGGCCGGGCCCCGGGGGAGAGCCGCCCCCGGCGCGGGCCGTGCGGGAGGGGCCCGGCCGGGCCCCTCCCGCACGCGCGCTCAGGCCGTCAGCTCGCGGGCCCGGGCCACCAGGGCCCGGAGGGAGTGGTCGGTCAGCTCGGGCAGCGCGTCGTAGTCGAACCAGCGCAGATCCAGCGACTCCTCGCTGATCAGTGCCTCGGCGCCGGGCGGGGCCACCGCGACGTACTGGACGTCCAGGTGGGTGTTCTCCGGGCGCTCCCGGCCGGTGCAGCGCACGAGGTGGCGGTCGAGCAGCGCCGGGGCGGGCTCGCCGCCCGGCGCGAGCAGGACGAGGTCGGGGATGCCGGACTCCTCGGTGGCCTCGCGCAGGGCGGCGGCGGCCAGCGTCGGATCGCCGGGCTCGCAGTGGCCGCCCATCTGCAGCCAGATGCCGACCTTCGGGTGCAGGGTCAGCAGCACCCGGCCGGCCGCCGGGTCGACCACCACGGCGCTGGCCGTGATGTGCGCGGGCAGGCAGGAGCGGAACAGGCCGTCCGGCTGCCCGGCCAGGTGGGCCAGGTAGTCCAGCCGCAGTCGTTCCTGCTCCGGGTCGGCGGACCGCCAGCCGTCCAGGGTGCGGACGGCGTCGGTGTGCAGCGCCGTCGCGCTCGTCTCGGTGACGGTCATGCCTCGGGCTCGTCCTTTCCCTCGGTCCGGGGGCCGTCGGTGTCGTCGCCCGCGCTGTCGCCGCTGCCGGTGCTACTGCCGGTGCCCTTGCCCGCGGCCGCGTCGCCGAGCAGCTTGTCGAGCGCGTCGAAGTCGAAGCCGCCCTCGGCCTCCCCGGCCGAGCCGCGGTGCACGAAGCCGTCCGGGTCGTCGAGGTCGGCGGCGGTCGGCAGCATGTCGGGGTGCTCCCACAGGGCGTCCCGGCCCTCGACGCCCCGGGCGTCGGCCAGCGAGGCCCAGAGTCGGGAGGCGTCGCGCAGCCGGCGCGGGCGCAGCTCCAGGCCGACCAGGGTGGCGAAGGTCTGCTCCGCCGGTCCGCCGGCGGCCCGGCGGCGACGGACGGTCTCACGCAGCGCGCCGGCCTGCGGCAGGTGCGGCTCGGCGGCGCTGTGCACCACCGCGTCCACCCAGCCCTCGACCAGCGCGAGCGCGGTCTCCAGCCGGGCCAGCGCGGCCTTCTGCTCGGGGGTGTCCTCGGGCTGGAGCAGGCCGCCGGCCAGCGCCTCCTGGAGGGCCTCGGGGTTGCTCGGGTCGAGCTGACCGGCCAGCTCCTCCATCCGGGAGGTGTCGACCTTGATGCCCCGCGCGTACGCCTCGACGGCGCCGAACAGGTGCGCCCGCAGCCACGGCACGTGGGCGAAGAGCCGCTGGTGGGCGGCCTCGCGCAGAGCCAGGTAGAGGCGGACCTCGTCGGCGGGGACGCTCAGGCCCTCGCCGAACTCGGCGACGTTCTGCGGCAGCAGCGCGGCCTTGCCGGCCGGAGCGAGGGGCAGGCCGACGTCGGTGGAGCCGACCACCTCGGCGGCCAGCGCGCCGAGGGCCTGGCCGATCTGGGTGCCGAACATCGCGCCGCCCATCGAGCGCATGACGCCCATCAGCGGGCCGGCCATGGCCTGCATCTCCTCGGGCAGCACGCCGCCCATGGCGTTGCCGACCCGTTCGGCGACCGGGTCCACCAGGTCCTTCCAGACCGGCAGGGTCGCCTCGATCCACTCGGCGCGGCTCCAGGCCACGGCGGAGGCGGCGCCGGAGGGGAACTCGGTGGAGGAGTCCAGCCAGAGGTCGGCGAGGCGGATCGCCTCGGCCACCGCCGACCGCTCGGCGGTGCTCACCGAGCGGTCCTTGTTCTTGCCCTCGGCGGGCTCGGCGACGACCGTCTGCCGGGCGATGTCCTTGGCGAGGTCCCAGTTCACCGGTCCGCCGTCGAAGGACAGCATCTGGCCGAGCTGCTGGAACGCCGCGCCGAGGTCGGCGGGGTTGAGGCCGCCGAGCATGGCGCCGAAGGGGTTGTCCGCGCTGGGGGTGCCACCCGGCGCGCCCATGCCGAAGAGCGCCCCGAGCGGGTTGCCCGCACCGAATCCGAACGGCTGCTGCGGGGTGGCGCCGGGTTCGGACGTGCCGCCCGCGTCACTGTCGTCCTTGTCGCCCTTGGCCTTGCCGTCCTCGGGCTCCTCGGGCGGAACGCCGAATCCGAAGGGGAGGTCGCTCACGAGTTCCTCGATCTGGTCGGCCGTCACGCGGGTGGTGTGGCGGGAAAGTCTGCAGGCCCGGGCGGTGGGCTGAGCCGAAACTCACAGCCGGTGGGCGGCTTCGGCACGGTCTGGACCGGTCCGGTTGCAACCGCCGGGCCTTCGCCTCGGGCAGGATGGGTCGGTACGTAACACTCGTACGTACGCACATAAGCTAACCGTGGAGGATGGCCGGTGAGTTCCCCGCCTTCGGACGTTCGCTCTGGGCTGACCGGAGGCGAGGACGACCCCGGTACCACGGTGTCGCCGTCTCCAGCGTACGGCGGCAGGCCGCTCACCGTGGCCGTCACGGGCGCGGCGGGGGTGCTGGGTCTGCGCGTCGCGGCCCGGCTGGTGGCCTCCCCCGGCGTCCGCAAGGTGCTCGCGATCGACGACCGCCGCGGCGAGGTGCCGGGCGTGCAGTGGCGCGTCCTGGACGTTCGGGACCCGGCGGTGGCCGAGCGGCTGGCCGGGGTCGACGTGGTGGTGCACCTGGCGATGGACCTCGGCATGGAGACCGACCCGCGCGCCCGGAGCGCGTACAACGTGCGGGGCGCGCAGACGGTGCTGACCGCCTCCGCGGCCGCCGGTGTGAGCCGGGTGGTGCTCTGCACCTCCGCGATGGTCTACGGGGCCCTGGCGGACAACGAGGTGCCGCTCGCCGAGGACTCCGAGCTGCGGGCCACCGAGGAGGCCACGCTGGTCGGCGACCTGCTGGAGATCGAACGGCTGGCCCGCCGGGCGCCCCGGGCCCACCCCGGTCTGCAGGTGACGGTGCTGCGTCCGGCCGTGGTGGTCGGGCCGGGCGTCGACACCGTGCTGACCAGGCACTTCGAGGCCCCTCGGCTGCTGGTGGTGGCGGGCTCCCGGCCGTGCTGGCAGTTCTGCCACGTGGACGACCTGGCGACGGCGCTGGAGTACGCGGCCCTCGGCCTGGTCGAGGGCGAGGTGACGGTCGGCTGCGACGGCTGGCTGGAGCAGGAGGACGTCGAGAAGCTCTCGGGCATCCGGCGGATGGAACTGCCCGCCTCACTGGCGCTGGGCACCGCCGCCCGGCTGCACCGGCTCGGCCTGACCCCGGCCCCGGCCGGTGATCTGGCCTACACCATGTACCCCTGGGTGGTCTCCGGCAGCCGACTGCACGAGGCGGGCTGGCGGCCGGTGCACTCCAACGAGCAGGTGCTGGCCGAGCTGCTGGCGCAGGTCTCCGGCAAGCACGCGGTGGCCGGGCGGCGTCTGGGCGGCAAGGAGGCCGCCACCAGTCTCGGCGCGGCGGGCGCGACGGTCGCGCTGGTCGGTACGGCGGCGCTGGTACGCCGGGCCCGCAAGCGCCGGCGCTTCTGAGGCCGGGCCCCGCGCAACCGACGGCGCCCGCTTTCTCGCGATGCGAAATTTCACAATCGTGATGCGGAAGCCCCTTGCCCGACTCCGCCCGCCATGAGGAATCATGGGGGCATGCCCGAGAACCACGACCCCATCCGCCTGCTCGCCGTCCGCGACACCCCGCTCTCCCTCGACGAGGTGTACGAAGCGGTCGGCGACGACGCGGCCGGCGGGACCACGGTCTTCGTCGGCACGGTCCGCGACCACGACGGCGGCAAGTCGGTCGCCGCGCTGGAGTACAGCTGCCACCCGACGGCCGAGCAGGAGATGCGCCGGATCGCGGAGAAGATCGTCGCGGACTTCCCGGTCCGCGCGCTCGCCGCCGTGCACCGGATCGGCCGGCTGGAGATCACCGACAAGGCCGTGATCGTCGCGGTCTCCTGCGCCCACCGCGGTGAGGCCTTCGCCGCGGCCCGCCGGCTGATCGACGACCTCAAGCACGAGGTGCCGATCTGGAAGCACCAGGTGTTCTCCGACGGCGAGGAGGAGTGGGTGGGCGCCGGCTCCTGCTGAGCGGACGGCTCTCACCCGTTCGGCCGCGCGCCCGGTGGTGCGTCCGCCGGGCGTGGCCCGGCGGCGGGCGCCGTAACCCGGATGGCGTCGCGCCCGTTGTCTGCCTGGGTGGTTAATCTGCTCATAGACACGACGAGCTGGGGAGTACGGATATGGGTGCGCTCGCCTGGTTGATCATTCCCGCTGTTGCCGCGCTGCTGGCCGGAGTCTGGGCACTCTGGGCGGGCCGGACCCCGAGGGACGCGGGAGACCCCGCCTCGCTGGCCGAGCACCAGCGCTTCCTGGCCGCGATGGAACGCACCACCGCCGGGCCCGGTGCCGGCGGCGGTGAACGTCCGGGGCGGTAGCCCGGGGGGCGCGTTCTCACAGTCGTCCCGTACTGTCGTGCCATGCCACGCCGCTCTGCGACGATGCTCGCCGCCACCCTGCTGCTGATAGGCCTGCTCTGCGCCTCCGTGCTGATGAAGGTTCCCTACACGGAGATGAGCCCCGGGCCGACCTACAACACGCTCGGCGTGCAGGACAAGACGGGCAAGCCGGTGATCACCGTGACCGGCCACGAGAGCTACCCGACCAGCGGGCACCTCAACATGACCACCGTCCAGGTCACCGGCGCCAAGTACGAGCCGAGCCTGGTCTCGGCCGTGGTCGGCTGGCTGCGCAGCGACGTCCTGGTGGTGCCGCACGAGAACGTGTACCCCTCCGGTCAGACCGACCAGCAGGCCCAGGACCAGAACGCCGAGGAGTTCGCCTCCTCCGAGGACAGTGCCAAGACGGCGGCGCTCAGCCAGCTCGGCTTCCCGGTGGGCACCGAGGTGATCGTCTCCTCGGTGGTGGCCGGCGGTCCGTCCGAGGGCAAGCTGCACGCGGGCGACCAGATCGTCGCGGTGGACGGCACGGCGGTCACCGCGGAGGACGAGGTGGCCAAACTGGTCACCAAGCACAAGCCGGGCGAGAACGTGGTCTTCACCGTCGTGCCGCGCGGCAAGGACAGCCCGACGCCGGCCGCGGCCGACCAGACCCAGGTCACCGTCACCACGGCCAAGGCCGACGGTGAGGACCGGGCGATCGTCGGGATCCGGCCCGGCACCAAGCACACCCTGCCGTTCCAGGTGGACATCGGCCTGCAGGACGTCGGCGGCCCGAGCGCGGGGCTGATGTTCTCGCTCGGGATCATCGACAAGCTGACGCCCGAGGACCTCACCGGCGGAAAGTTCGTGGCCGGTACCGGGACGATCACCGACGACGGCAAGGTCGGCCCGATCGGCGGCATCGAGATGAAGCTGATCGCCGCCCGCAACGCCGGCGCCCAGTACTTCTTCACCCCGGCGGACAACTGCGCGTCGGCGGCGAAGGCCACCCCGGACGGGCTCACGCTGATCAAGGCGGACACGCTGGACGGCGCCCTGAAGTCGCTGGAGGAGGTCCGCTCCGGACAGACCTCGGCGCTGCCGTCCTGCGGCAAGGGCTGAGCCCGGGAGCCGCGGGGCGACAGCGCCGGGGGAGCGCCGGCCGAGTGGTCAGGCGAAGGTCGCCAGCAGCGCGTCGGTGAGGCCGGGCACCAGGTCGGGGCCGGTCAGCACCTCGCGGGCGACGTCCTTGGAGCGCAGTCGCAGCGCGCTCTCGCGCTTGCCGTCGCGCAGCACGGCGGCGGTGATCCGCACCTCCTCGCGCTTGGGGTGGTTCGCCACCCAGTCGGCGAGCTGGGCCTCGGTGGCGTTCTTGGGCCGGCTCTGCTCGGCGCCCGGCGGGAGCATCAGCCGCTCGACCACCAGGGCGCAGCCGGCGATCATGTCCGGCCAGGCGATCGTCCCGAGGAACTTGTCCAGCTCCATGCCGGCCGGCAGCTCGTCCTGCTCGATCGGGGTCAGACCGGGCTCGTCGGAGTCCGCCAGTCCGAGCTGCCGGGCCAGCTTGGGGTCGGCCTTGCGCAGCTGGGCACTGTCGACCAGGGCGAACAGCCGGGCCGGGAGATCCCAGCCGAGGGTGGCGGCGTACTCGTCGATCTCCAGCGCGGCCCGGGTCAGCGGGGTGGCGGCGGGGAGGCCGGAGACGTCGGACGGGGTGTTGGAAGCATCGGACATACCCCAATTTTCACATGCGGCGGCGGGCCGCCCGCGCCGCCGCTCCCGCCGCCGGTGCGCGCTCGTGCCGCCGTGCCCGGGTCCCCTTCGGTGAACCGGGCACAAAGCCTGGGAACTCAGGTAAAGACTGATTAAGTTGCATGGAGGACCGAACGATCCGAGACGACACAGCCGAGGTGCCACCGTGGTGTTCCAGATGCCCGACCGCTCAGGACCGGGATTCCGGCCCAGAGTGGGCCCACCCTCGCGGCGCACCCGGGTGCTTCTGCTGACGGTGGGCGTCCTCGCGGTGCTGTTCCTGCTGTTCGTCATGTTCGCCGGGTTCTGGACGGACTGGCTCTGGTTCAAGTCCGTCGACTACTCCTCCGTCTTCACCACCCAGCTGTGGACCAAGGTCGGCCTGTTCGCCGTCGTCGGTCTGCTGATGGCGCTGTTCGTCGGTGCCAACATCTGGCTGGCCCACCGGCTGCGCCCGCCGCTGTCCGCGATGTCGGTCGAGCAGCAGAGCCTGGACCGCTACCGTTCCGGGATCGCGCCGTTCAGGCGCTGGGTGCTGATCGGCGTCTCGCTGCTGATCGGCCTGGTGGCCGGAGCAGCGGCGTCCGGCCAGTGGCGCACCTGGCTGCTGTGGACGAACGAGACTCCGTTCGGGGTGAAGGACAGTCAGTTCAACCTCGATGTCTCCTTCTACGCCTTCGAGCTGCCGTTCTACGAGTTCCTGCTCGGTTTCGCGTTCAGCGCGGTGATCGTCGCGCTGCTGGCCTCCGTCCTGGTGCACTACCTGTACGGCGGCCTGCGGCTGCAGGGGCCCGGACGCCGGGCGAGCGCCGGCGCGCAGGGCCACCTGGCGGTGCTGCTGGGCGTCTTCGTCCTGCTGAAGGCCGTCGCGTACTGGCTCGACCGGTACGCACTGGCGGTCAAGACCAGCGGCTACAAGGGCGTGGACGGCTGGACCGGCCTGCGCTACGTCGACGCCAACGCCTTCCTGCCGGCCAAGACCATCCTGTTCTTCGTCGCGATCATCTGCGCGGTGCTGTTCTTCCTGACACCGGTGCGCCGCACCTGGGCGCCGGCGCTGATCGGCTTCGGGCTGATGGCGCTCTCGGCGGTGCTGATCGGCGGGGTCTACCCGGCGATCGTCCAGCAGTTCCAGGTCAAGCCGAACGAGCAGGCCAAGGAGACGCCGTACATCCAGAAGAACATCGACGCCACCAGGCAGGCGTACGGCATCGCGGACAGCGAGACGCAGAGCTACGACCCGAAGGGGTCGACCGACGCCGACGCGCTCAAGCCGGACGCGCAGACCATCGCGGACATCCGCCTGCTCGACCCGAACGTGGTCTCCCCGACGTTCCAGCAGAACGAGGCGCTGCGGAAGTACTACGCCTTCCCCAAGACCCTGGACGTCGACCGGTACGGCAGCCAGGACACCGTGGTCGGCGCCCGTGAGCTCGACCTGAGCGGGGTCCAGCAGCGCAACTGGATCAACGACCACTTCAAGTACACCCACGGCTACGGGCTGGTCGCCGCGAAGGGCAACCAGGTCGACAGCCTGGGCAACCCGGTCTACACCGAGTCCTCGCTGCCCACCACCGGCTCGTTCGGCGACTACCAGCAGCGGGTGTACTACGGCGAGAAGACGGACACCTACTCGATCGTCGGCGGCACCAACCAGGAGATCGACCTCACCACCGAGTCGGGCGCCGCGCAGACCTACACGTACACCGGCGGCAGCGGCGTCTCGCTGGGCAACCCGCTCACCCGGGCCGCGTACGCGGTGAAGTTCGCCGAGCCGCAGATCCTGTACTCGGGCGCCATCACCGACGGCGCCAAGGTGATCTACGACCGCACCCCCAAGGAGCGGGTCGAGAAGGTCGCCCCGTGGCTGTCCATCGACGCCGACCCGTACCCCGTCGTCCAGGACGGCAAGCTGGTCTGGGTGCTGGACGGCTACACCACCTCGGACGGGTTCCCGTTCTCCTCCAAGAGCACGCTGGGCGACGTCACCAAGGACTCGCTGACCGACCAGCGCGGGCAGCTGCTCACCGCGGCGAACAAGGTCAACTACATCCGCAACTCGGTCAAGGCCACCGTGGACGCCTACACCGGCGAGGTCACCCTCTACCAGTGGGACGAGGCCGACCCGGTGCTGAAGACCTGGATGAAGGCCTTCCCCGGCACGGTCAAGGCGAAGACGGCCATCCCGGCCACCCTGCTGCCCCACCTGCGGTACCCGCAGGACCTCTTCAAGGTGCAGCGCGACCTGCTCTCGCAGTACCACATGACCGACGCGAGCGGCTTCTTCAACGGGACGGACATCTGGCAGGTGCCGGTCGACCCGACCGTCAACACCGGCGACGTCCAGCCGCCGTACTACCTGACGCTGCGGATGCCCGACGCCAAGGCCGCGAGCTTCTCGCTGACCACGAGCTTCGTGCCCAGCGGGCGGGACAACCTGGCCGCCTTCATGGCGGTCAGCGCGGACCCGGGGCCGGACTACGGCAAGATCCGGATCCTCAAGGTGCCCAGCGGATCGGGCGCGCTGGGGCCGAAGCTGACCCAGGCGAAGTTCAACTCCGATCCGGCGGTGGCCAACCAGCTCACGCTGCTGCGCACGGGCACCGACTCCGACATCGAGTACGGCAACCTGCTGACCCTCCCGGTCGGCGGCGGGCTGCTCAACGTGGAGCCGGTCTACCTGCTGGGGCGCAGCGCGAGGGTCCCGGTGCTGAAGAAGGTGCTGGCGGTGTACGGCAACGACAACGTCGCACTGGAGGACACCCTGGAGAAGGCGCTGGCCAAGGTGCTCGGCAACGCGGCGGCCACCGCGCCGACCACGCCGACGGTGCCCAGTGCGCCCGGCACCACGCCGGCCCCGGGCACCACCACACCGGCCCCGGGCGCCTCGCCGGATCTGCAGAAGGCCCTGCAGGACGCCCAGAAGGCCTTCACCGACGGCCAGGAGGCGCTGAAGAACGGCGACTGGGCCAAGTACGGCGACTCCCAGAAGGCGCTCCAGGACGCGATCAACCGGGCGGCGGCGGCCGGGTCGTCGGCGGCGGCGACCCCCTCCCCGGCTCCGCCGGCGCCCGCCCCGTCCTCCCCGGCGTCGTCCTCCGCCCCGTCCGCCTCGCCCTTGTCCAAGCCCTGAGCTGCGAGAACCGATTGGTGATCCACCCCGCGTCCGTGCTACTGTTCAGTTACCGACGCGGGGTGGAGCAGCTCGGTAGCTCGCTGGGCTCATAACCCAGAGGTCGCAGGTTCAAATCCTGTCCCCGCTACACAGGCCGAGGGCCCGGAGGATTCTTCCTCCGGGCCCTCGGTGTTTTCCGTCCCCGATTGCCTCCGGGGTGTCCCGGGCGGGCCGCCGCCCCGGAGGCGCCGCCTTCGGTACTATCTAGCGTTGCTCGCCGATCCGTACCGATCGGCCGGGCGGGGAGAACCGACCGGAGGTCGCCGAGGACGCCGACCGCCGAGGCCGCCGGGCGGCAGCCCGTTCGCCCGTTGGGGGCAGGGTCTCGCCATCGGGGCCCGGGTCGGGGTTTGTGAGGCTCAAGTGTCGGGAAATCGACAAAGCACTGAAGCAATCCCGCCGGCTTCGGCCCGCTCCGCCCAATTTGGCCGGGGCAGGTGTACGCGGGTTGTGGGTGATGCGACGATGGACCATATGGGGGACGGAGTACGACTGTTGACCGGTCGTCCGCTCCGACGCGCCCCTTGGGGGTCCCCCCGGCCGAAGGCTGGGGGAGGATGCCGCGACACTCTGGGGGAGCGGGAGTCGGCATGAAACTGATCGGAAAGAACGGATCAGGGACCAAGCCCGTCACGACCGAGCCGGACACCGAATCCCGTGCCCAGAGCCCGGACGACCCGGAGGGCGGGCCGGGCGCGCTCCCGGCCCAGCGCACCGGCGCCCCGGCGGGCCGCCGGTCGTCGGCCGGCACCGGTCCGGACAGCCTCGTGCACGTCTCCGCGCAGGAGATCGCCGCCGGCATCACCCCGTACGCGGGCCCGCAGGCCGCCCTGGCCGAGCGGGACGGCGCCGACCTCGACGGCTCCTCCGTCGACGGAGCCTCCTTCGAGACCGCGCTCGCCGCCCGCGAACAGGCCGCGCTGGAGAGCCGGCACCGCCAGTCGGCCGACGACGGGGACACCGAGTCCGCCAGCCGGCTCGGCTCCCTGCTGCTGCGCCGCGGCGACCTGGAGGACGCCGAGCCGTACCTGCGCAGCGCCGCCGCCGCCGGGCTGCGCGCCGCCGCCAACAACCTCGGCGTCCTGCTGCACCAGCAGGGCCACCGGGCCGAGGCCGCCCAGTGGTGGCGGCAGGCCGCGGTGGCCGGCAGCGCGCCCGCCGCGCACGCGCTCGGCCTGCAACTGCGCGACCAGGGCGAGGAGGAGGCCGCCGAGTACTGGCTGCACTTCGCCGCCGACCACGGTCACCCCCTCGGGGCCTACGCGCTGGGCGATCTGATGGAGCACCGGCGCGACGTGCGCGCCGAGCGCTGGTTCAAGGTCTCCGCCGACGCCGGCCACCGGGAGGCGGCCTACCGGCTCGCCCGGATGCGCGAGGCGGCCGGCGACAAGGACACCGCCGAGACCTGGTACCGCACCGCCGCCGCCCGCAGTCACGCCCGCGCCGCGCTGCGCCTGGGCGTACTGCTGGAGGAGCGCGGCGAGCCGGACGAGGCGGCGCGCTGGTACCGGCAGTCCGCGCAGAACGGCGAGCCCCGGGCGGCCTGCGCCCTCGGCTACCTGCTGCGCGACTCCGGGGACCTCACGGCGGCCGCCGAGTGGTGGCAGGAGGCCGCCGAGGCGGGTGACGGGAACGCGGCCAACGCGCTCGGCGCGCTGCACGCGGGCCGGGGCGAGGCCGCGACCGCCGAGCACTGGTACCGGACGGCGCTCGACGCCGGAGACCAGAACGGCGCCTTCAACCTCGGCCTGCTCTGCGCGGGCGCGGGCCGGGACCAGCAGGCCGAGCAGTGGTACCGCCGTGCGGCCTACGCCGGGCACCGGGAGGCGTGCAACGCGCTGGCCGTCGTGCTGCTCCAGCGCGGTGACGAGTCGGGCGCCGAGCCCTGGTTCTCCAAGGCCGCCGAGGCGGGCAGCGTGGACGGCGCCTTCAACCTGGGCGTCCTGCACGCCGGGCGCGGGGAGCAGCAGCAGGCGCACGAGTGGTACGCGCGCGCTGCCGCCGAGGGGCACGGCGAGGCGGCCCTGCAACTGGCCGTCGCCCAGGAGCAGCGCGGCAACCTCCCGGGCGCGCTGGAGCGCTACCGGCAGGCCGCCGGCGGGGGTTCGGCCGAGGGTGCGTTCCGGCTGGCCTCCCTGCTGGACCGGCGCGGCGACGCGGACACCGAGGCCGAGCACTGGTACGCGGTCGCGGCCGACGCGGGCCACCGCCGGGCGCAGGTCCGGATGGGCGTACGGGCGGCGGAGCGCGGCGCGCTGGAGATCGCGGAGAGCTGGTACCGCCGGGCCGCCGAGGCCGGCAGCCGCAGTGCGGCCTTCAACCTCGGCCTGCTGCTGGCGCGCCAGGACAGCGAGGCCGAGGCGATGCTCTGGTACACCCGGGCGGCCGACGCCGGGCACGGGCGGGCCGCCCTGCGCCTCGCCCTGCTGGCGCTGCGGCGCGGGGAGCCGGTGCAGGCGGAGAACTGGTGCCGGCGGGCGGCGGACCACGGTCCGGCCGAGGTGGCCGAGCGGGCCGGGCGCCTGCTGGGCGCGCTGCACGCCGAGCTGAGCGCCTGACGGCCCGAGCGCCTGACGGCCCGAGCGCCTGACGGCCTGAGCGCCTGGCGGCCTGAGCGCCTGGCGGGCGGCCCGGCGGCGGGGAGTGCCCGGGGCCGTGGTCGTCGGTGTCCTCGGTGGTCGGGGCTGCCGGTGGTCGGGGTCCTCGGCAGGCGGGGTTACCGGCAGGCGGGACAGAGTCCGCGGTAGGTGACCTCGGCGCCGGAGAGGGTGAAGCCGAAGCGCTGGTCGGCCGGCAGGGCCGCGAGCGGGTCGCCCTGCGGGTGGACGTCACGGATCGCGCCGCAACCCGAGCAGATCAGGTGCTGGTGCGCCCGGTGGGCGTTGGGGTCGTACCGCTTGGCCCGCCCGTCGGTGGCGACCTCCAGCACCTCGCCGAGCACCACCAGTTCGCCGAGCGTGTTGTAGACCGTCGCCCGGCTGATCTCGGGCAGCCGCGCCACGGCGCGCGCGTGTACCTCGTCGGCGGTCAGATGGACGTGGTCGCCGTCGAGCACCTCGGCCACGACGCGCCGCTGTGCGGTCAGGCGCCATCCGCGTTCGCGCAGTCGTTCCAGCAGGTCACTCATGGCGTCCAGGGTAGCAAGGGCCGTCTTTCTCCGGAATGCATCCGAACTTCGTCATATTCTTGACTTGGACAAAGTCCAAGATAGGATGATGTCCATCAAGCCCGGACGACGCGGAGGCCCCCCGATGACTGCCCAGGACGAGCTGCGGCCCGTGCTCACCACGGAGGCGGGCGCGCCCGTGGCCGACAACCAGAACTCCGAGACCGCCGGCGCAGGCGGCCCGGCTCTCATACAGGACCAGCTGCTCTTCGAGAAGCTCGCGCACTTCAACCGCGAGCGGATCCCGGAGCGCGTGGTGCACGCCCGTGGCGCCGGCGCCTACGGCACCTTCACGGTCACCGCCGACGTGACGGGCTACACCCGGGCGTCGTTCCTCGGAGAGGTGGGCAAGGAGACCGAGACCTTCCTGCGCTTCTCCACCGTGGCGGGCAACCTCGGTTCGGCCGACGCCGTCCGCGACCCGCGCGGCTTCGCGCTGAAGTTCTACACCGAGGACGGCAACTACGACCTCGTCGGGAACAACACCCCGGTGTTCTTCATCAAGGACGCCATCAAGTTCCCGGACTTCATCCACACCCAGAAGCGCGACCCGTACACCGGCTCGCAGGAGGCCGACAACGTCTGGGACTTCTGGGGCCTGTCCCCCGAGTCGACCCACCAGGTGACCTGGCTGTTCGGCGACCGCGGCATCCCGGCGACGCTGCGTCACACCGACGGTTTCGGCTCGCACACCTACCAGTGGCAGAACGAGGCCGGGGAGTACTTCTGGGTGAAGTACCACTTCAAGACCGACCAGGGCATCAGGAACCTGACCAGCGAGGAGGCGGCCGTCCTCGCGGGCACCGACCCCGACTCGCACCAGCGGGACCTGCGTGAGGCGATCGAGCGCGGCGAGTTCCCGAGCTGGACGGTCAGCGTCCAGATCATGCCGGCCGCCGACGCCGCGACCTACCGCTTCAACCCGTTCGACCTGACCAAGGTCTGGCCGCACGCCGACTACCCGCTGGTCGAGTTCGGCAGGCTGGAGCTCAACCGCAACCCCGACAACGTCTTCGCCGAGGTCGAGCAGTCGATCTTCTCGCCGTCGCACTTCGTGCCCGGCATCGGCCCCTCCCCGGACAAGATGCTCCAGGGCCGGCTGTTCGCCTACGCGGACGCCCACCGCTACCGCGTCGGCGTCAACGCCGACCACCTGCCGGTGAACCGCCCGCACGCCAGCGAGGCGCGCACCAACAGCCGTGACGGCCACCTCTACGACGGCCGCCACGGCCGCCGGAAGAACTACGAGCCGAACAGCTTCGGCGGCCCGGTCGAGACCGGCCGTCCGCTCTGGGCCGCCGTCCCGGTCACCGGCGCCACCGGCAACCACGAGGCGCCCTCGCACAGCGAGGACGACGACTTCGTCCAGGCCGGCGACCTCTACCGGCTGATGAGCGAGGACGAGAAGGGCCGCCTGGTCGGCAACCTGGCCGGCTTCATCGCCAAGGTCTCCGCCGACCGTGACGACATCGTCGAGCGGGCGATCGAGAACTTCCGCCGGGCCGACGCCGACTACGGGCGGCGCCTGGAGGCGGCGGTGCGCGAGCTGCGCAAGCAGCCGTAGCCCCGGCCGCAGCCGTGACGCGCCAGCAGCCGTGACGCGCGAGCAGCCGTAATCCGCGAGCAGAAGCAGCCGCGGGCGGCGGCAACCCCCGAACAGCGGGCCCCGGGCCGGTCGCCGACGCACCGCCCCGGGGCCCGCACCCATCGGACCCTCGGAAACCCCGCCGTCAGACGCTGAGGCGGCGCAGCGCGACCTCGTGCAGGATGCCGTTGGTGGCCACGGCGTCGGCGCCGCCGGGGCCGGGCACGCCGTCCAGGCCGGTGAAGCGGCCGCCGGCCTCCTGGACGACGATGCACGGCGCGGCCATGTCCCACAGGCTCAGTTCGGGCTCGGCGGCGATGTCCACCGCGCCCTCGGCGACCATCATGTACGACCAGAAGTCCCCGTACGCCCGGGTGCGCCAGCAGTCCCGGGTGAGGTCCAGGAACGGATCGAGACGGCCGCGCTCCTCCCAGCCGGTGAGCGAGGAGAACGAGAGCGAGGCGTCGGCGAGCCGGGTGACCCCGGAGACGTGGATCCGCGAGGCCTTGGCGAGGCTGCGGCCCGCGTACGCGCCGAGGCCCTCGGCGGCCCACCAGCGGCGCTGCAGGGCGGGCGCCGAGACCATGCCGACGACCGGGCGCTCCTCGCCGTCGGGGCCGGCCTCCAGCAGGGCGACCAGGGTGGCCCAGACGGGCACGCCCCGGATGTAGTTCTTGGTGCCGTCGATCGGGTCGATGACCCAGCGGCGCGGGCCGGAGCCCTGCATGCCGAACTCCTCGCCGTACACGGCGTCGCGCGGGCGGGCCCGCTGCAGCACGCCGCGGAGCAGCTCCTCGACGGCCTTGTCGGCGTCGCTGACGGGCGTCAGGTCGGGCTTGGTCTCGACCTTGAGGTCGAGTGCCCGGAAGCGCTCCAGCGTGATCGAGTCGGCCGAGTCGGCGAGGACGTGGGCGAGGCGGAGATCGTCGTGGTAGTCGGCCATGGTCGAAACAGTAGCGAGGCGACCCCCGTCCCGGCAGCGGGGCCCGCCCGTCGGACAGCGGGTTTCGCGGTGACCGCCCGGTTCAGTGCCCGCTGCCGCTGAGCTGCAGGCCCACCACGCCGGCGATCACCAGGCTGATCGAGACGAGCTTCAGCACGGAGGAGGACTCCTCCAGGAAGACCATGCCGTAGATCGCGGTCCCGGTCGCGCCGATACCCGTCCAGACCGCGTACGCGCTGCCCACCGGCAGGCTCTTGAGCGAGAGCGTGAGCAGGCCGAAGCTGCCGAGCGCGAACGCGCAGAAGCCGATGGTGGGCCAGAGTTTGGTGAATCCCTCACTGAGTTTCAGGTTGATCGCGAAACCTGTCTCCAGCAGGCCGGCGAGTATCACCAAGGCCCATGCCATCGCGCTGACTCCCTGTCGGTCGACGGGTCGGGCCGGACGGGCCGACTTTCCTGTGCTGACCACTTTCCTATGATCACCAGGGCGCCGCCGTCCGACACCTCGGGGCGCGGCGCAATTCGGGCGCCCGGCACCGGTCAGTCGCCCTCGCGGAGGTCCTTCGAGGAGAGCAGCCGCCGCAGCGAGTACAGCCGGGCCTGTTCGGCGTGGCCGTCCGCGACCCAGGCGTCCAGCGCGCAGTCCTGCTCGTCGTGGCTGCACGCACGCGGGCACTCGACCGTCCCCGGCTCCAGGTCGGGGAAGGCGTGGATCACCCGGGACGGGTCGATGTGCGACAGTCCGAAGGAGCGGAAGCCGGGAGTGTCGATCACCCAGCCCGGGTCGAGCGCCTTCTTCGAGCCAGGCTTGGCGCCGGGCGGCGGCGGCAGCCGAAGGGCCAGCGCCGAGACGGTGGTGTGCCGGCCCCGCCCGGTCACCGCGTTGACCACCCCGGTGGACCGCTGGTGCTCCGGCACCAGGGCGTTGACCAGCGTGGTCTTGCCCACCCCGGAGTGGCCGATGAAGACCGTGGAGCGCCCGCGCAGGTGCGCCCGGACGGCCTCCGCCCCCTCGGTGGCGAGCTCGTCCCGCCGGGTCACCACATAGGCGATGCCGAGCGGCGCGTACGCCTCCAGCAGCGGTTCGGCCGAGGCCAGGTCGGCCTTGGTGAGCACCAGGATCGGCTCCATGCCCGCGTCGTAGGCCGCCACCAGACAGCGGTCGATCAGCCGGGGCCTGGGCTCGGGATCGGCCAGCGCGGTGACGATGGCCAGCTGCTGGGCGTTGGCGACCACGATCCGCTCGTACGGGTCGTCGTCGTCGGCCGTGCGCCGCAGGACGGAGGTGCGTTCCTCGACCCGGACGATCCTGGCCAGGGTGTCCGGCTCACCGGAGAGGTCGCCGACGATGTTGACCACGTCGCCGACCACCACGCCCTTGCGGCCCAGCTCGCGGGCCTTCATGGCGACGACCTCGCGCTCCTGCTTCGTCCCCGCCCCGACCAGACAGGTCAGTCGGCCCCGGTCGACGGTGAGGATCATCCCCTCGGCGGCGTCGTCGTGGGTGGGACGGATCCGGGTCCGGGGCCGGGAGCCCTTTCGGCCCGGCCGGTTGCGGATGTCGTCCTCGTCGGCGTCCTTGCCGTAGCGGCGCATGTGCCCAGTCTCCGCTCAGGCCCTCGCCGCCGCCCCTTCGCCGGCGTCGGCGTCCACCCCCGCGAGCAGGTCGTGCCACATCTTCGGGAAGTCCGGCAGGGTCTTGGCGGTGGTGGCGACGTTCTCCACCTCGACGCCGGGCACGGCCAGGCCCAGCACGGCGGCGGCGGTGGCCAGCCGGTGGTCCTCGTAGGTGTGGAAGACGCCTCCGCGCAGCGGACGGGGACGGATCCGCAGGCCGTCCTCGGTCTCGGTGACGTCGCCGCCCAGGTCGTTGATCTCCTTGGCGAGCGCGGCGAGCCGGTCCGTCTCGTGCAGCCGCAGGTGGGCGATGCCGTACAGGTGGGACTCGGAGTCGGCCAGCGCCGCCACCGCGGCGATCACCGGGGTGAGCTCGCCGACGTCGTGCAGGTCGGCCTCGATGCCGTGGATCCGACCGGTGCCGGTGAACTCCAGGCCCAGGTCGGAGAACCGGCAGCTGCCACCCATCCGGGTGTAGATCTCGCGCAGCTGGTCGCCGGGCTGGGTGGTGTGCCGGGGCCAGTCCCGGACGGCCACCCGGCCGCCGGTGACCAGCGCGGCGGCGAAGAACGGCGCGGCGTTGGAGAGGTCGGGCTCGACCACCATGTCGCGGCCGAGCAGTGCGCCGGGGGTGACCCGCCAGACGTCCTTCTCGCCGCCGTCCTCCGGCGCGTCGACCTGCACACCCGCCAGGCGCAGCATCTCCACGGTCATCCGGATGTGCGGGAGCGAGGGCACCGGGCCGCCGACGTGTCGCACCTCCACGCCCTGGTTGTAGCGGGCGCCGGAGAGCAGCAGGGCCGAGACGAACTGCGAGGAGGAGGAGGCGTCCAGCTCCACCGGGCCGCCGTCCAGCGCGCCGGAGCCGTGCACGGTCAGGGGGAAGGACCCGCGGCCGCCGTCGTCGATCCGGGCGCCCAGCGCGCGCAGGGCGTTGATCACACCGTGCTGGGGGCGCTCGTAGGAGCGCGGGTCGCCGTCGAAGTGGACCGGTCCGTCGGCCAGTACCGCGAGCGGCGGCAGGAAGCGCATCACCGTACCGGCGTTGCCCACGTCCACCCGGGCCGGGCCGCGCAGCGCGGGGGCCGGGATGACCCGCCAGGCCTCGCCGCCGCCGCTGCCGCCGGTGGTGTTGTTGACCGTCTCCTCGATGCCGACGCCGAGCGCGCGCAGGCCGTCGGCCATCAGCTGGGAGTCGCGGCTGCGCAGCGGGCGGCGCACCCAGCCGGGCTCACCGGCCAGCGCGGCCAGCACCAGCGCTCTGTTGGTGACCGACTTGGAGCCGGGGATGGTGACGGTCGCGTCGACGGCGGCGGTGGCGACGGGGGCGGGCCACAGAGTGTCGGTCATGGAGGTCAGTTTAGGGGCCGTACGGGAACGGCCCCAGCGCCTACCCGAATGGTGGGACGTGGCCGGTCAGCCAACTGCCGCCCAGTGCCAGCGAAGCGAGGGCCACCACGAGGAACACCGTCACCCACACGATCGCGGCGACCCCGGTCAACCTGGCCAGCTGGTCCGCGTCCGAGTCGCGCGCCCCGCCGTGCCGGCGCTTGCGCTGCAGCTCGGCCACCGGACGGACCCCGCCGAGCAGCAGGAACCAGATCCCGAGGTATGCGAAGGCCGCCTGCAGTTCGCTGCCGCCGTACCAGGAGACCAGGAAGAAGGCGGCGCCGGTGACCACCACCGAGAGCAGCCCGAAGGCGTTGCGGATCATGATCAGCAGGGCTGCCAGCAGGATGATCGAGATCCACAGCAGTGCCGTGATGCGCCCGGCCGCCAGCAGCGCGGCCCCGCCGAGGCCCAGCAGCGAGGGCGCGGTGTATCCCGCCGCGGCCGTGAGGATCATGCCGGGGCCGGTGGGCCGGCCGGAGGAGACGGTCAGGCCCGAGGTGTCCGAGTGCAGTCGGATGCCGGAGAGCCGGCGCCCGGTGAGCAGCGCGGCCAGGCCGTGGCCGCCCTCGTGCGCGATCGTCACCACGTTGCGGGTGAGCCGCCAGACCGGGTGCGGCAGCACCGCGAGCAGGGCGACGCCGGCGCTGCCCAGGACGATCCAGGCCGGTGGGGCGGGCTGGGTGCCGGTGACCCGGTCCCACACCTCGGCGATGCTGTGTCCGTCCATGTCGCTGGCCCTGCCTCCGGTCGTGCCCCGTTGTCCTGGTGCTGCCTGCTGCCTGCTGCCTGCGGGCCGCTGCCCGTCCTGCCGCTCCGGCGTGCCGCGGCCGTGGAGCGCCGCCGCTCTGCCGCGCCGCGCACCGCACCGGCGGTGCCGGGTGGCGCCGCGCCGGGGTGGCAGCCTCCCATGCCAGGACGGCTCCGGGACAGTGGTCGGTTCTCCCGGTCCGACGGCGAGGTCCCGGACGGACGGGCCGCCGGCACGGCGGTCGTGGCAAGCTGACGGTATGTGCGGTCGTTTCGCCTCCACCAGGAGGCCCGAGGACCTGGCCGAGATCTTCGGCGTCGAGCTGTGGGATCCCACCGAGACCCTCGCCCCGAGCTGGAACGTCGCGCCGACCTGCCCGGTCCTCGCGGTGCTGGAGCGCCTGCCCGCGGGCGGGCCTCGGCCGGTGCGCCAGCTGCGGGCGCTGCGCTGGGGTCTGGTGCCGGCCTGGTCGAAATCCCCGGAGGCGGCGGTCAAGATGATCAACGCCCGGGCCGAGACCGTCCACGAGAAGCCGTCCTACCGGCAGGCCTTCGCCGCGCGGCGCTGCATCCTCCCGGTCGACGGCTACTACGAGTGGCAGACCCTGCCCGGCGGCGGCAGCAGGCCCCCGAAGCAGCCGTACTTCGTCAGCCGGGCGGACGGCGGGGTGCTCGCCCTGGCCGGCCTCTACGAGTTCTGGCGCGACCGGGCCCACCCGGCGGGCCACCCCGACGCCTGGCTGGTGACCTGCAGCATCGTCACCACCGCGGCCGAGGAGTCGCTCGCCCCGATCCACGAGCGGATGCCGCTCTTCCTGGACCGGACGGCGTACGACGACTGGCTCGACCCGCGCCTGACCGACCCGGAGGAGCTGCGGGCGCTGCTCGTGCCGCCCGCGGCCGGTGCGCTGCGGGCCGAGCCGGTCGCGGCCGCGGTCGGCAGCATCCGCAACAACGGACCGGAGCTGACCCGGCCGCTCGGCCCGGACGAACTCGTGACCACGCTCTTCTGATCCAGTCCTGGTCCGATCCCGCCCCCGCGACGTCCCCTCCGGACCTCGTGGTCCCGACCTCCCGCCTCCCGACCACCCGACCACCCGTCTCCACACCTTCCGCCACCCGCCACGGAGCCCGCCGTATGCGCCCACCCGCCCCCACCCTGGTCCCCACGCCCGCCGGGGACGCCCGGATCACCTGGGCCCCGGCCGAGGCGCCCCCCGAGGCGCTGCTGGCCCTGGGCCACGGCGCGGGCGGCGGCATCGAGGCCCGCGACCTGCAGGCGCTGGCCGCCGCCCTGCCGCCGCTCGGGATCACCGTCGCCCTGGTCGAGCAGCCCTGGCGGGTGGCCGGCAAGCGGCTCGCGCCGGCGCCGAGGACCCTGGACGCGGGCTGGACGCCGGTCGCCGCCCACCTGCTGGCCCAGGGAGTGCCCCTGGTGGTCGGCGGGCGCAGCGCTGGCGCCCGGGTGGCCTGCCGCACCGGGGCGGCGAGCGGTGCGATCGGCGTGGTCGCCCTGGCCTTCCCGCTGCACCCGCCGGGCCGGCCGGAGAAGAGCCGGGCGGACGAACTGCTGGACTGCGCCCTGCCCGCCCTGGTCGTGCAGAGCGTCGCCGATCCCTTCGGCGGGCCGGCCGAGTTCCCCGCGCTCCCGGCGGACCGGCGGCTGGTGGCCGTCCCGTACGGCAGTCACGGTTTCGACGTGCCCAAACGGGCCCCGGTCGGGCAGGCCGAGGTGCTGGCGATGATCACGGACGCGGTCGCCGACTGGGTGCTGGAGCTGGTCCGGCGGCCCGGCTGACCGGTCGCCCGGGGCCCGGGAATGCGGGCGGGGACGGTGTGGTTAACACCCTCGTCAGCTTCGCACCCGGTGGAAAGGCAGTGCAGATGGGTTCGATCGTGTGCCCCGAGCGGCCTGACGAGCGCGCGGTCGGGAACGGCTTCTCGCCGACCTGGTCCGATTGGCTTGTCGCGGGCGAGAAGCCCGTCAGCCCGATATCCTCCATTTCGGGGCGGCCCGCCGTGGGCCGAGCCCGCACTGCCGAGGAGGTGGGTCCGGTCGTCGGGACCGAGCACGAGGCCGATCCGGGTACCGACCCGAGCGAGGGCGTGCCCACGGGTGAGGCGCTCACCGGCGAGGAGCTGGCCGAGGCGATCGGCGAGGACACCTTCCGGGTGTCCGCGCAGGAGAGCGAAGCGACCCGGCGGGAGCGCTTCGAGCGCGACGCCCTGGGCTTCCTGGATCCGATGTACTCGGCGGCCCTGCGGATGACCCGCAACCCGGCCGACGCCGAGGACCTCCTCCAGGAGGCGTTCGCGAAGGCGTACGCGTCGTTCCACCAGTTCCGCGAGGGCACCAACCTCAAGGCCTGGCTGTACCGCATCCTCACCAACACCTTCATCAACTCGTACCGCAAGAAGCAGCGCGAGCCCCAGCGGACGGCCGCCGAGGAGATCGAGGACTGGCAGCTGGCCCGCGCCGAGTCGCACATGTCGACCGGTCTGCGCTCCGCGGAGACCCAGGCGCTGGACCACCTGCCCGACAGCGACGTGAAGGACGCCCTCCAGGCCATCCCGGAGGAGTTCCGGATCGCCGTCTATCTCGCGGACGTCGAGGGGTTCGCCTACAAGGAGATCGCGGACATCATGGGCACACCCATCGGTACGGTGATGTCCCGACTGCACCGTGGCCGCCGTCAGCTGCGCGGCATGCTGGAGGACTACGCCCGTGAGCGCGGGCTCGTCCCGGCCGGCACCGGGGCAGGGCAGGAAGCGAAGGGCGCGGGGTCATGAGCTGCGGCGATCCGCACGACACGGAGTGTGGCGAGGTTCTCGACCACCTGTACGAATTCCTCGACAACGAGATGGCCGAGGGCGACTGCGCCAAGCTGCGCGTGCACTTCGAGGAGTGCTCGCCCTGCCTGGAGAAGTACGGGCTCGAACAGGCGATCAAGGCGCTGATCAAGCGCTCCTGCGGCTGCGACGACACCCCGTCCGACCTCCGTGGCAAGGTGCTGGCCAGGATCGACTCGATCCGCGCGGGAGAGCACCCGGGCGAGGCCCTTGTGGTGTCGGTCGAGACCACGGTCGAGGTCGGGGCGGTCGTCCAGGCCGCGCCGGTGATCGAGGCGGACGCCGGCGAACACCGTCCGCAGGCGCCGTACGCGGCCGCCGAGACCGCCGGCACGGCGGAGCAGCGCTAGAAGCAGCGGGAACGGCGCGGGCCCCGGGAGCACTCCCGGGGCCCGCGCCGTTCCCGTGCTCCCGCACTCCCGGGGCGAGCTTCACTCGTTCGGGTGAGTTGGCCCCGTGTCGGCCGGGGCAATGCGCGATCGTGCGTCGCCACGCCGGAGCGGCGGCCTATTCTCCTGACGGACACCGCCGCAGCGCCACCCGACGCATCGAGGGCGGCGCGGGCTGCAGGGGGAGGTCGAGATCGCCACCGACATCGGCGGCAGCGACGGCCGCGCCGGCGCCGCCCACGCACCCCCCGCCGCCCACGCACCCGCGCCCGCCGGCCCCGCCGACGGGTCCGTCCCCGCCGACGTCCGGGCCGGCACCGTCCCCGCCGACGTCCGGGCCGGCACCGTCCCCGCCGACGTCCGGGCCGGCACCGTCCCCGCCGACGACCGGGCCGGCCGCGGACGGTGCGGGCTGAGGCCCGCCGCGCTGTGCTACCTCGTGGCCCTGCCCGCCCTCACCCTGCCGCTGATCGCCTGCTGCCTCGCCCTCCCCCTGCTGCCGGGCTCCGTCGCGGCCGGCCTGGCGCACTGGCTCGGCGGCCCGGTCGACTGGCCCAAGCTCGGACTGCTCGCCTTCCTGCACTCCTGCTGGGAGTCGCTCGCCCAGGGTGTGCCCACGCCCTGCGCCCGCCTGCTGGGCCGACTGTGGGCCGGGAGGCCCGGCCGGCGGCCGCTCTCCCCGCCGCCCCCGGCCGGGGCGGGCGCGGGCGCCTTCTTCCCGGTGCTCTTCGCCGGGCTCCTGATGCTGCCGCCCGCCGCCGCCGCCCTGGTGGCCGTCCCCGCCGCACTCTCCTGGCCGGCGGCGGCGCCGAGCACCCCCCGCCGGGTCTGGAACGCCGCCCAGCTCGCGCTCTCCGCCTTCGCCGCCGCCTGCGCCTTCCACCTGCTGGGCGGCCCGCGCCTGCTGCTCGGCGTCAGCTTCCCCGGCGCCCTGCCGCCCGCGTTCGCCGCCGTCGCGGTGTTCTGCCTGCTCAACGGCGTACTGGTGGGCCTGATGCTGGCACTGGCCGAGCGCCGCCCGCCGGCCGTGCTGCTGCGCGACGCGACGGCCGCCCTCGGCCTGCCCGTCCTGGTGCACGCGGCGGGTGGGCTGATGGTCGCGGTGCTCTGGCAGGGCCCGTACGGGGCGTTCGCGGCGCTGCTCGCCCTGCTGCCGCTCTCCATCTCGGCCTGGGTGCTGGCCCAGGGGCACCGTGAGCGGGAGGCCCACCAGGCGACCGTCCAGGCGCTGGTGCAGGCCGTCGAGATCAAGGACGCGTACACCCGGGGCCACAGCGAACGGGTCGGCCGGGCCTCGGTGCTGATCGCCCGCCAGCTGGGGATGGAGCCCGAGCGGCTGCGGACGCTGCGCTTCGCGGGGATCCTGCACGACGTCGGCAAACTCGGCGTCGCCACCGAGCTGCTGCGCCGCAACGGCCCCCTCACCGCCCAGGAGCGGCAGGCCGTCGAGATCCACCCGGTGTACGGCCACGACCTGGTCCGCGGCATCGCCTTCCTCGGCGAGGCGCACGCCGCGATCCTGCACCACCACGAGCGGATGGACGGCCGCGGCTACCCGAGCGGGCTGGCGGGGGAGCGGATCCCGGAGTTCGCCCGGATCATCTCGGTCGCGGACGCCTTCGACTCGATGACCTCCACCCGCTCGTACCGGCGCGGTCGTCCGGTGGCCGAGGCGGTCGCGGAGCTGGAGCGGTGCGCGGGGGACCAGTTCGACCCGGTGATGGTCCGGGCGCTGGTCGCGGCGGTCGGCGAGCACGGCTGGCGGCCCGCGCTGCCGCCCCCCGGAGGCTGGGCCGGCGAGGTGCCCGACATCCCGCTCGGCCTCCCCGAGCCGGCCCGCGCCCGGTCCGCCGGGATCCCCGCGCAGGGCGACGGCGTGCCGTCGGCCGGGCCGGCATGAGCCCCGCGCACCGGCCACCGCGCGGTTCCGGCGCCCGGACGTCCCGGCGCGGCGCCCGCCCGCTCCCACCCCGCTCCCACCCCGCCGCGCACCGCCGCTCGCGCCGGAGCGCCCGGGCGCCGCGCCGCACCGGCGCGGTGCCCGCCGTCGTGCCGCCGCTGGCGCACGCGCTGGCCGCGGCCCTGCTGGCGGCTGCCTGCGCCTCGGTCGTGGCACACGGTGTGGCCCAGCCCCGGGTCGCGCTCGCCTTCGCCGTCCTGATCGCCGTCGGCGAGTGCGTGCGGGTCACCCTGCCGGGGGATCGCGAGCAGGCGCCGATCGGAGCGGCCGCCGCCCTCGCGTACGCGCTGCTCGGCCCGCTGCGCGGGGTGCCGACCACGCACGGGGTGCTGCAGGTGGTCGCGGTCGCCGGGGCCGGCGGCCTGCTGGCCGTCCTCCCGCAGGCGCTGGCCCCCGTCCTGACCCGGCCGCCGCGGCGCCGGGTCGGGCGCCCCTGGGGCGACCCCGTCCGACGGGACACCGCCGCCCGGCGGCTGCTCACCGTCGGCTTCGCGGGCGCCGTCTTCCAGCCGCTCTACAACGACGGCCTGCTCGACCGGCTCCCGCTGTCCGGCCCCGCCTACGGGGTCTTCCTGGCCGTACTGGCGGCCCTCGCCGCACTCTGCGACGCGACGCTGGCAGCCGCCCTGCACGGCGCCCGCACCGGCCTGCGGCTGCCCGCCGCGCTGGAGGACGAGCTGCGGGCGCTGCCGGGCATCGGCTCGGCGATCGTCGCCACCGGCATGCTGGTGAGCCTGGCGGCCGGCGAGATCGGCCTCTGGGCGCTGCCGCTGTTCTGCGCGCCGCTGCTGCTCGCACAGGTCTCCTTCCGCCGGGCGGCGGCCGTCCGGGCCACCACCGGGCAGACCATCGCGACCCTCTCCCGCGCCACCGAACTGGCCGGCTACACCCCGCCCGGGCACGCCCGCCGGGTGGCCGACACCGCCTGCGCGCTCGGCCGCGAGCTGGGCCTGGGCACCCGCGAACTCGCCCTGCTGGAGTATGCCGCGCTGATGCACGACATCGGCCAGCTGTCGCTGGTCGAACCCGTTGCGGACGGCGCCACCGCGCTGCTCCCCACGGCTGAGCAGCAGCGGATCGCACGCCTGGGCAGCGAGGTGATCAGCCGCACCGGGGTGCCGCGCCGGGTCGCCGAACAGGTCGCCCGGCTGGCCGACCCCTGCCGGGGCCCGGACGGCGGCTGGGACCGCTCGCTGCCGCTGGCCGCGCGGATCATCCGGGTCGCCAACGCGCACGACGACCTGCTGACGGCGGCGCGGGGCCGGGGCGTACCCGACCCGGCGGGCCGGCTGGAGGCCCTGGAACTGCTCCGGCTGGAGCGCGGCCGGGCGTACGACCCCCGGGTGGTCGAGGCACTGGCCCGGATGGGCAGCAGGGCCCGCGAGCCCGCCCGAAGCCCGGCTGCGGGGAGCGCCGCCGGCGGTGGCCGTGGTTGGATGCGGTCGTAGCGTGGAACACCGGATCCGGGGCACGGGGTTCAGGACGTGGAGTCCGGGGCCCGGGCTTGCGGTCCGGGCCCCGCGGTGCGGGACTTGCGGTGCGGGCCTGTGGTGCGGGACGGACGGTGCGCGGGATCAGGAATCCCCGCGGCCGGGCCGGTCCGTGCGGCAACCAGCGGGAACACGGCGGTACTCAGCGGACGACGACGGCAGGGACGAACGTGAGGATCTTCCACCGGACACGGCACCGGCCGTCCGCCACCTGGCGGCAGACGACCGACCGGGCCTTCACGCTGATCGGTGACGGCCGCTACGAGGACGCCGGCGCGCTGCTCGTGATGGCCGCCGATCTGGAGCCCTGGCTCTCCGACTCCTGGTTCAACCTGGCGCTCCTGCACAAGTTCCGCCGGGACTGGGAGCAGGCCAGGGCCGCCGGCCTGCGCGCGGTGGCCCTGCTCGACCGCGAGCACGGCGCCGCCGACTGGTGGAACCTCGGCATCACCGCCACGGCCCTGCAGGACTGGCCGCTGGCCCACCGCGCCTGGCAGGCGTACGGGCTCAGGCTTCCCGGCCGCGCGGGTGCGCCGACCTCCGGCCCGGTCAGCCTGGATCTCGGCACCACGCCGGTGCGGCTCTCCCCGGAGGGCGAGTCCGAGGTGGTCTGGGGCCGGCGGCTCGACCCGGCCCGGATCGAGGTGCTGTCCATCCCGCTGCCGTCCTCCGGCCGCCGCTGGGGCGAGGTGGTGCTGCACGACGGCGCCCCGCACGGCGAGCGGGTCGCGGACGGCGCGGCCTACCCCGTCTTCGACGAGATCGAGCTGTGGGCGCCGTCCCCCGTCCCCACCTACGTGGTGCTGCTGCACGCGGCCACGGCCGGGGACCGGGACGCCCTGGAGCGGCTGGTGGCGGACGCCGGGTACGCGGCCGAGGACTGGACGTCCTCCGTCCGGCTGCTCTGCCGGGCGTGTTCGGAGAGCCGGATGCCCACCGACGACGGCCGCACCGCCCACCACGACCCGCACGACGACGGCGACGCCGCCCACCCCGGGCACCTGAGCCACCTCAGCCAGGGCGCCGGCGGGCTGGCCTGGCTCGCCGAGCGCGAGTGCGGCATCGCGGCGCCGGCCACGCTGGTGCGCACGCTCCTCGACCGCTGGGTGGCGGCCGCCCCCGGCAGCCGCGCCTACCGCGACCTGGAGGAGGTCTGCTGACCCCCGGTACGGCCGCGGACCGGAGTAAGGGACGGCGGCCCTCCGGGGGCCGTACCCTTGAGCGGTCACCCCGGCAGACCCATGGGAAGCGGAAGAATCGATGGCGGAGCAGCACGACCACACCCACGAGCACGACCACGAGCACGGCGAGGCGCAGGCCGCCCCGCTGAAGGTGGTCGGCGAGGAGCCGGACCTCTCCCGCGGCACCGCCCGCCCGATCACCGTGGTCGGCAACCCCGTCCTGCACCACGCGTGCAAGGACGTCGTCGCCTTCGACGCGGAGCTCTCCGCGCTGATCGACGACATGTTCGTCTCGATGTACGCCGCGGAGGGCGTCGGCCTGGCGGCCAACCAGATCGGCGTCGACGCCAAGGTCTTCGTCTACGACTGCCCGGACGACGACGGCGTGCGCCACATCGGGCACGTGATCAACCCGGTGCTGGAGGAGCTCCCCGCCGGGCGCCGGGTGCTGGACGACAGCAACGAGGGCTGCCTGTCCGTCCCCACCGCCTACGCCGAGCTGGCCCGCCCCGACTTCGCGGCGGTGACCGGTCAGGACAAGGACGGCAACGCGATCCGGGTGGAGGGCACCGGCTTCTTCGCCCGCTGCCTCCAGCACGAGACGGACCACCTGTACGGCCAGCTGTACATCGACCGTCTCTCCAAGCGGGACCGCAAGGACGCGCTCCAGCAGATGGCCGAGGGAACGCCCAAGTACGCCACCGTGCCCAACGACTGACGTCACGACGGACCGAGGGGCCCCGCCCGCGCGACCGCGCGGGCGGGGCCCCTCGGCGTCCGGCTAGAAGTCGTCGTCGAAGGCGACCGTACCCTCGACCGCCACCTGGTACGCGGAGACCCGGCGCTCGAAGAAGTTGGTCAGCTCCTGGACGTTCTGCAGCTCCATGAACCCGAACGGGTTGCTGGAGCCGTAGCGCACCGGCATGCCGAGGCGGGCGAGCCGCTGGTCGGCGACGGTCTGCAGGTACTCCCGCATCGACGCGGTGTTCATGCCCGGCAGGCCCTCGCCGCAGAGGTCCTGGGCGAACTGGAGCTCGGCCTCGACGGCCTCCTCCAGCATCGCGGTGACCTGCTCGGCCATCTCGTCGTCGAAGAGGTCCGGCTCCTCCTGGCGGACGGTGTCCACCACGGAGAACGCGAAGTCCATGTGCATGGACTCGTCCCGGAACACCCAGTTGGTGCCGGTGGCCAGGCCGTGCAGCAGGCCCCGGCTGCGGAACCAGTACACGTACGCGAAGGCGCCGTAGAAGAACAGGCCCTCGACGCAGGCCGCGAAGCAGATCAGGTTGAGGAGGAACGCGCGGCGGTCCTCCTTGGTCTGCAGCGAGTCGATGTGGTCGACCGCGTTCATGTACTTGAAGCAGAACTGCGCCTTCTGGCGGATGGAGGGGATGCTCTCCACCGCGTCGAAGGCCGCCGCGCGGTCGTCCGGGTCGGGCAGGTAGGTGTCGAGCAGCGTCAGGTAGAACTGGACGTGCACGGCCTCCTCGAACAGCTGCCGGGACAGGTAGAGCCGCGCCTCGGGGGAGTTGATGTGCTTGTAGAGGCTCAGCACCACGTTGTTGGAGACGATCGAGTCACCGGTCGCGAAGAAGGCGACCAGCCGGCCGATCATGTGCCGCTCGCCCTCGCTGAGCTTGGCGAGGTCGGCGACGTCGGAGTGCAGGTCCACCTCCTCGACGGTCCAGGTGTTCTTGATCGCGTCCCGGTACCGGTCGTAGAACGACGGGTAGCGCATCGGACGCAGCGTCAGCTCGAAGCCCGGGTCGAGCAGCATCTTCTCGCGGCCGGGCGTCTCGGGGGTGGGGGTGCTCACTGGCAGGCCTCGCAGGACTCGGGGTTCTCCAGGGAGCAGGCGAGCGCCGCCTCCTCCTCCGGGGTGAGGGTGGGGGTCGGCACGGAGACCGGGGCCGGGACCGCCGCGCGGGCCGCGCCGGAGGCCGCCTGCGCGATCCGGGTCGCCGGGCGCGAGCGCAGGTAGTAGGTGGTCTTGAGACCGACCTTCCAGGCGTACGCGTACATGGAGCTGAGCTTGCCGATGGTGGGCGCGGCCATGAAGAGGTTCAGCGACTGGCTCTGGTCGATGTACGGCTGCCGGGCGGCGGCCAGGTCGATCAGCGCACGCTGCGGCAGCTCCCACGCGGTGCGGTACAGCGAGCGCACCTCGACGGGCAGCCAGTTGAGCTCCTGCACGGAGCCGTTGGCCTCGCGCAGCGCGTCCCGGGTCTGCGCGTCCCAGACGCCGAGCTCCTTCAGCTCGCGGACCAGGTACGGGTTGACCTGGAGGAACTCACCGGAGAGGGTCTCGCGCTTGAACAGGTTGGACACCTGCGGCTCGATGCACTCGTAGACGCCCGCGATCGAGGCGATGGTGGCGGTCGGTGCGACGGCGAGCAGGAGCGAGTTGCGCAGGCCGGTCGCGGCGATCCGCGCGCGCAGTGCGCTCCAGCGCTCCGCCCACTGCGGGGCCGTCTCGAAGTGGTCGATGTGCAGCTGACCGCGCGCGGCGCGGGTCTCCGCGTACGCCTCGTGCCGGCCCAGCTGCTCGGCCAGCTCGCTGGAGCGCTCGTAGGCGACCAGCATGATGCGCTCGGAGATCAGCGTGGAGAGCCGCTTGGCCTCGGCGGAGTCGAAGTCCAGGCGCAGCCGGAAGAAGACGTCCTGCAGGCCCATCACGCCCAGGCCCACCGGCCGCCAGCGGGAGTTGGAGGCGCCGGCCTCGGGGGTCGGGTAGAAGTTGATGTCCACCACGCGGTCGAGGAAGGTGACCGCGGTGCGCACGGTGGTGTCCAGCCGCTCCCAGTCCATCGCGTTCAGCAGGTCGGCGGAGGTGGCGCCGGGGGCCACGTGGGCGCCCAGGTTGACCGAGCCGAGGTTGCAGACGGCGGTCTCGGAGTCGTCCGTGACCTCGATGATCTCGGTGCAGAGGTTCGAGGAGTGCACGGTGCGGCCCGGCACGGCGGTCTGGTTGGCGGCGCGGTTGGAGGCGTCCTTGAAGGTCATCCAGCCGTTGCCGGTCTGCGCCAGGGTGCGCATCATCCGGGCGTACAGCGTCTGCGCGGGGATGGTGCGCTGGGCCTTGCCCTCGGCCTCGGCCGCCAGGTAGGCGGCGTCGAACTCGGCGCCCCACAGGTCGACCAGCTCGGGGACGTCGGCCGGGGAGAACAGCGACCAGTCGGTGCCCGCGTTGACCCGGCGCATGAACTCGTCCGGGATCCAGTGCGCGAGGTTCAGGTTGTGGGTGCGCCGCGCCTCCTCGCCGGTGCTGTCGCGCAGCTCCAGGAACTCCTCGATGTCCGCGTGCCAGGTCTCCAGGTAGACGCAGGCCGCGCCCTTGCGCCGGCCGCCCTGGTTGACCGCCGCCACCGAGGAGTCCAGGGTGCGCAGGAACGGCACGATGCCGTTGGACTTGCCGTTGGTGCCCCGGATCAGCGAGCCGCGCGAGCGGATCCGGGAGTACGACAGGCCGATGCCGCCGGCGTGCTTGGAGAGCCGGGCGATCTGCGCGTAGCGCGAGTAGATCGAGTCCAGGTTGTCCAGCGGCGAGTCCAACAGGTAGCAGCTGGACATCTGCGGGTGCCGGGTGCCCGAGTTGAACAGGGTCGGCGAGGACGGCAGGTACGAGAGCGCGCTCATCAGCGCGTACAGCTCGGCGACCTCGCGCACCGCCTGCTCGTCGTCGCCGACCGCCAGGCCGGACGCGACGCGGAGCAGGAAGTGCTGCGGGGTCTCGACCACCTTGCGGGTGATCGGGTGGCGCAGCAGGTAGCGCGACTGCACGGTGCGCAGGCCGAAGTACTCGAAGCGGTCGTCGCCCCGCTGGTCGATCAGCGCGTCCAGCGTGTCGGCGTGCTTCGCCACGAACGCGGCGGCGGCGTCGCCGATCAGGCCCTCGGCGTGGCCGACGGTGATCGAGGCGGAGAAGGAGACGGCGCCCTGGCCGACGGCCTCGTCCTGGATCTCCAGCGCCAGCAGGCGGGCGGCGAGCTTCGAGTACTGCGGGTCCTCGGCGATCATCGACGCGGCGGCCTCGACGGCCAGCCCGCGCAGCTCCGCGAAGTCGGAGCCGGCGTTGCGGCCGCGCAGGGCGGCGGCGGCGACGTGGCCGGGGTCGACCTCGGGCAGGTCGGCGCTGCGGTCGGTCAGCAGCCGCAGGAGCGCTCCGCCCGGGTCGGAGACCTTCGGGTCGGACGGGGCGGAGGTGCTGGAACCCTGGGCGGGCAGGGTGGCTGAGGCAGCGGTGGTCAAGGCGCTTCTCTCCTGGCGGCGGCGGTCGGCGAGGGGGCGGACCGGACCGTCTGGGCGCAGGGGAGCGCAGCGCGGACACCTGACGGCGCGCGCACATCACCCCCCTGGCCCACCCGCGAGGCCCGGACGTCACTGCTGTGCTGCTGGCGACTGCGGGGACGCCCTGGAGCACACCGTCGGCAGGTCATCGGACTTGCGGATGCTGGCCCAGCCACCCGCTCACCGCTGCGGGGCAGTCCCGGATTTCCACCGGGTTCCCCTGCTTCGACAGCGAGGGAAAGCATACATGTAGTGGCGGCTGACTATCGCGGCCCCATATGTAGTGGCGACTGGCGTGTTGCGCACAGGAAGCCGGTCGCTGCACTCAGTGCATGAGGAACACACGGTAGGTGCCCGAGTCGACCGTCGTGGAGGTGAACTGCGCGATCAGACGGTAGCGCCCGCTGCTCTCGACGGCCTCGGTGATGACCTTGGTCACGGCGGCCGGCGCGGTGCTGTCGAGCACCACCAGGGTGAAGTAGCCGTCCCGGATGGCGGCCGCGGTGCCGTCCTGTCCCTGGTGCCTCACCCCGGCCGGATCCTGGTAGTCCGTCCCGGCCCGGGCCGAGACCCACTGCTCGGGCCGGGAGACGCCGCCCAGGTAGTACTCCGGCAGGCCGTCGACCTCGGTGAGGTAGTGGCCCTGGGGCGTGGCGTTCGCGCGCAGGACACCCATCAGGCTGCCGGAGTCGGGGCCGTTCTGGAATCTCAGGGCCGCCTGGTCCAGGCCCAGGGCGAGCAGTGCGACCCAGACCAGGATGCCCAGCTGGGGGTGGCGGAAGTGCGCGCCGACCAGCCGGGTGATGCCCACCCCGGCCAGCGGGGCCGCGAAGAGCATCCCGAAGCCGATGTGGCGGAACATCACCGCCGAGGAGTTCTGGTACGCGTGCAGCGCGGGGATCAGCAGCGCCGCCGCGCACAGGGTCGCACCGAGCGCGGTCCGGCGCAGGCGCGACGCGGTGACGGCGTCGGTGTCGGGGGATTCGTTCATCCGCTCCCGGCGGACGTAGGCGACCGCTCCGGCGATGGCGAGCACGGTGAACAGACCGCCCCACTGGACGGCGGCGAGGAGGATCGACCCGGCCGACTGCGTCCCTCGGGCCGGGATCGTCGCGTGCGTCCAGACGGCCGCCGGAATGCCGAAGGGCAGCAGCACGCCGACGGTTCCCAGCCCGAGCAGGAGGGAGCGCAGCACGGCGGGGAGGGCGCCCCGGTGCGGCCACGCGGTGATCAGGGCCAGCGCGAGCAGGACGGGCAGCGCCGGCACCGAGGCGTACTCCACCGCGGCCGCCAGCGCCGCGGCCGGCGCGGCCAGCAGCACGGTGACCACCGGGGCCCGGGCGGTGAGCGTGATCAGCCAGGCCGCGAGCGCCACCAGCATGACGGCGAGGGCGTCCGGCGCGGCGTAGAAGCCGACGACCACGGTGGACTGCAGGACGGCGTACGCCCCGGCACCGCAGATGGCGGCGCGCTCGTTGAAGAGCCGTCGGGTCAGCGAGTAGAGCAGGGTGGTGGTGAGCAGGGCGAAGACCAGGCTGATCAGCCTGGCCCCGAACACACCGCTGGCGTTCACGCCGAAGCCGGCCAGCGGCGGATACAGCCAGGGCAGTCCGGTGACCTGGTGGATCAGGTCGGTGGTGACCGCGGTGCCGTCGCTCAGCCGGGCCAGCTCCTGGCGGCCGACGATCAGCGAGACCGCCTCGTCCGGGTGCGCGGCGCTGTTCAGACGCAGCGAGAGCGCCGCCTGGATGGCCAGCACACCGAACAGCAGGCCGCGGCCGATCCAGCGCCGCCGGGGGCTCGGGGCCGGATCCCAGCCGGTGTCGGGGACGCGCGGGATCCGGTAGGGCGCCAGCTCGACGGCCCGGGCCTCGTCGGCGCTCCGGGGCTCCTGGACGGCCCGGGCCTCGTCGGCGCTCCGGGGTCCGTCAGGGGCCGGACCGTACCCGCCGTGGCCGACCGGTCGGGGCGCGTACCCGGCGTCCTCGGACGGATCGTCGCCGGCCGGCTCGAACCACTGAGCGCCGTGCTCCTCGGTACGGGGGTGCCGGGCCTGCCCGGCCTCGTCGGGCGGGGTCCGGGCCGGCGGCTGCGGGGTGAACCAGGAGTCGGTCTCTGGGGGCATCATGGGTTCCGGATGTCGAAGCCGTAGCGAGGGTCGGAGGCGCGTTTCTTGTAGTCCTCGAGGGACTGCGCCGAGGTCTCGACGCGCCAGTCCGACCGCTTCACGATGTTGAACCAGACGAAACCGATGACGTCGTCGTGGGCCGCCAGACCGCCGAAGAGCTGGTCGATGTCCGAACGCCGGCGCTTCTCGCCCTCGGAGGCGGTCTCGCTGATGAAGAAGGGTTTCTTGCTGAAGGTACGGATCTCCGTCATCGTCGAGCCGTACAGGGTGTCGAAGGTCTTCGGCCCGCTCAGGGTGAAGTAGCCCGTCATGCCGGCCCAGTCCACGTAGGTGTCGCCCGGGTAGTACGGGGCCAGCCGGGTGTTGGGGGCGGGGATGATGATGTTGGGGCTCCAGACCCAGATCACGTTGGTCGCACCGGCCTCGTTGAAGAGGTCGTGGACGTGACGCCAGGCCGCGACGAAGTCGGCGGCGCTGGAGGCCTGCCGGCCCCACGGGTACCAGTCGCCGTTCATCTCGTGCGCGATGCTGATCGCGATCGGCAGGTTGAGCTTGGCGGTCGCCCTGGCCACGCCCTTGACGTAGTCGTCGGTCCGGCCGGCCGCGATCGACGCCAGCGAGTCGGACTGCGGCTCCCAGGCCATGTACGGCAGGGCCCCGGTGTCGTAGATCTTCCGGACCCCGAGGGTGTCGAAACCGTCGCCCCACCGGGCGTAGTACTCCAGGACGTTCGGCTGCTTGCCGATCGAGGCGGTGTAGCCGGGGAGGGCGTCCATCGACAGCGGGACGCCGGGCAGTGCGACACCCAGGTACTTGTGGCTCGGCTTGAGCAGCGGTGTGACGTTGTACGGGAGGCCGGCGACGGCGCTCGGCGCGACGGCGGTGGTGGTGGCGCCGGGTGTCGGCGGGGCGAGCTCGCCGCTCTGCGCCGAGGCGAAGCCGGGATCCGCCGGACCGCAGCCGGTCGCCAGGAGCAGACCGGCCACCAGGAGCGCGAGCAGCGCGGGCGAACGACGGGCGGCGGATCGGGGACTGCGGGCGGGCACGGTGATCACACAGCTTCCGTGGGACGCGGCTGGACGAGTACGCGGCCCACCACGACGGCGTAGAACAGGCCGGACGCGAGCACCAGGGTGAAGTCGAGCGGCCCCATGGTGAGCATGCGCCAGATGCCCGCTCCCACCCACAGCACCGCGGTCCCCCCGCTCCACAGGATCGTGCCCATCCAGAACCGCCGGGTCCTGTTCTTGCGGGCGCCGCTGGAGCCGGTCGCCTGCCAGGCCATCCGGTTGCGCCGCAGGATGTCGTAGATGGCGAAGACGTGGGCCCAGCCGTACATCATGCGGGCGGCCCAGGCCTCCAGCCGGTAGGGGTTCTTGTGCCAGAGCGGGAATATCAGGGTGGCGTAGACCAGGCCGGGGAGCACCAGCGCGGTGTTCTCCCAGCGGATCAGGTCAGGCCGCATCAGCAGCAGCACGAGCGGGACGAGCGGCGTGATGAGGGTGAACAGCGCGGTGTGGATGTAGTAGAAGAAGCCGGAGAGGTAGCACAGCCGTGTGAGGGGCCGGAGCCTGGTCTCCCAGAACTTGCGGCTGCTCAGCAGGCTCATCGATCCGGAGCACCACCGGTACTGCTGGTTGAAGAACCCGCCGACGTTGTCCGGGCACACCCCGGCGGCCAGGGCGACCGGCACGTAGCGCAGGTCCCATCCGAGCCGACGCAGGTCGAACCCGGTGTGCACGTCCTCGGAGTGCTCGATCAGGGTGGTCCCGCCGTTCTCCACCAGGGCGGACCGGCGGTACACGGCGCAGCTCCCGACGCAGATCGCGCCGTCGTTGCGCTGCCGCGAGACCTGGACGGTGCGGTAGAACAGCTCCTGCACGGCGCCCGCGCCGCGCTCGATCCAGTTCTGCGAGTCGAGGATCCGGAAGAACTGGGGGGACTGGACGATGCCGACCGACGGGTCCGCCGCCATGTAGGGGAGCAGCTCCTCCAACAGGTCGGCCCGAGGGGCGAAGTCGGCGTCCAGGATGAGGATGAAGTCGCTGTCGGAGTTCCGGAAGCCGAACTGCAGGTTGCCGGCCTTCTTGAACCAGCCCCGGTTGTTGCGGGTGCCGTAGACGAACTCGAAGTCCACCGCCATCTGGGCGAGTTCGGGACTGTCGCTGTCGTCCAGCACGTACGGGGTGACCTCGCCGGGGTACTGGTCGCGCAACCGGGCCACGTGGGTCCAGGTGTTGTGCAGCACCTCGATCGGCTCGCCGGCCACCGGCAGGAAGACGTCCACGGTCGGGTAGTGCTCCGGGCGCCAGCCCCGGACCAGCGTGCGGTGCGCCTTGAGGTCGAAGCTCTCGTTGAAGCCGTGCACCCAGCGGGAGATCACGTAGTAGACCACCGTGAACGCCAGGAAGGGGAGGCAGAACCAGAACCACTTGGTGGCGGCGAGCAGGCCGACCTGGCTGGCCACCATGCAGACGAAGCTGAGCAGTGAGAAGCAGGTCAGGATCCAGAGGTGGCTCCTGGTGTAGGAGTACTTCTCGACGTTGTCCGGTGGCTGTGGGAGCAGGCCGCGCTGCGCGCGGGCGCGCGGCTCCTGACGGCTCTTCCGGCGTGAGGTGGCCGCTCTCCTGCTGCCCGCGAGCTGGGTACCCTCGGTGACAGTCACGCGGGCTCCCTCCCCAGATACGTACGAATTGGACGAACTCCCCGAAAACGCGGTCCGCGGTGGCGTGGTCGGACCGTCAGGATCGTACGGGAAGCCCTCCGGCGAAACCCGGGCGGATGGCTGTCAGGCCCACCGGAGCCGGGATTGAGTTCCGATCGTGATGTGAACAGGAGTTCGCAGCTACGCTTGGCGCTCGTCATGCCCAGCGGGGTGATGGCCCATGAGCAGCAGAGGGAGCGAAACGTGAAGGGCAAGGCCACACGCGGAGCCTGGCCGCGGTCGACCTGGCGCGGGCGGGCGGCGGCCGTCGCGTACGGCACGGTGGCAACCCTGCTCGTCGGCTGCACCAGCCAGGCCCTGCCGGCTGCCGCGCCGCCGGCGCCGACGGCGTCCGCCGAGCCGACGGCGACGGCCGCCGCCAGCCTCTGTTCGTCCCCGGAGACCCCCTTCCCCAAGCGGCTGGTCGACAACGGGACAAAGGTTCTGGAGCCGAACCCGTGGAACACGGCCGGCACGGTCTGCCTGGACACCCCGGGAGCGACCGGCTTCGTGGTGTCGGCGGTGCGTGAGTTCGTCCCGAAGGCCCCGCTGGCACCGGGCGCCTACCCCAACATCTCCACCGCCCCCGGCGCGAGCGGGCTGCCCGTCCCGGTGAGCGCGTTGGGCGACGCGACCAGTGACTGGGACGCCTCGGCGGGCAAGGTGGCCGGCTCCTACAACCTCTCCTACGACCTCTGGTTCGGCCCCAGCCCCGACAACTGCCTCCCGGGCGAGAGCGCGGAGGTGATGATCTGGCTGGACTCCACCGACAGCACCCAGCCGGCCGGCAAGAAGGTCACCGACGCCCAGACCGTGGGGGACTCGACGTTCGACGTCTACCAGGCGCCCGTCACCGGCCCGCACAGCGTGATCAGCTACGTGCGGACGACGCCGACCCACAGCGCCCACGGTCTGAACCTCCGGCTCTTCACCGCGGACGCCCTGACACGCGGCTACGTCCCGCCGGCCTCCTACCTGTGCCGGGTGCAGGCGGGCTTCGAGATCTGGAGCGGCGGGGTGGGCCTTCGGAGCTCCTCGTTCGCCTTCCACAACCGGGTCGGCCTGCCGGTCGGCGAACTGACGGCCGGTGCGCCCGGCGTCTGCCTGCGGTACGGCGGCGGCGGGGCGGCGGGCGCGCCGGTGACGGTCGGCGCCTGCGGGGACCCGGCCGGGGCGACCGCCTGGACGGTGGGCAACGACGGTTCGCTGCGCGCGGGCGCGGCATGCCTGGCACCGACCGGGGACGGCGGTTCGGCGGCGCTGTCCCGCTGCACGGGGGCCGCCGCACAGCGGTGGTGGTCCGGGGCCGGCCAGACCCTGGTGCACCGGGAGTCGGGCCTGTGCCTGGACACCGCCGACGGCGTGCTGGCGGTGGGTGCGGCGGTCGCTCTCAGACCGTGCCGCGGCGGGGACTCGCAGCACTGGACGCTGCCGTACAACGGCCTCTCGTAGCGCGCAGCGTTCCATCTTGGTCACACCCCACGGGGCTTGGGGGAGTGATGCCTTACCATTCCGACACATGAGCGATCGACCGGTACCGGCTGGTGAGCCGGGCCAAACCCCAGGGTGGCCCCCGCAGCAATCGCCGACCGGCCCGGCCGGCGCCGGCCCCGGCGCGCCGCAGCCACCCTGGGGGCCGGGCGGCTTCCAGCCGCAGGGCCCTTCCGAGCCGGACTGGGCGGCGCTGGCGGCCAGTCACGAGCAGCAGCAGCGGAAGCGACGGCGCCTGTTCCGGCTCGGCGGGGCGGCCGTCGCCGTCCTGGTCGTCGGCGGCATCGTCGTCGGCGCCGTGCTGGTGACGGGCAAGAAGTCGGACACCCCGCAGGCCGACGGCACCAGGAGCCCTGCCGCGAGCGCGAGCGCGAGCGGCTCCAAGGACCCGGCCCCGACGGCGAGCGGCACTCCGCACGGCATCCAGGGGCCGCCGACCGTCGGCTCGCTCCCGGCGACCAAGGGGAGCATCGCCCTCGGTCTGGGATCCGATGCCAAGCCGGGCGCGGTGCCCGGGGTCCAGGGCCAGGTCCTCAAGCTCCCCAGCGGACAGAACTCCTTCGCCCAGACCGCCGAGCAGGTCATCGACACCAGCAAGAGCTTCACCGTCTCCGCCCGGGTGCTCGTCGACGTCCCGGCGGGCAACCGCAGTGCGGTCAGCCAGGGCGACGGCCAGTACTACTCCTTCGCGCTCGGGCGCAGCGCCTCGGACAGCCGCAACCTCTGGTACTTCAAGGTCCAGCTCCCCGGCGGCGGTTCCGCGGTGGCCTACTCCAAGGGTGACGCGACGGTCAATCAGTGGGCGGTGCTGACCGGCGTCTACGACGACGCGACCCGGCAGATCACGCTGTACGTCAACGGTGTGGCCCAGGCGTCCGCCCCGGCCTCCGGCATCCAGGAGAGCGGTACCGACGCACTCCAGGTGGGCCGGCTCAGCTCGAACTCGCAGTGGACCGATCCCTGGCACGGGGCGGTCCTGGACATCCAGACCTGGGGCCAGGTGCTGCCGGAGGCCGACATCGTCAAGATCGTCGCAGGTGCGAGCTCCCCGCCGGCCACCGCGCCCGCGAACGCCTGGCTCACCGGCTGAGCCCGCCCGACGGGCCGACGGCCCGTCGGGTGGTGGGACACGGCGACCGGGCGCCGGACCACGGCGCCGGGGCGCGGGCCCGCCCCGGCGCCGACAAGCAGTTCGAGCCCCGACACGTGCCGTAGGGGCACGGGACCCCGAGTGAGGAAACACCTGATGAGTGCGGACGGCCGTTGGATCCGGCCCGAGTCGACCCGACGGCCGATCCTGGCGCCGCTCGCCCCCGGCCCGGCGGACGCCCGGCCGGCGGGCGCCGCGGGGGCGCCGCCCCGCGGCGCCGACGGAGCGACCTCGGGCGCCGGCTCCCGCCGGCGCCCGGGCCGGCCCGCGGAGCCGGTGCCCCGGCCGCCCCGGCCCGCGTTGCGACCCGACCTGCTCCCGCTGTTCGCGGTCCTGCTGGTCCAGGGAGTGCTCTCGTACCACCTGCTCGTCAGCAACACGGCCTTCGTGGACGAGGGCACCTACATCTACGCGGGCTACCAGGAGATCGCGAACCTGGTGCACGGCACGCCGGTGGCGACCTACGAGACCTTCTTCTCCGGATCCCCGCTGATCTATCCGGTGATCGTGGCCCTCGCCGACATGGCGGGCGGCCTGACCGGTGCCCGGCTGCTGAGCCTGCTCTTCATGCTGTCCGCCACGGTGGCCGTCCACCTCGCCACCCGGCGCCTCTACGGCTCGCTCGCGGCCTTCTGCGCGGCGGCGTGCTTCGCGGCGCTCGGGCCCACCCAGTTCCTCGGCGGACTGGCCACCTACGACTCGATGGGGCTGGCGGTGCTGGCCTGGGCCGGCTACCTCGCGGTCCGGCTGACCACCGGCGGCGGGTACCCGAGTCTGGTCCTCTCCGGCCTGCTGCTGGCGCTGGCCGGCTGCACCAAGTACGCCGCGCTGCTCTGGGTGCCGGTCGTTCTCGGCATCGCGGTCCTGGCCGGGCCCGGGGGCCCGCCCGGGGCCTGGTTCCGCTGGAAGCGGGGCCTGTTGTTGATGTTCACCTTCCTGCTGGCCCTCGCCGCGGCGGCGGGGTTCGCCGGTGAGCGGTACATCAGCGGCTTCGACCACACCACCCTCAAGCGCGCCCCGGGCCACGACGCGTACGGGTACGTGGCGGGGGAGGCAGCCAAGTGGGTCGGCGCCCTGCTGGTGGTCGCGCTCGTCGGCGTGGTGGTGCAGCTGGTGGCCGCGCGCAGGCGCGGTCCGGAGGGCTGGTCCGAGTTCTGGCTCGCGGTGGTGCTGCTGGTGGGCGGAGTGCTCGCGCCGGCCAACCAGATCCGCATCCACACCTGGCTCTCCCTGCAGAAGCACGTCGACTTCGGGGCCTGGTTCGCCTGCATCGTGGCGGGCCTGCTGCTGGCCCGGATCGTCACGGTGCTGAGGAGCAGGGCCCACGTCGCGGTCGGGATCGTGGCGGTGGCCCTGGTGGTCGTACCGCTCGGGTACGCGGGGTCGGGCCAGGGGCGGACGATGTTCGGCGAGTGGACGGACTCGAAGGACTTCGTGGCCGCGCTGGACCCGTACGTGCGCAAGGGGACCGACCGCTACCTGGTCGAGAACTACAACGTCCCCGCCTACTACCTGCGCGAGTCGTCCAACTGGCAGCAGTGGAAGGACCTGGTGGGTGTCTACCGCCGGGACCCGGCCACCGGTACGCAGCAGACCGGGGTGCCCGCCATCCAGGCCGGTATCGAGGCGCACGAGTGGAAGGTGGTGGTCCTGGACTTCACCCAGACGGGCGACACCGACCGGGCGATCCAGCCGACCCTCAAGCAGGCCGGCTACCGGGTGGCCACCGTGGTGAAGAGCGGCGAGCGGGGCCGGTACACCATCTACGTGGCGCCCGACTACGACAAGCAGTAGCCGGATGCTCCCTCAGAAGGTCATCGAGTAGACCATCAGGTCGATTCCCGGCGCCGGTGACCAGTCGCGCCCGGGGGCCCGGGTGAATCCCACCCGCCGGTAGACGCGGTGTGCGGCGAGCATCCCGGGCCGGGTGGAGAACGCCATGCCGGTGAGCCCGAGTTCGCGGCTGCGGGCGACCGCCGCGCGCACCAGGGCCTCGCCGACGCCGCGGCCGCGGGCGGCGCCGCCCGCGGCCAGCATCCGGATCTCGCTCTCGTGCTCGGCGGCGATGTCGGCCCAGTCGGTGCCGCCGACGGCGAGGGTCACACAGCCGAGGACCTGTCCGTCTGCGTCGACCGCGACGAGGAGTTCGGCCTCCCGGGCCCGGCGGGCGGCGTCGCGCAGAAGGCCGACGTAGCCGCTGTCGGGCGCGGTGTGGCCGTCCCCGACGAAGGCCTCGACGCAGACCTCGCCCGCACCCGGGAGGTCCTCCTCGCGGGCGTGGCGGATGACGATGTCCATCGGGCCAGTGTGCCCGAGGACGGCGCGGAGGGGGCCGGGAGGGTGCCGGCCGACCGGTCGCAGGCGCTGCCGGGGGCGGCGCGGCCGGGGTCGCCGTGCAGCCGGTCGGGCGCGTCGGGGTCGGCGGGGTAGCCGGTCGGACGGTGCCAGTTGTCCCGCCCGTGGCCGCTGTTGCGGTCCACGTCGCGGCCGACCAGCAGACCGAGCAGGCCGAAGCCGCCGACGGCACCGACCAGGGCGAGTGCGCTTGCGAGCGTCGAGGAGTCCATGGCTCCACTCTCGCGGCGCCGCGCGGCCGCCACGAGTGGCAGGAATGCCCGATCCCGTCGAAATACTGCCACCGGGCCTCTGGCGCGCGCCCGCCGGGCGCGGCATCCTGGACGGCATGCTCACGAACGTCGTCGCCGTCGTCCTGGAAGAGGTCCACCCCTTCGAACTCGGCGTGGCCTGCGAGGTCTTCGGCCTCGACCGCAGCGAGCAGGGCCTGCCGGTGTACGACTTCGCGGTGGCCGGCGAGCGCACGGGCCCGCACGGCACCCACGCAGGCTTCACCATGGACGTGCCGCACGGCCCCGAGCGCCTCGCCACCGCCGACCTGGTGGTGGTCACCGCGACCGGCGTACGCGAGCGCTACCCGGCCCCCCTGGTGCGGGCGGTACGGGAGGCGGCCGAGCGCGGCGCGCGGGTGCTGTCGATCTGCAGCGGCGCCTTCCTGCTCGGGGAGGCCGGGCTGCTCGACGGCCGCCGCTCCACCACCCACTGGCGGCACGTCGACGAGCTCGCCCGGCGCTTCCCGCACACCGTCGTCGAACCCGACGTCCTCTACGTGGACGAGGACCCGGTGATCACCTCGGCCGGTACGGCGGCGGGCATCGACGCCTGCCTGCACCTGGTCCGCCGGCTGCAGGGGGCCGAGGTCGCCCGGGGCATCGCCCGCCGGATGGTGGTCGCCCCGCACCGGGAGGGCGGCCAGGCGCAGTTCGTCGCCCGGCCGCTGCCCCAGGACGACGGCGCTCCGCTCGGCGGGCTGCTCGACCGGATGCGCCACCAGCTGGACCAGGAGTGGACGGTCGACCGGCTGGCCGCGCTGGCCCACATGTCCCCGAGGACCTTCGCCCGGCGCTTCCAGCAGGAGACCGGCACCACCCCGCACCGCTGGCTCACCGGCCAGCGCCTGCTGCTCGCCCAGCGCCTGCTGGAGGGCACCGACGAGCCCGTCGACGCGATCGCCGCCAGCTGCGGCTTCGGCAACGGCGCGACCTTGCGGCACCACTTCGGCCGCTGGCTGGGCACGAGCCCGCTGGCCTACCGCCGGACCTTCGCCGGCGGCCCCTGGGCCGGGGCGCCGGAGCTGCGGGTCTGACCCCGCCGGAGCCGCGGCCGCGGCGGGGCCGGCCGGCTCAGCCGTCCGCGGACAGGTGCTCGATCGCGTTCCAGCGCTCTCTGCGCAGCCGGCCGTCCGCGGCCCGCCACACGCTGGTCGAGCAGTTGCGGACCTGTTCCAGCTCCAGCAGCTGCTGCTCGGTGAGCCGGTCCAGCGCGTAGCGCAGCATGAGCACGGTGCAGTCGTGCGCCACCAGCAGGACCGGATTCCCGTCCTCCTCCTCCCGCAGGTCGCGCAGGCAGCTGCGGACCCGCAGGGCGACGTCCGACCAGGACTCGCCGCCCGGCGGCCGGTAGTACAGCTCGCCCATCTTGCGCCGCCGGTCGGCCTCCTGCGGGTGCTGGGCCTCGATCGCGGCCCGAGGCAGCATCTCCAGGATGCCCAGCTCGCGGTCGCGCAGCCGCTCGTCGTAGCGGACGGCCAGCGAGATCGGGACGGCCCCGAGGCCGGCCGCCTGGGCGAGCGCGATCCGGGCCGTCTCGGCGGTCCTGACGTAGGGGGAGCACCAGACGCTGCGCGGACGGTCCGCCGCGGGCAGCCCGGCCCACCAGTGGCCGAGCGCCTGCGCCTGCCGGCGGCCGTTCATGGAGAGCGGGATGTCGGCGTCCCGGCAGCTGATCGGCACGCTCAGCGCGCCGGCAGCCTCGGCCAGCTGGAACTCCACGTTGGCGGTGGACTCGCCGTGCCGGGTGGCGATCAGCACGGACGGCTGACGGGAGGCGGGCGCGGGCCGGTGCCGGCCGTTCACCGGCCGCCGGCCCTTCACCTGGTAGACGGCGGCGGGCTGCCCCCCCGGCTGCCGGTCCGCGGGCTGCTCGGCGGGTTGCCGTCCGCCGGGCTGCACGTCGGGCTGCACGCCGGGCTGCTGTCCGTTCAGGGTGGTGCCGAGCTCTGCCATGGCCGCTGCTCCCCGTTGTGGTCGAGGTTGTCGTCGAGTACCCCGGACGGTCCGCTCATACATATGATCGCGCCGCCCTCTCCAGTGTTCACGGAGGGGACGGCGCGATCACAGGGCGCGCGCAGGGTGTATCAGTGCGCCGCCACCGGCACCGGCGCGTTCTCGACCTGCTCCTCGCCGGCCTCCGCCCGGTAGTCGGACGGGCTGGTCTCGTCGACGCCCTCGGGGGCCTTGAAGGCCCGCAGCACCAGCGTCAGCACCACGGCGACCAGCAGGTTCAGCACGAAGGCGGTCACGCCGATGTAGCCGATCTCCCCGATGCCGGGGATCTCGGCCGCGCTGCCGCCGAAGTGCTTCGTGGTGGCGGCCTTGATCCCGTAGGCCGTCCAGGTGCCGTAGACCATGCCGACCGCCCAGCCCGCGAGCAGGGCCCAGCGGTGGAACCAGCGGGTGAACAGGCCGCCGACCAGCGAGACGAAGGTCTGCAGGATCCACAGGCCGCCGAGCAGCTGCAGGTTGATCGCGAACTGCTTGTCCATCAACAGGACGAAGGCCAGTGCGCCGACCTTCACCAGCAGCGAAGCGATCTTGGCGACCCTGGTCTCCTCGGCCGCGGTGGCGGTCGGCTTGATGAAGTCCTTGTAGATGTTGCGGGTGAACAGGTTGGCGGCCGCGATCGACATGATCGCGGCCGGCACCAGCGCGCCGATCCCGATCGCCGCGAAGGCGACCCCGGTGAACCAGTCCGGGAACATGTCGGCGAACAGCTGCGGCACCGCCAGCTGCGCGTTGTAGCCCTTGACGCCCTTGCCGACCCCGGCCGCGATGGCCATGAAGCCGAGCAGTGCCAGCAGGCCCAGCATGAACGAGTACGCGGGCATGATCGCCATGTTGCGCCGTACCGTCCGGCGGGACTTCGAGGCGAGCACGCCGGTCACCGAGTGCGGGTACATGAACAGCGCCATCGCTGATCCGAGCGCCAGTGTGGCGTACGTCCACTGCGCGCTCTCCGGCGTGACCAGGAAGCCGGTGGGCTTGCCGGTGACCGGATTGGGCTTCTCGAACTTCTGGGCGGCGGCGTCGAAGATGTGGCCGTAGCCGCCGAGCCGCATCGGGATGTAGATCACCGCGACGATGATCACGATGTAGACCAGGGTGTCCTTGACGAAGGCGATCAGGGCCGGCGCCCGCAGTCCGGAGGAGTAGGTGTACGCGGCCAGCACCGCGAAGGCCAGGAACAGCGGCAGGTCCTTGACGAACCAGTTGGAGTTCTCGCCGCCGCCGACGCCCAGCACGTCCAGCACCGCCTGGATGCCGACCAGCTGGAGCGCGATGTACGGCATGGTGGCGAGGATCCCGGTCAGCGCGACCGCCAGCGAGAGGACCTTGGAGCCGTAGCGCCCGCGGACGAAGTCGGCGGTGGTGACGTACCCGTGCACCCGGGCGACCGACCAGAGCCGCGGCAGGAAGAGGAAGACCAGCGGGTACGCGATGATCGTGTACGGCACCGCGAAGAAGCCGGCCGCGCCCACGCCGTAGATCACCGCCGGTACGGCGACGAAGGTGTACGCGGTGTAGAGGTCCCCGCCGAGCAGGAACCAGGTGACCCAGGTGCCGAAGCTGCGGCCGCCCAGGCCCCACTCGTGCAGGTGCTGGGCGTCGTCCGCCCGGCGCCAGCGCGAGGCGAGGAAGCCCATCACCGTGACCAGCGCGAAGAAGACCAGGAACACGGTCAGGGCGAGCACGTTGACGTGGTGGTTCATCCGAGCTCACCGGCCCGGGCGGCCTTGCGGGCCCTCTCGTCGCGGGTGATCAGCAGGTAGGCGGCCACCGTGAAGAGGGCCGACGCCGGGACCCAGAGCATCTGGTACCAGTAGAAGAACGGGATCCCGCCCAGTCTCGGCCCGGTCTTGGCGTACGAGGAGACCCAGAGCAGCGCGACGATCGGGACCAGCAGACTGAGCCCGGCCAGTACGCGCTCCGGCGTGACCACGGGCACCGGGACGGGTGGCGGTTCGGGCAGGGACTCTTTCACTTCGACATCTGACGACACGCACGGCTCCCGCTGAAGAGGTGTCACCTCGTCGGCGCCGCAGCCCGGAGCGCGGAGCTCCCCGAACCCGCCGAGCAGCACCGCTGGTGATCGGCTCATTACCGCTGCGGAATGTAGAGCACGACGTGACCGATGTCACCCGGCTTCACGGAACTCACCCATGTGGTTCGTCCCCCTCCGCTCGCCCGGGAGGAGGGGCGGCCCGTGCCGAGCACGGATCGGCGCGCCCCGGTGCACCCGGGAGCACGGCAGCGTACGGCGGCGCGCGGCAGCGTACGGAGGAGTACGGAGGAGTACGGCAGCGTACGGCGATGCCCGGCGCACGCGGGGTGCGCCGGGCAGGTGGTGCGCCTGGATGCGCCGGAGCGGTGCGCGGGGGCTACCTCGGCCGCTGGAGGCGGGTGATGAACTTGTAGCGGTCGCCGCGGTAGATCGAGCGCACCCACTCCACCGGCGCGCCGTCGGCGTCGAAGGAGTGCCGGGCGAGCTGGAGCATCGGCAGGCCGAGGTCCGAACCGAGCAGGCCGGCCTCGCGCGGGTTGGCCAGGGTGGTCTCGATGGTCTCCTCGGCCTCGGCCACGGTGACCCCGTACACCTCGCGCAGCGCGGTGTAGAGCGAGTTGTGCTTGACCAGGTTGCGGCGCAGTGCCGGGAAGCGCTTGGCGGAGAGGTGGGCCACCTCGATCGCCATCGGGTCGCCGTTGGCCAGCCGCAGGCGCTCGATCCGCAGCACCCGGCCGCCGGCCTTGATGTCCAGCAGCGGGGCGAGCCGGTCGTCCGCGGTGATGTAGCCGACCTCGATCAGCCGGGAGGTGGGCTCCAGGCCCTGGGCGCGCATGTCCTCGGTGTAGGAGGTGAGCTGCAGGGCCTGGGCGACCTTGGGCTTGGCGACGAACGTCCCCTTGCCCTGGATGCGCTCCAGGCGCCCCTCGACCACCAGCTCCTGCAGGGCCTGCCGGACGGTGGTGCGGGAGGTGTCGAACTGGGCGGCGAGGGCCCGCTCGGGCGGTACCGGGGTGCCGGCCGGCTGGGTCTCGGTCAGCTGGAGCAGGTGGCGCTTGAGACCGTAGTACTTCGGCACCCGGGCGCCCGCCGGGGCGGGCTGCGTCGGGAGGCTCTTCGCCTGGGGGTCGTTCACCTGGGCTGTGGTGCCCCCGTCGCTGGTCATCGGCCGTCTCTCCTGCCCCTTGCGGGACCCCTGCGGCTCCGCACTTTGTTCAACGGCACACATCGTTGCATGTATGGCCGGGGAACGAACACCTCATCACGCGATGAACGATGAGCGGTGTCGGCTTGATAACAGGTGCTCCGGAATGGTCCGAGGACCGTTGACACACCCATTGGTCTAGGCCAAGCTCCAGGCATCTGGTCTACACCACTGCAGGCCAGACCCTATGAATTCCAACCCGTCCCATGGGTCCGCGGCACCTTACCTACCAGTATGCGTGGGTCTGCCGCTGCCACCGATGGGGGGAAACCCTGGCATCCCTCAGGAGGATGGCGTGAAGCGTCAGCTCATCGCGGCGGTCGGCGTCGCAGCAATGGTCGTCGGTCTGGCTGCCTGTGGTTCGGACGGCAAGAAGGCCGACGACGCCAGCGGCAAGGCCAAGGACTACACCGGCAAGACCGTGACCGCGTGGTTCATGGACGGTTCGGCGCCGCAGGCGTGGCAGGACGGCGTCAAGGCCGACTTCGAGGCGCAGTACCCGGGTGCCAAGCTCAACATCCAGGTCCAGAAGTGGGACGGCATCGGCCAGAAGGTCACCACCGCCCTCTCCGAGGGTTCGGTCGACCTCCTGGAGATCGGCAACACCCAGACCGCGGGCTACGCCGCGACCGGCGGCCTCGCCGACCTGACCTCGGCCAAGGCCGACCTCGGTGGCAAGGACTGGGCCGCCAACCTGAACGAGTCCTCGGTGATGGACGGCAAGCAGTACGCCGCCCCGTGGTACTTCTCCAACCGCGTCGTGATCTACAACAAGGCGCTCTGGACCAAGGCCGGCATCACCGGCACCCCGAAGACGCTGGACGAGTTCTACGCCGACCTCGACAAGCTGAAGACCACCGAGGGTGTCACCAACCCGATCTACCTGCCCGGCCAGGAGTGGTACACCTACTTCGGCCTGATCGCCGGCAGCGGCGGCAAGATCGCGAAGCAGGACGGCTCGAACTGGGTCGGCAACCTGGAGTCCCCGGAGGCCAAGGCCGCCTTCGCGACCTACCAGAAGCTGCAGAGCTACTCCAGCGCGCCGAAGGACAAGGACGAGGCCACCCCGCAGCAGATGACGCTCTTCCCCAAGGGCGACGTCGGCGCGATGATCGGCCTCGGCTGGGAGGCCCCCGCGGCCAAGGACATGCCGGCCGAGAACGTGGGCTACTTCCCGCTCCCGGGTGTGACCGCCGACAAGCCGTCCGGCGTCTTCCTCGGTGGCTCGAACCTGGCCATCCCGGCCGCGGGCAAGAACCAGGACCTGGCCAAGGGCCTGCTCAAGATCGCGCTCTCGGACAAGTACGAGGGCCAGATGGCCACCACCGGCCTGATCCCGAACAAGGCCTCGCTGAACAACCTGGCCACCACCCCGTTCGCGCAGGCGGCCATCCCGGCCAGCGCCAACGGTGCGACCACGCCGAACATCGCCTCCTGGGCGAACGTCGAGAACAACCCGAACCCGATCAAGGACTTCATGACCGCGGTCCTCACGGGTACGGACTACGACACGGCCGCCAAGAAGTACGACGCGGAGATCACCAAGCGTCTCGGCCAGAAGCAGTAGTACCCGAGCGGCGTCGCTCACCGGCTCCCCTCCGACGGGAGAGGTGAGCGGCGCCGCCGCCCTGTTGTGGCCACTTGTCGGCCAGGCGTGCGAGGAAGAGAGAACGATGGCTTTGCATTCGGAGCGGGTGCAGACTCGGTCCCCGGAACCGGGGAAGGGTGACACGGTGACCGCTGATATGACCGCCGGCCCCGTCGTGGACGGCGGGAACCCGGTCCGCAGACCGGCCGGCCCGAGTCTGCTGAGTAAGGGCGCGCCGTACCTGCTGCTGCTGCCCGCCATCGTGGCCACTCTGGCTCTGCTCGGCTGGCCGCTGGTGAAGACGCTGCTGCTGTCGTTCCAGAACATGAACAAGCGTCAGCTGATCCTGCACCTGACCGAGTGGAACGGCTTCGACAACTACACCGCCCAGCTCTCCAGCTCCGAGTTCTGGCACACCGCCGGCCGCTCGGTGGCCTTCACGCTGGTCAACGTGATCCTGATCATGGTCTTCGGCACGCTGACCGGCCTGCTGCTCAACCGGCTCGGCAAGAAGATGCGGCTCTTCCTCTCCGTCGGCCTGATCATGGCCTGGGCGATGCCGTTCGTGGCCCAGTCCACCGTCTTCACCTGGCTCTTCGACTCCCACTACGGCGTCGTGAACTGGGGCCTGGACAAGCTCGGCTGGCACAGCATGGCCACCTACAACTGGTACAGCTCGCAGCTCTCCACGTTCTTCGTGATCGTGCTACTGATCGTCTGGGGCTCGATCCCGTTCGTGGCGTTCAACACGTACGCGGGCCTGACCACCATCCCGACCGAGCTGTACGAGGCGGCCCGGATGGACGGCGCCGGATCGTTCAAGATCTTCAGCGCGGTGATCTTCCCGAGCCTGAAGCCGTTCTTCCTGGGGACGACCTTCCTGGAGATCATCTGGGTCTTCAAGTGCTTCACCCAGGTCTTCACCATCAACAACGGCGGGCCCGAGCGGCTCACCGAGACGCTCCCCGTCTACGCCTTCGTCGAGGGCATGGGCAACCAGCACTACGGAATCGGCGGCGCGATCGCCATGCTCACCATCGTGATGCTTGGTGTGGCGATGACGTACTACTTCCGGATCATCATGAAGCAGGAGGACGAGCTGTGAGCCGCTCTTTCCTTGGACGCAGCTGGGCCAACGTCGTCGCGGTCCTCCTCTTCGTCTTCTTCGCCTTCCCCGTCTACTGGATGGCCACCACGGCCTTCAAGCAGAACGGGGACATCATCAGCAAGACGCCGGTCTTCCTCCCGCTGAACGGCACGCTGGAGCACTTCACCACCGCCACCGGCGCCCCGCAGTTCTGGGAGATGGTGAGCAACAGCGTCATCGTCACCGTCTCCTCGGTCGTCGCCTCGCTGGTGATCGCCACCCTGGCGTCCTTCGCGATCGCCCGGATGAAGTTCCGGGGCCGCAAGACGTTCATCCTGGTGATCATGCTGGCCCAGATGGCGCCCTGGGAGGTCATGGTGATCGCCGTCTACCTGATCGTCCGTGACAACGGCATGCTCAACAGCCTGATCCCGCTGACGATCTTCTACATGATGATGGTGCTCCCCTTCACGATCTGGACGCTGCGCGGCTTCATCTCCGCGGTGCCCAAGGAGCTGGAGGAGTCGGCGATGGTGGACGGCTGCACCCGTCCGCAGGCCTTCATCAAGGTGGTCTTCCCACTGCTGGCCCCCGGTCTGATGTCGACCTCGCTCTTCGGCTTCATCACCGCCTGGAACGAGTTCCCGCTCGTCCTGGTCCTCAACAAGGCCACCGGGCCCGGCACCACGCAGACCCTGCCGCTCTGGCTGACCTCGTTCCAGACCACCTTCGGCGACGACTGGGGTGCCACCATGGCGGCCTCCACGCTGTTCTCCCTGCCGATCCTGGTCCTCTTCCTCTTCCTGCAGCGCAAGGCCGTCGGCGGCATGACCGCCGGCGCGGTGAAGGGCTGACGTCCGGTGAGCATCCTGATCCCCAGTGCCCAGGCCAGCGACCAGCTGCACCGCGACGCGCTCGCCGTGCTCCAGCCCGGCTTCGTCGGCTCCACCCCGCCCGAGTGGCTGCGCCGGCACATGGCGGCCGGCCTCGGTTCGGTGGCCCTGTTCGGACGCAACGTCACGGACGCCGCCCAGCTGACCGCGCTCACCGCCGCCCTGCGCGCGGAGAACCCGGACATCCTGGTCGCCATCGACGAGGAGGGCGGCGACGTCACCCGCCTGGAGGTCGGCTCCGGCTCCTCCTGGCCCGGCAACCTCGCCCTCGGCGCGATCGACGACCCGGCGCTGACCCGCGACGTCGCCCGGGAGCTCGGCCGCGCGCTGGCCGCCTGCGGCATCAACTACAACTGGGCGCCGTCCGCCGACGTCAACTCCAACCCGGGCAACCCGGTCATCGGCGTGCGCTCCTTCGGCGCCGACCCCGAGCTCTGCGCGCGGCACACCGCCGCCTGGGTCGAGGGCCTCCAGTCGGCCGGTGTCGCGGCCTGTGCCAAGCACTTCCCGGGGCACGGCGACACCAACATCGACTCGCACCACGGGCTTCCGCTGATCGACGTCGACGTGGACCTGCTGCGCTCGCGTGACCTCGTCCCGTTCAAGGCCGCCATCGCGGCCGGGGCGAAGGCCATGATGACGGCCCACATCATGATCCCGGTGCTCGACCCCGAGCTGCCGGCCACGCTCAGCAAGGCCGTGCTCAACGACCTGCTGCGGGCCCGTCCGGAGGACGGCGGCCTCGGCTACGACGGCCTGATCGTCACCGACGCGATCGAGATGGGCGCCATCGCGGACACCTACGGCATCGCCGAGGGCACGCTGCTGGCCATCGAGGCCGGGGCCGACGCGATCTGCGTCGGCGGCGGGCTCGCCGACGAGGACACCGTGATCCAGCTGCGCGACGCCATCGTGACGGCGGTGCGCTCCGGCCGGCTCGGCGAGGAGCGTCTGGCGGACGCCGCCCAGCGGGTCCGCAACCTCGGCAGCTGGGCCCGGATCGAGGCCCAGGGCGAGCGGCTGGAGCCCGATCTGGCGATCGGCCTGCAGGCCGCCCGCCGGGCCCTGCGCGTGGTCCGCGCCCCGGGCCTGGCGGTGGCGCCGGTGACGGACCGTCCGTACGTGGCCTCGTTCTCCCCGCAGGCGAACATCGCCGTCGGTGACGAGACGCCCTGGGGGGTGGCGGGCATCCTGGCGGCCCGTCTGCCCGGCACCCGTACCGAGGACTTCGGTCCGGACGAGGCCTCTCCCGAGCGGCTGGACGCGCTGGTCGCCCGGGTGGTCGCCGGGGCGCAGGGTCGTCGGCTGGTCCTGATGGTCCGTGACGTGCACCGCTACGACTGGATGTCGGCGGCGCTGCACCGGCTGGTGGCGGCCCGTCCGGACGCACTGGTGGTCGAGATGGGCGTGCCCCAGGCGGCGCCCGTCGGAGCCCTGCACATCGCCACCCACGGCGCCGCACGGGTGTGCGGGCTGGCGGCGGTCGAGGTGCTCACCGGGCAGCCGCAGGCGATGGGCTGAGCGAACGTCGGACATCGGGCCAGGGGCCGTCGGAGGATCTCTCCGACGGCCCCTGGCCCCTTTTCGGGTTCCGGATGGTCCCGGCCGGCTCCCGGTGACCGTGCTCCCTCAAGCGGGCCTTAAGGGAGCCTTAAGGCCAACCGATGGTGATGGTTCGATCGCGTACGGCCACTTCGGGCAACAGGCTGACAACAGGTCTGCAACGGCACTCCCCGGTAGGCCATTTGAGCGTTGACACCGCGAGTGGTCTAGGCCAAGCTCCAGGAATCTGGTCTGAACCACTCATGGCCGGATGTGGTATTGACCCCTCCCAAGCTCCGCGCTGCCCGCCCCGTTCTCCGGGGCGGCTCGATCACGCTGCCGGTGGGCACAGGTTTTTGCACCCTCGGGAGGATGACGTGAAGCGTCAGCTCATGGCGATGTTCGGGATCGCGGCCCTGGCCGCCTCGGTCGCGGGATGTGGCGCCGGCGCCAAGCCCGCCCACGACGGGGCCGGCTCCTCGGCGGACCCGAAGGAGATGACCGGCACGGTCACGGTCTGGCTGATGAACGACGCCCAGACCAGCTGGCCGGAGCTGGTCCAGCAGGTCAACGACGACTTCGCGGCCAAGTACCCCAAGGTCACCCTGAAGCTGGCGTACCAGGAGTGGACCCAGAAGGTCGCCAAGCTGGACGGCGCGCTGGAGCAGGGCAACGCCCCGGACGTGGTCGAGCTCGGCAACACCGAGACCATGAAGTACATCCTCAACGGCTCGCTCGCGCCCGTCGACAAGACCACCTTCGACAACGCCGACAGCTGGATCCGGGGCCTCGTCAACACCTGTACGTACCAGGACAAGCTGTTCTGCGTGCCGTACTACGCGGGTGCGCGGGTCGCCATCTACAACTCGGCGATGCTCCAGCAGGCGACCGGCGGCGCGGACCTCCCGCAGACCGAGGACGAGCTCAGATCCGCGCTCGACAAGGTGCAGGACAAGAACAAGGCCGACAAGACCTTCTCCTCGCTGTACCTGCCCGGCCCGTACTGGTACGCCGCGATGAGCTACGTGTCCGCGTTCGGCGGATCGATCGCCCGCTTCGACAGCGCCGGCAACTGGCACGGCACGCTGAGCACCCCGGAGTCCCAGAAGGGCATCCAGTACTTCGCCGATCTGGTGAAGAAGTACAACCACGGGGATCTGACGGTCAACGAGAGCGGCCAGGCCACCGTGCTGGCCCGCAAGCACGCCGCCGTGATGTACGGAAACGGCTGGGAGGCCGGCAGCGCCGTCGCGCCGGTCACCGGGGAGCCGACCCTGAAGGACTCGGTCAAGGTGGCGACGATGCCGGGCCCGAACGGCAAGCCGCTGCCCTCCTTCATCGGGGGCTCCGACCTCGCGGTGACCTCGAAGTCGCCGGTGCAGGCGCTGGCCGCGGACTGGATCCGGATGTTCACCAGCACCAAGTCCGAGCAGGTCCTGGCGGACAAGGACATCCTGCCGAACAACCTGGTCCAGCTGGACCCGCTGAAGAACAAGCCCGCCACCGCGGCCGCCGCCAACGCGGTGCCGGATGCCTGGTTCACCCCGCTGGCGCCGGGCTGGGGTGCGATCGAGAAGCAGAACGTGCTGGTCGACATGCTGAACTCGATCATGGGCGGGAAGTCGGTGGACCAGGCCACCAAGGAGGCCGACGCCCAGATCGACCAGCTGATCAACAAGCCCTCCTGACCCGTTCGGGGCCGCCACCACGAACCGAGAGCACCGCCCGGCCCCGGGCGGTGCTCCCGGCTGTCCCGCCCCGGGGTGCGCCCGTAGGATTGCCGCTGGAACCATCGCAGCGAGTGTGCGGACTCGCCGCCGTAGAGGCCCCCGCAGGGCAGCCGCCCGTGCGGGGTTGATCCATCTCATCGGAGGCACCCCTGATGTCCGACCCTCAGACCGTCCCGACCGTTCCCGGCAGGATCATGGCGGCGGAGATGGCCGAGCAGCCGGCCGTCCTGCAGCGCATCCTCGACGAGGGCGCCCCGAGGATCCGCGAGATCGCGGCCGAGATCGCCTCCCGCGGTCCGCGGTTCGTCCTGCTCACCGCGCGCGGCACGTCCGACAACGCGGCGCTGTACGCGAAGTACCTGATCGAGATCCTGCTCGGCAAGCCGGCCGGCCTGACCTCGATGTCCACCACCACCGCCTACGGCGCCGAGCCGGATCTCACCGACGTGCTGGTCATCACCGTCAGCCAGTCCGGCGGCTCGCCCGACCTGGTCGCCTCCACCAGGGCGGCCCGCGAGGCCGGCGCGATCACGCTCGCGGTGACCAACAACGCGGCCTCGCCGCTGGCCGAGGTGTCCGAGTTCCACATCGACGTGCTGGCCGGCCCGGAGAAGGCACTGCCCGCCACCAAGACCTACACGGCGGAGTTGCTGGCGCTGTACCTGCTGGTCGAGGGCCTGCGCGGCGGTGACGGCGCCGCCGCCGAGGATCTGCCGGGGCTGGCCGCCGGCATCCTGGCCCGCCAGGGCGAGGTCAGGGCGCTGGCCGAGCGCTACCGCTTCGCCCAGCGCCTGGTGATCACCTCGCGCGGCTACGGCTACCCGACCGCCCGCGAGGCGGCCCTGAAGCTCATGGAGACCACCTACATCCCCGCCTCGCCCTTCTCGGGGGCGGACCTGCTGCACGGGCCGCTGGCCATGGTGGACAACGTCTCCCCGGTCATCGCGATCGTTCCGGACGGCAAGGGCGGAGAGGCCCTGCAGCCCGTCCTGGACCGCCTGCGCGGCCGGGGGGCGGACCTCGTGGTGATCGGCCAGCAGGCCCAGGTCGACGCCGCCTCGGCGGGCTTCGCGCTCCCCTCCGGCGTACCCGAGGAGGTCCAGACGATCCTGGAGATCCTCCCGCTCCAGCTGCTGGCGTACGAGGTGACCATCGCCCGCGGCCAGGATCCGGACGCCCCCCGCGCACTGGCGAAGGTCACCGAGACCCACTGAGGCCGGCGCACCGACGGCGAGACCCCCGTCCACAGCCTGTGGACGGGGGTCTCGCCGCGTCGACGGGGGAGGGGCCGCCGGGCCGCCGGCCGGGCCCGGAAAGCACTACGGGCCACGGCGCCGACACGGGACCCTCAACCCATGCGGCACCGTAGCCCGGAGCTGTCGTCGGACGCCGGATGTGATCGAGAACTGTGCGGGGTCCTCGCTCGGCGGTGTCCGACCGAGGAGTGGCCGCGCGCGGTCAGGGCAGTTTGCGCGGGGGCCTCTCCTTGGTGCTCCTTCATTGTGGACTAGACCAATCCGGGTTGTCCAGGGCATCTCCGGGATTGGTCTGGACAACCTCCGGGGGCCCGCCGACAGGGCCCGCCGGCGGCCCTGCGGCTACGCTCACCCTGTGCCCTCGCTGAATGAACTCGTCCGCCGCCACACCACCCTGACCGGTGCCGACGTGGACTGGCTCCACAATCTGGTCTCGGAGTGGCAGCTGCTCTCCGACCTCTCCTTCGCCGACCTGGTGCTCTGGATCCCCACCTGGGACGGCATCCGGTACGTCTCGGTGGCCCAGATGAGGCCCAACACCGGCCCCACGTCCTACCAGGACGACATGGTCGGCCACCTCGTCCCGCGCGGCCGCCGTCCGCTGCTGGACGCCGCCTTCGACGAGGGGCGGATCGTCCGCGAGGGCGACCCGGAGTGGCGCGAGGAGGTGCCGGTCCGGGTCGAGTCGATCCCCGTCCGGCGCGAGGGCAAGGTGCTCGGGGTGATCGCCCGCAACACCAACCTGTTGACCGTGCGCACGCCGAGCCGGCTGGAGCTCACCTATCTGCAGAGTGCCTCCGACCTCGCGCAGATGATCGCGGCCGGCTCCTTCCCGTACCCCGGCGTCGAGCAGACCGACATGGACGCCGCGCCCCGGGTGGGCGACGGGCTGATCCGGCTCGACGCGGACGGCATCGTCACCTACGCCAGCCCGAACGCGCTCTCCGCCTACCACCGGCTCGGACTGACGACCGACCTCGTGGGCAGCCACCTGGGCCGCAGCACGGCCGAGCTGGCCCCGCCCTCACGAGGCGCGGTGCACGAGGCGCTGGTGAAGCTGGCGAGCGGCTGGGCGCCCCGCCAGACCGAGGTGGAGGCACAGGGCGGAGTGGTGACCCTGCGCGCCATCCCGCTCAAGCCCAAGGGGGTGCTCACCGGCTCGCTGGTGCTCGCCCGGGACGTCACCGAGCTGCGCCGGCGCGACCGCGAGCTGATGACGAAGGACGCCACCATCCGGGAGATCCACCACCGGGTGAAGAACAACCTGCAGACGGTCGCCGCGCTGCTGCGGCTGCAGTCGCGGCGGATGGACTCGGACGCCGGACGGGCGGCCCTGGACGAGGCGGTGCGCCGGGTCGGCTCGATCGCGATCGTGCACGAGACCCTCTCGCAGACCCTGGACGAGCAGGTCGCCTTCGACGAGATCGCCGACCGGGTGCTGGCGATGGTGATGGAGCTCTCGCAGGACGGCCGGGTGGCGACCCGCCGCAGCGGCAGCTTCGGCATCCTGTCCGCCGAGGTCGCGACCCCGCTGGCGATGGTGCTGACCGAGCTGCTGCAGAACGCGCTGGAGCACGCCTTCGGCGGCAAGGACGCGGGCAACCTGGAGGTCAGCGCGCTGCGCGGGCGGGCTCCGTCCACCGGGATGGGCTGGTCGGAGAGCTGGAACGGCGGCGCCAAGCCGGACGAGTACCTGCTGATCACCGTGCAGGACGACGGACGGGGGATGCCCGAGGGCTTCGACCCGCAGCAGGCCGGCAATCTCGGTCTGCAGATCGTCCGGACGCTCGCCACGGGTGAGCTGGGCGGCACCTTCGACATGGTGGCCGCACCGGACGGCGGCACCAAGGTGGTGCTGGAGATTCCGGTGCGCTGAACGGAAGTTGGGGGCGCGCGCTGCTGGGCGGGCGCCCCTGGGGGGGCTTCGACGGCGCCCGGCCGCGGAGACGAAAACGAGGCCCTGTCGACCGGGGGGGTGGGTCGACAGGGCCTCTCAACCCGTTCCGGCCGTCGGGGGGAGTCGGCCGGAACGGGGGCTCTGGGTGCGACGCTCAACGACGCGTTGCGCACGGTGAGCGGCCTAGGCCCACGATATTGCTCTCAGTGAGCAGTATCAAGTACCTGGGCCGCTCGGCGTCGCGGAACCTCACCGGAGTGCGGTCCGCCATACGGAAGGCTTCGCCAGAAGAGGCAGGGAAGCCCTTGATCATGGGTTGATCGGGTACTGCGGTCGAAAACGGGTACCGCCTCGGCGGTACCGGGACCGACGGGCGTGGCCGACGGTCGGTTGTTGCCGGGAGATCAGGCGGTGCGGGCGCGGTTGCGGGCTGCGCGGCGCTTCATCGCGCGACGCTCGTCCTCGCTCATACCGCCCCAGACGCCGGCATCCTGGCCGGTCTCAAGAGCCCACTGCAGGCACTGCTCCATAACGGGACAGCGGCGGCACACGGCCTTGGCTTCCTCGATCTGCAGCAGAGCAGGACCGGTGTTCCCGATCGGGAAGAAAAGCTCCGGGTCCTCTTCGCGGCAGACAGCGCGGTGGCGCCAGTCCATGGTCGTCCAACTCCTCCTGCCGGCGGGCGGTGGCCCGGGCCGGCACAATCGATGGCTTGTGAATGTGAACGCTTTCACGAATCCCGCAACAGCAAAAGGGACCAAAGGCCCATCGGGCCCGGGTGGTCTGTGCTGGGGTGGGGTTCGGGTGATTCAGGGGAATCGTTGCGGCCGCGTCCGTCAGGCTCTGACGTTGTTGCCGCTGCGATGCGTCCCGATCGCCATGTAGAGGTTCGCAAACCTCGGGCCCGGATACAACCCCCTTCGGTCAGGAATTTTTGATTCTTCGGTGTCGCCTAGCTCACAGCCCGTACTTCTATGGAGTGAAGGGGGCTTGTGCGTTCGAGAAGAAGGGCAGAACCCCCTTCCAGTCACACAATCACACGCAGTGCCCGCCGAACGCCTGTGAAACTGACGCGACTCCTGTCTCCAAGGTGGTCCCCGTCGACCTGAAACGGGGCCGGTTCCTGCGAAACCAAGGTGAAGTGCCGGACGTCGTGATAGGAGACGACGTGCTTTCCGGACGGCCCGGCAGCCGGCGTCTCATCCGTCGAAGGCGCGTACGACCGCAGGATCTGACGGACCGTTCGAGCCGTGCCGAACGCCGTCATCCGGGTGATGCCGAAGACGTCGAGGTCCGTGTCGAAGGAGGCGAGCGGCGAGGGATACACCGGACGGTTCCCGAGGAACGTCCACGGCGAGGTGTTGCTGACTATCGCCAGCACCAGGCCCGGAGTCGGTGCCCGGCCCGGAATCTCCAGGGTCACCGGGCCGGAACGGCGGTGCTCACGTTCGGTGACGTAGTGCCGCAGGGCCTGGCCCACGTACAGGGCGTGCGTCGACCTGCGCCCTGCCTTGCGCTGCTCCTCGACGCGGCCCACCACACCGGCGTCGAAGCCGAGGCCCGCGGTGAAGGTGAACCACCGGTCGGGCAGCCCCTCGGTCATCGCCTTGCCCAGGCCGACCGGGCGCTCCCGGCGTCCGTCCAGGGCGTCCAGCAGGACGCCGGTGGCCTCCACCGGGTCGTTGGGCAGGCCGAGCGCGCGGGCGAAGACGTTCGTACTGCCGCCGGGGACCACCGCGAGCCGCGGCACCCGCTCACCCGGGCCGTGTGCGAGCAGGCCGTTCACGACCTCGTTCACCGTGCCGTCGCCCCCCAGGGCCACCACGAGGTCCACCGCGCCGTCGTCGGCCGCCTGCCGGGCCAGGTCGCGGGCGTGTCCCCGGTACTGGGTGTGGGCGACCTCCAGCTTGAGGTCGCTGCGCAGCGCGTGGGTGAGGACATCCCTGGTGCGGGCACTGGTGGTGGTCGCCTTCGGATTAACGACCAGGAGAGCGCGCATGCACCCAGCCTACGGGGCGGTAGCCGGAGGGCGGCGGCTACCCTGCTGGAGTGACCGCAGAAACCGACAGCCCCCCGCCCGCCACCGCCTCCCGGCCCACCACGCTGCGCGTGGGTGCGGCGATCACCGCGCTCCAGGGCGCGGCGCTGGTCGTCTGGGGCGGCTACGACATGGTCGCCGCCCTGACCGGCGAGACGATGAACCGGGGCCTGACCGAGTTCGGCGGGCTGGTGATCCTGCTGCTCGGCCTGCTGCCGCTGCTGGCCGCCAGGGCGCTGCTGAGGGCCCGCGCGTGGGGCCGGAGCCCGGCGGTGCTGACCAACTCGATCTGCCTGCCGGTGGCCTACTACATGTGGCAGAGCGGCGGCGCCACGGCGGCCGCGGGCGTGGCCGTGGGGCTGCTCGGGGTGGTCGGTATCGGCGCGCTGCTGAACCCCACCGCGACCGCCGTGCTGTACCCGCCGCGCGAGGTCTGAGCGCCCCGTCGCCGAACGGCCGGAGGCCGGCACCCCGCGAGGGGGTGCCGGCCTCCGGCCGTTCGGGCCTACTCCTCGACGAGCAGCTTCTCGCGCAGCTGCGCGAGGGTGCGGGCGAGCAGCCGGGAGACGTGCATCTGGGAGATGCCCACCTCGGTCGCGATCTGCGACTGCGTCATGTTCCGGAAGAACCGCAGCACCAGGATCTTCTGCTCCCGGGGCGGGAGTTGGGCCAGCAGGGGCTTGAGCGACTCGCGGTACTCGACGCCCTCCAGCGCCTCGTCCGTCGTCCCCAGGGTGTCCGCCACGGCCGGCGACTCGTCGTCGCTGTCCGGGACGTCCAGGGAGAGCGTGCTGTACGCGTTGGCGGACTCCAGGCCCTCCAGCACGTCCTCCTCGGAGATGCCGAGGTGCTCGGCCAGCTCGTGCACGGTGGGGGAGCGCCCGTGCCGCTGGGAGAGCTCGCTGGTGGCGGTGGTGAGCGAGAGCCGCAGTTCCTGGAGCCGGCGCGGGACGCGGACCGCCCAGCCCTTGTCCCGGAAGTGCCGCTTGATCTCGCCCACGATGGTCGGCGTCGCGTAGGTGGAGAACTCCACCCCTCGCTCGTGGTCGAAGCGGTCCACGGACTTGATCAGGCCGATGGTGGCGACCTGGGTCAGGTCGTCCAGCGGCTCGCCGCGGTTGCGGAAGCGCCGGGCCAGGTGCTCCACCAGGGGGATGTGCATCCGGACCAGCTGGTTGCGCAGTTCCACCCGTTCGGGTGAACCTTCGGGCAGTGCCGAGAGCCGGACGAACAGCGCGCGGGCCGCCTCCCGGTCCGGCGCCCCGGACCGGTGCGGGGTCGGCTGCGCGGGGACCGCCGGTCGGATCGGCGAGCCGGCGGCCGGCGCGGCGTCCGCGGCGGTGAGGCCGGTGTCGGCGGCGGTGGCGTCGTCCTCGGCCGACGGCTCGGCCGACGACTGCGTGGGCGACGGGTCAGACGTCGGCTCGGTCGGCTGGCTCATCCGGTGGGCGTCCTTCGGGTGCGCGTCGTCGTGGGCGGCGAGGCCGGGAACGCTCGCCTGGGGCGGTACGGCCGGCGCGAGGGCGGCTGCCCCGGCGGCGGCGATGGCGGGCACGTCGGCGGCGCCGGCCGGTCGCCGGTCGACACCCGCACGGTCCAGATCACTCACGGCCATTCCCCCGTTCCGTTCCGGGAGCACCGGGGCCACGGGCGTGGCCCCGGAGTCATCACTGTGGGTCGTACCGCGTTGGGCGGTACCGGGTGCCGTACGCGCGGCCCGGGTGTGCCGGGCGTACGGCCCTATGTTCTCCATGGGTACGGCTTCTCGACGGATCGGCCTCTGGCCCTACGGGTGGGCCGGCGAACCGCCGCGCTTCTTGTGCAGGCTGATCGACACCGTCTTGTCCGGGGCGACCGAGGACTCCACCTCGCCGGCCAGCGCCGAGAGCACCGTCCAGGCGAAGGTGTCCCGCTCGGGGGCCCGGCCGTCGGTGGTCGGCGCCGCGACCGTGACCCGGAGCGAGTCGCCGACCAGCCGGAACTCGCAGCACAGGACCGAACCCGGCACCGCCTGCTGGAGCAGGATGGCGCAGGCCTCGTCCACCGCGATCCGGAGATCCTCGATCTCGTCCAGCGTGAAGTCCAGCCGGGCCGCGAGGCCCGCCGTCGCTGTTCGCAGCACCGAGAGGTAGGCCCCGGCAGCGGGCAGCCGGACCTCCACGAAGTCCTTCACTCCGGGCTCGCCGTCGATCTGGGACACCCTCACCTCCTGGGTGACGCGCTGTGCTTCCGGCCTCGAGGCCGCGGCACTGTCTGTTGCTTGGCTCAACTGCTTCGCCCCAACTGTCCAGAGGGGTGGTGCGGTACGTACCGGTTCATACCCCGGTAGGGGACGCCGGACGCCGCGCATCCGCCCGAGACGTTACCGCTATCGGCGGACGGATGTCGCGATCCCCGACCGTCGCCACGGGAACGAGCGACTCCGGTAACGGGGGTCACTCATGGTAGCCCTCGCGAAGCGGGGTGTCAGGGGGCGGACGGCATGTCTTTCGGCGGCTCCCGGCGCGTTCTGCCGGGTCAGCGGGTGCCGGCCCGGGTCAGCGCCTCGTCGGTGAGCCGGTGCACCGTCCAGTCGTCCATCGGCACCGCGCCGAGCGACCTGTAGAAGTTGATCGACGGCTCGTTCCAGTCCAGCACCGACCACTCGACCCGCGAGTAGCCGCGCTCGACCGCGATCCGCGCCAGCTCCAGCAGGAGCGCCTTGCCGTGCCCGCCGCCCCTGGCGGCCGGACTGACGTACAGGTCCTCCAGATAGATGCCGTGGGTACCGCGCCAGGTCGAGAAGTTGAGGAACCAGAGCGCGAAACCGACCGGCTCGCCGCTGTCGTCGTCCTCTGCGATCAGACCGAACAGCGCCGGGTTCGCGCCGAACAGCGCCTCGCTCAGCTGTTCCTGCGTGGCCTGCGCCTCGTGCAGGGCCTTCTCGTAGTCCGCGAGTTCGCGGATCATGGCGTGGATGACCGGGACATCGGTGGTGGCGGCTGTACGGATCATGTTGTCGAGGGTACTCAAACCGCCGGCCGGGCGGGATGTGCCGATCCGGCGGGGCCGGCGCGCGGGCTACTCCTGCTCGTCCCAGGCCTGGATGGACGTCTGGCCGACGATCCGGCCGTCCTTGAGGTCGGCGATCGAGGTGCAGAGCACCTTGACCCCGTCCGGGTAGGCGCAGGACTCCATGAAGGCGACGTGGTCGCCCTGGACCAGAACCTGCTCCAGCTTGTGGGTCATCTCGCGGCCGTACACGTCGGTCAGCATCGCGCCGATCTCCGACCGGCCGTGCACGACCAGCGGGTGGCTCGGCTGGGTCCGGTGATCGACCATGCGGAGCTCGGCGTCGTCCGCGTAGAGCGCGAGCAGCGTCTCGGCGTCCCGGTGCTCGATGCCCTCGCGGAGCGCTGCGGTGTCGAAGGCGGTCGGTGCCGCCATGGTGGCCATGGTCGTACTCCTTCGTCCGGTGGCTTTCCCCGTACCCACGAGCCTACGCCCGGGAGCCCCGGGCGACCCGCTCCGGACGACACCCGGACCGGGCTCCTCCAGCCGTCCCGGACGGCGGACGGCGGACGGCAGACGGCGGGCGGGGTACGGGGTACGGGCACGAGGGGACGCGGTCGAGGGGGCGCGCGGCGTCGGACCGCGCGGTGCCGGGGCGGGGCGGGCGGCCCCGGCGCCCACGGCCGGGGACCGCTCATGGCGGCTCCGTGGCTCCGCCCGGCCGCCGGACCGTCGCTCCGGACGGTGGCTCCGGTCGCCCGCCCCGCACCGTCGCCCCGGCCGTCCGACGCACGGTCAGTCCGGGGCCCGGTCGGCCTGCTGACGGCGTGACGAAGCCCCCCGCCCGTAAGGGCGGGGGGCTTCGTCGAGCGGCGCGCGGCGCCGGCCGGGCGGATGTGCCCGGACCGGGCGTCAGGCCTGCTTGGTCTCCCAGAAGATCTTGTCGACCTCGGCGATGAGGTCGAGCAGGGCCTGGCCGGTGGCCGGGTCCGTCGACGCCTTGGTGGCCGAGGCGGCCTTCAGGGTGTCGTTGATGAGCTGGTGCAGCTGCGGGTACTTCTCGAAGTGCGGGGCCTTGAAGTAGTCGCTCCACAGCACCGAGATGTGGTGCTTGACGGCCTCGGCGCGCTGCTCCTTGATGATGATGGCGCGGGCGCGGAAGTGCGCGTCCTCGTTGGCCAGGTACTTCTCCTGGGTGGCCTTCACGGACTCGGCCTCGATACGGGCCTGGGCCGGGTCGTACACACCGCAGGGCAGGTCGCAGTGGGCGTGGGCGGTGGCGCGAGGTGCAAACAGACGAGAGAACATGGGAGCCCTTCCATTAGATCGTCTTCCCGGGCCGAGATTACCCCGCCCGGCGCCGGGTTTCGCGGCAGCCCCTGGGGCCTAGGGCCAAAGACGGAGACCGAACCGGTTGATTTCGGACAGGGGTGGCGAGGCCCCGGTGCGGGACACTGGACGCCGTGAACCGGAGGAGGTTGGGCGTGGGGCGCATGGAGGAGCCGGTGGGCGGTCCGCCCGGCGGCGGGCCGCTGCCGTTCGGGGTGGCCGACGTGGCCGGGCCGTCGATGGTGCCGACGCTGCACGACGGCGACCTGGTGGTGGTCCGGTACGGCGCGCGGATCAGACCCGGCGCGGTGGTGCTGTTCCGGCACCCGCTGCAGCAGGACCTGACCCTGGTGAAACGGGCCGACGGTCGCCGGCGGGGAGGCTGGTGGCTGCTTTCGGACAATCGTCCGGTCGACAGCGACAGCCGTCAGTTCGGGGCCGTACCCGACGAGTTGGTGCTCGGCCGGGTGCTGTTCAGGGTCCGCCCCCGGCCGGCCTGGCTGGCGCCCTCGCGAGGACTGGAGCGGACGCTGCTGGCCGGTCCGCTGGCGCGGGTTCCCGGGCTGGCGCGGAGGCTCGGGGTCTGGCTCAGCCCCGAGCGGTAGCCGCGGGCGAGGCCACGGCGGCGGTGCGGCCGGTACCGGCCTCGCCCTCCAGCGCCTCCTGCCGTTTGCGGGCCCGGTAGGCGGCGACGTTGGCGCGGGTCGCGCAGCGGTCCGAGCAGTAGCGGCGCGACCGGTTGGTGGAGGTGTCGAGATAGGCGTTGCGGCAGGGCGCGGCCTGACAGATGCCGAGCCGGTCGGCGCCGAGGCCGGTCAGATGGATGGCCAGGCCCATGCAGGCGACCGCCGTGTAGTTGGCGGCCGCGGTCGGGGCGTTGTCGGCGAGGTGCAGGTGCCAGCGGGGGCGGCCGTTCTCGTCCAGGTAGTCGTGGCCGGAGACCAGCGGGCTGACCGGGTACTCGACCATCAGGCTGTTGAGCAGGTCGACCCCGCGGACCTCGTCCCCCTCGGCGGCCGCCTCGAAGACGCCGCGCAGCCGGGTGCGGGCGGCCCGCAGCCGGGGCAGGTCCGACTCGTCGGCCAGCGAGGCGGCGCGCGAGGGGCTGCCGAACAGGGCCCGGACGGCGTCCACCGAGGTCAGCTCGTCGGTACCGCGCCACGGCTGCTCGCTGTTGACGAGCCGGACGGCGTAGTCGGCGTAGGAGGCGAGCTCCACGGTGGTCCTTCCGGGGCCGGTAACGGGTGAGGTGCCTCCAGCCTATTACCTCCGGGGGCGAACGCGGCGGCGCCCGGCAGGACGGGCCTGCCGGGCGCCGGGTGACCGAGGGGTCAGAGCACCTTGGAGAGGAACGCCCTGGTCCGCTCGTGCTGCGGATTGGTGAGCACCTCGCGCGGGTTGCCCGACTCGACCACCACGCCGCCGTCCATGAACACCAGCGCGTCGCCGACCTCGCGGGCGAAGCCCATCTCGTGGGTGACGACGATCATCGTCATGCCGTCCTCGGCGAGCCCCCGCATGACGTCCAGGACGTCGCCGACCAGCTCGGGGTCGAGCGCCGAGGTGGGCTCGTCGAAGAGCATCAGCTTGGGCTCCATGGCCAGCGCACGGGCGATGGCCACCCGCTGCTGCTGGCCGCCCGAGAGCTGGGACGGGTAGTTCCCGGCCTTCTCGGCCAGCCCCACCCGCTCCAGCAGCGCCATCGCCCGCTCCCGGGCGGCCGCCTTGGTCTCGCCCTTGACCTGGATCGGCGCCTCGATGACGTTCTCGACGGCGGTCATGTGCGGGAAGAGGTTGAAGCGCTGGAACACCATGCCGATGTCACGACGCTTCATCGCGACCTCGCGGTCCTTGAGCTCGTACAGCTTGTCGCCCTTCTGGCGGTAGCCGACCAGCTCGCCGTCGACCCAGAGCCGGCCGGCGTTGACCTTCTCCAGGTGATTGATGCACCGCAGGAAGGTCGACTTGCCCGAGCCGGACGGGCCGACCAGGCAGAACACCTCGCCCTGCCGGACCTCCAGGTCGATGCCCTTGAGCACCTCGACCAGGCCGTAGGACTTGTGCACGCCCTCGGCCTTCACCATCGGGCCCGTGGCGGTCACGCCACCGGGGATCTCCGTCGGATCGGTCATGCCGCACCTCCGTCTTCGCCGCCGCCGTGGACGGCCGCGTCCGCGGCCTTCGGTTCCGGTGCCGGCCGGCCGCCGCCCACCAGCCTCTTCAGCCGCTGCACCGGCGTCGGCGGCAGGGAGCGGTTGGAGCCGCGGGCGTAGTGCCGCTCGATGTAGTACTGCCCGATCGTGAGGATCGAGGTCAGGAACAGGTACCAGAGGCTGACCACGATCAGCAGCGGGATGCTCTGGAAGTTGCGCGAGTAGATGTTCTGCCCGGCCCGGAACAGCTCCTCCAGCGCGATGACGCTGACCAGCGAGGTGGTCTTCAACATCGAGATGGTCTCGTTGCCGGTCGGCGGGATGATCACGCGCATGGCCTGTGGCAGGATGATCCGCCGCATGGCGTCGAAGCGGTTCATGCCGAGCGCCTGGGAGGCCTCCAGCTGACCCTCGTCCACCGACTGGATACCGCCGCGGACGATCTCCGCCATGTAGGCGGCCTCGTTGAGCCCGAGGCCCAGCAGGGCCGCGACGAAGGTCGGGATCAGGACGTTGGTCTGCTCGGACCAGAAGGCCGGGCCGAACGGGACGCCGATCGAGATCTTGGCCCAGAGCACGCCGAGGAAGTTCCAGAACACCAGCTGGACCAGCACGGGAGTCCCGCGGAACACCCAGATGTAGACCCAGGCCGTGCCGGAGAGCAGCGGGTTCGGCGAGAGCCGCATCACGGCGAGCAGAATGCCGCCGACCACACCCATCACCATGGACAGGGCGGTCAGCTCCAGGGTGACCACCAGGCCGTGCAGGATGCGACTGTCGAACAGGTAGTGGCCGACGAGATCCCACTTGAAGGCGGGAACGGTCAGAACGGCGTGGATCAGCATGGCCGCGAGCAGCAGGATGACCGCCGCGCCGACCCAGCGTCCGGGGTGGCGTACCGGGACGGCCTTGATGACATCAGGCCGTCCCGGGGCCGCCGGCCCCTTGTGGAGAGAGTTCACTTTGTGGCCTCAGAACAGGTCGCTGTGGAACGAGGACGACGAGGGTCAGCTGACGGCAGCGTTGAGCTGGGCCTTGTCGACGGCGCCGGCCTCGACGCCCCACTTCTGCAGGATCTGCTTGTACGTGCCGTCGTCGATCAGCGCCTGCACCGCGCCCTGGACGGCCGGGGTGAGCGCGGAGCCCTTGGCCAGCGCGATGCCGTACGGGGCGGAGTCGGTGGTGGAGCCCAGCTTCTCCAGCTGGCCCTCGGTCTGCTTGAGCGCGTAGTCGATGACCGGGGAGTCGGCCATCATGACCTGGTCGCGGCCGGAGACCACGGCGTTGGTGACGTCGGTCTGCAGGTCGAACTTGTCACCGTTGTTCGGGACGGTCGGCTTGCCGGCCTTGACGCAGGCCGGGTTGATCACGTCGGTGATCGCGTCCGCCTGGGTGGTGCCGGTCTGGACGGCGATCTTCTTGCCGCAGAGGTCGTCGGCGGAGATCTTGTCCGGGTTGCCCTTCTTGACCGCGCTGGCGGTGCCCGCGGTGAAGTAGGTGACCATGTCGACGGTCTGCTCGCGCTCCTTGGTGTCGGTGAAGGAGCTCATCCCGAGCTGGTACTTGTTCGCGCCGATGCCCGGGATGATCGCGGTGAAGCCGGCGTTCTGGACGTCCGCCTTCAGGCCGAGCTTCTGGGCGACGGCGTTGGCCAGGTCGACGTCCATGCCGACGATGGTGCCCTTGTCGTCCTGGAACTCGTTCGGGGCGTAGGAGGCGTCGGCGCCGACGACCAGCTTGCCGCCGGCCTTGATGTCGGCGGGCACCAGGGCGGCCAGCTTGGGGTCGGCCGTGACGGCGGCGACACTCGCGCCGGCGCTCGCGCCGCTGGAGCCGGCGCTGCTGCCGCCGGAGCCGCTGCTGCCGCAGGCGGTCAGGGTCAGCGAGGCGGAGGCGAGGACGGCACCGGCCAGCAGAAGGCGGGTGCGCAGGGTACGGGCGGTCATGGGGGAGATCTCCTCCTGAGGGAGAGGGCGGGCGGAGTGCGCCGCCGGGGGAAGCGGTGCACCGGGGGATCCGGCGGGCCGTACGGCGCTGTACGGGTTCCGTACGGGTGTACGGGCCGGTCCGGGCCGGCCGGGGTCTGCAGGTGGTGCCGGGTACTGCTCCGCCACCCTCCGCCGAGGTGGACGCCGACCGAACCGTCGCGACCAGTGGCCGGTTCAGTCCGAGTTGTTGGGAATCCTGTCATCAGATGACCGCAAGAATGCCCTTATCCAGATCAAAATCGGATAACGAGGGGGGTTGCTGTCCGCTATTCGGACGAATACCGTGTCCCTGTCACCCTGTGTATAAGTATGCAGAGCTGGTCGCGCCCGAGCGGTAGACCCGCCCGGGCGCCGCGCGCGGCGGATCACAGGCCGCCGTTGACCACCGCCGTCTGGGCCGCTCCGTCGGCGATGTCCCACTTCGCGAGGATCTTGCCGTACTCGCCGTTACGGATCAGCTGGTTGAGGGCCGTGGCCAGGACGTCCCGCAGGGCCGTCTCGCTCTTGGCCGTCGCGATTCCGTAGGGGCTGGACTGGGACTGGGCCCCGGCCACCTGGAACCGGTTGCCGCCGTCGGTGGTCTTCGCGGCGTAGGCCGCCACCGGGTAGTCGTTGAAGCCGGCCACCGCCTTGCCGGAGGCGACCTCGGCGAGCGCCTCGGCGTCACTGTCGAAGCGGTGGATCTGCAGCGGCTTGCCCAGCCGGGCGCACGCGGCGGCCTGCCGGCCGAGCAGCTCGTCCTGGGTGGTGCCGCGCTGCAGGGCGATGGTGGTCCCGCAGAGGTCCTCCAGGGTCCGTACGCCCTTCGGGTTGCCCTTCGGCACCAGGATCGAGGTGCCGGCGATGAAGTAGTCCACGAAGTCGACGCCGGCCTGTCCGGTCGGCTTGCCGGCGTCGTCGGTGCCGTCCCGGCGCTGCGGGACGTCGCTGAGCGCGGACATCGCGATGTCGAACTGCTTGTCGTTGAGCCCCGGTATCAGCTTGTCGAACGGGGTGTCGACGATCTCGACCCGCAGGCCGAGCAGGTCGCCGAGCGCGTTCGCGAGATCGGGGTCGAGGCCGGCCGGCTTCCCGTCCGGGCCGCGGAACTCGACCGGCGGGTAGTTCAGGTCCGTGCCGACCCGCAGGACGCCGGCGCTGCGCAGGGCCTGCGGAACGGCTGCCCTGGCCTCGTCCTGGGGGGTCCTGGCGGCGCCCTGGCCGGCGCAGCCGGCCAGCAGCAGGGCGGCGGCGACGGTGAGGGCGGCGCCGGTCTGCACGGACCGGCGGTGGTGCTGTCGTGCGTGAGGGTGGTGGTGCAAGGCGGTACTCCTCCGGTAGGAGAGGTGATGCCACTTCGGGTCCACAGGGGTGTGCGGGCGGGTGGCCAAAAAGGGGATCCTCGCATCCCGCTCCGATGGGACGGGCGGCGGGTGTGTCAGAATCTGGTATCGGGTGACCCCCGAAGCCCGAACACAGACCGCCGAGTCGCGACAGACTCGGGGTGCGCAGGACCGGAAGCCCGAGACACCGGCTCCGTATCCGAGGCACCGGCTCCCCTCCGTGTCTGCGTTCACTCCTGCGGGTGTGTGTGCTGTTCCCCCGTTGTCGTCGCCGGGCCGGGTCCTTCCGATACCCGACCCGTCAAGTGGCCGTCAATGGGATGAAGAGCACGTGACGAGGACGAAAAGGCACAGGTGCGATGCCTTCGTCCGACCTACGCTCAGGCCCGGAAGCACAGCGCAGACATAAGACCCAAAACCCTCACCCCGAGGGCGCCGCCCGACGGCAGCGCCCCGACCCCGTTCCGGGTCCGCTTCGGCGTACCCGGTTTCCAGCTTCCCTGGACGGGGCCGCCGGCCCGTCGGACCGCGCTCTCGCTGATCAATGACGAAGAGGTCATCGTGGCAGCGGAGATCATCCACCCCAACACCCAGGACACCATCGACCCCGTCGACGCCGTCTTCGCGCTCCACCGCGGCGGCAAGATGGAGGTCAGGGCCACGGTGCCGGTGCGCGACGCGGACGATCTGTCCCTCGCCTACACCCCGGGCGTCGCCCGGGTCTGCACCGCCATCGCCGAGCAGCCCGAGCTGGTGAACGACTACACCTGGAAGTCCAACGTGGTCGCGGTCGTCACCGACGGCACCGCGGTGCTCGGGCTCGGCGACATCGGCCCGGAGGCCTCGCTCCCCGTGATGGAGGGCAAGGCCATCCTGTTCAAGCAGTTCGGCGGCGTGGACGCCGTCCCGATCGCGCTGGCCTGCACGGACGTCGACGAGATCGTCGAGACGGTCGTCCGGCTCGCCCCCTCCTTCGGCGGCGTCAACCTGGAGGACATCTCGGCGCCCCGCTGCTTCGAGATCGAGCGCAGGCTGCAGGACGCCCTGGACATCCCGATCTTCCACGACGACCAGCACGGCACCGCGATCGTCTCCACCGCGGCCCTGTGGAACGCCGCCAAGGTGACCGGTCGTGAGATCGGCGACCTGCGGGCCGTCATCTCCGGCGCCGGCGCGGCCGGCATCGCGATCGCCAAGATGCTGGTGGCGGCCGGCATCGGCGACGTGTCGGTCTGCGACCGTCGCGGCGTGGTGCACCAGGGCCGGGAGGACCTCACCGACGTCAAGGCCGAGATCGCCGCGGTCACCAACCGGGCCGGGCTCAAGGGCTCGCTGGCCGACGCGCTGAACGGCGCGGACGTCTTCATCGGCGTCTCCGGCGGCACCGTGCCGGAGGAGGCCGTCGCCACCATGGCGAAGGGCTGCTTCATCTTCGCGATGGCCAACCCGAACCCGGAGATCCACCCCGAGGTCGCGCACCGGTACGCGGCCGTGGTGGCCACCGGCCGCAGCGACTTCCCGAACCAGATCAACAACGTGCTGGCCTTCCCCGGCATCTTCGCGGGAGCGCTGCAGGTCCGCGCCACCCGGATCACCGAGGGCATGAAGCTGGCCGCCGCCGAGGCCCTGGCGGGAGTCGTGGCCGAGGAGCTGACGCCGCAGAGGGTCATCCCCTCGCCGTTCGACGAGCGGGTGGCCCCGGCCGTCACCAAGGCCGTGGCCGAGGCGGCCCGCCGCGAGGGTGTCGCGCGGCGCTAGCCCCGGGCCGTGCCGGACACGGCCTAGCAGTACTCGCGGGCCCGGAACACGCGGCAAGGGTCACACCGTCGCGTGGTTCCGGGCCCCGGCCGCCGCCGCTAGGGTCCGTGACATGTTCGCTGCCTACGCTGCACGTATCGACGCCGACGACCCCCTGAGCGGGCTGGAGGTCGGCGAGCTGGCCGAGCCGGTGGCCCGACCCGGCTGGAGCGTGGTGACCGTCCGGGCCGCCACGCTCAACCACCACGACCTCTGGTCCCTGCGCGGGGTCGGCCTGCCCGCCGAGCGGCTGCCGATGATCCTCGGCTGCGACGCGGCCGGCGTCGACGAGGACGGCAACGAGGTGGTCCTGCACTCCGTGATCGGCCAGAGCGGCCACGGCGTGGGTCCGGCCGAGCCGCGCTCCATCCTGACGGAGCGCTACCAGGGCACGTTCGCCCAGAAGGTGGCCGTGCCGACCTGGAACCTGCTGCCCAAGCCCGCGGAGCTCTCCTTCGCCGAGGCGGCCTGCCTGCCCACCGCCTGGCTGACGGCCTACCGGATGCTGTTCACCAACGCCGGGGTGAAGCCCGGCGACACCGTCCTGGTGCAGGGCGCCGGCGGCGGCGTCTCGACGGCGCTGGTGGTGCTCGGCAAGGCCGCCGGCCTGCGGGTCTGGGTCACCGGCCGGGACGGGGCCAAGCGCGAGCGGGCGCTCGGCCTCGGGGCCGACGCCGCGTTCGAGAGCGGTGCCCGGCTGCCCGAGCGGGTGGACGCGGTGATGGAGACGGTCGGCGCGGCCACCTGGTCCCACTCCGTCAAGTCCCTGCGCCCGGGCGGGACGATCGTCATCTCCGGCGCCACCTCGGGCGCCAGCCCGAAGGCAGCCGAACTCAACCGGATCTTCTTCCTGGAGCTCAAGGTGGTCGGTTCGACCATGGGCACCAAGGAGGAGCTGGCCGGGCTGCTGGCGCTCTGCGCCAACGGCGGCGTCCGCCCGGTGATCGACTCGGTGCTGCCGCTGGCCGGGGCCCGGGACGGGTTCGAGCGGCTGGCCAGGGGTGAGGTGTTCGGCAAGATCGTGCTGACGCCCTAGGCGGCGCGGCGCCCCCACGGCGGCGGGCCCGGTACCCCTGGTGGGGTACCGGGCCCACCGCCGTGGGCATGGTCAGCCCAGCAGCCGGCGCAGCCGCTCGGCCGCCGCCGCGAGGGCGGAGCGGGAGCCGGCCAGCTGTTCGGCCGTCACACCGCCGTCCCGGGCGGCGTCCCTGACCTGGTCGCGGAAGCGGTCGAGCAGGCGCTCCAGCTCCCGGGCGGGCTCGCCCGCGGGGTCGGTCGCCGTCCAGGCGGGGAGGTCGGCGGCCGGTCGCCCGTCCGCCGCGGGGCCGTCCTTGTCGAGGTCGATCCGGGTGACCCGGATCTCCTCGTCGTCGGCCGGCGCGGACGTGGTCGGGTGGCCCCACCTGGCGGCGTCCGCCAGCCCGGCCAGGCCCTTCGTCAGTTCGGAGAGACCCTCGGCCAGCCCGGTCGGCCAGTCGCCGCGCGCGGCGTGCTCGCGGACCTGCTGCTCGACCCGCCGCTTGATCCGCAGCGCCTCCTGCTGGGCGGCGGTGCGCGCGGCCCGGGACTGCTCGCGCAGCCGGCGGGCCTCCTCCTCGGCGGCCTTCGCCTTGGCCTTGGCGGCCTTCTCCTGCTCCTTGGCGCGCTTGGCCTGCTCCTTGGCATGCGTCTTGAACTGGGCGAACTCCTCCTTGGCGCGCTGCCAGGCGTCCTTGTCGCCCCACGGTCCGGCCCACGGGTCCCCGCCGGCCGAGGGCTCCGCCCGGGGTGCCTGCCGGGCCGCACCCCAGAGCTCCTCGCGCAGGTCCTTGGCGCTGTCCCGGACGTCCTCACGGATGGCACCGGCCAGCTGGGCCACCGAATCCCGGATCTCGACCTCCAGCTCGGCGATCTCGCCCTGGCGGGAGGCCAGCTCGGCGCGGCCCGCGTCGGTGAGCCGGTAGACCTTGCGTCCGCCCTCGGTGCTGTGGCTGACCAGGCCCTCCTTCTCCAGCTTGGCGAGCCGCGGGTAGACGGTGCCGGCCGAGGGCGCGTACAGGCCCTCGAACCGCTCCTCCAGCAGGCGGATCACCTCGTAGCCGTGCCGCGGGGACTCGTCCAGCAGCTTGAGCAGGTAGAGCCGGAGCCGGCCGTGGCCGAAGACGGGGGTCATCTCAGGACTCCTTGGTGAGGTCGGGCCCGGCCGGGAGCTCCTTGACCACGATCGGGCCGTCGTCCTCGGTCTCGGGGCGGCGCAGCACCGTGACGGCGCCGGACACGGTGGTGACCTGGAGGCTGCCCTTGCCGTCACCGAGCTGGCCGGAGAGCTTCCTGGCGCCCCAGGTGCCGTTCACCTTGAGCTGCTCGAAGGTACTGGAGACGTCGCCGCTGTTGGTGCCCGCCTCGACCTTCGCGTCGGCCAGCGAGGGCAGCCGCACGCCCACCGCGCCGCTGACCGTGTTCACCTTGATCTCGGAGGGGGTCTCCACGTCGAGGTCGAGGGTGACGGCGCCGCTCACCGAGTTGGCGGAGAGCCGGTCGGCGGTGCCGGCCACCACGGTGATCCCGCCGGAGACGGTCTTGACCTTGAGGTCACCGGAGACGGACTGCACGTCGACGTCCCCCGAGACGGAGTTGGCCTCGGTACGGCCGGAGAGGCCGACCAGGGTGGTGCCGCCGCTGGCGCCGTGCACGGCGACGTGGCCCGAGACGCCGGAGACGGTGGCGTGCGCCGCGATGGTGCCGATCCGCACGTCGGAGCCGGCCGGGACGGCCAGCGAGACCACGGCCCGGCGCTTGCGCCGTAGCGAGGCGAAGAAGTGCTTGACGGACTGGACCGACTTCACCGTCTCGGTGAACTCGCCCCAGCTCAGGTCCTTGTAGGTGACCGTCAGCACGCCGTCCTCAAGGGTGACGTGCAGCGGCTCGCCGTCCAGCTCGGTGACCTCCAGCCGCGCGGGACCCTCGGCGGCGACCACGTTCACGGTGCCGTCGATGATCCGCACGTGCAGGGCGGTGACCGGTTCGTCGATGGTGATCCTGTCAGGCTCGCTGACCGTCCACTGGCTCATGAGTGTGCCGCCTCCCGTTACGGTTCGCGATGTATCGCGTCCCACTGATGAACACGATATATCGCGTGCCGGGGAAGTCAAGTGCCCCGGCGGGGCGTCGGTGGGAACGCGAAGGACCCGGGAGGCAACCGCCTCCCGGGCCCTTCGCCGGCCGTTCGTCTACTCGTCGTCCTCGTCGTCGAGCCGGGCCAGCCAGGTGGCCAGCCGCTCGACCGGGATCTCGAAGTCGGGGTTGAGGTCGACGAACTCGCGCAGGCGGTCGGCCAGCCACTCGAAGGTGACCTCCTCCTCGCCGCGCCGGCTCGCCAGCTCCTCGATGCCGCGGTCGGTGAAGTACACGGTGCGCTCCGGTCCGGTGGGGATCTGACCAGGTCAGGATAGACCGGGCGGATCAGCCGTCGTTGCGGTAGTAGCTGAGCGAGAGCTTGACCGCGCCGGAGCTGGTGTTGCCCTGTTCGAGCACCTTGACGATCACCACGTTGAGGTTGCTGCGGTTGCGCAGGCAGAAGTACTTGCCCTGCGGCAGGTCGTCGTACTTCAGGTCGGCCACCGGCTCCTGGTCGATGGCGGCCGAGCACTCCTCCGGGCTCAGCGTCGCGGCCCGGGCGATGTACGCGTCCGTGCCGCTCGGCCAGTTGAAGTGGCTGTAGCTGGGCGAGAGGTCCCAGGAGAGCGAGACCTCGCTGGAGACGACCTTGCCGGTGAGCAGGTCGAAGTTGTAGCTGCTGCTCGGCGCGACCCCCTCCTTGTCGGTGTAGACCGCGGTGTAGTGGCCCTTGCGCGGCGAGGCCGAGCCCCCGGCGGCCGGGCCGGGGGAGGCCGAGGCGTCGTCGGAGGCGACCGCGTCGTCCGCGCTCGGGGAGCCGTCGTCGGCGGGCAGCGCCGCCGGGGAGTGCTCGGCGGGAGAGGCGGCCGGGGAGCTCGCCGTGGACTGCGGACCGGCGCCGCCGGCGGTGTCGCTCGGCCCGGATCCCTTGTCCATCTGCTTGACCAGGGCCACACCGCCGGCCGTGCCGCCGACCGCCATCACCAGAGCGACGGTCAGCAGCACCTTCCAGGACACCCCCTTGCGACGGGGTTGCGACGAGGCCGCGGCGGTGTCCGGCAGCACCGGCGCCGGCGGCGGGGTGTCGAAGGACGGCTGCTGGTGCACCTGCACGGTCGGCGGGGTGGGGATCACCGGGCCGGTCGGCGCCTCGTGAGCGGGCTGCGGCGCCCCGTAGGAGCCGAGCGGCGGCGGGACGAAGCCCTGCCGGGGCTGCGGCGGGGCGGCCGGCGGGGGCGTGAAGGCCGGCAGGGTGGCGGGCGGCGGCGGTGCGACGGCGGGGGCCGCCGTCGGCGGGGCGGGGGTCTGCGCCGCGACGGGCAGCGGCGTCGGGGGTGTCTTCGGGAGGTCCGCCCGACGGGTGATCTCGGTGTTGATCTGCTGGGGCAGCCAGTCGTCGGCGAAGCGCAGCTGGCCGCCGACCGCGGGGTGGTCGCGGGCGATCTCGATGATCTCGGCCGGCCTGGGGCGGTCCTCCGGCGACTTGGCCAGGCAGCGCAGCAGCAGCTGGCGCAGATCGGCCGGCACCCCGTCCAGCACCGGCGGCTCGTGCACCACCCGGTAGAGCACGGCGGTCTCCGGTCCCTCGCCGAACGGCGGCGTGCCGCCCGCGACGTACGCGGCGAGCGCGCCGAGCGCGAACACGTCGGTGGCGGGGGTGACCGCCCGGCCCTGGGCCTGCTCGGGGGCCATGAAGGCGGGGGAGCCGATCCGGAAGCCGGTGCCGGTCAGCGCGGTGGCGTCGGCGGCGCGGGCGATACCGAAGTCGATCACCCGGGGGCCGTCCCCGGCGATCAGCACGTTGGCGGGCTTGAGGTCGCGGTGCACCACCTCGACGCTGTGGATGGCCTGCAGTGCCTCCGCGATGCCGCCCATCAGCAACAGGACGGTACGCACCGGCAGTGCGCCGTGCTCGCGGATCACCTGCTGCAGGGAGGGGCCGGGCACGTACGCGGTGACCAGCCAGGGCGCGTCGGCGTCCAGTCCGGAGTCGATCACCTGGGCGGTGTAGAGCCCGTGGATGCGCTGGGCGTTGGTGACCTCCTGGGCGAAGCGGCGCCGGAACTCGAAGTCCTCGGCGAACTCGGGGCGCACCACCTTCAGCGCGACCGGGCGCCCGCCCGGCGTGTACGACAGGTAGACCCGCCCCATCCCGCCCGCACCCAGCCGGGCGAACAGCCGGTAGCCCCCGACCTCTCTCGGATCCTCGGGCAGCAGCGGCTGGAAGACGGGCGCAAGCGGGGCGGCGGCGTCCCGGGGCGTGTCGGCGGTCATGTGGGTGGTCCCCCTGAAACGGTGAGGTACGGCGACCGCCGCGCGCGGGTGACGGGCACGGCGCGGCAGTGTGACCGCCATAACCTATCGACCCGTCAGCTCCGCCCCCAAGCGGTCCGTCGTTTGGTTGCAGAGCTGGGACTTTGACGGGATGCCGGCGAAATACGGCCCGCCGACGCCGAAGGGCCCGGCCCCCGCAGCGCGTGCGGGGGCCGGGCCCTTCGGTACCGACCGGGGTCAGATGGTGAAGATCTCCTCCAGCAGGGCCTGCTGCTCGGCGGCGTGCCGCTTGGCGGAGCCGACGGCCGGGGCCGAGGAGGAGGTGCGGGCGACACGGCGCAGCCGTGCGCCGCCGGCGCTGCGGCCGACGACCACCTGGAGGTGGTCGACCAGGTTCATCGCGATGAACGGCCAGGCGCCCTGGTTGGCGGGCTCCTCCTGGGCCCAGACGAACTGGACGTCCTCGCCGTACTTGCCGAGTTCCTCCTGGAGCTCGGCGACGGGCAGCGGGTAGAGGCGCTCGACGCGGACGATGGCGGTGTCGGTGACGCCGCGCTCGGTGCGGGCCGCGGCCACGTCGTAGTAGAACTTGCCCGCGGTGATGACGACCTTGCGCACCGCTGCCGGGTCCACGGTGGTGTCACCGATGACCGGGCGGAACGAGCCGGTGGTGAACTCGTCCGCCGCACTCGCCGCCGCCTTCAGCCGCAGCATCGACTTCGGGGTGAAGACGATCAGCGGCTTGTGGTGCGGGTTGTGCGCCTGCCAGCGCAGCAGGTGGAAGTAGTTCGAGGGCAGGGTCGGCATGGCGACCGTCATGTTGTTCTGGGCGCACAGCTGGAGGAAGCGCTCGGGGCGGGCGGAGGAGTGGTCCGGTCCCTGGCCCTCGTAGCCGTGCGGCAGGAGCAGGGTGACACCGGAGTGCTGGCCCCACTTCTGCTCGGCGGAGGCGATGTACTCGTCGACGACGGTCTGCGCGCCGTTGACGAAGTCGCCGAACTGCGCCTCCCACATGACCAGGGCGTTGGGGCGGGTCAGCGAGTAGCCGTACTCGAAGCCCATCGCCGCGTACTCCGACAGCAGGCTGTCGTAGACGGTGTAGCGGGCCTGGTCCTCGGTCAGGTAGAGCAGCGGGGTGTAGTCCTCGCCGGTGACCCGGTCGATGAGCACGGCGTGGCGCTGGCCGAAGGTGCCGCGGCGGCTGTCCTGTCCGGCGAGGCGGACGGGGTGGCCCTCCATCAGCAGCGAGCCGATGGCGAGGGTCTCGCCCATCGCCCAGTCGATGGTGTTGTCCTCGACCGAGGCCGCGCGGCGCTGCAGCTGCGGCAGCAGGCGCGGATGGACGGTCAGCCAGTCCGGCAGGTTGACCTGGGAGGCCGCGATCCGCTTCACCATCTCCTGGGAGATGGCGGTCTGGATGTTGACCGGGAAATCGGCCTGCGGCTTGCCGTTGGCCGCGGCGACCGGCGTCTGCGCGGCGTCGCGGACCTCGGAGAAGACCTTCTCCAGCTGGCCCTGGAAGTCCTGCAGGGCCTGCTCGGCCTCTTCCATGGTGATGTCGCCGCGGCCGATCAGGCCCTCGGTGTAGAGCTTGCGCACCGAGCGCTTGGCGTCGATCAGGTCGTACATCAGCGGCTGGGTGAAGGAGGGGTTGTCGGCCTCGTTGTGACCGCGGCGGCGGTAGCAGATGAGGTCGATCACGACGTCCTTGTGGAACTCCTGGCGGAACTCGAAGGCCAGGCGCGCGACGCGGACCACGGCCTCCGGGTCGTCGCCGTTGACGTGGAAGATCGGCGCCTCGATCATCCGGGCCACGTCGGTGCAGTACATCGAGGAGCGGGAGGAGGCCGGGGCGGCGGTGAAGCCGACCTGGTTGTTGACCACGACGTGCACGGTGCCGCCGGTGCGGTAGCCGCGCAGCTGCGACATGTTCAGCGTCTCGGCGACCACGCCCTGGCCCGCGAACGCCGCGTCACCGTGGATCTGGATCGGCAGCACGGGGAAGGTGGTGCCGCCCTGGTCCAGGACGTCCTGCTTGGCCCGGGCGATGCCCTCGACGACCGGGTCGACCGTCTCCAGGTGCGAGGGGTTCGCGGCCAGCGACACCTTGATGGTCTCGCCGTCCAGACCGGTGAAGGTGCCCTCGGAGCCCAGGTGGTACTTGACGTCGCCGGAGCCGTGCATCGACTTCGGGTCGAGGTTGCCCTCGAACTCACCGAAGATCTTGCCGTACGGCTTGCCGACGATGTTCGCCAGCACGTTCAGGCGCCCGCGGTGGGCCATGCCGATGACGGCCTCGTCCAGACGGTGCTCGGCGGCGGCGTCGATCGTCGCGTCCAGCAGCGGGATGAGCGATTCCCCGCCCTCCAGCGAGAAGCGCTTCTGCCCCACGTACTTCGTCTGCAGGAAGGTCTCGAACGCCTCGGCGGAGTTCAGCCGGCGCAGGATCCGCAGCTGCTCCTCGCGCTCGGGCTTGGTGTACGGCTTCTCCAGGCGTCCCTGCAGCCACTTGCGCTGCTTCGGGTCCTGGATGTGCATGTACTCGATGCCGACCGTGCGGCAGTACGAGGCGCGCAGCAGGCCGAGGATGTCGCGGAGCTTCATCATCTTCTGGTCGCCGAAGCCGCCGACGGCGAACTCGCGCTCCAGGTCCCACAGGGTGAGGCCGTGCTCGACGACGTCGAGGTCGGGGTGCTTGCGCTGCTTGTACTCCAGCGGGTCGGTGTCGGCCATGAGGTGGCCGCGGACCCGGTAGGAGTGGATGAGCTCGATGACGCGGGCGGTCTTGTTGACCTCGTCGTCGTGGGTGGCGGCGACGTCGGTGGCCCAGCGGACCGGCTCGTAGGGGATGCGCAGCGACTCGAAGATCTCGTCGTAGAAGCCGTGCTCGCCCAGCAGGAGCTGGTGGATGGTGCGCAGGAACTCGCCGGAGGCGGCGCCCTGGATGACGCGGTGGTCGTAGGTCGAGGTGAGCGTCATGATCTTGGAGATGCCCAGCTTGGCCAGGGTGTCCGGGGAGGAGCCCTGGAACTCGGCGGGGTACTCCATGGCGCCGACGCCGACGATGGTGCCCTGGTTCTGCATCAGGCGGGGCACGGAGTGGACGGTGCCGATGCCGCCGGGGTTGGTGAGGGAGACCGTGACGCCGGTGAAGTCGTCCATGGTCAGCTTGTTGGCGCGGGCCCGGCGCACGATGTCCTCGTAGGCCTGCCAGAAGCCGAAGAAGTCGAGGGTGTCGGCCTTCTTGATGGCGGCGACGACGAGCTGGCGGTCACCGTTGGGCTTGACCAGGTCGATGGCCAGGCCCAGGTTGACGTGCTCGGGCTTGACCAGGAACGGCTTGCCGTCCTTGATCTGGTAGCTGTGGTTCATCCCCGGGCTGGCCTTGACGGCCTGCACCAGCGCGTAGCCGATCAGGTGCGTGAAGGAGACCTTGCCGCCGCGGGCGCGCTGCAGGTGGTTGTTGATGACGATGCGGTTGTCGATCAACAGCTTCGCGGGCACCGCCCGCACCGACGTCGCCGTCGGCACCTCCAGCGAGGCGTCCATGTTCGTCGCCACGGCCTTCGCCGGGCCGCGCAGCGGCACGAACTCGGGGCCCTCGGCCTGCGCCGGAGCCGCGGCGGGGGCCGCGGCCTTCGGGGCCGGCGGGGCGGCCGGTGCTGCGGCGAGAGGCGCGGGGGCCTGCTGCACGGGCGCCGGGGTGGCGGGGGCAGCGGGCGCGGGCGCCGCAGGAGCGGCAGCAGGGGCAGGGGCGGCAACGGGGGTCGGCGTGGGGCCGACCTGGGTCGCGGCCTGGGTCACTGGAGTCACCTCGGTACCGGGCTTGTAGTCGGCGAAAAAGTCCCACCAGGCTCGGTCGACCGAGGTCGGGTCCTGGAGGTACTGCTGGTAGATCTCGTCGACGAGCCACTCATTGGGGCCGAAGCCCGAAGGCTTCGTCGTGGTGCGTGGGGCCGAGCTGTTGGGGGTTTCAGGGGACTGTGGCGACACGGCGGCAACCGCCCTCTTCCGCTTCCTTAAGGGATGGTTGGACAGCGGTGATTAAGGCTACGCCCCTGACCAGGCATCGCGCAGTCCCCAGAGGCCAGGCGTCACCCAGATCACAGTCCCGACCTGCGGTTTGGCTGAAAATGTACGTTAGAAGTTCTGAGTCAGGGGGAAGTGATCGGGTCCGATCAGTGCTCTTATCCTGCTAAAAGCGGACAAATCTTGGCCACTGAGCGTCTCGGATCGCGGACGTCGGGGCAGTGGCGTTGCTATGTCCCAATTCTGTGACATTTGTCCCGATGGTGCCATGGCGGTGTGTCGCCGGGCCGCCGCAGGCCGCGGGCGCTGACCCGGGCGGAACCGCGGAGGACCGGGCCGCGGGCGGCCCGGTCCTGGCGGACGTGCTCTAGCGGGGGCCGGGCAGCCGGACCTCGATCCGGCAGCCCCGGGCGGCCTCGGCGACCGCGATCTCACCGCCGTGAAGGTCGACCGCCCAGCGGGCGATCGCCAGCCCGAGGCCGGTTCCGCCGTCACTGCCGGGACCCTGCGCGGTGGCCGTGCCGCTGCGGCCGAACCGCTCGAACACCCGGCTGCGGTCCTGCACCGGGATGCCCGGGCCCTCGTCCTCCACCTCGAGCAGCAGGCCGCCCGGGATGCCGGAGGGCCGCGCGCGGACCGTCACGGTCCCGCCGGCGGGGGAGTGCTTGCACGCGTTGTCCACCAGGTTGGCGACCACCTGGTGCAGCCGCTCCGGGTCGGCCGTCCCGCTCAGCCCGGCCGGGTCCACCTCCAGCACCAGGCGGACGTCCCCGCGCCGGGAGAACGCCCCGCCGGCGGTCGCGCCGTCCACCGTCACGCCGCGCAGCACTCCGGCCAGGAACGGCTGGACCTCGAACGGGCGGGCGTCCAGCGGGACGACGCCGTCGTCCAGCTTGGAGAGGTCCAGCAGGTGGGTGACCAGGCGGCCGAGCCGCTCGGTCTGCTCCAGCGCGGCGCCGAGGGTGGCCGGATTGGGCTGCACGACGCCGTCGACCACGTTCTCCAGCACGGCGCGCAGCGCGGCGATCGGCGTGCGCAGCTCGTGCGAGACGTTGGCGACCAGCTCACGGCGGTGCCGGTCGGAGGCCTCCAGGTCGGCGGCCATCTTGTTGAAGGTCGCCGCCAGCTCGCCGATCTCGTCCCGTGAGGACACCTCGACCCGGCGGCTGTAGTCGCCGCCGGCCATCTCGCGGGCGGCGAGGGTCATGTCGCGCAGCGGGGCCGTCAGCCCGTGCGCGAGGAACTGCATGAAGAGCAGGGAGGCGATCATCGAGAAGATCATGATGATCCGGATCTGGGTCTCCGAGCGGATGGCCACCACGACCATGCCGCTGGCCAGGAAGACCGAGACGATCACCAGCAGGGTCAGCTTGCCCTTGATCGAGCGCACCGGGTCGAGCGGGCGGATGTCGGCCCAGACGCGGCGGGCCGCCCGGGCGGCAAGATTCGGCGGCCGGGTGCTCGTGCTCCCGGACGTGGCGGCGCTGCCGTCCCCGTTGCGCTGCTGTGGAAAGGTCATGTGTCCTCTGCCTGGTCCCCACGAATTCCCCGTGGCGGCACGGCTTCGCCGTGCACGGCAGTGGGCCCCCCGGTGGCCCATGCCGCTGCTGCCCGGTCGCTAGGCGACCGGTGCCTCCAGCGCGTAACCGACACCGTGCACCGTGCGGATCCAGCTCGCGCCGATCTTGCGGCGCAGCGCCTTCACGTGGCTGTCCACGGTGCGGGTGCCGGAGGCGTCGGTCCAGTCCCAGACCTCGGCGAGCAGCTGTTCGCGGGTGAGCACCGCGCGCGGCTGGGCCGCCAGGCAGGCGAGCAGGTCGAACTCGGTGGGCGTCAGGTGGACGTCTCCCGAGGCCAGCCGGACCCGCCGCTGGACGTGGTCGATCTCCAGTTCGCCGAAGCGCAGGCTGCCGAGCGTGGGCGTCCGGGCGGCCTGCTGGGCGCGCTCGACGCGGCGCAGCAGCACGTTGACCCGGGCGGCCAGCTCGCGCATGGAGAACGGCTTGGTCATGTAGTCGTCCGCGCCGACCCCGAGACCGACCAGGAGGTCCGTCTCGTCGTCGCGGGCGGTCAGCATCAGGACCGGGACCGGGCGCTGTGCCTGGATCCGGCGGCACACCTCCAGGCCGTCGAAGCCGGGCAGCATCACGTCGAGCACGACGAGGTCGGGCTGCCAGGTGTGGAAGCCGTCCACGGCTCCCGGGCCGTCGTGGGCCACGGCGACCTTGAAGCCCTCCGCGCCCAGCCGGGCCGCGATCGACTCGGCGATCGTGGGCTCGTCCTCCACCACCAGCACTCTGCGCTGGCTGCTCACCGCACCGCCGGTGTTGCCGGTGTCCTGCTGAATTTCTGTCACGGTCACGCCACCGCCCCCAGGGCTGCGGGCCGGCCGTCCGGGGGGACGGCGGGCTCCGCTCGTAGTCTTGTTCCGTCGTGGACTGTGCCGGGTCCGCCGTCCCTGCACGATGTGTACGGACAGGCTCGCAGGTGTGGACTGCGCACCTCTCCCGCACATGTGGCAGCGTACGGACAGCGGGCCTCTCCCGGCAGGTGGGCCGGGCATTTCCGGCCCCCGGGCCAACCCTCGGGGCCGGGACACGGCCCGTTCGGGAGTTGGCACGGGCCGATACCTTACCCGGCGAAAATTTCCCCCGTAGCGGTGCGTATGCACCCAAGCCGGTGGCACACTCCGAAGGAGCGCCCCTGCTCGTACGTGAACAGAGGGATGGTCCGGACCATGTCGGTCGGCTTCCGGGTGCCATGCGCGCGATCTTCACGACTTGTTCTCAGCGGGCTCCCAGATCCTCGACGTAACGTGAGCACGACAAGCACGGACGGAGGTGCCATGGCAGGCGCACGCGAGGGCGCCGCGCGCCCCGGGCCGCCCTACGGCGCGCTCCGGTTCGGCCTGCGCACGGGGCTGTGCGCCTGGGTCCTGCGCCGGGTGCCGACGCCCCGGCGCAACCCCTTCGCGCTCGGCTATCTCGCCGTCCTCGCCGCCACCACGCTCCTCGGCCGGCTGGCCGATCCCGCGCTGGTGCACCGCCTCCAGGAGTTCTCCAGCACCGACGGTCACCATCTGCTCCACCACCCGCTCAGGGTGCTGCTGCTCAGCGGTCTCTGGGTGGCGGGCCCGGTCTGGATGCCCTACCTGTGGGCCTTCGCCTTCACGGTGGCGCCGCTGGAGCGTCGGGTCGGCCCGGCCAGGGCCCTCGGGGTGTTCGCCGCCGGGCACGTGGTGGCCACCCTGCTCTCGCAGGGCGTGGTGCTCCTCGCGGTCGCGACCGGGCAGCTGGGCGCCGACGCGATGGACCTCCTGGACATAGGGGTCAGCTACGGCGTCCTGGCCAGCCTGGGGGCGCTGGCCGCGCTGCTGCCGCGGGTCGGCCGGCTGCTCGCGCTGGGCGGCGCGGTGCTCCTGGTCACCGAGCAGGTGGTCACCGACCGGGATCTGGTCACCGGGGTGGGGCATCCGACGGCTCTGCTGACCGGCCTCGCGCTCGGGTGGTGGCTGAGCCGCAGGCCGGGCCGTCGGGGCCGGGAGCGCGCGCCCCGCGCCGGGTGGCCCGGCCGCCGTGCGCCCGGGCGCGAGCCGCAGCCGGCCGAGGGCGCCCGTCGGCGGGCCGCGCTCGACCGGGTGTAGCGCGCCGGCGGGCCCCGGCCCACCGCGCCCACCGTCCCGGCGGCCGGTTCTTGCCCTTTCGCTGCGGGCGAACACCGGCCGGGGAACATCCCGGCTTCCGGAAACCTTAGTCAGGTCAGCTCAACTTCACTGACTGGGGAGAGATCATGGCATCGTCGTCCACACCGCTCACCCTGCCCGTCCTGCCGCTCGACGACGACGTCGTGCTGCCCGGGATGGTCGTCCCGCTGGACCTGTCCGACACCGAGGTCCGCGCCGCCGTCGAAGCCGCCCGAGCCGCCGCCACCGGCACCGCCAAGCCGCAGGTCCTGCTGGTGCCCCGGGTGGACGGCTCGTACGCGGCGGTGGGCACCCTCGCCACCGTCGAGCAGGTCGGCCGGCTGGCCGACGGCGATCCGGCCGCGCTGGTGCGGGCCGTACGCCGGGTCCGGATCGGCGTCGGCACCACCGGCCCCGGCGCGGCGCTCTGGGTGGAGACCACGCCGTTCCGCGAGTCCGCGCTCGCGGCCCCGCCGAGCGGCCGGGCCGCCGAGCTGGTCAAGGAGTACAAGGCCGTCTCCACCCAGTGGCTGCGCAAGCGCGGCGCCTGGCAGATCGTCGACCGGGTCGCCCAGATCGAGGGCGTCGGCGAGCTCGCCGACAACATCGGCTACGCGCCGTTCGCCACCGCCGAGCAGAAGCTCAAGGTGCTGCTGGAGGCCGACCAGGTCGCGCGCCTGGAGTACGCGCTGAGCCTGCTGCGCGAGCACCTCGCGGAGGAGGAGGTCAACGACACCATCCGCAAGGACGTCGAGGAGGGCGTCGCCAAGCAGCAGAAGGAGTTCCTGCTCCGCCGCCAGCTGGAGGCCGTCCGCAAGGAGCTGGCCGAGCTGAACGGGGACCCGGCCGACGAGGAGGGCGACTACCGTGCCCGCGTCGAGGCCGCCGACCTGCCGGAGAAGGTCCGCGAGGCGGCCCTCAAGGAGGTCGACAAGCTGGAGCGCTCCTCCGACCAGTCGCCCGAGGGCAGCTGGATCCGCACCTGGCTGGACACCGTCCTGGAGCTGCCCTGGAACGAGCGCTCCGAGGACGCCTACGACATCGCCGGCGCCCGCGCCGTGCTGGACGCCGACCACGCCGGCCTCGCCGACGTCAAGGACCGGATCGTCGAGTACCTGGCCGTGCGCAAGCGCCGGGCCGACCGGGGCCTGGGGCAGATCGGCGGTCGCCGCGGCGGCGCGGTGCTGGCGCTGGTGGGACCGCCCGGAGTCGGAAAGACCTCGCTCGGCGAATCGGTGGCCCGGGCGATGGGCCGCAGCTTCGTGCGGGTCGCGCTCGGCGGCGTGCGGGACGAGGCGGAGATCCGCGGCCACCGCCGCACCTACGTCGGCGCGCTGCCCGGCCGGGTGGTGCGGGCGATCAAGGAGGCCGGTTCGATGAACCCGGTCGTCCTGCTCGACGAGATCGACAAGGTCGGCTCCGACTACCGGGGCGACCCGGCCGCCGCCCTGCTCGAAGTCCTCGACCCGGCGCAGAACCACACCTTCCGCGACCACTACCTGGAGGTCGAGCTCGACCTCTCCGACGTGGTCTTCCTCGCCACCGCCAACGTGCTGGAGGCCATCCCCGGGCCGCTGCTCGACCGGATGGAGCTGGTCCGCCTCGACGGCTACACCGAGGACGAGAAGGTCGTCATCGCCCGCGACCACCTGCTCCCGCGCCAGCTGGAGAAGGCGGGCCTGGCGGGCGGGGACGCCGAGGTCGACGAGCGGGCGCTGCGCCTGCTGGCGGGCGAGTACACCAGGGAGGCGGGCGTCCGTGACCTGGAGCGCTCGATCGCCCGGGTGCTGCGCAAGGTCGCCGCACAGAGCGAGCTGGGCGAGCGCGAGCTGCCCGCCGCGATCGGGGCCGATGACCTGCGCGCCCTGATCGGCCGCCCGCACCACACCCCGGAGGCCGCCCAGGAGCCGGCCGAGCGGCGCACCGCCGTCCCCGGTGTGGCGACCGGGCTCGCGGTCACCGGCGCGGGCGGCGACGTCCTCTACATCGAGGCCTCGCTCGCCGACGCCGAGACCGGCGGCACCGGGCTGACCCTCACCGGGCAGCTGGGCGACGTGATGAAGGAGTCCGCGCACATCGCGCTCTCCTACCTGCGTTCGCGCGGCGCCGAGCTGGAACTGCCGGTCACCTCGCTGCGCGACCGCGGCATACACCTGCACGTTCCGGCCGGAGCCGTCCCCAAGGACGGACCGAGCGCCGGTGTCACCATGACCACCGCGCTGGCCTCGCTGCTCTCCGGGCGCAAGGTCCGCACCGACGTGGCGATGACCGGTGAGGTCTCACTGACCGGCCGGGTGCTGCCGATCGGCGGGGTGAAGCAGAAGCTGCTCGCCGCCGACCGGGCCGGGATCACCACCGTGATCATCCCCAAGCGCAACGAGCCGGACCTCGACGACGTCCCGGCCGAGGTGCTGGAGCGGCTCACCGTCCACCCGGTGGCCGACGTCCGGGAGGTGCTGCGCCTGGCGCTGGAGCCGGCCGGGGTGCTGGTGTCGGCCTGACGCATCCGGGCGCGCCCGACGGGAGATGACGTCCCGTCGGGCGCGCCCGCATGCTGGGACGCCCTTGTGAGACACGTCGTCACTCCAGCAGCATGGGGCCATGGATCGCCACGCCCACCTGAGCCGTCGACTCGACGTCGACCTGGCCCGCGCGTGTTCCGCGATCTGTCGCCGCGCTCTGTGACCCAGCGCGGTGACCCGCCCGGCCGTGTCCGGGTCCTACCTGTCCCAGGCACGGCCTGGGCTCCCCGGCCAGGGGAGAGCGTCCGGGTGGTGCGCACCGCTGTCCTCCCTCCCCGGCCTCCCCGGAGGGGCCCACCGCATCCCAGGACGGGAATCCCATGCGCTTCACGCTGCCCGCACGCGCCGCCGTACTCTCCGCCGCCGCCCTGCTCGCACTGGCCGGCGCCGCGCCGGCGCAGGCCGTGCCCGCCTTCGGCCCGCTGCCACCGCACAACCCGTACGCGGGCCCCGACGGCACCGCCACCATGCACGGCGACACCGGATCCTCGGACGCCACCGCGCTGCCCGGCCCCCCGCCCGGCCCGCTCACCTCGGACCGGATCGCGCTCCGGTCCGCCTGCCCGACCGTCCTGGTCGGCGCGGACGGCTTCCCGGTCGCGCTCTGCACCACGATCTTCGGGCTGGTCCCCACCGTCCACCTGCTCGACCCCGCCGACGGCCGCTCGCTCGCCGAGCTGCCGATCGCCAAGGGCTCGCTGCTCGGCGGCGTGTACGCCTACCTGGACGACCGGGACCGCCTGGTCGCCGTCGACGGCGACCGCGACCTGCTGCGGATCGGCCACCGCCGCGACGCGGCCGGCCACTGGCAGCTGTACGTCGACAGCCGGCTCCCGCTGGCCGGCGCCGTCCCGGACGGTGACGCCGTCACCGGGGTCTCGCCCGACTGGCAGGGCCGGGTCTGGTTCGCCACCGGCGGCGGCGTGGTCGGCACCGCGGACGACCGCACCGGCGTCGTCCGGACCCTGGCGCTGCCCGCCGGGGAGAAGATCGCCAACAGCATCTCCACCGCCCCCGGCGGCACCGCCGTCGCCACCACCCACGCGACCTACCTGCTCACCGCCGGCGCCGACGGAGCCCCCGCGGTCGCCTGGCGGCAGCCGTACGACCGGGGGCCGGGCCGCAAGCCGGGCCAGCTCAGCTGGGGCACCGGCTCCACCCCGACCTTCTTCGGACCGCGCACCGGCACCGACTACGTCACCGTGGTCGACAACGCCGCACCGACCGTGCACCTGCTGGTCTACCGGGCCGACACCGGCGTACCGGTCTGCTCGGTACCGGTCCTGAAGGCGGGCGGCAGCGGCAGTGAGAACTCGCCCGTCGCGGTGGGTGACACCGTCCTCGTCGCCAGTACCTACGGCTACCCGTACCCGAAGCTTCCGGACGACGCGGGCCCCGCCGTGCCGGCCTCCGCCGACTTCGTGGGCGGCCTCACCCGGGTGGACGTCCGCGCCGACGGATCGGGCTGCGACCCGGTGTGGGACACCAGGACCCGCTCGGCCGCGGTACCCCGGCTGTCCACGGCCGACGGCCTGATCCACACCTTCCTGCGCCTGCCCGTCATCCCGTTCACCGACCTCACCTCGATCACCGACCCCTACTTCTACGCGGAGATCGACCCGCGGACGGGCGCCACGGTGCGCACCGCGTACGTCGGCGCCACCTCCCTCTTCGACACCCTGCAGATGGTCGGCTCCATCGCTCCCGGCGGAGTCGTCTACCAGGGCACCACCACCGGAGTCCTGCGGGTCACCGCGCCGTAGCGGACCGGGCCGGCGGCGGCCGCCGCCCCGCGCCCCGTCCCGGAGCTGGGCCGGGGCGCGGGCCAGGCCGAGCGAGGACCGGACCGGGCCGGCGGCGGCCGGTCGTCGTGGGACACTGCGGGGATGCCGTCCCCCACCCAGCGCGTCCTGGCCCGAGTGCCGGCCCGGATGCGTCCGTTCCTGGTGAAGCACCGGACGCCGGTGAAGTTCCTGCTGGTCGGGAGCACCTGCTTCGTCCTGACCATGATGGTCAACCTCTCGCTCAAGCTCACCGTGCTGGAGCACAAGCCGGTGGTGGCCCTGACCGTCGCCACCGTGGTCGCGACCGTCGTCTCGTACGTGCTGAACCGCCAGTGGTCCTTCCGGGCGAACGGCAGGCAGCGCGAGGCGGTCCTGTTCCTCCTGGTCAGTGCCGTCGCGATCCTGGTCAACGACGTGCCGCTGATCGTCTCGCGCTACCTGCTGGACCTCCGCGAGCCCGACGTCAGCGCGTTCACCCAGGAGGCCGCGGACTTCGTCAGCGGCCTGCTCGTCGGCACCCTGGTGGCCATGGTGTTCCGCTACTGGGCGATGCGGCGCTGGGTGTTCGTGCCGGTGGCCGACCCCGAGCCGGTGGCCGAGGGCCGCCCCGAGCCGGTCTCCCGGGCCTGAGATCCTTGGTGTGAGAGAGGCGGCGAGCGATGCGTGAGACGGACACCCGCAATTCCGGCCCGGCCAGCCAGCAGGGCATGAGGCGGGCGAACCTGGCCCTGGTGCTCGGGCAGATCGCCGAGGGCCCCCGATCGCGCGCCGAGGTCGCCGCGGCCACCGGACTGACCCGCGCGGCGGTCTCCTCGCTCGCCGAGGAGCTGCTGACCGCCGGGCTGCTCACCGAGGCGGGCCAGGCCACCCCGAGCGGGAGGGTCGGCCGGCCCGGCACCGCACTGGGGCTGGCCCCGGACGGACCCGGCGGCCTCGGGGCCGAGATCGGCGTCCAGCACCTGGCGGCCTGCGTGGTGGACCTGAGCGGGGAGGTCCGCAGCTGGCAGCGGATGGAGGTGCCCAACCGGGGGCGCCGGCCCGCCGCCGTCCTCGCCGACCTCGCCGAACTGCTGCACCGCGCCGCCCGGGAGTCGGGGCTGCGCCCGGCCGGTCTGGCCCTGGCCGTGCCGGGCCTCGTCGGCGCGGCCGAGGGCATGGTCGAGCGGGCTCCCAACCTCGGATGGTCCGGTGTGCCGGTCGCGGCCGAGCTGCGGCCGGCGCTTCGTGCCGCCGGGGCGGAGGAGCTGTCCGGGCTGCCGATCGAGGTGGACAACGAGGCCAACCTGGGCGGCCTGGCCGAGCTCTGGCTGGGAGGGCGCCCCGGTGACTTCTTCCACCTGTCGGCCGAGGCCGGCATCGGCTCCGCGATCGTGGTCGGCGGGCGGCTGCTGCGCGGGGCGCGCGGCTACGCGGGAGAGCTCGGGCACGTACCGGTGCACCCGGACGGGCCGCCGTGCGCCTGCGGGGCGCGCGGCTGCCTGGAGCAGTACGCGGGTGAGGCGGCGGTGCTGCGCGAGGCCGGACTGGAGGGCGTCCTCGGCGACTGGGTCGGGCTGCTCGCCGAGCGGGCGGCGGCCGGGGACACGGCCGTGCTGGCCGCGTTGAGCGGTGCGGGCGCCGCGCTGGGCATCGCCGCGGCCGGTGCGGTGAACCTGCTGGACCCGGCGGAGCTGGTGCTGGGCGGCGGCTACGCGGAACTGGCGCCCTGGCTGCTGCCGGCGATGCGCGTGGAGCTCGCCGGGCGGGTGACCGTCCGCCCCTGGGCCGACGACTGGCTGACGGTCTCCGAGCTGGGCCGCCGCGGACCGCTGCTGGGCGCCGCGGTCGGCGTGGTCCGGGCGATCGTCGCCGACCCGGGGCACTTCTCCGGACGGGGGTCCGAGGGGGTGTGAGGCGCGGGGAAGGCGCGGGGGAGGCGCTGCGCTCCGGCGGCGCACCCCCGCGCCGAGCGCGCTTCCGGGCGGCGCGCGGGTAGGGGTGCGCGCGGGTAGGGGTGCGCGCCGCTCAGGCGAGGGCCGGGGCCGGGTCGCGCTCGCGGCCGGGCCGGTAGGCCACCGCGACCAGGGTCACGGCGACCCCGACGACGGCCCAGGCGGTCAGCACCATCAGGGGGACGGCGATGCCGGTGGCGCCGAAGTACGCGATCGAGCGGGCCACGTCGGTCCCGGCGCCGTTCGGGAACCACGCGCCGATGGCCCGCCAGAAGGCCGGCATCAGTGGGGGCGGGAACACCCCGCCCGCGCTGGGATTGCCGAGGACCACGAACAACAGCACCGCCAGCCCGATGCCGACGATCCCGAACAGGCACTGCAGCGCCATCGTGAAGGCGCCCACCCCGAACACCACCAGAGTGCCGAGGCCGATCAGCCCCCAGGTGGAGCCGGGCAGCGCGTGCAGCACCGGGCCGACGATCAGGGCGCCGCCGACGCCGGCCGCGATCGAGTACAGCGCCAGGGCGCCCAGCCGGATCAGCGCGCGGGCGGTGTTGGCGGGCCGGGAGCCGGCGCTGATGCCGAGGATCGAGGCGACCAGGTAGCCGCCGACGCACCAGCCGATCACCAGGTAGAAGGAGGAGAGCCCCTCGGCGTCACCCGGGGCCAGCGGCACCACGTCGTCGACCACGACCGTCCGCCCCTGGTTCTTGTCGATCGCGGTGACGATCGTCTCGGCGGCCCTGGCGGCGGCCGGGCCGCGCGCGTCGGCGACCAGCAGGGTGTCCTGGGTGCCGCTGGGGTCGAAGAGCAGTGCCGCGTAGATCTTCTGATCCTTGATCCGCGCGACGGCGGTGTCCCGGTCGGGGGAGGTGGAGGTCCTGACCGCGTCGTCCGGCACCGCCTCCAGGGCCGCCACCAGCTTCGGCTGGACCGCCGGCGGGGCGACGACGGCGATGGAGAGCTGATGCGGCGTCGGGTGATGCAACGCGCCGACGTACGACACGATGAAGGCCAGTTGGAGGAGGAGGACCGCGACCACCAGCAGTGCTGTGCGAGGGGTCACCGCATCCTTGAGTTCCGCGGCGAAGCCCGGCTCGGAGGCGGCCATCGACATCTCCCTACTGTCAGGACGATTGGGTGCCAATCAGATGATTCGTACCATCACGTACGTCTCTGCCCGGGAATCCCGCGCCGATGTCTGCGCGATACTGGCGGGGTGAGTGACGAGCAGGCTCTGCTGGCGGTGGAGCGGGAGATCGCCCTGCTGTTCCGGCGGGGGCGGGCCAGGGTCGGGGAACTGTCGCGACAGGTGCACCCGGAGCTGGAGGGCATGGGGTACAGCATGCTCGGCTTCGTCGAGCAGGCCGGCAAGGTGCGGCTGACCGACATCGGGGCGCACTTCTCGGTCGGCAAGGCCACCGTGAGCCGGCAGGTCAAGGCGCTGGAGGAGATCGGGCTGCTGGCCCGGGAGATCGATCCGCTGGACCGCCGGGCCGCGCTGGTGTCGCTGACCGAGGACGGTACGGCGCGCTATCTGCGGGTGCGCGACGCCCGTACGGCGCGGTTCCGGGAGTTGCTGGAGACCTGGCCGCAGGACGACGTGGTGCGCTTCGCCGACCTGCTGGTGCGCTTCAACGACCTGACCGAGGAGCCGGCCGGGAGCTGACCGGCGGCGCCGGTCGTGGATCGGGCGCGGGCCGGGCGCGGCGTCCCCCGGGGAGTGGATTCACCTGTCCCGACGGCCCGGCAAAGGGCGGGCAAAGGGACCTGGCGAGAACTTTACTTGGGCTTGAAGAAAGTTGCCCGGGTCAACCATCCTCTTTATGGTTGCTCAAGGCAACAAATTTTCGTACCAAAAAGCCGAAGGACCCCGATGACCGTCAGCTCCCCCGTCTCGACCGGAGCCGCCACCACCGACGACACCCCCATGACCCACCGGCAGGTGCTCGAAGCCCTCTCCGGGCTGCTGCTCGGCCTCTTCGTCGCGGTGCTCTCCTCGACCGTGGTCTCCAACGCCCTGCCCAGGATCCTCACCGACCTGCACGGCGGTGAGTCCGCCTACACCTGGGTGATCACCGCCGCCCTGCTCTCGCTGACCGCGTCCACCCCGATCTGGGGCAAGCTCTCCGACCTGGTCAGCAAGAAGCTGCTGGTGCAGATAGCACTGGTCATCTACATCGTCTCGTCGGCCCTGGCCGGCCTCTCCCAGAACACCGCCGAACTGATCGGCTGCCGGGTGCTCCAGGGCGTCGGCGCCGGCGGCGTGACCGCGCTGGCGCAGATCTGCCTGGCGGCGATGGTCCCGCCGCGCGAGCGCGGGCGCTACAGCGGCTACTTCGGCGCGGTCTTCGCGCTGGCCACCATCGGCGGCCCGCTGATCGGCGGTGTGATCGTCGACACCGACTGGCTCGGCTGGCGCTGGTGCTTCTACGTCGGCATCCCGTTCTCGCTGATCGCGATCCTGGTCCTCCAGCGCACCCTGCGGCTCCCGGTGGTCAAGCGCAAGGCGAAGATCGACTACCTCGGCGCCACCGTCATCACCGGCGCCGTCAGCCTGATGATGATCTGGATCACGCTGGCCGGCAAGAACTACGCCTGGGTCTCCTGGCAGACCCTGGTGATGGTCGGCGGCGGCGTCCTGCTCGGCGCGCTCGCCCTCCTCGTCGAGAGCCGCGCGGCCGAGCCGATCATCCCGCTGGCGCTCTTCCGCCACCGCACCGTCACCCTCGCCGCCGCCGCCAGCGTGCTGGTCGGGGTGGGGATGTACGGCGCGACGACCTTCCTCAGCCAGTACTTCCAGCTGGCCCGGGAGAAGTCGCCGACGATGGCCGGCCTGATGACGCTGCCGATGATCCTCGGCCTGGCGGTCTCCTCCACCGTCGCCGGCAGACTGATCACCCGGTACGGCCGGTGGAAGGGCTTCCTGGTGGCCGGGACCTTCCTGCTGGCGGTCGGCTTCGGCCTGCTCGGCACCGTCCGGGACGACACCGGCTACGGCTGGCTCTCGCTCTACATGGCGCTGGCGGGCATCGGGCTCGGCCTGACCATGCAGAACCTCGTCCTGGCCGTGCAGAACACCGTGCCGCGCAGCGAGCTCGGCGCGGCCAGCTCGGTGGTCACCTTCTTCCGCACGATGGGCGGCGCGATGGGCGTCTCGGCGCTCGGCGCCCTGATGACCAACCGGGTCGGCCGCTACCTCACCGAGAACATGACGGCCGCGGGAATCCCGGCCGGCCAGGGCGGCGCCGGCGGCAGCGAGATCCCGGACCTGCACACGCTGCCCGCGCCGGTGGTCCCGCTGGTCACCGACGCGTTCGGCCACGGCGTCGGTGTGGTCTTCCTGGTGGCGGCGCCGTTCGCGCTGCTGGCCTTCCTGGTGGTGCTCTTCATCCGTGAGGTCCCGCTGCGGACCGGGAACGGCGGCTGAGGGCAGGCCGTCGATCGGGCCTGCCGTCGAACGAGCCCTGCCGTCGATCGGTCGGGCGGCGGACAGTCCGCCGTCGAACGGTCCGCCGTCGAACACCGCGACGACGAGCAGCCGGGCGGCGACGGGCCCGGCAAGGACGGGAGCGCGGGCCGGCGGCGGAATCTCTCCGCCGCCGGCCCGCGCTCCCGTCCGTCGTGCGCCCGCCCCGTGGGGCGTGCGGCTAGCCCGCGATCAGGCTCAGTCCGTACAGCACCGCGCCCGCGCAGGCGGCGAAGCAGACGCTCGCGCCGGCCAGGGCGAGCGAGCCCCGGCCCGAGGTCCGGCCCGGCGCCGAGCCGCTCTCCGGGGCGGCCTCGCGGCGGGACAGGGCCAGGATGCCGAGGGCGAAGACCGCGACCACGGTGACGGTGATGCCGAAGCTGATACCGGCCGTCTGGGCCAGCGCGTTCCACTTGATGTTCATGGCGTTGCCCTTCAGGCCGCGACGGTGGTCTGGACGGGGGCGGGGGAGGCCGCCGTCGGGACGGGGGTGACCTCGACCGCCGCGCCGTCGCGGACGTTGCCCGAGTGCACCGGCTGGCGCCGGGAGAACAGGTACATCGCACCGGAGCCGGCCACCAGGACCGCGCCGACCACGACGACGCCCCAGGTGCCCTGGTCCGCGACGAAGGCCGCTGCGCCGGCCACCAGGGCGGCGGCGGGCAGCGTCAGGCCCCAGGTGTAGACCATCCGGCGGGCCATGCTCCAGTTGAGCTGGCGCCTCGGGCCGCCGAGACCGGCGCCCATGATGCCGCCGGAGCAGACCTGAGTGGTGGAGAGGCCGTAGCCCATGTGCGAGGAGGTCAGGATGACCGCGGCGGCCGCCGTCTCGGAGGAGAAGCCCTGCGGCGGCTGGATGTCGGCGAGGCCCTTGCCCATCGAGCGGATGATGCGCCAGCCGCCCATGTAGGTGCCGAGCGCGATGGCCGCGCCGGCGCCGATGATCACCCAGGTGGGGGGCAGCGCGCCCTTGGGCAGGGCGCCGACCGAGACCAGGGTCAGGGTGATGATGCCCATCGTCTTCTGGGCGTCGTTGGTGCCGTGGGCCAGCGAGATCAGCGAGGAGGAGGCGATCTGGCCGGTCTTGAAGGCCTTGGTGGTCGTCTTCTCGTTGCCGCGCGAGGTGATCAGGTACGCCAGCTTGGTGGCGCCCCAGGAGGCCAGGCCGGCCACGATCGGGGAGGCCACGGCCGGGATGAGGATCTTGGTCACCACGGTCGTGAAGTTGACGCCGCCGAAGCCGACACCCACCACGGTGGCGCCGATCAGGCCGCCGTACAGCGCGTGCGAGGAGCTGGACGGCAGACCTCGCAGCCAGGTCAGCAGGTTCCAGAGGATCGCGCCCACCAGCGCCGCGAAGATGATCGACGGATGGAGGCCCGCCTTCTCGTTGACGATGCCACCCGAGATGGTGGTGGCGACCTTCACGGACAGGAAGGCGCCCGCGAAGTTGAGGACCGCCGCGATGGTGACCGCGACCTTGGGCCGCAGGGCGCCGGTGGCGATGGAGGTGGCCATCGCGTTCGCGGTGTCGTGGAACCCGTTGGTGAAGTCGAAGGCGAGCGCCGTGATGATCACGACGGCTACCAGGAACGAGATGTGTTCCATACCCAAACAATCGTCGTAGTTGTCGCACTGATGTTGGTGTCACGGGCGACCGTAGGGATGGTGGATGAACGGAAGGTGAACTGGATCGGACGTTGCGGTTCCCGGCATGTCCGGGAGGTTGCGTAGATCTTGTGAAAACGTGGAGAGAGCCCCTCTGTTCGGGCATTTTCGGGCGGATCATCCGACTTCGATGGGGTTTGTTGAGACCTGTCTCACAGTCACCTGCGGGTCCGCCCCTCCGGTGGCCCCGCCGTCCCTGAAGAATTCATCAATATGTACGGGCACGGTCTGTCTCGGTCCGGCTCCGGCATGACAGGATTCGGCGGAGATCCGGAAAGCCATGCCGAAGAGCTACCGGGGCGGGGAGGGCAGTCCGATGGGCGGGGCGTTGCGGCGTACGGAATCGACCGGGGTACGGCCGTGGGTCCGGGCCGCCCTCAGATGCGGCGCCGTGCTCGCCGTGGCCGCGCTGTCACTGCCCTTCGCGACCCAGGCCGCGTTCGCCGCGCCCGGGCCGACCCCCTCGGCCACCGCGCCGACCGTGGCCCCCGGCGCCGATCCGCTCGCCGACGCCAAGCAGACCCTCGGCCCGCTGCTGGACCGGCTGCACCAGCTCTACGGCAGCGCCGAGGCCGCGACCGAGCAGTACAACGGCGCCGTCGCCAAGGTGAACCAGCAGCAGGCCACCCTGGTCGACCTGCAGAACCAGCTGCAGCGCCAGCAGAAGCTGGTGGACGCGGGGACGGACATCGCCGCCCAGCTGGCCGCGGCCCAGTACCGCAACGGCAGCGCCTCGGCCTACGCCGAACTGCTCCTCTCGGACGACCCCTACGAGGCCGTGACCATGGCGGAGCTGCTCGCGGCGGCCAGCCGCTCGCAGTCCGCCTTCCTGGACCACCTCAAGTCCGACCGTGCTTCGCTCGGCGACGTGCAGAAGCAGACCGAGGGCGCGCTCAAGGAATCCCAGGAACTGGTGGCGCAGCAGGACACGGCCAAGGCCGCGGTCGCCTCCGAGCTGACGTCCGTCGAGCAGCTGGTCGGCTCGCTCACCGGTGCCCAGCGCAGCGAGCTCGCCGAGCTGGAGAAGGTCCAGGCGGACGAGGCCCAGCTGGTCTTCCTCGCCTCCGGCGCACTCGGCAAGGGCGAGCGGACGCCCTCGCAGGCCGGCCGGGCGGCGGTGGCGTACGCGCTGGCGCAGCTCGGCAAGCCGTACGTCTGGGGCGGCGCGGGACCGGACGTCTTCGACTGCTCGGGCCTCACCTCGCAGGCCTGGCTGCACGCCGGGAACCCGATCCCGCGGACGAGCCAGGAGCAGTGGGCCCGGCTCCAGCACGTACCGCTGAACCAGCTGCGCCCGGGCGACCTGGTGATCTACTTCGCCGGTGCCACTCACGTCGCGATGTACATCGGCGGCGGTCTGGTGGTGCAGGCGCCGCGCCCCGGCGCGGTGATCAAGGTCTCGCCGATCGGCTCGATGCCGATCCTGGGCGCCGTCCGGCCGGATCCCGGTACCGGCGCGGACGACCAGGGCGGCGCCTGGAAGGTGCCGGCCCTGCCGACGAACTGGGACACCGCGACACCGATAGCGCCGTCGCCGCCGGCGACCGTGCCCGCGGTGCCGACGCCCGGTGGCACCCCCGCGCCCGGGGTCACGCCCACCACGGCGCCGTCGGAGCCGGGGACCCCGTCCACCGGGACCGGATCGCCGACGGACACCGCGACGACCCCCGGCGGTACGCCCTCCGGCACCGGTACGCCCTCCGGTACGGGCGGCCCCTCCGGTACGGGCAGCCCCTCCGGTACGGGAGGCCCCTCGGGGGCGGGCACACCGACGCAGTCCTCGCCGGAGCCGTCCGCCTCCTCGACCGCACCGGCCACCACCTCGGCCTCCGCGAACGCGACGCCGGTCTCACCGGCGGCCTCCTCCTCCGCCCGGGTGCCCAGCCTCTAGCACTGCTCCGCGCGGGTTCACGCCAGGGCGCCGGAGGCCGGGCCCGGACACCTCGGACGTGTCCGGCGAGAACCGCCCGGCTGCCCCGGCGGCCCCGGCGGCCCCGGCGGGCGTGGCTGCCCGGCGACGTCCGGGACGTCGTGGACCTCGGCGCGTCGACGACGTGGGCACCGGCCGCCCTCCTGGCGGCCGGTGCCCACGTCGTTCGACGGAACCCCCGGGACCTCGCGCCGCGCGGCCGCGACTCAGTTCCCGGGCGCCACCACCGGGCTGTTGTGGTAGGCGGCGATCAGCCAGCGGTCGTCCCGCTTCTCCAGGACCCAGGTCGCGTTCACCTTGCGCGCGTCCGGGACCTCGCTCTCGCCGGCGAACAGGATGCCGGATTCGCTGACGACGATCGCGCCGTCCCTGCCCAGGAAGCGGATGCTGAGCTGCCTGTTGCGGGTCGAGCTGCCCTTGAGCGGACCCTCGAAGCCCAGGGCCATGCTCCGGCGGATCACGTCACGGCTGTCGCGGAGCGAGCCGGTCATGACGGCGGTCGCGTCCGCCGTGTAGTCGGCGACCATGCCGTCGGCGTCGCCCGCTTCCCACGCCCGGTAGGAGGCGGCCAGCACGGCCTTGATCGCGGCCTCGTCCTGCGTACGACTGTCGGACATCGGATTTCTCCCTCGTGACCGGTTCGCACGGGGTGTTCCGGCGAACTCGTCACTACATACCGGTGGCGGGGCCGGAACTCATCGCGCCGGCGGCCGGAGGATGCCGAGGCGGGCCGGGCGCGGCCCCGTCCGGGCACGGGAGACGCCCGCGGTGCCCGGCCGCCCCGCACTGCCGGCACCCTCACCCGGCTGGACGCCGCCCCGGCTGGACGCCACCCCCGGTGTCGACAGGACCCCGGTCGTCCGGTCCGGCCGCCAGACCGAACGTCGCGAACACCTCGGGACCCTGGAACACCGAGTTCCGGCTGATCCCCTCGGCGGTCACGGTGAAGATCTGGAGGGTGTGCAGCCGGTATCCGTCGCCGTCGCGCCGGTAGGCGGCGAAACCGGGCTGGCCGTTGGCCGAGACCGTTCTGAGGCGCCAGTCCGTTCCGAGCGCCCCGAAGACCCACTCCATGAACAGGCCGTAGTTGCCGCGGCCGACGAACCAGTTGAGCTGCGGCGGCATCTCCATCAGCACGTCCTCGGTGAGCAGCCGCTTGAGGCCCTCGACGTCGGCGTGCTCGAACGCCTTCATGTAGCGGTCGACCCAGGCGCGCTGCTCGGCCGAGGACGGCTCGCCGAGACGCTCCTGCCGGATTCCCGCGTCCTTCATCCGGGTACGCGCCCGCTGCAGGGAACTGTTCACCGACACGGTGGTGGTGCCGAGGATCTCCGCCGCCTCGGACGCGGGGAAGCCGAGCACGTCACGCAGGATCAGCGCACCGCGCTGGCGCGCCGACAGATGCTGCAGCGCGGCCGCGAACGCCAGCCGCAGGCTGCTGCGGTCGATCACGGCCCCGGCCGGATCGCCCGCGTCCAGCAACGAGTCCGGCAGGGGCTGGAGCCAGGTGGCGTTCTCCTTTTGGACGAACGGCCCGAGCGGGTCGGAAGCGGCCACCAGCCCCGACGGCAGCGGTCGGCGGCCGCGGGCCTCCAAGGCGGTCAGGCAGGCGTTCGTCGCGATCCGGTAGAGCCAGGTGCGCGGCGAGCTGCGAGTGGGGTCGTACCGCTCCCACGCCCGCCACGCCCTCAGATACGTCTCCTGGACCAGGTCCTCGGCGTCGTGGGCCGAGCCGAGCATCCGGTAGCAGTACGCCAGCAGTTCCGTTCGCAACGGTGCGACCGAACGGTCGAAGCCCGCTTCCTGTGACGTCACGCCCACGCTCCCTCTCCGCACTGCCAGGAGCACCCTAGTCGGTGGCGACGACACCGGGGCGGGTTCCGGGTGGGCGGGGTCTCAGGCCACCGGGCCGCTGTCCGGCTCGAAGCGGATCACCACGGCCTTGGAGGTCGGGGTGTTGCTGATGTCGGCGGTCGAGTCCAGCGGCACCAGGACGTTGGTCTCCGGGTAGTAGGCCGCGGCGCCGCCCTCGGCCACCGGGTAGTGCACCACCTTGAAGTGCGCTGCCCGGCGCTCCACGCCGTCGCGCCACTCGCTCACCAGGTCCACATGACCGCCCTCGACCAGCCCGAGGCGGTCCGCGTCCGCGGGGTTGACCAGCACCACCCGTCGCCCGCCGGTGATGCCCCGGTAGCGGTCGTCCAACCCGTAGACCGTGGTGTTGTACTGGTCGTGCGAGCGCAGCGTCTGCAGCAGCAGCCGGCCCGGCGGCACCTCGGGCGCGGTCAGCGCGTTGACGGTGAAGTTGGCCCGGCCGGTGGCGGTCGGGAAGGTGCGGCTGTCGCGCGGGCCGTGCGGCAGGGCGAACCCGCCGGGGCGGCGGACCTTGTCGTTGAAGTCCTCGAAGCCGGGGACGACCCGGGCGATCCGGTCGCGGACGGTGTCGTAGTCGTCCGCGAAGTCCTCCCAGGGGGTGTCGTCCTGCGGGCCGAGGGTGGCGCGGGCCAGCCGGCAGACGATGGCCACCTCGGAGAGCAGCCCGGGGGCCGGCGGGCGCAGGCCCCCGCGCGAGGAGTGCACCATGCCCATCGAGTCCTCGACGCTGACGAACTGCGCCCCCTTGGCGGTGACGTCCCGGTCGGTGCGGCCCAGCGTCGGCAGGATCAGCGCGCGGGCGCCGGTCACCACGTGCGAGCGGTTCAGCTTGGTCGAGACGTGCACGGTGAGCCGGCAGCGGCGCATCGCGGCCTCGGTGACGTCGGTGTCGGGCGTCGCCGCGACGAAGTTGCCGCCCATCGCGAAGAACACCCGTACCCGGCCGTCGCGCATCGCCCGGATCGTCTCCACCGCGTCGAAGCCGTGCTCGCGCGGGGGCTCGAAGGCGAACTCCTTGCCCAGCGCGTCCAGGAACGCCGTGGACGGGCGCTCGAAGATGCCCATCGTCCGGTCGCCCTGGACGTTGCTGTGCCCGCGCACCGGGCAGACCCCGGCGCCCGGCCGCCCGATGTTGCCGCGCAGCAGCAGGAAGTTGACCACCTCGCGAATGGTCGGCACCGCGTGCTTGTGCTGGGTGAGGCCCATCGCCCAGCAGACGATGACCTTCCGCGAGGCCAGCACCATCGAGGCGAGCTCCTCGATCTGCTCGAACGGCAGGCCGGTGGCCTTCAGGACCTCCTCGCGGTCGGTGCCGGCGGCCTCGGCGGCGAACTCCTCGAAGCCCAGGCAGTGCTCCTCGATGAACTCCCGGTCGAGCACGTTGCCGTGCTTCTCCTCGGCGGCCAGCAACAGCTGGTTGAGCGCCCGGAACAGCGCCAGATCGCCGCCGAGGCGGATCTGCAGGAAGAGATCGGTCAGCTTGGTGCCGTGGCCGGCCAGTCCGCGCGCGTTCTGCGGGTTCTTGAAGCGTTCGAGGCCGGCCTCGGGCAGCGGGTTGACGCTGACGATCCGCGCCCCGGCCCGCTTGGCCCGCTCCAGGGCGGAGAGCATCCGGGGGTGGTTGGTCCCCGGGTTCTGACCCGCGACGATGATCAGGTCGGCCTGGTACAGGTCCTTCAGGCTGACGCTGCCCTTGCCCACCCCGAGCGTCTCGACCAGCGCGGAGCCGGACGACTCGTGGCACATGTTGGAGCAGTCCGGCAGGTTGTTGGTGCCCAGCCGGCGGGCGAACAGCTGGTAGGCGAAGGCCGCCTCGTTGCCGGTCCGCCCGGAGGTGTAGAAGGCGGCGCCGTCCGGGGTGTCCAGCGCCCTGAGCTCCTCGGCGATCGTCCTGAACGCCTCCTCCCAGGAGACCGGCACGTAGTGCGTGGCACCCTCGTCCAGCAGCATCGGCCCGGTGAGGCGGCCCTGCTGGCCCAGCCAGTAGCCGGAGCGCCCGGCCAGCTCGGCCACCGGGTGGGCGGCGAAGAAGTCGGCGGTGATCCGCCGCTCGGTGGCCTCCTCGGCGACCGCCTTGGCACCGTTCTCGCAGAACTCGGCGATGTGCGGCTTGTCCGGCTCGGGCCAGGCACAGCCGGGGCAGTCGAAGCCGTCCGGCTGGTTGACCTTGCGCAGCACCGCCAGGGTGCGGCGGGTGCTCATCTGCTCGGCCGCCATCCGCAGGCTGTGGCCCACGGCCGGGAGCCCGGCCGCCGCGTGCCCGGGCGCGGTCACCGCCGGGTCGTCCTGGGCCGGGTCGCTCTGCGGGGCCTGCTTCGCCATGGGGTCCTCCGGGTCGTACGGGCCGCTCCGTCGCCGGCCCCGGCATCCATCCTTCCACTCATGTGTTCGATCGGGCAGCGGTGCGGGTCGGCCGGCGGTGTGGGGCGCGGTGGTGGCGCGCGACAGAATGTGCCGTGCCCGCCGACGCAGAGGAGCCGTGGATCATGCCGCCGACCGGAGCCGAACAGCCGCCCCCGGGGCCGTACGCACCGCAGCAGGGGCCGTTCGCCGCGCCGCTGATGCCCGCCGGCGCGCCGCCGATGCCCGCCGTGCCGCCCGCCGTACCGCCGCAGGCGTCCGCCGCGGCCGCATCGGGGCCGGCCGTCGCCGGGGACCCGCGGGCCGCGCTGCTGGGCCGGCGCCGGGAGGCGGGCGAGCGGGAGAGCGCCGAGGCGGTGCGGCTGCTGGAGGCGCTCGCCCGGGAGATGGTCGCCGGGCTGGGCCGGTACGACCGCGACACCCTCACCACCTGGCGCGAGCTGGCCTGGTACCGCGAGGCGGCGGGCGACCGGGCCGGCGCGTACCAGCTGCTCGCCCAGGTGGTGCCCGACCTGGTCCGGGCGTTCGGCCCGGGTGATCCGGACACCCTGCAGGCGCGCTACGAACTGGCCGTCCTCACCGGCACCGCGGGCGATCCGCACGTCGCGGTGCTCCAGCTGCACGCGCTGGTGCCCGAGCTGTCCGCGGTGCTCGGCCCGTACGACGAGCGGGTGCTCAAGGCCCGGCACGACCTGGCGCTGCAGATCGCCGACACCGGCGACGTCGGCCGTGCGCTGCACCACCTGCAGCAGGTCGTGCCCCTGGTCCAGCAGACGCTGGGCGAGGGACACCCGCTGCTGGCGGAGACCCGGCTCGACCTCGGCCGGTACGCCGAGCTGTGGGGGCTGAGCCCGGCCGGCCGGGCCGCCGGGCTCAGTTGGGCCGAGGCGGTGGCGATCGTCCATCGTCTGCTGGTCTGGGACTTCGAGAGCGACCGGGAGGCGGACGTCTGCCTGAAGGAGCTGGAGCGCCGGACCGGCGCCCGAGGACTGATGGACCGGATCCTGCTGGCCCCCGACCACCTGAGCGCCGAGCAGGTGGCCGCGGCGGCGCTGGGCGCCCCGCCGGGGGCCGGTCCGCCGCCGCTCCCCGCCTACTGAGCCCCGCCGTCACGTCGCCGCCCGCCGGGCCCCCGTCACCTCCCGGCCGCCGCCGTGGCCAGACCGTCCACCGAGGGCCGGGCGCCCTGCGCCGGCCCGGCCGGTTCCGCCAGGTCGCGCAGGATGGCCCGGGCGGCCGCGTCGGTCTGGCGGAACCCGGGGGAGTCGGTGCGCGGCCGGGCGAAGGCGGCCGCCGCACGCAGGCTGGTGTGCGGGCCGAGCGCGGTACGGCGCGGGTGCGGGGCGCCGCCGAGCGCCGGGTCCAGGATGCGGCTGTCGGCGGGCGAGATGGTCAGCAGCCCCGAGCGATGGGTGTGGTCCTCGTCCTGGACGACCTCCTCGATGATCCGCCCGTCGGCGTGCAGCTGTCGCAGCAGCGGATCCCGGGTGCGGGCGAGCGCGTGCTTGGGGAGGTAGCCCTCGATCAGCGCGGTGGCGGTGACCACCCGGCCGGGGACGGTCGGGCTGCTCGCGCGGAACGTGCCGGTGGCCTCGTCCGGTTCGACCGCGAGGTCGGCGCCCAGGAAGCGCACCACCCCCGCCTCGGAGAGGGCGAGCAGCTGGCGCAGCCGGAAGCCGGGCGGGCCGGAGGCGAGGAAGCTGAAGAAGCCGAACCACCACTCGTCCAGCTCCTGCCCGACCGACCGGGCCGTCAGCCGCCCGGAGGCCATCACCCGGGGCAGCTGGCCGAAGAGCGAGAGCAGCGCCAGGAAGGCGCCGAGGTCGGCGCTGTGGGCCGGATCGGCGCGGCGGTCGGCGTCGGCGGTGATGTACGCCCGCAGGTGCCGCTGGAGCTCCTCGCCGCTGTCCAGCGTCAGCCCGGCCAGCGGGTGGTCGAGCGCCTCGAAGTCCACCCGGTCGGCCGGGTCGGGGACGGCGGTGTCGATCAGCCGTGCCAGTGCGGGGGAGTACCAGTCGAGCCGGTCGTACGCGGCGAGGAAGTCCTCCCAGGGCAGGGCGGTGCGCTCGGGGTGGGCCCGGAACAGTTCGTGGTAGTGGCCGAAGCCGATCTCCTTCGCCATCAACGGCCAGAAGTCACGGCGTAGTTCGAGGGGTCCGGGGCGCGCGAGGACGCCGTCGACGGCCTCCCGGCCGAAGTAGCGGGGCAGTGGCGCGGGCGCCGCCTGCAGCCGGTACTCGGTCTTCGAGTGGTAGGGGACGCCGCGTCGGGAGCCGGTGTGGATCACCGGTTCGCGGCCGGAGGGGTGGTAGACCAGGCCGGCCGGCGTCTCCTCGAAGCGGCCGCCGCGGCCCTCGGTGAGCAGCGCGGTCAGATCGACGAACGCGAGCCCGAGGCCGCGCAGCACCAGGTGTTCGCCGGGGGCTATCCCGGAGAGGTCCGCGTCGGCGGAGTAGGCCGGTGCGAGGTGGAACAGGCCGTGCCGGGCGGCGAATTCGGCCATCGGGGCGTGCCGCGGGTCGGGTGCGGAGTCGAGGTGCCCGATGGTCAGGGTGACGTGGTCGGCGCTCAGCGTGCGACGGCCGAGCCGGACCAGCTGCGGTCCGTCGGCCGGGCCGGTGACCTCCTGGACGGTGTCCCGGTGCACGGTGACCGTGATGTGCGCCGGAAGGTCCGCGATCGCGCGGCGCAGGACCCAGTCCAAGTAGGCGCTCTGGGCCCGCCGGGTCGGGAAGTCGGTCGGGGCCAGGGTGCGCAGCTCGTCCCGGACGGCGGGGTCTCCCACCTCCCGGTAGGGAGCGAACTCCTCGCTTCGGGCGGCCCATTCGGCCAGCGAGGGGCCGGGGCGGACCGGGCCCTCGATGGTCGACTTTTCGTCGGTGAACATCGTGACGTCCTCGGCCATCGAGTTCATCCGCAGCAGCGGGGACTGCTCCCGGCGCCAGATCCGGCCGGCCCCGGGCGGGTACGGATCGACCAGGTGGATGTGCAACGGCCGGTCGGCGGGCAGCAGTTCGGCGGAGTTGGCGGCGATCCGCTCCAGCAGCCCGGCACCGCGCGGCCCGGCGCCGACGATCACCAGCGTGCTCACCGCTCCTCCCCGGCGGGGCCGGAGGGCGCCTGGTCGACGGCCGAGCGCAGCCGCCCGTACAGCACCCGGGCCCGCTGCAGCGGGGTCGGTGGCAGGCCCTCGCGGGTCGCGCCGCGGGCGAAGCGGCGCTCCAGGTAGTACTGGCCGACCGACAACACGGAGGTGACCAGCAGGTACCAGAGGGTGGCCACCACCAGCAGCGGGATCACCTGGTACGTCCGGTTGTAGACCAGCTGGACCGAGTAGAGCAGGTCCGAGACCGCGAGCACGCTCACGATGCTGGTGCCCTTGAGCGCGCTGATCAGCATGTTGCCCGCGGTCGGCACGATGGTGCGCATGGCCTGCGGCACGATGATCCGGCGCAGCACCCGGGCCCGGCCGAGCCCGAGGGCCTGGGCGGCCTCCAGCTGGCCGCGGTCGACGGAGAGGATGCCGCCGCGCACCACCTCGGCGGCGAACGCGGCCTCCAGCAGGGTCAGGCCGATCACGGCGGTGAGGGTCGGCCCGAGCAGGTTGACCGTCCGGAAGGTGACGAACTCCGGGCCGAACGGGATGCCCAGGCCGAGGGTCGGGTAGAGGGCGCCGATGTTGAAGAAGAACAGCAGCTGGACCAGCGGCGGCGTCGATCGGAAGAGCCAGACGTAGCCCCAACTGATGGTGCGCAGGACCGGGTTGGCGGACAGTCGCATGGTGGCCAGCAGGGTGCCGAGGACGAACCCCAGCGACAGGGTGGCGGCGGTCAGCCACAGCGTGAGCAGCAGGCCGTCGAGGACGGAGGTGGAGGTGAAGTAGTCGGCCACCACCCCCCACTGGAACGCCTTGTTGCGGACGACCGAGTTGACCGCCATGGCGAGCAGGAGCAGCGCGACGGCCGCCGAGACCAGCTGCCAGGGGCGCCGGCGGGCGACGATCGGAGCGTCCGTGAGGGCGTCGGGCAGTCGGCCGCCGTCGCCGGGCTGCGGGTCGGCGGTGACGCGGTCGGCGGTGGCGCGGTCGGTGGTGGCTGCGGGGTTGCCCAGCAGGCGCGGAGGCGGGCCGGTGACGGGAAGGACGTCCTGCGGGGTGGCCATGAGGAGGGCTCCAGGCGTGGAGGAGGTGCGGGCAGGCGGGGCGTCGTCACGTACTGCCGTCGCGCGTACCGCGTCCCTCAACGCGGCCGGCGTGCACTCACTCCGGAAGGATCGTACGCATGACCGATCGGTGGGTGTCAAGGGCGGCGCCGTCCGTCGGGGCCCTCAGCGGCCGGTTGATGGACAGTGGTTGACGGATTCCACCGATGACTGCTCAACTGTGACCCATGTACGCCGAGCAGCCCCTGGTCACCCGCGACCACATCGACTTCGGTCGAGTGTGGTCAGCGGCATGTCGCGGCTGATTCCGGCAGCGGGCCGTCTGATCTGACCGGCCCTTCTCCTTCGGAGACCCTCCCTCGGTGCCCCGTCGCGGGCCGGGAAGCCACCTGCACGCTCTGCACCGGTGGTTGTTCAGGCGCACGCTGCCGCCTCCTCACTCCAGCCGCACCATCGTCACGCGTTGCCGACCGAGGCGCTCGCGCCGCCGGCCGAACCGTCCGCTTCCTCCTCCCCACCCACCCGGGCCCGCGCAGCGGCTCCCCCCCAGGCACGCCCAGCGCCTCGTCGCGCCGGGCTCCGCCGTGCCCGAAACCGCCCACGCCGGGCGGATCGCACAGAGAGAACTAGAGGTCAGCCACCATGCCCGTCGAATTCCTCGGTATCGCCGCCACCGGAAACGGCTCGGAGACGGAGGTGCGGACGACCGCCGCCTTCGACCGCGACTACACCCTGCGTCTGGCCCGCGCCCACGAGGACAACGGCTGGGACCGGGTCCTGTTCGCCTACGCGGCCGGCGCCCCGGACCCGGCACCGGCCGCCGCGTACATCGCCGCCCGGCTCGACAAGCTGCAGATCCTGCTGGCCCACCGGCCGAACGTCTCCTACCCGACCTTCGCCGCCAAGACCTTCGCCACGCTCGACCGGATCAGCGACGGCCGGCTCACCGTGCACTTCATCACCGGTGGCAACGACCACGAACAGCAGCGCGAGGGCGACTTCCTGACGAAGGATCAGCGCTACGACCGGACCCGCGAGTACATCCGGATCGTCAAGCGGGCCTGGACGAGCACCGAGCCCTTCGACCACGAGGGCGAGTACTACCGCTTCAACGACTTCGTCTCCGACGTCTTCCCGGTCCAGTCGCCGCGCCCGAACGTCTCCTTCGGGGGCTCCTCGCCGGCGGCCTACGCGGCCGGCGGGGCCGAGGCGGACATCTTCTGCCTCTGGGGTGAGCCGCTCGCCCAGACCGCCGAGCAGATCGAGACGGTGAAGGCCGCCGCACTCGCGGCCGGGCGCACCGACCCGCCGCGGATCCAGGTGGCGTTCCGGCCGATCATCGCGCCGACCGAGGAGCTGGCCTGGGAGAAGGCCCACCGGACGGTGGCCACCATCAACGAGCGCCGGCAGGGGGGTGCCTTCGTCCGGCGGCAGAACCTCGGCGTTCCGGGCAAGGGCGGCAAGCCGGCGACCCACAGCCCCGAGAACACCGGCTCCCAGCGCCTGATCGCCATCGCCGAGGCGGGCGAGCGCTACGACCGCGCGCTGTGGACCCCGACCGCCGCCGCCACCGGCGGGGCCGGCAACTCCAACGCCCTGGTGGGCACGCCCGAGACGGTCGCCGAGGCCCTGCTCGACTACTACGACCTCGGCGTCGACATCCTCTCCGCCCGCGGTTACGCGCTGCTCGACGACACCATCGACTTCGGCCGCTACGTCATCCCGATCGTCCGCGAGGAGGTCGCCCGGCGGGACGCGCGGAAGGCCGCCGAGGAGGCCGCCCGGCAGGAGCGCGCCGAGCACGACCGGCACCAGCTGATCGCGGCGCAGGTATGAGCGGCGGGACGGCGGCCGATCCGGCGGTCGTCGAGATCCGCCGGGTGAGCCCCGACGACGCGCTGGCCGAACCGCTGCTGAGGGGACTCACCGAGGAGTACCTCGGCCGCTACGGCGAGCGGGCGCACGAGGAGATGGCCCGCTACCCGAGCAGCGAGTTCCACCCGCCGCACGGTCTGCTGCTGCTCCTGCTGGAGGACGGAGTGCCGGTGGCCGGCGGCGCCTACCGCCGCTACGACGGGCGGACCGCCGAGGTGAAGCGGATGTGGACGGCCGTCGGCCACCGCCGCCGCGGTCTGGCCCGCCGGGTGCTGGCCGAACTGGAGGCGGCCGCGGCCGCTGCCGGCCACGGCCGGATGTACCTCACCACCGGTCCGCTCCAGCCCGAGGCCAAGGGTCTCTACCTGGCGACCGGGTACACGCCGCTGTTCGACGTGACGGCCGATCCCTCGACCGTCGGTCCGCTCGCGTTCGAGAAGCGGCTCGCCGCGCCTCCCGCCGGGCGCCCGGACGTCCGGGCCGCTCAAGTCCTGAAGCCCTGAAGTTCTGAAGCCCTCAAGCTCCGGCCCACCGCACTCCCGCAGTCCCGAACTCTCGCAGTCCCGCACTCCTTACCCAGGCCGGCGCCAGCCGTCCGGCCGTCACCGAAAGGCGCCACACCCCGTGAGAGCCACCACCGCCCGCCGCGGCCTGCTCGCCGCCACCGCCCTGCTCCCGGTGCTGGCCCTGACCGCCTGCGGTTCCGACCCGGCCTCCCCGGCCGGGGCCGCGCCCGCCGGCGGGTCCGCAGTCGCCGCCGCGAGCCAGGACGTCGTCTCGTCGGTCGCGAAGGTCGACAGCATCGCCGCGCTGCTGCCGCAGGACGTGCGCAAGTCCGGCAGCTTCAAGGTGGGCAGCTCCGTCAACGCGCCGCCCAGCGCGTTCCACCCGGACGGGGCGAGTGACAAGCCGGCCGGCATCGACATCGACTTCACCGACGCCGTGGCCAAGGTGCTCGGACTGGGGGTCCAGCGCGAGGAGGCCTCCTTCGAGACCATCCTGCCCGCTCTGGGCAGCGGCAAGTACGACGTCGGCACCGGCAACTTCGGGGTCACCGCCGTCCGGCTGAAGACCGTCGACTTCGTCACCTACATCGACGACGGCCAGGGCTTCGCGGTGAAGAAGGACAACACCACCCTCCAGCCCGTCACCGACCTCACCCAGCTCTGCGGCCTGAACGTCGGCACCGGCGCCGGCACCACCTTCGAGACGACCCTGAACAGCAAGAAGAGCGTCTGCTCCGACGCGGGCAAGAAGCCGTACGAGGTGAAGGCCTTCTCCGACAACGCGGCGGTCCTGACCGGGCTCCAGCAGGGCCGGATCGACGTCGTCATGTCGACCATCAACGGGCTGCGCTACCAGGCCTCCCAGGCGGCCGCCGGGACGAAGTTCCTCGGCGAGTTCCACCGTCTGGACGTGGGCTTCGCCTTCAAGAAGGGATCGCCGCTCGCCCCCGCCTTCCAGGGCGCGGTCAACCAACTGATCAAGGACGGCACGTACGACCGGATCCTGAAGAAGTGGGGAGTCACCGACTCCGCGATCAAGGAGTCCCTGATCAGCCCGCCCGAGCACCCGTGATCCCGTGTCCGCGCTTCGGAGGAATCCCACCATGACTCTCAGCACCGAGCAGGAACCCGCCCTCGTCGCGGGCCGGGAGCGGACCACCGCCGCTCTCCCCGACGACCCGGCCGCTCTCACCATCGTCCCCGCCCGCCACCCCTGGCGCTGGGCGGCCGGCGTGGCCGCCGCCGTCCTGGTCGCCCAGTTCGTCCACGGCATGGCCACCAACCCGGGCTGGGACTGGCCGACCTTCCGGGCCTTCGTCACCACCGGCACGATCCTGAAATCCGTCTGGATCACGCTCCAACTCACCTTCTACGGAACGATCCTGGGCTTCCTGCTGGGCGCCGGGATCGCCGCGCTTCGGCTCTCGCGCAGCGCCGTCCTGCAGACCATCGCCTGGGTGTACATCTGGGCCTTCCGGTCGATTCCGCTGATCGTCCAGCTGGTCTTCTGGTTCAACCTCTCCTATCTGTACAAGCGGCTGGGTGTGGGCATCCCGTTCGGCCCGACGGTGCTGTCCTTCGACACCATCAGCGTCCTCGGGGCGATGGGCGCGGCCGTGCTCGGCCTCGCGCTGCACCAGGCCGCGTACGCCGCCGAGATCATCCGGGGCGGCATCATCGCCGTCGACAACGGCCAGCTGGAGGCCGCCGCCGCCCTCGGCATCCCCCGGCTGCGGCAGGCCTGGCGGATCGTCCTGCCGCAGGCCATGCGCGGGATCCTGCCGGCCGCCGCCAACGAGGTGATCTCGCTGTTCAAGGGCACCTCGATCGTCTACGTGATGGCGATAGGCGAACTCTTCTACCAGGTCCAGGTGATCTACGGCCGCACCGGCCGGGTGGTGCCCCTGCTGATGGTCGCCACCGTCTGGTACATCCTGCTCACCACGCTGCTCTCGATCGGTCAGTACTACGTCGAGCGGTACTTCGCCCGGGGCGCGCAGCGCACCCCGCCGCCCGGCCCGCTGCAGCGGGTCCGCGGCTTCGTCCAACACGTCCAGGCCACCCGCCGCACCGCACCTTCCACCGGAGGCCTCTCATGACCACCGCCACTGCCGACGCCGACGCCATGGTGCGGGTCCGGGGAGTGCACAAGAGCTTCGGCGCGCTGGAGGTGCTGCGCGGCGTCGACCTGGTCGTCCCGGCCGGCTCGGTGACCGTGGTGCTCGGCCCGTCCGGCTCGGGCAAGTCGACGCTGCTGCGCGCCATCAACCACCTGGAGAAGCTCGACCGCGGCTTCGTCTCGATCGACGGCGAGCTGATCGGCTACCGCCGTTCGGGCGGCAGGCTGCACGAGCTGAAGGAGCGCGAGGTGCTGCGCCAGCGCACCGGCATCGGCTTCGTCTTCCAGAACTTCAACCTCTTCCCGCACCTGACCGTGCTGGAGAACATCGTCGAGGCGCCGATCAGCGCGCTGAAGCAGCCCAAGGCCGAGGCGAGGACAGCGGCGCTCGCGCTGCTCGCCCGGGTCGGCCTCTCGGACAAGGCGGACGCCTACCCGCGCCAGCTCTCCGGCGGCCAGCAGCAGCGGGTGGCGATCGCCCGGGCGCTCGCGCTGCAGCCCAAGGTGCTGCTCTTCGACGAGCCGACCTCGGCCCTGGACCCGGAGCTGGTCGGCGAGGTGCTCGATGTGATCAAGGACCTCGCGCACACCGGCACCACCATGATCGTCGTGACGCACGAGATCGGCTTCGCCCGCGAGGTGGCCGACACGGTGGTCTTCATGGACGGCGGAGTCGTCGTCGAGCAGGGGCCGCCGGCCGCCGTGCTGGACGATCCGCAGCACGAGCGCACCCGGTCCTTCCTGTCCAAGGTTCTCTGAACAGTCCTCCGCACCAGCCCGCCGAACAACGGAGTCGTCGCCATGTCCCTACCCCGTCGCGCCCTCGTCACCGCCTCGCTCGCCGCCGTCGCCACCCTCACCCTGGCGGCCTGCGGCTCCTCCTCCACCGCCTCCGCCGACCTCGGCGCCCCGAAGGCGACCACGGCGCCGAACGGCGTCACGGTGAACCTCGGTCCCGACCAGAACCGGGTGACCACGCCCAAGGTGGACGCCATCGCGGCGCTCGTACCGGAGGAGATCAGAAAGCGGGGCACACTGACGGTCGTCGACTCGCTCGGCACCGTGCCGCCACTGGACTTCCACGCCGACGACGACAAGACCATCATCGGCGTCGAGCCGGACATCGCCTACCTGGTGGGCAACGTGCTCGGCCTCAAGGTCGAGCTCAACCCGGTCTCCTGGGAGAACATCTTCGTCGGCCTGGACAGCGGCAAGTACGACGTGGGCCTCAGCAACATCACCGTCACCGAGGCCCGCAAGGAGAAGTACGACTTCGCCACCTACCGGCTGGACGTGCTCGGCTTCGAGGCCAAGAAGGGCAGCGGCTGGAAGGTCGCCGGGCCCCCGGACGTGGCGGGCCACACCATCGGGGTCGGCTCCGGCACCAACCAGGAGAAGCTGCTGATCGACTGGAACGACCAGAACGTCAAGGCGGGCCTCAAGCCGGTCGACATCAAGTACTACCAGAACGCCTCCGACTACTACCTGGCGCTCTCCTCCGGACGCATCGACGCCTACCTCGGCCCCAACCCGAGCGCCGCCTTCCACGTCGTCCAGACCGGGCAGAGCGAGGTGATCGGCACCTACTCCGGTGGTGGCGCCAACGTCCTGGGCAAGATCGCGGCGACCACCAAGAAGGACAACGGCCTGGTCAAGGCACTCAACGAGGCGATCAACGAGATCATCAAGAACGGCACCTACGGGCAGGCCCTCAAGCGCTGGGGTCTGGACAACGAGGCCGTCCAGACCTCCGAGATCAACCCGCCCGGGCTGCCCAAGACCAACCCCTGACCCACCCCGCGCCCGGGGCGGGTCCACCGCCCGCCCGCCTGCCCCCGCCGCTATCGTGAACAGCGTTCGAATCCGGTGGACTTGGGGGCAGGCATGCGGGTCGGGGACGTGCTGGACGGCCGGTACCGGCTGGTGGAACAGCTCGGCAGGGGCGGCTTCGGAGTGGTGTGGGAGGCCTTCGACCGCAAGGTCGGCCGGCCGGTCGCGGTGAAGGTGATCTCGGAGGAGCACGCGGCCGACGACCGGGAGGTCCGGCGCTTCGTCACCGAGGCCCGGACGGTCGGCAACCTCTCGCACCCGCACATCGTGACCCTCCACGACCTGGGGGAGGTACGGCGGGGCCCGGGCCCCGCCGTCCACTACCTGGTGATGGAGCTGGTCCGCGGCCGCTCGCTGGCGGACGTCCTGCGGGAGGGCCCGCCCGGGCCCGAGCACGCCCTGCGCTGGGCCGGTCAGGTCTGCGGCGCGCTCGACGCGGCCCACCGCGCCGGCGTGGTGCACCGGGACATCAAGCCCGAGAACATCATGATCACCGAGTCGGGCGAGGCCAAGGTCCTGGACTTCGGCATCGCCCGCCTGGAGAACCACTCGGCCGGGCTCACCAGCACCGGCAGCGTGATCGGCAGCCCGCACTACCTGTCGCCCGAACGCTGGGCGGGCGCCGTGGTGGACGGCCGCGCCGACCTGTACGCCCTGGGCTGCGTCCTCTACCAACTCTGCTCCGGGAAAAGGCCGTTCGACGGCCGTAGTGCGGTCTCCCTGATGTACCAGCACCTCAACGAGACGCCGGCCGCGCCGAGCGGGGCGTCGCCGGCACTGGCGGAGCTGATCCTGCGGCTGCTGGCCAAGGACCCGGCCGACCGCCCGGCGGACGCCGCGGAGGTCCGCCGCGCGCTGGCGGCGATCGCGGCCTCGCCCGCCGGACGCCTCCCCACGGCGCCCGCGGCATCGGCGGGGACCGCCACGGTGCCGGTCGCCGTGCCGGGCCAGCGGGCCGTGCCGAAGCCTGCCACGCAGGAGCCTGCCGTACCGATGCCTGCCGGGCCGATGCCTGCCGCGCCGGAGCCGGAGGAGCTGCGGCAGCGGGCCGACCTGGCCTGGGCCCGCGGCGTCGACGGGGAGCCGGCCGAGGCCGTCCGGCTGCTGGTGGAGCTGCTCCCCGACTTCGCGCGGGTGCTGGGCCCCGCCGACCCGCGCACCCTGCGGACCTGCCACGACCTCGCGCTCTGGCTCGCCCGCTCCGGCGAACCGGGCGAGGCGGCGGCCCTGTTGCGTGAGATCGTCCCCGGGACGGCGCACGACGAGGAGACCGCGGCGGACGTCGCTCGGGACATCGTCCGCTGGGAGCGGGCCGCGCGGAGACAGGGCGCAGTCGGCGCGGGCCCGGGGCTGGGCGTGCTGCTCGGCGGCGGTCCGCAGCACGACTGAGGCGCCGCCGACCACGGGATCGCCGTGCCCGAACACCACCGCCGCGCCGTCCGGCGGCAGCGCGTCGGGCGCAGGGATCCCACCGCCCGCGCCCGGTCGGTGTCGGTCCGTGCCGCCCCCGGTCCGTGCCGCCCCCGGGCGGTTGTTCTGCCTCGCTCACCAGCCGTTCGGGACGCGCTCCAGGACCCCGCCGGCGAAGACGTCGTACAGCGGCAGCGTCTCCAGGTGCACGTAGCCGATGTGACAGTCGCAGACGGCCAGTTCGCACGGACGCGGCCCGAGCGCGGCTCGGTAGGAGCCGTCGTACAGGTTGCCCAGCTCGGTCCGGACGAAGTGGCAGCGGCGAACCGTGCCGTCGCCGTCCACCGAGATGACCGAGCGGCCCGTGCGGCAGGGCAGTCCGGCACTCGGGTGCGGGGTGCGGGAGTAGGAGAAGAGCGGGTCGAGGGCGGCCCACTCGGCGGCCTGCGCGTCGGTGTACGTCCGGCCCTCGGCGGCGTTCACCCAGAGGTACACCTCCGGCGCCAGCTCGGCGCGCAGCCGCCGGGCCGGCGCCAGGTGCTCGGGCTCGCCGACCACGCCGACGCTGTACCGCACGCCGAGCGCGCTCAGCTCCCGGCACTTGGCGAGGAACCGCTCGTGGGTGACCTCACCCGGGTGGTACGTCGTCCACAGGGCGAGGGTGTCCCGGTCGGCGCCGGCCAGCCAGTCGGTGCGGAAGCTGAGGTTGGTCTGGATCGCCACCCGGCGGATGTGCGGCAGCCGGCTCAGCGCCGCCAGCGTCTCGCGGTACCAGGAACGGACCAGCCCCTCGCCCCACGGAGTGAACAGCAGCGAGAGGGTGTCGCCACGCTGCTCGGCGGCCCAGTCGGCGAAGCGGGCCAGCGCGGCGCGGTCGGCACGCAGCTGTTCGGGGGTGTCCCGGCGCTTTCCGAAGGGGCAGTACGGGCAGTCGTAGTCGCAGGAGGCGAGCGGGCCCCGGTAGAGGACCGTCAGGTCCAGCGGTTCGGGAGCGGGCGGACGCACTCCCGGCATGCCCAGGTCGGCGGTGCTCGGGTGCCCGGTCACTTCGCCTCGTAACCGGCCATCAGGCGCCGGACGGCGGGGGAGAACAGCTCGGGCCCGACGGCGTCGGAGTGCGCCAGCCCCTCGGGGCTCAGCCGCAGCCGGTCCGTGCCGTCGGCGAGCCACCCGGCCGCGCCGAGCGCGGCCAGCTCGGCGGCGAAGTCGGCGCCCGGGTCGCTCCCGAACCGCCGGCGGTAGTCGGCCGGGTCGAGGCCCTCGGCCTGCAGCAGCGACTGCACCAGATGGCGTCGGCGGGCCTCCTGCGCGTCCATCCGGTGCCCGACCTCGGCCCGGGTGAAGTCGGTGGTCGCCACGTAGTCGTCGATGATCGAGCGGACCTCGCCGGCGTCCACCGCGTAGTCGAAGGAGTAGTGCAGGCCCGAGGTGTAGGAGCGGGAGCCGCAGCCCAGACCCACCATGCCGTCGGTCTGGCAGCTGTACTCGCTCGTGCCGGCCTGCGGCGAGCCGGACCGGCGGAACATCCGCATCGACACCTGCTGGTAGCCCCGCGCGAGCAGGTGGTCCCGGCCCGCCCGGTAGAGCGTCAGGCGCTGCTCGTCCCAGGCCCGCGGGTCCTGCTCGCCCGGGCGCCGGCCGAGGCCGGTGAGCGGGCGGACGTACAGCGGGTAGAGGTACAGCTCCTCGGGCGCCCAGGCCAGTGCCGCGTCCAGCGAGCGCAGCCAGCTGGCCGTGGTCTGGCCGTCGATGCCGTAGATCAGGTCGATGTTGAGGACGGGGAAGCCGGCCGCCCGGATCCGGCCGAGCGCCGCCTCCACCTTGGCGCGCTTCTGCGGGCGGACGGCGGACTTCGCCTCCTCGTCGAGGAAGGACTGCACACCCAGGCTGAGCCGGGTGGTGCCGCGGGCGGCGAGCACCTCCAGCCGGTCGGCGGTGGCGGTGTCGGGGGAGGCCTCCACCGAGAGCGGGACGGCCCGCAGGTCGGCGCCCATCCGCTGCTCGGCGATGTCGCAGAGCCGCTCCAGCTCGGTGGCGGTGAGGTAGGTCGGGGTGCCGCCGCCGAAGGCGGCGAGGGCGAACCGGGCGTCGGCGTCCAGTGCCTCGCGGACGGCGCCGGCCTGCCGCTCCAGGGCGTCCAGGTAGGCGGTGGTGAGGCCGTCCGGGCTGCCGATCCGGGTGAACAGGTTGCAGAAGCCGCAGCGCACCTCGCAGAACGGGATGTGCAGGTAGAGCGAGAGCGCGTGTTGTGGCTCGCCCGCCCAGAGGTCGCGCAGCGCGGGCCGCTCGGGCAGCGGGCGGTAGGCCGTCTTGTGCGGGTAGGCGTAGACGTAGCTGCGGTAGGGGGAGTCCGGTGCCGGGGTGTCGGCCGGGAGCAGGGGGAGGGCGGTGGTCATCGGGGCGGGGCCTCCTCGGCTGCGGGGGTGGTGGCGGGGAGCGTGAAGTGCGCGTACGGGACCGTCCAGACCACCTCGTGGCCGATCCGGTGGCCGGTGTAGCCGTCCTCGCCGTAGGCGGTGCCGTGGTCGGAGCAGACGATCGCGAAGCACGGGCGGCGCCGGCTCATCGCGCCGAACAGCCGCCCGATGTGCCGGTCGACGTACTCCAGGGCCGCGGCGTGACTGGCCCGGCTGTCGCCGTGCGCGCGGGTGGCGCCGGGCAGGTGGAACCAGTTGGGCTGGTGCAGCGCGGCCACGTTGAGGAACAGGAAGAGCGGCTGCCCGGCGGGCTGGGCGGCGACCACCTGCTCGGCGCGGGTCACCTGGGCCTCGAAGGAGACCGGCGAGGGCACGCCGAACTCCGGCTCCCAGTGGCTCTCCTGGAACATCCCGGGGAGCACCGAGCCGAGCGGGCCCTGCCGGTTGAAGAAGCCGACGCCGCCGATGCAGACCGTCCGGTACCCGGCCGCGGCCAGCCCGGACGGCAGGTCGGCGGTGTCGAAGACCCAGGTCCGGGGTTCGGTGGTCTCGGAGCCGGCGAAGCGGGCCGCGAACAGGCGCGGATGCGGCCCGTCCGGGCTCGCCGGGGTGGGCAGGAAGCCCGCCAGGAGGGCCTGGTGCGCGGCGTACGTGAAGCTGCCGGGGGAGTGCCGGCGCTCCCACCGGCCGCCGGGCAGCACGGCCGCGAGGTGCGGGATGCGCCCGGCCGCGGCCAGCTCCTCGGCGACGTCGAAGCGCAGCGTGTCGAGGGTGACCAGCAGCAGGTCGTGGCTGCCGACGACCTGGTTCATGTCGGGGATCGGGTGGTTCGTCCGCTGCACGGGGCTGTTCGTCCGTTCGGTCATGGGGTGGCTCCCCGGCCGGCCGTCAGGAGGGCCGCGATCTGGGCGCCGTAGGTGTCGAGGTCCTCGGCGGGGCCGCCGGGCAGGCCGGTGAGCCCCGGCAGCAGGTCACCGAAGGCGTTGACCTCGCCGACCAGGTAGCGCCGCCACCCGGCCGAGGGCAGCACGTCGACCCCGGCCATCGGGGAGCCGGGGAAGCAGGCGGCCGCCCGCTCGGCGGTCTCCAGCAGATCCGCCCAGCAGGGGCCCGCCGCCGCCCGGACGAGCTCCGGATCGCCCCGGGCGCCGCCGAGATGCAGGTTGGTCATCGGGCCGCCGCTGGTGCGCACCACGACATGGGTGGCCCGGCCGGCGACCACCACCACCCGCAGGTCGGCGGAGCGCCCGCGCTGGGACGCCTTCGGGATCCACCGCTCGACGTGCAGGCCGTCCGGCGCCAGCCGGTCGACGATCGCGGCGACCTCCCGCTCCTCCCGGTAACGCCGTACCCGCAGTGAGTTGTGCAGCTCACCGCCCTGCCAGGCCGCCGAGGTGGTCGCGGCCACCTGCCCGCGCGGGCCGAACTCCAGGGCCACCACGCCGGAGGCGGACGAGCCGTGCGCGGGCTTGACGAAGACCCGGTGCAGACCGGCGGCCGCCAGCCGCTCCCGCAGATCCGCCCAGCCCCGGACGGGCTCCGCGCCCTGCTCCAGCGCCGGCGGGACGGGTACACCCGCCCCGGCGAGCAGCCGGTGGGTACGGCGCTTGTCGAACATCACGCCGGTCTCGGCCGGATCGGCGAGCAGCCGGGCACCGGGCGCCGCCCGGACGGCCCGGGCCACCCCCGCGAGCGCGGCGGTGAACCCGGCGTACCAGGCGGCCGTGCCCTCCACCCGGGTCGGCGCGTACCCGCTGCCGAGGGCCGGACCGCGCAGCAGCGCGTCCACCGCCGCGTCCTCGCCGGGCGAGTCCACCCGCAGGACGGTGCCCGGCTCGATCCGGTACGAGCCGCGCAGCACGTCCAGCCAGGGCAGGACGGCGGGCTCGGGCAGCCCGGCGGCCCGCGCGGCGGCGGCGAACAGCGTCACCCGCCGGTGGCCCGGGACGCCCAGCACGGTGAGCCGCGGAGAGGTCATGGCCGGGTGGTCCGTCGGATCGCCGGTCACTCGCCGGTGGCGACGTAGGGCCAGTCGTTGTCCGGCCCCTCGGCGTCCGAGAGGTCCAGCGCGACGCCGGCCGCCGCCACGGAGTCCCGCAGGCGCTGCTGCATCTCCTCGCCGAGGTAGTGGTGGTGCAGGTCGAGCGAGGCGAGGTGGGTGAGCGGCTGGCCCGCCAGCAGCGCGGCGGCGCCCTGGTCGGTCAGCATCCCCAGGGCGAGGCTGAGCGAGGTCAGCCGGGCGACCACCGGCGCGCCGGCCACCGCCCCGGCGATCTCATCCGCCAGGTGGCTGTTCTCCAGGCCCAGGTGGCGCAGGGCCGGGAGGCGGCCGCCGTCGAGCACCGGCGCGAGGTCCTCCAGCGTCACGTCGCAGCCGTAGTCGTCGGTGCCGAGCCAGAGGTCGAGGCGCTCCAGCGCCGGCAGCTCGCTGGCGCCGATCGCCTGCACGACCGTGCCGGAGAGGCCGCCCGACTCGAAGCGCAGCGCCCGCAGGTGCTCGTGCCGCACCGGCCGCAGGTACGGCGGCGGCAGCTCGCCGTACGTGGAGTAGGCGCCACGGGCGGCCAGCTCCTCCAGCAGCGGGTAGGCCTCCAGCAGCGGGGTCAGGTCGGTCGGCTGGATCCAGGAGATCTCGCTCTCCTCGAACGTCGCCTCGCCCAGGAACAGCGCCCGCAGGGCGGGCAGCCGCCCCGCGCTGCCCACGATCAGCGCGAGCGACTCGGTCAGCGGCTGCATCGGGTCGTCGCCCCACCAGGAGCCGACCACCACGGCCCGGACGCCGGCCGGGTCGACCGCGCCGAGGAACGCCTCCCACAGCTCCGCGAAGGTGCCGGACGAGTCGAAGTCCACGTCCAGCCGCCAGGCGACGTCGCCCGGCGCGGGCAGCGCCCTGCCGTCGGCGAGTGCGCCCGCGACGTCGAACACCGGCAGGCCGTGGAATTCCTCGATGTGCTTGTTGACCGTCATGGCGCTTCTCCTCGGGACGAAAGGGGGCAGAGCCTGTCTACCAGCAGCCACCGACAGGGATCGAAGCGGCCGGGCTCGCAGCGGTGGGGCTTCAGCGGTGGGGCTTCGAGCGGCCGGGCTCGCAGCGGTGGGGCTTCGAGCGGCCGGGCTCGAAGCGGTGGGGCTTCAGGCGACGGACTCGAACGGCGCCCGGGGCCGCGGGCTACTCGGCGTTGGCGACGTAGCGCCAGATCTCGCCGTCCTCCTCCTCCTCGGGCTCCTGCGGGTCGGCCAGATCCAGCTCCGTCCCGGCCGGCTCCAGGGCGGCGCGCAGGCGCTCCGTCAGGGCGTCGCTCAGGAAGTGGTGGTGGAGGTCGAGCCGCTTGAGGTGGGTGAGCGGCTGGCCGGTCAGCAGTGCGGCGGCGCCGTCGTCGGTGAGGGTGCCGAGGGCGAGGCTCAGACTCTCCAACCGGGGGACCACCGGTGCGCCGGCGACGGCGGCCGCGATCTCGTCCTGGAGTTCGCTGTCCTCCAGGCCGAGGTGGCGCAGCCGGGGGAAGAGTGTGCCGTCCAGCAGCGGCTGGAGCTGCGCCACGGTGATGTCGGCGCCGTACTCGTCGACGCCCAGCCAGAGGTCCAGGCTCTCCAGCGCGGGCAACTCCCCGCCGAGGACGCCGTCCAGGACGGCGGAGGGCAGGCCGCCGCTCTCGAAGCGCAGGGTGCGCAGCGCCTCGTGCCGGACGGGCGCGAAGGTGTCCGCGCCGCGGGCGGCCAGCTCCTCCAGCAGGGGGTACGCCTCCAGCAGCGGGGCCGGGTCGCAGAGCTGGATGTAGGCGAGATCCGACTCCTCGCCGACCAGGTCGCCGAGAAAGACCGCCCGCAGCCCGGTGAACCGGTCGGCGGCGCCGGTCAGCAGTCCCACGATCTCCTCGGCGGGCACCTCGAAGTACTCCGCCCACCGGCCGACGACCAGAGCCTTCACCTGCGCCGGATCCACGGTGGCGACGAAGCGCTCCCACTTCTGTGCGAACGGCTCCAGCAGGTGGCGGCGGTAGGACGGCCCGGACTCCCACTGCTCGTCGACCCGCAGCCGCCAGGCGACGCTGCCGGTCGCGGGCAGCTCGGTCGGGTCGCCGGGCCTGGGGAAGTCGAGGACCGGGAGGCCGTGGAACTCCCTGAGGTGCGCGCCGATGGTCATTCCGCTCCCTGTGCATGGCCCGTGCTGGTCCCGGGATTCCTATCAGCCGCCGGTCACGGGCCGTCGACGGGGTCCGCTGTCGGACCCTCGCCGTAGCGTCTGCCCGGTCGTCAGAACGCAGGCAACGTGGGGAGGCGCCGTGTACCGGCAGGGTGACGTGTTGATCGTTCCGGTGGAGGAGGCGCTGGTGCCCGCGAGCACCGGCGCGCTGCCCCGGCAGCCGCGTGACGCCCGGGGCCGGCTGGTGCTGGCGCTCGGCGAGGTGACCGGTCACGCGCACGCGGTGGTCGGGCCGGGCGAACTGCTCCGGGAGCCGGGCCCGTTCGCCGCGGCCTGGCTGCGCCTGCCGGAGGGCGGGCGGGTGGTGCACGAGGAGCACGCCGTGATCCCGCTTCCCAAGGGCTGGTACCGGGTGGTGCGCCAGCGCGAGTACACGCCGGGCGCGGTGCGCGTCGTGGCCGACTGACCGGGTCCGCGGCGACCCGAAACCCGCCCGACCGGACTCCCGCGAGCCGGGTCCCGCGAGCCGGGTCCGCCGAGCCGTGTCCACCGAGCCGGGTCCGCCGAGCCGGGTCCACCGAGCCGGGCCCGCAGTGACGAAGAGGGGAACGAGACGATGACGCAGGCCCAGCAGGCCGGGCGCGTGAGCGGCACCGCCGAGGTGGCGGCCGACTGGCGCCGGGTGGCGGCTGCCACCGCGCCCGCCGGTGAGGCGGCCGGGGCGGACCGTGCGGCGGCCGAGCGCGGTGTCCGCGCGGCCTACCGCGCGGCCGGGCTCCGCGAGCCCGACACGGTGGTCTGGCTGGAGTCGCCCCTGGAGGCGACGGCGGCCGCGCTGCTGCTCGGCGGCGGATCGGCCGCCGTGCTGGCCGGCCCCGGCGCGGCGGGGGCCGCCGCGGTGCTCGCGGCGGCCGGTGAGCGGCTGTCCGCCGCCGGGGTGGCGGCGGTGGCCGGGGCCGGCGGGGCGAGCGTCCGTGAGGCGGTTCGGACCGGGCCGTGGGAGCGGGCCAGGCGGCTGGTGCACGAGCGGCTCGGCGCGTCCGGCTGGGCCTCGCTCTGGGCGCTGACCGGCGGTGAGCTGTGGCCGCAGACGCAGGCGCTGGCCGGCCGGATCCGCGGGGTGGTGGGCGACCGGCTGGCCCCGGAGGTCGACGAGGGCGCGAACCAGGGCCTTCGGGAGGCTGCCGTCGGGGCCGTCGGCGCCGTCCGGCTGGCGCTGCTGGACGCCGTCCTCGGCCAGCACGACGCGCCCTGGCTGGCAGTCTTCGACGCCGCCGGCCCCGGCTTCGCCGGCGACACGGAGCCGCTGGCCGGGCTGGCCGCCGTGGCCCGTGGCTCGGGTTGGTGGTGGCCGTACGAGCGGGTCGCGCTGCTCAGCGCCCGTCCGGCCGAACTGCACCGGGACGAGGCCGGCCGCCTCGACCGGGCGGACGGCCCGGCACTCGCGTACCCCGACGGCTTCGCCGTGCACGCCTGGCGCGGAATGCCGGTGCCCGCCGACTTCCTGGCCGGGCTGGGCGAGCTGACCGCCGAGCGCATCCGCGAGGAGGAGAACGCCGAACTGCGCCGGGTCATGCTGGAGCACTACGGCTACGACCGCTACCTCGCCGAGTCCGGTGCCGAGCCGCTGCACCGGGACGAGACCGGCGTGCTCTGGCGGATCCTGCTGCCCGGCGACGAGCCGGCGGTGATGGTCGAGGTGGTGAACTCCACCGCCGAGCCGGACGGCACCTTCCGGACGTACTGGCTGCGGGTGCCGCCCACCACCCGGACCGCCCGGGCGGGCGTCGCCTGGACGTTCGGCATCGGCGAGCAGGAGTACCGGCCGCAGCGGGAGACCTGAGCGCGCGCGGCGAGGCCCGCGCCGCGTCGGCCGGGCGGGGCCCGGGGCGTTGTCAACCGTACGGGCGACCGATTCCCGAGCCCGGCCCTTTGGAGGAATTGATAGGAATTCGCCGAGCCGGACGGTCTGGTTCGCAGGCGTGAAGGGTTGATATACCTCGGATGCATAGACCGGGTGAGGTGTGCGGCCTGCCCGGTGAGCTGCGACGAACCAGGTGGTGACGGTCAAATGAAGCTCCTCCGTGTCGGCCCTCCCGGCGCCGAGCGCCCGGTCGTACTGGGCCCCGACGGCACCGCGTACGACCTCTCGGGCCGGACCCCCGACCTCGACGGCGCCTTCCTCGCCGGGCTGGATCCGGCCGAACTCGCCCGGGCGGTGGCCGCCGGCGACCTGCCGGTCACCGACATCGCGGGGCAGCGCGTCGGCGCGCCCGTGGCCCGGCCGGGCAAGGTGGTCGGCATCGGCCTGAACTACCGCGACCACGCCGCCGAGGCAGGGGCGCAGATCCCCACCGAACCGGTGGTCTTCCTCAAGCCGAGCGACACCGTGGTCGGCCCGTACGACGAGGTGCTGGTGCCGCGCGGCGCCGAGAAGACCGACTACGAGGCCGAACTGGCCGTCGTGATCGGCCGCCGGGCCCGCTACCTGGAGACCCACCGGGACGCGGCGGACGTCGTCGCCGGCTACACGGTGGCCAACGACGTCACCGAGCGGGCGTTCCAGCTCGAACGCGGCGGCCAGTGGGACAAGGGCAAGTCGGCGGAGACGTTCACCCCGCTCGGGCCCTGGCTGGTCACCGCGGACGAGGTTCCGGATCCGCAGCGGCTGCCGGTACGGGCCTGGGTCAACGGCGGTCTGCGGCAGAACGGCTCCACCGCCGAGATGATCTTCCCGGTGCTGGAGATCGTCCGCTACCTGACCCACTTCATGGTGCTGGAGCCGGGCGACGTGATCGTCACGGGCACGCCGGCGGGCGTCACCCTGGGCCACCGGGGCACGGCCTTCCTGCAGCCGGGCGACGTGGTCGAGATCGAGATCGACGGCCTCGGCCGCCAGCGCCAGGTGCTCGGCAAGGCCTGACCGGACGACCCGGCCCCGGGCACGGGGGCCGGGGCGACCGGTGCGGCGCCGGGATCGCGGGCGGAGCGGTGCCCGGGCGGTCGGACGGCCGGCGGCTCCCGCGGCCGGAGGCTCCGTGGTCGGAGCGCCGAGCGCGGTCCGAGCGCCGAGTCCGGTCCGAGCAGCGAGCGCAGTCGCCCGAGCAGTACCACCGCCGGGCCGTCCGGCTCCTCCAGCGCGAGCATCCCGGCCAGCACCTCGGCGGTCTGCGGATCGCGCGGCGCCATCGCCGCGCTCATCGCCACGAACTCGTCCACCAGCCAGTCCCGCAGTTCGTCCTGGGGGATCTGCCGGCCCTCGTCCAGCCAGCTCAGCGACGAGCCCTCGACCACCGAGATCCAGGACCGCACGAGCATCGTCAGCCGGGGCCCGGCCTGCCGCACCCCCAGATGCCGCAGGGTGCGGCGCAGCGCCGTGCGCCTCACCTCGTCGACGATGGCCGAGGTCCGCGCGGTCTCCACCACCGAGCCACCGCGCAGCAGGGCCGCGTACCCGGTGTCGTGCTCGGCCACGAAGGCGAAGTAGTTGTCCAGCACCGCAGCCAGCTGCCGGGTCGGCGTGCCGTCCTTGGGCACCTTGAACCGGCTGATCAGCTCCTCGGCCGCGCTGCGCAGTGCGGCCTCGTACAACTGCTGCTTGCCACCGGCGAAGTAGCGGTAGACCAGCGGCCGGGAGGCGCCGGCGGCCTCGGCCACGTCGTCCAGGCCGACCTCCTCGGGCGGGCGGGCGGCGAACAGTTCCAACGCGACGGCGATCAGCTGCTCACGCCGCTGCTGCACCGGCAGCCGCCGGTAGCCCGTGCGGCGGGGACGGGCCTCTGGTGAGGACGGGTCAGGCGTTGGGCTGGCGTTCATGCCGGTCAGCGTAGCGGCGGACCAGGCGATCCGACCCTGACCGTCGGGGCCCCTTGCCGCAGGGCCCCGAGGCGGCGACGGCGACGCGGCCCGTCACCTCACCCGCACCACGCCGCTCCCGCCACCCGGCCCGGCCCGGCGGGTACGCGCCGCCGGGTGGTCGGCGGGAGCCTGCCCGGAGAGGCTTGCAATCGCGCCGGGCTGCGACAGGATGTCCGGATGGTTGAAGAACTGATCAACTCCCGCCAGGGCGGCACCACCCCCCGCCGCATCGCGGACGACTACGTCCGCGCCCTCGCCGACCTCGACCCGCTGACCGCGGTCTACCTCGGCCTCGACCCCGACGACGACAGACTCCCGGACCTCTCCCCGGCCGGCACCGAGGCCCTCGCCGACCTCGCCCGCCGCGTCCTCGCCGAGCTCGACGCGGCCGAGGCGGCCGGAGCCTCGGCCGACGAGGCCGAGCGCCGCTGCGCCCGGCTGCTGCGCGAGCGGCTGACCGCCGAACTCGCCGTCCACGACGCGGGCGAGAACCTGCGGGCGGTCCGCAACCTGGGCTCGCCCGTGCACAACGTGCGCGAGGTCTTCACGCTGCTGCCGAGCGCCACCGAAGAGGACTGGGAGCGGATCGGCCGCAGGCTCGCCCGGCTGCCGCAGGCGCTCGCCGAGTACCGCGTGACGCTGGAGGAGGGCGTCGCCCGCGGGCTGCTCTCCGGGCCCCGGCAGGTCACCACCGTGATCGGCCAGTTCGGCGAGTGGCTGGACCAGGACACCCCCGGTGGCTGGTTCGGGCAGTTCGTCGAGGGAGCCCCCGAGGGGCTGCGGACCGGGCTGACCGAGATCGCCGTCCGCGCCGCCGAGGCCCTGGCCGACCTGCGCGACTGGCTGCGCGACGTCTACGGCCCGGCCGCGGCCGGGGCGCCGGACACCACCGGCCGCGAGCGCTACGCCCGCTGGGTCCGCTACTGGACCGGCTCCGACCTCGACCTGGACGAGGCGTACGGCTGGGCCTGGCGGGAGTTCCACGACATCGACGCCCGGATGCGGGCCGAGGCGGAGAAGGTGCTGCCCGGCTCCACCCCGATGCAGGCCATGAAGTGGCTGGAGTCGCACGGACCGGCGATCGAGGGCGAGGAGGCCGCCCGCGACTTTCTCCAGGGCCTGATGGACCAGGCGATCGGCGATCTCCAGGGCACCCACTTCGACCTGGCCGAGCCGGTCACCCGGGTCGAGTCCCGGCTCGCCCCGGCCGGCAGCGCCGCCGCCCCGTACTACACGGCGCCGTCGCTGGACTTCACGCGGCCCGGGCGCACCTGGCTGCCGACGCTGGGCCGGGACCGCTTCCCGGTCTGGGACCTCGTCTCGACCTGGTACCACGAGGGCGTTCCCGGCCACCACCTGCAGCTGGCGCAGTGGAACTACGTCGCCGACCGGCTGTCGACCTACCAGGTCAGCCTGGGCGGCGTGAGCGCGAACCTGGAGGGCTGGGCGCTGTACGCCGAGCGTCTGATGGACGAGCTCGGTTACCTGACCGAGCCCGGCCACCGGCTCGGCTACCTCAACGCCCAGATGATGCGGGCGCTGCGGGTGATCGTGGACATCGGCATGCACGTCGGCCTGGACTTCCCCGCCGACTCGCCGTTCAAGCCCGGTGAGCCGGTGCTGCCGGACGACGCCCGGGTGTTCTTCGGGCAGTACTGCGGGCTCTCCGCCGACTTCCTGGACAGCGAGCTGGTCCGCTACCTCGGCATGCCGGGCCAGGCGATCGGCTACAAGCTCGGCGAGCGGGCCTGGCTGCGCGGACGGGCGGCGGCGAAGGCGGCGCACGAGGCGCGCGGCGAGGCCTTCGACCTCAAGGCCTGGCACATGGCCGCGCTGTCGCAGGGCTCGCTCGGCCTGGACGACCTGGTCGCGGAGCTGGCCGCGCTGTAGCCGGGGCGGGGCGGGACGGGGCCCGGCCGGGGCGGGGGCCACCGGGGGCGGGCCCCGGCTCCCCGTCCCCTCGCCGCGGGCGACCGCCGATCCGGGACAGAAGAACGAGATGTTTGGGACTTAAGTCCCAGTTGGGAGGATTTGGGGGCAATTTTCCTTGCCAATCGCCGGTTCCGGCGTTTGGCTGGAAGGCGACTGCGTGTCCTCTCCGATCTCTCCGGAAGGCTCTCCAGTGTCTTCTCATGCTCTGAGTGGCGATCGATCGGCGGACTCCCGCCGCTGGTGGGCGCTGGCCGTCATCGCCGTCGCCCAGCTGATGATCGTCCTCGACATCACCATCGTGAACATCGCCCTCCCGTCGGCCCAGAAGGACTTGGGCATCAGCGACGCCGACCGCCAGTGGGTGATCACCGCCTACACGCTGGCCTTCGGCGGGCTGCTGCTGCTCGGCGGACGACTGGGTGACCTCTTCGGCCGTAAACGCGTCTTCGTGATCGGCCTGCTCGGCTTCGCCGCGGCCTCCGCGATCGGCGGTGCGGCGGGCGGCCCGACCATGCTGTTCGCGGCCCGCGCCCTCCAGGGCGCGTTCGGCGCCCTGCTCGCCCCCTCCGCCCTGGGCCTGCTCTCCACCACCTTCTCCGATCCGAGGGAGCGCAGTACGGCCTTCGGCATCTTCGGTGCGATCGCCGGCGGTGGCGCCGCGATCGGCCTGATCACCGGCGGCCTGCTCACCGAGTACCTGAACTGGCGCTGGTGCCTCTTCGTCAACACGCCGATCGCCATCGTGACCGCCTTCGCGGCCTTCTACGTGCTCACCTCCGACCACATCGCCAAGGGCCGCCGGGTGAGACTCGACCTGCCCGGAGCCTTCCTGGGCTGCGGCGGTCTGCTCGCCATCGTGTACGGCACCTCCGAGGCCGTGAACCGGGGCTGGATCGACTGGCTGGTGCTGGGCTCGCTCATCCTCGGCGTGCTGCTGCTCCTCGCCTTCGTGCTGGTCGAGAAGCACACCACCCATCCCCTGCTGCCGCTGCACATCGTGGGCGAGCGCAACCGCGGTGGCGGGGCGCTGTCGGTGGGCCTGGCCATGATCGGCCTGTTCGGCGTCTTCCTGTTCCTGACCTACTACCTACAGGTGATCAAGGGCTACTCGCCGGTGCTGACCGGTGTCTCCTTCCTGCCGATGACAGTGGCCATCGTCCTGAGTTCCACCGGCATCGCGGCGCGGCTGATGACCAGAGTGCCGTCCCGCAACCTGATCACTCCGGGCCTGCTGCTGGCCGCCGGCGGCCTGGCCGTGCTGACCCAGCTGAACATCGGCAGCTCCTACGTGACCACGGTGCTGCCCGGCCTGATACTGCTCGGACTCGGGATGGGCATGATCTTCATGCCCTCGATGAGCCTGGCCACCCTCGGGGTGGCGCCGAACGAGGCGGGTGCGGCCGCGGCCACCATCAACTCGGCCCAGCAGGTGGGCGGCTCGCTCGGCACCGCGCTGCTCAACACCATCGCGGCCAGTGTGACCGCGACCTACCTGGCCTCCCGGGTGGCCTCCGACCCGCTGGTCCAGGCGAAGGGCGCGGTGCACGGCTACGCGGTCGCCACGACGGTGGCGATGGTCATCCTGGTGGTGGCGGCGCTGATCGCGTTCCTGATGATCAACCACCGCCCGGCGCCCGGCGAGGCCACCGGCCACCCGGCGACGAACGACGAGAAGGCAGCGGCGGCGACCGCGACCGCGACCGCCGGTGTCGGCCGGAGCGCGGCGGCGACCTCCGAGGCGCAGTCCGCCGAGCCCCCGAGGACGGACGCCGACGCGAACGCCGACGTGCTGGCCGTCCGGCGGTCCGACTCGCTGAGATCGGAGTCCTGACGGCGCCCGCCGTCCGGACCGCCGGCCGCCGGCCACCACCGGCGGCCGGAGTGCGGGCGTACCTCGCGCGCCGTGGTCGGCCCGGTACACCCCGGTCGGGCAGCCCGACGGGGCCGCGCGGGGCGCACCGGTCGGGCGGCCCGGGGGATTCTCATCCGCCTCCCAGCCCAGGATCACCGAGCTCCCAGCTCCGCGGCCCATAGTCGGACGGTAGACAAACCGTCGCCGGGGCAGGAGGAACGGTATGGCCCACCACCGCCGTACACCACGTCGTCGCCGAATCCTGCGTCCGGCCGTCCTGACGACCTGCGCCGCCCTGGCCGTGGTCGCCGTCCTGACCGGGGCCCACGCCCTGACCGCGCGGAACCCCGCCGCCCCGTCCTCGTCCGCCGACCTGGTGGCGGGGGCCGGGGCGGATCCGGCGCTCACGGCCTCCGCGGACCCGGCCGGGGCCGCCGATCCACCGTCGGCCTCGCCCGCGTCCTCGCCCGCGTCCTCGGACTCGCCGACCGCCACGGCCAGGGCCGCCGCGAGCCCCAGCGCGAGCGTCCGTCTCGGTGTCACCCAGGACGCCCCGGCCGACGCCGAGTCCGCCAAGGTGGGCGCCCTGTTCAGCGGCGCCGTGTCGACCGGCAAGCACTTCTGCACCGCCAGCGTGGTCCACAGCCCGACCAGGAACCTGCTGCTCACCGCGGCCCACTGCCTGAGCAGCTCGGGCAACACCACCTTCGTCCCCGGCTACCGCGAGGGCTCGGCCCCGTACGGGACCTGGAAGGTCACCGGGGTGCACACCACGACCGGCTGGGACCAGCAGAAGGACCCGGACGAGGACTTCGCGATCCTGGAGGTCGCCCCGTCCGGCGGCCGCGAGATCGAGGACGTCGTCGGCTCCCATCCCCTGGGCACCGACGAGACCTTCACCGCGGAGGTCCGGCTGTTCGGCTACGCGAGCTCCGACGACACCCCGATCGTCTGCGTGAACTCCACCGGCCGCCAGGACACCTACCAGCGCGTGATCGACTGCCCCGCGTTCCCCGGCGGCACCAGCGGCGGCCCCTGGGTCAGCACAACCACCGGTGCGGTCATCGGCCTGATCGGCGGCTACCAGGAGGGCGGGAACAGCCCGGACGTCTCCTACAGCTCCTATTTCGACCACACCATCGCGAGCCTGTACGCAACCGCCGTGGCCGAGGCGTCCTGACGCCCCGTCGGTCCAAGCCCGTGCCCCCGAACCGCGCCCGGACGTGAGGGGCACGGCCGCCGCCGGGCGCGCGAGCGTCAACGGGCACCGCCCGTCCCCGCACATGACGAAGGCCCAGGCTGGCGGTAACTAACCGCTGACCTGGGCCTCTTCAGCACTTCTCGCGAAGTGCCCCCGGTAGGATTCGAACCTACGCACCCGCCTCCGGAGGGCGGTGCTCTATCCCCTGAGCTACGGGGGCCTGCTCTGTCGCGATCCTGCTGCGACGTGGAGAACATTACCAGGCCGTCGGCGCTGTCCGTGCACGGGTTTTGACGGCCGCGTCGCGAGCGGTCCCGCGCGGGTGGACGGAAGTGCGCAAAGGCCGGACGGCGCGGTGGGGGCGCGGCTACCCTCGGTGAGGTGTCTGGAGTGTCCGGGCGGGTCCTCGTGGTGGACGACAGCGAGGTGATCCGCCAGCTGATCAGAGTCAACCTGGAGCTGGAGGGCTTCGAGGTGGTGACTGCCGCCGACGGCGCCGAATGCCTGGAGGTGGTCCGCCGGGTGGACCCGGACGTCGTGACCCTCGACGTGATGATGCCGCGGCTGGACGGCCTGCGGACGGCGGCCCGGCTGCGGGCCGCTCCGGCGACCAGTCGGCTGCCGATCGCCATCGTGAGCGCCTGCACCCCGGCGGATCTGGACCGCGGCGAGTCGGTCGGGGTGGACGGGTATCTCGGCAAGCCGTTCGACCCGGCCGATCTGGTGGCGCTGGTGCACCGGCTGATGGCGCTGCGCACCGGCGGCGAGCGCGCGTCGGGCTTCGCGTTCGGCTTCGGTGACGGCGTAGGGCTCGGCGGAGCGACGGGGGGCGGCCGGCTCGGCAAACCCTTCGGTGGCCCGGGAGATTTCCGCTCTCAGCGAACGGATCGGGGTTGACGGTCGGCCCTCCCGACGGCCCGGAGGGTCAACGGCGTGCCGGTCGGCTGCCCGTGGGGCGTGCGGGGCCCACCGCCGACCGGCGTCTCAACGGGTAAACCGGGTGGCGGCCGGGTGCCCCCTCTCGCCTACGCTTGGCGTCGTGACACCCGCAGAGCTTTCCCAGGCAGTCCAGGCCGCAGTGCGCACCGCCGTCGAGGCGGGCGAGCTGACCGTCGCCGTGCCCGAGCACGTGACCGTCGAGCGGCCCAAGAACAGGGACCACGGCGACTACGCCACCAACGTGGCCCTCCAGCTCGCGAAGCCGGCCGGCAAGCCGCCGCGAGCCGTCGCCGAACTGGTCGCCGCCCGCCTGCGAGAGCTGCCCGGGGTCGCCAAGGTCGACATCGCCGGCCCGGGCTTCCTGAACGTCACCTTCGACGCCGCCACCCAGGGCGAGCTGGCCCGCACGATCGTCGAGGCGGGCGCCGCGTACGGCCGCAACGAGGCGCTCAAGGGCCTGAAGATCAACCTGGAGTTCGTGTCGGCCAACCCGACCGGCCCGATCCACATCGGCGGCGTCCGCTGGGCGGCCGTCGGCGACTCGCTCGCCCGCGTCCTCAAGGCCACCGGCGCCGACGTCACCACCGAGTACTACCTCAACGACGCCGGTGTGCAGATCTCCAAGTTCGCCGCCTCGCTGCAGGCCGCCGCCAACGGCCGGCCCGCGCCCGAGGACGGCTACGTCGGCGAGTACATCGTGGAGATCGCCAAGGCCCTGGTGGCCGGCATCCCCGGCGTGCTCGACCTGCCGGTCGAGGAGCAGCTGGAGACCTTCCGGGTCGAGGGCCTCAAGCTGATGGTCGCCGAGATCCAGCGCTCGATGGCCGAGTTCGGCACGCACTTCGACACCTGGTTCTCGGAGAGGTCGCTGCACGACTCCGGAGCGGTGGAGGAGGCGATCGGGCGGCTGCGCGAGCAGGGCCACGTCTTCGACCGGGACGGCGCGATCTGGCTGCGCACCACCGACTTCGGCGACGACAAGGACCGCGTCCTGATCAAGGCCGACGGCGAGACGACCTACTTCGCCGCCGACGCCGCCTACTACCTGAGCAAGCGGGACCGCGGCAGCGAGGTCTCGGTCTACATGCTCGGCGCCGACCACCACGGCTACGTCAACCGGCTCAAGGCCATCGCGGCCTGCGCGGGTGACGACATGGACCGCAACATCGAGGTCAAGATCGGCCAGTTCGTCAAGATGCTGCGTGACGGTGAGGAGGTCCGCATGTCCAAGCGGGCCGGCAACATCATCACCATCGACGACGTCGTGGACTGGATCGGGGTGGACGCGGCCCGCTACACCCTGGCCCGCTCCTCCACCGACTCCACCATCACGCTCGACATCAACGTGCTGACCAGCCAGAGCAACGAGAACCCGGTCTACTACGTCCAGTACGCGCACACCCGGATGTGCGGCGTGGCCCGCAAGGCCAAGGAGCTGGGCGTCGACAAGGGCACGGCCGAGGACTTCAAACCCGAGCTGCTCGCCACCCAGTGGGAGAGCGACATGCTCGGCGCGCTCGGCGAGTTCCCGCGGATCCTGGCCAAGGCCGGCCAGACGCGCGAGCCGCACCACGTGGCGCGCTACCTGGAGGACGTGGCGGGTGTCTACCACCGCCTGTACGACAACTGCATCTTCCTGCCCAAGGGCGACGAGGAGACGACGGACACGCACCGTGCCCGTCTCTGGCTGGTGGAGGCCGCACGGACGGTCGTCGCCAACGGCCTCACGCTGCTCGGCGTGACAGCCCCCGAGCGGATGTAACCGCCCCCGACGCGACGACGGGGCGGTGACGGTCGGTCCACGACCGTCGCCGCCCCTTTCCATAGCCCAGCGCCTCCACCAGCCAGTCACATGAGGATGAGGAAATGAGCCGCTCCGCCCACCCCGCAGGCCCGCGCCACGGCGACGTGCTGCCCGAGGGCCACTACCAGGCCCCGCCGAGCGACCTGAACGTCCTCGATCCCAAGGTGTGGTCCCGTACGGTCGCCCGCGACGCCGAGGGTGTGGCCACCGTCGGCGGGCTGGACGTGAAGTCGCTGGCCGCCGAGTACGGCACCCCGGCGTACGTGCTGGACGAGGACGACTTCCGCAGCCGTGCCCGCGCCTGGCGGGACGCCTTCGGCGAGGGCGCGGACGTGTACTACGCGGGCAAGGCGTTCCTCTCCAAGGCGGTCGTGCGCTGGCTGCACGAGGAGGGGCTCAACCTCGACGTGTGCAGCCAGGGCGAGCTGGCGGTGGCGCTCGCCGCCGGGATGCCGGCCGAGCGGATCGCGCTGCACGGCAACAACAAGTCCTCGGACGAACTGGAGCACGCGGTCAAGACCGGCGTGGGCCACATCGTGGTCGACTCCTACGCGGAGATCGCCCGGCTGGCCGCGATCGCCGCCGGCCAGGGTGTGCGCCAGGCGGTGCTGATCCGGGTCACGGTGGGCGTCGAGGCGCACACCCACGAGTTCATCGCGACCGCCCACGAGGACCAGAAGTTCGGCCTCTCGCTCTCCGGCGGCGCCGCCGCTGAGGCGGTCCGCCAGGTGCTCGCCGAGCCGAGCCTGGAACTGCGCGGCATCCACTCGCACATCGGCTCGCAGATCTTCGACATGGCGGGCTTCGAGGTCGCGGCCCGCCGGGTGGTGGGCCTGCTCTCCGAGGTGCGCGACGAACACGGCGTGGAGCTGCCGGAGATCGACCTCGGCGGTGGCCTCGGCATCGCCTACACCAGCGAGGACGACCCGCGCGAGCCGGCCGAGATCGCGGCCGCGCTGGCCGAGATCGTCCGCCGCGAGTGCGCCTCCGCGAGCCTGCGGGCGCCCCGGCTGAGCGTGGAGCCGGGCCGGGCGATCGTCGGCCCGACGGCCTTCACGCTGTACGAGGTGGGCACCATCAAGCCGCTGGAGGGCCTGCGGACGTACGTCAGCGTGGACGGCGGCATGTCCGACAACATCCGCACCGCGCTGTACGACGCGCAGTACTCGGTGGCGCTGGTCTCGCGGACCAGCGACGCGGAGCCGATGCTGGTCAGGGTGGTCGGCAAGCACTGCGAGTCGGGCGACATCGTGGTCCGGGACGCCTTCCTGCCGGCCGACCTGGCACCGGGCGACCTGATCGCCGTCCCCGCCACCGGCGCGTACTGCCGCTCGATGGCGAGCAACTACAACCACGCGCTGAAGCCGCCCGTGGTCGCCGTCAGGGACGGGGCGGCCCGGGTGATCGTCCGGCGCGAGACGGAGGAGGATCTCCTGCGTCTCGATATCGGATGACGAAATTCTTGTCTCAGATCATGGAACGACCGTAGATCCGTACGGAAAGTCCCGGAGACTGGTACAGACCGAAGTCCGGTGCCCGTCCGAAAAGGGCGCCGGATTACACGAAGAATGCAGAGCGGAGTCGGATGATGCGTACGCGGCCGCTGAAGGTGGCGTTGCTGGGCTGTGGTGTGGTGGGCTCCGAGGTGGCGCGCATCATGACGACGGACGCCGCCGACCTCGCCGCGCGCATCGGCGCGCCGGTCGAGCTCGCCGGCATCGCCGTCCGCCGGGCCGGCCGGGCCCGGCCGGGAGTGCCCGAGCACCTGCTCACCACCGATGCCGAGGCCCTGGTCAACCGGGGCGACATCGATGTCGTGATCGAGGTGGTGGGCGGTATCGAGCCGTCCAAGCACCTGATCCTGTCCGCGTTCAAACAGGGCGCCTCGGTGGTCAGCGCGAACAAGGCGCTGCTCGCCAAGGACGGCACGGAGCTGCACGCCGCGGCCGCCGAGGCCGGCGTCGACCTGTACTACGAGGCCGCGGTGGCCGGTGCGATCCCGCTGATCCGCCCGCTGCGCGAGTCGCTGGCCGGCGACCGGGTCAACCGGGTGCTCGGCATCGTCAACGGCACCACCAACTTCATCCTCGACAAGATGGACTCCACCGGCGCCGGTTACTCGGAGGCGCTGGAGGAGGCCACCGCGCTCGGCTACGCCGAGGCGGACCCGACGGCCGACGTCGAGGGCTTCGACGCCGCCGCCAAGGCCGCGATCCTGGCGGGCATCGCCTTCCACACCAAGGTCACCGCCGCGGACGTCTACCGCGAGGGCCTGACCGAGGTGACCGCCGCCGACATCGCCTCCGCCAAGCAGATGGGCTGCGTGGTCAAGCTCCTCGCGATCTGCGAGCGCTCGGCCGACGGCAGCTCCGTCACCGCCCGGGTGCACCCCGCGATGATCCCGCTGAGCCACCCGCTCGCCTCCGTCCGCGAGGCCTACAACGCGGTGTTCGTCGAGGCCGAGGCGGCCGGCCGGCTGATGTTCTACGGCCCGGGCGCCGGCGGCGCGCCGACCGCCTCCGCGGTGCTCGGCGACCTGGTGGCGGTCTGCCGCAACAAGGTCGCCGGCTCCACCGGCCCCGGCGACTCGGTCTACGCCCGGCTGCCGGCCATGCCGATGGACGAGGTCGTCACGCGCTACCACGTCAGCCTGGACGTGGACGACCGTGCGGGGGTGCTCGCCCAGGTGGCGTCCACCTTCGCCGAGCACGGCGTCTCCATCGACACCGTGCGCCAGCAGGGACGCGACGGCGACGCCTCGCTCGTCGTGGTCACCCACCGTGCCACCGACGCCGCGCTCTCGGCGACGGTCGACAAGCTCCGCGCGCTCGACAGCGTGCGGGGCGTGGCCAGCATCATGCGGGTCGAAGGGGAGTAGGAAGCACCATGAACGCAGTCATCGACAGAGCTGCGCACACCCACCAGTGGCGCGGCCTCATCGAGGAGTACCGCGACCGGCTGCCGGTGAGCGACTCCACTCCGGTGGTCACCCTGCTGGAGGGCGGCACGCCGCTCGTCCCCGCGCAGGTGCTCTCCGAGCGCACGGGTTGTGAGGTGTACCTCAAGGTCGAGGGCGCCAACCCGACCGGGTCCTTCAAGGACCGCGGCATGACGATGGCGATCTCCAAGGCCAAGGAGGACGGCGCCCAGGCCGTCATCTGCGCCTCCACCGGCAACACTTCGGCCTCGGCGGCGGCGTACGCGGTGCGCGCCGGCATGGTCTCGGCGGTGCTGGTCCCGCAGGGCAAGATCGCGCTGGGCAAGATGGGCCAGGCGCTGGTGCACGGCGCCAAGATCCTTCAGGTGGACGGCAACTTCGACGACTGCCTCACCCTTGCGCGTGAACTGTCCGAGAAGTACCCGGTGGCGCTGGTCAACTCGGTGAACCCGGTGCGCATCGAGGGCCAGAAGACCGCCGCCTTCGAGATCGTGGACATGCTGGGCGACGCCCCGGACATCCACGTCCTGCCGGTCGGCAACGCGGGCAACATCACCGCGTACTGGAAGGGCTACCGCGAGTACGCCACCGACGGTCTGTCCTCCCGGCTGCCGCGCATGTGGGGCTTCCAGGCCTCCGGTTCGGCCCCGATCGTGGACGGTCACCCGGTGCTCAAGCCGCAGACCATCGCGACCGCGATCCGGATCGGCAACCCGGCCTCCTGGGACTACGCGATCGCCGCGCGGGACGACTCGGGCGGCCTCATCGACAAGGTGACGGATCGTCAGATCCTGTCCGCCTACCGGCTGTTGGCCTCGCAGGAGGGCGTCTTCGTGGAGCCCGCCTCGGCGGCCAGCGTGGCCGGCCTGCTGGCGAAGGCGGAGGCCGGCCTGGTCGACCCGGGCCAGCGGATCGTCTGCACCGTCACCGGCAACGGTCTGAAGGACCCGGACTGGGCGGTGGCCGGTGCGCCGCAGCCCCCCGTCGTCCCGATCGAGGCGGAGGCCGCCGCCCGTCGGCTGGGCCTGCTGGACTGACCGGAAACGGACGCTCCGAACGGCCGGGGCCACCCGTCCGGACCTGCGACGCCGGTGGGCCGACCCTTTCGGGGGTTGGCCCACCGGCGTCTTCGGATGACACTTTTGTGTCAATTTCCCGGCCCTTTTCCCCGCAATTGCGGCGTGCATTCCGGCCAGAACCGGCAACACACCGGACCGATCGGCGGTGGGGTGTACCGCTGTGGAACTTCTCTTCGATACTCTGGGTTCGGCCGTGTGGCACATGCCCCGGGCCCGACCCGACCCCAGGGCCGCGCCGTCGACTGTGACCGCCCGCCCCCGCCGGGGCCCTGCCGAGCAGACCCCGCCCCCCGACCCGCCGCCGCCCGCGCCAGGCCGGGTTGCCCGCCACCCCACCGCCCCCGCCACCACCTCGCAACGACGCTCGCCGGACCTCGTCCGGGGAGCGGCAGCGCCTAGCTCCCCAGGAGGGTCCAGCCCATGGCCGGTCCTGCGTTCCGTGCCGCCGCCGTCCGGGTCCGGGTCCCCGCGACCAGCGCCAACCTGGGTCCCGGCTTCGACGCCTTCGGACTCGCCCTGGGCCTCTACGACGACGTGGTGGTCCGCGTCGCCGACGCCGGGCTCGCCGTCGACATCGCCGGCCAGGGCGCCGACTCCCTCGCCCGGGACGAGCGCCACCTGGTCGTCCGCTCCATGCGGGCCGCCTTCGACCGCCTCGGCGGCCAGCCGCGCGGCCTCGAGGTGGTCTGCGCCAACCGGATACCGCACGGCCGCGGCCTCGGCTCCTCCTCCGCCGCGATCTGCGCCGGCATCGTCGCCGCCCGCGCCGTCACCATCGGCGGCCCCTCCGCGCTGGACGATGAGGCGCTGCTCGCCCTCGCCTCCGAGCTGGAGGGCCACCCCGACAACGTCGCCGCCTGTCTGCGCGGCGGTTTCACCATCGCCTGGACGGACGAGGACCGCGCCAAGGCCGTGACGCTGGAACCGTCCGCGCAGGTCGTGCCGGTGGTCTTCATCCCGTCCACCGAGGTGCTCACCGAGACCGCCCGCGGCCTGCTGCCGAAGAACGTCCCGCTGTCCGACGCCGCCGCGAACGCCGGCCGCGCCGCCCTGCTGGTCGAGGCGCTCACCCGGCGGCCCGAGCTGCTGCTCGCCGCCACCGAGGACCGTCTCCACCAGGACTACCGGGCCTCCGCGATGCCCGACAGTGCCGGGCTGGTGGGCGCGCTGCGCGCCGAGGGCGTGCCCGCGGTGATCTCCGGCGCCGGTCCGACGGTGCTCGCGCTGGCCTCGGAGGAGAGCGCCGAGAAGCTGCTCGGCTTCGCGGGCCCCGGGTTCGCCGCGCACCGGCTCGAACTCGACCGCGTCGGCGCGGCGGTACTCCCGCTCGACGTCTGAGCGGCCGGATTCGTCCCGTCGTCGCTTTCGCCCGTGCGGTGCGGAAGGGACGTACGGACACGATTGGCAAGCGCAAGGCTGGGGAATGTCTGAGGGGGTCGGTAGTGTTAACCTCATTGCTGCACCAGGTGCCCTCCGGGGCTCGGTGCGCCGCGTCCCTGTCCCAGTACTCCGTTTCCGCGGAGTCCGGGCGATGCACGGGACCACGATTCTCCGGGAGCCCACCACAGCGCGTACGCAGCCTGCCTGCGCGATTGCGGCCGCATCCCGAAGCCGTGACGGCACCTGACTCCCACCCGCGGCCTCCTACCTAGAGGCCCGCCCGGGCGGAGCACGGGCCGTCTCGCAACGGGGGCCCGGGATTCGCAGGCAGCAAGGCCGGCACGAGACCGGCCCACCGCGCCGACTGAGCACCACCCAGTGCTTCACGCACCGCACCTCGCAGCTCTCTCCCGACTGGCACCTTCATTCGGGGGACCACAGCCTCGGGCCGACGCAGACGAGCGTCGGCCAGGACAGCACAACCGGTCGCCGAGCCAGACAGGCCGACGTCCGCTCCAGGGAAGGACCCTTAGTGAGCGACACCACCGATCTGATGGGCGCGCGCCCGGACGCCGAGGCGACGGACGCAGCCGCCGCTCCGGCGGCTCCGGCCCGACGCCGTCGCGCCGCCGCTGCGGGCCTGGACGGTCTCGTCCTGGCCGAGCTCCAGAAGCTCGCCTCGACGCTGGGCATCAGCGGCACCGGCCGCCTGCGCAAGAGCCAGCTCATCGACGCCATCAAGGAGAAGAGCGGCGGCGACCCGCTGCTGGCCGGCTCCGCCCCGGCCGCTCCGGCGGCCAAGCGCGCCGCCAAGGCCGCCCCCGCCGAGGCCCCGGCCGCCGCTGAGCCGGCCGCCGCCGAGCCGGCCGAGAAGCCGGCCCGCCGCACCCGCGCCGCCCAGGCCGAGGCCCCCGCGGCCGACGCGCAGTCCCAGATCGACATCCCGGTCCAGGCCGCCGCCGAGACCGCCGCTCCGGCCCGTGCCGAGCGCACCCGCCGCCGCGCCACCTCGGCCGCCGGCGCACCGACCGCCGAGGAGGCCGCCGCCGCGGTCGCCACCGAGGCGAAGCAGGCGGAGGCCAAGCAGGCCGACACCCGCCAGGCCGACACCCGCCCGTTCGAGGCTCGCACCGAGGACGGCCGCAGCGAGAGCCGTCGCGACCGTCGCGACCGCCGCGACCGCCGGGACGGCAGCGAGCGCCAGGACGGCGCCGAGGCGCAGGCCGGCCAGGACGGCGACAGCCGTGAGTCGCGCCGCGACCGCCGCAACCGCCGGGACCGTGCCGAGCGCCAGGGCGGCCAGCCCCAGTCCGGCCAGCAGTCCGCCGGCCAGGGCGAGGGCCAGCAGAACCGCCAGAGCCAGAACCAGGGCCAGAGCCAGAACCAGGGCCAGAGCCAGAGCCAGCAGGGCGGTCAGTCGCAGCCCCAGCAGGGCGGCTACGACGACGACGAGTTCGGCGACGGCCGCCGTGGCCGGCGTGGTCGCTACCGTGACCGCCGGGGCCGCGGCACCCGCCGGGACGGCTTCGACGTGGGCCAGCCGGAGGTGCAGGTCAACGACGACGACGTGCTCATCCCCGTCGCCGGCATCCTGGACATCCTGGACAACTACGCGTTCGTGCGGACCTCGGGCTACCTGCCGGGCAGCAACGACGTCTACGTCTCGCTCGCCCAGGTCCGCAAGAACGGCCTGCGCAAGGGTGACGCGATCACCGGCGCCGTGCGCCAGCCCAAGGACGGCGAGCGCCGCGAGAAGTTCAACGCCATGGTGCGGCTGGACTCCGTCAACGGCATGGACCCGGAGAGCGGCCGCGGCCGCCCCGAGTTCGGCAAGCTGACCCCGCTGTACCCGCAGGAGCGGCTGCGCCTGGAGACCGACCCGGGCGTGCTGACGACCCGGATCATCGACCTGGTCGCCCCGATCGGCAAGGGCCAGCGCGGCCTGATCGTCGCCCCGCCGAAGACCGGCAAGACGATGATCATGCAGGCGATCGCCAACGCGATCACCACCAACAACCCCGAGTGCCACCTGATGGTCGTCCTGGTGGACGAGCGTCCGGAGGAGGTCACCGACATGCAGCGGTCGGTGAAGGGCGAGGTCATCTCCTCGACCTTCGACCGCCCGGCCGAGGACCACACCGTGGTCGCGGAGCTGGCCATCGAGCGCGCCAAGCGCCTGGTGGAGCTGGGCCACGACGTGGTGATCCTGCTGGACTCGATCACCCGCCTCGGCCGTGCCTACAACCTGGCGGCGCCGGCCTCCGGCCGCATCCTGTCCGGTGGTGTCGACTCGACCGCGCTCTACCCGCCGAAGAAGTTCTTCGGCGCCGCGCGCAACATCGAGAACGGCGGCTCGCTGACCATCCTCGCCACCGCGCTGGTGGAGACCGGCTCCCGGGCCGACGAGGTCGTCTTCGAGGAGTTCAAGGGCACCGGCAACATGGAGCTCAAGCTCGACCGCAAGCTCTCGGACAAGCGCATCTTCCCGGCCGTCGACGTCGACGCCTCCAGCACCCGCAAGGAGGAGATCCTGCTGGGCAGCGAGGAGTTGGCCATCACCTGGAAGCTCCGCCGGGTGCTGCACGCGCTCGACTCGCAGCAGGCGATCGAGCTGCTGCTGGACAAGATGAAGAAGACCAAGAGCAACGCCGAGTTCCTGATGCAGATCGCCAAGACGACCCCCGGGTCGGGCGACTGACGCTCCGTCGGGAGACGGATCGGAACGAACCCGGGAGCCCCGGGCCGCACACGCGGCCCGGGGCTCCCGGGTTTCCGGCGTCCGCCCCGGGGCCCGCTGAGTGGCCCGGCCCGCGGGGGCCCGGCCGGGCCCGCGCGGGGGCGCCGTACCGGCGACGACGGGCGAGGTGCCGGGCCCGCGGGGGCCCGGCCGCTCAGCGGGCGCCCATCCCCACCGGCTTCGCTATCCTCGAAAGAGTGGCATATCGGCCATACGTCGTAGAACCGGCAAAAGCCCTGGTCGCACCGGGTGCCTGCCGCAGACGCGAGGACGGGACCGGATGGGCGAGCACCAGAAGGGCCGCAGGCCGCGCAGCCGCGCTCTGCGGATCGCCGTGTGCGGCCTCGTCGCCGTCCTGGTCCTCGGCGGCGCCGCGGCGGGCTACGCGTACTGGAAGCTCAACGCGAACATCAAGAGCGTCGACATCAACGCCCGCCTGGGCACCTCCCGGCCCCCGGCCGCCACCGACGGCTCGTTCAACCTGCTCGTCCTCGGCTCCGACTCGCGGGCCGGCGCCAACGGCTCGCTGGCGGGCGGGGCCACCGGTGACACCGCGCGGTCGGACACCGCGATGGTGGTCCACGTCAACCAGGACCACTCCCGGGCCGAGGTGGTCTCGATCCCACGTGACACCCTGGTCAGCCGCCCGGCCTGCACCGACGCCGCCGGCAAGGCCACACCGGCCGTCCAGCGGGCGATGTTCAACAGTGCGTACGAGGCCGGTGGCGCCGCGTGCGCGGTGAAGACCGCGGAGCAGTTCACCGGGCTGCGGATGGACCACTACGTCGAGATCGACTTCTCCGGCTTCGCCCGCGTCGTCGACGCGATAGGCGGGGCCACCGTCACGACCTCGGTGGCCATCGACGACAAGGACAGCGGCCTGAAGCTGGCCGCCGGGACCCACCACCTCAACGGGACGCAGGCCCTGGCGTTCGTCCGTACCCGGCACGGCGTCGGCGACGGCAGCGACCTGGGCCGGATCGAGTTGCAGAAGCAGATGATGAAGTCCGTCCTGCAGCAGGTCGGCTCGATCGGGCTGCTGTCCAACCCGGTCAAGCTCTGGTCCGTCGGCGACACCCTCACCAGCAGCATCACCACCGACTCCGACCTGGCCTCGGTGAACTCGCTGGTCGGTCTCGCGCAGTCGCTCAAGGGCATCGGACCCGACCAGCTCACCATGGTCACCCTGCCGGTGGTGACGGCTCCCTCCGACCCGAACAGGGTGGTCGCCCAGCAGCCCGTGGCGGACCAGCTGTGGGGCGCCCTGAAGGCCGACCGGGCGGTGCCGCAGTCCGCGCTGAACGTCCAGCCCGCCAACCCGGCCACCACGCCCTCGGGCGCCGCCACGGCCCGCGCCCAGGCGCCGTCGGCCAGCCCGACGACTCCTGCCGCCGAGCGCTAGGACGTACCCGGAATATCCCCGGCCGGTGCTCGGTTTGGGAAGAAGCGACCAGTCCTGGCAGACTGGTCCGTCGGTCCCGGTTCACGTGCTGCTGCCAGAGCTGCCGACCCGGTGCCCTCCCGAACCTAGGAGATCCCTTGAAGCCCAACGTTCACCCCCAGTACGTGGTCACCAACGTGACCTGCACCTGCGGCAACGAGTTCACCACCCGCTCGACCGAGACCAGCGGCGTCATCCGCGCCGAGGTCTGCTCGCAGTGCCACCCGTTCTACACCGGCAAGCAGAAGATCATGGACACCGGTGGCCGTGTCGCCCGCTTCGAGGCGCGCTTCGGCAAGACCCACAGCACGAAGCAGGCCGACGAGCAGGCCTAGCGTCCTTTCGGCGCCGGTCTCCTGCGCCCCCGCGTACCACGGGGGCACGGGGGCCGGCGCCGTTCGCGTCTTTGCGCCGCCGCACGCCGCACCGCAGCGCCGCGCACCGCACCCCGCGGCCACCGCACCGCCCGGCAGTACCGCCAGACCGCAGACACAGCTCACGGGAAGTAGGCCCACCCCATGTTCGAGGCAGTCGAAGAGCTCCTCGTAGAGCACGCCGCCCTCGAGGAGAGGCTGGCCGACCCCTCCGTCCACGCCGACCAGGCGAACGCCCGCAAACTCTCCAAGCGCTACGCGGAGCTGACGCCGATCACCGTCGCCTACCGCGCCTGGCGCCAGGCCGGCGAGGACGTCGAGGCGGCCCGTGAGTTCGCGGCCGAGGACCCGGACTTCATCGCCGAGATCAAGTCCGCGGAGGCCCGCCGGGCGGAGCTGACCGAGGACCTGCGACTGCTGCTCGTCCCCCGCGACCCGAGCGACGAGAAGGACGTCATCCTGGAGATCAAGGCGGGTGAGGGCGGCGAGGAGTCCGCGCTGTTCGCCGCCGACCTGCTCCGGATGTACCTGCGCTTCGCGGAGCGGATCGGCTGGAAGACCGAGCTCATCGACTCCAACGAGTCCGACCTCGGCGGCTACAAGGACGTCTCGGTCGCGGTCAAGACCCGCGGCACGATCGCGCCCGGCCAGGGCGTCTGGGCGCGCCTGAAGTACGAGGGCGGCGTGCACCGCGTGCAGCGGGTGCCGGCCACCGAGTCGCAGGGCCGCATCCACACCTCGGCGGCGGGCGTGCTGGTCACCCCCGAGGCCGAGGAGGTCGAGGTCGAGGTGCACGCCAACGATCTGCGGATCGACGTCTACCGCTCGTCCGGCCCCGGCGGCCAGTCCGTCAACACCACCGACTCGGCCGTCCGGATCACCCACCTGCCGACCGGTATCGTGGCCTCCTGCCAGAACGAGAAGAGCCAGCTCCAGAACAAGGAGTCGGCCATGCGTATCCTGCGCTCGCGGCTGCTGGCCGCCGCGCAGGAGGCCGCCGAACAGGAGGCCTCGGACGCGCGCCGCAGCCAGGTCCGCACCGTGGACCGCTCCGAGCGCATCCGGACGTACAACTACCCGGAGAACCGCATCTCGGACCACCGCACGGGCTTCAAGTCGTACAACCTGGACCAGGTCCTGGACGGCGAACTGAACGCGGTGATCCAGTCCTGTGTGGACGCCGACGCGGCCGCCAAGCTCGCCGCGGCAAACCAGAACTGAGCAAACCGGCCCGGGAACGACGTCGGGCTGCGCCGGAAGGGGTACGTACGGATGAACCTGCTGCTCGCCGAGGTGGCCCAGGCCACCCAGCGGTTGGCCGCGGCCGGCGTGCCGTCGCCGCGCTTCGACGCGGAGGAACTCGCCGCGCACATCCACAACGTCAAGCGCAGCCAGCTGCACACGGTCGGGGACGCCGACTTCGACGCCCGCTACTGGGAGGCGATCTCGCGCCGCGAGGCACGTGAGCCGCTCCAGCACATCACCGGCCGCGCCTTCTTCCGCTACCTGGAGCTGGAGGTCGGCCCCGGGGTGTTCGTGCCCCGGCCGGAGACCGAGACGGTCGTCGAGTGGGCCATAGACGCCGTCCGGGACATGGACGTGGCCGAGCCGCTGGTGGTCGACCTGTGCACCGGCTCCGGCGCCATCGCGCTGGCCCTGGCCCAGGAGCTGCCGCGCTCCCAGGTGCACGCCTTCGAGCTGGACGAGGGCGCCATGCGCTACACCCGGCGCAACATCGCCGCCAGCTCCGACCGGGCCAGGGTCACCCTGCACTCCGGGGACGCCACCCGTGCCTTCGAGGACGACCGCTCCTGGGACGGCCGCTTCGACCTGGTGATCAGCAACCCGCCGTACATCCCGCTCACCGAGTGGGAGTACGTCGCGCCCGAGGCGCGCGACCACGACCCGCAGATGTCGCTGTTCTCCGGCGAGGACGGCCTGGACACCATCCGCGGCATCGAGCGGGTCGCCGCCCGCCTGCTGCGGCCCGGCGGCGCGGTCGTGATCGAGCACGCCGACACCCAGGGCGGCCAGGTCCCGTGGATCTTCAACGAGGAGGGCGGCTGGACCGACGCCGCCGACCACCGGGACCTGAACAACCGCCCCCGCTTCACCACGGCCCGCAAGGCGTCGCTGTGATCCGGGAAACCCGGCCGCGCGGAGCCGGCCCGCAGGGCTCCGCACACCGTACGGCCCCGCACCGCAGGGCCGTACGACACGGAGAGGGCACGAGCGCCGCCCGCGCGGTGTCGTCGTGCGTGTGAGCGCCAACGCCATGAGTCATCTCGGAAGGGGACCGCACCGATGAGCCGCCGCTACGACTGTGCCGACGCAGGGGACCGCGCCACCGGACTGCGCGAGGCCGCCGCGGCGATCCGCCGCGGCGAGATCGTCGTGCTTCCCACCGACACCCTCTACGGTGTCGGCGCCGACGCCTTCTCGCCGGAGGCCGTCGCCGCCCTGCTGGCCGCCAAGGGCCGTGGCCGGAACATGCCGTCCCCCGTCCTGGTGGGCTCGCCGACCACGCTGCACGGCCTGGTCACCGACTTCTCCGAGCAGGCCTGGGAGCTGGTCGACGCGTTCTGGCCCGGTGGCCTGACCCTGGTCGCCAAGCACCAGCCCTCGCTGCGCTGGGACCTCGGTGAGACCCGCGGCACCGTCGCCGTGCGGATGCCGCTGCACCCCGTCGCGATCGAGCTGCTGAACACCACCGGGCCGCTGGCCGTCTCCAGCGCCAACCGCACGGGCGGGCCGTCGCCGGCCACCTGCGACGAGGCCCTGGAGCAGCTCGGCGACTCCATCTCGGTGTACCTGGACGGCGGCCGGGCCGACCACGCGACCGCCTCCACCATCGTCGACGTCACGGGCAAGGTCCCGGTCCTGCTGCGGGCCGGCGCGATCAGCGCCGAGCAGCTGAGGGAGGTCGTCCCCGACCTGGAGGCCGGCAGTTGACGGCCACCTCGCTGCACGCGGGGCCCGGTATATCGCCCTACCTGAGCGTGGCGCCCCGCCCACTGGACCACTTCCGGATCCTCTTCGTCTGCACCGGCAACATCTGCCGCTCGCCGATCGCCGAGCGGCTCACCCGGCGTGAGCTGGACACCCGGCTCAGCCCGCTGGTGGCCGGCCGGATCCTGGTGGAGAGCGCCGGCACCTGGGGCCACGAGGGCGCCCCGATGGAGGCGCACGCCGCCACGGTGCTCGACGAGTACGGTGCGGACAGCGGTGGATTCACCGGCCGCGAGCTGCTCGACGAGCACGTGGTCGAGGCCGACCTGGTGCTCACCGCGACCCTGGACCACCGCGCCCAGGTGATCTCGATGGGCCATGCGGCGGGGCTGCGCACCTTCACCCTGAAGGAGTTCACCCGGCTGGTCCGCCGGATCGACCCGGGCACGCTGCCCGACCCGCGCCGGGGCGCGGACGTCACCGAGCGGGCCCGGGCGCTGGTCCGGTCGGCCGCCGCACTGCGCGGCTGGCTTCTCGCGGCGACCCCGGAGTCCGACGAGGTGGACGACCCCTACGGCGCGCCGATCGGGATGTTCCGCAACTGCGGCGAGGAGATATTCCACGCCCTGGACCCGGTGGTGACGGCGCTGACCGGGGTCCAGCCGCCGCGCTGACCGGTCCGCCGAGCCGCCCCCACCTGACGAACCGTCGGCTCCCGAGCCCTGACGGGTGCACCCGGCCCGCGCCGACAGGACGGCCGTGCGGGGCGGTCCTACGCTGGAGGAACCTCACCCGACGCTGCCCGGGAGTTCCGCCATGACCGTCACCGACGCCCCGACCGGCCACCTCCGCACCGGACGTCCGGCAGCGGGCCACTGGCACCCCGCGCAGGCCCTCCACGAGGCAGATCCGCAGCTCGCCGACCTGCTGGCCGCCGAGGCCGAGCGGCGGGCCGAGAGCCTCCAGCTGCTGGCCGGGGAGAACCTGACCAGCCAGGCGGTGCTGTCCGCGCTGGGCGGGCCGCTGATCGACAAGTACGCCGAGGGCTACCCGGGCAGGCGCCACCACACCGGTTGCGCCCTCGCCGACGCGGCCGAGCTGATCGCCGTCGACCGGGCCCGCGCGCTGTTCGCCGCGCCGCACGCCAACGTCCAGCCCCGTTCCGCCACTTCCGCGATGCTGGCGGCGTACGCGGCGCTGCTGCGGCCGGGGGACGTGGTGCTGTCGATGTCGCTGGAGCACGGCGGCCACCTCAGCTGCGGCTCGCGCGCCAACTTCTCCGGCCGCTGGTTCGAGTTCGTCGGCTACGGCGTCCGCGAGGACGACGGCCTGGTCGATCTCGACCAGGTGCGGGAGCTGGCCCGCCGGCACCGCCCGAAGGCGATCGTCGCGGGCGGCATCTCCCACCCCCGCCACCTGGACTGGGCCGCCTTCCGGGCGATCGCCGACGAGGTCGACGCCTACCTGATCGCCTCCGTCGCGCAGACCACCGGCCTGGTGGCCGGCGGAGCGGCCCCCTCGCCCGTCCCGTACGCGGACGTCACCGTGGCGGCCACCCACAAACTGCTGCGCGGACCGCGCGGCGGCCTGTTGCTCTGCACGGCCGACCTGGCGGACCGGGTCGACCGGGCGGTGTTCCCGTTCACCCAGGGCGGCGCCGCGATGAACGAGGTGGCCGGGAAGGCGGTGGCGTTCGCCGAGGCGGCCACCCCCGAGTACCGCCAGTACGTGCTGCGCACCGTGGAGGGCGCCCGGACGCTGGCCGCCGGGCTGGCCGGGGCGGGGCTGCGCCCGATGACCGGGGGCACCGACACCCACCTGGTGACGGCCGACGTCTCCCCGCTGGGCCTCAGCGGCGCCGAGGCCGAGCGCCGGTGCGCGGCGGCCGGCCTGATGCTCGGCAGGTGCGCCCTGCCCTACGATCCGGCGCCGGCCACCGAGACCTCCGGCATCCGGCTGGGCACCGGGACGGTCACCACGCAGGGCATGGGGCCGGGCGAGCTCGGCGAGATCGCGGCGCTGATCGGCCGGCTCCTCGCGGGCGGACCGCAGGCCGCGATCGGCGCCCGGGTCAGGGAGCTCGCCCGGGCCTTCGCGGGCGGCTGAACCGAGCGGCTGAACCTCCCGGCCGCCCGCCGCCGGGCGGCCGGGAGGCGGTTCGGAGGCTGTTCGGGGACGGCCTGGGCACACGCTTGCGGGGGCCGCGAGACGGCCGCGGGCGGCCCGGGGGAGAGCCCCGTACGAGGGTCGAACGGGGATCCGTACCCGCCGGGGCGAACCGCGATGCACACGGACGGCGTCCAACTCAATAAGGTATGTGCCGTGGCGACGCACCTCGAACCCCGGAAGAGCACGGGAGTACCTTCGGTATTCACCCGTCGGACTGTGACGCTGGAGGCCCGTGGTGCGTGAGTATCTGCTGGTCCTGTTCTGCACGGCGGCCGTGACCTACCTGCTGACCGGTCCCGTTCGGAAGTTCGCGATCCTGGCCGGCGCCATGCCGCCGGTGCGCGCCCGTGACGTGCACCGCGAGCCGACCCCCCGGCTCGGCGGCATCGCGATGTTCGGCGGACTCTGCGCCGGCGTCCTGGTCGCCTCCCAACTCGACAACCTGAGCAAGGCGTTCGTCGAGGGTTCGGACATCAAGGCACTGCTCTCCGGCGCCGGGATCATGTGGATCCTCGGCGTGCTGGACGACAAGTGGGGCGTCGACGCCCTGGTCAAGCTGGGCGGTCAGATGATCGCCGCCGGTGTGATGGTCTGGCAGGGCGTCACGGTCATCTCGCTGCCGCTGCCCGGTGTCGGCGCGGTGGCGGTCGGTCCGACGCAGGGCATGGTCATCTCGGTCGCCCTCGTGGTGATCATGGTCAACGCGGTGAACTTCATCGACGGCCTGGACGGCCTGGCCGCCGGCATGGTCTGCATCGCGGCGATCGCCTTCTTCCTCTACTCGTACCGGCTCTGGTACGGGTACTCGATCAGCGCCGCCGCGCCCGCCGTGCTCTTCAGCGCGCTGCTGATCGGGATGTGCCTGGGCTTCCTGCCGCACAACCTGCACCCGGCCCGGATCTTCATGGGCGACTCCGGCTCGATGATGCTCGGCCTGATGCTGGCCGTCTCGGCGATCTCCATCACCGGCCGGGTCGACCCCGACCTGATGACCGACCGGACGGAGTCGCAGACGGCCACCGTGCACGCCCTGGTGCCGGTCTACCTCCCGCTGCTGCTGCCGCTCACCGTGATCGCCCTGCCGCTGGCCGACCTGCTGCTCGCGGTGGTCCGCCGGACCTGGGCCGGAAAGTCGCCGTTCGCGGCCGACAAGCAGCACCTGCACCACCGGCTGCTGGAGGTCGGGCACTCGCACAGCCGGGCCGTGCTGATCATGTACTTCTGGGCCGCGCTGATCGCCTTCGGGACGGTCGCCTTCTCGGTCACCAACACCGGCCGCACCGTGGTGCTGACCATCGCGGGGCTCTGCCTGCTGGGCATCGTCGTGCTGCTGATCCCGCGCTTTCGCCCGCACGCCCCGCAGTCGGTGCAGTCCTTCGTACCGCCGCGCTACCGCAAGGGGCGGGGCGCCGGGGCGGTCGCCGAGGAGGAGCGGTCGCAGCAGCCGCGGACGCCGGCGATGGCCGAGCTCTCGGCCAAGGACAAGGAGCTGCTCGGCAGGCTGGGGACCGGCGCCTCGGCGGTCGGCGGCCACGAGCGCGGCCGGGGCGCACGCGAGGAGTAACGGGCGTGCGCGCGGGTTGACGGGCGCGTCTGATGGTCCGTCAATCTGCTTCACCCGTATGGCGGCACTGCTGGGCCGTCAGTGTGACAGGTACCACACGTTCATGGTAAAGCTCTCATCAAATAGTTTGTGATACCGTTCACGAGTACCGAGAACGCGCCGAAAGACCTGACAGGTGGAGGACTTCCGTCCCTGGTCGGGTCTCCCTCGACGGGCTCGCCGCCAAGCGGCCGGCCCGCGGCGACCTTCCCGGTAGGAGCCATCCACCGCTCAGTGCGCCCGTCCCCCCGTTTCCCGACATGCCGCCGGAGTTGCCGACATGCCGTCCCCCGACGCCCGGATCATCCGCGGCGCCGCAATCCCCACTGCGGTCGCCGGAGTCATCGCCATGGCGATCTCGACCGCCGTCGTGGGTGGCAAGGGATTGCTCGGCGCCCTCTTCGCGACCCTGCTCGTGATGGCCTTCTTCAGCTCCGGGCAGATCGCCCTCGACCGGCTGACCAGGAACAATCCGCACATCATGATGGCTGCGGCCCTTCTGGTCTACACCACTCAGATCTTGCTGGTGGGTGTTGTTCTCGGAGTGTTCAAGAACACGACGCTCTTCGACACCAAGGTCTTCGGCTTCACGCTGCTCGGCTGCGCTCTGATCTGGACGGGCTTCCAGGTGCGCGGTGCACTGAAGGCGAAGATGTTCTACGTTCAGCCCGACACCTCCGAAAGCAAGGGCGACAAGCCCTCGGACTCGGGGCGTCAACAGTGACGAGGTCCGACTGTCCCCCCATCGAGGGGGGCGGTGTTCATGCGGTGCCGACGGACTGCTATCGTCCGTCGCGACAACGGAGTACGGGAAGAGGCCAGGTCCATCCGCTCGACGGACGGATCGCCCCCCGGACCCGCGCAGTCTTCGATGATCCCGCGGCAGTGCCTGGCACGGCCGCGCAGGGTCCCCGAGATTCCCGACTAGTTCCAGTGCCGCACCGTGGCCGCAGGCCACGCCGACACACAGAGGTTGCCGTAACCATGCGTCATGACGAAGGAGTCTGTGGTGGGTGCTGACGTACAGCTCGCCTCTGAGGCCGGGTGCCACCTGTTCTCCGGTTGCGGCTTCCCCGCCCCTGGCCTGAACGAGTTCGACTTCAAGCCGATCTTCTCGATCGGCAGCTTCGACTTCACCAAGCCGATGCTGCTGGCGATCATCTGCGCGCTGCTGGTGATCGCCCTCTTCTGGGCCGCGTTCGCCAAGCCGAAGCTGCTTCCGGGCAAGCTCCAGCTGGTCGGCGAGATCGGGTACGACTTCGTCAAGCGCAGCATCGTGCTGGAGACCATCGGCAAAAAGGGCGAGAAGTACGTCCCGATGCTGGTCTCGATGTTCTTCTTCGTGTGGATCATGAACATCATGTCCGTGATCCCGTTCGCCCAGTTCCCGGTGATGTCGCGGATCGCGTACCCGATCGGCCTCGCGGCGATCGTCTGGGTCACGTACATGACGCTGACCTTCAAGAAGCACGGCTTCGTCGGCGGAATGAAGAACCTCTGCTGGCCGTCGGGCATCCCGGGCTGGGTCATGTTCATCCTGGTGCCCATCGAGTTCTTCTCGAACATCTTCGTGCGCCCGTTCACGCTCGCGGTTCGAGCCTTCGCGAACATGTTCGCCGGCCACCTGCTGATCGTGGTCTTCTCGGTCGCCTCCTGGTACCTGCTCAGCCCGAGCATCGGCGCCCTCTACGGGTCGGTCTCGTTCGTGGTCGCCGTCGCGCTGACCGGCTTCGAGCTGCTGGTCCAGTTCCTGCAGGCCTACATCTTCGTGATGCTCGCCAGCAGCTACATCGCCGGTGCCCTCGAAGAGGCGCACTGAGCCCTGCGGCCCCACGGCTGCAACCCCCCTCGTACTCCCGGTGGCCAACCACCACCGGTTCTCCACCCCGCAAAGGACAGCTGAAATGAGCATCCTCGCCGCTGGCGTCACCGGTTCCGTCGCTTCCATCGGCTACGGCCTCGCCGCGATCGGCCCCGGCGTCGGTGTCGGTCTGATCTTCGGCAACGGCGTGCAGGCCATGGCCCGTCAGCCCGAGGCCGCCGGCCTGATCCGCTCCAACATGTTCATCGGCTTCGCGCTGACCGAGGCGCTCGCCCTCATCGGCATCGTCATGCCGTTCGTCTACGGCACCGGCAAGTAATTCCTGTCGCAAGCCCTTTTCGACGAAAGGTTCTGATATGAACCCCGAGGTCTTCCTCGCGGCTGAGGAGCAGATGAACCCGCTCCTCCCCGCATGGCCCGAGGTCATCATCGGCCTGCTCTGCTTCTTCATCGTCTTCGGTCTTCTCGGCAAGAAGCTCCTGCCCAGCATCGAGAAGGTGCTGGCGGACCGCCGGGACGCCATCGAGGGCGGCATGGAGCGGGCCCAGACCGCTCAGGCAGAGGCGCAGGCCCTGCTCGAGCAGTACCGCGCCGAGCTCGCCGAGGCGCGTCACGAGGCCGCTCGGATCACCGAGCAGGCCCGTGAGCAGGGCGCTGCCCTGGTTGCGGAGATGCGCGAGGAGGGCCAGCGTCAGCGCGAGGCCATCGTCGCCGCGGGCCACGCCCAGATCGAGGCCGACAAGAAGCAGGCGACCACCGCTCTGCGTCACGACGTGGGCTCGCTCGCGTCGCAGCTGGCCTCCCGCATCGTCGGCGAGTCCCTGGAGGACTCCGCCCGGCAGAGCGGCGTGATCGACCGTTTCCTGGAGGACCTGGAGGCCAAGGCCGCCGCGTCCACGGCGGCTGCCAAGTGATCGGCGCAAGCCGTGAGGCCCTCGCCGCAGGGCGGAAGAACCTCGACAGCCTGACCGACTCCACCTCGGTGGACTCGTCCGAGGTCGCCGAGGAGCTCGCCGCCGTCACGGTCCTGCTGGACCGCGAGGTTTCGCTTCGCCGGGTGCTGACCGACCCTTCGCGGTCCGGTCAGGACAAGGCCCAGCTGGTCGGCGCGCTGCTGGCCGGCCAGGTCTCGGGCGAGACGCTCGACCTGGTCTCCGGCCTGGTCCGCTCCCGCTGGTCGGGTGCCCGTGACCTGGTGGACGCCATCGAGGAGCTCGCCGCGTACGCCGAGGTCATCGCCGCCGACAAGGCCGGTGCCCTGGACGACGTCGAGGACGAGGTCTTCCGGTTCGGCCGGATCGTCAGTGGCTCGCACGAGCTGCGCAGTGCCCTGACCGAGCCCAAGGCCGGCCCCGCCGCCAAGGGCGAGCTGGTCACCAAGCTGCTCGGCGGCCGGGCCAACGCGGGCACCGTGCGCCTGGTCTCCGGCCTGGTCACCAACCCGCGTGGTCGTAGCCTGGAACAGGGCCTGGAGTCCTACTCCAAGCTCGCCGCGGCCCGGCGCGGTCGTGTGGTGGCCCTGGTCACCAGCGCGGTGCCGCTGTCGGACAGCCAGAAGGAGCGCCTCTCGGGCGCCCTGGGCCGGCTGTACGGGCGCCAGGTCCACCTGAACATCGACGTGGACCCCGAGGTCCGCGGTGGTGTCCGGGTGCAGATCGGTGACGAGATCATCGACGGCACCGTGGCGAGCCGCCTCGAAGGCGCTCGCCAGGCGCTCGAAGGCTGAGCACCGAGCAACATCCGACCCTCGGTCGGGCGCCGGCCCCGCGTGCGGGAGCCGGTACAACGTACGGCCGGTTCGACTACGTCCCGGCCGAGAGTCGACTGCGTCATCCGGGGGGAGACCCCCGGCCCCCGGCCGGTGAACCCGACCGGGGTCGTGACGCGTACCACACTTGCGGCCCTCAATGGCGGGCCGAGGATCGCAAACTAGGAGAGCAGGGAAGCCTGATGGCGGAGCTTACGATCCGTCCGGAGGAAATCCGGGACGCGCTGGCCGACTTTGTCCAGTCGTACCAGCCGGACGCCGCCTCGCGTGAAGAGGTCGGAACGGTCACTGACACGGCGGACGGCATCGCCCACGTCGAGGGCCTGCCCTCGGTGATGGCGAACGAGCTGCTTCGGTTCGAGGACGGGACCCTCGGTCTCGCGCTGAACCTCGACACCCGCGAGATCGGTGTCGTCATCCTCGGCGAGTTCAGCGGCATCGAGGAGGGTCAGACGGTGCACCGCACCGGCGAGGTCCTCTCCGTCCCGGTCGGCGAGGGTTACCTCGGCCGCGTCGTGGACCCGCTGGGCAACCCGATCGACGGCCTGGGCGACATCGTCTCCACCGGCCGTCGCGCCCTGGAGCTGCAGGCCCCGGGCGTCATGGCCCGCAAGTCGGTGCACGAGCCGCTGCAGACCGGCATCAAGGCCATCGACGCGATGACCCCGATCGGCCGCGGCCAGCGCCAGCTGATCATCGGCGACCGCCAGACCGGCAAGACCGCGGTGGCGATCGACGCGATCATCAACCAGCGCGACAACTGGCGCTCCGGCGACCCGCAGAAGCAGGTCCGCTGCGTCTACGTGGCGATCGGCCAGAAGGGCTCCACCATCGCGTCCGTTCGCGGCGCCCTGGAGGAGGCCGGCGCGCTGGAGTACACCACCATCGTGGCCGCTCCCGCCTCCGACCCCGCGGGCTTCAAGTACCTCGCCCCGTACACCGGCTCCGCCATCGGCCAGGAGTGGATGTACGACGGCAAGCACGTCCTGATCATCTTCGACGACCTGTCGAAGCAGGCCGAGGCCTACCGTTCCGTTTCCCTGCTGCTGCGCCGCCCGCCGGGCCGCGAGGCGTACCCGGGCGACGTCTTCTACCTGCACTCCCGCCTGCTGGAGCGTTGCGCGAAGCTCTCGGACGAGCTGGGCGCGGGCTCGATGACCGGTCTGCCGATCATCGAGACCAAGGCCAACGACGTGTCGGCGTACATCCCGACCAACGTCATCTCGATCACCGACGGCCAGTGCTTCCTGGAGTCCGACCTGTTCAACGCCGGCATCCGCCCGGCCGTGAACGTCGGTATCTCGGTCTCCCGTGTCGGTGGCTCCGCGCAGATCAAGCCGATGCGCCAGGTGGCCGGCCGCCTGCGTCTGGACCTGGCCCAGTACCGCGAGCTGGAGGCGTTCGCCGCCTTCGGTTCCGACCTGGACCCGGCCTCCAAGGCCCAGCTGGAGCGCGGTGCGCGCATGGTCGAGCTGCTGAAGCAGGGCCAGTACCAGCCGTTCCCGGTCGAGGAGCAGGTCGTCTCCATCTGGGCCGGCACCACCGGCAAGATGGACGACGTCCCGGTGGCGGACATCCGCCGCTTCGAGCGCGAGTTCCTGGACTTCCTGCGCCTGCAGCACAAGGACCTGCTGCTCGGCATCGTGGAGAACGACAGCAAGATGGGCGACGGCACGCTCGACGCTCTGACCGCTGCCATCACCGCCTTCAAGCAGGGTTTCACCACCGCCGACGGCAAGCTCCTCGGCGAGCAGGCCTGAGTCCGGTAGCGAGGGAAAGGACGTAACGACCCATGGGAGCACAGCTTCGGGTCTACAAGCGCCGGATCCGCTCTGTCACCGCGACGAAGAAGATCACCAAGGCGATGGAGATGATCTCCGCGTCGCGCATCGTCAAGGCGCAGCGCGCGGTGGCCGCCTCCACTCCGTACGCCGATGAACTCACCCGGGCGGTGACGGCGGTGGCCACCCGGTCCAACGCCAAGCACCCGCTCACCACCGAGAACCCGTCGGCGTCCCGCGCCGCGGTCCTGCTGATCACGGCGGACCGCGGTCTGGCCGGCGGCTACTCGACCAACGCCATCAAGCAGGCGACCGCTCTCTCCGAGCGGCTGCGTGCCGAGGGCAAGGACGTGGTGACGTACATCGTCGGCCGCAAGGGCGTCTCGTACTACAACTTCCGCCACCGTGAGGTCGCGGCGTCGTGGACGGGCTTCTCGGACAAGCCGACGTACGGCGATGCCAAGACGGTCGCGAGCGAGCTCATCGAGGCGTTCACGGCGGAGACCGGCGGGGTGGACGAGCTCCACCTGGTCTCCACCGAGTTCGAGTCGATGCTGACGCAGACCGCCGTCGACGCCCGGCTGCTGCCGCTGAAGCTGGACGACGTCCAGCTCAGTGACAACCGTCCGGCCAAGGCGGAGATCTTCCCGCTGTACGACTTCGAGCCGTCGGCCGAAGGCGTCCTCGACGCCCTGCTGCCGCGGTACGTCGAGAGCCGGATCTACAACGCGCTGCTGCAGTCCGCCGCTTCGGAGCACGCCGCCCGGCGTCGTGCGATGAAGTCGGCGACCGACAACGCGGAAGACCTCATCAAGGCGCTCACGCGGCTTGCCAACTCGGCCCGACAGGCCGAGATCACCCAGGAAATCAGCGAGATCATCGGCGGCGCCAATGCCCTCGCCGACGCTAACGCGGGGAGTGAATAAGACATGACCACCACTGTTGAGCCGACCACGGCGACGGGCCGCGTCGCGCGGGTCATCGGCCCGGTCGTCGACGTGGAGTTCCCCGTCGACGCGATTCCGAACATGTACAACGCGCTGAAGCTGGACGTCGCCGGGACCGACGGCACCGTCAAGACCCTGACGCTGGAGGTCGCGCAGCACCTCGGCGACGGTCTGGTCCGCGGCATCTCGATGCAGCAGACCGACGGCGTCGTGCGCGGCACCGAGGTCCGGAACACCGGCCGTGCCATCGAGGTCCCGGTCGGCCAGATCACCAAGGGCAAGGTCTTCAACGCCCTCGGCGAGGTCCTGAACGTCGACGCGGCCGAGTTCGAGTCCCAGGTGGAGGTCCGCTGGCCGATCCACCGCAAGGCCCCGAACTTCTCCGAGCTCGAGTCGAAGACCGAGATGTTCGAGACCGGCATCAAGGTCATCGACCTGCTCACCCCGTACGTTCAGGGTGGCAAGATCGGTCTGTTCGGTGGTGCCGGTGTCGGCAAGACCGTTCTGATCCAGGAGATGATCTACCGCGTCGCCGAGAACTTCGGTGGTGTCTCCGTGTTCGCCGGTGTCGGCGAGCGCACCCGTGAGGGCAACGACCTCATCGAAGAGATGGTCGACTCGGGCGTTCTGGACAAGACCGCGCTGGTCTTCGGCCAGATGGACGAGCCGCCGGGCACCCGCCTGCGCGTCGCCCTGTCCGCCCTGACGATGGCGGAGTACTTCCGCGACGTCGAGCAGCAGGACGTTCTGCTCTTCATCGACAACATCTTCCGGTTCACCCAGGCCGGTTCCGAGGTGTCGACCCTGCTCGGCCGGATGCCCTCCGCGGTGGGCTACCAGCCGAACCTGGCCGACGAGATGGGCCTCCTCCAGGAGCGCATCACCTCGACCCGCGGTCACTCGATCACCTCGATGCAGGCGATCTACGTCCCCGCGGACGACCTGACCGACCCGGCGCCGGCCACCACCTTCGCCCACCTCGACGCGACGACGGTTCTCTCCCGTCCGATCTCCGAGAAGGGCATCTACCCGGCCGTCGACCCGCTGGACTCCACGTCCCGCATCCTGGACCCGCGCTACATCGCGCTGGACCACTACGACACGGCCATCCGCGTCAAGGGGATCCTGCAGAAGTACAAGGACCTCCAGGACATCATCGCGATCCTCGGTATCGACGAGCTGGGCGAGGAGGACAAGCTCACCGTCCACCGTGCCCGCCGGATCGAGCGCTTCCTCTCGCAGAACACCTACGTGGCGAAGCAGTTCACCGGTGTCGAGGGTTCGACCGTGCCGCTGTCGGAGACCATCGAGGCCTTCAACGCGATCGCGGACGGCAAGTACGACTCCGTCCCCGAGCAGGCCTTCTTCATGTGCGGTGGCATCGAGGACCTCGAGAAGAACGCCGCGGAGCTGGCGAAGAAGTAACCGCGACCGCGAGGTGGCAGCAGAGTGAGCGTGAGGGGTGGCCCCAGAGCCCTGGGGACCACCCCTCACGTCACACTCACTGTGATTCCGGTCATCTCCGTGCCGCCGGTTTCATCTCCGGGGCGCGGGCCCGTTATTCTTACCGAAACTCCCGAGCAATCGGGCGTTGCAAGAGCCTAGGAGCCCACGTTGGCTGAGCTGCACGTCGAGCTGGTCGCAGCCGACCGCAAGGTGTGGTCCGGTGCGGCCACCATCGTTGTCGCCCGTACGGCCTCCGGTGACACCGGTATCATGCCGGGCCACACCCCGGTGCTGAGCGTGCTGGAGTCCGGCCCGGTCACCATCCGGACCACCGACGGCGGCACGGTCATCGCGGCCGTGCACGGCGGTTTCATCTCGTTCGCCGACAACAAGCTGTCTCTGCTCGCGGAGATCGCCGAGCTGGCCGACGAGATCGATGTCAACCGCGCGGAGCGCGCGCTCGAACTCGCCCAGGGCGAGAGCGACGCGCACGCCGAGCGACGCGCCGAGGTCCGCCTCGTCGCGGCAGGCCGCCGCAAGGCCGCCTGAACGTAGCAGGACCGACGGTCCCGGGGACGCGCGAGCGTGACCCCGGGACTGTCGTATCAGTTGGGTAGGACAGTGCGGCCGCTCGGGCAGGGCCGATTCGGGGAACGCAGGCAGCGAGGAGGTCGGTGAGCATGGTCCTCGCCCTTGTGGTGTGCGCGGCGGTCGTGGCGCTCGGTGTGGCGGGACTGGTCGCCTTCGCCGTACGGCGGCGGGTGATCCAGCGCGTCGGCGGAACGTTCGACTGCAGCTACCGGCTCAAAATGCCGGCCGACGCCTCCACGCAGCCCGACCTCGACGAGAACGGCAAACCCACCTCAGCCCCGGTTCCGCAGACCGATGGCAAGGGGTGGGTTTTTGGTATCGGCCGCTACAGCGGCGACTCCATCGAGTGGTTCCGGGTCTTCTCCTACGCCCCCCGCCCCCGCCGGGTCCTGCCGCGCCGTGAGATCGAGGTCCTCGGCCGCCGCTACCCCGAGGGTCAGGAGGAGCTCGCCCTGCTCTCCGGCTCCGTGGTCCTGCGCTGCCTGCACGACGGCGCCCCGCTGGAACTCGCCATGAGCGACGACGCCCTCACCGGGTTCCTCGCCTGGCTGGAGGCGGCCCCCCCGGGGCAGAGAGTCAACGTCGCGTAGCCGGCGGCGCCCCGCCGGCGGCCGGGGCCGCGTCGCGTGCTCCGTGCAGCACCCGGGCCACCGTTCCCGAGGGCCCCGGGCCACTGTTCCCGAGCGTCTCGGGCCTCCGTTCCCGAGGGCCCGGCCGAGGGCGCTGTGATCGGCGTCGCAATCACGGGTGGGCCCGGCCGGGCCTGAGTAGTCTGCTGTCCATGGTCAACCTGACGCGTATCTACACCCGCACCGGCGACGACGGCACCACGGCGCTCGGCGACATGAGCCGGACCACCAAGACCGACCCCCGGCTGATCGCCTACGCGGACACCAACGAGGCGAACGCCGCCATCGGCGTGGCCGTCGCGGCGGGCGCGCTGCCCGAGGACGTCTCGGCGGTGCTGACCCGGGTCCAGAACGACCTGTTCGACGTCGGCGCGGACCTCGCGACCCCGGTGGTCGAGGACCCGAAGTACCCGCCGCTGCGGGTGCTCCAGACGTACATCGACCGGCTGGAGTCGGACTGCGACCACTTCCTGGAGTCGCTGGAGAAGCTGCGCAGCTTCATCCTCCCCGGCGGCACCGCCGGGGCGGCGTACCTGCACCTGGCCTGCACGGTGGTCCGGCGGGCCGAGCGGGCCACCTGGGCGGCGATCGAGGTGCACGGGGAGAGCGTCAATCCGCTGACCGCCAAGTACCTCAACCGGCTCTCCGACCTGTTGTTCATCCTGGCCCGGGCCGCCAACAAGGAGCAGGGCGACGTGCTGTGGGTGCCCGGCGAGAACCGCTGACGGCAGCCGGCGGGGCCGCCGGGGGATGCCGGGCGACCGGTCGCGGCCACCGGTCCGGCCCCGGCCGGCCCGGCCCCGTCGCGAGGGCCCGGCCACTGGGGCCCGGCCGCCCGCCCGCCGGTGCGTCCTCCGCGGTGCCGAATCGGGCCTGCACCCTTCGATGTACGCCGGATCGTCCCTCGGGCGCACGTGCGGGGGCCCGGCGGATGGTGGGATGGAGCCTGTGACCGGACTCAGACTCACCCCGCGCCAGGAGGACCGCGCGATCGCCCTGGCCGGCCTGCTCGGCGGCCTGGTGCTGATCGCCACCGGCGCGTACGACAACGCGGGCCGGGTCCCGGTCTGGGTCGCGGTCCTGCCGCTCTGCGCCATGGCGGGCCTGGAACTGCTGCGGCGCACCCACCCCGTCTGGACGGTCTGCCTGGGCGGCCTGGTCTTCGCCGGAAACATCTTCGCGGGCTCGGTGGTGGCGACCGTCATCCTGTACACCGACCTGCTGTACGCCGCCGTGCTCTACGGGTCCAAGCGGATGTCGCTGATCCTGCACCTCACCGGCGCGGGCTCCACCATCGTGCTGAGCAGCCTGACGGTGCTGTACGGATCGGTGTCCTCGGCGCTGCTGGTGGCCGTGTTCGCCGCGCTGGTGTTCATCGCGCCGGTCTGGACGGCCGACCTGCTGCGCCGGCACCGCGACGAGGCCGACACCGAGCGGCTGCGCGCGCAGCAGACGGCGCTGCTCTCCGAGATGGACCGGCGGGGCGCCGTGGTCGCCGAGCGCGCCCGGATGGCCCGGGAGCTGCACGACGTGATCGCCAACCACCTGTCGGCCATCGCCATCCACGCGACCGGCGCGCAGTCCGTGGCCCGCCGTCAGCAGCGCTCCGAGGAAGACCCGCTGGTCGCGGTGCTCGCGGTCATCCGCGAGAACAGCGTGCAGGGCCTGACCGAGATGCGGCGGATGATCGGCCTGCTGCGCTCCACCGGCGACGCCGAGGCCGAGGAGTCGTACGCCGCGCCGGAGCTGGACGCGGTGGACGCGCTGCTGGAGGCGGTCCGGGCGGCGGGCACGGACGCCGGGCTGGCCTTCGAGGCGTCCGAGGACGGTGAGCGCGGGGAGCTGGCCGTGCCGGTCGAGCTGGCCGCGTACCGGATCGTCCAGGAGTCGCTGACCAACGCGCTGAAGCACGCGGCCCCGGGGACGGTCCGGCTGCGGCTCAGCTACCGGCCGGAGCGGCTGGAGATCCTGGTGGAGAGCCCCTACCGGGCGGACGGCGGCCGGGAGCTGCCCGGCGCCCGGGCCGGACTGGTGGGCATGCGGGAGCGGGCCGCGCTGCTCGGCGGGAGCTTCGAGGCGGGGGAGCGGGACGGCGTATGGAGCGTGCGCGCGGTGCTGCCGCGCGAGTCGGCGTCGGTGGCGAAGGGGAAGGAGAGGCCATGACGGTGCGGATCCTGGTGGCCGAGGACCAGGCGGCGGTGCGGGCCGCCCTGGTGATGATCCTGCGGGCCGAACCGGACATCGAGGTGGTGGGGCAGGCCGCCGACGGCGAGGAGGCGGTGCGCCTGGCGCTGGAGCTGCGGCCCGACGTGGTGCTGATGGACGTCCAGATGCCCCGCCTCGACGGGGTGTCGGCGACCCGCCGGGTGGTGGAGGCGGGAGCGGCCCAGGTGCTGGTGCTCACGACCTTCGACCTCGACGAGTACGTCTACGGGGCGCTGCGGGCCGGCGCGGCCGGCTTCCTGCTCAAGGACCTGGAGGCGGACGCCCTGGTCGAGGGCGTCCGCACGGTGGCGCGCGGGGACGGCATGCTGGCGCCCTCGGTGACCAGGCGGCTGATCGGCACCTTCGCCCGCCCGGGGCGGCCGGTGGGCGCCGAGGCCCGCGAGGCGGTGGGCGGGCTGACGCCGCGCGAGCGGGAGGTGCTGCGCTGCATCGGCGCGGGCCTGTCGAACGGCGAGATCGCGGCCCGGCTGGAGATGGCGGAGGCCACCACCAAGACGCACGTCAGCCGGATCCTGGCCAAGCTCGGTCTGCGCAGCCGGGTCCAGGCGGCCATCCTGGCGCAGGACTTGGGACTCGTCGCGCGGTAGGCGCGGTAGGCGCGGTGGGCGCGGTGGGCGCCGCAGGGGCTGCCGCCGGACGTCGCCCGGAGTGCCGCCTCTCGCTGTCCGGCCCCGTCACCGTCGCTGTCCGGCCCCGTCACCGGCGCTGTCACCGGCTCCGTCACCGGCCCGTCCCGGCCCGGTCGTCGGCGCGGTCGTCAGTCCCGTCGTCCGTCCCGCCGCAGAACGGCCCTGGCGGCCGCCTCGTCGGCGGGCCAGACCATCAGCCGCAGTCCGTCGGCGGTCCGCACCAGGGTGTGGCGCAGGCCGGCCGCGGCGAGCAGGGCGGCCGACCGCCGTGCCTCGGCGGCGTCGGCCGGGTCGCAGACGGCGACCAGCAGTCCGTACTCGTCCGGTCGGCCGGTGCGCGGGCGCCGGGCCACCAGGGAGGTGCCGCTGCCGTACGTCCAGCGCAGCAGCAGGACGAGTACCGCGAGCACGCCGAAACTCAGCAGCAGGAACGCCAGCGTCCGCACGATCGGCCCTCCGGGTAGTGCGCCTCGCCGGGCGCAGATCACACCGGCCAATCTCACCACGGAGCCTGCGGGGGCGTTAGAGTCCGGCGATGAGCGGCGCGGCTCCGGAGGGTCACCCCTGCCCTGGGCCGCCTTCAGGCACTGCCCGGAGCCCACGGGATCCACGAGTTCCCGGTGGGGACGGGCGGACGGACAGCACCCGGGAGAGCAGCCATGAGCAACGTACCCAGCAAGCAGATCGCCGTGATCGGTGCCGGACTGATGGGCGCGGGCATCGCGCAGGTCTCCGCGCAGGCCGGGCACCCGGTGGTGCTGCGCGACGTCACCGACGAGGCCCTGCGGCGCGGCCTGGACGGCATCCGCGCCTCGTTCGACAGGTTCGTCTCGAAGGGGAGGCTCACCCCCGAGGCCGCCGAGGCGGCGCTCGGCCGGATCACCACCACCACCGACCTCGGCGCCGTGTCCGAGGCCGACATCGTGGTCGAGGCCGTGTTCGAGCGTCTGGACGTCAAGGAGGGCGTCTTCCGGGAGCTCGACAAGATCGCCAAGGACGGCGCGGTACTGGCCTCCAACACCTCGGCGATCCCGATCACCCGGATCGCCGCCGCGACCGAGCGGCCCGAATCCGTGGTCGGGGTGCACTTCTTCTCGCCGGTGCCGATGATGAAGCTGGTCGAGCTGGTGCGCGGTTACAAGACGGGCGACCACGCGCTCGCGGTGGCCCGGGAGTTCGCCGAGGGGGTGGGCAAGGAGGTGGTCGTGGTCAACCGCGACGTCGCCGGCTTCGTCACCACCCGCCTGATCACCGCCCTGGTCGTCGAGGCGGCGAAGCTCTTCGAGTCGGGTGTGGCCTCCGCCGAGGACATCGACACCGCCTGCCGGCTCGGCTTCGGTCACCCGATGGGACCGCTGCAGACCGCCGACCTCACCGGCGTCGACATCCTGCTGCACGCCGCCCGCAACATCTACGCCGAGACCCAGGACGAGAAGTTCGCCGCGCCGGAGATCATGGCGCGGATGGTCACGGCGGGGGATCTCGGCCGCAAGAGCGGCCGCGGCTTCTACCCGTACGAGGGCAACTGAGTGACCGCGCCCCGTCCGGGCCGGTGGGTCGGGTGGGTCACGTGGGTCACGTGGGTCGGGCCGGCCGCACATCGTACGGCCTGCCCGGCCCTGGACGGGTGAGTTTCCTCACGCAGCTGCCGCAGACGGGTGATTTGGGCGGTAATCGAGCGTAGGTATGGGGACTTCCTGCGTATATTCCCTCGGACGAGTGAAGTTGCTTCAGATCTGCGCGGTAACAGCAACCTGCGGAGCTGCTTCACCGTCAGATGAGGGGGAGCCCCGGTGCGACCGCCGGGTGCCGGTGTGCGGGGAGGACGCCCGCCCGCCTCCACCCGACCGGACCGCCGCGGCGGCACGGGTCGGACATCGGAGCAGCCGGTCCGGCCGACGGCCGGACACCCGGCGTGCGGCCGGTGTCAGGACGAAGCCCGTGGGCAGGCCTGCGAGCGGAGGAGGAGAGCATGCGCATCATCGGTGACCACACGGCCCTGGCCCTCGAAGGCCACCTCGACGTGCGCAGTGCCGCCGATGCCAGGGTCCGCCTCCACCAGGCCGTCGACGGCGGCCAGGGCGACCTCGTGCTGGACCTCGGCCGTCTGGAGTCCTGGGACGCCACCGGGCTCGGAGTGATCATGGGGACCCACCGCCGGGCCGGCCGGCTCGGCCGCCGGATCGTCCTGCGGGCGGTGCCCGCTCAGCTGCAGCGCCTGCTGGTGGCCACCCGGCTGCACCGCATCCTGGCGGTCGAGGGCGCCGTCTCGGATGCCCGCGGCGCCACCCTGCCCGGCCTCGGCGCGGTGACGCCCCAGCCGCTCGCGGCCCCGCTGCTCTAGGTCCGGCCGCCGGTCTCCGTCCTCCCCCGGCCGGCCCGCTCCCGTCGCATCTGCCCCGTCGGCCCGCCCGCCCCGCGCCCGACCCCGATCCCCGCCCCACAGGGCCCGCCCCGCCCCGCCCGTCCCACCGGTCACGTCCGGTCGGGTCCGGTGACCCCGATCGGTGCCCATCGCGTGCCGATCGGGTGCGCATCGGGTGCGTACGGGCCCGTCGGACCGCCGCGGTGCGCTCCGGTGAGGGGCCGCGCTGCACAGTGGGGCACGAATGTGCGAGAGTCTGCGGTCAGGAGACGGCCACGGGGCCCCGGTCCGCGCCCGTACGGCCTCTCGATGACGTCAGCGCCCCGGCCCGTCGGCGGGTGGCCGAGCATGGGCGGAGCACAACGTGGGACAGCCATCCGGTGAGTTCAGGCAGGAGGGCGCACGCCCGCGTACCGGCGAACTGGTCTCCGGCACCCTGCTGGTGACCATCGGTGCCGCCGAGGGCTCCGAGGCCCGGCCGTGCCCCGAGGAGTGGAAGCCCCGCCCGCGCCGCGCCGAACGGCGCGACCAGACCCGTGGACCGCTCGGCCCCAGCCCCGCCGTCGGCCCGCTGGCCCTCGGTTCGGCCCGCGCCGACCTGCCGCTGCTGGACCGCGAGGCCGATGTCGCCCAACTGCTCGGCAAGCTGGGCGCGGGCCGTTCGGTTCGCCTGGTCGGCCAGGCCGGGTCGGGCCGCAGCGCGCTGCTCTCCGCCGTCGCGGAGGCCGCCGGCGCACTCGCCCCCGACGGTGTCGTCCAGCTCTGCGGCCACCGCCGCACCACGGCCGACCTGCTCCAGGCGCTGTTCGCCGCCACCCACCGCACCCCCGGCTACCGGCCGGATCCGCAGCAGCTCGCCCGGCACCTCGGGAGCGTCGGCGCGATCGTGGTGATCGACGAGGTCGAGTCGGCCGGCGAGGAGTTGGAGAGCCTGCTGGCGGCCGCCCCGGACTGCGCCTTCCTGCTCTCGGTCGCCCCCGACAGCCCGGCCCTCGCGCTGGACTCCCGGCTGGAGGACCACCTGGTGGCGGGCCTGTCCCGGGCCGCCTGCCTGGCGCTGACCTCCCGGCTGGCCGGCCGGGTGCTGGACGACACCGAGCGGGCCTGGGCGGTGGACCTCTGGTTCGAGTCCGAGGGGCTGCCGCTGCGCTTCGTCCAGGCGGCCGCGCTGCTGCGCCAGCGGGACGTCGCGGTGGACGCCCTGGTCGCCGCGGAGGAGGACCGCCGGGGCGTCTTCGGAGCGGTCGAGCACCCCGTCGTGGACGAGGACCCGATGGTCCGCGAGGCCGAACTGCGGCGTACCGTCCCGTTGCCGACGGTCGCCGAGAGCGCCGCTCCCGCGCTGCGGCTGGCGGAGGGTCTCAGCGAACCGGCGCAGGCCGTGCTACGCCTCGCGGTGGCCCTGGGCGGCGAGTGCCCCACCGCGCCCCACCTGCCCGCGCTGATCGACGTGGGCCAGGGCGAGAGCGCCCTGCACGAGCTGGCCGACTGCGGCCTCGCGGTCTCCATCGGCGGCCACCACCGGCTCACCGCAGGTGCGTTGGAGCTCCTGGAGCCGCACTGGCCGACGGCCGGCAGCACCAACGGCGCGGCCACCCACTTCGCCTGGTGGGTCGGTCACTCCTCGGTCGGCACCGAACAGATCGCCGCCGAGGCCGAGGTGGTGATCGGTGCGATGCTCGCCGACCGCGAGGCCGGCCGGCCCGAGGCCGTCCTGCGGCTCGCCCGGGCGGCCGCGCCGGCCCTCGCGCTGGCCCTGCGCTGGGGGGCCTGGGAGCGTGCCCTGCAGCTCGGGCTGGAGGCCGCCCGCGCGCTGGCCTCCGGTACGGACGAGGCATGGTTCCACCACGAGTTGGGCGTGCACGCGCTGTGCGTCGGCGCCTCCCAGCGGGCCGTCGCGGAGCTGGAGGCGGCGCTCGCCCTGCGGACCGCGCTCGGCGAGCCGCGCGGCAGTGCGCCCGTCCGCCGGATGCTGGACCTCCTGCGTGACGAGACCCGTCAGCTCCCGATGCTCGACAAGGCCGTTCCCACCAGCGGACGCCGGCCCGTCATCCGGGCCATCGCCACCCACGTGCCCTGGCGGTTCGGGGTGCTCCCGGGCGCGCGCGGCCGCCGCAGCCGGGCCGTGCTCGCCGCGTCGGCCGCCGTGCTCGCGCTCGGCGTGCTGGGTACGGCGGTCGGACTGAGCGTGGCCGGGCAGGACGCGAGCGGGACGCCGACCCACAACGGCACCATGGACGGCGACAGCGGCGTCAGCGGCGATCTCGTCCTGCCGAGCCCGAGCGGCGAGCCCTCGGACACCGACAGCGCCTCGGCCGGCGACAGCGCCGCCGCCTCGCCGTCACCGTCGGGCAGCAGCAGCGCGGTCACGGCCCCTTCGGGCTCGCCGTCGGCCTCCGCCTCACCGAAGAAGGCGACGAAGTCGCCGAGCGCGAGCCCGGTCGCCCCGTCGTCGGGGTCCGCCTCCCGGCCGCCGGTCGTGCCGTCGCCGAGCAGTCCGCCCCCGCCGTCGCCGTCCCCCTCGGCCTCGCCGTCGCCGAGCGCGTCGGCCAGCCCTTCGGCCACGGCCAGCGCGAGCGGCACCCCCTAGCGTCCGAGGACCACCGTCGGCAGCAGCCGAGGATCACCGTCGGCAGCGCCGGTCGGTGCCGACGGGTCAGAACAGCTTCAGCTTGTCGTCGTCGATGCCGCGCAGCTCGTTGTAGTCCAGCACCACGCAGCCGATGCCCCGGTCGGTGGCCAGCACGCGGGCCTGGGGCTTGATCTCCTGCGCGGCGAAGACGCCCTTGACCGGGGCGAGCAGCGGGTCGCGGTTGAGGAGTTCCAGGTAGCGGGTGAGCTGCTCGACACCGTCGATCTCGCCGCGCCGCTTGATCTCCACGGCGACCGTGGCGCCGTCGGAGTCGCGGCAGAGGATGTCGACGGGGCCGATCGCGGTCGGGTACTCGCGGCGGATCAGGGACCAGCCGCTGCCGAGCACCTCCATCCGGTCGGCCAGCAGCTCCTGCAGGTGCGCCTCGACGCCGTCCTTGATGAGTCCGGGATCCACCCCGAGCTCGTGCGAGGAGTCGTGGAGCACCTCCTCCAGCGTGATGATCAGCTTCTCGCCGGCCTTGTTCATGACCGTCCAGATGCCGTCGGTCTCCTTGAGGGAGCACGGCGGTGACATCCAGTTGAGCGGCTTGTAGGCGCGGTCGTCGGCGTGGATGCTGACGCTCCCGTCGGCCTTGAGGATCAACAGACGCACGGCGGAGGGCAGATGAGCAGCGAGCCGGCCCGCGTAGTCCACGGTGCACTTGGCGATGACGAGACGCATGGGCACTAGCCTACGGCCCCGGAGAGGCCGCCCCGCCCGCGCGCCGGAGCGGCCGTGCGGGCGGGGCGGGCCGGCAGGCGGGGTCAGCCGCGGAACAGGTTGTGGCCCACGTCGGACGGGACCGTGTCCTGCGTCGGCGTGCTGTCCGGTCCGGGCACGTGCTCCCCGGGGACGGGCCGGGTGCTCTCACGGTGGAGCAGGACGACGCCGTCCTCGGCCCAGATCTGCCGGTACCCGTTGGCCAGCAGCAGCTGGATCCGCTCGGCCTGCTCCCGGTCGGTGGCGAACGGGAAGGACCGCTTGTCCGCCCGGGTGAGCACGTACTCGCGGCCGCGCGGGGTCCCGTCCACCAGGACGACGTCGGTTCTGGCCGTCAGCCGGGGCGCGATCTGGTTGTCCGCCTCGACCGAGGCGCCGTCCGGAATCAGCGCGGCCGCCCGGACCAGCGCCGCCTCGCTCACCCTGGGCTGCCAGTGGGCCGGTACCGCCAGCGAGGCCAGGCCGAGCGGGAGGGCGGCCGCCAGGGTGACGCCGGCGGCGGCGAGACCCAGGGCGCGGGTCCGCCGGGCCCCGCGGTCGGTGCGGCCGGCCGCGCTGTGCCGCCCGACGACCTCGATCACGGCGGTCAGCAGGACCGGCCACAGGAAGGCGTCGTAGTGGCGGGCGATCGACCAGTGGTTGGGGTTGGTCGACAGGATCCGCTCGGCCAGCAGCGGCACCGCGCACAGCACGGTGGCCGACCGCAGCGGCAGCAGGAACAGGGTGCCGAACAGCCAGAGCAGCAGCAGCGGCTTGAGCGGCTGGTCGAAGGCGGCGCCGACCAGCAGCAGCGGGTCCCCGAGCAGACGGTGCAGGGCGCCGCCGGCGTCCGGACCGAGCGACTGGTAGTTCCAGTAGTAGCCGGGCACGCCGCCCATCGCCGGGATCAGCCAGGTGATGGCCACCGCCGAGACGAGCGGCCCGCCGACCAGCAGTGCGGCGCCGGTCAGACGGCCGGCGCGGTCCCCGGACCGCCGGGAGCGCAGCAGCAGGACCAGCCCGTACGCGCCCACCATCAGCCCGAGGTCCTCCTTGGTGCAGCTGAGGAGGAGCGCGGCGAGCACCGCGGCGGTGTACCTGCGGGCCATGCCGCGTTCCAGCATCAGCAGGGTGAGCGGCACCGCGAAGGCGACCTCGTGGAAGCCCACCCTGGCGGCGACCAGCAGCGGCCAGCCGAGGGCGTGGGCCAGGCCGGCGAGGTCGGCGGCGCGCCGGGCGGTCCGCGGGTCGGCCTCGGCGAAGCAGCGCGCGGTGATCCGCCGGATCAGCGGGACACCGGCCGCGAACAGCAGCGCCTGGCCGACGATCAGCGACCGGGGGTCGTCCCGGATCCAGTACAGCGGGGCGAGCAGGGCCAGCACGGGCGAGAAGTGGTCGCCGAGCAGCGAGAAGCCGGGCGGGAACTCGTGGTGATAGCTCTTCAGCGAAGAGAGCGGCAGCCCGAAGTGCGCGTACCCGCGCACGCCCTGGTCGAAGATGCCGAGGTCGAAGCCGCCCAGCGAGACCGAGTACCAGCCCTGCAGGCCGATGGCGCAGGCGACGGCGAAGCACAGCGCGCTCAGCAGCAGCGTCCGCGCCCGGGTGCCGAGCGCCGCCGCCGTGCGTCCGCGGACGTCGGCGGGGGCTCCGGCGAGGGCGGGCCCGGCAGCGGTGGGAGTCGTCACGTCAGGCCTGTTCCATCAGGGAGGCGTCGCGCTCCAGCTCGGCGAGCCGGAGCATCCGGTCCATCTCGTCGTCGGCGGCCCGGCGCGAGCGGCGGAGCAGACGGACGCCCGTCACCAGCAGGACGACGATCCCCAGCGGCGCGTACAGGGAGGAGGGCAGCTGCCAGTACCAGACGATGCCCTGGCCCCAGCTGTGCGGCACCAGCCACATGGCGTACGAGAGGAACACGGCCAGCGACAGCCCGAGGAGCAGCCGCCGGGGCCGGTCCTGGGCCTCCGCGGCGAGCAGGACCAGCAGCGGCACGCACCACACCCAGTGGTGGGTCCAGCTGATCGGCGAGATGAGCAGCGCGGTCAGCGCGGTGCACACGGTGCCCCAGGCCTCGGCCCGGCGCAGCACCCGCTCGGAGCGTCCGGCCGCGACCGCCACCGTGAGACCGAGCAGTCCCACCACCGCGCCGGCGGCCAGTCCGGCCGCCCCCGGGTTGTTGGTGCTGAGCAGTCGGGCGACCGCTCCGCGCACCGACTGGTTGTCGACGAGTTCGACCACACCGACCCGGCGGGAGTCCCAGAGGTACCTGGTCCAGAAGTCGTAGGAGGCCCCGGGCAGCGCCAGCGCGCCGATCAGGGTGGCGGCGAGGAAGGCCGCGCCGGAGACCACGGCCGCTCTGATCCGGCCGGTGAGCAGCAGGTACACCGCGAACAGGCCCGGTGTGATCTTGATGGCGGCGGCCAGGCCGATACCCATGCCCTTGGCCCGGCTGCTGTCCGGGCGGGTGAGGTCCCACAGCACCAGGCAGGCGATGCCGAGGTTGACCTGCCCGTACTGGAGGGTGGTGTAGACGGGCTCCAGCCAGACCCCGAAACCGGTGACCAGCAGGACTGCGGCCGGTCGCAGCCGCCGCTCCGGCCAGCCGGCCAGCCGGAAGGAGAGATGGGCCAGCAGGGCGAGCAGCGCGATGTTGACGAGCATCACCAGCATCCGCAGCGTGCTGATCTCGAACCAGGTGCTGGGGACGAAGAGCATCGCGGCGAACGGCGGGTAGGTGGCGGGCAGGTCCCAGCCGGGGAGCCGCATGGCGTACAGGTCGCCGCCGGTCACCACGGCCGCACCCTCGGCCCGGTAGACCAGCATGTCGACCATCGAGACCTGCTGGAAGTGCCGCAGGACCGCGAAGACCACCAGGGAGATCAACGCCACGCAGCCGGCCAGGGCGGTCGCCTGTTCTCGGGGGGCCGGTGACGCGCCGGGACGCCCGTCCGGGCCGTCCGATCGCATCCGCCGCCTTCGATTCAACACGCGCACCGTTATCGCAACCCCCGTGAGCCAGGCCGAACCGATTCTCGACATCCGGATCCGAACACGATAACCGACCTCTTCTGAGCGCCTCGGACCCCCACGGGCGGGCTGGGCCGCTTGGCCGTGCCGGGCCCCGGAGGGGAGCCCGGCACGGGTTCCCGGCGCGTCCGCCGGTCCGGGCGCCGGGGGCCGGGAGGGCGGACGCGCCGGGGAGCGCCGCCCCGAGTGACCCGGGAAGCGGGCGATCGTGAGACGCACGGCCGCCCGCACCCGTCCGCCGGGGCCAGTTGAAGCGATTCCGTCCGGAGCGGGTGAAGAAGGCGGCAGGACGTCCACCATGGAGGTCCGGCCCCCCTGAGCGGTTGCGCTCCGCACTCTGGCGCACACTCTCCCGTGCGGCTACGGTGTGTGACGGAGTGCTTGCGCTCGGGCGGCCGGCGGGGGACGGAGGCGTGGGATGGCGACGTAGAACGGCAAGCCCGGTGGGATCCGGCCAATCTGCGCCGTCGGCACACGAATCCTGGGGGAATCAGATGATTCGCCTGCCTTGCCCCGCAATGGCTGCCAGGCTGATGTGAGCGGTTGCCGCCCCCATCGGCGGCTCCTTCCGGGATGGGCCGGTACCGCTCGTCCGATGGTCCGCCGGTGCACCGGCCAGGCGCATCGGGACACCGCAGGACCGACCCCGCTCGAACGGCACGGCCGGACGCGTCCGTCCCACTCCGGCCGGCACCCCTCACCGGCCCGTTCGCGCAACGGTCACCGCACTCTCCGCCCAACGATCGAGAACCATCTCGGCACGGCACCATCCGCACCACGGCGCCATCCGCACCACCGCACCACCGCCCGTGCGCAGCGCACGGGCGGACCGCGAGAGGAGAACCCATGTCGCTCGACGTCTCACCGGCCCTCCTGGAGAAGGCCGAGCGGGGCGAGGTCGACGAGCGGGAATTCGTCGACTGCGTCCGCGTCTCCCTGCCGTACGCCTGGGAGCTGATCAGCTCGCTGGTCGCCCAGTTGAAGGTCGACGGCACCGACTTCGCCGACAACCACGTTCCGCCGCCCAGCGAGCAGGCCCGCGGCCAGCTGCTGCGCGCCCTGGCCAGTGACGCGATCCGGGGGGCCCTGCAGCGGCACTTCGGCGTCCAGCTGGCCTTCCAGAACTGCCACCGGGTCGCGGTGTTCGCGCCGTCGGACAACAACGTGGCCCGCTACCAGCGCTTCACGTCCGTCCGGGAGCAGCTGCTCAACCAGTCCGAGGAACTGCGCGACTGCTGATCCGCCGTCAGGCGGTACGCCGCAGCAGTGCGCGCGGACGGCCCGGGCCGCCCACGCATCCGCTCCGATCGCCCACCGGCGCCCGGAACGGCTGCGGGGCGGCCCGGGCCGTCCGCGCGCGCCCGCTCAGGACAGCTGCGGCAGCACCTCGGAGCCCAGCCGGGCGATGTTGTGCAGGGTCGCCTCCCGGTCGCCGCTGCCCTCGGCCAGCAGCGCGAAGCGGCGGATGCCGGTGCGCTCGGCCGTGGCGAGCAGCTTGTCGGCGCATTGGCGGGGTGTGCCCACCGCGTGGAGGTCGCAGAGCAGCGCCGTGTACTCGTGCGGGTCGCGCATCCGGCGCTCGCGGCCGTCCACCGTACGGTGCGCGCCGAGCCCGTACTCGAACCAGCCGGGCATCGAGCGCAGCAGCGTCGCCCGCGCCGTCGCCGTACCGTCCTCGACCTGGGCGACGCCCGCCGCGACGTGCTCCGCCTCGACCCGGGCGAGCTGCTCCTCGCCGCGGCCGCCGGCGCGCCAGGCGGTGCGGTAGAGCTCCAGCATCTGCTGCTTGTCCTCGTCCCCGGAGTGCATGCCGAGCAGCATCGGCAGGCCGCGCTCGGCGGCCAGCCGCACGCCGCCCGGCGAGGTGCAGGCGACCACGACCGGCGGGCCGGCCGGGCCCCGGCCGGCCGGGGCGTCACCCCGCTGGCGGGGGAGCCGGTGCGGGGGCCGGGGCGCGCCGGGCTCCAGGCCCAGCCAGGAGGAGAGCTCGGGCGGCCGGGCCGGCTCGCCCGCCCGCGGCACCACGGCCACCTCGGGAAAGGCGAACTGCGGTCCGTTCGCACCCACCCGGGCGTCGCGCAGCCAGCGCAGCAGCAGGTCCAGCCGCTCGGCGAAGCCCTGCTCGTAGGCCGGCAGGCCGCTGCCGAAGACGGTGAGGTCGATCCAGGGGCCGCCGCGCCCGACCCCCAGCGTGAAGCGCCCGCCGGAGGTGAGGTGCAGCAGCGCGGCCTGCTCCCCGAGGGCCACCGGGTGGGCCGTCGACAGCACGCTCACCGCCGTCCCGACGCCGATCCGCCGGGTCCGGCCGAGCAGCAGGGCGGCGAGCGTCGCGGCGTCGGGGCAGACCCCGTACGGCACGAAGTGGTGCTCCGCCAGCCAGACGCTGTCCAGCCCGGCCCGTTCGGCCGCCGTGGTGGCGCCGACGGTGCGATCCAGTACCTCGGCGTGGGTCTGGCCGGGGAACTGCGCGGACAGCAGGAAGGCGCCGACCCGGATCGCCTCGGTGGCCGACGGGTGGCTCCCGCCGCGCTCGGTCACGGGGGCCGGGCCGTAGGGCAGCCCGGCCGGGTGCGGCAGGCCGGCAAGGGCCGGGCCGGCCGGCCCGGGCGGCCGGACACCGATCGGCGGATGGGCCTCGGTACGGGCGCTGGTCTTGGTCATGGGCAGCCTCCTCGGGTGCGCGCAGGGTCTGCGGGCCCCGCCTTCTCCTCTTGTGAGTAACCCATGTCATGTGCCAATGGCACGCGGATCGACCAATTTCCCCGAAGATCGGGTGGATCTCCCCGGATTCACCCGGGTCGCGGGGGATGCCGTGGTAAGGCCGCGACAGGTCGGGTACGGCCCGTACCCTGGAAGGGTTTCCGAGCCCCCGTAGAGAGGTAGCCCGCCGTGTCTCCCCGCCGCAACCGGATCAGCAACCCCGACCGCGAGGAGCCCGGCCCGTCGCCGTTCGGCGGCTCGCTGCGGCGCACCGAGACCTACCGGGGCGAGGAGTGGGTGGTGCAGACCGTGGCGGGCACGGCCGGGCGCCACTACCGCTGCCCGGGGTGCGACCAGGAGATCCCGCCCGGCGTCGGCCACGTGGTGGCCTGGCCGGAGTTCGGCGCCGGGGTGGACGACCGGCGGCACTGGCACCGCGCCTGCTGGGGAGCGCGCGAACGGCGCACCTCCAACATCCAGCGCGGGCGCGGCGCCCCCCGCCACTGAGCGGTCCGGGGCGCCGCGCACCGTCCGGTCAGGCGTCCCGGCTCTTGAGCACCAGTGCTCCGCCGGCCAGCGCGGCCAGCGTCCAGCCCAGGCAGATGAGCAGCCCCGCCCACGGCCCGTACGGCTGGCCGCTCTGCTCGTACACCAGCAGCATCCGGGAGCCCGCGTAGTCGGGGAAGTAGTGCGCCAGCGTCTTGACCTTCGGCACCGCCGAGAGGATCGGCGAGAGCAGGAAGAAGAACGGCACCAGCACGCCGAGCGCCAGCGTCTGGTTGTGCAGCATCGCCGTGACGCCGGCCGAGAAGAGACAGATCATCGTCAGGTAGAGCGCGGCGCCGAACACCGCGCGCAGCACGTGCGGCTGGCCCAGGTCGGTGGAGTGGTCGCCGAGCAGCGCCTGGCCGAGGAAGAACGTGACGAAGGCGGTGACGAGCGCCACCAGGAACGCCAGTGCGCCGAGCACCACGGCCTTGCCGGCGAGCAGCGTCCCGCGCTGCGGCACGGCGGCCAGGGTGACCCGGATCATGCCGGTGCTGTACTCGTTGCCGACCGCCAGCACCCCGAAGACGATGATGGCCAGTTCGCCGAGCATGATGCCGGAGAAGGCGGTCCCGGTGGCGTCGAAGGGTGTGCTGTCGTTGCGGGTGAAGTCCTGGAAGTTGTTGTTGGTCAGCAGCGACAGCAGGGCGCCGAGGCCGACGGTCACCACGAAGGTCAGGGCCAGTGTCCAGACCGTGGAGCGGACACTGCGGATCTTCGTCCACTCGGAGTTCAGGATCGCGGGGAAGGACGCCATCTCAGTTCCTCTCCTTCGGCGCCGCGGCCGGGCGTCCCGCCCCGGCCGCCGGTGACTGCTGTGCTCCCTGCCAGCCGGCGCCCCAGCTGCCCGCCGCGCCGGCCGCGTCGGTCGGGCCCACCGCCCGGGCGGGCCCGGTGCCGCCCGCGTGGTACTCCACCGAGTCGGCGGTCATCTGCATGAACGCGGTCTCCAGCGAGGCCTGCTGGGGGCTCAGTTCGTGCAGCGTGACGCCGGCCGCGGCGGCCAGCTCGCCGAGCTCGGCGAGGTCGCCGTCCACCACTTCGTAGGAGCCCTCGGGCCCGCCCTCGGCGCGCAGTCCGGCGCCGGCGAGCGCGTCCAGCAGCCGCTCGGGGTGCGGGGTGCGCAGGCGTACGGCGGTACGGGAGTTCTGCCTGATGAACTCGGGCATCGAGAGGTTGGCCAGCAGCCGGCCCCGGCCGATCACCACCAGGTGGTCGGCGGTCACCGCCATCTCGCTCATCAGGTGCGAGGAGACGAAGACCGTGCGGCCCTCGGAGGCGAGGCGCTTCATCAGGTTGCGGATCCAGAGGATGCCCTCCGGGTCCAGCCCGTTGACGGGTTCGTCGAACATCACGATCTCGGGGTCGCCGAGCAGTGCGCAGGCGATGCCCAGACGCTGGCCCATCCCGAGCGAGAAGCCGCGCGAGCGCTTGCGGGCGACCGAGGTGAGGCCGACCAGGTCCAGCACCTCGCCGACCCGGGACGTCGGGATGCGGTTGCTCTGGGCCAGCCAGAGCAGGTGGTCGCGGGCGGTGCGCCCGGGGTGGACGGCCTTGGCCTCCAGCAGCGCGCCGATGTACTTCAGCGGTTCGCTGAGCTGGCCGTACCGCTTGCCGTCGAGGGTGACCGTGCCGCTGGTGGGCCGGTCGAGGTCGAGGATCATCCGCATGGTGGTGGACTTGCCGGCGCCGTTGGGGCCGAGGAAGCCGGTCACCACGCCCTCGGGTACCCGGAAGCTCAGCCGGTCGACGGCGAGGGTGTCGCCGTAGCGTTTTGTCAGCTCGTGCAGCTCGATCATTCGCGCTCCCTTGCTTTCGGTCAGATTATGGCAAATCAGACATAAGGATGCATCGGCCGCGCAGGGCCCGGATGCCACTACGGTGGGCCCCATGAACCGGCTTCCCACCGCCCCGGCCGTCCGTGAGAGCGGCACCGGCACCCCGCTCGTCCTGCTGCACGCCTTCCCGCTGGCCGCCTCGATGTGGAGCGCCCAATTGGACGGCCTACCCGGATCCGGCGGCGGCGACGCCCGCGTGCTGGCACCCGATCAGCGCGGCTTCGGCGGGACCGGGCTGGGCGACGACGATCCCTCGCTGGACCTCGTCGCGGACGACGTCGCGCTGCTGCTCGACGCCGCCGGGATCGACCGGGCCGTGGTCGGCGGCCTCTCCATGGGCGGGTACGTGGCGCTGGCCTTCGCCCGGCGCCACCCGGAGCGGCTCGCCGGGCTGCTGCTGGCCGACACCAAGGCCACCGCCGACACCGACGCCGCCCGCGCCAACCGCGAGCGGATCGCCACCGTCGTGCTGGCCCGCGACAGCGTCAGGCTGCTGGCCGACGAACGGATGGAGGACTCACTGCTCGGCCCGGACTCGGGCCACCTCGCCGAGCGGGTCAGGGGGATGATCGCCGAGTCCGCGCCGAAGGCCGTCGCCTGGGCCCAGCGGGCGATGGCGGCCCGCGGCGACACCCTCGACGTGCTGCCCGGCCTGGCCGTCCCGGCGGCCGTCGTGGTCGGCGCGCAGGACCGCGTCACCCCGCTCGCCGAGGCCGAGCTGATGGCCGGCGCCCTGCGGGACGCCGAACTGACCGTCATCCCGGGCGCGGGCCACCTCAGTGCGATCGAGGCTCCGGGGGCCTTCAACGCCGCGGTGCGCGCGCTGCTGGCCCGGGTGGACGGGGCGGCCCGATGAGTGAGGGCGTCCAGGGCGGCGAGAGCGGCCGCGGGAGCGACGGCAGAGCCGGGGCGGACGAGCCGCCGCACCCCCGCCCCGCCGACGGCGAGGCCGCCGTGTGGGATTTCTCCGCGCTGGAGGTCTCCGGACGGATGCCGGTCACCAACTGCGGCGAGAAGCTCACCGAACTGGTCCTCGAACCGCTCGGCGAGGACTACTGGCTGAAACCCGGTGAGACCTTCATCGTCACCTCCTACGGCGACCACGGGCTCGGCCACCCCTTCGAGGTGCAGTACTGGCCCGACTCGATCTCCGTCTGGTGCACCTCGTGGTTCGGGACCGTCTCCGACGACGAGGGCAACCAGCTGAGCAGCGGCCACCAGCGGCCGGACGGCGCCTACCCGATCTGACGGCGGCCGCCCGGGCCGGGCACGACGAGGGGGAGCCGGAGTCCTCCCGGCTCCCCCTCGTCGTGCGGTCGGACAGGTGATCAGCGGCCGAACGACACCGTGCCGGCCGGCAGCGTGTACCGGTCGACCCGGGTGGCGGCGTTGTTGGGGACGACCGCGCCGTTCGCGTAGCCGTCGACGCCGAAGTCGTTGTCGTTCACCAGGAACAGCTCGGCGGCGCCGTGACCGGCCGGGCGCAGTGCCACACCCTCCACCTTGCCGTTGGCCAGGCCCGCCGCGGCGGCGTCGAAGACCAGCCGCTTGGCACCCGGCACCACGCCGTCGGTGTCCGCCGGGGCGAGCTCCAGCGAGGGCGTCGTCGCCGGGTCGTCCCAGACACCGCCGAGCAGGTCGGTGGCTCCCCGCAGGTCGACCTCGAACAGCTTGGTGAAGGCGGTCGGGCGGTTGGCGTCGCGCTCCTCCACCAGCAGGCGGTCCGGACCCAGCCAGGTGATCGCCGAGGTGCTCCAGCCACCGTCGGTGGCGCTGTCGGCCTCCCGGACGTTGGCGAACTCGCCGGTGACGGCCGGGGTGCGGTGGCCGATGTCGATCCGGAAGATCCGCTGCACCCGGGACTTCTTCGCGGTCTTGGAGTCCGGGTTGGCGAGCGCGGTCTGCTGGGCGGCGTAGAGCGTCCGGCCGTCGGCCGAGACGGTCAGGCCCTCCAGGCCCTTGTTGTTCTTCTGCCTGGCCTCGACGGCCGGAAGGATCTTCAGCACCTCGGCGCCCGGCGCCTCGAAGGCCGAGCCGGCCGGCACCAGGACGCTCTGCAGCACACCGCGCGCGGAGAAGTGCAGGATCGAGGAGCCGTACTCGCTGCTGACCCAGAACGAGCCGTCGTGGGCCCGTACGAGGCCCTCGCTGTCCAGACCGTAGGGATCGTTGGGGAGCACGTTGCCGGCGGTGTCCACCGGGCGTTCGGCGGTCAGCGCGGCGGGCGGCAGGCCGGTCAGGAAGCGGGTCCCGGTGACCGGGTCCCTGCGGCCCTGGGGGACCTGCAGCGGGATCTGCTTGAGGATGTCGACCGAGCCGTCCTTGCGCAGCTTGATCTTCATGATCTGCGGCGTGTAGTCGGGCTTCAGGAAGATCTTGTCGGTGTCGGCGGGCGCGTCGGCGTTCGGACCGCGGTCGGTGACCGTCCAGAACACGTTGCCGGAGTCGTCGGCCGGGAAGAGGTCGCTGAAGCCGCCGAGCGAGAGGCCGGTGCCGCCGCCGAGCGGGGCCGGGTCGCGGTACGTCCAGGTGCCGTCGTGGACGGGGGCGGCGGTGGCCGCGCCGGCCGCGGTCGGGGCCAGTGCGACGGCCGCGGCGGCGGCGAGGGGGAGGAGGCGCGAGATTCGCATGAGCACAGATCCTCTGCCCGGCGACGGTGCACCAGGGGGCGCCGGACCGTCGGCCCGATGGCCACTGGGTGAACGGAACGCCCGTCCGCGTACGGGCAGGCCCGCTGACAGGACACTCCCGCCACCGCGGCGCCGGCCCCGCGGCGCCCGGTCGCCGGACACCTGGTCGCCGGAGACCCGGGAACAGCGCGGCGGGCCCCCGCCCCGGAAGGGGTGGGGGCCCGCCGGCGGCGTGTCAGCGCGACTGCTGGGCCGGCACGCCCAGGGCGTCGTCGGCCGGCAGCGTGGCGGCGGCCACGGCCGCGCCGGTCAGCGTGGCGAGCATCTCGCGCACGTTGGTCAGCTGCGCGTTGATGCTGTCGCGGCGGTTGGTGAGCGCCGCCAGCTCGCGCTCGGACTCGCTGCGGATCCGGTCGGCCTTGGCGTTCGCGTCGGCCACGATGTCCTCGGACTGGCGCTGGGCCGTCTCGACCGTCTGGCGGGCGCGGCGCTCGGCGTCGGTGCGGAGCTTCTCGGCCTCCAGGCGCAGCTGCTCCGCCCGGTGCTCGATCTCGGCGAGGCGCTTCTCGGCCTTGGCCTGACGGGCGGCCAGGTCGCGCTCGGACTGCTCGCGGCGCTTGGCCAGGTTGGTCTCGAACTCCAGCGCGGCCTGGGCGGCCTTGGTGCGGGTGTCCTCGAAGAGGGCGTCCGCCTCCTCGCGCTTGGTCTGCGCGTCCTTGTTCGCCTCGGCGCGCAGCTGGGCGCTGTCGCTCTTGGCCTTATCGACGATCCGCAGACCCTCGTCCTCGGCCTTGGCCTTGCGGTCCTTGGCGTAGTTCTCCGCCTCGGTGCGCACCTGCTGGGAGGCGGCCTCGGCCAGCTCGCGGTGCTGCTCGGCCGCACGGTGCGCCTCGTTGCGCAGGTCGGCGGCCTCCTCCTCGGCGAGGCGGAGGATCTTCTCCACCCGCGCGCCGAGCCCGGCGTACGAGGGCTCGGACTCGGTGACCGCGGCCTGCGCGCTCTGGGTCTCCAGGTGGAGCTCCTCGATGCGCTTCTCCAGCGCACCGATGCGGGTCAGGGCGCTGTCACGGTCGGCCACCAGCTTGGTGATCCGCTCGTCGACCTGGGCACGCTCGTACCCACGGCGCACCAGGTCGAAGCCGTGAGGGGAGTGACTGTCGCTCATGGGTTTCTGGGCTTCCTGTCGTCAGACCGCTGAGGTGGTTGAGGGAATCCTGACACGTTACCGGAGTGTCATCGGTGAAATGCCGATGCTTCGCGGACAATGACCGCTCAATCGGGTGGCGCGCCACCGGAGCGATTGCCACCCGAACGGGGAGCGCCCACTCCGGCACCGGCCTTGGGCGCCCCTTCGCGGCCTCCGGAGCCGCTGTTCTGCTTGCCCGGTCCCCCGTTGGCCGTACCCCCGCCGGCCCCGCCGCCGCTCGCCTGCGCGACCGGTGACGGCGCCTCGAAGGCCTCCAGGGCGGACAGCACGTCCTGCACCCTGGAGATCTCGGTGTTGATGTCCTTGCGACGCCGGACCAGCTCGTCCAGTTCGCGGCGGCCCTCGTCGGTGACCCGCTTCGCCTCGGTCCGGGCGTCGTCGAGCAGGCGCTCCGCCTCCTCGGCGGCCAGCGCGATCTGCTCGTCCGCGCTCTCGCCGGCCGCCCGCAGGCGCTTCTCGGCCTCCGCCGAGGCGGCCTCGATCTGCTCCTCGGCCTCCTCCTGGGCGGCGGCGAGCTTGGCCTCGGCCTTGGCGATCAGGGCCTCGGCGCGGTCGGTGGAGTCGGCGAGCTTCTGCTCGGCGCCCTTCAGCAGCCCCTCGGCCTTGCGGACCGCCGAGATCCGGACCTTGCTGGCCTCCGCGGAAGCCTCCGACGACAGCTCGGCCGCCCGCTCCTCGGCGGCGGCGACCAGCGCCGCGGCCCGCTCCTCGGCCTCGGTGACGGCCGCCAGGGCCAGCTCCTCGGCCTCGGTCAGCTGCTCCTGGGCCGCCGTCACCAGTGCGTCCACCCGCTCGCCGGCCGACTTCATGGCCTGCGCGTTCTCCTTGCGGGCCCGCTCGTGCAGTGCCTCGACCTCGGAGTCGGTGCGCTCGCGCAGTTCCTCGGCGCGCTCGCGGACGGCGGTGGCGTCCCGGCGGGCCTCGGAGAGCAGCGCGTCCGCGTCGGCGCGGGCCCGCTCGACCTCGGCCTGTCCGGCCGCCTCGCCCACCGCGACCAGCCGGTCGGACTCCTTGCGCGCCGCCGCGACCATCGCGTCGGCCTGCTCCTCGGCCGCGGCGGTGGTGGCCAGCGCCGTCGCCCGGGCGTCCTCGCCGAGCGACTCGGCGTCCGCGAAGGCCTTCTCCAGAACGGACTTCGCCCGCTCGCGGGTCGCCCGGTCGAACTGCTCGGCCTGCTCGCGCACGTCCCGGTCGTACCCCTCGGCACGGGCCCGGGTGGCGCCGTCGTAGTCGTCCGCCAGCGACCGGGTCGCCAGGGCGTACTCCTCGGCCTCGGAGCGCAGACCGGCCGCGAGCTCCTCCACCTCGGCGATCGTGGCGGCGGCCCGCTCCTCGGCGTCCACCAGCGTGCGCCGGGCGAGCGCGTCGCTCTCGGAGCGCTGCCGCTCGGCGGCCTCCCGGGCCCCCCGCAGTTCGGCCTCGGCCTCGGCGCGAAGCCGCCCGTCGTACGCCTGCGCCTCGGCGCGCAGCCGGCCGAGCTCGGCCTCGGTGGCCTCGCGCTCGGCGCTCGTCTCCAGCCCGGTGCGCTCGCGCAGCTCCTCGGCCTCGGCGGTGGCGGCGGCCCGCAGCGCGGCGCTCTCGCGCTCGGCGATGGCCCGCAGTTCGGCGCTCTCGCGCCCGGCGACGTCGCGCAGTTCGGTGCTCTCCAGCGCGGCCAGTTCCCTGACCTCGGCGGCCTCGCGCTCGGCGGTCGACAGCAGCTCGGCGACCTGCTGGGAGGCCGACTCGTGCATGCCCGCGACGGACTGGCGGACCTCGGCGGCCTGGTCCTCCGCCTCGGAGACCAGGGCGGCGGCCCGGCGGGCGGCGTCCGCGGTCAGCTCCTCGGCCTCGGCCGTGGCGCGGTCCAGCCGGCCGGCGGCCTCGGTCCTGGTGGCCTCGGCGGCTGCCGACGACTCGGCGGCGAGCGCGGCGGCACGTTCCTGTGCCTCCCCGAGCTCCTGCTCGGCGGCGCTCCGGGCGGCCTCGGCGTCCGCCACGGCCGCGGCCGCGATCTCGGCGGCCTGCTCCTTCGCGGCGGCCAGTGCCTGCGCGGCCTCCTGCCGGAGGGTCTGAGCGGCGTTCCGCGCGGCGGCCAGCTGCTCCTGGGCGGCGGCCTCGGCGGCCGCCGACTGCTCGGCGGCCTCGGTGCGCAGCCGGCCGGCCTCGGCCTCGGCGGCCTCCCGGAGGGCGGCGGCCTCGGCGGCGGTGCGCTCGGCCAGTTCGGCGGCGACGGCCTCCGCCCGCTCGTGGGCGGCCTGGGCGGCGGCCAGCTCCTCGGCGGTCCGCTCCTGTTCGAGCCGCAGGCCGACGGCGGCCTCCTCGTACGCCCGGCGGCTCTCCTCGCGCAGGGCGTCGGCGGCCGCCTCGGCCTCCCCGCGCAGGCGGGCCAGTTCGGCGTCGGTCTCGGCCCGCAGTCGCCCGGCGTCGGCGTCCGCGTTCTCCCGGACGGCCTGCGCGGTGGCCTGTGCCTCGGCCCGGAGCGCGCTCGCGGCGGCCTCGGCCTCGGCCCGCACCCGCTGGTCGAACTCGGTGGCCTCGCGCCGCAGTTCGCCGGTCTCACGCTCGGCGGCCGCCCGGTTCTCCGCGGCGGCGGCCTTGGCGGCGGCCACCGCGTCCCGGTGCTGCTGCTCGGCGGCGGCGTTGAGCTTCTCGGCCTCGGCGCGGGCCCGGGTGAGCGTCTGCTCGGCGCGGCCCTGCGTCTCGGCGGCCTGCTCCTTGGCCTGCGTCCGCAGCCGTTCGACCTCGCCGGCCGCGCCGGCGCGCAGCTCGTCCGCGTCGGTCTTGGCACGGGTGAGGAGCTCCTCGGCGTTCTTCGCCGACTCCTCGATCTGCAGTACGGCCTGGCGGCGGGCCTCGCCGCGGACCCGCTCGGCCTCGGCCGCGGCGTGGGCGCGCAGCTCCTCGGCCTCCGCGCGCATCCGGGCGGCCTCGTCCTGCATCTGCTGGACCCGCTCGCGGATGCCGGCGGCGTCGTCGAGGGCGGCGTTCTGGGCCTGCTCGACAGCGGCCCGGGCCTGCTCGCGGAGCAGCTCGGCCTCGGCGGCGGCCGAGGACAGAATCCGCTCGGCCTCGGCGGCGGCCTCGCCCCGGGCGGTCTCGGCGTCCTGGTCGGCGCGGCCGAGGACCTCCTCGGCGGTCTTGGCGGCCTTGGCGAGGTGCACGGTGGCGTCCTTGGCGCCCTCGGCCCGGCCCGCCTCCTGCGCCTCGCGGCGCAGCTGCTCGGCCCCGGTCTCGGCCTGGGCCCGCAGGTCGGCGGCCTCGCGCTCGGCGCCGGCCCGCAGCTCGGCGATGGCGGCCTCGGCCTCCTCGCGGAGCTGGGTCGCCACACTCTGGGCGGCGCCGCGCAGCCGCTCGCTCTCCTCGGCGGCGGCGGCCCTGGCCGCCTCCGCCTCGGCCTTGGCGGTGGCCGCCTCGGCCTTGATCCGCTCGGTCTCCCTGGTGGCGTTGGCGACCATCCGGGCGATCTCGGCCCGGGCGGTCTGCGAGCGCTGCTCGCTGGCGGCCTCACCACCGGCGACCAGCCGCTCGGCGGCCGCCTCGGCGTCGGCCTGGAGCTGCTCGGCGGCCTGCTCGGCCCGGGCGCGCAGCTCGACCGCCTCCTGGCGGGCCCGCTCGGCCTCGGCCAGGGCCTCGGCACGCAGCCGCTCTATCTCGGCCTGGGCCTGGGCCAGCGCCTCGGCCGCGCGGGCCTGGTCGGCGACGACCTGCTGCTTGAGCCGGCCGATCTCGGCCTGCGCGGCGGCCAGCTGCTGCTCGGCGGCGGCCTGGGCGCCGGCGAGCTGCTGCTGAGCCTCGTTGGCGGCGGTGCCGCGCATCTCCTCGGCCTGCGCGCTGGCCTGCTGGGCATGCTCGGAGGCGGCGCGCAGCAGGCGTTCGGCGTCGGTCTGCGCGCGGTGCAGCGCGGCCTCGGCGGCGGCCTGGGCCTCACCGCGGGCGGCGTCCACATCGGCGGCGGTCTGCGCCCGGGCGTGGTCGGAGAGCGCGACGGCCTCGGCGCGGGCGGCGGCGATCAGCCGGTCGGCCTCGGCGCGCGACTCCTGCAACAGGCGCTGGGCCTCCTGCTCGGTGCCCGCCCTGGTCTGCTCGGCCCAGGAGACGTTCTCGTTGACGTGCCGCTCGGCGCTGCGGCGCAGCTCGGTGAGCTCGGCGTCGAGCTGGCGGCGGCGGTCGGCGAGCTCGGCCTCCAGCCGCGCGGTGCGGTCGGCGGCCTCGGCCATCAGCCGCTGGGTGGCCGCCTGGGACTCGCGCAGCTGGCGTTCGGCGTCCGCGCGCAGCTGCTGGGCCTGCATCTCGGCGTTGCGCAGGAGCTGCTCGGCCTGGCCGGAGGCGGAGTCGAAGGCGCGCGGCTGAGAGAGCTGCCGACGGGATTCGTGCAGCTTGGCCCGGAGCACCTCCACCTGGTAGGCGAGGTCCTCGGCATGCTCGACGGCCTTGTCCCGCTCCTTGCGAGTCCGATCCATGTCGGCCTCGAACTGGGAGAGGTGATCGTCAGCCTCGTAGCGGTCGTAGCCCCGCACTCCGCGGTCCCATCCATCTCCTGGTCGCGTCCTCGACCCGGCCGTCCGGTTGCCCGATGGTGTCCGGGGTCCGGTCCGACTGGTCCTTGCATCCGCGGCCGGTGGACGCCCCCTGTCGTGCTGGGGTCGTCCGCCACGGTCGGAGTCCTGGCCGATGGCGCGCGGTGCTTCCGCGCTCCGCCGTCCGGGTGGACTCCTGGGCGAACTCCTGCCTGTGGGGAATGGTGACAGATCCGGGCCGCGACCGTCCGGTCGCGCCCGCGTCGTGGACTCCCCCGGCCACGCGACAGACCGGTGGTCGACCGGCCTGACCCGCTTTCGGCCGTGCCCGGCAGACCTCGTCCTCCCCGAAGTCTTCGCGCACCTGGGCATTGTAGTGGTCGCGCACGTCGGGGGAATGGCCACGTCCGCCTTTTCCGGCCGACCGGCCACGTTACCGGCCGGTCACCCCGGTGTCCGGGGACGGTCCGGCGGCGCCGTGGCGGGCGCCGCCGAGGGCCCGGCTCAGTGCCCGGTGGCGGCCGAGGTGACCAGCTCGGTCAGCACGCCGCCGCAGTCCTTCGGGTGCAGAAAGGTGATCCGCGAGCCCATCGAGCCGATCCGCGGCTCCTCGTACAGCACCCGGACGCCCTTGTCCCGGATGTCGGCGGAGTCCGCGTCGACGTCCGCGGTGCCGAAGGCGATGTGGTGCACGCCCTCGCCGTTCTTGGCCAGCCACTTGGCGACCGTCGAGTCCTCCCGGGTGGGCTCCAGCAGCTGCAGGTAGGACGCGCCGCCGTCGCCGGTGTCGTTGATCTTCAGCATCGCCTCGCGCACCCCCTGCTCCTCGTTGACCTCACTGTGGAACACCTCGAAGCCGTACGTGGCGCGGTAGAACTCGACCGTCTTGTCGAGGTCGAAGCAGGCGATGCCGATGTGGTCGATGCGGGTCAGCACTGCGGGCCTCCAGGGCGGGGCGGAAGGGTGGTGGGACGGGTCAGCTCCCACAGTGCAGCGCATCCGCCCCACCGGCGCCAGGGTGGCGCGTGCGAGCCTGCTCACAGTCCGGTTCGGCACCTCGCCGTGCCCGGCCGGGACGGTCGGTCGGCGGTGGTCCGGCCGGGCCGGGCCGACACGGTGTCGACCGGACAGTGCCAGTGCCCCTGATCACACCTTCGGTCCGGTGACGGAGGGCTTACGGGTCAGTACATTGAGCGCAATCCTCAGACCTGGCCACGACGTGCGAAGGGGCCCGTCCCATGACCAACACCACCTCTGTGATCGTTGCAGGTGCCCGTACCCCGATGGGCCGGCTGCTCGGCTCGCTCAAGGGCTTCTCCGGCGCCGACCTCGGCGGGTTCGCGATCAAGGCGGCCGTCGAGCGGGCCGGCATCACGGGCGAGCAGGTCCAGTACGTGATCATGGGCCAGGTGCTGCAGGCCGGCGCCGGCCAGATCCCCGCCCGTCAGGCCGCGGTCAAGGCCGGCATCCCGATGAACGTCCCGGCGCTGACCATCAACAAGGTCTGTCTCTCCGGTCTGGACGCCATCGCGCTCGCCGACCAGCTGATCCGCGCCGGCGAGTTCGACATCGTGGTGGCCGGCGGCCAGGAGTCGATGACCAACGCCCCGCACCTGCTGCCCAAGTCCCGCGAGGGGTACAAGTACGGCGCGATCGAGATGCTCGACGCGATGGCGTACGACGGCCTCACCGACGCCTTCGAGAACATCCCGATGGGCGAGTCGACCGAGAAGCACAACACCCGCCTCGGCATCCCGCGCGACGTCCAGGACGAGATCGCGGCCCGGTCCCACCAGCGGGCCGCCGCCGCCCAGAAGAACGGCGTCTTCGACGCCGAGATCGTCCCGGTCGAGATCCCCCAGCGCAGGGGCGAGCCGGTCGTTCTCAGCCAGGACGAGGGCATCCGGGCCGAGACCACCGCCGAGACCCTGGGCAAGCTGCGCCCCGCCTTCACCCGCGACGGCACGATCACCGCCGGCACCTCCTCGCAGATCTCCGACGGCGCCGCCGCGGTGGTCGTGATGAGCCGGGCCAAGGCCGAGGAGCTGGGCCTGAGCTGGATCGCCGAGATCGGCGCCCACGGCAACGTGGCGGGCCCGGACAACTCGCTGCAGTCGCAGCCGTCCAACGCGATCCTGCACGCGGTCGCCAAGGAGGGCATCGCCGTCGGCGACCTCGACCTGATCGAGATCAACGAGGCCTTCGCCGCCGTCGCGTACCAGTCGATGAAGGACCTCGGGGTCACCGAGGAGAAGGTCAACGTCAACGGCGGCGCCATCGCGCTCGGCCACCCGATCGGGATGTCCGGCGCCCGCGTGGTGCTGCACCTCGCGCTGGAGCTGCAGCGGCGCGGCGGCGGCACCGGCGCGGCCGCGCTGTGCGGCGGCGGCGGGCAGGGCGACGCGCTGATCGTCCGAGTCCCCCGCGAGCAGGGCTCCGGCGGCGCCTGACCGGGCGCGAGAGCCTGACGTAGCCTCTGGGCTGCGGACCGGACACCCACCGGTCCGCAGCCCACCCGTCTTCGGCGGCGAGACCCGCAGCCCGATCGAGGAGTGCCCTGATGGTCGATGTCCCGACGCTGGTCGAGCAGGCCCGGGCAGGCCGCCCGCGCGCGGTGGCCCGGCTGATCTCGCTGGTCGAGAACGCCGCCCCGCAGCTGCGCGAGGCGATGGCCGCGCTCGCCCCGTACACCGGGCAGGCGTACACCGTGGGGCTGACGGGTTCGCCCGGTGTCGGCAAGTCCACCTCGACCTCGGCGCTCGTCTCGGCCTACCGCCGGCTCGGCAGGCGGGTCGGGGTGCTGGCCGTGGACCCGTCCTCGCCGTTCTCGGGCGGCGCGCTGCTCGGCGACCGGGTCCGGATGCAGGAGCACGCCACCGACCCGGAGGTCTTCATCCGCTCGATGGCCACCCGCGGCCACCTCGGCGGGCTCTCCTGGACCGCCCCGCAGGCGCTGCGCGTGCTGGACGCGGCCGGGTGCGAGGTGATCCTGGTCGAGACGGTCGGGGTCGGGCAGTCCGAGGTGGAGATCGCGGCGCAGGCGGACACCACCGTCGTCCTGCTGGCCCCCGGCATGGGCGACGGCATCCAGGCGGCGAAGGCCGGGATCCTGGAGATCGGCGACGTCTTCGTGGTCAACAAGGCCGACCGGGACGGCGCCGACGCGACCGCCCGGGAGCTCAACCACATGCTGGGTCTCGGCGAGGCCCGGGACGCCGGTGCCTGGCGCCCGCCGATCGTCAAGACCGTCGCGGCCCGCGGCGAGGGGATCGACGAACTGGTCGAGACCCTGGAGAAGCACCGCGCCTGGCTGGCCGAACACGGCGAACTCGCCGTCCGCCGCCGCCGCCGGGCCGCCGACGAGATCGAGGCCATCGCCCTGGCCGCGCTGCGGGCCCGGATCGGCGACCTGCACGGCGACAGCCGGCTGGACGCGCTGGCCCAGCGGGTGGTGGCAGGCGAGCTCGACCCGTACGGCGCCGCCGACCAGCTGGTCACCGGGCTCACCGGCGCCTGACGGGGGCTCGCGGTTCGTCGGGGAACGTCGCCCCCGTCGGTGCCCGCAGCCCGGTCGGCCGGGGGCTCAGGCGCGTCCGCGCAGGTCGCGCAGGTGTTCCGCGACAGGGCCCAGCGCCGCGTACAGGGCGTCGATCTGGTCCGGGGTGAGGCGGTCGATGAAGTGGGAGCGGACGCTGCGGACGTGGTCGGGGGCGACCTTCTGCATGGTCTCCCAGCCCTGGTCGGTGAGGTGGGCGTAGAGGCCGCGGCGGTCGCCCGGACAGTCCTGGCGCAGGACCAGGCCGGCGCTCTCCATCCGGGTGATCTGGTGCGAGAGGCGGCTCTTGGACTGCAGGGTGGCGGTGGCGAGGTCGGTCATCCGCATCCGCCGTTCGGGAGCCTCGGAGAGCACGACCAGGATCTCGTAGTCGTTGATGGCCAGGCCGTGCGGCTGGAGCTCGCGCCCGAGCTGGTAGTCGAGCAGCTTGCTGACCTCGAGGTGGGCACGCCAGAGCTGCTGCTCCCGGGCGGTGAGCCAGGGCGTCTCCTCCTCCGGCCGGGCGGGCTGGGAGGAGGAGACGTCTGCGGCAGGGGGAGTGTGCGTGTCCATGCGGACAGCATATCCCCCATTGTTAAATGTTGTACAAAGCTAGAGGCCGAACCGCCGTCCGAGATCACCCAGATTACCCAGACCCGGGATGTTCACGTTCGGAAGCTGCTGCGCCCCGCCGGCGGCCTGCTGGTGCGGCACACCGGAGCCGGGCACGCCCGCCTCGGCGTGCACCTGGCCCACCGAGCGGTCCGCCATCAGCACCTCGGTCGACTGCAGCAGCACCTGGCCGGCGCCGATGAACTCGAACTGGTGCTCCTCGCCGGAGGCGCCGCCCACGCCGGTCAGCCTGCGCAGGCCGCCGATCAGGCCGTGCATGTACGCCTCGTCGTAGTGGTGGCAGGGTGCGGGGCAGTCCGCCCAGCCGACCAGCGCCTGCGGGTCGACCCGGATCGGCGGCTCGACGAAGTGCACCGGGCCGTTGGAGGCCGCCACGAACTTGCCGGTGCCGATCAGGGTCAGGAACCCCGGGATGATCGACTGCTTCAGCTGCAGGGTCGGCTCGAACGCCAGCAGGTTGCCGGAGCGCACCGTCAGGTTGCCGGCCTCCAGGTCGTAGGAGTTGAGGTCGAAGGCCCGGTCGGCCAGCAGCATCTTGCCGCGGCCCTCGGCCACCACCCAGTCCGAGGCGTGCAGCGGTGAGTTGAAGTGCCGTCCGAGCATCCGGTCGAGCGCGCCCGCGCCGACGCCCTTGAAGGAGACGTCGCCGTAGTAGGCGATCATCTTGCCCTTCTGCAGGAAGTACGACCCGTTGAGGTCGACCGAGAAGGTGTACGGGTTGACGTTGTCGTTGACGGGCAGGCTGTGCACGTCGTGCACCACCGGGCCCGAGCCGTCCTGCGCCTTCGGCAGCGGGGCCTGCGCACCGCCGAACTGCTCCTGCGCGTACTGCTGCTGCTGCTGGGGCGGGTAGCCCTGCTGCGGCTGCTGCTGCGGGTAGCCCTGGGGCGGCGGCGGGGGGTAGCCCTGCGGGGGCGGCGGCGGGTAGCCCTGCTGCGGCTGGCCGTAGCCGCCGGGCGGCGCCGGGTACCCCGGCTGGGTGGGCTGGCCGTACGGGGACTGCTGCCCGTACGGGTCGGGCTGGCCGTACGGCGGCTGCTGCGGCGGGTAGGACATCAGAGCTTCTCCTCGCTCGCCTGCACGTACACCACGCCGTGCCCGGACAGCTCCAGCTGGAACGCCTCGCCCGAGCCGCGCCCGATCATGTCGCGCCAGCCCAGCGCGGTGGAAAGCTTGTTGCGGACGTCGCCGCGGTGCGCCACGTACGCCTGCGGGTCGACGTGGACCGGCTGGTTCGGGGTGATCGGCAGTTCGATCACTCCGCCGTGCGCCATCACCGCGACGGAGCCGTGGCCGTCCAGCTTGGTGGTGAACAGGCCCTGGCCGGTGACCTGGCCGCGGACCATGCCCATCACCCCGCCCTGCTGGCCCATGAACATGGTGGACTGCTGGAGCGAGCCCTCGAAGGCGAGCAGGCGGTCCGCCTCGACGTAGAGCGAGTCGCCGGTCATGTCGATCACCTGGACGTGGTGGCCGCCGTGGCCGAACATCACGCTGCCGTGGCCCTCGACCGTCATCAGCGGGGTGTCCTCGTTGGCCACCCGCCGGCCGATCATCGACATGACGCCGCCCTGGCCGCCCGTGAGGTTCGGGGTGAAGGTGACCTCGCCCCGGTAGGCCAGCATCGCGCCGCGCTGGCTGAAGACCCGCTGGCCGGGAACGACCTGGGCCTCGATCATCTTGTTGTTGATCTTCGCGAACGGCATCAGACGTCACCCCCGAGCGTCAGCTTCTCCGAAGGCTGGACGTAGACCAGGCCCTCACCGGCGAACTCCACCTGGACGGCCTCACCACCGCCCTCGCCCATCAGCGTGGTCCAGCCCGCGCCCGACTTGAGGCTGCGGTTGAGATTGCCGGTGTGCGCGACGTACGCACCCGGGTCGACCCGTAGCGGCATCCCCTGGGAGACCCGCAGGATGATCGCCGGGCCCTTGGAGGTGAGCGCGGCCCAGCCGTGCCCCTCGACCTTGGTGGTGAACAGGCCGTTGCCGGACGAGATGCCGTTGAGGCCGGTGAAGCTGGTGCCGGTGTGCAGCGTCGCCTCGGTGCAGAGCAGGTTGTCCGACTCGACGTAGAGCGTCTCGCCGTTCAACCGCACCAGGTTTATCTCGGTGGCACGGTCGGCGAAGTAGCAGGTGCCCTGCCCCTTCGCCTCCATGACCACCATCTGCTCACCGGTCAGCCTGCGGGTGACCATGCCGCGTAGGCCGTCACCGCCACCGGACAGTTTTTTGAAGGCGATCTGGCCGGTGTAAGCGACCATCGAGCCGTTCTTGGCCTTGACGGCGTCGCCCGTCATGTCGACGGCGAGCACCTTGGATCCTTGAAGTCGAAACTGTGCCACCGGCTGAATGTAGCGGGCCCGGGTGACTTCGCGGGAGAGGGCCGGACGTTTCTGGTACCCAGATGGGACAAACGACGGGGCGTCAGGCGGACGCCGGGGTGTGCGCCGGACGCGTCGCGGTGCCGGCCGCCTGCTCCACCTCCAGCAGGGAGGCCGAGTGCCGCTCCGCCTCGAAGGCCACCACGCCGCCGCGCAGGCCGAACAGTCGCTTGGAGAGCAGGATCCACAGCACCGCGACGACGTTCAGCAGCAGCGTGCAGACCTTCAGCGCGCTCACGTGCTCGGTGAGCTCGTAGACCTCCAGCGGCAGGAAGGCCGCGGTGGCCACCACGGTGAGGTACTCGGCCCAGCGCCGGCCCATCCAGAGGCCGACCGCCTCGACGATCTCGATCAGCGCGTAGGCGATCAGCGCGACCGCCACGATCAGCAGGGTCTTGTGCTGGTAGTCGAAGGTCTTGCGGATGGTGTCCACCACGGGGGAGTGTTCGAGATCCCAGTGGAAGTGGTCGGTCACCGGCCTGAAGACCGTCAGGTTCTCGTCGAACAGCCGGCGCATCGAGTCCTGACTGTTCGAGAACCGCCAGACCGCCCAGGCCGCGAGCACGACCAGCAGGCCGCGCAGCAGTCGCTCCACCGCGAGGAAGCGCAGGATGAACAGATCCCGCAGGGCCTTGCCGCGGGGGACCAGCGGGGCCTCCTCGGCGGGCCCGGAGCCGTGCGGTTCGCCCAGCTCGAAGTCCCCGCAGCGAAGGCAGCGCCAGGCGTCGCCGAGCTCGGTGGCGGCGTGCAGGCGGCGGCGCAGGTCGGGCTCGGTCGGCGCGTAGGTGATGTGGCCGCGCCGTGAGCACGTCCGTCGGTTCCAGTCCGGTTTGAACATCTCTCGGTCCCCCGTGCTCGGTGTGGCCGGCCCGGGACGCCGGGCCGTGCGGCAGCAGCAGGATAGAGCGGACGCGGGGCGCGGCCCGACCCCGGCCGCGCTTCTGTGGCAGGGCTGTGACCCGGGCCGCCTGTGAGATCGGGCACGGCGGGGGCCCCGCGCGCCGCGCCCGCCGTCGGCTCGGTGATAATGGATCGCGGCTTGTGAGTCGATTCACAAGCTCGCAGCCCTCGCGTCCCCGCCCCCGCCGCAATGAGGTAACCGCCCGTGAAGCCCAGCAGCGCCGTCCACCGCCTGCGCCTTGTCTCCGGCCCCGAGGGCCTGTCCTTCATCCTGCTGATGGTCTGCTCGGTGCTGAAGCGGACCACCAGCTTCAACGGCGTGCCGGTGATGGGGATGATCCACGGGATGCTCTTCATCCTCTACGTGGTCTTCCTGATCCTGGCCTGGCAGCAGCAGAAGTGGGACCTCAAGCGCGGCGCCCTGCTGTTCGTCCTGTCCGTCCTGCCGACCGGCGGCTTCTTCGCCGAGCGGATGCTCGCCAAGGAGGAGCGCGGGGAGTACCCGGCGCCGGCCGCCGCCGAGCGCGGGACCGCCGCCGCCTGACGGCCGCGGCCGCGCAGCGCACGACGCGCGGCGCCGGGACCCGTCCGGGTCCCGGCGCCGCGCGTGCCGGTCCTGCGTCGCGTCAGCTGACGTTGACGGCGCTCCAGGCGGCCGCCACCGCCTTGTACTCGGTGGAGGTGGAGCCGTACAGGTCCGTCGCCGCCTTGAGGGTGGCGGTGCGGGCGGCCTTGTAGTTGGTGGTCGAGGTGAAGTACACGGTCAGCGCGCGGTACCAGATCTGCGCGGCCTTGGCCCGGGTGATGCCGGTGACCGTGGAGCCGTTGGAGGTCGGGCTGTTGTAGCTGACCCCGTTGACGGTCTTCGCGCCGCTGCCCTCGGACAGCAGGTAGAAGAAGTGGTTGGCGACGCCCGAGGAGTAGTGGACGTCGAGGTTGCCGACACCCGAGTACCAGGAGTCGGCCGAGCCGCCGTCCTTGGAGGGCTTGTCCATGTAGCGCAGCGGGGTGCCGTTGCCGTTGATGTTGATCAGTTCGCCGATGAGGTAGTCCGGGTTGTCCTTCGGCAGGTTGGCGTAGAACTCCACCATCGTGCCGAAGATGTCGCTGGTGGCCTCGTTCAGGCCGCCGGACTCACCCGAGTAGTTCAGCCCGGCCGTCGACGAGGTGACGCCGTGGCTCATCTCATGGCCGGCCACGTCGATCTCGGTGAGCGGGTGGGTGTTGCTCGCGCCGTCGCCGTACGTCATGCAGAAGCAGGAGTCGTCCCAGAAGGCGTTCACGTAGTTGTTGCCGTAGTGGACCCGGCTGTAGGCGCCGACGCCGTTGTTCTTGATGCCGTTGCGCCCGAAGGTGCTCTTGTAGAAGTCCCAGGTGGCGGCGACGCCGTACTGGGCGTCCACCGCGGCGGACTGGCCGCTGGAGACGGTGCCGTCGCCCCAGGCGTTGTCGGCGTCGGTGTAGAGGGTGCCGGTGCCGGAGGTCTTGTGCGCGAGGTCGGTGGTGTACTGGCCGCCGCGGGTGGCGTCCTTGAGCTGGTAGGTCGAGCCGCTCAGCGTGGTGGTCAGCGCCACGGAGCCGACGAAGACGCCCTTGCCGGTGCCGGCAGCGGTCTGGATGTCCTCGTGGGTGGAGAGCACCGCGCCGCTGGCGGCGTCGGTCACCAGGGTCTGCCGGCTCGGGGTGCCGTCGGCGCGCACGCCCTCGACGACGGTCTGGTAGGCCAGCCGCGGGGTGCCCGAGGCGGCCCAGACGACCAGCTTCGCGGCGCCGGCCTGCCCGACCTCCTTCAGGGGCTGCTCGTCCTTGTCCACGGTGGCGCCGATGGTGGCCCGGACGGCGCCGTCGGCCTGCGCGGCGGCCTTGTCGGCGGACAGCGCGGGGGTGAGGCTCGGCAGCGACAACTGCCCCTCGACCGCCTTGTCGACCGAGGTCACCGTGCCGTCGGCGCCCTGGTGCACGACCAGGTCGCCGCCGAGCACCGGCAGCCCGCCGAGGGTGCGCTCGTAGCGCAGGTGACGGGTGCCGTTGGCGTCCACCACGGCGTCCTTGGCGACCAACTGCTCCTGGCTGCCGAGCGCCAGCGCCCGGGCCAGCGGTACGGACTGGCCGTTCGCCACGGCGATCAGGGCGGCGCGCTGCTGTGCGGCCTGCGCCTGCGCCTGCGGCGCGGGGACGGGGCCGGCCTGGGCCGCGCTCACCTGGATCACGCCGGTGAGAAGGGCGGCGGCGGACAGTACGGCGCCGGCTGCGAGCTTTCGCTTCACGTACGGATTCCTTCCGGTACAACCGCGTGTGCGCGGTCGCGCTGCGTCCCGGGGCACCGGGGTTAGTGCCGTCGGGGCGGGACGGGCGCTGACGTGCTGCTCCGTGCGGTCATGCGGCACCTGCCGGTGGGGTGGGGGGCGGGTGTCGTACGGGGCTGGCCAGAAGCATGACAATCCGAAAAGTGAAATGACAGGTATCGCTCAGGAATTGGCAGGACCTCGCCAGGCGGGGTCGACCGGTCAATTCCGACAAATCACTCAAATTGCCTGAAGGGCGGGAGGTTTCGCCGCTGATGGGCGGTCAGCGGGCCCGATTCCCGCGCGGCGCCGGGCGGTTGCCCTCCGGTGGTCCGGCGTTCACACCGCTGCAATGTCCTGGTATGTACCTGGCGGGGAGACTGGCGACATCCCGCCAGGCGCCGGTCTTGTCCACGATCAGGGACGCCTGCTACCCCGCGCCGCACCCGCCGGTACGGTGGGAGGCGTGGCCAAGCCCCTCGCACTCGACTTCGACCCGATCGCCCGCGCCGACGAGCTCTGGACCCGCCGTTGGGGCGCGGTCCCCTCGATGGCGGCGATCACCTCGGTCATGCGCGCCCACCAGATCCTGCTCGCCCGCGTCGACGCGGTGCTCAAGCCCTACGGGCTGACGTTCGCCCGGTACGAGGCCCTGGTGCTGCTCACCTTCAGCCGCACCGGTGAGCTCTCGCTCTCCAAGATCGGCGAGCGGCTGATGGTCCACCCCACCAGCGTCACCAACACCGTCGACCGCCTGGAGCGGGCCGGCCTGGTGGCCCGGCGCCCCAACCCGCTGGACGGGCGGGGCGTGCTCGCCTCGATCACCGACCGGGGCCGGCGGGCCGTCGAGGAGGCGACCCGGGAGCTGATGGCGATGGAGTTCGGCCTGGAGGACTACGACGCGGACCAGTGCCGGCAGGTGTTCGACCTGATCAGGCCGCTGCGGGTGTCGGCGGGCGACTTCAGCCCGGCCGAGGAGCCGGCCGACCGCTGACCGGCCCGCTCGCCCGCCGCGGGGGGTGCGCGCGGGGCGCGCCGTCACGGCGGCTACCCTCGGGGAAGCGGTGCGCAGATCCGGACGTACCAACCGATCCTGCCGAGCGAGGCGATGTAGGAATGAAGGCGACCCCCCTGCTGGGCTGGTACCGGGCCCTGGCGATTGCGACCGGCTGTGCGCTGCTGGTCTTCTGCGGCTTCATGGTCGCGAAGTACGGCTTCGGCGCCGCTGAGGACCTCACCACCTACGTGGCGATGCTGCACGGCTACCTCTACATCGGGTACTTCGTGGTGACCTTCCTGCTCGGCCAGAAGCTCAAGTGGCCGCTGGGCCGGCTGGTCTTCACCCTCGCGGCGGGCTGCATCCCCTTCGCGTCCTTCTTCGCCGAGCGCCGGGTGGTGCGGGAGGCGACCGGGCAGCCGGCGCCCACCGCCGTCCAGCAGCCGGCCGGCGTCTGACGGAGCCCATCGGGGCGCCTCCTCCCTCCGGGGCGGGGGCGCCCTTTCGCATGCCCGGACGACCGCCCGGGGCATGCCGCCGTCGACAAGTACTAGGACATCCTAGTAAATTGGCGGGACGTCCAAGCAACAGTGCCGCCCCGACGCCGTGGCGGCCCTACGGAGCGGAGTCCGGGGCCATGAACGCCGAGGAGATCGAGCGCGGTCGGCAACGCTGGCAGCAGCGGTACGACAGCGCGCGCAAGCGGGACGCGGACTTCAGCACCCTGTCCGGTGAATCCGTCGAGCCGGTCTACGGCCCGCCGGCCGGGCAGCCGTACGAGGGCTTCGAGCGGATCGGCTGGCCCGGGGAGTACCCCTACACGCGGGGCCTGCACGCCACCGGCTACCGGGGGCGCACCTGGACCATCCGCCAGTTCGCCGGCTTCGGCAACGCCGAGCAGACCAACGAGCGCTACCGGATGATCCTGGAGGCGGGCGGCGGCGGCCTCTCGGTGGCCTTCGACATGCCCACCCTGATGGGCTACGACTCCGACGACGCCAAGTCGCTCGGCGAGGTCGGCCACTGCGGGGTGGCGATCGACTCGGCCGCCGACATGGAGGTGCTGTTCCGGGACATCCCGCTCGGCGACGTCACCACCTCGATGACGATCAGCGGCCCGGCCGTGCCGATCTTCTGCATGTACCTGGTCGCGGCCGAGCGCCAGGGCGTCGACCCGGCGGTGCTCAACGGCACCCTGCAGACCGACATCTTCAAGGAGTACATCGCCCAGAAGGAGTGGCTCTTCGCCCCCGAGCCGCACCTGCGCCTGATCGGCGACCTGATGGCGTACTGCGCCGAGGGGATCCCCGCCTACAAGCCCCTGTCGGTCTCCGGCTACCACATCCGCGAGGCCGGGTCGACGGCCGCCCAGGAGCTCGCGTACACCCTCGCGGACGGCTTCGCGTACGTCGAGCTGGGCCTGTCACGGGGCCTGGACGTGGACGTCTTCGCCCCCGGCCTGTCGTTCTTCTTCGACGCGCACCTGGACTTCTTCGAGGAGATCGCCAAGTTCCGCGCCGCCCGCCGGATCTGGGCCCGCTGGATGCGGGAGCGGTACGGCGCGCGGACGGACAAGGCGCAGTGGCTGCGCTTCCACACCCAGACCGCGGGCGTCTCGCTGACCGCCCAGCAGCCGTACAACAACGTGGTCCGCACCGCCGTCGAGGCGCTCTCCGCGGTCCTCGGCGGCACCAACTCGCTCCACACCAACGCCCTGGACGAGACCCTGGCGCTGCCCTCCGAGCAGGCCGCCGAGATCGCCCTGCGCACCCAGCAGGTGCTGATGGAGGAGACCGGTGTCGCGAACGTGGCCGATCCGCTCGGCGGCTCCTGGTACGTGGAGGCGCTCACCGACCGGATCGAGGCGCAGGCCGAGGAGATCTTCCGGCGGATCCTGGACAAGGGCCGCGAGGACCACCCGATCGGCCCGATGACGGCCGGCATCCTGCGCGGCATCGAGGAGGGCTACTTCACCGGCGAGATCGCCGAGGCGGCCTTCCAGTACCAGCAGTCGCTGGAGAAGGGCGACAAGCTGGTGGTCGGCGTCAACTGCCACCCCCGCAGCGTCACCCCCGAACTGGAGATCCTCCGGGTCAGCCACGAGGTCGAGCGCGAGCAGGTCCGGGTGCTCGGCTCCCGCCGCGCGGCCCGGGACGGGGCGGCGGTCGCGGCCGGTCTGGAGGCGATGCTCGCGGCGGCCCGCTCCGGCGGCAACATGATCCCGCCGATGCTGGACGCCGTCCGGGCCGAGGCCACGCTGGGCGAGATCTGCAACGCCCTGCGGGACGAGTGGGGCACCTACCGGGAGACCGCCAGGTTCTGACCGCCGTCGCCTGCCCGGGGCCGTCCGCAGGGGCCGTCCCGGGCTTCGCCGTGCCCCGGGGCGGGAGCGGCGCCGGGGGCGGTCAGCGCCCGGCGGTCCCGGTGAGACTCGGGAAGGGGCCGAGCAGCAGGGTGGTGAAGCGCCGCACCCACTCCGCGGTCACCGGTTCGCCGCTGACCAGGATCCGGTGCTCGACGGTGCCGGCGATGGTGTCGAAGATGATGTCGATCTCCTCGGCGGCGGCCTCCTCGCCGTGGTCCGCGGTGAGCTCGCCGCGCGCCTGGGCGTTGGCCCGGCCCTGGCGCACCAGCTGCTTCTGCGGATCGACGATCGCCTCCCGGATGCGGCGGCGCAGCTGGGGGTCACGGGTGCCCTCGGCGAACAGCGCGAGCAGCGCGGCCTGGGTCTCGGGGCGGGCCAGCAGGGCGGCGAACTCCTGCACCACGGCCTCGATGTCGGCCCGCAGGCTGCCGAGGTCGGTCAGCACGAGCTCGTCGAAGAGGGTGGCGACGGCGTCGACCACGAGTTCGTTCTTGGAGGGCCAGCGGCGGTAGAGCGTGGTCTTGGCGACCCCGGCCCGGGTGGCGACGTGGCCCATGGTCAGCCCGCCCCAGCCGAGTTCGGCCAGGGCCTCGCGGGTGGCGTCGAGGATCGCGCGGTCGGCGGCGGCGCTGCGCGGCCGGCCCTTGGTGCGGGCGGCGCCCTCGGGTCCGGGGGAGGGCGCCCCGCCCGCCGCCCGCGGCTCGGACGGTGGCTGCGTCAAGGGGGTCGGGGTGGCGGACACCTGGCCTCCTTGCGTTCTACTGGTAAGTAACATGGGTGGGACGGGTAACGGTAGCGACTGATCGCCCCCGTTGGCAGCGGTGCGGGCGCCGAAAGTGGGGCAGCTCACGTCCCGGGAGGGCCGCGGGGTCTTGCGGCGGGGGGCCTTGGTGCAGTTACGCTACGACTCGTAGCGAAAGAGTGACAACCTCGCGTCAACGCCCGCCGGCCGACAGGCCGGGGAGCGGCCCCGGTGGGACGGGGCGGCGCACGGCACGGGTGGGGATCCGCGCCGGAGCAGGCACGGCAGATGTGGGCAGTACGAGAAGCACCGGGGGAGCGGGCTCCCGCACGGGCGGCTCGGGCCGCGCGGACCAGCGCGGCACGACCTTTCCGGCGGATGGCGCCCGACACCGGCACGGACGGGGGAGGATGGTGCCATGCAGCCACGGAATTCGCGTCCCACCAGCTCCGCCCTGCGCGGTGCCGTCGACCTCGCAGCGGTGAAGGCAGCCGGCGAGGCCGCCCAGAAGGCCGAGCAGGCCAGGGCCGAGCGGGCCCGCCAGGCGGCGGCCGCCGAGGAAGCCGGGATCGCCCCGGCCGGCCCGGACTACCCGCTCGTCATCGACGTCACCGAGGACACCTTCGAGGCCGAGGTCGTCCAGCGTTCCACCGAAGTGCCGGTGGTCATCGACTTCTGGGCCGAGTGGTGCGGGCCCTGCAAGCAGCTCAGCCCGATCCTGGAGCGGCTGGCCGAGGAGTACGCCGGCCGGATCATCCTGGCCAAGATCGACGTCGACGCCAATCCGCTGATCTCCCAGCAGTTCGGCATCCAGGGCATCCCGGCCGTGATGGCCGTGGTGGCCGGCCAGCTGGTGCCGCTGTTCCAGGGCGCCGAGAACGAGGCCAACGTCCGCAAGGTGCTGGACCAGCTGATCCTGGTCGCCGAGCAGCGGTTCGGCGTGGTGGGCGGCGCCGGCGCCGGTCCGGCGCAGGACGGCGAGCAGGGCCCGTACGTCCCGGAGGACCCGGCGCTGGCCGCCGCGCACGACGCGCTGGACCGCGGCGACCTGGGCGGCGCCGTCCAGGCGTACCAGAACGTCCTGCTGGACCAGCCCGGCAACGCCGAGGCCAAGCTGGGCCTGGCCCAGGCGCAGCTGCTGCGCCGGGTGGAGAGCTTCGACCCGCAGGCCGTGCGGCTGGCGGCGGCGGCCGATCCGAAGGACGTCGCCGCCCAGCTGGACGCGGCCGACCTGGATCTGGTGGGCGGGCACGTCGAGGACGCCTTCGGGCGGCTGGTCGACACCGTCGGGCGGACCTTCGGCGCGGACCGCGACACCGCCCGGCTGCGGCTGCTGGAGCTGTTCGAGGTCATCGGTGCGGACGAGCCGCGGGTGACCGCGGCCCGGGGCGCGCTGGCCCGCGTGCTGTTCTGAGCCCGGAGAGGGCGCCGGCGCCGCCGTTTCGGGGCGGCGTTCCGGGCGGGCCTCCACCGCTCCGCCGGCACGGCGGGTGACCTGCGGTGTCGCTGGCGATTTGGCGACAATCCGGTCATCCGGGCCCAGGTTTACCAAATCTTGACAACGCCCCTGGACGATCACCCTTGGTGGTCGTCCAGGGGCGTTTCCGGCGTGTTTCCCCCGGATTTCCTCGGCACGAATCCTTCATTTCGTCACGCTGGGTGATGGCAGGGGCGAAACCATGATCAATGCCACCTGTTGTTGGATTACCCGTCAGTAATGAACCTCTTGTGCTTCGACCGGGATTCGAGCACGATCGGCGACGCCTGGTCCCCACACTTCACCCCGGCAGCCGGCCGGCGGAACGGAGCACACGGGATCCCCACCGGGCAGTCGACGGCTCCGGCCGCCGGCAGGGAGGGCAGGGGGGTATCCGCGAACCCACAGCGGTTCCTGTCCTTCGTTCGGCCGCGCAGCCCGCGCGGTCGCTGGTTGTCGCTCGGGGGTGATCGCCGATGTCGTCGGTCGCACCCGCCGCCCCCACAGGTGGCCGGTGCTGGAACGGACGTGCCGCGCACTGCGGCACCCGGACCCGACGGCACTCATGGCGCTCTCCGCTACCGAGGACGTAGCTCTCTCCCATCCCAGGCCACCACCGGTGCACGCACCGGGAGGTGCCGGAGATGTACGTCCTAGAAGGAGGACTCGCATGTCCCAGACCTACGGCAAGACCCGCTGGAAGCGCTTCGCCCTGGTGATGGTGCCCAGCCTGGTGGCGACGGCGGCCGTCGGCGTCAGCATCGCCAACAGCGCGCTGGCCGCCTCGTTCAGCATCTCCGGTCAGCAGTTCAAGGTCAGCACCGACCACCTGCACGGCACCAACTTCGCCCAGTTCGGCGCGGTCGACGTCGAGACCAACGGGACGATGCACCCGGTCGCCGTGTCGGCGTTCGACACCGCGACCATCAACAACCTGTGCCAGTCCGTGGTCACCGACCTGAGTGCCCTCGGCCTCGGCAAGATCACCCTCCAACTGCACGCGGGCACCGACCCGAAGAAGCCGGTCACGGCGAAGAACCTGCTCATCGACCTCGAGCAGCTCGACGCGGACGCCGAGTTCACCGACATCAACATCGGTCAGGACGCCTCCACCCTCGCCGGGACGGCCACCAACGGCTGGCACCCCATCTCCCCGAAGATGGGCGCCGGCCTGCCCAGCGGCGCCGCGGGCTTCGCCCAGTCGGCCAAGGTGGCGGACCTCAGCGGTGTCCAGCAGACCGCCCGGGCCACCTCGGCCGGCACCTTCACGCTCAACGGTCTGAGCCTGTCGCTGAAGAACGGCGACGGCAAGGGCAACGAGTGCTTCTGAACCCACGCTGAGGGTGCGTCGGCCGGCGCACCCTGGTGACGGTTCTTCTGGCCGGGGGCGGCGCAGTCATGCCGCTCCCGGCCGCTCCATCAGTTTCTTCCCCTCGTAGACACCGTCGAGGAGCTGCATCATGTCCAGCGCAACCGCCCCCGTGTGGCCCGACGAAGCCGGCGGCGCCACCCGCCTGCGGCTGAGGTTCCGGACCTGGCGCCGCACTCGTCCGTTCTGGGCCGGCGTCCTGGCCATGGTCGCCGGCGTCCCGATCCTCTACTTCCCGTACGCCAAGCTCTCGCTCAACGGCATGACCATCGCCATGGCCACCACGGCCGGCTCCGGTTCGCTGATCATCGGCATCCTGCTGATGGTGCTGGGCCTGACCGCCTGGTACCAGCCGATCAGCCGGGTCTTCGCGGGGGTGGCCACCACCCTGCTGACCCTGGTCTCGATCCCGGTCTCCAACCTGGCGGGCTTCGGCCTGGCGCTGATCCCCGGCCTGGTCGGCGGCGGCCTGATGGTGGCCTGGGCGCCGCTGAAGGAGCCGCAGACGGCCCCGGACGCCCCCACCGAGGCCCTCGCGCGCACCGCCGAGCAGCCCGCCGCCGAGCACGCCCAGCAGCCTGCCGCCGAGCAGCCCGTCGCCGACCAGTCCACCGGTCCCAGGCACGCCGCCCCGACGGCCCACGGCGCCGTTCCCGCACAGGCCGGGGAACCGGAGGACGCGCGGTGACCGGGCCCGAGGACACCGAGCCCGCGATACCCGGGCAGCGCGGCGTCGCGGGCGGCCGGCACGCCGCGCCCAGGATCTCGGCCCGCAACCGCCTGCGCGGCCGCGCGCTGGCGATGGCGGCGGTCCCGACGGCGCTGCTGATGGGCGCCGTCTACAGCCCGACGCTGGCCTCCGCCGACACCTCGGCGGGCAAGGCCTGCGCCAGCGCCCCCGACACCGCCTCGGACACCGTGCTGAGCGAGACGCCGGTGCCCAAGGGCGACCTGACCCCGCTGCCCGACCCGGCCGCCACCCCCTCGGCGCCCGCCACCGCCCCCTCGGCGCCCGCCACCACCGCGCCCACCACCGCCGCCTCGGCGCCCGCCACCGCCGCGCCCGCGGTGAAGGCCGGCAGCGCCACCGGCGGCCAGGTGATCGGCGCGGCCTACGTGGTGCCCGTCGCCGGTGCGTCCGCCGCCCCCGCCGCGGTGCAGGCGGGCATCATCGGCGACGTCCTCGACGGGATCGGCAACCTGCTCCACCCGTCCGCCACCCCGAGCCCGTCGGCCTCGCCCTCGTCCTCGCCCGCCGCCACCCGGTCCGCCGCGTCGCCGTCGGGCGTCGCGTCACCCTCCGGGGCGCCCGCCGCCCGGCCGGCGCCGCAGGCGGCCGCGGCCCCCGCCGCCTCGCCGGCGGCGAAGCAGCCGTCGGCCTCGGCGAGTCCGAAGGCCGCGGCCGCGACCCCGAAGGCCGCCGCCGCCCCGAGCCCGTCGGCCTCGGCGAGCGCCAACCCGAACTGCGCGGTGGACACCCGTGCGGTGGCCGCTCGGAACGCGCCGGGCGGGGACGTCGTCCCGGAGCAGAACTGGACGCTGCGCAGCAGCCGGCTGGGGCTGCACGGCGCGGTCTTCAACGGGGTGTACGACGTCCACATGGTCAGCGGGACCAAGCGCGTCCTGAAGTTCACGGTCGACACCGTCGACATCGAGAACCTCGACATGTCGACGCTGCAGGGCAACGGCAAGACCTTCCACGTCAAGGGCGCTCCCGGCAGCACCTCGACGATGCGCAAGGGCCCGGTCACCATGTACGTGGAGCGGCTCTCCGGCCACCTGTCGAAGATCCTCGGCCTGCCGATCCCGATCGACCTCGGCGAGATCACCCTCACCCCGGACACCCTGCCGCGCTGGCTCTGGGATCTGATCGGCGCCGTCCCGATCCCGCTCGACATGGAGATGACCGGGGTGGAGGCCGTCCAGGCCGGCCAGTTCGGCGGCACCCTGAAGATCCCGGGCATGCACCTGTACAACGACGACGAGCCCTACACCAACTGAGCCGACCGGTCGTCGGGCGACGTGACAACGCCCGTGGGGCGGCTCCTCCGGCATCGGAGGAGCCGCCCCACGGGCGTTCGGGGTGCGGGGCGGGTCAGACCTCGCCGCGCGTGCCCAGGTGGTGAACCTGGACCATGTTGGTGTTGCCGGGGACGCCGGGGGGCGAGCCGGCCGTGACGATCACGGTGTCGCCCTCGGTGAGGTCACCCATGCTGAGCAGCTCGCGGTCGACCTGGAGCACCATCTCGTCGGTCGAGCCGACCTGCTCGGTCAGCTGCGACTCGACACCCCAGCTCAGCGTGAGCTGGTTGCGGGTGGCGGCGTCCGGGGTGAACGCGACCACCGGGATGGGCGAGCGGTAGCGCGACAGGCGGCGGGCGGTGTCACCGGACTTGGTGAACGCGACCAGCGACTTGGCGTTGAGGAAGTCGCCCAGCTCGCACGCGGCGCGGGCGATCGAGCCGCCCTGGGTGCGCGGCTTGCGCCCCGGGTTCAGCGGCTGCAGGCCCTGCTCCAGCATCGCCTCCTCGGCCGTCTCGGCGATCCGGCTCATGGTGCGGACCGTCTCGACCGGATACTTGCCGACGCTCGACTCGGCCGACAGCATGACCGCGTCGGCACCGTCCAGGATGGCGTTGGCGACGTCCGAGGCCTCGGCGCGGGTGGGCCGCGAGGCGTGGATCATCGACTCCATCATCTGGGTGGCGACGATGACCGGCTTCGCGTTGCGGCGGGCCAGCGTGATCAGCTGCTTCTGGACCAGCGGCACCCGCTCCAGCGGGTACTCGACCGCGAGGTCGCCACGGGCGACCATGATCGCGTCGAAGGCGAGGACGATCTCCTCCATGGCCTCGACGGCCTGCGGCTTCTCGATCTTGGCGATGACCGGGACGCGGATGCCGACCTCGTCCATGACCTTGTGCACGTCGTCGATGTCCGCGGCGTTGCGGACGAACGACAGGGCGACCATGTCGACGCCCAGCTGCAGGGCGAACCGCAGGTCGTCCTTGTCCTTCTCGGACAGGGCGGGGACGTTGACGGCCGCGCCCGGGAGGTTGATGCCCTTGTTGTTCGAGAGCACGCCGCCCTCGACGACGACGGTCTTCACGCGGGGGCCGTCGACGCTGACGACCTCCAGTGCGATGACGCCGTCGTTGATCAGGACCGGGTCGCCGGGCTTCACGTCGCCGGGCAGGCCCTTGTAGGTGGTACCGCAGATGTGCTGGTCACCGGGGACGTCCTCGGTGGTGATGATGAACTCGTCGCCGTTGTCGACGGTCACCGGTCCGTTGGCGAAGGTGGCCAGACGGATCTTCGGGCCCTGCAGGTCGGCGAGGATGCCGATCGGCCGACCGGTGTCCTCGGACACCTGGCGGACCTTGTGGTACCGCTCCTCGTGCTCCGGGTGGGAGCCGTGGCTCATGTTGAGTCGGGCGACGTTCATGCCCGCCTCGACGATGGCCTTCAGCTGTTCGTAGGAGTCCGTCGCGGGACCCAGGGTGCAGACAATTTTCGCTCGGCGCATATGGATCAGTCTATCCGTTCGTGTTATAGCTGCATTCGCCGCGAAACGTGAGGAATCGCCGACGAAGCATTCCGAGGCCTGAGACGCGGGGCCTCCGGGGCGCCCGGAGGGCTCAGCCGTCCGCGTGCACCAGGGCGAAGGCCTGCCGGGCGATCTCCAGTTCCTCGTCGGTCGGCACCACGGCGACGGTCACCCGGGCCGCCCCGCCCGTCCGGGGGAACTCCGGGGAGATCACCCGGGCCCGGTCCGAGCGGACCGAGTTCAGTGCCGGGTCCACCGCGATGCCGAGCGCCTCCAGGCCGGCGGTCGCGGCCGCCCGGACCGGCGCCGCGTTCTCGCCGACGCCCGCCGTGAAGGCGATCGCGTCCACCCGGCCCAGCACCGCGTAGTACGCGCCGATGTACTTGCGCAGCCGGTGGACGTAGCTCCGGAAGGCGAGCTCCGCGTCCGCGTCGCCCTCCTCGGCCCTGCGCAGGACCTCCCGCATGTCGTTGTCCCCGCACAGGCCGAGCAGGCCGCTGCGGCGGTTCAGCAGGTCGTCGATCTCGTCGATCGACATGCCGCCGACCCGGTGCAGGTGGAAGACCACGCCCGGGTCGACGTCGCCCGAGCGGGTGCCCATCACCAGGCCCTCCAGCGGCGTCAGCCCCATCGAGGTCTCCACGCAGACCCCGCCCCGGACGGCCGAGACCGAGCCGCCGTTGCCCAGGTGCAGCACGATCACGTTCACCTCGGCCGGGGCCCGGCCCAGCAGCCGGGCGGTCTCACGCGAGACGTACTGGTGGGACGTCCCGTGGAAGCCGTAGCGGCGCACCCGGTGCTCGTCCGCGACCCGCTTGTCGATCGCGTACCGGGCCGCGTACTCCGGCATGCCGGTGTGGAAGGCGGTGTCGAAGACGGCGACCTGCGGGAGATCCGGGCGCAGCGCGCGGGCCACCTCGATGCCGGTGATGTTCGCCGGGTTGTGCAGCGGTGCCACCGGGATCAGCCGGCGGATCTCGGCCAGCACCTCGTCGTCGACCACGGTCGGCGCGGTGAACCGCAGGCCGCCGTGGACCACCCGGTGGCCGATCGCGGCCAGCTCGGGGGAGTCCAGGTCGAGGCCGTCGGCGGCGAGCTCCCCGGCCGCCGCCGTCAGCGCGGCGCCGTGGTCGGGGAAGGCCCGCACGCTCTCGCGCCGCTCGCCGCCGGGCGCGGTGTGCAGCAGCCGGCCGCTCTGCTCGCCGATCCGCTCGACCAGGCCGGAGGCCAGGCGGGAGCCGTCGAGCATGTCGATCAGCTGGTACTTCACCGACGAGGAGCCGGCGTTCAGGACGAGGACGCGGGTTCCCGGGCTCAACTCTGCTGCGCTCCTTCGGCGTTGTTCTGGGCCTGGATGGCGGTGATGGCGACGGTGTGGACGATGTCCTCGACCAGGGCGCCGCGCGACAGGTCGTTCACGGGCTTGCGCAGGCCCTGCAGGACGGGGCCGACCGCGACCGCGCCCGCCGAGCGCTGGACGGCCTTGTAGGTGTTGTTGCCGGTGTTCAGGTCGGGGAAGATCAGCACCGTGGCCCGCCCGGCGACCGGCGAGCCCGGCAGCTTGGTGGCGGCGACATGCGCGTCCACCGCCGCGTCGTACTGGATCGGGCCCTCGACCAGCAGGTCGGGGCGCAGCTCGCGGACCAGTTCGGTGGCCCTGCGGACCTTGTCCACGTCCGCGCCGGAGCCCGAGGTGCCGGTCGAGTAGGAGAGCATCGCGATCCTCGGCTCGACGCCGAACTGGGCGGCCGTCCCGGCGGCCTGGACGGCGATGTCGGCCAGCTGCCGGGCGTCCGGGTCGGGGTTGACCGCGCAGTCGCCGTACACCAGGACCTTGTCGGCCAGGCACATGAAGAACACCGAGGAGACGATCGCCGCGCCGGGCGAGGTCTTGATCACCTCGAAGGCCGGCCGGATGGTGGCGGCCGTGGAGTGGACGGCGCCGGAGACCATCCCGTCGGCGATGCCCTCCTGGACCATCAGGGTGCCGAAGTACGAGACGTCCGTGACCACGTCCAGGGCGAGCTCCACCGTCATGCCCTTGTGGGCGCGAAGCCGGGTGTACAGCTCGGCGAACTGCTGGCGCAGCGGGCTGGTCGCCGGGTCGACGATCCGCACCCGGGCGCGGTCGCCGGCGCTCTCGTGCTGCGGGAGCGCGATGCCCAGCGCCGCCGCCCTGCGGCGGACGGCGTCCGGGTCGCCGAGCAGGGTGAGGTCGCAGATGTTGCGCCGCAGCAGGATCTCGGCCGCGCGCAGCACCCGTTCCTCGGTGCCCTCGGGCAGCACCACGTGCCGGCGGTCCGCGCGGGCCCGCTCCAGCAGCTCGTGCTCGAACATCATCGGGGTGACCCGCTCCGAGCGGCTCAGCTCGATCCGCTTGGTCAACTCGGCCGTGTCCACGTTCAGTTCGAACAGGCCGAGGGCGATCTCGGCCTTGCGGGGGCTGGCCGTGGTGAGCTTGCCCTCCACGTGGGTCAGCGCGGCGGCGGTGATCCAGCTGCCCTCGGGGACGACCGCGACGGGGGTGCCGGGGGCCAGCCGGGTGGCGAGGGCCATCACGTTCGGGCCCGGTGTCTGGCCGAGCGTCAGCAGGACGCCGGCGATCGGCGGGGCGCCGGCGGCGTGTGCGGCGAGCGAGCCGATCAGCAGGTCGGCCCGGTCCCCGGGGGTGACCACCAGGGCCCCGTCGGTCAGCGCGGTCAGGAAGGTGGGCAGCATGGCCCCGCCGAACACGAACCCGCGGACGTCCCTGGCCAGGCCCGCCGCGTCGCCGAGCAGCACCTCCGCGCCGGTCGCCTCGACCAGCTGTGCCACGGTCGGCGCGGCCAGCGCGGGCTCCTCGGGGATCACGTACGCCGGGACGGGCAGCTTCTCGCCGAGGCCGCGTCGCACCTCCTGCGCGGCGCCGGGGGCGACCCGGTTGGCGATCATCGCCAGGCTGGAGCAGCCGAGGTCCCGGTAGGCGCGGTAGGCGTTGCGGACCTCGGCGACGACCGCCGCCGGGTCCTCGGCGTGGCCGCCGACCACCGGGAGCACGGCCGCCCCGAACTCGTTGGCGAGCCGGGCGTTGAAGGCCAGCTCGTCCGGGATGTTGGTGTCCGCGAAGTCGGTGCCGAGCACCAGGACCGCCTGGCACCGGCGCTCCAGCGCGCGGAAGCGCTCGACCAGCGTGCCGACCAGCTCGTCCTGCCCCTGCGCCGCCTGGAGCGCTGCGGCCGCCTCGTAGGTGAGGCCGTACAGCTCGTCGGTGGGGAGGTCGAGCCGGTAGCGGTCCCGCAGCAGCTCGACCACGTGGTCGCTGCCCGCCTCGCCGGGCGCGTGCGCGTGCACCAGCGGGCGGAAGACACCCACCCGGTCCACCTGGCGGGTGAGCAGTTCCATGACCCCGAGTTCGACGGCCTGCCGGCCGTCCCCCCGATCGATCCCGGTCACGTACACGCTGCGCGCCACGCGGGTGTCTCCGTTCGGTGAGGATCACTCCCGGCTCGTCCACGGTGGGAGCCGATCCGACCCTACCTTCGCATCGCGGCCGTGTGTTCGCCTCCGAGCGGGGTCCGCGCGGCCGGCCCGCCGCCACGCGGCCGTGACGCCGGAACGCCGGAGCGCCGGCCGGGTGCGGCGCCCGGGAGGACCGCCGTGGTGAACGGCCCGGTCCTCCCGCCGTGCCGGGTGTGCCGGTCACGCCCGGGTGGCGGCGGTGGCCCCGCCACCCGGGCGGCGAGCTCAGGCCGGGCGGAGCCAGACCGTGGCCAGCGGGGGGAGGATCAGCTCGGCGCTGCGGTCCTGGCCGTTCCAGGGGTGCGCCTCGGCCTTGATCGGGCGGGAGTTGGCCACACCGCTGCCGCCGAACACCTCGGCGTCGGTGTTGAGCGCCTCCTCCCACAGCTGGTCCCGGCCGGCCAGGGCGGGCAGGCCGACCCGGTAGTCGCGGCGCACCACGGGGGAGAAGTTGCAGACGGCCACCAGGGGGGTGCCGTCGGCGGCGTACCGGACGAAGGAGAGCAGGTTGTCCTCGGCGGCCCCGCCGTCCAGCCAGCGGAAGCCGTCCGGGGTGGTGTCCTGCTCCCACAGCGCCGGGGCGTCCAGGTAGACGCGGTTGAGCTCGCCTACCAGCTCCCGTACGCCCCGGTGGTCGGCGGCGGCCGGCCAGTCGTCGGCGAGCACCCACCACTGCGGGCCCTGCTCGTGGTCCCACTCCGAACCCTGCGCGAACTCCTGTCCCATGAAGAGCAGTTGCTTGCCGGGGTGGGCCCACATGAAGCCCAGGTAGGCGCGGTGGTTGGCGCGCTGCTGCCACCAGTCGCCGGGCATCTTGGAGACCAGCGCCTGCTTGCCGTGCACCACCTCGTCGTGCGAGATCGGCAGGACGTAGTTCTCCGAGTAGGCGTACACCATCGAGAAGGTGATCTCGTTGTGGTGGTACTTGCGGTGCACCGGCTCCTTGGAGATGTAGACCAGGGAGTCGTGCATCCAGCCCATGTTCCACTTCAGGCCGAAGCCCAGGCCGCCGCTGTCGGTGGGGCGGGTGACGCCGGCCCACGCGGTGGACTCCTCGGCGATGGTGATCACACCGGGGCAGCGCCGGTAGACGGTGGCGTTCATCTCCTGCAGGAAGGCGGCCGCGTCCAGGTTCTCCCGGCCGCCGAACTGGTTGGGCGTCCAGGCGCCGCCCTCGCGGGAGTAGTCGAGGTAGAGCATCGAGGCGACGGCGTCCACCCGCAGGCCGTCGATGTGGAACTCCTCGCACCAGTACACCGCGTTGGCGACCAGGAAGTTGCGGACCTCGGTACGGCCGTAGTCGAACTCCAGGGTGCCCCAGTCGGGGTGCTCGGCGCGCAGCGGGTCGGCGGGCTCGTAGAGCGGTTCGCCGTCGAAGCGGGCCAGCGCGAAGTCGTCCTTGGGGAAGTGCGCGGGCACCCAGTCGACGATCACGCCGATGCCGTGCCGGTGCAGGGTGTCGACCAGGTACCGGAAGTCGTCCGGGCTCCCGAGCCGGGCGGTCGGCGCGTAGAAGCCGGAGACCTGGTAGCCCCAGGAGCCGCCGAAGGGGTGCTCCATGACCGGCATGAACTCCACGTGGGTGAAGTTCAGCCGCTTCAGGTAACCGGGGAGTTCCTCGGCGATCTCGCGGTACGTGGTGAGGTCGGGCCGCCAGGACGCCAGGTGCAGCTCGTAGACGGACATCGGCGCGCGGTGGTGCACCGTCTCGGCCCGCCGGGCCAGCCACTCGCCGTCCTGCCAGGCGTACCCGGAGGAGGTGACGACGGAGGCGGTGCCGGGCGGGCACTGGGTGGCGCGGGCGAGCGGGTCGGCCTTGTCGAGCACCCGGCCGTCCCGGGTGCGGATCTCGTACTTGTACTGGGCCCCCTCGCCCAGCCCGGGCACGAAGAGCTCCCAGATGCCCGAGGAGCCCAGCGAGCGCATCGGGTGGCCGGTGCCGTCCCAGTGGTTGAGGTCGCCGATCAACCGCACGCCCGCGGCGTTCGGCGCCCACACCGCGAACGCGGTGCCCGGGACGCCGTCCACCGTCCGTACGTGCGAGCCGAGCGCCCGCCAGAGCTGCTCGTGCCGCCCCTCGGAGATCAGGTGCAGGTCGAGCTCGCCGAGGGTGGGGCGGGCGCGGTAGCCGTCGTACTGCGCCAGCGGCTCGCCGCCGGGGTAGCTGACCAGCAGCCGGTGCTCGGCCATCGCCGAGTGGTGCAGGTCGCTGCCCGGCAGCAGGCCGGTGAAGAGGCCGTTCTGCTGGTGGGTGAGTTCGGCCGGGCCCTGGCCGGTCTCGACCACGACCCGCTCGGCGAACGGGCGCAGCACCCGGATCGCGGTACCGCCGTTGGTCGGGTGGGCGCCCAGCAGGGCGTGCGGGTCGTGATGGGCGCCGGAGACCAGCCGATCCACCTCGGAGGGCGGCAGCGGGGCCTCCGGCAGCCGCAGGGCGCCGCTGTGGGCGGGCCCCGCGGACGCGGCGGCGGTCGGCTGGTGCACGGCGGTCGGTCCGGGCGCGGTGGCCGGGGCCGGGACGGCGGCCGGTGCGGGCGCGGCAGGGACGGCGGGCGGCACGGACGCGGCAGGTGCCGCCCGCTCCGCCTCGGCCCGCTGGGGCACCACCGGCTCGCGCCTCGGTGAGTCCTTGCCCGCGAGGAACGTGGCGGGTACGGCGGGGGTGGTGCGGCCTGGCAGGTCGAGCGGAGTCACGACGGGGTCCTCCTGCGGGGTCGGTGTGCCGGTGGAGCGGTCAGACGGTCAGGGCCAGCCGGTTGATGGCGGCGAGCGGGATGGGCAGCCAGCTGGGCCGGTGCCGGGCCTCGTACACCACCTCGTACACCGCCTTGTCGATCTCCAGCGCGCGCATCAGCTCCGGCGAGGCCGCCGGGTCGGTGCCCCCGCCGGCGGTGTAGCCCGCGCAGTACGCCGTCCGGTTGCGGGCGGCCCAGGCCGCCGCGAGATGCGCCAGCTCCGGATCGACCGGGCCGCCCGCCAGCAGGTGCGCGGCCGCGTAGTCGAAGGAGCGCAGCATCGCGGCGACGTCCCGCAGCGCGGTCTGCGGCTCCCGCCGCTCGGCCACCGACTTCGCCGGCTCCCCCTCGAAGTCCAGCAGCACCCAGCCCTGCGGGGTGCGCATCGCCTGGCCGAGGTGCAGGTCGCCGTGGATCCGCTGGACCGGCATGCCGTCCGGGTGGGCGTCGGCGAGCTGCTGGAACGCGCTGCGCAGCGCCGAGCGGTAGCGCAGCAGGCCGGGGACGGCCGAGACGGCGCTGTCCAGCCGGTCGGCCATCGCGGTGGCCAGCTGGCGGGTCTGGGTGCGGTCGAGCCGGGCGACCGGCATCGAGCGGGCCAGCACCCGGTGCACCTCGGCGGTGGCCCGCCCGAGGCGGTGCGCCTCGATGGCGAAGTTGCCGGGGGAGGGGTCGCCCTTGAGCCGGCCGACCTGGTCCAGCGCCAGCTCCCAGCCGTCCTCGGCATCCGGCAGGTAGCGCTGCAGCAGGCCGAGCGTGGCAGGTTCGGCGCGCTCCAGCCGGCTCTCGAACCAGGCGGCGACCCGCGGGATGCGGGTGGAGCCGGCCCGCGAGAGGGCCAGCGAGAGTTCGAGGTCCGGGTTGGTGCCGGGGCTGATCCGGCGGAAGAGCTTGAGGATCAGGGCCGTCCCGTAGATGACGGAGCTGTTGCTCTGCTCGGCGGTGCTGGCCCGGCCCGGCAGGTTGGCGGGCAGGCCGGGGCCCGGGGTACGGCGGAAGGACAGCGAGCCGAAGCGGTCGCCGGTGGCCAGGTGCTCCAGCAGCCGGCCGGTCAGCTCCGGGTCGTGCACGGCGTCGTAGAGCACGGCGCCGTCGTAGGGGCCCTGGTTGAGCCGCCCCAGCACGGCGCCCGGGCCGATCCCCGCCGGCTCCTCGGAGCGGGTGCCGAGGAGCAGCTGGTAGATGTCGCCGTTCGACGCGCCGCCGCCGGCCGAGTGCTCGACCCGCAGCAGCAGGTGCAGCAGCGAGGGGTCCCCGACCTGCAGGGGGGTGCCGACCACGGGTGTGAGGCCGGTGATGGCGCGGCCCTTGCCGGCGTACCAGCGCTGGGTGGGGAGCCAGTCGGCGATCAGTGGCAGCGCTGCCTGGATCAGCTCGCTGACTCCCAGGGCGGTCCTGCGGACCCCGGTGCCGCGCGATCCGACCGGCACGGCGGTGCCGGTGGGGGTATCACGGTGCACGTGGGCTTCAGACCGGGAGGTTTCGGACATGACTCCCTTTCCCCGGAAGCGGGCCTACTGCCCGACGGGTCTGGCCGGGCCCGTCAGTCTTCCGGATTTCGGCGGCGCGGCGGCGACGGCACGCGAGCGGTGCTCGGGTGTCACGCCATAGTGTGGTGAGCCGTTGGGCTGTTCTCCGTACGCGGTGTCGTTCAGCTTCCGCCGGGGCGCTCGGGTTTCGAACTCCCGTGCGCCCCGGAGGGCTTGGTCCACCGGGCCGGGGGGCCCGCAGGCCCGTGACTGCTTGGTGGACCGTTACTTCTTGCGCCCGGAGGGGCGGGGCCCGTCCGGGCGGGGCGGCTTGCGGAGCTGGAACCAGTAGAAGCCGTGGCCTGCGAGGGTGAGCAGGTACGGCCACTCGCCGATCGAGGGGAAGCGCACCCCGCCGATCAGCTCCACCGGGTACCGGCCCCCGTACTGCCGCAGGTCCAACTCGGTCGGCTGCGCGAACCGCGAGAAGTTGTTCACGCACATGACCAGGTCACCCTCGTGCTCGCGCACGAAGGCCAGGACCGCGGGATTGCTGGAGGGCAGTTCGGTGTACGTCCCGAGGCCGAAGGCCGGATTGAGCTTGCGGATCTCGATCATGCGACGCGTCCAGTGCAGCAGTGAACTCGAACTGCTCTGCTGCGCCTCGACGTTCGTCACCTGGTAGCCGTACACCGGGTCCATGATGGGTGGCAGACTGAGCCTGCCCGGGTCGGCGGAGGAGAAACCCGCGTTGCGGTCGGGCGTCCACTGCATCGGCGTGCGCACGCCGTCCCGGTCGCCCAGCCAGATGTTGTCGCCCATGCCGATCTCGTCCCCGTAGTACAGCACCGGGGAGCCGGGCAGGGACAGCAACAGGGCCGTGAACAGCTCGATCTGGTTGCGGTCGTTCTCCAGCAGCGGGGCGAGGCGCCGGCGGATGCCCACGTTGGCCCGCATCCGCGGGTCCTTGGCGTACTCCGCGTACATGTAGTCGCGCTCCTCGTCGGTGACCATCTCCAGGGTCAGCTCGTCGTGGTTGCGCAGGAAGATGCCCCACTGGCAGTTGCCGGGGATGGTCGGCGTCTTGGCGAGGATCTCCGAGACCGGGTAGCGGCTCTCCCGCCGGACGGCCATGAAGATCCGCGGCATCACCGGGAAGTGGAACGCCATGTGGCACTCGTCGCCGCCGGAGCCGAAGTCGCCGAAGTAGTCGACGACGTCCTCCGGCCACTGGTTGGCCTCGGCCAGCAGCACGGTGTCCGGGTAGTCCGCGTCGATCTCCTTGCGGACCCGCTGCAGGAACTCGTGCGTCTCCGGGAGGTTCTCGCAGTTGGTCCCCTCCCGCGCGAACAGGTACGGCACCGCGTCGAGCCGGAACCCGTCGATGCCGAGGTCCAGCCAGAACCGCAGGCCCGCGACCATCTCCTCCTGCACGCGGGGGTTGTCGTAGTTGAGGTCCGGCTGGTGCGAGAAGAACCGGTGCCAGAAGTACTGCTTGCGGACCGGGTCGTACGTCCAGTTGGACGTCTCGGTGTCGACGAAGATGATCCGGGCGTCCGGGTACTGCTTGTCGTCGTCGGCCCACATGTAGAAGTCGCCGTACGGGCCGTCCGGGTCCTCCCGGGAGGCCTGGAACCACGGGTGCTGGTCGCTGGTGTGGTTCATCACGAAGTCGATGATCACCCGCATGCCGCGGGCGTGCGCGGCGTCCACGAACTCCATGAAGTCGGCCAGGTCGCCGAACTCCGGCAGCACCGACTTGTAGTCGGCGACGTCGTAGCCGCCGTCGCGCAGCGGGGAGGCGAAGAAGGGCGGCAGCCAGAGGCAGTCGACCCCGAGCCACTGCAGGTAGTCGAGCTTGGACGTGAGCCCCTGGAGATCACCGACGCCGTCGCCGTTGCTGTCCTGGAAGGACCGCACCAGCACCTCGTAGAACACCGCCCGTTTGAACCACTCCGGGTCCAGGTCCTTTTTCGAGGTCTCGGCGAAGGTGTCGGGGACGGGCTCGTTCACTGTCACGCTGGGTTCCTCCGAACCGTGAGGACGTGAGCCGGCTCCGTCGAGGGATCGAGCCGGACGTAGTTGTGCCGGCCCCACCCGAAGGCGGCTCCGGTCAGCTCGTCGTGCACCGCGTAGGGCCCGTCGCCGTCCAGCGTGACGGTGGCCTCCTGGACGTGGTGCGGGTCCAGGTTGACCACGGTGATCACACGGTCGGTGAGGCCGTCCTCGGTGACGGCGGTCTTGGAGAAGGCGAGCACCTGGTCGTTGTCCGTGGCGTGGAAGCGCACGTCGCGCAGCTGCTGCAGGGCGGGGTGGCGCCGGCGGAGCCGGTTCAGCACCGTCAGCAGCGGGGCGAGGGTGTCGGTGCGGCTCCAGTCCCGGGGACGCAGCTCGTACTTCTCCGAGCGCAGGTACTCCTCCGAGCCCGGCTCGACCGGCTCGTTCTCGAACAGCTCGAAGCCGGCGTAGACGCCGTAGCTGGGGGAGAGCGTGGCGGCCAGCACGGCGCGGATCGCGAACGCGGCCCGGCCGCCGGTCTGCAGGTGCTCCGGCAGGATGTCCGGGGTGTTGGCGAAGAAGTTCGGCCGCATGTACGCGGCCGCCTCGCCGGACAGCTCGGTGACGTACTCGGTGATCTCCTGCTTCGTGGTGCGCCAGGTGAAGTAGGTGTACGACTGGTGGAAACCGATCTTCCCCAGGGTGTGCATCATCGCCGGGCGGGTGAACGCCTCGGCCAGGAAGACCACGTCGGGATCGGTGCGGGCGATGTCGCCGAGCACCTTCTCCCAGAACACCACCGGCTTGGTGTGCGGATTGTCGACCCGGAAGATCCGTACGCCGTGCCCCATCCAGAACCGCAGCAGCCGCAGGGTCTCCTTGACGATGCCGTCGAAGTCCTGGTCGAAGTTGACCGGATAGATGTCCTGGTACTTCTTCGGCGGGTTCTCGGCGTACGCGACGGTGCCGTCCACCCGGTGGGTGAACCACTCCGGGTGCTTGTTCACCCACGGGTGGTCGGGGGAGCACTGGAGGGCGAAGTCCAGCGCGACCTCCAGGTGCAGGGCGGTGGCCTCGGCGACGAAGTGGTCGAAGTCCTCGATGGTGCCTAGGTCCGGGTGCACGGCGTCGTGGCCGCCCTCCGGCGAGCCGATCGCCCAGGGGGAGCCGACGTCGTGCCGGCCGGCCGTCAGGGTGTTGTCCGGGCCCTTGCGGAAGGCCCGCCCGATCGGGTGCACCGGCGGCAGGTACACCACGTCGAAGCCCATCGCGGCGACCGCGGGCAGGCGCTCGGCGGCCGTGCGCAGGGTGCCCGAGCGCGGCGGCTCGACGCCGGTCGGGTCGACGACGGCGCCCTCCGAACGGGGGAAGAATTCGTACCAGGAGCCGAACAGCGCCCGCTCGCGGTCCACCTGGAGCGGCAGCGGCCGGGTCGAGGTGACCAGCTCGCGCAACGGGTGGCGGGCCAGCAGTTCGGTCACCTCGGGGGCCAGCGCGGCGGCCAGCCGGGACAGCGGCGGCAGGCCGGGCTCGCGCAGCGCGTCCACGGCCGCCAGGACGAACGCCCGGCCCTCCTTCTTCGGCACGCCGGCGGCGGCGCGCTCCAGCAGCTGCGCGCCCTCCTCCAGCACGAGCGCGGTGTCGATCCCGGCCGGCAGCTTCACCGCGGCGGCCTTGCGCCAGGTGGCCACCGGGTCGCTCCAGGCCTCGATCAGGTAGGACCAGCGCCCGGCCGAGCTGGGGGTGACGCTCGCGCCCCAGCGGTCCGTGCCGGGGGCCAGCTCCCGCATCGGCGTCCAGACGCTTCCGCGGCCGCGCGGGTCGCGCAGCACCACGTTGGCGCTGACCGCGTCGTGGCCTTCGCGGAAGACGGTGGCGGTGACCTCGAAGGCCTCGCCGACCACGGCCTTGGCCGGGCGGCGGCCGGCGTCCACGAGGGGGCTGACGTCCAGGACGGGGATGCGGCCGATCACGGTGTCGCTCTCTGTCGTCTTGCGGGGTGCGGTCTTGCGGGGCGTGGTCGTCCGGGGTGCGGCCGTCCGGGCCGCCCGTTTGCGCGGGGCGGCGGCCGGGTCGGCGTCGGTCGCGGGTTCTCGGTCCGGCCGGGCCGCGGCGGCCGCCCGGGGTTTGGGCATCGCCGGGTCCGTCTGGGTGTCGGAGTCCGCCCGTTCGGCGGGCTGGGCCCGTTCGACCGACCGGGTGAGCGTCGCTTCGAGAGCCGTGTCGAGGGTGTCGGCCACCGGTGCCGACTGGTCCCGCGTGTCGCCGTGCATGCCAAGCTCCTGCCCGAGATCGGCGGCAGCTCCCGCCGGCCGGTCCGGGGCCAGGGGAGTACCGGGAGAACTGCGTGGGTGGGGGGAGGTCGCGCCTCCGGAGCCTGCCCGCGCCGCCGAGCCCGGCAACCCGCCCGACTCCGGCCACGCCTGTAGCCGGGAGCCCGAGAGCCCGCGCGCGTCCCGGCGCACGCCTCTCCGGGCGCGCCCCAGTGCGACCCAACCCACCCGTGAACGAGCGGAGAGGGCACAAGGAAACGCGTCGGAACGGCAGCGAGGGCCGAATGGGCTAGGGAAGGTGAGGGTTCGTCAACGAGATCAGGATTCGGACGTGCTGCATCCAGGGGGCGCCACCCGTCGCCGCACACCCCGCAGCATCTACGACCTTTGTTCATAGTGGCACCGTCTACAAGACCTACGCAGCGGTACGACGACACTTTCGGACGCACCAGGGGGTATATCGGCCAGCGGAAATCAATCTGTTCCACGGTGTTCACGCATTGGTGGTGCGGGACTTGGAAAAGTGCGCCGCGTGCGCCCCCTGCGCAGTCCAATGCGCCGAATGCGATCTCATCAATAGGCCGAACGGATCACCAATACGCCAGGTGACGCAGCCTCATGGGGGCTCACGGGTCTACGCTTCACGCCGTGAAGGCAATCCGCAGATTCACCGTCCGCACCGTCCTGCCCGAACAACTCCAGCCCTTGCACGAGCTCGCGCTCAACCTGCGCTGGTCCTGGCACTCGGAGACCAGAGACCTTTTCCGTTCCGTCGATCCAGAGGTCTGGGCCGCCACCGGCGAGGATCCGGTGCGCCTGCTCGGCGAGGTCCCGGCCGCCCGGCTGGCCGCCCTGGCCGGGGACCGCAGGTTCCTGCGCCGGCTCGGCGATCTCGCCGACGACCTGCGGGAGTACCTGAGCGGCCCGCGCTGGTACCAGTCCGCCGTGCGCGACACCCCCCTGCCCGCCGCGATCGCCTACTTCTCGCCGGAGTACGGCATCGCCGCCGCCCTGCCGCAGTACTCCGGCGGCCTCGGCATCCTGGCCGGCGACCACCTCAAGGCCGCCAGCGACCTCGGCGCGCCGCTGATCGGCGTGGGCCTGTTCTACCGGCACGGCTACTTCCGGCAGTCCCTGAGCCGGGACGGCTGGCAGCAGGAGCGCTACCCCCTGCTCGACCCCGACGAACTCGCGGTCAGCCTGCTCCGCGAGGCCGACGGCTCACCCGTCCGGATCGACCTCGCCCTGCCGGCCGGCCGCACCCTCGCCGCGCACATCTGGAAGGCACAGGTCGGGCGGGTCCCGCTGCTGCTGCTCGACTCCGACATCGAGGCCAACTCGGCCGCCGAACGAGACGTGACGGACCGCCTGTACGGCGGCGGCAGCGAGCACCGGCTGCTCCAGGAGATGCTGCTGGGCATCGGCGGGGTCCGCGCCGTGCGCACGTACTGCCGGCTCACCGGTCACCCCGCGCCCGAGGTCTTCCACACCAACGAGGGGCACGCCGGCTTCCTCGGCGTGGAGCGGATCAGGGAGCTGATCGCCGGCACCGGCGGCGACGGCTCCGGCCTCGACTTCGCCTCGGCCCTGGAGGCGGTCCGGGCCGGCACGCTCTTCACCACCCACACGCCGGTCCCGGCCGGCATCGACCGCTTCGACCGCGATCTGGTCGCCCGGCACTTCACCGGCGACACGGCGCTCTCCGGTGTCCCCGTCGAGCAGGTCCTCGCGCTCGGCGCCGAGAGCTGGCGCGGCGGTGACCCCAAGCTGTTCAACATGGCCGCCATGGGCCTGCGGCTCGCCCAGCGCGCCAACGGCGTCTCCACCCTGCACGGCGAGGTCAGCCGGTCGATGTTCAACGGTCTCTGGCCGGGCTTCGACGCCGCCGAGGTACCGATCGACTCCGTGACCAACGGCGTCCACGCGGCCACCTGGATCGATCCGGCGGTGGTCCGGCTCGGGGCGGCCGAGATCGGTGCCGAGCGGGCCGAGGACGCCATGACCACCGGCGAGACCAAGCGCTGGACCGGGCTGGAGCGGATCGGCAACACCGAGATCTGGGAGCTGCGGCGGGCCCTGCGGGCCCAGCTCGTCGACGAGGCCCGGCGGCGGGTGCGCACCTCCTGGCGCCAGCGCGGCGCCGGCGACGCCGAACTGGGCTGGGTGGACTCCGTCCTCGACCCCGACGTGCTCACCATCGGGTTCGCCCGCCGGGTGCCCTCGTACAAGCGGCTCACCCTGATGCTCCGCGACCAGCAGCGGCTGCGCGCGCTGCTGCTGCACCCCACCCGGCCGGTGCAGATCGTGGTGGCCGGAAAGGCCCACCCGGCGGACGACGGCGGCAAGCGGCTGATCCAGCAGATGGTCGCCTTCGCCGACGACCCGGCCGTCCGGCACCGGATCGTCTTCCTGCCCGACTACGACATGGCGATGGCCCAGCGCCTCTACCCCGGTTGCGACATCTGGCTGAACAACCCGCTCCGGCCGCTGGAGGCCTGCGGGACCTCCGGGATGAAGGCGGCGCTCAACGGCTGCCTCAACCTGTCCGTCCTGGACGGCTGGTGGGACGAGTGGTACGACGGCCAGAACGGCTGGGCGATCCCCACCGCCGACGGTGTCGGCAGCGTGCTGGACCCGGAGAGCGCCGAGGCCGAGCGCCGCGACGACATCGAGTCCGCCGCCCTGTACGACCTGATCGAGCACCAGGTGGCGGCCCGCTTCTACGACCGGGGCGCCGACGGCCTGCCGCACCGGTGGATCGCGATGGTGCGGCACACCCTGGTCACCCTCGGGCCCAAGGTGATGGCCGGCCGGATGGTCCGCGAGTACGTCGAGCGGCTCTACACGCCCGCGGCGGTGGCGCAGCGCGAGCTGGCCGCCGCACGCCCCGGCGGCGCCCCGCACGCCGGCGCCCGGGGGCTCGCCGAGTGGAAGGCCAAGGTGCGTCAGGCCTGGCCCGCCGTCCGGGTCGAGCACGTCGAGGCGGAGTGCCCCGACGAGGCGCAGGAGCTGGGCAGCGCGCTGGCGCTGCGGGTCCAGGTCTCCCTGGGCGCGCTGGAGCCGACCGACGTGGACGTCCAGGTGGTCTCCGGCCGGGTGGACGAGAGCGACGGCATCTCGGACGCCGCCGTGCTGGCCCTCAAACCGGCCGGCGGACCGGACCTGGACGGCCGGACCCGCTACGAGGGCTCGCTCGAACTCAGCCGGACCGGACCGTTCGGCTACACCGTCCGGGTGCTGCCCGCCCATCCCCTGTTGGCCTCGCCGGCCGAACTCGGCCTGGTCGCGCTGCCCGCGGAGTCGGTCGGGATGGACGCCGGCCTGCTGCGCTGAACCCGCCGTGGACGGCCGGGCCCCGCTCGGGGCCCGGCCGTTTCGCGCGCCGCCACGGGCGCTGCCCGCCGCCGGGCGTTCACCGCCCGGTGCTCAGCCGGTGTCCACCGGCTCAGACCAGTCCGGCGCGCCAGGTCTGGTGGAGTCCGGCGAAGCGGCCCGCGCCGCCGATCAGCTCGGCGGGGGTGCCGTCCTCGACGATCCGGCCCTGCTCCATCACCAGGACCCGGTCGGCGATCTCCACGGTGGAGAGCCGGTGGGCGATGATCACCGCCGTCCGGCCCGCCAGTACCGTCCGCAGGGCGCGTTGCACGGCCTGCTCGCCCGGGACGTCCAGCGAGGAGGTGGCCTCGTCCAGGATCAGCACGGCCGGGTCGGCCAGCAGCGCGCGGGCGAAGGCGACCAGCTGGCGCTGGCCCGCCGAGATCCGGCCGCCGCGCTTGCGGACGTCGGTGTCGAAGCCCTCCGGCAGTGCGGCGACGAAGTCGTACGCGCCGATCGCGCGGGCGGCCTCCTCGATCTCCTCGCGGGTGGCGCCGGGCCGGCCGATCGCGATGTTCTCGGCCACCGTCCCGGAGAACAGGAACGACTCCTGGGTCACCATCACCACCCCGCGCCGGAGTTCGGAGCCGGCCAGATCGCGCAGGTCCACGCCGTCCAGGGTGATCCGGCCGTCGGTCGGGTCGTAGAAGCGGGCGAGCAGCTTGGCCAGCGTCGACTTTCCGGCGCCGGTCGCCCCGACCACGGCGGTGGTCCGCCCGGCGGGCAGCACCAGGTCGAAGGCCGGCAGCACCTCCTTGCCCGTGCGGTACGCGAACCGGGTGCCCTGGAACGCCACCTCGCGGCCGCCGACCCGTCCGCCCGCCGGGAGCACGGCCCGCGCGGGCAGCGGGAGGGGTGCGGCCGGCTCGGCCACGGTCGGCTCGTGGGCCAGCAGGCCGGCGATCTTCTCCAGCGCGGCGGCCGCCGACTGATAGCTGTTCAGGAACATCGCCAGCTGGTCGATCGGGTCGTACAGCCGGCGCAGGTAGAGCACGAAGCCGGTCAGCACGCCCAGCTCCAGGCTGCCGTCGGTGACCATGAAGGCGCCGAGCACCACCACACCGGTGACCCAGACGTTGGCCGTCGCCCGGGACAGGCCGACGAACCGGGCGAGCTCCAGGAGCCCGTCCGCGGTGGCGGTCGCCGAGCGGTCGTTGAGCTCCCCGAAGGAGGCCTCGTTGGCGCTCTCCCGGCGGAACGCCTGCACCGGCCGGATGCCGTTCATGGTCTCGGTGAACTTCACGATCAGCGAGGCGACGGCGGTGCGCGAGCGGCGGTAGACCCGACGGGAGCGGCTGCGGAACGACCGGGTGATCAGGACGAGCGGGAGGAAGGAGAGCAGCGAGACCAGACCCAGGCGCCAGTCCATCACCAGCAGCAGCACCGAGATGTAGAACACCGACAGGAAGACCGTCAGCAGCTCCTGCAGGCCCTCGGAGAGCAGCTCGCGCAGGGCGTCCACGTCGCTGGTCGCGCGTGAGGTGATCCGGCCGGAGGTGTAGCGCTCGTGGAAGTCCAGGCTGAGCCGCTGGGCGTGCCGGAAGATCCGGCCGCGCAGCTCCAGCAGGATGTCCTGGTTGATCCGGGCGCTCATCCGGATGAACGCGCGCTGCAGGACGGTGCTCAGCGCGGCGCAGCCCAGGTACGCCGAGATGACGGCGACCAGCGGGCCGCCGTCGTGCTCGCGCAGCGCCGGGACGGCGCGGTCCATCGTCAGCGCGACCAGCAGCGGCCCCGCCTGCAGCGCGGCCTGCTGCACCAGGATGACCAGCATCGCGACGGCGATCGCGGCCCGGTGCGGGCCGAGCAGCCCGGCCAGCAGGGCGCGGGCGGCGCCGGGCGGAACGGGGATGTCCTCCTCGTCGGTGGCGGGCGGCGGGAGTTCCTCGGGCTCCGCCTCGGTGGCCGGTTCGACCGTGGTGGTGCTCATCGGGTGGGGCTCCCTTCCATGACGGGGGCGTCGGCGCCGGCGGGCTCGCCCGGCACGGACGCGCCCGTCATCAGGTGGCGGTAGACCGCGCAGGACGCCAGCAGCTCCTGGTGCGTCCCGACGGCGGCGATCCGGCCGTCGTCCAGCACGGCCACCCGGTCGGCCAGTTGGACGGTGCTCGGGCGGTGGGCCACCACCAGCGCGGTGGTGGAGCCGAGCACCTGCCGCAGGGCCTGCTCGACCAGCGCCTCGGTGTGCACGTCCAGCGCGGAGAGCGGGTCGTCCAGCACCAGGAAGGCCGGGTCGCCGACCACCGCGCGGGCCAGGGCCAGTCGCTGGCGCTGCCCCCCCGACAGGCTGAGGCCCTGCTCGCCGACCTGGGTTCCGACGCCCGCCGGAAGGTGTTCGACGAAACCGGCCTGGGCGGTCGCCAGGGCCCGGTCGAGCTGCTCGGCGGACGCGCCGGGGGCGCCCATCAGCACGTTCTCGCCGACCGAGGCCGAGAACAGGGTCGGCTCCTCGAACGCGACCGAGACCAGTTCGCGCAGCCGGGGCCGGGGGATGCCCCTGATGTCGCGGCCGTCCAGCGTGATGACGCCGCCGGTCGCCTCGTACAGGCGGGGGAGCAGCGCGGTCAGCGTGGTCTTGCCGCTGCCGGTCGCGCCGACCAGGGCCATCGTCTCGCCGCTGCGGATGTGCAGGTCGATCCCGCGCAGCAGGTCCGGGGTGTCCTCGGGCGCGTCCGGGTAGCGGAAGCGGACGCCGCGCAGCCGGATGCCCCGCTCCCCGTCGTCGGCCTCGGGGGAGGCGTCCGCCTCGGGGGAGGCGTCCGCCTCGGGGGAGGCGCCGGCCGGCCCGGCCGGGTGCTCCGGCTCGTCCAGCACCTCGAAGAAGCGGTCGGTGGCGGTGGCGGCCTCGTTGGCGTAGGCGAGCAGCCAGCCGAGCGACTCCACCGGCCAGCGCAGCGCCAGCGCGGTGGACAGGAACGCCACCAGGGCGCCGGTGCTCAGCTCGTCCTGGGCGACCAGGTATGCGCCGACGGCCAGCGCGCAGCCGAGCGCCAGCTCCGGCAGGCCGACGATGACGGCCCACAGGTTGGCCAGCAGACCGGCCTTGTGGAGCTCGGTCGCGCGCAGGTCGTGGGTCCGGCGACGGAAGTTCTCGGCCATCGTGCGGTGGCGGCCGAAGGCCTTCAGGATCCGGATGCCGAGGACGGACTCCTCGATCACCGTGGCGAGGTCGCCGTTCTGGTCCTGGGCGCGGCGGGCGGCCGCGGAGTAGCCCGACTCGAAGTGCCGGGTCAGCACGATCAGCGGCGCGGCCGGCACCAGGGTGATCAGCGCGAGCCGCCAGTCGAGGGTGAACATCACGGCGGTGCCGGCCAGGAACATGGCCGAGTTGACGATCAGGAAGACCAGCGGGAAGGCCAGGAACAGCCGCATGGTGTACATGTCGGAGGTGGCGCGGGAGAGCAGCTGACCGGAGCTCCAGCGGTCGTGGAAGGAGACCGGCAGCCGCTGGAGCTTGGCGTACAGGTCGCCGCGCATCGCGGTCTCCAGCGAGGCCAGCGGGCGGGCCAGGATCACCCGTCGGGTGTAGAACAGCACCGCTTCGACCAGGCCGAGCACCAGGAGCAGCGCGGCCGGCGGCCAGAGCGCCGGAAGGTCGTTGCGGGCGATCGGGCCGTCCACGATCCGGCCGAGGACCAGGGGGACGACCAGGACGCTGCCGGAGGCGACCATGGCCGCGGTGATCGCGGCGGCCAGCCGCCAGCGGATCGCCCGCGCGTACGGGCGCAGGCGCAGCAGCGAGCGGACCGTCGACCGGTGTTCGGGGGCGGTGGGGCTGCGGGGAGCGGCGCCGGACTCCCGGGTGGGGGGAGCCGGGGCCTCCTGCTCGGGTCGGGGTGGCGACTGCGGCAGCGTGGACTCTTGGTTCTCGGCCATCGCCGTGAGGGTATGTCGGTGCCCGGTCACTTCTCATCCGGTTTTTTGCCCCTGTCGGCGGGAACCGGCCACCGCCGGGCGGTCGGCCCTACCCGGGACGGTCGCCGTCGGCGCGGGCGGGCAGCAGCCGCAGCAGGTGCAGGGAGCGGGCGGGGAGGGTGAGGGTGCCGGCCGCGGGGTGGGTGGCGTCCGGCGGACCGCCCTGATCAGGCAGGGCGGTGTCGACGACGCTCCCGTACGCGTCCGCGCGGGGCTCGCCCGGCAGGGTGAAGGGGACGGCGTGCTCGCCCGCGTTGAGCAGCAGCAGGAAGCTGTCGTCCCGCAGCGGGTGGCCGTGCTGGTCGCGCTCGGACATCGCGGTGCCGGAGAGCAGCATGCCGAGGCCCGCCGTCGGGGTGAACCAGTCGGCCTCCGTCATCTCCCGCCCCTGCGGGGTGAACCAGGCCAGGTCGGGCTGTCCGCCGGGGACGGCGGCGCGGCCGGAGAAGAAGGCCCGCTGGCGCAGCACCGGGTGCCGGCGACGCAGTCGGACCAGGCGGGCGGTGAGGTCGCGCAGCGAGCGCCAGCCCGGGTCGTCCAGGAGCGACCAGTCGAGCCAGCTGACCTCGTTGTCCTGGCAGTACGCGTTGTTGTTGCCGCCCTGGGTGCGGCCGAGCTCGTCGCCGGCGGTGAGCATCGGGACGCCGGTGGAGAGCAGCAGGGTGGCGAGCAGGTTGCGCAGCTGGCGCTGTCGCAGGCCGAGGACGGCGGGGTCGGAGCTCTCCCCCTCGGCGCCGCAGTTCCAGGAGCGGTTGTCGTCGGTGCCGTCCCGGTTCTCCTCGCCGTTGGCCTCGTTGTGCTTGTGCTGGTGGCTGACCAGGTCGCGCAGGGTGAAGCCGTCGTGGGCGGTGACGAAGTTGACGGAGGCGTAGGGGCGGCGGCCGCCGCGCTGGTAGAGGTCCGAGGAGCCGGAGAGCCGGTAGCCGAGCTCGCGTACGTCTGGCCGGGCGCCGCGCCAGAAGTCCCGCACGGTGTCGCGGTACTTGTCGTTCCACTCGGCCCACAGCGGCGGGAACCCGCCGACCTGGTAGCCGCCGGGGCCGACGTCCCAGGGTTCGGCGATCAGCTTGACCCGGCTGAGCACGGGATCCTGCGAGACGGCGGCGAGGAAGGGGTGGTGCATCTCGACGCCGTCGTTGCCGCGGGCGAGCGCGGCGGCGAGGTCGAAGCGGAAGCCGTCGACCCCCATCTCGGTGACCCAGTAGCGCAGCGAGTCGGTGATCAGCCGGACGGTCTGCGGCTGGCGGGTGTCGAGGGTGTTGCCGCAGCCGGTGTAGTCGGCGTAGGCCCGACGGCGGTGCAGCGGGAGGCGGTAGTAGCCGGCGTTGTCGATGCCCCGCAGCGAGAGGGTGGGGCCGAGCTCCCCGGCCTCGGCGGTGTGGTTGTAGACGACGTCGAGGATGACCTCGATCCCGGCGGCGTGCAGCGCGCGGACCATCCGCTTGAACTCGCCGACCTGTTGCCCCCGGCTGCCGGAGGAGCTGTAGCCGGCGTGCGGGGCGAAGTAGCCGATGCTGTTGTAGCCCCAGTAGTTGGTCAGGCCACGGGCCTGGAGGTGGTCCTCGTCGGCGTACTGGTGCACCGGCAGCAGTTCGACGGCGGTCACCCCGAGCGCGGTGAGGTGCTCGACGGCGGCCGGGTGGGCCAGCCCGGCGTACGTGCCGCGCAGCTCGGGCGGCACGTCGGGGTGACGCATGGTGAAGCCGCGCACGTGCACCTCGTACAGGACGGTCTCGGCCCAGGGCGTCTTGGGCCGCTGGTCGTCGTACCAGTCGTCGTCGTCGTGGACGACCACGGCCTTGGGGACGTACGGGGCGGAGTCCCGGTTGTCGCGGACGGTGTCGGCGACCTCGCGCTCGGGCCAGTCGCGGACCGAGCCGCAGGTGGCGTCGTGCGCGGTGTAGTCGCCGTCGACGGCGCGGGCGTACGGGTCGAGCAGCAGCTTCGCCGGGTTCCAGCGGGCACCGGTCCACGGGTCCCAGCGGCCGTGGACCCGGAAGCCGTAGCGGGTGCCGGGCAGGACGCCCGGCAGGTAGCCGTGCCAGGTCTGGAAGTCCTGCTCGGTGAGCCGGTGTCTGGTCTCCCCGCCGTCCTCGTCGAAGAGACAGAGGTCGACGGCCTCGGCGCCGGCCGCCCAGAGCGCGAAGTTGGTGCCCCGGCTGCCCTCGGGCCCGGTCCGGAAGCGGGCGCCGAGCGGTTGCCAGCTGCCGGGCCAGGGTGTCGCGGGCCCCTCGGGAGGCCGCGTGTCCGGGGCGGCGGCGGCCGGCGCGGCCCCGGTCGGGGCGGGCCGTTGCGCGGATCCGTCCCGGTCGGCGGATCCCCCCGGTCGTACACCCGGTCCCAGCTCCTGCCGTGCCGTCATGGCCGCACCCTCCCAGCACCGAGTGTCCCGTAACCCCGTGCCCCACTTGTTCCCTGATCGGATGCCGCTGTCACGTGGTGGATCGTCTTGTGACGGACCGTGAACGATTCTGTCTCCCGGTGAGCCATCCCGGCGTTCCCTGGCCGAATACATCCGTTCGTGTCCCCTCGGCGATACGGTCGTTATGCCCCACATCGAGCGGTTCGACCCATGGGCCCGCGGACGGCACCCCGGTGACGCGCCGCCGGCCTGCCGTGGACCGGCGGATGCCAGGGCGGCGGGCGGCCCGCCATCGGACGGACGGACACACATCGGGAGGCCGGATGCGCCCCGGACCGCGGCTCTGGGCACGGCGTACGGCCGCGCTCGTACTCTGCCTGCTCACCGGCTGCGCCGGCGGGACGCCATCCGATCCGACCGGCGTCGCGCCGCCGCCCGCCTCCCGCCCGGCGATCGTGGTCGCTCCCGGCGACGGCGCCAGGGACGTCGCGCCGGAGGGCCCGGTGAAGGTGACCCCGGCCGAGGGCGGGCGGCTGGAGTCGGTCCGGTTCCGGGACGGCAGGGGCACCGAGGTGCCCGGCACGATCACCGAGGACGGCGGCTCCTGGACCCCGGACGGCCTGCTGGCACTGGGCACCACCTACTCCCTGGACGCGACCGCGGTGGCCGGGGACGGCGCCCGCGCCACTCGGCACGCCACGTTCAGCACCATCGCCAGGGCCCGTACCTTCGTCGCCTTCTTCACCCCCGAGGACGGCAGCACGGTCGGCGTCGGCATGCCCGTCTCGCTGCGCTTCAGCCGTCCGATCGCCGACCGCGCCGCGGTCGAGCGGGCGGTGCGGGTCACCGCCGACCCGCCCGTGCCGGTGGCCGCCCACTGGTTCGGCGACCAGCGGCTGGACTTCCGCCCGCAGCAGTACTGGGCGCCGGGCACCCGGGTGGCCGTCGCGCTGCGCCTCAAGGGCGTGCAGGGCGCCCCGGGTGAGCTCGGGACGCAGGCCAAGGACGTCCGCTTCACGATCGGCCGGGCCCAGGTCAGCGAGGTCGACCTGGACGAGCACACGCTCACCGTCCGCCAGGGCGGCAAGGTGGTGCGGCGGCTGAAGATCTCCGGCGGCGCCCCCGACCACACCACCTATCTGGGGGCGCTGGTCGTCTCGGAGAAGTTCAAGGTCACCAGGATGAACTCGCAGACGGTCGGCCTCGGCGACGAGTACGACATCAAGGACGTCCCGCACGCGATGCGGCTCACCACCTCCGGCACCTTCATCCACGGCAACTACTGGGCCGACCCGGAGGTCTTCGGCAACGACAACACCAGCCACGGCTGCATCGGCCTGGCCGACGCCAAGGGCGGCGTCGGCGACACCCCGGCGGGCTGGCTCTTCGAGCACACCATCACCGGCGACGTGATCGAGGTGCGCGGCTCGGCGGGGGAGAGCGTTCCGCCGCAGAACGGGCTGAACGGCTGGAACATGCCGTGGGGGCAGTGGCTGGCCGGCAGCGCCCTGGTGCCGGGCGGCCCGGCGCCCGATCCGACCCCGAGCGCGCGGCCGACGCCGCCCCCGCCCCCGACGCCGACGCCGCCCCCGACACCGACCGCCCGGACGACGCCGGCCCCGAGTGCGAGCGCCGACCGGAGCGTGGGCGCGGACCCGGGCACCGGGCCGGGGGCGCGTGCCCGGGCCGGCGCCGGGCCCGCCGCGTCCGGCCGGGGCGCCGTGGGAGTCCGCTGAGCGTTGGCCGGGAGTACCCCGGGTGTTCCCGGTCGCGCACCCTCGGGCAGCACCCTCCCGCCGGGGATTTCCTCATCCCGCCCGGCTATCCTGCTCCTCGCCCTTGGGCCTGGTGTGAAGAAGACCCGCGCCGGTGAAACCAATCCGGGCACCAGCGCGTGTATTCAGGGTGGATACCGGGAGGGGAGAGACCGAGTGAAGCCGGTTCAGGCGGGTAACGCCACGATACGCAGGACCAACCGCTGGGGGCGCCGTGGCGCCGTGGCGCTGACGATGGGCGGTGTGCTGTTGCTGGGGGCCGCCTGTTCGTCGGGCGCCGGCACGGCCGGCGCCGGGGGGAGCAACGACACGGCGGCGGCGGCCACCGACGCGGCCAAGGGCGGTGCGGCCACGCCCGACACCCCGAAGGTGTCGGCGGCGGTACTGAACGTCCAGCCGGCCGACGGGGCCCAGGACGTCAATCCGACCACCGGGCTGGCCGTCTCGGTGACCGGTGGCAAGCTCACCACCGTCGCGGTGACCGACAAGGACGGCAAGGCGGTTCCGGGGGCCGTCACCGCGGACGGGCTCGGCTGGAAGCCGTCCGCGCCGCTGACCGTCGGCACGGTGTACACGGTGAACGCGCAGGCCGCGGATGCCGCCGGCCTGGTGGCCGCGTCCACCACGAGCTTCACCACGCTCACGCCGGCCAAGACCGTCTCCACCAACGACAACATCGCCGACAACGCCACCTACGGCGTCGGCATGATCGTCTCGGTACGGTTCAACAAGGCGATCAAGAACCAGGACGCGGTGCTGGCGGGCATCACCGTCACCGCCAGCGACGGCACCACGGTCAAGGGCCACTGGTTCGGCAGCCAGCGGGTGGACTTCCGCCCGGAGAAGTTCTGGGCGTCCGGCACCAAGGTGACCATCAAGTACCGGCTGAAGAACGTCGAGGTCTCGCCCGGCGTCTACGGCGACGTGGACAAGGACGAGCCCTTCGTCATCGGCCGCTCGCAGATCTCCGAGGCGGACTCGGCCACGCACCAGATGACCGTGACCCGCGACGGCAAGAGCACCGTCCTGCCGGTCACCCTGGGCGACGCCAAGAACGCCTCGTGGAACGGCACCATGGTGATCTCCAGCAAGGAGAAGGTCACCAGGATGAACTCCCAGACGGTCGGCCTGGGCGCGGAGTACGACATCAAGGACGTCCCGCACGCGATGCGGCTGACCGACTCGGGCACGTTCCTGCACGGCAACTACTGGGGCAACAAGTTCGGCGTCGCGAACACCAGCCACGGCTGCATCTCGATGCAGGACGTCCAGGGCGGCAGCGACAGCTCGGTGGCCGGCAAGTTCTTCAACGACTCGATCGTCGGCGACCCCGTCACGATCAAGAACTCGACCAGCGCCGTCGTCGACCCGTCCAACGGGCTGAGCGGCTGGACGATGAACTGGAAGAACTGGTAGTCCGCCCGCTCGTCCCGCTCGTACGACGGCCCGGCCCCTGTCCGCAGGGGCCGGGCCGGTCCGTTTCCCGGTCCGTTTCCCGGCTCCTTCCCGGTCCGGCGCCCGGGCCGTCCCGCCGGGTCCTCCCGCCGTGCGGTGCGCCCCGTCGGGCCGTGCCGCGCCTCGCCCCGCCGGGCCGTCGTGGCCGTCGGCCGTTCCCGGGGCCCGGCTTCCCGGCGCCCGGTCGTGTGGCGCAGGGCCCGCGCGGTAACGCTATGAGGACGGGCGCAACTTTTCCGGTGGGGGCGGCGTCCAGTGAGCTGGAGAGCCGGTCAGGGTCCGGCGATCGAGGGAGGGAGTCGGCCGTGCAGTCGACAGTCAGGCCCGTGGGGCCGATACGCAGGGCAGCGGCCGCCGCGCTCCTGGGCGGGGTGCTGGTGCTGACCACCGCCTGCGGTGGCGGCGCGAGTGGCGCGAGCGCGAGTGCGGGCGGCGGGGCACAGGCCGCGATGGCCGGGGGCGGCGCCTCGGCCCCGGCGGCGCCGGTGGCCGGGAAGTCCGGGCAGCCGCAGCCGAAGGTCTCCGCGGCGGTGCTGGACATCACGCCGAGGAACGGCGCCGCGGACGTCGCGCCGGGCGCGCTGCAGGTCTCGGTGGCGGGCGGGAGGCTGACCACCGTGCACGTGACCGACAAGGACGGCCGGGAGATACCCGGGAGCACCACCCCCGACGGCGCCAGGTGGGCCCCGGCGGCGCCGCTCGCCGTCGGCACGGCCTACCGGGTGAACGCGGTGGCCGCCGACGCGGCCGGGGTGGTCGCCTCGGCGGACAGCAGCTTCACCACGCTGACCCCGCAGCACGAGGCGAGCCCCTCCGACAACGTCACGGCCGGCGAGACGTACGGCGTCGGCATGATCGTCTCGCTGACGTTCGACAAGGACGTGCGCGACAAGGCGGAGGTGGCCAAGGGCATCACCTTCGAGACCGACAACGGCACCGAGGTCAAGGGCCACTGGTTCGGTGACCGCCGGCTGGACCTGCGCCCCGAGGCGTACTGGAAGCCGGGGACCAGAGTGACCGTCCACTACCGGCTGAAGAGCGTCGAGATCTCGCCCGGTGTCTACGGCGGGGTGGACACCGACGAGCCGTTCACCATCGGCCGCTCCCAGGTCTCCACGGTGGACGCCGACACCCACCGGATGACCGTGGTGCGCGACGGCCAGAGCTCCGTCATCCCGATCACCTCGGGCTCACCCGAGCACCCGACCTGGGGCGGCACGATGGTGATCTCCGCCAAGGAGGGCGTGGTGCGGATGCAGTCCAGCACCCTGCCGGGGATGACCGGGGCGCCGTACGACCTGATGGTGCCGCACTCGATGCGACTGACCGACTCCGGTACCTACCTGCACGGCAACTGGTGGGGCGACTCCTTCGGCAGGTCGAACACCAGCCACGGCTGCGTCGGGCTCCAGGACGTCAAGGGCGGCGGCGAGTCCACGGTGGCCGGCCGGTTCTACGCGTCGTCGATGGTCGGCGACGTGGTGACCGTGCTGCACTCCGACCGGGGCCAGGTGGAGCCGGACAACGGGCTCAGCGGTTGGAACGTGGCCTGGGGTTCCTGGTAGCACGACGAGCGGGGCCGCCCCGGTACGGGCGGTGGAAGGCCGACGGCGGTCCGATGAACGATCGGGCCGCCGGCGGCATATGCCGGACGGGTGGTGATTGTTTGCTCATTGTCCGTACGCGGCCGCATGCGTTCCGCAATGATGGAGCGCATGGCGGGATGGGGCGAAGCGGAACAGTCATCACATCCTGGTGCCGGTACGGTCGGTGACCTCGCCTCGGGGGGCGGCCCGCTGGCGCTGGCGGCCCTGGAGCGGCTCAGCCCGGCGGAGCTGGAACAGATCTGCTTCGGCCGGCTGCGCGACCAGACGGGATCGGACGAGGTCCTGCTGCCGTCCAGGCCGGGATCCGCCTCGGTGGCCCGCCGGCTGGTCCTCTCGGTGCTGCAGTCCTGGGATCTGCACCAGCAGCTGGAGGTCGGCGAGCTGCTCACCGGCGAGCTGGTCGCCAACGCCGTCCGCCACGCCGCCGGCCGCACGATCGGGCTCCAGGTGCAGAAGCGGCCGGGCTGGCTCCGGGTCGAGGTGCGGGACTCCTCGCGGGCCCTGCCCTGCCGGATCGTCGCCGAGCCGGGCGGCCAGGCGGGCAACGGACTGCTGCTGGTCGACGAGCTGGCCGACCGCTGGGGGGCGGACTTACTCCCGCGCGGCAAAGGCGTCTGGTTCGAGCTGAAGCTGCGCGAGCGGGGCTGAGGGAGCGGGGCCGGGAGCGGAGCCGGCTCGGGGCGGGCCGTCTGCCGTGCCCGGCAGGACCGGCCAGGGCCGCGCGGGCCGGACCCCGGCGGCCCGGAAACACGCAGGGCCCCCGGTCGCCGTGGTCGGCGTGGGGGCCCGTGCAGGTCATCGCGCCGGTCAGGGGGGTGCGTACCGCGCGATGGGGGACGGCCGTGCCAGGTCGGATGGTCGGCCGTGGTTCGCGTCCGGGGCGTCGTCACGCCCCGGACTCCTTCGACTATCGCATGTGTCTCACGATGTGAGCAAACCGAACGTCTTGGATTGGAAGGTTTGTAACCCACTTCACCTTTGGTGCGTGAAGGGATCCGCGAACTGACCTTTGATCATTCATCGTTGATGATCGTTCTCCGCCGGGAGCGCACCCGACCGCCGGGCCCGGTTCAGCACTCGATGACGTTGACCGCGAGGCCGCCGCGCGAGGTCTCCTTGTACTTGACCTTCATGTCGGCGCCGGTCTCCTTCATGGTCTTGATCGCCTTGTCGAGCGAGACGTGGTGGCGGCCGTCGCCGCGCAGCGCCATCCGGGCCGCCGTGATCGCCTTGACCGAGGCCATGCCGTTGCGCTCGATGCACGGGATCTGGACCAGGCCGCCGACCGGGTCGCAGGTCAGACCCAGGTTGTGCTCGATGCCGATCTCGGCGGCGTTCTCCACCTGCTCGGGCGAGCCGCCCAGCACCTCGGCCAGGCCGCCGGCCGCCATCGAGCAGGCCGAGCCGACCTCGCCCTGGCAGCCGACCTCGGCGCCGGAGATGGAGGCGTTCTCCTTGAAGAGCATGCCGATCGCGCCCGCCGCGAGCAGGAAGCGGACGATGCCGTCCTCGTCCGCGCCGGGGATGAAGTTCAGGAAGTAGTGCAGCACGGCCGGGATGATGCCCGCCGCGCCGTTGGTCGGCGCGGTGACGACCCGCTGCCCGGAGGCGTTCTCCTCGTTGACGGCCATCGCGTAGAGGGTGACCCACTCCATCGCGTTGGCCGGGCCGATGCCCTCCGCGCGCATCGCCCGGGCGCCCGAGGCGGCTCGGCGGCGGACCTTGAGCCCGCCGGGCAGGATCCCCTCGCGGGACATCCCGGCGGCGACGCACTCCTGCATCACCCGCCAGATCTCCAGCAGCCCGGTGCGGATCTCGGCCTCGCTGCGCCAGGCCTTCTCGTTCTCCAGCATCAGGCCGGAGATCGACAGTCCGGTCTCCCGGGTGAGCCGCAGCAGCTCCTCGCCGGTGCGGAAGGGGTAGCGCAGCGCGGTGTCGTCCGGCTTCCGCCGACCGAGTAGTACGTCTTCTCCAGTACGGGCACGCCGTCGGCGTCGTACGCGGCCAGGGTCATCCCGTTGGCGTGGTACGGAAGCGAGCGGCGCCGGTGCAGGATCAGCTGGGTGTCGGGGTCGAAGGCGATCCGGTGGGCGTCGGCCACGTCGTCGCCGAGCAGCCGCAGCTGCTTCGTCGCCTTGATCCGCTCGACGTCCAGGTCGGCCTGGTCGACGTCCACGGTGCGCGGGGAGTTGCCCTCCAGGCCGAGCAGGACGGCCTTGGGGGTGCCGTGGCCGTGGCCGGTGGCGCCCAGCGAGCCGAAGAGTTCGGCGCGGACGGCGGCGGTCTGGGCCAGCAACCCCTCGGACTTCAGTCGGCGGGCGAACATCCGCGCGGCCCGCATCGGGCCGACGGTGTGGGAACTCGACGGACCGATGCCGACGGAGAAGAGGTCGAAGACGCTGATGGCCACGGGGGGACGTCCTTGTCTGGTCTCGTGGAAGGACAAGCTGGTGCATGGGTCGGGGCACCGCGCTCCACGTTCCAGTGTGCGCGGTGCCCCGGGGATCCGGGAGGACGGCGGGGGTGGGCCGCCTCACGGTGTACTGCCGAGTACTGCCGAGTACTGCCGAAGGACTTACAGGTTCGGGTACAGCGGGTACTTCGCGGCCAGGGCGGAGACCCGGGCCTTCAGCGCGGCGGCCTTGGTCGCGTCGAAGGCGGGCAGCAGAGCCTCGGCGATGACGTCCGCCACCTCGCTGAAGTCCTCGGCCTGGAAGCCGCGGGTGGCGAGCGCCGGGGTGCCGATCCGCAGGCCGGAGGTGACCATCGGCGGGCGCGGGTCGTTCGGGACGGCGTTGCGGTTGACGGTGATGCCGACCTCGTGCAGGCGGTCCTCGGCCTGCTGGCCGTCCAGCTCGCTGTTGCGCAGGTCCACCAGGACGAGGTGGACGTCGGTCCCGCCGGAGAGCACGGAGACACCGGCCGCGGTCGCGTCGTCCTTGAGCAGGCGCTCGGCGAGGATCTTGGCGCCGGCCAGGGTGCGCTGCTGGCGCTCCTTGAACTCCTCGGAGGCGGCGACCTTGAAGGCGACCGCCTTGGCGGCGATCACGTGCTCCAGCGGGCCACCCTGCTGGCCGGGGAAGACCGCGGAGTTGATCTTCTTGGCGTACTCGGCCTTGGAGAGGATCACGCCGCCGCGGGGGCCGCCGAGGGTCTTGTGGGTGGTGGTGGTCACCACGTCCGCGTACGGCACCGGGTTGGGGTGCAGGCCCGCGGCCACCAGGCCGGCGAAGTGCGCCATGTCGACCATCAGCAGGGCGCCGACCTCGTCCGCGATGCGGCGGAAGGCGGCGAAGTCCAGCTGGCGCGGGTAGGCGGACCAGCCGGCGATGATCAGCTTGGGCTGGTGCTCCTTGGCCAGGCGCTCGACCTCGGCCATGTCGACCAGGTTGGTCTTCTCGTCGACGTGGTACGCGGCCACGTTGTAGAGCTTGCCGGAGAAGTTGATCTTCATGCCGTGGGTCAGGTGACCGCCGTGGGCCAGGCTCAGGCCCAGGATGGTGTCGCCCGGCTGGATCAGCGCGAACATCGCGGCGGCGTTGGCCTGCGCACCCGAGTGCGGCTGGACGTTGGCGTGCTCGGCGCCGAACAGGGCCTTCACCCGGTCGATGGCGATCTGCTCGGCCACGTCGACGTGCTCGCAGCCGCCGTAGTACCGGCGGCCGGGGTAGCCCTCGGCGTACTTGTTGGTCAGCACCGAGCCCTGGGCCTCCATGACCGCCACCGGGGCGAAGTTCTCGGAGGCGATCATTTCCAGGGTGGTCTGCTGGCGGTGCAGCTCGGCGTCGACCGCGGCGGCGATCTCCGGGTCGAGAGCGTGCAGGGACTGGTTGAGAACCGTCATCGTGGGATCTTCCCGTCATGGGGCAGCCGCGCGCCACGGATCGGCCGGGGAGGCGGCCTGGCGGCGGGCGGGAGCGGGCAAGGGACCGGGCGGGGGCGGCCGCCTCGCTGCGGCCGCCCCGTCGGGGTGGCTCAGCCGCCGGTGAGGGCGGTGTACTCGTCGGCGCTCAGCAGGTCGGCCGGCTCGCCGTCGAGCCGGACCTTGAACAGCCAGCCGCCCTCGAAGGGGGCGGAGTTCACCAGGGCCGGCTCGTCGATGACGGCCTGGTTGACCTCGGTGACCTCGCCGGTGGCGGGGGAGTAGAGGTCGCTGACCGACTTGGTGGATTCGAGCTCGCCACAGGTCTCACCTGCGGTGACGGCGTCGCCGACCTCGGGCAGCTGCACGTAGACGATGTCACCGAGGGCGTCGGCCGCGTGGGCGGTGATGCCGATGGTCGAGACACCGCCCTCGGCGGCGGTCAGCCACTCGTGCTCCTTGCTGAACTGCAGGTGCTGGGGGTTGCTCATGGCGTCATTCTCCAGGATGGGAAGCGGTCGGCGGAAAACGGGTGGCCGAAATGTCCGACGGGCGGACGTCGGGCAGGGGGCTCGCGGTGCGGGCGTCGGCTCAGCGGGCGCGCTTGTAGAACGGCAGGGCGACGACCTCGACGGGCTCGTGCTTGCCGCGCACGTCCACCGCGACGGTGCTGCCCGGCGTGGCGTGCGCGGCGTCCACGTACGCGATCGCGATGGGCCGGCCCAGCGTCGGGGACGGCGCGCCCGAGGTGATCAGGCCGATCGGGGCGCCCTCGGCGTCCACCACGGCGTACTCGGCCCGCGGCACGCGCCGGCCCTCGGAGACCAGGCCGACCAGCACCCGCGGCGGGTTGGCCCCGGCCTCGGCGGCCGCCCGCTCCAGCGCCTCACGGCCGACGAACGCCCCGCCGTTGGTGGTCTTGTCGAAGCGCACGACCCGGCCCAGGCCCGCGTCGAACGGGGTCAGGCCGGTGTTCAGCTCGTGGCCGTACAGCGGCATGCCCGCCTCCAGGCGCAGCGTGTCGCGGCAGGAGAGGCCGCAGGGGACCAGGCCGGCCTCCCGGCCCGCCTCGGTCAGCGCCGTCCACAGGTGCTCGGCGTCGGCGGGGGCCGAGAAGATCTCGAACCCGTCCTCGCCGGTGTAACCGGTGCGCGCGAGCCAGACCTGCTTGCCGGCCACGGTGGCGGGCAGCAGCGCGTAGTACTTGAGGCCGGGCAGGTCGGCGTCGGTGACCGAGGCCAGGATGCCGTTCGCCTCCGGGCCCTGGACGGCGATGAGCGCGTACGCGTCGCGGTCGTCGCGCACCACGGCGTCGAAGCCGGCGGCGCGGGCGGTCAGCTCGTCCAGCACCAGCTGGGCGTTGGAGGCGTTGGCCACCACGAGGTACTCGTCCTCGGCGGTGCGGTAGACGATCAGGTCGTCCAGGATGCCGCCGTCCTCGGCGCAGATCATCGTGTAGCGGGCGCGCAGCACGCCGAGCGCCGAGATGAAGCCGACCAGCGCGTGGTCGAGCAGCTCGCCGGCCTGCGGGCCGGTCACGGTGATCTCGCCCATGTGCGAGAGGTCGAACAGCCCGGCCTTCGTACGGACGGCGAGGTGCTCCTCGCGCTCGCTGCCGTAGCGCAGCGGCATGTCCCAGCCGGCGAAGTCGGTCATGGTGGCGCCGAGGGCGCGGTGCAGCGCGTCGAGCGCGGTGAGACGGGGGGACGACATGGCCTGTACTCCTTGGGCTTGGCACTCAGGTGTGCACACGCCGGACCGGCCCGGTGGGGCTCGACCTGCGCGCGGGCATGCGGCGGCTGGGTCTCCCCATCTGTCGTCACAACCTGAGAGCTTCACCGCGCGCTGCCCTGGGGACAGCATGGCGGCTTGCACCGTGGGTGGGCGCACGGCAGGGCCGTGGCCACTTTCCAGATGTGCCTCGCCCGTGCGGTAGGGGTGCCTGAGAGATTCCGGGGAGGACTTGCTCCTTCGGCGCCGGCCGCACCAGCTGGGCTGGCGCTCCGGACTCTCCCGCGCGGGTTCGAGCGGCCTGTATGGAGTTGGGCGCCCCGGCCGAATCGCGCACGAGGACGCGGACAGTGTCTCACAGGCTCGGCTCGCCTCCGGGGCTGTTCCTGTCTTGGGCTCGGCTCGCCTCCGGGGCGCTTTGGTCCGGCGCCGACGGTCGTCGCTCCCGCGGTCGCTTCGCTCCCTTCCTCGCTCTCTCCCTTTCGGCACCGGCGCGCCCCTTCGGCTCGCTCGCGGGCTGGAGGGGCCCTTTCGGCACCGGCGCGCCCCTTCGGCTCGCTCGCGGGCTGGTGGGGGCTCGGCTGGTCCGGGGGCGGGTCGGGCGGGGCCCTGCAGGGCTCGGCGTGGCCGGTGCGGGGGCGGTGTGGGCCGATAGGCTTGTGCGGCAGCGGCGAGAGATGGGGCGGTACAGGGGCTTATGGGGTACCCGGTGGAGGACACGCAGGGGTGGGGCAGTGCGGAGGCGGCGCCGGCCGGCGGCAGTTGGCCGGCGAACGAGTTGGAGCAGGTGCTCACCGCCGCGCTCGGTGATCCGGGTGCCACGCCCAGGGTGATCGAGGTGCTGGCGCGCAGCCAGGTCTGGGTGCCGCTGCCGGCCGGTGCGGACCCGCAGGGGCAGTCGCTGGACCTGCCGACCATCGAGCTGGCCGGTGCGCCGTACGTCCCGGTGTTCTCGTCCCAGGAGCAGTTCCTCCAGCACGCCCCGGGGCTGGCCTTCGCGGTCGCCCCGGTCTGGGAGTTCGCCCGGGGGATGCCGCTCGGGCTCGGCATCGCGGTGAACCCGCACGCGCCGGTGGGGATCCCGGTGCCGCCGGCGGGGGTGGCGGAGCTGCGGCGCGGGCCGCGCGAGGATCGTTGGGACGGCGGCGAGGACGCCGCGGCCGGTGGCCGGGTGGCGCTGCGCGAACCGTCGCCGCAGGAGGAGCCGTTCGGCTTCCTGGCCGCGGCGAGCGCCGAACTCTCTTCTCTGCCCGGTGTGCTGACGGCTCGTCGGGCGCTGGCCAGCGTGGAGGGGGAGCCGACCGTGCTGTTCGTCGGCGTCCAGCTCGACCCGGCCTGGCCGGCCGACCCGGCGGCGGTGAACGAGGCGCTCGGGCGGGCGCTGGGAACCGCTCCGCTGCCGGGGGGCGTCCACCTCGTGCTGCTCGACCTGGTGGACGACCCGGTGGTCGAGTGGCTGCTGAACCGGGTACAGCCGTTCCACGTACGGATGTGATCGGGCCGGCCGGGGCACGTCGGCATGGCGACTGTCCGCAGCGCCCCATAGGCTGCCTGCGGACATCCCGGGACGGACAACCCTGCCACAGTGGCGGCGGCAGACCAGGAAGAGGGCTCGAAGTGGGCGAGCGGGGCGAGCGCGCCGGCAGACGGTGCGCACTTCGCGCGGCGGCCGGCGAGGTGCGCACGGCGAAGGCGGCGGCGTGCACGGCAGTGCGCGCATACGCGCGCGCGGGGGTGCGCCGATGAGCGCGGGAGCGGCCGGCGCCGGTGCGCCGGGGCCCTGGGGTCCGCCCCCCGCCGCGCGTCCCGTCGCGGACCCGGGCGCGTTGGAGCGGGCACTGCGCGAGGTCGGGCCGGATCGCTTCGAGGCGTACGAGGTCCTGCTGCGCGCCCTGGCCGAGGGCCAGGTCTGGATGCTGCTCTGGCACGGTACGCCGGGCAGTCCCGACGCCCAGTACGGGAACATGGACGTCTCCGGGCACGGCTACGCGCCGGCCGTCACCTCGCCCGAGCAGCTCGCGGCGAGTGGCTGGGTCCGCGGGCACGAGGTGATCACCGGCCAGGAGATCGCCGCCTCGCTGTACCGCACCCGCTGGGGGCTGTGGCTGAACCCGCACGCCCCGGGTGGCGGGGTCGGCATCCCCTGGGCCGACCTGCGCCGGATCGCGGCCGGCCTGGACCGGCTGCCGGCCGGGCCGCTCCAGCTGAGCGAACCCCAGGTCCAGGCGCCGCAGTTCTACGGTCTGCTGGAGCACCAGGCGATGGAGGTCCGGGCGGTCAGGGCACTGCGCCGCGCCTGGGTGCGCCCGGCGGTCGGCGAGCCGTACCTGGCGATCGGCCTGGAGCTGTACGACACCTCGCCGCCCGCGGTGGAGGCGGTCCGGGCGCTGATGCAGCGGGCGATCGCGGTGGCCCCCGAGGGCCTGGCGGTCTCGACGGTGGCGATGGCGGACGAGTACGACCCGGTGGCGATGTGGATGCGGGCCAACGCGCGCCCGTTCTTCGACCGGGAGGCCGCGGGCCCGGGCCGGCCGCCGGTCGGGCCCTACCCGGCCGCACCCTACCCGCCGCAGCCCTCGTACCCCTACGGCGCCCAGCAGCAGCCGGGCTGGCCGCAGCAGCCCTGGCAGGGGTACCCCGGCCGCTGAAAAGATCTTCACTGATCCTTCGCCGGAACTCTCTCCATCACCGACCGGCCTGATGACCAATCAGGCCGGTCGTGGCGTTTTCCGGTGTGGCGACCGGCCATTCTTGGCGATGATCTTGACATGCATGTAACAGCTATGTGAAGAACCTTATGCGCCTGAAACCGGTGTGCATGCCGACAGATCACAGTTGGGCATCCTTCGGTTGGCAGGTCTGGCGCAAGCCCGTCCGCATGACAGAGAGTTCTGCGCAATGCGGTCCACAGCACGGCCCCACAAGGGCGAACGCGCTCACCGACCGTGGGCTCCGTGCGATGCGCATCCCGCACGGGCCGCCTGAGCACCTCCGTTCCGCCGTACTTCCGCACCGCTGTACTTCCGCACCGCCGTACCGCCGACCGGCGGCCGGCGCACCACCGCACCGCTGCAGAGCCGTACCGCTGCACCGCTGCCGCAACGCTGCACACGCACCGCACTGCCCAGCACCGCAACGCAACGCATCAGCAGCGCCGCCCACTCACGCAGCCGTGGCCCGATCGGGCCGCGGCACCGGGTGAGAGGGCACCGTGGGCCGGCCACCGTCGGCGAGGGGACCGAACTGACTCATGACCACACCCATCGACACCACCGGATCCGCCGGCCAGGCCACCGCCGGACCGCAGAGCGCCGTGGTACCGGCCCGAACGATCGAGGGCCGCTCCCCGGGCAGGATCGCCTGGGACCGGCTCAAACGCGACAAGGTCGCCCTCGCGGGCGGCATCGTGGTGGTGCTGCTGATCCTCGCCGCGTTGCTCGCACCGGTGCTCAGCTCGCTCTTCGGCCACCCGGTCGACGAGCCGCACCCGGACCAGATCAACCCCGATCTGGGCCTGCCCAAGGGCGCGTTCGGCGGTATCAGCGGTGACTACCTGCTGGGCGTCGACCCCACCTTCGGCCGGGACGTCTTCAGCCGGATCCTCTACGGGGCCCAGATCTCCCTGCTGGTGGCCTTCTCCGCGGCCGCCGTCTCGGTGGTCATCGGGGTCCTGATGGGCGTCGCGGCCGGCTACTTCGGCGGCTGGGTGGACGCGGCGATCAGCAGGGTGATGGACGTCCTGCTGGCCTTCCCGCAGCTGCTCTTCTCCATCGCGCTGGTCTCCGTGATGCCGGACAACCTGCTCGGCCTGAGCGGCAGCGGGGTCCGGATGGCGATCCTGATCCTGGTGATCGGCTTCTTCGGCTGGCCCTACATCGGCCGGATCGTCCGCGGGCAGGCCCTGTCGCTGCGCGAACGGGAGTTCGTCGACGCGGCCCGCAGTCTCGGCGCCGGTCCGGTGCACATCCTGTTGCGCGAGCTGCTGCCCAACCTGGTCGCCCCGATCCTCGTCTACGCGACGCTGATCATCCCGACCAACATCCTCAGCGAGGCGGCCCTCAGCTTCCTGGGCGCCGGGGTCAAGCCGCCCACGCCGTCCTGGGGCCAGATGCTCTCGCAGGCCACCAAGATCTACCAGGTCGACCCGACCTACATGGTCGTCCCCGGCCTCGCCATCTTCGTCACGGTGCTCGCCTTCAACCTCTTCGGTGACGGCCTGCGTGACGCGCTCGACCCCAAGGGCAACTGAGCCCCCAAGGGCAACTGAGCCCCCAAGGGCAACTGAGCCCCCAAGGGCAACTGAGCCCCAGGGGCGACCGGGCCGGAGTGATCCTGCCCGGCCCGGGCGGCAGGGCTCCAGCAGTCCGGCGCACCCCGTGCTCAACCCCAGCCAGTCCACCCCCGCACCCGGGGACAGCACGCCTCGGCGGACCGATCGGGCCCGCACATATCAGGAGGAACCGTACTCATGACGCGTAACCGGACGCTCGCCGCCGCAGCCCTGGTGGCCACGCTGGCGCTCACCGTGTCCGCCTGTGGCGGCACCAAGGGCGGCGGCAGCAGCGACGCCAGCAAGGGCTCCAGTGCGGGTGGCTTCAACGCCGCGGTCGGCAAGGTGCTCAACCCTTCGGACAAGAAGGGCGGCACCATCAACCTGTGGACCAGCACGGACGCCGACTCCTGGGACCCGGGCCGCGCCTACTACGCCTCGGTGTGGAACTTCCAGCGCTACTACGCCCGCACGCTGCTGACGTACGACTCCAAGCCCGGCAAGGACGGCCTCAAGCTGGTCCCCGACCTGGCCTCGGCCCAGCCGGAGATGGCCGCCGACGGCAAGACCTACACCTTCAAGCTCAAGAGCGGCCTGAAGTTCGAGGACGGCTCGCCGATCACCTCGAAGGACATCAAGTACGGCATCGAGCGCATCTTCGCCCAGGACGTCATCAGCGGCGGCCCGACCTACCTGATCAACTCCCTCGACCAGGGCCAGGGTTACAAGGGCCCCTACACCGACACCGACCCCGACAAGCTGGGTCTCAAGTCGGTCCAGACCCCGGACGACTCGACCATCGTCTTCAAGCTGGACAAGCCGGACTCGTCCTTCCTCTACCTGCTCGCGATGGGCAGCGCCTCCCCGGTGCCGCAGAAGCTCGACACCGGCTCCAAGTACGGTGACAAGCCGGTCTCCTCGGGCCCGTACAAGTTCAAGTCGATCGACCCGGGCAAGGCCGTCGAGCTGGTCCGCAACGAGAACTGGGACCAGTCCACCGACACCGTCCGCAAGGCCCTGCCGGACGTCGTCAAGCTGACCATCACCACCAACTCCGACGACATGGACGCCCGCCTGCTGGACGGCTCGGCCGACATGGACTTCAGCCAGACCGGCCTCTCCCAGGCCGCCCAGGCCAAGGTGCTCACCGACCCGGCGCTCAAGGCCAACACCGACGACGCCTACACCGGCTTCATCCGCTACATCTCGGTGGTCCCGAAGGTCGCGCCGTTCGACAACGAGCACTGCCGCAAGGCCGTCCTGTACGCGGCCGACACCACGGCGCTGCAGACCGCCCGCGGCGGCTCGGCGGCCGGCTCGACCTACGGCTCGATGCTGCCGCCGAACATCCTCGGCTCGGACGACTACGACCCGTACGGCTTCACCAAGGGCAAGCCCGACCTGGCGAAGGCCAAGGAGGAGCTGGCGGCCTGCGGCAAGCCGGACGGCTTCAAGACCAACATCGCGGTGCGCGGCAACAAGGAGAAGGAAGTCAACTCCGCGGTCGCCCTGCAGAGCGCGCTGAAGGCCATCAACGTCGACGTCACCGTCGACCAGTACGACGGCAAGCTGATCGCCTCCGAGATCGGCTCGCCGGGCGTGGTGGCGAGCAAGGCCTACGGCCTGATCGTGATGGGCTGGGCGGCCGACTACCCGAACGGCAGCGGTTTCCTCCAGCCGCTCACCGACGGCCGGTTCATCACCCAGAACGGCAACAGCAACTACTCCGAGATCAACGACCCGGAGATCAACGGCTGGTTCGACGCCGCGACCGCCGCGTCCGACCCGGCCAAGGCCGCCGACCTGTACAAGAAGATCAACCACAAGGTCGTCGACAGCGGGTACTACCTGCCGATCGTGGCCGACAAGGCGCTCAACTACCGCAACCCGCGCCTGACCAACGTCTACACCCAGGACGCCCTGGGCGGCGAGATCGACTTCCAGGCCCTCGGTGTCTCCGACGGCAAGTGACCTGCCGCTCAGCCCGCTTCCGTAGTTCGTACCGCTAGTCCGAAGGGCAGGTGAAGGCTTCGCCGGGCCGGCCGGGCCCCCCACGAGGGGGCCCGGCCGGTGACCGGCGGCGCCGGCCGCAGTGCTCGTGTATCTCATCCGACGACTCGTCAACGTCGTCGCCATGCTGCTGGTGGTCTCCGCGGTCACCTTCGGCATCTTCTTCATGGTGCCGAAACTCGCCGGCAGCGACCCCGCACTGCTCTACGTCGGCAAGATCGCGGACAAGGCGGCGATCGAGGGCATCAGGCACAAGATGGGCCTGGACAAATCGATCGTCGAGCAGTACTTCCTGTTCGTGAAGGGCCTGCTCGTCGGGCGCGACTACAGCACCGGGGTCGACGTCACCCACTGCTCGGCCCCCTGCCTCGGTTACTCCTTCAAGACCGAGCAGGCGGTCTGGCCGCTGCTGCTCAAGCGCCTCGGCGTCACCACCTCGCTCGCCTTCGGCGCGGCCATCCTGTGGTTGGGCTTCGGCACCGCGACCGGCGTGGTCTCCGCGCTGCGCCGGCGCACCCTGCTCGACCGCTTCGCGATGACCACCGCGCTGGCCGGCGTCTCGCTGCCGATCTACTTCACCGGCATGATCGCCAGCGCGCTCTTCGTCTACCAGCTCGGCTGGTTCCCGCACGACTACGTCGCGCTGACGGACGACCCGGTGGCCTGGTTCCAGAACCTGATACTGCCCTGGATCACCCTGGCCTTCCTCTACGCCGCGACGTACGCCCGGCTCACCCGGGCCACCCTGCTCGACGTACTCGGCGAGGACTACATCCGCACCGCCCGGGCCAAGGGCCTCGGCGAGCGGACGGTCATCGGCAAGCACGCCCTGCGCTCCACCCTCACCCCGATCCTGACCGTCTTCGGCATGGACCTCGGCGGCCTGATCGGCGGCGCGGTGCTCACCGAGACCACCTTCAACTTCCGTGGCCTCGGCTACGAGGCGGTCGCCGCGATCTCCTCCAGCGACCTTCCGGTGATCATGGGCGTGACGCTCTTCGCCGGCTTCTTCATCATCATGGCCAACCTGCTGGTTGACCTGCTGTACGCCGTTGTCGACCCTCGGGTGAGGCTGACGTGAGCAAGACCCAGACCCAGGACCGCCTGCAGAAGACGGCCACCCCGCCCGAGGGCTTCCTCACCGTCCGCGACCTGCGGGTGCACTTCCCGACCGACGACGGTCTGGTGAAGTCGGTCGACGGCCTGAACTTCTCGCTGGAGAAGGGCAAGACCCTCGGCATCGTCGGCGAGTCCGGCTCCGGCAAGTCCGTCACCTCGCTCTCGATCATGGGACTGCACCGCACCGGCACCAAGCGCGGCGCCCCGCAGATCTCCGGCGAGGTCTGGCTGGACGGCGAGGAGCTGATCGGCGCCGCCCCCGACCGGGTCCGGCAGCTGCGAGGCCAGAAGATGGCCATGATCTTCCAGGACCCGCTCACCGCGATGCACCCCTACTACACGGTGGGCGCGCAGATCGTCGAGGGCTACCGGGCGCACCACCCGGGCACCAGCAAGAAGCAGGCCCGCACCCGGGCGATCGAGATGCTCGACCGGGTCGGCATCCCGCAGCCCGACAAGCGGGTCGACGCCTACCCGCACGAGTTCTCCGGCGGTATGCGCCAGCGCGCGATGATCGCCATGGCCCTGGTCAACGACCCGTCGCTGCTGATCGCGGACGAGCCCACCACCGCACTGGACGTCACCGTCCAGGCGCAGATCCTGGACCTCATCCGCGACCTCCAGCAGGAGTTCGGCTCGGCCGTCATCATCATCACCCACGACCTCGGGGTGGTCGCCGAACTCGCCGACGACATCCTGGTGATGTACGGCGGCAAGTGCATCGAACGGGGCCCGGCGGCAACGCTGTTCGACGCTCCCGAGCACCCGTACACCTGGGGCCTGCTCGGCTCGATGCCCCGCCTGGACCGGGAGCTCCAGGACCGGCTGATCCCGGTCAAGGGCACCCCGCCCAGCCTGATCAACGTGCCCACCGGCTGCGCCTTCCACCCGCGTTGCCCGTACGTCGAACTGACCGGCGGGCGCTCGACGACCGAGGTGCCGGTCCTCGCGGAGGCCACCCCCGGCCACCATGCGGCCTGCCATCTGCCGATCGCCGACCGGCACCGGATCTTCACCGACGAGATCGCGCCCCGGCTGTGAACCACGTTTCAGGAGAACTCTCATGACGGACACTCAGGTCGCGGCGATCCCGTCACCGGCGCCCGCCTCGGACCGCGAACCGCTGCTCAGGGTGACCGGCCTCACCAGGCACTTCCCGCTCACCAAGGGCCTGCTGCGCCGGCAGTCCGGCGCCGTGCGGGCGGTGGACGGCATCGACTTCACCGTCAACGCGGGGGAGACGCTGGGCGTGGTCGGCGAGTCCGGCTGCGGCAAGTCCACGATGGGCCGGCTGGTCACCCGCCTGGACGAGCCGACCGCCGGTACCGTCGAGTTCGAGGGCGTCGACATCACCCACCTGGGCACCGGGGCGATGCGGCCGCTGCGCCGCGACATCCAGATGATCTTCCAGGACCCGTACTCCTCGCTGAACCCCCGGCACACCGTCGGCACCATCGTCGGGGCCCCGTTCCGGCTGCAGAAGGTGCAGACCGAGGGCGGCGTCAAGAAGGCCGTCCAGGAGCTGCTGGAGCTCTGCGGGCTCAGCCCCGAGCACTACAACCGCTACCCGCACGAGTTCTCCGGCGGCCAGCGCCAGCGCATCGGCATCGCCCGCGCGCTCGCCCTGCGGCCCAAGATGATCGTCGCGGACGAGCCGGTCTCCGCCCTGGACGTCTCGATCCAGGCCCAGGTGGTCAACCTGCTGGACGACCTCCAGAAGGAACTCGGCCTCACCTACCTGATCATCGCGCACGACCTCTCGGTGGTCCGGCACGTCTCGGACCGGGTCGCGGTGATGTACCTCGGCAAGATCGTCGAGATCGCCGACCGGGACTCCCTCTACAAGAGCCCCAGGCACCCGTACACCACGGCTCTGATGTCGGCCGTCCCGGTGCCCGACCCCCGGCGCAAGGAGCAGCGTCAGCGCATCCTGCTCACCGGCGACGTCCCGTCCCCGATCAACCCGCCCAGCGGCTGCCGCTTCCGCACCCGCTGCTGGAAGGCCCAGGACGTCTGCGCCGCGCAGGAGCCGCCGCTGGTCGCCCTGCAGACCGGCCACCAGGTCGCCTGCCACTTCCCGGAGAACGGCCCGGAGCCGGCCGCCGGTTGACCGGACGGCCGCGCCGAGACGGCGTGGCGAGGCGGCGTACCCCGGGCCAGGTGCCGGGGTACGCCGCCTCGGTGGTTCAGATCAGGTGGTCGAACTCGCCGGCCTTCACACCCAGGATGAACGCGCGCAGCTTCTCGCGACTGGTCGTGACGATCGCGTCCGGGGCGTCCGACTCACGAAGGTGCCGCTCCGGCCCTTCGCCGCAGGCGAGTTCGAGGCAGTTGCTTCCGTCGTTCGCCCCACTGAACGACGACTTCTGCCACGCGAGGTCGGACACGGTGTGCCTTTCAGAGCTGGAGCAGGTACAGGAGATGCTGGATGATCCCCCAGGAGTCCCGCGACGAGTGCGCCCTGGGCTCCCGAGCGGTGTCGACCGCAGGTAGCGCGAGGGCGCTCAACTGGCTGAAGGTCTCGCGGAACGTGGCGATGGACGTCGCATCCCCAAGATACTCGGTGCGACTGGGGTGATCCAGGACGATGGTGGCCAGGTCCGGAGAGCCGGGATCGCAGAGGAGGAACGGCCCGGCGTGCGGCGGCATTCTCTCGACGGTGAACGGCAGCACCTGGATCGTCACGTTCGGGCGCTCCGCGGCCCGCAGCAGATGGAGCAGTTGGGCCCGCATCACTTCGGCGCCGGGGAAGCGCATCTGCAACGCCGCCTCGTGGATGACGAATCGGAACTGCCGCTCCTCGTCGAAGAGGATGCGCTGTCGCTCGGTGCGGAACTCGACCGCTGTCCCGACGTCCCAGCCCTTGCTCCGGTACGCGTCCGTGTAGATCGCCTCGGCGTACTCCGTGATCTGCAGATGGCCCGGGATGTAGAAGGTCTCGTAGTCGTCCACGACGAGCGAGCGCTCCTCGAGTTCCGCGAGGTCGAGCGAGAGCTTGGGAACCCTGTCCCGGTAGGTGGTCCACCAGCCCTTTCCGTTGCTCGCCCCCATGGCCAGTAGCTCCTGTCGATAGGTCGCATCTGTGCAACCAAAGGAGTCGAGCAGTGTCTCCAGTCGTAGGGCGTCGAGGCCCGTCCGTCCGGCCTCGATGTGACTGAGCTGCGGGCCGCCCATGCCGACGACGGCTCCGGCCTGCTTGACGGAGAGCTCTGCGTTCTCGCGGAGCTTGCGCACCTCTGCGCCGAACCGCCTTTGACGTTCGCTGATGTGAGTCCTGAGTGCCAACGTCGGTCCCTTCTGCCGGGGTGCTCCCCGGTTCCCCTGCCGCTCGATGCCACCCCTGCGAGTGAATCGGGGATCACAAGGACAGTGTTTCACGCGAACTTGTTGCACGCATGGAACCTCATGTCCTACCGTCGGTAGTGATCCGCTCACGGACGTACCGTCAGTAAACCCGCAGTGCACCCGGCACGAGCCGCGTTCTCCATCAGCGCCTCCCGGACCGGCCACGGTGGCGAACGCCCGAGCGCACTCTTCGTGGAGGAGCAGCCATGTCCGCAGTCCTCGTCCCCCGTGCCGAACTCCCCGCCCAGCGCCGCAAGCCGGTGTGGGCCGTGCACTTCGGGCCGTCCCCGAGCCATCTGCCGGGGCGGCTCGCCCGCGAGATGCTGCGCGGCGGGCTGCGCGGGTTCGGCCCCGACACCGTCCACACCGCGGAACTTCTCGCCACCGAGCTGCTGACCAACGCGCTGACGCACGCGGGCGGCCGGTTCGCCGCGTTCCACGCCGCCCGGTACGGGCCACTGCTGCTGGTCACGGTGACCGACCGGGCGCCCGGCTTCCCGGTCCGGGTGAGCACGGACGAGAACCTCTGCGCGGAGTCCGGCCGGGGCCTGCCGCTGGTGGACGCGCTCGCCGACAGCTGGGGCGTGCACCTGCCCGAGGGCGGCGTCAAGGCGGTCTGGTTCCTGCTCCGGCTGGACGATCTGGGCCGAGGCTGAGCGCAGCCCCGGCGCCGGGCGTCCTCAGCGGCGGACGCTCAGCACGCAGAACTCGTTGCCCTCCGGGTCGGCGAGCACCGTCCAGGTCTGCTCGCCCTGGCCGATGTCCGCGCGCCGGGCGCCGAGCGCGAGCAGTCGTTCCACCTCGGCCGCCTGGTCGCCGTCGGGCCGGAAGTCCAGGTGCAGGCGGTTCTTCACCACCCTCGGGTCGACCGCGCGGACGAAGAGGACGCCGGGCAGCCGCTCCGGTGCGGGCCGGATCTCGAACTCGTCGGACGAGTCGTCGACCACCACCCAGCCGAGCGCCTCGGCCCACCAACGGCCCAGCGCGACGGGGTCGTTCGCGTCGACGATGACTTGCTCCCACTCCAGTGCCATGTCCCCACGCTAGCGCGCGGCGCCTCGGATCGGGACGGTGACGCCCCGGCGGCGCCCACCGGCCGGACCGGGACCGGGACCGCGACCGCCCGTTCCGCCCGCGGGCCGCGTCGGGCGGCCGGTGGCGGGGCCGGCCGGCGGCGCGGTGGAGACTGGCCCGGTGACCTCGCAGATCTTCCCCGCCGACGTGCAGCAGACCCTCGACCTGGTCGGCATCTTCGTCTTCGCCCTGTCCGGCGGCCTGCTCGCCGTGCGCAAGAACATGGACATCTTCGGCATCTGTGTGCTCGCCGAGGTGACGGCGCTCGGCGGCGGGGTGATGCGCGACCTGGTGATCGGGGCGACGCCGGTGGCGGCGTTCACCAACCTCGGGTACTTCTCGACGCCGCTGGCGGCCGGGCTGGTGGTGTTCTTCCTGCACCCGCAGGTCGAGCGGATCAACCGGAGCGTGCAGACCCTGGACGCGCTCGGCCTCGGGCTGTTCTGCGTCACCGGTACGGCGAAGGCGCACGACTACGGGCTGGGTTCGGTGGCCTCGGTCGCGCTCGGGATGGTCACCGCGGCGGGCGGCGGTGTGATGCGCGACGTGCTGGCGCAGGAGATCCCCTCGCTGCTGCGCTGGGACCGCGAGATCTACGCCGTGCCCGCGCTGATCGGCTCCGCGCTGGTCGCCGTGCTGATCGCGTTCGACGACCTGACGGCGGCGACCGGGACGACGGCGGCGCTGACCGCCTTCATGCTGCGGATGTTCGCGCTCAGGTTCGGCTGGCGGGCGCCGCGTGCTTGGCACCGCAACGGTTCTCGCACCAGCGAGGAGTAGGGGAGCCGCCGTACGCCAGCGAGATCGCCTCGACCGTACAGAGCAGCTCCGGCAGCAGCCGGGTCAGCTCCGCCGCCGGGGCGACGTCGGCGGGGGCGGAGATCGCGCAGGCGGCGACCGCCCGCCCGCCGCTGCCGGAGATCGGGGCGGCGATGCTGGTGACCGCCTCCTGATGCTCGCCGCTGTCCATCGACCAGCCGAGGCGCTTGACGGCGGCCAGGTCGCCGAGCAGTTCCTCCGTGCGGCGGGCCTCGGCGGAGCCGGGCCGACGGGGCGCCCTGGCGGGCGCCGTGGCGGCGGTCGGCAGCGCGGCCAGCTGCTCCGGCGGCAGGTCGGCGAGCAGCACGCGGCCGAGGGCGGTGGCGTTGGCGGGCACCCGTCGGCCGATCCGGGACGCGGAGCCGAGCCAGGAGCCGGGGCTGACGGGGTAGCGGCTCTCCACCTTGTCCAGGTAGACGACCTCGCCGTCCTCCAGCACCGCGAGGTGCACGGTGTGGCCGTACCGCTCGTTGAGGGAGGCCAGGTAGGGCGCCGCGACCTGGCGGACGTCGACCTCCTCCAGGGCCTGCTGGGCGAGCGAGAAGAGCCGTCCGCCCAGGCGGTAGCGGTGGTCGGACTGCCGGTGGACGAAGCCGTGCGCCTCCAGCGTGCGCAGCAGCCGCAGGGCGGTGGACTTGTGCACGTCGATCGAACTCGCGGCCTGTTCGAGGGAGGCCGGGCCGTCGCCGAGCGAGGCCAGGACCGTCAGTGCCCGGTCGAGCGACTGTGACATGGAGCCCCCCTGAGCGCCGGTGGGTCGGACCGGGCGGGCGCACCGGGCCGCTCCGGGGCCGCGGCCGGCCGCGTGCTCGGGCGGCGGGTCGTGGGGTCCGGGGCGGCTCCGTGGTGGCGGCACCCGTGTTCCGGTCCTGTTCCGGGCCGGTCCGTTGTGTGGCGCCAGGCTAACGACGCGTTGCAGAGGGTGCAATGGCCGAATCGTGACCCGGCCGCCCTCTACAATCGACGGGTTATGCCATACCTGGACCATGCGGCGACCACGCCGATGCTGCCCGAGGCGATCGCCGCGATGACGGCGCACCTCGGTGTCGTCGGCAACGCCTCCTCCCTGCACGCGGCGGGCCGCCGGGCCCGACGGGTGGTCGAGGAGTCCCGCGAGTCGCTCGCGGAGGCGCTGGGCGCCCGGCCGAGCGAGATCGTGCTCACCGGCGGCGGTACCGAGTCGGACAACCTCGCGGTCAAGGGCCTCTACTGGGCCCGCCGGGGCGCCGATCCGGCCCGGACCAGGGTGCTGGCCAGCCCGGTGGAGCACCACGCGGTGCTGGACGCCGTGGACTGGCTCGCCGAGCACGAGGGCGCCCGGGTCGAGTACCTCCCGGTGGACCGCTACGGCCGGGTGCACCCCGAGGCGCTGCGCGAGGCGATCGAGGCGGATCCGGGCTCGGTCGCGCTGGTCACCGTGATGTGGGCCAACAACGAGGTCGGCACCATCCAGCCGGTCGCCGAACTCGCGGCCGTGGCGAGCGAGTACGGCATCCCGATGCACGCCGACGCGGTGCAGGCGCTCGGCCAGGTGCCGCTCTCCTTCGCCGAGTCGGGCCTGACCGCGCTGACCGTCACCGGCCACAAGATCGGCGGTCCGTTCGGGATCGGCGCCCTGCTGCTCTCGCGCGGGGCGACGCCGGTGCCGCTGCTGCACGGTGGCGGCCAGGAGCGGGACGTCCGCTCCGGCACCCTGGACGCACCGGCCGCCGCCGGCTTCGCCGCCGCCGCCGCGATCGCGGTCGAGCGCCGGGCCGAGCACGCCACCGCGCTCTGCGCGCTGCGCGACGAGCTGATCGCGGTGGTGCTCGGCGCCGTCCCGGACGCGCTGCTCAACGGCGACCCGTCCGCCGCCGGCCGGCTGCCGGCCAACGCGCACTTCTCCTTCCCCGGCTGCGAGGGCGACGCCCTGCTGATGCTGCTGGACGCCCAGGGCATCGAGTGCTCGACCGGCTCGGCCTGCTCGGCGGGCGTGCCGCAGCCCAGCCACGTCCTGCTGGCGATGGGCGTCGACCCGGTGCTCGCCAGGGCCTCGCTGCGGTTCTCGTTCGGCCACACCTCGACCGGGGCGGACGTCGCGGCGCTGGCCGCCGCGATCGAGCCGGCCGTGCTGCGCTCGCGCAACGCCGGTCTGGCGGCGGCGGCCCGCCGCTAGGCCGTGACCGACGCCCCGCCTCGCACCGGCGTGGCTCCCCGCGCACCCCGGCCGCTCCCGCGGCCCGGCGATCTCCTGCGGGGCACCGGGGGCGACCACGTACTCTTGGACGCATCATGACTGACTTCCCGGGTGCTCCCACTGGTCCGAAGCCGACCGACGCGACGGGCGGACGCCGCCTGCGCGTTCTGGCCGCGATGTCCGGCGGCGTCGACTCCGCCGTCGCCGCCGCCCGCGCCGCCGAGGCCGGCCACGAGGTGACCGGCGTGCACCTGGCGCTCTCGGCCAACCCCCAGTCCTTCCGGACCGGCGCGCGCGGCTGCTGCACCATCGAGGACTCCCGCGACGCCCGCCGGGCCGCCGACGTGATCGGCATCCCGTTCTACGTCTGGGATCTCGCCGAGCGCTTCCGCGAGGACGTCATCGACGACTTCGTCGCCGAGTACGCGGCCGGCCGCACCCCCAACCCCTGCCTGCGCTGCAACGAGAAGATCAAGTTCGCGGCCCTGCTGGACAAGGCGATCGCGCTCGGCTTCGACGCGGTCTGCACCGGCCACTACGCCCGGATCGTCGACCTGCCCGGCGGCGAGCGGCAGTTGCACCGCGCCGCCGACCCCGCCAAGGACCAGAGCTACGTCCTCGGCGTGCTCGACGCCGACCAGCTCGCCCACGCGCTCTTCCCGCTCGGCGACACCACCAAGGACGTCATCCGCGAGGAGGCCGAGCGCCGGGGCCTGGCCGTGGCCAAGAAGCCCGACAGCCACGACATCTGCTTCATCGCCGACGGCGACACCCAGGGCTTCCTGGCCAAGCACCTCGGCACCGCCGCCGGCGACATCGTCGACACCGACGGCAACCGGATCGGCGAGCACGACGGCGCCTACGGCTTCACCATCGGCCAGCGCAAGGGCCTGCGGATCGGCCGCCCCGCCGCGGACGGCAAGCCGCGCTACGTCCTGGACATCTCGCCGGTCGACAACACCGTCACGGTCGGCCCGGCCGAGGGCCTGGACGTGCTGTCACTGACCGCCGTCCGCCCGCGCTGGTGCGGCTCCGAGACGGTCGTCGAGGGCCGGTACACCGCCCAGCTGCGCGCCCACGGCGAGGAGGTGCCGGTCACCGCCGCGCTGGTGGACGGCGAGCTGCGGGTCGACCTGGACACCCCCGCCCGGGGCATCGCGCCCGGCCAGGCCGTGGTGCTGTACGACGGGACCCGGGTGGTCGGCTCGGCCACCATCGCGAGCACCGAGCGACGGGCCGTCAGCGCGTAGCCGGCCCCGGCCGGCCCCGCCCGGGGCGGAGGCGAGCGGGCGCGGACGCCCGTGATACACCAGGAGCATCATGAATATCTGCGTCTTCTGCTCCGCGTACTCCCTGGACGACTACACCGCCCCCGCCGACGAGTTCGCCCGACTGCTCGGCGAGCGCGGCCACACCCTGGTCTGGGGCGGCTCGCACGCCGGTCTGATGGGCCGGCTCGCCGACCGGGTGAAGGCGGCCGGCGGCAAGCTGGTCGGCATCTCGGTCGACATGCTCGCCCACAAGGCGTACCAGGGCGCCGACGAGCTCGTGACCACCCGCGACCTGGCCGAGCGCAAGGCCCAGCTGCTGATGCGCGCGGACGCCGTGGTCGTCCTGGTCGGCGGCCTCGGCACGCTGGACGAGGTCACCGAGGTGCTGGAGCTCAAGAAGCACGCCCTGCACGACAAGCCGGTGGTGGTGCTCGACTCCGACGGCTTCTACGAGGGCCTGCGCACCCAGCTGGCGCGGATGGACAGCGAGGGCTTCCTGCCCCGCCCGCTCGCCGAGCTGATCACCTTCACCGCCGATCCGGCCGAGGTCTTCACCCACCTCGAAGCCCGAGCCTGAGAGGGTTGGCCCATGGGAAACCACCTGATCACCGGCGCGGGATCCGGCATCGGCGCCGTCGTGGCCGAGCGCCTCGCCGAGCGCGGCGAGAACCTCTGGCTGTTCGCCCGCAACGCCCGCCGGGCCGCCGAACTGCGCGAGCGCTTCCCCGGCGCGCACACCCTGGTCGCGGACCTCGCCGACCCCGCCAAGCTGTCCTGGATCCTCGGACAGCAGGAGCTGCCGGTCGAGATCGACTCGCTGCTGCACATCGCCGGTGTCGTCCAGCTCGGGGAGATCGGCGATCTCCCGGTCAAGGCCTGGCAGGAGCAGCTGAACGTCAACCTGGTCTCGCCGGCCGAGCTGACCCGCCTGGTGCTGCCCTCCGTCCGGCTGGTCCGCGGGCACGTCGTCTTCGTCAACTCCGGCGCCGGCCTGCGGGCCGACGCGAACTGGGGCGGCTACGCGGCCAGCAAGTTCGGGCTGCGCGCGCTCGCCGACGCGCTGCGCGCCGAGGAGCACGCCAACGGGGTCCGGGTCACCTCGGTCTACCCCGGCCGGACGGCGACCATGATGCAGGTCAGGGTGCACCAGCAGGAGGGCGCGCCGTACGAGCCCGAGCGCTGGATCGACCCGGAGTCGGTGGCCAGGGCGGTCCTGACCGCCCTCGACCTGCCGCGCGACGCCGAGATCACCGAGATCACCGTCCGTCCGGGCAGGTAGGCCGGGGCCGACGCGGGCAGGCGGGGTCCGACGCGGGCAGGCCGGCTCCGACCGTTCGGGTCGGACCGGCGCCTCGGCGCCCACCGCCACGGCCGGGGGAGGACGCCCGGCGTCGGGAACCCGGCCGGAGACGTCGGACGGCGCCCCGGCGCACCGGACCCCGTGAGGCCCGTAGGCTTCGCCGGGTGAGCACCGAAACCGCCTTCCCCGACCTGCACGGCGCCGCGACCGGCGTCGGCTCGATGCCCGGCACCGACGCGCGGGAGGCCGCCAGGACCGCCGTCGGCGCCCTGGAGCACCTCCCGTACCTGCCCGAACTGCCCGCGCGGGGACCGGGTGCCGACATGATCGGGCGCGGCGCCGGGCTGCTGGTCGAGCTGTTCGCGCAGACCGAGCCCAGCGGCTGGCGCTTCGCCGACCGCCCCGGGCGCGACACCCGACGGGCGCGCTCCTGGCTCGGCGAGGACCTCGACGCGCTGGAGGAGTTCACCCAGGGCCACCAGGGCGCGCTGAAGATCCAGGCGGTCGGGCCCTGGACGCTGGCCGCCTCGATCGAGACCAGGAACGGGGAGAAGGCGCTGCGCGACGCCGGTGCCTGCCGCGGCATCGCCGCCTCGCTCACCGAGGGCCTGCGCCGTCATCTGGAGGACGTCCGGCGCCGGATCCCCGGCGCGCAGGTGGTCCTCCAGCTGGACGAGCCCTCGCTGCCCGCCGTCCTCAACGGGGGCGTGAAGACCGCCAGCGGCTTCCAGCGGCTGCGCTCCGTCGACCGCCAGGTCGCCGAGGAGGTGCTGCGGAGCGTGATCACCGCGCTGGACGTCCCCGTCCTGGTGCACTGCTGCGCGCCGGGCGTGCCGATCCCGCTGCTGCGTCGGGCCGGCGTCGCCGGAGTGTCGCTGGACTTCGCCCTCCTGACGGAGCGTGATGACGACGACCTCGGTGAGGCGGTCGAGGCCGGCACCCGGATCCTCGCCGGTGTGGTGCCCTCCACCGACGGGCCAGCTGCTCAATCAGGTGCAGTGTCGGACCCTGCCGGTAGTGTCCAGGGTGTCAGGACGTTGTGGCGCAGGCTCGGGCTGGATCCGGAACTGCTGGGCCGCCGGGTGCTGGTGACGCCGACCTGCGGGCTGGCCGGGGCGAGCCCGGAGTACGCGCGCAGGGCACTGTCACTCAGCGTGAAGGCGGCGCAGAGTCTGGTGGACAACCCGGAGTGAGACGGTAGGAGGCGGACGGTGGCGGCTGTCGAGGGCTGGGAGGAGATCCCGGTGGAGGTGCGCGAGCGGCACGCCGCACTGGCGGCCGAGATCGAGGGCCACCGCGTCCGGTACTACGAGCAGGACGCACCGGTCGTCAGCGACGCCGGCTTCGACGCCCTGATGCGGGAGCTGGAGGCGCTGGAGGCCGGGCACCCGGCGCTGGTCACCCCCGACTCGCCCTCCCAGAAGGTCGGCGGCGCGGTCGCCGACGGCTTCGCCAAGGTCGAGCACCGCGAGCGGCTGCTCAGCCTGGACAACGCGATGGACGACGAGGAGCTGTCCGCCTGGGCCGAGCGCGTCGCCCGCGAGCTGGACGGCCTGGAGTACCACTACCTCTGCGAGCTCAAGGTGGACGGCCTGGCCGTCAACCTCACCTACGAGAACGGCGTGCTGGTGCTGGCGGCCACCCGCGGCACCGGCCGGGTCGGCGAGGACATCACCGCCAACGTCCGCACGATCAAGGAGATCCCGCACCGGCTCCACGGTGACGACCTCCCGGAGCTGGTGGAGATCCGCGGTGAGGTCTACCTGCCGACCGAGGCCTTCGCCGAGCTCAACGCCTCCTTCGCGGCCGAGAACGAGCGCCGCCGCCTGGAGAACGAGGAGCGCGCCGGGCAGGGCAAGCGCCCGCACGCCCTGCTGAAGCTGTTCGCGAACCCGCGCAACGCCGCCGCCGGCTCGCTGCGGATGAAGGACCCGCTGGTCACGGCGTCGCGCCCGCTGCATATGGTGGTGCACGGCATCGGCGCCCGGGTCGGCTTCGACATCGACTGCCAGTCGCACGCGTACCGGCTGCTGCACGACTGGGGCCTGCCCACCGCGCGGCACAACCGGGTGGTCGCCACGCTGGAGGAGGTCCGCGCCTTCGTCAAGCAGTTCGGCGAGCAGCGGCACTCCGTCGAGCACGAGATCGACGGCGTCGTCGTCAAGGTGGACGAGATCGCCCTGCAGGGCCGGCTCGGCGCCACCTCCAAGTCGCCGCGCTGGGCGATCGCCTGGAAGTACCCGCCGGAGGAGGTCACCGCCGAGCTGGCCAGCATCCAGATCGGCATCGGCCGCACCGGCCGGGCGACGCCCTTCGCGGTGCTCGCCGAGCCGGTCAAGGTGGCCGGCTCGATGGTCCAGTACGCGACGCTGCACAACCAGCAGGTGGTCAAGGCCAAGGGCGTGCTGCTCGGCGACACCGTGGTGCTGCGCAAGGCCGGGGACGTCATCCCCGAGATCCTCGGCCCGGTGGAGGACGTCCGCGACGGCACCGAGCGGGAGTTCGTGATGCCCTCGCACTGCCACGAGTGCGGCGCCGAACTGCGCCCGATGTCCGAGGGGGACATCGACCTGCGCTGCCCCAACGCCCGGTTCTGCCCGGCCCAGGTCCGCGAGCGGATCGCCTTCCTCGGCGGCCGCTCCTCGCTCGACATCGACGGCCTCGGCTACGTCGCCGCGACCGCGCTCACCCAGCCGCTGGAGCCGGCCCGGCCGCCGGTCGGGAACGAGGGCGACATCTTCGGCCTGACGCTGGACCAGCTCCTGCCGATCAAGGTCAAGGTCCGCGACCAGAAGTCCGGCATGCCGAAGCTGGACGACAAGACCGGCAAGGAGAAGGTCATGACCTTCTTCGCCAACCTCAAGGGCGAGCCGAAGAAGACGGCCACCCTGCTGCTGGAGAACCTGGACAGGGCCAAGGACCGACCGCTCTGGCGCTACGTCAACGGCCTGTCGATCCGCCACGTCGGGCCGGTCTCGGCGGAGGCACTGGCCCGCGAGTTCCGCGACCTGGACCGGATCTTCGCCGCCACCGAGGAGGAGCTGGCGGCCACCGAGGGCGTCGGTCCGATCATCGCGCGCTCCATCAAGGAGTGGTATGAGGAGGAGTGGCACCGGGAGATCCTGGAGAAGTGGCGGGCCGCCGGGGTGAGGTTCACCGAGGAGGCCGCCGAGGACGAGGGCCCCCGACCGCTGGAGGGCCTGACGCTCGTCGTCACGGGCACCCTGGCCGGCCACACCAGGGACGGCGCCAAGGAGGCGCTGACCTCGCGTGGGGCCAAGGTCACCGGTTCGGTGTCGAAGAAGACCGACTTCGTGGTGGCCGGCGACAACCCCGGCTCCAAGTACGACAAGGCCGTCCAGCTGAAACTGCCGGTGCTGGACGACGCCGGCTTCGCCGTCCTGCTGGAGCAGGGCCCGGCGGCGGCCCGCGAGCACCTCGGCCTGCCGCCCGTCGAGGAGCCCGTCGAGGAGCCCGTCACGGAGCCCGTCACGGAGCCCGCCGGGGCCGCTGCCGGGGCCGCCGGGGCCGCGGACGAGCCCGCCAAGGCCGGCGCCGCGCCCGCCGAGGAGCAGGGGGAGGGGCCCGCCGCGCCCGCCGGGGAGCCGGCCGAGGAGTCACCCGAAACCTGACGGGCCGCCCGTCCGCGCCGTGATGCGGCGTCATCGCCGGGTGCGGCGCGGGGAGCGGCTGTGGTGCCACTGTGCCCGAGCGCACACCGGTGGCACATTCCCGCTTGCCCGAAAGTCTGCCCTTCCGGTTGGCCCCGGCTTACCCTGGTGCCCAACAGAGTGTCAGCAGGGGTGGGGGCGCCGGCTGAGCCGGTCTCCGCTGGGGTCACGCCATGCCCGGGCGGCCTCCGGCGCCGGCTTGGCATCTCACCGTGAAGCGGCCTGAATCGGGGCGGGCCCAACGGAGGACAGGGCTTATGGATCGTAGGACCGGCGGCGCGCCCACACGCCCGCCGCAGGGGGTGGCGGGAGCTGTCCTGCTGCTCGGCGTCTTGCTGGCCGGGGCCGCGCCACTCATCCCGCTGGCCGTCCTGGTGTACCGCTACGAACCGGAGCTGCTCCCGCTCTTCGCGGTGCCGCTGGCCGTCCTGGTCGCCGCCTGGCGGATCGCCCGGGACCGCGCCCGCGACCAGCTCACCGACCCGCTGACCGACCTGCCGAACCGTCAGGCGCTCCTGCTGGCGGCCCAGGAGGCGATCGCCGACCACGACGAGGGCTACAGCGTCGGGCTGATCCTGCTCGACCTCGACCGGTTCCGCTCGCTCAACGACACCCTCGGGCACACGGCCGGCGACCGCCTGCTGGTGCACATCGCCCGCCGCCTGCACCGGGCGCTGCGCCCCGGCGCCCACAGCGGCCACGGCGGCGAGTCGGTGGACGACGTGTTCGCCGCCCTGGCACCGGCCGCCCGGAACGGCCAGCGGCCCGTGGTGGCCCGGATGGGCGGTGACGAGTTCGCCGTCCTGATGCCCGGCATCGGCTGCCCGGACACCCTGGAGCGGATCGCCAAGACCCTGATCGCCGAGCTCGCCGCGCCGATCCGCCTCGACGGCCTGCTGCTCGTCCTGGAGGCCAGCGCCGGGGTCTGCGTCTACCCGGAGCACGCTCAGGACGCGGAGTCGCTGCTGCGCCGGGCGGACGTCGCGATGGGCCACGCCCAACGCGGCCGCAGCGGCGTCGAGTGCTACGACGAGGCCCAGGACGCCGACACGCCGTACCGGATCGGGCTGCTCGGCGATCTGCGCCGGGCCCTGGAGACCGGCGAGGTGCAGCTGCACTACCAGCCGAAGGTGGCCTTCGACGGCCGGGTGGTCGGCCTGGAGGCACTGCTGCGCTGGGAGCGGCCCGGGCAGGGGCGGGTCTCGCCGGACGAGTTCGTCGGGCTCGCCGAGTCCAGCGGCCTGATGCCCCGGCTCACCGACTACGTGCTGGAGGCGGCGGTCGGCCAGCTCGCGCTCTGGCGCCGGCACGGCCTCCAGGTCCAGGTCGCGGTCAACGTCTCGCCCCGCGACGTGCTCAACCCCGGCTTCGCCCAACGGGTCGCCGGGCACCTGGTCCGGCACGGCGTGCCGGCCCACGCCCTTCAACTGGAGATCACCGAGCGGCTCCTGCTGGACGACTCCCGCCGGGCCGCCGACACCCTCGCCGAGCTGCGCGACTACGGCGTCGGGATGTCGCTGGACGACTTCGGGACCGGCTACTCCTCGCTGGTGCGGCTGCGCAGCCTGCCGGTCGGTGAACTGAAGATCGACCGCTCCTTCGTCTCCCGGATGGTCGCCGACGACCACGACGCGGCGGTGGTCCGCTGCTCGGTCGAGCTGGCGCACTCGCTGGGGCTGACCGTGGTCGCCGAGGGCGTCGAGGACGACGAGACCTGGGAGCAGCTGCACGCCATGGGGGTGGACGCGGTCCAGGGCTGGCTGGTCTCGGCCGCGCTGCCGGCCGAGCAGGCCACCGCCTGGTTGCAGGTGCACCGGATCGGCGCGCCGCCGGTCGAGCGCATGACGCCGCCCGCGCTGCCCGCGTCCGGGCCCGGCGCCCTCACCGCCGGTCCGCCGTCCGTGCTGCCGCCGGCGCTGGCCGCCGGGCTGCCGTCCGTCGTCCCGTCCGTCGTCCCCGCCGCGGCGCCCCGGACCGCTCCGCCGGTGCAGGCCGTCCAGGCCGAGCCGGCCGCGCCCAGCGCGCCCCGGTGGGAGCAGCGCTGAGGCGGGGACGGGCCGCGACGCCCGCCCCCCGGGCCCTGCCGCCGGGGGCGCCGCGGGCCCCGCGGGCGTATTCACGTGGCCGCCGCCCGGGCGGCGCCCCCTAGGATGGGGCCACAGACCACGAGGACGGGTAGGTCGGGCGGCGGTGCCGCCGGGCCCCGTCCGGCCGGGCGCCGCTTCGCCGCTGCCCCGGCTCACCAGAACTCACCTTGAGGATCGCTGCATGCCTGGCATCACGCGCGAGGAGGTCGCCCACCTCGCCCGGCTGTCGCGTCTGGAGTTGCAGGCCGAAGAGCTGGACCACTTCGCCGAGCAGCTCGACGTGATCATCGGCGCGGTCGCCCGCGTTTCCGAGGTCGCCGGACAGGACGTCCCGCCGACCTCCCACCCGCTGCCGCTGACCAACGTCATGCGCGCGGACGAGGTGCGCCCCTCGCTCACCCCGGACGAGGCCCTGGCCGGTGCGCCGGCCGCCGAGGAGCAGCGTTTCCGCGTGCCGCAGATCCTGGGGGAGGACTAATCCCATGACCGACCTCATCCGCCGCACGGCCGCCGAGACCGCCGCCGCGATCGCCAAGGGCGACGTCAGCGCCGTCGAGGTGGCCCAGGCCCACCTGGACCGGATCGACGCCGTCGACAAGAAGGTGAACGCCTTCCTGCACGTCGACACCGAGGGCGCGCTGAGCGCGGCCCGCGCCGTCGACGCCAAGCGGGCCAAGGGCGAGGAGCTCGGCCCGCTGGCCGGCGTCCCGCTCGCGCTCAAGGACGTCTTCACCACCAAGGGCATCCCGACCACGGCCGGCTCCAAGATCCTGGAAGGCTGGCTGCCGCCCTACGACGCGACGCTGACCGGCCGTCTGAAGGACGCCGGCGTCGTCATCCTCGGCAAGACCAACATGGACGAGTTCGCCATGGGGTCCTCCACCGAGAACAGCGCCTACGGCCCGACCGGCAACCCCTGGGACCTCTCCCGCATCCCCGGCGGCTCCGGCGGCGGTTCGGCCGCCGCGCTGGCCGCCTTCGAGGCGCCGCTCGCGATCGGCACCGACACCGGCGGATCGATCCGTCAGCCCGGCGCCGTCACCGGCACGGTCGGCGTCAAGCCCACCTACGGCTCGGTCTCCCGCTACGGCCTGATCGCCTTCTCGTCCTCGCTGGACCAGGGCGGGCCCTGCGCCCGTACGGTGCTCGACACCGCGCTGCTGCACGAGGCCATCGCCGGGTACGACCCGCTGGACTCCACCTCGATCAACGCGCCGGTGCCGGCCGTGGTCGAGGCCGCGAAGCGCCGTGACGTGCGCGGCATGCGGATCGGCGTGGTCAAGGAGTTCGCCGGCGAGGGCTACCAGGCCGGCGTGATGCAGCGCTTCGAGGAGTCGGTGGAGCTGCTGCGCGAGCTGGGCGCCGAGGTCGTCGAGGTCTCCTGCCCGTCCTTCACGCTGGCGATGCCCGCGTACTACCTGATCGCGCCGAGCGAGGCCTCCTCCAACCTGGCCCGCTTCGACGCCATGCGCTACGGCCTGCGGGTCGGCGACGACGGCACCCGCTCCGCCGAGGACGTCACCGCCCTCACCCGTGAGGCCGGCTTCGGCGCGGAGGTGAAGCGCCGCATCATCCTGGGCACGTACGCGCTCTCCTCGGGCTACTACGACGCCTACTACGGTTCGGCCCAGAAGGTCCGCACGCTCATCTCGCGCGACTTCGACGCGGCCTTCGCGGGCGTGGACGTGCTGGTCTCCCCGACCACGCCGACCACGGCCTTCCCGATCGGCGAGCGCGCCGACGACCCGCTGGCCATGTACCTGGCCGACCTGTGCACGATCCCCTCCAACCTGGCGGGCAACTCGGCCATGTCACTGCCCTGCGGGCTCGCGCCGGAGGACAATCTCCCGGTCGGCCTGCAGATCATCGCACCCGCGATGGCGGACGACCGCCTGTACCGCGTGGGCGGCGCCGTCGAGGCCGCGCTCAACGACAAGTGGGGTCACACCCTGCTGGAGGAGGCACCGGCACTGTGAGCAGCATTGCGAAGGCCAAGGGCTTCAAGCACTCGAAGCCCGGTCTCTGGCTCTCCCTCGGGACGACGGCGTTCGGTGCGATCTCGATCGCGAAGGACGTCCGGAAGGCCCAGGACGAGCACGACAACCTGAAGCTGATCAACGCCGTGGTCGGCGCGCTGGCCCTGGTCACCGGCGCCGCGCTGCTGATCCGTGAGCTCAAGCAGCTCGGCGACGACGACGTACTGCTGGGCTGAGAGCCCGCCCGGGTCCGGCTCCCGAACACCGGGGGCCGGGCCCGTACCTCCGAAGACTTTTTAGTGAAGGGGACGCTGTGAGCGTCAGTAACCTGGTCTCCTACGAGGACGCTCTCGCGTCGTACGACCCGGTGATGGGCCTTGAGGTCCACGTCGAGCTGGGCACCAAGACGAAGATGTTCTGCGGCTGCTCGACCGAGCTGGGCGCCGAGCCGAACAGCCAGGTCTGCCCGACCTGCCTGGGCCTGCCCGGCTCGCTGCCGGTGGTCAACGCGATCGGCGTCGAGTCGGCGATCAAGATCGGCCTGGCGCTGAACTGCGACATCGCCGAGTGGTGCCGCTTCGCCCGGAAGAACTACTTCTACCCGGACATGCCGAAGAACTTCCAGACCTCGCAGTACGACGAGCCGATCGCCTTCAACGGCTACCTCGACGTGCAGCTGGAGGACGGCGAGACCTTCCGGGTCCAGATCGAGCGCGCCCACATGGAGGAGGACACCGGCAAGTCCTCGCACATCGGCGGCGCGACCGGCCGCATCCACGGCGCCTCGCACTCGCTGCTCGACTACAACCGGGCCGGCATCCCGCTGATCGAGATCGTCACCAAGCCGATCGAGGGCGCCGGCGCCCGTGCTCCCGAGGTCGCCAAGGCGTACGTCGCCGAGCTGCGTGAGCTGATCAAGGCGCTGGGCGTCTCCGAGGCCCGGATGGACAAGGGCCAGATGCGCTGCGACGTGAACCTGTCGCTGCGCCCGCACGGGCGGGAGAAGTTCGGCACCCGCTCGGAGACCAAGAACGTCAACTCGCTGCGCAGCGTGGAGCGGGCCGCCCGGTTCGAGATCATGCGGCACGCCACCGTCCTCGGCGACGGCGGCACCATCGTGCAGGAGACCCGGCACTTCCACGAGGAGGACGGCTCCACCACGGCCGGCCGGATCAAGGACAACGCCGAGGACTACCGCTACTTCCCCGAGCCGGACCTCGTCCCGATCGCGCCCGCCCGGGAGTGGGTCGAGGAGCTGCGCTCCGGCCTGCCCGAGCTGCCGCGCGTGCGCCGTGCCCGCCTCCAGGGCGAGTGGGGCCTGTCGGACAAGGACATGCAGTCCGTGCTGAACGCCGGCGCGGTCGAGCCGATCCTGGAGACCATCGCGGCCGGTGCCCCCGCCGACCAGGCCCGCAAGTGGTGGATGGGCGAGCTGGCCCGCCGCGCCAACGAGACCGGCACCGACCTCGCCGAGCAGCCGATCACCCCGGCGCAGGTCGCCCGGGTCACCGCGCTGGTCGCCGAGGGCAAGCTCAACGACAAGCTGGCCCGCCAGGTCATCGAGGCCGTGCTGGCCGGCGAGGGCGAGCCGGACGAGGTCGTGGCCGCGCGCGGCCTGGCCGTCGTCTCGGACGACTCCGCGCTCGGCGCGGCGGTCGACCAGGCCATCGCGGAGAACGCCGCCGTCGCCGACAAGATCCGGGACGGCAAGGTCGCCGCGGTCGGCGCCCTGGTCGGCGCGGTCATGAAGGCCACCCGCGGCCAGGCCGACGCGGCCCGGGTGAAGGACCTGATCCTGGAGAGGCTCGGCGCCGCCTGACTCCCTCCAGGGGCTCCTACCAGGACCGCTGAGTCCCTCCGCGGCTCCTACTAGGACCCCCTTAGTGCCGCCCCCGGCCGGTGTCCGGTGGTCCTTAGACCACCCGGGCGCCCCACGGCACCTTCGAGCCCGTACGTACCCCTGTTCCGGGGTGCGTACGGGCTCGCGGCGTTCCCGGGCGACCCGGTCTAAGGCTCCCGGGCGCCGGAAGATGCGGCAGGCTGCCGATGTGGCGCACCCCCCTGGGCGAGCAGTCTTCCTCTCAGGACGACAGACCGAGGTCGAGGGGAAACACCATGATCGAGTACGAGCTCATCCAGCAGCGGGCCCGGGAGCTCCAGGCCCGCGCCGAGCACCACCGGCTGATCGCCGAGGCCCGGGCCGCGCTGCCCGGGCGGGGCCGCCGGCTGCCGGCCCTGGCGGCGGTCCTCGGCCGGCTCGGCGGCGGGGTAGGGGGCGGCGGGGCCGACCAGCGCGCGGCACGACCCGCGGAATGCTGACGGACCGGCACACATCGGGTGCCGCCGAGGAGAAGGAGGGGGAGGACGCCACCGGCGCCTCCCCCTCCGGCCGTTGCGGCGCCCCGATAAGCACTCGGCCGCGCCCACGGGCCTGTGGCATGCTCGGGCCCATGCAGCAGATATCGGTGAGTCCCGTCTTCGTCGGCCGTGGCCCCGAGATCACCGCGCTGGCCGCTGCGCTGCGCCGCGCCGGGGAGGGCAGGCCGCAGGCCGTCCTGATCGGCGGCGAGGCGGGTGTGGGCAAGACGAGGCTGCTGGAGGAGTTCCTCCAACAGGCCTGCGACGCCGACACCGGCCGTCCGGGCGTGGTCACCACACTCGGCAACTGTCCCGAGATCGGCGCCGAAGGACTGCCCTACGCCCCGCTGGCCACCGCGCTGCGCCGGCTGCACCGCACCCTGGGAGCGGAGCTGGAGGCCGCCGCCGCCGGACTGGAGGGCCATCTCGCCCGGCTGTTCCCCGACTTCGGGGAGCCCGACGGCGAGCCCAACGACGAGTACGGCCGGGCCCACCTCTTCGAGCACACCGCCCGCCTCTTCGAACGGCTCAGCGCCGAGCGCACCCTGGTGCTCGCGGTCGAGGACCTGCACTGGTCCGACCGCTCGACCCGTGAACTGCTCGCGTACCTGCTGCGCACCCTGCACCGCGCCCGTGTCCTGATCGTCGCGACCTACCGCACCGACGACCTGCACCGCCGGCACCCGCTGCGCCCCTTCCTGGTCGAGCTGGAGCGGCTGCGGATCGTCCAGCGGCTGGAGCTGGAGCGGTTCGGCCGGGGCGAGGTGGCCGAGCAGCTGGCCGGCATCCTGGGCACCGCCGCCCCGGACGGCGAACTCGTCGACCGGATCCACCACCGCTCCGAGGGCAACCCCTTCTTCGTCGAGGAGCTCGCGACGTCCTTCCAGGAGGGCTGCGCGGCCGGGCTCACCGACTCGCTGCGCGACATCCTGCTGGTCCGGGTCGAGGCGCTGCCCGAGGACGCCCAACGGGTCGTCCGGATCGCCGCCGAGGGCGGCTCCTACATCGAGCACACCCTGCTCGCCGCCGTGCTGGACGACGGCGAGGAGGCGCTCATCGAATCCCTGCGCACCGCCGTCGGCGCCAACATCCTGCGCCAGGACACCGACGGCGACGGCTACCGCTTCCGGCACGCCCTGGTCCGCGAGGCCGTCTCGGACGACCTGCTGCCCGGTGAGCGGCACCGGATCAACCGGCGCTACGCGACGGTGATCGAGGAACAGCCCGGACTGGTCTGCAAGGAGGACCGCCCGGCCCGGCTCGCGAACTACTGGTACCACGCGCACGACAGCGCCCGGGCGCTGCCGAGCGCACTGGACGCCGCCCGCGCGGCCCGCCGGCGCAACGCCTTCGCCGAGCAGCTGCGGATGCTGGAGCGCGCCCTCGAACTGTGGGACCAGGTCTCCGCCGAGGTCCTGGACGGCACCCTGCGCCCCTACGACTGGGCCGAGACCTACCCGCCCTGCGGCTGCGCCCCCGGCACCCACGACGCGTCCTGCGAGAAGCTTCAGCTGGTCGACGTGCTGGCGGAGGCGGTCGTCGCCGCCCGCCGCAGCGGTGACCGCGAGCGCGGACTGAGCCTGGCCAAGCGGGCGCTGAAGCTGGTGGACGAGACCCAGAGCCCGGCCCGCGCGGCCTGGTTCCGGATGTACCGCGCCCGGATGCTCGGCCATCTGAACCGGGCGGGCGACGAGGAGGAGCTGGCGTACGCCCAGCGGCTGGTCGAGAACCTGGAGCCGTCCGCCGTGCAGGCCGAGGTGTTCGCGCTGGGCGCGGCCGCCGGGATGCTCAGCAACCCCACCGAGGAGCACATCGCGCTGGCCGAGCGGGCGGTGCGGATCGCCCGCCGGGTCGGTGCGTCCGACGTCGAGCAGCACGCGCTGATGACCCTCGGCACCATGCGCAGCGATCTGGAGGACGACCCCTCGGCCGGCGTCGCGCTCCTGACCGAGGCCGTCGCGGCCACCAGGGCCGCGGCCGGCGCCCCCGACCTCCTGCTGCGCGGGCTCAACAACCTGGCCAGCCTGCTGCACTCGCAGGGCCGCTCGCAGGAGGCGGCGGCCTTCGCCCGTGAGGGTCTGGAGGCGGCCGGCAACACCGGACTGCTGCGCAACACCGGTGCCATCCTGGCCGGCAACCTCGCCGAGGCGCTGATCGCCACCGGCCGGGCGCAGGAGGCGGCCGAGGTGCTGGCCGGCTCGGAGAGCGAGCGGCCGTCCAGCACCCACGCCGAGTTCCTGGACCGGGTCCGCGGTGACCTCGCCCTGATGCGGGGTGATCTCCCGGTCGCCGCCCGGCTGCTGGCCCAGGCCCGCACGGCCCACCGGGTCTGCCAGTTCCAGCACCTGGTGCCGCTCGCGGTGCTGGCGGTGGAGCTGGCCGGGCGGTGCGGCCGGCCGCTGGAGGCCAGGGCCGAACTCCTGGACGTGCTGGAGGGGCCGCTGCCGCGCGGGGGAGAGGCGCTGCTGCTCCCGCTGCTCGCGGTCGGCGCCCGGGTGGAGGCGGACACCCGGGGCCTGCCGGCCGCCGATCCGGGCCGCGCGCGGGCGCTGGCCCTGATCGCCGGGGTCGCGGCGGGGCTCGCACCGAAGGTGGCGCTGCACCTCGGCTGGGCCCGCCTGGTGGACGCCGAACTCGCCCGGGCCGAGGGCGCCGACACGCCCGCGCACTGGGCGGCCGCGCTCGAACCGCTGCGCCGCACCGGGCTGCCGTACCCGCTGGCACTGGCACTGCTGCGGGCCGCCGAGACCGAGGCCGTCGGCGGGCGCCGGGAGGCGGCCGCGGATCTGCTGCGGGAGGCCGCGGAGCTGGCCCGCGTCCGCGGGGACCGCCATCTGCTCGGTGAGATCGCCTCCCTCGCCGACCGGGCCGGGGTCACCCTGACCGCTCCGGGAGAGCGGCCCGAGCGCGCGGCGGCGCCCGCGCCGGGGGCCGCCGAGGCCCTCGGCCTCACCCCGCGCGAGCGGGACGTGCTGCGGCTGCTCGCCCGCGGCCGGACCAACCGGCAGATCGCCGAGGAGCTGTTCATCTCCCCGAAGACGGCGAGTGTGCACGTCTCCAACATCCTGGCCAAGCTCTCGGTCGCCGGCCGGGGCGAGGCGGCCGCGCTGGCGCACCGGCTGCGGCTGTTCCCGGACGCCCCGGCGTCGCTGGCCGGCTGACAGGCCCTGCCCGACGCGCGCCGTGCCCGGCATGCCGTGCACGACGCGCCCTGGCGACATGCCGTGCCGACACCTCCCGGGCGGCACCGCGCGGTGCTGACACGCCCGGGCGTCGGGCCCGGCCGGCGGATCCGCCGGGTGCGTCCGGCGCTCCGCCGCGCGCCGGTGGCCGCCGGGTACGTCGCGGGCCCGATCGCCGTCCACTCGCCGGCCTGCGCCGACGGCCCGTCCGCCGTCCCCGTGCTCCGGTGCGCGTGGTGTGAGCCCCCGGGCGCGCGCCGCCGCCGAATGGGGTGGATCCGCCCGGAGAGCGCCCGTTTTCGCACCCCCCGACCATTACTCTACGTTCAATACATGTCTCGTTGAGTGACCGGAGTGGTGTAGTGTCCCGACCGGGAACATCGGTGCGGCGCGGCGGTCTCGGCGTCGCCGGCCCCCCGGGTCGCCGCCCCCACGGGGCGCCGGGCCGGCCCGCGCGGTCGGTGGCCCGTGGCCACACCGGTCGGCGGCGCGGCCCACGCCCGGGCGCCCACAGGCCCCGGGCCGGAGGGGGAGATGTCGAGTGAGCTCCACCGATGCGGTGCTGTCCGGCCGGCCCGGGCCCGGCGTCCCCGACCACCCCTCGTCCCCCGCCGACGGCCCCGGCCCTGAAGCGGCCGACCCGGCCGGGGGTCCGCACCACCACCCGCCCCACGAGCCTGCCGAGGGCCCCGGCGAGGGCCCCGCGCCCCGGCCGGGCCGGGCGGCCCGCCTCCTGCGCAGCCCGCGCCTGCCCGGCGGGCTGATGGCCGCCCTCTGCCTGGCCTACGCGCTGGGCGCCGCGCTCGGCTGGGGATCCCCCGGACTCGCCCTGTTCATGGGCGACTTCGGGTTGGCCGCCGCGGCACTGGCCGCCGCGCTCTCCTGCCTGGTGCACGGGTGCACCGTGAGCGGTCACCTGCGCCAGGCCTGGCTGCTGTTCGGCCTCTCCTCCGCGATGGTGGCCTTCGGCAACGGCACCTGGGGCTGGTACGAGGTGGTGCTGGGCACCACGCTCCCCCAGGACTCGCTGGCCGAGTACGCCTTCCTGCTCTTCGCGCCGCTCGCCATCACCGGCCTGCTGGTGCTCGCCCAGCGGCCCCGTACCGCCGCCGGCTGGGTCTACCTGGTGCTCGACGGCTGGCTGGTGGCCGGCTCGCTGTTCACCCTCAGCTGGAGCCTGGCGCTCGGGCGCACCGCGCAGGGGGAGAGCGGCGACCCGCTGCGCCTGGCGCTGGGGCTGGCCTACCCCGTGCTGGACATCCTGCTGGTGAGTCTGGTGGTCGGGCTGCGCTTCCGCAGCCGGGACGGCAACCGGGCGGCCGTGCACACCGCGATGGTGGGCCTCGCCGTCACCGTGGTCTGCGACGCCCTGTTCACCTCGCCCGAGCTGCGCAGCACCTACCACTCCGGCGAACTGCTGGACGCCGGCTGGTTCGCCGGCAGTCTGCTGCTGGCCTGGGCGCCGTGGTCACCGCGCCGGCGCCGGCCCAGCCGTGAGCACCCCTCGGCCACCGGTGTCCCGCTGCGGCGGGTGTCCACCACCTTCAGCGCGCTCACCCCCTACGTGGCGGCGGCGGTCTGCACCGCGGGCATCCTCTACAACGCGCTCGGTGGCCACGCGCTGGACCGGGTGGTCGCCTCGGCGGCCTGCACCGTCGGTCTGGCGCTGATCCTGCGCCAGGGCGTGATGCTGCTGGACAACCTCTCGCTGGCCCAGGAGCTGGCCCAGAAGGAGGCGCACTTCCGCTCCCTGGTGCAGGGATCCAGCGACGTGATCATGATCGCCGGGGCGAACGGCGTGCTCTCCTACGTGAGCCCGGCCGCCCTGCGCGTCTACAACCGCGATCCGGCGGAGCTGGTCGGCGGCAACCTGCTCAACCTGGTCCACCCGGAGGACGTGGACCGGGTGCTGCTGGAGGTGCGCCGGCTGCTGGTGAAGTGCCAGCACGCGGCCCACCGCAGCCCCGGCACCGCGGAGCCGTCCGCCCGGGTGGAGTGCCGGATCCGCTCCGGCGGCGGTGAGTGGCTGCACGTGGAGTCCACCGTCAACCGCTACCGCGAGGGCCTGATCCTCAACAGCCGGGACGTCACCGAGCGGGTGATGCTGCAGGCCCAGCTCCAGCACAACGCCTTCCACGACCCGCTCACCGACCTGCCCAACCGCGCACTGTTCGCGCAGCGGGTGCGGGCCGCGCTGGGCGAGCGGGGCGAGGGCGCACCGCGGGGGCAGCGCGGGGCGCGGGAGGGCGACACCTCGACGGTCGCGGTGCTCTTCCTCGACCTGGACGGCTTCAAGGCGGTCAACGACAGCGCCGGGCACCAGGTCGGCGACGAACTGCTGGTGCAGGCGGCCCGCCGGCTGCAGGGAGTGGTCCGGGCCGGTGACACCGTGGCCCGCTTCGGCGGTGACGAGTTCGCCGCCCTGGTCTGCGGCCGGCTCGGCCGTGTCCAGGTGCAGGAACTGGCCGAGCGGCTGCGCTCGGCGCTCTCCGAGCCGTACTGGATCGGCGGGGCCGAACTCGGCGTCGCGGCCAGCATCGGGATCGCCTTCGCCAGGCCCCCCCGGGCGCGGACCGCCGAGGGCGCCGGCGCGGCCGGGGGCGGCCCGGTGCCCGCCGACCCGAGAGCCGCCACCGACGAGCTGATGCGCAACGCCGACCTGGCGATGTACCGGGCCAAGTCCGAGGGCAAGGGCCGGGTGGTGCTCTACTCCCCGGCCATGCGGGCCGACCTCGAGCGCCGCTCCGAGCTGGAGGAGCGGCTGCGGGTGGCCGTCCGGGAGGGCAGCTTCACGCTGCTCCACCAGCCGGTGGTCGATCTGACCACCGGAGCCGTCGCGGTGGTCGAGGCGCAGGCCCGCTGGCGCTCCGCCCAGGGACTGCTGCTCACCCCCGCCGAGTTCCTGCGCACCGTCGAGCAGGGCGACGGGGCGACCCGCTTCTCCCGCTGGCTGGTCCGTGAGGTGGTGTCGGCGGCCGCCCTGCGCGGGGCCGAGGGCGCGCGTCCGCGCTCGGCGCCCGTGCCGGTCTCGCTGCGGCTGTCCGCCGAGCGGCTCTGCGCGCCGGGCATGTACGAGACCATCGCGGCGGTCCTGCGCGAGAGCGGCCTGCCCGCCTCCCAGCTGGTGATCGAGGTCGCCAGGACCGGCCCGGACGCCACCGCCGACGAGCTCGGCCGCCGGCTGACGGCGCTGCGCCGGCTCGGGGTCTCCACCGCCGTCGCGGGCTTCGGGGCCGGCAGCGGTTCGCTCGGCGCGCTGGCCAGGCTCCCGTTCGACGCGCTCAAGCTGGACCACAGCCTGGTCGACGACCTCGCCGACTCGGCCCTCACCCGCGCCCTGGCCGGCCACGCGCTGCGGCTCGGCCGCGACCTCGGGCTGGTCACCGCCGCCGAGGGGGTCGACCTGCCCCGGCAGGTGGTGGTGCTGCAGGAGCTGGGCTGCCGCCAGGGACAGGGGACTGCCTTCGCCCAGCCCTTGGAGGAGCAGCGGCTGCGCCGGGCGCTGGGGCGGCGGGTGTATCCGCTGCCGAGGCCGGTCGGGGCACTCTCGGCCCGCCGCGCCCATCTCGCCGCCGACACCCGATCGGGTGGCCGCGGGGAGGTGGGACCGGGGCGTGTCGCACATCACCACGGTGCCTCCGACCTGCCCGAACGCCGTGGGATCGGCAGTCCGGGGCATGGTCCGCATGGTGAGACCGCCATCCCACCCGCTTGACACTCGACACCGCCCGGGAGGAAGGTCGTTGCCATGCGCACCCGAATTCTCGTACTTGGCGGGCGCGTCGGCTGAGCGGGCTTCGATGCCCCGCTCGTGACAGACCGACGCGCCACCCCTCGCATGCCCTGGGCACGAGGGGTTTTTTGTTGCACTGAAGCTGCTGGAACACCCGCTAGACCACTGGCCCCGACACCTCGCCCTCCCACTCCACAGGGATCGGGCGGAGGATTGGGGCAGAGCCGGCGACCGGTCCGCCGCAGGCACCCTCCCCACCGGTGAGGGCACGCTGCCCGGGCCGGCAGAACCCGAGAAGAGACAGGCAGATGACCGAGCACGCCGCATCCCCCCGCCGTGGGGACACCCCGGCCGCCCATGCGCCGGGTCCCCAGCACGTCGTCGAGACCATGACCGGCGCGCAGTCGCTCATCCGCTCGCTGGAGGCCGTGGGCGCGGACACCGTCTTCGGCATCCCGGGCGGGGCCATCCTTCCCGCGTACGACCCGCTGATGGACTCGCGCAAGGTCCGTCACATCCTGGTCCGCCACGAGCAGGGTGCCGGTCACGCCGCCACCGGCTACGCGCAGGCCACCGGCCGGGTCGGCGTCTGCATGGCGACCTCGGGCCCCGGTGCGACCAACCTGGTGACCCCGATCGCCGACGCCTACATGGACTCCGTGCCGATCGTCGCGATCACCGGGCAGGTCGCCTCCAAGGCGATCGGCACCGACGCCTTCCAGGAGGCGGACATCTGCGGCATCACGATGCCGATCACCAAGCACAACTTCCTGGTCACCGACCCGTCCGAGATCCCCCGGGTGATCGCCGAGGCGTTCCACATCGCCGCCACCGGCCGCCCCGGCCCGGTCCTGGTCGACATCGCCAAGGACGCGCTGCAGGCCACCACCACCTTCCGCTGGCCGGTGGAGACCTCGCTGCCCGGCTACCGCCCGGTGACCAAGCCGCACGCCAAGCAGATCCGCGAGGCCGCGAGGATGCTGGTCGGCGCGAAGAAGCCGGTGCTGTACGTCGGCGGCGGCGTGCTCAAGGCGAACGCCACCGCCGAGCTGCGGATCCTGGCGGAACTGACCGGCGCCCCGGTCGTCACCACGCTGATGGCGCTCGGCGCTTTCCCCGACAGCCACCCGCAGCACCTGGGCATGCCGGGCATGCACGGCAGCGTCCCGGCCGTCACCGCGCTGCAGAAGTCGGACCTGCTCTTCACCCTCGGCGCCCGCTTCGACGACCGGGTGACCGGCAAGCTGGACAGCTTCGCCCCGTACGCCAAGGTCGTGCACGCCGACATCGACCCCGCCGAGATCGGCAAGAACCGCCCGGCGGACGTGCCGATCGTCGGTGACGCCCGCGAGGTGCTGGCCGACCTGATCGTCGCGGTCCAGGCCGAGTTCGACGCCGGCCACACGGCCGACTACGCCGACTGGTGGCTGCGGCTCAACGAGTGGAAGACCACCTACCCGCTCGGCTACGAGAGCGCGCCGGCCGGCGGCCTCGCCCCGCAGCAGGTCATCGAGCGGATCGGCGAGCTGGTCGGCCCGGACGCGATCTACGCGGCGGGTGTCGGCCAACACCAGATGTGGGCCTCGCAGTTCATCAGCTACGAGAAGCCCGCCACCTGGCTCAACTCGGGTGGCGCGGGCACCATGGGCTACGCCGTGCCGGCCGCCATGGGCGCCAAGGCGGGCCGTCCGGACGTCCCGGTGTGGGCCATCGACGGCGACGGCTGCTTCCAGATGACCAACCAGGAACTGGTCACCTGCGCGCTGAACAACATCCCGATCAAGGTCGCCGTCATCAACAACGGCTCGCTGGGCATGGTCCGCCAGTGGCAGACGCTCTTCTACAACCAGCGCTACTCCAACACCGTGCTGCACGCGGGCCCGGAGCACGACGGCATCGCCGCGCCGCTCCAGGGCACCCGGATCCCCGACTTCGTCCTGCTCGCCGAGGCGATGGGCTGTGTCGGGCTGCGGTGCGAGCGCCCGGAGGACCTGGACGCGGTGATCAAGCAGGCGATGGAGATCAACGACCGCCCGGTCGTGATCGACTTCATCGTGCACCAGGACGCCATGGTCTGGCCGATGGTCGCCGCCGGCACCAGCAACGACGAGATCCTCGCCGCCCGGGACGTGCGCCCGGACTTCGGCGACGACCTCGACTGACCTCCGACCACCAGAACCAGAGAGAGCTACGAAATGTCCAAGCACACCCTCTCCGTCCTGGTCGAGAACAAGCCCGGCGTGCTCGCGCGCATCGCCGCCCTGTTCTCCCGTCGGGGTTTCAACATCGACTCCCTCGCCGTCGGCCCCACCGAGCACCCGGACATCTCCCGGATGACCATCGTGGTCAACGTCGAGGACCTCCCGCTGGAGCAGGTCACCAAGCAGCTCAACAAGCTCGTCAACGTGATAAAGATCGTCGAACTCGACCAGTCCGCTGCGATCCAGCGCGAACTGGTCCTGGTGAAGGTCCGCGCCGACAACGACACCCGGTCGCAGATCGTCGAGATCGTCCAGCTGTTCCGCGCCAAGACGGTCGACGTCTCACCCGACGCGGTGACCATCGAGGCCACCGGCAGCTCCGACAAGCTGGAGGCGATGCTCCGGATGCTGGAGCCCTTCGGCATCAAGGAGCTCGTGCAGTCCGGCCTGGTGGCCGTCGGGCGCGGTGCCCGTTCGATCACCGACCGTTCGCTGCGCGCGCTGGACCGCAGCGCGTAGTGACGGCCGGTCGCTCGACGACGCGACCCGTCTCACCACCTGAAGCAACGCCCCACACCCCCGCCGGGTCCACGTACCGTGGGTACCGCACCACCCGGCATCACCATCACGCAAGGAGATGTGCCCCCGTGGCCGAGCTGTTCTACGAAGACGACGCCGACCTGTCCATCATCCAGGGCCGCAAGGTCGCGGTCATCGGCTACGGCAGCCAGGGCCACGCCCACGCGCTGTCGCTGCGCGACTCGGGCGTGGACGTCCGTGTCGGCCTCTTGGAGGGCTCGAAGTCCCGCGCCAAGGCGGAGGAGGCCGGCCTGCGCGTCGTCTCGCCGTCCGAGGCCGCCGCCGAGGCCGACGTCATCATGATCCTTGTGCCGGACCCGATCCAGGGCGACGTGTACAAGGAGGCCATCGAGCCGAACCTGAAGGCGGGCGACGCCCTCTTCTTCGGCCACGGCCTCAACATCCGCTTCGGCTTCATCACCCCGCCGGCCGACGTCGACGTCTGCATGGTCGCCCCGAAGGGCCCGGGCCACCTGGTGCGCCGCCAGTACGTCGAGGGCCGCGGTGTCCCCGCGATCGTCGCCGTCGAGCAGGACGCCACCGGCAAGGGCCTGGACCTGGCGCTCTCGTACGCCAAGGGCATCGGCGCCACCAAGGCCGGCGTCATCAAGACCACCTTCACCGAGGAGACCGAGACCGACCTGTTCGGTGAGCAGGCCGTCCTCTGCGGTGGCACCGCCGCCCTGGTCAAGGCCGGTTTCGAGACCCTGGTCGAGGCCGGCTACCAGCCGGAGATCGCCTACTTCGAGTGCCTGCACGAGCTGAAGCTCATCGTCGACCTCATGTACGAGGGCGGCCTGGAGAAGATGCGCTGGTCCGTCTCGGAGACCGCCGAGTGGGGCGACTACGTCACCGGCCCGCGCATCATCACCGCCGACACCAAGGCCGAGATGAAGAAGGTCCTCGCCGAGATCCAGGACGGCACCTTCGCCAACACCTGGATCGCCGAGTACAAGGCCGGCCTGCCGAAGTACAACGAGTACAAGAGCGCCGACTCCGAGCACCTGCTGGAGACCACCGGCAAGAAGCTCCGCAAGCTGATGAGCTGGGTCAAGGAAGAGGCGTAAGCCGCCCGCCGCGCGTCGGCGCCTCCTCCGGGAGGCCCGCGCGCGGCACCTGTCCGGCCGGGGCAGGCCTCTCAACGGGCCTGCCCCGTCTGTACATCTTGGTTGATCCCGTGCGGGTGATTTCGCCGTACGGGAGCAGCCGACCCCCTCGCCCGTCGATACACTTCCGAGTGCGCGTCAGGCCCACAGCGTCGTGCGTCTATCTACGCGGCATGCCACCTTCCCCCGCTGGTCACGCCACCTTCGTGCCATGGACCGGGGAGAACCGGACAGTTAAGGACACACTGTCGTGAGCACTGTGACATCCAAGAGCGCCGTCGTCCTGATCGCCGAGGAGCTGTCGCCCGCCACCGTTGACGCACTGGGCCCGGACTTCGAGATCCGCCACTGCAACGGGGCCGACCGCACCGAACTGCTGGCCGCCATCGCCGATGTGGACGCGATCCTCATCCGCAGCGCCACCAAGGTCGACGCCGAGGCCCTGGCCGCCGCCAAGAAGCTGAAGGTCGTCGCCCGCGCGGGCGTCGGCCTGGACAACGTCGACGTCGCCGCCGCCACCAAGGCCGGCGTGATGGTCGTCAACGCGCCGACCTCCAACATCGTCACCGCCGCCGAGCTCGCCTGTGGTCTGCTGATCGCCAGCGCCCGCCACATCGCGCCCGCCAACGCCGCCCTCAAGCAGGGCGAGTGGAAGCGCAACAAGTACACCGGCGTCGAGCTCAGCGAGAAGACCCTCGGCGTCGTCGGCCTCGGCCGGATCGGCGTGCTGGTCGCCCAGCGCATGTCCGCCTTCGGCATGAAGATCGTGGCCTACGACCCCTACATCCAGGCCGCCCGCGCGGCCCAGATGGGCGTCAAGCTGCTCTCGCTGGAGGAGCTGCTGGAGGTCTCGGACTTCATCACCGTCCACCTCCCGAAGACCCCGGAGACGATCGGCCTGATCGGCGACGAGGCGCTGCACAAGGTCAAGCCGACCGTGCGCATCGTCAACGCGGCCCGTGGCGGCATCGTGGACGAGGCGGCGCTCGCCAGCGCCCTGCGCGACGGCCGGGTGGCCGGCGCCGGCCTGGACGTGTACGCCAAGGAGCCCTGCACCGACTCCCCGCTGTTCGCCTTCGACAACGTGGTCGCCACCCCGCACCTGGGCGCCTCCACCGACGAGGCGCAGGAGAAGGCCGGCATCGCGGTCGCCAGGTCCGTGCGCCTGGCGCTCGCCGGCGAGCTGGTACCGGACGCCGTGAACGTCCAGGGCGGCGTGATCGCCGAGGACGTGCGCCCGGGCCTGCCGCTCGCCGAGAAGCTCGGCCGGATCTTCACCGCGCTGGCCGGCGAGGTGGCCGTCCGGCTCGACGTCGAGGTGCGTGGCGAGATCACCCAGCACGACGTCAAGGTGCTCGAACTCTCCGCGCTCAAGGGTGTGTTCGAGGACGTCGTGGCGGAGACGGTCAGCTACGTCAACGCCCCGCTGTTCGCGCAGGAGCGCGGCGTCGAGGTGCGTCTGACGACCAGCAGCGAGAGCCCCGAGCACCGCAACGTCATCACGGTGCGCGGCACGCTCTCCGACGGTGGCGAGATCGCCATCTCGGGCACGCTGTCCGGCCCGAAGCAGATCCAGAAGATCGTCGGCGTGGACGCCTTCGACGTGGACGTGGCGCTCACCGACCACATGGCGTTCTTCAAGTACGAGGACCGCCCCGGCGTGGTCGGCATCCTCGGCCGCCACCTCGGTGACGCGGGCATCAACATCGCGGGCATGCAGGTCGCCCGGGACGGCGAGGGCGCGCTGGCCTCGATCACCGTCGACAGTCAGATCCCGCAGGAGGTGCTGTCGGCCATCGCGGCCGAGATCGGCGCCAAGTTCGCCCGTTCGGTCGACCTGCGCTGACCCGAGCCGCTCCGGCGGCCCGCGCCACGGCCCTTCCGTCCTCGTGACGGGAGGGCCGTCGTCGTTTCGCGGGCGCCCTCCGGGGCAGTGGAGTGAGTCCCGTCTCAGATACTAGGAAATCCAAGTAGTTGGGCAGACAGCGACGGGTGGGACGTCGTACCGTGAAAGAGCCATACGGTCAGCCACCCCTGGCACCTACCTACCGGTCGGGGCGCGTGGCCCGTGTGTGCCGTACGCACCAAGGGCAGGCGACCCCTGCCCGGCGTACCCACCTCCCCACCCTCAGCACCCGTGTGTGCACTGAACCGAGGAGCCCGGTATGCCCCCCGTCGCAGATCTGCTCACCCACCGTGACCACCGTGCCGCCCCGGCCGCGCCCGCGCCGCGCCGCCGACGCCGGGCCGAGCCCAACCCCCGGGCGGCCGCCGCCCTCCAGCGGGCGCTCGACCTGCGTGACAACGGCGGCGTGACCGGCCACCTCGGCTAGGTCCGCCCCGGGCCACCGGCGGGCGGTGTCCGCCGGTGGCGCTCCTTCCCCCGGATGGCCTGACGCCACGTCACTCCCAAGAGTGCAAGTACTCCCCGTACGAGGGAAGTTGCTCGCCCGAAGTGGCGCGATGATCGTAATTTGAAGCCTCTCGGAGGGGCGATCGACGGCCGCGCGGTGCGGCCGTCAGCGGAACACGTGCGGATCGGTCCATCCCCACCGGGGGAGAGGGCCCCGTGCTCAAGCAATCCGTCCGCCGTCCGCTCCGCGGTGTCGGCCTCAGAGTCGCCACCGCGCTCGCCCTGGTGGCCGGGCCGCTCGCGCTGGGCGCCGGTCCCGCCACCGGCGCGGGCAGCGGCGCGCCCGGACCCGTCCGGGGTGCGACCGGCCGGTCCGTCACCGTGCTGCTGGAGCTCGGCACCGAGGCCGCGGCCCCGGCCTGGCGCCGCGCCGGCGCCGCGGCCGGGCGCGCCCTGCGCACCCCCGAGGAGATCCGCCGGGAGGCCGCCGAGGCCGGCGCCCGGCAGCGCCGCGTTGCGGTCGGCGCGTTGGACGCGCTGGCCCGCTCGGTCCACCGGGCCGCCCCCGCCGTCCACGAGCTCTACCGCACCCAGGCACTGCTCACCGGCCTCGCGGTCACCGTGCCGGCCGCCGCGCTGCCCGCGTTGCGGGCGCTGCCCGGGGTCCGGGCGGTGCACCCGATCGTCCGCAAGGAGCGTGACAACTCCTACTCCGTCCCGCTCACCGGCGCGCCCGAGGTGTGGTCGGGCGCGGCCGGCGGCGAGGGCGCGGCCGCGCCCGACACCGGCCGGGGCACCCGGATCGGCATCATCGACAGCGGCATCGACTACACCCACGCGGACTTCGGCGGTCCCGGCACCGAGCAGGCCTTCAAGGCCGTCGACGGCGCGAAACCCGCGCCGGCGAACCTCTTCCCGAACGCCAAGGTGAGCGGCGGCACGGACCTGGTCGGCGACGACTACAACCCCGACCCGGCGTCCCCGCACTTCCAACCGGACCCGCACCCGGACGCCAACCCGATCGACTGCGCGCTCAACGGCCACGGCACCCACGTGGCCGGCACGGCGGCCGGCCTCGGCGTGAGCGCCGACGGCCACCCGTACACCGGCCCCTACCGTCCGGGCCTGGACCCGGCCGCCTTCCGGGTCGGCCCGGGCGCGGCGCCCGGCGCCCAGCTGTACGCGATCCGGGTGTTCGGCTGCGACGGCTCCACCGACCTGCTCGCCCGGGCCCTGGACCTGGCGGCCGACCCGAACGGCGACGGCGACCTCTCCGACCGCCTGGACGTGGTCAACCTCTCGCTCGGCAGCCGCTTCGGCAACACCGACGACGCCGACTCCCTCGCCGCCGACCACCTCTCCGCACTCGGCACCGCGGTGGTCGCCTCGGCCGGCAACGAGGGCGACGTCTACGGCATCGGCGGCAGCCCCGGCAGCGCCCCCCGCGCGATCACCGTCGCCGCCTCGGTGGACCCGCACAGCGACGCGGACGGCCTGCGGGTGCTCGCCCCCGCCGCGCTGGCCGGCGTCCTTCCCGCGCACTGGAGCTCGCGCTACCGGGGCTGGTCCGTCCAGGACGTCTCCGGCGAACTCGCGGTGCCCGCCGACCAGCAGGACGGCTGCGCCGCCTTCAGCCCGGCCGACCGGGCACGGCTCGACGGCAGGATCGCGCTGCTGACCTGGCAGACCAAGGAGTCCGAGCGGGCCTGCGGATCCGGCCCCCGCGCCGACCACGCGGCGGACGCCGGAGCGATCGGCGCCCTGTACGCCGCCGTGGACGACCACCTGGCCGAGATCTCCGGCAACGACCGGATCCCGGCCGTGCTGCTGGCCCGCGCCGACGGCCGCAGGCTCCTCGACGCGGTGGCGGCCGGTCCGGTCCGGGTCCAGCTCGCCACCCCGGGCAACGCCCTGCACGGCGTCGTCCCGCAGGAACAGCCGCAACGCACCGACACGCTCACCGACTTCACCTCACGCGGCATCGGCGTGCCCGGCGTGGTCAAGCCCGACCTCGCGGCGCCCGGCGAGACCATCTGGTCCGCCAAGGCCGGTACCGGCTCCGACGGCATGCGGGAGAGCGGCACGTCGATGGCCGCGCCGCACGTGGCCGGCCTGGTCGCACTGGTCCGCGCCGCGCACCCGGACCGGAGCGTGGAACAGGTCAAGGCGGCGCTGATGAACACCGGCGCCGACACCTTCCCGGGTGACGACCGCAGCGGTCCGGCGTACGGGCCGGAGCGCACCGGGGCCGGTCGCGCCCGGGTCGATCTCGCGGTCGCCACGCCCGCCGTCGCCTACGCGGCGGGGGAGGGCGCCGTCGAGGGCGCGGTCGGGGTCTCCTTCGGCCCGGTGCCGGTCACCGGCCCGCTGACGCTCACCCGTGAGGTCGAGGTCCGCAACTTCTCCGCCGCGCCGCTCACCTACCGCACCGGCTACCGCGGCGCGACCGAGCTGCCCGGCGCCGGCTTCACGGCCGCCCCGGCGCGGATCACCGTCCCGGCCGGCGGCGCCGCGCGGGTGAGCGTCACGCTCGCGGTGCCCGGCGAGCTCGACCGGGCACCCGACCCGACCACCGACACCGAGCAGGCCGGGCACGCCCGCAGCTACCGCGGCGAGCTCTCCGGCCTGCTGCTGCTCACCCCGGAGGGCACGGCCACCGGCGCCGCCGCCCCGCCGGAGCTGCGGGTGCCGCTGCACGCCGCGCCCCGGCCCGCCTCCGACATCGCCGCCACCGTCCGGGCCAGGATCGCCCGCTCCGCCACCCTGCTGGCGCTCGGCGGCTCCGCCGCCCCCACCCCGGGCGGCGGCCTGGTCAGCGCGTTCGCGCTGGGCGGCGAGGGCGAGCGCTGGCCGGACTGCACCCCGGAGCTGCCCGCCGAGGCCCTCTGCGTGGACCGCCCCGGTGACCGCGGCGCCGACCTGCGCGCGGTCGGCGCCGCGACGGACGCGCCGGCCGGCTCCGCGGGGCCCGTGCTCTATCTCGCCGCGAACCTCTGGGCACCCGTGGTCACGCCGGTCGGCGTGTTCGCCGTACGGGCCGATCTCGACACCGACGGCGACGGCACCACCGACGCCGTCGTCTCGGCCGACCGTCTGCCGGGCAGCGACGTCCTGGTGGCCCGGACGCTGGACGCCCGCACCGGCAAGGAGCTGGACGTCCAGCCGCTCAACGCCCGCTGGGGCGACACCGACACCGACCTGCTGGACAGCGACAGCGTCGTCCTGCCGGTCCGGCTCTCGGCGCTGCCCGGGATCCGGGAGGGCGCCTCGGTGATCCACTACGGACTGTGGACGGGCCTGGCCGAGCCCGGGCTGCCCAAGGTGGCCGGCGCGCTCTCCACCATCGGCCTGGACGGCGAACGTCCGACCATCGCGTTCGACGTGCTGCACCCCGCGCTGGACGTCCGCAGCGGACTCGGCGGTCCGGCCGCCGTCCTCGCGCCGGAGCGTCCGAGCGGCGTCCTGGAGGTCCGACGGGCGGACGGCGACCCGACCCGGCTGCTGCTGCTCCACCACCTCAACCCGGACGGCCGGCGGGCGCAGATCGTCACGCTCGGCTGATCCGCCCGCTCCGACGGCCGGCCCGTCCGACACCCGACCGGGTGCCGGGCGGGCCGGCCGTCCGTCCGGGGGCCGCCGTCACCCTCCGGTCGCCCGTACCCGACGGGCCGGCCGGCGCCGGGGCCAGTGGGTGACCGCCACCAGGGCGATCACCCCGACCGCTGCCAGGCCCAGCACCGCCCCGGCGGCCAGCCCCGGCACCCGGTACGAGCACGACACGCGGTCGGCGCCCGCCCCCAGCGGGACGGAGACCAGGCCGAGGTACGGCTCCGCCGGCGCGTACCGGCCGCCGCCGGCCGAGCAGACCCAGCCCCGGACGGCCGGGACGGACAGGACGGCGGTTCCGGTGCTGCCGGCCGGCAGCACCGCGGCGAGGCCGTGGCCGCCCGCGGTGATCGTCCGCGCTCCGGTCGCGGTCAGCCGGGCCAGCGCGGCGGCGAGGTCGGCGGCCCGCAGACAGCCGACCGGGCGGGCCGGGATCTGGCCGGTGGCGGCGGTCCGCAGCAGCACCTCGACCCGCCCGTCGGCCGGCACGGTGCCGAGCAGGTGCACGGCGCCCGCGGTGGCCGGCTGCGAACCGCCCACCGCGTAGGTGGTGCCCAGGCCCGTCACGGTGCCGTTGAACCAGAGGCCGTGGAAGTACGCCGTACTGCCGGGCGTGCAGCTCCCGGCCAGCGTCGTGGCGGCAGCCCCCGCCGGGGTGGCGGGGACGGACCAGCCGCTGCTCCCGTGCGGCTGCGCCGCGGGCCCGCCGGCCGGGGCCAGGACCGGCACGTCGTAGACGGACCCGCCGAGCAGGGCCTCCCGCCGGGACCACACGGTCGAGGTGTCGGGCGGCCCGGCCGGGTGGACGGTGACCAGCGGTGGGGCGGGCGCCCGCCGAGGGGTGAAGCCGTCCGGGGGCGGCCCGTCGTCCAGACGGCCGCCGACCGCGAACAGGGCCCGGCCCACCGGGTCCTCGGGGCTGAAGGTGCGTCGTCCGCCGAGCGTCCAGCCGGCGCCGAGGCCGTGCAGCGCCTCGGCGGTGGCGGCGGGCAGCGTGTCCGAGGCGTACCCGCCGCCCTCGCCGTCGAGCAGCAGCGGGTCGTTGGCGGTGAACGCGTGCGGGCCCGGATCCGATCGGGAGCGGGGCCAGTCGGCGGCCGCCCGCACCGCCCGGCGGGCCGCGGCCTGCGCGGCCGCCCGGTCCGGACCGGTGCCGGTCGGCCCGGCCTCCGCGTCCAGCGACCGCAGGGCGCCGCCCAGCACCACGCAGGCCAGCGCCGCCGTCACCAGGGCGCTCGCCCGGCGCCGGGTGTGCAGCCGCTCCAGCGCCCACAGGGCGGCCAGCACCAGCGCGCCGCCCCCGGCGAGCCACAGCCGGCCCGCGGTGCCCAGGGCGTCCTCGCTGCCCGCGGACAGCGCGAGCAGCAGCACCAGGCAGGCGCCGCCGAGCAGGGCGGGCGGCCGCGGCCGGTGCGAGAGCGAGACCCAGGCCGCCGCCACCAGCAGACCGCCGAGCACGAAGGCCACCCGGGCCGGCCCGCCGACCGGCAGCGCCGGGCCGTGCCAGATCAAGACCTCCGGCTTCCACACCAGGCTCACCCCGGCCACCGCCGGCAGGGTGCACCAGGCGACCCGCTCGCGGGCCCGCACCCGCCGGTTGAACGGCAGGCTCGCGGCGAGCAGCAGGGCCGGTACGCCGACCGCGACGGCCGGCAGCGGGGGGCGCGGGGGACTGCCCGGCAGCAGCCGCGCCAGCTCGGCCACCGGACCGGGGGTGGCCTCGGGGCCGAGCAGTGCCGGCTGGGCGTCCCGGACGGCCGTCACCAGCACGAACAGCACCGGTGAGGCGGCCAGCACGCCGACCGCGGCCATGGTCACCGCCCGGCCGATCACCCGCACCCGGGCCCGCCCGGTGCGCCCGGGCAGGGCCGGCCCTGCGGCCACCAGCCTGATCAGCAGGACCAGTCCGGCCGCGAGGGTGGCCATCGCGGCGGTGTGAGTACTGAGGCTCCACGCGGCCGCGACGCAGAGGGTGCCCGGGGCCCAGCGCCGCTCGTGCAGACACCAGTCGCCGGCCAGCAGCAGCAGGGGCAGCGAGACCAGGCCCCAGAGCCGCACCGGGTTTGCCGCGCCCTCGGCGGGCACCCAGGCGCAGAGCCCGTAGCCGATCGCCAGCAGTGCCCGCAGCGGCGCCGGGCCGGGGTGCAACCGGCCCAGCGCGTACGTCATCAGGGCGGCCGCCAGGGCGATGGTCAGCAGGCCGGCCACCAGTACGGAGACGGCGGCGCAGGAGGCCGGGAGGAGTGCGGCCGGCCAGGAGAAGGGGTTGCCCAGCCCGGTCAGGACGTCCGGCAGGAACGGCGCGCCGAAGCCGCTGTTCCAGGTGAACAGCAGGTCACCGGTGGTGGCGCCGTGCAGCAGGTCCGACAGGTGCGCGTGCAGCGGCACCGTCACGTCGGTGAGCCGGCCGGGCACCGGCGGGCCGAACGGCTGCCCGCCGCGCAGCGCCGTCGCCAGGCAGTACACCCCCGCCGAGGCGGCGGCGGCAAAACCTGCGGCGGCGGCCTCCCGGCGGCGGGTGGTGCTGTCGCTCACTGCACGGGTCCGTTCTGCGAGGAATGTCCCGGCCTGATCGAATCGAGCATAGGTGGCGGGGGCGCGCGTGAACGCGATGCGCTCCCTCGTCGGAGTGGCTTCTCCCGGGCGCCGCACGTACGCCGTCGCCGGCATTCCGCACTTCTGGCGGGTGGAGAGCGACGGCGGCCGCCCGGTGGTCCTCGTGCACGAGCTCGATCCGGCCACCGGCGGGTACGGCGTGGCGGGCATCCACCACACGGTGCTCTAGCTCGACCGCCCGTTCCCGGTCGACGTCGAGCTGGTCCGACGCCGGGCCGGTCGGCGACACGTGCGTCCGGATAGTGGACGTCAGGTGTCACTCCCTGGACACCGGAGTAGGGTCGCCTGCATGTCTCGTAGCCTTCGTCTCGCAGTGATCCCCGGTGACGGCATCGGCCAGGAAGTGGTGGCCGAAGGCCTCAAGGTCCTCAGCGCCGCCCTCCCCGCGGACGTCAAGGTGGAGGCCACCGAGTACGACCTCGGTGCCCGCCGCTACAACCGCACCGGGGAGACCCTCCCGGACAGCGTGCTGGAGGAGCTCAAGGGCTTCGACGCGATCCTGCTCGGCGCCATCGGCGACCCGAGCGTCCCCTCCGGCGTGCTGGAGCGCGGGCTGCTGCTCAAGCTGCGCTTCGCCTTCGACCACCACATCAACCTCCGCCCGGGCAAGCTGTTCCCCGGCGTGAAGTCCCCGCTGGCCGGCGAGCCCGCCATCGACTTCGTGGTCATCCGCGAGGGCACCGAGGGCCCGTACGTCGGCAACGGCGGCACGCTGCGCACCGGCACCGAGCACGAGGTCGCCACCGAGGTCAGCCTCAACACCGCGTACGGCATCGAGCGCGTGGTCCGCGACGCCTACCGCCGCGCCGCCGCCCGTCCGCGCAGGAAGCTGACCCTGGTCCACAAGAACAACGTGCTGGTGCACGCCGGTCACCTGTGGTCGCGGATCTTCGCCCAGGTCGGCCAGGAGTTCCCCGAGGTCACCACCGACTACCTGCACGTCGACGCCGCGACGATCTTCTTCGTCACCCAGCCCGAGCGCTTCGACGTGATCGTCACCGACAACCTCTTCGGCGACATCCTCACCGACCTGGCCGCCGCCGTCACCGGTGGCATCGGCCTGGCGGCGAGCGGCAACATCAACCCGACCGGCGAGTTCCCGTCGATGTTCGAGCCGGTCCACGGCTCGGCCCCCGACATCGCCGGCCAGGCCAAGGCCGACCCGACCGCCACCGTGCTGTCGGTCGCCATGCTGCTGGAGCACCTCGGCTTCGCCGCCGAGGCCGCCAAGGTCGAGGCCGCCGTGGCCGCCGACCTGGCCGAGCGCTCCGGTGCCCGCTCCACCTCGCAGGTCGGCGACGCGATCGTCGCCCGAGTATCCGGCTGACGGGCCGGAGTACCTCCCAGCTCCCGGGCGACGTCCGATTCGGACGGCACCCGGGCCAGCTGTTCGGCACGGCCCTCTAGATGCGACCATCAACAGTGGGCCGTGCCGTCGTGTGTTCGATCAGTCCGAAGCACCGACGGGCAGGGCCCGGACCAACCCCACGGTGAAGGACAGACAGCCATGAGCACGCCCACCCAGGCGCCCATCACGTTCGACCTCAAGCCCTCCGCCCACCCGCTGGCCGACGCGGAGCGAACGGCGAGGCTGGCCAACCCCGGCTTCGGTCGGGTCTTCACCGACCACATGGTCACCATCCGCTGGACCGAGGGCCGGGGCTGGCACGACGCGCAGCTGACCCCGTACGCGCCGCTGGAGATCGACCCGGCGAACATGACCCTGCACTACGGCCAGTCGATCTTCGAGGGCCTCAAGGCGTACCGGCAGGCCGACGGCTCCATCGCGACCTTCCGCCCGACCGCCAACGCCGAGCGCTTCCAGGCCTCCGCCCGCCGGCTGGCGATGCCCGAGCTGCCCGTCGAGACCTTCGTCGAGGCCGTCGAACTGCTCGTCCAGCAGGACCAGGCGTGGGTCCCCAGCGAGCCCGAGCAGAGCCTGTACCTGCGGCCGTTCATGTTCGCCACCGAGGTCGGCCTGGGTGTCCGCCCCGCCAACGAGTACCTCTTCATGATCATCGCCTCGCCGGCCGGCGCCTACTTCCCCGGCGGCGTCAAGCCGGTCTCGGTCTGGCTCTCCGAGGAGTACGTCCGCGCGGCTCCCGGCGGCACCGGCACCGCGAAGTGCGCCGGCAACTACGCCGCCTCGCTGATCGCCCAGGCCCAGGCCGCCGAGAAGGGCTGCGACCAGGTCGTCTGGCTCGACGCCGCCGAGCACCGGTGGATCGAGGAGATGGGCGGGATGAACCTGTACTTCGTCTTCGGCGAGGGTGCGGACGCGAAGATCGTCACCCCCGAGCTGTCGGGCGCCCTCCTCCCGGGCATCACCCGCGACTCGCTGCTCGCGATGGCCGCCGATCTCGGCTACGCCGTCGAGGAGCGCCGGATCTCCACCGACGAGTGGAAGCAGGGCAACGCCGACGGCACCCTCACCGAGGTCTTCGCCTGCGGCACCGCCGCCGTCATCACCCCGGTCGGTTCGGTCAGGTCGGCCCGAGCCGACTGGGCGGTCGGCGCCGGCGAGCCCGGCCCGATCACGCTGGAGCTGCGCCGTGCGCTGCTGGCGGTCCAGGGCGGCCAGGCCCCCGACACCCACGGCTGGCTGCACAGGATCGTCTGATCCGGCACCCCCGGGTGCCCCGCCGCGGCGGGGCACCCGGCGCGGGCCACGCCCGTCCCGGATGGCGAGACGCCGCACCCGTATCGCGGATGCTGTGCCAGACTGCGAACGTGTCCTCGCTCGCGCTCATTATTAGCAGCAGGCGCGCCGGTCCGCAGTGACCGCTCCGCAGTACCCTCTCGCGGAGCCCTCATGGCGTCCAGACCCGCGCGCAGACCTCTCGCACCCGCGAGGGGTCTTTTGTTTTGCCCCGCAGGCCCACCTCCAGCCCGCGGAGCAGGACCCGGACCGGCCGGAGCCCCCACCACGGGCTGTCCGGGCCTCCGGGTGGTGCGCGGGCATGCTTGGACAGTGGAGTCATACATCCGGCTACAGCAGTCCCCCTCCCGCCCCGTTCCGGGCGGGAGGGGACCAGCCCGAACGGAGAGACCAGGGCCATGACCGAGGCCAGCAGCCAACCCAACGACAGCTTCCACGTCTTCGACACCACCCTGCGCGACGGCGCGCAGCGCGAGGGGATCAACCTCACGGTGGCCGACAAGCTGAACATTGCCCGGTACCTGGACGAGTTCGGCGTCGGCTTCATCGAGGGCGGCTGGCCCGGCGCCAACCCCCGGGACACCGAGTTCTTCGCCCGCGCCGCCGCCGAGCTGGACCTGCGGAACGCGCAGCTGGTCGCCTTCGGCGCCACCCGCCGGGCCGGCGGCAAGGCCGCCGACGACCCCCAGCTGGCCGCCCTCGTCAACTCGGGCGCCCCGGTGGTCACCCTGGTCGCCAAGGCGCACGACCGCCACGTCGAGCTGGCCCTTCGCACCACGCTGGACGAGAACCTGGAGATGATCCGGGACAGCGTCACGTTCCTTCGCTCGCAGGGCCGTCGGGTGTTCATCGACTGCGAGCACTTCTTCGACGGCTACAAGGCGAACCGCGAGTACGCCCTCGCCGTGGTCCGGACCGCGCACGAGGCCGGCACCGACGTGGTGGTGCTCTGCGACACCAACGGCGGGATGCTGCCGGCGGGCGTGCACGAGGTGGTCGCCGACGTGATCGCCTCCACCGGTGCCCGGATCGGCATGCACGCCCAGGACGACACCGGCTGCGCGGTGGCCAACTCGCTGGCCGCGGTGGACGCCGGAGCGACCCACGTGCAGTGCACCGCCAACGGCTACGGCGAGCGGGTCGGCAACGCCAACCTCTTCCCGGTGGTGGCCGCCCTGGAGATCAAGTACGGCATGCGGGTGCTGCCGGAGGGCCGGCTGGCCGAGATGACCCGGATCTCGCACGCCATCGCCGAGGTGGTGAACCTGACCCCGTCCACCCACCAGCCGTACGTCGGCGTCTCGGCGTTCGCGCACAAGGCCGGGCTGCACGCCTCGGCGATCAAGGTGGATCCGGACCTCTACCAGCACATCGACCCCGAGCAGGTCGGCAACACCATGCGGATGCTCGTCTCCGACATGGCCGGCCGGGCCTCGGTCGAACTCAAGGGCAAGGAGCTGGGCTACGACCTCTCCGCCGACCGGGACCTGGTCGGCCGGGTGGTCGCCAAGGTCAAGGAGCAGGAGAACCTCGGCTTCACCTACGAGGCCGCCGACGCCTCCTTCGAACTGCTGCTGCGCGACGAGGTGCGCGGCGGTCCGGAGCGGTTCTTCACGGTGGAGTCCTGGCGGACCATCAGCGAGCAGCTGCCGGACGGCAACGCCGGCAACGAGGCGACCGTGAAGCTCTGGGCCAAGGGTGAGCGCCGGGTCGCGACCGGCGAGGGCAACGGTCCGGTGGACGCGCTGGACCGGGCGCTGCGTACGGCGCTCGAGGGGATCTACCCGCAGCTCGCCAAGATGGAGCTGGTGGACTACAAGGTGCGCATCCTGGAGGGCCAGCACGGGACGGGCTCCAAGACCCGGGTGCTGATCGAGTCCACCGACGGGACCGCGTCCTGGTCGACGGTCGGGGTCGCGGACAACGTGATCGCCTCGTCCTGGCGCGCACTGGAGGACGCCTACACCTTCGGCCTGATCCGCGCGGGACTCGACCCGCAGGACTGACCACCGGAGCGCGTCGGACGACGGCGCGTCAGCGAGCGGCCCACGGACCGGATCGGTCCGTGGGCCGTGCTGCTTCCTCCCGCGCCGGTACGGGGCGGTGGGGGAACGCCCGGGTGCGGCCGGCTCAGCGGAGTCGGGCGAGGAGGGCGTGTTCGACGAGGGTGATGAGGGCGCTTTTGGCGCTGTCGCGTCGGCGGGCGTCGAGGGCGATGACGGGGGTGTCGGGGCCCAGTTGGAGTGCTTCGCGGACTTCGTCGGGGGTGTGGGGCTGGTGTCCTTCGAAGCCGTTGAGTGCGACGACGAAGGGCAGTCCGCTGTTCTCGAAGTAGTCGAGGGCGGGGAAGCAGTCGGCGAGGCGGCGGGTGTCGACGAGGACGACGGCGCCGATGGCGCCGCGGACGAGGTCGTCCCACATGAACCAGAAGCGGTCCTGGCCGGGGGTGCCGAAGAGGTAGAGGATGAGGTCTTCGTCGAGGGTGATTCGGCCGAAGTCCATGGCGACGGTGGTGGTCGTCTTGCCGGCGGTGTGGGTGAGGTCGTCGATGCCGGCGCTGGCGCTGGTCATGACGGCTTCGGTGCGCAGGGGGTTGATCTCGGAGACGGCGCCGACGAGGGTCGTCTTGCCGACGCCGAAGCCGCCCGCGACCACGATCTTCGCGGAGGTGGTGGCGCGGGTCGCGGGGGCCGCGTTAGAGGTTGCGAAGTCCACTGAGGACCCTTTCGAGCAGCGTGACGTCGGGCTGGTTTCCGGATTCGCCGCCGGAAGCGGGCTGGTGGATGGCCACGAGGCCGGCCTCCGCGAGGTCGGCCACCAGAATGCGGGCCACCCCCAGGGGCAGTGAGAGCAGGGCGGACACCTCGGCGACCGACTTGACCTCGGTGCACAGGGCGCAGATCCGCTGGTGCTCGGGGAGCAGGGTGGCCATGCGCTGCGGGTCGACGCTCGCGGAGACCAGTGCTTCCAGGGCGAGTTCGTAGCGGGGCCGGGTGCGGCCGCCGGTCATCGCGAACGGACGGATCAGCGGACCGGAGTCCTCGTCGTCCTCGTAGTCCTCGTACTCCTCCACCCGGCCGGGCTCCTCGGGCGCGGGGTAGGCGCCGGGGTGCTGCTCGAACGGTGGCTGCTGGCCGTACTGCGGCCGGGCGCCGTACTCCTGGCCGTACTGCGGCTGCTGCTGCTCGTACTGATCCTGCTGGTACGGCTGTTGCTGGTAGGACGGCTGGCCGTACTGCGGCCGGGTGCCGTACTCCTGGCCGGACTGCTGCTGCCGGCGGCCGTACTGCTGACCGTGGCCGACGCCAGGGGCTCCGAAGGCGTCGTGGCCTGTGCCTGGGTACGGAACGCCGTACTGGCCGCTATGGTCGTCGGGCGTGTTCACGGATCCTCTCCTCACAAGGTGCGGCGGTGCGTTGCGAGCCCCGGACGAGTCCGGGACCGGTGGTGCGAAGGCCGTACAACGTCCGAACCCGAGCCCGCGAAGCGCGGGCCCGGGACGGGCGCAGAGGTGCTTCGAATACCAGGACGGTATCCGACGGTCCGTCAGTGCAGGAGACTGCCCTGGAGTTCGGCGCGCAGTGCGGGGGTGAGTACGGTGCCGGCGCGGTCGACGAGGAGGGCCATCTCGTATCCGACGAGGCCGATGTCGGAGTCGGGGGAGGCGAGGACGGCGAGGGAGGAGCCGTCGCTGACGGCCATGAGGAAGAGGAATCCCCGTTCCATCTCGACGACGGTCTGGTTGACCTCCCCGCCCTCGAAGATGCGCGAGGCGCCGGAGGTCAGGGAGGTGAGGCCGGACGCGACGGCGGCGAGCTGGTCGGCGCGGTCGCGGGGAAAGCCTTCGGACATGGCGAGCAGGAGCCCGTCGGCGGAGACCACCACTGTGTGGGACACCCCGGGGGTGTTGTCCACGAAATTGGTGATCAGCCAGTTCAGGTTCTGTGCGGCCTGGCTCATCTGACTCAACTCAACGCTCCTGGTGGTTCGAGCCGCCGAAGAGATCGGTGCTGCGGTTCTGCGGTCCGTCGCCGGACCTGTCGGTCTGTTCGGGGTCGATCCGGAAGCTTCCGGTGTTCCCGGATCCGCTGCTGGCGCTGCGGCCCTGCTCCACGCCGCGGCGCAGGTTGGTGAGCCGCCCGCGGACCTCCTCGGGGGTCCGCGAGACCTGCGGGCCGTCCTGCGGGGTCGGCTTGGCGTTGCCGGCGACCAGGTTCTGCTTGGGCACCCGGCGCGGCAGCCCGGAGGGCGTCACGCCGCCCGCGGCCGGCTCGCGAAGCTGCTCGGCCCGCTGCCAGTCGCCGTCGTTGGGCGACTGCCAGCCCGGGGAGCCCTGCGGCTGGGCGGTGGGGCCGGTCGGCCCGTACCCGCCGAGCGCCGACACCTCGTGACCGCGCGGCTCGGGGACGGCGGCCGTCTCCTTGGCACCGGTGAACCAGTTGGGCTTGTCGCCCGGCTCCTGCTCGCCGATGGCCCGGGCGCCGAGGCCGGGGGCCCCGCCGCCGGCCAGCTGCTGGCCCGGACGGCGCTGCGGCAGCCCGGAGGACAGCGTCGGGGAGTCCCCGCCCGGCGGCAGTGCGGCGGGCTGCTCCGGCGGGTACGGGTGGCCCGAGGGGGCCTCCTCGCGCACCGGCAGGCCGTTGCCGCGGTACGAGTCGTCCGCGTACTCGGAGTACTGCTCCCGGCCGTACTGGTCGCCCTGGTAGCCGTCGTAGCCGGTCTCGGCGTACTGCTGGCCGACGTACCGGCCGTCGTCGTACCCGCCGTACTGGGCGTCGGAGTACTGGGTGTCGCCGTACGGGGCCTCGGCGTACTGCCCGTCGGTGTACTGCCCGCCCTCCCCGAAGCCGCCCTCGCCGAAGGTCTGCCCGCCCTGCAGCGGACGACCGTACGGGTCCTGCTCGTAGCCCTGGTCGCCCTGGTAGGGCTCCGGCGCGTACGGCGAGGCGGGCGCGGCCTGGTCCTGCTGCCGGTACTCGTCGTCGGGGCCGGCCCCGTAGGGGGTCTCCTCGATCTCGGCGTCCAGCAGTTCGGCGGAACCGGGGCCGGCCTCCAGCGCGGCACGGCGCTGCTGGTCGAGCCGCTGCGAGCGCTGGACGGCCTCCAGGGCCGGGCTGAAGCCGCTGGCGCCGCTGGAGCCGGTCAGGTGGTCGTCGAAGCCCAGTTCGGCGGCGCTGCGGGCGGGGCCCTGGAGCCCCGGGGCCCACTCGTCCTGGTCCGACTCCTGCTCGGCGAAGATCCGGGAGACGGTGAACTGCTCCTCCGGCTCCGCCGGGGCGTTCATCTCGGTCAGGTGGTGCGGCAGCATCACCAGCGAGGTGGTGCCGGCCGACTCGCCGGAGGGCCGCAGCTGGACCCGGACGTCGTGCCGCTGGGAGAGCCGGCCGACCACGAACAGGCCCATCCGGCGGGAGATGGTGGCGTCGACCGTGGGCGGCTCGGCCAGCTTCTCGTTGATCTCGGCGAAGTCCTCGGCGGTGAGGCCGATGCCCTTGTCGTGGATCTCGACCAGCACCCGGCCGTCCGGCAGGCGGGTGGCGTTGACCAGCACCCGGGTCTGCGGGCTGGAGAACGTGGTGGCGTTCTCCAGCAGCTCGGCGAGCAGGTGGACGAGGTCGGTCACGGCGGCGCCGATGACCTCGGCCTCGGGGATGCCGGCCAGCTCCACGCGCTCGTACTGCTCCACCTCGGAGGAGGCGGCGCGCAGCACGTCGACCAGCGGCACCGGGGTGTTCCAGCGGCGGCCGGCCTCCTCGCCCGCGAGGACGAGCAGGTTCTCACCGTTGCGGCGCATACGGGTCGCGAGGTGGTCCAGCTTGAAGAGGTTCTCCAGCTGGTCCGGGTCGGCCTCGTTGTTCTCCAGGTCCGTGATCAGCGCCAGCTGGCGCTGGATGAGGCCCTGGCTGCGGCGCGACAGGTTGGTGAAGATCGCGTTGACGTTCCCTCGCAGCAGTGCCTGCTCGGCGGCCAGCGAGACCGCCTGCCGGTGGACCTGGTCGAAGGCGCGGGCGACCTCGCCGATCTCGTCCTTGCCGTGCAGCGGGATCGGGGAGACGGAGGTGTCCACCCGGTCCGGGTCGGTCTTGGAGAGCCGCTCGACCAGCTCGGGAAGGCGGTGGTTGGCGATCTCCAGCGCGGCGCTGTTCAGGGTGCGCATGCCGAGGATCATCGAGCGGGCGATGAAGCCGGTCAGCAGACCGGCCAGCGCGAGCGCGGCGAGCACGATGATCGAGTTCAGCCAGGCGTCGGTGTTGGCGCGCGACTTCAGGTTCGCGGCGTCGGCGACGACCTCGTCCAGCAGGGTGTTCTCGGTGGCGCGCAGGCTCGCCATGTGGGTGGTGGTGGCCTGGTTCCAGTTCTGCGGGGTGAGGCCCGCGTCCACCGCCTCCTTGATCGCGGCGTCGGCGGCGGCCCGGCCCCGGCTCTGGCCCTCGGCGGCGGCCTGGCTGTAGCTCATGCCGATGGCGAGCAGACCGGGCACGGTCGGCGCGCTGCCGTTGGGCATCCGCAGGGCGGCCCGCTGCTCGGCGTTGGCCTGGGCGACCAGCGCGTCGGCGTAGACCTTGGCGTCCTCGGGGGCGCTGCCGGTGTTGAACTCGGCGATCGAGACCTGCTCGAGCTTGGCGGAGACCAGCAGCTGCTGGATCAGCTCGTTGTTCTCGTACCGGGTCGTGGAGTTGGCCTGGATGCCGACCAGCAGGTGCAGCATCAGCGCGCGCTGGGTGGAGGCGGAGGCCTTGCCCAGCGAGATGGCGTAGATCGCGCGGCCCTTGCTGGTGACGCTGGAGCTGCCGAAGCCGACCGAGTTGTCGTACGCCATCAGCGGCGCGATCAGCGCCGAGTACGCGGCCTGGGTCGCGGTGGCGAACAGCTCGGGCTTGTAGGCGTTGTCGCGCAGGTGCGGCAGCGACACGGCGAGGCTCTGGAAGGCCTCGTTGCGGTGTGCCAGCAGGGCGTCGTCGGCGATCTTCGCGTACGCGGCCTGGTAGTCCTTGAGCGCGGCGTCGGTCAGCGCGCGGAGCTTGGGAACGGTCCCGTTGGGGTCCTGGTGGATCAGCAGCGGGGTCAGCGACTGGTCGCGCTCGTTCTCCAGCGCGTCGGCCAGCTTGGTGGCCGCACGAGCCAGCTCGGCGGTGCGCACCGCGCGGTCGGCCTTGCCGTAGTCGTCGATCGACGTGTTGACGCGCAGACCGCCGAAGACCAGGCCGATGATGACCGGGATCAGCAGGATCGCGACCAGGCGGGTGGGCACGCGCCAGTTGCGCGGGGCGAGGAACTCGTACCGTCCGCTCGACGCCTTGGGGCTCTCGGGCTCCGGCTCGGGCTTCGGCGCCGCTCTGCGCTCGGACGCACCCGTGGCGCTCGCGCCCGGTGCCGCAGGCCCGCTCGCGCCGACCGCGGGCCGCTCCTCGGCCGGGGTGAACGCGGAGAACCCGGTGGGTTCTGCGGCGGTACCGTTCGGCTCGCTCTGGCGGGGCTCGGAGCGCCGCTGCGGGGTGACTGGCTGCTTACGCCTCACTCGACAACAACCTCTCGGCCGACTGGCGGCCATGGATCAATCCAGCGCTACCCCTGGCAGCAGCCCGCTGGCTGGGTGGAACTGCCGTAACCGACTTCGGGGTAGCTGGAATTTCAGCACGTGCAGGGATGTGGGACAAACAGGTCCAAGTGATCACCTGACGCCGCCCAGATCGGACATTTGACATCATCCCCGTACGAACTGCCCTGTTGCTGGCGCTGAGTGACGTTGATCGGCTACTGCACGTCATTGTCGATCACCAAATGCCTACCGAACCGTTATCCACTGCTTATACCGCGTGCGCAGCAGCCCGCCCGCCCGCCGGCAGGGGCGGACGGGCGGGCCTGTGGTCAGCGGAGTCGGGCGAGGAGGGCGTGTTCGACGAGGGTGATGAGGGCGCTTTTGGCGCTGTCGCGTCGGCGGGCGTCGAGGGCGATGACGGGGGTGTCGGGGCCCAGTTGGAGTGCTTCGCGGACTTCGTCGGGGGTGTGGGGCTGGTGTCCTTCGAAGCCGTTGAGTGCGACGACGAAGGGCAGTCCGCTGTTCTCGAAGTAGTCGAGGGCGGGGAAGCAGTCGGCGAGGCGGCGGGTGTCGACGAGGACGACGGCGCCGATGGCGCCGCGGACGAGGTCGTCCCACATGAACCAGAAGCGGTCCTGGCCGGGGGTGCCGAAGAGGTAGAGGATGAGGTCTTCGTCGAGGGTGATTCGGCCGAAGTCCATGGCGACGGTGGTGGTCGTCTTGCCGGCGGTGTGGGTGAGGTCGTCGATGCCGGCGCTGGCGCTGGTCATGACGGCTTCGGTGCGCAGGGGGTTGATCTCGGAGACGGCGCCGACGAGGGTCGTCTTGCCGACGCCGAAGCCGCCCGCGACCACGATCTTCGCGGAGGTGGTGGCGCGGGTCGCGGGGGCCGCGTTAGAGCTTGCGAAGTCCACTGAGGACCCTTTCGAGCAGCGTGACGTCGGGCGTTCCGCCCGACTCGCCCGCGGCGGCGGGCTGGTGGATGGCGACAAGGCCGGCCTCGGCGAGGTCGGCAACGAGGATACGGGCCACCCCCAGCGGCACACCGGCGAGTGCGGAGATCTCCGCGACGGACTTGACCTCGCGGCAGAGCCCGACGATCCGCTGGTGCTCGGGCAGGAGCCCGCCCGTGCGCTCGGCGGCCGGCGTGGTCGAGATCAGCGCCTCGATCGCGAGCTGGTACCGCGGCCGGGTGCGGCCGCCGGTCATCGCGTACGGACGGACCAGTGGCTGCTGCTCGTAGCCGTCGGACTGCTGGCCACCGTAGCCGCTGCCGTACCCGGAGCCGTACGAGCCGGCGGGTGTCGGGGGCGGGGTCATCTGGGTCCTCCTTGCGCTGCAGCCGTCCGCAGCCGGTTCCAGCCGGGGAGGTACCCGGCTGAGGCGATGTCAGCGGCCGAAGGGACCGGCCGCTGACTGAGGGTGGGGCGCCGGGCCCGGTCGGGCCCGGCGTGGAGGTGGGTGAGGTGGATCGGGTGCCCGTCGGTCCGGTGCACGGGGGTGGGGGACGCTCCGTGCGCCTGGTCAGTGCAGGAGACTGCCCTGGAGTTCGGCGCGCAGTGCGGGGGTGAGTACGGTGCCGGCGCGGTCGACGAGGAGGGCCATCTCGTATCCGACGAGGCCGATGTCGGAGTCGGGGGAGGCGAGGACGGCGAGGGAGGAGCCGTCGCTGACGGCCATGAGGAAGAGGAATCCCCGTTCCATCTCGACGACGGTCTGGTTGACCTCCCCGCCCTCGAAGATGCGCGAGGCGCCGGAGGTCAGGGAGGTGAGGCCGGACGCGACGGCGGCGAGCTGGTCGGCGCGGTCGCGGGGGAAGCCTTCGGACATGGCGAGCAGGAGCCCGTCGGCGGAGACCACCACTGTGTGGGACACCCCAGGGGTGTTGTCCACGAAATTGGTGATCAGCCAGTTCAGGTTCTGTGCGGCCTGGCTCATCTGACTCAACTCAACGCTCCTGGTGGTCTGCGCCGTTGCCGAAGCTCACGTTGCGGCCGGCCTCGTTGCCGTCCCCCCGAGATCCGAAACTATCGAATCCGGCCTGCTGAGCACCATGGCCCGGGGATGCAGGGTTGCCCTGACCGCCACTCTGCTCGACCCCGGCCCGGCGGCCCTGCTGGATGCCGCGGCGCAGGTTGGTGAGCCGGCCGCGGACCTCCTCGGGGGCGCGTGAGACCTGCGGGCCGGTCAGCGGAGCCTGCTCCGCCGTGCCGGAGACCAGATTGGCCTGCGGGGTGCGCCGCGGCAGACCCGACATCGTGATGCCGTCGGTCGAGGGCTCGCGGAGCTGCTCGGCACGGCGCCAGCGCTCGTCGTTCGCGGACGGCCGCCACGGGGCGTCGCCCTGGCCGGGCTGGCCCTGCGGCTGACCCTGACCCTGGCCCTGGGGACGGCCCTGCGGCTGGCCCTGCGGCTGACCCTGACCCTGGGGACGGCCCTGCGGCTGACCCTGACCCTGACCCTGACCCTGGGGACGGCCCTGCGGCTGACCCTGACCCTGACCCTGGGGACGGCCCTGCGGCTGACCCTGGCTCTGGTAGGGCGACTGGCTCTGCCCCTCGGGCCGGCCGTCGAAGCCGGGTGCGCTGGTGCCGGGCCGCCGGGGCTGGTACGACGCCCGGGCGCCGGCCTGCTGGTCGGCGACGGAGCGGCCGTCCTCGCGGAACCAGCGGGAGTCGGCCTGCTCCGCCGCGGGAGCCGCGGCGCGCTCCTGGGCGCCCGCACCGGAGGGTGCGGTCGGCAGGGCCATCGGCTCGGGCCGGTACTGCTCCTGGCGGACGGGCTCCTGGCGCACCGCCTCCGGACGGGCCGGGTTCGGCACGCTCGGCAGCACCGGCTCGACCAGACCGAGGCCGAGCGGGTCGCGCGGGTCGATCTCGCTGGCCTCGAAGCGCGGCCGGGCGAACTGCGCGGTGGTCTCCGCCTGCGAGGGCTCGGCCGGCGCGTGCGCGGCCTGGGCCCCCTGCGGCAGCGGACGCTGCGGCAGGGCCTGCCCCGCGTCGGGGTTCTGTCCGCCGGGCCGCTGCTGCGGCTGGCGGCGGGCGGGACCGTCCTGCGGGGCGTCCGGGCGGCCGCCGCGGGTGGGCTGGTCGGCCCGGCCGTGCTGCGACTGCTCGGACGGCCGTCCGGCCTGCTCCGGGAACTCCGCGCCGGGGCGCGGGCGCTCCTGGCCCGGACGCCGGCCGGCCGGCGCCCCGCCCTGCTCGGGCTGCTGCCCGCGACGGGGCAGTGCCTGGCCGGGACGGCCGGGGCCGCCCTGCGGAGCGGGTGCCTGACGGCCGGAGCCGCTCGACTGGGCGAACATGTTCGGGCCGCCCTGGGAGGAGCCCGCCTGCGGGTTCTCCCGAAGCGACTGACCGGCCTGACGCGTCGGCAGACCGTTGCCGGGGCCGCCGGGACGGCCGCCGGGGCCACCCTGGCCGAGCTGCGGACGGCTGCCGGGGGCGCCGCCGGGAGCTCCGCCGCCGGGGCCCTGGGGGAGCGCGGCGGCCGGGCCCTGGCCGGGCACCTGGCGCTGCTGGCGAGCGGTCGGACCGACGCCGCGCGGCTGCTTGCCGGGGCCGCCGGGACGACCGCCGCGGCGGTCGGCGGAGTTGGTGACGTCCACCGGGAGCATGACGAGTGCGGTGGTGCCGCCGGAGTCGCTGGGACGCAGCTGGATCCGGATGCCGTGCCGCAGGGAGAGCCGGCCGACCACGAACAGGCCCATCCGGCGGGAGACCGAGACGTCCACCACCGGAGGGTTGGCGAGGCGCTCGTTGATGTCCGCGAGGTCGTCGGGGCTGAGGCCGATGCCGGTGTCGTGGATCTCGATCAGCACCCGGCCGTCCGGCAGGGCGTGACCGGTGACCCGCACGCGGGTCTGCGGGCTGGAGAACGAGGTGGCGTTCTCCAGCAGCTCGGCGAGCAGGTGGACGAGGTCGTTGACGACCCGGCCGGCGACCTCGGCCGACGGCACGGAGGCCAGCTCGATGCGCTCGTACTGCTCCACCTCGGAGGCGGCGGCGCGCAGCACGTCGACCAGCGGGACGGGCCTGGTCCAGCGACGGCCCGGGTCCTCGCCCGCGAGGACGAGGAGGTTCTCGCCGTTACGGCGCATACGGGTCGCGAGGTGGTCGAGCTTGAAGAGGCTGGCGAGCTGGTCGGGGTCCGCCTCGCGGCTCTCCAGCTCGGAGATCAGCGACAGCTGGCGCTGGATGAGGCCCTGGCTGCGGCGCGACAGGTTGGTGAACATCGCGTTGATGTTGCCTCGCAGGAGGGCCTGCTCGGCGGCGAGGCGGACGGCCTCGCTGTGCACCATGTCGAACGCGTGCGCCACGTGGCCGATCTCGTCGGTCGAGTCGACGCCGACCGGCTCGACGGTGATGTCGACGTCGTGCGGGTCGCTCTCGGAGAGCGTCTTGACCAGCTCGGGCAGACGCCGCTCGGCGACGTCCTCGGCGGCGGTCTGCAGACGGGTCAGCGAGCGCACCATCGAGCGGGCGATCATCGCGGCACCGGCGATGGCGACGAGCAGCACGAGCGCGACCAGGCCACCGGTGATCAGGGCCTCGGTGTCGGCGGCGGACTGCAGCTGCTGGGCCTTGCCGTCGAGGTTCTCGATCAGCCGGCTCTCGATCCGGCGCTGCTGGGTGATCTTCGCGCTGGCGGCCTCGTACCAGTCCTTGTAGCTGCGGGCCTCGCTCTGCCGGATGCCGCTCTGCTGGAGGATCGAGTGCGAGTAGCGGTCGGCGTCGGCGATCAGCGGGTTGAAGCTCAGCTGCGCGCGCTGGGCGTCCAGGTCGTGCGCGGTGTAGATGCTGTTGAAGTTGCCGATGGCGTTGTCGTACGCGCCGCGCAGCCGGATACCGAAGGACTCGTCGCTCAGGCTCAGGTCCGGGCCGGCGGGGTTGGCCAGGGCGGCGCTGATCAGCGCGCGCTGCTGCGAGGTGATGTCCTTCGCCAGCGAGAACTGCTGGAGGGCGCGGGTCGCGCGGACCAGGTCGCTGTTGTTGGACGCGAGCGCGATGTCCTGGGTGATCGAGAGCAGGTCCTTGATGATCACGTCGTAGGACGTGATCGTGGCCTGGATGTTCTGGTTGTTCGTGTAGGCGTCGCGGCGAGCCTCGGCGACCGAGTTGATGTCACGCCGGACCTGCAGGAGCAGGGCCTTGCCGCCGGAGAGTTCCAGGTTCTCGAACTTGTCGGCGGAGGCGGTGAAGATCTTGCTCAGGTCGTCGGTGTTCTTGCGCGAGGCGTTGACCTCGTCGTCCGCCTGACCCCCGCGGGTCCGCGGGCCGGCGCTGATGTCGCGCTCGGTCTGCAGGGCGTCGGCGAGGTTGGTCGCCTTCTTGGCCAGGTCGCTCAGGTTGGCCATCTGGGACAGCTGCTGGGAGGCCTGCATGGCGGTCTGGATGCGCAGGCCGCCGAAGACCAGTGCCACGAGCACCGGCAGGAGCAGCAGCGCGATCAGACGGGTCCGGATGCGCCAGTTGCGCATCGCGAGCCGGCTCATACCGGTGGCCCGGCGCCTGGTCAGGGTGGAGCGGAGCTTGGCCCGCTTGGAGGCCCGTTCGTCCTGCTCGATGGTGTCGGCAGCGCCCGGTTCGGTCTGGCCGCCGGCTGCCCGGTCTCCCGGACCGCCCTGGGGCACTGCCTGGTGGGGGGCTGCTGCGGGCTCTTGCGACTCGGGGTCGCCCGCGGCGCCGCTACCCCTTTTGAAACGTCCCTGCACTGGCGTCGCAACCTCTGGACCGGGCGTCCCGCCGCGTTGCCGCGGCCTGGGACGGTGTCGAGTTTCCATCCGCACCCCGGCCGGTCCGGGAGAGCGGGTCTACCGGGGTGGACGGGTCCTTTCCCACGGTCCGTGGCATTCCAGCACAGCGGGGGAAGTCCAACAAGGGGCGCTGTGGTGGTTCACCGGGTACTACCCAGTGCTCGCAACGGTTCACTTACTGTGCGGTAACAGGACCGGAATACCGCCTTTTTCGGACACTCGCCGGATACATGCCAAGCCGACCACAGATCAACAAGAGTCGCTTGGCTGCCTGTTTGCCCGATATAGGAAATATGTCGCAATATTCCAATGCGGCGATTTTGGCCGATCCGGGGGAATTGCTCGGCAATTTGTGAGCAAAATCACAGGTCAATGTGTAGCTTTGGTCACGGCGACTGTGGAAAGAGATCCTTAATCTGGCTCTGTCGGCAGCGGGGCCCGATCTCCCTGTCCGCCGTTCGGTGTCCGTTCCGCGTGGTCGCCCTGCCGAGCGGCTCCGGACGGTGCCGACGTTCCGCTCGTCCACTGCTTGCCCAGGAAGCCCCCGGTCGATGCCTCCGGGCCGGCCCTTACCCCGAGGTGTGTCGCAATGCCCCAGCCGGCGAACAACGCCAACCAGTCCACGCTCGTCGCCCGCTCGACGGCGAACCCGCGCCGGACCACGCTGGCCTCCGTCCAGGACTTCACCCGGCTGCCGGGTGCGCGCAAGCCCGAGGACATCGCCACCTACGGCACCGACCTGCCGGCCAGCACGGCCAATCCGCGCCGCACGGTCCTGATGGTCGCCCCCGTCGTGGCGGCCCCGGGGGTCTGACGCAGTCGACGGCGCGCGAGCGCCGGCCGCACGCCCCATCGGGCGCGCATCGGGAGCACCCGTACGCCCCGGAGGGCGTCGCCACCGCGGACGACGCGGCGGCGGCGCCCTCCGGCGGCTTCCGGGCCGACCGGTGGTTCTCGCGGTCCACCGCCGGCCGACGGACCGTGAGGTGCCCGCATAAGGGGCAAAGCGGGCACCGGGGGGCTCACGCGATAGCCTGGGGGCGATTGAGCGGGGCCGCGTCAGGTCGAGCGGCCCGCCAGCGCCCGGGCGCGCCCCGGGCGGCCGACGAAGCGAGGGGTAGCCCAGCCGTGCGCATTGCCAGGTTTTCCGTCCGGGAAGGGAGTCCTGCCGCCGGCAGCGTCTCCTTCGGCGTGGTCGAGGGCGACACCTCCCAACCCGACTCCCTGGTCGTCCACGCCCTGGCCGGACACCCCTTCGGCCCGCCTCAGCTGACCGGTGAGAGCTACCGCATGCAGGACGTGCGACTGCTCACCCCGATGCTGCCGAACAAGATCGTCGCGGTCGGACGCAACTACGCGGCGCACGCGGCCGAGCTCGGCCACGAGGTCCCCGACGTCCCGCTGACCTTCTTCAAGCCCTCCACCTCGGTGATCGGTCCGACCGAGAACATCGCGTACCCGCCGTTCTCCTCGGACGTCCAGCACGAGGCCGAACTCGCCGTGGTGATCGGGCGGATGTGCCGGGAGGTGCCGCTGGAGCGGGTGCCCGAGGTGATCCTCGGCTACACCTGCGCCAACGACGTGACCGCCCGGGACGTGCAGCAGCGCGAGGGCCAGTGGGCCCGGGCCAAGGGCTTCGACACCTCCTGCCCGCTCGGCCCGTGGATCGAGACCGAGCTCGACCCGGCGGACCTGGCGGTCACCTGCACCGTCAACGGCGAGCTCCGGCAGGCCGGCCGGACCTCCCTGATGGTCCGCTCGATCGCCGAGCTGATCGTCCACATCTCCGAGGCCATGACCCTGCTCCCGGGCGACGTCATCCTCACGGGCACCCCCGCGGGGGTCGGCCCCATCAACGTCGGCGACGAGGTCGCCGTCTCCATCGAAGGCATCGGCACTCTCGCCAATAAGGTGATCAAGCGTGGCTAACGCATCCGCGGATCCGGACCCGACCGTCCGGGTCCGCTTCTGTCCGTCCCCGACCGGCAACCCGCACGTCGGCCTGGTCCGCACCGCCCTGTTCAACTGGGCCTTCGCCCGCCACCACGGCGGCACGCTGGTCTTCCGTATCGAGGACACCGACGCGGCCCGCGACTCCGAGGACTCCTACGACCAGCTGCTCGACGCGATGCGCTGGCTCGGCTTCGACTGGGACGAGGGCCCCGAGGTCGGCGGCCCGCACGAGCCGTACCGGCAGTCGCAGCGGATGGACGTCTACGCGGACGTCGCCCGCCGCCTGCACGAGGCCGGCCACGCCTACGAGTGCTTCTGCAGCACCGAGGAGCTGGACGCCCGCCGCGAGGCGGCCCGCGCCGCCGGCAAGCCCTCCGGCTACGACGGCCACTGCCGCGAGCTGACGGCCGACCAGGTCGCGGTCTACCGCCAGGAGGGGCGCCTGCCCATCCTGCGCTTCCGGATGCCCGACAGCACCGTCGTCTTCGAGGACCTGGTCCGCGGCACGCTCAGCTTCGAGCCCGAGAACGTCCCGGACTACGGCATCGTCCGGGCCAACGGCGCGCCGCTCTACACCCTGGTCAACCCGGTGGACGACGCCCTGATGGGCATCACGCACGTGCTGCGCGGCGAGGACCTGCTCTCCTCCACCCCGCGTCAGGTCGCGCTGTACGCGGCGCTGGCCGGGATCGGCGTCGGCGACGGCTCCACCCCGCGCTTCGGGCACCTGCCGTACGTGATGGGCGAGGGCAACAAGAAGCTCTCCAAGCGCGACCCGCAGGCCTCGCTCAACCTCTATCGCGAGCGCGGCTTCCTGCCCGAGGGCCTGCTCAACTACCTTGCCCTGCTGGGCTGGTCGCTCTCCGCGGACGACGACCACTTCTCGATGGACGAGCTGGTGGCGGCCTTCGACATCGCGAAGGTGAACGCCAACCCGGCGCGTTTCGACCTGAAGAAGTGCGAGGCGATCAACGCCCGCCACCTGCGCGAACTGGCCCCGGACGAGTTCGTCCGCCGGCTGGTCCCGTACCTGCAGGCCCCCGGCCTGCTGCCGGCCGAGCCGAGCGCCGAGCAGCTCGACCTGCTGGCGAAGGTGGCGCCGCTGACCCAGGAGCGGATGGTCGTCCTCAGCGAGATCGTCACCATGGCGGGCTTCCTCTTCGTGGCGCCGGCGGACTTCGCGGTGGACCCGGAGGACGCCGCCAAGGTCCTCGGCCAGGACGCCCGTCCGGTGCTGGAGGCCAGCATCAAGGCACTGGAGGCGCTCGAGGACTTCACCCCCGAGCCGATCCAGGCCGCTCTGCGGGAGGCCCTGGTGGACGGCCTGGGCATCAAGCCCAAGTTCGCCTTCACGCCGCTGCGGGTGGCCGTCACCGGCCGCCGGATCTCGCCGCCGCTCTTCGAGTCGATGGAGCTGCTCGGCCGCGCCGAGACGCTGCGCCGGCTGACGGCGGCCCTGGAGGCCGTCCCGGCGGCCTGAGTCGCCCCACGACGGGTTGCGGGCCTGGTCAGAGGACCGGGCCCGCAGCCCGCCCGCGCGGCCTGCGGTTATCGATTTTGGAGCGGCGCCCGGCATCGGGTAATGTTCTTTCTGCGCCGCCCGGAAGGGAACGGCGAGGGACCAGAAACCTCGTCAGGACCACACCGCGGGCGCAACGCCGAGCAAGACCCCGTAGGGGTTGAACTCAGGTGGGGTATGGTGTAATTGGCAGCACGAGTGATTCTGGTTCATTTAGTCTAGGTTCGAGTCCTGGTACCCCAGCGCAGTACAGGTGTCACCCAGCAGTACAAGCCCCCGTTGTGTAGCGGCCTAGCACGCTGCCCTCTCACGGCAGTAGCGCCGGTTCGAATCCGGTCGGGGGTACCGGAGTCGTGAGACTCCTGCGAGAAATGCCCCCGTTGTGTAGCGGCCTAGCACGCTGCCCTCTCACGGCAGTAGCGCCGGTTCGAATCCGGTCGGGGGTACCAGATCCTTACCACTGTCACCATCCGGACGATGTGAAACCCCGGAGGCGGCGAAGTCGGGATCACCAAGTTTGCCCCCGTTGTGTAGCGGCCTAGCACGCTGCCCTCTCACGGCAGTAGCGCCGGTTCGAATCCGGTCGGGGGTACCAGAGCAGTAAGCCGGTGGGCAAGCCCATCGGCTGAATGCTTTGTTGGGGTATGGTGTAATTGGCAGCACGAGTGATTCTGGTTCATTTAGTCTAGGTTCGAGTCCTGGTACCCCAGCCAGAAGTACGGAAATTCGAGAACCCCGGTGACCACCGGGGTTCTTGTGCATTCGCCGGTATTTCGCGGGGCTGTTCGGTCGCCCCGTTCTCGGCGGGCGGTTCCCCGGAGCGCCCGTCGACCGCTCTCCACCCGATGGCTTTCCGCTCGGGTGATCCCGCCGGCAGTCCGTCCGGCCGCCGCCGGACCGTCCGGCCGTCCGTTTCGATCCGCGTCCGTCCGCGGTCCGTTCCCGCAGGCCGTCCCCACCGGCCGTCCCCGCCGGCCGTCCCCGCGCACGAAGAGGTCCCGCCCGGTGTGCCGGGCGGGACCGTTCTGCGGAGGGCGGAGGGCGGACGGGGGTGTTCAGCTACGGCGCAGGGCCTCGGTGAGCCGGTTGGCGGCCTCGATGATGGCCTGGGCGTGCATGCGCCCCGGGTGCCGGGTGAGGCGCTCGATGGGACCGGAGACCGAGACGGCGGCCACCACGCGGTTGGAGGGGCCCCGCACGGGCGCCGAGACGGAGGCCACGCCCGGCTCGCGCTCGCCGATCGACTGGGCCCAGCCGCGGCGCCGGACGCCGCTCAGCGCGGTGGCGGTGAACCGGGCCCCCTGCAGGCCCCGGTGGAGGCGCTCGGGCTCCTCCCACGCCAGCAGGACCTGCGCGGCGGAGCCGGCCTTCATCGGCAGGGTGCTGCCGACCGGGACGGTGTCCCGCAGGCCGGAGAGTCGCTCGGCGGCGGCGACGCAGATCCGCATCTCGCCCTGCCGGCGGTAGAGCTGTGCGCTCTCGCCGGTGACGTCGCGCAGGTGGGTCAGGACCGGGCCCGCGGTGGCGAGCAGCCGGTCCTCGCCCGCCGCGGCGGAGAGTTCGGAGAGTCGGGGGCCGAGGATGAAACGGCCCTGCATGTCCCTGGTGACCAGGCGGTGGTGTTCGAGTGCGACGGCGAGTCGGTGGGCGGTGGGCCGCGCCAAGCCGGTGGCGGCGACCAGCCCCGCCAACGTGGCGGGGCCCGACTCCAGTGCGCTCAGCACCAGAGCGGCCTTGTCGAGAACGCCGACGCCGCTAGAGTTGTCCATGCCCTGATACTGCAGTCTCATTCCGCGAGACGCAAGTTCAATCTTCCAGGAAAAGCGCCACTCTTGAGGAAGCAGCCCGGAAGACGCCCCCTGTGGCCGCCGACAACAGCGGCGCGCCCGGGGGACCGAGAACCGGTGTGCAGGTCGCCCGAGACGAGCCTGACCAGGGCGACGACAGGCAGTGACCTCGACCACACGAGAAGGCCGGCAGAGCGGCCGGCTGGAGGGAATCCGATGGGACGGACACTCGCAGAGAAGGTCTGGGACGACCATGTCGTCCGGCGCGCCGAGGGCGAGCCCGACCTGCTCTTCATCGATCTGCACCTGCTGCACGAGGTGACCAGCCCGCAGGCCTTCGACGGCCTCCGGCTGGCCGGTCGCAAGGTCCGCCGGACCGACCTCACGATCGCCACCGAGGACCACAACACCCCCACCGTCGACATCGACAAGCCGATCGCCGACCCGGTCTCGCGCGTGCAGCTGGAGACGCTGCGCCGCAACGCGGCCGAGTTCGGGGTGCGCATCCACTCGCTGGGCGACATCGAGCAGGGCGTCGTCCACGTGGTGGGGCCCCAGCTGGGCCTGACCCAGCCGGGCACCACCGTGGTCTGCGGCGACTCGCACACCTCCACCCACGGCGCCTTCGGCGCACTGGCGTTCGGCATCGGCACCAGCCAGGTCGAGCACGTGCTGGCCACGCAGACGCTGCCGCTGGCCCCGTTCAGGACGATGGCCATCACGGTCGAGGGCGAGCTGCCCGAGGGCGTCACCGCCAAGGACCTGATCCTCGCCATCATCACCAGGATCGGCACCGGCGGCGGCCAGGGCTACGTCCTGGAGTACCGCGGCTCCGCGATCCGCGGCCTCTCCATGGAGGCCCGGATGACCATCTGCAACATGTCCATCGAGGCGGGCGCCCGGGCCGGCATGATCGCCCCGGACCAGACCACCTTCGACTACCTGGAGGGTCGCCCGCACGCCCCCCGGGGCGAGGACTGGGACGCCGCGGTCGAGTACTGGAAGACGCTGGGCACCGACGAGGACGCGGTCTTCGACCACGAGATCTTCATCGACGCCACCCAGCTGACCCCGTTCGTCACCTGGGGCACCAACCCGGGCCAGGGCGCCCCGCTCGGCGCCGACGTGCCGGACCCGGCCTCGTTCGCCGACCCACAGGAGCGGGTGGCGGCCGAGAACGCGCTCAAGTACATGGGCCTGGAGGCCGGTACGCCGCTGCGCGAGGTCAAGGTCGACGCCGTCTTCGTCGGCTCCTGCACCAACGGCCGGATCGAGGACCTGCGCGCCGCCGCGGCCATCCTGGACGGCCGCACCATCGCCGACGGCGTGCGGATGCTGGTCGTCCCCGGTTCGGTCCGGGTCGCCCTGCAGGCCGTCGAGGAGGGCCTGGACAAGGTCTTCACCGCCGCCGGCGCCGAATGGCGGCACGCGGGCTGCTCGATGTGCCTGGGCATGAACCCCGACCAGCTGGCCCCCGGCGAGCGTTGCGCCTCGACCTCGAACCGCAACTTCGAGGGCCGGCAGGGCAAGGGCGGACGCACCCACCTGGTCTCGCCCCAGGTCGCCGCCGCCACCGCACTGCTGGGCCGGCTGGCCGCACCCGCCGACCTCTCGTCCGACATCGCTGTGGAGGCCTGAGCAGCATGGAGAAGTTCACCACCCACACCGGTCGCGCCGTCCCGCTGCGTCGCAGCAACGTGGACACCGACCAGATCATCCCGGCCCACTGGCTGAAGAAGGTCACCCGCACCGGCTTCGAGGGCGGCCTGTTCGAGGCGTGGCGCAAGGACGAGGCGTTCGTCCTCAACCAGCCCGAGCGCAGCGGCGCTACCGTCCTGGTGACCGGCCCCGAGTTCGGCACCGGCTCCTCCCGCGAGCACGCCGTCTGGGCGCTGCAGAACTACGGCTTCCACGCCGTCATCTCCTCGCGCTTCGCCGACATCTTCCGCGGCAACTCGCTGAAGAACGGCCTGCTCACGGTGCTGCTGCCGCAGGAGACCGTGGAGCAGCTGTGGGCCCTCACGGAGGCCGACCCGACCGCCGAGATCACGGTGGACCTGGAGGCCCGCGAGGTGCGCGCCGAGGGCATCACGGCCGCTTTCGAGCTGGACGACAACGTCCGCTGGCGGCTGCTGAACGGCCTCGACGACATCAGCATCACCCTGCGGAACGAGGGTGACATCGCGGCGTTCGAGACCACCCGCCCGGCCTTCAAACCGCGTACGCTGCCGGTCGCCTGAGACCGTCATTGCCCATGCTTCACCGGATGGCCCGTCCCCCCTCGGGGGGGCGGGCCATCCGCTTGTGCAGGCCCGACTTAGGGCCTGACGTGGGCTGCGGATAAACCCGCGCGCAGCACAACTCCGTGCAGATGGCACAATCAGTACATGCACCGGCACCATGAACCTCCGTACGCGGGCCCCGAACCCGCGTCGTCGGAGACCGCGGGCCGGCGAGCCGAACGCCGAATTGACGATCGGCCGGACGACGACGGCACCTCGTTCGACGAGGTGCCGGACGACCCGGAAGTCGCAGCGCTCTTCGCGCTCGTGGCCGAGCGGTTGAAGCAAGCTCACGCCCGCGTGCATGCGCTGAACGTGTCTGCCGATGCGAAGACCGCTCTCACCCGTCAGCTGCTGACCGTCACCGAGGCCGCCAAGCGCGATCTTCCGGAGGCGGCACGGCGGTTGAGTCGCTTTGTCCAGGACCTCGACGAGGGGCCCCCGCCCGTCCGCTGAGGTCGCAGACGCGCAAATCCATTGCGACACTAGGGTGATTCGCGCGTTTGGTAATTGAAAGTCCGCAGATACATACCTAACGTGCGAATTGAACGGATGGAATCATCCGGCGCCCGTTTCTGAAGGGGAAGACGTGAACAAGGCTCAGCTTGTCGAAGCGGTGGCCGAGCAGCTGGGCGGTCGCAAGGCTGCCGCAGAGGCCGTCGACGCAGTGCTCGACACCATGGTGCGTGCCGTTGTGGCGGGTGACCGGGTGTCGGTCACCGGTTTCGGCACCTTCGAGAAGGTGGAGCGCTCCGCGCGCTTCGCCCGCAACCCGCAGACCGGCGAGAAGGTCAAGGTCAAGAAGACCTCGGTGCCCCGCTTCCGCCCCGGCCAGGGCTTCAAGGACCTGGTGAGCGGCAGCAAGAAGCTGCCGAAGGAGGGCCCCTCGGTCAAGAAGGCCCCCAAGGGTTCCCTCACCCCGGGCAAGTCCGGCACCACCGCCGCCGTGAAGCGTGCCGCCACCAAGCGCGCCGCGACCGCGGCCGCCGCCGCCCCGGCCGCGACGAGGAAGACCGCCGCGAAGAAGACGGCCACCACCACCGCCGCCGCCGCGAAGAAGACCACGGCCACCACCGCCAAGAAGGCGGCCGCGGTCAAGAAGGCGACCACCACCGCCGCCGCGAAGAAGACCACGGCCACCACCGCCAAGAAGGCGGCCACCGTCAAGAAGACCGCGGCCACCCCGGCCGCCGCCGCCAAGAAGACCACCACGGCGAAGAAGGCCACCGCGGTCAAGAAGACCGCCCCGGCCAAGAAGACCACCACGCGCAAGACCACCGCCCGCAAGACCACCGCGAAGTAACGCGCGCGAAGTCCTCAGCGGTATCCGGGCGCACCCGCCCGGACGCCTCCGGGCGACGACCCCCCGGGGTCGTGAGCCGTGGCGGCCCGCACACTCGGAATTCCGGGTGGCGGGCCGCCACGGCTCTTTTCGTTCCGGCGGCGCGGCCCCCGGGGGCGGCCGCTAACGGCGTTCGACGGGGAACTCGTACGCGATTTCCCACAACGTGTCCGGGATGACGATGTCGGCGGTCTCCACCGCTCGTCCGTCCGGATCGAAGTAAGTCCGTTCGACCAGGGTGACCAGGTCACCGGTCGAGATTCCGAGCAGATTGGCCTGGTCGGCCGTGGCGCGGCCCGGACGCGGTACCTCGACCGCGAAGTCCACCACGACGCCGATCGAGGCCATCCGCTCCACCACGCCCCGGCCGGCCAGCGGCCCGAACTCGGGCATCAGGACCGGCGTCCCGCCGGTGACGGCCATCGGCTCCCAGCTCTCGGCGAGCTGCGCGGGGCGGCCGTCGACGAGGAACTCGTAGCAGGTGCGGACGGTGAGTTCGCCCGGTGCGATCCCGAGCCGCGCGGCGACGTGCTCCGGCGCCGGGGTCCGCACGTAACTGTTGGACTCCCAGCTGCCGGTGCGCCCGCGTTCCCGCAGGTCCGCTCGGAAGGGTGAATCTCCGCGCCGCTCGCCGTGCCGGGTCCGGACCATCCGGGAGCGCTCGGTGGGTGTCCTGACGTACGTTCCGGAGCCCGCGCGCCCCTCCAGCAGGCCCTCGGTGATCAGGCGCTCCTGCGCCCGCTGCAGGACGTTGGCGCCCACCCCGTAGGCCAGGGCGAGCTGGGCGCGGGAGGGAAGGCGCTCGCCGGGGCCCCACTCGCCCTCGGTGACGCGTCGGCGCAGGTCGTCCGAGATCTGCTGGTACGGGGGCACCTCTGAGGGCATCTGGCTCTCCCGGGCGGCGGGCTCCGCCGCTGCCCGGACCGGCAGGGCGGTGATTCAGCGTTGACAAATCTAATGCATCAGGTGGAATCTAATGCTTTAGATTTACCGTCCGTGACTATCGCTCGCGGGAGAGTCGGTGCGCGCCCACACCAAGGCGTTTGACCTTGCCTTTCGTCTCGCCGTGGCCACCGGCGCCAGGGCGCGCGTCCGCCGTGGCACGGCGGGCGGCTACCGGGTCGAGGCGGCACTGCCCGGACATCTCAGCGACGAGGCCCACCGGGCGGTGCTCGACGCACTGGCCGGGGCCGACCGCTACGGGCACCAGTACAGCGAAGCGGCCCAGGCCGTCTGGGCCGAACTCGACGAGGACCGGGAGCAGTCAGCGTGAACGACGCCACGGTGGACGACGCCGCGACGACCGGGGCCACGGTGAACGGGGCCCGGAGCGGGCGCACGGGAGCAGGCCGCCGGTGGTCGCCCGGAGGGGCGGTGACGGTGGAGATCGAGGACATCACGCCGCCGGCGACGTTCGGCCGGGCCGCCGACGCGGTGGCGGCGCTGTGGGAGGCGATGCGGGTGCTGCCGCTGGGCTGGACCCAGTACGAGGCGTACCGCTACTTCCTGGGACCCGGAGCGGTCGCGAGGATCGAGGAATCCATCGAGCGGGACGGCGAGTTGAGCCTGACCTTCCGGATGGCCGGCCGGCTGCACTCGGTCCGGGTCACGCCGGCGCACTGACGCCCGGGGCGTCGCGGCGGCTCCGGCCTAGGCCGTAAGGGGCGCCCCGGCCCCCGGGTCGGGGAAGGTCTGCAGGGTCACGAAGACCACCCGGCGGGCCTCGCCGTCGCCCTCGGTGCGGATCCGCACGCGTTGCCCGGGGCGCAGCAGCCGCAGGCCGCCGGCGTCGAAGGCGGCGGCGCCGAACGGCACCGGGGTGCCGTCGTCGAGCAGCACGGAGCCCGCGCGGGTGTCGGGGTCGAAGGTGAACGCGGTGGCCTGCATGCGTGCAGCATATCGAGGCGGGGTGCCCGGCCCGGGGCGCCGCCGTCCCGGGCGCAGCTGACGGCCGGTCCCCCGGGGCCCCTCACGCCGGGCGCGCTCCCGTTCGGGCCAGCGCGGCGGCGGCCGCCGTCGTGTGCGGGCCCACCCCGAGCGCGAGCGCCTCCAGCAGATCCTCGCCGGTGTCCACGTCGCGCCGCACCGAGGGGACGTCGGGCAGCAGGATCTCCCGGGCGCCGCCGGCCGCGTGGCGGGCCCTGGACCCGTCGCCGAAGGCGGGTGCCAGCGCAGCCCGGGGCGCGCAGGCCAGCAGCGTGGTGCCGAACCCGGGGGAGTCGGCCAGAAAGGCCCGGCCGGTGGCGGGCACCGCCGCGAGGACACGAGCGAGTTCGGCCGGGCGCAGCGCGGGCAGGTCGGCGGAGAGGGCGGCCAGCGGGGCGTGCGGGTGGAGCGCCCGGGCGTACGAGGCGCCGTGCGCCAGCGCGGGGTTGAGGCCGCCCCCGGGTTCGTCGCCGACCACCAGTGCGCCGAGCGCGGCCAGTCGCTCGCCGGCCGGTCGGTCGCCGGTCACCACCACCACCCGGGACACGCCCGGGCAGGCCAGCGCGGCGGTGACGGTGTCGAGGGCGAACGCCAGTGCCAGGTCGGCGCGGTGCGGCCCCGCGAACGGGCCTAGCCGGCTCTTGGCGAGCGCCAGCGACTTGAGCGGAAGCACCAGCGCCCACCCGGTGGCGGGTGCGGGGGGCAGGAGGGCGCCGTCGGGGCGTACCGTGTCCAGGGTCATCGGCGCCATTGTGGCGCCGGTCCCGGAGCCCCCGCCAGGCGGCCCGCCCCGGGCTGGCGTGCGATTGGTCACGTGAGCCGGGCCGGCCCGAAGGGGTTCGCTCGACAGCCGGTGAGCGGTCGGGCGAGACTGTTCCGCGCTCGGATCCGAGCGCCGGCCCCCCGGCCGGGGACACCGGGGGCGACTGACCTGCGGCACCCCACGTGTCGCACCGGACAAGGAGGACCTGGGGTGGCCCGCCGCTCGTACGCCGGCTTCGGCAACGCCGATTACGGCATCTGGTACCGCTTCGCGGCCGTGCTGGTCAAGCCCGTGACGACCGCGCTGGTGAAGCCGGACTGGAGGGGATGGGAGCACCTCCCCAAGGACGGCGGCTTCCTCGCGGCGGTCAACCACAACTCGATCATCGACCCGGTGGTCTACGCGCACTGGCAGTACAACAGCGGGCGCCCGCCGCGGATACTGGGCAAGTCCTCGCTGTTCTCGGTGCCGTTCATCGGCTTCATGCTGCGCAAGACCGGCCAGATCCCGGTGTTCCGCGAGTCGACCGACGCCGCGCAGGCGTTCAGGGCGGCCATCGACGCGGTCAACGGCGGGCAGTGCGTGCAGTTCTACCCGGAGGGCACGCTCACCCGCGATCCGGACCTCTGGCCGATGACCGGCAAGAGCGGGGTGGCCAGGGTCGCGCTGATGACCGGCGCGCCGGTCATCCCGGTCGCGCACTGGGGCGCCCACGAGATCATCCCGCCGTACGGGCGGGGCACCGCCGGCAAGGGCCGGGTCAGCCTGTTCCCGCGGCACAAGGTGGTCGTGGCGGCCGGGCCGCCGGTGGACCTCAGCCGCTACCAGGGGCAGGAGCTGACCCCGAAGGTCCTGCGCGACGCCACCGAGGACATCATGGCGGCTATCACCGAGGTGCTGGCCGGGATCCGCGGCGAGCAGCCGCCGGCCGAGCGGTACGACATGCGGACGGCCGCCCGGGCCCGTGCGGTCAAGGCCACCGCCGAACGCCACCGGGCCGCCGGCGCCCGCAGCGTGGGCGGCACCGACGACAGCACCACCGAGGAGAACAGCAAGTGACCCGTTGCGCCGTGTTCAGTGCCGGTTCCTGGGGGACCGCGTTCGCGATGATCCTCGCCGACGCGGGCTGCGAGGTGACCCTCTGGGGCCGCCGCCCCGAGCTGGTCGACGCGATCAACGCGACGCACGTCAACCCGGACTACCTGCCGGGTGTCACGCTTCCCGGTGCGGTCACGGCGACCACCGACGCGGCCGCCGCGCTGGCCGGCGCCGACTTCGCGTTCCTCACGGTGCCCTCGCAGACCCTGCGGGAGAACCTCGCCGCCTGGACGCCGCTGCTGGAGCCGCAGACGGTGCTGGTCAGCCTGATGAAGGGGATCGAGCTCGGCACCGCGAAGCGGATGAGCGAGGTCATCGCCGAGGTCGCCGGGGTCGGCCCGGAGCGGGTGGCGGTCGTCAGCGGCCCCAACCTGGCGCGGGAGATCGCCAACCGGCAGCCCGCGGCGAGCGTGGTGGCCTGCACCGACGAGCTGGTCGCCAAGCGGCTCCAGGCGGCCTGCCACACGCCGTACTTCCGTCCGTACACCAACACCGACGTGGTGGGCTGCGAGCTGGGCGGCGCGGTCAAGAACGTGATCGGTCTGGCGGTCGGCATGGCGGACGGCATGGGGCTGGGCGACAACACCAAGGCGACGCTGATCACCCGCGGGCTGGCCGAGATCACCCGGCTCGGCGAGGCGCTGGGCGCCGACCCGTACACCTTCGCCGGGCTCGCCGGGATGGGCGACCTGGTCGCCACCTGCTCCTCGCCGCTGTCGCGCAACCACACCTTCGGCACCAACCTGGGCCGCGGGATGTCCCTGGCCGAGACCATCGCCGCCACCAGCCAGACCGCCGAGGGCGTCAAGTCCTGCGAGTCGGTGCTCGACCTGGCCCGGCGCAGCGGGGTGGAGATGCCGCTCGTCCAGGCCGTGGTGGACGTGGTGCACCACGGGCGCCCCACCCAGGAGGTGCTGGCGGCGCTGATGGCGCGCTCGGCGAAGGCGGAGCGCCGGTAGCGTCCGGCCGCCGCGGGGCCCGCCGGCGAGTGGGGCGGGGGCGCGAACGGCGACCGGCGCGCTGGTAACACGGAGGCAAAGGGTCGCACGGTAGTCTCATGGCCGATATGAGCATCGAACAGACCCCCCCGAACCAGTCCGCTGCCGCCGCCAAGCCGCGCGTGGCGATCGTCTTCGGCGGGCGCAGCTCGGAGCACGCCATCTCGGTCTCCACCGCGGGCAGCGTGCTCAGGGCCATCGACCGCGACAAGTACGAGGTGCTGCCGATCGGCATCACCCACGAGGGCCGCTGGGCCCTGGTCAGTGACGACCCCACCCGGATGGCCATCACCGACGGCAGGCTGCCGGACGTGGCCGAGGTAGCCGAGTCCCTGGAGGGCCAGGTCGTGCTGCCCACCGGCCCGGACAGCCGGGAGGTGGTCTGGAGCGAGCCGGGCGCCGCGCCCAAGGTCCTCGGCGAGGTCGACGTGGTGCTGCCGCTGCTGCACGGCCCCTGGGGCGAGGACGGCACCCTGCAGGGCCTGCTGGAACTCTCGGGCGTGCCGTACGTCGGCAACGGCGTGCTGGCCAGCGCGGTCGGCATGGACAAGGAGTTCACCAAGCGGATCCTGGAGTCGCACGGCATCGGCGTGGGCACCTACACGGTGCTGCGCCCCCGCGACTGGGAGTCCGAGCAGGGCCGCGCCGCCGCGCGGACGCGGATCGCCGCGCTCGGTCTGCCGCTGTTCGTCAAGCCCTGCCGGGCCGGCTCCAGCATGGGCATCACCAAGGTCAAGGACCTCACCGAGCTGGACGCGGCGATCGAGGAGGCCCGTCGGCACGACCCCAAGGTGATCGTCGAGGCCGGCGTCCGCGGCCGTGAGATCGAATGCGCCGTCCTGGAGTTCGAGGACGGGCCGCGCGCCAGCGTCCCCGCCGAGATCGTGGTCGGCAGCGGCTACGAGTTCTACGACTTCGAGGCCAAGTACATCGACTCCTCCGAGGTGCAGATCCCGGCCCGGCTCACCGAGGCCGAGACCGCCGAGATCCGCCGCCAGGCGATCGCCGCGTTCGAGGCGCTCGGCTGCGAGGGCCTGGCCCGGGTGGACTTCTTCCTGCTGGAGGACGGCAGCTGGGTGGTCAACGAGATCAACACCATGCCCGGGTTCACGCCCATCTCGGCCTACCCCAAGATGTGGGAGGCCAGCGGTCTGGCGTACCCGGAGCTCATCGACCGGCTGCTGCGGGCGGCGCTGGGCCGCTCGACCGGTCTGCGCTGAAGCGATCAGTACGCCGACGGCCACGGGCCGGTGCGGTCAGGGCGCGGCGGAGGCCGACGCCGTGGCCGCACCGGCCTTCTCGCCCCAGATCGGGACGGTGGCCGCCACCACGTCGGAGACGCTCGGCAGCGGATCGGCGTAGTTGGGGTAGGCCCCGGCCGGGACGGTCACCTCGACGTTGGCGTAGCGCAGCACGGTGGTGAAGCGGTAGCCGCCCTCGCCGTCCGGCTCGTCGAACCACTGGACGCCGTTGACCTCGGGGGCGCTGTCCAGCGCACGGGGCCCGTTGAGACCGTCCGGGCGCGGCACCCCGCAGCGGACGACGGTCCGCGGCGAGCTGTTCCAGACGGCGACGAACGGGGAGTCCGTGGGTGTGCGGGCACGGCCCAGCAGGCTCTGCGGCAGCGCCCGGGCGAACGCCTCGCAGTACGGCAGCTCGCTCGCCCTCGGGGTCGGCGCGGCGGGCTGCGCCGGCGCGCCCCAGTTGCCGACCAGCAGCGCGACGCAGCCGAGCAGCGCCACCGGCGCCGAGAGCCACCTCAGCGGTGCGGGCAGGGCCTTGAGGGCGCGGGGGACGCGGTCGGCTCGGGTCACCCGCCGATGGTATCGGGGCCCTACAGATGGACCACCGGACAGGTCAGCGTCCGGGTGATCCCCTCGACCTGCTGGATCTTCGCGACCACCAGCCGCCCCAGGTCGTCCACGGTGTCCGCCTCGGCGCGCACGATCACGTCGTACGGCCCGGTGACGTCCTCGGCCTGGAGGACGCCTTCGATCCTCGCGATGGACTGCGCCACGGACGTGGCCTTGCCCACCTCGGTCTGGATCAGGATGTACGCCTGTACCACGGGGGCCTCCAGAGCGGCTGGGTACGGAGATCGCCGCCGTGATCGCCCGGGGTGGTGGAGGGGGACGGGCTCACCGGCAGTCCGATCACCACGCTACCGCGCAGCGGGGCGGGGAGGGGAGACCCGTGCACCGTCGGAGGGCGTACGCTGCGCGCGGGATCGAAACACGGCGCGCGCAGCGGTGTGTTCCAGACGGGAGAGGACGGCGCATGCAGGGGACCGTGGGCGAGCTCGGCGAGTTCGGACTCATCAAGGAGCTGACCGCCAGGCTGCAGTCCACCCCGGCGGTCGAACTCGGCCCGGGGGACGACGCCGCCGTGGTCCGGACGCCGGACGGCCGGGTGGTGGCCACCACCGACGTGCTGATCGAGGGCCGGCACTTCCGCCGGGACTGGTCCACCGCCTACGACGTCGGGCGCAAGTGCGCCGCGCAGAACCTCGCGGACGTGGCCGCGATGGGCGCGGTGCCGACCGCGATACTGCTCGGCCTGGTCGCCCCCGCCGACCTGCCCACCACCTGGGCCACCGAACTGATGGACGGGCTGCGCGACGAGTGCCAGGTGGCGGGCGCGGCCGTGGTCGGCGGCGACGTGGTGCGCGGCGACACCATCACCCTGGCCATCACCGCGCTCGGCGACCTCCAGGGGCGGGCCCCGGTGGTCCGCTCCGGCGCGCAGGTCGGGGACGTGGTGGCGGTGACCGGCTGGCTCGGCTGGTCCGCCGCCGGGCTGACCGTCCTCCAGCGCGGGTTCCGCTCGCCGCGGGCCTTCGTCGAGGCACACCGCCGCCCGGAGCCGCCCTACCACGCGGGGCCGGCCGCGGCGGAGCTGGGCGCCACCGCCATGATCGACGTGAGTGACGGCCTGGTCGCCGACCTCGGCCACGTGGCGAAGGCCAGTGGCGTCGACATCGACCTGCGGGCCGCCGACTTCGACGTCCCGGCGCAGATGGCCGACATCGGGCAGGCGGTCGGTGTCGACCCGCTGGTCTGGGTGCTCTCCGGCGGTGAGGACCACGCGATCGTGGCGACCTTCCCGGCGAGCGCCCCCCTGCCCGCCCGCTGGCGGGTGATCGGCGAGGTGGTGCGCGCCGTGCGCGGCACGGGGGCGGCTCCGGCCAGCGGCCGGGTCACCGTGGACGGAGCGCCCTGGGACCGCGTCGGCGGCTGGGACCACTTCGCCGACTAGCGCCGTCGGCCGCACCGTCGGACGCGCCGTCGGCCGCCGCGCCCACCGGTCCGGCGCCGGGCCCCGGGCGCACCTGCTCCGCAGCGCCCCGGCGACCGGCCGGGCGCGGGCCGGGCGCGGTCGTGCCGGCCCGGCGAGCGCGTAGGCTTGCCGTCGTTGTCGGCCCCACCCCTTTTGTCCGGTACATGCCGTCAAGGAGGGTGGTCACGGCCGATCCGGCGGACCGTCGGCATCCATCTACCCGGGGGCGCGTGCCCACGGATCGGGAGAGCACAGCCACCATGCGAATCGGTGTCCTGACCAGCGGCGGCGACTGCCCCGGCCTCAACGCGGTGATCCGCTCGGTGGTGCACCGGGGCACCGACGTCCACGGTGACGAGATCATCGGCATCGAGGACGGCTTCCTCGGCCTGATCGAGGGCCGCAGCCGGCCCGTCTCGCACGACGACGTGACCGGCCTGCTCACACTCGGCGGCACCATCCTCGGCTCGGCGCGGGTCCAGCGCGAGCGGATCGCCTGGGCCGTCGAGAACGCCCGCACGCTGGCCCGCAACATCGGCATCGACGCGCTGATCGCGATCGGCGGCGAGGGCACGCTCACCGCCGCCAAGAAGTTCAGCGACGCGGGCCTGCCGGTGGTCGGCGTCCCCAAGACCATCGACAACGACATCGACTGCACCGACGTCACCTTCGGCTTCGACACCGCCGTGCACGTCGCCACCGAGGCCATCGACCGGCTGAAGACCACCGCCGAGTCGCACCAGCGCGTCATGGTGGTCGAGCTGATGGGGCGGCACACCGGCTGGATCACCCTCACCGCGGGCATGGCCGGCGGTGCCCACGGCATCCTCATCCCCGAGAAGCCCTTCGACATCGAGGTCGTCGCGCGGATGGTCGAGGACCGCTTCGAGCGCGGCAAGAAGTTCGCCATCATCGCCGTCGCCGAGGGAGCCGCACCGCTCGAGGGCACCATGCGCTTCGACCACGGGGACATCGACCAGTACGGCCACCGGACGTTCGGCGGCATCGGCACCCGGCTCGCCCACGAGCTGGAGGACCTGCTCGGCAAGGAGGCCCGGCCGGTCATCCTCGGGCACACCCAGCGCGGGGGCACCCCCACCGCCCTCGACCGGGTGCTCGCCACCCGCTTCGGCTGGCACGCCGTCGAGGCCGTCCACCAGGGCGCCTTCGGCCACTTCACCGCGCTGCGCGGCAGCAGCATCGAGCTGGTGCCGATCGCGGAGGCCGTCACCCGGCTCAAGACGGTGCCGGCCGACCGCTGGGCGGAGTCCGAAGCCGTGCTGTGACGCCTGCGGGTAGGTTGGCGTCCATGATCTCGACTGCTCCCCCCCGCGTGCTCACCGTCGCCGGCTCCGACTCCGGCGGCGGGGCGGGCATCCAGGCCGACCTCAAGGCGATGCTCGCCCTCGGCGTCCACGGCATGAGCGTGATCACCGCGGTGACCGCGCAGAACTCGCTCGGCGTCCAGGGCTACTGGGAGCTGCCCGCGGAGGCCGTCCGGGCCCAGTTCCGCAGCGTGGTCGACGACATCGGCGTGCAGGCCGTGAAGACCGGCATGCTCGCCTCGATCGAGCTCGTCGAGACCGTCTCCGAGCTGCTCGCCGGTGTCGGCGCCCCGGTGGTGGTCGACCCCGTCGGCGTCTCCAAGCACGGGGACGCGCTGCTGGCGGCCGAGGCCGTCGCCACCGTACGGGAGCGGCTGCTGCCGGTCGCCACCCTCGCCACGCCCAACCTGCACGAGGTGGCGCAGCTCACCGGGATCACCGTCACCGGGCAGGCCGACATGCCGGACGCCGCCCGCGCGCTGCTCGACCTCGGCCCGCGCTGGGTGCTGGTCAAGGGCGGCCACCTGGAGGGCGAGGCCGCCGACCTGCTGTACGGCGGCCCGGGGGAGGAGCACTGGTTCCGCGCCCCGCGCTACGACAACCGGCACACCCACGGCACGGGCTGCACGCTGGCCAGCGCGATCGCCGCCGAGCTCGCCAAGGGCCGGGACATGCCCGGGGCGGTGGCCGCCGCCAAGGAGTACGTCACCGGCGCGATCGCGGCCGGCTTCGCGCTCGGCGCGGGCATCGGCCCGGTCGACCACGGCTGGCGCATGCGCTGACGCCCGCGCGGGCGCGCGGACGCCGCCGGCGTGCGGTCACCTCGTGCGGGACGAGCCGTGACGGCCGGGAAAAACAGAAAGCCGGTCCATCCGGGGATGGACCAGCTCACTGGAGGACCGGCTTACCGGTCTGCGCGTCAGCGCGAGACCTTACCGGCCTTGATGCACGAGGTGCAGACGTTGAGCCGCTTCGGCGTCCGCCCGATCACAGCGCGCACCGTCTGAATGTTGGGGTTCCAACGACGAGGGGTGCGGCGGTGTGAGTGGGAGATGCTGTTGCCGAAGCCCGGCCCCTTGCCGCAGACGTCGCAGTTGGCAGCCACAGGAGTCACTCCAAGACTTCAGATCATTTACGTTCGAAAACCCCGGCCGAACCAACGGGCCACTCACGTGGACCGGACCGGTTCGAGGGGTGAGCCTGGACTGTTCCAGGCAACCGGAAGAGCATACAACGCTTGCTCCCGTTCAACGAAACTACCACGTCCGGAGGGTTTACCCCGCCTCGGTGCCCTCCGGACGCCCCGGCGACCGGCCCGCACGGGCCGTCGCTCCGGGCCTCCTGCCAGCCGCTTTCCCCGGTGCGCCCCGATAACCTGCCACCATCGCCCCGCGCCGCCCGCAGCGTCCCCACAGCCATCCGCGGCGTCCCATCCGGAGGAGACCTGGTGCTGCACACGCTCGACGCCCCGGCCGTGCGGACCTGGTGCCGCCTCGCCCTGGGCTCGCTCGGCCAGGCCCGCGAGGAGATCGACGCGCTCAACGTCTACCCCGTACCCGACGGGGACACCGGCACCAACCTCTACCTGACCGTCGAGGCGGCGGCGGCGGCCGTCGAGAACTGCTTCACCGTCGCCCCCGGCACCGACCCGGGCGCGGACGACGGAACCGGGCCGGACCTGGCCACCGCCGTCCGCGCGATGGCCCGGGGCGCGCTGATCGGCGCCCGGGGCAACTCGGGCGTCATCCTCGCCCAGTGGCTGCGCGGCCTGGCCGAGGCCCTCGCCGCCGGCGGCGGCGCCGACCGCCTGCGCGCCGCCCTGTCGCGCGCCGCCGAATCCGCCTACCAGGCCGTCGCCGACCCGGTGGAGGGGACGCTGCTCACCGTGGCCGCCACCGCCGCCCGGGAGGCGGACGTGGCCGGCGCCGCTCTGTCCGAGGTCGCCGACACCGCCCACCGGGCCGCCCGGCGGGCCCTGCTCCACACGCCAGAGCAGCTCGACGTGCTCGCCGAGGCGGGCGTGGTGGACGCCGGCGGCCGCGGTCTGGTGGCCGTCCTCGGCGCACTCGCCGACGCCGTCGCCGGCCACCGGCCGATGGGGCCGCTCGCGCTGAACCAGCCACTGCCGCCGATCGGCGCGACGGGCTTCGCGGCCGGCTGCGAGGGGCACGTGCGGCCGCCCGGCCCCGGCCACCCCGCCTTCGAGGTCATCTACCTGCTCGACGCTCCGGACTCGGCGCTGCCGGCCCTGCGGGAGCGCCTGGCGGCGCTCGGGGACTCCCTGGTGGTCGGCGGCGGCGACGGCCTGTGGAACGTCCACGTGCACGTGGACGACGCCGGCGCCGCCGTCGAGGCCGGTGTCGGGGCCGGGCGCCCGCACCGGATCCGGATCACCCACTTCGCCGAGGCCGCCGCCCGCGCGGGCACCGACGGCGCTCCCCGGGGCGAGCGCCGGCCGCGGACCCGCGCGGTGCTCAGCGTGGTGAGCGGCACCGGCCTCGCCGACCTGTGCGAGCAGGCCGGCGCGGCCGTCCTGCACGCCGACCCGGACCGCCCGCCGGCCAGCGCCGAACTCGCCGAGGCCGTGCGCCGGACCGGCGCCCGCGAGCTCGTCCTGCTGCTGAACGACCCCGAACTGCGCGCCGCCGCCGGCGCGGCCGCCGACCAGCTGCGCGAGGAGGGCGTGCGGATCGCGGTGCTGCCCACCCGCTCGCCCGTCCAGGGCCTGGCCGCGCTCGCCGTGCACGAGGCGTCCCGCCGCTTCGACGAGGACGTGGTCGCGATGACCTCCGCGGCCGGCGCCACCCGGTACGCCGAACTCGCCGTCGCGGAGGGGGAGTCCTGGACGATGGCCGGCGTCTGCCAGGCCGGTGACGTGCTCGGCCTGATCGACGGCGACGTCGCCGTGATCGGGGCGGACCTGGCCGGGACGGGGGAGACGGTGCTGGCCCGGATGCTCGCAGCCGGCGGTGAACTCGTCACCCTGATCCTCGGCGAGGGCGCACCCGACGGCCTCGCCGACCAGCTCGTCGCGCACGCCCGGCGGCAGCGTCCGGAGGTCGACGCGGTGGTCTTCGAGGGCGGTCAGGAGTCCGCCCCGCTGCTCATCGGCGTGGAGTGAGGGGATCGAGCAGGGCGCGGTGCACCGGGTTGTCGGTGCGTTGGTGTCCAATTGGGGCGTGATGGCCGCACTCGACGAACCCCTGACCAAGCTCGTCGGCGACCGCACCGCGAAGGTGCTCGCCGACGGCCTCAAGCTGCACACGGTCGGTGACCTGCTGCACCACTACCCGCGCCGGTACGCCGAACGCGGCCAGCTCACCAGCCTCGACGAGCTGGAGATCGACGAGCACGTCACGGTGCTCGCCCGGATCGAGAAGGTCACCCTGATCCCTTTCAGGGGCCGCAGGGGCGACCGCCTGGAGGTCGTGGTGACCGACGGGCGCGGGCACCTGAGCCTGGTGTTCTTCAACCAGGGCTGGCGCCAGAAGGAGCTGCGCCCCGGCGCGCAGGGCCTGTTCGCGGGCAAGGTCGGCCAGTTCAACCGCACCCGCCAACTGGTCTCCCCCGACTACCAGCTGCTGGACGAGGAGGCGGACTCCGCGGTGGCCGCCGAGTTCGCCGGCCGGCTGATCCCGGTCTACCCGGCCAGTGCCAAGGTGCAGACCTGGACGATCGGCGTCTGCGTGCGGACCGCCCTGGACAGCCTCGCCACCACCGGCTGGGAGGGGGTCGGCGAACCGCTGCCCGCCGACCTGCGCGAGCGGCACGACCTGATCCCGCTGCCCGAGGCCCTCGAACTCGTGCACCGGCCGATGAGCCAGGCCGACGTCGAGCGCGCCCGCGGCCGGCTGCGCTGGGACGAGGCCTTCGTCCTCCAGGTCGCCCTGGCCCAGCGCCGGGCCGCCGACTCCGCCCTGCCCGCGGTGCCCCGCCCGGCCCGCGAGGGCGGGCTGCTGGACGCCTTCGACGCCCGGCTGCCGTTCACCCTCACCGAGGGCCAGCGGAACGTCTCCGGCGAGATCTTCGCCGACCTGGCCACCTCGCACCCGATGCACCGGCTGCTCCAGGGCGAGGTCGGTTCGGGCAAGACCATGGTCGCGCTGCGCGCCATGCTGACCGTGGTCGACGCCGGGGGCCAGGCCGTCCTGCTCGCCCCCACCGAGGTGCTCGCGCAGCAGCACCACCGCTCGATCGTCGAGATGATGGGCGATCTCGCCCAGGGCGGCATGCTCGGCGGCGCCGACCTGGCCACCAGGGTCGTCCTGCTGACCGGCTCGATGGGCGTGCCCGCCCGGCGGCAGGCGATGCTCGACATGGCCTGCGGCGACGCCGGGATCGCCATCGGCACCCACGCCCTGATCGAGGACAAGGTCCAGTTCCAGGACCTCGGCCTGGTCGTCGTCGACGAGCAGCACCGGTTCGGCGTGGAGCAGCGCGACGCGCTGCGCGCCAAGGGCGAACAACCGCCGCACCTGCTGGTCATGACGGCGACGCCGATCCCGCGCACCGTCGCCATGACGGTCTTCGGCGATCTGGAGACGTCCGTGCTGGACCAGCTCCCGGCCGGCCGCTCACCCATCTCCACCCATGTGGTGCCGGCCGTGGAGAAGCCCAACTTCCTGGCCCGCGCCTGGGAGCGGGTGCGCGAGGAGGTCGGCAAGGGCCACCAGGCGTACGTGGTGTGTCCGCGGATCGGCGACGAGGAGCAGGATCCGAAGGCCGCCGCGAAGCGGCGCAGGTCCCAGCCCGACGATCCGGAGGACCTGGGAGCGTCGAGCGAGGACCGCCGGCCCCCGCTGGCCGTGCTGGAGACCGCCGACATGCTCGCCAAGGGCCCGTTGGCGGGCCTGCGGATCGAGATCCTGCACGGGAGGCTGCCGCCCGAGGCCAAGGACGACGTGATGCGCCGCTTCGCGGCCGGACAGGTGGACGTGCTGGTCGCCACCACGGTGATCGAGGTCGGGGTCAACGTCCCCAACTCCACCGCGATGGTCATCATGGACGCCGACCGGTTCGGCGTCTCCCAGCTGCACCAGCTGCGCGGCCGGGTCGGCCGGGGCAGCGCGCCGGGCCTGTGCCTGCTGGTCAGCGACATGCCCGGGGCCAGCCCGGCCCGGGCCCGGCTGGACGCGGTGGCCGGCACCCTGGACGGCTTCGAGCTCTCCCGGATCGACCTCGAACAGCGCCGCGAGGGCGACGTGCTGGGCCAGGCCCAGTCCGGCGTGAAGTCCTCGCTCAAGGTGCTCTCCGTACTGGAGGACGAGGAGGTCATCACCACCGCCCGCGCCGAGGCCACCGCCCTGGTCGCGGTCGACCCCGCGCTGGTGGACCACCCGGACCTGCGGACGGCCCTGTCCGGCCTGCTGGACGAGGAGCGCGCCGCCTACATGGAGAAGGGCTGACCGCGCTCCGGGGCGGGCCCGGCGGGCGCCGGGTGCCGCGGGCGGCCGTGAACCGCGCTTGAATGGGGGAGTCCCGCCGGCCGGCCGGCGGGACTCCGCCACGAAAGGACACCCCACCCCATGACCCGCGTGATCGCCGGGACGGCCGGCGGCCGCCGCCTGGCCGTGCCGCCCGGCCGGAGCACCCGGCCGACCTCCGACAAGGCCCGCGAGGCGATGTTCTCCACCCTGGAGTCGCTGCGCGGCACCCTGCACGGCGCCCGGATGCTGGACCTCTTCGGCGGTTCGGGCGCGGTCGGCCTGGAGGCGCTCTCGCGCGGCGCCGAGCACGTGCTGCTGGTCGAGGCCGACGCGCAGGCGGCGAAGGTGATCCGGGAGAACGTCCGGATCGTCGCGCTGCCCGGCGTCGAGGTGCGGGCCGACCGGGCCGAGCGGGTGATCGCCGGACGGCCTCCGGAGAGCGGCTACGACCTGGTCTTCCTCGACCCGCCGTACGCCGTCACGGACGAGGAGGTGCGCGAGATGCTGATCACAATGGCGGCCGGGGGCTGGCTCGCGGACGACGCACTCGTCACCGTGGAGCGCAGCACCAGGGGCGGTGGGTTCGACTGGCCCGAGGGCTTCGAAGTGCTGCGCTCGCGCCGGTACGGCGAAGGCACCCTCTGGTACGGTCGCGCCGCCGCCGAGACCCGGCAACACTCGTAGCCGGGCCACCACCCGCAGCACCGACCCCCACGAGGGAGCACACCTCATGCGTCGCGCCGTCTGTCCCGGATCGTTCGACCCGATCACCAACGGCCACCTCGACATCATCGAGCGGGCCTCGAAGCTGTACGACGTGGTGCACGTCGCGGTGCTGATCAACAGGAACAAGCAGGGGCTGTTCAGCGTCGAGGAGCGGATCGCGCTGATCGAGGAGACCTGCGGGCACTACGGCAACATCGAGGTGGACTCGCACGCCGGCCTGCTGGTGGACTTCTGCCGGGACCGCGGCATCCCCGCGATCATCAAGGGCCTGCGGGCGGTCAGCGACTTCGACTACGAGCTGCAGATGGCGCAGATGAACCACGGTCTGACCGGTGTCGAGACGCTCTTCGTGCCGACCTCGCCGACGTACAGCTTCCTCTCGTCCAGCCTGGTCAAGGAGGTCGCCTCGTACGGCGGCGACGTCTCCCACCTGCTGCCGGAGACGGTGAACCGCCGGCTGGTCGAGCGGATCGCCGAGCGGCAGGAGCAGTAGTCCGGACGGTCCCTTTTCTGCCGCTTCGTCACCAGCTGCCCCCCTGCCGGACGGTCGGCCCGGCCCAGGTGTTGTGAGCTCTCGCCGCAGTGGCCGTACAGTCTGTACTCCTGCCCTGCGGTGAGGTGCACCGCGCCGGGCCTGCCTCCGCCGGACGTCGGCGGCACACGGAAAGACGAAGCCCCGTGGACGTGCAGAACAAGGTCGACCAGATCGTCGCGGCCGTCGAGAACGCCCGGTCGATGCCGATGTCGGCCTCCTGTGTGGTGAACCGCGCCGAACTCGTCGGGCTGCTCCAGGATCTCCGGGGGGCGCTGCCCGCCGAACTGGCGCACGCCCAGTCGGTGATGGCCGACCACGAGCAGGTGGTGGCCGGGGCCGAGGCCGAGGCCGAGCGCATCATCCAGGGCGCGCACGCCGAGCGCGGGTCGCTGATCTCCGACACCGAGGTGGTCCGCCGGGCGCAGGCCGAGGCGGACCGCATCCTGGCCGAGGCCCACGCCGAGGTGGAGGCCAAGCGCGTCGAGGCCGACGACTACGTGGACAGCAAGCTGGCCAACTTCGAGGTCGTGCTCACCAAGACGCTCGGCGCCGTCGGCCGCGGCCGCACCAAGCTGCGCGGCGACTCCAGCGTCTTCGAGACCGAGCCGGACGCCGAGAGCGACGGCGAGGAGTTCCAGCCGCGGATCAGCCCGAGCCCCGAGGTCGACGAGTACGTCGATGTGAAGCTCGCCACCCTGGAGATCGTCCTCAGCAAGACGCTGGAGGCCGTCGGCAAGGGCCGCGACAAGCTGATCGGCAAGGCCCCCGTCGACGACCTGGGCGCCTACCTGGCCGCGGCCGACGAGGCGCAGCACCTCAAGAACCGCGCCGAGGCGGTCGCCGCCGGGTTCGCCGACGGCTACGGCGACGGGACGAACGCCGACGAGCAGCCCTGGTACCGGGCGGAGGACGTGCCGCAGCAGCAGAGCTGGCCCGAGCAGACCCCGGCCGCGGCCGGCTGGCAGGATCCGGGCGAGGCCGCCTACCCGGCCGCGGCGCAGTACGCGGGCGCCCCCGAGGGCACCCAGTACGCGGACGTCTACGGCGGGGGTTTCGACCAGTCGTCCCAGGGCGGGCAGGACCCGTACGGCAACCAGTACGCCTACCAGCAGCAGCCCGGCTACCCCGCGCAGGCACCCGCCCAGCAGGACGCCTGGGGCAACCCCGTCGACCCCGGCGGCTACCAGCAGCAGGGCGGGTTCACGGGGCAGGAGGGCGTGCAGTACGACGCCTGGGGCAACCCGGTGCCCGCGGCCGACGGCTACCAGCACGGTCATCAGCAGGGATCGGGCCAGCTCGCGCTGCCCCAGCAGGCCTCCCAGCAGCCCGGTCTGGACGAGACCAGCTTCTTCGACACCAGCATGATCGACATGACCAGGCTGCGGGAGCTCGGCGGCCGCTGAGGGCCCGGCCGGGCAAGGGCGGACGGCGCGAAGTTGGGCCTGGCCGGAGTGTCCGGTAGTCTGACCACTCCGGCCTGTTCGCGCCGGTCCGGTCCGGCTGCCCGCGCATCGTAGCGAAGCGCAGCGCCGCACCCCGTACGAACCACCCGCGCCACGCACCACGCGTGCCGCCTCAGGAAGTCAGGACACCTTGAACCGCCTCGACCACCGCGACCCCCTCGTGTTCGACACGCACGAGCTCGGCCGTCGCCCCGGCTCGCTGCGCAAGGTGACCCGTCCCGTGGAGGCCCCCGAGGGCCTGGGCATCATCGACGTGATCGGTGTGCCCGAGAAGAGCCGGATCACCGTGGAGCTCCGCCTGGAGTCCGTGGTCGAGGGCGTTCTCGTCACGGGTACCGCCGAGGCGCGCGTCGAGGGTGAGTGCGTACGCTGCCTGGAGCCGGTCGAGGACGCGATCGACGTCGACTTCCAGGAGCTGTTCTACTACCCGGAGTCCGACGAGAAGGTGCGCGGCCGCTCCGCGGGCGCCGCCGACGACCTCGACGAGGACGACGAAGAAGAGACTTACCGCCTGGAGGGCGATTACTTCGACCTCCAGCCGGTGCTGCGTGACGCGGTGGTGCTCGCACTGCCGCTGCAGCCGGTGTGCCAGGAAGACTGCCTGGGCCTGTGCTCCGAATGCGGAGTACGCCTGAGCGACGACCCGACGCACCACCATGACGCCGCCGACCCCCGGTGGGCGGCTCTGCAGGGACTCTCCGCCGCCCCTGGCGACGAGGGTGACGGAATCAAGACCAGCGACACCCGTGAGGGTGCCGCCGAGAACCAGGAGAAGTAGCCGTGGCTGTTCCGAAGCGGAAGATGTCGCGCAGCAACACGCGCCACCGCCGGTCCAACTGGAAGGCCGTTGTCCCCGCCCTCGTGGCGTGCGACCGCTGCCACGAGCCGAAGCTGGGTCACATCGCGTGCCCGAGCTGCGGCACGTACAACCGTCGCCAGGTCCTCTCGGTCTGATCGGCGGGGTGCACGGATCGATGTCGGACAGTAACTCATCCCGCAAGCAGGCTTCTGCCAACGGAAGCAAGGGCGGCGGGCCGGCTTCGACCGAATACGACGTCCTGGAAGGGCGCCTCGGGTACACACTCGAGCGCGCCCTTCTGGTACGTGCCCTGACCCACCGCAGCTTCGCCTACGAGAACGGCGGACTGCCCACCAACGAGCGCCTGGAGTTCCTCGGCGACTCGGTGCTGGGCCTGGTGGTCACGGACACCCTCTACCGCGTCCACCCGGACGTCCCCGAGGGCACGCTCGCCAAGCTTCGCGCCGCGGTGGTCAACTCCCGCGCGCTCGCCGAGGTCGGCCGCGGCCTCGAACTCGGCACCTTCATCCGCCTCGGCAAGGGTGAGGAGGGCACCGGCGGCCGCGACAAGTCGTCGATCCTCGCCGACACCGTCGAAGCCGTCATCGGCGCCGTCTACCTGGACCAGGGCCTGGACGCCGCGACCGACTTCGTCCACCGCCTGTTCGACCCGCTGATCGAGGAGTCCTCTCAGCTCGGGGCCGGACTGGACTGGAAGACCAGCCTCCAGGAACTCACCGCGGCCGCCGGCATCGGCGTGCCCGAGTACGTCATCGAGGAGTCCGGCCCGGACCACGAGAAGTCCTTCACCGCCGCCGCCCGGGTGGCCGGACAGGACTTCGGCAGTGGCGTGGGACGCTCGAAGAAGGAAGCCGAGCAGAAGGCCGCCGAGAGCGCCTGGCGCGCGATCAAGGCCAAGTACGCGGACAGCCTGCCCGGCGACGCCTGAGCCCCGAGCCCCCGGTGGCCCGGCCCGCGGCGATCGGCCTCGGGTCCACCGGGCGCCGAGTACCGCCCCCTGAGCCCGCTCACGGGTCCGACGAACCGCGACGGCCGGAGGACGCCATGCCCGAACTTCCCGAGGTGGAGGTCGTCCGGCGCGGGCTGGCCGACTGGGTGGCGGACCGCACCGTCGCCGAGGTCCAGGTGCTGCACCCGCGCGCCGTCCGCCGGCAGCCGGCCGGGGCCGCCGACTTCACGGCCCGCCTCACCGGCACCACCCTCGGCGGGGCCCGGCGGCGCGGCAAGTACCTCTGGGTGCCCCTGACCGGCACCGGCACGGGTTTCTCGCTGATCGGCCACCTCGGGATGAGCGGTCAGCTCCTCGTCCAGGACCCGTCCGCGCCCGACGAGACCCACCTGCGCGTGCGCCTGCGTTTCACCGACGGCGGACGCGAACTGCGCTTCGTGGACCAGCGGACGTTCGGCGGCCTCGCCGTCGAGGAGGCGCAGGAGGGGGACTCGGAGGGCACCCCGGTCTCCATCGCGCACATCGCCCGTGACCCGCTGGACCCGCGCTTCGACGACGGCGCCTTCATCGCCGCGCTGCGGGCCAAGCGCACCACCGTCAAGCGGGCGCTGCTCGACCAGACCCTGATCAGCGGCGTCGGCAACATCTACGCCGACGAGGCGCTCTGGCGCGCCCGGCTGCACTACGACCGGCCGACCGCCGCCCTCACCCGTCCGCAGGGCGTCCTGCTGCTCGCGCACGCCCGCGAGGTGATGAACGCGGCGCTGGCCGTCGGCGGCACCAGCTTCGACAGTCTCTACGTCAACGTGAACGGTCAGAGCGGCTACTTCTCCCGCGACCTGGACGCCTACGGGCGCGAGGGCGAGCCCTGCGGCCGCTGCGGGACCCCGATCCGCCGTGCGGCCTGGATGAACCGCTCCAGCTACTTCTGCCCGCGCTGCCAGCCCGTCCCGCGCCCGCGCTGACCGGCTGCGGCAGGGCGCCGCGCCGACCGCGGCCGCCGGAGGTCAGTGCTCGCTGAGCGCCGCCGCCTGCGGGTCGGCGTCGATCTCCTGCTCGCTCTCCCCGAAGTGGGCCACGCAGACGGCCGAGACCACCGCGAGGACGAATCCGAAGGCGGCCAGCCAGCCCAGGCCGTCCCGTGCGGAGTCGCCCAGCCAGACGACGCCGACCACGCCGGGCACGACCGTCTCGCCGACGACCAGGGCGGCCGTCGCGCCGTTGACCGAGCCGGTCTGCAGCGCGACCGTGTGCAGGTACATCCCGCCGAGGCCGCCGATCAGGATCGCGTACAGGGCGGGGTCGCTCAGCAGCTCGCCGAGCGCGAACGGGTCGAGGCCGTCCAGGATCCGCACGCCGACGCCCAGGGCGCCGAACCCCAGGCCGGAGAGCAGACCCGCCGCGATCGCGGCGCCCGCGCCGAGCCGGCGTACGAGCAGGCTGCCGCCGGCGATCAGGACGACCGAGACGCCCAGCAGCCACCAGTGCACCGCCGCCGCGACGTCGTGGCCGCCCTCCGGCCCGGCGGCCACCGCCAACAGGACCAGGGCCGCGCAGAGGACGCCGATCGACGCCCACTCCGGACGCTTGAGCCGGAGGCCCAGCAGCCTGACGCTCAGCAGCGCCGTGACGACCAGATTCGCGCTGATGACCGTCTGGGAGAGGAACAGCGGGAGCAGCCGCGCGGACAGGGCCCCCAGCAGGAACCCGACGAAGTCGAGCACCGTGCCGAGGATGAACTCCCAGGTGACAACGGCCTTCGCGGTCGAGGCGAGGCTCGGGCCGCCGTGCTCGGTGATTCCGGCCTCGCGGCCCCGCGCGGCGGCCTCCTCACGCGCGGAGCGGCGGGAGCCGACGGCCTGGAGGACGGAGCCGGTGCCGTAGCAGACCGAGGCTCCGACAGCGGTCACGAGGCCGATGAACACCACATGCTCCGATCGGGAGAGAGGGAGGTTGAGAAGGAGGCAGGGGGACTGACGTGCGGGGAGTGACGTGCGGGGGAGTGCGAGGTATGCGCGGGCGGCCGGGACGTGGCCGGTACGGCGGGCGGACAGGCACCACTATGCCCGGTCGCGGTGGTGGCGCGGCCCGCCCGGGGCGACGGACGGGCAGCGTGCGGCCCGGGTCCCGCGGCCCGGGTCCCGCGGCCCGGGTCCCGCCGCGCGGCGCGCTGCGCCCCGGGCGATCGGAGCGCGGCGCTCACGCGCCCGTCCCGGACCGGGCTCGGCGGGCGGCCAGGGGTGAAGGGCCCGGGGCCGGGGCGGTAGCGTCGGTGCCATGAGACCACTTGCTCGACGTTCCCCGGCCGCCGGGCCCGCGGCCCTGGTGGCGGTGCTGCTCGGGCTGCTGCTCCTGCTGGCCCCGGCAGCCTCCGCGGCGGGCGGCCTGGACGCCGCCACCTCGGCCCTCAAGCAGAGCCAGGTCTTCGTCGACCCGGCGATGGAGGGCCGGTTCAGCCGGAGCCAGGCCGACGCCCTGGCGGCGAGGATCAAGGCCGCCGACAAGCCGGTGTTCGTGGCGGTCGTGCCGGCCACCGACGACTACGCGGCCCGGACGGTCTTCGAGGACCTGCGGACCAAGGTCGGCATCGTGGGCACCTACGCGATCTGGCGCGGCGACCGGTTCCTGGCCCGTTCGGACCGGGCCGCGCTCGCCCCGGCCACGGCCGACAAGATCGCCGGTGCGGCCCTGCGCTCCCACCCGGGCGACGTCAACGGCACCGTCACCGACTTCGTCGACCAGGCCCTGCCGCAGGTCAAGGGCCACGGGGTGGCCTCCTCCGGGGGCGGCGTCCCGGTGGCCGCGATCGTCGTCCCACTCGCGCTGCTGGCGCTGGCCGGCGGCGGTGTCCTGCTGCTGTTCCGGCGCGCCGGGAAGCGCAAGGAGGAGCGGCGCCGGGCCGAGCTCGACCAGCTGCGCCGGGTCGTCGACGAGGACATCACGGCCTTCGGCGAGGAGCTCGACCGGCTCGACTTCAGCCCCGGCGCCCCGGACGCGGACGACGCCCAGCGCGGTGACTACACGCAGGGACTGGACTCGTACGAGCGCGCCAAGCGCACCATGGACGAGGCGAAGGGTCCGGAGGACGTCACGGCGGTCACCGAGGCGCTGGAGGGCGGCCGCTTCGCCCTGGCCACGCTGGCGGCCAGGCGCGAGGGGCGGCCGCTGCCCGAGCGCCGTCCGCCGTGCTTCTTCGACCCCCGGCACGGCCCGTCCGTGCAGGACACCGAGTGGGCGCCGGGCGGCGGCGCCACCCGTCCCGTCCCGGTCTGCGCGGCGGACGCCGTCCGGCTCGCCTCCGGCCAGGAACCGGACATCCGTACGGTCGCGACCGAGCACGGTCCGCAGCCGTACTGGAACGCCGGCCCGGCCTACGGCCCGTGGGCGGGCGGCTACTTCGGCGGGTACGGGGGCGGCGGGCTGCTGCCGGGCCTGCTGGTCGGCACCATGCTCGGCTCGATGACGGGCGGTGGCCAGGCCTGGGGCACGCCCGGCCAGCACGGCGGTTTCGACGGCGACCAGGACGGTGGCGATGTCGACGGCGGCGACTTCTCCGGTGGGGACTTCGATTCCCAGGACTTCGGCGGCTTCGACGGCGGCGGTGGCGATTTCGGCGGCGGTGGCGGCTTCGACGGCGGCGGTGGAGGGGATTTCGGCGGCGGATTCTGAGCGCTGACCGGCGCGCCCGCCGGCGACGGGCGAAGACTGCGGCGCGGCCCCGGGGTACGGGAGCCGCGCCGCAGGCGCGTCGAGGCGCGACGGTTCAGGCGTGACGGTTCAGAGGTGACCGTTCAGGGGTGACGTAGGTCGGCGGCGCCGCTCAGAAGCCGAAGTCCTGTGTCCACCAGGGCCCGCCCGACCCCTGGTGGACGCCCACACCCAGCGTGGTGAAGTTGCAGTTCAGGATATTGGCGCGGTGGCCCGGGCTGTTCATCCAGGCGGTCATCACCGCCTCGGGGGTGGCCTGGCCCCGGGCGATGTTCTCGCCGCCGAGGTTGGAGATGCCGGCCGCCTTGGCGCGGTCCCACGGAGTGTGGCCGTCCGGGTCGGTGTGGTCGAAGAAGCCACGGGCGGCCATGTCGTCGCTGAACGCCTGTGCCAGCGCGTCCAGTCGCGCGTCGGCGGTCACCGGCCCGCAGCCGGCCTGCGCGCGCTGCTCGTTGACCAGGGAGAGGACGGCCGCGGCGGGGCCGGCGGCCTTCTTGGCCGGGCTTGCGGAGGGCGAGGTCTTCGCGGTGGCGCTCGGACGGGGCGTGGTGGTGGTGGCGGTGGGCGACGGTGCTGCGGCGGTGGCCGTCGGGGTGGCCGTGGGCGAGGCGGTGGGCGAGGCCGTCGCGGAGGGGGAGGCCAGCGGTGAGCGGGCCTCGCCTCGGTCGGCCGCCGGCGAGGCGTCCCCGCGCGCCGAGCCGGACGGCGCGGACGCCCCGGCGTCGGCGGGCCCGCTGCTGCCGGCCGGCGGCAGGCCGCCCACGGTCAGGTCGCCCGCGGCCACGCTCATTCCCGGCGCCGGCAGGACCCCGCTGACCACGCCGCCGGCGCCGGCGGCGAGCGCGGTGGCGCAGATCGCGAGCAGTCCGCCCGTCCTGCGGCGCTTCTGACGGGCCGCCTTGGCGCGCCGGCGGTCGGCCCGGCCGGCGGGCTCCTGAGCGGGGGAGTACTCGGCTGCGGGCTGCGGACCGCGTGCGTGTCGTGCCATGGCGCTGGCCCCTCCCGAAACTGTGAGCGATCGGTGAGGACTCTAGGGCATACCGGCAGTGACGGGAGAGGATGGACGGAAAAGGAGAGGTGGGGGGAGTGTGGCCGCCGGGAGCGGCCGCCCGGTGGCCCGGATAGGGTCGTGGGCATGCATGGTCGTGACAGCAACGAACCCGTCCGGGCCACCGCATGGGTGCGCGGCAGGGTCCAGCAGGTGGGCTTCCGCTGGTGGACGCGGGCCCGGGCGCTGGAGATCGGCCTGACCGGTTATGCGAGCAACCTCGGCGACGGCCGGGTGCAGGTGGTGGCGGAGGGCCTGCCCGCCGACTGCGAGCGGCTGCTGGCCCTGCTGCGCGGCCCGGGCACTCCCGGGGCGGTCACCGGCGTGACCGAGATCTGGACGGCGACCGGCGACGGCTACGACGGCTTCGCGATCCGCTGAGCGGCCGGTGCGCCGGTCGGGCGCATCGGACGAATCGCCTGGCAGGACGCCGTTCGGCCGCTTCGGACGGGACCGCAAGGCGGACTGGGCCATTCCGTACGGAACTGCCGGTGTCGTGCGGTTGCCTTCCGGGCAGACTCGTGGTTGACTCCGCATCGAGCAGTGATCCACCGGCACGCACCGGTGGACCCCCGCCCGAGACCGCCCGGCGTGACTCCTCCGCCGTGCAGGTGACAGGGGCGCGGTAGCGTGCGGTGATCGTGTTGACCCGTTCCGTCTTTGGTGAGACGCTGGAAACCCGCGCACACGACCGCGTTTTCCCGGTAGGTGCATGCCCTCGTGAGCCCAGCTCACGGTGGCTGTTCCGTAGTGCCCAGCCAGCACTGCCGGTGGCGCGACGCGCGTGCGTCCCCCTTCCCCCTAGACCCATACCGCTCAGGTTCGGTCACTCAGCGTGGAGGACCACTCATCATGGCAAAGGCGCTTCTCGGGTACGTCGGCGGCCCCGACCCGCGAATGCTCACCGAGATGCGACGGCTGCAGCAGCGCGTTCAGGATCTGGAGTCCGAGCTCATTCGGATGCAGGCCGAGAACGACGCTCTCGCCGCTGTCGCTGACGAGCACTCGCTGCTCAGCAGCATCGATCTGGACCAGCGCGAGCCGGCACTCACCTGATCCCCGGTTGGCTCCGCTGATCGACGCCGTTGTGCACTGAGCTCCCGCAAGGGACGCAGCTTGCAAGGGACGCCCTGACCGGCGTCCCTTCGTCGTCTCCCGGCGCGCCAGGGCCGTCGCCGCACCGCTCTGCGCGTCGTCTCCGGCCCTGCGTCATCGCCCCCTGTCCGACCCCCTGCCGCTTAGGTTCCCCTCGGCCGCGCACCTGAAACCGTCCGGATGCCTGCCGTCCGCGGGCCTGAAACCGTCCGGCAGCCCGGCCGGATACAGTCGCCGGGGGGTCGGGCGAGTGACGAGGAGAGCCGGCGCGTGCACCTGAAGAGCCTGACCCTGCGCGGTTTCAAGTCCTTCGCCTCCGCCACCACGCTGCGCTTCGAGCCGGGCATCACCTGTGTGGTCGGCCCCAACGGCTCCGGCAAGTCCAACGTGGTGGACGCGCTGTCCTGGGTGATGGGCGAGCAGGGCGCCAAGTCGCTGCGCGGCGGCAAGATGGAGGACGTCATCTTCGCCGGGACGAGCGGGCGAAGCCCCCTCGGCCGGGCCGAGGTCAGCCTCACCATCGACAACACCGACGGCGCGCTGCCCATCGACTACGCCGAGGTGACGATCACCCGCACGATGTTCCGCAACGGCGGCAGCGAGTACGCGCTGAACGGGGACACCTGCCGCCTGCTCGACATCCAGGAGCTGCTCTCCGACTCCGGCATCGGCCGCGAGATGCACGTGATCGTGGGTCAGGGCCGACTGGACTCCGTGCTGCAGGCCGACCCGATGGGCCGCCGGGCCTTCATCGAGGAGGCGGCAGGCGTCCTCAAGCACCGCAAGCGCAAGGAGAAGGCGCTGCGCAAGCTGGACGCGATGCAGGTCAACCTCAACCGCGTCCAGGATCTCGTGGCCGAACTCCGTCGGCAGCTCGGGCCGCTCGGACGCCAGGCGAAGATCGCCCGGCGCGCGGCCGGGATCCAGGCCGACCTGCGCGACGCCAGGCTGCGGCTGCTGGCGGACGACCTGCTGACACTCCGCCACGCCGCCGAGGCCGAGATCGCGGACGAACTGGCGCTGCGCCGGCGCCGCTCGGTGGTGGAGCAGGAACTCGCCCGCGCCCAGCAGCGCGAAGCCGTCCTGGAGGCGCAGGTCCAGCAGCTCGGACCGCGCCTGGAGGAGGCCAGGCAGACCTGGTACCGGCTCTCCGCGTTGACCGAACGGGCCAGGGGAACCGTCGGCCTGGCCGAGGCCAGGGCCCGGCACGCGCTCAGCAGCGGCCTGGCGCAGGAGCGGCCCGGGCGCGACCCGCAGGAGCTGGAGCACGAGGCAGAGCGGGTCCGGGATGAGGAGAGCGAGCTCGCCGAGGCGCTGGAACAGGCGCGGTACGCGCTGGCCGAGGCGGTCGAGACCCGGGCCGAGCGGGAGCGTGAACTCCAGCAGGAGGAAAGCCGGTTGAAGGCCGCCGCGCGCGCCGTCGCGGACCGGCGCGAGGGTCTGGCCAGGCTGCAGGGGCAGGCAACCGCGGCCCGCTCGAAGGCGGCCGGCGTGCAGGCCGAGATCGGCCGCCTCGCCGAGGCCAGGGACGAGGCACTGGTGCGCGCCGAGGCCGCCCAGCAGGAGTTCCAGCAGCTCCAGGACGAGGTGGACGGCCTGGCGGAGCAGGACGACGAGCTGGAAGCCGGCCATCAGCGGGCCCGCGCCGCGCTCGGCGAACGGGAGCGTGAACTCGCCGCCGTCCGGGACGCGGTGGGCACCGCCGAGCGGGAGCGGGCCGCCGCCGCCGCCCGCCGGGAGGCGCTCGCCCTCGGGCTGCGCCGCAAGGACGGCAGCGGCGCGCTGCTCGCCGCCTCGGACCGGCTCGCCGGGCTGCTCGGGCCGGCCGCCGCACTGCTGAAGGTCGAAGCGGGACACGAGACGGCCGTCGCCGCGGCCCTCGGGGCGGCGGCGGACGCCGTCGCGGTGGACGGCCTGGACGCCGCCGCGCAGGCGCTGCGCCTGCTCCGCAAGGAGGACGCGGGCCGGGCCGCGCTGCTGATCGCGGGCCGGCCGCCGTACGACGGGCACCGGCAGCCGCCCGCCAGGCTGCCCGACGGTGCCCGCCGGGCCGCGGACCTGGTGGACGGCCCGGCCGCACTGCTGCCCGCGGTGCGGGCCCTGCTGGCCGGCGCCGTGGTGGTGGCCGGTCTGGAGGAGGCGCAGCAACTGGTGCGGGAGGAAAGCGAGGTGGTGGCCTACACGGCGGACGGCGACCGCCTGGGCGCGGGCTTCGCACAGGGTGGCTCGGCCGGTGCGCCGAGCCTGCTGGAGACCCGGGCCGCGGTGGAGGAGGCCGCCCACGCGATCGAGGAGCTGGACGCCCGGTGCGCGCAGCTGGCCGAGCGGCTCGCCGAGGCCGGCGGGCAGCGCCGGGAGGCGGTCGCCGAGGTGGAGCGACTGGCTCTGGGGGTCCGGCAGGCGGAGAAGGAGCGGGCCCGGGTGGCGGGCGCGTTGGGGCGGCTCGGCGGTCAGGCCAGGGCCGCGGTCGGCGAGGCGCAGCGGCTCGCCGCCTCGGCGGCCCGGGCCGAGGAGGGCGTGGAAGAGGCGCTGGCCGCGGCCGAGGAGTCGGCGCGGCGGCTCGCCGCGGTCGAGGAGTCGGCCGCGTCGGAGGAACAGGAGCCCGACGCCTGTGAACAGGCCCGGTTGACCGAGGAGTCCGCCCGGGCCCGGCAGGTCGAACTGGAGACCAGGTTGGCCGTGCGCACCCACGAGGAGCGGGTCCGGGGGCTGGCGGGCCGGGCCGACCAGCTGGAGCGCTCGGCGCGGGCCGAGCGGGAGGCCCGCGCGCGGGCGGCGGCCGGACGCCGGCGGGCCGAGCACGAGGGGGTTGTGGCGAACGCCGTCGCGGCCGGCGCCCGGCAGCTGCTCGCCTGCCTGGAGGTCTCGCTCTCCCGGGCCGACGCCGAGCGGGCGCAGGTGGAGCAGGACCGGGGCGACCGGGAGAGCGAACTGCGGGCCGGGCGCGAGCACGGACGCGAACTCAAGAGCGAACTGGACGCGCTGGTCGACGCCGGCCATCGCGACGAGGTGCTGCGCGCCGAGCAGCGGCTGCGGATCGAGCAGCTGGAGGCGAGGTCCCTGGAGGAGTTCGGGATCGAGGCCGGCGAACTGCTCGCCGGCTTCGGACCGGACCGGCCGGTACCGCCGTCCGTCCCGGAGGACGGGCAGGAGCCGGGCGCGCCCGGGCCGTACGTCCGGAGCGAGCAGGAGAAGCGACTGCGCGCCGCCGAGCGGGCGTACCAGCAGCTGGGCAGGGTCAATCCGCTGGCGCTGGAGGAGTTCGAGGCGCTGGAGGAGCGGCACTCGTTCCTGGGCGAGCAGTTGGACGACCTCAAGCGCAGCCGGCGCGACCTGCTGGAGATCGTCAAGGACGTCGATCTCAGGGTCGAGCAGCTGTTCACCGCCGCCTACCTGGACACGGCGGCGCAGTTCGAGGGCGTCTTCTCGCGGCTCTTCCCGGGCGGCGAGGGGCGGCTGGTGCTGACCGACCCCGACGACATGCTGACCACCGGGGTGGAGGTGGAGGCGCGTCCGCCGGGCAAGCGGGTCAAGCGGCTGTCCCTGCTCTCCGGCGGTGAGCGCTCCCTCACGGCGGTGGCCCTGCTGGTGTCGATCTTCAAGGCGCGGCCCAGCCCGTTCTACGTGATGGACGAGGTGGAGGCGGCGCTGGACGAGACCAACCTGCGCCGGCTGATCGCGATCATGGAGGAGCTGCGGGAGAGCTCCCAGCTGATCGTGATCACCCACCAGAAACTCACCATGGAATGCGCCGACGCGCTGTACGGCGTGACCATGAAGGGCGACGGGATCTCGCAGGTGATCAGCCAGCGGCTGCGGGCCGGCGTACCGGCCGCCGGCCGGGCCGGGGGAGAGCGCCGGGAGCCGGGGCCGGTCGCCCGCTGACCCCCGCCCGCCGGGCACCCGCCCCGGGCCGGGCGTGTGCCGCTTCCACGGGCCGGTCACCGATACTGGGAGCGTTGTGACTCCTCCCTCTCGCCCCGCGAGGGGGCTGCGCACCCTGCCACCGGAGGGCACTCCGACGGCGGCGGGCCACGACCGCTGCCGGACGGCACGGGCGGCGGCCGGGCAGTGAAGCGGCGGCGCTCCGGGCCGCCGGGCTAAGGATCACCAGTACTCCCGGCCTCACGGGCGGGCACCCAGCGAAGGAGTTTGATGTGGAATTCGTGATCCTTGCCGTGATCATCGCGGTGGCCGTCATCGGCGCGATCGCGGGTCTGGTCGTCGGCGGGAGGCGACGCAGGGAGCTGCCGCCGAAGGCCTCGGCGCCGGTCATCACGGCGCCGAAGGCGCCGACGGAACCCAGGCCCGAGCCCCAGGTCGGGGACGAGGCCGCCGCGCCGGTCGAGGAGCCGGTGCAGACCGTCGAGGAGGTCGAGCTCCCGCCGGTCGAGGAGGCCGAGCTCGCGCCGCCCCTGGAGATCCCCGAGCCGACCGCGGGCCGGCTGGTCCGGCTGCGTTCGCGGCTGTCCCGTTCGCAGAACTCCCTCGGCAAGGGCCTGCTCACGCTGCTCTCCCGCGAGCGTCTGGACGAGGACACCTGGGAGGAGATCGAGGAGACCCTGCTGATCGCCGACGTCGGCGTGAAGCCCACCCAGGAGCTGGTGGAGAGCCTGCGGACCAGGGTCAAGGTGCTCGGCACCCGGACCCCGGCCGAGCTGCGCGGCCTGCTGCACGAGGAGCTCGTCGGCCTGATCGGCGCGGACGTCGACCGTACGCTGCACACCGCCAAGCGCGCGGACGGCCGCCCGGCCGTCGTGCTGGTGGTCGGCGTCAACGGCGTCGGCAAGACCACGACCTCGGGCAAGCTCGGCCGGGTACTGGTGGCCGACGGCCGCAAGGTGGTGCTCGGCGCGGCCGACACCTTCCGGGCGGCCGCCGCCGACCAGCTGCAGACCTGGGGCGAGCGGGTCGGTGCGCGGACCGTGCGCGGCCCCGAGGGCGGCGACCCGGCCTCGGTCGCCTTCGACGCGGTCAAGGAGGGCATCGCCGAGGGCGCCGACACCGTCCTGGTGGACACCGCAGGCCGGCTGCACACCAAGACCGGCCTGATGGACGAGCTGGGCAAGGTCAAGCGGGTCGTCGAGAAGCACGGCCCGGTGGACGAGGTACTGCTCGTGCTCGACGCCACCACCGGCCAGAACGGGCTGGTGCAGGCCAGGGTCTTCGCCGAGGTCGTCGACATCACCGGCATCGTGCTGACCAAGCTGGACGGCACCGCCAAGGGCGGCATCGTGATCGCGGTGCAGCGGGAGCTGGGCGTCCCGGTCAAGCTGATCGGGCTGGGCGAGGGCGCGGACGACCTCGCGCCGTTCGAGCCCGCCGCGTTCGTCGACGCGCTGATCGGCGACTGACCGCCATCCGGTCCTGGGCCGAGGCCCGGGGCCGGCACCGAGGGCCGTTCTCCTGCGGGGGGAGCGGCCCTTCGCGGTTCCCCTGTGGGGGGAGTGGCCCTTCGCCGTTCACCGGCGCCGCGGCGCCCTGATCAGGACGCGATCCAGGCGGGCTCGGCGCTCCGCTCGCGGCTGCGATGACAGGCGTAGGCCAGGGTGCCGAGCAGCAGGCGGGCCTCCGGCGGACAGCTCGCGTTGTCCCGGGTCGGCCGGCGCAGCCAGCGGACCGGGCCGAGCCCCTCCAGGACGGTCGGCGGGGCGGCGACGTAGCTGCCCTCGCCGTGACAGGCGAGATCGAGCTCGGCGTCGTCCCAGCCCATCCGGTAGAGCAGGTCCGGCAGCATCCGGGCGGTGCCCGCCGCCACCAGGAACTGCAGGCGTCCGGTCGGCGCCGCCAGCACCGGGCCGACCTGGGTGCCCATCCGCTCCAGCCGGACCAGCGCCTGGAGGCCGGCCTGCTCCGGCACGTCCAGGGCGTCGAAGGCCCGGCCGGTGGGGAACAGCACGGCTCCCTCGGCGCCGCGCGCTCCGGCGAGCGGCCGCGGGGCGGAGCCGGTGGGCGGTTCGGCGCCGGTGGCGGGGTGCAGACCGGGCGCCGCGCAGCGGGCCGCGCCGCAGGGGCAGCCCGTCGGCGGACCGGAGCGGACCGCCGGGCGTGCGCCGCCGGGCGCCCGGCCGGTGGCGACCGCCCAGCCCCAGCGGCCGGTGTACTCGGCCGCAGCCTGGAACGCGGTGGCGCGGGTGCGACGCCGGGTGCCGCGCGGTGCGAGCCGCAGGTGTCCCAGCCGAAGATCGCCGAACAGGTTGTCCATGCCTCCCCCAACAGGTTCTCGTTGCCGGTGGTTACGGGATGGTGACGGTGCATCGATTGTCCGATGTGGTGCGCGTGGTGCGTGGACGGCGCGCAGAGGTCCGCGTGCGCCAGTTCGTCCGGTGTGATCCGGGGATCGCCCCCGCCGGCCGGGCGGCCGGGGGGATCCTCGGGGAGCGGGCCCGCCCGGGGGCCGGCCGGGCGGGCAAACTCCCGCGGGGCTCCTGCCGATTGCCGTACGGGTGGTGCTCCGGTGGTGACTTGGCGCCCTGCATATGCCGGGCGGCTCGGAGCATCCAGTGAACCGTGTGCTGACCGCCCACAGTTCACTCGTGGGGGTGGCGAAAGGTGGCGTTTCCCCGGCGATGCTCCCCCGGATGGTCGAAAGGGCGTTACGTTCAGCTCACCGGCCGCGACACCTCGTCCACTCCGGCCCGTCCCCGGAGGGGAGTTGGGGAGTCGACGAGTCGCTCGTGAGCGGTGGAACACCAGTACGGGAGCGGCGCGACACGGCGGCGCGAGGGCACCACGGGCACTGTGCGGGCACGGCAGCGCACGATCACCAACAGGTACGGCACGTCTAGGAAGCGCCCGCGACCGTCGGGCACCACGAGCGGGGCCCCGTGGGCGGGGCCGGGCGGGATGGGGACGTTCCCATGGCAGAGAAGCAACCCAACGAGAAGTTGACCTCGTGGTTCGGCCGAAGCGGCTGGTCCAAGGGCGAGTTGGCCCGGCAGGTCAACCGCCGGGCCCGCCAGATCGGGGCGCACCACGTCTCCACCGACACCTCACGGGTGCGCCGCTGGCTGGACGGCGAACAGCCGCGCGAGCCGATTCCGAAGATCATGTCGGAGCTGTTCTCCGAACGGTTCGGCTCGGTGGTCTCGGTGGAGGATCTCGGCCTGCGGGTGGCCGTCCCGGTCTCGACCGTCGGCGGCGGCGTCGACCTGCCGTGGAGCGCCCCGCAGACGGTCCAGCTGATCAGCGAGTACTCGCGCAGCGACCTGATGCTCAACCGGCGAGGCTTCCTGGGCACTTCGCTGGCCCTGACGGCCGGGGCCGCGCTGATCGAGCCGATGCAGCGCTGGCTGACCCCCGGCCCCGGCGGCGCGCCCACCCCGATCCTGGCCGCCGCCAACGGCGGCGAGCCGTTCAGCGGCCGGCTCTCCGAGCCCGAACTGGAGCTGCTGGAACAGACCACGGTCATGTTCCGCCAGTGGGACGCCCAGAACGGCGGAGGTCTGCGCCGCAAGGCCGTGGTCGGCCAACTGCACGAGGTCACCGACCTGCTGCAGGAGAGCTACCCCGAGCAGACCACCCGCAGGCTGTTCCGGCTCACCGCCGAACTCGCCCACCTCGCCGGCTGGATGTCCTACGACGTCGGCATGCACCCCAGCGCGCAGAAGTACTACGTGCTCGCGCTGCACGCCGCCAAGGAGGCGGGCGACCGTCCCTTCGGCGCGCTCATCCTCACCGACATGAGCCGCCAGATGATCCACCTCAACCGCGGCGAGGACGCCCTGGAGCTGATTCACCTCGCCCAGTACGGCAGCCGCGACTCCGCCACCCCCAAGCAGCAGTCCCTGCTGTACGCGATGGAGGCGCGCGCGTACTCGACGATCGGCGAGGTCAACCGCTGTGCCCGGGCCGTCCGGCTGGCGGAGGACACCTTCACCGACATCCGCGAGGGCGACAACGACCCGGACTGGCTGAAGTTCTTCTCGGCGGCCGAGCTCAACGCCGAGAACGCCCACTCCTACCGCGACCTCGCCTACCACTCCAGCCGGAGCGAGCTGTACGCCTCGATGGCGGCACCGGTGATGGAGCGGGCCGTCGACCTGTTCCGCCAGGACGAGGACCATGTCCGCTCGTACGCCTTCAACCTGGTCGGCATGGCCAGTGTGCACCTGCTGCAGAACGAGCCCGAGCAGGCCGCCGTGATGGCCGAGCAGGCGGTGGACATCGCCGCCAAGGTGCGCTCGGAGCGGCTGAACACCCGGGTCCGCAAGACCTCGGAGGCGGCCAACCGCACCTTCAGGGGAGTGCCCGGGGTCAGCCGGCTGGCCGACCGGGTGGTCCAGGAGATCCCGGAGTTCGCCTCGGCGGTCTGACCGCACGGATCCGGCCATCACCGGCCGTCCACCGAAACCGATCACCGACCGTGGGGGCCGCCGCCCCCACGGTCGGTGATCGTTTGAGCACTCCTCGTGCTGTGCGGCCGAACGGTAACCCATGTCCTGTCATGGCACGGCCGTAGTTCACGTCCGCGTAACCCGGGCGTTCACGTCGTCACGGCCGTGAAACACCCAGCCGCATCGGCCGAAACCCGCCTTCGACACTCTCCTTCTCATCGCCGACACCCCGGGTGGCACGGGACAGGTACCCACGGGTGGAGCGGCATTCATTCACGAGGAGACGCCGATGCCGGACGGCTTCAGCGCAGGCGATACCGCCTTTGTGCTCATCAGTGCGGCCCTGGTCATGTTGATGACCCCGGGCCTGGCCTTCTTCTACGGGGGCATGGTCAGGGTCAAGAGCACACTCAACATGCTGGTCATGAGCTTCATTTCGCTCGCGATCGTCAGCGTGCTCTGGGTTCTCTACGGCTACACCCTCAGCTTCGGCCCCGACGCCGGCGCCGGCCTGATCGGCAACCTCGACTTCCTGGGGATGCGCGGCATCGGCCTCAACCAGCTGACCGGCACCATCCCCACCACCACCTTCGCCGCCTTCCAGCTGATGTTCGCCATCATCACCCCCGCCCTGATCAGCGGCGCGATCGCGGACCGGGCCAAGTTCGGCGCCTGGGCCCTGTTCATCGCCCTCTGGGTGAGCGTGGTCTACTTCCCCGTCGCGCACTGGGTCTTCTTCTTCGACGGCGGCAACGGCGGCTGGCTCGGCGACCGCAACGGTGTGATCGACTTCGCCGGTGGCACCGCGGTCCACATCAACGCCGGTGTGGCGGGCCTCGCGCTCTGCCTGGTGCTCGGCAAGCGGGTCGGCTTCAAGCGTGACCCCATGCGCCCGCACAGCCTGCCGCTGGTGATGCTCGGTTCCGGTCTGCTGTGGTTCGGCTGGTTCGGCTTCAACGCGGGCTCGGCACTGGCCGCCAACGGCGTCGCGTCGATGGCCCTGATCAACACCCAGATCGCCACCGCCGCCGCGGTCCTCGGCTGGCTCGTCTACGAGAAGCTCAAGCACGGCGCGTTCACCACGCTGGGTGCCGCCTCGGGCGCCGTCGCCGGCCTGGTCGCCATCACCCCCGCCTGCGGCTCGGTCAGCCCGCTCGGCTCGATCGCGATCGGCCTGATCGCCGGCGCGGCCTGCGCCGCGGCGATCAGCCTCAAGTACCGCTTCGGCTTCGACGACTCGCTCGACGTGGTCGGCGTGCACGCCGTCGGCGGTGCGATCGGCTCGCTGCTCATCGGCCTCTTCGCCACCGGTGGCGTCGGCCAGACCGCCAAGGGCCTGTTCTACGGCGGCGGCCTCGACCAGCTCGGCAAGCAGGCGATGGGCGTGGCAGCGGTCGCGGTCTACTCCTTCGTGATGTCCTGGCTGCTCGGCACCGCGATCCACAAGACCATCGGCTTCCGGGTCACCGAGGACGTCGAGGTGGCCGGCATCGACCAGGCCGAGCACGCCGAGTCCGCGTACGACTTCAGCGCGATGGGCGCCAGCCTGAGCCGCGCGGTGTCGGGTGTCGAGAAGGCCGCCGCCAAGTCCGCCGGTACCACCGCCAGCACCGCCGAGAAGACTGAGGTCGACGCCTGATGAAGCTCATCACCGCGGTCATCAAGCCGCACCGGCTGGACGACGTGAAGGCCGCCCTGCAGGCCTTCGGAGTGCACGGCCTCACCGTGACGGAGGCCAGCGGCTACGGTCGCCAGCGCGGTCACACCGAGGTCTACCGGGGCGCGGAGTACACCGTCGACCTGGTACCGAAGGTCCGGATCGAGGTGCTGGTCGAGGACGACGACGCCGAGCAGCTGATCGACGTCCTGGTGAAGGCCGCCCGGACCGGCAAGATCGGCGACGGCAAGGTCTGGAGCGTCCCGGTCGAGACCGCCGTCCGGGTCCGGACCGGCGAGCGCGGGCCCGACGCCCTCTAGCCCACCGCTGGATCTAGCATTCCTCTCGATACCACCTCACGCGGATCTGCGGCCGGTCTCCGGCCGCAGGTCCGCTGACGGCATATCAGGCCCGTGCAGCGCCCGGACGACGGATGGGGATCTCGACATGACGACCGACGCCAACCCTCCTTCCCCGCCCGCCGACGCGCAGGACGGGCCCACCGACTACGGCGGCGCCCGCGCCCGCCTGTTCGCCGACCCGTCCGTCACCGGCGCCGAGCGCCGGGCCGCACTGGCCGCACTCACCGACCGCTGGCTGTCCGGCCTGCTCACCGCCGCCGACGCCCCGCCGGGGGTGGCCCTGGTCGCGGTCGGCGGCTACGGCCGCGGCGAGCTCTCCCCGCGCAGCGACCTCGACGTCCTGCTGCTGCACGAGGGCCCGATCGACAGCGCCCTGCCGGAGCGCATCTGGTATCCCGTCTGGGACAACGCCGCCGCCCTGGACCACTCCGTGCGGACCGTCGCCGAGGCCCGCTCGGTCGCCGCCGAGGACCTCAAGGCCCAGCTCGGCCTGCTGGACGCCCGGCACATCGCCGGTGACGGCGCCCTCACCGCCTCGCTGCGCTCCGCCGTCCTGTCCGACTGGCGGGCGACCGCCGCCACCCGCCTGCCCGAGCTGCACGAGCTCTGCGCGGAGCGGGCCGAGCGGCACGGCGAGCTCTCCTTCCTGCTGGAGCCGGACCTCAAGGAGGCCAGGGGCGGCCTGCGCGACGTCGTCGCCCTCAACGCGATCGCCGCCTCCTGGCTCGCCGACGCCCCGCGCGACGGGCTGGAGGCCGCCGCCCGGCGTCTCAGCGACGTCCGCGACGCGCTGCACCTGACGACCGGCCGGGCCACCGACCGCCTCAGCCTCCAGGACCAGGACCAGGTGGCGGCCGCCCTCGGCGTGCTGGACGCCGACACGCTGCTGCGCCAGGTCTACGAGTGCGCCCGCACCGTCAGCTACGCCGGGGACGTCACCTGGCGCGCCGTCGAGCGGGTCCTCGCGGCCCGCTCCGCGCGGGGCCGCCGCTCGTCCCGGCTCACCTTCCCGTTCAGCGGCGTGGGGCGCGGCACCGGCGCGGTGGCCCGCGGCGCCGTCGAGCGCCGTCCGCTCGCCGAGGGCGTGGTCGAGCAGGACGGCGAGGCCGTCCTCGCCCAGGGCGCCCGGCCCGCCAACGATCCGGTGCTGCCGCTGCGCGCCGCCGCGGCCGCCGCACAGGCCGGCCTCACCATCTCCTACGCGACCGTGCGGCGGCTCGCCGCCGAGGCCAGACCGCTGCCGGTGCCCTGGCCGGACGAGGCCCGCGAGCAGCTGGTCACACTGTTGGGCGCGGGGGAGGCGTGCGTCCCGGTCTGGGAGGCGCTGGAGGCGGAGGGGCTGATCACCCGGCTGCTGCCGGACTGGGAGCGGGTGCGATGCCGCCCGCAGCGCAACGCCGTGCACCGCTGGACGGTCGACCGGCACCTGGTCGAGACGGCGGTCCGGGCCGCCGCGATGACCCGCCGGGTGGCCCGCCCCGACCTGCTGCTGGTCGCGGCGCTGCTGCACGACATCGGCAAGGGCTGGCCGGGCGACCACTCGGAGGCGGGGGAGGTGATCGTCCGCGACGTGGCCGTCCGGATGGGCTTCGACCACGCCGACACCGAGACCCTCGCGCTGCTGGTGCGCCACCACCTGACGCTGGTCGACACCGCGACCCGGCGCGACCCGGACGACCCCGCCACCGTCGACCTGATCACCAAGGTCGTCGGCACCGCCTCGCACCTGGAACTGCTGCACGCGCTCACCGAGGCCGACGCCACCGCGACCGGCCCGGCCGCCTGGAGCAGCTGGCGGGCCTCGCTGGTGGACGGCCTGGTCGGTCGCGCGGCCGCGCAGCTGGCGGGCGGCGGTCAGCCCCCGGCCTTCGGCGTCGGCGGCGCCCATCCGACGGACGCCGAACCGACCGCGGAGGAGGAGCGCCTCGCCATCGAGGCGGCCCGCACCCAGGGCCCGGCGCTCTCCCTGCACGCCCGGAGCGACCTGGAGTCCTTCGCCACCGAGGCGATGGGCGTCGATCTGACCCTGGCCATCCCCGATCGCCCCGGCCTGCTCGGCACCGTCGCCGGCGTGCTCGCCCTGCACCGCCTCACCGTCCGCGCGGCCGGGCTGCGCGAACTGGACCCGATCGGCGTCGGAGCCGTCCTGCTGATCTCCTGGACGGTCACCGCCGAGTTCGGCGACCTCCCCGAGGCGGCGCGCCTGCGGGCCGACCTGCGCCGGGCCCTGGAGGGCTCGCTGGACGTCTCGCGCAAGCTCGCCGAACGCGACGCCGCGGCGCCCCGGCGGCGCGGGATCAGCACCCCGCCGCCGGTGGTGTCGGTCGCCCCGGGCGGGGCCTCCGCGACCGCCACCGTCCTGGAGGTCCGGGCCCACGACGCCCCCGGCCTGCTGCACCGGATCGGCCGCGCGCTGGACGAGGCGGGCGTGCGGGTGCGCACCGCGCACATCTCCACGCTCGGGGCGGACGCCGTCGACGCCTTCTACGTCACCGACCCGGCCGGCCGGCCGCTGGCCCAGCAGCGGGCCGCGGAGGTGGCGGCCCAGGTGCAGGCGGCGCTCGGGTGAGCCGGGGGCGCGGAGGCTCCGGCGGCCGGCGCGTCGGAGAGTCGGGCGCCCCCCCCGCGGACGGGCCGGGAGCTGCCCGCGGACGGGCCGGGAGCCGCCCACGGACGGGCCGGGAGCCGCCCGGGTCGCGGCGCCGCCGGGGCTCCCGCGCCGGTTCGCGGTGCCGGTTCGCGGTGCCGGTTCGCGGTGCCGACGTCCGGGGCCGCGCCGCTCGGCCGAAGGCCGCCGCCCCAGGGGTGGAGACCGTACCCGGGGCGGCCGGATACCCTGGGGGCGACGACCGTACCCGTATCGATGCCGCAAGGGACCCGCGACGACGTGTTCGACACTCTTTCCGATCGCCTCGCAGCGACGTTCAAGAACCTCCGGGGCAAGGGCCGCCTCAGCGAGGCGGACATCGACGCCACCGCCCGCGAGATCCGGATCGCGCTGCTCGAAGCGGATGTCGCGCTGCCGGTGGTCCGGGCCTTCATCAAGCAGGTCAAGGACCGGGCGCTCGGCGCCGAGGTGTCCGGTGCGCTGAACCCGGCCCAGCAGATCATCAAGATCGTCAACGAGGAGCTCATCAACATCCTCGGCGGCGAGACCCGAAGGGTCCGGTTCGCCAAGACCGGCCCGACGGTGATCATGCTGGCCGGTCTGCAGGGTGCCGGTAAGACCACCCTCGCGGGCAAGCTCGGCTATTGGCTGAAGTCGCAGAAGCACACGCCGCTGCTCGTGGCCTGTGACCTCCAGCGCCCCAACGCCGTCAACCAGCTGACCGTCGTCGCCGAGCGCGCCGGTGTGGCGATCTACGCCCCCGAACCGGGCAACGGCGTCGGCGACCCGGTCAAGGTCGCCCGCGACTCGATCGAGTACGCCAAGCAGAAGCAGTACGACGTCGTCATCGTCGACACCGCCGGCCGCCTCGGCATCGACGCCGACCTGATGCAGCAGGCCGCCGACATCCGGGCCGCGGTCAACCCGGACGAGGTCCTCTTCGTCGTCGACGCGATGATCGGCCAGGACGCGGTCACCACCGCACAGGCCTTCCTCGACGGCGTCGACTTCACCGGTGTGGTGCTCTCCAAGCTCGACGGCGACGCCCGTGGTGGCGCGGCCCTCTCGGTCGCGCACGTCACCGGCCGGCAGATCATGTTCGCCTCCAACGGCGAGAAGGTCGACGAGTTCGACGCCTTCCACCCGGACCGGATGGCCTCGCGCATCCTCGGCATGGGCGACATGCTCTCCCTGATCGAGAAGGCCGAGCAGACCTTCTCGCAGGCCGAGGCCGAGAAGATCGCCTCCAAGCTGCAGGGCGGCGGCAAGGACTTCACGCTCGACGACTTCCTGTCGCAGCTGGAGCAGGTCCAGAAGATGGGCTCGATCTCCAAGCTGCTCGGCATGCTGCCGGGCATGGGCCAGATCCGCGAGCAGATCAACAACATCGACGACAAGGACGTCAACCGCGTCGGCGCGATCATCAAGTCGATGACCCCGGCCGAGCGGACCGACCCCAAGCTCATCAACGGCTCGCGCCGGCTGCGCATCGCCAAGGGTTCGGGCACCGGCGTCGGTGAGGTCAACAACCTGGTCGAGCGGTTCTTCGAGGCCCGCAAGATGATGTCCGCGATGGCCTCCGGCAAGGGCATGCCCGGTATGCCCGGCATCCCGGGCATGGGCGGCGGTGCGAAGAAGTCCGGCAAGAAGTCCCAGCCCGCCAAGGGCCGCAAGAAGTCCGGCAACCCGCTGAAGCGGGCGCAGGAGGAGCAGGCCGCCGCTGAGCGCCGCGCCCTCGGCCCGGGCGCCGGCCAGCAGGCTCCCGCCGAGGGTGGCGCGTTCGGGCTCGGTGCGGGCAAGGGCCCGGCCGACTTCGAGCTCCCCAAGGAGTTCAAGGACCTGCTCTGACCCGGCTCGGAGCCCCCCGGGGCGCTCCCGCTCCACCGCTTCGGCCCGCCACCCGGTACACCCGGGCGGCGGGCCGTCCGCGTACCCGGGGGCGTGCCCGATGATGGGGGAGTGCGAGTGACGATTCGGGCGCCGAGGCCCGCAGACGTGGAGCAGTACGCCGAGGCCGTTCGGCGGTCCGCCGGGCACATCGGCCGCTGGAACCCGGTCGAGCCGGACGGGCTGCCCGAGCTGCTGACCCGCCAGGGCGCCGGCCTGCGGACCTTTTTGATCGTCGACCAGGCCACCGGTGGGCTGGTCGGCAAGTGCAACGTGGCGAACATCGTGATGGGCCGGTTCTGCAACGGCGCGCTCGGCTACGACTCGTACCTGCCGTTCGTCGGGACCGGCCGGATGACCGAGGGCATGCTGCTGGTCGTCGATCACTGCCTCGCCGCCCAGGCGGACGGCGGCCTCGGTCTGCACCGACTGGAGATCAACGTGCAGCCGGACAACGAGCGCTCGATCGCGATGGCCCGCCGGCTGGGCTTCCGGCACGAGGGCTTCACACCCCGGATGCTGTTCCTCGGCGGTGCGTGGCGCGACCACGAGCGGTTCGCCCTGACGGCGGAGGAGCGGCCGGGCCTGCCGACGGACTGAGCGGGCAGCCGGGCGGGGCGCGTGCGGGGCGGGGTGCGTGCGGGCCGTGGCGCGCGCGGGTTGAGGTGCGTGCGGGCCGTGGCGCGCGCGGGTTGAGGTGGGGGTGGTCGGGGAGGGCGTGTCCGGTCGGGGAGGGTGTGTCCGTGCGGGGCGGGGCGCACGTCGTGCGACGTGCGCCCCGCCCCGCGGTCGCCTCAGCGCATCCGCTCCGCGATGACGTACCGGAAGACGTTCGCCATCCGTACCGCGCCGCCCGGCCGCCGGTAGGGGTGCAGGATCTCCTCCAGCTCCTTGGCCACCAGCGAGCGGCCGGAGAACTCGACCGCGCTGTCGTAGAGGCCCGTGGAGAGCAGCCCGCGCACCGCGCTGTCCAGGTCCGCGTACGCGAACGGGCAGCTCACCCGGCCACTGCCGGCCGGCCGCAGGCCCGTGCCCAGGAGCAGGTCCTCCAGGCCGCCGGGCGCGCTCAGCGCGAACGGGTCGCGCGCGGTGGTCCGCCCGGCCCGCCGGCGCGCCACGTCCAGCACGGCCGCGCTCTCGCAGCGCTCGGGCGGACCCCACGCGGCCAGCACCACATGCCCGCCGGCCAGGGTGAGACGTGCCGCTTCGGCGACCACCCGTGCGGGGTCGCAGGCTCCCGGCAGCTGCTCGAAAACCGTCACCAGTGAATAGGCCGTGCGGGGGACGTCGTCCTGCTCCGCCGTGGTCCGGCCCCCCGGCCGGCCCTCCGCTCCGACCCGCAGCCGGCGCTCCCGGGCCAGCTGCCGCAGCTCCGGCTGCGCCTCCAGTCCGGCGACCTCGGCGCCCCGCCCCGCCGCGAGCAGCAGCGCCAGCCCCGACCGGCAGCCGAGGCCGAGCACGCTGGTGGCCGGGCCGACCTCCAGGCGGTCGTGGACCGCCTCGTAGAGCGGTACGAGCATCCGTTCCTGGATCTCGGCCCAGTCGCGGGCCCGGCCGGGCCCCGGCCCGTCGGGCTCTGTTCGGTCCTGTACCAGCGCGTGCTCTGCGGTCGTACCGGTCGCCTGCGCTGAAGCCATCGCGGCCTCCTATCCGGTCCTTCGGTGTCGTGTCCGTGGCTCCCCCCAAGGTCCCGCCCCCCTCCAGCGAACAGCGGCTCGGGCGCGCCGTCCAGAGGGGTACAGCGTGCTGTCCGCGCGCCGCGGGCGTGCGCCCCCGCGCCCCGAGCGCCCGATCGGACGCGGCGCGGGCCCGGGCGGATTCGGAGGAGGGGCCGAATGCCCCGTACGATTCGCCCCATGGCAAAGGCACCCGTTCTCACCCCCCAGGCGGACGACTTCCCGCGCTGGTACCAGGACCTCATCAACAAGGCCGAGCTGGCCGACAACGGTCCGGTGCGCGGCACCATGGTCATCCGACCGTACGGCTACGGCCTGTGGGAGCGGATGCAGCAGGAGATGGACGCCCGCATCAAGAAGGCCGGCGCTCAGAACGCCTACTTCCCGATGTTCATCCCGCAGTCCTACCTGACCAGGGAAGCCGAGCACGTCGAGGGCTTCGCGCCCGAGCTCGCGGTGGTCACCCACGGCGGCGGCAAGGAACTGGAGGAGCCGGTCGTCGTCCGGCCCACCTCCGAGACGATCATCAACGAGTACTTCTCCAAGTGGGTGCAGAGCCACCGGGACCTGCCCCTGCTGATCAACCAGTGGGCCAACGTGGTCCGCTGGGAGCTGCGTCCGCGCGTCTTCCTGCGCACCACCGAGTTCCTCTGGCAGGAGGGCCACACGGCCCACGCCACCTACGAGGACGCGCGGGCGTACGCCTCCCGCATCCACACCGAGGTCTACGCGGACTTCATGATCAACGTGCTCGGCATCGACGTGGTGCTCGGTCGCAAGACCGCCAAGGAGCGCTTCGCGGGTGCCATCAACACCCTCACCCTCGAAGGCATGATGGGTGACGGCAAGGCGCTGCAGATGGGCACCAGCCACGAGCTGGGCCAGAACTTCGCCAAGGCGTTCAACACCACCTACCAGCTGCAGGGCGCGGAGCGCGAGCACGTCTGGCAGACCTCCTGGGGCGTCTCGACCCGGATGGTCGGCGGCCTGATCATGTCGCACGGCGACGACAACGGCCTGCGCGTGCCGCCGCGACTGGCCGCGACCCAGGCCGTCGTCCTCGCCATCAAGGGCGACGACGCCGTGCTGGCCAAGGTCCGCGAGATCGGCGCGGAGCTGGAGGCCGCGGGCATCAGGGTCGTGGTCGACGACCGCACCGACACCCCGTTCGGCCGCCGTGCCGTCGACTGGGAGCTCAAGGGCGTACCGGTGCGCATCGAGGTCGGCCCGCGCGACCTGGAGGGCGGCACCGCGATGCTGGCCCGTCGCATCCCCGGTGGCAAGGAGCCGGTCGCGATCGACGGCCTGGCGGCGCTGCTGCCCGGCCTCCTGGAGGAGGACCAGGCGCTGCTGCTCCGTCAGTCCCGCGAGCGCCGCGAGTCCCGCACCGTCGACGTCACCACGATCGACGAGGCGATCGAGGCCGCCGCCACCGGCTGGGGCCGCATCTCCTGGGCCGACCTCGGCCCGGAGGGCGAGGCCAAGCTGGCCGAGCAGGGCGTATCGGTGCGCTGCATCGTCGCCGCCGACGGCTCCGTGCCGTTGACGGACGACCAGGCCGGCAATATCGCGATCGTCGCGCGCGCCTACTGATTCGATTTCAAGGTGGTTACCGGACGGTTCTGTTCCGGCCCGGCAGGCTTCTTTCGTCGCGGTGGGGGCGATCGTCTCACCTGTTGACATGCCTACTGACCGGTCAACTCCCGGTATTAACGGAATAGCGGTACGGTGTACGGCCCGTGGCCCTGTCAACTCGACGAGGGCGACGGGCCGTACGTCTTGGGCGATCGCCCGCCCAGGGGCGGAAGCAGACGAGCCCGCCGAACTCCGACGGGTCCACACTTGCAGGGGGTTGGTCTTGCGTCAGATCGATAACACGCAATATGCGCGCTGCCGCGTATTCCTGAGAGTTTCCTGGGAATTCCAGGAGAACGGGACGCCCCGGAACATCGGCACGCACTCCATCGTTGGTCTAGCGTGAGCACGACACAGCCCCTCGTCCTCGCGGCCGAACTGGCCGCCGCCTGGAGTGACATCCAGACCCACCACCAGGATCTCCCCGATCTGGCCTCGCCCGAGGCCCTCATCGGCGAATCCTCCTCGGCCTGTGGCACCCGGCTCGGTTTCGAGCGGCTGCTCCACGAGGCCGCCCACGGCCTGGCCGCCGCCCGGGACATCCGGGACACCTCGCGGGCCGGGCGCTACCACAACCGGCGCTTCCTGCTGCTCGCCTCCGAGCTCGGGCTGGCCCACCCGGTCGAGCCGCACGCGAGCAGTGGCTTCTCCCAGGTGACCATGCTCAAGGAGACGCAGGAGAGGTACGCCGACACGATCGAGCGGCTCGACCATGCGCTCGGTGCCCATCAGGAGGCCGTGGCCGGCGACGGCGCCTCGCGCGCCTTCCGGGGCCCCGCGGCCCGGCACGGCTCCTCCGGGGGCGGAGTCCGGGTCAAGGCGATCTGCGGGTGCGGTCGCAACGTCCGGGTGGTGCCGTCGGTGCTCGCGCAGGCCTCGATCGTCTGTGGTGCCTGCCAGCAGCCGTTCAAGATTGCGTAGTCAGGGGCCTGGCTGACCGGAGCGCGAGCTCATGGTCGGCCAGGCCTTCGAGTTTTCCGGGCACGCCCGGGCGGCGGTGACGCCCGGCGGCCGGCGCCGGTCGAGCGGGGGCGCAAGCAGCTGGACGGGCCCGACCCCCGGGTCCAGGGGTGGTCGGCCCCGCGGCGCGGGCGGGGCCGGGCGGGCGGGCCGGGTGGGGTGGCGCGGGTGCCCGTCGCGACCCCTGTCGGGCCGACCTGCGGCGGTGTGGCACAATTGACAGCTGAGTACTCGGCAGCCGAGCAGGACCCCTCTCTCCTACGGCTGGCGTGTCCCTTGAACGGCCGACCCCGCAACCCCACGCGGAGGACGCGGCCGCTCACCCACGTCAACTCCAGGAGAATCCACTCCCGTGGCAGTCAAGATCAAGCTCAAGCGTCTCGGCAAGATTCGCGCCCCGCACTACCGCATCATCGTCGCCGACGCCCGCACCAAGCGTGACGGTCGCGCGATCGAGGAGATCGGCATCTACCAGCCGACCTACGACCCCTCGAAGATCGAGGTCGACACCGACCGCGCGCAGTACTGGCTGTCCGTCGGCGCCCAGCCGACCGAGCCGGTGCTCGCCATCCTCAAGCTGACCGGCGACTGGCAGAAGTTCAAGGGCCTCCCGGCTCCGGCGCCGCTCAAGGTCGCCGAGCCCAAGGTCGAGGACTTCTCGCACCTCTTCGCGAAGGCCGTCGCCGGCTTCGAGGACAGCACCACCGGTGTTGCCATCACCCCGAAGGCCAAGAAGTCGGACAAGGCCGAGGCCGAGGCCGACGCCGCTTCCACCGAGGCCTGATCGTGATCGAGGACGCCCTCGATCACCTGGTGAAGGGCATCGTCGAGCACCCCGACGAGGTACAGGTGCGCTCGCGCACCCTGCGTCGGGGCAACACCATCGAGGTGCGGGTGCACCCCGATGATCTCGGCAAGGTGATCGGCCGTGGCGGCCGGACCGCGCGCGCTCTGCGCACCGTGGTCGGCGCGCTCGGCGGTCGCAACGTCCGGGTCGACCTCGTCGACGTGGACAGCATTCACTGATTCCGCCACTGTGCGGACAGGCAGTCTGCTTGGGGCCGGTCGGGACGCTTGTCGTCCCGGCCGGCCTTGTTTTTCGTTCGCCGGCCAGTCCGTTCGCCGGTCCGCAGGCCCTTCGGCCGGCCGACCCGCGCGGGCCCCAGGCCGGCAGGTCGGCCGGCCCGGATGTTCGGTCGGCCGCATGTTTCCGTCATTCGGCCAGTACCTGAACTCAGGAGAGCGATCACCGTGCAGCTCGTCGTCGGCAAGATCGGCCGCGCCCACGGCATCAAGGGGGACGTCAGCGTCGAAGTCCGGACCGACGAGCCGGAGCTGCGGCTCGGCCCCGGGGCGGTCGTGCTCACCGACCCGGCGTCGACCGGCCCGCTGACCGTCGAGTCCGGCAAGGTCCACAGCGGCCGGCTGCTGCTGCGCTTCGCGGGGGTCAACGACCGCAACGCGGCCGAGGCCCTGCGGGGGACCATCCTGATCTCCGAGGTCGACCCGGAGGAGCGTCCGGACGATCCGGAGGAGTTCTACGACCACCAGCTGATCGGGCTCGACGTCGTCCTGTTGGACGGCACGCCCGTGGGCGAGCTGACCGAGGTCGTGCACCTGCCCTACCAGGACCTGCTCACCGTGGAGAAGGCCGACGGCACCGAAGTGCTGGTGCCGTTCGTCACGAGGATCGTGCCGACCATCGACCTCGAGAACCAGCGCGTGGTCATCGACCCGCCCCCGGGGCTCATCGACGCGGCGGACGCCGTGGTCGTGAACGACGAATCCGAGGCGGAGGCGGTCGTCGAGGACGCGGACGCGGTCGTCGAGGACGCGGCTGCCGAGGGCGAGGACGTCGCGGGCGGGGCTGTCACGGGCGAGAGCGCCGGGGGCGACGTATGACGTCGCCGCAGGGTGTCGGCAGTCCCGATGCCCCGGCCGGACTCGGACCCGGATCCGGGGTGGGCGCCGGGGCCGACGACGAAGCGCGAATCGGCGACACCGTTGGCACCGCCGTGGACGCGGGAGCCGGAGCCGGAGCCGGAGCCGGAGCCGGAGCTGAAGCCGCGGTCGTCCGTCCGGTGGTTCCGTCCGGCGGTTCCGTCCGGCACGGGATGCGGATCGACGTCGTCACGATCTTCCCCGAGTACCTTGAGCCCCTGAACGTCTCGCTCGTGGGCAAGGCCCGCGCGCGCGGACAGCTCGACGTCCACGTGCACGACCTGCGCAGTTGGACGACCGACGTGCACCGCACCGTGGACGACACCCCGTACGGGGGTGGCCCCGGCATGGTGATGAAGCCCGAGCCGTGGGCGGCGGCGCTGGACGCGGTGACAGGCGCCGGACAGGAAGGCGCGGTGCCCACCCTGGTGGTGCCGACGCCGAGCGGCCGCCCCTTCACCCAGGAGCTGGCGCAGGAACTCGCGGCGCTGCCCTGGCTCGCCTTCGCGCCCGCCCGGTACGAGGGCATCGACCGACGGGTGATCGAGGAGGCCGCCACACGGATGCCGGTCGTCGAGGCCTCGATCGGTGACTACGTGCTGGCCGGTGGCGAGGTCGCCGTGCTGGTGATGGTCGAGGCCGTCGCCCGACTGCTTCCCGGCGTGCTGGGCAATGCCGAGTCCCACCGGGACGACTCGTTCGCCCCCGGAGCCATGGCTGACCTGCTGGAGGGGCCCGTCTACACCAAGCCCGCCGAGTGGCGTGGCCGGGCGGTGCCGGAGGTGCTGCTCAGCGGTAACCACGGCAAGATCGCCCGCTGGCGGCGTGAGCAGGCCTTCGGTCGTACCCTGGCGAACCGTCCCGACCTCGTGGAGCGCTGGAAGTACGAGGGGTTCGACAAGAAGGACCGGGAGGCTCTCAGCATCCTCGGTCTGGCCTGGGACGAGCGGCTCGGCCGATTTCGGTCCCTGGCCGATGATGTGGAAGAATAGGCGGCTGTTGTCTGTCGCTGGACTGCTCACGTAGGAGTCAGCTGGACCGGTGCCCCCGCCACGGGGGGATCACCGCCAACCCGTGCGGCCCGCAACACACCCCATTGTGACGAACTTCCGTGGGCGGCCCGTGGCGCCTGCGATGGAGAGCAACATGAGCAACAAGCTCGCTGCTGTCGACGCGGCCTCGCTGCGTTCCGACATCCCCGCGTTCCGCGCCGGTGACACCCTGAAGGTTCACGTCCGGGTCATCGAGGGCAACCGCTCCCGTGTCCAGATCTTCCAGGGCGTCGTCATCCGTCGTCACGGCTCCGGCATCGGTGAGACCTTCACCGTCCGCAAGGTGAGCTTCAACGTCGGCGTGGAGCGTACCTTCCCGGTGCACACCCCGGTCGTCGAGAAGATCGAGGTCGTGACCCGCGGTGCGGTCCGCCGCGCCAAGCTGTACTACCTCCGTGACCTGCGCGGCAAGGCCGCGAAGATCAAGGAGAAGCGCGACCGCTGATCCGCTGACCCCCTGGCCTGGCCGAGGGGTCGGTACGCTCGACGGGGCCGGCATGCCGCAAGGTAAGCTCAGCCCCCGATGAGCACGTACGAACCAATCGCGGACCGCGACGGCAGTTCCGTACCCAAGGGTGCGGACAGGCCGTCGCGGTCCGCGGCTGTTTCCGAACCGGGCCCCGCCGCCGAGGTGACCCGGGCGACCGACGGCAGGGTGACCGCGCACCCCCGTCCCGCCGCGCAATCGGATGCCGCGGTCGTCGCGGAACTTGCCACGAGCGCGAACCCCGGGCCGGAGTGCCGGGCGGCGAGCTCGGACATCTCCGACGCCGATGCCGATGCCGATGTCGACGCCACCGACGCGGGCCGTGATCGAGCTCGTGAATGCGACGGCGACGGCGAGGGCGGACACGGACGTCGGTGGCTGCGGGACCTTCTTCGGCTGGCAGGCGTCTGCCTGCTGGCGCTGCTGCTCGTGAACGCCTTTGTGGCGCGGCCGTTCGCCGTCCCCTCCGGGTCGATGGAGAACACCCTGCGCCCGGGCGACCGTCTGGTGGTCGACAAGCTGGCGTACGCCTTCGGCGGGCACGTCCGGCGTGGCGACGTCGTGGTGTTCGACGGCACCGGTTCCTTCCTTCCCCAGTCGTCCGAGCCGACCGGGATCGGCCCGAGCCTGCGTGCTCTCGGAGAGGATCTCGGCCTGGCCCCGGCCGGTGACACGGTCTACGTGAAGCGTGTGATCGGGGTGGGCGGGGATCGGGTGACCAGCCCTGGCCCGGGTGGGCCGCTCACGGTCAACGGCGTCCCGCTCGACGAGTCGGCCTATCTCCAGGCCGGTGACGCTCCCTCCAGCGTGGCGTTCGACATCGTGGTGCCGGCCGGCAAGTTGTGGGTGATGGGTGACCACCGGAGCGTCTCCCGCGACTCGCGTGACCATCTCGGTGAGCCGGGCGGCGGTTTCGTGCCCGAGCACAAGGTGATCGGCCGGGCCGACTGGGTCGTCTTCCCCGTCGGCCACTGGACCGGCCTGGACCGCCCGGCGATCTTCGCCGCGCCAGGGAGGACAGGTGGCCATGGGGACGAGGGGTAGGGCGAAGGCGCCCGGTCGCCGCTCCGACGGGCCCGCGGCCACACCGGCTCCGCCTTCGGGGAGGGACGACGGCCGGTCCGCGACCGTCGGGAGGGTCGACGAGTCGGGCTCGGAGGAGAACCGCCTCATATCCGGCGCCGTGGGCTCCGTCGTCGACGGCGACATCGGCATCAGCACGGTCGGCGATGTCCGTACCGGCGGTGGCAGGGGCGATGGTGGCAGGCCGACGGGGCTCGTTGCGACCGCTGTTGTGGCCGACGTGGCCCTGGACGTCGCCACCGACGCCGCGGGGGGCAAGGCGGTCACCGAGGTGGGGGCGGCCGGGCGTGGGCGGGCCGAGCGCAGGCGCAGCGCGCAGCGTGCCGCCCGTCGGCGCAGGCGATCGTTCCTGCGGGAGTTCCCTCTGATCCTCGTGGTCGCGCTGCTGGTCGCGCTGGTGATGAAGACCTTCCTCGTGCAGGTCTTCGTGATCCCCTCCGGTTCGATGGAGCAGACCATCCAGATCGGTGACCGAGTGCTGGTGGACAAGCTCACTCCGTGGTTCGGCAGCGAGCCGAAACGTGGCGATGTGGTGGTTTTCAAGGATCCCGGCGGCTGGTTGGAGAGCGAGCACAAGGCCTCCACCGATGGGCCGGTCATGCACGGGGTCAAGACGGTCTTCACCTATGTCGGACTGCTGCCCTCGGACAACGAGCAGGACCTGATCAAGCGGGTCATCGGAGTCGGCGGCGACACGGTGGAGTGCTGTGACGATCAGGGACGGATCAGCGTCAACGGCACACCTGTCGACGAGCCGTATCTCGCCGAGGGAAACGTGCCCTCCCGGCAGCCCTTCAAGGTGCAGGTGCCGCAGGGGCGCTTGTGGGTGATGGGGGACCACCGGGACGTCTCCGCCGACTCGCGCTTCCACATGGGAAACCCGGGACAGGGCACGATCCCGTTGGGCAATGTGGTGGGGCGTGCGTTCGTGATCGCCTGGCCGATGAAGCGCTTTCATCAACTGGACGAGCCTGCTTCACTCTCCTCGTTGCCGTCGCCGGGGGTGGCGCTGGGCGCCGTGCCGTATTCGTTGGGGGTCAGGCCGGTTCCGACGGAACCTCCGCTCGTTATGGGTGTGTTGGGCTTCCTCCCGCTCATCGTCCGTCGTCGGTCGGTGACGACGGGATAGGGCCCTCCCGTCCGGTGGCCGTCGAGGCCGGCGTGTGGGATCGCGGACCGGACGCCTGGGAGTGATAGAGAAGTGCTGGGGTAACCGGTACGAGGTACTGATCACCCCTGCGGCCGTGTCGGTGCCGGGTGTGCTCCGGCGAGCAGTCCCGGTGTGGTTGACAGTCAGGTTGTTGAGCGTGGTGCCCGCTGTGCGGCACTGGTGAGAGCGGACGCACGAGCGTCCGCACAGCTGGGAGGAGATGTCGTGGGGGATTTGGTGATCGGCGCACGTTCAGGCGCCGGAGAGCCCGAGGGCGCCGGCGGCCGGACGTCCCGGTCTGCCGAGTCGGCGGAGTCCTCGGACTCCGTCGAGAACACCGCGGCAAAGTCGGCCGAGGACCGGAACAGCGCGGACGACGTTCCGGCGACCGCCGCCGACGAGGAGGGAGAGGCGGGAACCTCCGGCTCGGAACGCAAGCAGCGGTCCTTCTGGAAGGAACTGCCGATCCTGGTCGGGATCGCGCTGATCCTGGCACTGGTGATCAAGACGTTCTTCGTCCAGGCGTTCTCCATCCCGTCCGAGTCGATGCAGAACACTCTGCAGGTCGGCGACCGCGTGCTGGTGGACAAGTTGACGCCCTGGTTCGGAGCGGAGCCCGAGCGGGGCGACGTCGTGGTCTTCCACGACCCGGGCGGCTGGCTGAACGACGAGCCTTCCCAGCAGAGCAACAACTCCTTCGTCAGAGGCGTCCAGGACGTGCTGAGTTTCGTCGGTCTGATGCCGTCGGCGAATGAGAAGGACCTGATCAAGCGGGTCATCGCGGTGGGCGGCGACACCGTGGAGTGCGAGGGCGAGGGGCCGGTCAAGGTCAATGGCATCGCACTCGACGAGCCCTACGTCTTCCCGGGCAACACTCCGTGTGGCACCAAGCAGTTCGGACCGGTCCACGTGCCCGACGGCCGGATCTGGGTGATGGGCGACCACCGGGCCGACTCGTTGGACTCCCGCTACCACATGGACCAGCCCGGTGGCGGCACCGTCCCGGTCAGCGATGTGGTGGGTCGGGCGTTCGTGGTGGCCTGGCCGCTCAACCACTGGGCGACGCTGCCGGTGCCGGACACCTTCGACCAGAAGGGTCTGGCGGCGGCCGCGCCCTTCGCCCCGCCGGTCGCCGGCGTGGCCGGAGCGGTCGGTCTGCTGCCGCTGGTCCGCTGGGCGAGGCGGCGGAACAACGCCTGACGGCGGCGTCCTGCTGCATCCTGATCGGCTCCTTCCCTAGTGTGGGTGCGGTTCTGGATGCGGGACTGGGGAGGCTTCGGGTCTTGCGCGGGCCGTGGTACCGACGAGTAATCTGCTCGGACGTGCCACGGCCCGTCGGCATTCGTGCCCCCGGCCACGGCCCGCCCGTAGGTCCCCCAGGGTTGGACGGTATCCATGAGCAATGTCGCGGAGAAGGCGGACCAGGCTGCCGGCCGACCGGTACGTGCCGCCCGGCCCGGGCGGCGGCCGAGCTCGATCGTGCAGGGGGTGGCGATCGGGCTGGGGCTGGTACTGATGCTCGGAGGATTCGCCCTGATCGCGGTGGACTACCGCCCCTACCGGATCCCGTCCGCCTCGATGACGCCGACCCTGCAGATCGGCGACACGGTGCTCGCCCGGAAGGCCGACGGGGGCACCGTCGGTCGTGGGGACGTGGTGGTCTTCCGTGACCAGGCATGGGGCGGAGAGCTGATGGTCAAGCGGGTGGTCGCGGTCGGCGGCGACACCGTCGCGTGCTGCGGCGACGGGAATCGGCTGTCGGTCAACGGCGAGGCCGTCGACGAGCCGTACCTGACGAAGGACGGTGTCCAGGGCGCGGCGTTCAGCGTGCAGGTGCCGGCCGGCCGCCTGTTCATGCTCGGGGACAACCGCATGAACTCGCTGGACTCCCGTACCCACGTGGAGGTGGCGGGCGGGAGCGTCCCGGCCACGGACGTGGTCGCCCGCGTCGAGGCGACGATCCAGCCTTTCGGCAGGCTGGGGATGCTCGGGCGGCCGGGATCGTTCGATGCCGTCGGCGGGCCGGGGGCGAGCGCTCCGGGGCCCTTGGAGCCGGCCGCCTACGCCACGGTCGTCGGGGCGGGGCTGATCGTGCTGACGTGTGCCGTGAGCGGAGTGGCAGGATGGGCGGGGCGGGTCGGACGCCGACGGAGCAAGGCCGGAACAGCGGCCTGACCCCGGGGCTGAACTGCTTCGAAGCTGTGGGACGGGATCGGACGGTGTCCGGCCCGGCGCGGTCGGAGCGAGTGCGGTCCGAGCAGGCCCGGACGGGAACGGCCGCCGCGGTGCGATGCCGGTGGGCCGGGCGGATCGGACGGGAGGCACGGTGATGGCGATCGAGCGGCGCAGAGCGGCTCGGGTGCTCCTGCTGGACGAACGGGAGCGCCTTCTGCTGCTGCGCGGTTTCGACCCGGCCCTCCCGGACGTCATGTGGTGGATCACCCCGGGAGGAGGCCTGGAGCCGGGGGAGAGCGTGCGCGAGGCCGCGCTGCGGGAGATCGCCGAGGAGACGGGCCTGAGATCCGTGGCTCTGGGGCCGGAGGTGGCGTACGGCACGGTGTCGTTCTCCTTTCGGGGACAGGCATTCGAACAGGACCAGCGCTTTCTGCTGGCACGCACGGCCGCTTGCGAGGTCGACCTTCCCGGCACGGCCGCAGAGGAACACGCCCTGCTGCTGGAGGCGCGCTGGTGGACCGTGGCCGAGCTTCGGCAGACCGGGGAGACCGTCTACCCGGTCGGACTTGCGGGGTTCCTGGAGCAGCTGTTGGCCGATGGGCCACCAGTCACTCCGGTACGGCTCTGACGGCGGGTGCCGTGGTCCACAATGGGTGCACTGACGAGCTGAGGGGACGCCTGAATGAGTGCCGAGGATCTCGAAAAGTACGAGACCGAGATGGAGCTCAAGCTCTACCGGGAGTACCGGGACGTAGTCGGCCTGTTCAAGTACGTGATCGAGACGGAACGGCGTTTCTACCTCACGAACGACTACGAGCTGCAGGTTCACTCGCTCCAGGGCGAGGTCTTCTTCGAGGTGTCGATGGCTGATGCCTGGGTCTGGGACATGTACCGGCCGGCCCGGTTCGTCCGCAAGGTCAGGGTGCTGACGTTCAAGGACGTCAACATCGAGGAGCTGGCGAAGAGCGATCTGGAGTTGCCCTCGGACGATTCGGGCTTCGGAAACTGACGGTGGACCGCGCCTGCTCCGTTGTCCAGAGATGACCGGATACCTCACTCCTGCGGGTGACACCAGTTATCCACAGCCCCGGGTTATCCACAGGAAATCGGCTGTGCCTGGTCACTTCCCGGGCCGCACGGCAGCCTCCGTGACCGGAGGTGATCACTGTGCCCGACTCGGAACAGAGCACAGAGCCGCGTACGCAGAAGCGTCCGCGGCAGACCGCACGGAGGAGCGCGACGCGGGGTCCGGGCGGTAGCCCGGCGCGGGCCGCCGGCGCGGCCGGAACGAAGGCATCCGACCGGCGTGCGGACGAGGCACTCGCCGAGAGATCGCCGGGAGTGGCGCGGGCGAGCGATCCCGGGGAGCCCCGCAGCGGACCGGCGGAGCCGGCACGTGCGGACGGCCGGGACAGGGACGCACCGGCCGGGCGATCCCGCCCACCGCTCAGGCGCGGCACGAACGCGCTGGGTCGTTACGGTGAGGAGGTCGCCGCCCGTCGGCTGAGCGCGGACGGACTGCGCATTCTGGAACGGAACTGGCGCTGCGTCGAGGGCGAGCTGGACATCGTCGCCCTCGACGGCGAGACGCTGGCCGTCTGCGAGGTGAAGACCCGTTCCGAACGGAGCTTCCAGCAGCCCAGTGAAGCGATCGACACGACCAAGGCGGAGCGCCTGCGAAGACTGGCCGAGCGGTGGCTCAGCGAGCGCTGGCCCCTCCACTTCGCCCTGCTGGCCGAGGGGATCGGCGGGCCCGAGACGGCAACCGAGGACCCGCTCTGGCCCACCCCGGCGCCGCCGGGCGGGGTGCGCATCGATCTGGTGGCCGTCATCAACCGGATCAAGGGCGCTGCCTCCGTCGATCACCTCCGAGGGGCGGTATGACGTGGCATTCGCCCGTACCTGCTCGGTGGCACTGATGGGGGTCGACGGCGTCGTGGTCGAGGTCCAGGCGGACCTCGAGCCCGGAGTCGCCGCGTTCAGTCTGGTCGGGCTGCCCGACAAGGCGCTCTCCGAGGCCCGGGACCGGGTCCGGGCCGCGGTCGTGAACAGTGGTGAGACCTGGCCCCAGCGCAAGCTGACGGTCGGATTGAGTCCGGCATCGGTGCCCAAGAGCGGTAGCGGCTTCGACCTGGCCGTGGCCTGCGCCGTGCTCGCGGCGGCAGAGCGGCTGGATCCGTCCGCCATCGCCGAACTCCTGATCATCGGCGAGCTGGGTCTGGACGGACGGGTGCGGCCGGTGCGGGGGGTGCTGCCGTCCGTCCTCGCCGCGGCCGAAGCCGGCTATCGGCAGGTGGTCGTGGCCGAGCAGACCGCCGCCGAAGCGGCGCTGGTGCCCGGGGTCTCGGTCATCGGAGTTCGGAGCCTTCGCCAACTGATCGCCGTCCTCACCGACGCACCGGTGCCGGAGGAGCCCTCCGACACGGTCAACGGACGGCCCGACCCGCTCCTGGCCGGTCTGATGCTGCCCGGCGCGGGTGTACGTGGCCTGGCCGGGCGGGAGAACTCGCAGGTGGATCTCGCCGACGTCGCCGGCCAGTACGAGGCGCGCCGCGCGTTGGAGATCGCCGCGGCGGGAGGCCACCACCTCTACCTCAAAGGCCCGCCCGGAGCGGGAAAGACCATGCTGGCCGAGCGGCTGCCGGCGCTGCTCCCACCCCTGACCCGGGCCGAGGCCCTGGAAGTCACCGCTGTGCACTCCGTCGCGGGTCTCCTGCCGCCCGGACGGCCACTGATCGCAGGGCCGCCGTACTGCGCCCCGCACCACTCGACAACGATGCCCGCGATCGTCGGTGGGGGCAGTGGGCTCCCCCGCCCGGGCGCGGTCTCATTGGCCCACCGCGGAGTGCTCTTCCTGGACGAGGCTCCCGAGTTTCCGGTGCGTGTGCTGGACGCCCTGCGCCAGCCGCTGGAGTCGGGCGAGGTGGTGATCGCCCGATCGGCCGGCTCGCTCAGGCTCCCCGCCCGGTTCCTGCTCTGTCTCGCGGCGAACCCCTGCCCCTGCGGGCGCCACTCGCAGCGCGGTGGGGGCTGCGAGTGCACACCGGCCATGGTGAACCGCTACCAGGGACGGCTGTCGGGCCCACTGCTGGATCGGGTGGATCTCCAGGTCGAGGTGGCTCCGGTGACCCGGGCGGAGCTGATGGAGCGCGACACCACGGCCGAGAGCACCGCGACCGTGGCAGCTCGGGTACGGGAGGCCCGGGAGCGGGCAGCCGTGCGCCTGAGCGACACGCCGTGGCGGACCAACGCCGAGGTGCCCGGCCATCAGCTGCGCACGCGGTGGGGACTCGCGCCGGGTGCCATGACGGACGTCTCCCACCAGCTGGAGCGCGGCCTGCTCACCGCCCGTGGCCTGGACCGGGTGCTGCGGGTCGCCTGGACGGTGGCCGATCTGGCGGGCCGGGACCGCCCCGACCAACGCGATCTCCGCACGGCCCTCGTCCTGCGTACCGGAGTGGCGCACGGCCCGGCCACGCGGGGGTGAGCGGCCCTCCCAATGACCCAGAAGGGATGTGCGGGCCGCCTGCCGCACCCCCCGGCACATCCGTGAGGCGATGGCGGCGCGCGCCGGCGAGCCGTTGGTTGGGCACGTCTCCCAATCCGACCTCAACGCACGAGGCGTTCCGACGGAACACCACCGACAGGAGATCAACCATGGAGGTGACGGTGGATCGCACGACGTACACGGTGCAGCAGGACCCGCCCCCGGGATCGGAGATGCCGGGGCTGGGAACTCGGAAGCCCCGAACTCCGCACCCGAGGACGGCTCCGGGAGCGGGAGCCCAACCACCGGGAGCCCCGCTACCGGGAGCCCTACCGCCGAGAGCCGTTTCGCGCGGCGTCCCGTCCCGCGGCGCCGCGGAGATCGCGCCCCGGGACGCCGCCACCTCGGAGGATCCGAGCCGCGAACGCCTTGCCCGGGCGGCGCTCAGCAGGCTCACGGAGCCCGGCGACGCGGTCATCGGCCGGTGGCTTCTCCAGTGCGAAGCCACCACCGTCGTGCGCAGCCTCCGGGAGGGCGCTGCTCCCGGCGACGCCGGTACCGATCTCGATCTGGAGCCGGGACGGCTGGCCGCCTACCGCGCACGGCTCGCCGACCTCGACCCCGAGGCGGACCTGGAACGGGTACAGGAGCGGGGTGGACGCTTCATCATTCCGGGGGACACGGAGTGGCCCAGCCAGCTCGACGACCTGGGCCCCGGCCGCCCCGTCGGGCTCTGGCTCCGGGGCACCGGCTCGCTGCGTCTCCTGGCCCTCCGGTCGGTAGCGGTGGTCGGCGCCCGCGCCTGCACCGCGTACGGAGCGCACGTCGCCGGGGAGCTGGGCGCACAGCTGGCCGAGCGGGGCTGGGTGGTGGTCTCGGGAGCGGCGTACGGGATCGATGCCGCCGCCCATCGGGGCGCTCTCGCGGTCGGGGGCATGACCATGGGGGTGCTCGCCTGCGGAGTGGACGTCGCCTATCCGGCGGGGCACACGGAGCTGATCCGTCGCATCTCGGAGCAGGGGCTGCTGCTGAGCGAGCTGCCGCCCGGGCAGCACCCCAACAGATTCCGGTTCGTGCTGCGCAACCGGGTCATCGCCGCGCTGACCCGGGGCACGGTGGTGGTCGAAGCCGCTGTGCGCAGCGGGGCGCTCAGTACGGCGCGGCGCGCCCGGGATCTCAACCGGCACGTCATGGGCGTCGCCGGCCCGGTGACGTCGGAGCTGTCCGCCGGAGTGCACGCGCTGATCCGCAGCGGAGCGGCGACCCTGGTCACGGATGCGGCGGAGATCGGCGAACTGATCGGCGCCATGGGCGACGATCTCGCGCCGCGGCGCGCCGGGCCGGTCCTTTCGCGGGATCTCCTGGAACCGGCGGTGGCGCGCGTGCTCGAGGCGGTGCCCGCGTGCGCGGACGGCGCACCGGTGGAACGACTGGCCAGGCAGTCCGGACTGCCGCCGGACGAGGTCCTGCAACGGCTCTACGAGCTCGGCTCGTTGGGATTCGTCGAGCGTGCCGGGGCGCATTGGCGGGTCGTTCGGAAGGGGTGACGCGCGCGGCCAAATCCGAGCGCTGCCGGCGGCTGCCGCGCGCCCCCTGTGGGCGGGTCGAAGGCCACCGGATCGGGGGACGACCGAGTGGCGGTAGCGCATTGCAGCGAGTCGGTCACGCTACGCTCCCTATGGCTTCCCTATCAGCACACGACTCGGCAGAACGGCGCAGACCAACGTATGCCCACACACATTCCCGGACACAGGGTGACCGGTAGCGGTCGGTCCTCGGGGGGGCCGAGGACCGAGACGCGCTCCGTGGCGGACGTCCAGCAGAAGGCACTGGGCGGGATGGGGCTGACCCGGCAGAGCGGGCGGCCCGCTGCGGCAGGCGGCGCGCCGGCCGCGGCGTCTCAGGCCGGTCCTGCCGCGCCGGCCCGACCGGCCGGACCGGCTGCGTCGACCGATCCCGGCGCTCCGGTCGACCCGATTGACTCGGCGGCCCCGGTCGGGCTCGTCGGGGCGGTCGAGACGCTGCCCACCGACGGCGGCGCCGGCCTTCGCCCGGGCGGCAGGCAGCGTACGGCCCGTATCGCGGCGAAGGCCGGGGCGCAGCGACGGCCGACCACGACCGCCTCCGGTCGGACCCCGGCGGCCCGGCGGGAGACGGGAGAACCGGAACGGACCGCGTTGGAGGTGTTGTGGCGTTCGTACAAGGAGACCGGCGACGCCCGACTGCGGGAGCAGCTGATCCTGCACTACTCCCCACTGGTCAAGTACGTCGCCGGCCGGGTGGGCGTGGGCCTGCCCGCCAATGTCGAGCAGGCCGACTTCGTCTCCTCGGGTGTCTTCGGACTGATCGACGCGATCGAGAAGTTCGATGTCGACCGTGCGATCAAGTTCGAGACCTACGCCATCAGCCGGATCCGCGGCGCCATCATCGACGAGCTGCGGGCCCTCGACTGGATCCCTCGGTCGGTGCGGCAGAAGGCGAAGGCGGTCGAGCGAACGTACGCCACGCTGGAGGCCAGGCTGCGTCGTACGCCGCACGAGCCCGAGGTGGCAGCCGAGATGGGGATCGCCATCGAGGACCTGCACGCCATCTTCAGCCAGCTCTCGCTCGCCAATGTCGTCGCCTTGGACGAACTGCTCCACCCGGTGGGGGAGGGCGGGGACCGGCTCAGCCTGGTGGACGTCCTGGAGGACCGCGGCGCGGACAACCCGGTCGCGGTCGCCGAGGATCGTGAGCTGCGCCGACTGCTGGCGAACGCGATCAACACCCTCCCTGAGCGGGAGAAGACCGTCGTCACGCTCTACTACTACGAAGGCCTCACCCTGGCCGAGATCGGGCAGGTGCTGGGTGTGACGGAGAGCCGGGTCAGCCAGATCCACACCAAGTCGGTTCTGCAGCTGCGGGCCAAACTGTCCGACATCCGCTGAAGCGGGCGCCCGGTCCGGGGCCACCTCGGCACTCGGCGCACCGCAGGGCTCCCCGCTCCAGGCCCCGCTCACCCGCTCACCCGCCCGCCCGTGCGGGTTCGCCGCGTCCGCCTGGCCATCGCACTGCTCGCCCGTAGACCGCCGTCCGCCCTGCACATCCCCGGATCCTGCACATCCCCGGATTGGGTCTGCTTGGTGCGCCCCCGCCGGGTGGCGGCATCCGGTGGGCGCCCGGCCCGGTAGCGCGGCTGCCGGGTGGCCCAGCTGGTGGGCAAGGCCGGTGAGCGACGGTGGTGACCGCTCCGCCAGCGGGACGGCGCGCAGGCGTTCCGGCGGAGCGGCGGGCTCCGTACAGTGGAGCTGTGCCGAAGATCCGAGCAGCCACCGTGGCCGAGCATCGCCAGCTGCAGCGGGCTGCCCTCCTCGACGCTGCGCGCAGCCTGCTCACCGAGGGCGGCATGGAAGCTCTCACGTTCCCTGCGCTCGCGGCGAGCACCGGGCTGGCCCGATCCTCGGTCTACGAGTATTTCCGATCGCGTGCCGCCGTGGTCGAGGCCCTGTGCGAGGTGGACTTCCCGCTGTGGGCGGCCGAGATCGAGGCCGGTATGGCCGGTTGTGATCGGGCGGCCGACCGGATCGAGGCCTACATCCGGGGACAACTGGTGCTCGCCGGCGATCCGCGACACCGGGCGGTGGCGGCGATCTCCGCGCTGGAACTCGACGAGGCGGCGCGGGAGCGGATCCGTGCCGCCCACGGCCGGCTGGTCGGCCTGGTCGTCCAGGCCCTGGAGGATCTCGGTCACGACCAGCCCCGGCTGGCGGCCGGTCTGCTGCAGGGCGTGGTGGAAGCAGCCGTGAGGCAGAGCGAACACCGCGCGGCCGCGTCGCTCCCGGAGGATTCGCAGGTGATCGCGGATGCCGCGGTCGCGCTGGCGTTGCACGGACTGTGCCCCGGGCCGCGGGTGCGGCCGCGACCGAATCCGCCTGACGGGGCGCTCGCTGCCCACGGGGCACAGTCCGGCTCGGGCACGCCCTCCACCGGACCGGGACTCCCGCCCCGGCTCTGAATTCACTCCCGGCCGTCGCCTCTGCCGAGCCCTCCCCGAGCCCTGGCCTCCGAGCCCTGGCCTCCGAGCCCTGGGCCCCCGACCACTGGCCCCCGACCCCCGGCCCCGCCACGCGCCGGGCCATGCGCCCCGCCTCGAGCCATGTCCAGCCGTCCGGGCCGGCTCTGTCAGCGCCCGGGTCAGCTGCCGCTCCGCAGGGGGAGCAACCGGGCGGTTCCGTTGCCCAGGAGGGCGAGCGGATCCAGGTAGCGGCTCCCGCGTAGCAGCCCCCAGTGGAGGCAGCTCTCGCCGCAGTGCCCGGCGACCGTGGCGAGTCGGCCGATCGGTTGGCCCGCCGTCACGGTTGTGCCCACCGGGACGCTCCCGTTGACGGGCATGTAGGTCGTCCGCAGAGGTGGGGTACCGGAGCCGGAGTGACTCACGGTGAGCACCGGGCGCCCGGCGACCACGCCGGAGAAGACGACCACTCCGGGCGCGGCCGCGCGCACCTCGATGTCGGGGGCTGCCACGAGGTCGACTCCGCGATGCCCCGGGGCCCAGGTGGTGGGAGGCGGCTGGAAGCGGCGCAGGACTCCGGCCGGCCCGCCCACCGGCCAGGAGCGCCCGGGGGCAGGATCCGTCAAGGCCACACGGCCCGAGCCCGTCACGTTCCGGCCGAAGGTGCCGTCCCCGTCCCCGTACTGCCGCGGACTCCCGCCTCCACGCCCGCCCGCGTGCGACGTCGAGTCCGCCGTCGTCCGGGCGTGGACCAGCGGCTCGGGAAGCGCCACCAGGAACACCGCGGTGAGCAACAGGGCCAGCAGCAGCGCCCGTCGGCCCTGGTCCGGCGCGGGCGGCGGCAGTGAGGCCCCGGAGGCCCGGGAGGCCCGGGAGGCCCGGGACGGACGGGCGAGAGGCCGGACGAGGCTGAGATGTGCTGTCATGCAGTGGAGGTTCGCCCTGCTTTGTCTGCACCGCCAGCCCCTGCCCGATGCCTGTGGACAACCGCCCGTTGTGGACAACCGGTGTCCCTCCGACGAGTGCGGGCAGCCGCCCGAAGCCGCCCGAAGCCGCCCATCGCTGCCCATCGCTGCCCTGAGCACAGCCGGAGCGCCTGCCGTCGCCCCCCGGAACTGCCCGTCGCCGTCCGAAGCCGCTCGAACCTCGCTCGAACCTCGCTCGAAGCACCCGCACGAACCCCGCTCGAAGCGCCCGCCCCCGCCACCCGAACCGGGCCCCGAGCACCCCGCCGGACGCGTCCGTCCGAGGTGAAAGGTGCACGGAGCGAGGGGCCGGACGCCGCTGAGTCGCCCCTTGTGCGGCGCTTCCCGTACACTTCACACGCGACCCGGTCTGCCGGGTCGACTTCGCACGCCCCGCCACCGGTCGATCGGGTACGGCTCAGCCGCCGTCATCGCCAGTGCGAGTGCCGCTCGGTCCGCCGAGCCTGACGCGGTTACGACCGCCCAGGCCGCAGCGGCTCGGCACGTCCGGGGCGTCAGGCGTGGCGGTCACCTGGCCGCCACGGACAAAACCGAGCCCGACCCGGCAGCGGCGGAAACGCCGGAGCCGGGCGTAACACCGAGGAGCACGGCCATGGCCGTCGTCACGATGCGGGAGCTGCTGGAGAGCGGCGTCCACTTCGGTCACCAGACCCGTCGTTGGAACCCGAAGATGAAGCGCTTCATCTTCACGGAGCGCAACGGCATCTACATCATCGACCTGCTGCAGTCGCTGAACTACATCGACCGCGCCTTCGAGTTCGTCAAGGAGACCGTTGCCCACGGCGGCAGCGTCCTCTTCGTCGGTACCAAGAAGCAGGCCCAGGAGGCCATCGCCGAGCAGGCCACCCGCGTGGGCATGCCCTACGTGAACCAGCGCTGGCTCGGCGGCATGCTGACCAACTTCCAGACGGTCTACAAGCGCCTTCAGCGGATGAAGGAGCTCGGCGAGATCGACTTCTCGGACGTGGCCGGTTCGGGCCTCACCAAGAAGGAGCTCCTCGTTCTGGAGCGCGAGCACACCAAGCTCGAGAAGACCCTTGGCGGTATCCGTGACATGCAGCGCGTTCCCAGCGCTGTCTGGATCGTCGACACCAAGAAGGAGCACATCGCGGTCGGCGAGGCCCGGAAGCTCAACATCCCGGTCGTCGCCATCCTCGACACCAACTGCGACCCCGACGAGGTCGACTACAAGATCCCGGGCAACGACGACGCGATCCGCTCCGTCACGCTGCTGACCCGCGTGATCGCCGACGCCGTCGCGGAGGGCCTGAAGGCCCGCGCCGGTGTCGCGAAGGGCGACGTCAAGGCCGAGCCGGGCGCCGACCAGCCGCTGGCCGACTGGGAGAAGGACCTCATCGAGGGCGACAAGAAGGCCGAGGAGGCCCCGGTCGCCGAGGCCGCTGTCGAGGCTGAGGCCGAGACCCCCGCCGTCGAGGCCCCCGCCGCCGAGGCCGAGACCGAGGCTGCGGCCGAGGCTCCCGCCGCCGAGGCTGCTGCCGAGGTCACCGAGGCTCCGGCCGCCGAGGCCGAGCAGGCCTGACGTACCAAGGGTGAGGGGCACTCGCCGGTACGACACCGGTAAGTGCCCCTCTCTCCCGTGCCGGGGCTGAACCACCAGCCCCGGCGCAACCCCACGCAGACACGCGAGACGCGAGAAGAGATTCACACCATGGCGAACTACACCGCCGCGGACGTCAAGAAGCTCCGTGAGCTCACCGGCGCCGGCATGCTGGACTGCAAGAACGCTCTCGTCGAGGCCGACGGTGACGTCCAGAAGGCCGTCGAGCAGCTCCGCATCAAGGGTCAGAAGGGCGTCGCCAAGCGCGAGGGCCGTGACGCCTCCAACGGCGCCGTCGCCGCGCTGATCGCCGAGGGCAACAAGTCCGGCGTGCTGGTCGAGCTGAACTGCGAGACCGACTTCGTCGCCAAGGGCGGCAAGTTCGTCGAGGTCGCCAACGCGATCGCCGCACACGTCGCCGCCACCTCCCCGGCCGACCTCGAGGCCGCGCTGGCCAGCGAGATCGAGGCCGGCAAGAGCGTCCAGCAGTTCGTGGACGAGGCCAACGCGTCCCTGGGCGAGAAGATCGTCTTCCGTCGCTTCGCGCAGTTCGACGCTGACAGCTACGTCGCCGTCTACCTGCACAAGTCGGACCCGGACCTCCCGCCGACCATCGGTGTCCTCGTCGAGCTCGACACCGAGAACGCCGTGGTCGCCAAGGACGTCGCGCAGCACATCGCGGCCTTCGCCCCGAAGTACCTCTCCCGCGAGGACATCCCGGCCGAGGACCTCGAGAACGAGCGTCGCGTCGCCGAGGCCACCGCTCGCGAGGAGGGCAAGCCCGAGGCCGCCCTGCCGAAGATCGTCGAGGGTCGCGTCACCGGCTTCGTCAAGGAGAACTCCGTCCTGGAGCAGGCCTTCGCGAAGGACAACAAGAAGTCCGTCGCCAAGGTTCTCGAGGAGAACGGCGTCACCCTCAAGCGTTTCGCGCGCTTCCGCGTCGGCGCCTGAGCCACGTTCCCCGGAGGTTCCGGCCCGCATAGGGTAGGAACCGTCCCCGTCCGCTGACCGGACGGGAAGGAACGCGCCGATCGGGCTCTCCGCACCCCCAGGGGGCACGTCGGCACCATGAACGACGAGGAGGCCATTGCCGTGCAGGACACCGTACCGGTTCCCGCGGCAGTGGCCTCCTCGCGTGTACGCGCAGGCCGGGGCTCCGCACACCCGGGTCTGTGAATCAGCAGGTGTAGAAGGAGAAGTCCATGCAGGAGACGCAGGAGTCCGCGCAGGAGGTCCGGCGCCGCCGGGTTCTGCTCAAGCTGTCCGGTGAGGCGTTCGCCGGTGGCGGCGGCCTCGGCGTCGACCCGGACGTCGTGCACAAGATCGCCCGTGAGATCGCCACGGTGGTCCGCGGCGGTACCGAGGTCGCCGTGGTGATCGGCGGCGGCAACTTCTTCCGTGGTGCGGAGCTCCAGGTCCGCGGCATGGACCGGGCCCGTTCCGACTACATGGGCATGCTCGGCACCGTGATGAACTGCCTCGCACTCCAGGACTTCCTGATCAAGGAAGGCATCGAGACCCGGGTCCAGACCGCCATCACGATGGGCCAGGTGGCCGAGCCGTACCTGCCGCTGCGTGCCGTCCGGCACCTGGAGAAGGGCCGTGTGGTCATCTTCGGCGCCGGGATGGGCATGCCGTACTTCTCCACCGACACCACGGCCGTCCAGCGCGCGCTGGAGATCCACGCCGAGGTGCTGCTGATGGGCAAGAACGGCGTCGACGGTGTCTACGACGCCGATCCCCGGACCAACCCGGAGGCGGTCAAGTTCGACGCCCTGGAGTACTCCGAGGTCATCGCGCGTGACCTCAAGGTCGCCGACCTCACCGCGATCACGCTGTGCAAGGACAACAACCTGCCGATGCTGGTCTTCGAGCTGCTGGCCGAGGGCAATATCGCGCGCGCGGTGAAGAGTGAGAAGATCGGCACGCTCATCAGCCAGGACGCCGTCCGGGCCTGAGCGGCCTGCACGTCGGCCGCAGCAGCAAGCCGCCGGCCGGGCCCGCAGCGGCCCGGCGGATCATCAGTACGGCATCAAGGCACACCGGACAGGGAGCAGACCGTGATCGAAGAGACCCTCCTCGAAGCCGAGGAGAAGATGGAGAAGGCCGTGGTCGTCGCCAAGGACGACTTCGCCGCCATCCGTACCGGCCGGGCGCACCCGGCGATGTTCGCCAAGATCGTGGCGGACTACTACGGCGCCCTGACGCCGATCAACCAGCTCGCCTCGTTCGCCGTGCCGGAGCCGCGGATGGCCATCGTCACGCCGTTCGACAAGACGGCGCTGCGCAACATCGAGACCGCGATCCGCGACTCGGACCTGGGCGTCAACCCGTCCAACGACGGTTCGATCATCCGGGTGTCGTTCCCTCAGCTGACCGAGGAGCGCCGCAAGGAGTACATCAAGGTCGCGCGCAGCAAGGGTGAGGACGCCAAGGTCTCCATCCGCTCGGTCCGCCGCAAGGCCAAGGACACGATCGACAAGCTGGTCAAGGACGGCGAGCACGGCGAGGACGAGGGCCGCCGCGCCGAGAAGGAGCTGGACGACCTCACCGCGCGTTTCGTCGCGCAGGTCGACGAGCTCCTGAAGCACAAGGAAGCCGAGCTGCTCGAAGTCTGATGAACGACGCCCCTGACGCCCCCGGCTACTGGGGCCCATCCGACCAGCAGTACCTGCCGCCGTACCCCGCCGCGCCGACGCCTGCTGCGGGTGACCAGCACCGAATGGGTCACTCGCAGCAGTCTCCGGTGTACTGGGGGGCCGATGCGGAGCAGACTCAGTTCATGCGCCCAGTCCAGGACGGCTCCGGCCAGGAGCTCCCCCGGGAGGCCTCGCCCGGGCCGTACGGGCAGCCCGCTCCCGCTCCGGTGCCCGTCCACGGGCCCGCGCGGGCATCGGAACAGCAGCAGACGCGGGTGGCGGGCAGGCTGAGCGGCCCGCTGTTCCGCGACGAACCGCCCACTGCCGCCGTCCCGGCGGTGGAGGAGACGGTGGTGCTGCCGCCGCTGACCGGGCTGCTCGACCCCGCGGCGCACCCCGCGCAGCCGCAGCCGGCCCAGTGGCCGCCGGCGGCCTCGCCGTATCCGCCGCAGTCGCCCGCACCCTCGTACCAAGCGCCGCAGCCCCCCGTGGCGCCGCTGGTGCAGCCCCACCCCGTGCCGTCCTACCCAGGGCAGGAGACACCAGTGGCCCAGCCCGACCCGCAGCCTCGCAAGCAGCGCGGCGGCCGCAATCTCCAGGCCGCGATAGGCGTGGGCGTCGGCCTCGGTGCGGTGATCATCGCCTCGCTGTTCTTCGTCAAGGCCCTGTTCCTGGTCGTGGTGATGGCCGCCGTCGTGGTCGGCGTCTGGGAGCTCTCCAGCCGACTCACGGAGCGCAAGGAGATCAGGTCGCCGCTGGTCCCGGTGGCGGCCGGCAGCGTGGCGATGCTCTCCACCGGCTACTGGGCCGGTGTGCAGTGGGCCGCCGCCTCGCTCGCCCTGACCGGCCTGGCGGTGATGGTGTGGCGGATGGCCGCGCCGCCGGAGAACTACCTCCGGGACGTGACGGCGGGCATCTTCACCGCCTTCTACGTGCCGTTCCTGGCCACCTTCGTCGCGATGATGCTGGCCGCGGACGACGGACCGCAGCGGATCGTGCTCTTCCTGATCGTCACGGTCTGCAGTGACACCGGGGCCTACGCGGTGGGCTACAAGTTCGGGAAGACCAAGCTGGCACCCACCATCAGCCCGGGCAAGACCCGCGAGGGCCTGGCGGGCGGCATCGCGCTGTCGATGCTGGCCGGGGCGTTGCTGATGCAGTTGATCATCGACGACGGCATCTGGTGGCAGGGCCTGATCCTGGGGGGCTGTGCGGCCGTCACCGCGACCCTCGGCGACCTCGGCGAGTCCATGATCAAGCGCGATCTGGGGATCAAGGACATGGGCACGCTCCTCCCGGGCCACGGCGGCATCATGGACCGGCTGGACTCGCTGCTGCCGACCGCGCCCGTGGTCTGGCTGCTGCTCGCGGCCTTCGTCGGCAGCTGACCGGTAGGCAGTCGGCCGGTCACGTGCCCACCCGGTCACGTGCCCACCCGGTCACGAGCCCACCCGGTCACGAGCCCACCCGGTCACGAGCCCACCACCGCGTGCACCACCTCCGCAGGCCCCGGCGACCTCGCCGGGGCCTGCGGCCCGCCCGAGGCCCGTCCGGGGGCCGTGCGAGGCGCCCGGGGTCGGGGGACGGCCGCCGGCGGGCGTCAACCGGGGCACTTGCCGTCATCTGCGACACTTGAACAACCATGCCTGTACCCGGAGAACTGACCTTTGTCGCGCCGCGTGGCGCCAAGCCCCCGCGACACCTTGCCGACCTCAGCCCCGCCGAGCGCAAGGAGGCCGTCGCCGAGCTGGGCGAGCAGCCGTTCCGCGCCAAGCAGCTGTCCAACCACTACTTCGGCCGGATGTCGAACGACCCGGCCGAGTGGACGGACATCCCCTCGGCCAGCCGCGAGAAGCTGACCGAGGCGCTGCTGCCGGAGCTGATGTCGGTCGTGCGCCACGTCTCGTGCGACGAGGACACCACGCGCAAGACGCTGTGGAAGCTCTTCGACGGCACGCTCGTCGAGTCGGTGCTGATGCGCTACCCGGACCGGGTCACCATGTGCATCAGTTCACAGGCCGGCTGCGGCATGAACTGCCCGTTCTGCGCGACCGGTCAGGCCGGCCTGACGCGCAACCTGTCCACCGCCGAGATCGTCGAGCAGATCGCGGCCGGCATGCGCGCGCTGAGGGCCGGGGAGATCCCCGGCGGCGAGGCCCGCCTGTCGAACGTGGTCTTCATGGGCATGGGCGAGCCGCTGGCCAACTTCAACCGGGTGCTGAAGTCGATCCGCCGCCTCACCGACCCCGCGCCGGATGGCTTCGGCATGTCGCAGCGCGGCATCACGGTCTCCACCGTCGGTCTCGTTCCCGCCATGAACCGCCTGGCGGACGAGGAGCTCAGCGTGCGCCTCGCCCTCTCGCTGCACGCGCCGGACGACGAGCTGCGAAACGAGCTCGTGCCGGTCAACACCCGCTGGAACGTCGCGGAGGTCCTCGACGCGGCCTGGAACTACGCGGAGAAGTCCGGCCGGCGGATCTCCATCGAGTACGCGTTGATCAAGGACATCAACGACCAGGCCTGGCGCGCCGACCTGCTGGGCCGCTTGATCAAGAAGCACCGGGTCCACGTCAACCTGATCCCGCTCAACCCCACGCCCGGCTCGAAGTGGACGGCGTCCCGCCCCGAGGACGAGCGCGAGTTCGTCCGGGTGCTGCAGTCGCACGGTGTGCCGACGACGGTCCGTGACACCCGCGGCCAGGAGATCGACGGCGCCTGCGGTCAGCTCGCCGCCGCCGGCTGACCTTCACAGGGACGCGCGCTCCGCGACGGCGCCGCCGCCGAGGCCCGGTCAGGCCAGGACGGCGGCGCCGAGCAGAGCGGTGAGCCCGCCGGTAACCAGCAGGACGGTGCCGGCGGTGAGCACCCGAAGGGCGACGGCGCCGTACAGCAGTCGGGGCGGGGCTCCGAGCCTGAGCAGGTCCTCGGTGACGTCCCGCCGCGTGCCGCGGATCTCGGCCAGCCTGGTGAGGACCGCGGCGACGGCGCACCCGACGACCAGCCCGGTCTCGACGACCGGTAGGACGTCGGCGGTGCCGGGGGCGGCCACCCAGTACCGGATCACCGTCAGGACCACCGCGAGGGTCAGTGCGAGGACGGCCAGCGGCGGGCCCAGCCGGCGGGCCTGCGCGGTCAGGCCCCGCCCGGCCAGCAGGCGCAGCGGGGTCGGCCGGGCGATCGCCAGCAGCCGTCCGGCCCAGGCCAGCAGCGGCCCGGTCAGCAGGGCCAGGCCCAGCGCGGTGACGGCCCAGCCGGCGAGCGTGGCGAGGTTGCTGCTGCCGAGCCCGGCGGGCAGCCGGACGGGTCGGGCGTTCTCCCCGGCGCCGGGCCGCAGGCCGTAGAGCTCCAGGGCGACGCCGGTGACGAGCAGGCCGACGGGCACCGCGACCCGCAGGACGTGGAAGCGGTGCGGTGCGGGGCGCGGTCCGCTGCCGGGCAGCGTGTCGCCGACCGGTACGGCGATCGCGGCGCCGGCTCCGGCGAGCAGGGGCAGCAGGGCCAGCAGGGTGACCGGGGCCGCGGCGGGCAGGGCCACACCCATGCCGAGCTCGGGGGCCAGCGTCGCACCCGCGATGTCGTTGCGAAGGACGAGGAAGACCACCAGCGTCAGGGCGCTGCCGAGGCCGGCGGCGAGGGCGCTCTCCCCGGCGATCAGGGCGCGGATCCGGCCGGGGCCGGCGCCCGCGCTGATCAGCCCGGCGATCCGCTCGGGGCGCTGCGCCGGTACGGCGCGGGCGGCGACCGCCGCGAACCAGGAGACGGCGGCGAGCGCCGGCAGGCACCAGAGCAGCCGCACGACGGCGTCGCCGCTGCCCAGCGGGTCGCTCAGGGCGCGTCCGAGAGCGCGCAGGAGGAAGCCCGCGACCACGGCCGCGGCGGCTGCGGTCAGCAGCCAGCGGCCGAGATCGGGGGCCCGGTAGCCCCGGGCGAGGCGGAGATAGAACACGTCGACTCTTTCAGCGCTACCGAGGCGTGGCGGGTACGGCGGAAGCTCCGCTGCCGGCCGGTCCGGCGCCGGCAGCGGCGTCGGCCGGTTCGGCGGGCGGCCGGCCGGGGGTGGAACGCCCGGCGGTGACCGCCTCGCGGGTGAGGGGTTCTGGGTCGAGCGGCCCGGGCACGGCGGCCAGCCGCCCGTCGACCAGCGCGACGGTCCGGTCGGCGTACCGCGCCTGCTCCGGATCGTGGGTGGCCAGGACCAGGGTGAGCTGGTGGGAGCGGGCCGCGCTGGACAGTATCCGCAGGATCTGGTCGGCGGCCTCGCGGTGCAGCGGCGCCGTGGGGTCGTCGGCGAAGACCACCGGTGGCATCGGGGCGAGCGCCCGTGCCACCGCGATCCGCTGGCGCTGGCTCTGCAGGAGCTGCTCGGGGCGCAGCCGAGCGGTGTCGGCGACGTCGAGCCGCTCCAGCCACTCGTCGGCGGCGGTGCGGGCGGCCCGGTTCCCGGCGCCGGCCAGCAGCAGCGGCAGCGCCACGTTCTCACGGGCCGTCAGCTCCGGCACCAGGTGCGGCTGTGAGCCGACGAAGCCGAAGCGGTCGCGGCGCAGACGCGCGCGGCCGGCCCGGCCGAGGGTGTGCACGGGGGAGCTGTTGAACCAGACCTCCCCCTCGTCCACCGGCAGCAGGCCGGCCAGGCAGCCGAGCAGGGTGCTCTTCCCGGAGCCGCGCGGGCCGGTGACGGCGAGTACTTCGCCGATCCGGACGCCGAGCGAGACCCCGCGCAGGGCGGGAGTGCCGTGGTGGGACTTGACGATCCCTCGGGCCCACAGCACGTCGTTGTCAGGCGGGGCCGCTGACATGAAACTCCTCCGCCGGTCCAAAACGTGATCCATCGCGATATGACAGTCGTCAGATTAGAACGACAAGGACACGAAGAGGTTGCGGCACACAGGACCGAACAGGTGGAAATCCGGACGAAAGCGGCGTGTCCCCCCGTCCGGACGCACCGAAGGGCGGCCCGGAGCACGTGCTCCGGGCCGCCCTTCGGCGGAGGGTGGGGAGAAAGGTCCGACTAGATCTTCGCCCACGCGTCGGTGAGGCTCACCCGCAGGATCTGCTCGATCTCGTCGAAGGTCGACTGGTCGGAGATCAGCGGCGGAGCCAGCTGGATGACCGGGTCCCCACGGTCGTCGGCGCGGCAGTACAGGCCGTTGTCGAAGAGCGCCTTCGACAGGAAGCCGTAGAGCACGCGCTCGACCTCGTCGTCGTTGAAGGACTCCTTGGTGACCTTGTCCTTGACGAGCTCGATGCCGTAGAAGAACCCGTTGCCGCGCACGTCGCCGACGATCGGCAGGTCGCGCAGTTTGTCCAGGGTGCCGAGGAAGTTCGCCTCGTTGTCCAGCACGTGCTGGTTCAGGCCCTCGCGCTCGAAGATGTCGAGGTTGGCCAGCGCGACCGCGGAGGAGACCGGGTGGCCACCGAAGGTGTAGCCGTGCAGGAAGGTGTTGTCGCCCTTGTAGAACGGCTCGGCCAGGCGGTCGGAGATGATCGTGGCGCCGATCGGGGAGTAGCCCGAGGTCATGCCCTTGGCGCAGGTGATCATGTCGGGCTGGTAGCCGAACTTGTCGGCGCCGAACATGGTGCCCAGGCGGCCGAAGGCGCAGATGACCTCGTCCGAGACGAGCAGCACGTCGTGGCGGTCGCAGATCTCGCGCAGACGGGCGAAGTACCCGGGCGGCGGCGGGAAGCAGCCGCCGGCGTTCTGCACCGGCTCGACGAAGACGGCGGCCACGGTCTCGGCGCCCTCGAACAGGATGGCCTGCTCGATCTCGTCGGCGCACCAGCGGCCGTAGGCCTCCGGGTCGATCACGCCGTCGCGCTCCAGGAACGCGGGGGCGCGGTAGATGTTGGTGTTCGGCGCCTTGTGGGTGCCCGGCACCAGCGGCTCGAACGGGGCCTTGAGGCCCGGCAGGCCGGTGATGGACAGGGCGCCCTGCGGGGTGCCGTGGTAGGCGACGGCGCGCGAGATGACCTTGTACTTGGTCGGCTTGCCGGTCAGCTTGAAGTACTGCTTGGCGAGCTTCCAGGCGGTCTCGACGGCCTCGCCGCCACCGGTGGAGAAGAAGACCTTGTTGAGGTCGCCCGGGGCGTAGTTGGCCAGGCGCTCGGCCAGCTCGACGGCCTTGGGGTGGGCGTAGCTCCACACCGGGAAGAAGGCAAGCTCCTTGGCCTGCTTGGCAGCGGCCTCGGCCAGCTCCTCGCGGCCGTGGCCGGCCTGGACGACGAACAGCCCGGCGAGGCCGTCCAGGTACTTCCTGCCCTTGTCGTCCCAGATGTAGGTGCCCTTGCCCTTGACGATCGTCGGCACGGGGGAGTTCTCGTACGACGACATGCGGGTGAAGTGCATCCACAGGTGGTCGTAGGCGGTCTTCGAAAGGTCCTTCTGTGCCGGGTCGGCGCTCATCGGGTGCCCCAGGTGTAGGTCTGTTTCCGGAGCTTCAGATAAACGAAGCTCTCGGTGCTCCGCACGCCGGGAAGCGAGCGGATGCGCTTGTTGATCATTTCGAGCAGGTGCTCGTCGTCCTCGCAGACCAGTTCGGCCAACAGGTCGAACGAGCCGGCGGTGCAGACCACGTAGTCCACCTCGTCGAGGGCGGCCAGCGCATCGGCGACGGCCTCGATGTCTCCCTCGACGTTGATCCCGACCATCGCCTGACGGGTGAACCCGACAGTGAGGGGGTCGGTGACGGCGACGATCTGCATCACGCCTTGGTCGAGCAGCTTCTGGACGCGTTGGCGCACCGCCGCCTCCGACAGGCCGACGGCCTTGCCGATGGCGGCGTACGGGCGCCGCCCGTCCTCCTGCAGCTGCTCGATGATCGCCTTGGAGGCGGAGTCGAGTGGAACGCTGGCGTTCCGGTCGCGGTTGGCCACGTCGCCACTGTGCCTGATCAGCTGCGCGTTCGCAAGCGCAGGTGCTGCTGATTTCGTTGCGGTCCTTGAAATCGCGTACGGATTTCATCGCTATTTCGGCAATGGCCTGTCGATACCAGCAGTGAAGCGGATACTCTTGCCGCGTACCGCGCGCACCTGCGACAGACGGGTGCGCACCCCATCAGTGGACCGCGCCGGACCCGGCCGGGCCACTCGGCGCCGACGTATCCTGGGCGCCGGACCCTGCAACGCCGCAGGCCAGACCGAGGAGAGACCCGTGAGCGACCTTCACACGCTGCGCAACTACATCAACGGCGAGTTCGTCGATGCGGCGGACGGCCGGACGCTGGAGATCGTGGATCCGACCACCGGCGAGGCGTACGCCACCTCCCCGCTGTCCGGCGCCGCCGACGTGGACGCCGCGATGGCCGCGGCCGCGGCCGCCTTTCCGGTCTGGCGCGACGCCACCCCGAGCACCCGGCAGAGGCTGCTGCTGAAGATCGCCGACGCGGTCGAGGAGCGCGCCGACGAGCTGGTGGACGCCGAGTGCCGCAACACCGGCAAGCCGCGGGGGCTGACCAGGTCCGAGGAGATCGGCCCGATGGCCGATCAGATCCGCTTCTTCGCCGGCGCCGCCCGCCTGCTGGAGGGCAAGGCCGCGGGCGAGTACATGGAGGGCATGACCTCGATCGTCCGTCGTGAGCCGGTCGGCGTCTGCGCCCAGGTCGCGCCGTGGAACTACCCGATGATGATGGCGGTCTGGAAGTTCGCCCCGGCCATCGCCGCGGGCAACACCGTCGTGCTCAAGCCCTCCGACACCACGCCGGCGTCCAGCACGCTGCTCGCCGAGATCATCGGCGGCATCCTGAAGGACATGGAGCTGCCGGCCGGCATCTTCAACGTGATCTGCGGCGACCGGGAGACCGGACGCCTGATGGTCGAGCACCGCACGCCGGCGATGGCCTCGATCACCGGCTCGGTCCGGGCCGGCATCCAGGTCGCCGAGTCCGCCTCCAAGGACGTCAAGCGCGTCCACCTGGAGCTGGGCGGCAAGGCCCCGGTCGTGGTCTTCGAGGACGCCGACATCGCCGAGGCGGTCGAGGGCATCTCGGTGGCGGGCTACTTCAACGCCGGCCAGGACTGCACCGCCGCCACCCGGGTGCTGGTGCACGAGTCCATCCACGACGCCTTCGTCGAGGCCCTCGCCAAGGCCGCGGCCGAGACGAAGACCGGCGGGGTGGACGACGAGGACGTGCTCTACGGCCCGCTGAACAACGCCAACCAGCTCAAGCAGGTGGCCGGCTTCATCGACCGTCTGCCCGGCCACGCCAAGGTGGAGGCCGGCGGCCACCGCGTCGGCGAGGTCGGCTACTTCTACGCCCCGACCGTGGTCTCCGGCCTGAACCAGGACGACGAGATCATCCAGAACGAGGTCTTCGGCCCCGTCATCACGGTGCAGCGGTTCACCGACGAGGACCAGGCCGTCGACTACGCCAACGGGGTGGAGTTCGCGCTCGCCTCCTCGGTGTGGACCAAGGACCACGGCCGTGCGATGCGGATGTCGCGCCGGCTGGACTTCGGCTGCGTGTGGATCAACACGCACATCCCGCTGGTGGCCGAGATGCCGCACGGCGGATTCAAGAAGTCCGGCTACGGCAAGGACCTCTCGTCCTACGGCTTCGAGGACTACACCCGCGTCAAGCACGTCATGACCGCGATCTGACGGACGTCCGGCCGGGCGATCCGACCGCACCGGGCCCGGCCGTACCCCGCGTACGGCCGGGCCCCGCGTGTGCGGGGGCGCCGTCCCTGTCATCCTGTCGGCGGATCGCCCGTCCGGCTGACAGGATGAAGCTGCCCGGGGAAGGCGCGCTTGCCTACCCTTACGGTCATGAGCATCCCCACCGCTGACTCAGCAGCCGGGCAGGCAGTCAAGGCCGCCGACCGCGCGCACGTCTTCCACTCGTGGTCCGCCCAGGCCCTGATCGACCCCCTCGCGGTGGCCGGCGCCGAGGGCTCGTACTTCTGGGACTACGAGGGCAACCGCTACCTCGACTTCTCCTCCCAGCTGGTGAACACCAACATCGGCCACCAGCACCCCAAGGTGGTCGCCGCGATCCAGGAGCAGGCCGCCAAGCTCTGCACCATCGCACCCGGCTTCGCCGTGGAGTCGCGCAGCGAGGCCGCCCGGCTGATCGCCGAGCGCACCCCCGGTGACCTCGACAAGATCTTCTTCACCAACGGCGGCGCCGAGGCGAACGAGAACGCCATCCGCCTCGCCCGTCTGCACACCGGCCGGCAGAAGATCATGTCGACCTACCGCTCGTACCACGGCGCCACCGCCAACGCGATCGCGCTCACCGGGGATCCGCGCCGCTGGGCCAACGAGACCGGCGTCTCCGGTGTCGTGCACTTCTGGGGCCCGTACGCCTACCGCTCCAACTTCCACGCCGAGAACGAGGCACAGGAGTGTGAGCGCGCGCTGGAGCACCTGGAGCAGGTGATCGCGTTCGAGGGGCCCGGCACCGTGGCGGCGATCATCCTGGAGACCGTGGTCGGCACCGCCGGCGTCCTGATCCCGCCGCCCGGCTACCTGGCGGGTGTGCGGGCGATCTGCGACAGGTTCGGGATCGTCCTCATCCTGGACGAGGTGATGGCCGGCTTCGGCCGGACCGGCGAGTGGTTCGCCGCCGACCACTGGGGCGTCACCCCCGACCTGCTCACCTTCGCCAAGGGCGTCAACTCCGGCTACGTGCCGCTGGGCGGCGTCGCGATCAGCGCCGAGATCGCCGCCACCTTCGCCGAGCGGCCCTTCCCGGGCGGCCTCACCTACTCAGGCCACCCGCTGGCCTGTGCCTCCGCCGTCGCGACCATCAACGCGATGGCCGAGGAGGGCATCGTCGAGAACGCCAGGCGGATCGGCGAGGACGTACTCGGCCCCGGCCTGCGGGAGCTGGCGGAGCGCCACCCCTCGATCGGCGAGGTGCGCGGCCTCGGGGTGTTCTGGGCGCTCGACCTCGTGAAGAACCGCGAGACCCGCGAGCCGATGGTGCCGTACAACGCGGCCGGCCCCGCCAACGCGCCGATGGCCGAGCTCGCGGCCGCCTGCAAGCAGCGCGGCCTGTGGCCCTTCGTCAACATGAACCGCTTCCACGTGGTGCCGCCGTGCACCGTCACGGAGGAGGAGGCCAAGGCCGGCCTCGCGGTCCTCGACGAGGTGCTCACGCTGACGGACGCGCACACCGTCTGACCAACGATCAGGATCCAGCGGAAGGGCCCCGGGCGGCAGCCTGCCCGGGGCCCTCTCATGTCCCGGAGGCCCCATCTTGCGCACCACGCTCTCCCGCCGCGCCGTCGTCGGCAGCGCCGCCGGCCTCTTCGGGGCCGGCGCCCTGACCGGCTGCGGCATCCCGGCGGCGTACGTCCCCGACGACCGGCGCTCCGTCGCCGACCGTTCGGAGACGGACCGGAAACTGGTCTTCTCCAACTGGACGCAGTACATCGACGTCGACGAGGAGACCGGCGGCCGCCCGACCCTCGACACGTTCGCCGAGGAGACCGGCATAGCCGTCACCTACACCGAGGACATCAACGACAACGACGAGTTCTTCGGCAAGATGGGCCCGGTGCTCACCCAGGGCAGCGACCCCGGCCGCGACCTCATGGTGATCAGCGACTGGATGGCGGGGCGCTACGTCTCGCTCGGCTGGGTGCAGGCACTCGACCGGGCCAACCTGCCCAACGTCACCGAGCACCTCGACCCGCAGCTGGGCAACCCCGCCTTCGACCCCGGTCGCGCCCGCAGCGTGCCCTGGCAGTCCGGGATCACCGGCATCGCCTACAACCGCAAGGCGCTCGGCCGGGAGATCAGGACCACCGAGGATCTCTGGGCCCCCGACCTCAAGGGGCGGGTCACGCTGTTCGCCGGACTGGACGAGGCGATCGGCCTGATGATGCTCGCCGACGGCACCGACATCGCCGGCTTCGACTCCGACGACGCGCACCGGGCCATGGACAGGGTGCAGCGGCTGGTCGACGCCCGGCACATCCGCCGCTTCACCGGCAACGACTACACCAGCGACCTGGCCTCCGGCGCGGCCCTCGCCTGCCAGGCATACTCCGGTGACGCGATCCAGCTGAAGGCCGAGAACCCCGACATCGAGTTCGTGGTGCCGCAGGAGGGCGGCGAACTCTGGTCGGAGAGCCTGCTGGTGCCCAACCGGGCCCGGCACAAGGAGAACGCCGAGCGGGTCATCGACTACTACTACCGGCCCGAGGTGGCCGCCGAGCTGGCGGCCTTCGTCCAGTACATCTGCCCCGTCCCGGCGGCCCGCGACGTGCTGGCCGGCAGCGGGGACGCGGAGAAGGCCGCGCTGGCCGAGGAACCGCTGATCTTCCCGACCGACGAGATGCGCACCCGGCTGCACACCATGCGGGACGTCACGGCGGCCGAACGGCCCGACTTCCACCGGGTCTGGGGGCGGATCACGGGCGTCTGACCGGGCGCCGCCTCAGCGGCGGACGGCGTCCAGCGCGAGCAGCGCGACGTGCAGGGAGAGGCAGGACTCCACCTGGTCCAGGTCGACGGCGAGGATCCGCTCGACCTTGTGCAGCCGGTCGTAGAACGACGGCCTGGACAGGTGCGCGGCGTCCGCGGCCGCCGACTTGTTGCGGCCGTGCTCCAGGTAGATCCGCAGCATCTGGACCAGCTGGCCGCCGTGCTCGGCGTCGTACGCCAGCAGCGGCCCCAACTCGCGCTCGACGTACGTCTGCAACCGGGCGTCGTCGCGCAGCAGGTGGAGCAGGCCGCGCAGCCGGACGTCCGGCAGGCGGTAGTACGCGGCGGCGCGTCCGCCCGGCGCGTCGTGCAGGGCGGCGTCCGCGACCTGGGTGGCCTCCAGCAGGGTGCGGCGGGCGTCGCGGACCGAGCCGACCGAGGAGCCGACCGCGACCACCGGCTCGACCGCCCGGGGTGGCGCCGGCTGGGCGCCGGCCGCGCCGGGCTCGCGGCCGGTGTCGGCGGCCAGCCGGCGCAGGGCGGCGGCGAAGGCGTCCAGCGCGCCGTGCTCGTCCTGCTGCGAGCCGAGCGCGATCAGCACCCCGACTCCCTCGTCGTCCAGCGCGCCGACCAGGGCCGAGAGCCGGCAGGCGCGGACCGCGGTGGCGGCCAGCTCGGTGAAGTCCCGCAGCCGCGCCTGGGCCTCCAGAGCCGCCGGGCTGGGCCCCCGGCGCTGGCGCAGCACCACCCCGACGAGGCGCCGCCCCTCCAGCGGTACGCCCAGCGCCTGGGCCCGCAGGGCCACCTCGGAGACGGTCAGCGCGTGCGTGAGGATGCCGGCCAGCAGGGTGCGGTGGGTCTGGCGCTCCAGGCTCTCGCGGTCCCGCAGCACCAGCCGGTTGAGGGCGAGGGTCGCCGCGCCGCGCTCCAGCAGCATCGCGTACGGGTGCGCGACGCCCTCGGGCAGCGCTCCGGGTTCGTCCACCAGGATCAGCCGCCCCCAGTCCTGCCCGCGCGCGCCGACCGCCGTCACCAGCCAGCCGCTGCGCGGGTCGTGCCCGGTCCGCCCGGCCGGCCGGACACCGCGGGAGCGGCGCTCCCAGCCCTCCAGGAGTTCCGTCTCGGGGCGGCCGGCCGTGTCGTGGGCCAGTACCTGGTGTGCGAGGTTCTCCAGGACGACGGCCGCGCCGGCCATCCGGGCCACCTGGCGGACCACCTCGGCGGGCTCCGCGCCCTCCACGGCCAGCTCGTTGAAGACCTGGTGCACCGCCTCCGAGGTGCGCAGCTGCTCCAGCTGGGCGTTGACCACCAGGGCGTGCACGGCCTCGGTCACGGCGACGAAGCGCAGCTCGCGCCGGAGCACGATCAGGGGCAGGCCGCGCTGTTCGGCCGCGTGCACCAGGGCGCGCGGCAGGTTGTCGAAGTAGCGCCGCCCGAACTCGACCACCAGCCCCGCGACGCCGACCTCGTCCAGCTCCCGGACGTAGCGGGCCAGGCCGTCGCGGTCCTCCGGCAGCGCGATGCCGGTGGTCAGCACCAGCTCACCGCCCTGCAGCATGCCGGCCACGTCAGGCAGTTCGCTGACGTGGACCCAGCGGACAGGGCGTTCCAGGTGCGCGGCGCCGGCCACCACCTGGGGCAGCCCGCGCCGCATCACCTCGAGGTCGAGCACGCGGGCGACGGTGGGGAGCACGTCGGGCCTCCGGGGACGGGACGGGACGGGACGGGGCGGGGGCGCCGGGCGCCCGCGACGGGGCGCGGTGCCCGGCCGGGCGGGGGTCGGACACGGCCCGGCCGGGCACCGGGGTGAGCACTGTGTCAGGTGAATCATCCCTCGCGGCGACGACCTGTCGCCCTCCACCAACCCTTGCACCTTGTAAGGCCATCTCCACGGACGCTGGCGGAGTGGTCCTTGTCACCCCCGCACGGCACGAGGCATCGTCAGCGAGTCGGCTGCGGCGCACCTGCCGTGGCGAATCACCGACATCACCTCGGATTCCGTCGCGTAACCAGAAAGCAACAACGGAATCCCTTGTAGCCGCAAAGCTGTGGTGTCAGGATCACGGATCTCGGTGATCAGCCGGACGGCCCAGGAGACCCCCAGGGCCCCGTAACCCCCGGGCGCCGACTCGACCAGTCGCACCGCCCGGGCTACGGGATCGCGCCGACCACGGCGGGCAGCATGCAGTGCAGAAGTGATCACCACATGCGGCAGCCGAACCACCGGGCACATGGAGGAACCAGAGATGGACCTGACCGACTTCAGCGCGGGCGCGCACCACATCGCCGGCCGGCCGACCAGGGGGACGGGCGACGAGCCGTTCCAGGTGGTCAACCCGGCGGACGGCAGCGTCGTCCAGCAGGTCACCCTCGCCTCCACCGCGGACGTCGACGCCGCCGTGGCCGCCGCCCGGGCCGCGCTGCCCGAGTGGGCGGGCGCCACCCCCGGGGCCCGCTCCGAGGCCCTGCTCAGGCTCTCCGCCGTGCTCGCCGGAGCCGCCGAGGAGCTCGCCCGGGTCGAGACCGCGCAGACCGGCAAGCCGATCAAGCTCTCCACCGAGTTCGACGTCCCCGGCACGATCGACAACACCGCGTTCTTCGCCGGCGCCGCCCGCAGCCTGGAGGGCAAGGCGGCGGGCGAGTACTCCGGCGACCACACCTCGTACGTCCGCCGGGAGGCGATCGGCGTGGTCGGCTCCATCTCCCCGTGGAACTACCCGCTGCAGATGGCCGCCTGGAAGATCCTCCCGGCCATCGCGGCCGGTAACACCATCGTGCTGAAGCCCGCCGAGCTGACCCCGCTGACCTCCCTGATGTTCGCCCGCGCCTGCACTGAGGCGGGCATCCCGGACGGCGTCGTCAACGTCGTCACCGGCGCCGGGCGCGGCGCCGGCGAACACCTGGTCTCGCACCCCGGCGTCGCGATGGTCTCCTTCACGGGCTCCACCCCGGTCGGCAGGCGGGTCGCCGAGCTGGCCGCCGGCACCGCCAAGCGCACCCACCTGGAGCTCGGCGGCAAGGCCCCCTTCGTGGTCTTCGACGACGCCGACCTGGACGCCGCGATCCACGGCGCCGTCGCCGGATCACTGATCAACAGCGGCCAGGACTGCACCGCCGCCACCCGCGCCTACGTCCAGCGGCCCCTGTACGACGCCTTCGTGGCCGGCGTCGCCGAACTCTTCGAGGCGATCCGCCTCGGCGACCCGCTCAACCCGCGGACCGACCTCGGCCCGCTGGTCTCCTTCACCCACCGCGACCGGGTGGCCGCCTTCGTCGAGCGCGCCCGCGGCTACGGCGCCGTCATCGCGGCCGGCGGCCACGCGCCCGCCCAGGGCCACGACGGCACCGACCTCACCCGGGGCGCCTACTACCGGCCCACGCTGATCACCGGCGTCTCCCAGGACAGCGAGGTCGTCCAGGGCGAGATCTTCGGCCCGGTGCTCGTCGCGCTGCCCTTCGACAGCGACGAGGAGGGCCTGCGCCTGGCCAACGACACCCCGTACGGCCTGGCCGCCTCCGCCTGGACCCGCGACATCCACCGCTCCCTGCGCGCCACCCGTGAGATCGCGGCCGGCTGCGTCTGGGTCAACGACCACATCCCGATCATCAGCGAGATGCCGCACGGCGGCTACAAGTCCTCCGGCTACGGCAAGGACATGTCGCAGTACTCGCTCGACGAGTACACGCAGGTCAAGCACGTCATGTACGACACCACCGCGGTGGCCCGCAAGGACTGGCACCGCACCGTTTTCGGAGACAGATAAGCCCTTGGACGGCCCGCCGCCCCCACGGTCACCGGCGGGCCGCCCCCTCACTTCCCCCCGGAGGGCGTTCCAGCATGGAGCTCAAAGAGATCACCGACGGCCTGCCGGATCCCGTCCGCAGGGCCTGGGAGCGCAGTCTGGCCGGCGGCCGCGCCGCCGTCACCCGCCGGGCGATGCTGCGCGCCGCCGTCCTCACCGCGGGCGCCGGCACCCTCGCGGCGTGCGGCATACCGGCAGCCAGGACGGCCGCCACCGGTGACTCGGCCGAGAACGCGGCCAAGGACCTCTCCGACACCGACAAGGTGGTGAACTTCTCCAACTGGCCGCTCTACATCGACACGGACGAGACGGACAGCGAGAAGCACGGCACCATCGAGGCCTTCACCGCCGCCACCGGCATCAAGGTCAGGTACACCGAGGACGTCAACGACAACGTCGAGTTCTTCGGCAAGGTCAAGCCGCAGCTGGCGGCCGGCCAGGACACCGGCCGCGACGTCATGGTGCTCACCGACTGGATGGTCGCCCGGCTGATCCGGCTCGGCTGGGTGCAGAAACTCGACCAGTCGAACGTCACCACGGCCATCACCAACATCGAGTCCCGCTTCCGCGCCCCGGACTGGGACCCGGGCCGGATGTACAGCTACCCCTGGGCCGGCATCCAGGTCGTGATCGCGTACAACGCGAAGGCCACCAAGGGCAAGCCGGTCACCAGCGTCAGCCAGCTGCTCGACGACCCCGACCTCAAGGGCCGGGTGACCTTCCTCTCCGAGATGCGCGACACCATCGGGATGACCCTGCTGGACATGGACAAGGATCCGGCGAACTTCACCGCCGACGACTACGACGCTGCCGTCGCCCGTCTGCAGAAGGGCGTCGACAGCAAGCAGATCCGCAAGTTCACCGGCAACGACTACGGCCAGGAGCTCTCCTCCGGAGACATCGCGGCCTGCCTCGCCTGGGGCGGTGACCTGATCCAGCTGAAGGCCGACAACCCCGACATCGAGTTCGTCATCCCGGAGAAGGGCTACGTCTCCTCCACCGACAACATGGTGATTCCGGCGAAGGCCCAGCACAAGGCCAACGCCGAGCACCTGATCGACTTCTACTACCAGCCGAAGATCGCGGCCCAGTTGGTCGCCGGCATCGGCTTCGTCTCCGCCGTCACCGGGATGCAGCAGGAGCTCGTCGCCCTCTCCCCGGACACCGCCGCCAACCCGCTGGTCGTCCCCACCCCCGAGATGGCCGCCAAGGTGCACGTCTTCCGCTCGCTGGCCGAGGCCGAGGAGAGCGACTTCGAGGAGAAGTTCTCCAAGCTGATCGGCGCCTGACCCTCCCCAACGGCCCAGCCCTGACAGCCGACCCCACCGGCGTCAGCCCCCACCGGCTTCAGACAGAGAGACACCATGACAGAGCAGCTGAGCGACGCGGCCGCGGGCGGCGACGTCCGCCTCACCGGCATAGGCAAGACGTACGGCGCGTTCACGGCCGTCCACCCGCTCGACCTGACCGTCCCCCAGGGGTCCTTCTTCGCCCTGCTCGGGGCCTCCGGCTGCGGCAAGACCACCACGCTGCGCATGATCGCCGGCCTGGAGGAGCCCACCAGCGGCACCGTCGTGATCGGCGGCCAGGACGTCACCGCGCTGCCCCCCTACAAGCGGCCGGTGAACACCGTCTTCCAGAGCTACGCGCTCTTCCCGCACCTGGACATCTTCGAGAACGTCGCGTTCGGCCTGCGCCGGCGCGGCCGCAAGGACGTCAGGAAGCAGGTCGAGGACATGCTGGAGCTGGTCGAACTCGGCCAGTACGCCCGGCGCAAGCCGCACCAGCTCTCCGGCGGCCAGCAGCAGCGCGTGGCCGTCGCCCGGGCCCTGATCAACCACCCGCAGGTCCTGCTCCTGGACGAGCCGCTCGGCGCCCTCGACCTCAAGCTGCGCCGGCAGATGCAGCTGGAGCTCAAGCGGATCCAGACCGAGGTCGGCATCACCTTCGTCCACGTCACCCACGACCAGGAGGAGGCCATGACCATGGCCGACACCATCGCGGTGATGAACGGCGGCCGGGTCGAGCAGCTCGGCGCCCCCGCCGACCTGTACGAGAACCCCGCCAGCACCTTCGTGGCCAACTTCCTCGGCCAGTCCAACCTGATTCCCGCCCAGGTCACCGGCAGCGACGGCGCGGACCTGCTGCTCACCGCCGGCGCCGCCCGCCTCGCCCTGCCCAGCGCCCGCTGCGTCACCGGGGCCAAGGAGATCTACCTCGGCGTGCGCCCCGAGAAGATCACCATCGCGCACGCCTCGGCCGAGGTCGCCGAAGGCCGCAACCGCCTCTCCGGCACCGTCGTCGACTCCAGCTTCATCGGCGTCTCCACCCAGTACGTCGTGCGCACCGACAGCGGCCAGGACCTCGCGGTCTTCGAGCAGAACATGGAGCGGGACACCCGGATCACCCCCGGCGCGCCCGTCGTCCTGCACTGGAACCCCGCTCACTCCTTCGGCATGGACGCCACCCAGGCGATCGACGCGGGCACGGGGGAGGAGGCGGCATGACGGCCACCACCGCACCCGCGCCCCCACAGGCGTCACCGCCCGACGGCGCCGCCGCCGCCCCGGCCGGCCGGCGCCCGCGCCGCAAGCTCACCGCGTACTGGCTGCTGCTGCCCGGCATCGCCTGGCTGGTGGTCTTCTTCGCGGTGCCGATGGTCTACCAGGCCTCCACCTCGCTGCAGACCGGCTCGCTGGAGCAGGGCTTCAGGCTCACCTGGCACTTCGCCACCTACTGGGACGCCCTGGACGAGTACAAGTGGCACTTCGTCCGTTCGTTCTCCTACGCCGCCATCGCCACCGTGCTCTGCCTGGCCGTCGGCTACCCGCTCGCCTACACGATCGCCTTCAAGGCGAGCAAGCGCTGGCGCAACGTCATCCTGATCCTGGTGATCGCACCGTTCTTCACCAGCTTCCTGATCCGCACGCTGGCCTGGAAGACCATCCTGTCCGACGGCGGCCCGGTGGTCGGCGTGCTCAACACGCTGCACGTCCTGGACCTCACCGGCGCGATCGGGCTGACCTCCGGGGACCGCGTGCTGGCCACGCCGCTCGCGGTGGTCTGCGGTCTGACGTACAACTTCCTGCCGTTCATGATCCTTCCGCTCTACACCTCGCTGGAGCGGATCGACCCGCGCCTGCACGAGGCGGCCGGTGATCTGTACGCCCGCCCGTTCACGACCTTCCGCAGGGTGACGTTCCCGATCTCGCTGCCGGGTGTGGTGGCCGGCACGCTGCTCACCTTCATCCCCGCCTCCGGCGACTACATCAACGCCCAGCTGCTGGGCTCGCCGAGCGAGCAGATGGTCGGCAACGGGATCCAGAAGCAGTTCCTGAACGTCCTGGACTATCCGACGGCAGCCGCCCTGAGCTTCATCCTGATGGCCCTGATCCTGGGCATGGTGACGGTCTACATGCGCAAGGCCGGGACGGAGGAACTGGTCTGATGTCCCGAATCTTCTCGTGGATCCGCGCCCACCTGGTGGTGCTCGCGGGCATTCTCGCCCTCGTCTACCTGGTGCTCCCCAACCTGGTCGTACTGGCCTTCTCGTTCAACAAGCCGGTCGGCAAGTTCAACTACGAGTGGTCCTCGTTCTCCACCGACGCCTGGACCAACCCCTGCGGCGTCGCCGACATGTGCCAGTCGCTCTCGCTGAGCCTGCAGGTCGCCGTGCTCGCCACGATCGGCGCCACGGTGCTGGGCACGATGGTCGCCTTCGCGCTGGCCCGCTTCCGCTTCCGCGGCCGGGCCGCCACCAGCGCGATGATCTTCCTGCCGATGGCGATGCCCGAGGTCGTGATGGCCGCCTCGCTGGGCACGCTGTTCCTCAACATGCGCATCCCGTTCGGCTTCGCCACCATCCTCATCGCGCACGTCATGTTCTGCCTGAGCTTCGTGGTGACGGCGGTCAAGGCCCGCGTGATGAGCATGGACCCACGGCTGGAGCAGGCCGCCCAGGATCTCTACGCCACCCCGGTGCAGACCTTCCTGCGGATCACCCTGCCGCTCGCCGCCCCCGGCATCGCCGCCGGCGCGCTGCTCAGCTTCGCACTCTCCTTCGACGACTTCATCATCACCCAGTTCAACTCCGGCCCGACCACCGTGACCTTCCCGATGTTCGTCTGGGGTGCCTCGCAACGGGGCATTCCGGTCCAGGTGAACGTCATCGGCACGGCCATGTTCGTCGCGGCGGTCGCCCTGACCGTCGGCGGGCAGTGGCTCGGGAACCGCCGTAAGGCGAGCACCTGACCTCCGGTCCGGACCGCCGCCCGCTGGGTACCCTCCAGTTGTTGTACCGAAATCACCATCAATGTCCAGAAAGTGGCTGATAATGCATGGACTCCGTCCGCGCGCTCAGTGACGCCAGGCCCACCCCCTTCTGGCTGGAGGATCCGGGTCGGCCGGAGGCGCTGCCCGCCCTCGTCGGAGACACCGGCTGCGACCTGCTGGTCGTCGGCGGCGGTTACACCGGCCTCTGGACGGCGCTGATCGCCAAGGAGCGGGACCCGTCGCTCGACGTCGTCCTGATCGAGGGCAACGAGATCGGCTGGGCCGCGTCCGGCCGCAACGGCGGCTTCTGCGCCGCGAGCCTCACCCACGGTTTCGGCAACGGCCTGCAGCGCTGGCCCGGCGAGCTGGCCGAGCTCGAACGCCAGGGCGCCGCCAACCTGCAGGCCATCGAGGACACCCTCAAGCGCTACGGCATCGACGCCGAGTGGGAGCGCACCGGCGAGATCGACGTCGCCACCCAGCCGCACCAACTGGAGGAACTGCACGAGATCGCCGAGGCGGTCGCCGGGTACGGCCTCGACCTGACGGTCCTGGACGCCGACGCGTTGCGCGCGGAGGTCGACTCGCCCACCTTCCTGGGCGGGATCTGGGACAAGGAGGGCGTGGCGATGGTCCACCCCGCCAAGCTGGCCTGGGGCCTCAAGCAGGCCTGCCTCGGCCAGGGCGTGCGGATCTTCGAACGGACCAGGGGCACCGACCTCGCCGAACACGGGACCGGCATGGCCGTCCGCACCCCGTACGGCCGGGTCTTCGCCCGGCGGGTGGCGCTGGGCACCAACGTCTTCCCGTCCCTGGTCAAGCGGGTCCGCCCGTACGTGGTGCCGGTCTACGACTACGCGCTGATGACGGAGCCGCTCAGCGATGAGCAGCTCGCCTCGATCGGCTGGAGCGGCCGGCAGGGGCTCGGCGACAGCGCCAACAAGTTCCACTACTTCCGGCTCTCGGCCGACAACCGGATCCTCTGGGGCGGCTACGACGCCGTCTACCAGTTCGGCGGCAGGGTCCGTGAGGAGTACGACCAGCGCCCGGAGACCTTCCGCACGCTGTCCGGCAACTTCTTCCGCTGCTTCCCGCAGCTGGTGGGACTGCGCTTCACCCATGCCTGGGGCGGCGCGATCGACACCTGCACCCGGTTCTCCGCCTTCTTCGACACCGCCTACCGGGGCCGGGTCGCGTACGCGGCGGGCTACACCGGCCTCGGCGTGGGCGCGACCCGGTACGGCGCCGAGGTGATGCTCGACCTGCTCGCCGGTGAGCGGACCGAGCGGACCGCTCTGGAGATGGTGCGCAGCAAGCCGCTGCCCTTCCCGCCGGAGCCGGTGCGGTGGGCCGGGATCGAGATGACCAAGTGGTCCCTCGACCGCGCCGACCACAACGGCGGACGCCGCAATCTCTGGCTGCGCACGCTCGACCGGCTGGGTCTCGGCTTCGACAGCTGAACCACCCGCTACGGGGCCACGGCGCCGGGGCGCATCCCTCCACGGGGTGCGCCCCGGCGCCGTCGTGCGCACCCGGGTCGAACCGTGCAGGACCGGTGGGGTCCGCCGGAACGCTGTAAGACTGCGCCGGCTTCCGCCTCTCCTAGCTGACGGCGGCGCTCGGACCGCCGCACCGCGGAGAGCAGAGGACGTGCGATGACGAGCACCGGAGCGACCGACGGGACGAACTGGCTGGCCGAGGCCTCCCGGGATCCGGCCGCCTGCCGGCACGCGTGGCGGCGAAGCGGCGCCGGCCTGATGATGCTGCCGGCCGGGCGGCGCTGGGACGTCCTGACGGTGCCCGGAACACTGGGGCTGACGGCGCTCGCGGTACTGAGCCGCGCGGCGGCCCGGCCCGGTCCGGTGCTCGCCGACCGCGGGTCCGAGAACGTCGGCTTCCTCGTCCCCCCGGGCACCGGGGCGCGCTTGCTGGGAACCGGCTTACGCGTGGCGGGGGAGGGCACCTGGATCGTGGTCCCGCGTCCGGGTGTGCGCGGGCGCGGGTTGCGCTGGCTGGTCGCACCGGACGGATCCGGGCGCCTCAACGCGCCCGTACCGCTGGAGCTCGCCCTGCACGAGGCGGCCGCCGAGCTGGCCGCCGACGGGCGCGCGGGCTCGGTCCGCCCCGGGCGTCGCCCCGGAGTGGGCCATCCGGACCACACGGCCGACGACCTGTAAGGCTGAATCCCGGATCCCCGTCAGCCTGCTCGTTGAGGGCGGGCGCCCCGGCGACCAGACTGGACGACGAGCGCGGTAGCCCCGTGATCCCGTCGCCCGGCCGACTGCTCGGGCGGCGCCGCACAAAGGGACCGGCGGTACGAGAGCCGCCCGGGACTTCGGAGGCAGACGATCTTGAGCAAGCCCAACGCGACCAAGCACCTCACCCACTGGATCGGCGGCGCGAGCGTCGCCACCGCCGGTTCCGCACCGCGCCGCGGCGAGATCTTCGACCCGGCCACCGGCCAGGTGGCAGGTCACGTCGACTTCGCCGGGATCGCCGAGGTCGACCAGGCGGTCGCCGCCGCGGCCTCCGCCTTCGCGGACTGGCGCAACGCCTCGGTGGCGAAGCGCACCACGGTCCTCTTCAGCTTCCGCGAGCTGCTCAACTCCCGTAAGGACGAGCTGGCCGCGATCATCGTCGGCGAGCACGGCAAGGTGCACTCGGACGCCCTCGGCGAGATCGCCCGCGGCCAGGAGGTCGTCGAGTACGCCTGCGGCATTCCGCAGCTGATCAAGGGCGGCTTCACCGAGCAGGCTTCCACCGGTGTGGACGTCTACTCGATCCGTCAGCCGCTCGGCCCGGTCGCGATCATCTCACCGTTCAACTTCCCGGCCATGGTGCCGATGTGGTTCTTCCCGATCGCCATCGCGGCGGGCAACACCGTGGTGCTCAAGCCCTCCGAGAAGGACCCGTCCGCCGCCAACTTCATCGCCGAGCTGTGGAAGGAGGCCGGTCTGCCGGACGGCGTCTTCAACGTCGTGCACGGCGACAAGGCCGCCGTCGACCGGCTGCTGGAGCACCCGGACGTCAAGTCCGTCAGCTTCGTCGGCTCGACCCCGATCGCCCGCTACGTCTACGAGACGGGCACCCGCTACGGCAAGCGCGTCCAGGCCCTCGGCGGCGCGAAGAACCACATGCTGGTCCTGCCCGACGCCGACCTGGACCTCAGCGCGGACGCGGCCATCAACGCCGGCTTCGGCGCAGCAGGTGAGCGCTGCATGGCGGTCTCCGTCCTGGTGGCGGTCGACCCGATCGGCGACGAGCTGGTCGACAAGATCAAGCAGCGGATGGCCACCCTCAAGGTCGGCCCGGGCTGCAACGGCGACTCCGACATGGGTCCGCTCGTCACCGGTCAGCACCGGGACAAGGTCACCTCCTACGTCGAGTCCGGTGTCGCCGACGGCGCCGAGCTGGCCGTCGACGGCCGCAAGCACCCGATCGCCGGCGAGGACGCCAACGGCGCGCCCACCACCGACGGCTTCTGGCTCGGTCCGACGCTGTTCGACCACGTGAAGCCGGGCATGTCCGTCTACAACGACGAGATCTTCGGCCCGGTGCTCTCGGTGGTCCGGGTCGGCTCGTACGACGAGGGCCTCGCGCTCATCAACGCGAACCCGTACGGCAACGGCACCGCCATCTTCACCAACGACGGTGGCGCGGCCCGCCGGTTCCAGCACGAGGTCGAGGTCGGCATGGTCGGCATCAACGTGCCGATCCCGGTGCCGGTCGCCTACTACTCCTTCGGCGGTTGGAAGGCGTCCCTCTTCGGTGACACCCACGCCTACGGACCGGACGGCGTCCAGTTCTTCACCCGCGGCAAGGCCGTCACCCAGCGCTGGCTGGACCCGTCCCACGGCGGGATCAACCTGGGCTTCCCGACCAACAGCTGAGCCCGCCCGTACGCCCCGCAGGGCCTGCCGACCGCGTCCGTCGCGGTCGGCAGGCCCTGTTTGCCTCGGCGACAGTATCGGCGTAGTGTTCCCTAGTCGCTCGACAGGGAGCACCGGACACGCAGTCAGCGCGGACGGTCCCGGGGCGGCCACTCCACGAACCACCTTCCTCTCCATCGCCATGGGGTTTCGCTTCGGCGTATTCCAGTGCGATTAATTGGCGTGTGTGGTTTCGGTGAATTGGCTCGGATTCGCCTTTCGGGGCGGGGCTGAGCTAAGGTTTGAGGCATCGGACGGGCCGTCAGGTCGGTTCGGTGAAAGCCTTCCGAAGGCCGGAACGCACGAAAGACTCTGGTAGAGTCTGGGAGTGCCGAAAGGCCGAAGGAAAGCAGGTCAGGGAAGCGAAACTCCGGTAAACGGAGCGGCGAACATCTGATAAGCTTGAAACACGAAAGAACGAAGCGCCCGGAGAGACCGTGAGAGCGGCTCGAAGGAAGTGTCCGTTCCTTGAGAACTCAACAGCGTGCCAAAAGTCAACGCCAGATATGTTGACATCCCCGGCCCGGGTCGTTCGATCCGGGTTGGAGATTCCTTTGGTAACAAAACACTAGCGAGGACGCAGTGCGCGGGGCTTCCCTATTCCGGGGGTCGCCGCGCCGCTCAACGCGGGTGGCCGCTCGATTACGAGCAGACATTCACGGAGAGTTTGATCCTGGCTCAGGACGAACGCTGGCGGCGTGCTTAACACATGCAAGTCGAACGGTGAAGCCCTTCGGGGTGGATCAGTGGCGAACGGGTGAGTAACACGTGGGCAATCTGCCCTGCACTCTGGGACAAGCCCTGGAAACGGGGTCTAATACCGGATATGACCTTCCTCCGCATGGGGGTGGGTGTAAAGCTCCGGCGGTGCAGGATGAGCCCGCGGCCTATCAGCTTGTTGGTGGGGTAATGGCCTACCAAGGCGACGACGGGTAGCCGGCCTGAGAGGGCGACCGGCCACACTGGGACTGAGACACGGCCCAGACTCCTACGGGAGGCAGCAGTGGGGAATATTGCACAATGGGCGAAAGCCTGATGCAGCGACGCCGCGTGAGGGATGACGGCCTTCGGGTTGTAAACCTCTTTCAGCAGGGAAGAAGCGCAAGTGACGGTACCTGCAGAAGAAGCACCGGCTAACTACGTGCCAGCAGCCGCGGTAATACGTAGGGTGCGAGCGTTGTCCGGAATTATTGGGCGTAAAGAGCTCGTAGGCGGCCTGTCGCGTCGGATGTGAAAGCCCGGGGCTTAACCCCGGGTCTGCATTCGATACGGGCAGGCTAGAGTGTGGTAGGGGAGATCGGAATTCCTGGTGTAGCGGTGAAATGCGCAGATATCAGGAGGAACACCGGTGGCGAAGGCGGATCTCTGGGCCATTACTGACGCTGAGGAGCGAAAGCGTGGGGAGCGAACAGGATTAGATACCCTGGTAGTCCACGCCGTAAACGTTGGGAACTAGGTGTTGGCGACATTCCACGTCGTCGGTGCCGCAGCTAACGCATTAAGTTCCCCGCCTGGGGAGTACGGCCGCAAGGCTAAAACTCAAAGGAATTGACGGGGGCCCGCACAAGCAGCGGAGCATGTGGCTTAATTCGACGCAACGCGAAGAACCTTACCAAGGCTTGACATATACCGGAAACGGCCAGAGATGGTCGCCCCCTTGTGGTCGGTATACAGGTGGTGCATGGTTGTCGTCAGCTCGTGTCGTGAGATGTTGGGTTAAGTCCCGCAACGAGCGCAACCCTTGTTCTGTGTTGCCAGCATGCCTTTCGGGGTGATGGGGACTCACAGGAGACTGCCGGGGTCAACTCGGAGGAAGGTGGGGACGACGTCAAATCATCATGCCCCTTATGTCTTGGGCTGCACACGTGCTACAATGGTCGGTACAAAGGGCTGCGATGCCGCGAGGCGGAGCGAATCCCAAAAAGCCGGCCTCAGTTCGGATTGGGGTCTGCAACTCGACCCCATGAAGTTGGAGTTGCTAGTAATCGCAGATCAGCATGCTGCGGTGAATACGTTCCCGGGCCTTGTACACACCGCCCGTCACGTCACGAAAGTCGGTAACACCCGAAGCCGGTGGCCTAACCCGTAAGGGGAGGAGCCGTCGAAGGTGGGACCAGCGATTGGGACGAAGTCGTAACAAGGTAGCCGTACCGGAAGGTGCGGCTGGATCACCTCCTTTCTAAGGAGCACATAGCCGGATGTGAGCGAATGTCTCACACGGTTGCTCATGGGTGGAACGTTGACTATTCGGCACGGTTCGGTCTCATCGACCGCGAGTACTGCGCTTCGGCGCGTGGAAAGCATCTGGTGGGGTTGGGTCGTGGCGGGCACGTTGTTGGGTCCTGAGGGAACGGCTGTGATGGTCGTTGCTTCAGTGCCGGTCCTACTTGAGATGCGTCGTGACGCGTTGATGGTGGGTGACTGGTCGTTGTTTGAGAACTGCACAGTGGACGCGAGCATCTGTGGCCAAGTTTTTAAGGGCGCACGGTGGATGCCTTGGCACCAGGAACCGATGAAGGACGTGGGAGGCCACGATAGTCCCCGGGGAGCCGTCAACCAGGCTTTGATCCGGGGGTTTCCGAATGGGGAAACCCGGCAGTCGTCATGGGCTGTCACCCATACCTGAACACATAGGGTATGTGGAGGGAACGCGGGGAAGTGAAACATCTCAGTACCCGCAGGAAGAGAAAACAACCGTGATTCCGGGAGTAGTGGCGAGCGAAACCGGATGAGGCTAAACCTGTTACGTGTGATACCCGGCAGGGGTTGCGTAGTAGGGGTCGTGGGAAAGTTCTTCAGTCGTCTGCCGGCGGCTGGGTGAGTCAGAAACCGTTGGTGTAGTCGAAGGACATGCGAAAGGTCCGGCGTAGAGGGTAAGACCCCCGTAGACGAAACATCAGCGGCTCACTTGAGCTTCTCCCAAGTAGCACGGAGCCCGAGAAATTCCGTGTGAATCTGGCGGGACCACCCGCTAAGCCTAAATATTCCCTGGTGACCGATAGCGGATAGTACCGTGAGGGAATGGTGAAAAGTACCGCGGGAGCGGAGTGAAATAGTACCTGAAACCGTGTGCCTACAAGCCGTGGGAGCGTCGGACGTGCAGCTTGCTGTGTGTCTCGTGACTGCGTGCCTTTTGAAGAATGAGCCTGCGAGTTTGCGGTGTGTAGCGAGGTTAACCCGTGTGGGGTAGCCGTAGCGAAAGCGAGTCCGAATAGGGCGTTTCAGTTGCATGCCCAAGACCCGAAGCGGAGTGATCTAGCCATGGGCAGGTTGAAGCGGAGGTAAGACTTCGTGGAGGACCGAACCCACCAGGGTTGAAAACCTGGGGGATGACCTGTGGTTAGGGGTGAAAGGCCAATCAAACTCCGTGATAGCTGGTTCTCCCCGAAATGCATTTAGGTGCAGCGTCACGTGTTTCTTGCCGGAGGTAGAGCACTGGATAGGCGATGGGCCTCAACGGGTTACTGACCTTAGCCAAACTCCGAATGCCGGTAAGTGAGAGCGTGGCAGTGAGACTGTGGGGGATAAGCTCCATGGTCGAGAGGGAAACAGCCCAGAACACCGACTAAGGTCCCTAAGCGTGTGCTAAGTGGGAAAGGATGTGGAGTCGCAGAGACAACCAGGAGGTTGGCTTAGAAGCAGCCACCCTTGAAAGAGTGCGTAATAGCTCACTGGTCAAGTGATTCCGCGCCGACAATGTAGCGGGGCTCAAGCACACCACCGAAGTCGTGTCATTGCAGCAATACCCCCAACGGGGGCTGTGATGGGTAGGGGAGCGTCGTGTTCCGGGTGAAGCAGCGGAGGAATCCAGTTGTGGACGGGACACGAGTGAGAATGCAGGCATGAGTAGCGATACAAGAGTGAGAAACTCTTGCGCCGATTGACCAAGGGTTCCTGGGTCAAGCTGATCTGCCCAGGGTAAGTCGGGACCTAAGGCGAGGCCGACAGGCGTAGTCGATGGACAACGGGTTGATATTCCCGTACCCGCTTTGAAGCGCCAACGTCGAACCTCTGAATGCTAAAGCCGTGAAGCCGGCCCGGAGTCTTCGGACAAAGGGACGTGGTGGAGCCGCTGACCCAACAGGGTAGTAGGTGAGCGATGGGGTGACGCAGGAAGGTAGTCCAGCCCGGGCGGTGGTTGTCCCGGGGTAAGGGTGTAGGCCGAGTGATAGGCAAATCCGTCACTCATTGAGGCTGAGACCTGATGCCGAGCCGATTGTGGTGAAGTGGATGATCCTATGCTGTCGAGAAAAGCCTCTAGCGAGTTTCATGGCGGCCCGTACCCCAAACCGACTCAGGTGGTCAGGTAGAGAATACCGAGGCGTTCGGGTGAACTATGGTTAAGGAACTCGGCAAAATGCCCCCGTAACTTCGGGAGAAGGGGGGCCGGAACTGGTGATGAGTCTTGCACTCTGAGCTGGGGCCGGCCGCAGAGACCAGCGAGAAGCGACTGTTTACTAAAAACACAGGTCCGTGCGAAGCCGTAAGGCGATGTATACGGACTGACGCCTGCCCGGTGCTGGAACGTTAAGGGGACCGGTTAGTCGAGATTCGTCTCGGCGAAGCTGAGAACTTAAGCGCCAGTAAACGGCGGTGGTAACTATAACCATCCTAAGGTAGCGAAATTCCTTGTCGGGTAAGTTCCGACCTGCACGAATGGCGTAACGACTTCTCGACTGTCTCAACCATAGGCCCGGTGAAATTGCATTACGAGTAAAGATGCTCGTTTCGCGCAGCAGGACGGAAAGACCCCGGGACCTTTACTATAGCTTGATATTGGTGTTCGGTTCGGCTTGTGTAGGATAGGTGGGAGACTTTGAAGCGGCCACGCCAGTGGTTGTGGAGTCGACGTTGAAATACCACTCTGGTCGTGCTGGATGTCTAACCTGGGTCCGTGATCCGGATCAGGGACAGTGTCTGGTGGGTAGTTTAACTGGGGCGGTTGCCTCCTAAAGAGTAACGGAGGCGCCCAAAGGTTCCCTCAGCCTGGTTGGCAATCAGGTGTTGAGTGTAAGTGCACAAGGGAGCTTGACTGTGAGACCGACGGGTCGAGCAGGTGCGAAAGCAGGGACTAGTGATCCGGCGGTGGCTTGTGGAAGCGCCGTCGCTCAACGGATAAAAGGTACCCCGGGGATAACAGGCTGATCTTCCCCAAGAGTCCATATCGACGGGATGGTTTGGCACCTCGATGTCGGCTCGTCGCATCCTGGGGCTGGAGTAGGTCCCAAGGGTTGGGCTGTTCGCCCATTAAAGCGGTACGCGAGCTGGGTTTAGAACGTCGTGAGACAGTTCGGTCCCTATCCGCTGTGCGCGTAGGAATATTGAGAAGGGCTGTCCCTAGTACGAGAGGACCGGGACGGACGAACCTCTGGTGTGCCAGTTGTCCTGCCAAGGGCATGGCTGGTTGGCTACGTTCGGGAGGGATAACCGCTGAAAGCATCTAAGCGGGAAGCCTGCTTCGAGATGAGTATTCCCACCTCCTTGAGAGGGTAAGGCTCCCAGTAGACGACTGGGTTGATAGGCCGGATGTGGAAGCCCTGTAAGGGGTGGAGCTGACCGGTACTAATAGGCCGAGGGCTTGTCCTCAGTTGCTCGCGTCCACTGTGTTGTTCTGAAACAACGACCCCGTTTTTCCCGGGCCACGGGGAGAGCGGTGCGGTGACAGTTTCATAGTGTTTCGGTGGTCATAGCGTGAGGGAAACGCCCGGTTACATTCCGAACCCGGAAGCTAAGCCTCACAGCGCCGATGGTACTGCAGGGGGGACCCTGTGGGAGAGTAGGACGCCGCCGAACAATCATTCCGAAGAAGCCCCCTCCCGTCCGGGAGGGGGCTTCTTTGCGTTAACGTCTCTGCCAGCACAACCTGAGCTCGGTGGAGAGGCGCGTCCAGTGCAGAACCTGACCCTTTCGTGGCAGACGGCCGGTGGCGCCTCGGTCGCCCTGTTCGCGGCCGCGTACGCGGCCAAGCGGGTCCGAAGACCGGCCGTCGGGAGCTTCTTGCGGGAGGCCGGCATCCTGCTCGCGCTCTTCGCGCTCTGGCAGCTGGTGGGCCGGCTCTCGCTGATGAGCGCGGATCACGCGCTGGACCGGGCGTCCTGGATCCATCGGACGGAGTTGAGTCTCGGCCTGCCGGACGAAGCCGCCCTGCAGCGCGCTGCGGTGCCGTACCCGGTTCTGGTGAAGGCCGCGAACTACTACTACGCCTCGATGCACTTCGCGGTGATGATCGCGGTGCTGCTGTGGGTCTTCGTACGTCATCGCGCGCGGTACGCCTGGGTGCGGACCACCGTCATGGTGACCACGGCGGTCTGCCTGGTGGTCCAGTTCATCCCGGTGGCGCCGCCCCGGATGTTGCCTGGGAACGGCTTCGTCGACGTGGCGGCGGAGTACGGGCAGTCCGTCTACGGCGGAGCGGTCGGCGGGGTGGTGGTCGCCGACCAGCTGTCCGCCATGCCCTCGGTGCACGTGGCGTGGTGCGTCCTGGTGGCGGTGGCGGTCATCACGGTGTCGCGCAGCTCCCTGCGCTGGCTCGTGCTGCTGCATCCGCTGCTGACCGTGTGGGTCGTCATCGTGACGGCGAACCACTTCTGGGCCGACGGGCTGGTCGGGGTGTTCATCCTGGCGCTGACCTTGGGCGCCCAGTGGGCGGTCCGGCGGCGCCGCGCGGCCCGGACGGCGCCGGCGGGGGCCGGGGAGCCCCGTACGGCCCCCGCGCGGGCCTCGGTGGGCCGCTGACCGGCTCGGGTGGCCCCGTCGGCACACCCGGGCGGCATCCGGCGCCCCCGGCACGCCGTGCCCCCTCGTACGGCCGGGGTGCCGTCCGCCGGTGCCGGACGAGCCGTACACCGGCGGGTGCACCCGTGGGCCGGGCCTCTTGAGGAGGCCCGGCCCACGGTGCGTGGAGCGCTCGGAGACCGAGTGCCCCCGCTACCTGACCGGCAGTACCGCCCGGCCCCAGCCGCTGTTGGTCAGCGCGGCGGTGGCGGAGTACCAGGCGACGAGGCCGGAGACCGCCGCGACCCACCCGGCGAACTTGCCCAGGCCGCCGGAGCCGGCGAACACGCCGATGGCGGACAGCGCCAGCGACAGGGCGAGCAGGCCGTAGACGGCACGGCTGAACAGGCCGGAGTTCCAGCCGGCGGCCGCCAGCGTGAGGGCCAGCAGCGTCCACAGCAGCAGGAACAGGCCGGTGGCGTTCTTGCCTGCCCCGCCCGCGCCGGACCAGACGGCCCAGAAGGCGCCGAGGCTGGTGAACGCGGTGCCGGTGAAGCCCTCGCCCGAGCGGAACTGCCAGAGGCCGGCGATGAACAGGGTCAGCCCGCCGACCAGGTGGGCGAGAGTGGCTGCGTCCTTGGCACCCGTGCCGCTGAGGATGCCGGTGGAGAGCAGTCCGTAGGCGAGGAGGGTGAGTCCGAGTGCGAGATATCCGAGGGAGCCGGCGTCGGCTCCTGATGGACGGGCGATCTGCGCCCCGGTAGCTTCGTTGCTCACCGGAGGCTCCTTTCACTCTGGGCGCGCCTGATGAGGCGCTGTCAATGCGAGCGATGAGGTGGCTGCGCTCGGCCGGGCCGTGGGCGCACGAAAGGAAGGTGCGGACGGCAGCGGCCAGTTGAAGTGCCAGCAGAAGAGTCGCTGGTCAGTGTCCCCGCCGGGGGATTCCCCGGTGAATCCGGTCTACCCGGCGCAGGGGCGCTTGTACCCTTGTGAATGGCACAATTTGTATGGTCGTATGCTGTTGGCCACTCACGATTGGCCGGTTGGTGAACGGTGCCGGCCGGCCGGGCGAACGGAACCCGTCGGAGGGCGGCCGAGCCGGGTCGGCGCGGCGGGCCTCCGCAGGACGCGGCCGCGGCGGGCGCTCGTCCGGCCCGCGGGCCCCGGTCCGGGCGACCGGAGCCGACGGGCCGTCAGTCCGCCCGCTGGGTGGGGATCCGGATCGTCAGGATGGCCATGTCGTCCGACGGCGGCTCCGGCGCGAAGCGTTCCACCGCGCGCTGCACCCGGGTGGCGACCGCGCCGGCGGTCAGGCCGGTGCAGCCGGTGAGCACCTGGGCGAGTCCGTCGTCGCCAAGCATCCTGAGCCCCTCCCGCCGTTCGGTGACGCCGTCGGTGACGCAGAGGAGCACCTCGCCCGGCTCCAGCACCAGCTGTTCGGCGGTCAGTTCCAGATCCTCCATCACGCCCAGCAGCGGCTGGGGGGTGGCCGCCTGGTCGACCTGTCCGTCGGTGCGCAGCCGCAGCGGCAGCGGGTGGCCGGCGCAGACCATCGACAGCTCGGTGCAGCCGTCCGCCCTCGGGGTCATCTCGCCGTACAGCAGGGTGAGGAAGCGGCTGCGCGAACCCTCGTCCAGGATGGCGGCGTTGAGGCGCCGCAGGACCTGGGGGGCGTCCAGTCCCTCCCGGGCGAGCAGGCGCAGCGAGTGCCGGGCCAGGCCGGTCACGGAGGCGGCCTCCGGTCCGGTGCCGCAGACGTCGCCGATGGCGAAGCCGTAGGTGCCCTCACGGATCGGGAAGAGGTCGTAGAAGTCGCCGCCGACCTCGTTGCCCTCGCCGGCCGCCTGGTAGTAGACGTCCACCTCGACGCCGGGGATCTCGGGCAGTTCCGGAGGCAGCAGGCTCCGCTGCAGGGCCTGACTGGTGGCCGTGCGCTCGGAGTAGAGACGGGAGTTGTCGAGGGCCAGGGCGGCCCGCCGGGAGAGGTCCTCGGCGAGTTCGAGGATCTCCTGCCGGAAGCGCACGCCGGTGGGGGCGCCGAGCGCGAGCAGGCCGATCACCCGGTTGCGGGCGGCCAGCGGGAGCACCACGGTCTCGCCCAGCAGGCCCGCGAGCTCCGGGCCGTCCGCCGGGCCGCCGGGCCGGGCGGCGTCGGCCGGGCCCGTCCAGAACCGGGCACCGGGAGCGGGGCCCGAGTCGGGCGCCGGGATCTTGTCGAGCACGTGCCGCAGCGGGTCGATCCGGTCCTCGTCCTGGTGCAGGACGAAGGCGAGGGACGCCGGTCCGCTGCTGTCCCCGGTGGTGTACACGGCGCACCAGGAGGCGAGGGTGGGCACGGCCATCTGCGCCATCAGGGCGAGGGTCTGCTCGTGCTCCAAGGTCCCCGCGAGCAGTTCGGAGGCCTCGACGAGGAAGGAGAGCGAGCCCCGGCGCAGGCGTTCCAGCTCGGCCAGCCGGGCACTCTCCAGGACGAGGGCGACCCGGTCGGCGGCGAACTGCAGGCGCAGCGCGTCCTCGTTGTCGTAGCGCCCGGGGGCGGCCGCCGCGACGCCGATCGAGCCGATCAGGCGGCCCTCGACCTTGAGCGGGACGGTGATCAGCGAGCGCATCCCGCTGTCGGCGAGCAGCGGTACGGGGGCCGGGCGCAGCGAGAGGTCCTCGTGGACGGCGGGCAGGCGGGCCGAGTCGAACCGGCTGTGGCCCTGCTCCACCGGGAAGCGGGCGTAGCGGCGGCGCGCGGCGCTGAGACCGGTGGCGGCACGGACCTCGAACTCGCTCTCGTCGTCCGTGGTGAGCAGCAGGTACGCGGCGTCGGCGTCGAGCAGGTCGCGGGCCCGCTCGGCGGTGCGCTGGAGGAGCGCCGGTAGGTCGTCCTCGGCGGCCGGGCCGGCCAGCAGGTCGAGCTGGCTCTCGGCCGGGGGCACGGGATCGCCCGTGATGGTCCGCGCGGGGGAGCGCAGGACCGCGCGGTCGATCTCGCGGACCAGCAGGCAGAGGGTGGACGGGACGCCCTCCACGTCGCGGACCCGGATCTGCACGCCGTAGACCTCGACCGTGAGCCCGTCCGCGCGGCGCAGGCCGAAGCCGCCCTCCCAGCGGGCCAGACGCAGCGTCTCGCCGAGGCCCAGCCCGATGCCCGCCGACTGCGGCCAGGCGGCGAACTCGGCCCAGGGGCGGCCGAGGACGTCCTCGGCGCGGTGCAGGAACAGCGCCTCGGCGTCGGGATTCCAGGCCAGGACGAGGCCGTGCTCGTCGACCTGGACCACCGCGACGTGCACCGGACCGTCGGTGCTGGGCAGTTCGTCGCCGGGAGCGGCCGGGACGGCGTAGCGGGTGCCGACCACGTGGTCGGGCAGCGGCAGGCGGAACCAGACGGTCTTGCGCCCGGCCGCGTACTCGACGCCCCAGCAGGACGACAGCGCCGAGCACATCAGCAGGCCGCGTCCGCCCTCGTCGTCCGGGTCGGCGTAGCGTCCCTCCGCGGCGTCCGGGACGTCCGCGAAGGAGGGCAGGCCGCGTTCGGGGTGGTGGTCGGTGACCTCGACCCGGATGGTCTCGGCCTCCCGCAGACAGCAGACCTCGGCGTCGGTTCCGGCGTGCACGACGGCGTTGGTGACGAGTTCGCTGACCAGCACGACCGCGTCGTCGACGACCTCGGGCAGCCCCCAGCTCAGCAGCGCGTCGCGGACGAAACCGCGTGCGGCGGCGGCCGACCGGTCCACCGGTCGGAAGGTGGCGGCTGCGCGCGCGGTGACCACGTTGCCACGACTCCTCTGCTCAGGCCCTGCTGCCCGCCGCACACGGTGGACGCTCCGGGGCCGACTCGCCTGCTGCGCCTGCCGGGTGGCGGCGCCGAGTCCCGCGTGCGGGCCGGTGCAGCGCTCCACCCTACTTTCCGCTGGGGTGCCCATGGGTACGGGGAGCCGAAACAGGCACCTGCGGGTGATTCTGCGCACGTGTTTGGCCGGGAGTCGCACCAACCGAGCGCAACCGGCCGTGCACCCGGCGCCAGTACTGCCAGACTGGGGGGTCCGCAACGGTCTGATCGCGCAGTACGGTCGAAGCGGTGACGGCGGGCCTGGCGGCCTCCGTAGCGGCGTCTCCGCCGCGCCGGTGCCCGTGCCCGAGTGGTTTTGGGCGGTACTGGACAGTTCACGATGTGGGAGGGTCCCGTTGAGTTCGGCCACCAAGGACGCAACCGGTACGACGACGCCCGCCGCCCGCGGTGGACGCTCCGGGGCCACGCCGAGGGGCGCCGCCGGGCGGCGCCCGGGTCACAGCCGGGGCGCCGAGCCGGCCGACCTGCGCAAGGTGCTGGCCGCGCTGACCGCCATGCGCGACGGCAACTTCAAGCGGCGGTTGTCCGTGCCGGGCGACGGGCCGCTGGCCGAGATCGCCGCGGTGTTCAACGAGGTCGCGGAGCGCAATCAGCACCTCACCGGCGAACTGGCCAGGGTGCGGCGGGCGGTCGGCCGGGAGGGGCGGCTCTCCGAGCGCCTGGAGACCGGCGCGGGCGAGGGCGCCTGGATGGCGGCCGTCGACAACTGCAACGCGCTGATCGACGACCTGGCCCGCCCGATGGCCGAGGTGGGCCGGGTGCTCACCTCGATCGCCGAGGGGGACCTGGAACAGAAGATGGAGTTGCGCTCCGTCCACACCAGCGGGGTGAGCCACCCCTTGCGCGGGGAGTACCTGCGGATCGGGCGGACGGTCAACGGACTGGTCGAGCAGCTCTCGGAGTTCACCGACGAGGTGACCAGGGTCGCGGTCGAGGTCGGGACGGAGGGCAAGCTCGGCGGGCAGGCCCGGGTGCGGTCGATGTCGGGCAGCTGGAAGGACCTCGCCGACTCGGTCAACACGATGGCGGGGCGGCTGACCGCGCAGGTGCGCAACATCGCGGAGGTGACCACGGCGGTCGCCAAGGGTGATCTCTCGCACAAGGTCACGGTGGACGTGGCCGGCGAGATGCTGGAGCTGAAGAACACCGTCAACACGATGGTGGACCAACTCAACTCCTTTGCCGCGCAGGTGACCAGGGTCGCCCGCGACGTGGGTACCGAGGGCCGGCTGGGCGGGCAGGCGCAGGTGCCGGGGGTCGCCGGGGTGTGGCGGGACCTGACCGACTCGGTCAACTTCATGGCCAACAACCTGACCGGCCAGGTCCGCAACATCGCGCAGGTCACCACGGCGGTGGCGCGCGGCGACCTCTCGCAGAAGATCGAGGTGGACGCCAGGGGCGAGATCCTGGAGCTGAAGAACACCATCAACACGATGGTCGACCAGCTCTCCGGCTTCGCCGAGCAGGTGACCCGGGTGGCCCGCCAGGTGGGTACCGAGGGCCGGCTGGGCGGGCAGGCCCAGGTGCCGGGAGCGGCCGGGGTGTGGCGGGACCTCACGGACAACGTCAACTTCATGGCCAACAACCTGACGGACCAGGTCCGCAACATCGCGCAGGTGACCACGGCCGTCGCCAAGGGCGACCTCTCGCAGAAGATCCAGGTGGACGCCAGGGGCGAGATCCTGGAGCTGAAGAACACCATCAACACGATGGTCGACCAGCTGGGCGCCTTCGCCGACGAGGTGACCAGGGTCGCCCGGGACGTCGGAACCGAGGGCATCCTCGGCGGCCAGGCCAGCGTGCCCGGGGTCTCCGGCACCTGGAAGGACCTGACCAACAGCGTCAACCTGATGGCCAACAACCTGACCAGTCAGGTCCGCAACATCGCCGAGGTGACCACGGCGGTGGCCCGCGGCGACGTGTCGAAGAAGATCACGGTGGACGCCCGCGGCGAGATCCTGGAGCTGGTCACCACCGTCAACACGATGGTCGACCAGCTGTCGGCCTTCGCGGACGAGGTGACCCGGGTGGCCCGCGAGGTCGGCACCGAGGGCATCCTCGGCGGCCAGGCCCGGGTGCGCGGGGTGTCGGGCATCTGGAAGGACCTGACCGACAACGTCAACTTCATGGCGTCCAACCTGACCAGCCAGGTCCGCAACATCGCGGAGGTCGCCACCGCGGTGGCGAGCGGCGACCTCTCCAAGAAGATCACCATCGAGGCGCAGGGCGAGGTCGCCGCCCTGGCGGGCACCCTCAACACGATGGTCGACCAGCTGTCGGCCTTCGCGGTGCAGGTGACGCGGGTGGCCCGCGAGGTGGGCACCGACGGCATCCTGGGCGGCCAGGCCGGAGTGCCCGGGGTGGCCGGCATCTGGAAGGACCTCACCGACAACGTCAACCTGATGGCGAACAACCTGACCGGTCAGGTGCGCAACATCGCGCTGGTCATCACGGCGGTGGCGCGCGGCGACCTCTCGCAGAAGATCGACGTGGACGCCCGCGGCGAGATCCTCCAGCTGAAGACCAGCATCAACACGATGGTCGACCAGCTCGGCTCGTTCGCGGCCGAGGTCACCCGGGTGGCCCGAGAGGTCGGCACCGACGGTCGCCTGGGCGGCCAGGCCCGGGTGCCGGGCGTCGACGGTACCTGGCAGGACCTCACCGAGTCGGTGAACGAACTGGCCAACAACCTGACCCGCCAGGTGCGCGCGATCGCCCAGGTCGCCACCGCGGTGACCCGGGGCGACCTCAGCCTGCGGATCGACGTCGACGCGTCCGGGGAGCTCGACGAGCTCAAGGACAACATCAACCAGATGATCGCCAACCTGCGCGAGACCACCCGCACCAACCAGGAGCAGGACTGGCTGAAGACCAACCTGGCCCGCGTCACCGGCCTGCTCCAGGGCCGCCGCGACCTGGAGGCGGTCGCCTCGCTGATCATGACGGAGCTGACGCCGGTGGTCTCGGCCCAGCACGGCGCCTTCTTCCTGGCCCAGCCGGCCGGCCGGACCGCCGAACTGATCACCGAGGACGACGACGAGAACGACACCGTGCTGCGCCTGATCGGCAGCTACGGCTACCAGCGGCGGGCGATGCCGACCACCTTCCGGCCCGGGGAGTCGCTGGTCGGCCAGGCGGCGGTGGAGAAGCGCTCGATCATCCTGAAGGAGGCCCCGCCCGGATACCTGAAGATCGCCTCCGGGCTGGGCGAGGCCTCGCCGGCCCACGTGGTGGTCCTGCCGGTGCTGTTCGAGGGCCGGCTGCTCGGTGTCATCGAGCTGGCCACCTTCAGCTCCTTCACCACCGTCGCGCTGGACTTCCTCAACCAGATCGCCGACCTGATCGGCGTGACCGTCAACACCATCAGCGTCAACACCAAGACCGAGGGCCTGCTGCTGGAGTCCCAGCGGCTCACCGCCGAGCTCTCCATGCGCTCGGCCGAGCTGGAGGCCCGGCAGGAGGAGCTGGAGCGCACCAACGAGGAGCTCCAGGAGAAGGCCGAGCAGCTCGCCCAGCAGAACCGCGACATCGAGATCAAGAACAGCGAGATCGAGGAGGCCAGGCAGGTCCTGGAGGAGCGCGCCGAGCAGCTCGCGCTCGCCTCGCGGTACAAGAGCGAGTTCCTCGCGAACATGTCGCACGAGCTGCGTACACCGCTGAACTCGCTGCTGATCCTCGCCAGGCTGCTCTCCGACAACAACGAGGGCAACCTCTCGCCCAAGCAGGTCGAGTTCGCCGACACCATCCACGGCGCCGGCTCCGACCTGCTCCAGCTGATCAACGACATCCTCGACCTCTCCAAGGTCGAGGCGGGCAAGATGGACGTCCGCCCGGCGAAGATCGCGCTGGTCCAGCTGGTCGACTACGTCGAGGCGGCGTTCCGGCCGCTCACCGTGGACAAGAGCCTGGACTTCGCCGTCCGGGTCTCGCCCGAGCTGCCGGTCACCCTGCACACCGACGAGCAGCGGCTCCAGCAGGTGCTTCGCAACCTGCTCTCCAACGCGGTGAAGTTCACCGACAGCGGGGCCGTGGACCTGTACATCCGCCCGGCCGGCAGCGAGGTGCCGCAGCACGTGCGCGAGCAGCTGCTGGAGGCCGGCGCGATCACCGACCCGGACGAGGAGCTGGTCGCCTTCTCGGTCTCCGACACCGGGATCGGCATCCCCGGCAACAAGCTCAGGGAGATCTTCGAGGCGTTCAAGCAGGCCGACGGCGGCACCAGCCGCAAGTACGGCGGCACCGGCCTCGGGCTCTCGATCAGCCGCGAGATCGCCCGGCTGCTCGGCGGCGAGATCCACGCCGAGAGCGAGCTCGGCCGGGGTTCCACCTTCACGCTGTACCTGCCGTTGCGCAGTGAGGCCCCCGACCCGTCCGTCCCCGAGCGCCCCGCCGCCCCGGCGGTGCGGGCCTCGGTCGGCGTGACGCCCGTGGGCACGCCCGTACCGGTCGGGGAGAACCCGGCGGACCACTGGGCCCAGGAGGTCCGTGAACTGGCCGAGGAGCGCCGTCGGGGTGCCGTCGAGCGCCGTCGGGCGGCCGCCGAGGAGCCGATCCCGCGCCAGTTCGCCGAGCAGGCCGCCCGTCCGGGCACCGGGGACCGGCCGCAGGGGCGGTTCGACGGCCGGTTCGACGGCGAGCAGGTGCTGATCGTGGACGACGACATCCGCAACGTCTTCGCGCTCACCAGCGTGCTGGAGCAGCACGGCCTGACGGTGCTGTACGCCGAGAACGGCCGGGAGGGCATCGAGGTCCTGGAGCAGCACGAGGACGTGGCGCTGGTCCTGATGGACATCATGATGCCGGAGATGGACGGCTACGCCACGACCGAGGCGATCCGCCGGATGCCCCAGTTCGCCGGGCTGCCGATCATCGCGCTGACCGCCAAGGCGATGAAGGGCGACCGGGAGAAGAGCATAGAGGCGGGCGCCACCGACCACATCACCAAGCCGGTCGAGACCGACCACCTGCTGACCGTGATGCACCACTGGCTGGAGCAGGCGTGACCCGGCGCCGGTCCGCGGGCGGCCCGGCCGGGGCGTGGGAGGGGGAGCCCGGCGCGGCCCCCGCGCCGGTGCCCGCGCTGGTTCGCTGGCGGGGAGGGCCGGGAACCCGGTAGGGTCACCGATCGTTGCGAACAGTGACCGAACGGCGACTCAGCGCAGGACAGCGCCGGGCCCTGTCCGGGCGGTCGTCGGTGCGGCCGCCGCGCGGGTCCGGCGGTCCGCATGCCACCGGGCGATGTGGCGGACGAGGGGGTCGGGCTAGCATGACCGGGGTAGTGGTGGGCAGTACAAAGGTGCCGTCCCCTGGGCGGCAGGCGGCAGGAGGGCGGGTCGTGGTGCAGAAAGCGAAGATCCTCCTGGTCGACGACCGGCCGGAGAACCTGCTGGCCCTGGAGGCCATCCTCTCGGCGCTCGACCAGACGCTGGTCCGGGCCGCGTCCGGTGAGGAGGCGCTGAAGGCGCTGCTGACCGACGACTTCGCGGTGATCCTGCTGGACGTCCAGATGCCCGGGATGGACGGCTTCGAGACGGCCTCCCACATCAAGCGCCGCGAGCGGACCAGGGACATCCCGATCATCTTCCTGACCGCGATCAACCACGGGCCGCACCACACCTTCCGTGGCTACGCGGCCGGAGCGGTCGACTACATCTCCAAGCCCTTCGACCCCTGGGTGCTGCGGGCCAAGGTCTCCGTCTTCGTCGACCTCTACGTGAAGAACTGCCAGCTCAAGGAGCAGGCCGCGCTGCTGCGCCTCCAGCTGGAGGCGGGCGAGGCGCAGCCGGCCCTCGGCGGTGCGCTGCTGAGCGAGCTGTCCGCGCGGCTGGCCTCGGTCGAGGAGCAGGCGGAGGCGCTGACCAAGCAGCTGGACGGCACGGACGACTCCGGCGCCGCCGCGACCGCCGCCGACCTCGAGCGCAAGCTGGCCGGCCTGCGCCGCGCCCTGGAGGCGATGCGCCCCGGCTCGGACTGAGCCGGAGCAGGATTCCCGCCGGTCCCTGCCGCGGGAGGTCGGTCGGTTGGCCCGTCCAGGTGAACCGCGGCCGGCGTGACGGTGTGTCTGCGACACGCCCGCCGCCCGGCGGTCGAGCACGTGTCCACAGCGGTGCGCCGCCGGTAGGCTGCTGGACCATGGCCACTCGGACGCCCGGAAGCGACATCAGCGGCTCGCGCCGGGGGGCCGCGCGCACCCCGGCTCCGGGACCGTCGAAGAAGGCCGCCGCGAGGCCGCCGGCCAAGGCACCGGCCGCGAAGGCGGCCAAGGCGCCCGCCCGGAAGGTGGTCGCGAAGAAGGCCGTGGTCAGGCCGGTCCCGGCCCCCGCGCCGCCCAGGCCGATACTCTTCCGCGCCGTGCGCGCCGTCTGGCTGGGCCTTGCGCACAGCGTCGGCGCGCTCTTCCGGGGTTTCGGCGACGGTGCCAAGGGCCTGCATCCGGACCACCGCAAGGACGGCGTCGGCCTGCTGCTGCTGGCGCTGGCCCTGGTGACGGCCGCCGGTACGTGGTTCAGCCCGCAGGGCTGGCTCGGTGAGGCGGCGACCAACGTGGTCTCCGGGCTGTTCGGGCGGCTCGACGTGCTGGTGCCGTTCCTGCTGGCGTCGGTCGGGGTCCGGCTGATGCGCCATCCGGAGCTTCCGGAGGCCAACGGACGGATCGTCATCGGCCTGAGCGCGCTGGTGGTCGGCGTGCTCGGCCTGGTGCACATCGGCTGCGGCGCGCCCGCGATGGCCGGTGGCGCGACCCGGATCCGGAGCGCCGGCGGCATCGTCGGCTGGGCCGCCTCCACGCCGATGATGGCCGCCGCCGGTCCGCCGCTGGCCGTTCCGCTGCTGCTGCTGCTCGCCTTCTTCGGCCTGCTGGTGGTCACGGCGACGCCGGTCAACCGGATTCCCGAGCGGCTGCGGTCGGTGGGCGTGCGGCTGGGCGTCGTCGAGCCGTCCGCCGAGGCCGAGGCGGCCGAGGGGCGTGCGCCGGAGCGCGAGTTCTCCACGGATCCGCCGGAGGACGCCGACCCGGACGCGCTGCCCTTCACGGTGGAGGGCGCCGGCGACGAGATCGCCGCCCGCCGCCGGCGCCGCCGGCGCAAGCAGGCCGACGACGCCGATCCGGAGTCGGCCGTCCCCGACATGTTCGCCAAGTCCGGGCCCGGCGGTGTCCGCTCCGGCGACGACCCGTACGCGACCCGCGACATCGCCGCGGGGGTGGCGGCCGACCTGGACGGCGCCCTGATGTACGGGGTGCCCGCCTCGCCCGCCGTGGCCGACATGATGCACCAGGTCCAGGACCGCACCGCCCCGCCGGAGGAGCCGGCCGTCCCCGCGGCCCGTGCGGCCGGCCGGCCCGCACCCGAGGAGCACGGCCCGGCCCCCGCGCGGATGGAGCAGCTCCAGCTCTCCGGCGGCGTCGGCTACGCGCTGCCCTCGCTCGACCTGCTGGAGCGCGGCGGGCCCGGCAAGACCCGCAGCAAGATCAACGACGACGTGGTGGCCCAGCTGACCGGCGTCTTCTCCGAGTTCAAGGTGGACGCCAGGGTCACCGGATTCACCCGGGGCCCGACGGTCACCCGCTACGAGGTCGAGCTCGGACCGGCGGTCAAGGTCGAGCGGATCACCGCGCTCGCCAAGAACATCGCCTACGCGGTGGCCAGCGCGGACGTACGGATCATCAGCCCGATCCCGGGCAAGTCGGCGGTCGGCATCGAGATCCCCAACCTCGACCGGGAGATGGTCAACCTCGGCGACCTGCTGCGCTCGCGCGCGGCGGCCGACGACCAGCACCCGATGCTGGTCGGCATGGGCAAGGACGTCGAGGGCCACACCGTGATGGCCAACCTGGCGAAGATGCCGCACATCCTGGTGGCGGGCGCGACCGGCGCGGGAAAGTCCTCCTGCATCAACTGCCTGATCACCTCGGTTCTGGCCAGGGCCACTCCGGACGAGGTGAGGATGGTGCTGGTCGACCCCAAGCGGGTCGAGCTGACGGCGTACGAGGGCATCCCGCACCTGATCACGCCGATCATCACCAACCCGAAGAAGGCCGCCGAGGCCCTGCAGTGGGTGGTCCGTGAGATGGACCTGCGCTACGACGACCTGGCCGCGTTCGGGTTCCGCCACGTGGACGACTTCAACGCCGCCGTCAAGGCCGGCAAACTGACCCCGCCGCTCGGCAGCGAGCGGGAACTGACGCCGTACCCGTACCTGCTGGTGATCGTCGACGAGCTTGCCGACCTGATGATGGTCGCCCCGCGCGACGTCGAGGACTCGGTGGTCCGGATCACCCAGCTGGCCCGGGCGGCCGGCATCCACCTGGTGCTCGCCACCCAGCGGCCCTCGGTGGACGTGGTGACCGGTCTGATCAAGGCGAACGTGCCGTCCCGGCTGGCGTTCGCGACCTCGGCGATGATGGACTCCCGGGTCATCCTGGACCAGCCCGGCGCGGAGAAGCTGATCGGCAAGGGCGACGCGCTCTTCCTGCCGATGGGCTCCAGCAAGCCGATCCGGATGCAGGGCGCGTTCGTCACGGAGGCGGAGATCGCCGCCGTGGTCCAGCACTGCAAGGACCAGCTGACCGCCACCTACCGGGACGACGTGACGGTGGGCGGCGGGCCGAAGAAGGAGGTCGACGAGGAGATCGGCGACGACCTCGACCTGCTGATCCAGGCGGTCGAGCTGGTGGTCTCCACGCAGTTCGGTTCGACCTCGATGCTCCAGCGCAAACTGCGGGTCGGCTTCGCCAAGGCGGGCCGGTTGATGGACCTGATGGAGTCCCGTGGGATCGTTGGCCCCAGCGAGGGGTCCAAGGCCCGCGACGTGCTCGTCACACCCGACGAGTTGGACGGCGTGATCCTGAGCATCCGGGGGTAGCCGCCCCCACGAAGAGCAGTGTCCCGGGCCGTACGCCGGCCCGGGAGAGCAGTGGCCTCCGGGTGGTTTCACTCGTTCGGAGGACAGCAGGAGCGGTGGGAACCGAAGCGGTTGCCGCCGCGTCACAGGGCCGGGGAGCACTGCTGCCCTGCCGGGGTGACCGCCCGTCATCCGACGACCGCCGACCCGGCCGGCCCCGGCCGGAACCGGCACGCACGTTCGGGCCTGTTCCGCTTGAGAATCGTTCCGACCCCGCCCCTAGACTGTTCCTCCAGCAGGTGGCCATCCGCTCGAAAGGCGCGCCCAGTGACCATCGGCAAGTCCCCGGACCGTGACAACCGTCGATCCTCCGCCGTCCAGGCCGGTTCCGATCCGGTCGTGGCCGTGTCCGGTGAGCCTGATCCGGCCGCCGACGCCGTGAGCATCGGGCGGCTGCTGTCGGCCGCCCGGATCGAGGCGGGCCTCACGGTCGACCAGGTGAGCGCGAGTACGCGCGTTCGCGTTCCCATAGTCCACGCCATCGAGGAGGACGACTTCGGCCGCTGCGGCGGCGATTTCTACGCCCGTGGCCACATCCGGTCGATCGCGCGAGCGGTCGGCATCGACGGCGAGGTCCTGGTCGCCCGGTACGACGTCGCACACGGCGGCGCACCGGCGGCGAAGCGGCCCAGCCAACTGCTCGACACCGGTCCGATCAAGGTCACCGACCGACGCCGGCCGAACTGGACGGCGGCCATGGTCGCCGCGATCTTCGCGGTGGTCGTGCTGATCGGCTTCAACCTGGTCAGCGGCCGGACCGGCGGTGCCGGCACCGGCTCGGCCAGCGCACCACTGCCCAGCGGATCCGGCACCGGCTCCGCCGTGGCGGCCTCCCCCAGCGTCCAGCCGCCGGCGCCCGCACCCAGCGTCGCGGCGATCGCGGCCGCGCCGGCCGACAAGGTGACCGTCAAGCTCGTCGCGGAGAAGGACGCCAGCTGGGTGTCCGCCGTGGACGGCACCGGCAAGTCGCTCTACCAGAACAACATCGAATCCGGTCAGGACCAGACTTTCACCGACGCCAAGCAGATCAAGCTCGTGATCGGAAACGCCGGGGCCGTGCACGTGTACGTCAACGGCAAGGACCTCGGTCCGGCGGGCAAGGACGGCCAGGTGGTGCACGTCACGTACACCCCCGGAGACCCGCAGGCGGGCTGAACCGGCGGCTGCGACAGCCGCAGATCCGAGGCGCGCGGCCTCCGGGGCGAAGGTCCCCGGGGCCGCGCGTTAATCTTGGCTCTATGCCTGAACGCCGTACTGTCGCCCTTGTCACGCTCGGATGCGCCCGCAACGAGGTGGACTCCGAGGAACTCGCCGGGCGACTGGAGGCCGATGGCTGGCTGCTGGTCGACGACGCCGCCGACGCCGACGTCGCCGTCGTCAACACCTGCGGGTTCGTCGAGGCCGCCAAGAAGGACTCCGTCGACGCCCTGCTGGAGGCCAACGACCTGAAGGGTCACGGCCGCACCCAGGCGGTCGTCGCCGTCGGCTGCATGGCCGAGCGCTACGGCAAGGAACTCGCCGACGCGCTGCCCGAGGCCGACGCGGTGCTCGGTTTCGACGACTACGCCAACATCACCGAGCGGCTCCAGACCATCCTCTCCGGCGGCCACCACGCCGCGCACCTCCCGCGCGACCGTCGCAAGCTGCTCCCGCTCACCCCCGTGGAACGCCAGGCCGCCGCGGCCGAGGTGGCCCTGCCCGGCCACGGCGCCCCGGAGGACCTCCCCGACGGCCTCGCCCCCGCCTCCGGCCCGCGCACCCTGCGCAAGCGGCTGGACGACAACCCGGTCGCCTCGATCAAGCTCGCCTCGGGCTGCGACCGGCGGTGCTCCTTCTGCGCGATCCCGGCCTTCCGCGGCTCGTTCATCTCCCGCCGCCCCTCCGACGTGCTGCACGAGGCCCAGTGGCTGGCCGGGCAGGGCGTGCGCGAGGTCGTGCTGGTCAGCGAGAACAACACCTCGTACGGCAAGGACCTCGGTGACATCCGCCTGCTGGAGACGCTGCTGAGCGAGATCGCGGCGGTGCCCGGCATCGAGCGGGTCCGGGTCAGCTACCTGCAGCCCGCCGAGATGCGCCCGGGCCTGATCGACGTGATGACCGGCACCGAGGACGTCGTCCCGTACTTCGACCTGTCGTTCCAGCACTCCGCGCCGGCCGTGCTGCGCCGGATGCGGCGCTTCGGCAACACCGACCAGTTCCTCGAGCTGCTCGGCACCATCCGCGGCAAGGCCCCGCAGGCCGGCGCCCGCTCCAACTTCATCGTCGGCTTCCCCGGTGAGACCGAGGAGGACTTCGCCGAGCTGGAGCGCTTCGTCACGCACGCCGGCCTGGACGCGATCGGCGTCTTCGGCTACTCGGACGAGGACGGCACCGAGGCCGCGACCTTCGACGGCAAGCTGTCCGAGGACGTGGTGGCCGACCGGCTGGCCCGGTTGTCCCGGCTGGCCGAGGAGCTGACCGCCCAGCGGGCCGAGCAGCGGATCGGCACCGAGGTGGAGGTGCTGGTGGAGTCCGTGGACGGCGATCTGGTCGAGGGCCGGGCGGCCCACCAGGCACCGGAGACGGACGGCCTCACCACGCTCACCGGGGTGGAGAACCCCGAGGTCGGCCGGTTCTACCGGGCCAGGGTGGTCGCCAGCGAGGGCGTCGACCTGATCGCCGAGGTGCTGGAGCCGGTCCGCGTCGCGGTGGCGGCCGCCGGCGTGGTCGCCACCGGAGCCGGCGAATGACCAAGGGGCCCGGCGCCCCGGCCGCGGCCCGTCCCGGACGGGCGGGGGCCCCGCTGCCGCCGCCGCCGGGCATCTGGAACATCGCGAACATGCTGACCATGCTCCGGCTGCTGCTGGTGCCGGTCTTCGTGCTGCTGCTCTTCGCGGACGGCGGCCACGACCCCAAGTGGCGCTCGGTGGCCTGGGCCACCTTCGCCATCGCGATGATCACCGACCTGTTCGACGGCGAGATCGCCCGGCGCAAGGGCCTGGTCACCGACTTCGGCAAGATCGCCGACCCGATCGCCGACAAGGCGATCATGGGCTCCGCGCTGGTCGGCCTCTCCGTCCTCGGGGACCTGCCCTGGTGGATCACGGTGGTCATCCTCGCCCGCGAGCTGGGGATCACCCTGATGCGGTTCTGGGTGATCCGCTACGGCGTGATCCCGGCCAGCCGCGGCGGCAAGATCAAGACGCTCACCCAGGGCATCGCGGTGGGCATGTACGTCCTGGAGCTGACCGGCTGGCTGGCCACCGCCCGCGCCCTGCTCATGGGCATCGCGGTGCTGCTGACGCTGGGCACCGCTCTGGACTACGTCGGCCAGGCGGTGCGGATGCGCCGCCAGGGCCTGGCGAAGGAGCGCGAGGGCCGGTGAGCGGGGCGACGGGGGACGGCGGGGACTTCGGCCTCGCCGGGCAGGCGCACGCGGCCCTGCAGGCCGTGGGGGGCACGCTGGCGGTCGCCGAGTCGCTGACCGGGGGGCTGCTGGCGGCCGCGCTGGTCGACGTCCCCGGCGCCTCGGCCACCTTCCGGGGCTCGGTCACCGCCTACGCGACCGAACTGAAGGCCTCCGTCCTGGGCGTGGACGAGGGCCTGCTGGCCGTCCACGGCCCGGTGCACCCCGTCGTGGCGCGCCAGATGGCCGAGGGCGTGCGACGGCTGCTCGGCGCCACCCACGGTCTCGCGACCACCGGTGTGGCCGGGCCGGAGCCGCAGGACGGACAGCAGGTGGGGACGGTGTACCTGGCATTCGCGGGTCCTGGGGGAAGTCTGGTCACTTCGCCCCGGTTGTCCGGGGAGCGTGCCACAATCCGTCGCATGGCGGTGACGGGCGCACTGGAGCTGCTCGTCGAGCGGCTGCGGAGCGGTCGTTCGGGGCCGAAGTGAGATCTCCGTCGAACCGAGATCTGCCGAACCGGCGGAACCGTCCGCCATAGCTGGAGGATCGTGTTAGATCGAAGGCCCTGGTTGGGCAGAAACCAGGTAGCACACGACCGCGCGGCGCCGGCCGCGCTCCCCGGAACGGGCACAGCGAGGGGCCGGTCGAGCCGGGTGGGACAACGGAAACAGGGGAGGGGGCAGCCTTGCAGCCCAGAGTGAACACGACCACGGTCCCCGCACGCGAACCGGGCAAGGCGGTACGGTGGGGACGTGACATCTCGATCCGCAGTCCGAGGAGGGAGGCACCGATGATCCTGCTCCGTCGCCTACTGGGCGATGTACTGCGTCGGCAGCGCCAGCGCCAGGGCCGCACACTTCGCGAGGTGTCGGCAGCAGCCAGGGTTTCGCTCGGTTACCTCTCCGAGGTCGAGCGGGGACAGAAGGAGGCATCCTCCGAGCTGCTCTCCGCCATCTGCGACGCACTCGACGTTCGGATGTCCGAGGTCATGCGCGAGGTCAGCGACGAACTCTCGCTCGCCGAACTTGCGGCGATGGCCACCCTCTCCGAAGGTGAACTTCTGAGGCCGGTCCTCGAGCCGGTGCAGCTGCCGGCTCCCGGCGTCGACCGGATGAGTTCCATCACGCCCAAGGCCGCGGCCGTGGACGTGGTCGCGGCCTGACCGGACCGGAAGCCGCCCTCCTGGGCCGACCCGGGCCCGGCCCGGCGACGAACCGAGGAGGCGGCGATGCACGCGGTCGCGGTGACGGTCCTGGCCGACGCTCGAATACGCCTACGCCGGCTGCGGCCGCTGCGATGGGCCCTGGCGGGCCTGGGAGCGGTCCTGGGCGGCCGTCTGCTGCTCTCCGGGGCTCCGGGTACCGACGGCGCCGTACTGGGCGTGCTGGCGGCCGGCGGCTGGGCCCTGGGGCTGCTGCCCGTGCACGCCGACCCGAGGTCGACCGGTCCGTCCCGTCGATCGGGTGAACACGTCACCGCCGAGAGGTCTCCGGCGGACCACTGCGAGTGACGCGCCGGGCCTCGACGGCCGTGGGCCCGCCCCACGGCCGTCGAGGCCCGGCGCTTACGGGCTCAGGCGCTCACGGGCTCACGGGCTCACGGGCGTAGGCGCAGGCCGCGCGGCGTCGGATGGAAGCCCGCGGCCTCCAGGGCGGCGCCGAGTTCCGAGGTCAGGGCCGGCTCTCCGTTGGCCCTCTCGACCGTGACGCTGCCGAGCGCGCCGTCCCGTACCGCCCTGGCCAGGGCCTCGGCGGCGAGCGAGCGGGTGGCCGGCTCCGCGGGCCAGGCCAGCAGGGACTTCCCGCCCCGCTCCACGTACAGCGCCAGCTCGCCGTCCACCAGGACGACCAGTGCACCCGCCTTGCGGCCGGGCCGGTGGGCGGTCGTGGCGGTGGCGCCCTCGGGACCGGTCGGCGGCTCGGGCCAGGGCAGGGCGGCTCCGTACACGTTGGCCGGGTCGGCGGCGGCCAGCACCAGCGGCTGAGGGGGTTCGGCGCCGGTGCTCCCGGGCCACTCGGTGCCCCGGGAGCGTTCCAGGCGCGTGCTGACGGCGCGCAGGCGGTCGGCCGCGCCCTCCATGGCGAACTGCGCTCCGCCGAGCCCCTCCACGAAGTAGCCCCGGCGGGCCCGCCCCCGCTCCTCCATGGCCGCGAGCACCCGGTAGACCCCCGCGAAGCCGCCCGGCACCCGCTCGGCGGCCACCGTGCCACGGGTCAGCAGGCCGTGCCGGTCGAGCAGGCTCTGGGCGCGTGCGGTGGCCCGGACGGTCGGGTCGGCGGCGAAGTCCGGCAGTAGGGACCACCGGCCGGCCACCGTCGGCGGACCGCTCCGGCCGGCGCCCGCAGCCGACCGGCCCAGGGACCGCCCCGCGCCGCCGTACCGGCCGCGCGGAGCGGAGCGGGGCGACCGGTGGGCCGTCGCGCCCGCCGTCCGGCCGGAGCCCAGCAGGGCGCGCAGCGGGGCGAGGGTGTCGTTGGTGACGTACCCGGCCCAGAGCAGGTCCCAGAGGGCCGCCACGATGTCCGGGTCGGCCGGCGGATCCCCGGCCTGCTCACCCGCCGCCCCGACCCGTTCGGCCAGTTGCCGGAAGAACAGGCCGTAGCCGCCCGCCAGGGCCTCCAGCAGGGCGCTGTGGACGGGCGTGAGGGAGAGCGGGACGGGCTCCGGACGCAGCAGGTGGGAGCTCTCCGCGAGGTGCAGGCCGACCCAGCCGTCCTTGCCCGGCAGTGCGCCCGCCCCGGACCAGCTGACCTCGCCGGCCGCCGTCAGCTCGTCCAGCATGGCCGGGTGGTAGTCGCTCAGCCGGGCCGGGAGGACGAGCTTCTCCAGCGCGGAGGCGGGCAGTGCGGTGCCCTGGAGCTGCTCGACCACCCGGACCAGCCCGTCGATACCGCGCAGCCGGTGCCCGGCCAGGTGCTGCCACTGCGGCAGGAAGGCGGCCAGCGCGCCGGGCGGCACCGCCTCGACCTCCTGGCGCAGGGCGGCCAGCGAACGGCGCCGCAGCCGCCGCAGGACCTCCGCGTCGCACCACTCGACGGTGGCGGTGTGCCCCTCGACCGGCCGGAACTCGCCCTGGACCAGCCGCCCGGAGGCGGTCAGCCGCTGCAGGGCCCCGGTGACCACCGCCGCGCCCAGGCCGAAGCGCTCGGCCGCCTCGGCGGCCGTGAACGGACCGTGGGTGCGGGCGTAGCGGGCCAGCAGATCGCCCAGCGGATCCTTGACCGGCTCGGTGAACGCCTCCGGAACGCCCACGGGCAGCGGAGTGCCGAGGGCGTCGCGCAGCCGGCCGGCGTCCTCGATCGCCGACCAGCGCTCCCGGCCGCCGACCCGCACCCGGATCGCTCTGCGGGACGCCTCCAGTTCGAGGGCCCAGAGCGGCTCGGCGCCCCTGGCCGTCAGCTCGGCCTCGTCGAGCGGGCCCAGCAGGCGCAGCGCGTCGGCGACCCCCTCGACGTCCTTGATCCGCCGCTCGGGGGTGAGCCGCTGGAGTTCGGCCTCCAGCTCGGCGAGCACCGCCGGGTCGAGCAGCTCGCGCAGCTCGGCCTGGCCGAGCAGCTCGGAGAGCAGCCGGGAGTCGAGGGAGAGCGCGGCCGCTCGGCGCTCGGCCAGCGGTGAATCGCCCTCGTACAGGAACTGCGCGACGTAGCCGAAGAGCAGGGAGCGGGCGAAGGGCGAGGGTTCGGGGGTGGTGACCTCGACCAGGCGGACGGCGCGGGACTCCAGATCGCCCATCAGCTCGACCAGGCCGGGCACGTCGAAGACGTCCTGCAGGCACTCCCGGACGGCCTCCAGGACGATCGGGAAGGAGCCGTACTCGGAGGCGACCTCCAGCAGCTGGGAGGCCCGCTGGCGCTGCTGCCAGAGCGGGGTGCGCCGGCCGGGGCTGCGCCGGGGAAGCAGCAGCGCGCGCCCGGCGCACTCGCGGAACCGGGAGGCGAACAGCGCGGAGCCGCCGACCTGGTCGGTGACGAGCTGCTCGATCTCGGCCGGGTCGAACAGGGCGGCGTCCGCCCCCACCGGGGCCTGGTCGGGCGGACCGGCCGCCGGAGAGGCGAAGTCGAAGTCCACGGAGAGCAGGTCGGCGTCCGGCAGGCGCAGCACGATGCCGTCGTCGGCGTGCATCACCTGCGGGTCCAGGCCGTGCTTCTCCCGCAGGCGGGCGGCCAGCGCCAGCGCCCAGGGGGCGTGCACCTGGGCGCCGAAGGGGGAGTGGATGACGATCCGCCAGTCGCCCAGCTCGTCGCGGAAGCGTTCGACCACGATGGTGCGGTCGTCGGGCAGGTGGCCGCAGGCGGTGCGCTGCTCGGCGAGGTAGTCCAGCAGGTTGCCGCAGGCCCAGTCGTCCAGGCCCGCGGCGCGCAGCCGCTCGCCGGCCTGCTCCGGGGTGAGCGAACCCAGCTCGCGGACGAAGGCGCCGAGCGCCCGGCCCAGCTCCAGCGGGCGGCCGAGGGTGTCGCCCTTCCAGAACGGCAGCCGGCCCGGAACGCCGGGCGCCGGGGTGACCAGCACCCTGTCGTGGGTGATCTCCTCGATCCGCCAGGAGGTGGTGCCCAGGGTGAAGACGTCGCCGACCCGGGACTCGTAGACCATCTCCTCGTCCAGCTCGCCCACCCGCCCGCCGCCCTTCTTGGGGTCGGTCCCGGCGATGAAGACGCCGAACAGGCCCCGGTCGGGGATGGTCCCCCCGGAGGTGACGGCGAGCCGCTGGGCCCCGGGGCGGCCGGCGACGGTGCCGGCGACGCGGTCCCAGACCAGGCGCGGACGCAGCTCGGCGAAGGCGTCGGAGGGGTAGCGGCCGGCCAGCATGTCCAACACCGCGTCGAAGGCGGACTGCGGCAGGGTGGCGAACGGCGCCGCGCGGCGGACCAGGGCGAGCAGGTCGTCGACCGGCCAGGTGTCCAGGGCGGTGATCGCGACCAGCTGCTGGGCGAGGACGTCCAGCGGGTTGCGCGGGATCCGCAGCGCCTCGATCAGCCCGGCCCGCATCCGCTCGGTGACCACGGCGGACTGCACCAGGTCCCCCCGGTACTTGGGGAAGAAGACGCCGGTGGAGACCGCGCCGACCTGGTGGCCCGCCCGGCCGACCCGTTGCAGGCCGGAGGCGACCGAGGGCGGCGACTCGACCTGGACGACCAGCTCGACGGCGCCCATGTCGATGCCCAGCTCCAGGCTGGAGGTGGCGACCACGGCGGGCAGCCGGCCCGCCTTCAGCTCCTCCTCGACCAGCGCGCGCTGCTCCTTGGAGACCGAGCCGTGGTGCGCGCGGGCGAGCACGGGCGGCGCGCCCCTGGCGACGCCGGACTCGGCCATCAGCTGGGCCGGGGCGTGCGACTCGGGCAGCGGGGTGCCGGTGGCGCGCTCCAGGGCGATCTCGTTCAGCCGGTTGCAGAGCCGCTCGGCGAGCCGGCGGGAGTTGGCGAAGACGATCGTCGAGCGGTGCGCCTGGACCAGGTCGACGATCCGCTCCTCGACGTGCGGCCAGACGGAGGCGCCGCCGTCCTGACGGCCGGCGGGCGCGCCCGGACCGTCGTCGGAGCCGGCCGGGCCGGCCGGCGCGGCCGGCAGGTCGGCCAGGTCGGCGACCGGGACGACGACGGAGAGGTCGAACCGCTTGGCGGAGGGCGGCTGGACGATCGTGGCGCCGCGCCGCGGGCTGAGGTAGCGGGCGACCTCCTCGACCGGCCGGACGGTGGCGGAGAGGCCGATCCGGCGGGCGGGCCGCTCCAGCAGCTCGTCCAGCCTCTCCAGGCTCAGCGCCAGGTGGGCGCCGCGCTTGGTGCCGGCGACGGCGTGCACCTCGTCGAGGATCACGGTGTCGATCCCGCGCAGTGCCTCCCGGGCGGCCGAGGTGAGGAGCAGGAAGAGCGACTCGGGGGTGGTGATCAGGATGTCCGGCGGGTGGGTCGCGAAGCGCCGGCGGTCGGCGGCCGGGGTGTCGCCCGAGCGGATGCCGACCTGGACCTCCGGCTCGGGCAGCCCGAGCCGGACGGACGCCTGGCGCAGCCCGGCGAGCGGCGCACGCAGGTTGCGCTCGACGTCGACCGCGAGCGCCTTGAGCGGGGAGATGTACAGGACCCGGCAGCGGCGTCGGGGGTCGGCGGGCGGCGGGGTGCTGCTCAGGTGGTCGAGGGCGGAGAGGAAGGCCGCGAGCGTCTTGCCCGAGCCGGTGGGGGCCACCACCAGGACGTCGGCCTCCTGCCGGAGCGCCCGCCAGGCCTCGGTCTGGGCGTCGGTCGGGGCGGTGAAGGCGCCCGTGAACCAGGCCCGGGTGGCCGGGGCGAAGCCGGCCAGCGGGTCGGCGGGGGCCGTCGGCGGCGGGTCGGCGGGCGGTTGGGCGGGAGTACGGGGCGCCATGCCCCCATGGTGCCGTGTGCCGCTGACAGCGGTCGGCTCCGAGGGCCGTGCGGCGGGTGGTGGTTGGCGGGTGGCGGCTGTGCGGTGGGTGGTGGTTGGCGGGTGGCGGCTGTGCGGCTGGTGTGCGGCGGCGGGTGTGCGCGGGGGACCGGCCAGGGCGCCCGAGCACCGGCCGCCGGCCTCCGGTGCTCCGGGCGGGTCGTCTGCCGTCTGCCGTAGCCGAAAAGGACAAAACGGATAATACGCTTCTATGGTGAGGATTCAGACCCATGATCCGGGCGGGGCCGAGGAGCGGAGACCGGCGCGATGGAGCAGGTCCACCTGGCCGAGAGCGGCGCCGCGAGGTCGTGCCGGATGCCACTGCGGGTGCTGCTCGCGATGCTGCTGACCGCGCTGGTGCTGGCCGGCGCCGTCCCCTACGTGGCCGGACCGGGCCGCTCCTACCTCAGCTACCTGGTGCTCGCCGACCACCCCGACGCCACGGGTGCGGCGCTGGCCCACGACGAGGCGCGTGCCGCCGGCGCCGACGTCGTCCAGGACTACCCGCAGATCGGCGCCGTCCTCGCGTACGCGAGCACCGGGTTCGCCGAGAAGGTGCGGGCCCGCCCCGGGATCGCCGCGGTCGGGGCCACCAGGACGGCGCCCGTGCCGAGCCCGCCCCGCCCGCTCGGCGGCGCGGGGGACTTCCGCGCCGGGGCGGCCCTCGCCGCCGGGGCGGACGCGGTGGAGCCCGACAGCCCGGGCGGCTCGGGGGAGAGCGGCGACGACACCACCGCGACGGTGCCCGATCCCGGTGAGCAGGACAGTTGGAACATCGCGATGGTCGGTGCCGGCGCCCACCCGGGCACGGACACCTCCTCGGCCCTGCTGCGCACGCCGGCGGCCGACCCGGGCGTGCCCTCCCCCGACTCGCTGCGCAAGGTGATGGTCGCGGTGCTCGACTCCGGGGTCGACGACACCCACCCCGACCTGCGTGCCGCGGTCGACCCGAAGAGCTCCGCCTCCTGCGCGGACGGACGCCCGGACGCCCGCTCCGGCGCCTGGCGACCGGATCCCGGTGTCACCGAGAGCGGCCACGGCACCCACGTGGCCGGGATCGTCGGCGCGGCCCGTGACGGCCACGGGGTGATGGGGGTCGCCCCGGGCGTGCGGATCGGGGCGGTCCGGCTGCTCGGGCCGCTCGGCCAGTACTACCCCGAGAACATCGTCTGCGGCATGCTCTGGGCCGCCGACCACGGCGCGAAGGCGATCAACAACAGCTACTTCGCCGACCCGTGGAAGTACAACTGCCCCGAGGAGCCGGATCAGGCCGCCGTGGTCACGGCGGTCGCCAGGGCGGTGGACTACGCCCGGGGCAAGGGTGCGGTGGTGGTCGCCTCCGCCGGCAACGACGGGCAGGACCTGGGCGGTGCCCGCACCGACGAGCGCAGCCCCAACGACCGGGTCTCCGGGCCCGCGCTGAGCCGCAACCTCGGAGTCGAGTGCGTCCGGCTGCCGGGCGAACTGCCCGGGGTGGTGACGGTGACCGCCGTCAACCGCGACGGCCGGCCGTCCGCGTACACCAATTACGGGCGCGGGCGGGTCTCGCTGGCGGCGCCCGGCGGCGACCCCGACGCCGGCGTCCAGGGCGCGGTGGTCTCCGACTGGCCGGACGGGCAGTACACCGCGCTGGCCGGCACCTCGATGGCGGCCGCGCACGTGACCGGTGCGGTGGCCGTCGCCGCCGCCCTGCACCCGGACTACGACTCCGACCGGCTGAGCGCCCTGCTCGCCCGGACGGCGGCCGACGCCTGCCCGCGCGTCGCCCAGGGCTGCGGTGACCGGCAGTACTACGGCGCCGGGATCGTCACCCTGCCGCACTGACCCGCCCCCGCCGTCCCGCACTGATCTGCCCCCGCCGTCCGGCACTGGACCGCCCCCGCCGTCCGGCGCGGAGGACGGCCCTGCTCCGCGCGGTCCCCGGGCCGCAGCCGGGCCGCAGTCGTGCCGTCCGTCGGCCGGTCCGTCCGGTCGCCCGCGGCTTACCTCGGCCGAAAACCCGGTGACACCCGCCCCCGGTCCGGCGAGCATCGCGGGTATGACGGTACTGCTGACCACGGAGCGGCTGGTGCTGCGCCGCTTCACCCCCCAGGACGTGGACCACCTGGTCGAGCTGGATAGCGATCCCCGGGTCATGCGCCACCTCACCGGCGGGCGGGCGACCCCTCGCGAGGAGGTCGCGAACGAGCTGCTGCCCCGCCTGCTGGGCCACTACGAGCGGTACGCGGACCGTCCGGGCCTCGGCCTCTGGGCGGCCGAGGAGCGGGCGGCCGGCGGGCGGTTCGTCGGCTGGTTCGAGTTCTGCCCCACCGACCCGGAGCGGCCCACGGCGGAGGTCGAACTCGGCTACCGGCTGCGCCGGGCCGCCTGGGGCCGGGGCCTGGCGACGGAGGGATCGCTCGCCCTGATCCGGCTGGGGTTCGCCGACCTGGGCGTGCGACGCGTGATCGCTCGGACGATGGCGGTCAACGCGGGCTCCCGCCGGGTGATGGAGAAGGCCGGCCTCCGGTACGTCCGCACCTTCCGGCAGGAGTGGCCGGAGCGGATCGCGGGGGACGAGCACGGCGACGTCGAGTACGCCCTGGAGCGCGACGGGGCGGCGCCCGCGCCCGGCCCTCGGACCGGTGCCGGCCGGGGCCCCGGATCAGGCCCCGGATCAGGTCCCGGATCAGATCCCGGCCGAGCGCCCGGCCGAGGGCCGGTCCGTTCGGGTTCGGGATAATGGGCGCATGAGGCTGACGGAGTTCTGGCGACGGATGTACGAGCACTTCGGTGAGGTGTACGCGGAGTCCTTCGCGTCCGACCATCTGATGAGCGAGCTCGGCGGCCGGACGGTCAGGGAGGCGCTGGCGGCCGGCTGGGAGGCCAAGGACGTCTGGCGGGTGGTCTGCGACACCCAGGGCGTGTCGACCCTGCTGCGCTGAGCGCGGAGCTCCGCGGCCGCGCCGCGCCGGGGGTCGGCGGCGGGCGTCGGCGGCGGGCGACCCACCGGGCCGGGGCAGCACTCGGGGCCGGATCCATGGGTGAGACTGTGCGGGTGGTAAGTAGCCCAGAAACCCAGAAACCGGACACACCGCCCACCTCTCCCACGCCGCCCGCATCGTCCGTACCACCCCCGGCGGCCGAGACCGCCGGGCCACGCCCCGTCCGGCCCGAGGGTCTGCGCCCCGCGGGCGGGTGGGGCGGCGCGATGCCCCGCTGGCTGCCGCGCGCGATGCTGCTGGCGCTGGTGCTGGTCGGGCTCTTCAAGCTGGCCGACTGGGCCTTCCACCAGCTGATCGACCTGTTCGTGATGCTGATCGTCTCGTTCTTCCTGTCGCTGGCGCTGGAGCCGGCCGTGGACCGGATGGCCGCCCGCGGGATGCGGCGCGGCCTGGGCACGTTCCTGGTCTTCGTCACGGTGGCGCTGGCCATCGTGGGATTCCTGGCCGCACTCGGCACCCTGCTGGTGGACCAGGTGGCGAAGATCGCCGGAGACCTGCCGCACCTGGTGGACGGCCTGATCCACTGGGTCAACCGGACCTTCCACCAGGACCTCTCGCTGGACGAGCTGCGCCGGCGGCTGCTGAAGGACTCGGGAAGCATCGAGACCTACGCCCAACAGGCGGCCGACAACGTCTGGGGGGTGTCGAGCACCCTGATCGGCGGGCTCTTCCAGGCCTTCACCGTGGGCCTCTTCACCTTCTACTTCACCGCCGACGGGCCCCGCGTACGCCGCACGGTCTGCTCGCTGCTGCCGCCCGCCATGCAGGGCGAGGTGCTGCGGGCCTGGGAGATCGCGCTGGCCAAGACCGGCGGCTACCTCTACTCGCGGGCACTGCTGGCGGTGGTCTCGGCGGCCGCGCACTGGATCATGTTCGCCGCGCTGGACCTGCCGTACTCCGCGGCGCTCGCGGTCTGGGTCGGGGTGATGTCGCAGTTCGTCCCGACCATCGGCACCTACCTGGCGGGCGCCCTCCCGGTGCTGGTCGCGCTGACCGTGCAGCCGGTGGACGCGCTCTGGGTCCTGGCCTTCGTCGTCGTGTACCAGCAGATCGAGAACTACCTGCTGCATCCGCGGATCACGGCCAGGACGGTGGACGTGCACCCCGCGGTCGCGTTCGGCTCGGTGATCGCCGGCGCCGCGCTGCTCGGTGCGGTCGGCGCCCTGATCGCCATCCCGGCGGCGGCCACGCTGCAGGGCTTCGTCGGCACGTACGTGCGCCGCTACGAGGTGGCGACCGACCCGCGGATCGACCGTGGTGAGCAGCGCCGGGAGGCGCGCAGGGAGCGCAGGCGGCAGACGGCACGCCGGTTGCGGTCCATGGTCGGCGCCGGCCCCGACCGGGAGGAGTAGGCAGGTGGGGCGGGGGACGGCCGGACGGGCCGGGGCGGCTCCTTGCTTTTCGATGTGAATCGAACATATGTTCTTTGTACTCTCCGGCGGTGAGTTCTCCACAGGCGGAGCCCGGTCGGGGCCGATTGTCAGTGGGACGCGCTAGCGTCGAGGACGATGAAGCGCACAGGACAGAACCCGAGGGTGGAAGCCATGGCAGGCACGGATCGCGAGAAGGCTCTTGAGAACGCCCTCGCCCAGATTGAGCGGCAGTTCGGCAAGGGATCGGTGATGCGCCTCGGCGACCAGTCCCGGGCCCCGATCGACGTCATCCCGACCGGATCCACGGCGCTGGACGTCGCGCTCGGCGTCGGCGGCCTCCCGCGCGGCCGGGTGATCGAGATCTACGGTCCGGAGTCCTCCGGCAAGACGACGCTGACCCTGCACGCCGCGGCCAGCGCCCAGAAGCTCGGCGGTACGGTCGCCTTCGTCGACGCGGAGCACGCCCTCGACCCGGAGTACGCCCGCAAGCTCGGGGTCGACACCGACTCCCTGCTGGTCAGCCAGCCGGACACCGGTGAGCAGGCGCTGGAGATCACGGACATGCTGATCCGCTCCGGCGCGGTCGACCTGATCATCATCGACTCGGTCGCGGCCCTCGTGCCGCGCGCCGAGATCGAGGGTGAGATGGGCGACTCGCACGTCGGTCTGCAGGCCCGCCTGATGAGCCAGGCGCTGCGGAAGATCGCCGGTGCGCTGAACCAGTCGAACACCACGGCGATCTTCATCAACCAGCTCCGCGAGAAGATCGGCGTCATGTTCGGCTCGCCCGAGACCACCACCGGTGGCCGCGCGCTGAAGTTCTACGCCTCCGTGCGTCTGGACATCCGCCGGATCGAGACGCTGAAGGACGGCACCGAGGCGGTCGGCAACCGCACCCGCGTCAAGGTGGTCAAGAACAAGGTCGCCGCGCCGTTCAAGCAGGCCGAGTTCGACATCCTCTACGGCCACGGCATCAGCTGGGAGGGCGGCCTGATCGACATGGGTGTCGAGAACGGCTTCATCCGCAAGGCCGGCGCCTGGTACACGTACGAGGGCGACCAGCTCGGCCAGGGCAAGGAGAACGCCCGCAACTTCCTGCGGGACAACCCCCAGCTCGCCGAGGAGATCGAGCGGAAGATCAAGGAGAAGCTGGGCATCGGCCCGAAGTCGGAGACCCCGGCGGCCGAGGCGGGCACCCCGGCCACTCCGGCCGCCGCGGGTGACGTGGCCGAGGGCGGCGCGAAGCCGATCACCGCGACCGCCGCCAAGACGGCTGCGGCGAAGAAGACGGCGGCGGCGGCGGCCAAGGCCTGAGCCGTTGATGCGCGACGACGAGGAACACCAGCCCCGTCCCGGGTCCGGCCGTACGGCGCCGGACCCGGGGGAGGGGCTGTTCGGCAGGGGGGTGCCGGGCGAGTCCGGCACCGGCGACGGTCCGGGGCTGCTCCTGACGCCCGCCTCCGAGCTGCCGGCAGGGCGGCGCCGACGGCGCTCCGCGCTGGCGGCGGAGTCCGATCCGGAGCCCGCGTTCGATCCGGATCCCGAGTCCGAGTCCGAGTCCGAGCCCGGCCCCGCGCCGGACCGGGTGGGGAGCGCCCGGGCGGAGCGCCGGGAGAACGCGGGCGGCGGGGCCCGCCGCGGCGGCGTCGAGCGGGGGCGGTCGGGTCGACGGCCAGGTGGCGACGGTCCGGCGCGCGGTGCGCGCGCCGAGGAGCCCGCCGATCCGGAGTCCCGGGCCCGGGACATCTGCCTGCGGTTGCTCACCGGTACGGCCAAGACCCGCAAGCAGCTCGCGGACGCGCTGCGCCGCCGGGAGATCCCGGACGACGTGGCCGAGCAGGTGCTGGACCGGCTGGAGGAGGTCCGGCTGATCGACGACGCGGCCTTCGCCGACGCCTGGGTCGAGTCACGGCACGCCGGCCGGGGGCTGGCCCGTCGCGCGCTGGCCCAGGAGCTGCGCACCCGGGGGGTGGCCGGCGAGCTGGTCGAGCAGGCGGTCGGCCGGCTCGGCTCCGAGGAGGAGGGCGAGGCGGCGCGCGCCCTGGTGGACCGCAAACTGCGCGCGACGCGCGGACTGGAGCGGCAGGCCAGGATGCGCAGGCTGGTCGGCATGCTCGCCCGGCGTGGCTACTCGGAGGGGCTGGCCTTCCGGGTCGTCCGGGAGGCCCTCGGCGAGGAGGACGACCCGCTGACCGGCGAGGACGACGCGGACTTCCGGTGATGTCGCGTCAGGGGGATACGAAGTCAACTCTCGATCGCATCTTGACCGTTTCGTAACCTGCGCTTAGCCTCGCAAGCAGTGAGGGAGCACTTCGATCACGTGTCGGGCAGGTATGCCCCGACGCGGTCGGAGTCGGGTCCGTGCGGCTTGCTCCATTGCCGAATTGCCCCGCAGTCGAGGCTGAGAGAGCCACGCCGGCCGGCGTCACCGGCCCCGGCAGGCCCCTCACCGCCGCGACAGCAGAGCGCGCAGGGACACCGGGCGCGCAGGGGACGGGGAGTGGGCTGGATGAAGATCGCGGTGGGTGCCGGATCGGTCGGCTCGCTGCTGGTGGCGGGCGTACTGGTCGTCGTCCTGGGGCTGACCTGGCTGATGATCCGCCGGTTGCAGGCCGCCCAGCGCAGAGCGGCGCGGGAGGGCGCCCAGGCCCGGGAGTGGGCCGAGACACGGACCGCCCAGCTGCGTGGTGAGCTGGACCGGCGGGAGGAGCGGCTCGCCGAGGAACTCGGCCGCCTGCGTACCCGGGAGGCGGAGCTCGGCCGGCAGGCCGCCGATCTGGAGCGCGACCGCGGCGCGGCACGGGAGCTGGAGGCCGGCCGCCGCGCCGCGCTGGAGCGGGTCGCCGGGCTGAGCGCGGAGCGGGCCAGGGCCGAGCTGGTGGCGGAGGCGGAGACGGAGGCCCGGCGCGAGGCCGCGGTCTCGGTCCGGGAGATCGAGCGGACCGCGAAGGCGGAGGCCGACGGGCGGGCCCGGGAGATCATCGCCGGTGCCATCCAGCGGCTGGCCAGCGAGCAGACCGCGGAGACGGTGGTGTCGGTGTTCCGCCTGCCGGGGGAGGACATGAAGGGCCGGATCATCGGCCGGGAGGGCCGCAACATCCGGGCCTTCGAGGCCGTCACCGGGGTCAACCTGATCGTCGACGACACCCCCGAGTCGGTCCAGCTGTCCTGCTTCGACCCGGTGCGCCGGGAGACCGCGCGACTGACCCTGGAGACCCTGGTCGCGGACGGCCGGATCCACCCGCTGCGGATCGAGGAGGTGCACGAGCGCAGCCGGGCGGAGGTCGAGCGGCTGTGCGTCCGGGCGGGCGAGGACGCCCTGCTGGCCGCGCGGGTCGGCGAGATGGCCCCGCAGCTCGTCCGGCTGCTGGGCACCCTGCGCTACCGCACCTCCTACGGACAGAACGTGCTCGGGCACCTGGTGGAGTCGGCGCACATCGGCGGGATGATGGCGTCCGAGCTGGGCGTGGACGCCACCCTGGTGCGCCGGGCCACTCTGCTGCACGACATCGGCAAGGCCCTGACCCACGAGGTCGAGGGCAGTCACGCGGCGATCGGCGCGGAGCTGGCCCGGCGGCACGGGGAGCCGGCGGAGGTCGTCCACGCGATCGAGGCGCACCACGGCGAGGTGGACCCCCGGACGGTGGAGGCCGTCCTGACGCAGGCCGCCGACGCCTGCTCGGGCGGCCGACCCGGCGCGCGGCGGGAGTCGCTGGAGACGTACGTCCGGCGGCTGGAGCGCCTTGAGGAGATCGCGGGCGCCCACGACGGGGTGTCGAAGGTGTTCGCGATGCAGGCGGGGCGGGAGGTACGGGTGATGGTGCAGCCGGACGTGGTCGACGACGTCCGGGCGCAGGTCATCGCCCGGGAGGTCGCCAAGCGGGTGGCGCAGGAGCTCACCTATCCGGGTCAGATCAGGATCACGGTGGTGCGGGAGAGCCGGGTCACGGCGGTCGCCCGGTAGCGACCGGGTGACCCGACCGGGTGACCGCCCCCTCGGCCACCGGGCGCCCGGCGCGCCGTCAGGCGGCCGGTTCGGGCGTTCCCGCGAGCGGGGCCGGCCCGCCCCGGGCGCCGTCGGCGAGGGCCTGGAGATCCTCGGCGCGGCACCCCTGGGTGGACCCGACCAGGTGCCCGTCGGGGCGGATCAGCAGCACGGTGTGCGGGGCGGCGCCGGGGTAGTCCTCGGTGACCAGGACCTCGGCGGGCACCGGCAGGGCGGCGGCGACCTCGGCGAGTCTGGGCATCAGCCCGGCGCCCAGCCAGTGCTGGGCCGACCAGACGGCGGTGCCGGGGGCGACCAGCAGCAGCAGGAAGGTCGCCCCGAGTCGGGCGTGCAGCTGGTCGGCGGCTCCGTCCATGGCCAGGACGGGCAGGTCGGGCACCAGCACCCCGGGCGAGGTCGCGGGCAGCAGCTCGGTCAGTGAGGTGCCCCGGCCGGCCCCCCGCTGGACCGGGACCCTGGTGGGGACGCCGGAGGGCGCGGCCGGATAGGCCGGGGCGCCGCCGAAGCGGCCGGTTCCGAGCTGGCCGTCCGCGAGCAGCGGGGCGTGCTTGCGGAACGAGCCGGTGAGCAGCGAGCGGCGGGTGTGCTGCCAGCCGCGCAGCGGGCGCAGCAGCGGCATGGTCTGGTCGACGGCGCGCAGCCGGGCGCCGACCGCGCCGCGGCGCTCGGACTCGTAGCCGTCGAGCAGGGAGCCGGCGGGGGAGTCGGCGTCCTGCCGGCCGCCGGAGTGCAGGTGCCAGGCGAGTGCGAGCCGCCAGGCGAGGTTGTCGGCGTCGCGCAGCCCGTCGGCGAGGTTCTGCATGCCCAGCGCGCCGTGCAGATGGGCGGCGTCGCCGGCCAGGAAGCAGCGGCCGTTGCGGAACCGGGCGGCCAGCCGCTGCTGGGCGGTGTGGTCGGCGGCGGCCAGCAGGTCGTAGCGGGGGAGCTCGCCGCACCAGCCGGTGAGGGTGGACCTCACCCGGGTCAGCAGGGTGTCCCCGGTGACGATGCCGGGCCAGGTGGCGTGCGGGTCGACCGGCTCGGTCGGGGCGGGCCGACCGGGGGGAAGCCGCCAGTCGAGGCGCCAGAGGCCGTCCGGGAGCGGGCGGGCGGAGGCCTCCCGGTCGCCGCGCCACGGTGGCTCGCGGTGCAGCCTGGCCTCGCCGGGGAAGGGCAGGTCGACGCGGACGGTGGCGACGGCGTGCCGGTCGACCGCCGGCCGGCCGGGAAAGCGGATCTTCAGCAGCTTGCGGACGGCCGAGCGGGCGCCGTCGCAGCCGACCACGTGGCTGCCGCGCCACCAGGTCTCGGTGCCGTCCTGCGGGTTGCGGGTGCGGACGCTGACGCCGTCGCGGTCCTGTTCGAGTTCGACCACCCGGCTGAGCGGGGCGAGCCGGACGAGAGGGGTCGCGGTGAGCGCGTCCCGCAGGCCGCGCTGGAGCCGGTGCTGGGGCAGGTGCAGGGCGGGCGTACCGGCGAGGTCGACCCGCAGGACCTCCTGGCGGCGGCGCCAGATGGTGAAGCTGTCCCAGCGGGCGGCGTCGGAGGCGGCCCGGGTGTATCCGAGGCGGGCCAGGAGGGCCGTGCCGTCCCGTCCGAGCACGACGCTGCGCGGCCCTTCGGCGCACAGGCCGCTGCCCTCGTCCAGGACGATGCTCGGCACCTCCTGCCGGGCGAGGGCGAGGGCCAGGGCCAGGCCGACCGGCCCGGCCCCGACCACGATCACCGGATCCACGGGGTGACCTCCCGCCCGGCCGGGCGGCGGCAGGCCGACGCTCGGGTGGAGGGGGCGTCATATGCCGCGAGGATGGTCCCGGGTGGTGTCACGAAGAGCAATGCAACAGATCACCTGCGTGTCCGTCAAGCAGCGGCCGGTGTGCGCCGGTTCGCGCCGCGACGTCCGCGCGCCTCGATCCAGCGGGCGAGCGCGGTCAGCAGCAGGCACATCAGGATGTAGATCGGTGCCATCACCAGGACCACCGGGATGTACGGGAAGCCCGCCGAGTTGAGCGGCTGGGCGGCGATCTGCTTGCCGACGTACAGCAGCTCGCCGTAGGTGATGACGTAGCCGAGCGAGGTGTCCTTGAGGGTCACCACCATCTGGCCGATCATCGCCGGGAGCATCGAGCGGACCGCCTGCGGCACCAGGATGCTCGTCATGACCTGGCTCTTGCGCATACCGAGGGCGAAGGCGGCCTCGCTCTGGCCGCGTGGCAGCGCGTTCACGCCCGAGCGGATGATCTCGGCCTGGACGGAGCCGTTGTAGAGGGTGAGCCCGAGCACCAGCGCCCACATCGGGTTCTTGGCGAAGAACGCGTAGTACAGCGCGACGATCAGGATCAGCAGCGGCATCGCCCGGAAGAACTGGACGAACGCGGTGGCGGCCCAGCGCAGCGGCCGGTGGTCGGAGAGGCGGCCGGCCGCGAGCAGCGCCCCGAGCGTGAGCGAGAACAGCGCGGCCAGGCCGAAGGCCTTGAGCGTGCTCAGGACGCCGTCGAGGATCCGCTGCTGGATGGCGGTGTACTGGAAGAGGTCCCACAGGCCGCCGTCGAACTGGCCGTTGCTCGCCAGGCTGTCGTAGGCGTACCAGAGCAGCGCGGCGATGCCGAGCAGCGAGAGCACGCCGAACACCCGGTAGCGGATCCGGGCGCGCGGCCCCGGGGCGTCGTAGAGGACGCTCGCCGAGCCGGAACGGGTGAAGAGGCTGCTCATCGGGCCACCGCCGTCAGTTTCTCCAGGAAGCGGAACAGCAGGTTCACGGCCGCGCTGATCACCAGGTAGGCCAGGGCCACCCAGAAGAAGATCGCGAAGATCGAGTAGCCCTGCTCGGAGAGGGTCTGCTGTACGTGGTAGAGCTCGTCGACGCTGAAGGCGCCGGCGATCGCCGAGTTCCTCGGCAGCGCGATGAACACGCTGCTCAGCGGCGGGAGTACGGTCCGCGCGGCCTGCGGCAGCACCACCAGGCCCAGAGTTTGACCGAAAGTCATCCCCAGGCTGCGGGCCGCCTCGGCCTGGCCGAGCGGGACGGTGTTGATGCCGGAGCGCAGCACCTCGCAGACGAAGCTCGCGGTGTAGAAGCCGAGCGCGAGCACGGCGAAGGTGAAGTGGCTGAAATGCACGTCGAGGGCCGGCAGGCCGAACTCGACGGCGAAGAACAGCAGGGTGAGCGGGGTGTTCCGGAAGATCGTCACCCAGCCGGTGCCGAAGGCGCGCAGCGCCGGTATCGGGGAGACCCGGAAGGCCGCCAGCAGGGTGCCCAGCAGCATGGCGAGCACGGCGCTGATCGCGCTCAGCTCGATCGTCTGCAGGAAACCGTCGCGGAACAGCGCGAAGTTGCCGTTTTCGAACATGATGCCCATCCGGCGGCCCTCCTCTCGTTCTTGGGAACCTGGTCCTACGGGGTGGTCAGGTGCGGATCAGGTGCGGATCAGTAGCGGACCAGCGGCGGGATCGCGGGCGTGGGGGAGCCGGACAGGCCGAGGGTGGCGTCGTACGCCTTCTTCCAGTCCCCGTTGTCCTGGTGGGCCTTGAGCGCGTCGCTGATCGCGTCCCGCAGCGCCTTGTCGTCCTTGTTCAGGCCGACGCCGTAGTTCTCCGTGGTGAACGGCTTGCCGACGACCTTGAGCTTGCCGGCGTACTTGGACGCGAAGCCCTTGAGGATCGCGTCGTCGGTGGTGACGGCGTCGACCTCGCCGGAGAGCAGCTTCTCCACGCACGCCGAGTAGCCGTCGTACTGGGTGATCTTCGGGCCGTACTTCTCGATGTTCTTGATCGAGGTGGAGCCGGTCGCGGTGCAGACGTTCTTGTCCTTGGTGGACTCCGGGCCGGTGATGGAGGTGTTGTCCTTGGCCACCAGCAGGTCCTGGCCGGCGATGTAGTACGGCCCGGCGAAGGAGACCTGCTTCTTGCGCTCGTCGTTGATGCTGTAGGTGCCGACGTAGTAGTCGATCTGGCCGTTCGCGATGGCCGGCTCGCGCTGCGAGGAGACCAGCGTCTGCCACTGGATCTGGTCGGGCGAGAAGCCGAGGTCGGCGGCGACCATCTTGGCGACCTCGATGTCGAAGCCGTTGCGGGTGTTGGTGGTGAGGTCCTCGAAGCCGAGGAAGGGCTGGTCGGCCTTGGCGCCGATGATCAGCTTGCCGCGCTTCTTGGCCTCGGCGAAGGTCTTCGAGCCGTCCAGCTTGACGTCCGACTTCACCTGGTACGTCGGCAGCTGCGGGGCGCCGGCGGTGGCGGCGCTGTCGCTCGGTGAGCCGCTCTTGCCGCAGGCGGCGGTGGTGGCGGTGAGTGCGACGGCACAGAGCGCGGCGGCGATGATGCGACGAGTCCTCATGAGGGTCGTTCTCCTCTGGGCAGGGCCACGGCTCAACCGGGCGCTGGGATCGTGAAGTTCCGTACGGAGGCGGGCGGGAACGGCATCGGGCCGTCCACCCCCGGCACACCGATACTGGAGCAGGTGCGCGGTCAGTGGTGCAGGATCTTGGAAAGGAAGTCCTTCGCGCGGTCGCTGCGCGGGGCGGTGAAGAAGGCCTCGGGGCTGCTCTCCTCGACGATCCGGCCGTCGGCCATGAACAGCACGCGGTTGGCGGCGGACCGCGCGAAACCCATCTCATGGGTGACCACGACCATCGTCATGCCGTCGGCGGCGAGCCGCCGCATGACCTCCAGCACCTCGTTGATCATCTCGGGGTCGAGGGCCGAGGTGGGCTCGTCGAAGAGCATGACCTTGGGGTTCATCGCGAGGGCGCGGGCGATAGCCACGCGCTGCTGCTGGCCGCCGGAGAGCTGCGCCGGGTACTTGTCGGCCTGCGCGCCCACCCCGACCCGGTCCAGCAGGGTCCGGGCGGTGGCGACGGCCTCGTCCCGGGGCAGCCGGCGCACCTTGACCTGGCCGAGCACCACGTTCTCCAGCACCGTCTTGTGCGCGAAGAGATTGAAGCTCTGGAACACCATCCCGACGTCCGCGCGCAGCCGGGCCAGCTCCTTGCCCTCGGCGGGCAGCGGGCGGCCGTCGATCGTGATCGAGCCGGAGTCCACCGTCTCCAGACGGTTGATGGTGCGGCAGAGCGTGGACTTGCCCGAGCCGGAGGGCCCGATCAGGACCACCACCTCGCCCTGGGCGATCTCCAGGTTGATGTCTTGGAGCACGTGCAGGGCGCCGAAGTGCTTGTTGACCCCGTCCAGCACCACCAGCGGGCCGGCGGCGGCGATCGAGTCGGTGCCGGTGCTCTCGGTCATCGCGCCTTGCTCCCTCGTGTCGGCCCGGAGCGAAGCGCCCCGGGCGGCAGTGCCGGTGATGCGGTGTCTGCTGACGCGCCGTCCGGTCGGCCGACGTGCGGCCGACCGTCACGACGCGTCACCCGGTCGCCGTGGTGCCGGGGGCCGGAAGCCGGCGGAGCTCGCAGCCCCCGGTGGGGCGACCCTAGGAGCGGTGACGATGCCACGTCAGCCGATCTGAGCGGAACTTGAGGATCACGATCCGGCCACATCAACGGCACACCGCCCGGCCGGGTCCGCCGCGGGCCGGGCACGACGGGTGACCGCGCGGCCGCGGTCCGCCCCCGGCGGCAGGCGGCCTGGACCGAGCCCGGTCCGCCGCGGTACCTGCCCGGTGGCCCAGCGTGACCGAGCCTGGCGCCCGGCGGGCCCGCTGGCCCATACTGCCCAGGACACCGGGCGGGACCGCGGAGGGCGCCCGGGACCGGGTCCGCCCGGGCGGACCTGCGGGAAGGAGGCGACATGAGACTGCTCCTCGTCGAGGACGACGAGCGCGTGGCCGCGGCACTGGTCGCGGTCCTGAGCCGGCACGGCTTCCAGGTTAGGCACGCCCGCAGCGGCCACGAGGCGCTGGACGCGCTGGTGCCCGACGGCAACGAGCCCTATCGGGTCGTGCTCCTGGACCTCGGGCTGCCCGACCGCGACGGCTTCGAGGTGTGCAGCCGGATCAGAGCCGGCAGCGGCGTCCCCGTGATCATGGTGACCGCGCGCGCCGACATCCGCTCCCGGATCCACGGGCTCAACCTCGGCGCCGACGACTACGTCACCAAGCCGTACGACATGGGCGAGCTGCTCGCCCGCATCCACGCGGTGGCCCGGCGCGGCGCCGCTCCGGCCGCTCCGGCCGCCGCCACCGACGACACCGCGCCCGCTCCCGGCGGGCCGCTGGAGTCGCGCGGCATCCGGATCGACCGCGAACGCCGCCGGGTCAGCGTGGACGGCCGGGACGTACCGCTCACCCGCAAGGAGTTCGACCTGCTGGCCCTGCTCGCGCAGAGCCCGGGCGTGGTCTACCGACGCGAGCAGATCTTCAGCGAGGTCTGGCGCAGCGGCTGGGAGGGCAACGGCCGCACGCTGGAGGTGCACATCGGTTCGCTGCGCACCAAGCTCGCGCTGCCCGGCCTGGTCGAGGCCGTCCGGGGGGTGGGGTACCGGCTGATCCCGGAGTCCCCCGACGCGCCGCAGGCCGCCGACGCACCCGCCGGGTCCGTCGACGCCGGCGCGCCCGCCGACGCCCCCTCGAAGGCCGAGCAGGGGCCCGCCCAGCCGGACGACCTGCCCCTGACGACCGGCCCGGAGCACTGACGGCTCGTGCGCACCCGCCTCCTGGGCATCCTGCTCTCCCTGATGGCCTGCGTGCTGGCCGCCCTCGGGCTGCCGCTGGCCGGCGCCGTCGCGGCGGCCGAGCAGAGCAAGGTGGTGGTCGACCGGCTGGACGACGCCGCCCGCTTCGCCCAGGACCTGCCCGACTCGGCGCCGTCCGCCGCAGTGGCGCAGAACGGCGCGGCCGCGACGGACGGCGCCACGAGCGCGCAGGCCCTGCCCGACAACAGCCGCCGCAACGCGCTGCGCACCGAGGTCGCCCGCTACCACGAGCTGTACGGCGCGTGGATCGGCCTCTTCGCCCGGGACGGCAGTCCGATCGCCGTCGCACCCGCCGACTGGCACGTCCCCGCCACCGGCTGGGACGACCAGGCGTTCCACGAGGCGCTGGACGGGCGCCGCAGCCACAACCCGCCCCAGGTCTGGCCGTGGACCCCGGACCGCACACTCGCGGTCGCCGCGCCGGTGGTCCGGGACGGCGACGTGGTCGCGGTGGTGCTCATCGAGTCCCCCACCGGTCCGCTGCGGGAGCGGATGATGCGCGGCTGGTTCGTCATCGCGGGGGGCGAGGCGGTCGCGATGATCGTCGCCGTCCTGCTGGCGATCCGGCTCACCGAGTGGGTGCTGCGCCCGGTGCGCACCCTGGACCGGGCGACCCACGACATCGCCACCGGCCGGATGAACGCCCGGGTCGCGCCCGGTGGCGGACCGCCCGAGCTGCAGCGCCTGGCCGGCTCGTTCAACGAGATGGCCGACCACGTGGTGCTCGCGCTGGACCAGCAGAAGGCCTTCGTGGCGGACGCCTCGCACCAGCTGCGCAACCCGCTGGCGGCCCTGATGCTGCGGGTCGAGCTGCTCGGCCTCGAACTGCCGGACGGGCGGGAGGAGGAGCTGGGCGCGGTCCGCGAGGAGGGCGTCCGGCTCGCCCGGGTGCTGGACGACCTGCTGGGGCTGGCCACCGCCGAGCACGCCCGCCCCGAGCCCGAGCCGACCGACCTGGCCGCGCTGGGACTGGCCCGGATCGACGCCTGGCGCCCGGTCGCCGAGCAGCGCGGCGTCGAGCTCGCCTGGGACGGGCCGCCGCTGGCCCTGGGCATGGCCGATCCGATCGGGTTCGGGAGCGCGCTGGACGCGGTGCTGGACAACGCGCTGAAGTTCTCCCCGCCCGGCGGCCGGGTGCGGGTGCTGGTCGCCGTGCGCCGCAAGGAGGTCGCGGTCACCGTCTCCGACGCGGGGCCCGGCCTCACCGAGGAGGAACTGGCCCGGGTCGGTGACCGGTTCTGGCGCAGTCCGCGCCACCAGAACGTGGACGGCTCGGGGCTCGGGCTGTCGATCGCCCGGACACTGCTGCTGGCGGGCGGCGGCGAGCTCTCGTTCGACCCGGTCGAGCCGAGCGGGCTGGCCGTGACGCTGGCCGTGCCGCTCAGCGGACGGCGCGCCCGCTGATCCGCCCGCCGATCCGGCCGGGCCGGCAGCCGGGCCGCCGGGCCGACGCCCGGGGCGGGCGTCCCAGGCGGGGCGGCGGCGGTGGGAAGGTCAGGGTTTGACCGAGCGGTAGTAGCGCTTGGCGCCCTCGTGGAGCGGGAGCGGGTCGGTGTACACGGCGGTCCGCAGGTCCACCAGCTGGGCGGCGTGCACCTCGGCGCCGATCCGGTCCCGGCTGTCGATCACCGCGCGGGTCATGCCCTGCACCAGATCGGTGTCCACGTCGGCCCGGGTGACCAGCAGGTTCGGCACCGCGACCGTGGCCACCGGCTCGGTCGGCGTCCCCGGGTAGGTGTTCACGGGAATGGTCGCCGCCCGGTAGGCGTCGGTGCCGTCGCCGCTCATCCGGTGCAGGCCGTCCACCAGGTCGCCGAGCGGCACGATCTTGATCGGGAAGCGCTGGGAGAGGTCGGTCAGCGCGGTGGTGGGCAGCCCCCCGGACCAGAAGAACGCGTCGAGGTTGCCCGCCCGCAGCTGGTCGGCGGCGTCGCCGACCCCCAGCATCGACGGTCTCACGTCGTGGTCCGGGTCGAGTCCGGCCGAGGCCAGCAGCCGCCTGGTCACCAGGTTCACCCCGGACAGCGACTGGCCGACGCCGACCCGCAGCCCCTTGAGGTCGGCCGTGCGCCTGACCGGGGAGCCGGCCGGCACGACCAGCTGGAAGTAGTCGTCGTAGAGCCGGGCGATCGCGCGCAGCCGGTCCTTGCCCGGACCGTCGTACCCGGCGACGGAGTCGGCGGTCGCTATCGCGAAGTCGTCGCTGCCGGAGGTGACCCGCTCCAGGTTGTCGATGGAGCCCTGCGAGTTGTCCAGGCGCAGCCGCACACCGGGCATCGCCCGGGGGACCTCCTTCTGCAGCAGCTGGCCGTACCGGTCGTAGACCCCGCTCCGGACACCGGTCGCGAAGCCCGTCGCCCCCCTGGGATAGCCGGCGGCGCCGGCCGAGGACATCCACCAGCCGCCCAGCGCGCCCGTCACCAGCACCATCGCCAGGACGGCGCGCCAGAGCCGGCTGCGGGCCGCCGCACGGGCGGCCCGGCCGAGACGGGCGCTGGGGGAGGGGGCCATGGGGGGATACTGCCAGCCCGGAGAGGAGAACGGGAGGGGAAGCCCCGGGAACGGGCCGAGTTGTGATGCCCCCGCCCGGGCGCCCGGGACCGGCCCGGGAGAGGCCGGGCGCCGTGCCCTTACCCTGGTCTGTGTGAGCGGTGACAGCGGATCGAAGAGCTACAAGGTCGTCACGTACGGCTGCCAGATGAACGTCCACGACTCCGAGCGCCTGTCCGGGCTGCTGGAGGACGCGGGATACGTCAAGGCCACCCCGGCGGAGAGTGATCCCGACCTGGTGGTCTTCAACACCTGCGCGGTGCGCGAGAACGCCGACAACAAGCTGTACGGCAACCTCGGCCAGCTGGCGCCCGCGAAGACCCGCCACAAGGGCATGCAGATCGCGGTCGGCGGCTGTCTCGCGCAGAAGGACCGCGACACCATCGTGCGCAAGGCGCCCTGGGTCGACGTGGTCTTCGGCACCCACAACATCGGCCACCTGCCCGCGCTGCTGGAGCGGGCCCGGGTCGAGCAGCAGGCCCAGGTGGAGATCCTGGAGTCGCTGGAGACCTTCCCCTCCACCCTGCCGACCCGGCGCGAGTCCGCGTACGCCGCGTGGGTCGCCATCTCGGTGGGCTGCAACAACACCTGCACCTTCTGCATCGTCCCCGCGCTGCGCGGCAAGGAGGAGGACCGCCGCCCCGGCGACGTCCTCGCCGAGATCGAGGCGCTGGTGGACGAGGGCGTCATCGAGGTCACCCTGCTCGGCCAGAACGTCAACGCCTACGGCTCCGACCTCGGCGACCGTGAGGCCTTCTCCAAGCTGCTGCGGGCCGCCGGCCGGATCGAGGGCCTGGAGCGGATCCGCTTCACCTCGCCGCACCCCCGTGACTTCACCGACGACGTGATCGCCGCGATGGCCGAGACCCCGAACGTGATGCACCAGCTGCACATGCCGCTGCAGTCCGGTTCGGACACCGTGCTGAAGGCGATGCGCCGCTCGTACCGCCAGGATCGGTTCCTCGGGATCATCCACAAGGTGCGCGAGGCGATGCCGGACGCCGCCATCTCCACCGACATCATCGTGGGGTTCCCCGGCGAGACCGAGGAGGACTTCGAGCAGACCCTGCACGTCGTCCGCGAGGCCCGGTTCGCCAACGCCTTCACCTTCCAGTACTCCAAGCGCCCCGGGACCCCGGCCGCCGAGATGGCGGACCAGATCCCGAAGGCCGTGGTGCAGGAGCGCTACAACCGGCTGATCGCCCTCCAGGAGGAGATCTCCTGGGGCGAGAACAAGAAGCAGGTCGGCCGCACCCTGGAGGTGCTGGTGGCCGAGGGCGAGGGGAAGAAGGACGACCGCACCGACCGGCTCTCCGGCCGGGCGCCCGACAACCGCCTGGTGCACTTCACCCGGCCCGCCGGTCCGGTCCGGCCGGGCGACGTGGTCACGGTCGAGATCACCTACGCCGCGCCGCACCACCTGCTCGCCGAGGGCCCGACCACCGCGGTCCGCCGCACCCGGGCGGGCGACGCCTGGGAGAAGCGGCAGGCCGCACCGGCCGCCAGGCCGGCCGGCGTCATGCTGGGCCTGCCCGGCATCGGGGCGCCCGCGCCGGCCCCGGCCGCCCCGGCGGGCGCCTGCTGCGGCGACTGACGGCGACCTGCCGGCACGACGGCGCGGGGCCCGGAGAGGAGCGCCTCTCCGGGCCCCGCGCCGTTGCCGCGGGGCGGGCGCGGGGCCCGAGTCGCCCCGGTGCGGCCGGCCGCCCCGATAGAGTGATCGACATGCTCGTAGCCGCCGCCGTCTGCCCCTGCCCGCCCCTGCTCGTGCCCGAGGTCGCCGCCGGGGCGGCCGCCGAGCTGGAGCCGCTGCGCGCGGCCTGCGCCGAGGCGGTCGCCGCCCTGCTGGCGGCCGGTCCCGAGCTGATCGTCGTGGTGGGGACCGGACCGGAGGCCGAGGTCTGGACCGAGGGCGGCGTCGGGTCGCTGCACCGCTACGGGGTCGGGCGGGTCGTCCGGCTGCCCTCGGGAGGCGTCGACGGGCCGGAGCTGGCGCCGGCCCTCACGATCGGGGCCTGGCTGCTGGAGCAGGCGGGCGCGGCCGTGCCGACGCACGCCTGCGCGGTGCCCGCCGACTCACCCGCCGCCCGGATGGCCGGGCTCGGGGAGGGCCTGGCCGGCCTCGCCGACCGGGTCGGCCTGCTGGTGATGGGCGACGGCAGCGCCCGTCGTTCGCTGAAGGCACCCGGCTATCTGGACGGGCGCGCCGAGGAGTACGACGGCGCCGTCGCGCGGGCGCTGGGCTCCGCCGACCTCGCGGCGCTGGCCGGGCTGGACGCCGGGCTGGCGGCCGAGCTGCTGGCCGAGGGCCGGGCGCCCTGGCAGGTGCTCGCCGGCGCGGCCGAGGGAACCGGGCTCACCGCCCGCCTGACCTACCAGGACGCCCCGTACGGAGTCGGGTACTTCGTCGCCTCCTGGGGCTGAGCCCACCGGCTCGGTGGCCGGGCCCCCGGGCGAAGGACCTCGGGCGTCGCCCCGCTCCCGGGCGCTCAGACGGAAGGACCGGTGCCGGTGTCGGTACCGGCGCCGCCGGCCGGGTCCGCGGGCTTGTGGGCGAAGTCCTCCACCGCGCCCTTGGCCCTGGTGGCGCCGTGCTCGATCTTCCCGCTGTACTTGCCCTTGGTGGCCTTGTCGATGGCTCCGCCGGCCTTGTCCACCACGTGGTCGATCTGCTCGTTGTGCTTGCCCGCCAGCTCGCTCGCCTTCTCCTTGAGCTCCTCGGCCTTGCCCTTGAGGTTGTCCATCATGCCCATGGTGACGTCTCCCGTCGTCGCGTCCGGCCGCCCGGACCCGCGGGGCGGCTCATCCTTCGCTGTTCTCAACGCTGGTCCACGCCGAGTCGTTCTCCACCGCCCGCGGTCACCCGCCAACAGGTGGACCGGCTGATACCAGTCATATCGTCCCGTAGTGGGGCATCGGCGGACGCGACCCGACCGGCGCGGCGCCGGGTTTGCGAGACTTGGCCCGTGAGCAGCTCTTCCTCCACCCCGCCCCGTGTCGTCTCCGTGGTCGGCGCGACCGCCGCCGGCAAGTCCGACCTCGCCGTCGCACTCGCCCGCAGTCTCGACGGCGAAGTGATCAACACCGACTCGATGCAGCTCTACCGCGGCATGGACATCGGCACCGCCAAGCTCACGGTCGAGGAGCGCGGCGGCGTCCCGCACCACCTCCTCGACGTCTGGGACGTCACCGAGGCCGCCAGCGTCGCCGAGTACCAGCGCCTGGCCCGCGCCGAGATCGACCGGCTGCTCGCCGCCGGCCGCACCCCCGTCCTGGTCGGCGGCTCCGGGCTGTACGTCCGGGCGGCGATCGACGAGATGGAGTTCCCCGGCACCGACCCGGCGGTCCGCGCCCGGCTGGAGAGCGAGCTGGAGGAGCTGGGTTCGGGCGCCATGCACCGGCGGCTGGCCGGCCTCGACCCGGCCGCGGCCGAGGCGATCCTGCCCGGCAACGGCCGCCGGATCGTGCGCGCGCTGGAGGTCATCGAGATCACCGGTCTGCCGTTCACCGCCAACCTGCCGGGCAACACCGCCGTGTACGACGCCGTGCAGATCGGCGTCGCGCTGCCCCGGCCCGAGCTGGACGAGCGGATCACCCTGCGGGTCGACCGGATGTGGGGGGCGGGTCTGCTGGAGGAGGTCCGCGAACTGGAGAAACTCGGTCTGCGCGCGGGCCTGACGGCCTCCCGCGCGCTCGGCTACCAGCAGGTGCTGGACCACTTCGCCGGCGAGTGCACCGAGGACGAGGCCAAAGCGGAGACCGTCCGCGCGACCAAGCGCTTCGCCCGCCGCCAGGAGTCCTGGTTCCGCCGCGACGATCGCATCCACTGGCTGGCCCGCCCGGCGGGCGCGGACCCGGCGGAGCTGCTCCAGCGCTCGCTGGAACTGATCGGCCATCAGCCCGGAGGGCGGGTCTGAGCCGCACAGCGGCGGGATCCGGCCAACAGGTGGTGCAGCTGCGCACGCAGCTTCCCGTGCAGGACGAACCAGCGGTTACAGCCGGATCACGTCATGGCCACGGATCACCCGAAGACCCCTTGGGACGGGCCGTCGGCCACCTTGGACATGCCATCATCGACACAGAGGAGACCGGCCGCGAGGGCCGGCCGCACCGGCCGTGGTCCGGACTCGTGTCGAACTGTCAGGGGAGGCCGCGTGTCGACGGGTACCGGCCCCGAAACCGAGCAGCGGATGAGCGTCAGCATCGAGCCCGGCGAGAGCGGCGCACCGACTCTGGCGGATCTGCCCGACCTGCCGCCCCTCGACGGGCTCACCTCCTACGCGCTCGCCCTGCCGACGCTCGACGACCTCGGTCCGGGCGGTGTGGTGCACGAGCGTGAGATCCGGCCGCGCCGAAGACTCCGCTGGTGGCAGACGCTTCCGATCGCCCTGCTGGCGGCCCTTGGCTCGCTGATGTTCGGCTTCCCGCTCGCGTTCGGCTCCGGTGGGGCGATGGTCGGGATGCTCGGCCTGCTGCTCACCGCCGCCTCGGTCGGCTGGGGTGCGATGGCCGCCCGGCACGCCGGGTACAAGTGGCCGGGCCTGCCGCGTCGCGGCTCCGGGGTCCGGGCCGACTGGCGCGCCATCGTGATCTACACGCTGATCGCTCTGCTCTGCTTCGCGCTGGCCGTCTGGCGGGTCGTCCACCTGCACGCCTGAGCTCCGACACCACCGCGGTCCGCCCGGGACGCTCGGTACCATCGTCGGTGTGAGCGAATCCCCGTTGCAGCCGTCCGGCCTCCCCTTCCTCAAGGGGCACGGCACCCAGAACGACTTCGTCATCATCCCCGACCCGGACGGGCTGCTGACGATCGGCCCGCGGACCGTCGCCGCGCTCTGCGACCGGCGGGCCGGCATCGGCGGTGACGGCCTGCTGCGGGTGGTCCGCTCGGCCGCCGACCCGGCCGCCGCCCACCTGGCCGACCGGGCCGAGTGGTTCATGGACTACCGCAACTCCGACGGCAGCATCGCCGAGATGTGCGGAAACGGGGTACGCGTCTTCGCCCGCTACCTGGTGCACGCCGGCCTGGCCGAGCCCGGGCCGCTGGCCGTCGCCACCCGGGCCGGGGTACGAGGGGTGCTGATCGCGCCGGACGCCGCCGACGGAACCCCCGGGGCCGTCACCGTGGAGATGGGCAGCGCGCTGCTGCCGGGCCCCGACGACATCGAGGTCGCGGTCGGCGCGCGGCGCTGGCCGGCCCGCAACGTGAACATGGGCAACCCGCACGCGGTGGCCTTCGTCGACGACCTCGACCAGGCCGGCGACCTCTTGACCGCGCCGCTGACCAGCCCGGACGGCGTCTACCCGGAGGGCGTCAACGTGGAGTTCGTGGTCGACCGGGGCCCGCGGCACGTCGCCATGAGGGTGCACGAGCGGGGCTCGGGCGAGACCCGCTCCTGTGGCACCGGCGCCTGCGCGGTCGCCGTGGCGACCGCCCGCCGCGACGGCGCCGACCCGGCGGTCACCGGCGAGAGCGTCAGCTACACCGTGGACCTGCCGGGCGGGAGCCTGGCCATCACCGAGCACCCGGACGGCCGGGTGGAGATGACCGGCGCCGCGGTGATCGTCGGCAGCGGGACGCTGGACGCGGGGTGGCTCGCGCTCGCCGGCTGACCGGCGCCGCCCGCCGTTTCCGGGCCCGGCCCTCGCCCGCCGGGGCGATGGCCGATCCGTGGTGGCTCGTTTTGCCCATTTCGTTCCGCCGTGAATCCCCCCGATCGGGTGATCCCGATGACGGAAGGGAAGCGGGGCATCGCGGAACGTGCTGTGCTCGGTAGCATGGACCACCGGGTCGGCAGTCGTTCCGGTGATCGCTGCCGGAGGTGCCGATGACCATCGAAGCCGGGCAGCCCGAGACTGGGCAGCTCAGTGCCGCACAGCCGCTCGGTGCCGCGCTGCCCCTCGGCGCCGCACCCCTCGGTGCCGCGCTCCACGTCGCAGCCCCGCCCGCCGGCGGGCCGGGACCGGGTGCACCCGCGCCCGGTGACTCCGCCCCCGCGGTGGCGGCCGGTCCTGCGCGGCCCAGCGGCTCCAGACGTCCGCTCGGCGGGCTCGGCCGGGGCGCCCTGGGCCGGGCGGGGCGGGCGGCCCTGCTCGCCACCGGCCGCCAGCCGCTGCCGGACGCCATCGAGCCGATCGTGCAGGCCCACCGCCGGCACCACCCGCAGGCGGACCTCGCCCTGCTGGGCCGGGCCTACCGGACGGCGGAGGCCAGCCACCGGGGCCAGACGCGCAAGAGCGGCGAGCCGTTCATCACCCACCCGCTGGCCGTCACCATGATCCTCGCCCAACTCGGCGCGGGCACCACCACGTTGGTCGCCTCGCTCCTCCACGACACGGTCGAGGACACCGAGGTGACCCTCGATCAGGTCAGTGCCGACTTCGGGCCCGAAGTGGCCTATCTGGTCGACGGGGTGACGAAGCTGGAGAAGGTCGACTTCGGGGCGGCGGCCGAGGCCGAGACCTTCCGGAAGATGCTGGTCGCCACCGGGGACGACGTCCGGGTGATGGTCATCAAGCTGGCCGACCGCCTGCACAACATGCGGACGATCCGTCACATGAAGCCCGCCAGCCAGGTACGGATCGCCAAGGTCACCAGGGACGTGCTGATCCCGCTGGCCGAGCGGCTGGGCATCCAGGTGGTGAAGGCCGAGCTGGAGGACATCGTCTTCGCCACCCTCCACCCCGAGGAGCACGCCCGGACCAGGGCACTGGTCGCCGCGCACGAGGAGCGGCCGGACACCCTGCTCCAGCCCTTCACGGCCGGGCTGGCCCGCCAGCTCGCCGAGGCCGGGGTGTCCGCCGAGGTCACCGTGCGACCCAGGCACGGCGTCTCGGTCCACCGGGTCATGGTGAAGCGCGCGGGCCGGGCCGGGCCGGACGGGCCGCCGCAGGGTCTGCACCCCGCCGACTTCGGGCGGGTGCTGGTGGTGGTCGAGGACAACGCGGACTGCTACGCCGTGCTCGGCGAACTGCACACCTGCTGGACCCCGCTGCCGGGCGAGTTCAAGGACTTCGTGGCGGCGCCCAAGTTCAACCTGTACCAGTCCCTGCACACCGCCGTCGCCGTCGACGGCGAGGTGGTCGAGGTACTGGTCCGCACCCGGCTGATGCACCGGGTCGCCGAGACGGGCGTGGTCGCCCTGGGGGAGCCGGAGCAGCCCGGCGGCCAGTGCGCGGCACCGGTGGCCGGGCAGGTCGTCCCCGACGAGCTGGACCGCACCGATCCGGCCCGCCCCGGATGGCTCAGCCGGTTGCTGCAGTGGCAGCAGGACACGCCCGACCCGGACGCCTTCTGGTCCACCCTGACCGCCGAGCTGGCCGGCGACCGCGAGATCACCGTCGTGACCGAGAGCGGCGAAACGCTTCAGCTGCGCGCCGGGGCCAGCTGCGTCGACGCCGCCTACCTGCTCGGCGAGGAGACCGGGCACCGATGTATCGGTGCCCGGGTCAACGGCCGGCTCACCGCGCTCTCCACCGCGCTGCAGGACGGCGACCTGCTGGGTGTCCTCACCGAGGACGGTCCCGGCGGCGCGGCGGGCGAGCCGTCCGGCCCCGACCCCGAGTGGCTGGCGTACGCCCGTACCCCGGGTGCCCGGCTGGCCATCGAACGCTGGCTGGCGGAGCACCCCGCCGGGGCGCCGGCGGTGCGCACCGGTCGGGCGGACGGTCAGCCCGCCCCGCAGGCGCCGCCCGCCGCCGCCCGCGGCGCCGCGCCGGTCAGCGTGGAGGGCCTGCCCGGCGCGCCCGTCCGGCTGGCCCGGTGCTGCACGCCCGTCCCGCCGGACGAGGTGACGGGCTTCGCGATCCGCGGCGGCGCCGTCACCGTGCACCGGACGGGCTGTCCGACGGCCGAGCGGATGCGGACCGACGGACGCCCCCCGCTCGGCGTCGACTGGGTGGCGGACGCCGTTCCCCCCTCCGGCTACCGCGTCACCCTGCGCGCCGAGGCACTGAACCGGCCCCGGCTGCTGGCCGACCTCACGGCGGTGATGTCCGCGGAGGGCATCGGGATCGTCTCGGCGGAGGTCGAGCCCCCGAAGGAACTCCGGGTGCGCCACACCTACACCGTCGAACTGCCGACGGCGCAGGCCCTGCCGCTGGTGATGCGCGCGATGCTGCGGGTCTCCGGCGTGTACGACGTCAGCCGGCCCGAGCAGCCGGGGGACGGAAATCAGGGTGACCCGCCCGCACCGGGCGTGCGACCATCATGGGGAATTCACGGCAGGTCCACGGCGTTCTGAGGACGTACAAGCGTCACAGGCACCCGCGGTACCGAGGGGTAGCTCATACTTCGCCCGACAGGTAAACGGGGCGGCAGCCGGGCAGACTCCACGTGCGACCGTTCGATGCGGTCACGCACCGCCACCCGCACCAGCACCCAAAGGACAGAATGACCTCCACGTTCGAAACCCGCGACCAATCCGGTGACTCCTCCCGTCGCCTCGGCGACCTCCGGGCCGAGGCCCTGATGGACGAGGACCTCGCGGCCATCGACGAGGACCACGACCGCCACTACGACGGCGACCAGCACGACCGCAGCGACCGCGCGGCCCTGCGCCGTGTCGCCGGCCTCTCCACCGAGCTCCAGGACGTCACCGAGGTCGAGTACCGCCAGCTCCGCCTGGAGCGCGTGGTGCTCGTCGGTGTCTGGACGGACGGCACCGTCGAGGAGGCCGACAACTCGCTCGCCGAGCTCGCCGCCCTCGCCGAGACCGCCGGCTCCGAGGTTCTGGACGGCGTCATCCAGCGCCGTGACAAGCCGGACCCGGCGACCTACATCGGCTCCGGCAAGGCGCGCGAGCTGCGTGACATCGTCGCCGCCACCGGCGCCGACACCGTCGTCTGCGACGGCGAGCTCACCCCCGGCCAGCTGATCCAGCTGGAGGACGTCGTCAAGGTCAAGGTCGTCGACCGCACGGCCCTGATCCTGGACATCTTCGCCCAGCACGCCAAGTCGCGTGAGGGCAAGGCGCAGGTGTCGCTCGCGCAGATGCAGTACATGCTGCCGCGCCTGCGCGGCTGGGGTCAGTCGCTCTCCCGGCAGATGGGTGGTGGCGGTTCCGGCTCGTCCGGCGGCGGTATGGCCACCCGTGGTCCCGGTGAGACCAAGATCGAGACCGACCGGCGCCGGATCCGGGAGAAGATGGCGAAGCTCCGCAGGGAGATCGCCGACATGAAGAAGGGCCGCGACACCAAGCGCCAGGAGCGCAAGCGCCACCAGGTGCCGTCCGTGGCCATCGCCGGCTACACCAACGCCGGCAAGTCGTCGCTGCTCAACCGGCTCACCGGCGCGGGCGTCCTGGTGGAGAACGCCCTGTTCGCCACCCTGGACCCGACCGTGCGCCGGGCCCAGACCCCGAGCGGCCGGGTGTACACGCTGGCCGACACCGTCGGCTTCGTGCGCCACCTCCCGCACCACCTGGTGGAGGCGTTCCGCTCCACCATGGAGGAGGTCGCCGACGCCGACCTCATCCTGCACGTGGTCGACGGCTCCCACCCGGAGCCGGAGACGCAGCTGGCCGCCGTCCGCGAGGTGATCGTCTCGGTCGACGCGCAGAACGTGCCGGAGATCGTGGTGATCAACAAGGCGGATGCCGCCGACCCGCACGTCCTGCAGCGCCTGCTGCGCCGTGAGCCGCACGCCATCGTGGTCTCGGCCCGCAGCGGCCAGGGCATCGAGGAGCTGCTGCGCCTCATCGACGACGAGCTGCCGCGACCGGCCATCGAGGTCGAGGTGCTGGTGCCGTACACCCGGGGCGACCTGGTCTCCCGGGTGCACGCCGAGGGCGAGCTGCTCTCCACCGAGCACACCGGCGAGGGCACGCTGCTCAAGGCCAAGGTGGCCGCCGAGCTGGCGGCCGAGCTGGAGCGCTTCAGTGTGGTGACTCAGGGCTGAGGCCCCGCGTCACCGGCCGACCGACCGGCCGCGTCACGGCGGGCCCGGGACTCGAAGGAGTCCCGGGCCCGCCGTGCTGTGTGCCCCTCCGGTGACCGGCGTCGCATCGGCGTGGTGGAGGCGGCGACCACGCCGTCGGGGGCGCTACTTCCTGGAGATGTAGTCCAGGGCCTGTCGGGCGACGCCCTCCAGGTAGGGCCCGCTCAACGAGGTGTGGTCCACGGTGCCGATCGAGGTGTCGCTCACCAGCGCCGTCCGTCCGTCCGGCATGGTCGCGAACCAGCCGCCGCCGCTGGCGCCCTGGGTCATGTCGCAGCCGATGGTGAGCATCGGGGGGCGCTTGGCGTCGAACGACAGCCGGGCCGGCCGGCCGCCGTCGCAGCCGTACAACTCCTGCCCGTCGAAAGGTTTGTAGAGCGGATAGCCCCAGGCGGAGACCGACAGCGTGTCGCGTGGCGCGTCGAACCAGACGGGCACGGCGGCGCCGACCGTCTCCTCCAGCGACCTGCCGTCCCCGTTCTGCTCGTGCACCCGCATGACGGCGAAGTCGTACTGGTTCGCCGCGTCACCCGTGCCGCCACCCTCGGCCGTCCACTGCGGTGACGGGACCACCGTGTCGGCCCACCAGGTTCCCAGGGGAGCGAGTTGGCCCAGTGGTGCCTTCCGGCCGGCGCTGGCCGCTCCCGAGTCGTTGTACGCCGGCACGAACACCAGGTCCTGGTAGAAGCCCCCGCCCCTGCCCCGGTGCACGCAGTGGGCCGCCGTCCAGACCAGGTTGCTCCGGCCGGGGTGCGCCGGGTCGGCGATCACGGTGGCCGAGCAGTTGCCCCGGCCGCCGTCGGCGGTGAAGAACACCTTGCCCGAGGGCCGGTTCAGATACGGTCGGCCCACCGGGGTGGCCCGCACCACGGCGGGCTCGGGATCGGTGGCGCCGGCGTCCGCGGAGGGTGTGGCGACGGTCGCAGGGGTGGCGGTCGCGGTGGCCCGGTCGGTCGGGGTGACCGGAGCGATCGGGGGGCCCGTGGTGGCCGGGACGGGCGCGGGCGGTGCCGGGTCGGCCGGCCTGGAGTCGGCCATCCGGTCCGGACTCCAGAAGTCCTTGACGACGGGATTGTCGAAGACGTGCCGCGAGGCCCAGTTGTCCCAGTCCTCGAAGCTCCAGCGCTTCAGGTCGTCCCAGCTCTTCGGCAGCCCGTCGAGCAGGCCGGACGGGAGACCGGACGGCAGTGTCAGGCCGCCGATCACCCCGCCGCCCGACCCGGCGGACCGCGGGTCGGCCCCGCCGGGGCCGCAGGCCGTCACGGTGAGAAGGGCGGTCGTCAGGAGCGCGGCGCCGACTGCGACCGCCCGGCGGCGTGGGGCCGGCCGGGCCGGCGTCGCGTGCGGCCGGCCGGCTGACCGGCGGATCCTTGGCATGGCTCGGTGTTCCCCCCACTGTGCGCCGCCCGGCCGGCGGTCCCCCACCGGCCGGACGGCGTGGTCCGCCGGTCGGTCGCGGATCACGTGCACCGGTCATCGATGCCTGACCGGCCGTGATCGACGGGCCGCCGGCTCGTTGGAACAGGAGGGAATCCCTCCTGGGGGTGAGTAAGCCCCGGTCTTCACCTTAACGAGTGAGCCGTTCTTGTGATCACCCCTCATGGATAGGTAACCCTTACCTGAAGCGCGGTGAACGGCGTCTGCCGGACGACCCCTGACGTTGTCGCGCCCGCAGTCCCACGCGCCCCAAGGAGCAGCCTTGAGCACCGCCCTCACCGGAGCCCCGACCGCAGCCCAGACGGAAGCCCCGTACCTGCCGGAGCAGGCGGTGCCACAGCAGCCGGCCTCGGAGCAAACCGCTCCCGATCCGCACGCCCTGGACCGCGACCGCCCTCGGGAGGACGGCCCGCCGGAGCCCGCCGCGGAACACCCCGGCACCGTCCGCCCCGCGGCCGACCACCCGGGCGCGGCCCGGCCGCACCTCGAGTGCGACCACCCCGACCGGCTGCTGGACCAGGACCCGGCCGTGGCCGCCGAGCAGGCCGCGCTGGAGGCGCTGCTGCGCTGCTGGACCCGTGAGACCGGGGCGACCCCCGACCCCGACGGCCGGCTCCGGATCCCCGTACTCGGCGGCGCCGCCCGGATCACCGTCCCCGTCCGCCACTGGTCGCCCTGCGGCTGGCACCGCTTCGGCCCCGCCGCGCTCACCGGCGCCGCCGGGGCTCCCGCAGCCGGTGAGCAGCCCCCCGTGGCGGCCGGGGCCCGGGCGCCGGGCGCCCCGGTGGACGCCGTCACCGCCGCCGCGCTGCTCGCCGCGGCCGCCGCCCGGCGCCCCGACCCGGGCCAGATCGCGGACCTGGCCGCCCGGGTCGCCGACTCGGTGTCCCGGACCGCCGACATCCTGGCGTACCGGCGGCAGGCCGGCCCGCAGCCCGTCGCCACGCCGTTCCTGACGGCCGAACAGGCCCTGCTCCTCGGCCACCCGCTGCACCCCACCCCGAAGAGCCGCGACGGCCTGGGGCCGGCCCAGAGCGCCGCCTACTCCCCGGAGCTGCACGGCTCCTTCCGGCTGCACTGGTACGCCGTCGACCGCGAGCTGCTGGCCGCGGGCTCCGCGCTGGCCGAGAGCGCCGAACGGATCACCGCCGGCCTGCTCGGCAGCCCGGGCCTGCTCCCGCCCGGTACCGCCGCGCTGCCACTGCACCCCTGGCAGGCCCGTGAGCTGGCCCTGCGCCCGGCCGTCGCCGAACTGCTGGCGGACGGCCGGCTGCGCGACCTCGGTCCGCACGGCGAGCCCTGGTACCCCACCTCCTCCGTGCGGACGGTCTACCGCCCGGGCACACCCTGGATGCTCAAGCTCTCGCTCGGCCTGCGGATCACCAACTCCCGTCGGGAGAACCTCCGCAAGGAGCTGCACCGCGGCCTGGAGGTGCACCGCCTGCTGGAGAGCGGTCTCGGCGGCGAGTGGCGGGCCGCCCACCCCGGCTTCGACATCGTCCGGGACCCGGCCTGGATCGGCGTGGATCTGCTCGGCGGCCCGCAGGGACCGGCGGACCCGAGCGGACTGGACACCGTCCTGCGGCAACAGCCCTTCGGGCCGGACCAGCGGGCGCTGTGCGTGGCCGGACTCGTCGCCGAGCAGCCGGCCGGCCCCGCCGAGCTGGTCCGCTCGCAGCTCGGCGACATCCTGCGGGCGCTCTCCGCCCGGTGCGGCCGCACGCTGCCCACGGTGGCCACCGAGTGGTTCCTGCGCTACCTCGACGCCGTGGTGCTGCCGGTGCTCTGGCTGGACGGCCGGGCCGGCATCGCCCTGGAGGCCCACCAGCAGAACAGCCTCGTCCTGCTGGACGCCGAGGGCTGGCCGGTGGGCGGCCGCTACCGCGACAACCAGGGCTACTACTTCCGTGCCTCGCACGCGGAACACCTGGACGCCCGTCTGCCCGGCCTCGGCGCCGCCAGCGACACCTTCGTGGAGGACGCCGTCGCCGACGAGCGGTTCGCCTACTACCTCGGCATCAACCACGTCCTCGGGCTGATCGGCGCCCTCGGCTCGCAGCGGCTCGCCGACGAGCACGTGCTGCTCGCCGCCCTGCGCCGGTTCCTGGCCGGCTCCCGCGCGCGGGCGACCGGTTCGGCGCTGCCGGCCCACCTGCTGGACTCGCCCACGCTGCGCTGCAAGGCCAACCTGCTGACCCGGCTGCACGGCCTGGACGAACTGGTCGGCCCGGTCGAGACGCAGTCGGTGTACGTCGACATCGCCAACCCGGCGGCCGCCGCGTGACCACCTCCCCCCGGACCGGGGCGCGGCCGCGCCCCGGATCGCCGGCCCGGCGCGTACCCGCCGACCTGCTCGACGGCGTCGCCCGGTGGGGCACCGTGCCCACCGACGCGGGCGACTTCCGGCTGCGTCCCGTGCGCCTCACCCCCGACCTCCCGCTGCTCGTGGAGTGGATGAACGACCCCGAGGTCGCGGCGTTCTGGGAGCTGGACGGGCCGCCCGCCACCACCGAGCAGCACCTGCGGGAGCAACTCGACGGTGACGGCCGCAGCGTGCCCTGCATGGGACTGCTGGACGGCACCCCGATGAGCTACTGGGAGGTCTACCGGGCCGACCTGGATCCGCTCGCCCTGCACTACCCGGCGCGCCCGCACGACACCGGCGTCCACCTGCTGCTCGGGCCCACCACGGCCCGCGGCCGGGGGCTCGGCACGCTGCTGCTGGCCGCCCTCGCCGAGCGGATCCTCCAGGTGCGTCCGCGCTGCCACCGGGTCGTCGCCGAGCCCGACGTGCGCAACCTGCCCTCGGTGCGCGCCTTCCAGCGGGCCGGCTTCCACCTCGCCGCCGAGGTCGACCTCCCCGCCAAGCGCGCCGCCCTGATGATCCGGCAGCGGCCCTCCGGCCACCCGGAGCACGCCTCCCCGACTCTCCCCTAGGACACCTCCTCCTCCATGGACACACCTCCCTACGACCTGCTCGGCGTCGGCATCGGCCCGTTCAACCTCTCGCTGGCCGCCCTCGCGGACCGCGAGCCCGGCCTGAGCACCCTGTTCTGCGACACGCGGCCGGAGTTCCGCTGGCACCACGGCATGCTGGTCGACGGCGCCAGGATGCAGGTGCCGTTCCTGGCCGACCTGGTCTCGCTGGTGGACCCCACCAGCCCGTGGTCCTTCCTGAACTACCTGCGCGAGCAGGAGCGGCTCTTCCCGTTCTACTTCGCGGAGCGCTTCCAGCTGCCCCGGCGCGAGTACGACCACTACTGCCGCTGGGCCGCCGAACGACTGGCCGCCTGCCGCTTCGGCACCGAGGTCACCGCGCTGCACCGGGCCGGCGGCCTGTTCCGGGCGGAGCTGACCGACACCGCCACAGGCGGGCGCACCGAGGTCCTCGCCCGCAACGTCGTGCTCGGGGTCGGCACCGGTCCGGTCCGCCCCGAGGCGTTCGCCGCGCTCGACGGTCACCCGCTGGCCTGGCACTCGGCCGACCACCTGGACCGCCGGGCCGCCCTGGACGGCGCCCGGGACATCACCGTGGTCGGCTCCGGCCAGTCCGGCGCCGAGGTCTTCCTCGACCTGCTGCGCCGGCGCGGCGGCGACGGCACCCGGCTGCGCTGGCTCACCCGTACCCGGGCGCTGGCCCCGATGGAGTACTCCAAACTCGGCCTGGAGCACTTCACCCCCGACTACACCCGGTACTTCCACGCCCTGCCGGCCGGTGTGCGGGACGACCTGGTCGCCGCCCAGTGGCAGCTGCACAAGGCGGCCAGCGCCGAGACCCTCGCCGAGATCCACGACCACCTGTACGAGCGCACCGTCGGCCGCCCGCTCGACGCCGTGCCCGTGGAGATCACCCCCGGCACCGCCGTCACCGACGCGCGCCCCGGCCCGTGCGGCGGCTTCGAACTGCGCTGCCGGCACGTCGACTCCGCCGCCGAGCACCTGGTGCGCACCGACGCGGTGATCCTCGCCACCGGTTACCGGGCCGCCCGGCCGGCCGCGCTGGAACCACTGGCCGCCCTGATCGACTGGGACGAGGCGGGCCGCTACCGCGTCGACCTCGACCATCGCGTCGCCACCCTCCCGGAGTTGACCGGCGGCCTGTACGTTCAGAACGCCGAACTGCACACCCACGGCGTCGGCGCGCCCGATCTCGGTCTCGGCGCGTACCGGGCCGCCGTGATCCTCAACTCCGTCGCGGGGCGCACCGTCCACCGGCTGCCCGGCCGTACCGCCTGGACCACCTTCGCCCCCGGCGGCAGCACCAGTACCGCCCCCACCGCAACCGGCCTCCCGCGACCCCAGGAGTGGACCCGTGCCGCAGCAGCCAGCCGCTGAGCCGCCGCTGTACCTGCCCCCGCAACTCACCTCCGGGCACTGGCAGCAGGCCCGCCGGGCGATGCTGGCCAAGATGCTCGGGGAGTTCGCGTACGAGGAGCTGATCACGCCCGTCCCCGAGGGGGACGGCCGTTACCGGCTCGACCTCCCCGGCTCCGTCGGCTACCGCTTCACCGCCCGCCGCGGCGCGTACGACGGCTGGCAGGTGGACCCGGCCACCCTGCACTGCTCGCACGACTCCGAGCTCGACCCGCTGCGCTTCCTGCAGTTCGCCCGGCACACGCTGGGGCTGGGCGGGGACACCACCGGCCACCTGGTCCGCGAACTCACGGCCACCCTGCTCGCCGACGCCCATCTGCTCGCCACCGCGCCGACCGCCGCCGAACTGGCGGAGCTGAGTCACACCGAGCTGGAGGGGCGGCAGGGCGGCCACCCCTGGATCGTCCCGAACAAGGGCCGGCTGGGCTTCTCGGCCGCCGACGCCGCCCGCTGGGCCCCGGAGGCGCGCACCGCCCGTCCGTTGCCCTGGATCGCCGTGCACAAGCGGCTCGCCGGCTACCGGGGCGTGGCCGGACTGGAGGATCCCGAGCAGCTCTACCGCGCCGAACTGGACGATCCACAGGCGCTGCGGGCGGTGCTCGGCGACGCCGCCGGCGACTACCTGCTGCTGCCCGTGCACCCCTGGCAGTGGGACGAGACCGTCCTCCCGCTGTTCGCCCCCTGGATCGCCAGCGGTGAGATCGTCCCGCTGGCCTCGGACGGGGACCTGCGCCTGCCCCAGCAGTCCATCCGCTCGTTCTTCAACGTCACCCGCCCCGAGCGCTGTACGGTCAAGCTGCCGCTGGCGATCCTCAACACCCTGGTCTGGCGGGGCCTGCCGACCGAGCGCACGCTGATCGCACCCGCCGTGACCGAGTGGATCCACGGACTGCGGGACGGTGACGCCTTCCTGCGCGACGAGTGCCGGGTGATCCTGCTCGGCGAGATCGCCTCGGTGACCGTCGACCACCCGGTCTACCGGGAGCTTCCCGAAGCCCCCTACCAGTACAAGGAACTGCTCGGCGCGATCTGGCGCCAGTCGCTCGGCCCCTTCCTCGACCCCGGTGAGCGGGCCCGCACCCTTGCGGCGCTGCTGCAGTCGGGTGCGGACGGCCGTCCGCTGACCGTCGAACTGATCGCCCGCTCCGGGCTGAGCGCGCGGGAGTGGGTGGCCCGGCTCTTCGGGGCGATGCTCCCGCCGCTGCTGCACTTCCTCTACCGCTACGGCACGGTGTTCTCACCGCACGGCGAGAACGCCATCGTGGTGTTCGACGAGCACGACGTCCCGGTGCGCCTCGCGGTCAAGGACTTCGTGGACGACGTCAACCTCAGCGACCAGGACCTGCCCGAACTGCGCGGCGTCCCGGCCGAGGTCGGCGGCGTCCTCCTGCGGGACTCCCCGGACTTCCTCTGCCAGTTCCTCCACTCCGGCCTGTTCATCGGCGTCTACCGCTACCTCGCCCCGCTGCTCGACCGGCAGTCCGACCCCCGGCTGCGGCTGCCGGAGGCCGAGTTCTGGAGCCTGCTGCGCGCCGAGATCCTCGACTACCAGGCACGCTTCCCCGAGCTGGGCGAGCGCTTCCGGCTGTTCGACCTGTTCCGCCCGGTGATCGACCGGCTCTGCCTGAACCGCAACCGCCTGCTGCTCGACGGCTACCGGGACCGCCCCCGGCGCCCGCACGCGGCCGTGCACGGCGAGGTGCCCAACGCACTGCACCCCGGCGTGATCGAGGCGATGCCGGGACAGCGGAGCCGGATTGTCACCCCCGCGCCGTAGGGTGGGAGGGCGATGACGAACGACTCCCAACCCCAGCCCCTGCCCGGCGACGACGCCGAGGCAGCAGCCGCCCCCGCCGACTTGGCCTCCCGGGCCCGTCTCCCGGAACTGCTGCACGCGGCGGTCGCCGCGGTCGGCGGCGTGGAGCGCCCCGGCCAGGTCCGGATGGCCGAGGCCGTCTCCGACGCCGTCGACCACGGCGAGCACCTGCTCGTGCAGGCCGGCACCGGCACCGGAAAGTCCCTGGCGTACCTCGTCCCGGCGCTCGCGCACGGCGACAGGGTGGTGGTCGCCACGGCCACCCTGGCGCTCCAGCGCCAGCTGGTGGAGCGGGACCTGCCGCGGACGGTCGACGCCCTGCACCCGGTGCTGCGCCGCCGGCCGCTGTTCGCGATGCTCAAGGGCCGCTCCAACTACCTCTGCCTGCACCGCGCGCACGAGGGCACGCCTAGCGAGGAGGGCGAGGGCCTGTTCGACGCGGTCGACGCCCTCGGTGGTCCGACCGGCAAGCTCGGCCGCGACGTCCTGCGGCTGCGCGACTGGGCGGACGAGACGGAGACCGGGGATCGCGACGACCTCACCCCCGGCGTCTCCGACAAGGCCTGGGCGCAGCTCTCCGTCACGTCCAAGGAGTGCCTGGGCGCCAGCAGGTGCGCCTACGGCCCGGAGTGCTTCGCGGAGAAGGCACGCGAGCGGGCCAAGCTCGCGGACATCGTCGTCACCAACCACGCGATGCTGGCGATCGACGCGATCGAGGGCGCCCCGGTGCTGCCGGAGCACGGGCTGCTGATCGTGGACGAGGCGCACGAGCTGGTGAACCGGGTGACCGGCGCGGCCACCGCGGAGCTCACCGTCGGCGCCGTCAACCGGACGGTGAAGCGGGCCGCCCGGCTCGCCAACGAGAAGGCGGTGGACGCGCTGCAGGCCGCCGCCGAGAGCTACCACGGCCTGATGGAGACGGCGCAGCCCGGCCGGGTCGAGGAGCTGCCCGAGTACCTCTCCTACGCGGTCGCGGCGATCCGCGACGCGGCCCGCCAGGTGATCACCTCGCTGGGGGAGACCAGGGACAAGGCGCTCACCGACGAGGACGCGGTCCGCAAGCAGGCGATGGCCTCCGCCGAGACGCTGCACGAGACGGCCGAGCGCCTGCTGTCGGAGTCCGAGTACGACGTGGTGTGGATCGAGCGCCCGGACCGCTTCGGCCTGGGCACGGCCTCCCTGCGGGTCGCGCCGCTCAGCGTGTCGGGGCTGTTGCGGGAGAACCTCTACAAGGAGCGCTCGGTCGTCCTGACCTCGGCGACCCTCAAGCTCGGCGGGGACTTCCACGGTGTGGCGGCCTCGGTGGGCCTGCCCGGCGAGGGCCGGCTGGCCGACCTCCGGGGGCCGCAGGAGTCCGAGCCGGAGGTCGGCGAGGACAGCCCGCCGTACTGGCGCGGCATCGACGTCGGCTCGCCGTTCGCGTACCCGAAGCAGGGCATCCTCTACGTGGCCAGGCATCTGCCGCCGCCGGGCCGGGAGCCCGACCGGCCGGAGATGCTGGCGGAGCTGGAGGAGCTGATCGGGGCGGCCGGCGGCCGGACCCTCGGGCTGTTCTCCTCGATGCGGGCCGCCCAGGCGGCGGCCGAGGCGATGCGCGAGCGGCTGGACAACCGGATCCTGCTGCAGGGCGAGGACACCCTCGGCGAGCTGATCCGGGATTTCGCCTCGGAGGCGTCGGCCTGCCTGTTCGGCACGCTCTCGCTCTGGCAGGGCGTCGACGTGCCGGGCTCGGCCTGCCAGCTGGTCGTGATGGACCGGATTCCCTTCCCGCGCCCGGACGACCCGCTGATGAGCGCCCGGCAGAAGGCGGTCGAGGAGGGCGGCGGGAACGGCTTCATGGCGGTCGCGGCCACCCACGCCGCGCTGCTGATGGCGCAGGGCGCCGGCCGGTTGGTCCGCGCGGCGGACGACAAGGGGGTGGTGGCGGTGCTGGATCCGAGGCTGGCCACCGCCCGGTACGGCGGCTTCTTCCGGTCCTCGATGCCGGAGTTCTGGTACACCACCGACCGCAACCAGGTGCGCCGCTCGCTGGCGGCGATCGACGCCTCGGCGCCCGAGCCGCGCCCGGTCGCCAAGCGCGGCTGACCGTCAGGACGGCGCGTTCTCCGCGGCGGACGGCAGAGGACGACAGTGGACGACAGAGGGGGCTCCGGCCGCTGCCGGAGCCCCCTTCATCTGTCGTGCGCCCTGGCGTCCGTGTCGGCGTTCCACGTGCCGGTGGGTCAGAGCCGGCGGAGCACCGCGACGACCTTGCCGAGAATGGTCGCGTTGTCGCCGGGGATCGGGTCGTACGCCGGGTTGTGCGGCATCAGCCAGATCCGGCCGTCCTCGCGCTTCAGCCGCTTGACGGTGGCTTCGCCGTCGATCATCGCGGCCACGATGTCGCCGTTCTCGGCGACCGGCTGCCGGCGGACGGTCACCCAGTCGCCGTCACAGATCGCGGCCTCGATCATCGAGTCGCCGCGGACGGTGAGCGCGAAGAGCTCCCCCTCGCCGACCAGCTGACGGGGGAGGGGGAAGACGTCCTCGACGGTCTGCTCGGCCAGGATCGGGCCACCGGCGGCGATCCGGCCGACCAGCGGCACGTAGGAGGTGGACGGACGGCCCGCCGTCTCGGCGGTGTTCGGGCGGCTGACCTCCACCCCGCGCACCTCGTACGCCCGGGGGCGGTGCGGGTCCCGGCGGAGGAAGCCCTTGCGCTCCAGGGCCATCAGCTGGTGGGCGACCGAGGAGGTGCTCGACAGGCCGACGGCCTGGCCGATCTCACGCATGCTCGGCGGGTAGCCCCGGCGCTGGACGGAATCCCGGATGACCTCGATGACGCGGCGCTGGCGCTCGGTCAGTCCGGCCTCGTCGGTACGGATGCCCGGCGGGCGGCCCGGCAGGCGGGTGGGGGCCGGGTTGCCGAGAGCGCCGTCCTGGGTGGAGGAGTGCTCGATCGACTGGTCCGGGACGCGGCTGACGCTCGTGACGGCCTGGCCGACCAGGCGGTGGTCTTCGCTACGGTCCATGCTGTGGTCCACACTCTGCTGGTTCGTGGTGCGCTGCCCCACCTTGAGCTGGGAGTGTTCCTGCACCGGGATGGTGTTGCTCTCGATCGTGTTCACGGCGGCCCCTCTCGACGGATGTCCTCCCCTTCGCCAGCCCAACGGCAGCACCTATCGAAAGGTTGCGCCAAACACACGTTCGAGTGAATTATTCGAGAGTTGGCACACTCGATCAAGGCTTTGTTGTACATCGATTAAATGTTCGACTCGACAAAGTCTAATCCCGGGCGACACGCCTGGTACATCGGATGCCGCAGAGAGCTACATGTAGTGGCTAGTCTGCTCCTCGGGTCCACAGGTTGTGGTCGGGCCCGCCTCATCGCGTAGACTTGTCTGGTCCGCACGTCATGCCAGGGAGGGATTCCTCAAGGTGCACTGCCCCTTCTGTAGGCACTCCGACAGTCGCGTCGTCGACAGTCGTACCACCGACGACGGAAGCTCGATCCGCCGCCGCCGGCAGTGCCCCGACTGCAGCCGCCGTTTCACCACGGTGGAGACGGCCGCGCTGATGGTCATCAAGCGCAGCGGCGTCACCGAGCCGTTCAGTCGGGAGAAGGTCATCTCCGGCGTCCGCAAGGCCTGCCAGGGACGACCGGTCACCGAGGACGCGCTCGCCCAGCTCGGCCAGCGGGTCGAGGAGTGCCTGCGGGCCAGTGGCAGCGCGGAGCTCTCGACACACGACGTGGGGCTCGCCATACTCGGTCCGCTCAAGGACCTCGACGTCGTCGCCTACCTGCGCTTCGCCAGCGTGTACCGGGCGTACGACGGGCTCGAGGACTTCGAGGCCGCCATCGCGGAGCTCCGCGCCGAGCGGCCCTTCAGCCTGGAGGTCGGCACCCCGGTGCCGGCTCCCGTCGCCGCGCCCTGACCGGCGCGCACCGCACGACCCGTACCGACGCGCACGCCGGCACGGCGAACCGTACCGACGCGTACGGCGACCCGCCGACGTAACACAGAGGTACTAGAACCTAGAACCGTACCGACCGGCCCCTCGGGGCTGACGCGTGCCCGAAAGCTGGGCACAGAACACCACAAACCGTGCGTGAGCAGCCGGCGCCACCGACTGCCCGCACACCAGGAGAAGCGAACCAACGGCACCCCGGAAGCAAAGGGGCGCCGAGGGCGTTTGCCCAGGAGGAGGAGCGAGAAGTGACAGACACGACGAGCGGTTCCGCACGCGGGTCCAAGTCCGACAAGGCGGCCAGGGGCGCCGGAAAGGCCCCCAAGGGCGGTCTGCGGATCGAGCGCATCCACACCACCCCTGGAGTGCACCCCTACGACGAGGTCACCTGGGAGCGCCGCGACGTCGTCATGACCAACTGGCGCGACGGCTCGATCAACTTCGAGCAGCGCGGCGTGGAGTTCCCCGACAGCTGGTCGGTGAACGCGGTGAACATCGTCACCTCCAAGTACTTCCGCGGCGCCGTGGGCAGCCCCCAGCGCGAGTGGAGCCTCAAGCAGATCATCGACCGGGTGGTGCTCACCTACCGCGCCGCCGGGGAGAAGAACGGCTACTTCACCGCTCCCGAGGACGCCGAGGTCTTCGAGCACGAGCTGACCTACGCCCTCCTCCACCAGGTCTTCAGCTTCAACTCGCCGGTCTGGTTCAACGTCGGCACCAAGCAGCCCCAGCAGGTCAGCGCCTGCTTCATCCTGGCCGTCGACGACTCCATGGAGTCGATCCTCGACTGGTACAAGGAAGAGGGCATGATCTTCAAGGGCGGCTCCGGCGCCGGCCTCAACCTCTCCCGGATCCGGTCCTCCAAGGAGCTGCTGTCCTCCGGCGGCAACGCCTCCGGCCCGGTCTCCTTCATGCGCGGCGCGGATGCCTCCGCCGGCACCATCAAGTCGGGCGGCGCGACCCGCCGCGCGGCCAAGATGGTCGTCCTGGACGTGGACCACCCGGACGTCGAGGCCTTCATCGAGACCAAGGTGAAGGAGGAGGAGAAGATCCGCGCCCTGCGCGACGCGGGCTTCGACATGGACCTCGGCGGGGATGACATCACCTCCGTCCAGTACCAGAACGCCAACAACTCGGTCCGGGTCTCCGACGAGTTCATGACCGCGGTCGAGAACGGCACCGAGTTCGGCCTGCGCGCCCGGATGACCGGCGAGGTCATCGAGACCGTCGACGCCAAGAAGCTCTTCCGCAAGATGGCCGAGGCCGCCTGGGCCTGCGCCGACCCCGGCATCCAGTACGACTCGACGATCAACCACTGGCACACCTGCCCGGAGTCCGGCCGCATCAACGCGTCCAACCCCTGCTCCGAGTACATGCACCTGGACAACTCCAGCTGCAACCTCGCCTCGCTCAACCTGATGAAGTTCCTGCGCGACGACGACAGCTTCGACGCCGAGCGCTTCGCCAAGGTCGTCGAGCTGGTCATCACCGCGATGGACATCTCCATCTGCTTCGCCGACTTCCCCACCGAGAAGATCGGCGAGACCACCCGCGCCTACCGCCAGCTCGGCATCGGCTACGCCAACCTCGGCGCCCTGCTGATGGCCACCGGCCACGCCTACGACTCCGAGGGCGGCCGCGCGCTGGCCGGCGCCATCACCTCGCTGATGACCGGCACCGCCTACCGCCGCGGCGCCGAGCTGGCCGGCGTGGTCGGCCCGTACGACGGCTACGCCCGCAACGCCGAGCCGCACCTGCGGGTCATGCGCCAGCACGCGGACGCCAACGCCGCCACCGTCCCGTCGGACGAGCTGGACGCCCCGGTCTGGGCCGCGGCCACGGAGACCTGGCAGGACGTGCTGCGCATCGGTGCGCAGCACGGTTTCCGCAACGCCCAGGCGTCGGTGCTCGCCCCCACCGGGACCATCGGCCTGATGATGGACTGCGACACCACCGGGGTCGAGCCCGACCTCGCCCTGGTCAAGTTCAAGAAGCTGGTCGGCGGCGGCTCGATGCAGATCGTCAACGGCACGGTGCCGCGCGCCCTCAAGCGCCTCGGCTACCAGCCCGAGCAGATCGAGGCGGTCGTCGACCACATCTCCGAGCACGGCAACGTGGTGGACGCCCCGAGCCTGAAGCCCGAGCACTACGAGGTGTTCGACTGCGCCATGGGCGAGCGGGTCATCTCGGCGATGGGCCACGTGCGGATGATGGCGGCCATCCAGCCGTGGATCTCCGGCGCGATCTCCAAGACCGTCAACATGCCCCAGAGCGCCACCGTCGAGGAGATCGAGGAGATCTACTTCGAGGCGTGGAAGCTCGGCGTCAAGGCGCTGGCCATCTACCGCGACAACTGCAAGGTCGGTCAGCCGCTCTCGGCCAAGACCAAGACCCCCGCGGTCGAGGCGCCCAAGGCCGAGGCGTCCCCCGTCGTCCAGCAGGTCGTCGAGTACCGCCCGGTGCGCAAGCGCCTCCCCAAGGGCCGTCCGGGCATCACCACCTCCTTCACGGTGGGCGGCGCCGAGGGCTACATGACCGCCAACTCCTACCCGGACGACGGTCTGGGCGAGGTCTTCCTCAAGATGTCCAAGCAGGGCTCGACCCTCGCGGGCATGATGGACGCCTTCTCCATCGCCGTCTCGGTCGGCCTCCAGTACGGCGTGCCGTTGGAGACCTACGTCTCGAAGTTCACCAACATGCGCTTCGAGCCGGCCGGTCTGACGGACGACCCGGACGTGCGGATGGCGCAGTCGATCGTGGACTACATCTTCCGTCGCCTGGCACTCGACTTCCTCCCGTTCGAGACCCGCTCCGCGCTCGGCATCCACTCGGTCGAGGAGCGTCAGCGGCACCTGGACACCGGCTCCTACGAGCCGCTGGAGGGCGACGAGCTGGACGTCGAGGGCCTGGCCCAGTCCGCTCCCCGCGCCGTCGAACCGGTCGCCCCGGCCCGGCCGGCCGCCGTCGAGCAGCCGAAGGCCGCCCCGGCCCAGGCGCACAACTCCACCGAACTGATGGAGATCCAGCTCGGCCTGAACGCCGACGCCCCGCTCTGCTTCTCCTGCGGCACCAAGATGCGCCGCGCGGGCAGCTGCTACCTCTGCGAGGGCTGCGGCTCGACCAGCGGCTGCAGCTGACACCGGGCGGGTCCGGGCCGGGTGTGACGTACCCGGCCCGGTCCGCGCGCCCTGCTGAGCAGTGACCCGAAGGGGACCGGCCGACGGCCGGTCCCCTTCGGCGTGTCCGCGTGCGCCGCTGTCCCGTGTCCCGTGTCCCGGGGTCAGCGCCCCGCGGTGCGCGCGACGCGGAAGCCCACGTCGTCGATCCGGAAGGTCGGGTGGCTGCGGCGCCGTACCGAGGCGCGGCAGCTCCAGCGCTCGTCGAACCACCCGCCCCCGCGCAGCACCCGGTAGCTGCCGTAGACCTCGGCGTCGTAGAGGTCCCAGCACCACTCCCAGACGTTGCCCAGCATGTCGTGGAGCCCCCAGGCGTTCGGCCGCCTGCCGCCCACCTCGTGCATCCGCTCCTGAGAGTTGCCGCGGTGCCAGGCGATCTCGTCGAGCGGCCCGTACCGCGGCTGCTCGGTGCCGGCCCGGCAGGCGTACTCCCACTCGGCCTCGGTCGGCAGCCGGTAGCCGTCGGCGGCCGCGTCCCACTCGACGGTCTCGGCGCCGGAGTCGAGGCGGTAGGCGGGTGCCAGGCCCTCGGCGCGGGACAGGGCGTTGCAGAACCGGACGGCGTCGTGCCAGGACACCCCCTCGACGGGCAGCCGCTCGCCCCGCACACTGCTCGGCCACAGGCCGGTGACCTGGGCGTACCGGTCCTGGGTGACCGGGAAGGCCGACAGCTCGTACGGTGCGAGGTCGGCCGGCCAACTCCGTTGCGTGCGCCGGTCGCTCAGCACCACCCGTCCGGCCGCGATGGGCGTCATCCCGAGTTCCGCGCTCGTCTCCATGGACCGGTGATCATACCGACGCCGGGCCGGTCCGGGCCGCCGTTCGCCCGCAGGAACCCGCCGTTCGCCCGCCGCAGCCCGCTTCGGGCCGGTCGCGGCGGTGCTCGGGCGGCGACGGCCTGCTCCGTTCGGGGCCGATGTCACGCTCCGCGGGGCCGTCCGGTCGTTGTTCCCGAGGACGAGGAGAGTGAGGTCGTGATGAAGCCGATTCTGGTGACCGGAGGTACCGGCACGCTGGGCAGCGAGGTGGTGCGCCTGCTGCTCGCACGGGGCCACGAGGTGCGGGTGCTGAGCCGCCGCCAGCGTTCGGGTGGCGGGCACGCGTGGGTGGTGGGGGATCTCACCACGGGGGAGGGGGTGGACGCCGCCGTGGCCGGTGTGGCGGCGGTGGTCGACTGTGCGACCACCCAGGGCAAGGGGGATGTCGCGGCGACGGCGAACCTGACGGCGGCGCTGCGCCGGGCCGGGGTGCCGCACCTGGTGTACGTGTCGATCGTCGGGGTGGACCGGGTGCCGATCGGCTACTACCGGGCGAAGCTGGCGGCCGAGCGGCTGGTGCGCGACTCGGGGGTGGGCTGGACGATCCTGCGGGCGACCCAGTTCCACGACCTGGTGATGACCGTCCTGAAGGTCAGCGCCAGGTCGCCGGTGGTCCCGGTGGCGGCCGGGGTGCGCGTCCAGCCGGTGGACGTCCGGGAGGTCGCGGCCCGGCTGGTCGAGCTGGTGGGCGGGGCGCCGGCGGGGTACGCGCCGGAGATCGGGGGGCCCCAGGTGCTCGGGCACCGCGAGCTGGCGCTGGCCTACCTCCGGGCGGCCGGGCTGCGCCGGGTGCTGCTGCCCGTGCGGCTGCCCGGTGCGGCCTTCCGGCAGCTGAGGGCGGGTGGAAACCTGACGCCGGAGCGCGCCGACGGGGTGGGTACCTTCGCGCAGGCACTGGCCGAGCGGTTCGGCGGCCGGGGCCCGGGCTCCGGGCGGGAGCGGCGCGACCGGGACGGAGGCGTCAACCAGGGTTGACATCCGGGTGCTGTCAACCTAGGTTGACAGCATGAGCGACACCAAGGAACTCGCGGCTGCCGCGAGCAGTCGTGACCCCGCCGTGGGACTTCGGGCGGTCCGCGCACTGCGCGATCTGGCGGACCGCCTGGAGGACCTCCAAGTGGGCAACGCCCGTGGACAGGGCTGGTCCTGGCAGGACATCGCGGTCTGCCTGGGCGTGAGCCGGCAGGCCGTCCACAAGAAGTACGCCAGGCGCGGTTTCGAGAAGGACGGAGGCTGAGATGTTCGAGCGATTCACCGTGGCCGCACGCAGTGCGGTCGTCCAGGCCCGCGAGGAGGCGGCCGCCCTACGTCATACCGTGATCGGCGGCGAGCACCTGCTGCTCGGGGTGCTGCGGCAGACGGAGGACCCGGCGGCCCGCGTCCTGATCGACGCCGGGCTCGATCTCGTCACCGCCCGGGCGGCCGTGCTCCGGCTGCGCGGCGATGCCGACGACGGTCAGGCGCTGGCCGCGATCGGGGTGGATCTGGACGCGGTCCGGGCGGCGGTCGAGGCGGAGTTCGGGGCGGGCGCGCTCGACGGGCCGGCCCCGGCGAGCGAGCGCGGAAAGGGCTGGTTCAGGAGCGAGGGCGGACGGCTGCCGTTCTCCGACGAGGCGAAGAAGGTGCTGGAGCTGTCACTCCGGGAGTCGTCCCGGTTGCGCTCCGGCGAGATCGCGTCGGGTCATCTCGTGCTGGGGCTGCTGCGCGAGGGCCGTGGAGCGGGTGCCCGGGTGATCGCCGGTCACGGGGCGGACCCCGCGGCGGTGCGCCGGGCGATCGAGGCCGTACTCGCCCGGCCGCCCGTGGGGTAGTTCGCGCCGAGCGATCGAGGCCGTACTCGCCCGGCCGCCCGTGGGGTAGTTCGCGCCGGGCGATCCGTGTGGGGACTGTGGACGTCTCAGACTGTCCGTCAACTGGCCACTTGAGTACGTCCGATGAATGGATATGATCTGCCGATCGCGCGAACTGATCAGCCGTCCGGAGGTGCCATCGGCACCCGGGCGGCTGTGCGCTGTCGCCCGCCCTGCGTCGAAGCCTGCTGCCGAGGACCGGATTGATGAGAGCACGCACGAGATCCGAGCGCGGCCCCTCCCGGAGACCGGCCCCCCGCACCGCGGCGCTGGGGGCCGCCGCCGTCCTGCTGGCGGCCGTCGCCGGACCGGTCGCCGTGGCCCGGGCCGCAGCCGCTCACCAGCCGCTCACCGTCGCCGCGGTCTGTGCCGTGGTCGTTCTGTGGCTGATCGCGGTGGGCGTCGCCGCCTCCGCCGACGGACGGGCCCGCCGGGCCGCCGCCGAAGTGGCCGACTGCCGGGCCGCCCTGGAAACCGCCCGGACCGGCGCCGAGGCCGCCCGCGCGCAGGCCGCCGAGGCCCTCGCCGCCGCCCGGACCGCCGGGGCCGAGCGGGCGGCCGCCCTCGCCGAGGCGGCCACCGCCCGTGCGGAACTCGCGACCGCCCTGGCCGGCGCCGAGAGGGCCGGCGCCGAACGCGCCGAACTCGTCCGGCTGGCCGACGAGATCCTGCCCGCGGTGGTCGAACGCCTGCGGGCCGGCGCCTCCGTCGACACCGCCCTGGCGGCGCACCGCCGCCACCCGCACGTCGCCCTGCTGCGCACCGTCGCCGAACAGGTCGGCCACGGCGAGCGGGTCCGGGCGGCGGCGCTGGCGGTCTGCGCCACCGCGGCCGGACGCGTCCAGGCACTGGCCACCAGCATGCACGCCGAGCTGCGCGAGATGCAGCACCGGCACGACGAGGAGGTCCTCGGCGACCTGCTGCGGCTCGACCACGCCACCGCCCAGGCGGGCAGGCTGGCCGACAGCATCGCCGTGCTCACCGGCGCCCGCTCCGGCCGCCGCTGGACCAAGCCGATCGGCGTCGAGTCGGTGCTGCGCGGCGCACTCGGCCGGATCGCCGCCTACCAGCGGGTGCGGCTGCACAACGCCAGCGGCGCGGCCGTGGCCGGCTACGCCGCCGAGGGCGTGATGCACGCGCTCGCCGAACTGCTCGACAACGCCACCAACTTCTCCGCCCCGCCGGCTGAGGTGCACGTCTACGTCGAGGAGGTGCACGCCGGACTGGTGATCACCGTCGAGGACGGCGGCCTCGGCCTCGGCGACGGCTGGCTGCGCCGGGCCGAACGGGCGGTCTGCGCCGAGCCGCTCGACCTCAGCACCCTCTCGGCCGGTACCCGGCTCGGGCTGGCGGTGGTCGGCTCGCTGGCCCGCAAGCACGGGCTGCAGATCTCGTTCCGCCCGTCCGCGCGAGGCGGCACCGGCGTCGTCATGCTGATTCCCCAACAGCTGATCACCCACCCGGTGCCGGACCCGGCCCGGGCGCCCGATCCGCTCCGGGAGCGGCCGGTCGCCGAGCCGCGCCGCTCCGGCGGCCGGGAGCAGGCCGCCGACGCGTCGCCGGAGACCGCGGACGGCGGGCTGCCCCAGCGGCGGCGCGGCCAGACCCTCGCCGCCGCGACCCCCGCGGGCGCGCCCGTACGCCCTGCACCCGCCACCGCCCACCCAGGCGGATCCGGCACAGCCGGCCCGGCGAAGACGCCGGCCGCCGCCCGGTTCGGGGCCTTCCGCCGAGCCCTGCAGGCCCCGAACACCCCCGACGATTCCCCCGCATCCCCGAAGGACGACTCCCGATGAGCAGCGCGACCGACCGCGACCTCGACTGGCTGCTGGAGAACCTGCTGACCGCCACGCCCGGTGCCCGTCACGCACTGGTGCTCTCGGCCGACGGCCTGAAGCTCTGTCACACCGCCGCGCTGAGCACCGACCAGGCGGACCAGCTGGCGGCCATCGCCTCCGGCATGCAGAGCCTGGCGCACGGCGCCTCCATCGAGTTCGGCGACCACGGCGGCGGTGTACGCCAGTCGATGACGGAGTTCCACGGCGGCATCCTGTGCATCGTGGCGGCCGGTCAGGGCGCGCACCTGGCCGTGATCACGGACGACGACGCCGACGTCGGCGTGGTGGGCCACAACATGCACGGTCTGATCGAACAGATCGGCACCCACCTCAGTGCGCCGCCCCGCGATCCCGACGGCGGCGCCGCCACGGGCACCACCACCCGGGCATGAGCGGGCCGCCGTTGCTGCCGGGCCGCGACGACGACCCGGATCGCCTCTACACCGTCACCGGAGGGCGCAGCCGCGCTGCGGAGAACGCCCTCGACCTGGTCACGCTGATCGTCGCCGAGCAGGAGCCGCAGCCGGGCATGCAGTCCGAGCACGCCCGGATCCTGCGGATGTGCGCCGCCCCGACGGCGGTGGTGGAGATCGCCGCCGACCTCGGGCTGCCGGTGTCCGTCGCGAAGATCCTGCTGGGCGACCTCCTGGAGGCCGGCCGGGTGAGCGCGCGCCATCCCCGGTTCTCCCCGGCCCGGCGCTCCGGAGCCGCTCCCCGGCTGCCCGATCTCGACACGTTGAAGCAGGTGCTCGATGGACTCCAACAGCTCTGACGCCGGCCGCGAGAGCGCCCGGCCCGACGACGGCCGGTCCGGGCGGCCGGGCACCGCCCTGCTCGAACCGCGGACCGCGCTCGGCCCGGCCGCCGACAACGGAATGAAGATCGTCGTGGTGGGCGGCTTCGGGGTCGGCAAGACCACCCTGGTCGGCGCGGTCAGCGAGATCCGTCCGCTCAACACCGAGGAGACCATGACCCGGGCGGGCGTCGGCGTCGACGACCCCTCGGCCTCTCCGGGGAAGCGCTCGACCACGGTCGCGTTCGACTTCGGCCGGATCACCCTCTCCGAGCGGAACGTGCTGTACCTGTTCGGGGCGCCCGGACAGGAGCGGTTCTGGTTCCTCTGGGACCGCCTGTTCAGCGGCGCGCTCGGCGCCGTGGTCCTGGTGGACACCCGCCGCCTGGCCGACTCCTGGTACGCCATCGACCGGCTGGAGCAGCACGGCACGCCCTTCGTCGTCGCCCGCAACGTCTTCGCGGAACCGACCCACACCCTGGCCCAGGTCCGCCGGGCGCTGGACCTGCCCGACCGGGTGCCGCTGGTGGACTGCGACGCGCGTGACCGCGAGTCGAGCAAGCAGGTGCTGATCGAGCTCGTCCGCCATCTGCACACCCTGGCCGAAGCCGAACAGGAGAGCACCCAGTGACCGAGCCCGCCCTCACCCCGCCGCCGGGCTGCCCCGCGCACGCCGACGCGGCCCCGCTGTACGGCCCGCGCTTCCAGACCGATCCGTCCCAGGTCTACCAGGAGCTGCGGGAGCGCTACGGGCCGGTCGCGCCGGTGGAGGTCGGCGGCGGCGTCCCGGCCTGGCTGGTGCTCGGCTACCGGGAGCTGCAGTTGGTGACCGGCCGGCCGAAGCTGTTCGGCCGCGACTCCAAGCGCTGGAACGCCTGGCCGGACATTCCCGAGGACTGGCCGCTGACGCCGATGGTGGCGCCGCTGCCCTCGATGCTCTACACCGAGGGCGAGGAGCACCGCCGCCGGGCCGGCGCCGTGACCGACGCGCTGGCCGGGGTGGACCCGTACGAGGTCCGCAAGCACTGCGAGGAGGTCGCCGACCGCCTGGTGGACGGTTTCTCCGGGCGCGGCGAGTGCGATCTGGTCGCCGAGTACGCCGACCGGCTGCCGCTGCTGGTGCTCTGCCGGATCTTCGGCATCGACGAGGACGAGACGCCCGTCCTGATCCGCTCCATCCTGGACGTCCTGGACGGCGGCCCCGCCGCGCTCGACGCCCAGCACCGGATGGCCCGAAGCATGATCGACCTGGTCGCGGCCAAGCACGAGAACCCGGGGGCGGACGTCCCCTCGCGGATGCTGGCCCACCCGGCCGGGCTGACCGACGAGGAGCTCATGCGGGACCTGACCGTCCTGATGGTGGCCGGCCACCAGCCGACCGCCAACTGGATCTCCAACGCGCTGCGCCTGATGCTGACGGACGACCGCTTCGCCTCCGCGCTCTCCGGCGGGCGGCGCAGCGTCAGCCAGGCCCTGAGCGAGGTGCTCTGGGAGGACACCCCGACCCAGATCTTCGCCGGGCGGTGGGCCACCGGCGACACCCAGCTGGGCGGCCGGCGGATCGCGGCCGGCGACATGGTGCTGCTGGGGTTGGCCGCCGCCAACCAGGACCCGGCCGTCCGGGGGGCCTCGGGCCGCGCCGCCGAGGGCAACAACGCGCACCTGAGCTTCTCGCACGGCGACCACCGCTGCCCCTTCCCGGCCCAGGAGATCGCCGAGGTGATCTCGACCACCGCGATCGAGGTGCTGCTGGACCGCGTGCCGGACATCCGGCTCGGGGTGTCCGAGCAGGCCCTGGTCTGGCGGCCGTCGGCCTGGATGCGCGCCCTGGTGGCGCTGCCCGCCGTCTTCACCCCCGGTGCCGTCGTCGGCCACGGCTGACCGGTGCCCGCGCCACCCGGCGCGCGGCCGGGCACTTCCGCCGCACCACCTCACGAAGGAGCCCCTGTTGAGCACACCGATCGTTCTCGACCCGTTCGCCCGTGACAACGCGGCCGAAGGCGCGGCCCTGCGTGCGGCCGGGCCGGCCGCTCCGGTCGAGCTGCCCGGCGGGGTCGCGGCGTGGGCCGTCACCCAGCACGCGGCCGCCCGGGATCTGCTGACCGACCGCCGCCTGGTGAAGGACATCGCGCACTGGGCGGCCTACCAGCGGGGGGAGATCCCCGAGACCTGGCCGCTGATCGCGCTGGCGGCGCCCGGCCCGAGCATGGTCACCGCCGACGGGCCGGAGCACAAGCGGTTGCGCGCCCTGGTCGCGCAGGCCTTCACCCCGCGCCGGGTCGAGCTGATGCGGCCCCGGGTGGAGGCGATCACCCACCGGTTGCTGGACGCGCTGGCCGAGGGGGAGCCGGAGGTGGACCTCAAGGGCGGGTTCGCCTTCCCGCTGCCGATGAGCGTGATCGGCTCGCTGCTGGGGTTCCCGGAGAGCGACCACGGCCGACTGCGCGCCCTGTACGAGAGCCTGTTCAGCAGCGTCGCCGCCCCGGAGGAGGTGCCCGCCACCCGGCTCGCCCTCTACGGCTTCGTCGGGGACCTGGTCGCCCGGCGCCGGGTGGAGCCGGCGGAGGACCTGACCAGCGCGCTGCTCGCCGCGGACGTCGAGGGCGGCGCGCTGAGCGACGAGGAGGTGGTCTCCACCCTGCTGGTGATGATCGCGGCGGGCCACGAGACGACGGTCAACCTGATCACCAACGCGGTCCGGGCGCTGCTCACCCATCCGGAGCAGCTGGCGCTGGTCCGGTCCGGCGAGGTCTCCTGGGCGGCGGTGGTCGAGGAGTCGCTCCGCTGGACGCCCCCGACCAGCAACTTCCTCTTCCGGTTCGCCGCCGAGGACGTACCGGTCGGCGAGGCGGTGATACCCGCGGGTGCGCCGGTGCTGATCTCCTACAACGCGATCGGCCGTGATCCCCTGCAGCACGGTGTCACCGCCGAGCTGTTCGACGTCACCCGTGACCCGGTGCGCCACCTCTCCTTCGGTCACGGACCGCACGTATGCCCCGGGTCGCCGCTCGCGCGCCTGGAGGCCGGGGTCGCGCTGCCGGCCCTGTTCGAGCGCTTCCCCGCCCTCGCGCTGGCGGTCGCGGACGACGAGCTGGCACCGTCCCCCTCACTGATAGTGAACAGTCTGCGGGAGCTTCCGGTCCGGCTCTGAGCCCCTCGGAGGCCCCCGCCGGCCGGGGGCCTCCAGCACGGGCGGGTCACGACTGGGGCACTGGGCGATGAAGGTCGAACGCATGCCTTGGCGACAGGTTGCCATTACGTTAACGTCTTCAAGCCAGCTACCGCTGGGTACGGACGATGACGTGCACAACGCAGTGTTGCTCCGCCTTATCGCTGAATGTTTGAAGCCCCGGCCAGGAGGACGCGATGACCCCCACTCCGAGCACCGCCGAGATGTGCCGATGACCGCCCGTCGCCGCCTGCTGGTGGCCCCCGCGATCCTGGCCCTGGCGCTCACCGCCGCCTGTTCCAACAGCTCGGGCGGTTCGAGCGGCAGTTCCGGTTCGGCTGCCGCACTCACCGGTGACTGCGCGAAGTTCCAGCCCTACGCGGGGCACTCGGGGACCAAGGTGACCATGTTCGCCTCGATCCTCAGCCCGGAGTCGGACAACCTGGAGAAGTCCTGGGCCGACTTCAGCAAATGTACGGGCATCAAGATCAGCTACGAGGGCTCCAACGACTTCGAGTCCCAGCTCCCCGTCCGGGTGAGCGGCGGCAACGCCCCCGACTTCGCGATCATCCCGCAGCCCGGCCTGCTGGCCCAGATGGTCAAGAGCGGCAAGGTCGTCAAGCCGCCGGCCGGCACGGTGGCCAACGAGGACAAGTGGAGCCCGGTCTGGAAGACCTACGGCTCGGTCAACGGCACCTTCTACGCGGCGCCGATGAGCGCCAACATGAAGTCGCTGGTCTGGTACTCGCCGAAGACCTTCAAGGCGGCCGGCATCGAGGAGCCGAAGACCTGGGCCGACCTGATGGCGGCCAGCGACAAGCTGGCCAAGGCCGGCGGCGACCTCAAGCCCTGGTGCGGCGGCATCGGCTCCGGCACGGCCACCGGCTGGCCGGCCACCGACTGGCTGGAGGAGGTCGTCCTCGGCTCGTACGGCGGTGACGTCTACGACCAGTGGGTCAGCCACCAGGTCAAGTTCAGCGACGAGAAGATCACCACCGCGATGCAGACGGTGGCCGGCTGGATGCAGAACCCGGCCTGGGTGAACGGCGGCATCGGCGACGTGAAGTCGATCGCCACCACCACCTTCCAGGACGCCGGTGCGCCGATCCTCACCGGCAAGTGCGGGATGCTGCAGCAGGCCTCGTTCTACAAGGCCCAGTGGCCGCAGGGCACCAAGGTCGCGCCGGACGGCGACGTGTTCGCCTTCCACCTGCCGGCCGTGAACCCCTCGGTCGCCAACCCGGTCGAGGGCGGTGGCGAGTTCCTCGCCGCGTTCTCCGACCGGCCCGAGGTGCAGGCGGTGCAGAACTACCTGTCCAGCTCGGACTGGGCCGGCAGCCGGGTGAAGACCGCGACCGGCTGGGTGTCGGCCAACCAGGGCGTCGACAAGAGCCTGTACACCGACCCCATCGACCAGCTCTCCGCCGCTGCGCTGACCGACCCCACCGCGACCTTCCGCTTCGACGCCTCGGACCTGATGCCGGCCGCGGTCGGCTCCGGGCAGGAGTGGAAGTCGCTCACCGCCTGGTTCGCCGAGGGCCAGTCGATCCAGCGGGTCGCCGGCGACATCGACGGCGCCTGGCCGCAGTAGACCCCCGACGGGCGGACGCCGGCCCACCGGCCGGCGCCCGCCCCTCCAGGACCACCTGACGAGGGCGGTGCGGGGCCACCCACCCGCACCGCCCGCCCCACTGCCCACCGGCAGCCCCGTCTCCGCCCCACCCCTGTCCCGCCGCTGTACCACCGGGCCCCAGGGATCCCAGGAAGGACGAACATCCATGTCCGTCACCAGGGCTCTGCTCGCCGACGGCGCGTGGACCGACGCGAGCGTCAAGCTCGGCAACAGCCTCGGGGCCGTCGCCGGCTTCCTCGGCATCCTGCTGGTGGTCTTCTACGTCGCCGGCCGCGCCTCCGGGCGGCTCGGCCGCCCGCTCGCGGTCGGCGTCTTCCTGGGCCCCGCCGTGCTGCTGCTGATCATCGGACTCGTCGCACCCCTGGTGCGCACGGTGTACCTCAGCTTCTACAACGACGACAGCACCCGCTTCCTCGGCGGCAAGAACTACGGCTGGGCGCTGACCAACGACGGCATCCACCACGTCCTGTTCAACACGCTGCTCTGGCTGCTGGTGGCGCCGCTGGCCGCGACCGGCCTCGGACTGGTCCTCGCACTGCTCGTGGACCGGATGCGCGGGCAGTCGGTCTACAAGTCGCTGATCTTCATGCCGATGGCGATCTCGCTCGTCGGCGCGAGCATCATCTTCAAGTTCGTCTACGAGGCCCGAGACGCCTCTCAGCCGCAGATCGGCCTGCTCAGCCAGCTGGCGATCGGCCTGGGCTGGCAGCACCCGCCGAACTGGATGCTCTCCCAGCCGCTGAACACCTTCCTGCTGATGGCAGTCATGGTCTGGGTGCAGACCGGCTTCGCCATGGTGGTGCTCTCGGCCGCGATCAAGGCCATCCCGGACGAGGTCACCGAGGCGGCCCGACTGGACGGCGCCGGCGGTTTCAAGCTGTTCTGGTTCGTCACGGTGCCGATGATCCGCACCACGCTGGTGGTGGTGCTCACCACCGTCATGATCACCACGCTGAAGGCCTTCGACATCGTCCGGACGATGACCGGCGGCAACTTCGGCACCCAGGTCCTGGCGAACGAGATGTACTCGCAGTCGTTCGTGCAGTTCAACACCGGCCGGGGCAGTGCCCTCGCGGTGATCCTCTTCCTCGCGGTGCTGCCGCTGGTGGCCTACAACATCGTCCAGCTGCGCAAGGAGCGTGCCGTCCGATGAACGAGCACAGCGCGGCCGCGGCCGCCGACCCCGACGAGACCACGCCCGACGAGACCACGCCCGACGAGACCACGCCCGCCGTGGCCGCGACGCCCGCCGACCCGCCCGCGGAGCGGAAGGTGGCGGCCGGCGGCGGCCGCCTCGCGAAGACCGGGACGACCCCCGCCCACGGCCCGGTGCGCAAGGCGTTCAGCAGCCCGTTCGGCTCGCTGTTCGTGATCCTCGTGACGGTGCTCTGGACCATCCCCACCCTGGGGCTGCTGGCGACCTCGCTGCGACCCAAGCAGGACGTGGCGACCAGCGGCTGGTGGGAGGTCTTCACCCACCCGGACCTCGGCCTCTCCAACTACCACACGGTGCTCTTCGAGGGCGGATTCGGTGTCAGCGGCGGCCTGCTGCCGTACATGGTGAACTCGCTGGCGATCAGCGTGCCGGCGACGATCTTCCCGCTGGTGATCGCGGCGATGGCGGCGTACGGGCTGTCCTGGGTGAGGTTCCGGGGCAGTGACACCGTCTTCTTCATCATCTTCGCGCTCCAGGTGGTGCCGCTGCAGATGGCGCTGATCCCGATGCTGCAGCTGTTCTCGGGCGGCGCGCACCTCGGGTCGCTGACCGTCGTCCCGGCCTTCAACCTGAGCGGGACGTACGCGCCGGTCTGGCTGGCGCACACCATGTTCGCGCTGCCGCTGGCGATCTTCCTGCTGCACAACTTCATCTCGCAGCTTCCGCGCGACCTGATGGAGGCGGCGGTGGTCGACGGAGCCTCGCACTTCAAGATCTTCCGCTCGATCGTGCTGCCGCTCTGCACGCCGGCGCTGGCCTCGTTCGCGATCTTCCAGTTCCTCTGGGTCTGGAACGACCTGCTGGTGGCGCTGACCTTCGCCGGCGGCACGCCGGAGGTCGCGCCGATGACGGTCCGCCTCGCCCAGCTCTCCGGCTCGTTCGGCGGGCGCTGGGAGCTCCTGACGGCGGGCGCGTTCCTCTCGATCATCATCCCGCTGGTGGTCTTCTTCAGCCTGCAGCGCTACTTCGTCCGCGGCCTGCTGGCCGGGTCGGTCAAGGGCTGAGCCGCCCGGGCGGTCCGGGGCCGAACCGCTCCGGGGCCGCCCCTCGACCCGCGCCCGGGTGCCGGCACCCGGCTCTGCGGACAGGCCCCGGGGCGCGCGCCCCGGGGCCTGTCCGCGCGCTGCGCCCCCGCGCGGAGCCGAGTCCCTGACCTCCGCGGCTGCTCGTGCTCGCCCGCGCTCGCCCATGCCTGCCCGCGTCTGCCCGCGTCCGCCGTGCCCGCCCGCGACCCTGGCCCGACTCCCCGCGCCCCGGCCAGGAGGCACTACGGCCGGCGCGGCTCTGTCACAGCTCAGTGACACAACCACTCCGCGCACGATTTGAACTTGTTCAGAACGATCTGTTTTCCCTAGAGTCTGCGTCATGTCGCGGCGCTCCTCAGCGCCGGCCGGCGGACTGCCCGTGGGCGGTTTCCGCATGCCCACCGACCTGCCGAGGGGGACCGATGTCCGGCCTGTCCGCACCTGAGCCGTCGCCGAACCAGCCGTCCGACCAGCCGCCTGACCAGCCGATGCCCGGGATACCCGCGCCCGAGGGTCCACTGCCGGGCGGAACGCCGTCCGACGTGCCCCCGCCCGGGCCGCAGGGGCCCGCCGGACACGACCCGTACGCCGTCCGGCCGCCCTACGGTGCGCCGCCGTTCCGGCCCCAGCCCGCCCCGCAGATCAAGCTGATCACCGACACCGCGCCCGGCCCCCGGGCGGCCGCCACCCCCCGGGTTCTGCTGGCCTCCCTGATCACCGGGCTGCTGACGGCCTGGCTGCTGGGCGACGGGCTCGGTCTCAACCTGCTGCTCTGCGCGGCCGGCGCCGCCACCGCCGCCGGGCTCACCGCGCGCGCCGCCGGGCGCCGGGTGCGCCCCTGGACCCTCGTGTGGAGTGCGCTCGCGGTGGTCCTGCTGGTGATCCCCGCGCTCTGGGACGCCGGATGGCCGACCGTGCTCTCCGTCGTCGCGGCGTTGGCGCTCACCTCGCTCGCCCTGCACGGCGGACGCCGTTGGGCGGGTGTCACGCTCGCGCTGCCCGGGGTCCTGTGGCAGCTCGTGCCCTCGTTCCTGTGGGGGGTGAACGCCCTGCGCGGCCGCGAGTACCCGGCCAAGCAGAAGGTGCTGCCACTGCTGAAGGCACTGGTCGTGGCAGCCGTGCTGCTGATCGTCTTCGGCGCCCTGTTCGCGAGCGCCGACGCGGCCATGGCCGACGTGATGAGCAGCCTGACGCCCTCGTTCGACCTGGGTGAACTGCCGCTGCGCTTCGTCCTGCTCGTCCTCGGCACCGTCACCGCGCTGTCCTTCGCGCACATCGCGGCCGGCCCGCGACGCTGGGACCTCGCGCGGACCGGCCCGGGCCGTGAGCGCGGCCGGCTGGAGTGGGCGCTTCCGCTGGGCGCACTGAACCTGATGTTCGCCGTCTTCACCGTGGTGCAGGTGGTCGTCCTGGTCGGCGGCCGCGACGCCATCATGACCAACACCGGGATGAGCCGCTCCGAGTACGCCCGGCAGGGCTTCTGGCAGCTCACCGTGGTCACCGTCCTCACGCTCGGCGTGGTCGCCCTGGCCAAGCGCTGGGCGCCCCGGTCGACGCCCGGCGACCGCCGGCTGGCTACGGTGCTGCTCGGGACGCTCTGCGTGCTCAGCCTGGTGGTGGTCGGCTCGGCGCTGGTGCGGATGTACTTCTACGTGGACGCCTCGGGCCTGACCCGGCTGCGGCTCTGGGTACTGGTCGTGGAGATCTGGCTCGGCGTGGTGTTCCTGCTGGTCATCGCCACCGGCCTGGTGCGCTCGGCGGCCTGGCTGCCGCGCGCGGTGGTCCTCAGCGCCGCGCTCACCGTCGCCGTGTACGGGCTGATCGGGCCCGACGCCGTCATCGCCCGGCAGAACGTGGCCCGCTACGAGCGCACCGGCCAGATCGACCTGCGCAACGTCCGGGATCTCTCGGTCGACGCCGTGCCCGCGCTGGACGCCCTGCCCGACGACCTGCGCACCTGCGCCCTGGAGTCGCTCTGGTCCGAGGCCGGCGGCTCCGAACCCTGGTACGCCGTCAGTCTCGCGAAAACCCGTGCACGGGACGTCTTCACCGCGCGTCCGCTGGACGACCAGCCGCGCCGCGCCTGCGGGCGGGTCGGCTTCGACCGGTCGGACGAGTACGACTACTGACCGCGGGGGCACCGCGGGGCACTGCGAGGGAGCGGGGGGAAGCGGACGACGGCGCAGGTCGGAAGGCGGGGAGTCCTTCCGGCCTGCGCCGTCGGTCGTGGCCGCCTTGTGGGCGACCGGTCGTGAGGGCCGGTCAGAGCATCGCGCCCGCGGCGCTCTCGGCGGGCAGGCCGTTCGGCCGGGACTTGATCATGAAGATCGCCACGAGCAGGGCGACCGCGGCCAGCGCGGCGCCGATGACGAAGCCGTGCGAGATGCCGTACGTGAGCACCTGGTTCCCGGCGCTCGCCAGCTGTTCCCCGGTCGGGGCGACGTCCGTCGGCGCGGCCGCCTTGAGCTCGGCCGCCTTGTCGGCGGCGGCGCGGGCGAACACCGTGGTGAGGATGGACAGGCCGAGCGAGCCGCCGACCTGCTGCATCGAGTTCAGCAGGCCCGAGGCGGCGCCGGTCTCCGCCGGGGCGACCCCGGTGACCGAGAGCAGCATCGCCGGGACGAAGATCAACCCCATGCCGAAGCCGAACAGCAGCATCGGGCCGAGCACCCCGTCGGCGTAGCCGCTCTCGGCGTTCATCCGGGTCAGCCAGGTGAGCCCGATCGTGACCAGGAGGCCGCCGCCGACCATGAACGGCTTGGGGCCGTACCTGACCTGGAGGCTGGAGGCGAGCTGTGCGGCGAAGATGATCGACACGCTGACCGGCAGGAAGGCCACGCCGGCACGCAGCGGGCTGTAGCCGAGAGGTCCCTGCACGAACAGGGTGATGTAGAAGAAGATGCCGAACATGGCCGCCGACAGGCAGAGCATCATCACCAGGCTGCCGGTGCGGCTGCGGTCGGAGAACAGGTGCAATGGCGTGATGGGCTGCCTGGTGCGCCGCTCGATGCCCAGGAACACCGCCATCAGCGCGACGCCCAGGACGAACGAGGCCAGCGTCAGGCCGTCGGACCAGCCGTCGGACGCCGCCCGGATGAACCCGTAGACGAGGGTCACCAGACCGAGGGTGGAGGTCAGTGCGCCCGGGAGGTCGAACCGGCCGGAGGTGCGCTCGGACTCGGTGATGTAGCGGGGCGCGGCGATCGCGATCAGCGCCGCGAGCGGCACGTTGACGAAGAAGACCCAGCGCCAGTCGAGGTACTCGGTCAGCAGGCCGCCCGCGAGCAGGCCGATCGCCGCGCCGGATCCGGCCACGGCGGAGGAGACGCCGAACGCCTTGTTGCGCTCGGGCCCTTCGTCGAAGTTGGTGGCGATCAGGGCGAAGGCGGTCGGCGAGCAGATCGCGCCGCCGATGCCCTGCAGGGCGCGCGCGGCCAGCAGCATTCCGCCGCTCTGGGCGAAGCCGCCGAGCAGGGAGGCGAAGCCGAAGAGCAGCGTGCCGAAGATGAACACCCGGCGCCGGCCGAGAATGTCGCCGGCCCGGCCGCCGAGCAGCAACAGGCCGCCGAAGGTCAGGGTGTAGGCGTTGATCACCCAGGAGAGATCCGTGGTGGAGAACTGCAGCGCGTCCCGGATCTTCGGTAGCGCGATGTTCACGATGGTGGCGTCGAGAAGCACCATGAGCTGGCTGGCCGCGATCACGGCCAGGGTGATGCCTTTGCCACGACTCGCGTCGCTCGGTGGTGAGTTCTTGCTGAGTGTGTCGGAGACAGCCATGATGAGCCCCCTGCTGGCTACTGCTTCGTATGATGTCGGCCGGCACCGGCGGAGGGCCGGGCCGCGATCCGGCCGGTTCCCGCAGCCCGTCGCCCGGTGTGCGTGCGGATGTACCCGTCGGTCCGGGGTGCGGTGGACTGCACGGGCTATGAAGGAACGGCAGCGTTCACTAAGGTGGACCCTAGCCGGTGGATATTTGTGAACGCAAGCGTTCTCTAAGGTTGGTGGCGATGAGTCAGACGGTGCTACCGCAGGCGGTTGGCGGTCCGGCGGCCGAGACGGTGCCGACCGGCCGTACGCTGATCGCCCGCCCGGCGGCGGACATGCCGGTGGGCGAGCCGGTCGGACCGGTCGCCGGGCCGGCCAGGCCGGTACGCCGGCGCGGCCGGGAGCTGGAGGAGGCGATCTTCGAGGCCACCCTCGACCACCTGACCAGCGGCGGGTACGCGCGACTGACCATGGAGGGGGTCGCGACCAGCGCGCGAACCGGTAAGGCGGCGCTCTACCGGCGCTGGGCCTCCAAGATGGAACTCGTCCTCGACGCCTTGGACGCGACGCTTCCCCCGCCCGCCGAGGTTCCGGATCTCGGCTCGGTCAGGAGCGAGTTGCTGCTGCTCATCGACCGGTACCTGGCGGCGATGGAGTCCCGGGCCGGCGGGGCGATGCACGCGCTGATGAACGAACTGGACCACGGGCACTCGGCGCAGGGTCAGGTGTTCAGGGATTTCGTCGTCGACCGGGTCGTCATCCCCACCAAGACCTCCACCCTGGCCGTCCTCGGCCGGGGCGTGGAGCGTGGCGACGTCCGCCCCGGCGCGGACAACGCCATGGTCGCCGACATCGCCCCGGCCATGCTGATGTACCGCGTGAAGATGTGCGGCGGCGACCGGCTCGAGCCGGGTTTCTCGGCCGAGCTGGTGGACGAGGTGCTGATGCCGATGGTGCGGCGGTAGCGCGTAGCGCGTTGCCGTCCCTGCCCGCTGTCGTGTGTTGTCCGCCTGTCCGCCTGTCCGCCTGCCTGCCTGCCTGTCCGTCCGTCCGCCACCGCCCGGCACCGCGCTCCCGGGCGGGGCACGGCGGGCCGTACGCTGGAGGCAGCCCTACCGAACGGATCCCGCCATGCCTGTCGTCCCCCCGACCCACTCCGTCGAGCGCTCCCTGCGCCGGGCCGGCGCCAAGGTGGTCGTCGGACTCGACGAGGTCGGGCGCGGCTCATGGGCCGGCCCGGTGACGGTGGGCGCGGCGATCACTGGACTGCGCAAGCCGCCGGACGGGCTGACCGACTCGAAGTTGCTCACCGAGCGCCGCCGCTCGGCCCTCGCGCCCCTGCTGGCCGACTGGGTCAGCGCGTACGCACTGGGCCACGCCTCCGCGCGGGAGTGCGACGACCTCGGCATGACGGCCGCACTGCGACTGGCGGCGGTCCGGGCCCTGGAGGCGCTTCCGATCCGGCCCGACGCGGTGATCCTCGACGGAAAGCACGACTACCTCGGCGGGCCCTGGCAGGTCCGTACGGTGATCAAGGGGGACCAGTCGTGCATCTGCGTCTCCGCGGCCTCGGTGCTCGCCAAGGTGCACCGGGACGGCCTGATGGCCGAGATCGGCGAGGGCCACCCCGCGTTCGGCTTCGCCGAGAACGCCGGTTACCCCTCCCCGGTGCATCGCGCCGCGTTGGAGGAACTCGGCCCGACCGAGCACCACCGGCTCTCCTGGTCCTACCTGGACGCCCTGCCGCAGTGGCGTCACCTCAAGCGCGGACGCGCCCTCGAATCGGCGGACGAGCAGCTCACGCTGGGTTTCTGACGATTCGACGGCAGCGGCGGGAGGCGCCTGTCGCCGCGCGGCGAGCGGTCCGCCGGCCCGGTGCCCGTCGCTCTCCGAGGTGATGGCCAGCCGTCGGTGCGTGGCCGTCCGGTGTTCAAGGGGTGGGGCGCCCGTGCGCGTCCGAGCGGCATTTGATAGATATCCGGGTATGCCTGTCTTCCCCGAGGAGCCGGATATTCACGAGAGCATCCCGGGCCCCGGCGTTCCCTTCCCCCGCGAGTCGGACGCACAAGCCCTCCGCACGCCTGCTGCCAGCAGCGCGTTCCCTGTCCTCAACCCCACCCACTCCCTCGGCGTGGCCACTTCGGTGGCCGCCACGCCGGGGCCGCGCCCCGGGCCGCCCCGCCCGGCACCGCCCCGTGCCGCCAGGCCGGGGCCTCCGCCCCCGCCCGTCCGGGCCACCGAGCCGGGCCCGGCCGCCCGTCGTCCCGCCCCGGCCGCCCGTCGTCCCGCCCCGGCCGTCCGGCACGTCGGCGCCACCGCGGGTGACGCGCTGGAGCGCGCCGACGAGATGGTGGACGAGCTGTTGGAGTCCGGTCGCAAGCCGGGCGACATCCTGGTCCTGACGGTCGGCGAACCGCACCCCTGGCACACGCACGAGCTGTCGTTCGGAGAGGAGCGCTACTGGGCGCAGCTCTCCGAGGGGGCCGACGTCTTCTACGCGGACGCCGCCCCGGCTCGCCCTGTCCGCCGGGAGGTGGTGGTGCTCGTCGTCAACGACGCCTCCGCCGACCGCGCCGCGCAGGCGTTCCGGACGGCGCTCGGGCACGCCGACGACCTGGTGGTCGTTTGCGGTGGGGCCCGGCCGGCCGGCGTCACCGGCGCGGCGGAAGGACGGCCGGCGCCGGTGTGACCGGGGGCGGTGCCGGGACGGGCGCCGGTTCGATCGGGTGCTGTCGCCGGATCGGGTGCGCTGTTCGGTCGGTGCGCCGGTTCGGACGGGTGTGCTGAGCTGATCGGGTGCGCTGGGCCGATCGGGTGTGCTGAGCTGATCGGGTGTGCTGGGCCGATCGGGTGATGCCGAGGGTGTCCGGGCTCCGGATGTCCGTCGTGGCTGGCCTGGCCTGGCCCGGCCCCGCGGTGCTGTGCCGACCGCGGTGTTCGAGCTGTCCGTCCCGTTCGTCCTGGCGCCGCCTCGGCGGTCCGCCGTGTCCGTGCCAGCCGTGTCCGCCGCGCCCGCTGCGGCCCTTCGGGGCCTCAGCGGGCGGCGCTGCGTCTGGGGCGCTCCACGCCGGTCACCCGGGCGGGGGACCACGCTTCGGCTCCCCGGTCCGGGAGGGTCGTGGTGGTGGCGGTGTCCGTCGTGGCCACCCCCGGTGCTCGGGGCGGGAGCTCGGTGACGGTGTGCACCGGCCCGTCCACCCAGGACCCGGCGTGCGGACTGCGTCCGCTGCGGTCGTCGCCGAGGATCCGCCACCCTGCCGGGGTGAGCGTGACGTACGAACCGCAGCGCAGCCCGTGCAGCGCCGCCGCATCGTGCAGGGCCCACATCCAGGTGCCGTCCTCCGGTGACCAGCCGGCCGCACCGTCCCGGCAGCGCAGCAGCACGGCGGTGTGGGTCGGCGCGGCACGCCGCAGGCCGTGCGGAATCACCTGACGCAGGTGGGCCAGGATCGCGTTGCGGTGCTGCCAGCCGTCGCGGTGGTGCGGCCGGGGCATGAAGGAGGCCGAGGCCGAGACCTGGTGCAGCGCGTCCAGGACGGTCACGACCACGGTGCCCGGCTGCGGCAGGTGGCGCCGGTGCAGCTCGGTCACGAACTCGCGCGGATCCCGCAGCAGCGGGACGGCCGCTGCCGTCCAGCTCTCGAGGTCGAGGGTGCGCCTGGGGTCGGCGCTCCGGGCGAGGGGATACCGATCTCGGTCCATACCGTTGATCACGATCCTCCTTCCCCGATCCGTCGGGCACACGGGTGCCCGCGTACGCCGAAGGCCGGGTCCGTCGGACCAGGCACGTGGGTACGCTCCAATTCTCACGTCAGATGGGCCGGACCGGCAACGACGGACCGGTGAATCCGGTCCGAATCTCGACGTTCTGCCGGATATATTCCACGGCGCCGGCGATGCCATTCGGCCGAGGCGGGAGGTCTTGCTGCAGACGCCCGGCCGTTCCCCCGGCGAGGGACCGCCCGGCAGGGCGCCGCCGCAGCTTCGGCCTCCCTCCCGCCCCGCCCCTCACGGCCGTCCGAGCCCGCCCCTCACAGCGCCGCACCCGCCTCGCACGGCCGCCGGACCTGCCCGGTGCGGTGGCCCGGACCGTGGTCCGGGCCACCGCGGTCCTGCCGCCGGGTGGCCGCCCCGGCAGGCGTCACCCCTGGACGGCCAGCACCAGGGGCAGCACCGTGCTCGCGCCGGCCCGACGCAGGAGGCGGGCCGCGACCGTGACCGTCCAGCCCGAGTCGACCAGGTCGTCGACCAGCAGCACCGGGCCGGCCGCCTCGGCGAGCGCGTTCTCCAACGCCGGCGGCAGGACCAACGCGCCCGCCAGCGAGTGCAGCCGCTGGGCGCTGTTGCTCCGCCCGCCCTGCGGCGCGTGGCCGGCCGCGTACTCGACCCGGCCCAGGAGCGGGAGCCGGCCGATCGACGCGATCTGCGCGCCCAGGCTGCCGACCAGCTGGGGCCGCCCGGCCGAGGCCAGGGTGACCACGCCGACCGGTCGCTCCAGCCGGCCGCCCTCGGCCGTCGCCGGGCCGGCCCAGCCGCCGGGCCCGCGGGCCCAGTCGGCGAGGACGGAGACAAGGGCGTTCACCACATCGGTGGGGACGGTCGCGTCCGGCGCCTGATCGGCCAGCATCGCGCGCAGCCGGTTGCCCCAGCCGATGTCGGAGAGCCGGCCGAGGGCGCGCCCGGTCTCGGCCTGTTCGCCCGCCGGGATCCGGCCCTTGAGCGGGACGCCGAGCGACTCCATCCCGGTCGGCCACAGGCGTCGGGGCTCGAAGGTCACCCCGGGGCGGCCGAGTGCCGCACGGGCGGTCCCCAACGCCTCGGCGGACACGTCGGCGGTGTGCCGGGCGCCCGCGCAGTTGTCGCAGCGGCCGCAGGGAGCCGCCTGCTCGTCGTCCAACTGGCGGCGCAGGAACTCCATCCGGCAGGCGGAGGTGGACGCGTACTCGCGCATCGCGCGCTGCTCGGCCTCCCGGGAGGCCGCCACCTTGGCGTAGCGGGCGGTGTCGTACGCCCAGGGCTGTCCCGTGGCCGTCCAGCCGCCCTTGACCCGGCGCACGGCGCCGTCCACGTCCAGGACCTTGAGCATGGTCTCCAGCCGGGCCCGCCGCAGATCGACCCGGGGCTCCAGCGCCGCCGTCGACAACGGCCGCCCGGCCTGCGCCAGCGCGTCGATCGTCCGCCGGACCTGCTCCTCCGGCGGGAAGGCGAGGGAGGCGAAGTAGCGCCAGATCGCTTCGTCCTCGCGTCCGGGGAGCAGCAGCACCTCGGCCCGGTCCACCCCGCGCCCGGCGCGGCCGACCTGCTGGTAGTACGCGATCGGGGAGCTGGGCGAGCCGAGGTGGACGACGAACCCGAGGTCGGGCTTGTCGAAGCCCATGCCCAGAGCCGAGGTCGCCACCAGCGCCTTCACCCTGTTGGCCAGCAGATCGGCCTCGGCGGATCGGCGCTCCGCGTCCTCCGTGCGCCCCGAGTACGAGGCGACGGTGAAACCGCGCTCCCGCAGGAAGGCGGTGACCTCGTCCGCGGCGGCCACCGTGAGCGTGTAGATGATGCCGGAGCCGGGCAGCCGGTCCAGGTGATCGGCCAGCCAGGCCAGGCGGTGCGCGGGATCCGGCAGGGCGAGCACGGCGAGGCTCAGGCTCTCCCGGTCGAGCGGGCCGCGCAGCACGAGCGCGTGCTCGTCCGTGGTGCCGGTGCCCAGCTGCTCGGCGACGTCGGCGGTCACCCGGGCGTTGGCGGTGGCGGTGGTGGCCAGCACCGGAACCCCGGGCGACAGATCGGCGAGCATGGTGCGAAGGCGCCGGTAGTCGGGTCGGAAGTCGTGGCCCCAGTCGGAGATGCAGTGCGCCTCGTCGACCACCAGCAGGCCGGTGGAGGCGGCCAGCTTGGGCAGCACCTGATCACGGAAGTCGGGATTGTTCAGCCGCTCGGGGCTGACCAGCAGGATGTCCACGGCCCCTGCCGCGACCTCGGCCTGGATCTCGTCCCACTCCTCGGTGTTCGCCGAGTTGATGGTGCGGGCGCGGATCCCGGCCCGGGCGGCCGACTCCACCTGGTTGCGCATGAGGGCGAGCAGTGGCGAGACGATCACCGTGGGACCGGCGCCGCGACCGCGCAGCAGGGCGGTGGCGATGAAGTACACGGCGGACTTGCCCCAGCCGGTGCGCTGGACGACCAGGGCCCGGCGGTGATCGACGACCAGGGCCTCGATCGCCAGCCACTGGTCCTCACGCAGGGTCGCGGAGGGGCCTGCCAGCTCGCGCAGCACGGCCTCGGCCCGCGCCCGCACGGCGGCCCGCTCGGGCCCGGACGTGCCGCCGGCACCCGCGCCGTCGGAGCCGTGCGCGTCGGGGGCCGCCGGCGCCGGCGTGGCGCCGCTTCGGTCGGCAGCGGTGTCGGAGGTGTCGGAGGTGTCGGCCGTCGGGCTGGAGGGGGTCTCGGGCTGATCCATGCGTCCATGTAACAGGGTCGGGCCGACAAACGGCCAACGGCCCGGGGCGGTGGCCCGGTGGATCGCGACGGGGACCGGAAAGCCGGTGAAACGAGATGGCGTCAAATCCCGCTCGTGCGAGTGGCTTTGGTGCGAGCCGAATGGGTGACGGATATCCACAGGCGGGAGTTGTCCACAGGAATTCGCCAATTCCGGCGGGGGAAAACGCACCACGGCATTCTTCCGTCCATGAACGACGAACGCTCCACACTGTCATCGAATCCCCTTCCGGGCCACCTGCCGGTCAGGATGCGCGGCCCGGCGGACATGGCCGAGCTGCTCCCCTACCTCCTCGGCTTCTTCCCCGACGACAGCATCGTCGCGGTCGGGCTGCACGGCGCGGACCTGGAGCAGGGCGGAGTGATCCGGCTGGACATCCCCGAAAGCCCCGAGGAGTGGCAGGAGGCGGCCGGCGAGACGGCCGCGCTGCTGGTCCGGCTCTCCGAGCAGCGGGGCGGGAAGCCGGCCCAGGTGCTGCTCTACCTCTGTCAGGATCCGGATCCCGGCAGGCCCGAAGACCCCGGCCACGCCCCGGACGCCGCCGATGGTGCGACCGGCGCCGATCCGGCCACCCGCGGTCCGGGGCGACGCCGTCGCGAGGGCCGGACGACGGTGGAGCGCCTGGAACCGCTGGCCGAGGAGCTGCGGGCCGCCTTCGAGCTGCGGGGAGTGAAGGTCAAGGAGTCGCTCTGCGTCTCGGACGGCCGGTGGTGGTCGTTCCTCTGCAACCGGACGGGTTGCTGCGAGCCGACGGGCACGGTGATCCGTCGCACGAGCGGCCCCGGGCCGGTGGTCGCCGCCGCCACCTTCGCCGGCCTGGCCCCGCGTGGCAGCCGTAAGGCGATCATGGCGGGTCTGGCGCCGATCGACGGGCCGGAGGCGGAGCGCCAGCGCCTCGCCCTGGAGCGCTTCGCCCACCCCGCGGGCGGCCTGAACACGCCCGAGGGGGATCGGGCCGGCGCGCTGCTCGACGAGGTGATGGCGGAGTTCATCGCCGGCGCGCGGGGGATCGACGAGCACCGGGCGGCCCTGCTGCTGACGGGACTCCAGGACAAGCGCCTGCGCGACCGGGCCGCCGAGTTCGCGGAGCCCGACGAACTGGCCGGAGCCCAGCGGCTCTGGCGATTCCTCGCCCAGCGCTGCGTGATTCCGTACGACGAGTGCGCGTCGGCGCCGCTGACCCTGCTCGCGTGGACGTCCTGGCTCGCGGGGGACAGCGCGACGGCCCGGATCGCCCTGGCCCGGGTGCTGAAGCTCGATCCGTACTACCTGCTGGCGCAGTTGCTCCACGAATCGTTGAACGGAGGCCTGCCCCCCGACCTCCTGCTGAAGGGCCTGCGGGCCGAGCGGGCACGCAGAGGGGCCGCCGGGGCCCGGCCGAGTCCGGGGTCGCCCTCGGCGCCCGGAGCGCCGCCCGGAGCGTCACCTGGAACGCCGCTCGGGGCACCGCCGTCCGCGGAGGGGGCGGAAGCGGCGGTGCGGGCAGCGGAGGAGTCAGGGCCGGGCGCGGGGCCGGGCGCCGAGCGCGGCCCCGAGCCCGAGCCCGAGCCCGAGCCCGGGGGAGGTCCCCACCCGGGGGCCGGCCGCGGCCCCGACCCGCTGCCCGGCCCTCGGCCGTCCGCCCGGTGGCCGTCCGCGCGTCGGGTCAGGCTGCGCCGGCGGATCCTCGGGCGCACCGCCGAAGGGCTCGCCGACGGGTCGGGAGCAGGGTGCGAGGAGGCGAGGCGTGCCGCCGGCGCGCCCGGCGGCGGGTGTCGGGCCCGCAACGCCCGGATCGGATCCTGACCGTGACGGCCCCGTCCGTCGCGGACCCCGCCCGCCCGTCGGCTCCGCACCGGCGGGTGGGCCCGGGAGCCGTCCGGCTAGAACTCCCCGCGCGCCATCGCGATCAGGCGGTCCAGCACCTTGCCGCCACTCACCCGGAGACCGTCGTGCTCCCACTCGTTGGTGATCCAGAACCGCAGGCCGCGTACGGCGCCCGCCGTCTCCAGGGAGGCGGCCGTGTCCACGTACATGTCGTCGTGATAGATCGCCGCCATGACCGGCACCTCGTTGGCCGCCAGCCGCGCCGGGTCGTAGAGGTCGGGCCAGTCGGTGCGTTCGGCGAGGAGTCGGGCCGTCTCCCGCAGCGGGCGAAGAGCGGGGTCGGTCTCGAACATCCAGGGGTAGATCATCTCGCCGGTGAACAGGACCGGCGCCCCGGAGTCGAGCGCGGCGGCGGCGTCGAAGGCGGGGAACTCCTCGCGGACGCGCTCGGCGGCCCATCCCGTTCCCGCCGGGTCCACCGTCCGCTGTCCGTAGATCGACTCGTGCAGTACGGCGTACAGCGGCCCCTGTGCGAAGGACAGCTTGGCCTGGGCCTCGGCCAGGAAGGTGTCCGACAGTTCGGCGCCCGACACTCCCTCGACCCAGGCCTCCTCCAGGAGGTAGTGCAGGGTGTCCGAGCCCGACGCACCGCCGAGCAGGGTGCCCAGGGCCTGGAAGGCCTCGACGGTGAGCAGTCCGCCGTCGGGCAGTTCGGCGGGGGAGCCGGCCAGGTGCGCGGCGATCCGCCGCACCGCGGCCACGTCGTCCGGGTAACGGGCGTAGTGCGCCTCGTTCTTGCGGATCACCCGGGGGTACGCCGCGCGGTAGACGTCCTCGGCGGAGCTGTGCAGCCCCGCCAGTCCACCGGTGACGAAAGCCTCGCGCAGGCTCTCGGGGGCGATCGAGAGGTAGGTCAGCGTGCAGAAACCGCCGAAGCTCTGGCCGAGCAGGCTCCAGCGCCCGTCGTCGCCCAGCAGCCGGCGACGGATCAGCTCGGCGTCCCGGACGATGGAGTCGGCCCGGAAGTGCGCGAGATAGTCGGCCTGCGCCCGGGGCGTCCCCCGCCGGGCCAGCGTCTGCCGGGTGGCCGGGGTGGAGCGCCCGGTGCCGCGCTGGTCCAGCAGCAGCACCCGGTAGTCGTCGAGTGCGCGCACGAGCCAGCCGTCCCGGCCGAGTGGGCGGCCGGCCTTGCCGCCCGGGCCGCCCTGGAGGAACAGCAGCCAGGGCAGATCGTCGCTCTCCCGGCCGGCGGCGACCACCTCCCGGGCGTACACCTCGATGTGCTCGCCCTCGGGAGTGGTGTGATCGAGAGGCAGGCGGAAGACGTGATCGGTCGTGACGATTCCGGGCAGCCGACTGGCGGTGGACATGCAACTCCTCGGTACGAGCTGGTCACGGTTGTCACGGGCGCGGTCCCCGGTGTTGCCGGTGCCGGTCCCGTGACCAAGGCACCGTATCCTGACGGCGGCCGGGCATCAGTTCGGTGGCCGCCGCACATCGGCCCCGGGCCGGTGGAACGCGGTTGCGGAGCGTCAGCCCGTGCTGGTGGCAGCCGTTCCCGGCGCCGTCCCGCCGGGTGGGCCGGGCGGTACCGGGGCAGGGCCGCGGCGAACCGATGCCGTGACCTGTCGAGGGTCCGGGGCGTTTCATCCTGCGGAGGGCCGTCGTCAGGGCGACGGCGTCGTTCGCGGTGCCCCACTCGGCCGGCACATCGTGGTGCGGGCCGGATGCGGCGAGGACGGCCGGTCCGCAGGACCGGGGGCTCGACGCGGAGCCACCTCCGCACAGGGAGCTCACCGGTCCGCAGGACCGGCGGCTCGGCAGTTCCGTCCGACCGCCGACCGGGTAGGACCGGCAGGTCGAACAGCACGAGATCGCAGACGTACACAGACACGGAAACAGACACAGGCACAGGCACGCACACAGGCACCCACGCAACGCACATGCCAAGCACACGCGACACACACGCACGCAAGCACCGCAGATGATCGCGGCCTGCCGGCCTCTCGGCCGGCGGACCGCCGAGAGGAGGAGAGTCCGGTGACCACCACGAGGCCGCCCCAGGCCGCGCCGGCCGAGACCGTGGTCGGCGCACCGAGACCCACGGCACGGCCGGACCACACCCAGGCGGGACCGCAGCGGGCTGCGGCCCCCGGCCGTCCACAGCCCGCGGCCGCCCACCACGCGGTGGTCTGCGTCAACGCGCCCGCGATGACGGCGTCCGGGCCGGACGGCCAGCTGCGCGGGCACGGCCTGCACGGCTTCTACCGGTCGGGGCTCCGGGTGCTGGCCCGACTTGAGCTGCGGCTCGGCGGTATCGAACCGCTGCCGCTCCAGGGCACGCTCACCTCGGCCGCGGAGGCACGCTTCCTCGGCGCGATCCGCCTGCCCGGAGATCCCGACCCGGATCCGGCCCTCACCGTCGAGCGGTTGCGACATGCCGACGGCGTCGAGACCATCACCGTGCGCAACGGCGGGAGCCGCCCGGCCCGCCTGCCGCTCGAACTGGCGATGGGCACCGATCTCGGGCCGATCGCCGAGATCGCCGCCGGACTGCGCTCCTCCGACCTGCCCAGCCAGGTGCAGTCGGCGGGCCTGCGCTGGAGCGGGCACGGGCGCAGCGCCACGGTGACGGCCAAGCCCTCACCGCACGCCGTCCTGGCCGGTGCGGGGGTGCTGCGATGGGATCTGGAGATCCAGCCGGGATCACGGTGGTCCGTGGAGTTGCGGACCGAGCTGGAGAGCACCGGGCCCGGCCCCAGGCCCCCGGGCGGCCGGGGTACGGGAGTGCCGCTTCCCTGGTCGGACGTCGAGGTGCGCTGCGACGATCCGCGTGTCGAACTGCTCGTTCCACGCTCGCTGGACGCCCTGGGCGGCCTGCTGCTCGCCGACCCGGACCGGCCCACCGACCTCTACGCCGCCTCCGGCGCCCCCTGGCGCCTGGGCCTGGCCGCCGCCGACGCGCTCTGGGCGGCCAGACTCATGCTGCCCCTCGGCACCCGCCTGGCCGCCGGGACGCTGCGTGCGCTGGCCCGCCGTCAGCAACCCGCCGCCGGGCCGGGCCGGGCTCCGGAGGGCCTTCTTCCCGGCGCGCTGCGGCATGCGGGGCCCGAGCTGCCGCCGTCCTGCACGGCCACCGAGGCCACCCTGCTGTTCGTCACCGTGCTGGCCGAGGCCTGGCGCTGGGGCCTGCCGCGGCAGGAGGTCGCCGAGCTGCTCCCAGCGGCCGAGCGCGCTCTCGGCACGCTGCGCACCGGCCTGATCGAGGGCTTCGTGACGGATCTGAGCCGCCCCGTGGAGGAGCGTGCGACGAACGCTCCGGCGGCCCGGAGCGAGGTCCAGGCACAAGCGCTGCGTGCCGCGCTGCACGGAGCGGAGCTGTTGGAGGCGTTCGGCCGGCCCGGGGCCGAGGAATGGCGTGACTGGGCGGCCGCCCTGCGTTCGCGCTTCCGTGAGCGCTTCTGGGTCGACGACCTCTCGGGCGGCCGTCCGGCCGCCGCGCTGGCCGCCGGGGGCCGGCCGCTGCCCGCGCTGGCCTCCTCCCTCGTTCACCTGCTGGATCCCGGGCTGTCCGGCGACGGGGGCCGGCACGAGGGCCTGCTCGACCGGGAGCAGACCCGGATGCTGGCGCAGCGCCTCACCGCGCCGGAGTTGGACTGCGGATGGGGCCTGCGGACACTCAGTGCGAAGTCCCCGCGCTTCAACCCCCTCGGTCACCGAAGCGGAGCGGTGCGGGTGCACGAGACCGCGATCGCGGTCGGGGGGCTGGCCGAAGCGGGCTTCGAACGGGAGGCCGGCGCGCTGCTGGAGGGCCTGCTGGGAGCCTCGGCCTTCCTGGAGGGGCGCCTCCCTGAGATGTACGCGGGCGAGCAGCGGGTGGCGGGCTGCCCGCCGGTTCCGCACCCGGCGGCCTGCCGCCCGGCGGCCGTCTCGGCGGCGGGAGCGGTCCACGCGGTCTTCGCCCTGGCCGGAGTCCGACCGGACACCCCGGCCGGACGGGTGACCGTCCGGCCCGCCAGCACGGCGCCCCTCGGGGAACTCCAGCTGACCGGTCTGCGGGTGGCCGGGGAGCCGTTCTCGGTCCGGGTGAGCCGGATCGGTGTGGCGGTGGTGGAGGAGGCGTCCGCGGAGCTTCAGCTCGGATCCCGCTGACGGCGCCGCCCCGTCGGCGCGGTGCTCGGCACCGCGCCGGGTGGCACTTAGCCGGGTGGCACTGAGCCGGGGTTGCGCCGGCCGGGGCTGCCTTGCCCCGGTGTGGTCCGGTACGGGTGGCACAGGGAGGTGCGCCGCAGCACAGGGAGGTGCGCCGCAGTCGTGTTGCCCGCCGGGAGAGCCCGGCCTGTCGTCGAGACGCCCCCCGCCTCGCCCACCGGCGGGCGCCCGTTGCCCCGCCCACCGGCGGGCAGGGGTCACTCGGTCGCGTCGGTGCCACCCCGCTGGGCCGACCGGCCCGGCCGCCGGCGGGCGTCCGGAGGCGACGGCCCAGGGGGACCGCCCGGGGCCTGTCGGGCGGCCTGTGCTTATCGTCAGAGAGACGACTATGATCGTCCGCATGTCGCGTTATGACCCGTCGGCCTTCCCCCCGTTCGCTGTCACGGTCGACCTGGTGGTGCTGACGGTGCGGGAGGACGCGCTCTGCGCCCTGCTGGTCCGACGGGGTGAGCCACCGTTCCAGGGCTACTGGGCGTTGCCCGGTGGCTTCGTCCGCCTCGACGAGGGCCTCGCCGAGGCGGCGTCCCGCGAGCTGGCCGAGGAGACCGGACTACGGGCGCACTCCGCGCCCGAGCACGGTTCGGCCGGAGCCCACCTGGAGCAGCTGGCCACCTACGGCCATCCGCAACGCGACCCCCGGATGCGGGTGGTCAGCGTGGCGTACCTGGTGCTCGCGCCCGATCTGCCGACCCCCCGCCCCGGCGGCGACGCCAGCAGCGCCCGCTGGGCCCCGGTCGCGGATCTGCTGGGCGGCAACCCGGTCGACGGCGTGCCGCTCGCCTTCGACCACGGGCTGATCCTCGCCGACGGCGTGGAGCGGGCTCGCTCCAAGATCGAGTACTCCTCGCTGGCAACGGCCTTCTGCTCGGCGGAGTTCACCGTCGGCGAGCTGCGCCGGGTCTACGAGGCGGTCTGGGGCGTCTCGCTCGACCCGCGGAACTTCCACCGGAAGGTCACCGGCACTCCGGGTTTCCTGCTGCCTTCCGGCGGTACGACGACCCGTCAGGGCGGCCGTCCGGCGCAGCTCTTCACCGCGGGCGGGGCAACGGACCTCAACCCGCCGATGCTCCGCCCGGAGTCCTGACCCGACCGCGCCGACGCCCTGTCGCGCAGCATCCGCGGCCGCCCGACCGCGCGCGCCGGGACACCCGCCGCTGCCCGGGTGCCCGCGCGACCGGACACCCGCCCCGTCTTGGTGCCCGCCTGTCCGGGCAGCCCGCCCGCTCGTCCCGGGCAACCGGTCGGTGTCCCGCCCGTCCCGGCCCTCGTAGCGGTCCGGCCGGTGCCCCGGCCGGTGCCCCGCCCGTCTCGCCGCAGCTGTCCGACGCCTGCCCCGGCGGACGTATTTGTCCCCTGATCGGGTGAGGTGGGCGGACTTGTGTCGACCGCCGCACCCGTAATGCCCGAGATCTCCCTTGTGGGCACCTAGTGTGCTGGCGCGGGGACATCGGGGGAGTCCGGGCCGCGCGGACCCGGTCGGCCGAGGGCATGGGAGCAGCCAGCGATGATCCAGATCACCGGACTGACCAAGAGCTATCGCCGGGGCCGCCCCCCGGCCCTGCTCGATCTCACCTTCGACGCCAGGCCGGGCATGGTGACCGCCGTCCTGGGGCCGGAGGACGCGGGCAAGACCACCGCGTTGCGTCTGATGGTCCAACTCGAACGCGGTCAGGGTGTCACGCTCTTCGACGGCCGGACCTACCGAGGTCTTCGCCGGCCCGAGCGGGAGGTCGGTGTCGTGCTTCCCGCCGCCCGCACGGTCGCCGGCCACCCCGGGCGAAAGGCCCGTGGACACCTGCGGATGCTCGCCGCCGCCGCCGGAGTGCCGGCGAAGCGGGCCGACGAGCTGTTGGAGCAGACCCGGCTGGCCACGGTCGCCGACTACCGGCTGCGGACCTTCTCGCCGGGGATGAACCGTCGGCTCGCGCTCGCCGGGGCCCTGCTCGGAGATCCGGGCACGCTGCTGCTGGACGCGCCGACCGAGGGGTTGTCACCCCGGAACGTCGAGTGGTTCCACTCGTTCCTGCGCTCCTTCGCCGTCGCGGGCGGGACGGTCCTGATGACCACCCGCACCGCGCGGGAGGCGGCCGAGGTCGCGGACCGGGTGGTCACGCTGGAGCACGGCCGCCTGGTCGCGGACCAGCCCGTCGCCGAGTTCCGATCGACGCGGCTTCGCTCCGAGGTCGCCGTCCGGGGCCCGCAGATGGCCAGGCTCGCCGACCTGCTCGCGGAACAGGGCGCCGAGGTGCGCCGGGAGGGCGCGGTGGGCATCGCGGTGGCCGGGATCGGCCGTACGGAGATCGGTGAACTGGCCTACCGGCACGGCATCCTGCTGCACGAACTGGCGGACCGGGTGGCCGAGCAGCCCGCCGTCCGGGCCGTTCTGCCCGCTGCCTCCGGGCGCTCCGGCCATGTGCGCCTCCAGCAGGGGCGCGCGGCCCAGCCGGTGCCCGCCGTACCCCAGTTGCGCCGCCCCGCGGAGCCGTCCTACGCGCTCCGGTCGGCGGGCGCGGGCCCGTCTGCGGGGGAGGCCGTCGTGCCGTCCGGTAGGTCGGCCGCCGAATCGACGGCACGGACCAGGGTCGCGACACCCCCCACGACGCACCCCGACGACCAGGCCACGGCGCACCCCGCCGACCACCTCGCCGACCGGCCCGCCGACCACCTCACCGGCCACGTCACCGACCACCTCGGCGACCGGCCCGCCGACCACCTCACCGACCACCTCACCGACCACCTCACCGACCACCTCACCGACCACCTCGGCGCCCGTCCCGCGGTCCGCCCCACCGAGGATCCCGTCCGCCACCCCGCGCCCCTGCCCGGGCCCGGCACCGACCACCGGAGCGAGTGACCGTGCGCGTACTGGCCTACGAGGTCCGCCGGTTGCGCGGCCTCCGTTCGACCTGGATCGTCCTCGCCGCAGTCCTGCTCTGCGACGCGGCCGTCGCGGCGCTGCTCGCCCGGCAGGTGCCGGCCGGGCCGCTGACGCTCGTGGCGGCCCTGCGGCCGGTGACCGCGGCCGTACCGCTGCTGCCGCTCCCGATCGCGGCCCTCGGCGCGGGGGTGCTGGGCGCGCTCTCGTACGGGCACGAGGTCCGCCACCCCGGTCTGGCGGCCTCGCGGGTCGGGTACCTGCGTCGGGTACGGCTGCTGGTCGGGAAGACCGTCGTGATCGGCGCGGTCGCCGCCGTGCTCGGTGTGGTCACCCTGCTGCTCGACGCCGTGGTGACCCGGTTGGCGCTCGCGCCCGGGGTGGACGCCCGGCAGGTCTTCACCCCGGGGGCCTTCTCCGCGACCGCCGGCACCGCGGACGCGCTCACCTCCACCGCTCTCGCCCCGGGTGCTCCGGGCGCCGGGGTGCGGCTGCCGCTGGTCCTGGGCGCGTTCGTGCTCATGGTGGTCGCGGCCGGCGGCGCGGGCGTGCTGACCGCCTCGCTCACCCGCAGCGCGGCGGCCGGCATCCTGCTGCTCTCCGCCCTGCCGGTGCTGCTGGAGGCTGGGCTGGCCCTGTTCCTGCGGCAGAGCGGTACCGGCCGCTCGGACGCGGTGGCCGAGCTGCTGTCCTTCCCGTACGGCTTCGACCGGTACGGCTTCGACTGGGCCCGCGCGAGCGCCGGTGCGGCGGGCGGCGGCCCGCTCGATCCGGCGGATCCGGTGCTGATCGGGGCCCTGGCGGTCCCCGCGGCCCTGTTGCTGCTCGTGGCCCTGGCGGCGCAGGTGCGCCGCCGCGAGCTCTGAGGATCCGCCGCGCCCGGAGGCCCTCCATCTCCGCGCATCCGCACGATGGTGACGTCATGTCAGGACGATGTGACCACAGCCGGGCGGAATAGGCGGTTCTGCCTGATAAGAAGTCAATTATCCGGTCACGGGCGATCACCCTTTCGTGTGCTTTTCACGAGAATTCTCAAGCTGTGCCCGCCGATCGCCGACAAAGGATGTGTGAGTACCCTTGCGCACCCCACCATGACCACCACCCGTCCGGCCGACGGCCCCGCCCCCGGCCCCGGTGAGCTGGACCGTTTCTCCTACGCCGACCGGCCGACCCCGCCGGCGCCCCGCTGGGACGGAGTCGAGTCCGACCTCGTCCGGGTCGGACGCAAGACCACCAGCAGCCGCGGCCGCGGCCTGCACGGCCAGCTCGTCCAGCAGCTCGGCCAGATGATCGTCTCCGGGGATCTCGGTGCCGACCGGCCGCTCGTCCCCGAGGAGATCGGCCAGCGGTTCGAGGTCTCCCGCACCGTCGTCCGTGAATCCCTGCGCGTACTGGAGGCCAAGGGCCTGGTCAGCGCGCGTCCCAACGTCGGCACCCGGGTCCGTCCGGTCGCCGACTGGAACCTGCTCGACCCCGACATCATCGAGTGGCGCGCCTTCGGTCCGCAGCGCGACGAGCAGCGCCGCGAGCTGTTCGAGCTCCGCTGGGCGATCGAGCCGCTGGCGGCCCGGCTGGCCGCCGGCCACGGCCGGGAGGACGTCCAGCAGCGCCTGGTCGAGCTGACCGAGATCATGGGCCACGCCACCGCCCAGGCCGACCAGCTCACGTTCGCGCGGGCCGACGGCGAGCTGCACATCCTGGTCCTGCAGATGGCGGGCAACCGGATGCTGGAGCACCTCTCGGGGATCATCTCCTGCGCACTCCAGGTCTCCGGCGGTGCGTCCGCCTCCTGCGAGCGGCCCTCGGAGTCCTCGGTCGGTCTGCACATCCGGCTGGTCGACGCGCTGGGCACGGGCGACGGCACGGCGGCCGAAGCGGCGACCCGGGCGCTGCTCACCGTCCACCCGGAGATCGAGCCCTCCGTCCCCGCACCGCGCGAGCACTGAGCGTCCCGGGCGGACGATCCGACCGGCGATCCCCGGCGGGATCCCGCGCACGATCCGTGCGGAACACCCGGTGCCGTTCACGAGCAAAAGCCCCGCGCCGCGGTCCACGGCCCTCCGGATGCCCATCGGCAGCCCTCGGAGGGCCGTCCCGTTCACCCGGCGTGGTGGGTTCGGACGGTCGGCCGGGAGGGCGGACCGCGATGCCGGTCGAGGTGTCCGGCGGCGAACAGGAGGCGCATCGGGAGTGCGGCGGCGGGAGTGCGGCGGCGGGTGAGCGGCCGCAGCCGATCGGGACGGGTCTCGGACCCCGACCCGAGGGTGTGACCCGCGCCACCAACGCCATGCGTAACACTTGACGGGTGGCAGCGATGTGTACGGAGCGGAAGCAGCTCCGGAATACCACCACCATGTCAGAATGCTGTGTTGGTCTGCGGCGCTGCTGCCGTCCTGCAAACCCAGCCCGCAAGCCCGAGTCGGTCGGAATCGACGCCGCGTGCCCGCCACGCGTGATCCTTCCCCGCCCGCTCGGGCGGTCCGGTACGGGTTCGAGTTCACTCATCGTCCGAGAGGTTGTTCGTGTCGGCCAGCACATCCCGTTCGCTCCCCCCCGAGATCGCCGAGTCCGCGGCTCTGCTGGCGCTCATCGAGCGGGGCAAGGCCCAGGGGCAGATCGCCGGTGACGACGTGCGTCAGGCTTTCGAGGCGGACCAGATCCCGGTCACCAAGTGGAAGAACGTCATGCGCAGCCTCAATCAGGTGCTGATCGAGGAAGGCGTGGACCTCATGGTCAGCGCGGCCGAGCCGGCCGCCGCCAAGCGCAAGAGTGTCGCGGCCAAGAGCACCACCAAGCGCACCGCCACCAAGGCCGTCACCACTCGGACCCCGTCCGCTCCGACCAAGCCCCCGGTGCGCATCGCCCCGGGTGCGCCGGTGGCCCCGGCGGTCGTCGCCGTTGCGGCCGCTCAGGCCGAGGCCGGTTCGACCGGTGAGGTCGGTGCCGCCGCGAGGAAGGTCGCCGCGCCCGCCAGGAAGACCGTCGCGAAGAAGGCCGCCGCGCCCGCCAAGAAGGCCGTCGCCAAGAAGACGGTCGGCAAGGGCGGCGAGGAGCTTCTCGGCGAGGAGGAGGCGGTCGAGGAGACCACTCCCGGTGCCAAGGGCGAGGAGGCCGAGCCCGAGGAGGAGTCGCAGGGCTTCGTGCTCTCGGACGACGACGAGGACGACGCGCCGGCCCAGCAGGTCGCCGTCGCCGGCGCCACCGCCGACCCGGTCAAGGACTACCTGAAGCAGATCGGCAAGGTCCCGCTGCTCAACGCCGAGCAGGAGGTCGAGCTCGCCAAGCGGATCGAGGCCGGCCTCTTCGCCGAGGACAAGCTGAGCGCCGCGGACAAGCTGGCCCCCAAGCTCAAGCGCGAGCTGGAGATCATCGCCGAGGACGGCCGCCGCGCCAAGAACCACCTGCTGGAGGCCAACCTCCGCCTGGTGGTCTCGCTGGCCAAGCGCTACACCGGTCGCGGCATGCTCTTCCTGGACCTCATCCAGGAGGGCAACCTCGGCCTGATCCGCGCGGTCGAGAAGTTCGACTACACCAAGGGCTACAAGTTCTCCACCTACGCGACGTGGTGGATCCGCCAGGCGATCACGCGCGCGATGGCCGACCAGGCCCGCACCATCCGTATCCCGGTGCACATGGTCGAGGTCATCAACAAGCTGGCCCGTGTCCAGCGCCAGATGCTCCAGGACCTGGGCCGCGAGCCCACTCCGGAGGAGCTGGCCAAGGAACTCGACATGACCCCCGAGAAGGTCATCGAGGTCCAGAAGTACGGGCGCGAGCCGATCTCCCTGCACACCCCGCTCGGCGAGGACGGCGACAGCGAGTTCGGTGACCTCATCGAGGACTCCGAGGCGGTCGTACCGGCCGACGCGGTCAGCTTCACCCTGCTCCAGGAGCAGCTGCACTCGGTGCTCGACACCCTGAGCGAGCGCGAGGCCGGCGTGGTCTCGATGCGCTTCGGCCTGACCGACGGCCAGCCGAAGACGCTGGACGAGATCGGCAAGGTCTACGGGGTCACCCGTGAGCGGATCCGCCAGATCGAGTCCAAGACGATGTCCAAGCTTCGCCACCCCTCGCGCTCGCAGGTCCTGCGCGACTACCTGGACTAGCCGCCGCGGTTCACGAACGCCACAGGAGGCCCGGAGCAGCCGCTCCGGGCCTCCTGGCGTCAACCGCCGTCCCGCCCCGTAGCTCGTCCGGGTGTTTCCGATGCGCGGTTCCGTCGCACGCCGTGTTCACTCGACTACGCTGTGCCGGTTGCCTGCCACCGAATCAACCTGGAGACACGGTGCTGCCCAACCCGGACATGACGGACACGCGGGACGCCCTGCCGGACGCCGCCGCGCCGCAGACCCCCGCGACGTACGCCGCGGGGGTGCCGGCCGCCTCGCCGAAGGGTGTCCGCCCGCCGCGCGGCGGGCGGCGGGCCGGTCTGCTGGCCCTGGCGGCCGTGCTGCCGGTGTCCCTGCTCGCGCTCGGTCCGGCCGCCTCGGCGGAACCGCAGCGCCGGATCGTCGGCGGGGCGCCGACCGTCACCGCCGATCACCCCTGGGTGGTGGCGCTGGCCAGCCGCCAGCAGTTCGGTACCGGTCGCTCCGGCCAGTTCTGCGGGGGCGCCCTGGTGACGGCGACCAAGGTGGTGACGGCCGCGCACTGCTTCTACGACGAGACCAACGGTCGGCGGGTGGACCGCCCGGGGCTGCGGGTCCTGGTCGGCCGGGACGATCTGCGCGGCTCCACGGGTCGTGAGGTGGAGGTCCAGAACATCTGGATCCACCCCGACTACTCCTTCGTCGCCAACATGAACGACGTGGCGGTGCTCACCCTGGCCCGGCCGCAGGACGGCAGGCCCGTGGTCGGCATGGTCGGCCAGGGCGAGACGGAGCCCTACGCGGCCGGCACCAGGGCGCAGGTCTTCGGCTGGGGCGACACGGTCGGCGACGGTCACTACTCGTCCACGCTCCGTGGCGTCGACGTGCCGATCGTCGCGGACGAGACGTGTGCCCATGCCTATCCGGGCGGTCCCGACGGCCATTTCGACGCGCGCGGCATGGTCTGCGCCGGTGAGGCGGAGGGCGGGAAGGACGCCTGCCAGGGCGACAGTGGCGGCCCGTTGGTGGTCGCCGGACGCCTGGCCGGGCTGGTCTCCTGGGGTACCGGCTGCGCCGAGGCGGCCCACCCGGGCGTCTACACGCGACTGTCGGCGGTGGCCGACGCCGTGCAGGCCGTGCTGTGACCGCGGGCGGGCAGGCCGCACGGCGGCCCGACCCAACCGGGCACGCCGCCCGGTGCGATCCGGGGCGCCGTGACCGGACGGCCACGCTCCGACGTCACGTCAGAAAGTGACCACGGCAACACGCAGCGCCGACGGGCCGGCAGGGTGGCCGGTCCGGCGGCTCCCGGTCCGATGTCCATCGGACCGGGGCCCGGGAACGTCAAAACCGGACGAGCGGCCCCTGGCTGGGGCCGGTCGTCCGGCTCATCGGAGCGTGCCGGCCGGGCACGACCCGATGCGGTTCGTCGGTGGAGCGCCGGTCAGCGCTCTTCCTCGGAAGCCGTGGTGGTGGTCGCGGTGGTGAGACGGCCGCTCTCGTCCTGTATCTCGACGGCGATCTTCTTGAGCTCAGGCTCGAACTTCCGCCCGTGGTGGGCGCAGAAGAGCAGCTCTCCGCCGCTCGCGAGTACGACGCGCAGGTAGGCCTGGGCGCCGCAGCGGTCGCAGCGGTCTGCCGCGGTCAGCGGGCTCGCAGGTGTCAGAACAGTAGTCACGTCGCCTCTTCTCTAGCTCGACGAGCTGTCGTACCAGGGTCAACATCCAACCAGGCCGAAAACGTTCCCGCTCGTGGCTTTTCTTCTTTGAGGATTCTGCTGGTGTTGATGAGGAGGTGCCCCGGGCGTCGGTGGTTCATGCGTACCGATTCCCAGGATCCGCTCATCACTCGAACTCCCGATCGGAACGGGGGGCGAGGTCCGCGTAGCATAATCCTCTGCTGGGTTGGAGCATAAGCCCCGGCCCCGTCGCCGGTAGCCTGCATCACGGCAGTTCCAGCGCCTGCGCTCCGCCCCACGGTCCGCCAGGGCCAGTGATTTCGGGAGGAGATGGCGCTCGGCTGCTCCGCGTCCACCGCAGAGTCTGTTCGCGCAGCGCGTACAGGCTGCGCGGGCCGGGCCGGACGTGCAGGGGCCGCGGACCGGGGTGTGTGCGCACCGAGCGAAGGGGAGCGCACACGCAGTGGTACCGGAGCGGGTACCGGAACGGAACCGCTGTCGGACCGGTGTGATGCACTGACCGGGCCGGATGTGACCGACGAGACAGAACTTCACCGAGGAGAGCACCGCGTGAGCGAGCGGAGCGAGCGAACCAGCAACAGGTGTGCGGTGCGCCAAGCGCCCGCCGGGCGTACCGGGGCGCGGGCATGAGCGCCGCGAAGAGCGCGCCGTCGGCCGCCCTGCTGTCCGGCGACGACGGGTCCAACTACACCGCTCGGCATCTGCTCGTCCTGGAGGGTCTGGAGGCGGTCCGCAAGCGCCCCGGCATGTACATCGGCTCGACCGACAGTCGCGGCCTGATGCACTGCCTCTGGGAGATCATCGACAACTCGGTGGACGAGGCCCTGGGCGGTCACTGCGACCGCATCGAGGTCGTTCTTCGCGACGACGCCTCGGTGGAGGTCCGGGACAACGGCCGCGGCATCCCGGTCGACGTCGAGCCGAAGACCGGCCTGTCCGGTGTCGAGGTCGTGATGACGAAGCTGCACGCCGGCGGTAAGTTCGGTGGTGGCTCCTACGCCGCCTCCGGCGGTCTGCACGGCGTCGGCGCCTCGGTGGTGAACGCCCTCTCCGCCCGTCTGGACGTCGAGGTCGACCGCAACGGCCACACCCACGCCATCAGCTTCCGCCGGGGCACCCCCGGCATCTTCACCGAACTCAGCCCGGACGCGCCCTTCGAGCCCGCCAACGGCCTCGTCAGGGCCCGCAAGGTCCCCAAGGGCCGCACCGGCACCCGGATCCGCTACTGGGCCGACCGCCAGATCTTCCTCAAGGAAGCCAGGATCTCCCTGGAGGGCCTGCACAGCCGGGCCCGGCAGACCGCCTTCCTGGTCCCCGGCCTCACCATCGTCGTGCGTGACGAGCGGTTGACGGAGAGCGAGAAGGTCGAGGAGTCGACGTTCCGCTACGACGGCGGCATCGGCGAGTTCTGCGAGTTCCTGGCGCCCGACAAGCCGGTCTGCGACGTCCTGCGGCTGCGCGGCGAGGGCACCTTCAAGGAGACCGTCCCCGTCCTGGACGAGCTCGGCCACATGACCCCCACCGAGGTGACCCGCACCCTCGGTGTGGACATCGCCCTGCGCTGGGGCGCCGGGTACGACACCACGCTGCGCTCCTTCGTGAACATCATCGCCACCCCCAAGGGCGGCACCCACGTCACCGGCTTCGAGCGCTCGCTGGCCAAGACGGTCAACGAGGCCCTGCGGGCGGCCAAGCTGCTGCGGGTCGCCGAGGACGACGTCACCAAGGACGACGCCACCGAGGGCCTCACCGCCGTCGTCACCGTCCGGCTCGCCGAGCCGCAGTTCGAGGGCCAGACCAAGGAGGTACTGGGCACCTCGGCCGCCAACCGGATCGTCGCGGCGGTCGTGGCCAAGGAGCTCAAAGCCTTCCTGACCTCCCCGAAGAAGGACGAGAAGCTCCAGGCCCGCGCCGTCCTGGACAAGGTCGTCGCGGCGGCCCGCACCCGGGTCGCGGCCCGCCAGCACAAGGAGGCCCAGCGCCGGAAGACCGCGCTGGAGACGTCCTCGCTGCCCGCCAAGCTCGCCGACTGCCGCAGTGACGACGTCGAGCGCAGCGAACTCTTCATCGTGGAGGGCGACTCCGCGCTCGGCACCGCCAAGCTGGCCCGCAACTCCGAGTTCCAGGCCCTGCTGCCGATCCGCGGCAAGATCCTGAACGTCCAGAAGGCCTCCGTCTCGGACATGCTCAAGAACGCCGAGTGCGCGGCCATCATCCAGGTCATAGGGGCCGGCTCGGGGCGGACCTTCGACATCGACCAGGCCCGCTACGGCCGGGTCATCTTCATGGCCGACGCCGACGTCGACGGATCGCACATCCGCACGCTGCTGCTGACGCTGTTTCAGCGCTACATGCGCCCGATGATCGAGCAGGGCCGGGTCTTCGCGGCGGTGCCGCCGCTGCACCGGATCGAGCTCACCAACCCCAAGCGCGGCCAGGAGAAGTACCACTACACCTACTCCGACGCCGAGCTGCGCAGCACCATGCTGGAGTTCCAGCGCAAGGGGCAGCGCTGGAAGGAGCCGGTCCAGCGCTACAAGGGCCTCGGCGAGATGGACGCCGACCAGCTGGCCGAGACCACCATGGACCCGCGCCACCGCACCCTGCGCCGGATCAACCTCGGCGACCTGGTGCAGGCGGAGCGGATCTTCGACCTGCTGATGGGCAACGACGTCGCCCCGCGCAAGGAGTTCATCGTGGACTCGGCGGCCACCCTGGACCGCTCCCGCATCGACGCCTGAGCCGCGCCGCCCCGGCGCCCGAGCCGCCGCACACGGCGGTGCCGCGCATTGCGTGAGGGCTCTCCACCCGAGGGTGGAGAGCCCTCGGTGTTCCCCGTCAACCCTGGCCCCGACCCCGCCGGGGCGTGCGGTCCGTAGCGTCGGAGGGGCCACCACCAGGCCTTCCGCCCGATACGGAGAACCCGATGAGCGGCCTCGTCAACGTCCTCGCGGTCCTCGCGGTAGTGGCCCGCCTCGGCTCCTGGGCACTCGCCTCCGGCGAGAGCCGGTCGCCCCGGTCGTCCCCGGCCGGTCGCCTCGCCCCGGTCGTCCCCGGCCGGTCGCCCCGCCCCGGTCGCCTCCGGAGCGGGCCGGATGTCACCCGGTGGCGCGCCGCTCTGGGCCGTCCGAGGTGATTCCTCACCTCATCGAGTGAACGTATGTGCAAACGGGCGCAGAGGGGTGTGGCGGCGCGACCATCATGGTGCGGTCAGAGCGCGCCGGCCCAGGAGCAGCAGTGCCACAACAGCACGCGAACAGTCCCGATCAGGGCGAGCGGTTCGACTGGTGGGCCGGGCGGTCGGCCAGGTCAGCCCGCTCCGTGCCGAAGGCCCGTCGGATCCCGGCGCCGGCGCGGACGGCCTCGTCCGTACCCGCGGCTCCCGTACCCGTCCCGGCCGTAGCCGCGGCTCACGTACCCGTCCCCGGGGCTCCCGTGCCCGCCGCCTCCGTGCCCGCCCCGGCGGCGGCCGCTCCCGCCGCTCGGCCGGTCTCCCCCGATGCCGCCGAGGCCGCCGAGATCTACCGGGCGGTGCAGAGCAGTGCGGCGTTCCAGGAGATCCGGCGCAGCTACCGGGCGTTCGTCTTCCCCGTGACCGGCGTGTTCCTCGGCTGGTACCTGTTCTACGTGGCCGCGCAGGCCGCGGCACCGGGGCTGATGCGCCGCCAGGTGGCCGGGCCGCTCAACGTGGCCTGGGTGCTCGGGCTGCTCCAGTTCGCCTCGACCTTCCTGCTGACCTGGCTCTACGCCCGCAACGCCCGCACCAAGCGCGACCGAGCCGCCCTCGAACTGCGCTGGAACACCCAGGACCGCCTGCGATGACCGCCACCCCGCCCACGCTCGCGCCCACCGGTCAGCACCACGGCCTCGCGATCGCCCTGTTCGCCGTCGTCGTCCTGGTCACCCTGGCCATCACGCTCTGGGTCGGCCGCCGGGGCCAGGCCGCCGAGGACTTCTTCGCCGGCGGACGGGATTTCAGCCCGTTGCAGAACGGCTTCGCCCTCTCCGGCGACTACCTCTCGGCCGCGTCCTTCCTCGGCGTCGCGGGCCTGATCGCGCTGTACGGCTACGACGGCGTGCTCTACAGCATCGGCTTCCTGGTGGCCTGGCTGGTCGTGCTGATGCTGGTCGCCGAGCTGGTCCGCAACGCGGGCCGCTACACCCTGGCCGACGTGCTCGCCCTGCGCATGCGCGACCGCCCGGTCCGGGCCGCGGCCGGGAGCGCCAGCATCGTCGTGACCCTGCTGTACCTGATCGCGCAGATGGTCGGCGCGGGCAGCCTGGTGGCCCTGCTGCTGGGCACCGACAGCGGTCAGGCGAAGACCTGGACGATCGTCGGTGTCGGCGCCCTGATGATCGTCTACGTGACGGTCGGCGGTATGCGGGCCACCACCTGGATCCAGATCGTCAAGGCCTTCCTGCTGATCGCCGGCTCCGTGCTGCTCACCGTCCTGGTGCTGGTCCGCTTCCACGGGGACGTGGCCGACCTGATGCGGACCGCCGCCCAGGGCAGCGGCGCCGGGCAGCGCTACCTGGAGCCCGGTCTCAAGTACGGCACGGGGGTCACCAGCCGGCTCGACTTCTTCAGCCTGGGGCTCGCGCTGGTGCTCGGTACGGCCGGGTTGCCGCACATCCTGTCCCGCTTCTACACCGTGCCCACCGCCCGCGCCGCCCGGCGCTCCACGATGTGGGCGATCGGCCTGGTCGGCGCGTTCTACCTGATGGCCATCGTGCTCGGCCTCGGCGCCACCGCGCTGATCGGTTCACCCGCCGTCCGGGCGGCCAACCCGGCGGGCAACACGGCCGTCCCGCTGCTGGCCCTCGACCTCGGCGGCGGCACCGGCAGCACCTGGGGGATCATCCTCTTCGCGCTGATCTCCGCGATCGCCTTCGCCACCATCCTGGCCGTGGTCGCCGGCCTCACCCTCGCCTCCTCGGCGGCCTTCGCCCACGACCTGTACGCGCGGGCCTGGCGGCGGGCGGACGAGCCGCCGGTGACGGAGCACCGCGAGGTGCTGGTGGCCCGGATCGCGGCGGTGGCCATCGGTGCGCTGGCCATCGTCCTGAGCCTGTTCGCCCAGCAGTTGAACGTGGCGTTCCTGGTCGGTCTCGCCTTCGCCGTCGCCGCCTCGGCCAATCTGCCGGTGCTGCTGTTCAGCCTGTTCTGGCAGCGCTTCACCACCCGGGGCGCGGTCTGGTCGGTGTACGGCGGGCTGGTGCCGGCGGTCCTGCTGGTGATCTTCTCGCCGGTGGTCTCCGGCAGTCGGACGGCGGTCTTCCCCGGCGTCGACTTCCACTGGTTCCCGCTGGAGAACCCCGGGTTGGTCTCCATCCCGCTGGGCTTCCTGGCCGGCTGGCTCGGCACGCTGGTCTCCCGGGAGAAGCCGGACGCCGACCGGTACGCGGAGCTCGAGGTCCGTGCCCTGACCGGTACCGGCGCCGCCTGACCGGTCCGCCGCGCCCCGGTGGCCGACGGCCCTTCACGTCTCTCCGAGGGGAGGAGAGGTGAAGGGCCGTCGGCCATTCGGTCCGTCGTAGGTCGTCGCCTCCGGTGCTCAGCGCCGCTCGGCCGGCAGGACGTACCGGTGCTCGGGCCGGCCGGTGTCGCCGTAACGCAGGCTGAGCCGCAGCCGCCGGTCGCGTTCCAACTGCTTGAGGTAGCGCTGCGCGGTGGAGCGGCTCAGGCCGGTGGCGTCCGCGACCTCCTGGGCGGAGAGCGGCCGGCCCGATCGGCGCAGCACACCGAGCACCAGGTCGGTGGTCGGCGCGGAGTGCCCCTTGGGCAGGCTCGCCACCGGCGGGGCGGCGCCGCGCAGGGTGGCGAACATCCGGTCCACCTCGTCCTGGCAGGCCTCCCGGGCGGCCGGGCCGGCCAGCGCGTGCCGCAGATCGGCGTACGAGACGAGCTTGTCCCGCAGCCCGGCGAAGGTGAACGGCTTGACCAGGTACTGCAGGGCGCCGTGCTGCATGGCGGCGTGCACCGTGGAGACGTCCCGGGCGGCGGTGACCATCATGACGTCGCAGCCGATCCGCCGTTCGCGCATCCGGCGGACCAGTTCGAGCCCGGTCTCGTCCGGGAGGTGGTGGTCGAGCAGGACGAGGTCCACCGGGCGGCGCTCCAGCGCGGCCAGCGCCTCGCCGGCGCTGTGCGCGGTGCCGACCACCCGGAAGCCGGGCACCTTGGCGGCGTAGGCGGCGTGCACGTCGGCGACCCGGAAGTCGTCGTCCACCACCAGGATGTCGATCACGGTGCCGCCTCCAGGGCTGCCACGGGGTGCAGGGCTTCGGGTAGTTCGACGGTGAACCGGGCGCCGCCGAGCGGGCCCCGGTCGACGGCGATCCGGCCGCCGGTGCGCTCGACGAGGCGCCGGACCATCGCCAGGCCCAGACCTCGGGGGCGGTGCGCGGGGGCGTCCTTGCTGCTCCAGCCCTCCTCGAAGATCCGGTCGGCGAGCCGGGACGGGACACCGGGGCCGTTGTCCTCGACCCCCAGCAGCAGGGTGGAGCCGGCCGAGAGCAGGGTCACCTCGACCACCCCGGCCCGGCGGGCGTCGGAGCTCAGCGAGTCGACGGCGTTGTCGATCAGGTTGCCGAGCACGGTGACCAGCGCACGGGCGTCCAGGGCCGCGTCGGGCAGGTGACTGGCCGCCGTGATCGTCAGCCGTACGCCGCGCTCGGCGGCGACCGCGGCCTTGCCCGCGAGCAGCGCGGCCACGTGCGGGTCCTGGACCTGCTCGGAGATCCTGGCGACGACCGCCGCGTGCGAGCCGGACTGCTCCGAGATGAACGCCACCGCCTGATCGTGCCGCCCGAGCTCCAGCAGCCCGAGCACGGTGTGCATCCGGTTGGCGTGCTCGTGGTCCTGGGCCCGCAGTGCCTCGGTGAGGCTGCGGGTGGTGTCCAGCTCGCGGACCAGCGACTCCAGCTCGGTGCGGTCGCGCAGGGTCACCACGGCGCCGTCCTCGTCGGTGGCCATCCGGTTCACCACCAGCACCCGGTCGCCCCGTACGGCGGGCAGGTCGGCGCCCTCGATCCGCCCGGTGAGCACGTCGGCGAGCCGGCCGGGCGGCAGGACGGCGTCGATCGGCCGGCCGGTGCAGCCCTCGGGCAGTGCCAGCAGCCGGCGGGCCTCGTCGTTGGCCAGCCTGATCCGCCCGTGCCGGTCCAGCGCGACCATGCCCTCGCGGATGCCGTGCAGCATCGCCTCGCGCTCCACCAGCAGGGCCGAGATGTCGGCGAGCGCGATGTTGTGCGTGCGCCGCTTCAGGTGCCTGGCCAGCACCAGGGTGGCGGCCAGGCCCGCTGCCAGCCCGGCGCCCGCGCAGAGCAGGATGCCCGCGACCATGGCGAACATCCGGTGCCGGATCGAGTCGTCGCTGATCCCCACCGAGACCTCGCCCACGATGCGGCCGTCCGCGAGCCGCAGCGGCACCTTGCCCCGCGCCGTGCGGCCGAGGGTGCCCTGCTGGAGGGCGGTCACGCTGTGCCCGTTCAGCGCGGGCTCCGGGTCCGTGCTGACCCGCTGGCCGATCCGGCCCGGGTCGGTGTGCGAGAGCCGGATGCCGTCCAGATCGGTGATCACCACGAAGCTCGCGCCGGTGGCCAGCCTGATCTGCTCGGCGTTGGACTGCGCGGCGGCGGCGTCGCGGTCCTGGGCGGCCCGGGCGATGCTCTCGTCGGCGGCCGTGGACTGCGCGATGGACAGGGCGCGCTGCATCGCGTCGCGGTCCAGCTCGGAGCTGACCGGGGCGAGGAAGAGCCCGGCGGTCACGGCGGTGACGCCCACGGTCACCACGGTCTGGCTCAGCAGCAGCTGGGCGAAGACCCGGCGGGGCCAGTGCGGACGCCTCATCCGGGTCCTCCTCTCTCGAAGCTGCGGTGCCGGCGGGCAGCCGGGTGCGGCGGGGCACCGGACAGGGCGCGTCGCCGCAGGCCGGAGCGGGTGCGCGGGGGAGGACACCTTACGTTTCCGTGGCGTTTCTGTCAGCCGGCCCCCCGCTGTTGTAGCGCAGGCAAAACGAGCAGAAAAGCCCTCAACGCACGGAATCCGCAGTACGCCGAGAAGGCTCCCGCTGTGGCCGACGCCACTTCTAACCTCCGGAGCACCGCACAGAACCCGGCGATGGCGCCGGATCCCGGAGGTCTCATGAGCGAGCAAGGAAAACCTGTCGTCGGAGGGGGCACGAGCGCTCCGACGCGGCCCGGCGGCTCCGCCGTCGCCGTCCCCGCGATCGAGCTGACCAATGCGACCAAGAGGTTCAGGACACCGTCCGGCTCGCTGCACACGGCCGTCCGGGATCTCGACCTGACCGTCGCGCAGGGTGAGTTCGTCGCTGTGGTCGGCCCCACCGGCTGCGGCAAGTCGACGACGTTGACGCTGGTCAGCGGCCTGGAGGAGCCCACCGAGGGTGAGGTGCGGGTGCAGGGGGAGACGGTCGACGGGATCAACGAGCACGTCGGCTTCGTCTTCCAGCAGGACGCCGTCTTCCCCTGGCGGACGGTGCTGTCCAACGTGATGGCCGGTCCCCGGTTCCGGGGGGTGCCCGCCGCCGAGGCCCGGGAGCGCGCCCGCGACTGGCTGGCCCGGGTCGGTCTGGCCGCCTTCGAGGACCGGTACCCGCACCAGCTCTCCGGCGGTATGCGCAAGCGCGTCGCACTCGCCCAGACCTTCGTCAACGACCCGAAGATCCTGCTGATGGACGAGCCGTTCTCGGCCCTGGACGTGCAGACCCGCGCCCTGATGTCCGACCAGCTGCTCGACCTGTGGGCCGGGACCGGCTCGTCGGTCGTCTTCGTCACCCACGACCTGGACGAGGCCATCGCGCTCGCCGACCGGGTCGTCGTCATGACGGCCGGTCCCGCCACGGTCAAGGAGATCTTCACCGTCGACCTGCCGCGCCCCCGCACGGTCGAGGCCGTCCGGCTGGAACCCCGGTTCGTCGAGATCTACCGCGAGATCTGGGCGTCGCTCGGCGAAGAGGTCCGCATCACCCGCGAGAGAGGAGCGGGCAATGCCGCTTGAGACCACGATCCAGCCTCCCGCCGTCGCCGCACCGGCGGCCACCCGCACCGAGGCGCGCGAGCGCGCCGCCCGCAACCGGCGGTTCACCGTCCAGGGCGCGCGGGTGCTGGTCCTGGCGGCCTTCCTCGGGCTGTGGGAGTTCTGCGCCCGCAACGGCGTCATCGACCCGTTCAACTTCTCCCAGCCGTCGAAGATCTGGAGCCAGATCTGGCTCTGGATCACCCACGGCACCGCGCAGGGCTCGCTCGGCGAACAGATCGCCTACACCCTCTACGAGGCGATGACCGGCTGGGTCGTCGGTGTCGTCGGCGGGGTGCTGCTCGGCATCGCGCTCGGCCGGATCCGCTTTCTGGCGGACGTGCTCGGCCCGTACATCAAGGTGCTGAACGCGATCCCCCGCATCGTGCTGGCACCGATCTTCCTGATCTGGTTCGGCCTCGGCCCGGCCTCCAAGATCGCCTCGGCGGTCGTCCTGGTCTTCTTCCCGGTCTTCTTCAACGCCTTCCAGGGCGCCCGGGAGGTGGACCGCAACCTGGTCGCCAACGCCCGCATCCTGGGCGCGAACAACCGCAGGGTGACCCTCCAGGTGGTCATCCCCGCCGCCACCACCTGGATCTTCACCAGCCTGCACGTCAGCTTCGGCTTCGCACTGATCGGCGCCATCGTCGGCGAGTACATCGGTGCCACCAAGGGGCTCGGCCTGATGGTCGCGGCCGCCCAGGGCACCTTCAACGCCGCCGGCGTCTACGCGGCGATGACCATCCTCGCGGTGGTCGCGCTGTTCACCGAGGGACTGCTCACGTTCGCCGAGAAGCGGCTCTTCCGCTGGAAGCCCGCGGACGCCGGCGACGGCCGCTGACCGGCTCGGTCCGCCTTCCGTACGGGTGAGCCGCCCGCCCTCGCCCTCGCCCGCGCCCTCGCCCCCGCTCGCGCCCCCACCAGGCCCCCACGCCCCCCACCCCCGGCAGTACCTCCCCCACCTCGCAGAGAGGCTCCACCCCATGCGCAGAGCCGCCGCAGTCGCCCTCGCCGCCGTCCTCCTCGTCCCCCTCTCGGCCTGTGCCAACGACGCGGCGGGAGGCGCGCACACCGGCGCCGCGCCCGCCGGCCGGTCCGTCGACGGGCCCAAGGTCAAGATCATGGTCGGCGGCCTGGACAAGGTCATCTACCTGCCCGCCATGCTCACCCAGCGGCTCGGCTACTTCGCCGACGCCGGCGTCAACGTCGAGCTGATGAGTGAGCCCGCCGGCGTCAACGCCACCACGGCGCTGCTCGCCGGCGACGTCCAGGGCGCGGTCGGCTTCTACGACCACACCATCGACCTTCAGGCCAAGGGCAAGATCGTCGAGTCGGTGGTGCAGTTCTCGCAGGCCCCCGGCGAGGTGGAGGTGGTCTCCACCGAGAAGGCCGACGCGATCAGGTCCGGCGCGGACTTCAAGGGCCGCAAGCTCGGCGTCACCAGCCTGGGCTCCTCCACCGACTTCCTCACCAAGTACCTCGCCGTCAAGAACGGCGTGGCGGTGAGCGACTTCAGCCCGGTCGCGGTGGGCGCCGGCCAGACCTTCATCGCCGGTCTCCAGCAGGGCAGCATCGACGCCGGCATGACCACCGACCCGACGGTCGCCAACATCCTCGACAAGGGCCTCGGCAAGGTGCTCTACGACATGCGCACGCCCGAGGGCTCCAAGGCGGCGCTCGGCGGCCTCTACCCCTCGTCCTCGCTCTACATGAACACCGACTGGGTCGAGAAGAACAAGGACACCACCCAGAAGCTGGCCGACGCCTTCGTCCGGACGCTGAAGTGGATGTCCAGCCACTCGCCCGAGGAGATCGCCGCCCGGATGCCGGCCGACTACGGCCAGGGCGGCGCCGCGCAGTACGCCGCCGCGATCAAGGCGACCCTGCCGATGTTCACCACCGACGGCGTGATGCCCGCCGACGGCCCGAGGACGGTGCTCGCCGTCCTCGCCGCCTTCCACCCGGACGTCCAGGGCAAGGCGGCGTCCATCGACCTCGCCAGGACCTACACCACCGAGTTCGTCAGCCGGGCCGCGACCGGCTGACCTGCCCTCCGTACCGCGAAACCGCCACCCGGCCGAGCCGCCGGCCGGTGGTCCGCTGTACGGTGTGACGGCCCCGCACCGCCTTGGACAGCGGGTGCGGGGCCGTCACCTCGCCGTGGCCGGTGCCGCCGTGCGCCGGCCGCGGTCAGAGCTCCCGGACGCTCGTCACGTCCATCCGGGAGGGCGTCGCCGCCGCCTTGCCGCAGCTCTCCGGACGCGGCGGCTCGCTCGCGCCCTGCACGACCTCCACCTGCCAGTCCCGGCCGTCCTCGTGGCGCACCGCGACCGTCCAGCGCCCCTCGCCGGCCGGCTGCTGGGTGAGCGTCAGGACGTCCACCCGGGTCTCGCCGGTCAGCTCCCGGACGGCCTGCTCCGCCGCCTGACCCGGCCGGTCCCAGCCCGAGCAGCCGCGCGACCACTGCGGCACCATGTGCCCGGAGGCGGTGGCGGACAGCACCTCCTTGGCACTCTCCGGCGTCAGCCGCCCGTACGCGTAGCCGTACGGCAGCACCAGCATGGTGGGGGAGAAGCGGTGCCCGCCCAGATGGGTGACCTCCCAGACCTCGCTGTGACCGGCCGCCGCCAGCTCCGCCGCGAGCGGGCGGCCCAGCAGCGCGCAGCAGCGGTCCCGGCGCCCGTTGGTGCACACCAGGGCCACCGGCCCGCCGAGGTGCGCGGTACCGAAATCCTGGTGCCGGCCCGCTCCGAGGGCGCCGAAGTCCAGCGCCAGCAGTTCGGCCGGGTCGCCGACCGAGGCACGCCGGACCCAGGAACGGCCCGGGACGGTGTGCGCGACGATCACCTCGTGCCGGGCCCCCGGCAGCCGGTCCGCGTGCCGCCCGGGCCGCCGGATCAGCGCGATCCGCACGCCGGTGCCGGCGCAGGCCGCGTCCAGGGCCCGGCCGAGGGACGGATCGAGGTGGCTCTCGGTCAGCGCCTTCGCACCCCAGGGCCCGGTCTGCTCGATCAGGATCCAGGTGAGGGCCGTCGCCGCGGTGGCGGCCAGGGGCTCGGACAGTTCAAGCGACGCCGTCGCGCAGGTGCTCACCCGGCGGAGCCTACCCCCGCCGATCAGCCGAAGGCGGCGGCGATCCGCGCCCGGGTCTCGCCGTCCGGCAGGTACGCCCTCTGCTCGGGCAGCAGCGCCGGTCCGGTCTCCACCGCGGCGAACTCCAGGTGGATGCTGCGCACGATGTCGGCGAAGACGGCCGAGTAGAGATCCCAGTCCTCGGCGCACGGGGTGCTGAGCTCCATGGTCAGCATCCGCTGCTCGTCGGGCAGCGGCAGGTACACCTGGATCACCGAGGTGGAGACGGTGGCGTCCGCTGCCGCCGCCTGCCGTCCGGTGACCGGGGTGACGGCGCCGCCGATCATGACCGCCGCCCGGCCGGCCGGGAGTTCGATCTCGGTCACCTCGGCCTCCGGGTGGCCCTGGGCGAGGTCGCGCAGGGTGACCTCGACGGCCTCCTCGTAGCGGATGCCGTCGAGCGGATTCATCGTCATCAGCACGTTGGCGGTGCTCGGCCGGCCGTCGACGTCGAGCAGGCAGAGTCCGGCGTACATCACCCCGGCCTCGGCCATCGGCGGGATCATGGCGATCAGCATCGCGGCCCACTCGATCCTGATCTCGTCGCTCTCGGGGGCCAGCACCTCGCAGACCATCTCCCACAGGCCCTCGGCGATCTGCTCCTCGGTGCCGAGCACCGGTATCTCGTGGAAGGCGGGGGGTACGACGAACCGCACCTGCAACGGCAGCTCGTCGGCGCCGTCGCCGGCCGTGGCAACGGTCACCGGCTCGGTCGCGGCAGGTCCTCCGGGCAGGGACACAGGGGCTCCAGGGGCGGTAGGAGTGGGCGGTGGTGCGGGCAGGGGCCGGCGGCGCTGGTGGTGCGGGCGGGGGCCGGCGGCGCTGGTGGTCAGTGCGGGGCGGGCGGGGCGGGCGCCGGGCTCAGCGCCAGGTCCTCGCCGTACCGGCGGTGTCCAGCCAGGAGGGCGGTGCGGGCACGGCCACGCCGCGGGCGCGGGCCGCGGCCAGCAGCGCGAGGTAGCCGCGGGCGCCGTCGCGCACGCCACCGCGCCAGCCGCGCACCGCCCTGAGCAGCTGCCCGAGCGGCACCACGGTCAGCAGGCCGAGCACCGCCGCCGCGGCGAGCACGCCGTTGCGCCCGGGGGAACCCGCGGTGAGCGTCAGGCCGATCCCGACCGCGCCGCCGGTGGCCGTCAGACCGAGGGTGAGCAGCCCGGCCCAGAGCCGGATCCGGCCGACCGACCGCTGTTGCGCGGCCAGCAGCGCCCGCACCGCCGGCTCGTCCAGGTAGTCGATCCGGTGCTCGGCGCCGAGGCGGGCGGCGGTCCACCGGAGTTCCTGGTCCTGCGCGAACACCTGAGCGGGCAGCAGCGGCGACCGGCCCCGGGCGTCCCCGCCGCTCTCCGCCCGGCCGGGCCCGGGGTGCCACCCGGCGGGCACCGGGACGGCCGTGCCCCCCTGCCGGGCCCGCGCCAGCAGGGCGTCGTAGGCGGCGAAGCGCTCGGCCGCGAGGCGTTTGCGGGCGCCCAGGCGGTTGCCCAGGAACCAGACCAGGACGCCGAGCGGCACGGCCGCGCAGGCGAGGCCGAACGCGGCCGCCGCCCTCGGTTCCACCGGTGAGCCGAGCGAGCCGGCCAGGATCGCCGCCGCCACCGCTCCGCCGATGACCAGCACACCGCCGAGCTCGTCGTGCCAGCCGCCGGAGCTCCTCAGCCGCAGGTGGTCGGCGACCACCCGGGTGGCGACGGCGTCGTCCAGCAGGTCGAGGCCGAGCCGGGCGGCGTCCCGGCGGGCTTGCTCGCGGACGTCCGGGAGGGCCGCCAACCGGGATCCGTGGACGGGAAGTACGGGGGTCCGCTGCATCGGTCGGTCCTCTGCTCAGGCGGCCACGGCGCGCAGGAAGGGGGCGGGCGCGGGGCGCGGGGCGGGGCCCGGCGCGACGGTGCGGAGCTCCTGCTCCTCGCCGCCCAGCAGCTTGTGGCCGAGGCCCAGCCCCTTCACCGAGCCGGTGATGATCCTCGGGTCGATCACGTGGCCGGTGAGCTTCTCCAGCGTCCGGCCGATGCCCTTGGTGGAGATCGGGTTGGCGGTCATCTCGAACAACCCCTTGCCCGCGCCGGCCACCCGCTCCCCGACGCTCGCCCCCCGGGCCAGTTTCACGGAGTCGGCCAGCGCGGTGATCGGGGCCCGCGCCCTGCCCGCCAGCCCGACCCCCTTGGCCGCCGTGGCGACCCTGCCGGCCGTCGCGAAGCCCTTGACGGCGCCTACACCCGGGACGACACCGAGCGTGTCCAGGCCGATGTCCAGCCAGGAGACGTCCTTGCCACGGGCCTTGCCCACACCGTGGCCGATCAGCGCACCCGCACTGCACAGCACCGCCCCGGCGCCCAGGACGGCGCCCGCCACCTGTCCCACGACCGGGATCCAGGAGACCGCCAGGGCCGCCACGGCAAGCCCGGCCGAGATCTTGGACAGCGTGTCGGCGTGCTCGACCAGCCAGTCCGAGACGCCCTTCCAGGCCGCCCGCAGACCGCCGAGCAGCTTGTCGAAGAAGCCCGGGTCCGGCGGATGGTTCTCGGCCGCGGTGCGCACCGCGCGGGCCGCCGCGTCGGCGTTGGCGCGGTGCTCGTCGAGCTCCCTGCGGGCCGTGGCCACGACCTCGTCCAGCGACCCGTGGTCGCGCTTGCAGACGGCCAGCCGCCGTTGGTACTCCTCGTACTCGGCGTCGTACTGCTCCTGGTTGGGGTTCGCCGCGAACCGGTAGCCGTCCAGTGAGGCGCCCAGCTCCTCCAGCTCCGCGTCCTCCCGCTTCACCCGGCTGCGGAGCTCGGCCGCCCGGGCCTCCAGCGACCGGCCGGTGTCCAGGTGTCCGGCCAGCTGGGTGTGCCAGGTCTTCAGCGCCAACGAGCAGGCGGCCATGGACCGGTGACCGGTGTCCAGGTACTTCGGCAGTTCGCCCAGCTTCGCCGCGAAGGCCTCCGCCGCGTCGCCCTCCCAGGCACCCCCGCTCCTGCCGATGTCCGCCAGGGCGTGCTGCAGCTCGTCCAGCTCGCGCGCCACCGCGTCCACGTTCGCGTACACCTGCTCGATCGAGCCCAGATCGCCCGGTGCCGGGCAGAACCCCAGGCCGGGCCAGTTGTGGTCGCTCATCCGCTCCGCATCCCCGTCGTCCCCGTCGTCCCCGTCGACTCTTCACCCGGGCCGCCCGGGCCACCCGCGCCGCTCAGGCCGCGCCGAAACCCCTGGCGGTACCGCTCTCGGTCTCCGTATAGGCCTTGAGCGTCCCGTCGAGGCCCCGGTGGAGGTCCTCGGCGAGTTCGGCCATCCGGCCGATGCCGCCGTGCCACTCGTCCTCGAAGTGCTCGACGGCGCCGTCCAGGGCCGCCGTCCCCGTCTGCTTCGAGTCGCCCAGGTGCTCCAGCCGCCGGGTGACGGAGCGCATGCGCTCACCGCACTCGCCGAGCTGCCGGGACACCGCCTGCATCCGCGTCAGGTCGATCCTGAAGCTGTCGGCCACGACCACACCCCCGATGAATCCATCCGATACCGGCTCTTGACTCGAACGTTGTATCAGCTTTTACCAATCATGACTAAAAATCGGTGAATTGACGCCCTCCCGGAGGACGGCCGCGCAGCCCCGGCCCCCGCGGGCATCCAGCCCCGACCCCCGCGGGCGCTCCGCCGCCGGGGCGCGTCGCGCGAAGGGGCACCGCAACGCAAGGAGGAGGGGGCGCCCTGGGGCACCCCCTCCTCCTGTCGACCGACCCACCGGCCGACCGGCCGACCGGCCGCCGTTATGCCGGGCCGGCCACCGCCGCGATCGGCGTCGTCACCGGCGTACCGGAGCCGTCCCGGCGCGGATCGCGCTCCGGCAGCTCGACCGGCGAGCCCTTGTCCGTCGTCGCCCTGGCCGGCGCGGCGCCCGCCCAGGCGAACGCCAACGCGTCCTCGCCACGCAGGAACCGCTGGCAGCGCACCCCGCCGGTGGCGCGGCCCTTGCGCGGGTACTGCTCGAACGGCGTGACCTTCCAGCTGGTCTGCGCCTCACCCGCCAGCGTCCCCGAGGCGCCGGCGACCGACACCACCACCGCGTCCACCGCGGGATCCACCGCGGTGAACGACAGCACCCGGGCGCCGTCCACCAGCTTCACCCCCGCCATGCCGCCGGCCGGACGCCCCTGCGGGCGGACCTGGCCCGCCGGGTAGCGCAGCAGCTGGGCGTCCGAGGTGATGAAGACCAGGTCCTCCTCACCGGTGCGCAGTTCCACCGCGCCGACCAGCTCGTCGCCCTCCTTCAGGGCGATCACCTCGAACTCGTCCTTGTTCGACGGCCACTCCGGAACCACCCGCTTGACCACGCCCTGCAGCGTGCCCAGTGCCAGCCCCGGCGAGGACTCGTCCAGCGTGGTCAGCGCGATCGCCCGCTCGCCGGTCTCCAGGCGCAGGAACTCCGAGACCTGCGCGCCGCCGGCCAGCGTCGGCGAGGGCGTCGGGGGCAGACCCGGCAGATCGATCACCGGCAGGCGCAGCACCCGGCCGGCGGACGTCACCACGCCGACGTCGGCGCGTGCCGTCGCGGGCACCGCGGACACGATCACGTCGTGTCTGCCCCGCGACTGCGCGACCTCCAGCGGCTCGCCGTCCGCCGTCCGGGCCAGCAGGCCCGTCGACGACAGCAGCACCCGGCAGGGATCGTCCGCCACCTCCAGCGGCACCGCCAGCGAGGCGGCCGGCACCGCGCCCGCCTCCAGCAGCACCGTCCGCCGCTCCGTGCCGAACTGCTTCGACACCGCGGCCAGCTCGGAGGAGACCACACCGCGCAGCCGGGTGTCCGACTCCAGGATCTCCGTCAGCTCGGCGATCTCCGAGTTGAGCTTCTCCTGCTCGCTCTCCAGCTCCACCCGGTCGAAGCGGGTCAGGCGCCGCAGCGGAGTGTCCAGGATGTAGGAGGTCTGCGTCTCGGACAGCGAGAAGCGCTCGATCAGCCGCTCCTTGGCCTGCGTCGCGTTCTCGCTGGAGCGGATGATCGCGATGACCTCGTCGATGTCGACGAGCGCCACCAGCAGACCCTCGACCAGGTGCAGCCGCTCCTGGCGCTTGCGCCGCCGGAAGTCGCTGCGCCGGCGGACCACCTCGAAGCGGTGGTCGACGTAGACCTCCAGCAGCTCCTTCAGACCCAGCGTCAGCGGCTGACCGTCCACCAGGGCCACGTTGTTGATGCCGAAGGTCTCCTCCATCGGCGTCAGCTTGTAGAGCTGCTCCAGCAGCGCCTCCGGCACGAAGCCGTTCTTCACCTCGATCACCAGCCGCAGCCCGTGCGCGCGGTCGGTGAGGTCCTTGACGTCCGCGATGCCCTGCAGCTTCTTCGCGTTGACCAGGTCCTTGATCTTGCCGATCACCTTCTCCGGGCCCACCGTGTACGGCAGCTCCGTCACCACGATGCCCTTGCGGCGCGGCGTGACGTTCTCCACCGAGGTGGTCGCCCGGATCCGGAAGGTGCCGCGGCCGCTCTCGTACGCGTCCCGGATGCCGGAGAGCCCGACGATCCGCCCGCCGGTGGGCAGGTCCGGGCCCGGCACGAAGCGCATCAGGGTGTCGAGATCCGCCGACGGGTGCTTGATCAGGTGCCGGGCCGCCGCCACCACCTCGGCCAGGTTGTGCGGCGGCATGTTCGTCGCCATGCCGACCGCGATCCCGGAGGTGCCGTTCACCAGCAGGTTCGGGAAGGCCGCGGGGAGCACCAAGGGCTCCTGCTCGCTGCCGTCGTAGTTGGGCCCGAAGTCGACGGTTTCCTCGTGGATCGACTCCACCAGCGCCATCGACGCCGAGGTCAGCCGCGACTCCGTGTACCGCATAGCCGCCGGCGGGTCGTCGTTGCCGAGCGAGCCGAAGTTGCCGTGGCCGTCGATCAGCGGCAGCCGCATCGAGAACGGCTGCGCCATCCGCACGACGGAGTCGTAGATGGACGCGTCGCCGTGCGGGTGCAGCCGGCCCATCACCTCGCCGACCACGCGGGCGCACTTCACGTGCGCCCGGTCCGGGCGCAGGCCCATCTCGTTGGCCTGGTAGAGGATGCGCCGGTGCACCGGCTTCAGACCGTCCCGCGCGTCGGGAAGCGCACGCGAGTAGATCACCGAGTAGGCGTACTCCAGGAAGGAGCCCTCCATCTCGTCCACGACATCGACATCGAGGATCCGCTCCTCGAAGTCTCCGGGCGGCGGGGTGGGCGAACTGCGGCGGGCCATCGCGGCGGGGCTCCCTTACGTCTGTCGGCTTCGTCTTGTCGTCGACACCTGTCGGCATGGTCGTTCAGCGCCCCCATTGTGGACCCTGTGACGGACAGACCCCGCCAAGGGCTCTCCCCGGGCCCGAACGGCCTCCCGTCCGTCCACCCGCGCCTCGCGTGCGCGCGCCGCTTCCGCCCGTGGCGAACGCCCTCCCCGCGCGGACACAACCACGGGCCCCACGCGTTGCACCACAATGGGGACGCCCACGCACCCCCGGTGGGGGAAGCCCACCGAACCCCCCGACCTCGACGACGGGAAGGACCCGAGCGCATGGCCAACCCGGCCCCCGCAGCCGCCTCCACCGGAGGCACTGGCGCTGCCATCGCCATCACCGAACACCGCCTGGCCAACGGCCTGCGGGTCGTGATCTCCGAGGACCACCTCACCCCGGTGGCCGCCGTGTGCCTCTGGTACGACGTCGGCTCCCGCCACGAGGTCAAGGGCCGCACGGGTCTCGCCCACCTCTTCGAGCACCTCATGTTCCAGGGCTCCGCCAACGTCTCCAACAACGGGCACTTCGAGCTCGTCCAGGGCGCCGGCGGTTCGCTCAACGGCACCACCAGCTTCGAGCGCACCAACTACTTCGAGACCATGCCCGCCCACCAGTTGGAGCTCGCGCTCTGGCTGGAGGCGGACCGGATGGGTTCGCTGCTCAGCGCCCTGGACGAGACCTCGATGGAGAACCAGCGCGACGTCGTCAAGAACGAGCGCCGCCAGCGCTACGACAACGTCCCGTACGGCACCGCGTTCGAGAAGCTCACCGCGCTCTCCTTCCCCGACGGGCACCCGTACCACCACACGCCCATCGGCTCCATGGCCGACCTGGACGCCGCCACGCTGGAGGACGCCCGCGCGTTCTTCCGCACGTACTACGCGCCCAACAACGCCGTGCTGTCCGTGGTCGGCGACATCGACCCGGAGCAGACCGTCGCCTGGGTCGAGAAGTACTTCGCCACCATCCCCGCCCACGACGGCAAGCAGCCCCCGCGCGACGGCACCCTGCCCGAGGTCATCGGCGCCGAGCCCCGCGAACTGATCGACGAGGACGTCCCCTCCCGCGCCCTGATGGCCGCCTACCGGCTGCCGCACGACGGCACCCGTGAGGCCGACGCCGCCGACCTGGCGCTCACCATCCTCGGCAGCGGCGAGTCCAGCCGCCTCTACAACCGGCTGGTGCGCCGCGACCGCACCGCCGTGGTGGCGGGCTTCGGCCTGCTGCGCCTGGCCGGCGCCCCCTCGCTCGGCTGGCTCGACGTCAAGACCTCCGGCGAGGCGACCATCGAGCAGATCGAGACCGCCGTCGACGAGGAGCTCGCCCGCTTCGCGGCCGAGGGCCCCACGGCCGAGGAACTGGAGCGCGCCCAGGCCCAGATCGAGCGCGAGTGGCTGGACCGGCTCACCACCGTCGCCGGTCGCGCCGACGAACTCTGCCGCTACGCCGTCCTGTTCGGCGACCCGAAGCTGGTGAACGAGGCGCTGCCCAAGGTCCTCGACATCACCGCCGAGGAGATCAAGGCCGTCGCCGCGGCCCGGCTGCGCCCCGACAACCGCGCCGTGCTCGTCTACGAGCCCACCACCGGGGACGACAACGACGACGCAGCCGGCACCGACGAGACCCAGGAGGAGACGGCCGCATGAGCACCGACCCCACCCCCGTCATGACCTTCCACCCCCAGCCCCGGCCGGGGACGCCCACGCCCTGGGCGTTCCCCCGGCCGGAGCGCACCACCCTCGCCAACGGCATCACCGTGCTGTACTGCGACCGTCCCGGCCAGCAGCTGGTCGCCGTGGACGTGCTGCTCGACGTCCCGCTCGCGGCCGAGCCCGAGGGCCTCGACGGCGTCGCCGGCATCCTCGCCCGCGCGCTCAACGAGGGCACCGACACCCTGACGGCCGAGCAGTTCGCGGCCGAGCTGGAGCGCGCCGGCGCCACCCTCGACGCGCACGCCGACCACCCGTGCATCCGGGTCTCGCTCGAAGTCCCCGCCTCCCGGCTGCAGCGCGGCCTCGGGCTGCTCGCCGACGCCCTGCGCGCCCCGGCCCTGCCCGAGGACGAGATCGAGCGGCTCGTCGCCAACCGGCTCGACGAGATCGTCCACGAGCAGGCCAACCCGGCCCGCCGTGCGGCCAAGGCCCTCTACGCGGGCCTCTTCGACGCCGCCGACCGCCTCTCCCGCCCGCGCGGCGGCACGGCCGAGACGGTCCGGTCCATCGACCGGCCGGCGGTCAAGGCGTTCTACGACGCCCACATCCGCCCCGGCACCACCACCGTCGTGGTCGTCGGCGACCTCACCGGCACCGACCTCCCGGCCCTGCTGGAGAGCACCCTCGGGGTCTGGAGCGGCACCGCCGGCCGGCCGAGCACGCACGCCCCGGTCACCGCCGACGACACCGGCCGGGTCGTCATCGTCGACCGTCCCGGCTCCGTCCAGACGCAGCTGCTGATCGGCCGGATCGGCCCGGACCGCCACGACGACAGCTGGGCCGCCCAGATCCTCGGCACCTACTGCCTCGGCGGCACCCTCACCTCGCGGCTCGACCGCGTCCTGCGCGAGGAGAAGGGCTACACCTACGGCGTCCGCGCCTTCGCCCAGCCGCTGCGCTCCGCGGCCGACGGCACCGGCCGGGCGATGCTCGCGATCAGCGGCTCGGTCGACACCGCCTCCACCGCGCCGGCCCTCGCCGACACCTGGACGATCCTGCGCACGCTCGCCGCCGAGGGGCTCACCGACGCCGAGCGCGACGAGGCCGTCCAGTTCCTGGTCGGCGTCGCCCCGCTCAAGTTCGAGACCGCGGGCTCGGTCGCCGGCACCCTGGCCGACCAGGTCGAGCAGGCGCTGCCCGACGACTACCAGGCGGAGTTCTACCGCCGGCTCGCCGAACTCGGCACCGCCGCCGCCACCGAGGCCGTGGTCGCGGCGTTCCCGCCGGACCGCCTGTTCACCGTGCTCGTCGGCGACGCCGCCGAGATCGCCGAGCCGGTCGGCAAGCTCGGCATCGGCGAGGTCACCGTCATCACCTCCTGACGGCGTACCGGATCCGGACGGGGCCCGGCGGGGCATCAACTCCGCCGGGCCCCTTCGTGCTTTATTGCGTTGCGACCCTCTCCCCGTCCGTGGGTAGATGGCTCCCGCACGGCGAGACGACGAGACGACGCGACGACGAGAGGAGGCGGTCACCATGCGGGTCGAGCCCACCCGGCGCACCACCGGCGCCCAGCGCTCCCCGAGACCGCTCCGTCCCGCCTCGCGACGACGCCGCAGCGCCTGAGCGCCGCCGGCCCGATCGCAGCGCCCGAGCGCTGTCGCCCGATCGCGGCGCCGTACCCCCGGACCTTCCCGAGCCCCGCCGGAAGCTACGCGCGGCACCCCCGGAACCACCCGTGAAACCAGTCGACCCCGGAGGTCGTTGAACCATGTCGTACACCGAAATCCCCGGCGCCGGGATCCCGATCCGGATGTGGGCCGACCCGGCCACCGTCGAGAGCCAGGCCCTCCAGCAGTTGCGCAACATCAGCTCCCTGCCCTGGCTGCACGGCCTCGCCGTGATGCCCGACGTCCACCTGGGCAAGGGCGCGACCGTCGGATCCGTCATCGCCATGAAGGACGCGGTCTGCCCGGCGGCGGTCGGCGTCGACATCGGCTGCGGGATGAGCGCCGTGAGGACCTCGCTCACCGCGAAGGACCTGCCGGACGACCTCTCCCGGCTGCGCTCCAGGATCGAGCGGGCGATCCCGGTCGGTCGGGGGCTGCACGCCGATCCGGTCGACCCGCACACGCTGCAGGGCGCCCCGACGGCGGGATGGGACGACTTCTGGCAGCGGTTCGACGGGATCGCGCCGGAGGTGAAGTGGCGGCGCGAGCGGGCCGCGCAGCAGATGGGGACGCTCGGATCCGGAAACCACTTCACCGAGGTGTGCCTCGACACGAGCGGTTCCGTCTGGTTGATGCTGCACTCCGGATCCCGCAACATCGGTAAGGAACTGGCGGACCACCACATGGGCGTCGCCCGCTCGCTGCCGCACAACCAGGGCCTGGTGGACCGGGATCTGGCGGTGTTCGTCGCGGACACCCCGCAGATGGCCGCCTACCGGCAGGACCTGTTCTGGGCGCAGGAGTACGCCAGGCACAACCGGGCGATCATGATGGCCCTGCTCCAGGACGTGATGCGCCGGGAGTTCGCCAGGGCGAAGGTCGCCTTCGACGAGGTGATCAGCTGTCACCACAACTACGTCGCCGAGGAGCGCTACGACGGAGTCGACCTGCTCGTCACCCGCAAGGGTGCGATCAGGGCCGGTACGGGTGATCTCGGCATCATTCCCGGATCGATGGGCACGGGCTCGTACATCGTCCGTGGTCTCGGCAACGAGGCGGCCTTCAACTCGGCCTCCCACGGCGCCGGCCGGAAGATGAGCCGGGGCGCCGCCAAGAAGCGGTTCACCACCAAGGACCTGGAGGAGCAGACCAGGGGCGTCGAGTGCCGCAAGGACAGCGGCGTGGTGGACGAGATCCCGGGCGCCTACAAGTCGATCGAGAAGGTCATGGCGCAGCAGAAGGACCTGGTGGAGGTCGTCGCCCACCTCAAGCAGGTGGTCTGCGTGAAGGGCTGACCGCTCCCGGGCGGCGCGGCCGCCGGGTGGCGGTCAGCCCTCCACGGCGGCGGCCGACACGTCGCGCCAGTGCAGGCCGAGGCGGTGGTAGAGCCGGATCGCGGCCGGGTTGTCGCCGTCGACCATCAGGGCGGCCCGGCCGCTGCGGCGCAGCAGGGTGTCCAGGACCAGCCGGCAGGCGGCCTCGGCGTGGCCGCGGCCGCGCCCGTGCCGGGGGTGGGCGGCGACGCCGGCGAGGAAGCCGACCTCGGGGGCGCTCCAGGCGTCGGCGGCGACGGCGGTCAGGCGGCCGGCGCCGTCCCGCACGCCGGCCCAGCGATGGGCCGTCCGGGCGCCCGACCGGTGGACCGTCCGGGCGCCCGACCGGTCCTCGGGGCGGGCGTAGGAGCCGGGGTAGGCCTCGGCGATCAGGGCGGCGGCCTGCGGCAGCTCGTCGGGGCGCAGCCAGTGGGCGTCGGCGGGGGCGGCGAGTCGGGAGCCGCCGATCTCCATCCAGCCGAAGGTGTCCACCAGGGCCAGCCCGGGGACGGCCGCGAGCAGCGAGGCGATCAGGTCGGTGTCCCCGACCGGCCGGTAGGAGGGGCCGGCCTCGGCGAGCGCGTGGCGCACCAGGCGGGCGGCGGCGGGAGCCGGGCCGCGCACGGCCAGGCGGTCGCGGAGGGAGAGCCGGGGGCCGGCGACGGCGACCGCCCCGGCGTGGGTCCAGGCGCGGGCGCCGGTGGCGAAACCCTGCGCGGCCCAGAGCGGCAGGGCGTCGTCCTCGGCGGCGTCGCGCAGTTCGGCGATGGTCGTCAGTTCACGCACGGCCCGATTCTCGCAGTGCGCCGGCGAGCCCCACGGGGGGGCCCGGAGACGGCGCGGGCCCGGAGACGGCGTGGGCCCGGACGCGGCGTCGGGGCGGACCCGGGCGCCCCACGGGCGCGGGCCCGGACACGGCGCAGGGGCGCACCGGCGCCGGTGCACCCCTGGGTGGGAAGGGCCGGCTCAGGCGGCGGGCAGTTCGTCGAGTCCGTCGTGGACCAGCTTCGCGACGCGGTCGAGGGCCGGCGCGGCGTCGTCGGCCTCGGAGGCCAGGACGATCTCCTCGCCGCCCTCGGCGCCCAGGCCCAGCAGGCCGAGCATGGAGGCGGCGTTGACGGGCTTGCCGCCGGGCTTGGCGATGGTCATCGGCACGCCCGTGGCCGTGACGGCGCGGACGAAAATGGAGGCGGGACGGGCGTGCAGGCCCTCGGCCCAACCGATGGTGACGCGGCGCTCAGCCATGAGACGTGCCTTTCGGTGTTGCTGGCCATGTTTCGGGGACGGCCATGTTGTCTAGACCAGTGTTGCATGTGTGAAGGGCTGCCGTGCTGTCGCGCACATGGCGGGGGAACGGCCTGCGAGCTGCGCTCCCGCCCTGGCGGGGGCGCCGGTGGCCGTGCCTCCACACTGCCGTGGGCGCGTGCCCGGCGCCATGCGGCTCGCCGCCGGATAACCTGACGAATGTGGACGACTCCTCGGTACCGCAGGCCCGGCCGACCGACCCGCTCCGGCCGGCCGGCGAGCAGAAACCGGCCGGTGCGCCGGAGCCCGCCGACGGACCGGCCGACGCCGGACAGCGACGGCCGGCCGAGCCGCAGCGGCCGACCGAGGAGCCGGGCTATCCCCGGCACTGGGAGGCGGACGTGCTGCTGCGCGACGGCGGCACGGCCCGGATCCGGCCGATCACCACCGCCGACGCGCAGCGCCTGGTGGAGTTCTACGAGCAGGTCTCCGACCAGTCCAAGTACTTCCGGTTCTTCGCGCCCTACCCCCGGCTCTCCGACAAGGACGTACGGCGCTTCACGCATCACGACTACGTCAACCGGGTGGGCCTGGCCGTGGTCGTGCGCGACCGCTTCATCGCGACCGTCCGCTACGACCGGATCGACGCCACCGGGCGGCCCTCCGAGCAGGGCACCACCGCCGAGGTGGCGTTCCTGGTGCAGGACGCCCACCAGGGCCGGGGCGTGGCCTCCGCCCTGCTGGAGCACATCGGGGCCGTCGCCCAGGAGCGCGGCATCCGCCGGTTCATCGCCGAGGTGCTCCCCGAGAACCGCAAGATGGTCAAGGTCTTCACCGACGCCGGCTACACCCAGCGGCGCAGCTTCGCCGACGGCGTGGTGCACCTGGAGTTCGACCTGGAACCCACCGCCGCCTCGCTGGCGGTCATGCGGGCCCGCGAACACCGCGCCGAGGCCCGTTCGGTCCAGCGGCTGCTGACCCCGCGCTCGGTCGCGGTGGTCGGGGTCTCGCGCACCCCGGGGACGGTGGGCCGGGCGATCCTGCACGACCTGGCGGGCTTCGGCGGCCCGGTGTACGCGGTGAACCGCAACGCCGGGCCGGGCACCGAGCTGGACGGCGTGCCGGTGTACCCCTCGGTGCTGGAGATACCGGGGCCGGTGGACCTCGCGGTGATCGCCGTCCCGGCGGCCGCGGTGCCGGGCGCGGTCGCGGACTGCGGCGCGCACGGCGTGCAGGGCCTGGTGGTGGTCACCGCCGGCTACGCCGAGACCGGCCCGGAGGGCCGCGACCGCCAGCGGGCGCTGGTGCGCCAGGCCCGCGCGGCCGGGATGCGGGTGATCGGCCCGAACGCGTTCGGCCTGATCAACACCGACCCCGAGCGACCGCTGAACGCCTCGCTCGCGCCGGTGCTGCCCGCGCGCGGCGGGTTCGGGATCTTCTGCCAGTCCGGGGCGATCGGCGTCGCGCTGCTGGAGGCCGCCCACCGGCGCGGCCTCGGCGTCTCCTCCTTCGCCTCGGTGGGCAACCGCTCCGACGTCTCCGGCAACGATCTGCTCCAGTACTGGGAGGAGGACCCGGCCACCGAGGTGGTGCTGCTGTACCTGGAGTCCTTCGGCAACCCCCGCAAGTTCACCCGGATCGCCCGCCGGCTGGCCACCGTCAAGCCGGTGGTGGTGGTCAAGGGGGCCAGGCACACCGGCAGTCTGCCGCCCGGCCACGCCGTCCAGCCCGCCGTCAGCGGCCTGCGCGACGCCACCGCCGACGCGCTGTTCCAGCAGGCCGGCGTGCTGCGGGTGGACACCATCACCGACCTGTACGACACCGGTGAGCTGCTCGCCCGCCAGCCGCTGCCGCCCGGGGACCGGGTCGCGGTGGTCGGCAACTCCGACTCCATGGGCCTGCTGACGTACGACACCTGCCTCTCGGCGGGGCTGCGCCCGCGCACCCCGGTCGACCTGACCACCGCGGCCACCGGGGAGAACTTCCGGATCGCCCTGGAGACCGCGCTGTCCGACCCGGCGGTGGACGCGGTGATCGCGGTGGCGATCCCGCCGATCGGCACCTCCGCGCACGCCTTCGTGGGGGGCCGCCTGCACGAGAGCGACCCGGGCTCGGACGACCCGGAGATCGCCGACGCGCTGCTGGAGGCGGCGCTCAGGGCAAGGGAGTTGGGCAAGCCGTTGGTGCTCGCCCACCTGGCGCTGACCGACCTGCCGGGCCGGCTGCGGCCGGGCGGGGTGCCCGCCTACCCGACGCCGGAGCGGGCCGTGCACGCACTGGCGCACGCCGTCCGGTACGCCGACTGGCGCCGCCGGACCGCCGCGGCCGAGGAGACCGCGCGCGTCCCCGAGCTGGACGGCGTGGACGAGGGGGCCGCCCGCCGACTGGTGGACGCGGCGCTCGGCACCCGGGCGGCCGTCGCGGCCCGGCTCCAGCCGGGCGGCGCCCGGATCACCCTGCCCGAGGCGGACGGCAACGCGTTGCTCGCCACCTACGGCATCGACGTCCACCCGACGCTGCCCGCACCGGACGAGACGAGCGCGGTCCGGGCCGCGGCCACCCTCGGCTACCCCGTCGCGCTCAAGGCCACCGCCCCGCACCTGCGCCATCGTCCGGATCTGGGCAGCGTCCGGCTCGACCTGACCGGGGAGCCCGGCCTGCGCCGGGCCCACCGGGAGCTGGACGCGCTGCTCGGGGGCGCCGGTCCGGCGCAGCTGGTCGTCCAGGGCCTGGCCCCGCGCGGGGTGGACACCGTGATCGGCGCGACCGTCGACCCCGCGGTGGGCACGATCCTCTCCTTCGGTCTGGCCGGCGCCCCGGCGGAACTGCTCGGCGACGTCGCGCACCGGCTGGTGCCCGCCACCGACCAGGATGTGGCGAGTCTCATCCGGGAGGTCAGGGCGGCGCCGCTGCTGTTCGGCTGGCGGGGCTCGGACCCGGTGGACACCGCCGCGCTGGAGGAGGTGCTGCTGCGGGTGTCGCGGCTGGTCGACGACCTGCCGGAGGTGGCCTCGGTGGACCTCGAACCCGTGGTCGTGGCGCCGCACGGGCTGGCGATCCTGGGGGCGCGCGTGCGGATCGCCCCGCTGCCGGTACGCAGCGATCTGGGCCCGCGCGCCATGAGCACCCTGTAACCTTCCTTGGTTGCGCCCCGTCCCGGGGTGCCGCGCGCCGGCCGCCCCGGCGCCGTGCCGCCCGCTTCGTCGGCGGACCATGCCAGGATGGAGCTATGGCCAAGACCGGTACCACCAACACTCAGGACCTGCGCACGGCGATCGAGCGCAGTGGCTACTACCCGGCCCTGGTGTCCGAGGCGGTCGAGTCCGCGGTGGGTTCCGAGCCGATCAGCTCCTACCTGGTCCACCAGGAGACCACCTTCGACGCCAACGAGGTACGCCGGCACGTCACCGTGCTGGTGCTCACCCCGACCCGGTTCGTGGTCAGCCACACGGACGAGCAGTCCGGCGACGCCGACAGCCCGGTGCCGTACGCGACCACCTCGACCGAGAGCGTCCGCCTGGACCGGATCGGCTCGGTGGTGCTCAGCAGGATGGTCTCCAACCCCGAGACGTACACCCCCGGCACCCTGCCGCGCGAGGTGGTCCTGACCATCGGCTGGGGCGCCGTCCAGCGGCTCGACCTGGAGCCGGCCGGCTGCTCGGACCCGAACTGCGACGCCGACCACGGCTACACCGGCTCCGCGACGGCCGACGACCTCTCCCTGCGGGTCAGCGAGGCCGGCGACGGCCCGGAGACGGTCGCGCAGGCGCTGGTCTTCGCCCGGGCACTGTCCGAGGCGACGATCAGCAGCGGCCGGGCCTGACCACGGACGCCTGACCACGGACGCCTGACCACGGACCCGAAGCCCCCAGGAACCAGAACTCCACGATGACACTCGCACCCGCCGACGGCTACGACTCCTTCGAGATCCTGGACCCGGCCGACGCCCCCGCGCCGCTGTACGGCAGCGGCTCGCTCTGCGACCTGCTGCCCTCGGTGGCGGCCGGGCTCGGCGTGCCCGGCTTCGGATCCGCCCTGCCGATCGCGCCCGCCGACCGGGTCTGCGTGTTCCTGGTCGACGGTCTGGGCTGGGAGCTGCTGCTGCGCCACCCCGAGTACGCGCCGTTCCTCAGCTCGCTGACCGGCAGCTCGATGGGCGGCGCCGGGCGCCCGCTCACCGCCGGCTTCCCGGCGACCACCGCGACCTCGCTCGCCTCGGTCGGCACCGGCCTGCCGCCGGGCCGGCACGGGCTGGCCGGGTACACCGTCGCCGTCCCCGGCACCGGCTACCTGATGAACCAGCTGCGCTGGCAGCCGCCGACCGAGCCGCGGGTCTGGCAGCCCTACCCGACGGTCTTCGAGCAGGTCCAGGCGGCCGGCGTGGCGACCTGCCAGGTCTCCTCGCCGCTGTTCGTGAACACCCCGCTGACCAAGGTGGCGCTCTCCGGCGGCACCTTCCTCGGCCGCACCACCGGCGAGGAGCGGATGGATCTCGCGGCGCGGTGGCTGGCCGAGAACGACCGGGCGCTGGTCTACACGTACGTCAGTGAACTGGACGGCGCCGGGCACCGGTTCGGCGTCGACTCGGACGACTGGCGGATGACGCTGAACACCGTCGACCGGCTGGCGCGGCGGCTGGCCGAGCAACTGCCGCCGCGCTCCGCGCTGTACGTGACGGCCGACCACGGCATGATCGACATCGCGCCGGAGGACCGGATCGACTTCGACGACGACTGGGAGCTCAGCGCCGGCGTCGCCCTGCTCGGCGGGGAGGGCCGGGCCCGGCACGTGTACGCGGTGCCCGGCGCGGCCTCCGATGTGTACACCGTCTGGAGCGAGGTGCTCGGCGACCGGATGTGGGTGGCGACCAGGGAGCAGGCGATCGCGGCGGGCTGGTTCGGCCCGGTGGTCGACGACCGGGTCTACCAGCGGATCGGCGACGTGGTCGCGGCGGCCCGGGACGACATCGCGGTCACCGCCTCCCGCAGCGAGCCCGGCGAGTCCACGATGATCGGCCTGCACGGGTCGATGACCCCGGCCGAGCAACACGTACCGCTGCTCGAAGTCCGCGGCTGAGCCGCCCACCCCAACCGAAGGGCCTCTGCACCACCCATGGCTGAACTGGTGTTCTTCTCCGGGACGATGGACTGCGGCAAGTCGACGCTCGCACTCCAGCTGGACCACAACCACGCCGCCCGCGGCCGGCAGGGGATCATCTTCTCCCGCCACGACCGGGCCGGGGCCTCCACCATCTCCAGCCGGCTCGGCCTGCGCGCTGACGCGGTGGAGGTGACGGACGCGTTCGACTTCCACGCCCACGTGGTGCAGCTGCTCTCCGCCGGCGGCCGGGTCGACTACCTGATCTGCGACGAGGCCAACTTCTACGCGGCCGGGCAGGTCGACCAGTTGGCCCGGGTGGTGGACGAACTGGGCATCGACGTCTTCACCTTCGGCATCACCACGGACTTCCGCACCCGGCTGTTCCCCGGCTCGCAGCGACTGATCGAACTCGCCGACCGGGTGGAGGTCCTCCAGGTCGAGGCGCTCTGCTGGTGCGGCGCCCGGGCCACCCACAACGCCCGTACCGTCGGCGGCGTGATGGTGGTCGAGGGCGCGCAGGTCGTGGTCGGCGACATCAGCGTCAGCGAGGACGAGATCGGCTACGAGGTGCTCTGCCGGCGCCACCACCGCCGTCGGCTGACCGCCGCGGCCGCCCGCGTCTCGGTGCTCTCGCCCGACGTCCTGCCGTTCGAGCAGCAGGCCTGAGCGGAGCGTCGGTCGCCGGCGGCGTGCCCGCGGCCCGTGCGGGGGCCCGCATGTGGCAATGGTGTTAACAGGAGGCCCGCCGTCCGGGTCGCTGCGCAAGAATGGCCGCCATGGACGACTTCGCGCAGGACTCCCCGCTGATCTCCGTGGCCGAGCTGGAGACGGCCCTCGCCTCCACCCGGCCGCCGGTGCTGCTCGACATCCGCTTCCAGCTGGGCAGCACCTCCCGGGTGGGGGACTACGAGGCGGGCCACCTGCCCGGTGCGTACTTCGTCGACCTCGACAGCGAGCTGGCGGCCCCGCCCGGCGCCGGCGGCCGGCACCCGCTGCCCGATCCGGAGGTCCTCGGCGCGGCACTGCGCCGCGCGGGTGTCGACGCCCGGCGCCCGGTGGTCGTGTACGACGCGGGCCCGGCGATGTCCGCCGCCCGGGCCTGGTGGCTGCTGCGCTGGGCCGGGCACCCGGACGTGCGGGTGCTGGACGGCGGGCTGGCCGCCTGGCAGGAGGCGGGACTGCCGCTCGGCACCGGGCTGCCGCCGGCGGCGGAGGGTGACTTCAAGCCGGTGCCCGGGCACCTGCCCACCCTCGACGCGGACGGCGCCGCCGCGTTCGCCCGGACCGGTCTGCTGCTGGACGCCCGGGCGGGCGAGCGCTACCGCGGAGAGCTGGAGCCGCTCGACCCGCGGGCCGGGCACATCCCGGGCGCGGTGTCGGCTCCGACCACCGAGAACCTGGGTTCGGACGGGCGCTTCCTGCCGGCCGCCGCGCTGGCCGCCCGTTTCGCCGCGCTCGGCGCGGGGGAGCGGGAGGTGGCGGTCTACTGCGGATCGGGTGTCACCGCGGCCCACCAGATCCTGGCGCTGGAGGCGGCCGGCCTCCCGGCGGTGCTGTACCCGGGCTCGTGGAGCGACTGGTGCGGCGATCCGGCCCGCCCCGCCGCCACCGGCGCCCACCCGGGCTGACCGGGCGTCACACCCCGACACGCAGAGGGCGGCCGCCTCCCGAGGGAGGCGGCCGCCGTCGCACAGCGCTCTCGCAGCGCGGGCCCGGCGCCGAGGCCCGGTACCGGTCCTCGTGGCCGCGGCCCACTGCCGCCCTGCTACTCCTGCTTCTTGCGCCGGCTGCCGAAGACGATCTCGTCCCAGCTGGGCACCGTGGCCCGCCGCCCGGGCCGCACGCCGTCCGCCTCGGCCTGCCGGTCGGTGGTGCCGACCAGCCGTTCCCGGTGCGGGGCGACCGCGCGCGGCATCAGGATGTCCGCGTACGCCGAACCGGCGCCGATGCCGGCCGCGGGGGCAACCGAAGGCTCCTCGACCTCCTCGACGACCTCGGCCACCGCGGGTTCCGCCGGGGCGGGGCCGACCGCGAGGTTCTCCCGGAACGCGGGCACCACGTCCAGCAGGCTGGTCAGCGAGTCCCGCGCCTCGGCCGTGGCCTCCCGGGACTCCCGGACCTCGCGCGACGACATGATCCGGTCGGCCGAGGGCCGGTCGATCATCGGGCGCAGCGGGCGGTCGTGGGGGAGCCGGGCGATCCGCGGGATGAACGGGAAGACCTGTTCCTCCTCGCGCTCGACGTTCTCGCCGATCAGCGCGCGGGCCTCGTCGTCGTTCGGCTGGACCAGGCGGCGGGGCGGGTCGTACGTCCAGCTGGCGGAGCGGCCCTCGCCGTCCGCGCGGTACCCGAGGACGACCTCCCAGGTGCCGTCGTCGCGGCGCCAGGAGTCCCACCGCTCGGTGTCCTTCTCGGCGCCGCGCAGGGTCAGGCGCTCGGCGACGGCGTCGCCGAGCTGGGGCCCGGTGGACTCGCCGTGCCGGCGGATCGCGGTCTTGCGGGCGCGCTCGGCCATGAAGGCGCGCTCGGCGAGCACGGGGCCCTCGAAGCGGCGGACCCGGTCGACCGAGATGCCGGCGGCCTGGGCGACCTCCTCGGCGGAGGCGCCTGCTCGTATCCGCGCCTGGATGTCACGGGGGCGGAGGTGGCTCTCGACCTCGATCTCGATCTGACCGAGGCGCGGCCGGTCCCCGCGGACGGCGGCGCGTAGCCGCTCGTCGATGGGGAGGGTGTACTCCGTGCTGTCGGCAGCCTTGAGCACCAGCCGTGTGCCGTCGTTGCTGACGGCCACGACGCGCAGTTCGGGCACGGTTACCTCCCGGGTGGTGCCTGCCGACGTCACCTGCGTCGCTGCTCCCGTACTGAGTGTGGCCTGCCCACTGGCGACTGGCCACAACCTTGCTGAGTTCTCCGGCGTGTCGGGCTTCTGCCCGGCTGCGCCGCTGTGGCACGGTTGCCTTTTTGCCACGTCGCGGTCGACGTCGCGCCTGAGTGTCCCGGCACTGGCGGTGTGAGCCGCCAACGGTCACCACAGTTCGCACGTGGAGCGATGCGACGATCCGGGACGGGCGTCGCCGTGCGTTCCCGCGCCGTGGTCGCTGGCGGATCTGCCGGTTGATGGGCAGTCGACAAGTCGACCAAAGGCTCAGGCTCCACGAACAGTACTCCATTCGTGGCATCCGGAGGGGCGGCTCGCCGCTCAAGTCTCCCGCGATTCACGGGAATCTCAAGAGTGGGCCCTTCAACGGCGGACCGTTGACGACCGGACGGTGATCATCTTCACATATATCGACCGCCGAGAACCGGATATTCGCCCCTTGTGTCCTTCTTTGTGCAAGATGGAATGACTTGTTCGAAGAACAGTCGAACTGACCGAGGGATATTGATGCCGGACCAGAAGGCCGCCGCGAAACCCCCGGCGGGGCCCGCGGCGAAGGCGGACGACGGTGCGAAGGGCGGCCGGAGGATCGATCTGAGTGTGACTCAGGTCGTGGCCAGTGCACTGGCGACCGTGGTCGGCGCCGTCCTCGCCTCCCAACTGGGGGTCGCCGGGACGATCACCGGCGCGGCGGTGGTGAGCATCGCCGCCACCACGAGCGGCGCCGTCCTCCAACACGTCTTCCGGCGTACCGGGCAGCAGCTGCGCGAGGCGACCGACCGGGGCCCCGGTGACATGGTGAACACCCTGCGTCCGGCACCGGCCCGCGGCGAGGGGGCCGGGCCCGCCGACGGCGACTGGCACCGCTCCCCGGTGCTGAAAGCCGGCCGGCGGCGGACCTGGAGGTCCTTCACGGCGGTCTCGGCGCTGGTCTTCGTCCTGGCGATGGTCCCGATCGTGGCCTTCGAACTGGCCACCGGGCAGCCCGTCTCGGCGACCGTCCGGGGCGGGACGGGAGAGGGAACCTCCTTCGGCGGCACGGTCGGCCACCGGCCGTCCGCCCCGCCCGCGACCGGATCGCCCTCGCCCTCGGCGCCCGCGCCCGGTGAGCACACACCCGGCGCCTCGCCCTCGGCGCCGTCCGCCGCACCGAGCCGGACCACCGGCCCGACCTCCGCGCCGACGACGGCCGCGCCGTCGGGGAGCGGCCATGCCTCGCCCGCGCCGCAGACCGGCGGATCGGCCGACCCGGCGCCGGGCGCCACCCCCGCCGACCCGTCCGGGACCGCTTCGCCGGCCGCAACCGCGACGCCCTGACGGAGCGGGCCTACGCCCCGAGCACCCGGCGCAGGTAGTCGTTGCCGAACACCCGCTGCGGGTCGACCTCGTCGCGCAGCGCGGTGAAGTCGCCGAAGCGCGGGTACACGTCCGCGAGGTACCCGGCGTCCCGGGTGTGCAGCTTGCCCCAGTGCGGACGGCCCCGGTGGGCGGTCATCAGCTTCTCGACCTCGGTGAAGTAGCCCTGGTCGGTGGTGCCCCGGTAGAGGTGGACGGCGATGTAGACGCTGTCGCGGCCGCTCGCGGTGGACAGCCAGAGGTCGTCGGCGGGCGCGAACCGCACCTCGACCGGGAAGCTGACCCGCCAGCGCGAGCGCTCGACCAGCGCCTTCAGCTCGCGCAGCACGGTCGCCGCCGCCTCGCGCGGCACGGCGTACTCCATCTCCGTGAAGCGCACCGTGCGCGGGCTGGTGAACACCCGGTACGCGGTGTCGGTGTACGTCCGCTCGGACCACGCGCGGCTGGCCACGGCCGCGATCGACGGGATCGAGGCGGGGAAGCGCCGGCCCACCCGGCAGGCACCCTCCCAGACCGTGTTGGAGAGGAAGTCGTCGTCCAGCCACGCCTTGAACCGTGGCAGCGGCGCGGCCGGCCCCTGGCTGCGGTTGTTGCGCTTGGTGGAGCAGCGGTCGGTGTGCGGGAACCAGTAGAACTCGAAGTGCTCGTTGACGGCGGCCAGGTCGTCCAGCCGGTCGACCACCTCGTCGAAGCGCATCGGCCGCTCGTGCGCGGTGAGCAGGAAGGCCGGCTCCACGCCGAAGGTGATCGCGGTGACCACGCCGAGCGCGCCGAGCCCCAGCCGGGCGCCCTGGAACAGCCCGGGGTTCTCGGTCGGCGAGCACTGCCGCACACTGCCGTCGGCCAGGACGATCTCCAGCGCCCGTATCTGCGCGGCGAGCGACCCGGAGTCGCGGCCGGTGCCGTGGGTGCCGGTGCTGGTGGCGCCGGCCACGGTCTGCACCTCGATGTCGCCCATGTTGGTCAGCGACAGACCGGCCGCCTCCAGCAGGCGGTTCAGCCGGGAGAGCGGCAGGCCGGACTCCACGGTGACGGTGCCGGCCTCGCGGTCCAGCTCCCGGACGGCGGTGAGCCCCTCCGGGCGGACCAGCACGCCGTCGCCGGCCGAGGCGATCGCGGTGAAGGAGTGCCCGGAGCCGACCGCCTTGACCGTGCGGCCGGCCTCGGCCGCCCGCCGGATCAGCTCGCCCAGTTCGGCCGCGGACGAAGGGGTCGCCACCTCGGCCGGGTGGGCGCTCTGGTTGCCGGCCCAGTTGGTCCAGCGACCGGCGGTGATGGCCTGGGGCATTGCTGCGCCTCCTGCTCCGGGGCCGAACGGTGTCGGCACTGTCCGGGGTGGCGCACGGGGCCGCAGCCCCGGCCGCTACCCGTGGGTAGGGAGCGTAGCCAGTTCAACGCCCCAGGTCTACGGTCTGCGGGGCATCGTCGCCGGCCTCCACGGCGGGCAGCCCCGAGCGCAGTCGGCCGAGGCCGGCCAGCGCCGTCAGAGCGCCGAACGCGGCCGCGCCGACCGGCACCCAGTACCCGGTCGGGGCGCCCGCGGCGTCCACCACCCAGCCGGCCGCCGAGGAGCCCACGGCCACGCCGAGGGCCAGTCCGGTGGTGGTCCAGGTCATTCCCTCGGTCAGCTGCGCCGCCGGGACGAGCCGCTCGACCAGGGCCATCGCGGTGATCAGGGTCGGCGAGATCGAGATGCCGGTGACGAACAGCGCGCCGCCTATCGCCACCAGCCCGGCCGTCCCGGTGACGGCCTGGCCGACCACCACCAGCGGCACCATGCTGACCGCCATCAGCGCGATCCCGACCGTGAACCGCACGGCCATCGAGCCCTTCAGCCTGAGCGTCCCGAACACCACCCCGGCCAGACAGGAGCCCAGCGCGTAGACCGCCAGCACCACGCTGGACGCGGCGGTGTGCCCCTGCTCCTGCGCGAAGGCCACCGTCACCACCTCCACCGACCCGAAGACCGCACCGGTCGCCACGAAGGTCAGCACCAGCACCTGGAGCCCGGCGGTGCGGATCGCCGAGCCGCCCGAGCGGTGGGCGGCCGGGTGGACGGGCGGCTCGGTGCCGCGCTGCGCGGTGAACAGCACCACCCCCACCGTGAGGAACACCGCGGCCAGCAGCACCCCCGCCTCCGGGAAGACCGCGGTGGCCAGGCCGATCGAGAGGATCGGGCCGACGATGAAGCAGATCTCGTCCACCACCGCCTCGAACGAGTACGCGGTGTGCAGCCTGGGCCCGTCGTCGCGGTACAGATGGGCCCAGCGGGCCCGCACCATCGCGCCGGTGCTGGGCATGCCGCCCATGGCGGCGGCGAAGACGAAGAGCGTCCAGTCGGGTGCGCCGAGCCGGGCACAGAGCAGCAGCGCGGTGACCGCGGCGATGGTGATCGCGGTCGCCGGCAGGGCCACCCGGCGCTGTCCGTAGCGGTCCACCAGCCGGGACACCTGCGGTCCGGCCGCCGCGGCCGACAGTGCCAGCACCGCCGACACCGCGCCCGCCACTGCGTAGGAGCCGCGCAGCTGCGACAGCATGGTGACGATGCCGATGCCGGTCATCGAGATCGGCAGCCGGGCGACGAACCCGGCGGAGGAGAAGGCCGGACTGCCGGGGGCGGCGAAGATCCGGCGGTAGCTGGACAGCACTGGGGCTCCGCGTGGGGAAGGAACACTCGGTAAGGAACATCGCTGGAGTAGACAGCTTACGTAACTTGGCAAACGAGATAAACCGGACAGATCGTGGCCGTCCCCCGCCCGCAAGCGGCGGCCCGGCAGTGGCAGGATCAGTGCCATGTCCGACGCGCGCACACCCTCAGTCACCGGCGCCGAGGCCGGCCGGGCTCCGGCCCACGACCCGGCCGCCCCCTACGACGCCCTGCTGCTGCTCTCCTTCGGCGGGCCCGAGGCCCCCGAGGAGGTGGTGCCCTTCCTGGAGAACGTCACCCGCGGCCGCGGGATCCCGACGGAGCGGCTCAAGGAGGTCGGCAAGCACTACTTCCTGTTCGGCGGCGTCAGCCCGATCAACGAGCAGAACCGCGAGCTGCTCGCGGCCCTGCGCAAGGACTTCGCCGGCCACGGCCTCGATCTGCCGGTCTACTGGGGCAACCGCAACTGGGCCCCCTACCTGGTCGACGCGCTGCGCGAGATCGCGGCGGACGGGCACCGCCGGGTCGCCGTGCTGGCCACCAGCGCGTACGCCGGCTACTCCGGCTGCCGCCAGTACCGCGAGAACCTCGCCGACGCGCTCGGGCAGCTCGCCACGGAGGGCCTGCCCGCGCTGCGGATCGACAAGCTGCGGCACTTCTACAACCACCCCGGCTTCGTCCGCCCGATGGCCGAGTCCACCCTGGCCGCACTCGCCGAACTCCCGGCCGCCGTCCGGGACGGCGCCCGGCTGGCCTTCACCACGCACTCCATCCCCGACACGATGGCCGAGACCTCCGGCGCCCCCGACGACCCGGCCCGGGGCGCCCCCGGAGGCGCGTACGTCGCCCAGCACCTGGAGGTCGCGCGGCTGGTCGCCGAAGCCGTCGCCGAGGCCACCGGGGTCGCGGACCGCCCCTGGGAGCTGGTCTTCCAGAGCCGCAGCGGCGCCCCGCACGTCCCCTGGCTGGAGCCCGACATCTGCGACCACCTGGCGGCCGTCCACGAGGCCGGCGCCCCGGCCGTGGTGATGGTGCCGATCGGCTTCGTCTCCGACCACATGGAGGTCAAGTACGACCTCGACACCGAGGCGGCGGCCAGGGCCGCCGAGCTCGGCCTGCCGGTCACCCGGGCCGCGACCGTGGGCGCCGACCCCCGGTTCACGGCGGCCGTGCGCGAACTCCTGCTGGAGCGCGCCGCGACCGAGCGCGGCGAGCGGCCCGAGCGCTGCGCCCTCGGCCGGCTCGGCCCCGGCCACGACGTCTGCCCCGTGGCCTGCTGCCCCAACCCGCGCGCCGCGCGTCCGGCCGCCGCCGAGGCCTGAGCGGGCCCGCCCGACCGTCCCGTTTCACCGCCGAGTCACCGCCGAACCATCGAGAGGACACCCGTGCCCAGCCGCGAGCCCAGCCCCGAACTGCTCGACGAACTGCTCGCCCTCGCCCTGGACGCCGCCCACCGGGCCGGCGCCCTGCTGCGCGACGGGCGCCCCGCCGACCTCGGTGTCGCGGGCACCAAGAGCAGCCCCGTCGACGTGGTCACCGAGATGGACCTGGCCTCCGAGAAGCTCGTCCTGGAGCTGATCACCGGCCGTCGTCCCGAGGACGGCTACCTCGGCGAGGAGGGCGCGGACCGCTCCGGCACCAGCGGTGTGCGCTGGGTCGTCGACCCACTGGACGGCACGGTCAACTACCTGTACGGGCTGCCCTCCTGGGGTGTCAGCGTGGCCGCCGAACTGGACGGGCGGGCGGTGGTCGGCGTGGTCGCCGTACCCGCCCGGGGCGAGGTGTTCCACGCCGTGCTCGGCGGTGGCGCCCACCTCGACGGCCGCCCGATCGGCACCCGGCCCGCGCCGCCCTGGGGCCAGGCGCTCATCGGCACCGGCTTCAACTACGTGCAGTCGGTGCGCGCGCGACAGGCCGAGGTCCTGCTCGCCCTGCTGCCCGAGGTCCGCGACATCCGCCGGGGCGGCGCGGCCGCCGTCGATCTCTGCGACGTCGCCGCGGGGCGCCTGGACGGCTTCTTCGAGCGCGGGCTGCAGCCCTGGGACCGGGCCGCCGGGCTCCTGATCGCCGCGGAGGCCGGCGCGCTCTGCGGCGGCCGCCCCGGCGGGCCCGCCGACGGCGCGCTCACCGTCACCGCGCCCCCCGGGGTGTTCGAGCCGCTCCAGGCCCGCCTTGAGGAACTCGGCGCCTGGCGGGACTGAGCGAGGGGGCCCGGAACAGCGAAGAGCCCTGGTACGCAGGTACCAGGGCTTGGGTTTCGCGGACCGCTACGGGTCGGGGTCGGGTCGGTCAGGCAGCGGCGCGGTGCCGCTCCAGCACCGTGTCGACGCCGTGGTCGGCAGCGAGCCGGCGGAGATCGTCCAGCTCGGACTGCTCCACCTCGGCCAGGAACTCGTCCCCGGACTCGATTGCGCGGTGCAGATCCTGTTCGGCGTTCTGTATGCGCTGCAGGATTCCGGCGGTGAAGGCGTCCATACGGGCCCCCTTACTGTGTCGGACGTGCACGTTCGCGCGTTCCCCGGCGGAAGGGGTTCGGGGCCAACGAAAGCGTCCGTGGCCGGTGATGATCTCCGGTCGGGCGCGGAGACGGCCTGCGGCCGCTCCCGATGACGTCCCAGCCCCTGGCCGGTGCGGATGAACGCACGGCGGGTGGGTGCGACCGGCGAAGAGCCAGATCGCGGGTGTGTGAACGTGTCCTCCCCACCCCGGGCCGCAGGAAACCTCCCCGGGAAAGAAAGTTGCCCGCGTCACGGTCCAAGCGGAGCGCGGTCCGTCGGTTCGGCCGGCCCGGCGGCCGGCCCCGGGCCGTACCCCGCACGGGCCCGCCCGGTCGCGGAGCGGCCTTACAGCTGCTTTACCCGCGAACCAGGCAGGATGGAGCCACCGTCGGAGTCGTGCGTCCGCTCCCGGTGGACCCCGGCCCGCGTTCCTCGCGGCCCGGCCCGCGAGGGGCGGTCCACGGTGGGCCGGGTGCCTGGAGAAGGGACAACCATCGTGCGGGTACTCGTCGTCGAGGACGAGCAGCTGCTCGCCGAAGCCGTCGCCACCGGTCTGCGCCGCGAGGCGATGGCCGTCGACGTGGTGTACGACGGGGAGGCCGCCCTCCAGCGAATCGCGGTGAACGACTACGACGTGGTCGTCCTGGACCGCGACCTCCCGCTGGTGCACGGCGACGACGTCTGTCGCAGCGTGGTGGAGCAGGGCCTCGCCACCCGGGTGATCATGCTGACCGCCTCCGGCGACATCAGCGACCGGGTCGAGGGCCTGGAGATCGGCGCCGACGACTACCTTCCCAAGCCGTTCGCCTTCAGCGAACTCGTCGCCCGGGTACGGGCCCTGGGCCGGCGCGCGACCGTCCCGCTGCCGCCGGTGCTGGAACGCGCCGGGATCTCGCTCGACCCCGGCCGCCGCGAGGTGATCCGGGACGGCAAGCCGATCCAGCTCGCCCCCAAGGAGTTCGCCGTGCTGGAGGTCCTGATGCGGGCCGGCGGCGCGGTGGTCTCGGCGGAGCAACTGCTGGAGAAGGCCTGGGACGAGCACACCGACCCGTTCACCAACGTCGTCCGGGTCACCGTGATGACCCTGCGCCGCAAGCTCGGGGACCCGGCGGTGATCATCACCGTCCCCGGCTCCGGCTACCGGATCTGACCCCGGCCCCCGCCCTCACCGGCCCCCGCCCTCACCGGCCCCCGCCCTCACCGGCCCCCGCCCTCACCGGCCCCCGCCCTCACCGGCCCAGTGCTCCGCCGGGCCCCGCGCCCGGATCACCCGAGAGGACCGTCATGACCACCCCGCCCCCGGTCGGCGGGCCGTCCGGCATGCCCGCCGGAGGCCCGCACGCCGTGCCGCCCCGTCCCGCCCAGGCCCCGCGTCCGCCGAAGATCCACCCGCAGCCGCAGGTCTACACCCCGGGCGACGGGCTGCTCGCCTGGATGCCGTTCCGGCCCACCATCCGGATCCGGCTGACCCTGCTCTACGGCGGCATGTTCCTGATGGCCGGCGTCGTGCTGCTGCTCCTGATGTACTTCTTCGTCCAGCAGGCCTTCCACGAGGTCGGGCCGCCCAAGCTGGCCATCGGCCCGGGCGTGACGATCTCCACGCCGGACGGGCAGACGGTCACCGCCCAGACCTTCAACCAGTGGTTCACCGGCTACCACAACGCGGCGAGCCAGCGTTCGCTGGACACCCTGCTGCGCAAGTCCCTCACCGTCCTGCTCTGCCTCGCCGTGATCGCCTTCATCGCCGGCTACGCGATGGCAGGCCGGGTGCTCAGCCCGCTGGGCCGGATCACCCGTACCGCCCGCGAGGTGGCCGGCTCCGACCTGCACCGGCGGATCGAGCTGGACGGTCCGGACGACGAGCTCAAGGAGCTCGCCGACACCTTCGACGGCATGCTGGACCGCCTGGACCGCTCCTTCGACTCCCAGCGCAGGTTCGTCGCCAACGCCTCGCACGAACTGCGCACGCCACTGGCGATCAACCGCACGCTGCTGGAGGTCCAGCTCTCGGATCCGCAGGCGTCCCCCGATCTCCAGCAGCTCGGCAAGACGCTGCTCGCCACCAACGAACGCAGCGAGCAGCTGGTCGAGGGCCTGCTGCTGCTGGCCCGCAGCGACAACGAGCTGCTCGACCGCCGACCGGTGGAGCTCTCCGAGGTGGCCACCCGGGCGCTGGAGCAGGTCCGTCCGGAGGCGTCCCGTCGCGAGGTGGAGGTGCGCGCCACGCTCGCGCCGACCACCGTGTCCGGAAACGGCGTCCTGCTGGAGCGCATCGCGCTCAACCTGGTCCAGAACGCGGTGCGCTACAACCTGGCCGACGGCTGGGTGGAGATCTCCACCGCGGCGGTCCCCGGCGGGGGAGGCGAGCTGGTGGTCAGCAACACCGGCCCGGTGGTGCCCGGCTACGAACTGGAGCACATCTTCGAGCCGTTCCGCCGGGTCAAGGGCGCCGACCGGACCCGCAGCGACAAGGGGGTCGGACTGGGCCTGTCCATCGTCCGCTCGGTGGTCCGGGCGCACGGTGGTGCCATCGAGGCCACTCCGCGCGCCGGTGGCGGCCTCACCATGCGGGTACGCATCCCGGGCGCCTGAACGCGCGTGCGGGCCGGTACGCGCCCGCACACGCCCTCCGGGTCGCCGCGCTCCGTGCGCAGACCATCCGCCGCCCCCGGCCGCCGGTGTCAGAACGACATAAGCGCTGGCCGGGGGCGGCTTGTCATTTCCGGTCCCAGCAACTTACGGTGTCGTAACCTACGCATCCGTAAGTGAGCTCGTAGGCGTCCGCGCAAGTGCCCAGTGAGTATGCCCCTCAGCGTTCCCGTCCCCCAGGAGCAAGAGCCGTGACCATCGCCCCCGTGCAGCGCACCGCAACGACCGGTTCGGCCGCCTGGACCGACGCGCGTCTGATCCTCGCCCTCGAAGAGGTGGTGGAGACCGAGCTCAACCGCCACCTGAAGGTCGCCAAGGAGTGGATGCCCCACGAGTACGTCCCGTGGAGCCTGGGCCGCGACTTCGACGGCGTGCTCGGCGGCGAGGCGTGGTCCCTGGAGCAGTCCAAGGTGACCCCGCTCGGCCGGATCTCGCTGGTGGTGAACCTGCTGACCGAGGACAACCTCCCCAGCTACCACCACGAGATCGCCACCATGTTCGGCCGCGAGGGCGCCTGGGGCACCTGGGTGCACCGCTGGACCGCGGAGGAGGGCCGGCACGGCATAGCGCTGCGCGACTACCTGCTGGCCACCCGGGCCGTGGACCCGGTGGAGCTGGAGCGGGCCCGCATGATCCACATGTCGGAGGGCTTCGAGTCCGACAACTCGCACAGCATGCTGCACTCGGTCGCGTACGTGGCCTTCCAGGAGCTCGCCACCCGGATCTCGCACCGCAACACGGGCCACTACGCCGGCGACCCGCTCTGCGAGCAGCTGCTCGCGAAGATCGCCAACGACGAGAACCTGCACATGGTCTTCTACCGCAACCTGCTGAAGGCCGCCCTGGAGATCGCGCCCGACCTCGCCATGCGGGCCATCGCCGACGTCGTGATCGACTTCCGGATGCCCGGTCACGGGATGCCGGGCTTCGAGCGCTCCGCCGCCCAGATCGCCATCGGCGGCATCTACAACCTCCGGATCCACCACGACGACGTGCTCCAGCCGGTGCTGCGCCATCTCAGGGTCATGGAGACCGGTGGCCTCGGCCCCGAGGGCCTGCAGGCCCAGCAGGAGCTCGGGATCTTCCTGGACGGGCTCGACACCCAGGCGACCAGGTTCGACGAGCGTCAGGCCGCCCTGCTGGCCCGCCGTGCCGCCAACGCGGCGAAGAAGTAGGTCGCGGCGGGTCGCGACAGGGGCCCGTGGTGGGTGGATTTTCCAGATTTTGCCCGAAAGATTCGTAACGTGAGCAACGTCACACCCGGTTGCGCCACACGATCGGGCGACCCCGTAGGGTGATCATGACGTGGGCCACACCGGTCGCGTTGCGTGATCGACGCCCGTGTTCGGACGGTTCGACGGGATTGACGATCTCCGCAGGTGGGCAGGGGATCGGGCGGCGGCCGACCGCGTGGCCGCTCACTGTGGGTGTCCATTCACGGGGGCCGGCCGGCGGCCGGTGATGGCCCTGCGTGAGGTCGCCCCGGCCCGGCCGGATCACCCCAACGGGCCTCCGGCTGAGTGTCGATTGAGTAACAGGGCTTGAAGTAAGGCAAAATCTCGCCCTCGGGTCGGGCACAAGACCGGCCCGCCGTGCGTTACGTGCGCTGGAGATACCCGCACACAACAGCAGACACCCGGAGGGGGAGAGCGAAAAAATGGCAACGGACTACGACACCCCACGCAAGACCGATGACGACCTCAACGAGGACAGCATCGAGGAACTGAAGGCTCGCCGGAACGAGAAGTCGACCAGCTCGGTCGACGTCGACGAGTTCGAGGCGGCCGAGGGCCTGGAGCTCCCGGGCGCCGACCTCTCGAACGAGGAACTCTCCGTCCGGGTGCTTCCGCGCCAGGCCGACGAGTTCACCTGCATGAGCTGCTTCCTGGTCCACCACCGCAGCCAGCTGTACAGCGAGAAGAACGGCAACCCGATCTGCCGGGACTGCGGCGCCTGAGCACCGGGCGGTCAGGGCCCGGGTCCCACGCTCCGCGTGGGCTCGGCACACCGCCCCGTCCGGCCCCGGCCATCGGGGTCGGAGGCAGATCCGGCGGCCGTCCTGACGGCCGCACCGGCAGGCTGGTCCTGCAGAACACCGCAGTAGCAGCAGTACCGGAAGTACCGGCGGTAAAGGTTCCATCAGCAGTACCAGCACCACCGCCGGCAACGGTGGTACCGGAAAAGGAGGGACGGTCCCGCAGTCGCGGAACCGTCCCTCCTCCGTTTCCCGGGTCCGTCCGGGGCCGTCGCGCCCGTCTCAGGCGACGTGCCGCCGGGCCTCGGCCAGGGCGGCCGCGAGCTTCTCGGGGGAGCGGGTCGACAGGTACAGGTACGGCGTCGGGTCGGCCGGGTCCGTGACCTCCACCCGCAGCGCCGTGGGCACGTAGCTGCGCAGCAGCATGAAGGCCCGGGCGTCCGACTTCACTCCGCGCCAGGCCACCGCCTCGACCGGGCTCAGCGGGTGTGCCTCGCCGAGCGCCCCGACCGGGATCCTGGCCTGGCCGGCCACCAGCGAGCCCTGCACCACCCGGATCCGGGCCGACCCGTAGCTGCTGACCGCGGCCGCGCCGGCCGCGATCCCGACCACCAGCCCGATCAGGGCGGGGACGGCGCCGACCCGCAGCAGGATCAGCGCGAGCGTCAGCCCGATCGCGAGCGGGAGAAGCCACCAGGTGCGGGGAGCGGTGAGGCGTTCGTCGTACATGCCTCCATTGTGGGCGCCACCGCGCGGGCCCGGGGACGCCGCCCCCGGCCGGGCCGGTCCTACCCATCGGTAGGGTGGCCGCGTGACCGGATCCATAGCCTCCCAGCCGGCGTCGAAGGGCTCGGAGCAGCCCGTCGGGCGCTCTGCCGTCCCGCCCGCCCCGTTCGCCCCGCTCTCGCCGACCACGCCACCCGAGGGCGCCGTCCTGCCGCCCCGGGCGCCCGAGGCCCCGGCGCCCGGCACCCTGCTGGGCCCGCACTACGACCACTGCTTCGGCTGCGGCCCCCTGGTCCCCTCCGGGCTCCGGATGACCGTGACGGCCGGGGAAGGCCTGGAGGTCACCGCCGAGTTCACCGTCGGGGCGGACCACCAGGGCGGCCCGGGCCTGGCCCACGGCGGCCTGCTCACCACCGCGCTCGACGAGACCCTCGGCTCGCTGAACTGGCTGCTGCACGCGCCGGCCGTCACCGGCCGGCTGGAGACGGACTTCGTCCGTCCCGTCCCGGTCGACTCGGTGCTGCACATCCGTGCCCGGGTCACCGGGGTGCACGGCCGGAAGATCTACAGCGCGGCCGAGGGCCGGATCGGCGGCCCCGACGGACCGGTGGCGATCCGGGCGCAGGCGCTCTTCGTTCAGGTGAAGCTGGAACACTTCACCAAGCACGGTCGTCCCGAGGACATCAAGCAGGCCCTGGACGACCCTGATCTGTTCAAGCGCGCCCGAGCCTTCGAGGTGAATCCGTGAGCACCACCGCCCGTCCGCCGGTAGACGTTCTGATCAGGCGAATCGACCCCGAGTTGCCGCTGCCCGCCTACGCGCAGCCCGGCGACGCCGGCGCCGACCTGCGCACCACGGTGGACGCCGAGTTGGCCCCGGGCGAACGCGTCGTCCTGCCGACCGGCATCGCCGTGGCGCTTCCGGACGGCTACGCGGCGTTCGTGCACGCGCGTTCGGGACTCGCAGCTCGTTGCGGAGTTGCCCTTGTGAACGCCCCAGGGACGGTCGATGCCGGGTACCGTGGGGAGATCAAGGTGATCGTCGTCAATCTGGACCCGCGCGAGGGGGTCAGCTTCCGCCGTGGGGACCGAATCGCCCAGCTGGTGATCCAGCAGGTCGAGAAGGCCCGCTTCCACGAGGTGGCCGAACTGCCCGGGTCGGCACGTGCCGAGGGTGGGTTCGGGTCGACCGGTGGCCATGCGGCGGTCTAGGCTGCCCGCGGCCGAGCAGGTATTCGTGTCGGTCTTCGACCGGGAAGGACAGTGACCGTGTTCCGTCGTCGCCAGAAGAGCGAGGACGCTGTCGAGCAGCTCGCCGAGGACGCCATCAGCGCCGACGAGACGGCCGATGACGTCGAAGGTTCCGCCGACTCCGAGAGCGAGAACGAGACCGAGCCGGATCAGGCGGAGCGGGTCGGCCTGCCGCCGGCCCCCCGTCCGGACGGCCCGTGGGACCACTCCGAGCTGGAGCAGCCGGAGGAGGGCCGGGTGGACCTCGGAGGTCTCCTGGTCCCCGGGGTCGAGGGCATGGAGCTGCGGGTCGAGGTCGCCGGTGACGCGATCGTCGCCGCCACGCTGGTCCTCGGCAACAGTGCCATCCAGCTCCAGGCCTTCGCGGCCCCCAAGTCCGAGGGCATCTGGGGTGAGGTCCGCGAGGAGATCGCCAACGGCATCACCGCCCAGGGCGGCCTGATCGAGGAGGAGGAGGGCCCGCTGGGCTGGCACCTCCGCGCCCAGGTCCCCGTGCAGCTGCCGGACGGCACCCAGGGTGTCCAGCTGGTCCGCTTCGTGGGCTGCGACGGACCGCGCTGGTTCCTGCGCGGCGTGATCTCCGGACAGGCCGCGGTCCAGCCGGAGATGGCCGGCGTCCTCGAGCAGGTCTTCCAGCAGACCGTCGTGGTGCGTGGCGAGGTTCCGATGGCGCCGCGCGACCCGATCGTGCTCAAGCTGCCCGAGGACGCCCAGATGGTGGCCGACGGCGGTGCCACCGCCGTCGAGGACGCCACCGGAGCCCGCTTCGGCGGCGCCGCCCTCGACCCGTTCGCCCGCGGCCCGGAGATCACCGAGGTCCGCTGAACCGCAGCTCAAGCGCCGTCCCACGTCGGATCGCCCTCGCCCCGGACCTCCGGGGCGGGGGCGATTTGCTTGTGCCGACCGACCCCCGTACAGTTCTCCGGGTTGCCCCAGTGGCAGCAGGCTTCCCCCGAAGGATTCGAACCCCAGGTTCGGATTCGGGCGGGAAAAGCGGCCCGAGAAACTCTGCTAGAGTTCGGGAGCGCCGAAAGGCCAGAGCATATCGGATAAACGAAACTCCGGAAAACGGAGCGGAAAACGTCTGATAAGCTTGGAACACGAAAGAACGAAGCGCCCGGAGAGACCGTGAGAGCGGCTCGAAGGAAGTGTCCGTTCCTTGAGAACTCAACAGCGTGCCAAAAGTCAACGCCAGATATGTTGACATCCCCGGCCCGGGTCGTTCGATCCGGGTTGGAGATTCCTTTGGTAACAAAACACTAGCGAGGACGCAGTGCGCGGGACTTCCCTATTCCGGGGGTCGCCGCGCCGCTCAACGCGAGTGGCCGCTCGATTACGAGCAGACATTCACGGAGAGTTTGATCCTGGCTCAGGACGAACGCTGGCGGCGTGCTTAACACATGCAAGTCGAACGGTGAAGCCCTTCGGGGTGGATCAGTGGCGAACGGGTGAGTAACACGTGGGCAATCTGCCCTGCACTCTGGGACAAGCCCTGGAAACGGGGTCTAATACCGGATATGACCTTCCTCCGCATGGGGGTTGGTGTAAAGCTCCGGCGGTGCAGGATGAGCCCGCGGCCTATCAGCTTGTTGGTGGGGTAATGGCCTACCAAGGCGACGACGGGTAGCCGGCCTGAGAGGGCGACCGGCCACACTGGGACTGAGACACGGCCCAGACTCCTACGGGAGGCAGCAGTGGGGAATATTGCACAATGGGCGAAAGCCTGATGCAGCGACGCCGCGTGAGGGATGACGGCCTTCGGGTTGTAAACCTCTTTCAGCAGGGAAGAAGCGCAAGTGACGGTACCTGCAGAAGAAGCACCGGCTAACTACGTGCCAGCAGCCGCGGTAATACGTAGGGTGCGAGCGTTGTCCGGAATTATTGGGCGTAAAGAGCTCGTAGGCGGCCTGTCGCGTCGGATGTGAAAGCCCGGGGCTTAACCCCGGGTCTGCATTCGATACGGGCAGGCTAGAGTGTGGTAGGGGAGATCGGAATTCCTGGTGTAGCGGTGAAATGCGCAGATATCAGGAGGAACACCGGTGGCGAAGGCGGATCTCTGGGCCATTACTGACGCTGAGGAGCGAAAGCGTGGGGAGCGAACAGGATTAGATACCCTGGTAGTCCACGCCGTAAACGTTGGGAACTAGGTGTTGGCGACATTCCACGTCGTCGGTGCCGCAGCTAACGCATTAAGTTCCCCGCCTGGGGAGTACGGCCGCAAGGCTAAAACTCAAAGGAATTGACGGGGGCCCGCACAAGCAGCGGAGCATGTGGCTTAATTCGACGCAACGCGAAGAACCTTACCAAGGCTTGACATATACCGGAAACGGCCAGAGATGGTCGCCCCCTTGTGGTCGGTATACAGGTGGTGCATGGTTGTCGTCAGCTCGTGTCGTGAGATGTTGGGTTAAGTCCCGCAACGAGCGCAACCCTTGTTCTGTGTTGCCAGCATGCCTTTCGGGGTGATGGGGACTCACAGGAGACTGCCGGGGTCAACTCGGAGGAAGGTGGGGACGACGTCAAATCATCATGCCCCTTATGTCTTGGGCTGCACACGTGCTACAATGGTCGGTACAAAGGGCTGCGATGCCGCGAGGCGGAGCGAATCCCAAAAAGCCGGCCTCAGTTCGGATTGGGGTCTGCAACTCGACCCCATGAAGTTGGAGTTGCTAGTAATCGCAGATCAGCATGCTGCGGTGAATACGTTCCCGGGCCTTGTACACACCGCCCGTCACGTCACGAAAGTCGGTAACACCCGAAGCCGGTGGCCTAACCCGTAAGGGGAGGAGCCGTCGAAGGTGGGACCAGCGATTGGGACGAAGTCGTAACAAGGTAGCCGTACCGGAAGGTGCGGCTGGATCACCTCCTTTCTAAGGAGCACATAGCCGGATGTGAGCGAATGTCTCACACGGTTGCTCATGGGTGGAACGTTGACTATTCGGCACGGTTCGGTCTCATCGACCGCGAGTACTGCGCTTCGGCGCGTGGAAAGCATCCGGTGGGGTTGGGTCGTGGCGGGCACGTTGTTGGGTCCTGAGGGAACGGCTGTCATGGTCGTTGCTTCAGTGCCGGTCCTACTTGAGATGCGTCGTGACGCGTTGATGGTGGGTGACTGGTCGTTGTTTGAGAACTGCACAGTGGACGCGAGCATCTGTGGCCAAGTTTTTAAGGGCGCACGGTGGATGCCTTGGCACCAGGAACCGATGAAGGACGTGGGAGGCCACGATAGTCCCCGGGGAGCCGTCAACCAGGCTTTGATCCGGGGGTTTCCGAATGGGGAAACCCGGCAGTCGTCATGGGCTGTCACCCATACCTGAACACATAGGGTATGTGGAGGGAACGCGGGGAAGTGAAACATCTCAGTACCCGCAGGAAGAGAAAACAACCGTGATTCCGGGAGTAGTGGCGAGCGAAACCGGATGAGGCTAAACCTGTTACGTGTGATACCCGGCAGGGGTTGCGTAGTAGGGGTCGTGGGAAAGTTCTTCAGTCGTCTGCCGGCGGCTGGGTGAGTCAGAAACCGTTGGTGTAGTCGAAGGACATGCGAAAGGTCCGGCGTAGAGGGTAAGACCCCCGTAGACGAAACATCAGCGGCTCACTTGAGCTTCTCCCAAGTAGCACGGAGCCCGAGAAATTCCGTGTGAATCTGGCGGGACCACCCGCTAAGCCTAAATATTCCCTGGTGACCGATAGCGGATAGTACCGTGAGGGAATGGTGAAAAGTACCGCGGGAGCGGAGTGAAATAGTACCTGAAACCGTGTGCCTACAAGCCGTGGGAGCGTCGGACGTGCAGCTTGCTGTGTGTCTCGTGACTGCGTGCCTTTTGAAGAATGAGCCTGCGAGTTTGCGGTGTGTAGCGAGGTTAACCCGTGTGGGGTAGCCGTAGCGAAAGCGAGTCCGAATAGGGCGCAGCGTCTTTTTAGATGCGTAGTTGCATGCCCAAGACCCGAAGCGGAGTGATCTAGCCATGGGCAGGTTGAAGCGGAGGTAAGACTTCGTGGAGGACCGAACCCACCAGGGTTGAAAACCTGGGGGATGACCTGTGGTTAGGGGTGAAAGGCCAATCAAACTCCGTGATAGCTGGTTCTCCCCGAAATGCATTTAGGTGCAGCGTCACGTGTTTCTTGCCGGAGGTAGAGCACTGGATAGGCGATGGGCCTCAACGGGTTACTGACCTTAGCCAAACTCCGAATGCCGGTAAGTGAGAGCGTGGCAGTGAGACTGTGGGGGATAAGCTCCATGGTCGAGAGGGAAACAGCCCAGAACACCGACTAAGGTCCCTAAGCGTGTGCTAAGTGGGAAAGGATGTGGAGTCGCAGAGACAACCAGGAGGTTGGCTTAGAAGCAGCCACCCTTGAAAGAGTGCGTAATAGCTCACTGGTCAAGTGATTCCGCGCCGACAATGTAGCGGGGCTCAAGCACACCACCGAAGTCGTGTCATTGCAGCAATACCCCCAACGGGGGCTGTGATGGGTAGGGGAGCGTCGTGTTCCGGGTGAAGCAGCGGAGGAATCCAGTTGTGGACGGGACACGAGTGAGAATGCAGGCATGAGTAGCGATACAAGAGTGAGAAACTCTTGCGCCGATTGACCAAGGGTTCCTGGGTCAAGCTGATCTGCCCAGGGTAAGTCGGGACCTAAGGCGAGGCCGACAGGCGTAGTCGATGGACAACGGGTTGATATTCCCGTACCCGCTTTGAAGCGCCAACGTCGAACCTCTGAATGCTAAAGCCGTGAAGCCGGCCCGGAGTCTTCGGACAAAGGGACGTGGTGGAGCCGCTGACCCAACAGGGTAGTAGGTGAGCGATGGGGTGACGCAGGAAGGTAGTCCAGCCCGGGCGGTGGTTGTCCCGGGGTAAGGGTGTAGGCCGAGTGATAGGCAAATCCGTCACTCATTGAGGCTGAGACCTGATGCCGAGCCGATTGTGGTGAAGTGGATGATCCTATGCTGTCGAGAAAAGCCTCTAGCGAGTTTCATGGCGGCCCGTACCCCAAACCGACTCAGGTGGTCAGGTAGAGAATACCGAGGCGTTCGGGTGAACTATGGTTAAGGAACTCGGCAAAATGCCCCCGTAACTTCGGGAGAAGGGGGGCCGGAACTGGTGATGAGTCTTGCACTCTGAGCTGGGGCCGGCCGCAGAGACCAGCGAGAAGCGACTGTTTACTAAAAACACAGGTCCGTGCGAAGCCGTAAGGCGATGTATACGGACTGACGCCTGCCCGGTGCTGGAACGTTAAGGGGACCGGTTAGTCGAGATTCGTCTCGGCGAAGCTGAGAACTTAAGCGCCAGTAAACGGCGGTGGTAACTATAACCATCCTAAGGTAGCGAAATTCCTTGTCGGGTAAGTTCCGACCTGCACGAATGGCGTAACGACTTCTCGACTGTCTCAACCATAGGCCCGGTGAAATTGCATTACGAGTAAAGATGCTCGTTTCGCGCAGCAGGACGGAAAGACCCCGGGACCTTTACTATAGCTTGATATTGGTGTTCGGTTCGGCTTGTGTAGGATAGGTGGGAGACTTTGAAGCGGCCACGCCAGTGGTTGTGGAGTCGACGTTGAAATACCACTCTGGTCGTGCTGGATGTCTAACCTGGGTCCGTGATCCGGATCAGGGACAGTGTCTGGTGGGTAGTTTAACTGGGGCGGTTGCCTCCTAAAGAGTAACGGAGGCGCCCAAAGGTTCCCTCAGCCTGGTTGGCAATCAGGTGTTGAGTGTAAGTGCACAAGGGAGCTTGACTGTGAGACCGACGGGTCGAGCAGGTGCGAAAGCAGGGACTAGTGATCCGGCGGTGGCTTGTGGAAGCGCCGTCGCTCAACGGATAAAAGGTACCCCGGGGATAACAGGCTGATCTTCCCCAAGAGTCCATATCGACGGGATGGTTTGGCACCTCGATGTCGGCTCGTCGCATCCTGGGGCTGGAGTAGGTCCCAAGGGTTGGGCTGTTCGCCCATTAAAGCGGTACGCGAGCTGGGTTTAGAACGTCGTGAGACAGTTCGGTCCCTATCCGCTGTGCGCGTAGGAATATTGAGAAGGGCTGTCCCTAGTACGAGAGGACCGGGACGGACGAACCTCTGGTGTGCCAGTTGTCCTGCCAAGGGCATGGCTGGTTGGCTACGTTCGGGAGGGATAACCGCTGAAAGCATCTAAGCGGGAAGCCTGCTTCGAGATGAGTATTCCCACCTCCTTGAGAGGGTAAGGCTCCCAGTAGACGACTGGGTTGATAGGCCGGATGTGGAAGCCCTGTAAGGGGTGGAGCTGACCGGTACTAATAGGCCGAGGGCTTGTCCTCAGTTGCTCGCGTCCACTGTGTTGTTCTGAAACAACGACCCCGTTTTTCCCGGGCCACGGGGAGAGCGGTGCGGTGACAGTTTCATAGTGTTTCGGTGGTCATAGCGTGAGGGAAACGCCCGGTTACATTCCGAACCCGGAAGCTAAGCCTCACAGCGCCGATGGTACTGCAGGGGGGACCCTGTGGGAGAGTAGGACGCCGCCGAACAATCATTCACAGACAACCCCCACCCGGTTCCGGGTGGGGGTTGTCTGCGTTTGTGCCCCGGTGTTCACAGCGGGAGTTTGAACCCGACGTGCGAGGCGACGAATCCCAGCCGCTCGTAGAAGCGGCGGGCGTCCGTCCGGGTGGCGTCCGAGGTCAGCTGGACCAGGTCGGCGCCGAGCTCCCTGGACCTGTCGATCGCCCACCGGATGAGCTCGGTGCCCAGCCCGCCTCGGCGCTCGTCCGCGTGGACGCGCACACCCTCGATGATCGTGCGGGTCGAGCCCCGGCGGGAGATCCCGGGGACCAGGGTGAGCTGGAGCGTGCCGACCGTTCGCCCGTGGCGTTCGGCGACGACGAGGCTCTGCTGCGGGTCGGCCAGGATCCGGGCGAGGGCGGCTCGGTAGGGCGTCAGGTCGTCCGGGGACTCCCGGACCGCGCCGAGCGGATCGTCGGCGAGCATGGCCACGATGGCAGGCAGGTCCTCGGACGTGGCCGGGCGGATCAACAGGTCGGTCATGGCCACAGGGTAGGCGAGCCCGGGAGCCCGCCGCCGGTGCACCGGCGGCGGGTCGTGAGGCCCCCGCCGGGGCCCGCGCGGGCCCTCGGGCGCCCTGTGGAGGCGCCGCGGCCCGCGGAGGCCGCCGGGAGGCGGGTGAGAGGCCGTCACCGACCGGGCTCGGCGCTCCTGATGACCGCGAGGACGGCGCCGCCCGGATCGATCACCTGGGCGAGCCGGCCGATCCCGTGCACGTCCATGGGCGGGATCCGTACGGTCGCGCCCAGCCGCTCGGCGGCGGCGGCGCAGGCGTCCGGGTCGGTGACCTCGAAGTAGGGCAGCCAGTGCGACGTGGTCCCGGCGGCGGTCTGTTCGGGGCCGAGCTGCATGATGCCGCCCTGGACGTCGTCGGTGCCCCCGCCGGCCGGGGTGAGGACGGTGTAGGTGAGATCGCCGAACGGGAGGTCCTGTTCCCGCCAGTCGAAGACGGCCCGGTAGAAGGTCTTCGCGGCCTCGGCGTCGGTGCTGTAGCACTCCGTCCAGCAGAGCGCGCCGGGGGAGTTCACCGCGTCCAGGCCGAGGGTGTCACGGGGCTGCCAGACGGCGAAGTCGGCGCCGGTCGGGTCGGTGAAGCCGGCCATCCGGCCGTTGGTGAAGACGTCGAAGGGGGCGAACCGGACCTTGCCGCCGGCGCGCTCCACCAGGGCGGTGGTCCGGTCGGCGTCCGGGGTGGCGAAGTAGACCGTCCAGGTGGGCGAGGCGCCGTCCTCGGTGAGCGGACCGAGCGCCGCGACCGTCCGCCCGTCCTGCCGGAAGAAGCCGTAGCCACCGGCGGCCGGACCGGCCGAGGCCAGCTCCCAGCCGAAGAGGGAGGTGTAGAACGCCCCGGCGGCCGTGGTGTCGGCGGCGGCGAGGTCGAGCCAGTTGGGGGAGCCGGGGACGTGGTCGGTGCTCAGCATGGCGCGCGCTCCTGGGCCGGGCCCGCCGCGGGCGGGCGCACATGGTCTTCCTCCCCGTCCGGTCCAGCCTTCCACCCGTGGCCGGTCGCCGCAGCGCGGGCGGCGACCGGCGGCGACGGGAGCGGTGCGATTCCCGCCATGTCGTACCCGGGCGGTACGGTGCGTGGCGGATGGTCACCCGCACCGGCAAGGGGGTTCCGTGGCCACGCAGCAACCAGCCGTGCCACGTCAGCTCGCCCAGCTGGACGGGGTACTGGAGCGGATCACGTACGCCAACGAGGAGACGGGCTACACCGTCGCCCGCGTCGACACCGGGCGGGGGGCCAACGACCTGCTGACGGTGGTCGGCGCGCTGCTGGGCGCGCAGCCGGGTGAGTCGCTCCGGCTGCACGGGCGCTGGGCGTCGCATCCGCAGTACGGCAAGCAGTTCGTGGTCGAGAACTACACCACGGTGCTGCCGGCGACGATCCAGGGCATCCAGCGCTACCTGGGCTCGGGGCTGATCAAGGGGATCGGCCCGCGCTTCGCGGAGCGGATCGTCGAGGCCTTCGGGGTGGACACCCTGGAGGTGATCGAGAACTCACCCGCCCGGTTGATCGAGGTGCCGGGCCTGGGACCGAAGCGGACCAAGAAGATCGCCGCGGCCTGGGAGGAGCAGAAGGCCATCAAGGAGGTGATGGTCTTCCTGCAGGGGGTCGGGGTGTCGACCTCGCTCGCGGTGCGGATCTTCAAGAAGTACGGCGACGCCTCGATCGGTGTGGTGAAGAACGAGCCGTACCGGCTGGCCTCGGACGTCTGGGGCATCGGCTTCCTGACGGCGGACCGGATCGCCCAGGCGGTCGGGATCCCCCACGACAGCCCGGAGCGTGTGAAGGCGGGTCTGCAGTACGCGCTCTCGCAGAGCAGCGACCAGGGGCACTGCTACCTCCCCGAGGAGCGGCTGATCGCGGACGGCGTGAAACTGCTCCAGGTGGACGTCGGGCTGGTGATCGACTGTCTGGCCGAGCTGGTCGCGCAGGAGGGCGTGGTGCGTGAGGCGGTCCCCGGCGAGGGCGGGCAGCCGGTGACGGCGGTGTACCTGGTGCCGTTCCACCGGGCGGAGATCTCACTCTCCAACCAGCTGCTGCGGCTGCTGCGGGCGGACACCGACCGGATGCCCGGCTTCGCGGACGTGGACTGGACGGCCGCACTGGGCTGGCTGGCGAAGCGGACGGGGGCCGAGCTGGCGCCCGAGCAGGAGCAGTCGGTACGGCTCGCGCTGACCGAGAAGGTCGCGGTGCTGACCGGCGGTCCCGGGTGCGGCAAGTCGTTCACGGTCAAGTCGATCGTGGCGCTGGCGCTGGCGAAGCGCGCCAAGGTGGTGCTGGCGGCACCGACCGGCCGGGCGGCCAAGCGGCTGTCGGAGCTGACCGGGGCGCAGGCCTCCACCGTGCACCGCTTGCTGGAACTGCGGCCGGGCGGCGAGGCGGCCTACGATCGGGACCGGCCGCTGGACGCGGATCTGGTGGTGGTGGACGAAGCCTCGATGCTGGACCTGATCCTGGCGAACAAGCTGGTCAAGGCGGTCGCGCCGGGCGCCCACCTGCTGTTCGTGGGTGATGTGGACCAGCTGCCCTCGGTGGGCGCCGGCGAGGTGCTGCGGGACATGCTGGCGGCGGGCAGCCCCGTGCCGTCGGTGCGGCTGACCCGGATCTTCCGGCAGGCCCAGGAGTCCGGTGTGGTCACCAACGCGCACCGGATCAACGAGGGCCTGCCGCCCCGGACGGAGGGTCTGGCGGACTTCTTCCTCTTCGTGGAGGACGACACCGAGCGGGCGGCCGGTCTGACGGTCGACGTGGTGGCGCGGCGGATCCCGCAGCGGTTCGGCCTCGACCCGCGGCGCGACGTCCAGGTGCTGGCGCCGATGCACCGGGGGCCGGCCGGCGCGGGCAACCTGAACACGCTCCTCCAGGCCGCGGTCACACCGGGGCGCGAGGGGCTGGCCGAGCGCCGCTTCGGCGGGCGGACGTTCCGGGTGGGGGACAAGGTCACCCAGATCAGGAACAACTACGAGAAGGGGCAGAACGGCGTCTTCAACGGCACGGTCGGCGTGGTGACCTCGCTGAGCGTCGACGACCAGCGCCTCACCGTGCTCACCGACGAGGACGAGGAGATCGGCTACGACTTCGACGAGCTCGACGAACTGGCGCACGCGTACGCCGTGACGATCCATCGTTCGCAGGGCAGCGAGTACCCCGCCGTGGTGATTCCGGTCACCACCTCGGCCTGGACGATGCTCCAGCGAAATCTGCTCTACACCGCGGTGACCAGGGCAAAACAACTGGTTGTGCTCGTCGGGTCACGGAGAGCGATCGGACAGGCGGTTCGGACGGTCAGCGCAGGTCGCAGGCACTCCGCCCTGGACCACCGACTGGCGACTGGATGATTCTCCAACGGGTCCCTTGCCTCTAGAGTTCTCTTGACGTGAAGAGATTTAGGGCAGAGCCTGGAGTGGTGCCGATCTTGTCCGGTTCATACCGGCTGCGGCGAAGGGTTTTGTAGGGGACGGCCCTTTCGGGCCACCCCGGGTGCGCAACTGTCCGCCAGATGGGGGATGGTAGAGACAGTCAGGGCACCTTGGATGAGGATTCATTTCGTCGGTGAGGAAGAGCGTGAGCGAGAACAGTCCAGACGCTGTAGTACTGCGGTACCAGGGCGGCGAGTACGAGTACCCCGTCGTCCCGAGCACTGCGGGCAACGCCGGCTTCGACATCTCGAAGCTGCTCCCGCAGACCGGCCTGGTGACCCTGGACAACGGCTTCGGCAACACCGCCGCCTACAAGTCCGCGATCACCTTCGTGGACGGCGACAACGGCATCCTGCGCTACCGCGGTTACCCGATCGAGCAGCTGGCCGAGCAGGGCAGCTTCATCGAGACCGCGTACCTCCTGATCAACGGCGAGCTGCCGAACGCCGACCAGCTGGCGGTCTTCAGCAACGAGATCACCCAGCACACCCTGTTGCACGAGGACGTCAAGCGCTTCTACCAGGGCTTCCCCCGGGACGCGCACCCGATGGCGATGCTGTCCTCGGTGGTCGGCGCGCTGTCGACGTTCTACCAGGACAGTCACAACCCGTTCGACGCCGGCCAGCGCCACCTGTCGACCGTCCGTCTGCTGGCGAAGCTGCCGACCATCGCGGCCTACGCCTACAAGAAGTCGGTCGGCCAGCCGTTCGTCTACCCGCGCAACGACCTCGGCTACGTCGAGAACTTCCTGCGGATGACCTTCGCCGTCCCCGCCGAGGACTACGAGCTCAACCCGGTCGTGGTGAACGCGCTCGACAAGCTGCTGATCCTGCACGCGGACCACGAGCAGAACTGCTCGACCTCCACGGTGCGCCTGGTCGGGTCCAGCCACGCCAACCAGTTCGCCTCGATCTCGGCGGGCATCTCGGCGCTCTGGGGCCCGCTGCACGGCGGCGCCAACCAGGCCGTGCTGGAGATGCTGGAGCAGATCCAGAAGGACGGCGGCGACGTCGACTCCTTCATCCGCAAGGTGAAGAACCGCGAGGACGGCGTGAAGCTCATGGGCTTCGGGCACCGCGTGTACAAGGCCTTCGACCCGCGCGCCGCCGTGGTCAAGGGCCTCGCGCACGACGTCCTGGCCCAGCTCGGCAAGTCCGACGAGCTGCTGGAGATCGCGCTGAAGCTGGAGGAGCACGCGCTCAACGACGACTTCTTCGTCTCGCGCAAGCTCTACCCGAACGTGGACTTCTACACCGGCCTGATCTACCGCGCCATGGGCTTCCCGACCAGCATGTTCACCGTGCTGTTCGCCCTCGGCCGGCTGCCGGGCTGGATCGCCCACTGGCACGAGATGATCAACGACCCGACGAGCCGTATCGGCCGCCCGCGTCAGATCTACACCGGTACCGAGATCCGCGACTACGTCGGTCTCGACGCGCGCTGAGCAACGCCCGCCGGTACCGCAGGGGCCCGGTCGTCGTCACTCGTTCCCGAGTGGCTGCGGCCGGGCCCCTGTGCGTGTGTTCGATTCTGAACGTGTGTCCGAAGGGTCGGCGCACCCGGAGCGGCGCCGCTCCGTTCGGCGCACGACGTCCGGGGGCGGCTGCGGTCAGGGGCGGCCGCTCAAAGCGCCCCTGACCCGCCACGCCCCCGGCGTCGTGCGCGAAGACCGCCGACCAGCGGCGATCGTCCCGGGGCCCGCCGGAGCCCCGTCGGCGGCAGCCGGAGCCGCGCGGTGGCGCGACGGGAAAACGCCCCGCCGTCGCGCGCCGAAAACTGCCGCACTACAAAGCTAAGACGTATCAGCCCTCACAAAGTTACGGCTGGGGGGTGTGAGCTGTCTCTCGCCACGCTCCGTAGGCGCCCGATGGCAGCCTCATATCACATCATCCACCGCGCGCGACGTCACCCTCCCCGCAGCCACGGCGACCCAGCGTGATAGGAATCGTGGCATTCCGGTACGGACCGCCCGCGCGTCGACAGCGCGGTGGCCGGGCCGGGGAGGGAGTGCGCAGATGGCCAGGAACGTCGTCGTCACCGGTGGTGGTACCGGCATCGGGTACGAGATCGCGCGGAGATTCGCCGAAGCGGGCGACGAGGTCGTGATCGTGGGGCGCCGTCGGGCCGTCCTGGAGCAGGCCGCCGCCGCCCTGGGCCCGACCGTGACCCCACTCGTCTGCGACCTCGCCGACCCGGACGCCGTCGAGCACGCGCTCGCCGAACTGCCGGCCGGGATCGACGTCCTGGTCAACAACGCGGGCAGCCGTGAGACGGTGCCCGGCGCCGGCCCGCACGCGCTGCTGGCCCGCTGGCGCGGCGACTTCGAGCGCAACGTGCTGACCGTGGTCCTGCTCACCGAGTCCGTGCGCGACCGGCTCACCCAGGGCGCCGGCCGGGTGGTCACGGTCAGCTCGATCGCCGCCCTGCGCGGCGCCGGCTCGTACGGCGCCGCCAAGGCGTCGCTGCACGCCTGGAACCACTTCCTGGCGGCCCAGCTCGGCCCCTCCGGCATCACGGCCAACATCGTCGCGCCCGGAACGGTGGCCGGCACCGAGTTCTTCGGGCCCAGGCTGGACGAGGCGGAGGTCGCCCGCCGGGCCTCCCGGACGCTGCTCGGCCGGATCGGCGAGACCGGGGAGGTGGCGGCCGCGGTGCAGTTCCTGGCCTCCGCCGAGGCGGGTTTCATCACCGGCGAGATCCTCCACCTCAACGGCGGGGAACTGCTCGGCCGTTGAGCCGCACGACCGCGGGCCCGCACCGGTTCTCCGGCACGGGCCCGCGGTCGCCGGTCTGCGGGTCTGCGGGTCTGCCTCCTGCGGTCCTCGGCCGTCAGGCGGCGGCCCGGAAGCGGCGCAGCCGGAGGCTGTTGGTGACCACGAAGACCGAGGAGAAGGCCATCGCGGCGCCCGCCACCACCGGGTTGAGCAGGCCGGCCGCGGCCAGCGGGATCGCCGCGACGTTGTAGGCGAAGGCCCAGAATAGGTTGCCCTTGATGGTGCCGAGCGTGCGGCGCGAGAGCCGGATGGCGTCGGCCGCCGAGCGCAGGTCGCCCCGGACCAGGGTGAGGTCACCCGCCTCGATCGCCGCGTCCGTGCCGGTGCCCATCGCCAGGCCGAGGTCGGCCTGGGCGAGCGCGGCCGCGTCGTTGACGCCGTCGCCGACCATGGCCACCGAGCGGCCCTCGGCCTGCAGCCTCCGCACGGTGGCGACCTTCTCCTCGGGGAGCACCTCGGCGATCACGTCCGCCGGGTCGATGCCGACCTCGGCCGCGACCGCCTCGGCGACCCTCCGGTTGTCACCGGTGAGCAGCACCGGCCGCAGGCCCAGGGCGCGCAGTTCGGCGATCGCCCGGGCGCTGGTGGGCTTCACCGTGTCGGCGATCTCCAGGACGGCCCGGGCCTCGCCGTCCCAGCCCACCGCGACCGCGGTGCGCCCGGCCGCCTCGGCCGCCTCGACGGCCTCGGCGAGGACGGGTGGCAGGGACTGTGCGAGATCGGCCAGCAGGGCCGTCCGGCCGGCGGTCACGGCGTGGCCCTCGACCACGCCCCGCACGCCCAGGCCGGGAACGCTCCGGAAGTCCTCGACGGCCGGCAGCGTGCCCGACCGCTCCGCGGCCGCGGTGGCGATCGCCCGGGCGATCGGGTGCTCGGAGGCGTGCTCCAGTGCGCCGGCCAGCCGCAGTGCCTGCGCCGCGTCGACGCCGGCCGCGGTGTGCACGGCGGTGAGGGCCATGCTGCCGGTGGTGACGGTGCCGGTCTTGTCCAGCACGACGGTGTCCACCCTGCGGGTGGTCTCCAGCACCTCGGGGCCCTTGATCAGGATGCCGAGCTGGGCGCCCCGGCCGGTGCCCACCATCAGCGCGGTTGGTGTGGCCAGCCCCAGCGCGCAGGGGCACGCGATGATCAGGACGGCCACGGCGGCGGTGAAAGCCTCGGTGGGGCTGTTGCTCACCAGCAGCCAGCCGACCAGGGTGGCCAGGGCGATCAGGATGACGACGGGCACGAACACCGCCGAGATGCGGTCGGCCAGGCGCTGGGCCGCGGCCTTGCCGTTCTGCGCCTCCTCGACCAGTCTGGCCATCCGGGCCAGGCTGGTGTCGGCGCCGACCCGGGTGGCTTCGACCACGAGGCGTCCGCCGGCGTTGACCGTGGCGCCGGTGACCCGGTCCCCCACCGTCACCTCGACCGGGACGGACTCGCCGGTCAGCATCGAGGCGTCCACGGCGGAGGCGCCCTCGACCACCAGGCCGTCGGTGGCGATCTTCTCGCCGGGGCGCACCACGAAGCGGGTGCCGACGGTCAGCCGCCCGACCGGCAGCCGCACCTCGCGGCCGCCCTGGAGGACGGTGACGTCCTTGGCCCCGAGGTCGAGCAGGGCGTGCAGGGCGGCTCCGGCCCGTCGCTTGGAGCGGGCCTCCAGCCAGCGCCCGAGCAGGATCAGCACGGTGACGGCGGCGGCGGTCTCCAGGTAGAGCGTGGACGAGGCGTCGCCGCGGCCGACCGCGAGGGAGAAATCGTGCCGCATGCCGGTCATGCCGGCCCGGCCGAGGAACAGCGCCCAGACCGACCAGCCGAAGGCAGCCAGGGTGCCGAGCGAGACCAGGGTGTCCATGGTGGCGGCGCCGTGCCGCAGGTTGGTCCAGGCGGCACGGTGGAAGGGCAGGCCGCCGTACACGACGACCGGGCCGGTCAGCGCGAACGCGAGCCACTGCCAGTTGTCGAACTGCAGCGCCGGGATCATCGAGAGCAGTACCACCGGGACGGTCAGCACCGCGCTGATCACCAGGCGCTCACGGAGCGGATCGGGGGTGGCCGTGGTCGGCTCGCCGGCGTCCCGGGCGGCGGGTGGTGCGGGCGGTGCGGGTGGTGCGGCGGTGTATCCGGTGCGCTCCACGGTGGCGATGAGATCGGCCACGCTCACGCCGGGGCCGAAGTCGACCCTGGCCCGCTCGGTGGCGAAGTTCACGACCGCCTGGACGCCGTCCATCCGGTTGAGCTTCTTCTCGATCCGGGCCGCGCAGGAGGCGCAGGTCATTCCGCCGATCGAGAGCTCGACGCGTTCGCCCGCCGGGGGTGCGGCCGGCGCGGCGGGGGTGGTGGCGCCGGGGGTGGTGGTGCTCATCTCGTCCTCCTCCTGGTACGGAGCGTACGGCGGGGCCGGGGGATGCGACGGCCCCGCCGTACCCCGGGGGGTCAGGCCGAGCGGCCGACGAGCTCGTAGCCCGCCTCGTCGACGGCGGCGCGGACCCGGGCGTCGTCCAGCGGGTCGGCCGAGGACACCGTCACCGTCCCGGCCTTGGCGTCGGCGGCCACCTCCGTGACGCCGGGGATGGCGGAGACCTCGGTGCTGACCGACTTCTCGCAGTGACCGCAGCTCATACCGGTGACGCTGTACGTGATGGTGTTGGACATCGGGACCTCCGGGAGGTGGATCCACGGGCCTTGGCCCGTGCTCGCTCTGTCTGCTTCTGTCTGTTCACAACACGATACCCCCACCGGGTATTCCGGATGCTGGGGGAGGGTGCCGCCGGCCGCACCGGGAGGGCGGCTCGATTGCCGAGGGTATGTGCCCGGGCACGTTCCGTCCGGATCCCGGCCGGAGAGCCGCGAAACGGCGCGTCGCCGAGCCGGAGCGCCGCCCGCGCGCCGCACCTGCCGGGCGGCCGGTGGGCCCGAGGAGTCGCGGGCGGGTGGGTAGATCGTCCGCTATGTTCGGTTACGTGCCCAGGACCCGTCGCGCCCAGTCTCCCGTGGACCTGAAGGCTGCCGGTGCCCCCGCACGGCGCCGGCGCAGCGCCCTGCAGGCGGTGGACCTCCAGGACATCTCCTGGATGCGGCGGGCCACCCCGGCGCTGGTCGCCATGTTCCTGGTGGCGCTGGCCGACCTGCTCTCCGGCAAGGACCGCTATCTGGCCCCGCTGATGACGGTCGTCCCCTCGGTCGCCGCCCTCACGCTCCGGCCGCGCGAGCTGCTGCTGATCTGCTCCCTCGGGCTGGTCACCGTCTTCGGCCTGAGCCACTACGACGAGGTCGACAACGTCAACGACAACCGCTTCCTCTTCGGCGCGATGGTCAGCTACGTGGTGCTGACCGCGTTCAGCGCCTGGGTGGCGAAGATCAGGATGCGCCGCGCCGCCGCCTTCGCCGCCGTCAGTTCGGTCGCCGAGGCCGCCCAGCGCGCCCTGCTGCGGCTGCCCGGTCCCGCGGTCGGCCCGCTGCGGCTGGCGGTCCGGTACGCCTCCGCCGCCGACGAGGCCCGGATCGGCGGGGACCTCTACTCGGTGCTGGAGACGCCGCACGGCACCCGGGTGCTGGTCGGCGACGTGCGGGGCAAGGGCCTGGGCGCGGTGCAGACCGCCGCCGTCGTCCTGGGTGCGTTCCGGGAGGCCGCCTACGACGAGGGGCGGCTGCCCGGGGTGGCGGCCCGGATCGAGGCGAGTGTGGAGCGGCACGTGCCGGACGGCGACTTCACCACCGCGCTCTTCGTGGAGTTCCGCACGCCCGGGGCGGTCGAGCTGCTGCACTACGGGCACGTGCCGCCGGTGCAGGTCACGGGGGACGGCGCGGTGCTCGTGCTGGAGTCCCCCGACCCCTGGGTCCCGCTGGGGCTCGGGTGGCTGGCACCGGGCGAACCGCGCAGCTGGCACCTGCCCTTCGACCGCAGCGACGTGCTGGTGCTCTGCACCGACGGCGTCGTCGAGGCCCGCCACCACAGCACCGGGGTCTTCTACCCGCTGGCCGAACGGGTCGGCCCGCTGGTGCGCGGTGCGGCGCGCTCGCCGGCCGAGCTGGAGGCCGCGGTCGCCCGGCTCTACGCCGACCTGCTGCGGCACACCGGCGGTGAGCTCGGGGACGACGCCCTGCTGCTGCTGATCAGCCGGACGGACGGGAGGGCCGGCGAGGGCGCCGCACCGGAGCGGGCCGGGCTGCCGGTCTGAACCCGCGGCTGCCGGGCTGAACCCGCGGTGGCCGGGCTGAATTCCGCAGCGCCCCGAGCGGCGTCAGATCGGCCGGGTGGCGTCCGCCAGAGCCCGGAACAGCAGGGCGGTGGAGGTGGCTCCCGGGTCCTGGTGGCCGATGCTGCGCGGGCCGAGGTAGGAGGCCCGGCCCTTGCGGGCCTGGAGCGCGACGGTGTCGCGCATGCCCTGTTCGGCCGCGTCGGCGGCGCCCGAGGCCGCGTCCGCCAGACCCGCCCCGCCGTCGACGGCCTGCTCGAAGGCGGCCAGCGCGGGGGTGTACGCGTCCACCATCGTGGCGACCGCGAAGGACCGGGAGGCCGCGTTGACGCGCTCGCCCAGCGCGGCGACCGCGTCCAGCCCGCCGCCGCGCTCCGCCAGCGCGCCCGCGATCTTCTCGACCAGGACGGTGGCCCCGGTGCCGCGGCGCCCGGCCGTTGCGGTGGAAGCGCCGACCGCGACGTCGTCGTCGACCAGCACGGTGCGGACCTCGATGCCCTCCTCGGTGGCGAGCTCCGCGGCCAGCCGGAAGTTCATCACGTCGCCGGTGTAGTTCTTCACCACGAACACCACCCCGGCTCCCGTCCCGACGGCGCGGGCGGCCGCGAGCATCTGGTCGGGCACGGGGGCTCACTTGGCGTCGGCGTAGCAGTCGACGATCGCGGTGGTGAGCGGGAAACGGACCGGGGTGTCGCCGAAGACCAGGGCGCGGGCCTCCTCGGCGGCCTCCTCGACGGCGGCGGCCACCTGGTCGGCGAGGTTGGCCGGGGTGTGCACCACCACCTCGTCGTGCTGGAAGAACACCAGGTGCGGGCGGTCGCCGGGGCCCGCCTCCAGGACGGCCAGCCGACGGCGCAGCGCCGCCAGCAGGGCCAGCGCCCAGTCGGCCGCGCTGGCCTGGATGACGAAGTTGCGGGTGAACCGGCCCCGGGCGCGGGCCGAGCGGCCCCCGGTGTCGGCCGTACTGTCCGGATCCTCGGTGAGGTCCAGCCAGTCGGAGGACGGCGGCGGGCAGATCCGGCCGAGCCGGGAGCCGACCACACCGCCGTCCTCACCGGTGCGGGCCGCCGCCTCCACGTACCCCATCGCGGCCGGGTAGCGCCGGCGCAGGGTGGCGAGCAGCGGGCCGATGTCGCCGCTGGTCTGCCCGTACATCGCGCCGAGCAGGCCGAGCTTGGCCTTGGCCCGGTCCCCCTGGAAGGCGGTCGCGGCGAGCGCGGCGTAGAGGTCGCCCTCGGCGGCGCTGCGGGCCAGGCCGGCGTCCTGGGAGAGGGCGGCCAGCACCCGCGGTTCGAGCTGGGCGGCGTCCGCGACCACCAGCAGCCAGCCGGGGTCGGCGACCACCGCGCCGCGAAGGACGCGCGGGATCTGGAGTGCGCCGCCGCCCCGGCTCGCCCAGCGTCCCGACACCACACCGCCGACCACGTACTCGGGCCGGAACCGGCCGCCGCGTGCCCAGGCGTCCTGCCACGCCCAGCCGTGGGCGGCGTGGATCCGGGACAGCTCCTTGTAGCGGATCAGCAGCGCCGCCGCCGGGTGGTCGACCCCGCGCAGCTCCCAGGAGCGGGTGGAGCCCAGGTGGACGCCCTGGTCGGCGAAGGCACGCAGCACCTGGGTGTGCGAGTCGGGATTGAACGGCCGCCCGCCGAGGGCCCGCTGGAGCTCGGCGGCGAGTTCGGCCAGGCGCCAGGGCTGGGCGCCGGGGATCTGCGGGCGGGGACCGAGCAGTTCGGTCAGCATCGCGTCGTGGACGTCCGTGCGCCAGGGCAGACCGTCGTACGCCATCTCGGCGGCGATCAGCGCACCGGCCGACTCGGCGGCGGCGAGCAGGCGGAAGCGGGCGGCCGCGGGGGCCCCGGCGATGGCCGGCGCCGCGCCGGGAGGTTCGGCGACGGCCCGGATCCGGCGCAGCTGGTCGGCGTGCACGGCGACGACGGCCTGGAGCGGGTCGGTGGCGGGCGGGAGTTGCAGACGGTCCGGGGCGAACAGGGTGTCCTGGTCGTCGGGGCCCGCCGACTCCGGCAGGTCGGGCGGCACCGGGAGGCGGTGCAGCCTGGCCCAGGCGGCGCCCAGCGAGCGGGGCCGCCCGAACAGGCCCTCCTGGGTCAGCAGCAGGGCCTCCACCAGGCGCAGGTCGTGGCAGCGAGCCAGCCGGTCGGGGAGCCGCGGCAGCAGCGGGACGTACGCGCTGTCCGTGCAGGCCCAGACCCATCGGGGGTGGGAGGCGCCCTCGTGGTCGGCCACGGCGGCGGCGAGATCGGCCGCGTGGACGGCCGGACCGAGCGGCGCACCGGCGTCGTCCAGGGGCTGGAGGCGGCCGCCGGGACCGTGCGGGTCGGGGGCCAGGGCGATCCGGGGTGGCACGGGGTCTTCTCTCGCTGCTGGGCGCCGGGCGCTGGCTGCCGGGCACCACGGTGGTGTGTTCGACAGTAGCGGCGGGGTCCGACAGTGCGGGTGAGGCGCGGGCCGGCCGCGGAGGACCGGCGGCGCCGGGTGCGCGGGGCGACGGGTGCGCGGGCGGAGCGCCCCGGCGCACCGGCTGCCGCGTCCCGTCCGCGGCGGTCGTCCGCTGACCGACCGTCGGCTGCCCGTAGGCAGCGCGAACGGCACCGGCTAGGGTCGGCGGGATGACCGAGAATCCCTTCTTCGAGCCCAGCACCCTGGTCTACGAACTCCCGCCCTTCGCCGAGATCCGGCAAGAGCACTACCTGCCCGCCTTCGAGCGCGGCATGGCCGACCAGCTCGCCGAGATCGCGGCGATCACGGCCGGCCCGCAGGCTCCGACCTTCGACAACACCCTCGTGGCGCTGGAGCGTTCCGGCGCCCTGCTGCGGCGGGTCGGCGCCGTCTTCCACAACCAGAGCTCCGCCGACACCGACGACGCCCTGGACGCGCTGGACGCGGAGATCAGCCCCCGGCTCGCCGCCCACCGGGACGCCGTCCACCTGGACGGCGCGCTCTTCGCCCGGATCGAGGCCCTGTACGAGCGCCGCGCGACACTCGGCCTGGACCCGCAGGCGCTGCGGCTGCTCGAGCGCCACCACACCCGCTTCGTGCGGGCCGGCGCCCGGCTCGGCCCCGCCGAGCAGGCCCGGTTGCGCGAGTTGAACGGTGAACTCGCCTCCGCCTCGACGGCGTTCCAGCAGAACGTCGCGGCCGACACCCGGGCCCGGGCGCTGGTGCTGGACGGCGTCGAGCAGCTCGACGGGCTGTCGGCGGACGCCGTCGCGGCCGCGGCCGAGAACGGCCGGGCGCTCGGCCACGACGGCGCTCACGTGCTCAGCCTGAAGAACTTCTCCAACCAGACCGAGCTGGCCTCGCTCACCGACCGCTCCGTGCGCGAGCGCCTGCTGGCGGCCTCGCTCGGCCGCGCGGTGGAGAGCAACGGCCCGTTGGCGATCCGGATGGCCGGGCTGCGGGCGGAGCGGGCCGCGCTGCTCGGCCACCCGAGCCACGCGGCGTACGTGGTCGAGGACGAGACCGCGGGCAGCGTCGCGGCGGTCGACGCGCTGCTCGCCCGGATGGTGGCGCCGGCGGTGGCCAACGCCGAGCGGGAGGCCGCCCTGCTGGCGAAGGCGGCCGAGGCCGACGGGATCACCGAGATCGGCGCGCACGACTGGGCGTACTACGCGGAGAAGGTCCGGCAGACGTCCTACGACGTGGACGCGGCGGCGCTGCGCCCGTACTTCGAGCTGGAGCGGGTGCTGCACGACGGGGTGTTCTTCGCGGCCGGCCTGGCGTACGGGCTGACCTTCACCGAGCGGCCGGATCTGGTGGGCTACCACCCCGACGCCCGAGTCTTCGAGGTGTTCGAGGAGGACGGCGGCTCGCTGGGCCTGTTCCTGGGGGACTTCCACGCCCGGGCCTCCAAGCGCGGCGGTGCCTGGATGGACGAACTGGTCTCGCAGTCGGAGCTGCTGGGCCGGCGCCCGGTGGTGCTGAACAACCTCAACATCGCCCGTCCGGCCCCCGGCGAGCCGGTGCTGCTCACCTGGGACGAGGTGCGCACGCTCTTCCACGAGTTCGGCCACGCGCTGCACGGGCTGTTCTCGGCCGTGCGCTACCCGTTGTTCGCCGGCACCGAAGTGCCCAGGGACTTCGTCGAGTTCCCCTCCCAGGTCAACGAGATGTGGATGACCTGGCCCGCCGTGCTGGCCAACTACGCCAAACACCACGTCACGGGGGAGCCGCTGCCGGCCGAACTGGTCGAGCGGATGAGTGCCGCGGAGGGCTTCGGGCAGGGCTTCCGGACGGTGGAGTACCTGGCCGCGGCCCTGCTCGACTGGGCCTGGCACACCATCCCGGCGGGCCTGCCGATCGACGACGCGCAGGAGTTCGAGGCCCAGGCGCTGGCGAAGGCCGGTCTGACGTCGGTGGCGGTGCCGCCGCGCTACCGCACCACCTACTTCAACCACATCTTCTCGAACGACTACAGCGCCGGGTACTACGCCTACGTCTGGTCCGAGGTGCTCGACGCCGAGACCGTGGAGTGGTTCCGCGGCAACGGGCGCGGCGTGCGTGAGAGCGGGGAGATCTTCCGGGCCGAACTGCTCTCCCGGGGCGGCAGCGTGGACGCGATGGAGTGCTTCCGCGCGGTGGTCGGGCGTGACCCGCTGCCCGGCCCGCTGCTGGCCCGGCGGGGTCTGGCCTGACCGGACCGGGGTCCGCCGCCGCCTTGGCGGGCCCCGGCGTCCGGCGGCTCAGCGTCCGGCGGCTCGGCGGGCTGCGGCCGTGACCGCGGTGCTCGTACCGGACGCATCCTGGATCTCCCGCGGCCGACGGCGAGGGTGAGCGCCGATGGCGCCGGACGTCCCCGCCCCACAGCTGACCTCCCTGCCCCACAGTGGAGTTCAGTCGGCCGGAGTGGCGCTCTCGGCCGTCGGGACGGCCGGCATGGTGGCGCCGGGCAGATCCGAGGCGGCGGCGAGGCGGCCCCAGAGGAGGTCGGCCAGCACCTGGACCATCCGGGGGCGCGGGCACGGCCCGGTCTCCAGCCACCAGTCGCCGGCCGCCAGCACCATGCCGGTGATGGCGCGGCCCCAGGCCTCGGAGAGCAGCTCCGCCTCCGGCCCGAGATCGACCTGGTGCAGCACCGCGTCGGTGATCTCCTGGGCGATCTGCCGCAGGGCCGGTGCCAGGGCGTTGCCGGCCCCGGTCGGATCGCCGGTCTCGGGGTGGGTGAGCAGGCGGTAGACCTGTGGACGGGACTCGATGCCCGCGAGGTAGGTGTCCAGGACGTGCTCGACGCGGTCACGCCGCTCCAGCGGTTCGTTCAGCGCGGCCCGCACGGCGGCCAGCAGCCCCCCGGTGTGGCGTTCGGTGAGTGCGCGGATGAGGCCGGTACGGTCGCCGAAGTGCCGGTACAGGATCGGCTTGGTGATGCCGGCCTCGGCGGCGATGGCGTTCATGCTCGCGCCCGGGCCCTCGCGCTGGACGACCCGGTCGGCGGCGTTCAGCAGTTGTTCCCTGCGGGGCTCGCCGGAGGTGGCGGGGGCGGGCGGCACGGGCGGCTCCTGGCGGGGGTTCGGTGGCCGGCTTCGGGGTGGGCGTTGACATTTCCTACGTATCAGTAGCAGACTCCCAGCGATGTTACCGGCGGTAACACACCTCCGACACCCCTTGGTGAGACCCGAACCCCGGCATCGTCCTGCACCCCGGTGCCCAATCCCCGCGGCGCCACTTCCCGCAGCTCCACCCGCCGCGGCACCACTCCCCGCGGACCTCTTCGACCGGAGGCACCATGAGCACCTTCTCGCTGGACCCGGGCACCGACCAGCTCGCCGTGCGCGACTGGCTGCACGGCTTCGCCGCCGACGTGATGCGCCCGGCCGCGGCCGAGTGGGACGAGCGCGAGGAGACGCCCTGGCCGATCATCCAGGAGGCGGCCAGACTCGGCATCTACTCGCTGGACTTCTACGCCCAGCAGTACTTCGACCCCTCGGGTGTCGGCATCCCGATCGCGATGGAGGAGCTGTTCTGGGGCGACGCCGGCATCGGGCTGTCGATCGTCGGGACCACACTCGCGGCCGTGGCCGTCCTCGCCAACGGCACCGACGAGCAGATCGGCACCTGGGCGCCGCAGATGTTCGGCACGCCCGACGACGTCAAGGTCGCCGCGTTCTGCTCCTCCGAGCCGGACGCGGGCTCGGACGTCTCGGCGCTGCGCACCCGGGCCGTCCACGACGAGGCCAAGGACGAGTGGGTGCTCAACGGCACCAAGACCTGGGCCACCAACGGCGGCATCGCCTCCGTGCACGTGGTGGTGGCGACGGTGGATCCCGCGCTCGGGGCCCGTGGGCAGGCCTCCTTCGTGATCCCGCCGGACACCCCCGGCCTGTCGCAGGGGCAGAAGTTCAAGAAGCACGGAATCCGTGCCTCGCACACCGCCGAGGTGGTGCTGGACGACGTCCGGATCCCGGGGCACTGCCTGCTCGGCGGCAAGGAGAAGCTGGACGAGCGGCTCGCCCGGGCCCGCGAGCGGGCGGCCGGCACCGGCACCCCCAGCAGGACCGGTTCGGTCAAGAACGCCGCCATGGCCACCTTCGAGGCGTCCCGCCCCGCCGTCGGCGCGCAGGCCATCGGCATCGCCAGGGCCGCGTACGAGGTCGCGCTCGACTACGCGAAGACCCGGGTGCAGTTCGGCCGGCCGATCATCGACAACCAGGGTGTCGCGTTCACCCTGGCCGACATGAAGACCCGGATCGACGCCTCCCGGCTGCTGGTCTGGCGGGCCTCCTGGATGGCGGCCAACCAGCAGCCGTTCACCTCGGCCGAGGGCTCGATGTCCAAGCTGTACGCGGGTGAGACGGCGAAGTGGGTGACGGCGCAGGCGATGCAGATCCTCGGTGGCAACGGCTACACCCGGGAGTACCCGGTGGAGCGGATGCACCGGGACAGCGCCATCTACTCGATCTTCGAGGGGACGAGCGAGATCCAGCGCCTGGTGATCGCCCGGACCATCTCGGGGATGCCGATCCGCTGACCGGGGCCGGGCGGTCCGCCCCGGTGGCCCGGCCCCGGTCAGCGGGCCGGGCCGGCGGTCAGCGCGCCGACCAGAAGGTCAGGCCGGCGGTCAGCGCGCCGACCGCCGCGCCGGCGAGGGTCTGCGCCCTCGTGTGGTCCCGGAGCACCACGCGGGACCATCCGATGACCGCCACCAACGGGTAGAGCAGCAGCCACCACGGTCCGAGCGCGATCGCCAGGCAGGCCACCGCGCCGCTCGCCACGGCGGTGTGGATGGAGATCTTCCACCAGACGGTGATCACCATGATCGGCACCAGCGAGGCGAACATCGCCAGCACCATGGCGGTCATGTCGGCCGGTGCGTCCAGCCGGAGCATCACGGCGAAGCTGGTGAGCACCGAGAGCATGATGAAGGGGATCACCACCAGCCGGCGCTTGCGCTGGCCGACGTGCCGGTCCTCCCACCGGCCCCGACGCATGCCCCGCCGGATGAACCAGGTCGGCACGACGGCCGCGAACAGCGCGGCGAAGGCGGCCCACCCGAGACCGGACCAGCCGTAGCGCAGGCCACCGACCAGCGGCAGCACCGCGATGATCACGTTCTTGGGCTCGACCCCGTCGGTGACCCGCCGGGCCCAGGCGGTCTCGGTCATCGGGCTCTCCAGCGGCAGTCGGATCAGGTTGCCCGCCGATCCTACAAGTCGGCGGCGACCCCTCCGTCGGGGCCGAATATCGGTGGCCGACCGCTCGCGACCTGGACGAGACTGCGCCAATGAGCGACGTGCTGACGCAACAGCAGATCGAGCGGTTCACCGAGGACGGTTACCTGCACCTCGAAGGGGCCTTCCCGCGTGAGCTGGCCGAGGCCGGCCGGGCACTGCTCTGGGAGCGGACCGGGCTCGACCCGTCCGACCGGACGACGCGGACCAAGCCGGTGGTCAGGCTCGGCGGCTACGCGGACGAGCCGTTCCGGCTGGCCGCCAACACCCCGGTCCTGCACGGTGCGTTCGACCAGCTGGTGGGCAGGGGGCGGTGGCTCCCACGGACCGGCCTGGGCACCTTCCCGGTCCGGTTCCCACACCCGGACGATCCGGGCGACGCCGGCTGGCACGTCGAGGGCAGCTATCTTCCGGACGGCGCCCACTGGTACTGGACCAACCTGCGCTCGCGCGGCCGGGCGCTGCTGATGCTCTTCCTCTTCTCGGACGTCGGCGAGGACGAGGCGCCGACCCGGATCAAGGCCGGCTCGCACCTGGACGTGCCGCGGTTCCTGCTGCCGGTCGGCGAGGACGGGATGAACGGCCTGTCGCTCGCCGGCGTTCTCGACCGGGCCGGACGGCTGGACGCCCCGGACCGCCCCACGGTGCTCGCCACCGGCCGGGCGGGCGACGTCTACCTCTGTCACCCCTTCCTCGTCCACGCGGCCCAGCCGCACCGCGGCGGTGAGCCCCGCTTCATGGCCCAACCGGGCCTGGACCCGGTGGGACTGCTGGAGTTGGACCGCCCCGACGGCGACCACTCCCCGGTGGAGACGGCCGTCCGACGCGGCCTCGGCCTGGACCGCTAGAACCCGCGCCGGCCGGCCCGGACCGCGCCGACCGACGGGCGCCGGAGCGTCGCGCGTTCGGGGAGGCGCCACGGCGGTTGCTCAGAAGCGCGGTTCGCGTCGCTCCAGGAAGGCGGCCAAACCCTCACGTACGTCCGGAGCCTCGCGCGAGCGCCGCGCCCACGGCTCGATCGCCGCGGCGGCCTGCGCCGAAGGGCCGGCCAGGGCCGCCTTGACGGCCCCGATCGTCTGTGGTGAGCGCTTGGTCAGCAGCCGGGCGAACTCGACCGCCCGGTCGTCCAGTTCGGCGTCGGCGACCACCTCGTCCAGCAGCCCCAGCTCCGCAGCCCGCGTGGCGCTCACCAGTTCGCCGGAGAACAGCAGGTACTTGGCGCGCCCCGGGCCGACCAGTCGGGCCAGCCGGACGGTCGGTACCGCCGGATAGACCACGCCCAACTTGGCCGGGGTGATCCCCAGCCGGGCGCCGTCCGATCCGAAGCGCAGGTCGCAGGCGACCGCCAGCTGGCACCCGCCGCCGACACACGCCCCGTGCACCACGGCGATGGTGGGGTGCGGGAAGGCGGCCAGCGCCTCCTCGGCGACGACGTTCTCGGCGTGGTAGGCGTCGGCCCGCTCCGGGTCGCCGTACACCTCGGCGAGCTCGGCGATGTCCGCACCCGCGCTGAAGGTGCCCGCCGCGCCGGTGAGCAGCAGCGCCCGTACGCCCGGTTGTTCGGCGATCAGGTCGAGCGTCTTCGGCAGGGCCTGCCACATCGCGAGGGTGAGCGCGTTGCGCCGCTGCGGGCGGTCGAGCACCAGCACGGCGACCCCGTCCGGACCGGTGTACGCCCGCAGGCCCTCGACTCCGGCCGGCAGGGCGGTACGCCCCTGGAGCAGTGCTGATCCGGTCATCGGTACCTCCGGCGGTGGCTGGTCGTGTCCCGGACACTCTCGCAGGGCGGTCGGCCGGCGCAGCGGGTGCCCGCCTCCTGATGACGGCCCCGACGCCGGACCGGACACCCGGCCCTGGTCGGCCTGCGCCGTGCGGTCCGTCCGGCGCGCGGTCTGTTCCGTGGTCCGTCCGGCGCGGTCCGCCCGGCCGACCGGGCGATGGTGGGGGGCGGGTGGGGGACGGCGGGGGCGAGGACGGTCTGACGGGCGGTCGTGGAGCGCGAGGGGCCCGGCGGGAGTCCCGGCCGGGCCCGTGGCGCGTGTCCGGCCGGAGCCCGACGGCCCGGCGTTCCCGCAGATCGGGAGCACGTGGTGCCCCCAGCAGGATTCGAACCTGCGACCTACCGCTTAGAAGGCGGGTGCTCTATCCGCTGAGCTATGGGGGCGTGACCGGCCGACCCGGACAGGGCGTGACCGTCGCCGAGGACGAGTGGTGGATGCCTTTCGGCGCCCGGTACCCGGCCCCGGGGTGGGGGTGCGGTTGGGGGTGGCGGAACCCTTGCCCTGTTGGGGACAGGATAAGGCTGCCCGGTTCCTCCGCCGGGCCCGACGGCACCGTCAGGGGTGTGTCGGCTTCGGTTGGGCGGTCCGATAATCGCAGGTGGAGGCCGTGCGTGCAGCGGTCTGGCAGGCTCTGACGCCGGACGTTGTGCAGTCGTTACGGGGCTGTCGCCCCACCCGTTATGGATTCGGACCGAAGAAAGCACCGTTCCGGGGGCGGGTGGGGGGCCCTATTCGGGTTCCTTCGGTCGGATGACGTGGGTGGATGGCTTCCGGAGCCACTCGTTCGGGGTGTTTCGTGCGGCAGCGAACGGTCCCGGTGTTGTCATGACCCCGCAGGTAGGGGTGGGTGGCCGCCCGGGCGGGCGGCGCGCCCGGGGCCCGCCCGGGCGCCGGGAGTCGCCCCCGCGCCCGGGGTGCGCGCCCGGGCGGGGTGCCGCGCGGGGTGCCGCGCGGAGGGCGTGTCCATCACCCGTTCACCGATCCGATATTCAGCCCGTGGATTTTCGCCGGTTTTCCACAAGGCGGAGTTATCCACAGGATTTCTGATCTCACTTGTGGGGATTTTCGGTGAAGAGCACGCTCGTCTCGCACCGGTCGATTCCGTACGGTGCATCGCTGCGAACGGAGGGTGTCCTGTGAACGAGACCCTGGTGACGATGGTCGGCAATGTGGCCTCGCCGGTGACCTACGCCCGGACGACGGGCGGGGTGCCGGTGGCCAACTTCCGGCTGGTGGCCACCGAGCGCCGCTACGACCGGGTCAAGGGCGACTGGGTCGACGGCGACACCCACTGGGTGACGGTGGTCGCCTGGCGCTGGCTCGCGGCCAATCTGGTCAGCTCGTTGAGCAAGGGGGATCCGGTGGTGGTGAGCGGCCGACTGCGGGTCAGGGAGTGGGACGAGGGGGAGCGCCGCCGCAGCGCGGTGGAGATCGATGCCCGGTCGGTCGGACACGACCTGAGTCGCGGCACCTCGGCGTTCCGGTGGGCGGTCCGGAGCAAGTCGGAGCAGCAGTCGGGCGGTTCGGCGGCGCCCTGGCCGATCGGCGCTGATCCCGGGGGCGTCGAACGGGGCCCCGCCGCACTGGCCGCGGGGGGAGTGGCGGGCGGGGTGGCGGGCGTCGCCGAGGGTCTTGCCGGCGCTCCCGGAGCCGGTCGGGAGCAGCAGGGCGGGGTGCCGGAGGAGCCGCCGGTGCCCGACTGGATCGTCGCGGCGGTCGCCGCGAGGCGGGCGTCGGTGGCGGCCGAGGGGAGGTCCGCGGGTGGCCCGTCCACCGACGGGGAGGTGGCCGTCGTGTGAGCGTCAGGTGTCACATGGAGTCGTCAAGTGTGCCGATCGAGATACTTCTTGACCTATCGAAGGCGCAATTCCGGGCTCCGTCGATTCCTCGGGAGATGCTGGCTGATCGTCAGAAGAAGCGGACGATCTCGGGGTTGATAACGATACAGATACGGTATCGTCCGGATTCGGCACGGTGGTTTGCGCGCCCTCGCGGCTCAATATGATGCCTATGGTTCACACAAGTGCAGCGGCGCCGCAGGGGCGTGGCAATGCAGGGCGGGCTGCCATCGGCATCGCCCGGCCCGGAGGGATCACACATGTTCCACAGGCAGCGGGGGGCTCTTCCCCGTATAGCTACTGTCATGCTCACGTCCACCTTGGTCGTCGGCGGGAGCCTTCTGGGCACCGGCTCGGCGACGGCCGCCGACGGCGCGGGGGCGGGGGTCACCGCCGTCCTGCAGCCGACCATGGAGAGCGAGGAGATCTCGGTCGAGCCCGGTCGCACCGAGGAGGGCGGTCTGTTCACCCTCAAGACGGCGGACGGCACGATCCAGACGTACTGCATCGACATCGACCACGGTGTCCGGCTCGACAAGAGCGTGGAGTACCAGGAGGCCGACTGGAAGTCGAGCTCGCTCGGCGGGGCGGCCAAGGCGGACGCCGCGGCCAAGATCCGCTGGATCCTGGAGAACTCCTACCCCAAGGTCACCGACCTCACGGCGCTCGCCAAGACCGTCGGCGCGGACAAGCTCTCCAAGCAGGACGCCGCGGCCGGCACCCAGGCCGCGATCTGGCACTTCTCGGACGGCAAGACCCACGCCACGCCGAAGAACGCGAACGCCGCGAAGCTCACCGCCTACCTGGTGGGCGACACGAACAAGGGCATCGCGGCCGAGCCGAAGCCCTCGCTCACCATCGCCCCCGAGGCCGTGGCCGGCAAGACCGGCGACAAGCTCGGCCCGTTCACGCTCAACAGCAGCGCCGACGAGGTCAAGCTGTCGGTCTCCGGTGACACCGCGGGCAAGGCCGCCCTGGTCGACAAGGACGGCAAGCCGGTCGGCGCCCTGAAGGGCCCGATCGCCAAGGACACCCAGTTCTTCCTGGCCGTCCCGGCCGACGCGGCCGACGGCTCCGCCACCGTGAGCGCCTCGGCCAGCACCGTGGTGCCGACCGGCCGGGTCTTCCTGAGCAAGGGCTACACCACCGAGAGCCACAGCCAGACCATGATCCTGGCCGGCTCCAGCAAGCTCAACGTCACCGACACGGCCAAGGCCACCTGGACCAAGGCCAAGGGCGCGATCCTCGCCGCCACCTCCGAGGTCGACTGCGCCCAGGGCGGCGTCGAGGTGACGGTCACCAACACCGGTGACCAGCCCGCGACCGTCACGGTCCAGCCGGGCACCTCGGTCACCGTGCAGCCGGGCAAGTCCGGAAAGGCGCTCGTCCCGGTCGCCGAGGACACCGCGTACGACATCAAGGTCTCCGGGCCCAACGGCTTCGCCCAGGAGTTCAAGGGCGTCCTGGACTGCAAGGTCACCAGCGTGACCACCCCCTCGGCCTCGCCGTCGGCGACCGCCTCCGCCTCCGTTCCCGCCGGCACCAAGGCCACCGCCAGCGCCTCCGCCACCCCGGGCGGCGGTCTCGCCGCCACCGGTGGCAGCAGCGCCACCCCGGTGCTCGCCGGTGTCGCCGGTGCGCTGGTCCTGGCCGGTGGCGCCGCGGTCTTCGTCCTGCGCCGTCGCGGTCGCCACAGCGGCAACGCGGCCTGATCCGCGGTACACCCCCGCCGGCGCGGCCCGAACCGCGCCGGCGTGCCGACCCGGAGTGACGCTCCGCCCCGGTGCTCGTGTCCGACGGCCCGGTCCTGCGCGAATCGCGCGCAGGACCGGGCCGTCCGCACGCGGCGGGCCGGGCGGACCGGGGCCGCTACCACGGGCGTTCGGGAGGTCCGGCCCGGTGCGGCACAATGGAAGGCTGCAAGCCGAATACTCCCGACGACGCCGGAGCGATCTCACGTGGCGGAATTCATCTACACCATGCGCAAGCTGCGCAAGGCCCACGGCGACAAGGTCATCCTTGACGACGTGACGCTCAACTTCCTCCCCGGGGCGAAGATCGGCGTCGTTGGCCCCAACGGCGCCGGCAAGTCCACGGTGCTGAAGATGATGGCCGGCCTGGAGCAGCCCTCCAACGGCGAGGCCTACCTCTCGCCCGGCTACTCCGTCGGCATGCTCCTCCAGGAGCCCCCGCTCGACGAGACCAAGACCGTCCTCGAGAACGTCCAGGACGGCGTTCGCGAGGTCAAGGGCCAGCTCGACCGCTTCAACGAGATCGCCGAACTGATGGCGACCGACTACTCCGACGAACTGCTCGACGAGATGGGCAAGCTCCAGGAGAAGCTGGACCACTCCAACGCCTGGGACCTCGACGCCCAGCTGGAGCAGGCCATGGACGCCCTGGGCTGCCCGCCCGGCGACTGGCCGGTCACCAAGCTCTCCGGTGGTGAGCGCCGCCGCGTGGCCCTCTGCAAGCTGCTGCTGGAGGCCCCCGACCTGCTGCTCCTCGACGAGCCCACCAACCACCTCGACGCCGAGTCGGTGAACTGGCTGGAGCAGCACCTGGCCAAGTACGCCGGCACCGTTGTCGCCGTCACCCACGACCGGTACTTCCTGGACAACGTGGCGGGCTGGATCCTTGAGCTCGACCGCGGCCGGGCGATCGGCTACGAGGGCAACTACTCCACGTACCTGGAGGCCAAGCAGTCCCGCCTCAAGGTCGAGGGCCAGAAGGACGCCAAGCGCGCCAAGCGGCTCAAGGAGGAGCTGGAGTGGGTCCGCTCCAACGCCAAGGGCCGCCAGGTCAAGTCCAAGGCCCGCCTGGCGCGGTACGAGGAGATGGCGGCCGAGGCCGACAAGATGCGGAAGCTGGACTTCGAGGAGATCCAGATCCCGCCGGGCCCGCGTCTGGGCAGCATCGTGGTCGAGGTGAACAACCTCTCCAAGGGCTTCGGTGACAAGGTCCTGATCGACAACCTGAGCTTCACCCTGCCGCGCAACGGCATCGTGGGTGTCATCGGCCCGAACGGCGCCGGCAAGACGACCCTGTTCAAGATGCTGCTCGGCGAGGAGCAGCCGGACGGCGGCTCGATCAAGGTCGGCGAGACGGTCAAGGTCAGCTACGTCGACCAGGGCCGCGCCAACATCGACCCGAAGAAGACCCTGTGGGCCGTCGTCTCCGACGAGCTGGACTGGATCAACGTCGGCCAGGTCGAGATGCCGTCCCGTGCCTACGTCTCGGCGTTCGGCTTCAAGGGCCCGGACCAGCAGAAGCCGGCCGGTATCCTCTCCGGTGGTGAGCGCAACCGCCTCAACCTGGCGCTCACCCTCAAGCAGGGCGGCAACCTGCTGCTCCTCGACGAGCCGACCAACGACCTCGACGTCGAGACGCTCGGCTCGCTGGAGAACGCCCTGCTGGAGTTCCCCGGCTGCGCCGTGGTCATCTCCCACGACCGGTGGTTCCTGGACCGGGTCGCCACCCACATCCTCGCCTACGAGGGTGACAGCAACTGGTTCTGGTTCGAGGGCAACTTCGACTCGTACGAGAAGAACAAGATCGAGCGGCTGGGCGCCGACGCCGCCCGCCCGCACCGGGCCACCTACAAGAAGCTGACCCGGGGCTGATCACCGCGTGAGGAGGCCCGCCGTCGGGGCACGCCGCCCGACGGCGACCTTCTCGCAACGCCGGCCCGGCAGGCTTGCCCCATGGGGCGGTCTGCCGGGCCGCCGCCCGTAGGCTCATCGGAGACCGACGGGGCACCGGAAGTTTGAGGAGAACGCCTGTGGCACGCCACATCTACGCCTGCCCGCTGCGGTGGTCCGACATGGACGCCTTCGGGCACGTCAACAACGTGGTCTTCCTGCGCTACCTGGAGGAGGCCCGGATCGACTTCATGTTCACCCAGGCCGCCGAGGCGGGTGCCGGGGAGTTCGCGGGCGGCTCCGTGGTGGCCCGGCACGAGATCGACTACAAGCTCCCCCTGGTGCACCGGCCGGAGCCGGTCACCATCGAGACCTGGGTCACCCGGATCGGCGCCGCGTCGCTGAGCGTGTCGTACGAGGTCAAGGACACCGCCGAGGACGGCACCGAGACGGTCTACGTCCGGGCGTCGACCGTCGTCGTCCCGTACGACCTGCAGGCCGGCCGGCCGCGCCGGATCAGCGCCGTGGAACGCGACTTCCTCGGCCGTTTCATGGATGCCGAGAAGCCCGCGGCCGCCGTCGCGGCCTGACCGCCCCCGACCACCGCGGCCACCTGCGCCGTGCAGCCGGGCGCGCGGCCGCGTGCGGACTCCTCGCCCTGCGGCTGGCGCGTCCCGCGGCAAGGAGCCTCTCCGGGCCGCCGCGAGTGCGTCCGATCGCGCCGTCGTCCGGGTGGGGCGCGGCGCCGTCCGGGGAGAACCCGGCGCCGTCCGTCCGCCACGTATCGCCGATCCGGAGTGAGCCACCGTTGACCAGTACCGCCCGCCTCGTCCTCGGCGACGCCGGGGAGGCCGCCGATCTCGCCGCCTTCCTGGTGCGACTGTTGCGCTTCGACCGGGCGGCGGCGGTGCGGCTGCAGGCCGTCGGGCAGGGCGGCGGGCAGGCCGGCGGGCAGGCCGGGCGGCTCCCGGCGCAGGAGGAGGCGGCGCCGGGCGTGCTCGCCGTCTTCGGGCGGCTGCCACTGGGCAGCTCGGGCGCCGTGGCCGTCCGGACGGCTCGGCTGGCCGGGCCGCTCACGCCGGTGGACCGCACGGTCTCGGCGGGACGGCTGCTGGACGACATCGACGACGGCGCGAACACCGTGACGCTTCCCGCGCCGGTCACCGGCCCCGCCTGGGCCGGCCTGCTGCCGCCCCGGACGGGCTGGCGGCTGCTGGCCGCGCCACCGGCCGTCGAGGTCGTGCCCGAGCTGACGGCGGCGGTGCGCGAGTTCAGGGAGCGCAGCGAGGCGGTGCCCGAGCACCACCGCACCCGCGCCGTACTGGACGCTCTGGCGGACGAGATCTGGTCCCGCCCGCTGACCGCGGTGCCCGCGCTGCCGCTGCGCGCCGCCCACGCCTCGTACGTGATCGGGTTCCTGAAGCCGGCCGCGCCGCTCACGGTGCACCGGGCCGGAGCGTGGCTGCGGCTGAGCGCGCCGGCAGGGTCGGTCGCGGTCCGGACGGTCTCCGCGCCGGGGGCCGGGCTCGGGCTCAGCCCGCTGCGGGGCTGACCGCCGGTCGTCCCCCGTCACCGGGCCGGCCGTCACGTGTGTGACGGTCGGGGCGGTCGCGCGGTGTCAGCCGGCGGTGTTGATCATCGAGGCGGCGGCGTAGGTGAGGTAGTCCCAGAGCTGGCGCTCCGCGTCCGGCGCCAGGGCGAGTTCGTCCAGCGCCGTGCGCATGTGCCGGAGCCAGGCGTCGTGCGCGGCGCGGTCGACCTTGAACGGCACGTGCCGCATCCGCAGCCGGGGGTGTCCGCGCTGATCGCTGTACGTGCGGGGGCCGCCCCAGTACTGGATCAGGAACAGGGCGAAGCGCTCCTCGGCCGGGCCGAGGTCCTCCGGGTACATCGGGCGCAGCAACTCGTCCCCGGCGACGCCCTGGTAGAACCGGTGCACCAGCCGCCGGAAGGTCTCCTCGCCGCCGACCGCGTCGAAAAAGGTCTCCTCGCTGCGTGTGTCATGCCCGATCTCAGTCACCCGACCATGGTCGCAGACGCCGTCGGGGTCGTACACCAGGACTTTCGGCGTACGACCCCGACCGCGCCAGGAGGCACTCAGCGGGAACTCACCGGACGCTCAGCGGGAACTCACCGGGCGCTCGTCGACCGTGCGCCGGGCGTCCGTCGGGGGCCCGACAGGCACCCGGCGCACCGCTCAGGCGTCCTCCCAGCGGAAGAAGCGGGAGGCGATCGCGGTCAGGACGGCGGCGAAGAGCAGCAGTCCGCCCATGGTGGGCAGCGCGTCCGACAGTCCGCCGCCCCGGCTGAGCACCGCCTGGGAGGCGGTGACCATGTGCTTCAGCGGGAAGGCGTCGGAGAGCGTCTTCAGCCAGGTCGGGGCGTCGTCCATCGGGAAGAACGACCCGGAGAGGAAGGACATCGGCAGCACGATGATCTGCGAGATGCCGTTCGCCGCCTCCTCCGTCTTCGCCAGCGATCCGGCCAGCAGGCCGATCGACATGAAGGCGATCGTGGCGCAGATCACCAGCGGGATGATCAGCCACCAGCTGCCGGTCAGCTTCAGCCCGAAGAAGGGCGTGGTCGCCACCCCCAGGAACACCGCGGTCTGGGTGAGCGCGGTGAGGATGCTCACCGCGACCCGCGAGGAGATGATCGCGACCGGGCTCACCGGCGCGAGCCGCAGCCTGCGCAGCACCTTCTTCTGGCGCCAGGAGACCAGCGTCAGCGAGGCCCCGAAGACGGCTCCGGTGGCGACCGCCCAGCCCAGCAGGCCGGGGGTGAGGAACTGGATCGGCTTGAGCGAGTTGTCCTCGACCTGGGCCGCGTCCAGGGTGAAGGCGGCCGGCTTGCCACTGGCCTCCTGGTTGGCCTGCTGGATCACGGCGTTCACGATGCCCTGCACGCTGGCGGCGCGGACCTGGTCGGCGGCGCTGAAGCGCAGCTCGATCCGGCCGTCCGGACCCTGCTGGACGAGTGCGTCCAGCTCGCCCTTCTTGACCTTGGCCAGTGCCCCGGCCGCGTCGTCGGTCCTGGTGATGCTGAGGACCTTCTCCAGCTCGGTCCGCCCGTCGCCCTGGACCGAGTCCAGCAGCTGGACGGCGCCGACCTGGGCGACCTTGGCGTGCGGGCTGCCGGCGCCCTTGAGCAGGGTGCCGAAGAGCAGCAGGAACATCAGCGGGAAGAGGATCACGAAGAAGACGGCCGTGCGGTCCCGCACGAACGCCACGATCATCACCCGGGAGAGGCTGCGGAAGGCGCTGACCCGCTCGTCGGCCGCACCGGGCCGGGCACCGCCGGGGCCGGCGGTGCGCTGGGCGGGGACACTGCCACGGTCGGCGGCGGTCGCCGTCTCCTCGGCGCTCATGCGCGGTACTCCCGTCCGGTGAGCTGGAGGAAGACGTCCTCCAGGGTGGCGCCGCGTACTTCCAGGCCACGCAGGGCGCCGTGCTCGGCGAGCACGGCGAGCACCGGTGCGGGGGCGCGGGTGGCGACCGTGAGCGAGACGCCGTCGTCCTCCACCGAGGCGCTCTCGGCGCCGGCCGCCGTGAGCAGCTCGCGGGCGGACTCCAGGGAGAGCACGCCGGACTCCACGCTGACCCGGACGGTGTCGTCGATGTCGCGTACCAGTGCCGCGGGTGCCCCGGTCCGCAGCACCTTGCCGTGGTCCATCACCGAGACGCGGTCGCAGAGGATCTCGGCCTCGTCCAGGTAGTGGGTGGTGAGCACGACGGTCCGGCCCTCGCCGTTGATGTCGCGCAGCAGGTCCCAGAGGTTGCGACGGGCCTGCGGGTCGAGCCCGGTGGTGGGCTCGTCGAGGAAGACGAGCTCCGGATCGTGCGCCAGCGCGCAGGCGATGGACAGGCGCTGGGCCTGGCCGCCGGACATCTTGTCGGTCATGGCCGAGGCGGACTCGGCGAGCCCGACCCGTTCGAGCATCGCGTCGGCCCGCTTGGCACCTACCCCGTAGAAGGACGCGAAGGTGCGGATGGTCTCCCGCGCCGTCAGCTTGTTGAAGAACGCGGAGGCCTGGAACTGCACGCCGATGCGCGGCAGCAGCTCCTTGTTACGAGGCCAGGGCGACAGCCCCAGCAGCTCGACGCGGCCCTCGTCGGGCTGGCGGATCCCCTCCAGGATCTCCAGAGTGGTGGTCTTGCCGGCCCCGTTGGGCCCCAGGATTCCGTAGAACTCGCCAGTCTCGACGGTGAGTGACACCCCGTCGACAGCCTGGACATCCCCGTACCGCTGACGTATGCCGTCGGCGGTGATAGCTGCAGTCATGTGCCCTGACAGTAGGGGAGGGGCACGTTCGCGGCAGCACTCTGTGCGATTTTATTGAAGATCGTTCGCATCCCGCGCCGGAGTGCTCCGGCCGGCCCGCGGCCGCGGGGGCCGGCGGTGGGCCGGCGCCCCGTCGGCCTCGGGACCGCGACCGGGACCGGGCCGCTGTGGCCCGGCCCCGCAGCGGGGATCTCTCAGGAACGGTGCAGCGTGATCGTGGTCCAGGCGCCGACGTGCACGCGGTCCCCGTCGTTCAGCGGGATAGCGGTGTGCGGGGCGACCGACTCCGCGCCGCCGTTGACCGTCGTGCCGTTGGTGGAGTCCTGGTCCACCAGCACCCAGCTGCCGTCCGCCTGCTCGGCCAGCAGCGCGTGCTGGTGCGAGGCCCCCGGGTCCTCCGGGGGCACCGAGAGATCGATCTCCGGCACGGTGCCGCGCTGCTGGCTGCGCCGGCCGATCCGCAGCTGGCCCCGCCCGGTCAGCGGGATCCGCCGCTCCGGGCAGTACGGCGGGAAGAACAGCCCGGCGGCCTCGGGACCGCTGCGCGCCATCATGTCGGTGAAGTACTCGCGGTCGGCGGAGACCACCGCCATCCAGGTCCCGCGGGTCTGCTCGGCCCCCGGGGAGGCGACGCCGTGCGCGGGGGTCCGCGCCGAGCCCGGGACGAGCGGCGGGGCGAGCTTGAAGGAGGTGCCGAACTCCTCACCCTGCGGGGTCGGCCCCGGCTGCGCGTAGACCGGGCCGCCGGCCGACTCCTGCGCACCGGGGCGCTCGAACCCGTCCGGCTGCCGGTACCCGCCCGGCTGCTCGTACGGACGGCCGGGCTCCTGGTACCCGCCGGGCTCCTGGTACGGAGCGGGTTCGGGGTAGGCCCCGGGCTGCTCGTAGCCGCGCTGCTCGTACTGCGGCTGCTCGTAAGGGGCCTGCTCGTACCGGGGCTGTTCGTACGGCGCCTGCTCGTACGGCGCGGGGGGCTCGTACGGCGCGGGCTTCTCGAACGTCGGCCGCTCGTACGGCGCGGGCTTCTCGTACTCGGCCCGCGGCTCGTAGGACGACGGCTGCGGGTAGCCGTACCCGCCGGAGGGGGCCCCCGGCTGCTGCGGCCGGGGCGGCTGCTGGGCCTGCTGGGCCTGCTGGGCCTGCTGGGGTGCCCGGGTACCGCCGTACGCGGCCGGGATGCCGCCCGGCGCCGCGGGTGCCGGTGGAGCCGGGGGCGCGAGGCTCGCGGGCGCCGGCGCGGGCGGTTGGCGGCGCGAGGGGGAGGAGAGGTCGTAGTCGTACCCGCACTCCTCGCAGTACCGGCCGGTCTGCGGGCTGCGGCAGATCGGGCAGACCGTGAGCCCCTCGGTGACGTCCGGGAACGCCCGGGCCGGCGCGGGAGCGGGCTGCGCCGGGGCGGGCGCGACCCGGCCCGGTACGGCCAGGCCGGGCGGCGGTGTCATCGGGAAGCCGCAGAAGTCGCACCAGTCCTCGGCCTGCGACTCATGGCCCCTCGGGCAGATCGGCATCAGGTCCCCCCTCGTTTCCAGCCTGTTGGGGCCGCTTCCGGCCGGGCGTGCGCCCGGTCACTTCTTGACGCGAACGGTCTTGGTCGACCGGGTCTCCAGGGTCATCGAGTCGGCCTCGCTGACATCCTTACGAAACCGAACCGTACCCTCCTTCGGATCCACCACATCCACCACCTTCTGCAGCAGTTTGAACGTGCCCTCGTTGCCGATCGCGTGGGCGATCCGCACGGCGGCGCCGAGCTTGGCCGTCGCCCGGTCCAGATCGCCCGCGCGGTGCGCGGCCAGGCCCTCCTGGATCGAGGAGGCGAGCTCGGCCTGCCCGGTGTAGTGGGCGACCTGCGGGCTGATCCGGGTGGAGGAGGCCAGGTCGTCCGTCCAGACGGCCTTGACCAGACCTTGGGAGAGCACCTCGGGCGCCGCCCCGCCCGGTTGCGGCAGCACCAGGCTGATCCGGGCGGCGAGCATCACGTTGCCGACGCCCGCGGCCGGCACCTCGATGCAGACGTGGTAGTCGCGGCTCTCGTCGCCCCAGGAGCCGGTGGGGTAGTCACCGGCCCTCGGGCCGGCCTCGGCCCGGCGCCCGGTGAGGTCCTCGACGCTGGGGGCGACCTGCTTGACGAACTTCACCACGGCGTTGGCGGGCGTCCAGACCCGCAGGGCGACGTCCGCGACCTGCTTGCCCATCGCGTTCTCCATCATCGAGCGGAAGTCCTCGACCAGGCCGGACGGCTCCGCCACGATGTCGACGCTGCCGAGCAGGGCGGAGGAGATCTTCCGCAGCTCGGCCACCTGCCAGTCGGTGCCCACCCCCCGGCAGTCGGCGGTGAAGTGGCCGGTCACCCGCTCGATCGCGCGGTCGAGGTCGGCGGCGCTCTCGTGCTCGTTCTTCCCGTCGGTGAGCAGGATCGCGTGCCGGATGGGGATGTCGCGCCGGGTCAGGAAGAGCCGGTCGGCCTTGGCCAGCCACCCGCCCATCGCGGTGCCGCCGCCGGGGGTGAGCCGGCGCAGCGCCTCCTTGGCCGCGCTCCGGGTGGCGGGGCCGGCGATCGCCAGGCCGCCGTCGCCGGGGTAGACCTCCTTGGCCTCGTGGGTGCCGGCCACCACCGCGAACGCGACGCCGTCGCGGACGGTGTCGATGGCGGCGGCGGTGGCGTCCCGCGCGCCGCGCATCTTGCTCGCGGGGTACTCCATCGAGCCCGAGCAGTCGACCATGATCACCACGGCCGAGGACTGCGCCGCGCCGTCGCCCTGCGGACCGGCGTCGGTCGGCAGCGGACGGCCGCCCGAGGTGCCCCCGCCGGTGGCGGTCACGGTGACGATCGCGTTGACCTCGCGGGCGCCGTCCGCGAGGAACTCGTTCTGGAAGATGTCCACGTCGAACCGGGGCAGATTCGACTTTGCCAGAGTGGCCATGGCTCGGGGCTCCTGTCGGATGGTCGGGACGTCCAAGGACGCGGGTGGCCGCACCGGACGCAGCGGACGCGCCGGGCTGTCCGGCGCGTCCGGTGCGGCGGCGCTCAGCGCGCGGGCGCGTGCTGCGGCGGCGCGGGTACGGCGGGCGGCGCCGCCGGGGGCACCGGCTGGACGGGCTGCGGCTGGACGGGCTGCGGCGGGACGGGCGGTCGCGGGGGGAGCGGCGGCAGCGGTGCCCGCGGCGAGCCGATCACGGGGATGTCCGGCAGGGTGTCGTCGTGCTCCGGCGGTTCGGGTTCGGCCGGGGAGCCGGTCACCGGCAGGTCCGCCACGGTGGCGGCGTGCCCGGTGCCGGCCAGATCGGTGGCGGGCAGGACCGGCAGCACGGCGACGGTGATGTTGTCGTGGCCGCCGGCCTCGATGGCGAACGTCACCAGCGTGCGGGCCGCCGCGAGCGGATCCGTCCGGGCGTCGGAGCGTACGAGGTACGCGAGGTCGGTGGCCGCCTCGGCGTAGTTCCACAGTCCGTCGGTGCAGACCAGCAGGACGCCGGGCACGTGCGGGGTGAAGTCCAGGGTGTGCGGGACGACCTCCTCGGCGTCGGCGCCGAGCCAGCCGGTGATCGCGTGCGCGCGCGGGTCGGCGTACGCCTCGGCCTCGGCCATCAAACCGGCCTCGACCATCCGGGCGGCCCAGGAGTCGTCCTGGGTCAGCCGGAACGGCTCGGCCGAGACCCGGTCGTCGGGGATCCAGTACGCCCGGGTGTCGCCCACCCAGCCGATGGTGACCCGGCCGGCGGCCGCGACCGCGCTGACGTAGGTGCAGGCCGGGGCGTTGACGTCGGGCCGGGCGGGCGAGCCGCCCTCCTCGGCCAGGGCGGCGACCGCGCGGGCGGCCTCGGCGATCGCGGCGCGCATCGCGACGGTCGGGTCCTCGCCCCGCTCCAGCGCCGTCAGCAGGGCTTCGGAGGCGCTGTCCACGGCGGTCTCGGAGGCCTCGTCGGGCCGGTCGGAGGAGGAGACGCCGTCGCAGACCACCGCGACCACGGCGGGGACGCCCCCGGGCAGCGACGTGGCGGCGACGGTGAAGGAGTCCTCGTTGCGATGGTGGCGCACACCCCGGTCGCTCACCCCGGCGACGCCCGCGAGCACCTTCTCCATGTGGTCGCGCGGGCGGGGCTGGGCACCGCCGCAGGCTTCGCAGTACCCGTCGGTGGTGACCTGCGGCGCGCCGCAGTGCGCGCAGTCCACGCCCGGCACCAGGCCGGGGCCGGGGCGCTGGGCCAGGCTCATCCGCAGGGTCGGCGAATCCCCGGCGGCGGCCCGATCACCGGCACCGGCCCGCTCACCGGCACCGGCGGAGGCGGTTGCCGGGCCCGGACCGGCGACCCAGCCGGCCGGCATCGCCCTCGGTCCCGGGTCGTGGCGGCCGGTGCCGCAGGCTCCGCAGTACACGTCCTGCGGATCCAGCGGCTCGGAACAGCTCGGACACACGGTCTGCTGCGGCATTGGTTACACCCACGTCCTGGGGCGGGTCCGGTTGGCCCGTTCCACCATCTCGATCCTGACCTGCGCCCGGTCGGCCAACCGGGCGAGTACCCGGTAGGAGTGTTCCAGGGCGAAGCGCAGTTCCCGTTCGGCGACGGGTTGTCCCAGCACGGTGAGCTCCCCGCCCTCCGCGCCGGGGCGGCCGGCGAGCACCCAGCCGAGCGCGGCGCCCAGCACCTCGACGGCGAGTTCCTCCCGCCGCCGGTCGTCCAGGCCGAGCCGGGTGAGCTGGTCGGAGCAGGCGCCGAGGTCCCCGCCGAGCGGATCGGTGGCGGGCCGCTCGCGCAGCCGGGCCCGGACGGCGCCGATCCGGGCGGCGGTGTGGTGGCTGGAGGTGGCGGGCACCGACTCCAGCGCTCGGACGGCGTCCGCGCGCTCCCCGGCCGCGAGCCGTACCCGGGCCAGGGCGAAGGCGGCGCTGACGTAGGCGTGGTCGGTGGTCCACACCAGGCGGTAGAACTCCGCGGCGTCCTCGCCGTTGCCGAGCAGTTCGGCGCAGACACCGAGCGCCAGCTTCGGCGCGGCCTCGCCGGGGAAGGCGTCGTAGAGCGCGTCGAACGCCTCGGCGGCGGCGGTCAGCTGCCCGGTGCGGGCCGTGCCGGTCGCGCTGCCGGCGGCCGTCAGCGCGGCCAGCCCCCGGTACCAGACCACCCGCCAGTCGCCCTGGTGGTCGCTCTCCAGCGCGGCGAGCGACTCCTGCGCCTCGGCGGCGTGGCCGAGTTCGAGACGGGCCCGCAGCTCGCGCAGGGTCCGCTCGACCGACTCGGCGGGGGCGCCGGCGAGGGCGGTGAGCGCCTCGTCCGGGTCCGTGGCGATCAGCGCGGCGAGGAACCCGGCGTTGGGGTCCTCGGGGTCGACCCGGGGGACGGGCAGTGCGAGGGCGGCGGCGGCCGGGTCGAGCGGGGTGACCCGAAGTTCGCCGGGTGTCGTGGCGAGCGCCACCAGCTCGGTGTCGACGACCCGCAGTTCCGGTCCGAAGAGCGTGGACAGCGCGGGCCGCGGCCGGTCGTCGCGCAACGCCAGGATCTCCCGCAGCACGCCGGTCAGCTGGTCGGCCATCTCCTCGGCGGAGGAGAACCGGCGGGCCGGATCCGGGTCGGTGGCGCGGAGCAGGAAGCGGTAGTACGACTCGTACGCGGCGAAGAGCGGGACGTCCTCGGGGCCGGGCAGCTCCTCGCGGTACGTGGTGCTGTAGCCCTGGAAGTCGAAGCTCAGCACCGCGAGGGTGCGGGCCACCGTGTAGAGGTCGGAGGCGGGGGTGGGGCCGTCGGTGGCGATCTCGGGCGCCTGGTAGCCGACGGTGCCGTAGATCGGGCCGTCGTCGTCGAGGCGGCGGACGGCACCCATGTCGATGATCTTGAGCGAGTCCTCGCTCTGGATCACGTTGTCGATCTTGAAGTCGCAGTACACCAGCCCCCGGCTGTGCAGGTGGCCCAGCGCGGGCAGCGCCTCCAGCGCGTACGCGATCGCCTGCTCGACCGGCAGCGGCTCGCGCCGGCCGTCCGGGGTGCGGCGCTCGTCGGCGATGTCCTTGAGCGACTTGCCGCCGACGTACTCCATCACGATGTAGCCGTCGGTCGAGCCGGTGCGCGGGTCGGGGTGCTCGGCGAAGTTGATGATGCGGACGATGTTCGGGTGGTCCACCTCGGCCAGGAAGCGGCGTTCGGCCACGGCCACCGCCAGCGCGTCCTCGTCCCCGGTGTCCAGCAGGCCCTTGAGCACCACCCACTTGTCGTTGACGCGGCGGTCGACCGCCAGGTAGATCCAGCCGAGGCCGCCGTGCGCCAGGCAGCCCAGCACCTCGTACTGGCCGCCGACCAGGTCGCCGCGCCGCAGCTTGGGCGTGAACGAGTAGGGCGTGCCGCACTGGGTGCAGAAGCCCTCGGGCCGGCCGGGCGCGCCGTTCTTCTCCCGGCCCACCGGGGCGTCGCACCTGGAGCAGAAGCGCTTGCGCTCCGGCACCTGCGGGTCGGTCAGGACGGCCTGGGAAGGGTCCTGGCCGGGCACGGTCGGGACGGTCACCAGGCCCGCGCCCAGCCGGCTGCGGGTGGCGGCGCTGCCGCCGGCCCGGCTGCTGCGCACCGACAGGGAACGGCCGCTGCCGGTACGGGTCGAGCGGTGCGCGCGGGAGCGGCCGGACATCGAGCGCGCGGAGCCCGTGCGGGAGGTGCGCAGCGAGCGCGAGGACTCCGGGGCGAGCCGGGCCGAGGGCAGGTGCGGCCGCCCGGGGCCGGGCCCGGCCGGCTCGGCCGCCAGACCGCACTCGTCGCAGTAGCCGTCCGGGTCGATCGTCCCCGGGCAGTCCCGGGTGCAGGCCGATCCCGGGCCGCCGGCCGGCTCCGCGCCCGGCTCCCCGGACGCCTCCGGGCCGCCGACCGGTACGGCCACGGCCGGCGCCAGCCCGCACTCGGTGCAGAACCCGTCCTCGTCGATGACCCCGCCGCCGGTGCAGTCCGGCCGCGCACACGCCTCGCTCATGGAACTCACGCCCCCTGCCCCTCGCTCCGACCGTCGTCCGGTCCGTCCTGTGATCCGCCGCCGGGCGGTCGGGCGCTCTCGGCCACCGGCCGCAGGGACTGCTGGAAGCGGGCCACCGCGCCGGCCGCCGCCCGCAGGTCGCACGGAGCGCTCCAGAGCAGCCAGCGGGCCTTCTCGTAGCGCTCGATCACCTCCGGGTCCTCGGCGACCCGCAGCCGGGCGGCCATCGCCTTGTACGCGTCCAACCGCCCGCGCAACTCGGCCCGGACGGCCAGCGGCTGGGTCACCTCGGTGAGCGCCTGCCGGGCCCGGCCGAGCTCCTTGGCCGCGGCGTCCTCCAGCTCGTCCAGCAGCGGGGCCAGCCGGTGCCACTGCCCGCTCTGTCGCAACTCCAGTGCGAGCACGACGCGTTCGCGCATCGCCGAGGCGGGCCCCGGCACCGCGGGCACCTCGGTGGCGGCTATCTTCGCCAGCACCTCGCCGCGTGCCCGGCGGGCCTCGGTGAGCGTCGCGTCGGCCCGCCGCAGCAGGTCGCCGACCTGCTGCAGGCGCTCCTCCGCGTCGTCCCGCAGCCTCAGCAGGCCCTCCAGTTCGAGCCGGATGCCGTCCAGTGCCCGGCCGGCCCGGTCGAACCGCTCGGTGTCGACCATCCCGCCCGCACCGGTCGGCGCGCTCCCCTCCGGGGCGGTGCCGCGCTGGGCCGGCACCCGGGAGGGCCGCCACAGGGCCAGCGGGTCGGCCAGCACCTCGGCGCGCAGCTCCGTCAGCGCGGCGTCCAGTTCGACCAGGTCGTCGCCGATCGGGTGGGCGCCGGCCCGTACGCCGAGCGAACCCGCCAGGCTCTGCACCCGGCGCAGCTCGGCCAGCAGCAGGTCGATCCGGGCGGGCAGCGCGGACCAGACGGCGTCGGCGGCGTCGACCACGTCCAGCACGGTGGCGTACCAGCCGTTCATCCGGTTCATCAGGTCGGCCAGGCTGACGTGCTCGACCAGCCGGGCCGGTGCGCCGAGCCGGTGCGGGCCGTCCGGCAGCGCGCCGCCGGGGACGGCCACGGCCGGCCCGCTGAGCAGCTCGTTCAGTTCGGCCAGCTCGGGTGCGCCCGGCCTCGCCCGGCGGGCCCGCACGGCCCGGGCCGAGGCGAGCGCCTCGGAGTAGCGGTCGAAGAGCGCCCAGAGCAGCGGCAGGCCCTGCCCGGCGACGGACCAGCGCTCCTCGGTGCGACCGGCCAGCGAGGCCCCCTCCAGCAGTCGGCGGCCCGGGTGGTCCTGCAACGAGAGCAGGGCCGCCTCGACGGCGTCGCGCTCCGCGCCCAGGCGTGCCAGTGCGCGGTCCACCTCCTCCCGGTTCATCGCCGGACCGGCAGATCCTGCCACCGCCACGTCCTCTCTCTGCGCTCGCTCGGCCATCGGTGTTCCGTCAGGGGTGCCGCACGCCGGGGCCTCACGGCCGGAACTGGTCGGCGTCGTCGTGCATGGTGGGCTTGAGCCACTTGTCGTAGGCGGCCCGCCACCCCCCGCTCGCCTGGTAGTCGGCCAGTACCTGGTTGACCCGGGCGACCAGGTCGTCGTTGCCCAGTTTCATCGCCACGCCCATGTAGCCGGGCCGGACCCGCTCGTCCAGCATGGTGACGGTGGTGTCCTGGGCGGCCTGCCCGGCGGCCAGGCCGTCGTCGGTCATCGTCGCGTCGACCTTGCCGAGCTGCATCAGCACCAGGCAGTCCAGCTGGTTCTCGACGGAGACGAGCGTCGAGCCGCGCGGGTTGGCCTTCAGCTCGTCCTCGGCCGAGGAACTGCGCGCCGCGCAGGACGTCCTGCCCTTCAACGCCTCGTCGAAGGTCTTCACGCCCGCCGCCTTGGGCACCAGCAGGCGGTTGGAGGTCTTGAAGTACGGCTTGGAGAAGGCGACCTGGCCGAGCCGGTCGCAGGTGATCGTCATGGTGCGGACGATCATGTCGACCTTGCCGTCCTGGAGGAACTCGACCCGCTCGGCCGTCGGCACCGCCTTGAAGGTGATCCTGGAGGGATCGCCCATGATGGCCGTGCCGATGGCCTTGGCGAGGTCGATGTCGAAGCCCTCGATCTCACCCGTGGACGGGTTGCGCGCCCCCCACCGGTAGCTGTTCTGGTCGACGCCGACGACCAGGCTCCGGTTGTTCCTGATCGCCTGGACGGCGGGGCCGTCCTGGCGGCTCGCCGGCACGCTCTTCGTCACGTCGCAGGTCGGATCCGCCGCCGGCGGGCCCTGCTGCGCCGCCTGCACACCGCCCACGGCGGCCGGCAGCACGGCCCCCCGCGGGCTTCCCGCGCCGAGCAGGCCGGCCGCCGCCGTCAGCAGCGCCACCGCCGCCACCGCGCGGCCCCGGGCGCCGATTCGTCCCCGTACCGTTCCTGTGGTCATCTCCCGCCCCTTCACCACGTCCGCCCCTCCACCGGTCACCGGTACTCGGCCAGTCGGCGGCCGAGGCCGCGCACCGCGCTGACCGCCGCCAGCAGGGCGAGCACGCCCGCACCGGCCGCCAGGGTCTCCAGCAGGGCGGCGGTACCGCTCGCGGACTGCCTGAACCTCGCCTGCTCGATGACCGCCGCCTTCTCCAACTGCAGGTCGGTGGCGGCGAAGGAGGCGTCCGAGGTGTTCGGGACGTCGGCCTCCCTGACGGTGATCGTGGCGTCCACCGCGCCCTGGTAGTCGCCGTCCGAGGACTCCTTGGTCACCGCCGCCGCGTGCCGGGCGAACCAGGTGGCGTACTCCGTGCGGGCCCGGGTGAGCGCCTCGGCGGCCTCGGCGGGGGCGAGGCGCTGCGCGTCGGCCAGCGCCCCGCCCTGTCCGGGGCGCCCGTCCGGCGCCGCCTTGCCGGTCAGCTCCTCGGTGGTCGCGGCCCAGAGGTCCGCGTAGATGGTGCTCGACCCGCGGGCGACCAGGTGCAGGTTCTCCGCCAGTCGGGCCGTCAGCACGTCGACCCGGGCGGTGTTCAGCGCCTCCAGCGGCACCGAACCCGCCTGCTTGGCCCGGGCCAGCCGGTCGTTGACCACCCAGCTGCCGCCCGCCAGGAACAGCAGGGCGGCCAGCACGGCGGCGGTCGCGCCCACCAGACCGATGTTGAACACCCGGTTGGTCCGCCGGAACAGCACCCTCTGCACCAGTACCAGCGCGGTCAGTGCCACCAGTCCCAGTCCGTAGGCGGCCCACGGCGCGGCGCCCGCCTCGGCGTAGTCCCGGGCCAGCGCCCGGTCCTCCTCGGCGGCGAGCTTCGCGGCCGCCGGCAGCAGGGTGCCGCGCATCTGCTGCGAGGCGTACCGCAGGTAGGCGCCACCGAGCGGGAAACCCTGCCGGTCGTTCGCCCGGGCGGTCTCCACCAGGCCGGCGTAGGTGGGGATGCCCTGGTTGAGCGAGGAGAGCCACGCCTGGGCGGGGGAGGAGGCGGTGGTCCGCGCCGCCGCCTCGGTGATCAGTCGGGAGGCGGTTGCCAGATCGTCCTCGTAGCGCTGCCGGACGGCCTTCGGTTCGGCTCCGGCGAGCAGGAAGCCGGTCGCCGCCGTGGTGTCGGCGTCGGCGAGCGAGCGCCGGATGTCGGCGGCCGTCTGGCTGAGCGGCTGACTGTAGGAGACCACCCGCTCCGCCGCCCGAGCGCGCGAGTCGACCTGCCAGAGCGTCAGCGCGCCGAACACCGCGGCGAGCACCGCCAGCAGCGCCCCCGCGAGCCGCAACCGCCCCGGCGCGGAGTGCCGGGCGTCGGCCACCCGGCGCAGCCGTGTCCGCGGACGGCTCGCGGCGACCGACCCGGGCGCCCCCGTCGAGGGGCCGGCCGGCGGGCGGCCGGGCCGCACCGCGGCGGCGCCGGTCGCGACCGATTCAGGACCCTGCTCCTCCGTACGTACCGGTGTCGCCACCGCCCCACCCTCCCCAGAGCCCCCGGCCCGCGTACGGGGCCCGGTCGTTGCCAGCAGTATGGCCGCCGGTCGTGACAGTCACACCGGACTTGCGCCGATCTTGAGCTTCGGCCCCGTGGCCCGCCCCGCTCCCCGTGGCGGGCCGTGCCGGGGGCGGTCCCGAACAGGGCGACGCGGGATGCACCCTATGCGGTTGCGGTACCGGTCAGGCCAGGAGGGGGTGAAACCGACACTTCCGGTCATCCGGGCGCGCTCCGTACCATGGCGCCATGCGTCTGCTCGGAACGATCTCCCCCGACCGCCCGCTCCTCGTCGTCGCCGTCCAGGAGGAGGCGGCGTACCTCGGCGAGGGCCTTCCCGTGCTGCTCACCGGGATAGGGAAGATCAACGCGACTGCCGCGCTGGCGACCGTGCTGGCCGGTGGCGACCGGCCGTCGGAGATCGTGAACCTGGGGACCGCCGGGGCGCTGCGCCCGGGCTGGGCCGGCACCCACGAGATCGGCGAGGTGCTCCAGCACGACATCGACACCCCGGTGCTGCGCGCCCTGACCGGCCGCACCTACGGCGCCCCGATCACCGTCGGCGAGAAGGGTCCGACGCTGGCCACCGGTGATCTCTTCGTCTCCGATCCCGCGGCCCGTGAACGCCTGGCCCGCAGCGCCGACCTGGTCGACATGGAGGGGTACGCGCTGGCGACCGTGGCCGAGCGGGCCGGGGTGCCGATCCGGCTGGTCAAGCACGTCAGCGACGAGGCCGGGGCGGGCGCGGACCGCACCTGGCGCGAGTCCGTCGACACCTGTGCCCGCGTACTCGCGGACTGGGCCCACGACCGGGGCCTGTGAGCCTGTGAGCCGGGGGCCGCGCGGGCCCCGTCACCGTCCGGCGTGCCACTCCCGGCATCCGCCGGAGCGGCGTGAAGGGGGCCGGCCCCGGGTGGGACCGGCCCCCTTCACCGTGCTTCGGGTGCCGGGTCAGGCGGCGATCTGCTGCCCGGTCAGGGCCGGGACGAAGACGTCCAGCTCGGCACGCCAGTAGCGACCGACGTTCAGGCGGGTCGGGGTGGCCTCGCCGGGGAACTGGAAGCGCAGCGAGCTCCAGAGCGGGTTGCGGCGCACGTCGCTGACGAGCAGGCGGGCCTGCTCCAGCGGCACGACGTGGACGATCTCCTGCGGGCGGTTGGAGATGCGCGAGGCACGGTGCACCACGACCACGCGCTCGGTCAGCGTCACGTAGTAGTACTTGACGAGGAGCTGGCCGATCAGGCCCAGGGCGTTCATCAGCCACGGGCTCGGCCCGGTGATGCTCTGGAACGTGACGACCGGGCGGTCGTTCGGCTCGATCGACGCGATCGCCTGGGCGACCTGCTCCTGGATGGTGGACTTACGGATCGCCATCGGGCGTGCTCCCCTGTGTGGTTCGAGACCCGCCCGAGAGAACCGGGCCGGGCCGGGAGAGCGTAGTGACGGTGCTTTCCGGGAGCAACGGCCAAATCGGGCAATACGACCGGCCCGGGAAATGTTCATCGGACCGATACACGGTGTCGGGCGTGGTGCTTTCGGATCCGCCGCCCGGTGTGGGTCACCGCGCGTACACCGTGCACGCCCGGGACCCGTGGTGCGCCCGGTGCTTGTGGGGCTCCTGTGCACTCGCTCAGCGGTGTCCCGGCGGGCCGGGCGGCCGGGGGCGGTTGCCGGGTGACGGTCGGTCCGGCCCGGGCGGTCCGCAGAAGCCGAGCTGCCGGCAGAGCGACTCCTGGACGAGGGCGTTCCACTCGCGGGTGAGGTCGGCGAGGTCGGCGCGGGCCCTGGCCGCCTCCTCGTTGGCGAGGTTCAACTCCTGATGGACGGCTTCGAGCAGGCGAAGCAGCGCGTCGGACGTCTCGTCATCCTCCGGTTCCCGGCGGGTGGGACCGCCCTGCCGCGCCGTGACCTGGGCGAGCTGCCGCTCCTCCCGCGCCCGGGCCCCGGCGAGCCAGCGGCGCACCCGGGCCAGCGCGAACTCCGTGACGGACAGGGTGACGACGGCGAGGCAGCCGAGGGCGGGGATCCAACGGGAGTCGTAGGAGCCGGCCACGATCGAGGCGATGCCGCCGATCGCTGCGGCCGCGCGCAGACCGTCGGTCGTCCTCGGCGGGATTCTCGGCATTTCTGGCCTCACCTCTACATGTGCGCAGCGCCTCCCCCGCGACTTTCGTGCCCGCTCTCCCGCTGCAGGGTGATTCCCTGCGCAATGGTGGCGAGGAGGAATTTTCGGATCACGGGGTGGGTGACACCCCAGCTGTCCAGTGCTTCTTCGGGAGTGATGGGTGATCGTACACCCCGACCGAGATCGTTTGCGGAATCCTCGGAAACAATCCCGCCGCGCACCAGCAGCTCGTGCAGGTCGACGTGCACCACCTGGGCAATTCGCTGGAATTGGGAGGGTCTCGGAAGCGTTTCGCCGCGCAGCATGCGGCCCACCGCAGAAGCGCTCATTCCGGTCTCCCGGGCCAGTGCGAGGCGCCCGCCGGTCCCCGGGGTGAGGTCGTAGCCGGCTCGTTGCGCGGCCTCGTGGACGACGGCCCCGAAGCGTTGGGCCGGGGTGGTCGCGTCCGAGGTGTCACCTGTCAACTGCATGGCGCGCAGGCTATCGCGTGTGCCTTCGGCAGGCGTGCGCTTGCATGCTCGCAAGCCCCCGTTCTCTTCATCATCACAGGTCATTGCTTCTTGATGAGATGCGGACGGGTCAATTCCATGGAATCGCTTGCACGCCTGCACGTGGCCTCCTAACGTGGCAGCCCTTCCCCACGAAGGAGGTCCGGCATGACTGTCACGCCGGCGCTGATCGAGGCCGCCAAGGCCGGCGACAGCGCTGCCTGGACCGAGCTGTATCGGCTCTATCAGGGTCGAGTGCTGTCATTCCTGACGCGACGCACCGGGAATCGCGCACTGGCCGAGGATCTGACCCAGGACACTTTTGTCAGGGCAATGGCGGGAATCGGCGGATACCAGTTCACCGGCACCGACATGGGGGCCTGGATAATCACCATCGCCCGTAATCTGATGCTCGACCACGACAAACGGCGCTCGACCCGTCGGGAGTCGGCCTTCGAGACCGTCGCCGACACCGACGCGGGTATTCGGGTGGAGGATCTCGTGATGGCGATCGTCGAGGCCGACCGGGTATTCGCGGCGCTCTCGGCCCTGAACGACCACCAGCGGACGGCGGTGACACTCCGCTACTGGGGCGGTCTGAGCTCCAAGGAGATCGCCACCCGGATCGGCCTGCGGGTCGGCGCGGTCAAGACCCTCACCTACCGCGCCCGGGTCAACCTCCGCCGCACGCTGGCCGAGGAGCCCTCGCCCTGAGCGCCGGCCGGCGGCGGCCGGGCGATCCGGCGCCGGCCGGCCCGCCCGTCGGGGGCGACGGTGAGCGGGCGTCGAAGGCGCTGGTGTCCGTCCTGCGTCCCATCGTGCGGGGGTCGTCAGGGGCCGGTGAGGACCGGGGGAGCCGCCGATCGATAGATTTCCGCCATGCGCACAGTGGGCTGCCTGATCTTCGACCGCGTACGGGCCTTCGACTACTCGGTGATCGGCGAGGTGTGGTCCGGGCGCCCGGGACGGCTCGGCCTGCCGGCCTTCGATCTGCGGATCTGCGGACCCGACGGCGCCCGGGTCCGGTTCGGCGGTGGCCTGGAGCGCGTCCCCGACCACGGCCTGGACACCCTGCTGACCTGTGACCTGGTGGTGGTGCCCGGAGTCGAGGACCCGCTGTCGCCGGTCGACCCGGCCGTCCACGCCGCGCTGCGCGCCGTCCACGCGCACGGCATCCCGGTCGCCTCCCTCTGCTCGGGCGCCTTCGTCCTGGCGGACGCGGGACTGCTGGACGGTCGCGACGCCACCACGCACTGGGCGCTCGCGGGCGAACTCGCCGAGCGCCATCCCGCCGTGCGCGTCGACCCCACCGTGCTGTTCACCGGCGACGGCGAGATCTGGACGTCCGCCGGTGTCGCCGCCGGCATCGATCTCTGCCTGCACCTGGTCCGCTCCGCCCACGGCCAGCAGGCCGCCGCCGCGATCGCCCGCTTCATGGTCACCGCGCCGTTCCGGGCCGGCGGCCAGGCCCAGTTCATCCCCTCGCCCGTCCCCGAGGAGACCGGCGACGACCCGCTGACCCGGGTCCGCACGGAGGTGCTGGCCGCGCCGGCCGAGCCCTGGACGGTCCGCCGGATGGCGGGCGTCGCCCTGATGTCGGAGCGCTCGTTCGCCCGCCGCTTCGTCGAGACCACCGGCACCACTCCGCAGCGCTGGCTGGCGGAGCAGCGGGTGCTGGCCGTCCAGCGGCTGCTGGAGGGGACCGACCTGCCGGTGGACGAGATCGCCGTCCGCTGCGGTTTCAGCTCCGCCGTCTCGCTGCGCCCCGCCTTCGTGCGCCGGATCGGCCTGGCTCCCCGCGAGTACCGCCGCACCTTCCGGGGCCGGGACGCGGGCTGACGGCCGCCGCGCGCCGTCCGGGGCCCGCCGGGCCGTGCGCGGCGTGGCGATCACCACCGCTCCGCCGCCCGCGTCCGCCTGTCAGGAGCGCCCCGCCCTGGCACCATGGAGGCCCGGGTGCCCGCACCGGCCGCCCGTACAGGATCGAGATCGGAGCCGGACCCGCACCATGCGACTGCTGCTGATTCGCCACGGAGAGACGTCGTCCAACCTCGGCCGCCTGCTGGACACCGCCCGGCCCGGCGCCGAGCTCACGGAGCGCGGCCACCGGCAGGCGGCCGCGCTGCCGGCCGCGCTGGAGGGGGAGGCCGTCGAGGCGCTGTACGCCTCCACGCTGATCCGCACGCAGCAGACCGCCGCCCCGCTGGCCGAGGCACTCGGGCTGGAGGTCCGGATCCGGGACGGGCTGCGCGAACTGACCGCCGGCGACCTGGAGATGCGCGGCGACGACGAGGCGGGCAGCACGTACATGCGGACGGCGTTCGCCTGGTCCCTCGGCGACACCGAGCGGCGGATGCCCGGTGGTGAGAGCGGTACGGAGGCGCTGGGCCGGTTCGACGAGGTGGTCGCCGAGGCCGCCGGCTCCGGGGTGCGGACCGCCGTCCTGGTCAGCCACGGCGCGGCGATCCGGATGTGGACGGCGGCCCGGGTCGAGAACGTGGACGTACCGTTCGCCGCCGCCCACCCGCTGGACAACACCGGCGTGGTGGTCCTGGAGGGCACACCGGCCGACGGTTGGAAGGCGCACTCCTGGATGGGCTCGCCGCTCGGCGGCCCGGCCGTGGAGGGCGCCGACGAGGACAGCCCCGCCGGGCTCGTCGTCACCCGCCCCGAGACCCCGCCGGCCGGCTGACCCCGCCGACCCCGGTGACCCCGGCGCTCCTGCCGGGTGCGGGCCGCCCCGCCCCCGGAGGAGCGTTCACCAGACGGTCGTCGGCCGCGCCGAGCGCCTGGAGCTCGACCCGTACCCGCACCGGCGGCCGACCGCTGCGCCCGATCTCCCCGGCGAAGACCGATCCGCCCTCGAACGGCCGCTCCGCCGGACCCTCCCATCCGTCCAGCGCCCACAGCAGGTAGGCACGGACCGGGGCCAGCACCTGCGCCAGTGTCCGCGCACGGGCCGACCCCGCCGTGAGCGCGGACTCGACCGCGTCCAGCAGAACGGCCGACGTGGTGTCGCCGGGGTCGTCCGCTCCGCCGAGATGCCGGGCGATGCACGGCCACCGCCGCGCCGCCGCCCCCGTCACGCCGGGACCTCGCGGGCGACCTCGTGGCCCGGGGGGAGATCCGCCGGAGCGCACTCGAACCAGACGAACTTGCCCACCCCGCCCGCGCGCGGGCAGCAGCCCCAGCGCTCGGACAGCTCCCGGACGAGCAGCATGCCCCGCCCGTCCTCGTCCTCCACCGCCGCCTGCCGGACGGTGGGACGCTCCGGCACGGGGTCGTGCACCTCGACCCGCAGCCGCCCGCCCCGCAGTGCGTACCGCACCTTGATCAGACGCCCCGACACCCTGGCGTGCTCGACCGCGTTGGTGACCAGCTCGCTGAGGAGCAGCTCCCCGGTCTCCAGGAACCGCCCGCCACCGGCCCTTTCGGCCAGGAAGTCCCGCAGCAGCCGGCGTGCCGCCCCCGGCGATCTGCGATGGCGCGGCAGCCAGCAGACGTACTCGCCGTCCAGGGCCGGTGTTCTGTCGAGGGTTTCGGGCATGACTGGGCCACCTCCGGGCGTGATCCATCGAGTGTGCTCCGGAGCACGCGCGCCGAGCCCCGGCGCGCGTCCTCACGCAAAGCGAGGGAACAGATCCGTTCCGCTAACAAGCATCGGTGTGCCGGGATACCGTGACGACCGATCGATGGTGCCAGGGGCGCACGTCACTACGGGGGTTGAGCATGCCGCGACGCAGGCCCGAGTCCGGTTCGACCGTCAGTTCGGCGGTGCTGTTCGGCGGCGAACTGCAGCACGCCCGCGAATCCGCCGGCTACTCCCAGGCCGAACTGGCCAAACTCCTGCACTGCGACCGGACGCTGGTCACCCGGGTCGAGTCCGGCCAGCGCGTGCCGCAGGAGCACTTCGCCCGAAGCTGCGACCAGGTACTGCGGATGGACGGCTCGCTGCTGCGGATGTGGTCGCGGGTCGACTGGTACGCCGGTGATGTCGAACATCCTGATTGGTTCAAGCGGTTCGCCGACTTGGAGGCGGAGGCGACTGCCATCAGGACGTTCCAGGCTTCTCGAATCTATGGCCTCCTGCAGACCGAGGAGTACGCGCGGGCCCTCTTCTCGCGTGAGGCGTGGTCGGAGAACGCTTTCTCGATCGAGGAGCGGGTCAATGCCCGAATGAGTCGCCAGCACCGCTTCATGACAGATGACGCTCCCTTGCTGGTGGTTGTTCTCGACGAGAGCGCGATCCGGCGAACGGTCGGGGGTCCTGTTGTGATGCGAGGGCAGTTGGCGCGCCTGCTGGCCGTCGCGCAGCGGCCGAACGTCATCCTCCAGGTGGCTGCCTTCCATCTGGAGAACCTGACGCTGCCCGATATCTCGATGACACTTCTGACCATGGTTGACGGACATGAACTGGTCTACTCGGAGAGCTTGGATCGAGGGCATTTCGGTGAGGAACCGAAACTGATTGCCCGTCATCGTCGAGACTATGATGTGCTTCGGGCGGACGCACTCTCGACCAGCGAGTCTGCTGCCTTGATCATCGACGAGATGGAGAGGTATGACGATCATGACCAACGTGGACTTCGAAGCAGCGGCGTGGCGCAAGAGCAGCTACAGCGGCTCCAACGGCGGCGAGTGCATCGAGGTGGCCCCCGGGTTCCCCGGCCTCGTCCCCGTGCGTGACTCCAAGGACCCGGAGGGTCCGGCGCTGGTCTTCGGCGCCGACGCGTGGCAGGCGTTCGTGGCCGGTGTCCGGGAGGGTGAGTTCCCGGCCGGCTCCTGACCGGCCGCAGGTGCTCACCGACCTCGCCGTGGGGATCATGCCGGGAGCGGTGCGCATCCGGGATGTGCGGCTGGTGGAGCACCGGCCGAACACGACACCGCCCAGTGGCGATCCAGCCGCACGTCGCGTCGTCCCACAAACATCGACGAGGACGCTTTCACGGCCGGGCGCCGTCACGTCATGGCGATCTCCAGCCACGGACTCATCATGATCGCCCGATCTCCTCGCGGCTCCTGGCCGAGAGCGCCTCGGGCCTGGGCCAGATCCTGGCCGGGGCTCTGCCAGAACGCGTACGGCGCACCACCCTGCTCCGAGGGAATCAGCGCCCAGTACTGGTAATGCGTCAGGGTGAGATAGACCCGCTTGTTGACGTAGTCGAGGACCACCTTGGTGTTGTGCTCCCAGTTGCTGCCCGTGCCGGTGTACTCGGCGAGCCCGACGGGTGCAGGGATCGCGGTGGTGATCGACGATCCGGCGCCGCTCTGCGAGTGCTCGCTGTACTTGTCGTGCAACGGTGCCGCGTTCGCCGGGACGGCGGCAGGGTCGAAGTTGGTGTTCGGCAGCCTGCCGTAGGCGTCCTGGTGCCAGCTGCGCAGTGTCCCCGGCTTGCTGGGGCTCTTCTCCCGTACGTCCGGCGCCGTCTCGGCGTTTGTCCGCTCGTCCACCACGACCGGTGATCCGACGGGTGCCTCCAGCTGGAACCGCACGTCGAACAGCAGGTTGAGCAGCGGACGCGGCAGCATGCCGACCGTCTGTTGCCAGGTGAGCCGTTTCAGCGGGAGGTTGGTTCCTCCGGTCGCCGTCCTCGGCGCCACCTCGGGGTACATCCCGGGCTCCTGGAACACTCCGGGCCCCAGAGCGGCCGCCATGTTCGCGAACATCGTCTCGTCGTCCCCCCATCGCGGCTCGTCCGGCTGGTGCTGCGCCGGCGTGTGCGTGTAGGGGGCGCTCGGAGTGGTCGCGTAGCGCGTGTTCCGGTTCGGGACCGGGATCATGGCGCCAGGCCCCTCGGGGTGGCTCGTGGGGTTGACGTTCGACTCGTACACGCCGTGGATCTCCGCGTTCTCCAGGTGAGCGTTGATCTTCCCCACCAGGGCGGTGACCGCGGCCACCGCCGCCGGCAGGTCGCGAGTCCCGGGCTTCATCAGGGTTCGCACGCGGGCCATGTCCGCCTGGAAGGCCGCCGCCTCCTCGGTCGTGGTGTTGGGGAGCCTGGAGGCCAGCGCGAGGTCGTCCTTGACCGCGAAGAACACGTACTGGAGAAGCTGGCCCGCCGTGATGGTCCCGGGAGTGACGTTCATGCCCTGCATGTACATCTGGGGGCTCACCCTGACGATCCGCTGCACCGCCACCGGCTCCCCGGTCACCGCGAGCGCGGCACGCTGCAGGGGCGGCCCGCCGGCGCCGACCGGAGCCTGTGCGTGCCGGTGCTCCGCGACGGCGGGCAGCGGGCGGGCCATCACGGCGGTGGCGGTGGCTTCCGCTTCGCGCTCGAAACGGTCGGAGGGGTCGGAGACGCTCAGCCCCGAACCGTTGTCGGTGCCGGCGACGGGCCCCCGGCGTTGCTGGATGACGTGGGTGAGCTCATGGGCCAGGGTGTGCTTGTCGCCTCCGCCGTCACCGAGGACGACGTGACTGCCGGAGGTGTAGGCGCGAGCGCCCACCTCGGCCGCCGAGGCCTTGGCGGCGGCGTCGTTGTGGACGCGCACGTCGGAGAAGTCGGCACCGAGCCGGGCCTCCATGTCCGTGCGGGTGGCACCGTCCAACGGCCGGCCGGTCGTACGCAGCACATCCGGGACCGCGGAGCGCTGCACGGGGCCCGGCTCCGCCTGCTGGTGGCCGCAGCCGCCGCCGTGCCGGTGCTGCTCCTGGGCGGGCAGGTGGCCGACGGCCCGCAGCATCTGGACGACAGCCGCGTTCCCGATCGTGCTCTGCAGGGCAAGGAGCCCGCCGAGCGGCCCGCCGCCCGCCGCCGGGGGCTTGCGGGCCCGATCGGGAGCGTTCTCCGCAGCAGCCTTTCCGGCACCGTCCTGACCGCGCATCACAACCCCTTCATCGCCGAGAACATGGCTTCTCCTGGATATACGGGGCACGGCCCCCGCGCCAGGTACGAAAGGGCACAGTCGGCCGGCCGGACGGGCGCCGGTACCGCGACGCCGCGCGCCGGACCGTGGGGCCCTGACATCGTGTGCGGCCCGGCCCGGCCCGTCGGCACGGTCAGGAGCCGTCCTCGGCGGGCCAGGAGCCCCGGTGCGCGAGGTCGACCACGGTGAGGCCGATCTCGATGATCTCGCTGACCGCGTCGGGCGGTGGCCGGTCCTCCCAGCAGGTGGCCTCGACGTCGACCACGTTCAGCAGCGTCCCGGTCCCCGTGCTCCTCATCCGGCCGAGCGTAGGGCGCGGGAGTCACCGGGGCACCCGGATTTCGCCGGGCCGCCGCGTCCGCTCAGACGTGCTCCATCACGATCACCGCGGTGGTGTCCGGGACGAGGGCCTTGAAGATGTGCGGGGCGTCGCCGGGGTAGGCGATGTAGTCGCCGGGACCGAGCTCGTACGGGTCCTCGGTGGGGCCGACCAGTGCGCGGCCGGTACTGATCAGCAGATGCTCGATACTGCCGGGCATGTGGGGGTCCGAGGCGCGGGCCTCGCCGGGCTGGGCCTCGATGCGGTAGATGTCGCGGCGGGCGTTCGGCGGGCAGGAGGCCAGCAGGGTGGCGGCGTAGTCGGCACGCTCCGAGTGGGTCACCGGCCCCTCGCCGGCGCGGATCACCCGGACGGCCGGCCGCGGCGGGTCGACCAGTCGGCTGAACGGCACGCCCAGCGCGACACCGAGTGCCCAGAGAGTCTCCACGCTGGGGTTGCCGGTGCCCGACTCCAGCTGGGAGAGGGTCGACTTGGCGATCCCGGCCCGCTTGGCCAGCTCGGTCATCGACAGGCCGGTGCGTTCGCGCTCGCGGCGGATCGACACCGCGATCAGGGCGATCGGGTTGAGGGCGGGCCGGTCGTCCCCGTCCGGTGAACCGTCTGCCATCTGTTCGCTCCAGAAGTCTGCCCGTTCGACTTGACGAACGTGGCGCTCATCTCGTTCACTCTAATGGACGGACGTTCGCCAAGGCGAACATCACCTCGCGGCGGCGCTGCTCCGTGACGGACTCCAGGATGCCCGGATGAGCGTGGAACAGGACATCAGGCCGCCGACCGCCGCCACCCGCACGGTGGTCCGCGACTCGCTCGGCATCGGGCTCACCGTCGGCGTCTCCGGACTGGCGTTCGGCGTCGCCGGCAGCGCCGCGCACCTGAGTGTCTGGCAGACCTGCGCGCTGAGCCTGCTCGTGTTCACCGGCGCCTCGCAGTTCGCGCTGGTCACCGCGCTCGCCGCGGGCGCGGCCCTGCCGGCCGCCGTGCTCGGCGCGCTCTTCCTCGGCGCCCGCAACGCCTTCTACGGGCTGCGCCTCGGGCCCGGCCTCGGGTTCTCCCGGCTGCTGCGGCCGTTCGCCGCCCACTTCATGATCGACGAGACCGCCGCCGTCGCGCTCACCCAGCCCGACCGCCGTACCGCCCGGCTCGGCTACGCCGTCACCGCGGCAAGCCTCTTCCTCACCTGGAACCTCTGCACCCTGGCCGGGGCGATGGGCGCGGACGCCCTCGGCGACCCGGCGGCGTACGGGCTGGACGCGGCCGGGCCCGCGGTGTTCCTCGCACTGCTCGCGCCCCGCCTGCGCGAGGGGCCGACCGAGCTGAAGGTCGCCGGTGCGGGCGCCGCGCTGGCGCTGGCCGCCACCGTCGTGCTGCCGACCGGCGTACCGGTGCTGCTCGCACTCGCCGCCGTACCGCTCGTGCTGGCGCTCACCCGCCGCGAGCGGGCCGCCGACCCGACGGAGGACCTCGGATGACCGCCTGGATCGCCATCGGCGCCACCGCGCTGGGCTGCTACCTGCTCAAGCTGCTCGGGCTGAGCGTCCCGGCCGGACTGCTGGAGCGCCCCGTCGTCCGGCGCTACGCCGCACTGATCCCGGTCGCCCTGCTGGCCGCCCTCACCGCCCTGCAGACCTTCGGCGAGGAAGGCGGGCTCACCCTCGACGCCCGAGCCCTCGGCCTGGCCGCCGCCGGGATCGCGGTCTGGCGCCGGGCGCCGTTCCTGCTGGTCGTCGGCCTCGCGGTGGTGGTCACCGCGCTGGCCAGGTTGGTAGGTGGCTGAGGGTTCCGGGGCCGACCGCGCTCCCCGGCCGGCCCGGCGGCCGATCCCTCGGCCGACCGGGTTCGGACGGCAGCGGGCGACCGCGCGGGCGGGTGCGCCCCGTCCGCCGGGCCGACGCCCGCGGGCCGCGGCTCACCGCGACCGGTCCGACGGACACCGGCGCCCGGCGCGTGCGAACTCGGTGTCGCTCAGGCCGCCGGTGCGGTGCAGCGCCACCAGCCGCTCCAGCTCGGTCACCGGCTCGGCCGGCCGACGGGTCCTCCGGGTCGTACCGCAGGACCCGGCCGGGCCGAGAGCAGGCCGAGGAACAGCACGCCGGCACCGACCGCCGGCATCGGCCGGAGCGCACCGGCGCCCCAGCCGCCGCCGGCCAGTGCCGCGGCGAGCCGGCCGACGGTGGGGCGCGGTGGCGAGGGCTGCTCGGACGGCGGTTCGGTCGAGGTCACACCGGATGCTAGCCACGGCCGCGACAGGTTCGGACCACGTCCGGGCGTCGGGGCCGTGAGCAGCAGGTGAACTCGCCCGCCGCGGCCTGACGGACGGTCGGCCCCGGCCCGGTACGTCGAAGTGGCCGTCCGCAGGCGCCGCGCCTACTGGTCCTCGACCAGGCGGGAGGGGAAGCCACCGGTGGCGATCGGCCCCCAGCGGCGCGGGGTGATCCGGACCAGTGACTTGCCCTGCTTGACCATCGCGGCCCGGTACTCGTCCCAGTCCGGGTGCTCACCGGCGATGTTGCGGTAGTACTCCACCAGCGGTTCCACCGACTCCGGAGTGTCGATCACCTCGGCGTCGCCGTCGACCTGCACCCAGGCGCCGTCCCAGTCGTCGGACAGGACGACCACGCTGACCGACGCGTCCCGGCGGGCGTTGCGGACCTTGGCCCGCTCCGGGTAGGTGGACACCACGATGCGTCCGGCGTCGTCCACCCCGCAGGTCAGCGGTGAGGCCTGCGGAGTGCCGTCGGAGCGGCGGGTGAGAAGGATCGCGCGGTGGCGGGGGCGGACGAAGTCCAGCAGCTCGGCCAGCGTCACACGGGTGTTGGAGGCGATCGAAGGGCTCATGCCGGCCAGCCTAGAAGACGCGGGCGGCGTCGGGCCCCGGATCCGCCACCGGCGTGAGCTCCGGGACCGTCCCGCCACGCCGGACCGTCGGGCGGACCACTCGCCGGCGTCCCGGGGGCGGCACGCCGCACCGCGCCACCCCGCGCGAAGCCCGAACCGACGACCGTCCCGGGGGCGGCCAGCCGCCGCGACCGCCGCCGCCCGCAGGCGGCCTGACCGCACGTCAAACCCGGGGCGCGCGCAGGTCCGGCACTAGGATGCGGCGCATGGACATCGTGATCCCGCTCTTCGACCGCTTCGAGCCGCTCGACGCGATCGGACCGTACGAGATCCTGGCCCACGTGCCCGGCGCCACCGTGCGCTTCGTCGCCCCCGAAGCCGGGCCGGTACGGGACGTGCTGGGCGCACTGCCCGTGCACGTGCCGACCGCGTACTCCGAGGTGGAGCGCTGCGACGTCCTGGTGGTCCCCGGCGGGGCGGGCAGCCGGACCGTGGCGGGCGACCCCGACTTCCTCGACTGGGTCCGCCGCGTCCACGCCGGCACCCGCTTCACCACCTCGGTCTGCACGGGAGCGCTGGTGCTCGGCGCGGCCGGCCTGCTGAACGGTCTGACCGCCGCCACCCACTGGGGCGCGGTCGCCGAACTGGAGGCGTACGGCGCCGTCTACACCCCCGAACGGGTGGTCCGCCACGGTCGGATCATCACCTCCGCCGGGGTGTCCTCCGGAATCGACATGGCGATCCGGCTGGCGGCTCTGATCAGCGACGACACGGTCGCCCAGGCGATCCAGCTCTACACCGAGTACGACCCGCAGCCCCCGTTCGACACCGGCTCCGTGGCCAAGGCCCCGGCCGAGGTGCTCGAACGGGCCCGCGCCCTGGCCCAGGGACGGTGACCACGCGGCCCGGTGCCGGTGGGCGCACGGCGGGCCGGCCATCGTCCGCAGGGTGACGCCGGAGGGCGTTCGCATGCCGGAGGGCGTTCGCAGTCGTTCCGCGGGACCGCATATGCGGTGGCCGGTGCGGCGACGGACTGCGAGTATCTGCGGATGATCATCCTTGCCGACGACCTCGGCCACCTGTCCTACACCGTCACCGGCGAGGGTCCGCCCGTCGTCCTCGTGCACGCCGGCGTCGCCGACCACCACATGTGGGACGCGGTCGTGCCCGCCCTCGCGGAGCACCACACGGTGATCCGCTACGACCTGCGCGGCTTCGGCGAGTCCGCGCCCCCGGCCGGCCCGTTCAGTGAGACCGACGACCTGTGCCGCCTGCTGGACCATCTCGGTCACGAACGCGTGCGCCTCGTCGGCGCGTCCTGGGGCGCCCGGGTGGCGGTGAACTTCGCTCTCACCCGACCGGGCCGGGTGCGGTCGCTGACCCTGCTCGCCCCGCCGTGGCCCGGCTACGACTGGTCGGCGGAGATGATCGCCTACGACGAGGCCGAGACGGCTGCCCTGGCCGCGGGCGACCTGGACACCGCCGTCCGGGTGAACCTGGACATGTGGCTGCGCGGGCCGGTCCGCGGCTGGGAGGACGTCGCCCCGGGCTTGGTCGAGGAGGTGCTCGCCCCGCTGCGGACGTCGCTGGTGAACCAGGACGCCGTCGGAGAACACTCCCGAGGTGGCGCGGAGGGCGACCTCGCCACGATCGCCGTTCCCACGCTGGTCGGAATCGGTCGCCTCGACGTCGCCGACTTCCAGGACATCGCCCGCCGGTACGCCGCCGGGATCCCCGGCGCCGAGCTGGTCGAGTTCCCCACCGCGGCCCACCTCATCGCGCTGGAGGCGCCCACCGAACTCGTCGCGGCACTGCGGCCGTTCCTCGCCCGCTGACGCTGCGACGCACCGGAGTACCGGAGCACCGGAGCACCGGAGCACCGGAGGGCCGGGGCCGGGGCCGACGTCGTTCGGCCCGCGGCACCCCGCCCACTCCGGGGGTCCGGTCAGGCGGGCCGCCCCGGCTCAGCCGCTCCGGCGCGCGGGGGCGGCGTCCTGGTAGCCGAAGTCGGCCGGCAGCGGCCGCCGCTGGAACAGCCGCTCGGGCACGGCGTCGGCCAGCAGCCGGTACCCCGCCGGGTTCAGGTGCAGGTGGTCACCGCTGTCGACGGTCGCCAGCAGCTGCCCGGGGTGTGCGGGATCCCGGACCGCCCGGTCGAAGTCGACCACGTCGTCGAAGCCGCCGGAGGTGCGGATCCACCGGTTGACCGTCTGCCGGGCCGCCTCGCGCCGTCCGTCCGCGTCGTCGTAACCGGTGTTGCCGCCGAAGGGCAGCAGGGTGGCGCCGTAGACCCGGATGCCCTGGGCGTGGGCACGTCGCACGATCTGCTCGTACGCGGCGATCAGGTCGTCCGCGACCTGTTGCTGGGCGGCGGTCGTGGCGTCGGCGGTACCGATGTCGTTGACGCCCTCGAAGACGACCAGCCACTCCACCCCGCTCTGGGCGAGCACGTCGCGGTCCAGACGGGCCAGCGCGTTCGGGCCGAGGCCGTCGTTCAGCACGCGGTTGCCGCCGGCCGCCTGGTTGAGGACGGCGGTGCCCGAGGAGTCCGGGCCCGTTTCGAGCCGGGCGAGCAGCTGGTCCGGCCACCGGTCGTTGAGGTTGGTGGTGGAGCCCCTGCCGTCGGTGAGCGAGTCACCCAGTACGACGGCCGCCGAGGTGCCGCTCCCGGCCCAGGTCTCGACGCCGCTGAGGAGGTACCAGTGGTCGACGGGGGTGGCTCCGGGCAGGTCGGTGGCGTCGACCCCGTCGCCGGGGAACAGGTAGGAGGTGGTCCGTGAGCCGGGGTGCGAGGTGATGGCGTCGGAGGCCTGGCCGTGGGCGAGGTAGGTCGTCACGGTCAGGTTGGAGCCGGGCGGCACGTCGAGGTCCAGCGGGTCGGAGACCACCTGGGCGCCGACCGGGACACTGGTGGAGCCGTGGCCGTCGAAGGTCACCGACCGGGAGGTGCCCGGCCGGATCGCGCTGACCCCCGCCCGGCCGTCGGCGGGGAGGGCCACCGAGACCGCGGTGACGGGCAGCGGCGCGCCGCCGAAGGCGTTGGAGAAGCGCAGCCGCAGGTGCCGGCCGCCGACCGACAGGTGGACGGTCTGGCGCAGCGTGGTGTCGTCCAGCACCAGGTTCTCGCGGGTGAACGGAGCGGGCGGCAGGTTGGCGGGTTCGGTCAGCTGCGGCATCGCGGTCCAGGTGCTCACCCAGTGGCCCGGCGGGAGGTGCGAGCCGGCGTCCGCCGGGGCGGCGGCGGCCGAGCCGCCCGTGGCGGGCGCGGTGGCCAGGCCGGCCGCGCAGAGGACACCGGCGACGGCCAGGGCGGCGACCGAGGGCGTTCGTTTCATGGTTCGGGCTCCGGGGACGGCTGCGGCGGGGGTCGCCCCCCGCCGCAGGAACGATGGATCGTCTGATGGGGCGTCAGCTGATGCTGCAGGAGGTGCCGTTCAGGGTGAACCCGGCGGGCCTGGTGGTGTCGCCGGTGTGGTTGGCCTGGAAGCCGATCGAGGTGGAGGCTCCGGGAGCCAGCGCGGCGTTGTAGGCGAGGTTCCTGGCACTCACCGTCCCGGTGGACGGTGCGTAGGTCGCGTTCCAGCCGGAGGTGATGGCCTGCCCGGTCGGCAGCGTGAAGGTCAGCGTCCAGCCGTTGACGGCGGCGGTGCCGGTGTTGGTGATGGTGACGGCCGCGGTGAAGCCGGTGTTCCAGGCGCTGGTGGTGTAGGAGACGCTGCACGCGCCGGCCGTGGGCGGGGTGGTGGTGGGCGGAGGTGTGCTCGCCGGGGGAGTGGTGGGCGGCGTACTGGTGGGCGGGGTACTGGTGGGCGGGGCGCTCGGTCCGGAGGTGGCGTCCAGGCCGGCGATGGCCGCCGCCGCCATGCCGGTGGCGGGCAGCGTGTGGCCGGCGCCCTGGACGCTGATCGCCTCGACCGGCGCCTGGGTGGCGTTCGCGCCGTAGCGGGTCCGGGTCCAGGTGCTCTGCGGGTGGTCGGTCAGGACGGGGGTCTGGCCCACGCCGAGGACGTCGGTCCACTGCTTGATCTCTTCGGCGAAGTTCGGGTAGTGCAGCGTGGTGTCCTCGGTGCCGTGCCAGACCTGCATCCGGGGCCGGGGGCCGGTGTAGCCCGGGTAGGCGCCACGGACCAGATCCCCCCACTGCGCCGGGGTCCTGCTCACGGTGCCGTTGGCGCAGGCGCTGTTCCAGCCGGAACCGTCGGTGGTCGCGAAGCAGCCGAACGGCACCCCCATGAAGGCGGCGCCGGCCTTGAAGACGTCCGGGTAGTCCCCGAGCAGGACGTTGGTCATCATGGCGCCGGAGGAGGCACCGGTGACGTACACCCGGCCGGCGTCCGCGGCGTGGCGCTGGACGGCGCTGCGGACCATGGAGACGATGCCCACCGGGTCGCTGCCGCCGTCGTGGGTGAGCGCCTGCGGCGAGGAGACGTCGAAGCAGCCGCCGCTGCGCGTCGCGGACGGGTAGACCACGATGAAGCCGTAGCGGTCGGCGAGCGAGGCGAACTCGGTGCCGGAGAAGAAGGCCGGGCCCGTACCGGTGCAGTAGTGCACCGCCACCAGGACGGGAGCACCGGACGCGGGGGCACTGGCCGGCACGTACTCGTACATCCGCAGGCCGCTCGGGTTCGGGCCGAAGCCGGTGACCTCGGTGAGCTGCGCGGCGGTGGCCGGCCCGGCGAGCGCGAGCAGCGCCGCCAGCAGCGGGGCGACGGCGCCCGCCAGCACGGTGAGCAGCGTCCGGAGCGGCTTTCGACGCCTCGTGGGGGGTGCGGTGGAGCCCTGGAGTGCGGACATGTCCCTGTCCTCTCGATTCGCGGTGCGGCGCACGCGGCCGGGTGGGGGCCGCGTTGGGAGCGGAGGGGCCGGCGGGTGGGGACGCCGGCCCCGGCCGAGGGGGCCCTGACGGGCGGGTGCCGGGCGGGGCCGGCCCAGGCGGGCGGGGGTCAGCCGTGCCGGGCGGGGGTGTCGAAGTGCCATCCCTTCGACCTGAGTTCGGGGATGATCCGGGCCACCGCCTCGACCGTCTGGGTGCGATCGCCGCCGCCGTCGTGCATCAGCACCACGGCGCCGGGGGTGATGCCCTCCACCAGTCGCCGGACCAGCTCGTCGGTGCCGGGCGGCTCCCAGTCCCCGATCGCCAGCCGCCAGCCCAGCGGCTGCATCCCGAGCTGGACCGCGACCTCCGGCGTGGATCCCCAACTCCCGTACGGGGCACGAAAGTGGCGGATCGGCGCCGCGGGGGCCGCCCGGTGGATCAGCGCACTGGTCCGCGCCAGGTCCGCGCGGATCCGCTCCGGGCCCCAGCTGCCCATGTCCTCGTGGTGCATGGTGTGGTTGCAGAGCGTGTGGCCGTCGGCGGCGATGGCGCGGACCAGCTCCGGATGCTCCCGGACGTGCTCGCCCCAGAGCGAGAACACCGCCCTGACGTGCTGCTCGCGCAACACCGCGAGCAGCCGCGGCGTGGCCACCGGGTCGGGACCGTCGTCGAAGGTGAGCGCCACCGAGGCGCCCCCGCGCCCGGTCGAGTCGACGATCGTGGTGTCGGGCCGGGCGGCCTCGGCGGGCGCCGCCACCGCGCCGGATCCCGGCGAGAGGCCGGTGGGCGGCGGCGGCGCGGCGAGGCCGCGTAGCTGCCGGGCCGGCTGCGCCGCGTCGGCGGTGGAGCTGCTCGGATCCGTGGACACGTGGCTTCCCGGGGTGGTGGGTCAGGGGGACGAGCGATCCGCTGGGGGAGGCCCGGCCGGCGCTCGGTGCGCCGTGACCACACGGTGACACGGCGCGTCGGCGCGGGGCATCCGACAGGCGTCGGGACAACGGCGGCCGCCGTCCGACCGGTGCGCGGGCCCGCCGCCCGCGGGCCCGGCGGCGCGGCCGGGGCTCGCGGCGCCCTGTCGGCGGAGCGCGGGGTCTCCCTATACTCCGGCTGTGAAGGGCTTGTTGCTGCGCCTGTCGGCGCTCGACGCGGACGCGGCCAGCGCGGTCCGGGTGATCGCCCACTTCGAGGCGCTGCTGCGCGGTGGCGCCCTCGATCCAGGCATGCTGGCGCGCTCCACCGCCGGCCTGGCCGAGTGCCCGGCCGGGCTGCTGCTCGCCGACGGGCGCACCGCCCGGTACGGGCCGGACGGTGTGGCCCTGCCGGGCACGCCCGGGCTGGTGTCGGGCGAGGCAGGGCTGGCCGGAGGCGGCCGGGTCTGGCTGGAACGGCCCGGTGTGGCGGGCCCGTTCGACGATCTGGTGCTGGAGTGGATGGCGATCGCCGCTCGGCTGCTGGGCGGCCCGCCCCGGAGCGCCGAGCCGCCGCACGTGGCCGATCCGGCCCTGGTGGAACTGGTGCTCTCCGAGCGGGAGGCGGTGGAGGACCGGGCCCGCGCGCTACGGCTGCTCGGCCTGGCGCCGGAGCCGCCGCTGCGGGTCGTCGCGGTCGCCGTCGATCCCGCCACCGCGCCGCAGGGGAGGGCCGATCCGGCCGATCCCGGGGTGGAGGCGGTGGCGCTGCTCGGCCGGGGCGCGCTGCCGGCGGCCGTCCGGGTGGCCCGGGTGGGGCGCCTCGGCGTGGTGCTGCTGCAGCGCCGGGACGGCGGAGCGTCACCGGCCGGCGAGCTGCGGGCAGTGCTGGGCGAGCGGGCCGCCCTGCGGGAGTCCGCCCGCGGGGTGCGGGTGGGGATCGGCGGGGCCGCCGAGCCGATGGCGGCTTCGGCGTCCTGGGCGCAGGCCCGCTCGGCGCTGCGGTTCGCCGGCGCGGGAGCGCCGGACGAAGCACTGGTGGACCACGACGAGTTGGGGCCGGTGGCGCTGCTGGCGCAGATCCCGGCCGAGCGGTTGCGGGCGGAGCCGGACGTCCGGGCGCTGGACGAGCTGGCCGGACGGGAGGGCGGCGCGCTGAGCATCGCCGCGCTGGCCGCCTTCTGCCGCACCGGCTCGCTTCGCCAGGCGGCGGCCGAACTGCACCTGCACCACAGCTCGGTGGCGGCCCGACTGGCCCACGTGGAAGGCGCGCTCGACTGGCGGCTGCGTGATCCGCAGGACCGCTTCCGGGCTCAGTTGGCCCTGTACGCCCGGCGGTTGGCCGCCGATCCGACGCCCTGAGCGGCCGGACGCCGGCTCCGGGCGCGGGCGCTCAGCCGGTCAGGGCGTGGCGCAGCACCGCGAGCGCCTCGGCCGTCATCCGCTGCACGACGCCGGCGTGGCCGACCATGGCCGCGCCGTGGAACGTGCCCGGGAAGACGTGCAGTTCGGTGGGGACCCCGGCGGCCCGCAGGGCGCGGGCGTGGTCGACCCCCTCGTCGTGCAGGGGGTCGTGCTCCATGACGGCGACGTACGCGGGCGGCAGCCCGGTCAGGTCGTCGGCCCGGGCCGGTGCGGCGTACACCGGGACCCCGGGCGTCCCGGGGATCCCGGGGCCGAGGTAGGCGTCCCAGCCGATCCGGGCGTTGCGCCGGTTCCAGATCGGGGTGTCGGTGCAGCTCAGGGCGCTGGGGGTGGACTGGCGGTCGTCCAGGGCCGGGCTGTGCAGGTGCTGGAAGCAGAGCGCGGGGCCGCCGCGGTCGCGGGCCAGCAGGGCGAGGCCGGCGGCGAGGCCGGCCCCGGCGCTGTCGCCCCACACCGCGATCCGGTCGGGCCGCAGGCCCTCGGCGGCGGCGCTCCCGGCGATCCAGCGAAGTGCGGCGTAGCAGTCCTCCAGGGCGGCCGGGTAGGGGTGTTCGGGGGCCAGCCGGTAGTCCACGGCGACCACGAACACCCCGAGTTCGCGGCAGAACCGGAGGTTGCTCTCGTGGTCGACGTCCAGGTCGCCGAGCACGAATCCACCGCCGTGCAGGCTGCACAGCACGGGCAGCGGCCCGGCCACGCCCTGGGGGCGGTAGGTGCGCAGGGCGACCTCGGGAGCGCCGGGCGGCCCGGGGACGCGCAGGTCGCCGACGCTCACGCCGCGACTGTCGGCCCGCCGCACGGTGCCCGCCAGTTCGGCCGCCTGGGCCGCCCGGGCGGCGTCGAGATCCGACAGGTCGACGTCGACGGACATCGCCAGCGCGGCGGCGAGTTCGGGGTCGAAGCGGTACCGCATGGCTGCTCCCTCACGGCCGGGCCCGGCGGGTGGACACCGGTACGCTGCCACGCCGCAGCGCCCGGGGCCAGTGGCGGTGCGGGGCCGGACGGGCGGCGTCCGCCGAAGGAGCCGTCCGGACGGGTGTGCGGACCCGCCCGGACGACCGCTTCGGCGGACGCCGGCGCGCCGGGCCCGGCGCGGCCACGGCGGGCGCCGGGGCCGCGCGTCAGGCCGCGACGGGCTGCACGGCCGAGTACGCGGCCCGCAGCCGCTCGTGGGCGGCGGGGCCCCGGCCGAGGCCGGCGGCGTCGAGGTGGTCCAGGCCCAGCAGGGCGGCGCCGAGGACCGGCGGCGCGACCACGACGCGCGGCACGGCGTGCGGCGCGGCGACCGCCAGGCGAGCGGTGACGTTGTCGATCAGCAGTGGCTGACGGGACGCCAGGACACCGCCGCCGAGCACCACGGGGGTGCTCTCGCCGAGCAGGTCGAGCCGGGTGAGGGCGACCACCGCGAGCCGGGTGATCTCGTCCGCCTGGCGGTCCACCAGATCCAGCGCGATCGCGTCGCCGCTCTCGGCGGCCGTGAACAGCAGCCGGACGATCTCGTGCAGCCGCCACTTCTCGACCTGCCCCAGGTGCAGCGCCTCGGCGACCGCGCCGGCGCTCCGCAGGCCGAAGTGCGCGGCGATGGCGGGGGCCAAGGCGGTGGCCGGGCCGCGGCCGTCCTCCGCGCGGACGGCGTGCCACATGCTGGAGGTCGCCAGGCCGGCGCCGCCGCCCCAGTCCCCGGTCAGCTCACCGAGGGCCGGGAAGCGCGCGGTGCGCCCGTCCGGCAGCAGCCCGACGCAGTTGATCCCCGCGCCGCACACCACCGCCACCCCCCGGGGACCGTCGGTGCCGGCCCGCAGCAGGCCGAAGGTGTCGTTCACCGCCGCGCTGCTGGCTCCCCACCCCTGCTCCTCCAGGGCGCTCTGCAGCAGCTGCTCCTCCAGCGGGAGGTCGGCGTTGGCCAGACAGGCGCTGACGTGGTCGGTCAGCACCCCGTCGGCGGTGGAGAGGCCGGCGGCGGCCGCCGCCGCCTCGACCAGCGGGGCGAGGGAGACGATCGCCGCCCGCGGGCCGCCGACCAGCTGCGGCTGGAATCCGCCGCCGCGGGCGGTGCCGAGGACGGTCCCGTCGGCGGCGACGAGAGCGACGTCGGTCTTGCTGTTGCCCGCGTCGATGGCGAGTACGCCGGGCTGGAGTGGTTCGGGCTGGTGGGTCATCAGGTCCCCGCGCTCGTACGTGCCCAGGCCGCTGTTCCGGCCGGGGTTCTGGGTGGTGCTGCGGGCCCGGCACAGGTGGGTGGTCCGGGCTCCGGGAGCCGTCCGGGCTCTGCGGGGGTGCTCAGGCCCAGCTCAGGTGCTCACGGTTGTGCGCGAGCAGGCTGTCGGTCAGCTGCTCGGCGAGCTCCAGCTGGCCGACCAGGGGGTGCGCGAGCAGGGCGTCGAAGACCCGGTCGCGGCCGCCCTTGAGCGCCGCCTCCAGGGCGAGTTGCTCGTAGGCGGTCACACCGGCGATCAGACCCGCGTAGAGCGGCTCGACCGGGCGCTGGGGCAGCGGACGCACCCCGGCGGCGTCCACCTCGGCCGGTACCTCGATCACGGCGTCGTCCGGCAGGAAGGGCAGGATGCCGTCGTTGCGGGTGTTCACGACCTGCACGGTGGTGCGCCCGTCGGTGCCCAGCAGGGAGGCGATCAGCTGGACGGCCGCCTCCGAGTAGAACGCCCCGCCGCGCTGGGCGAGCAACTCGGGCTTGGTGTCCAGCGCCGGGTCGGCGTACATGTCGAGCAGTTGCCGTTCGATGGCGGCGACCTCGGAGGCGCGCGAACCCTTGACCTTCAGCTCCTCCACCACCACGTCGTGCTGGTAGAAGTACCGCAGGTAGTACGAGGGCACCACGCCCAGGCGCCGGATGACCGGCAGCGGCAGGTGGAGGTCCGCGGAGATCTCCTCGCCGTGGCTCGCCAGCAGCTCCGGCAGCACCTCCCGTCCGGTGCCCGAGCCGGGGGCGTCGAGCAGCGTGACGCCGCGCTCCCAGCTGAGGTGGTTCAGGCCGACGTGGTCGAGGCGGACCAGCTCGGGGTCGACACCGAGGTGCTTGGCGAAGCGCCGCTGGAAGCCGATCGCCACGTTGCACAGGCCGACGGCCTTGTGCCCGGCGTTCTGCAGGGCCCGGGTGACGATGCCGACCGGGTTGGTGAAGTCGACGATCCAGGCGTCCGGGTTGGCCCGGCGCACCTGCTCGGCGATGTCGAGCACCACCGGGACGGTCCGCAGGGCCTTGGCGAGCCCGCCGGCCCCGGTGGTCTCCTGGCCGACGCAGCCGCACTCCAGCGGCCAGGTCTCGTCCCGGTCGCGGGCGGCCTGCCCGCCGACCCGCAGCTGGAGCAGCACGGCGTCCGCGCCCTGCACACCGGCCGCGACGTCGGTCGTGGTGGAGACCGTTCCCGGGTGGCCCTGCTTGGCGAAGATCCGCCTGGCCAGGCCGCCGACCAGCTCCAGCCGGTCCGCCGCGGGGTCGATCAGGACGAGTTCGCCGATCGGCAGGGTGTCGCGCAGCCGGGCGAAGCCGTCGATCAGCTCGGGGGTGTAGGTGGATCCGCCGCCGACGATGGCGAGCTTCAGAGTGCGGGACATCAGCCCTTGACCCCTGTCAGTGTGACGCCTTCGATGAAGGCTTTCTGGGCGAAGAAGAAGAGGACGATGACGGGTGCCATGACGAGGAGGGTGGCGGCCATCGTGAGGTTCCAGTTGGTGTGGTGGGCGCCCTTGAAGGATTCGAGGCCGAAGGAGAGGGTCCAGGCGCCGGGGTTCTCGCTGGCGTAGATCTGCGGGCCGAAGTAGTCGTTCCAGGCGTAGAAGAACTGGAACAGTCCGACCGCGGCGATCGCGGGCCTGGCCATCGGCAGGACGACCCTGAGAAGGATGCGGAACTCACCGCAGCCGTCGATCCGGGCGGCCTCGATGTACTCCTTGGGGATGGTCAGCAGGAACTGGCGCAGGAGGAAGATCGAGAAGGCGTCGCCGAAGGCCATCGGGATGATGAGCGGCCACAGGGTGCCGCTGAGGTGCATCTGCTTCGCCCAGAACAGGTACATCGGGATGATGGTGACCTGGGGCGGGAGCATCATCATCGAGATGACGGCCATCAGGGCGAGGTTGCGGCCGCGGAAGCGGAACTTGGCCAGCGCGTAGGCGACCGGGAGGCTGGAGGCGACGGTCAGGACGGTGCCCAGGCCGGCGTAGAGCAGCGTGTTGCGCCACCAGGTGAGGAAGCCGGGGGTGTCCCAGACCTTGAGGTAGTTGCCCCACTGCCAGCTGGTGGGCCAGAGGTTGGTGGTGAGCGCCTGGCGGTCGGTCATCACCGAGGTGAGGAAGACGAAGACGAACGGCAGCAGGAAGAACAGGGCGGCGGCGATCGCGAGCGAGTGCACCGCCACCCAGTGCAGGGCCGCCCTGCGCCGCGCGGTCCGCAGCGCCTGGGACGAGGCCCGCGCCGAGCCGGAGCCGGCCCCCGGGGCGGACGTGGACGTGGAGAGCGTGGAGCTGAGAGTCATGGTTAGTCCTCACCCGCCATGAAGCCGGACTTGCGGCGCAGGAGGATCGACGTGAAGGCCATCGAGATGGCGAACAGGATCAGGGCGATCACACAGGCGGAGCCGGTGTCGAAGCGCTGGAAGCCCAGGTTGTAGACCATCTGCGGCAGGGTCCAGGTCGAGCCGTGCGGGTAGCCGGGCTCGAACTGCTGGCCGGAGCCGCCGATGATGCCGCTGGCGACCTTCCCGGCCACGATGGCCTGGGTGTAGTACTGCATCGTCTGGATCACGCCGGTGACCACCGCGAACATGATGATCGGGGAGATGTTCGGCAGCGTGACGAACCGGAACTTCTGGAACGGGCCGGCGCCGTCGAGTTCGGCGGCCTCGTACTGCTCCGTCGGGACGTCCAGCAGGGCCGCCATGAAGATGACCATCAGGTCCCCGATGCCCCACATGGCGAGCATGGTCAGCGCGGGCTTGGACCAGGCCGGGTCGGTGAACCAGCCCGGCTGCGGCAGGCCGAGCTTGCCGAGCACGTGGTTGACCGGGCCGGTGCCGGGGTTGAGCAGGAAGGCGAAGGCCATCGTCGCGGCCACCGGCGGGGCCAGGTAGGGCAGGTAGAACGCGGTGCGGAAGAAGCCGACACCGGACTTCACCTTGGTGATCAGCATCCCGATGCCGAGGCCGAAGAGCACCCGCAGCGAGACCATCACCACGACCAGCCACATGGTGTTCTGCAGGCCCTGCCAGAACGCCGGGTAGTCGTTGAACACGTACGACCAGTTCTTCAGGCCGGTGAAGACCGGGGCGCTGAAGCCGTCGTACCGGGTGAAGGAGAAGTAGACGGTGGAGACCAGGGGGTAGACGAAGAAGAAGCCGAAGCCGATCAGCCAGGGCGAGAGGAAGGCCAGGGTGCGGGCCGCCTCCCGGCGGCGCTTGCTGCGAAGCGCCGCCGGGACGGGCAGTCCGGCACTCGCCTTGCGGGAGCCGAACGAGATTGCCATGTGTGTTGCTCGCTATCGCTACTTCGCCTGGTTGACGGCGGCGTCGATTTCCTTGGCGGTGGCGGCCAGTCCGGCCGCGACGTCCGGCTGCTTGCCCGACTCGACGTCGTAGCCGAGCTGCTGGAGGGAGACCAGGTACGCGCCGCCGTTGACGCTGGCGGGAGTGGTACCGGAGTGGGCGTTCTTGGTGATGTCGATGAACGTCTTGAAGTTCTCGTCGGCGTCCAGCTTCGGCGAGTTCAGCGCGGCGAAGGTGCTCGGCACGTTGTGGATCGCGTTGGCGAAGCTCACCACCGCGTCGGTGTCGGTGGTCAGGTACTTGACCAGCTCCCAGGCCGCGGTCTGCTTCTGGCTGTGCTGGGAGATGCCGATGATGGTGCCGGTCTGGTAGCCGCGCCCGTAGGTGTCGGCCTGGTCGTCCGGCACCGGGAACGGCGCGGTGGCCCACTCGATGGACGGCTTGTCGGCCGCGATCGAGGCGGTCCGCCACTCACCGTCGAGCGCCATCGCGACCTGGCCGGTCTCGAACGGGTTCTTGGCGCTGAACTCGTCGCCGAAGGTGGTGCGGAACTTCTCCAGCTTGTCGAACCCGCCGAGCTGCTCGACCAGGCCCTTCTGCCAGTTGAGCATCGCGGCGACCTTCGGGTCGGTGGCGATGTCCGACTTGCCGTCGGCGCCGAAGTACGTCGGGCCGTACTGGCCGAGGAAGTGCTCGGTGGTGGTCTCGTACCCGTGGTAGTTCGGCAGGAAGCCGAGCTGCTTGAAGCCGTCGCCGTCCGGGACGGTCAGCTTGGCGGCGTCGGCGGCGAACTCGCTGAAGGTCTTCGGGGCGGAGGTGATGCCGGCGGTGGCGAAGGCGGTCTTGTTGTAGTACAGGCCGAACGCGTCGCCGAGCAGCGGCAGCGAGCACTGGTTGCCCTGGTACTGCGTGTAGTTGAGCATCGCCGCCGGGAAGGTCTTGGCGGCGTCGATGCCGTCCTTCTTGAGCATCGGGTTCAGGTCGGCGAAGACCTTGGACGAACAGAACGTGCCCACGTTGTTGGTGGTGAAGGAGGAGATCACGTCGGGCGCGTCGTCGCCACCGGCCCGCAGCGCCTGGTTGATCTTGTCGTCGGTGATGTTGCCGACGGCCTTGACGTGGATGTTCGGGTGGGCCTTCTCGAAGGCGGCGATGTTGTCGTTGATCGCCTTGGTCTCGCTGTCCTGGCTCCAACCGTGCCAGAAGTTGATCGTGACGTCCTTGCCGGCGGCCGAGCCGTCGTTCGCGCTGCCCGCGCTGGTGCCGGTGCAGGCGGTGGCGAGGAGGGCCAGGACGGCGCTGCCGGTGATCGCGGCGACCGTACGGCGGGTTCTGCGGGAGCTGGTGGCGTGCACTTCGAGGTCCTCCTGGGGGTGTGCGGGCAGGCGCCATTGCCGGGTGGCCCGCAGTGGGGGGTCGGGAGAAGCGGAGCGTGGGCCGGTCGGGCCCGGGTTGCGGATTCGGGTGGAGCGGTGAGCCGGTGCGGGGAGGGTCGGTGGGCGGATCCGTGGGTGGATCAGTGGGTGGAGAAGACCGCCTCGCGGGCGGCGGCGAGGGCGCGTTGGAGCGCGCCGTGCAGCACGGGCGACCCGGGAACGGCGCTGCTGCGCACCTCGGGCCGGGAGATGGCGATCCGGGCCAGTTCCTCCTCGACGAGCAGGCGCAGGCGTTCGCCGCCGGCGATCGCCACGCCGCCGGAGACCACCACGAGTTGCGGGTCGACGACGGAGACGATCACGGCCAGGCCGACCGCGAGCCGGCCGGCCAGGGCGGTGAGGAGATCGTCGCCGGCGCCCGGGGTCTCCAGGGCCAGCAGCACCGCCTCCTCGGCGGTCGGCGCGGTGATGCCGTGCTCCCGGGCGAGGGCCCGGACGGCCGGTTCGCCGACGAGCTCCTGGAACCCGCCGGAGTTCTTGCGGCGTACGTCCCGGACCACCGGCGCGCCGGGGACGGGCATGTAGCCGACCTCGCCGGCGCCGCCGGTGAAGCCGCGGTGCAGCCGTCCGGCGATGACGATCGCGGCGCCGATGCCCTCGCCCGCCCAGAGCAGGACGAAGTCCTCGCAGCCCCGGGCCGCGCCGGAGGCCTGCTCGGCGACGGCGGCCAGGTTGACGTCGTTCTCGATGCTGACCGGCGCGTCCAGGGCGGCCGACAGCTCCTCGGTCAGCCGCGGCGAGTGCCAGCCCGGCAGGTGCGAGGCGTAGCGCAGCTTGCTGGTGACCGGGTCGGGGGCGCCGCCGAGGCCGACCACGACCTCGCGCAGCGCACCGGGGGCCAGGCCGGCCCGCTGCAGCGTGTCGGCGACCGCCTCGGCGACCCGCTCGACCGTCGCGGCGGCCGGCCAGCCCCTGGACGGGACGCGGTGCTCGGCGAGGGTGCGGCCGGTGATGTCGGCGACCGCGACCCGGACGTGGCTGGTGGTGACGTCGATCCCGGCGACGTACCCGGCGGACGGGTCGACCTCGTAGAGCTGCGCGTTGGGTCCGGGGCCGCCCGCGGTGGTGCCGACCGGTACGACCAGTCCGGCCGCCTCCAGCCGGGCGAGCAACTGCGAGGCGGTCGGCTTGGACAGCCCGGTCAGGGTGCCGATCTGGGTCCGGGACAACGGGCCGTTCTCCAGCAGCAACTGCAGTGCGGCCCGGTCGTTGATGGCGCGCAGCAGGCTGGGGGTACCGGCGAGGGGGATGCGGGGGGTGTTCTCGGTCACAGCGTCGATCCTCCTCTGTCCAGGGCGCGGTCGACCGGCCGGGGTGGTTGCGACAAGAACTGTTAGGAAACTTTCCAGTCGCTTGGAGAGGACCGTAGAACCCGGCTCCGGAGGGTGTCAATGGGCTCCCCGCAGGTGGATGCCGATCCGTTACCGGACGCCGCGGAGCCCCGCCCTCCGACGAGCGGAGGAGCGGGGCTCCGGGGGGCCGCCGGTGGGCGGCGGGCGGTGCTGCGGGCCGGCCGGTCAGCCGGACTTCGTGGGAGCGGGACCGCTCTCGTCGGCGGGGCGGGCCGGTGCCGGTATCGGCGCCGTCGCCAGCGCCCGGGGCGAGGCGGGGTCGGCCAGCACCGACGGCGGGGCGGCGTCCACCACGGCGCTCGCGGCCGCGGCGGCGAGCCCGGCGGCCACCGCGGGCGGCTCCTCCTTCAGCTTGATCCCGGCCTCGTCGAAGGCGCTCTTCAGCCGCTGGCGCAGCGCCCGGGCGACCACCGAGGCCTTGCCCGGGGCCGTACGCGCCTCGGCCCGCAGGACCACCGAGTCCGCCGCCACCGACTCCAGCCCGAGCAGGGTGACGGGGGCCCAGACCAGCTCGTCGAAGGGCGCCTCCTTGGCCAGCACCTCCGCCGTCTCGTGGATCAGCGCGCCGACCCTGACCAGGTCCTCCTTGTACCCGACCTGGACGTCCACCGAGGCGGTCGACCAGCCCTGGCTCATGTTGGCGATCCGCTTCACCTCGCCGTTGCGGATGTACCAGATCTCGCCGTTGCCCCCGCGCAGCTTCGTCACCCGCAGGCCGACCTCCAGCACGGTGCCGGTGGCCACGCCGGTGTCGATCTCGTCGCCGACGCCGTACTGGTCCTCCATGATCATGAAGACGCCGGAGAGGAAGTCCGTCACCAGGTTGCGCGCGCCGAAACCGATCGCCACGCCCGCGACCCCGGCACTGGCCAGCAGCGGGGCCAGGTTCATCCCCAGCGCCGACAGCACCATCAGCGCGGCCGTGCCCAGGATGGTGAACGAGGCCACGCTGCGCAGCACCGAACCGATCGCCTCCGAGCGCTGCCGGCGCCGCTCGGGGTTGACCACCCCGGTGTTCGCCAGCAGCCCGCCGAGCCGGCTGGGCTCGGCCGCGTCGTCCTCGGGCGGCCTGGTCATCCGGGTGATCAGCTGGGTGATCAGCTTGCGCACCATGGCCCGCAGGACCAGCGCGAGGACCACGATGAAGACCATCCGCACGCCGCTCGCGATCCATTCCTGCCAGTGCGCGTCCAGCCAGCTCGCGGCCTGCTTGGTGCTGGTGCCGACCTCCTGCGCGCTGGTGGGGAGTCTGAGGTCGAGCCCGGACGGTGACTCGCCGGGGACCGTCGTCGTGGTGCCGGCGGCAGCCGGGGCCGCGTCGGCTAGAAGACCGGTGACAGCGGACCAGGACACGTGCGGGCCTTCCTGAAGGGAGCGGTGGCGGGGCCGCCGGCACCCGGCGCTGTGCTCGCTCCCGGGCCCGCGGACCGTCCGGACCAGCCTAGCGGGCGCTCGGGGGCGCTCCCGCACGCGGCCGCGGGCCCGGCCGGCGCCCGGACGCGCAGTCAGGGCTGCGCCGACCGGCCGACGGCCCGCCGGGGCCGGGTGACGGCCCGCCCCGGCGGGGCCCGCCGCGCCCGGCCGGGAGCGGGGGTGTGCAACCGGCCACCACCTGGGCATACCGGTTATGACCGAAAGCACATCCGGAATCCACGTCAGGTCCGTTACACAGGAGTGGTGGCGCCGTACCAACGCGTAAGGCGACACTGGGGGAGATCACGCACCCGCTGCGTGGTCGAACCGCTCGTCCCGGCGCGAGCCACGCGCCGCAGGCGTCCAAGGAGGCATCCGTGCCGCATGTCCTGGTCCTCAACGCGTCCTACGAGCCACTCGGTGTCGTATCGATGCGCCGCGCACTCATCCTGGTCCTCAACCACAAGGCGGTCAGCCTGGAGGACTCGGGAATCACTCTGCACAGCGCCACCAGCGCCCTTCCGGCGCCGTCCGTCGTCCGTCTGACCCGCTTCGTCCGGGTCCCCTTCTGCGGGCCCGTCCCGCTCACCCGCCGCGCCCTGTTCGCCCGTGACCACGGGCGGTGCGTCTACTGCGGGGCCGCCGCGACCAGCGTCGACCACGTCATTCCGCGCAGCCGGGGCGGCCAGCACCGGTGGGACAACGTGGTGGCGGCCTGCCGCCGCTGCAACCACACCAAGGCCGACCGGCACCTCACCGAACTCGGCTGGCGGATGAAGCACCAGCCCGCCCCGCCCAGCGGCCTGGCCTGGCGCATCATCGGCACCGGGATCAAGGACCCGCGCTGGCGCCCCTACCTGGAGCCCTACGGGGCGAACGACCAGTTCCGTGAGTACGAGCACCACGACCATAGCGAGTACGCCGGGGCTCACCCGGTGCAGCTCGGCCGGGCGCACGCAGCCCACCCCACGCCGGTGCACGGCGCCACCACGCGCCCCGCATCGGCCCGCCGCGGCGAGCAGCCCGAACCGCTCTCCGCCTGATCGCGTTCCACAAGGGCCTGCCCCGTCATTCTCCGGTACGCCTCATGGGCCGCCGGCGCCCCCGCAGCGGGAGCGCCGGCGGCCCGCCGTCCGTCCGGGACCGGCGCGCGTCGGAGCGCCCACGCCGGGGCGGCGCGATCACGCCGGGGGCGTGGCGCCGGGCGCGACCGGGGGCGACGACTGCGCCTGCGTACCCGCCGGGGTGCTCGTGGCCACCGCGTACAGTTCGATGCCCCAGAGCGAGTAGCCGTACTTGGTCGCCCGGGAGACGCCCTGCATCCGCAGGTACCGCGCGTCCGGCGCGTCGAACCGCACCGTCTCCGTCCCGCCGCCACCGTCGTCGACGCTCGCCACCGTCGTCCAGGTCACGCCGTCGGCCGAGGTCTGCAGCTTGTACGAGGAGGCGTAGGCGGCCTGCCAGTGCAGCACCGCCGCGCCCAGGTGGACGGCCTGCGGGAGCTTCAGCTGCACCCAGGCGCCGTCCGCCGCGGGGGAGGACCAGCGGGTCTTCGGGTCGCCGTCGGCGACCGCCGAGGCGGGGAAGGCCTTGGTCTCGTCACCCGAGGAGTCGGCGGTCGCGGTGCCGGCGAGATCCGGGCCGCCGGTCGGCGGCACCACGTGCACCTGCAGCACCTGGCGGACGGTGGCCGCGCCGGCGGTGAACGTGACCGGTACCGCGTACGTCCCGGTGGGCGTCTCGGCGGTTGCGGTGACCAGCAGCGGGGTGCCGACCTTGCCGCCGCGCGGCACGCTGACCGCGCCCGCCGGAGTGACCGTCAGCCCCTTCGCGACCGCCGGTACCTCGGTGTGCAGCTCGCCGCTGACCCCCTCCGGCCGGCCGGCCTCGACGAGCGCGCGGGTCTGGACGGGGGCGTTCGCGCCGGTCACCGCGTCCACCGTGGTGTCCGACAGGGTGAGGCGGGCGGCCGGGGCGTCGGCGTACCAGGGGATCACCTGGTTCACCACCGGCGGCTCGCCCCCGGGGTTCCAGATCAGCCGGATCGCGCCGGCCGGCAGCCCGCCGGCGGGCAGCTCGTTGTAGCCGGGCTGGACGGTGCCGATCGGCACCCAGCTGCCGTCCGCGTGGCGGACCTGCACGGTCGCGGTGGCCCGCACGCCGGGGTCGGTGAGCACGGTCAGCCGGTCCAGCGGGCGGTCCTCGCCGAGCTCGACGGTCAGCGGGGCGTCGTCGGCGGTCGGCGCGACGGCGGCCCGGTAGGCGGTGTCGGGGTTGCCGTCCAGCACGGCCGCGGCCGAGAAGCCGGGGGCGGCGGCCGGGCCGCCGGAGACGCTGGTCGGGGCGTCTCCCGGCGCCGTCACGCTGAACTCGCGTATCGCGACCGCCGTCTTCTGCGCCGAGGTGGCACGCAGGCGAACCGCCCGCACCACCTCGCCGGCCGGGACGGCCACGGTCACGCTCCGCTGGTTCCGCAGCTGGGCCAGCTGCTTCCAGCCGCCCTCGCCGGTGGAGTACTCCAGCACCCCGTCCCGGACGTAGTCGTCCGTCGCGGTGGCGGCGTCCGGGCCGTTGCCCCAGGAGCCCATCAGCAGCGTCACGCTGCCCACCGGACGGCCGTCGCCGAGATCCAGCCCGACCGCGTCGCCCGGCTGCGGGGGCGCCGAGCTCCAGTAGAAGCTGTCGGCCGCGCCGTCCGTCATGAGCACCGGCGCGTGGTCGCCCGCGCTGCCCAGGGTGCTGGTCGCCCGGACACCGCCGCCGGCGACACCCGCCCAGGTGTCGGCGGCCGCGACCGCCCGCTCCAGGAACGGGCCGAGCACGCCCGCGCCGACCGTCGCCGGGCTCTGCGCGGCCTGCTCGCGCAGCCCGCTCAGCGCGACCCGGGCCTTCCAGGCGGCGGAGCCGTCCCCGCCGTGCTGCGCCACCAGCATGTCGATCGCGCACTGCCCGGCCAGCCCGTAGGTGCGCAGCGAGGTGAGCCAGGGCCCCGCCTCGGCGGCCAGCGCGGCCGTCGCCGGATCGGCCGCCAGGGTCAGCGGCGCGCTCGCCATCGCGGTGAACGCCTCGCGCAGCGGGGCCGCCGCGGCGGCCACCGCGGCGGGGTCCGGGGCGCCCGGCTCCAGCGCGGCCCAGAACCGGTCCAGCAGCGGGGCCAGGTAGCCGGACTCCTGCTTGGCCAGCGGGGACGAGGAGCTGTTGCCGGCCAGCGCGGTGACGGCGGCGAGCGCCGACCCCGGGCCCGCCGGGGCCGCGGCGGCTCCGGCGGGGGCGGCGGTGGGGCCCGCCAGCGAGCGCAGCGCGGCCTGCCAGGACTGCTGCGGCTGGTAGCCGGCCGGGTTCCAGGCGAAGTCGCCCGCCGTGGCCAGCGCGACCCGGGAGGCCACCGGCTGCTGCATCGCGCCGGTCAGCAGCACCGCCGAGCGGGTGGCGACTTCGGGGTCGCGGCCGGTGTACGCGCCGAGGTAGAGGCGGTCCGGGCTGGAGTCGTTGACCGGGTAGTTGTCCATGGTGACCAGCGGGTGCCCGTACAGCGAGCCGGTGTCGGCGGTCTGAGCGGCCGTGATCCGGTCCGGGATCACCCCGACGCCGCTCCAGGCGACCTGGACGCCCTCGGGCAGTGCGGCCGCCAGCGCCGAGCGGTACGGGGTGGCGCCCTGCTGGTGGTACTCGGTGGGCACCACCGAGAGGGGCACTGGTGCCCCGCCCCCGGCGGCCAGCCGCTGCTGGACCTTGCCGACCAGTTCGGCCTGCGCCTTCGCGGCGGCGGCCGGGCCGGTTCCGTAGGTGTGCTTGTCCGCGCCGCAGTGCCACTCGTCGTAGCTGACGTCCAGGAACTGCAGCTGGAAGGCGCCGAAGCCCAGCTTGCGCAGGCTCTCCAGTTTGGCGACCAGCGCGTCGAGGTCCTTGCCCGAGCTGTAGCAGAACGACTGGCCGGGGTCGATCGCGTAGCCGAGCGTGATGTGGCCGCGGCGGGCGGCGGAGGCGAGCGCCGCGAGGTCCGCGGCCTGGCCGGCGGGGTAGGCGTCGCGCCAGCGGGACAGCCGCAGCGGGTCGTCGCCGGGGGAGTAGAGGTAGAAGTTCTGCTTGGAGCGGCCGAGGAACTCCAACTGCTCCAGCCGCTGGTGCTGCGTCCACGGCGTGCCGTAGAAGGCCTCGGCGGTGCCGCGCACCGGCGCTCCGGACGGCCAGTCCCGCAGGGCGATCCCGGGCAGGCCGAGGCTGCCCGCGCCGGCCGGTTCGGCCGTCGGGCCCTGGCCCTGGCCGCCCGGGACGGCCGCCAGCAGTTGCCGCATGCTCTGCGCCGCGTAGTACGTGCCGGTGGCGTCGACCCCGGCGAGCACCACCGCGCCGTACGTCCCGCCGCCCTGCGCGGGCAGCTGACCGGCCGCCAGGACGTATCCGCCGGCCGGCAGCCCGCCCGGCGAGGGCGCCGCGCTGTCCGAGCCGCCCGCCGCCACCGTCAGCTCGCGCAGTACCCGGTCCACCGTGCCGTCCGCGCCCTCGCCCGGGCCGCCGACGTACACCACCAGCGAACCGGCGGCCGGCGCGGGCGAGTCGGGTCGCGGGGTCAGCGTGTTCGCACCGGCGATGCCCAGCACCTCGCGCACCGCGTCCACGGCGCCGTCGTCCGCCTTGGGCGCGAGCACCAGCGCCACCTCGGCGGGTACGGTCACCGGCCGGCCGGCCACGCTCTGCTGCTGCGGGCGCGGGAACACCTGCGGGTCGGCGACGCTGCCGAGCGGCGTCTGCGGCGCCGCGTCCGTCTCACCCGTGAGGTCGGCGGCCGCCGCCGCGTACGAGGGCGGCGCGGCGTACGACACCGGGCCGCTCACCAGCAGTCCGCCGACCACGGCCGCCGCCGAGAGCGTCGCGGCCATCTGCAGGGTCCGCCGCCGGGGAGCCGGGATCCGCACGGTGCCGGTGCCGTGGACGGTGCCGCGCTCCGCGCGCACGGACGCCAGCAGCGGCTCCGTCCCCTTGAGATCCGCGATCATCCGGTCCGCGGCCCGTGGTGCCAGCTGCCGCGCGGTCCTGGCCGTCGCCCGGCGCGCCGCGAGCGCCGCCGGGTGGTGGAGCACGTCCCGAAGGGCGGCGCTCTGCTCCAACTGCTGCCTCAGCCGACGGCCGGCGGCGACGGACACACGGGACTGCACAGGAGACTCCTCGCGGTGAGTGCCCAGGTCAACGAGCCGGACGGACGACGTGGCCAGCGAACCGCGCCGGGCCGCGCTGCCGCGTCCCACCACCTGCGATCCACGTCGCGGCCAAAGCCCACCAGCTGAGACAGGCGGTGTCAACGTCGCGGGGGTGTATGCCTCATATGTCTCGATTGATGACGTGTCGGGGTCCGTGGACGAGTCGCGCAGGAACGAACGGGCCCGCCGCGCGGTCTCGGCGACGGGCCCGTCCACCCGGTCGTGCTCCCGGCCGGGCCGGGGAGGGTCAGGACTGCGGCGGCGCCGGGAGGGGCGCGGTGCGCAGACTCGGGATGATCCATTGCTGGGACGCCCCGGAGTGGCAGTCCCAGAGCTGCAGGCGGTTGCCGTTGACCGCGTTCCAGCCCGGCAGGTCGAGGCAGCGACCGGAGGCCGGGTTGTACAGCGTCCCGTTCGCGTTCGGAATCCACACCTGGGACGGCGTGCCGTTGCAGGAGTGGTACTCGATCGGGGTGCCGTTGATGAGGCCCGAGTTCTGCGGAGACAGACAGCCCGTCAGTACCCGCACCGACCCGTCCGAAGCCGGCGACCACTGCTGGGCCGGGCCGCCGTTACAGGTGTAGAGCTGGATCGCACTACCGTCGTTGGTGGAACCCGCGTTGTCGTCGACGCACATTCCCCCGTTCACCCCGGAGGAGATGGCGCCGGACGTACCCGGCGCGGCGGAAGCCACGGCGAAGGGATAGACCGCGATGCTGCTCAGACTGCCGTTGAACGTGGTGCTCGCCTGGCTCCGGACCTTGTAGCGCCCCAGGACGAAGTTGTTGGAGGGCGCGGAACTGTCGGAGGCGGGGTGGTAGCCCGTGCCGGCGAGCGTCCCGTCGACATACAGGGCCATCAGCCCGCTGTCCTTGTTGTACGAGGCGGTGATCTGGGTCCAGACTCCGGTTCGAACGGTCGCCGCGGCATTGAGGTTGTCCGTGTAGTGGTACGACCAGCCGTCGTCGTCCGCGTAGCTCAGCGCGAACCGCCAGGCGGCCCCGCCGCCGTCGTTGTACAGCATGAAGTCACTGCCGTGCGCGGCGTCCTGGGAGGCGATGACGCCCCCGTCAGAGCCGGGCTTGACCCAGGCGGAGATGGTGAAGCTCTTGCGGGTGTCGATGACCGGGGCGCCCATGGTGATGGTCGATTTCCCGTCCCTTGTGAAGGTGCCGACCGTGGTGTCGCGGCCACCGGGGGAGTCCTGGGACCAACCGACGCCAGAGGCGGTTCCGACGAATCCGCCCTGCCCGTCGGCGATGGTGTTGCTTCCGTCCGGCGCGGCCAGCCAGTTGGCGGTGGGCCGGTTGAGGTTGCCCACGACGACGGGGGTCTGGCTCAGCCCCGTCACGGTCGGGCCGGTCCTGAGACCGTCCGGCGCCTTGTTGCCGACACCGTTCCAGGAGACCAACTGCTTGTTGGTGTCCACGGCCCAGAGGTCGGGGATCCCGTCACCGTTCAGGTCTCCGTCGGATCCGATCGTAGGGTAGAGCTTCGGGTCGACGCCGTTGGCGATCAAGCCGGCGCTCGGGTCCTTGAAGCCGCTCAGGTCGGGTGTGCTCCCGCCCTTGATCGCGAAGGCGTGAAGGGAGCCGTCGACCTTGGACCGTGCCCAGACGGTGGGTTGATCGGTGCCTTCGGCCGCACCGGGAGTGACCAGGTCGTAGTGGTCCCAGTCCTTGGTGTTGTCGCTGTTGGATAGCAGGACGGCTGGTCCATCGAGCATCTGGACGCTCGTCGAGGTGCCCAACCAGAGCCTGCCGTCCTCGATGAACAGCAGCGAGGTACGGGGCAGACCCCAGAGGCCGGTGCCTGCCTGGAAGGCCGAGTCCCCGGCGAAGGCGCCGAGGGCTGCGATCTGGGAGACCTTGGACCAGTCGGGACCGTAGCCGTAGTCCGAGCAGGTGATGGGTGAGAAGTCGGGCAGCAGACAGGTGGTCTGCTTGAAGAGCTCGCCCGGCGACTGCCCGTCGAAGCGGCCTTGGCTGTCGTTGGCGTACAGGTAGAGGCTCGGTGAGTACTTGTGGTTCGGATCCTGTGGCGTCGTCTCGTGGGCGATCAGGTCGTCGACAGTCCTCTCGGTCAGCGACCCGCGGTGGGTGGTCTGGACGGTGCTCCAACCGTTGCCCCCGGGCGCCGACCACGTCTGAGCGTTCGGCGCAAGATACGGGTCGGCGCCGCCGCTGATCAGCCGCAGGTTGCCCGAACTGTCGGGCAGCAGGACGTCCGCCGCCCGGTCACCGGTGATGTCGCCCAGGATCGGCTTCGGGCCGTTCGGGTTGGACGGCGCGTAGTAGCTGTAGGAGACCGGTTGGGACATGTTCCCGGCGTCGTCGATGGTCTGAAGGAAGACGAAGTTGGTTCCCCAGTGCGCCGGTTTGATCGACACGTCCACGGACCCGTTGTCGATCGTGACGATGTGGGCGTCCTTATCGGTGCAGTGCCAGCCGGTGGCCGCAGCCTGGACCGGGTCGGTGGTCCAGCGGGCGCAGGCCAGACCGGATGAACGGCCACCAGAGGCCGGCGCCGGGTCGGTGCCGCTGAGCGTGAAGACCCCCGGCTCGTTCTCGAACTTCGGGTGTCCGCCGAGCGTGCCGGATTCGGGGAAGTCCGTAGACGTGACCCGGGCGGTCGGTGGCGTCCGGTCGACGCGCAGGAAGCACATCCTGGAGCTCTGGCTGCCGAGGGTGCCGTCGCCGGTGCGGGCCGTCCAACCGTACTGGTGCCCGTCGATCAGCGGGCCGACGCTGACTGCGACGTCGCCGGAGCTGGCGTTCCACCCGCTCTCGTGGAACTGCGACTGGCCGCCGTTGTCGTCGTCCCAGATCTGGAACGTGGTCCAGAGCTGTTCACCCGTGGGCGACCAGGTGTCGGTCTTGAGTGTGATGTCGGTGTTCAGGCCGACCCAGCCCGGCTTGTCCCACGGGTTCGTGGTGTTGGGAGTGGAGCACGGGTCGGAGGACGCGTCCCGGGCGAACCCCGGAGTGGGGCTGGTACGCGGAGAGCCGATGCTCGGGGCGATGTCGTACGTCACCACGATGTGGGGGTTGTTGGCGAACCGCTGGCGGTACAACTTGTTGTACTCGTCGTCGGGGGCGAAACCGAAGGTGAAGTCGCTCGAGTGCTGGGCCGCGGCGGTGCTCATCTGGCTGGTGACGTCGTACTCGATGCCACCGGTACCGGCGATCCAGTTTCCGCCGATCTTGGTGCAGCCCTGCATGGTGGAACCGGTGCCGCAGGGCTGCGCGTTCCATCGGGTCCACTGGTTGATGGGGCCGGTCGAGTACAGGCCCATCGGCGTTGAGGTCGATGGGCTGGAGGATGCGACGATGCTGGCGTACAGCTTCGCCCCCAGGACGGTGGTGCCCCAGATCTGCGAGTTGACGCCGACTTGGAAGTACGCCCGGGTACGGCCGGTCTCCGGGCACGGATTGGCGGAGTTGATGTATCCGCAGTAGCCGGCGGCCGGCTTGTCCTGGTTGGACGCGGTGCTGTTGTACTCCATCGTCTCCGGGTAGTACTCCTGGACCTGCGCCCAGGCCTGCATCCCGTTGTCAGCACTCGGGTTCCAGCCCGGGTCGATGTACCACGGGCCGGTGCCCTGACCGAGTGTCGAGGTGTCCGGCACGAGGTCCATGCCGGTGCTGCTCGCGGAGACCGCTACCCGCCCCACGTTGGCACCGGCACCAGGGCCGTCGGCGCTGGACGCCGTTGCGGTGGCGGTCTCGACGGACTCGGCCTGTACCGGAGCCGCCATGGCGGCCGACTCGCCCTGGCCGTTCTCCGGGATTGGCCCTGCCGAGTCCGTGGCCGGCGCGGTGGCAGAGTCCCACAGGACGGGGCTCGGAGCCGCGAAACGGGGTGCGCCGGTGGCATCGACGGCGGCGAGGTTGCCTGCGTCATCGGCCTTGACCGTCAGTCCGTCGGCGATGACGTCGAGGTGGAGATTTCTGATCTTCGGGTCGGCCGCGGCCTGCACGGTGTGCACGATCAGGACCTGGCGCCAGCCGCCGAGTTTGGTGGCACTCAGCTCAAGATCGACGTCCGGGAGGACGGAGCGGTAGTAGGCGCTGCCACCGTCGACGGTCGGCCTGGGCAGGTCGAAGGGCGCCCTGATGGCGAGCTTCTTGCCGTCGACCGTCGCCATGGTGGCCATCGGGCCGCTGCCGCCGCCGGAGAACATCAGCGTCGAGGGCACGGCCGTCGGTGAGAGCGTGCCGTCCGCGTTCGCCTCGAGCGTCGCGTCGATGCTGCGCCAACCGCCGTCCGCACCCTTCACCCGTTCCGGCGCCGAGCTCGTGTCGGTGCTGAGCGAGCCGTCCGGATTCGCGAACGTCTGACTACTCCCCGTGGTCAGCGCATCGATGACGGTCCGCTGGCCGGTGCTCCTCGCTTTGCCCTGGGCGGACTTGACGGCCTCGGCCTGTCCCGCGGCACCAGGCTGTGCGGGCGTGACGGGCCAGGAGGTCTCAGCAGGTCCGTGCCCCCTGTCGGGAGCGGCGGTCGCGATGGGAGCGACGAGCAGGCCGGCGCCGAGCGAGAGTACGGCTGCGCCGGCCATCGGAAGCAGCGCCGAGCGGAAGGGTCCCCGCCGCAGGGCGGTTCGGGACCTGGGTATCTCTGCGGGCGGATGTGGTCGCGACATGAGTCCCCGTCGTGAGATGTGAAATCTACATGGATCGACGCCACGGTCGCTTCATATTTTCTTCTCTGTCAACGGACTTGATTGGCCGCCTGCCCGGATTGTCTCTAGACGTAGCACATTGCGCCGGAGGTGATGTTGGCCACGTCGGCAAATTCTGAGAAATCCCTCCCGGGGTCGAGCGGCGGCTCCTAGGGTGCCCCTGATCCGGCGGTGTCCGTGTTCGTCGTGCTGGGCTTTGTGGGGGAATCAGTTGTCGCGTCGTGCTGGGCTGTTCGTGCGCTCACGTTGTTCTCGGTTGGCCGCGGTGTCGGCGCTGGCAGTGCTGATGTCGGTGGTGACGATTCCTTCGACGGAGGCAGTGGCGGATGCGGTGAAGCCGCCGGCGGTGTGGATCCCGCCGAACACGCCGTTGCCGCAGTCGTCGCCGGTGAAGGGTGTGGACGCGAAGGCGGACGGGCACGCGGCCGATCCGGGTAGGAAGTGGTCTCCACCCGAGACGGCGGGACCGGCCTCGGGGGCGGCGACGACAGTACTGCCGGACGCCACTGCAGCCTCCTCCTCCGCTGTTCGGGACGCGGCGCCGGCGAACTCGCCGGTGCAGGTTGGTTCCCTGCCGGTGTGGGTAGAGCAGGCACCGGGTTCGACGGCTTCGGCGCAGGCGGCGCCACTGGCACCCGGCGAGGGCGGGGACGTAAAGCTGCGGGTGGAGCTCGCCGACGAGGCGAAGACCCGCGCGGCCGGCGTGAACGGCGCTCTGCTCTCGGTGGCGGACACGGGCGAGGGCGGCTCGGCGGGTAAGGTCGAGGTGGGCCTTGACACGTCCGCGTGGGCCAGCGCGGCGGGCGCCAACTGGTCCGACCGGGCACGGGTGGTGCAGCTCCCGGGCTGCGCACTGACAACTCCGGGAGCGGCTGGCTGCACCACCCGCACGCCGGTCGCGTCACACCGCGACGACGCCGGGCGACTGGTCGCGGACATCGACGTCCCGGCGGTCACGTCTGCCGCCACCGCGTCGTCGGCCACGAAGTCCTCCTCCTCTGTGAGCGCCTTCGCCGCTCCGACCGCCGCGCCGAGCGGTGGTCCGGTGGTGGCGCTGGCGGTGGAGGCGGGTCCGTCGGGTTCGTCCGGCGACTTCTCGGCCTCGCCGTTGACGCCTTCGTCGTCGTGGCAGGCAGGTGCGAACGCGGCGAACTTCACGTACGGGTACACGGTGGAGATGCCGTCCGCGCTGGGCGGCTCCGCCCCGAGCGTCTCGCTGGCCTACGACTCGGCGGCGGTGGACGGGAGGACGGCGTCGACGAACGCGCAGCCGTCGTGGATCGGTGACGGTTGGGAGTGGCAGCCGGGCTCGATCACGCGCGGTTACAAGGGCTGCAAGGACGCTGGAGTGGAGAACTCCGGCGACCAGTGCTGGGGTGGGGACCTCCTGTCCCTGTCGCTCGCGGGCCACGCCGGCCAACTGGTGCGCGACGACACCTCCTGCGCCTGGCACCTGCAGGGCGAGGACGGTACCAGGGTCGAGCGTCTGACCGGTCGGAGCAACAGTGCGTGGGCGGGCGAGGCATGGCGGATCACCACCGTCGACGGCACCCAGTTCTACTTCGGTGCGAACCACCTGCCCGGTGGTGACGGCACCGACACGGCCTCCGACTCCGTCTCCACGGTGCCGGTGTACTGGCCCGGTGGTCAGGACCCGTGCATGAAGTCCGCCTCCCCGGCGACCAACTCCTGGTCGCAGATGGGTTGGCAGTGGTCGCTGGACTACGTCGTCGATCCGCACCAGAACCTGATCACCTATCGGTACGCGCAGGAGCACAACTCCTACTCCCGTGGTGGCGGCCAGAACCAGGGCGCCGGCACCCGCACTCAGTACGAGCGCGCGAGTTACCCCGTCTGGGTCGGCTACGGCCAGCTCCTGCCCGACCAGATCGCCGCGAAGGGCAAGGCCAACCCGGCCGCCCAGGCGTGGTTCCGCACGACCGAGCGTTGCATCCCGGCCGACGCCATCACCTGTGATCCCGCGCAGCGGGTGAAGGCCAACGCGAAGTCGTGGCCCGACACACCCATCGACCAGACCTGTGACGCGACCGGTGACTGCACCGTGTACTCGCCGACGTTCTGGAGCACCCGGCGCCTTACGAAGATCGACACAGAGGTCTGGGACCCGACCACCACCGCGTACCGCTCGGTGGACTCCTTCGCGCTGAACCAGTCCTTCCAGGATCCCGGCGACGGTACGTCCCCGGCACTGTGGCTGGACTCGGTGCAGCGCACCGGCAGCAACGGCAAGACGCCGATCACCCTCCCTGCAGTCGCCTTCCAGCCGCTGCAGATCCCCAACCGTGTCGACGGCGAGATCATCCGCCCCGATGGCACGCACGCATCGGTGGAGCCGTACAGACGGCCGCGCATCCAGAAGATCACCACCGAGACCGGTGGCGTGGTCAACGTCGTCTACAAGCCTGCCGAATGCTCTCGCGTTGCCGGTCACATGCCGTCCTCCGAGGACAGCAACACGATGGCCTGCATGCCGGTGAGGTGGTACCTGCCGGGGCAGTCGGCAGCCGATCCCGTGTACGACTGGTTCAACAAGGTCATCGTCCAGTCCGTCACCCAACAGGACGCGGTGACCGGCTCCGTCAGCACCGTCGTGGACTACGAGTACGGCGGCGGCGCGGCCTGGCACCGCAATGACTCCGAGCTCGCCGATCCCAAGATGCGGACCTGGGACCAGTTCCGCGGCTACGCGACAGTCACCACCCGCTCGGGCTCCGGCAGCGCCGTCGAGGCGCCGCGCACGCAGTCGGTCTCCACATTCCTACGCGGCATGGACGGTGACGTACTCGCCGACGGTACCAAGCGCAGCGTCTCCGTCCCGGACGTCCAGGGTGGCAGCATCGTCGACGAGAACGTCCTGGCCGGCTACATCCGTGACACCCGCACCTATGACGAGGCCAACGGGAGTGTGGTCTCCGACGTGGTCTCCACCCCATGGCTCGGCGCGATCACGGCGACCCGTGCGCAGTCCGGCGGCATGCCGCCGATCACCGCCAGGGCCACCGCCAGCGGCAAGGTCACGACACGTTCCAAGCTCGCGAACGGCACCTGGCGCACCACTGAACAGGCGTCCACCTACGACACCACGGACCTTGCCCGCCCGCTGACCGTGGAGGACAAGGGGGACCTGGCGCACCCCGAGCAGATGCTCTGCACCTCGTTCACCTACGCGACCGGCCCGAACGGCGCTCTGACCCAACTCGCTTCGCGCACCCTGATCCTCTCCGGCGGCTGCGACCAGAGTGCGACCGCCGCCAACACGGTGGCCGACACCCGCTCGTACTTCGACTCCCTGGAGTGGGGCCAGGCCGGTACCAAGTTCGAGCAGACCGCCACCGAGGTGCTGGAGGGCTATGACGGCTCCACTCCCAAGTACCGCCTCACCGCAGAGGCGACCTTCGACGCCTACGGTCGCGTCCTCAGCACCATCGACCCGACCCGGAAGGACGACACCCACAAGCTCGGGGCTGAGACCAGGACCGCCTACAGTCCGGCCACCGGTTCGCTCCCGACCGTGATCACCCACACCAACCCGCTCGGCTGGCAGAACGTCACCACCCTGGATGTCGGCCGCGCTCTGCCGGTGAAGGTCCAGGACGAGAACGGCCGTGTCTCCGAGCAGGACTACGACGCCCTCGGCCGCGGCACGGCCTCCTGGCAACCTGGTTATGACCGGAGCAAGGGTGCGTTGCCCAACCGGACGTTCTCCTACGCCCTCAACGGCACCAACGCGCCCTCGACCGTGCTGACCCAGGCGCTGATGGGCGATCTGAGGACCTACACCTCCAGCTTCACGATCTACGACGGCCTGGGCCGGATTCGCCAGACCCAGGCCTCGACGCCGTCCGGCGCACCGGGCCGCATGATCACGGACGCTCTGTTCGACTCGCACGGCTGGCAGACCAAGACCAGCGCCGCGTACTACAACGACCAGGCCGTACCGAGTGGCGCACTCTTCATGCCCAACGGCGGGGTCAACCCCGACGGTCAGATCCCGGCGCAGACGGTGCAGAAGTACGACGGCCTAGGCCGTACCACGGCTACGATCTTCCAGTCGTTGGGCGTCGAGCAGTGGCGCAGCAGCACCCAGTACGTCGGCGCCGATGAGACGCGAACCGTGCCGCCGGCCGGTGGCTACGCCACCGCGACGGTCACCGACGGCCGGGGACGGACCACGGCGCTGCGCCAGTACCGGGCCAACACCCCGACCGGCGCGTACGACGAGACGACCTACGGCTACACGGTGTCCGGCAAGGAGGCGTGGCGTAGGGACGCCGTGGGAAACCAGTGGACCTACGAGTACGACCTGCTCGGCCGGCCGGTGAGGAGTGCCGACCCGGACTCAGGCATCGGCACCACTACGTACGACGACACCAAGAACCTCGTCACGACCACGGATGCGCGAGGTGAGAGCACCACCAGTGCCACCGATCTGCTGGGCCGTGTGACGGGAACCTACGAGGGCACGGCCGCTGACTCCGCCAAGCAGGTCGTGGCATGGACCTACGACAGTCTGGTGCTCGGCAAGCCCACCTCCACGACCCGATACGCCCAAGGACCGACCGGCACCCGCGACGCCTACAAGTCCGAGGTCACGGGCTACGACATCGGCTACCGCGAACTCGGCAGCAAGATCACGATCCCCTCGACCGAAGACGCACTCGGCGGGACCTACCCCACCACCAACAAGTACGACAAGGCCGGCCGGTTGGCGACCACCCAGCTCCCCACCGTGGCCGGTAGGGGCGCGGAGACCCTGACCTTCGCCTTCAACACGGTCGGCCAACTGACCGGACTGTCGGGCACGGTCGGACTGTCGGCCACACCGTACGTCGTGGACGTGCGGTACGACCCGTATGGCCGACCCATCCGCACCACGCTCGGCTCGTCCGGTGCTCAGGTCGTCTCCACGATGACGATCGACGATGCCACGGGCAGGGTCACCCGCTCGATCGTGAACAAGCAGAACTCGCCCAACGCCGACGTCGACGTCAACGACTACACGTACAACGCGCTGGGCCAGGTCACCTCCGTCCGTGACGCCCAGGACGGCACGGTGGCGGACCTGCAGTGCTTCACCCACGACTACCTGGGTCGGCTCACTCAGGCCTGGACCGACACCGGCACCCAGACCGTCGCCGCCCAGCCGAGCGTTCCCAACATCGGTGGCTGCGCCAACGCGGGCACACCGAAGGTCGGAGGGCCCGCGCCGTACTGGCAGCAGTACGAGTACGACTTGACCGGCAACCGCACCAAGCTGGTCCAGAAGGACGTCACCGGTGACACCAGCAAGGACGTCACCACCACCCAGACCTTCGCCACCGGTCCGAACACGCCTACCACCGATCCGGCCACGGGCGGCGGTACGGGCGGTCCGCACGCACTGGTGAAGTCCACTCGGACCGGCCCGGCCGGGAGCGCGGTCACGTCGTACACCTACGACGCGTCGGGCAACACCGCAGCCATCACCAGTACCCCGGGTACGCAGACTCTGACCTGGAACCCGCAGGGCAAGCTCGACCAGATCAGCGGAACCGCGCAGAGCCTTGGTACCAAGTACCTCTACGACGGCTCCGGCAACCAGCTGATCCGCCGGGATCCGGGGAAGACCACCCTCAATCTGGGCGCTGACCAGCTGACCCTCGACACCGCGACCGGTGTCGTGACGGACGTCCGCAGCTACGCGGCCCCGGACGGCCTGTCGGTCACCCGGACGATCACCAAGGGCGCCTCCACCCTGGCCTACCAGGCGTCCGATCCGCACGGCACCAACGGCGTCCAGTTCGACTCCAGCACGCTCGCCCAAGTCCGCCGTCCCACCGACCCGTTCGGCAATGAGCGCGGCACTCAGCCGGGTGCCGGCGTCTGGGCCGGCGACAAGGGTTTCGTCGGCGGCACCAAGGAGACGGCCACGGGCTTCACCCTCCTCGGCGCCCGGGAGTACGACCCCAAGACAGGGCGCTTCATCAGCCCCGACCCCATCACGGACGCCGGCGACCCGCAGCAGTGGAACGCCTACGCGTACGCCAACAACAGTCCGGTCAACAAGTCCGACGCCAACGGGCTGCTGCGGATGTGCATGGACGTATGCGGCCCGTCCGACCCGGTGCGCAACACCCAGCCGGCGTCCACCCCCACGCCGCCACCCTCGGCCACGGACCAGGAGGTCACGGCCGCGCAGGCCGACAGCGACAACGCCCAGAAGGTCATCAACGAGGGCAAGCGCAAGCGCGACGAGATCCAGCACCAGGTGATCGACATGATCGGTGACCTGATCGGCTTCAACGACGCCCGTGACTGCTTCACCAAGGGCGATGTGATGGCCTGTGTCAACACCGCGCTCAACGCGGTGCCCTGGGGCAAGATCTTCAAAGCCGTCAAGGTCGGCATCAAGGCTTTCAAGATCTACAAAGAGATAGACAAGGCCTACGACATCATCCGCGCCGGCGAACGCGCGGCACTGGACGCGGAGAAGGCGATCGTTCGAGCCAAGACCGCCGCCGAGGAGGCCAGAACCGCAGAGAAGGCGGCCGCCACGGCCGCGGAGGAAAAGGCGGCCAAGGAGACGGCCGGCGATGCCGCGAGCACGGAGTCCCACGCGGCCAAGGAGGAAGTCGACGAGGCGGCGGGCACGAGTTGCTCGACAGCGCGCAACAGCTTCCCCTCCGGCACGGCCGTCCTGATGGCGGACGGCACCACCAAGCCCATCGATCAGGTTCGCGTCGGCGACGTCGTGACGGCAACTGATCCGCAGACCGGCGAGACCCACCCGGAGACGGTCACCGCGACGATCACCACGCCGGACGACACGGACTTCACCGACCTCACCCTCACCAGCGACGCCAGCCCCCGAGGCCCGCCCGCGGCTGCGGCGGTCATCACCTCCACTCACCACCACCCGTACTGGAGCGAGACCCGCCGCCAGTGGGTCGACGCCGGCGAGCTCCGATCCGGCGAGCACCTCCGCCGAGCGGACGGCAGCACGCTCACGGTCCAGGCTGTGCGGAACTACGCCTATGCGGTCACCACGCACAACCTGACCGTCGCCAACCTCCACACGTACTATGTGCTGGCAGGGACCACGCCAGTCCTTGTCCACAATTCGTGCCCTCCCGCTGGGCCGGATCCCGATGGAAATATCGTTTACCGAGCCCTCGCCCAGGGTGAGGACCATTCGGTGGGCCTTACGGCGCGGGATCCCAGTAATGCTGGCGTGTCGCCACTGTCGCACGTGGCCGGAAAGAAGATGACGCCCTGGATATCCACGAGTAAGGATCCGGCCACCGCCTTTGGGAAATATAATCAAGGCAATGGGGTGGTGGCAATTGACCTGCGCCGCATTCCATTTAGGTACACGGATATCTCCGATGGGCCTTTCCCGTCAAGTCCGAGGCATAGTGCCTACGCCAGGAAGGACTCTGAGGTGCTAATCTGGCAAAATGTGCCAGCGGATGCGATCGTTGGCTTCTGGCCGTAGGAGGCTGTCTTGGAAGAGTTGCTGGAGCTGCTAGATGCGGCCTGGGATGACGAGTCGGGATTCCTTGGGAAGCTCCGATCGGGGCAGTTCGATCTGGATGCGGGTGAGGCCTATGTGGCACTGCTTTCGCAGATCCCACAGCCCGGGGAGATGATCGATTCGAGGCTCGTGAAGCTCATCTGGTTCGCTCCGATGTTCATCGAGTGGCAGATGGAAAGGGCTGCGCGTGGAGCTGACGAGGCCAGGCAACTGACTCGCATCGCCACCCAGGTTCACGAAACAGTGGCAGGCATTCTAGGAACTCCGTGACAATGATCTCCAGATGAGCCGCATATTGTGGTTGCAGCTATAAGCCTCCAGCATCCGCCTGCGCGCGATGAAGGAATCTAATCTGGTATGCAGAAAGCAGCCCCGCCGGGTTTTCCGGCGGGGCTGCTTTGGTCTCTCATGGGAGCCTGACGGCAGTAGTTGACGGCAACGTCAGCGGACGGGGGCTGCGCAAAGCGGCGGGTCGTCGCCGTCGTCGGGCTTGGCGGTAGTGTCCGACGGCTTGCGGAGGGCGTGGCCGAGGAGGTCGATGGCTTGGCGCTGGAGCCGGAGTCGGACGTGGGCGTACACGGTCGCGGTGACGCCGATGTGGGCGTGACCCAGCAGCTCCTTGATGACGACGAGTTCGACGCCCTGTTCCAGGAGGAGTGTCGCGGTTGAGTGCCTCAGGTCGTGGAAGCGGATCGCCCGCAGGTGGGAGCGGCGAAGGAGTGCGTTGAAGTGGCGTGTGAGGGTGGCGGGTTCGATGGGGTGGCCGTCGGGCCGGGTGAAGACGTGGCCGCTGGCCACCCAGCCCGCGCCGGCCTTCTCCTTCTCCTGGGCCTGTTGCTCCCGGTGGGCGCGGAGTGAGAGCAGGCAGGGGGCAGGGAGGGCGATTCGGCGTTCGGAGCTGACGGTCTTGGTGGGGAGGGTGGTCAGGCCGCCGGTGCGGGTGCGCTGGAGGGTGCGGCGGATGCTGGCGGTGCCGCTGCCATGGTCGAGGTCTTCCCAGCGCAGGCCGAGGAGTTCGCCCTTGCGTAGTCCGGTGCGGAGGGCGAGTTCGAACAGCGCGTGGAGGCGGTGGCCCTGGGCGGCGGCGAGGAAGGTGCGGGCTTCGTCTGTGGTGAGGGGTTCGAAGCGGCGGGGCCGGGGTGTACCGGTGCGAACGTTTCGGGCGACGTTGCGCGGGATCTCCTCTTCCCGGACGGCGTGCTCCAAGGCGGACTTGAGCACGGAGTGGATGTAGGCAAGGGTCAGCGGGGAGAGCCGCTTGCCGCAGCACGTGCTGGTCGCGCAGCAGCGGGGCTGGTCGCGGGCGGCGTCGAGGCCGCGTGCACAGCACTGGCAGGTGGTGCGGAGCTGGTTGAGCCAGGTGCGGACATCCTTGGCGGTGAGCTTGGCGAGCTTCTTCTTGCCGAGGCCGGGGATGAGGTAGCGGTTCGTGCAGGCGGTGTAGCGGGTGTGGGTGGTCTCGCGGAGCTGGTGGACTGCGACGTTCTCCAGCCAGTACGTCAGGTAGGCGCCGAGGCTGCCCTGTGCGGTGGGTACGGGGACGCCGCGGTTGCTGGTGGCGATCTTCTCGGTCAGCTGAGCCAGCGCCTCCTTCCGGGTGGCGCCGTAGACGCGGACGCGCTTGCGGGTGTCGCCGACGGCCAGGACGTATCCGGCGGCTTCCCAGCGTCCGTCCTTGCGCTGGTAGACGGTGCCGTCCCCGTTGGCGCGGACCCTGCGCGAGCCGGTGCCGGGAGTGGAGGTGGGGCCGGTGGTCATCAGGCTGCCTCTTCGAGTTGGTGGTGGACGAGGGCGGTCAGGGCGTGGGTGGGGATGCGGCGGGCGCGGCCGATGGTGATGGAGGCGAGCTGCCGGGTGCGGATGAGGTCGTAGACGGTGGAGCGGCTGATCTTGAGGCGGGCCATGACCTCGGGGACGGTGAGGAGTTCGCTGTCGGCGGTCATGCGATCGCCCCCGTCTGGACGGGGGTGGTCAGCGGGTCAGTGGAGTGACCGGCCCGGTCACCGGAGCGCTGTGCGTGCCTGGGTCGGCTCGGTTGCTCGGGCCGGGGGCGCGGTGGGGTGGCCAGGAGGTCGGCGAGGTGCGCGAGTTCGGGCAGGAGGCCGGTTCCGGCGTACTGCCAGTGCGAGATCACCAGCGTCGTGTCCGCGCCGCCGGATCGCCCGTCATTCGCGCGGTGACCGGCGGGGTGACCGGGGCCACGGTCGGTGTGACCGGCGATCAGGTCATCGTGGTCACCGTGCCGGTCAGTGACCGACCGGCCCCCACCGATCGGCAGTCCGGCGTGCCGGTCGACCATTGCCGGGTCGGTCGGCGTCGGGGCAGCGGTTTCGGGTTGGTGGGTGCGCCAGGCGGTGCGTTCGGCTCGGAGGTGGGTGAGGGTGGTGGAGTAGCGGCGGGTGCGGGTGGAGAAGTGGCCTCGGAAGCCGAGCATGTGGGCCCACTGGCGCAGGCGGAGGTGGGCGTGCTCGGGCCGGGCACCAAGGTGCCAGGCGGCGTGGATCATGCGGCGGGCGTGGTCGGTGAGGTCGTGCTGGGCGAGTTCGGCGAGGAAGGGGAGTCGGCGGTCGAGGGTGCCGGTGGTGGTCTCGGCGCCCTTGGTGGCGTACTTGGCGATGTAGGCGGCGACGTGCCGGTCGGTGACGGGGGCGTCGCCGGTGAAGTCGGCGCTGCGGATCGCGCGGACGTCGATCTGCCGCCCGAACCGGAACGCCGTGTGCCCCCTCGACTGTGCCGGGTCGGCCTCCCCGGACGTGGTGGGGTGTTGGTGCTGGACGCGAGTGCGCTTGGTAGCTGCGCGGACGGCATGGTCGAGGAGTTCGGTGGTGGCCCAGGCAGGCGGAGTGCTGGTGGGTCCGGTGGGTCCATCGAGGCGGATGACGGTGTGGAAGTGGATCTGGCCGCGCTTTTGGTATTCGGCGACCTTGGCGTAGGAGAGCGTGGCGTGGTGGCGCAGGGTGCGCTGGGTGAGTCCGGCGGCGTTGGCGATCTCGCGGCGCAGGTGGGTGGTGAAGCGGGCCCACAGGGCGGGGGCGTGGGCGTTCCACAGCACCGCGCCGGTGTAGTCGTACTGCTGCGGGTTCAGCGGGGTGCCGAGGAGCGGGTCGCCGTCGTCGTGCCGGGTGCCGCAGGTGCAGGGGGCGGTGCCGGGTTGGTTGTGGACGGGGCCGAAGCCGGGGGCGGTGAGGGTGGCGAAGACGCGAGGGTGGGTGGCGACGGTGGTGGGGACGGTCTTGCCGCCGCGTAGTCCGGCGGCGATGAGCTGGTAGGTGTCGTAGCGGTAGAGGGTGGAGCAGGCGGGGCAGCGGGTGGTGCGGCGGTTGCCGCAGCGCACCAGGAGTTCGCCGGCGGGCAGGTGGCGGGTGTCGAGGTGGTCGAGGATCTGGCCGGTGGCACTGTCCAGGCGGGTGCGGTGTCCGGTCATGCGGATCGGGCGGGCGCAGCCGCCCAGGGAGCCGATCTGCCGGGCCAGGGGTGCGAGGTATCCGGCGGCGGCGAGCTTGGCCAGCCTGGCGGTCAGCCGCGCCCGGCGTTCCAGGGCCGAGTTCCTGTTCGCGGACGTGTCGGCGCTGGTGGTGAGCGCCGGTGCGGCGAACGCCGTGCTGGCGGGAGTGGAGGTGGTTGCGGGGGTGGGGAGTTGGAGCTGCGCGGGCATGGGGACAGGCCTCCGGCAGGAGTCGGGAGAAGAGGAGAGGCGATTGAGGGGCGACCAGGGTGGTCGGCGCACGTGGGCACGGTGCGCGTGGCGGCGGGCGCGGATGGTGGGCCGGGGACGTCTGGCCTGGTCAGCGGTGGTGTTCACCAGCGGTGCGTGAAGGTAGCATCGCTTCAAGCGCGCATTCAAGTGCATCCCTCCTCATCTATTTCGGTGGCCGGTGGCGACGCGAGTACTGTGGCCCCGGTCCTCCGTTTTGGACCGGCCGGATTTCGGTGATAGAGGCGCAGAGAAAGCGGGGTGACCTGCGGTGACGGTGGGGCGGCGGGGACGTAAACCGGCGGGCGGCACGGTGTTGCTGACGTTCGAAGTCATCGCCGAGGCCCTGCGGGAGCGGATCCGCTCCGGGGAGCTGAACCCCGGGGACGCGCTGCCGACGCAGGCCGTGCTGATGGCGGAGTACGGGGCCTCCAGCCTGTCCGTGCAGAAAGCCATGGCCCTGCTGAAGCAGGACGGCTACGCGATCTCCCGCCCCGGCAAGGGAGCCTTCGTCGCCCACCCCGACGCCGACGGCAACTCAGATGACGGGGCGGCGGGGAACACGCCCGTCGGCGGGACGGCGGCGCGCGTCGAGGCGCTGGAGCTGGCACTGGCCCAGACGCTTGATCAGCTCACCGCTCTGCGTGCCCGCGTCGAGGCCCTCGAAGCAGGCAGCACCGAGCGAGACCGCTGACCCGTCGGCCGCTGGACGGCCAGGGGCTGGAGTCGTGCGTCCAGATTTTCTCTACGAGGTTCAAGGCGGGCCCCGCCCGCTGGAGGTGGCCCGACGTCGCCGACCGACCCAGGGTCGGACCGGCCCCGAGGTATGCACGGGTGTCGGCGGTCAGCGGTCCGCCGGGTCGTGAGCGGGGCTCGACTGGTGCCCGATGGGAGCAAGTTGTGCGGTAAGCGCTGCTTACCCCAGCACCGACCAGATCGGAGCAAGTTATGGGGTAAGGAGTCCTTGCCCCTTGCGGAGCAAGTTGTCGCCTGCGACCGTCCTACGGCCGGATCGCAGGCACGGGGTCGGCCAGGGGGCCGACCCTTCGTTTCTATCGTCGCGCTCGCCGAGGGCGGCGGCCGACGTCGCGCCGACCCACTGACCGCACCCGCGCCGAGCGACCGGCCCACGGACGAGCAGTGCCGTGTGCCGGGACTCCGACCAGCAGTTGCCCGAACTCGCCCCCGCGCGGTCGGGACGGTCAGGACGCGAGCAGTTCAGCGACAAGCCGAGCCGACGAGACGGTGGGGCAGCGGAAGCGACAACCGGCCAGCACGACGGGCTGACCGGAACCGGGCTCCTGGCAGAGCAAGTTGTCCCGTTGGATATCCCAACGGGCTATCCAACGGGAAGAGGGGCTGACCCGGGGGCGGGTCGTGCGTGCTCTGCCGGACAGTCGCCCGTGAGCACGTCAGTCCGTGGCCTTGGGGTGGCCGGTGCCGGCGTAGGTGATCCAGGCGGTGCGGTTGGCATCGTCGAGCAGGTACCAGATACGTCCTCCACCAGTGACTTCGTACTGCCAGCGTTCCAGGGTTTGCCCCTTGTAGGTGGTGGTACCGAGTTTGCCCTTGAGTCGGTGCTGGCGGTCGGGGATGTCGGCGGCGCGGGGAGTGGCGCGGATCCGCTCGAAGGCGCGGCGCAGGTTGCCCGGTGCCTGGCGGCTCAGGTGTTCCCAGCCGTCGGCGGCCTCGGTGTTGGCGAACCGGAGGTCGTACTCGTCGCCGGTCGGGGGTGGCGCGGCCCGGTCTCCGCGCTTCGGGCTCACTCCGCTGCCCCGGGCGCGGGGACGGGACCGAGGTCGCCCTCGGGTTCACGGGTGAGCAGTGCGTGCAAGGCAGGGTCCGCATAGATCTCGGCGCTGTGCCTCCACTGGGCGAGCAGCAGTGCGATCGGTGAGAGGTTGTCCAGGGCCACCGCGCCGCGCGCCGTGTCGACCAGCTCGGCGAGCAGGGTGTCGATGTCCTCGGCGGGCAGGAAGGCGCTCCAGGGGAGGGCTTCGGGCAGCGCCTGGCGCAGGGCGCCGATGTTCTCGGTCCGGACCAGCCCGGCGAGCAGGCGGGAGGTGAAGTCCACGACGGTGGTGTCGCGCTCCATTTGGTCGACGCGCATCAGGGCCAGGTCCTCCGCGTCGCGTCTGCGCAGCCGCAGCGCGCGGACGGCATCGAGCCGACGCGTAGTCGCGGCGGGATGGTGGAGAAGCTCACTGAAGGGCATGTCCTCGTAGGCCGCAGTCATGACATCCACAGTAGCTCGGATGTCAATCGATGGATAGACGGCGCGGCGGTTGACTCTTCCCCAATGGACTAGACCTCTGACGGCAGTAGTGACGGCAACAATCACGCACACCGACGCACATCGGCACACCTCGACGGACCGTTATATAGCCCCTGACCAGCGAAAATGCAGGTAGCGAGCGACCGCGTGCCACACGTACTATGTGCTGGCGGGGGCCACGCCGGTCCTGGTCCACAATACGAATGGCTTGGAGTGTGATCTCCGGGCATACACCGATCTGGCCAGGCTTGCACCTGGGAAGAATGAGGGTGTAGCGAGCGTTCTGTTGACACCTTCGGGGAATACTTATTTCGATATCAGTACCCGCAGGACGGGTGAGGCATTGAGGAGTCTCCCCCTGCCGTTGCGTCGAGTTATTGGTCAAACTGGCCATCACGGAGGGTGTGCCGAAATAGGCTGCATCGCCCAGGCGATGAAGGCTGGCGACCTGGTGCGCGGAAGCAGTAGCCTAGCGATGCTCCGAAAGCCATTCGATCACGCCCGATATAGGGATTTGCTCCCGGCGTGTCCGCAATGCCAGGCTGTGATGTCGAGGTTCCAGGTAACTGATCTATTCCAAGGGTGATGCAATGGGAAGGCCGCTCAAGCGACTCTCTGCTGTTCGATGGGGCGAACTCTCCGACGCTACGGGTTCAGCGGTCGAACTTCCGGCGCTGCTTTCAAAGTTGGCTTGGGTCGGTGAGGACGATGCCCGTGATGCCATTGATGAGCTGGCGGATCGGGTGTGTGAATTGGGATTTGTTCTCACGGAGGCCACGGCTAGCGTGATTCCATTTCTGATGGAATTGGCGAGACTTCCCGAAGTGAATTGCCGGATTGAGATTCTGGAGTTGATTGCTGCTGTGAATTCCACGCGGCAATGGGCTGATGCCGCGGCTGCTGCCGCGCCGCAGTATCGTTCATCCTATGATGAAAAGGTCTCCTGGGAAGAGAATTCGAGGGCGGCAGTAGCGGCGTCGAAGGGAATCATCGAATCGATTACGCAGGACTCGGATGCTGCTGTGGCTGCGGTTGCGCGTCAACTGCTCGACAGTTTGGCAGACCGCCGGGGTCTGATTTAAGGATCGCCGTCCGGTGATCTTGTGAGTGCGCTGCTCGGACGGGCGCTCTGCCGCTTGAGGAAGCCTCGTCTGTCCACTGCTTCCAGCTGTGTCTTCACGGCTGCTGGAGGTCCGAGGCGATTTGGTCGGCTCTGGCACTCGCAGATCCACAACATCGCCGAGGTGTACGCGCAAGGACTCCCTCCCCGCAGCGGAGCAAGTTGTTGCCTTCGACCGTCCTACGGTCGGATCGCAGGCAACAGAGACAGGGCGCTTCATCAGCCCCGGCCCCGTCACGGACGTCGGCGACCCGCAACAGTGGAACGCCTACGCGGGCGCCGACCAGTCCGGCCAACAAGTCCGGCACCAACGGGCTGCTGCGGATCTGCATGGACGTATGCGGGGCGTCCGGCCCGGTGCGCGGCCCCGCCGGCGGCGGCCACCCCCACGTCGCCACCGCCGACCCGCCGACCCGGCGACACACCGGCGCCGCCGTGTCGTGCCGGGTCGGCCGACCCCCGCGCGGGTAGGACTGTGCTGTCCCGTACGGGCGTCGCCGAGACCCGCAGGAGCCGCGAGTGGCCGCATACCTCGACCGTGACGAAGCAGCAGGCAGCCGGCAGGTGCCGGCACAGGACGCGCCGCCGCCCCCGCCGGAGCTGGTGGCGCTGGCGCACGCGCACGGCGTGGACAGTACGTACGACCCGGGCAGCGGACCGGTGCCGGTCGGGGCCCGGACGCTGGTGGCGGTGCTCGCCGCGCTGGGGGTGGAGGCCGGGACGCCGGAGGCGGTCCGGGAGTCGACGGAGCGTCACCTCGCCGAGCTCAGGGAGCGGCTGCTGCCGCCCTGCGTGGTGGTGCGGGCCGGCCGGCGCACCGCGCTGGACGTGCCCGCCGACGCGCGGGTGAGCGTGGAGCTGGAGGACGGCGGCGTGTGGGCGCTGCCGGCCGGGCGCTCGCACTGGCTGCCCGCCGACCTTCCGCTGGGCCGGCACCTGCTGCGGGTGACGGCGGGCGGGCGGCGGGCGCAGGCCACGCTGATCGTCGCGCCCGAGCGCACGACGGGCCTGCGGGGGCGCGGCTGGGGGTTCCTCGCGCAGCTGTACTCGGTGCTCTCGGAGCGCTCCTGGGGGATGGGCGACCTCGGCGACCTGGCGGAGCTCGCCCAGTGGGCGGGCGCCGGGCTGGGCGCGGGCTTCGTGCAGATCAACCCGCTGCACGCGGCGCTGCCGGGCGCGCCGTCCGACCCGTCGCCCTACCGTCCGTCCTCGCGCCGCTTCGCGGACCCGGTGCACCTGCGGGTGGAGGCCGTTCCCGAGTACGCGTACCTGACGCCGGCGCAGCGCGCGCGGGTCGAGGAGTACGCGGCCCGGGGCGGGCGACTGCGGGCGGAGGTGCTGGAGCACGACGGACTGATCGACCGGGATGCGGTGTGGGAGGCCAAGCGGGAGGCGCTGGAGGTGCTGCACGGCGTCCCGCGCGGGGTGGGGCGGGCGGCGGCGTACGCCGGGTTCGTCCGCCGTGAGGGCGGGTGGCTGGAGCAGTACGCCCTCTGGTCGGCGCTCGCCGAGGCGCACGGCAGCGACTGGCACGCCTGGCCCAGGGGCCTGCGCCGTCCGGGGAGCCCGCACGTCGCCCTCGCCGCGCAGGAGCTGGCCGACCGGGTCGAGTTCCACCGCTGGCTGGCCTGGCTGGTCGACGAGCAGCTCGGCCACGCCCAGCGGGCGGCGAAGGAGGCCGGGATGGCCGTCGGCCTGATCCACGATCTCGCCGTCGGGGTGCACCCGGACGGCGCCGACGCCTGGGTGCTGCAGGACGTGCTGGCCGCCGGCATCTCCACCGGCGCCCCGCCGGACGCCTTCAACGCCCACGGCCAGGACTGGGGCCTGCCGCCCTGGCGCCCCGACGCGCTGGCCGCCGCCGGCTACGCGCCGTACGCCGAGCTGCTGCGCTCCGCCGCCCGGCACGCGGGAGCGCTGCGGATCGACCACGTGATGGGGTTGTTCCGGCTCTGGTGGGTGCCGGAGGGTCACCGCCCGACCGAGGGCGCGTACGTGCGCTACGACGCCGAGGCGATGCTCGGCGTGCTCGCACTGGAGGCGCACCGGGCCGGCACCGCGGTGATCGGCGAGGACCTGGGCACCGTCGAGCCGGGCGTGCGCGAGGAGTTGGCGGCGCGCGGCATCCTCGGCACCTCGGTGCTCTGGTTCGAGCGGGACTGGCGGGCGAAGGGCGAGATCCTCGCCCCCGGTGCCTGGCGCTCCGGCTGCCTGGCCACCCTCACCACCCACGACCTGCCCAGCACCGCGGCCCGCCTGACCGGTGAGCACGTGGAACTGCGCCACCGGCTGGGGCTGCTGGCCCGCGCGCTGGGCGAGGAGCAGGCCGAGGCCGCGGCCGAACTGGCCGACTGGCGGGCGGAGCTGACCCGGCTCGGCCTGCTCGCCCCCGGCGCGCCGCTGGACCCGCTCGCGCTGCACCGGTTCCTGCTGGCGACCCCGGCCGAGCTGGTGGGCGTCTGGCTGCCCGACGCCGTCGGCGATCCCCGCCCGCAGAACCTGCCGGGCACCTGGGACCAGTACCCCAACTGGCGGCTGCCGGTGGCCGACGCGGCCGGGCGGCCGCTGACCCTCGACCAGGTCGCCGCCGCGCCGGGCACCGCGGGGCTCGCCGGGCTGCTGCGCGCCCTGGCGCCCCCGCGCGAGGGACGCCCGCAGGACTGACCACGGAAGGGCGACCCCGGCGCGCGCCGCCGGGTGAGGGGCCGGTACGGTGGAAACGTGGACAAGAGGAACGCTTTGCGCGCCGGTGCGGTTTCCGCAGCGGCCACGCTGATGATGCTGATGTCGTCGCCCGCCATGGCCCTGACCAGGGACGACGGCGACGACCCGGGCACGGGTCTGAGCGTCGCCCAGACCCTCGGCCTGTACGTGGCCATCCCGATCGTCCTGTTCCTGGTGATCGCCGGCCTGGTCATGCTGCCGTCGGTCGTCGGCAAGGACAAGAAGAAGTAGCGCCCCCGCACCCGTCAGCGCGTCCGGCTGCCCCGCCCGCCCTCCGTGGTCGGCGGGGCAGCCGCGTGTCCGGCTCCGGCGCCCGGGCGGACGGTGATCGCGGTGGCGGCCACCAGGGCGGGGAACCCGCCGGTCCAGCGCTTGCCGCCGTCCGCCAGGACGGCGAGTGCCTCGACGCCGGCCCTGGCCTCGGCCCAGGCCGGGCCCCGCTCCGGCCCCATCGCGAAGGCCGCCGTGGCCCAGGCGTCCACGCGGGCCAGACCGAGCGGCGGTCGGCCGACCAGGGTCAGCGACCGCAGGCCCTCGGCGGGCCGGCCGGTGTACGGGTCGAGGATGTGCGGGCCGCGCTCGCCGGTGCCGGAGGTGGCGACCGCCAGGTCGTGGCCGGCCACCACCGCGCTCAGCTCGCCGGGGCGTGAGGGGTGGGCGATGCCGATCCGCCAGGGGCCGCCCACCGTCTGGACGTCCCCGCCGCCGCCGACGCTCAGGTCGGCCGCGCCCGCCGCGCGCAGCTCCCGTACGGCCTGCTCCACCGCCCAGCCCTTGACCCACCCGCTCGGGTCGAGCCGGCCGCCGGGGTGCGCGGTGAACCAGCCGTCCGTCTCCCGGGCGACCTCCGCGCAGCGCTCCAGCACCTCGGCCACCTCGGGGTCGCAGTCGGTCAGGGTGATCTCCGCGCGCGCCAGCCTGCTCACGCTGCTGTGGCGCCAGTACGGGGAGTAGGTCTCGTCGATCCGGTGCAGCCGCTCGACGGCCCGGCGCAGCGCCGCCTCGATCCCGGCCCGCCGCGGGCCGCTGCCGGCGTCGCGGACGGTGAACGAGAAGACGGTGCCCATGACGTGCTCGGCGTGCCGCAGCGGGGCGTGCACCGGGCCCCGGCGGAACTCCGGCGGCAGGGCGGCGGGCGAGCCGGCCGTCATCCGGCGGCCGCCTGGTCGAGGGCGCTCTGCAGCGAGGTGGTGTAGCCCTGGCTGGTGAAGGTCGCGCCGGAGACGACGTCGATGTGCGCGCTCTGGGCGGCGATGGCCTCCTGGTTGAGCAGCGGCAGCGCGTAGCTGTTGATCTCCTGGTCCCGGTGGTCGTGCGAGGGGTACTCGACCACGTCGATCTTGGTGATCTTCGTGCCGTCCAGGGTGACCTTGACCTGGATCGGGCCGAACCGGGTGTCCGCGGCGCTCCCGGTGACCGTCCGGGTGGTGCCGGCGGCCGCGGCACCGCTCGCGCCGGCGGACGGGTTCGTGGCGTCGGACGGGTTCTGCGCACCGGTGTCGGTGCCCGTTCCCGAGCCGCCGCCGCTGCTGACGGCGGCCGGGGTGGTGGCCGCTTCGTGCGGCTTGAGCGAGAGCAGCAGGACTATGCCTGCCACGGTGGCGCTGCTGGCGACGACGGCTCTGCGCAAGGGGACTCCCGGGTGGATCTGGCGGCGGATCGAACGGTGGGCCCGGAGGCCGGCGGATCAGAAGCTGAACGACTCGTGGTGGATGCGCCCGCGCGGCACCCCGGCGGCCCGCAGGGCCCGTACGGCCGCCTCGGCGAGGGCGTCCGGCCCGCAGAGGTAGACCTCGTGCCGGATCAGCCCGGGCACCAGGCGGGCCAGCGCGGCCCCGGTGTCGCCCACCTCCGCGCGCGGGCCGAGCAGGTAGTGCACCCGCGCGCCGCGCCGGGCCGCGACCGCCGCCAGCTCCTCGCGGAACACCACGTCGGCCTCGCTGCTCGCCCGGTAGACCAGGGTCAGGGCGCCGCGCGGGGCGGGCAGGGTCTCGAACAGGGCGCGCAGCGGCGTGATCCCGACACCCGCCGCCAGCAGCAGCACCGGCCGCCCGCCGCCGCGCAGGCGGCGCGCGGTGAGGGCGCCGTACGGCCCCTCGGCGCGGACGGCGGTGCCCGGCGCGAGCGCGGCCACCGCGGCGCTGTGACGCCCGAGATCCTTGACGGTGAAGCGCAGGAAGTGCGGGTGCGGCGGGGCGGAGAGCGAGTACGGGTTGGCGGACCAGCGCAGCCCGGGCGCCTGGAACTGCAGCCGGAAGAACTGGCCCGCCTCGGCCCGCAGCTCCTCCAGCCGCTGCCCGGTCACGAAGACCGAGACCACCCCGGGCGCCTCCCGGCGGACCTCGGCCACCCGCAGCCGGTGCCGCCGGTCGCGCAGCCACGGGAGGACGAGGCGGTACCAGCCGAGCACGGCCGCGGTGCCCAGGTACAGCGCGTACCAGGCGGCCCGGGCCGGGCCCTCGCCCAGGTCGGCGCCGTTGGCGAGCTGGTGCGCGAAGCCGAGCGCGACCGCCAGGTAGGTGGCGAGGTGCAGGTGGTACCAGAGGTCGTAGCCGATCCGGCGGCGGGCGACCCGCGCGGAGACCGCGCCGACGCCGAACATCAAGAGGGTGGAGAAGGTCGCCTTCAGCATGTCCGGGTAGTGCAGCACGATGTCGACGCCCTCGCCGACCACGCCCCGGTGCACGGTCAGGGCGTAGCCCCAGATGATCGTGAGCACGTGGGCGGTGAGCAGCCCGACCAGGTAGCGCCCGCCGACGGAGTGCCAGCGGGCCAGCCGGTCGGCGCCCAGACCGCGCTCCAGCAGGGGCGTGCGGGCCATCAGCAGGACCAGGACGGGCGCGGTGTAGCCGGCCAGCAGGCCGGTGATCCGCCCGGCGCCGCTCAGCCACTGGCCGGCGCCGGCGACGCTCGCGGTGTCCTGCCACCAGAGCGCCAGGACGGCGGCGGCGCCCGCGCCGATCAGCGCGAGCACGGCGGTGGTGAGGGCGTCGGGCGACATCCGCCGGGTGCTGGTGCGCCGGGCCCGGCGGGCGGCGGTGGTAACGCTTGTGGTCATCGGCTGGCCTCCTAGACGAGCCAGCGTGCCACCGGAAGATGGGCGTTTCCTTTGAAAATCCCTGCGGAAACGACAGAGCGGGCCGGTGCGGGGGCGAAGCGCCCCCTGCACCGGCCCGCTCCGCTGGGTCAGTGCCCCGCTGCGCGCGCGCCGGCCGCCCGGTCGGCGGCCTGGGCCCGCAGGGCGCGCTGCACGCCGTCGCGCGCCTCGACCACCTGGCGGCGCAGGGCCGGCGTCGGCTCGGCCGAGGCCAGCCAGGCGTCGGTGGCGTCCAGCGTGGCCTGCTCGACCTGGAGCGCCGGGTAGAGGCCGACCACGATCTGCTGGGCGATCTCGTGGCTGCGGCTCTCCCAGACGTCCTTGACCGCCGCGAAGTACTTCGCGGTGTACGGGGCGAGCAGCTCACGCTGGTCGGACTGGACGAAGCCGGCGATGACCGCGTCCTGCACGTAGTTGGTGAGCTTGTCCGACTCGACGACCGACTCCCAGGCCCCGGCCTTGGCGGCGGCGGTCGGTCGGGCGGCCCGGCAGGTGGCGGCGTGCTGCTCACCGGCGGCCGTACGGTCCCGGGCGAGCTCGGCGTCGATGGCCGCGTCGTCCGCGCGGCCGGTGGCGGCCAGGCGGCCGAGCAGCGTCCAGCGCAGCTCGGTGTCCACGGCCAGGCCCTTCAGCTCGACCGAGCCGTCCAGCAGGCCGGCGAGCAGGGCGAGCTGCCCGTCGGTGCGGGCGACGGACGCCAGTGCGCGGGCCCAGGCCAGCTGGTGGTCGCTGCCGGGCTCGGCGGCGCGCAGCTGCTCCTCCGCGGCGGCGGCCCAGCGGCCGAGGCCGCTCTCGCGCCAGACCGGGTCGGTGTACAGGTCCAGCGCGGCACGGACCTGGCGGTGCACCGACTGGACGACGCCGATGTCGGACTCCCGGGGCAGGCCGGAGAGGGCCAGCGTCAGGTAGTCGCGCGCCGCCAGCTCGCCGTCCCGGGTCATGTCCCAGGCGGAGGCCCAGCACAGGGCGCGCGGCAGCGAGTCGGTGAACGCGCCGAGGTGCTCGGTGACGACGGCCAGCGAGGCCTCGTCGAGGCGGACCTTGGCGTAGCTCAGGTCGTCGTCGTTGAGCAGCAGCACGGCGGGGCGCTTGCGGCCGGCGAACTGCGGAACCTCGGTCCTGGCACCCTGGACGTCCAGCTCGATCCGCTCGGTGCGCACCAGCCGTCCGTCCTGGAGGTCGTAGGCGCCGACGGCGATCCGGTGCGGGCGCAGCACGGCCTCGCCCTTGGCGCCGGCGGGCAGCGCGGGGGCCTCCTGGAGCACGGCGAGCGAGGTGACGGTGCCGTCGGCGGCCACGGTCAGCTCGGGACGCAGGATGTTGATGCCGGCCGTCTCCAGCCAGGCCTTGGACCAGGCGCCGAGGTCGCGGCCGCTGGTCTCCTCCAGCGCGCCGAGCAGGTCGGCGAGCCGGGTGTTGCCCCAGGCGTGGCGCTTGAAGTACGCCTGGACGCCCTTGAAGAAGGCGTCCTGGCCGACGTACGCCACCAGCTGCTTGAGCACCGAGGCGCCCTTGGCGTAGGTGATGCCGTCGAAGTTGACCATGACGTCCTCGAGATCGTTGATCTCGGCCATGATCGGGTGGGTGGAGGGCAGCTGGTCCTGCCGGTACGCCCAGGTCTTCATCTGGTTGGCGAAGGTGGTCCAGGAGCCCGGCCACTTGGAGCCGGGGGCCTCGGCCTGGCAGACGGCCTCGGCGAAGGTCGCGAACGACTCGTTCAGCCAGAGGTCGTTCCACCACTCCATGGTGACCAGGTCGCCGAACCACATGTGGGCCAGCTCGTGCAGGATGGTCGCGGCCCGCGACTCGTACGCGGCGTCGGTCACCTTGGAGCGGAACACGTACTGGTCGCGCAGCGTCACGGCGCCGGCGTTCTCCATCGCGCCGGCGTTGAACTCCGGCACGAACAGCTGGTCGTACTTGGCGAAGGGGTAGGGGTAGTCGAACTTCTCCTGGAAGTAGTCGAACCCCTGCCTGGTGACCGCGAAGATCGCGTCGGCGTCCAGGAACTCGCGCAGCGACGGCCGGCAGTAGACGCCCAGCGGGACGGACTGCGCGCCGTTCTCGTAGGTGTCGAAGACGCCCACGTAGGGGCCGGCGATCAGCGCGGTGATGTACGAGGAGATCCGGCCGGTCGGCTCGAACGTCCAGACCTGCGTGGCCCCTTCGCCGACCGGCGCCGGGGTGGGGGAGTTGGAGACCACGACCCAGCCGGTCGGCGCGGTCACGGTGAACCGGAACGCGGCCTTGAGATCCGGCTGCTCGAAGGAGGCGAACACCCGGCGGGCGTCGGGCACCTCGAACTGGGTGTACAGGTACGTCTCGCCGTCCACCGGGTCGACGAAGCGGTGCAGGCCCTCACCGGTGTTGGTGTAGGCGCAGTCGGCGACCACCCGCAGCTCGTTCTCGGCCCGCAGCGCGGGCAGAGCGATCCGGCTGTCGGAGAAGTTGCCGACCGGCAGGCTCTCGCCGTTGAGCACGATCTCGCTGACGCTCGGCGCGACCAGGTCGATGAAGGTGGAGGCGCCGGGGGTGCTGGCGCCGAAACGGACCACGGTGGTGGACCGGAAGGTGCCCCCGTCACGGGCCGAGCTCAGGTCGAGCTCGATGTCGTAAGCGTCCACGTGGAGAAGTTCGGCCCGGGTGCGGGCCTCCTCACGGGTCAGGTTGGTGCCAGGCACTCGCAGGACTCCTTCGTCAGGCAGGGATGCTCCGCATCCTCCCACGCCCGGGCACCGCGGGCGCGGGAATACCCGTGCCCGCCGCGGGCCCGGACGCAGGTGGCGTCCGGGCCCGCGACGGCGCGTCAGCCGGGAGTGCCCGGTGCTACCTCCTGGTGAACCGCATGACGGGCCCGGTACCGCTGCTGCGGGTGAAGGCGGTCATCGCCCCGTCGTCGCCGATGACGAACTGGGTCAGGCTGTAGATCATCAGCTGGTTCTTCGGCACGGTGATCGGGGCGATGTCGGTGACCGCGCCGTCGGCCGGTCCGAGCTTCACCAGCCGGGCGGGGTCGTTGTAACCGTCGGCGGAGACGGCCCGCACCGCGCCGTCCTTGTCGGTGCCCGAGACCAGCCGCAGGCCCTGCCGGCCGGTGCCGGCCTGCTCCCAGAGCTTCTTGCCGCCGGTCAGGTCGAAGGCCTCGATCGCGTACTTCTCGCCGCTGCGGTTCTGCACGTACAGCGTGCTGCCGCTGACGACGTCGAGGGTGAACGGGTCGGAGGCGTCGGAGAACTGCAGGCTGTCGCTGCCGGCCTCCTTGGTCGGGAGCTTGGCGGTCGGCTTGCCCGCGCTGTCGAAGCCCATCAGGTAGTCGCCGTCGGAGCCGTTGGACATCTCGACCACCAGCGGCTTGGCGGAGATCACCGAGCTGAGCCGCTCGCTGGTGCCGGAGAGGGTCACCTGGGTGGCGGCCTTTCCGCTCTCCGCGTCCAGCACCTGCAGGACCGACTTGGTGGTGATCTTGCTGCTGTAGCAGCGGTCGCTGACCACGATCGTGTTGCCCGCGGCGCTCGCGTACACACTGCAGTTCTCGTCGCGCGGCTGGTACGTCCAGGCCGGGGCGCCGTCGGCGACGGCGAACGCGCCCAGGGACGAGGAGGAGCCCAGCGCCACGACCTTGTCGGTGACGCTCAGCGTCGGCGAGTAGATCTTCTCCGTGCCGACCTTCTTGAACCACAGCAGTTTGCCGGTGCCGAGGTCGACGGCGCCGAGCGTGGAGCAGTCGCCGTCCCCCGTGTTGAGCGAGACCGCGGCGATCCGCCGGCTGTTCGCCGCGGCGGACATCGAGCAGAACTCCTTCACCCCGGCCGGCGGCGCGATGGTCCAGGCGGAGGTGCCGTCGGCGAGGTTGTAGGCGGTGATGGCCTTGCCGTCGCCGCGCACCGCGAGCTTGTCCGTGGTCCAGGCGCCGAGCATCGAGCCCGAGCTGCCCGACGGGGGCTTGGCGGCGGTCCAGGCCGTGTTGTAGCCGCTCGCGGCGCCGTCGCCCCCGCCGGTGCCGCCGTCGGCGGTGCGGTCGCCGTTGCCGCCGTTGCCGCCGAACAGGATGACCAGGCCGATCACGATGGCGACGCCGAGCACACCGACGACGATGCCGCCGTAGAGCAGCACGGGGTTGCGCCGCCTGACCACGGGCGCCGGCGAGCCGGGGTAGCCGTACCCGCCGTACGGGGGGAGCCCGGGAGCGGGCGCCTGCGGGTACCCGTAGGCGGGCGGCGGGGCCTGGCCCGCGAACGGCTGCGGCCCGGCCGAGGCGTACGGGGCGAACGGCCCGACCGGCGCGCCCGGGGGCGGGGGAGCCTGCGGCGCCCGGTCGCCGTACTGCGCGGGGAAGGCGGCGGCGGTCGGCGGGTGGCCGCCCCCGCTGCCGGGAGCGGGCGGGGCGGCGGGCCCGGCGGCGGGCACGGGAACGGGAGCACCCCCGAGCTGCGTCGGTCGGTCGGCGACGGCCGCCGGGTCGGGGGACGGCCGCCTCCCGAGCGACACCCCCCGATGCTCCTGCGGTCCGCCGCCGCCGGCGGTGTCGCCTGTACCCGGGTTCGGGTGATCCCCTGCCATCTGATGCCCCGTCATGTGTGGTTATGTCCCGCCGGGAGCCTGGTACGCCCGAGGCTGCTGGGGCGGGTGAGATGGGCACCATCGTAAGGGGGCCCGATTTTTCGACGGTTGCCGGACCGGCGCGCGGGGTGCGGACCGGTCCGCACCCGGGCGTCGGCCCGGGGCTCCGAGCAGTCCGAACCGGTCGTCGGCCCGAGTGCCGACCGGTCCGCACCGGTCGTCTGCCGGGGCCCCGGCGGGGCGCGCCGGGGGCCGGAGCGGCCCTCGGCCGGGCGTGCCGGGCATCGGTCGCCGCCGAACGGATGGCGGCCGCGGCCGGACTGGTGTCCGGCAGAGGTTTGACAACGATCCCCGTTCGGCCTTGACGGGGCGTTCCGGGCTTGGCTGAGCTTAGAGTTCAGAAGTTGAAAGTGAACAGCTGGTTGAGGCCTCCACATCTTTCGGTGACCCGGCCACTGTCACAACGGACTCCGCCGCAACGGCGCGGCAAGGGCGGGGACGGACTGTCTCCGCGCCCCTGGGAGGGTGAATTCATGTCGACGGACACACCGGGATCGCAGTCCTCACTGCACCGGGCGAATCTCGAACGAGTGCTGCGGGCGGTCAGGATGGCCGGCTCGCTGACACAGGCCGAGATCGCACGCAGTACCGGACTCTCGGCGGCCACGGTGTCGAACATCGTCCGCGAGCTGAAGGAGAGCGGCACCGTCGTGGTGGCCGACACCTCCTCCGGCGGCCGCCGGGCCCGAAGCGTGTCGCTCAGCGGCGACGCGGGAATCGTGGTCGGCATCGATTTCGGCCACACCCATCTGCGGGTGGCGGTCGGCAACCTGGCGCACCGGGTGCTGGCCGAGGAGAGCGAGCCGATCGACGTCGACGTCTCGGCCGCGCAGGGCTTCGACCGCGCGGAGTCGCTGGTCGACCGGCTGCTCCAGCAGGCCGGGTTCCCCTCGGACAAGGTGATCGGCGTGGGTCTGGGCGTGCCCGGCCCGATCGACGTGGAGACCGGCGCGCTCGGCTCCACGGCGATCCTGCCGGGCTGGACGGGCATCGCGCCCGGCCGTGAGCTGGCGGCCCGCCTGGGGATGCCGGTGCACGTGGACAACGACGCCAACCTGGGCGCCCTGGGCGAGCTGGTCTGGGGCGCCGGGCGCGGGCTGAGCGACCTGGCGTACATCAAGGTGGCCAGCGGCGTGGGCGCCGGCCTGGTCATCAACGGCCAGATCTACCGGGGCCCGGGCGGCACGGCCGGCGAGATCGGGCACATCACCCTGGACGAGGCCGGACCGGTCTGCCGCTGCGGCAACCGGGGCTGCCTGGAGACCTTCGTCGGGTCCCGCTACCTGCTCAATCTCTTGAACGCCAACCTTGGCGGCGACCTGACGCTTTCCAAGGTCGTGCAGCTCGCTCAGCAGGGTGATCTGGGATGCCGTCGAGTGATCGCGGACGCGGGCCGGCAGATCGGAACAGGGGTGGCTACTCTCTGCAACCTGCTCAATCCCCGTCGGATCATCCTCGGCGGTGACCTCGCTGAGGCCGGTGAGCTGGTGCTTTCCCCCATCAGAGACTCCGTGGCGCGCTATGCGATCCCCAGTGCGGCCCGCCAGCTGTCGGTGGTTCCGGGCACGCTGGGTGGTCGTGCAGAGGTGCTCGGGGCGCTCGCGCTGGTGATGAGCGAGATGGGCGAATCGGGCGCACTGGGGCATACCGGTCACACTTCGGCTGCTCGGGCCTGACCGGGAACTGCCCCGTTTGGTATCGAGTAAGCGTTCAGGAAGATAACGAAAGGGTTTGGATCCGCCGGAGGTTGGATTTACTTATTGACGACACATGCCGGGGGCGGGTTGACTCCCAACACCTCGCCGCAGCGTTGCGGCAATGTCAGGGAGGCAACCCCCACCATGAACGTCATGATGCGTCGCGCTGTCATCGCCACCGCCGCGGTTTCGATGGCCCTTTCGATGGCCGCCTGCGGCAAGGCCGGCGACGACAAGAAGACCAGCGCCGGCTCGGGCGACACCAAGTCCATAGGCCTGCTGCTCCCGGAGAACGCTTCCTCCACGCGCTACGAGTCCTTCGACAAGCCGTTCATCGAGGCCAAGGTCGCGGCGCTCTGCCCCGACTGCAAGGTCAAGTACAGCAACGCCGAGGGCTCCGCTTCCAAGCAGAAGCAGCAGTTCGACACCCTGATCGCCGAGGGCGTCAAGGTGATCATCCTGGACGCGTTCGACGCGACCTCGACCCAGTCCTGGGTCAAGGAGGCGGCCGACAAGGGCGTCAAGGTCGTGGCGTACGACCGTCTGGCCACCGGCCCGGTCGCCGCCTACGTCTCCTTCGACAACGAGAAGGTCGGCGAGCTCCAGGGCCAGGCCCTGGTCGACGCCCTCGGCGCCAAGGCCGCCGACTCGAACGTCGTCATGATCAACGGTGACGAGGCCGACCCGAACGCCGCCTTCTTCAAGTCCGGTGCCCACAAGGTGCTCGACGGCAAGGTCAAGAAGGTCGTCTACGAGGCCTCGGGCGAGTGGAAGCCCACCGTCGCGGGCCAGAAGATCGGCACCGCGATCACCAGCCTGGGCAAGGACGGCTTCCAGGCCGTCTACTCGGCCAACGACGGCATGGCCGCCGCCATCATCACCCAGCTGAAGGCCTCCGGGATCAACGTCCCGGTCGGCGGTCAGGACGCGGGCATCGACGCGATCCAGCGGATCGTCACCGGTGACCAGGCCTACACGATCTACAAGGCCTACAAGCCGCTGGCCGACAGCGCCGCCGAGCTCGCCGTCAACCTGCTCCAGGGCAAGGACGTCAAGGGCGTCGCGTCCTCGACCGTCGACAGCGCGACCGACAAGGCCATCCCGGCCAAGCTGCTGGACCCGAAGGTCGTCACCAAGGCGAACGTCAAGGACACGGTGATCGCCGACGGCCTGTACAAGGTCGCCGACATCTGCACCGGCGACTACGCCACCGCCTGCACCGCCGCGGGCCTGCAGTAGCCCTCACGCCGCCGGCGGCCCCCGCACCCACGGGGGCCGCCGGCGGCACCTGCGCGCACCCCACCGCGCAACCCCTTTTCTCGCACTACCCCGACGCGCCCAGGTCCGCGCGCGTCTCCCGCCCCAGCCCTGCGACTCACAGGCCGGACGGGAAGAAGGAGATGGTTCAGTTGACAGGCGCACCCGTACTGGCGTTGCGCGGGGTCTCCAAGCGCTTCGGTGCCGTTCAGGCGCTCACCGACGTCCACCTGGAGGTCCACGCCGGAGAGGTCGTCGCACTGGTCGGCGACAACGGCGCCGGCAAGTCCACGCTGGTGAAGACGATCGCCGGCGTTCACCCGATCGACGAGGGGTCGATCGAGTGGGACGGCCGTGAGGTCCGGATCAACCGCCCGCAGGACGCCCAGGCGCTGGGCGTCGCGACGGTCTACCAGGACCTCGCGCTCTGCGACAACCTCGACGTGGTCGGCAACCTCTTCCTCGGTCGCGAGCTGCGCCGCTTCGGCACGCTCGACGAGGTCGCGATGGAGAAGCGCGCCAAGGAGCTGCTCGACACGCTGTCGATCCGCATCCCCAGCGTCCGCATCCCGATCGCCGCGCTCTCCGGTGGCCAGCGTCAGGTCGTGGCGATCGCCCGCGCCCTGGTCGGCGACCCGAAGATCGTCATCCTGGACGAGCCGACCGCCGCACTCGGCGTCGAGCAGACCGCCCAGGTGCTCGACCTGGTCGAGCGGCTGCGCGAGCGCGGCCTCGGCGTGATCCTGATCAGCCACAACATGGCCGACGTCAAGGCCGTCGCGAACACCGTCGCGGTGCTGCGCCTCGGGCGCAACAACGGCGCGTTCGACGTCGCCACCACCACCCACGAAGAGATCATCTCCGCCATCACCGGAGCCACGGAGAACGCCGTGACCCGGCGTCAGGCACGCATCGCGGAGGTAGCGAAGTGAGCACCAACAAGACCGAGGCCACCGCGGCCGTCGCCGAGGCCGAGCCCACCGAGGTTCCGGCGGCCGGCGCGACCGCCGTCGTCGACCCCCGTCTGCTCGTCCGCGAGGAGGGGTTCGCGGGCTACATCGCGGACTTCAAGCGCAAGATCAAGAGCGGCGAGCTCGGCTCGGTGCCGGTCGTCCTCGGCCTGATCCTGATCGCGATCATCTTCCAGAGCCTGACCGGCAACTTCCTCAACGCCGACAACCTCACGAACATCACCCTGTGGATCGCGGGCCCCGGCCTGATCGCGGTCGGCATCGTGTTCGTGCTGCTGCTCGGTGAGATCGACCTGTCGCTCGGCTCGGTGGCCGGTGTCTCGGCGGCCATCGCCGGTGTCCTCTCGGCCCGTCAGGGCATCAACGAGTGGCTCTCGATCGTGATCGCGCTCGCGGCCGGTGTGGCCATCGGCGCGCTGCACGGCTTCTTCTTCGCCAAGATCGGCGTCCCGGCGTTCGTCGTCACCCTGGCGGGCCTGCTCGCCTGGAGCGGCCTGCAGCAGTACGTGCTCGGCGACAAGGGCACCGCCAACGTCGTCAACAACGGCGTCATCGCGGACCTGGACCACTACTTCATCGGCGACGGCTCGGTCGCGGTCACCTGGATCTTCGCGATCCTCGGTGTGGCCCTCTTCCTGATCGGCCAGGTGCTCGACAGCCGCCGCCGCAACGCGGCCGGCCTGCCGGCCCGCCCGATGAGCGAGATCGGCCTGCGCACCGCCGTCATGGCGGTCATCGCGCTCGCCGCGGCCTACATGCTGAACCAGAGCCGCGGCCTGCCGCTGCCGCTGGTGATCTTCCTCGGCATCGTGATCATCACCGACTTCGTGCTCCGCCGCACCTCCTACGGCCGGCAGATCTTCGCGGTCGGCGGTGGCATCGAGGCCGCCCGGCGCGCCGGTATCAACGTCGCCTGGGTCCGGATCTCGGTCTTCATGATCTCGGCCGGCATGGCCGCCCTCGGCGGGCTGTTCATCATGTCCCAGCAGGGTTCGGCCGACAAGGCGCTCGGCAGCGGCAACGTCCTGATGAACTCCATCGCGGCGGCCGTCATCGGCGGCACCAGCCTCTTCGGCGGCCGGGGCAAGACCTGGTCGGCGCTGCTCGGCATCCTGGTGATCCAGTCGATCATCACCGGCCTCGACCTGGTCCACGTCGACCAGGCGATCCAGTACATGATCACCGGCGCGGTGCTGCTCGCCGCCGTCGTCCTGGACTCCGTCTCCCGCCGGACCCAGAAGTCCGCAGGCCGGGGCTGACCCTCCGGAACACGGGGCCGACACCCCGCGCGACGAGGCCGCGGCCCCGCGCGAAACAGTTGTGAGGCCCGGCACCCGAACCGATCGGGTGCCGGGCCTCGTCCTGTGTTGTGAGCAAGCCCGCGCCGCAACGACGGGCGCGCCGCCCGGTGTCCGCCAGGCGGACATTAGACTCGACCAGCCGGGACGGACCGATGCGGTCGGTCCGCGACGGCACCACTGGGCGGCGAAGCCCCTCGGATTCGAACGGGTTCGAGAACTTTGAACGAGGAGGAACGGGTGGCCCTGCTGACCCGCATTCGGGGACCGCGCGATCTCGACCGGCTCACCCCCGGACAGCTGTCCGCCCTGGCCGAGGAGATCCGCACCTTCCTGGTCGAAGAGGTCTCCAAGACGGGCGGCCACCTCGGCCCCAACCTCGGCGTGGTGGAGCTCACCATCGCGCTGCACCGGGTGTTCGACTCGCCGCGCGACCGGATCCTCTTCGACACCGGCCACCAGAGCTACGTCCACAAGCTGCTCACCGGCCGCCAGGACTTCTCCCGGCTGAAGATGAAGGGCGGCCTGTCCGGCTACCCCTCGCGCGCCGAGTCCGAGCACGACGTGATCGAGAACTCGCACGCCTCCACCGTCCTCGGCTACGCCGACGGGCTGGCCAAGGCGAACCGGATCCAGGGCCACAAGGACCGCCCGGTGGTCGCGGTGATCGGTGACGGCGCCCTCACCGGCGGCATGGCCTGGGAGGCGCTCAACAACATCGCGGACGCCAGGGACCTGCCGGTCGTCATCGTCGTCAACGACAACGAGCGCTCCTACTCCCCGACGATCGGCGGAATGGCCAACCACCTCGCCACCCTGCGCACCACCCAGGGCTACGAGCGGTTCCTCTCCTGGGGCAAGGACGCGCTGCAGCGCACCCCCGTGGTCGGCCAGCAGCTCTTCGGGACCCTGCACGGCGCCAAGAAGGGCCTCAAGGACTTCATCGCCCCGCAGGGCATGTTCGAGGACCTCGGCCTCAAGTACATCGGCCCGATCGACGGCCACGACCTCACCGCCCTGGAGTCCGCGCTGACCAAGGCGCGCGGCTTCGGCGGCCCGGTGATCGTGCACTGCCTCACCGAGAAGGGCCGCGGCTACAAGCCCGCCGAGCAGAACGAGGAGGACCGCTTCCACGCGGTCTCCGTCATCCACCCCGACACCGGCCTGCCGGTGAAGAGCTCCGGCAAGGACTGGACCTCCGTCTTCGGCGAGGAGATGGTGGCGCTCGGCCACGAGCGGCCCGACATCGTGGCGATCACCGCCGCGATGCTCCACCCGGTGGGCCTCGCACCGTTCGCCAAGGCCTTCCCGGAGCGGACCTTCGACGTCGGCATCGCCGAGCAGCACGCGGCCGTCTCGGCGGCGGGGCTGGCCAGCAACGGTCTGCACCCGGTCGTCGCGGTCTACGCGACCTTCCTCAACCGGGCCTTCGACCAGGTCCTGATGGACGTCGCGCTGCACCGCCTCGGGGTCACCTTCGTGCTCGACCGGGCCGGCGTCACCGGCACCGACGGCGCCTCGCACAACGGCATGTGGGACATGTCGATCCTGCAGGTCGTCCCGGGCCTGCGACTGGCCGCCCCGCGCGACGCCGACCAGGTCCGGGCCCAGCTGCGCGAGGCCGTCGAGGTCACCGACGCCCCGACCGTGGTGCGCTACTCCAAGGGCAGCGTCGGCCCCGCCGTCCCGGCCCTCGCCCGGATCGGCGGCATGGACGTGCTGCGCGAGAGCGGCGAGAGGGCCGGCGAGCGGCGCGCGGACGTGCTGATCGTGTCGGTCGGCGCGATGGCCCCGCTCTGCCTGGAGACCGCCGAGCTGCTGGCCGCCCAGGGCATCACCAGCACCGTGGTCGACCCGCGCTGGGTCAAGCCGGTGGACGCGGCCCTGCCGGGTCTCGCGGCCGAGCACCGGGTCGTCGTGACGGTCGAGGACAACGGCCGGGCCGGCGGTGTCGGCTCCGCGATCGCCCAGGCCCTGCGCGACGCCGACGTGGACGTGCCGCTGCGCGACTTCGGCATCCCGCAGAAGTTCCTGGACCACGCCTCGCGCGCCGAGATCCTCGCCGAGATCGGTCTGACCGCCCCCGACATCGCCCGCCAGGTGACCGCCCTGGTCTCCCGGGTGGACGGCGCCCGCGTCGGGGCCTGACCGCTCCCGGTGTGATCTGCGCCCGTCCGAACCGCCGGCCGGCGGTTCGGACGGGGGCGCACCACCCGTGGCGCCGACTCCGTAACAGAGCGTCAGGGGTCGTAGCGATAATCGTACGGATGCTGAGACCGCCGACACCCTCACCGGTTCCGCCGGGTAGGTTGTCATTCGTGCCGACCACCATTCGCCGACTCGCCGCGCTCACCGAGCGCCTGCCCGCAGCCGTGCGCGCGGGCTACTGGACGAGACTGGTCCCGGTGCTGGCACTGATCGCCGTCGTCACCCACGTCCCGTCCTTCGTACGGCCCGTCTGGAGCCCCGACGAGGGCTTCCTGGCCACCCAGGCCAGGATGCTGGCCGACGGCGGCGTCCTCTACGACACCGTGGTCGACCGCAAGCCCCCGCTGCTGCCCTGGCTGTACGAGGCCTGCTTCACCGTCTTCGGCTCGCTCTCGCTCTGGCCGCTGCGCACCCTGGCGATCGTCGCCCACCTGGCCACCGCGATCCTGCTGGCCTCGATCGCGCGTGGCCGGTGGGGCAACCGGGCCGGTGCGGCCGCCGGGGCGCTGTACCTGATGATCTCCATCGGGCTCTCCCCGGAGGACACCCAGGCGGCGACCTTCGAGGTCTTCATGCTGCCCGCCATGGTGGCCGCCTTCCGGTACGCCGAACGGCGCCGCTGGCTGGCCGCGGGCATCGCGGTCGCGCTCTGCTCGCTCACCAAGCAGACCGGTGGCGCGGTGATGCTGCCCGTCCTGTGGATGCTCTTCCAGGACACCCGGGTCCGCGGTGTGCGGTGGCTGCCTGCCCTCGGAAAGATCTGGTTCGGCTTCGCGCTGCCGATAGCGCTGGTGGCCGTCATCCTCACCAAGCCCAAGGGCTTCCTGTTCTGGGTGGTCACCGGAAGCGGCGACTACGCCACGTTCGGCGGCAACTGGGTGCAGATGGCGGGCCGGGCCCTCGGTAACTCGGCGATCATGCTGGCGGCCGGCCTCGGTCTGATGCTGCCGCTCGGCCGGCGGCTCTGGCTGCGCCACCGCAACCGGCCGCTGCCCGCGGCCACCGAGGAACGCGGCTCCACCGCCGACCTGTGGGTCTGGCTGGTCTCCTCGGTGGTGGCGGTCAGCGTGGGCTTCCACTTCTTCGGCCACTACTACCTCCAGCTGATGCCGCCGCTCGTCCTGCTGGGCGTCGGCGCGGTCTGCACCTCGGCGATCCGCTGGAAGCCGGTGATGATCTACAGCACGGCCGCCGCGACCGCCTTCTGGGTGCTCGCGATGGCCTGGCCCGGTGAGCGGCTGGACCGCTCCACCGAGGTCGCCTCGGCCGTCGCCGCGCAGACCACCCCCAAGGACACCGTGCTGGTCTGGGGCATGCACCCCGAGCTGTACTGGCTGGCCGACCGCCGGCCGGCGACCCGGTACCTGACCGCGGGCTTCCTGACCAACTACAGCGGCGGCAAGGACGGCAGCCAGAACGTCGGCGAGCAGTACAGCGTCGCCGACGCCTGGCAGAGCTTCGACAAGGACCTCGATCTCGGCGGCCTGCCCGAGGTCGTCGTCGACGACTCCGGCCTCGCCCCCTACCAGCCCGACCTCGTCCCGCGGATCGAGAACCTGCTGGAGACCCACTACGAGATGGTCGGGGTCTTCACCGACACGGTGGTCTACCGCCTCAAGCGCTGAGCCGGTCCGCCGGGCCCGCCGGACTCCGCGCACTGATCCACTCGCCGCCCTCCGGAATGCTGCTTATGGTGATCGCATCATCACGTACAGCTCCCGGATCGGGCCCGCGACGCCGCGTCGCCGGGCCGCGGGGCAGAGCGAGGAGAGACTCCAGTGACTACAGCCCGTGACATCATGCACGGCGGCGCCCAGTGCATCCGCGCCGACCAGACGCTGGCCGAGGCCGCCCGGATGATGCGTGAGATGGGCGTCGGCGCGCTGCCGATCTGCGGCGACGACCAGAAGCTCAGCGGGATCATCACGGACCGGGACATCGTGGTCCGATGTATCGCCGAGGGCAGGGACCCGGCGATGATGACCGCCAAGGACCTCGGCGGCCACCTGCACTGCGTCCGGGCCGACGACGACATGGACACGGTGCTCAAGAAGATGGAGATGCACCAGATCCGCCGGATCCCGGTCATCGACAACGACATGCTGGTCGGCATGATCAGCGAGGCCGACATCGCGATGGGCCACCGCGAGGGCAGCCGGCTCACCGACCGGCAGATCATCGAGTTCATGGACAGCGTCTACATGAGCCGCTGAGCCCGCCGGGGCGCACGACGGCGGAGCGCCGGTGACCACCCGCGAGGGGGTCACCGGCGCTCCGCCGCACGCGCTCGCGCTCAGGCCGGGACGGAGGCCAGGCCCTGGGCGAGGAAGCGCTTGCCGTTCACCCGCTCGGAGATGCCCTCACGGTCCAGGTACGGGGTGATCCCGCCCAGGTGGAAGGGCCAGCCGGCGCCGGTGATCATGCACAGGTCGATGTCCTGCGCCTCGCCGACGACGCCCTCGTCGAGCATCAGGCCGATCTCCTGCGCCACCGCCTCCAGGGAGCGGGCGAGGACCTGCTCCTCGGTCAGCACGGTGTCGCCGAGGGTCAGCAGCGCCAGCACCTCGGGGTCGAGGACCTGCTTGCCGTCCTCCCAGAGGTAGAAGCCGCGCTTGCCGGCCCCGACCACCCTGCCGAGGTTCTCCGAGACGCCGAAGCGCTCCGGGAAGGCCCCGTGCAGGGTCTGCGAGACGTGCTGGGCGATGGCCGGGCCGACCAGCTCCAGCAGCACGATCGGGGACATCGGCAGGCCGAGCGGCTCGACGCCCTTCTCCACGGTCGCGATCGGGGTGCCCTCGTCGATGATGGCCTGGATCTCGCCCATGAAGCGGGTCAGGACGCGGTTCACGACGAACGCCGGGGCGTCCTTGACCAGGACGGCGGTCTTCTTCAGCTTGCGCGAGACGCCGAAGGCGGTCGCCAGCGACGCGTCGTCGGTCCGCTCGCCCCGGACGATCTCCAGCAGCGGGAGGATCGCGACCGGGTTGAAGAAGTGGAAGCCGACGACCCGCTCGGGGTGCTTCAGCTTCGAGGCCATCTCGGTGACCGAGAGCGAGGAGGTGTTGGTGGCCAGCACGCAGGTCGGCGAGACCACGGCCTCCAGGTCGGCGAAGACGGTCTGCTTGACGCCCATCTCCTCGAACACCGCCTCGATGACGAAGTCCGCGTCCCCGAAAGCGGCGGCCTTGTCGAGCGAGCCGGTGACCAGGCCCTTGAGCCGGTTGGCGTTGTCGGGGTTGACCCGGCCCTTGGCCAGCAGCTTGTCGATCTCGGCGTGCACGTAGCCGACGCCCTTGTCCACGCGCGCCTGGTCGATGTCGGTGAGGACCACCGGCACCTGGAGGCGGCGGGCGAAGAGCAGCGCCAGCTGGGAGGCCATCAGGCCTGCACCGACGACGCCGACCTTGGTGACCGGGCGGGCCAGCGACTTGTCCGGCGCGCCGAACGGGCGCTTGGCCCGGCGCTGCACCAGGTTGAAGGCGTACAGGCCGGCCCGCAGCTCGCCGCTCATGATGAGGTCGGCCAGGGCGGTGTCCTCGGCGTCGAAGCCCGCCTGCAGGTCCTGGTCCTTGACCTGCTGGATGATGTCCAGCGCCTTGTAGGCGGCCGGGGCGGCGCCGTGCACCTTGGAGTCGGCGATCAGGCGGCCCCAGGCGACGGCGTCGTCCCAGGCCTTGCCCCGGTCGATCTCCTCGCGCTCGACGGCGGTCGCGCCGGTGAGCACCTTGGAGGCCCACAGCAGCGACTGCTCCAGGAAGTCGGCCGGCTCGAAGATCGCGTCCGCGATGCCGAGCTCGAAGACGTCCTTGCCGCGCAGCTGCTTGTTCTGGCTCATCGAGTTCTCGATGATTACCTTGATCGCCTTGGAGGGGCCGATCAGGTTCGGCAGGATGGTGCAGCCGCCCCAGCCGGGGACCAGGCCGAGGAAGACCTCGGGCAGCGAGAACGCCGGCACGCCGGTGCTGACCGTGCGGTAGGTGCAGTGCAGGCCGACCTCGACGCCGCCGCCCATCGCCGCGCCGTTGTAGAAGGCGAAGCTGGGGACGGGCAGCGCGGCGATCCGCTTGAAGACGTCGTGGCCGCCCTTGCCGATCGCCAGCGCGTCGCTGTGCTCCTTGAGCACCTCGACGCCCTTCAGGTCGGCGCCGACCGCGAAGATGAACGGCTTGCCGGTGACGGCGACGGCGACGATCTTCCCGTCCTTCGCCTCCGCCTCGACCTGGTCCAGCGCCACGGACAGCTCGGCCAGCGAGCCCGGGCCGAAGGTGGTCGGCTTGGTGTGGTCGAAGCCGTTGTCCAGGGTGATCAGCGCCAGCCTGCCGGCCTGCAGGGGCAGGTCCAGGTGCCGTACGTGCGCGGACGTCACGACCTCGCCGGGGAACAGTTCGGCGGCGCGCTTCAGCAGCTCAGTGGTGCTCACGATTACTTACCACCCTCGAAGTGGGGGTTCTCCCAGATGATGGTGCCGCCCATGCCGAAGCCGATGCACATGGTGGTCAGGCCGTACCGCACGTCCGGGCGCTGCTCGAAGCTGCGGGCCAGCTGGTTCATCAGGCGCACGCCCGAGGAGGCCAGCGGGTGGCCGAACGCGATGGCGCCGCCGAACGGGTTGACCCGCTCGTCGTCGTCCGCGATGCCGTAGTGGTCCAGGAAGGCCAGCACCTGTACGGCGAAGGCCTCGTTGACCTCGAAGGCCTGGATGTCGTCGATCGTCAGGCCGGCCTTGGCCAGCGCCTTCTCGGTCGCCGGCACCGGGCCGATGCCCATCACCTCGGGCTCGACGCCCGCGAAGGCGAAGGAGACCATGCGCATCCTGACCGGCAGGCCGAGCTCCTCGGCCACGTCCTCGGCGGCGAGCAGCGAGGCGGTGGCGCCGTCGTTCAGGCCGGCCGAGTTGCCCGCGGTGATGTTGCCGTGCGGGCGGAACGGGGTCTTGAGGCCCGCGAGGTTCGCCATCGTGGTGCCCGGGCGCATCGGCTCGTCCGTGGTCGCCAGGCCCCAGCCGGTTTCGCCGGCGTCGGGGTTGGTGTTGCGGACCGAGACCGGCACCAGGTCCGGCTGGATGTCGCCGTTGGCGTAGGCCTTGGCGGCCTTCTCCTGCGAGCGCACCGCGTAGGCGTCGCAGCGCTCCTTGGTGATGTGCGGGAACCGGTCGTGCAGGTTCTCCGCCGTCATGCCCATGAACAGGGCCGACTCGTCCACGAGCTTCTCGGAGACGAAGCGCGGGTTGGGGTCGACGCCCTCGCCCATCGGGTGGCGGCCCATGTGCTCGACGCCGCCGGCCACGACCACGTCGTAGGCGCCGAAGGCGATGCCGCCCGCGGTGGCGGTGACGGCGGTCAGCGCGCCGGCGCACATGCGGTCGATCGAGTAGCCCGGAACGGACTTCGGCAGACCGGAGAGCAGCGCGGCGGTGCGGCCGATCGTCAGGCCCTGGTCGCCGATCTGCGTGGTGGCCGCGATCGCGACCTCGTCGATGCGCTCGACGGGCAGGTTCGGGTTACGACGCACGAGCTCCCGGATGCACTTGACGACCAGGTCGTCGGCGCGGGTCTCGTGGTAGATGCCCTTCGGGCCTGCCTTGCCGAACGGGGTGCGGACGCCATCGACAAAGACGACGTCCCTCGCGGTACGAGGCACGGGGGCTCTCCTCCCAGGGACCAACGGATGAAGTGGGCAGGCCGACGCCCGCAAAGGCACGAGCGGCGCTGCTTCTCCGCCATGCTACCCGCCGGTAACCAACCTGCCCAGGCCCGGCGGCCCGATCACCCGGTGTGTCCCCCGCCACGTCGCCGCCGCCACGGCCGCAACGACGGAGGGGACGCCCTCCGGCGTCCCCTCCGTCACGTCTTGCCGCGGCCCGAACGCACTACGCCGACGGTGCACCCGGGTCGGTGGCGGGCTCCGGCGCGGGCTCCGTCGCCGCCTTCACGAAGGCGGCGGCCACCACCGGCGCCACCAGGTCGACCTGCCACTGCCGCGCGCCCAGCCCGCGCAGGACGGCCGCCACGTTCTGGGCCGTCGGGGCCGCCGGCGGCTCCCAGGACACCCGGCGCACCAGGTCCGGGGTGATCAGGTTCTCCGGCGGCATGCTGTGTTTCTCGGCGAGCTCGCTCACCGCGGCCCGCGCCCCGGACAGCCTCGCCGCCGCGACCGGGTCCTTCTCCGCCCAGGCGCGCGGCGGCGGCGGGCCCTCGTGCGGCGCGGACGGCGGCGGCAGCTGCGCCTCCGGGATCGCCCGGGCCCGCTCGACGGCGGCCAGCCACAACTCCAGCTGGCGCCGGTGCACCCGAGGGCCGAAGCCCTGCACGGCCTGCAGCGCGGCGATGTTCAGCGGTACGGCGAGCGCCGCGTTGACGATCGCGGCGTCCGACAGCACCCGGCCCGGGGAGACGTCGCGCTCCTGCGCCATCTTGTCCCGGGCCAGCCACAGCTCCCGCACCACGGCCAGCTGGCGCCGTCTGCGGACCTTGTGCAGCTGCGAGGTGCGGCGCCACGGGTCGACCCGGGGCGCGGGCCGGGGGGCGTTCGCGATCGCGGCGAACTCCTCCAGCGCCCAGCCGAGCTTGCCCTGGGCGTCCAACTCCTGTTCGAGGGCGTCGCGCAGCTCGACCAGCACCTCGACGTCCAGTGCGGCGTACCGCAGCCACGGCTCGGGCAGCGGGCGGGTCGACCAGTCGACCGCCGAGTGCTCCTTGGCCAGGGTCAGGCCGAGCACGCTCTCCGTCATCGGCCCGAGGCCGACCCGGGGGAAGCCCGCGATCCGGCCGGCCAGCTCGGTGTCGAACAGGCGGCGCGGCTTCATGCCGACCTCGGCCAGGCACGGCAGGTCCTGGGTCGCCGCGTGGACGACCCACTCGGTGTCCGCCAGGGCCTCGCCCAGCCCGCTCAGATCCGGACACGCGATCGGGTCGATCAGTGCGGTGCCGGAGCCGGCTCGCCGCAGCTGGATCAGGTACGCGCGCTGCCCGTACCGGTAGCCGGAGGCCCGTTCGGCGTCGACGGCGACCGGTCCGGTACCCGCCGCGAACGCGGCGACGGTCGCGGCGAGAGCCTGGGGGTCCGCCACGACCGGGGGGATTCCCTCCCGCGGTTCGAGGAGCGGGACCGGGGCTGTCTCTTCTGGGATGGCTGCTACGGCGTCGGTCACTCACCAAGGGTACGACGGCACCTGGCGGCGGGAGTGTTGTCGGACTGGTCAGACCACGTTCACGGATATGCCACCGGTAAGGGGTTGATCACAGTCCGCCACCGAGCCCCGGTGGGAGGCCCACGAAGGAACGGAAACCCTCCCGATCCGAGCCCACCCCTCGTGTCCCGACCGCACCCGGCCCGCCCATGACGCCCCGGCCCCACCCGACCGCGTCCGAGCCGAAGGGGCCCGCCGATGCCGAGAGGGAGAAGCGACAGGCGACGAAGGAGCGCCGGCCCTGACCCCGGCCCCGGCCCCGGCGCCCTGACCCCGGCCCCGGCGCCCTGACCCCGGCCCCGGCACCCGGCGCCCGGCCCCGGCGCCCTGACCCCGGCCCCATCCGACCGCGTCCGAGCCAAAGGGGCCCGCCGATGCCGAGAGGGAGAAGCGACAAGCGACGAAGGAGCGCCGGAGCGCCGAGCGTCGGCATCGGGTCCAAGGGCCCCGGCGGCGAGGCCGCCCCAAAAAGGAAAGCGACAGCAGCCCGGAGGAAACGTTCCTCCGGGCTGCTGCCGTGCTGGTTGCGGTGGGTCAGTGGATGATGCCGGTGCGCAGGGCGACCGCCACCATGCCGGCCCGGTCACCGGTGCCCAGCTTGCGGGCGATACGGGCGAGGTGGCTCTTCACGGTGAGGGCGGAGAGCCCCATCGCGACGCCGATCGCCTTGTTGGACTGGCCTTCCGCCACCAGACGCAGCACCTCGACCTCGCGGCCGGAGAGCTCCCGGTAGGCGGACTGCGGGGCCCCGGGCGCACCGGGGGTTCCCGGGGCGCCGGGTGCTCCGGCGGCTCCGGGGACCCCCGGCATGCCGGGGCGCCGCATCCGGCCGGCGAGGCCGCCGGCGCCGATCGGCATGCCGGGACGGCCCGGCATGGCGATGTTGGTACGGGTACCGGTGACCACGTAGCCCTTGACGCCGCCGGCCAGCGCGCTGCGGACCGCGCCGATGTCGTCGGCGGCGGAGAGCGCGAGGCCGTTGGGCCAGCCCGCGGCGCGGGTCTCGGCCAGGATGGTCAGGCCGGAGCCGTCCGGGAGGTGGACGTCGGCGACACAGATGTCACGAGGGGTGGAGACCCGCGGGCGGGCTTCGGCGATCGAGGAGACCTCGATGACGTCCCGGACGCCGAGCGCCCACAGGTGACGGGTGACGGTGTTTCGGACACGGGGATCAGCGATGACCACCATGGCGGTGGGCTTCGTCGGACGGTAGGCGACCACGTTTGCGGGGTGCTCAAGAAGGACCGACACCAGGCCTCCTGCGGGGAGTGGCGGACGGAACCCCGATGGGGCGGTCGGAGTGTTCCGCGTTTGGAAAGGGTCACAGTCTGCTTCGGCATCAACCGTGTCCGGCTTTAGCGAATGATCACGATTTAGTGAGTAACAATACGGACAAATCGTGCATATGAGTGACGCGACATGCCCTGAAATCGCACAAAATCGATCAGATTCCGGCGTCGAGTGATCGTCTCCGGTCGATGAATTGACGGAGAACGGGGTGGAAGTCACACTCCGTCAGCCCTGGGAGTGGCTTTACGGCCGCTTGGCCGGTTTTCGCTCCGCCGTCACCCGTCAGTGCGAGCGCGGGCGGCGCCGGGCCGGCATGGGAACCACTCCACCGAGTGACGGCGCGTCGGGGGCGGTCTGCTGCGGGGCCGGTACGGGAGGCAGCCCGGCGCCGGCGCAGAGCAGGTCGGCCCAGGCGGCCAGGTGCCGTTCGAAGCGGCCGTCGGCGGGCGTCCAGGAGGCCCTGATCTCGATCTCCGTCGAGGACGGGCGGTCGGCGAGCGCGCCGAAGTACTGGGAGGCGCACCTGGTGACCGTGCCGCCGGCCTCCGCGTGGCCGGCGCCGTGCGCCTGCAACGCGTCCAGCAGCCAGGCCCAGCCGACCTCCGAGAGCATCGGGTCGCCCGCCATCTCCGGCTCCAGCTCGGCCCGGGTCATCGTGACGATCCGGAAGTCGCCGTTCCAGGCCTCCTGCCCGGCCGGGTCGTGCAGCAGCACCAGCCGTCCGTCCGCCAGCTCCTCGCCGTCGACCTCGACCGCGGCGGTCAGCGCGAACGTGTAGGGGGCCAGTCGACGGGGCGCCGGGGCGGGGGAGAGCTCCACCTCGGGGCGCAGCTTCGCCCCGGTCAGCGCCTCGACCGCATCGCGGAACTCGATCGGCGCCGACTCCTTGCCCGTTCCTCCACCTTGTGCGGGGTGCCCGCCGACCGCTGCCATGCCCCGAAGACTAGGTCGGACGGCGCCGCAATTCGCGCAACTTCCGTTTGTGCGGCGTGCCGAGGCCCGCTCCGGGCCCAATGTTGGAGCTTCGTACCAACCGGGGGCGCGAAGCCGGGCCCGGGGCGCGTGCGAAGATTTGGACCGTGAGCGAGACAACGGCAGACAGCACCGGTCAGCAGCCCCCCGCGCGCCGCGGCGCCGCGTACGACTCCGCGTTCCTGCGCGCCTGCCGGCACGAGCCGGTGCCGCACACGCCCGTGTGGTTCATGCGCCAGGCCGGGCGCTCCCTGCCGGAGTACCTCAAGGTCCGCGAGGGCATCCCCATGCTGGAGTCCTGCATGCGGCCCGAGCTGGTCAAGGAGATCACCCTCCAGCCGGTGCGCCGCCACAAGGTGGACGCGGCGATCTTCTTCAGCGACATCGTGGTGCCGCTGAAGGCGATCGGTATCGACGTCGACATCAAGCCCGGTGTCGGCCCGGTCATCGCCGACCCGATCCGCACCCGCGAGGACCTCCAGCGGCTGCGCCCGCTGGAGCCCGACGACGTCCCGTACATCACCGAGGCCGTCGGCCTGCTGGTGGACGAGCTCGGATCCACGCCGCTGATCGGCTTCGCCGGCGCGCCGTACACGCTGGCCAGCTACCTGGTCGAGGGCGGTCCGTCGAAGAACCACGAGAACACCAAGGCCATGATGTACGGGCAGCCGGAGCTGTGGGCGGAGCTGGTCGACCGGCTCGCCGACATCACCGCCGCCTTCCTCAAGGTGCAGATCGAGGCCGGCGCCTCGGCCGTGCAGCTCTTCGACTCCTGGGTCGGCGCGCTCGCCCCGGACGACTACCGCCGCTCCGTGATGCCCTCCAGCACCAAGGTGTTCGACGCGGTGGCCGGTTACGGCGTGCCGCGGATCCACTTCGGGGTCGGCACCGGCGAGCTGCTCGGCCTGATGGGCCAGGCCGGCGCGGACGTGGTCGGCGTCGACTGGCGGGTGCCGCTGAACGTCGCCGCCGAGCGGGTCGGCCACGGCAAGGCCCTGCAGGGCAACCTCGACCCGGCCGTGCTCTTCGCGCCCACCCGCGCGATCGAGACCAAGGCCCGCGAGGTGCTGCACGCCGCCCAGGCGCTCGGCAGCAGCGGCCACATCTTCAACCTCGGCCACGGCGTGCTGCCCAGCATGGACCCGGACGCGCTGAGCCGGCTGGTCGCGTTCGTGCACGAGGCCAGCGCCCGCTGAGGCCCTGATCCCAGGACCCGACCGGGGTGGCGGCCGCACGGCCGCCACCCCGCTGTCACCTCACGCCCCGTCCGGCCCGCCCGTCGGCGCCGTCCACCGGTCCTGCGGCGCCGTGGGATGCGGCACCGGTTGCCGCTGCGGCCGGGCCGCCCGGCGGGCCGCCCGTCGGCGGTTCAGGAGCAGGACGAGCGCGCCCGTCGGCACCAGCACCAGCAGGAACGGCGCCAGCGCCGCCAGGGCGATCAGCAGGCCCCGCAGGATCGCCAGCAGCACGTGCCAGCCGCCGCCGAGCGCCGAGCCGATCGAATCCCAGAACCCGTCCGCCCTCTTCGCCGCCCGGACCGGCGGCGCCGCCTCCCGGCGCAGGTCGAGGGTGATGGTGGAGAGCGAGGTCTCCGACGTCAGCTCCTGCTGCCGGTGCTGCAGCGACTCCAGGTCCGCCTGCCGGCGGCTCAGCTCGCTCTCCAGCGAGACGATGTCGGAGAGCGACTTGGCGTCCGCCATCAGGGCCCGCACCCGGTCCACGCTCGCCTGCTGGCTCTGCACCCGGCTGGCCACGTCCACGACCTGCTGGGTGAGATCGTCCGCCTGACTGCTGCGCGACAGCACCGTGCCCAGCCCGGCGAGCTGGTCCAGCGTCTTCTGGTAGGCCGCCGACGGCACCTTCAGGACGATCCGGCCGGTCAGCGTGCCGCCCGTGCTGTCACCCTCCGAGCCGGCCGAACCGCCCGAGCCGGCCGAACCGCCCGAGCCGGCCGAACCGCCCGAGCCGCCGGAGCCGCTCAGCGCCTCGTTGCCCACGTAGCCGCCGGCGGTGGTGGCCATCGCCCGGGCCCGGGCGGCCACCTGGTCGACGTCCCCGGCCAGCAGGCTCAGCTCCGCGGTGTACGCGATCAGCCGGGGGTCGGCGGTCGACACCGCCGACGGCGCCGCGCCCGGGGCCGCGCCGGTGGCCGGTGCGGCCCCGCCCGCGCCGGCCACCGCCCTGCCGTCCGCCTTCGGCGCCTGGGCCTGCGCCGGCGCCGCGTCGGAGCGGGCGCCGCCGCCCGACCCCGCACTGCACCCGCCCACCAGAAGCGCGGCCGCCAGCACCCCGGCCGCGGCCACCACCCCCGGTCCGTGCCGTCGAATCCCCATCGCCGTCCCCTCCCCGTAGCCGCCTGCGAGCACCCGACGGGTGCTCCGAACCATTCGACGGGGTGGCCGGGCGGTGGGATCCCTCCGGGAGATCGCAACTCGGTCACGGCTCGGCGGCGGCCCGGACCCGGGCCGCCCCGCCGGTGTCAGGGTGTGCCGGCGGACTTCAGGGCCAGCCGGGCGTACGCGCGTACGTCCGCGTCGGAGTCGGCCAGGCGGGCCCGCAGTCCCTCGGCCACGTCGCGGTCCGCCGCCCGCGCCGCCAGCGCCCGGACGGCGGCCTTGCGGACGTCCCCGTGGGCGTCGTCCAGCGCGGTCAGCAGCGGGGCGACGCCGGGCCGGCCGGTGGTGCCCAGCGCCGTGGCGGCCGCACGGCGGACCTGCCAGGCCCCGTCCGGCGACGCGGCGAGCGCGTCCAGCGGCGCGGGGCAGCCGATCCCCGCGGCCCCCTGGAACGCGGCGGCCCGCACCAGCGGGTCCGCGTCGGCGGCCAGCCGCACCAGGACCGGCGCGGCCGTGTCGTCCCCGATGGTGCCCAGGCCCTCGCCGACCAGCACCCGCACCTCGCGGGACGGATCCCCGGCGGCGTCGGCCAGCGCGCCGGCGGCGTCCAGCGAGACCAGGCCGCGTACGGCCTGCAGCCGGACGGCCACCTCGGGGTCGGCCAGCGCGGCGGCGAACAGTCCGGTGGAGCCGGTGTGAAGCGCGCGGGCCACGTCGAGCGCGCCGGCCCGGACGACCGGGTCGGGGGAGTCGGCGGCCAGGCGCAGCGGGGCGGCGAGCGCGGGGGCGTCCAGCACCTCCACCAGTTCGCGCAGCCCGGCGACGGCCGCCGCGCGGACGGAGGCGTCGGAGTCGGCCAGCGCGCGGGCGAGTTCGGGCCCGGTGCCGTCGGGCGCGGCCTCGGTCAGGACGCTCACGGTGGTACGGCGCACGTCCGCCGCCGGGTCGTCGAGGTAGGGGAGCAGCTGCGCCAGGCCGGGCTGTTCCTCGGCGAGCCGGAGCAGGCCGAGCAGGCGGGGCGAGGCGGGGGCGCCGGCGCCGGGGCCCTGGCCGGTGGCGGCGGGGGCCGCGGTGGCGCCGGTCCGGCCGACCGGCATCGCGTGCACCTCGCCGAGGACGGTGACCTCCCCGCCGGCCGGGGGCTCCAGGCCCTCCACCGGGACGAGGTAGGGCGCCACCGGCCGGGTGAGGAACTCCATCGCCCCGGCCGGGTTCTTGCGGACGTTGAGATGGCTGAACCAGCGCTCGTCGTCCTTGCCGGGGTGGTCGATCCGCTCGTGGTAGAGACCCCAGCGGCTCTCGGTGCGGGCCAGCGAGGAGCGGGCTGCCAGCTCCGCGCAGTCGCGGATGAAGTCGACCTCGACGCAGCGCATCAGCTCGTGCGCGGTGCGGGCGCCCATACCGGCGATCTCGCCGCGCATCCGCTCGAAGTGCTCCAGCGCGACCGAGAGCCGCGAGCCGGTCTTCGGCGGGGCGACGTAGTCGTTGACGAACCGGCGCAGTTTGTACTCGACCTGCGGCTGCGGCGGGCCGTCGGGATTGCGCAGCGGGCGGTAGACCAGCTCGTGCGCCTCCTCGACCTGGTCCTCGGGCAGTTCCGCCCGTTCGGCGGGCAGGTGGGTGACGGCGTGGCTGCCGGCCAGGTCGCCGAAGACGAACGCGCCGATCATGTAGTTGTGCGGGACGCAGGCCAGATCCCCTGCCGCGTACAGGCCGGGCACGGTGGTGGCGGCGTTCTCGTCCACCCAGACACCGGAGGCGGAGTGGCCGCCGCAGAGGCCGATCTCGGAGATGTGCATCTCCACGTCGTGGGTGCGGTAGTCGTGACCGCGCCCGGCGTGGAAGGTGCCCCGGCTGGGGCGCTCGGTGGTGTGCAGGATCGCCTCCAGCGCCTGCACCGACTCCTCCGGCAGGTGGGTGGTGCGCAGGTACACCGGCCCCCGGTCGGACTCCAGCTCGGCGGCGAACTCGGCCATCATCTGCCCCGACCAGTAGTCCGAGTCGACGAACCGGTCGCCGTGCCGGTTGACCTGGTAGCTGCCGAAGGGGTTGGCCACGTACGCGCAGGCCGGGCCGTTGTAGTCCTTCATCAGCGGGTTGATCTGGAAGCACTCGATACCGCTGAGTTCGGCGCCCGCGTGATAGGCCATCGCGTAGCCGTCACCCGCGTTGGTCGGGTTCTCGTACGTGCCGTAGAGGTAGCCGCTGGCGGGCAGGCCGAGCCGTCCGCAGGGGCCGGTGGCGAGGATCACCGCGCCGGCCGAGACGGTGACGAACTCCCCGCTGCGGGTGTCGAACCCGGCCGCGCCGACGGCCCGCCCGCCCGAGGTCAGCACCCGTACCGGCATCACCCGGTTCTCGATGGTGATCCGCTCGCGCATCTCGCGCCGGCGCAGCACCCGGTACAGCACCTTCTTGACGTCCTTGCCCTCCGGCATCGGCAGCACGTAGCTGCCGGAGCGGTGCACCTGGCGGACCTGGTACTCGCCGTACTCGTCCTTCTCGAACTTCACGCCGTACCGCTCCAGCCGCTGCACCATCGCGAAGCCGCGGGTGGCGGTCTGCCGCACGGTGCGCTGGTCGACGATGCCGTCGTTGGCGCGGGTGATCTCGGCGACGTAGTCGTCCGGCTCGGCGCGGCCGGGGACGACGGCGTTGTTGACGCCGTCCATGCCCATCGCGAGCGCCCCGGAGTGGCGCACGTGCGCCTTCTCCAGCAACAGGACGTCCGCGCCCTGCTCGGCGGCGCTGAGCGCGGCCATCGAGCCGGCCGTGCCGCCGCCGATCACCAGGACGTCGCAGGTCAGGTGGCGGGCCTCGGCGAGTTCGGGGATCCGCAGGGTCTCGGTGGTCGGCATGGCGTACGGCCTTTCAGGAGAGCCCGGCGAGGACGGCCTCGCGCAGGCGCAGTACGGCGGGATCGGTACGGGCCGCGCTCTCACGCGGGCGGGGCACCTCGTGCAGGGCGGTGATCCCGCCGCCGCCGAGCACCGCGACCCGGTCGCCGAGCAGCAGGGCCTCGTCCACGTCGTGGGTCACGAACAGCACGGTGCAGCGCAGCCGTTCCCGGACGGTCAGCAGCAACTGCTGCATGGCGGAGCGGTTCTGGGCGTCCAGGGCGCCGAACGGCTCGTCCATCAGGACGGCGCGCGGCGATCCGGCCAGGGCGCGGGCGAGCTGCACGCGCTGGCGCTGGCCGCCGGACAACTGCCTCGGCAGCCGGTCGTCGTGGCCCTCCAGGCCGACCAGCCCGATCCACTCGGCGGCCGCCGCCCGGCGCTCCTCGCGCGGCGCGCGGCGGATCGCCAGCGGGAGTTCGACGTTGCGGCGCACGCTGCGCCAGGGCAGCAGGCCGTCCTCCTGGAAGACCAGCGCCCGGTCGGCGTGCGGGCCGGCCAGCCGTTCGCCGTCGGCCAGCAGTTCGCCGCCGTCGGGCGTCAGCAGGCCGGCGAAGGCGCGCAGCAGGGTGGACTTGCCGCAGCCGGACGCGCCGACCACGGTCAGCAGTTCGCCCGGCGCGACGTCCAGGTCGAGGCCGCGCAGCACGGGGTGTCCGGCGTGGCCGAGGGTGAGGTCGCGGGCGGTCAGCCGCAGGCCGGCGGTGCTCACAGGGCGCTCCCGGGGCGGGTCGGCAGCCACCGGGTGACCCGGCGGCCGAGGAGTTCGACGGCGGCCGAGGTCAGCCAGCCGAGCACGCCGATGGTGGCCATCCCGACGAAGACGCCGGGGTAGTCGAGCACGGTGTACGACTGCCAGGTGCGGTAGCCGACCCCGAACTGCCCGGAGACCATCTCGGCGGAGATCACGCAGATCCAGGAGACGCCGATGCCGACCGACAGCCCGCCGACCACCCCGGGCAGCGAGCCCGGCAGCACCACGCTCCACAGCACCCGCCACCGCCCGCCGCCCATGGTGCGCACGGCCTCCTCCCAGAGCGGCGGCACCGCGCGCACCGCGTGCCGGGTGGAGACCGCGACCGGGAAGAAGGCGGCCGTGAAGGTGATGAAGACGATGCCCTGCTCGTTGTCGGGGAAGAGCATGATCGCCACCGGGACGAGCGCGATCGCCGGGATCGGCCGGATCACCTCCAGCACCGGCCCCAGCAGGTCCGCGGCCCAGCGCGAGCGGGCGGTGGCGACCCCGGCGGCCACCCCGAGGACGGCGGCCAGCAGGAAGCCGCAGCCGATCCGGCGCAGGCTGTCGGCGAGATCCTGCCAGTACTGGTCGGTGCCGAGTTGGCGGCCGAAGGCCTGCCAGACCTGCACGGCGGTCGGCAGGTGGTCGAACCGCACCCACGCCCGTACCTTGCCGGCGGTGAGCAGCTGCCAGAGCCCGGCGAAGCCGAGCAGCGAGGCCGCGCGCAGCAGCCGCCGGCCTCGGCGGGCGGGGCGGCGCCCCGGGCGGGACGGTGCCGGCGGCGGGGCCTCCGCCTGCTGGAGAGTGGTGGTCACGACGCCGCCAGTGCTTCCTGGTAGCTCAGCTGCCGGGCGCCGGGGTGGGCGGCCAGGTACGCCTTGACGCCGTCCTCGGTGGTGAAGGGCAGCAGCTGGGCGCCGTCCTGCGCCCAGAGGTCCTTGTCGGCGAACCAGCGGGTCCCGGTGGCCGCGTCCGGCACGTACGCGGCGCGGACCTTCCGGCCGACGGCGGCCTTGACGGCCTTCAACAGGCAGGCCGGGGTGGCGGCGGGCCGGGTGGCGCTCTCGCCGTCGAACCAGATCTCGCCGGCCTTCGCCGGGTCGTCGACGGGCTGCCCGCAGACCGGGTCGGTGCCGGTGATCCGGGCCGGCGCGACGTCAGGCAGCGCGGCCTTCGCCAGGTACGAGGGGTCGACGAAACGGTCCAGGTCCAGGGCCTTCAGCACCCCGACCGACTTCAGGAACGGGACGTCGTCGCGCAGCGCCGCCAGCAGCTCGGGCCGAAGCGGCAGGGCGAAGGTGGCGATGCCGTTCGGGCCGTTGTAGAGGTGGACGACCTCCGGCGCCAGGCCGGTCGCCTCGGCGACCTGCTCGGAGGCGGCCAGCGGCTGCTCGTTGAGGTAGCGGGTGGCGTCGGCCTGGGCCCGCAGGAACGCCTCGACCACCTCGGGGTGGGCGGAGCCGTACTTCTGCCGGATCACCACGCCGTGCAGGGTCGGGCGGCCGAGCGCCGCGCCGTCGTACAGCAGCCGGGCGTCGCCGGCGAACACCACCTGGCCGGGCCAGGCCACGAACTGGGCCAGCGCGTCCACACTGCCGGCCTTCAACGCCGATGCGCCGATGGCGGGTTGCTGGTTCTGCTTGGAGATGTCGGCGTCCTGGACGCCCGCCTTGCGCAGGGCCTGGACGAGGGTGCCGTCGGCGGCCGAGCCCACCGAGGTGGAGACCTTCTTACCCAACAGGTCGGCGAGCGTGTGCGCCGGGGATCCGTTCGGTACCACCACGCTGTTGAGCGCGCCCAGCTCGTTGTAGCCGGTGATCGACACCAGCCGGGTGCCCGGGCCGCCGGCCTCCTGCGCCCGCGAGCCGTTGATCAGCAGCGGGTAGTCGCCCATCGAGCCGATGTCGATCTTGTCGGCCAGCATCTGCGCGGTGATCGGGGCACCCGAGTCGTAGTCCTGCCAGCTGACCTTGTAGGTCTTCCCGTCCTTCGCGCCCTGCTCGGCGAGCCGTTGCTCGAAGTAGCCCCGGGCCCGCAGCAGGGTGCCCGCGGTGACGGTGTTGATGGTCTTGGACTGGTACCCCACCACGACCTCGACGGTGGAACCGGAGGCGGCGTCGGCGGAGGAGCAGCCGGTGAGGCCGGCGAGCACGGCGGCGGCCAGCAGGGCCGGCAGCAGGGGTCCGGACGGGCGTGCCGTCGGCGGGCGTGTCATGGCGGTCGGGCTCCTCAGCGCAGCAGGTAGGGCATGTTGACGGTGACCGCCCCGGTGGGGCAGCGGGCGGCGCACGGGCCGCAGTACCAGCACTCGTCGACGTGCATGTAGGCCTTGTCGGTGTCCGGGTCGATGGCCAGCGAGTCGAGCGGGCACATCTCCACGCACAGCGTGCAGCCGTCGATGCAGAGCGAGGCGTCGATGGTCACGGGCACGTCGGAGCGGTGGTCGGCGAGTGCCATGGGTGTCTCCGTAAGTGGGCTTCAAGCAGGGGGGATTCGGTGGTGTGGCGTCAGAGCGCCGAGCGCAGCAGCCGGCCCTGCATGGTGATCCGGTCGCCCCGGAAGCGGACGTACTCCAGGTCCACCGGCCGGCCGTCCGCCAGCGTGGTCAGCCGCTCCAGCATCAACAGGGCTCCGCCGCGAGGGACTTCCAGCACGCTCGCCGAGTGCGGGTCGGCGTTCACCGCCTCCAGGGTGATGTCGGCCTGCCCGAGCGGCTGCCCGGCGGCCTCCTCGATCAGCCGGAAGACGTCCTGGTGGACGAGGTCCGCGGCGTCCAGCGCGGCGCCGATGTCGGGTGCCAGGTAGGTGAGGTCCAGCGACAGCGGCAGCCCGTTCAGCCGCCGCACCCGCTCCACGTACACCACGTCGGCGCCCTCCGGCAGCCCGAGCCGGCGCGCGACCGGGCCGGGGGCCCGGACCGGTCCGAACGAGCGGACCTCGTTGGTCACCTCGCCGTGCTCGTGCAGCGTCTCGGCCAGCCCCATCAGGCGGTTCAGCCCGTGCGGCACCTTCTCCGCCACCACCAGCGTCCCCGAGCCGGGGACCCGGCGCACCAGACCCTCGGTCCGCAGCAGGTCCAGCGCCTCCCGGACGGTGTTCCGGGACGTCCCGAACTCCTCGGCCAGCACGTCCTCGTGCGGCAGCGGCCGGGGCCCGTACGCCTCGCTCAGCACCTGCCGGCGCAGCACGTCGGCGACCTGCCGGGCCCGGTCCGCGCGGGGCCTGCCGGGCGGGCAGGCCCCGGTCGGCCGGGGCGGGTTCTCGGTGGTCATCGCGGGTGCTCCGGTACGGGTGGTCGGGGGCGGTGCTCCCCGGGCGGCTGGTTCTGGCAGAACCATAGGGTCGTACCGGCGGGTTGTTCGTTGCCGCGGCATTACGCCACCTGATGGTACGTCGGCACCCGGCGCCAGCAGGGTCGCGAGCCGCTCCCGGGCCGGAACCGCCACCCAGCGCCCGATCGGCGCCCGGGTGCTCCCGGCCGCCCGGCCACCCCCACTCATGGCCCAATGACCGGGACGGCGACCCGGGGCGCAGCACAGTGGGCGGGTCGCCGACCCGGGAAGGAACCCCGCCGTGGAGCTGAGGCGCAGCCCCGCCCTCGCCGCCGTCCTGCTGGTGCTCACCCTGACCACCGGGGTGATCGAGGCCGTCAGCCTGCTCGCCCTCGGCCACGTCTTCACCGCGCTGATGACGGGCAACATGCTCTTCCTCGCCTTCGGCCTGGCCGGCGGCCCCGGCCTGTCGGTGCCGGCGTCCTCGGTCTCGCTGGCGGCCTTCGCCGTCGGCAACCTGGCCGGCGCCCTGCTGGAGACCGAGGTCGAGGCCCGCAGGCGCCGCTGGTTCGTCACCGGCCTGGTCGTGGAGGCGGTCCTGCTCGGCGCGGCCGGCCTGGCCGCCGGCGGGATCGGTGGGCTCGACGAGCCGCTCACCGGCCACCTCTACCTGGTGATCGCCCTGACGGCCCTCGCGATGGGCCTGCGCAGCGTCACCACCCTGCGGGCGAGGGTCGCCGAACTGCCCACCACGCTCACCACCCGCGCGCTGACCTCGGTGATCAGCGGCCTGGCCCCGATCGTCGGACGCGACCCCGTCCGGGGCGGCGACGCCGGCTCCGCCGCACTGCGGGCCGCAGGCGTACTGGCGATGTTCCTCGGCGGCCTGCTCGGCGCCTGGATGCTCACCGCCGGCCACCGCCCCCAGCTCCCGCTGCTGGTGTCCGCCGTCGTCGTCCTGCTCTGCGCGATCGGCTACGGCCTCACCCCGCGCCGGCCCCCGGGAGAGCCTGGGACTGGCTAACCTGGGGGCATGAGCGCGCTCCCCGACTGGATGCGACCGCCCCGCGACGAGGGCTGGTTCGCCGACGACCTCGACCGCCTGCCCGAGGCACCCCGACACACCGAACTGATCGACGGAGCGCTGGTCTTCATGATGTCTCCCCAGCGCTGGTGGCACGGCGAACTGATCACGGACCTCGTCATCGCCCTGCGGACCCAGGTACCCGACGGTGCCAGGATCGGCAGGGAGATGACGATCAGGCTCGATCCACGCAACCGCCCGGAGCCCGATCTGCTGGTGACCACCGCCGGGTACGAGGCGGACCGCACCTGGTTCGCCCCCGAGGAGGTCTCCCTCGTCGTCGAGGTCGTCTCCCCCGAGTCCGCCCACCGCGACCGCACCGTCAAGGTCCGCAAGTACGCCGAAGCCGGGATCCCGCACTACTGGCTGATCGAGGAGGAGGCCGGCGCGCCGGTCGTCCACGTCTACGAACTCGACACCGTCACCTCCTCCTACGCACCCGCCGGGATCTTCCGCGCGAAGCTGGAGCGTCCCGTCCCGTTCCCGATCACGATCGACCTGGACGGGCTGCTGCCCGCCCGCAAGCGGACGGATTGAGGCCCGCCCGGGGCTCTCTGCGAGACTGCGGAGCATGTCGCAACCTCATGTCGTCGTGATCGGCGGCGGTATCGCGGGCCTCGCCGCCGCCGCCTTCCTCAGCGGAGCGGACGGCGGCGGGGCGAGAGCCTCGGTCACCCTGCTGGAGTCCTCCGGACGCCTGGGCGGGAAGCTGCGGACCGGCGAGGTCGGCGGCGTCCGGGTCGACCTCGGCGCCGAGTCGGTGCTCGCCCGACGCCCGGAGGCCGTCGCCCTGGCGCGGGCCGTCGGCCTGGCCGACGCCCTGCAGCCGCCCAACCCGGTCAAGGCCGCGATCTGGACCAGGGCCGCGCTGCGCCCGCTGCCCGGCGGCCAGGTGATGGGCGTCCCCGGCGACCTCGACGCGCTCGCCGCCGCCGGCGTCCTGTCGCCCGAGGGTCTGGCCCGCGCGCACCGCGAGGGCGAGGCGCCGGCCGTCGGCGAGGATGTCGCGATCGGCGCGTACGTCGCAGCCCGGCTCGGCCGGGAGGTCGTCGACCGGCTGGTCGAGCCGCTGCTCGGCGGCGTCTACGCGGGCCACGCCGACGAGATCTCGCTGCGCGCCGCCGTCCCCCAACTGCTCGCCCTCGCCCGCAGCGGCGCCCCGCTGGTGGAGGGCGTGCACGAGCTGGCCACCCGCCCGCAGAACACCGCCGGCCCCGTCTTCCAGGGCCTGGACGGCGGCATCGGCACCCTCCCCGAAGCCGTCGCGGCCGCCTGCCGCGAGGCCGGTGCAGACCTGCGCACCGGCAGCCCGGTGGACGAGTTGCGCCGCACCCCCGAGGGCTGGCGTGTCGTGGTCGGCGGCGAGAGCCTGCACGCGGACGCCGTCGTGCTGGCCGTCCCCGCGCCGGAGGCCGCCCGGCTGCTGCGCACCGACGCGCCCGGCGCCGCCGCCGACCTCGCCGCCGTCGAGTACGCCGGCATGGCGCTGGTGACCATGGCCTTCCGCCGGGCCGACCTGCCCGAGCCGCCGGCCGGCAGCGGCTTCCTGGTGCCGCCGGTGGACGGGCGCAGCATCAAGGCGTCCACCTTCTCCTCCAACAAGTGGGGCTGGCTGGAGCGCGCCGCCCCCGACACCTTCGTGCTGCGCACCTCGCTCGGCCGCCACCGCGAGGAACAGGCACTGGAGCTTCCCGACGAGGAGCTGGTCGCCCGCTCGCTGGCCGACCTCGCCGAGGCGGTCGGGCTGGACGCGCGGCCGTACGACACCACCGTCACCCGCTGGCGCGCCGGGCTGCCGCAGTACCCGGTCGGCCACCTCGACCGGGTGGCACGGATCCGCGAGCACACCGGCCGGCTCGGCGCGCTCGCGCTGTGCGGCGCCGCGTACGACGGGGTGGGCATCCCGGCCTGCATCGCGAGCGCGCGCCGCGCCGTCGACGAGCTGTCGACCCCGGGGGCCGCAGCGGCCCCGACAGAGGGGACAATGTCCGCATGACCGATACCGCTGAGCAGCAGCAGCCGGAGAAGAAGAAGGCCCGCGACCTCAACCAGGTGATCCGCTACACCCTGTGGTCGGTGTTCAGGCTCAAGGGCAACCTGCCCGAGGACCGCGCCGCCCTGGCGGCCGAGGTCGACGAGCTGTTCGCCCAGCTGGCCGCCAAGGACGTCACGGTGCGCGGCACCTACGACGTCTCCGGGCTGCGCGCCGACGCGGACCTGATGATCTGGTGGCACGCGGAGGACTCCGACGACCTGCAGGAGGCGTACAACCGCTTCCGCCGCACCGCGCTCGGGCGCGAGCTGGAGCCGGTCTGGTCCAACATGGCGCTGCACCGCCCGGCGGAGTTCAACAAGTCGCACATCCCGGCGTTCCTCGCCGACGAGGCGCCGCGCGACTACATCTGCGTCTACCCGTTCGTCCGCTCCTACGAGTGGTACCTGCTGCCGGACGACGAGCGTCGCGCGATGCTCGCCGAGCACGGCAAGATGGCGCGCGGCTACCCCGACGTGCGGGCCAACACCGTGGCCTCGTTCGCGCTCGGCGACTACGAGTGGCTGCTCGCCTTCGAGGCGGACGAGCTGCACCGGATCGTCGACCTGATGCGCGACCTGCGCCCGTCGCGGGCCCGCCTGCACGTGCGCGAGGAGGTGCCGTTCTTCACCGGGCGCCGCAAGCCGGTCTCCGAGCTGCTGAACGGCCTGGCCTGATCCGATCGGGTGGGTGAGGGCGGTCCCCGGCCGGGGACCGCCCTCACCCGTACCCGGATCCGCGGCGCGCCGTCGGCGTTCCCGAGCCGCGCCCGGTCCGGCGCCCGGTCCGGCGCTCCAAGCCTGCTTCCCGGTCCGGCGCCCGGCGATCGGTGCCCGCGCCCCGCCCGGCGCCGTGCTCTCAGTGCCGCAGTGCGGCCCGCAGGCGGGCGTCCGGCACCGCGGCCGGTCCGGTCATCGCCACGGCTGTGAGCAGTTCACCGTCGGCCGCCGCGGAGGGCCGCGGCAGGCGGACCGCCCGCAGCACCTCCTGGCCCGCCGGCGAGGCCCACCGGGTGTACGGATAGACGTCGACCCGGGCCATCAGCAGGGTGCCCGAGGTCAGGATCACCGGCAGCGCGAACCAGGCCAGGGCCGCCGCGGCGTCCGCACGGCCCGACGGCCCGAGGGCGAGCGCGGCGGTCAGCAGCACCAACGAGAGCAGCAGCGACTGCCGGACCCGGCGGACGGCCAGTGCCGTGCTCTCCCGGACCAGCGCTGGGGTGGCCAGGCCGGCGGTGCAGAGCCGGGCGCCGATCTCCAGCACCGTCGGGTGCGCGGCCATCGCGCGCCGCAGCTCGCCGGTGCGGCACTGCCCGTCGGGGCCGACCGCGGCCACCAGCGCCCGCTCCAGCCGGCTGCGCCCCTGCGGGTCGGCGACGCTCGTCCAGCCGGTGTGCGCCAGGTGCAACCGCCCGCGGGAGGCCATCAGGACCAGGGCGGTGTCGACCACCCTGGCCGGGCCGCCCGCGAGGTACGCCGTCTCGTACAGGCCGATCCCGAGCGCCTCGGCGGGTCGGGGGCCGTCGAGCCCGGCGAGCGCGTCGGCGGTGGCGGCGATCCGGACCAGCCGCAGACAGGACAGCACGGCGGCGGCGCAGGCCGGGAGCAGGAGGAGCAGCCACATGGGCCTGTTGTAGACCGCTTCCGGCCATTCGCGGAACGGTTCCCGGCCCGCGATACCGAACTGTGACCACCCCGCCCCGGCTCCCGCCCCGGCTCCCGCCGCCGGGCGGAGCGGGTTCACTTACCGTTGTGATCCGGGTCGGCCGCCAGGGAGATGACGCCCAGATGGCCGTCCCCGTCCCGGGTCACGGTCGGCAGCATGCCCGGCTCGTAGATGGAGTCGCCGGGTCCGCGGTGGTGACGGCCTGCGGCGAGACCTCGGCGCTCGCCCCGGTGGTGGTGGTCACCCGGCTGGTGCCGCCGCTCCCGCCGCAGGCCGCGAGCAGCGCGCCCAGTCCGATGCTGCTGATTCCCGCCAGTGCCGTACGGCGGCCGACCCGCCGGCCCTCGTGCTCGTGTCCCGTGCCCCGGGAGCGTAGGAGCCGTGGACGAGCGGCGTCTGTGACGCGGATGAGCGTGCGCCCATCCACCTCACCGGGCATCAGGAGCCGCAGCTCGAACCGCAACTCGAACCGCAACTGCTCGACGATCCGCAGCTGCTCGACGACCCGCAGGACGAGGACGACGACCCGCACGAGGAGGACGATCCGCAGCTCGTCGACGACCCGCAGCCGGAGGATCCGCAGCCCGACCCGCCGGAGTGGCCCGAGTGACCCGAGTCGGAGGAGCCGCACCAGCTCGCCGACGAGGATCCGCAGCTCGACCCGGACGAGCCCGTGGCCCCGGCCCCCGCCAACGGCCGGGCGGTCACGGCGGCGGCGAGCATCGCCTCCTGCAGCTCCTCGTCCGGCAACCCGGAGCCCACCCCGTTCAGCGCGACGCCGCCGAGCAGCAGCGCGCCGGCCACACCCACCCCCTGCCGGGGCTTCCACGGCCCGCCCTCGGTCATCAGCTTCAGCTGGCGCTTGCCCGCCGGCGTGATCCGCGCCCGGCGTACCCGGGTGGCCACCAGGGTGACGGCGCCGACCAGCAGCAGGGCCAGCACCCCGCCGAGGATCGGCCGTTCGTCGAAGGGCCGCCCGATCGTCAGGGCGAACCCCGCCACCGTGCCGACCACGGCGAACAGCATCGCCAGCTGAAGCAGCCTGCGGGCCGACCGTGCCCGGCGCAGCCGCGCCGGGTCCCGCATCAGCCCGCGGTCGGCGAGCCGGTCGCCGATCCGCTGGACGGCGTCCGCGGTCATGGCCGCCCGGCGCAGGCCGATCAGGTCGCGCTGGCGCAGGTCGCCGGCCGCCACGATCAGCGCGGCCTCGACGTCGTCGTAGGTCTTGGTGGAGGTGATGGTGACCAGGCCGCCGCGCGAGACGATCGCCCGGCCCTCCTGGTGCATCCGGACCAGCACGGTGTCGACCACCCGGCCGGGCCCGCCCGCCAGGAACGCGGCGTCCAGCAGCGGGAGCCCGCGACCGGGCAGCCCCTGCGGATGCGGTACCTGCCGCACCCGGGTCGCCGACCGGGCGGCGTTCACGGCCGCGGCGAGCAGCAGCAGGGCGGTGACGATGAGGTGGATCTCGTGCCACATGGTTCTGTCCCCCGGACGGTGAGTGGTTCGGTCAGTCGTGCTGCGGGCGCCGAGTCCGGCGCGGCCGGCCCGGCAGGGCGCGCTCCCGGGCCGGGGCGAGCAGGCGTTCCAGCTCCCGGCGCGGTTCGGGGCCGGGCCCGCCCTCCCCGGCCGCCAGCACCCAGGTGACGAAGGCCCGGGCGTCCTCCCGATAGCTCCCGGGCTGCGGGCACTGCCGGGCGTACCGCAGGAACAGCGGCCCGAAGGCGGGACCGAGCAGCAGCGCCGGCTCGGGGACGACCCGGGCGACGGTGTCCCGCCGCTTGGCGGCCAGCCCGGCCGCCTGGGCCCGCACCTGGGCGGGGTCGAAGCCCGGCGGCACCGGTCCGCCTCCGACGAGCGCCGCCAGCAGGGCGGCCTGACGGTCGGCCAGGGCGGCTCGTGCCACGGTCAGTTCGGCGTCCTCGCCGTCCGTCCGGGCCAGGTACTCAAGACGCTCCGACACGGTGCCCCACCTCCCGCGGCAGCCGCGCGGCGGGCGCCCGCCGCTCCAGTACCGCGCGGATCGTGTCCAGCTCGCCGGCCAGCTCGGCCGGTGGCGGGAAGTTGCCGTCGCGCTCCAGCAGCACGCCGGGCGGCGCCACCCGGGCGCAGAGCTCGGCCAGCACCTCCAGCACGGGACCGGTGACGGGGTGGGCGTGGGTGTCGTGCCAGATCCCGTCGACCAGCCGGCCGCCCGCCACGTGCACGTAGGCGATCGCCTCCACCGGCAGCCGGTCCAGCTCGGCGGCCGGGTCCACCCCGAGGTTGACCCGGTTGGTGTGCAGGTTGGCGACGTCGATCAGCAGCCGCACGCCGGTCCGCTCGACCAGCTCCGCCAGGAACTGGCCTTCGGTGAGCTCGTCCTCCGGCCACGCCAGCTGCGCCGCGATGTTCTCCAGCGCGAGGGGTACCGGCAACTGCTCCTGGGCGATCCGGACGTTCTCGGCGACCACCCGCAGCGAGTCCCGCGAGCGCGGCACCGGCAGCAGGTGCCCGGCCTCCAGGCCGCCCGCCCGGACGACGGCCAGGTGCTCGGTGACCAGCGGCGACTCCAGGGCGACGGCGGCCTGGGCGAGGCGGGCGAGCCGGGCCGGGTCGGGCAGCCCGGCGCCGCCGAGGCCGAGCGAGACGCCGTGCGGCACGACGGTGACGCCGCGCCGCCGCAGCACCCGCAAGGACTCGGGGAGGTGACCGGCGCAGATGTTCTCGGCGACCACCTCGACCCAGTCCAGGCCGGGCAGCCGCTCCACGACGGTGTCGATCTCGGCCCGCCAGCCGATACCGACGCCGAGCCGGGGCAGGTTCTTCGCAGGGGAGGTCATGGGTTCGCCCCCTTCGGAGGGCTCGCGGTGCGAGGGACCGGACGGGCCGCGGGCATCGTTGCGGGGCGGCTGCCGGCCGGTGTGGGACTACCGGGTGCGGGGTGGGTCGACCGCACGTTGCTGAGGATGTCCCCGGGTAAAGCCGTTGCCAAGCCCCGGCCGGGATTCTCAGAGCATTACTTGAGCAAGTCGGCCGCCGCCGTTCCTCCCGGGGGCCGGGGCCATCGCTCCCTGGGGCCGGTGCCGTCTCTCCCGGCGGCCGGTGCCACTGCTCCGACCAGGGAAAACCCGGTGCGGGGGGTGAGGTGCCCGGTTAGCCTGACATGCCTATGACGTTGATGATCCGTGACTTCACCCCCGCCGACGCCGATGCCACCGCCGCCGCCCACCGGGCCGGCCGCGAACACCTGGTCCTGACACCCGAGATGTTCGGCTGGTTCGCCGCGCACCAGCCGGCCGGCCGGCACTACCGCACCTTCGTGGCCGAACTCGACGGCCTGGTCGTCGGGAGTATCCGCTGCGGCCTGGTCACCGGTACCAGCAGTGCGGGCGTCGCCTCGGCCAACGGCAGCGTGCTGCCCGGCCACCGCCGCCGCGGCGCCTTCACCGCCCTGCTGGCCGCCGCCGAACGGCACCTCGCCGCCCACGGCGCCACCGAGGTCCACAGCTGGGTCGACGACGTGCCCGAGGGTCTCGCCTTCGCCGCCCGCCGAGGCTACCGGCAGGGCAGGTCGGCGTACTTCGCCCACCGCGACCTCACTGCCCCGCTGCCGCCCGTGCCCGCCCTCCAGGCGGGCGTCGAACTCCGGACGGCGGCCGATCACCGGGACGACCCGTACTCCCTGTTCGTCGTCGTGGCGGACGCCCTGCGGGACGAACCCGACGACGTCGAGCACGACCGGACCGACTACGACGACTGGCTCGGCAGTGTCTGGGCCCGGCCCGATCTCGACCGCGAACTGACCGTCGTCGCCCTCGTCGACGGCCGGCCGGCCGCCCTCAGCGCCGTCCAGACGGACGGAGCCGCCCGCTACTGGTCGGCCTTCACCGGGTGCCGCCGCGCGTACCGCGGCCGGGGCCTGTCCACCCTGGCCAAGACGCACTCGCTGCACCTGGCCCGGGCAGCCGGGCTGACCGACGCGTTCACCAGCAACGACGCCACCAACGCCCCGATGCTGGCGATCAACGAACGGCTCGGTTACCGGCGCTGCGCCGGTGAGCGGAGGTTCATCAAGCAGCTGACGTCCTGACACACGGGCGCCTTCACGTACGTGCGCCCTGACGTACGGGCACTTCGACGGGCGCGCGCTGCCCTGATGCACGGGTGCCTTGACGCACCGACGGCTCCGGGCGGGCGCTGCGGCCCAATTCCGTTGCGCGCTCCCGGCCCCGGCGGGCAAGCTGGGGCACACGCCGAGGGGCGTAGCTCAGCCGGCCAGAGCGGCGGTCTCCAAAACCGCATGTCGCAGGTTCGAATCCTGTCGCCCCTGCACCTCTCCCCACCCGGGTACGTCCGACCTCGGTACGTCCGACCCGGACACTCCCGGCGGGCTCCCCGCCCGGAGCCCGCGATGGGCCACCATGGCCGGGACGGTCCGTCCCGGCAGAGAGGCCCCGCTCCACCCATGAGCCAGAAACCCCCGCCCGGAGCCGAGGGCCCCGGCCGGCCCGGCGGACGACGCGGCACCCGCGGCCCCCGCAAGGGCGGCCGTCCACCCGCCTTCCCGCCCCGTCCCGACGGCCCGCCCGATCCGGACCCGGAGCCTCGCGTCGTGCCGCGGCGGCCCTCCCCGGACGCGCCGGCCTCTCCCGGGCCGGGCGCCGGGGAACGAGGAGCGGCTGACCCGGAACCGGCGCAGGTCGAGGTGAACGACGGCGGGCGGGCGGACGGCGAGCCCGGGCATCGCCGGGAGCACCGGGCTGATCCCTGAGCCGGGACGGCACACGGACGCGGCGCCGCCCGCTTGATCCGGCGGCACGCGCCCCGGGGGGCGGTGGTCGATCAAGTGTTCCCACCCCGGCGGCCCTCCCGGAGGGTGGCCGGCCGGAGCGGGACCGCGCCGCCGAAGGGCCTGGCCACCGAGAAGGGGCCGGTTCGCTCCGGTACGCGCGGACACCAGTATGGCCGTCCCGGACCGGCGCCGGCACCACGGACGTGGCCGGCGCCGTCCGGGACGGCCATGAGCGCGGGGCGCGTGGTGACCCGGCGTCACCCGCGGCCGGGTACGGTCAGTCCTCGGCCGGCTTCAGCGTCAGCGAGACGCTGTTGATGCAGTACCGCTGGTCCGTCGGGGTGCCGTAGCCCTCGCCCTCGAAGACGTGGCCGAGGTGCCCGCCGCAGGTGGCGCAGCGGACCTCGACGCGCCGCATGCCGAGGGTGCTGTCCTCGATGTACTGGACGCGGTCGCCGGCCAGCGGCGCGTAGTACGAGGGCCAGCCGCAGTGGCTGTCGAACTTGGTCTCCGAACTGAACAGCTCCGTCCCGCAGGCGCGGCAGCTGTAGACGCCGACCGTTCTGGTGTCGGTGTACTCGCCGACGAAGGGGCGCTCCGTACCGGCCTCGCGGAGCACGTGGTACTCCTCGGGGCTGAGCTGGGCGCGCCACTCGGCGTCGGTCTTCTCGATCTCGTAGCTCACGGCGTGCTCCCTGTCTGGCGCGGTTCAGGCGTTGGTTGCAACGTTCGCGAGGTGCTCGAGGATTTCCGGGCCGAGGTTGGTGACGTCGCCGGCACCCATCGTGAGCAGCAGGTCGCCGGGCCGGGCGAGGCCGGCCAGCAGGGCGGGCGCGGCGTCGAAGGCGTGCTCGGCGGTGACGTCGGCGCCGGCGCGGTGGGCGGCGTCGATGATCAGCTCGCTGGTCACACCGGCGATCGGGTCCTCGCGGGCCGGGTAGATGTCCAGCACGACGGAGGCGTCGGCGAGCGCCAGGGCCTGGCCCATCTCCTCGGCGAGCTGCTGGGTGCGGCTGAACAGGTGCGGCTGGAAGACGACGAGGACGCGGCCCCGGCCTTCCAGGCCCTCGCGGACGGCCTCCAGGTCGGCGGTCATCTCGGTCGGGTGGTGGGCGTAGGAGTCGATCACCTGGACGCCCCCGGCCTCACCCTTGAGCTGCAGGCGGCGGCGGACCCCGGTGTAGGCGCCGAGGGCCTTGGCGAGGTCGGTGGGCGGCACACCGAGGGCGGCGCCGGCGGCCAGTGCGGCGACCGCGTTGTGGGCGTAGTGGCGGCCGGGGACGGAGACCGTGAAGGTGAGCTCCGCGTCGTCGACGAGAACGGTGACCTCGCTGGTCATGCCCCGGGCGACGACCGACAGGACGCGCACGGTGGCGTCCTCGGCGGCGCCGACGGTGACGATGTTCGGGCCGCCGTCGCGGCCGGCGAGGCGGGCGGTGAGCTCGCGGGCGCCGGCGTGGTCGGCGGAGATCACCAGGGTGCCGCCGGGGGTGATCCGTCCGACGAAGGTCTCGAAGGACTCGTGGATCTCCTCGATCGAGGCGTAGTTCGCATGGTGGTCGAGCTCCACGTTGAGGACGATGGCGACCTCGGGGGCGTACTTGTGGAAGCTGCGGTCGCTCTCGTCGGCCTCGGCGACGAAGATCTCGCCCGTCCCGTGGTGGGCGTTGCTGCCGGGGGCGTCGAGGTCGCCGCCGATGGCGTACGACGGGTCGAGGCCGAGCTCGGCGAGACTCACGGCGAGCATGCTGGTGGTGGTGGTCTTGCCGTGGGTGCCGGCGACGGCGAGCGCGCGGCGGCCGCCCATCAGCGCGGCGAGCGCGTCGGAGCGGTGCACGACCGGGATGCCGCGCCCACGGGCGGCGGCGAGCTCCGGGTTGTCCTCGCGGATGGCGCTGGAGACGACGATGCTGCTGGCCCCGTCGGGCACGTTCGAGGCCGCGTGGCCGACGTGGACCCGGGCCCCGAGCGCGCGCAGCGCCAGGACCGTCTCGGACTCCTTGGAGTCACTGCCGGAGACCCGGGCACCGCGCACCGCGAGGATCTTCGCCAGTCCGGACATGCCGGCCCCGCCGATGCCGATGAAGTGCGGGGCGTGCAGGTCGTGCGCGGCGTCGTTCAAGGCGGGGCTCCGTACGGGCGGGGGCGGCGGGGGCAGGGCGGGCGAACCGTCCTCGCGGGCCGGTCACCCCGGCCCACAAGGACGATTCTGCACCACCGGGGGCGTGGGTCAGGAGTCGCTGGCGAACAGTCGCAGGACCGGTACACCCACCTTGTGCCGGGCCTGGGAGGCCCAGTCGCGGTGGAAGAACTCCTCGACGAAGTGCGGCGAGGTGAGCACCACCACCTCGTCCGCGGCATTGGTCTCGACGACCGAGCGCAGGTGGTCGAGAGGCTTCTCCTGGACCAGCTCGCCGACCGCCTCGGCCCCGGCCTCCCGCAGGTGGCGCAGGCTGTGTTCGAGCGATTCGCCGGCGATCGTGGGGCCGGTCTCGGTCACGTCGTGTTCGTGCACCACCTTGTCGAGATGTCCGAGGGCCACGTCGTCGAGCGCGCGGAGCAGTTCGTCCTGCTTGCCGCGTGGCTGCATCAGGACGATGAAGGAGACCTTCTCCTCGCTGTGCAGCGTGGTGACGAGCTCCACATCGGCATCGGAGAGCGCCTTCTCGATCATCAGTACGGTTTTGAACACGTGAGTCCCTTCCGGTTGCAGGCCCCGGAGTCCGGCGTCCAGTCCCATACTGCCCGGAGGAAGCTTTCCTCACGCTGCACACACGGCGCAGACAGCACACGCGTCACGGTGGGATCTGGATCACAGGGCTCGCGGACGCAGGTAGCGGGCGAAGAGGAAACCTTTCTGCTCGATCAATGAGACCAGCCGCATCAGCTGCACGTCCGGCATTTGCGCACCCTGGACTATGCGCGGCGCGTCGCCGCCGGTGATCAGCGGCGCCGTCGACAGGCACAGCTCGTCCAGCAGGCCCGCGGCGGCCAGCTGCCCGAGCAGCCGCGGTCCGCCCTCGCTCAGCAGGCGGGTCCAGCCGCGGTCGGCCAGGGCCGCCACCGCGGCCGGGAGGTCCACCGAACCCACGCCGGCGACCACCACGTCCGCCACCTCGCCCACGGCCGCGAGCGCCACCGCCGGGGCGTCCTCGGTGGTGATCACCACCGTCCTGACCAGCGGCTCGGTGAAGAGCGGCGCCGCCAGGTCCAGCTCCAGCGAACGGCTGACGATCGCGATCACGGGAGCCGGGCCCTGCCCGGCCGCCCGCCGCGCCGCCGCGAACTCCGCCCGCGCCCGGGCCGGCCGGTAGCCCTCCGCGCGGACCGTCTGGGCCCCCACCAGCACCACGTCCGACAGGGCCCGCAGCACCCCGAAGATCCGCTTGTCGGCATCTCCGGACAGCCCCTCGGAGAGGCCGTCCAGCCCGGCGCCGCCGTCCAGCCCCGCCACCATGTTGGCCCGCAGCCACGGCCGGCCCCGGTCCACCTGCTCCGGGTAGGCGTAGAGGGCCGCCAGCGACTCCAGGGACGCCGGATCGGGCCGCTCGGCGCCCCGGGCGGGTTCGGGCAGGGGACTGATCAGCAGCTGCATGGGATCCAGTCTTCCACCAGGCGTACTCTCTACTAACGTGTCCGCACCCTCCAGCCCCGATTCCATAGCGACCCCGGCCCCGGCCGCGGTCGGCTCCGAGACCGCGACGACCCCGGTCGCGCTCACCGACCGCCGCCCGGTGGTGCCGGCCGAGCGCCTGGTCGCCGAGATGGTCCCGCCACCGAGGTTCTCCGACGTCTCGTTCGGCAGCTACCTGCCGGATCCGACGCAGCGCAGCCAGTACGAGGCCGTCCAGGTCCTGGAGCAGTTCGCGGGCACCCTCAACAGCACCGCCACGGCACCGAAGCGCAGCTGGTTCCGCCGCACCGCCGCCACCCCCGCGGGGCCGGCCGGCGTGTACCTCGACGGCGGCTACGGCGTCGGCAAGACCCACCTGCTCGCCTCGCTCTGGCACGCCACCCCCGGCCCGAAGGCCTTCGGCACCTTCGTCGAGCTGACCAACCTGGTCGGCGCCCTCGGCTTCCAGCAGGCGGTCCAGACCCTCTCCGGGCACCGGCTGCTCTGCATCGACGAGTTCGAGCTGGACGACCCCGGCGACACCGTCCTGGTCTCCACCCTGCTCGGGCGGCTGGTCGACAACGGGGTCAAGCTCGCCGCCACCTCCAACACGCTGCCCGACAAGCTGGGCGAGGGCCGGTTCGCCGCCGCCGACTTCCTGCGCGAGATCCAGGGCCTGGCCGGGCACTTCCGGCCCCTGCGGATCGACGGCCAGGACTACCGCCACCGCGGCCTGCCCGAGGCCCCGCCGCCGTACACCGACGAGGCCGTGGAGGCCGCCGCCGGGCGGACCCCGGGCGCCTCGCTGGACGGCTTCGACGCCCTGCTGAACCACCTCGCGGTCGTCCACCCCAGCCGCTACGGCGCCCTGCTGGACGACGTCCACGCCGTCTTCCTGCGCGGGGTCCAGCCCGTCGAGGACCAGTCCACCGCGCTGCGCCTGGTCGTCCTCGCCGACCGGATGTACGACCGCGAACTGCCGATCACGGCCTCCGGCATCCCCTTCGACCAGGTCTTCTCCGCGGAGATGCTGCGCGGCGGCTACCGCAAGAAGTACCTGCGGGCGGTCTCCCGGCTGGTGGCCCTGGCCCGCGACAGCGAGAGGATCACGCGGGGGACGGTCTGACGGCACCGCCCCGGGCCGCCCCGCTGACAGGGGCGCGGGCAGGGGCGCGGGCGGGGGCGCGGGGCCGGGCGCGGGATCGGCGCTCCGGGTCGAATTGTCGGTGCCGGGTCGTACGGTGGTCTGGTGCGACCCATCACGAGCATTGAGCGGACCACGGCGCCCTTCGAGGTCGTCAGCCCCTACCAGCCCAACGGCGACCAGCCGGCGGCGATCGCCGATCTGGAGCGCCGCATCCGCGCGGGTGAGCAGGACGTCGTCCTCCTCGGCGCCACCGGTACCGGCAAGTCGGCGACCACCGCGTGGATGATCGAGAAGCTCCAGCGGCCCACCCTGGTGATGGCCCCCAACAAGACGCTGGCCGCCCAGCTGGCGAACGAGTTCCGCGAGCTGCTGCCGAACAACGCCGTCGAGTACTTCGTCTCGTACTACGACTACTACCAGCCCGAGGCGTACGTCCCGCAGACGGACACCTACATCGAGAAGGACTCCTCGATCAACGAGGAGGTCGAGCGGCTGCGCCACTCCGCGACCAACTCCCTGCTCACCCGCCGTGACGTGATCGTGGTCGCCTCCGTCTCCTGCATCTACGGCCTCGGCACGCCGCAGGAGTACGTGGACCGGATGGTCCAGCTCAAGGTCGGCGAGGAGATCGACCGGGACGTCCTGCTGCGGCGCTTCGTCGACATCCAGTACTCCCGCAACGACCTCGCCTTCACCCGGGGCACCTTCCGGGTCCGCGGCGACACCATCGAGATCTTCCCGGTGTACGAGGAGCTGGCTCTCCGGATCGAGATGTTCGGGGACGAGATCGAGGCGCTCTACACGCTGCACCCGCTCACCGGCGAGATCATCAGCCAGGACGACGCCGTGCACGTCTTCCCCGCCTCGCACTACGTCGCCGGCCCGGAGCGGATGGAGCGGGCGGTCAACGGCATCGAGAAGGAGCTGGAGGAGACGCTCGCCCGGATGGAGAAGCAGGGCAAGCTGCTGGAGGCCCAGCGGCTGCGGATGCGCACCACCTACGACATCGAGATGCTCCGCCAGATCGGCACCTGCTCCGGCGTCGAGAACTACTCGATGCACTTCGACGGCCGCGCGCCGGGCACGGCCCCCAACACCCTGCTCGACTACTTCCCGGAGGACTTCCTCCTGGTCATCGACGAGTCGCACGTCACCGTGCCGCAGATCGGCGCGATGTACGAGGGCGACGCCTCCCGCAAGCGCACCCTGGTCGAGCACGGGTTCCGGCTGCCCTCGGCGATGGACAACCGCCCACTGAAGTGGGAGGAGTTCCTGGAGCGCACCGGACAGACGGTCTACCTCTCCGCCACCCCCGGCAAGTACGAGCTGTCGCGCGGCGACGGCGTGGTGGAGCAGATCATCCGCCCGACCGGCCTGATCGACCCCGAGATCGTGGTCAAGCCCACCGAGGGCCAGATCGACGACCTGGTGCACGAGGTGCGCAAGCGGGTCGAGCGCAACGAGCGGGTGCTGGTCACCACGCTGACCAAGAAGATGTCCGAGGACCTCACCGACTACATGCTCGGCCTCGACATCCGCGTCAGGTACCTGCACAGCGACATCGACACGCTGCGCCGGGTCGAGCTGCTGCGCGAGCTCCGGGCCGGCGAGTACGACGTGCTGGTGGGCATCAACCTGCTCCGGGAGGGCCTCGACCTGCCCGAGGTGTCGCTGGTCGCGATCCTGGACGCGGACAAGGAGGGCTTCCTGCGCTCCGGCACCTCGCTGATCCAGACCATCGGCCGCGCCGCCCGCAACGTCTCCGGCCAGGTGCACATGTACGCGGACCGGATCACCGCGGCGATGGAGAAGGCCATCGACGAGACCAACCGCCGCCGCGAGGTCCAGCAGGCCTACAACGCCAAGCACGGCATCGACCCGCAGCCGCTGCGGAAGAAGATCGGTGACATCCTCGACACCCTCAGCCGCGAGGAGATCGACACCGAGGAACTGCTCTCCACCGGCTACCGCGGCAGCGGCAAGGGCAAGGCGCCGGTGCCCGCCCTGGGGGCCGACCGCAAGCCCGCCAAGAACCTCCCGGCCACCGAGCTCGCCGACCTGATCCAGCAGCTGACCGAGCGGATGCACGCCGCCGCCACGGATCTCCAGTTCGAGGTCGCCGCCCGGATCCGCGACGAGGTGAAGGAGCTCAAGAAGGAGCTCCGCCAGATGCGCGAGGCGGGCATGGCATGAGGCCGGTCGGGACGAAGCGGCCCGGGTCGGGCGCGGCGGCGTCCCGGCTCCGGCTCAATCGGGTACGTCCTGCGTGATGCCGCCGCCCGCAGGCCATAGGCTGGCCTGCGGATGTCGGCCGCGTGCCGTCGTCGGCCAACGGGTCGGCGGCGTCGGGGCGGGCGGCATCAGGGGGCCTCAGCCGGGGGACGGCAACGGGGTGTTCCGCCGTTGAGCCGGCGCGGGGAACCGACCCGCGCGGCCTGGGAGAGAGGACAGCACCGTGTCGGTGAACCTGGCCAAGGGACAGCAGGTCAGCCTGCAGAAGAGTTCGGGCGAGTCCCTGACCGTCGTCCGGATGGGGCTGGGCTGGCAGGCCGCCCCGAAGCGCGGCCTGTTCGGCAGCCGCACCCGTCAGATCGACCTGGACGCGTCGGCGCTGCTGTACGCCGAGAAGACCCCCTCGGACGTGGTCTTCTTCCAGCACCTGGAGAGCAACGACGGCTCGGTGCGGCACACCGGGGACAACCTGGTGGGCGGCGCCGGCGCCGGGGGCGACGACGAGTCGATCCTGGTCGACCTCGCGCACGTGCCGCCGCACATCACCCAGGTGGTGTTCACGGTCAGCTCCTACACCGGGCAGACCTTCGCCGAGGTGCGGCACGCGCACTGCCGCCTGGTGGACGAGAGCACCGGCCAGGAGCTGGCGCGGTACGAGCTGGCGGGCGGCGGCCCGCACACCGGCCAGATCATGGCGAAGGTCTTCCGGGAGGAGTCCGGCGGCTGGGGGATGCAGGCGATCGGCGCACCGGCCCGGGCCCGGACGTTCCAGGACATGCTGCCGGCCATCGACCCGTTCCTCTGACCCGGTCCGGACCTGGGCCCCTGGCCCGGGCCTCCGACCTGGGCCCGATCCCCGGGCCCGGACCGGTGAGGACCGACTCCTGAAGCCCGCTCCCGACCTCTGAGGCCGGGCGCCCGGAGGCCGGCGCCCGGCCGTCCGCGTTCGGCCCGGCGGCCCCGGCCGTCGACCGGTCGCGTCGAGGCGGCGGAGCTGCTTCACCCGGGGCGGTTCTTTACCTTCTTTACCTTTTCTTGGGCTTCCTGTTAGTGTTGACGGCAGCGGAGGGGAGTATTCCCCCGCAGTGTTCCCGTCATCACGGACGCCCTTCGGCGGCGTCCCGGGGCACTGGTCCGAGTGCCCGGCACCGCGGGGCGCACGGGCGGAAGAGACCTCCGGCAGTGACGATGACTGTCTCGCCTACCTGCCGGAGGAGCAGCAAGTGGACGTATCCCTTTCCCTGTGGATCGGCACCGTCGGGGTGTTGGTCGCCCTGGTCGTGGCCGATTTCTTCATCGGGGGCCGCAAACCGCACGAGGTCTCGATCAAGGAGGCCGGCGCCTGGACGGTCGTCTGGGTCGCGCTGGCCCTGGTCTTCGGCGGCTTCCTCTGGTGGCACTCCGGCTCCCGGCCCGCCGGCGAGTTCTTCGCCGGCTACATCACCGAGAAGTCGCTCAGCGTCGACAACCTCTTCGTGTTCATCCTGATCATGGGCAAGTTCGCGGTGCCCCGGATCTACCAGCAGCGCGTCCTGATGTTCGGTGTGATCATCGCGCTCGTCCTGCGGGCGGTGTTCATCGCCGGCGGCGCGGCCCTGGTCACGCAGTTCTCGTGGGTGTTCTACATCTTCGGCGCGTTCCTGGTCTGGACGGCCTGGAAGCTGATCAAGGACGCCCGGGCCGAGGAGGAAGAGGAGGAGTTCGAAGAGAACCGCCTGCTCAAGTCCATCGAGCGGCGCTTCCCCTCGACCGACACCTACCACGGCACCAAGCTCTTCATCCGGGAGAACGGCCGCCGGCTGATGACGCCGATGCTGATCGTCATGCTGGCGATCGGCACCACGGACGTCCTGTTCGCACTGGACTCCATCCCCGCGATCTTCGGCCTCACCCAGGACCCGTACATCGTCTTCACCGCGAACGCCTTCGCCCTGATGGGCCTTCGCCAGCTGTACTTCCTGATCGGCGGGCTGCTGAAGAAGCTGGTCCACCTCAGCTACGGCCTGTCGGTGATCCTCGGCTTCATCGGCGTGAAGCTGGTGCTGCACGCACTGCACGAGAGCGGCGTGCACGTGCCGGAGATCGGGATCCCGTTCTCGCTGGGCTTCATCGTGGTGGTGCTGGCCGTCACCACGGTGACCAGCCTGATCGCCTCCGGGAAGCAGGCGGCGGAGCAGCCGCAGGACGAGCAGGACAAGATCGACGCCTAGTTCGTGGCAGCGGCCCCGGGAACCGGCGGTACCGGTTCCCGGGGCCGCTTCGCGCGTCGCGGCGGCTACCAGCCGCGCTCGCGCCACTCGTCCAGCTGCGGGCGCTCGGTGCCCAGGGTGGTGTCCGCCCCGTGCCCCGGGTAGACCCACGCCTCGTCCGGCAGCACGTCGAAGATCTTCTCGTTGACGTCCCGGAAGAGGCTGTCGAAGGCCGCCTTGTCGCCCCGGGTGTTGCCGACCCCGCCGGGGAACAGGCAGTCCCCGGTGAAGACGTGCGGGTGGCCCTGCGGGTCGTCGTAGACCAGCACGACGGCGCCGGGCGTGTGACCGACCAGGTGGCGGACGGTCAGCTCGACCCGGCCCACCCGCAGGGTGTCGCCGTCGTCCAGCAGCAGGTCGGTCGGTACGTCCAGCGCCTCGGCGTCGATCCGGCCGGCCGCGGTGCGGGCGCCGGTGGCGGCCACCACCTCGGCCAGTGCGCCCCAGTGGTCGTGGTGACGGTGGGTGGTGACCACGGTGGCCAGCCGCTCGCCGACGCTCTCCAGCAGCACCGGCGCGTCCGCCGCCGCGTCGATCAGCAGTTGCTCGTCGGTGGCCCGGCAGCGCAGCAGGTACGCGTTGTTGTCGTACGGGCCGACGGCCACCTTGGTGATGATCAGGTGGGCCAGCTCGCGCACGTCCGGCGGGCCGCCGACCTTCACCGCTCCGTGGTACGTCATCGGGCCGCTCCTCGTTGTGTTCTGGGGGCACCGCTGCGTGGCGGGCCCGCGGTGTGTGCGGGTACGGGTGGTGCGACGGTCGGGCGCGGTCCGGGACGGCCGGCGGGGGCCGCCGCGGACCGGCACGTGTTCATCCTCGCGCGGTCAGCCCAGTGCGGGAAGCGGCGGCAGCGCGGTGCGGGCGTCGGCGAGCTGGACGCCGTCCCGGTGCACCTGCAGGCCGTCGCCGTCCGAGCGGCCGGAGAGCCAGGCGGTGAGCGCGCGGATCGGGCCCTCGACGGTCAGTGCCGGGGTGTCGGCGGGCGCGCCGATCCGGGCGCGGTCGGCGCTGTCGTCGGCGATCAGCAGTGCGGCGGGCAGCTCGGCCGCGCCGTCGAGCCGCGCCGCCAGACGCCGGAACTCGGCCACCGCGAACTCCTCGGGCCAGTGCGCGGGGGTGTGGCCGGCGTCCAGGTCGACGTGGTGGTACTCGACCTCCATCAGCCGCTTCCAGGGGACGTCGCAGGCGCTGAACGCGTTCCCGGTGCGGTGCCGGACCTCGGCGTCCCAGGCCGCCTCGTGGAGGAGCGTCGCCGCGGCGGCGAAGCGCTCGGAGGCCTCGTGCAGGTCGGCGAGCTGGACGTCGAGCGGGCGGGGCGCCCCGGACTCGATGTCCTGGTCGCGGCTCTCGGCGGTGGGGTACTGCGGGATGTCCCGGCCGGTGCGGGCGCTGTCGAGCAGGTTGACCAGCGAGTCGGCGTTGCGGGCGAGGTGCGCCAGGACGTGGCCCCTGGTCCAGCCGGGCAGGGCCGAGGGCTCGCCGACGGCCGTCGGCTTGAGCTCCGCCACCGTGCGCAGCAGTTGGGCGGTGCTGTCGGCGACCAGCAGCAGGCGGGCCGCCGCGGTGGCGGCGGCGCTCGGAGCGGTCGTGGCGGGCGTGCTGGTTCCGGTCCCGATGTCGGTCATGGTGCGCCCTCTCGACGAAATGTGCCCGTGGGACGGGTTCGCGGCGTGCCCGTGAGGCCCGCCGCTCGTTGACGTTGATGACGCTATCGCCGATGCGGTGGGTGAGGCGGGCAGACCGGCCATGTCGGCGCGGACCAGGGGGATTCCGGCCGACCGGCGAGCGGGCCGGCGGCGGCCCCGTCACCCGTTCGGGTGATCTCCACTGGACAGGCTCGATAATCGAACGCCTGAGCTAGTAGGCTGGCCGTCCCAAGCTGCAAGACTGGAACACTGGAAGAACGGGCCCCTCTCGCTCGTTGGCATCTGGGTGAGAGTCCTCAGCGACAGTCCTGAGTGAGAAGCCCACCGGAGAAAGGCGCCAGAAGCAGTGGCCGACCGCCTCATCGTCCGCGGTGCTCGCGAGCACAACCTCAAGAACGTCTCCCTCGACCTCCCGCGCGACTCGCTGATCGTCTTCACCGGCCTCTCCGGCTCGGGCAAGTCCTCGCTGGCGTTCGACACGATCTTCGCGGAGGGCCAGCGACGCTACGTCGAGTCGCTCTCCTCGTACGCCCGGCAGTTCCTCGGGCAGATGGACAAGCCCGACGTCGACTTCATCGAGGGGCTCTCCCCGGCCGTCTCGATCGACCAGAAGTCCACCAACCGCAACCCGCGTTCCACCGTCGGCACCATCACGGAGGTGTACGACTACCTCCGCCTGCTGTTCGCCCGGATCGGCAAGCCGCACTGCCCGCACTGCTCGCGTCCGATCGCCAAGCAGTCCCCGCAGGCCATCGTCGACCGCGTGCTGGAACTCAAGGAGGGCACCCGCTTCCAGGTGCTCAGCCCGGTGGTCCGCGAGCGCAAGGGCGAGTTCGTCGATCTCTTCGCCGACCTCCAGTCGAAGGGGTACGCCCGGGCCCGGGTGGACGGCGAGACGGTCCAGCTGGCCGAGCCGCCCAAGCTCAAGAAGCAGGAGAAGCACACCATCGAGGTGGTCATCGACCGCCTCACCGTCAAGGAGAGCGCCAAGCGCCGTCTGACGGATTCGGTGGAGACGGCCCTCAAGCTGGCCGGCGGCATGGTCGTGCTCGACTTCGTCGACCTCCCCGAGGACGATCCGGAGCGCGAGCGGATGTTCTCCGAGCACCTCTACTGCCCCTACGACGACGTGTCGTTCGAGGAGCTGGAGCCCCGCTCGTTCTCCTTCAACTCGCCGTTCGGCGCCTGCCCCGACTGCTCCGGCCTGGGCAACCGGATGGAGGTCGACCCGGAGCTGGTCATCCCGGACGAGGAGAAGTCGCTCGACGAGGGCGCCATCCACCCCTGGTCCGGCGGCCACACCAAGGAGTACTTCCAGCGCCTGATCGACGCGCTCTCCGGCGAGCTGGGGTTCCGCACCGACATCCCCTGGGCCGGGCTGCCCGCCCGGGCGAGGAAGGCGCTGCTCTACGGCCACAAGCACCAGGTCGAGGTCCGCTACCGCAACCGCTACGGCCGCGACCGCTCCTACACCACGGGGTTCGAGGGCGCGGTGCCGTTCATCCAGCGCCGGCACACCGAGGCGGAGAGCGACAGCAGCCGCGAGCGCTTCGAGGGCTACATGCGCGAGGTGCCCTGCCCGACCTGTGAGGGCACCCGGCTGAAGCCGGTGGTGCTCGCCGTCACCGTGCAGGACAGGTCCATCGCGGACGTCTCGGCGATGTCGATCAGCGACTGCTCCGACTTCCTCGGGGCGATGAAGCTCGACGCCCGCGACAAGCAGATCGCCGAGCGGGTGCTGAAGGAGGTCAACGAGCGGCTGCGTTTCCTGGTCGACGTCGGCCTGGACTACCTCTCCCTCAACCGCGCGGCCGGCACCCTCTCCGGTGGCGAGGCCCAGCGCATCCGCCTCGCCACCCAGATCGGCTCCGGCCTGGTCGGCGTGCTCTACGTGCTGGACGAACCCTCGATCGGCCTGCACCAGCGCGACAACCACCGCCTGATCGAGACCCTCGTGCGCCTGCGGGACATCGGCAACACCCTGATCGTGGTGGAGCACGACGAGGACACCATCAAGATGGCCGACTGGGTGGTCGACATCGGCCCGGGGGCCGGCGAGCACGGCGGCAAGGTGGTGCACTCCGGCTCGCTCAAGCAGCTGCTGGCCAACAAGGAGTCGCTGACCGGCCAGTACCTCTCCGGCAAGCGGTTCATCCCGATCCCGGCGGCCCGCCGGCCGCGTGACAAGAAGCGCCAGCTGGTGGTGCACGGGGCGCGGGAGCACAACCTCAAGGACGTCACCGTCGCCTTCCCGCTCGGGACGTTCACGGCGATCACGGGGGTCTCGGGCTCGGGCAAGTCCACCCTGGTCAACGACATCCTCTACACCCACCTCGCCCGGGAGCTCAACGGTGCGCGCAGCGTGCCCGGCCGGCACACCCGGATCACCGGCACCGACCTGGTCGACAAGGTGGTGCACGTCGACCAGTCGCCGATCGGCCGTACCCCGCGCTCCAACCCGGCCACCTACACCGGCGTGTTCGACCACGTCCGGCGGCTGTTCGCGGAGACCCAGGAGGCGAAGGTGCGCGGCTACCTGCCGGGCCGCTTCTCCTTCAACGTCAAGGGCGGCCGCTGCGAGAACTGCTCGGGCGACGGCACCATCAAGATCGAGATGAACTTCCTGCCGGACGTCTACGTCCCCTGCGAGGTCTGCCACGGGGCCCGGTACAACCGGGAGACGCTGGAGGTCCACTACAAGGGCAAGTCCGTCGCCGACATTCTGGACATGCCGATCGAGGAGGGCCTGGACTTCTTCGAGGCCGTCCCGGCGATCGCCCGGCACCTGCGCACCCTCAACGACGTCGGACTCGGCTACGTCCGGCTCGGCCAGTCCGCGCCGACGCTCTCCGGCGGCGAGGCGCAGCGCGTCAAGCTCGCCTCGGAGCTGCAGAAGCGTTCCACCGGCAGGACGGTCTACGTGCTCGACGAGCCGACCACCGGCCTGCACTTCGAGGACATCAGCAAGCTGATCAAGGTGCTCGACGGCCTGGTGGAGAAGGGCAACACGGTGGTCGTGATCGAGCACAACCTCGACGTGATCAAGACCGCCGACTGGGTGGTGGACATGGGCCCCGAGGGTGGTTCCGGCGGCGGCTCGGTGGTCGCCGAGGGCACGCCGGAGGAGATCGCCGCCGTCCCCGCCAGCCACACCGGCAAGTTCCTGCGCGACATCCTTCTCGATGTCAGCGACGCGGCCCCGGCCGCATCCGCGAAGACGCCCCGCAAGCGCGCCGCGGCCAAGAAGTAACCAAGACCCCGTGTCGTCCGCCCCCGGCCCACCCGGGGCGGGCGGCACGGCCCTTAGACTGCCAGGGCGGTCCCCGGGGCCGTCCCGGCACGGTGCGGCACGCGCCTCGCGGCACCGCATCGCGCCGAAGCGTCCGGCAGAGGCACCACGGCACGACGGAACCACGCGCGCCGCAGGGGCACTGCACGACACCGTACGGACGGCGCACCACGACCGCAGCACCGCGCCACCTGTCGCACCACCCGAGCACCCGACCACCCGAGCAGGAGCAGCCACCGATGTCCGAGGCCCCGACGAGCCCTGCCACCACCCGCCGCACCCTGCTCTGCGGAGCCGCCGCCGTCCTCGCCGGCGGCGCGACCGTCGCCGTGTCCGGCTGCGCCTCCTCCGCCTCGCCGTCCGGCTCGGGATCCGGCTCGGGTTCGGGCTCCGGCTCCGGTTCGGACGCCGCGGCCGGCCCGGTCGAGGTCGGCCCGGCCGCCGACGTGCCGGTCGGCGGCGGCAAGGTCTACCGCGAGAAGAAGATCGTCGTCACCCAGCCGACGGCGGGTCAGTACAAGGCGTTCAGCGCCAAGTGCACCCACGCCGGCTGCGTCGTCGACCAGATCAAGGACAGCCAGATCCAGTGCCCCTGCCACGGCAGCCGGTTCAGCATCGCCGACGGTTCGGTCCAGGACGGTCCGGCGCCCACCCCGCTGCCCTCGTACCAGGTGGCGGTCGACGGCGGCACCCTCAAGGTGACGCCGTCCTGATCCGCGTCCCGGCCGGCGTGCCGGGGGGCCTCCCCGGCGCCCCGGTTCCGCCGGTCCGGCCCCCGGAGTGTCGGTCGGACTCGGTACGGTGGACCCATGGCTGACCCGTCCACCTACCGCCCCGCTCCGGGGGCGATTCCGACCTCGCCGGGCGTCTACCGGTTCCGCGACGCCCACGGGCGGGTCATCTACGTCGGCAAGGCCAAGAGCCTGCGCCCGCGGCTCTCCTCGTACTTCCAGGACATCGCCGGCCTGCACCCGCGCACCGCGACGATGGTCACCACCGCCGCCTCGGTGGAGTGGACGGTGGTCGGCACCGAGGTCGAGGCGCTGCAGCTGGAGTACTCCTGGATCAAGGAGTACGACCCGCGCTTCAACGTCAAGTACCGCGACGACAAGAGCTATCCGGAGCTCGCCGTCACCCTCGACGAGGAGTTCCCGCGGGTCCAGGTGATGCGCGGGGCGCACAAGAAGGGCGTGCGCTACTTCGGGCCGTACGGGCACGCCTGGGCGATCCGTGAGACGGTCGACCTGCTGCTGCGGGTCTTCCCCGTCAGGACGTGCTCCAACGGCGTCTTCAAACGCGCCGCGCAGGTCGGCCGGCCCTGCCTGCTCGGGTACATCGGCAAGTGCGCCGCGCCCTGTGTCGGCAAGGTCTCGCAGGCCGAACACGCCGAGCTGGCCGAGGAGTTCTGCGACTTCATGGCCGGCCGCACCGGCAACCACCTGCGCCGTCTGGAGGACCAGATGCGCGAGGCGGCCGCCGACCTGGAGTACGAGCGGGCCGCCCGGCTGCGCGACGACATCGGGGCGCTCAAGCGGGCGATGGAGAAGAACGCCGTCGTCCTGGCCGACGGCACCGACGCGGACCTGCTGGCCCTGGCCGAGGACGAGCTGGAGGCCGCGGTCCAGATCTTCCACGTCCGCGGCGGCCGGGTGCGCGGCCAGCGCGGCTGGGTGACCGACAAGGTCGAGGACGTGGACACCGCGGCGCTGGTCGAGCACGCCCTCCAGCAGCTCTACGGCGGCGGCGCGGAGAGCGTCCCGCGCGAGGTGCTGGTCCCCGTCCTGCCGGAGCCGGTGGTGCCCGTCCGGGAGTGGCTGAGCGTGCTCCGGGGAGCGCAGGTCGATCTCCGGGTGCCCCAGCGCGGCGACAAGAAGGACCTGATGGCCACGGTGGCCCGCAACGCCCAGCAGTCGCTGGCCCTGCACAAGACCAAGCGCGCCTCCGACCTCACCACCCGCAGCCGGGCCCTGCAGGAGATCGCCGAGGCGCTGCAGCTGGACTCGGTGCCGCTGCGCATCGAGTGCTTCGACATCTCGCACCTCCAGGGCGAGGACGTGGTCGCCTCGATGGTGGTGTTCGAGGACGGCCTGGCCCGTAAGAGCGAGTACCGCCGGTTCCAGATCAAGGGCTTCGAGGGGCAGGACGACGTCCGCTCGATGCACGAGGTGATCAGCCGCCGCTTCCGCCGCTACCTGCGCGAGCGCGAGGAGACGGGGGAGTGGGCCGTTCCCGAGGCCGACGATCCCGGGCAGCAGCCCGAGGCGGGGCACCCCGCCGGCGGGCGGGCCGGGGAGGAGCTGCCGTCCGGCCCGATCGACCCGGAGACCGGCCGTCCCCGCCGGTTCGCCTACCCGCCGCAGCTGCTGGTGGTCGACGGCGGGCAGCCGCAGGTCGCCGCGGCCCGCCGGGCGCTGGACGAGCTGGGGATCGACGACGTCGCCCTCTGCGGTCTGGCCAAGCGGCTGGAGGAGGTCTGGCTGCCGGGTGAGGACGACCCGGTGGTCCTGCCGCGCAGCAGCGAGGGCCTCTACCTGTTGCAGCGGGTCCGGGACGAGGCGCACCGGTTCGCCATCTCCTACCAGCGCAACAAGCGCTCCAAGCGACTCACCGCGGGGGAGCTGGACTCGGTACCCGGCCTCGGCGAGACTCGCCGCCAGGCACTGCTCAAGCACTTCGGCTCGCTGAAGCGGCTGCGGGCGGCCACGGTCGACGAGCTCTGCGAGGTCCCGGGCATCGGCCGGCGCACCGCGGAGACTGTTGCGGCAGCGTTGGCCTCCCGTACACCCTCGACATTCGCGGTGAACACCGCCACGGGAGAGATCCTTGATGACGGCGCCGAGGAGCGGCCGGCGGCGGTGCGGCCGGCGGCGGAGGCGGCGCCGGCAGCGCCCTCGGCCGCGGTGCGGTCCGGCGCGGTGCGGTCCGATGCGGCGCCGTCCGATGCGGTGCGGTCCGATGCGGCGCCGTCCGACGCAGTGCAGTCCGTTGCGGTGCCCTCCACCGCAACGCCCCACGAGACGCCATGACGGCCGGCGCCGCCCGTCAATGCGCGCAGGCCGCGTTAACCCCCCAGGGTGACCTGGGGAAGCGCGGCGGCGCCGCACGCGTTCTCTTCAGCAGAACCACCGAGATCGGGGAACCGAAGTGACCGTGTCAGACGATGGGGGTACGTCCCGACCGCAGGCCGGGGGAGAGACCATCCCGGAGCTGGTGATCATCTCCGGCATGTCCGGAGCCGGCCGTTCGACGGCGGCCAAGTGCCTGGAGGACCTGGGCTGGTTCGTCGTGGACAACCTGCCGCCGGCCCTCATTCCCACCATGGTCGACCTCGGCGCCCGCTCCCAGGGCGCCGTCGCGCGGATCGGCGTGGTGGTGGACGTCCGGGGCCGCAAGTTCTTCGACGACCTGCTGACCTCGCTGGAGGAGCTGGAGAAGCGCGGCGTCCGCCTCAGCGTGGTCTTCCTGGATTCCTCGGACGACACCCTGGTCCGCCGCTTCGAGAGCGTCCGCCGGCCGCACCCGCTGCAGGCCGAGGGCCGGATCGTCGACGGCATCGCCCAGGAGCGCGACCTGCTGCGCGAGCTGCGCGGCGAGGCCGACCTGGTGATCGACACCTCGAACCTCAACGTCCACCAGCTGCGGGCCAAGCTGGACGCCCAGTTCGCCGACCACGACGAGCCGGAGCTGCGGGCGACGGTGATGTCCTTCGGCTTCAAGTACGGCCTGCCGGTGGACGCCGACCTCGTGGTGGACTGTCGCTTCCTGCCCAACCCGCACTGGGTCCCGGAGCTGCGCGCCCGTACCGGCACGGATCCGGACGTCGCGGGCTACGTCTTCCAGCAGCCCGGGGCGAACGAATTCCTTGACGGGTACGCGGACCTCCTGCGTATCGTCACCGAGGGGTACCGACGCGAGGGCAAGCGGTACATGACCCTTGCCGTAGGCTGCACCGGTGGCAAGCACCGCAGCGTGGCCATGTCCGAGCGGTTGACGAAGCGTCTGATCGCGGACGGCGTCGAGACGGTGCTCGTGCACCGGGACATGGGACGGGAGTAGCCGCGACGCCCTGCCGTCAGGCAGCCGGCGGCGGCAGGCAGAGGAACACGAGGTGGGTGTGGCGGGATCAGTGCCCTGGCGACAGGCCCAGAGCAGGGCCGCCGACCGATCGGCGGCCCCGGTGAGATCCTCGGCGGCGGGAAAGCCCCGCGCCAACGCCCCGAGGATCACCGCGCTGGGCGGCGGCCAGGGCCTGTCCGCCTCGCTGTCGGCCCTGCGCCGGCTGACCACCCACCTCACGGCGGTGGTCACGGTGGCCGACGACGGCGGCTCCAGCGGCCGGCTCCGCACCGAGCTGGGCGTCCTGCCCCCGGGCGACCTCCGCAAGGCGCTCGCGGCCCTCTGCGGGGACGACGAGTGGGGCCGTACCTGGTCCGAGGTGATCCAGCAGAGGTTCAGCGGCACCGGCGAGCTCGGCGGGCACGCGGTGGGCAACCTGCTGATCGTCGCGCTCTGGGAGAAGCTGGGCGATCCGGTGGCCGCCCTGGACTGGGTGGGCCGGCTGCTCAACGTGCAGGGCCGGGTGCTGCCGATGTCGGCCGTACCGCTGGACATCGAGGCGGTGGTCCGCGGTCACGACCCGGCCCGCCCGGCCGAGCTGTCCGCCGTGCGCGGACAGGCCGACGTGGCGGTCACCCCCGGCACGGTGCAGTCGATCCGGCTGCTGCCGGACGCGCCGCCGGCCGTCCCGGAGGCCGTGACGGCCGTCCGGGAGGCGGACTGGGTGGTGCTGGGCCCGGGTTCCTGGTTCACCAGCGTGCTCCCGCACCTGCTGGTCCCCGAGCTCGCCGAGGCCCTGGTCGAGACCCGGGCGCGGCGCCTGCTGACCCTGAACCTGGCCCCCCAGCCGGGCGAGACCGAGGGCTTCACACCCCAGCGCCACCTGGAGGTGATCGCCGACCACGCCCCGGACCTCGCGGTGGATGCCATCCTGGTGGACGAGCGCGCGGTCACCGGCGGCGCTTTCGGTGTGGCCGACCTGGCCGGGCTGGAGAAGGCGGCGGAGCGGATGGGCGCGGCCCTGGTGCTCGACCGGGTCGCCGCGGCGGACGGCACGCCGCGACACGACCGGGAGCTTCTGGCCGCGGCGTACGACCGGATTTTCCGGACACATGGAAGGATCGGCCCATGGCGATGACGGCAGCGGTGAAGGACGAAATCAGCCGGCTCCCCGTCACCCGGGCCTGCTGCCGCAAGGCGGAGGTTTCGGCGATCCTCAGGTTCGCGGGTGGCTTGCACATTGTGAGCGGCCGGATCGTGATCGAGGCTGAGCTGGACACCGGCGTGGCGGCGCGGCGACTGCGCAAGGATCTGCTGGAGATCTTCGGACACTCCTCGGATCTGGTGGTGATGGCCCCCGGCGGCCTGCGACGCGGCAGCCGGTACGTGGTGCGGGTGGTCAAGGACGGCGAACTGCTCGCGCGGCAGACCGGGCTGGTGGACGGCAGGGGACGCCCGATCCGGGGCCTGCCCCCGGCGGTGGTCTCCGGCGCGACCTGTGACGCCGAGGCGGCCTGGCGCGGGGCCTTCCTGGCGCACGGCTCGCTGACCGAGCCCGGCAGGTCCTCCTCGCTGGAGATCACCTGCCCCGGCTCCGAGGCCGCGCTGGCCCTGGTCGGTGCGGCCCGTCGGCTCGGCATCCCGGCGAAGGCCCGCGAGGTGCGCGGGGTGGACCGGGTGGTCATCCGGGACGGCGACGCCATCGGCGCACTGCTGACCAGGCTCGGCGCCCACGAGTCGGTGCTGGCCTGGGAGGAGCGCCGGATGCGCCGCGAGGTGCGCGCCACCGCCAACCGGCTGGCCAACTTCGACGACGCCAACCTGCGCCGCTCCGCGCGGGCCGCGGTCGCGGCCGGCGCCCGGGTGCAGCGCGCCCTGGAGATCCTCGGCGAGGAGGTGCCCGAGCACCTGGCGGCGGCCGGTCAGCTGCGTATGCAGCACAAGCAGGCCTCGCTGGAGGAGCTCGGCGCACTGGCCGATCCGCCGCTGACCAAGGACGCGGTGGCGGGGCGGATCCGTCGGCTGCTGGCGATGGCCGACAAGCGCGCCTCCGAGCTGGGCCTGCCCAGCACCGAGGCCAACCTGACCGACGAGATGGCGCTCAACTGAGCCCGAACGGGCCGCCGGCTCCGGCCGGCGGCCCGGATCTCACCTGTTGAACGGCCGATGTCCCGGATCGCGGACATCGGCCGTTTCGCGTCCGAACCGTGCGCCCGCTCCGCCCAAGTGCCTTCCGGGGCCGGGGGAGCAGCTCACCCGGGCGCCGCGGGCGAAGGCCCGGCCGGCGGCCCCCGCCGCGCCACGCCAGGGCTCTGACCCTGGGCGGATGTGCTGAGGCGCCGATGGGAGAGGTAGGGTCATGGGTGGTCGGGGACATCCCATTTCCACCCCGTCGGCATAGTTCCGACGAACCTAACAAGGAGATCGGTTCGTGACGATCCGGGTAGGCATCAACGGATTCGGCCGCATTGGCCGCAACTTCTTCCGGGCTGTTCGGTCCCAGGGCGCGGACATCGAGATCGTCGGTGTCAACGACCTGACCGACACCACGACCCTGGCGCACCTGCTCAAGTACGACTCGATCCTGGGCACCCTCCAGGCCGAGATCAGCCACACCGCCGACAGCATCACCGTCGACGGCAAGACCTTCAAGGTCATCGCCGAGCGTGACCCGGCCAACCTGCCCTGGGGCGAGCTGGGCGTGGACATCGTCATCGAGTCCACCGGCATCTTCACCAAGGCCGACGCTGCGAAGAAGCACGTCACCGCCGGCGCGAAGAAGGTCATCATCTCGGCGCCCGCCACCGACGAGGACGTCACCATCGTGATGGGCGTCAACGACGACAAGTACGACGCGGCGAACCACACCGTCATCTCCAACGCCTCGTGCACCACCAACTGCGTGGCGCCGATGGCGAAGGTGCTGCTGGAGAACTTCGGCATCGTCAAGGGTCTGATGACCACGGTGCACGCGTTCACCAACGACCAGGTCACGCTGGACTTCCCGCACAAGGACCTGCGTCGCGCCCGCGCCGCCTCGCTGAACATCATCCCGACCTCGACCGGTGCCGCCAAGGCCACCGCCCTGGTCATCCCCGAGCTCAAGGGCAAGCTGGACGGCACCTCGCTGCGCGTCCCGGTCCCGACCGGCTCGATCACCGACCTGGTCGTCACGCTGGAGCGCGACGTCACGGTCGAGGAGGTCAACGCCGCCTTCCAGAAGGCGTCCGAGGGCTCGCTCAAGGGCATCCTGCAGTACACCGAGGACCCGATCGTCTCCTCCGACATCGTGAACTCGCCGTTCTCGACGATCTTCGACTCGCTGATGACGATGGTCCAGGGCAACCAGGTCAAGATCTTCGGCTGGTACGACAACGAGTGGGGCTACTCCAACCGCCTCGTCAACCTGACCACCCTCGTCGGCGGCCAGCTCTGACGCAGCGGGAGCTGACGTGATGTGAGGAACAGGGCCCGGACGGCCGTGCGCGACCGTCCGGGCCTTGTTCCTTGGCGTGCTTCCCTGCGCCGCAGCACCGTGGCACCCTCGCTTCTTGGACCCGGCGGCCCGGCGCCGTGCCGTCGCCTCGCGCCACCTCTCCCCAGGAGACTCGAAGAACGTGAAGACCATCGAAGACCTCGACGTCGCGGGCAAGCGCGTGTTCGTCCGCGCCGACCTGAACGTCCCGCTCTCGGGCGCCGCGATCACCGACGACGGCCGGATCCGCGCCGTCGCGCCGACCATCGCCAAGCTGGTGCAGGCCGGCGCGAAGGTGATCGTCGCCTCCCACCTGGGCCGCCCCAAGGGTGAGCCCGACCCGCAGTTCTCCCTCGCCCCCGTCGCCGTGCGCCTCGGTGAGATCCTCGGTCGGCCGGTCGCCTTCGCGACCGACACCGTGGGCGAGAGCGCGAAGGCCACCGTCGCCGCCCTGGCCGACGGCGAGGTCACGCTGCTGGAGAACCTGCGCTTCAACGCCGGTGAGACCGCGAAGGACGACGCCGAGCGCGGCGCCTTCGCGGACGCCCTGGCCGAGCTGGCCGACCTCTACGTGGGCGACGGCTTCGGCGCCGTGCACCGCAAGCACGCCTCGGTCTACGACCTGCCGGCGCGCCTGCCGCACGCCGTCGGCGACCTGATCGCCACCGAGGTCGCGGTCCTCAAGCGGCTCACCGAGGACGTGGCCCGCCCGTACGTGGTGGTGCTCGGCGGCTCGAAGGTCTCCGACAAGGTCGGCGTGATCGACAACCTGCTCGGCAAGGCCGACCGGATCGTCATCGGCGGCGGCATGGTCTTCACCTTCCTGAAGGCGCTCGGCCACGAGGTGGGCAACTCGCTGCTGCAGGAGGACCAGATCCCCGTGGTCCTGGAGTACCTGGAGCGGGCGAAGGCCAACGGCGTCGAGTTCGTCCTGCCGGTGGACGCCGCGGTCTCCGGGAGCTTCCCCGACCTCAAGACCAAGGCCCCGGTGGAGGACTTCGCGGTCGTCGCGGCCGACGCGATCCCCGCGGGCACGCTGGGGCTGGACATCGGCCCGCGCAGCGCGGAGCTGTTCGCCGAGAAGCTGGCCGACGCGGCCACCGTCTTCTGGAACGGCCCGATGGGCGTGTTCGAGCACCCGGCGTTCGCCGAGGGCACCAAGGCCGTCGCGCAGGCGCTGCTGGACAGCGACGCGTTCACCGTCGTCGGCGGCGGGGACTCCGCCGCGGCCGTCCGCATCCTGGGCTTCGACGAGACGAAGTTCGGGCACATCTCGACCGGCGGGGGCGCGAGCCTGGAGTACCTGGAGGGCAAGTCCCTCCCCGGTCTGACCGCCCTGGAGGGCTGAACCACATGACCGAGCGTCTCCCGCTGATGGCGGGCAACTGGAAGATGAACCTCAACCACCTCGAGGCCATCCAGCACACCCAGAAGCTGGCCTTCGCGCTGGCCGACAAGGACTACGAGGCGGTCGAGGTCGCGGTTCTGACCCCGTTCACCGACCTGCGTTCGGTCCAGACCCTGGTCGACGGCGACAAGCTGAAGATCAAGTACGGCTCGCAGGACATCTCGGCCCAGGACTCCGGTGCCTACACCGGTGAGATCTCCGGCCAGATGCTCGCCAAGCTGAAGTGCACCTACGCGGCCATCGGCCACTCGGAGCGCCGCCAGTACCACGGTGAGAACGAGGAGATCGTCAACGCCAAGGTGAAGGCGGCCTACCGCCACGGCATCACGCCGATCCTCTGCGTCGGCGAGCCGCTGGAGGTCCGCAAGGCGGGCACCCACGTCGCGCACACGCTGGCCCAGCTCGACGGCGCCCTCGACGGCGTCCCGGCCTCGGACGCCGAGAGCGTCGTCGTCGCGTACGAGCCGGTCTGGGCGATCGGCACCGGCGAGGTGGCGACCCCCGAGGACGCCCAGGAGGTCTGCGCCGCGATCCGGGGCCGGCTGGCCGAGCTGTACGACGGTGCGCTGGCCGCCAAGGTCCGTGTTCTGTACGGCGGTTCCGTGAAGGCCTCCAGTGCGGCCGGCCTGATGGCCAAGCCGGACGTGGACGGTGCGCTGATCGGTGGTGCCTCGCTGGACGCCGACGAGTTCGTCAGGATCGTGCGTTACCGTGAGCAGGCAGTAGGCTAACGCCGCCGCAGCAACGTAGGCTTTGGGGCCGGACCGCCCGTAAGCGGCCCGGCCCCTTGCCGATGAACGAGAGAGTTGGTCCCGCCGTTATGGTTATCGGGTTCTCGATTGCCCTGATCATCTTCAGCCTGCTGATGGTCCTGCTGGTGCTGCTGCACAAGGGCAAGGGCGGCGGCCTGTCCGACATGTTCGGTGGCGGCGCGATGTCCGCCGGCGGCGGCTCGGCCGTGGCCGAGCGCAACCTGGACCGCATCACCATCATCATCGGCGTCGGCTGGTTCGCCTGCATCATGATTCTCGGCCTGGTACTCAAGTACAAGAGCTGACGTTCCTGCGCGAACAGCCGTTTTGCCACATGTCTGACGGTGCGTCGTCCGCCCGCCTATCATGAGGGGCGCCCGGTCCGGGCGCAGTCCCGGAGGCGGTGCGGACAGATCCTTATCGGCTGCTTACACTGGGACAACTTCGCCACCGCCCGCAGGCCGTAGCCGGCCGGCAGTGGATACTGGCCGCGACCTGGGCCCCTCGACGGGCCCGGGTCTCCCTGTCCCAGGGTGACGGCTGAGATCGCATCGCATTCAGCACGCAGGGAGTCAGACCGTGGCAAGTGGCAACGCCATTCGTGGCAGCAGAGTCGGCGCCGGCCCGATGGGCGAGGCGGAGCGCGGTGAGTCCGCGCCCCGCAACCGGATCTCCTTCTGGTGCGCCAACAAGCACGAGACGCGCCCCAGCTTCGCCGCCGAGGCCGTCATCCCGGAGACCTGGGACTGCCCGCGCTGCGGCTTCCCGGCCGGGCAGGACGAGCACAACCCGCCGGCCCCGTCGCGCAACGAGCCCTACAAGACGCACCTCGCGTACGTCCGCGAGCGGCGCACCGACGCCGACGGCGAGGCGATCCTCGCCGAGGCGCTGGCCAAGCTGCGCGGCGAGATCTGACCGGGGAGCCCGCGCGGCGGCCCGCGATCCGCGCGACCGGCGCGGCGCGGGCCGTGCGGGCGGTGCCCGGGGGCCGGTGGAACCCGAACGGGGAGCAGCGGGAACGAGGAGGGGGGCGGCCCGGTCGGGCCGCCCCCCTCCTCGTTCCCGGCCCGGCTACGCCGAGGCGGGCGGGTACAACTGAGCCGGGAGCTTCGACGCGGCGGCGCGGTCGAGCAGCCACAGCGTGCGGCTGCGGCCGTACGCCCCCGAGGCGGGCGCCTGGATCTCGCCCGGGCCGGTCAGGGCCAGGGCGACGGCGTCGGCCTTGTCCTCGCCCGCCGCGAGCAGCCAGACCTCGCGCGCGGCCCGGATCGCCGGGAGGGTGAGCGAGATCCTGGTCGGCGGGGGCTTGGGTGCGCCCCGGACGCCGATCACGGTCAGCTCGCGCTCCCGCACGCCCGGGTGCTCGGGGAACAGGGACGCCACGTGGGTGTCCGGTCCGACCCCGAGCAGGAGGACGTCGAAGGCCGGAACGCCGAGCCGGTCCCCCGGTTCGGCGGCCGCGGCCAGCTCCTTCGCGTAGCGGCTGGCCGCCGTCTCCACGTCGGAGCCGTCGGGGCCGTCCGAGGCCGGCATCTCGTGCACCCTGGCGGGGTCCAGCGGGACGCGGGCGAGCAGTTCCTCCCGGGCCTGCACGGCGTTGCGCTCCGGATCGTCGGCGGGGACGAAGCGCTCGTCGCCCCACCAGAGATCCAGCCGCTGCCAGTCCACCGCGTCGCGCGCGGGGGAGGAGGCGATCGCGGCGAGCAGCGCGTTGCCGTTGCGTCCGCCGGTGAGCACCACCGAGGCGTGGCCGCGGGCGGACTGCGCGTCCACGATCCTGGTGATCAGCCGGGCCGCCGCGGCCTGCGCCATCAGCTCCTTGTCCCGGTGGACCACCAGCTGCGGGACGGCCGCGGTCACGAGCCGCTCCGCTTGGTGGCCCGCTTGACCGGTGCCTTGGCGGGTGCCTTGGCCGGGGCCGCCTCCGGGGTGCCGGGCAGCGACTTGGCCGGGGTGCGACGGGCCACCGTCTTGCGGGCGGCCGCCTTGGCCGGGGCCTTGGCGGGTGCCTTGCCCGAGGCCTTGGCAGGGGCCTTCACCGGGGCCTCGGCGGGGGCCGCCGGTACCTTGGCGCTGACCCGGACGGGAGCGGCGGTGGCCGCCTCGACCGACTTGGCGGCCCTGGCCGTGCCGGCCGCCGCCCCGGTCTCGGCGCCGTCGGGCTCGCGCAGCCGCTCGACGGGCGTGCGGACTGCCGTGGCGTAGATGTCGTCCGGGTCGAGCCGGCGCAACTCCTCGGCGATCAGCTCGGACGTCTCGCGGCGCTTCAGCGCCACCTGGCGGTCCGGTGCGCCCGGCATCGACAGCGTCCCCATCAGACCGTCGGGGCGGTCCAGGACGATGTCGCCGTCCGCGCTGCGCAGCCGCACCGCGGTGATGCCGGGGCCGCCGGTGACGACCCGCTCCACCGGGACGTGCAGGCGCGTCGTCAGCCAGAGGCCCAGCAGTTCGACGCTCGGGTTGTACGACTCGCCCTCGACCGCGGCGGAGATGATCTTCGCCGGCCGCTGGTCCAGGGCGGCGGCCAGCATGGAGCGCCAGCCGGTGATCCTGGTCCAGGCGAGGTCGGTGTCGCCGGGGGTGTAGCTCTGCGCCCGCTGGGCGAGCTGGCCGACCGGCGACTCGGCGGTGACCGCGTCGGTGATCCGGCGCTGGGCGATGGATCCCAGCGGGTCCTGCGCGGGGTGCGCGGGCGAGTTCTCCGGCCACCAGACCACCACCGGGGCGTCCGGCAGCAGCAGCGGCAGGACGACCGACTGCGCGTGCGCGGCGAGCTCGCCGTGCATCCGCAGGACGACCGTCTCGCCGGAGCCGGCGTCGGAGCCGACCAGGATCTCGGCGTCCAGGCGGGTCTCGGCGCGGGCCCGGGGCGAGCGCCCGGCGCGCTTGATGACCGCGAGGGTGCGCGAGGGGTGCTCACGGGAGGCGTCGTTGGCGGCCTTGAGGGCGTCGTACGCGCTGCCCTCGTCGGTCACGATCACCAGGGTGAGCACCATGCCGGCCGCGCCGGCGCCGCCGGCCCGTCGGGCGTCCATCAGGGCTGCGTTGATCTTGCTGGACGTGGTGTCCGTCAGGTCGATCTTCATGGCCGCCGCCAGCTCCTGCCGTCTCGTGCGAGCATCTCGTCCGCCTCAACCGGGCCCCAGCCGCCGGCCGGGTACTGCGCCGGCTTGCCGTGGGTGTCCCAGTACTTCTCGATCGGGTCGAGGATCTCCCAGGAGAGCTCGACCTCCTGGTGCCGGGGGAAGAGGTTGGCATCGCCCAGCAGCACGTCCAGGATGAGCCGCTCGTAGGCCTCCGGGCTGGACTCGGTGAAGGACTCGCCGTAGGCGAAGTCCATCGTCACGTCCCGCACCTCGAAGGAGGTGCCCGGCACCTTGGAGCCGAACCGCACCGTCACGCCCTCGTCCGGCTGCACCCGGATGACCAGGGCGTTCTGCCCCAGCTCCTCGGTGGCGTAGGAGTCGAACGGCAGGTACGGCGCCCGCTGGAAGACCACCGCGATCTCGGTCACCCGGCGGCCCAGGCGCTTGCCCGTGCGCAGGTAGAACGGGACGCCCGCCCAGCGCCGGTTGTTGATCTCCAGCTTGATGGCCGCGTAGGTGTCGGTCTTCGAGGAGGGGTTGATGCCGTCCTCGTCGAGGTACCCGACGACCTCCTCGCCACCCTGCCAGCCGGCCGCGTACTGCCCGCGCACGGTGTGCTTGCCGAGGTCCTCGGGCAGCTGCACGGCGCTGAGCACCTTCAGCTTCTCGGCGACCAGGGCCTTCGGGTGGAAGGACGCCGGCTCCTCGATGGCGGTGAGCGCCATCAGCTGCAGCAGGTGGTTCTGGATGACGTCGCGGGCCGAGCCGATGCCGTCGTAGTAGCCGGCGCGGCCGCCGATACCGATGTCCTCGGCCATGGTGATCTGCACGTGGTCGACGTACGACCGGTTCCAGATCGGCTCGAACATGGTGTTGGCGAAGCGCAGCGCCAGGATGTTCTGGACCGTCTCCTTGCCCAGGTAGTGGTCGATCCGGAAGACCTCGTCACGGGGGAAGACCTCGTGGACGATCCGGTTCAGCTCCTGGGCGCTCTCCAGGTCGTGGCCGAACGGCTTCTCGATCACCGCACGGCGCCAGGAGTTCTTCGGCGGGTCGGCCAGCCCGTGCTTCTTGAGCTGCTGGACGACCAGCGGGAAGAACTTCGGCGGAACCGAGAGGTAGAACGCGAAGTTGCCGCCCGTCCCCTGCGCCTTGTCGAGGTCCTCGATGGTCTCGCGCAGCTTGTCGAAGGCGTCGTCGTCGTCGAAGTCGCCCTGGACGAAGCGCATGCCCTTGGCGAGCTGCTGCCAGACCTCCTCGCGGAACGGCGTACGCGCGTGCTCCTTGACCGCGTCGTGCACCTCCTTGGCGAAGTCCTCGTCCTCCCACTCGCGGCGGGCGAAGCCGACCAGCGAGAAGCCCGGCGGCAGCAGGCCGCGGTTGGCGAGGTCGTAGATGGCCGGCATCAGCTTCTTGCGGGACAGGTCGCCGGTGACCCCGAAGATGACCAGGCCGGACGGCCCCGCGATACGCGGGAGCCGCCGGTCGGTGGGGTCACGGAGCGGGTTGACGGGCGCCGGTGGGGGGTCTCCCGCCTCGGCGTCCTGTGTCAACTCTGGGTAATCAGTGCTCACTTGATTGGCTCCGCTTTCAGTGCGCTGGTGTGAGCGGGGATCACTTCTCGGCGGCGAAGGAGGCCAGCGAGGCGGTGACGGTGTCGAGCAGTTCGGTCCAGGACTGCTCGAACTTCTCGACGCCCTCGTCCTCCAGCACCTGCACGACGTCGTCGTAGTCGACCCCGGCGGCGGCGATGGCGTCCATCAGGGCCTTGGCGTCGGCGTAGTTGTCGGTGATGGTGCCGGCGGTGACGACGCCGTGGTCGCCGGTGGCCTCCAGGGTCGCCTCGGGCATCGTGTTGACGGTGCCGGGGGCGACCAGCTCGGTGACGTAGAGGGTGTCCGGCAGGGCCGGGTCCTTGACGCCGGTGGAGGCCCACAGCGGGCGCTGGGGGTTGGCGCCGGCGGCCTCCAGGGCCTTCCAGCGGGCGCCCGGCGCGGTGGAGCCGTCGACGGAGCCGAAGACCTCCTCGTACGCCTGGTAGGCGAGGCGGGCGTTGGCGAGCGCTGCCTTGGAGCGCAGGTTCTTCGCCTCGCCGCCGACCTTGTCGAGGCGCTTGTCGATCTCGGTGTCGACGCGGGACACGAAGAACGAGGCGACCGACTCGATGGAGGAGAGGTCCAGGCCCTTGGCCTTCGCCTGCTCCAGGCCGGTCAGGTAGGCGTCCACCACGGCGCGGTAGCGCTCCAGCGAGAAGATCAGCGTGACGTTGACGCTGATGCCCTTGCCGATGACCTCGGTGATGGCGGGCAGGCCGGCCCGGGTGGCGGGGATCTTGATCAGCACGTTCGGGCGGTCGACCAGCCACCACAGCTGCTTGGCCTCGGCGATGGTCGCCGCGCTCTCGTGGGCCAGGCGCGGGTCGACCTCGATGGAGACCCGGCCGTCGCGGCCGTTGCTGGCGTCGTACACCGGGCGCAGCACGTCGGCCGCGTCGCGCACGTCGCTGGTGGTGATCATGCGGACGGCCTCGTCCGTGGTGACCTTGCGGACCGCGAGGTCGCGCAGCTGGGCGTCGTAGGAGGTGTCGCCGCCGCCGATCGCCTTCTGGAAGATGGTCGGGTTGGTGGTGACGCCCACCACGTGCTTGTTCTGCACCAGCTCGGCCAGGTTGCCGGTGTTCAGCCGCTTGCGGCTGAGGTCGTCCAGCCAGATCGCCACGCCTTCGTCGCTGAGGCGCTTCAATGCGTCAGTCATGGTGCTCAGTCCTTCTTCTCTGTCGTCTGTGTGGTCGTCAGACGGCCGGGGTACCCGATGTGCGGTCGGATACCCCGGCCCGGGCGTTCTAGCGGTTGACGGCTTCGAGCGAGCGCAGCGCGTTGTGAGCCTCGGCCACCACGGCCTCGCTCGTGAGGCCGAACTCCTGGAACAGCACCTGGTAGTCGGCCGAGGCGCCGAAGTGGTCCAGGCTGACGATCCGGCCGTGGTCGCCGACCAGCTCGCGCCAGCCCTGGGCGATGCCCGCCTCGATCGAGACCCTGGCCTTGACGTCCGGCGGCAGCACGCTGTCGCGGTACGCCTGGTCCTGCTCGTTGAACCACTCGAAGGACGGCAGCGAGACCACGCGGGTGCCGATGCCCTCGGCCTCCAGGACCTCGCGCGCCTTGACGGCGAGCTGCACCTCGGAGCCGGTCCCGAGCAGGATGACCTGCGGGATGCCGGTGGACGCCTCCGCCAGGACGTAACCGCCCCGGGCGGTGCCCTCGGCGGAGCCGAAGACCTCGCGGTCCCAGGTCGGGACGTTCTGGCGGGTGAGCGCCAGGCCGACCGGGCCGGGGTGGCTGGTGTGCCGCTCGACGACGGTGCGCCAGGCGACGGCCGTCTCGTTGGCGTCGGCCGGGCGGACGATCGACAGGCCCGGAATGGCACGCAGCGAGGCCAGGTGCTCCACCGGCTGGTGGGTCGGGCCGTCCTCGCCGAGGCCGATCGAGTCGTGCGTCCAGACGTAGGTGACCGGCAGCTTCATCAGCGCGGCCAGACGGACGGCCGGGCGCATGTAGTCGGCGAAGACCAGGAAGGTGCCGCCGTACACGCGGGTCCTGCCGTGCAGCGCGATGCCGTTCATGGTCGAGCCCATGGCGTGCTCGCGGATGCCGAAGTGGATCGTCCGCCCGTACGGGGAGGCGCTCTTCAGCGGGTTGCCCTCGGGGAGGAAGGAGCTGTCCTCGTCGATCGTGGTCAGGTTGGACTCCGCGAGGTCGGCCGAGCCGCCCCACAGCTCCGGGATGACCGCGCCGAGTGCCTTGAGGGCCTCGCCGCTCGCCTTGCGGGTCGCGACGTCCTTGCCGGCGGGGAAGACCGGGATCTGCTTCTTCCAGCCCTCGGGCAGCTCGCCCGCCTGGATGCGGTCGAACTCGGCGGCGCGCGCGGCGTTGTCCGCACGCCAGGCGGTGAAGCCCTTCTCCCACTCGGTGCGGAAGGCCTTGCCGCGGGTGACCACCTCGCGGGCGTGGGTGATGACCTCGTCGCTGACCTCGAAGGTCTTCTCGGGGTCGAAGCCGAGCACCTTCTTGGTGGCGGCGATCTCGGCCGCGCCGAGCGCGGAGCCGTGCGCCTTGGCGGTGTTCTGGGCGTCCGGGGCGGGCCAGGCGATGATCGTCCGCATGGCGATGATGGACGGCCGGGAGGTCTCCGCCTTGGCGGCGTCCAGCGCGGCGGCCAGCTCGGCCACGTCGATGTCGCCGTCGGCCTTCGGGGTGACCCGCTGGACGTGCCAGCCGTACGCCTCGTAGCGCTTCAGGACGTCCTCGGAGAAGGCCGTCTCGGTGTCGCCCTCGATCGAGATGTGGTTGTCGTCGTAGAGCGCGACCAGGTTGCCCAGCTTCTGGTGCCCGGCCAGCGAGGACGCCTCGGCCGAGATGCCCTCCTCCAGGTCGCCGTCGGAGACGATCGCCCAGATGGTGTGGTCGAACGGGGAGGTGCCCGCGGCGGCCTCCGGGTCGAACAGCCCGCGCTCGTAGCGCGCGGCCATCGCCATGCCGACCGCGTTGCCGATGCCCTGGCCGAGCGGCCCGGTGGTGGTCTCGACCCCGGCGGTGTGGCCGTGCTCGGGGTGGCCGGGGGTGCGGCTGCCCGCGACCCGGAAGGCCTTGAGGTCGTCCAGCTCCAGGCCGTAGCCCGACAGGTAGAGCTGGGTGTAGAGCGTCAGGCTGGTGTGCCCGGGGGAGAGGACGAAGCGGTCGCGTCCCACCCAGGCCGGGTCGGTCGGGTCGTGGCGCAGGAAGCGCTGGAAGATCAGGTACGCCGCGGGGGCCAGCGACATGGCCGTCCCCGGGTGCCCGTTCCCGACCTTCTGGACCGCGTCCATGGCCAGGACACGGGCCGTGTCGACCGTACGCTCGTCCAGCTCGGTCCACTCGAATGCGTTCGTCGGCGTGGTGCTCACCCTAGTCTCAGGGCTCCTTCCGTATTGAAGAGTGACCCCGTGAAGGGGACCGGGTCGGCCACGTCGCTGTGGACCAGACGTTTGGGTGGTGCCGGTCACGGAGGGTAGATCCCGCTTCTCTGTGCGAGCCTACCGTTTGGGCCGGGGCTCACCCTCCGTGCTGGGGGAACCTGGACGGACGGGTCGCCATTCCCGGACGGCGGGGAGGTGGCTTTGTCCAGCCTCGTACCTTTTCGAGCGGCCTGCCTCCTCGGAGCGCCAGGACGGGCGAGTGGGTCCGTCCAGGTCAGCGGCGGCGGTTCACCCAGCGGTGTGCGATCCGCCCCGCCGGGGGACCCCGAGGCCGGTCGCGAGATATGGAGCGTCTAAGGTGGCGTGGTACGCGCAGAGCGGACGAATTCGGCACCTTCGGTCCCGTGGACGCCTGCGAAGATTCATCTTCAGTTGGGGTGTTAGTGACCGCCGTCGAATCCCGCCCCGCCGGGGTCACCGGTGCGACGCCTGCGAACCGGCCCTTCGGGGCCCGTGTCGGCGCGTTCGTCGCTCTGACCAAGCCGCGGATCATCGAGTTGCTGCTGATCACCACCGTGCCGGTGATGTTCCTGGCGCAGCGCGGCGTTCCCGATCCGCTGCTCGTCCTCGAGGTGGTGATCGGCGGCTACCTCTCGGCCGGCGGTGCGAACGCCCTCAACATGTACATCGACCGTGACATCGACGCCGTGATGTCCCGTACCGAGCGCCGGCCGCTGGTCACCGGGATGGTGTCGCCGCGCGAGGGGCTGCTCTTCGGCATCGCGCTGGCGGTCGGCTCCACGCTCTGGCTCGGCCTGCTGGTCAACTGGCTCTCCTCGGGCCTGGCGCTGATCGCCCTGCTCTTCTACGTCTTCGTCTACACCCTCGGGCTGAAGCGGCGTACGGCGCAGAACATCGTCTGGGGCGGTATCGCGGGCTGCATGCCGGTGTTCGTCGGCTGGGCCGCCGTGACGAACTCGATGTCCTGGTCCGCCCTGGTGCTCTTCCTGGTCATCTTCTTCTGGACGCCGCCGCACTACTGGCCGCTCTCCATGAAGGTCCGCGACGACTACGCCAAGGCGGGCGTCCCGATGCTGCCGGTGGTCAAGGGCAACCTCGCGGTCGCCCGGCAGATCGTCGCGTACTCCTGGGTCATGGTGGCCGTCTCGCTGGCCCTGTGGCCGCTGGCGCACACCAGCCTGCTGTACCCGGTCGCCGCTGTGGTGCTGGGCGCCGCCTGGCTCAAGGAGGCCCACGGCCTGCACAGCCGGGCCAAGGCCGGCCTGGCGGGTGCCAAGCTCAAGGAGATGCGGCTGTTCCACTGGTCGATCACCTACCTGACGCTGCTCTTCGTGGTCATCGCGATCGACCCGTTCCTGCGCTGACCGGGCCCGCCCCGGCCGCTCGCTCCGTCCACGGCCCCGCCGTCCGGTCCCGGACGACGGGGCCGCGGCATCGGTGCCGGGCGGCGTTCCGGGTTCCGGACCCGCTCGCCCCGGGGCCCGGGCGGCCCGGATCCCGGCCCGGTGTGGCCCGCCGCACACGGCGCCGGCGTCGCACGCTCGCCTACCGCTCGGTAGCATGCGGGACATGAGCAGCGCAGAGACCGCCACCCCCACCGCGCCGGACGCCCGCGCCGAGCGCCGCGCCAAGCGCATCGCCAAGCACCTCACCAGCTTCGCCGCGCAGCACGGCGGCAGCGCCGAGGGTGTCGTCGAGTACGTCGGCCGCACCGCCACCCGGATCGTCGTGGTCGGCGCCGACGGCGCCTGGGGCGACCAGGTCGCCCCCACGTACGCGGTCGGCCTGCGGGCCGCCGAACTGGCGGGCCTCACGGTGCACGACTCCTTCGACGGCGAGCTGGGCGCGCGGGTGCGGACCGGCCCCTACGAGTGGAAGCGGATGGCGGGCATCCAGCTCGGCGGCTGACAGAACGACCGACGGCCCGGCTCCCGCACGGTGTGCGGGAGCCGGGCCGTTCGTGTGGCAGCGGTGGTGGCAGCGGTGGGGCGGTGCCCGGTCAGGCGGCGACGGTGGTCCGGGCCGGCGCCGGGGCCGCCTCCGGGGCGTCCTCGTCCGCACGCAGCCGCAGGGCCAGTGGGATCCGCAGCGCGGCGATCCAGACCAGCGTGGCGCCGAACATGTGCACCCCGACCAGCAGTTCGGGGACGTCCGTGAAGTACTGGACGAAGCCGAGCAGGCCCTGCGCGAGCAGGACGACGAACAGCTCGCGCGCCCGGGAGCGGGCGGCCGGCGGGGCCTTGACCGCCGCCAGGACGAAGACGACCGCGAGCGCCAGGCCGACCGAGACGAACGCCAGGTCCGCGTGGGCCTGGGCGAGCCGGTCGTAGTCCAGCGGGATCCGCGGCACCATCCTGTTGTCCTGCGGCGTCCCCGGGTGGTGCCCGGCGCCGGTGACCAGGGTGCCGGCGGCCACCAGCAGCCCGATGACGGTCACCAGGACGTACGAGAGCCGCACGATCGGCGGTGCGACGGCCGGCCGTGGCGGCCCGTCACCCTCCTTCGAGCGCTCCCACATCAGCAGCGCCACCCAGACCAGCGCCATCGCCGACACCAGGTGCACGGCCACCGTGTACGGGTTGAGGCCGGTCAGCACGGTGATGCCGCCGATCACGGCGTTGCTCATCACCAGCCAGAACTGCGCCCACCCGAGCCGGGTCAGGCCGCGCCGCCAGGGCCGCGCGCAGCGGGCCGCGAGGATCGCCCAGCCGACCGCCGCGCACAGCACGTACGTCAGCATCCGGTTGGTGAACTCGATGACCCCGTGCAGGCCCATCGCCGGCGTCGGGGTCAGGCTCTCGCCCGTGCAGCGCGGCCAGGTGGTGCAGCCGAGGCCGGAGGCGGTGAGCCGGACGGCGCCGCCGGTGACCACGATCACGATGCTCATCACCAGCGCGGCGAGCGCGGCCCGCCGGACGACGGCCGCGGACGGCTGCCAGCGCTCGGCGAGAAGGGAGGAAGGGGTACGCACGGATTCATCCTAGGTTGCGCGGCAGGTGATCTTCGGGCGGGGGCGCCGCGAGCCGGCCGCGGTGCGCTGCCCCCGTCGGACCCGCCGACACACAAGGATGATCACGGACCGGGCGGACCGGGCGGACGGTGGGCCGGGCCCGTGCGCGGGGGAGTGGTCCCGACCGTTGGACGGGTGGCCCGAGCGCCGGGAGGCGGACGTGCGCCGGCCCGGCCCGGACTCCCCCCACGGGAGCCGGGCCGGGCCGTTCGGCGTCCGGTGCGCCGGTGCTACAGGTCGGCGATCAGCTTGCCGGCGTTGGCCCAGCTGTCGGCCGGGGTCTCGTGGATCCAGACCTGCACGGTCTCGGCCGGGAGGCCGTAGGCGTCCACGAAGGCGTCGGTGATCCGCTTGACCAGATCGCGCTTGAGCTCGATGCTCCGGGGGCCCTGCTGCACGGTGACGATCGGCATGGTCTGCTCCTCAACTCTGCGGCGCCGACCGGCTTTCCGGTCCGCTCGCCCGCCTGGGAACAGTTCACACCCCGGCCGGGCCCCCGACCCAGACCCGATGTGGACCGACAGCGATCACGATCGCTGATCGTCGCAGGTCGCAGCGGGTGGCAACGGCCCCGGGCCGTCCGGTCCAAGACCGGCTCCGGGCGGCGCCGTCACTCCCAGCGGAAGAAGCGCGCCGCCGCCGCCGTCGCGAGGACGGCCCAGCCGGCCAGCACGCCGAGATCGGCCCAGGGGACGCCGGCGCCGCTCTGCAGGACCGAGCGCAGCCCGTCGGAGAGCGCGCTGATCGGCAGCAGCTCCAGGGCGCCGCGTACGGCCGAGGGGAACTTCGACAGCGGGACGATCACGCCGCCGCCCAGCAGCAGCAGGACGAAGACCAGGTTGGCCGCGGCCAGGGTGGCCTCGGCCCGCAGGGTGCCGGCCATCAGCAGGCCGAGGCCCGAGAAGGCCGCGGTGCCGAGGACGAGCAGGGCGGCGACCGCGACCGGGTCGCCGTGCGGGGACCAGCCCAGCGCCAGCGCGATCACCGAGAGCAGGGCGACCTGCAGTGCCTCGGTGACCAGCACGCAGCCGGTCTTGGCGGTGAGCAGGGCCCAGCGGGGGAGCGGGCTGGCGCCGAGCCGCTTGAGGACGCCGTAGCGCCGCTCGAAGCCGGTGGCGATGGCCTGCCCGGTGAACGCGGTGGACAGCACGGCGAGGGCGAGCAGGCCGGGGGCGAGGAAGTCGACCCGCTTGCCGGGGCCGTCCGCGGCGACGATGTCGACCGAGCTGAAGAGCACCAGCAGCACGGTCGGGATGATCACCGTCAGCAGCAGCTGCTCGCCGTTGCGCAGCAGCATCCTGGTCTCGAAGGCGGTCTGCGCGAGCAGCATCCGGGAGACCGGGGCGGCGCCGGGCCGGGGGGTGTGGGTGGTCAGGGGCCGGACGGCCCGCTCGGTTCGCTCGCTCATGCGCGCAGTTCCCGTCCGGTCAGGTCGAGGAAGACGTCTTCGAGGCTGCGGCGCTGCACCGCGAGCCGTTCCGGCAGGATGCCGCTCGCGGCGCACCAGCCGGTGACGGTGGCGAGCAGCTGCGGGTCGACCGGGGCCTCGACACGGTACGACCCGGGCGTGGTCTCGGTGGCGCCGGCGCCGGCGGGGAGCGCCTTGAGCAGCGGGCCGAGATCCAGGCCGGGCGGGCCGTCGAAGCGCAGGCTGTCCTCGGCGCCGCCGCGGCACAGGGCGTCCGGGGTGCCGGCGGCGATGACCCTGCCGCGGTCGACGACGGCGACCTCGTCGGCGAGTTGCTCGGCCTCGTCCATGTGGTGGGTGCTGACGACCACGGTGACGCCGTCCCGGCGCAGGTCGCGGACGAGCTCCCAGGTGGCGCGGCGGGCCTGCGGGTCGAGGCCCGCGGTGGGCTCGTCCAGGAAGACGAGCTCGGGGCGGCCGACCACGGCCATGGCGAGCGCGAGTCGCTGCTGCTGGCCGCCGGAGAGGCGGCGGTAGGTGGTGCGGCCGCAGGAGCCGAGGCCGAGGCGCTCGACCAGCTCGGGGACGTCCAGCGGGTGGGCGTACAGCTTGGCGGTGTGCTGGAGCATCTCGACGGCGCGCGCGCCCGCGTACACGCCGCCCGACTGGAGCATCACGCCGATCCGCGGCCGCAGCAGGGCGTTCTGGGCCTGCGGGTCGAGGCCGAGCACCCGGACGCTGCCGGCGTCCGGGCGGCGGTAGCCCTCGCAGGTCTCGATGGTGGTGGTCTTGCCGGCGCCGTTCGGGCCGAGCACGGCGGTGATGGTCCCGGCCGCCACGGTGAGGTCGAGTCCGTCCACCGCGGTCTTGCCGCCGTAGCGCTTGACCAGCCCGGTGATCCGGACCGCGGGGTGTGGACGGACGGAGTCTGCGTGCATACCGGCGAGTGTAGGAGGCCCCCCGCGCGTGGCCGCACGGCGGCTCCGGCATCGTTCCCGCAGGTCAGGTAAGGCTTACCTGCGTGACTTATTCCACCCATGAGGCGTGGATCACGGCTTGTCGTTCCGGAAGTAATTACGCAACACTGGTGTTGTGAAAAACATGCGGGAGCGGAACCAGCAGCAGGAGGCCGACGCGGCCCCCGGCTGCGCCGTGCCCGAAACGGCGACAGAGGTGCTGCTGGAGGGTCACCGCGCCACCCGTGACCGGGTCGCGCGCTCGATCCTCGACCACGGCCCCTCGTCCGCCGCGGACCTCGCGGCCCGGCTGGGCCTGACGTCCGCCGCGGTCCGCCGCCATCTGGACGGTCTCACCGCCGGCGGTCTGGTCGAGTCCCGCGAGCAGCGGGTCCACGGCAGCCGTGGCCGCGGCCGTCCGGCCAAGGTCTTCGGTCTCACCGAGTCCGGCCGGGACGCCTTCTACCAGGCGTACGACCAGCTCGCCGCCGACGCGCTGCGCTGGATCTCCGACGCGGTGGGCGGCGGCAAGGCGGGCGAGGAGGCGGTCGCCGCCTTCGCCCGGGCCCGCTTCGGCAAGCAGGGCGAGAAGTACTCCGGCGCGCTGGAGCAGGCCTCGGCCGACCAGCGCACCGAGGCACTTGCGCAGGCCCTGAGCGCCGACGGGTACGCTGCCACGGTGCGGCGAGTGCCGTCCGCCACGGCGTCCGGCGCCCCGGCGGGCGCTCAGCTCTGCCAGCACCACTGCCCGGTCGCGCACATCGCCGAGCAGTTCCCGCAGCTCTGCGAGGCGGAGACCGAGTTCTTCTCCCAGCTCCTGGGCACCCATGTGCAACGGCTGGCCACCATCGCCCACGGCGACGGGGTCTGCACCACCTACGTGCCGGCACCCGGTGCCGCATCGTCGTCCGCCGGTCGGCGGACGCCCGGTGCAGTGCCGACTGCCGGTACGCCACTCACCGATCCGGAACCTGCGTCCGCGCGGAGGAATCTCGCATGACTGACATCGTTTCGCACCCGGAGCTCGAAGGCCTGGGCACCTACGAGTACGGCTGGTCGGACCCGGACGCGGCAGGCGCCGCTGCCAAGCGCGGCCTGAGCGAAGAGGTCGTCCGCGACATCTCCTCGAAGAAGTCCGAGTCCGAGTGGATGCTGAACCTGCGTCTCAAGGGCCTCAAGCTGTTCGGCAAGAAGCCCATGCCGACCTGGGGCTCCGACCTCACCGGCATCGACTTCGACAACATCAAGTACTTCGTGCGCTCGACCGAGAAGCAGGCCGAGTCCTGGGAGGACCTGCCCGCCGACATCAAGGCGACGTACGACAAGCTGGGTATCCCCGAGGCGGAGAAGCAGCGCCTGGTCGCCGGCGTGGCCGCGCAGTACGAGTCCGAGGTGGTCTACCACCAGATCAACGAAGAGCTCGAGGCTCAGGGTGTGATCTTCATGGACACGGACACCGCGCTCAAGGAGCACCCGGAGATCTTCGCGGAGTACTTCGGCACGGTCATCCCGGCCGGCGACAACAAGTTCGCCGCGCTGAACACGGCCGTGTGGTCCGGCGGATCCTTCATCTACGTGCCGAAGGGCGTGCACGTGGAGATCCCGCTGCAGGCCTACTTCCGGATCAACACCGAGAACATGGGCCAGTTCGAGCGGACGCTGATCATCGTCGACGAGGACGCCTACGTCCACTACGTCGAGGGCTGCACCGCGCCGATCTACTCCTCGGACTCGCTGCACAGCGCCGTGGTCGAGATCATCGTCAAGAAGGGCGGCCGCTGCCGCTACACGACGATCCAGAACTGGTCGAACAACGTCTACAACCTGGTCACCAAGCGCGCCGTGGCGTACGAGGGCGCGACCATGGAGTGGGTCGACGGCAACATCGGCTCCAAGGTCACCATGAAGTACCCGGCCGTCTACCTGATGGGCGAGCACGCCAAGGGCGAGACGCTGTCGATCGCCTTCGCGGGCGAGGGCCAGCACCAGGACGCCGGCGCCAAGATGGTGCACATGGCGCCGAACACCTCCTCGAACATCGTCTCCAAGTCGGTGGCGCGCGGCGGTGGCCGGACCTCCTACCGCGGTCTGATCGAGATCGGCGAGGGCTCCAAGGGCGCCAAGTCGAACGTGCTCTGCGACGCGCTGCTGGTGGACACGATCTCCCGCTCCGACACCTACCCCTACGTGGACGTCCGCGAGGACGACGTGTCGATGGGCCACGAGGCGACCGTCTCCAAGGTCAGCGAGGACCAGCTCTTCTACCTGATGAGCCGGGGCATGACCGAGTTCGAGGCCATGGCCATGATCGTGCGCGGCTTCGTCGAGCCGATCGCCCGCGAGCTCCCGATGGAGTACGCGCTGGAGCTGAACCGGCTGATCGAGCTGCAGATGGAGGGCTCCGTCGGCTGACCCAGGCCGCACGCAGTCCAGACCGGAACTTTCAGGAAGAGAGCACCACGACAGCCATGGCTGACGCCCCCAACCCCGTAGGCAGCAACAGCACGGGCTCGACCACCGCCGGGTCCATCGAGGTCGGCACGACCGGAGCCGGCCAGCAGCTGGCCGGCCCGGGCACCGGCCGCGCGAGCGTCCAGCAGCCGATCGACGCCCGCGTCGCGGTCGCGCCCTCGTACGACGTGAACGACTTCCCGGTGCCCACCGGCCGCGAGGAGGACTGGCGGTTCACCCCGCTGCACCGCCTGGCCGGCCTGCACGACGGCACCGCCGTGGCGAACGCCGCCGGCACCGACAAGGTCGAGCTGGCCCTGCCGCAGGGCGTCACCGCCGAGACCGTGGGCCGCGAGGACGCGCGCCTCGGCCGGGCGGGCAAGCCGGTCGACCGGGTCGCCGCGCAGGCGTACAGCGCGTTCGAGCAGGCCCTGATCGTCACCGTCCCGCAGGACGCGGTGCTCACCGAGCCGGTGCGGATCGACGTGCACGGCGAGGGCGGCACCCGCTTCGTCCACCTGGTGATCGACGTCAAGCCGTTCGCCGAGGCCGTCGTGGTGGTCAACCACACCGGCTCCGGCGCCCGGGCCGCCAACGTCGAACTGCTGGTCGGCGACGGCGCCAAGCTGACCTTCGTCTCGGTCCAGGACTGGGACCGGGACGCGGTGCACGCCGTCCAGCAGACCGCGCTGGTCGGCCGGGACGCCTCCTTCAAGTCCGTCGTGGTCACCTTCGGCGGCGACGTGGTCCGGATCCACCCGCGGGTCAGCTACGCCGCCACCGGCGGCGAGGCCGAGCTGTTCGGCCTGTACTTCGCGGACGCCGGCCAGCACCTGGAGCACCGTCTGGTCATCGACCACGACACCCCGCACTGCCGCTCCAACGTGGTCTACAAGGGCGCCCTGCAGGGCAAGGACGCGCACGCGGTCTGGGTCGGCGACGTGCTGATCCGCGCCGCCGCCGAGGGCACCGACACCTACGAGCTCAACCGCAACCTGGTGCTCACCGACGGTGCCCGGGTGGACTCGATCCCCAACCTGGAGATCGAGACCGGCGAGATCGTCGGCGCCGGCCACGCCTCGGCCACCGGCCGTTTCGACGACGAGCAGCTGTTCTACCTGCAGGCCCGCGGCATTCCGGCCGAGGAGGCCCGGCGGCTCGTGGTCCGCGGCTTCTTCGCCGAGCTGGTCCAGCAGATCGGCGTCGCCGAGATCCAGGACGCCCTGCTGGAGAAGATCGAGGCCGAGCTGGAAGCGAACGTCTGATGAGCTTCCTGCGTGCCTGCTCGCTGAGCGACCTGGCCGAGGACGTGCCCAAGCGCGTCGAGCTCAACGGCGTTCCGGTCTCCGTCGTCTTCACCGAGGGCGAGGTGTTCGCGATCAACGACATCTGCTCGCACGCGAACGTGTCGCTCTCCGAGGGCGAGGTGGAGGACTGCATGATCGAGTGCTGGCTGCACGGCTCCAGCTTCGACCTGCGCTCCGGCAAGCCCTCCGGGCTGCCCGCCACCAAGCCGGTCCCTGTCTACCCCGTAAAGATCGAAGGGGACGATGTGCTCGTCTCCGTCAACCAGGAGTCCTGAGCCCCATGGCAACGCTTGAAATCCGTGACCTGCACGTCTCCGTCGAGGCCGAGAGCGGCCCGCGCGAGATCCTGCGCGGCGTCGACCTCACCGTGAAGCAGGGCGAGACCCACGCGATCATGGGGCCGAACGGCTCCGGCAAGTCGACCCTCGCGTACTCGCTGGCCGGCCACCCGAAGTACACCGTCACCAGCGGCTCGGTGCTGCTGGACGGCGAGAACGTGCTCGACATGACCGTCGACGAGCGGGCCCGCGCCGGCGTCTTCCTGGCCATGCAGTACCCGGTCGAGGTCCCCGGCGTCTCGGTCTCCAACTTCCTGCGCACCGCCGCCACCGCCGTCCGCGGCGAGGCCCCCAAGCTGCGGCTGTGGGTCAAGGAGGTCAAGGAGGCGATGGCCGCCCTGCACATGGACCCGGCCTTCGCCGAGCGCAACGTGAACGAGGGCTTCTCCGGCGGCGAGAAGAAGCGCCACGAGATCCTCCAGCTGGAGCTGCTCAAGCCGAAGATCGCGATCCTCGACGAGACCGACTCCGGCCTGGACGTCGACGCGCTGCGCCAGGTCTCCGAGGGCATCAACCGGGTCGCCTCGTCCGGCGAGGTCGGCACCCTGCTGGTGACCCACTACACGCGCATCCTCAAGTACATCAAGCCCGATTACGTCCACGTCTTCTCGGCCGGCCGCATCGTCGAGTCCGGCGGCGCGGAGCTGGCCGACAAGCTGGAGAACGAGGGCTACGCGTCCTACGTGAAGGGTGGCGCTTCCGAGTGACAATCGACTCTGGCTCGGCGCGTGCGCTGACGGGTCCGCTGGCCGCGGCGCAGGAGTTCGGCGACGCGATCCGCAAGGACTTCCCGATCCTGCAGCGCGTGCTGCACGACGGCAAGCCGCTGGTCTACCTGGACAACGCGGCGACCTCGCAGAAGCCCCGGCAGGTGCTGGACGCGCTGAACGGGTACTACGAGCGGCACAACGCCAACGTGCACCGCGGCGTCCACGTCCTGGCCGAGGAGGCCACGGCGCTGTACGAGGGTGCCCGGGACAAGGTCGCGGCGTTCATCAACGCGCCGAGCCGGGACGAGGTGGTCTTCACCAAGAACGCCTCGGAGTCGCTCAACCTGGTCGCCAACATGCTCGGCTGGGCGGAGGAGCCCTACAAGGTCGACGCCGACGCCGAGATCGTCATCACCGAGATGGAGCACCACTCCAACATCGTCCCGTGGCAGCTGCTCTCGCAGCGCACCGGTGCGCAGCTGAAGTGGTTCGGCCTGACCGACGACGGCCGGCTCGACCTGTCGAACCTCGACGAGCTGATCAACGAGAAGACGAAGATCGTCTCCTTCACGCTGGTCTCCAACCTGCTGGGCACCGTCAACCCGGTCGAGGCGATCGTCCGCCGCGCCCAGGCGGTCGGCGCCCTGGTGCTGATCGACGCCTCGCAGGCGGCGCCGCACATGGTGATGGACGTCCAGGCCCTGGAGGCCGACTTCGTCGCCTTCACCGGTCACAAGATGCTCGGTCCCACCGGCATCGGCGTCCTCTGGGGCCGCCAGGAGCTGCTGGAGGACCTCCCGCCGTTCCTCGGCGGCGGCGAGATGATCGAGACCGTCACCATGGGCTCGTCCACCTATGCCCCGGCGCCGCACAAGTTCGAGGCCGGCACCCCGCCGATCGCCCAGGCGGTCGGGCTGGGCGCCGCCATCGACTACCTGTCGGCGATCGGCATGGACAGGATCGCCGAGCACGAGCACGCGATCACCGCGTACGCGGTCGAGCGGCTGCTCGAAGTCCCGGACCTGCGGATCATCGGCCCGCGGACGGCGGTCGACCGCGGCGCCGCGATCTCCTTCGTCCTGGGGGACATCCACCCGCACGACGTCGGCCAGGTGCTGGACGAGCAGGGCATCGCCGTGCGTGTCGGCCACCACTGCGCGCGGCCGGTCTGCCTGCGGTACGGAATTCCGGCGACCACCCGGGCGTCGTTCTACCTGTACTCGACGCCGGCCGATGTCGATGCCCTCATCGACGGCCTGCACCACGTCCGGAACTTCTTCGGCTGAGGCATCGGAAGGGAGCCGCGGGCATGAAGCTCGACTCCATGTACCAGGAGATCATCCTGGATCACTACCGCAACCCCCACGGCAAGGGGCTGCGCGACGGCGACGCCGAGGTCCACCACGTCAACCCGACCTGCGGCGACGAGATCACCCTGCGGGTGCGGCTCGACGGCTCGACGGTCGTGGACGTCAGCTACGAGTCGCAGGGCTGCTCGATCAGCCAGGCCAGCGCCTCGGTGCTGAACGACCTGGTGGTCGGCAAGAGCGTCGGTGAGGGCCAGGCCATCCAGGAGGCCTTCCTGGCGCTGATGCAGAGCAAGGGCCAGGGCGAGGGCGACGAGGAGGTGCTGGAGGACGCGGTCGCGTTCGCCGGCGTCTCCAAGTACCCGGCCCGGGTCAAGTGCGCGCTGCTGAGCTGGATGGCCTGGAAGGACGCCACCGTCCAGGCACTCGCGCAGCACCCCGCCGTCAACGACTGAAGCAGAAGAGGAGGACACACGTATGAGCGACACCGAGACCAGCACCACGGCCACGGACGCGGCCTCCCCGGCTGCCGAGAGCGCCCCGGTGGAGACCGTCAGCACGGAGGGCCCGACGGTCATCGTCGGCACCACGGCCGGAACCGTCTCCGTCGAGGACCTCACCGAGGCCCTGATGGACGTCGTCGACCCCGAGCTGGGCATCGACGTGGTGAACCTGGGCCTGATCTACGGCATCCACATCGACGAGTCCGATGTGGCCACCATCGACATGACGCTCACCTCCGCGGCCTGCCCGCTGACCGACGTCATCGAGGACCAGGCGAAGACCGCCACCGACGGCCTCGTCCAGGATCTGCGGATCAACTGGGTCTGGATGCCGCCGTGGGGCCCGGACAAGATCACCGACGACGGTCGCGACCAGCTCCGCGCGCTCGGCTTCAACGTCTGAGCGACGCCGCCCCGTACGACACCGCCACGTGAACCCTCCCGGTTCACGTGGCGGTGTCGTACGCGCTCCGGGCCGGGCCACGGCGCCGTCGGCTCTGCCGCCGCCGCTGCCCGTTTCGCGCCACCGGGCTCGTTTCAGGCCACTCGGACGCCTCGGCGGGGGCGGAAGCTGCCGTCGGCGGGTGCGGAACCCCGCGGTGGTGTTGGTGAGGGCGTGCGCCGGCCCTGCGGGCGCCGACCCGCGGCCGTGGCAGCGGTGCTCCGCCGGCCCAGCGGCTACGCCCGGGGCCGGCGGAGCACCGGCTGCGGCTACGCCCGGGGCCGGCGGAGCACCGCACCCGCCAGCGCCATGCAGGCCAGCGCGGCCAGTACGGCGAAGCCGCTGACGGCGGGCAGCAGGCCGTAGTGCTGGGTGAGGGCGCCGACCGCGACGATCGGCAGTGAGCTGCCGAGGTAGACGATCACCCACAGGGCGCTCAGCTCGCTGCCCCGGCGCTCCGGGTCCATCGCCGCGACGGCGCCGGTGAACAGTGAACGGAACGCGACGCCCTGGCAGGCGCCGCCGAGCACGCTGCCGATGAACAGCAGGGCGGGCGTCCCGGTGTACTGCGCGGTGACCACCAGGCCGAGCCCGGCCGCCAGCCCGGTCATGCCCAGGGCGATCACCAGGCGGTCCGAGGTCGGCGGGACGAGCAGCTGGACGGCGGCCGAGGAGCCCAGCAGCAGGGCCGCCACCACCGCGCCGGTCAGGTGGGAGCCGCTGTGCAGCAGCCTCGCCGAGAACGCGGGCGCGAGGCTGAGGTAGACGCCGAAGACCGCGTACGAGACGAAGCCGGCGCCGGCGGCCAGCAGGAACTCGCGCCGGCCGCGGGCCGGCAGGGCCAGGCGGCGGGGGCGCAGGTGGGCCGGGCTGGTGATGCGCGGCGGCGCGGTGGGGTGTCGGCGCCGGCCCGGCATCCGCGGGTGCACCACGGCGAGCGGGACGCACAGCGCGAGCAGCGCGACGGCGTGCACCAGGAACGGCGTGAGCAGGGGGTTCGCGCCGCCGGACAGGGTGGCGCCGATGATCGGGCCCAGGGCGACGCCGCCCGCCGAGCACGCCAGGGTGAGCTTCGCGGCGAGGGTGGGGCGCTCGGGCAGCAGGTCGCCGAGGGCGGCTCCGGCGGCCCCGGTGGACATGCCGACCGCGATGCCCTGGACGGCGCGCCCTGCGGCCAGCTGCCAGAAGCTGTCGGCGGTCGCGAAGACCGCGTCCCCGCCCGCGGCCAGCGCCACGGCGGGCAGGATCAGGGCGCGTCGCCCCAGCAGGTCGGACCAGTGGCCGACCGCCGCGAGCACGGGGACCAGCGCGAAGACGTACACGGTGAACAGGACCGTGGTGTCCAGGGCGGTCAGGCCGAGCCGCTGCTGCAGGTAGGGGTAGATCGGTGTGGCCAGGTTGGCGCCGATCAGGAGGAACAGGAGGGCGGCGCCGCAGAGGCCGACGCGGATGCCGCGTACCGCGTTCCAGCGGCTGACGGCGGCCAGCCGCAGCTGCGCGCGAGGGGCGAGCTCCAGTGGGAGCAGGGCCTCCGACAGTCGGCGTCCGGTGCTCCGGCGTCCGGGGAAGGACGCGGAGGGCAGGCCGGAGCCGGCGGGGGAGAGGTCCGCCATGGCAGGGGTCTCCTGTGGCCGGGCGCCACCACGGGGTCGGCGGGATGTGCCGGTGCGCCCGTCCTGCGGCGCTGTGGTGGTGGCCTCGGTGCGGGGGCTCCCTGGTGGAGCGGGGGTGTACGGAACGGTGTGGCGTGGGCTTCGTTGCCCGGGGGCGCGCGCGGGGTGTGCGCGGCGCTCGTCGAAGGATACGCGCTCGGCTCACGGTGCGGCGCGCGCCCCCGGAGGCCGGGCATCGGCGCTGCGCGGCGGATACGCTGGGTCAATGGGCCGGTGCACGGGGCCTACCTCGTGCACCGCTTGGCTGACAGGTCTCTGTAGGGAGAACGCGCACATCATGGCCGGACGACGTGGCAACAATCCTGACAACCCGTCGGCGACCGGATCCGGCGAGCGACCTGCCGAGAGCCTGCTGCCGGCCGACTTCGCGCTGGAGGACCTCTACGGGGCCTTCGCCGCACACGGCGCGCAGGACGAGGACCTCGACGACGCCGCCGTCCTCGTCCCCCCGGTCCGGCTGCCGTCCGAGCAGGAGCTGACCGCCGAGGCGCTGGCCGTTCCGATGATCGGGTACGCGCTGAAGCTCGCCCGCTGGGCCGCGCCGCACCGGGTGGTGGACGAGTTCGGCGACCTGACCGAGGACGACCGCGAGCCCGCCGCCCGGCTGCTGGGCCTGTGGCCCGCCGCCGAAGCGGCCGAGGGTGCCGAGGAGGCCGCCGACGGGGCCGAGGACGAGCCCGGGAGCCGCTTCGAGGACGCGGAGGAGGCCGTGGTCGAGGCGATGCGCGCCTGGTCGCTGGCCTGCGACCTGGATCTGGTCGAGATCGGCACCACGGCGGCCGGCGAGCACGTGGCCATCCCCGGGCCGGATCTGGAGCCCGCCGAGCAGGGGGATCCGGAGACCGTCCTGGAGCTGTGGCTGACCGCCGCCGGCATCGTGCGCGAGCTCGCCGCCGAGGCCGACTCGCTGCCGGAGGAGGGTGACGGGGAGGAGGCCGAGGACGACGGCTCGCCGCAGGCCGAGGAGGCGGCGCAGGCCCGGTTGGCCGAGGTCGAGGAGGCCCGGGACGCGGCCGCCGAGCTGCTCGACGAGGCGCTCCAGGTGCTCTACGAGACCACCGCCTTCGCCGAGCCGGGCGGGGAGACCGTGCCGCTGGGGGTGCTGGCCGCGCTGCTGGTCGTCCCGGAGGGCGAGGAGCCGAGCGAGGAGCTGCTCGGCGACATCACCGACGTGATGGTCTCGCTGGACCCGATGCTCGGCGACCTCGCGGAGCTCGGCCTGCTGGAGTACCACCCGATCGATCCGGAGCTGTTCGACGAGGAGGACGAGGCGGCGGCGTCCTTCGCGGGGGACGAGCCGCTGGACGACGAGGAGTCGGCCCGCTTCGGCCTGGTCCGGCTCACCCCGCTCGGGGTGTACGCCGTGCGGCAGTGGCTGCTGGAGGACGGGTACGACGCACCGCTGGTGGGCGAGCTGGCGCAGGGGGACGCGGCGGAGCTGCTGAGCGCCGTCGCGGAGGCGACCAACGTGCTGCCCGAGGAGGAGATCCGCGAGTGGCTGAAGGGGCGCGAGGCCCTGCCGGCGGCGCGAGAGCTGCTGGCGGCGGCGCGTGGCACCGATCCGTACGCCCCGCTGCGGCGGCTGCTCTGCGGGATCGCCGTGGAGGAGCTGGGCGAGCCCGCCCACCCGGCCGTCCGGGAGGTGCTGGACGACCCCGAGCTGGGAGGCGCGGCGCGGGCCTGGCTGGCCGCCGCGGGCGTGGCGGACGTACCGGCGCCGGAGCGCACGATGGCGCTCTGGACGGTGGTCGACACCTTCGCGGCCCACCTGCTCGACAGCGGCGGCGACGCCGGGACGCTGCGCGAGCTGATCGCGGGGCTGCCGGTGACGGACAACCCGGCCAGCTACTTCGGTGAGCTGTGGCGGGTGGACCACCCGAACACGCCGGACGTGCTGGAGGCCGTCGGGGAGCTGCACCTCGACCGGCAGGTCGCCAAGGAGGCCCGCAAGGCGGCGTTCAAGGCCCGGTCGAGGAACTAGTCGAGGCAGCCGGTCGAGGAACCCGGTCGAGGATCTGGTCGCGGGGCGGTCGAGGCACCGGGCCCGCCGCAACCGGCCTACCCCGGGCGGTGGGCCCCTCTGGGGCTGGGCCCGCCGCCGACCGGGGCGGGGGCGCGTCCGGCGCCCCGCCGCCCGGATCTACGGGTCCGGCCGGGCGGACCTACGGCAGGTCCAGCTGGCCGGCCTCGGTGAACGGGAAGAACGGGTTGTGCGCCAGCTCCCACAGGTGGCCGTCCAGGTCCTCGAAGTACCCGGAGTAGCCGCCCCAGGACGTGGCGGTCGGCGGCTTGACGACCGTCGCGCCCGCCGCCACGGCCACCTCGACCGCCGTGTCGACCTGCTCGGGTGACTCCAGGTTCACCGCCAGCGTCACGCCCCGGAAGGACGGCTCGCCGGTCGCCGGGATGCCGGCGTCGGCGGCCAGCTCCTCGTACGGGAAGAGCCCCAGCACGGAGTCGGCGGTGCGGAACCAGACGATCTCCGGGCTGGACTTCGCCGAGCGCCGCCAGCCGAGCTGCTCGTAGAACCGGGCGCTGCGCTCCAGGTCGGACACCCCGAGGGTGACGATGCTGATACGGGCCGGGAAGCCATCGGTAGCTGTCATGCCGTCAAGCGTAGGCAGGGCTACTGACAGGACGGCCGCGGCGCGGCCGGTCGCCGATCCGGCAACCGTACGAGGGAAGCTGATGGCCCAGCAGGTCGGGCCGTCGTATCGTTGGGCGGACGCGACGCGGGTGGCGGCCCGGGCACGGGCCCGCCGGCGACGGGCGAGGACGGGTCGAGCACGGTGAGTACGCGGGGGTGCGGCAGCGCATGATGAGAGCGAGCGGGAGCAGGGCCCAGGACCCGGACGACCTCTACGCCGACCTGGAGGCGTTCTCCCGCCGGACGATCGCCGAGGCGGACTTCCCGGTCCTCGGCGTGGAACGGGTCGTCACCGGTTCGGGCGCGTACCCGGCGCACGGGGAGCGACTGGTGGGCGCGCACCACCTTGCCGCGGCGCGCGCGGACGGGAGAACGCCGGCGGGGGAGAGCGGGCCGGCGGACGAGGCGGTGCCCCCGGAGCCGGGCGCGCCCTCCGGGACGGACGGGCCGGCGGCGGACGGGACGGTGCACCGTTACGGCGACGCGCTCGCCGCCTTCGAGAGCCGCGACGGTGTGCTCAGCTGGGTGGAGGTCCGCTCCGGCGACTGGACGTCCGTCGAGGGCCCCTACGTGAGCGTGCGCACCTACCGCCCCGGCGCCGAGCGCACCGAGCAGCTGCCGGAGTTGGAGGACGTGGTCGAGGACGAGCGCGACCGCGTGTACGAGCAGTTGGGCTTCGACGAGGGCGACGGCCCCGGCAAGGTCCGGGCGTTGCGTGAGTGGATCACCGTCGAGGGCGAGCCCCGCGCGCTGCAGATCCACGAGGACCGCCGCCCCGGCGGCCTCCGGGCGGCGGGCGTCGTCTGGGCCGGCCGGCTGCGGGTCGACGGGCTGACCGTGACGGTCTGCGGCCGGGGTGTGCCGCCGGGCGGCGTGGAGCTCACCCGGATCGGGGACTTCGAGCGGTACATCCTCGGCCGTACCGACCTGATGCGCCGGCTGGCGGAGCTGCGCGGCCGGCAGATCCCGGTGGAGGAGCGCGAACTCGCCCCCGTCACGGGGCTGGAGGCGCACCGGGTGCTGATCGAGCACAGCATCGCCGAGTCGGTGGTGATCGAGGCGCAGGTCCGTGCCCGGCGCACGCCCCGGCTGCCGCGCCGGCTGCGCGGGGACACCGGGGCCCTGCGCCGGGAGGCCGCCGTGCGCCAGCAGATGAGGCTGGCGTCGGAGACCCGGGAGGAGGCCGAGGAGGCGGTGACGGCGATGGTCGACCACCTCACCAGGCTGTCGCAGCACACCGACTGGGCGATCGGCACGGCGGACGGCCGGGCCGCCGTGGAGGAGGTCGTCCGGTACACCGTGTTCGCCAGCGAGGTGTCGAGCCTTCCCGCGCAGCGCGCCTGGGAGCAGCTCCGGCGGGGCCGTCCGGGGCGCCCCGACGAGGATCGCGCCACGGACGTCGCGCCCGGGCCCGGTGAGCAGGTCTGGCTGTCCGCCTGGGAGCAGTGGCGACTGGAGCGCTCGATCCGCTGACGGGACGTACCCGGGTGCGTACGGGGGTGCGTACGGGGGTGCCCCGTGCGTACGGGGGTGCCCCGTGCGCACGGGTGCGACGGGGCGGGCGGCGCGCGCGACCGGGTGCGCGGCCCCGCGGGTGCGGGAGAGCCGGCCCGGAAAGGCAAAGCAGAAGTCATGTGTTCGGATACGGTTGGCAAATAACCACCCGGACGCGTTGCCCGATTCACGTGGGGTTCACCCGGGAGGCACAGTCTGCTCGGCGTCGAGGTTCCACCTCGGCGCCCAGCTCGCCGCGCACCGGAGAACCAGCCGGGGCGGACGGCCCATCTCTCAGGAGTGACTGCCATGTCGCTGTCCCGTCGGGACTTCGTCAACCGCTCGACCCTCGTCGGCGCCGGTGTGCTGATCGCCGGCAGCGCCGAGGCCCTCGCCACCGCGCCCGGTGCGATCGCCGCGCCCGCCGGTGGCACCGCTCCCGCCACCGAGACCGCCGACGCCGCCCGCGCCGCCGTCGGATACGGTCCGCTGACGGCCGACCCGGAGCAGCTGCTCGCCCTGCCCGCGGGCTTCTCGTACAAGGTCGTCACCCGGGCCGGCGTCACCAGGCTGAAGACGGGGGAGCCGACCCCGAGCAACCACGACGGCACCTCCGCCTTCGAGGACGAGCGCGGCGGCAACCTGCTGGTCGTCAACCACGAGCTGGCCGGTGCCCGCGCGAACTGGCCGTACCCGGTGCCGCTGACCGAGGGTCACGTCTACGACCCGGGCGCGGCCGGCGGCTGCACCGTCGTGCACGTGCGCGCCAACGGCAAGGTCGAGGAGTGGGTCGGCATCGCCGGCACCGCCACCAACTGCGCGGGCGGCGTCACCCCGTGGGGCACCTGGCTGTCCGGCGAGGAGACCGAGGACAAGGCCGGGAAGAACGGCTTCACCAAGGACCACGGCTACATCTTCGAGGTCGACCCGTTCGACAACGACTACAACCGCGACCCGCAGCCCGTGAAGGCGTTCGGCCGCTACGCGCACGAGGCCGTGGTGGTGGACCCCCGGCGCGGGCACGTCTACCTCACCGAGGACGCCTCCAACCCCAACGGACTGCTCTTCCGCTGGACCCCGCCGGCCGGCTTCGAGCACGGCCGCTACAAGCTCCGCTCGCTCGCGCCCGACGCCGGTGTGCTGGAGGCCTTCAAGGTCTTCGACGCGCAGGGCAAGCTGGTCGACGACCTCTCCCGTGCCACCAAGGTCGGCACCACGTACGGCGTCGACTGGGTCAAGGTGCAGGACCGCGATGCCCAGGGCACCTCCGTGCGCAAGCAGTTCAAGGAGGGCGAGGTCACCCGCGCCCGCAAGCTGGAGGGCATGTGGTGGGGCGACGGCGGCTTCCACTTCGTCTCCAGCTACGCCCGCTCGGAGAGCCCGGTCCAGCACGACGGCCAGGTGTGGTTCTACAACCCGGCCCGTCGCACCATCACCCTCAAGGTGCTGCTCGGCGTCAACACCGACGTGCTCGGTGACCACGACAACTACGACGGCCCGGACAACATCACCGTCTCGCCGTACGGCGGCATCGTGATCGCCGAGGACGGCGAGGGTGTCAGCCACCTCTTCGGCGCCACCGAGGACGGCCTGACCTACCCGATCGCCCGCAACGAGCTGAACATCGGCACCGCCGAGGCGCCGGAGTACAGCGAGTTCACCGGCGTCACCTTCTCGGACGACGGCAGGACGCTGTTCGCCAACATCCAGGTGCCGGGCATCCAGCTCGCCATCACCGGCCCGTGGCACCGGCTGAACGAGCACCACCGCGGCCAGGGCTACGGCGGCTGACCGGCCCGACCCCGGGACGACGGCCCGCCGGGCGCACCCGGCGGGCCGTGCGGCCCCGGTCCGCGCGGCACCGGTCGTGCGGCCTCGTCCGTGCGGCTTCGGCCCCGCCGCGCCGTTCGGGCCTCGCGGGGGTCAGTCCTCGGCCGGCAGCCGCAGCTGGAGCATCGCCAGCAGGCGCTGCTGGGGCTGCGCCAGGTCGACGCCGGTCAGCTGCTCGGCCCGCCGGACCCGGTAGCGCAGGGTGTTGGGATGGATGTGCAGGGCCTCGGCCGCGACCCGGACCTCGCCCAGCGCGTCCAGCCAGGCCAGTACCGATTCCGCGAGCCGGGTGCCGTGCAGGCGGTCGTAGGCGGTCAGCGCGGTCAGCCTCGGGTCGCGCAGCCCCGGGCGCTCCTGCAGCAGCGCCAGCATCTCGCTGACCAGCACCTGGGCCTGGACGTCGATCAGCGCGGCCACCTCCAGGTCGACCCCGCCGCGCCCCATCGCGTCCAGGATCCGGTCCGCCTGGGCCCGGGAGCCGGGCACGGCCGCCAGACCCTCGACCGTACTGCCGATCGCCGCCCGCAGCGGCACCCCCAGATGGTCGCGGGCGGCCCCCACCACCTCCTGGGCCCAACTGCGCAGCGTCGCCGTCGGCAGGCCGACCGGCAGGTCGGGGAGCAGCACGTAGACCCGGGACTCCACCGGTGCCAGCAGCGCTCCCCGGTGCCGGGCGGCGGTGTGCACCGAGATCAGGCCGGTCACCTCGGCCCGGGTCAGCTCCAGGTCGGAGCCCTCCGAGGGGGAGCCGGTCGCGTACGCCAGCACGGTGGCCGGGCGGCGCAGGTCCAGGCCCAGGTGGGTGGCCAGGGACTGCGGGCCGGTGGAGCCCTCCAGCAGGCCGGTCAGCAGCGTCTGGGTGAGCCGTACGTCGGCGGAGACCTCCCGGCGGCGGCGCACCAGTTGGGCGGCCGCGACCCGGGCGGCGCCGATCAGTGCCTGGTCGGCGAGCGGGGCGAGCGGCTGCGCGCCCTCCTGCACCCAGATGGTGCCCAGCGGCTGGGCGCCGGCCCGGATGCCGATGGCCAGGCGCCGGCGCAGCCCCAGCTCGGGATGCGGGTCGACCGCGATCACCCCGTCCGAGTCCCGCAGTTGCTGGAAGACGCCCCACTCGCGGAGCTTGGCGAGGTACGGCTCGGGCCCCTGGCGGCCGAGGATGGACAGCCGGCGCAGGTCGTCCACCTCGTCGGAGTCGGAGGAGCGGGAGTAGGCGAGGACGCGACTGGAGGTGTCCTCGACGGAGACGATCCCGCCGGTGAGCACGGCGACGGTCTGGGCGAGTGAGAAGAGGTCCCCGGCGCCCGGTTCGGCACCGGCGGGTGCGTCCGGTCCGGAGATGATCGCCCGGGCGAGTGAGTCCAGGTGCTCCCAGCGGGTCTCCCGGCGTACCGACAGCAGCGCCACGCCCGCCTCGGTGGCGGCCTCGCGCAGCGCGTCCGCCTGCCCCGGCGCGTCCAGCTTGACCGCGACGGCGGCGGCCCGGGCGCGGCCGGCGGCGCGCAGGGCCGGGAGCGCGGCGCGGCCCCGGGCGCCGATCGCCAGCACCAGTTCGCCGGGGGCGGCGGCGGCCTGGTCCTCCGGGTCGAGGATGGCGACGTGGCGGACGGTGACGTCCAGCCCGGCGGGGGCGGCCTGCAACTCCACCAACGGCTCGCCGAGCGACATCAGCAGCTGCCTCAGCGTGATCCCGGCGCCGGGGCCTGGCACGGTCACCTCGGGCCTCCTGCGGTCCGGTCGGGCTGGGCGGGCCGACCGGCCACGGTCGGGCCCGGGCGACGCCGTACCGACGACCTTAGCCGCCCCTTCGTCGGATCGGACAACGCCGTACGGATGACTTCGGCCGCCCGGCCAATCAAGTCGGGCCCCCGCGCGGCATAGCGTTCGGTCATGGCCGGTGTGTGACCCGCACCGGCATCCCCCATGACCCGAAGGAGTGCGCGCCATGGATGCTGTGACCCAGGTCCCCGCGCCGGTGAACGAGCCGGTCCGCAGCTACGCCCCCGGCAGCCCGGAACGGGCCCGTCTGGAGGCGAAGCTGAAGGAGCTGAGCGGCCAGGAGCCGGTCCGGCTGACCATGACGATCAACGGTGAGCGCCGCCTGGGCGGCGGCGCGGAGATCCACGTCGTCCAGCCGCACAACCACGCGGCCCGGCTCGGCACGCTGCGCAACGCCACCCGCGAGGACGCGCAGGAGGCCATCGACACCGCGCTCGCCGCCGCCGAGGCCTGGCAGGCGCTCTCCTTCGACTCCCGCGCCGCGATCTTCCTCAAGGCCGCCGACCTGCTGGCCGGCCCCTGGCGCGAGACGCTGGCCGCCGCCACCATGCTCGGCCAGTCCAAGACCGCGCAGCAGGCCGAGATCGACACCCCCTGCGAGCTGGTCGACTTCCTGCGCTTCAACGTGCACTTCGCCCGCCAGATCCTCTCCGAGCAGCCGATCTCCTCGGACGGCGTGTGGAACCGCAGCGACCACCGCCCGCTGGAGGGCTTCGTCTACGCGATCACCCCGTTCAACTTCACCGCCATCGCCGGCAACCTGCCGACCGCGGCGGCGCTGATGGGCAACGTGGTGCTCTGGAAGCCCTCCCCCACCCAGCAGTTCTCCGCGCACCTGCTGATGCAGCTGCTGGAGGCGGCCGGGCTGCCCAAGGGCGTCATCAACATGGTCACCGGCGACGGCCTGGCCGTCTCCGAGGTGGCCCTGAAGCACCCGGCGCTGGCCGGCATCCACTTCACCGGCTCGACGGCCACCTTCCAGCACCTGTGGCGCGAGGTCGGCGCCAACATCGCCGGCTACCGCACCTACCCGCGGATCGTCGGCGAGACCGGCGGCAAGGACTTCCTGGTCGCCCACCCGTCCGCCGACCGGGCCGTGCTGAGGACCGCGATGACCCGCGGCGCCTTCGAGTTCCAGGGCCAGAAGTGCTCCGCGCTCTCCCGCGCGTACGTGCCGGCCTCGATCTGGGCCGAGCTGAAGGACGAGTTCCGCGCCGAGGTCGACTCGCTCACCATGGGTGACGTCACCGACCTGTCGAACTTCATGAGCGCCGTGATCGACGAGCGCGCCTTCGCCAAGAACAAGGCCGCCCTCGACCGGGCCCAGGCCGATCCGGCGGTCGAGGTGCTGGCCGGCGGCACGTACGACGACTCGGTCGGCTACTTCGTCCGCCCGACCGTGCTGGTCTGCGAGGACCCGGCGAGCGAGTACTTCCGCGACGAGTACTTCGGCCCGATCCTCGCCGTGCACGTCTACCAGGACGAGAAGTACGACGAGATGCTGGCCCAGATGGAGTCCGCCTCCCCGTACAGCCTGACCGGCGCGATCATCTCCCAGGACCGCGAGGCCGTGCAGCACGCCATGCGGGTGCTGCGCAACGCCGCCGGCAACTTCTACATCAACGACAAGCCGACCGGCGCGGTGGTCGGCCAGCAGCCCTTCGGCGGCGCCCGGGCCTCCGGCACCAACGACAAGGCCGGGGCCAAGCAGAACCTGATGCGCTGGACGTCGACCCGCTCGATCAAGGAGACGTTCGTCCCGCCGACGGACTACCGCTACCCGCACATGGGCTGAGCCCCGGCGGGCCCACCCCCAAGGACGAGGGGCGCCTCTTCCCCGTGCCGCCCCTCCCCGGGGCGGCGGCCACCCCCCCGCCGCCGCCCCGGCCCCTCGCCTCCGTCACCGTCCGAAGACCTGAGTTCCAGGAGTACCGATGCTCCGTTCCGCCCTCCTCGCCGCGTCCCGCTCCCCGCAGGTGCGCACCGTCGTCGAGAAGTTCCCCCCGACCCACGCCATCGTCGAGCGCTTCGTCGCCGGTGAGCTGCTGGACGACGCCGTCACCGCGTGCGACGAGTTGGCCGCCACCGGCCGCCGGATCACCCTGGACCACCTGGGCGAGGACACCAAGGACGCCGCCCAGGCCGCCGGTACCGCCGAGGCGTACGAGCACCTGCTGACCGCCCTCAAGGACACCGGCCTGGCGGCCGGCGCCGAGGTCTCGGTGAAGCTCTCGGCGGTCGGTCAGTTCCTGCCGGTCGACGGCGAGAAGATCGCCCTGGAGAACGCCCGCCGGATCTGCGAGGCCGCGGCCGACGCCGGCACCACGGTCACCCTGGACATGGAGGACCACACCACCACCGACTCCACGCTGGGAATCGCCCGCGAACTGCGCGCGGACTTCCCCTGGCTCGGCGTCGTGCTCCAGGCGTACCTGCGGCGCACCGAGGACGACTGCCGGGAGTTCGCCGGCGAGGGCTCGCGGGTGCGGCTCTGCAAGGGCGCCTACAAGGAGCCCGAGTCGGTCGCCTTCCAGGGCAAGCGCGCCGTCGACCTCAGCTACGTCCGCTGCCTCAAGGTGCTGATGGCCGGTCAGGGCTACCCGATGGTCGCCTCGCACGACCCGAACATGATCAGCATCGCCGGCCAGCTGGCCGAGTGGAGCGGTCGCGGGCGTGACAGCTTCGAGTACCAGATGCTCTACGGCATCCGCCCCGAGGAGCAGCTGCGCCTCGCGGAGGAGGGCAACACCATGCGGGTCTACCTCCCCTACGGCCAGGAGTGGTACGGGTACTTCATGCGCCGCCTCGCGGAGCGTCCGGCGAACCTGGCGTTCTTCCTGCGGGCGATGGCGACGCGCGGCTGACCGCGCTCCCGGGGCGGTGCTCCCGGGAGGCCGGACGGGGCGGACGCACTTCGGTGCGCCCGCCCCGTCCTCGTGCCGTGGTCGGGACGCGGCCCCGCCCACGAGCCCGCGCTCCCGCCGGTCACCGGCGGGAGCGCGGGCTCGTGCCGACGGGCTAGTCGGCGGTGGCGATCAGCGACTGGAGCAGGATGTCCGGCTTGGCGCGCTGGAAGGCGTTCAGGTGCCACTTGTCGCCGAACAGGGCCAGCAGGGCGTTGTCCGAGCGGCGGGTGAGCACCTCGGCGTCGGTCAGGCGGGCCTTGGCCAGCTCGGCGGCGCCGTCGGGGTCGGTGACCCTGGCCAGCTGGTAGGAGAGGCGGTCCAGCGTGATGGGGGAGGAGAACTCGTGCTCCATCCGGTGCAGCACCACGTCGAACTGCATCGGGCCGACCGCCGCCATCACCGGGGCCTGGTCGCCGCGCCGGTCGGAGACCAGCACCTGGACCACACCCTCCTCGTCCAGCTGCGAGACACCCTTGCGGAACTGCTTGGAGCGGCTGATGTCCTTGGGGCGCGCCACCGCGAAGTACTCGGGGGCGAAGGCGGGCAGGGCGGGGAACTCCGCCTTCCTACCGGTGTAGAGGGTGTCGCCGACCCGCAGCGCGCTCGCGTTGATCAGGCCGACCACGTCGCCGGGGTACGCGGTGTCGACGACGGTGCGCTCGGCGCCGAAGACGGTCTGCGCGTACTTGGTGGCGAAGGAGCGGCCGCTGGCCGCCCGGGTGACGTTCATGCCGCGCTCGAAGACGCCGGAGCAGACCCGGACGAAGGCCATCCGGTCGCGGTGCGCCGGATCCATGTTCGCCTGGATCTTGAACACCAGGCCGGAGAACTCCTCGCCTACCTCGCGACTGCCGCCCTTGGCGAGCGGACGGGCGGCGGGGGAGGGCGCCAGGTCGACCACGGCGTCCAGCAGCAGCTTCACGCCGATGTTGCTCAGCGCGGAGCCGAAGAAGACCGGGGTGATCTTGCCGCTCTCGAAGGCCTCCTGGTCGTAGCCGGGACCGGAGGAGAGCACCAGCTCCAGCTCCTCCAGGGCGGTCGTCCAGTCCTCGCCCTCCTGCTCCTCGGCCTGGGCGGCGGTGAGCTGCTCCTCGATGGCGGCGTGCGTGCCGCCGGGCACCTTGGTGAAGCGCAGCATCTGCTCGGTGTTCTCGGCCTCGACCAGCCCGCGCAGGTTCCCCGCGACGCCGACCGGCCAGACCACCGGCACCGGCGTGATGCCGAGGTGGGTCTCGATGTCCTCCAGCAGGGTGAGCGCCTCACGGCCGCGGCGGTCCCACTTGTTGATGAAGGTGATCACCGGGACGCCGCGGTGGCGGCAGACCGCGAACAGCTTGCGGGTCTGCTCCTCCAGGCCCTTGGCCGAGTCGATCAGCATGATCGCGCAGTCGACGGCCGCCAGCACCCGGTAGGTGTCCTCGGAGAAGTCGGCGTGGCCGGGGGTGTCGACCAGGTTCATCACGTGGCCGCGGTAGCCGAACTGCAGCGCCGCCGAGGTCACCGAGATGCCGCGCTCGCGCTCCAGCTCCATCCAGTCGCTGGTCACGCCCTTGCGGGCGCCCTGGCCGTGCACCGCGCCGGCGGAGGTGATCGCGCGGGCGTGCAGCGCCAGCGCCTCGGTGGTGGTGGACTTGCCCGCGTCGGGGTGGCTGATCACGGCGAAGGTACGGCGGCGGCCGGCCTCGTCGAGGATCCGGGCGACGGGAATGGACTGCTCGATGCTCACGCGATTCCTCGGGTACCAGTGGGCGTCAGGCCGGGTGACGCCTCTCCGTACCTGCTGAGCCGGGTTCCTGGTCCGCACGGCTCACGCGCACAGTCTAGTCGGCCGGACCCCGCAACCCCGAACGGCCCTGGTGGGGGCCCGGTCGGGGGCTCCACCAGGACCGTCCGAGGGCGTGCTCAGAGCATCGCGGAGGCGGGCTTGACCATCGCCCGGGCGGTCTTGGCGTCGACGTACTCGCCGATCGCCGTCATCACCCACTCGCCGGAGAACTGGCGGACCAGCTTGCACATCACCACGCCGGTGTGCGGTTCGGACTGGGTGAGGTCGAAGCGGACCAGCTCCTGCCCGCTGCCCGCGTCCAGCAGCCGGCAGTAGGCGTTCTTGACGTCGGTGAACCTCTGGCCGGAGAAGGAGTTGACCACGAAGACCAGCCCGCAGGCCTCGGGCGGCAGGCCGTCCAGGTGCACGGTGATCGACTCGTCGTCGCCCGAGCCCGCGCCGGTGAGGTTGTCTCCGGAGTGCGCGATCGCGCCGTTGAAGATCGACAGCTTCATGAACCAGGCGGTCTCGATCTTGTTGCGCTGGGCGTCGAAGGCGATGCAGGACGCGTCCAGGTCGACGTTGCGGCCGTGGCCCGCGGGCTCCCAGCCCAGGCCCATCCGTACGGCGGACAGGAAGGGCCGGCCGTTCTTCTCCAGCGACACCGAGCCGCCCTTGACCAGGTTCACCCGGCCCTTGTCCAGGGTGACCTTGGTGAACGACGGCGCGGTGGTGGCCGGCATCGGCGGGTTCTGGAACGGGGGCGGCGGGGTGAGCGGCGCCCTGGCCGGCGGGGCGGGCGTGGCCGGGGCGTGGGCCGGCTGGGGAGGCGTCAGCGGCGCCGGCGGGGCCTGCGTGCCCGCCGCTGCGGGCGCCGACTCCTCCTCGACCGAGACGCCGAAGTCGGTGGCGATGCCGGCCAGGCCGTCGGCGTAGCCCTGCCCGACGGCGCGCACCTTCCAGGCACCGCCGCGCTGGTACACCTCGACCACCACCAGGGCGGTCTCCCGGTCGAGCCGGGGCGGGGTGAAGGTGATCAGCACCGCGCCGGTGTCGGCGTCGCGCACGGTCGCGGTCGGTTCGATACCGGCGAAGGTGACGCCGGACTCGTCCGGGCTGGCCGTCACCACGATCTTGGTGATCTCGGCCGGGACGCCCGCCGTGTCGATGGTGATGGCGTCGGCCCCGCCACGGCCGGCCGGGCGGTGGGTCACCCCGGGGCCGTTCGGGGCGTTGAAGAACACGAAGTCGGCGTCGGAGCGGACCTTCCCGGCGTCCGTCAGCAGCAGGCCCGAGACGTCGAGCGCCTTGGGCGCGGTCACCTCGACGGTCACCCGCACGGCGGTCAGTGGGGCGTTGCCGCCCTGGGTCAGGACCGTGGTCACGGGAGTCCTCCTGGGAAGGGGGTGGCGGAACTGGGGCAGGGCCGGCGCGCCGACGGGATCCACAGTAACGAACGGGTGTGCCGAACGGACCGGCCGACGGGCCGGGTGCTGTCGGATCGTCGGACCGGTTGCCGCCGGGTCAGCGGCCGCGCGCGGGCACCGCGGCGGGTGCCGGCACCGGGGCGGCCGGGGTGCGCCCGAAGTCGCCGAGGGCGGCCACCGCACGGGGCGTCAGGATGCCGAAGGCGGAGGCGGTCCAGCTCTCGGTCGGTGTCCGGGCGCCGGCGCGGTCGTCGTCGCCGACGGCCGCGACGGTGTCGCCGGTGACGGCCCGTCCGGTGCCGCCGGACGGGACGCGGCGAACGCCGAAGGTGTAGTCACCGGGCCGGACGTCCGTCCCGGCGGGGGAGGTGAAGCGGTACACCAGCACGCCGTCCTCCGAGGAGGCCGTCATCACCGCGCCGGCCAGGTCGGTCCAGGCGGTGGCGCCGGGGGCCACCTCGGACGGGTTGAGCCGGAACTCCGCCTCCAGGGCGGTCAGCGGCTCGGTCACCGTGAGCCCGAGGACGTGACGGGCGCCGTCGCGGCCGAGCGACTGGTGGGTGGCCGTCCCCGAGAGCGCGGCGGCGTCGGCCGGCCGCTCCGCGACGGGGAGGTGAGTGGCCAGGGGCTGCGGGACCGGCGTGATCCCGGCGGCAGGCGGCTGCGCCGCCGGGGTCGGTGCGACCGACGGCTTCCCGGCGGCGGCCGAGGCGAGGGAGGCCGGCACGAGGGAGGGCGGCGGCGCGTCGGCCGCGGGAAGCGGCGTGGGTACGACCGGGCTGGGCACGACCGGGCCGGGCGCGGCGCTCGGCCCGGCGGCCGGCTCGCAGGGCGTGGTGGGCCGGGTGCCGGTGACGCCCTGTCCGGGTCCGGCCGGGGTCGGGGGTACGGCCGCCGGGGAGGCGGTGGGTGCGGCGGCGGCCGGTGGGGGGGTCCGCCCGGAGCCGCGGGAGCCCGGCGCGGAGTCGGCGGGGCCGGCCGCCCGGAAGGGCGCGGCCGAGCCGCGCGCGTCGCCGGGAGCGCCGCCGTGGGAGTCGATCCGGGTGTCTGGCTGCCGCTCGGCCGCCGGGCTGGGCGGCGGGCTGGCTCCGACGGAGGCGAATCCGGTCCGGCGGCCGACGGACTGCTGCTCGTTCAGCAACCAGGTGGTGGCGATGCTGATGCCGACCACGGTGGACATCGCCATCGCCGCGCCGGAGAACCGGAGGGTGGGCAGCCGCAAGCGCCCGCCGAACGGCTTCGGCCTGCTGTGCCGGCCCTGCCGCGCGAGCTGCTCGCCCGGGCGGGGTGCCGCCTCGGTGTCCTTCCGGAGAGCCACCGGACTCCCTTTCTCGCCGGGTACCGGCCGCATTCTGCCATGGACACGTGAAGTCCCCCGGCAGGACGACTCCGCGCGCGGGCCGCTCGCCCGGACGCGGTACCCGTGCGGGCCGGAGGACGAGAGTACCAGCGGGGGAGGGCACACCGAATGTCTCGACCCAAACGTGACCGAAGAGCGGACGTTCGTCCGGCGCAGCACAGTTGACGGATCGTCCGACAAGCGTCACCGATGGCGGGCGGCATTGTTGCAACCTCTTTGCAACCCTTGCCCGGCCCCGGGGCGGTGGCGCACGCTGGGGTCATTCCAAGCCGTTCCGGAGAGATGGTCATGCCGCGCGACCCCCTGCCCGCACCCTCCGATGCCCCTCTCGCCGCTACCCCCACGGGCGGCGATGAGGAAGGCTCCACCGCCGCTCCGGCGGCGGTGGAGGAGGTGCTGACCATGCGCATCGCGCTCGGCGACGACGCGGTCGGCGACGTCCGCACCCGGTTCCGGTTCGATCCGCACCGCCCCTACGAGGTGCTGCTGACGTTCCATCTGGGCCGTCCGGACGAGGCGGACTGGGTGTTCTCCCGGGATCTGCTGCGCGCGGGCCTGACCACCCTGAGCGGGCACGGTGACGTGAAGCTCTGGCCCGCCTACTGCCCCTGTCACGGTTCGACCCTGCACGTGGCGCTGGAGTCCCCGCACGGGAGCGCGCTGCTGGAGGTCGCCAGGCCCACGGTACAGGCCTGGCTGGAGCGCACCTACGCCCAGGTGTCGGCCGCGGCCGAGGCGGCCTACGGCCCGACCGACGCCCACTTCGCCGCACTTCTCGCCGAGGACTGACCCGGCGGCCCGGGGGCCGCGCCGGCGCGGCCGGGCGCCCCGGCGCCGTGCGCGGGCTCGGGTGTGCACGGCAGGCGGACCGTTCCCGCGATCAGACGGCTGCGCAGCCGCCGGACGGCCGGGGCGGAGGAGGCCGGCAGCAGGTCGTACGGATCCTCGGGGCCCAGGACGCAGACCGTGACGGTCGGCGCGAAGCGGTAGGGCCGGTGCGCCAGCAGCCCGCCGAGGTGGCGGCGCAGCCGGGACAGTTCGGCGCGGACGGTCACCGTGCGGGCCGCGTCGCCGAAGAGCGCGTCGGCCAGTTGGGCCGCGCTGCGGCCCTCCCGGTGGGTGGCGAGCAGCAGCAGCAACTCCGCGTGCCGCGGACTCAGGGCGTGGGACCAGGTGCCCGCCGCGCCGTCCACCGAGAGCTCCGGGCGTTCGGGCCGGCGCAGGTCGAGGCGGATCCTGGCGCCCTCGGTCTGCTCGGTGGCCGCCGAGCGGATCTCGGGGCCGCTCTCGCCGGGGGCGTGCACCGGCCGGATCAGCCATCCGTCGGCGAGCGGCTCCACGGCGCACTCGCCGAGCGAGGGGAACCAGTGCACGGCGGCCGAGCCCCAGCCCTCGGCCGGCAGCGGCAGCCGGTTGGTCGGCGGCATGCCGGTGGCGGCGGCCGTCCAGCCGTCGCCGTCCACGACGAGGGCCGCGCCCTTGACGCCGGCCAGCAGCGGGGTGGCCACGGTGCGCAGCAGGTGCAGGGATTCGAGCCGGCGAGCCCGCAGCTCGGCCTCGGCCAGGCGGGCGACGGTGGTGGTCAGCTGGAGCAGGTACGGCTGGGCGCCCCGGGCCGGGGCGCTGATGTTGATCACGCCCGCCAGCCGGCCGGTCCGCGGGTCGTGGACGGGGGCGGCGAAGCAGGTCCAGGAATGGTGGCTGCGCAGGTAGTGCTCGGCGGAGTGCACCTGCATCGGGCGCTCGGCGCGCAGCGCGATGCCGATGCCGTTGGTGCCGACGTTCTCCTCCACCCAGCGGGCGCCGGTGCAGAAGCCGATCCGGTCGGCGCTGCGGCGCAGCCGCCGCTCGCCCTCGTGCCACAGCACGTGGCCCTGGGCGTCGGCGACGGCGAGGATCAGCGGACTGTCGGCGAGCGGGTCGAACAGCGAGCCGCGCAGCACGTCGAACACCTCGCCGAGCCCGCTCTCGCGGCGGCGGTGCTCCACCTCGGCGGGGCCGAGATGGATCGGTACCGCTCCGCGGTCGGGGTCGAGGCCGAGCCGGCGCAGTCGGTCCCAGGAGTCCCCGATCACCGGGCGCGGGGCCGGGGCCGCGGGGTCGGCGGCGGCGTCGTCGGGGGCCGGGGCCGCCGCCGGGTCGGGCGGGCGTCGGTGCTGCCGCCGGGTCTGCCGCACTCCGCGCCCCCTAGCCGCCGCCCGTCGGCCGTCGTTGTTGACGCCTTGACGAAGACTACGGCGGGAGGGCGACCCGCGGGGTCGCTGTTCCCAAATGTGACCTACCTGCCGGTATGTACTGCCCGCAGGGGCTCCGAAGGGTGCGCGAACGGTCCTTGCCGCCGGGCGTGGCCGCCCGCCACACGACCGCCCGGCGGGCGGGCGTGGCGCGGGCGGCACCGGGCGGGCGTGGCCCGGTGGCCGGGGATCACCGCCGAGGATCGCCGGGGGAGGTCTGTCCGGCGCTCTGCGCGCTCTCCACCGTGCGGTGCAGGTCGGTGGTGGCGTCCAGGGTGGCCGCGGTGGTGAGGGCCAGGCACGCGGCCAGGGCCAGTGCCGCCGCGCTGCGGCGGCGGGTGCCGGACTGCGGGCGCGGGTGCAGCAGGGCGGCCACCCGGCGCGGCACCGGCCCCGAGTGGGCGGCCGGGACGAGCCGGGGACGGGCCGGCCAGGGCGCCCGGGCGGCGGCCAGCGCCGCGCGCCCGACCGCGCGGGCGGTCACCGCGCGGTCCCCGACCGAGGCGGCGGCGGCCTCGTCGGCCCAGCGCTCCAGGTGATAGCCGAGCGGCGCGCGCAGCATCCGCAGCGCCGGATGGACGGACGCGGCGTACGCGGTGAGGGTGAGGAAGAGGTGGTGCCGGCCGTCCAGGTGGGCCCGTTCGTGGGCGAGCAGCGCGGCGCGCTCCGGAGCGGACAGCGCGCGCAGCATCCCGGCGGTGACCACGACCCGCCCGGGGCGACCGGGGAGGGCGAAGGCGTCCGCGCGCTCGTCCTCCAGTACCGCGAGCGGATGGTCGCCGGGGAGCAGCAGGTCGCGCAGGACGGCCAGGCCCTCCCCCGCGTCCCGGCGCCGACGCGCCCAGGAGCGGAGCAGGGCGGGCAGCGCGGTGAGCGTCCGTGCGGTCGGGAACCGCGCCGGGGCGGCGGGCGCCGGGTCGCCGAGGGCGGCCCGGGCGCGGCGCAGATCGAGGCTGCGCAGCCGGGCGACCCGCACGGCCAGCGTGCCGACGACGGTCAGGGCCAGGCCCGCGAGGCCCGCCAGGGCGGCCGACGCCGTCGCGCCGAGGACGCCGCCGGCGAGCCAGTGCGGCGAGAGGTGAGCGAGCGCGGCCACCGGCGGGAGCAGCAGCAGCCCGGCCGCGGCCAGCAGGCCGAGCGAGCAGAGGGTGGCTCCGGCGAGCACGGCCGAGGTGCCGGCCAGCACCCAGGCGGCGGCCCGCGGGGACAGCGCGTCGGCGAGCAGCCGGGCCAGCGGGGCGGCCAGCAGGGGGAGCAGCAGGGGGGTCCAGACCGCGACGATCACCTCAGACTCCTTCGCCGCCGCCGCCGCCGCTGTCGCCACCGTCTCCGAGGAGCGCGCGCAGCATCCGCTCGTCCTCCCGCGAGAGGTCCGAGACGAACCGGGCCAGCACGGTGGAGCGGTCGGCGCCGCGCTCCAGCTCGGTGCGCATCCGGCGGGCGGCCAGGCCGGCCGGGTCCTGGACGGTCGGGGTGTAGGCGTACGCCCGGCCCGCCCTGGTCCGCTCGACCGTGCCCTTGTCGTGCAGCCTCGCCAGGATGGTGGCGATGGTGGTCCGGGCGAGGTCGGCGCCGAGGGCCGCCTGGACGTCCTGCGGGGTCAGCGGGTGCTGGGCCGCCCAGAGCGCGGCCAGCACCTCGGCCTCGAGCTCCCCGGAGGGGCGACGGGCCGACGGTACTTCAGTCATGTCGACGTTTCCTCCAGCTTTCGTCTACAGTCACGTAGACCGTCTACGTCACTGTAGACGATCGGGGCGCGCCGAGCAGCGCAGCCCCCAACGTACGGGAGGTCCGCCAACCTTGCTCCAGTCGCCCGTCACGCAGGTGCACCACCTGCTGGCCCACGCCACGCCGCCCGACGGCCTGCTCGCGGTGAACGTGCTCGACGCCTCGTCGCTGCTCGCCGCCTTCGGGGCCCTCGGCATCGCCGTCGTGCTCTTCGCCGAGACCGGTCTGCTGGTCGGTTTCTTCCTGCCCGGCGACTCGCTGCTCTTCACGGCGGGCCTGCTCTGCGTGCCCGGCGCCACCGGCGGGCCGCAGCTCCACCTCTGGCAGGTGCTGCCCGCCGCCGTGATCGGCGCCCTGGTGGGCGCCCAGGTCGGATATCTGATCGGCCGCCGGGGCGGCGGTGCGCTGCTGCGCCGCTCGTCGAACAGGAGTCTGCACCGGGGGGTGGAGCGGGCCGAGGAGTTGCTCGCCAAGTACGGGTACGGCAAGGCGATCGTCCTGGCGCGCTTCATCCCGGTGGTGCGCACCGTGCTCAACCCGCTCTGCGGGGTGCTGGAGGTGCCGGTGCGGACCTTCACGCTCTGGCAGGTGGTCGGGGGCACCGTGTGGGCCGTCGGAGTGACGATGGCCGGTTACGGGCTCGGCTCGTCCGTGCCCAATATCGACCATTATCTGCTACCCATCATCGGTCTGGTAGTAGTGGTCTCCGTGATCCCCATCGTTCTCGAACTGTTCCGCGCCCGTAAGGCCGGCCGTGGCGGAGGTGACGTGTGACGCCGCTCCTTCCGCCACAGGTGCTCCACCCGGTGTCGTCCGCACTCGCGGCGCCGCCCGCACCCTCCGGGCACCCCCTGCTCCCCGCGCTGCCGGTACCCTCCGGCCGCCCCGCCCTGCTGGCGTACGACGGCAGCGGCATCGACGGCGGCCTCTACACCCGGATCATCGGGTGGGCCGACGCCGCTCCCCACTGGCTGGACCAGCTGGTCGAGCTCTGGTCCGCGATCGGCCTCGGCCTGTTCGCGGTCCTGATGGTCTACGCCTGGTGGCGGGCGCGCGGAGCCGACTCCGCCGTGATGGCCAGGGTGCTGGCCTCGCCGCTGATCGTGGTCGTCGCCTACGTGGTCAACTCCGCGTTCAAGAGCGTCGTCCAGGAGGTGCGGCCCTGCGCGCAGCTCGTCGGCAGCGTCACCCTGGAGACCTGCCCGGGCACCGGCGACTGGTCCTTCCCGAGCAACCACTCGGTGATCGCCTTCGCCGCCGCCTCGGCGCTCTGGTTCGCCTTCCGCGCGCTCGGCCTGCGGGCGGTGGCCTGGACGGGCTGGATCGCGGCCGTGCTGATGGCGCTCTCCCGGGTGTGGGTGGGCGTGCACTACCCGCACGACGTCCTGGTGGGTTCGCTGGTCGGGGTCCTGGTCGGGGTGCCGCTCGCGCTGGTCTCCGGGCGGGCCGCCCCCCTGGTGGACAAGGCGCGCAGCGGGCCGCTCGGCGCGCTGCTGGGCGCCGGGGCCGCGCCGGTGGGCGCGTCCGACGAGGCGCCGGTGGAGACGCGCTCCCCCTGAGCCCGGCCGGCCGGTCCGGGCCCGGGTGGCGTCCGGACCGGGCCCGCGCCGCTCTTGTGCGGCCGGGTGGCGCGGGGAGAGCATGTGAGCCGGGTGAGGGCCCCGATCGCGGGGTCCGCACCCGGCTCTGTCGTTCAGCGGAGGGATGCGCCATGCCGTACCGGCTCGACATCACGCAGGGCGAGTTGCCCGCCGAGGATCTCCGCAAGGGCGTCGAGGGCATCCTGGCCGAGAGCATGGTGCTCACCCTGGCCACGGCCGGCCCCGAGCGCGGGCCGCACGCCAACCTCGCGTTCTTCGCGTACGACGACGACCTGGTGCTCTACTTCGTCAGCGAGCGCTCGACCCGGCACAGTGCGCACCTGGCCGAGGAGGCCAGGGCCGCCGCCACCGTCTTCCTGCCGCCGCCGGTCTTCGGCGAGCAGCTGCGGGGCGTCCAGCTGACCGGCGGCGCCTGCGAGGCCTGGGGCCGGCAGGCCGAGGCCGCGCTCGCCGCCTACCAGGGGCGCTACCCCGCCTTCGCGCAGGACCCGGAGGTCCGTGAGCAGTTCCTGAGCGGAGCCGGGGCGGCGGCGCTCTACCGCTTCCAGGTGGAGGAGCTGACGGCGGTGGACGAGCCGAACCTCGGCCGGCGCAACTACCTGCGGGCGGCCGTCGTGCGCTGATCCCGGCACCCACCGCACCAGCCTGTTGTCTGTACAACTTTTTGGGCTCATTCACCTGTGCGCCGCGAGCCGGACGATCTCCGTCCACCTCCAGGCATCAGCCTGGCCGCATGAGAGTCATCGTCGTAGGAGCAGGCGTGCTCGGCAGCATGCACGCCTGGCAGGCCGTCGAGCGCGGTCACGAGGTCGTCCACCTGGAGCGCGAGGCCGAGGCGCGGGGCGCGTCCGTCCGTAACTTCGGCCTGGTCTGGGTCAGCGGCCGGGCGGCCGGGGAGGAGCTGGACACCGCCCTGCGGGCCCGCGAGCTGTGGGAGCGGATCGGAGCCCGGGTACCCGACATCGGCTTCCGCGCCAACGGATCGCTCACCGCCGTTCGTACCGAGGCCGAACTCGCCGTGGCCGAGCAGGCGTTGAAGCTCCCGGACGCCGACGAGCGCGGCTACCGACTGCTCGACCCGCAGGAGACCCGGGCCGCCAACCCCGCCCTCCGGGGCAAGCTGCTGGGAGCCCTGTGGTGCGCCCGGGACGCCGCCGTCGAGCCGCGCGTCGCCCAGCCCGCGCTGCGGGCGGCCCTGTCGGCCGGTGGCCGGTACACCTTCCTGCCCGGGCGCGAGGTCCGGGAGGTGATCGGCGATCGCGCCGTCCGCGACGATCACGGCGACGTGCACACCGGTGACCTGGTCATCCTCTGCATCGGTGCCTGGACCGGCGGGCTGGTCCGAGAACTTGCCCCCGAACTGCCCGTCCGCCGCGTCCGGCTGCAGATGATGCAGACCGATCCGCTGGGCGAGCCGCTCACCACCTCCGTCGCCGACGGCGACAGCTTCCGCTACTACCCCGCCTTCGCCGGCAGCGCGTTGGAGCGGCTCAGGGACGTCCAGCCGCAGCCGCCGGTGGCCACCGAGCACAAGATGCAGCTGCTCATGGTCCAGCGTCAGGACGGTGGCCTGACCATCGGCGACACCCACGAGTACGAGCACCCCTTCTCCTTCGACGTGGACGAGGCGCCCTACGAGCACCTCGCCGCCGTCGCCTCGGAGCTGCTCGGCCGTCCGCTTCCGCGCATCCGCCGCCGCTGGGCGGGGGTCTACGCCCAGTGCACCGACACCACCCGCGTGGTCCACCGCGAGCAGCTCCGCGACGGCGTCTGGCTGGTCACCGGCCCCGGCGGGCGCGGTATGACCTGCTCGCCCGCCATCGCCGAGACCACCGCCGAACTCGCCAACCTGTAAGGAACGTTGAACATGAGCACCGACATCCGCCTGGTCGTCCTCGACATGGCAGGCACCACCGTGGCCGACGACGGTCTGGTCGAGCGGGCCTTCGCCGCCGCCGCCGGGAGCCTCGGCGTCGACGGCGGAGGGCCCGAGCACCAGCGCATGCTGGAGCACGTCCGCGCCACCATGGGCGAGTCCAAGATCTCGGTCTTCCGCCATCTCTTCGGGGAGGAGGACAAGGCCCAGCGCGCCAACCTCGCCTTCGAGGCCGCCTACCACGACCTGGTCGACGCCGGGCACTGCTCGGCCCTGCCCGGCGCCGCCGAGGCGATCGCCGAACTCCGCTCGCAGGGACGGAAGGTGGTCCTCACCACCGGCTTCTCCCGCGCCACCCAGGACCGCATCCTGGCCGCCCTCGGCTGGCAGGACATCGCGGACCTCACCCTCTGCCCCGCCGAGGCCGGCCGGGGCCGTCCCTACCCCGACCTCGCCCTCACCGCCCTGCTGCGTACCGGCACCGACTCCGTGCACCGGATCGCGGTCGCGGGCGACACCGGCTACGACATGCTCACCGGCACTCGGGCGGGTGCCCCGATCGTCGCCGGCGTCCTCACCGGGGCGCACGGCGAGGAGCGGCTGCGGGCGGACGGCGCCACGCACGTGCTCGCCTCGATCGCCGAGCTGCCGAAGCTGCTCGCGGGCTGACGGACGACCGCGCCGACCGGGCCGGCGCCGACGGGTGGTGGTGATGCCACACCCGCCGGCGCCGGCCCGCTGTTCTCCCGAGGCTTCCGAGGTAGCGTTCACCTTCAATTCATTGCAACGATCGGGCGGACTGACGTTGCATTAGATTCATGGCTATTGCAATGATTCTCCTGTCCTTACCTGCGAAGATGCATCTACTGTGCAACGAATCTATTGCTGAAATCTTGAACGCAACGTAGCGTTTGCGAAGTCAGAAACAGCGAGCACAGGAGAGTACGATGCAGAAGTTCGACACCACCGCCCCGATCTCCGCCATCTTCGACATCCCCGCCGGGAACATCCGGTTCATCGCCGCCGACCGGGTCGACACCACGGTCGAGGTCCGGCCCGCGGACGCCGCGAAGGGGCACGACGTGAAGGCGGCGGAGCAGGTCACGGTCGAGTTCGGCGACGGCGTGCTGCGGATCGGGGCCTCGCCGGCGAAGAACCGGATCCTCGGCAACTCCGGATCCGTCGAGGTGACCGTCCAGCTGCCGGCCGGCTCCCGGGTCGAGGGGAAGGCGGCCGCCGCCGGGTTCCGGGGCGTCGGAAGGCTCGGCGACGTCGCCTTCGAGGGTGCGCGGGGCTCGGTCGAGCTCGACGAGGCCGCGAGTGCCCGCCTCACCCTCCTCTCCGGCGACGTCTCGGTCGGCCGGCTGGCCGGCCCCGCGGAGATCAGCACCGAGAAGGGCGACATCCGGATCGCCGAGGCCGTGCGCGGAACGGTCACGCTGCGCACCCTGGCCGGTGATGTCTCGGTCGGCGTCGCCCGCGGCGTCTGCGCCTCCCTGGACGCCGGAACCACCCACGGCCGGATCCACAACGCGCTCAGGAACACCGACGGCGTCGCCGACCTGGACATCCACGCGACCACCGGCCACGGCGACATCGTCGCCCGCAGCGTCTGAGGAGCGCCCGGCCCGGCCGTCGCGGCGAACGTGTCGGGCGAGCCCCACGGCGACCGGGTCGTGCTCGACGGCGTCGCCCGTGCCCCCGGCGGCCCGTCCGCCGGGAGGGGCCGCGCCCCATCCGGCTGCGCTCCCCGGCCGGTTGTGGGATTCCCGAGCTTTTTGCTCTCAGTGAGAGCTAAAATCGGGACATGGACGATCCGGCACTCCCCGCCGACTTCGAGGGACTCCTGGTCGGCATCAACCGCCTGGTGCGGCGCCGACTTCGCCGCGGCGCGCCCGACCCCCGGCTGAGGGGGGCGCAGGTCGAACTGCTGCGCCTGGTCGGGTCGCGGCCGGGGTTGCGGGTCTCGGAGGCGGCGGAGGAGCTGCGGCTGGCCGGCAACTCGGTGTCGACGCTGGTCCGACAGCTGGTCGGGCTGGGTCTGCTCGCCCGGGAGCCCGACCCGCAGGACGGGCGGGCGGCCCTGCTGAGGGTCACCCCGGCGGCGGCCGCGCGACTGAGGGCCTGGGAGGAGCGCCGGGCCGCGCTGTTGCGCGAGCAGCTGGACCGGCTCACGGAGGAGGACCGGGCCCATCTCGCGGCGGCCCTGCCCGCACTGCGCAGGCTGGCCGCGAACCTGCACGAGGAGGAGGCGACGCGATGACCGACCACACCGGTACCGGTGCCGGTACCGCGGACGCGGTGAGCTGCACCGGCCTGGTCCACAGTTTCGGCGGCACCAGAGCCGTGGACGGCGTGGACCTCGCGGTGGCGCCGGGTGAGGTGTTCGGCCTGCTCGGCCCCAACGGAGCGGGCAAGACCACCGCGATCAGGGCGATCACCACGCTGCTGCCCGTGCCCCCCGGGATGGTCCGGGTCTTCGGCCACGACGTGGCCCGGGAGCGGATGGCGGTCCGGCGGTTGCTGGGGTACGTCCCGCAGCAGCTCTCCGCCGACTCCAACCTGACCGGGCGCGAGAACGTCGAACTGTTCGCCCGGGTCTACGACGTGCCGCGCCGCGAGCGGGCGCCGAGGATCACCCAGGCGCTGGACGCGGTCGGGCTCGGCGAGGCCGCCGGACGGATGGCGGGGACGTACTCCGGCGGCATGGTCCGCCGGTTGGAGCTGGCGCAGGCGCTGGTCAGCGCACCCCGGCTGCTGATCCTGGACGAGCCGACCATCGGGCTGGACCCGATCGCGCGTACCAGCGTCTGGGACCGCCTCACCGAAATCCGCGAGGCCACCGGGATGACCGTCCTGGTCACCACCCACTACATGGACGAGGCGGACCAGTACTGCGACCGCCTCGCCCTGATGCACCGGGGCCGGATCCGCGCGCTCGGCACCCCCGCCCGGCTCAAGGCCGAACTGGCCGACCTGCGGGCGCGGTCCGGCGAGGCGGGCGGTCCGGCCCCCACCCTGGAGGACGTCTTCCGGCACTTCGCCGGCAGCGGCCTCACCGACGACCAGGCAGGAGGGGAGTTCCGCGATGTCCGCAACACCCGTCGCACCGCGTCCCGGGTCGGCTGACGCCCCGGGAGCCGCGTCCATCGGTCTGCTCGGCACCCCGCCGAGGGTCCGCTCCGGCTGGCAGGTGTTCCCCGCCCGGGTCGGCGCCATGTGCGTGGTCGAACTCCAGAAGCTGCGGCACGACCGTACGGAGCTGTACACCCGGGCCGTTCAGCCGGCGCTCTGGCTGCTGATCTTCGGCGAGACCTTCACCCGGCTGCGGGTGATTCCGACCGGGGGCATCCCGTACCTGGACTACCTGGCTCCGGGGATCATCGCGCAGTCCGCGATGTTCATCGCGATCTTCTACGGAATCATGATCATCTGGGAACGCGACTCGGGGGTGCTCTCCAAACTCCTGGTCACCCCCACCCCGCACTCCGCGCTGGTGGCGGGCAAGGCCTTCGCCGCCGGGGTGAAGTCGGTGATCCAGGCGGTGGTGGTGATCGTCATCGCCGCGCTGCTCGGCGTCGCGATGACCTGGAACCCGCTGCGGCTGCTCGGTGTGGTCGTGGTGGTGGTGCTCGGGTCGGCGTTCTTCTCCTGCCTCTCCATGTCCATCGCCGGCATCGTGCTCACCCGGGACCGCCTGATGGGCATCGGCCAGGCCATCACCATGCCGCTGTTCTTCGCCTCGAACGCGCTCTACCCGGTCGCCCTGATGCCCGGCTGGCTCCAGGCCGTCAGCCTGGTCAACCCGCTCAGTTACGAGGTCGACGCCCTGCGCGGTCTGCTCCTGGGCACCCCCTCCCACCTCTGGGCGGATTTCGGCGTGCTCTGCCTCGCGGCGCTCGTCGGCATCGGCGCCGCATCGGGGCTGATGGGCCGGCTCGCCCGCTGAGCGGCCTGCGATCGGGCGGGTGGGCGCGACCCATCGCACCGGCCGGCCGCCACCCCGCGCGGGGTGGCGCCCGGCCGGTTCCGGTCTCAGTGCAGGCGGCCCGCGTACCGCTGGGCGAACCGGGTGCCGGTGCCGGCCGTCACGGTGAGGTCGTAACGTCCCTGATCCAGTGGCCAGTTGACGGTGACGCCGGCGCCGGGCGCGACCCACGCGGTCTGCGCGACCCCGGCGAAGTCGTTCGGGGTCAGCGTGAAGGAGGTCTCGCTCCGGCCGCCGTTGGCGAGCAGCACGGCGACGGTCGCGGCGCCCGCCCCGGGGGCGCCGGCGGTGACGGACGGCACCGCCACGTCCTCCTGGCCGGTGCGGACGACCGTGCCGGCGAAGCGGCGGACGAAGCCGTCGGGCCCGTGGACGGTGAAGTCGTAGCGCCCGTCGGTGCCGGTGGCGTCCCAGGTGTACGTGCGGCTCGCTCCGGGGGCGACCGTGTACGGCGTCCCCGCGAACGCGAACACCGTGTTGGGGTAGACGGTGAACGGGAACGCCACCGAACCGCCGTTGGTCATCGTGCAGGTGACCAGGCCGGTGGCCCGGTCCGTCGCGACGTCCGCCCACGGCCGGTACGGCAGTTGGCGGTGCGGGCGCTCACCCGGCTCGGTCGCGGGCATCGCCTGGGTGCCGGTGGCGGGCAGCGCCACGGTGGGGAGCGACGAGCCGGCGTCGGCGCGGGCCATCAGGGCGGTGGTGTCGGGCAGGGCGGGTATCGAGTAGTCGGGGGCCGTGAAGTCGAAGCAACTGGTGAGGTCGCCGCAGACGGCGCGGCGCCAGGCGGAGATGTTGGGCTCGGCGACGCCGGTGACGGTCTCCAGGAACCGCAGGACCGAAGTGTGGTCGAAGACCTGGGAGTTGACGTAGCCACCGCGGGACCAGGGCGAGGCGACCCAGAGCGGGACGCGGTTTCCGAGGCCGATCGCGCGACCCTGGGTGAACTCCTCGGCCGTGCCGGCCTCGGGGGTGGGCGGGATCACGTGGTCGAAGTAGCCGTCGTTCTCGTCGTACATCACCAGGAAGGCGGTGTGCTTCCACACCTCGGGATTGGACATCAGCGACTGCAGGGCCTGGTCCACCCAGTGCGCGCCGTAGGCGGGGCCGGCGTTGGGGTGTTCGGAGAACAGGTAGGGCGCGACCAGCCAGGAGACGGTGGGCAGGCTGCCGTCCTTGCAGTGCGCGTCGAAGGCGGCGGGGTCGGACTTCGTCATCGCGTTCACGTACCGCGGGTCGGTGGTGGGGAAGTTGTGGAACTGCTTGAAGTACGAGAGGGCGTTGTCGTCGTAGTCGCCGGTGCGGTCGTCCTTGCTCGGGTTGTGGTAGACCCGCCAGCTCACCCCGGCGGCCTGCAGCCGCTCGGCGTACGTCGTCCAGTCGGCGACCGGGTTGTCCGTGACGGGGGTGTTGTCGATCCACGGGCCGGTGGTGCCGTCGCGCCCGGGGCCCGAGGTGCCGGTCCACAGGTAGAGCCGGTTCGGGTCGGTGGGGCCGGCCAGTGAGCAGAAGTACGCGTCGCAGAGGGTGAACGCGTCGGCGAGCGCGTACTGGTAGGGGATGTCGGCGCGGGTGAAGTACCCCATGGTGCGCTCGCCCTTGGCGGCCACCCACTTGTTCATCGCGCCGTTGTTGATGGCCTGGTGGCCCGTCGCCCAGTCGTGGGCGAGGCCGCCGGCGTTCTGGGAGTTGTACTTCGAGGTGTCCATCCGGTAGGGCAGCATCACGCCGCCGTCGCTGCGCCCGGCGTCGGGCTGGCGGTACACGTCGGTACCGTCGGGGAACTGCAGCGCCTGCTTGTCGTTGAAGCCGCGGACGCCGTTCAGGGTGCCGAAGTAGTGGTCGAAGCTGCGGTTCTCCTGCATCAGGATCACCACGTGCTTCACATCCGCGACACTGCCGGCGGCCGGCGTCGCCGCGGTGGCGGGAGCGGCGTCGAGACCGACGAGGGCGGTGGCGGTCGCCGCCGCGGTGGCGCCGACGAAGCTACGGCGGGAAAGCTCGGGCATGGTGGACCGGCCTCTCAGAGGGTGAAGGTGGCGACGGCGGCGGCGGTGTCCGAGGGCCACTCGTTGGCGGCCGTCGCGGGGTCGGCCTGGGGCCAGCCGGTGGCCAGGGTGTGGGCCTCGACCAGGGTGAGCGGGCCGGCGAACTGCACCTGGTCGATCCGGTCCTGCGGCTCCGGCTTGCTGCCCCGTACCTTGCGGGTCGGGGACCACGTGTTGCCGGGAAGAGCCACCGGGTCGGGATGCGCGCTGCGGAACGCGTCGGTCAGGCCGGCGGCCTGGAGTGCCACGGTGACCGGCCAGTTGAGCGGCCGGCCGGTGGCCGCCGTCCAGTCCAGGTGGGAGGGTGAGGCGAGGCCCGCCGCCAGCAGTACCGGAGCGCCGGTGAGGACGTCCGCCTTGACCGCCGTCGCCAGTGCCCTGGCCTGCTGCAGACGGACGGAGGCGTTCTCAGCCGCCTCCACCTGGGCCGCGCTCTGGCCGTCCTGCACGGCGTACGGGCCGTAGCCGGCCTCGCTCAGGTGGGCGGCCCAGAACCGGGCGGTGCGGCCGCCGGGCAGCTGCAGGGTGACGCCGGCGGCGGGCAGGGCGGAGGTCACCGCGGTGACGGCGGTGAGCGGGTAACGGCTGAGCACGCCGACGCTGCCGGCGCTCTGGTAGGCGTACCAGCCGAGCGCGTCGGCCAGGGCCTGGGCCGCGGTGCCGGCGGTCTCCTGGAGCGCCAGCACGTCCAGCCCCTGGGTGAGGATCACCCGCAGCTGCTTCTCCAGCGCGTCGGTGACGTGGGTTCCCGCGTCCCACAGGTTCCAGGCGGCGGTCTTGAGCCGCAGCGGCCCGGCGGCGGGGCGCACCGGCACCAGGACGGTCATCGTGTCCGTGGCGCCGGCGCTGTCCTTGACCGCGACGGTGAGCACGGCCGGGTGCGCGGGGGCGGTCGTGGGCGCGGTGCCGGTCACCGTTCCGTCGGCGGCGACGGACAGCCAGCCGTCGCCGCCGATCCGGCGGAAGGTCGCCGTGCCGGCCGGGTTGCCGGCGGGCCGGGCCCAGAGCTTGCCGAGCTTCACGGTGACGGCCGCACCCGGCGTCACGGCGGTCGCGGTCAGCGCGTCGACCGCCGCGTGCGGGCGCGGTACGGCGGGCTTCGGCCGGAAGGTGAACGGCGCGCTCTGCGCCAGGATGCCGTAGCCGTCCTTGGCGAGCAGATAGGCCGTGTAGGGGCCGCCGGTGAGCGCGGAGGTGTCCAACTGGACGTCGCCCGAGCCTCCGGGCGTGTACTTCCAGAGCAGCGAGGAACCGGTGCCGGGCTGGCGGGTGCCGTCGTAGACGCCCACCCAGTTCTTGGCGTCGGGTGCGCCGGTGGTCCAGTGGAAGGTGAGCTTGTCACCTTCGGTGGGACTGCCGGTTGAGCTGAGGGTGAGGGTGCTGCCTGTGGCCACGGGGATCCTTCAGGTCAAGTTGGTTGTACAACTGCACCTATTGACCCGAAGGGCGGCGTCCTGCGCGTGAACGGCGAGTGGCCGGCCGCCGGGGTACGCGGTAACTCCACTGCGGCACAGGCGGGGTGGGCGGATTCGGCGGGTGACCCCGCCGGGTGGGCTCGGGTGGTTTCGGGTGGGCTCGGGGCTGATGGTCTCGGTGGGGCTGCCGGCCGGGGCCGGTCGGGGGCGCCTGGGCGGGGGCCTGGGCGGGGGCCTGGGTGTGGGCCTGAGTGTGGGCCTGCGCCGGGTCGAGCTCGCTGCGGGTCGGTCTGGCGGTCCGGTGGCCCGGTGGTTCGGCCGATCGAGGATCATCGCCCGTCGGTGCGAACGGTGTCGGTCGGGCCCGAGTTCGGCCGGGTGCTGGTCTGCCGGGTGCTCATCCGCCCGGTGCTGGTCTGCCCTGCGCCGGTCGGCTCCAGGGGCGGGGCGGCGATCGTCTCGGCCAGGACATCGGCGAGTCGGGTGGAGTGACTCAGCTGCGGGTAATGGCCCGCGCCCGACACGGTGACGACCGGGAGTGCGATCGCGGGGTTGGCGGGAACCGGTACCGTCAGCGGGTCGAACTCGCCGGTCACCAGCTGTACGGGCACCGGGCTGGATCGGAGCAGATCCATCAAGGCCGCTCTGTGCGAGCGCAGTTGGATGCTCCGAAGATGGCGAGCGGTTCGTCCGGCGACACCCGGCCGGCGCAGGCCGAGCGCTGCTGCGGCCACCGTGGCGTCGACCTCCGCACTGCGGGGGGCCTGGCCGAGCAGAGCACCGGCCAGGAGGCGGGAGGGAGCCCGGCGCAGGACCGTCGCGGTGATCCGGACGGTCCGGACCGCCCGGGGTGGGCGCGGCTGCAGGAAGTACGGCGCCAACAGGACCACACCGGCCACCTGTTCGGGGTGCGCCGCCGCGTGGAGCAGCGCGGGACCGGCGGCCGCCGAGTGCGCGACGATCACGGGCCGTGAACGGACCGGCGCCAGCAGCTCCGCGACCCACTGTGCGGTGCTGCCGGTGGCGGGTGACGATCGCCCGAGCCCGGGCAGGTCGGCGAGCAGCGAGGGCGCCGGGAGGCGGTCCGCGAGCTCGTGCCAGCTGTCCGAGTCCAGCGGAAGGCCGTGCAGCAGGACGTAGCCGGGTGCCTCCCGCTCACCCGCGACGTAACTGCGGCTCCCGGCGAGCCCGATGAAGGAGCCGGGCGGCCGGCCGCAGGCTCCGCCGAGCACCGGTCCCGGTGCGGCGCCGAACCGATCGGCGACCAGTCGGCCGGCCCAGCGTCGCAGCAACTCCTCGACGGGTGGATGCCGGAGACCGGCGGCCTCGGCCAACCGGTCGGCGGAGGAGGTGTCGTAGCGGTCCTCGGAGAGGAAGGAGAGCGTGTCGGGATCCGTGCGGGTGAGCGCGCGGGGCAGCCGGCGAAGGACGGCCGTCGGGACGTGCCGGCGCGGTGCGCGAACGCCGAGGTGTTCGGCCACGATGTTGACCAGCTCGGGGAGATCGGGCGTCGCCGGGTCGAGCACCGTGTGAAGACTGACCGGGTCGCTCTCGTGCCCGGGCACAGCCGCCAGGAACCGGGCCAGATGGTCGATCGCCACCACGGGGAGGAAGGTACGCCGGCTGCCGGGAAGCGCGGGGAGGCGGCCGTGCCACAACTGCTCGACGACGGTGGCCAGTCCGAGGTACTGGCCTGCCTCGCCTGTGACGGAGTGTCCGATCACGCTGCTCGGGTTGACCACGGTCAGCGGCACACCCAGCCTGACCGCCTCGCTGCGGACCGCCGCGTCGCCCTCCAGCTTCGACGCCTCGTAGGCACCGAGTCGGGCGTATCGCGCATCGGCCTCGTGGGCCGGGAGCGGAAAGACGGCGGGGCCACCCCCGACGCGATAGCCCGAGATGTGCACGAGGCGGCGGAGCCGCGGTCGGGTGGACGCCCAGCGCAGGGCGTGCAGCGCGCCGCCCACGTTGGCCTCGTAGGCGTCTGCTCTGGGCAGCCCGAAGCGGTAGAGGGCCGCGGTGTTGAAGACGTCGCGGACGGTCGCGAGGCGTGCGTCGTCGAGCGGGCCCAGGCCCAGCCCGGGGCGGGTGATGTCGGCTTCGACCGTGATCAGCCCGCGGTCGTCCGCGCCGTGCCCGCGGAGCCACTCGCGGAACTCGCTGTCGCGCCGCGCGCCACCCCGGACGGCGGCGGCGACCGTGCGGCCGGAGGTCAGGAGTTCGAGGACGAGCCAGCGGCCGATGAAACCGGAGGCGCCGAGCACGAGAGTGCCGGGGGCTTGTGGGGCTTGCAGGGTGGAGGCTTGTGGGGCTTGTGGGGCTTGTGGGGCTTGCGGGGTGGTGGGGGCTTGCGGGGCTTGCAGGGTGGTGGGGGCTTGCGGGGCGGGTTCGGGGCTGGGGTCGGGGAGGGGGGAGGGCATGAGAGCTCCTATCGGTAGACCGATCTACATAATTTGAGCGCAGTCGAGAGTGGGAGGGCCGGCGAGGAGTGGAGGGTGTGGGGCGGGTGTGAGGCGCGGTGCCGGTGGTGTGCGAGAGGGCTCGTCGTTCGTGCGCGACAGGCCGCGCCGGCCCCGTCGCGGTGTGCATCGGTGCGGGCGCCCGACGCGGCGGTGCTGGCTGGCGGTGGGGCGGAGAGTGCTCCTGGCTGGACCGGTCTACATATTTCTGGTCCCATGCCGGCCCCGACCACCCCTGCCCTGCCCGACTCAGGACATGGCGAGCAGCAGCTGGATCGTGAGCGCGGCCTGGTCCAGCGGCGTATGGCTGTGTCGTACACGGGCGAGCAGCAGTGCGCCTTCGAACTGGGCCAGCACCGCGCCGGCGGTGGCGTCGGCCGCCCCCGGTGCCCGCCCCTCGGTCACCAGCTGTGCGGCCAGCGCCTGTTGCCAGGTGTCGTAGACCTCGGCGCAGACCCGCCGCAGCTCCTCGTTCCCGCCCGCCACCTCCAGGGCCACGGTGGCGATCGGGCAGCCCTTGCTGTAGGCGGACCCTTCCATCCGGTCGCTGAACGCGTCCAGCAGTCGTCGGACGATGACCGCCGCGCTGAGCTTCTCGTAGGCAAAGGAGTCGATGAGTCCGCTGATCTCCTGGCCTGCTTCGGTCAGGGCGGCGGTGACCAGTTGGTCCTTCCCGGAGGGGAAGTGGAAGTACAGCGAGCCTCGTGGTGCCCCGCTCTCGGCCAGTACCTGGTTGAGCCCGGTGCCGAAGTAGCCCTGCGCCTCGATGAGCGCCCGGGTGGCGGCGATCAGTCGGGCGCGTGTCTCCTCGCCTTTTGCTCCCATGCCGAAAGAATAGACCGGCCTACATATTCTGTCCATCCGCTCACACCGCGCGTCGCAGTCGGCATGGTGGGACATTCGGCCGTGACCAGAGGCGGCCACGGTCCGCCCGGCTCCGCGCCCCTCAGCCCGCCGTTACCGCCCCGGTGGAAGGCGGCCGGCGGCCCCGTGGCGGCCCCGTGGCCGTCGCGGAATCCGATCGACGCGACCCGCCCGGCGTCAGTGACCGCCGCGCAGGTTCAGCGCCACCACGCCGGCGATGATCAGGGCGAGGCCCAGCCACTGGGCTCGGCCGAGGCTCTCGCCGAAGGCGAGGACGCCGATGCCGGCCACGGCGGCTGTCCCGGCCCCGGACCAGACCGCGTACGCGACGGAGACCGGTATGTGCTTCAGAGCCTGTCCGAGCAGGGCGAAGGAGAGCACGTAGCCCACGCCCACGCCCAGGCTCGGCCAGAGCCGGCTGAAGCCCTCGGTGAGCTTCAGGCAACTGGTCGCGCAGACTTCACTGACGATGGCGAGGCTCAGCAGCAGATAGGGCACGGCCCGTCAAACCGCCGGGGCGGCGGCGAGCTTCCCGAGCAGGGCCAGGTCCGCCTGCTCCAGACTGTCGAGCAGAGTGACCCGGGGGGCCGCCCCGATCGGGACGGCGGACGGTACGGCGAGCACCGCGCATCCCGCCGCGTGGGCCGAGGCCACGCCGGTGGGGGTGTCCTCGACGGCGACGCAGGTGGCCGGGTCGAGACCGAGCAGGCCGGCGGCGGCGAGGTAGGGGTCGGGGGCGGGCTTGGTCCGCTCGGTGTCCTCGGCCGCCAGGGTGACGGTGAACCACTCGCTGCCGATGCTGCCGAGCACCAGGTCGACGACCCGGCGCGGGGAGGCCGACACCAGGGCGGTCGGCACCCGCGCGTCGTGCAGGGCCGCCAGCAGGGCGAGCGCACCCGGGCGGGGGACGATCTCGGTGGCGACCTTTCCGGCGAAGCTGTCGCCGAGCCGCTCGACGAGGTCGGCCTCGCTCCGGGCGGTGCCGCTACTGCGGTGCAGGTGCGCCGCCGTGTGTTCGACGGCCCGGCCGAGCACCTCGGGGACGTCCCGTTCGGTGAGGGTGAGGTCCAGTTCGGTGGCGAGTTCGGCGGCGGCCTGCCACCAGAGGTGCTCGGTGTCCACCAGGGTGCCGTCCATGTCGAACAGGACGGCGGCGGGCGGGGCCCAGGGCGGGGCGGAGTCGGACATGGCGGTGTCAGGCATGGCGGTACCTTTTCGGGCGCTTCGAGTGGTGCGGGTCCTGCGGGAGTCGAGCGGGTCGTGCGGCGCCGCGGTGCCCCGGCATCCCGGTGCACCGGCGCTCCGGCATCCCGGTCTCCGGAACCCCGGCGAGGTGGCGAGGTGGCACCGAGGGCGCTGGGAGTGCCGAGGGCGCTGCGGGGCCGTACCCGACGGTCTCAGGCCGGACGCCGGTCCACCAGGACCGGCCGCTCGGGCAGGGTGATGTCGGCCGTGCTGCCGATCGGGAGGACGGCGGCGGCCTCGGTCGGCAGGTCGGCCTTCACCTCGGTGCCGTCGGCGAGCCGGACGGTCAGCCGGGTGACGGCGCCCAGGAAGGACGCGGCCACGACCAGCGCCGGGCCGCCCTCGGCCGGCGTCAGAGCGACCTTCTCCGGCCTGACCAGCACGTGCAGTTCACCGTCGGCGGGCACGGCGCCGTCCACCGGGTGGCGGCGGCCGAGCACCTCGACCCCCTCACCGGCGCGCTCGCAGGGGATGCGGCTCATGGTGCCGACGAACTCGGCGACGAAGGCGGTGGCCGGTCGGGCGTACAGCTCGGACGGCGTCGCGCACTGCTCCAGGCGGCCCGCGCGCAGTACGGCGACCCGGTCGGCCATCGACAGCGCCTCCTCCTGGTCGTGGGTGACGAACAGGGTGGTGATGCCCAGCTCCTGCTGGAGCCGGCGGATCTCCTCGCGCAGGCTCAGCCGCACCTTGGCGTCGAGCGCGGAGAGCGGCTCGTCCAGCAGCAGCACCCTCGGCTCCAGGGCCAGCGCGCGGGCCAGCGCGATGCGCTGCTGCTGTCCGCCGGAGAGCTGGTGCGGGTAGCGGTCGGCGTGCTGCGGAAGGCCGACCAGCTCCAGCAGTTCCAGCGCGCGCTTGCGCCGCGCGGCCTTGGCGGCGCCGCGCATCCGCATCCCGAAGGCCACGTTGTCGGCGGCCGTCAGGTGCGGGAAGAGGCTGTAGGACTGGAACACCATGCCCGCGTCGCGCCGGTGCGCGGGGATCCGGGTGATGTCCTCGCCGTCGACCAGCACCTGGCCGCCGTCGTGCTGCTCGAACCCGGCCAGGATGCGCAGTGCGGTGGTCTTGCCGCAGCCGGAGGGGCCGAGCAGGGCGAGCAGTTCGCCCGGCCGGACGGTGAGATCGAGGCCGTCCAGCGCGGTGGTGGCGCCGAACGCACGGCGCAGCGAACGGAATTCGACGGCCGCGCTGCCGGGCGCGGTGGCGGCGCCGGCTACGGGGGCGGTAACCGTGGTCATGAGGGGTTCTCGCTAACGAAGTCAGGGGCGGGCGGGCGTGCGGTGGCGGCGCTCGCGGCCGGCCGCGGCCAGCAGGAGCAGCAGCACCCAGGTGATCAGCAGGCTGAGGACCGAGACGGCGACGGACATCTGGGCCTGGCTGTTGCCGACCGAGTAGATCCAGACCGCGAACGGCTGGTAGCCGAGGATCGAGGCGGCGGTGAACTCGCCGAGCACCAGCGCCAGGGTCAGGAAGGAGGCGTTCAGCAGCGCGCCGCGCAGGTTGGGGAGCACCACGGTCACCACCGCGCGCGGCCAGCTCGCACCGCAGTTGCGGGCCGCCTCGACCAGGGTGCGCACGTCCACCGCGCGCAGCCCGGAGTCCAGCGCCCGGTAGGCCAGCGGCAGTGACATCAGCACGTACGCGACGACCAGCACGATCGGGAACTTCGGGTCCTGGACGAACACGAAGGTCTGGAACAACGGGGTGTCCATCAGATGGTCCGGGCCCCAGCGCAGCACGCCGATCAGGCCGGCCGTGAGCGCCACCGGCGGGACCACCAGCGGGAGCGTGCAGATCACCTCGAGCACCGCGCGCAGCCGGGGCGTGCCCAGCCTGGCCGCGATCAGTGCCGGGACCAGCAGGACCAGCACCACCAGGACGGTCACCAGGGCCAGCCGGAGCGTCAGCCAGAGACTGTCGGTGAACCCGGGCGCGCCGAGCAGACCGGTGTAGGCCTCGAAGGTGAAGCCCTTCGGGTCGTCGATGCTGAAGTACACCGAGGCGGCCATCGGCAGCACGAAGTAGAGGCCGGCCACCAGCAGCACCGCGCCGCGCCACAGGCGCAGCCTTGAGATCAGCTGAGCCATCGGGCACTCCGGCGCTGGAGGGGCAGGTAGACGGCCATCACGAGGGCGGCCACCACGATCATGTCGAGGCTGAGGGCGAGCGCGAGATTGCCCTGGCCGACCAGTACGTTGCCGGAGAGCGCGTCCGCGATCGAGCGGCTGATCAGCGGCACCGTGGCGCCCACCATCGCGGCGGCGGTGGCGTACGCGGCGAAGGCGCTGCCGAACAGCAGCACGAAGCCGCCGAGCAGGGACGGGAAGAGGATCGGCAGTGCGACGTGGCGCCAGTACTGCAGCGTGGTGGCCCGGTTGTTGTGGGCCGCCTCCCGCCACTGCACCCGCAGGCCGTCCAGCGCCGGGGTGATGCTGAGCACCATCAGCGGGACGAGGAAGTACAGGTAGACGACCGTCAGCCCGGTGAAGGAGTACAGGCTCCAGCCGTGCTCGGTCAGGTGCAGCAGCTTGGTGAGCTCGCCGGCGTTGCCGAGGGTGGCGACGAAGGCGAAGGCGAGCGGCAGGCCGCCGAAGTTGGCGAGCACGCCGGAGGCGGAGAGCACGGCCTCGCGCACCGCCTTGTAGCGGGAGGTCACCACGGCCTGCGCGATGGGCAGGCCGATCACGGTGCCGAGCAGTGCGGTGAGGGCGGACAGCTTGACGCTGCTGAGCAGGGCCGTCCAGTAGGCGCCCTGCACCGAGGCGGTGAGGTTGTCGGTGGTCAGCTGGCCGGCGCCGGTCTCCGAGTCGCTGGAGGCGGTGAAGGCGCCGGTGGCGATGGCGACGGCGGGCAGGCCGAAGCTGATCGCGAAGAACACCAGCAGCGGGAGGGCGGCGAGCCAGGAGCCGCCACGCGGTCGCCGTCGGCGGCCGGCCGGGGCATGGGCGCCGGTGCAGCGCTGAGCGGGGACGGTGGGGGTGGACGCTGGGGCGGTGCCGGGGGCCCCCGCGCCGCCACTGGGGTCAGTGGCGGCGGGGGTCGGCACCGGGGTGGGAGCCGTGGTCATGGTGTCGATCAGCCCGCGATCGCCTTGGCCCAGTTCTCGGTCACGACCTTCTTGGCCGCGGCGATCTGGTCCTGGGTCGGGAAGCTGGTGAAGGGCTTCTCGACGGTCGGCAGCTTGGCGGCGGCCGCGGCGTCGAGGGTGCCGTCCTTCTTCATGCTGTCGAAGAGGGCGGGGGTGGCGTAGCCGCCGAGGAAGAGGTTCTGGCCCTCGGCACTGAAGAGGTACTCCTGCCACAGGCGGGCGGCCGCCGGGTGCGGGGCCCACTTGTTGATCGCCTGGTTGTAGTACTGGGCGTAGCTGCCGTCGACCGGGACGGCGACCTGCCAGTCGACGCCCTTGGTCTTGAACTCGTCGGTGTAACCGGCGTTGAGGTACGACCAGTCGATGCTGATCGGGGTCTCGCCCTTCTCGACGGTCGCCGGGGTCGACTCGACCGGGTTGAAGTTGCCGGACTGCTTCAGCTTGCCGAAGAAGTCGATGCCGGGCTGGATGTCGTCCAGCGAACCGCCGTTGGCCAGCGCCGCCGCGTAGACGCCGCCGAAGGCCGAGCCCGACTTGGTCGGGTTGCCGTTCATCGCGACCTGGCCCTTGTACTCGGGCTTGAGCAGGTCCGCGAAGGTCTTCGGGCAGGTGGCGATCTTCTTGGCGTCGCAGCCGATCGAGACGTAGCCGCCGTAGTCGTTGACGGCCTGGCCGTTCGCGTCCTTCATGGTGTCGGCGACCTTGTCGAAGCCGGCCACCTTGTACGGCGCGAGCAGGCCGTCCTTGATGCCGGACTGGGCGAAGGCGCTGCCGAGGTCCACCACGTCGGGGGCGCGGTCCTGGCCCTTGCGGGAGGTGATCGCGTTGATCTCGTCCTGGCTGGAGCCGTCCGGGTTCTCGTCCTCGATCTCGATGCCGTACTTGGCCTTGAACGAGTCCATGATCTTGCCGTAGTTCGCCCAGTCCCGGGGCAGCGTGATGACGTGCAGCTTGCCCTCCTTCTTGGCGGCGGCGACCAGCGCGTCCATCCCGCCGAGGTCGGCGGCGGAGGTCGCGTCCTTGGCGGCCTTGGCGCCGGCCTGGGCGGCGTCGCCGGACTTCGCGGCGGTCGAGCCCGCGGAGCCGCAGGCGGAGAGGGAGAGCGCGGCTGCGGTCAGTACGGCCGCGAAAGCGGCGGCACGGGCACGGTGCACGGTCACGAGTCAGTCTCCTGATCAGGGGCGTACTGCGAGAAAGGGGAAGGTGCGCGGGTGTGATTTCGTCTCTTGGGGCCGCCGAGTTGACTAGCCAACTTCGCCGACGTGGGTAAGTACGCCGGAACCCGGTGACGGGAAGGTGAACGGATGCCCGAGAACGGGGGGCGGCTGCGGGAACGGTCGAATCCGGTCGTCTGCCACGGATCAGGACGGTGCGATGCTTCCAGGGCGCAGCGGATAGGGTCAGCCTGTCCGCGCCGGTACGGCCGCGCAGGACACCGCCCCAGGAGGGACTTTGACTGACGTGGCACTGCAGCCGGACCAGCCCGCACCCGGCCCGGCCGGGACCGAGCGCGGCCCAGCGCTGTACCGCAAGGTCGCCGCCGACCTGCGCGAGGCCATCACCACCGGTGCGTACGGCGAAGCCGGTCGGCTGCCCGCCGAGGGCACCCTCGCGGAGCAGTACGGCGTCTCGCGGGGCACGGTGCGCCAGGCGCTGGCGGTGCTGCGTTCGGACGGCCTGGTCACGTCCCGCCGCGGCACCCGCCGGGTGGTGCTCGGCAACGCCCGGGTGCAGAGCTTCTCGGAGTTGCTCAGCTTCACCCACTGGGCCCGCTCGATGGGCGAGGAGCCCGGGGGCATCCTGGATTCACTGGTCCGCCGGCCGGCCGACCCGGCCGAACTCGACCAGCTGCGCCTCGAACCGGGCGCCGAGGTGTACGTGACGGTGCGACTGCGCACCCTCTCGGGTGTGCCGGTGATGGTCGAGCGGACGGTCTACCCGCCGGTGGTGGGCGAGTTGGTGGCCCAATTGCCGGCCGACGTGGTGTCGCACACCGAGCACCTGCGGGAGCACGGCATCCTGTTCACGGACGCTGATCACACCATCGACGTGGTCGCCGCGAACGCCGAGGACGCCCGCCTGCTGGGTTGCCGGCGCGGCAGCCCGCTGCTGCGTGAGCGCCGCCGCACCACCGACCCGACCGGCACACCGGTGGAGTGGTCCCAGGACCGCTACCTGCCGGGGACGGTGGCCTTCAGCGTGCACAACTCGATGGCCGCGTCCGCGCTTTCGCGGCACGCGCGGGAGAGCGACTGAGGGAGCCGGCGCTCCGTCCGGCCGGCCGGACGACCGCTCCCTGGGCCGCTCCCTGGGCCGCTCCCTGCGCCGGTGGTCGCCCGGGCTCCGTCCGGCGCGTCGTCAGGCGCTGAAGTCGGCCGCGTGCTCCTTCGCCCAGAGCGCGAACGGGCGGGCAGGGTGGCCGGTGAGCTCCTCCACCGTCCGGGTGAGGGGGACGGGCACGCCGTCGGCCGACTTCCAGAGGTCGAGCAGCGCCTGCGCGAAGTGGGCGGGCATGTGCCCGGCGTTCTGCCGCTCCCACTCCTGACGGCCGACCGTGTCGACGCCCAGCGGCCGTCCGAGCACGTCCGCGATCTGTTCGATCTGCCCGCGGAACGTCAGTGACTGCGGGCCGGTGAGATGGTGGGCACGCCCGCCGAGGCGGTCGGGATCGGTGAGGGCGGCGAGGGCGGCCTCGGCGACGTCCGACTCGTGGATCGGATCGCAGTGCGCGCCCGGGTAGGGCAGGCCGACGGCGCCCGTGGACCTGATCGGCCGGGCCCACTGCAGGGCGTTGGCGGCGAAGGCGCCGGGGCGCAGGAACGTCGAGAGGACCGGGGAGGCCCGCAGGGCCCGCTCGGCCCGTACGTGGTGTCCGCCCAGTGCGTCCTGTTCGGCGTCGGGGGCGAGCACCGAGGAGGAGGAGAGCAGCACGATGTGCCGCACGCCTGCCTCGGCGGCGCGGTCGGCGAAGGCCTCGGCGTGGGAGCGCGCGGCGTAGAGGAAGACCGCCGAGCAGCCGTCCAGGGCGGCGGGGAACCCGGCCGGGTCGCCGAGGTCGCAGTGGACGGCTCCGACGCCCTCGGCAACGTCGAGGGCGGCCGGGTCGGCGGCGGTGCCGACCCGGACCGGGACTCCGCGGGCGTGCAGGAGTCGGGTGAGGGTACGGGCGATGCGGCCGCGGCCGCCGGTGACGAGGATGGTCACGGGGTTTCCGTTCGAAGAGGTGGCTGGTGCCGTCGCGACGGGCGTTCGGGCGTTCGGGAGGCGGTCCGGTCCGGCGCCGGGGTCACGGGGCCGGCCCGGTGCTCCGGGCGCCGTCGGGCCGGTCGCCCGGGGCTGTGACGGGCCGGTGGCAGGGTCTGCCGCGGGGCGGCGCGCCGGAGGCGGCCCGTAGAATGGGCCTCGCGACTCACATATTGTGCGACGCAATGATTGTGCGGCGCAAGTTAATTCCCGGCCCGGCCCGCCCGGGGCCGGTACGCCGGTGATCCGGAGAGGCAAGCGGATGACAGAGCGCGCGGACCTGCTCCAGCAGGTCGCGGACGAGAGCCGGCGGCACTACGCCGCCTGGTCGCTGTTCAACCAGACCATGGCGGACCGGCTCGGCCTGCACCCGACCGACGTCCAGGCGCTGGCGCTGCTGGACATGGAGCGCGGCCCGCTGGGCTCCGGCGAGATCGCCCGTCTCACCGGGCTCACCCCGGGGTCCGCCACCCGGCTGGTCGACCGGCTGGCCAGGTCCGGCCTGGTCGAGCGGCGTGCCGATCCGGCCGACCGCCGCCGCGCCCTGGTGGCGCTGGTGCCGGGCGCGCTGGAGTCGCTGGGTGAGGCCTGGGACGAGCCCGGGGAGGCGTTCGGGGCGGCGATCGCCGGCTTCGACGACGCCGAACTGCACGTCATCATGGAGTACTTCCGCCGCGTCGCCGAGGTAGGGCGTGGTCAGGCGGCCCGGCTGACGGCGGAGCGCGATGCGGCAGGCCCGGCAGGCCCGGCAGCCCCGGCAGCCCCGGCAGCCCCGGCAGCCCCGGCCGGGCGGGCGTCCGGGAAGTAGGCCGTCCGTCCCGGGCCTGCCGTCCGTCCCGGGACGGCGCGCCGGGTCAGCGCATCAGGGCGGCCAGCAGCGGGCGGAAGTGGTCGAAGCCCGGGGTGGCGGTGTCGGTGTACTTGGCCTCCTCGTCCCAGCGCCGGACCGCCACCGCGTCGGCGGCGCCCGGGTGGGCGGCGAAGGCGGCGGCCTGCTCCTCGGACATCGGGCCGCCCTGTACCTGCAGCGTGTACTCGGAGGCGTCGGAGAGCCGGGCCCGGTAGCCGGGTTCGACGGTGCACAGGTAGCGCTTGGCCGCGACGTGCAGTCGGACGGGCTCGGTGACCTCGGGGCCGAACCACTGGGCCAGCCAGTCGGCCCCGGCGTCGCTGTGCCGGTTGTCCCGGCCCTGCATCAGCTCCAGCCCGGCGCCGTCGAAGTGGCCGACGTCGTGCAGCAGCGCGGCCGCCACCAGGTGGGCGGGTGCCCCGGCGGCCTCGGCCAGCGCGCCGGCCTGCAGCATGTGCTCGGCCAGCGTGACGGCCTCGCCCAGGTACTCGGCGGCCCCCTCGCCCTCGAAGTGGTCGGCGACGGCGTCGAGCGCGGCGGTGCGGCGGTGCAGCACCGCCACGGTGGAGGAGAGCGAGTCCAGGTCGGCGTAGCAGCCCTGGAGGTGGCGGCCGCCGTTCCGCTCGAAGGCCGTCCTCGCGTGCAGCAGCCGGACGTTGTCGAAGATCAGGCAGTCGCCCGGCCCGAGCCGGAACTCCAGCCGCAGCTCCGGGCGCAGGGTGACGGCCGCGAACCGGCGGTACGCCGCGTAGAAGGCTTCCAGCTCGGGGGCGGGCAGCCGCAGCGTGCCGATCGAGCGGTTGTTGAACCGCACCTCCCGGATCCGCCCGAGCGGGTCCAGTTCGATCAACGGGCGGTCGGCGCGCAGTTCGGTGGCCCGGTCGCGGAAGACGAACGGGACGGGCGTGCGGGTCAGTACCGCGAAGTCGGCGGGCGCCTCCTCGCGCAGGATCGCCGCCGCCCGGAAGCCGTCGACCAGCCCGGAGTCGCCGCCGACGGCCGAGTTGTCCAGGCAGTGCAGCAGTTGGAGGGTCGGCACCGGGTCGCGGTACGGGTTGTCGGAGTGCGGTGCGATGGCCGCGCTGGTGAACGCCAGGTTGTTGGGGTCGGCCTCCACCCGGACGTCGAACAGCTCGCCGTAGTTGGTCTCCCGGACGTACCCGAAGGTCCGCGCCACCGCGAGCACCTGGCGTTCGACGACCGGGACCTCGCGCAGCACGGCGAATCCGGAGCGCAGCACCGCGCCGAGCACCGCGGCCCGCTCGACCGGGTCCGCCAGATAGGCCGCCCAGTCGGCCTCGGGGATCCCGGCGGCGAAGTCGGCGGCCGTCCAGAGCCGCTTGCCGGCCTCGCTGCGGCCGTCGCCGACGTGCTCCTGCGCCGGCCAGTCGAGCGGGTAGCGTGAGCGGTGTCCGTCGGACCAGAGCACGTGGAGCAGGCCGTCGGCCTCCTCCTCCCGGGTGATCGTGAGATCGTCGGGCAGGTCGGTGATCTGGAACAGCTTCTGCCCGTTGCGCGGGTCGCGGCACTCGGCGCAGGGGCAGTTGTCACGCAGCCAGTACGGCGGGAGCGACATGGGGCTCTCCTAGTCCGGGACTTCCCGGTACGGTTCGACGGTTCTCCGGCCGGCAAAGTTGTATAGCCAACTTTGCCGTTCCGACGACCTTCCCGGTTGCGGGTGAGCCCCGGATGCCGACCAGGTGAACGGCGCGGGAACAGTGGGCCCGCCCCCCGGTGGCGGCGTGTCACCGGCGGGCGGGCGGGCGGGCGGACCGGATCGGGCCGGTCGGCGGCGGCCCCTCGCGTCAGGCGGCGCCCTCGGTCCGGACGGTGTGGGCGTGCGAGGCCGCGGCGGCACCGTACGCCCCGGGCCTGATCCGGCGGCGACGGCTGCGGGCCGCCAGGACGGAGAGCAGGACGCCCACCCCGCACGTGATCGCGAGCAGCAGGCAGGACCGGGAGAGGCCGGCCGCCAGCGCGTCCGCCGCCCCGGCGCCACTGGAGAGGTGCGACTCGCCGACGGACGTGTTCACCGTGGCCACGGCCGCGGTGAAGGCGGCGGCGCCGATGTACCGGGCCATGTTCGAGATCCCGGACGCCGCACCGACGTCCTCGGCGGACACCGAGGAGGTGGAGGCCGAACTCGCCGGACCGTTGACGAGCCCCAGCCCGGCGGCCATCAGCACCAGCGGCAGCGCGAACGCGCCGTACCGCCAGTCGCCCTGGACCAGGACCAGCAGTGCGCAGCCGGCCGTGGCCGCCGCGAACCCCGCCCCGATCACCGGCCCGACGCCGAGGCGCTTGACGGCCCTGGGCACCAGCGGGGTGACGGCGATCAGGCCCACGGTCGCCGGCAGCGTCGCCAGGCCGGCCTGGAACGGGCTCAGTGCGAGCGTGGCGGGGTTCTGGAAGTAGAGGCTGACCAGGTACATCAGACCGTTGATCACGCCCGCGCTCAGCAGGATCGCCACCGTGCTGCCGATCAGCACCCGGTCGCGCAGCAGCCGCAGGTCCACCAGCGGCTCCTGGACCCGCCGCTCCACCATCACGAAGGCCACCGCCGCGAGCACCGCCAGGGCGAGGCAGCCCAGTACCGCCGCCGAGGCCCAGCCCCAGTCCGCGCCCTCGCTCAGCGCGAGCAGCGCCGGGGCCAGCACGGCGGCGATCAGCACCGTCCCCGCGAAGTCGATCGACCGGCTGCGGCCGGGGTCACGGGACTCGGCGATGCCGGCCAGGGTGACCGGGACGCACGCCACCGCGATCGCCGCGTCGATCCAGAACAGGCCCTGCCATCCGACGCCGTCCACCAGCACGCCGCCGATCAGTGGTCCGACCGCCGCGCCCACCGCCGACGCGGCGCCCCAGAGGGTCACGGCGCGCACCCGCCCCTGCCCTGACGTCGCGACCGACAGCAGGCTCATCCCGCACGCCAGGATCGTGGCCCCCGCCGCCCCCTGGACCGCCCGGCCCGCGATCACCCCGGCGCCGCTGCCGGACAGTGCGATCAGGGCGCACGAGACGATGAACAGGGCCAGCCCGGAGAGGAAGACCAGCCGTCGCCCGAAGACGTCGCCGAGGGCGCCCGAGGTGACGATCACGGCCGCGCCGACCAGCGAATAGCCGGTGATGGCCCACTGCAGCGTGTCCAGCGACGTGCCGGTGTCCTCGCTGATCGCGGGCAGCAGGATGCTCACCGCCGAGGTGTTGGCGTTGACGACCAGGGTCGAGACGCAGGTGGCGGCCAACAGGGCCGCACCCGCCGGGCGTCCGGCTGCTTCGTCGGGTACGGTTTGCTCCGTTTTGTCTGACACCTTCGTAGGTTCGCACAGGCCCGGCCGGTTCGCAGCCCGGCGGCCCCGCGGCCACCGGACGGTCAGGGAGCCTCGGCCGGTGCCGCTTTCCGATGCGTCACCCCGGACAGCAGGCCGCGGTACTGACGGTCCACCATCGATTCGGCCGCGCACGGGCGGCCCGGTGCCCGGCGCCCGGTCTGCCCGGTGCTCTGCCCCGGCCTGCCCGGCCCCGGGGGCCGGCCGTCAGTTCGCCGGGGCGGCGGCGGCCTCCCAGGCGCCGGCCGCCGCGGCGCGTGCGCCGTCCACCGCGGCCGGGGCCGTGCCCAGCGCCGTGCCCAGCGCGGTCAGGCAGTCCTGGACGACCTCCAGCGACGCGGCCCGGCCGTAGTGGTTGACCCTCAGCATCTCGGCGGCCAGCGCGCCACCACCGGCCTGGACGGGCAGGGCCGGGTCGAGCGACGCCACCAGTGCGGCGGCGTCGAGGCCGGCCGGGGTGCGCAGCGTGGTGGCGACGGGGGCCGCGTGGGCGTCCGCGTGCACGAACGGGCTCAGTGTGCCCAGGGCGCGCACGCCGGCGCGGGTGGCGTCGGACGCGGCGCGGTGGCGGGCGACGGTCGCGTCGAGGCCGTCGGCCGCGATCCGGTCCAGGCAGGCCTCCAGGGCGAGCATCTCCAACTGGGCGGGGGCGTGCGGCAGGACGGTGCGCCCGGCGTCCGTCCAGCGCTCCTTCCAGTCCAGCAGGGAGAGGTAGGAGCGGCGGGGCGCGGCCGGGTTGGCGGCGATCCGCTCCCAGGCGCGGTCGCTGACCGACACGGCGGAGACCCCGGCGGGGCCGCCCATCGCCTTCTGCCCGCCGATCACGCACAGGTCGACGCCCCAGGCGTCGGTGAGCAGCGGTTCGGCGGCCACCGAGGCGACGGCGTCCAGCATCAGCAGGGCGCCGTGCTCGCGGACCACGGCGCCGATCGCCGCGACCGGGTTGGTGTTGCCGGTGGCGGCCTCGGCGTGCACCAGGGAGACGAAGCCGATCCCGGGGTGGGCCCGCAGCGCGTCCGCGACCTGTTCGGCGGTGACGGCGGAGTCGAACGGCACGGCGAGGTCGACGACCTCGGCGCCGCAGTCGCGCAGCCAGTTGCCGAAGGTCTGCCCGTACGGGCCGGTGACGATGTTCAGCGCGGTGCCGCCCGGGTGCGCGGCGCCGCGGATGGCCGCCTCCAGCGGCAGCAGCGCCTCGCCCTGGGTGATGATCACGTCGGCGGTGGTGTGCAGCAGCGCGGCGACCCGGTCCTCGATGGCGGCGAACCGCGCGGCACCGAGCGGGGGGAGGTCGAGGAAGGGGCTCACGGGGCCGGGCCTTTCGCTGGGCGCTGATCACGACGGGTTCCGCCGTCCGCGGACCGCAGTGCACGGTGTACGGACGGCTTCGGCCAGTCTGCCTCATCCGGCCCGGCGGCCCGGTCGGGCCCGTCGGTAGAGTGCGGGCATGAGCGACAGTGCGGTGCTGCACATCAGGGGCCGGGTGCTGGTCGGCCCGCAGGACGTCCGGGACGAACTCTGGGTGCTCGACGGCCGGGTGACCTTCGAGCGGCCGGCCGGCGCGACGGACGTCCGGACGATCTCCGGCTGGGTGCTGCCGGGGCTGGTGGACGCCCACTGCCACGTCGGCCTGGACGCGCACGGCGCCGTCGACGCGGAGACCAGCGAGAAGCAGGCGCTCACCGACCGGGACGCCGGCACCCTGCTGATCCGCGACGCCGGGTCGGCCGCCGACACCCGTTGGATCGACGACCGCGAGGATCTGCCCCGGATCATCCGGGCCGGCCGTCACATCGCCCGCACCCGCCGCTACATCCGCAACTACGCCCACGAGATCGAGCCGGGCGACCTGCCCGCGTACGTCCGGGCCGAGGCACGGCGCGGGGACGGCTGGGTGAAGCTGGTCGGGGACTGGATCGACCGCGAGCACGGCGACCTCACGGCCTGCTGGCCCGGGGACGCGCTGGCCGAGGCGATCGCCGCGGCGCACGAGGAGGGTGCGCGGGTCACCGCGCACTGCTTCGCGGCCGCCTCGCTGCCGGATCTGCTGGCCGCCGGCATCGACTGCGTGGAGCACGCCACCGGGCTGACCGAGGAGCTGATCCCGCGGTTCGCGGAGCGCGGCGTGGCGATCGTCCCGACCCTGGTCAACATCGCGACCTTCCCCACGCTGGCCCGGGGCGGCGAGGCGAGGTTCCCGGCCTGGGCCGCGCACATGCGGCGGCTGCACGAGCGCCGGTACGACACGGTCGGGGCGGCGCACGACGCGGGCATCCCGGTCTTCGTCGGGACGGACGCGGGCGGCTCGCTCGCCCACGGCCTGGTCGCCGACGAGGTCGCGGAGCTGGTGAAGGCCGGTCTCTCCCCGGCCGAGGCACTCTCGGCGGCCAGCTGGGGCGCCCGCGCCTGGCTGGGACGGGAGGGCCTGACCGAGGGGGCCGCCGCCGATCTGGTGGTCTACGCGCACGACCCGCGCGCGGACGTCCGGGTGCTGGCTGACCCGCGGTTGGTCGTGCTGAGGGGCCGTCCCGTCGGCTGAGGGCCCGTCCGGTCCGCCGGAGCTGGGCCGATAGGGTGACGGCATGGCACCCCGTCCACTGAACGAGATCGTCGAGCCCGGCTGGGCCACCGCGCTGGAGCCGGTCGCGGGGCGGGTGGCCGCCATGGGCGACTTCCTGCGCGCAGAGATCACCGCGGGCCGCACCTACCTGCCCTCCGGGGCCAACGTACTGCGGGCCTTCCAACAGCCGTTCGCCTCGGTACGGGTGCTGATCGTCGGGCAGGACCCGTACCCGACCCCCGGCCACGCGGTGGGGCTGAGCTTCTCGGTGGCGCCGGAGGTCCGGCCGATCCCGGGCAGTCTGATCAACATCTTCCAGGAGTACGGCCAGGATCTCGGCCTGCCCCGGCCCGCCAACGGCGACCTCACACCCTGGACGCAGCAGGGGGTGCTGCTGCTGAACCGCGCGCTGACCACCGCCCCCGGCAAGCCGGCCGCGCACCGCGGCAAGGGGTGGGAGGAGGTCACCGAGCAGGCGATCACGGCGCTGGTGGCGCGCGGGGGCCCGCTGGTGGCGATCCTCTGGGGACGCGACGCCCGTAACCTGCGCCCGTTGTTGGGGCCGGTGCCGGCGGTGGAGTCGGCGCACCCGAGCCCGATGTCGGCGAGCGGCGGCTTCTTCGGCTCGCGTCCGTTCAGCCGGGCCAACCAGCTGCTGGTCGAACAGGGCGCCCAGCCGGTCGACTGGCGGCTTCCCTAGCCCGGGTCGGCCTCCCCGGCCCGGGGTGGCCGCCAGGATCGGACTCCCCGGCCCGGATCGGCGGCCCCGCCCGAGAGCACCTCCGGCAATGATCGGCGTCAACCTCACTCGAATGGGTGAACTGACGCTCCGTGTTGCTCATGTGACGGATTGTTCGAAGAGGATGGCAGCAGTCGAGAGCGGCAGCCTTCCCCCGGTTCGGCGCGGAGCATTCCCGCGCGCGGGGTGACATCGGTGGCGCGCTCTCTCCCGATCGCCATCCGTGTGGGGGTTCCTCCGTTGTCGTCCTCTTTCCTGCGTGTCGCCGCCGCCCTGGTCGTCGCGGCCGCCGCTCTGCCCGCCTCGGTCGCCCACGCCGACGGCGCCTCCCCGCCTGCTTCCCCGCCTGCTTCCCCGGCCGGGGCCCCGGCCGGGGGCTCGGCCCGCGCCGTCACGGCCGAGGTCGACCTGGACGTCCGCCTGTTGAACAACGCCGTGGACGTCCCCGTGAACATCTCGTTGAACAAGGTGGAGAGCCCGGCGCGCCGGGACGGCTCGGTGCTCACGGCCAAGGTCGACGGCGTGGACCAGCAGGGGCCGGTCACCCTGGTCAAGGCCGACGTCGGCCGGTCCACCACCACGGTCGACGCCAAGGGCGCCTCCGCCGGCGTCACCCTGGCCAACGCCGACGTCCACGCGCCCGGGCTGCCGTTCACCAGTCTGCTCGGCCTGGAGGCGCTCAGCGCCTCGGTCACCTGCCCGGTCGACGGCCCGCCCACCGCCGACGTCACCTCCCCGCTCAAGCTGACCCTGCTCGGGAGGCCGGTCGCCGTCGGCCTGTACGCGCCGACCAAGGTGGACGTACCGGCGGTCGGCAGCGTCTCGGTCGAGTTCGCCAAGCGCACGACCACCTCCGCCACCGCCGCCGCCTCGGCCCTGGAGGTGCAGGTGGAGGTGAACCCGCTCAATCTGAACGTCGCCAAGGTGACCGGGCGGATCACGATCGCCTCGGTCAGCTGCGAGAAGCCGGTCGCCACCGCGACCCCCGCCGCCCCGGCGGCCGCGAGCGGCACCCCGGCCGCCCGTCCCGTCGTGGACGTCGCCGGCAGGCCGGCGAGCGCCGCTCCGAGCACCGCCGCCGGTGAGCACCTCGCCGCCACCGGCGCCGGTGGCAGCCTCCCGCTGGCCGCGGGCGCCGCCGTCCTGCTGGCCGCCGGCGCCGGCGCGCTCCGGGCGACCCGCCGGCGCAGGGCGCACGTACGCAGGCACTGAGCGAGCCGGGCGCGCGAGCCGCTCCGGGGTGCGCCTGCGCGCATCCCGGAGTGACACCGGAGGCACTCCCGAAGCGTGACGGGGCCGCTGCGGACAGTTGGTTTACATGGGCGACACATAGGAGGAACAACCGGGAAACGGTGACTTGCGACGCTACGCGGGCACCCACCACTCAGTTTGCGAGGTTCACCGCCGTGGCAATCAAGGCCGAGTACATCTGGATCGACGGCACGCAGCCGACCGCCAAGCTCCGCTCCAAGACTCGGATCCTGGCCAACGCGGACAAGATTCCGACCTGGGGCTTCGACGGTTCGTCGACCAACCAGGCCGAGGGTCACGCGTCGGACCGCGTTCTGGCTCCGGTCCGGACCCTCCCGGACCCGATCCGCGGCGGCGACAACATCCTCGTCCTGTGCGAGGTCAACGAGATCGACGGCACCCCGCACGTCTCGAACACCCGCGCCCTGCTGCGCCCGATCGCCGAGCAGTTCGCCGCTCAGGAGGCGATCTTCGGCATCGAGCAGGAGTACACCTTCTTCAAGGGCTCGCGCCCGCTCGGCTTCCCCGAGGGCGGCTTCCCGGCCCCGCAGGGCGGCTACTACTGCGGCATCGGCGCCGAGGAGGTCTTCGGTCGCGAGATCGTCGAGCTGCACCTCGACCGCTGCCTCGCCGCCGGTCTCGCGATCTGCGGCATCAACGCCGAGGTCATGCCCGGCCAGTGGGAGTTCCAGATCGGCCCGGTCGACGCGCTGACCGTCTCCGACGACCTCTGGGTCGCCCGCTACCTGCTCTACCGCACCGCGGAGGAGTTCGGCATCGACGCCACCCTGGACGCCAAGCCCGTGCGCGGCGACTGGAACGGCGCCGGCGCGCACACCAACTTCTCCACCAAGGCCATGCGTGAGGGCTACGACGCCATCATCACCGCCTGCGAGTCGCTCGGCGCCTCCCAGGAGAAGGTCCTGGAGCACGTCAAGCAGTACGGCTTCGGCATCGAGTCGCGCCTGACCGGCCTGCACGAGACCGCCCCGTGGAACGTCTACAGCTACGGCGTCTCCAACCGCGGCGCCTCGGTCCGCATCCCGTGGCAGGTCGAGGTGGAGCAGAAGGGCTACATCGAGGACCGTCGCCCGAACGCCAACGTCGACCCGTACGTGGTGACCCGCCTCATGGTCAACACCTGCTGCTCCGCGCTGGAGAAGGCCGGCCAGGTCTGAGCCTGACGGCTCCCTGAAATGCCTCGACGCCCGCCGGCCCCGCACAGGGGGCCGGCGGGCGTCTTCGTGGCGTGCGGCGACGCGCTGCCCGCCCACCGGGAGGCAGTCGGCCCAGCCCGGGCCGGGAACGCGAGGACGCAGCCCTCCCGCGGCCGCGGGAGGGCTGCGCAGGCCGGGGCCGCCGTCCGGCCGGTGTGACGCGGCTCAGGCCAGGACGCCGGCCAGCGCAGCCAGGAAGGCGTCGGTGGTCTCCTCGTCGCGGACGGCGATCCGCAGCCAGTCCGGGCCGAGGCCCGGGAAGGTGTCGCCGCGCCGCACCGCGTAGCCCGCCTCCCGCAGCCGCAGCCGGACCTGCGCCGCGCCGGGCAGCTCCACCAGGACGAACGACGCGGCCGACTCACCGTGCACCCGGACACCCGGGACGGCGGCCAGGCCGGCGAGCAGGTGGGCGCGTCGGCCGGCCAGTTCGTCCGCCGCGCGCTCGGCCTCGGCCAGGGCGGCAGGGGCGCTGCACGCCTCGGCCGCCGCCAGCGCGGGGGTGGAGACCGGCCAGAGCGGCTGCGCGGCGCCGAGCGCGGCGATCAGCGGAGCGGGGCCGAGCACGTACCCGATCCGCAGACCGGCGAGCCCCCAGGTCTTGGTGAGGCTGCGCAGCACCACCAGCCGTCCCGGAAGATCCCGGACGGAGGCCAGCGAGTGCCGCTCGCCGGGGACGGTGTCGATGAACGCCTCGTCCACCACCAGGGTGCGGCCCGGCCGGGCCAGCGCGGCCAGCGCGGCGGCGGGGTGCAGGACGGAGGTGGGGTTGGTGGGATTGCCGACCACGACCAGATCGGCCTCCTCGGGCACCGCGTCCGGGTCCAGCCGGAAGCCGTCCCCGGGCGTCAGCAGGACCCGTTCGACCGCGTGCCCGGCGTCCCGCAGGGCCGCCTCGGGCTCGGTGAACTGCGGGTGGACGACCACCACACGACGGGTGGCCAGGACGCGCGCCAGCAGGACGAAGGCCTCCGCGGCGCCGGCCGTGAGCAGCACCTCGTCCGTCGGCCGGCCGTGCCGGGCGGCCACGGCGGCGTGGGCCGCCGCCTGGTCGGGGTAGGCGGCGAGGCCGGTGATCGTCGCGGCGAGGTGGTCCCGCAGCCAGGCCGGCGGCGTGCCGGTGCGGACGTTCACCGCCAGATCGACCAGCCCCGGCGTGCGGACCTCCGCGTCGCCGTGATGGCGCAGATCGGGTTCGACGGCGGCTTCGGTGCTGGTCACGGCGCTGCTCCTGCGGGGTTCGGACGGACGGACGGCTCTGCGCGGCGGCCCGCCGCCACGGCGACCGTGGCCGTCGCCGACCGCCGCTTGGGGACGAGGAGTTCGCCGCCCGGCAGGCCGATCAGCGCGGCCGCCTCGGCGACGCTGGGCGTACCGACCCGGGCGAGGACCGCGTCGGACGGGTGGGGCACGGCGACGGCGGCCAGCGCCGCGGCCGGATGCGCGGCCAGCGGCACCCCGAGCGTCTCGGCGGCCTGCCGCAGGCCCGGCTCCCGGGCCCGCTCGTCCAGGGTGGCCAGACGCAGGATCGCGGACGGCTCCAGCCCGGCCTGCGCGAGGCTCTCACCGATCAGCCGGAGCAACTCCTCAGCCCGGACGCCGCTGCGGGCGCCGATCCCGATGACCAGGGTGCGCGAAGAGCCCGGCCCGTCCACGCTGCTCCCCGCTCCCGCCGCCCGATCGCCGCTCGGCGGCCCCGAAATCCCACCACGGCGCGGCCGGGCGGGTCAATCGTGGCGCCTGTGACGTGTGACGCCGGGGGCTCGGCGTCGCGCGGTCGTTGTTCGTCTGTTCTTCACTTCGCTTGCGCGGTACACGACACCGTGCCGACCCTAGTGTTACGGCGCTCCGCTCCCCATCCGCCCCCGTGCTCGGAGGACCGCATGCCCTTCGCCCGTTCCAGCAAGCGCCCCCGTCGTCCCCTCACCGCACTCGCGGCAGGCTTCGGCCTGGTCGCCGGCTCGCTCGGCATCTGGGCTGCCACCGGCAGCACCGCCCAGGCCGTGACCGGCCTGCCCACGCCCGACCACGTGATCGTCGTGGTGATGGAGAACCACGCCTACTCGCAGGTCATCGGCAGCTCCAGCGCGCCGTACATCAACAACACCCTGAAGGCTGGCGGCGCCAACCTCACCGCCTCCTACGGGCTCACCCACCCCAGCGAGCCCAACTACTACATGCTGTTCTCCGGCAGCGCCCAGGGCCGCACCGACGACAGCTGTGTCGGCGTCGGCTCGATCTCCGCGCCCAACCTCGGCTCCGAGCTGATCGCGGCCGGCAAGACCTGGGGCAGCTACAACGAGACCCTGCCGAGCCAGGGCTCGACGGTCTGCTCCAGCGGCAACTACGCGCAGAAGCACAACCCCTGGTTCGGTTTCGGCAACGTGCCGACCAACACCGCGTACACCTTCGCGCAGTTCCCGACCGACTACACCAAGCTGCCGAAGGTCTCCTTCGTGGTGCCGAACCTGTGCAGCGACATGCACGACTGCTCGGTCTCGACCGGCGACACCTGGATCAAGAACAACCTCGGCGCGTACGCGACCTGGGCGCAGACCCACAACAGCCTCCTGGTCGTCACCTTCGACGAGGACAACAAGCTCTCCGGCAACAAGATCCCGACCGTGCTGTACGGCCAGCACGTGACGGCGGGCAGCAGCTCGGGCACCACCTACAACCACTACAACGTGCTGCGCACCCTGGAGGACCTCGCCGGGCTCACCAGCCACGCGGGCAACGCCGCCACCGCCGCCGACATCACCGGCATCTGGAACTGACGGCCGTGTACCTCGCGGATCGCCGCGGCACCACCGCGCCGGCCTCCGCCGCCTCCGCCCCGGGCACCGGCCCGGGGCGGCGGGCGGCCGCCGTGCCCGCCACCGTGCTCGCCCTGGGCGCCGTCAGCCTGATCACCGACGTGTCGTCCGAGATGGTCAGCGCCGTGCTGCCGCTCTACCTGCTCACCGGGCTCGGTCTCTCACCGCTCGGCTTCGGGGTGCTGGACGGCATCAACAACGGCGTCGGCGCCCTCGTCCGGCTGGTCGGCGGCCACCTCGCCGACCGGGGCCGCGGCGGGCACAAGACGGTCGCCGCCGTCGGCTACGGGCTCTCCGCCCTCTGCAAGCCGCTGCTCCTGCTCGCCCACACGGTGCCGGTGATCGGCGCCGTGCTGGCCGTCGACCGTACCGGCAAGGGCCTGCGCACCGCCCCCCGGGACGCGATGATCTCGCTCGCCACCGAGCCCGAGCACCGGGGCCGGGCGTTCGGCGTGCACCGTGCGATGGACACCGCCGGCGCCCTGATCGGGCCGCTGGTCGCGTTCGGGGTGCTGCGCCTGGCGGTGGACGGCTACGACGCGGTGTTCGCGGTCAGCGGCTGCGTCGCGGCGCTCGGCGTGCTGGTGCTGCTGCTCTTCGTGCCGGGCCGGGCGCGCGCGACCGCCCCGGCCACCGCGGCGGTGTCCCTGCGGGACGCCTTCGCGCTGCTGCGGCTGCCCAGGCTGCGCCGGCTCACGCTCTGCGCGGTGCTGCTCGGGCTCACCACCGTCAGCGACTCGTTCCTCTACCTGCTGCTGCAGCGCCGGCTGGGACTGTCCACCCACCTGTTCCCGCTGCTTGCGCTCGGTACCGCCGCCGCCTTCCTGCTGCTGGCCGTGCCGCTCGGCGCCCTGGCGGACCGGATCGGCCGCCGCCTGCTGTTCCTGGCCGGCCACGGCGTCCTGCTGCTGGCGTACGGGCTGCTGCTCGGCCCGGCCTCCGGTGGCGCGGTGGCGCTCTGCGTCCTGCTGCTGCACGGCGCGTTCTACGCCTGCACCGACGGTGTGCTGGCGGCGGCCGCCGCCGACGCGGCACCCGCGGAGCAGCGCGGCGCCGGCCTCGCGCTGGTCGGCACCGGGCAGGCACTGGCCCGGTTCGCCTGCTCGCTCGTCTTCGGCGCGCTCTGGAGCGCGGTCGGCGGCCCGAGCGCGCTCGGCTGGTTCGCCGGCGCCCTCGCCCTCTGTGTGGCGGGCGCCTTTCTCGTCCTGCGCGAGCCCGCCGGGGACCGCGCACCCGACCCCTCGGAGATGGCCCTGTGAGTTTCCGTGCCCGGCTGCTGACCCTGCTGGTGGCCGTCCTGTTGCTGGGCTCCGTCGGCGCCGGCGCGGTGCTGTACGCGGCCGACCGCTCGGCCCGCCACGAGCAGGCGCAGCCGGGCGGCCCGGTCGTCGAGGCGGGCGCCGTCTCGCTGCGGACGCCCACCGGGGGACGGGAGCTGGTGTTCCGCAACATGGCCTGGGGCCCGCACCACGACGAGCTCGCCACCGTCCCGGCCGACCGGCCCGACGGCGCCCGGACCGCCTCCGGCGTGCAGTGCCTGCGCTTCCACGCGGCGGCGGGCACCGGCGTCTGCCTGCAGGCCGAGCGCGGCGCCCTGCAGGACACCTACCGGGCCGTGATCCTGGACGACCAGCTGCACGAGCTGCGGCACTTCCCGGTGGACGGCATCCCCACCCGGGCCCGGGTATCGCCCTCGGGCCACCTCGCCGCCTGGACGGTCTTCGTCAGCGGGGACTCCTACGCCGGAACCGACTTCTCCACCCGCACCTCCGTCGTCGACACCCGGGACTGGAGCCTGCAGGAGAACCTCGAAACCTTCGCCGTCGTCAAGGACGGCCGCCCCTACCAGGCGCACGACGTCAACATCTGGGGCGTCACCTTCGCCGACGACAGCACCTTCTACGCCACCCTGGCGAGCGGCGGTCAGACGTACCTGGTCCACGGCGATCTCGGCGCCCGCACCCTCACCACGCTGCACCAGAACGTGGAGTGCCCCTCCCTGTCGCCGGACGGCACCAGGATCGCGTACAAGAAGCGCGTTCCCGGGGCCTCGCCCGACGCGCCCTGGCGGCTGTACGTGCTGGATCTGGCGACCATGACCGAGAGGGCGACCGCGGAGCAGCGCAACATCGACGACCAGGCGCTGTGGTCGGACGCCTCCACGCTGGTCTACTCGCTGCCCGGTGACTTCGGCTCCGACCTGTGGACGGTGCCGGCCGACGGCAGCGGGGCGGCGACCAGGCTGCTGAGCGCGGCGGTGGCCCCGGCGTACCTGGGCTGACGTCCGGCGCCCGGCCGGCCGGCTCCGCGATCCGCCCCACGGGCCGGCGCCGGCAGCACTGCTCGGGGCTCCGGTGCGGGCCGTGCGGCGGGGCCCCACGCTCCCGGAGCGTCATCCCCCGGAGCGCCCGCCCGCCGCGAACAGCGCCGCCCCGGCGACCAGGTGCTCCGCGAGCTGCGGCGCCCCGGCCCAGTGCAGGTGCAGGTAGGAGGCGTGCACGGTGGCGCCCGCGAAGCCCTCGGTCCGGGGACCGGCGGGGGTGCGCCAGCCCCAGGCCGGCAGCTCGCCCGCGCCGGGCTCGCAGACCGTGCGGTGGAACTCGTGGCCGCGTACCCGGGTACCGACCCGGGCCAGCGGGGAGTCGTTCAGGGCGACCGCCTCGCGGTAGCCGAGGGTGAGCCGTTCGGTCATCCGGGCCCGGGTGTCCAGCACGCCGCACATCGGCAGGCCGTCCAACTCCTCGCCCAGGTAGAGCAGTCCGGCGCACTCGGCGGCCACCGGCGCCCCCGCGTCGGCGAGTGCGCGGATCGCCCCGCGCAACGCGGTGTTGGCACTCAGCTCCGAGACGTACATCTCGGGGAATCCGCCGCCGATCACCAGTGCGGCCGTGCCCTCGGGCAGGCCGTCGGCGTGCAACGGGTCGAAGGGCAGCACCTCGGCGCCGGCGGCCGCGAGCAGTTCGGCGTTCTCGGCGTACGAGAAGGAGAACGCCGCGCCCGAGGCGAGGGCGATCCGGGGGCGCGGGCCCGCCACCGGGGTGACCTCGGCGGCCGGATCCCAAGGGGTCTCGGCGAGCGGGGGAGCCGTCCGGGCGAGGGCCAGCACGGCGTCCAGGTCGACCGAGGCGGCGATCAGGGCGCCCATGTCCCGTACCGCGCGCAGGGCTTCGGCGGAGCGCTCCGCGGCCGGGATCAGGCCCAGGTGCCGGGAGGGCGTGGCCACCGCGGCGGAGCGGCGCACCGAGCCGAGGACGGGCACGCCCGAACCCTCCTCCAGGGCCTCGCGCAGCAGGTGTTCGTGCCGGTCGGAGGCGACCCGGTTGAGGATCACCCCGGCGAGCCGGACCTCCGGGTCCCAGGAGGCGAAGCCGTGCACCAGCGCGGCCACCGAGCGGGACTGCGAGGAGGCGTCCACCACCAGCACCACCGGCGCGCGCAGGAGCTTGGCCACGTGCGCGGTGGAGGCCAGCTCGCCCTGGCCGGAGGCGCCGTCGAACAGCCCCATGACACCCTCGACCACCGCGACGTCCGCCCCGGCCGCGCCGTGCAGGAACAGCGGTGCCACCCGCCCGGGGCCGCACATGTAGGCGTCCAGGTTGCGGCCCGGCCGCCCGGCGGCCAGCGAGTGGTAGCCGGGGTCGATGTAGTCCGGGCCGACCTTGTGCGGGGAGACCGCCAGGCCCCGGGCGGCGAGCGCGGCCATCAGCCCGGTGGCGACGGTGGTCTTGCCCGTGCCGGAGGCCGGTGCGGCGACGACGAGGCGGGGGATGTTCACAGGGGTCGCCGCTCTACCACTCGATGCCGCGCTGGCCCTTGCGGCCCGCGTCCATGGGGTGCTTGACCTTGGTCATCTCGGTGACCAGGTCCGCGAGAGCGGTCAGCGGCTCCTTGGCGTAGCGGCCGGTGATCACCACGTGCTGGCTGCCCGGGCGGTCCCTGAGCACCGCGACCACCTCGTCCACGTCGACCCACCCCCAGTACATCGGGTAGGTGAACTCGTCCAGCACGTAGAAGCGGTAGGTCTCGGCGGCCAGATCGCGCTTGACCTGCTCCCAGCCCTCCCTGGCCGCCTCCTCGCTGGACTCGACCATGTCGGCGTTGCGCTGGACCCAGGACCAGCCCTCCCCCATCTTGTGCCAGGCCACCGTGCCGCCCTCGCCGGAGGCGCCGAGCACGCGCAGCGCGTTCTCCTCCCCGACCTTCCACTTGGCGGACTTCACGAACTGGAACACCCCGATCGGCCAGCCCTGGTTCCAGGCCCGCAGCGCCATGCCGAACGCGGCCGTGGACTTGCCCTTGCCGGGGCCGGTGTGCACGGCGGTGATCGGCAGCGTCCGGCGCTGACGTGTGGTCAGACCGTCGTCGGGGACGGTCTCCGGCTTGCCCTGCGGCATGGTCAGGCCGCCTTTCGGTTGGAGTGGGAGGGGCGGTGGGCGTGCACGAGGGCGGCCACGCCCTCGGCCCGCAGTTCGTCCAGGGTGACGGCGTCCGCGCCGAGCTGCCCGGCCAGCCTGCGGGCCAGGCCCAGCCGCACCGGGCCGGCCTCGCAGTCCAACACGACACTCGCCGGCCCCCGGGCGGCCAGCAGCGCGGCGGCCCGGCCGGCCTCGGCCAGCGCGCCCGGCCCGCCGGTGGCCCGGCCGTCGGTGACGACCACCAGCAGCGGACGGCGGTGCGGGTCGCGCATCCGCTCCACCCGCAGCGTCTCGTGGGCCCGCAGCAGCCCGGCCGCCAGCGGCGTACGGCCACCCGTCGGCAGCGACTCCAGCCGGGCGGCGCCGACCTCCACGGAGGAGGTCGGCGGCAGCGCCAGCTCGGCGGTGGTGCCCCGGAAGGTGATCAGGCCGACCTTGTCCCGCCGCTGGTAGGCGTCCATCAGGAGGGACAGCACGGCGCCCTTGACGGCGGTCATCCGCTGCCGGGCGGCCATCGAGCCGGACGCGTCGACCAGGAAGAGCACCAGGTTGGACTCCCGGCCCTGGCGCACCTGCTCGCGGAAGTCGTCCCGGCGCAGCTCCAGCGCCACGCCCGCCCGCCCGCGGGCGTGCTGGTGCGGGGCGGCGGCCTGCAGGGTGGCGGAAAGGTGCAGCCGGCTCAGCACGCCGGCCGGACGGCGGGCACGGACGGTGTGGCCGCCGTCCGTCTCGGCGGGGGAGCGGCGGCCCTGGGCGCCCTTGCCGGTGCCGGGCACCTTGAACAGCCGGGTGCGGTAGGGCTCGTCGGCCGCGACCGGCGCCTTCTCACGACCGGGCGCGGGAGCGGGAGCGGGGCTCTGCGCGGGGAGCTCCGGTGCCGGGACGTCGCCGGCCGGGGTCTCCCGGTCGGGTCCGTCCTGGGCGGGGGCGTCGGTCGGTGCGGGCGGGTCGGCGGGGTCGGGGGCGCCGCCGCCGGGGCCCTCACCGCCGCCGTCCGGGTCGTCCTCGGGACCTTCGCCCTCCGGCAGCCCGCCCTCGGGCGGCTCGGGACGGTCGTCGGGCTCGGGTTCGGGCTCCGGCTCGGCGTGCTCCTCCAACGTCCGGTCCAGCTTCTCCTCGTCCAGCCCCGGCGCGTCGAAGGGGTTGCGTCGGCGGCGGTGCGGCAGGGCGAGCCTGGCGGCCCGGCGGACGTCCTCCTCCAGTACGGCGGTCCGGCCGGCCCAGGCGGCCAGGGCGACGGCGGTGCGGGCCATCACGATGTCGGCGCGCAGCCCGTCCACCTCGAACGCCGCGCAGACGGCGGTGATCTGGCGCAGCGCCGCATCGGTCAGCACCACCTCGGGCAGCAGCGCGCGGGCCGTGCCGATCCGTGCGGCGAGGTCGCGCTCGTCCTCGGCGAACCGGTCGGCGAAGGCCGCCGGGTCGGCGTCGTAGGCCAGGCGGCGGCGGACCACCTCGGCCCGCTCGCGCGGATCGCGGGTGGCCGCGATCTCGACCGTCAGACCGAAGCGGTCGAGCAGCTGCGGGCGCAGCTCGCCCTCCTCCGGGTTCATGGTGCCGACCAGCAGGAAGCGGGCGGCGTGCCGCACCGAGACACCCTCGCGCTCGACGTACGAGCGGCCCATCGCGGCGGCGTCCAGCAGCAGGTCGACGACGTGGTCCTGGAGCAGGTTGACCTCGTCGATGTAGAGCACGCCCCGGTGGGCCCTGGCCAGCAGCCCGGGCTCGTAGGCCTTCACCCCCTCGGCCAGCGCGCGTTCCAGGTCGAGCGAGCCGACGATCCGGTCCTCGGTGACGCCGACCGGCAGTTCGACCAGGTGGGCGGCGCGGGCGGCCTCGGCGGCGCCGTCGTGCGGGCCGTCCGGGCACTGCGGGTCGGGGTCGGCCGGGTCGCAGGCGAAACGGCAGCCGGCCACGGTGGCGATCGACGGCAGCAGGCCGGCCAGCGCCCGCACCATGGTCGACTTGGCGGTGCCCTTCTCGCCGCGCACCAGCACCCCGCCGACCGCGGGGGAGACCGCGTTGAGCAGCAGTCCGAGCCGCAGGTCGGCCATGCCGACGATCGCGGTGAACGGGTATCGGACGTCACTCATCGGTGTCCCTCTCCTCGGCCGGTCCTTCAACATCCGTACCCGTCAAGCTCTTCACGGCGCACCCGGCGGCACGAACGGCAGCCCGTCGGCCGGGACGCCGCCCTCGATCAGCCGCCACAGCGCGTCGGTGTCGGCATGCTCCGCGATCAGGTCGCCGAGCCGGTCCAGGCGCTGCTCGCGCGCCAGGGCGAACGAGGTGTCCGGCGCCGGCACGAACGCACGGCCGGCCAGCTTCGCGACCTCCCGCAGGAGTTCGCGGCGGAAGCCGTCGTTCTCCAGCACGCCGTGCCAGGTGGTGCCCCAGACCGCGCCGTGCCGGCAGCCGTCCAGGGCCCCGCCGCGGCCGTCCGAGACGAACGGCTCGCCGCCCTCGACGGCGACCACGCCGTGGTGGATCTCGTACCCCGCGACCGGCTGCCCGTACGCCTCGCCGACGGGGCGGGCGAGCACCTTCTCGGCTCCGAAGCGCACCCGGGCGGGCAGCAGCCCGAGGCCCTGGACGGCGCCGGCCCCCGACTCGACCTCGTCCACGATCTCGCCGGCCAGCATCTGGTAGCCGCCGCAGACGCCGAGCACCGGCAGGCCGGCGCCGGCCCGGGCCCGCAGCGCCGGCTCCAGGCCGCGCTCGCGCAGCCAGGCCAGGTCCGCGACCGTCGCCCGGGTGCCGGGCAGGATCACCAGATCCGCGTCGGCCAGCTCCTCGGGCCGGGTGGCCCAGCGGACCAGCACCCCGGGCTCCTGGGCCAGCGCGTCCAGGTCGGTGAAGTTGGACAGCCGGGGAAAGCGCACCACGGCCACCCGCAGCACGTCCGCGCCGTACGGGCCGCGGGCGTCCTCGCGGTCCACCACGGTCGAGAGGTCGAGCGAGTCCTCGGCGTCCAGCCACAGCCCCTTGAGCATCGGCAGGGTGCCGAGCACCGGACGGCCGGTCAGGCCGTGCAGCATCTCCAGGCCGGGCCGCAGCAGCCGGGCGTCGCCGCGGAACTTGTTGACGAACCAGCCGGCCACATGCCGCTGGTCCTCGGCGGAGAGCAGCGCGAGCGTGCCGTACATCGCCGCGAACACCCCGCCCCGGTCGATGTCGCCGACCACGACCACCGGCAGGCCGGCGGCGGTGGCCAGGCCCATGTTGGCGATGTCGCGGTCGCGCAGGTTGATCTCGGCCGGCGAGCCCGCGCCCTCGCAGACCACCACGTCGTAGCGGCCGCGCAGATCGGCCAGGCACTCCAGGGACCGTTCCAGCAGGACGGGCTTGCGCTCGCGGTAGTCCAGCGCGCCGACCTCGGCGACCGCCCGTCCGAGCAGCACCACCTGGCTGCGGCCGTCCGCGCCCGGCTTGAGCAGCACCGGGTTCATCGCCGCCTCCGGCTCGACCCCGGCCGCCTGGGCCTGCATCGCCTGCGCGCGGCCGATCTCGGCGCCGTCGGCCGTGACGAAGGAGTTGAGCGACATGTTCTGCGCCTTGAACGGCGCCACGCTCACACCCTGCCGGGCCAGCCACCGGCAGATCCCGGCGGTGACCACGCTCTTGCCCGCGTCCGAGGTCGTCCCGGCGACCAGCAGTGCGCCACTCAATTCAGGCCACCCTCTCGTTGACCGCCGACGCGTTGACCGCCGACTCGTTGACCGCCGGCCGTGCGGCGGGCGCCGCGCAGCAGGACGTGCCCGGCCACCGTGACGCCGAGGGCGAGCAGGCCGACCCGGCGGGACAGCAGGCAGGCCCGCTCGATGTCGTCCACCCCGACCGGTCGCAGCCCCTCGCCCAGCACCGGCCGGTGCTCGGTGCGCTCGCCGTATCGCAGCGTGCCGCCCAGCCGGACGCCCAGCGCGCCCGCGAAGGCGGCCTCGGCCTGGCCGGCGTTGGGGCTCGGATGGGCGGAGCCGTCCCGCCGCCAGATCTGCCAGGCGGTGGCCGGCCGCGGCGCGGCGCAGACCGTCAGCAGGGCGGTGAGCCGGGCGCCCGGCCAGCCCGCGAGGTCGTCCAGCCGCGCGGAGGCCCAGCCGAAGCGGGCGTGGCGCGGGGAGCGGTGACCGACCATCGCGTCCAGCGTGTTGACCGCGCGGAAGGCGAGCAGGCCGGGCACGCCCGCGAGGGAGCCCCAGACCAGCGCGTTGACCACCGCGTCGGCGGTGTTCTCGGCCACCGACTCCACCACGGCGCGGGCGATCTGCCGCTCGTCGAGCGAACTCGGGTCGCGTCCGCACAGGTGCGGCAGCCGGTCGCGGGCGGCCGCGAGATCGCCCGCGTCGAGGGAGCGTCCGATGGTGCGGGCCTCCCGGGTGAGCGAGGTGCCCCCGAGCACCGTCCAGGTCGCGGCGGCGGTGAGTGCGGCGCGCCCGGCGGGGGAGTGCCGAACCGCGCCCTGGGCCAGCGCGGCGCCGGCCGCGACCGCGCCGACGCAGAGCGCCGTGTAGGCGGCGCCGGCCGCTCGCCGGTCGCGCCAGAGCAGCCGCTCCAGCCGGCCCGCCGCGGTGCCGAAGGCGGCCACCGGGTGGCCGCGGCGGGGGTCGGCGAAGCCGGCGTCGGCGAGGTAGCCGGCGACGGCGCCGAGGGCGAAGGCCGCGCCGCGGTTCAGCCCGCGCACGGCGGGGGCGTGGTGGTGTGGTGGCGCTCTCGGCCGGGGGGCGTCCGGTCCGACGACGGCCGACGGGCGGCCCGGGCAGCCTGCATGGCGTGCGTGTCCTCACTCAGGGTCCGCGCCCTGGATCGACGTACCGGGGGCGAGAGTCTCCTGGCTTCCGGTACGGCACGCCCCCTGGGCCGGTCGCGGGCCCCGAGGGGCGGCTGCGGGCCTGCGGGAACGTGCTCCCCGGTGACAGTGGCGGGACCGCGCCGGATTCGCACCGGCTTCCTCTCCATTTGCCTCCGTTTGGCTGAAGGATCCCATCACGCTGTTCGACCGGGCGTCAACCGAGGCCACGGAGGGTTTGGTCACACGCCGGGCGCGTCGCCGGCACCGGCCCCGCCGCCGGGACCGGCCGCCCGGGCGGCCGCCTGACGGACCGACGGCCGCGCCACCGCCGCCCCGGCCGGGGTGGCGCTACCCGCGTAGTTCCCCTCGGCCGGGGAACCGTCACTACCTCCGAGCGGGGAGCCCGCCGGGCCGAGCGCCCCTGGAGGATTCACCAGTCGCGCCGGGGGGCCCGGTCGCCCGGCTTCGTGCGTTCGGCGACTGGGGCGGCCCGGGCACGGCCCGTACGGTCGACTCCCATGCGACCCAGACAGCCCTCCGCGACGCCGCTGCCCTTCTCGCCGAGGGCGGCCCGGGCGCACCGGGCCGGCCTGGGCCTGACCCCCGCTCAGGTGGCCGAGGGCATGGCCGCGCACGGCGTGCGGTTGCTCCCGGCCCACGTCCTGGGCTGGGAGAGCGGCGAGATCAGGCCGTCGGAGGACGAGTTCATCGCCCTGGCCCGGGCGCTGTGGTGCCCGCCCGTCCAGCTGATGGGCACCCGCCCGGCCTGTCTGCGCGACTTCCGGCTGGCCCGCGAGCTGAGCCGGGAGGAGGCGGCCCGCCGGATCGGGGTGGCGCCCCGGGCCTACCAGGCGGTCGAGGACGGCGGCCAGTGGGGCGGCGACGAGGACCGGACCTACGCCCTGGCCCAGGTACTGGGGCTGACGCTGCGGGACGTGGTGGCGGTGCTCGGGCGCGGGGAGGAGCTCGACCGGCGGCTGCGGCGCGGGGTCGACGGGCGGTGGCAGGCGCAGGTGAAGGCGATCGGGCGGATGGTGCCGGTGCCCGCGCAGACTCTGGGCGCCGTCCTGGCGCAACTGCAGGAGGAGTACCGGGTGACCGGGCACTGGGGCGCCGGCAGCTGGAGCTCCAGTGCCCGGAGCGGGCCCGAGCCGGCCCCGCAGAGCCGTCCGCTCGACGAGCGGTTCTGGGAGCTGATGGCACTGCGCCCCACCGACATACCGGTCTGACCGTCCTCCCGCGCCCTGCGCCCTGCGCCCCGCCCCCTGCCCGTGCCCCCTGCCCCCTGCCCCTGCCCCCTGTCCCCTGCGCCCTGTCCCCTGCGCCCTTGCTCCGCGGGTCCCTTGCTCCGCGGGCCCGCTCGGCTCGGCCCCGCTCGGCCCGGCCGGCCCGGGCCCCCTTCGGGCGCCGCCCGGCGTGCCCCGGACGGCCCCGCACCGGTGGCCGTCCGCCCGCGCGGCGCGTGGACTGGTGTGCGTATGCATCCGGGCCTCGGCCGGCGCCGCGGCACAGCAGCAGGCAGCAGAGCGGGGAGTGGGATATGCGCTGGGGAACCGCGGCCGTCGTGGCGGCCGCCGCGGCCGGGACGGGCATCGCCGTCCTGGCACTCGGACGCAGGGTGTCGGAGCGCGCGGTACATCCCCGCGCCGCCGCGGCGAAGGGCGCAAAGGGCGCGGCGCAGGTGAGGGTGCTGGGCCTGGCCGCCGGACGCGTCGTGCTCACCCCCACCCCGCAGACCACCCGCCCCGGCCGCTACGCCCTGGAGTGGGGCGGCGGGGGGCACGCGGTCGTCGGCGAGGTCCTGCAGAGCGACCGGCAGGGCGTCACCCGTCGGCTGGAGCGCGCCGACAACGGCACGCTGGACATCGGCACGGCCGTCCGGCTCACCCCCCGGGTGTACCTGGGCGACCCGGAGCGCGCGCTCGGGCTGCCCTTCATCGAGACCGCGTCCGAGGGCGAGTCCGGTCCGCTGCCCGCCTGGTACGTGGACGGCAGGCGGGGCACCTGGGTGCTGCTGGTGCACGGGCCGGGCGCCGACCGGCAGCAGACGCTCTGCGCGGTACCGCTGCTGCACCGGCTCGCGCTGCCGGTGCTCTCGGTCACCTACCGGGGGGACGAGGACGCGCCGGCCTCGCCCGACGGGCTCGGCCACTTCGGCGACACGGAGTGGCGCGACGTCGAGGCCGCGATCCGCCTCGCCCTCGACAGCGGCGCGGGCCGGGTCGTCCTCTACGGGTGGTCGCTGGGCGCCACCATGGCCCTGCAGACGGCGGCCCGCTCCGCCTGGGCCTCCGCGGTCAGCGGGCTGATCCTGGACTCGCCGGTGCTGGACCTGCCGGCCACCATCCGCCGGGAGGCGACCGGAGCGGGCGTCAGCGCCCCGCTCGCCGGGCTGGGCGCGCTGGCCGCCGAAGGGCGCTCCAAGGTGGACCTCGCGGACTTCGCCCGGCTGGCCCAGGGCACCGACCTCCAGGTGCCCACCCTGCTGCTGCACGGCACGGAGGACGCGGTCGCCCCCTGGGCCGCCGCCGAACGCCTCGGGAACCGGCGGGCGGACCTGGTCACCCTGCGGCCGGTGCCCGGGGCCGAACACGCCGCCCTGTGGAACGCGAACCCGGCCGGCTACGAGGAGAGCCTGCGCCGCTTTCTCACGCCGCTGCTCTGAACGGCCCCGGCGGCCGGCCGCCGAGCCCCGCAGACGGCTCCCGAGGGCCCGGGCGCTTGCCACGGCCCGGCACTCGCCACGGCCCGGCGCTCCCCACGGCGGGCCGCGCCGGTCGGTGGGCAGCCCGGCCGTCGTACTCCTGTCATGTCACATACATGCCATGTTCACCATCCGACGGCCCGGTTTGCGGGTGGTTGCCCGCTCTTGCGGCCTTCGGCGCCCCGGCTCCCCACAGACTCGCCGAACTCGATGTGACAGAACGCCCGTGCACGGGGAAGACTGCACGGCGTGACGTCTCGGAACCCGCGCGACCGTGATGCCCCGCTCCCGCCGACGATCGGTACCGGCGCGACGGTGACCCGTCTGCCCGGTACGGCCCACCGTCCCGACGGTGCGCGTCCGGGCGCTCCCGGCGCACCCCGCCGCCGTGGCCCCGCACCGGCCCCCGGGCGCGGGCGCGTCCCCGTACCCGAAGGCTTTCCGGCGCCGGCCGAGCTGGCCCCGCTGGCCCGCCGGATGCTCGTCGACGCCGTCCGGATCGCCCGCTGGGCGGGCGAGCTGGAGCAGGTCGACAAGCGCGGCGAGCTGCTGCCCGACGACGCCCGCGCGGCGGGCCGGGCACTGGCCATGACCGTCGGCGCCGCCGCCAAGGCCTGGGGGCAGGCCCTGCTGGTCGGCCTGGTCGAGCCCCGGGACGGCGGCGCGGCGCCCGGCTGGCGCCTGCACGCCTGGGAGCACGACGACGAGGCCGTCGTCCGCGGCTGGTCCGCGCTGTTCGACGCCTGGACCCTGCTGGCCCCGGTGCCGCCGGCCGCCCTGCGCGGGGTCTTCGCCGTGCTCGCGGGACAGGCCGTCGACCAGGCCCCCCAGCTGCTCTCCTTCCTGCACCTGGTGGACGGGCCGGTGGCCGAGAGCGAGCTCATGGAGCTGCTGCGCCGGGGCCTGGACGAGAGACGGCTCGGTGCCGGCGGCGCCACCGCCCTCTCGCCGGTGCCGCACGCCGCCTCCGCCGTCTCGGCCGTGCGCGGCACCTGCCGTGAGCCGCAGGTCGACACCCCGTCCGCGCCCTCCGACGTCGCCGCCGTGCTGGACTGGATGCTCGACGGCCTGGCCGCCGTCGGCGCCGTGGTCCGCCGGGACGAGGCGGCCGAACTCTCCCGCCTCGGGCACTGGGCCGTGCGAGCCAAGCTGGAGGAGATCTGCACCGTCGCGCAGACCGCCGCCGGGCACATCGAGCAGAGCGCCCGTGAGCTCCTCAACGCCTGCGCCGACTACTCGCCGGGCCCGGCTCGCGCGGAGTACCGGGCCTGGGTCGCGGCCCGTCCGGTGGACCGCGCCGTCGCCGAGCTGCTGGACGCCGCGCAGGGCGAGGACGCGCTGGTGCGCGGCCTGGCCTTCGAGGCGCTGCGGGTGGCCGGCGGCACCGCCGAGCAGGCCGTCCGGGCCGCCGTCGACGAGCCCGTGCTGCGGCCCTACGCACTGCTCTGGCTGGCCGAGCAGTCGGACGAGGAGAGCGTCTCCCCGGCCGACGTGCTGGGCGCCGAGGACGCCGCCTGGCTCTGGGTCGACACCGCCGCCGCCGTGCTCGACCACGGCGAGACGGGGCTGCTGGTCGGCCATGTGGAGGGCGCCTCGGCCGGGGATCCGGTCCGGCTGTTCGCGCGGGCCCGGCAGTCCGGCCACCCGCGGGCGGCCTCCGTGCTCACCGCCGTCTCCGGGGTGCACCCCGACCCGGCGGTGGCCCGGGCGGCCCGCCGCTCGGCCTTCTCGGTCCACAACGGCGGCGCGTAGCCCGCGCCCGCCGACGCCGACCCCGCGGTCGGCACCGGCGAACGCCGAAGGGGCCCGGATCCTGGCGGATCCGGGCCCCTTCGGCGTTGCGGTGGCTCTCGGTCAGCCGATGCGGGACTCCGCGCGGCGGGCGCGGACGTCGCCCACCTTCTGGCCGACCTTGCGTCGGATGACCAGCAGCGGGGCCATCGCGGCCAGCGCGATCTGGGCGAACGCGCCGATGTGCAGCAGGGTGTCGCCACCCGGCAGGCCGGTCGCCCAGGCGGCGAGGCAGCCGATGCTGACGACGATCCAGCAGAGCGTCGCGGTGGCCAGCAGGCCCTGCGGCTTGGGGTACTCGATCCGGCTCATCATCAGGTACGCGGTACCGGCGATGGCGAGCAGCCCCGGCAGGAACGGCGGGTCCAGCAGCACGATGGCGATCACCGTCATCGCGCCCATCGGGCACGGCATGCCCTGGAAGACCCCCGGCCGCATCTTCACGGCCGAGAAGCGGGCCAGCCGCAGGACCACCGACAGCAGGACCGTCAGGGCGATCAGCGCCGACAGCCGGCTGTCCGAGCCGGGCGAGACCATGCCCCAGACCGCGACGAAGTAGGCCGGCGCGATGCCGAAGCTGATCAGGTCGGCCAGGTTGTCGAGTTCGGCGCCGAGCGCCGAGGAGCGCAGCCGACGCGCCACCAGGCCGTCGAACAGGTCGCACATCGAACCGATCAGCAGCAGCACCACCGTGGTGGCGGCGCTGTGCCGGTCCGGCGCGGCGTCCGGGTTGGTGATGTGCGGGACCAGGACCCCGGTGGTGATCGAGTAGATCGCCAGGAAGCCGCAGACGGCGTTGCCCAGGGTCAGGAAGTCGGCGGTGGACAGGTGCTGGGGCGAACGCGGGGCACGCAGCTCGCGGTCGCGCGCCCAGCGGCGGCGACGCAGCTCCGTCTCCTCGTCGTCCAGACCCGCGATCGTCTCAGGATCAGTCACGGTCAAGGCGTGTCACCCCGGCGGTGGTCTTCTGGCCGACCTCGACGCCGACCTCGACGCCGGCCGGCAGGTAGGTGTCGACGCGGGAGCCGAAACGGATCAGGCCGATCCGCTCGCCCTGCTCGACCTTGGTGCCGGCATCCACGTAGGGCACGATGCGGCGGGCCACGGCCCCCGCGATCTGCACCATCTCGATGTCGCCGAGCTCGGTGTCGAAATGCCACACGACACGTTCGTTCTGGTCGCTGTCCTTGTTGAACGCCGGGACGAAGCCGCCCGCGACGTGTTCGACGGACGTCACCGTGCCGGGCAGCGGGGCCCGGTTCACGTGCACGTTCAGCGGGCTCATGAAGATCGCCACCCGGGTGCGGCCGTCCGGCCAGGCGTCGATGCTCTGGACCACGCCGTCGGCGGGCGAGATGACCCTGCCGGTGCCGATCTCACGCTCGGGGTCGCGGAAGAACCACAGCATGCCCGCGCTGAGCGCGCAGGTCGGCACCGCCGCCAGGGCCCACTTACCGCTCCGCCTGGTGAGGGCGGTGGTAAGGGCGGCCGTGGCCAGGGTGGGGACGAACCAGGGGGTGGCTCCGCGCGCGATGGTCACGCGGGGTCGCCGGCCGGCCGTCGGAGCGGCGAGGGCATCGCTGTCCGTGACGGAGGTGTGAGGGGACGGGCTGATGGGCATCGAAGACCTTTGTCGCGGGGGATCATGGCCGCTGGACGGGGGCCACCGCGGGGATCGAGTGATAAAGGGACGGCTGTGCTGTCCCGGTGGATGCTATCGGGAGCACACGGTGGGTGGGCAACCCGCCTGCTCGTGCGTCTGTCCTGGGCTGCGCCGTGATGAGCCTGCTATGTGTACGACCGTAGCTCGCCCCGGTTCGGTTCCCAAGGGGTGCGGAGAGTCGGGTGACTCAAGTCTCAGCCCAATGGCGGGGCGCACGAGGGCGTACGGAAGCGGCCGCAGGGCGCGTACCAGCTGATACGCGCCTTGCGGCCGCCCCCGGAGGCCGTACCGAACCGCGGCGGACCAGGCCGGGGTACAGGGGTACGGCGGTGCCGGGGCGGGCCCGCACGCCCGCCCTCCGGCCGTCAATCGGAATTGCGTCGCCTAGTCGGCGAGTCGGTACTCCTCCAGCAGCCGGCGTCCCACGATCATCTTCTGGATCTCCGCCGTACCTTCACCGATCAGCAGCATCGGGGCCTCCCGGTAGAGGCGCTCGATCTCGTACTCCTTGGAGAAGCCGTAGCCGCCGTGGATCCGGAAGGAGTCCTCGACGACCTCCTTGCAGTACTCGGAGGCGAGGTACTTGGCCATGCCGGCTTCCAGGTCGTTGCGCTCCCCGCTGTCCTTCTTGCGGGCGGCCATCACCATCATCTGGTGCGCGGCCTCGACCTTGGTGGCCATCTCGGCCAGCTTGAACTGGATGGCCTGGTGCTCGGAGATCTTCTTGCCGAAGGTGGAGCGCTGCTGGGCGTAGGAGATGCCCAGTTCGAAGGCGCGGCGGGCGACGCCGCAGCCGCGCGCGGCCACGTTGACGCGGCCGACCTCGACGCCGTCCATCATCTGGTAGAAGCCCTTGCCGGGGACGCCGCCGAGGACCCGGTTCGCCGGGATCCGGACGTCCTGGAGGATCAGCTCCGTGGTGTCGACGCCCTTGTAGCCCATCTTCTCGATCTTCCCGGGCACGGTGAGCCCGGGGACGGTCGGATTCTGGCCGAAACCGGGCGTCTTCTCGATCAGGAAGGTGGTCATGTTGCGATACGGCGTGTCACCGCCCTCGTCGGTCTTGCAGAGCACCGCGACCAGGGTGGAGGTACCGCCATTGGTCAGCCACATCTTCTGGCCGTTGAGGACGTAGAAGTCGCCGTCCTTGACGCCCTTGGTGGAGATCGCCGCGACGTCGGAGCCGAGGCCCGGCTCGGACATCGAGAAGGCGCCGCGGATCTCGCCGGCCGCCATCCTGGGCAGGAAGTGGTCCTTCTGCTCCTGGGTGCCGTGCGCGTTGATCATGTGCGCCACGATGAAGTGCGTGTTGACGATGCCGGACACCGACATCCAGCCCCGCGCGATCTCCTCCACCACCAGGGCGTAGGTGAGCAGGGACTCGCCGAGGCCGCCGTACTCCTCGGGGATGGTCAGGCCGAAGAGGCCCAACTGCTTCATCCCCTCGACGATGGCGGTCGGGTACTCGTCCTTGTGCTCCAGCTCGCCGGCGACCGGAATGATCTCCTTGTCGACAAAGTCCCGCACGGTGGCGAGGATGTCCCGCTGGATCTCGGTGAGGCCGTCGGTCTGTGCGAGGCGTCCCATCGTGCGGCTCCTGTCATGCAGATGAAGAGGTGAGGGTGGGGGTGCGTACTGCGGGTACTGCGGGTGGTGCGGGTGGTGCGGGTGACTCTCGGGGTGGGGGTCGGGGACTCCGCGGGCGTGACTTCCGCGGAGCCCCCGTGACCGGGGAGGAGCCGATGACGGCGGCTCCTCCTGCCGGGGCTTTCGGGGGCCGTCAGGCGAGCGGCTCCGGACGGCCGGGCTGCTCCCCGCCGCGGGCCTTGGTGTACGTCTCGGTCGGCACCATCACCTTGCGGCGGAAGACGCACACGACCGTGCCGTCCTGCTTGTAGCCCTTGGTCTCGACGTGGACGATGCCCCGGTCGTCCTTGGACTTGGACGGCCACTTGTCCAGCACGACGGTCTCGCCGTAGATGGTGTCTCCGTGGAAGGTCGGCGCGATGTGCCGCAGCGACTCGACCTCCAGGTTGGCGATCGCCTTGCCGGAGACGTCCGGGACGGACATACCGAGCAGGAGCGAGTAGACGTAGTTGCCCACCACCACGTTCCTGCCGAAGTCGGTCGTCTTCTCGGCGTAGTTCGCGTCCATGTGGAGCGGGTGGTGGTTCATGGTGAGCAGACAGAAGAGGTGGTCGTCGTACTCGGTGACGGTCTTCCCCGGCCAGTGCTTGTAGACCGCGCCGACCTCGAACTCCTCGTAGGTGCGTCCGAACTGCATGAGATGTCCTTAGAAGAAGAAGGGGGTCGGCGGTCAGGCCTGCGGGGGCTCGAACTTGGAGGTGCGCTCGAAGCCGGCGGCCCGGCCCTTGCCCGCGATGACCAGGGCCATCTTGCGGCTGGCCTCGTCGATCATCTCGTCGCCGAGCATCGCGGAGCCCTTGGCGCCGCCGGCCTCCGAGGTGCACCAGTCGTAGGCGTCCAGGATCAGCTCGGCGTGGTCGTAGTCCTCCTGCGAGGGCGAGAAGATCTCGTTCGCGGCGGCGACCTGGTCCGGGTGCAGGACCCACTTGCCGTCGAAGCCGAGGGCGGCGGCGCGGCCGGCGACCTCGCGGTAGCCCTCGGCGTTGCGGATCTGCAGGTAGGGGCCGTCGATGGCCTGCAGGTCGTGCGTGCGGGCGGCCATCAGGATGCGCATCAGGATGTAGTGGTAGGCGTCCGCCGGGTAGCCGGGCGGCTGCTGGCCGACCACCAGGGTCTTCATGTTGATCGAGGCCATGAAGTCGGCCGGGCCGAAGATGATGGTCTCCAGCCGGGGCGAGGCGGCGGCGATCTCGTCGACGTTGACCAGGCCCTTGGCGTTCTCGATCTGCGCCTCGATGCCGATCTTGCCGACCTCGAAGCCCATCGTCTTCTCGATCTGGGTGAGCAGCAGGTCGAGCGCCTTGACCTGGGTGGCGTCCTGGACCTTGGGCAGCATGATGCAGTCGAGATTCGGGCCGGCGCCCTCGACCACCGTGATCACGTCACGGTACGTCCAGTGGGTGGTCCAGTCGTTGACCCGGACGACCTTGGTCTTCTTGCCCCAGTCGCCGTTGTTCAGCGCGTCGACGATGTTGTGACGGGCGCTCTCCTTGACCAGCGGGGCGCAGGCGTCCTCGAGGTCCAGGAAGACCTGGTCGGCGGGCAGGCTCTGGGCCTTCTCCAGGAAGCGCGGGTTGCTGCCCGGCACGGCGAGGCAGGAGCGGCGGGGGCGAAGCCGGTTCACGGTGGTCATGAGGGTGGTCGGTTCCTTCCGGGGTCAGCTGGTGGACGCGGCGGTGGTCGGCGTCCAGGGCTGGAGCCTGTTGGCGAGCCGGATCTCGTCCACGATCCGGCCGATGATGGTGGTGATGCCGAAGTCCTTCGGGGTGAAGACGGCGGCGATGCCGGCGGCCTTGAGGGCCTCACCGTCCGCTGCCGGGATGATGCCACCCACGATCACGGGGACATCCTCCACCCCGGCGCGGCGCAGCCGGTTCAGGACATCGGGCACCAGCTCGGGGTGGGCCCCGGAGAGGATCGACAGGCCCACGCAGTGCACGTCCTCCGCGACGGCGGCGGAGACGATCTGCTCGGGAGTCAGCCGGATCCCCTGGTAGACCACCTCGAACCCGGCGTCGCGGGCCCGGACGGCGATCTGCTCGGCGCCGTTGGAGTGGCCGTCCAGCCCGGGCTTGCCGACCAGCAGGCGCAGCTTGCCGGCGCCCAGCTCGGCCGCCGTGGCGGCCACCGCCTCGCGGACGGCGGCCAGCTCGCCGCCCGGCTCGGCCGCGACCGCGACCGGGGCGCCGCCGACGCCGGTGGGCGCGCGGTACTCGCCGAAGACGTCCCGCAGGGCGAAGGACCACTCGCCGGTGGTGACGCCGGCCCGGGCGCAGGCGAGGGTGGCGGGCATCAGGTTGTCGCTGGTGGTCGCGGTGGTCCTGAGCTGCTCCAGGGCGCGCTGGACGGCGTCGTCGTCCCGCTCGCCGCGCCACTGCTCGAGCGCGGCCAGTACGGACTGCTCGGAGGCCGGGTCGACCACCATGATCGCGGTGTCGAGGTCGGCCGTGAGCGGGCTCTCCTCGGTGGTGTCGAAGCAGTTGACCCCGACGATCTTGTCCTCGCCGGACTCGATCCGGGCCCGCCGGGCGGCGTGCGAGGAGACCAGGTTGGACTTGAGGTAGCCGGACTCGACCGCGGGGATGACCCCGCCCATCTCCAGCACCTTGGCGATCTCCGCCTCGGCGCCGGCCAGCAGCGCGGCCGTCTTGGTCTCGATGACCTCGGAGCCGTTGAAGATGTCCCCGTACTCCAGGAGGTCCGACTCGTAGGCCAGCACCTGCTGGATCCGCAGCGACCACTGCTGGTCCCAGGGGCGGGGCAGGCCGAGCGCCTCGTTCCAGGCGGGCAGCTGGACGGCGCGGGCACGGGCGTCCTTGGAGAGGGTGACGGCCAGCATCTCCAGGACGATCCGCTGGACGTTGTTCTCCGGCTGGGCCTCGGTGAGCCCGAGCGAGTTGACCTGGACGCCGTACCGGAAGCGGCGCTGCTTGGCGTCCTGGATGCCGTAGCGCTCCAGGGTGACCTTCTCCCAGAGCTGGGCGAAGGCCCGCATCTTGCACATCTCCTCGACGAAGCGCACGCCGGCGTTGACGAAGAAGGAGATCCGGGCGACCACCTCGCCCATCCGCTCGGCCGGCACCTGGCCCGAGTCGCGGACGGCGTCCAGGACGGAGATCGCGGTGCACATCGCGTACGCGATCTCCTGGACCGGGGTGGCCCCGGCCTCCTGGAGGTGGTAGCTGCAGATGTTGATCGGGTTCCACTTGGGGAGGTTGCCGACCGTGTAGGCGATCATGTCGGTGATCAGGCGTACCGACGGGCCGGGCGGGAAGACGTGCGTCCCGCGCGAGAGGTACTCCTTGACGATGTCGTTCTGGGTGGTGCCGGTGAGCCCGGCGACGTCCGCGCCCTGCTCCTCGGCGACCACCTGGTAGAGCGCCAGCAGCCACATCGCGGTGGCGTTGATCGTCATCGAGGTGTTGGTCCGTTCGAGCGGGATGCCGTCGAACAGGGTGCGCATGTCACCGACGTGCCCGATCGGGACGCCGACCCGGCCGACCTCGCCGCGGGCGAGGATGTGGTCCGAGTCGTAGCCCGTCTGGGTCGGCAGGTCGAACGCCACCGAGAGCCCGGTCTGGCCCTTGGCGAGGTTCTTGCGGTACAGCGCGTTGGAGTCGCTCGCCGTGGAGTGGCCCGCGTACGTGCGCATCAGCCAGGGCCGGTCGCGCGCGATCCGCTCGCTCCGATCCGTCATCAGATGTCCCGGAAGCGGTTGATGGCCGGCAGGTGCTTCTCGCGCAGCTCGTGGTCGCGCACGCCCAGGCCCTCGGACGGGGCCAGGCAGAGCACGCCGACCTTGCCCTGGTGCTTGTTCCGGTGGACGTCCAGCGACGCCTGGCCGGTCTGGTCGAGGGTGTAGACCTTGGAGAGCGTCGGGTGGATCTTGCCCTTCGCGACCAGGCGGTTGGCCTCCCAGGCCTCGCGGTAGTTGGCGAAGTGCGAGCCGACGATCTTCTTCAGGGACATCCACAGGTAGCGGTTGTCATACTGGTGCATGAAGCCGGAGGTCGAGGCGCAGGTCACGATGGTGCCGCCCTTGCGGGTGACGTACACCGAGGCGCCGAAGGTCTCCCGGCCCGGGTGCTCGAAGACGATGTCCACGTCCTCGCCACCGGTCAGCTCGCGGATCCGCCCGCCCAGCCGCTTCCACTCGCGCGGGTCCTGGGTGTTCTCGTCCTTCCAGAAGCGGTAGCCCTCGGCGCTGCGGTCGATGATCGCCTCGGCGCCCATCGACCGGCAGATCTCGGCCTTCTGGTCGTTGGAGACCACGCAGATCGGGGTGGCGCCGCCGGCCAGCGCGTACTGCGTGGCGTACGAGCCGAGGCCGCCGCTGGCGCCCCAGATCAGCACGTTGTCGCCCTGCTTCATGCCGGCGCCGTTGCGCGAGACCAGCTGACGGTAGGCGGTGGAGTTGACCAGGCCGGGGGAGGCGGCCTCCTCCCAGGTCAGGTGCGCCGGCTTGGGCATCAGCTGGTTGGTCTTCACCAGGGCCAGCTGGGCCAGGCCGCCGAAGTTGGTCTCGAAGCCCCAGATGCGCTGCTCCGGGTCCATCATCGTGTCGTTGTGGCCGTCCGAGGACTCCAGCTCGACCGAGAGGCAGTGTGCGACGACCTCGTCGCCCGGCTTCCAGGCGTTGACGCCGGCGCCGGTGCGCAGCACCACGCCCGCGAGGTCGGAGCCGAGCACGTGGTACGGCAGGTCGTGACGCCTGGTGAGCGGCGACAGCCGCCCGTAGCGCTCCAGGAACCCGAAGGTGGAGACCGGCTCGAAGATCGAGCTCCACACGGTGTTGTAGTTGACGGCGCTGGCCATGACGGCGACCAGGGCCTCGCCCGGACCGAGTTCGGGCAGGGCGACGTCGTCCAGGTGCAGGGACTGGCGAGGGTCCTTGTCGCGGCTGTCGAGGCCGGCGAACATCTGCTCCTCGTCCTTGTGGAGCGTGATCGCGCGGTAGGACTCCGGGAGCTTGATCGCGGCGAAGTCCGCCGCGGTGCTGTCGGAGCTGAGGATCGCGTCGAGGATTTCCTTCATGGCTGCCTCCGAAGGCGTACCTGTGTGAGGGGCACAGGGCGTCTGGGGGAGCCGGGAGCGGACACCGGCTTCGCTGAGGGTGGGTGGGTTGGGTGAGGCTGGCTCCCGGGGTGTGGGAGCGCCCGACGACGGCGCGCCGAGGTGGGGAGCCGCGGCGCCGCGACTGGTGAGTAACAAGGTAGTGGCACCCTGTGCCACTCGTAAAGACACTGGGTGTCATCAATTCAGGTGAATCGGATCGCCGTTCGAAGGGCCGTCCGCGGGCGCGGCGAAGGCCCGCCCCGGCAGACCGGGACGGGCCTTCGTTACGCCTCTGACCTGCGTGAACTGGTCGATCTACTGGGCTATCGGGCCCGCCAGCGCCGTCCGGATACTGTCCAGGACGACGTCCAGCGGGGCGTCGGTCCGGGCCACTGTGATGAGGACCTCACCACCCGGGCTGGCACTGAGTGCGCTCGAAACCACGGCCTCCAGGGCGGACCCGGGCTCCCCGCTGGCACCGGGTGCCACCTGCGCCCCACGCCGCCGCACCCCCGAGGGCTCGGTCGCCCAGAAGGTGCCGCGGATCACCTCGAACGAGTGGTCCAGCTGGGCCTCCACGTCGCCGTGCCCGCCCGCCCGCAGCCAGCGCCGCAGCACGTGGTTGTGCGCGGCGACCACGGCCGCCGCCGAGACCTCGGCCAGCATCGAGTCGTCGTCCCCGCCGCGCTGCCAGCCGGGCGGGATCTGCGAGGCCGCGTCGAACCGGCCCAGCAGGTACCGGGTGAACAGCCGCTCGTACCGGGCCACCACGGCGATCTCACGCTCGCGCAGGGCCGGCACCTGACGGATCAACTGGTAGCGCGCCACCGAGACGGAGGGCGTGGACGCGTACATCCGCAGCACCTCCTTGATGCCCCGGCAGACCACGTCCAGCGGATGCTCCTCGGGATCGGCGCTGGCCAGCAGGTCGGCCACCCGGACCAGGGTGTCGTCGTGGTCCGGGAAGATCGCCTCCTCCTTGGAGCGGAAGTACCGGAAGAAGGTCCGGCGGGCCACCCCGGCGGCGGCGGCGATCTGGTCGACCGTCGTCTCCTCGTAGCCCTGCCCGGCGAACAGCTCCATCGCCGCGGTGGCGAGGTCCTGCCGCATCTGCAGGCGCTGCGCCGCGGCCCGGCGACCGCCCGGGCCGGGATCCCCGGCGCCGCCCGCCGGTGCCGGACGCGCCGGCTCGTGCCGTACGGCCGACCGCCGTGCGGCGGACTGCTGCTCGGAGACTGCCTGAACCCGATCCATGCCCGGAACGCTACACGTCCCGGGCGACGCGGTATCGGGCCTGGCCCGGCGCACCGGGGTCACCGGTCCGCTCACCGCGGGCCGGGGCCAGCGGGAGGAGCCCGCACCGGGGCTCCAGCCGGCTCTCGGCGTCCCGCCCGCGGAGGGGCCGGTCACCGGCGTGCGTGGTCGCGGAACCCGCGGCCGGTCTTGCGGCCCAGGCAGCCCGCCGCGACCAGGTGCTCCAGCAGCGGCGCGGCCGCCAGGCCCGGCTCGCGGAACTCCTGGTGCAGCACCTGCTCGATGGTCAGCGAGACGTCCAGGCCGACCACGTCCAGCAGTTCGAACGGGCCCATCGGGTAACCGCAGCCGAGCTTCATCGCGGTGTCGATGTCGTCCACCGTCGCGTAGTGCTCCTGCAGCATCCGCACCGCGTCGTTCAGGTAGGGGAAGAGCAGGGCGTTCACGATGAAGCCGGCGCGGTCCCCGCACTCCACCGGGTGCTTGCGGACCTTGGCGCAGATCTCCAGCACGGTCGCGGTGACGTCCGGCGCGGTCAGCACGGTCGACACGACCTCGACCAGCTTCATCGCCGGGGCCGGGTTGAAGAAGTGCATGCCGACCACGTCCTGCGGCCGCGAGGTCGCGGTCGCGCAGCTGATCACCGGCAGGCTGGAGGTGGTGGTCGCCAGCACCGCGCCGGGGCGGCAGATCTTGTCCAGCGCGGCGAACAGCTCCCGCTTGACCGCGAGGTCCTCGGCGACCGCCTCGACCACCAGGTCGGCCTCGGCCAGGTCGGTGTAGAGGCCGGTCGGGGTGACCAGGGCGAGCGCGGTGTCCCGCTGGTCGCCGGTCAGCCGGCCCTTGGCGACCGACCGCTCCAGCGACTTCGCCAGCTGCGCCTTGGCCCGGTCCGCCTTCTCGCGGCTGCGGGCGGCCAGCAGCACCGTGTACCCGGCCTTGGCGAAGACCTCGACGATGCCGGTCGCCATCGTGCCCGAGCCGCAGACGCCGACCGTACGCACCTCCCGGCCGGCCGCGCGGACCGACTCCGCGCCGCCCGCGCCCGGCACCGTCCTGGACGATCCCGGTGCCTCGTACGTGTAGAAGCCGCGGCCGGACTTGCGGCCCAGCAGCCCGGCCGAGACCAGCTGGCCGAGGATCGGGGCCGGGGCGTGCAGGCGGTCCCTGGACTGCTCGTACATCGCCTCCAGCACGGTGCGGGCGGTGTCCACGCCGATCAGGTCCAGCAGGGCCAGCGGCCCCATCGGCAGGCCGCAGCCGAGCCGCATCGCCGCGTCGATGTCCTCCCGCGTCGCGTACTTGGACTCGAACATCGACGCGGCCTGGTTCAGGTACGCGAAGAGCAGACCGTTGACCACGAAGCCCGCCCGGTCGCCGGCCGCGACCGGCTCCTTGCCGAGCTCGCGGGCGAACCCGGCGGCGGCCTCGGCCACCTGCGGAGCGGTCAGCACCGTGCGGACCACCTCGACCAGCTTCATCACCGGCACCGGGTTGAAGAAGTGCAGGCCGAGCACCCGCTCGGGCCGCGCGGTGGCGGCGGCGATCCGGGTCACCGACAGCGCGGTGGTACCGGTCGCCAGCACCGTTTCCGCGGGGCAGAGGCGGTCCAGCTCGGCGAAGATCTCCCGCTTCAGCTCCAGCTGCTCGGGGACCTCCTCGATCACGAGGTCGGCGGCGGCGGCCGCGTCCAGCCGGGCGCCGACCGAGATCAGCGCCAGCAGCGCGGTGCGCTCCTCGGCGGTGATCCGCCCGCGCTCCACGTCGTGCGCGGTGCTCTCCTCGATCCGGGACAGGGCCCGTGCGGCGCTGTCGTCGTTCGCCTCGACGCCGATCACCCGGCGGCCGCTCCTGGCGACCGTCACCGCCACGCCGGCACCCATGGTGCCCAGGCCGACCACGGCGACAGTGGGAAAGGGACGCTCCATTGGATCCTGACTCCTTTGTCATGTGAACCCGGGCGCGCTCCGGCGGCGCGGCTGCGCCCCGTCGTCGGGGCCGGCAGCCGCCGGAGGAGGGTCGCGCACGGGGGGAGGGAGATGACGGTGGCGGCGTACGCGTCGGCGACCGGTCCGCTCCGGCCGTGCCACGGGTACGCCGTGCTGCTCAGGCGCTCAAGAGAAGGAAGCGACGCTGATACGAGGAACCCCGTCGTGCGCCGGTGCGGCGCAGGGCGGGTGAAGGGCACCCGTGCCGCCGCCCGGCAGAGCGCGTTGGCGCGGCCGGCGGCGACCCCGCCGGTGCGGCTCCCGAAGCCCGGCGGTGGTGCGTGCCGGTCACTGTAGCGAAGTTACCGACAAGTAGGAAGAGGGTGGACGGAGAAATCCGCCGGCGTCCTCCGGGCCGGTGAACGGTCGGCCGCCCGGTCGGCCGCAGTGGGCCGGCCAGGGCGTGCGGGCCGGGGGAGGGCGCGCGGGCACGCCGATCACCACCGACCGGGGACGGTCACGATCCGCCCCGGAGCGCACCGGACGGGACCTGAGCGCACCGGACCGGCAAACCACTCGTACGGGGAATGGCGCCCGCCGGGCGGGCACGGAAGCATGATCGCCATGAGCGCCGCCCCCACCCCCGGCCGTCCCCCGGCCGAGCGCCCCGCACCGGAGAGCCCCGCACCCGAGCAGGCCGTCGCCGAGCTCGCCATGGCCGAGCTCGCCATGGCCGAGCGCGCCGCCCGGGCACGGCTCGTCGCGGACCGGCTGCGCACCGCCGCCGTGGACGTGGTGGCCCTCGGCTGGGTGGACAACGCCGGTATCGCCCGGGTCAAGGCCGTCCCGGTGGGCGGCCTGGAGCACGCGGCCGCCCGGGGAGTCGGCGCCGCACCCTGCTTCGACGTCTTCCTGGTCGACGACTCGATCACCGAGAGCCGGGTCGGCAGCGGACCGGTCGGGGATCTCCGGCTGCGCCCCGACCTCGACCGGCTGGTGCCGCTCGCCGCCCAGCCCGGCTGGGCCTGGGCCCCCGCCGACCGCCACACCCAGGACGACACCCCGCACCCGGGCTGCCAGCGCCGGTTCGCCCGCCGGATGGAGAGCGCCGCCCGCGAGCGCGGGCTCACCCTGCTGGCCGGTGTCGAGGTCGAGTGGGTCGTCGCCCTGGCCGGTCCGCCGGAGGAGCCGCCGCGCTACCCGACCCACGGCCCGGCGTACGGGCTCCAGCGGTTGGCCGACCTGTCCGACTATCTCCGCGACGTCCTGCGGGCGCTGGAGCACCAGGGCCTGACCGTGTTGCAGATCCACCCCGAGTACGCGCCCGGCCAGTTCGAGGTCTCGGTCGCGGCCGAGGGCCCGGTCGCCGCCGCCGACACCGCCGTGCTCGTCCGGCACACCGTCCGGGCCGTCTCGATCCGGCACGGCCTGCGAGCCTCCTTCGCCCCGGCCGTCGAGCCCGACGGCGTCGGCAACGGCGCCCACCTGCACCTCAGCCTCTGGCGCGGCGAGCGCAACCTCGGCCACGGCGGCCCCGGTCCGCACGGGCTCACCGAGGAGGCGCAGGCCTTCTTCGCCGGGGTGCTCGCCGCCCTGCCGGAGCTGCTCGTCCTCGGCACCCCCAGCCCGGCCGGGTACCTGCGCCTGGTCCCCTCGCGCTGGGCCGGTGCCTACCAGTGCTGGGGCCTGGAGAACCGGGAGGCCGCGCTCCGCCTGGTCACCGGCTCGGCCGGCGAGCGGAGCAGCGCGGCCAACGCCGAGATCAAGTGCTTCGACGCGACCGCGAATCCGTATCTGGTCGTCGGCGGTGTGATCGCGGCCGGCCTGGCCGGCATCGACCAAGGGCTGCGGCTACCCCCGGAGACCACCGTCGATCCGGCCGCGCTCCCCCCGGGGAGCGTGCCGCGCCTGCCCACGGATCTGCCGCAGGCGATCGCCGCCTTCGAGCGGTCGGCCGTCCTGCGCGAGGCGCTCGGCGAGCCGTTGTACGAGGCGGTGCTCGCCGTCCGGCGGGCCGAGCAGGAGCTCTTCGCCGGCCGGGAGCCCGAGGAGATCATCGCGGCGACCCGCTGGCGGTACTGAGATGGCGGCCGGGGCCGGGGCCCCGGAGGAGGTCCGGCTGATCGACCAGCACTGCCACAGCGTGCTGACCGCCGAGCTCGACGACACCGAACTGGCCGCACTGCTCACCGAGTCGGACCGCCCGCCGGCGCCCGGCACCACCGCGTTCGACAGTGCTCTCGGGCTCGCCGTCCGCCGCTGGTGCCCGCCCGCACTGGGCCTGCCCGCGCACGCACCCGCCGCCGATTACCTCGCACGTCGGCGCGAACTGGGGGCGCCCGAGGCCGCCCGGCGGCTGCTCGCCGCGGCCGGTCTGGACACCTGCCTGCTGGACACCGGGCTGACCGCCGCCGCGGGCCGGCCGCTGCTGACACCGGAGCGGTTCGGCGTCCTGGCGGGGGCCCGGGTGCGGGAGGTGGTCCGGCTGGAGACGATCGCCGAGTCACTCGCCGTGGGCGCGGCCGCCTGGCCGTCGGCCGTGCGGGAGGCGGTCGGAGCGGCCGTCGAGGCGGGAGCCGTCGGCGTGAAGTCGGTGCTGGCCTACCGGTACGGGCTCGACATCCCGGGCGAGCGCCCGGGGCGGCTCCAGGTGCTCGCGGCCGCCGGGGCCCGGCTGGGCGCCGGCGGCGGCCGGCTGACCGATCCGGTGCTGTTGCGGCACCTGCTCGGGGTGGCGCTGGAGGTCTGCGCCGAGACCCGCCGACCGCTCCAGCTGCACACCGGGTTCGGCGATCCCGACCTGACCCTGCACCGGGCCGACCCGTCCCTGCTGACCGACTTCATCCGGGTCGCCGAGCCGAGTGGCGTGCCCCTGGTGCTGCTGCACGGCTACCCCTACCACCGGCAGGCCGGCTGGCTCGCGCAGGTCTTCCCGCACGTGTACGCCGACCTCGGACTGACGGCCTCGTACGCCGGACCGCAGGTGTCCGCGGTGCTCGGGGAGCTGCTGGAGTCGGCGCCGTTCGGCAAGGTGATGTTCTCGACGGACGGCTACGGCCTGCCGGAACTCCACCTGGTCGGCGCGGCCCAGTTCCGGCACGGCCTGGGCGCGTTGCTGGCGGCCTGGCGACGGGACGGCGCCTGCTCCGCCGCCGAAGCGGCCCGTCTCACCCGACTGATCGCCACGGACAACGCCCGCCGGGTGTACGGGCTCTGAGACGGGCCGCCCCTCGGCCGGCTGGGGTGCTGCCACCACCGCGGGCATCCCACGGGGGCGGCGACGCACCGGGGGCGGTGGAGAGCGCGAGGCCCGCTCCACCGCCCCCGGCCGACCACTTGGTCAGCCGATCGCTTCGTCAGCCGATCACTTGGTCAGCCGATCGCGCGCAGGTGGTCGCGCACACCGATGCCGAAGTTGGTCGGTGTGCCGTCGAAGTTGCTGATCAGCGAGGGGCCGGAGCCGCAGTCCCAGGTGTTCCAGGTCCAGCCGAGGTAGGAGAGCTTCTTGGCGTCCAGCCAGGACATCACCTGGTCGACGAAGCCGTGGGCGCAGTCGCTCTCACCGATCTCGCCGGCCATCAGCGGCACCTGGGCGGCGACCGGCGCCACCGTGGAGTCGAGGCAGGCGACGGTGGAGCAGGTGTTGAAGTTGTACACGTGGAAGGCCGCGCCGAGGTTGCCGGTCGGGTCCACCGGCTTGTGGGTCAGCCACTGGCCGAGGTCGTTGGAGTAGGCGAGCCCGCCGAGCAGGATGACGTTCTTGGCGCCGGTGGCGCGGACGGTGTTGACCAGCGTCTGCATGCCGCTGACCGGGTAGGAGATGCCGGGGCAGGCGCCGGCGCCGTCACGCCAGCAGAGCCACGCCTGGTCGATGCCGGAGACGGCGCGGTCCGCGTAGGGCTCGTTGAACAGGTCGAAGACGACCGAGGTGTTGTCCTTGAAGGTGTCCGCGACGGACGACCAGAACGGCACCGCCTCGGCACCCGGCATCGGCTTCTGGCAGGTGGCGTTCACATCGGAGCAACCGGAGGAGTTACCGGTGTACAGCCCGTGGCCCCAGTGCAACTCGACGATCGGGGTGATGCCGTTGGTGCGCAGGGCGTCGACCCAGGTCTTGATCGCGGCGCGGTAGTTGGCGCCGGCGTACTCGGGCTTGACGTTGGAGGCGCCGTTCCAGCAGTCCTCGTTGAGCGGGACGCGGACGGCGTTGACCTTCCAGCTCTTGATCGCGGCGATGGAGGCGGCGTCCACCGGGCCGTCGAAGAAGCCGTAGCCCTGCACGCACATGAACTCGGTGCCGGAGCGGTTGACGCCGTGCAGCGTCACGGTGTTGCCGGAGGCGTCGGCCAGGGTGTTGCCGACCACGTGCAGGGCCGGGGCGGCGCCGGTCGCGGTCGCGGTGGCCGTGGGGCTGGCCGTCGCGGTGGGGCTGGTGGTGGCCGTGGGGCTGGCGGTCGGGGAGGTGGTCGCCGTCGGGCTCGCGGAGGCGGAGGGGCTCGGGGAGGCGGTGCCCGCCGCGCCCGTGCAGCTGACGCCGTTCACCGCGAAGGCGGTCGGCGCGGTGTTGGTGCCGCTGTAGGCGAAGTTGGCGCCGGTTCCGGCCGAACCACCCGGTGCGATCGTCCCGTTGTACGACAGGCTGCTGACGCTGACGTTCTTGCCGGACTGGCTCCAGGTGCCGTTCCAGCCGCTGCCGGAGAGGGTCTGGTTGCCGGTGTACGCGTAGCTCAGCGTCCAGCCGTTCACCGCGGCGGTGCCCAGATTGTTGATCTTCACATTGGCGGTGAAGCCGCTGCCCCAGTCGTTCGTGGAGTAGTCGACGGTACAGGCGGTGGTGGCGGCCGCGGCACTGCCGGGGCCGACCATCGCGAGGGTCGCGGCGGCGGCTGCGGCCAGCGCCGAACCCATCGCGAGGGCTTTTCTGCGGACGGACATGGGGTGCTCCTAGAGGTGCCAAGATCGAGCGATTTCGTGGGCGCGCTCCCACATGCCCGTCACGGAAGATAGCGACCAGTGCCTGCCATGACAATCCATAAGCCTTTTCTGGCTTGGGGTTTGTCCGCCAGATGGGAACTGAAGAGGGTTCGCGCGCACCCTCTTGACACCTCTCCCGGCCGGTCCGATTCTTGGGAGCGCTCCCACAGCCTCGCGAACGCAGCGGCTCGGCCCCACCGGTCGCGGCGTCCCGCGACCGCACCGCATGCACGGCAAGGACCCGCTTCCCCCCACCAGATGGAGCTCGTCTTGTCACCTCCCACCCTGCACCCCCGGACACCCGGACGCCGCCTCACCGGTTCGCTCGGCGTCTCACTGGCCCTGCTCGCCACGGGTCTGACCACGGCGGTCGGCGCGCCGGCCTCGGCCGCCTCGCTCCAGTGCACCGTCGACTACACGACCAACGACTGGGGCAGTGGTTTCACCGCCAACGTCGCCGTCAACAACAAGGGCACCGCCGCGATCAGCGGTTGGACGCTGAGCTACGCGTACACCGGCAACCAGACCCTCTCCGGCAGCGGCTGGAACGGCACCTGGAGCCAGTCCGGCAAGAACGTCAGCGTCAGCAGCCTGTCGTACAACGGGACGATCGCACCGGGTGGTTCGGCCACCGCGGGCGCGAACTTCGCCTACAGCGGCACCAACACCGCGCCGACCGCCTTCGCGGTCAACGGCGTCAGCTGCACCGGTGCCCACGCGGCGCCCGTCACCACGCTCACCAGCCCCACGCCCGGGTCGAGTTACGGTGCCGGGGCGAGCATCCCGATCAGTGCGACCGCCACGGCCTCCGACGGGGCGAGCATCAGCAAGGTCGAGTTCTACGACAACACCACCCTGCTGGGCACCTCGACCACCGCCCCGTACGGCTTCACCTGGACGGGCGCGGCCGCCGGCAGCCACTCGGTGTACGCCAAGGCGTACGACAGCACCGGCGCCAGCAGCGAGTCCACCCCGGCAGGCGTCACGGTGGCGGCCGGCCCGGCCATCTCGGCCGTGCCGACCAGCGTCTCGGTCGCCCAGGGCAAGACCGCCACGTTCGCGCTGAAGCTCTCCGCCCAGCCGACGGCGAACGTCACCGTCGCCACCGCGCGGACCGCCGGCAACACCGGGCTGTCCGTCACCGGCGGTGCGAGCCTGACCTTCACCCCGGCCAACTGGGCGACCGCGCAGAGCGTCACCCTGACCGCGGACGCGGCGGGCACGGGCTCGGCGACCTTCACCTCCACCGCTCCCGGGTACAGCTCCTCGGTCGTCACGGTGACCGAACTCGCCGCCGCCAGCGGGGTGTACAACGACCGCTTCCTGCAGCTCTACAACAAGATCAAGGACCCGGCGAACGGCTACTTCTCACCCGAGGGCATCCCCTACCACTCGGTGGAGACGCTGCTCGTCGAGGCGCCGGACCAGGGCCACGAGACGACCTCGGAGGCGTACAGCTACCTGCTCTGGCTGGAGGCCCAGTACGGCCGGGTCACCAAGGACTGGACGAAGTTCAACTCGGCGTGGACGCTCATGGAAACGTACATGATCCCCACCCACGCCGATCAGGCCACCAACAGCTTCTACAACGCCTCCAAGCCCGCGACCTACGCCCCCGAGCGCCCGCTGCCAAGTGACTACCCGGCGCAGCTGGACAGTTCGGTGACGGCGGGTCAGGACCCGATCGCGTCCGAGCTGAGCAGCACCTACGGCACCAGCGACATCTACGGGATGCACTGGCTGCAGGACGTCGACAACGTGTACGGCTACGGCAACGCGCCCGGCAAGTGCGAGGCCGGCCCGAGCGACACCGGTCCGTCGTACATCAACACCTACCAGCGCGGCGCCCAGGAGTCGGTCTGGGAGACCATCCCCCAGCCGACCTGCGACAAGTTCGCCTACGGCGGCAAGAACGGCTACCTGGACCTGTTCGTGAAGGACTCCTCGTACGCCAAGCAGTGGAAGTACACCGACGCGCCGGACGCGGACGCCCGCGCCATCCAGGCCGCCTACTGGGCGGACACCTGGGCGAAGGCCCAGGGCAACGGCGCCTCCGTCGCCACCACGGTCGCCAAGGCCGGCAAGATGGGCGACTACCTGCGCTACTCGATGTACGACAAGTACTTCAAGAAGATCGGCAACTGCGTCGGGGCCAGCACCTGTGCGGCCGGCTCGGGCAAGGACTCCTCGCACTACCTGCTCTCCTGGTACTACGCCTGGGGTGGCGCGAGCGACACCAGTGCCGGCTGGTCCTGGCGGATCGGCGACAGTGCCGCGCACGGCGGCTACCAGAACCCGATGGCCGCCTACGCCCTGGTGAACGACGCGTCGCTCGCGCCCAAGACGCCCACCGGCAAGGCGGACTGGACCGTCAGCCTGGGCCGCCAGATGGAGTTCATCCAGTGGCTGCAGTCGAGTGAGGGTGCCATCTCCGGTGGTGCGACGAACAGTTGGGAGGGCAGCTACGCCACCCCGCCGACCGGTACGCCCACCTTCTACGGGATGTACTACGACGAGGCGCCGGTCTACCACGACCCGCCGAGCAACCAGTGGTTCGGCTTCCAGGCCTGGGGCATGGAGCGGGTCGCGGAGTACTACTACGCGAGCGGCGACGCCAAGGCGAAGGCCGTTCTGGACAAGTGGGTGACCTGGGCGCTGTCCAAGAGCACCTTCAACGCCAACGGCACCTACCAGATCCCGTCGACGCTGTCCTGGAGCGGGGCGCCCGACACCTGGAACGCGACGACGCCGGGCGCCAACACGGGCCTGCACGTCAACGTGGTCGACTACACCCAGGACGTCGGCGTGGCGGGCTCCTTCGCCAAGCTGCTGTCGTACTACTCGGCCAAGTCCGGCAACGCGGCGGCGAAGACGGCCGCCCAGAAGCTGCTGGACGGCATGTGGAACAACAGCCAGGACGCGCTGGGCATCGCCATCCCGGAGACCCGGACGGACTACAGCCGCTTCAACGACTCCGTCTCGGTGCCCTCGGGCTGGACGGGCACCATGCCCAACGGTGACCCGATCAACTCCTCGTCCACCTTCCTGTCGATCCGGTCCTTCAACAAGAACGACCCGTCGTTCGCGAAGGTCCAGACCTACCTGAACGGCGGGGCCGCCCCGACGTTCACGTACCACCGGTTCTGGGCGCAGGCGGACATCGCGACCGCGATGGCCACCTACGGGGATCTGTTCAACGCCTGATCCCGTCACCCCACCGAAAGCCGGGCGCACGGCCTGACCGACACAGGCCGTGCGCCCTTTCGGCGTGCCCGTGGTGTGTTGAATCCGTGTCAGCCCCTTGCGGATTGAAACGTCTGTTCACTAATGTCCCGATCATTCCCATGGACCTGCCAACCCGCAGGTTCATCTGAGTCTCGGGAGGGTCAACCCCTATGAGAATGTCTCGGATACGCCGGACCAGCCTGGCAGCGGGGCTCGCCCTCGCCACCGCGGGGGCGCTCGCGCTCCCGGCGGGCGCCGCCGTCGCGGCCACTCCGACGGCGGGGAGCACGACCGGACCGCTGCTCAGCTACGTGGTCAACACCAAGGCCAACCACGGCCAGGTGCAGAAGGTCGAACGCGCGATCACCGACCTCGGCGGCACCGTGGTCTACTCCTACGAGCAGATCGGCGTGGTGATCGCCCGCTCCACCGACACCGCCTTCGCGGCCGAACTGCGTACCGTCAAGGGCGTGGACTCGGTCGGCGCGAGCCGTACCAAGGGCGTCGTGCAGAGCGACGTCGAGGCCACCGTGGAGGCCGCCGCCCCGTCCGCCGCCACTCCCGCGGACGGCAGCGAACCGCTGGAGGCCAACCAGTGGGACCTGCGCCTGATCGGTGCGGACAAGGCCCACGAGCTCTCGCTCGGCAGCCGCGACGTCACCGTGGGCGTGCTCGACTCCGGTATCGAGGCGACCCACGAGGACCTCGCGGCCAACGTCGACGCCTCGCAGTCGGTCTCCTGCATCGACGGCGGCAAGCCGAACACCGCCTGGCAGGCCTGGCAGCCGACCACCAGCCCGCACGGCACCCACGTGGCCGGCACCATCGCCGCCGCCAAGAACGGCAAGGGCATCGTCGGCATCGCGCCGAACGTCAGGCTCGCCGCGGTGAAGGTGGTGGACGACGACGGCTTCATCTACCCGGAGTACGCCGTCTGCGGCTTCGTCTGGGCCGGCGAGCACCACTTCAAGGTGACCAACAACAGCTACTACATCGACCCGTGGATGTTCAACTGCAAGAACGACCCGGACCAGGCGGCCATCACCACCGCCGTGCGCCGGGCGGTCGCGTTCTCGCAGCGCAACGGCGTGCTGAACGTCGCGGCGGCGGGCAACGAGAACATCGACCTCGCGCACAAGACCACCGACACCAGCAGCCCGGACGACACCACCCCCGGCGGCAGGCCGATCGACCAGAGCTGCCCCTCGCTGCCGACCGAACTGCCGGGCGTGATCGCCACCACCTCGGTGGGCGTCAACGGTGAGAAGTCGTACTACTCCAGCTACGGCAAGGGCGTGGTGAGCGTGGCCGCCCCGGGTGGCGACGCCCGCTACCAGATCCCGAACACCCCGGACAAGAACGGCCGGGTGCTCTCCACCGTCACCGGTGGCGGCTACGGCTACATGCAGGGCACCTCGATGGCCTCTCCGCACACCACCGGCGTGGTCGCGCTGCTCGCCAGCACCTTCCCGTGGGCGAGCCCCGACGAGCTGACCAAGATGCTGCTGGACCAGGCCGAGTCGCACGCCTGCCCGGCCGGTGTCTACAACCCCGGCGGCACCGGCGCCTACACGGCCACCTGCGAGGGCGGTGAGAACGACAACGGCTTCTACGGCGCGGGCATCATCAACGCGCGGAAGGCGGTCCAGTGGTGGCGCTGACGCACCGCCGAGGCGGGGTACCGCCGACCCGCCGTGGTGGGGTACCGCTGACGCATCGCGCCGCCGAGGCGGCGTACCGCTGACGCGCCGACCCGCGTGAGCCGCGGCGCTCCGGTAGGCCGGAGCGCGGGAGGCCGGACCGGGTGGGGAGCGGGCCGTCGGCCCGCTCCCCACCCGGTCGTCAGCCGAAGTGGCCGCGTCCGTCGATCTCCACCGCGGGCTTCCCGTGCAGGTCGGGCACCTGCTGGAGCCAGGCCGGACGGCCCGCCCGGCTGGCGGCCGCCCGCTCGGCCTCGGCCGCGCGCCGCTGCTCGGGGGTGGTGAACGCCTCCGGCAGCCAGGCGGCCGAGTCGGCGGCCCGGGCGGAGAGGTGCCCGACGTACGCCTCCCGCAGGTCGGCGGGGGAGTCGAATCCCGGTTCGTCGGTGAGCCACTCGTCCGGCACCAGGGCCAGCACCTCGCGCAGCAGCTCGGGGGTGACCAGCGGTGCGAGTTCGGCGTCGGCGCGCCTCAGATCGGGCCGGTAGCCGCCGAGGGCGTGGCTGCTCAGGTCGTAGCGGCGGCCGACGGCCGCGCCGGCGGCCGGCCAGCGGTGGTGGAAGACGAGCGCCGCGCCGTTGTCGATCAGCCAGAGCCGGCCGTGCCAGACCATCAGGTTGGGGTTGTGGACGGTCCGGTCGACGTTGGCCGTCAGGGCGTCCAGCCAGACCACCCGGCCGGCCTCGGCCGGATCCACGTCGATCATGCCCGGCCGGAAGTCGCGGGCGCCGGGGAGCAGGTCCATCCCGAGGTTGAGGCCCCCGCTGGCGCGGAGGATGTCCTGGATCTCGGCGTCGGGTTCGTGCGCCGCCACCGCCGGGTCGAAGTCGACCAGGACCAGCGGGGGCACCCGCAGCCCGAGCCGCCGGGCCAGCTCGCCGACGATCACCTCGGCCACCAGCGCCTTCCGGCCCTGCGCGGCGCCGGAGAACTTCACCACGTACGTGCCGAGGTCGTCGGTCTCCACGACGCCGGGTACGGAGCCGCCCGCGCGCAGCGGGTCGACGTAGCGGACTGCGGTCACCAGATCGAGCACACCGGCCACTCTAGCCCGGGGGCCCGGCTCCACCGCGAACGCATTGTCGGGCGGGTCACGGCGCCGGGTCACGGCGCCGGGTCATGGCGCCGGGTCACGCTCCGCGCGGACCTCCGGGGTCACGGGCCGGGGCCCGGTCGGGCCGGTTCCGGCGCCTCCCGGGCCCCGGCCCGTCGCCGGCTCCGGCGCCGACCGGCCGTGCTGCGCGCCGCCCCGCCGGGTCGGGTTTGGTACCGGGCCGCCCCGGTGGTTGGCTTGCCGGAGCAACCGGAGTCCAGCAGTCGAGGAGTGCAGGTCATGGGACAGGTGTACGCCACCACCGAGCGGGTCTACGAGGCATCCCCCGAGCGGGTGTACGAGGCGCTCGCCGACTACCGGGACGTCCGCCCGAAGCTGCTGCCCGGGCAGTACAGCGAGTACGAGGTGCGGGCCGGCGGCACCGGCGCGGGCACCCAGGTGCACTGGCGGCTGCAGGCCACCGAGAAGCGGGTGCGGGACTGCCTGTTCACCGTTTCGGCGCCGAGCCCGGACAAGCTGGTGGAGACCGACGCCAACTCCAGCATGGTGATCACCTGGACGGTGTCGGCGGCCGGTGAGGGCGGTGCCCGCGTGACGGTGGAGACCACCTGGCAGGGTGCGAGCGGCATCGGCGGCTTCTTCGAGCGCACCTTCGCCCCGAAGGGCCTCAACCGGATTCACGACGAGGTGCTCGCCAACCTGGCCGGCGCGGTCGCCTGACGGTCGGACGTACCGATCAACCCCGTTGACGGGTAAGTCCGTTCGAGCGGGTCGGACACCCGTACGGCCGCATCGCGCCGTACGGGTGGACGTCGGACCGGCGGCGTGGCGGCGGCCCCCGGGCGGGGTCGTCCGTACCTAGGCTCGCGGCCGTGCCCATGACGATCCTTCATATCGCCCAGCCCGTCGACGGCGGCGTCGCCCGGGTCATCGTCGATCTGGTCCGCGGCCAACGCGAGGCGGGCCACCGGGTGCTGGTGGCCTGCCCGACAGGGGGCAGGCTGGCCGCGGAGGCCGCCGCCGCGGGGGCCCTGGTCCAGTGCTGGCAGGCGCGTCGCTCGCCGGGCCCGTCGACCGCCGCGGAGGCGTGGCGGCTGGGCCGGATCGTCCGGGCCGCCGCGCCGGACGTGCTCCATCTGCACAGCGCCAAGGCCGGGTTGGCCGGCCGGCTGGCCGTCCGGGGCACGGTGGCCACGGTGTTCCAGCCGCACGCCTGGTCCTTCGCCGCGGTCGAGGGCCCGTTGGCGGCGGCGACCCGGCGCTGGGAGCGGTACGCGGTCCGCTGGGCCCGGCGGGTGCTCTGCGTGAGCGAGCAGGAGCGGCTCGACGGCGAGGCGGCCGGGCTGCCGGCCGACTGGGCGGTGGTGTCCAACGGCGTGGACGTCCGCCACTACGCACCGGCCGAGCGCCGGGCGGCCAGGATCTCGCTCGGCCTCGACCTGGAGGCCCCGCTCGCCGTCTGCGTCGGCCGGCTCTGCCGGCAGAAGGGCCAGGACGTCCTGCTCGCCGCCTGGCCCGAGGTGGCCCGCCGGGTGCCGGCCGCGCGGCTGGCGCTGGTCGGCGGGGGGCCGCAGGAGGCGGAGATCGCCGCGACCGTACGGCGGTTGGCCGAGCCGCACCGGGTGCGGGCGGTCGGCGACGTGCCGGATCCGCGCCCCTGGCTGGCGGCGGCGGACCTCGTGGTGCTGCCCTCGCGCTGGGAGGGCATGGCGCTCGCACCGCTGGAGGCGATGGCGGCCGGTCGGCCGGTGCTGCTGAGCGACGTCCCGGGCGCCCGGGAGTGCCTGCCGCCGCAGGAGCGGGCGCGGGGGGTGGTGCCCGCCGGGGACGTGGCGGCGCTGGCCGACGGTGTCGCGCGGGCGCTGGCCGATCCGATCGAATGCGAACGGCGAGGAGCGCTCGCCAGGGCGCACGCGGTGGCGCACCACGACGTGCGGAGCATGGTTTCGCTGGTCGACGCGCTGTACCGGACGGTTGTGCGGGCGGAGCCGGACGCGCGGACGCCCGGTCGGACGGCCGGGCGTGGGAACGACCGTGTCCCTGGGCGGATCTGATCGTTTTACCAGCCGTGAATGCTCGCCGCGAAGGTGCTGCCGTATTCGCACCTCAACCGAATAGGACGAGGCTTCAAGTCGGAATTTCCTATTAATGGGCGGGTGGAATGAAGTGGCACGTCAACTTCCGGAAATCAAGCGAGCTTTCGGTAGTGTCTGAATTTGCCTGCTTCATTTCGCTTCGTCACGACATTCCGCGCACCAGGCTGAACGTCGCTCGCGGCGGCAGGCACGACCTGGACCGCGCCCGCCGGGCCGGGAGCGGCGACCCGGGCGACCCGGTACCGCCCTCCCGACGGCACGGGCACACAGCAGGGGAGTTCGTGCGCTGATGACCATTGACCACGAGAGCGTGCCGAGGCCCGGCGGGCCCCTTTCCGCCACCCGCCGGCCCGCCACCGGAGTCCTGGAGCGCCCCGCCGTCGCCGCCCAGGCCCGCGCGGCGGCGGCGATCGGCCGCCACCGCCGCCCGTTCCGCTCCCGGCTGGCCCTGCCCGCCGCCCTGGTCACCGTGGACGTCCTCGCGCTGGGCGCCGCGACCCTGCTCGGCACCGGCACCCTGGGTGCCACCGGCCGGGCCCACCCGCTGCTCGGCACCGCGACCCTGTTGCCGCTCCTGCTCGCGCTGAACCTGACCGGGGGCCTCTACCGCACCCGGCTCACCCTCTCCGTACTGGACGAACTGCCGGCCCTGGTGGCCCGCTCGGTGGTGGCCACCGCCTTCGCCGTCACGATCGCCGGCTGCCTGGACGGCTGTTGGCCCGATCCGGGGACCGGCACCCCGCTGCGGCTGCTCACCCTGCTCGCCGTCTTCCTGCTGCTGGACGGCTGCGGCCGCGCCCTCGCCTACCGCCAGGTGCGCCGGGCCCGCCGCCGGCGGCCGAGCCCCGTCCTGATGCTCGGGGCCGGCCACCTCGGCCAGCGCATCGCCGCCACTCTGGCGGAGCGCCAGGAGTACGGCCTGCGGCCGGTCGGCTTCCTCGACTCCGATCCGGTCCTGCTGGCCGGCAGCACCGGGTTGCCGGTGCTGGGCGGGCGCGAGGTGCTCGAACGCGAGATCCGCCGCCACCGCGTCCACCACGTGGTCGCCACCGGGGGCGCCGCGGACGAGGCCGAGACGGCCGCGGCCCTGCGCGAGGCAGCCCGGCTGGGCTGCCAGGTCTGGCTGGTGCCGGCCCTGCGGGAGTACGGCTCGCTGGACGGGAGCGGCCCGCGCCCGCGCGGCGGCGACCACCTCTGGGGCTTCCCCTGCCTGCGCGTCGCCCGCCCCGCGATGCGCCGCCCCGGCTGGGCCGCCAAGCGCGCGCTGGACGTCACCGCGGCCGCCCTCGGCCTGATCGCCCTCGCCCCGGTCCTCGCCGCCTGCGCCCTGGCCGTCCGCTTCGACACCGGCCCCGGCGTGCTCTTCCGCCAACAGCGCACCGGGCTGGACGGCAAGGCGTTCACCCTGCTCAAGTTCCGCACCCTGCGCCCCAGCAACGAGCACGAGTCGGCGACCCGCTGGAACATCTCCCAGGACCACCGGATGGGCGCCGTCGGCAGACTGCTGCGCCGCAGCTCGCTCGACGAGCTCCCGCAGCTGTGGAACATCCTGCGCGGCGACATGAGCCTGGTCGGCCCGCGCCCCGAGCGCCCGTACTTCGTGATGCGCTTCGGCCAGGCGTACCCCGAGTACGCGGACCGGCACCGCGTCCCCGTCGGCCTCACCGGGCTCGCCCAGGTCAACGGCCTGCGCGGGGACACCTCGATCGAGGACCGGGCCCGCTTCGACAACCGCTACATCGAGAGCTGGAGCCTCTGGCAGGACGTCAAGCTCCTGCTCCGCACCGCCGTCCTGATGGTCCACCCGGACGGGAGCTGACCCGTGGCACTCACCCTCACCGCCCGCCCCGCCCCGGTGTTACGCCGGGCAGCGGCCCGGCTGCCGGCCCGGCCGAGCCTGCTCGCCGCCGCCACCGTGCTGCTGGTCTGTGTCCCGACCGGGGAGAAGGACGTCGCCGCCGCGGTCCATGTCACCCCCGCCGACCTGGCCTCGCTCGCCCTGGTCGCCGTCACCGGCCTCGATCTGCTGCGCGGCCGGACGGCGGCGCTGAGCCGCACCGTCTGCGCGCTGCTCGGCGCCGTGGTGATCGCCGCGGCCGTCGCCACCGTCGCCTCGATCGACCCGGCGGCCAGCCTGACCGGCTTCGTCCGGCTGACCCAGGTGTTCGTGCTCGTCCCCGCCGCGGTGCTGTGCTCCCTGCGCGACCGCACCGACCAGCGGCTGATCCTCGGGTCCTTCGTGATCGCCGCGCTGATCCAGGGGGTGGTCGGCGCGCACCAGTACCTGACCCGGACCGGCGCCTCCTACACCGGCCGGCCGATCCGGGCGGTCGGGACCTTCGGCGCGCTGGACATCATGGCGATGTCCAGCGTGGTCGGCTTCGGCCTGCTCTGCGCCCTCGCGCTGGCCCTGGCCGAGCGCGGCGCGGGCGGGGACCGCCGGCTGCGCCGGGCGATGTACGCGGCCGCCGCCTTCCTGGTGTTCCCGCTCGCCGTCTCCTTCAGCCGGGGCAGCTGGATCGCCACCGGCGTGGCGGCCGCCGTCCTGCTGCTGCGCTCCGACGCCCGGCTGGCCGTCCGCGGGGCGCTGGTGACGACGGCCGCGGCCGTCGTGCTGGTCGGGGGCCTCGGCCTGGGGGCCTCCGGTGTCACCACCCGGCTGACCAGCATCGGATCCGTCTCGGCCGCCCCCGACCAGTCCGTCAGCGACCGCTACGACCTGTGGTCCACCGCGCAGCGGATCTGGCAGGACCACCCGGTGAGCGGTGCGGGCCCCAAGGCCTTCCAGCAACTGCGCGACAGCCACGCGCCGTTGCGGCTGTCCTCCGGTAGTGACGCGGAGGACTCCAGCATCGGGTTCCAGCGCGAGCCGCTGCTCTCGCCGCACAACATGTACTTCCTGGTGCTCAGCGAGCAGGGCCTGATCGGGGTGGTCGCCTACCTCGCCCTCTTCCTCGGCCTGCTGCTCGGCTGCCTGCGCCGGGCGAGCGGCACGGGTGTCGCCGCCCTGGCGCTGCTCGTCTGGGTGCTGGTCGACTTCCTGTACGCCGACATCGGCGGCACCACCACCGTGCTGACCTCGGTGGTGCTGGGGCTCGCGGCGCACACGGCGCTGCCCGCCCGCCCCCCGGGCGCCGGCCCGACCGGTCCGACCGGCTCGACCGGGGTGGCCGGGGTGGCCGGGGTATGAACGCCGAACAGCCCGCCCGGACGATGGACGCCCAGCTGCCACCCGGGCACCTCCCGGCCACCCCGCTGCCGGCCGCCCGCACCGCCCGACCGGCGCCCGGGGCGCCCCGGGCCCAGGCCCCGCACCGGCGCGGCTTCCTCGCCCGGGCGTTCGGCGTCACCGCCCTGCTCAGCGCGGCCGGGTCGGCCCTCGGCCTGCTCCGGGACCTGCTGCTGGCCCGCTTCTTCGGGGCCAACCAGGGCACCGACGCCTTCCTGGTCGCCTGGACGGTGCCCGAGACGGCGGCGCCGCTGCTGATCGAGGACGCGATGGCCTTCCTGATGGTGCCGGCCTTCAGCCTGGCCCTGGTCCTGCGCGAGGAGAACCCGGACGGGCCCGATCCGGTACGCCAGCTGGTCAACGCCACGCTGCCCTGGCTGCTGGCCGCGCTCTGCGCGCTATCGCTCGGCGCCGCCGTCGGCGCCCCCCAGCTGGTCGAGCTGCTGGCCCCGGGGCTGCCCGACCCGGGGCTGGCGGTCACCTGCACCCGGATCACCGCGCTCACCATCCTGCCGTTCGGGCTGGCCGGATACCTCGGCTCCGCCCTGCGCGCGCACCACGACTTCACCGCCCCGGCGGGCATCTACGTCGTCTACAACCTCGGCATCCTGGCCGTGCTGCTGAGCTGCCACGCGGTCTGGGGCGTGCGTTCGGCGGCGGTCGGCGTGGCGGGCGGAAGCCTGCTGATGGCCGCGCTGCTGGCCGGTCCGTTCCTGCGGCGGCTGCGGGTCGGACGCCCGCCCCGGTCCCCGGCCGCCGGCCGGGCGCCCGGAGCCGTGGGCGGCCACCGCCTGGTGCTGATCCCGCTCGCGATAGTCCCGGTGGCGGCCTTCACGCTCACCCGCCAGGCCCAGGTGTTCATCGAGCGCTACCTGGGCTCGGGGCTGCCGCCCGGCACCATCTCGCACCTCAACTACGCGGCCAAGGTGTCGCAACTCGCCATGACGGCGGCGATCCTGATCTGCACGGTGACCTTCCCGCTGGTGGCCAGGGCGCTGGCGGCCGGGGATCTGCGCGCCGCCCGCGACCGGGTGGAGAAGGACCTCGGCCAGGCCGCCGCCGTCGTCCTGCTCGGCACCGCCTTCCTGATGGCCTGCGCGCCGTCCGTGGTCGCCCTGCTCTTCGAGCGCGGCGCCTTCGGGCCGCAGGACACCGCGGCCACGGCCGCGGTCATCCGGGTGTACAGCTTCGGTCTGCCGGCGCAGGCCCTGATCGGCGTGATGGTCCGGCCGTACTTCTCGGTCCGCCCGGTGGTCCGCCGGGCCGACGAGCCGGGCACCGACGACGGCGGGCGCAGACTGCTCGACTGGTACCCGGCCGCCGCCATGGTGCTGGGTCTCGGCGTCACGGTCGCGGTGGGTGTGCTGGCGATGCCCGCGTACGGCGCGCTCGGCCTGGCCGCGGGCAACGCGGCGGGCATCACCGCGACCGCCGCCCTGCTGCTGCGGGGGCTGCTGCTGCGCGGGATCGCGGTCCGGGTGCCCCGGGTGCTGGGCGGTCAGGCGCGGCTGCTCGCGGCCGCCGTCGGAGCCACCGCGGCGGGCGCCCTGGCCGCCGCGGTGCCGGCCGACCCGCTGCTCTCGACGCTGTTCGGGGGCGTCACGGTGGCGCTGGTCTTCGCCGCCCTGGGCACCGGTCTCGGCGCCGCCGAGGTGCGCGACCCCGTGCTCTCCGTCGTCCGGGCCCTGTGCCCGCCACCCACCGCCGATGAAGGGAAGCTGCCCCATGGACGCTGAACGGGGCCCGGTCCGCTCGGTCCTGTCGGGCGCGCGACGCCGCTCCGCCACCACGGCGCCCGGTCCGTACCGCCCGCTGCCCTACCCCGGACGCCCGGCGTCGCCCGGTCCCCGGACCGCCCCGCCGACGGCGCCGTGGATCCTGATGTACCACTCCGTCGCGGTCGAGCGGGAGGACCCCTATCTGCTCACCGTCAGCCCGGAGCGGTTCGCCGAGCAGATGGACTGGCTGCACCGGCGCGGCCGCCGGGGCGTCTCCACCCGGGAGCTGATGCGCGCCCGCGCCGACGGCCGGGCCGAGCGGCTGGTCGGCCTCACCTTCGACGACGGGTACGCCGACTTCGCCCGGCACGCCGTGCCGATCCTCCAGCGCCACGGCTTCACGGCCACCGCGTACGTGGTGCCCGATCTGCTCGGCCGGGCCAACGACTGGGACCCGAAGGGCCCCCGCAAGAAGCTCCTGACCGCCCACGAGGTCACCGAACTCGCCGAGGCCGGATGGGAGATCGGCTCGCACGGCCTCGGCCACCAGGCGTTGCCCGGCCTGCCGGCGGACCGGCTGGTACGGCAGACCGTGGAGAGCCGCCGCGCCCTGGAGGACCTGGTGGGCGGCCCGGTGACCGGGTTCTGCTACCCGTACGGCGCGGTCGACCTGCCCGCCACCCTCGCCGTCCGCGACGCCGGCTACGACTACGCCGTCGCGATCGCCCACTCGCCGCTGACCGGCCGGTTCGCGCTGCCGCGCTGCTACGTCGGCGACCGCGACGGCGGCTGGCGGCTGCGGGCCAAACGGGGCCGCCACCGCCTGCGCGACACCGTCACCGGCCTGCGGCGCAGCCTGCCCGCCGGGCGGCGGGCCGCCCGGTGACCGGGCGGAGCGAGCGCCCGCTGCGGGTGCTGCACGTCGTCACCGGCCTGGCCTCGGGCGGCGCGGAGCGCCAGCTGCTGCTGACGGTCCGCAACCTACCCGCGCACCAGCGCTGCGAGGTGGTCGCGCTGACCAATCCGGGGACGGTCGCCGCCGCGCTGCGGGCCGACGGCGTCCCCGTCCACGACCTGGCCATGACCGGTAACCGCGACGTCGGCGCACTGCCCCGGCTGACGCGGCTGATCCGGGACGGCGACTTCGACCTGGTGCACACCCACCTCTACCGGGCGGGCCTGTACGGACGTCTGGCGGCCCGGCTGGCGGGCGTCCGCGCGGTGCTGGCGACCGAGCACTCGCTGCACCCCGGGGTGATCGAGGGCCGCCCGGTGACCCCCGGCGTCAAGGGCCTCTACCTGGCCGCCGAACGCCTCGGGCGGACCACCGTGGCCGTCTCGCGCCAGGTGGAGCGGACGCTGCACGGCTGGGGCGTCCCGCCGGCCCGGGTGGAACTGATCCCGAACGGCATCGACGCCGCGCGGTACGCCCGGCCGGCCGCGGAGCGGGCCGCGGTCCGCCGTCGACTGCGGACCGAACTCGGCCTGCCGCAGGACAGTTGGGTGATCGGCGGCCTCGGCCGGCTGGTGCCGGGCAAGCGGTTCGACGTGTTGCTGGAGGCACTGCGGGAGCTGGTCGGCCCGGGCCCGTCCGGCCCCTGGCTGGTCCTGGTCGGCGAGGGCCCGGAGCGGAGCGCGCTGGAGTGCCGGGCGCACGAGTTGGGTGTCCGGGGGCGTCTGGTGCTCACCGGCGAGCGCGACGACGTCCCCGAACTGCTCACCGCCCTGGACGTGTTGGCGGCCCCCTCGGTCGAGGAGACGTTCGGCCTCGGGGTCCTGGAGGCACTCGCGGCCGGTCTTGCGGTGCGCCACAGCGCCTGCCCGGCACTGGACGAGCTCCCCGCAGGGGCGGCCCCGGGGGTGCGCCGGATCCGCTCGGACGCCGCCACGTACGCCTCGGAGCTGCGCGAGCTCCACGCGTCGCACGGGCCGCACCGGCGCTCCGGCCCCGGCGGGCCCCCGCCGAGCGGACCGCCGGCCGCCGTCGCCCACTACGACATCGCCCGGGTCGGGGCCGAGCTGGGCGCCCTCTACGACCGGCTGGTGCCCGCCGCGCGTCGCGCCGAGAGCCGGGCCCGCCTCCCCGGGCGGGCCACGTCCGGCCCCTGAGCCGCCCGGCCCGGCACGCGGGCCGAGCCGGCCGCACCCCGAGCACCCGCCCGTACCACCTCAACCGTCACGTCCTACCGAGGAGTCCCGATGTCCGAACTGCGCCAGAGCGCTCGCCAACTGGCCCGCCGCTGGTGGCCGGTGGCCCTCGCGGTGCCGCTGGGCGCCGCCGCCGGGGCCGGTTACGCGGTCGCCGCGCACCCGGTGTACGCCGCCAGCGCCTACGTGGTGGTGGCGCCGCAGAACCCGGGGGACGGCGCGAGCGCGGTCAGCTTCGCCCAGGCGTACGGCCGCCTCGCCGGGCAGCCGCAGGTGCTCGCGGGCGCGGCGGCGGCGACCGGCCGCACCGTTCCCCAGCTCGCGGCGCTGGTGCACGGCACCACCTCGCCGGACGCGCCGGTGATCGAGATCACCGGTACCGGAGCGCGCCCCAAGGAGGCGGCGCAGGCCGCCGACGCGGTGGCCGGGTCGCTGGTGGTGTTCGGCAACACGAGCACCGCCGAGACCGGCGTGAAGCTGGTGCCGTTGGCCGCTGCCGCGGCGTCCGACCAGCCGACCTCGCCCTCCAAGCAGCTGGACGTCGCGGTGGGCGCCGCCGCCGGTGTGCTGATCGGCGCCCTGGTGATGATGACCCGCCGTCGCCCCGAGGCCCCCGGCCCGGCCGCCGTCCCCGCGCAGGCGCCCGCCGCGGTTGGGGCCGCCGGCCGGGGCGCCGGCCCCGCGGCCGGGGCGGACCGGTCCGAGCCCGGCGCCGGCCTCCGGCCCGGCGGCACGTCGGCCGCGGCCGGGGCGGGCAAGGACGCCGTCCCCGCCGCGGGCAGCCGATGAGTGCCGACCTCGCGCCGGCCGGCCTCTCGGCGCGGACCCCGGAGACCGGGCGGTGGAGCAGCGAGATCCGCCGCGAGGACGAGGCGATCGCCGAGCTCGCCGCCGAGTGGGACGACCTGGCCACCCGCTGCCGGACGGCCACCTCGTTCCAGTCCGCCTCCTGGCAGGCGTCCTGGTGGCGCAGCTACGGCCACCCCGGCGCGCTGGTGGTGGTCCTGGTCCGCCGGGACGGCCTGCTGGTCGGCGCGGGCGCCTTCCAGCGCGGGCCGGGCCCGCTGGCCGCCCTGCTGGGCGGCCTGAGCGGTCTCGGCGGCGGCCTGATCGACTTCACCGACATCCTGCTGGACGACTCCTGCGCGGAGCGCGCCGCGGCCGAGTTCGCCGCGGCGCTGCCGCTGACCCGGTTCTGGCAGAGCCTGGAGCTGCGCGAGGTGCACCCGCGGGCCGCCGTGCAGCTGGTCTTCGAGCACTGGCGCGGGCGCCGGTACCGGCTCGCCGACTCGCTCTGCCAGTACCTGCCGGCCGTCCCCATGGAGGAGCTGCTCAAGCGGCTGCCGGGGAAGACCGCCCAGCGCAGCCGGGTGAAGCTGCGCCGGATCGCGCAGGCCGGGGTGGAGGTCACCAGCGTCACGAGCGCCGAGGTGCCGGCGGCGGTCGAGGAGCTGCTGAGACTGCACTTCCTCCAGTGGCGGGAGCGCGGCGTGACCGCCGAGCACCGCACCGAGCGGTTCGCCCGCCACCTCACCGACTCCACCACCGGTCTGGTCGCGACCGGGCGCGCGGCGGTCCACCGCTTCCGGCTGGACGGCGAACTGGTCGCGGTGAACCTGGTGCTGCTCTCGCCGGTCTTCGGCGGGCTCTACCTCTACGGCGCGCACCCCGCGCTGCGCGAGCGGCTCGACATCGCCGGACTGCTGTTCGGCGCGGCGCTGGACGAGGTGGTGGAGGCGGACATCCCGGTGTTGAGCCTGCTGCGCGGGCAGGAGCCCTACAAGCAGCGCTGGCGCCCCGACGCGCTGGCCAACCAGCACCTGCTGCTCGGCCCCGGCCGGGCGGCCCCGGCGGTCGCCGTCCGCGCGGCCGCGGTCCGCGCGCGGCAGGCCGCGGTCCGGGTGCTGCGGGCCCGGCTGCCGCGGCTGAAGGAGGCGCTAGTGGCCCGCGGGCGAAGCTGACGGCGGCCGCGCCGCGGGGGAGGCGGAGCCCTTCGAGCCGGACATCAGCTGCTTGAACACGGCGCTGGAGCGCGGATTGCGCTCGCACTGCCAGAAGCCGTGCGGGCAGTAGTCCGTCACGGTCTGGTAGACGGTGTCGTGGGTGCGCATCCACTCCACCATCCGCCGCACGTACTCCGGATTGTCGCCGTTGCGGAACAGGCCCCATTCGGGGTACGAGACCGGCTTGCCGCGCCTGGCCGCGAACTCCACCTGGTCCTGCAGGCCGTACGGCTCGGAGACGTAGGTGTCGAAGGTGGCACCGGCCGGCTGGTCGTAGCTGTCCATGCCGATGATGTCGACCACGTCGTCACCGGGGTAGCAGCGGGTCCACGGGATGGCGTCCAGGCCGCGGTTGGGCGTGAAGTCGAAGCGGAACCGCTGCCCGGGCACCGACCGCATCACGGCCACGATCCGCCGCCAGTAGGCCTTCCAGGCGGTCGGGTCGGGTTTGCAGCGGTGGGTGTAGGTGGTGCCGTTCATCTCCCAGCCCGGGGTGAGGACGGTGTCGTTCCCACCGAGCGCGACCAGCTTGCGGGCCAGTCGCAGGAAGTGCTGGTCGAAGTCGCCGCGGGCGCCCTGGGCGAGCAGCTTCGCGACCTGGTCGTCGGGTACGGCGGCCTCGTTGGGCACCAGCATCGGCACGCCGAGCACCAGCGTGCGCGACGGGTCGGCGAGCCGCCACTGCGACCAGAGGCCGAGCACCACCGGCTCGCCCTCCACGTCCGCCCAGGTGTTGCCGGCCAGATAGGTGTGGCCGACCTGCACGTTGGCGTTGCCGAGCCACTGGGCATAGCGGGAGATCTGTGGGATGTAGTTGTCCCAGGAGCCGACGAAGGCCCCGAACTCCGGTTCATGGGCGGGGCGTTGAACGGCAGGCCGGGGCGCGGCCCCGCGCGTCCCGATGCCGTCCGAGGACAGTGCGGCGCCCCGTTCGGCCGAGCCGAGCGGCGTCCCGGCCGGGATGCTCGCGGTGGTCAGCATCAGCAGCGCGGCGGCGGCCAGGGTCAGGCGGCCGATTCGCATGGTCTCTCCTCTGGGCGTCACCACCGGGGCCGGTCGGGGCCCGCGATTCTGACAGTAAGCCCACAAGGCGTCAGAAAAGCCCAATGTCACCCTAAAGTGGACGTCGGCCGACCCGCCGTTCGATCCAGACGGCGGAGGCCACCGGGCGCGGACCGGCCCGGTGGGACCGCTCGTCCGGGTGACCGTCCGCCGGACGGCCGAAACGGCCGGAGCCCCCTGGGCGGCCGGAGCCCCCGGGGCGGCCGGGGCTCCGGAGCCCGGGAGCCCGGGAGCCCGGGAGCGGCCGCGGAGCGGGTCGGCCACACCCGGCCGTCCGAGGGTGTCCCGGCCCGCCGGGGGCCGACTGTGTACCACCTCTGTAACAGTCCGCCGCCGGGGCGCGGGCGCACCGCGGCGGCCCCGGCACGGGCGGGGCCGTGCCGCGCCGTGCCCGACGGCGCTGGTCGGCGGGCGGGCGCGGAGGGCTCCGCGGGGCACTGCGCGCGGGTGTCCGGCGGGCCGACGGGCGGGGGTTTCCGGCTGACCCGCGGGGCGTGCGGAAGGTACGCTCCGCCAGTGTCCTGGAAGCCGTTGCGAGTCCTCACCCCCCGATCGATCCTCCCTGCCCTGGCGGTCCTGCTGGTTCTCCTGGCGGGAGCGGCCGCGCACGCCAACAAGCCGGTTCCGTTCGGCGACAGGGTGGCGGAGCCCGGTGGTGCGGACGCGAGCCCGGTGACCGCGCAGTCGCTGGACACGGCCGGTCTGGAACTCAAGGTGGGCCCGGGGCTGGAGGCGTACGATCCGGCCACCGGCGAGCACTCCTGGTCCTACCGCCGGGAGGGAGCCACCGCGCTCTACCTGGCGATGGCGGGCGAGAGCGCCGTGGTGCTCTGGGACGACGGCCTGGTCACCTCCGTCCGTCCGTCCGACCACTCGGTGCGCTGGCACCGCGCGGTGCCCGGTCTCGCGGAGTGGCTGCGCGGCGACGGGGAGCCGAGCGCTGACAAGCGCACCGACGCCCAGCGCAAGCAGCTCGCCGTGGAGCGCGCCGCGGTCGCGCTGTACACCGTGCCGCCGGACGCCACCACCCAGGCCTCGGCCTGGGCGGCCGTGGTGACCCCGGGGCTGACGATGGGCTTCCGCGACGCCGACGGTGATCTGCGGTACAACTCCAGCCCGCCCGGGACCTGCGTCTACGACCCCACCCGCACCGTCCACACGGACTACGCGGTGCTGGTTCCGCGCAGCTGCACCGCGAGCGGCGGCACCGGCCACCCGGCGTACGGCGGGATCACCGGGTTCCGGCTCGACAGCACCGGCTGGAACCTGGCCGCCGGCCCGGACGTCCAGCTGCGGGCCCTGGACGGGCAGCGGGTGCGGATCGAGGACGGACCGATCATCGGCAGCCGGGTCTTCGACACGAAGGCGGCGGCCCCGGAGCCGGCCTGCGGCAGCGTGAGCGAGCCCTTCGCGGCGGTCCGGCCGCAGGGCGCCTGCACCGCTGCGACGCCGAACCCGGGGCCCTGACGGCGGCGGACGCCGTGACCCCCGGGCGCCGGGGCCGGCAGGGGCCGGAACCGGCCGAATCGGCCGCCCTGGCCGGGCCGCGCGCCGCGCCCGGTAGACTGGGCGCCATGGCTGACTTCTCCGGGCACTGACGGGCGGACGGCGAGCCGGTCGGCGCACCTCGGAGGTGCGTTCCCGGCCGGCCGTGTTCCCCGTGACGACGCCCGCCAACCCCGCCGCGCCGGACCCGCCCCAGCCTCTGGGTGCCCCGGGTGCCCGTGCCCGCCCACGTCCCAGGAGTACCCAGCCATGATTTCCGCGAACGCCCTCGAACTGCGTGCCGGCGCCCGCGTCCTGATCGAGTCCGCCAGCTTCCGGATCGCCCCCGGCGACCGGATCGGCCTGGTCGGTCGCAACGGGGCCGGCAAGACGACGCTGACCAAGGTGCTGGCCGGTGAGGGCATCCCGGCCGGTGGGTCGGTCACCAACTCCGGCCAGGTCGGCTACCTCCCGCAGGACCCGCGCACCGGCGACCTCGACGTGCTGGCCCGCGACCGCATCCTCTCGGCCCGCGGCCTCGACACCGTGCTGAAGAAGATGCGCGAGAACGAGGAGCGGATGGCGAACGGCAAGGGCGCCACCCGCGACAAGGCGATGAGGAAGTACTCCAACCTGGAGACCGAGTTCCTCACCAAGGGCGGGTACGCCGCCGAGGCCGAGGCCGCCACCATCGCCGCCGCCCTCGGCCTGCCGGACCGCATCCTCGGCCAGGAGCTGCACACCCTCTCCGGTGGCCAGCGCCGCCGGGTCGAGCTCGCCCGGATCCTCTTCTCGGACGCCGACATCCTGCTGCTCGACGAGCCCACCAACCACCTCGACGCCGACTCGATCGCCTGGCTGCGCGACTTCCTGAAGACGTACAAGGGCGGCTTCATCGTGATCTCGCACGATGTCGAGCTGGTCGAGACGGTCGTCAACAAGGTGTTCTACCTGGACGCCAACCGCGCGGCGATCGACATCTACAACATGGGCTGGAAGCAGTACAAGCAGCAGCGCGAGGACGACGAGAAGCGCCGCAAGCGCGAGCGCGCCAACGCCGAGAAGAAGGCCGCGACGCTCAACTCCCAGGCGGACAAGATGCGCGCCAAGGCGACCAAGACGGTGGCCGCGCAGAACATGGCCCGCCGCGCCGAGAAGCTGCTGGCCGGGCTGGAGCAGGTCCGGGTCTCGGACAAGGTCGCCAAGCTGCGCTTCCCGGATCCGGCGCCCTGCGGCAAGACCCCGCTGACGGCCGAGGGCCTGTCCAAGTCGTACGGCTCACTGGAGATCTTCACCGACGTCGGCCTGGCGATCGACCGCGGTTCGCGGGTGGTCATCCTCGGTCTCAACGGCGCCGGCAAGACCACCCTGCTGCGGATGCTCGCGGGCGTCGAGTCGCCGGACACCGGCGAGGTCATCCCGGGTCACGGCCTGAAGATCGGCTACTACGCGCAGGAGCACGAGACGCTCGACCCGGAGCGGACGGTGCTGGAGAACATGCGATCCTCGGCGCCGGACACCGACCTGGTGCAGATCCGCAAGATCCTCGGTTCCTTCCTCTTCTCCGGCGACGACGTGGACAAGCCGGCCGGGGTGCTCTCCGGTGGCGAGAAGACCCGGCTCGCGCTGGCCTCGCTGGTCGTCTCCAGCGCCAACGTGCTGCTGCTCGACGAGCCCACCAACAACCTCGACCCGGCCAGCCGGGAGGAGATCCTCGGCGCGCTGCGCGAGTTCAGCGGCGCCGTCGTGCTGGTCACCCACGACGAGGGCGCGGTGGACGCGCTCCAGCCGGAGCGGATCATCCTGCTGCCGGACGGCGTCGAGGACCTCTGGAGCCCGGCGTACGCGGACCTGGTCTCGCTGGCCTGACCCACGGCGCGTTCCACCCTGCGGTGCCTGCGGCCCCGCGCACCACGGTGCGCGGGGCCGCAGTCATGCCCGGCCCGGCTGTTCGACGTAGACGCCGGTCCGCCGTCCGTACGAGAAGAACTGGTCCTCCCGGTGTGTCCGGGAATGAAGTGGTCCGGGATTCCGTTTGTGTGGGATTCCATGGGCCCTTCGCTTCCGAGGTGCCGGGGCGGCCGTGCTGATCAGCTCTTTCGTCCCGCCGGGGCACTCGGAGTCAGGGGGGCGTGCACCCAGCGTGAGCGCCCTTGTGCGCTGCGATCACCACCGGTGCCCCGCGCTTCGCGACATCCACCTTGTCGAATGGGTGGCCAGGATGCTGTCGATGGGTGATCATGGGAATCTGACCGAGCAACGCTACGAGGAGGCACGGGTGGCCGAGACTCTGAAAAAGGGCAGCCGGGTAACCGGTGCCGCGCGTGAGAAGCTCGCGGCCGATCTGAAGAAGAAATACGACTCCGGAGCGAGCATTCGCGCGCTGGCGGAGGAGACCGGTCGCTCGTACGGCTTCGTGCACCGCATGCTCAGCGAGTCCGGAGTGATCCTCCGGGGCCGCGGCGGTGCCACGCGGGGCAAGAACAAGGCTACTGCTGGAGCTGGTTCCTGACACTCCGTCATGTCGACGGGCGGTACGGCCGGACGGGCCCGAGGGGGTCACGGTCGCCGCGCCGGGCGCTGTGCGCGGCCGTGAGGCCGAGACCCAGGATGAATCGGCGGCGGTGCGCCGGCCGGGGAGACGACGCGACGGTCGTCCGCCCCCGGACCGGGCGAACCGGCCGCCGATCGTCATGTCCGGAGCCGGTCGCCCGGCGGGGGCCGACGGGCCCGCCGGAGCGCCCCTGTCACCTCCGGCGCAAGTTTGTTACTCTCCGGTAGCCAGGCGGCGGGGTCTTTCGCGCCCATCGCCGGCCGTGGTCCGCCGCCACCCTCTCGGCGGCGCGCAGTCGCGCGACCCCCTCACCGCCGGAGGTGCCCCATGACCACTCCCGCCACCGATCCGCAGGCCCAGCCCGGGGAGCAGGACGGCGTACGACTGGAGATCGACGGCGCGGTCGCGCACGTGACGCTCTGTCAGCCCAAGCGTCGCAACGCCCAGTCGCCCGCGATGTGGCGGGCACTCGCCGAAGCCGGCCGCGTCCTGCCCGGTACCGTCCGGGTGGTCGTCCTGCGGGCCGAGGGCGTCTCCTTCTCGGCCGGCCTGGACCGCGCGATGTTCACTCCCGAGGGCATCCCCGGCGAGCGGAACTTCCTCCAGCTCGCCGCGGCCGAGGACAAGGACGTCGACGACACCATCGCGGGCTTCCAGGAGGCGTTCACCTGGTGGCGCCGCCCGGATCTGATCAGCATCGCGGCGGTCCAGGGGCACGCGGTGGGCGCCGGCTTCCAGCTGGCCCTCGGGTGCGACCTGCGGGTGGTCGCCGACGACGTCCAGTTCTCCATGCGGGAGACCTCGCTGGGCCTCGTGCCGGATCTGGCCGGCACCAAGCCGCTGACCGAACTCGTCGGCTACGCAAGGGCGCTGGAGATCTGCGTGACCGGCCGCTGGGTCGGCGCCGAGGAGGCGGTGGCGACCGGTCTGGCCAACCTCGCGGTGCCCGCCGCCGAGCTCGACGCCGCCGTCGGGGATCTCGCGGCCGCGCTGCTGGCGGCCCCGCGCAACGCGGTGATCGAGACCAAGGCGCTGCTCCAGGGCGCCGGCTCCCGCTCCTTCGACGAGCAGCGTTCGGCCGAACGGGTGGCACAGGCCCGGCGGATGCGGGATCTGGCCGGCATCGGCGACTGACCGCGGATCCCGCCGCCCGACCGGGCGGCACACGGACGGCCCGGCCCCGGTGGGGGTGCGGGCCGTCCGTGCTTTCCGGGAGCGCGTTACGTGGCGGAATGCCAGAGTTGGGATGAATTGCGATATAGCTGGACACGCAACGACAGGAGATCCCCTCATGCCCGACACGCCGACGCCCAACGCGCTGCACAAGAACACCGCCGCCGGCACCGCCAACCCCTCCACCGGATCGTCGGGCGGATCGAATCCGTCCGCGGAGCGGGGACGCACCGCACTGGCGGTGGGAGTGGTGGAGAAGATCGCCGGCATGGCCGCCCGCGAGGTTTCCGGCATCCACGCCCTGGGCTCCGGACTGTCCCGCACCTTCGGCGCGATGCGCGACAAGGTGCCCGGCAACAAGTCGAGCATGGGGCGGGGCATCAAGGCCGAGGTCGGCGAGAAGCAGACCGCCATCGACATCGCCCTGGTCGTCGAGTACGGCGTGGTGATCCCCCGGCTCGCCACCCAGGTACGGGAGAACATCATCAGCGCGGTCGAGCGGATGACCGGTCTGGAGGTGGTGGAGGTGAACATCGCGGTCAACGACGTGCACCTGCCGGACGAGCCGGACATCGACGAGGACGAGGAGCCGGTGCCGTCCGGCCAGCGGCCCAAGTTGCAGTAGCGGTAAAGGTCGCGCCCATCCCCGGCGGTTGCCGGCACATACGAGGAGCAGTGGATGAACCTGGCCATCGTCGGCCTGGTGGTGGGAATGGCCCTGGGCTTCGCCGGTTACTTCGGCGGGTTCGCGGCCTTCCTGCTGGTGGCCGTCCTCGGTGCGATCGGCTTCGTGGCGGGCCGCCTGCTGGAGGGCGACATCGACCTCGGCGACCTGGGCGATCTGCTGCGCGGCCGCGACCGGCGCCGCTGATGCCGGCCGTGGTCGCGCCGTCGGCGGCGGACGGCCGACGGGGCAGCCTGCGGATCGCCGACCGGGTGTTCGCGAAGATCGCCGCCCGGGCCGCCCGGGACGCGCTGGAGACGGCCTGGGTCGGCCGGGCCGGGCGCGGAGCCCCGCCCGACGTGTCCGTCTCCGTGCCGGGCCGTACCGCCACCGTCCGGGTCGGCGTCGAGCTGCCCTTCCCCGCCGATCTCGCGTCGCTCGCCCGCGCGGTGCGCGACCGGGTGGCCGAGCAGGTCGTCACGCTCACCGGCACCCGGGTGGCCGAGGTGACGGTCGTGGTCGAGCGGCTGCTGCCGAAGACGGACGGGGAATGAGATGACGCTCGGGGAGGGCAGGCGGCGATGACCGGACCGACCGAGGAACCGGAACCCGGACCGGGACCGCCCGCCGAGGAGGCTCCGCCCGCCGAGGAGGCGCCGGAGCTCGACGCCGCGCCGGACCCGGGCCCGGACGCTGCTCCGGGTACGGGCCCGGACGCTGCTCCCGGCACCGGCACCGGCACCGGCACCGGCACCGGCACTGGCACCGACGCCGGCACCGACGCCGCGCCGGCGCCGACCGTCCGGGTGCGCCGCCCCCGTGCCCCCCGGACCGTCGCCGCCGGCCTGGTCGTCCTGGTGGCGCTGGTGGCCGGCGGCGCCCTGCTCTACGACGTGGTCGCCGTACGCACCGGCCACCCGGCCCGGCAGTGGCGCGCGGACCTCGCCGAACAGCTGCAGACACGCCATCTGGACGACCTCTGGGTGCTGATCGGCGCCGGCGCGGCCGTCGTCGTCGGCGGCTGGCTCTGCCGGCTGGCGTTCGCCCCGGGGCTGCGCCGCTGGCTGCCGCTGCGCCCGCCGCCCGGGGCGGTGGCGACCGAGGCGGTGATCGACCGGGCCGGCGTCGGCGCCCTGCTGCTCACCCGGGCCCACGAGGTGCCCGGCGTCGAGGACACCACCGTACGGATCAACCGCCGTCGGGCCCGGGTGACGATCACCGGACCGGCCGACCCGGCGGCCGTCCAGCGCACGCTGGCGGCGGAACTCGACCGGATCGCCCTGGCCCGCCCGGTGGCCCTGGAAGTCCGCACCCTGCGGACGAAGCTGTGAGCGGCCCGCGCCCGCCGGGCCGGGCCGGGAGAGGAGTCGGGCAATGAGCCGGTCCACCGTCAACCGGATCCTGCTGGCCGTGGCCGGGGTGCTCCTGCTGCTCGGCGGACTGCTGGTGCTCGCCGGCGGCCTCGACCTGTACGCACGGCTGAACCTCGACCCGCCGCACTGGTGGCCGCTCACCTCGCCCGACCAGCCGCTGTTCAGCCATGCCTCACGGACCCGCTGGACGGACCGGGACTGGTGGTGGCCGGCCGTGGTCGGCGCGCTCTCCCTGGTGATCGTGCTGGGACTCTGGTGGTTCTTCGCCCAGCTGCGCCGCACCGCGCCGAGCAGTCTGGCCCTGCCCGCCCCGGCGGACGCGGGGCTGCGGCTGCGGCTGCGCACCAAGGCGCTGGAGGACGCGCTCCGCTCCGGCGTGCAGCGGCTGCCGGAGGTCCAGCGGGCGCGGGTGCGGATGGAGGGCCGGGGCAAGCGGCTCGCCGTGCGCGGCACCGTCCTGCTGGCGCCGGGCGGTGATCCGGCGACCCTTCTGCGGCGGATCGAGGCGGGCCCGCTCACCGAGGCGAGGACGAGCGTGGGCCTGAACGGGCTGCCGGCCAGGCTGCGGCTGCGGGTGGCGACGAAGAAGCCCGCCGCCACCCCCAAGCACCCGCGGGTGCTCTGAGCCGCAGCGCCCGGGCCTCACAGCCCGCGCAGGGCCCCGCCGTCCACCGGGATCATCACACCGGTCAGGTAGGAGGCGGCGGGGGAGAGCAGGAAGGCGGCGACCCTGCCGAACTCCTCGGCCGTGCCGTAGCGCCCGAGCGGGATCGCCGAGGCGGCCCGGGCCCGAGCGGCCTCGGCGTCCCCGCTGAGCGCGTCCAGCTCGCGGACCCGGTCGGTGTCGATCCGGGCCGGCAGCAGGCCGACCACCCGGATGCCGCGCGGACCGAGCTCGTCGGCGAGCGACTTGGCGGCCATCGCCAGGCCCGGTCGCAGTCCGTTGGAGACCCCGAGGCCCGAGATCGGCTCACGGACCGAGCCGGAGAGCACGAAGCCGATCACACCGCCGGCGTCCAGTTCGGCGGCCGCCGCCCGGGCGATTCGCAGCGCCCCGAGGAACACCGACTCGAAGGCGCCGCGCCAGGTCTCGTCGTCGGCCAGCACCACCGGGCCGGCCTTCGGGCCGCCGACGCTGATCAGCACGCCGTCCAGTCGCCCGAACCCCTGTCGAGCCGCCTCGATCAGCCGCGCGGCCGTTTTGGGGTCGGCGTTGTCCGCCACCACGCCGTGTGCGCGGGCCTCGCCGCCCAGCTCGGCCACCGCCGCGTCTACCGACTCCCGGGAGCGGCCGCTGATCACCACCCGGGCGCCGTCCGCGGCCAGCTCCCGGGCGGCGGCGAGGCCCAGGCCCCGGGTGGCGCCGGTGATCACGTACACCTTGTCCTGCAATCCAAGATCCATGGACGGTATTGTCGCCCGCCCGTACCGCCGCTCGCCGCTGCCGGGTCCGGTCCGTGTCGCAGCCGCGCCCGCCCGCCCGGTACCGCCCGCGGCTGGCGTTGACGTCAGGGTCAGGGTCTACCGTCGGTCCCGGCGGCGCGGTGCGGCCGGAAGGAGCGAGGGATGCGGATCGGCGAGCTGGCCAGACGGGCCGGGACGACCACCCGGACGCTGCGGTACTACGAGTCGCGCGGGCTGCTGCCGGCCCGGCGCAGCGGCAACGGCTACCGGGCCTACGGCGAGGAGGACCTGCGGCTGCTCCAGCAGATCCGGCTGCTGCAGGACTTCGGGTTCGGCCTGGAGGAGACCCGGCCGTTCGTGGAGTGCCTGCAGGCCGGCCATCCGGCGGGTGACACCTGCCCGGCCTCGCTGGAGGTCTACCGCAGCAAGCTCGCGGAGCTGGACGCCTGCATCGAGCGGCTGCGGCAGGTCCGCGAGCAGGTGGGGGCCCAGCTGTCGCGGGCCGAACTGGAGGCCGGCGCCGCCGGCCCGGGACCGGAGCCGCGCTGCGAGCTGGCCCACGGAACGCACGACTAGAGGGAGGAACCCGATGGTGCAGGTGACAGGGGTCGAGTCGGTCACGGACGAGTCGTTCGCCGCGGAGGTGCTCGCCGCCACGGGCCCGGTGCTGGTGGACTTCACCGCCGACTGGTGCCCGCCGTGCCGGATGATCGCGCCGGTGCTGGCCGAGGTCGCACGGGAGCAGGCCGGGCGGCTCAAGGTGGTGACCCTGGACGTGGACGTCAATCCGCAGACGCAGGTGGCGTACGCCGTGCTGTCGATGCCGACGCTGATGGTGTTCGTGGACGGGGAGCCGGTGAAGTCGCTGGTCGGCGCGCGCGCCAAGGCCAGGCTGCTGCGCGATCTGGAGGACGTGCTCTGAGAGCGGGCCGGTACCGGCCCCGCGCGGCCGGGCCGGCCCCGCGCTTCAGGCCGCCGGGACCGGATCCGGGGCGGCGCCGGACTCCACGGCCGGCCTGGCCCGCTCGGCGGCTCGGTCCCTGGCCTCGCGGCGGATCAGAATCCCGACCCCGACCGGGATCATCGCGGTGAACAGCCACCACTGGACGGCGTACGCCATGTGCGGGCCGATGTCCGAGTGGTTGGGCTCGGGCAGCAGTTCGGGCTGGCTCGCCGGGGCCGGGTCGGTGGCGGTCAGCTCCAGGTAGCCCGGGAGCACGGCGGCGTGGCTCCGGGTGGCCTGCTGGGCGCTGTTGATCAGGTTGAACTGGCGGTCCGGCAGTCCGCCGCGGTCCCGGATCCCGCTGCCGGCCGAGGTCTCGTCCGCCCGCATCCGGCCGGTCAGGGTGATCTCGCCGGAGGGCGCGGGCGGGACCTCCGGGTAGGTGGTCGCCGACCCGCCGGAGGCCACCCAGCCCCGGTTGACCAGCACCTCGCCCCTGCCGTCCGCGAGCCTGAGCGGCGTGACCACGAAGTAGCCGATGTTGTCCCCGCCCGCGTCGGTGCGCTTGCGCACCACGAACTCGTTCGCGGCGTCGTACGTCCCGGCCGCGGTGACCGCCCGCCAGGTGAGGTCCTTGGACACGGCGGCGCCGGCGGCGCTGAGCGAGTCGAAGGCGACCGGCGGCGCCGTCAGCGAGCGGGCGATCAGCTCGTTGCGGGCGACCCGGGCCTCGTGGCGGTGCAGCTGCCAGAAGCCCAGCCGGACGGTGGCGGGGATCAGCAGCAGGGCGATCAGGACGGTGATCACCCAGCGCCGGGAGAGCAGAAAACGGTACACATTGGCACCGTACGCCCACCTCACGCGCGGGCCGGACACCGGGGTCGTCAGGCCCGGTCCGCGTGCGGTGCCACCTCGCGCAGCAGCTGCAGGAAGGCGTCCTCGCCGATCACCGGGGTGCCGAGGTCCCGGGCCTTGCGGGCCTTCCCGCTCCAGCTGCCCGGCTCGTTGGTCACCAGCAGGCTGGTGAGCCGGCTCACCGAGGTCGCGATGTGCAGGCCGGCCTCCACGGCGCGGTCCTCCAGCACCTCGCGGTCGGTCGCGGTGTCGCCGGTGATCGCCACCCGCATGCCCTGCATCAGCGGCCTCCCGTCCTCCCAGCGCCCGGGGTTCGGGTAGGGGCAGGGCGGGCGCTTCCTGGCGGCCCGGTAGGACGAGCCGGTCCAGGAGCTGCGGCCGGGGGCCGCGGGCTCCTCCTCGCCGAGGTCGGTGACCGCCACGCAGGCCTGCAGCGGCAGCGGGACCCCGCCCTGGCGGGCCAGGTGCAGGCTCGGCCGGAAGGCCTCCGCCAGGACCCTGGCGTCGTCCAGCGCGTTGTGCGCGTGCCGTTGCTGCACGCCGAAGTGCGCGGCCAGCGAGGCGAGCTTGCCGTTGGGCAGCGGCAGCCGCAGGTCACGGGAGAGCACCATGGTGCAGATCCGGTGGTCCACCGGGGCGCGCAGGCCGGCCCGCGAGTACTCGCGGGAGATCATGTTCCAGTCGAAGAGCGCGTTGTGGGCGACCATCACCCGCCCGCGCAGCCGCTCCGCCAGCTCCTCGGCGATCTCCCGGAAGGTCGGAGCGCCGCGCAGGACCTCGCTGGTGAGGCCGTGGATCCAGACCGGGCCCGGATCCCGCTCGGGGTTGACCAGGGTGTACCACTGGTCGGTGACCTCGCCCTCGGCGTCCAGCTGGTAGACGCCGGCAGAGATGACCCGGTCCGAGCGGCCGAGGCCGGTGGTCTCGACGTCCACCACCGCGAAGCCCTCGGCCGGGGCGGCGGCGCGCTGCGCCGGCAGGGGGACCACCCACGGGGCGCTGTCGGTCGGTGACTGGATCGCGTGCATGGTCAAACAGAATAAGCGCCGCGGAGGGCCGCTCCGGCCCGAATGTCCGACACCCCCCGCCGGAATAGAGTGGTGAGCGTGTTCGTCGTACACCCTGTCGAATGCGTTCCGGCCGCCCGCACCCCGGCGGCAGCCTCCTCCGAAGGACGATCCCTCATGCGCGCCACCGTGATCCACGGCCCCAACGACATCCGGATCGAGGAGGTGCCCGACGCCGCGATCCGCCACCCCACCGACGCCGTGGTACGGGTGGTCAACGCCTGTATCTGCGGCAGTGACCTGTGGGCCTACCGGGGTGTGGCGGCCCGCGTCGCGGGCCAGCGGATCGGGCACGAGTTCCTCGGCGTCGTCGAGGACATCGGCTCGGAGGTACGCGGCCTGCGGCGGGGCGACCTCGTGGTCGCCCCGTTCGTCTGGTCGGACGGCACGTGTGACTTCTGTCGCGAGGGCCTGCAGACCTCCTGCCCGCACGGCGGCTTCTGGGGTGAGGTCGGCTCGGACGGCGGCCAGGGCGAGGCGGTCCGCGTCCCGTTCGCCGACGGCACCCTCGTGCGGCTGCCCAAGGAGGCCGCCTCCGACGAGAAGCTGCTGCCCGGCCTGCTCGCGCTCTCCGACGTGATGTCCACCGGCCACCACGCCGCCGTCTCGGCCGGCGTGCGGCCGGGCGCGACCGTCGCGGTGGTCGGCGACGGCGCGGTCGGCCTCTGCGGCGTGCTCGCCGCCCACCGGCTCGGTGCGGGCCGGATCATCGCGCTCGGCCGCCACCGGGCGCGGACCGACATCGCCCGCACCTTCGGTGCCACCGACGTGGTCGCCGAGCGCGGCGAGGCCGCCGTCGAGGCGATCAAGGAGCTGACCGGCGGTCAGGGCGCGCACGCCGTACTGGAGGCGGTCGGCACCGAGGAGTCGATGCGCACCGCGATCTCGATCACCCGCGACGGCGGCGCGGTCGGCTACGTCGGCGTGCCGCACGGCGGCAGCGCCGGGGTGGACATCGGCCAGATGTTCGGCCGCAACGTTTCGCTGCGCGGCGGGGTCGCGCCGGCCCGGGCGTACATCCCCGAGCTGCTCCAGGACGTGCTCTCCGGCGCCATCGACCCGGGCCCGGTCTTCGACCGCACCGTCGACCTGGACGGTGTTCCGGAGGGCTATCGGGCGATGGACGACCGCTCGGCGCTCAAGGTGCGGATCGCCTTCTGAGCCGGCCGCCCGCCCGGCCACGCGCCCGGCGGGTGTCCCACCGAACCGCCCGCGGGGCGGCGCCCAGACCGGCGCCGCCCCGCGGGCGTGTGTGAACCTGACGCGTTTCGGCCAATTCGCGAACACACCGGGGTGAAGATCCGGCTGATCGTGCGCAAGGTCTTCTCGCGACCCTTCGATCACTCCTAGCATCGGCGGCGCACCCAGGACTGTGACGCCCCTCACGTCCGGCCGCTGCGCCGTGCTCCGATCCGACGAGGAAGCCAGGAGACACCGAGTGGAATCACCGCCGACCGTCACCGACGAGTCACACGTCCAACGCATCGAGGAGAGCGAGGAGTTCCGCGATCTGCGGCGCTCCTTCCGCAGTTTCGCGTTCCCCGTGACCGTCGGCTTCGTCCTCTGGTACCTGCTTTACGTGCTGCTCTCCAGCTACGCCCCGGCCTTCATGGCCACCAAGGTCGTCGGCCACATCAACGTCGCGCTGGTGCTCGGCCTGCTGCAGTTCCTCTCCACCTTCGTGATCGCCGCCTGGTACGCCCGCTTCGCGGACCGCCGGCTCGACCCGCCCGCCGCGGCCATCCGCGCGCGCTTCGACACGGCAACCGTCCACGCGCCCAGGGAGGCCGGCGAATGACCACCAGCATCGCGAGCGCGCAGCTCGCCACGGCCGCGACCGAGCACCGCGGCCTGACCATGACGCTGTTCGGTGTCTTCGTCCTCGCCACCCTGGGCATCACGATCTGGGCCGGCCGCCAGACCAAGGACGCCGCCGACTTCTACGCCGGCGGACGCGGCTTCACCGGATTCCAGAACGGCCTGGCCATCTCCGGCGACTACATGTCCGCCGCGTCCTTCCTCGGCATCGCCGGCGCCATAGCGCTCTTCGGTTACGACGGCTTCCTCTACTCGATCGGCTTCCTGGTGGCCTGGCTGGTCGCCCTGCTGCTGGTCGCGGAGCCGCTGCGCAACTCCGGCCGCTACACCATGGCCGACGTGCTGGCCTTCCGGATGCGCCAGCGCCCGGTGCGGACGGCGGCCGGCATCTCCACCATCGTGGTGTCGATCTTCTACCTGCTCGCCCAGATGGTCGGCGCGGGATCGCTGGTCGCGCTGCTGCTCGGGGTGGAGGGCGGCGCCGCCAAGCGCTGGACGATCGTGGCGGTCGGCGCGCTGATGGTCGTCTACGTCGCCGTCGGCGGCATGAAGGGCACCACCTGGGTGCAGATCGTGAAGTCGGTGCTGCTGATCGTCGGCACCGCGCTGATGACGATCCTGGTGCTCGCCAAGTACCACTTCAACATCTCGGCCCTGCTGGGAGCCGCCGCCGACGCCAGCGGAAAGGCCAACGCCTTCCTGGAGCCGGGCCTCAAGTACGGCGTCACCGGCACCACCAAGCTCGACTTCCTCAGCCTCGGCCTGGCGCTGGTCCTGGGCACCGCGGGCCTGCCGCACATCCTGGTGCGGTTCTACACGGTGCCCACCGCCAAGGCCGCCCGCAAGTCGGTGCTGTGGGCGATCGGCATCATCGGCGGCTTCTACCTCATGACGCTCGCGCTGGGCTTCGGCGCCGCCGCGCTGGTCGGTCCCAAGGTGATCAAGGCCTCCAACGCGGCGGGCAACACCGCCGCCCCGCTGCTCGCGGAGAAGCTCGGTGGCGGGGCCGGCTCCACCGGCGGTGCGGTGCTGCTCGCGGTGATCTCGGCGGTCGCCTTCGCCACCATCCTCGCCGTGGTCGCCGGCCTCACCCTGGCCTCCTCGGCCTCCTTCGCGCACGATCTCTACGCCAACGTGATCCGGCGCGGCAAGGCCGGTGAGAAGGAGGAGATCCGCTCCGCCAAGCTGGCGGCGATCGCGATCGGCGCCGTGGCCATCGTGCTGAGCATATTCGCCGAGAAGTTGAACACCGCGGCCCTGGTCGCCCTGGCCTTCGCGGTGGCGGCCTCGGCGAACCTGCCCACCCTGCTCTTCTCGCTGTTCTGGAAGCGCTTCAACACCCGGGGCGCGGTCTGCTCGGTCTACGGCGGCCTGATCAGTTCGGTGCTGCTGGTGGTGTTCTCCACCGTCACCTCGGGCAAGGCCACCTCGCTCTTCCCGCACTCGGACTTCCACTGGTTCCCGCTGGAGAACCCCGGCCTGGTCTCCATCCCGATCGGCTTCCTGCTCGGCTGGATCGGCACCCTGCTCTCCAAGGAGAGCGCCGACCCGGCGAAGTACGCCGAACTGGAGGTCCGGTCGCTCACCGGACTGGGCGCGCACTAGGCGCCCCGGCCCGCGTGGCGCACCGGCGCAGCCGCCGACGGGCGCGGCCGCTCCACCCCGACACGGTCGAGGAGGACGCGGCCGCGCCCGTGCCGCGTCCGCCGCCGTCCGGCGCGGGCCCGGTTCCACCGGTCGGACGGCGCTCCTCGGTCGCCGGCGGCTGCGGCTAAGCTGGCGGGGGGCGGCCGCGACAGCGGCCCGGGCCAGCCGCACTTCAGGGAAGGGGCGCACGGTGCTCCTCGACACCTTCGGTCGTCAGGCCGTCGATCTGCGGGTCTCGCTGACCGACCGGTGCAACCTGCGCTGCACCTACTGCATGCCCGAGGAGGGCCTGCAGTGGCTCGCCAAGCCGGAGCTGCTCACCGACGAGGAGATCGTCCGCCTGGTCACCATCGGCGTACGCGACCTCGGTGTCCGCGAAGTCCGCTTCACCGGCGGCGAGCCGCTGCTGCGCCCGGGGCTGGTCGGGATCGTCGCCGCCTGCGCGGAGCTGACCCCGCGCCCCGAGCTCTCGCTCACCACCAACGGCATCGGCCTGGCGCGTACCGCCGCCGCGCTCAAGGCCGCCGGGCTGGACCGCGTCAACGTCTCGCTGGACACGCTGGATCCGGACACCTTCCACACCCTCACCCGCCGCCACCGCCACCACGACGTGCTGGCCGGGCTGGCCGCGGCCGAGGCCGCAGGGCTCGACCCGGTCAAGCTCAACGCGGTGCTGATGCGCGGGGTCAACGACCACGAGGCCGCCGACCTGCTCGGCTGGTGCGTGGAGCGCGGGTACGAGCTGCGTTTCATCGAGCAGATGCCGCTGGACGCGCAGCACGGCTGGGACCGCTCCCGGATGGTCACCGCCGAGGAGATCCTCGACCGCCTCGGCGAACGCTTCGCTCTCACCGCCGAGCCGTCCACGGTGCGGGGGGCCGCGCCGGCCGAGCGCTGGCTCGTCGACGGCGGGCCGGCGAGCGTGGGCGTGATCGCCTCGGTCACCCGTCCGTTCTGCCGGGCCTGCGACCGCACCCGGCTGACGGCCGACGGGCAGGTCCGCAACTGCCTCTTCGCCACCGGTGAGACGGATCTGCGCACGGCCCTGCGCTCCGGCGTCCCGGACGCCGGCATCGGCGAGCTGTGGCGGGCCGCGATGTGGGGCAAGAAGGCGGGCGCGGGCATCGACAACCCGGAGTTCCTCCAGCCCGAGCGCCCGATGTCCGCGATCGGCGGCTAGCGCCGCACCCCGCCGGTGCTCCGGCGGGACGGGCGCCCCGGGTGGTCAGTGGCCCGGGTGGTCAGTGCCCCGGTGGTCAGTGCCCGGGGGACGCGGCTCCGGGGCCCTCGGCGGTGGTCCATTCGGCGAACGGCAGGACCTCCTTGAGGAAGCCCCGCACGCCCAGGAACTGCGCGAGGTGCTCGCGGTGCTCGTCGCAGGCCAGCCAGGTCTTGCGGCGGTCCGGGGTGTGCAGCTTGGGGTTGTTCCAGACCAGGACCCACGCCGCGGCGGCGCGGCAGCCCTTGCCGGAACAGATCGGGCTCTGCGGCTGCCCCGCCGCCCCGGCGAAGAGGCCGAGCGGGGGCTGCTGGTCCTGGGTGTGCATCGCGGGCCGTCCTGATGAGCGTCGGTGCCCTCCGCTGCGGGGAGGGGCGGGAGTGTGCACCGCCAGTCTCGCACCCGCGCCGTCGCCGGAATCCGGCGGCCGATCGCGTCCGGGCATGGCGACGCCGGGCAGCCACGGGGGGAGCCGCCCGGCGTCGGTCCGTCGCTCCGACGGGGGATGCGGAGCGCGTACGCAGTATGTCATGGCGAACCCCCCGTTCGGGGCGGTCTTTCATGATTAATCTGAGGTTCCTTTGAGCTTTCCAGGGGTTGAAAGCTCAGCTAACCGGACGAAGCGGACAGTTAGTCGCCGACCGGTTCCGACGCGTCCGGCCGGCCGCCCGACCGGTCGGCCCCGCCGCCGCCGGTTCCGCCCGGGCCGAGCATCAGCGGGGTCTGCGGCGGCACCGCGAAGGTGCTCGGCAGTCCGGGGGCCCGCTCCCGGCCGGCGTTGGCGATGAGCACCGCGAAGTACGGCAGCAGCACGGCGCCGACCAGCGCGGTGTACGCCACGTACCGCTGGATGTCCCACATGATCACGGCGAGCAGCACGCAGAGCGTGCGGGCCAGCATCGAGACGACGTAGCGGCGCTGGCGGCCACGGACGTCCTCGCTCAGACTGCTCCGCGCCCCCGTGATCCGGAAGACCTGTCCGTCGTCGGCGCTCTTGCCCATGTCCTACCGCCTTCGTCAGCACCCGCACGCCACGCCGCACACTCCTCGCAGCACGGCATCCTCACGGTACGCCGCGTCGGCCGCGCGCAGGAGAGCGGGGGAGCGTGGATCCACCCGCGTCGCGCGCCCTGCCCGCCGCCCGGGGTGCGGGTGGGCCGGGAGGGGCCAAGACTGTGAGCCATGCGGGTGCGCCACCGGAGGTCGGTGGCGCGGACCCCTGGAGCCGTCATGTGGGCAGTCGTCTCGGCACTGATCGAGGGCCTGGTGCTCGGCGGCCTCGCCCGGCTGCTGATCCCGGGCAAGCAGGACGTCCCGGTCTGGCTCACCATGGTCCTGGGCATGATCGGCGCGATGATCGGCAACGGGGTGGCGCACCTGTTCGGCGTCGCGGACACCTCGGGGATCGACTGGTGGCGCCATCTGTTCCAGCTGGGCGCCGCGATCGTGGTGATCGCGACCGTGGCACCGCTCTGGGCCGACCGCGCGAAGCGCTAGATGTATTGACCATGAGCGTTGTTGACAGTTGCCGGGCTTGCTCATGGCGAAGACCTCCGGTGTGGTGGAGGTGGCGGCGGGCTCATCAACGCGCGGCGCCGGCTCGACGGCCGCGATCCCGGAGTGAGCGGGACCGGCTATCGGACCGAGCGGTCCCGGGCGTCGTCCGTGGGGCGGCTGAGGTAGCGCGGGGCGACGGCGTCGGTCAGCCAGACGCCGTTCGCGCTGATCCGGAACTCGTGCCCCGCCGCCGCCATCGCCGCGGCGTCGACCCGCAGCACGGTCGGGCGGCCGTGCCGGGAGCCGACCCGGGTGGCGGTCTCGGTGTCCGCGGACAGGTGCACGTCCTGGCGCGACATCGGCAGCAGTCCGTCCCGGAAGATCGCCTCCAGGGAGCGGGTGGCCGTGCCGTGGTACAGCACCGCGGGCGGCACGGCGGCGGCCAGACCGAGGTCGACCGCCACCGAGTGCCCCTGACTGGCCCGGATCGACAGGCCGTCCTCGGAGAAGGCGAAACGACGCTTGTTGTTGTTCTCGACCACCAGGTCGAGTTCGGCCCGGCTCACCGCCCGCCCGGCGCCGGCCAGCGCGGCCAGGAGTTCGGCCACGCCGACCCACCCCGCCCCGTCCAGGGTGAGACCCACCGAGCCGGGGTCGTGCCGCAGGACGCGGGAGAGCGTCTTCGAGGTCTTGACCAGTCGTTTCTCGTCCACTTTTTCGGTTCCCGTCGGATTCTGCTCCGGGGAGCCACCGACACCCGGCGGGCGCTCTCGCGAGTGCGCCCGCGCCCGCGCCTTCCGAGAGGGGCGGGCGACGCGCTCCCCGCCGGGTGCCGGACGCCGGCCTACGAGGCCTGGCTCACGGAGCTCATGTTGAAGTCCGCCACCCGGACGGGCGGCATCGCGGCGCGGGTGAACCAGTCGCCCCACTCGCGCGGCAGGCAGCGTTCGGTGCGGCCCACCTCGGTGATCCGCCCGAGGAGGTCCACGGGCGAGTCGTTGAAACGGAAGTTGTTGACGGCGCCGACCACCTCGCCGTTCTCGACCAGGTAGACGCCGTCCCGGGTGAGGCCCGTGAGCAGCAGCGTCGCCGGGTCGACCTCGCGGATGTACCAGAGGCAGGTGAGCAGCAGCCCGCGCTCGGTGCCGGCGATCATCTCCTCCAGCGTCGGCGCGGTGCTCTGGTCCCCGCTCTCCAGCACCAGGTTGTCGACCGGGGGCGTCAGCGGCAGGCCGGTCAGCGCGGCGGAGTGCCGGGTGGTCAGCAGGTTGGCCAGCTCGCCGTCGCGGATCCAGTCGGTGGCGGTCAGCGGCAGGCCGTTGTCGAACACCGAGGCGTCCCCGCCGGTGGCGTGCGTCAGCACGAACGGCGCGGCCTCCAGGCCGGGTTCGGCCGGATCGGAGCGCAGGGTGAGCGGCAGCGGGCTCAGCTTGTCGCCGATCCGGGTGCCGCCGCCGGGCCGGGAGAAGACCGTGCGGCCCTCGGCCGCGTCCCGCCCGCCGGCCGACCAGCTCAGATAGACCATCAGGTCGGCCACCGCCGAGGGCGGCAGCAGCGTCTCGTAGCGCCCGGCCGGCAGGTCGATCCGCCGTTCGCCCCAGGCCAGTCGCCGGCTGAGGGTGCGGTGCAGCTCGGTGACGTCCACGTCCAGGAAGTCCCTGGTGGCGGCGCCGGCCCAGGCGGACCCGGTGAGATCCGCGGTCTTGGCGTTCAGCTCGACGGTGCCGGTGGGCTGGTCGTGCCGCAGCCGCAGGCCGGTGGAGGTGCCGAGATAGCTGGACGTGACCTCGTGGCGGGCGAAGCCGTACAGCAGCTCGCCCTGGGCGGCGGCCCGGGCGAAGGCCGCGCCCAGCGCGGGTGCGAAGGCGGCGAACACCTCGACCGAGGTCTCGGCCGGAGGCGTGGTGAAGTCGGCCGAGGCCGGCCTCTCGGCGACCAGCGGCTGGGCGTCCTCCGCCGGTCCCGCGTCCCGGGCGGCCGCCTCGGAGGCGCGGACCAGGCTCTCCACCTCGTCGAGGGTGACGGCCTCGCGGGCCACCACACCGGACGCCGTGCCCCGGCCGCCGTCGACCGTGGAGATCACGGTGAGCCGTCGGCCCCGGGTGACGCCGTTGGTGGTCAACGCGTTGCCGGCCCAGCGCAGGTTGGCCGTCGACTCCTCGTCGGCGATCACCACGCAGCCGTCGGCGAGGGAGAGTCCGAGCGCCCGCTCGACCAGTTCGTGGGGCTGAATCGCGGCCATCAGTGACCCGCCTCCTGCTGCGTGTTGAGCACGTTGACGTTGCGGAACAACGCGGAGGGGCAGCCGTGGCTGACCGCCGCGACCTGGCCCGGCTGCGCCTTGCCGCAGTTGAAGGCGCCGCCCAGCACGTACGTCTGCGGGCCGCCGACGGCGGACATCGAGCCCCAGAAGTCGGTGGTGGTGGCCTGGTACGCGAAGTCCTTGACCTGGCCGGCCAGCCGGCCGTTCCTGATCGCGTAGGCGCGCTGCCCGGTGAACTGGAAGTTGTAGCGCTGCATGTCGATCGACCAGGAGCGGTCGCCGACGATGTACAGGCCCTTCTCGACGCCCTCGAAGAGGCCCTCGGTGTCCGGGCCGCCCTCGGCGGGCCGCAGCGAGACGTTGGCCATCCGCTGGACGGGTACGTGCGCGGGGGAGTCGGCGAACGCGCAGCCGTTGGAGCGGCCCAGGCCCTTGAGCGCCGCCATGCCGCGGTCCAGCTGGTAGCCGGTCAGGACGCCGTCCTTCACCAGGTCCCAGGACTGCGTGGCCACGCCCTCGTCGTCGTAGCCGATGGTGGACAGCCCGTGCTCGGCGGTGCGGTCACCCGTGACGTGCATCAGCTCGGAGCCGTACCGCAGGCTGCCGAGCTTGTCGAAGGTGGCGAACGAGGTGCCCGCGTACGCGGCCTCGTAGCCGAGCGCGCGGTCCAGCTCGGTGGCGTGGCCGATCGACTCGTGGATGGTCAGCCAGAGGTTGGACGGGTCGATCACCAGGTCGTAGGCGCCGGCCTCGACGCTCGGGGCCTTCATCTTCTCGGCCAGCAGCACCGGCAGTTCGGCCAGTTCGGCGTCCCAGTCCCAGCCGGTGCCGCGCAGGTACTCGAAGCCCCGCCCGACCGGCGGTGCGATGGTGCGCATGCTGTCGAAGGCGCCGGTGCGCTCGTCCACCGAGGTGGCCTCCAGCACGGGGTGCAGGCGGATCCGCTGCTGGGTGGTGACGGTCCCGGCGGTGTCGGCGTAGAACTTGTTCTCCTGCACCGTCAGCAGGGTCGCCTGGACGTGGCTGACGCCGTCGGCGGCCAGCAGCCGGCCGCTCCAGTCGGCCAGCAGCGCCGTCTTCTCCGCGTCGGGCACCTCGAACGGGTTCACCTCGTACGCGGAGACCCAGGTGGCGTCCGGGTAGACCGGCTCCTCGGCCAGTTCGACCCGCTCGCCGGAGCCCGCCGCCCGGCTGATCCCGCCGGAGAGCCTGGCCACCGCCACCGCCTGCCCGGCGACCGCGGCCGCCGCGTCGGCGGTCAGGTCGACGCCGGCCGCGAAGCCCCACGCGCCGTCCAGCAGTACCCGTACGGCGAAGCCCAGTTGGACGCTGTCCGAGGTGCCGGCCGGGCGGGCGTCACGCAGCCGCCAGGACGCGCTGCGGACCCGCTCCAGACGGAAGTCCGCGTGCGAGGCGCCGAGTTCGCGCGCGCGGCCGAGTGCGGCGTCGGCCAGCGCACGCAGCGGATAGGCCAGGAACTGCGGATCGACGGCGCGGCCGTGCGGTGCGCCGGCGCTGGATGTGGAGGGCATCGGGCTCCCTGGGTAGGGGATGATTCGGAGGGTCGGGCGCCCCCGTACAGGGGTGTCCGTACCGAATCATTCCCCGCCCAGGGGCTTATCGCCAGCAGGTTTCGCCGGAGCCCGGCGCGCCGGACCCCTCCCGCGCCGGGGCGACCGGCCCGGCCCGGGCGGACGTCAAAACCCCTGGCACCGGCGGAGGATGGCTGTGCGCGGGGCGGGCGAGCCGGGGCCCGGCCCGCCCGCCCCGCGCACGGACCGACCCCTCCGGCCGGGGCCGGCCGGCCGGGATCCGCCGGTCAGACCAGCGCCTCCCACCAGCCGTCCAGCTCCGGCGGGTTGTCCACGTCCACCCGCTCGCCGGGCCGCGGCACGGCCAGCGGCACGGCCTGCGCCTTCGCCTCCGCGAGCAGGCGCTCGACCGGCTCGGCCCAGGGGTGCAGGCCCAGGTTGAAGGTGCACCAGTGCACCGGGACGAGCAGCCCGGCCCGCAGATCGCGGTGGGCGAGGACGGCGTCCTCCGGCGTCATGTGGATGTCCGCCCAGGCCTGGTCGTACGCGCCGATCTGGACCAGCGCCGCGTCGAAGGGGCCGTACTGCTCGCCGATCGCCGCGTACCCCTCGAAGTAGCCCGAGTCGCCGGTGTAGAACACCCGGCGGGTCGGCCCGGCGATCACCCAGGAGCCCCAGAGGGTGGTGTTGCGGGTCAGGCCCCGGCCCGAGAAGTGGTGCGCGGAGGTGAGGGTGAGGACGAGGTCGCCCAGGGTGCAGGTCTCGTCCCAGTCGAGCTCGATGATCCGGTGCTCCGGCACGCCCCAGCGCCGCAGGTGGCCGCCGATGCCCAGCGGCACCGCGAACGGCGCGGACTGGCTGCGCACCAGCCGCTTGACGGTCGCCATGTCCAGGTGGTCGTAGTGGTCGTGCGAGATCAGCACGGCGTCCACCTTCGGCAGCTCCTCCAGCTCCACCGGCACGGGGTGCAGCCGCTTGGGGCCGACGTGCTCGGTGGGCGAGCAGCGGTCGCTCCAGATCGGGTCGAGCAGCACCCGGGAGCCCTCGATCTCCACCAGCGCGGAGGCGTGCCCGTACCAGGTGATCTCCACGCCCTCGGCGGCCGGGCCGCTCCCGCCCTCGGGGCGGACGGTGGGCACCGGGAGGGAGGGCGTGCCGGCATTGCGCTCGAACAGCATCCGCCGCACCGTCCCCAGATCGACGTCCGGGGTGGTCTTGTTCCGGGCCAGCGTGGACGGTGCGTTGTGGAAGACGCCCTCGCGGTACTGCGGCGAGTTGCGCACCCGCTGCTCCCGCTCCGCGTCCGGGCGCCGGCCGAACGCCTCCGGAAGGTCGCGCAGCGACCAGGCGGCCGCTCCCGCGCCGGCCGCCAGGGCGGCCAGGGCCAGCAGTCGTCCCCGTCGGCCGGGGGTGGCGGACTGTGCCTCGCTCATCAGGGCTCTGCCTTCACTGGGATTCGTCAGGTCGAGTGGGCCGGGCGGTGGCATCGTACGCCCGAGGTGCGCAACGCCACAGCGAACGGCCCCGGGTTGCCCGCACCCAGAGGGCAACGGGCACGCCCTCCCGAGTTGTTCCCGGCGGGCCGGACCACCCCGCGGCCGGCGGCGCGTTGTCAGAACGCGACAGTTCAGCCGGTGAGGCGCTGTGGGAGCCCGATTCGTCGCATCCTCCGCGCGACCGATAGCGTCACACTGCGTACGCGTTTCGACGTACGCGGACGACCTGACGGCCAGGTCCCGGCAGGTCCGGGCGCCGTCGGGGTCCCACGGTCAAACACGGAGAGAGGTGGATCGTGAGCCGCTCGGTTCTCGTCACCGGAGGCAACCGGGGCATCGGCCTCGCGATCGCCCAGGCCTTCGCCGAGGCGGGCGACAAGGTCGCCATCACCAGCCGCTCGGGTGAGGTCCCCGAGGCGCTGGCGAAGTACGACGTGCTCGCGGTCCGCTGCGACATCACCGACGCCGCGCAGGTCGACGCGGCCTTCGGCGAGGTGGAGGCGCGGCACGGCGCGGTCGAGGTGCTGGTCGCCAACGCCGGCATCACCAAGGACACCCTGCTGCTCCGGATGACGGAGGAGGACTTCACCTCCGTCGTCGACACCAACCTCACCGGGGCCTTCCGGGTGGTCAAGCGCGCGTCCAAGCTGATGATGCGGGCCCGCAAGGGCCGTGTCGTGCTGATCTCCTCGGTGGTCGGACTCAGCGGATCGCCGGGCCAGGCGAACTACGCGGCGTCCAAGGCCGGCCTGGTGGGCTTCGCCCGCTCGCTGGCGCGCGAGCTCGGCCCGCGCAACATCACGGTCAACGTCGTCGCGCCCGGCTTCGTGGACACCGACATGACCGCGGTGCTCAGCGACGACCGTCGCAAGGAGATCGTCGCCGGTGTGCCGCTCGGCCGTTACGCCGCGCCCGCCGAGATCGCCTCGACCGTGCGGTTCCTCGCCTCCGACGAGGCCGCGTACATCACCGGAGCCGTCATTCCTGTCGACGGCGGATTGGGCATGGGGAACTGATCACATGAGTGGAATTCTCGAAGGCAAGCGGATCCTGATCACCGGTGTGCTGATGGAGTCGTCCATCGCCTTCCACACCGCGAAGCTGGCCCAGGAGCAGGGCGCGGAGATCATCCTCACCGCGTTCCCCCGGCCCAGCCTGACCGAGCGGATCGCCCGCAAGCTGCCCAAGCCGGTCAAGGTGCTGGAGCTCGACGTCTCCAGCGACGAGCAGCTGGCCGGCATCGCCGACCAGGTCCGCGAGCACCTGCCGACGCTGGACGGCATCGTCCACTCGATCGGGTTCGCCCCGCAGGACGCGCTCGGCGGCAACTTCCTGAACACCCCGTGGGAGTCCGTGGCGACCGCGATGCAGGTCTCCGCCTTCTCGCTGAAGTCGCTCACCACGGCGCTGCTGCCGCTGATGCAGGACGGCGGCTCGGTGGTCGGCCTCACCTTCGACGCGCAGTTCGCCTGGCCGCAGTACGACTGGATGGGTCCGGCCAAGGCCGCGCTGGAGGCCACCTCCCGCTACATGGCCCGTGACCTGGGCGCGCGCAACATCCGCTGCAACCTGGTCTCGGCCGGCCCGATCGGCTCGATGGCCGCCAAGTCCATCCCCGGCTTCTCCGAGCTGGCCGCCGTCTGGGACTCCCGCTCCCCGCTGAAGTGGGACCTCGCCGACCCGGAGCCGGCCGGCCGCGGCGTCGTCGCGCTGCTCTCGGACTGGTTCCCGAAGACCACCGGCGAGATCATCCACGTCGACGGCGGTCTGCACGCCATCGGCGCCTGACCCCGGCGGCCCCGGCCGCACCGACCCGCCTGCCCGGCGCCCGCTCCCACGAGCGGACGCCGGGCAGGCGCGTTCCGGGCGTCCGCTCGTGGGAGCGGTCGGCGCCCCGGTCAGGCCTCGGCCGGTACGCAGGCCCCGATGGCCCGGCCCGCCTCCAGCGAGGCCATCCGGGCGTCCCCGGCCCGGATGGCGGCCAGGATGCCGTCGTGCCCGACGTAGCGCTCGGCGATCAGCTCGGGCCCGACGTCGTACCGCAGGTGGGCCCGCATGACCTCGCCCAGGTCGGCGTAGACGGCGGCGAGCACCTCGTTGTGGGCGGCCGCCACCACCGCCTGGTGGAAGGCCGCGTCGGCCTGGACGAAGTCCTCCGCGCCGCCGGAGCGCCAGGCGGCCTCACGGCGGGCGAGCGTGCCGTCCAGCAGGTCGAGGTCCTGCGGGGTGCGCCGCCCGGCGGCCAGCCCGGCGGCCGAGCACTCCAGCGTGGCACGCAGTTCGGCCACCTGCCGCTGGTCGGCGTCCGCGAAGCGGCGGTGCATCACCCCGGCCAGCTCGCTGGTGGCCAGCACGTACGTGCCCGAACCCTGGCGGATGTCCAGCAGCCCGTTGTGGGCCAGCGCCCGGACGGCCTCCCGGACGGTGTTGCGGGCCACCCCGAGCTGTTCGACCAGGGCCACCTCGGTCGGGATCCGGGAGCCCACCGGCCACTCGCCGGAGGTGATCTGGGTGCGCAGCTGCGCGATCACCTGGTCGGACAAGGGGATGCGCCTCGGAGCGGACAGCGCCACGGGTACTCCTCGCGGGTAGGTCGGGTCGGGCCATCATGCCAAGTCCGCGCCCGGCCCGGCGGCAGGGGCGCTGCCGGGGCGCGGACGGGGCCCGAGAGCGGGTGCCGCAACCGGTGCGGCGGGTCGGGGGCGGCAGGCCGGGGGCGCTGGCGGGCCGCCACCGGAGCGGGACGGATACGAGGATGCGCTAATTCATCCCATCATTCTATGATGACGTCCATGCCCACCGCAGCAGAGACCCCCACCGGCACCCGGACCGACTCCGGCGCACCGTCGGGGCCGCCCGCCACCGCCACTCCCACCGCCACCGCCCGCGCCCCGTACCTCGGCGTGCTGCTCGCCGTCGCGATCACCGCGGCCGCCTTCAACCTCCGCCCCGTCGTCACCAGCCTCGGGCCGCTGCTCGACCAGGTCCGCGCGGACCTCGGCATGAGCGCCACCGTGGCCGGCCTGCTCACCGCCGTCCCCTCGCTCTGCTTCGCCGCCTTCGGCTTCGCCGCGCCCGTGCTGGCCCGCCGGATGGGCCCGGTGGCGGTGGTCACCGCCGGCACGGGCGCCATCACCGTCGGCCTGCTCTCGCGCGCCTTCGCCGGCGGTACGGCGGTCTTCCTGCTGCTCACCGCGGTGTCGCTGGCCGGGGTGGCGGTCGCGAACGTGCTGATCCCGGTGGTCATCAAGCGGTACTTCCCGGAGCGGGTCGGCCCGATGATCGGCCTCTACTCGATGGCGCTGTCCGCCGGTACGGCGCTGGCGGCGGCCGTCACCGTGCCGCTGACCTCGGCGCTCGGCGGCAGCTGGCGGCTGGGCCTCGGGATCTGGGCGCTGGCCGGTGCGGTCGCGGTGGTGCTGTGGCTGGTCACGCTGGCCCTGCACCGCGAGCGCGCGGGATCGGCCACCGCCCGGGCCGCCGAGCGGCTGCCGATCCTGCGCAGCCGGACCGCCTGGGCGCTGGCCTGCTTCTTCGGGCTCCAGGCCACCGGCGCGTACGTGACGATGGGCTGGATGCCGCAGATCTTCCAGGACGCGGGGATCTCGGCGGGCACCTCGGGCGTGCTGCTGGCGGTCACCATGGTGGTCGGCGTGCCGGTTTCCTTCGTGCTGCCTAACTGGGCCGCCCGCCGGGGCGACCAGCGGATCTTCGTGGTGGTCCTGGCGGCCTGCGGCATCGTCGGGTACACCGGCCTGGCCCTGGCGCCGGCCGGCGCCCCCTGGGTCTGGGCCACCCTGATGGGCCTGTCGAACTGCGCGTTCCCGCTGGTGCTGACCATGATCGGGCTGCGCGCCCGGACCTCGGGGGGCGTCGCGCAGCTGTCCGCCTTCGCGCAGGGCCTGGGCTACCTGATCTCCATCCCCGGTCCGATCCTGGTCGGCAGCCTCTACCAGGCCACCGGCCGGTGGTACCTGCCGATGGGCTTCCTGGCGGTGCTGCTGGTCCCGCAGATGCTGTTCGGCCTGCGGGCCGCGCTGCCCCGGCACATCGAGGACGAGACCGCCCGCCCGGCCGCTCGCTGACCGCGCGGCTCCCGCGCCCGCCCCGCCCCCGCACCGGGCCCGGGGCCGGTGGCCGCACGGTGCGGGCGGGGTGCGAGACTCGGGTCATGCCCGTACTCGAACCGAACCCCACCGACGGCCACAAGAAGCTGGGCCAGATCGCCGCTCTGATCGTCGGCATCGTCGTGCTGCTCTCCGTGGTCGCGATCGTCGCGCAGAACATCGGCTGAGAGCGGGCGCCGCCGCGGGGGGCGCGCCCGATCGGCCCCACTCCTGCGGGTGGTGCTGCCCGGAGCACCGCGCCCGTCGGCCGGTTTTCTGCCAAGCTTGCTGGGTATGAGCGCCGAAACGCCCCGCAGGATCATCGTTCTCCGCCACGCCAAGGCCGACTGGCCGAACCAGGTGGACGACCACGAGCGGCCGCTGGCCGACCGTGGCCGGCACCAGGCGCCGGACGCCGGCCGCTGGCTGTCCGACTCCGGTATCAGTCCCGACTACGTGATCTGCTCGCCGGCCCTGCGCACCAGGGAGACCTGGAAGCTCGCCGTGCACGAGCTGCCGAAGCGTCCACAGAAGATCGTGTACGAGGAGCGGGTCTACGAGGCCAGCCCCGGCGAGATCATCACGGTGCTCCAGGAGACCCCGGACGAGTTCGCCGACGTGGTCCTGGTCGGCCACAACCCCGGCGTGCTCGGCCTCACCCAGGTGCTGGCCGGCGACGAGGGCGACCGGGAGGCGCTGGAGCGGCTGCGGCTGGGCGGCTTCCCCACGGCGGCCATCGCGGTGCTGGCGTTCACCGGCTCCTGGAAGGGCGTCGAGCCGGGTGTGGCGGCGCTGGTGTCGTACCACACGCCGCAGGACTGAGACCCGGGGACGACGGACGGACCCGGAGGAGCACGGCCGGGGAGCACGGACGGAAAGGGGGCGCGGGGGGTGACCCCGCGCCCCCTTTCGTACGGGTCACTCCGTCGGGGTGCCGTCCAGGGCGTCGGCCGCCTCGACCTCCTCGCGGGTGATCCCCAGCAGGTAGAGCACGGTGTCCAGGAAGGGCACGTTGACCGAGGTGTCGGCGGCCTGGCGCACCACCGGCTTGGCGTTGAAGGCCACCCCGAGGCCCGCCGCGTTCAGCATGTCCAGGTCGTTGGCGCCGTCGCCGATCGCCACCGTCTGCTCCAGCGGCACCTTCGCCTGCTCGGCGAACCGGGCCAGCCAGCGGGCCTTGCCGGCCCGGTCGACGATCTCGCCCGTGACCCGGCCGGTGAACCTCCCGTCCACCACCTCCAGGGTGTTGGCCGCCGCGAAGTCCAGCCCGAGCAGCTCCACCAGGTGGTCGGTGACCTGGGTGAACCCGCCCGAGACGATGCCGACCTGGAACCCGAGCCGCTGCAGGGTGCGGATCAGCGTGCGGGCGCCCGGCGTCAGCCGGACCTCCGTCCGCACCTTCTCCGTCACGGCGGCGTCCAGCCCGGCCAGCAGCGCGACGCGGGCGCGCAGCGACTCGGCGAAGTCCAGCTCGCCGGCCATCGCGGCCGCCGTCACCTCGGCGACCTTCTCCTCGCAGCCCGCGTGCGCCGCGAAGAGTTCGATCACCTCGTCCTGGATCAGCGTGGAGTCGACGTCCATCACGACCAGCCGCTTGGCCCGGCGCTGCAGCCCGGCCGTCACCACCGCGATGTCCACCCGCTGGGTGGCGGCCTCCTGGGCCAGCTCGGCCCGCAGCTCGTCGGTCGGCACGCCGGAGACGGCCAGCTCGACGGCCGTCACTGGGTACTTGGCGAGCCGGAAGACGCGGTCGATGTTGCCGCCGGCCGTGGTGATCCGGGTGGTGAGGGCGCAGACCGCGGCGGCGGTCAGCGGGTGGCCCAGCACGGTGACGTGCGAACGGCCCTCCCGGCGCGGCCGGTTGTCGCCCGTACCGGAGATGATCTCGGCCTGGAGCTTGAGCTCGTCGGCCCAGCGGTGCACGGTGGCCCGCAGTGATCCCTCGGCGCCGGGCGAGCCGCCGGCCGGGGGAGTGATCAGAGCACAGAGAGTTATCCGGCCCCGGGTCACCATCTGTTCGATGTCGATCACGTCGACGTCGAAGTCGGCGAGCGTGGCGAACAGACCGGCGGTGATACCAGGGCGGTCCTTGCCGAACACCTTGACGAGCAGGGTGCGCTCGTCCTCGGTCCGGGGCTGCGGGCTGGGGACGGGCTCAGCGGCCGGGGGCGATGCGTTCATGGTGCCACCCACGCTACCCGGCGCCCGTCGCGGCGGCGGTACCGGTCCGGCCCGTGGACGCGACGCAGCCCGCGGGCGGCTCACCGGCGCCGCCCCGCCCCTGTCACGGACCGTCCGCGAATCGTTGCCACCTGGTCACAGTCACCAGGGTGACTTTCACCAACGGTCGGCCGGCTGGAATGATTCCCCCCGTCACTTCACGATCAGCGCACCCCCGCAGGGGGGTCAACCGGGGGACCGAGAGAGCGGGGCAGGCGCGCAGTGCCGCAACTCGTCATTGACATCAACGGGCAACAGCGGACTCTGGAGCCGGGGCGGGCCTACACCATCGGGCGCAACCCGCAGTCGGACTTCCCGTTCGACGACGCCAGGATCTCCTGGCAGCACGCCACCATCACCTTCAACGGCGCGGGCTGGCAGCTGGAGGACCACGGCAGCACGAACGGGACGTACGTCGCCGGTGCGCGCACCCGGCAGGCGCAGCTCTTCCCCGGCGCGGTGGTCAACCTCGGCAACGGCGAGAACGGCCCCAGGCTGGCCTTCTCCGCCCCGGTCCAGGCCGCGGCCGCGGCCCCCGCCTGGCACGACGCCGCCACCGCGCGCGCCGCCGCCGCCCCGGTCGCCCAGCCCTGGGCCCCGCAGGCCCCGGCCCAGCAGCCGCCGCTCCAGCAGCCCCCGGTGCACCAGCAGTGGAACACCTCCCCGCCGCAGCCGGTCGTCCCGCAGCAGCAGGGCTTCCCGCAGCATCCGCAGCCCGGCCTCCCCCCGCAGCCGGCCGTCCCGCAGCAGCAGGGTTTCCCGCACCAGGCCGGCCCCCAGCACGGCGGCCCGCAGGGCTTCCCGGCCGACCTCGCCGGCCGGCCGGCCCAGGGCCCGCAGCCGACGATGATCCGCAATCTGACCGCCGGCATGCGCACCGTCCGGATCGGCCGCGCGCTCGACAACGACGTCGTCGTCTCCGACCTCCAGGTCTCCCGCCACCACGCCGAGCTGCGCCAGCTGCCCGACGGCCGGTACGAGATCGTCGACCTCGGCAGTCACAACGGCATCTTCCTCAACGGCCAGCCCGTCCAGCGCCAGCTGATGGGTCCGCAGGACCGGCTGACCGTCGGCCACTCCAGCTTCGTGCTGGTCGGCGACCAGCTGCAGGAGTTCGTCGACACCGGCGCGGTCTCCTTCTCCGCCCGCCACCTGACCGTCGAGGTCGACTTCAAGGGCGGCAAGAAGGTCCTGCTCGACGACGTCAGCTTCGGCGTACCGGAGAAGTCGCTGGTGGCCGTCATCGGCCCGTCCGGCTCGGGCAAGTCGACGCTGCTGCGCGCCCTCACCGGCTACCGCCCCGCCGACCGCGGCGACGTCCTCTACGACGGCCGCAACCTCTACAAGCAGTTCGCCGAACTGCGCTCGCGGATCGGCCTCGTCCCGCAGTCGGAGATCCTGCACAAGGAGCTCACCGTCCGCACCGCGCTGAAGTACGCGGCCCGGCTGCGGTTCCCCGGCGACACCGAGGCCGCGGAGCGCGAGCGCCGGATCGACGAGGTGCTCTACGAACTGCGCCTGGACAAGCGCGCCGAGAACCGCATCACCGCCCTCTCCGGCGGCCAGCAGAAGCGCGTCTCGGTGGCGCTCGAACTGCTCACCAAGCCCTCGCTGATCTTCCTGGACGAGCCCACCTCCGGCCTCGACCCGGGCATGGACCGCGAGGTCATGCAGATGCTGCGCGGCCTGGCCGACGACGGCCGCACCATCCTGGTGGTCACCCACTCGGTCGCCGAACTCGCGCTCTGCGACCGGCTGCTGGTGATGGCCCCGGGCGGCGCGGTGGCGTACTTCGGGCCGCCGGACGAGGCCCTGCACTTCTTCGGGTACGAGACCTGGGCCGACGTGTTCCAGGCCTTCGAGAACTACCCCGACCACGACTGGTCCGGCCGCTACCGCGGTTCGGTGCACTACCAGCAGTACTCCGCCGACGCCGACGCGGCGGCCCCGCAGTCCGCCCCGATCGTGCAGCAGGCGATCCGCCCGCCGAAGCCGCAGAGCTGGGGCTCCCAGCTGTGGACGCTGATCCGCCGCTACCTGTCGGTGATCGCCTCGGACCGGGGCTTCATGGCGCTCTCGATCCTGCTGCCGGCCATCCTCGGCGGGGTCAGCACGGTGATCCCGGCCGCGGGCGGCCTGAGCTGGAAGATCCTCAAGGACGGCAGCCCCGGCTACAACAACGAGGCCGCCACCATCCTGCTGATCATGGCGATCGGCGCCTGCTTCTCCGGGGCGGCGAACTCGGTCCGGGAGCTGATCAAGGAACGGGCGATCTACGAGCGTGAACGGGCCACCGGGCTCTCCCGCTCGGCGTACATGATGTCGAAGGTCATCGTGCTCGGATTCTTCAGCATCGTCCAGGGCACGATCATCGCCGCCGCCGGCCTGCCGAGCCGCAAGCTGCCCACCGAGGGCCTGCTCTTCGCCCACCTGCCCGCGGTCGAGATGGCGATCGGCCTCATCCTGCTGAGCTTCACCTCGATGATGGTCGGCCTGGTCATCTCCGCCCTGGTGAAGACCGCCGAGAAGACCATGCCGCTGCTGGTGATGTTCGCGATCGTCCAGGTCGTGTTCACCGGCTGCCTGTTCCAGATCTTCGACAAGCCCGGCCTGGAGCAGTTCGCCTGGCTGATGCCCGCCCGCTGGGGCGTCGGCTCGGTGGCCACCACGCTGGACCTCTCCCACCTGATGGGCCCCTGGAACCGCGATCAGCAGCACCCGGTGTGGGACTCCATCTGGGGCCACAACGTGGGCCAGCTGTTCGGCGACTGGGCGGTCCTGATCATCCTCGCCGCCCTCCTCGGGGTGCTGGTGACCCGCCTGCAGAAGCGCCACGAGCCCGAGGTCATGCGCAAGGGCTGACCCGCCCGACCGTCCGCACGGGCGGCCCTCCCACGCCGGGAGGGCCGCCCGTCGCCGTCGCGCCCGGCGGAGCCGGCGGGACCTAGGTCCGCGGACCCCCGCCCCGCCCGCCCCCGGACCGACGCGCCGCGAAGACCGGCGGCGGTAGGTTGGCGATATGCCGTCCGACCCCGCAGCCACCCCGCCGCACTGCGACCCCTGCCTGGGCGGCATCGAGGCCGTCAGCGCCGCCGTGCTGGCGATGAGCCGGCACCTGGAGGTGCGCGAGGTGCTGCGCCGGATCACCGCCTCCGCCCGCAGCCTGCTCGGCGCCGAGTACGCCGCCCTCGGCGTACCGGACGACCACGGCGGCTTCGCCCAGTTCGTGGTGGACGGGATCACCGAGGAGCAGTGGCGCGCGATCGGGCCGCTGCCGCGCCAGCACGGCGTGCTCGCCACGATGCTGCACGAGACCGGGCCCACCCGCCTCGCCGACGTCCGCCGGGCGCCGTCCTTCGGCGGCTGGCCCGCCGCGCACCCCGACATGGTGGCCTTCCTCGGCATGCCCATCCTGGACGGCGGCGCCGGGGAGGAGGGCGGTCCCCCCGGGCAGGAGGTGATGGGCGTGATCTTCCTGGCCAACAAGAGCGCCGGCGGCGGCTTCACCGACCACGACGAGGAACTGCTGCGGATCCTCGCCGCCCACGCCGCCATCGCGCTCTCCAACGCCCGCCTCTACGAGCGCAGCCGCGAACTCACCCTGGCCGGCGAACGCGCCCGGATCGCCCACGACCTGCACGACGCCGTCTCGCAGAAGCTGTTCTCGCTGCGCCTGACCGCCAAGGCCGCCGCCACCCTGGTCGAGCGCGACCCCGCCCGCGCGCGGGCCGAACTGGCCGAGGTGGCCAGGCTCGCGGGCGAGGCCGCCGACGAACTGCGCACGGTGGTCGTCGAGCTGCGCCCGGCCGCCCTGGAGGAGGACGGTCTGGTGGCCACCCTGGCCTCCCAGGTCCAGGTGCTGGACCGCGCGCACACGGCGGCGGTGGCCTTCGGCGCCGACGGCGTCCGGGCCCTGCCGGCCGCCCAGGAGGCGGCCGTGCTCAGGGTCGCCCAGGAGGCCCTGCACAACGCCCTGCGGCACTCCGGTGCCGAGCGCGTCACCGTCACCCTCACCGGCACCCCGGCCCGGGGCGCCGTGCTGCGCGTCACCGACGACGGCCGCGGATTCGACCCCGACTCCGTCCGGCGGGCCGGGCGCCACCTCGGCCTGGTCTCGATGCGCGACCGCGCCGCCGCCGTCGGCGGCCGCCTCACCCTGGACTCGGCCCCCGGCAAGGGGACGGCCGTCGAACTGGAGGTCCCCGGTGCCTGAGAACCCGCCCGCCGAGCCCGGCAACCCGCCCGCCGAGGCCGGCAACCCGCCGATCCGCGTGCTGCTGGTGGACGACCACCAGGTGGTGCGCCGGGGGCTGCGCACCTTCCTGGAGGTACAGGACGACATCGAGGTGGTCGGTGAGGCCGCCGACGGCGCGGAGGGCGTCGCCAAGACGCAGGAGCTGGCCCCCGACGTCGTCCTGATGGACCTCAAGATGCCCGGTGTGGACGGGATCGAGGCGCTGCGGATGCTCAAGGAGGGCGGCAGCCGGGCCCGGATCCTGATCGTCACCAGCTTCACCGAGCACCGCACGATGGTCCCCGCGCTGCGGGCCGGCGCCGCCGGGTACGTCTACAAGGACGTGGACCCGGAGGCGCTGGCCGGCGCCATCCGCTCGGTGCACTCCGGCCACGTCCTGCTGCAGCCGGAGCTCGCCGAGGCGCTCCTGTCCGAGGACACCCATCGCGCTCCGCAGGGCCGCGGCGGCACCCTGACGGAGCGTGAGCGCGAGGTGCTCGGCCACATCGCGGACGGCCGCTCCAACCGCGAGATCGCCCGTGGCCTCAACCTCTCCGAGAAGACGGTCAAGACGCACGTCTCCAACATCCTGATGAAGCTGGACGTCGCCGACCGCACCCAGGCCGCACTGTGGGCGGTGCGCAACGGCGCGGCCCGGGAGAGCTGACGGCCACGACCGACCGGGGTTCTCAGGCCCCGCGCTCGTCCGCCAGCGCGTTGTACGCCGCGACCTGGGCCCGCCGGGCCGTCCGCCGCAGCGGGGCGAGCACCTCCTGGCGGGCGGCCATCTCGGAGGCGCTGACCGCGGCCCCGTGTCCGCCAGAGGCGATCGACAGCAGCGCCGACACCTGCCGGGCCGACTGCAGCACCCGCACCGCGCGAGGCGGGTAGCCGGGCGCCAGCAGTTCGCCGTGCCCCTGCCTGCGGTACGCCTCCAGCGCGCGCATCGCCGCCGGGCCCGCCCCGGCCACGTCCAGCCGGGCCAGCAGCACCGTCGTCTCGCGCAGTCCGTCCGCCAGCTCTCGCTCCGCCTCGTGCAGCGAGGGGACGTCGGCGGGCGGCGCCTCGTTCACCTCGGAGCAGCGCCAGAGCACCGTCGCCGAGCGGTCCCCGGCCGGGCCGAACACCTCCACCTCGGGAACCAGCCCCAGCGGAGCCCCGACGGCGAGCACCGCCTCGCCCGCGGCCATCGCCCCGGCGTTGAACCCGGCGGGCCCGGTCAGCCCGAGCGGATGGCCGGCGCTCGGCAGTGCGAGGCGCAGGCCGGTCACGCCGAGCACCCGGAGGCGCCCGAGTGCCCAGGTCAGCGCGTGCCGGTCGGCCCCGGTGTCGCCGGGCAGTCCGGTGACCCGGTGGCTGTCGTCGTCACCGAGGACGGCGGCCGCCGCGTTGTCCGGCGGTGCGAATCCGCCCAGCATGGCGTTGCCCCAGGCGGTCAGCCGCCCTGAACGGGGCTCTTCGTACGGATTGTCGGCAGGAGTCGCGAGCATCCGGCCAGCCTACGGAAATGCGCGACACCCGGGTGGCGTAGGTTTGCCCTGTGCTGCGAGCGGCGCACCTCCTCCGTACCTGTCCGGCTGCTGGAGTAGGCTGCCCGCCCGCACCGCTGTCGAGACGAGTGGACCGCACCCCGAGGACCCACGGCCAAGACCTCGGTCAGAAGCCTCGGACGGCCGAATTCTGCATTGGGGAAGGCGTAGGCATGAGCGACGTGCTGGAGCTGGTGGACGTATCCGTGGTCCGTGAGGGCCGCGAGCTGGTCGGCCAGGTCTCCTGGTCGATCTCGGAGGGTGAGCGCTGGGTCATCCTCGGCCCCAACGGCGCCGGGAAGACCACCCTGCTGCAGATCGCCTCCACCTACCTCTTCCCGAGCACCGGCAAGGTGACCGTGCTCGGAGAGAAGCTCGGCGAGGTGGACGTCTTCGAGCTGCGGGCCCGGATCGGCCTGGCCGGCGCCTCCATGATCGACAAGCTGCCCGCCGACCAGAGCGTCCTGCAGACGGTGCTCACCGCCGCGTACGGCATGACCGCCAGCTGGCACGAGAAGTACGAGGAGACCGACGAGTCCCGGGCGCTCGCGCTGCTCGACCGGCTCGGTATGGCCGACTTCACCACCCGCAGGTTCGGCACCCTCTCCGAGGGTGAGCGCAAGCGCACCCTGATCGCCCGCGCCCTGATGACCGACCCCGAGCTGCTGCTGCTCGACGAGCCGGCCGCCGGCCTGGATCTCGGCGGCCGGGAGGACCTGGTCCGCCGCCTCGGCGCGCTCGCCCAGGACGAGTTCGCACCGGCCATGGTGATGGTCACCCACCACGTCGAGGAGATCGCCCCCGGCTTCACCCACGTCCTGATGATCCGTCAGGGCAAGGTTCTGACGGCCGGCCCGATCGACACCGAGCTGACCGCCCGCAACCTCTCGCTCTGCTTCGGCCTGCCGCTCACCCTGGAGCGTCACGGCGACCGCTGGTCCGCCCAGGGCCTTCCGCTCGGCTGACCCGGCCCCAGGCCCCTTCTCCCGCCCGGGCGGTCGCGTCGCGGCCGACCCGGCGAACTCTGGGCCGCCCTGAATCCGACCGAACCGGAGCCGGTCGTACGCGTGGCCGGTTTCCACCTGGTCACCTGCGGGAACCTTCCGCCAGAAGGCCCTTCGCTCCCTAGGATGGACTCGTGGACAGCTGGATCTGGTGGCTCCTGACTGCCGTTGCCCTCGGCATACCGCTGGTGCTCACCGCGATGCCGGAATTCGCCATGTTCGCGGTCGGTGCCGCCGCGGCGGCGGGCATCGCCGGCCTCGGGGCGGGGGTGGTCTGGCAGGTCCTCGGATTCGTCGCCGTCTCCACCGCGCTGCTGCTCGTGGTGCGGCCGATCGCCCTCCGGCAGCTCCGGCAGGGCCCCCAGGTCAAGATGGGCATCGAGGCGCTTCAGGGCGCCACCGCGGTCGTCGCGGAGAAGGTCGACGGGGAGGGCGGGCGGATCAAGTTGAACGGCGAGGTCTGGTCCGCTCGCGCGCTCGACCCCGGCCGTGTGTTCGAGCCGGGGCAGCAGGTCGACGTCGTCGAAATCCAGGGCGCGACCGCCCTGGTCGTCTAGGGGAGATTCCGTGGAACCCGTCCTTATCGTCCTGGTCGTCCTCGTCGTGGTGGCCTTCATCGCGCTGATCAAGACGATCCAGGTGATCCCGCAGGCCAGCGCGGCCATCGTCGAGCGCTTCGGCCGCTACACCCGGACCCTCAACGCGGGGCTGAACATCGTCGTCCCGTTCATCGACCGGGTGCGCAACCGGATCGACCTGCGCGAGCAGGTCGTGCCCTTCCCGCCGCAGCCGGTGATCACCCAGGACAACCTGGTGGTCAACATCGACACGGTGATCTACTACCAGGTCACCGACGCGCGCGCCGCCACCTACGAGGTGGCCAGCTACATCCAGGCGATCGAGCAGCTCGTCATCACCACACTGCGCAACATCATCGGCTCGATGGACCTCGAATCCACCCTGACCTCCCGCGAGGTCATCAACGCCGGCCTGCGCGGCGTGCTGGACGAGGCCACCGGCAAGTGGGGCATCCGGGTCAACCGGGTGGAGCTCAAGGCGATCGACCCGCCGACCTCCATCCAGGACTCGATGGAGAAGCAGATGCGTGCCGACCGTGACAAGCGTGCCTCCATCCTCACCGCCGAGGGCGCCCGGCAGGCCGCGATCCTGCGTGCCGAGGGCGAGAAGCAGGCCGACGTCCTCAAGGCCGAGGGTGAGGCGCAGGCCGCGGTGCTGCGCGCCGACGGTGAGGCGGCGGCGATCCGGACGGTCTTCGAGGCCATCCACGACGGCAACCCCGACCAGAAGCTGCTCGCCTACCAGTACCTGCAGACCCTGCCCGAACTGGCCAAGGGCGACGCCAACAAGCTCTGGATCATCCCGAGCGAGGTGGGCGACGCGCTCAAGGGCCTCGGCGGAGCGTTCTCCGGCCTGACCGGCGGCATGGGCGGCGCGGCCGCCGCCCCGCCGGCCACCCAGGTGCCGCTCGACGCGGGCGCCGGCCCGCGCCCGGTCGACACCGACAAGGGCGTGGCCCGTCCCCGGGTCGACCCGACCCGCGAGTACCCGAAGATCGACACCGAGTGACCGGGCAGGCCCCGGTACCCACCGGCGCCCGCCCGTACGGCCTCTGAGCCACCGTCGAGGGCCCGCTCCCGCACCGGGGAGCGGGCCCCGGCCGTTCCCCGGGCCGCACCGGCCGTCCCGCATGATGGGCCGCGGCTGGGCAGCCGGGGCCGCCCTCGGGCATGATCGCCCTCGGACGGATCGGACAGGACCGAGCGGACGGAAGACGGATGACACCCTGGGAGAGCCTCGCCGTCCTGGTGGCGGGCGTCGGCGCCGGAACCATCAACGCCATCGTCGGCTCGGGCACGCTGATCACCTTCCCGGTGCTGCTGGCCCTGGGTCTGCCGCCGGTGACCGCCAACGTCTCCAACACGCTCGGCCTGGTCCCCGGCTCGGTGAGCGGTGTGGTCGGCTACCGTCGGGAGCTCGTCGGCCAGGGCGCCCGGCTTCGCCGGCTGGGCGGCGCCTCGCTGCTCGGCGGTCTGCTCGGCGCCGTCCTGCTGGTGAAGCTGCCGAGCGGCGCCTTCACCGCGATCGTCCCCGCCCTGATCCTGCTGGCCCTGGTGCTGGTGGTGATCCAGCCGCGGGTGGCCCGCGTGGTGGCCGCCCGCCGCAAGGAGGGCGGCGATCCGCACGGCGGCCTGCTGCTGCTGGCCGGCGTCTTCCTGACCGGCATCTACGGCGGCTACTTCGGCGCGGCCCAGGGCGTGCTGCTGATCGCGTTGATGGGCATGCTGCTGCAGGACGGCATGCAGCGGATCAACGCCGCCAAGAACGTCCTGGCGCTGATCGTGAACGCGGTCGCCGCGGTGTTCTTCCTCTTCACCTCCACCATCGACTGGACGGCGGTGCTGCTGATCGCGGTCGGTTCGGTGGTCGGGGGGCAGATCGGCGCCAAGGTCGGGCGGCGGCTGCGGCCGACGGTGCTGCGGGCCGTGATCGTGGTGGTCGGCCTGGCCGCCGTCACCAAACTGCTCCTCGGCTGAGGCGGAAACCGCTCCTCGGCCGAGGCCGGCCGCCGCCGGCCCGCCGCCCCGGACGCACCCCGGTCCCCGCGCCGCCTGTTCCCCCGCGCCGGTGGTTCCCGCGCCGGTGGTTCCCGCGCCGTTCCGGTGCCCGTACGAGAGGAGAGGCCCCCGATGGCCCTGGAGATGCGTGCGATCTGCGAACGCTGCGAGGTGTCGCTGAGCCCGGACGGCGCCGCCTTCCTATGCTCCTACGAGTGCACCTTCTGTCCTGACTGCACCGAAGCGATGGCGGACACCTGCCCGAACTGCGGCGGCGAACTGGTGCCCCGCCCGCGTCGCACCACCCGACCCCACCGGCACCCTGGAGCGGACCGATGAGCAGAGCACGGCTGACCGAGGACGAGATCGTGGCGGGACTCCGCGACCTCCCGCACTGGTCACGCGAGGGCGACACGATCGTCCGGAGCGCGGACGCCGAGGACTTCCCCGCGGCGATCCGGGTGGTCGTCGCGGTGGCGGCGGACGCCGAGGCGCTGGACCACCACCCCGACATCGACATCCGGTGGCGCACCCTGCGCTTCGCGCTCTCCACCCACAGCGCCGGCGGCCTCACCGCCCTGGACCTCGCACTGGCGGCCCGCATCGACGACGCCCTGCGCGCGGAGACCGGTCCCGCCTGACACCGGTTCCGACCGCCGTCGGTGTGCCGGAAGCGGCCCGCGCCCGGCACCGGTGAGGGGGCCTGAACACCCGTCACGGCGTCCCCCGACCGGGCCGGGCGGCCCGCTCGGCCCGGCGTGAGATGCTGTCTGCCGCACAGCAGGCTGCCGGGAGGGACGGATCACATGGCTCAGGACCCTCCCCCCGCCTTCGGCCAGGGCCACCCGGACGCCGCGTCCGGACAGGAGCCCTGGTACCCGGGGTACGGCCTGCCGGAGCAGCAGTCCCACCAGGCCCCGGCGGCCGCCCAGCCCGGGTGGCCCGCCGACGGCGGCTACGAGCAGTCCTGGCAGCAGTCCGTCCCCCCGCAGCGCGGCCCCGACGGGTATCCGGCCGGTCACCCGCAGCCGGTCGCCGAGCACGGCCAGGACCCCTACGGCCAGGTTCCGTACGCGCAGGTCCCGTACGGCCAGGACCCGTACGCGCAGGACCCGTACGGCCGGGATGCCCACGGGCCGTCCTCGTACGGGCAGGAGCCGCAGGGACAGGCCGGCTACCAGCAGACCTCCTACCAGCAGACCTCCTACGGGCAGTCCCTGTACAGCCAGGTTCCCGACGGCGGGTATTCCGGGTACGGCGGCTACCAGGACCAGGGCGGCCAGGAGCTCTACGCCCCGCCCGGTGTCGAGCTCCCGCAGGACGGCTACCTGCTCCCCGAGCCGCCCGTCCGGGAGCAGCAGCCCGAGGCGGCGGGCGGGGCCGCCGCCGACGCGGTCGCCGCCGACACCGACCCGGCCGCCGAGGTCGACGCCCCCGGCGCACGGACCCGCCTGTCGCTGGTCGGCAGGGCCCGGGCCGCCGCCGACGCCGTCGTCTCCGCCGATCACACGCCCGGCCGGCGCACCCTCGCGATCCGCGCCGGAGCGGGGGTCGCCGCCCTCGCGGTCCTGGTCACCGCCGGGGTCATGGTCAGTGGTGAGAGCGGCGGGAGCGGCGGGTCCGTGGCGGCGGCCGCCTCCGGCGAGAAGGGCTTCACCGTCGCCCACGCCAAGATCTGGACCGCCACGCCCGCCGCCGAACCCCAGGCCGGGGCCGACGACACCCTGCTCGGCAGCTGGCTGCTCGGCGACGCCGTCGTGCGGGCGGAGAGCACCGGAGTGCACGCGTACGGCCTGGCGGACGGAAAGGCGACCTGGTCGCTGGAGCCGCCCGCGCCCGGCGCCGTCCCGTGCGGGCTGTCCCCGACGGTCAACGCCGCCGGTCTGGGAGCGGCCGTCTTCCGGACCCAGGCCGACCCGAGGAGCCCCTGCACGCTGGTGGCCGCCGTCGACACCAGGACCGGCCGGACCGCGTGGACCAAGACCCTCTCCGACACCAAGGACCAGTACACCGCCCACGTCGGGGTCACCGAGGACAAAGTGATCGCGGTCGGCGACGACAAGGCGCTCGCCTGGCAGGCCGCGGACGGCGCGGACGTCTGGCAGTACACCGGCCAGGGGAAGTTCTGCACCCTGTCGGGCGGAGTCCAGGGCAAGACCGTCCTGCTGCACAGCAGCTGCGCCGACTCCACCCCGGTCGACCAGGCGGTGTCGCTGAACACGGCCGACGGCAAGGTCTCCTGGTGGCGCGGCCTCAACAACCAGCCGAAGACCGTCACGGTGCTCTCCGCCGAGCCGGCCGTGGTCGTCACCACCGGTGAGAGGCCCGCCGACGACCGGATCTTCGCCTGGGGTACGGCCGGCGACCCGGCCGCCGAGATCCCGGTGACGCTCGACGGCGCCCGGATCGACGCCGGGCACGGCAGCTTCTCGGCCACCCCCGGCATGTTCTTCCAGGACCACGTCATGGCGGTCACGCTGGCGCCGGAGTCCGGTGGCCCGCTCAGCATCGCCGCGTTCGACGTGACCACCGGCAAGCAACTGTGGAAGGCCCCGACCGCCGAGAAGGGCAAGGTCAGGGCCGTCGGACTGGACAACGGAGCGCTGCTGCTCGCCGCCGACGAACGGCTCGGCCAGCCCGCCAGGCTCAGCCGCTTCGCCCTGGCCGGCGGCCAGGAGACGGTGGGCGGGAACTTCCCGCAGGGCACCGGCTCGCTGCTGATCGCGGGCCGGGTGCTGATCGGCAGCGGCACGGTGGTCGCGGTGCCCGAGCACTCGGCCACCTTCGGCACCGCCGCCGGGTACCAGGCCAGGAGCTGATCCCGGCGGTCCGGTGAGGGCCGGTGGGCCGGCCGGTCCCCCGATCGGGCCGGCCCACCGGCGGTTCTCAGGCCGCCGCGGACATCGAGGCCGGCAGCCAGGCGGCCAGCTCCCGGACGTCCGAGCCACGGAGCCCCAGCGCCAGCATCAGCGTGGCCTGCGGGGTCGGCTCGAACGGCGTGCGCAGCAGCTTCATGCCCGCCTGCTCGGGCGTCCGGTCCGCCTTGCGCTGGTTGTCCTCGGCGCAGGCGGCGACGGTGTTCAGCCAGCTGTCGGCGCCGCCGCGCGACCTCGGCTGGAGGTGGTCGACGGTGGTCGCCCGCCGCCCGCAGTAGGCGCACAGGTGCTGGTCACGTACCAGGACCCCCCGGCGGGACCAGGGCGCGCGTTGTCGGAACGGCACCCGGACGTACCGCTGAAGCCTGATCACCCGCGGCAGTGGCACCGACACACCCGTACCGCGCACCGTGCGCAGCGGATGGGCGTGCTCGACGACCGCCTTGTCCTGCAGGACCAGCACCACGGCCCGCTGCAACGACACCGTCGTCAGCGGCTCGTAGCTCGCATTCAGCACCAGCGTGTTGCGCACCTCGGCCACCTCCCTACGGGCGTGCCGGGGTGGCACGACCGGCTCCCCACACGTCACTGCCGCCGGACGGCGGTGGGACCACTCTGAACCGGCCCGGGGCCGTCCAACAACGGAATTTCCGGTGTCGCGGCGGGGGAGCGGGTGCACGGCGGCGTGGCCTGGGCGAAAACTCCCCGGCCCCGACCGCGTACCCTCTACAACGCTGGAGCCGCTCCGTACCCGCGCCCGATCGACCAGGGCCCGCCCGGGGGACGGACGCCCGACCGAAGGAGAAGCGTGACCGTGACGGACATCGTCGACGAGCTGCAGTGGCGCGGGCTGATCGCCCTGTCAACTGACGAGGACGCCCTGCGCAAGGCGTTCGCGGACGGCCCGGTCACGTTCTATTGCGGCTTCGACCCGACGGCCGTGAGCCTGCACCTCGGCAACCTGGTGCAGATCCTCACCATGCGCCGGATCCAGGACGCCGGAAACCTCCCGCTCGGCCTGGTCGGCGGCGCCACCGGCCTGATCGGTGATCCCAAGCCGAATTCCGAGCGGGTGCTCAACGACCCCGAGACGGTGGCCGCCTGGGTTGAGCGCCTGCGCGGCCAGATCTCGCGCTTCCTGGACTTCGAGGGCGAGTACGCGGCCCGCATGGTCAACAACCTGGACTGGACGTCCGGCATGTCGGCGATCAGCCTGCTGCGCGACGTCGGCAAGTACTTCCGGGTCAACAACATGATCGCCAAGGAGGCCGTCGCCCGACGGCTCAACTCCGACGCCGGCATCAGCTACACCGAGTTCAGCTACCAGATTCTCCAGGGCATGGATTTCCTGGAGCTGAACCGCCGCCACGGCTGCGCCCTGCAGACCGGCGGCAGCGACCAGTGGGGCAACCTCACCGCCGGCACCGACCTGATCCGCAAGGCCGAGGGCAAGTCGGTGCACGCCCTCGCCACGCCGCTGATCGTGAAGGCCGACGGCACCAAGTTCGGCAAGACGGAGTCCGGCACGGTCTGGCTCGACCCCGAGCTGACCACGCCGTACGCCTTCTACCAGTTCTGGCTGAACGCGGACGACCGGGACATCCCCACCTTCCTGCGGATCTTCAGCTTCCGCTCGAAGGAGGAGATCGAGGAACTGGAGCGGGAGACCGTCGAGCGCCCCGCCGCCCGCCTCGCCCAGCGTGCGCTGGCCGAGGAGCTCACCACCCTCGTCCACGGCGCCGAGCAGTACGAGCGGGCGGTGGCCGCCTCCAAGGCCCTGTTCGGCCAGGGCGACCTGGCGGACCTGGAGCCGCCGACACTGGCGGCCGCCCTGGCGGAGGTGCCGAAGGCCGAGGTCTCCGAGTTGCTCCCGATCGTCGACCTGCTGGTCGCGGTCGGCCTGGCGCCGAGCCGCTCGGCGGCCCGGCGCACGGTGAAGGAGGGCGGCGCCTACCTCAACAACACGAAGGTGACGGACGAGGAGGCGACGCCGGTCGCGGCGGACCTGCTGCACGGGCGCTGGCTGGTCCTGCGCCGCGGCAAGCGCAACCTCGCCGCAGTTGAGCTGACGTCAGCAGGCTGAAAACAGACGTAGGTTGACCTGCATGGACGACCTCCGAGGGCCGGATCCGGACGGATCCGGCCCTCGGTGTTTGACGGGACCCGGTGGGTGCCCTAGTGTTGGACGAGTCGCAAGAACCGGGCGGGTGAACGGGAAAGCCGAAAGGCGGGACCGAACCGACCGGAGCGACCGTCGCAGTTGGCAGTCACCTCCTCCTTACTCGAATCCCATTCCATGGGTGCGCTGTGCGTATTTTCGGGTTCGGCGTGGTGAATTTCGGACTCGTCCGGAAATGCGCTAACGTGGAGGTCGCCGCAGAAAAGCGGACCTGGCCGGCCAGGGTTGGAAAAGTGAAACTCCGGAAAACGGAGCGGAACGGATCTGATAAGCTGGAAACACGAAAGAACGAAGCGCCCGGAGAGACCGTGAGAGCGGCTCGAAGGAAGTGTCCGTTCCTTGAGAACTCAACAGCGTGCCAAAAGTCAACGCCAGATATGTTGACATCCCCGGCCCGGGTCGTTCGATCCGGGTTGGAGATTCCTTTAGTAACAAAACACTAGCGAGGACGCAGTGCGCGGGACTTCCCTATTCCGGGGGTCGCCGCGCCGCTCAACGCGGGTGGCCGCTCGATTACGAGCAGACATTCACGGAGAGTTTGATCCTGGCTCAGGACGAACGCTGGCGGCGTGCTTAACACATGCAAGTCGAACGGTGAAGCCCTTCGGGGTGGATCAGTGGCGAACGGGTGAGTAACACGTGGGCAATCTGCCCTGCACTCTGGGACAAGCCCTGGAAACGGGGTCTAATACCGGATATGACCTTCCTCCGCATGGGGGTGGGTGTAAAGCTCCGGCGGTGCAGGATGAGCCCGCGGCCTATCAGCTTGTTGGTGGGGTAATGGCCTACCAAGGCGACGACGGGTAGCCGGCCTGAGAGGGCGACCGGCCACACTGGGACTGAGACACGGCCCAGACTCCTACGGGAGGCAGCAGTGGGGAATATTGCACAATGGGCGAAAGCCTGATGCAGCGACGCCGCGTGAGGGATGACGGCCTTCGGGTTGTAAACCTCTTTCAGCAGGGAAGAAGCGCAAGTGACGGTACCTGCAGAAGAAGCACCGGCTAACTACGTGCCAGCAGCCGCGGTAATACGTAGGGTGCGAGCGTTGTCCGGAATTATTGGGCGTAAAGAGCTCGTAGGCGGCCTGTCGCGTCGGATGTGAAAGCCCGGGGCTTAACCCCGGGTCTGCATTCGATACGGGCAGGCTAGAGTGTGGTAGGGGAGATCGGAATTCCTGGTGTAGCGGTGAAATGCGCAGATATCAGGAGGAACACCGGTGGCGAAGGCGGATCTCTGGGCCATTACTGACGCTGAGGAGCGAAAGCGTGGGGAGCGAACAGGATTAGATACCCTGGTAGTCCACGCCGTAAACGTTGGGAACTAGGTGTTGGCGACATTCCACGTCGTCGGTGCCGCAGCTAACGCATTAAGTTCCCCGCCTGGGGAGTACGGCCGCAAGGCTAAAACTCAAAGGAATTGACGGGGGCCCGCACAAGCAGCGGAGCATGTGGCTTAATTCGACGCAACGCGAAGAACCTTACCAAGGCTTGACATATACCGGAAACGGCCAGAGATGGTCGCCCCCTTGTGGTCGGTATACAGGTGGTGCATGGTTGTCGTCAGCTCGTGTCGTGAGATGTTGGGTTAAGTCCCGCAACGAGCGCAACCCTTGTTCTGTGTTGCCAGCATGCCTTTCGGGGTGATGGGGACTCACAGGAGACTGCCGGGGTCAACTCGGAGGAAGGTGGGGACGACGTCAAATCATCATGCCCCTTATGTCTTGGGCTGCACACGTGCTACAATGGTCGGTACAAAGGGCTGCGATGCCGCGAGGCGGAGCGAATCCCAAAAAGCCGGCCTCAGTTCGGATTGGGGTCTGCAACTCGACCCCATGAAGTTGGAGTTGCTAGTAATCGCAGATCAGCATGCTGCGGTGAATACGTTCCCGGGCCTTGTACACACCGCCCGTCACGTCACGAAAGTCGGTAACACCCGAAGCCGGTGGCCTAACCTGTAAGGGGAGGAGCCGTCGAAGGTGGGACCAGCGATTGGGACGAAGTCGTAACAAGGTAGCCGTACCGGAAGGTGCGGCTGGATCACCTCCTTTCTAAGGAGCACATAGCCGGATGTGAGCGAATGTCTCACACGGTTGCTCATGGGTGGAACGTTGACTATTCGGCACGGTTCGGTCTCATCGACCGCGAGTACTGCGCTTCGGCGCGTGGAAAGCATCCGGTGGGGTTGGGTCGTGGCGGGCACGTTGTTGGGTCCTGAAGGAACGGCCGTGATGGTCGTTGCTTCAGTGCCGGTCCTACTTGAGATGCGTCGTGACGCGTTGATGGTGGGTGACTGGTCGTTGTTTGAGAACTGCACAGTGGACGCGAGCATCTGTGGCCAAGTTTTTAAGGGCGCACGGTGGATGCCTTGGCACCAGGAACCGATGAAGGACGTGGGAGGCCACGATAGTCCCCGGGGAGCCGTCAACCAGGCTTTGATCCGGGGGTTTCCGAATGGGGAAACCCGGCAGTCGTCATGGGCTGTCACCCATACCTGAACACATAGGGTATGTGGAGGGAACGCGGGGAAGTGAAACATCTCAGTACCCGCAGGAAGAGAAAACAACCGTGATTCCGGGAGTAGTGGCGAGCGAAACCGGATGAGGCTAAACCTGTTACGTGTGATACCCGGCAGGGGTTGCGTAGTAGGGGTCGTGGGAAAGTTCTTCAGTCGTCTGCCGGCGGCTGGGTGAGTCAGAAACCGTTGGTGTAGTCGAAGGACATGCGAAAGGTCCGGCGTAGAGGGTAAGACCCCCGTAGACGAAACATCAGCGGCTCACTTGAGCTTCTCCCAAGTAGCACGGAGCCCGAGAAATTCCGTGTGAATCTGGCGGGACCACCCGCTAAGCCTAAATATTCCCTGGTGACCGATAGCGGATAGTACCGTGAGGGAATGGTGAAAAGTACCGCGGGAGCGGAGTGAAATAGTACCTGAAACCGTGTGCCTACAAGCCGTGGGAGCGTCGGACGTGCAGCTTGCTGTGTGTCTCGTGACTGCGTGCCTTTTGAAGAATGAGCCTGCGAGTTTGCGGTGTGTAGCGAGGTTAACCCGTGTGGGGTAGCCGTAGCGAAAGCGAGTCCGAATAGGGCGTTTCAGTTGCATGCCCAAGACCCGAAGCGGAGTGATCTAGCCATGGGCAGGTTGAAGCGGAGGTAAGACTTCGTGGAGGACCGAACCCACCAGGGTTGAAAACCTGGGGGATGACCTGTGGTTAGGGGTGAAAGGCCAATCAAACTCCGTGATAGCTGGTTCTCCCCGAAATGCATTTAGGTGCAGCGTCACGTGTTTCTTGCCGGAGGTAGAGCACTGGATAGGCGATGGGCCTCAACGGGTTACTGACCTTAGCCAAACTCCGAATGCCGGTAAGTGAGAGCGTGGCAGTGAGACTGTGGGGGATAAGCTCCATGGTCGAGAGGGAAACAGCCCAGAACACCGACTAAGGTCCCTAAGCGTGTGCTAAGTGGGAAAGGATGTGGAGTCGCAGAGACAACCAGGAGGTTGGCTTAGAAGCAGCCACCCTTGAAAGAGTGCGTAATAGCTCACTGGTCAAGTGATTCCGCGCCGACAATGTAGCGGGGCTCAAGCACACCACCGAAGTCGTGTCATTGCAGCAATACCCCCAACGGGGGCTGTGATGGGTAGGGGAGCGTCGTGTTCCGGGTGAAGCAGCGGAGGAATCCAGTTGTGGACGGGACACGAGTGAGAATGCAGGCATGAGTAGCGATACAAGAGTGAGAAACTCTTGCGCCGATTGACCAAGGGTTCCTGGGTCAAGCTGATCTGCCCAGGGTAAGTCGGGACCTAAGGCGAGGCCGACAGGCGTAGTCGATGGACAACGGGTTGATATTCCCGTACCCGCTTTGAAGCGCCAACGTCGAACCTCTGAATGCTAAAGCCGTGAAGCCGGCCCGGAGTCTTCGGACAAAGGGACGTGGTGGAGCCGCTGACCCAACAGGGTAGTAGGTGAGCGATGGGGTGACGCAGGAAGGTAGTCCAGCCCGGGCGGTGGTTGTCCCGGGGTAAGGGTGTAGGCCGAGTGATAGGCAAATCCGTCACTCATTGAGGCTGAGACCTGATGCCGAGCCGATTGTGGTGAAGTGGATGATCCTATGCTGTCGAGAAAAGCCTCTAGCGAGTTTCATGGCGGCCCGTACCCCAAACCGACTCAGGTGGTCAGGTAGAGAATACCGAGGCGTTCGGGTGAACTATGGTTAAGGAACTCGGCAAAATGCCCCCGTAACTTCGGGAGAAGGGGGGCCGGAACTGGTGATCGGATTTACTCCGTGAGCTGGGGCCGGCCGCAGAGACCAGCGAGAAGCGACTGTTTACTAAAAACACAGGTCCGTGCGAAGCCGTAAGGCGATGTATACGGACTGACGCCTGCCCGGTGCTGGAACGTTAAGGGGACCGGTTAGTCGAGATTCGTCTCGGCGAAGCTGAGAACTTAAGCGCCAGTAAACGGCGGTGGTAACTATAACCATCCTAAGGTAGCGAAATTCCTTGTCGGGTAAGTTCCGACCTGCACGAATGGCGTAACGACTTCTCGACTGTCTCAACCATAGGCCCGGTGAAATTGCATTACGAGTAAAGATGCTCGTTTCGCGCAGCAGGACGGAAAGACCCCGGGACCTTTACTATAGCTTGATATTGGTGTTCGGTTCGGCTTGTGTAGGATAGGTGGGAGACTTTGAAGCGGCCACGCCAGTGGTTGTGGAGTCGACGTTGAAATACCACTCTGGTCGTGCTGGATGTCTAACCTGGGTCCGTGATCCGGATCAGGGACAGTGTCTGGTGGGTAGTTTAACTGGGGCGGTTGCCTCCTAAAGAGTAACGGAGGCGCCCAAAGGTTCCCTCAGCCTGGTTGGCAATCAGGTGTTGAGTGTAAGTGCACAAGGGAGCTTGACTGTGAGACCGACGGGTCGAGCAGGTGCGAAAGCAGGGACTAGTGATCCGGCGGTGGCTTGTGGAAGCGCCGTCGCTCAACGGATAAAAGGTACCCCGGGGATAACAGGCTGATCTTCCCCAAGAGTCCATATCGACGGGATGGTTTGGCACCTCGATGTCGGCTCGTCGCATCCTGGGGCTGGAGTAGGTCCCAAGGGTTGGGCTGTTCGCCCATTAAAGCGGTACGCGAGCTGGGTTTAGAACGTCGTGAGACAGTTCGGTCCCTATCCGCTGTGCGCGTAGGAATATTGAGAAGGGCTGTCCCTAGTACGAGAGGACCGGGACGGACGAACCTCTGGTGTGCCAGTTGTCCTGCCAAGGGCATGGCTGGTTGGCTACGTTCGGGAGGGATAACCGCTGAAAGCATCTAAGCGGGAAGCCTGCTTCGAGATGAGTATTCCCACCTCCTTGAGAGGGTAAGGCTCCCAGTAGACGACTGGGTTGATAGGCCGGATGTGGAAGCCCTGTAAGGGGTGGAGCTGACCGGTACTAATAGGCCGAGGGCTTGTCCTCAGACGCTCGCGTTCACTGTGTGGTTCCCGGGTAGCGAACAGCTATCGCCGGTGACGGACCGATTAATCGGTCCAGCCACGATAAAGAAACACCTATCAACTAAAAAGTGTGTTTCGCTGAATACCCGATAGGGTTTCGGTGGTCATAGCACGAGGGAAACGCCCGGTTACATTCCGAACCCGGAAGCTAAGCCTCGTAGCGCCGATGGTACTGCAGGGGGGACCCTGTGGGAGAGTAGGACGCCGCCGAACAATCATTCAAAGGCCGCGGCCCCAGCGATTCGCTGGGGCCGCGGCCTTTTTGTTTTTCCTGAACGTATGCACGACCGGCCGGCCCGGATCACATCCCGCCCAGACGCGGGGGACTGAGGGATGCCGGACAATGGAGATGGTGCGCGGCCACGAGGCCGGCATCGAACCGCGCAGGGCGCTGGTGTCGCCCGAGCCGCGGTGGAGCTGAAGTAGCAGAAGGAGTCACCACAATGTCGAACCCGCCCCAGGACCGACCCGAGCGCCGACCGGACGACGGCCGTGGCTACGAGCCCCGGTCCCGCGGTGGGTTCAACCGTGATGACCGTGGTCCGCGTCGTGACGACCGCCCCTCCGGTGGTGGGTTCAACCGTGATGACCGTGGTCCGCGTCGTGACGACCGCCCCTCGGGCGGTGGTTACAACCGTGATGACCGTGGTCCGCGTCGTGACGACCGCCCCTCGGGCGGTGGCTTCGATCGTGGTCGCCCGTCCGGTGGTGGGTTCAACCGTGATGACCGTGGTCCGCGTCGTGACGACCGCCCCTCGGGCGGTGGTTACAACCGTGATGACCGTGGTCCGCGTCGTGACGACCGCCCCTCGGGCGGTGGCTTCGATCGTGGCCGTCCGTCCGGTGGTGGGTTCAACCGTGATGACCGTGGTCCGCGTCGTGACGACCGCCCCTCGGGCGGTGGGTTCGATCGTGGCCGTCCGTCCGGTGGTGGCTTCAACCGTGATGACCGTGGTCCGCGTCGTGACGACCGCCCCTCCGGCGGCGGCTTCAACCGTGATGACCGTGGCCCGCGTCGTGACGACCGCCCCTCCGGCGGTGGCTTCAACCGTGATGACCGTGGCCCGCGTCGTGACGACCGCCCCTCCGGTGGTGGGTTCAACCGTGATGACCGTGGTCCGCGTCGTGACGACCGCCCGTCCGGTGGTGGGTTCAACCGTGATGACCGTGGCCCGCGTCGTGACGACCGCCCCTCCGGCGGTGGCTTCGATCGTGGTCGCCCGTCCGGTGGTGGGTTCAACCGTGATGACCGTGGCCCGCGTCGTGACGACCGCCCCTCCGGCGGCGGCTTCAACCGCGATGACCGTGGCCCGCGTCGTGACGACCGCCCCTCCGGCGGTGGCTTCGATCGTGGTCGCCCCTCCGGTGGTGGGTTCAACCGTGACGACCGTGGCCCGCGTCGTGACGACCGGCCCTCCGGTGGTGGCTTCGACCGTGGTCGCCCCTCCGGTGGTGGCTTCAACCGCGATGACCGTGGTCCGCGTCGTGACGACCGCCCCTCCGGTGGTGGCTTCGATCGTGGTCGCCCGTCCGGTGGTGGTTTCAACCGTGACGACCGCCCCAGTGGTGGTGGCTTCCGTCGTGACGACCGCCCCTCCGGTGGTGGCTTCAACCGTGACGACCGCCCCAGTGGTGGTGGCTTCCGTCGTGACGACCGCCCCTCCGGCTTCAACCGTGACGACCGTGGCCCGCGCCGCGACGACCGCCCCTCCGGTGGTGGCTTCGATCGTGGTCGCCCGTCCGGTGGTGGTTTCAACCGTGACGACCGCCCCAGTGGTGGTGGCTTCCGTCGTGACGACCGCCCGTCCGGCTTCAACCGTGACGACCGTGGCCCGCGCCGCGACGACCGCCCCTCCGGTGGTGGCTTCGACCGTGGCCGCCCGTCCGGTGGTGGCTTCAACCGCGATGACCGTGGCCCGCGTCGCGACGACCGTGGCGGCCGTCCGTACGAGAACCGGGGCGAGAGCCGTGGCGACGGGCGCTTCGAGGGCCGTCGGGACGAGTACCGCCGGGACGACCAGGGTGGCTACGACGACCGTCGTGGCAACTACGAGCCGGTCAAGCGGCTGCCGATCCCCGAGGACGTCACCGGTTTCGAGATCGACTCCGATGTGCGCCAGGAGCTCAAGAGCCTGCCGAAGACGCTCGCGGACGACGTCGCGCGCAACCTGGTGATGGTGGCCCGTCTGCTGGACACCGAGCCGGAGGAGGCGTACCAGTACGCCCGGGTCGCGCTGCGGCTGGCGTCCCGCGTGGCCGCCGTCCGTGAGGCGGCCGGTTTCGCCTCGTACGTGACGCAGCGGTACTCCGAGGCGCTCACCGAGTTCCGTGCCTCGCGCCGGATGACCGGGCGAGTGGACCTGTGGCCGGTGATGGCCGACTGCGAGCGCGGTCTGGGCCGTCCGGAGCGGGCCCTGGCGATGGCCGGCGAGCCCGAGGTGAAGCAGCTCGACAAGGCCGGTCAGGTCGAGATGCGGCTGGTCGCGGCGGGTGCCCGTGGCGACATGGAGCAGTACGACGCCGCGGTGGTCACGCTGCAGAGCTCCGAGCTGGCGTCCAACGCCGTGCACCCGTGGAGCGCGCGGCTCCGTTACGCCTACGCCGAGGCGCTGATCGCCGCCGGCCGGGCGGACGAGGCCCGCGACTGGTTCGCGAAGGCGGCCGACGCGGACGCCGACGGTTCGACCAACGCCTCCGAGCGGCTGGCCGAGATCGACGGTCTCGAGTTCGTCGACGCGCTCGACCCCGAGCTCGCCGACGAGGGCGACTCGGAGGCCGGTGCTCCGGCCGCCGAGCGCGGTGCCGCGCACGTGAAGGCCGGCTCCTCGGCCGGTGGCGCGCCGGACGAGCGGGAGATCTTCGAGGACGAGGAAGACGTCGAGGAGTACTACGACGACGACGACCTTGAGATCGACGAGGAGTTCGACGGCAAGGCTCCCGAGCGCGGCTGACCCCCGCCGGGGCAGGTCACCGCACAGCCGGTCACCGTCCTGACCGTCCAGGTCGCACCGAAGGCCCTGTCGTACCCGCGGGTACGGCAGGGCCTTCGTCGTTCCCGGGGTCCGGTCAGCCCAGTTCGAGGCTGCGGAGCACCAGGCCGGTGGCCGGTTTGGGGCCGAAGGAGGTGGACTTGCGGGGCATCGTGACGCCCTGTTCGGCCAGCCGCCGCACGACGCTCTCCCGGACGGGGTGCAGCAGGACCGCCGTGCCGCCGGTCCGGGCGGCCTCGCGCTCGGCGCCGGCGGCGGTGTGCAGATAGCCGATGTCGTCGGGGCCGTCGGGGATGCGCCAGAGGTGGTCGAGCAGGGTGGCGTGCAGGACGGTGGCGTCCAACCGGCGCCACTCCTCGGGTCGCCCGGCGGGCACGGTGGCCTCCAGCAGCTTCTCGTCCGGCTCGCCGATCAGCCAGTACGTGCCGTCGCCGCCGGTCAGCACGAAGCCGTTGCCACCGTGCCGCTTCAGTTCGCCGAGGGCCTCCAGCGCGGCGGGCAGCGGCCCCTGGGCCTCCTTGACCTGCCAGTGCTCCCGCAACCGCTCCAGGGCCTGGGCCACCGGCAACCGGTAGAGCACGCGATGGATCGCGCGGACCCGCAGCGGGTACCGGGCGGTGTCGACGAGCAGCACCATGCCCCGGTCCCAGGGGCTGCGCGGCAGATGCCGGTGCTCGCGCTGCAGGCGCAGGTACATCTCCCACCGGTGGTGCCCGTCGGCGATCAGAGCCCGGCAGGTCGCGAGGTCGCGGGAGACCTCGGCGATCTCGGTGGGCGAGGTGACCGCCCAGAGCCGGTGGTGGGTGCCGTCGGTGGTGGTCGTGGTGAGCAACGGCTCGCCCTGGACCGCCCGTTCGACGACGCCGGCCGCGCCGCCGTTGCCGCGGTAGGTGAGCAGCAGCGGTTCGAGGTTGGCCCGGGTGGTTCGCATCAGGCCGACCCGGTCGGCGACCGGCTTGGGCATCACGTCCTCGTGCGGCAGGACCACGCCGCCCTCCCGGCCGCTCACCGCGAGGGCGCCGATCAGACCGCGCTGCAGCCGGCCCCGGTCGGGCCCGTCGTCGGCGGCGCGCTGCTCGTAGACGTACAGCGCGGGCTCGGGGTCGGGGACGAGGACGCCCTCGCGCCGCCAGGCGCGCAGCAGCCGCGCGGCGTGTCGGTAGCGGGTGTCCCGGTCGGGGCGGTCGCCGGCGTCCTCGGGATCGGGCCGGGGCAGGATCAGGCGGACGACGTTGTACGGGTCGCCGGTCTCCAGGTCGAGCCTTCTGCCCGGGTCGACGACGTCGTAGGGGGGCGAGGTGACCGCAGCGAGCGTGCCGACCCGGTCGGGGTCGTACCGCAGGCCGCGGAAGGGGGACAGGGACAGCCCTGCGGTGGCGACGTGCCCGGGATCGCCGGGGCCGCCCTGCGGAGACTCCGCTCCGCTCTCTGCACTGGGTGCACTCATTCTGGGCATCGTAATCGGGTACGCGTTGTTCAGAGATCGGAACACCCGGCCGGGTGGCGGGTCGGGTGCGCGGAACGGACCGGGAGTGAGGGACGGCATGAGCAGTGGGCAGGAGCGGGTGGGCGAAGGCGGCGGAGGCGTGCCGGAGCGGGGCGGACCGGGCGAGCCGACCGGGGACGTCTACGACTGGTACCGGCGCGGCGTGCGACTGCTGGCCGAGAAGCATCCGGCGGCGGCGGAGCAGTTGCTGGTGCGGGCGGCGGCCGCCGAACCGCACTCGCACAGCATCCGCGAGGCGCTGGCCAGGGCGCAGTTCGACGCGGGCTCGTACGCGGCGGCGTTGGAGAACTTCCGGGTGGTGGCGACGGCCGATCCGTCGGACGACTACGCTCAGTTCGGGTGGGGCGTCTCGGCGGCCAGGCTCGGCGACTTCGAGGCGTCCGCCAAGCACCTGGCACTCGCGGTGGCGATGAGTCCGGAAACGGCCCACTACCGGGCCGCCCTGCGGCAGACCAGGGCGACGCTGGCGGCCCGCGCCGGGGCGTACGGTCCGCTGCTGCCGGGCGCGCCGGGCTACCTGGAACCACCCCGGCAGGCCGACGGCGCAACGACGCGCCCGGACGACGCCGACTCCGGTGGCGCCGGTGAGGGCCCGGCCTGAACCGGCAGCACCCCGACCGGAGATCCCTGAACGGTCACCGCCGGCACGACAGTGCCGGCTCCGGCCCGCGCGGCCCGGACCACGGGTCCGGCGCGGGCACCGCGGACAGCGAGGAAGAGCAGGAATGAGCGACACGGCGACCACCACCCGACGGACCTCCCCGGGCGGCAGCGACCGCCCGCTGACCGAGGCGTACGACACCGCACTGCTCGACCTGGACGGCGTCGTCTACGCCGGACCGGACGCGATCGAGCACGCGGTGGAGTCACTGGACGCCGCGCGGACGGCCGGGATGCGGCTGGCGTACGTCACCAACAACGCCTCGCGGCCACCGAAGGCGGTGGCCGAGCACCTCACCGAGCTCGGTGTGCCGGCGGAGGCCTCCGACGTGATCAACTCGGCGCAGGCGGCTGCCCGGCTGGTGGCCGACAAGGTGCCGGCCGGCTCCAAGGTGCTGGTGATCGGTGGCGCCGGGCTGCTGGAGGCGCTCGCGGAGCGCGGGCTCGTCCCGGTCCGCTCGCTCGACGAGGACCCGGTCGCGGTGGTCCAGGGGTTCGACCCGACGGTGGGCTGGCAGCAGCTCGCGGAGGCCGCCTACGCGGTGCAGCGGGGGCTGCCGTGGGTCGCCTCCAACACCGACCTGACGATTCCGACCGCGCGGGGCATCGCGCCCGGGAACGGGGCGCTGGTCGCGGCCGTCCGGACGGCCACCGGCGCGGAGCCGGAGGTCGCGGGGAAGCCGATGCCGCCGATGCACCGGGAGACGGTGCTGCGTACCGGCGCCGAGCGGCCGCTGGTGGTCGGCGACCGCCTCGACACCGACATCGAGGGCGCCCACAACGGCGGGGTGGACAGTCTGCTGGTCTTCACCGGAGTCACGACGCCGGCCCAGCTGCTGGCCGCTCCGCCGGAGCACCGGCCCACCTACCTGGCCGCCGACCTGCGCGGGCTGCTTCTCGCGCAGCCCGAGGTGACCGGCTCCGCCGGGGGCTTCGCCTGCGGCGGCTGGACGGCCGTGGTGCGCGACGGCGTGCTGCGGCTGGACGGGATGGGCGAGGACCGCTACGACGGGTTGCGGGCGCTGTGCGCGGCGGCCTGGACGGCTCTGGACGGCACGGGCGAGGGCTCGGGTGCCGACGGCGCCGTGGACGGCCGCAAGGCACTGGCGGACCTCGGCTTCTGAGGCTCCGGGCCCCGGGACTCCGCTGCGTCGGGCTCCGGGACTTCGGTGCGTCGGGGTCCAGGACTTCGGTGCGTCGGGTTCCGGGGCCGTCGGGCTCCGGAACCTTCGGCCCGGCGGCGGCTCAGAGCAGGGTGCGCAGCCTGAACAGGTCGCGGAAGCCCGCCTCCAGTTTGACCCGGCCGGCGGCCCAGGCGGAGGCGAAGTTGAGCCGGCCGCCGACCAGGTCCACCAGGTCGTCACCGGCCATCGTCAGTCGGATCTCGGCGCGCTCCGCGGGCGCGCCCGGCGCCTCGGTGACGTCCTGGATCCGGCCCTCGCGCAGGCGGCCGGAGAAGGTGACGTCCAGGTCGGTGATCCAGCAGCTGAGGGAGCGGTCCATGGCGGCCGCCTTACGGACGTCGCCGGTCGACTTCGCCATGTTCCGGCTGAGCTGCTCCAGTGCCTCGCGGCACTCCTCGGCATTGGCCATGGCTGCTGTCCACTCCCGTTCCGCGGTGTCCGAAGGGCCACGCTACCGCAGCACGACGGGCAGGATCGGGTGCAGCGGGGCAGGGGCCCTTGGCGGTAGCGTCGTCACTGGACGCCTGGGCCGGTCGGGCCCGTCGACGACGGAGCGATGCGCGAAGGAGGCACCCGGATGCTTCGGGAGACGGTGCGGGGATTTGTGACGGTCGCCTCCGAGCTGGCCGAGGAGGTCGGCAGGCGGGTCGTGGTCACCACCGCGGAGCTGATGGAACGCAGTGGCATCGACCTGGCGGAGGTCGAGCGCAGGGCGCGCGAGGCCGGCCGGTTCCCGCCGTCGGTGAAGTCGCTGCAGACCATGGCCGAGGAGGCGGTGACGGCCGGCCGGGCCGGGCTGGACCTCGCCACCGGAGTGGCGCGCAGTGAGGTGGAGAAGGCGTTCGAGCGGGTCGGGGACCAGGTGACCAAGGTCGGCGTGGTGCTGGCCTACCTGGAGAACCTGCTGCGGGAGGTCGAGGAGGAGGGCGCGCAGGAGGCCGCCGAGCCGGAGCGGTCGCCCGCGGAGGCGGCCGCGGCGCGGGCGGACGGACTGTTCGGGCACGGGTGGGAGACGGACGGATCGACGGGCGCCGACGCCCGGACGGCCGAACCGGTGGTGACGGAGCGGGTCGAGGTCGACGAGAGCCCGGCGGACGACGCCCCGGTGGACGGGGAACCGGTCGTCCCCGAGCCGCCGTCGCGGCCGGCGACACCCGCCGCGAAGGCGTCGGGGAGGAAGGCCGCGGCCGGGGACGCCGCTGCCGGTCGCACCGCTGCCGGTCACACCCCGGCCGGTCACACCCCGGCCGATCGCACCCCTTCCGGGCAGGCACCGGCGAAGAGGACGCCCGCGAGGAAGGCCCCGGCCAAGAAGGCCCCGGCCAAGAAGGCCGCCGCGAAGAAGGCGCCGGCGAACGAGGCCGCCGCCGCGAAGCGGACCCCGGCGAAGGACGCCGCCGCCGACGGCCCTGCGGCGAAGAAGGCGTCCGCCGCGTCGGCCGCCCCGAAGAAGGCGGCGGCCAAGAAGACCACCGTGGCCAGGGCCGCGTCCGCCGCCCAGCCGGCGGCGAAGAAGGCCGCGCCCGCGAGCGGGACCGCCAAGCGGGCCGCCACCAAGCGGACGACCGTGCGCAGGACCACGAGCACCAGGAAGCCCGATGCCTGACGCGACCCCCGGGCCGGGCCCCGGCGCGGGCGTCGACCGGTCCCCGGCCACCGACCTGGCGCCCGAGCCGGACCGGTCCCCGGCCACCGACCCGGCGCCCGAGCCCCGGGTGCGGCCGCTGGGCGTGGCCTTCGACCCGACCGGGCACCCGGGCACGGACGCCGCGCTGGCCCGCCTGAAGGCACTGGACGGGGTACCGGCCGAGGCGCACGTCCCGGTGTACGAAGATGTTCACCAGCGGCTCGGCGACATCCTCGCCGCGCTCGACCGTCCCTGACCGGCCGCGCACGCGGTGCTCGGCCCGGCAGGCAGCAGTAGGAGCTGAAACGCAGTGGCAGTGGCACGACGCCGACTCGACGCGGAGCTGGTCCGCCGCAAGCTGGCCCGTTCGCGCGAGCACGCGTCCGAACTGATCGCGGCCGGGCGGGTGACCGTCGGCGGCACCACGGCGACCAAGCCGGCGACCCAGGTGGAGACCGCGGCGGCCGTCGTGGTGGCCACGGACGACAGCGACCCCGACTACGTCTCGCGCGGCGGGCACAAGCTGGCCGGGGCCTTCGCCGCGTTCGTCCCGCTGGGCCTGGTGGTGGAGGGGCGGCGGGCCCTGGACGCCGGCGCGTCCACCGGCGGGTTCACGGACGTCCTGCTGCGGACCGGCGCCGCGCACGTGCTGGCGGTGGACGTCGGCTACGGCCAGCTGGCCTGGTCGCTGCAGAGCGACGAGCGGGTCACCGTGATGGACCGCACCAACGTGCGCGAACTGGGGTTGGAGCAGATCGGCGGCGCGCCGGTCGATCTGGTCGTCGGCGACCTGTCCTTCATCTCGCTCGGCCTCGTGCTGCCCGCGCTGGCGGCCTGCAGCGCGCCGGACGCGGACCTGGTGCTGATGGTCAAGCCGCAGTTCGAGATCGGCAAGGAGCGGCTGGGCAGCGGCGGGGTGGTGCGCAGCCCGCAACTGCGGGCGGAGATGGTCCGTCAGGTGGCCGGGCACGCGTGGGCGCTCGGACTGGGGGTGCGGGCGGTCACCGCGAGCCCGCTGCCCGGACCGTCCGGAAACGTCGAGTACTTCCTCTGGCTGCGACGCGACGCCCCGGAGCTCGATCCGGCCGAGGCGGACCGGGCCGTCGCCGAGGGGCCCCGATAGGGTGCTGTGCGGACGTCCGGCCGAGCGGCGGTCGCGCCGGTAGCGGGTCGGACCGCCCGGAGGCGAGCCGAGCCCGACAGAGAACGGCGACCCGGCAGGCGTAGGGAGAGGGCAGCATGAGCGAGGGACGTACGGTCTTCCTGATTGCGCACACCGGCCGGGAGACCGCGTTGCGCAGTGTCGAGAGCCTGGTGCACGGCCTGCTGAAAGCAGGGATCAGGATCCGGTTGCTGGCCACCGAGGCGGTCGACCTGGATCTTCCGGACGGCGTCGAGCAGGTGGCCGCCGGCAAGGGCGCGGCGGACGGCTGCGAGCTGATCCTGGTCGCGGGCGGGGACGGGACGCTGCTGCGCGGGGCCGAGCTGGCCCGCGACCACGGCCTGCCGATGCTCGGCATCAACCTCGGCCGGGTCGGTTTCCTGGCGGAGGCCGAGCGCGACGATCTGGCGGTGGTCGTGGAACGGGTGGTCGACGCCGACTACGAGGTCGAGGAGCGGATGACCCTCGACGTGGTGGTGCGGACCAACGGGGACGTGATCCACCAGGACTGGGCGCTCAACGAGGCGTCCATCGAGAAGGCCTCCCGGGAGCGGATGCTGGAGGTGGTGACCGAGGTGGACGGCCGCCCGGTCTCCAACTTCGGCTGCGACGGGGTGGTCTGCGCGACGCCGACCGGCTCGACCGCCTATGCCTTCTCGGGCGGCGGCCCGGTGGTGTGGCCGGAGGTGGAGGCGCTGCTGATGGTGCCGATCAGTGCGCACGCGCTGTTCGCGCGGCCGCTGGTGGCCTCGCCCGACTCGGTGCTGGCGGTGGAGGTGCAGCCGAAGACGCCGCACGGCGTGCTCTGGTGCGACGGCCGGCGTTCGGTCGAACTTCCGGCCGGGGCCCGGGTGGAGGTCCGCCGGGGCCAGACACCGGTCCGGCTGGCCCGGCTGCACCGGGCGCCGTTCACCGACCGCCTGGTGGCCAAGTTCGCCCTGCCGGTGACCGGTTGGCGCGGCCGGGCGGGAGCCTGCTGAACGAACCGGCCCGGTGCCGGTCGGAGTCCGGAGGAACGGAGTCAGGAATGAACGCGACGATAGCGGCGGTCAGCCGCAGCGCGGTGCACGGGTTCAGCAAGCCGAACGAGCCGAGCCTGCGGCTGCTGGCCGGCCTCGGGGTCGAGGGGGACACCCACTTGGGGGTGACCGTCCAGCACCGGTCACGGGTCGCCCAGGATCCGACGCAGCCGAATCTCCGTCAGGTCCACCTGATCCACGCGGAGTTGCACGAGGAGCTGGCGCTGGCCGGTCACCGGGTGGCGGCCGGCGACCTCGGCGAGAACATCACCACCCGGGGGATCGACCTGCTCGGCCTGCCCCGGGGCACGCGGCTGCACCTCGGTGACCACGCGGTCGTGGAGGTGACCGGCCTGCGCAATCCCTGCCTGCAGATCGACGCCTTCCAGGACGGCCTGCTGAAGCAGGTGGTCGGCCGGGACGAGGCCGGCAACGTGGTCCGCAAGGCGGGCGTCATGGGTATCGTGCTGGCCGACGGCGAGGTCCGCCCGGGCGACCGCATCCGGGTCGAGTTGCCGAACGCTCCGCACGAGCCGCTGGAACGGGTCTAGCGGCAGCCCCGGCGGACCGCGACGGCGGGCACACCGCGGCGACGGCGCCGCGACAGGGGCGCCCGTGGCGGACCGCCGTCTGAGGCCCGCGGGGCCGCCCGGGGGCCTCAGACCGCCAGCGCCGGGCGCCCTTCCCCCGAGGGCCAGGGGCCGCCGCCGGCAGCCCGGGCGGCCACGGCGGCGAGCCGCGCGACGGCGGCGGGGACGGCGGCGGCCGGCACGGTCAGCGGGATCCGGAGGAAGTCCTCGAACGCGCCGTCCGTACCGAACCGGCTGCCCGCCGCGATCCGCACCCCGCCCTGCTCCCCGGCCTCGGCCAGGGCGGAGCCCGAGACGCCGTCGGTGGCGAGCCAGAGGCTGAGGCCGCCGGGCGGCTGCGCGAAGCGCCAGCCCGGCAGCCGCTCGCGCAGCTCCGTGGTGAGGGCGGCCGCGGTGGCGCGCAGCCGCGCCGAGCGGTCCGCGCGGACCTCGGCCAGCGGCTCCCCGAGCAGGGCGGCCGTGATCAGCTGGTCCAGGACGGGCGTCCCCACGTCGGTGAAGACGCGGTCGCTCGCGAGGCGGCGCACCAGGGCCGGAGCCGCCCGCACCCAGCCGATCCGCAGGCCGCCCCAGAACAGCTTGCTGGCCGACCCGACGGTGACCACCTGGGCGCCGTGGTCCAGCGCGGCGGTGGGCCGCGGCAGGGTGGCGCCCCGCGGCAGGCCCCAGTCCAGCTCGGCCGTGGTCTCGTCGGCCAGCACCACCGTTGCGGCCGCGCGGGCCGCGGCGAGCAGCTCGCGGCGCTGCTCCTCGGGGATCAGGGCGCCGGTGGGGTTGTGGAAGTCGGGGATGACGTAGGCGATCTTCGGCGCCGCACCGCGCAGCACCCGGCGCCACTGCGGCAGGTCCCAGAGCGGCTGCTGCTGCGGGCCGCCGGGCCAGGCGTGCGGGACCGGGACCAGCCGTGCGCCGCCCAGGCGCAGGGCCTGCAGGGTGTGCGCGTACGTGGGGGCCTCGACCGCGACCCGGTCGCCGCGCCCCAGCAGGGCTCGGTGCACCAGGTACAGCGCGCTCATCGCACCGGTGGTGATCAGGATCTGCTCCGGCGACGTCGCCAGCCCCCGTTCGCAGAAGCGCCGGGCGACGGCCTCCCGGAGCACCGGCAGGCCGGTGGGGTAGCAACCGTGCCCGGCCGCGTAGGCGGGCAGCTGCTCCAGGGCCAGGGCGGCCGCCCGGCCGAGGTGGGGCTGCGGCGCGGGCAGCGCCGCGACCCCGAGGTCCAGGACCTGCTCCCGCTCCTCCGGGGGCACCGGGTGCAGGGCGTCGGCGGGCGGCCGGGCGCCCTCGGGCAGGGTGGTCCAGCTGCCGGCGCCCCGGCGGCTGCGCAGGTAGCCCTCGGCACGCAGGGACTCGTACGCGGCGGCGACCGTGGTGCGGCTCAGCGAGAGTGCGGCGGCGAGCTCACGCTCGGCGGGCAGCCGGGCGCCGACCGGCAGCCGGCCCTCGGCGACCAGCACGCGGACCTGCCCGGCCAGCGTCCGGTACGCGGGGCGGTGGCCGGCCGGCTCCGGCAGCCGGGCCGCCGCCAGCAGCCGGGCGAGCGCGGGCGGGGCGACGGTGGTGTGCCATTCGGCCATGGGGATCAGTCCACTTGCTCGGAATTGGCCCTGGAAGTGGCCCGGTTGGACTTCCCATGATGGCACTGCGGCCCCGGCCGCCGCCGACCGGATCCACCGACGCCGCCGGGCCCCGACCGATCCCGCGCGCCGCCCCTTGAGGAGAGACCCCGATGGCCACCAGCACCACCGCCACCGCCACCAACGGCCCCCGAGCCCCCCTGACGTCCGCCCTGGCCGGCCGGGCCCTCGGCCGCCGCCTGCCGCAGCTGCTGGCCGGTCTGCTGCTCTACGGCTCCAGCATGGCGCTGATGATGCGGGCGTCCCTCGGGGTCAACCCGTGGGACGTGCTGCACCAGGGCCTGCTGCGCCACCTCGGCCTCTCGATGGGCAGCTGGGTCACCCTCACCGGCGCGGCCGTCCTGCTGCTGTGGATCCCGCTGCGCCAGCGGCCGGGGGTCGGCACGGTCGGCAACGTGCTGCTGCTGGGGGTGGCGATGGACCTCACCCTGCGGGTCGTCGGCACGCCCGGACCGCTCACCGCCCGGATCGCCCTGCTCGCCGCCGGCATCCTCCTCAACGCGCTGGCCACCGGCCTCTACATCGGCGCCCGCCTCGGCCCCGGCCCCCGGGACGGCCTGATGACCGGCCTGCACCGGCGCACCGGCCGCTCACTGCGGCTGATCCGGACCGCCATCGAGCTGACCGTGCTGGTCGTGGGCGTGCTGCTGGGCGGCACCGCCGGGATCGGCACCGTCGCGTACGCACTGGCCATCGGCCCGCTCGCGCAGTACTTCCTGCGCCACTGCGCGGTGCCCGCCGCGGTGGCGGGGGCTGCACCGCCGGAGCCCTCCGGCAAGCCCCGGAACTGATGAACTTGGGGGCGCCGGGTTGCCGCTCGTCGCGCGGCGGGGGTGGAACCTCGTAAGGTCGTCACCGTGTTGGACGAGATGCGGATACGAGATCTTGGTGTCATCGACGACGCCGTGGTCGAACTGGCACCGGGATTCACCGCCGTCACCGGCGAGACCGGTGCGGGCAAGACCATGGTGGTGACCAGCCTCGGCCTGCTGCTCGGCGGCCGCGCCGACCCGGGCCTGGTGCGCGGCGGTGCGGTGCGGGCGGTGGTCGAGGGCAGGATCGAGCTGCCCGCCGGCTCCCCGGCGGCGGCCCGGGCGGTGGAGGCCGGGGCCGAACTCGACGACGGCGCGCTGCTGATCAGCCGTACCGTCTCCGCCGAGGGCCGCTCGCGGGCCTTCGTCGGCGGTCGGTCGGTGCCGGTCGGCCTGCTCGCCGAACTCGGCGAGGACCTGATCGCGGTGCACGGCCAGACCGACCAGCAGCGCCTGCTGCGCCCCTCCCGCCAGCGCGGCGCGCTGGACCGCTACGCGGGCGAGAGCCTGACCGGGCCGCTGGAGCGCTACCGGGAGGTGCACCGCAGCCTGCGGGAGGTCTCCACGACGCTGGAGGAGCTGACCACCCGGGCGCGTGAGCGCGCCCAGGAGGCCGATCTGCTGCGCTTCGGCCTGGACGAGGTCGCGGCCGCCGAACCGGTGGCCGGCGAGGACACCGAGCTCGCCGCCGAGGCCGAGCGGCTGGGCCACGCGGACGCGCTCTCCTCCGCCGCGGTGCTCGCCCACGCCGCCCTGGCGGGCGACCCCACCGAGCCCGACTCGGTGGACGCGGGCACCCTGCTCGCCCAGGCCCGCCGGGCGCTGGACGGCGTCCGCGCGCACGACGAGCGGCTCGCCCCGCTGGCCGACCGGCTGAACGAGGTCGGGTACCTGCTGGCCGACGTGGCCGGTGACCTGGCCGGGTACGCGGACGACCTGGACGCCGATCCCGTCCGGCTGGCGGCGGTCGAGGAGCGGCGCGCCGTCCTGTCCCAGCTGCTGCGCAAGTACGGCGGGCCGGAGAACAGCCTCGCCGAGGTGCTGGTCTGGGCCGAGGCGGGCGCCGGCCGGCTCGCCGAACTGGACGGCGACGACGAGCGGATCGACGAGCTCGGCGCGCGGGAGAGCGCCCTGCGCGGCGAACTGGCCGGGCTCGCGGTGGAGGTGTCGGCCGCCCGGCAGGCGGCCGCCGGCCGCTTCGCCGAGGCCGTCTCCGCCGAGCTCGCCGAACTCGCCATGCCGCACGCCCGGGTGACCTTCCGGATCAGCCAGGTCGACGACCCGGCCGGCCTGGACTTCGACGGCCGCACCGTCGCCTACGGCACGCACGGCGTGGACGAGGTCGAGGTGCTGCTCGCCCCGCACCCGGGCGCCTCCCCGCGTCCGATCGCCAAGGGCGCCTCGGGCGGCGAGTTGTCCCGGGTGATGCTCGCCGTGGAGGTGGTCTTCGCCGGCGCGGATCCGGTGCCCACCTACCTCTTCGACGAGGTCGACGCGGGCGTCGGCGGCAAGGCGGCGGTGGAGATCGGCCGCCGGCTGGCCAAACTGGCGGAGTCGGCGCAGGTCGTGGTGGTCACCCACCTCCCGCAGGTGGCGGCGTTCGCGGACCGGCACCTGGTGGTGGAGAAGACCAACGACGGCACGGTGACCCGCAGCGGCGTCAAGGTGCTCAACGACGAGGAGCGGGTACGGGAGCTGTCCCGGATGTTGGCCGGCCTGGAGGACTCCGAGCTCGGCCGGGCGCACGCCGAGGAGCTGCTGGCCGCCGCCCGGGCCCCGCGCGGACGCTAGACCCGACCCGGGCCCCGGTGAGCCCGGCGCCGCCCGGGCCGTCGGCATCCGTACCGTCGCGCCGCCCGGGCCGGAGCCGTACCCGCCGGTAGTGCGGCCGCCGCGGCCCGGCGGCGGCCACGACGCGCCCTGGGGGGCGCCGACTGTCCAAGAGGGCCGCCGACCTGGCATCGTGGCCGCTGGACACTGGCCTTCCGGTCCCGAGCACCGCTCGCGGGCCCCACGGCTCCTCGCTCCCGCCACCAGCGGGCCGAGGGGCACCGCTCCCGCCGCCGGACGGGAACGGAGGGGTCCGGGCACGGCGGTACCACCGCCGCGCGGGCGGCGAGCTGACGGATTCCTGATCGAGTCGGAGTGAGACGACGTGGACCATTCCGCCGCCCGGACCACGGCGGCCGCCCCCGAAGCGGGGCAGCTGCACGTGGTACTCGTGATGTCCGCCGGCACCGGCGGCGTCGGCGCGCACGTGCGCTCCCTGGCCCAGGGCCTGGTCGCGCACGGAGTGGGCGTGACGGTCTGCGCGCCCGCCGGGACGGACGCGCTGTTCGGCTTCTCCCGGACGGGCGCCAGGTTCCACCTGGTCGACATCACCCCCACCGCCGGCGCCCGCAGTGACGCCACCGCCATCGGCGAACTGCGGCGTGCCTTCACCGGCGCGGACGTGGTGCACGCGCACGGCCTGCGGGCCGGGCTGCTCTCGGACCTGGCACTGCGTACGGCGGGCCGCTTCCCCGGTCTGCGCCCGGAGACCCCGTTGGTGGTCACCTCGCACCAGGCGATGCTCGCCACCGGAATGGAGCGCCGGCTCCAGCGCCTGATGGAGCGCCGGGTCGCGCGGGCCGCCGACCTGGTGCTCGGCGCCTGCTCGGACCTGGTCGCCAGAGCCCGCGAACTCGGCGCCGGCGACGCCCGGCTCGGGCCGGTCGCGGCCCCGCCGATGCCGCCCGGCGGCCTGGACCGGGAGGCCGCCCGCGCCGCCCTGCTCGGTGAGCGCTCCGATCGCCCCGTGGTGCTCGCGGTCGGGCGGCTCGTCCCGCAGAAGGCCTTCGGGCTGCTGCTGGACGCCGCCCGCGAGCTGGCCGGCGCCGACCCGCGGCCGCTGGTGGTGATCGCGGGGGAGGGCGCGGAGGGCCCCGGGCTGCGCGAGCGGGCCGCCGCCGAGGGCCTGCCGGTCGAGCTGCTCGGCTACCGCACCGACATCCCCGACCTGCTCGCGGCCGCCGACCTGGTGGTCGTCAGCAGTCGCTGGGAGGCCCGTTCACTGGTGGTGCAGGAGGCGATGCGGGCGGGCGTGCCGGTGGTCTCGACGGCCGTCGGCGGCATCCCGGAGCTGGTCGGCGACGCGGCGGTGCTCGTCCCGGCCGGTGACGCGGCCGCGCTCGGCCGGGCCGTGCGCCAGCTGCTGGCCGATCCGGAGCACCGGGCCCGGCTGGTGAAGGCCGGCCACCAGCAGGCCGACACCTGGCCGGACGAGGCCGCGACGGTGGCCCAGGTGCTCAGTACGTACGACGAGCTGGTCCGGCGCAGCTGATCCGGCGTCCGGCCGGGCCGCGTACGGTGGCCCCGGCCGGACGGGCCGGGGCCACCGGGCTCAGACGGCGGCCTGCTCGCCCTGGTCGGCGGCCGCGCGGTCCGGCTGGGGCGCCAGGTAGGCGCCGCCGCAGGCGGTCAGCCGCAGGGCGGTGTCGATCAGCGGCACGTGGCTGAACGCCTGCGGGAAGTTGCCGACCTGCCGCTTGAGCCGGGGGTCCCACTCCTCGGCGAGCAGTCCGACGTCGTTGCGCAGGGCCAGCAGCTTGTCGAACAGCTCGCGTGCCTCCGCCACCCGCCCGATCATCGCGAGGTCGTCGGCGAGCCAGAACGAGCAGGCCAGGAAGGCCCCCTCGTGGCCGGAGAGCCCGTCGACGTTGTTGCCCTCGTCGTCGTGGGTGGGGTAGCGGAGCACGAAGCCGTCCTCGGTGGAGAGCTCGCGCTGGATCGCCTCGATGGTGCCGATCACCCGCTTGTCGTCCGGCGGCAGGAAGCCGACCTGGGGGATCAGCAGCAGGGAGGCGTCCAGCTCCTTGCCGCCGTAGTACTGGGTGAAGGTGTTGCGCTCCGCGTCGTAGCCGCGCTCGCAGACGTCCCGGTGGATGGTGTCGCGCAGGTCGTGCCAGTGCTCCAGCGGGGTGTCGGCCCGCTCGTCGTCGGGGAGCTGTTCGAGCATCTTGATGGTGCGGTCGACGGCGACCCAGGCCATCACCTTGGAGTGGACGAAGTGCCGGCGCGGCCCGCGCACCTCCCAGATGCCCTCGTCCGGCTCGGTCCAGTGCTCCTCCAGGTAGCTGATCAGCTTGAGCTGGAGGTGGTGGGCGTGGTCGTTGCGGGCCAGTCCGGTCATGTGGGCCAGGTGCAGCGCCTCGACCACCTCGCCGTAGACGTCCAGCTGGAGCTGCCCGGCCGCGCCGTTGCCGACCCGGACGGGCTGGGAGCCCTCGTAGCCGGGCAGCCAGTCCAGCGAGGACTCGGTCAGCTCGCGCTCTCCCGCGATGCCGTACATGATCTGCAGGTTCTCCGGATCCCCGGCGACGGCCCGCAGCAGCCACTCGCGCCAGGCGCGCGCCTCGTCGCGGTAGCCGGTGCGCAGCAGCGAGGAGAGCGTGATGGCGGCGTCCCGCAGCCAGGTGTAGCGGTAGTCCCAGTTGCGCTCGCCGCCGATGTCCTCCGGCAGCGAGGTGGTGGGGGCGGCGACGATGCCGCCGGTGGGGGCGTAGGTGAGTCCCTTGAGGGTGATCAGCGAGCGCACCACGGCCTCGCGGTAGGGGCCCTGGTAGGTGCACTGGCCGGCCCACTCGCGCCAGAAGTCCTCGGTGGCGGCGAGCATCTCCTCGGCGTCCGGCGGGCTCGGGGCGTCCAGGTGGGAGGCCTGCCAGGTCAACGCGAAGGTGATCCGCTCACCGGCGGTGACGGTGAAGTCGGCGTAGGTCGTCAGGTCGCGGCCGTAGGTCTCGGCGGCGCCGTCCAGCCAGACCGAGTCGGGGCCGGCCACGGCGACCGTGCGGTGGCCGCCGTCGCTCTGCTCGACCCGGTGCACCCAGGGGACCACCCGGCCGTAGCTGAAGCGCATCCGCAGCGCGGAGCGCATCCGGACGGTGCCCTCCAGGCCCTCGACGATCCGGATGATCTGCGGGACGGCGTCACGGCCCGCCAGCGGGCGGGGCGGCATGAAGTCGATCACCCGGACCTTGCCGCCCTGGCTGTCCCACTCCTGTTCGAGGACCAGGGAGTCGCCCCGGTAGCGCCGCCGGTCTGCCGGCAGGGCGGGGGCGCCGGCGGTGGGCGGCGGGAGGCGGAGATCACCCGTGTCGGTGAACCCCGTACGCGGCGCGGCGAGGCCCTGGGTGTCGGCGGCGGGCCCGGTCACCGCCTCGGCGGGGCCGATCCGCCAGAACCCGTGTTCATCGGTCCCCAGCAGGCCGGCGAAGACGGCCGGCGAGTCGAAGCGGGGCAGACACAGCCAGTCGACCGCTCCGTCCCTGCTGACCAGGGCGGCGGTCTGCATGTCCCCGATGAGTGCGTAGTCCTCGATACGGCCGGCCACGTGGATCTCCAGTTCGCAAGGTGAGCACGACGCGACCGTCGACGGCTTCGAGCGAGCGGGGAGCGGAGCCGGTCCTGGTCCGCGCCGGGGCACTCCGGGGCCCCTGCGCCCTGGTGGGGGCGGGGACCGGCAAGGTGTCCGCAGGGGGCTGTGGTGGGGCCCCAGGCGGGCGGGGAGGATCGAAGCGATGGGGAGGTCCGGTCGCGCATCGGGGACCGAGAGGTGCGTACAGCCCCTCCCTCGCCCTCCGCGTGCTCTGCTGTCGACGATGCGTCCGTGAAGCTTACGTCGGGCCTGTGGGGCTGAGCACACGCACAGCGGCCCGTGTGGCGTCATATTCCGGTAGAAAAGCCGTGCATCAGCCGCCTGCCGGCGCTGTCGGTGAGAGGATCATCCTCTTGGGCCATACGGAACTGATCCCTCCGGGCGGGCCCCCTGGCCCTGCCGGGCCGCCGTCCGGGGCCGCCCGGGTGGTCCGGCGCCCACCCGGTGCGTGGTCCGCGGGGCGGCCCGCGAGTGGTCCGGAACACGGCCGGCAGGTGTCCGGCGGGTGACCCGCGACCCGGCGGCCGGGCAGGCCCGGAACGCAGTCGGTCCGGTGCACTGATACCCTGGTATCCCGTGGACTGGTGGGATCGAAAGCCCAGGACCAGCCTCCCCGACGACCCCGCCGACGCTCCCTGGGAGCCCGGTTCGAGCACGCTCACCGAGCGTCCGCTCCTCGTCGGGAGGCGAGCCGAAGACCCCGCCCCAAGTCACTTCGACACGCGACCCACGGGAGCCCCCTCTTGGCACAGCCCCATTCCGGCAAGGCATCGAACGGCCGCGCCGTGACGACCAAGCACCTCTTCGTCACCGGGGGTGTGGCCTCCTCGCTCGGCAAGGGCCTCACCGCCTCCAGTCTCGGCGCCCTGCTCAAGGCCCGCGGGCTGCGCGTGACGATGCAGAAGCTCGACCCGTACCTGAACGTCGACCCCGGCACGATGAACCCGTTCCAGCACGGCGAGGTCTTCGTCACCGACGACGGCGCCGAGACGGACCTGGACGTCGGCCACTACGAGCGCTTCCTCGACACCAACCTGCACGGCTCCGCGAACGTCACCACCGGGCAGGTGTACTCGACGGTCATCGCCAAGGAGCGGCGCGGCGAGTACCTGGGCGACACCGTCCAGGTCATCCCGCACATCACCAACGAGATCAAGTCCCGGATCCGCCGGATGGCGACCGAGGACGTCGACGTGGTGATCACCGAGGTCGGCGGCACCGTCGGCGACATCGAGTCGCTGCCGTTCCTGGAGGCCGTCCGCCAGGTCCGCCACGAGGTCGGCCGGGACAACGTGTTCTTCGTGCACGTCTCCCTGCTGCCGTACATCGGCCCCTCGGGCGAGCTCAAGACCAAGCCGACCCAGCACTCGGTCGCGGCGCTGCGCAACATCGGCATCCAGCCGGACGCGATCGTGCTGCGCGCCGACCGCGAGGTGCCGCAGGCCATCAAGCGCAAGATCTCGCTGATGTGCGACGTGGACGAGGAGGCCGTGGTCGCGGCCATCGACGCCAAGTCGATCTACGACATCCCCAAGGTGCTGCACGCCGAGGGCCTGGACGCGTACGTGGTGCGCCGCCTGGACCTGGCCTTCCGCGACGTCGACTGGACCACCTGGGACGACCTGCTGCGCCGCGTCCACGAGCCCCAGCACATCGTCAAGGTCGCGCTGGTCGGCAAGTACATCGACCTGCCGGACGCCTACCTCTCGGTCACCGAGGCGCTGCGGGCCGGCGGCTTCGCGAACAACGCCCGGGTCGAGATCAAGTGGGTCACCTCCGACGACTGCGAGACCCCCGAGGGCGCGCAGGAGCAGCTCGGCGACGTGGACGCGATCTGCATCCCCGGCGGCTTCGGCGACCGCGGCGTGACCGGCAAGGTCACCGCGATCACCTTCGCCCGTGAGAACGGGGTGCCGCTGCTGGGCCTCTGCCTCGGCCTGCAGTGCGTGGTCATCGAGGCGGCCCGCAACCTGGCCGGCCTGCCGGAGGCCAACTCGACCGAGTTCGAGCCCGCCGCCAAGCACCCGGTCATCTCGACCATGGCCGAGCAGCTGGCCATCGTCGACGGCAAGGGCGACCTGGGCGGCACCATGCGCCTGGGCCTCTACCCGGCGAAGCTCGCCGAGGGCTCGATCGTCCGCGAGGTCTACGGCGGCGAGCAGTACGTGGACGAGCGCCACCGCCACCGCTACGAGGTGAACAACGCCTACCGGGCCGACCTGGAGAAGACCGGCCTGGTCTTCTCGGGGCTCTCGCCCAAGGGTGACCTGGTCGAGTACGTCGAGTACCCGCGCGAGGTGCACCCCTACCTGGTGGCCACCCAGGCCCATCCGGAGCTGAAGTCCCGCCCGACCCGCCCGCACCCGCTGTTCGCGGGGCTGGTGGCCGCGGCCATCAAGATCAAGACGGCCGAGTAGGACCCGACGCGCCACGGAGCGGCGGTCGTGCGGACATCCGCGCGGCCGCCGTTCGGCGTAGGTTAGTGTCGTACTGACGAAAAGGGGAGAGTGCGATGACAGACGCAGGCCGGCCCATCCACGACGACGCCGAGCAGTGGCGCGTCCTGCACAGCGAGGAGCCGTTCCGCGGCCGGGTGACGGGGGTGCGCACCGACGAGGTGGTGATGCCGGACGGCTCCAGCGCCCGCCGCGACTACCAGGTCCACCCGGGGTCGGTCGCCATCCTCGCCCTCGACGAGCAGCAGCGGGTGCTGGTCGTGCGCCAGTACCGCCACCCCGTCCACCAGCGCCTGTGGGAGCTGCCCGCCGGGCTGCTCGACGTGCCCGGCGAGAATCCGCTGCACGCCGCCCAGCGCGAGCTGTACGAGGAGGCGCACTGCACGGCGGGGCGGTGGAGACTCCTGGTCGACATCTACACCTCGCCCGGCAGCTCGGACGAGGCACTGCGGATCTTCCTGGCCACCGACCTCGCGGCCGCCGAGGGCGAGCGCTACGAGGCGCACGGCGAGGAGCTGGAGATCGAGGTGGCCCGGGTGCCGCTCGACGACGTGGTCGCCCTGGCCCTGGCCGGCGAGCTGCACAACCCGACCCTGGTGACCGGCTCGCTGGCACTGCAGGCCGCACTGCGCTCCGACGGCGGCACGGACGCGCTGCGCCCGGCCGACGCGCCCTGGCCGGCCAGGCCGTTCGACCTCGACTGAACCCGGCGGGGGGCCGGCACCCCGGTCGGGCGGCCCCGGGGGCCCTCGTTGATCCACAGGGGTGATTTACCGGTTCGTACGACCGGATGTCACCCCCGCTGCGCCGTACGGTCGAACTACGCTTCGCTGACAGTGGCCCATGACGGGCCGGCTCCGCTGAGTGACAGGTCGGGAGTGGCGCTGGTGGCGAGGAAGACGGCGACGATGGACGCACGGCCGACCCCGGACGGCGCCGTGGACCGGTTGCCCGCCGGGCCCTCCGTGTTCGCCGGACGGCGCACCGAACTCGCCGCGCTGCGGGCCGCCGCGGCCCGGCCGGCCGCCGGCCGCAGCCCCGTCCTGGTGCTGGCCGGCCGGCCCGGCTCCGGCCGCACCACCCTCGCCGTGCGGTTCGCCCGGGAGGTCGCCGCCGACTACCCCGACGGAGTCCTCTACGCCCGCCTCTCCGCCCCCGACGGCGGCCGGGTGCCGCCCGGCCAGGTCGCCCGCAGGCTGCTGGAGCAGCTCGGCGGAACGGTCGACGCGGTGCTGCTCCCCGGCGTCGGGGCGGACGGCCGCGACGATCCCGCCTGCGTGCGGCTGCGGGCCGCGCTGGCCGGGCGCCGGGTGCTGCTGATGCTGGACGACGTCAAGGACGCCGGGCAGCTCTGGCCGCTCCTCGCGGACGAGCCGGGCTGCCTGGTCGTGGCGACGACGGCCGGCCCGCTCACCGGGATCGAGGACATCGACCCCTGCATTCTCGGCGGCCTGGAGCAACAGACCTCGGTCGCCCTGCTCGGGGAGCTGGTCGGCGGGAACCGGATCGGCTGCGACCCGGTCGGCGGCGCCGACCTCGCCGAGGCCTGCGCCTCCCGGCCGGCCGCGCTGCGCCTGATGGCGGGGTGGCTGCGGAGCAACCCCGAGGCGGCGGTCACCGACGCGGCCCGCGAACTGGCCCGCGCCACCGGCGAGGCGGCTCCCCCCGGTGGCGGGGTCCCCGGCGCGAAGGGCGCGCGAGGCGCCCGTGGCGCGGGCCGGAAGCGCGGGGACGGCCGGCGCGGTGACGGCCCCGGCGGTGGTGACGGCCCCGGCGGGGGCGCCCCGGGTGTGGACGGCCGCCGTGGAGCGGACGAGGGCGGGACGGCCGGCTCGCGCGGTGGGCCCGGCGGCGAGGGCGACGCTCCCGGCGCCGCGCCGGGGCCCGCGGGCGTGGGCGGTAGGAACGGCGAGGACGGCAAGGACGGTGCGGGTGGCCGGCGGGGCGGGGGCGGGCCCCGGCCGGCGCCGGGCAGCACGGCCCCCACGGCGCCGACGGGCAGCACGGCCCCGGCGGCGCCCGCGGCCCCGGCGGACCCCGGGGCCGCCGGGCGGCAGCCGGGCGCGGAGCGCCCCGCTGCCGAGGAGCCGGCCGAGAGCTGGACACCGCCGGCCCCGGGACCGGCCGAGCCGGTGCCCGTCCCCGACAACGACCCGCTGATCGGCGCCTTCGGCCTGCTCTACGCCACGCTGCCGACCGCCCAGGCGCGGATGCTGCGCACCCTGACCCTCGCCCCGGCCCAGATCGCCGACCTGCGGACGGCCTCCGCACTGGTCGGCTGCCCGGCGCCGGAGGCGGCCGCCGCGCTGGCCGCGCTCGCCGCGCTGGAACTTCTCGGCGAGGAGCCGCCGGCCGAGGACGGCACCCCGCGCTACCGGGTGCCCGGCCGGCTCTACCCCCGGCTGGTCCAGCTGCGGGAGGCCACCGACCGCCCGGCCGAGACCGAGTTGGCGCGGGCCCGGCTGCTGGAGCGGCTCGTCCGGCTGGTCGACTCGGCCCGGGCGCTGCTCGACCCGGCCGACGGGCCCGGACCGGATCCGCTGCCGGGGCCGCTGCGCCTGCGCAGCGCCGCCCAGGCCCGGCAGTGGCTGCTGGGCGAGCGGGACCTGCTGCTCGGCGCGGTGGCCGACGCGGTCGGCCAGGGAGATCTGGACGGCACGGCCGGGAGGCTGGTCACCGCCCTGCTCCGGGCCCTGCCGCTGACCGGCGCCCCCGCGCCCGCGGACCTGCACCAGCTGCACGCGTCGGTGCTGCGGGTCGCCGAGCGCAACGGCTCGCCCCGTCGGGCGGCCGCCGCGCTGCTGAACATGGCCGGCCTGCAGGCCGCGGCCGGCCACTGGGAGCAGGCGTCGATCCGCTACCGGGAGGCCCTGGAGCACGCCCGGGCGGCGGCGGACGAACCCGCCTGCGCGCGCGCCCTGGAGGGCGCGGCCGGCTGCCACCGCGCCCTCGGGGACCCGGTGCGCGCCGCCGACGCGTACGGGCGCGCACTCGGGCTGCGACAGGCCCTCGGCGATCACCCCGCGCAGGCCCGGCTGTTCGCCCGGGTGGCCGAGGCGCACACCGCCCAGCGCCGTTTCGAGGAGGCGGAGCGGGAGTACCGGGCGTCCCTGGCGGTGCTGCGCCGGCTCGGCGACGAGCAGGGCCGGCAGGCGGTCACGGTCGCTCTGGAGCAGCTGCGGGCCCAGGTCGATGGCGGCTGGTAGCGCGTGGCTTCGGAGTAATGCCGGAGATGCCGTTTTTGGACGGTATTGGTAGGTAATCCAAGATGCAAGCCTACGAACCTGCCAATGTCTCCCGCTGATTAATCCACTTTGGAAGGCTGACACGCCGACTGGGCTTCATTACACTCGAACCTAGTCGCGCAGTGAACTGTGCCCCGGTGTCGTCCGGAGGCTTCCCGTGCGCGTCGCCCACCGGTCTTCCCCCGGTTGGGACCACAGGCAAGAGGGACGTGTTTAGCCGTGACCAAGGTCGGCATCCCCCGCGAGGTCAAGAACCACGAGTACCGCGTGGCCATCACGCCCGCCGGCGTGCATGAGCTGGTCCGTAACGGACACGAGGTCTACATCGAGGACAACGCCGGTCTCGGCTCCTCGATCCCCAACGAGGAGTACGTGGCCGCCGGTGCCACCATCCTCCCCACCGCCGACGAGGTGTGGGCCACCGCCGACCTGCTGCTGAAGGTCAAGGAGCCCATCGCCTCCGAGTACCACCGGCTGCGCAAGGGCCAGACCCTCTTCACCTACCTGCACCTGGCGGCCGACCGGGCCGGCACCGACGCGCTGCTCGCGTCCGGCACCACCGCCATCGCGTACGAGACGGTGCAGCTCGCCAACGGCGCCCTGCCGCTGCTCGCCCCGATGTCCGAGGTCGCGGGCCGGCTCGCCCCGCAGGTCGGCTCGTACCACCTGATGCGCCCGGCCGGCGGCCGCGGCACGCTGCCCGGCGGTGTGCCCGGCACCCACCCGGCGAAGGCCGTGGTCATCGGCGGCGGCGTCTCGGGCTGGCACGCGGCCACCATCGCCATCGGCATGGGCTACGACGTGACCCTGCTCGACCGCGACATCAACAAGCTGCGCGAGGCCGACAAGATCTTCGGCACGAAGATCAAGGCCATCGCCTCCAACGCGTTCGAGCTGGAGAAGGCCGTCCTCGACGCCGACCTGGTGATCGGCGCCGTCCTGATCCCCGGTGCCAAGGCCCCCAAGCTCGTCACCAACGAGCTGGTCTCCCGGATGAAGCCGGGCTCCGTGCTCGTCGACATCGCGATCGACCAGGGCGGCTGCTTCGAGGACTCGCGTCCCACCACGCACGACGCGCCGACCTTCCAGGTCCACAACTCGGTCTTCTACTGCGTGGCGAACATGCCGGGCGCCGTCCCGAACACCTCCACGTACGCGCTGACCAACGCCACGCTGCCGTACATCGTGGAGCTGGCCAACCGCGGCTGGAAGGACGCCCTGCGCCGTGACCCGGCGCTGGCCACCGGCCTGAACGCGCACGAGGGCCAGATCACCTTCGCGGGTGTGGCCGAGGCCTTCGGCCTGGAGTCCGTCTCCCTGGACAGCGTGCTCGCCTGACACTCCCTCAGCCAGGCCCGCCCTCCCGCAGGGGCGGGTCGTCGGCCCCCGACCCGCTCCCCTCGGGCCGGGGGCTTCGGCATGCCCTGGGGACCGGCCCCGGGGCATGCCGGCAGGTGGGCTCCGGAGCGGGTGGCGGACCACCGCGGAGCGGGGTCGGAGGGTAGCCGGACGGTCACCGGCCGGGTGTCGTCAATCTCTGTGGGTCGCGTCACCCGACCGCAGAAACGTTAGGGTCGAGAGGCCGCCCATCCCTTGACAGCGGGTGGCCCGATAGTCGACACATCCTGCCCACTACCGTGGATTGTGTTGCTGCGAATGCCTTGAACGGCCTAGAGTCGCAAACCGTCGGCATGCTGCCACGCTGACGAATCGACATAGAGTCCTGGATGCCCAAGGAGGTAAGACGACTTGTGAATGAGTCGACATTTGCTCCCGGGGGTGGTCAGCCAGGACTGGCGGGGCACACCGCCGGACAGCCGAGTGAGGGGCCCGGGGCCCGCCAGGCCACCGTGGGCTCGGTCGAGGTCGGCTCGGTCGCGGTCCGCACCTTCGAGGCGCGCCAGGCCGCCGCACCGGTCACCGACTACGACGCCGACCTGCCGTCACACGGGCTGGTCTACGGCGAGTTCGCCTACGGCGCCTACGACGACCCGGACGCCGAGTACGAGCCCGACCCCGAGTACGCCGCCACCCTGGCCCCCGACGCCGCGCGTCAGCGCCGCGAGCGGGTCGGCCCCACCGGCCGGCCGCTGCCCTACTTCCCGATCCCGGCGCCGCTGGCCGAGCACGGCCCCGCGCAGATCATCGCGATGTGCAACCAGAAGGGCGGCGTCGGCAAGACCACGTCGACCATCAACCTGGGAGCCGCGCTGGCCGAGTACGGCCGCCGGGTGCTGCTGGTCGACTTCGACCCGCAGGGCGCCCTCTCCGTCGGCCTCGGGGTCAACCCGATGGAGCTCGACGTCACCGTCTACAACCTCCTCATGGAGCGCGGGCTGACGGCCGATGAGGTGCTGCTCAAGACCGCCGTGCCCGGCATGGACCTGCTGCCCTCCAACATCGACCTGTCGGCCGCCGAGGTGCAGCTGGTCAGCGAGGTGGCCCGGGAGTCCGCGCTCGCGCGGGCGCTCAGGCCGCTGCTGCCCGACTACGACTTCGTCATCATCGACTGCCAGCCCTCGCTGGGTCTGCTGACGGTCAATGCCCTGACGGCCGCTCACAGCGTCATCGTCCCGCTGGAGTGCGAGTTCTTCGCGCTGCGCGGGGTGGCGCTGCTGACCGAGACGATCGAGAAGGTCTGCGAGCGGCTCAACCCCGAGCTGCGCCTGGACGGCATCCTCGCCACCATGTACGACTCCCGCACGGTGCACAGCCGTGAGGTGCTCGCGCGGGTGGTCGAGGCGTTCGGCGAGCACGTCTTCCACACCGTCATCGGCCGTACCGTCCGGTTCCCGGAGACCACCGTCGCCGGTGAGCCGATCACGACGTACGCGACCAACTCGGTCGGCGCCGCCGCCTACCGCCAGCTCGCCAGGGAGGTGCTCGACCGGTGCCGCCCCGCCGAGTGAGTCTCCCGGGTGCCGACGAGCTGTTCCGGACCACCGGGGGGATGGCCCTCTCGCCCTCCCTCGGCCGGTCGGCCGAGGCGCCCAGGGCGGAGACCGCACGGGACGTCAACGGAACCGAGCACGCCGACCGGGACGCCCGTGCCGGCCGTTCCGGCCCCGAGCAGCACCCCGGAGACCGGCCCGGTGTCCCGGCGCCGGCCCAGGGCCCGCGGGGCCAGGGCGCGCCGGGCCCGACCCTGCCCGCCCAGGGCCCGGGCCAGGCCGGCGCGCAGGCCCGTCAGCACGGCACGGCCGAGGACCAGGGCGGCGCCGACCCCGCCCGGCGCGCCCGGTCGCGCAGCCGGGCCCCACGGCGGCCCAGCGGCCGCGAGCGGCACGACGAGAAGATCACCGTGTACGTGTCCGCCGAGGAACTGATGGATCTCGAACACGCCAGGCTGGTGCTGCGCGGCGAGCACGGCCTCGCCGTCGACCGCGGCCGGATCGTCCGGGAGGCCATCGCGGTCGTCCTGGCCGACCTGGAGCAGCGCGGTGAGGCCAGCATCCTGGTCCGGCGGCTGCGCGGGCGCTGAGCGGCCCGCACCGGGCCGCGCACCGGGCCGCGCACCGGCGGACGGAGGCCGTGCGCCGGGCGGCGGAACGACCTCCCGGTAGGACGGCGTAACGGTCCCGTGGGAGGCGGCGGACCCGACGGGCGGGAAACGGCCGGACCGGGATCGGGCCCCGGGTACGTCGGCGGCGGACGGCCGCCGGGCGGGAGCCGGGTCGGCCGCGGCGGCGTGTCGCCGCCCCCTGACCGGGCCGGGCGGCGTGGTCGGGTGAAGATGGACCGTCATGCCGAGCACGAACGAGATCCCCACCGCCGTCGCCACCGCTGACCCCGCCGCACCGACCGCACCGGAACGGGACGGGCGCTTCCGGGTGCGGCTGGACAACTTCGAGGGCCCGTTCGACCTGCTGCTCGGCCTGATCGCCAAGCACCGGATGGACGTCACCGAGGTGGCCCTCTCCCGGGTCACCGACGAGTTCGTCGCCCACATCCGCGCGATGGGCCCCGACTGGGATCTCGACGCCGCGACCGAGTTCCTGGTCGTCGCCGCCACCCTGCTGGACCTCAAGGCGGCCCGGCTGCTGCCCGGGGCCGAGGTCGAGGACGAGGAGGACCTCGCCCTGCTGGAGGCCCGCGACCTGCTCTTCGCCCGACTGCTCCAGTACCGCGCCTACAAGCGCGCCGCCGCCGTGTTCGGCGAGCGCTGGGCCGCCGAGCTGCTGCACCACCCCCGGCGGGCGGGCCTGGAGCCGCGGCACACGCGGCTGCTGCCGGAGGTCGTCCTCGGCATCGGGCCGCAGGAGCTGGCCCGGCTGGCGGCGAAGGCGATGACCCCGCGACCGGCGCCGGTCGTCCACATCGACCACATCCACGCCCCGCCGGTCAGCGTGCGGGAGCAGGCGGCCCTGGTGGTGGAGCTGCTCAGCTCGCTCGGTGAGGCCTCGTTCCAGCAGCTGGTCGCCGACGCGCCCGACGACCTCGTCGTGGTCGCGCGGTTCCTCGCCCTGCTGGAGCTCTACCGCGAGCGGGTGCTCGCGTTCGAGCAGCCGCAGGCGCTGGGGGAGCTGCTGGTGCGCTGGGTGGCGCCGGCGGACCGGACGGGCGTCGAGGTGACGGACGAGTTCGACCGGCCGCCCGGCGAACCGGAGCAACGTACCCGCACGGACGTCCGCGAGGACGCCCGCACGGACGCCCGCAAGGACGGAGGCCCGCGATGACCGCGCCCGAGACCCCGCGCCACGACGAGCGGCGCCGGGAGGACCGTCCCGGTCCGGACACCCCGGCCGGGGAGCGACCGCCCCGGGACCGCCCCGGACAGCCCGCCGGGGAGCCGGCCCTCCCGGGCGCCCGGAAGCCGCCCCGGCGGCCACTGGGGCTCCCGGGGCGTCCCCGCACCCAGGAGTGGCAGGATCCCGCTCACGACGCCGGGACGGGCCCCTGGGAGGCCGTGGCGCCGGTCCGTGAGCCCGCGCCCCCGGTCCGTGAGCCCGGTGAGCCCGCGGAGTCGCCCGAGGAGGGCGGGACCGGCGGCAGGCTGCCGCACCAGAGCGACCCGGCGCAGGGCGACCCGGTGCAGGGCGACCGGCCGGCCGGTCCGCCGGTCGCTGACCACCGGCCGGGGCCGGCCGGGCGCCGGGAGCCGCTGGAGCCCGCCGGGGCGGCCGGGGCGGACCGGGCGCAGACCCCGCTGAAGCCCGCGCTGGAGGCGATCCTCATGGTCGTCGAGGAGCCGGTCGCCGAAGCGCACCTGGCCGACGTGCTGGAGTACCCCCGGGCCGAGGTCGCCCTCGCGCTGCGCGAACTCGCGGCCGAGTACACCGCGCAGGGCCGCGGTTTCGACCTCCGCCCGGTGGCCGGAGGCTGGCGCTACTACAGTCGGGCGGCCTGCGAACCGGCCGTCGAGAGGTTCGTCCTGGACGGCCGGCAGGCCAGGCTGACCCAGGCCGCACTGGAGACCCTGGCGGTCATCGCCTACCGGCAGCCGGTGTCCAGATCGCGGGTATCGGCCGTCCGTGGTGTGAACTGTGACGGCGTGATGCGTACCCTGGTACAGCGAGGACTGGTGCACGAGGCCGGGTCCGAGCCCGAAACAGGTGCGATCCTGTATCGGACGACGAACTACTTCCTGGAACGGATGGGGCTGCGCGGCTTGGACGAGCTGCCGGAGCTCGCGCCCTTCCTGCCCGAGGTCGACGACGTGGAAGCGGAGTCCCTGGAGGGCACGACGATCGCGGATGCGGTCGCCGCCGCTGCCGCGCAATCTGCGGACCGCAGCGGTGAGGCCGGTCAGGCTGCGTCTGATCGGTAGGGGGCGGTGAGGTCGGCCGAGACGACTTGCACATCCCAGACGGAATCGACGTACGGACTTTTTGATGCGTAGCAGTGGCAACGACAGGAACAGCGGCGGCGGCGGCAGCCGAGGCGGACAGGGCGGGGGCCGCGGAGGCCAGCAGGGCGGTGGCCAGGGTGGCAGCCGTGGTGGTTCGTACGGCGGCGGCTCCGGCGGCGGTTCGTACGGGGGCGGCGGTTCGCGCGGTGGCTCCGGTGGTGGTTCGTACGGGGGCGGCGGTTCGCGCGGTGGCTCCGGTGGTGGTTCGTACGGCGGCGGCTCCGGTGGCGGCCAGGGCGGGAGCCGTGGCGGCTCCTACGGCGGCGGCTCCGGCGGCAGCGGTGGCGGCTCGTACGGTGGTTCCGGGGGCGGCGGTTCGCGTGGCGGCTCCGGTGGTGGTTCGTACGGGGGCGGCGGTTCGCGCGGTGGCTCCGGTGGTGGTTCGTACGGCGGCGGCTCCGGTGGCGGCTCCGGTGGTGGTTCGTACGGCGGCGGCTCCGGTGGTGGTTCGTACGGGGGCGGCGGTTCGCGCGGTGGCTCCGGTGGTGGTTCGTACGGCGGCGGCTCCGGTGGCGGCCAGGGCGGGAGCCGTGGCGGCTCCTACGGCGGCGGCAGCGGTGGCGGCGGTTCGTACGGTCGCGGTGGCTCCGGTGGTGGCGGTTCTCGCGGTGGCTCCGGCGGTGGTTCGTACGGTGGTGGCGGTTCGCGTGGTGGCTCCGGCGGTGGTTCGTACGGTCGGGACGACCGGCGCGACGATCGTGGCAGGGACAGCGGCCGGGACAACCGGGACAGCCGGGGCGACCGCCGCGACGACCGCCCGCAGTACCCGGACCGTCCGCTGCGCCCCGAGGAGCGCAAGTACGACCGCCCCGAGTTCGGCTCCGGCGGTCACTACGGCGCCCGCAAGGCACTCCCGCAGAGCCAGCGTCCGCGCACCCAGGCACCGCGCAAGGAGGGCCAGGGCGCTCCGGGCGACCCGCGCCGTCAGCCGCAGCGCTCCCGCGAGCTGCAGGCCAAGATCGAGGACGCGGTGCTGGCCCGGCACGACAAGCCGGCCGTGAAGCTCCCGAAGACCTTCGACGAGCCCGAGGGCGAGCGCCTGCAGAAGGTGCTGGCGCGGGCCGGCATGGGCAGCCGCCGGGCGTGCGAGGAACTGGTCACCCAGGGCCGGGTCATGGTCAACGGCAAGCTGGTGACCGAGCAGGGCAAGCGGGTCGACGCCCAGCACGACGAGATCAAGGTCGACGGCCTGACCGTCGCCACCCAGTCGTACCTGTTCTTCGCGCTCAACAAGCCGGCCGGCGTGGTCTCCACCATGGAGGACCCCGACGGGCGCCAGTGCCTGGGCGACTACGTGACCAACCGGGAGACCCGGCTGTTCCACGTGGGCCGGCTGGACACCGAGACCGAGGGCATCATCCTGCTCACCAACCACGGTGAGCTGGCCCACCGCCTCACCCACCCCAAGTACGGCGTGACCAAGACGTACATGGCGGCGATCCAGGGCCCGATCCCGCGTGACCTGGGCAAGATCCTCGCCCAGGGCATCGAGCTGGAGGACGGCTTCGCCCGTGCCGACAGCTTCAAGGTGCTCTCGAACGTCGGCAAGAACTACCTGGTCGAGGTGACCCTGCACGAGGGCCGCAAGCACATCGTCCGCCGGATGCTCGCCGAGGCGGGCTACCCGGTCGAGAAGCTGGTCCGCACCCACTTCGGCCCGATCGCCCTGGGCGACCAGAAGTCCGGCTGGCTGCGCCGCCTGACCAACCCCGAGGTCGGCCAGCTGATGCACGAGGTCGGCCTGTAGGGCCCGGCTGAGACGCGGCGGCGTACCGGCAGAACCGACGGTTCTGCTCATACCTGCTGATGAGGGCCTCCCCGCTGAACGGCGGGGAGGCCCTCTCGCGTTCCGGGAGTTCGGTGTGAACCTGGCCGCACCGCCTTGTCAGCCGGATGATCCGTGGCAGAGGATTGCCATCGAGGAACGACCCGCCGGGTGGCGGGACTGCGCCACGGGGGACTGCACCACACGGGACCGCGCCCAGGGCGGGGCGCAGTGGCGAAGGGGAGGGGCGTCGTGTCGGAAGCACTCAGCGCGTTGGGTCTGGCAGAGCCGGACGGTCGGATCTACACGGCGCTGGTGGCCAACCCGCAGTCCACGGCGGAGGATCTGGCCGAGCAGTGCGGCCTGACCCTCCAGCAGAGCGGCCGGGCCCTCGACCGGCTGGCGCAGCACGGGATGGCCACCCGTGCGCCGGTGGACCGCCAGCGCTTCCTGCCGGTCGCCCCCGACGTCGCCATCGGTACCCTGATCGGCCACCGCGAGGCCGAACTGCGCCATGCCCGGGCCGAGATGCACCGGTTGATGGACGCCTTCCGGGAGGCCTCCCGCTACACCGACCCGGCGCACTCGGTGGAGGTGCTGACCGGCGGCGAGGCGATCGCGCAGCGGCTGGAGCACATCACCGAGACCAGCCAGTACCAGGTGCGCGGCTTCGACTGCCCCCCGTACATCCAGGATCCGGTCGCCGACAACCCCGTCCAGCGGCGGCGGCTCAAGGAGGGCCTGCGCCTGCGGACCATCTACGACCGGGAGGCGGTCGCCTGGCCCGGCCGGCTGGAGAAGAACATCCTGGTCGGCGTCGAGGACGGCGAGGAGGCCCGGGTGCGGCCGGTCCTCCCGATGAAGATGATCATGTCCGACGACCGGATGGCGATCGTCCCGATCAGCGTCGGCGACAGCGTCCTGGACGCCGCCTACGTGATCCATCCCTCCGCGCTGCTCCAGGCCCTGGACACGCTGTTCGAGGCGGAGTGGGAACGCGCCATCCAGCTCCAGGCGGCGATCGGCACCGCCGACGGCTCGCTGGAGCCGGAGACCGACCACCGCAAACTGCTCGGCCTGCTCGCGGCCGGCCTCACCGACGAGTCCATCGCCCGCTCGCTCGGCTGGAGCGCCCGCACCACCCAGCGCCGGCTGCAGAGCCTGATGCGCGAGCTGGGCGCCACCACCCGCTTCCAGGCCGGGATGGCGGCCCGCGAACGCGGCTGGCTGTGACGGGCCGGGCCCTCCCGTCCCGGGGGGCGGGCCCGGGCCCGACGCCTCAGCTCCAGGGCAGCAGGCTCGCCCAGCGTCCGTCCGGGCCGCGTTCGACCTTCTCCAGACCGACCACAGCGCTGCGGTTCAGCCGGCCGTACACGTGCGGGAAGAGGACGCCGGGCGTCGCACCCGGCGGCGGGGCACCGTCCGGGGCCTCCCACTTGATCATCGGCTCCACCAGCGACTCCTCGACCAGCAGCACCATGAGCGGGCCGGGGGAGTCGGCGAAGAAGGCGTTGGCCACCGCGAGCGCCGTCCGCTCGTCCGCCGCGCAGTGGATGAACCCGTCGGTCAGCAGCGACGCGGTGGCGTACGGCCGCCCGGGGTCGGTGAGCCAGTCGTCCAGGGGTGCGAGGTGCAGGATCATCCTCCAGTTCTACCCCGAGCGGCTGTCCCAACCGGCCCCGGACGGCGGTACGCCGCGTGGTGTCACCGGCCGTCCGGGTGTCAGAGCCCCGCGACCCGGGCCGACGAGGAGATCTCGTACACCAGCGTGACGATCCGCCGGCCCCCCGGTGCCATGGGGAGGTCCCATCTGACGATGCCGTCGGCGTCGACGGCGTCCGGCGACGGCGTGCAGCTCTCCTTGCGGAGCCTCACCTCCACCGCCGACACCTCCGAGACCGGGATCCGCTCGCGGACCGTCACCACCCGGGTGTCGTGCTCCTGCGGGCCGGAGAACCGCGAGACGTACAGCCGGACCGTCCGGGTGGACGTCTGGCGCTGGGTGATCCCGGCGGTGGAGCCGTGCTCCTCGCTCTCGCGCACCACGCGGTAGTCGTCCGAACTGCCGAAGGCCAGCTCGGCGCCGGCTCCGGCCGCGGTGAACGCCAGCTCGCCGCGCCCGGTGAAGCCGCTCTCCCTGACCAGCTCCACCGGCCCGGCCAGCAACGCGTGACCGGCCTCGTTGCGGAACCTGACCACCTGGGTGACCAGCGGCGACAGCTCCGGCGCGCAGGCGTACTCGCTGCCGGCCGCCGCGCTGAAGGCGCCCAGCGGCACCCGGTGCGCCCGGCCGTCCGAGGGCACGGTGGCCGGCGCCGGGGCGGGCAGCACCCGGACCTCGCCGCCGTCGTCGACGCCCGGCACGGCGGCCGACGGGCCGAGCGTGCTGACCGCCTCCTCACGCAGCTCGACCTCGACCGTGCGGCGCTCCTCGGCGCTGCGCTCGCGCAGCGTCAGACGGTCCTCGCTGAGCCGGGGCGGATCGCCGGCGAGCGCGGACCGGGCGGTGGAGAGCGTGAGCCGTACGTCCGTCCAGTCCTCGCCGGTGCGCTGCCAGACCACCGCCTCCGACTCCAGGCGCAGCGAGCCGCCGGACAGGGTCGCCCGGTACGAGGGCCGCCAGAGCGCACAGGGAACGAGGTGGGTGACCGTCAGGGCTGCGGGGCCGGCCTCGGCGGCCTCGACCGTGAGCTCCAGATGGGCGGTGAGCTCGGCGGGCTCCTCCTCGGCCAGGTCGAGCGCCGTGCGGGCCTGCTCACGCTCCTGTTCCAGTACGCCCAGTCGCGAACGGGCGGCCCGCAGCTCCTCGCCCCGGCTCTCCCGGTCGGCGTCCACCCGGTCCAGCTCACGTGCCCAGCGCACCCGCTCGACCTCGCCGCGGCCGGCGCCCTCGCCGATCTCCCGCAGCAGGTCGGCGGCGAGCTGCGCCAGCAGCGCGAGCCGGGCCTCCAGCCGCTCGCGCAGACCGCCGTCGTCCCGGATCCGCTCGTCCAGCTCGTGCAGGCGGTGGCGCAGCGGCGAGTCCGCCGGGCCGGGCGACCGGGGGGTACGTGGTGTCCAGGCGCGCACCACCCGTACGTCCAGGACCCGGACGCCGTCCCGCCCGCTCCGCGCCCGCAGCGTCCGGTCCACGGTCAACGCGGTGACCGGGCCGAGCCGCAGGCGCTGGACACCGGCCGTCAGTGCGACCTCGGCGGTGCGGGTCACCTGGCTGCGGTCCTCCAGGCAGGTCACCGCGGTGACCGGGAACTCGATCAGGGAAGTCATGGTCAGTTCCTCCGGTTTCCGCCGACGATGGCCTTGCCGGCCGGGATTCTGATCTCGTAGCCGCCGGCCAGCTCGGCGCTGCCGCCCGCGGGCAGCTCGACCCGCCACAGCCGGCTGCTCGCCGGGACGCCGTCGGACGGTTCGTCCGGCGCCTGCCAGCCGCCCCGCTCGTCGATCCTGATCTCGGCCTCGGTGGGCACCGGTACGCGTTCGCGCACCTCCACCGTGACGGGGTGCCCCAGACGGTTGGCCAGCTCGACGTGGACCGTGTGCTCCAGCACGGTGCTGTTGTTGAGCATCCCGGCGGTGGACTCCCGCAGTTCGGTGCGGCGCGCCACCTCGATGCTCTCGGTCACCCCCAGACCCAGTCTGCTGGTGCCGCCGCGCGGCAGCGAGGGAAGACCCGCCGTGAGCAGGTAGTCACCGTCCACCGTCACCTCCACCGGCCCGGCGAGCAGGGCCTGCGCCGACCCGTTGGCGACCAGCAGCGTGCCGTACACCTTCTCCTCGACCGAGGGCACACAGACGTACTCCGGCCGCAGCGACACCTGCACCTCCCCGACGGTGACGGTGTGCCACCCGCCGTCGGAGGGGATGTCGGCGGGTGCGGCGGCGTCGAAGCGGTGGTCGAACGAACCGGCCGACCTGCGCGGGGGCACCGCGTGACGGGGCAGCGGCAGCTCGGACACCCGCTCGGCGCGGCCGCGTGTGGCCGCCTCCGAGCGTCCCCCCGGCCCCTCGGGCGCGGTGCGCAGCACACCCCGGCGGGAGCCGCCCTGTTCGGGGCCGGACAGCCGCAGTGCGGGGTAGTCGAGGAGAGCGGCGTCGGGGGCGGGCGGACCGGCGGCCGGGCTCTGCGGCGGCGGCGCCGAAGGCGTTCCGCCGCCCGGCGGGCGGCCCGCCTTCCGACGAGAGCGGGCCGCGTCCGGCTGCGGCTGCGGGGGCCCTCCGCCGTAGCCGCCGGGCGGGGGCGGCGGCGCGCTCGGCGCGAACGCGGCCGGTGCACCGGCGCCCGGCCTGGGGCCGGACGGCGCGGGGGCGGCGACGGCCGGCGGGACCGGCCCGGCCGACCGTGCGGCCGCGACCGGCAGCGGCATCCCGAGTGCCTTCGGCGTCCCGAAGGCCCTCGGCAGCACGGCGGCCGAGAGCGGGGCCGGGCGCGGACCCGCCTCGTCGAAGGCCGCGAACAGCTCCGCCAGCCCGCCGGGCGGCTCGCGCCAGCCGGTGACCGGCGGAGCCGGCTGGCTGCGGCCGATCCGCAGCGAGCGCAGCCGGGGCAGATCGGTGCGGCGCTGCAGATCGGCACTGGAGAGCGCCAGCCGCACACCCGTCCAGTCCTCGCCGGTGCGCTGCACCACCGAGGCCCGCAGCAGCAGGCTGCCCGTGTCGGTGCCGGTGCGGTGGTCCAGCCGGTAGGCGGGGACCCATCGGGCGCCCGGGACGCCGTACTCCAGCTCGATCTCGACCTCGGCCCCGGGCGTTGCCCCGACCGCTGCCCCGCTCGCTGCCCCGACTCCGGCGGGCGGGTCGCCCCGGTCGGCGGAGTCCGCCGCGGCGGGCAGGACGTCCGCGGCGGCGGGCCCGGCGAGGGTGAGCAGCACGGTGGCGGCGGTGCCGACCGGCCCGGCGGGCTCGGCCGTCGAGGCACGGTGCAGCTGGTCGGTGAGCACCTCGGCCGCGTGCTCGGCCAGCTCCAGCTGCGCGGTGAGCTCCTCGGCGCGGGCGTGCAGCCGGGTGAGGCGCTCGTCCACGAAGTCCGCGAGTTCGAGCCAGGCGTCGGCCGGCGTACGCCGGTGCGGCTCGTCGCGGTGCCGCGGCGGCGGGACGGCGCGCAGCGCCGCGGTCTCCTCGATCCTGGTCCGTGCCAGCCGCAGGCGCTCGCGGACCGCGCTCTCCTGCTCGCGGGCCTCGTCCAGCCTCAGCCGCAGCTCGGGCAGCTCCGTCCGGTCACGAACCTCGGCCTGCGGCTCCAGCCGCGCCTCGGTCACGCTCCAGCCGGGGGCGCCGCCGACCACGGCGGCCCGCAGCGACCGGCCGTCGAGCACCTGGGGCAGCCCGGTCAGCCGTACCCGCCGGTCCGCCGGCACGACGCCACGCGCCCGCCGCCGGCACAGCGCCCCGACCGCGTACACCACCACCGAGTCGAGGACCGACTCCCAGCTCCCGTCCAACCGCACCGCACCGCCACCGACCGCTTCCAACGCCACTCCGGCCTCCCCTTCGTCCGTACCGCTGCTCCCGGCCGCACAGTCTGCCGCCCGGCCGGCCCGCTGTCCCCGGATTTGCACTGTGCCGGGCGTGTGCCCGCGTCCCGGTGGGCGAACGGCGGTGACGGGCGGCCACCGGGATGCGAGAGGATGGGGGCGCACCGCACCAGGACAGCCCGTCAGGAGACGTATCCCGCCATGCGCACTGTCGCCGTCGTCGGCACCGGTCTGATCGGCACCTCCGTCGCCCTCGCGCTCACGGGCCGCGGGATCACCGTCCACCTGGAGGACGCCGACCCGGACACCGCCCGCACCGCGGCCTCGCTCGGCGCCGGCACCACCGAGCCGGCCGACGGACCGGTCGACCTGGCGATCATCGCGGTGCCGCCCGCGCTGGTCGGCAAGGTGCTCGCCGACTGCCAGCGCCGTGACCTGGCCCGCTGGTACACCGACGTCGCCAGCGTCAAGGCCGGACCCAGGGCCGAGATCACCGCGCTGGGCTGCGACGCCGCCAGCTACATCGGCAGCCACCCGATGGCCGGTCGCGAGCGATCGGGCCCGCTGGCCGCCGGCGCCGACCTCTTCGAGGGCCGGCCCTGGGTGCTCACCCCCACCGCCGACACCTCCACCGAGGCGCTCAACGCCGTCCTGGAGGTCGTCGCGCTCTGCGGCGCGATGCCCATCGTGATGGACGCCGCCGCCCACGACCGGGCCGTCGCGCTCGTCTCGCACGCCCCGCAGCTGCTCTCCTCGCTGGTCGCGGCCCGGCTGGAGCACGCCGACGAGACCGCGGTGCGGCTCTCCGGCCAGGGCGTCCGGGACGTCACCCGGATCGCGGCCTCCAGCCCGGGGATGTGGGTCGACATCCTCTCCGCCAACGCCGCCGTGGTCGCCGACGTCCTGGAGGACCTCGCCGCCGACCTCGGGGACACCGTCACCGCCCTGCGCTCCCTGCAGGCGGCCGACGAGGGCGAGCGCCGGGCGGGCGCGGCCGGCATCGAGGCCGTGCTGCGACGCGGCAACCACGGCCAGGCCCGGATCCCGGGCAAGCACGGCGCCCCGCCGACCCGCTACGAGACGGTCGCGGTGGTCCTCGGCGACCAGCCGGGCGAGCTCGGCCGGCTGTTCGGCGAGGTCGGTGCGGCCGGGGTCAACATCGAGGACGTGGTCATCGAGCACTCCACCGCCCAGCAGGTCGGCTTCGTCCAGCTCGCGGTGGCGCCGGCGGCGGTCAAGCCGCTCACGGCCGCCCTGCGGGGGCACGGCTGGTCCGTCCGGGAGTAGCGGGCGGGACTGGTCTCTCCGGCAGCGCGCGTACGACGTGCGTGACGTGCGTGACGTGCGGGGCGTACACGAGGTGCGTGATGTGTACGCGGGCGGGCGGGCGGGCGTGGTGCGCGGGCGTGGGGTGTCGTTCCCGGGTGTGAGATGGGGCGTGACCTGCGGGCGTGCGGAGCGTTCGGGGGGCGTGCGAGCGCCTCGGGGCGCCGCCTGACGGAGCCGTCGCCCGCTGGGCCGGGCGGGTGACGCCCGCGAGCGGCGGGGCCTTCCCTGCCGGTCGACTAACCTTGAGGAGGACATCCCCAGATTTAGAGAGAGGTTCGCCCCGTGGACACTGCCGACCGAGCGCACGCCCCGGTCGTCGTCGCCATCGACGGACCCTCCGGCTCCGGCAAGTCGACGGTCTCCCGGGCGGTCGCCGCCCGGCTGGGACTGAGCTTTCTGGACACCGGCGCGATGTACCGCGCGATGACCTGGTGGATGCTCGCCAACGAGGTGGACGTCACCGACGCCGAGGCGGTCGCGGTCGCCTGCTCCAAGCCGGTGATCGTCTCCGGTACGGACGCGGCCGGCCCGACCATCACCGTCGACGGCCAGGACGTCTCCGGTCCGATCCGGGGACAGCAGGTCACCTCGCAGGTCAGCGCCGTCGCCGCCGTCCCGCAGGTGCGGACCCGGCTGGTGGAGCTGCAGCGGGCCTGCGCCGAGGTCGCCGAACGCGGCATCGTCGCCGAGGGCCGGGACATGGGCAGCGTGGTGTTCCCGGCGGCCACGGTCAAGGTCTTCCTCACCGCATCCGGGACGGCCCGCGCCGAGCGCCGGGCCGCCGAACTGCGGGCCAAGGGCCTCGACGAGGCCACCATCACCGCGATGGCGGCCGACCTCGCACGTCGGGACGCCGCCGACTCCTCCCGGGACACGGCACCGCTGACCCAGGCCGCGGACGCGGTCCTGGTCGACACCAGCGAGCTGACCCTCGACCAGGTGATCGCCGCGATCAGCTCGCTGGTCGAGGAGCGGGCCGGGATGTCCGCGGTCTGACCACCGCACCGTCCCACCCGCGCACGGCAAGCACCGCATCGCACCTCACCACCGCACCGCATTGCACTGCATTGCATTGCACCGCGTTGCACTGCACGCACTGCACGCACTGCACCGCGTTGCACCGCAACGAACCCGCTCGGCCGCAGGAACCCCTCGGCCGGACGGACCCGCTCGGCCGCAGTAGGGCCGAGCCGCACCACCCTCTGATTTTTCGCGCTGCCCACCGAGGGCAGGTACGCACGGCACGTCCCTGGGAAGGGCCGGGCCGGGAAACGGAACAATGGACATGACCGAAGAGACCACCGCCGACTCCGGCACGCTGGACGCCGCCGAGTACGCCGAGTTCATGGCCCTCGCGGCCGAGGAGGGCTTCGACGGCGAGGACTTCGACGGCGAGGGCGCCCACGCTCCGCTGCCGATCCTGGCCGTCGTCGGCCGACCGAACGTCGGCAAGTCGACCCTGGTGAACCGCATCATCGGCCGCCGCGAGGCCGTCGTCGAGGACAAGCCCGGCGTCACCCGCGACCGCGTCTCGTACGAGGCGACCTGGAACGGCCGTCGCTTCAAGCTGGTCGACACCGGTGGCTGGGAGCTCGACGTCCTCGGCATCGACGCCATGGTGGCGGCGCAGGCCGAGCTCGGCATCGAGAGCGCCGACGCGGTGCTCTTCGTGGTGGACGCCACGGTCGGCGCGACCGACACCGACGAGGCGCTGATCAAGCTGATCCGCCGGGCCGGCAAGCCCACCGTGCTCTGCGCCAACAAGGTCGACGGCCAGTCCACCGAAGCCGAGGCCGCGTACCTGTGGTCGCTCGGCCTCGGCGAGCCGTACCCCGTCTCGGCCCTGCACGGCCGCGGCTCCGGTGACCTGCTCGACGCCGTGATGGCCGCGCTGCCCGAGGCCCCGCCGCAGACCTTCGGCATCGCCCAGGGCGGCCCGCGCCGGGTCGCCCTGATCGGCCGCCCGAACGTCGGCAAGTCCAGCCTCCTCAACAAGGTCGCCGGCGAGGAGCGGGTGGTCGTCAACGAGATCGCCGGCACCACCCGTGACCCGGTCGACGAGCTGATCGAACTCGGCGGCAAGACCTGGAAGTTCGTCGACACGGCCGGTATCCGCCGCCGCGTCCACCTCACCGCGGGCGCCGACTTCTACGCCTCGCTGCGCACCTCGGCCGCGCTGGAGAAGGCCGAGGTCGCCGTCGTCCTGGTGGACGCCAGCGAGACCCTGGCCGAGCAGGACACCCGGATCATCTCGATGGCCGTCGAGGCCGGGCGCGCCGTCGTCATCGCCTACAACAAGTGGGACCAGATGGACGAGGAGCGCCGCTACTACCTGGAGCGCGAGATCGAGAAGGATCTCGTCCAGGTGCAGTGGGCGCCCCGGGTCAACGTCTCCGCGCTGACCGGCCGCCACATGGAGAAGCTCGTCCCGGCGATCGAGACCGCGCTCGCCGGCTGGGAGACCCGCATCCCGACCGCACGGCTGAACGCCTTCCTCGGCGAGCTGGTCGCGGCCCACCCGCACCCGATCCGTGGTGGCAAGCAGCCGCGCATCCTCTTCGGGACCCAGGCCGGCATCCGCCCGCCGCGCTTCGTCCTCTTCGCCTCCGGCTTCCTGGAGGCGGGTTACCGCCGCTTCGTCGAGCGCCGTCTGCGGGAGGAGTTCGGCTTCGTCGGGACGCCGATCTCGATCTCCGTGCGGGTGCGCGAGAAGCGCCGCCGCAAGTAGGCCCGCCCAGCGGGTCCGCAGTACGGGCGGAGGCCCTGGCACGCGTGCCAGGGCCTCCGCCCGTTGCCGTCACCGTTGCCGTCACCGTTGCCGTTCGCTCCGCCCGTTCGCCGTTCGCCGTTCGCCGTTCGCCGCTCTCCGGTTCGGGCCGGGGGCCGGTGGCTCCGGGAGCCGCCCGAACGCCGGTGCCGTCGGGCGCCGGCCGAGTTCCGGCGGGCGCGGGCACGGGGCCCGCCGAACGCCAGGGGTGTTCAGGAGTCGTCCGAGCTCCGCCCCGGCGGGAGTGAGAGCCGGTTGCGGTGCCGTCCGCCCGTCCCGGTGGACCCTGCGGCCGCCGAGGGCTGGACCTGGCCGAGGAAGCCGGCCGCCACCCAGCCCTGGCCGTTGCCCTGCTGGCCGCCCTGCGACCCGGAGATCTGCCCCGCGAGGCTCCCGGCGCTCGGCGTGCCGTGCTGCTCGCCGCTCGGTCGGACGTACTGCTCGCCGCCCTGTCGGCCGTTCTGCTGACCGCCCGGCTGGCTGGTGTGCTGACTGTTCTGCTGGCCGGGCATGAACTGCGGTGCGCCGAGGGCATGTCCCGCGTAGGTGAGGAAGGCCTGCTGCTGCTGCGGGTACGACCGGGCCTCGGAACGCGCCTGGTACGGATCCCGGACGGCGAATCCGGCGAAGCGGAGATCCTCCTCGCCCGAGCGGTCGCCGGGAAGCGCCCGGAACAGCCGCCGGTACTCGGAGTACAGCTCGTCGTAGATCGGCGTCGCGGAGTGGGGGTGCTCCGCGTCGTACGACGGACGCATGGCCGGGATCGGGCGGCCGGAGGCGGCGGTGCTGGTGGGCTGGCGGTGGGCGGCGGCGACGTCGTAGCTGTACACGTAGGAGCCAACGAGTGAGAACGGCGGGGGATGCGGGGTGGCCCGGGCCGGTGGGCGTCGTCCGCGCCGGGGGCGTCCGCCCAGGGCGGCCGCCCCCGGCGTGCTCCGCATCAGGTCCCGGCGAGCGGGAGGGAGGCGCCGACCACCCTTCCCTGCGCGACGGCCCGCTCCAGCGCCACCCGGAGCATGTCCTCGCGCGGCTGGCGGCCGATCGTGCCGACCGGGACGGCGTACATCGTGACCTCGGCCTGCTTGCCGGCCGCCACCCGCCAGGCGTCCGTGACCTGCAGCGGCTGGTGGGCCTGCCACCATCCCGTGCTGCCGCCGGCGGCGGCGGGCTGGAGGATGGCGTGCAGCTTGCCCATCACCATCAGCACCGACCAGCCGTTGAGCTGGGCGGGCGTCACGTCGACGTCCGTGAGCAGCTGGAAACCTGCATCCTGCAGCAGGCTGAGGAACTCGTCCTCGCCGGACATGCTGCCCGGCCGCCCGACCGGGCCGGTCGGCTCGACGACCAGGGCCGCGTGGCCGGTGGAACCGTGCATCACCATGCCGCAGGTGATGCCGAGGACGGCGTGCCCGGTGGCGGGCTGGGCCGCCTGCTGCTGAGCGGGCATGCCCGGGTCCGCCGACGGGACGGAGCCGGCGGGCTGCTGGGCGACCGCCGCGACCGCCGCGACCGCTGCGGACGGCGCGTACGGCGCGTACGGTGCGTGCGGTGCGTGCGAGGCCTGCGGCGTGGCGTACGGGGCGTCGGCGGCGGGCTCCCGGGCGGGCGCGCCGCCCTGGGCCTGGCTGATGCTGGCCACCGCGCCGAGCAGCTGCTCCTCGGAGACCGGTACGACCTGCGAGGGGATGCACCGCGAGTGCGCGAAGGCCAGCACCGCCGTCTCGTCGCCGATGAACAGGACGGTGCTGGTGGGCTCCTGGAGAGTGTCGCCCGGCGTCCGGCAGGACGTGCACTCGTAGGTGTCGGGCGCGTGGGCTCCACCCAGCAGGCGGTCCGCCTCGTCGTCGCCGATCTCGGATCGAACCTCGTCGCTGACATCGAGCATGTGCGGCACGAAGACTCCTCGGGTTGTTGCGGGGGTGGCGGGGGCGCCCCCGGCCGCCATTACCAACGGGCTCCTGTGGCAGGGGTCACGGGTGAGCACCGGAGTTGACGGGAACTGGCACAAGTGCGATTTCGGAGCGTGTCTGTTCGATCGCTCCACGTCGACATCGGACAGAAATGAGGCCGGCTCGCGTTGTGAGGTGAGCCACGTGCGATGAGGGTTTGATCTAGGAAATGACGGTCAAAACGGACAATCAGGGCTCGAAATAGTGATCGTTACCGCCGGTAACGTCTTGCTGAGCTGGGAAGACCTCAAACTGTTTGGTTCCTGGGCGGAGCGCTCGTAGCTTCTTTCTCGGTGCAACGAGCACCACCCGGGTTCACCCCCACCGCACGGCCCGCCGGTCTCGACCGGCGCCGGACGTGCCCGCCGGAGCAGCCGTCTCGAACAGGCCGCAGGCGTGCCGGGGGTAGGCCGGGGCGGCGCGGCACGTCCTATACGTGCTCGGCCGCTCATTGAGTGTGGCGAGTGAGACCGGCCCTTCGAGGGTCTGGTTCCGCCTGCCCGCCCGGGGCTGTCGAGAGGAACCTCATGACCTTCCGTAACGAGACCGCCGCTGCCACCACCACCTCCGCCAAGCGCAACCGCGTGCGGATGGTCGTCATGGCCGGCGCCGTCGCGGCCCTGCCGGTGGCCGGCCTCGTCACGGCCAACTCGGCCTCCGCCGCCTCGGTTTCGACCTGGGACAAGGTCGCGCAGTGCGAGAGCACGGGCAACTGGAGCATCAACTCCGGCAACGGCTTCTACGGCGGCCTGCAGTTCACCTCCAGCACCTGGGCCGCCTACGGCGGCACCGCGTTCGCCCCGCAGGCCAACCAGGCCACCAAGGCGCAGCAGATCGCCATCGCTGAGAAGGTCCTCGCCTCGCAGGGCCCCGGCGCCTGGCCCGTCTGCTCCGTCAAGGCCGGCCTGACCGCCGGTGGCGCCCCCGCCGCCGTCGACACCAGCTCCTCCACCACCACCGGCAGCACGGCCCCGAAGGCCGCCGCCCCGGCGAAGAAGGCCGCCAAGCCGGCCACCACCTCCTCGGACACCGCGGCCGGCACCAACACGGCCCCGAAGGCCGCCGCCCCGAAGTCCTCGGACTCGGCGAAGTCCTGGAAGTCGGCCCCGGCCAAGCAGGCCACCGGCGGCAGCTACACCGTCAAGGCCGGCGACACCCTCAGCACCATCGCCGCCGCGCAGGGCGTCGACTGGCACACCCTGTACAACAACAACGCCACGGTCATCGGCGGCAACGCCGACCTGATCTTCCCGGGCCAGACCCTCACGGTCTGAGCAGTCCGAGGGCGTTCGCGCTCCTCCTGATCCCCGACGACGGGCCCGCCCGTCGGTCGACCGGATCGCTCGCACCACCGCACGGCCGTTCCTCTTCGGAGGGGCGGCCGTGCGGCGTTCCCGGCCGAGGGCGGCGACGCGGTTCCGGGTCCGTCGCCCGGCTGTCCCCGTGCTCGGGATGTGCGGCCGGTGTCGGGCGGGGGCCGCGGCCTGTTGGCCGGGTCCTGTCCGGCCGTTGCCGGCCGTTGCCGGCCGTTCTCCGGCCGTCCCCGGGTGGGCGTACGCGGGGGCGTGTCGGGGCCTGCGGGCGCCGGTGGCGGCCGTGGCCGCCTACGCTCGGCTGCTGTGCCTTCCTAGGATCAAGCGAGCATCACTTTCGTCCGGCCGGGCCGCGCAGGCGTTCCTCGTCCTGACCGCCGTGGCCGCCGTGGCCGCCGTTGCCGCCGTCGCCGCGGCCGTGCCGTTGCCGGTCGTTGCCGGGCAGTCCGCCGCGGACCGGGTCCGTGCGGGTGGTGCGGGCCAGGCCGGGCAGGCTCGCCGAGTCGCGGCGCCGAGCCCCCGGGCGGAGCCGGCCGCCTTCGTGCTGCGGCGTACCGACGACGCGGTCTGGGACGATCTGGCCCAGTGCGAGAGCGACGGCGACTGGCAGGCCGACACCGGTAACGGGTACTACGGCGGCCTTCAGATCTGGCCCCCCAGCTGGGACGAAGCCGGCGGGCCGGTCTTCGCCGACCGCCCCGACCACGCCACCCGGCGCGCACAGATCACCGTCGCCGAGGAGATCCGCCGACAGCAGGGCTGGGAGGCCTGGCCGTACTGTGCCCGGGAGATCGGCGTCCTGACCTCCGACCCGGATCCGGCCGACGGCAGCGACCCGCCCGGTCCGAATCCCGGCCCGGACACGTATCCGGACATGTATCCGGACCGGCTCCGGGCGCGCAGCTGAGAGCGCGGGTGCGGCGCCGCGGGCGCGGCCGTGGCCCGGGAGCCTTCCGTCCACCCGCCCGGCACCCCCGGGCGGCGGGAATTCGCCGGGTCGCAGGAGAATTCCACTGGACGAAAGGCGACAGCCGGGCGGAGGACCCCGCCCGGGACCGCCCGGGAGAGGACACGCACCCATGGGAACCCCCGTCGACCAGCTGGTCGAGCTCCTCGATCTGGAGCAGATCGAGCTGAACATCTTCCGCGGCCGCAGCCCCGAGGAGGAGTTGCAACGCACGTTCGGCGGCCAGGTCGCCGGTCAGGCCCTCGTCGCCGCCGGACGCACGGTGGACGGGGACCGCCCGGTGCACTCGCTGCACGCCTACTTCCTTCGCCCGGGCGTGCCGGGCGTACCGATCGTCTACCAGGTGGACCGGATCAGGGACGGCCGCTCCTTCACCACCCGCCGGGTGCTCGGCATCCAGCAGGGCCGCTCGATCTTCGCCCTCACCGCCGACTTCCACCACCCCGAGAAGGGCGGCATCGAGCACCAGAGCCCGATGCCGGACGTCCCGTCGCCCGAGAGCCTGCCCACCGCGCTGGAGGAAGTCGGTTCCAAGCTCGGCGAGCTGCCGCCGTTCATCAGCCGCCGCCAGCCCTTCGACATCCGCTACGTCGACCGGCTCCGCTGGACCAAGGAGGAGCTGGCCGGCGTGGAGCCCCGCAGCGGTGTCTGGCTGCGGACCAACGGCGCGCTGCCGGACGAACCGCTGATCCACGTCTGCGCGCTCACCTACGCGAGCGACATGACCCTGCTGGACGCCGTCCGCGCGCCGGTCGAGCCGCTGTGGGGGCGGCGGCACTTCGACATGGCGTCGCTCGACCACGCGATGTGGTTCCACCGGCCGTTCCGCGCCGACGACTGGCTGCTCTACCAGCAGGAGTCACCCGTCGCCCACGGTGCCCGGGGTCTCGCCCGGGGCGAGATCTACGACAGCAGCGGCCGGCTGGTGGTGTCCGTGGTCCAGGAGGGACTGTTCCGGCCGCTGCCCGAGTAGGGCCCCGCACGCGCCGGGCGGTCCCCGGGACCGTCCGGCCGGTGATCCTCCGACCTGCGGGGAATGATCCACCCCCGGCCCCGGCGTTGAGGGTGGTGACACCTAGCGCACTGGAGGGGTTTCGATGACAGCCACTGCCGCCGAGGCCTGGAAGCACTGGAGCGACGGTCGGGCGGCCACCGTGAGCTCACCGCACGGGCAGCTCGCGCTCACCGGCACGCACTGGCTGGAGCCCGAACCCGCCGAGGTGCCGGGTCTGCCCGGCCTCTGGTGGAGCGACGCGGAGGGCGTCCGGGTACGCGCGGCGGCCGCCGACGGCATCGTCGTCGACGGTCCGGCCGGGGTGGGCACGCCGGTGGACGGCGAGGTGTTGCTGCGCCCCGACACCGACCCCGCCGCGGACACGGCCACCCTCGACGACCTGCGGCTCGTCCCGATCGAGCGCGAGGGGGAGATCGCCCTGCGGGTCTTCGACCCCGCCTCCCCGGCCCGATCCGCCTTCGCGGGCATCGCGGCCTACCCGTACGCGCCGGACTGGGCCGTGCCGGCGGTCTTCACCCCCTTCGAGGAGGCCCGGGCGCCGCTGGTGCCGAACGTCGACGGCCGGGAGCGCCCGCTGCCGGTCAGCGGCCGGATCGCGTTCACGCTGGCCGGCGAGCCGCACACGCTGACGGTCAGCCGCTCCGTGAGCGGGGGCCTCAGTGGCGTGATCGCCGACGCGACCAGCGGCAAGGACACCTACCGCTTCCGCTTCATCACGCTGCCCGCCCCGGACGCCGGCGGCCTCACCGTCCTCGACCTCAACCGGGCCCACCTGCCGCCCTGCGCCTTCGCCGACCACTTCATCTGCCCCTTCCCGCCGCCGGGCAACCGGTTCGCCATCGCGGTGGAGGCGGGGGAGAAGCAGGTCCTCACGCGGTAGGGGGCCGGGCCGAGGGCTGCAGGCCGGGCCGAGGGGCTGCAGGCTGCGGGTGAGGGGCTGCGGGGTGATGGGCTGCCGGGTGATGGGCTGTGGGTGGTGGGCGGCGGACAGTGGGTGACGAGTGGTGGTCGGGGCGGCCCGGTGGGCGTTGCACCTACCCCGGTGGGCGGCCGTGAGCGAACGGCGTCGAACATGTGTCTCTGTGCCCACGAATCAATCTCCCGCGAGCCAACCGCCGCCCTCGCCCGCCGCCGGGCCCGTGCCCACCGCCGTTTCCTCGCCCGCCGCGCCTTCGTCCGCCGACGCGGCCGGTGTTCCCACCGCACTGCCGACCGACGCGCCCTGGTACCGCCGGGCGGCCCGGGGCGCCTTCGCCGACCTGAGCCCGCTGCGGGACAACGCCGACTACCGACGCGTCTGGTTCGGCCAGGCGGTCTCCTCGATCGGCCAGCAGATGACGGCCGTCGCGGTCTCGGTCCAGGTGTACCAGCTGACCGGATCCACCTTCGCCACCGGCCTGGTCGGACTCTGCTCGCTGTTCCCGCTGATCGCCTTCGGCCTGTACGGCGGAGCCATCGCCGACACGGTGGACCGCCGCCGCCTCGGCCTGATCGGCGCGGCCGGGCTCGCCCTGGTCTCGGCCGTCCTTGCCGGCCAGGCACTCGCCGACCTCGGCCAGGTCCTGGTGCTCTACGCGGCGGTGGCCTTCCAGGCCGGCTTCTTCGCCATCAGCTCGCCCGCCCGCTCGGCCATGATCCCGCGACTGGTGCCGTCCCATCAGCTCCCGGCCGCCAACGCGCTCAACACCGTGAGCATGAACCTGGGCCTCACGGTGGGCCCGATGGTCGGCGGTGTCCTCATCGGCGCCTACGGTGCGCAGTCCGCCTACCTGGTCGACACCGTCGCCTTCACGGCCACCCTGTACGCGATGTGGCGGCTGCCCGCGATGCGCCCGCTCGGCGAACGCAAGGGCCGGGCCTCCGTCCTGGACGGGCTCCGCTTCCTGCGGGAGCAGCCCAACCTGCGCACCAGCTTCCTGGCCGACCTGGCCGCCATGATTTTCGGCATGCCACGTGCCCTCTTCCCCGCCATCGCCGTCGGCTTCTACGGCGGTGACGCCCGTACGGTCGGCCTGCTGGTCTCCGCCCCGGCGGTCGGCGCGCTCATCGGCGCCCTGTTCTCCGGCTGGATCGGCCGGGTCCACCGCCAGGGCGCCGCCGTCCTCGTCGCCGTGGCCGCATGGGGCCTCGCCATCGCCGCCTTCGGCCTGGCCCGAAATCTGTGGCTGGGCCTGCTCCTGCTGGCCGTGGCGGGCTGCGCGGACACCGTCAGCATGATCTTCCGCAACACGATGATGCAGGTCGCGGCCCCCGACGAGATGCGCGGCCGACTGCAGGGCATCTTCATCGTGGTCGTCGCCGGCGGGCCTCGTCTCGGCGACTTCGAATCCGGCGCCGTTGCCTCCCTGGCCTCACCGGCGGTCTCCGTGGTCACCGGCGGCCTGGCCTGCGTCGCCGTCATCCTCCTCCTCGCAGCCCGCCGCCCCGCCTTCGTCCGCTACGACTCCCGCCACCCCACACCCTGACCTGGGCCACCCGGCATCGCGTCATTCACGCCACCCCCGGAAACCTGGCAGCGAGCACCCCCCGACGTGCTGTATTGTTTTGCACGTCGCCCGGGAGACCGGAGGCAAGGTTGAGAAGCCGAAGAGCAGAGCCGCAAGGCACCTGCCCGGAGGGTCCGAGACCACGGGACGTGGCGCAGCTTGGTAGCGCACTTGACTGGGGGTCAAGGGGTCGCAGGTTCAAATCCTGTCGTCCCGACCAGCGTTTTCGCAGGTCGGAGGCCGTTCTTGCCAAATGGTGAGGGCGGCCTTTTTGCTGTGGTGGTCGCAGTGTGGTCGTGAACGCTCGTTCACGTCGCCTTGGGGAGCGTTTTCGGCGTATCGCCGCATTCCTGCACGCCCGTTTTATGCCCTTTTGTTCGCCCGATTGTAGTGACTGAGCGTGTTCGTCGGGCGATTGAGGCCTCGTTCGTTGTTGAAGCGGGCGTCATTCGATTTGGGCATGGCTGTGGGGCCCGTGGCTCCAGTTGTTGTGACGGGCCGTGTGGCTGGGTGTGTGTCAGTTACGGATCGTCATGCCGGACGGCTTGAGTGGCATCGGTGGGCATTGGGCGGCTTTTAGTCGTGCAGGTGTCAGGCTGCGTGGCCGAACAGTGGGTTCGGCGTAGGGCTGTTCCGGGCGAGGGCGTCGGTGCCGTACCGGACGCGGGCCTCTACGAGGCAGAGCCTGGCTTCGATGGTGTGCACGGCGGCCATTGCGACGTCCCAGGTCAGATGGCTGTAGATGTTCGCCGTGGTCGACAGGGTGGAATGCCGCAGTGTCTTGGAGATGACGGCCATGAGACGTTGCCCTCCAGGGCGAGGGTGGCGGCGAGGTGTCGCAGGTCGTGGATGGTGACGTGGGGCAGTCCGGCCTGCTCGCGTAGTTCGTGGAAGCGCCGGCGGACCGCCGCGGGGTGGAGCGGCTTGCCGTCGGCGTCCTGGAAGACGTGGTCGTTGTCCGTGGAGGTGTTCCTGGCGATGGCGCGTTGGAGTGCTGCTGCGACGCGCTCGGACAGGGGTACCCAGTTGCGGCTCTTCTTCGTTTTCGGTGCGGTCAGGACGAGTTCGTGGTTGTCGATCGCGGAGAGCGTGTGGCGGATGAACATGACTCGTTCGTCGATCCGTACGCACGCGCGCTGGAGGCCGAGGGCCTCGCCCTTGCGCAGGCCGGTGCCGATGATCACCTCGATGACATCTGCGAAGGCGGGGTCTTCCTCGCGGCAGTGGGTGAGGAACTCGACGGCCTGCTCCGCGCTCCAGGGGACGCGTTCGTCCGCGCGGGGTCTGCGGATCGGCATGGGCTGGGCGGCGTTGAACGGGAGCCGGTGGGTGCGCACTGCTGAGCCCAGGGCACTGGAGAGGGTGGCGAGGCAGTGGTAGACGGCCTGGCGCCCGCGGCCGGCTTCGAGCTGCTGGTGGGCGTAGGCGGCGATGTGGTCGTGGGCCAGCTCCTCCAGGCGTATCTCGCCGAAGACGGGGATGAGTTCGCCGTGCACGTAGGTGCGGTAGCGGGCGTAGGTGGTGGGCTTGAGCAGGAACTCCATGCTCTTCAGCCACCGGGTGAGGTAGGCGGCCACTGTCTCGTGGGGGGCGGCGTCGAAGCCCAGTCGGCGGCCTTCGAGGAAGCGCCGCAACGCGCCCTCCGCCGTCCACGCGTCCTCGAACCCTCCCCGGCGCACGGTGCGCCGCCGTCCGCTGAGGGAGGGGATGTCGACGGCGAACGTCCACGTGCCGTGCCCCTCCTCGGCCAGACGCAGGCACGATGCGCCGAGTTGGCGCCGATCCGTGTCGCGGCATCCGCACCGGCGGTAGACCCGTCCACGTCCACGCCGTCCTGAACTGCGCACTTCCTCGGCCTCCCGTAGCCATGGTTCCTTGATCGGCTGCGGAGGCTATCGGTCCTGTGCCTGGGCGGCCGGCTGCGACCACCATGCGATCACCAGTGCGGTCTTCAGGCTCTGACCTGCTGATTCTTGGTGAGAGCCCCCACCTGAACATGCAACTTGTGGTTCTCCCTTGGCCGGCGGCAAAGGGAGAACCTGCCGGTCGGTGGGGTGTCCCGCCCGTGGGGCCGCAGATCAGATCAGTCGGTCGCGGTGGTGGGCGGCGGCTTCGCGGGCGAGTTGGGCGAAGCGTTCGCGGCGGGCGTGCTGGTGCTCTTCGGACTGCTCGTCGTCCCAATTCTCCGCGTCGCCGGTGCCGGGATCCTCGTCGTCGAGGTCGTCGTACTCGCTGTGGAGGAACCTGTAGGCGTGGATGCCGGTGACCTGCGGCAGCGTCCGATGGGACCTGATCGTCAAGGCCGTAGGGGGCCGCACCGTTGCCGTTCGGGTGGTTCTGCGTGTCGAGCGGTGCATCAGGGCACCGTTGCAACTGCCGGCAGGGGCTGGCAGGAACGGGACCGGGAGCTTCCCGGGTCCTGCCGTCTCGTCGGCGCCGACAGAAGCGTTCGTGCACTGCACGTCTGGTGCGTCGGCTGGACCGGACGTTCCCCACTGCCCGGTTCCGGCGCGATACAGCCCACGCTGCGCTGCGCTGCGTCAGCGCCCGGCAGGCCGGACAGGGTGCACAGCAGGCGCAGGAACGGACCCCGACCGTACATAGAGTGCGGAGAGGGAGAAATCCGGGTCAGGCGTCCTGGCCGACCTTCGGACCCCTCGTCTCACCTCTTGGCGCCGGCAGGTTCTTGGCGCCGATCGTCCAGCCGGAATTGGGAGTGCACACGTGAGGCATCAGGCCCCCGACACGCGTCGGATCACCGAACTGCGCCGGCCGGCCGACTGCGGCAGAACCGGCCATCGCACCCTGACCGCGTCGGCCACCGTGCACCCTTCCACCGCGTTCCTCCCCGGTCGGTACAGCCACCCGGGCCGGCAGGACCACTCCGCCCTGCGTGCCGCGCTCGCCGCCGCCACGGAGGACGCCATCATCTACGACCTGGACGGCATCGGGCGCCAGTTCACCGCCCTGTGCGCCGAACTGCCAGGCGTCTCCGTCCGGTTCGCGATGAAGGCCTGCCCGGTGGACGAGGTGCTCGACCACCTGGCCAGGCTCGGGTCCGGCTTTGACGCAGCCAGCCCGCAGGAGATCGCCCAGGCGCTGCGCACCGGGGCGGCCCCCGAACTGATCCACTACGGCAACACCGTCAAGTCCGACCGCAACATCGCCGAGGCCTACCGGCTGGGTGTGCGTGACTTCGCCACCGACAGCCCGGAGGACGTCGCCGCGATCGCCGAACACGCCCCCGGCTCAAGGGTGTTCTGCCGGGTCGCGACCACCGGCGACGGCGCGTTGTGGGGTTTGAGCCGCAAGTTCGGCTGCTCGCCCGAGGATGCCCTGCGGGTGCTCGACGCCGCCCGGGCCGCCGCACTGGTGCCCTCCGGTCTGTCGGTGCACGTCGGTTCCCAGCAGATGACGGCCGAAGCCTGGGGTGAGGCGATCGAGACGCTGGCCGGCTTGCTGGAGGCGCTCAACCGGTACGGCATCGTCTTGGACCGGATCAACCTCGGTGGGGGACTGCCCGCCCTCGGCGTCCTCGACCGGCACGGCCGACCGCTGGAACCGCCGCTGGACAAGATGTTCGCGGTGATCGGCGAAGGCATGGAACGGCTGCGCGCCGTCAACGCCGCCCCGCTGGACTTCCTGCTGGAGCCCGGCCGCCACCTGGTCGCCGACCACGGCGCGATCCGTGCCCACGTCGCCCGGCTCACCTCACGCCACCGGCTCGACGGCACCCGTGAGGACTGGCTCTACCTCAGCTGCGGAAAGTTCAACGGCCTGTACGAGATGGACCAGTTGCAGTACCGGCTGGAGTTCCCGACCCATCCCGGTGGGCAGCTGGTCAACGCCGTGGTGGCCGGTCCGACCTGCGACAGCGACGACGCCTACGCCCAGGAGGACGGCTTGGTGCGGGTTCCGCGCACGATCGCCTCCGGCGACCCGGTCTGGGTCCACTCCTGCGGTGCGTACGCCGCCGCCTACGCCACCCAGGGGTTCAACGGCTTCCGGCCGTTGCCGTACACCTGCGTAGGCGGTTCGGCCCCGGACGGAGGAGCCGCATGAGCGACACCCGGATTCGGCTGCTTCAGGAAGAGGACTGGGACGAGCTGGTCGCGCTGGAGCAACGCGCCTACGCGGCGGACGGCCTGTCCGAGGGAGAGGAGGCACTGCGCTCCCGGCACCGCGCCTCGCCCTCGACCTGTTTCGTGGCGGAGTACGCGGGCGGCTTCGGCGGCTACCTGCTCGCACTGCCGTACCCGCTCTTCCACTGTCCGGACCTGAATCCGGCCGAGGACGGCACGGTGGGGGAGAACCCGAAGGGGAGCGGCAACCTGCACCTCCACGACCTGGTGATCGCCGAGCGAGTACGTGGCCGGGGCCTGGCCCGCGCGATGCAGAGGCACCTGGAGGAGACCGGGCGGTCGGCCTGCTACCGGACGCTCTCCCTGGTCGCCGTGCGCGGTTCTCGGACGATGTGGACGCTGCTGGGCTATCGCGCCCGGCCGGAGATCGGGCCGCCCGCGAGCTACGGCCCCGAGGCGGTCTACATGGCGAAGCCGTTGGAGCGGGCTGTCACCGATCCGGCTCCCGGCTGTCCGGCGCACGGCGCGGACGCGACGGGTGCGCCGCAGGCAACCGGGTGCGTGGGGCTGCCTGCCGGGCCGGCGCGGAACTGAGCGTGCGGCCGGTCGGCCGCTTCGTTCCGGGGGCTCCGGGCCGGGTGCTGTGCTGCCGGCCCGGAGCCCCTGTAGGCGCCCACCCTCGCAGCTCCCGAGCTCCAGTCGTGGTGTGATCCGCGTGCGTGTTCGCGGCAGGGAGGGTGCTGCTCGGTCAGTACCGCCAGCGGACGGCCCCGATGACGTCCTCGTCCGTGTGTGTGGCGAACAGTTCCGCCTCCGCCCGCCGTACGGCCAGCACGTTCTCGTACAGCTCGGGGCCGAGTGCCTGCCGCAGCAGTGCGGACTTCTCGTACGCGTCGGTCGCCTCCGACAGGCTCGCCGGGAGGCGCTCGGCGCTGCCGAGGGCGGCGGGGTCGCTCCGGGTCTCGGGCGGGAGGGGCAGGCCGGCGTCGAGGCCGGCGAGCCCGGCGGCCAGCACCCCGCCGATCGCCAGGTACGGGTTGGCGGCGGCGTCGAAGCACTTGAACTCGGCATTGGCCTGCCCGGCGGTGGAGCCGGCGATCAGGCGCAGCGCCGCCTCGCGGTTCTCCAGGCCCCAACAACGGAAGGCCCCGGCGAAGTGGGAGGGGACCAGGCGCAGGTAGGAGGCGACGCTGGGTGCGCCGAGGGCGAGCAGGGCGGGCAGTTCGGCCAGCGCGCCCGCGAGGAACTGCTCGGCTTCGGGGTGCAGCCCGTGGCGGCCGGGGCCGCCGTGCCCGAGGTTCCGGTCCTGTCGCCAGAGGCTGAGGTGCAGGTGGCCGCCGTTGCCGATAGCGCCCTTGGTGAAGACGGGCGCGTACGAGACCCGCAGGCCGTGCCGGGCGGAGACGGCCCGGATGGTGTGGCGCACCAGCATCGCGGTGTCGGCCGCCTCCACCGGCCCCTCGGCGGCGACCGAGACCTCGAACTGCCCGGCGGCGTACTCGGGGTGGATCTGCAGCACGGCCAGCCCCTGTTCGGTGAGGGCGCGCAGCACCGCCCGCAGGTAGTCGGAGTGCTCGATGAAGCGGGCCATCCCGTACCCGGGTTCGACCGTCGCGGGATTTCCGGCGGCGTCGGCCACCACCCACTCGATCTCGATCCCGGCCTGCACCGAGAGTCCGCGTCGCTCCAGGGCCTCGGCGGCCCGGCGGGCGAAGCCGCGCTGGCAGCCGGGGTGCGGGGTGCCGTCCTGGGTGTGGCGGTCGGCCGGGGCCCAGGCCCAGCCGGGCTGGGCGGCGAGCGGGGTGAGCCGGTCGAGGTCGGGGACGAGCCGCAGGTCGCCCACCGGGCCGGTGCTCGAAGGCGTGGTGGTGAAGGAGTCGTCCACCAGGGAGAGGTCGAAACAGGGTACGGCGCCGACGCCGTGTTCGGCGGCGTGTTCGAGCTGGTTGAGCGGGACGGACTTCACCCGGGTGATCCCGGCGTTGTCGACCCAGCCGAACACCACCCCGTCGATTCCGTCGGCAGCGAGCTGGACTTCGGCCGACCGGGCCTGGGCGGCCCGTTCGGCCCGGGAGCGCGTGGTGGTCATGACGTCCATGCTGGTGCTCGCGGCGGCGGGGTGCCGAGAAGTCGGCGGGGGTTCACTCGTTCGTGAACGCCTGAAACGGCGACGTGACACAGGACGCAGGCGCGGGGGACGCCAGGGAGGCCGGGGAGGCCCTGGTCGGTCCGGAGGACCGTTCAGGCGTGCCGGAGGCAGAGGGTTCCCCACTGGAAGCCCGCGCCGATCCCGGACAGCACGTAGGTGTCTCCCGGGAGCAGGGAGCCTGCGGAGACGGCGGAGTGGAGCGCGGTGAACAGGCCGGCCGATCCGGTGTTGCCCAGACGGTCGACGGTGACGGGCACGCGCTCACGGGGAACGCCCAAGGCCGCCAGGGTTGCGGTCAGGATGTTCAGGTTGGCCTGGTGCAGGAAGAAGTACCGGATCTCGTCGATCGGTACGTCGGCGCGCCGGGCGGCGCCGGTGATGCTCTCGGGCAGGCGGGTGGTGGCCGCGTTCCAGACGGCGCGACCGTCCATGGACAGGTAGTGGTCTCCGGCGGCGACGGTGGCTGCGCTGGCGGGCAGCCGTGAGCCGCCGGCGGGAATCTGCACGCCGTAGGAGAGTTGGGAGCCGAGGTCGTAGGAGAGCAGGCCCGATCCGGGGGTGTCGGTGCGGGTGAGGACGACGGCTGCCGCGGCGTCCCCGAAGAAGACGGCGGTGGTGCGGTCGGCGGGGTCGGTGATCCTGGAGGCGCAGTCGGCCGCGAGGACCAGGACGGTGGTGATGGAGGGGTTCTGCAGGAGGTGGGCGGCGATCAGCACGGCCTGGATGCCGGAGGCGCAGGCGGCCTGGGTGACGTCCAGGGACAGGGCTCGGTGGGCGCCCAGGGCGTCCTTGACGATCAGCGCGGTCGACACGAGCGGCTGGTCCCCGGTGTAGGTGGCGACGATGACCGCGTCCAGCCGGGCGGGCTCGATGCCGGCGGCCTCCAGGGCCGGGTGGGCGGCGGCGACGCACATGTCGGAGGTCGCCAGGTGCGGGGCCAGGCGGCGGCGTTCGCGGATGCCGGTGCGACTGGTGATCCATTCGTCGCTGGTGTCCAGCGTGCGGGTGAGCTCCTGGTTGGTGACGACCGCCGGTGGCAGGTGCATCCCCGTCCCCGCGATGGAGAACGGCACGGACAGGCCGGCACCGGTCTGATGGAACAGGGTCTGGTCCACGGCCACGGTCATGCCGCGGCGCCCCGTCCTGGTGCGACCGGCGCACCTCGAAGAACTCCCATATTCCGTTCCTTTCACTGTCGTCCGTGAATGGCCTGGCGCTCCCGGGTCGGTCAAATTCCGACGCCGCCGAATCGTCTCACGGAAAACAGGTGAGGAGATCGCTCTTCAATCCCTGGGTGTGAGGAACACCTGATCGCCTGACGTCGCGGTGCCGGAAATCGGGTCGAGGCCGGGGATCTCGCCGGCCGCCGCGATCCGGGCGGTGCCGTGGTCCGCCAGGGGGGTGGTCGTCGAGGAGGCGGCGCCGTCGCCGCAGCCGCTTGGTCGGGTCATAGCACTGCATGGTGCTCGAGTGCGCTGGGCTTCGGGTTCCGCGGAATCCCATAGGACCACTCACATGAGTGAACCCGGCCGGATCCATTTGGCTCAGGCCGATGTGGTTCGAGTACGGTGACCACGGGAGCGAGCGGCGCGATCCGGTGTCCGGGAATTCGATTCGTTAGGTGAATTCCGGATTCCGAGATGGAATGCTTCCATCCGCCCGGCTGTGCGCTGCTCCGGTGTTCGCCGTGCCCGGGTTCCCTGTCATACGTATGCGTAGAGAGGACGGAGCATCATGCCGCCCCTGGTTCCCCCCTTCCTGATCGGTCTCATCGTCGCCCCGCTGGCCAAGCGACTTCTCAAGCCACTGGTGCGCGGAGTCGTCAAGACATCCGTCGGCATCGCGATGGAGGTGAAGAAGGCGGCCCACGAGGCCGGGGAGAGCATCCACGACCTCGCGGCAGAAGTGGCTGCCGACGTGGTGGCCTCCCAGATCGCCGCCGGTGAGACCGAGGACCACTCCGGCGACGGCCGGCACACCGCCGGGAACGCCGCCAAGCCGGGGGCTGCCGGCCACCCCGACGGGGACGCGAGGACCCCGAAGATCCGGGCCGCCGCCGGCGCCCCCGCCGGAAAGTCGAACTGACGGTCCATGAGGAACCGCGGCCGCCGCCAGGCGCACACGCCGGTCGATTTCGGCGGACGCGCTCGGGCGGCGGCCGTCCGCAGGCAGGCCGTTCGGCCGCACAGAACCGCTGTCCACAATCTCCGCTCCGTCGCCGTGATCCGTCGTCTCCGTGACAGCTCTCCGTGACCTCCGCGAACAGGTGATCGTACACATGCCATCGCTACTGGGTGCCGCAGCCGGATCCGGCTCCGTGGAACCGGGCGTGAGCCCCCGCTCGGTCATCCCGGGCCGCCAGCGCTGGGACGTCGAGCTGGTGCTCGGACGGCCCCGGACGGCCGAGATCCTCGCCGCCGCGCTGCGCCGCGTTCCGGGGATCACCGAGGCCCGGGCCAACCCGGTCACCGGCGGGGTGTTGGTCCGGCACGACGCGCGGCTGCGCCCTGCGGACGTCGGCCGGATCGTCCGCAGGGCCGTCACCCGGGTCGCGCAGGATCTGACCGGGGCTGGACGCCAGGGCCCGGCCCGGCCCGTCCCCGCGTCGGCCCCGCAGACGGGCCGCGGCGTGGTCGTGCGCCCCGTGCTGGCCGTCGGAGGCGGAGTCGCGGCCGGGATCGCGCTGGTCAAGGGGTCGGCACTGGGCCGGCAGTTGGTGGCGGTGGGCGGCGTCGCCGCGGCGACCGCCGTCGTCCTGCGGAAGACCTGGCACAGAACGGCCGACGCGTCCCGGGACCCGGCCGGGCCCGGTACCGAACGCCACGCGCTGCTGGAGATCGTCGGACCGCACCGCCGCCGCCTCTACAAGGCCGCCGCCCTGTCTGTCGCCTGCCAGGTCGCGGAAGTCCTACTCGGCACCTTCCTGGGCTGGACCGGCCTGGTCCTCATCAAGGGTGAGGCGGCTCCGCTGGTCAGCCTCGGCCTGACCACGGCCTCCGCGCAACTCTGGGGACTGGCCGGGCTGGTGGCCGTCTCCTGTGCCGCGGTGGCGGGCCTCTCGTACGTCTCGAACCTCCGGTGGCGCCGACTCGGCCAGGACATCGAGCACGACTGGCGGAGCCGCACGTACCGACACGTCCAGCGCCTCGAACTGGGGCACCTGGAGGGCGAGCGGACCAGCCGGGTGGCCGGCACTCTCACCAACGACGTCGGTCAGCTGGGCGCCTTCTTCGCCGGCCCGGCCAACGACGTGCTGCAACTCGGCACCAGCCTGGCCCTTCTGGTGCCGGCGTTCCTCCTGCTGGCACCGCAGATCGCCTGGATCGCGTTCCTGCCGATCCCGGTCATCGCCTGGCTGTCGCTGCACCACCAGGACAAGGTCGCGGCCGACTACGCCGCCGTTGGCGAGCGCCGGGCCAGGCTGGGCAGCCAGGTGATCAACTCGCTCGAAGCCGGTGCGACCGTCAAGAGCTTCTGCACCGAGGACTACGAGGCCGCACGCATCGACGGGCTGAGCGAGGAGGTCCAGGAGAGCAGTCGGCAGACCGACCTGAGCACGATCCGCCACGCCGAGACCGTCCGGGCCTGCACCACCGCGTCGATGGCCGGCACCCTGCTGATCGGCGGCCGCGCGGTGCTCAACGGCACCCTGCGCTTCGAGGTGTTCAGCCCGCTGATCGGGCTGCCCCAGATGCTGCTGATGCGGATGAGCCGGCTCGGCGGCATCGCCGACCAGTACCGGCGCACCCTCGCCTCCTACGACCGGGTGCAGCGGCTGCGCGCCCTGCCCGTTGAGGCCGACAGCGGTGACGGGACGCTCGAGCCCGCCGAGGTGCGGGGCGAGATCCTCCTCGACGGCGTCACCTTCGCCTACCCCGGCCGGCCGGCGGCGCTGGAGGACCTCTCATTGACCATCCCGGCCGGGCAGGTGACCGCCCTGGTGGGCGCCACCGGCTCCGGCAAGACGACGATCGCCAAGCTGCTGATGCGCTTCCAGGACGCGGAGTTCGGCCGGGTGCTGCTCGACGGACAGGACGTCAGGGACCTGCGGCGGCACGAGCTGCGCAACGCCATCGGCTTCGTCGCCCAGGACCCGTTCCTCTTCGACGGCAGCATCGCCGACAACATCCGCTACGGCAGCTTCGGGGCCTCGGACGAGGCCGTGGTCCAGGCCGCCGCCATGGCCGAGGCGCACCCCTTCATCGCGATGCTGCCGGACGGCTACGACACCCTGATCGGCGAGCGCGGCGCCGCGCTCTCCGGCGGCCAGCGGCAGCGGATCGCCCTGGCGCGCGCGATCCTCAAGGACTCGCCGGTCGTCATCCTCGACGAGGCCACCTCCGCCGTGGACAACGAGACCGAGGCCGCCATCCAGCGCACACTGCGCAGCTTCGCGGCCCACCGGACGATGGTCGTCATCGCCCACCGCCTCTCCACGGTCCGCCACGCCGACCGGATCTACGTCATGGACAAGGGCGGCACCGTCGCCGAACAGGGCACCCACGACGAACTCGTCGCCCAGCACGGACTCTACGCATCCCTCTGGCAGCTCCAGGCCGGCGAACTCGCCGCCTGACCGCGGAGAACCACCCCGCCCGCCGACCGCGTGACACCACCGCGGTCGGCGAGGCCCGGCATGCCCTGCGTGCCTGCCCGCCCACACTTCTGAGAGGTACCCCCATGTCCCGCCCGCCCCGCCGTCACGGCGACCTCCTTCCCCTGACCGCGGCCCAGCGGGAGATCTGGCTCGCCGAGCAGAGCTCCCGGACGCCGATCCCGGGCTACCGCGTCGGGGAGTGCCTGGAGATCCACGGGCCGGTCGATCCGGAGCTGTTCGAAGCCGCGCTGCGTCGGGTGGTCGACGAGGTCGACGCCCTGCACGTGACCTTCGTCGACGACGGTGAGGGCCCGCGGCAGATTCTCCGCGAGAGCTGGGACTGGGCGCCCGCGCACCTCGACCTCGGCGCGGAGCCGGACCCCCGGGCCGCGGCCGTGGCATGGATGGAACGGGACCTGGCCCGCCCGCTGGACCTCGCCCGTGATCCGCTGTTCGGCCACGCGCTGATCCGGCTGTCGCCGACGGAGTTCCTCTGGTACCTGAACTACCACCACGTGGTGCTGGACGCGATCAGCAGCTCCATGGTCCGGCAGCGGGTCGGCGACGTGTACTCGGCGCTGGCCGCGGACGTAGCAGTCCCGCCCTGCCCGTTCGGCTCGCTCCGGGACCTGGTCGACAGCGACGCCGCCTACCGCTCGTCCACCGACTTCACCGCCGACCGTGCCTACTGGACCGGGCGCTTCGCCGATCTGCCAGCCCCGACCCGGCTCACCGACACCTCCGTGACCGACCCGCACCGGCCCCTGTGCCTGGCCCAGGAACGGGCACTGCGCAGCCCCGAGGCGCTGCGGGCTGCGGCAGGCCGGGCCGGTGTCCGGTGGTCCCGGCTGGTGATCGCGGCGACGGCGCTCTACGCCCACCGGCTGAGCGGCGCGCAGGACGTGGTGCTCGCCCTCCCCGTCACCGCCCGCCGGGGCTCCGAACGCGACCTGATGTCGGTGCCCGGAACGATGTCGAACGTGGTGCCGCTGCGGCTGACCGTGCGACCGGACATGCCGTGGGGCGAGCTCGTCGCCCGGGTGGCGCGGGAGGTCGATGCGGCCGTCGCACACGAGCGCTACCGCAGCGAGGACCTGCTGCGCGACCTCGGCGCGCCCGGCGGCATCGGAACGGCCTTCCCGCTGATCGTCAACATCATGGCCTTCAACGCCAGGCCGAGCTTCGCCGGACACCCCGCCGCAGTGCACCACTTCGTGTCGGGATCGACCACCGACCTGGCCGTCTGGGTGTTCGACTACCGGGACGGCAGCCCCCCGCTGCTCAGGCTGCACGGCGCGCCGGAGGCGTACGGCGACGACGACCTCGCCGCACACCAGCAGCGACTGCTCACCCTGCTCGACGCCGTCGCGGACTGCGACCCGGACGAGACGGTCGGCCGGATCGGCCTGCTCACGGCCGAGGAACGCGGCGAGTTGGCGGTGTGGGGCGCCGGACCGCAGGCGCAGGATCTCAGTGCGAGCCTGCCGGAGCTGTTCCGGGCGCAGGTGGAGGCGATCCCGGACGCCCTCGCGGTGGTGGGGCCGGAGGCGTCGCTGACGTACGCGGAGCTGGACGCGCGGGCGAACCGGCTGGCGCAGGCGCTGGTCGCGGGGGGTGCGGGCCCGGAGCGGTTGGTGGCGGTGGCGCTGCCGAGGTCGGCCGAGCTGGTGGTGGCGATCCTGGCGGTGCTGAAGACCGGTGCGGCGTACGTCCCGGTGGACCCGCAGTACCCGCCGGCCCGGATCGGGTACCTGCTGGAGGATGCCGGGCCGGCCCTGGTGGTGACCGACGGCGCGTCCGCGGAGCGGCTGCCCGACGGTGGTCCGTTCGGCAGGTTGGTGCTGGACGATCCGGAGATGTCCGCCCTGGTGGCGTCCTGCCCGGCGACGGACCCGATGGTGGCCGTCGATCCGGCGCACCCGGCGTACGTCATCTACACCTCCGGATCCACCGGCAGGCCCAAGGGCGTGGCGGTGACGCACGGCGGCCTGCTCAACCTACTCGCCGAACTCCGTCAGGTGCACCTCCCGCCCGTGACCGATGAGCGGCGGCGGCAGCGGGTGGCCCTGACCACGTCGGTGTCGTTCGACGCGTCGTGGAACCAGTTGCTCGCCCTGTTCGCGGGCCACGAGCTGCACGTCCTGGACCACGCGACATGGACCGACCCGGACGCCTTCGTCGACTACGCGCGGCGCTGCGGCCTGGACTACGTCGAAGCCACCCCCTCCTACCTGCACGACCTCGTGGAGCACGGGCTGCTGGGCGGGGAGGGGTGGCGTCCGTCGGTGGTCGCCGCGGGCGGCGAGGCCGTCCCGGAGCGGCTGTGGGAGCGGCTGCGGGCGGCGGACGGAGTGTCCTGCCTCAACCTCTACGGGCCGTCCGAGTGCACCGTCAACCCGGTGATCGCGTCCGTGGGTCCGAGCCCGCGCCCGGTCATCGGCCGACCCGTCGCCAACACCCGGCTGCAGGTGCTCGACGGCGCGTTGCAGCCGGTGCCGGCGGGTGTGCCGGGTGAGTTGTACATCGCGGGTGCCGGCCTGGCGCGCGGCTACCTGAACCGGCCGGGCCTGACGGCCGGGCGGTTCGTGGCGGATCCGGCAGGTCCGGCCGGTTCGCGGATGTACCGGACCGGCGACCTGGTGCGGTGGAATTCGGACGGGAACCTGGAGTTCCTCGGCCGCACCGACGACCAGGTCAAGATCCGCGGGTACCGGATCGAACTCGGCGAGATCGAGGCCGTCCTCACCGAACACCCGCAGGTCGCCCGGGCCGCCGTCACGGTGCGCGCCGAGGAGGAGCCCCGGCTGGTCGCCCACGCCGTCCTCGTGTCCGGCGCCTCTGCGACCGGAACCGTCCTGCGCGAGTACCTGCGTGAGCGGCTGCCCGCCCACATGGTGCCGTCCGCGCTGATGGTCCTGGACGCGCTGCCGCTGACCCCGAACGGCAAGCTGGACCGGCGCGCCCTCCCGGCGCCCGAACGGCAGTCCGCCGCACCGGGCCGTGCTCCGCGCACGGGGGTCGAGCACCTGCTCGCCGGGCTGTTCGCCGAGGTGCTGGGGGTCGCCGGGGTCGGGCTGGACGACAGCTTCTTCGAGCTGGGCGGTCACTCCCTGCTGGCCACCCGGCTGGTTGCCCGGGCCCGGTCGGTGCTGGGCGTGGAGCTGCGGCTGAGCGACCTGTTCGACGCGCCGACGGTCGCGGAGCTGGCGGCCGCGGTGGACGTCGCGGGCCTGGCCAGGCCCGCGCTCGCGGTCAGCGAGCGGCCCGGGACCGTCCCGCTCTCCTTCGCACAGCGCCGCCTGTGGTTCCTGCACCGCATGGAGGGCCCGAGCGCCACCTACAACATCCCGCTGGCACTCCGGCTCTCCGGAAGCCTGGACCAGCGTGCCCTGCAAACCGCCCTGACGGACGTGGTCGAGCGGCACGAGGCCCTGCGCACCGTCTTCCCGGTGGTCGACGGCGTGCCGTGCCAGCGGGTGCTCGACCCCGATGCGGCCCGGCCACGGCTGCGGGTGACCGCGACCGGCGAACGCGACCTGCCGCAGCGGCTGGCGGAGGCGGCGCGACACGGCTTCGAGCTCGCCGAGGAGCCGCCGCTGCGCGCCGAGCTGTTCGAACTCGGCGCCGAGCAGCACGTGCTGCTGCTGGTGGTGCACCACATCGCCGGCGACGGCTGGTCGACGGGGCCGCTCTCGCGGGACCTGGCGACCGCCTACGCGGCCCGCAGCGAGGGGGCCAAGCCGCAGTGGTCGCCGCTGCCGGTCCAGTACGCCGACTACACCCGCTGGCAGCGGGAACTGCTGGGCGACGCCACTGACCCGGACAGCCTGGTCAGCGGCCAACTCGCCTACTGGCGGAAGCAGCTGGCCGACCTGCCCGAGCAGGTCGAACTGCCCTTCGATCGGCCCCGGCCCGCGGTGATGTCCTACCGGGGAGCCCAGCTGCCGGTACGGATCGACGCCGAACTGCACCAGGGCCTGCGCGCCCTCGCCCGCGACGGCGGCGCCAGCCTCTTCATGGTGCTCCAGGCCGGCCTGGCCGCCCTGCTGGGCAAGCTCGGCGCCGGCACCGACGTCCCGATCGGCACGCCGGTCGCGGGGCGCACCGACGAGGCCCTGGACGACCTGGTCGGGTTCTTCGTCAACACCCTGGTGCTGCGCACCGACCTGTCCGGCGACCCGTCGTTCACCGAACTGCTGGGCCGGGTGCGCTCCGACGCGCTGGCCGCGTACGCGCACCAGGACGTGCCGTTCGAGCACCTCGTCGAGGCCCTCAACCCGACCCGGACGCTCGCCCACCACCCGCTGTTCCAGACCATGCTCACCCTGCAGAACACGCCCTTCGGCACCTTCGACCTGCCGCGGCTGCGGGTGGCGGCCGAGCTGGTCCCCACCGGGACCGCCAAGTGCGACCTGACCTTCGTCCTGGCCGAACAGCCCGGCGCGGACGGGCTGTCGGGCGTGGTGGAGTACAGCACCGACCTGTTCGACGCGGCCACCGTCACGGGCATCGTCGAGCGGTGGCTGCGGCTGCTGCGCGCCGTCGCCGCCGACCCCGGCCGGCGGATCGGCCGGGTGGACGTGCTGTCCGCCGACGAACTCCGGGCCCTGCTGCCGACCGCCACCGACCGGGCCGGGAAGCTCCCGGAGAGCGGACTGCCCGCGCTGTTCGAGCGGCAGGTGCGGGCGAACCCCGCCGCGACCGCCCTCACCGACGGCGAAGTCCACCTGACTTACGGCGAGTTGAACTCCCGCGCCAACCGCCTCGCGCACGCCCTGATCGACCGGGGAGTGGGGCCCGAGCAGTTGGTGGCGCTCGCCCTGCCGCGCTCGGCCGAGCTGGTCGTCGCGGTGCTCGCGGTGCTCAAGGCCGGCGCCGCGTACGTCCCGGTGGACCCGGCGTACCCGGCGGCCCGGATCGCCTACCTGCTCCAGGACACCCGGCCCGCGCTGCTCGTGACGACGAGCCGCACCGGCGGACTTCCGGGGGCGGAGCACGTCGACCGGCTGCTGCTGGACACCGCCGACCTGGACGGGCGGCCGGACACCGACCCGGCGGTCGCCGTCGACCCCGGCCACGCCGCCTACGTCATCCACACCTCCGGCTCCACCGGCAACCCCAAGGGCGTGGTCGTCCCGCACCGCAACGTGGTGCGCCTGTTCGACACCACCCGGGAGTTGTTCGGCTTCTGCGCCGAGGACGTCTGGACGCTCTTCCACTCCTACGCCTTCGACTTCTCGGTGTGGGAGCTGTGGGGCCCGCTGCTGCACGGCGGGCGCCTGGTGGTCGTCGACCACGAGACCAGCCGCTCGCCCGGCCGGTTCCTGGAGTTGCTGGCCCGGGAGCGGGTGACGGTGCTCAACCAGACGCCGTCCGCCTTCTACCAGCTGATGCAGGCGGACGCGCAGGCCCCGGAGACCGGCCGCCGGCTCGCCCTGCGCACCGTGGTGTTCGGCGGCGAGGCACTGGAACACGCCCGGCTGGAGGGCTGGTACGAGCGGCACCCGCAGGACGCGCCGCTGCTGGTCAACATGTACGGCATCACCGAGACCACGGTGCACGTCACGTACGCGGCGCTCGACCGCTCCGTCGCCGCCGCAGGGCAGGTCGGCACGCCCCTCCCGGATCTGCGGGCGTACGTGCTCGACGCCGGCCTGCGGCCGGTGGCCCCGGGCGTGCCCGGCGAGCTCTACGTCGCGGGCCCGGGCCTGGCACGCGGCTACCTCAACCGGCCCGGCCTGACCGCCGGGCGGTTCCTGGCGGACCCGTTCGGGCCGCCGGGATCGCGGATGTACCGCAGCGGCGACGTGGTGCGCCGCACCGCGGACTACGGCCTGCGCTACGTCGGCCGGGCCGACCAGCAGGTGAAGGTGCGCGGCTTCCGGATCGAGCTCGGCGAGATCGAGGCGGCGCTGGCCGCCCACCCGGGCGTCGCCCAGGTCGCCGTCCTGGCGCGGCAGGACCGGGCCGACGACACCCGGCTGATCGCGTACCTGGTGCCGGCCGCGAGCGCCGCGCCGAGCCCGGCCGAGCTGCGGGCGCACCTGCGCGAGCGACTGCCGGAGTACATGGTGCCGTCGGCGTTCGTCGCGCTGGACGGGCTGCCGCTGACCGTCAACGGCAAGCTGGACCACCGGGCCCTGCCCGCCGCCGACCTCGCCCCGGCCGCCTCCTCCCGCCCGCCGCGCACCCCGCAGGAGCAGATCCTCTGCGAGCTGTTCGCCGAGGTCCTGGGCGTGGCGTCGGCCGGCGTCGAGGACGGGTTCTTCGACCTGGGCGGGCACTCGCTGCTCGCCACCCGCCTGGTCGCCCGGATCCGCGCGACGCTCGGCGTGGAGATGCCGCTGCGCGCCCTGTTCGAGGCACCGACCCCGGAGGGCCTGGCCGTCGCCCTGGTGGCAGCCGGGCCGGCCCAGACCGCCCTGGTGCGGCGCGAGCGCCCCGAGACGGTTCCGCTCTCCTTCGCGCAGCGACGGCTGTGGTTCCTGCACCAGCTGGAGGGCGCCGGCGCGAACTACCACATCTCCCTGGCCTGGCGACTGTCCGGAGACCTGGACCGGCGGGCCCTGGAGGCGGCCCTGGCGGACGTGGTCGAGCGGCACGAGAGCCTGCGCACCGTCTTCCCGGCGGTGGACGGCGTGCCGCACCAGCGGGTGCTGGACGCGCTGGCGGCCCGCCCGCGGATGCTCGTGCACCGGAGCACCGAGGCCGAGCTGCCCGCCCTGATGGCGGCGGCGAAGGCCCGCCCGTTCGACCTGGCGGCCGACGTGCCGCTGCGGGCCGAGCTGTTCGAGCTGGCGCCGGAGGAGCACGTCCTCCAGGTGGTGCTCCATCACATCGCGGGTGACGGCTGGTCGCTGGGCCCGCTCGTGCAGGGGCTGACCGCCGCCTACGCGGCGCGCCGCCGGGGCGAGGAGCCGGGGTGGGCGCCACTGCCGGTGCAGTACGCCGACTACACCCTGTGGCAGCACGAACTGCTCGGCGACGCGGCCGACCGGGGCAGCCTCTTCGCCGGCCAGGCGGACTACTGGACCGGGCAACTGGCCGGCCTGCCGGAGCGGATCCAACTGCCCACCGACCGGCCCCGCCCGGTGGTCGCCTCGCACCGGGGCGGTTCCGTCCGGGCCGAGCTGGACCCCGAACTGCACCGCGGCCTGCGCGAGCTCGCCCGAGCCCACGGGACCAGTCTGTTCATGGTGCTACAGGCCGGGCTGGCGGCGCTGCTGAGCAAGCTCGGCGCGGGCGACGACATCCCGGTCGGCAGTCCGGTCGCCGGGCGGACCGACCAGGCGCAGGACGAGCTGGTCGGCTACTTCGTCAACACCCTGGTCGTCCGCACCGACACCTCGGGCGATCCGACGTTCGCCGAGCTGCTGGGCCGGGTCCGGGACACCTCGCTGGCCGGATACGCCCACCAGGACCTCCCGTTCGAGTACCTGGTCGAGGTCCTGAACCCGTCCCGGTCGCTGGCGCACCACCCGCTGTTCCAGGTCATGCTGGTGCTGCAGAACGTGCCCCGGGCCGACTTCGCGCCGCCCGGGCTGCGCGTCGAGGACCTGCCGTCGGCGTCGACCACCGCCAAGCTCGACCTGATCCTCACCATGTCCGAGCGGCACGCGCAGGACGGTACTCCGGAGGGGATCGACGGGTCCGTCGAGTACACCACCGACCTGTACGACCCGGCCACCGTCGAGTCGATGATCAGGCGGTGGGAGCGGCTGCTCCGTGCCGCGGTCGCCGACCCCCGGCGGCGGCTCAGCAGGCTCGCCCTGCTCACCGCCGAGGAGCGCGGAGAGCTGGCGGCGATGGGTACCGGGCCCGTGGTCCAGGGTCTCAATGCGAGCCTGCCGGAACTGTTCCGGGAGCACGTCCGGGCGACCCCGGACCTTGTCGCGCTGGTGTGCGGCGACGTGTCGTTGTCGTACGCGGAGCTGGACGCGCGGGCGAACCGTTTGGCGCACGCGCTGGTCGCGCGGGGTGCGGGGCCTGAGCGGTTGGTGGCGGTGGCGCTGTCGCGTTCGGCGGAGCTGGTGGTGGCGATCCTGGCGGTGCTGAAGACGGGCGCGGCGTACGTCCCGGTGGACCCGGCGTACCCGCCGGCCCGGATCGCCCACCTCCTGGAGGACGCGTCCGCGGCTCTGGTGGTGACCGACGGCGCCTCCGCGGACCGGCTGCCCGACGGTGGTCCCCTCGACCGGCTGGTGCTCGACGCCCCGGAGACGGCCGCCCTGGTGGCGTCCTGCCCGGCGACGGACCCGATGGTGGCCGTCGGTCCCGACCATCCGGTCTACGTCATCTACACCTCCGGCTCCACCGGTAGGCCCAAGGGCGTCGTGGTGACGCACGGCGGCCTGCTCAACCTGTTCGCCAACCAGGTCCCGCTGGTCTTCTCGACGGGGGAGCGGATGCGGGTCGGACTGACCACGTCCGTGTCCTTCGACGCCTCCTGCGACCAGCTGTTCGCCCTGTTCGCGGGCCATGAGCTGCACGTCCTGGACGAGGCGACCTGGACCGACCCGGACGCCTACCTCGCGTACGCGGTGCGGGCCGGGCTGGACACCGTCGGCGGCACTCCTTCCTACGTGCAGGTCCTCGTCGAACACGGCCTGCTGGACCACCCGCAGTGGCGCCCCTCGATGATCGGGCTGGGCGGGGAGACCGTCCCCGAGCAGCTGTGGGAGCGGCTGCGGGCCGCCGAGGGAGTGCTCTCCCTGAACTACTACGGGCCGTCCGAGTGCACGGTGGACTCGGTCTTCGCGCCGCTGGGGTCGAGCCAGCGGCAGGTGATCGGCCGACCCGTCGCCAACACCCGGCTGCAGGTGCTCGACGGCGCGTTGCAGCCGGTGCCGGCGGGTGTGCCGGGTGAGTTGTACATCGCGGGTGCCGGCCTGGCGCGCGGCTACCTGAACCGGCCGGGCCTGACGGCCGGGCGGTTCGTGGCGGATCCGGCAGGTCCGGCCGGTTCGCGGATGTACCGGACCGGCGACCTGGTGCGGTGGAATTCGGACGGGAACCTGGAGTTCCTCGGCCGCACCGACGACCAGGTCAAGATCCGCGGGTACCGGATCGAACTCGGCGAGATCGAGGCCGTCCTCACCGAACACCCGCAGGTCGCCCGGGCCGCCGCGATCGTCCGGAAGGACCGGGCGCGAGACCCCCGCCTGGTCGCCTACCTGCAGCCTGCCACCGGGGCGGAGCCCCGGCCCGAGGAACTGCGGGCGCACCTGCGCGAGCGGCTGCCGGACTACATGGTCCCCGCCGCCTTCGTCTGCCTCGACGTCCTGCCGCTGACCCCGAACGGCAAACTGGACCGGCGCGCGCTGCCCGAGCCCGAGTCCACCGCGCCGCACGTCGGCCGGGCCGCGCACACCCCGCAGGAGCAGGTGCTCGCCGGGCTGTTCGCCGAGGTGTTGGGCCTGCCGCAGGTCGGCGTCGACGAGGACTTCTTCGACCTCGGCGGGCACTCCCTGCTCGCCACCCGGCTGGTCGCCCGGGCCAGGGCGGCCCTCGGGGTCGAGCTGGAGCTGCGCGCCCTGTTCCGCACCCCGACCGTGGCCGGGCTGGCGGCCCGGCTTGGCGGCGCGGACCGAGCCCGGCTCGCCCTGGAGCGGGCGGAGCGGCCCGCGCCGGTGCCGCTGTCGTCCGCCCAGCGGCGGCTGTGGTTCCTGCGCCAGCTGGAGGGCGCCGACTCGGTCTACAACATGCCGCTCGCGTGGCGGCTCACCGGACCGCTGGACCTGGCGGCCCTGGAGGCGGCACTGGGCGACCTCGCCGACCGGCACGAAACCCTGCGCACCGTCTTCCCGGCCGTGGACGGCGTGCCCCACCAGCAGGTGCTGGCCGTCGGGGAAGCGCGGCCCGGGCCGGCGGTCACCCAGGCCGACGAACCGGACCTGCCGGGACTGCTGGCAGGCGCCGCCGCGCGCGGATTCGACCTCGCGGCCGAACCGCCGCTGCGCGCCGAGGTGTTCGAGCTCTCGCCGGACGAGCACGTGCTGTTGCTGGTGATGCACCACATCGCCGGTGACGGCTGGTCGCTGGGCCCGCTGGCCGCCGACCTGGCCACCGCGTACGCGGCCCGCCGCCGGGGCGATGAGCCGCAGTGGGCGCCGCTGCCCGTGCAGTACGCCGACTACACCCTGTGGCAGGACCGGCTGCTCGGCGACCCGGCTGACCCGGACAGCCTGTTCGCCCGTCAGACGACCTACTGGACGGAGACGCTGGCGGACCTGCCGGAGCAGATCCGCCTCCCCGCCGACCGGCACCGTCCCGCGATCCCCTCCCAGGACGGCGGCCACCTGGCCGTCGAACTGGACGCCGACCTGCACGCCGGACTGGTCGGGCTGGGCCGGGAGCACGGCGCCAGCGTCTACATGGTGATGCAGGCCGCCCTGGCCTCGCTGCTGGACAAGCTCGGCGCGGGCACGGACATCCCGGTCGGCAGCCTGATCGCCGGCCGGACCGACCAGGCGCTGGACGACCTCGTCGGGTTCTTCGTCAACACCCTCGTGCTCCGTGCGGACACCAGCGGCGACCCGTCCTTCGCCGAACTGCTGGGCCGGGTCCGGGAGAGCGCGTTCGGCGCGTACGCGCATCAGGATCTGCCGTTCGAGCATGTCGTCGAGGCGCTCAACCCGTCCCGGTCCCTGGCCCGTCAGCCCCTCTTCCAGGTGCTGCTCGCGCTGCAGAACGTGCCCGGCACCGAGTTCGCGCTGGACGGCCTGGCCGCCGAGATCGTCCTGGTGCGGACCCCGACCACGATGTTCGACCTCGGCTTCCACCTGCTGGAGCGCGGCGCCGCCGGCGGCCCGGCCGGGGGCATCGTCGGGCGGGTCGAGTACAGCACCGACCTGTTCGACCCCGCCACGGTGGAGACGCTGGTCGCCCGGTGGCTGCGGCTGCTGGCAGCCGTGGTCGCTCAGCCGTCCCTGCCGCTGAGCCGGATCGACGTCCTCACCGCCGAGGAGCGTCACGAACTGCTGGTCGCCCGCAACGACACCGCCTGCCCGGCCCATGAGGCCACCCTGCCCGCGCTGTTCGAGGCGCAGGTCCGGGCGACCCCGCAGGCTCCGGCGGTGCTGTTCGAGGACACCGTCCTGACCTACCGCGAGCTGAACCGCAAGGCCAACCGTCTGGCGCACGCGCTGATCGCGCGCGGGGTGGGCCCCGAGCAGGTGGTCGCGCTGCGGCTGCCGCGCTCCGCCGAGTTGGTGGTCGCCGTCCTCGCGGTGCTCAAGACGGGCGCGGCGTACCTGCCGGTCGACCCGGACTATCCGGCCGCCCGCATCGCGTACATGCTGGACGACGCGCGTCCGGCCGTGGTGCTCGACGACCTCGCGGCCGTCACCCCGGCCGGGGACCTGCCGGAGCACGACCCGGCCGTCCCCGTGGACACCCGGCACCCGGCGTACGTCATCTACACCTCCGGCTCCACCGGCCGGCCCAAGGCCGTGGTGATGCCCGCCGCCGGGCTGCTGAACCTGCTGGCGTGGCACCACCGGACCGTCGGCGGCGAACCCGGAGCGCGCACCGCGCAGTTCACCGCGATCAGCTTCGACGTCTCGGTGCAGGAGATGCTCTCCGCGCTGCTGTACGGCAAGACCCTGGTGGTGCCGACCGAGGAGCAGCGCCGCAGCGCCGAACTGTTCGCCCACTGGCTGGACCGGCACCGGGTCGAGGAGCTGTTCGCGCCGAACCTGGTGGTCGAGGCGCTGGCCGAAGCCGCCGAGGAGGCCGGGCTCGACCTGCCGCACCTGCGGCTGGTCGCCCAGGCCGGCGAGGCGATGCGGCTGAGCGGTGCCGTGCGCCGCTTCCAGGCCCGCCGACCGGCCCGGGCACTGCACAACCACTACGGGCCCGCCGAGACCCATGTGATCACCGCTTACGCGGTCCCGGCCGACCCCGCCGACTGCCCGCTGCCGGTGCCGATCGGCCGCCCGATCGCCAACTGCCGGGTGTACGTCCTGGATTCGACGCTGCGACCGGTGGCCCCCGGCGTGCTGGGTGAGCTGTACCTGGCCGGAGCGGGCCTGGCGCGTGGCTACCTGAACCGGCCGGGCCTGACGGCCGGGCGGTTCGTGGCGGACCCGTACGGTCCGGCGGGCGCGCTGATGTACCGCACCGGCGACCTGGCCCGCTGGCGCGCCGACCGCGAGCTGGAGTTCGCCGGCCGGGTCGACCACCAGGTCAAGGTCCGCGGGTTCCGGATCGAGCCGGGCGAGATCGAGGCCGAGCTGACCGCGCACCCGGGCGTCGCCCAGGTCGCGGTGCTCGCCCTGGAGGACCTGCCGGGCGAGACCCGGATCGTCGCGTACGTCGTCCCCCCGGACGGGAGCGGGACGACCGTGGCGGCACTCGCCGCGTACCTGCGCGAGCGGGTGCCGGACCACCTGGTGCCGTCCGCGTTCGTGCTGCTCGACGCGCTGCCGCTGACGCCGAACGGGAAGCTGGACCGGGCGGCGCTGCCCCAGCCCGAAGCAGCTCCCGCAGGCAGTGGCCGGGCGCCGCGCACGCCGCAGGAGCAGATCCTGTGCGAGCTGTTCGCCGAGGTGCTGGGCCTCGCCCGGGCCGGCGTCGACGAGGACTTCTTCGCGCTGGGCGGCCACTCCCTGCTCGCCACCCGGCTGGTCTCCCGCGTCCGGGCCACCCTCGGGGTCGAGCTGGAGCTGCGCGCCCTGTTCCGCACCCCGACCCCCGCCGGGCTGGCGGCCGGACTGCACGACGCCGGCGCCGCCCGGCAGGCCCTGGTGCCCCGGCCCCGCCGCGAACCGATGCCGCTGTCGTTCGCCCAGCGCCGCCTCTGGTTCCTCCAGCAGTTCGGGATGCCCGGCGCCACCTACCACATGCCGCTGGCCCTGCGCCTGTCCGGCGACCTCGACCGGGCCGCGCTGGACGCCGGGCTCGCGGACGTGGTCGCCCGGCACGAGACCCTGCGCACGGTTTTCCCGCACACCGCCGGAATCCCGCACCAGCGGGTGCTGGACCCGGCCGAGGCCGCCGTCCCGCTGACCGTGCGCGCGGCCGCCGAGGCACAGGTGCCCGCCCTGCTGCGCGAGGCGGCGGTGCGCGGCTTCGACCTGACCTCGGACGTGCCGCTGCGGGCGGAGCTGTTCGAGCTCGCGCCGGACGAGCACGTGCTGCTGCTGGTCATGCACCACATCGTCGGGGACGGCTGGTCCATGGGCCCGTTGGCCCGCGACCTGGCCGCCGCCTACACCGCCCGGCAGCGCGGTGGGGCACCGGCGTGGCCGCCCCTGCCGGTGCAGTACGGCGACTACACCCTGTGGCAGCACGAGATCCTCGGCGACGAGCACGACACCGACAGCGTGTTCGCCCGCCAGGTCGCCTACTGGAGGCAGGCCCTGGCCGGGCTGCCCGAGCAGCTGCAGCTGCCCGTCGACCGGCCGCGACCGGCCGCCATGTCGTACGGCGGGGACCTGCTGGAACTCCGGATCGACGCCGAACTGCACGCCGCACTGGCGGAGCTGGCGCGGCGCTCGGGGGCGACCTTGTTCATGGTGCTGCAGGCGGCGCTCGCGGCGCTGTACACGCGGCTGGGCGCGGGCACGGACATCCCGATCGGCAGTCCGGTCGCCGGGCGCACCGACGAGGCGCTGGACGACCTGGTCGGCTTCTTCATCAACACGCTGGTGCTGCGCACCGACACCGGCGGGGACCCGTCCTTCACCGAGCTGCTGGGCCGGGTGCGGGAGACGGCGCTGGCCGCGTACGCGCACCAGGACGTGCCGTTCGAGCACCTGGTGGAGGCCCTGAACCCGTCCCGCTCGCTCTCCCACCACCCGCTGTACCAGACCGGGTTGGTCGTGCAGAACGCGCCCGGTGGCGACTTCGACCTGCCGGGCCTGAAGGTCTCCGGGATGGCCGTGCTCACCGGGACCGCCCGCCTCGACCTGACCTTCGGGTTCGCGGAGGAGCACGGGCCCGACGGCGCGCCGGCCGGGCTCAGCGGCGCGGTCGAGTACAGCACCGACCTGTTCGACCGCCCGACGGTCGAGGCCCTGGCCGCCCGGTGGCTGCGACTGCTGGCCGCGGTCGCCGCCGCGCCCGACCGGCCGATCGGCGCAATCGACGTGCTCTCCGCCCAGGAACGCCGCGAGCTGCTGCCCGCCGCCGAGGACAGGGCGGCAGGGGCGAGCCTGCCGGAGCTGCTCGCGGCGCAGGTGGCGGCGATGCCGGACGCGATCGCGCTGGTCTGTGGTGATGCCGAGTTGACGTACGCGGAGGTGGATGCGCGGGCGAACCGGTTCGCGCATGCGTTGATGGCACGTGGTGTGGGGCCGGAGCAGGTCGTGGCAGTGGCGTTGCCGCGGTCGGTGGAGTCGGTGGTGGCGGTCCTGGGCGTGCTGAAGGCCGGGGCGGCGTACCTGCCGGTCGATCCGGCGTACCCGCGGTCGCGGATCGACTTCATGCTGGCGGACGCCCGTCCGGCGCTGACGGTCGACGACCCGGCGACGGTGGCCGAGGGGGAGTGGCCGGAGACCGATCCGGGCATCGTGGTGGACGTCCGGCACCCGGCGTACGTGATCTACACCTCGGGGTCGACCGGCCGCCCCAAGGGCGTCGTGGTGAGCCACAGCGGCGTGTCGGGTCTGGTGGCGGCGCAGGTCGAACGGCTCGGCGTGGCGCCGGGCAGCCGGGTGCTCCAGTTCGCCTCGCCCAGCTTCGACGCGTCGTTCTGGGACCTGTGCAGTGCGCTGCTCAGCGGAGCCGCCCTGGTCCTGGCCCCCGCCGAGGCCCCGCTGGAGGCCCTGACGGACCGTCGGCTGGACGTCACCCACGTGACGCTGCCGCCCTCGGCCCTGGCCGCGCTGGAGAGCGCCGACCTCACGGCCGCCACCCTGGTGGTGGCGGGTGAGGCGTGCCCGCCGGAGCTGGTGGCGCGTTGGGCGCCCGGCCGTCGGATGATCAACGCCTACGGTCCGACCGAGACGACGGTGTGCGCGACCATGAGTGACCCGCTGGCACCGGGCTCCGGCGTGCCGCCGATCGGCCGGCCGGTCGCGGGCTTCCGGGTGTACGTCCTGGACGACCGGCTGAGGCCGGTGCCGCCGGGCGTGGCGGGGGAGCTGTACGTCGCCGGTGCGGGTCTGGCACGCGGCTACCTGAACCGGCCCGGCCTGACCGCCGGACGGTTCGTCGCCTGCCCGTTCGGCCCGGCCGGTGAGCGGATGTACCGCACCGGCGACCTGGTGCGGCGACGGACCGACGGCGAGCTGGAGTACGTCGGCCGCGCCGACCAGCAGGTGAAGGTCCGCGGCTTCCGGGTCGAGCTCGGCGAGGTCGAGGCCGCACTGGCCGAGCACCCCGCCGTCGCCCGGGCCGCCGTCCTCGCCCAGGAGGACCGGCTCGTCGGCTACGTGGCGGTCCGGCCCGAATCGGCCGTCCGCCCGGCGGAGTTGGCGGCGCACCTGCGCGAGCGCCTGCCGGACTACCTGGTGCCGTCCGTCTTCACGGTGCTGGACGCGCTGCCGCTGACACCGAACGGGAAGTTGGACCGGGCGGCACTACCCGCGCCCGAAGCCACCCCGGTCGGGAGCGGCCGAGCGCCGCGCACCCCGCAGGAGCAGATCCTCTGCGAGCTGTTCGCCGAGGTGCTCGACGTGCCACGGGTCTCGGTCGACGACGACTTCTTCGACCTGGGCGGGCACTCCCTGCTCGCCACCCGGCTGGCCGCCAGGGTCCGCTCGGTGCTCGGGGTGGAGCTCGGGCTGCGCGCCCTCTTCCAGGCGCCCACCGTGGCCGGCCTGGCCGGGGCACTGGCCGGGGCCGGCCGCCCCCGCCCGGCGCTGACCGCGCAGGAGCGGCCCGCTGTGGTGCCGCTGTCCTTCGCCCAGCGCCGGCTCTGGTTCCTGCACCGGATGGACGCCGCCGCCGCGACCTACCACATCCCTCTGGCGCTCCAACTGACCGGAACGCTCGACCGGCCCGCACTGGACCGGGCACTGGCGGACGTGGTCACCCGGCACGAGAGCCTGCGGACGGTGTTCCCCGAAGTCGGGGGCGTGCCCTGCCAGCGCGTGCTGGACCCGGCCGCGGTCCGCCTCCGGGCCCGGCCGACCAAGGTGACGCAGGACGAGCTCCCGCAGCGGCTCGCCGAGTCCGCCCGGCAGGCCTTCGACCTGGCGACGGAGCCGCCGCTGCGGGCGGAGCTGTTCGCGCTCGCGTCGGACGAGCACGTGCTGCTGCTGGTCATGCATCACATCGCCGCCGACGGCTGGTCCACCGGGCCGCTGGCCCGCGACCTGGCAGAGGCGTATGCGGCCCGCTGCGAGAGCCGGACGGCGGAGCGGCCGGCCCTGCCGGTGCAGTACGCCGACTACACGCTCTGGCAGCGCGAGCTGCTCGGCGCCGCCGCCGATCCGCAGAGCCGGTTCGCCGAGCAGCTCGACTACTGGAAGCGGCAGCTGTCCGACCTGCCGGAGCTGCTCCCGCTGCCCGCCGACCGGCCCCGTCCGGCAGTCGCGGGCTGGCACGGGGACCATCTCGGCCTGCAGCTCGACGCCGAACTGCACACCGCCCTGGTCGAGTTGGCGCGCGGCACCGGCACGAGCCTGTTCATGGTGCTGCAGGCGGCGCTGGCCGCGCTGTACACCCGGCTGGGCGCGGGCACCGACATCCCGATCGGCAGCCCGATCGCCGGGCGCACCGACGAGGCCCTGGACGACCTGGTCGGCTTCTTCGTCAACACGCTGGTGCTGCGAACCGACACCAGCGGGGACCCGACCTTCGCCGAACTGCTCGGCCGGGTGCGGGAGACGGCGCTGTCGGCGTACGCGCATCAGGACGTGCCGTTCGAGCACCTGGTGGAGGCGCTGAACCCGTCCCGCTCGCTCTCTTACCACCCGCTGTTCCAGACCGTCCTGGCCGTGCAGAACGCGCCGATGGGCCGGTTCTCGCTGCCCGGCCTGGACGTCGCCACCTACGTGGTCGCAACCGGAACGGCCAAGTTCGACCTCGGCGTGAGCATGGTCGAGCAGTTCGGCCCGGACGGGAGCCCGGCCGGGATGGCCGGTGCGGTCGAGTACAGCACCGACCTGTTCGACCGCTCGACGGTCACCGCCCTGGTCCGGCGCTGGACGCTCCTGCTGGAGGCCGTCACCGCCGACCCGGGGCAGCCGATCGGAGGGATCGACCTCCTCGGCGCCGACGAGCGGTACCGGCTGCTGGAGAAGGGCAACGCGACCGCCCGGGACGTGGGCGCCGTCCCGGTGCCCCACGCCTTCGCAGCGCAGGTGGCAGCGACACCGGACGCGGTCGCGCTGGTCTGCGATGGCAAGGAGTTGACGTATCGTCAGCTCGATGCGCAGGCCAACCGGTTCGCGCACGCGCTGATCGCCCGGGGTGTGACCCCGGAGCAGGTCGTCGCGGTGGCGCTGCCGCGGTCGGTGGAGTCGGTGGTGGCGGTCCTGGCCGTGCTGAAGGCCGGAGCCGCGTACCTGCCGGTGGACCCGGCGTACCCGGCGGCGCGGATCGCGTACATGCTGGAGGACGCCAGGCCCGCCGTGGTGGTCGACGACCCGGCGATGGTGACCGGGGCTTCCGACCTGCCGGACACCGACCCACAGGTCGCACTCGACATCCGGCACCCGGCCTACGTCATCTACACCTCGGGCTCGACCGGCCGCCCCAAGGGCGTCGTGGTCGGCCACGGCGGCGTGGCGAGCCTGGTCGCCGCCCAGATCGAGCGCTTCGCGATCGAACCCGCCAGCCGGGTGCTCCAGTTCGCCTCGCCCAGCTTCGACGCGTCGGTGTCGGAGATCTACACCGCGCTGCTGTGCGGAGCCACCCTGGTGCTGCCTTCTGCGGCCGATCCGCTCGCCGCGCTGACCGACCCGGGTCTCGGCGTCACCCATGTGACCGTGCCCCCGTCCGTCCTCGCCGCCGTGCCGGACGGTGCGGTGACCGCGTCGACGCTGGTGGTGGCGGGTGAGGCGTGCCCGCCGGAGCTGGTGGCACGCTGGGCGCCCGGACGCCGGATGATCAACGCGTACGGCCCGACCGAGACCACCGTGTGCGCGACCATGAGCGACCCACTGTCCCCGGGCTCCGGTGTGCCGCCGATCGGCCGGCCGATCGCCAACGCCCGGGTGTACGTCCTGGACGAACGGCTGCGACCGGTGCCACCGGGCACGGCGGGAGAGCTGTACGTCGCGGGCGCGGGTCTGGCACGCGGCTACCTGAACCGGCCCGGCCTGACCGCCGGACGGTTCATCGCCTGCCCATTCGCCCCTGGTGAGCGGATGTACCGCACCGGCGACCTGGTGCGGCGACGGACCGACGGCGAGCTGGAGTACGTCGGCCGCGCCGACCAGCAGGTCAAGGTCCGCGGCTTCCGCATCGAGCTCGGCGAGGTCGAGGCCGCACTGGCCGAGCACCCCGCCATCGCCCAGGCCGCCGTCCTCGCCCAGGACGACCGGCTCGTCGGCTACGTCGTCCCGAGCCAGGACACGGCCCGGGACAGCGGACTGGAAGCGGACCACGTGGGCGAGTGGCAGGACATCTACGACGCCCTGCCCATCACCCCCGAAGAAGCGGGCTTCGGCCAAAACTTCGTCGGCTGGAACAGTAGTTACGATGCCAGTCCGATCCCCGTCGAGCAGATGCGGGAGTGGCGTGACGCCACCGTGGCCCGCATCCTGGCGCTGCGCCCGCGCCGGGTGCTGGAGGTCGGCGTCGGCACCGGTCTGCTGCTCTCGCAGGTCGCACCGCACTGCGAGTCGTACTGGGCGACCGACTTCTCGGCCACCGCGATCGACGCGCTGACCGCGCAGGTCTCCCGGCAGCCGGACCTGGCCGAGCGCGTCGTGCTGCAGACCCGGCCGGCCCACGACACCGACGGGCTGCCGGCCGGGCAGTTCGACACCATCGTGATCAACTCGGTGGTGCAGTACTTCCCGACCGCCGACTACCTCGCGGACGTGATCGGGAAGCTGATGCGACTGCTCGCCCCCGGCGGCGCGCTCTTCGTCGGCGACGTCCGCAACCTGCGGCTGCTGCGCCCGCTGGCCACCGCCGTCCAACTGCACCGGACCGGTGACGGCTCGGACCTCGCGGCCGTGCGCCGTGCGGTGGAGCAGACCGTCCGGATGGAGAAGGAGCTCCTGGTCGACCCGGACTTCTTCACCGTCCTGCGCGAGCACGGCCCGGACATCGGCGCGGTGGCCGTGGAGGTCAAGCGCGGCCACCACCACAACGAACTGACCCGCTACCGCTACGACGTGACGCTGCACAAGCCGCCGGTCGCCCCGGCGGCCCAGGGCGGGGCCCTCGAACTGACCTGGGGACAGCAGGTCACCGGGCTTGCCGAGCTGCGCGAACTCCTCGCCCGGCCGACCGCCGAGGTCCTGCGGGTCACCGGGGTGCCGAACCGCCGCGTGGCGCGGGAGGCCGCCCTGGCCCGGGCCGTGCAGGACGGGGACGGGACGCTCGCCGAGCTGCTGGGACGGCTGCACGCCCCGGCGGACGGGGACCTCTCCGACCCGGAGGACTTCCACGCCCTCGGGCGGGAGTTCGGCCGCACGGTGGCCGTCACCTGGGCGTCCAGCACGGCCGACGCCGTGGACGTCGTCCTCGCCGAACCGCAGGCCCTCCACGGCTCCGCGGTCGAGCCGTACCGGTCGGCCGGGACCTCCGGCCGGGCGCTGTCGGCGCTGACCAACCGTCCGACCGGCAGCCGGGGCACCGGCGCCCTCCTCGGCGAACTCCGCGACTGGCTGCGCGGGCGGCTGCCCGACTACCTGGTCCCGTCAGCCTTCGTGGCGCTGGACGCGCTGCCGCTGACCGCCAGCGGCAAGCTCGACCGCCGGGCCCTGCCCGCCCCCGACCTCGGCCCGGCGACGGGCGGGCGGGCACCGCGCACCCCGCAGGAGCAGCTCCTCGCCGAGCTGTTCGCCGAGGTGCTCGGGCTGGCCCAGGTCGGGGTCGAGGACAGCTTCTTCGACCTCGGCGGGCACTCGCTGCTGGCCACCCGCCTGGCCTCCCGGGTCCGGGCGGTCCTCGGTGCGGAGCTGGAGGTCCGCACCCTGTTCGAGACCCCGACCGTGGCCGCCCTGGCCGCCCGCCTGGACAGCTCCGGCACGGCGCGGCCCGCGCTGACCGCCCGGCCCCGCCCGGAGCAGGTGGAACTCTCCTTCGCCCAGCGCCGCCTGTGGTTCCTGCACCGGATGGACGGGCCCAGCGCCACCTACAACATGCCGCTCGCGCTGAGCCTGACCGGCGACCTCGACCGACCGGCCCTGCACGCCGCGCTCGCGGACGTGATCGCCCGGCACGAGAGCCTGCGGACGGTCTTCCGCGAGACCGACGGGGTCCCGTACCAGGTCGTGCTGAGCGCCGCCCAGGCCCATCCGGCGCTGCCGGTGACCGAGCTCGACGAGAGACTGCTGGCCGAGCGGCTGGCCGACACCGCCCGGCGCGGCTTCGACCTGGCCGCAGAGCCTCCGGTCCGGGCCGAACTGTACGCACTCACCCCCGACCGGCACGTGCTGCTGGTCGTGGTGCACCACATCGCCGCCGACGGCTGGTCGATGGGACCGCTCTCCGCCGACCTGGCGACGGCCTACGCGGCACGCTGCGAGGGCGAGAAGCCGCGCTGGTCCCCGCTGCCGGTGCAGTACTCCGACTACACGCTCTGGCAACGCGACCTGCTCGGCGACACCGCCGACCCGGACAGCCGGTTCGCCCGGCAACTCGCCTACTGGAAAAGCGAGCTGACGGGCATTCCGCAGCAGGTGCAGCTGCCCTCCGACCGGCCCCGGCCGCCGGTGGCCTCGCAGCAGGGCGACCGGGTCGTGGTCCGCCTGGACCCCGAACTGCACCAGGCCCTGCGGGACCTGGCCGCCGCGCGCGGCGCCAGCATGTTCATGGTCCTCCAGGCCGGCCTCGCCGCTCTGCTCACCCGGCTCGGCGCCGGCCCGGACATCCCGATCGGCAGTCCGATCGCCGGCCGCACCGACCAGGCGCTGGACGAGCTCGTCGGCTTCTTCGTCAACACGCTGGTGCTGCGCACCGACACCGGCGGCGATCCCGGCTTCGCCGAACTGCTGGGCCGGGTGCGGCACAAGGCGCTCGCCGCGTACGACCACCAGGACGTGCCGTTCGAGTACCTGGTCGAGGTGGCCAACCCGGTGCGCTCGCTGGCTCACCACCCGCTGTTCCAGGTCATGCTGGCCCTGCAGAACGCGCCGCTCGGCGAGTTCGCGCTGCCGGGGCTGGAGACCGGCCACCTGGAGGCGCCGACCGGGACCTCCAGGGTCGACCTGACGTTCAGCCTGGCCGAGCAGTTCCGCCCGGACGGCACCGCCGACGGCCTGGTCGGCGCGGTGGAGTACGCCACCGACCTGTTCGACCCGCCCACCGTGGAGCTGCTGTTCGAGCGCTTGGCTCGCCTGCTGCGTGCGGCGGCGGCCGACCCGGACCGGCCGATCAGCCGGATCGACCTGATGTCCGCCGCCGAGCGCCGGCGGCTGCTGGACGGATTCAACGACACGGCCGCGGAGCTGCCGTCGGCCTCGGTGCCGGCGCTGTTCACCCGCCAGGTGCGGGCCACTCCCGACGCGGTCGCGGTCGTGGCGGGCGGCACCGAGCTGACCTACGCGGAGCTCGACCAGCGGGCCGACCGCCTGGCGGCGGCGCTGGTCCGCCACGGCGTACGGCCGGAGACGCCGGTCGCGGTCATGCTGGACCGCTCGGCCGAGCTGGTGGTGGCGATCCTGGCGATCATCAAGGCCGGCGGCGCCTACGTACCGCTGGACCCGCGCTTCCCCTCCTCCCGGATCGACCTGATCCTGCGGGAGAGCGGAGCCGCCCTGGTGCTCACCAAGGAAGTGCTCACCGCGCTGGAACAGTCCGCGGACGCCCACCCGTCCGGCTTCGAAGTCCCCTGTCGGCCGGGTCAGCTGGCGTACATCATGTACACCTCCGGCTCGACCGGGCGGCCGAAGGGCGTGGCCGTCACCCACCGCGACGTGGCGGGCCTCGCCCTGTCCCCCGAATGGCGCGGCGGCGGACACGAGCGGGTGCTGATGCACTCCCCGACGGCCTTCGACCTCTCGACCTACGAGCTGTGGGTGCCGCTGCTGGGCGGCGGCCGGGTCGTCGTCGCCCCGCCGGAGCAGCTCGACCTCGACCTGCTGCAGCACACGATCGCCACCCACGGCGTGACCGGACTCTGGCTGACCGCCGGCCTGTTCCGGCTGGTCGCCGAGGAACGGCCGGGCCTGCTCGCCGGGGTGCGCGAGGTGTGGACCGGCGGCGACGTGGTCTCCCCGGCCGCCGCCGCCCGGGTGCTCGCGGCCTGCCCCGGCATCGAGGTGGTCAACGGCTACGGCCCCACCGAGGCCACCACCCTGGCCACCCGCCACCCGGTGCGCGACCTCGCGGAGAACGCCGCGACCGTGCCGATCGGCGGCCCGATGGCGAACATGCGCGCCTACGTGCTCGACGACCGGCTGCGGCCGGTGCCGACCGGCATGGTCGGCGAGCTGTACCTCGCGGGAACGGGCGTGGCCCGCGGCTACTTCGGCCGCCCCGGCCTGACGGCGGAGCGATTCACGGCCGACCCGTACGGGCCGGCCGGGAGCCGGATGTACCGCACCGGCGACCTCGCCCGGTGGCTTCCCCGGGAGCACCCGCGTCCGGTGGGAGCACCTCCCAGCCTCCCCGTGGGGGCGCCCCCGGCCGAAGGCTGGGGGACTTCGGCCGGGGGGACCCCCATGGCCGGGGGCGCCGGGGGAGGAACGCTGGACTTCGCCGGACGCGTCGACCACCAGGTCAAGCTGCGTGGTCTGCGGATCGAGCCCGGGGAGATCGAGGCCGTCCTGGCGGCCTGCCCCGACATCGCCCAGGCGGCCGTGGTCGCCCGCGAGGACCGGCCGGGCGACAAGCGGCTGGTCGCCTACCTGGTGCCCGCGCCCGAAGGCGGGCCCGAAACGGCCGAGCTGTCCGCCCGGCTGCGCCGCGACCTGCCCGACTACATGGTGCCGGCCGCGTTCGTCGTCCTGGACGCCCTGCCGCTGACCGCCAACGGCAAGCTCGACCGGGCCGCCCTGCCCGCCCCCGACTACGGAGCGTCGGACGCCGGACGCGGCCCCCGGACGCCGCAGGAGCAACTGCTGTGCGGTCTGTTCGCCGAGGTCCTGGGCCGGGAGCAGGTGGGCATCGACGACGGCTTCTTCGACCTGGGCGGGCACTCGCTGCTGGCCGCCCGGCTGGCCTCCCGGGTCCGCGAGACCCTCGGCCTTGAGCTGGGACTGCGGATGCTGTTCGAGGCGCCGACCGTGGCCGGGCTCACCGACCGCCTCGCCATGAACGACCCGGCCGACGCGCTGGACGTGCTGCTGCCGCTGCGAGCGACCGGAACGGACACTCCGCTGTTCTGCGTCCACCCCGGCGGCGGCATCAGCTGGTCCTACAGCGGGCTGCTGAACCACCTCGGCCCGCAGCACCCGGTCTACGCGCTCCAGGCGCGCGGCCTCGGCCGGCCCGAACCGCTGCCGACCTCCTACGAGGAGATGGCGGCCGACTACGCCGACCACGTCCAGAAGATCCAGCCCCAGGGCCCGTACCTGCTGCTCGGCTGGTCCGCGGGCGGCCTGATCGCCCACGCGGTGGCCTGCGAACTCCAGGCGCGCGGCGAGCGGACCGCACTGCTGGCGATCCTCGACGCCTACCCGGTGAAGGACGTGCGGTTCGAGGAGGAGCCGGTACCCACCGTGCGGGACGTGCTCGTCGGAGTGCTCGACGTCGATCCGGACGAACTCGGAGACCGGGAGATCACCTACGCCGAGGTCGCCGAGGTGCTGAACCGGCGCGGCAGCGCGCTGGCCGGCCTGAACGAGCGGCAGGTCGAGGTGATCGTCCAGATCATGATCAACAACGCGAAGCTGGCGGTCGACTTCGTCCCCGGCCGGTACGACGGGGACCTGCTGCTGTTCAACTCCACGATCGGCCGGGGCGACGACGACGCCGGCCCGGAGGTCTGGCGGCCGTACATCGCGGGCCGGATCGAATCGCACGAGATCACCACCCGGCACGACCAGATGACCCGGGCGGGCTCGCTGGCCCAGATCGGACCGGTCCTGGCCGCCAGGATCGCCGGGGCCACCGGCGACGCCCACGACTCCGAGGCCACCGGTGACACCGGTGACACCACCCTTTCCCACCAGGAGGACTGACCCATGACCAACCCCTTCGACGACCAGGACGGCACCTTTCTCGTCCTCGTCAACGACGAGAACCAGCACTCGCTCTGGCCGCACTTCGCCGACGTCCCGGACGGCTGGACCGTCACCCACGGCCCGGACACCCACGCCGCCTGCCTGGAGTACGTCGAGGGGGCCTGGACCGACATGCGGCCCAGGAGCCTCGCCGACGCCATGGACGCCCAGCGGTAGCGCGGCCGACGTGACCTCCACCGACACCCTGGACGGGGCCCGCGACGCCGCGGGCCCCGCCCGGCCGGACGACCTCGCCGCAGCCCTGTCCACCCCCGAGGCCCGGCGCGACCCGTACCCGCTCTACGCCCGCATGCGGCGCGAGGACCCGGTCCACCGCAGCGCCCAGGGCATCTGGTATCTCACCCGGTACACCGACGTCGAGGCCGCACTGGGCGACCTGCGGCTGTCCAACGACCGGGACCGGATGACCCGCGCCTTCACCGCGCTCGGCGGTGACCTCAAAGCACTCAGCCGGCTCACCGACCGACTCGGCCGGGTGATGACCAACACCGACCCGCCGGACCACGCCCGGCTGCGCAAACTGGCCAACAGGGCCTTCACCGCCCGGCGCGTCGACGCCCTGCGCGACGGCGTCCAGCGGATCGTCGACCGGCTCATCGACGAGGCGGTCGCGGCCGGACCGACCATGGACCTGATCCAGGCGGTCGCCTCCCCGCTGCCGATGTCCGTCGTCGGCGAGCTCTTCGGCATCCCGGACGAGGACCGGCCGCGGGTCAACAGCTGGTTCCAGCAGTTCGGCCGGCTGGCCGAGGACATCGACAGGTCCGAGGCGGCGATCGAAGAGTACGAGGAGTACCTGTCCGGGCTCGTCCGGCAGCGCAGGCGTGAGCCGGGCGACGACCTGATCAGCGCCCTGGTCGCCACCCAGGCGCAGGACGACCGGCTCACCGACTCCGAACTGCTGTCCACCTGCTTCGTCCTGATCACCGCCGGAGACGAGACCACCACCCACCTGATCGGCAACGGCACGCTGGCCCTGCTGCGCCACCCGGACCAGCTGGCCCGGCTGCGCGCGGACCCGCACCTGATCCGCGACGCCGTCGAGGAACTGGCCCGCTACGACACGGTCACCCAGGCGATCGTCCGGGTCGTCGCGCAGGACCTGGAGATCGGCGGCCGGACGATGCGGGAGGGCGAGCTGGTGTACCTGTTCCTCGGTGCGACCAACCGCGACCCCGAACGCTTCGAGAACCCCGACCGGCTCGACCTGTCCCGGCGCGGCAACCGCCACCTGAGCTTCGGCCACGGCCCGCACTTCTGTCTCGGCGGCCCGCTGGCCAAACTCCAGGCGGAGGTCGCCGTCGGCACGCTGGTCCGCCGGCTGCCCGAACTGCGGCTCGCCGCCGGGGCGGAGCTGGACTGGCGGCCCAACCCGCTGCAACGGCGGCTGTGCACCCTCCCGATCGCCTACTGACCGTGAACCACGACGAAGGAGCAGCACCGACGATGGCCCGAGAGTTCGAGGTCCGCCGGGAGCAGGACCTGCCCGCCACGACCCAGCAGGTCTGGGACGCGGTGGCCACCGGCGCCGGCAACCTGGGTTGGCTCTACCCGATGGAGGTCGAGCCGCGCGTCGGCGGAAAGGCCACCCGGGGCGACGCCACCGTCGTGGCCTGGGAACCGCCGCGGCACCTCGCCGTCCGGGCGACCCAGGACGGCGGGTTCTCCAACACGCTCAGCTACCACGTCGAACCGGCCGACCACGGAAGCAGCCACCTGCGGATGGGGATCCACTGGGTGCACACGGGCGTCGTCGACGAGGCCTGGGCCTGGGACGCCAAGACGGACGCGGCCGAGAAGCACGTCGACTTCTACCAGCACGGCCTCGCCGAGTACCTCCGGAACTTCGCCGGCCGCCCCGCCGTCTACGTCAGGGCTCAGCAGCCCGAACCCACCGCCGACCAGGCCGACTTCGCCGCCCTGTGCCGACGCCTCGGCCTCCCCGCCGACGCGACCGTCGGCGACCGGTTCACCCTTCGCGCCCCCGGCCCGGACCCCGATGAGGTGGTCGTCGACTGGATCAGCACCGACTTCCTCGGCCTGCGCGGCCCGGACGCGCTCTACCGGTTCTTCAACGGCAGCACCTGGAACGTGCCGATCTGGCTCGGCCACCACCTGTTCGCGGAGGACACCGACGAGCAGCGGACCACCAAGGCGTGGACGGCCTGGCTCAACGACACCCAGTCCCGGGAGCTCTGATGGGAACCTCCACACAGACGCTGCTCTTCGCCGCCGAACTCGTCGAGGAGAACGGCACGTACGCCCTCGTCGTCGAGGACGTGAGGAGTGGCACCGTCCAGACCACCCCGGTCCCCAAGAACATGGTCGACAAGCTCCCGACCTTCCTCTCCGCGCTCGCCGCCAAGCTCAACCCGGCGCCGCCGCGCCGCCGCTGGTAGCCGCTCGGGTGCGTCGGCCCGGGCGCCACCGCGCCCGGGCCGACGTCGCACCCGGACAACACCAAGACGATGCGGCGCGACCTGGTCCTGCTGCCGTGGGCGGCTCCTGTCCACGATCAGTCAGTGCCCGGCGTCGCGCGCGGGCCTGTGTTGGTCGAGCCCGATCGGCTGAGCGTCAGGCAGCCAGCCGAGCAGCTGTGTCTCCGTCCGCTACCGTGCGCCGTCGTTCGAGGTCCGCACTGTTGAGGGCGTTGGCGAGGGCGAGGACGGCTTCGTCGGCGGAGTGTTTGAAGAGGTGTCCGTAGAGGTTGATGGTGGTGGCGAGGGTGGCGTGGCGCAGGGTTTTGGAGACGATGGCGAGCGGCACGTCCATGGCGATCATGATGCTGGCGGCGGTGTGGCGCAGGTCGTGCAGCCCGATGCGGGGCAGGTCGATCTCGGCGGTGCGCCTACGGAGTTGCTCCAGCACCCACTGCGGCCGCAGCGGTGAGCCGTCGGCGTGGGAGAAGACGAGTCCTTCGAGGCGACCCTCGGGGTGGGCGGCCATCTGAATCCTGGCCTGGCGGTGGAGGGCCCTCATGACGCGGGGTGAGAGGCTGACCCAGGCGAGGCTGGCGGGTGTCTTGGGCTCGCCAAGGGTCACGCCGCTGTTGTTGACCGCAGCCAAGGTGAAGCGGACGAACAGAGCACGGTCCATGAGGTAGACGTCTTCCCAGTGCAATCCCAGGACTTCACCGCGCCGCATACCGGTGCCGAGCATGACCTCGAACAGGTCGGTGAGCTACCGTCTCCCGTCGTCGGGCCCCTGCCGACGTCCGGGCAGGGGCCCGACGACGGGAGACGGCCCTTGCCCCCACTGCCCAACGTCGCTACACGCCGGCTCAGGGACCTGATCGCTCAGCCGCCCGCCTGGGCGGGTCGGAACGACCCGCCCAGGCGGGCGCACGGGTTGGGATTCACGCCGCCCGGTGGTAGCACTCCTGGCGGTCCATCGGCTGCCGTGCTGCCGGCCGCGAAGAGCAGGTTGCGCACGAACGTCCCGAGCATCGTCGCCGCCAAGCACCTGCGGGACTACGGACGGGTTGATCAGCTCATAATTGGAGTCAGCGCCGAGCGACCCGGCGCGTCGTACCCGCCCCGGGTGCACTCACCGCGATCGGAGAGCATCGTGAAGAACAGCGCGTTGTGGCGAGTGGTCGACAACGAGAGTGGTACCCAGTCCATCGTCAGCACGCCCTCCGAGGTGGTCGCGTTCGTCAACAGCCGGATCGACACCGATGACGACGACGAGCCGTTCAGCATCACCGAGGTCGGCCCTCTCCTCCCGAAACCGCTCGGGGTCATCACCGCATGGGCCGCCAAGAAGGACGGCGAGCGAACCGACGGGCGTACTGCGCCGATCACCATCAGGCCGGTTGTGACAGATAACGCCATGGAGTGCGACGACGTCGTGCTCTGGGATGACGTGTATGTGTCATGGGACCACGACATGTACACCGTCGAGGGGCCGGACGGCTCCGAGTACAGCGAGGCTTACAGCGCAGCCGAGTTGAGCGAGATCCTCGACGAGTACGCCGGCGACTACGAGTACGTGCCTGAGTCTGAAGGGTCTGACAGCCATACGCGGCCGAACCCGCGAGAGTTGATCCGCTACGGCGCCCAGGAGTGTGCCGACCGGTTCGGGCACCTTGACGACGACGCACTGCTGTGGCTCGCTGCCACACGCATCACGCTCGCTGTGTGGCGCAACACACCGGTCGAGAACTGGCATGCCGGGAAGAGCCCGCTCCACGACGGCACGATGATGCGGATCAACGTGGCAACCACCCGAATCGTGCGCTCGATGCTGTCGTTCGACCATATCGACTGGATCGCTGTGGGTCTCGCGATCGTCAACCCGTCTCGGGTTCTACCGACCGGGCAGTCCGTGCTCGAGCTCGGGCTGGCCTGCCACAACACTGACGACCCGGCGCACGAGGTTGATCCGCGAGAAGAACTCGCGGAGATGGCACAGGATGCGATCTCATGGGGGCGAAGGTACCGCCTGCACGAGAAGGAGTTCGGCCTGCGAACCCTGATCGAATTCTTCTGCGCGTCCGACAACGGCTGGTTCGGAGCTCCGAGTTGGGGGCGCATCGTCGATCGCTTCCTTACGGCTGTCGACGACCGGGAGAATGCGCACTGGCGCCTGCACCGGGACGAGCCTTGGTTCGACGAGTGGTTCACCAACCGCCCGGCCGACATTGCGGACACCACGGAATTTCGTCGGCTGCTCCTTACCGGGCCCGACCTGCTGTCCGAGGAGGCCGCCGAATGGTGCGTGGAAGGTTCCATCGGCTACGTCTGCCAGGACGACCACGCGAACGACTGCTGGCGGTGCGGTGTCCCGCTGGCAACGGAGTCCCCCAGCGAGTGAACGTGGGCACCAGCGTAGGAACCTACGGATGGATCGAAATCAGCGAAGAGGAGCCTCGCCAGTTCGAGGCGCGACTCCTAGGGCGCGTATCGAGTAGTGATCAATGTGACTTCTTGAGGCCTGCGCTGAGGTGCCGGCCAGTGTGGGATAGGGACATGTCACGTTCCGTGCCCGGCCGGAACATGGATCACCGCCGGTGCTCCTCGGGGCCCCCGTCATGGGGGGCAGGTCGGAGCTCGAACGGGCGGCGCACCCTCATCTTGACTGTGGCAAAAGTGTGTTGCCGTTCCTCGGGCGGTGGGCAATCATCGCTGTTCATGCTTCAAAGTGAGATTTGGGATGACCAGGCCGCTCAGAGCTATGACGCCCCTGGGACCGGCATGTTCGCGCCGGCGGTGCTGGGGCCGACAGTGGATCGTCTCGTGGAGCTCGCCGAGGGCGGGCGGGTGCTGGAGTTCGCCATCGGGACCGGGCGGGTGGCAGTGCCGCTCGCGGAGCGCGGAGTCCCGGTCAGTGGCATCGAGCTGTCGAAGCCGATGATCGATCAGCTCCGCGCCAAGGCAGACGACGCGGCCATCCCGGTCGTCGTCGGCGACATGGCCACTGCACGAGTTCCGGGCGAGTTCCAGCTCGTCTATCTCGTCTACAACACCATCTCCAACCTGCTCACGCAGGCCGAGCAGGTTGCCTGTTTCCGAAACGCCGCACGCCACCTCGCGCCGGGCGGGCGGTTCGTCGTCGAGCTGTGGGTCCCCGAACTTCGCAAGCTGCCACCAGGTCAGCAGGCCGTGGTCTGGGAGTCGGCGACGGGCTACATCGGGCTCGATACCTACGATGTCCTGCGCCAGCAGGTCGTCTCGCACCACTTCCGGTTCGACACCGAGGCCGGCCGCGAGGCCCGATTGTTCCGCAGCCCGCACCGATACATCTGGCCGGCTGAACTTGACCTGATGGCCGAGCTGGCCGGAATGACACTGGAGTCCAGGCATGCCGACTGGACGGGAGAGGAATTCACTGCGGAGTCGCGCTCCCATGTCTCGGTCTACAGGATGGCCAGCCCGCTCTGACCGGGCGAATCTCCGACACCAGCGGCTCGTGATTGCCAGGGCACTGGCGCGTATCGAGCTGTGCTCACTGGGCGGTGCGGGTGAGGTCTTTGATCCAGATCATCGAGGCGCGTAGGTGGAGCCCGGCGAGGTAGCTTTCCGGGGTCTTGTCGTATCGGGTGGCGATACCTCGCCAGGCCTTGAGCTTGTTGATCAGGCGCTCGACGGTGTTCCGTTCCTTGTAGAGGTCGGCGTCATGGCTGACGGGCCGGCCACCTCTTGAACCCCTCTTCTTCCGGTTGGCGGCCTGGTCCCTCTTCTCCGGGATCACTGCCTTGATGCCGCGTCTGCGCAGGTGGGCGCGGTTGCCTCGGGACGAGTTGGCCTTATCCCCGGCGACGGCGTCCGGCCGGGTTCGGGGGCGGCCGACGGGCCCGCGGACGCGTATTTTCTTGAGCACGGGGATGAACTGCGGACTGTCCGCGGCCTGGCCTGCGGTCAGGACGAACGCCAGCGGGCGGCACTTGCGGTCGGCGGCGAGGTGGACCTTGCTGGTTTGCCCGCCCCTGGAGCGTCCCAGGAGGGCGGCCTTCAACCGGAGCTTGTGCCGACGCCGGACGCGTCGTCGTTCTTCGCGCTCGGGATCGGTTTCGGCGTCCTGCCCGTTTTGTTCTCCGAGGCTGCCCCCTTTGACCTGGCCTTCTCCTCCTCGGCGGCGGCCTTCTCCAGCGCGGTGAGGACATCCTGGTCCAGGTGCATCCCGGCGGCATCGTGGTGAGCGCGCGCGGTGGTGGAGTCGACGCTGACCAAGGACAGGTCCACCTCACCGCGCTTCGCGGCTTCCGCGATCAGGCCCTCCAGCAGGGCCTCGAAGACGCCTCCGTCCCGCCACTGCCGGAAGCGATTGTGCACGGTCGACCAGGCGCCGAACTCCTGCGGCATCTCCCGCCACTGCCCGCCCGTCCGAAACCGCCAGATCACGCCCTCAAACTGCTGCCGCAGCCGCTCGGGGTACGGGCCGTACTCACCGATCGGCAGGTACGGCCCGATGAACCCCCACTCAGCATCCGACAGTTGCACTCGCGTCATGCAGCAAGACCTACCGGCCCATGACCGCCACGAGGGCGAAACTCGCAGATTGATCACGACTCGATACGCGCCCTAGGCCCCTGATCCACCCGGCGCCGCGTGCCACCGGCGCCGGGTGTCCACAACCGCTGCCCCGAGGTGCTGTCCGTTTACGGCCGTAAGGCCGACGGCGCCCCGGGGCAGCGGCATTCCTGCGGACATCAAGGCCGCGTCAGGGCTCCGGGCGCGGACGTCAGGGTTCCGTATGGGCTGTCGGAAGCCACCCCGAACAGGGGACAGCATCCAGGCAGCACATTCGATCCACGGAGGTCATTCGATGTTCGGTGCCACCGACGCGCAGCCGTCCACCCACCCCGCCGGCGAGGCGGATCCCCCCGATACCGGCATACCGCCGGAGCGGCAGCGCGACCGGCTGACCGCACTCGGCGGCCTGGCGGCCCTCTCACTGGACGCGATGGCCTCGGTGGCGTACGGACCCGAGTCGATCGTCCTGGTACTGGCGGCGGCCGGCTCGTACGGACTGGGGTTCACCCTCCCGGTCACCGTCTCGATCGCCGTCCTGCTGGCCGTGCTGGTCGCCTCCTACCGGCAGGTCATCGCGGCCTTCCCCGACGGCGGCGGCTCCTACGCCGTCGCCAAGGCCCACCTCGGCAGACGGACCGCACTGACGGCCGCCGCCTCCCTCGTGATCGACTACATCCTCAACGTGGCAGTGTCCGTCACGGCCGGGGTCGCCGCCCTGACCTCGGCTTGTCCGGGCTGTACGAGCAGCGGGTCTGGCTCTGCCTGGCGGTTCTCGCCGTGGTCACCGCCGTCAACCTGCGGGGGATCGCGGAGTCCGCGCGCTGGTTCATGGCCCCGACGGCCGTCTTCGTCCTCTCGATCCTGGCGATCATCGTCATCGGCCTGTTCCGGGACGCGCCGGTGAGCACCGAGGCCGCCGCCGGCCACGGCTCGGCACTCGCCGGCAACGCCGCCGCCGTCGGCGCGCTGCTGCTGCTCAAGGCGTTCGCCGCCGGCTGCTCGGCGCTCACCGGCGTGGAGGCCGTCGCCAACGCCGTCCCGTCCTTCCGGACACCCCGGGTGAAACGCGCCCAGCACACCGAGGTCGCCCTCGGCGGCCTGCTCGGCGTGATGCTGATCGGCCTGGCCGTCCTGATCGGCCGCTTCCACCTCCAGCCGGTCGAGGGGGTCACCGTCCTCGCACAACTGGCGGACGCCTCGCTCGGCCACGGCTTCGGCTTCTACCTGGTCCAGTTCGCCACCGTGATCCTGCTCGCCTTGGCGGCCAACACCTCCTTCGGCGGCCTGCCGGTCCTGCTGCGCCTGCTGGCCCGCGGCAACCACCTGCCGCACGTCTTCGCGCTGCGCGCCGACCACCAGGTGCACCGGCACGGCGTGCTGTTCCTCGCGGTGGCCTCCGCCGCGCTGCTGATCGGCTCCGGCGGCGACGTGAACAGCCTGGTGCCGCTCTTCGCGATCGGTGTCTTCGTGGGCTTCACCATCTGCCAGATCGGCATGGTCAGGCACTGGAACCAGGAGCGTGGCCGCGGCTGGCAGGGCAAGGCACTGCTCAACGGCTTCGGCGCACTGCTCACCGGCGTCGCCGCCCTGATCGTCACTGGCACCAAGTTCACCGAGGGCGCCTGGGGCGTCTGCCTCGCGCTGCCGCTGCTCGTCCTGCTGTTCGAGGCCATCCACCGCGCCTACGCCAGGATCGGCGACCGGCTGGAACTCGGCCGGGTGCCCGGACCGGTCACCCGCCAGCGCTCGCTGGTGGTCGTCCCGGTCACCGTGATCACCCGGCTCACCCGGGACGCCCTGAGCGCCGCCGTCTCGCTGGGCGACGAAGTCCTCGCGGTCACCGTCGTCCACACCGCGCCCGACGGCGAGGACCGGCAGGCCGCCGAGACCCTGCGTCGCGACTGGGAACTGTGGCGGCCCGGCGTGCCGCTGGTCGAGGTGCCCGACGGGCACCGGCGACTCGGCCCGCCGCTGGCCGCCTTCGTCAACGAACTCGCCGCCGAACACGCCTACGACCGGATCACCGTCCTGATCCCCGAGGTCGAGCCGGCCCGGCTCTGGCAGCGCGCCCTGCAGAATCAGCGCGGCGCCGTCATCGACCGCGCACTGCGTCGGCACACGGACGCGGTGGTGTGCCGACTGCGGATGCGGATGTAGGCAGGCAGACCTGGCGGATTATCCGATTTCGGCGGCATGTCCGATTTAATCGGCATATCTTGACGATCCCTTAACGGCACCCATTAACGCTCCGGGGCGGCTCGCGCGTCGAAGCTGGCTGGCCTCTCTGACCTGCGGAAACAGTCAGGTCGGCGAGGTCATCGGAGGCTCGGTGTGCCGATTTCGGACCCATTGTCTTAACGCCGGATCCGCCTACGCTCGCCCATGTGTTCAATCTGCCCCAGGCGCTGAAGCGCCTCGTGATCGGTAGAGCCATGCGCAGCGAGGAACTGGGCGAGACCCTGCTCCCAAAGCGACTGGCGCTGCCGATCTTCGCGTCCGACCCGCTCTCCTCGGTGGCCTACGCCACCCAGGAGATCCTGCTGGTGCTCACCGTCGGCGGCACCGCCTTCCTCTACCTGACCCCGTGGGTCGCGGCGGGCGTCGTCGCGCTGATGGCCGTCGTGGTGATGTCCTACCGCCAGGTGGTGCACGCGTACCCGAGCGGCGGCGGCTCCTACGAGGTGGTCTCGAAGAACCTCGGGCCGAACTCCGGTCTGGTGGTGGCGGCCTCGCTGCTGGTCGACTACGTGATGACGGTCGCGGTGTCGGTGGCCTCCGGCGTCGACAACATCATCTCGGCCTTCAACGGCCTGGCCGACTACCGGGTCCTGCTCGCGGTGGGGTTCGTGGCCATCCTGGCCGCGATGAACCTGCGGGGTGTCCGGGAGTCGGGCAACGCGTTCGCCGCGCCGACGTACCTGTTCATCGGCGCCATGCTGCTGATGATCGCCACCGGCCTGGTCCGGGTGGCCTTCGGGGACGCGCCGGTCGCCGAGAGCGCGGCGTTCGGGGTCGAACCGGAGCACGGCAAGGACGCCCTGGCCGGCCTCGGCCTGCTGCTGCTCGGCCTGCGGGCCTTCGCCTCCGGCTGTACGGCGCTGACCGGCGTGGAGGCGATATCCAACGGCGTGCCCGCGTTCCGGGCGCCCAAGTCGCGCAACGCCGCCAGCACGATGGCCGTCATGGGCATCACCGCGGTCGTGATGTTCGTCGGGGTCACCGCGCTCGCGCTGATCGCGAAGGTGCACTACGTCGACGACGCCTGCCAGCTCACCGGCCTCGCCGGGGACTGCGCGGGCTACACCCAGCAGACCGTGATCGCGCAGCTGGCGGCATCGGTCTTCGGCGGCAGCGACAGCATCCTCTTCTACGTGATCCAGGCCGCCACCGCGCTGGTGCTGATCCTGGCCGCGAACACCGCGTTCAACGGGTTCCCGCTGCTGTCCTCGATCCTCGCCGAGCACCGCTACCTGCCCCGCCAACTGCACACCCGCGGCGACCGGCTGGCCTTCTCCAACGGCATCATCGCGCTCGCCGTGGTGGCCGGCGGCCTGCTCTGGTTGTACCAGGCGGACGTCACCAGCCTGATCCACCTGTACATCCTGGGCGTCTTCACCTCCTTCACGCTGTCCCAGATCGGCATGGTCCGGCACTGGAACCGAGTGCTGTCCACCGAGACCGACAGTGCGGTACGCGGATCGGCCCACCGCGCCCGGATCATCAACGGCTTCGGCGCGGTCACCACCGCACTGGTGCTGGTGATCGTCCTGCTCACCAAGTTCACCCAGGGCGCCTGGCTCGCCGTCGTCGCGGCCGTGCTGCTCTGGCTGATGATGCGCGGCATCCGCCGCCACTACGACGCGGTGGCCGAGGAGCTGGCCGTCGACGACCCGCACGCCGAGTCGGCGCGGCCGTCCAGGGTTCACGGCATCGTGCTGGTCTCCAAGCTGCACAAGCCCACCCTGCGGGCGATCGGCTACGCCGAGGCGTTCCGGCCCGACACCCTGGAGGCCGTCAGCGTCGCGGTCGAGAAGGACTCCACCGATGAGCTGAGGGCTCAGTGGGACGAGTTCGGAATCCGCGTGCCGCTGAAGGTGCTGGACTCGCCGTTCCGTGAGATCACCAAGCCGGTCGTCGGGTATGTTCGCGGCGTCCGGCAGGGCAACCCGCGCGACGCCGTGGCCGTGTTCATCCCGGAGTACGTGGTCGGCCACTGGTGGGAGAACCTACTGCACAACCAGTCGGCGCTCTGGCTCAAGAGCAGGCTGCTGTTCACCCCCGGAGTGATGGTGATCAGCGTGCCGTGGCAGCTGTCCTCGGCTCCCAGGGCCGACCGCCCGGCCCGCCGGGCCCCCGGCGCGATGCGCCGTGGCGAGCCGGCCCGGGCGAAGGCCGTCCCGGAGCCGGAGAACGTCTGACGTTCCACGGGTCGGGCCCCGGGCAGCTCCGCCGCCCGGGGCCCGACCCGTTCCGGACGACCTCTGGTCTCAGCTGTGTGACGCCGATATCAAGGACGCGTCAATGTCGCGGGGTCACCCGTATGGAGCCCGTCAGGAAGGCTCATAACGTCGTGACCGGCTGCTTTGCTGGCCACGCCGGACCTCCCCCGGCGCCGTGCGGAGCTCCGGGCCCCGTACGGCCAGGCCCCTGAACCACTTTGGTGGAGCCCATGTCCGACATCGTCTTCGTCGGTGTCACGGTCGCCGTGTTCGCCGTCATCGCCCTGATCGCGCGAGGGGTGGAGAAGCTGTGAGCGTCGAGAACATCGCAGGTCTCATCGTCGCCGTCGCTCTCGTCGGCTACCTCGTCGTGGCGCTGATCTACCCGGAGAAGTTCTGATCATGGGATCCACTCTCGCGGGCTGGCTGCAGGCCCTCGCCCTGGTGGGCGCGCTGGCCCTGTGCTACCGCCCTCTCGGCGACTACATCGCCAGACTCCTCACCACCGCCAAGCACCTCAAGGTCGAACGCGGCCTCTACAAGGTCATCGGCGTCGACGGGGACGCCGACCAGCGCTGGCCGGTCTACCTGCGGTCGGTACTGGCCTTCTCGGCCGTCTCGATCCTCTTCCTCTACGGCCTGATCCGCCTCCAGACCTACCTGCTGCTGAACCTGGGCGTCCCGCAGATGGCGAGCCACCAGGCCTGGAACACCGCGATCTCCTTCGTCACCAACACCAACTGGCAGTCCTACAGCGGCGAGTCCGCGATGGGCCACCTGGTGCAGATGGCCGGCCTGGCGGTGCAGAACTTCGTCTCCGCCGCCGTCGGCATCGCAGTCGTCGCCGCGCTGATCCGCGGGTTCACGCGGAACAGGACGGACCGGGTCGGCAACTTCTGGGTCGACCTGACCCGGATCGTGCTGCGCCTGCTGCTGCCGTTGGCGATCGTCTTCGCGCTCGTCCTGGTCGCGAACGGTGTGGTGCAGAACTTCCACGGCTTCCACGACGTCGCCACCCTCGGCGGCGGCACCCAGTCGATCCCGGGCGGGCCGGTGGCCTCGCAGGAGGTCATCAAGGAGCTCGGCACCAACGGCGGCGGCTTCTACAACGCCAACTCCGCCCACCCCTTCGAGAACCCGAACGGCTTCACCAACGCGCTGGAGATCTTCCTGCTGCTGGTGATCCCTTTCGCGCTGCCCCGGGCCTTCGGCCGGATGGTCGGCGACAACCGCCAGGGCTACGCGATCGTCGCCGTGATGGGCCTGTTCTGGGTCGCCTCCGCGGCGCTGATCACCTTCGCCGAGGCGCAGCACAGCGGGACGGCCCTGAATGCGGCCGGTGCGGCGATGGAAGGCAAGGAGCAGCGGCTCGGCATCGCGGCCTCCGGCCTCTTCGCGGCGTCGACGACGTTGACGTCCACGGGCGCGGTGAACTCCTTCCACGACTCGTTCACGCCGTTCGGCGGTGGCTTGACGATCTTCAACATGATGCTCGGCGAGATCGCGCCCGGCGGCACCGGCTCGGGCCTGTACGGGATGCTGATCCTGGCGATCGTCGCGGTTTTCGTGGCCGGGCTGATGGTCGGGCGCACCCCGGAGTACCTGGGCAAGAAGCTCGGCGGGCGGGAGATGAAGTTCGCCTCGCTGTACATCCTCACCACTCCGAGCATCGTGCTGATCGGCGCGGGCATCGCGATGGCGCTGCCCGGCGAGCGCGCGGGGATGCTCAACTCCGGTCCGCACGGCTTCTCCGAGGTGCTGTACGCCTTCACGTCGGCCGCCAACAACAACGGGTCGGCGTTCGCCGGCATCACCGTCAACACCGAGTGGTACGACACCGCGCTGGGTCTGGCGATGGTGTTCGGCCGGTTCCTGCCGATGGTGTTCGTGCTCGCGCTGGCCGGCTCGCTCGCCCAGCAGCAGCCGGTTCCTGCTACTCCGGGCACCCTGCCCACCCACAAGCCGCTGTTCGTGGGCCTGCTGTCGGGCGTCGTCCTGATCGTCGTCGGCCTCACCTACTTCCCGGCCCTGGCTCTCGGGCCGATCGCGGAAGGTCTGCACTGATGTCGTCCACTCTCACCCCAGCACCGGCTGACACGACCGAGACCCAGGCGCCCCACAGAGTCGCCAGTGGTCTCCTCGACCCGAAACTGCTCGTCGCCGCGCTGCCCGACGCGGTGCGCAAGCTCGACCCGCGCGTCATGTACAAGAACCCGGTCATGTTCGTGGTCGAGGTCGGCTCGGTGGTCACCACCGTGGCCGCCGTCGCCGACCCGAGCGTATTCGCCTGGGCGATCACCGTGTGGCTCTGGCTGACCACGATCTTCGCCAACCTGGCCGAGGCCGTCGCGGAGGGTCGCGGCAAGGCGCAGGCGGAGACCCTGCGCCGGGCGAAGACCGAGGCGATGGCCCGCCGGCTCACCGACTGGCCCGCCTCGCAGGCCGAGGAGGAGGTGGCGGGAACGGCCCTGCGGCTCGGTGACCACGTGGTTGTCGAGGCCGGGCAGACCATCCCCGGCGACGGTGACGTCGTCGAGGGTGTCGCCTCGGTGGACGAGTCGGCGATCACCGGCGAGTCCGCCCCCGTGATCCGCGAGTCGGGCGGCGACCGCTCGGCCGTGACCGGCGGCACCAGGGTGCTGTCCGACCGGATCGTGGTGAAGATCGCCTCTGAGCCCGGCAAGTCCTTCATCGACCGGATGATCGCCCTGGTCGAGGGCGCCGCCCGGCAGAAGACGCCGAACGAGATCGCGCTCAACATCCTGCTGGCCTCGCTCACGATCGTGTTCCTGATCGCGGTCGTGACCCTGCAGCCGATGGCGACCTACGCGGGCGCCCCGCAGCCCATGGTCGTCCTGGTCGCGCTGATCGTCGCGCTGATCCCCACCACCATCGGAGCACTGCTCTCCGCGATCGGCATCGCCGGAATGGACCGGCTGGTGCAGCGCAACGTCCTCGCCATGTCCGGTCGCGCCGTCGAGGCCGCCGGGGACGTCAACACCCTGCTGCTCGACAAGACCGGCACCATCACCCTCGGCAACCGCCAGGCCGCCGAGTTCCAGCCCGCCGCCGGCGTCACCGTCGAGGAACTGGCCGACGCGGCACAGCTCTCCTCACTCGCCGACGAGACGCCCGAGGGCCGCTCGATCGTCGTCCTCGCCAAGACCGGCTACGGTCTGCGGGCCCGCGCCCAGGGCGAGTTGGAGCACGCCAACTGGGTCCCGTTCACCGCCCAGACCCGGATGTCGGGTGTCGACCTGGACGAGGGCGGGGTGCTGCAGTCGGTCCGCAAGGGAGCGGCCGGTTCCGTCACCAACTGGGTCACCGAGCAGGGCGGCACCGTCGGGGGCGATGTCGCCGAACTGGTCGACGGGATCTCCGCCGCCGGCGGCACCCCGCTGCTGGTGGCCTCGCGGACAGGAAACGGCACACCGCGTGCCCTGGGCGTCATCTACCTCAAGGACGTCGTCAAGGCAGGCATGAAGGAGCGCTTCGACGAGCTCCGCCGGATGGGCATCCGCACCGTCATGATCACGGGCGACAACCCGCTGACCGCCAAGGCGATCGCGGACGAGGCGGGTGTGGACGACTTCCTCGCCGAGGCCACTCCCGAGGACAAGATGGCCCTGATCAAGAAGGAGCAGCAGGGCGGGAAACTGGTCGCGATGACCGGCGACGGGACGAACGACGCCCCGGCGCTGGCGCAGGCGGACGTGGGCGTGGCGATGAACACCGGCACCATGGCGGCCAAGGAGGCCGGCAACATGGTGGATCTGGACTCCAACCCCACCAAGCTGATCGAGATCGTCGAGATCGGCAAGCAACTCCTCATCACCCGTGGTGCGTTGACGACGTTCTCGATCGCCAACGACGTAGCCAAGTACTTCGCGATCATCCCGGCGATGTTCGCCGGCGTGTACCCGGGCCTGCGGCACCTGAACGTCATGGGCCTGCACAGCCCCACCTCCGCCATCACCTCGGCGATCGTCTTCAACGCCCTGGTCATCATCGGCCTGATCCCGCTCGCCCTGCGCGGCGTCAAGTACCGCCCGTCCGACGCCGGATCCCTCCTGCGCCGCAACCTCGGGATCTACGGCTTCGGCGGACTCGTGGTGCCATTCGTCGGCATCAAGGCGATCGACCTGATCGTCCAGTTCATCCCCGGCCTGAGCTGAAACGGAGGAAACAGCAATCATGCCCAAGCCACTGCCCACATCCGTCCGCACCCACTTCACCGCCCTGCGGATGCTGCTGGTGATGACCGTCGTCCTCGGTCTCGCCTACCCGCTGCTGATCACCGGCATCAGCCAGGTCGCCTTCAGCGACAAGGCCAACGGCTCGATCGTCAGCTCGCAGGGCAAGGAGATCGGCTCCAGCCTGCTCGGCCAGAACTACAACCTGCCCAAGCAGAACCCCGACGATCCTGACGAGCAGGCGCAGCCGGACCCCAAGTGGTTCCAGCCCCGCCCCTCCGCCTACGCCTACGACCCGAAGAGCTCCGGCGCCTCCAACCTCGGCCCCAACAACGAGGACCTGCTGAAGGCCGTGCAGGAGCGCCGCGCCGCCGTCGCCGCCTTCGACGGCGTCGACCCGGCCGCCGTCCCGCCGGATGCGCTCACCGCCTCCGGCTCCGGGCTCGACCCGCACATCTCCACCGCCTACGCCAAGGAGCAGGTCGCCCGGGTCGCCAAGGCCCGCAACCTGCCCGCGGACAAGCTGAACGGACTGGTCGCCAAGTACACCGAGGGTCGCTCACTCGGCTTCCTCGGCCAGGAGGGCGTCAACGTCGTCCTGCTCAACAGGGCCATCGGCGAGCAGAACTGATGTTACATCTGATCACCGAGTAGGCAGGCCGGCCTGGGTACGGGGGAGCACACCCCCGTGCCCGCGCCGGCCACCCGCATGTGTGTTCCGCTCAGCGGAACACACTGCACCGCACCGGTGCTGCCAGTACACACCGTCCCAAGGCCGCCCTCGTAGGAAAGAGCAGCGCCCATGCCCCGCGACCTCACACCCGGCGCCCGAACCCGCCGCGGCAGGCTGAGGGTCTACCTCGGCTCGGCCCCCGGCGTCGGCAAGACGTACCGGATGCTCGACGAGGCCCGCCGCAGACAGGAACGCGGGGCCGACGTGGTGGTCGGGTACATCGAGTGCCATGGCCGCCGGCACACCGAGAACATGCTCCAAGGCCTGGACGTCGTTTCGCGGCTCACCCGCACCTACCGGGACACCGAGTTCACCGAGATGCACACCGACGCGATCCTCGCCCGCAAGCCCGCGGTGGCACTGGTGGACGAACTCGCCCACACCAACATCCCCGGCGGGCGCAACGCCAAGCGCTGGCAGGACGTCGAGGAGTTGCTGGCCGCCGGCATCGACGTCGTCACCACCGTCAACATCCAGCACCTCGAATCCCTCAACGACGTCGTCCAGAAGATCACCGGCATCCCGCAGCGCGAGACCGTCCCCGACGAGGTGGTCCGCCGGGCCGACCAGATCGAACTCGTCGACATGGCACCCCAGGCCCTGCGCCGCCGGATGGCGCACGGGAACGTCTACAAGGCGGAGAAGGTGGACGCCGCGCTCTCCAACTACTTCCGGGTCGGCAACCTCACCGCCCTTCGCGAACTCGCCCTGCTCTGGGTCGCCGGCCGGGTCGACGAGGGCCTGCGCGATTACCGCGCCAGCCACAACATCGACCGGGTCTGGGAGACCCGGGAGCGGGTCGTGGTCGCGCTCACCGGCGGCCCCGAGGGCGAGACGCTGATCCGGCGCGCCGCCCGGATCGCCGACCGCACCGCCGGCGGAGACCTGCTAGCCGTGCACATCACCCGCAGCGACGGCCTCGCCGGTGCCTCCCCCGGCAACCTCGCCGAACAGCGGCAGCTCGTCGAATCACTGGGCGGCAGCTACCACGTCGTGGTCGGCGACGACATCCCCGACTCCCTGCTCGCCTTCGCCCGGGCCCACGACGCCACCCAACTCGTGCTCGGCACCAGCCGACGCGGCCGGATCAACCGCTTCCTCACCGGCCCCGGCATCGGCGAGACCACCGTGGACGCCTCCGAGGACATCGACGTCCACATGGTCACCCACGAACTCACCGGACGAGGACGCCTGCCCTCCCTGGGCCGCCGCCACTCCAACCGGCGTACCATCGCCGGCTACACCGCCGGCCTGGTCCTGCCCGCACTCCTCACCGCACTCCTCTCCCAGCTGCACTCACTGAACCTCACCGCCGTCGCGCTGATCTTCCAACTCGGCGTCGTCGCCGTCGCGTTGCTCGGCGGCGCCACCTCCGCACTGATGGCCTCCCTGGCCGCCTCGCTGCTGCTCAACTACTACTTCATCCCGCCCGTCCACACCTTCACCATCGCCGAGACCAACAACGTCATCGCCCTGGTCGTCTTCGCCGCCGTCGCCCTGACCGTCTCCACCGTCGTCGACCACGCCTCCAAACTCACCAGCCGGGCCGCCCGCGCCACCGCCGAGGCCGAGACCCTCTCCACCCTTGCCGGCAGCGTGCTGCGCGGCGCCGACGCCCTGCCCGCCCTGCTGGAGAAGTCCCGCACCGCCTTCGGCATGGACTCCGTCGCCCTACTGGAGCGCACCAGCGGCGACGTCCTCGCCCGCAGCGACGCGGCCGGCGACCCGGCGCCCGACCGCGAGATCACCGAAGCCCCCGTCGGAGCAGACGCGTTGCTCATCCTGGCCGGGCGCCGGCTGCCCGCGGCCGACCAGCGAGTGCTGACCGCGTTCGCCGCCCACGTGGCCGCCGCGCTGGAGCGCGACCGGCTCGCCACCGCGGCCGCCGAGGTCGAGCCGATCAAGGCAGCCGACCGGATGCGCACCGCCCTGCTCGCCGCCGTCAGCCACGACCTGCGCACCCCACTCGCCGCCGCCCTCGCCTCGATCGGCTCGCTGCGCAGCCCCGACGTCGAGTTCTCCCCGGAGGACCAGACCGAGCTCCTCGACCTCGCCGACGAATCCCTGGTCAAACTCACCCGACTGGTCGACAACCTGCTCGACATGAGCCGGCTCCAGGCCGGCGCACTCACCCTGCACCTGACGCCCACCCACCTCGACGAGGTGCTGCCCCGCGCCATGGACTCACTCTCCGACCCCGACGCACCGGTCCAGCCGCTCGACCTCGACACGGCCCCACCCGTCCTCGCCGACCCGCCGCTGCTGGAACGCGTCCTGGCCAACGTCATCACCAACGCCCTGCGCCACAACGCCCCCGGCGCCCCCGTCCTGGTCGCCGCGAGCCACCACGCCGGCCGGGTGGAGGTCCGCGTCATCGACCGCGGCCCCGGCATCGCCCCCGAAGAGCGGGACCGCGTCTTCCTGCCCTTCCAACGCCTCGGCGACACCGACAACACCACCGGCGTCGGCCTCGGCCTCGCCCTCTCCCGCGGCCTCACCGAGGCCATGGGCGGCACCCTCGATGTCGAGGACACCCCTGGTGGCGGTACCACCATGCTCCTCACCCTGCCCGCCGCCGAGCCCGACTCCGAACCCTCGCCCGAGCCGAACCTCGCACCCGGCGCAGACCCCGGTGAGGTGACCGAATGAGCCACATCCTCGTCGTCGACGACGAGCCCCAGATGCTTCGCGTCCTGAAGATCAACCTCCACGCCCGGCACTACTCCGTCCTCACCGCCGCCACCGGCGCCGAGGCACTGGACCTCGCCGGCCAGGAGTTCCCCGAAGCCGTGCTGCTCGACCTCGGCCTGCCCGACCTCGACGGCATGGACATCATCCGCGGCCTGCGCGCCTGGAGCACGGTGCCGATCATCGTCATCTCCGGGCGCGACAGCCCCACCGAGAAGATCAAGGCCCTCGACGCCGGCGCCGACGACTACCTGACCAAACCCTTCGTCGTGGAGGAGCTGATGGCCCGTCTCCGGGCGGTGCTGCGCCGCCCACCGGGGGAGGTGGCGCCGACCCGAGCCGTGATCGGCGGCCACGAGGTCGATGTCGCGGCGGCCACCGTGACCGGCCCCGACGGGCCCGTACGCCTCACCCCGACCGAGTGGAAGATCCTCGCCATGCTGGTGGCCAGCCCGGGCCGGCTGGTGCCCGGGAGGGAGATCCTGCGCGAGGTCTGGGGCCCCGAACAGGAAGAACACAGCAACTACCTACGCGTCTACCTCGCCACCCTGCGCCGCAAACTGGAACCCGACCCGGCCCGCCCCCGGTACCTGATCACCGAACCCAGAATCGGCTACCGGTACCAACCGTGAACGCTCGGGCGCAAGGGAAGCGTCAAGACCAGACCTTACGGCGACAGGAAAGCGTCAGGGAAACCAGAAGTCGATCTCCGCGGGCATAGCGTCGGAGACGAGGAAACGGTCCGCGCCGTGGGGACGCGGGCCGTGGCCACGCCGGTGGCTTTGATCCCTTGCGGGCTCCACAGGTAGCCAATCCGGCGGCCAGGTGAAATGGGGAGGGGACGCGCGGCCATGCCATCGGGTGCATCGGGCAGCACAGTCGTACCACGGAAGATGAGCTCGCCGAGGGCGGAGGGCTCAGGTACGGCCGGCCCGGCACCCGCGCCGCGCGATCCCCGCACCGCCACCTCGGGGGGGCGAGGTTGTCCGTGCCGGCATCCACGGCTGGGCCGCGACCGCACGGGGCTGGAACCTGTTCACCGCCGGAGGTCGTGCCTCGGCGCCCACTCCCGTGGAGCAATTGGTGGCTCCCGCGGCAACCTGTGCAGCCGAACGCGCCGCCCGATTCCTGGAAGGCCGGGGTCTCCCGCACGACACCTTGCGCGTCACCGCCCACTACGACGAACTCGATGACCAGCCCGGCTATCACGTCCCTGCGCCTGGTCCTCGCTCTACCGCCCGGCCTCGACCCGCAGCGGCACGCAGCGCTGCGCGAGGCCCTCACCCGGTGCGCGGTCACCAACACCCTCCGGCACCCGCCGAAGGTCATGGTCGACCTAGGCGGGTGTGGACTGGTGCACCGTGGCGGGACCGTACCGGAGGGGTGAGGGTTGTGGGACCGGGCCTACGACCTGTGCCGGCGTTGGCAGCGCGACGAGACCTGGAAGCGGATCTTCCGGCCGCAGCCATCAATGAGTGGCTGAGACGCCAATGGCTGCTACCCACGCCGTCGCGCAGCGACGCTGAGGATGGGTCAATCGGTCGTGACGGACGTTCCGCCCCATTCCTCCGGGGCAACGTCTGCGAGCGTCTCCGAGAACGTCCACTGGTGGCCCGCAAGGTCCTCGGCGGTGTACTGCCGTTCGCCGTAGTCGAAATCGGTCGGTTCCATGATGATGCGTGCGCCATGCTCCCGGGACCGCTCGTAGTGAGCGCTAACGTCTTCCACGCGCACCGTCACCGAGTGTGTGACCTCGCCGGGGCGTGGCGGGCGGCGATCATGTCGTACATCGCCGACGATCACGGCCCCATCGCCGAAAGCGAGCTGTGCGCGGTGGTCCTCGCCGATCCGCACCCGCTCGGCAAACCCGAAGGCTGCATCGAGCCAGGCGACCGCCTCGCGCACATCGGGATAGATCAGGACGGGGATCACCGTCGACGCCGGAATGGAGCGATTCGGCTTCATGTCCTACTCCAGACGTTCGGGCCGCGTCGTGCGACTGAAGTACGTACTCACCGGCGGACGCCAGGGCTGCTCGTCACGGAGGCCCTCGCAGACGTGGAAGAGGCCGTCCGATCTCAGCTCCAATTTAGCGGAGCAGCACTTGCGTGAGCCGCCCAGCCGCTGCGGCAGGTCGGCCGTCCTCGGGCCCTCGGGGACTTCCGCAAGGGTGTCGAGCAGGGGGCGGTCGAAGAGGTGCATGGCAGAGCCGACGGGCACTCGGCGGGCGTGTCTGCACGAAGCCGGCGATCCGCTACGGAGCGACAGTGCTGGTCACGGCCATCAACGAGCCGCCGTGACCAGCACGCCTCAACAGGCCTCAGTCGGGCGCAGGCCGCCGGCCCGTCGCGAAGCTGGTCGGTGCAGCGCGCTTCTCCGCGGCCCGCAGTTCGTCCGGCGGGCTCGTCGACTACACGGCGGATGCCGCGATCCGCTGACGCACGTCGTCCATGTCCACGGCGCGGGCCCGGCGGATCACGTCCTCCAATGCGACCTCCGGCAGCGCGCCCGGCTGGGCGTAGAGGACGACGCCGTCGCGCACCGCCATCAGGGTCGGGATCGAGGAGATCTGGAAGGCGGCGGCGAGCTGCTGCTGCGCCTGGGCGTCGATCTTGCCGAACACGATGTCCGGGTGCTTCTGCGAGGCACGCTCGAAGACGGGTGCGAACATCCGGCACGGCCCGCACCAGGCGGCCCAGAAGTCCACGAGCACGATGCCCTCGCCGCCGGCGATCTCGTCGAAGTTCTTCTCGGTCAGCTCGACCGTGGCCATGGCCGTTCTCCTCTCGTAAATACCCCTATGGGTATGTGAACGGTGAAGTGCGGTCGGCTATTCCGGTCCGTCGGACGGGGTCATCTCGATGCGGACGGCGGGGGGCTGGTGGAGCGTGTTGTGGACGGTGCAGTGCGAGGCGACGGCGAGCAGTGCGTCGTACCGGGCGGGGGCCAGGCCCTCCGGCGCCTTCACGGTGAGGGTCACCTCGGTGACCCGGGCGGGGCGGTCGGTGGCCATCGTGAAGCCGGCGTCCACCCGCAGCCCTTTCGGGTCGACGCCGTGTCGGGCAAGGTAGCGGCCGGCGTAGAACGCCACGCACGAGGCGAGCGACGCCGCGAACAGTTCGGTCGGGGTGGGGCCGGCGTCCTGGCCGCCGGCCTCGACCGGCTGGTCCACCACGAGCCGGTGGCCGCGCACCACGATCTCGTAGCGGTCTCCGGAAAGGTGCTCGATCCGGATCCGGCCCGGGGGGAGTACCGCGTCGGAGTCAACGGGTGGGGTGCCCTGTACAGGTTCGGTCACGGTCTGCTCCTGTCGACGGGCCACGAAGCGGCCGGTAGCGGTCGGGTTGGGTTCCAGTGGAGACCGGTGCCGAGCGACAAGCCAGAGCCGACCGGCCCTGCCGGGAGGGCCTTCGATCCCCACTCTGCGCCGATATATACCCCACGGGGTAAACTTCGAGGAGAACGACACTCTGGAGGTGCGCACATGCAGGTCGACGACGACGCGGTCGGCGCGGTCCTCAACCGCCTTCGCCGCGCGCAAGGTCAGCTCGCCGGCGTCATTGCGATGATCGAGGCCGGGCGCGAGTGCAAGGACATCGTGACCCAGTTGGCCGCCGTCTCCCGCGCTCTCGACCGGGCCGGATTCAAGATCGTGGCCAGTGGCATGCGCCAGTGCATGGCCGCTGCCGACGGCGACACGCCACCGATGAGCGAGGCCGAACTCGAAAAGCTCTTCCTCGCCCTGGCCTGACGTCCCGCCCGCCCACCGGCGGCGCCGTATGGCGCGGTCCCATGCCCTCCCGGGCTGCTTGCGGGCAGGCCGGGACATCCGGCAGTCGGGACGTGAGGGCGTGCGACACGCCCCAAAGACCCTCAGTGGAATGCATATCTCCCTCTGGGTGTTGACGTACTCTGTTGCATACCCCTAGGGGTATTTATGGAGGTGGATCATGGTTCGGGAAGTCGACATCGAGGTGTTGGCCGCCGCACGGGTGCAGGGTGTGCTGGTGCTCGACGTGCGCGAGGCGTTCGAGTTCGCCGCGGGGCATGTGCCCGGCGCACGCTGGGTCCCGCTGGGCATGCTCGCGAGGGGCCTTGTCGATCTGCCTCGCGACCGCACCGTCATGGTGATCTGCGCTTCCGGCAACCGGAGCCGGATCGGAGCCGAACTGCTCGGCTGTGCCGGCTTCGACGCCGCCTCCGTCCTGGGCGGGACTGCAGAGTGGTCGCCCTCCGGCCGCGATCTCGCCGCCTGAACTCCCTGACCTCATGCCACGAATGGAGTACGCCATGGACTACGGCATTCCCCTCACCCTCGACCTGCCCTTCGCCGAGGCAGTCGAGCAGGTACGCACCGCACTCGCCGAGCAGGGCTTCGGCATCCTCACCGAGATCGACGTCCAGGCCACCCTGCGGGCCAAGCTCGGCGAGGAGATCGAGGAGTACGTCATCCTCGGCGCCTGCAACCCGGCGCTGGCCCACCGCGCCCTCCAGGTGGACCGGCGTATCGGGCTGCTGCTGCCGTGCAATGTCGTGGTACGTGCGGCCGACGGGCGCACCGTCGTCGAGGTCATGGACCCGCAACTGATGGTCCGGGTCACCGAGCAGCCGGCACTCGAAGCCGTGGCCGACGAGGCCGCCGGCCGGCTGCGCGCCGCGCTGGACGCCCTCGCCGGCTGACCGCCACTTCCCGGGCCCGCCCGACGCGGGCCCTTTTTCCCGGACTTCCACATACCCCCACCCGTATTGCGAGCCCGCCGGGCCGCCCTCGGAACGGAGCACCCCCCGTGAACCACCCGGACACATCCCTCGCCAAGCCCCCCACCCCGGCGCCGCCCGGTCCTCCAGGCCGTGCCGGCCTCCTGGGCCGCCTCGGCGCCTGGTCGGCCGAGCACTTCAAGGCCGTACTCGTGGGATGGCTGCTCGTCGTGGTCGCGCTCGGCGCCTTCGCCCCACAGGTCACCAGCGCCCTCTCCGGCGCCGGCTGGCAGGCCAACGGCTCCGAGTCGGTCAAGGTCCGCCAACTGGCGGAACAGCACTTCGCGGGCAACGCCTCCTCCGCCCTGCAGATCGTCGTCGCCGCCGACCGGCCGGTCACCGACCCCGCCGTCCAGCAGGTCATCGGCAAGGCCGAGGCCGTCGCGGCCGCCGACCCGCGGATCTCCACCGTCGTCCCGCCCCAGCCCGGCACCACCATCAGCCAGGATGGCCGCACCGCCATCCTGCTCACCGGCGCCAAGGCCAACCCCGACGACATGGTCCGCGCCGCCGACGACCTCAAGGGTCCGCTGAACGCCCTGTCCACCGCCGGTGTCAGCGTGCACGCCACCGGCGCCTCCGTGCTGTGGAGCGACTTCAACAAGGCCAACCACGACGCCATGATGAAGTCAGAGATCATGTCCTGGCCGGTCACCCTGGCCATCCTGGTCCTCGCCTTCGGCTCCCTGGTCGCCGCCGGACTGCCCCTGCTGCTCACCATGGCCGGCCTCGCCGCCTCCGCCGGCTCGCTGGTGCTGATCAGCCACCTCTTCCCGGTCTCGATCTGGGCGATGAACTTCGCCATGATGTTCGCCCTCGCGCTCGGCATCGACTACGCGCTCTTCCTGGTCGTCCGCTTCCGCAGCGCCCGCATGGGGCGCTCGCTGAGCAGCGCCGACGCGGTCGCGGAGACGATGGACACAGCGGGCAAGGCCGTGCTGCTCTCCGGCGCGACCGTGCTGGTCAGCCTGTCAGCCGTGATGCTCGTGCCGTCCCCGGCGTTCCGCTCGATGGCCGGCGGCATCATGCTCGCCGTCCTGTTCGTCCTCGCCGCCACCCTCACCCTGCTGCCCGCCGTCCTCGGCAAGCTCGGCCACCGCGTCGACGCCCTCGCCCTGCCCTGGGTGAAGACCGGCGAACACCGCTCACCGCGCTTCGCCGCCTGGGGCGAACGCCTGTGGAAGCACCCCTTCCGCTACGGCGCCCTGGCGCTGGCCGCCCTGATCGCCCTCGCCGCACCGGTCATCGGCCTGCGGACCGCGATGCCGTCCATCACCGTCATCCCCGACCACGACAGCGCCCGCGCCGGCTACACCGCCGTCCAGCAGGCCTTCGGCCCCGGCGCCCCCGGCACCCTGCAGATCATCACCCCCAGCGGACAGGCCGCCTCGGTCGGCGCGCAGATCGCCCACACCCCCGGCATCGCCGGCGTCATGCCCGCCCAGAGCGCCGCCGACGGCTCCGACCGGTCGATGATCCAGGCCGTCCCGACCGTCGACCCGTCCAGCCCCCAGCTCGGCTCCACCGTGCACACGCTGCGCGCCGAACTCCCGCACGACACCCTGGTCGGCGGCGCGGCCGTCGAGAACCTCGACCTGCAGCACCTGCTCACCCAGAAGACCCCGCTGGTCATCGGCGTGGTCATGGGCCTGGGCTTCCTGCTGCTGCTGATCGCGTTGCGCGCGCCGCTGATCTCCGCGCTCGGCACCGCCGCCAGCCTGCTCTCCACCGGTGCCGCGTTCGGCGTCGCCCGGCTGGTCTTCCAGGACGGCCACGGCGCCGGGCTGCTCGGCTTCAAGTCGCAGGGGTTCCTGGACGGCTGGGCGCCGGTGTTCTTCTTCGCGATGATCTTCGCCATCGCGATGGACTACACCGTCTTCCTGCTCGCCTCCGCCAAGGAGCACTACGAGCGCAGCGGTGACCCCAAGGAGGCGATGGTGGGCGCGCTCGCCCACTCCGGCCGGGTGATCTTCGCGGCGGCCGGCGTCATGGTCGCGGTCTTCTTCACCTTCGCGATCTCCGGCCCGCTGCCGCCCAAGGAGATGGGCATCGTCCTGGGCGTCGCCGTCCTCCTCGACGCCGCCCTGGTCCGCCTCGTCCTGCTCCCGGTCATCCTCCGGCTGACCGGCCGGGCCGCCTGGCGCACCCCGGCCTGGCTCGACCGGGTCCTGCCGAAGATCTCCTTCTCTCACGGCTGACCCGTCCCGCCACCGGCGCTCCTGCCATTGGCGTCGCGCGGGCCCGTTCGCACCTCGACGCGCGGCCTCCAGGGCGCAGGGGTGTGGACGGAGCCGCTGGACCGAACCTCGCATCCACGCGGCGCGCTGCCACCGCACTGCAGCGGAGCACCGGCCGGTGGCAATGGATCGGGCCGTGCCGGGGATTCCCGACACGGCCCGATCAAGTGGCGCCCGCTCGCCCGCTCAGCGGCGACCCAGCAGCTTCGCCAGGAAGCCTCCGCCCTTGCCCGCGCTCCGGTCGCAGGTACAGCGGTCGGCCTTGCGAACGCCGGCAAGCACCTGGTCGACGTGCATGCCGCACCCCGCGTAGGTGGCCTTGCCGCAGGTGCGGCACGTGGTACGTCGACACATGGCAGAACTCCTCGCGATCAAGCAGAAGAAGGACATTCCCTCCTCTTCCAATATACCCCTGGGGGTATTTTTCGGCTGTATGTCCGGCCCCTGTGCCTGTGGAGCCCCGTCATCTCACACGCCGACGGTGAGCGCCGTTCGGGCGACGGGGCCCGGCGCGCGGCGGTGTCGCGAAGCCGATGAGGGCTTCCAGAGGGGCGACGATGCGCAGCCAGCCGGTGGTCTGCTGGCCGCCGAACCGGTCGGGGACTTCCGCCAGCCGGGCGGCGCGGTCGTGCTGGCCAGGTCCACCACGCCGCTGGACACCCGGATCGCCGTCACGTGGGCGTGGATCGCGCTGATCGGCGTGGGTGGTCTTGCCGCGTCGGCCCTGGTGTCGGTGTGGCTGGCGCGGTGGGTGGGTCGCCCGCTGACGGCGCTGGACACCGCCGCGCAGCACCTGGGTGAGGGCGAGCTGGGGGAGCGGGCCGCCGTCACGGGCGGGCCGCCGGAGGTGCGCAGGCTCGCCGCCACCTTCAACACGATGGCAGCCCGCACCGAAGCGCTGATCCACGGCCACCAGGCCGTCGTCGCCGACGTCTCCCACCAGTTGCGCACACCCCTGACGGCCCTGCGCCTGCGGCTGGACCTGCTCGCCGCCGCCCCGAAGGCACTGCACCGGAGCTGCTGGCCTCGGCGCAGGAGGAGGTCGCGCGGCTCTCCCGACTGGTGGACGGCCTGCTGGCGGTCGCGCGAGTCGAGCAGGCGGTGCCCCGGCCGGTAGCGATACGGGTGGACGAGGTGGTGCAGGACCGGGTGGCCGCCTGGGAGCCGGTGGCCCTGGAACACGGCATCCATCTCGGGTCGCGGTGCCGTGCGCCCGGGCCGGTCGCACTCGGAGCCGGCCACCTGGAGCAGATCCTGGACAACCTGCTGGCCAACGCCCTGGACGCCGTGGCCGAGGGCGGAACGGTCACGATCGACAGTGACCCGGCCCGGGACACCGTACGAGTGCGGGTGGTCGACGACGGCCCCGGCATGAGTCCGAAGGCCAGGGCCGTCGCCTTCCACCGGTTCGGCAACCCGCAGGCCCGCGGCAGCGGGCTGGGCCTTGCCATCGTGCACCGGCTGGTCACCGCCAACGGCCGCACCGTCCGCCTGGAGGACACCCCCGGCGGAGGACTGACCGCCGTCCTCGACCTGCCACGGTGGCGGGAGCGGCGCAACGCCCCGACGGGTGGGCCGACGGCCGGGCCCGGGACAAGCACCTCGCCGTGATCTTTACCAGATCCGAACAACTCGTGAGCAGGACCTGGAAGGGCGTGCGCGCATCGTGGTGAGTGGATTCACCACCCGCACCCGGACCACGAGGAGCGGTCGCCATGGCCGACCCGCACACTGATTCCGAGCCCGAAGGCGGCTCTGTCCAGCGCCGCGAACACGGCATGCGCAGGGTCTCCAGCGTGACGCGGTGGACGGTCGCCGCGGCTGCCGCGGGCTCCGCCGCCCTGGGCCTGGCCTACACCCAACTGCTGCCCGGGACTTCGGCCACGCCCGCAGCCGTCCCCGCAACCGGAGGGCTGCCGGGCTCCGACCCCGCCTGCACCCAGCCGGCCCCTGCCCCGCCCGGCGCACCCACACCCGTCACACGCCGCGAGAGCGACGACGGGGACGAACGCGCGGCGGACGGTCAGGGCGAGCGCACATCGGACGACAGCGAGCAGGGCACCGCCCAAGTACAGGCGACTGCCGCCACGTGCCCCAGCGGCACCACCGCGCCCGGCCTCAATCCGCCCACCCAGCCACCCGCCCCGGCTCAGCAGGCTCCGCAGACCCGGACCGGCGCCTCATGATGAACCATGACAGCCCCGCAGCGGCCCTCTCGTTCCCGGCGCTCGGCACCACCGCCACCCTGCTGACCACCGAACACCGCGCACTGGCCGATGCCGAAACGATCCTGCTCCACGAGCTGGCCGCCATCGACGACGCATGCAGCCGGTTCCGCCCGGACTCCGAACTGAGCCGGATCAACGCACGCGCCGGCACCCCCGTCACAGTGAGCACAATGTTCGCGCAGGCTCCCACCGTCGCCCTGCGCGCCGCCGAACTGACCGACGGCGCCGTGGACCCCACCGTCGGGCGGGCCGTCCTCGCCATCGGCTACGACCGGACGTTCGCCGCCGTACGGCCCGAGGACGCCACGCCCCTGCCCGTCGCCCGCCCTGCCACCGGCTGGCACGAAGTCGCCTGGGACCCGCAGGCCCGGAGGCTGCTGCTCCCGCGCGGGACGACGCTGGACCTGGGCGCCACCGCCAAGGCCCTGGCCGCGGACCGCGCCGCCGAACGCGCGGCCCGCGCCACCGGCAGGGGCGTGCTGGTCAACCTCGGCGGCGACCTCGCCACCGCCGGTCCCGCACCGAACGGAGGCTGGCCCGTCGGAGTCTGCGACGACCACTCCTCCACCGGGCCCGGCCCGGTCGTCACCGTCACCTCCGGCGCCCTGGCCACCTCCGGCACGGGCGTGCGGACCTGGCGGCGAGCGGGCCGAACCTTGCACCACATCGTCGACCCCGCCACCGGCCGCTCCACCGCGCCCCACTGGCGAACCGTCACCGTCGCCGCCGCCAGCTGCGTGGACGCCAACACCGCCAGCACTGCCGCCATCGTGCTCGGCCCGGCGGCCACGAAATGGCTGGCCGGGACCGGCCTGCCCGCCCGGCTGGTCCACGTCGACGGCACCGTCACCCGGCTCGGCGACTGGCCCCACACCCCGACGGGAGGCCACCGGTGAACACGCGGTCAGCGGCCCCTGCAGACTGCCCGGCAGCGTCGACGGCCACGGACTGGTGGTGGAGAAGTTGCTGGTCGTCGCCGTCAGGAAGCAGTAACCCTCGATCCCGTCGCCAGGACCGGGACGGTGACCATGTTCGCCCCCGGCCCGGCACGCGGAACTGCGTACCTGCCGGAGAGCGCCGCGCGCAGCCGTTGCCCCGCTGCTCCCAGTCGCCGAAGTAGTTGCCCAGCACGTCCAGTCCGACGCCCAGGTAGCCGCGGTCCACGCCGGGGAGGAAGGCGTTGGACGGGTTGTCGTCCGGAAGCTTTTGCGCGTATCCCAGGCTTCCGCCGAAAGCGCCAGGGTGGGTGAGCGAGGTGTCGCCGTCGACGAGGAAGAAGGAGGTGCCGCCGGCGGGGTGGGCGGGTGTGGTGCTGCCGTACTGCCACTGCTCGAAGGTGACGTCCAGTCCCTCCGATGCCGGCAGCGCCTGGTTGTAGGGGACGGCGCCGGACTGGTCGGGGGAGGCGTCCGTCAGGCGCAGGTAGCCGTGGGGCGCACCGCCGTTCGGTGGCACGGGCCCGGTCTCCTGAGCGGGGCAGCCACGGAGCGGGTGGTTTCCGGGGCTCGGGGCGGGCGCCGTGGGGGCGCCGGTCAGGCACGCCGATCCGACCGCCGTGAACTGCGAGTCCGCTGTAGCGCCGGTGAAGGTCTCCTGCACCAGCGGAGTACCGACCGCACGGGGCTGGGCCGCTGCGCCCGTCGCGCCTGCCAGGCCCGCGGTGAGGACCCCGAACGCAGCGGCTGCGGCCAGCACCCGGGTCGTACGCAGCCGAAACCGCGCCGTCTTGGAAGGTCGACTCGTCATGGTGACCATAAGTAACATTAAGGGCGCTCTTCGTTGATGTGACAATTCGGGGGTTGAGCCGTCCGAGACGGTCGCGGTGCCGGTGGGGACGTGTGACAGGGGTCGGACTTCCGGTCGGCGGCGAGGTGGATCTTGCCGGTCTGTCCGCCTCTCGATCCTCCGAGGAGGGCGGCCCTCAATCGCAGCTTGCGCCGACGCCGCACGCGTCGCCGTTCCTCCCGTTCGAGGCCGGCGCCGGGGCGTCTTGTTCTTCGAGGCTGCCCCCTTTGACCTGGCCTTCTCCTCTTCGACGGCGGCCTTCTCCGGGGCGGTGTCAAGGGTGCGTCGCGCGGGCCTGCTCCGACGTCATGATCGGCAGCTCGGTGACCGGTCTTCGTGAGCGATCCGACCGGTCGGCGGATCCGGTACGACCCCCAGGTGAGGCCAGGGCGCATCCGCAGGGCCGGTAGTCCGGTCGTGGGGATCCCGGTCGGCGTACCCGGCGCAACGTACCGACGGGCGTGTCGGTAACATGCGATAAGTTACCGACATCCACGTCGTCAAGTTTAGGCAAAGTGGCGGCGTGTCCAGCTTGTCGTGCCCTCATTCCTTTCGTCATTCGGAGAGTTCTGTGTTCCTTGCCCTACGCGATCTGCGCTTCGCCCGCGGTCGCTTCGCCCTGATGGGCGCGGTGGTCGCGCTCATCGCCGTCCTCGGCGTCCTTCTGTCCGGACTCGCTTCCGGCCTGGCGGATGCCGGTATATCCGGTCTGCGCGCGCTGCCCGTGACCCACATGGCCTTCGACGAGAAGGCGACCAGCGAGCAGTTCTCCCGTTCGACCGTGGAGCAGGAGGACTGGCAGGCGTGGTCCCAGGCTCCGGGGGTGAAGAGGGCGGAGCCGTTCGGGAACACCCTGGCCAATGCCCAGGTGACCCAGGGTGCCGAGAAGGGCGCGCGGGTCAACCTCGCCGTCTTCGGCATGGCACCGGACTCCTCCCTGGCGCCCAGCCCCAGCAAGGGTGGGGGCCTGAAGGAGGGCAGTGCGGGCATCGTGATCACCCGGGAGATCGCCGACCTGGGTGTGGAGATCGGTGATGTGCTGACCGCGGACAAGAGCGAGGTTCGGCTGAAGGTCGTGGGACTGGTCGACGAGAGCGTCTCCTACGGTCACATCGGCGTCGTCTACGCCGATCTCGACACGTGGCGGCATCTGCACTACGGCCTGCCCGGCGACTTGCCCGAGGCCGCGAGCCGGCAGGCCACCGCCGTCGCCCTGACCCTGGAGCCGGGCGCCGACGTCGCTGCGGTGGAAAAGGCGACCGGGACCCTCGCCGAGACCAAGGAGGCCACGTTCGAGGCGTCGCCCGGCTACGCGGCCGAGTCGAGCACCATGGCCCTGATCAAGGGCTTCCTGTACGCCATCTCGGCCCTGGTCGTCGGCGCGTTCTTCACTGTCTGGACCGTGCAGCGTAAGCCCGAGATCGCCCTGCTGAAGGCGCTGGGCGCTCCCACCGGGTACATCCTGCGCGACGCGCTCGTCCAGGTCGTCGCCGTGCTCGTCGGCGCGACTGCCGTCGGCACCGCTGTCGGCCTGGCTCTGGGCAGCGCGATGATCGGCAAGGCTCCCTTCTCCCTCTCCGCCCCGGCCATCGCCACCTCCTCCGGCCTCCTCATCGTCCTCGGGACCGTGGGCGCCGTCGTCGCCGTCCGCCGCATCACCGCCGTCGACCCCCTGACCGCTCTGGGAGCCACCCGATGACCACACCCGCCACCAACCACCGCACTGCCGCGAACACCGCAGACTCCGGCGGACTGCGCCTGGACGACGTCACCCTCACCCTCGGGGACGGCGATACCGCCGTCACCGCCCTCGGCCACGTCGGCCTGAGCGTCGCCCCCGGTGAGTTCGTCGCCGTTGTCGGCCCCTCCGGGTCGGGGAAGTCCAGCCTCCTCGCCGTCGCCGGCGGCCTCCAGCGGCCGACCTCGGGCACCGTGCACATCGCCGGTACCGAGCTGAGCGCCCTTTCGGACAAGGAACGCACGGCCGCCCGCCGTCGCCACATCGGCTTCGTCTTCCAGCAGTCGAACCTGCTGGCCTCCCTCACCGTCAGGGAGCAGATCCTGCTGCCCCTGCACATCGACGGCCGCCTCGACGCTGCGGCCCGGGTCCGCGCCGACGAGCTCATCGAAGCGGTCGGACTGACGCACCGCGCTGGTTCCCGTCCGCACCAGCTCTCCGGCGGTGAGCGCCAGCGCGCGGGCTTGGCCCGCGCGCTGATGACTTCCCCCGCGGTCCTGCTGGTGGACGAACCCACCTCGGCGCTGGACCGGGTGCGGTCCGCCGAGGCGGTGCGGCTGATCGCGGAGCAGACCCATGAGCGTGGCACGGCCACGGTCATGGTTACCCACGACACGGCGATAATGGATGCTGCCGACCGGGTGTACGAGATGGTCGACGGCCGCCTGTCCTGACGGGGGTCGCCAACCGGCGTCTCGCTCCCGACCCCGTCCGTCCCTCCAGGAGCCCGCCTCGCATGCCGAAGATCAACGCCTCCACCGTCGCCGAGCACCGCGCCCAGCAACGCGAGGCGCTGATCGGGGCGGCGATCGACATCCTGGTCAACGAGGGCGCCGCCGCCGTCACACCGGCGGCGGTCGGCGCCCGCGCGGGCCTGGCCCGCTCCAGCGTCTACCAGTACTTCGACTCCTCGGCGGCCCTCCTGGCCACCATCACGGAGGAAGCCTTCCGGCGCTCCAACGAGGCACTCACCCGCGCCATGGCCACCGCGAACGGCCCGCTGGAACGCGTCGAGGCGTTCTTCGGGGAAAGCCTCCGCCTCGGCGCCGAGGGCGCACACCGGCCCGCTGTCGCCCTCATGAACGCCGGCCTTCCTCCGGCCTGCCAGCAGCGGCTGATGGAACTCCACCTGGAACAGGTCGAACCGTTCCGCGCCGCCGTCCGGGAGCTCGGCGCTCCCGAGCCCGCGCTCACGGCCGACCTGATCGCCGGAATGCTGCACACCGCCCTGGCCGCCGTCGAGAACGGCACCCCTCTCGATACGGTCACACAGCGCACCCTCGCCCTCGTGCGCCGCTGCCTCACCCCGGCCGACGGCACGGCTCGCCTGTCGCGAGCAGGGCACTGACGCCCTCGTCACCGCCGAAGCACCTCGGCCGACCTCGGCCCGGCACGCCTTTGCCGGTGCCTACTCGCTGTCGGCCACGTTCTTGTCGCGCAGGAGCCGCAGGCCGCCGGGCGGGTTGGGGAGTTGGAAGGAGCACCGGCCCAGCATGTTGACGTGGTGCCGCACGGACGGGGGAGAGGCGGGCGACATCCTCGTCCCGGACCTCGTGGCCGTCGGCCGGGGCACGTCAGCTGATCACCGCCGCCATAGCCACTCTCGGGTGACGCCGCGCAAGATGCCGCAACGTCGTTGAGGGGCCGGCCGCGCACCCCATGGCCCGCCCACCGGCCACGGCCGCGCCTCGAGCCGCTGGAGCCGGCGGGCGCCAGGTGCCTGGTAACGGCGGCCGTCGAGACCCCGGCCCGGCCCCCGGTCGCCGACGTGCTTTGGGCGCGGCAGGGTCCTGGCCGTCCTCGGCGTGCTGAGGATCGCCTCGACCAATCAGGTCTGGAAGCGCGCCGCACCGCACCACAAACGCTCGAACAAGGCCTACGAGGCGCTGCGGGACCTGCTGGAGAACAAGCTGGTCGAGAAGTGCGGCACCACCAGCGCCCGGCCCGGGCGCTGCCGCACCCGCCGGCGGCAAACGGGCCGGCGACGGGGAGGCGATCTGGGGTCGGGGCTGTGCGACCTGGACCGCGACAGGCTGATCGAGAAGTGCGGCATCGCCTCTGGCGTCCCGAAACAGCCGGCGGCCCCGGCCGGCGACGCGGACGCCGGCTCCGCGCCGGGAAGCGAGGCGCTGCTCGGCCGCGGCGCAGGTGGGTCCGGCCGCCGGGGGCGGGGCGCAATTCGGCGTCGCGCTGGTCGATGAGGTCGGTGAGTCGGTGGCCAAGAGCGGGGAGCGGACGACGCGGTCGGTTGCCGGGGCTGGTGGACTTGTTCGCCGAGCACGGCGACACTCCGGTGGAGCCGAGTCCCGTGGGGGTGCGTCAGTTCAGTATCCGTGGGTGCGTTCGGCGGCCTGGCGGCCGAGGGCCGGGACGCGGCGTAGTTGGCGGGTGATTTCGCCGCCGATGCTGACGCCGAGGGCGAGGGCGAGGGCGAGGGCGGCGGCGCGGCTGAGGTCGCCGAGGCCGTCGGCGGGGCGGCCTTGGATGAAGGCGAGGACGCCGGTGTAGGTGAGGGAGCCGGGCAGCAGGGGGCCGAGGGCGGCGCTGATGTGGGGGAGGGGCTGAAGCCGCTGTTGGCGGGAGGCGGTGTGGGCGAACAGCGCGGCGGTCGCCGCGGCGATGCCGGTCGCGGCGATCGGGCTCATGTCGCCTTGCCGGGTGAGGACACCGAAGACGCTCCAGGCGGCGGCGCCGTTGAGGGTGGCGAACAGCAGGGTGTGGCGGGGGGTCTGGAGCAGAACGGCGAGGGCGAGGGACAGTCCCCCGGCGGCGATGAGTTGCAAGGCGGGGGCGGAGCTGCGTTCCAAGGGGTCTTCGGGGCGCAGGGTGGCGCCGAGGAGTTCACCGACGGGCAGGACGGCCAGGACGCCGAGGATGACTCCGGTGATGAGGTAGAGCAGTTCGACGAGGCGGGCGGCGGCGGTGAGATAGAAGCTGGTGAGGCCGTCCTGGACGGCGGCGACCAGCGCCCGGCCCGGTAGGAGGGCGAACAGTCCGCCGGTGATGACCTGGGAGCCGCGCAGTCCGGCTCCGGCCAGTGCCAGTACGACGCCCATCGCGGAGGCAGGGGCGGCGGCGACGGCGTACTGGTAGAACTCCGGTACGCCGCGGTCGTGGAAGGTGGCGGCGAGGCGGTCGCCGATGGAGGAGGCGACGAAGGCGGCGCAGAACGTGAGGGCGGCCTTGGCGTCGGCGCTGCCGCCGACCAGGAGGGTCGCGCTGGCGGCGAGGGTGCCGGCGACCAGGGAGAGCGGCCGGCTCGGGTAGGGTGCGGCGCGCCGGCGGATCGCGGTGAGCCGGCGGCGCGCCGCCTCCAGGTCGAGACGGTCCTCGGCGACCTGTGTGACGAGGGTGTAGGTGGCCGAGAGGCGGGTGTAGTTGGACGCGCGTCGCCACACCGTGCGGTCGAGGATCATCGCTCCGGCGTCGGGTGAGGCGCGGTGGCTGATGGAGATCATGGTGAAGGTGACCTGTGGCTCGCATCCGGCCAGGCCGTAGGCGCGGGCGACGGTGAGCATCGCCGCTTCCACGTCCTCGGTGCCCTGGCCGTCGGCGAGCAGCAGTTCGCCGACGTCCAGGGCCAGTCCCAGCACCCGGGCCCTGCGCCGCTCCTCGCCTTGCGGGCGGCGCGCCGCGCGCTGGCCGGTTCGCCGCCGCAGGGCCTGTGCGGTAGGCGCCGGGCGCGGCGCCCGGCTTCGGGGCCGGGCACGCCGCCCGGGGCGTGGAGGGCTGGCAGTCACAGCGCGTTCAGGACCTCGTCGACCATGCGGGTGCCGCCGCTGGCGATCAGGGTGACGGCGATGGCGGTGAGCAGGATGCCGGCGACCCGGTCCAGCAGGGCGGCCACGCTGGGGGAGACCCTGCGCACCACGTGGCCGGACAGGTAGAGGGTGATGCCGGTGACCGCGGCGTAGGCAAGTCCCGCCACGGTCATGGCGATGCCGGCCTTCCACCCGTCAACGTCGGCGCGGTAGGCGACGAAGAACCCGAACGTGGTGCCGCCGAAGGTGAGGGGGAAGGTGAGCGGCGTGAACACGATGGAGCGCCACGGCGGCTTCGGGCCCCGGCCGGCCGCCTCGCCCGGGGCCGGCGGCGGGTTGGCGGAGCCGGTCATCATCGGCACCGCCGCCAGGATCAGCGCGATACCTCCGGTGGCCGACAGCGCCGCGGTGCTGATGCCGAGCAGTTCCAGCAGCGGCTCGCCCACCCACAGGGCCAGCAGCATCAGCACGGTGACGTTGCGGAACAGGCCGAAGGAGAGCTTCAGCTGCTCCTTGGGGCTGTAGCCGTCCATGTAGGGCAGGTAGGAGGACAGCGCGGCGATCGGGCTGTAGAGGGCGAACAGGGCGAGGAACAGCAGCAGGGCGTGGCCCCAGTGGAACTCCGACACGGGGATCTCTCCTCGGCGCGCGGACGCGCGTCAGTAGTCGACGGCGTCGCGGACGATGGGGCAGGTCATGCAGTGTCCGCCGCCGCGGCCGCGGCCCAGTTCGGCGCCCACGATGGTGATCACCTCGACGCCGGCCTTGCGCAGCAGGGTGTTGGTGGTGGTGTTGCGGTCGTAGGTGAAGACCACGCCGGGCTCCACGGCCACCGCGTTGTTGCCGCTGTCCCACTGCTGGCGCTCGGAGGTGTAGACGTCGCCGCCGGTCTCGATGACCCGCAGGCCCCCGCTCAGGTTCAGCGCCTTGGCGACGACGTCGGTGAACGCCGCGCTGCCCTCGTCGGTGACCTCCACACCCGGCGCCTTGTCACTGGGGCGCAGGGAGAAGGTGTGCACCGCGTTCATGATCGCGGGATGCTGGGTGACGATGTCGCGGTCGGCGAAGGTGAACACCGTGTCCAGGTGCATGGCGGAGCGCAGTTTGGGCATGCCGGCGACGACGACGTGCTCGGCCGCCCCTTGGGCGAACAGCGCGGCGGCGACCTGGGTGATCGCCTGGCGGGAGGTGCGCTCGCTCATGCCCATCAGGACGACGCCGCCCCCGACGGGCATGATGTCGCCGCCCTCGAACGTCGCCTGGCCCCACTGCTGCTCGGGGTCGCCCCACCAGACGGTCGAGCCGGCGTAGTCGGGGTGGAAGGTGTAGATCGCCTTCATGAGCAGGGTCTCGTCGTGGCGGGCGGGCCAGTACAGCGGGTTGAGGGTGAGCCCGCCGTACAGCCAGCAGGTGGTGTCCCGGGTGTAGAGGGTGTTGGGCAGCGGCGGCATCAGGTACTCGCGCACACCGGAGGACTCCTGCGCCAGGGCGACGTAGCCGGAGCGGAAGTCCTCCGGCAGGTCGCTGGTGGCGAGCCCGCCGATCAGGAACTCGGCGAGCTCGCGCGGAGCCAGCGTCTCCAGGTAGCCGCGGGTGCCGTCGACCAGGCCGACGCCGACCTCGTTGGCGTTGATCTTCCGCTCCAGCAGCCAGTCCCTCGCCCCGGCCACGGCCATCGTCTGCGCGAGCAGGTCGTGCAGCTCCACCACCTCGACCCCGCGGGTGCGGAGCTTGTTGACGAAGTCCGCGTGGTCGCGCTGCGCGTTCTCCACCCACATCACGTCGTCGAACAGCAGATCGTCCGAATTGGTCGGAGTCAGGCGGCGGTGCGCCAGACCCGGTGCGCACACCAGGACCTTGCGCAGCCGGCCGACCTCGGAGTGCACACCGTGCCCGGAAGCCGCACCGGTGGTGTCGGTCATGAAGGTCCTCGATTCTCGTTCGGGCGGTGGGGCTGCTACGGGGCGGTGAAGCGCAGGACGGCCGCGACGTCGTCGTCGGCGATGCCTGCGGGGATCTCGCAGAAGGAGGCGCCGCCCATGGTGGCGGCGCGCAGCAGCAGAGCCCCTGCGGGGGCCTCGACCGCGGCGGCGGCGCCGTCCAAGGCCTCGGGGGCGCTGGCGACCAGCAGCGGGTGCGCGCCGGAGGACCACTTGAGCGGGTCCCCCGCCCGGTCCTCGCCGAGCAGCAGGGTGGCGACCCGGCCCTCTCCCAGCGCGGTACTGACGGCCGGGATCCCGTGCACGGCCAAGCCCTGCGCCCGGGCGCTCTCGAACTCGGCCACGGCCGCCGCGTGACTGCGCTCCGATGCCGCCTGCAACGCCTTGTCGACGGCGGCCCGCAGCACGCCTTGGGCGTCCTCGCCGCCGCGACCGCCCGGGACCTCGACCACCTCCACGCCGTGCCGTCGGGCGGTGAGCTGCTCGCGCAGGATCGCGGTCGCCTTCGGGTCACCGCCCACGAGGACCAGGGCGGCGCCGACCGCCTCGCAGGCCTCGTCGATCTCGGCGGCGACGCCGGCGGCGTTCTTCGTCCACACGTTGACGGTGCGGCGGTGGTAGGAGGCCATGCTCTCGCCGCCGGCCCGCACCCGGGTGATGTGCAGGGTGCTGCCGCTGAAGGTGCGGCTGGTGGCCGGGTCGGTGGCGCCGGCGGGGAAGGCGTCGATGTCCGCGCCCTCCCGGTCGAGAGCGACCATCACGTACGGCAGCTGGTGGTCCAGGTCGAGGACGGTCTCCAGCGGGTCGGCGAGCGGCGCGAGCACGGCGCGGTTGCGCGTCGGCGGACGGGACAGGGTGAAGGCGCCGAGCAGGCGCCCGCCGGCGGCGAACAGCGACTCGCCCTGCGGGCCCACGAGGTGCGGCGATCCACCGACCTTCTCGTCGAGCACGACGAGCGTCCGCTCGTCGGCGCCCCGCTGTTCGAGGTCGCGGCGCAGGGCGCGCCAGCCGACCTCCAGTCGGTGGTCGGCGTCCTGGTCCTCGCGGCTGGTGTCGATGTGCACCGAGACGACGGGATCCGACGCGGTGTAGAGCGGGCGGAGCAGCGTGAGATCCACGGGACCCTCCAGAGACGAGGCGACACCCTCATGACGGACATGAAGACATTTTGTGACTTTGATGGATAAATGTCGCATATGTCGCACCGGTCTGCTCGAAAGGCCACGTAGGTCCGACCGCCGATCCACCCGCTCTACGGTGGCGGAAGCTGCGGGAAGTACCCTCCCTTCTGCCACGCCAGGGCCGCCCACCGGGCCGACTGCGGCACTGGCTCCAGCGGAGCGAGGCGTTCGAGCGCAGGGGAACGTCAAGGGTCTGAGGCCGGTTCCAATGCAGGCCCGCGGTGAACGCCGGGCGCTCACCGCACCCGGGCCTGCAGGGGGAGGAGAGCACCGGCCGACCCCTCCATGGCCCTGCCCGACCGGCTCGGAACAGGATGACACCGCGCGCAGTTGGGCCTCTCCTGCTGCCGACGTCGAACTTTGCGCCGCGCTGTGACTCTGTTGCTCTATTCGGGTCGAGGATCAGGCCGCGAGTTGGTGGGCGAGTCGGGTGAGTCGGCTGGTCCGGGGGCGTCGGGGGCCTTCGGACCAGTGGGCGTCGAGGCGGATGACGTTGATCGCTGCGGCCGAGTAGGCGTGCTGCAGGCTGACCTTGGGCAGGCCGCGGTAGCGGGCCCGGCGCAACCCGGTGACGTCCAGGGCCTGGTTGATGATGCCCTCGACACCGGCGCGGAGGGCGTACTTGGCTTGCCAGGTGTCGGTGTTCCGCTCGGCGCGGGCGGCGGTGACGGTCTCGTGCAGCTCGCGGGGCCGCAGGGTGAGCATGCGGTTGCCTCGTGCCGCGGTGGTGCACTTGTCGCGGGACGGGCAGGAGCCGCAGTCGGAGCGGGCGAACTCGATCACGATGGCGTCGTGGCCGTGCTGCTGGACGGGATTGGAGCCGGTGGAAGTGTTACGGGGCTTCAGACGCTGGTTCCTCGCGTACGGCGTCTCGTCTTGCTTGCCGGACCCGCACCGTCTGGCAGTGCCGATGCGTTCCGTCGTTGTCGGGGCTGCTTGCCGCCCGCCCGCGCGTCTCCGCGGTCAGGCTGCCCCCAGCTTCGCTAATCTGCTGCGACAGACCAGCGGCAAGGGTCTCTCACCCTTGCCCGGAGTGATGGCGCCTCGTGGCGCAGGACCGCGTACTTCCAGTCGATCGCCCGGGCCACCATCCCGGCCGCTTGGCGGTCGGTCAGGTTCTCGGCGAACTGCAGCACCGTGACCAGCGCCAGCATCCCCGGTGGCAGGCCCGGCGCCCCGCGCACCCCGAACGCGGACGCGAACGGCTCGTCCGCGAAGACCTCCGCCAGCCTCTCCCGCACCCGCATCGCCAGCGTCCCCTTCGGGAACGCCGCCGCCGCGACCAGCGCCGTCTGCTCCGGGACCTCCGGCAGCCCCACCGCCCTCATCGACACCCGCACCACCCCCGCGACCGCCTGCCCACGAGACAACCGCAAGAGCGATCATGCCGCAGTCAGCGATCCACGACCGAATAGAGCAACAGAGTCCAGCAGGTAGTGGGCCCTCTTTTCCTCTACCAGGAAGCGGACGTGGCCGCGCTGCGTGTGCAAGGCGTCGGCCGTGACGGTGTGAGCTTTGCCCAAGCCGGGTAGTTAGCGTTTCCGCAGGTCACGCAAGGCGGCGGTGCCCGTTGGGGCGGCTGCCGTGTAACGGCCCGTGCGAACTTTCCTGATCAGCCCTCTTTCGGTCCAGCGGGCGAGTTGTCGATAGGTGGCGACCAGGGTGACGTCGCCGAGGAGCTCGGCGATCTCTCTGGCCCTCCACTGCCTGTCGGGCTCTGCCTGGAGGATCCCGAGGACGCGGGGCATGCGGTTGCCGGTCTGGCCGGGGCCGACGTAGTCAGGGACCGTGGTGGCCGGCAGCGCGGGCCGAGGGGGCGGGGGTTGCAGGAGAGCGGTCGTTACGGAGGCCACGGTCCGACTCCCGTCGGGGCGGCCGTCCATCTTCCTTTCCGCGTAGCGCGAGATGGGCGATTTCACCTTCCGGGTCTTAGTACTGCAACGGTGCTTACCGTGACGAGGCTTCAGCTCTTGGGCTGTGGCCTCGTCGCTTGTAGTGGCTGGTGCGGGCCTGGTGCTGGCGTCGGCGGCGCCGTCGGGACCAGTGCAGGACGTGGTCGATGCTGCGGCGGACGGGCCGGGTGAGGTGGGTGACCAGCCGGCGGATCTCGGGGACGGTCAGGGGTATCAGGTCTGGCGTTCGAGCAGGTCGTGCCCCTTTTCAAGGTGCTGGGCCCGTAGGACGGTGAGGTAGGCGTGCGCGGCCATGGCGAGGGTGATGTGCCGGTACCAGCCCTGGTGGCGGCGGACCTGGTAGTCGTCCAGGCCGCACTGGCCCTTCGCGGTCTGGAAGCACTCCTCGATCGCCCAGCGGGCGCCCGCGACGGCGATCAGCTCGTTCAGGGTGGCATCGGCGGGCGCGTAGGCGATGTAGTAGGAGATCCTTGTGGGATCGGTGATGCTGCGGCGGGCCAGAACCCAGTGCCTGCGGTCGGGGCGGTGCCAGGGCCGGACCTCGACGCGAGCCCAGTCGTAGACCCGCAGACCGTGCGCGCCGTCGCCGCAGGAGCGGCGCTTCCACTTCTGCCGCGGCAGGTCGGCCATCAGGTCGTGGAGCCGGTGGTCCATGGCCTGCCGGGTAACGACGGTGTCGTGTCGGGTGGTGGCCACGACGTGGAAGACGTCGGCCTGCTCGAGCTCGTAGCGCCAGCTCTTGCTGTAGCCGTAGCCGGCGTCCGCGGTCACCCAGCGGAACGGGATCCCGTCGTCGATCGCGCGGCGGATCATCTGCCGGGCGAGCTGGACCTTGGTGGCGAACTCGATGTCGTCGTCGATCCCGGCACCCCGGCAGCGCTCACGGTCGTCCGTCCAGGACTTCGGCAGGTAGAGCGTTCGGTCGATCAGCGTCCGGCCCCGCTCGCCCGCATAGGCGAGGAACACCCCGACCTGGCAGTTCTCGGTACGGCCCGGGGCCTGTAATTGAATAACTGTCAGCTACGGGCCTTCGGTGGGAGTGGCTCGGGTGTGTAGCTGTTCCAATGTGCGGGCGGGCGGCCCGGGTATGGGTGTGACGAGGACCCGATGCAGGTCCAGGAGTCGCTTTCCGTCCTGGTACTGGATGGACAGGTTGGTGCGGTTGACGCCCAGCAATTGGGCCAGGAATGTAATGGTCACCGCTCTGCGGCGGCGCAGGATTGCTGCCAGGAGCCGGTGGCGGTGGTCCACGCTGCTGATCTGTGGGTGGAGGTAGCTGCGTGGGCGGTGGAAGCGCCGCTGGAATGCCGCCTCGGCCATGGCGTCCCAATAAGGTTCCGAGACTGCGACCAGATGTTCGAAGGCGGTCCGTGACATGCCGGTCAGGGCCGGATCGGTGAGCATCGTGGTCAGGCCGGGGTCGATCCGGCGAGTGCTTGCCGGCGCGTCTGGCGTTCGCGGTGGAACGGGAGCCAGCGTGTAGTTCCAGTCCCCGTGGAAGGCGTTCGGTGTGATTGGCAGGGCGTGGAACTCGGCGGGCGTGACGCTGATGCCCAGGTCGTAGCTGCCTGTGTCCAGTTCGGCCCCGATGGTCAGGCCGGTCTTGGTGGTTGTGGCGGCGATGGTCTCGATGACGAGCGGGTAGCTGGTCAGAGGTCGCCCCCGCCAGTTCGCGGTGATGTGACAGAACATCCGATGCTCGATCTTGTTCCACTTCGAAGTTCCGGGCGGTAGGTGGCAGACGGAGATCTCCAGGCCGCTCTCCCGCGCGAAGGCGGCCAGGTTGTACTTCCAGGTCCAGCGGCGGGGGTCGTTGGAGCCGCCGGAGTCGGCGGTGATCAGGAGCCGGGTGGCATGCGGGTGGTCCGCCTGTCCGCGGTGCTGCCACCAGCGGCGGATGGACTCCACCGCGAACTGGGCGGTGTCGTGGTCGGTGCCGACGTTGACCCATCCGGAGTTGTTGGCGATGTCGTAGATCCCGTAGGGGATCGCCATCGGCTGGTCGTTGGTGGTGAACGTGTGGCAGTCCACCTTGATCGCGTCTTTGCCTGGCCGCCAGGTGCGACCGGGCCGGTCGCGGTTGCCGAGCCATTCCTTGGCCTTGGTGTCGACGCTGATCACCGGTTGGGTGTCGTTGAGGAAAGCGGTGGCGGTGGCATTGAGGTGGGCGAACTGGGCATCGCGGTCCGGATGGCTGATGCCCTCCGTCGTCTTCGCGGTTCCCTGCAGGCTGTAGCCCAGGGTGTGCAGCAGGCGCCCGAGGGTTGACGCGCTGACGGGGTGGCCCTGTGCGGTGAGGGCCGAGGCCAGGGACCGCAAGGACAGCGTGGTCCAGCGCAGCGGGGAGACGGGATCGCCTCGGGTGTGCGGTTCTAGCAGCGACTCCAGCGCGCGCAGCAGACCGGGGTCGGTGTCTGTCAGCCGCTTGCGGCCGGCACCTGGAGCCCGGATTCGTAGGGTCGGCGCTGAGCAGCCGGCCAACTCGGCGATACCTCGCGAGATGGTGGCGGTGCTGGTGCCGGAGGCCTCGGCGACGCGGGCGATCCCGCCGTGGCCGATGGCGGTGGCCTCACTGGCCAGGTACAGCCGACGGCGGCGCTCGTCGAAGTGCGGCAGGATCTGGTCAAACTTGGCCCGCAGTGCACGGGCGGCGATGCGGCCTGACTGGCACAGGGTCATATTGCAGACTCTCACCAACTCCCGTCCACCGTGCACTTATTGACGCACAGGCCCCCGCAGTGCCGGAGTACTGCCTTTGGACACCGGCCGACCGCACGCCCTTCTTCAGGAACCCTGTGTCGTCCACGATCAGCACGCCACCCGGGTCGGCCAGGTGCTCGACGACGTACTGGCGCACGTCGTCGAGCACCCCGTCCGCGTCCCAGTCGATCCGGTTCAGCAGCCGCTGGATCCGGTCCGGTCCTGCGTGGCCGGCTTCCTCGGCCACCGTCCAGGCGTTCTTGCGCTCCAACGGCGCCAGCAGCCCTCGCGTGTACGCCAGCGCCGACTCACGCGGCTCACTCCGCGCGAATCGGTGAGCAAAACGCTCATGCAACCCAGCAAGCCCGTCCGACCAGCGACGAGCATCCACCTCGGATATATCCCCACCCATGAACAGTCCAACGAGCGAACTCAACAGCAGTCACGGTAAGCACCGTTGCAGTACTAGGCGGAGCGCTCGGGCGCGCGCTGCGGCCAGCTGGTCCTGCGGGGCGAGGCGGCGTGAAGGTGCCGAGGCCGGCACAGGGCGCACGGCTGGCGCAGGCATGCGCCGAGCGTACATGCCAACCGCATAACCGATGGCTGTGACCCTGTGCGCCTCTGGTGCGCGGCGTGGCACTGAACCGACGATGGCTGACGGCCCGGACGGCCCGTCACGGGGCGGAGCGTCACGGGCCGGGCCGGGGAACACCCGGCCTCCCCGCGCCAGGTCTGCCGGTCGGCGGGTCCGGGCGCCTTCTGGAAGGACGTCCATGTTACGCAGGTCCACCGCCCTGCTCCGCCTGCTGATACCGGCGGCGCTGCTCGCCGCAGGCGTCATCGTGCCGCTCTCGGCAGGCACCGCCTCCGCCGCGAGCCCCATCTGTCTGAGGGGCAACCTTCAGTTCGACTACCAGTCTGCGGAGGCGGGTACCGCCAAGCCGACTCTGACCCGGGCCGCCCGCAACGCCTCGGTCGAGCTCTGGGGCCGGGAGACGCCGGCCGACACCGAACACAAGCTGAACACCGACACCCAGCTGACCGGCGCGGCCGACGGCTCGTTCAACCTCTGCTACACCCCGGTCACCACCCCCGTGATGTACCAAATGTTCTTCCGCTTCGCCGCTCGCAACAACCAGGTGTGGAAGGTCGCCAACTCCAGCGGTACGGTCTACACCTTCGACACGCCGACGCTGTTGAACGTATCGTCGAGCGGCTCTGTCGGGAGCGTCAAACCGGCGGCCGACGCCCGCGCCTGGCACGCCTTCGACACCGTCAACCTGCTCTGGTCGCGCCGGGCCAACTCGACGACGCCGTGCTGGACGACCGCCGAGGCGAACGCCGCGACCTGCACCACGCTGACGCTGCGCTGGCAGAGCGGGTCCTTCGACGGGCCGTACTACGACCTGTCGAACACCGTGCACCTGGCCGACACCGACCCGGACTCCGAGCACACCGTGCTGCACGAAGTGGGCCACTTCTTCCAGAACCGCCTGTACAACAGCACGTTCCCGACCGTCACCAACTGCAGCCCGCACTTCATCCCGTACGCGTCGTCCGCCACCTGCGCCTGGACCGAGGGCTTCGGCGATTCAGTGGCCGCCTACCTGCTGGGCGACCAGCGCTACGTGTTCCCTGACGGCTCGTCCGAGTCGTTCACCGTCGGCGCGAACTGGCAGACCGGCGACCAGGTGCAGGGCAACGTGGACGGCGCGCTGCTCCAGCTGTGGAACCAGGTGGACGGCAGTTGGGACCGCACCATCACCGGCCTGGCCTCGCACACGCCCGCGACCTTCGCCGACTGGTTCAAGAACGTCCGCCCCACGGCCGTGCCGCCGTTGTCCACCACCGGCGCCGCGCTGACCGCGCTCGACACACACCTGATCAACTACGGCCCCACGATCGTCGGTGACAACGCTTACCACGCGCTCAGCAACGGCGGTGGCGTCGCCCTCCAGCGCACCGGGGGCTGCAGTGTTTCCCTCTCGACGGTGGCGCAGTTCGCCGCGCTGGACACCTCCCGGGCCTCGCAGCGCTGGAAGTTCACCTCCAACGGCGACGGCACCGTGCGGGTCGCCGACAGCTGCGCGATCCCGCTCTACCTGACCGCGCCGGCCACCGCCGGCGGCCAGGTCACCCTGCAGGCCGTCTACCTCGGCACGCCCAACCAGCACTGGACGGTCACGCAGAACGCCGCCGGCACCTACACCCTGACCAACGCGGCCGCCAGCCTCGTCCTGGACGGCAACGCGACCGCAGGCCAGGCGGTCACCGCCAACACCGCTTCCGCCGGCTCGGCCAGCCAGAACTGGGCGTCGGTCTTCTCCATCTCCTGACACCGGCCGAACTCCGGATCCCGAGGTAGGGCGGTCAGCAGCCGCCCTACCTGCGGGTGGTGTGCTTGATCGGCTGCGATGCGCAACGACGGCCTTCGACGTTTGCTCTCGGAGGCCGTCGTCCTGCCGTTGGAGGTCCAGGTGTCGATGCCTGCGGGGCAGCCGAGCGAGATTGCGTGCGAGACGGTGCGGGGGCGCGGGCAGGATGTCCCAGGCCTGTGCCCTGGGACATCGACCGCCCGTTCTCCCAGGTGGGGAGGTCGCGCTGCGGGCCGACGTCACGGATCACGAACCGGGCCGTCACGATCCTCCCGGACGGCCGGCCCGGTCAGCTCTCGTACATCTCCCCGCCGAGGATGGATCGGGCCGGCTGCTCGACGATGTCCCGCCGCGTCACTTCAGGAATTCGGACGTTGACGGGGGTTTTCCGGACGCGTCCGCCACTTCCCGCCGCAGCGGTGGTCCTGGTCGACGACGGTGGTCCTGATACCCCGTCAGTTCACGGTGATCTTTTCTTGCGGCCGGGCTGGTGGGGTTGTCGCGTGTCCGCCTCGGCGGTCTTTCGGGGGCTTCCGGCTCCTGCCGTCGAGCTGCGTGATTCAAGGAGGAACCTCCGCGATGTCCCCGACCATCCTGTTACGCCCGTCGCGTGCCCGCTGGCGGCGCCGGGTCGCGACCGCCGCCGCGTCCCTGCTGATCACGACCGGTCTGGCCGCCGTGGCGGCGCCGTCGGCGCTGGCGGTGCAGCCCGGCCGCACCACCGCCTACGTCACCAACTTCGCCGGGCAGGCAGTCTCGGTGGTCGACACCACCACCGGCGCGACCACCGCGTCGGTCCCGGTCAGCGGCTACGTCCAGGACGTGGCGGTCAACGCGGCGGGTAGCACCGTGTACGCAGCGACCGCGTACGCGAACACCGTCGCGGTCATCGACACCGCCACCGACGCGGTCACCGCGACGATCCCCCTCGCCGGGATCCCCGTGGCGCTCACCCTCAACGCCGCGGGCACCGCCGTGTACGTCGCCGACACCTCCGCGCACGCCGTCGAGATCGTGGACACCGCCACCAACACCGTCACCGCGACCGTGCCGGTGCCCGGCAACCACGAGGGCATCGCCCTCGACCCGTCCGGAGCCACCGCCTACGTCACCACGTTCGCACCGAACGCCCTGACCGTGATCGACACCCCCACCGCCACGGTGACCGCGACCGTGCCGATGCCCGCCACCCCGTTCGGTGTCGTCGTCAACCCTGCGGGCAGCGCCGTCTACGTCGCCACCGGCGGCGGCGCGACCATCACCAAGGTCGACACCGCCACCAACACGGTCACGTCGAGCATTGCCGCCGCCAACACCACCAGCGTGGCGATCAGCCCCGACGGCGCCACCCTTTACGGCGGAAGCCCCGGCAACCACGGCGTCTACGTCGTGGCCACCGCCACCGACACCGTCACCGCCTTCGTCGGCGGCCTCGGCAACATCCAGGACGTCCAGATCGACTCCACCGGCACCACCGCCTACACCACCGACCCGGTCAGCCCCAGCGGCGACGTACCCGGTTTCATCTACGCCATCGACACCGCCACCAACACGGTGACCACCGCCGCCGGCGTGTCCGGACCCCGCAACCTGTCCCTGCACACCGTCCCCGCGCCCGAGATCACCGCAGTCACACCGAACAGCGGCCCGGTCGCGGGCGGCACCACGGTTACCGTCACCGGCACCGGCCTGAACGGTGCCACCGCGATCACCTTCGGCGGCACCCCCGCCACCAACGTCTCGTGCACCGTGACGTCCTGCACCGCCACCACCCCCGCGCATGCGGCAAACACGGTCGACGTCCAGATCACCACACCTGGCGGGACCAGCGTCACCGGCAGCGCCGACCAGTTCACCTATGTGGCCCCCACCGCCGACCTCGCCGTGACGATCAGCGACTCCGCCGACCCCGTCAGCCAGGGCGCCCCGCTCACCTACACCACCACCGTCACCGACCAGGGCCAGGACGACGCCACCGGCACGACTGCCACGCTCACCCTGTCCGGCGCCGCGAGCACCATCGCCTCGGCCGCCGCCTCCCAGGGCACCTGCGCCGTCGCCGCGCCGACCGTCACCTGCACTCTCGGCGCCCTGCCCGACGGCGCGTCGGCCACCGTCACCGTCAGCGTGATCCCGGCCGCGACCGGCACCCTGACCGCGACCGCCACCGCGACCGCCACCGAGGACGACCCGGACCCCGCGAACAGCACCGCGAGCCAGTCCACCACCGTCATCACCCCGCCGGCCTCCGACGTCGCCGTGGACGTCACCGCACAGCCCCACCTCGGCATCCTGGTGCCCTACCTCACCTACACCCTCACCGCCCGCAACACCGGCCCCGCCCCGCTCGCCTCCGCGACCGTGACAGCCACCCTGCCGCCCGGCGCCACCGCCACCAACCTCCCCGCCGGGTGCACCACCGCGTCGGGGACGGTGACCTGCACCTACGGTGCGATCGCCGACGGGGCGAGTGCGAGCAAGACGTTCCGGATCCCGCTGCACCTGCTCTCGCTCGGCTTCGCCCACGTCACCGGCACCCGCACCGCGTCGGCCCCGGCCGACCCGAACGCCGCCAACGACAGCGACACCGCCACCTGCACCGTCGTCACCATTCTCCTGGCCACCTGCTCGGGATGACCTGACACCACCACCCGGCGGGCGGACCGACACCCGCCCGCCGGGACACCCCCACACCGGTTGGACGTCGGTCCGGGGATGAGTGCTCCGTAGATCTTCGCCTGGTCGATGGCGTTCTTCGCGGCCTGCTCGTTCGGGTACTGGGTGACCTTGAGGGAGAGGTTCCGCTGGGTCGCGGCCAGGAGCGGGGTCCGGCCGACCGAGCCGAACGGCATGTCGGTGGCGACGGGTTCATGTGCCGAGCTCATGTAGTTGAAGGTGAACAGGCACTGCATGGCGGCGGCGATCGCCAGTGCGACGAGGACCCGTACGGCGGTCTTCCGGCTCCCGCTCTTCGTGCCTGTGGCTGTCTGGGCCGGGGCGTCGGTGGCGTCGGCCGGGGCGGCGGGTGCTGCCGGGCCGACCCGTTTGACCGGCCGCCACCGTCCCAGGTAGCCGATGATGACGGCGCCGGCCAGGGCGTACAGGCCGAGGACGATCAGCGGCCTGGTGATGTTGTTGCCGTTGAAGTAGATGACGCTGCGCACCAGGCCACGGTCGCGGACTTGCCCACCCCCGCCACCAGGAGCCGGCCCGGCGAGGACGCCAGCGCTTCGGCCGCCGCCTCCACCTCCGCCGCACGCTCCTCGGCCAGCCGCGCCACCACCGCCGCGGCGGCCCGCATCCGCCCACGCGCTGCCAAGCCGTGCTCGCTCCGCACCACAGCTTCCTTGGCCTCTCCGGTCGGCCACCGGCTGTTTCGCGCGGTGGCGCGGCCCCCATGCAACCGGAACATTCCTCCCCGCAACGGCCATGCATCAATGCGAAGTGAACTCCGCTCCGTTCGCTCCGTTGGCATGACCGGCCCACGCCATACGTACGCGATCATGTCTGCCCGGGCCCGGCGCGGACGGCGATGACCAGCGCCGCGGTGGGTGACTTCCGTGGTCTCCCGGGTGCCCCGCCGAGCCGAACGAGAGGTCCACGGCGGAGTGGAGGAGTGCAGTGGTGGGGTGGGACGCCCGAACGGCCCCGCTCCGCTGCTGTCCCGCGTCCCCGACCCATCCGGCCGGGCACCACGGTCCGTCACCGCCGGTGTGCGCCGGAGGCGTTGAACAGGTCTTCCTTCATCGCCGGGACAGATCGGCGGCGGAGCGGGTCCGGACCTCGGTGTCGCCTTCCTCGTTGGGGCTGCGGAAGGCCAGGACGGCGTTGTGCCCGCCGAATGCCACTGAGGTGCTGATGGCCGTGCGCAGCCTTGCCGGGCGGGGGCTCTTGGTGACGATGTCGAGGCCCGGGAGGGCCGGGTCGGGCCGGTCGAGGTTGGCGGTCGGCGGGATGCTCTGATGGCGCAGGGTCAGGACGGTGAGTGCCGCTTCGATGGCTCCGCTGGCCCCGAGAGCGTGTCCGAGCGCTCCCTTGGTGGCCGTCACGGGTGGTACCCGGGGGAAGACGTCGGACAGGACCCGCGCTTCGATCAGGTCGTTGAGGTGGGTCGACGTCCCGTGCGCGTTGATGTGGTCCACGTCCGCGGGCGTCCAGGAGGCGTCGGAGAGGGCATCGTGGAGCGCCTGCTTGAGGCCGCGTCCTTCAGGGTGCGGGGCGGTCACATGGTGGGCGTCGGTGGAGATCCCGTATCCGGTGAGGTAAGAGTGGACGCGCGCACGGCGGGTCCTGGCATGGTCGAGACTCTCCAGGACGAGGATTCCCGCTCCCTCGCCCAGCACGAACCCGTCGCGGTCGACGTCGAAGGGCCGGGCGGCCGCGCTGGGATCGCCGCGGCGGGTGGACAGCGCGCCCATCTGGGAGAAGCACACGGCGCTGATCATGGAGCGCCCGCTCTCCGCCCCTCCGGCCACGACCACGTCGAGGCTGCCGCCGCGCAGCAGCTGTAGGGCCAGGCCGATGGCGACGGCGCCCGAGGCGCAGGCCGCCGCCGGGGCGAAGCTCATGCCCTGCGCGCCCAGATCCAGTGCGACCGCGCACACCGGTGCGCTGGGCAGCGAGCGGGGCAGTGCCACGGGTGAGACGAGTTCGTGCCGGTCGGTGAGGATCTTGCTGTAGACGTCGTGGAGCTGCTGGAAGCTGGCGGTTCCAGCTCCGATGATCACGCCGACCCGGCGCGGATCCCAGCATGAGGGCGACAGGCCGGCGTCCGCGAGCGCCTCGCGTGCGGCCAGCACGGCCATCTGGGCCGGGTGATCGAGGCGTCGGCTGAGCGGGCGTCCGAGGACGGTGTCGGGCTGCCAGTCGGGGACGGCGCAGGAGAAGTCGACGGGAAGTCCGGCCAGCAGGGCGTCGGGCGTCGCGTAGGAGGTGGCGTCGCGCATGCCCTCCCAGGTGGCCTGGGCGCCGATTCCGGCGGGGGTCACCAGTCCCACCCCGGTGACCGCTACTGCCCGAGAGGTCACCGGGGTGCCGCCGCGGTTGCGTCGGCTCGGGCGGCGTCGATCTGCCGGGCGATGTCCTCGAGGCTGGTGCCGGCGTTGACGTCCTCCAGGCGGATACCGGTCTGCTCCTGGAGGATGACGGCCAGTTCCGCCAACGACAGGGAGTCCAGCTCCAGTTCCGTCAGGGTGGCCTGGGGGCTGATCAGCACCGGGTCGATGCCGAAGTCGCTCACCAGGTGGTGGGCCGTCAGTTCGTAGGTGTTCGTCATCGACCTCTCGCTTCGACTTGAATCCGGGTGTGAACCGGCGTACACCCCAGCCCAACGACGGGGCCCGGTGGGCGGCACGTCGAACTGGGAAGCACCACTCGAATGGAAGCGCCTGCCGGCGTGCCGCCGTGGCGCTCAGGCCGGGACGGCGTGGTGCACCGCATCGCCGAGGAGGTCGTCGACCGTCCTCATCAGGTCGGCGTCGAGTGTCACTCCGGCGGCCCTGGCGTTCTGGCGGATCTGGTCGGGGCTGGACGCACCGATGATGGCGCAGGAGACGCCGGGGTTCTGCAGGACCCAGGCGATCGCGAGTTGGGCCATGGTCAGGTCGGCTTCGCGGGCGAGGGGTCCGAGCTTCTGCACCCGGTTCAGGATGTCGTCCTGCAGCAGGGGCGTGATCCGGGGCCGGCCGGCGGGATCCGTGGCCCGGGAGCCCTGCGGTGGCGGCGCTCCGGGCAGATACTTCCCGGTGAGTACGCCCTGGGCCAGTGGCGACCAGGCGATCTGGCCGATTCCCGCTTCGGTGCACAACGGTACGATCTCCTCTTCGATCGCCCGTTGGATCAGAGAGTACTGCGGTTGGTTGGACACGATGCGGTCCAGGCCCAGCGCGGCCGCGGTCCGTACGGCCGCCCGGATCTGGTCAGCGGTCCACTCCGAGACCCCGACGTAGAGCGCCTTGCCCTGGCGGACGACGTCGTCGAAGGCCCGCAGGGTCTCCTCCAGCGGTGTCGTCGGGTCGAACCGGTGCGCCTGGTAGACGTCGACGTAGTCGCAGCCCAGGCGTCTGAGGGAGCCGTTGATCGACTCCAGGATGTGCTTGCGGGACAGGCCCCGGTCGTTGGCGCCGGGTCCCGTGGGGAAGTAGACCTTGGTGAGGATCTCCACGCCTTCGCGCCGTTGCCCCTTCAGTGCGCGGCCCAGGACCTCCTCCGCCTTCGTGGCCGCGTAGGCGTCTGCGGTGTCGAAGGTGGTGATGCCCTCGTCGAGTGCGGCGTGGACGCAGGCGCGCGCGGCCCGCTCGTCGATCTGGGAGCCGTGGGTGACCCAGTTTCCGTAGGCGATCGCACTGATTCTCAGGCCGCTGCGGCCCAACTGCCGGAACTCCATGACGGTCTGCGTTTCTCTTCGAGACGGAAGGGACGATGCCGGGCTGCGGCGGCTATGCGTCGGTGGTCATCCGGGGACCCGCCGCGGGCGCGGGCAGCCCTGCGGCGCCGGACGGACCGGTGAGGCACGGCGACCGTCCCGGCCACCAGTTGGCGCGGCCCGCCACCAGCAGGGCGGCCGGGACGAGGAACAGCCGTACCAGGGTCGCGTCGATCAGCACACCGGCGAACAGGCCGACCCCGACTTCCTTGATGGCGATGACGTCGCTGGTGATGAGTGCGCCGATGACCACCAGCAGCAGTGCCGCCGCGCCGGTGATCACCGAACCGGTCTGCCGCAGCCCCGCGATGACGGCACGGCGGTTGTCCCCGGTGGCCTGGTATTCCTCGCGTACGTGCGAGAGCAGGAACAGCTCGTAATCCAGCGACAGTGCGTACAGCACCACCAGGACGACGATGGGCTGGGTGGTCTCGACGAAGCCGAGGGACGAGAAACCGAGCAGGGACGCCAGGTGACCGTCCTGGAACACCCAGGTCATCACGCCAAGGCAGGCGAAGGTCGACAGAACCGAGGTCACGATTGCCTTGACCGGCACCAGCACCGACCGGAAGACGAACAGGAGCAGCAGCGAGGTCACTGCCATGACGAGGCCCACCACCAGTGGCAGCCTGGCGTTGAGCGCGTCGGTCATGTCGGCGTCGACGGCCGCTCTGCCGCCGACCAGGACGCTGCCGCCCTGCGGCGGCCCCAGGGCCCTGATGGCGCGGACCGTCCGCCGGTCCGCGTCGGGCTCACCGGTGGTGGCGACGGAGACCAGCAGCGCGTTGCCGCGCACCGCCGTCACCTCGGCCCGAGGGTTTGACGGAAGGGCGGCCAGCCGGCCGAGCCATCCACGCAGTGCCTCCTCGCCTGCGGCGGAGTCGGTCGGCGCAGGCAGGGCCAGGACGGTCTGGATTCCGGCCGGTTGCAGGGATGGGAAGGCGGTGCGGGTCTGGTCGGAGACCTGTCGGGTGGCAGAGGAGGAGGGGAGCGTCCCCTCACCGATGCCGCCGAACCTGGTGTGCAGCGCGGGGGCCGCCATGGCGAGCAGCACGACGGTGCAGGCGACCAGCCACAGCGCCGGGCGGCGGGCGACGCACATAGCGAGCCTGAGCCACCGCGCTCCTTCGGGCCGTTCCGTCCTGCCGTTCCGGCGGGACCACCGGGCCGGTCCGCGTCCCGCGTCGACACGGGGGCCGAGGACGGCCATCAGCGCCGGAAGGAGCGTCAGGGCGGCAGCGACGTCCGCCGCGACCACGGCACATCCACCGATCGCCAGCGACCGCATGAAGGCCAGCGGGAACAATGCCAGCACGGCCAGGGCCGCCGTGACCACGGCGGAGGTGACGAGCACGGTACGCCCGGCCGTGCGCAAGGTGATCGCCCGCGCCAGCGCGGCGGGGACTCCCTGCCCGCGCTCCCGGCGATAGCGCGTCAGGATGAGCAGGGCGTAGTCGACCGCCAGGCCGAGGCCGAGCATGCTGACCAGGTTGACGGCGAAGGCCGACACTTCGGTGAACTCGGTGGCCACGCGCAGCACGGCCATGCCGATGGCGACTGCCACCGACCCGGTCAGCAGCGGCAGCAGGGCCGCCGCCAGGCCCCGGAAGATCAGCAGCAGCAGGACGAACAACAATGGTGCGGCGAGCAGTTCGGCGCGCACCAGGTCGGCCTGGGAGCGGGAGCTGGCCTCGTCGAGGAAGGCGAGCGGTCCGCCGTAGGAGACCGTGATCGCCGGTGGCGGCCGAAGGGCGCGGCGCAGCTGCTCCAGGGCCCGGCGCTTGGCCTCCTCGTTGCCGCCGTGCACGGCGAGCGGGACGAGGGCGGTGGTGGCGCCGGCGTCCAGTGACGGCAGTCGGTCCGGGGACGTCGGCAGTGGCTCGGCGAGCCGGGCCACTGCCGGGGTGGTGACGGCGCCCTGCACCTGTTCCATGAGGGTGGCCCCCGTGGGCCCCCCGGTCCGGGCGCGAAAGAGCAGCAGGACATCGGGGTCGGCGACGCCGAACCGCTCCTGGGTCTGCACTTTCGCGAGCGCGGATTCGGCGCGGGGGGTGGTGAAGCCTCCGCCGGCAAGCCGGTCGGACACGTCCGCGGCAAGCAGCCCGCTGAGCCCGCACAGCAGGACCCAGAGCACGATGGTGGCCCATGGTCGGTCCGTGAGTGCCCGCCGGAGCCGGCGAGGCGGCGCGTCGGCGGCTGGCCGGTCCGAGCGGGTGCGCGCGGGTGTCATCGGTGACCGCCGAGGAGGTCGACCTGGTGGACCCATTGCCGTGCCAGCTCGTCGACGTCGGGCACCGCCTGGTCCGCGACGACGCACAGCTGCGCCATGCCGGCGAAGTCGCACATGGCCGTGGCCAGGTACTGCCGGGCGGGCAGGAACATCAGCGGCACGCCGGCGGTGACGGTCCGGCCCGCGATCGCCGGTGTGGCCGCAGGCCCGGGGACGTGGCTGACCAGTAGGGACATCCAGCCGGGGTGGTACTGCAGGTCCAGATCGAACCGGCCGAGGAGTTTGCTGACCAGCCGCGTCAGCGAGCCGGTGTGCGGGTCACGCAGGGAGGCCCGCAGGCGGTCCGTCTGCACCTTGACCAGCGCCGTCCGCTCGGCCGGATCGTCGACCTCGCATGGCAGCCGCACCCATGCCGCTGTCGCGCGGACGCCGAGGCGACCAGCCTCGTGCGGGTACCCGATGGGCACCTGGACCCGAACCGGCCGGCCGCCGGCCAGCCAGCGGGGGTCGGGGGCCCAGACCCGCAACGCCCCCGCCAGGGCAGCTAGATACACGTCGTTGCTCGTCGCCCGGTGCGCGGCGGCGGCCGCCCGCATCCGTTCCACGGACACGCCGTCCCACGCGTACCGCACCCGTCCGGTGAGTTTGACGGACGGCGGAACAGGTTGTGCCGCCCGGCCCCGGTCCCGGAACAGGGCGCGAGCCTCCCGCAGGGCCGTCGCGGGGTCGGCGCGGCGCGGCGCGGAGCCGGCAGCGGCCCCGGAGCGCCGCCGTGGTTCCGCTCCCAGGGCGCAGGCGATGATGTCCGTCAGCAGTAGGCCGTCGAAGAGGGCGTGATGGCCTCGCAGGACGACCGCGAACTCTCCGGCGGCGTAACCGTGTACGAGCCAGACGCCCCAGAGCGCCGCGGGCAGCGGCTCCGCCGTCAGCCGTTCCAGCACCGCCCGCAGACCCGCCTGTCCGGACCCGCTCTCCGCCTCGACCTCGAAGATCTGCTGGTCGAGTCGGAAGGGAGTTCCGGGCGCGCCCGCGCTTCGGGCCGGCTCGGGTACGGGATGCCGCCCCAGCTCGGGGTAGGCGTCCACGGCCATGGACACCAGCACGGCGATCTCCTCGCGGGTCGGCGGCTCGCCGGTGCAGAGGGCGACCACGCCGATGGCCACCGATGTCGCCGGATGCGCGGCCGCGTAGTCGAGCCACTTGCGACTCATTCGGTCCGCGCGAGGGCCCAGTTCGGCCATGACGGTGTGCGTCATATCAATATCCTTGTCCGACGAAATCTGCCGCAGCCCGGCTTCGACTTTCGACGCCGAGGAGGGAAGAAGGCCGGGCCGCGGGACATGTTTCCAGCCCGATGCTCGGTCGGATTCCAGAAGTACGCTCTGTCTGGGTGAATTAACCCCAACGGCGGCACGGAACCAGCCCGGGGGCCGCGCGCTGGGAGCTGGTCATGATCGTTGTGGCCGGGGACAAGTGGCCGTCTGGACTCGGGCCAGAATGTTGCGGGGAGTGCGGCTGGACGCCGGGATGCGGAAGGTGCCGGGCATCAAGCCGAGGCTCCGCCGGCGGCGGCCCCCGCTCTGTCCGGGCGCTTGGCGGCCCTCGGGCAGCCGTCGAGGTGAGTGAATACCGCCGGCGCGGGGCGCGACGGGTAGTTGCACCGGCCGGGTACGGCGGCGGCACCGGTTGCTCAGGGCGCCGGACGGCTACGGCGGGGCTTGGGCGCGGATGGTGTCAGGGAATCTCTGGGTCGCAGCCGCCGTGGCCCGGTGGTCAGGAGGTTCCTGCACGCAAGGCGGACGCATCACACGCGAGTGTGGCGGGGCTGGGCTCCACGGCCGTAACTGAGAAGAACTGCGACAGCAGGGCCTCCAGGATCACTCGTCGGCGTAGACACCCTCCGAGCTACCACGAGGCCCTGCTTCCATGCCTGGCACCGACCGCGATCACCCGATCGAGACTCCCGTTCGATCGACAAGTCCCTTGGTCGGCACGGGCTTATCGAACGGTGGTGCGGCCTGGCCTCGCTACGAGACGACCGCCACCGTCTTCCGGGTCGAACGGATTTTCGCGGGCAGCTTCATCTGGTCGGCCCGCTGATCCGAAGAAAAGACCTAGCGGGGCACGTAGTCGAAGCGCGGGGTCAGGGTGCCGAACATGGAGTCGACCTTCAGGTCGTCGCCGAAGTACTGCGCGGTCAGGGCGGCGGCGTCCCGGGTGACGTGGAACGGCACCCGGTCGAGCTTGAAGCCGGTGAGGGTCGGGCGGCCGTTGGCGAGCACCTCGGCGGGGGTGGTATAGGCGATCAGGGTCTCGTCGCTGATCTTCTGCCCGTTGACCTTTACCCCGGCCGAGTAGCCGGGCTGCGGCATGATCCGGATCCAGGTGGGCTGGAGTTCGACGTGGGTGCCGCTGCTCGCCTGGTCGAGGGTCATCCCGCCGGGGTAGAAGATCCGCCCCTGGGAGTCGAGGTGGTCGCCGGTCGTGGAGCCGATCGGCATGTCGAAGCCGAGGCCGTCGGGGTCCAGTGTGAACGGTGCGATCGCGCCGAGTGTGACGCCGTTGCGGGTCAGCCAGGCCGCAGTCTCGGCACTGACTCGGACGTGGGCGCTGCCCCACGGGGAAATATAGATGCCGGGTGCGGCCGGGCCGTTCGGGGTGTCCGTGGTGGTGGCTGCCGGCGTTGTGGGGCCGCTGGGCAGTGCGGCGGCGCCGGCGGTGGCCGGTGCGGCGGACAGGGCCAGCGTGCCCGCCAGGGCGACGGCGGCAATCGTGTGGAACAGGCGCATGGTCAGCTCTCCTGCGGTCATCAGAAATTGGTGCTTCGTTGGCGAAGCAGGCTTATCCCTAACGCATCAGGCGTGGCTACGGCCATCTGTCTCATCCGTCCGGCTGAAGATCACCACTCGTTCGACTGGCGCTCTCGCGGCCTGACCGGTCCATGATCCACAGCGGTTCTAGGGTATGGCCGCGGACGGTCCGCCGCGGTGGTCCGCAGCGAGGAGCCCCTGTCCGCCGTGCCGTGCGGCGGGTCCGCACCACCCTCCCAGCCCTGGAGATGCCAATGTCTCGCCCCCCTGCCCGCCGCACCAGACGGCTCGCGTTCGCCGCCACCACCGCGCTGCTCACCACCGCCGCGATGGCCGGCCCCTACCTCGGCACCAGCCAGGCCGGCGGCCACTTCGACGCACCGGGCGTGATCGCCGACCCGCAGGCCAACTTCACCGACATCTACGCCTTCACCAGCCCGGACAACCCGGACATGGCGACCATCATCGCCGACCTCCAGCCGACCCAGCTACCCGCCAGCACCCCCACGCCGGTCAACTACCCGTTCGCAACCGGCGGCGCCCGCTACGAGATCCATGTCGACGGACACGGCAACGGCGGCTCCGACACCACCTATCGCTGGACCTTCCGCACCGAGGACCGGCGGCTGTTCGGCGCCGGCCCGATCGCCGTCGGACCGGTCCGCTCCCTGAACGACCGCGCCCTGCTGTTCCGCCAGTACTACACGCTGGAGCGGATCCGGGCAGGCCAGGAACCCGAGGTCCTGGTCAAGGACGCTCCGGTCGCCCCCACCCAGCAGAGCATCGGTCTGATGCCCGACTACCGGACGCTGCGCGACCAGGCCACCACCGCACTGCCCGGCGGCGGTCGTTCGGTGGCCACCCAGAGCGCGGAGTCCTTCCAGGCCGACGCCCGGGTCTTCGGCTACTTCATCCTCGGAACGGCCGGACCGGTCCCGGGCTACCTGCCGGCCGCCAACCCGCTGACGGCGGTCAACGTCAGCAGCCTGATCCTGCAAGTCCCCAAGAGCGAACTAGCGTTGAAGGGCGACGTGAGCCGCAACCCGGTGGTCGGAGTGTGGGCCACCATGTCCCGCCCCGGCGCCGACCTGGCCAAGGACCTGCGCGCCCAGGACGCCTTCTACCGCCAGGTCGGCCGGCTCGGCAACCCACACATCATGTTCGCGCTCTGGGGCACCTTCGGCGGCATCGCCACCCCGGGCGGCCCCGAGGACCGCTTCAACGCCCGCTCTGCCGACCAGGACCAGTACGACCAGGCTTTCCTCGCCTCCACCCTCGACCCCGCCCCGCCGCACAAGATCCAGATCGCCGGCAACTTCCCCGCCCCGCCCATCCCGCGCGCCGACATCCGCGCCCTGTTCCTAGGCGGCATCGGCAAGAACAACGGCGCCAAGTTCGGCTACGACCTCAACACCCAGGCGATGAACGCCGACGCCGACCCGAACGCGCTGGCCTGGGCCGACGAACTGCGGCTCAACCTCAGTACACCGGTGAGTGCCAACCCCAACCGGTTCGGGGTGCTGGACGGAGACCTCCAGGGTTACCCGAACGGCCGCCGACCCAACGACATGATCGACAACTCGCTGCTGCGGATGTTGGAGGGCGAGCCCGGCGGCCCCTCCGCCGCCGGGCTGCTGCCGACGCCGCTCTTCGACCTCCAGCCGAAGCCGGCCACCGACACCTTCCCGTACCTCAACGTGCCGCACGCCCTGCCGTGACCTCCAGTGATCCCCAACAGCGACCCGCTCGCCGCCTGTTCGCCGTGCGTCGCCCGTTCCGGTGGCGCACGGCGCGGCGGGCGGCGGGCGCGGCCGCTCTCGTGCTCGGGTGCGCCGCCGGCCTGCTCGCCCTCGGACCGAGCGGCCCGCTTGCACCTCGGGCCGCCGACCCGGGCGCGGTTCCGCTGCCGCAGTCCAGTGCCGACCAGCTCCAGAGCGCCCAGTCGGCCGTCCGAGACCGTCCCCAGGACCCCTACGCGTGGGAGCAGTTGGGGATGGCCGACCTCGACCAGGCCCGGCTCGCCCTGGACGCGGGCCGTCTCGCCGACGCCGACCGGGCCTTCCGCAGATCGCTCGCCCTCAAGCCCCAGGCCAACTACGGCGCGCTGACCGGCACCGGCATGCTTGCCAACGCCCGCCACGAGTTCGCCGCGGCCCGGGACGCCGGGCTGCGCGCAACCGAGATTGCCCCCGACCGGGCGGCCGGCTACCTGGTGCTGGCCGACGCCGAAATCCAGCTCGGCGACTACCCGGCCGCCACCGCCGCCACCCAGCGCCTGCTCGACCTGGCACCGACCGTCCCCGGCTACACCCGTGCCGCCTACGACCTGGAGACCCACGGGCGGGCCGAGGAGGCACGGATCGCCCTCGAACGCGCCCTGGACAGTGCGAGCACCCCCGGCGACACCGCGTTCTGCGAGCACCGCCTCGGCGACCTCGCCTGGGACCACGGTCAGCTGGACGAGGCGGACGGCCACTACCAGCGTGCCCTGGCGCACACCCCCGACGACTACTACGCGCAGGCGGGGCATGCCCGGGTACTCGCTGCCAACGGCAGCGTGCCGGAGGCGGTGGCGGACTACCAGAAGCTGGTGTCGCGAGCCCCACTGCCGCAGTTCCTGCTAGAGCTGGCCGAGTTGGAGCTTGCCCGGCAGCAGGACGCCGCAGCCGCCGGGCAGTTGTCCGCCCTCGCGGCGGAAGTGCGGCTGCTGACTGCCGGCGACGGCAACGTGCCCGCCGATCCGGCGCTGATGCTCTACGAGGCCGACCACGGCGACCCGGCGGTGGCGGTTCGACTGCTGCGGAGGGAGTGGAATCGACGCCGCAGCGTCCTGGTCGCCGACGCCCTCGGCTGGGCGCTGCACCGAGCCGGGCAGGACGACGAAGCGCTCGACCTGCTGCACCAGGCCGCCGCCACAGGCTGGCACAACCCGCTCTTCGCCTACCACCGGGGCGCGGTCGAGGCAGCCCTCGGACGGCCCCAGGCGGCCGACGACCTGCGGGAGGCGCTCGCCCTCAACCCGCACTTCTCGCCCTACCACGCCCCGCTGGCTCGGCAACTGCTCGCCGGGTTGCCAGCGGGGCAAGCCCCCGGGTCCCGGACTACGCCGTGACCTGAGCCGCCTTCTCGCCTCTCACCTACCCGGCTACGGACCGGTCGTCGCCGAGGCATCCTCCGGTCCGTCAGGAACACCGTCCGTCAGGAATCCTTTGTGAACCGCCCGCAACAGGCCGCGCTCTGCCTCCTGGCCACACTCCTCATCGCCCTCACCGCCGGCGCCACGACCGCGCAGGCCCACCCGCTCGGCAACTTCTCGATCAACCGACTGGACCAGCTGCGACTCTTCCCCGACCGGATCGAGGACACCGCCACGGTGGACAGCGCGGAGATCCCCACGGCACAGGACCGGGAGGCCACCGACACCGACCACGACAGCCGGATCAGCCCCGCCGAGGCCACCGCCCGCGCCGTCACCCGGTGCACCGACATGGCCTCGGGCATCCGGACATCGGTGAACGGCCGCCAAGCCGCCTGGCGAGTCGTCAGCAGTGCTCTCGCCTACCGCCCCGGCGCGGCCGACCTGCCCACCGCCCAGCTCGCGTGCGCCCTGGCCGCCGACACCGACCTCACCCGGCCCTCAGCCATCACCTTCACCTCCGGCGCCGACGGCGGACGAGTCGGCTGGAAGGAGATCACCGCGACGGCCGGCGGGCGGATCCGGCTGACCGACTCCTCCGTCCCCGGCCAGAACATCAGCGGCGGCCTCACCGCGTACCCACAGGGCCTGCTCGATCAGCCGCTCGGCGTGCTCACTGCCGAACTGCACAGCGCACCCGGCGACGGCACCACACTGCCGGCCGGAACCGGACAGGCCACCAACGCGCTGCCGCCCCCGACCAATAGCTGGGTGCTCTTCCCCGGCCTGGAACGGCGACTCGGCACGCTGGTCGGCACCCGCGACCTGACCCTCCCCGTCGGGCTGCTCGCGGTCGCGCTCTCGCTGCTGCTCGGCGCCGGACACGCCGCGCTGCCCGGCCACGCCAAGCTCGCCGTGGGCGCCTGCCTGGCCCAACGCCGGGGCGGACTGCGCGCGGCACTGGCGGTCGGTGCCACGGTGACGGCGACCCACACGGCCGGTGTGCTGCTGGTCGGCCTGGCGCTGACAGCCTCGGCCGGCCTCGCGGGCGAGCGCGTGCTGGGCCTGCTCGGTGCCACCGGCGGGGTGCTGATCACAGGGGTGGGAGCAGCCCTGCTGCTGCGCGCGGTCCGCACACTGCGCCGGCAGGCCCCGGCACAGGACCACCACCACGGGCCCGACCACGGCCACGGGCTCGACCACGGGTTCGACCACGACCACGACCACGGCCACCCGCACGGGCACCACCACCATCCGCACCGCCACGACGGGGCACCCGAAGACCCGGCGCACCCCCACCGGCGCCGACCGGTCAACCTCACCTCGCTGCTCGGCATCGGCCTGGCCGGCGGTCTGGTGCCCAGCCCATCCGCGCTGGTCGTCCTGCTCGGCGCGGTCGCCCTGGGCCGCACCCTGTTCGGCGTCCTGCTGGTGATCGGCTACGGCGTCGGCATGGCCCTCGCCCTCGCCGCAGCCGGTGCGCTGCTGGCCGGCGGCAGCACCCGGCTGGCCGAAGTCACCGCCCGCCGCCTCCCCACCCTGCGCCGCCTGGCCCCCTACAGTTCACTGCTGACCGCAAGCGTCGTCCTCACCGTCGGCCTCGGCCTCACCCTGCGCGGCCTCCCGGCCTGTGACTGACTGCCTCGAGTCTCAGTGCCTGACGGCGGCGTTGGCGATCAGCGCGGTGGCCACGGCCACGTACAGCAGCGACCCGGCCACGGCGGACCACAGGTTCGTCCGCGCGACCCGTGCGGGGGCCACCCCGTCGGCGGTCCACCGCCAGAGCAGCGCGGTGATCGCGGCCGCCACCAGGACCCAGGCCAGGGTGAGGATGTGCAACTGGTCGATCATCGTGATGCCCGCGCCCCGGTGTGGTGGTGTCGGCGCGCTGCATGTTGACGATCACGGCGAACATCGTGGCGCCCAGCGTGCCGAAGCGCGAGCCGTACCTCGAAGCGTCGGTCGAACCGATGGCGAAGGTGAGTGTGATGATCAGGAAGATCAGCAGGAGCGGCCCGACGGCCTTGAGGAAGTTGATCCGGTCGGCCCGACGAGGTCGCGCTCGACGCACGCGGCGTAGCCGGCGTACGTGTTCGGCGCGAGGTGCGGCTTCTCGTGGCGAGCCATTCGCGCAGGTAGCTCGCGACGGTGGTACGGCGGTTCTCGTAAACCCCGCGCAGCTCACCTCCAGGACCGCCGCCATCTCGCGGGCCGCCTCCGCACCGCTGGCGAAGCCGCCCCGCCGCCGCGTACGACGCCTCCCCTCTTCGGGGGCGAGGTCGACGCAGTACGTCCACGACCCGTGACCCGCCTCCTCCATCAATCGCACACACCACGGACTCAACTGCTTCCGGTGCCCGTCCGTACACCCGCACGCCGGTACACCCGGCTCGCCGCGCACGCTGCTGGTTTCCAAGGAGCGCGAGCCCGACTCCCGTCGCGACCGCTTCCGGGTGCTCAACGATGTCTGGTACGAGTCGTTGACCCGCCGGGACGAGGTCCTGGCCCGCTGGGTGCGGGTGCCCAAGGAGGGCGAGTCCACTCTCGGGGTGCCGAGCGTGGCCGGCGGGCGGCTCGCCGAGAGCGCCGAGTTCTTCGATTTCATGATCACGGAACTGGAGGGGATGCTTGACTGCTGGAGGGCGCGGCGAGGGGGGAGGCGTGAGCGCCGGACCGGTCGGCCCGATCGCCCGTGGTCGTGTCCCGGGGCCGGAGTCAGGGGTGCCGCGGGTGACCCCGGCCGCCGTTCGGAATAGGGCCACCTGGCGAAGCCCTACCAGGTGCCCATGATCCTCGCGAAAGTCGCCGGATCGGCATCGAAGCCGTGGACGCCGGGGCGGAACACCCAGGCCCCCGAGCTGTCCCGGACGAACTCCGCGACCCTCGCGGCCGTTGCCCCGCCGACGTCGGCGAAGTCCACCGCCGCCAACTCGTCGCGCCCGTTCCGGATCCTTGTCGCGGGGTTCGCTATGTCTCCGAAGGTCAGCCGGCCGGCGTTCTGCTGGATGGCGACGCCCACGACCACCCGGGGGTAGCGGTGCGCCAGGCGGTCGAGCTCCAGGACCAGGCGCTCGTCGACGCCGAGGCCCTTGCCGTCGCGGCTGTCCTTGGTGAGGGTGATCGTGCCGTCGGGAGCTCGGCTGTCGAAGTGGACCAGGTAGGCGGGGGTGCCGGCGGGGGTGCCGGTGGTGTACGTCGCGGCGACGAGATCCAGATCGTGACCCGCCGAACCTGCGGGACTCGGATCCCACGACAGGCCTATTTCGATCCGTTCCAGACCCTTGTTGAGACTGCTCACCGGACTCTCCCTTCGCCGTCGCACCGACCCGGCATGATGTCAGCGCGGACTGACTCGTAGTGGGCAACGATAGGGCACTGGGCTGTCATTGACATGGAATCAGATCTGCTTGCCCTGCCCGGACGGGCCTCGGACCTGGCCGACCGCCCGGCCCTCCTCGCGGCTTCAGCGGCCGTGAGGCCCTGCTGAACGGCTGGCCGACTGACCCGGCGGTAGCGGCCTGAGGTGGGGACCAAACGGTCAGGTGTCGCCGTCCGGACTGTCACGGCGTGAGCAGCGGGGCGTCGTTCGGCCGTCAAAAGCCTGTTAGAGAGCCGTAAAAGTCGTATAAAGTCCTGGGTGGAGTGCCGGGAAGCCTGGTCGGCGAAAAAGGGACAGATCTCTTCTTCGCCAGGGGGCTCGTATGGTGCTCATCACTGTTTTCGGGGTCGCGCTACTCGTCGCGGTCCTCGTCTCCGGGCTCGCTGCCCGTACCGTCCTGTCCACCTCGCTGCTGTTCCTGCTGGCGGGTGCCCTGGTCGGTGACGGCTTCCTCGGGCTGATCCACATCGCCCCGAACGACCCGATCGTGGTCATGACCGCCGACCTCGCGCTGTTCACGGTCCTGTTCACCGACGGCATGCACGTCTCCTTCCCCGCGCTGCGCGGCGCCTGGCGCTACCCGGCCCGCGCGCTCGGTCTGGGCATGCCGCTGGCCTTCGCCGGCATGGCCCTGGTGACGCACTTCGTCGTCGGGCTGAACTGGACGACGTCGTTGCTGGTCGGTGCGGTCCTCGCCCCGACCGACCCGGTGTTCGCCTCGGCGATCGTCGGTCGTAAGGAGGTTCCCGCCCGGCTGCGGCAGCTGCTGAACGTCGAGTCCGGCCTCAACGACGGCCTCGCCCTGCCGGTGGTACTCGTGCTGATCGCCGCCGCCGGCCCCACCTCGCCCACCGCCGAGTCCTCCCTCGCCGTGATCGGCCTGGAGCTGCTCGGCGGCCTGGTCCTGGGCGTGGTGCTGCCGCTGCTGGTGAACCTGCTGGTGCGGGTGCCGCCCCTCGGCGCCGAGGCGAAACTGCAGCCGCTGCTGCCGCTCGCCACCGGGGTCGTCCTCTACACCGCCTGTCACCTCACCGACGCCAACTCCTACATCGCCGCGTTCTCCGCCGGAGCCGTCCTCGCCTCCGTCTCCCCGGAGTCCAAGCGCTCGTTCGAACCGCTCGGGGAGGCCCTCGCGGAGCTGAGCAAGTTCGCCGCTCTGCTGGTCTTCGGGGCCCTGCTCACCCCGCGGCTCTTCGGCAACCTCTCGGTCGGCGGGTACGTCGCGGTGGTCCTGGCGATCGTCCTGATCCGCCCCGCCTCCCTGCTGCTCTCCCTGCTCCGCTCCCGCATCGACCGGCGCGAACAGTTCGTCGCCGCCTGGTTCGGCCCCAAGGGCTTCGCCTCCGTCGTCTACGGACTGCTGGTCCTGCAGGCCGGCATCCCCGAGGGCGAGCAGGCGTACACGCTGATCGCGGTCTGCATCGCCTTCTCCATCGTCCTGCACTCCAGCTCGGACGTGCCCGTCGCCGGGCTGTTCCGTGTCGAGGATCCGGTGCCCGTCCCCGACGACCAGGATGAGAGCGCCCGGCCCGGTGCAACCACCCCGACGGCGGCTCGGCCGGGCGACGCCGTCCCGGCCCAGCGGGCCGCCGACACGCTGCCCGCTGTGACGAAGGAGATCTGACGATGCGCGCACGCGACCTCGCCGAACCGTTCCCCGCCGTGAGCCTGGACGACCAGGCCCTGGACGCCGCCCGCCTGCTCGCCGAGCATCGCCTGCCCGGCGTTCTGGTCGTCGATGACGCGGGCCGCCCCCGCGCGATCCTGCCCGCCTCCCAGCTGGTGCGGCTGCTGGTGCCCGGCTACATCATTGAGGACCCCTCGCTCGCCGCCGTCATCGACGAGGCCCACGCCGACCGGCTCTGCGAGGAGCTCGTCGGCGTCAGCGTGGGGGAGTGCCTGCCCAGGGACGCCCCGGAGCCGGCCGTCGCCGCCGCTGATGACACCGCCGTGGAGGTCGCCGCCCTGATGGCCCGCACCCGCAGCCCGCTGGTCGCCGTCGTCGAACGCCCCGCCGCCCGCCGCGACGGGAGCGGCGGGGAGCTGCTCGGCGTGATCACCGCCTCGCACCTGCTGCACCGACTCCTGGGGAACGCGTGAACAACTGGCAAGCCTGGGCGGCGCTGGCGGTTTTCGCCGCCGCCTACGTCCTGATCATCACCGAGTGGGTCCACCGGGTCGCCGCAGCCCTCGGCGGTGCCGCCCTGATGCTCGCCATCCGCGCCACCGACGACGAGTCGGCGTTCTTCTCCACCGACTCCGGCATCGACTGGAACGTCATCTTCCTGCTCATGGGCATGATGATGATCGTCGGCATCCTCAAACGCACCGGCCTGTTCGAGTACCTGGCCATCTGGTCCGTCAAGCGCGCCCGTGCCAGACCCTTCCGTGTCATGGCGATGCTGGTGGTGATCACCGCCTCCGCGTCCGCGCTGCTCGACAACGTCACCACCGTGCTGCTGGTCGCCCCGGTCACCCTGCTGGTCTGCCGGCGGCTCGGACTCAAAGCCGCCCCGTACCTGATCGCCGAGGTCCTCGCCTCGAACATCGGCGGGATAGCGACCCTCGTCGGCGACCCGCCGAACATCATCATCGCCAGCCGCGGCGGCCTCAACTTCAACGACTTCCTCGTCCACCTCGCCCCCCTCGCGATCGTCCTGACCGGCGTGCTCCTGGTGATGTGCCGGATCATGTTCCGCGCCCACTTCGGCTACGACGAGGACCGCGCGGCCGAGGTCCTGGCCCTCAACGAGCGCGAGGCCGTCCACGACCACCGCCTCCTCGCCCAGGGTCTCGCCGTCCTCGCCCTGGTCATCGCCGGGTTCGTTCTCCATCCCGTCGTCCACTACGCCCCGTCGGTGGTCGCGCTCCTGGGCGCGGGCCTGCTGGTGGCCGTTTCCAAGGTCGAGGTCAAGGACGTCTTGGGCGAGGTCGAGTGGCCGACCCTCGCGTTCTTCGCCGGGCTGTTCATCATGGTCGGCGCCCTGATCGAGACCGGCGTCATCGAGACCGTCTCCAAGGCCCTCGCCGACGCCACCGGAGGCAACCCGCTCGGCGCGGTCATGCTCCTGCTCGCCGCCTCCGGGATTCTCTCCGCGGTGGTCGACAACATCCCCTACGTCGCCACCATGGCCCCCATCACCGCCGACCTCGTCCAGACCGTCGGTGAGCCGTACGGCCACGTCCTGTGGTGGGCGCTGGCCATTGGCGCCGACCTCGGCGGCAACGCCACCGCCATCGGTGCCTCCGCCAACGTCGTCGTCCTCGGCATCGCCGAGCGCAACCGCACCCCCATCAGTTTCTGGACCTTCACCCGTTACGGCGCCCCCGTCGCCGCCGTCACCATCGCCGTCTCCGCCCTCTACCTCTGGCTGCGCTACTTCGCCCTCGCGTGACGGCGGGCTGTCGGCCGGTGCCGGTGGTGGCATGCCGGGATCATCGGGACGCTTCCTCCTCGCGGCTGGTGAGGCGGCCTGCGGACTCCAGCCTGGACAGCCGGTCGTGTTCTTCTTCATCTGGAGCTGGAACGAGTTCCTCTTCCCCGTCGTCCTGCTCATCTCCAACGAGAACCAGACCGTGCCCCTGGGCCTGTCCGCCATGTCCGGCCAGTTCACCAGCGACCCCACCGCGGGGCTTTGCCGTGCAGGGCGGCCTGCCGGCGGCCTTCGCAGGTCCAGTCGGCGATGAGCCGGTCGAACGCGGCCTCGACCTCCGGCCGACCCTTGCGGCGGCGGCCGAACGCGTCGTGCACCACGGAAGGTGTCGACTGGCCGGCCGTGCGACTCGCCCTCACCGCACCCGCCCGACGCCTCGCCAGCGGACAGGCCCTTGCCGACATCTTCGAAGAGGGCTGGACACCCGTCCTCGCCTCCGTGCACCGCGAGATCGACCTCTGGCAGCGGGCCGACGAGACGCTCGGCCCCGAAGCCGTCCTGCGCATGCTCACCCTGCACGGCTCCCGCACCGAGTCCGTCGGCGAATGGTGGGGATCCGGCTGGTACGAGACCGCAACCCGCCGCGCGATCGCCCGCGCGGCGAGCAACGGCAGCCTGCCCGCCGCAGTGTCCGCCGACTTCCCCGACACCGAATACCTGGCCGACACGGCGGCCGGCCACCCGGACCTCCTCGACGACGACACGCTCGTCTGGATCACCGAGGCCGTCTTCAAGGAGGGATCGCTGCGGCGCGAAGCCGGGCTGCCGGTACCGCCGGCGATGACCCTCCCGGAATGGGCGGCTCGCGACCTCCTCGACATGCTCCGTCCGGACTCCGAGGAGGACGAGACTCCTGTCGCCGGCGCGATGCTCGGAGATCTCTGACCGGCGCTCCGGCCAGAGAGGCCCCGCGCTCGGTTCCAAGCCGTAGTGCCGAAGTCGTTCGACGCGTGGCTACGCCGCCCGCCGGAAGACTTCGCCAGGCTCGGGGATCGGACTCCGCTTTGCGGCGGCCCGGTCGAGAGCGTGGGCCAGGGCGAGCACGGCCTGGTCGGCGGAGTCCTTGAGGAGGTTGCCGTAGAGGTTGATCGTGGTGGCGATGGTGGAGTGCCGCAGGGTCTTGGAGATGACGGCGATGGGGATGTTCTCGGCGATCATGATGCCGGCGGCGGTGTGGCGCAGGTCGTGCAGGCCGATCCTGGGCAGGTCGAGCTCGGCGGTGCGTTTGCGGAGCTGGTCGAGGACCCACTGGGGCCGCAGCGGCGTTCCGCCCGGGCGGCCGAAGACCAGGCCTTCGAGCCGGGCGTCGGGGTGGGCGGCCATCTGGATCGCGGCCTGGCGGTGGAGGGCGGCCATGACTCTGGGGGAGGGGCTGATCCAGGCGCGGCCGGCCTCGGTCTTCGGTTCCCGGAGGTGAATCTTCCCGTTGTCGATCGCGGCCAGGGTCCAGCGGACGTAGAGCTTGCGGTCCATGAGGTGGACGTCCGACCAGTGCAGGGCGAGGACCTCACCGCGGCGCATGCCGGTGCCGAGCATGACCTCGAACAGATCGGTCAGCTGGTCCGCGTACTGCTCCGCACCGTGCCGCAGGAGGTCGCGGCCTGCTCGGGGGTCCAGCAGGTGCGCTCGGCGCGGGGCTTGGGCGGCACGGAGTGCTTGGCCGGGTTGTACCGTAGGCGCCACGAACGCACTGCGGCGTTCAGCGCGTTTCGCAGGGTGGACACGGCCCGGTAGACGGTGACACGTCCCCGGTTGGCCGCCAGTTGTGCGGTGACCCAGGCGTCGATGTGCTCCGGGCGCAGGTCGAGGAGCCGCAGGTGGCCGAAGGCGGGGATGAGGTCGCGCTCGACGCACGCGGCGTAGCCGGCGTACGTGTTCGGAGCGAGGTGTGGCTTTCTCGTGGCGAGCCACTCCCGCAGGTAGCTCGCGACGGTGGTCCGGCGGTGGACCAGCCGACGGCAGCTGGCGAGCCGCTCCTGTCCGTGCTTGTTGCCGACGGAAGGGGCGGGTCGCTGCAATTGCACCGCGAGGTGGCACAAAGGCTTGGCCGGGACGTGCCGGCGGATGATCAGGCACTTCTCGCTCACCTGGAGGGTGAGATCGCCGATCTTCATCGTGGGGTGGCAGCACCGCTGAGCACCCGCCGAGAAAGAGGCCGTGGGGCTGAGAGAGGGGTCTCCTCAGAGCTTGAACAGCGCGGCGTACGGCTGGGTGATCCGCCTCTGCTGTGATCCGAAGTCGATGAGGACCGCGATGCCACTGTCGGCCTCGACCCCGATCGCCCGGCCGAGGCCGTACCGGTCGTGCGAGACCCGGTCGCCCACCGCGAACCGCTTGCGCGGCGCTTCGGCCCAGACTTTGAAGGGACTGGTGGGCAGGTGGCGCCGGACCACTGATTTCGTCATCCCCTTCAGTATGCAGCGAAAAGCACAAATCGACCCCGCACGGAAGCCATGATTCCGCCGACCCCGAAACGGCAGGCAGCTTTACCTTGCCGGCTCGGGGCCGGCGGTCTACACCTGCGCAGGGCGACTCTGAAGCTGTGCCGGTCGCACCGTACCCCGGCCCCTCGGTCCCGACATCCGGGGCAGGCTGCGGAGCCTCAACTGCCCTGCCATGGAGTCCACTTCGTTCCTTGCAAATGGCTGGAGCCCCGCCCGCGGGGCGGGGCTCCAGCGCCTACGGGGCAAAATCTCCCACCGCAGTGGGCCGTGGCCTGCTATAGTCTCCTTAGTTGCAGTAGTGGTTCCCATGAACTTTGTGTGCGCCTGCTGATGTATCGCAGGCGCATTTTTTGTTTCCCGGCTCTTCCCCGGGTGGGTGCTCATCGCGGCGACTCGGAGTCCGCACTGTGCGGGTTCCGGACAGCCCCTTGAAGGAGATTTCTTTATGGCTAATGGCACTGTGAAGTGGTTCAACGCGGAAAAGGGCTTCGGCTTCATCGAGCAGGAGGGTGGCGGTCCTGACGTGTTCGCCCACTACTCGAACATCAACGCCAACGGCTTCCGTGAGCTGCTCGAGGGCCAGAAGGTCGAGTTCGACGTCACGCAGGGCCAGAAGGGCCCGCAGGCCGAGAACATTCGTCCGCTGTAGTTTTTCTGCCATGGCACCCGCCTAGCAGCGAGGGGCCCGCACCGCGTACACGCCCGGTGCGGGCCCCTCGGCATTGCGCCACGATCGACCCCGGGCCGCCCAGGCCCCCTTGGCTCCGCCACCGGTGGCCATCCCCACGCGAGCCGCACAGCGCCGCGTCCGGATCGGCGCCCTGCCGTGACATTCCACGGTTCGAGGATCTGCGCTCCCGCCCTCCGCGGTGAGCACCGACCTGAGGTGACGTGCCGCACGGTTCTACCGTCCACGCCCCACCCCGTCAGACTTCTCGGCCCGTCCCCTTGCGGGCTCCGCCGGCGCCTCGCGCTGCGGAGCCGTCCTTGTGACGTGCCGCCATGAGGAAGGTCTCCCGCATGAACCGCTCCAGTCGCTCCTCGTACCAGAACGCCAACTCCCGCTCCGCCTCGTCCTCCCGCTCCGGCGGCAGCACCGGCTACGGCTCCCGCTCCGGCGGTAGCTCTTTCTACGGTGACCGGCCGTCCTCCGGTCGGGGCAGCCGTCAGAACTCCGGCCCGCAGGGCGAGTTCGCGATGCCGGTGAGCACCACCCCGGCGCTGCCGCCCGTCGAGTCCTTCGAGGAGCTCGACATGCCGCAGGCCCTGCTGGCGGTGCTGGCCCGGCAGGGCGTCACCTCGCCGTTCCCGATTCAGGCCGCGACGCTGCCGAACTCGCTGGCCGGCCGCGACGTCCTCGGCCGGGGCCGCACCGGCTCCGGCAAGACCATCGCGTTCGGCCTCGCCGTGCTGGCTCGCACCGCCGGGCAGAAGGCCGAACCCCGCCGCCCGCTCGCGCTGATTCTCGTCCCCACCCGCGAGCTGGCGCAGCAGGTCACCGAGGCGCTCACCCCCTACGCCCACGCCGTGCGCCTGCGGATGGCGACAGTGGTCGGCGGGATGTCCATCGGCCGCCAGGCCCAGCAGTTGAACCGGGGCGCAGAGATCATCGTGGCCACCCCCGGCCGGCTCAAGGACCTGATCCAGCGCGGCGACTGCCAGCTCGACGGCGTCGCCGTCACGGTGCTGGACGAGGCCGACCAGATGGCGGACATGGGCTTCCTGCCGCAGGTCACAGAGCTCCTCCAGCAGGTCGCCGAGGGCTGCCAGACCATGCTGTTCTCCGCCACCCTGGACCGCAACGTCGACCGCCTGGTGCGCACCTTCCTCAAGGACCCGGTCACCCACTCGGTGGACCCGTCCGCAGGCGCGGTCAGCACCATGGAACACCACCTGCTGCACGTGCAGAACAGTGACAAGAACGCCACCATCGCGCACATCGCCTCCCGCGACGGCGGCGTGATCATGTTCATCGACACCAAGCACGGCGCCGACCGCCTCGTGGAGGACCTGCTCGCCAACGGGGTCAAGGCCGCGGCTCTGCACGGCGGCAAGTCCCAGCCGGAGCGCACCCGCACCCTGGAGCAGTTCCGCACCGGAGCCGTGACCGCCCTGATCGCCACCAACGTCGCCGCCCGCGGCATCCACGTCGACGGCCTCGACCTGGTCGTCAACCTGGCCCCGCCGAGCGACCACAAGGACTACCTCCACCGGGCCGGCCGCACCGCCCGCGCCGGCGAGTCCGGCACCGTCGTCACCCTGGTGCTGCCCAACCAGCGCCGTGAGATGGCCCGGATGATGACCACCGCCGCCATCACCCCCGAATCCACCCGGGTCCACTCCACCGACGACGAGCTGGCCCGCATCACCGGCGCCCGGGTGCCCACCGGCATCCCCACGGCGATCGTCGTCCCCGTCGTCGAGCGGGCGAGCCGCAGCGCCTCCGCCAGCCGCAACCGCAACCGCCGCCGTCCCTCCACCGGCCGCCGCACCCAGAGCCCGAGCAGCCGTCAGGCAGCGCCCGTCGCCCTCGCCGCGTAAGCGAGCCAGGCGTGCCCCGCTCCGCCTCGCAGAGCGGGGCACGCCCACATCCCGAAGCCAGTGGCCACAACCTGTGGCGACCGCACTGGCACCCCTACCTGCCGAATTGCCCCGAGCCGCTGCCTGTGGCTCGGAATGCCGCCGTCACCGGCGGGACCGACACGAAGGAACCCGCCCGTGACCATCACCCTGGAACGCCTGGCCACCACCGCCACCACCGCCACCACCGCCACCGTTGGCGACCTCATGCAGCGCCCCGAGCTGCAGATCACCGACGACATCATGGCCGACACCGCGATGGACATCCTGCTCAGCTCCGGCGCGGACCACCTGCTGGTCCGTGACGAGGGCGGCCGCTGCGCCGGTCTACTGACCCGCCTGCACCTCGCACCGTTCCAGGCCCGCTCCTGGTACACCGAACGCACCCCGGTCCGCGACATCCTCCACGACCGCGCCCCGTTCGCCACCGCCGACATGCCCGCAGCCCTTGCGGCCGCCGCCATGCGCTCCCGCGGCCTTGACGCCTGGCCCGTCGTCGACCACGACGGCCGCGCCATCGGCCTGCTCACCGCATAAGTCCGCACCCCCCGAACGGACGCGCCCCTGCCCTCGTGGGCCAGCTGACAGGGACGGCCACGAAAGTGAACGTGGCAGCCGAGCGGCATGCCTGGAGTGCTCCCGCCGAACCGGGCAGCCGCCAGCGGGGCACCCATCGTAGGGAGCAACCAGACCGGCCGTCGCACGGCAACGGCGTGTACTCCGCACGCTGGGTGGGCGATGTTCTCCGACGAACGGTGGGCCGAGCAGGAGCGGGCCGACACCTGGGGTGACGACGGGTTGTGCGCCCGCTCCGGCAGTGACCGTGGCCATCACCGCGGTGTAGAGGCTGCCGGCCCAGGCCACCGCCACGCAGGCGGTGCCGGGGACCCAGCGCCGCTGGTGCAGGCACCAGTCGCCCGCAAGGCAGAGCAGCAAGCTCCGCAGCGCTCCGGGCAAGCCGTTCGGGTCGTCGGGCAAGCCCCTTGGGCAAGCGTCGCCGGGGCCGCCGGCTCGCCGCCCCGGCGGGTGCTCACAGGCCCCCGCGCGGCCCGTGGGGGTTGCTCCCAGCGGGTGCTGGACGAGTGGCTGCACCGGGCGCCGGACGGTTGCAACCTGCACCGAGAGTTGCGGCACCTTCTGGACCTGATGAGGGGAAGAGCGACCCTGGGGATCTTCACGAATCCTCATCAGCACCCCGTTGCCGTGTTCGCCCGCCGCTCCCGAAGCCGAGCTGCACGCCGCCCTGGCCGCTTTCGACGCTGCGGCCGCTTCGAGGTGCGAGCCCCCGAGGACCAGGACGAAGACCTCCTCGCCGGGCCGGCGCCGAAGCGCGGGCCTTCGGCGCCGGCCGGCGGCCGCCGTCGACGAGCTGGTGCGCGGCCTGCTCGGGCAGTCGGCCGACTGGCAGCAGTCGATCGGCGAGCTGGGCCGCGCGCTCACCACGGCAACCGAAGGCCGACCGCTACCCGGCTGGTCCACCGAGGCCGGCCGCACCGAGGACATCGGGTGGCGCCAGGCCCGCACCACGCTGCTCGAGGCCGTCGCACGCCACCACCACGCTCACCTGCTCGCCGCCATCGTCGAGCTCTGCGGTGAGCTGGAGCTCCCAGCTACCCGACAACGGGCGCTTCAGGGGCGCGGGCATCCCAGAAGGCTGCGCGGTCAGCGCCGGCCGCCGCCGATGCGGCGGTCGTCGGCCAGTGCGGTCAGCGGGCCGAACTCGCAGGCAAGCTGGTTCCACGTCAGAACCTCGCCACAGCGGGCCGGAAACTCCTTCGGGTTGAACTCGGGCATGGTCCAGGTGCCAGTGCCCCGGTCCCGCAGCCACAGATCCCCGTCACCGTCGACCACAGTCGGCGGGACCGGTACGGGCTCGGCCTGATCGGTGGGCTCCCAGGTGACCCGGCCCGGGTGGGAAACGCGGCGCAACTCGGCGGTGGCCAGCCGCGCGGCCAAGTCACGGGTGGACTCTTCGGCGTCCTTGACCGACGCGAGTCGGAATGCGTCGTCAAGTACGGGCAGGGCTGGATTCTTGCTGCGCTTTGAACTCATACGCTGACTTACCTCCGGTGGGGGGTGTCGCATCCGTTATGGCACCCCGTAGAGGAACACGGTATCCGAGGCGGGAGCCGGGCCGGCTACGACTACTGTCCAGGTGGAGGCGCTGGAACACTGGGCGGTGGGGCCTAGGTGGTGAGCTGGTCCTGGACCTGGCGCAACCCGTGGTGGTGGCGCTCAGACTGCTGATCATCGCCACCGCGCTCGACAAGGCCCTTCGGTCCGCGGCTGCGCCGAGACGCCCCGCCCGCCCTACGCTGGCAGGATCCGTGCCGCTGCGGGGTGCAGGCGCGCCCGGTGCTGCGGGATTCCCGGGCCCCGCACGGTTGCCTGGCGACAGCGCTGTGACGCGGCGAACACCACGCTCACCCACCGTCCGGCCGCCCCGCGACAACCACACCCCACTGCCCTGCTCCCGCCCCGTCGTCCTGGAGCGGATCGTCCGAAGGGCGGCGCGTCCGGCCGCTGTCCTGAGCCGGCACTCATGTCTGTGACGCCCCGGCGGCGCAGGGCGATGCCGGTTTCGACCGGACATCGTGGACGAGGCTGCGGAGCGGGCGGGGGCGGCAGGGTCTCATCGCCGGGCACTGGGTGCGGGAGCCTGTTGGTAGGGGTTCTGGTGGGTGTCGCGCGCGTCGCGCAGGGTGTGGAGGTCGGTGATGGTGGCTTGTTCGGCGAAGCGGGCGAGCAGTCGTCGCAGGACGCTGTCGTTGCCGTCGTGGACGGCGTCGGTGATGGCTTCCACCAGGGACGGTTCGGTGGCCTGCGGGTGCGCGGGTCCTGGGTCGGGGCCGGGGTCGTCCATGGTCCGTCCTCCCCCGTCGCTGGGTGCGGCGCCCGGTCCTGGCCGGGGCGCCGCCGGGGTGTGCGTGCGCCGGTTGGGGGCGCCGTCCGTGGCTGGGGCGGGCCGAAGACTACCTTCCTCTCGAACGCGGAAAAATCTGTGGTGGCTGGAGTAGACATCGCTCGGTGTCGTGGTTAGTGTTTCTCTCGTAGCAAGCAGTCGAGAGGTACTCGCCAGACAAGAACTGGCGGGGGAGTTGTGGAAGTTCGCAGTTCGGCGCGGTTGTGGGGTTCTGAAGCCAGGGTTGGTGCAGTTCGGCGACGGGACCGGCGGCCGGGCCGGGTGGTTCGCAGGTATCAGGGGCCACCACCACGCGGTACCGCGGCATGACGTTCGCGGGTGAGCAGTACGCAGGACACGCCGGGCAGGTGGGCGTGAAGCAAGTGGCAGGTGGTGCGGCAGCAGAGTTCCGGAGCCAGCGCGGTTGCAGGACGGCGACGGACTGGCGGCCGTACCCGGTGGCCCGCAGTGATCAGGGGCCACCACCGAGCGGTGCCGCGGCAAGTGCAGGTGCAGGTGCAGTACCAGTAGGGCGAATGAGTTGAGCAGTACCAGCGGTACCAGCAGTGGCAGGACGGGTTACCCCAGTGAAGGCGCCGGGCTGCGGGCGCGCGTGCTGGGAGGTCCGTGCAGTGGGGTTCCAAGCCGAGCAGGTGAGCAGGACGGGCGACGGGGCTGGCTGCCGGAGAAGATGCAGTTCAGAAGTACCAGCAGTACCCGCGTTGAATGAAGTACCAGCAGTACCCGGCAGTTCGCAGTACCAGTGGTTGGCACTCCCGCAGTACCCGGCAGTTCGAAGTTCGGTCAGTACACACCAGAGGAAATCGGAGGGGACAGAGCGCCATCAGGATCGCCCGGCCCGTGAGGTTGTTTCGTCCGGGCGGACACCGCAGACCCCCTGTTGAGTACGAAGGACGGTGGTTTCCGGTCACGCATACGCGATCCCCGCACGCCCCCTCCCCCGGGGCAGTGCGGAACTGAAAAAGGCCGGCTGACGGCCGGCCGCAGATGGTGATGTATCCCTTTCGGGGCCCCGGAGCCGCAACGGCGCCGGGGCCCCTCGCCGCGTCCTCGCCACCACCTGTGGATGAGGTGCAGAGTGACCACGACGACCATCCGACCCCACACCCACACCCCCGGCTCCGGGCCCGATTCGTTCGACGACGACTACCCCGCCTACACCATGGGCCGGGCCGTCGAGATGACCGGCACCACCGCCGGCTCCGCGGAGACCGTGGCCGTGAGGACATGCCGATGGCCGCGCCCGCGCACGTCGATCCTCCCGCGCTGAGTGTGCGGCTGCGCCCGGGCTCGGGTGATCCGGTGCTGGCGGCGACGGCGGATCTGGACCAGGACACCGGGCCGATCCTGGACGCGGCGCTGGACCGGCTACTGGCAGCGGTGCCGGAGCCGGAGCCGGGGGAGCTGGTACTGGACATGTCCAGGGTGAGGTTCTGCGACTCCGGCGGCCTCAACGCCCTCCTCCGTGCCCGCCTGCGAGTCGAGGAGGCGGGCGGGGTGCTCCACGTGCCGGCCCCCACCGCCCGGGTGGTGGCCCCGTTCGAACGTACCGGGGTGGACCAAGTGCTGCGAATCAGCCCCGCCACGGCACCTCCCGACCCGGCCGGGCAGGCGCACCCGTCCAGTTGAGCCTCGCCCTGTGCCGCGAGCAGTATCCCGACCCGGAACAGAGCGGTGTGCGGGGACGGGCCGATAGGCTCCAGCAGGAACAACGGGGCGATGCCTGAAGTGACTTGGGGGAATGATCGTGAATCGGACGGGCAGAGCGGCACTGTGCCTCGCCGTGACCACTGCGGCTCTGGCCGGGTGCACCAGCTCCGGCCCACCCCTGGTCCCGGACACGCCGTCGGCTTCCGCCCAGAGCACACAGAGCGTAGCCGCGGGTGCTGTCGGCACCGGTGACACCTACGGCTGCCTCACCGGCGAGCAGGCCCGCAAGGGTTCCGTCACCGTGCAGGACAACGGGCACACCAACACCGCGTACTTCCAGGACTCCGACGCCGGCGGCGCCGACGTCGCACTGCTCTTCGTGCACCAGGGCCGGCGGCTCGCTCTGCGACTGGGCGCCCTACCTCGGCGCATTCACCAGGGCCGGCTACGCGGTCCTCGCGCTGAACAGCAGCGGTGGCATCCCGGACGACCTCGGCCCGGCCGGCCACTTCCTCAGCGGCAGGGGCTTCTCCAGAACGGTCATGGTCGGCGCCGCGGACACCGCAACCGCCCTGCTGGACACGGCGGCCGCGCCATCGACCACCCCGGGCCCGGTACAGGGGGTGATCGCGCTGGTCGCCCTGAGCGCCCCCAGGAAATCCGGCGGGTGGGACGCGGTGCGCTACGCCGAGCGCGCCCTGCTGCCCACGTTCTTCGCCGCGGACAAGGACGACCGCACGGCCGCCGCCGACGCGAAGGCACTCTACGACGCGTCCGCGCACGCCGCCCCCGGCAAACTGCTCAGGATCTACCCGGGCGCACACCACGGCGCGGACGTCCTCGGCGACGGCGCACTCCCAGACCTCCTGGACTTCCTCGCCGCCCGCACACCCGCCACACCCACCCCCACCGAGGGAGCGGCCTGACACCACCCGCCCCACCCGCCGGACCGCCACGCCAGCCGACCGGCCGCGCTGCGGAAAAGTCGCCGGTCGCTGTCAGCAGGACCACGAACAGCACAGACAGCTGAGGGGGAGACAGGTGGGAACCGGGTTCAGAACACTCGTCGTGACGGCAGCGGTCGCGGGGCTGCTCCTCGCAGGCTACGAGATGAGCCCGCTCAGCGACCCGCAGGTGCCCACCGCAGAGATGAGGGTCGCAGCCGAACGCGTCAACGACCTGCTGGCGCAGAAGCTCTACCCGCTTCAGGGTCTCGGGACTGTTGGGCGCGTGGGTGATGCCCAGGAGCCGGGCCCGGTCCTCGCAGTCCCGGAGGGACTCGGTGTGGGCCTGGTCGAGGCCGCCGGTGTCGATGGCGGCCAGGGCCTCCAGGTAGGCGGCCCGCTCGTACGAGTGCGGGGTGCGCAGCCAGAACCGGCGCAGGTAGGGCACTGCTTCGGCGGCGGTCGGTCCGAAGCGGGACAGGCGTCTGGCCGTCGCTTCGGGGCCGCACCAGGTGCGGGTGCGCCACTGGTGGGCGAGTTCGGTGACGAGTACCGGGATGACCTCGGGGCCGAGGTGGTCGGCGAGGACGTTCTCGCCGATCCGGGCCAGCCATGGTCGCTCGTCGCAGATCCCGTCGCTCTGACCCGCTAACTCGGCCACTTGCCCTGGCAACGCCCGCCCGACTGGCAGGCCACCTCGGGGCCCTCGCCGGAGCGGCTGCTTTCCGAGCGTTTTGCCCGCGGCGAGATCGACGCCAACGAGTACCGCCACCGCTTGGACACCCTGCGATCCCGCTCCGCCGGGTCGGGCCCAGGCTGAGGCCCGCCCGTTCGGAGCAAGTGGGAGGCCCGGTACCCGCCGTCGGTGGCGAGGACCCGGGCACTGCGCTCGCGCCTGGCCTCGGCCTGCTCGGACATGGAGCGCTTCATCCGGTCCGGCAGGGCGATGTCCTTGATCTCGACCCGCTCGATGCGCAGACCCCAGGGCTCCTCGGCGGGCTCGTCCACGACCTTCTCGAGGGCGGCGCTAACACGGTCGGAGGCAGGCTCCGGAGCAGGACGATCCGCGGCCTTGCTCGAGTGCTGCGGGTCAGGGCTGGTCGCCCACGAGAGCGATTGCGCGCGTCTCGGGTACTCCCAGCATCAGCAGGCTCGTGATCGTCGCTGCTCGGGCGCCGAGGGTCCCGTTCGACAGGTCGCTGTCCGCGATGGCGAACACGGTGCCGTAGGCAAGCTGGCTCAGAACGCCTGCCGGCAGGTGCTGTGCGAACACGTCGCTGTCTTGGCCCCGCTTCACGAGGTCGGCGAGGAGCTCATCGACCGGCCCGAGCAGGCCGTGGATCGCCTCGCCGTACTCGCCACGGCGCAGCGCCAGCAGTACGCGGTACCGGTGTGCCACCGGCCAGATGCGGGCGATGAATTCGACCCACGTCGCGTCCACTTCCACGTCGGGGGCGTTGACCTCGGTGAGCACGGCTGTCATCTCGGTGACGGCCCGTTCCGTGAGCGTCCGGACCAGGTCGAGGCGCGAGGGGAAATGGCCGTAGACGGTGCGACGGACGACGCCGGCAGCGGAGGCGATGTCGCCCATTCCGGCGTCGGGGTTCTCTCCCAGCAGGTCGAGGGCGACGTCGAGGATGCGATCGCGTGTCTCGTTCGTCGAGCGAACACGGGAGGACTCGGTGGGCACGACACCAGTATTGCACACCAGCGTGCAGTGAATTACGCTGCACGCTAGTGTGCAACGGGGAGTTGCGCTGTGCTTCGAAGCTCAGGAGAAGAAGGCAATGACCGCACCGACGCCGGCGACCTCGGCCCTCGTCCGCCCGTTCACCGTCTCGATCTCGGAATCGGAGATCCACGACGTGAAGCAGCGACTGGCCAGAACTCGATGGCCGGATCCGGAAACGGTGGGCGACTGGTCACAAGGGGTTCGCGTGGAGAACGCCAGATCTCTGGTCGACCATTGGGAGCACCGCTACGACTGGCGGCGCTTCGAATCCGAGCTCAATCGCTTCCCCCAATTCCTGACCGAGATCGATGGGCTGGACATCCACTTCATCCACGTCAGGTCCAAGAATCCCAACGCGCTGCCGCTGATACTCACGCACGGATGGCCGGGCTCGATCGTCGAGTTCCTGAAGCTGATCGGCCCGCTGACCGATCCGGTTTCGTTCGGAGGAGACGCCGCCGACTCATTCGACGTCGTCGTCCCGTCGCTCCCCGGGTTCGGGTTCTCCCAGAAGCCCACGGAGACCGGGTGGACTGTATCGCGCATCGCAAGCGCATGGGTGGAGCTGATGAGGCGTCTCGGCTACACGAGATGGGCCGCGCAAGGCGGCGATTGGGGTGCTGTCGTCACCACCGCCCTCGGGGCCATGCAACCGGAGGGGCTTCTCGGAATTCATCTGAACACCCAGTACGCCTTTCCCGCACAGATACCCGACGCCTTGTCACCCGGACAGCGCTACGCCGTGGAGACCCTCGCCCTCTACACCGGCGAGCTCGGTGGGTCGAACCACCTTCAGGGCACGAAGCCGGAGACTGTCGGATTCGCCCTGGCGGACTCTCCCGCTGGTCAGGCAGCCTGGATCTACGAGAAGTTCCAGTCCAAGACCGACAACCACGGGCTCGCCGAGGACGCTCTCAGCATCGACGACATGCTCGACGCGATATCCCTCTACTGGTTCACCAACAGCGCAGCGTCGGCCGGCCGCATCTACTGGGAGAACAAATCGGGCACTCTCGCCGGCCCGAAGCTGACGCTTCCGGTCGCGGTGACCGTCTTCCCGAGGGACATCCCACTCCTGCCACGAAGCTGGATCGAAGACACGTACAGCAATCTGATCCACTACGGCGAGGCCGACAAGGGCGGGCATTTCGCGGCCTTGGAACAGCCCGAGATCCTGGTCAGCGAAATCCGCACCGGCCTGCGCACCCTTCGTTCCTGACGCCGACGCGCGAGCTCAGTCACGGCAGATGTAGTTCGTGATCTTCGTGGTGGGCGGTCAGGTAGTGCCGGCCGCGGTGATCTCGTTCCAGCGGCGATGGCTGGCGGCTGCTCGGTGTTGGTGGGGGCGGCGCCAGCGTGCCCAGCGCGGGACGTGCGCAGGGTCGCGGCGGGGCAGGGTCAGCGCTCCGGCCCGCAGGAGGACCGGGAGCTCGGGGCGGGTGACTGCCTCGCGCCTCGACCTGGTTCGGCTCGGCGCCCGAGCAGCGACGATCATGAGCCTGCTGATGCTGGGAGTTCCCGAGACGCGCGCAATCGCTCTCGTGGGCGACCAGCCCTGACCCGCGGCACTCGAGCAAGGCCGCGGATCGTCCTGCTCCGGACACGACATCGTCACCGCACCCCGCCAGGAGTCCGGTGAGAACAGTGTGATCGCGACGATGTCGACGGCCTCCAGTCGAGGGTGTGTGCCGCTCAGCCCGGATCGCGCTCGCCGAGGTCAGAAAATCGCGCGGCCTCGCGCCGTTCGCAGCATGCACGCAGGGCGGTCGGCGTCGGCGCCGTGTGAAGCCCGCTCGCGCCTGCGCGCCGCAGCCAGTGCGTCGGGTCGGGTTTCGGGTCGCGGTCGCCGTGTCCTAATCTGTGGGTCATGTCGAACCCTGACGGGCTGCTCGTCGACATCGCCGCGATGGTGGAGTCCGAGCACAGCAACCAGATGTCGTTGACCGTGGTGGTCCCTGGAGCGGTGATCACCGGCAGGCTCGCGCCGGTGGCCCTGTGGTGGGAGCGGGTGGCGGAGGTCCTTGAGGCCTCGGAGCACTTGAAGCCGTTCGCGGCCCTCTTCACCCGGCCCCCGACCGGCCAACCGGAACGGCCCACGCATCTGCATCTTCACCGGGCGAGGATCCTTCAAGGCGACTTCGCGCTTCCCCATTCCGGCGGTATGTACCGCATCGCCATCGAGGACGTCAGCAGTTGGACGGTCGGGGACCTCAGCTACTCCGACGTCTGACGCGGGTTCCCCGCGGTGCCGGTGCCCCGGGGCTGAGCCGCCTGGGGCCTCGAACCCGCCGGGTTGCTCGGCCGCACCGTGGGGGTTGGGCCGGGTGGGCCCCGGACTGCCGGCTCCGCCGGGGTGCGGCCGGTGCCGCACCCGCCGGGCGGCCTGGGCGGTTGAGCATGTCGCTCGGGCGCCGTCCCGGCGGTGAACCGGGCGTTCTCACTCGGCGGTGGTGGTGGTGGCGGGTCCAGTACCCGCAGGGGGGATGCGCACGGCGAGTAGGGCGACGTCGTCCGTACCGTCCGCGGCGAGGCCGGTGAGGAGCTCGTCGCAGAAGACGTCGAGGGGTTCGCGGGCCAGCGTGGCTGCGTGTTGCCGCAGTCGTGCCAGTCCGCGGTCGAGGTCCTCGCCACGGCGTTCGATCAGGCCGTCGGTGTACAGCAGGACCGTGGACCGCTGAGGCAGCCGTTCGACGGCGTCGGGGCGGGTGCGGGCGGGGTCGACACCGAGCAGCAGACTGCGCCCGTCGTCGAGGAAGCGGGTGTCGCCCTCATGGGTGATCAGCAGTGGAGCGGGGTGGCCGGCGACGGCGTAGTGCAGCCTCCACGACCCGTGCGGCTCCGGCTTTTCCACCAGCGCGTAGATGCAGGTCAGGGTCTGGTCCGGGTAGAGGATCCAGTTGGCCGCGTCGAGACGGCCCAGGATCTTGCCCGGTGGCTCCTTGCGGTCGCAGGCGATGCCGCGCAGCATGTTGCGCATCTGGCTCATGGCGACCGCGGCCCGCAGGTCGTGTCCCGCGACGTCTCCGATGATCAGGGCGGTGGCGCCCTCGGGGAGGGTGAAGGCGTCGTACCAGTCCCCACCGACCTCGGCGGTTGCGCGGGAGGGCTGGTAGCGGGCGGCCAGTTGCAGAGCTCCGGTGTTGGGCAGTTCGGGCAGCAGGGCGCGTTGCAGTCGCTCGGCGGTGTGCTGGACCTGGGCGTGCAGCTGAGCACTGTCCACGGCGAGTGCCACCCTGTGGGCGAGATCCTCGATCAGCGCCAGGCTGTCCTCGTCCAGGCGCGCGTCCTCGCCGGTGCGTGCCAGGGTCAGAGCTCCGAGCACCTGGCGGCGGGCCGTAAGCGGTGCGACGGCGGCGGTGGTGGCGCCCAGGTGGGCGAAGAGTTCCAGTTCGACGGCGTGCAGTGGGTCGCCGGCATGGTCGGGTGGCGGGAAGTCGGTGATGAGCAGCGGGCCGGCACCGCGCAGGGCCCGGGCCACGGCGGCGGGTGAGCCGTCCGGAATGGTCGGCAGTTGGGCTTCGAAGAGGCCGGGTGGCAGTTGGCCGGGGTCACGGTGTTCGACCACCAGTCGCCGTAGCCGACCGTTTTCGTCGAGGAGGTCGACCGCGCACCAGTCGGCCAGGGCGGGCACCAGGGTGCGGCACAAGCGGCGCAGCCCCGTCGCCAGGTCCAGCGTGCTGGCCAGCGCGTTGCTGGCGTTGGCCAGCACGGTGAGGCGGTCCAGGGCGTGCTGTACGGCCCGGTCCACGTCGTAGGAGTCCGCCGGAGAAGGGTCGTCCCGTTCGGCATGCATGTCGCTGCTCATTCCCTGGAGGCGGGGCCCGCGCTCTGGGCGACCACGGCCTTGAGCCTTGTCCGTGCGGCTGTGGGGAGGGGTGCAGTACCCACAGGGGGCGGGTCGAACTGTGCTGGGTCAGCCTAGCGGCGCGCCCGCTCGAAACTTTTGGTGACACGTCATTCGCCGGAGGGGAGGCATCATTGTCCGGGGCAAAATGTTCTCGTATTCGCATGGTGCGGAGTATCCTGGATTGTGCCGGGATCAGTGACCGGCAGGACGATCGCGAGGAGATGAAACATGCAGCTCGGTGAAGCAGGAGTCCTGACGCTGCGGCTCGTGGTCGCCAATTCTCTCCCGGCCCTTCGGGCGGGAAGTAATTAGGGATCGCTCGACTGGGGGGCGACGGGGTGCAGGTTGGTCGTCTCGACCGGTGTTTACACGGTCCGAGGTCGTTTCCGCTGAACAGCGGGAACGACCTTTCTGTGTTTTCGCCGCAGTTCAGGTTCCTGTTGCTGCCGCTCTCCTGGGAGCGGTGCTTCGTCGACGGGTTCGTATGGTGAAAGCCGAGGCCAGCCGCGTTTCGCGTACGCGCCAGACGCGCCGGGCGCGGAATTCGGGTTATCCGCAACGATCCCAAGGCCCACCAACCTGCACGTGAAGGTCGTCCAGGCCGGGACGTCCACCTTGTGGTGGTCGATCACCGAGTTCAGCGCCTACGGCTCAGCCAGGCCGGCCGCGCGCCTTCCAGCCCGCGGCGGGCCCGGCGACCGCTCCGGCCAGGCCGGCTGCAGCGGCAGAAGCCGGGCCCGCACCTCGTCGTCCACCCCCCACGGCTTGTTGCCCATGTCATCACGAAGGGACGTGGACTGCTCGCACTCCGACGGGACCGGCCGCGTCCTGCCGTCGCCCCGGCGAGGAGCGGGCCGGGGCGAGGAGGGTCAGTTCTTCTTGAAGACGGTCACGGCCCGGGGGCTGCTGGTGGTGTCGCTGCTGCTGGTGGCACCGTTGCCGTCGAGGACCTTGGTCCAGGAGCCGGCGGGCAGGGCGGTGGTGTAGTCGCTGTCGGTGGGGTTGAAGACCACGACCGTGTCGTAGGCGGTGGGGGCGGCCGGGTCGGAGCTGATCCTGGTGGTGATCACGGAGCCGCTGTTCTGGCTGGAGAGCTGGTTGTTGACGGCGTCCCAGGTGGTCAGGCGCAGGGCGGTGGAGACCCCGACCGCCGGAGCGGCCCAACACGTCGGCCCGGCAGCGCGCACAGCACGCTGCCGGGCCGACGCGTTGGGCGGCACCGGAACTCGTGCGGCGCCCGGGCCGGCCTCGAACCGGAGAGCGCCGAGTCGATGGGGCGTGTCGGCAGAGCGCGCGGGAGGGTGCGCGAGGCATGTCAGAACGGGTCGGAGACGACACGCTCAAGACGACACACCGCCTGGAGGATCACCGTCCGCAGCCGATGGACAGCCGACCGTGATCCGCCCACTCCGATCACGCCGTCTTCGCCGATCCTGGCCGACCACCGGGCGCTGTTGCCGACCGTTGCTGGGCGCCGTGGCGGGCGCGGGTCTCCACGAGGCGGAGCCCGATCCGGGGGTCCTCCTGCAGTACGAACGTCGACGCGCCGGCCGCTCCCCGGGGGTGGGGGGTGGCCGGCGCGTGGGCGTCGGGGTCGTTGTGGGTGGGTCAGGGGGTGTGGGTGGTGCGTCGGCGGTGGTTCGCGATCATCTCCGCGTAGCGGTGTCCGCTGGTCTTCACGGTGCGCTGCTGCGTCTTGTAGTCGACGTGGACGAGACCGAAGCGCTTGTCGTAGCCGTAGGCCCATTCGAAGTTGTCGAGCAGGGACCAGGCGAAGTAGCCGGCGAGGGGTGCGCCCTTGCGGACGGCGCGGGCGCAGGCTGCGAGGTGTTCTTCGAGGTAGGCGGTTCGTTCGGGGTCGTGGACCTGGCCGTCGGCGCCGACGGTGTCGTGGTAGGCGGAGCCGTTCTCGGTGACGTAGATCTTCTGGACGCCGTAGTCGTCGGACAGGCGCAGGAGGAGTTGTTCGAGGCCGGGGCCGTGGACTTCCCAGTCCATGGCGGTGTGTTCGACGTTGGGGCCGGGGACCTGGCGGAAGTGGGGGGCGGGGGCGGTGGGGTCGCCGGTGACGATCTGGCGGAAGTAGTAGTTCAGGCCGATCCAGTCGAGGGGGGCGCTGATGAGTTCCATGTCGCCGGGTTGGACGGGCAGGTCCACGCCGTACAGGTCGAGCATGTCCTGCGGGTAGCCGCGGCCGAGCACCGGGTCCAGCCACCAGCGGTTGATGTGGCCGTCGGCGTACTGGGCGGCCAGGCGGTCGCTCTCGCTGTCGGTGGCGGGGTGCACCGGGCTGAGGTTGTTGACGATGCCGATGTTCGCGTTCGGGATCGTCGCCCGCAGTGCCTGCACGGCCAGGCCGTGGCCCAGGTGCAGGTGGTACGAGGCGCGGACGGCGGCGGTGAGGTCCTTGAGGCCCGGTGCCATGTTGCCGTCCAGGTGGCCGATCCATGCGGAGCAGAGCGGCTCGTTGAGGGTGGCCCAGTTGGTGATGCGGTCGCCGAGGGCGCCGGCGACGACCTGGGCGTACTCGCCGAAGCGTTCGGCGGTCTCGCGCTGCGGCCAGCCGCCCCGGTCCTGTTGGGTCTGGGGGAGGTCCCAGTGGTAGAGGGTGGGGAAGGGGGTGATGCCCTTGTCGAGGAGGGTGTCGGTGAGGCGGTCGTAGAAGTCGAGGCCGGCTTGGTTGACGCGGCCGTCGGCGTGGGGGATGACGCGGGGCCAGGCGATGGAGAAGCGGTAGGCGTCGAGGCCGAGTTGGCCTGCTATGGCGAGGTCCTGGGGCCAGCGGTGGTAGTGGTCGCATGCAACGTCGCCGGTGTCGCCGTTGTCGACCTTGCCCGGGGTGTGGGAGAAGGTGTCCCAGATGGAGGGGGCGCGGCCGTCCGCGTCCACGGCTCCTTCGATCTGGTAGGCGGCGGTGGCCGCGCCCCAGACGAAGTCGTCGGGGAGAGCGCTGAGGTCGTTCACGGAGAGCCTTTCGGGGAGGGTCACTTGACGGCTCCGGCGGTGAGGCCGGCGACCAGGTAACGCTGCAGGAGGAGGAAGCCGGCGACGACGGGCAGGCTCACGACGAGGGAGGCGGCCATCACCTGGTTCCAGTACACGTTGTTCTGGGTGGCGTAGCCCTGGAGGCCGACGGCGAGGGTGCGGGTGGTCTGGTTGGTCATCACCGAGGCGAAGAGCACCTCGCCCCACGCGGTCATGAAGGCGTAGACGGAGACGGCGACGATGCCGGGGACGGCGGCGGGGACGACGATCTTCAGGAGGGTGCGCAGTGGTCCGCAGCCGTCGACCGCGGCGGCCTCGTCGAGGTCGCGGGGGATGGAGTCGAAGTAGCCGACGAGCATCCAGATGGAGAAGGGGAGCGAGAAGGTGAGGTAGGTGAGGATCAGCCCGCCTCGGCTGCCGAGCAGGGCGATGCCGGTGTTGTTGCCGATGTTCACGAAGATGAGGAACAGCGGGAGCAGGAACAGGATGCCGGGGAACATCTGGGTGGAGAGGACGGTGACGGTGAACAGCTTGCGGCCGCGGAAGCGGTAGCGGCTGACGGCGTAGGCGGCGAAGATCGCGATCACCACCGACAGCGCGGTGGCGCTGACGGAGACGATCAGGGAGTTCACGAAGTAGTCCCCGAGGGGGACGGTGGTCCAGATGTCGATGTAGGGCTGGAGGGTGAAGCTGGAGGGGATCCAGGAGAAGGCTCCCTGGACGTCCTGCAGCGGCTTCATCGACGAGCTGATCATCACGAACAGCGGGGTGAGGACGAATATCGACAGCAGCAGCAGGAAGATGCGGCGTGACCACCGGAAGGAGGCCGGGGGTGCCATCGGTGAGGCGGGCTTGGTGCGGCTCGCCGACTTGTGGCGGGCGGAGGCGGGGTGCCCCGGAGTTTCCAGAAGCTCCCTCTTCTCGGCTATGGGAGTCCTAGGCATCGGCGTCCCTCCGTCGAGAGGTGAGGAAGAGGTAGACGGCCGTCACCAGGAGCAGGAACAGCAGGAGCAGGACGGACATCGCCGAGCCCACGCCGAAGTTCCAGGTGACGAACGAGGACTGGTAGATGTGGATCGAGATCAGGTCGGCCGCCTCCGGCGCGGACTTGCCGAACAGGACGTACGGCGTGTTGAAGTCGTTGAACGTCCAGAGGAACAGCACCAGGACGAGGACCTGGTTGACCGGGCGCAGGGAGGGCAGGGTGATCTTGCGGATCTGCTGCCAGACGCCGGCGCCGTCCATGGCGGAGGCTTCGTACAGTTCCTTGGGGATGTTCTGCAGGCCGGCCATCAGGGTCAGGAACGCGAACGGCCAGGACTTCCAGACCGAGACGACGACCAGGGCGGTGAAGCTGTTGTCGCCGATCAGCCAGAACGGCTTGTCGGACATCAGGTGCAGCTGGTCGACCAGTACGTGGTTGATCAGGCCGGTGTCGCGTTGGAACATGAACGACCAGGTGATCACCGCCGCGTAGACCGGCAGGGCGTACGGGACGAGGAACAGGGCCCGCAGGATTCCCCGTCCGCGGAACGTGTCCTGCATGTAGATCGCCGCGGCGGTGCCCAAGAACCACGAGATTCCGACGGACAGGGCGGTGAAACAACAGGTGGTCCAGAACGAGTTGAGGAGCGACCGGCCGACCGGCCCGCTGAAGTCCACCGCCATGCGGTAGTTCCCCAGGCCGGTCCAGGGTGCGGCCGACCAGTCCCGGATGAAGAACTGGGTGAGCTGTTTGAAGCTCATCACGATGCCGACCACCATGGGGATCAGGTGGATCAGCAGCTCCAGCGCGAGGGCGGGGAGCAGGAGCAGGTAGGGCAGGGCCCCTCGGGGGTGGCGCAGTCGGCGCAGTCGCTCTTTCACGTCAGGACGCCGGCATCTGCTGCTGGGCCTTGGTGAGCTCGGCCTTGACGCTGTCGTCGGTGGTCGGCTTGCCGGCGGCGGCCGCGGCGAGCAGGTTCTTCACGGCGGTGCCGACCAGGGTCTCGAACTGGCTCTCGTTCGCCACCTGCGGCAGCGGCGCGGAGCTGTTCGCCAGGACGTCACGAAGGGTGGTCAGGTCCGGGGTGGAGAACGCGGCGTCGCTCCCGGCCTCCTTCACCGGCGGGATGGAGCCGTAGGTGGCGTTGAGGGTCTTCTGCTCTTCGTTGCTGGTCATGAACTTGACGAACTGCAGTGAGCCGTCGAGGTTCTTGGTGTTCTTGAAGACCGAGAGGTTGATGCCGGCGACCATCGACTTGACGGCCTTGTCGCCGGTGGCGCCGGCCGGGATCGGCACCGGGGCCACGCCGTAGTCCTCGGGGTTCATCCCCTGGGACTTGAGGTTGGCGCCGGCGGACTGCCACATCATCATCGCGGTCTTGCCGGTGGCGAAGTCGCTGAGCGTCTGGTTGTTCGCGTACTCGGCGTTGCCGGGCGCGGCGATCTTGTCCTTGGCGATGAAGTCGACGTACTGCTTGACCGCCGCGACGGCGTTCGGGCTGTCGAAGGCCGGCTTGCCGGCGGCGTCGAAGAAGTCCGCGCCGTGCTGCTTGCCGAGGGTGAACACCTGGTGGACGTTCTCGGAGACGTTGCCGCCCTCGATGCCCAGGCCGAACTTGCCGCCGGTGGTGAGCTTCGCGGCATCCGCCTGCAGCTCGTCCCACGTCGCGGGCGCCTTCTCGATGCCGGCGGCCGCGAACATCTTCTTGTTGTAGTAGAGGCCGTAGGCCATCGAGTACAGCGGCACGGCGGCCGGGTCCTTGCCGGCCGCGCCGGCCGAGGCGATGGTGGACGGCAGGAAGCGGTCCTTGCCGCCGATCTTGGCGAAGGTCGCCTCGTCGAAGGGCAGCAGCGCACCGGTGGCCTGCAGCGACGCGGACCAGGTGTTGCCGATGTTGAGGACGTCGGGGCCCTGACCGGACGCGGTGGCGGCGAGGATCCGGTTCAGCAGGTCGGACCACGGCACGACCTCGAGGCTGACCTTGATGCCGGTCTGCGCCTCGAACTTCTTCAGCTCGGGCTCCAGCACCTGCTTGTCGTTCTCGATGCTGGTGCCCTGGTTGCTGGCCCAGTAGGTGAGCGTCTTGGGGGCACTGTTGTCGCCCCCGCCGCTGCCGGAGGTGGAGCCGCCGCCGCAGGCGGTGGCGGTGACGGTGAGAGCGGCCACGAGGGCTGTGGCGGCAGCGATCCGGTTGATGCGCAAGACCGGTCCCCTCTCAGGGGTGAGTATGCGTCGGTGGGGGAAGCAGTACGCGATCACTTACTTCAAGCCGTGATTTAACGTGTGAGAAAAGCTGGCGTCAAGATCCTGCGCCGGGATAGATTCCGTTCTGACGAGGGAGCCCCATGGTGCAGCGAAGTGTCCAGACTGTTCGTGACCTGCGACGAAGCAGTAGGTCCACGCTGCTACGACGTCTCTATTTCGAGGGTCGAACCAGCAGGCAACAATTGGGTCACGCCACGGGGCTCAGTGCCGCAACGGTCAGCAACGTGGTCGGCGAGCTCATGGCGGACGGCCTGGTGGAGGAGGCCGGCTCGGTCGACTCGGCCGGCGGGCGGCCCAGGATCCTGCTCCAGGTGAAGCCCGGCATCGGGCACCTGGTGGGGGTGGACGTGGGGGAGACGCAGGTCAGGGTGGGTCTCTACGACCTCGCGCTGACCGAGCTGGCCGCCTGCGACCAGCCGCTCTCCGACCACGGGCACGACGTCGGGCACGTGGTCCGGCTGATCCTGGCCGGCCTGGCGGAGGTCATCGCGGCTGCCGGGGTCGAGGAGCGGAGTGTGCTCGGCGTCGGCATCGGGGTGCCCGGCATCGTCGAGCAGGCCGGCCCGGCCGGAGACGGACGGTGCGTCCTGGTGCACGGTCCGACCGTGGGGTGGGACGCCGTCCCGCTCGGGCGGCTGCTGCGGGCGGGCACCGATCTGCCGCTGCACATCGACAACGGCGCCAAAACCCTCGGCCAGGCCGAGATGTGGTTCGGGGCGGGCCGGGGCGCGAGCCATGCGGTGATCGCGTTGTTCGGCTCCGGTGTCGGGGCCTGCGTGATCGCCAACGGCACGCCCTACCGGGGCGCGACCAGCAGCGCGGGCGAGTGGGGGCACACCAAGGTCCACGTCGGCGGCCGGCTCTGCCGCTGCGGCGCGCGCGGCTGCCTGGAGGCCTACGTCGGCGCCGAAGCGCTGGTCGAGCGCTGGCGCGCCGACGGACCCGGCGCGGCTACCAGCGCCGACGAGAAGGCCGGACTGGCGGCCCTGCTGGCGGCTGCCGAGCGCGGGGACGACCCGGTGGCCGACGCGCTGCTCTGCGAGACCGCGGAGTACCTCGGCGCGAGCATCGCCGACCTGATCAACCTCTTCAACCCCGAACGGATCGTGATCGGCGGCTGGGCCGGGCTGCTGCTCGGCCCCAGACTGCTGCCCGCCATCCAGCAGTCGGCGACGACCCACGCGTTCGGTTTCCCGCGTGCCCAGACCTCGATCGAACTCGGCCTGCTGGGGCCGGACGCCGTCACCCTCGGCGCGGCCACCCTGCCGCTCGCCCGGTTCCTCGATTCCGGAGGAGTCCCGGCGGAGCGGGAGGGGTCCGTGCCTTCACCGCGCTGACCTGCGGTGAAGCTCCCGCGCTGGGATCGGACACGTCATCAGGAGCCCGTCCTGGCCGCGGAATCGCTCCGTGCAAGAAGTTCCTCCAGAGTCTTGACATCGGTGAAGATCGGCCCCGAAACTCTGGGGAGCGCTCTCCGGGCCTTCGGTGCCAGGGCGCCATCCCCCTTCAGAAATCCCCCACCCTTTGTGGTGATCGGCGCGTCATGGCCCGCTGCGGTTCCTCCTCGCACCGCCCGCCTCGGCCGCCCTCCCGCCGCAATGCACTCCGCACCCCCACTCAGCTGCAGGAGAAGCCCATGAGGCTCACCTCAACACGTCCAGGCGCCGTGCGCCGCGCTCCGGCCGCCCTCACGGCAGCCGCCGTGGTGGCCGGTCTGGCGATGGCCCTTCCGGTCACCACCGCCAGCGCCGCAGGCACCCTGCTCTCCCAGGGCAAGACGGTCAGCTCCTCGTCCACGGAGAACGGCGGCACCCCGGCCACCGCGGCCGTCGACGGCAACACCGGTACCCGCTGGGCCTCGGCCGCGACCGACCAGCAGTGGATCCAGGTCGACCTCGGTGTCAGCGCCGCGATCGACAAGGTCGTCCTGAACTGGGAGGCCGCGTACGGCGACGGCTACCAGATCCAGACCTCGGCCGACGGCGTCGCCTGGACCACGATCTACACCACCACCACCGGCGCCGGCGGCGTGGAGACGCTCAACGTCTCCGGCACCGGCCGCTACGTGCGGATGAACGGCACCCACCGCCACACCGGCTACGGCTACTCCCTCTGGGAGTTCCAGGTCTACGGCACCCCGGCCGGCGGCACCGGCGGCACCGGCGGCACCGGCGGCACCGGCGGCACCGGCGGGACCTGCGGCACCGACAACGCGGCGCAGGGCAAGACCGCCACCGCGTCCTCGACGGAGAACGGCGGCACGCTCGCCTCCGCGGCCGTCGACGGCAACACCGGCACCCGATGGGCCTCCGCCGCCAGCGACCCGCAGTGGCTGCAGGTCGACCTCGGCTCCAGCCAGCAGGTCTGCCAGGTCGTCCTGAACTGGGAGGCCGCGTACGGCGACGGCTACCAGATCCAGCTGTCGCCCGACGGCACCAACTGGAACACCGTCTACACCACCACCACCGGCGCCGGCGGCGTGGAGACCCTCAACGTCTCCGGCACCGGCCGCTACGTGCGGATGAACGGCACCCACCGCCACACCGGCTACGGCTACTCCCTCTGGGAGTTCGCGGTGCACACCGGCAGCACCAGCACCGTCCCGCCGGTCCAGGGCGGCGGCGACCTCGGCCCCAACGTGAAGATCTTCGACCCCTCCACGCCGAACATCCAGGCCACGGTCGACCAGATCTTCACGCAGCAGGAGTCCAACCAGTTCGGCTCCGAGCGGTACGCCATGCTGTTCAAGCCGGGCACGTACAACAACATCAACGCCAACATCGGGTTCTACACCTCGATCGCGGGTCTGGGCCTGAACCCGGACGACACCACCTTCAACGGCGACGTCACCGTCGACGCGGGCTGGATGCAGGGCAACGCCACCCAGAACTTCTGGCGCTCGGCGGAGAACCTGCACCTCAAGCCGGTCAGCGGCACCGACCGCTGGGCCGTCTCGCAGGCCGCGCCGTTCCGCCGGATGCACGTCGAGGGCGGTCTCAACCTCGCCCCGTCGAGCTACGGCTGGGCCAGCGGCGGCTACATCGCCGACAGCAAGATCGACGGCCAGGTGGGCAACTACTCGCAGCAGCAGTGGTACACCCGCGACAGCTCCATCGGCGGCTTCAGCAACGGCGTCTGGAACCAGACGTTCTCCGGCGTCCAGGGCGCTCCCGCCCAGGGCTTCCCCGACCCGCCGTACACCACCCTCGACACCACCCCGGTCTCCCGCGAGAAGCCGTTCCTCTACCTGGACGGCAACGACTACAAGGTCTTCACGCCGGCCAAGCGCACCAACGCGCGCGGCACCGACTGGGGCAACGGCGCGCCGCAGGGTGACTCCATCCCGCTGAGCCAGTTCTACGTGGTCAAGGCCGGGGCCACCGCCGCGACCATCAACCAGGCGCTCGCCCAGGGCCTCAACCTGCTCTTCACCCCGGGCGTCTACCACGTCGACCAGACCATCAACGTGACGCGGGCCAACACCGTGGTGCTGGGCCTGGGCATGGCCACCATCATCCCGGACAACGGCGTCACCGCGCTCAAGGTCGCCGACGTGGACGGCGTCAAGCTCGCCGGCCTGCTGCTGGACGCCGGTACGGTCAACTCGCCCGCCCTCCTCCAGGTCGGCGACGCCGGCCCGGGCGCGGACCACGCGGCGAACCCGACCACCGTCCAGGACGTCTTCGTCCGGGTCGGCGGCGTCACGGCGGGCAAGGCCACCGCCGGCATGCTGATCAACAGCAACAACACCATCGTCGACCACACCTGGATCTGGCGCGCGGACCACGGCGCCGGCGTCGGCTGGGAGAGCAACCGCTCCGACTACGGCATGCAGGTGCGCGGCAACGACGTGCTGGCCACCGGCCTGTTCGTCGAGCACTTCAACAAGTACGACGTCGAGTGGTTCGGCGACCGTGGCAGGACCATCTTCTTCCAGAACGAGAAGTCCTACGACGCCCCCAACCAGGCGGCGATCCAGAACGGCAGCGTCAAGGGCTACGCGGCCTACAAGGTCGAGGACTCGGTCAACACCCACGAGGGCTGGGGCCTGGGCAGCTACTGCTACTTCAACGTCGACCCGACCATCGTCATGGACCACGGCTTCGAGGTCCCGGACAAGCCGGGCGTCAAGCTCCACGACGTCCTGGTCAACTCGCTCGGTGGTAACGGCCAGTTCAACCACGTGGTGAACAACAGCGGCGCCCCCACCTCCGGCACCGGTACCGTCCCGTCCAACCTGGTTTCCTACCCGTAGGCCCGGAAACCCCGTCGACCGGACGCCGCCGCCCCCACGCGGCGGCGTCCGCCTGTCTGCGCGCGGACGCGGGAGGACGGCTCGCCGTGGTGGCGCGGCGGTTCTCGTGGACGCCGCGTAGTGCGCCGGCCAGGACGACGGCCGGTGTCGAGGACACCTGGGGGTGGCGCATCATCGGCCATCACCTCTCCCTGGGCTTCACCGTCGTCGCCCAGCGGCACCTGACCGGCACCCCGCTCCCCATGGGGGCGATGCCCATACCGCTCGGTACCGCGACGAGGTGTGCCGCGAGCATCCGTCCGAGCCGCACTTCGCATGGGCCGTCGGCACCGAACCCGACAGCGCGCGCTACCACCGGATTTCGACCTCCGGCCTGCTGGTCGAAGCGGACACCGCGGTCGCCGCGGGCCAACACGTGCACACCGTCTGGCGCGACCTGGACAACGACCATGGGCACGACCTCCTGCTGGACCCCTACGCGCGGCACGGCGCCGACGGGGAGCACCTGAGCCGTCGGCAGACGTCCGACCGTGTCGAGCCCACCGGCCCACTCCGGACCGGAGCCCGGTATCCGCCGCAGGTCTACGTGAAGCACTGACGGGGCCGGGGCCCGGACGCGTGAAGCACTGACGGGGCCGGAGCCCGGAGGGCGGACACCGAGTGGGCCGGTTTGAGTCCGGCGGTGTCCGGGATCCGTGTGATCGCGCGGTCCGCTGGCCCGACTCCCTCTCCGCCCGGTAGGGATGCCAGCCGATGGTGAGGTGGTGGCCCCCAGGGCCGGCCGCCGGTCGGGCCGTCCTGGGCTCCGGCATTGCCAAAGACCGTGTTTCGCAAAGGAGTTGCTGGGCCCAGCCGAGTGGGAGGCCGGCCGCCGCGACCACGTTGGACGGAAGCTTGTCCAGGCCATTGACATGCTCATGGCCTCTGGCTAGCCTCTGGGGACGCCCGAGGATCCCGGGCGCCCCTGGCATCGGGAATCCGGCCGCCACCCCGCCAGTGCGCGCATCGCCTCGACCGGGTGCTCCGCCCGGCCTGCGGGGGCGCCGTCGACGGGTGGCCGCCGTGGTCGCCGTGGTCGCGGCCGTCGTGGTCAACGGCGCCGCCGTAAAGCTGCGGACCTGCAACGGCGGTACCGCCCAGCACCGGACGCGCACCTGATCCCACCGGTACCCTGCCGGTCGTCCAGTAGCGGATCGCCGAAGACCGGTCACGACGGCGGAGGGTCCGGCCCATCGGGGCCGCGCCCTCCGCCGTCCGTTCAGGAGCCCCCCACGAAGGCACAACGGCCTCGACAATCCTCGATTCCGGTCGGCCGGAGGTGCTTTCCGCATGTCCGGCCGCCTGCCGGACGGTCCGCCTCGTGACAGCGCGGGACCCGGTGATGGGGATGCGCATGATCCGGCCCGGCGCCTGGACACGTCACGAGAGCCCCGGGCTCTCTCGGACCCGCGGAGCAGGGCCACCGGATCGGCCCGAATTCGATCCTCGGCCGAAGGCCGGAAAAGCCTCGCTGTCAGTTCGACCAGCGACTTCACCGGGCCGTCCGCGCAGAAGATCTTTTCGGTCGGCTCGAAGAGCGCGTCGGGGCGGGGGTACGGACATTCGTAGAACTCGACTCGATAGCGGGGCAAAACACCCGGGGCCTCGACGGCAGGATCCCGGCGGAAAACCCCCCGGTGGCCGTTCCTTCACGCTCGGTGACCAGAGCCGCCCGAAAGGTGGAGAACGATCACCTGCCGTGTTCCCCGGAATAGGAGATCTCAGCAGGTCGGGTGATGTGCGAGCTCGAAATCCGAGCTGGGTGAGCGGGTCGGCCGAAAGGACGGCGGCATTGCGGCTCGTCGGTCGGGGCCCGGCCTGCGGTGTCCTCCGCCGGGGGCCGTTCGCGCGCCAGTCGGAGGCCCTGCATAGCGACTGAGCTGGCCGAACAGGATATTCAGCAGCCGCAGATTTCTTGGCGGCGGATCATGGTTGACGGCGTGCAGTCGATGACCTAACGTTTCGTTCGATCACGGTTGCGGGCTATCGGGGGGTGAATCCGACCATGATGATCGGGGAAAAGTGCGGGCTGTGCCTGTGTGAGCACGACGTAGGTTCAGCAACACGTTGTGCGTATGACCGGCCTTCGTTCGGCTATCCCTACTGAGCGGTGAAGCTCCGCTCCTCCTGGTATTGCCCGATCAGCATTCGACTTCGTGTTCCTGACGCCTGCCGCCCTCGGTGAGGTCCCTCGAAGGGGTTAGTCGGGAATCGGTGCTGCTCGCTTTTCTGCGTACCCATGCGCCGGTATTCGGGGATTCCCGTGGCGCAATTCCGGCTGTTCTTCGCCGGCTATGCCGCCACCGGGCCCACCCGCTGGCTCGACGCTCCTTTCGGGACGGACACCCATGACCGGATCGACCACGTTCAGCGAGACCTTCACTGTCACCGCCGACAACCCGCTGCTGCACGGGCACGTCGTCCACGGCCGCAGCCTCCTGCCCGGGGTCGGTTACGTGGACCTGGTCCTCCAGGTCCTCGCTCGGCACGGCCACCCCATGCAGGACGTGGAGTTACGCAACCTCACGATTCTTGCTCCGCTCGTCGTCGGGCCCGCGAAGCGCGTCCTGACCACCGTCGAGGGACGCGGTGGGCCGGACGGAGGCTGGCGTGTCGAGGTCCGCAGTCGACGCCCCGAGGACACGGTCGACGTCCTCCACGCCGTCGCGACCGTGCGCCGCTGTGCCCCCGCCACCTTCACCGAACGGCTTGAGCTGCCCGTCGACGGGGCCACCCGGCTGACCACGCTCGATGAGATCTACGGCTGGTGCCGCGAGTACGACCTGGTCCACTCCGGTCTGATGAAGATCGGCGGAGCGGTCCACCACCGAGCCGGCGACTGGATCGCCGAGGTGGAGCTCGCCCCCGAACACCGGGGAAGCGAAGGCGTGTTCCTCTTCCACCCGGCCCTGTTCGAGGCGGGCCTGCTCGGCGGTGGCGTTGCCATCGGCATGCTGTACGGCGACAACGACGGTCCCGGCCTCTACCTGCCCCTGATGTTCGAGCGGTTCCGCGCCACCGGACCGCTGGGGAACCGCTGCTACATCCGGGTCGCCGCCCACTCCGTCCGCCGGGACGAGGAACTCATCCGGCTCAGCGTGGAGTTCTACGACGCCACCGGTGCGAAGGTCGCCGAGGTGGGCCAGTTCGTGGCCAAGAGGGTCCGTGCCGCGGCCTCCCTCGACGTCCGCGCCGACGCCTCCACGATGGCGGCACCGACCGCCGCGGCAGCGACCCCTGTGGCAGTGACCCTCGCGCCACCGACCCCCGCGGCGCCGGTGCCGGCTGCCCCGGTCGGAGGAAGCGGCGTGCTGGAGGTGGTGCGAGAACTGGTGGCCACGCGGCTTGAGGTGACGCCGGATCAGGTGGATGTGGGGCTCGGCTACTACGAGTTGGGGCTTGCGTCGGCCGATCTGCTGTCGTTGGTCGCGGCGTTGGAGACGCGGCTGTCGGTGGAGCTTTCGCCGACGCTGATGTTCGAGCACCACACGGTCGCGGAGCTGGCGCTGTGGTTGGAGTCGCAGGTGCCCGCGCAGCTCCCGGTGACCGCCCCCACGGCTGGGACCCGGTCGGATCGGGCGACGATCCCCGTCGCCCCGGCCCCGGACGCCGTCGTCCTCGGGTCGCCCGTCGCCGGGAGCGAGGAGCCGTACTCCGCCCTGCACGCCGCCCTCGCCGACGAGGTGTCCGCGGTCCTTCGTGTCCCCGTCACCGAACTCCACCCCGACGCCGAGCTGGCCGAGTTCGGGCTGGACGTGGGGGGCCTGGCACGTCTGGCCGACCGGGTGAACGCGCGCCTCGGCCTGACCGTCCCGCTGACCGCCTTCCAGGAGCACCACACCCTGCGGGCCCTCGCGGAGCACCTGGGCCGTGAGCACCGCACCCCGGCCGCCCCCGACCGGCGGACACCGCCGGCGCAGCCCCCGCGGAGACCCCCGGCGCAGCCCGATCCGCTGCTCGACCGGGCCGTCACCCAGGACGGCGACGGGACGACCGACGACGACGCCGTCGGCCCGGAGTCCGTGCGCCCCGGCGACATCGCGATCATCGGCGTCAGCGGCCGCTACCCCGAGGCCGCCGACCTGGACGAGTTCTGGCAGAACCTGCGTTCGGGCCGGGACTGCATCCGGGAGGTGCCGGCCGATCGCTGGAACCGGCAGCGGTACGCGGATGCCGGAGCCGGCAGCTGGGGCGGATTCCTCGACGACATCGAGCGGTTCGACCCGCTGTTCTTCCACATCTCCCTGCTGGAGGCCGACCACCTCGACCCGCAGGAGCGCCTGTTCCTCCAGTGCGCCCACCACACCCTGGAGGACGCCGGGTACACCCCCGACCGCCTGTCACGCGATGCCAGGGTCGGCGTGTTCGTCGGCGTGATGTACCAGGAGTACCAGCTCCTCGGCGCCCAGGCGCAGGAACGCGGCCGGCCCGACGCGCTGTGGGGCAGCGCCGCCACGGTCGCGAACCGGGTCTCGTACTTCTACGACTTCCACGGCCCGAGCCTGGCCGTGGACACCATGTGTTCGTCCAGCCTCACCTCCATCCACCTCGCCTGCGAGGCCATCCGCAGCGGGCAGTGCGACACGGCACTCGCCGGCGGCGTCAATCTCACCCTGCACCCCAACAAGTACCTGGTGCTCGGGCAGCGCAGGTTCCTCTCCGGTGACGGCCGGTGCCGGAGCTTCGGTGAGGGCGGCGACGGCTACGTGCCCGGCGAGGGGGTCGGCGCCGTCCTGCTCAAGCCGCTGGAGCGGGCCATCGCCGACGGCGACCAGATCCACGGCGTCGTCAAGGGAACCGCCGTCAACCACGGCGGGCGCACCAGCGGTTACTCGGTGCCCACCCCGGTGGCGCAGGGCGAGGTCATCGCCGACGCACTCACCGCCGCCGGAGTCGACCCGCGCTCCCTGAGCTATCTCGAAGCGCACGGCACCGGTACGTCCCTCGGCGACCCCGTCGAGGTCGTCGGCCTGGAGCAGGCCTTCCGCCGCGCGGGCGGTGGCCCGGAGCGCCTCGCGATCGGCTCCGTGAAGTCCAACATCGGGCACTGCGAGAGCGCCTCCGGCATCGCCGGAGTCACCAAGGTGCTGCTCCAGATGCGGCACGGCGAACTCGTGCCGAGCCTGCACTCCGCGACCCTCAACCCGCACATCGACTTCGACCGCACCCCGTTGCGCGTGCAGCGCACGCTGGAGCCCTGGCACCGGCCCGTCGTGGACCGCGACGGTGAACGGCGCACCGTGCCGCGCGTCGCCGGCGTGTCCAGCTTCGGCGGCGGCGGCTCCAACGCCCACGTGGTCATCGCCGAGTACCGGCGGCCCGCCGCCCCCGCAGCCGCGCCGGCCGGCCCCGCGCTGTTCGTGCTCTCCGCCAAGAGCGAGGCCCAGCTGGTCGAGCAGGCCCGCCGCCTGCACGCCCGGCTTGCCGGGCTGACCGAGGCCGATCTCCCCGCCGTGGCCTGGACCCTGCAGACCGGACGTATGGCTCTGGAGGAGCGCCTCGCCTTCGCCGCGACCTCCCTCGCCGAGGCCCGGGAGCGGCTCGCCGCCTTCGCCACCGATCCTGCCGTGACCGGCTCCTGGGTCCGCGGCACCGTCCGCCCGGGCCGTCGCGCGGACGGTGACGCCGTGCGCTCCGCCCTGGCCGCCTGGACGCGGCAGGGTTCGCACCGGACGCTGCTGGCGCTGTGGGCCGACGGCGCCGTGGTGGAGTGGGAGCACGCCCGCCCCGTCGCAAGCCCCGTGCGCCGGATCAGCCTGCCCGGCTACCCCTTCGCCCGCGACCGCTGCTGGTTCGACCTCGACACCGAGGGCGCACCGCACCGTCGCGCGGCCGGAGACACCCCTGACGTCGTGCTGCTGCGGCCCGAGTGGACGGCGCGCGCCATCGCACCGGCCGTGCCCGGCGAGCCCTTCGCCGAACGGCACGTCGTGGTGCTCGGCCGGCTCACCGACGGCGACCGCGACGCCCTGCGGGCCGCCCTGCCCGCCGATACGACCTGTACCGTCCTCGGGCTCGCCGAGGGGTCGCCGGACCGCCGGTACACCGACGCGGCGCGCCGGCTGTTCACGCTGGTCCGCGAGCTCCTGGAGCGCGGCCCGCGGCGTCCCACCCTGCTGCAGGTCGTCTCCGTCGGCACCGCGGACCTCGCCGACGCGGCCTGTCTCACCGGTCTGGCGGGGTTGCTGCGCACGGCCCACCTGGAGAACCCGGGGCTGCACGCCCAGTACGTGGAGTGCCTGGACGGCGCCTCGCCCGCCACCGTCGCGGCCCGCCTCGCAGCCGAGGTGTCCGCCGACCCCGAGCCGGAGGTGCACCACCGGGAGGGCCGCCGCCTGGTGCGCCGGCTGGCCGAAACCACCGCCCGGCCCGCACCGACGCCCTGGCGGGAGGGCGCCGTCTACCTCGTCACCGGCGGCCTCGGCGGCCTCGGCCTGATCACGGCGCGGGACATCGCCGCCGGCGTCGGCCGCGCCACCGTGGTGCTCGCCGGGCGTTCCCCGCTGACCGGGGACCGGCGCGCCGAGCTGGACGCCCTGCGCGCCGCGGGGCTGACCGTCGACCACCAGCGTGTCGACGTCGCCGACCGGCACGCCCTCGCCGGCCTGCTGGCCCACATCGCCGACGAGCACGGCCCGCTGACCGGCGTGCTGCACGCCGCGGGCGTCGTCCACGACAACCTCGTCGTCCGCAAGAGCGCCGAGGAACTGGAGCGCGTCCTCGCCCCCAAGGTGGCCGGTCTGGTCCACCTCGACGAGTTGACGCGCGAGCAGCCGCTGGAGCTGTTCGTCTGCTTCTCCTCGATCGCCGGCGCCTTCGGCAACCCCGGCCAGAGCGACTACGCCGTCGCCAACGCGTTCATGGACGCCTACGCCGTCCACCGCAACCGGCTCGTCGACACGGGCCTGCGCAGCGGCCGTACCGTGTCCGTCGGATGGCCGCTGTGGGACGAGGGCGGCATGGGAGCGGACCACGCCGTCCGGGAGCAGCTGCGCGCCGCCGGGCTCGCCCCGCTCGACACCGAACGCGGCCTGGCCGCCCTGCGATGGGCGCTCACCGACGAGGACGTCCGCAGGGACGGCAGGCTGCTGGTCGTCGCGGGCCGGCGCGAGGCCCTGCCGGCCGAGCTGACGGACGGGTACACGCCGGCCCCGCCGGCCGAGCGCGTCCCCGCGACGCCGGCCCCGGTGAGCGGGACCCCGCTCGCCGACCCCGGCCCGGCCCCTGTCGCTGCCGACCCCGACCCCGACCCCGTCCCCGCCGCCGCCGACAGCACGGGCACCGCCGACAGCGCGGTGCCGGCGCTCGAGGAGCGCGCCGTCGCCCACCTGCGGCGGACGCTGGCGGCGGCCCTCAAGCTCGGTCCCGAGCGGCTGGACCCCGACACACCGCTGGAGCGCTACGGCATGGACTCGGTGCTCGGCGTGGCCATGGTCCAGCCGCTGGAGGAGAGCTTCGGCCCGCTGTCGCGGACGCTGCTGTTCGAGGTGCAGACCGTGCGCGCTCTCGCCCGCCACCTCGCCGCCGAGCACCCGCAGGCACTGCGCGCCCTCGTCGGCGAGCCCCCGCCCACCGCTGCCCCCGTACGGGCCGAGCCCGCCGCGACTGCCGCCCGGGCCCCGGAGCCCGAGAGCCCGCGCGCTGCGCAGGCCCCCGCACCCGTCCGGGTCGAGCAGCGCCATCGCAGCCAGGACATCGCCATCGTCGGCATCAGCGGCCGCTACCCGCACGCCGACGACCTGGAGGAGTTCTGGGCGGCGCTGCGCGAAGGCCGAGACTGCGTCTCCGAAGTGCCGGCCGATCGCTGGGACACCGGCGGCCGGGCCAGGTGGGGCGCGTTCCTCGACGGCATCGACCGGTTCGACCCGCTGCATTTCGGCATCTCACCCCGCCAGGCCGCCGCGATGGATCCGCAGCAGCGGCTGTTCCTGGAGACGGTGTGGCACCTGTTGGAGCAGGGCGGCGTCACCCAGGAGGTCGTCGAGCGGCGCTACCGGCGGCGCGTCGGGGTCTACGTCGGCGCCGCCTACCAGATGTACCGGGCGGACACCGCGCAGGACCCGACGCTCGCCGCGCTCACCTCGGCCGCCTCCTACAACCTCATCGCCAACCGCGTCTCCCACTTCTTCGGCCTGGAGGGTCCGAGCCTGGCGGTGGACAGCATGTGCACCTCGTCCGCCATGGCCGTGCACCTGGCCTGTGCCGACCTGCTGCGCGGCGAGTGCGAGCTGGCCGTGGCCGGAGGGGTCAACCTGACCACCCACCCCGACAAGTACCTGGCCCTCGACGAGATGCAACTGCTCGGCACCCACCCGGGGGCGCGCAGCTTCCGCGACGGCGACGGATACCTGCCCGCCGAGGCGGTCGGCGCCGTCCTGCTCAAGCCGATGGAGGCCGCCCTGCGCGACGGCGACACCGTGCACGCCGTCATCAAGAGCACCGCCTCGCTGCACAGCGGCCGCTCCAACGGTTTCATGACGCCGAGCCACCGCACCCAGGTCTCCGCCGTTCGGCGCGCCCTGGAGCGGGCCGACGTCGCGCCGGCCGACATCGGCTACGTCGAGGCCGCCGCCAACGGCACCACGTTCTTCGACGAGGTCGAACTGCGAGCCCTGCGCGAGGTGTTCGCCGACGTCCGCGGCACCGTCCCGGTCGGCACGGTGAAGTCCAACCTCGGCCACCCCGAGGCGGCCTCCGGCATCGCCCAGCTCACCAAGGTCGTCCTCCAGCTCCGGCACGGCCAGATCGCACCGCTGGTCGCCGTCGGCACCGCGAACCCCCGGCTGGAGCTGGACGGTTCACCGCTGCGGCTGTGCGACGGGCTCACCGACTGGCCGACGGACGGCGCCGCGGACACCGACGGCCCCTGGCAGCCCCGCCGCGCCCTCATCAACTGCGTGGCGGCGGGCGGCAGCCACGTCAGCATGGTCGTCGAGGCGCCGCCGGCCGCCGCGGCGCCGACGCCCGCCGCACCGGACACCGCGCCACAGGTGGTCGTCGTCTCCGCCCGGACCGAAGAGCGCCTCGCGACCGCGGTACGGCGGCTCCACGAGCACTTGGCGGACCTGCCCGACGACGGCACCGTGAGCCTCGCCGACCTCGCCCACACCACGCAGTCGGGCCGGGAACCGCTGCCCGAGCGGCTCGCCGTGGTGGTCACCGACCACGCCGAACTCGTCCGGGCGCTCGCCGAGCACCTCGCGGGGGGTCCGGTGTCCGCACCCCTGTACCGGGGCAACGCCGACGTCGGTCCGGATCCGCTGGCCTCCGTCCTGTCCGGCGCCCGCGGCGACGCCTTCCTCGCCGGGCTCGTCGGGGACCGCGCGCTGGAGGAACTGGCCGCGCTGTGGGTGCGCGGGGTCCGGGTGCCCTGGCACGCGCTGTCCACCGGGCAGCGCCGGATGGTGCCGCTGCCCGCCACCGCGTTCGAGGCGCGTCGCTACTGGATCTCCGGCGCCGCCCGGGCCGCCGCAGAGGAGGCGACGGTGGCGCCGCTCCTGCCCGCCGCCGCCGGCAGGGCGGATCACGCGAACCTCGGTTCGGCGGCCCCCGGCCTCCGGACGCGGGTGATGGACCGGGTACGCCACCATGTCGCGGGACTGCTGGGCTTCGACGTCGACGAGCTGAACGTCTCGGCCCCGCTCACCGCCCTGGGCATCGACTCGGCGACGGCCATGCGCACCCGAGGTCTGGTAGAGGCCGACTTCGGACGGGCGGTGCCGGTGGCGGCGCTGCTCGGCGGCGCGAGCGTCGCGGACATCGTGGACCGGATCCTCGACGGCGGGACCGGCGCGGAGGCCGGGGACCAGCCGGTGCCCGGGCGCGGCGGCCGCCACGAAGGGTACGAGCCGCTCGCCGTGCCGGACGCCGACGGGACCGTACGGTACCCGGCCACCCGTGACGTGATTCGACTGCTGCGCACGGAGCAGCAGGGCACCCCGGGAGTCACCCACAACATCGGCTGCGCCGTGAAGCTCGCCGCTTCGGTCGGCCGGGAACGGCTGGCCGGAGTACTGGGCGACCTCGCCGCCCGGCACGCCGCCCTGCGGACGGCGATCGTCGCGGACCCGGAGCACGGCCTGCGGCTGGAGGTCCGGCAGACCCTGCCAGGACCGCTGCTGCGCTGGTCCGTCGTCGACGAGGACACGGACGCGGACCGGCGACTGCGCGAGCTGCTGGAACCACCGTTCGAGCTGTCCGTGGCGCCGCTGTGGCGGTTCGAGCTGCTGGAGTACCCGTCGGGGAAGCAGGTCCTGCTCTACGGTGCGCACCACGCGGTGTCCGATCTCCCCTCGATGGCGCTGGTGCCGGCGGAGATCGGCGCGGAACTCACCGGGGAGCACCTGTCGTCCGCCAGCTCCCTGGACGATCTCGACGCTCTGATGCGGGCACAGCCGGCGCGGCAGGGGAGCGAGGACGAGGCGGCATCGGCGGCGCAGCCGCGCGAGTGGTTCTCCGGGATCCGCAGACTGGAACTGACCCTCGCGAAGCCCCGCCCGGCGGCACGGTCGTACCGTGCGGAGACCGAGGTCGTGGAGGTGCCTGACGGGCTCTCGGAGCGGGTCGCGGTCGAGGCACGACGGCTCGGGATCACCCCGGCCGCCTTCTGGCTGGGCACGCTGACCATGTTCCTCGCCCGGCTGCGGGAGCGCAGCCGGTTCGTGCTGGCGGTTCCGGTGGACACCCGGATGCACGCGGAGGCGCTCGACGCGGTCGGGTTCTTCGGCGTCCCGATACCGTTCCCCGCCGAGGCCGCCCCGCACGAGTCGGTGGCCGAGGTGTTGCGCCGGACCGACGAGCGTCTGGGCCTGCACCTCGAAAAGGGCGTCTCCTTCTCGGACACCATGTCCACGCTGGTGGCGGAGGGGCTCTACCGGGAGAACGCGCCCTTGGTCGAGGTCTACTTCAACTACCTTCCGCCGCGCGGCCTGAAACTGCCCGGGCTGGAGATGCTGCCCGCCGGCACCGGCCACTCCGACCTCGACCTGATGATCAGCGTGTCGCCGGATCTGGGGCACATGCGACTCGACTACAACCTGGACATCCTGGACGGCGCCAGCTGCGCCGGGTTCGGGCGCGACCTCCTCGACCTGATCGGCGAGGTGGCCGGCCGCGCGGGCGCGGGCACGGTGGGCGAGCTTTCGGTGCGTCGGGCGGCGGGGCCGGTGGCGTCGCCGTCGGGGGAGAGCGGGACGGTGCTGCTCACGCCTCAGCCGTTGCCCGTACCCGCGTCACGCTCGTCGGCGGCCGGATCCGTCGCGCTGGCGGCGACCTTTGCTCTGGGCGACCTCTCCGCGCTGCTCGGCCTCGCGCTCGAGGGCACCGGACTCACCGTCGCCGAAGGTCCGTATCACCAGGTCCTGGCCGCCCTGCACGACCCGACCGGCGTTCTCTGCGATCCGTCGGCCGCGGCAGCCCTCGTCCTGCTGCGTGCCGCCGACCTGGGGCGCTACGGCGAGATCGACGACGAGTTGCTGGCCGAACTGGGGGAGGAGTACCCGGCGGCCCTGCGCTCGCTGGCCGAACGCACGGGGAGGCCGGTGATCGTCTGCTTCCTGCCCGCCCACTCGACGCCGGAGCGGCTCCGGGAGTGGGAGGAGCAGGTGAGGTCCCGGCTCCGGGATCAGGCCGGCATCGCGGTACTGGGGCCGGAGAGCTTCGGCGGCGACGGTTTCGCCGACCCGTTCGACGCCGAGACGGAGGCGCTGGCGCACCTGCCGTTCCGGACGGAGTTCCAGGCCGCAGTGGCGGTCGCCCTCGCCGAACTCGTGCGGGCCTCCCGCCGCACCCCGCCCAAGGTGATCGCGGTGGACGGCGACGAGACCCTCTGGGACGGCATCGCGGGAGAGGACGGGCCGGAGCACGTCGGCCTCACGGGGGCCCGTGCCCGGCTCGCCCGCCGACTGCTGCAGTGGCGCGCCGCAGGTGCTCTGCTGGTGCTGGTCTCCAACAACGACGAGGCCACCGTACGTGCCGTGTTCGACCGGTCGGACAGTCTGCTCCGTGCCGAGCACTTCAGCGTGATCGCCGCCGGTTGGACACCGAAGCCCGTACGCCTCAAGGCCGTTGCGGAGGATCTCGGGCTCGGCCTGGACACGTTCATGTTCCTCGACGACAACCCGGCCGACATCGCCAGGATGCGGGCGGCCCTGCCCGAGGTGCTCTGCGTGACCTGCCCGCCGAGAGAGGGTCTGCCGGACTTCCTGACCAGGCTCTGGCCGGTCGCCCCACGCGCGGCGACCCGGGAGGACGCCGCGCGGGCGGACTTCTACCGACAGGACAAGGTGCGCGAGGAAGAGCGTTCCCGGACCAGCTTCGCCGACTTCCTGGAGCGGCTGAACCTGGAAACGGACTTTCAGCCTCTCGGCGCCGACACGATGGAACGTTCTGTCCAACTGGCCCGACGCACGAGTCAGTTCAATCTCCGACCGGTAGCGGTGGGCGAGGCGGAGCTGACGCGCTGGCGGCAGGACGGCGAGGTGTGGACCGTACGGGCGCGGGACAGGTTCGGTGACTACGGGCAGATCGCCGTGGTCGTGATCCGTCCCGACGGCGAGACGCTCGACGTCGTGGGCTGGATGATGAGCTGCCGGGTGCTCGGCCGCGGTGCCGAGGAACGCGTGCTCGGCTGGCTGGCAGACCGAGCCGAAGCCCTGGGCTGCCCGGCCGTGCGGATGACCGCCGAGCACACCCCCCGCAATGTCCCCGTCCGCCGGCTGGTGGCCGCCCTGGGCGGCGGGGACCCAGAGGCACCGCGCCTGGAGGCGCTGGTCCCCGTGGACCGGCTCCGGGACTTCCGCTCGTGGGACGCCACAACAGACGAAACCGTGGAGGCAACCGCATGACACCCGGCCCTGATACCGGTAGCGACGTACCGGCCCGAAATCACCGGTTGGACCGGCAGTACGAGGGGGAACTGATCGAAAGCGCTCCGAGCGCGTCCGCCGCGATCGCCGGCCTGCTGGCGCGTTTTCAGCCGGCGGCCCCGCAGCCGGTGACCGTCGCCGACGACGGGCAGGGCCCGGCCGACGGCACACCGGCCTGGGGGCTCGACCAACTCGCCAGGGCGATCGTCCTGAAGGCAGCCGCGCTGCTGGGCGGCAAGGCGATCGACGCCGAGACCGATCTCTTCGACGCCGGTGCCACCTCGGTGGACGCCGTCCGACTCGTCGCCGTGCTCGACCGTGACCTCCAGGTCAGACTCAGCCTGGACGACGTCTTCGCCGACGCCAGGCCCCGGCGCCTCGCCCAACGCTGGCTGGGCAGTGCGACGAAACGCACCCGGCCCGAGGCGCCGGTGACCACCGCGGTCCCCGGGCTCCCGGTTGCCCCCGCGCCGTCCGTGACGGCGACGGCGCCCCGGGGCACCGACCTCGCGGCGTCCGTCACCACGCCGGCGCCCCGGGGCACCGACCTCGTGCCGGTCGCTCCCGCCGCGCCGGCCGGGACGCTCCCGGTGCTCGGCGACCAGGCCGAGGACCTCGCCCTCATCATGGCCGACCTCGCACGTACGGACCTGCTTCCCTGGTGCGGCGACCCGGAGCCGGTCGCGCCCCGTCGCCTCCTGCTGACCGGCACCACCGGCTTCCTGGGCGGCCACATGCTGCTCGACCTGCTGCGGCACAGTGACGCGCACGTCGTCTGCCTGGTGCGCGGGGACACCGTGCAGGACGCGGAGCGACGCCTCGCCGAGAGTCTCGCGAGCTTCTCCCTCCCGTGGTCGGCCGAGATCCGACGCCGGGTCACGGTCCTCCCCGGGGACCTGCGCCAGCCCCGGCTCGGCCTGACGGACGAACAGTGGGACCTGCTGACCGACGAGATCGACTCGGTCGTCAGCGTGGGGGCGGCCGTGGACTTCCTGCGCGGCTACCCGTCGCTGCGCCGGACCAACGTCCTCGGCGTGCTGTCCCTCGCCGAACTGGCGATGACCGGACGGCCCAAACCGCTGCACCACATCTCCTCGATCGCCGTGTTCAACGAGATCGGCATCGCCTCGATGGGCGAGGACGATCCGGTGGCACATCTGGACCGGCTGGCGGCGGGGTACGACAAGACGAAGTGGGTGGCCGAGGCAGCGCTCAGGCGTGCCCGCGACCGTGGCCTGAAGGTCACACTGCTGCGCCCGGGCGGCATCGTCGGCCACACCCGTACCGGTGCCTACAACCCGCACGACATCAACACGGGCCTCTTCTCCGCCATCTCCCGTTACCGGGTCGCGCCCAGGATCAACTATGCGAACTCCGCCCCGGTGGACTGGGTGAGCCGGGTCGCGACCGCTGTGATCTGCGAGCCGAGCGGCTGGGGCCAGAACTACCACCTCACGGGACGGCCGGACACGCTCACCGAGATGGTCCGCGATCAGGAACTCGGCGGCCTGAACGTCCAGGTGATGGCGTGGGACGTCTGGCTCGAGGACTTCCTGGCCCGCTCCGAGACCGATCCCGTCCCCGAACTGGAGTTCATGGCACGGGTGCTGCGCAGCCCCGCCGGCCAGAAGATCGTCGAGGCGAGTGTCACAGCCCCGATGGCGACGGGGGAGCGGACCGAGGCGTTCGTCGCCCGGCACAAACTGCCGCCGCCTGCTCGCGTCGACGCGCAGGCCCGGCTGAAGAGCTACGAGCGGATGGCCCGCGACGGCCTGGTGATCCTGCCCAGTCGTGACGACCCACCGCACCTGTGGTTCCGGGAGACGATGCGGGGCAAGGCGGGCCCGGTCGGTGCCAAGCCCGACACCCAGTGCTCCTTCGCGCTGACCCTGTCGATCGCCAGCATGTACCAACTCGTGCAGCACCGCACCATCGACGTGCGCGGCACGGTCTCCTGTCCCCTGCTGCACCCGGCTCCGCTGACCGTGGAGGACGGCGAGATCGTGGTCCGTCCCCAGGAGGGAGTGCCCCACAGCCACGGCCTGGACCACCCCCTGCTCCGCTACCACCTGGCCCTGCGCGATTCCGACGGCAACGGCTGGTGGCTGGAGGGCTGGAAGACGGCCCGGGCCCGCCTCGACTACTTGAAGCAGGCCCGAACGCTCACCATCCGCGCCGGCCGCGAGGGGGAACCGGCGAGCCTGGCCGGAACGATGAAGGTGCCCAAGAAATCCTACAAGCGAGACCAGATAGACGGGATCCGGGTCAATCCCACGCTGTCGATGCGGGAGCAGCGGATCGCCAAGCTGACCTGGCTGGCCTGGTTCAGCGCGCAGCTGGGCCAGGGCCTGCTGGAGCCCACGCTGCGCGCCGGCGCCGAACTGCTCGACATGCGCCCGGACGCCATCGACCGGGACAAGGACAGGTACCAGACCAAACTCGCGAAGTGGGAAAAGGACAGGAAGCAACTTCGATGACACCACGACCGCTCTACGCCCCGACGGACCGTTTCACCGTTGAGCAGATCCCGTTCCACGCGTCCGACGGCACCGAGCTCGGCCTGTGCCGGCTGATCGCCAAGGACGCCGTAGATCAGAACGGCAGCGGCCGTCCCGCCGTCCTGCTCCTGCACGGGCTCACGGCTTCGGCGGACATGTTCGTCCTCCCCGAGACCCGCAACCTCGTGGACGTCCTGCTCAGCGCGGGCTACGAACCGTGGCTGCTGGACTGGCGGGGCAGTTGCCGCCTGCCGTACAACGAGGGCCGGGTCCGGTACACCTTCGACGACGTGGCGCTCTACGACATCCCGGACGCGGTGTCGTACATCCGCGACCGGATCGGCCCGCGCCGGCTGTTCGTGGTCGCCCACTGCCTCGGCGCCCTCTCGCTGTCGCTGAGCATGACGGGCGGCCTGGTGCCGGGTCTCGCCGGAGTGGTGGCCCAGGGGGTGTTCATGACGCCGAAGTACTCCGGGAGGTCCCGACTGCTCGGGCACCTCGGCGGTGAGTGGGGCCGCTCCCGCTGGACCCACCTCCCGGTCGACTTCACCAAGGTGGGCTTCCGCTCGCGCTACACGCCGATGTTCGCGCTGGCCTCCCTCTCGGCCGGCGAGTGCGACGACCCCACCTGCCACATCCTGCACAACTCCGCCTGGGGTACCGGTGCGTCACTCTACGTGCACGAGAACCTGCACGTGACGACCCACAAGCGGCTTGCCGAACTGTTCGGTTCCGCGCCCACCTGGATAGGGCCGCACCTGCGGCGCATGGAACTGGCCCACACGGCGATGCCCTGGAACTCGGCCGACCAGGGCTACGGCCGACTGCCGGAGAACGCCGTGGACAGCGCCGACCGCATCGACTGCCCCGTGCTGCTGCTCGCCGGCAGTGACAACAAGATCTTCCAGGACTCCAACGAGCTCTGCTACGACGTCCTGTCCAGCCGCTACCCGGAGCTCGACCTCCGGTACATCGAGATTCCGGGCTACGGCCACGTCGACCCGTTCATCGGTCGCGGTGCCGCGCTTGACGTGTTCGGCCACATCATCGACTTCCTCGACGAGAGATCCGCCGCGTCGCTCTGAGGTCTTGAAGATCATCGCCTTCGATCCTCCAAGAGGGTCCGCCGACTCCGTCGGCGGGCCCTCTTCGCCTGTCGGGACGGTCGGAGCCGGTGGACCCGACCGCGTGCCGTCGTTGGCGCCGCTGCTCGTCAGGATCTTCAGGCCGGTTCCGTCGGGCTTGATGGCGCAGACGTCGAAGTTGGTCGGGCTCGTCCTCCGTTCCGGAGGAGGCGGCTCTGTACGACGACACCTTCCAGCCCTACGGCCGGATCTTCAGCATGAACGCGGACGGCTCCGACAAGAAGACGCTGACTGCCGGCGCGGTGGTCAGCGGCTCCGGCGTGCGCCCGAGTCCTCGCGGCCGTCGGTGCGTCAGACCCGGCGGATGGTGTTGATCGGCATGGCGTCGGCCTTCATCACCTTCACCACGTCACCGGTGTGCGGTGCGTGCACGACCATCCCGTCGCCGATGTACATCCCGACGTGGTGCCGGTCGCTGCCGTAGATCACGAGGTCCCCGGGCTGCGCCTCGGCCAGCGAGGGCACCCGGGTGCCGACGTTGCCCTGCTCCTGGGAGGTGCGCGGCAGCGAGACGTTGGCCTGGCGGTAGGCCCACACCATCAGGCCGGAGCAGTCGAACTGGTTGGGGCCGACGGAGCTCCAGTGGTACGGCGAACCCTGCTTGCTCATCGCCATGGCGACCGCGACCCCCGCGTAGCCGCCGGCCTGCGGCAGCGTGGAGAGGTCGACCCGGACGGAGTCGCGCGAGGCGCGGCCGTCCCCCTGGGTGATCGAGGCCCGGTCGGCCGCGCTGAGCGAGTTCAGCAGCGTGGTCGCCTCCTGGAGCTTCTTGTTGACGTCGGCCTTGGACTGGTTCAGGTCCTTGGTGGTCTCGTCCAGCGAGGCGAGGACGGCGGCGGCCTCGGTCTTCTGCTGGTCCAGCCGGCGCTGCTGGTCCTGGAGGCTCTTGAGCGCGTCCGTCTGACTGGAGGTGGCCTGCTGGACACTGGCCGCCTGCTGCAGGTAGCTGGACGGGTCGGAGGTGAGCATCAGCTGGACCGTGGGGTCGATCCCGCCGGTGCGGTACTGCTCGCCGGCGACCTCGGCCAGACCGGCCTGAAGGTGCGTCATCTGATCCTGGCCACGCGCCACCTGGTCCTGCAGCTGGTCCGCCTGCTTGCGCAGCTGCTCCGACCGCTCCTTGGCGCCGTTGTAGCGCTCGGCGGCCTGCTCCTGCTCCGTGTTGAGCTGGTCGACCTGCGCCTTGACGTCCTCCTTCTTGGGCGCCGGCGCGGCGTGGGCACTCATCTGGGCGGAGAGGGCGACCGTGGTCGCCGCCGCAGCGGTCAGCACGGACACCCGTGCGCGGCTCGGCTGCCTAGGACGGCGGTGGGAGGCCAAAGGATCCGCTCCTTCTTCCTGCGGGCTCACTCGAACGAGTGAGTATCCGGAAAATAGGTTTGACGCCAAACCATAGTGAAGATCAGTGCTCTCCACCACTCCCGCAGGACCGTGAACGTGTCGTCCCGATGGGCGGTTCACGCGATCCACACACCTGCGTCACCGAAAGGCTGACTCGCTGTCAGTCGCCCTCGGCGGTCTCTGACGGTCCGTGGAGTGCCCGGCCATCGTCCCGCTCGGCAGCCGTCGGGGAGTCCGGTCTCACTGGCCTCGCCAGACGTTGTCGAAGGCCGCCTCCTCGATGGCTCGCCGCTGCCGTACGGCGTCCAGCTCCACCACCGCGTCGCCGACGGCGGCGAGCACGGTCACGACCGCGTCGTCGACGCCCGGCAGATCCCCGGCCGGTCCGTGATGGATCCCGACGGCTGCCGCGAGGGCGGTCAGGACGGGATCGCCCGACGCCCAGCGGTCGGCCGCGTGGCGGCGGGCGGCGGAGTCGACGAGTGCGGTCCGGCCGGTCGGGACGGGAATCCACCGGCCTCGTTGCCGCGCGAGGTGCCCCTCCGCCTCCAGCGCGGCCAGATAGGCGCTGGACAGGCCCCGGCCCCGGCGCCAGAGCCAGTCCTCCACCGATTCGGGGGGTGACTGTCGCAGGAGCGACGACGCGGCCTCGTCCAACAGGCGGTCGGGCAGGGTCCACCGGCCGCTCGGCAGGATGAGCTCTGCCTCCAGGGTGAGGGCCCCGGCGCCGATGAGGTCGATCACCTCGGCTCCGGCGAGGGCCAGGGACAGATCGCCCTGCTCCACCGGACGGTGGGACGGCGCGTCCATGGAGACGATCAACAGGTCCCGCGGTGTGGTCATGGACGGCTCCGCATCAGAGGCATCGGCGGCGGTCCGGCGCCGAGCGTCCGGCCCGGCTCCGGCGCGGCGGCGGTGAGGTGGCCGGGGAGCGGTGGCCGGGGGAGCGGACCCCGGGTACGTGGCCGACTGTAACGCGGCCGCGCGAGGGGCGGGGCCGTCCCGGTCGGACCGCCCATGGCGGAAACCAGTCGGGCCGGGGGGTCGAGTGGACGGCCGCGGCCCGCCGTGGCGCAGACTGGGCCCGATCGCTCGACCGACCGAAGGACGGTTTTCGTGGCTGACAGGCCTTTGACACTGATGGCAGTACACGCCCACCCGGACGACGAGGCCACCGGAACGGGGGGCGTGCTCGCGCGCTGTGCGGCGGAGGGCATTCGCACGGTGCTCGTCACCTGTACCGACGGCGGCTGCGGTGACGGTCCGGGGGGAGTCAAGCCGGGCGACCCCGGACACGACCCGGCCGCCGTGGCCGCGATGCGCCGCAAGGAACTCGAAGCGAGCTGTGAGGTTCTGGGGATCAGCCACCTCGAACTGCTCGGGTACGCCGACTCCGGCATGGCGGGCTGGCCGGCCAACGAGGCGCCCGGATCGTTCTGGAGCACGCCCGTGGAGGAGGCGGCCGCCCGGCTGGCCGACCTGATGCACCGCTATCAGCCCGACGTGGTCGTGACCTACGACGAGAACGGCTTCTACGGCCACCCCGACCACATCCAGGCGAACCGGATCACGACGGCGGCGCTGCCCCTGACCGGGATGACCCCGAAGGTCTACTGGACGACGGCGCCGCGTTCGATGATGCAGGAGTTCGGGCGGGTCATGCGCGAGTTCGGCGCGGACTGGGACGAGCCGGAGCCGTCCGGGGACGCGGCGGAGCGGTCGGGGGACGCGGCGGAGCCGGCCGGGAACGCAGGGCCGCCCGACATCGGACTCCCCGACGAGGAGATCACCACCTGGGTGGACACCACGGCCTACGCCGGCCAGAAGTTCGACGCGCTCCTCGCGCACGCCAGCCAGAGCGAGAACATCTTCTTCCTGCGGATGGGCAAGGAGAGGTTCGCGAAACTGATGGGCGTGGAGACGTTCGTCCGGGTCCACGACACCACCGGTGCGGCCCTGCCGGAGAACGACCTCTTCGCCGGACTGCGCTGACGCCTCCCTCGCCCCGCGGGAGCGGGGGCCCGACCGGACCGGATCACGGACGCGGCCGCCGCCCCCGAGCACTCCGGGGCGACGGGCCGGGCCCCGGACGGGGATCAGGGCCCGGACACGCCCCGGGGGCGTCCGACGGAGGATCGAGGCGAAGCCGGGGCGGGAGGGGCGGCCCGCTCTCCGAAGGTCAGCTCGCGGCCTCCGTCTGCTTCGGGGCGGAGGTCGCGGGGGCGGGAGCCGGCTGCTCCTGCTTGTTCTTGTCCCGGAGCGACAGGGCCACCAGGAGCGCGATCACGAAGAACGGCAGCGCCCGGCGGAACATGCCCTGAGTGGCACTGGCCACCGCATCGACGTACGCGCCGCGGGCGGCGTCAGACAGTCCCTGGAGGGCGCCCGAGCCGAGCCGGCCGCCGTTGCTGTGCACGGCGGCCAGATCGGCGGCGGAGAGCTCGGGGTCGAGCGAGGTGTGCAGCCGGCTGGTGAAGACGGCCGCGAAGAGCGACCCCCCGAAGGAGCCGCCGACCGAGCGGAAGAAGGTCAGGGTGCCGCTGGCGACGCCCATGTCCTTGAGTTCGACGCTGTTCTGGGTGACGACCATGACGTTCTGGAACACCAGGCCCAGGCCGAGCCCGAAGATCACCATGTAGAGCGAGGAGATGACGGAGTCGGTGTCGACGTCCAGCAGCGAGAGCAGGAACGAACCGATGCTGAGCAGTGCTCCACCGGCCGTCAGGACGGCCTTGTGACGGCCACTGCTGCTCATCAGCCGTCCGCTGTACATCGAGGCGACCAGCATGCCGCCGAGCACCGGCAGCAGCAGGCCGCTGCTGGTGGCCGAGAGGTTCCGCACGCTCTGCTCTCAGGATGAGAACGACGGGCGCCTCCGGCCGCCCCTAAGCGGGTGCAGCGACCCGGTTGGTGAAAATACGGGGCCGCCGCCCCGCTTGTCAACGGGTCGCTCTCGGTCGTCCGGTCCTTATGTCCGAGGGGGGCCATGGGTGTACGTCGTGTCGTCGACCGCCCCGATCCCTCCCGGTACGGGCCGTGGGCCGCGCCTACAATCGACCGCGTGCACCGCCGAGCGGGTCGGCGGGACGCACCGCGATGAGGGGGAGGCTGTTGTCATGGCTGTCGGCAGGCACGCGGCGACGGTCGCGGAATCGACCATCCCGTACGCGCCGCCACCGCCCAAGCCCCTGCGTGCCGACGCGCGGCGCAACCGGGACAAGATCCTTGCGGCGGCACTGGCGTCCTTCGCGGTCGAGGGCCACTCCGTCGCACTCGACGAGATCGCCCGCCGCGCCGGCGTGGGCGCAGGGACGGTGCACCGTCACTTCCCCACCAAGGAATCCCTGTTCGAGGCCGTCGTCGTCACCCGCATCCAGCGGCTCACCGAGAAGGCACGCACCCCGGCCGAGGACGATGATCCGGTCGGCGTCCTGTTCGGTTTCCTCTTCGACGTCCTCGACGAAGGCGCGGCCAAGAAGGACCTGGTGGACGCGCTGATCGGCGCCGGTGTCGACGTCACCGCCGTGACCGCACCGGCCACCACGGGGCTGCACCGGGTCCTCGGCGACATGCTCGAACGTGCCCAGCAGGCCGGCGTCCGCCGCGACATCGGCGTCACCGACCTGATGGCGTTGGTGGCCGCCACACTCATCTCCGCCCAACGAGGCGGCTCTGACCACGAGGTGTCCCGGCGCGTCCTCACGGTCTTCTGCGACGGTCTTCGCGTCGGCGGTGAGGACCACCCGGCCTGAGTCGGCGGCGGGACCGCGACGGTGCCCGGACCGGACCGGGCACCGGACCGGGTGGGCCGGGACCGGGAGCGGTGGGGCGGTCGCCGGCGGGCCTCCTGACGGGAGGCGACACCGGAGGAGTCCGGTGGGGAGGGGCGGTCAGCCCGGCCCATCGCGCGCCCACTCTGAGGAGGCCGTCGCGCAGCACCTCACCCGGGCCCGTCGGACACCGCCGGTCGACCGGCGGTCAACTGGCGGTCAACCGGCGCGCCGGACTCCCCGCGGCACCGCACGACCGCGCCGTCGACCCGGCGCGAGCGCCCCTGTCACAGGAACCGCTCCAGGGCGTCACCGATCCGGCCGGCTACCCCGGCGCGGTGGTCCTCCAGGTAGAAGTGGCCGCCCTCGAAGACCTCGAAGTCGAAGGCGCCGGTGGTGTGGTCCTCCCATCGCCGTGCCTCCGCGACGGTGACCCGGGGATCCGCGTCGCCGGTCAGCACGGTCACCGGGCAGCCGACCGTCGCGTCCGGCGGGCACCGGTACGTCTCGATGGCCCGGTAGTCGCTGCGCACCGGCGGCAGGACCAGGTCGCGCAGCTCGGGGTCGGCGAGCAGCTCGGGAGCTGTGCCGCCCAGCGTGCCCAGTTCGGCGATCAGCCCGTCGTCGTCCCGCAGGTGCACGTACTCGGCCCGGAACTCTCCCGGCGAGCGCCGCCCGGAGACGAAGAGATGGGCGACCGGACGGCCGGAGTCTCGCTCCAGGCGGCGCGCGGTCTCGAAGGCGACCGCCGCGCCCATGCTGTGGCCGAACAGGGCCAGCGGCTCGTCCGGGTGCTGTCGGCGCAACACCTCGGCCGTCCGGTCGGCCAGCGTCCCGATGTCGTCGATGCAGGGCTCCGCCCGGCGGTCCTGTCGCCCCGGGTACTGCACCGCGAGCAGCTCCACCCCCGCCGGGAGGAGCCGCGTCAGCGGGAACCAGAAGCTCGCCGCACCTCCCGCGTGCGGAAAGCAGACCAGGCGGATCCCGGCGCCCGGGACCGGGTTGAACGCCCTGATCCAGCTGTCGTAGTCGTGCGCGGCTGTGGTCATGGTTTCCCCCGGTTGATTGCGGCACTCGGCAGGCTACCGCCAGGCGGTTGCCGGCGGCGACCGCCGATCGACGACCTGAACGGGCATCGAGCTCCCGGGAACTGACGCGGCGAAGCTCGGTCGCGTCGCGGCACCGTCGCCGCCTCGGCCCCGCGTCTCGCGGGCGCCGGTGCCGGCGCCGGTACCGTGCATCCGCCCCGGGCCCGTCACTCGGGCGGGTCCGGTGGCGCCAGGACCGGAGGCTCACCCCACGCGGCCGGCCCGGGCCTCCAGGTGGCGTCGCTCGGCGATGCTCGCCGTGGCCTTCGCCGCGCGCCGGTAGTGCTCGTACGCGCCGGCCGTGTCGCCGGTCGCCTCCAGCAGATGTGCCCGGACGGAGAGCAGCCGGTGGTGCCCGGCCAACCGCTCGTCCCCGTCCAGGGTGGCGAGCAGGGCGAGGCCGGCCGCGGGGCCCTCGGTCTCGGCCAGCGCGATGGCCCGGTTGAGGGTCACCATCGGGTTGGGCGCGATGCGCTCCAGGATCAGGTAGAGGGCGTGCACCTGCCGCCAGTCGGTCTGCTCGGCCGTGGCCGCGTCGGCGTGCGTGGCGGCGATGGCGGCCTGCAGCTGGTAGGGCCCCAGTTCCGGGCCCGCCAGCGACGCCCTGATCAGCGCCGTGCCCTCGGCGATCAGCCCGCGGTCCCACTGCGCGCGGTCCTGCTCGGCCAGTGGCACCAGGTCGCCGGCCGCCGTCGTCCGCGCGTCCCGGCGGGCGTGGGTCAACAGCATCAGCGCGAGCAGGCCGCTCACCTCGCCGTCCTCGGGCAGCTGCGTGTGCACCGTCCTGGCCAGCCGGATCGCCTCGTGCGCGAGGTCGGAGCGCTGCAGCTCGCCGCCCGAGGAGGCGGTGTAGCCCTCGTTGAAGATCAGGTAGAGCACGTGCAGGACGACCCGCAGCCGCTCCTCGCGCTCCGCGCCCCGCGGCAGGGCGAACGAGCTGCCGGCCGCCCTGATGCGCTGCTTGGCCCGGCTGATCCTGGCCGCCATCGTGGCCTCCGGCACCAGGAAGGCGCGGGCGATCTCGGCGGTGGTCAGGCCGCCGACCGCCCGCAGCGTCAGGGCGGTCTGGGAGGCCGCGGTCAGGGTCGGATGGCAGCACAGGAACAGCAGGGCGAGCGTGTCGTCGGTGTCCGGTACGCCCTCGGGCACCAGCTCCTCGGCCGTCAGCGACTCCCGCTCGCGGCGGGCTCGGTCGCTGCGCATCCGGTCGATGAGCCGCCGGGACGCGACGGTGACCAACCAGCCCCGCGGGTTGTCCGGCACTCCCTCGGCCGGCCACTGCAGGGTGGCGGCGAGGACGGCCTCCTGCACGGCGTCCTCACACCCTTCGAACCGGGCGTACCGGCGTACCAACGTGCCGAGGACCTGCGGCGTGAGCCCACGCAGCAGGTCCTCGAACGCGGGTGCCGTCATGCCTCCAGCGGGTGCTGTCATGCCTCCAATTGTCCGTCGGCGAACATCACCTGCCGCACCTCGACACCCAGACCCGTGATCGCGGCGTCCGGGATCCGCGCCGCCAGCTCGATCGCCCGCTCCCTGTCCTCGCAGTCGATCAGGTAGAAGCCGCCCAGGTACTCCTTGGACTCCAGGAAGGGCCCGTCGGTCACCACCGGCCGGCCGTTGCGCACGGACACCACGGCGGCCTGCGACGGATCGACCAGCGCCTGGGTGGTGATCAGCTCGCCCGACTTCTTCACCTCCTCGATGAACGCGCCGTGGCCCTGGCCGATCGCCGCCTTCTCCTCGTCGGTCAGTGCGTCCAGCACGGCCGGGTTGATGTGCAGGCTGATCAGGAACTGCATCGTGTGCTCCTCGTGCTTCGCGAGCCCCGGCGGGACCCTTCGACCCTTGGTCGGAGCCGCCTCCGCCGTCTTGACATCCCTGCCGACACGTTCGCACGGGTTTTTCGCCGTCGCACCGCACCGCACCGCACCGCATCGCTGCGCCTTCCCCGGCGTTGACCTCCGAGCCGGGCCGATGTCAAGAAGCCCTCGACCGCTCCGACCGACCGGCGAGACGTCGACGAACAGGGAGTTTCTGGATATGCGAGTCAACCGGGCACGGCTGGGGCTGGTCCTCCTCATGCTGCCGACGCTGATCGTCGCGATGGACATGACGGCGTTGCTGCTCGCGCTCCCGCAGCTGAGCGCCGACCTGGGCGCCACCGACATCCAGCAGCTGTGGATCAGTGACAGCTACGGGTTCATGGTGGCCGGCCTGGTCATCACGATGGGTACGCTCGGCGACCGGATCGGGCGCCGACGGCTGCTGCTGATCGGCGCGGCGGCGTTCGCGGCGCTGTCGGTCGGGGCGGCGTTCGCGCCCGGCCCGTTGACGCTGATCGTCGCGCGGGCACTGCTGGGCGTCGCCGGTGCGACCCTGGCGCCGTCCACACTGGCCCTGATCACCACCATGTTCCGCGAAGAGCGGGAGCGCGGGCGGGCCATCGCGATCTGGGCGACCTGCCAGTTCACCGGCGGAGCCCTCGGGCCCGTACTGGCCGGGATCCTGCTCCGCTACTTCTGGTGGGGCTCGGTGTTCCTGATCGCCGTGCCGACGATGGCGCTGCTGCTGCTCGCCGGGCCGTTCCTGCTGCCGGAGTTCCGCAGTGACCGGGCCGGGCGGCTGGACCCGACCGGTGTCGGACTGTCGCTCGGGGCGGTGCTGCTGACGGTCTTCGGCATCAAGCAGCTGACGGTCGAGAGCGTCCCGGTCGTGCCGCTGGCGGCCCTCGTCGTCGGCGCGGCCGTCGGACTCCTCTTCGTACGCCGGCAGCTCAGGCTGGAGACACCGCTGCTGGACCTGCGGCTGCTCCGCAGCCGCCCGTTCACGGCCGTGCTCGTCGCGCTGGCCCTCGCCGGCGTGGCCATGGCCGGTACGGGTCTGCTGGTGACCCAGTACCTGCAGAGCGTGCTGGGGTACTCGCCGGTCGCGTCGGCGGTGCTGTTCGCGCCGATGGGGCTGGGCGTGGCGGCCGGCACCATGGCCGCGCCGGCGCTGACCCGGTGGATGAAGCGGACCACCGCGATCGCCGGTGGGCTGGCGGTGTCGGCACTGGGCGGCCTGCTGCTGGTCGGTGTCAGGGGTGCGATCGCGCTGCCGCTGGTGGTGATCGGCATCGCCGTACTGGCGCTGGGCACCGGCCCGCTGTTCGCGCTCGGCACCGGGCTGGTCGTCGGATCAGTCCCGCCGGAGCGCGCCGGCTCGGCGGCGTCGATGTCCGAGACCGGTAACCACCTCGGCGGCTCGCTCGGCTTCGCGGTGCTCGGCCTGGTGGCCGCGACGGTCTACCGCAGCCGGACGCACGGCACCTCCGACTCCCCGGCCGGCGCGGTCGCGGCCGCCCGGCGCCTGCCCCCCGACCAGGGCGCGGAGCTGCTGCGCACCGCGCGGGAGGCGTTCACCGCGAGCCTGCACGTCACCGGCGTCGTGGCCGCGGTCGTCCTCGCCGGGGCGGCCGTACTGATCCTGACCACGCGCCCGGTCACGAGGAGGAACCGGGCCACCCGGAACGGTCCGGTGGTCCGCAGCGGCCCGGCCGCCCTGTCCGACCACGAGGCGACCCGCTCGTAGCGGGCCGGCAGGCGGCTCGGTGGCCGCCGCCTCCGGGCCCGGCACTCCGCGGCATTCCCGCGGCACTTCCCCAGCGGCCCGGCCGCCGGGGTGCCCGTCCTCGGCCGGTCGGGGCGACCGAGGACGGGCACGACGGGTGGAGCTACGGACGGTAGGTCACATCATCGGACGTGTAGCGGCAGTGGGTGTCGGGGCCGCTGCCGGATTCCTTCGGCTCGCCGCTGGTGACACCGGTGAAGCGCTGGCAGACGGTGATCTTGTGGCCGGTGTCGCCGGCGATGGTGAGGCGGGTGATCGTGGCGGTGTCGCCGAGGTTGTCGTTGATGCCGACGATCTTCTTGCCCGGTGCGGTGGCCAGGACGTTGTCGATCACGACATGGCGGGTGTACTGGGTGCCGCAGTTGCCGCAGGAGCGGTAGAGCTTGCCGAAGTCCTCGACCCGGAAGTTCTTGATGATCATCGTGCCGGGGCCGTTGTGCTGGAACACCTTGTCCGCGGCGCCGCGGGCGCCACCGCCGTCGATGGTCATCACCTGGGTGGGGGAGGTGCCCTTGAGCGTGGCGGCGTCCTCGCCGACGTTCTCCCACCAGACGTTCTTCAGCGTGCAGGTGCCCTGGCAGTGCACTCCGTCGGCGGCGGGATCGCCGAGGACGACGTTCCGCAGGACGGCGCCGTCGGCGAGTTCGAACATGGCGGGCTGGCTCTCGGACTGGCCGCCGGTGCCGAGGGCGCCCTTGCCGACGAAGCGCCGGCCGCCGCCGTCGAAGAGCGTGGCGACCTTCTGCGTACTGGTCAGCGGTACGTCGGCGCCGGTGGGCGTGGGCCACGGCGCGAGCGCCGGCGCGGACGGGTCGGTGGTGGCGGTCGGCCCCGTGGCGGTCGGCCCCGTGGTGGGTGTCGTCGCGGTGGCGCCGGCTGTCGGGGCGGCGCTCGCGGTCGGGCTCGCGACGGGGCTCGGGGGCGGCGTCGCGGTGGCGCCGACCGCCTTGAACGTCCATCGCTTGGCGGGCGCCGAGTCGCAGGAGTTCTGCTGCACCGGCGCGCCGGACGCCGCCGAGCCGTCCTTGACCGCCAGGCACTTGCCGCTGCCGCCGTTGACGAGGCGGTAGCCGCCGTCCTCGGCCGTGACCGTCCAGGTCTGCGCGGCCGAGCCGGTGGCGCAGGTCTCCTGCTGCACCGCCGCGCCCGCTCCCGTCCTCGCCTCGCGTACCCCGACGCACGTGCCGCTCCCGGCGGCCGTCAGCGTGTAGCCGTGGGCTGCGGTGGTCAGCCGCCAGGCCCGTGCACCGCTGCCGCAGGCGCCCTGCACGAGCTGGACGCCGTCCGCGCCGCTGCCGCCCGGTACGTCGAGGCACAGGCCGCTCGCGCCGTTGGCCAGCGTGTAGACCCCCGCCGCCGGGGCGGGGGCGGCCGCGCTCGCGTTCGCCCACAGGCCGCCGATCGTGGCTGCGGCCGCCAGGGCGGCGGCAGAGCCGAGTGCGATGATTCGTCCGCGCCTGGGGCGTATGGCTCGCTTGCTCACGTCTCACAGTTCCTAACGGGTGCGGGGATCGGGGAGCGGAGGCTCCCGGATCCGGGAGCCTCCCGAGCGCGCCGCCGAGGACCGTGTCGATCCGCCGGCCGGGCCGCTCCTTCCCAGGTCGCCGCCGCGCGCGGAAAGGTTGCCGTGCCGGAGGAAAGATTCCGAACGCGCCGCGACCCGCCCTGTTCGGCCCGGTCCGGGCGGTGGTGCGATCGGAGCACCCGGTTGCCGCTCCCGCCCGCCCCGTCCCCGGCCGGATCAGCAGGTGATGGTGCCCCTGCGGATGGCGTGGCCGCCGGTGTTGCTGTCGTCGGACCAGTACACCGGCTTCGAGCCGCTCACGCACTCGTCGGCGCCGGCCACCGAGAAGCCCTCGTTGTTGATGTTCGGCATGCCGCCGGGCCGGTTGTAGACGGCGGTGATCGCGAAGGCGCCGGAGGAGTTGATCTTCATCGTCCGGTGCTGGCCGCCGCAGGTGTCGTCGCAGACGACCCACAGGCGCGAGGTCTGCGGCTCCCACTGCAGCTCCATGACGCCGGCCATCCCGCTGCTGATCGAGGCGACCCGGGTGAAGGTGCCGGAGTCCTGCAGCACGTAGCCGTACACCATGCCGGTGCCCTCGACGCCGAGGAAGAAGACGCCGCCGGTGTGCGCGCCGTACCCGCTCGGGTTGTAGGCCGCGCCGGTCGACTCGTCCTTGAAAGCGGCGGCGGTCAGGGAGCCGTCGGGGACCCACGTGACGGCCTCGAAGCCGAGGTTGGACCCGACGGACGGCAGGTTGGAGGTGAGGTTCCACTCCTTCGTGGCGGTCAGTGCGGAGGCCGTCCCGGAGACGTCGTAGCGCAGCACGGACAGCCGGCTGGTGCCGGAGGCGTCGCCGTTGCGCTCGCTCGCGACGAACACGCCGCCCGCCGAGCCCGCGCCGGTGAGGGTGACCCCCTCACTGTCCGGGGTGCCGGAGCCGCCCGGGAACTTCAGGGACTTGCCGGAGGTCCAGCCGTTGGCGGTGTCGGGCTTCCAGCTGCCGGAGCCGTTCGGGACCAGACGCCACAGCTTGCCGCTGTTCTGCGCCCCCCAGAGCACACCGCCCTCCTGGTACAGGCCGCTGAGGTCCTCGCCGAAGACGTCGGAGCCGTCGGCGGTGGCGATGGAGCTGCTGCCGGGCCAGGCCACCGGGGTGAGCGGGTTGGTGGAGGCCGAGGAGCTGGGACTGCTGCTCGCGCTCGGCGAGGCCGGGGCGCTGGTGCCGGCGCTGCTGCTGGGGGAGGGGCTGGGCGAGCTGCTGGGCGTGGCGCTCGCCGAGGCGCTCGGGGTGGGGCTGGGGGTGCCGCCGCCGGCCGGGGCGAGGGCGACGCCGCGGAAGGCCTTCTTCGAGCCCGCCGTGGCCAGCGTCGTCACCGAGCCGGACATGGTGGCGCCCGCGCCGGCGGTGTCGGTCACCGTGGAGAGCGTGCCGCTGGTGCCGGACGAGCCGCTGCCCGTCGCGTACAGGCGGGCCTGGCCGTTGGTGACCGAGCCGGTGAGGCCCACGACGTCGGCGACGCTCTTGCCGCCCTCGGCCTTCCAGACGCCGCCGACCAGGCCGAACTTGTTGATCTTCCCGGCGCTGCCGTCCGCGACGTACAGCGTGTCGGGGGTGGTGCCGCCGGAGAGGTTGAGCAGGACGTAGTCGTACGGGTCGCCGCTGCTCTCGGGGCTGCCCGGGAGGTTGGTCAGGCTCTGGCCGGAGGTGCTCGGCGTACCGTCGCCCACCGTGGAGACGCCGATGCCGTCCTTGTCGGAGGAGGCGTACAGCCGGCCGTCCACGACCTGGACCTCGCGCACGTTCCTGTCCGTGAGCCGCGTGAAGGTGTCCGAGCCGAGGGTGGTGTACCCGATCCCGCCGGCGGCGCCGGAGACCCAGATGCGGGTGCCGTCGGTGGAGGCGGCGCCGCGGACGTTGTTGTCGTCGGCGAACTCGTTCAGCATCGTCGAGGTGTCCACGGCGCCGTCGGCGCCGACCCGGACCACGGTGACGTCGTCCGTGGTGGCGACGCCGTCCGTGCCGACCGGCTTGTGGTAGCCGGGGGCGGTCAGGTAGCGGCCGTCGGCGGAGAGCGTGATGTGCCCCTCCGAGGCGGCGCTCCCGGAGGCCGTCAGCTCGTGGGTACTGCCGCTGTCGGCGGTGGGCAGGGCGATGGAGCGGACCAGGGCGCCGGCGGGGCCGTACTCGTCGAGGAAGACGGGCGCGGCGTTGTCGCTCAGGGAGGCGTTGCCGTCGCCGACGCGGTAGACGACCACGTCGCCCGCGGCGAACGCGGCGGTGGTGGTCGCGCCGGCAGCGGCCGGGAGAACGACCGGGACGACGAGCGCGCCGAGTACGAGGGCGCCGGCGAGAGCCCCTCCGACGGTGGCGCCGCGGCCCGTACGGGCGGACGCGGGGCGGACGCTGCGCCGGATGGTCCGGGGGAGTCTGCCGTTCATGGGCGGGCTGCCTTTCAGCGGGGCGAACGTGGGACGTCGCCGAGGCCGAGGTCTCGCGACGGCGCAGGGTGAGGCTGTCGGTGACGGATTCGAACGGCGCCACTGTGCCGATCCGGGGTGACCGCCGGATGAACCTCGTACGTCGACGTGTCGTCCCCGCGGCGCACAGCACGGGTGGTGCCCGCGGTCCGCCCCGAGCCGCCCCACGGGCGGGCCCGCGCGCATCGCGGGCCGGCGGACGACACGCGTACGGCGACTGCCGCCCGGCCGGGTATTTGTCCGATATGTTCACTTTTGCAAGATGATGGCAGTGATCAGAGAAGGTAGGTGGGGGCGTGCCCAGAGGTCTCACGGCCGACACGGTCGGTCCGGTGGACGTCGCCGTGGTCGCGTTCGACGGCAACCGCTTCAGCGGTGAGGTCGCGCCGGCGCTGCTGGAACTGCAGGACAACGGGACGGTCCGGATCCTCGACCTCACGTTCGTCCGCAAGGAGCGCGACGGTTCGCTCTCCGTGGTGGAGGTCGCCGACTCCGAGGTGGCCGCCGCGTTCGACCGGGTCACCCAGGCCGAGTTCGACCTGCTGAGCGACGAGGACCTCGCCGCTGCCGCCGCCGGGCTCGAACCGGAGTCGTCGGCGTTGGTGGTGGTCTGGGAGAACACCTGGGCCGCCCGGCTGGCGTCGGCGTTGCGTGCCTCCCACGGGCAGGTGCTCCTGCTGGAGCGCGTTCCGCGCGAGGAAGTCGTGCAGGCCATCGCCGCACTCGACCAGGAGGACTGATCAGCATGCGTCGACGCGCAGGAAGGCCCGGCCTGCTGGGCACGATGGCCCGTACCGCCGTGGTGGCGGGAACGGCCACCGCCGTCTCCGGGAGCATGCAGCGCGGTTCGGCCCAGCGCTCCGCCCAGCAGGAGCAGGCCGCCCAGGCCCAGCAACAGGCCCTGGTCGACCAGGCGGCCGCCCAGGTGGCGGCCCAGCAGGCCCAGACCGTCGCGGCGCCCGTCGCGGCGGGTGGCGACGACCGTATCGACAAGCTCGCCAAGCTCGCCGAACTGAAGGCGAACGGCCTGCTGACCGACGAGGAGTTCGCCGCGGAGAAGGCCCGGGTCCTCAACTCCTGAGCACTCGGGGACGGGTTCGCCCCGAGCGGGCGGGCACGCCGTCGGGCGCCGCCGCGCCGGGCCTCCGGGCGCCCCCGCGCGCGGCAGCCGCGGGTACCGCGTGCCCGGCCGCCCCCGCCGGGGCGGCCGGGCACGCTCCGCGATCCCCCCGGGGCCGGCCCGGGGCGTCCGTCGTCGGCGGCCCCGCCGCCCCCGCCCGCCGCCGCGATCGCGATCGGGCCGGTCCGCTGCTCGCCGTCGCCGGCCTCCCGCACCACCGACCGAAGGACTGTCACGCGTGACCTCGGAGCAGATTCTCATCGGCGTGGGCCTGCTCGTGACCCTGGCCGTCGGGGGGCAGGTCCTCGCGACCTGGCTGCGGATCCCGGCGATCATCGTGCTGCTGCCGCTGGGGTTCGCGGCGGGCGCGATCACCGACGACATTCACCCGGACCGCATCCTGGGACCGGCCTTCTCCCCGCTGGTGTCGCTGGCCGTGGCGGTGATCCTCTACGACGCCGGGCTCGGCCTCGACCTGCGGCAACTGCGCGGTGACACCCGCCGGACGGTGCACCGGCTGGTGTGGGTCGGCGCGCTGCTGACCGCCCCGATCGGTGCCTTCGCGGCGGCCCCCCTGCTCGGCGTCTCGGGTGCGGCGGCGGCGATGCTCGGTGTGATCCTCGTGGTCTCCGGGCCGACCGTGGTCGGGCCGCTGCTGAACTTCGTACGGCCGGGTGAGCGGCTCCAGCGGATCCTGCTCTGGGAGGGCTCCCTGATCGACGCGGTCGGCGGCATCGCCGGGGCGCTGGTCTTCCACGCGCTGATCAGCGACCAGAGGCACGGGCTCGGGACGGGCAGCCTGCAGTTCCTCGCCAGCGTCGGTGTCGGGCTGCTCGGCGGCGCGGTCGGCGCGGCCCTGCTCTGGTGGCTGCTGGTGCGGATGCGGCTCGGCGAGATCCTCGGGACGACCACCCAGTTGGCGGCCGTGATCGGGGTCGCCGCCGCCTGTGACGCGATCCGTGACGACACCGGGTTGATCGCGGCGATCGTCATGGGCGTCGCGGTCGCCACCCTGCCGGCCTTCGAACTGGCCATCCGGAGGCCGTTCTTCGAGGCGCTGGTCTCTCTGGTGGTCGCCGTCCTCTTCGTCTCGATCTCCTCGACCGTCACCTGGGCCGCGCTGCGGCCCGTCCTGCTGCCGGGCCTGGGCCTGGTCGCCGTGCTGGTGCTCGTCGCCCGGCCCCTGGTGGCATGGCTCTCCACGCTGGGGACCGACCTCTCCCACGGCGAGCGGGCGTTCCTGGGCTGGATGGCACCGCGCGGCATCGTCGCCGCGTCGACCGCGGCCACCTTCTCGGGCGAACTCGCCACGGCAGGCGTCGACGGCGCCGTCAAGATCCTGCCCGCCACCTTCCTGGTCATCGTCGCCACCGTCACCCTCTACGGACTCACCGCCGCACCGGTGGCCCGGCGGCTGGGCGTGGTGCGCGCCGCGCGCTCCAGACCGCTGCTGGTGGGCGGGGAGCCGTGGGTGGTGGAGCTCGGCCGCGCGCTGCGATCGGCGGGTCTGGACACGCTGATGTGGGCCGGACGCACCGCGCAGCGCGAGCGGATCACCGCGGCGGGCCTGGAGCTGGCGCAGGGCGAGCTGATGGAGTGCGCGAGCGGGGAGGGCGCCGAACGCGAGAGCGTGACCGCCGTCTACCTGCTCACCGCGGACGACGACTTCAACGCGCTGCTCTCGGCCCTCCTGCAGGACGGGGAGGGCCGGTCGGTGCACCGGCTGACCCCGGCCGAGCCGCTGGAGCACGGCGCGGTGGCCGCTCCCGGTGCGGGTCTGCTCTTCGGGGCCGGGCTGACCGGGGAGGTGCTCGCCGACAGGTTCCGCGAAGGCGCCCGGATCGAGGCCCGCCCGGCCACGGCCGGGATCCCGCCCGGACACGACCTCCTGTTCACCGTCGAGCCCGACGGCAGGCTCGTTCCCGCACCCGGGCCGTCCCGGTCGAGCGGCGCCGGGCCCGTCCTCCATGTCCTGCTCGGCCCGGCCGGCGCCGGGGCGCGACCGCACCGGGGCCAGACCCCGGAAGCGGTCGGATAGCGCCGCGCCCGGCCGGCCTGCGGTCCGCGTCGCCCACGGCGGGGCCCGGCTCCCCGTGACCCCGGGCAGCCGGGCCCCGCCGCTCGGAGGATCAGCACACGGCGGGGGCGCCGGCGGATCGCAGGGCGAGCGCGGGCCGGGCGAGCGCGGCCGCGCCGACCAGGCCGGCGTCGGTGCCGAGCTGCGCCGGGACGGCGACGATGCCGGCCGTGAACGGCAGGGTCGCGTACGCGGCGAGGTGTCTGCGCAGGGGGTCGAAGAAGACGCTTCCGGCCTGGGCGACGCCGCCGCCGATGACGGCGGCCTCGATCTCGACCAGGGAGGCCGTGGCGGCGATGCCGGCGGCGAGTGCCCGGGCGGCGCGGTCGTAGGCGTGCAGGGCGAGCGGGTCGCCGGCTCGCGCGGCGACGGCGACCGCGCCGGCGGAGGTGTCGCCGTTCGCGGGGAGCCAGCCGGCCTCGGCGGCGGTGCGGGCGATGGCGGTGCCGCTGGCGAAGCCTTCCAGGCAGCCGCGTGAACCGCAGGGGCAGGGCGGGCCGGCGAAGTCCACGCTGATGTGGCCGAGGTGGCCGGCGTTGCCGGTGGTGCCGGTGTGCAGTCGGCCGTCGATGATCAGACCGGCGCCGACGCCGGTGGAGACCACCAGACAGAGTGCGTTGCGGTAGTGACGGGCGGCGCCCTGCCAGTGCTCGGCCGCGGTCATCGCCACCGCGTCACCGCCGAGGACCACGGGCAGGTCCCCGACCGCGCGGTGCGCGGCGATCTCGGAGCGCAGCGGGAAGGCGCGCCAGGCGGGGATGTTCACCGGGCTCACGGTGCCGGCCCCGATGTCGACCGGTCCGGCGCTGCCGACGCCCACGGCGCGTACCGAGGCCCAGGTGGGGTGCTGCGCCAGGAGATCGAGGACGTGGCTGACGGCCCCCATCAGCTCTCGGGCGCTGCCGTGGGCGGGGGTGGGCAGCCGGACGCGGTGGAGCAGGGTGCCCTCCGTGTCCACCACGCCACCGGCGATCTTGGTGCCGCCGATGTCGACGGCCGCCAGGAGCGGGAGCTCAGGGGTGCGCCGGACATCGACGGCAACAGCAGTGTCGTAACTCATTGTGACGTCTCCGCAGGTGTGACGGGGTGGCGCTCGGGCCCCGGGATGGTGCCACCGGTCGGTCCCGTTGATTGTCGCGCCGTTGGACAACGTTGTCGAGCGGGTCGCCGATCGCAGCCCGGCAATGAGACAGAATCGTCATTGAGTTAGGCAATGATTTAGTAAAGTGAGAGGTCAATGGCAACAAATGACCTGAATATCAATGTTGACCGATCTATGGACATGGCGCGGATGTGGCGTCTACGTTAAGCGTCCAGCAGCCCGGAAGCTGAGTTCGCATCCCGGGCATCGCTTCCCGATCCCGATGACGACCAGCGCGAAGGATGAGCGAAGATGCGCAGAGGATGGATGGCTGTGGCGGCCGCGACCATGGTTGTGCTCACTGCCTGTAGCAGTGGCGGCGGGAGCTCCTCCTCCGCCGCGACCGCGGCCGCCGATCCGGCGAAGGTGTCCGGTGACATCACGGTGCTGACCAACCGGACCGACCAGGTCACGGACGGCACGCTGAAGAAGTACGCCGACGAGTTCACCAAGCTCTACCCGAACGTCAAGGTGAAGTTCGAGGGGATCACCGACTACGAGGGCGAAGTCAAGATCCGGATGAACACCGAGAACTACGGTGACGTCCTGCTGATCCCCCAGAGCCTGTCCGTCAGCCGGTATCCGACCTTCTTCTCCTCGCTGGGCGACGCCTCCGACCTCTCCAGGACCTTCGACTGGACCGACTACGCGAACGTCGGCGGCAAGGTGTACGGCCTCGCCAACATCGGCGTGGCGACCGGCCTGGTCTACAACAAGGCGGTCTGGCAGCAGGCCGGCATCACCGACTGGCCCACCTCGCAGCAGGCGTTCATCGACGACCTGAAGGCCGTCAAGGCCAGGACGCAGGCCACCCCGTACTACACGAACTACCACGACGGCTGGCCGCTGCGGCAGTGGACGGACTCCGTCGGCGTGCCCAGCTGCGACAGCAAGGCCAAGGACGCGCTGGCCACCACCGCCGAGCCGTGGGCGGCCGGAAAGGACCTCAACGCGATCGACGGCCTGCTGTACAGCGCCGTCCACGAGAAGCTCACCGAGGACGACCCGACGACGACCAACTGGGAGAACTCCAAGACCCTGCTCGGCACCGGCAAGGTCGCCACGATGGCGCTCGGCTCCTGGGCGATCCCGCAGATCCAGGCCGCCGCCAAGGCCGCCGGGCAGAACCCGGACGACATCGGCTACATGCCGTTCCCGCAGGCGTCCTCGGACGGGAAGCTGTGCAGTGTCGTGCAGCCGGACTACAAGTACGCCGTCAACACGCACTCCAGCCACAAGGAGGCGGCGCGGGCCTGGATCGACTGGTTCATCACCAAGTCCGGGAGCGCCCAGGCGGAGGAAGCCATCTCCTCGGTCAAGGGCACCGCGCTGCCGTCCACCCTCAAGCCCTTCGAGGACAAGGGCGTGAGGATGATCCCGCAGGCGCAGGAGCAGTCCGCCGTCGTCAGCAAGATCGACAAGGGGGCGGAGATCGGCCTGGACACCCCCGACTACCGCCAGAAGCTGGTCGACATCGCCCGCGGCGCGGCCCCCGGCGACCGGAACAGCTACTTCGCGGAGCTGGACAAGAAGTGGTCCGAGTCGCAGAAGACGGTCGCAGGCTGACACCCCCGGACGAGCGGTGCGGCCCTCACGCGGCCGGCTGCCCCGGCCGCGTGGCCGTACCGCTTCCCAGGGTGTCCCGCACGACGAAGGAACGAAGATGACTGCACTGCAGAAGGACAGAGGGCCGGGATCGCCCGTGGCGGCCGGCCCGGACGCACCGCCCGACGCCGCCCCGCCGGTCCGCACACCACGGGGCCGTGGCACCCGCCGCTACTGGTGGTTCACGCCCTGGCTCTACCTGCTGGCGCCGCTGGTGCTGCTGGTGACGTTCACCTACCTGCCGATCGCGGACATGCTCGGCTACAGCTTCACCGACTGGGACGGCATCAGCCCCACCCACGAGAACGTCGGCGCGGAGAACTACACCGACCTGTTCACCCGCCCGGAGCTGTTCAAGGTCTTCCTGGTCAGCGGCGTCTACCTGGTCGCCTCCTTCGTGCAGATCGCCGCCGCGCTCTACTTCGCCACCGTGCTGAGCTTCAAGGCCCGCTTCCGGAACCTGTTCAAGGGCATCCTGTTCTTCCCGTACCTGATCAACGGCGTCGCGATCGGGTTCGTGTTCCTCTACTTCTTCCAGCCCGGGGGCACGCTCGACTCGCTGCTGCAGGTGGTCGGCCTGCACGGCCACCACCTGTGGCTCGGCGATCCGGATCTGGTCAACAAGTCCCTGGCCGGGGTGTCGGTCTGGCGCTACACGGGCCTGAACATGGTGCTGTTCCTCGGCGCGATCCAGTCCATCCCGCCACACCTGTACGAGGCCGCGGCGCTGGACGGCGCGAACAGCTGGCAGCGGTTCCGGCACATCATCGCCCCGAGCATCAAACCGATCATCAGCCTGAGCGTCATCCTGGCGATCTCCGGTTCGCTGGCGGTCTTCGAGATCCCGTACGTCATGACGGGCGGCGCCAACGGCAGCGAGACGTTCGTCATCCAGACGGTCAAGCTGGCCTTCAAGTTCGACAAGGTCGGCCTGGCGTCCGCCTCCGCCGTCGTCCTCCTGGTCCTGATCCTGATCGTGACCTGGATCCAGCGCCGGCTCGTGCCGGAGGAGAGGGTCGAACTCTCGTGACCACCACCGCCACCCCGCAGACCCGCTCACCCCGGCGGACACCCGCTCCCCGTGCCGCCCTGGCCGGCGCCGCGAAGTACCTGTCACTCGTCCTGGCCGCCGGCGTCGTCGTCGTCCCCCTCGTGGTGATCCTCCTCACCTCGCTGAAGACCGGCCAGGAGGTCGGTACCGGCGGACCGCTGACGCTGCCGCACGACTGGTTCAACCTCGACAACTACGTGAACGCCTTCCAGCAGGGCAACATGCTGCAGGCGTTCGTCAACACCACGATCATCCTGGTCGTCTCCACGGCCGGCACCGTACTGATCGGGTCGATGACCGCCTACGCCATCGACCGGTTCGAGTTCCGCTTCAAGAAGCTGGTCGTGGGGCTGTTCCTGGTCGCCACGCTCGTCCCCGGCGTCACCACGCAGGTCGCGACCTTCCAGATCGTCAACGACCTCGGGGCGTTCAACACCCGGTGGGCGCCGATCCTGCTGTACCTCGGCACCGACATCGTCTCGATCTACGTCTTCCTGCAGTTCATCCGCTCCATCCCGGTCTCCCTGGACGAGGCGGCCCGGCTCGACGGCGCCAACTCCTTCACCATCTACCGGCGGATCATCCTGCCGATGCTCAAGCCGGCGATCGCCACCGTGGTCATCGTCAAGGGCATCACCGTCTACAACGACTTCTACATCCCCTTCCTCTACATGCCCTCCTCGGAGCTCGGGACGATCTCCACCTCCCTGTTCCGCTTCAAGGGTCCGTTCGGCGCGCACTGGGAGACCATCTCGGCGGGCACCGTCCTCGTCATCCTTCCCACCCTCATCGTCTTCCTCGCCCTCCAGCGGTTCATCTACAGCGGCTTCTCGGCCGGCGCCACGAAGTGACCCGGCCCGGCCCGCGCCGCCGCACCCGCGTCGCGGCGGCGCACCCAGCAGCGACCGAGGAGGACACGTGAGCGTGCGCGTCACCATCAGGGACGTCGCAGCCCGGGCGGGAGTGTCCGCCGGAGCGGTGTCCCTGGCCCTCAACGACCGCCCCGGCCTCTCCGCCCCCACCCGGGAGCGGATCCGCGCGGCCGCGGCCGAACTCGGCTGGATCCCCAGCCAGGCCGCGCGCAGCCTGGGCAGCCGGGGTGACCGGACCGACACCGTCGGACTGGTCATCGCCCGGCCCGCCCGACAGCTGGGCCTGGAACCGTTCTTCATGGAGTTCATCTCCGGCATCGAGAGCGTCCTGGAGGTGCGGGCGGCGACCCTGCTGCTGCGGCTGGTGCGCGACCGGGAGCAGGAGACCGCCGTCCACCGGGAGTGGTGGAGGACCCGCAGGGTCAGCGGTTCTGTCCTGGTCGACCTCACCGAGGACGACCCCCGGATCCCCGCGCTCGCCCGGCTGGGCATGCCCGTTGTCGCGGCCGGGCACTGCGGGCTCGCAGGGGACGACCTCACCGCGGTGTGGACCGACGACGCCGCCGCCATCGAGGAGGCGGTCCGCTACCTCGCCCTGCTCGGCCACCGCCGGATCGCCCGGGTCGGCGGCGACCCCGCACTCGGCCACACCGTGATCCGCTCGCGCGCGCTGGAGCGGATCACGGCCGAACTCGGCCTGGACGAGCCGCGCAGCCTGCCCACCGACTTCTCCGGACACGCGGGAGCCCGCGCCACCAGGATGCTCCTCGCCTCGGGCGACCAGCGGCCCACGGCGATCATCTACGACAACGACATCATGGCCGTCGCCAGCCTCTCGGTCGCCGCCGAGTTCGGCCTGCATGTACCCCGGGACCTCAGCCTGATCGCCTGGGACGACTCCCAGCTGTGTCGGCTCACTCACCCGACCCTGTCGGCGATGAGCCATGACGTCCACGGGTTCGGCGCGCAGGTCGCCCGCAGTCTCTTCGACCTCGTCGACCGCCTGCCCGTCTCCTCCGGGCCCGCCGCGACCCCGGTCCTCGTCCCCCGCGGCAGCACCGCCCCCGCCGGCGCGTCCTGACCGGCCGCCTCCCCGTACCCCGGTCCGTCCCCGACTCCTCCCGAGGGTGAGGAACCGCGGGGGCGGACCGGCCCACCCCGACCCGGAGCACCGCCATGACCCATTCCCCGCCCGCCGCCGCTCTGCTGAGCAACCGGATCCGCCCCTACGCGTGGGGATCCCGGACGGCCATCGCCCGGCTGACCGGCCGTGAGCCCGGCGTCCTGCCCGAGGCGGAGCTGTGGATGGGCGCCCACCCGGCGGCCCCCTCGCTACTGGACCGCGGCACCGGGCCGGAACCACTGGACGAGATCATCGCCCGCGACCCGGTGCGGGAGCTCGGCGAGCGCGTCACCGAGCGGTTCGGACCCCGCCTGCCGTTCCTGCTGAAGGTCCTCGCCGCCGAGCACGCGCTCTCCGTCCAGGTCCATCCGACGACCGCGCAGGCCGAGGCCGGATTCGCAGCCGAACAGGCGGCGGGGGTGCCCCTCGACGCGCCGCACCGCCTCTACAAGGATCCGCACCACAAGCCCGAACTGCTGTGCGCGCTCGACGAGTTCGACGCCCTGTGCGGCTTCCGCGAGCCCGCCGCCACCGCGGACCTGCTGGCCGGGCTCGACCTGCCGGTGCTCGACCGCTGGATCGGCGTGCTGCGCGCCACCGATCCCGAGCGCGCCCTGCGCACCGTGCTCACCGAGGCGCTCGGCACCGACCGTCCCAGGGGAACGGCCGCCGCCACCGCACTGGCCCCCGCCCTGGCGGACGCCGCCCGTATGCCAGGACCGCACGCCCGCAGCTACGCCGCCTACGCGGCCGCCGCCCGGGACTACCCGGCCGACCCGGGGCTGATCGCGGCGCTGCTGCTCAACCACGTCCGACTGCTGCCCGGCGAGGCGCTGTACCTGGACGCCGGCGTCCCGCACGCCTACCTGCACGGCACCGGGGTGGAGGTCATGGCCAACTCCGACAACGTCCTGCGCTGCGGCCTGACGCCCAAGCACGTCGACGTCGAGGCGCTGGCGGCGGTGGTCGACTTCCGGCCCGGCCCGCCGTCCCTCGTCCCGGCCGTCGCGGACGAGCACGGGGAGCTCCACCACCGGGCACCGGCCGCCGAGTTCGCCCTCTCCCGGCTGGACGTCGCCGGCACCCGCTCCCTCGACGGCGACGGCCCGCAGATCCTGCTGTGCACCGGGGGAAGCGCCGAACTCCACCAGGGCGCGGGCAAGCCGCTCGCCCTCCGCCGGGGTGACAGCGTCTTCCTCCCGGCCGCCGGGGCCCCGGTCGAACTGACCGGCAGCGCCCACTTCCACCGCGCCCGCGTCCCCGGCCGCGCCGGCCGCTGAGCCGCCCGTACGGTGGGGCCGCCGGTCCCGCTCCACGGTGCGGCCGCGACCCGCCGGCCGCGCCCGTCCGGCATCCCTCCGGCGCCGGCGTGCGCCGGACGGACCCGCTGCGAGGCCCCGTGGCGGGGCCGGGGCACTCCGCGACCTGACAGGATGGTTCCCGGGCGCGGTACTGCCGCGCGCCGCCGACCTGTGAGCCAGCCGGAGAGGAACAGTCATGCAGCACCGGGTGACGATCCGCGACGTCGCCGCCCGCGCCGGCGTCTCGGCCGGCGCCGTCTCGCTCGCCCTGAACGACCGCCCCGGCGTCTCGGAGGCGACCCGTCGCCGGATCGTCGAGGCCGCCGGCGCGCTCGGCTGGTCGCCGAACCTGGCGGCCCGGTCGCTGGCCCGGAGCCCCGGCGTGCACACCATCGGGATGGCGATCGGCCGGGACGCGGTGGGCATGGGTCTGGACGCCGTCCACATGGCCCTGATCGGCGGTGTCGAGAGCGTACTGGCCGAACGCCCGTGCTCACTGCTGCTGCACCTGACCGCCGGCCCGGAGTCGGAGATCGCGCTCCACAAGCAGTGGTGGCAGTCCGGCCGGGTCAACGGCGCGGTGCTGATCGCCGTGGCGCCCGAGGATCCCCGGATCGCACCCCTGCACCGGCTGGGCATGCCGGTGGTCGCCGTCGCCCATCCCGACCACAGCGGCCCGTTCCCGGCCGTGTGGAGCGACGACGGGGCGGCGATCACCGAGGTGGTCCGCTACCTCGCCATCCTCGGTCATCGGCGGATCGCCCACGTGGCGGGGCCCGCGACGCTCGGCAGCTCCCGGGTGCGCGCCACGGCGTTCGAGGCCGGCGCGGCCGAGCTGTCGTTGGAGGCGGCCCGGAGCGTGCCCACGGACCTGTCCGCGCGCCAGGGCGCGTCGGTGACCCGGACGCTGCTCGCCGGCCCGGACCGGCCCACCGCGATCCTCTACGACAACGACATCATGGCCGTGGCCGGTCTGGCGGCGGCCGGGGAGCTGGGCCTGCGCGTCCCCGAGGACGTCTCGCTGGTGGCCTGGGACGACTCCGACCTGTGCCGGATCACCTGGCCCACACTGTCCGCCCTCAGCCACGACCCGTTCGCCTTCGGCGCCGAGGTGGCCCGCTGCCTGCTCCAGCTCCTGGACACCGGGCACGCCGAATCGCGCGTGCACGGCACCCCCGTACTGGTCCCACGGGGCACCACCGGCCCACCGCCGCGACGGTCCTAGCGGTCGGCTGCCGGTCGCGGTCGCGGTCGCGGTGCGGGGGCCCGGTCCCGGTCCCGCTCCGGTCGCGGCTTCGGGCCGGCCGCGACCGGCCGTCCGGTGGACGCCGTCAGGCCGGCGGCGCGGCCGTGCTGCCCCTGGGCGTCAACTGCGGGGCCGGGGACTCGAATCCGTCGACCTTGCGGCCGGAGATCAGTGACAGCAGGGTCCGGGCGGCGTTCGCACCGTAGGTGTGGATGTCGCGGGTCAGCGCGGTCAGCGGCGGCCGGACGACCTGCACCAGCGGGGAGTCGTCCCAGGCCACGATCGACAGGTCCCGGGGCACCTGGAGCCCCATCTCCTGAGCGACCGACAGCCCGGCGACCGCCGTCATGTCGTTGTCGTAGAGGATCGCGGTCGGGCGCCCGGGGGAGAGCAGCAGGCGCCGGGTCGCGCGTGCGCCCTCCTCGCCGGTGTAGTCGGTGTGCACGACGGACGGCGTCTCCAGCCCGAGGTCCGCGCAGACGGCGGTGAAGGCCCGGTCGCGCAGCGAGGTGTGGACCAGTCCGGTGAGTCCGGCGACCCGGCCCACCCGGCGGTGCCCGAGCGCGGCGAGGTACTCCAGCGTCTCGCGGACGGCCGCGGCGTCGTCGGACCACACGGGCGTCAGACCGCCGGAGCCGGAGGGGTCGCCGATCACGACCGTCGGCAGGCCCATCTCCTCCAGGGCGGGCACCCGGGCGTCACCTTCGCGCAGGTCCACCAGGATCGCGCCGTCGATGTGCCGCTCGCCCCACCAGCGCCGGTACGCCTCCAGGCCCCGTTCGTGGTCGGACACCACCTGCAGGGCCAGCGAGTAGGAGGCGTCGGACAGGACGTTCTCGATGCCGCCGATCAGCTCCATGAAGAACGGCTCGGTGCCCAGCATCCGGGCCGGGCGGGCGAGTGCCAGGCCCACCGCGGAGGACTTCGCCCCGCTCAGCGCCCGGGCGGCGCTGTTGCGCACGAAGCCGACCTCCTCGGCGACGGCCAGGATTCTGGCCCGGGTCGCCTCCGAGACGCCCGGCTGCCCGTTCAGTGCGTTGGAGACGGACACCTTCGACACGCCGACGATCCTGGCGATGTCGGCGATCGTGGGCCGCCGCGCGGGCGGGTTCTGCTGCTGGGACACCTGATCCACGAGGACCCTTCCGACCGATGAGGCGCACGTTCCACCCCAAGCTACTACGGGCCCGACCACCGCCGGCACCGCACCCGGCACCCGTCGGGACAACCGGTTAACCGGCTGCTGACAGCGGACCGAGGTCATCTGCTGCGGGCTGTCGAATTAACCGATTCATCAGGGCTCGGTCGGCGGCGCGAGGAAGCCGCCTCCCGCCGCCGGTCGCCCTCGGGGCGTCAGCGTCGGTGTGTCCGTCGGTGCGTCCCGGCGGCCGAGGTGTGCGCCCCCGCCGGCGGGTGTGCGCAGTGCCTGTCCGGGTGACCGTGACACCCGGTCCGGTCGCCCCGTCCGACTGTGCTCCGTCCGGCTGCGATCCGCCCTGCCCGAACTATGCCTGACGAAAGTGAACCGGTAAAGCAGAATTCGTGATGTTGACCTCGATCCGGCTGGCTCGCCGGGCCGAGATGACCAGTATTCGCTGGTACATGGCAGATTATCGGGCGGCGCGAGTGGTGGGCAGGATCTACATAACCGGTTTATGGACAGCCGTCGTTCAGCGGGTTAGGTTTACTCGGGCCCACCCCAGAACCCGGCCAGCGACAGGAGCCGCAGCATGAAGGACGTCACCCAGCTCGACGAGGGCTGGACCCTGTTCCACGCGGGAGCGCGCCTGCCCGCCCGGGTTCCGGGCTGCGTCCACACGGACCTGCTGAACGCCGGACTGATCCCCGACCCACTGATCGGCACCAACGAGAACGACGTGGCCTGGGTCGGCCGGCAGGAGTGGACCTACACCACCACCGTGACCACCGCCGGGACGCACGAGCGCACCGACCTGGTCTTCGACGGCCTCGACACCGCCGCCCGGATCTCCCTCGGCGGCACCGCACTGGGGCGCACCCGCAACATGCACCGCAGCCACCGGTTCGACGTCACCGCGCTCGGCGGCGAGTTGGAGGTCCACTTCAGCAGTCCCTACCAGGAGGCCGCCGAGGTCCTCGCGCTCACCGGCGCCCGCCCCAACGTCTACCCCGAGCCGTTCCAGTACATCCGCAAGATGGCCAGCAGCTTCGGCTGGGACTGGGGCCCGACCCTGCCCACCTCCGGCATCTGGCGCCCGGCCCGGCTGGAGCACTGGTCCACCGCCCGTCTCGCCCAGGTGCGTCCGCTGGTCACCGTCGAGAACGGCACCGGCCGCGTGGAGCTGCGCCTCACCGTGGAGCGCACCGCACAGGGCGCCGCCCGCCCCCTCACCGCCCGGGCCGTCGTCGCGGGCGTCGAGGCGCAGGCCGCGCTGGACGGCGACGAGGCGGTGCTGGTCCTCGAGGTGCCCGGCGCCGACCTGTGGTGGCCCCGCGGCCGCGGGGAGCAGCCCCTGTACGAGCTCGACCTCACCCTGCTCCACGACGGCGACGCGCTCGACACCTGGAACCGCCGGATCGGCTTTCGCACCGTCGTGCTCGACCGCTCGCCGGACGAGCACGGCAGCGGCTTCACCCTGGTCGTCAACGGTGAGCGCCTCTTCGCCCGCGGCGTGAACTGGATCCCCGACGACACCCTGATCACCCGCGTCACCCCCGAGCGCTACCGCACCCGCCTCACCCAGGCCGCGGAGGCCAACGTCGACCTGGTCAGGATCTGGGGCGGCGGCATCTACGAGAACGAGGCGTTCTACGACATCTGCGACGAACTGGGCCTGATGGTCTGGCAGGACTTCCTGTTCGCCTGCTCCGCCTACCCCGAGGAGCAGCCGCTGCGCGGCGAGGTCGAGGCCGAGGCACGCGAGAACGTCGTCCGGCTGATGCCCCACCCCAGCCTGGTGCTGTGGAACGGCAACAACGAGAACCTCTGGGGCTTCCGCGACTGGGGCTGGGAGCCGGAGCTGGCCGGCGGCTCCTGGGGCGAGGGCTACTACCTCGGCCTGCTGCCGCGCATCGTGGCGGAGCTCGACCCCACCCGGGCCTACTCGGCCGGCAGTCCGTGGTCCGGCTCCTGGGAGCACCACCCCAACGACCCCGACCACGGCACCCACCACTCCTGGGAGGTCTGGAACCGCCAGGACTACGCCGACTACCGTGACAGCATCCCCCGCTTCGTCTCCGAGTTCGGCTGGCAGGCACCCCCCGCGCACGCCACCCTGCGCCGGGCCCTGCCCGGCGAGGACCTCGCGCCGGACTCACCCGGCATGCTGCACCACCAGAAGGCCGAGGACGGCAACGGCAAACTGAACCGCGGGGTCGGGCGCCATTTCGACCTCCCGGAGGACTTCGACCGCTGGCACTACCTGACCCAGGTCGTCCAGGCACGGGCCGTCGCCGCCGGCATCGAGCACTGGCGCTCGCACTGGCCGCGCTGTGCCGGCACGGTGGTCTGGCAGCTCAACGACTGCTGGCCGGTCTCCTCCTGGGCCGCCGTCGACGGCGACGGCCGGCTCAAGCCGCTCTACCACGAGCTGCGCCGCCTCTACGCGGACCGGCTGCTCACCGTCCAGCCCGGCACGGGCGGCGCCGCCCCCGAGGTCGCTCTGGTCAACCAGGCCGGGGAGCCCTGGCTGACCGTGGTCACCCTGCGCCGGGTCGGCTCCGACGGCGTGGTCACGGCCGAGACCGAGGCTCCCGTCACCGTCGGGGCCCGGTCGGTGGTGCGGCTGGCCGTGCCGAGGGCGCTGCTGCCGGTCGAGGGCTCGGCGAAGGAGTTCCTGGCGGTGGACGCCGACGGGTTGCGCGCGGTGCACTTCGCGGTGCCCGACCGGGCGTTCGCCTACGAGCGGCCCGCGTTCGACCTGACCGTGGAGCCGGTCGAGCACGAGGGCGACGCCGTCGACGTCGTGGTGACGGCGCACACCCTGCTCCGGGATCTGCTGCTGCAGGCCGACCGCATCAGTCCCGCCGCGGTCGCCGACCGGGGGCTGGTCACGCTCCTGGCGGGGGAGCAGGTGCGGATCAGGGTCCGCGGTGGCGGCGCCGTCGGCGCGGACGCCGCGCGGGCCGCGCTGTTCTGCGTGGAACCCTCGTGAGCACGCCCGCCTGACACGCCGTCGCCGGTGGCGACCGGCCGGCGTCGTCCCGGACTCGGCCGGCGCCCGGGCCGCCGTCCCCGCGCCCGGGCCGCCGTCCCGGCTCCGCCCCGAGGCCCCGTCCGGCCGGCTCAGCGCGGGACGGGGCTGGTGCTCGCGCGGGGGACGAGGCGGGCCGGGTCCGTGCGGCTGCTCGGCGCACTCCCGTCGGAGATCGCGGTGAGCAGGGTGCGTGCCGCGCGGACGCCGTACGCGTGGATGTCGCGGGTGAGCGTGGTGATCGCGGGGCGCACGACCCGGGTGAGCGCGGAGTCGTCCCAGGCCACGATCGAGAGGTCCTGCGGGACGCTCAGGGTCAGCTCCTGGGCGGCCCCGAGCCCGGCGACCGCCATCAGGTCGTTGTCGTAGACGATCGCCGTCGGACGTTCGGCCGCGATCAGCAGCCGGCGGGTGGCGCGCGCGCCCTCGTCACCGGTGTAGTCGGTGTGGACGGTGGTGGGCGCCGCCAGCCCGGCCTCCTCGCAGGCCGCGCCGACGGCCTCGTCACGGATCACCGTGTGGGAGAGGGCGGCCGGCCCCGCCACGCGCGCGATCCGCCGGTGGCCGAGCGCGGCGAGGTAGCGGACCACCTCGCGGGCGCCCGCGTCGTCGTCGGACCAGACGGTCGGCAGGACGGCCGACGACCGCGGCGGCCCGAGGATCACGGTGGGCATCCCGAGCCCCTCCAGGACCGGCACCCGCGTGTCGGACACCCGGGTGTCCAGCAGCAGCACACCGTCCACCTGCCGCTCGCCCCACCAGCGCCGATGGACGGCGCTCTCCTCCTCGTGCGAGGACACCACCTGCAGCATCAGGCCGAGCGAGCGTTCGGCGAGCACGGACTCGATGCCGCTGATCAGCTCCATGAAGAACGGCTCGTGGCCGAGGGCGTGCACGGGACGGCACAGCACCAGCCCGACGGCGTCGGCGTTCGCGGCCTTCAGCGAGCGGGCCGCGCGGCTGGGGCGCCAGTCGAGTTCCCGCGCGATGGCCTTGATCGCGGCGCGGGTCTCCTCCGAGACCCCGGGCCTGTCGTTGAGCGCGTACGAGACCGCCACCTTGGACACACCGGCCCGGGCTGCGATGTCGCTGATGGTGAAACGCCTCATTCGGGCCCTGCCCTCATGCTCGGAGCGACCGGTTCACTCCGTCGGCGCCGACTCTACCGCCGCCCCGGGGGAGGGCCCCGGAGGGTCGTCGGTGCCCCCGCGGCCGGGCCCCGGCGGGGAGTCCGGCGCCGGTGGGGAGCCCGGCCGCGTGCGAGCGGCGCCCGGCCGTGTCGGTCCCGGCCGGGCGCCGCTCAGCCGGCGCCGAACCGCTCCCGCCAGGCGTCGAGCCGCTCGTCGTCGATCTTGGCGAACAGTACCGGCGGAACCACGAAGGCGGTGCCGGCGGGTACGAGGTCCAGCGCGGCGGCCTGCTCGCCGGTCACCCAGGCGAGCTCCGCCGCCGGGCCGTGCGCCGGCAGTGAGAACACCGCCCGCATGGCGTCGGCGGTCGCGGGGATCAACGGGGCGGAGACGACGCCGTACAGGTGGATCAGGTTCATCGCGGTGCGCAGGGTGAGGGCGGCCGCGGCCTCGTCGGTCCTGACCTCCACCCAGGGGGCCTTGGCTTCCAGGTAGGAGTTGCCCGCGCTCCACAGGGCCCGCAGCGCCTGGGCGGCCCTGCGCAGCCGCAGGGCCTCCAGGTGGCCCTCGTACTCGGCGAGCAGGCCGGCGACCTCCTCGCCCAGCGCGTGTTCGGCCTCGCCGGGTCGGCCGCCCACCGGGACCCTGTCGCCGAACCGCTTGAGACCGAAGGACAGCACCCGGTTGACGAAGTTGCCGAGGGTGTCCGCGAGGTCCTTGTTCACCACGGACGCGAACAGCTCCCAGCTGAAGCTGCTGTCGTCCGACTCCGGGGCGTTGGCGATCAGGAAGTAGCGCCAGTAGTCGGCGGGCAGCAGCTCCAGGGCGGCGTCGGTGAAGATGCCGTGCCGCCGGCTGGTGGAGAACTTCCCGCCGTAGTAGGTGAGCCAGTTGAAGGCCTTGACCTGGTCGACCTTCTTCCAGGGGGCGCGGGTGCCGATGATGGTGGCCGGGAACATCACGGTGTGGAAGGGGACGTTGTCCTTGGCCATGAACTCGGTGTGACGGACGTCGTCGGCCTCGTACCACCAGGACTTCCAGTCCCGGCTCTCGCCGGCCGGTGCTGCGTCGGCCCATTCCCTCGTCGCGCCGAGGTACTCGATCGGGGCGTCGAACCAGACGTAGAACACCTTTCCGGCGGCGGCCAGTTCGGGCCACACGTCGCCGGGCACCGGCACGCCCCAGTCGAGATCCCGGGTGATCGCCCGGTCGGCGAGGCCCTCGGTCAGCCACTTACGGGCGATGGAGGAGGCGAGCGTCGGCCACTCGCCCCCGCAGGCGTCGATCCAGGCGGCGACCTCGCCCTCCAGCCTCGACTGGAGCAGGAACAGGTGCGTGGTCTCGCGGACTTCGAGGTCCCGGCTGCCGCTGACCGCCGAGCGGGCGTCGATCAGATCGGTCGGGTCGAGCAGGCGGGTGCAGTTCTCGCACTGGTCGCCGCGGGCCTTGTCGTAGCCGCAGTACGGGCAGGTGCCCTCGATGTAGCGGTCGGGCAGGAACCGGCCGTCGGTGTTCGAGTACACCTGGCGCACCGAGCGCTCCTCGACGAAGCCGTTGGCGTGCAGCTCCCGCGCGAACTCCTGGGTGATCTCGCGGTTCTGCCGGGAGGAGCTGCGCCCGAAGTGGTCGAAGGACAGCGCGAAGCCGTCGTAGACCGCCTTCTGCGCGAGGTGCTGGCGCGCGCAGTACTCCTCCACCGGCAGGCCGGCGGCCTTGGCGGCCAGCTCGGCGGGCGTGCCGTGCTCGTCGGTCGCGCAGATGTAGAGCACCTCGTGGCCGCGCCGGCGCAGGTACCGGGAGTACACGTCCGCCGGGAGCATGGACCCGACCATGTTCCCCAGGTGCTTGATCCCGTTGATGTAGGGAAGCGCGCTGGTGATCAGGTGTCGAGCCATCCTGGGATGCTCCCGTTCGCGTGAGGTCGGCGCCGCGCTCCGGGGAGCGTCGGGCGCGGGGCGGCGGCCATGGCCGGCGTGTGCGGCGGCCACGTGTGCGGCGGCACGCGTGCGGCCGTCACCGAGGGTGGCGGTCGTCGGCACAGGCCGCGACCATTCTATCGACCGCCCCGGTACCGCCCGCATCCCATTTCCTCGGCGGCGGCCGAGGGGTCGGCTGCCGGCGGCAGGGGCGGGGCCCGGCGGACCGGCGGACCGGCGGACCGGCGGACCGGCGTTCGACCGGGGGGCTCGCGGCAGCCCGTGAGGGAATGGGCGATCATGCCAGGTGAGTGAGTCAGGCCGTCACCCGTCAGGAGAACCCATGGCAGAGCGTCCCGTACGCAGGCCCCGCAAGCCCCACACCGCGGAGGTCGTCCGCACCGAGCGGCTGACCCCGCACATGCAGCGCGTCGTCCTCGGCGGGGAGGGGCTCGCCGCGTTCACGGCGGGCACCTCGACCGACCACTACGTGAAGCTGCTGTTCCCCGCCGAGGGCGTGGAGTACCCGGAGCCCTTCGACCTGGAGCGGATCCGGGAGGAGTTCCCGCGTGAGCAGTGGCCGGTGACCCGGACCTACACGGTCCGCTCCTGGAACCCCGAACTGCGCGAACTGGCACTGGACTTCGTGATCCACGGCGATGAGGGCCTGGCCGGCCCCTGGGCGGCGCGCGCCCGGCCGGGCGACGTGGTCCGGTTCAACGGCCCCGGGGGTGGCTACGCGCCCGACGTCGAGGCCGACTGGCACCTGCTCGCCGGCGACGAGAGCGCGCTGCCCGCGATCGCGGCCGCGCTGGAGTCGCTGCCCGCCGACGCCGTGGTCCGTGCCTTCGTCGAGGTCGCCGGCCCGGAGGAGGAGCAGAAGTTCGACTCCGGTGTCGAGGTCGTCTGGTTGCACCGTGGTGAGCGGCCGGTCGGCGGGCCGCTGGTGGACGCGGTGCGCGGGCTGGCGTTCCCCCCGGGACGGGTGCACGCCTTCGTCCACGGCGAGGCCGGCTTCGTCAAGGAGCTGCGCGCCCTGCTGCGGGTGGAGCGCGAGATCCCGCGGGAGGACCTGTCGATCTCCGGCTACTGGCGCCTCGGCCACGACGAGGACGGCTGGCAGTCCTCCAAGCGCGAGTGGAACGCCGAGGTCGAGGCCGAGCAGGAGGGCACCACCGCCTGACGGGCCGTCCGGCGGCCGGCGGGAGGGGCGCTCGGCGCCCCGCCCGGCCGACCGGCGGACGGGTCGCCCGATGCTCCGCCCGGTGGCGTCGTACCGCCCGCCGTACGCGTACCGCGCGCGTCGCACCGCGTACCGCCCGCCGCGCGCGGCGGGCCGCGCACCTCGCGCCGTGGAGCGCGCACCGAAGGTCCTCCGTGTCCCCCCGGGCGCCGACGCTGCGAAGCCCGTCGAGTGATGGCGGCGGGAAGTTGGACCACTGTTAACCCCCGCGCGACCTGCTGATTCCCGCCGGGCACCGGTCCGGACGGTCAAATGATCACCGGCCGTGCGGGCCCGTGGCCGAATGCCGTTCCGCTCCCCGGTCGCTGGTCGAATGGTCTATACCAATTGCGGTACGGTGGCCCCAGGATGCTGTCAGACACGCGGCTGTGGGGGCCCCATGACTATCCATCACCTGCCTCAACCACCTTCCGACCAGGAGCTCTACTGGTACTTCGGGCCGCAGCGACGCTGGGTGCTGATCTGCGCCTCGCTCGCCTTCGTCTTCACCGCGGCGACCATGCTCACCTTCTCGCTGCGCACCCCGGCCCTGTGGGCCTTTCTCGCGGTGCTGGTACTGAACCTCGCCGCGCTCGCGCTGTCCTCGGTCAACAGCCTTCGCCAGCGCCGGCTGACCAGGCAGTCGCACGAGGTGCTGGTCAACGCCTGGCACCCGGCCGAACTGCCCACCGTCGATCTCTACCTGCCGACCTGCGGTGAACCGCTCGACGTCCTGGAGAACGCCTACCGGGCGGTCTCGGCCGTCGACTGGCCCGGCGCGCTGACCGTCTGGGTGCTGGACGACGCCGACCGCGCCGAGGTCGCCGCGCTGGCGGCCGGGTACGGATACCGGTACGTCGTGCGCCCCGACCGCGGCCACCTCAAGAAGGCCGGGAACCTCAACCACGCGCTCACCCTGAGCGAGGCGCAGTACATCGCCATCCTGGACGCCGACTTCGCACCCCGGCCGGACTTCCTGCGCCACCTGGTGCCGTACTTCGCCGATCCCCGGACCGGCATCGTGCAGAGTCCGCAGTGCTTCGACACCGACGAGACGATGGACTGGATCCAGCGCGCCGCCGGATCGGCCCAGGAGTGGTTCTTCCGCTGGATCCAGCCGTCCAGGGACGCCAGCGACGCCGCCATCTGCTGCGGGAGCAACGCCGTCTACCGGCGGGCCGCGATCGACGCGGCCGGCGGCTTCGCCAGGCTCGACCACAGCGAGGACCTGTTCACCGGGCTCGCCCTCTACGAGCAGGGATTCCGCACCCTCTACGTCCCGGTGCTGGTCGCCAAGGGCACCTCACCCGACAACCTCGCGTCCTTCGTGAACCAGCAGTACCGCTGGGCGATGGGCAACCTGCACCTGCTCGGCTCGCCCGAACTCAAGCGGATCGGCGCGCCCTGGCGGATGCGGCTCTGCTTCTACGAGGGCGTCGTGGGCTACCTGACCACCGCGGTCAACATCTTCGCGGCGCCGCTGCCGCCGCTGGTGATGATGTTCCGGTACCCGGACGAGATCCGGCCCTGGCACGTCCTGCCACTGCTCGCGCCGCTCTGGCTCTGGCACGTCCTGCTGCCCCGGATCAGCCGCACCCGCTGGCGGGTCGAGGTGATCCGCTCGAACGTGCTGATGAGTGTGGCCGCCGGAGCCGCGTTCTGGCACACCCTGCGCGGCCGCAGCGCCGCCTGGGTGCCCACCGGCGCAGGCCGTACCAGGCCCGGCGGCCTGGCCCGCCAGGTGGTGCTGGTCTCGCTCGGCTGGCTCTGCGCCTCCGTCGGCGCGGCCGCCGTCGGGCTCGCCCTGGCGGTCGCCCGCAACGGCTGGGGGCCCAACTGGGGCCTCGGACTGTACCTCGTGGTGCAGGCCCAGATCGGCCTCCCGCTGATCCGGGACCTGCTCACCGAACTGCGGCCGGCCGCCGAAGGCCCCGGCGCGGCCAGGTCCGCCGCGCGATCCGCCGCGCGGGCCGAGCGCCGCGCCCGCCGCGGCACGCCGCCCGCGCGACTGCTGCCCCGGCGCTGGCCCGAGGCGTCCGCCGCCACCGCCGCCCTCGTCCTCACCGCCCTGCTCGCCTCCGGCTGGGTCAGCCCGATGCTGCCCTGGCTGGACTGAAAGGTCGTCACACCGATGTCCTCGACCGTGGTTCCGGACCTTCGTCCGGAGAGCTTCACCATCCCCGGCCCGCCACCCGGCGGCTCCGGATCCCGCAGGCCCGGTACTCCGGGCCCGGGGCCGCGTCCGGCGGCCTTCCGACCCGACATCGAGGGCCTGCGCGCGGTGGCGGTGCTCGCGGTGCTCGGCTTCCACGCCGCCGTCCCCGGCCTGGCCGGCGGATTCGTCGGCGTGGACGTCTTCTTCGTCATCTCCGGCTACCTGATCACCGCTCTCCTGGTGCGCGAGGCGGTCACCACCGGCCGGATCCGGCTGGGTGAGTTCTTCTCCCGCCGGGCGCGGCGGCTACTGCCCTCGGCGGCCCTGGTCCTCGGCACGGTCGCCCTGGCCGGCGCCTGGCTGACCGCGCCGCTGCGCCGCACCGACCTGGAGTACGACGTCCTCGCCTCGGCGCTGTCCGTCTCCAACTGGCGCTTCGTCGCCCAGCAGACCGACTACCTCGCGGCCGGGCGGGATCCGAGCCCGCTGCTGCACTTCTGGTCGCTCGCGGTGGAGGAGCAGTTCTACCTGGTCTGGGCCCCGCTGCTGGCCGTCCTGGTGCTCCTCACGGCCCGGGCGGTGCGCCGCGGCCGGGCCGTGCGCGCGACGGTGGCGGTGCTCACCGCGCTGCTGACGCTCGGCTCCTTCGCCCTGTCGCTGCACTGGACGCACGGTTCCGTCTCGCTGGCCTACCTCGGCACGCCGTCGCGGGTCTGGCAGTTCGGCGTCGGGGCGCTGCTGGCCCTGCTGCCCTGGCACCGGCTGCGCGGGCCGCTCCCGCTGCGCCTGCTGTGCGGCTGGGCGGGGGCGGCGGCGATCGTCTGCTGCGTCCTCGGGTACGACGCGGCCACCCCCTACCCCGGGTACGCGGCGCTGGTGCCGACCCTCGGCGCCGCCGCCGTCATCCTGGCGGGCACGCCGGGCCGGGACGGCGGGGGCCCGGTGGCCGGCGCACCGGTGGCCGGCGGACCGGGAGTGGACCGGCTGCTGGCCGCCCGGGCCCCGCGCGCCGTGGGCCGGCTCTCCTACAACCTCTACCTGTGGCACTGGCCCGTCCTCGTGCTCGCCGAGGCCCGCTTCGGGGTGCTGGGGTGGCCGGTCAGGGTCGCGCTGACCCTGGCGGCCGTCCTCCCCGCGGCGGCCGCGCTGCGCTGGATCGAACAGCCGCTGCGCCGCAGTCGCACGCTCTCCGAACTTCCGAGGCGCGGCCTGTCGCTCGGGCTCGCGGCAGTCGTCGTCCCGGTCGTGCTCGCCCTGGTCGTCGGCACCGGGACGCTCCGGCTGCTCGGGCCGGCCGCCCCGGTCGACATGCTCGGCCTGCCGCCCGGTTCGCCGGACGGCACCTCCCTGCTGTCCCGTACCGCCGCACCGCTCAGAAGCGGGCCGACCGTGCCGGACGCCGTCCAGGCCCGCAAGGACTTCCCGCCGGACGGCGAGTGCGAGGTGGCGCCGGCCGTGACCGTCAGCCCGGACTGCCGTTTCGGCGCGCCCGGCCCGGACCGGATCGTGCTGCTCGGCGACTCGCACGCCGGGCAGTGGTTCTCGCCGATGCTCGCCATCGCGGCAGAGCGCAACTGGGCCCTGGAGGAGCTGGTCAAGCAGGGCTGCCCGCTGCCGGAACTCACCGTCGTGAACCCGCAGTTGGGCCGGGAGTACCGGGAGTGCGACAGCTGGCGGGCGAACAGTGTCGCCAGGCTCCGCAGTGAGCCCAGGCCCCGGCTGATCGTGATCGCCTCGCTCAACCGCTACACCGACGACCAACAGCGCCTGGCCGACGGCTGGGAGCGGACCCTGGCGCCGCTGCGCGAGCTCGGCGTGCCGATCGTCTACCTCCAGGACACCCCGGTGCCCGGGACGGACATCCCGGTCTGCCTCTCCGGACACCCGGACGACCCGGGCGCCTGCGCGTTCGACCGGGCCCGCGCGCAGTGGCCGGATCCGCTCGCGCAGGCGATCGCGGCCGGGCGGATGCCGGGCGTGCGATCCGTCGAGGTGAACTCGGTCCTCTGCCCGGGCGAGGGGCGCAGCTGCCCGGCGGTGCTGGAGCGCATCCTGCTCTATCGCGACGACGCGCACCTGACCAACGTCGCGGCCGTCGTGCTCACTCCCAGGCTGGAGCGGCTGCTGACCGGGGCCGGCGTGGTGCCGGCCCGCACCGAGGCGGGCGCCGACGGCTGGACGCAGCTCCTGCGGGACGACTTCGACGGCCCGGCGGGCAGCCGCCCCTCCGCCGCCGACTGGCAGTACGACCTGGGGACCTGCTACCCGGGCTGCCCGGCCGCGCAGTGGGGTACGGGCGAGGTCGAGACGATGACCGACTCCACCGCCAACGTCCGGCTCGACGGCAGGGGCACCCTGGAGATCGCGCCCACGCTGGAGAACGGCCGCTGGACCTCGGGCCGGATCGAGTCCCGGCGCTCCGACCTCACCCCGCCGCCCGGCGGGGTGATGCGGATCGAGGCGTCGATCGCCCTGCCGGACGTCACCGGGCCCGCCGCGGCCGGCTACTGGCCGGCCCTCTGGACCCTCGGGTCCGGGCTGCGCGACGGCTACACCGGCTGGCCGGCGATCGGCGAGATCGACGTCATGGAGGCGGTCAACGGCCGTGACTCCGTCTTCGGCACGATGCACTGCGGCACCGCCGACGGCGGCCCCTGCCAGGAGCCGAAGGGCCTCGGCTCGGCCGAGCAGCCGTGCCCCGACTGCCGGACGGGCTTCCACACCTACGCCGTGGAGCTCGACTTCACCCCCGGCGCCGAACAGGTGCGCTGGTACCTCGACGGCCGCGAGTACCACCGGGTGACCGCCGACCGGATGGACCCGGCCACCTGGGACCGCGCGGTACACCACGGCCAGTTCCTGATCCTGGACGTCGCGATGGGCGGAAACCTGCCCGCCGCCCTGGGTGCGACCCCCGGCCCGGCCACCGAGGCCGGTCACCCGATGCGGGTCCAGTACGTCGCCGTCTCGACCAGGGGAGGCGGCCACTCCTGACCCCCGCCCGCCCGGGCCCCCGACAGCGCCACGCGCGCCCGGGGGCCCGGGCGTCGTGCTGTCGGGGGCGGGGCATGCGCGGCGGGCCGTCGGTCGGTGCGCGTCAGGCGTTCAGCTCACACAGCGTCCGGTGGTAGCGGAGATGTTCCTGGTCGATCGGGTGGTCGGGGTGGAGCTGGAGCAGGCCGAGCGACTGGCCGGTACGGGACTGCCTGACCCGGCCCTCGGCGTCGACGTAGATCTCCAGGCCGTCGAAGAGGACGTGGTGGTTGGGACAGAGACAGAGCAGGTTGCGCAGTTCGTCCGGACCGTCGTGCGGCGAACCGAGCCCACGGATGTGAGCGGCCTCGTTGTAGGGCTTGAGCAGGTAGCGCAGTTGGATTCCGCACACCTGGCACTGGTGGCCGTGCAGCCTCTTGACCCGGCTGGCCAGAGCGGCGTCACGAATCGGGCGAAGGGTGGTGGACGCTCGCCGCTCGGTCGCACCCGTCGTCCGGTCAGTCTCACGGGCTCCGCGCTCGTCCGGGTCCCCGGTGCGCTCGAGCAGGCCGTCAGCGGTCGTGTATTCGGGGAGTCCGAGTCGGCAGAGCAGAGCCGTCCGGTCGACGTCCTGGAGGTAGCCCGCCACGAGCCGGGCCATGGCCTCCAGCCGTACGACGGGGTTTCGCAGCAGTTCCGCCGCCTCGAAGCTGAGCCCCGCGACGGGCTGGGCGCTGTTGAGGGTGCCGACCTGTGGCGCCGAGCCCGGCTCCGCCGACACCCCGTGCACCTCCCACAGGCCGCTGCCCCGAAGATGCCAGAAGGGGTACTCGGGGGTGACTTTGGAGTGCGGCAGTCCGAACTCGGCCAGCAGTGGTCCGACCTCCGCGCGAAAGCGCGACCAGGGTGCCAGGCGTGGCTTGCCGGCTGCCACCCGGGCGATGCTCCACAGCAGTGCGATCGGCTGATGGCGGCTGGGCCGGCCGCCCCCGGCCGCGTGATGGGTCTTGAGGCCGTCCAGCCGGGCCAGCAGGTTCGCCGGCTCCATGGGAGTCGGCGCGGCGGGCGGCGGCTCCGGTGCGGGAGACGCCGGTCGTCGTCGGGGGCCCGGGAGCATGGGGGAGATGTGGTGGTAGTCGTGCGCGGACCGCAGGGTGAGGCTGCGCAGGGGCGCGGGGACGTTCAGGGCTGCCAGGACCTCGAGCGCCGAGACCGGCTGGGCGAACTCCTCGATCTCGCCCAGAGCCATGATGTGCTCCCAGGTCGCACTCTCGTCGTCCGTGCCCCAGACGGCCCGCGCCACGGCCGGGCTGGTGAACAGGTGGAGGATTCTCGCACGGGCGATGAAACTGTTGTCGGCGTAGAACAGCACGTCGTCGCCGACCCGGCGGCCGCGCAGCGCCTTGGCCTTGGCGTTGCCGGTCTGCGAGGTCGGCGTGGAGCCCCAGAAGCGGGCGATCCCGTTCGGGTAGAGACCGGCGAGCACCTCCGACTCCCCACCGAGGACGTCGCGAAGGCTCGACAGGGGGACTCCCCGTCGTACCGACTTCGCGAAGTTGTGCGGGCCGCGGTCCCGGGTACCTCCCCTCGGTTGGAGAACGAGGCCAGGCGTCGCCGGGGCGGCGGAGTCCTGGGACGACTGCCCCCGCTCCTCGACCGTGAAGCCAAGTGCGCGCAGGTGGCGGACCACGGTGTGCGCGCCGCCACTGAAGTCCTGAGCGGTCAGCAGCGCATCGGCCGAGTAGAGGTGTGCGACGCCCGCGATCGCCTTCGAGTCGTGCCGGTATCCGTCCAGCACCAGCTCGTACGTGGTCGCGCGGCCGAAGTCGTACCGGCGGCGGAACTCGTCCCGTCCCAGCCGCTCACTCTCCCTGGCCGCGGCCAGTACTCCCGCACGCGTCACACTCGCAAGTCCCATGTGAGCGAGAGTAATAGGAGGGTATGACAAATCCTCGGCCAGTCCGGTGCCGGTCAGACCACCACCTCGGCCGCCTGAAGGGCCTGCTCGACGCGCCCCGGCCGGACCAGCTCCCGCAGCTTCGCCCGGGTCTCCGGATCCGTCGAGTACACGATCGTGCCGACCATGCCGCGGGTCAGCAGTACCTTGTACGTGTTCCGGATCAGGCGGTTGAGCTCGGCCTCACCGGTGGACTTCCGGAACACCGGGTCCTTGGAGGCGGTGCGGTCGGCCACCCAGCGGTCCGTGCGCCAGACCAGGTCGGGCCCGAGGACGACGCCGCTCCAGTCGTACTCGAAGCCCTGGGCGGTATAGACACACCCGACCTGCCCGAAGCCGGCCGGGTCGGTGGCCCAGAGTGCGGCCGGTGGTGCACCCGCGATCGAGCGGTCGCCGAAGAGGTTCCAGGGCCTGGACCAGTCCCCGATCTGCACGTCCAGGGGGAGCGGGTCTCCCGGCTTGATCGTCTTCGTCCACTTCCAGCAGTACCCCGCCGACATCCGCGCGCTGTACTTCTCGGCGAGACGGGCCTCGAGAAACGCCTCCATCTCCTGCGGGCTGTCGACCACCTCCAGGGCGACCTTGCCGTCCGGCTCCCAGCCGACCGGGCCGCCGGCCTCCAGTCCCAGCAGCCGCACCACCCATCTGAGGTAGGCATCGCTGCCCCCGCAGCGGAACTGGCTGTCCAGCTCGACGACTCGGCACTCCAGCTTCTTCGCTGCTGCGGCGGCCTTGATCTGGTCCACGGTGCCCATCTCGCCCGGACGAACCACCTGGTGCTCGTCCAGCAGGAAGACCGGCACGCGTGCGGCGTCGATCAGCTCCTCGATCTGCGGCTTCGCGGAGCGGTGCTCGGCCTTGGTGTAGCGGTTCGCCGAGGTTTCCCGGATGCGGTGCGCCTCGTCGCAGATCAGCACATCGAGGCCATTGCGCTCGGCGGTCATGAAACTGTTGAAGTACTTGAACAGTTCCTGGACTTCGCGCTTGCGAGCCCCGGCCATCCGGCGCATGGTCGTCGTGAACGAGCTGGAACCGGTCGCATGGAGCGCCGTGATGTTGCGACGGTAGAGGTCCCCCATGAGCGAGAGTGCGATGACGCTCTTTCCCGTACCCGGTCCCCCCGTGATGACGACCACCTCTTTGTGATCGGACTGTCGGGCCCGGCGCACCGCCCGAAGCACGATCTCGTACGCGACTCGCTGCTCGTCCAGCAGGACGAACTGCTCGCGCTCGCGGACCTCTGCGGCGGCGACGGCCATCAGTTGCTTGGACGGGCCGACCTTACCGGCGAGCAACTCGTCCGCAGCCCCCGCGCCGGAGACCGGCCCGAGCTTCGAACGGAGGTAGTCGAGGAACTCCCCGCGGCGGTCCCCGGTGAACAGCCTGCCCCGCTCGCTCTGCTCCACCTCGAGCAGGCCCTGGACCCCGAACTCGGTCGCGTTGTGCAAGAAGGCCACTCCGGAGATCCGTTCCGGGTGGTCGGCCAGTGCTCCGTTGAACGACACCAGGTAGTCGCAGTAGCCGCGGACCTGCTCGATCGGGTTGAGCACCGGCCGGGCGTAGGAGTCCACCCGGCAGAGCAGCGGTTCGCCGTCCTCGGGCAGCGCACCGCTCCACTGCTTGAGCTCGACCACCAGGTAGGACGACTCGCCGGTACCGGGGTGGACACCGGCGAGTATCACGTCGGCCCGCTTGCTGTTCAGCGGGAGCGAGTACTCGAGCAGTACCTCGACCTTGCCCAGACCGGCGTCGAGTAGTGCGTTGGTCAGAACCGGGATGCTCATCTCCCACGAACGGATCTCACCGGGGCTGGGCCGGTGGCCGTGCTTGTGGACGAACTGGTCGATGAGGCGCAGGAAGAGCGCCCCGGTCAGACCTTCGGCGGCGACCGCCGAGGCGGAGTCGCGGTACAGCAAGGCTTGCTCCCAGGCAGCACGAAGTGACTCGTGCGGGTGGGGGCATGTCCCGTGGAGGGAAGCCCGGCGGGCCGCGCTGATGACGAGACGAACCATACCGTCAGGTGTACGAACCCGTGCCGGCTGATGGGCAGATAGTGATCACATGGCGGGATGCCCTACTGCCATGTGATCACCCTCAGAGGCTTTCAGGTGCGCATGACGTGCAGGCGGACCGCCTCGGCGAGCGCCGCTGCAGCCCCCGGAAAGTCCGCCAGTCTGGCGGCCACCGTCGCCGTGGCGAGCCGCTCGGGCAGCGCCGCGGAGAACTTGAGCCCCTTGACGGCGCGCCGGTCGACGTCCGGAAAGACCAGACTCCCCCCGGCGCTCGTACGGGCCCGTTGCCACATCTCAGCGGTGAGGTCCTCGCGCAGTCGTACGTAGCGGTCGGTGGGACGCTGCACGGGGTCGGCGACCGAGGACAAGGTGGCAGCGAGCGTCGAGTTGGCCCGGAACCCGGCCCAGGTCCACCAGCGCACGTCGTCCCCGAAGCGGGTGACGAGAGACCCGGCCGGGTGCACGCTGTCCGGTGCTTCCTCGTCGCGCAGCTGCTGGATACGTGCCTGCGCACGGCGGGTCAATGCGACCGGTGGATCGGCCCCCAGTAGTACCTCGCGCATCGAGCGGGTCAGCTCGTAGGAGAGTCCCGCGATGCCGTTGCCCGACCACTTGGCGATGCCCCCGCCGTCGGCCGGCTCGACGAAAGCACGGCGTCGACCCCAGTCGATGAAGGTGACCTGCCAGCTGCGGCCGCCGAGAAGCAGCCGACGCGGTCCGGGCCGCTCCTCGGTGAGGACGGCGGGATCCGTCTGGCCGATCTCGGTGCGTCCGGACAGGACGGTGAACTGCGGTGGCGCCGTGAACGATGCGGTCAGCTCGATGAAGTGGCGACGGCCGAAACGCTGTTCCGCCTCGGGTCCGATGAAGAGCAGTCCGCCGTCGTCGTCGAGGAAGCCCTCGCCGACCAGATGTCTGAGGATCGGTTCGGCGGAGCGGTCGAAGGGCGCGAGGCCGTTCCACTCCAGGCTCCACAGGCGGTCGCCGAGCTTGTGTTCCTGGAGGGTCAGGGCCAGGAACTGCTGGGCGACCAGGTGCCGGGGCTCGGGGGGCGGCGTGACGGCCTCGACCCAGCCTTGTCCCCACAGTCGGAGCAGGCCGGCCGCTTGGAGCAGGGTGTCGTCCTCGGTTGCCAGGAACAGGCAGTTGCGTACGCTGCCGGCCCGCCGTCCGGTGCGCCCGATGCGTTGGAGGAAGGAGGCGACCGTACGCGGCGCGTCGATCTGGATGACGCGGTCCAGGTCTCCGACGTCGATGCCCAGTTCGAGAGTGGAGGTGGAGACGATGACGCAGTCGCGGGCCTCCGCGAAGGCCTGTTCGGATCTGGCCCGTTCTTCTGCCGACAGCGAGGCGTGCGAGAGGAAGGTGGTGATCTCGCGGGCCCGTAGCGCGGCTCCGAGCTGCTCGACCTGCCTGCGGGAGTCGCAGAAGACGAGCCGTTTCTCGCCACGGTGCAGGGAGGCGATGAGCTTTGCCGCGTTGTCCAACGAGCCCACGTAGTCGAGTTCGACTTCACCGGCCGGCTGTGTGCCGGTTGTGCCGGCGGGGGTGGCCGCAAGGTCGGGTGCGACGACCTGCCCGGATCGGCTGCCGGCACCGGAGCCCTGCAGCCAGGTGAGCAGCTCCTGTGGATTGCCGACGGTCGCCGAGAGGCCGATGCGCTGGATGGGACGACCGGTGATGCGCTGGAGCCGTTCCAGGACGGCGAGCAGGTGCCATCCCCGGTCGTCGCCCGCGAAGGCGTGGACTTCGTCCACGACGACGGCGCGGATCGACGAGAGCAGGTGGCCGTGATCGGTCTTGATGCCGATCAGCATGGCCTCGAGCGACTCGGGGGTGGTGAGGAGGATGTCCGGCGGATCGGCCCGGATGCGGCGTCGCTGTGACTCGGTCGTGTCGCCGTGCCACAGGGCGGCGCGTCGCCCGATCCACTGGGCGTACGAGTCGACGCGTGTGACGAGGTTGTTGAGCAGGGCTTTGAGCGGGCAGAGGTAGAGCACGGACACGCCGGTCCAGCGTTGCTCGGCCATGGCGGAGAGCACCGGGAAGCAGGCCGCCTCGGTCTTGCCGCCGGCGGTCGGCGCCAGCAGGATCGCGTCCTCGCCGTCCATCAACGGGCCGATCGCGGCGCGCTGCAGCGGACGAAGATCGGGCCAGCCCAGGGTGTTGACGATGTGGTGCAGCACCACCGGGTCGAGCCGGTCGAGCGGGTCCGCCGTGCTCGCGGAGGCCGCGGACGGGGTCTCCGCGCCGCTCATCACAGCTCCAGGTCGATGTCGTCCGCCGATCCGGCTGCGGCCAGGTTCCGTTCCGCGTCGGTGAGTTCGTGGGCCGAGACGGTCAGCCGGTAGTGCTGACGCGGATCGAAGTCCTCGAACTGGTCGATCCGGTCGAGCACATCGCCCACCAGCTTCTTCAGGAAGACGCGGGGAGCCACGCCCACCTTGCCGCCCAGCGCGCCACCGACCGCGTCGGCGAGGTCGGCGATGTAGGCGTCGTCCGCCAGGGTCTTGATCCGGTCGGGGGAGCCGGCCCCCTCCGCATAGAGGTCCCGGATCGTCGATCCGAGGCCGATGAGCGAGTCGCGGGTGAACCCGGGCAGGCGCAGTTGGACGGCGCGGGGGTTGTCGAAGCGCGGGTCGGTGGTGAAGTCGGTGGCGAGCCGCTGGGCGAGCGGGGCGAGGCGTTGGACGCCCTGCTGGCCGTCGTAGAAGGCGGGGGTGCCGGTGATGACGAGGTACAGGCCGGGGAAGCGGCCGGAGTGCACCTCGTCGATCAGCTGGCGCAGTGCGTTGAGTGCCTTGTCGCGGGCGTCGGAGCGGACCCGTTGGAGCGTCTCGACCTCGTCGAGGACGAGGAAGAGTCCGGCGTGCCCCGAGTCCCGCAGCACGGTGAGCAGGCCCTGGAGGAACCCGAGCGCTCCGAAGTGGTCGAGATCGCCCCGTACGCCGGCGGACCGTCGTGCGGCGGCGGCGACGTTCGGCTGCCCGCCGAGCCAGGCCAGGACGGCTGCGGCGGTGCGCTCGTCACCCGAGGCCAGGGCGGCGCGGTAGCCGCGCAGGGCGGCCGCGAAGGAGGGCGCGTGCCGGGACACCTCACTGAGCCGGGCGGCGAGCAGCCGTTCGACCTCTTCGGGCAGTTGTTCCTCCGTGGCCCCCGCCGCCAGCGCGTCCTCCTCCAGTGCGTAGAACCAGGCGTCCACCACGGGGCGCAGCGCACTCGGTGGGAAGCTGGACGTGCCGAGCCGCTCCGTCAGCCGCCGGTAGACGGTCTCCAGTTTGTGCAGCGGGGTCTCGGTCTCCGAGACCTGGATCTCGGCGACGGCGAAGTTCCGGCGCTTGGCGCGTTCGCCGAGCCACCGGGTGAAGAAGGTCTTGCCGGAGCCGTACTCACCGCGCACGGCCTTGAAAACCGAGGCGCCGGAGACGACTGCGTCCAGTTCGGCGTCCAGGGCGGATTCGAACCGGCCGAGCCCGGTCGCGAGCAGGTCGAGCCCGTTCTCGGGCACCGCGCCGCGGCGCAGGGCGTCGATCACGTCGCGGCGGCGGGCCGCACTGACGGTGGTGGGACGGGTGGTTCCTTCAGCGCTCACGCGGTCAGTCTCCCATCACCGTGCGACCGTGATCACGGTCGCGCTCGTTCTGCCGCAGCCGGGCGCCGGCGGCCGGGCCGGTTCTGTGGTCTCCCCTCATCGCAGGTCGAACTGGGTGCGCAGCAGGCCGGTGTCGAGCCGGAGGGTGCGACCGTCCGGGAGGGTCTCCAGGACCTGGATGCTGTCGTAGTTGAGCAGTTGTCGCAGCACGGCGGCGAAGCCGTCCGCCCGGACGGGCAGCAGGTTGATCCGCTGGGCGAGTGCGGTCACGGGCAGGGTGCCTCCGGCGTCCAGCAGGGCCTGCAGGGCTTTCTCGACCCTGGCGAGGTCGGGCCTGCGGGCGAGCAGTTCGACCTGGTCCCGGAAGATCTGCGAGCCCAGCAGGCTCGTCACCAGAGCGTCGTGCGCAGACACCAGGGTGGGAGTGAGCAGGCTGTCACCGTCGACCGCGGGTGCGAGCGCGACCTCGAAGAGGGCGTCGTGGCCCGGCGCCGCCGGCTTGGCCGGACGAGTGGCCTTGACCGGCCTCTTCGGGGCGGCCGGCTGTGCCGGCCCGGGCCGGGCGGCGTCGGGGGCGAGAGCCCACCACGCCGGCTCGGGATTGCCGAGCTCCCGCCAGCCCTTGGGCGGGGTGGCCCCGAACGGGAGGAACGCGAGCAGCGGGATGGCGAACTCGGCGAGCGAGGCTCCGCCGTGGTAGCCGGCCTTCAGGGCCGTGTAGCGGGAGTCGGCGTCCCAGAGCGCGACGATCTCACCGCCGGTCTGCGGGGAGAGCACCCGTGGTCCGGAGAGGACGATCTCGGTGTCGCCGAGCGGTCCGCCGGGCGCACGGTGCCGGGCCGACAGCGGGTTCTCGCGGTCGACCTTGACCCTTCCCCGGTCGACGACGTGCCCGTGGTCGCTGGTGAGGACGACCGCTCGCCCCTGGGCGGCCGCGAACCGCAGCAGGTCCGGCAGTCCTCCTATCTGGGCGAGCCGCCAGGCGCCGTCGCCGTGCTTCTGCTCCGTCGCGAGCCGGTCGTCGACGGTGTTGAGGACGACTGCCACGTGCGCGTCGCCCGACAGGGCCTCGGACAGTGCGGATCCGAAGGTCGCGCCGCCCGAATCGCTGCGGAGGTCGTCCTTGTGGAAGACCGTCACCGTCTCGCTGCCCCAGAACCGGTGGGTGGGCGCGATCCGCTTCTCGTCGGCCTGGGTGCCCGTCATCAGGCGTGCCGCGAACAGTGAAGTCCGGGACACGGCGGTGAGGGTGGGCAGGGCGGCGGCGACGGCCCGCCGCTGGGGCGCGACCGACGGTTCGGCGCCGACGGCTGCGCTGCCGGAGGGTCGGGGGGACGGATCGTACTCGGCCCAGTGCTCGCGCAGTTCCGCGCCGAGTTCCGTCGCTATGGCGGCGCTCATCCCGTCGATGACCACCAGCAGCACCCGGCGTTCGGCGGCCTTCACCACGGGTGCGACGACCCTCGGCAGCAGGGTCTCCACGGTGAGCATGGAGCCGGGGTCGGTGCCCGCCTCGGTCCAGACGGCCAGCGTCCTCGCGAAGTGGCGGTCGACCTCCCGGCGGGTGGCCCGCACCGAGGCGCAGAGGCGGTCGTACGCGGCCTTCAGTACGTGGTCCGGGTCGCCGCCCGCCTCGACGTGCTCGAGCGCCAGGTCCACCCAGCCGGTCTCGGTGACGTGGCGGCTGATACCCGCCGCGACGGTCGGCACCTCGGTGGTGGGGTCGCCGGCGAGCCACTGGGCGAGCCGCTGCGCCATCCGGGCCCGGTCGACCCGGGTACGGGCGGGGCCGCCGGGTGCGAGCCGGTGTTCGCTCGCCGCCTGCACGGCGTGGACGAGCTGTGTCAGGTCGCCCCCGTCGAGGGCCCGGCCGACGGCGGCGAGGCGGGCCTCGAGCCCGGCGGCCAGCACCGGGCTGCCTTCCGCGGCCGGGCCGGCGCCGAACTGGTCGGTGAGTGCGGCCGCGCGGTCCAGGACGGCGCCGGTCAGCCGCCGGGCGGCGGCGGCTTCGTCGTCGAAACCGGTGCGGCCTGCCAGCAGCAGGATGGAGACGTACTCCTCGCAGGAGCGTCCGAAGGCGGTGACCAGTGCGTCCAGTGCTTCGCCCCGGGCCGGCGGCTCGTCGCCGAACCACCGCTCCACGCGTCCGCGTGCCCGGTAGTCCTCGGCGCCGGCCGAGGCGGCGTCGGCGTGCACCCACAGGGCGGCGCAGACGAGCCCGAACGCGACGGCGTCCGGGCCGTGTTCGGCGGCCACCAGGGCCAGCAGGGCCCGGCCGGTGAGGCCGGCCTGGTCCTCCTCACCGAGGAACGCGGCCAGCCCGGACCGTTCGGGGGCGCGCAGCGCGAGGAAGCGGTCCGGCCCGCCGGGCGTGAGTGACCAGCGGAGCAGGGCGGGCACGTCCAGCCCGGCGTCGGGGGCGGAGCCCTGCTCCGTCCGGTCGGGGTCGAAGCGGCCGATGCCGAGGCGGCGCAGCGCGAGGGAGCCGAGCGCTCCGGGCCGGGCCAGCACGCCGCCGGGCAGTTGCGGCCAGCCGGCGGGCGGGGTCGCGTCGAGCAGGGATTCGGCGGCCCAGTTGTCCTTGAGCAGCCGGTTGTCGGCGCTGGCGGCGCCGAAGGCCTGCCGGACCACGTCCCAGGTGTCGACCGCGTTGACCCGCTGCTTGTGCACCCGGGCCAGCAGGTCGGGGCCCAGCTCGGACTCCTCCCGGTCGGTCAGGACCACCAGGACGTCGGGGCCCTGGGCGCCTGCGGTCAGATGCGCCAGCACGAGCTCGTACACGGCGAGCGGCGAGGGCGCGGCCGCCACCCGGGCACGGCGCTCGCCCCAGGCGAGTTCGGCCGTGCCGTCCCACTCGGGAGCGGCGCGCAGCAGGACGGCCTTGCGCCGGCCTGCGGCGAGGCCCGACTGGGAGGCCAGGTACTGGGTGACGGTGCCGGGGTTCAGCCGGACGGCGCTGGTGGTGACCGGAGTGCTCATTCCACGACCCGCCAGGTGATCTCGATGGTGGCGTCGGGCTCCCGCCTGGCCAGCTCGTCCAGTTCGGAGCGGAGTTCGGCGACGGCCCGGGCCGCGGTGGTCCGGCTGCCGCCGGAGCGGCGGGTACGGGTGGCGGTGCCCGGCTCGGTCGGCACCCGGGGGTCGCTGGTGGGCGTGGCCAGATCGGTGTCGTCGGCGCGCGGGGCGGGCGCAGGCGGGGTCACCGGCACGGCGGGCGCCGGAGGAGTCGCGGCGGCCTGGGCGCGGTCGAAGACCTCGACGATGGCGCGTCGGGCGTCGTTCAGTGCCTTCGGCAGGTTGCTGGTGCTCTGGTCCACCTGGGCCGCACCCTGCAGTTCCGCCAGGACGACCTGACCTGCGGCGCCGTAGTTGGGGGCGAGCTTCAGCATGTCCCAGGCGGCCCTGGCGAGGGCCGAGGCGACCTCCTCGGCCTGCTTGACGGACGTGCCGTAGCGCTCGGCGTTGACGGTGCCGAGATCGAAGCCGGCGAGCACACTGATGACCTGCTTGGCCGCGCCCGACCCCGTGGCCGGGCCCTTGTCGGCGGCGACCAGCGCGTCCAGCAGGTCGAGGGATCGCCTGGCCAGGGCGAGCCGGCCGGTGGCGTCGGTGTCGTCCAAGCCGAGCAGTTGGGCGCGCTTGTCGAGCTCCTGGACGAGGTTGGTGGCGTGCGGCTGGTAGCTGCGGGCGGCGGCCACGATGTCGGCGGCGAAGCGGCCCGCGATCCGGCTGCGGCGCAGGGTCGGCGGCTTCTTGCCGAAGATCCGCTCGTAGCGGCGGCCGGCCTCCTCCCAGGCGGCCTCGTCGGGCAGCGGCTGGGTGCGCAGGGCGTCGCCCGACTTGATCGCGGTGAGTTCGGGTGCCGGGTCGAGCAGGCCGCCACCCCGGACCCAGACCCGGTCGTCGAGTTCGGCGAAGGAGGCGATGACCAGGTTGGCGAGGAACGGGTCCAGGCCCATCGGTTCGGGCCGGTCCAGCCACTCGGTCAGGCGGATGACGGTGAGGTCACCGGTGACGCCTTCGGTCCTGGCCTCCCGGCGGAAGTGCTCGGGCCAGCGGGTGGAGAGCTCGAAGTACGCCTCCTTCTGCTGACCGAGGCGGAGCTCCCCGGCGATCCGCTTCATCAACGGGCGGTCCTTGGCAGGGATCTCGACCCGCCGGTCGCTGGCCTCGCCGGCGGCCCGGATGTGGGCGAAGACGGCCTTGGCGTCGGCCGGCTTGACGGCGACACCGCCGGTTTCCCGGTCGAAGAGGGGATGGGCCGGGTACTGGTGGGCGAGCAGCTTGCCGGCTACGTGCCGGGCGGCGTCGTGGAGCGGCTGTCCGATGCCCGGGCGCAGGTTCGGCACGTCGGGCAGCGGCTCGAAGTGGTCGTCGAAGCCGAGCTCGACGTCGGCGCTCTTCTTCTCCGCCAGGCCGTACGCCTGCTTGAGGGCGGCCTTCACCGTCTTGGTGAGCGACTCGTGCTGGCCCTCGAGCAGGGCCTTGGCCCGGGCCCGGTTGTCGGCGTTCAGGTGCCCCGCGTACTGGGTGTCGAAGCGGCGCTGGTCGCTGAGCGCGTAGTCGATGGTGACCAGACGGCGGAAGTCCTGGAAGCGCGCGGTGGACAGATGGGTGGGAATCCAGGCCAGCGTCCGGGCGCGGCGCTCGCCGGACCGCGCGCGCAGCTCCCGGACCCGGTTGGCGTCGTCGACCGGCCCGTACTCGCCCTCGCTGTAGGGGTGGCCGATGACGAAGCGCCAGCTGTTCTCGAAGCCGGGGCTGAACTCGTGGTCGGGCAGGTTGTCCGGGTCGGCGATGGTCCCGAAGACGGCCTCCACCGAGCGGTTGGACCCGCGCCAGACGAGCTTCAGCTCGTCGGCGTCGAGCCGGCCGTCGTGCGTCTCGACGCCCAGCTCCTCGGCCAGCAGCCGGCGGACCAGGGCGCGCCGGTTGCCCGGGTTGTCGTTGACGTTGGCGTTGGCGATGACGGAGTCCACGTCGACGCCGGCCAGTTCGAGCCGGACACCGGGGTTGGCCTTGGTGCCGGTCTCCTTGATCTCGGCGAACCGGGCGGCCCAGCTGGAGACCTTCGACGTGATGACGCCGACCTCGGCGCCCGGGATCGGCGAGACCACCGAGCCGTGGTTGAGCGCGCCCAGCCGCCGGATCGTCAGGTCGCGCAGGGCGGGGACGCTGGGCGCGAGCGCGGAGAGCAGCAGAGTGCACATCAGCCGGTTGTCGCCGGTGAAGTTACGGCAGCGTTGGGCGAGTTGCGCGTCGGTGATGCTTTCCTGCCGGTTCCGGTAGCGCTCGATGTCCTCCTCGGTGATCCCGCTCTCACCGAGGAGGAAGGGCCGCAGTTTGGTCCGGTACAGCTTGTCGGCGGCCTGGAACTCGGCCTTCAGGCTGTCGACGAACGGCCTGTCGCCGCCGTCCGCGATGACGGGGTAGAGGTCGCCGAGCGGGATCAGCTGTTCGAGCCGGGCGTCGTCACGGTGGTCGGCGAGCAGCTGGCCCATCAGCTTCAGACCGGTGCGGGAGCGCTGGAGGGCGGAGGAGATGTGGACGAGGGTGTCCATGAACGCGGGGGAGAAGGGGTAGGTGAGGCGGAACGACTCCTCGTCCGCGCCGGTGGTGCCCTCCTCGGAGCCGAGCAGGACGTCCCAGACCTGCGGGCCGACCTTCTTGGCCTTGGCAAAGGCCGCGTTCAGCTTCTCGGCCGCCTCGTCGTCCTTCGGCTCGAGCAGGCGGGCGTGGGCGATCTGTGGGAGGTTGCGGTCCTCCAGGGTGATCTTGTCGAACCGGCCGGACGCCAGGTTGAGGCTGTCCTGGATGGCGGTCTCGCCCGCGCCGGACACCTCCTCGCCGACCAATTCGCGCAGATCGCGCTGGCGGGCGATGAACGAGACCACCGGGATGGCGCGCCGGGAGTCGGCGCCCTCCACGAAGTTGGTGATCTTGTCGGCCTCGCGGGAGACGAACTTCTGGTCGTGGATCCGGTTGGCGAGCCAGAGGATCAGCTCGTCCATGAAGAGGATCAGGCCGTCGTAGCCGAGCGACTTGGCGTGCGCAGCGATCACGGAGAGGCCGGCGTCCAGTGAGATGAAGCCGAACTCGTCCTCCTTCGCACTCTGCGCGAACCCCGGGAACCAGCCCGCGATGGCGTCGTGGACGAGCTTGGCGCGCAGCTCGGCGGGGGTCGTGGGGCTGACGATGTTCAGGTTGGCCTCGGAGGCGTCCTGCTGCTCCGCTGCGAGGGCGGAGTCGAGCAGGGCCGTGTTCCAGGCGAAGCCCTCGCCCCACTCGTCGTCCTCGTCGGCGTCCGTGCCGCCGGTGCCCGCGAGGCCCGCGATGAACTTCTCGTCCCCGAGCTGGGTGCGGTGGTGCTGGACGTCCTTGAAGAGCGAGTCGGTGCGGTACACCTGCGGGGTGGGAGCCTCCGGGTGCAGCGCCTTCACGTGCGAGACGTAGCCGCCGAGGACGCGCTGCTCCAGGGACTTCGCGCCGAGCATGTGGTACGGCACCAGCAGGAACCTCTTGCGTTCCGCACCCAGCCAGTCGTGCCTGCTCAGCGTGGCGTCGAAATCGCTGCGCCCGAGCGCCGCCCGGTTGCCCCGGAGCAGGGCGTGCAGGACGGCCATGAAGTGCGACTTACCGGAACCGAACGAGCCGTGCAGGTAGGCGGCCTTGGAGGTGTGCCCGTCCAGGGCGGCCTTGATCAGGCCGAGGGCCTCGTCGAAGTTCTCCAGCAGTCGCTCGGTGAGGACGTAGTCCCTGAGCGCGTGGGCGGCGCCCTCCTCGGTGACCGCCTCGGCGAGTTTCAGGACGAAGTCGGAGGTGGAGATGGACGGCTTGATGTCGATGACATCGCGGAGAAGGGGAGGCTGGGCCGGGCTGGTGGCCATGATCTGCTTTCGTCCGTTCCGTCTTCGTCATCGTCGTCCTGCGGTGGGGCACCGGGCGCCGATCGCCTGCGGATCGTGTCGGGATCGCGCGGGTCTCGGGCCGGGTCGCCGGGCGACGGCGGGGACGCCGGTCGACCGTTCGCAGCCGGACGGCGCGGTGGTGAGCGGCGCAGCGTCCTCGGGGGTCACGACGGCGACGATCAGCCATGCTATGTCGGCGGCACCAGGCTGTGCTACTAGGTAGCACGGAGTGACGAAGAGGGGCGGGCGGGCCGGCGAGGTGGCTCGGGCGCTCGGCGGGCGGTGGGGCGCCCGGAGCGTCTGCACTTCCTCGCGGCAGCTGGTGTCCGTAGGACGAAGCGCCGGATCAGGGCGGTGGCGGGGGCGCGCCGGACGGGCTTACCCAGACGGAGTGCAGGCGGCCGTTCAGCCGGAAGGTGAGGCTGAGCCGACCGTCGCGCCGGATCGACTCGGTGACGAGGTCGAGCACGTCGGCATGGGTGAGGAAGTAGCGGAAGGCGTCGGCCTGGACGGCGCCGAGCGGCAGCAGTCGCAGGGAGTCCCAGAGGGCGCTCAGCGCCTCCGGGAGCCGGGCGAAGGTGGCGGGACCGCAGATGTCCTCGATCTCGACCACCACCGGGCCCGTGTAGGCGGTGTCGGTGCTCGTGGTCGCCCTGTTCCTGCCGATCATCGGACGGTCTCCCTCGTGTCGTGGCCGGAGCGGGCCACGAGTGCGGTCTCACCGGGCCGGATCTCGTGCCACACGTGGACGCTTGCCGCTCGACCGAAGGCCTGCGGGAACGTCCGTCTGGTGGAGCGGCTGACGAAGCCCCGGCAGTAGGCGCACCGGCCGATCACCGTGATCAGCCGCAGCCGTGCGGACACCGGCCTGCGGTCGGCGCTCACGCTGCGTCCTCGTTCTCAGGTGCGACGGCGGCCCAGACGAACTTGCCGACCCCGCCCTCGCGCGGGCAGCAGCCCCAGCCGGCGGACAGTTGCTCGACCAGCCAGAGTCCGCGACCGCCCTCGTCGTCGGGCTGCGCCGTCCGCAGCGTCGGTACGGTGTCGCCGGCGTCGTGGACCTCGACCCGCAGTCGACCCGGCCGCAGCTCGAACCGCACCATGACGAGGCGGCCCTGCGGCGTACGGGCGTGCTGGACGGCGTTGTTGACCAGCTCGGTCAGCACCGACTCGCCCGCCCAGAGGTAGCGCCCGCCGTCGGTCAGGCGGCCCAGGAACTCGCGGAGCAGCCGTCGGGCGGCGCTCCCTGATCTCCGGTGACGCGGCAACCAGCACGAGTAGTCGCCGGTCGTGGCGGGCGGCTTCTCCAGGATTCCGGGCATGACGATGTCCCCTCCGGGCGTGGGTCGGTGACGCGATCCGGGAGCGCTCAGCGACTCCGGTGACGGCTGGACTCGGGCATGGGAATGCCCGGTGACGAGCCGTCATGATCACGTTGTGTCGTGTGACTGACTACTCCAAGTAGTCTGCTCCGTCGCGATGCTCGTGTGCAAGTAGAACTGGTGCAAATTTGCATGCGTGCTCCAGAAGCTCGGTGGATTCCGGGCCGACCGAGAGGCAGACTGGGGGCCTCAGTGGAGAGGGGACAACGCATGCCCGCTGGTGGGAGGCCGACCGTGCGCAGCCGACGGCTCGGCGCTGCCCTTCGGACGTATCGTCAGGCGGCAGGCCTGGACCAGGCAGATGCCGCCGAGAAGCTGATGGCTTCCGTCGCGAAGGTGTCCCGGATGGAATCCGGCAAGGTGACGTCCCGCCCCGTGGAGGTCCGTCTGCTGCTGGACCTGTACGGCGTGGAGAGCGCCGAGGAGCGAGATCGTCTTGAGTCGCTTGCGCGTGAGAGCAACCGACGTGGGTGGTGGCTCGATCACAGAGGCACGGTGAGTGAAAACTATGCCTCCTACATCGAGTTGGAGAGCGACGCGACGCACATAGTGGCCTGGCAACTCGCACTCATCCCCGGGCTGCTGCAAACTCCCGGTTTCACGCTGGAGGTGCTCGACGCGAATCCGGCGGTGGTTCCCTCGGAGAACCGGGAGGAGTTCGTCAAGGTCCGGGAGGCCCGCCAGCGGCGAATCGAGAGCGGTCAGGTCAGATTGACGGCCATCATGTGGGAACCCGCAGTGACGGCTCCCATGTTGCAGGCCGACGTTCATCGGGACCAACTACACCACCTCTTGAGGGTCGCGAGGCTCCCGAACGTGACCATCCAGATTCTTCCGCTCTCGGCGGGAAGTGCAGCTCGGGTGGCAGGACCATTCACCGGCATGTCGTTTGGTCAGGATCCGGCACTTGAAGCGGTTTCCTTCGAGAGCTTCAGCAATCTCGTTGTCGTTGAGGCTGCCGAGGAGCTGGCAGGGTATGCCTACGCGCTCGACACGTTGAGGTCGGCTGCGTTGACACCTGAGCAGACCATGGCCTTCATCACGAAGACGATCCGGAAGATTCCGAACGATAACGGTAAGGAAGAGCACGAGTGAGTCGATCCGAGCTTGTGAGTCCGTTCAAGAAGTCGTCCTACTCAGGCCAGGGAGGCGAATGCGTGGAAGCGGCCCGCACTGTTGCGAAGGGGCAGGCAGTCCGTGACTCCAAGGATCCGGAAGGCCCGATGCTGCTCTTCTCAGCTGACGCTTGGTCGGCGTTCGTGGCTGGGATCAAGGCCGGGGAGTTCCCCGCAGGCTGCTGATCTCGACGTTCCACAGAACAGCCCCCGGCCGGAAGTTCGGTACCGGGGGCTGCTGTCTGTCTTACAGAGGTGGTGGTTCAGTTCTTGGTGGTGCGGCCACGGCGGGCGGGCGTCGGACGCCAGGCCCGCAGGTCGTCGTCGGTCAGGCCGTGCTCGCCCTGGATCTGCGAGCGGTAGCCGGCGAAGAAGTCGGCGGGGGAGCCGCCGTACATCGCGTCGAACTCACCGTGCCACTGGGTGAGCCAGGGCTGGAGCTCCAGCAGACCCGCGAGGAACGGGGTCAACTCCTCGGTGGTGAAGTCGTTGTTGGTGAAGTACGTGGTGAGGGCCTGCGCCTGCTCGCGGTGGTCCCAGCCGGCCCAGCCGTAAAGGTCAGGCGTGCCGCCAGTGGTGGACGAGTAGGAGATGAACCGCTCCTTGGGCACGTCGAGCTTGCCCCGGGCCCGCCAGTAGGACGGCCTGAGGAAGTCAGCCGAGGTGTACTTCGGCGGCACGGGGATCGAGTCCCGGATTTTCCGCTTGGCCGGCTCGTCCATGGCCGCGTCTTCCTGGCGCTGGAGGTCCCATACGTGCTCCCAGTCAGCACGCTTCTTCAGCCCAGACGGCTTGTATCGCAGGGGAGGGAGGAATGGCACGTTCTCGTCGCTGAGGAGGTCGGCGACGACAGTCGCGAGTTCCTTCCGGGGAGTGTAGATCTCGGCGACTGAGACGAAGTCCTCGTCATGGGAAAGCGCGTCGGCGAGTTGGGCGCGCGTGAGGAGGGTGGGTTGTTCGTCCTGGAGCCAGTACTCGCGGGTCTCAATGTGGGCGAGCAGCCAGGAACGCAGGGCCTTCTCTTGTAGTACGTCCCAACCCTCGCTCGCCCACCGGCGCTTGTACTCAGGCCGCTCCATCATACCGATCGCGCGGGAGGTCTCAATCGCCTCAATGCGCTTCTGGACGACGGCCCTATAGGTGTCGGGCCAGTGGGCGGGTAGATCGGTGATGGGTGTGGAGCCGTGCCGCTTAAACCATTCGTCTGAGGCCTCGCCGTTCTTGAGACGGCGGGCGAGCAGGATCTCGAATGCCCGCTCGCCGAGCGCGAGTTCGGGAACGCCAGTTTCGGGTGCGCGAAGTTCATCGGCATGCAGGTGGTAGAGAGAGTAGACCTGCCAGTCCAACTCTTCCTGGATAGCGATCATCTGACCACGAATTACTGACCATCTCTCGCGTGCCTTGCGAAGCGACGCTGAGGTGGGCGCAGCGTGGCCAGCTGAAGTCAGAGCGGAGGGAGATGTGTTGGCAAGCTCCCCGGCGAGCATGTTGAGGCTGGTAGAGGTTGGAGTGGGCGATCCTTCCGGAAGAGGGAACCTCTCTAGGGCGGATCCCGTGAATTCATAGTACTTCTCCCAGCCTTCGCTGGCGATGCCACCGCCAACCCCTCCGTGGCCGCGGTCGAAGCAGACCTGCTTCAACCAGAAGCAAGCTGTGGAGCTATTCAGAAGGCCGAGTAGGTGAATATGGTCTTCAAGATTTGCATTTTCATTAAGCTTGATTACTGGAGATTTCTGATTGAATACTGTGCCGCCTTGGTCGAGGGCAAAGTGGTTGTGTGTTGAGACGAATGAAAATGCAATCGAAAGGGGCGTGCCGTATGCTGAAGCCGTATGCTGCATGTAGGCCCACCATGCGAGTCCAGCGGCCGCCATGTCCCCTTGGAAGGTTCGCCGGATTTCCAGAACATGCCTGACGGGCCAGAGTTCGCGCATCAGCACTTCTCTATCTAGTGAAGGCGCGTACGGATACCAAATTAGTTCCTTTGGATTTGCATCCCAGTCTCGAACATCTTCGCCCGTCAGTAGCGGCCGAAGGCCCTTTGATTTTGAATTATCCAAATAACTCGGCCGAAATGGTCGAGTGTACGCATCGTCTGCGCCTGATCGGATAGCGCGACCCACTGGGGGAGAGATGGCAGCTCTCAGCCTCATGCGTCCGGCTTTCTCGATTTCTTCAACCAGTTCGAGCCCGCCATCGGCCAGGATCCATGGCTGCTTGCCGAAGTATCTATTTCGATCGAGATCATCAACTGACACCCATTTGCCGCTCGAGCCCGGGTGATCGATTTGGTCAATGATTGCGCGCCACACTAGCCCGATCGAGTCGCCGTCTGGAACGGACGGTTCACCTTGCACGCCACGAACCGTGCGGATGGTTTCGCGGTGGGTGCCACTATTTGGCCGTCCAATCAAAACTACCGTCGGCGTCCCATGTTCGGGGACATGCGCACCTGATGTGTCGATGACTTCCGTGAGCTCCACTTTGTGTGCAAAGAACTCATCGATGAGTCGCTTCCCGGCTTCGCGCTTCATGAAGGAATTGGAAGTAATCTGCCCAACGTAGCCGTAGGAACTCCCGTTTGCCCCGGCTTGAGCCTTAGCTAGCTGGAAGAATCGCTCAGCAAATGGAACAGAGAGTGCGTACGGTCCTGTGCACGACTTGTACAGATCCCGATATAGCGCGTTGAGCTTCTTGTCCTTGACCGTGATGTAAGGCGGGTTCCCCACCACCACGTGGTAGCGCCCTTGCTCCAGAATCCCCGGATGCTCCTGCACGTCCTCCGTTGCGTATGCGAACTCCGCCAGCTCGTCGCCCGACTCTTCGCCCAGCAGCGTCAGTTCGAGCTGCCGCGCCTTGATCAGAGAGTCACCCACCGCCAGGTGAATCGGCCAGTCGAACTTGCCAGCCTCAGCCAGCGTCCGCACCCCGGCCGCCGACATCGCCGCGACCAGCAGTCGGAAGCGTGCGATGGCCACCGCGAACGGGTTGATGTCCACTCCATGCACCGAGTCCAGCGCGGCCTGTACCCGTTCGTACCGGTCGAGCCCGGGCTGGGCCTCGCCCCACAGCTTCACCAGTCGCCAGAAGGCACCCAGCACGAAGTGGCCCGACCCACACGTGGGGTCGATCATCTTCAGGCCCTCGTACCCGAACTCTCGTACAGCCGGGTCCATCGCCCGGTCGAGGATGAATTCCTCCACGAACTCCGGTGTCTGGAGCAGTGCGAACGTCTTCCGTGCTGCCGCCGAGAGGTCCTGGTACAGGTCGCCCAGGAAGCGGGTGTCCCACCCCTCCGTGCCGTCTTCGTTCAGCTGGTCCGTGAAGTCGTGGACCAGCACACCGGCCTGGTCCCGTCCACGCCAGAACTCGACCAGCGCCCGCGCGCCGTCGTGTGACAACGGAATCTGGAACAGCGGGTTGTGCCGCCGGTCGAACAGCAACTTTCCGGCCTGCCCTGCGCCCAACTCCGCGAACGCCCGCTCCAGCCAGCCGCGATACGTCGGGTCGGCGTCCTCGTCCACGTACGCCGCGTACCGCTCCAGCGCCAGGTCGCGCCGCTCGTCCGACGCGCCGGTCAGGAACGGCTCCGGGACCAGCTCGTTGTCCTCGCAGAACCGCACGAAGACCGTGCCCAGCACCCACGCGACGGCCACCTGCGTGATGCGCTCGTCCAGCCACGAAGTCCATGTCGCCGCCGTACGACCGAGCTTGCGCGCGAGGTCGTATTCGCCGCGCAGCTTGACCCGCACGTCCTCGACGGCCTTGGCCTGGGCGCCAAGATCGGTCTCGACCGCCTTGACCTGTTTGATCAGGTCGGCCAACAGAGCCTTGCTCTTGCGGTCGATCACTTCGTCGCCTCTTCACTCTCGCCGGCTCGGTGGGCGTTGTTGACCCACGAGTCCGGAAGTTCGATCCACTCTCCGAGCCCCGCCTGGTGCGGCACGGCCGTCGTGCCCAGCCGGGGGTCGCGTGCCGGGTCGCTCTGCGGGCAGAGCAGCCACAGCGGCCGGCCGCCGTTCCGCGAGCGTCCGGACAGGCGGTCGAGCACGCCCATCGCGTCGTACCGGGCGAAGACGCCGCCGTCGACCAGCAGCACCGGGCTCCCGGGGCCGCCCGCCGTGATCAGTTCGCCGATCCTCGGCTCGACCGCGCCCCAGGCCGTCCGAGCGTACTCGGCGAACCGCATGGCCGCCGGTGTGCCCGGTTCGGCCGCGTCCGCGCGCAGGATGGTCTCCCAGGTCGGCTTCGGCCTGGGGTCGACCAGTTCGTGCAGCGCCGCCAGCAGCAGCTCGGTCACGGACACCGCCTCGGCCCCGAACCTGCTGCCTCCGCCGCTCCCGGTCAGTTCGCGGGCCGCCTCGCGGGCGAGCCCGGTGCGGACGGTCAGCACGCGGAAGCCGTCGCGTCGGGCCGAGGAGACCAGTTGCTCCTCGGTCTGCATGGCGCCGGCCAGCAGCGGGTCGTCGTCGTAGCGGGTGATGCGCGAGGTCTGGGTCGCGCGGCGGCCGGCGCCGGAGCTGAGGTAGCTGGAGCCGCCGTCCGCCCGGCGGGGCAGGTAGCGCCTGGTCCGGGTGTCCTCGCGCAGGGCGAAGATCAGGTCGAATCCGGCGCCCCGGAGCGCCGTCGTGAGCGGGCCCTCGGTGGGCAGTGAGTGGCCGCCCCGTCCGTCCAGCAGCTCGGGGAACCGGGCCCGGACCCGCTCGTGCACGTCCTCGCCGGTCAGGCCGGGCTGCCGGGCCTCCGGCACGCCGGGAATGATCCGGACCAGGCCCGCCTGGGTCAGGCGCAGCGCCCGGACCAGCGACAGGTCGCGGGGGTAGATCTCCAGGCGCGGGGTGGCCGCCGCGTTGCGGGAGGCCGCCGCGGCCAGCTCGACCGTGCGGCGCTCGTCCCGCTCGACGACGCCACTCGGCGGGGTGACCGCTGCGAGCTCGGCCAGTACGGTCGCGGCGGTCGGCAGGGTGTCCAGCCGGGCGAGCCGGTCGGCGACCTTGCCGAGGCGCTGGGCGTAGTCGAGCAGGCCAGGCGCGGACGGCGTCTCCGGGTCGTCGTCCTCGCCGACCTCCAGGGCCAGCAGGCCGGCGCCCATCCCCTCGTCGGCCGCGTCACGGTTGGCCACGTGCCGGAACTCGGCGTCCGCCGGTTCGAGCTGCTCGACCTCCAGCACGGCGCGCACGGCCGCGAGCGCCAGCGCCCGGCGGTGCCCGCGCTCCTGGAGCCGGGTGCCGCGCCGGACGGCGAGGGCGTCCGCGATCTCGGCCGCCGAGGCGACCCGGCCCAGCCCGCGCAGCAGCTCCAGCACCTCGTGGCGCAGGACCTGAACCGCCGCGTGCCTGCTCCAGCGGGTGCGCTGGATCTTGAGCATCTGCGGGATGCGCCCGGCCGAGAGGCCGAGGGTGTCGGCGACGTCCTTCTGCTTGGGCCAGACCCCGATACCGGGAAGGGCGCCGCTCCCGTCGGGCAGGCGCAGCAGCAGCCGCACCATCTCGACCTCGTTCTGGTTGACGCCGTTCTTCTTCAGCTCCGGTACGAAGAGCGTCGCCAGGGTGTCCAGGCTGACGGCCCGCAGCGAGTGCGCGGGCAGCCGTGCGGCGATGTCGCTGACGGCCAGGGAGTTCACCACGGCGCTCTCGGCCGCCGTCAGCTCGGCGAGCTCCTCCTTCGCGGCCTTGCGGCCCTCCGGGGTGAGCGGGCCGACCGGCTGCTCGGCGAGCCCGCGCCGCCACTCCTTGATCCGGCCCAGGACCTCCTTGCGGGTCTTGGCGCCCAGTCCGGGCGCGTTGACGAGCTGACGCTGGCTCAGATCCAGTAGTTCGCCGACGGTGTGGACGTGCAGCCCGAAGACGAAGGACTCGGCCGCGGGGGTCAGTCCAGAGGCGGAGACCGGAGTGTCCCGGGTCGCCGCGGCCGCCTTCTCGTTGCGATCACGTTCGGCGTCCTCGGGCTCGGCGTCCGCGATCACGGGGGCGGCGGCCTCGGCGGCCTCGGCGGGCACGCCGACACCGGCCGACCCGTCCGCCGACCCGTCCGCCCTGCCTGCCCCGTGGCCGGTGCCTCCGCTCTGGCCGCGCCGGGAGCTGCTCACCGTGGTGTTCAGCTCCAGGAAGATCTTCTTCCAGGCGTCCCGCATCGGCTTCAGATCGCTGAAGCGCTCTGCCGCGTCCCGGTGCAGGGCCTTGCGGAAGAAAGCGGTCAGGCCCTCCCGCACGGCGGCGTCGAAACCCTCGCTGGCGATCGTCGGGTACGGCTCCTTCTCCTCGTCCGTCTGGCGCGGCGAGACCCGGCCGCCGCCCCACACCGGCAGCTCGCGGGAGGCCATCTCGTGCAGGGTCGCGGCGACGGCGTACCGCTCGGCGTGCGCGTCGTACACCGAGCGCGTCGCGGTGCCGATGAACGGGTCGAGGTAGCCGTCCGTGCCGGCCTTGGTGTCCTGCACGCGGTAGCCGGCCAGCGAGAAGTCGATCAGCACCAGCTCGCGGGTGCGGTTGGGACGGACCCGGATCGCGATGTTGTCCGGCTTGATGTCCCGGTGCCAGACGCCCTCGCCCTCCAGGAAGTCCACCGCGCCGAAGAGGTAGTCGCCGTACGCCTCCAGCTGGTCCACCGGGAGGCGTCCCCGGTCGCGCAGCTGCCGGGCCACGGTCTCCTCCCGCCGGCGGTTGCCCGAGCTCGGCGCCGAGGCTTCGTCGCTCTCGCGCTCGTCGCCGACGTACTCCAGGACGAGCACCGTCCGGCCGCCGATGCGCACCGGCTCCGGCTCGACCAGGCGGATGATCCGCGAGTCGGGGCGGAGGCGACCCATCACCTCGGCCTCGTGGGCCAGCACCTCCGCCCGGTTGTCGCTCAGCGCGATCTTCAGCACGCACAGGGCCTTCGAACGGCGCGCCTGCGGGTCGTACGCCAGATCGCGGACCAGGAAGGCCCGGCTGGTGGAGCCCGTCCCGAGCCTGCGCCGGACCTCCCAGCGGCCCGCGAGCACATCGCCCGCGACGGCCTCCAGCGGATCCTTCTCCGGCTGCTCGGCAGCGTGCCCGACAGGTTCGTCCGCCACCGTGCTCTCGGGGGCCGGCGCCGTCAGGCCGTCCTCGACGAACTCCAGCATCTCCAGGAACTCGTCCACCGAGGAGAGCCGCTGGGCCGGCAGGTAGGCGGTCGCGGCCTGGACCAGCTCGTCGATGTCCTCCGAGAGTCCGTCCACCACCGCGCTGGGCCGCAGGCCCTCGCCCGCCTCCAGCCGGGCCACCAGCTCGGCCTGGCTCGCGGCGGGGGCCTTGAGCGTCGCGAGCAGGTAGGTCAGCACCCCCAGGCCGTAGACGTCGAGGGTGACCGGGTCGGGGTTGAGGGCGGTCAACTCCGGTGCGAGATAGGGGTCGGCGGCCTCCGCGAGATGCGCGCCCGCCTGGGAGAGCGCCGTCGGGGCCAGCCGGGCGGCGCCCTCCGAGGTGTCGCCCGAGGAGCGTTGGACCGCGACCTGCCAGTCGGAGATCTGCAGGCGCGGGTTGAGCCAGCCCGCCTCCTCGCCGTCGACGCCCGCCGCACGGTTGCGACCGCGCGGGACGACGTGGATGGCCCGGGCCGCGAGCGTCCGGTGGAAGATGCGGTTGCTGTGCCCGGAGCGCATCGTCTCGGCGAGCTGGCGCACCAGCGACATCCGGCTGAGGATGTCCAGCTTCGCGCCGTACTGCAGCAGGTACTCGTCGAGCCGCAACGTGCGCGGGTCGTAGTCGAAGATCAGCGCCGGGCCGGCCGAGTGCCCGGAGGAGTCGTACTGGCGCAGCTGCACCACGCCGGGGTGCCGGAACCGCCGCAGGACGGCGGCCTCGCGCAGCGCCGCCCGTTCGACCGAGGCCCGCAGGCCGGCGTCCGAGCCGCGCTCGCGCAGGTAGATCCGGACCCGGGCGGCCTCCGGCAGCTCGCTGTGCCGGGCCAGGTAGTCGGCCCAGGTCGGGCCGGAGTCGAAGGCCTTGCGGTTGAGCAGGTACGGCCCGACCTTGTACTGCGCGTCACTGCGGGCGATCCCGACCCGCTCCAGCGCGGCCTTGATCTCGCGGGAGGCCACCGCGTCGACCCGCCGACGCTCGTCGCGCGGCGGCTGCCGCAGCATCTCGGCCAGCTCGTCCACCGTGTAGACGCCGTGCTGGTCGGCGGGGGCGAGCCGGCGCCGCAGCGAGGAGTCGGTGAAGCAGACCGCCTCCGACACCCAGATCCGCCTGCCGTTCTGGGTGAGCAGTCCGGCCAGCTCCTTGGCCTTCTTGTTCGCCAGGTGCAGCGGGTTGCCGTGAACGACCTGGCGGCCGCTGGGCTGGGTCTGCAACCACGTCCCGTTGCGGGACTCGACCGAACCGTGCCAGTCCTTCAGCTCGATCAGATGCACCCCGCCCGGGGCCACCACCAGCAGGTCCACCTCACGGACATGGCCGGTGTTCGCGGTGAAGGTGAAGTTCGACCAGGCCCGCCAGGGGTCGGCGTCCGTCAGCTTCTCGCGGATGGCCTCCAGGCCGCGGTGCTCGTGCTGGAACTCCGAGTCGGTGACCGTCGTCCACCGGCCGTCCCGCATGCGCCATCCCCGCTTCTTGTTGCCTGCCGGTTCCGCCGCTGGTCAGCGGGCAGAACACCACCACAGATCGTAGCGGCTAGGGGTGGTGCGTGTAGGAGCTGTGCGGAAATCGGTTCCGGCCGGAGCACACGCGAGCGCTCGCTCGTGATCCGGGCCCTCCGGAGCGCCGCCCACGAGGTCAGGCGACGAAGTCCCGGAGCAGCTTGATGAACGTCGCCAGTTCGCCGAGCAGGGCATCCGGCAAGGGGTCGGCGTCGAAGTGGGCGATCCGGTTGCGGATGTCCTTCACCCGCTCCAGGTGCTCCACGAACTGCGCCCGGTCCATCGCCGTCCAGCCGAGGGTGGCCCAGTTCACGTCGGCCTGGGTGGCGAGGGCCTGCTTGTTCTGGGTCCCGTCCAGCAGACGCACGTAGTCGCCGAACATCAGGTCGGTGACCAGCCCGGACCGCTGGTCCGGCTTCCGGTTGGTCTGCACGGCACGGATCGCGTCCTGGCTGAGGCGGGTGCCCAGGACCCGGCGGAGCAGCGACTCGATCTCGCCCAGCTGGAAGAACGGACGTGCCGCACCCTCGAACCGGTCGGTGACGGCGGTGGTGGTCACGATCCCGGGAAAGGAGCCGTCCTCGCCCCGCACCACGAGATACCCGTGCTCCCTGAGCAGGGTGAGGCAGCTGAAGAACTCCTGCCGCGCGTCGGCCACCGGGAGGGAGCCCTTCTGCATGGCGTTCTCGAGGGTCGGCGCCAGACCGTTCTCGTACGCCTTCGCCACCGACCGCCAGCTCACGACGCCGTGCAGAGTCCCGCCGGTGATCACCGGGATCTGCTCCAGCGTCTTGGTCCGCATCAGGTAGGTGGCCTTGGTCAACTGATCACCCGGACCCACGTGCACGAGGTCGCAACCGGACGGCACCAGGTCACCGATCTGGAGTTGCTGCGGCAGCGCGTAGGACGGCAGGGCGTCCTGCTCCTGCGCCTCCTCGTCCTCGGGGACCGGTCCGGCCATCAGGGCGCCGTCGATCGCCACGACCTCCAGCAAGTCCCCCGAGCGGCAGACCGCGAAGTCGGGGAGCGTGGCCAGACCGGCGTCCGACAGTGCCTGCGAAATCGTGTGCACGCTGCTGCGATCCCGCACTCGCAGACCGAAGAGCGCCAGGATCTCGGCGGGCGTGACCTGCCGGCCCTTCAGCGACTGAAGTTCCTCGGGTGTCGGGCGGTTCGTCATCGAGGGCCCTCGGCGTCCACCACGCCGCGCAGGGCGGTCCGCTTGCCCATCGCGCTCTGCACCAGGTCGACCAGCTGCCGGGTGCGGTCCAGATAGAAGCGTTCGTAGTCGTTCCCGTGCAGGCTTTCCGGGTTGATGAGGTGGGTGGCGACCACGTCGTCGAACCACTCCAACCGCATGTCCGACGCCGCGATCAGCGACGACAGGTACGAGCCGGGCGGACCGGTCATGTCCTGGGCCGCGCGCAAGGAGAGCGGAGTCTTGTTCACGATCGAGTTCGCCGGGAAGTCCGATCCGTACTGCTTGTCGATCCAGCCCTTGGGGAAGATCTGCCGAACGTCGACCGCGTGCTCACCCAACCGCTTCGGGCTCAGCGGGGCGTCCGTGAAGTGCCAGTCCACTGCGCCCTGTTTGATCAGCAGCGCGTAGATTCCCTTGTAGGCGGCACTGTTGCGGGTGGTCAGCGTGTTCAGACGCTCGGCGAAGAAGAACGCGTCCGTGACCGTTTCCGGCGGCTCGCCACCCGTGCGGCTCCACCTGACGAGCTGCTCGACATCGCGGGTGAAGCGGGTCTCTGTGGAGCCTCCGTACATCTCGCCCAGCACGCCGCACCAGTACCACTGGGTGATCATCTCCTCTGCGGCAAGCGAGTCGGTCGCCTCGCCGAGGATGGCGCGCACGGCGGCCAGCGGAACGAGCTGCGTTCGGTAGGGGAGGTCGGCGGCCCGGACGATGCACTGCTGCTGCAGGAAGGCGCCAACCCACTCGAATGCCTCCGCGAGGCGCGGCGCAAGCCGGTCGAACTCGGTGAGCGGCAGTTCCAGTAGGTCACGCCGCTTGCAGGACACCGCGGCGCCCGGTCGGTCCTGCTTGCGCTCCCAGGTACGCACCAGGGCCACGGCCTGCAGGAAGTCGCTGCTGCTCAGACCGTCCTCGATGCCCTGCTCCAGGCGCCCGAACACCGGGTGCCGGGTGGCCAGGCCCTGCTTGACCGTCTGCCAGACCTCGGGGAGCCGGTAGTAGTCCCCGGTGTGCCCGGCCCAAGCGCGATCGCCGGCGTAGGTCGCGGTGAGCAGCTCGAAGACGTTCAGCGGAACCCCGCCGGTGTTGACCCGCTCGAACACGGCGCAGACGGCGTCCATCGACGTCGAGGCGGCGAGACGGATCATCGGGACCTGGAACGAACGGATCGGCTCGAGTACCCGCTCCTCGAACTCGCCCCACAAGTCCCAGTTGAGGTCCTCGTTCGTCTTGACGAACGTCTTCTTCCAGGAGTTGACCCGCTGGGTGTCGAACACGAAGTGCAGCGGAAAGAGGCCGGCGTTGCACTCGTCGTCGACGGTGCGAAGGTCGAGAAGGACCGTGCGGGCGAAGTCCGTCCGGAGCACCTTGTTCTCCGGCACCGAGACGATCGCCTCGTCACGGTCGGCGGACGCCCGAACGGCCTTTTCGATGTCGACGTAGTACCAGCGCTTGATGGCCCGTCCGCGGGCGTCGACGGTCTCGACCGGTACGTCCAGGGACAATGCCTGGAACAGGGACGTGAGCCGTTGCTGCCCGTCCAGAAGAAGCAGGTTCGGGACGCGCTCCTGTTCCAGCCCGGCGCCGGTGAGGGTCCTGGCCCGGAAGGGTGACTCACCGCCGGTCTCCAGCGTCATCACCACGCCGAGCGGGTAGTCGAGCGTCACCGTGGCGATGATCGCGCGGATCCGATCGTCGTCCCACTTCCAGTCACGTTGGAAGTCGGGGAGTTGCAGTGTGCCGGACGCAACGTCCGCGAGGACGTCCTTGAGCTTCGGACTGTCGAGCGCCACCTGTGTCTGTTCCCCACGTCGAAAGCAACTTGTGTCGGAGGCGATTCCAGCAAGAGGATCACTTCGCAGTCAACCGATTCTTCGAATGATCAAGCGGCAGCCTTGATCACCGGTGATGTACATGCCCGGTGCGGGAAACGTCCGAGAGTGCGACGAACCGGCAGTTCTCCAGCGTTGCGCTCTGCTGCCGGGCCTCCCGTCGATCCGCCGGCCGGACGCATTGGCCGCGACCGCCCGGGCGGCATGCGGTACCCGCCGCATCGCGCGAAGTTGACGCCTGTGCAGTCGACGACCATATGTGTTCCAGTTTGATCAAGCCGCGCGGCGACGAGATCTTCCTTGCGGGCGACGAGACCGACGACTTGGGGAATCGTCACCGCGACGGGTCGGTGGGTGGGACCAGTGCGCCGCTGCGTCTGCGGATCGAGAACGGGCAGGCCGTCGTCCCTCTCGCCTACTCTGCCGCCCGGGCATCCGTGGTCGCCCTGGCTTCACCTCTGCACCACCTGTATCCGTGGGCACCCCCTGTACCCGTGGGCCAGACCGGGTCGGTTCGCAGGCTCTTGCTCAAGCCCCGTCGATGTGAGGCGGACGAACCGACGACACCCACGGACCCCCCTCTGGGTGCCGAGTTGTCGCCTCTGTGTCGCCGGGCATTGATCGTGGCCATCGCCGTTTTCGAGCACAGACGCGACAGCCCGGCGGTCCGCGCGGTGGCAAAACTGCTCACTGAAAGCCGGGAGGGTGGCACCCCGGCGGATCCCTGAATCCTCGCTATCGGTCACCGAACGGTGACGGAGGGCCGACCGATTGCGACAGCGACCGATTGCGAGGGGGGTTGGCGGCCTTCGGCCGGTCGGGCTCGCGCACCCCCTCGCGGGTGCGACACGGGGCGGGAAGCCGCAGGTGGGCGGCGGTGGGGCCGGTCGCCTCCGGCCGTCGGGGCCGCCGGGGGCACCCCCTCGCATTCGTGCCATGGCGTAATCGCGAGGACTTCGACGCCTGTCCGGGCCCGCGGCGCTCAAACAGACTGATTGTGCCGGGAGTTCCCCGGACCACCACACCAAATCAGGATGGTTCCGATGTCTGCTGCTGCCCGCATCCGCCTCGCCGCCGCCTCTGTCCTCGTCGCCGCCGGTCTCGCCGTCGCCGCCCTCGCCCAGCCGGCACCCGCGAACGGGGTCACCAACCGTCCCGCCGCCGACTCGGTCGGCACCGTCCAGGTCGTCCCCACCCCCTCGCCGACCGCCACCGGCAACGACCTCGGCTGGGGCTGAGCACCCCGGTGCACGCGTCCCGGACAGGCCGAAGACCCCAGGAGGGAGTAGCACAGTGACGCACCTCGCGCCGAACCCCGCACCACAGCCCGTGTTCCCGAGCAACCCGCCGCCCCCCGCGGCCGACGGCCTCGGTGAACTGATCAGGACCTACCGCCACCGGGCGGGTATGACGCAGCGTCAGCTCGCCGACCTCTCCGCGCTGAGCGTGCGCTCCATCCGCGACCTGGAGGCGGGCCGGGTCCGCCGGCCCCGCCACGAGACCGCCCGGCTGCTGGCCGACGCCCTGCGGCTCGCCGAGCCGCAACGCCGGGCCATGGAGCAGGCGGCCCTGCGCCTGCCCATACCGGACGAGCCGGCCGCCACCGAACGGGAGCAGCCGCCCGCGCTCGGTCCGATCCCGCTCGCGCTGGCCACCCCGGACGGCGCCATCATCGGGCGCGAGGACGAACTTCAGTGGCTCACCAGGGCGTTGGGCTTCGACCGGCAGTGCATCGTGTCCGTCGTCGGTGTCAGCGGAGTGGGCTCCAGCCGGCTCGCGCTCGAAGCCTCCTGTGTCCTGCGGGACGAACTCGGCTGGCCCGTGCTCTGGCTGGACGCCCGGCACCTGTCGCCGGCCGAACCCTCCGGCATCGGCTGGGAGGTCCCGGAGCCGCCACCGCTGCTGCGGCAGGTGGTCAGGATCCTGACCGGCCGCGCGGAGCACGCCGCCGGGGCATGGGCCGAGGTCCTCCCGCTGCTCGGCGTGGGCAACAGCGTGCTGGTGCTCGACGGGCTGATCCGTGGCCAGGTGCCCGGCGATCGGCTGACCGAGCTGCTCCAGCGCTGCCCCGGGCTGCGCGTGGTCACCACCGGCCTGGAGCCGATCGCCGTCCAGGGCGAGCAGGTGCTCGCGCTGGCCCCGCTGCCGGTACCCGGGCCCGCGCCCGCTGCGGCCGCCACCGGAGCCCCGGGCGCCATCGCGTCCGCGTCCGCCCCGTCCCCGGACGCCGAATCCCCGGACGCCGAAGTTCCGGGAGCCGAGGCCCTCGGCGGTGGGACCACGGACGCCGGGGCCCCCGCCGCCGTCCGGCTGTTCGCCACCCACATGCGGCGGGTCCGCCCGGGATTCGCACTGGACGGCCCGCGGCTGGAAGCGGTCCTCGAACTGTGCCGCCTGCTGGAGGGGATCCCCCGGGCGATCACCTACGCGGCCGAATGGTGCCTGATGTACTCGCCCCAGCAGCTGCTGGACCACCTGCGGGCCGATCCGCTCGGGCTGAGCGCGCCCTCCTCGGTGTCGGGCCCCTCGCTGCGGGCCTCCCTGCGGCGGACCTTCGACGCTCTGGAGCCGGAGCCCGCACTCCTGCTGCGCTGCCTGGCCGGACTGCCGGGCCCCTGGACCCTCGAGGACGCGCACGTCCTGGTCGGCGGCACCCTGGCCGGGCTGAGCCGGGCGGTCCACCAGCTGATGGTGCGCGGGCTGGTCCGGCACTGCGGGTACGAGGAGGAGGACCGGTTCACCGTACCGCCGCTGTTGCGGCTGGCTCTCAGCCACCGTCCGGCGGACGGGCCGCTCTGACACCCGGCGGACGGGCCGTTCTGACACCCGGCGGACGGGCCGCTCCGAGGCCCGGCGGACGGGTTCTCCCCGCCCGGGGCGGCGGTGGCCGGAATGCTCAGGACACTCGAACAGCATTCGACTTATGTGGAGTGATTGTCAGCAAAATGTGGGACCCTTGACGACTTGTCCACGGCTCGACCAGTCGTACGCCTGCGCACCGGGCAGCCCCGTATGTCGCCCTCCCCGTGCCGCCCCGAGCCCGTGCCGACCCGGCGCGGCCGGCGCCGGAACGGGAGCGGTCGAGCCGCCATGCACCGTGACGGAGGGGGAGAGATCACCTTTGGAGACCACGTCGTCCACGCCGGGCGCCGGCACGCCGCGCCTGACCCGCGCGGAGGCCCTCGCCTACGCCCACGCCGTCGAGGCCGGTTCGATCACTCCGGACGCCCTGCGCGCGGTGCTCGGGCGCCTCGAACCCGAGGCGCCCGGCGAGCCCGCGGTCGAGCGGCTGCTCGCCCTCCAGTTGCTCCGCGACTCCGTGGCCGAGCCGGGGCAACTCGTCCCGGTCTCACCGCACCTGGTGTACCAGGGCCTGGTGGCCTCGATCGAGCAGGAGATCTCGCGACTGCAGCGCGAGATGGAGGCGACCCGGGCCGACCTGGCGCCGCTTCAGGACATCTACGAACGGGGCAGTGCCCAGTACCTGCGGGTCGAGGCGGTCCGGGTCGTCACGGACCTCGCCGAGGTACGGCGGGTGATCACCGAGCTGGCCGCCGACTGCCAGCGGGAGGTGATGACCTCCCAGCCCGGCGGTGCCCGGGACGAGGAGGTCCTGCAGGAGTCGCTGGCCAAGGCCGAGGCACTCCTGGAGCGCGGCGTCGGCATGCGCACGCTCTACCAGCACACGGCCCAGTTCAGCCCGGCCACCATCATGTACGCCGAACACGTCGTGCCGCTCGGGGCGGAGATCAGGACGCTGGGCGACGGGTTCATGCGGATGATCGTCTTCGATCAGCACACCGCGATCCTCCCGCTGCGCGACGATCCGCTCGGGGCCCTCATCGTCCAGGAGCCCAACCTGGTGGGGTTCGCCGCCGCCACCTTCGAACGGGCCTGGACGATGGCGCTGCCCTTCCCCAGCCGCTACGACCGGGACCAGGTGGTGGCGATCTCGACGGACATCAAGATGGCCGTCATCCGGATGCTCGCCCAGGGGCTGGAGGACAAGGTGATCGCCCGCCGGATGGGCATCTCGCTGCGGACCTGCCAACGGCACATCGCGGAGGTCATGGAGCGTCTCGGCGCCCGCAGCCGCGTGCATCTGGGCTTCCTGATCAGCGAGCGGAACGTTTTCGGTCATCGCCCGCACAGCGAGGGTGATTCCGTCCTCACGCTGAAGCCGGTCGAGGGCGCCGGCTGAGCCCCGCCGCGCGGCCGCCCGGGACGCACACCGGGCCGGGAGTTCCGCCACTGCGCGGAACACCCGGCCCTGGTACGGCGTCGGTGCTGCGGGAGCCGACGGCCGGTCACTTCACCCGATGCAGCCAGCCCTCCGGGTCGGCCGTCACGCCGTGGTGCAGGTCGGTCAGCGCCTTGCGCAGGGACAGCGTGACCGGGCCGGCCGCGCCGCCGTTGACGCTGAAGTCGCCGCCGATCCGGTCGTGCACCTCGCCGACCGGGGTGACCACGGCGGCCGTGCCGCAGGCGAACATCTCGGTGATCACACCGGCCGCGGCCTCGGCCCGCAGCTGGTCCAGCGCGATGCGCTCCTCGCGGGGCGTGTAGCCCAGCCGAGCGGCCAGCGACAGCAGGGTGTTGCGGGTGACGCCGGGCAGCAGCGTACCGGTGAGCTGGGGGCTGACCACCGTGGCGTCGCGGCCGCTGCCCCGGACGAAGAAGAGGTTCATGCCGCCCATCTCCTCGATCCAGCGCTTCTCCACCGCGTCGAGCCAGACCACCTGGTCGCAGCCGGCGTCCTCGGCGGCCATCTGGGCACGGAAGGCCGGCCCGTAGTTGGCGGCGCACTTCACGTCGCCGGTGCCGCCGGGCGCGGCCCGGGGGTAGTCGTGGTTGATCCAGACCTTGACCGGCTTCACCCCGGCGCCGAAGAAGGCACCGGTGATGAACGCCATCATGAGGAACTGGTACTCGCGGGACGGGCGCAGGGCGAGACTGGCGTCGGTGCCGTAGAGCAGCGGGCGCAGGTACATGCTGAGCTCGGGGTCGTCCGAGAGCCAGTTGGCGTCGGCGGCGACGACCTCCTCGGCGGCCCGCAGGAACAGCTCCTCGGGCATCTCGGGCATGGTGAGCCGGGCGGCCGAGCGGCGGAAGCGGGCGGCGTGCATCCGGGGACGGAAGAGCGCCATGCTGTCGTCGGTCTGGCGGTAGGCCTTGAGCCCCTCGAAGATCACCTGGCCGTAGTGCAGGCCGATCATCGCCGGGTTCATCGCCAGATCCTCGCGCAGCCGCAGCTCGGGGCGGGACCAGCCGGACTCGGGGGAGTAGGTGATGCTCACCATGTGGTCGGTGAACAGCTCGCCGTGGACGGGGCGCAGCTGGGTGGAGGCGGCGGTCGGCAGGCTGGTGTCCTGGATGGTCATGATCGGGCTCCTCGGGTCTGTGCGGGCTGTCGGGGGAGGGTGTTCGGGTGTACGTGGCGCGGGTGCGAGGCTCATTCGGGGGTACGTGTGCCGGGCGGGTACCCGGTGGACCGGGGCATCGCCGGCCCGGTGGTGCGGGCCGGGGCTCGTGGGCTGGGGAGCCGGCCCGGGCGGTGCGGCCCGGGCGAGGCGGTCCGGGAAGGCCCGGGGAGCGGACCGGTCAGGCCGGGGGCATGAAGTAGAACGTGTCGCGGCGGGAGAAGCGGCCGTCGGCCGCGAGGGCGAAGAAGTCGGCGAAGCGGAAGGCGACCCTCGTCCCGTCCTTGAGAATTCCCCGGAATTCGCCGTGGACGGCGACTCCGTTCCGGTCGGTGACCACCTGGGCCAGGCTGTGCGAGCCGGTGTCGATGATCCGGCCGGAGGTGTAGAACGCGGCGATCTCGGCGTGGCCGGCGAACGGGAGTTCGTAACCCGGGCGGAAGTACACCGCCTCGGGGGTGAACAGTGCCACCAGGCCGGCCACGTCCCCGGCGTCCACCAGGTCGTAGTAGGTGCGGACCTGGTCCTCGGCGGTGCGGCTGGTGTTCTCTGCCTGCTTCAGCATGATGCTCTCCTGGGAGTCGGTCAAGACGGTCGGGGGAATTTCTCGGCGGATTTTCCGGGGCCGTTCCCGTAATTCCGGAAAGGCCCCGGGAAAAGCCGGGTCAATCGCTGGGGCCGGTGAATCCGGACCCCGGGAATTAGCCGAGGCGAACGAATCCGCCGGGAATCACGGGTGTGCTGCGCCCGGGTTCTTGGCCGCGCCACGCCGGGCCGGGCTGGGCCGGACCACGCCGGGCCGGGCTGGGCCGCGCCACGCCGGGCCGGGCTGGGCCGCGCCACGCCACGCCGGGCTGGGCCGCGCCACGCCGGGCCGGGCTGGGCCGGACCACGCCGGGCCGGACCACGCCGGGCCGGACCACGCCGGGCCGGACCGGCGTGCGCCGACCCGGTCCGGCCCGGACCGCAGGGTCAGTGCGGGACGGGGTCGGCGGCGCGCAGCCGGGCGCGCAGTACGGGGCCGATCAACGCCAGGGCCGCCGGCGTGGTCATGGCTCCGTGCGGCACGGGCACCTCGTGCAGGTCGATCCGGCCGCCCGTGTGCCGCCGCCAACCGGCGGGATCGGGCGAGTCGGCGGTGCGGCCCCGGGTGGCCTGGAAGAACAGCAGGTCACCTGTGAAGTGGTCAGGGGCCGCCCGTCCGCCGAGCGCCATGTTGGCGGCGAACACCTCGGCGAGCGTCACCAGTTGCTCCCGGTCGAGGCCGGCCAGCGGGCTGCTGCGGTCGGCGGCCAGCCGGACCAGGTCCTGCGGGCCCACCGGCCCGGACGCGGGCCTGGGCAGCCCGAGCGAGTCCAGCAGTGCGGCGAGCAGTTCGGGCGAGCGCGGGTCCGGCACCCCGCCGTCCTGCGGGCTCTGCCCCGGATAGCCGTCCAGGAGGGCCAGCAGGGCGACCTCCTCGCCGTCCGCCTGCAACCGGACGGCCAGCTCCTGCGCGAGGACGCCGCCGAAGGACCAGCCGAGCAGGTGGTAGGGGCCGTGCGGCTGGATCCGCCGGATCTCCCGCAGGTGCTGCGCCGCGAGCTCGCGGACTGTCCCCGGCGTCGTGCCGGGCGCCGTCAGAGCGGGTGACTGCAGGCCGTACAGCGGCCGTTGCGGATCCAGGTAGGGGAGCAGCCCGGCGTACACCCAGCTGATCCCGGCCGCCGGGTGCAGGCAGAACAGCGGCTCCAGGGTGCCCGTCCGGCGTAGCGCCAGCACCGCGCCCAGGGCGTCCGGCCCGTCCGCCCGGGGTGCCCCGAGCTGTTCGACCAGGGTGGCCACGGTGGGCGCGAGGAACAGCCGGCGGACGGTCAGGTCCTCACCGAGGACGGCGCGGAGCCGGCCGACCAGGCGGGCGGCGAGCAGGGAGTGGCCGCCGAGTTCGAAGAAGTTGTCGTCGATGGTCACCGCGGGCAGGCCGAGGATCTCGGCGAACAGGCCGCAGAGCACCTCCTCGCGCGGAGTTCGGGGGGCCCGGCCGTCCTCGGCGGCGCGGTGGACGGGAGCCGGCAGGGCGCGCCGGTCCAGTTTGCCGTTGGCCGTCCGCGGCAGCGCGTCCAGCGGGACGACGGCGGACGGGACGAGGTAGTCGGGCAGAAGGTCGCGGGCGTGGGCGGACAGCGCGGCGGGATCGATCCGGTGGCCGGAGGCCGGGACGGCGTACGCCACCAGGCAGCGGTCACCGGGCCGGTCCTCCCGGACCACGGCGGCGACCTGGGCGACCGAGGGGTGCGCGGCCAGGGCGGCCTCCACCTCGGCGGGCTCCACCCGGAAGCCGCGGACCTTGACCTGCTCGTCCCCGCGTCCGGCGTACTCCAGCACGCCGTCGGCGCGGCGGCGGGCCAGGTCGCCGGTCCGGTACAGCCTGGCCCCGGGCGGCCCGTACGGGTCCGCGACGAAGCGCTCGGCGGTGGTTCCCGGCCGGCCCAGGTAGCCGTGTGCCAGGCCCGCGCCACCGAGGTACACCTCGCCGACCACACCGGGCAGCACCGGCCGCAGTGCGGCGTCGAGCACGTACGCCCGCTTGTGGGTGACCGGGACCCCGATCGGGACGGACACGCCCCGGGTGTCCTGGGCGAGCACCGTCCGGCAGGTGGTGAAACCCATGCTCTCGGCCGGTCCGTAGCCGTTGACGACCCGGAGGTCCGGCCGGGCCGCCAGTGCGGACCGTAGGTGCGCCACCGAGGCGGGCTCCCCGCCGGTGAAGGCGGTGCGGACGCTCCCCAGCTCCGGAAGGTGCTCGTCCACCAGGTAGTTGAAGAGGCTGGCGGACAGCTGGAGCATGGTCACCCCGTGCTCGGCGGTGAGCGCGGCCACCTCGGCGGGCTCGGGCCGCTGCCCGGGCTGCAGGACCACCGTGCCGCCGTGCAGCAGGGCGCCGAACAGCTCCAGGGCGAAGGCGTCCCAGGACACCGGCGAGCACTGCAGGAAGACCTCGCCGGGGCCGAAGTCCGCGTAGTCCTGGTCGAGATAGGTGGCCAGCAGGGCGCGGTGCGAGGCGGCGACGCCCTTGGGCGTGCCGGTGGAGCCGGAGGTGAACATCACGCAGGCGATGTCCTCGGCCGTCGACCGGTGCGACGGTCCGTCGGGCGCCCGTGCCGGGAGGCCGGCCAGCACCGGATCGTCGACGTCGACCACGGTCGCGCCGGTGTCCAACCGCTCCCGCAGGGCGGGCTCGGTCACCACGAGCGCGGCGCCGGTCGCGGCCAGCGCGGCGGACAGCCGTTCGGGCGGGAACTCGGTGTCCAGCATGGTGTATCCGGCGCCGGCGGCCAGGGCCGCCAGCAGGGCCACCACCTGGTCGGGACCGCGGTGCAGGTGCACCCCGACCAGATCGCCCCGGCGGACCCCGTTCGCCGCCAGGTGGTGGGCCAGCCGACCGGCCCGTTCGGCGAGTTCGCGGTAGCCGAGGCGCTGCCGGCCGAAGACCAGGGCGGTGGCCTCCGGTGCCTCGGCGGCACGCTCGGCGAACCGCCGCCACAGGGTGGTGTCGGGCAGCCGCGGGGCCGGGGGCGTCGCGGTCAGCTCGGCGTGCTGGGCGTCCGAGAGGATCTCCAACCGGCTGATCGCGAGGCCCGGTTCGGCGACCACCGACTCCAGCAGCCGGACCAGGGAGTCGATCATCCGGGTCGCGGTCGACTCGTCGAACAGGTCGGTGGAGTAGTCCAGCAGCAGTTCCATGCCGCCGGCGGAGCCGTCCTCGGCGCGGAACTCCTCGACCCCCACGGTGAAGTCGAACTTCGAGGAGCCACGGCCGACCGGTATCGGCTCGGCCCGGACGTCGCCGAAGTCCAGCCCGCCGCCGGGGCTCTGCTGGTTCTGCAGGACCAGCATCACCTGGAACAGCGGGTGCCGGGCCAGCGAGCGGGCCGGGTTGACGGCCTCCACCAGCCGGTCGAAGGGGATGTCCTGGTTGGCGTACGCGGCGAGGTCGGTCTCCCGCACCCGGCCGAGGAGTTCGGTGAAGGCCGGGTCGCCGGAGGTGTCGGTGCGCAGCACCAGCGTGTTGACGAAGAACCCGACCAGGTCGTCCAGTGCCTCGTCGTTGCGGCCGGCGATCGCGGAGCCGATCGGCAGGTCGGTGCCGGCGCCGAGCCGGGTGAGCAGGGTGGCGAGGGCGGCCTGCAGCACCATGAACATGGTGACCTGGCCGCTGCGGGCCAGCCGCTCCAGTCCGCGGTGGTGCTCGGCGCCCAGCAGCGCCTTCACGGCGTAGCCGCGGTGGCTGGGCACGGGGGAGCGCGGGCGGTCGACCGGCAGCCTGGTCTCCTCCGGCAGGCCGGCCAACTGCTCCTTCCAGTAGGTGCTCTGGCGGTTGGCGCGGCTCGATCCGTCCTCGTCGTCGCCGAGCAGCTCGCGCTGCCAGAGGGTGTAGTCGGCGTACTGGACCGGCAGCGGCTCCCAGTCGGGCGCCTCGCCGGAGCGCCGCGCCCGGTAGGCGGCGGTCAGATCCCGGAGCAGGACGCCCAGCGACCAGCCGTCACTGGCGATGTGGTGCATCACCAGGACGAGGACGTGGTCGTCCTCGGCGACGCGGATCAGCTCGGTGCGCAGCGGCAGCCCGGTGGCGAGGTCGAGGACCCCGGTGCAGGCCGCGTCCACCGCGCGGGTGAGCGCCTCCTCCGGGTCCTCCCCCGGTCGCGGGACGAGCTCCGTCACGGGCAGCGGGAGCAGCTCACGGGCCTCGGCCGTCGGCACGATCTCCTGGGCGGGCTGCCCGTCCTGGGCGGGGAACCGGGTGCGCAGGGCCTCGTGGCGTCCGATCAGATCGGCCAGTGCCTCGGTCAGCGCCGGCCGGTCCAGTGCGCCCCGCAGGCGCAGCGCGGCGGGCAGGTTGTAGGTCGCGCTCGGCCCCTCCAACTGGCCGACGAACCAGAGGCGTTGCTGGGCGGGGGAGAGCGGGAGGCGTTCCGGCCGCTCGGTCCGGCGCAGGGTGGGGCGGCTGTCCTGGGTGGTGGCGCTGTCCAAGTGGTCGGCGAGGCCGCCGGGGGTGGGCGTGCGGAACAGCGTCCGGATGCCGAGTTCGGCGCCGAGTGTGGTGCGGATGCGGGAGATGAGGCGGGCGGCGAGCAGGGAGTGGCCGCCGAGGTCGAAGAAGCTGTCGTCGATGGTGACGGCGGGGAGGTCGAGGATCTCCGCGAACAGGCCGCAGAGGATCTCCTCGCGCGGGGTGCGGGGCGCGCGTCCGTGGGAGTCCGCGCCGAAGGCGGGTGCGGGCAGCGCGCGGCGGTCCAGCTTGCCGTTGTTGGTCCGGGGCAGGGCGTCGAGTCGGACGAAGGCGGCGGGGACCATGTACTCGGGGAGCAGGTCGGCGCAGTGGGTGCGCAGGGCCTGACTGCTCAGGTCGTGGTCGGGGGTGGGGACGATGTAGGCGGTGAGGCGTTTGTCGCCGGGGCGGTCCTCGCGGACGAGGACGGCGCACTGGACGACGTGTGGGTGGCGTCCGATGACGGTCTCGATCTCGGCGGGTTCGACGCGGAAGCCGCGGATCTTGACCTGGGAGTCGGCGCGGCCGGCGTATTCGAGGGTGCCGTCGGTGGTCCAGCGGACGAGGTCGCCGGTGCGGTACATGCGTTCGCCGGGGTCGCCCCAGGGGTGGGCGACGAAGCGTTCGGCGGTGAGGTCGGGCCGGTTGGCGTAGCCGCGGGCCAGCCCCACGCCGGCCATGTAGAGCTCGCCGGTGACGCCTCGGGGTACGGGGCGCAGTGCGTGGTCCAGGACGTAGACGCGTTTGTTGGTGATGGGTTTGCCGACGGGGATGGTGCCGGTTTCGGTGTCGGTGGTGGTGATGGTGTGGGTGGTGGTGAAGATCATGGATTCGGCGGGGGAGTAGCCGTTGACGAGTCGGATGCCGGGGTAGTCGGTGAGGGCGCGGCGGACGTGGGCGACGGAGGCGGCTTCGCCGCCGGTCATGATCTGGCGGACGCCGGTGAAGACGCCGGGGTATTCGTCGAGGAGGAAGTTGAGCAGGCTGGCGGAGACGTGGACGGTGGTGATGTGGTGCTGGGCGATGAGGCGGGCGATGACGGCGGGCTCCGGGTCCTGGCCGGGTTGGAGGACGGCGGTGCCGCCGAAGAGGATGGCGCCGAAGAGTTCGAGGGCGAAGGCGTCCCAGGAGACGGGGGCGCACTGCAGGACGCGCATCCCGGGGCCGAAGTCGGCGTAGGACTGGGCGAGGAAGGTGCCGACCACCGCGCGGTGGGGGGCGATGACGCCCTTGGGGCGGCCGGTGGAGCCGGAGGTGAACATCACGCAGGCGACGTCCTCCACCGACACCTCGACCCCGAGGTCGCCGGACTCCCGCCCGGCTATCGACTCCGCCTCCCCGTCCACCCGGACGTACCGCAACCGGGCGCCCGAATCCGCCAGCCGGTCCGCCAGCTCGTCGCAGGTGACCACGGCCTCGGCGCGGATCTCGCCGAGCACGGCGGTCAGCCGGTCGGTCGGGAACTTCGGGTCGAGCTGGGTGTAGCCGCCGCCGCCGGCCTTGAGGACGGCCAGCGTCGCGACCACCAGGTCGATCCCGCGCTCCAGGAACACGCCGACCACCGAGCCCCGGCCGATGCCGCTTTCGCCCAGGTGGCGGGCCAGCCGGTTGGCCCGGGCGTTCAGCTCCCGGTAGGACACCGAGACGTCCTCGAAGACCAGCGCCACCGCGTCCGGGGTCCGCGCGACCTGCTCCTCGAAGAGCTCGTGGACGCAGCGGTCCGAGGCGTACTCGGCGGAGGTGTCGTTCCACTCCACCAGCAGTTGGTGCAGCTCCTCCTCGGCCAGGACGCCGTGCCGTCCGATCGGCGCGTCGGGCGCGCCGGCCACGGCGGCCAGCAACCGGAGGGTCGCGGCGAGCAGCCGTTCGGCGGTGCCCGCATCGAAGAGGTCGGTGGCGTACTCCAGGCCGAAGGCCAGCCCCTGCGGGCGGCCGTCCGTGTCGAAGCGCTCGCGGACGGCCATCGTCAGGTCGAACTTCGCGGCGCCGGTCGAGGTGGTCTCCCCCCGGACCTCCAGCTCCGGCAGGGCCGGCTCGCCCTGGGCGTTGTTCTGCAGGACCAGCATCACCTGGAACAGCGGGTGCCGGGAGCCGGAACGGACCGGGTTGAGCAGCTCCACCAGCCGGTCGAACGGGATGTCCTGGTTCTCGAAGGCGACCAGGTCGGTGTCGCGGACCCGGCCGAGCAGCTCGCGGAAGGTCGGGTCGCCGGAGGTGTCGGTGCGCAGCACCAGCGTGTTGACGAAGAACCCGACCAGGTCCTCCAGTGCCTCGTCCGGGCGGCCCGCCACCGGGGTGCCGAGGGGGACGTCCGTCCCGGCGCCGAAGCGGCTCAGCACCGCCGAGAAGGCGGCCTGGAGCAGCATGAAGAGCGTGGCGTTCTCGTCGCCGGCCAGCTGTTGCAGCCGGTGGTGCAGCTCCGGCCCGGTCTCGGCGAGCACCGAGTCGCCGCGAAAGCTCGGCACGCTGGGCCTCGGCCGGTCCAGCGGGAGCCGCAGCTCCTCCGGGAGGTCCGCCAACTGCTCCTTCCAGTGGGCGAGCTGGCTCCCGGCGACGCTGCCCGGGTCCTCCTCGTCGGCGAGCAGCTCCTGCTGCCAGAGCGTGTAGTCGGCGTACTGGACCTCCAGTTCGTCCCACTGCGGCTCGCCGCCGCCGCGGCGGGCGGTGTACGCCTCGGTCAGGTCGCGCAGCAGCGGTCCGAGGGACCAGCCGTCGCTGACGATGTGGTGCATCACCACCAGCAGCACGTGCTCCCGCGGCCCCACCGCGAACAGCCGGGCGTGCAGGGGGACTTCACCGGCCAGGTCGAAGACGTACCGGGAGGCGTCCTGGAGCCGGCGGGCGAGGAAGGTCTCCGTGGTGCGGATCACCTCCAGGGCCGGGACGGCCTCGGCCGGATCGAGGATGTGCTGGTAGGGGTGGCCGTCCTGCTCGGGGAACAGGGTGCGCAGGCTCTCGTGGCGGGCCACCACGTCCGCGAGGGCGCCGCGCAGCGCGGGGACGTCGAGCTCGCCGGTCAGGCGCAGGACCACCGGCACGTTGTAGGTGGCGCTCGGCCCCTCCAAGCGGTCGATGAACCAGAGGCGCCGCTGGGCGTACGACAGCGGGATCATCCGTTCTCTCCGTTCCGGGAGCGCCGGCGCAGCGCCGGACGGGCGCGCCGAGGGGTGTCGGAAGCGTCGCCGAGTCGTTCGACCAGCTCGGCGACGGTCGGGCTCTGGAAGAGGGTGCGCATCCGGAGTTCCGCGCCGAGCGCGGTGCGGACGCGGCTGATCAGCCGGGCGGCGAGCAGGGAGTGGCCGCCGAGGCGGAAGAAGCTGTCGTCGATGGTGACGGCGGGCAGCCCCAGGAGTTCGGCGTACAGCCCGCAGAGGATCTCCTCCCGGGGGTTGCGGGGTTCGCGGCCCTGGGATTCGGCGCCGTAGTCCGGTGCCGGCAGTGCCTTGCGGTCCACCTTGCCGGTGGCGCCGAGCGGTAGTGCCTCCATCACGACGAAGGAGGACGGGACCATGTACTCGGGCATGGCCTCGACGGCGTGGCCGCGCAGGGCGGCCGGATCCAGCTCCCGCCCGGCGGCGGCCACCAGGTAGGCCACCAGCCGCTTGTCGCCCGGCCGGTCCTCGCGGACCATCACCACGACCTGTCCCACACCGGGGTGCCGCAGCAGCGCGGACTCGATCTCGGCCGGTTCGATCCGGAAGCCGCGGATCTTCACCTGGGCGTCCGCCCGTCCGGTGAACTCCAGCTCGCCCGCCGCGTTCCAGCGCACGAGGTCGCCGGTCCGGTACATCCGTGCGCCGCCGAGGTGGGGGCCGGCCACGAAGCGCTCCGCGGTCAGGTCGGGCCGGTTGGCATAGCCGCGCGCCAACCCGGGCCCCGCGATGTACAGTTCGCCGACCACGCCGACCGGGACGGGGCGCAGCGCGCCGTCCAGGACGTAGGTGGCGGAGTTCGGGATCGGGGCGCCGATCGGGACCACGGCCGCCGTGAGGTCGGCCGGGCCGACCTCGTGCTGGGTGGCGAAGACCATGCTCTCGACCGGGCCGTAGGCGTGCACCAGCCGCAGGCCGGGGAAGTCCGCCCTGGCCCGCCGCAGGTGGGCGAGCGAGGGCGCCTCCCCGCCGGTGGAGACGCAGCGCAGCACCTCGAAGATCTGCGGGTAGTCGTCCACCATCACCGCGAACAGGCCGGCGGAGAGGAACATCGAGGTCACCCCGTGCGCGGCGACGAGCTCGGCGATGACCGCCGGCTCGGGCTTCTGCCCCGGATGCAGGACGGTGGTGCCGCCGTGCAGGAGCGCGCCGAAGAGTTCGAGGGCGAAGGCGTCCCAGGAGACGGGGGCGCACTGGAGGTGGACCTCGCCGGGGTGGAAGCGGCCGAAGGTCTGGGCGAAGAAGGTACGGGCGATGGTGCGGTGGGAGGCGACGACACCCTTGGGACGACCGGTGGAGCCGGAGGTGAACATCACGCAGGCGATGGCGTCGGGCGGGGTGGGCACGGCGGGGTCGGTGGCGGGCTGCGCGGCTACGGCGGGGTCGGCGATGTCGACCAGCCGGACGGGCAGGGCGGCGAGGGCGGGGGCGAGGGCGGCGCGGGTGACGACGAGGGGCGCCCCGGTGTCCTCCAGGACGGCCTGGAGCCGTTCCCGGGGGTAGTCGGTGTCCAGCAGGGTGTACCCGGCGCCGGCCTTGAGGGCGGCGAGCAGGGCGACCACGAGGTCGGGGCCGCGTTCGAGGTGGACGGCGACGACCTGGTCGGTGCCGACGCCGCAGGCTCGCAGGTGGTGCGCGAGACGGTTGGCACGTTCGTTCAGCTCGGCGTAGCCGAGACCGACGCCCTCGAAGAGCAGCGCGGTGGCCTGCGGGAACCGGGCGGCCTGTTCCTCGAAGAGCTCCTGGACGGAGCGCTCGGCGGGGTAGTCGGCGCCGGTGTCGTTCCAGCCCTCCAGGACCAGCCGCCGCTCCTCCTGCGCCATCACCTCGAAGGAGCTCAGCGGGACGTCCGCGCCCGCCACGGCGCTCTCCAGCACCCGCAGCAGGCCGTCGGCCAGCCGCTCGGCGGTCCGGGCGTCGAACAGCTCGGTGGCGTACTCGACCGCGACCGTCAGGCCCAGCGGCGCACCGGCCGTGTCCTGTGCCTCGGCCACGGCGACCATCAGGTCGAACTTGGCACCGCCGGTGGAGACCGGCGCCTGCTCGACCTCGATGCCGGGCAGCGCCAGCTGCGCCTGCCGGACGTTCTGCAGGGCCAGCATCACCTGGAACAGCGGGTGCCGGGCGAGCGAGCGGGTCGGGTTGAGCACCTCCACCAGCCGGTCGAAGGGGATGTCCTGGTTGGCGTAGGCGGCGAGGTCGGTCTCCCGGACCCGGTCGAGGAGTTCGGCGAAGGTCGGGTCGCCGGAGGTGTCGGTGCGCAGCACCAGCGTGTTGACCAGGAACCCGACCAGGTCCTCCAGCGCCTCGTCGGTGCGGCCGGCGATCGGTGAGCCGATCGGCAGGTCGGTACCGGCCCCGAAGCGGGTCAGGGTGGTCGCGAGCGCGGCCTGGAGGACCATGAACAGGGTGACCCGGCGCGTGCGGGCCAGCTCCAGCAGACCCGCGTGCAGCTCCGCTCCGGTGCGGACCGAGAGCAGGCCGCCCCGGTGGCCCGCGACGGCGGGGCGCGGCCGGTCCAGGGGCAGGGTGAGTTCCTCGGGTACGTCCGCCAACTGCTTCGTCCAGTAGTCGACCTGGCGTCGGAAGGTGCTCCCCGGATCCGCCTCGTCACCGAGCAGCTCGCGCTGCCAGAGCGTGTAGTCGGCGTACTGGACCGGGAGTTCGTCCCACTGCGGGGCCGTGCCCGGTTCGGCCCGCGCGGTGTACGCCTGCGCCAGGTCGCGCAGCAGCGGGCACATCGACCAGCCGTCGCTGACGATGTGGTGCAGGACCAGCACCAGCGTGTGCTCGGTCGGCGAGACGGACAACAGGTGCGCCCGCAGCAGCAGTTCCTCGGCGAGGTCGAAGCGGTGGGTGGCGGCTGCCGCCACCAGGCCCTCGACCTCCCCGGCCGAGCACCGCGTGCGGCGCAGGACGAACTCCGCCCGCGCCTCGGCCGGGCCGGTGACGTGCTGGACGGGCCCGCCGTCCTGGGAGGGGAAGCGGGTACGCAGGCTCTCGTGGCGCTCCAGCAGATCGCCGAGCGCGTCGTCGAGCGCCCCGGCGTCCACCTCGCCGCGCAGGGCCAGGGTGACCGGCACGTTGTAGACCGATCCCTGCTCCATCCCGTCCATGAACCAGAGGCGTTGCTGGGCGGGGGAGAGCGGGAGCCGGTCGGGGCGCCGCTCGACGCGGGTGAGGGCGGGGCGGAGGTGGTCGTCGGCCGAGGTCTCCAGGTGCTCGGCGAGGCCGGCGACCGTGGGCGTGCGGAACAGGGCCCTGATGGGGAGTTCGGCGCCGAGTGTGGTGCGGATGCGGGAGATGAGGCGGGCGGCGAGCAGGGAGTGGCCGCCGAGGTCGAAGAAGCTGTCGTCGATGGTGACGGTGGGGAGGCCGAGGATCTCCGCGTACAGGGCGGTGAGGATCTCCTCGCGCGGGGTGCGGGGTGCGCGGCCCTGCGCGTCGGTGGTGTGTTCGGGTGCGGGCAGGGCCCGGTGGTCGAGCTTGCCGTTGGCGGTGCGCGGCAGCGTCTGGAGGATGACGAAGGCGGCGGGGACCATGTACTCGGGCAGCAGCCCTGCGCAGTGGGTACGCAGGGCCCTGCTGTCGAGGTCGGATCCGGGGCCGGTGACGAGGTAGGCCGTGAGGCGCTTGTCGCCGGGGGTGTCCTCGCGGACCGTCACCACGGCCTGGCTCACGCCCTGGTGTCGCAGCAGTGCGGTCTCGATCTCGGTGGGCTCGACGCGGAAGCCGCGGATCTTGATCTGGGAGTCGGCGCGGCCGGCGTGTTCGATGGTGCCGTCGGGGTGTCGGCGGCCGAGGTCGCCGGTGCGGTAGAGGCGTTCGCCGGGGTTGCCCCAGGGGTGGGCGATGAAGCGTTCGGCGGTGAGGTCGGGTTGGCCGGTGTAGCCGTGGGCGAGGCCGGTGCCGGCCATGTAGATCTCGCCGGTGACGCCGATGGGGACGGGGTTGAGGGTGGTGTCGAGGAGGTAGACGCGTTTGTTGGTGATGGGTTTGCCGACGGGGATGGTGCCGGTTTGGGTGTCGGTGGTGGTGATGGTGTGGGTGGTGGTGAAGATCATGGATTCGGCGGGGGAGTAGCCGTTGACGAGTCGGATGCCGGGGTGGTCGGTGAGGGCGCGGTGGATGTGGGTGACGGAGGCGGCTTCGCCGCCGGTCATGATCTGGCGGACGCCGGTGAAGACGCCGGGGTATTCGTCGAGGAGGAAGTTGAGCAGGCTGGCGGAGAGGTGGACGGTGGTGATGTGGTGCTGGGCGATGAGGCGGGCGATGGTGGCGGGTTCGGGGTCCTGGCCGGGTTGGAGGACGGCGGTGGCGCCGAAGAGGATGGCGCCGAAGAGTTCGAGGGCGAAGGCGTCCCAGGAGACGGGGGCGCATTGCAGGACGCGCGTCCCGGGGCCGAAGTCGGCGTAGGTCTGGGCGAGGAAGGTGCCGACGACCGCGCGGTGGGGGGCGAGGATGCCCTTGGGGCGGCCGGTGGAGCCGGAGGTGAACATCACGCAGGCGACGTCCTCGACGGACACCGGCACGTCCGGGTTGGTGCAGTCCTGGCCGGCGATGGCCGCGGCCTCGGTGTCGAGGTGGACGGGTGTGGTGCCGGGGAGCCGGAGCGGGTCGGTGAGCCGCTCGGTGGTGATGAGCAGGGTGGTGCCGGTCTGGTGGATCAGGCCGGTGAGGCGTTCGGCGGGGAACCTGGGGTCGAGTTGGGTGTAGCCGGCGCCGGCCTTGAGGACGGCGAGGGTGGCGACGACGAGGTCGATGCCGCGTTCGAGGTGGATGCCGACGATGGCGCCCCGGGTGGCGCCGCGGGCCAGTAGGTGGCGGGCGAGGCGGTTGGCGCGGGCGTTCAGCTCGCCGTAGGTGAGGGTGGTGTCCTCGAAGACGAGCGCCACCGCGTCCGGGGCTGCCGCGACCCGCTGCTCGAACACCTGGTGGACGCCGAGCGACGCGTCGTACTCCGCCGCCGTGTCGTTGAAGCCCGTCAGCAGGTCGTGGCGTTCGTCCTCGGACAGCACCGGGAGGGCGCCGACCCGCACGGACGGGTCCGAGGCGGCCGCCGCGAGCGTGCGGACCAGCGCGTGCGCGAGCCGCTCGGCCGTGGCCGGCAGGAACAGATCCGTCGCGTACTCGAAGCAGACCTCGATCCCGCCGGGCGCTCCGTCGGCCAGGTGGGTCTCGACCGCGCCGATGGTGAGGTCGAACTTGGCGCGGTCGACCGCGAGCCGCTCGACCCGGGCCCGCAGTCCGTCGACCTCCAGGGCGCCGGCGTCCGCGTTCTGCAGCACCAGCATCACCTGGAACAGCGCGTTCCGGCCCTCGGCCCGGACCGGGTTGAGCGCCTCGACCAGCCGCTCGAACGGCAGATCCTGGTGGGCGTAGGCGCCGAGGTCGGTCTCCCGGACCCGGTCGAGGAGTTCGGCGAAGGTCGGGTCGCCGGAGGTGTCGGTGCGCAGCACGAGCGTGTTGACGAAGAACCCGACCAGGTCGTCCAGCGCCTCGTCGGTGCGGCCGGCGACCGGTGAGCCGATCGGCAGGTCCGTGCCGGCCCCGAATCGGGTCAGGGTCGCGCCCAACGCGGCCTGGAGGACCATGAACAGGGTGACCTGGTGGGCCCGGGCGAGTTCGAGCAGCCGGGTGTGCAACCCGGCGTCGAGCACCAGCGGGACGGCGGCGCCCCGGTGCGAGGCGACGGCGGGCGCCGCCAGGTCGCGCGGCAGCGCGATCTCCCCCGGCAGGTCCGCCAACTGGTCGACCCAGTAGGCGAGCTGGGAGGAGAGCAGGCTGTCCGGATCGTCGGAGGAGCCGAGCAGCTCGCGCTGCCACAGGGCGTAGTCGGCGTACTGGACCGGGAGTTGCGGCCACTGCGGCTCCGCCCCCGCGATCCGCGCGCTGTACGCGGTGGTGAGATCCCGCAGCAGCGGGCCCATCGACCAACCGTCACCGGCGATGTGGTGCAGCACCAGCAGCAGCACGTGGTCCTGCTCGGTCACGCTGAACAGGGTCGCCTGGAAGGGCAGTTCGCTGCCGAGATGGAAGGGGCGCCGGGCGTCGGCCGCGAGCCTGACGGGCAGCTCCTCCTCGGCGCACCAGGTGTGCGCGAGCGGCACCGAGCGCTCGTCGGCGTCCATCAGCTGCTGGTACGGCGTGCCGTCGACGGCCGGGTACCGGGTGTGCAGCGCCTCGTGCCGGCCGACCACGTCGGCCAGCGCCAGGGCGAGCGCCGGCCGGTCGATCGCGCCGTGCAGCCGGACGGCGAGCGGGATGTTGTACGTGGCGTCGGGGCCCTCGATCTGGTCGATGAACCAGAGCCGCTGCTGCGCGAAGGAGAGCGGCATCGGCTCGGGGCGCTGCTGCGGGACGAGCGCGGGCCGGACGGCGGCGCTCCGCTCCAGCCGGCCGGTCAGGCCGGCCACCGTCGGAGCCTGGAAGAGGGCACGCATGGTGAGTTCGGCGCCGAGTGTGGTGCGGATGCGGGAGATGAGGCGGGCGGCGAGCAGGGAGTGGCCGCCGAGGTCGAAGAAGCCGTCGTCGATGGTGACGGCGGGGAGGTCGAGGATCTCCGCGTAGAGGCCGCAGAGGATCTCCTCGCGCGGGGTGCGCGGTGCGCGACCCTGAGCGTCGGTGGTGTGTTCGGGGGCGGGCAGGGCGCGACGGTCCAGCTTGCCGTTGGCGGTGCGCGGCAGGGCGTCGAGCTGGACGTAGGCGGCGGGGACCATGTACTCGGGGAGCAGGTCGGCGCAGTGGGCGCGCAGTGCCTGGGCCTCGACGCTCCGGTCCGGGGCGAGGACGACGTAGGCGGTGAGGCGCTTGTCTCCCGGGGTGTCCTCCCGGACGAGGACGGCGCACTGGGCGACGTCGGGGTGGCGTCCGACGGCGGTTTCGATCTCGGCGGGTTCGACGCGGAAGCCGCGGATCTTGATCTGGGAGTCGGCGCGGCCGGCGTGTTCGATGGTGCCGTCGGGGTGTCGGCGGCCGAGGTCGCCGGTGCGGTAGAGGCGTTCGCCGGGGTTGCCCCAGGGGTGGGCGATGAAGCGTTCGGCGGTGAGGTCGGGTTGGCCGGTGTAGCCGTGGGCGAGGCCGGTGCCGGCCATGTAGATCTCGCCGGTGACGCCGATGGGGACGGGGTTGAGGGTGGTGTCGAGGAGGTAGACGCGTTTGTTGGTGATGGGTTTGCCGACGGGGATGGTGCCGGTTTGGGTGTCGGTGGTGGTGATGGTGTGGGTGGTGGTGAAGATCATGGATTCGGCGGGGGAGTAGCCGTTGACGAGTCGGATGCCGGGGTGGTCGGTGAGGGCGCGGTGGATGTGGGTGACGGAGGCGGCTTCGCCGCCGGTCATGATCTGGCGGACGCCGGTGAAGACGCCGGGGTATTCGTCGAGGAGGAAGTTGAGCAGGCTGGCGGAGAGGTGGACGGTGGTGATGTGGTGTTCCTGGATGAGGCGGGCGATGGTGGCGGGTTCGGGGTCCTGGCCGGGTTGGAGGACGGCGGTGGCGCCGAAGAGGATGGCGCCGAAGAGTTCGAGGGCGAAGGCGTCCCAGGAGACGGGGGCGCACTGCAGGACGCGCGTCCCGGGGCCGAAGTCGGCGTAGGTCTGGGCGAGGAAGGTGCCGACGACCGCGCGGTGGGGGGCGATGACGCCCTTGGGGCGGCCGGTGGAGCCGGAGGTGAACATCACGCAGGCGACGTCGTCCGGGGTGGTGGTGCTGGGCAGGTCGGTGGGGTCGTGTCGGGCGATGTCGTCGGCTTCGGTGTCGAGGCACAGGGGGGTGAGGCCGGGGAGGGTGAGTCGGTCGGTGAGGGTGTGGGTGGTGATGAGCAGGGTGGTGCCGGTCTGGTGGATCAGGCCGGTGAGGCGTTCGGCGGGGAACCTGGGGTCGAGTTGGGTGTAGCCGGCGCCGGCCTTGAGGACGGCGAGGGTGGCGACGACGAGGTCGATGCCGCGTTCGAGGTGGATGCCGACGATGGCGCCCCGGGTGGCGCCGCGGGCCAGTAGGTGGCGGGCGAGGCGGTTGGCGCGGGCGTTCAGCTCGCCGTAGGTGAGGGTGGTGTCCTCGAAGACGAGCGCCACCGCGTCCGGGGCTGCCGCGACCCGCTGCTCGAACACCTGGTGGACGCCGAGCGCCGCGTCGTACTCCGCCGCCGTGTCGTTGAACCCCTCCAACACCTGGTACCGCTCCTCGACCGACATCACCTCGATCGAGTCGATCCGCCGATCGGTGCCGGTGGAGACGGTGTCCAGCACCCGGAGGTAGGCGGCGGCCAGCCGTTCGACGGTGGAGCGGTCGAAGACGTCCAGCGCGTAGTCGAGGACCACCTCGATCCCGCCCGGTCCGCCGTCGGCCGTGGCCTCCTCGGTGGCCTCGATCAGCAGGTCGAGCTTGGCCTGACCGGTGCGGACGGCCTCGACCTCCACCTCGGCGCCGGTGAGCTCCAGACGGCCGCGGTCGTTGCTCTGCAGGACGAACATCACCTGGAACAGCGGGTGGCGGGCCAGTGACCGGACGGGGTTCAGCACCTCGACGAGCCGCTCGAAGGGGACGTCCTGGTGGGCGTACGCCGCCAGGTCGACCGCGCGGGTCCGGGCGAGCAGCTCGGCGAAGGTCGGATTGCCCGAGGTGTCCAGGCGCAGGGCCAGGGTGTTCAGGAACAGGCCGACGAGGTCGTCCAGTGCTTCGTCGGTGCGGCCCGCGGTGACCGCTCCGATCGGCAGGTCGGTGCCGGCGCCGAGCCGGGTGAGCAGCGTGGCGAGCCCCGACTGCAGCACCATGAACAGGGTGGCGTGGTTGGCGCGGGCCACCTCCAGCAGACGCGCGTGCAGCTCGGCGTCCAGCCGCAGCGGGACGACACCGCCGCGCCCGCTCGGTGTGGTGGGGTGCGGCCGGTCGTAGGGCAGCCGCAGTTCCTCCGGGCTCTCGCTCAGCCGCTCCTCCCAGTAGGCGAGCTGGCGGGCGGAGCGGCTCTCCCGGTCGTCCTCGTCGCCGAGCAGCTCGCGCTGCCAGAGGGTGTAGTCCGCGTACTGGACCGGCAGTTCGTCCCAGAGCGGCTCGCCGCCCGTGGACCGCGCGGCGAAGGCGGTGGTGATGTCCTCCATCAGCGGGGCCATCGACCAGCCGTCGGTGGCGATGTGGTGCAGCACCAGCACCACCACGTGCTCCGTCGGGGACTGCCGGAACACCCAGGCCCGCAGAGGGAGTTCGGCGGCGATGTCGAAGGTGTACCCGGTCGCGGCGGCGATCCGGGCGGGCAGCTCCTCGGCCGGGCAGTCGGCGTGCTCGACCACCGGCCGGGCCGCCTCGGCGGGCACCACCCACTGGATCGGCCGCCCGTCGACCGACTGGTAGACGGTGCGCAGGCTCTCGTGCCGTGCGACCACGTCGGTGAGCGCCTCGGCGAGCACGCCGTGGTCGAACCCGCCCCGGACCTTCACCGCGCGGACCACGTTGTAGGTGGCGCTGCCGTTGTCCAACTGATCGATGAACCAGAGGCGTTGCTGGGAGGGCGAGAGCGGCATGCGCTCCGGCCGCCGCTCGGCACGGGCCAGCACGGGGCGGGTGTCCTCGGCGGTGGCCGATGCGAGGTGCTCGGCCAGCTCCGCGACGGTGGGCGCCTCGAACAGGGTGTGCATCGCCAGCTCGACACCCAGCAGCTTGCGGACACGGCTGATCAGGCGGGCGGCGAGCAGGGAGTGGCCGCCGAGGTCGAAGAAGCTGTCGTCGACGGTGACGGCGGGGACGTCGAGAATCTCGCCGTAGAGACCGCAGAGGATCTCCTCGCGCGGGGTGCGGGGCGGGCGGCCGGCGGCGGCCGCGACGTACTCCGGTACGGGAAGGGCCCGGCGGTCGAGCTTGCCGTTGGCGGTGCGCGGCAGCGTCTGGAGGGTGACGAAGGCGGCGGGCACCATGTACTCGGGCAGGGCCTGCGCGGTGTGCGCCCGCAGCTCCTGAACCTCGATGCTCCGGTCGGGGGTGGGGACGATGTAGGCGGTGAGGCGTTTGTCGCCGGGGCGGTCCTCGCGGACGAGGACGGCGCACTGGACGACGTGGGGGTGGCGTCCGATGACGGTCTCGATCTCGGCGGGTTCGACGCGGAAGCCGCGGATCTTGACCTGGGTGTCGGCGCGGCCGGCGTATTCGAGGGTGCCGTCGGTGGTCCAGCGGACGAGGTCGCCGGTGCGGTACATGCGTTCGCCGGGGTTGCCCCAGGGGTGGGCGACGAAGCGTTCGGCGGTGAGGTCGGGCCGGTTGGCGTAGCCGCGGGCCAGCCCCACGCCGGCCATGTAGAGCTCGCCGACGGTACCGACCTGCACCGGGCGCATGGCCGCGTCCAGCACGTAGACGCGTTTGTTGGTGATGGGTTTGCCGACGGGGATGGTGCCGGTTTCGGTGTCGGTGGTGGTGATGGTGTGGGTGGTGGTGAAGATCATGGATTCGGCGGGGGAGTAGCCGTTGACGAGTCGGATGCCGGGGTAGTCGGTGAGGGCGCGGCGGACGTGGGCGACGGAGGCGGCCTCGCCGCCGGTCATGATCTGGCGGACGCCGGTGAAGACGCCGGGGTACTCGTCGAGGAGGAAGTTGAGCAGGCTGGCGGAGACGTGGACGGTGGTGATGTGGTGCTGGGCGATGAGGCGGGCGATGACGGCGGGCTCCGGGTCCTGGCCGGGTTGGAGGACCGCGGTGCCGCCGAAGAGGATGGCGCCGAAGAGTTCGAGGGCGAAGGCGTCCCAGGAGACGGGGGCGCACTGCAGGACGCGCATCCCGGGGCCGAAGTCGGCGTAGGACTGGGCGAGGAAGGTGCCGACCACCGCGCGGTGGGGGGCGATGACGCCCTTGGGGCGGCCGGTGGAGCCGGAGGTGAACATCACGCAGGCGACGTCCTCCACCGACACCTCGACCCCGAGGTCGCCGGACTCCCGCCCGGCTATCGACTCCGCCTCCCCGTCCACCGACACCAGGGACAGCTCCGGCAGGCCCGGCCGATCACCCAGTGCCGTCCGGGTCACCACGAGCGTGGAGCCGGTCTGCTCCAGCAGGCCCGCCAGGCGCTCGGCGGGGAACTTCGGGTCGAGCTGGGTGTACCCGGCGCCGGCCTTGAGCACCGCCAGGGTGGCGACCACCAGGTCGATCCCGCGCTCCAGGAACACGCCGACCACCGAGCCCCGGCCCACGCCGCGCTCCACCAGGTGGCGGGCCAGCCGGTTCGCCCGGGCGTTCAGCTCCCGGTAGGACACCGAGGTCTCCTCGAAGACCAGGGCGGTCGCCTCCGGAGCGGCCGTGACCCGCTCCTCGAACACCTCGTGAACGGTGCGGGCCGAGTCGTACTCGGCTGCGGTGTCGTTCCAGTCGATCAGCAACTGCCGCCACGCGGGGATCATCTTCTCCACCTCTGTCAGGACTAGGGCTAGCGCGCCGGTTGGTAGGCGTTCGAGGACTGCGGATCGGTGCCGTGCTGAACTGACGAAACGTCAGTTCCCGTTCATGGCGGCGACCAGGCTGGCCGGGCGGAGGTCGGTCCAGTGCTCGTTGACGTAGTCGAGGCACGCCTGGCGGGTGTCCTCGCCGTGGGCCACCGACCAGCCGGCGGGGGCGTCGATGAACGCCGGCCACAGCGAGTGCTGGTTCTCCTCGTTGACCAGCACCAGGTAGGTGCCGTCCGGGTTCTCGAACGGGTTGGTGTTCTCGCTCATGACGGTCTCCTTCTGCACAGGGCGGCGGGCGCCGCCCGGAACGGGACGATGGGGAGTGACGGGAGTGACGGGAGAGGCGAGCAGGACCGGACGGGTGGGCGGTCCGGCAGGTGGGACCGGCGCCGACCGGGCCCGTCAGGCCGGTGAGGTCGGCAGGTCACGGCTGCTGCGCAGCGGACCGACCAGTCGGAGCAGCTTGGCGAACACCCCGACCAGCAGGGTGATCCAGAGCGACTCGCGGACGCCGAGGACCGTGCCGAGGGTGCCGCCGAGCAGCGCCGCCAGCGGGATGACGCCGAACTGGAGGCACCGGGAGCTGGTGAACACCCGCCCCAGCAACTCCGGCGGCACGTACGCCTGGCGGAAGCCGCTGGACAGGATGTTCGCCACCACCAGTCCGGCCGCCGGCACGCCCAGGCCGAGGACGAAGAGCACGAGCCGGGGCCCGGTGTCGGCGAGCGGGATGAGCAGGGTGAACGGCGCGGTGGCGAGCGCGGCCAGCAGCATGCCGTGCGCGCTGCCGAAGCGCCGCCCGATCCGGGTGGCGACCAGCGCGCCGAGGATCCCGCCGACGGCGTCCGCGGCGATCAGCAGGCCGACCAGCTCCTGGTCCACCCCGACGGTACGGATCAGGAAGACCACGTACAGGGTCGAGGAGGCGACCAGAGCCAGGTTGTCCACCGCCGCGCACAGCGTGAGGATCCGCAGGTAGGGATCCCGCACGACGAAGCGCAGGCCCTCGCCGATGTCGCGGCGCAGCGTGGTCGGGCGCCGCTCGCCGGCCGGGCGGACCTCCGGCGAGCGGATGCCCAGCAGGCAGGCCGCGGAGACCGCGAAGGTGGCCGCGTCGACGAAGACACCGGTCGCCGCTCCCAGCAGCCGGGCGATCAGGCCGCCGAGGCCAGGCCCGGCGATCCCGGCCACCTGCTCGCCGGCCTGCAGCCGGGCGTTGGCGGCCGCGAGGTCGGGCTTGGCCACCAACGAGGGCAGGTAGGCCTGGTAGCAGGTGATGAAGAAGACCGACGCGGTGCCGGTGCCCAGTGCGACCACCACCAGCTGGCCGAGGCCGAGCACGCCCGACCAGGCCGCGATCGGCACACTGGCCAGCAGGGTCAGCGAGACGGCGTCGCAGATCAGCATGGTGCGCCGGCGCGGCATCCGGTCGGTCCAGGCCCCCACCGGAAGTCCGACGACCAGCCACGGCAGCCAGGCCGCCGCCCCGAGCACGCCCACCACGAACGTGCTCGCGTGCAGGACGCTGACCGCCACCAGGGCCATCGCGATGCCGCTGATCCCGGTGCCCAGGCGGCTGACGGACTCCCCGAACCAGAGCAGGTGGAAGTCCCGTCCCAGTCGGCCGCCGCCCTCGATCGTCGGCTCCGGCGGATCCGCCGCCACCGCGCCGGCGACGGTCCCCGGCGCTGCGTCCGCGCCACCCTGCCCGGTACGTTCGGCCGTCACCGTCGAGGCCGCCGTGCCGTTCACGCGCCGCTCCATGCCATCGCCTCCTCACGGGGGGTCGCGTCGTGCGGCGACCAGAGATCCTCCGGCCCCAGGGCGGACGCCGTGTACTTCCCCACCGCGCTGATCAGCAGCCGGAGTTCGAGCTCCAGGCACTCCACCAGCCGGCGGACACCGTCCTGCGGGTCCTCGTCCGCGGCGAGCAGGGCGGCGCGGCCGAGGCCGACCGCGGTGGCGCCCCGGGCCAGTGCCTTGACGGCCCGCGCGCCCTCCCAGATCCGACCGGTGACCAGCAGCGATCCCGGACCGGCGGGGCGGCCGACCCGGCGCAGGCACTGCTCCAGCGGCAGGCCGACGTGGTCGAGGAAGGCGGTCGGCGCCCAGCCGGTGCCTCCCTCGGCGCCGTCCACCGTCACCGCGTCGGCGCCAGCGTCCCAGGCGACCGCGGCGGCCTCGCGCACGTCCCGGGAGGGGTGCAGCTTCACCCAGACCCGGGCGCGGGGGAAGTTGTTGCGCATGAACCGGATCTGCTGGCGCAGGATCTCCTCGGTGAACGTGCCGGGGCTGCTGCTGCGCAGTCGGCGCGCACTGTCCGCGCCGTAGACGCCCTCGTCGATGGCGTACGCGCCGGAGAGCCGCTCGGCGGCGGCCGCGTCCACCACGGTCATCCCGCCGAGGCCGGGCTTGGCCCCCTGGCCGACCTTCAGCTCGAAGGCCAGCCGCCCGGAGTCGAGCAGCGGCTGCGCGGACGGGTCGCTGTGGACGAGGTTCCAGACCTCGGCGTCGGCGTCCTCGGTGCTCTGTTGGACGGCCACGCCGCCCAGGCCGTCCGGGAGTTCGTCGAGGTAGGCCCTGATCCGGCCGAGCAGGCCGCGCGGCCCGTTCGGGTCGATCCGGCCGTAGCCGCTGACCGGCACGACGTTCTCGCCGATCACCATCGGCAGTCCGAGCCGGCCGGCCTGGCGGCTGACCGCCTCGCCCAGGTCGCCGCTCGCGACCTGGGTGGAGCCGAAGGCGGAGAAGTAGACCGGCAGGGCGGAGCGGAAGCCGCCCACCGTGGTGAGCAGGTCCACGTCGCCGTACATCGGCTCCCGGCCCAGGTCGATCAGCTTCTCCAGGCGCCGCGGCATGAACACCGGCGGCACGATCCGGGTCGCGTCGAGCGCGTCCGGGACGGCCGGTGCGCCGGCGCCCGCGCCGAACAGCGTGTGGCCGTAGCCCTCCGGAGCCGGGAACGCGGCCGCACCGCCGGTCCTGGCGCGCTCGCGCACCTGCGCCTCGGGGAACGCCCCCGCGTGCAGGCCGCTCACGGGGACACCACGCCCGGGAGCTTCGGGTAGGCGGTGGCCTGCCACACCTTGTCCAGGCCGCAGATGTAGCGGGTCAGCCGCTGGATGCCGATGCCGAAGCCCGCGCTGGCGGGGATGCCCTCGCGCGCCATGTCGAGGTACCAGGCGTACTTGGCCGGGTTCTCGCCGCTCTCCCGGATCCGGGTGACCAGCCGGGCGTAGTCGAACTCGCGCTCGCTGCCGCTGCAGACCTCGCCGTAGCCCTCGGGGGCGAGCAGGTCGAAGTTGCGCAGGGTGCCGGGCGAGTCGAGGTCCTCGCGGTCGTAGAAGCCGCGCGAGCCCTTCGGGTACTGCGTGACGAAGAACGGCCGGTCGGCCTGCCGGGAGATCAGCGCCTCGCCCTCCCAGTCGATCTCGGCGTCCGGGTTCTGCCGGTGGTCGATCCCGTGCAGGCCGGCCACGGCGTCCTGGTGGGTCATCCGGTCGAAGGGCTTGGCCAGCAGCGCCGCGAACACCTCGGGGTCGCGGCCCAGCAGGGCGAGTTCGGCGCCGTGCTGCTCGACCACCCGGCGTACGGCGTGCCGGACCAGGCCCTCCACGAGGGCGGTGATCTCGTCACGGCCGGCGCCGGCCATCTCGACGTCGATCTGGTGGAACTCGGCCAGGTGGCGACTGGTGGAGGAGGACTCCAGCGGCTCCAGCCGGACGTTCGGCGCGATGTAGAACATCTTCGGAAAGGCCAGCAGGGAGGCCTGCTTGTAGAGGATCGCGCTGGTCATCAGCTTGTAGCGGTGGCCGTAGAAGTCGATGTCGACCTGCTTGGAGCCGCGCCCGCCCGGGTCGGTCACCGGGCCGATGATCGGCGGCAGCAGTTCGGTGAAGCCCTCGTCCGCGAGGTGCTCCCGGGTGGCCTTCAGGATGCCGTTCTGGATGGTGAGGACGGCCCTGGTCACGGGCGAGGACAGATGGACGCCCGGAGCGGGCGGCAGGGCGGGCGCCGCGGCGGTCTGCGGGACGTCGAGCTCGGTGATGGTCATCGGCCTTCTTCTCTCCACATCGGATGGGATGAGCTGCTGGTCGGGCCCGGCGGCCGGTGGGCGCCGGTGGTGCCTCAGCGGACGAGCTGCGGGGGCGCGGCCCGGTCCGGTACGGCGTCGAACTTCCGCTCCACGTGGGTCAGTGCGCCGATCAGTTCGGCGGAGGTCATCGCGCGGCGGCGGTCGACCTCGGCGATCCGCGCGATCGGCATCGCCCCGGTGTCGCTCCACAGCAGTCGGCCGTCCTCGCCGATGTAGCTGCGGGAGCGCCCGGCGTTGTCGGGGTGCAGGCAGAACGGCACGTCCAGCCGCCCCCGGGCGAACGCCTCGGGCAGCGACCTGCCGAGATCCGGGCCGAGATCGAGGACGCCCTCGATCAGGGCCCTGGCCTCGGCGTACACGGCGGTGTCGGCCCCGGTCGGGGGGCGGCGACGCGGCTCGTCCGCCGCCACCTTGGCGGCGTGTTCCAGAGCCTGGACGTTCTCGGCGATCGTCGGGATCCGGAAGGCCTCCGCCACCGTCTTGACGATCAGCCGGGCGGAGTCGGTACGCACCGCCAACCGGGCTGCCTCGCCCAGCAGTTGGAGTGCTCCCGACTCGGTGCGCGGGTACACGCCCATGTAGGCGTAGATCACCACGTGCCAGTCGACGTCCGGCAGGAGCTCCCAGGCGAGCCGGCGCAGCGCGAGGACCGCCTCCTCGTCCTGCGCGGAGTTGGTCTGCTGCGCGTAGCTGAGCGAGATGCTGCGCAGGCCGTGCTGCTGGAAGAAGATCCCCTCCAGCACGCTGATGGCGATCAGCAGGCTCGGCGGGCAGAGCTGGCCCATCATGCAGCCGCCGAAGGTCTCCAGGTGCGGTTCGATCCCGAAGTGCCGCACGCCGGTGAGAATCTCGCAGCTCCGTACCCAGTTCCGCACCGACTGCGTGATCGGCAGCCGGCTGTACGGCAGGCAGTAGGAGACCGGGCCGCCCTCCGTCGCGTCCAGCCCGGAGGCGGTCAGGGCGGCGAAGATGTCCTGCGGGCGGGCCGATCCGTGCCTGACCTGGACCGGGAAGTCGGCGTCGTGGATGCCGTCCAGCAACTCGCGGGTGACCGCCGGTCCGTGGGCGACGATCGGGTAGCCGTTGAGTCCCAGGCCCTGTTCCAGCGCCCGGCGGGCCGTTTCGTGGGCGCCCGTCCTGGTGTAGCTGTCCAGGGTGAGGGTGCCCACCGTGGTCGCGGCCGAGGTGCGGGTGGCGAGCAGGCCCTCCCGCATCCGGGCCGGGTCGCCGAAGCCCATCCGCGGCTGGACGACGAGCTCTCCGGCGGCCTGGGAGTGGCCGACGAACTCGGCGAACGAGACCCGGGAGGGGTGGCGGGCGAGGAGCTCCCGCACGGGATCGCGGCCGGGCCCCGCGGCGGAGCGGGCGCCGGCGTTCACGCCGCGGCCCGGGCGGGCAGCGCGGCGAGCAGGGAGCGGAACAGCGCGATCCCCTCCCCGTCGGCGTCGTCGAACGCGGCGTCGAAGCCGGCCGCCACCAGGTCGGCGGCGTGCCGCCGGTTCCCCGAGCCGCTGACCCCGAGCTTTCCGCCGATCACCATCGGCGTCCGCGCCAGCCCGGGGGCCGCACGCAGCGCGGCGATGACCCGCTGTCCGTCGTTGTACGCGTGTCCGTTGACACTGCTCACCACGAGCAGGTCCGGCCGCAGTCGCAGGCACGCGGAGACGATCTCCTCGTCCGGGACGCACGGGCCGAGGTTCGACACCTCGTGCCCGAGCTCCTCCAGCAGCAGTTCCAGGAAGACCAGATTCCACATGTGGGAATCCGACGCCATGCTGGTCACCACGACCCTGAGACGCTGACCCGCCGTTGCGGGTGGTAGTTCCTGACGGTGCACCACATCCGTGTCCATGAGCCCTTCCTCGGGTCCGGTCCGACGTCCCGGGAAGAACGCTAGGGGCGGCCGGAGGGGTCGAGCGGAAGTTGCGGAGGCAGGACAGCGGCAGCTCGGCGGCAGTGGCGGGGGCGGCCGGAGGCAGGTGCGTCCGGCCCCCGCGGCGTCGGACGGGAATGCGTCCGGCCGGCGGACGCTCCGCGAACACGTCGTGAAAACGGGGGAGTCGGAGAAATGCCGTGCCCCGGCGGTTTCCCACCGTCGGTACAGGGGTGGACCCGGGCAGCGGGAATCACGGGTTGTCAACCGGGGAATCGGCCAGTCGGACCGGAAATCATCGGGTACTCGGCCATCCGTCCGCCGGGCGTTGACACTGCCGTGCGGGCCGTGATCTGCTGATGATCAGTCAATGAACAGCGGGGCGAGCCCCTACAGCATGAATCGACGGCCGTCCGGTGCCGGACCGTACGGCCGCTTCACATTCTTCTCACTTCTGTTTCGCTGACCACGGGGGCTGTACACATGTCGGATCCAATCACGGGTGTCACTTCGCGCTGCCGCGACACCGCGCGTCCGGGCGAGGGTGACGGGAGTCCCCGGAGATCTTCCCGGAATTCCTAGCGGTACCGGGCCGGCCCGAATACCCGTCGGCGCCAATCCCGTCGGCCCGGATTCCAGGTGTGTCACCGGGCCATGCACGGTCGACCGGCTGCCGGCCCTCGGGCCCCGCTGCCCGGCGGTGGCGTCGGGCCGTGCGCGCCCGGCGCCGGTGGGCCGGGCCCGGCGTCCGCCGCGGCGGGCCGCGGCGCCTCTCCCGCAGGCAGGAAGGCGCCGCTCTGCCCTGCCCGTCGCCGGACGGGCCCCGGCGCCACCGGGCTCACCCGTTCCACCGGCCCGCCGGGCTCCGCGCCGTCCGCCCGCACCGCGCCGCACTGCGCTGCCCCGTACCGCCCTGTCGCCGCACCGCGTTCCCCTGCGGTGTCGTGCGCGCCGCGCCTCCCGCGTCGTGGCGCTCCCGCACGTACCCGCCCCGCCCGTCCCGAGATCGGAGACCGACCCATGGCCCTGCGCCGGCGCGACCTCCCCGTCCAGACCGTCCCCGGCCGACCGCGGGAGATCCCGTCGATCGGCACCCAGGGCACCATCGGGTCGACGCTCGCCTTCCGGCGCGACCCGCTCGGCTTCCTGCGCGGCGGGATCCGGAACCGGGGGGACATCTTCCGGTTCCGTCCGCTGGGGATCCCCATGGTCATGGTGAACCATCCGGACTACATCAAGCACGTACTGGTCGACCGGGCGGATCTCTACGACAAGGACGCCGCGATCTTCAAGATCGTCCGCCCGGTGCTGCGCGACGGGCTGATCGCCACCGCCGACATGGATCTGTGGCGCCGTCAGCGACGCATGATGGCACCGCACTTCACGCCCCGGGCGGTCGGCGGCTTCGTCGAGAACATGACGGACGAGACCGAGCAGATGCTGGTGCGCTGGGAGCGGCACGCCGGCACCGGTGAACTCCTCGACGTCACCGACGAGATCGGGCAGCTCGCGCTCCGGATCGTCAACCGGTCCCTGTTCAGTGCCGAAGTGGGCTCGCACGCACAGGCGTTCGAGCGGGCCTTCGGGGTGGCCAACACCGTTCTCGGCTCCTTCTTCCGCTTTCCGTTCCCGCCGCTCAGCGTGCCCACGCCCTCCCACCGCCGGCTCCGGCAGGCCATCGACGACATGGACGCGTTCGTCTCGCTCTTCGTCAAGCGCCGTCTCGCCGAGGACTCCACCGGTGACCGCACCGACCTGCTCACCCTGCTCCTGCACACCGTGGACGAGGAGGACGGTAAGGGGATGGACCTCGAACAGCTCCACCACGAGGTCCTGAACATCTGCATCGGGGCGTACGAGACCACCACCAACGCGCTCTCCTGGACCTTCTACCTGCTGGCCCGGCACCCCGAGGTGGAGGCCCGGCTGCACGAGGAGGTCGACCGGGTGCTGGGCGGCCGCAGGGCCACCTTCGAGGACCTGCCGAACCTGAGCTGGACGCGGATGATCGTCGAGGAGGTGCTGCGGATCTACTCGCCCGCCTACCAGTCGATGCGCCGGGCGAGCCAGGACGACGAGATCGACGGCTTCGCGGTCCCGGCCGGTACCAACATCCTGCTCAACAGCTATTTCCTGCACCGGCACCCCGACTTCTGGGAGGACCCGGAGCGGTTCGACCCGAGTCGTTTCGAGCCGGCCCGGGTGGCCGCGCGTCCCAAGCACGCCTACATCCCCTTCGGCAGCGGCCCGCGCGTCTGCATCGGGAAGCACTTCGCGCTGACCGAACTCATGCTCGTGCTGGCCACCGTGGCACGGGAGTACCGCCTGGTCACGCCGCCCGGCGCCGCCGAGGTGCAGCCCGACCCGCTGATCACCCTGCACCCCAGGGGCGGTATCCACCTCGCCCTGGAACACCGCTGACGGAGAGTGGAGCACCTGATGGACGACCCCGTGACAGACCTCGGCAGCCCGTTCCCCTTCCAGGTGAACCCGCACGCCGAGGAGGCCAGAGGGCACCTCTCGGCCTGGGCGCGCCGGACCGGCCTGATCCGCCGGGAGTCGGTCGTCGAGCGCTTCGAGCACGCCGACTTCGGCTGGTTCGCCGCGATGGTGTACCCGACCGCCGACCGTGAGCGCCTGGAGCTGATGGCCGACTGGTTCGCCTGGCTCTTCCTGGTCGACGACCAGCTCGACGACGGAACGGTGGGCCGCGACCTGGACCGCGCCGCCGCCATGACGCGCGAGCTCCAGGAGGTCCTGGAGAGCCCCCCGGGAGCCGGGGCGGGCCCGGGCGGCCACTCGGTCGCCGCCGCCTCGCTGGCCGAACTGTGGGAGCGGACGGCCGCCACCGCTAGCGCATCGTGGCGCCTGCGCTTCGCCGCGCACCTGGAGGAGTGCCTGCGCACGGCGGCGACCTGGGAGGCCGCCAACCGGATCCGGGGCGTCGTGCCGGACGAGGAGACGTACATCCGCAAGCGGCGGCACACCGGTGCGATCTACGTCTGCATGGACTTCGTGGACATCGTCGAGGATCTCGACGTACCCGTGGCGCTCTACCGGGACCGGGACTTCTCGGCCGCGCTGGACGCGGCCTGCGACGTGGTCTGCTGGACCAATGACGTGTACTCCCTGGAGAAGGAGCGATCGCTGGGGGAGACCCACAACCTGGTCCACGTCGTGGAGCACCACCGGGGGATCGACCGGGCGAAGGCCCTGCGCGAGGTGGCCGCGATGATCACGGAGGCCACCGGGCTCTTCCTCGCCAAGGAGGCGGCATTGCTGGCCGCCCACCCCGAGCACGAGCGGGTGCTGCGCCCCTGCCTGGCCGGGATGCGCTCCTGGATGCGCGGAAACCTGGACTGGTCCCGGCAGACCAAGCGCTACCGGGACCCGGTCGGCGAGCAGCCGGAACACTACCTGGACCCGGTGCTGTCCACGGAGGGACGATGACCGGGGCCGCCCTTCCCGGTACGCCGACCGCCGCGGCATCCCCCGCCGCGGCATCCCCCGCCGGTGCATCCCCCGCCGGTGCGGGCCCGGCACCCGAGACAGCCACGGTGGCGGGCGCCGGCTCCCCGGCCGCCCCGGACTCCGCCGGGCTGCAGCTGCTCGGCCGGGCGCGGGAGGCGATCCAGCCCGAGCTGCGCAAGGCGGTCGACCGGCTCTCGGACCCCACCCGGACGGTCGCCGGCTACCACCTCGGCTGGTGCGACCGCGACGGCTACCCGACGGCGGCCAACCCCGGCAAGGGGATCCGCCCGGCGCTCGTCCTGGCCTGCGCCCAGGCCGTCGGAGGCCCGGCCGAGGCCGCGTACGCACCGGCCGCCGCGGTCGAGCTCGTCCACCAGTTCTCGATCCTGCACGACGACCTGATGGACGCGGACGCCACCCGCCGCGGACGACCGACGGCCTGGGCGGTCTTCGGCAAGGCCCAGGCGCTGCTGGCGGGTGACGCCCTGCTGGTGCTGGCCTTCCGGATCCTGACCGAGCTGCCGACGCCGCAGACCGAGCCCGGGTGCGCCCGCGAACTCAGTGGGACGCTGCTGGAACTCGTCATCGGCCAGGCCGCCGACCTGGCGTTCGAGGAGCGGAGCGAGGTGGCCCTGGACGAGTGCCTGGCGATGGCGGGCGGCAAGACCGCCTCGCTCTTCGCCGCGGCCTGCGCCATCGGCGGCATGGCGGCCGTCGCCGATCCGGCGCGGGTGCGGGCGCTGCGGGCGTTCGGCTGGCACCTCGGGCTCTCCTTCCAGCTGGTGGACGACTGGCTGGGCGTCTGGGGTGATCCCCGGACCACCGGCAAGCCGGTGCGCGCCGATCTGTTGCGGCGCAAGAAGTCGCTGCCGGTGGTCGCGGCGCTGCACAGCGGGACACCGGCCGGCCGGCGGCTGGCCGAGCTCTACGGGCGGGGCCGTCCGCTGAGCGACGACGAGGCGGTCACGGCCGCCGCTCTGGTCGAGGACGCGGGCGGCCGCGACTGGGTGGAGCGGGAGGCGGCCCGCCAGAAGGGCAGGGCGATGGCGGAGTTGGCCCTCGCCGAGCCGACGCCGGAGGCGGCGGACGCCCTGGCCTCGTTGGCCCGGGCCGCGCGCATGCGTGACAGCTGAGGTCCTCCGGTGGGCAACGGGCTTTTTCGATCATCGATGTGACGGAGCGACAGGCCGGGGTGGTTGCCGCCGAGGGGCTCGCGTAGAGTCGGGTCACGGTGGGCCGCGCCGTGGGTGGCGGCGGTCGCCTGACAGGTGCAGAGATCGCTCCGGGGGGAGAGGTATGGGCGAGGTGTTTCCGCTGCCGCGGCGCGCCGGGCGAGCGTGGCGGCCCGGGCGGGCGGCGTGCCGGACGAGCGGGTGCGGACCGGTCCGACGCGGTGGGCGAGGATCCGGCCGGCGGCCTTTCGGTGGAGCTTCGGGCAGCCGGCCCGGTGACCGGCGCAAATCCGCGTTCCCTGCGGTTCGGACACCGACGGGAACGGGATGACGGTCCGTGATCCGAGTCGCATTGATGGCCTCTCATCACATTTTTTCATTGCATCCCGTCGGTGACTCCGGTTAGGCTCCGAGTAGCCGAGTGTGCGGGCGGCCTGGGTTTCTCATCGCGGGAGCCCGAGGCCACGGGGTGTCAGATGCGAGTTTTTCCGGGCGAGTGTGCGGGGGGTTCACCGTGAGATCCTGCGGTATTTAGCGAGAATGCTTTCAGCCCTCCCGGGTTGCGGCGCCGCTGGGTTCTTCCCGGTGCCACCTGGGATCCGGGCTGTGCTTCGAAATGTCCTGACGCCGTCGGCAGTCGTCGATCCGGTGGAATTGATGCATGCCCTGAAGCCGGCTGGAGTGTCCATATCCCGGATCCGTCCGCCACGGATTCGGACATGTGAATCCAGAAGTTTTCTTCGTGTAATCCGGAAGTTTTCCTCCGGCAGGGCCTGAATCGGGCTCCACCGCCGGTTCGACGCTGTTCTGGGATGGATACCGATGGTCGAGTCGTCCACGTTCACCGAGACCTTCACCGTCACCGCGGACAATCCCCTGTTGCACGGTCACGTGGTGTACGGGCGCAGCCTGCTCCCCGGGGTCGGCTACGTGGACCTGGTGCTGCAGGTACTGGCCAGGCACGGGCAGGCGATGCCGGACGTCGAGCTGCGGAACGTCACCATCCTCGCGCCGCTCGTCGCCGGCCCCGGTGAGCAGGTGCTCACCACCGTGGAGGGACGGCCCGCGCCGATGGGCGGGTGGCGGGTCGAGGTCCGCAGCCGGCGGCCCCAGGACGAGGCCGACGTCGTCCACGCCGTGGTGACGGCCCAGCGGCGCGCCGCGCCCGCCTTCCAGGAGCGGCTGGAGCTTCCGCTCGCCGGATCGACCCGGGTCACGCCGATCACCGACATCTACACCTGGTGCAAGGAGCACGACCTGGTCCACTCGGGTCTGATGAAGATTCAGGGCGTGATCCACCACCGCCCGGGGGACTGGATCGCCGAGCTGGAACTCGCTCCGGAGTACCACGGGACGCAGGACGCCTTCCTCTTCCACCCCGCGCTGTTCGAGGCGGGACTGCTCGGCGGTGGCGTGGCCATCGGCATGCTGCACGACGGGGACGACGGCCCGGGGCTCTACCTGCCGCTGGTGTTCGAGGCGTTCCGGGCGGTCGGCTCGCTGGGTAAGCGCTGTTACGTCCGGGTGCCGGCCGACTCGATCCAGCGCGACGACGAACTCGTGCGGCTGGCAGTGGAGTTCTACGACGAGACCGGACTGAAGGTCGCCGAGGTCGGCCGCTTCGTGGCGAAGCGGATCCGGGTCGCCACCGCTCTCGACGTCCGGGGTGACGCGCCGGATCCGGTGGCGGCCCCTGTGCCGGTGGCGGCCCCTGTGCCGGTTCCGGCTGCTGTGCCTGCGGTGGTGCCGGTGGTGCCGGGTCGGGATCTGGTGGCGGTGGTGCGGGATCTGGTGGCGGCGCGGTTGGGTGAGCCGGCGGATCTGGTGGATGTGGGTTCGGGTTACTACGAGTTGGGGTTGGCGTCGGCTGATCTGTTGTCGTTGGTGGCCGATCTGGAGTCGCGGTTGTCGTTGTCGTTGTCGCCGACGGTGATGTTCGAGTATCGGACGATCGCGGAGTTGGCGGCGTGGTTGGAGACGGAGCTGCCCGCGCAGGGGGTCGCCGCGCCGGTGGCGGCCCCTGCGCCGGTTCCGGCTCCGGTGGCGGCGGTGGTGCCGGTGGTGCCGGGTCGGGATCTGGTGGCGGTGGTGCGGGATCTGGTGGCGGCGCGGTTGGGTGAGCCGGCGGATCTGGTGGATGTGGGTTCGGGTTACTACGAGTTGGGGTTGGCGTCGGCTGATCTGTTGTCGTTGGTGGCCGATCTGGAGTCGCGGTTGTCGTTGTCGTTGTCGCCGACGGTGATGTTCGAGTACCGGACGATCGCGGAGTTGGCGGCGTGGTTGGAGACGGAGCTGCCTGCGCAGGGGGTCGCCGCGCCGGTGGCGGCTCCGACTGCGGTGCCTGCGGTGGTGCCGGTGGTGCCGGGTCGGGATCTGGTGGCGGTGGTGCGGGATCTGGTGGCGGCGCGGTTGGGTGAGCCGGCGGATCTGGTGGATGTGGGTTCGGGTTACTACGAGTTGGGGTTGGCGTCGGCTGATCTGTTGTCGTTGGTGGCCGATCTGGAGTCGCGGTTGTCGTTGTCGTTGTCGCCGACGGTGATGTTCGAGTACCGGACGATCGCGGAGTTGGCGGCGTGGTTGGAGACGGAGCTGCCCGCGCAGGGGGTCGCCGCGCCGGTGGCGGCCCCTGCGCCGGTCGTACGCACCGAGCCGGTGGTCGCTCCCGCACCCGCGCAGGTCGTGGCGGACGCCGCCGCGGAGGCCGGTGAGACTCCCGGGGATCGCCTTGCGACGGCCCTCGCCGTGGTGGCCGACGAGGTGGCCGCACTCCTCCAGGTGCCGGTCGGCGAGCTGGAGCCGGACGGTGAGCTCACGGAGTTCGGGCTCGACTGGTCCGGCCTCGCCCAGCTGGCCGGTCGGCTGAACGACCGGTTCGGCACGGCGCTGGCGTCCACCGTCTTCGTGGAGCACCGGACGGTACGGGCCGTCGCGGCCCATCTGGTCGGCGCCCGGGCCGGCGCGCCGGCCCCCCGTGACCTGCCGGTCGGCGGGACCGCGCCGTCCCCCGCGCCGCCGGTGGCCCCGGCCGGCCCCGTGACCGTCTCCGAGCCGCTGGCCCCGGAGCGCCGGGAGACCCCCGGCCGCCCGCACCCGATGCTGGGGCGCGAGGTGCCGGCCGAGGAGGGCACCGCGTTCGAGACGCGCTTCGACGGGAGCGAGCCGTACCTGCGGGACCACCAGGTGCGTGGCGCCCTGGTGCTGCCGGGGGTCGCGCACCTGGAGCTGGCCCGAGCCGCGGTCGCGCGCGTCCTGGGGGAGGAGCAGACCGGCCGGGTACGACTGGACGACGTCGTCTGGCTGCGCCCGGCGATCCCCGGCCCGGACGGACTGGTGCTGCGCGTGCACGTGCGCACCCTGCCCGGGGCCGGTTGCGAGTACACGATCCACAGCGTGGACGGCGCCGGTGTCCGCACCCTGTGCAGCCAGGGCCGGGCGGCCCTCGCCGGGCCCGAGGACCGGCGCCCGCCGCTCCTGGACGAGCTGCGCGCGGCCTGCTCCGGGACGGTGTACCCGGCCGAGCACGTCTACGGCCTCTTCGACCGGATGGGCATGGTGTACGGCCCCGGCCAGCGCGCCCTGGTGGAGGTGGGCGTGGGCACGGACGGGCTGGGACGGCCGCAGGTGCTCGCGGAGCTGCTGCTGCCGGCCGCCGCCGGGTACCGGGACGACTTCCGGTTGCACCCGAGCATCGTGGACGGAGCGCTGCAGGCCACCATCGGCCTGTGGCTGACGCCCGACGCGTCCGACGAGCAGTCGGCCGCCCTGGCGCTGCCCTTCGCCCTGCGGCGGGTGGTGGCGCCGGCGGCGACTCCCACCAGGGCGTACGCCTGGATCCGGCACCAGTCGGACAGCGGGACCGACGCGGCCTCGGCCCGGCTGGACGTCACGGTCCTCGACGAGCACGGCCGGGTCTGCGCGGACCTGAGCGGACTGAGCACCCGCGCGCTGCCCCGGGAACAGCCGGCGGCGGCCGGGGTCCGCGCGCCGCAGGGGTCCCCGGAGCCGCTGCCCACGCCCGAGCACGCGCCCACCGACATCGCCATCGTCGGCGTCAGCGGCCGATACCCGGAGGCCGCCGACCTGAGCGAGTTCTGGCAGAACCTCCGCTCCGGGCGCGACTGCATCCGGGAGGTCCCGGCGGAGCGCTGGGATCACCGCCGCTACGCCGACACCGCCAAGTGGGGCGGGTTCCTGGACGACATCGACAAGTTCGACCCGCTGTTCTTCCAGATCTCGCTGCTGGAGGCGGACTACCTCGACCCGCAGGAGCGCCTCTTCCTCCAGTGCGCCCACCACGCCCTGGAGGACGCCGGCTACACCGGCGAGAGCCTCGCCCGGGCCTCGGCCGAGCGCGGCGGCCCCGGAGCGGCCATCGCCGCGTCGGGCAAGGTGGGTGTGTTCGTCGGCGTGATGTACCAGGAGTACCAGCTCTTCGGCGCGCAGGCGCAGGAGCGGGGCCTGCCGGTCGCGCTCTGGGGCAGTGCCTCCACCGTCGCCAACCGGGTGTCGTACTTCTACGACTTCCACGGGCCCAGCATGGCCGTGGACACCATGTGCTCGTCCTCGCTGACCGCCATCCACCTGGCCTGCGAGGCCATCAGGAGCGGCCAGTGCGAGGCGGCGCTCGCCGGCGGCGTGAACCTGAGCCCCCACCCCAACAAGTACCTGGTGCTGAGCGAGCGCCGGTTCCTCTCCAGTGACGGGCGCTGCCGCAGCTTCGGCGAGGGCGGCGACGGCTACGTACCCGGCGAGGGCGTCGGCGCCGTGCTGCTCAAGCCGCTGGAACGGGCCGTCGCCGACGGGGACCACATCTACGGCGTGATCAAGGGCACCGCGCTCAACCACGGTGGCCGGGCGAGCGGCTACTCGGTGCCCAACCCGGTGGCCCAGGGCGACGTGATCGCCCGGGCGGTCACCGCCTCCGGCGTCGACCCGCGTGCGCTGAGCTACCTCGAAGCCCACGGCACCGGTACCTCGCTCGGCGACCCGATCGAGATCGCCGGCCTGGAGAAGGCGTTCCGCCAGGTGGGCGGCCTGCCCGAGCACTGCGCGATCGGCTCGGTGAAGTCCAACATCGGACACACCGAGAGCGCGGCCGGCATCGCCGCGGTGACCAAGGTGCTGCTGCAGATGCGGCACGGGGAGCTGGCGCCGAGCCTGCACTCCGCCACGCTCAACCCGCACATCGACTTCGACCGCACGCCGCTGCGGGTGCAGCAGCAGCTGGAGCCGTGGCACCGGCCGACCCTGGAGAGCGGCGGGGAGTGGCGGACCTTCCCGCGGATCGCCGGCGTCTCGGGCTTCGGCGGGGGCGGCTCCAACGCCCACGTGGTCATCTCCGAGTACCTGCCGGCGACCCCGCGTCCGGCCTCGCCGACCACCGGCGGGCGGCCCGCCCTGCTGGTGCTCTCCGCCAAGAGTGAGGCCCAACTCGTCCAGCAGGCCGAGCGGTTGAACGACCGGCTGGCCGAGCTGACCGACCAGGACCTCCCCGACGTGGCCTGGACGCTGCAGAGCGGCCGAATGGCACTGGAGGAGCGGCTGGCCTTCGCGGCGACCTCGGTGGAGGACGCCCGGGCGCAGCTCGCGGCCTTCGCGGCCGACCCGCGGCAGGCCGGCGACCGGGCCCGGGGCACCGTCCGCCCGGGCCGTCCGGCGGTCGCCGAAGGGCTGAGCGACGCCGTGTCCGGCTGGACCGGCTCGGGCGCCCACCGGCCGCTGCTGGCGCTGTGGGCCGCCGGCGCCCGGGTGGACTGGGAGAGCCTGCACGGCTCGCCCGCCCCCGCGCGCCGGATCAGCCTGCCCGGCTACCCCTTCGCCCAGGAGCGGTGCTGGCTGGACCTGGACCTCGGCGGCGCGCCCGCCGCACCCGGCTCCGCCGCGGCGCCCGCGCTCCGGCCGGTCACGGCCGGGCACCCGGACGGCGCCGAGGAGGAGCGCGACGAGGTGGTGCTGCTGCGCCCGGTCTGGGCCGCCCGCGGCGCCCTGCCCGTCGAGGCGTCCGGGCCCGGCGCGGCCGAGGCCTTCACCGAGCACCACGTCCTGGTGGTCGGCCGGCTCGCGGCCGGAGAGCGCGACGCCCTGCGGGCCGCCCTGCCCGCCGCCGCGGCCTGCCAGTTCCTGGAGCCCGCAGAGGACACGCCGGACCGCCGGTTCGCCGAGGTCGCGCAGCGGGTGTTCGCCGTGACCCACGGCCTGCTGACGGCCGGTGTGCGGCGGCCGGTGCTGCTCCAGGTGGTGCTGGTCGGTGCGGCCGGCACCGAGACCGAGCGGGAGGCGCTGGCCTGCCTCGGCGCGGTGTCCGGCCTGCTGAAGACGGCCCACCTGGAGAACCTGCTGCTGCACACGCAGTACCTGGAGTGCCTCGACGGGGCGTCGCCGCAGACCGTCGCCGCCCGGCTGGTGGCCGAGGCGGTACCGGACCCCGAGCCCGAGGTGCGCCACCGCGACGGCCGGCGCCACGTCGGACGGCTGGTGGAGCTCTCGGCCGCCCACGCGGCGGCCACGCCCTGGCAGGAGGACGGCGTCTACCTCGTCACCGGCGGCGCCGGCGGGCTCGGCCTGATCGTGGCGCGGGAGATCGCCGACTCGGTCGGCCACGCGACCGTCGTCCTCACCGGGCGCTCCCCGCTGAACGAGCAGCGCCGGGAGGCCCTGCGCGCCCTGCGCGCGGCCGGTCTCACGGTGGACTACCAGCGCGCCGACGTGGCCGACCGGGCCTCGGTGGCCCGGCTGCTGGCCCATGTGGCCGACAATCACGGGCCGTTGACGGGCATCCTGCACAGCGCCGGAGTCGTCCACGACAACTTCGTGGTGCGCAAGACCTCCGAGGAGCTGCTGAGCGTCCTCGCACCCAAGGTCGCCGGCCTGGTCAACCTGGACGAGCTGAGCCGCGACCAGCAGCTGGACGTGTTCGTCTGCTTCTCCTCGATCAGCGGCGCCTTCGGCAACCCCGGGCAGGCCGACTACGCCGCCGCCAACGCCTTCATGGACGCCTACGCGGCCTACCGCAACCGGCTGGCCGACACCGGGCAGCGCAGCGGCCGGACGGTCTCCGTCGGCTGGCCGCTCTGGGACGAGGGCGGCATGGGGGCGGACACCGTCGTCCGGGAGCACCTGCGGAGCATGGGTCTGGCGCCGCTGGACACCGCCGGCGGCCTGGCGGCCCTGCGGTGCGCGCTGGCGCCGCGGGAGAACGGCCTGGAGGGCGGCCGGCTGGTCGTCATCGCGGGCCGCCGCAGCGCGCTGCTGCCCCGGATCACCGGTCGGGACGAGCCCGCGCCGGTCGCCGCGCCCGCGCCGGTCGCCGCGCCCGCGCCCGCGCCCGCCGCTGCCGCCGCCGCGCCGGCCCCCGTGCCCGTGCCTGCCACCGGCCCCGCCTCCCCGGCGGCCGGTGGAGCGGCCGCGGAGCGCGCCCTGGAGGACCGGGCCGCGGCCCACCTGCGGCGGATGATGGCGGCGGCCCTGAAGCTCGGCCCCGAGCGACTGGACGTCGACACGCCGCTGGAGCGGTACGGCATGGACTCCGTCATCGCGGTCAACCTGGTCTCCCGGCTGGAGGAGTTGTTCGGCCCGCTCTCGCGCACGCTGCTCTTCGAGGTGCAGAGCGTCCGTGAGCTGGCGCGGCACTTCGCCACCGGCCACCCGCAGGCGCTGCGAGCCCTGGTCGGCGAGCCGGAGCCGCCGCAGTCGGAGCCGCGGCCGCAGCAGGCCCCGGCCACCGGGGAGCGGGCCCCCGAAGAGCCGGCCCCCGCCGCGCCCGCCCCCGCCGCGCCCGCCCCGCACCCCGCCCCCGCACCGCGGCCCGCCGCGCACCGCGCCGGTGGTGACGAGAAGATCGCGATCATCGGCATCAGCGGCCGGTACCCACAGGCCGAGGACCTCGACACGCTCTGGGCCAACCTCCGGGCCGGCAAGGACAGCGTCACCGGGATCCCGGCCGACCGCCGGGAGCTGGCGATCCTGCGCGAGAACGGAGCGGACGGGACCGGCACGGGCCCCGCGGCCTGGGGCGCGTTCCTCGACGGGGTGGACCGCTTCGACCCGCTGCACTTCGGCATCTCGCCCCGCGAGGCGGCCGCGATGGACCCCCAGCAGCGGCTGTTCCTGGAGACCGTCCGGCACCTGCTGGAGCAGAGCGGCGTGACCCAGGAGGTCGTCGAGCAGCGCTACGGCCGACGGGTCGGCGTGTACGTCGGCGCGGCCTACCAGATGTACCGCGCGGACGACTCCGACCCCACCCTCGCCGCGCTCACCGCGTCGGCCTCCTACAACCTGATCGCCAACCGGGTCTCGCACTTCTTCGGGCTCGAGGGCCCCAGCCTCGCGGTGGACAGCATGTGCACCTCGTCGGCCATGGCCGTCCACCTGGCCTGCGCGGATCTGCTGCGCGGGGAGAGCGAACTGGCGGTCGCCGGCGGGGTGAACCTGACCGTCCACCCGGACAAGTACCTGGCGCTGGCCGAGATGCAGCTGCTCGGCACCCACCCGGGCAGCCGCAGCTTCCGCGACGGTGACGGCTACCTGCCCGCGGAGGCGGTCGGCGCGGTGCTGCTCAAGCCGCTGGACGCGGCGCTGCGCGACGGCGACCCGATCCACGCCGTCATCCGCGGCACCGCCTCGCTGCACGGCGGCCGGGCCAACGGCTTCATGACGCCGAGCCACCGGGCCCGGGTGAACGTGATGCGGCGGGCGCTGGAGCGGGCGGGCACCGAGCCGGGCGCCATCGGGTACGTCGAGGCCGCGGCCAACGGCGCGACGTTCTCCGACGAGGTCGAGGTCCGGGCCCTGCGCGAGGTCTTCGCCGGGGTGGGCGAGCCGGTGGCGCTCGGCACGGTGAAGTCGAACCTCGGGCACCCCGAGGCGGCCTCCGGCATCGCCCAGCTCACCAAGGTCGTGCTGCAGCTCAGGCACCGGGAGCTCGCGCCGCTGGCCGACGTCGGTTCGCCCAACCCCGGCCTCGACCTCGACGGATCGCCGCTGGAGCTCTGCGAGGAGCTGACGGCCTGGCGGCCGCGCGCCACGGACGGCGGGGACGGCCGCCCGGCCCCCCGTCTCGCACTGATCAACTCGGTGGCGGCCGGCGGGAGCCACGTCAGCCTGGTCATCGAGGCGCCGCCGGCGGTCGAGGAGGCCGAGCCGGACCGGCAGGACGGCGCGCCCCAGCTGGTGGTGCTCTCCGCCCGTGACCCCGAACTGCTGCGGGAGACGGCCCGACGGCTGCACGCCTCCTTGGAGCGCGACGGCGCGGTGGGCCTGGCCGACCTCGCGTACACCTCGCAGCTGGGCCGGGAGGCGCTGCCCGAGCGGCTCGCCGTGGTGGCGGGCTCCCGGGCCGAGCTGGCCCGGGCCCTCGCGGGGCACCTGGCGGGCGGCGCCGACGGCGGGGCCGCCCCGGACGCGGCGGTCCACCTCGGCAACGCCGAGGAGGACGCCGGTCCGCTGGGCACGGTCCTCTCCGGCGCCCGGGGCGAGTCGTTCCTCGCCGACCTGGTCGCGGACGGCGACCTGGAGCACCTCGCCGAGCTGTGGGTGCGAGGGGCCCGGGTACCGTGGCGCGGACTGCACCGGGGAGCGCGCCGGCTGGTGCCGCTCCCGGCGACCGTCCTCGAAGAGGGCGGCTACTGGGTCGGCCGCAGGCCCGCGAGTCCGGCCGCGGCCCAGCCGGGGGCCCTCCCGGAAACCGGCGCCGGCGCCCGCGCGGCCGTCGGCCGGCAACGCGAGCGGGCGCTCGGCGACACCGAACGGACGATGGTCTCGGTCTGGGCGGAGCTGCTGCAGATCGACCCCGACCGGCTCGGCCCGGCCAGCGACTTCTTCTCGCTCGGCGGCAACTCGCTGCTGGCGACCCGCCTGATCAACCTGCTCCAGCAACAGGCCGGCGTGGAACTGCCGGTCGAGGCGGTCTTCAACGCGCCGAAGCTGGCCGCGATGGCCGCCGAACTGGAGCGCAGGATACCGGCGGCCGTCCAGGCCGGTACCGACGAGCTGGACCGGATCCTCGAAAGCATCGGCCTGATCGAGGCCATGAGTGACGAAGAGCTGGACGCCCTGGGCATCGAGAACTAGGCAGAAGGGACGACGACGATGAGTACCACCACTCAAGGCAGCGGGCTGGACCTGATCCGGAAGATCCGCTCGCTGCCCGCCAAACGGCAGCGTGCCCTGATCGCCATGCTCAAGCAGCAGGGCGTGGACCTCTCCGCACTCGACACCATCGCGCGGCTCCCCCGCTCGGCGGAGGAACCGGTCCAGCTCTCCTTCACCCAGCAGCGCCTGTGGTTCCTGGCGCAGCTGGACGGGACCAGCGCGGCGTACAACATCCCGATGGCCACCCGGCTGCGCGGGCACCTCGACCGGCCCGCCCTGCTGCGGGCGCTGGCGGAGGTGGTGCAGCGGCACGAGGCGCTGCGCACCCGCTTCGTCGACCACGACGGCGTGCCGTACCAGCTCATCGGCGACGGCCGGGACATCGTGGTCGGCGAGGAGGAGCTCGCCGATCCGGCGGACCTGCCGCTGGTCTGCGCCCGGGAGGCGGCCGAACCCTTCGACCTGGAGCACGACCCGCTGATCCGGGTCCGGCTGCTGCGGCAGTCCGAGCAGGAGCACGTCCTGCTGGTGACCATGCACCACGGTGTCTCGGACGGCTGGTCGGTCGGCGTCCTGGTCCGCGATCTGATCGCCCTCTACGGGGCGTTCAGCGCGGGGCTGCCCTCGCCGCTGCAGCCGCTGCCCGTCCAGTACGCGGACTACGCGCACTGGCAGCGCGAGTGGCTCGCCGGCGACGTGCGGACGCGCCAGGTCGAGTACTGGAAGAAGCAGCTCGCCGGCGTCGACCCCAGGCTGTCGCTGCCCGCCGACCGGGAGCGTCCGGCGGTCAAGACCTACCACGGGGCGCGCGAGTCCTTCCGCTGCCCGGCCGAGCTGCTGGAGCGGCTGCGGGAGGTCGGCAAGGAGTACGACGTCACGCTGTACATGACGCTCCTCGCGGCCTACTCCCTGGTGCTGCACCGCTACACGAACCAGAGCGAGATCGCGGTCGGCACGGTCGTGGCGAACCGCAACCGGATCGAGGTGGAGGGGCTGATCGGCTTCTTCGCCAACACCCTGGTGATGTGCGCCGACCTGTCGGGCGATCCGACCTTCCCCGAGCTGCTGGCCCAGGTGAAGCGGACCGCGCTCGACGCCTACGACCACCAGGACGTGCCCTTCGAGGCCGTGGTCGACGCCCTGCAGCTGGAGCGCAGCCTCAGCCACTCGCCGGTCTTCCAGACCATGCTGGTGCTCCAGGAGGCGCAGACCGACCGGGAGACCAGGCTCGGAGACCTGGAGGTGTCGCCGGTCGAGTTCGACGTCGACATCACCAAGTTCGACGTCACGCTGGACCTCCGGGAGACGCCGGACGGGCTGCTCGGCACGGTCGAGTACAACACCGACCTCTTCGACCGGGCGACCGTCCGCCGCTTCATCGGGCACTTCACCGAGCTGCTGGCGTCCGTCGCGGCCGATCCGACGGCCCCCGCCTCCCGGCTGGCCATGACCGGCGCGGCCGAACGCCGCCAGGTCCTGGAGGAGTGGAACGACACCCGCCGGCCCTACTCCGACGACCGCTGCCTGCACCAGCTGTTCGAGGACGAGGTGCGGCGCCACCCCGGGCGCACCGCGCTGGTCGACGCCGAACGCTCCTGGAGCTACGCGGAGCTCAACGCCTGGGCGAACCGGATCGGCCACGCCCTGCGCGCGCGGGGGGTCGGCCCCGACAGCCTGGTCGGCCTGAGCGCGCGGCGCTCGGCCGAGATGGTCGCCGGCATCCTCGGCGCCCTCAAGGCCGGCGGCGCCTACATGCCGATCGAGCCCTCCTACCCGGCCGACCGCATCGCGGAGCTGGTCGAGGTTTCCGGCGTCCAGGTGGTGCTCACCCAGCCGGACCTGGACCAGGAGCCGCTGAAGGGCGCGGCGCACCTGCTGACCCTGCACCGCGACGGCGCGGTCCGCGACCGCGACGGCGAGGAGGCCGCCCCCCGGGCGGACGACGGGAGCGACCTGCCGGCGGCCGGACTCGGCCCGGAGCACCTGGCGTACGTCATCCACACCTCCGGCTCCACCGGACGCCCCAAGGGCGTCATGATCGAGCACCGGGCGGCCGTCAACCGCATCGAGTGGATGCAGAACGAGTACCGCCTGACCGAGGACGACGTCGTCCTGCAGAAGACCCCCTACAGCTTCGACGTCTCGGTCTGGGAGTTCTTCTGGCCGCTGCTCTTCGGGGCCCGGCTGGCCGTCGCCGAACCGGACGGGCACAAGGACCCGGCCTACCTGGTCGCCGCCGTCCAGGAGTTCGGCGTGACCACCCTGCACTTCGTGCCGTCCATGCTGCGCTCGATCGTGGAGGAGCCCGGCTGGTCCCGGTGCACCTCCGTGCGCCAGGTGTTCTGCAGCGGCGAGGCCCTGCCCGCGGAGCTGTGCGCCCGCCACCACGAGCGGCACCCGGCGCTCCTGCACAACCTGTACGGCCCCACCGAGGCGGCCGTGGACGTCAGCCACTGGACCTGCCCGCCGGGCCCGGCGCCGCGCACCGTCCCGATTGGCCGGCCGATCCAGAACATCCAGCTGCACGTGCTGAACGAGGCGCTGGAGCCCCAGGGCATCGGGTGCGTCGGCCAGCTCTACATCGCCGGCGACGGCCTGGCCCGGGGCTACCTGCACCAGCCCGAGCTGACCCGCGAGCGGTTCGTGCCGAACCCCTTCGCGGGCGACCCCGCGGCGCGGATGTACCGCACCGGCGACCTCGCGCGCAGGCTGCCCGACGGCGCTTTGGAGTACCTGGGCCGGATCGACGACCAGGTCAAGCTGCGCGGCTTCCGGATCGAGCCGGGTGAGATCGAGCACCGGCTGACCGAGCACCCCGCCGTCCGCTCCTGCGCGGTGGTGGTCCGCGAGGACCAGCCCGGCAACCCCCGGCTGGTGGCGTACACGGTGCTCGCCGACGAGCCCGCTCTCGCCGACCACCACGGCGAGCTCACCCGCCACCTCGAACAGAGCCTGCCCGAGTACATGGTTCCCGGCGCCTTCGTGGTGCTGGACGCGCTGCCCGTCACCGCCCACGGCAAGCTCGACCGCAGGGCGCTGCCCGCGCCCGACATCGAGGCCTTCGCGCAGCGCGCCTACACCGCGCCCCGGACCGCCACCGAACGGCTGCTGGCCGGCCTGTGGGCCGAGCTGCTCGGCTTCGAGGAGGAGCGGGTCGGCGCCGACGACAACTTCTTCGCGCTCGGCGGCCACTCGCTGCTGATCACCGTCCTGGTCGCCCGGCTCAAGGCCGCCGGCCTGCGGGCCACCGTGCGCGCCGTCTTCGGCGCCCCGACCCTGGCCGGCCTGGCGACGAGCCTGGACGCGGCCCAGGACGGCACGGACTACAGCGTCCCGCCGAACCCGATCGGGCCGGGGTGCGAGCGGATCACCCCGGAGCTGCTCCCGCTGATCACCCTGAGCCAGGAGCAGATCGACGAGATCGTCGCCACGGTGCCCGGCGGCGCACCCAACGTCCAGGACGTCTACCCGCTGGTCTCCACGCAGGAGGGCATCCTCTTCCATCACCTGATGGATCCCTCCAACGACCCGTACCTCGTCTCCACCCTCTACGTCGCCGACGACGAGGGGGCCTGCGCCGCCTTCGGCGAAGCGCTCCAGGCCCTGGTCGACCGGCACGACGTGATGCGCACCGCGGTGCTCACCGCGGGCCTGCCCGAGCCCGTGCAGGTCGTGCACCGCAGCGCCCGGCCGGCGGTGGAGCGCGTGCGCCTGGACCCGGACGCGGACGCGGAGCAGCAGGCGCGCGAGCTGCTGGGCCGGCCCGCTCCGCTCGCCCTGGACCGGGCCCCGCTGCTGCGCCTGGTCATCGCCGAGGATCCGGGCTCCGAGCGGCGCTACCTCCTGCTGACCGCCCATCACCTGATCGAGGACGCCACCTCGCTGCGGCTCACCCTGCAGGAGCTCGGCATCCACATGGCGGGGCGCGCGGAGCACCTGGAACCCGCCCCGCCCTACCGGGACTTCGTCGCCCACACGCTGCACCAGCCGGTGCCGGACGTGGAGGCCCACTTCCGGTCCGTCCTCGGCGACGTCACCGAGCCGACCACGCCGTTCGGGCTGACCGACGTGCGCGGCGACGCCCGGCGGATGCGCCAGCTGCGCCGCCCGCTGCCCCCGGGCCTCACCCGGGACCTGCGCGCCCAGGCCCAGCGGCTGCGGATCAGTCCGGCCGGCCTCTTCCACGCGGCCTGGGCCTGCGTGGTGGCCGCGACCAGCGGACGCGACGACGTGGTGTTCGGCACCGTGCTGTCGGGGCGCCTGCAGGGCGTGCCGGGCGTGGAGCGGATGCTCGGCAACTTCATCAACACGCTGCCGCTGCGGGCACGGCTGGCCGGCCGCACCGTGCGGGAGCTGATCGCGGACGTCGACGCCGGGCTGCAGGAGCTGATCGTCCGCGAGCAGAGCCCGCTGGGCCTGGTGCAGCGGTGCAGCGGCCTGGACGGCGACGCCCCGCTGTTCAGCGCGGTGGTCAACTTCCGACACTTCGAGGCGGGCCACGGCGGACCGGCGGCGCCCCGGATCGACGACCGGGGCGTGCGCTTCGTCGCGGCCGCGGACGGGATCAACTACCCGCTGACGGTGTCGCTGGACGACTTCGGCACCGAACTGTCGCTCGACATCCTGGTCGACGAGGAGGTGGCCTGCGAGGCGGTCGCCGACCACGTCGAGACCGCACTGTCGGGCATCGTCGGCGCACTCGCCGCGGACGACGGCGCCGGCACCGCGGCCCTCGACATCGAGGTGCTGCCGGCCACCGAGCGCCGCCGCCTGCTGACCACCTGGAGCGGTCCGGTGGCGGCGGTGCCCGACGCCTCGCTCCCCGAGCTGATCGAGCGACAGGCCGCCCGCAGCCCCGAGGCGGTCGCGGTCAGCGCCGCCGAGGGCGAGCTGACCTACGCGGAGCTGAACGAGCGGGCCAACCGGCTGGCCCGGGTCCTGCTGGAGCGGGGCGTCGGCCCCGGCGGGTTCGCCGGGGTGGTCCTGCCCCGGGGCATCGACCTGATCGTGGCCTTCGTGGCCGTCCTGAAGGCCGGCGCCGCCTACCTGCCGATCGATCCCGAGTACCCGCAGGAGCGGATCGACTTCATCCTCGACGACACCCGGCCGGTGGTGGTGCTGACCGACCGGGCCACCGCGCCCGCCCTGCACGGCGCGCTGCTGGAGCTGGACGCGCCGGCGACCCGGGCGCTGCTCGCGGACGCCGCCGCCGACAACCCCGGCGACGCCGACCGGCCCGCGCCGCTGACCCGGGAGACCCCCGCGTACGTCGTCTACACCTCGGGCTCCACCGGTCGGCCCAAGGGCGTGGTCCTGCCCGCCCGGGTGCTGGCGAACCTGCTCGACTGGTCCGCCGGCGTCTTCCCGGCCGAGCCGGGTTCACGGGTGTCGCAGTTCAGCGCGGTCAGCTTCGACATGTCCGAGTACGAGCTGCTGAACGCCCTGCTCCAGGGCAAGACGCTGTGCGTGCCGGGCTCGGAGACCCGTCTCGACCCCGCCCAGCTCGCCCAGTGGCTGGAGCGCGAACGGATCACCGAGTTCTTCGCACCCAACCTGGTGATCGCCGCCGTCTACGAGGCCGCCGTCGAGCAGGGTCTGCGACTGGACTCCCTGCGGCACGTCCTGCAGGCCGGCGAGGCATTGCAACTGACCACGCAAGTACGGGAGTTCCACGCGGCCCGGCCTCTGCTGCGACTGCACAACCAGTACGGTCCGTCCGAGACGCACGTGGTCACCGCCGCGACCCTGCCCGCCGACGTGGCCGAGTGGCCCGCCGCCGCGCCGCTCGGCCGGCCGATCCAGAACACCCGCGCCTACGTACTGGACCAGCGACTGCGGCCCGCGCCGGTCGGGGTGGCCGGGGAGCTGCACCTGGCCGGTGACGGCCTTGCGCACGGTTACCTCAACCGCTCCGACCTCACCGCGCAGCGCTTCCTGGACAACCCCTTCGGGGAGCCCGGCGAGCGGATGTACCGCACCGGCGACGTGGCCCGCTGGCGCGGCGACGGCACCCTGGAGTACCTCGGGCGCGCCGACGACCAGGTCAAGGTCCGCGGCTTCCGGGTCGAGCCCGGCGAGATCGAGAACGCGCTGCACGCGCACCCCGCGGTGCACAGCGCGGTCGTCCTCCCGCGCGAGTCCGGCAACACCAGGACGCTGGTGGCCTACACCCGTCCGACCCCGCAGTGGCTGGACGCCGCCGCCGAGGAGCAGAACGCCGGACACCTCGACCGGTGGCGGCAGTTCTTCGAGGAGCGGTACGCCGACGCGCGGCCCGCGCCCGATCCGTCGGCCGGCGGCGCCGGGCGCCTGGACGCCGCCCTGCGGGCCGTCGAGGCACTGCGGCCCGAGCGGGTGCTGGAGATCGGCTGCGGGACGGGGGAGCTGCTGCTGCGCTACGCCCAGGGCTGCGCCTCGGTGCACGCGGTCGACCTCTCGGCCGCGGCGCTGGACCACGTCCGGCGGGGCGTCGAGCAGCGCGGCTGGTCGCACGTCACCCTGAGCCGGGGCGACGCCCTGTCGGTGGCGGACCTGCCCGAGGGGGGCTTCGACACGATCGTGCTCGACTCGGTCGTGCAGTACTTCCCCAACCGCCCCTACCTGGAGCGGACGATCGCCGGGCTGCTGCCGCTGCTGGAGGAGGGCGGCCGGATCCTGCTCGGCGGCGTACGGGACCTGGACCTGTTCGCGGCCGAGCTGTGCGCCGCCGAGCGCGCTCGCGCGGACGCCGCCGGCACGGCCGGCGCGCTCGCCGAACAGGTGCAGCGCGCCCGCCGCGAGGAGACCGGGCTGCTGGTCAGCCCCAGCTGGTTCGCCCGGCTGACCGAGCGCTTCCCGGAGCTGGCCGCCGTCGACCTACCGCTCAGGCGGGACGCCGGCCCGGGCGGACGGTCCGCGTACGGCTACGACGTCGTCCTCACCAAGGGCGCCGCCGCGCCGGCCGGCGCGCACCCCTGGCTGGAGGCCGCCACGCCGGCCCGGCTGCGGGCCCTGCTGGACGGCGCCACCCCCGACCGGTTCGGCGTCAGCGGCCTGACCGACCCCCGGGTCGCCGAGGACGTCGCGATCAGCGAGGGCCTGGCGCGCCGGCCGGCCGGACACGAGGTGGAGCCGCTCCCGGCCGGGTCCGCGCTCTCCGAGCAGGCCGCGGCGGACGACCGGGAGCTCGAAGCCGTGCTGCGCCACGCCGAGGACCTCGGCTACCGGGTGGCCGCCACCCGGTCGCAGAACCGGGCCGACGGGCTGGACCTGGTGTTCGGCCGCGGCGAGCTGCCGCCTGTCCGGGCACGAGCCCCCTACCGGGCGTCGCACCTGGCGAACTCCCCGCAGCTGCGGGGCCTGGGCCCGGCGATGGCCCGGATGCTCAAGGAGCACCTCTCCGCGCGCCTGCCGGACTACATGGTGCCCGGCGTGTTCGTGGTCCTGGACGAGCTCCCGGTCACGCCCAACGGCAAGGTCGACAAGCGGGCACTGCCGGCCCCGCACGAGGACGACCTGGTCAAGGAGGTCTACGTCGCGCCGCGCACGGAGGCCGAGCGGACCCTGTGCCGCATCGTGGAGGAGGTGCTCGGGATCAGCAGCGTCGGGCTCCAGGACACCTTCTTCGACCTCGGCGGACACTCCCTGCTGGCCACCCGGCTCACCCTGCGGGTCAGGAAGGAGACCGGTCTGGAGCTGCCGCTCCAGCTGGTCTTCAACGGCGCCACCGTGGCCGAGCTCGCCGAGGCCCTGGAGCGCGAGCCGGCCGCCCGGGAGAGCATCCCGCTGCTGCCCGCCGTCGCGGCCGCCGAGGGCGAGGAGGCACCGCTGTCGCTCCAGCAGAAGGACCTCTGGTTCCTCGGCCGGCCGGAGCACCTGGGCACGGCGTACGACAACGTCCAGATGGCCTTCCGGATCGACGGCCCGCTGGACCGCGACGCCTACACGCGCAGCGTCCTGGCCCTGGTCGAGCGGCACGCGGTGCTGCGCACCGGCTACGTCCGGCGCGAGGGCGTGGTCACCCAGCGGGTGAACGGCGCCGACGGCTTCGCCGTGACCGTCCTGCCGGTGGCGGACGAGGACGCCGTCGCCGAGTGGCTGCGCGCCGAGCGGCTGCGGCCCTTCGCCCCGGAGGACCGGCACCCGCTGCGGGTGCACCTGCTGGCCCGCTCGGAGCAGGAGCACGTGGTGGTCCTCACCCGGCCCTGGGGCATCTTCGACGGCTGGTCGGTGAGCATCGTGCTGAGCGAACTGCTCACGCTGTACCGGGCGCTGAGCGGCAGCGGCGAGCCGCTGCCGGAGCCGCTGCCGCTCCAGTACGCCGACTACGCCCGGTGGCAGTCGCGTGCGGTCGGCGCCCCCGAGCTGGAGCGCCAGCAGGAGTACTGGCGCCGCCAGTTGGACGGCCTGCCGGCGTGCCTGTCGCTGCGCGCCGACTACCCGCGCTGCCCGGTGAAGTCCTACCAGGGGGCCGCGGCGCAGTTCCAGGTACCGCTGGACCTGCTGACCGGGCTCCAGCGGTTGGGCCAGGAGCGCGGCGTCACGCTCTACATGACCCTGCTGTCGGCCTTCGCGGTGCTGCTGGGCGGCCGGACGGAGGACCGCGAACTGGCCATCGGCTCGCCGGTCACCAACCGCTCCGGGGCCGAACTGGAGCAGCTCGTCGGCTACTTCGTCAACACCGTGGTGATGCGGCTGGACGTGGCCCCGGACCGTGCCTTCACCGAGGTGCTCACCCAGGCCAGGCAGGTCACGGCCGAGGCCCACGAGCAGCGGGACCTGCCGTTCGTCGACCTGGTCCGGGCCCTGGTGCCCGAGCCCGACCCGTCCCACTCCCCGTTGTTCCAGGCCGCGTTCAACCTGATCCCGGCCCCGGTGCAGGCCCCCCGCGCCGAGGGTGAGGGCGAGGGCGGCGTCGGGAGCGGCGGCGAGGGCGGGGACGGCGGCTTCGCGGACCTCGCGGTGCGGCAGTTGCACACCGGCTCCGGCACGGCGAAGTACGACCTCAACCTGGTGGTGCAGGAGGCGGCGTCCGGCCTGCACGGCTACCTGGAGTACAGCACCGACCTGTTCGCCCGTGGGACGGCCGAGAGTCTGGCCGGGTCCTACGAGCGGCTGCTGCGGGCGATCGTGGCGCAGCCGGAGGCCGGACTGGCCGAACTGCGCGCCGCGGCGGCGGCCGGGCCCGACGGTGCGACGGCCGGTACCACGGCCGGTACGACGGAGACCGGCACTACGGAGACCGGCACTACGGAGCCCGGTGCGACGGAGCCCGAGGACGGGACCGGACGGCCCGACCCGGGCGTGGCCGGTGACCCGGCGGAGGCCGGCGAGCGGGTGGAGCGGGTCTGACGGCGGGGTGGCGCGGGCCCGGCCGGGCCCGCGCCACCCCGCCAGTCCTTTCGTGGGCGAACGGCAGCGGTCGCTCCCGTCGTTCCGGGCGGCCCGGTCTGCGCTCCGGCGGATTGCCACCGACGAATGCGCCGGAGCCCCGGCGCATGGCGTCCGAGCGCCACCCGGAGAACGTCCGTCCGTCCCCGCGGCACGTCGAGGGACGGCCGCCGCCGAATGTTCTGTTCCCGTGCACCGTCCGGACGCCTCACCCGGGCCGCGCGCGGCGACCGGAATTCCGGCGGGGCGGTGGATCGATCACCGCGCGCCGTCGCGGCGCGCGCGATCATCGGTGCTCGCGGAGCATTCCGGGAGATGTGGCCGTCCCGTCCGGCCGGTTCGCGACGGAATACGGCCGGAATTCGCCTCGGGGTCGATCGGCAGCGATTCGGCCGAGGAGATCGGCGACGAGTTCCGCGGTGTGGTCCAGGAGATGGAAGTGTCCGCCCGCGAAAGCGCGCAGGGTGAAGGAGGAGCGGGTGGCCGCCGCCCGGGCCGCCACCGACCGCTCGTCCAGGCCGCCTCCCGGTCCCGTGGTACGCGGTCACCGGGACGTCCAGGGGGCGCCGCCGGCCCCGGCGAGGCCCCGCACCGTCCCGCGCCCGGGCGCCGCCCGGCCGGAGAGGAACAGTGCGGTGAGCCGCGCGTCCGGGCGCGCGGCTCAGCCGCCGGGCCGCCTCGTGGGCGACCACCGCCTGGCTCAGGACCGACGATACCGGCGTCCCCGAGCGGGGGGCGACGTGTGATCAGGAACGCACCGTGGAGATCCGGTGAATCGCGACGCCCGCCGACGATCTTCTGATAGAAGCTGATATGACGATCAGTCACGGGATCCCTGCTGCCCCGAGCCGGGCCGCAGGTGCCCGCGTCCGACGTGTGGACCGCCGATCGGCGGGGGTGGTTGTCGGGCAGGGGCTCGCGTAGAGTCGGGTCCCGGTGGCCGCGCGGGTGATGGCGGCGCCGTACGGGTGGAGAGAGTGCTCCGGGGGGAGAGAACTTGACCAGAGGGATGGCCGCTGCTGTGCCGGCGGCCCGCGCGTGTGGCTCGTCGGGAGCCCGAGATGCCGTGGTGGTACGTCGAGGTCCCGCTTCGACCGTTCGCGGGCGGTTCTTGTCGCATTGATGATCGCTCATCACATTTTTTCATTGCGCCTCGTCGGTCATTCCGGTTAGGCTCCGAGTAGCCGAGTGTGCGGGCGATGCGGCACGGGTTTCGCATCGCAGGGATCCGAGGCCACGGGGTGACAGATGCGAGACGTGTCGGTCGAGTTTACGGGGGGTTCACCATGAGATCCTGCGGTATTTAGAGCGGGATTGTTTTCAGTCCTCCGGGGTGCTGGTGCTGCTGGGCGATTCCCGGCGTCAGGGCTCCGAGGTTTGCTTCGCAGGACAAACTGACGCCGTCGGCCTCCCGTCGATTCGGTGGAATCGAAGCATGCCCTGAACAGGCTTGAGTTTTCCTCGTGCACGCCGGAAGTTCTTCTCCGGTTCGGCCCGGGCCGGGAGCATTATCCGGCGCAATTCATTTACGTGGGGATATCGCGGGTGACTGTTCGATACAAGCACGTCCGGATCGGGAACCGCGCGGCCTTGTCGGCGGCGCGGACCACCACCCTCCACGGCCTCCCGGCCCCCGGCCGCGGACCGCACCCCGCCGCCCCTGACGCCCGCTCGGCCGCCGAGCGATCCCGCCTGCTCCGCCCGGTCAGGCGCACCGATTTGGGAGGGTTCGGCCAGTGAGCAGCCCCGAGGGTCCGATGGTGGCCGAGACGGATGTCGCGATCATCGGCATGGCCGGGCGCTTTCCCGGCGCCGACGACCTTGATTCCTACTGGCGTCTGCTCCGCGAGGGGCGGGAGGGCGTCACCCGGTTCGGCCGGGAGGAGCTCGCGGCGGCCGGTGTGCCGGCCCGCCTGCTGGACGACCCGGGATACGTGCCGACCCACGGCGTGATCCCCGACGTCGACCTCTTCGACACCGGATACTTCGAATTCACTCCGGCCGAAGCGGAGTTCACCGATCCCCAGCACCGGATCCTGCTGACCACCGGGCACGCCGCACTGGAGAACGCGGGCTACGACCCGGCCCGCTTCGACGGCCTGATCAGCGTGTACGCGGGCGCGGCGATCAACACCTACCTCCAGCAGCAGGTGCTGCCGAACGTCGACCAGAGCACCACCTCGAACCACTTCGCCGTGATGGTCGGCAACGACAAGGACTTCCTGGCCACCCGACTGGCCTACAAGCTCGACCTCAAGGGCCCGGCCTACACCGTCCAGACCGCCTGCTCCACCTCCTTGGTGGCCATCCACCTCGCCTGCCAGGGCCTGGTGAACGGTGAGTGCGACATGGCCCTGGCCGGCGGAGTGACCGTCAAACTGCCGCAGGCGAAGGGCTATCTGTACGAGGAGGGCGCGATCCTCTCCGAGGACGGATACGTGCGCACCTTCGACGCCGAGGCCAGCGGCACCGTGCTCGGCAACGGCGTGGGCGTCCTGGTGCTCAAGCTGCTGCGCGACGCCATCGCGGACCGGGACACCGTGCACGCGGTGATCAAGGGCACGGCCACCAACAACGACGGCTCCGGCAAGGTGAGTTTCGCCGCTCCCGGCGCGGCCGGCCAGGCCGCGGTGATCCGCGAGGCGCACGCGGTGTCCGGCGTGGACCCGCGGACCATCGGCTACGTGGAGGCGCACGGCACGGCCACCCGCCTCGGCGACCCGGTGGAGGTGTCCGCGCTGACCAAGGCGTTCCGTGACGGCACCGCCGACACCGGGTTCTGCGCGATCGGCTCGGTCAAGTCCAACATCGGCCACCTCGACGCGGCGGCCGGTGTGGCCGGTGTGATCAAGACCGTGCTGATGATGAAGCACCGCACGCTGGTGCCCACGGTGAACTACCGGACGCCCAACCCCGCCATCGACTTCGCGTCCGGGCCCTTCACGGTGAGTACGGCCGAGGCGCCCTGGACCGCGGCGGGCCCGCTGCGCGCCGGCGTCAGCTCCTTCGGCATCGGCGGCACCAACGCCCACGCCGTGCTGGAGGAGGCCCCGCCCGCGCCGGTCACCGGCGCCCCCCGCGCGGACGAGGTGCTGGTGCTCTCCGCACGGACCGCGACCGCGCTGCGGACGGCCGCGGACGAGCTGGCCGGGCACCTCGACGACGACGAGGCCGACTCGCTCGCCGACGTCGCGTACACCCTGGCCGTCGGCCGCCGCGCCCACGAGTACCGGCTCGCCGTCACCGGCGCGGACCGGGCCGAGCTGGCCGCCGCCCTTCGCGCGGCCGCGATCCCCGCCGAGCCCGGGACGGGCGAGGTGTCGTTCGTCTTCACCGAGCAGGTCGCCGGCGCCGAGGCACTCGCGGCGCGGTGGCGCGAGGCCGAGCCCGCGTTCGCGGAGCACCACGAGGCCGCGCTGGCCGCCGGCGCCGGCGAGCAGGGCGAGCGCGGGCAGGTCTTCGCCCTCCAGTACGCGCTGGGCCGGTTCTGGCTCGGCCTGGGCCTTCGGCCGGTCGCCGTCCACGGGGACGGCCTCGCCGCCCGGGTCGCCGCCTGCGTGACCGGGGCACTCGACCTGGCCGCGGGGGCGGCCGGTCGGGATGCCTCCGCCCCGGCCGCCGGTCGCGCGGGCCGCGCCGCCCGGATCGCGTTGCGCGGTGCGCAGGAGGAGGCGCGCGGCCTGGTCCTGGGTGTGGCGGACGGCCCCCGGGAGGCCGTCGCCCGCGCCTGGGCCGCCGGGGCCGAGGTGGACTGGACGGCCTGGTTCGCGGGGGAGGCCCGTGGCCGGGTGCCGCTGCCGACCTACCCCTTCGAGGGCCGCCGGTGCTGGATGACCGGCCCGGACACCGCGGAGGCAGCGGAGCGGACGCCGCTCGCCGGCCGGGGCCCGCACCCCATGCTCGACGAGAACGTCTCCACCCTGGACACCCTGGCCTACCGCAGCTCGCGCTCCGGCGAGGAGTTCTACCTGGCCGACCACCGGGTCGGCGGCGAGCCCGTGATGCCGGCCGTCGGCTACCTCGAACTAGCCCGTGCGGCAGGCGAGTTGTCGACCGGTGGCCCGGTCAGGCTCGGTGGCGTCTCCTTCGAGCAGCTGCTCTCGTACGCCGCCGGCCCGCGCACCGCGCTGGTGTCGCTCTGGCGCGAGCAGGACACGATCGGCTTCGAGATCTCCGAGGACGAGCGGGTGCACGCCGCCGGTGAGATCCGGCCCGGCGCCGTCGAGCCGCCGGCCCCGGTGGACCTCGCCGCGCTGGCGGCGCGCTGCACCGAGGCGGTCACCCTGACGGAGGGCTACGCCGAGGTCCGCGCCCGCGGCCTCGACCACGGCCCCCGGATGCGGGCCCTGGCCGAGCTGCACCTCGGCGAGGGCGAGGCTCTCGCCCGGCTCGAACTGCCCGACGGCGCCGTACTGGACGGCGCCGCGCTGAACCCGGCGCTGCTGGACAGCGCCCTGCACGCGCTGGTGGTGCTGCTCGCCCGGCACTACGGGGACGCGGCCGAGGGCTTCCTGCCGCTGGCCCTGGACGAGCTGACCGTGCACGCCCCGGTCACCGGCCCGTGCTGGGTGCACGTCACCACCGGCCGGCTCGGGGAGCGCTCCGCGCAGGCCGGGCTGACGGTGCTGGACGCCCACGGGCGGCCGCTGGCCCGTCTACGGGGCCTGACCGTCCGGGTGATCGGCCGCGCCGGGGGATCGGCGCTGCTGGTCCGCCGCTGGGAGGCCGCCCCGGTCGAGACCGCGACCGGCCGGGCCGACGCCCCGACCGGCGCCCGGACGGTGGTGGCCGCGAGCGCGGAGCGCCGGGCCGAACTGTCCACGCCGCTCACCGGGCCGGGGGCCGGCGCGGTCACCGCCCTCGAACCCGGCGCGGAGATCCCGTCCGTCCCGGCCGTCCTGCTGGTGGACGAGCCCGAGCCCGAGCAGGTCCTGCACCTCGTCCAGCAGCTGCTGCGGGCCCGGCCGACCGTGCCCGTCCGGATCCTGCTGGTGCACCGTCACGAGCCCGGCGGGGCCCGCCCCGAGCGTGCCGCGCTGGCCGCTCTGGCCCGGACGGTACGGGCCGAGAGCCCGCTGCTCGCCCTGCAGGTGGTCGGCCTCGCCGAAGGGGTGGACGAGGCGGCCGCTCTCGCCGCCGAGCTGGCCGGCGACGGCCGTGACACCGAGGTCACGCACACCACCGCCGGCCGCTGCCTCCCGGTCTTCGTACCCGCACCCGCCGCCGAGCCGGTGGCCGTCCGTGAGGGCGGCGTCTACCTGGTCACCGGCGGCGCGGGCGGCCTCGGCCGGGCCGTCGCCGACCTGCTGCTGAGCCGCGCCGACGCCCGCGTGGTGCTGCTGGGCCGTGGTGAGCGCCCCGGCGCCGAGCCCGACGAGCGGGTCACCTACCTGCGGGCGGACGTGTCGGATCCGGACGCCCTCGCGGCGTGCCTGGCGGACGTCCGGGCGCGGTTCGGGCCGGTCAACGGCGTCGTGCACGCCGCCGGCGTGCTGCGCGACGGTTTCGCCCTGACCAAGTCCGCGGAGGACTTCGCCGCGGTGCTCGCGCCCAAGGTGGCCGGCCTGCGCGCGCTGGAGGCCGCCACGGCGGACGACCCGCTGGACTTCTTCGTCGCGTTCTCCTCGATCGCCGCACACATCGGCAGCGCCGGACAGTGCGACTACGCCTACGCCAACGCCTTCCTGGAGGCGTACGCCGAGCGGCGGCCGGGCCTGACCGCCGTCGCCTGGCCGATGTGGGCCGACGGCGGGATGCGCCAGAGCACCGAGGCGGCCGCCGAGATCGCGGCCCGCACCGGCTTCGGCGTGCTGCCCACCGCCACCGGCCTCGGCCTGTTCGAGCAGGCCCTCGGCGCCCGGGGCGCCCTGGTGGCCGCGTACGGGGACACCGGACGGGTCGCCGCCGCGCTGGCCGCCCCCGCCCCCGCCCCCGCCGCCTCGTCCCCGTCCCCCGCCGCCGCCGGGGACGACACGGACCGGCGCGCGGACGCCCTGCGGCTGCTGCGCGAGCTGATCGCCGCCGAGACCGGGCTGGAGCCGGCCGAACTCGCCGACAACGCGCCGTTCGACCGCTACGGCATCGACTCGCTGATGATCACCAAGCTCAACCGGGAGCTGGGCCGGCGGTTCGAGGGCCTCTCCCGGACGCTGTTCTTCGAGTACGCGACCCTGGGCGAGCTGGCCGGCTACTTCGCCGAGCACCACCCGGCCGAGCTGGGCGGCGGGACCACCCGCGAGGAGCCGGCCGCGGCGACCGCCGCGCTGCCGGCCGCCCTCGCCCCGGCGCGGCGCGCCCGGACCGTCCGGGTGCCCCGGGAGGACGGCGGGGACCGGGCCGAGGACGGCGCGATCGCGGTGATCGGCCTGAGCGGCCGCTTCCCGATGGCGGACGACCTGGAGGAGTTCTGGGCCAACCTGGTGGAAGGCCGCGACTGCATCGGCGAGATCCCCGCCGACCGCTGGGACGCCTCCCGCTGGTTCGACGCCGACCCGGCGACGCCCGGCACGGCGCACACCCGCTGGGGCGGCTTCCTGCGCGACGTCGACCGCTTCGACCCGCTCTTCTTCGGCATCTCCCCGCGCCAGGCCGAACTGATGGACCCGCAGGAGCGGCTGTTCCTGCAGAACTCCTGGCACGTGCTGGAGGACGCCGGCTACCGGCGCGCCGACCTGGCCGGCCGCCCGGTCGGCGTCTACGTCGGGGTGATGTACGGCGAGTACCAGTTCCACGGGGCGCTGGACGCCCTGCGCGGCGGCCGCCCGCTCACCGGCTCCTCGTTCGCGACCATCGCCAACCGGGTCTCGTACGCGCTGAACCTCGCCGGCCCCAGCCTGGCGCTGGACACCATGTGCTCGTCCTCGCTCACCGCCATCCACCTGGCCTGCGAGAGCCTGCGCCGCGGCGAGAGCGAGCTGGCGATCGCCGGCGGCGTCAACGTCTCGGTGCACCCGTACAAGTACGCCTTCCTGAGCCAGGGCCGCTTCCTCTCCTCCGACGGCCGCTGCCGCGCCTTCGGCGAGGGCGGCGACGGCTACGTGCCGGGCGAGGGCGTCGGCGCCGTCCTGCTGAAGCCCTACCGGCAGGCACTGGCCGACGGCGACCGGATCCACGGCGTGATCCTCGGCAGCGCCGTGAACCACGGCGCCAGGACCAACGGCTACACCGTGCCCAACCCGCACGCCCAGCAGCGCGCGATCAACGCGGCCCTGGAGCAGGCCGGGATCACCCCGGCGGACATCGGCTACGTCGAGGCGCACGGGACCGGCACCGCGCTCGGCGACCCGATCGAGCTGACCGGCCTCACCAACGCCTACCGCTCGGCCGGCGCCGAGCCCGGCCACTGGCCGATCGGCTCGGTCAAGTCCAACGTCGGGCACCTGGAGTCCGCCGCAGGCATGGCGGGCCTCGCCAAGGTGCTGCTCCAGTTCGCGCACCGCACCCTGGTGCCCTCGCTGCACTCCGCCGAACTCAACCCGAACATCGACTTCGACCGCTCGCCGTTCCGCGTGCAGCGCGAACTCGCCGCCTGGCCGGACGGCGACCGGCCGCGCCGGGCCGGGCTCAGCTCGTTCGGCGCCGGCGGCGCCAACGCCCACCTGGTGCTGGAGGAGGGGCCGAACACCGACCTGCCCACCGCCGACCCGGCCGCCGGGCAACGCAGCGGTGAGCCCGTCCTGTTCCTGCTGTCGGCGCGCGACGAGGAGCGGCTGCGCGACTACGCCGGCCGGGCCGCGCGCTTCCTGGAGACCGAGCACGTCCCGCTCGCCGACCTCTGCTTCACCACCCAGGTGGGCCGCGAGGCGATGGACGTGCGGCTCGCCGTGACCGCCGACGACGGCGCCGCGATCGTCGCCGCGCTGCGCGCCTTCGCCGAGGGCGGTCCGCTGCCCGGGATCGCCGACGACGGTCCGCTCGGCGAGCAGGCCCGGCGCTGGCTCACCGGCACGGAGGTGGACTGGGCCCAGTGGCACGCCGCCCGCCCCGGCACCGCACCGCGCCGGGTCCGCGCCCCCCGGTACCCCTTCGCCGCCGAGCGCTACTGGATCCCGCTGGACCCGGAGCTCGGCGCCGCGGCCCTGCACCCGCTGGTGGACGCCAACGAGTCCACCGTCGCCGAGCTGCGTCTGCGCAAGACCCTGCGCGCGGGAGACCCGCTGCTGCGCGACCACGTGATCGAGGGGCGGGCGCTGCTCGCCGGCGCCGCCACCCTGGAGTTCGTCCGGGCGGCCGCCGCCCTGGTCGAGCCGGGCGTGCGACACACGCTGCGCGAGGTGTTCTGGGGCCGGGCGGTCGAGCTGCCGACCGGGGAGCTGGCGCTCTACGCCGCGCTGCGTCCGGACGGCGCCGGACTCGCCTTCGAGGTGTACAGCGAGGCAGGGGAGGGCCGGGTCGTCCACGCCCGCGGCGCCCTCGCCCCGACGTCCGGCACCGAACCGGCCGCCGTCGACCTGGACGCCCTGCGCGAGCGGCTGACGCCGGTCCGCGACCGGGTCGGCGCCTACGCCGACTACCGGGCCGCCGGTTTCGGCTACGGCCCCTCCTTCCAGGTCGTCGACGAGATCCGCAGCGGGCCGGCCGAGGCCCTGCTGCGGCTGAGCACCGACGCGTCCGACCCGGCCGTGGAACTGCCCCCGGCCCTGCTCGACGGCGCCCTGCGGGCCTGCCACTGGGCAGGCCGTACCGCGGCCCCCCGGCCCGGTGAGTTGGCCGTGCCGTTCAGCCTCGGCTCGCTGGAGGTGTTCGCCCCGCTGCCCGCGGTCTGCTACGCCCACGCCCGGCTGGTGGGCGAGGCGGCCGGGGTACGGCGCTTCGACCTCACCGTCACCGACGAACAGGGCCGCGTGCTGGCCGCCGTCCGGGACTTCGCCGGCCGTCTGCCGGGCGGCGCGCCCGCCCCGACCCTGGCGCCCGCTCCGACCCTCGCGCCCGCTCCGACCCTCGCGGCGGCCCCGGCCGCGCCCGCCCGGGTGACGGCGGTCGTGGCGCCGGCCGCGGCACCGCTCGGTGCGCCCGGCGTCGAAGCCGGACAGGCCCGCTTCTACGAGCCGTACTGGCGCGCCGCCGCCGAGCCGGAGCCCGGGACGGCGGCGGGCACGCTGGCGCTGCTCGGCGCGAGCCCGGAGCTGGAGGCCGCGCTGGCGGCGACCGGGGCCTGGCGCCGGGTCGTGGCCGTCCCCGAGGAGCGGGACGGCCTCGCCGGCCGGCTCGCCGCGCTGGCCGGCCCGGACGGGCTGGACCTCGCGCTGCTCGGCGGCCTCGCCGACCCGGCCGCGTTCGACCCGGCCGGCGCCGGTCCGGCTCCGGAGGACGAAGGCTGGGTCGCGGAGCGGCTCGACCGCTCGTGCTCCACCCTGCTCGACATCCTCGCCGCGGTCGCGGGCGGGACACTCCCGGGCCGGGTGCGCTGCCTGCTGGTCCACCCGCAGGACGGCGGCCAGGACCGGCCCGAGCAGGCCGCCCCGGCCGGCTTCGCCCGCTCCACGGCCGCGGTCGCGCCCCGCGTCGAACTGCTCACCCTCGGGGTGCCGGCCGGATCGGCGACCGCCCTCCTGGCCGGGGCGGTGGCCGCCGAGCTGCGCGCCGCCGCGCGGGCCGCCGGAGTGGAGGCACGCCGCACGGCGGCGGGCGACCGGGAGGTGCGCGAGCTGCGCCCGGTGGCGCCCGGCGCCGCCACGGCTCCGCTGCGCGAGCGGGGCGTCTACGTGATCACCGGTGGCAACGGGGCGATCGGACGCGCGCTCGCCGAGCACCTGGCCCGCACCCACCGCGCCCGGCTGGTGCTGATCGGCCGCACCGAGCCGGACGCCGGGGCCCTGCGGTGGCACCGGACGCTCGCCGGGCTGGGCGCCGAGGTGCTCGCGCTGCGCGCCGACGTCGTCCGGGGCGAGGAGCTCGGCGCGGCGCTGGCGGCCGCCCGGGAGCGCTTCGGCGCCCTGCACGGGGTGTTCCACCTGGCCGGCGTGGCCGACGACGGCCGGGCCACCGACGGCGACCGGGAGCGGTTCGCCCGGGTGATGGCGGCCAAGACCCACGGCCTGGTCCGGCTGGACCGGCTGACCGCCGAGGACGCCCTCGACCTCTTCGTGGTGTTCTCCTCGGTCTCCTCCCTGGTCGGCGACTTCGGCGCGGCGAGTTACGCCACCGCCAACCGCTTCGCGGACCTCTACACCGTGCTCCGGGAGTCCTGGGTCCGGCAGGGTGCCCGGCAGGGCCGAAGTCTGTCGCTGGGCTGGCCGCTCTGGTCGGTCGGCGGCGTCGACGGGCTGGTCCGCGAGCAGGAGCTGGCCGCGTACACCCGGCGCAGCGGCATGCGGGCGCTCAGCGCCGAGCAGGGCCTGGCGGCGTTCGACCGGGCCTTCGGCGTCACCGCGCCCTGGCTGGTCCCCGCCTGGGGCGACCCGGTGGTGCTGGACGCCGCGCTGGCGGCCCCGGAGCCGTCCCGGACCGCGGCCCCGGAGCCGTCCCGGACCGCTGCCCCGGCGTTGCCCCGGGCGGCCACGGACGGGCAGCGCGCGAAGCTGGTGGAGCATCTGCGGGGCGTGCTGTCCGGGGTGCTGAAGCTGCCCGCCGGCCGGCTCGACAGCAGGGTCGCGCTGGACGACTACGGGCTGGACTCGGTGCTCGTCATGGAGTCCAACACGCTGCTCGGAAAGGACTTCCCCGGGCTGCGGGGGACGGTGTTCTTCGAGTACCGCACCGTCGACGAGCTGGCCGGGCACCTGCTGGCCGAGCACGCGCAGGCGGTGGCCCGGCGCTTCCCCGTACCGGCCGACCTGCCCCGGAGCCAGGACCACCGGCCCCAGGACCAGGCACCGGTCGAGCGGCCGGCGGCCCCGGCCGAACAGCAGCAGGCCCCGGCCGTGCCGTCGCCCGGCACCGCCCCGGTCCGCCGGGAGGAGGCCGAGGACGACCCGATCGCCGTCATCGGCATCAGCGGTCGCTATCCGCAGGCCCGGGACCTGGACGAGTTCTGGCAGAACCTCGCGGCGGGCCGCGACTGCGTGACGGAGGTCCCCGCCGACCGCTGGGACGCCGAGGCCCTGTTCGACCCCGATCCCGCCACGCCGGGCCGCAGCCACAGCCGCTGGGGCGGCTTCCTGTCCGACGTCGCCTCGTTCGACTCGCTGTTCTTCCAGATCTCGCCGATGCAGGCCCGGACGATGGACCCGCAGGAGCGCCTCTTCCTGGAGACGGCCTGGTCGGCGCTGGAGAACGCGGGCTACCCGCCGTCACGGATCCCCGCGCCCAGGTTCGGCGGCCAGGGGCACGACGTCGGTGTGTTCGTCGGCGTCATGTGGGACGACTACGCCGTACTGGCGGCCACCGAGTCCGCCCGGGGCAACCACCAGGTGGTGCTGGCCAACCGGTCCTCGATCGCCAACCAGGTCTCCTACTTCGGTGACTTCCGGGGCCCCAGCGTGGTGGTGGACACCGCCTGTTCGGCCTCCCTGGTGGCCCTGCACCAGGCCTGCGAGAGCATCCGCCGGGGCGAGTGCGGCTACGCGATCGCCGGTGGCGTCAACGTCGCCGTCCACCCGGACAAGTACGTGCACCTGAGCCACAAGACGATGCTCTCCGCCGACGGCCGCTGCCGGGCCTTCGGCGCCGGCGGCACCGGGTACGTACCGGGCGAGGGCGTCGGCGCGGTGCTGCTCAAGCGGCTGTCGCAGGCCGTCCGGGACGGCGACACGGTGCACGCCGTGATCCGCTCCACCGCCGTCAACCACGGCGGCCGCACCAGCGGCTTCACCGTCCCCAACCCGCACGCCCAGCAGGCCCTGGTCGAACAGGCGCTGGCCACCGCCGGGATCGACGCCCGCACCATCGGCTGCGTCGAGGCGCACGGCACCGGCACCGCGCTCGGCGACCCGATCGAGCACACCGCGCTGGCCCAGGCCTTCGCCGCGCACACCTCCGACACCGGGTTCTGCGCACTGGGATCGGTGAAGTCGGCGATCGGCCACCTGGAGGGCGCGGCCGGGATCGCCGGGATCACCAAGGCGGTGCTCCAGCTGCGGCACGGCACGCTGCTGCCCACCCTGCACGCCGAGGAGCCGAACCCGGTCATCGACTTCGGCAACTCGCCGTTCACCGTCCAGCGGGAGACCGCGCCCTGGCCCCGGCCGCTCGACGCCGACGGCAACCCGCTGCCCCGCCGGGCCGCCGTCAGCTCCTTCGGCGCCGGCGGGACCAACGCCCACGTGATCCTGGAGGAGTACCTCGCACCCGAGGCCACCCCGGACGGGCCCGAGACGCCCGAGCTGATCGTGCTCTCCGCCCGCGACGGGCAGCGGCTGCGGGAGTACGCCGCCGAGCTGGCCCGCGCGCTCACGGCGCCGGCGCAGCCGCACACCCCGCGGCTGGCCGACATCGCGCACACCCTGCGGGTCGGCCGGGAGCCGATGGCCGAGCGGCTGGCGTTCGTCGCCGCCGACGTCGCGGAGGCGGCCGAGCGGCTGGCCGCCGTCGGACGCGGCGAGGGCGGCCAGTGGCTGCACCGCGACCGGGTCGGGCAGCACCCCCCGCTCGCCGGCCTGTTCACCGAGGGCACCGGCGGCCAGGACTTCCTGGCCGCGCAGATCCTCGCCGGTGGCGACGACCTGCTGGCACGCCTGTGGGTCTGCGGCATCGCGCTGGACTGGGATCTCGTCAACCGGCTGCGGCCGGGCGCGCGGCGGCGGGTGCCGCTGCCGACCTACCCGTTCGAGCGGGTGCGGCACTGGCTGGACATCCCGGCCGTGGCGTCCGCCCCCAAATCTCCCGCCGTGCCCGCGCTCCCGGGCGGGTCGCCCTGGCGGCGCACGCTCGCGGCCGGTGCACCCGTCCTGCGGGACCACGTCGTCGCCGGCCGGCCGATCCTGCCGGGCGTCGGACACCTCGACCTGGTCGCCGAGGCGGCCGGCGGGGCCGGCGCGCTGACCGGACGGGCCTTCGCGGACGTCCGCTGGATCGCTCCGCTGGCCGTGACCGGCGCGGCGGCGGGGGTGGCCGTCCGGTTCGAGGGCGAGGGCTACGAGGTGCTCGGCGCCGACGACGCCCTGCGCTCCTGCGGCCGTCTGACGGCGGCGCCCCCGGCGCCCCCGGCGGTCGACGTCGCGGCGCTGCGCTCCGGCCTGGAGAGCGGCCCCGACCAGGGCGCCTTCTACCGGATGCTCGAAGGGCAGGGCCTGCCCTACGGTCCGTTCTACCGCCGGGTCCAGCAGGTGTGGACCGGCCGGGACGAGGTGCTGGGCCGGATCGGCGCGCCCACCGAGGAGGCCGCGCACGCGCTGCACCCCGGCGTGCTGGACGCCGCACTGCACACCGTCGCGGCGCTGCTGGTACGGCGCCGGGGCGCGCAGGCCCGGCCGATGCTGCCCTTCGCCGCCGACCGCGTGGAGGTCTTCGGCCCGGTGCCGGCGACCGGCTGGTCCCACGTCCGGGAGACCGGCCCCGACCGCTGCGACGTGCTGGTGCTCGACGACGACGGCGCGGTACGGGTCCGCTTCGTCGGCCTGACCTACCGTGAGGCGAAGGCCACGACCGTGGCCGCGCACCGGCCGGTCTGGACGCCCCGGGCCGCCGAGGGCGCCGCCGAGCCGGCCCACCGGGTACTGCTGGTCGCCGAGCGGCCGCACGCCGAGCCGGCCGAGGGCATCGCCCGGGCGCACCGCGACGCGGAGCTGACCCGGCTGCCGATCGGCCCCGGCGGTCTCACCGAGGCCGAGCTCGACCGGGTGCTGACCGGGCCGGGCGCACCCGACCTGGTCTACTTCCTCGGCGCCGGTGCGGACGCCGGTGCGGACTCCGGAGCGGACTCCGGGGCGGCTCCCGGCCCGGAGCGGGAGCCCGCCGACCGCGCGGCCGTGCGCTCGGTGATGGACCGCAGCGTGGTCTCGCTCCACCGCCTGGTCCGCGCGCTGGACCGGCACGGCCTGCTGGACCGGCCGCTCCGGCTGAAGGTGGTGACCACCGACGTCCACCCGCTGGAGCCGGGCGACGCCTCCCGGCCGTGGTCCGCCGGTCTGGCGGGGCTGGCCATGGTGGTCGGCAAGGAGTTCCCGAACCTGCGGGTGGCGCTGGTCGACCTGCGCTCCGACGAGGCCGCCGCATCGGCCGCCCGGGTCGCGGCCGAGCCCTTCCCGGCCCGGACCGTCCCGGTGTCGCTGCGGGCCGGCGTCCGCCGCGAGCGGATCCTGGAGCGGGTCGAACTGCCGCTCGGCCCGTCCCGGCTGCGGCCCGGCGGGGTCTACCTGATCATCGGCGGCCTGGGAGCCGTCGGCCGGGACACCTGCCGCCACCTCGCCCGGACCTACGGCGCCAAGCTGGTCGTGCTCGGCCGCTCCCCGCTGGACGGCCCCCGGCGCGAGACGCTCGCCGAGCTGGAGGCGGCCGGCGCCGAGGTGCGCCACCTCGCGTTGGACGCCACCGACCCGGCCGCGCTGGCCGAGGCGGTCGCCTTCGCCAAGCGCGAGTTCGGGGCCCTGCACGGCGTGATCAACGCCGCGATGGTGCTGGTCAACCGGGTCGTCCGGGAGCTGCCGGAGGCGGATCTGCGCGCGGCGCTGGAGTCCAAGACCGACTCCACCTGGAGCCTGCTGCACGTGCTGCGCCACGAGCCGCTGGACTTCGCGCTGTTCTACTCCTCCGGGGTCGCCTTCGAGGGCAACCACGGCCAGGCGGGCTACGCGGCGGGCTGCACCTTCGCGGACGCCTACGCCCTGCACGCCGCGCGCACCCTGCCCTTCCCGGTCCGGGTGCTCAACCTGGGCTACTGGCACGCGGGCGGTGACGAGGACCGCGAGCGGGTGCTGCGCCGCATCGAGGCGGCCGGCATCCGGCCGATGACGGCGGAGCAGGGCATGGCGGTGGTCGAGCGCGCGCTCGGCGCCGAGCTGCCCCAGCTGCTGGCACTGGACGCGGACCAGCGCATCCTGGACAACCTGGGCGTGGTGGCGGACCGGACGCTGACCGTGCTCCCCGGCGCCGCGCCGGCCGCGCTGCCGGCGGTGAGGTCGCGCCAGGAGGCCACGTCCGACGACACCCTGGCGCAGTACCAGTACGCGGTGGCCGAGGCCGAGGAGCTGACCCGGCGCCTGCTGGCCGCGGTGCTGCGCCGGGCCGGCCTGTTCGAGCAGCCGCAGCGCTGGTACGACCGGAGCGAGGCGGCCGAGCGGCTGGGCGTGGTGCCCGAGCACGCCGCGCTGTTCCAGGTGCAGCTCGACATCCTGGCGGACGCCGGGTACCTCGACAGCGAGGACGGCCGGTTCCGGCCGGGCGGGCGCCCGGCCGAGGACGAGGCCGGGGTCGTCCGGGAGGTCGACGCGCTGATCGCCCGGCACCCGGGCATCGCGCCGGTCGCCTCGCTGCTGCGGGACTGCCTGGCCGCGCTGCCCGAGGTGCTCACCGGCAAGCTCGGCGCGATGGAGGTGCTGTTCCCGGAGGGCTCCTCCGAGCGGGTGGCCGCCGTCTACCGGGGCGACCCGGTGACCGACCGGTGCAACGCCGAGGTGGCCCGGCTCGTGGTCGAGCAGGTCGAGGCCCGGCTGACCGCAGCACCCGGCACCGTGGTGCGGGTGCTGGAGGTGGGCGCCGGGACGGGCGGCACCAGCACGGCGGTGCTCGCCGCGCTGGCGCCCTACGCCGGATCGGTCGACTACGCCTTCACCGACGTCTCCCCGGCCTTCGTCCGCAAGGGGCGGGCCAGGTTCGGGCCGCAGCACCCGTTCGCGCGGTTCGAGGTCCTCGACATCGAGGCGGACCTGACGGACCAGGGAGCGGCGCTCGGCGACCACGACGTGGTGTTCGGCACCAACGTCTTCCACGCCACCCGCCGGCTGGCCGACACGCTGGCCCAGGCCAAGCTGCTGCTGCGCGCCGGCGGCGTGCTGCTGCTCACCGAGGGCACCCGGCCGCAGCACCAGCTGGCGCTGGTGTTCGGCCTGACGACGGGCTGGTGGCTGTTCGCCGACCCCGAGCAGCGGATGCCCGGCTCCCCATTGGCGAGCGAGCGGCAGTGGCGGGACGTGCTGGCGGGCTGCGGGTTCCGCGACATCAGCGTGGGATCGCCCACGACGGCGGCGGGACCGGCCTTCCAGAGCGTGATCGCGGCGGTCAGCGACGGCCTGGTGCCGCAGCTCCGCCCGAGCGCGCCCCCGGCCGCCGCACCCCCGGCCGCCGCACCGCCGGTGACCGTCGCCCCGGTGACGGCCGCCCCGGCCGTCGTCCCCGCTCCTGAGCCGGTCGCCGAGGCGGCCGGGCCCCGGGATCCGCTGGAGCAGGTGACGGCGGTGTTCGCCCGGGTGCTGGAGATGACACCGGAGCAACTGGACCCGGATCTCACCTTCGAGAACTACGGCGTCGACTCGCTGGTGGTGCTGGAGCTGACCCGGGGCCTGGAGGCGGTGTACGGGCCGCAGCCGGCGACCCTGCTGTTCGAGCGGATCACCATCCGGCGGCTCGGCGAGTACTTCCAGGCCCAGGCCGCACCCGCACCGAGCCCGGTGCCGACGCCCGCCCCACTCGCGGCACCGGCCCCACTCGCGGCACCGACGCCGCCACCGACGCCGGCACCGGCCCCTGGGCCCGTCCCGGCGGCGGCCCAGGTCGTGCCGCCCGGCGACGCCGAGAGCCTGGTCGCCGGCCTGTCCGACGCGGCCGTGGACGAACTGCTGGCCGAACTGCTCTCCCAGCGGGGCAGTTCCGAAGGAGGCGCACGATGACTGCCGAGCCGTTCAGCTGTGTGGTGGTGGGCGAGGAGGCCCTCCTGGTCGAGTGCACCAGGGTGCTGCTGGCACGCGGGCACACGGTGGCCGCCGTGGTGTCCCCGTCGGCGGAGCTGATCGCCTGGGCCGAGGGCGAGGGTCTGCCGGCGGTGCCGTTCGGGCCGGATCTCGCGGCGCGGCTCGCCCCGCTGCGGGTCGACTACCTGTTCAGCATCGCCAACCTGCGGATGCTGCCGGACGAGGTGCTGGCACTGCCGGCCCGCCTGCCGGTCAACTTCCACGACGGGCCGTTGCCCCGGCACGCCGGCCTGTTCGCCACCAGCTGGGCCATCCTGGACGGCGACAAGCAGCACGGCGTCACCTGGCACGTGATGACCAGCGAGGCCGACACCGGTGACGTGCTCAAGCAGCGCGAGGTGCCGGTCGACCCCGCGGCCACGGTGCACGACCTGGACGTCGCCTGCTTCGACGCGGGCATCGAGTCCTTCGCCGAACTGGTGGACGAGCTGGCGGCCGGCACCGCCACCCGTACGCCGCAGGATCTCGGCCTGCGGACCTACCACGCCAGGTACGAGGGGCTGCCGCGCGCGGGCGTGTTCGACTGGCGCCGGCCCGCCGCGGAGCTGGACGCCCTGGTGCGGGCGACCGCGTTCGGGCGCCGGCCCAACGACTTCGGCACCCCGCTGCTGGTGCTCGGCGGCACGCTGCTGGCCGTGCGGGGCGTCGAGGTGCTGGACCGGCTCTCGACCGCCGAGCCCGGCACGGTGCTCGGCTCCGGGCCGGACGCGATCACCGTGGCCGGCGCCGACCGCGACGTGCGGCTCACCGCGCTGGCGGATCCGACCGGCGAGCCGGTCGACCTGCCGGCGCTCGCCGCCACCGTGGCCCGGGAGTACGGCGGCCGCTTCCCCGAGGCGTCCGAGGCCGAGGTCGCGGAGCTGGTGGAGGCCGCCCGCGCGGCGCACCGCCAGGAGGGACGCTGGCTGCGCGCGCTGGAGACCCTGGAACCCCTCCTGCCCCCGCGTTTCGGCGCGTTGGAGGCCGACGCCGGGACGTCCGGCCCGGTCCCGCTGCCGGCGGCGCTGCGCGCCGGGGGCGCCGAGCCGGTGCCGACCGCCCTCGCAGCCGTCCTGGCCTTCCTGGCGCGGCTCGCGCGCGGCGGGGAGCGGGACGTCGCCCTGCCCGTGCCCGGCGAGCCCGCCCGGGGCGCCGCGGCCGCCGCTCTGCTCGTCCCCGAGGTGCCGCTGCGCTCCCCGGCGGGCCTGCTCGACCGGACCCTGCCGGAGCTGGCCGGGCAGGTCGGCGCCGAGCTCGCCGCGCTCCGCGCGCGCTCGCCCTACCGGCGTGACCTGCTGCTGCGCCACCCGTCCCTGGCCGGGGCCGCCCGGACCGGCCTGCCGGTGGCGGTCCTGCTGCCCGGCGACCGGGAGGGCGGCGACGACGCGGGCACCGGGACGGCGGAACGTCCGCTGACCGTCCGGATCGACGCGCCGGGCGCGGTGTCGTTCCACGCCGGCCCGAGCATGACGCAGCGTCAGGAAAGATGGCTGGCAGCGCACTTCGAACAGTTCCTGGCCGCCGCGGTGGATGCGCCCGAGCACCCGCTGGGCGGCCTGTCGCTGCTCGGCGACCGGGAGCGGGAGCTGGTGCTGGAGCGCTGGAACGACACCGCCGAGGACTACCCCCGGGAGCGTACGGTCAGCCGGCTGGTCGCCGACCTCGCCTGCGCCGCGCCGGACGCGCCCGCCGTGCGCTGCGAGGGCCGGGAGCTGAGCTACGGCGAGCTGGACCAGGCCGCCGACCGGCTGGCCCACCGGCTGATCGAGCTGGGAGCCGGGCCGGGCGCGCTGGTCGGCGTCCACCTGGACCGCCCGGCGGAGCTGCTGGCCGCCCTGCTCGCGGTGCTCAAGACCGGCGCGGCCTACGTGCCGATCGACCCGATCTACCCGCCCGCCCGGATCCGCCACATGCTGGAGGACTCCGGGGCCCGCCTGGTGCTGACCGACGACGCGCTGCGGGCGACCCTGGAGGGGTTCCCGGTCACACCCGTCCTGGTCGAACCGGCCGGGGCCGCGGGGGAGCAGGGGCCGGTCGCACCGGTGGACCGCTCCGAGCCGGACGCGCCCGCCTACGTGATCTACACCTCGGGCTCCACCGGCCTGCCCAAGGGTGTCCGGGTCGGGCACCGGGCGCTGGTCAACTTCCTGTGGACGATGGCCCGCAGGCCCGGTTTCGGCTCTCGGGACTCGCTGCTCGCGCTCACCACCGTCTGCTTCGACATCGCCGGGCTGGAGCTCTACCTCCCGCTGGTGCGCGGCGGCACGGTGGAGGTGCTCCCCGCGGCGGTCTCGGCCGACGGCTTCGCGCTGCGCGAGCGGATCGAGCGTGCCGCCCCGACCGTGCTGCAGGCCACGCCGACCACCTGGCAGATGCTCCTGGCCGCAGGCTGGGCGGGTGACCCGCGACTGCGGGCGCTCTGCGGCGGCGAGCCGATGCCGGCCGAGCTGGCGGCCCGACTGGTCGGTAAGGTCGGCGAGTTGTACAACATGTACGGCCCGACCGAGACCACCATCTGGTCGACCGTGGACCGGGTGCGCGCCGGTGAGCCGGTGACCATCGGCCGCCCGATCGGCAACACCCGCTGCCACGTCCTCGACGAGCGCGGGCTGCCGGTGCCGCCCGGCATCCCGGGTGAGCTGTACCTCTCCGGCGACGGCGTCGCGGACGGCTACCTGGGCCGTCCCGAGCTGACCGCCGAGCGCTTCGTGGCCGCCCCCGACGGCGCCGGCCGGGCCTACCGCACCGGTGACCTGGTACGCCACCTGCCGGACGGCCGGCTGGAGTACCTGGAGCGGATCGACGGCCAGATCAAGCTGAACGGCTACCGGATCGAGCTGGGCGAGGTGGAGTCCGCACTGCGGCGCCTGCCCGGCGTCACGGCGGCCGTGGCCCTGGTGCGCGAGGACCAGCCCGGAGAGCGGCGCCTGGTGGCGTACGCGACCGGCGGCTCCGGGCTGCCGGAGCCCGCCGAGCTGCGGGCCGCGCTGCGCGAGGGCCTGCCCGGGTACATGGTCCCGGCCGCCGTGGTCGTGCTGGCGCGGCTGCCGCTCACACCGAACGGCAAGATCGACCGCAAGGCGCTGCCCAAGCCCGGCTCGGCCAGGATCGCGGGCGCCGGAGCCGCCGTGCGCACCGACCTGGAGCGCCGGATCGCCGAGGTCTGGTGCGAGGTCCTGGGCCTCGACCAGGTGGGCGCCGAGGACAACTTCTTCGACCTGGGCGGGGATTCGCTCAGGCTCACCTCGGCGGTCGCGGAGCTGCGCGAGCGGCTCGCAAGGCCGGTCACCCGGCTGGACATGTTCGGTCACCCGACCGTCCGGGCGATGGCCGCGCACCTGTCCGAGGATCCCGGGCCGGTGGTGGCGCAGCAGCGCCGCGGCCGGGACGTCGCGGCGCTGGCGCAGCGGCGCGGCCGACGGCAGGGGCGCGGGTGACCGATCGCGCCGGGTACACCGCACATCGTTCTCATGCAGGCAACTCAGGGGGTCCAGTGTCCAGTTGTAAGGTATGCGCGCTCAAGGAGCAGCACCCCGGGGTGGTGCTCGACGACCAGCAGGTGTGCAACCTCTGCAACCTGGACTTCGCCGAGGACCTCCTGACCAACTACCGCTACACCAGTGAGGTGTTCGCCGAGTTCCAGCAGGCGCCGCCCGCGTCCGGCACCGCGTACGACTGCCTGTTCATGTACAGCGGCGGCAAGGACAGCACCTACATGCTGGACAAGTTCGTCAACGAGTACGGCAAGCGGGTGCTGGCCTTCACCTTCGACGTGCCGTTCGAGAGCGTGCACGCGGCGAAGAACATCGCGCTCGCCCGGGAGAAGATCCCGGCCGACTTCGTGCTGGACGCCGACGACGACAACATCAAGCTGATGATGCGCGAGGTGTTCAACCGCAAGGCGCCGAAGAAGCCGGGCAAGTACCTGGACGAGAAGCTGCCCTGTGTCTCCTGCCGGACCTTCTTCGTGCTGCGCGCGATCCTGATGGCCTACCGGCAGAAGATCCCCTACATCGCGCTCTGCGCGGACCCGCAGCAGATCCTCACCATGGAGTCCAACGTCCGGGAGGTCGTGCGCGGCTTCTACAAGACCTTCGGGGAGCGGCTGACCGACACGCTCTTCGCCGGAGAGCTGGAGCAGCTGCTCTTCGACGACGACGAGAACCTCCCGAAGATCGTCTTCCCGTTCATCGCGATGCGGCACGACTACGACCCGGACCGCATCGTCGACGAGCTCCGCGAGAAGGGGCTGTACCAGTCCTCGCCGCTGGAGACCCACTGCACGCTGTTCCCGCTCCTGAACTACTACTCGTTCAAGAACTGGGACTGCATGTTCTACAAGCTCAACGCGGCCAGTCACGTGCGGTCGGTCAAGCGCAACGCCGACTACGACCGCAACACCTTCAGCATCAAGTTCCCGCGCTCGCTGGACCTGGCCGACGTCGAGGGCCGGCTCGGCGAGGTGGTGCTCGCGATCGCCGCCGACGAGGGCAGCCGGGAGGAGCACGAGCAGACGCTGGTCGAGCTCTTCCAGCGGATGGACGCCTCCGAGGACGCCGCCCGCTTCGTCGCCCAGAGCTTCCTGGACATGCGCACGGTCGCCGCCGACCTCGGCATCCGGCTCAGCTGAGAACCCCCACAGGGAGAACCACCATGACTGTTTCCGACTCCGACGTCGCGATCATCGGTATGGTCTGCCGCTTCCCCGGCGCGGACTCGGCCGACCGGTTCTGGGACGTGCTGCGCGAGGGCCGCGAGACGCTGACGCGGTACACCGACGAGCAGCTGCTCGCCGCCGGCGTGCCCGCCGCCCGGCTGGCCGACCCGCGCTACGTGAAGGCCGGTCAGACCATCCCGGACGTCGAGCTGTTCGACTCCGAGCTGTTCCAGATCACCCACGACGAGGCCGAGATCCTCGACCCGCAGCACCGGATCTTCCTGGAGTGCGCGCTGGAGGCGCTGGAGCGGGCCGGCTACGACCCGGACCGCACCGAGGACCGGATCGGCGTCTACGCGGGCGTCGGGATGAACACCTACCTGCTGCACAACCTGGGCGAGCGCTACCGGGCCGCGTCCTCGATCGACCACTACCGGCTGATGCTGGCCAACGACAAGGACTTCCTGGCCACCCGGGTCTCCTACAAGCTCAACCTGCGCGGCCCCAGCATCAACGTCAACACGGCCTGCTCGACCTCGCTGGTCGCGGTGCACACCGCCTGCCTGAGCCTGCTCAGCGGCGAGTGCGACGTGGCCCTGGTCGGCGCGGTGCACCTGGGACACCCGGGCCAGGGCTACCAGTACCAGGAGGGCATGATCTTCTCGCCGGACGGGCACTGCCGCGCGTTCGACGCGCAGGCCCGGGGCACGGTGATCGGCAGCGGCGCCGGGGTGGTCGTCCTCAAGCGCCTCAAGGAGGCGATCGCCGACGGGGACTGGATCCACGCGGTGGTCAAGGGCTCGGCGGTGAACAACGACGGCTCCAACAAGACCGGCTACACCGCGCCGAGCATCGCCGGACAGGCCGAGGTGATCGCCGACGCCCAGGAGGTGGCCGGCGTCGAGCCGGACAGCATCGGCTACGTCGAGGCGCACGGCACCGGTACCGCGCTCGGCGACCCGATCGAGGTAGCCGCGCTCACCGAGGCCTTCCGCCAGGGCACCGACCGGACCGGCTTCTGCGCACTCGGATCGGTGAAGACCAACATCGGCCACCTGGACACCGCCGCGGGCATGGCCGGCCTGATCAAGACCGCGCTGATGCTGGAGCACGCCACCCTGGTGCCGAGCCTGCACTTCGAGGCGCCCAACCCCGAGATCGACTTCGCGGCGAGCCCCTTCTTCGTCAACACCGAGAGCACCGACTGGCCGGCCGGCAACGGCCCGCGCCGGGCCGGCGTCAGCTCCTTCGGGATCGGCGGCACCAACGCCCACGTCGTCCTGGAGGAGCCCCCGGCCAGGCCGTCCGCGCCGCACGGGCGCGGACACGAGCTGCTGCTCCTCTCCGCCCGCTCCGAGGCGGGCCTGCGGCAGGCCGCCACCGCGCTGGCCCGCCACCTCAAGCAGCGGTCCGACCTGGACCTCGGCGCGGTGGCGCAGACCCTCGGCCTCGGCCGGCGCGACCACACCCACCGGCTCGCGCTGGTGGCCCGCAGTACCAGGGACGCCGCCATGGCGCTGGCCGTCGGCGACGAGGAGCGGCTGCGCGAGGGCGTGGTCGGCCACACCCCGAGCGCGCCCGTCCTGGTGCTGACCGGCGCGGGGGCGGACGAGGAGGACGGCGCCGAACTGTACGACGCGGTGCCCGCCTACCGCGCCGCCGTCGACGCCTGCGCCGCCGCGCTGGGCCACACCGGCGAGAGCGTGGCACTGCTCGGCGGGGGGAGCCGGCGCGCCGGGTTCGTCCACGAGTACGCACTGGCGAGCGCGCTCACCGCATGGGGGGTCGAGCCCGCCGCGCTGGCGGGCACCGGCACCGGCCTGGCCGTGGCGGCCGCGCTCTGCGGGGCGCTGTCGCTCGCGCAGGCCCTCGCGCTGGCCGACGGCGCCGCGCCCGGTGAGGTGGCCGCGCCCCGGCTGCCGGTGCTCTCGCCGCACACCGGGCGCTGGATGACCGAGGACGAGAGCCGGCTGCCCGGCAGCTGGACCGCCGCCGGCGACCTCTCGGGCCTGGACGCGCTGCTGGCCGGCACCGGCCGCCACCCGCTGCGGACGGCGCCGGAGGAGGACGAACCGGCCGGCCTGGCCCACCTGCTCGCGCTGGCCGCGGAGCAGTGGGTGCTCGGGGTGGAGCTCGACCCGGCGGCGGTGCACGCGGGCGGGGAGATCCGCCGGGTGCCGCTGCCCACCCACCCGTTCGAGCGGCGCCGGCACTGGGTGGAGCCCGGTGCCCACACCACCGACCGGCCCGATCAGCACGCCGACCGGCTGATCGCCCGGTTCGACCCCGAGGACCAGCAGCAGAACGTCGAGCTGGTCACCGACTACCTGGTCGAGGAGATCGGCCGGGTGCTCGGCGGCCGCCACCTCGCGGCCCTCGACACCAACCTGTTCGACCTCGGCCTGGACTCGCTGGTGCTGATCGAGGTGGTCGCCAAGCTCGGCGAGGAGCTGGACTTCGCCGTCCAGGCCACCGCCTTCGTCGAGTTCCCGACCATCCGCGCCTTCGTGGACAACCTGGCCGAACTGATGGGCCTCGCGCCCGGCCCGGAGGCGGGTGCGAACCCCTCCGGCGGCCGCACCTCCCGGCGCGCGCAGCGGGCCGCGGCCCGCCAGGACGGCACGGCCTGACCTCCGGCGTCCCAGCGGCGGCACCTACCCGGCCCGCAGCGGCCGACCCGATGACCTGTGAGAGAGAGCAACTGTGGACGACAAGCGAAAGCTGCTGCTGAGCCTGCTGGCCCGGGCCTCCGCCCCGGCCCCGGCGAGCGACGGCGTGGCGATCGTCGGCGTCGCCGGCCGCTACCCGCTGGCCGGGACGACCGACCAGCTGTGGGACAACCTGGTCACGGGACGGCACTGCATCCGGGAGGTGCCGGCCGACCGCTGGGACGCCGACGCGCACTACGACCCGACCGGCGTCGCCGGGAGCTACAGCAAGTGGGCCGGATTCATCGACGACGTCGACAAGTTCGATCCGCTCTTCTTCCAGATCTCGCCCGCCGACGCGGAGGCGATGGACCCCCAGGAGCGCCTGTTCCTGGAGACCGCGGCGGCGACCCTGGACGACGCCGGCTACCCGGCGGCCCGACTGGCCGCCCAGGGCCGGGTCGGCGTCTTCGTCGGCGTGATGAACAGCAACTACGAGTGGATGGGCGGTGAGGCGAGCGCGCTCGGCGTGCAGACCGACGCGCACTCCAACCACTGGTCGATCGCCAACCGGGTCTCGTACACCTTCGACTTCACCGGGCCCAGCCTCGCGGTGGACACCGCCTGTTCGGCCTCGCTCACCGCGATCCACCTGGCCTGCGAGAGCCTGCGCACCGGCGAGTGCGCCTCCGCGATCGCCGGCGGGGTCAACCTGATCCTGCACCCGATGCACCTGCACACGCTGGCCCGGCGCGGGATGATCTCGCACGACGACCGGCTGAAGAGCTTCGGCGTGGGCGCGGACGGCTTCGTGGACGGCGAGGGCGTCGGAGCGGTGCTGCTCAAGCCGCTCGCCGCCGCGATCGCCGACGGGGACCGGATCCTCGGGGTGATCCGCGGATCCAGCATCAACGCCGGTGGCAAGACCGGTGGTTACACCGTCCCGAGTGCCGCCGCCCAGGCCGAGGTGATCCGGGGCGCGCTGACCCGCGCCGGGGTCGCGCCCGAGACCGTCGGCTACGTCGAGGCGCACGGCACCGGTACCCCGCTCGGCGACCCGATCGAGATCGCCGGGCTGGTCGAGGCCTTCGGCGGGCGGATCGACCCGGCGCGCCGGGCCGAGCGGCCGACCGTCCCGGTGGGTTCGCTGAAGTCCAACATCGGCCACCTGGAGTCGGCGGCCGGCATCGCGGGCCTGACCAAGGTGCTGCTGCAGTTCCGGCACGGGATGGTGGCGCCGTCGCTGCACTCCTCGCGGCTCAACCCGGAGATCGACTTCAGCACCACGCCGTTCGAGGTGCCGCAGACCCTCCGGCCGTGGACCAGGCAGGAGCGGGGCGCCGCGGACGACGCGAGCGGCCCGCTGCCGCTGCGCGCCGTCGTCAGCTCCTTCGGCGGCGGCGGGGCCAACGCCTGCGCCGTCGTGGAGGAGTACCTGCCCGTCGCCCCGGAGCCGGTCGAGGAGGGCCAGGAGCAGCTGCTGGTGCTCTCCGCCAAGAGCGAGGACCGGCTGCGGGCCGCCGCGGGGGAGCTCGCGGCCTTCCTGCGCCGGGGCGCACCGCAGCAGGCCGCGCCGGATCCCGGCGCCCTGGCGGACGCCCAGCGGCTGTGCCTGCGACTGGCCGCCGAGACGCTCGGTGTGCGGCCGCAGGACCTCGACCTCGGCACGGAGCTGGCCGACTGCGGGTTCGGCGTGGCCGAACACGCCCGCTACCAGGCACTGCTGGCGGCGGAGCTCGGTACCGAACCGCCCGCCGGGGTGCTCGCGGCCAAGAGCGTCGGAGCGGTCGCCCGCGCGGTGGCCGACGCCCGTCCCCGCCCGGTCGACGGGCCGGCCCCGCGCCTCGCCGACGTCGCCCACACCCTGCAGTCGGGCCGGACGGCGTACGAGTTCCGGCTGGCGCTGACCGTCTCCTCGGTGGCCGAGGCCGCGGGCCTGCTGGAGGCGTACGCGGCGGACCGGCCGCAGACGGACGACCGGGCCCGCACCGGGCGCTCCGCCCGCGCCCGGGTGCAGCTCCCCGAGGACGAGGCCGCCGCGCTGGAGCTGGCGCTGACCCGGCGTGAGCTGTCCGCGGTGGCCGAGCGCTGGGTGATCGGGGCCGGCGTCGACTGGTCGCGGATCACCCCGGCGGCCGCCCGACGGATCGAGCTGCCCGCGTACTCCTTCGCCCGTCGGCGGTACTGGATCCCCCGGCCGGCGGTCGCAGCGGCCGCCGTGTCCGCACCGGCCGCCCAGGCCGTCGCGCCGGCCGTGGCCGAGGTCGCGCTGCCCGACTTCTACCGTCCGCTCTGGGTGCGCGCGCCGCGCCCGGCCGCCGAGCCGGCGCCGCGCGCCGAGCGGATCGTGGCGCTGGTGACCGGGGCCTCGCTCTGGCTCGGCGAGGCGATCGCCGCCCGCCGGCCGGGCGGACAGGTCGAGCTGGTCCGGCTGGACGAGCAGGCCGTCCCGGCCTGGCTCGCCCGGGCCGCCGGAGCCGACCTGGTCCTCCACCTCGGTGGGGTGGGGGCCCCGGTGGCCGACGGGGTCGGCGGGCGCGAGGTGGCGGAGCAGGTCCGGCACGGCTCGCTGTCGCTGTTCCACCTGCTGCGGGCCGAGGGCGCCGACCGGGTGGTCGTGGTCACCGGCGACGTGCACGCGGTGGCCGGCAGCGCGGCCCGCAACCCGTTCTCCGCGGGCATGCACGGCCTGCTCCAGGTGGCCCCGAAGGAGCGCCCGGAACTGCGCGCGGTGGCGATCGACTTCGCCTCCGACGAGGTGACCGACGAGGCCGGCGTGCGCGCCCTGGCCGACGCCGTCCTGACCGAGCCGGTGGACGGTTCGGGGCGGACGGTGGCGCTGCGCGGCGGTGTCCGCTACCTGCGCCGGCTCGGCCGGGTGGAGCTGCCCGAGGGCGGCCCGGTCTTCCGCGACGGCGGCGTCTACCTGCTGATCGGCGGGACCGGCGGGATCGCCCGCGAGCTGAGCGTCCACCTGGCCCGGCGCCACCGGGCCCGGGTGGTCTGGTTCAGCCGGGGTGAGCAGGGCCCCGAGAGCCTGGCCGCGGCCGAGGAGATCCGGGCGTACGGCGGGGACGTCGCGCACGTCCGGGGGGACGCCTGTTCCGCCGACGACCTGGCGGCCGCGGTGGCCGAGGCACACCGCCGGTTCGGGGCGCTGCACGGCGTCGTGCACGCGGCGATGGTCTTCGACAACCACGCGCTCGCCGAGCTCGACGAGGCCGCCTTCACCGCGGCGACCAGGGTGAAGATCGAGGGCGCGGTCGCACTGGCCGGCGCCGTCGCCCGCGAGCGGCTGGACTTCCTGGCCTTCTTCTCCTCCGCCGGATCCTTCGGCAGCTTCGCCGGGAACGGCGCCTACATCTGCGCCTCGGCGACCGAGGACGCCTACGCGCTGTTCCTGCGCGAGCGGCTGCCGTTCCCGGTCACCGTGATCAACCAGGGCTACTGGAACATGGTCGGCTCCGGCGCCCAGCCCGGCCTGGCGGAGATCTTCGCGGGCCTGGGCATCACCGGCTTCGGCGCCGCCGAGGGCATCGCCGCCGTGCACCGGATCCTCGGCAGCGGTCTGCCGCAGGCGATGCCGATCCGTGCCAACCGCCGCGCGCTGGAGGCGATGGGCCACGACCCGGCGCTCGACGGCGAGGTGTTCGGCGACGGCCACCCGGCCGCCCTGGCGGCCGCCGCCCCGAGCCTGCGGGCCGGCGTGGAGACCGACCCCGCCGCCGCCCGGGTGCTCGCCGGGTACGAGGAGCTGGAGGCCGTCTCGGCCGCCGTGCTGCTCGGTGTCTACCAGCGGATGGGCGTCTTCCGGCGCTCGGGCGAGCGGCACCACGGCGAGGAGCTGCGCAACGCCCTCGCCATCCAGGACCGGTTCCAGCGGCTGCACGAGGCGCTGCTCAACATCCTGGCCGGCGCCGGCTTCCTGACCCGGGACGGCGAGCGGGTCACCACCACCGCCGTGGTGGACGCGGTGGACCAGGCCGAGGCCGCGGAGCGCTGGGAGGCCGAGTTCGACCGGCTCGCGGCGCTCTACCCGGACATCGAGCCGACGGTCACCCTCAACCGGTTGTTCCTGGAGGCGTACCCGCGGATCCTGCGCGGCGAGGTGGGCGCCACCGAGATCATGTTCCCCGGCTCCTCGATGAAGCTGGTGCAGAACTTCTACAAGGGCAACCCGCTCACCGACTCCTTCAACCTGCTGGTCCGCGAGACCGTGCGCCGCTTCGTGGAGCTGAGGCTGCCGCAGCTGCCGGCCGACCGGACGATCCAGGTGGTGGAGCTGGGCGCCGGCACCGGCGCCACCAGCGAGCGGGTGCTGCCGGCGCTCGCCGAGCACCCCGGCCGGGTCGGCTACACCTTCACCGACATCTCGCCGCGCTTCCTGGAGTACGGGCGCGAGCGGTTCGCCGAGCGCTACCCGTTCGCCCGCTTCCAGGTGCTCAACCTGGAGCGCGGACTCGCCGAGCAGGGCTTCACCCCGGCCTCGGCCGACCTCGTGCTGGCCACCAACGTGGTGCACGCCACCAGGAACCTGCGGGCCACCCTGCGCCGGGCCAAGGCCCTGCTCAGGCCCGGCGGCTGGCTGGTGCTCAACGAGCTGACGACGGTGCGGCCGCTGCTGACCATCGGCGGCGGCGTACTGGAGGGCTGGTGGCTCTTCGACGACGGCGAGCTGCGGATGCCCGACTCGCCGCTGGCCTCGCCCGAGGGCTGGACCAGGCTCCTCCACGAGGAGGGCTACAGCCAGGTCAGGACGCTCGGCGCCGAGGGCGCCGAGCTCGGCCAGAGCGTCCTGGTCGCGGAGAGCGACGGCGTGGTGCTGAGCGCGGCGCCCGGCGTCACCGCCCCCGAGCCGGTGGCCGCCGGCGCCGGGCGGGCCGACGCCGCCGACACGGTCGGCGAGCGGCTGCGCGAGCTGGTCGAGCGGGTCCTGAAGCTGGACGAGCGGATCGACCCCGACCGCCCGCTGGCCGACTACGGATTCGACTCGCTCAGCGGAATGAAGATCGTCTCCGCGGTGGACGAGGCCTTCGGCGTCACCGTCCCGCTCGGCGACTTCTTCGAGCGCCCGACCCTGCGCGAGCTCTCCTCGCACCTGGCCTCCGGCTGGCTCGCCGACGTGGTGGCCGAGAGCGCCGCCGCCGCCGTGACCACCGCATCCACCCCCGGGGCGCCCGCCGCCACCGGTCCGGCCGCCGTCACCGCCCCGGCGCGCCCCGCCGTCGCGGCCGCCGCCGCCGAACTGGTGCTGCGCCCGCGCACCGACGCCGAGCAGACGACCCACCCCCTCTCGGAGGGGCAGCGCGCCCTGTGGGTGATCGAGCAGATCGCCCCCGGCAACTACGCCTACAACCTCCCGCTCGCCCTGCACCTGGACCGGGACCTCGACGTGCTCGCGCTGCGGGTGGTCCTCCAGGACCTCCTGGACCGGCACGAGGAGCTGCGGGCCACCGTCGTGACCGGCGAGGACGGCCCCGGCCTGCGGATCGCGGCCGAGCCCGAGCTGCCGTTCCAGCAGGTCTTCCTGACCGCCGTGGCGGAGGACGACCTGCGCGAGCGGATGCGCGTCGACCTGCGCCGCACCTTCGACCTGGCCGGCGGCCCGCTGCTGCGCGCCACCCTGTACACCCGGGGCGACGGGCAGCACGCGCTGCTGCTGACCTTCCACCACCTGGTCTTCGACGGGGTCTCCATCGCCCTGCTGCTGGCCGAGCTGGAGCGCGGCTACCGCACGGTGTGCGAGGGCCGCCCGCTGCCGACCGAGCGGCCGGCCCGCAGCTACGGGGACTTCACGGCCTGGCAGCGCGACCTGCTGGCCGGCCCCGAGGGCCGTCGCCTGCGCGACTACTGGGTCGGGCGGCTGAAGGGCCGGCCCGCAGCCGTGCCGCTGCCGCTGGACCGTCCGCGCCCGGCGGTGCCCGGCTTCCGGGGCGCCACCGTGGACGGCCACCTCCCGGCGTCGGTGGTCGAGCAGGCCCGCGCGCTCGCCTCGGCGGAGCAGACCTCGCTGTTCGGCGTCGTCCTGGCGGGCTGGTTCGCGCTGCTGCACCGCTACGGCGACCAGGCCGACATCGCGGTCGGCACGCCCACCGCGGGCCGTCCGGCGAGCGGCTACGACGACGTGCTCGGCTACTTCATGAACATGGTGGTGCTGGCCGAGCGGATCGACGGCCAGGAGGCCTTCGGCGGCCTGGTCCGCCGCGTCCACCGCACCGTCCTCGGCGCGCTGGAGCACAGCGCGTACCCGCTGATCACCCTCGCCGAGGAGTTGCGCCGGGAGGATCCGGGCGCCTCGGCCGCCCCGTTCAACGTGGCCTTCTACTTCCAGAACTGGGCCCGCGGCGCGCAGCAGGGCGCCGTGGTGCTCGGCCCGGTGGAGGGCGTCCACCAGGAGGGCGAGTTCGACCTGACCCTGGAGGTGGTCGAGCAGGCCGATGGCTGCCGCTACTCGCTCAAGTACGACCCCGACCTCTTCGACGCCGCCACGGTGGAGCGCCTCGGCGCCCACTTCGCCACCCTGCTGACGGCCGCCGTCGGCGCTCCCGCCACCACGGTCGGCGAGCTGGAGCTGCTGACCGGTCAGGAGCGGGCGCTGCTCGCCCCGCCCGCCGCCGCCGACTACCCGGCCGACACGACGGTCTGGGAGCTGGTCCGCCGGCAGGCCGAGGCCCGGCCGACGGCGGTGGCCGTCCGGTACGAGGGCACGGAGCTGACGTACGCCCGGCTGGCCGAGCGGGTGGAGGCCCTCGCGGCCCGGCTGCGCGCCGCCGGCGTCGGCCGGGGCCGCACCGTGGGAGTCCTGCTCCCGAGGGACGGGGACCTGCCGGTGGCCCTGCTCGCCGTACAGGCGGCGGGGGGCGCGTACGTCCCGCTCGACCCGTCCTACCCGGAGCAGCGGCTGGCCTACATGGCCGAGGACGCCGGGCTGCACCTGATGCTCACCCACTCCGGTGTCGGGGGCGGCCACGGGGCGGTGCCCCGGCTGCTCGTCGACCGGGACGAGCAGCCGCCCGCCCTCCCCTCGCCCGGCCCGGCCGGGCCCTCGGACACCGCGTACGTGATCTACACCTCCGGCTCCACCGGCCGGCCCAAGGGCGTGCGGGTCCCGCACCGGGCGCTCACCAACTTCCTCTGGTCGATGGCGCGCGAGCCCGGATTCGGGCCGGGGGACACCCTGCTGGCGCTGACCACGGTCTGCTTCGACATCTCCGGCCTGGAGCTCTACCTGCCGTTGATCACCGGCGGCACGGTCGAGGTGCTGGCGAGCGAGACCGCCAGGGACGGCCTGCGCCTGCGGGAGGCGCTCGAGCGCAGCTCGGCCACCGTCGTCCAGGCCACCCCGGCGACCTGGAGCATGCTGCTCGCCGCCGGGTGGCGGGGCGACCGCGCGCTCACCGTGCTCTGCGGCGGCGAGGCGCTGTCCGGCGACACCGCCCAGGCGCTGCTGGCCGGCAACCGGGAGGTCTGGAACCTCTACGGGCCGACCGAGACGACCATCTGGTCGGCCGCGAGCCGGCTGCGCAGGGGCGAGCCGGTGACCATCGGCACCCCGATCGCCAACACCCTGCTGCACGTGCTGGACAGCGCCCGCAGGCCGGTGCCGACCGGCGTCGCCGGGGAGCTGTACATCGGCGGCCACGGCGTCGCCGAGGGCTACCACGGGCGCCCCGAGCTGACCGCCGAGCGGTTCCTGCCCGACCCGTTCGCCGCGGCGGCCGGGGCCGGCACCGAGGCGCGGATGTACCGCACCGGCGACCTGGTCCGCCGGCTCGCCGACGGCCGGATCGAGTACCTGGGCCGGATCGACTCCCAGGTCAAGGTGCGCGGCTTCCGGGTCGAGCTGGAGGAGATCGAGGCGACCCTGCGCCGGCTGGACGGCGTCCGCGAGGCCGTCGTGGTGGCGCGCTCCCAGGGCGCCGGCCACTCGCTGGTGGCCTGCTACGTGCCCGCCGAGGGTGCGGGCGAGCCCACCCGGGAGCACCTGGCGGCCTGGCTGCCGGAGCACATGCTCCCGGACGCGCTGATCCCGGTGACCGGCTTCCCCCGCACGCTCAACGAGAAGGTGGACCGGGCCGCGCTGGCCGCGCTGGCGCCGGCCGAACTGCGGGCCCGCTTCGGCGTCCCGGGCGCGGCCGGTGCGGCGGCGGACCGCCCGGGCGGGCCCGACGGCCCGGCCGGCCGTACCGAGGCGCTGGTCGCCGAGCTGGCCGTGATGGTCGCCGCCCTGGCCGGCGTGCCGGTCGAGGAGGTCGGCGCGCGTACCCCGCTCGGCGAGCTGGGCATGAACTCGGTGAGCTTCACCGCGCTCAGCACCGAGCTGCGCAAGGCCTACGGCATCGAGGTCTACCCCACGCTGTTCTACCGGAGGGGCACCCTGCTCGCGCTGGCCGGGCACCTGTGGGAGCACCACGCGGCCGACCTGGCCGGCCGGTTCGGCACCACCGACCGGACGCCGGCCCCCGAGCCCGCGCCCGCGCAGGAGGCACCGCGGCGCCGTGAGGGCGACATCGCCGTGATCGGCATGGCCGGCCGGCTGCCGGGCTCGGCCGACCTCGGCGAGTTCTGGGCGCACCTGGCCGCCGGGGACGACCTGGTGGGGGAGATCCCGGCCGACCGCTGGGACTGGCGTGAGCAGAGCGGCTCCCGCTCGCGCTGGGGCGGTTTCGTCCCCGACGTGGACCGCTTCGACGCCGCCTTCTTCGGGATCTCCCCGCGTGAGGCCGAGCTGATGGACCCCCAGCAGCGGCTGATGCTGGAGGTGGTGTGCTCGGCCGTCGAGGACGCCGGCTACCGGCCGTCCGACCTGGCGGGCAAGCGCGTCGGCGTGTTCGTCGCGGTCACCAACTCCGACTACCTGGAGGTCCAGCGGGCCGCCGGCCGCGGCACCGAGGGCCACACCATCACCGGCGCGGCGCTCTCGATCGTCCCGAACCGGATCTCCTACCTGCTGGACCTGCGCGGCCCCAGCATCGCGGTCGACACCGCCTGCTCCGGCTCGCTGACCGCCGTCCACCAGGCCGCCGCCGCGCTCCGCGACGGCACCTGCGACCTGGCGATCGCGGGCGGGGTCAGCCTGATCCTCTCGCCGACCGTGTACGAGGCGCTGAGCCGGGGCGAGATGCTCAGCCCCGACGGCCGCTGCAAGGCCTTCGACAGCCGGGCCGACGGCTACGTCCGGGGCGAGGGCGCGGGCGCGGTGCTGCTCAAGCCAAACGACCGGGCCACCCGCGACGGCGACGCCGTGCACGCGGTCATCAAGGCGGTCGCCATCAACCACGGCGGCCGGACCACCTCGCTCACCGCCCCCAACCCGGACGCCCAGGCCGACCTGCTGGTCGAGGCCTACCGCGCCGCCGACGTCCCGCTGGAGAGCGTCGGCTACATCGAGGCGCACGGCACCGGCACCGCGCTGGGCGATCCGATCGAGACCACCGGCCTGAGCACGGCCTTCCGCCGGCTGCGCGAGGAGCGCGGCACGGCGGCCGGACCGGGCTGCGCCATCGGCTCGGTCAAGACCAACATCGGCCACCTGGAGGCCGCCGCGGGCATCGCCGGGCTGTTCAAGGTGGTGCTGGCGCTGCGGCACGCCACCATCCCGGCCAGCCTGCACTTCCGCGAGCAGAACCCGTACCTGGAGCTCGACGGCGGCCCGTTCGAGGTCGCCGCCACCGCCCGGCCCTGGCCGCGCCCCGGCGACGGCGCCGGCGGCGAACTGCCGCGCCGCGGCGGGGTCAGCTCCTTCGGCTTCGGCGGGGCCAACGCGCACATCGTGCTGGAGGAACCAACCGTGCAGGACACCCGCGAGGAGCGGACGGCCGAGCAGTTGTTCGTGCTGTCCGCCCGCGACGAGGAGGCGCTGCGGCGCTCCGCCCAGCGGCTCGCCGACCACCTGGCGGCCGAGGACGTGCCGCCGGGTGACCTCGCGTACACCCTGCAGGTGGGCCGCGAGCCGATGGCCCACCGGCTGGCCGTGATCGCCGACAGCGCCACCGCGCTCCGCACCGAGCTGGCCGAGCACCTGGCCGGCCGCCCGTCGGCGGTGCGCACCGGGCGGGCCGAGCGGCGCGCCACCCCGCGCGCGGCCGAGGCGGGCGGCGCCCTGGGCGACCTGGCGGCCGAGTGGCTGACCGGCGCCGAGGTGGACTGGCCGGTCCTGCACCGGGGAGCGGCGCGCCGCCGGGTGCACCTGCCCGCCTACCCGTTCGCCCGGACCAGGCACTGGGTGGACGCCGTGCCCGCCCCGGCCCCCGCGCCCGCCCCGGCGTCGTCCGCCGACCGCCTGCACCCGACCCTGCTGGACGCCAACGTCTCGACGTTCGGTGAGCAGGTCTTCGCCAAGAGGCTCACCGGCGCCGAGTTCTTCCTGAAGGACCACGTGGTCGGCGGCGCGTTGGTGCTGCCCGGCGTGGCGTACCTGGAGATGGGCCGGCTGGCCGGCGAGCTGGCCGCCGCCGGAGCGCCGGTGCGCGGGGTCGACGGCCTGGTCTGGGCCGCGCCCGTCCGGCTGCCCGCCGAGGGCGGCCACCCCCTGGTCGTGCGGGTGACCGGCGACCGCTCCGGCGCCTCCTTCGAGGTGCGGACCGCCGGGGACGGCGCCCCGGTGCACGCCCACGGCACCCTGGTGTTCGGCGAGCCCGAGGGGCGCCCGGCCCGGGTCGACCTGGCGGGCGTGCGGGCCCGCGGCACCCGGGTGCACACCGGTGAGAGCTGCTACCAGGCCTTCACCCGGCTGGGCTTCGCCTACGGACCGAGCCTGCGGGTGATCGAGGAGATCGCCGAGGGCGAGCGGGAGGTGCTGGCGACGTTGCGGCTGCCCGAGGCCCTGCGGACGGACGCGGACGCGTACGTCTTCCACCCCTCGCTGCTGGACGCGGCCCTGCAGACGGCGGGCCGGCTCGCGCCGGGCGCGGGCGACCCGGGAAGCCCGGTGCCCTACCTGCCGTTCTCGCTGGGCTCGGTGCGGCTGTACGAGGCGCTGCCGGAGCGGGTGCACGCCTACGCGACGCCGTCGGCGCGCCCGGCCCCGGCCGGCATGCTCTGCTTCGACGTGGCGCTGCTCGACGCGGCCGGCGAGGTGGTCGCCTCGATCGACGCCTTCACCCTCCGGGCGGTGCCCACCGGGCCCGCGGCGGACGCGGTGGCCGGCTTCGAACCGGTCTGGCGGCCGGCCCCGCTCACCCGCCGCGAGCCGGCCGGCACCGTCCTGCTGGTGGATGCCGGATCCCGGGGGGCCGAGGTGGGCGCGGTGCTGACGGCGGCCGGCGTGGTCAACCGGCGGATCGCGGCGGGCCCCGGCCTCGACGCCGACGCGGCGGTCCGCGCCGTCCCCGACGGCCCGGTGCACCTGGTGCACCTGGCCGCCGAGGACGCCGGCCCCGAGGCCGCGCTGGAGCACGGCTTCCACACCGCGGTCGCCTTCCTGCAGGCCTGGCAGCGGGAGCGGCGCGGCGCACTGCGCTACCTCTACGTCCACCGGGAGGACGGCCCCGACGGGCCGGCCGGCGCGCCGGCCCACCCCGCGATGGCGGGCCTCGCCCGCACGGTGCGCCTGGAACACCCCTCGGTGGACTTCGGCGTGCTGGCCGTCGCGGCCGGCCGGGTCGGGGAGGCGGTGCTCGCCGAACTCGGTGCCGAGGGCGAGCCCGAGGTGCGGATCGACGCCACCGGCCGGAGCCGCCGCGCCTGGCGCCGGGCCGTCCTGCCGGCCGCCGACGGCTCCGCGTTCGCGGGCCCGGGGGCCCATCTGATCACCGGCGGCACCGGTGCGCTCGGCCTGCTGATCGCCGAGCACATCGCCGCCGCCCGGCGCGCCGCCGGGCAGTCGCGGGGCGCGATCGTGCTCGCCGCCCGGAGCGAGCCGGCTCCCGGGCTGCGGGCCCGGATCGAGGCCCTGGGCGCCACGGTGGTGCTCGCCGACGTCGCGGACCCCGCCGGGGTCCGCGACCTGGTCGACGGGGCCCGTCGGGCGTACGGCTCGGTCGCCGGCGTCGTGCACGCCGCGGGTGTCCTGCGGGACGGCCTGCTGCAGCGCAAGGAGCGGGCGGACGCGGACGCGGTGCTGGCCGCCAAGGTGCACGGGACGGTCCTGCTGGACGAAGCGACCAGGGACGACGCGCTGGACTACTTCGTCGTCCTCTCCTCCGCCGCGGCGGTGTTCGGGAACGTCGGCCAGAGCGACTACGCCTTCGCCAACGCCTTCCTCGACCACTTCGCCGAGCGCCGGGAGGAGCAGCGCCTGGCGGGCCGGCGGCGCGGGCGCACCCTCGCCGCGGCCTGGCCGGTCTGGGCGGACGGCGGCATGCGGATCGACGCCGCCGCCGAGGAGTACATGGGCCGGGTGCTCGGCATGCGTCCGCTGCGCACCGCCCCGGCGCTGGACGCGCTGGAGCGCGCGCTGGCCATCGCCGCGCCACGGCTGCTGCTCACCCCGGGCGACCCGGTCCGGGTGCTGGCCGCGCTGGACGGCCCGTCCGCCCGCGTCGCCGCCACCCCGGCGGCCGCCGGTTCACCGGCCGCCGCCGGGTCGCCGGGCACCGGCCCGGCCACCGCCCCGGCCCCGGCCGGCGCGCGGGCGCGGGCCGAGCGGCTGGTGCTCGGGCTGCTCGCCGAGGAGCTCAAGCTCCCCGAGGCGGAGATCACCGTGACGGAGTCCTTCGACCAGTACGGCGTGGACTCGCTGATCACCATGAGCCTGATCCGGCGGCTGGAGGAGACCTTCGGCCCGCTCTCGAAGACCCTGCTCTTCGAGTACGTGACGGTCGGCGAACTGGCGGACCACCTGGCCGCCGACCACCCGGACGTCCTCACCGCCGCCTCCCCGGTGGAGCCCGCGCCCGCCGTCGCCGCCGCCTCGGCGGTGCCCGCGCCCGTCGTCGCCGCGGTGGCGCCGCTGCCCGCGCCCGCCGTCGCGCCGGCCGCGAGCGCCCCGTCCGAGCCGGCCGGCGGCGCGGACATCGCGATCATCGGCGTGGCCGGCCGCTACCCGCAGGCCGACGACGTGGACGAGTTCTGGCGCAACCTGCGGGCCGGCCGGGACAGCGTGGAGGAGATCCCCGGCGACCGCTGGGACCACGGCTTCTTCCACGACCCGGACAAGTCCGTCTTCGGCAAGACCTACGGCAAGTGGGGCGGTTTCGTCCGCGGCGCCGACCGCTTCGACCCGCTGTTCTTCCGGATGTCGCAGATCGAGGCCGAGCACACGGACCCCCAGGAGCGGGTGTTCCTGGAGACCGTCTGGCACCTGCTGGAGGACGCGGGCTACACCCGCGAGCAGCTGCGCGGCTCCCGCACCGGCGTCTTCGTCGGCATGATGTACGGCCACTACCAGCTGTACGGCGTGCAGGAGGCGCTGCGCGGGGAGGGCTTCGCCACCTCCTCGTCCTACGCCTCGGTGGCCAACCGCACCTCGTACTTCTTCAACTTCACCGGGCCCAGCGTCGCCCTGGACACCATGTGTTCCTCCTCGCTGGTCACCATCCACCAGGCGTGCCTGGCCATCCGCAACGGCGACTGCGAGGTCGCGGTGGCCGGCGGCGTCAACATCTCCAGCCACCCCGTGAAGTTCCTCCAGCTCGCCCAGCGCGGCTTCCTCGCCGAGGACGGCCGCTGCCGCAGCTTCGGTGAGGGCGGCACCGGCTACGTCCCGGCCGAGGGCTCCGGCGCGGTGCTGCTCAAGCGCCTCGACGCGGCGCTCGCCGACGGCGACCGGATCCTGGCGGTGGTCAAGGCCTCCGCGGTCAACCACGGCGGCGCGGGCGCCGGGTACAGCGTGCCCAACCCGCACGCCCAGGGCGACCTGGTGCGGGCCGCGCTGGAGCGCGGCGGCCTGCGCCCCGACGACCTGGACTACCTGGAGGCGCACGGCACCGGCACCGCGCTCGGCGACCCGGTGGAGGTCACCGGCATGCTGCGGGCGTTCAAGGGCGACGTGCCCGAGCGGCTGCCGATCGGCTCGGTCAAGTCCAACATCGGGCACGCCGAGTCGGCGGCCGGCATCGCGGCGATCACCAAGGTGCTGCTCCAGCTGCGGCACGGCGAGCTGGCCCCCTCGCTGCACGCGGAGCGGCTCAACCCGAACATCGACTTCACCGCGACCCCGTTCGAGGTCCAGCGCGAGCTGGCACCGTGGGTGCGCCGGGTCCTCGCCGACGGCACGGTGCGGCCGAGGACCGCCGGAGTGAGCTCCTTCGGCGCGGGCGGCACCAACGCGCACATCATCCTTCAGGAGTACATCGGCGAGGATGCGGCGCAGGCCCCGGCCCCGGCGGCCGGCCCGCAGCTGGCCGTGCTCTCCGCCCGGGACGCCGGCCGGCTGGCCGGGCAGGCCCGGCGGCTCGCCGCACACCTGCGCGCCGAGGGCGCCGACTGGACGCCGCAGCAGGTCGCCCGGACGCTTCAGTCGGGGCGCGAGGCGATGGCCCACCGGCTCGCGGTGCGCTTCCACGGCCTCCCCGAGCTGGCCGCGCTGCTGGAGGAGGCCGCCGCGGGCGGCGTGCCGGCCGGCAGCTGGACCGGCGTCGCCGACCCGCGCAGGCCGCTCACCGGCGACCCGCTGCCGGCGGACCCCGACGCGTACGGCGCCGCCTGGGTCACCGGCCGCCAGGTGGACTGGGCGGCCCTGCACCCCGGGGCCGCGCCCGGCCGGGTGCCGCTGCCCGGCTACCCCTTCGACGGCGACCGGATCTGGCTCGCCGCGGCGGATGCCGAGCTGGCCGCGCTGACGGCCCCCGGGCGTACCGACCGGACCGCCGAAGGACTGCTGCTGACCAGGGGCTGGGCCGCCGCCGAGCCCGCCGGCCGTACCGCCCTGCCCGGCCGCACCGCCGTCCTGACGGTGCCCGGCACCGAGGCGCTGGCCGCCCGGCTGGCCGCCCTGCTGCCCGCCGCCGAACTGCTCGGCGCCGAGCAGCTCGCCGCCGAACTCGCCGACGAGGGCACCCGCTGGGACCGCTTCGACGCGGTGGTCGACCTGGCCGGCTGCGCCGACCCGGCCCTGGCGCCCGCGCACGCCCTGCTGCCCACCTGGCTGAGCTGGCTCCAGCACCTGGTCGACCGCGGCCGGCGCGAGCTCTGTGCCCTGCTGGTCTCACGCGGCACCGAGGCGGCGAGCGCCGACGGCGTGCCCTCCCTCGGCGGCGCGGCCCGCGTCGGCCTGTACCGGATGCTCCAGAGCGAGTACCGCCACCTGCGCTCGCGACACGTGGACGTCGGACGGCCGGCCTCGGACGAGCAGCTCTGCCGCTGGGTGGCCGACGAGCTCGCCGACGAGGGCGACCCGGCCGAGATCGCCTACCGCGACGGCCGGCGGCTCCGTGCGGAGCTGCGCGAACTGCCGGACGGCGCGGGCGGGGCGCCGCGCTTCCCGGCCGGACACGTGCTCTGGGTGACCGGCGGGACCAGGGGGATCGGGCTGCTGACGGCCCGGCACTTCGTGGCCCGCCACGGCGTCCGCAAGCTGGTCCTCACCGGCCGCGAGGAGCTGCCGCCCCGGGCGGACTGGGCCGCGCACATCGCCGCCGACGGCCCGCTCGGCCGCAAGCTCCGCCCGCTCGCCGAACTGGTCGGGCAGGGGGTGGAACTGGAGGTCCTCGCGGTCTCCCTGGAGGAGCCGGAGGCGCTCGCCAAGACGCTGGCCGACGTCAGGCTGCGGCTCGGCCCGACCGGCGGGCTGATCCACAGCGCCGGCTTCACCGACTTCGAGAACCCCGCGTTCGTGCGCAAGCCGCAGGCCGGCATCGCCCGGGTGATCGGGCCGAAGGTCTTCGGGCTGGACGCGCTGGTCGAGTGCTTCCGGGACGAGCCGCTGAGCCTCTTCGTGCTCTACTCCTCGGTCGCCGCCGCCGTCCCGGCGCTCGCGGTCGGCCAGAGCGACTACGCCCTGGCCAACGCCTACCTGGACGCGGTCGCCGAGGCCCGTCCGCACGGGCTGCCGCTGGTCAGCGTGCAGTGGCCGAGCTGGAAGGACACCGGGATGGGGGAGGCGCGCAGCGGCGCCTACCAGGCCTCCGGGCTGGCCACGCTCTCGGACGAGCAGGGGCTCGCCCTGCTGGAGCGGGCGCTGGCGAGCGGGGCCCGGGTGGTGCTGCCGGCGCTGGTGCGGCCGGACGCCGACTGGCGTCCCGAGCGGCTGACGGCGCGTCGCCTGGAGGCGGCCCCGGTCGCGCAGGCCGCCCCGGAGCCGGTCGCCGTCGCACCCCGGGCGGTCGGGGGCGCGGTCGACGCGGCGTCCTCCTGGCTGCTGGACCGCCTCGCGGCGGAACTGCGCTTCGACCGGGCCAAGCTGGCCGGTGATGTGCCGGTGCAGGACTACGGCATCGACTCGATCATGGTCTCCCAGCTGGTCCAGACCGTCGCCAAGCGGCTCGACGTCTCCGTCGATCCCTCGGCGCTGCTGGAGCACCCGACCACCGACGCCTTCGCGGCGTACCTCGCCGAGGAGCACCCGCAGGAGCTGCTCGCCGCCTTCGGCGGCGGGGGCACCGGCGGCGCCGAGGCGGCGGCCCCCGCGGCCGTCCCGGTGGCGTCCCCCGCGCCGGCGGCGGTGCCCACCGGGGCCCCTGCGCCGGCCCCGGCTCCGGCCCCGGCTCCGGCTCCGGCTCCGGCTCCGGCCCCGGCCACCCCGGGGGCCGGCTGGTCCTGGGCCACCGACGCCGTCCCGGCCGCCGCCGCTCCCGCTGCACCGCCCGCGGCGGAGCCGGCCCGCACCAGCGCCGACATCGCGGTGGTCGGCCTCTCCTGCCGCTTCCCCGAGGCCGGATCCGCGGACGAGTACTGGCAGTTGCTGCGGCAGGGCCGGTCCGCGCTGCGCCCGATCCCCGAGCAGCGCTTCGGCCGTCCGACCGGCTACCACGCGGGTCTGCTCGCCGAGGTGCTCCGCTTCGACCCGGAGTCCTTCCTGCTCGCCGAGTCGGACGTGGCGGCCATGGACCCGCAGGCGCTGCTGCTGCTGGAGGAGGTGAACAGCGCCGTCCACCACGCCGGTTACCGGCCGGCCGAGCTCAAGGGCCGCCGGATCGGCGTCTACGTGGGCGGCCGGGCCACCCACACACCGGACGCCGCGCTGCTGGAGCAGGCGAAGAACCCGGTGGTGGTCACCGGTCAGAACTACCTCTCCGCCAACGTCTCGCAGTTCTTCGACTTCCGCGGCCCGAGCGTGGTGGTCGACACCGCCTGCTCCTCCGCCCTGGTGGCGATGGACATGGCCACCCAGGCACTGCGCACGGGTGACATCGAGACGGCCGTGGTCGCGGGGGTGAGCCTGCTCGCGGACGACCGGGCCCACCAGGTCTTCGGCCGCCGCGGACTGCTCAACCCGGGCGCCGAGTTCCACGTGTTCGACCGCAGGGCGGCCGGCCTGGTGCTCGGTGAGGGGGTCGGCGTCGTCGTCCTGAAGCCGCTGGCCAGGGCGCAGGCCGACGGGGACCAGGTGCTCGCGGTGCTCAAGGGCATCGCGATCAACAACGACGGCCGGACGGCCGGTCCGGCCACGCCGAACCTCCAGGCGCAGAAGGACGTGATGGTCGAGGCGCTGGCGCGCAGCGGCCACCTGCCGCAGGACATCGGCTGGGTGGAGGCCAACGGCTCCGGCTCGACCGTCACCGACCTGCTCGAACTCAAGGCGGTGGAGGCGGTCTACCGGCGCGGTTCGGCGCAGCCGGTGGCGCTCGGCTCGGTCAAGCCGAACATCGGCCACCCGCTGGCGGCGGAGGGGATCGCCGCCTTCATCAAGGTGGTCCTGATGCTGCACCACCGCGAGCAGGTGCCGTTCGGCTCCGGGCAGCAGCCGCCGGCGCACTTCGACCTGGCCGCCTCGCCGCTGTACTTCCCGAGGGAGCCGCTGCCCTGGCCGGCGCCGGCCCCGCTCGCCGCGCTGAACTGCTTCGCCGACGGCGGCACCAACGCGCACCTGCTGGTCGCCCCCGCACCGGCCGGTCACCGGGGCACCCGGGCGCCGCTGCCGCAGCCGGCGCTGAACCGCCGGGTCGTCATCCGGGGGAGCGCGGCCGCGCCGGCCGGGCCGGTGCCCGTCCCGCCCCGGCCCGTCACCGCGCAGCCCGTCACGCCGCAGGCGCCCGTCACGGCGCCGGTCGCGGTGCCCGTCACGGGCCTGTTCTGGGAGAGTCAGCGATGAGCGCGGGCAGCGGTGCGCCGAGCGGTCCGGCTCCCACCGGGACCCTGCCCGTGGTCTTCATGTTCTCCGGGCAGGGCTCGCAGTACTACCGGATGGGCAAGGAGCTCTTCGACGAGGACGAGGTCTTCCGGGCCGCGCTGCTGCGGCACGACACGGTGGTCGCCGAGGCCCTCGGCGAGTCGGTGCTCGGCCGGATGTTCGACCCGGCCAAGCGGAAGAACGACCCCTTCACCGACACCGGGATCACCCACCCGGCGATCGTCATGATCGAACTCGCCCTGGCGGAGACCCTGCGGGCGGCCGGTATCGAGCCCGACTACCTGCTGGGCTCCAGCCTCGGCGAGTACGCGGCGGCCGCCGTCTCGGGCAGCATCGACCCGGCCGACTGCCTGCGACTGCTGGTCCGGCAGGCCGCCGGCCTGCGGGCCGGCCCGCGCGGCGGCATGCTCGCCGTGCTCGCCGGGCCGGAGGTGCTGGATCGGGTGCCTGCGCTGCGCGGATGCGAGATCGCGGCCCGCAACTACCCGGGCCACTTCGTGGTGGCCGGTACGGAGGAGGCGCTGGCCGCGGCCGAGACGGGGCTGCGCGCCGCCGACGTGCTGTACCAGCGGGTACCGGTCGAGTACGGCTACCACTCCGGTCTGATGGACCACGTGCTCGTCGAGTGCCGGGACGCCCTGGAGGGCGTGGAGTTCGGGCCGCCGAGGATCCCCTGGGTGTCCTGCGTGGACGGCCGGTTGGTCGAGCGGGCCAGCGCGGAGCACTTCTGGCAGGTCGCCCGCCGGCCGATCGAGTTCGAGCGCACGATGGCCGGGATGCGGGACCGGGGCGAGTTCCTCTACCTGGACCTCGGCCCCTCGGGCACCCTCCACAACTTCGTGCGCAACAACCTCCCGGCGGGGACGCGTTCCGAATCCCTGGCTCTGCTCAGCCCGTTCGGGCACGACCCGGGGCTGCTGGCCAGAGCCAGGACGCTCGCCGCACCGAAGACACCAAGGAAGGCACACGGCATGAAGGTCTACGGTTTCCCGGGGCAGGGCTCCCAGCAGCGGGGGATGGGCAAGGCGCTGTTCGAGCGGTTCCCCGAGCAGACCGCGGTCGCGGACCGCGTGCTCGGCTACTCGATCGAGGAGCTCTGCGTCCTCGACCCGGAGCGCCGGCTCGGCCGCACCCAGTTCACCCAGCCCGCGCTCTACGTGGTCAGCGCCCTGTCCTACCTGGACCGGCTCGCCCAGGACCCGGAGCCGGCCGACTACCTGATCGGCCACAGCCTCGGCGAGTACGTGGCGCTGTTCGCCGCCGGGGTCTTCGACTTCGAGACCGGGCTCCGGCTGGTGCAGCGGCGCGGCGAGCTGATGGCCGCGGCCGACGGCGGTGCGATGGCGGCGGTGGTCGGCACCGACGAGGCGACCGTCACCCGGGTCCTCGCCGAGGCCGGTCTCGACGGCCTCGACCTGGCCAACCACAACGCCCTGGACCAGTTCGTGCTGTCCGGCCCCGCCGACCAGATCGACGCCGCCTGCACCGCCTTCGAGGCCGCCGAGGCCAGGGCGGTGCGGCTCAACGTCAGCGCGCCGTTCCACTCCCGCTACATGCGCGGTACGGCGCAGGAGTTCGCCGGCTTCCTGGAGGGCTTCACGCTGCGTCCGCCGGCCGTCCCGGTGCTGGCCAACGTGGACGCCCTGCCGTACGCGGCCGACGCGGTCAAGGAGACCCTGACGGCGCAGATCGCGTCGCCGGTCCGCTGGACCGAGACCGTGCGCCGGCTGATGGGGCACGGCGACTTCGAGTTCACCGAGCTCGGCCCCGGCCAGGTGCTCACCAAGCTGGTCGCCCGGATCAGGGCGGCCGCCGAACCGCTCCCGGCTCCCGCACCGCGTCCCGTGCCCGCCGTGCCGGCCCTCGCCGCCGTGCCCGCCGTGCCGGCCGGCACGGGACGCGCCGCGGAGCCCGCCGTGCGCCCGGAGCCCGCGGCCGCTGCCCCGGTGCTCCTCGGGTCCGCCCCGCGCGAGGCGTCGATCGACGCGGACGGCCTCGGTGCCGCCGGCTTCCGTGAGCGGTACGGGCTGCGGCGCGCCTACCTGGTCGGTTCGCTGTACGGCGGCGTCTCCGGGCGGGAGCTGCTGCGCTCGGCCGCCAAGGCCGGACTGCTCGGCTTCCTCGGGACCGCCGGTCTCGCACTCGACGAGGTGGAGCAGCAGCTGCGCGGCCTGGTCGGCGATCTGGGCCTGGGCGGCGCCTTCGGCGCGAACCTGCTCTACCGGCACGGCGCCCCGGAGCAGGAGTCCGCCCTGGTGGATCTGCTGCTCCGGCACGGAGTGGACCTGGTCGAGGCCTCCGGCTTCCCGCTGCTCACCCCGGCGCTGGTGCGGTTCCGGTTGAAGGGCGGCCGGATCATCGCGAAGGTGTCCAGGACGGACGTCGCCGCCGAGTTCCTCGCGCCTCCACCGGAGCGACTGGTCGCGCGGCTGCTCGAAGCGGGCGAGGTCACCGCGGAGGAGGCCCGTGCCGCGGCCGGGCGGCCGATGGCCGACGACCTGTGCGTGGAGGCCGACGGCGGCTGGCTGAGCAGCACGGCCGACCTGCTGACCCTGCTGCCGGCCGTGCTCCGCCTGCGGGACGGTGCGGCGCTGCCCGGCCACCGGGTGCACGTCGGCTGCGCCGGCGGGATCGGCACGCCGGAGGCCGCCGCCGCCGCGTTCCTGCTCGGCGCCGACTTCGTGCTGACCGGGTCGGTCAACCAGTGCACGGTGGAGGCGGCCACCAGCGCCGAGGTGAAGGACCTCCTGCAGGAGGCCCGCGAGTTCGACGTGGACACCGCCCCCTGGGGCGACATGTTCGAGTTCGGGGTGCGGGCCCGCTACCTCAAGCGCGGTCTGTTCTTCCCGGCCAGGGCCTCCCGGCTGCACGAGCTGTGGCGCCGGCACACCTCGCTGGCCGAGCTCGACGAGGACACCAGGACCCAGGTGCTCGACCGCTTCCTGGGCGGCGAAGCCGTCCGGGGAGCGGCGCCCGGCGCCGACCCCAAGGCGGAGCTGGCGGCCGTGTTCCGCGGATACTTCGAGCGGGGTTTCCGTCTCGCGGTGACCGGTGACCGGAACTCCAGGGTCGACTACCTGGTCCACTGCGGTCCCTCGATGGGCGCGTTCAACCAGGTGGTCGCCGGCACCGCCCTGCACTCCTGGCGGGCCCGTACGGTCGAGGCCGTCGCCGACACCCTGATGGAGGGTGCGGCGGCGCACCTCACCACCCGCCTGCGCTCCTTCGGCTGAGCGGGGACGGCGCACCGCGGGGCCCCCACCGGCCCCGCGGTGCGCCGTCGTCGTCCGGGCGGGCGGCCCGCGCTCACGTCCTCGCGACCACGTGGTGGTCGAGGCCGGGCAGATCGTCCCGGGGGACGGCGACGTCGTCCAGGGCGTGGCCTCCGTGGACGAGTCGGCGATCACCGGCGAGTCCGCGCCGGTGATCCGGGAGTCGGGCGGCGACCGCAGTGCGGTGACCGGTGGCACCAAGGTGCTCTCGGACCGGATCGTCGTCCGGATCGCCTCCGAGCCCGGCAAGTCCTTCATCGACCGGATGATCGCCCTGGTCGAGGGCGCCGCCCGGCAGAAGACCCCGAACGAGATCGCGCTCACCATCCTGCTGGCCGCGCTCACCGTGGTCTTCCTGATCGCCGTGGTGACCCTGCAGCCGATGGCGACCTTCGCCGGCGCCCCGCAGCCGACGGTCGTCCTGGTCGCGCTGATCGTCGCGCTGATCCCGACCACCATCGGCGCGCTGCTCTCCGCGATCGGCATCGCCGGCATGGACCGCCTGGTGCAGCGCAACGTCCTGGCGATGTCGGGACGGGCCGTCGAGGCGGCCGGCGACGTCGACACGCTGTTGCTGGACAAGACCGGCACGATCACCCTCGGAAACCGCCGGGCGGCCGCGTTCCGGCCCGCCGCCGGTGTCACCGTCGAGGAACTGGCGGACGCCGCCCAGCTCTCCTCGCTCGCCGACGAGACGCCCGAGGGCCGTTCGATCGTCGTCCTCGCCAAGACCGGGTACGGCCTGCGGGCCCGCGCCCGGGGCGAGTTGGCGCACGCCACCTGGGTGCGGTTCAGCGCCCGGACGCGGATGTCCGGCGTCGACCTCGACGAGTCGCGGGATGCGGGGGCGAGTGCCCCGTCCACGGGTGGCGGGGCGGGGCGCACCGGTGGCGTCCACTCGGTGCGCAAGGGCGCGGCGGGATCGGTCGCCGGCTGGGTCACCGAGCACGGCGGCACGGTCGGCCGGGACGTCACGGAGTTGGTCGACGGCATCTCCGCCGCCGGCGGCACCCCGCTGCTCGTCGCCTCCAGAACCGGTGACGCGGCCCCGAGGGCGCTGGGCGTCATCCACCTCAAGGACGTCGTCAAGGAGGGCCTGCGGGAGCGCTTCGAGGAGTTGCGCCGGATGGGCATCAGGACCGTCATGATCACGGGCGACAACCCGCTGACGGCCCGGGCGATCGCGCGGGAGGCCGGCGTCGACGACTTCCTGGCCGAGGCGACGCCCGAGGACAAGATGGCCCTGATCAAGCAGGAGCAGGCCGGCGGCAAGCTGGTCGCGATGACCGGTGACGGCACCAACGACGCTCCGGCGCTCGCCCAGGCCGACGTCGGAGTGGCGATGAACACCGGCACCATGGCGGCCAAGGAGGCCGGCAACATGGTCGACCTGGACTCCGACCCCACCAAGCTGATCGAGATCGTCCAGATCGGCAAGCAACTCCTCATCACCCGAGGTGCGTTGACCACCTTATCGATCGCCAACGACGTCGCGAAGTACTTCGCGATCATCCCGGCGATGTTCGCGGCGGTCCACCCGGGCCTGGGCCGGCTGAACATCATGCAGTTGCACAGCCCGACCTCCGCCATCACCTCGGCGGTCGTCTTCAACGCGCTCGTCATCGTGGGCCTCGTCCCGCTCGCCCTGCGCGGCGTGAAGTACCGCCCGTCCGACGCCGGTGCGCTGCTGCGTCGCAACCTCGGGGTGTACGGGCTCGGCGGTCTGGTGGTGCCGTTCATCGGGATCAAGGCGATCGACCTGATCATCCAGTTCGTCCCCGGCCTGAGCTGAAACGGAGGAAGCCACCATGCCCAAGCCCCTGTCCACGTCCGTCCGCACCCACCTCACCGCGCTTCGCATGCTGCTGGTGATGACCGTGGTGCTCGGCCTCGCCTACCCGCTGCTGGTCACCGGCATCGGCCAGGTCGCCTTCGGCGACCGGGCCAACGGCTCGATCGTCAGCTCGCAGGGCAGGGAGATCGGCTCCGGCCTGCTCGGCCAGAACTACGACCTGCCGAAGAAGAACCCCGCCGACGCGGGCGAGGCCGCCCGGCCGGATCCCCGGTGGTTCCAGCCCCGCCCGTCCGCCTACGCGTACGACCCGAGAAGCTCCGGTGCGTCCAACCTCGGCCCCGACAGCGAGGCCCTGCTGAAGGCCGTGCAGGAGCGCCGCGCCGCCGTCGCCGCCTTCGACGGCGTGGATCCGGCCACCGTGGCGCCGGACGCGCTCACCGCCTCCGGCTCCGGGCTCGACCCGCACATCTCCGTCGCGTACGCCAAGGAGCAGGTCGCCCGGGTCGCCAGGGCCCGCGACCTGCCCGAGGCCGTCCTGGAGGGGCTGGTCGCCAGATGCACCGAGGGCCGCTCGCTCGGCTTCCTCGGTCAGCCGGGTGTCAACGTCGTCCTGCTCAACCGCGACCTGAGCGAACAGGGATGACGACACGTCAGATCGACTGAGGGCGTGACCGGTCGGGGCGCGGGGAGGCACACCCCGTGGCCGGGCCGGTCGTCCGCCGTCCGGCGCGGGCGTACCGGGCCCGCCCCCGCGGGGCGGCCGGCCCGACCGCTCCTGACCGGCCCCGGCAGCGGCGGCAGCACGGTCGGCCTCGCCGGGGCGGACGACGCCCTCCACCCCGAGCGCGTGGACGCGGCGGCCGAGCGCGGGCGGCGGCCCGCGGGCGCCCGGGCCGGCTCCCGGTCGTGGACGACGGACCGGGACGCCCGCACGCCCCGGAGCGCCCGACGTCCCACGGAGGATTGCCGCCGGGGCGCCGCAGGGATTTCGGCCCGGATGCCCCCGGGCCGCACGGTTTCCCGCCTCGGCGGCCTCGCGCGGGCAGACCCGCCCGAGCTGCTCCGTACGTGTTCGCGGTGCTGCCGGCGGTTGGTAGATTGGCTGGTGAAGTAGCGCTCAGGTGCACACCGCACCAACCGGAAGGAACGTCGTGTCGCAGGCTTCCACACCCCAGGCAGGCGGCCCGCAGGCCGCAGCAGGACTCGCCGCCGTGCGGGCGGAGTACGAGGAGTTCCGGGCCCGCGGGCTCGCGCTTGATCTCACCCGGGGCAAGCCCTCGGCCGAGCAGCTCGATCTCTCGGACGAGCTGCTCACCGTCCTGCGCCCCGGCGACGTCCGCTCGGCGGACGGCACCGACTGCCGCAACTACGGCGGCCTGCAGGGCCTGCCCGAGCTGCGGGAGATCTTCGCCGGCCTGCTGCAGGTCCCCGCCGACCAGCTCCTCGCGGCCGGGAACGCCAGCCTCAACGTCATGTACGACGTGGTGGCGCACGCCATGCTCTCCGCGCTCCCGGGTGCGAAGCAGCGCTGGATCGACGAGGAGGAGATCCGCTTCCTCTGCCCGGTGCCCGGCTACGACCGCCACTTCTCGATCTGCGACCGGTTCGGGATCACCATGGTGCCGGTGCCGCTGACCGGCCAGGGCCCCGACATGGACGTGGTCGAGGAACTGGTCGCCGCCGACCCCCGGATCAAGGGCATGTGGTGCGTGCCCAAGTACAGCAACCCCACCGGCGAGACCTACAGCGACGAGACGGTGCGGCGCCTCGCCGCCATGCCGACCGCGGCGCCGGACTTCCGGCTGTTCTGGGACAACGCGTACGCCGTGCACCACCTCACCGAGGAGCGGGCCGAGCTCGCGCCGGTGCTGGCCGCCTGCGCCGAGGCCGGCCACGCCGACCGGGCGTTCGTGTTCGGCTCCACCTCGAAGATCACGCTGGCCGGCTCGGGCGTGGCCTTCATCGGCTCCTCGCCGGCGAACACCGCCTGGTACCTGAAGCTGACCGGCAACCAGACCATCGGCCCGGACAAGGTCAACCAGCTGCGGCACGCCCGCTTCTTCGGCGACGCCGACGGGGTGCTCGCCCACATGGAGCGGCACCGGGCGCTGCTGGAGCCGCGCTTCGCCGCCGTGTACGAGGTCCTGGAGCGTGAGCTCGGGCCGCTCGGCATCGCCGAGTGGACCAGGCCCGACGGCGGTTACTTCGTCAGCCTGGAGGTGCCGGACGGCTGCGCCGCCGAGGTGGTGCGGCTCGCCAAGGAGGCCGGCATCGCCCTGACGCCGGCCGGTGCGGCCTTCCCCGGTGGGCGGGACCCGCGCGACAGCCACATCCGGCTGGCGCCGTCGTACCCGTCGGTCGAGGAGATCCGGCTCGCCATGCAGGGCGTGGCCACCTGCGTGAAGCTGGTCGCCGCCGAGCGGGCCGCCGCCGCGTCGCAGTGACCGTCCGACGGCCGGGGCCCCGCCGACACGGCGGGGCCCCGGCCGTCGACTCCGCCCCGCCCGCACGGCAGGCGGCAGGATCGGCCTGCGTGAACCGCGTGAACCGCGTGACCTGCGTGAACCGCGTGAACCGCGTGAACCGCGTGACCTGCGTGAACCGCCGGCGGTGCCGCGCAGCCGTGGGCGTCGTCCGTTGCCGCCGGACAGGACGTTCCGGGCGTCCGCCCGCGTCGAGCGGCGCGGGGACCCGCCCCGCGGACCCCGGTCGAGGGCGCGGCTGCGGAGGCACGGCCACACGTTGAGGTACGGCCACACGCCACCGGTGTCGTTCGTCCCGGGCGATCGCGTGCGAACCCGCGTTCGTCAACCGCGACGGGACCGTGAAACCCTCCGCCGGACCCACCGGGGCACCCCGCGCAGGGCGACAGTCCGCCCGGGACCCCTCCGCCCGGCACCCCTCCGCCGCCGCGCAGCGCCGGGTTCCCCTGCCGGTCACGGCCCTGGCGGCGGTTTCCGGCCCTGGCGTTCCCAACCGGGAGAGCGGATCTCCAGACCGATGTCCGGGTTGCGCACCTCCGCCCCGCAGGTGCGGCAGGTCCAGGCCGCGTCCAGCGGATGGTCGGGGTGGTCCGGCCGGTCCGCCGGGTGGTGCCGCACTACCACCGGGGGCTCCGGGGACAACCAGCGGTCGCCCCAGGCGAGCAGCGCCTGGGTCAGCGGGGCGAGGTCGCGTCCGGCCTCGGTGAGGTGGTACTCGTAGCGCGGCGGACGCTCGCTGTAGGCGCGGCGCTCGACCACTCCCGCCTCCTCCAGCGGGCTGCTGGTCGTCGCCGGACGGCTGGCCGACCGGATCGGCCACCGAAGGGTGTTCCTCGCCGGGCTGGCCGTCTTCACCGTGGCCTCCGCGCTCTGTGCGCTGGCTCCCGCCGTCGGCTGGCTGGACGCCGCCCGGGTGGTCCAGGCGGCCGGTGCGGCGGCGCTGATGCCGACCTCGCTGGCGCTGCTGCTGGACGCGTCTCCACCGGCCGGGCGCCCCGGCGCCATCCGGGCCTGGGCTTCCATCGGCGGGATCGCCGCCGGGCTGGGACCGGTCCTCGGCGGACTGCTGGTCGAGGCCGACTGGCGCTGGGTGTTCATCGCCAACGTCCCGGTCGGCATCGCCGCCATCGTCGTGGGCGCACGCGTCCTGCCCGGGCTGCGCGGCCGGGAGGACGGGCCGCTGCCCGACCTGTTCGGCGCGGCGCTGCTCACCCTCGCCATCGCCGCCCTGGCCGTGCCCCTGGTCAAGGGAGACGCCTGGGGCTGGGGCTCGACCAGGGTGCTCGGCGGCCTGCTCGCCGCCCTCCTGCTGACCGGCTGGTTCCTGCGCCGCTCGGCGCGCCACCCGGCCCCTGTCGTCGAACTGCCGCTGCTGCGGGTGCCCAGCTTCGTCGCGGCCAACACCGCCGCACTGCTGTTCACCGTCGCCTTCGCCGGGATGCTGCTGACCTCGGCGCTCTGGTGCCAGCAGGTCTGGGAGTACTCGGCGCTGCGCACCGGGCTCGCCATCGCCCCGGGGCCGCTGCTGGTGCCGCCGGTCGCGCTGGGCAGCGCCGTGCCGGTGCGCAGGCTCGGCCCCGGACGGCTCGCCGCCCTCGGCGCCCTGCTGTTCGCCGGCGGCATCGGCTGGTGGGCCGCCGACATCGGGGTCCGCCCTGGCTACGCCACCGAACTGCTCCCCGGGCTGCTGCTCACCGGCCTGGGCGTGGGGCTGGTGCTGCCCACGCTGATCGGGGCCGCGGCGGCGGCGCTGCCGCCCGCGCGCTTCGCCACCGGATCCGCGGTCACCACGATGGCGCGGCAGATCGGAGCCGTGGTGGGCGTCGCTCTGACGGTCAGTCTGATCGGCACCCCGCACGGGCCCGAGGCCGCGCTGGAGGGCTTCCGGCGCGGCTGGACGGCGATGATCGTGGCGGTGCTGCTGGCCGGCGCGGCCGCCCTGGTGCTCGCCGCCGCCCAGCGCAGGGCGGCGGCGACACCGTAGCCTCGCTCCACCGGGGCCCGGGGTGCCCCGGGCCCGCGCACCGGCCTGTCGAAGGCCGCCGCCGGGGCGGCGGGGGGAGCCGCCATACCCCGGGCGCGGCCCGGCGGGAGCGGCCGGACCGGCTCCGCCCGGCCGCTCCGGGAATCCTTGCGGCGCGGGACGTCAGCGGTAGGCGGCGGACTGCACCCCGTACAGCTCGGCGTAGAGCCCGCCCCGGGCCGTCAACTCCTCGTGGCTGCCGACGTCCTGGATGCCGCCGTCGGCGACCACCACGATCAGGTCGGCCATCCGGGCGGTCGAGAAGCGGTGCGAGACCAGCACCGTGATCCCGCCGGACTCCCGGCCGACCCGGGCGGCGTTGCGCGCGTACTGCTCGAAGAGCCGGTACTCGGCCTCGGCGTCCAACGCGGCCGTCGGCTCGTCGAGGACGAGCAGCAGCGGGGCCTCGCGCATCATGGCCCGGCCGAGGGCCAGTTGCTGCCACTGGCCCCCCGACAGCTCCACCCCGCCGGCCCGGCTCCGGCCCAGCCGGGTGGACAGCCCCGCGGGAAGCCGACCGACGACGTCCGCCATCCTGGCCCGTTCGAGGGCCGCCAACACGGCGGCGTCCTCCGTGGCCCGGGGCAGATCGCCGACGCCGACCGTCTCGCGGGCGTCGAACTCGTAGCGGACGAAATCCTGGAAGCCCACGGTGATGCGCTCGCGCCACTGCTCCGGGGAGGTCCCGGCCAGATCCCGGCCGTCCGCCAGGATGGCGCCGGTGGTGGGTTCGTAGAGCCGGCACAGCAGCTTCACCAGGGTGGTCTTGCCGGCTCCGTTCTCGCCGACCACCGCGATCGTCCGTCCGGCGGGCAGCGTCAGGTTGACGCCGGACAGCACCGGGCGCTCCGCGCCGGGGTAGCACAACGAGACGTCCCGCAGCTCGATGCCACCGGTGAGGCGGGCCGGCGCGGGGCGGCCCGCCGGCGCGCCCGCCGCCGTGGCCCCGGCCCCGGCGCCCCCGGGGGCGGCCGCCGCCCGGACCTCGGCGAGCCGCTCCAGGGTCCGGCCGGAGCGCTGGAGCTGCTGGAAGAGCGAGACGGCCGCCCCCACCTGCTGGTTGACCTGGGCGGCCAGCACGATCGACAGCACCACGTCGCCGACGCTGCCGTGTCCGGCGATCACGGTACGGACCACCAGCAGCAGCCCGGCGGCGTACCCGCAGGCGAAGACGCTCTGGCCGGCGGTCTGCCAGAGCGCGGCGCGGCCGTGGGCGCGGGCCATCCGCCGGCCGGCCCGCTCCCAGGCGATCCGCCGGCGCTCGCGGATCTGCCCCGACAGGCGCAGGGTCCGCAGCTCCTTGGCGGTGGCGGCGCCGGTGGCCAACCGGACCATGTGCAGATTGGCGCGGGTGTCCGCCGCGTTGCGCTCACGGGCCGCGTCCAGGGTGGCGGCCACCCGCCGCGCCGCGTACAGCGAGGGCAGCGCGAGCACCGGCAGGACCAGCAGCCACGGGTTCACCGAGGCCAGCAGGACACCGGTGAGCACCATGGAGACCGCGAGGGAGGAGCCGGCCAGGACGGCCTGCAGCCCCTCGCCGATGCGCTGCGTCTCCTGGCGCAGCAGCGTCAGCGCGTCGGCGAACCGCGGGTTCTCGATCTGCTCCAACCCGGCTGTCCCGTGGGTCAGTTCGATCAGCCGCCGGTCCATGGTGAGGACGTTGAGCTCGGAGATCTCGAAGTAGGCGATGTGGGCGAAGTGGGCGAGGGTAAGCGCGCCCAGCGCCCAGAGCGCCACCACGGCGCCGTCCAGCGCCGCCGCGCCGGAGCGTCCGGCGACCGCGTCGTCGGTCAGCCGTCCGAGCCACAGCGCGGCCAGCGGCGCGGCCGCCGCGTTGGCGGCCATCAGGACCAGCGCGACCAGCAGCTTGCGCGCGTCCTGCCGCCAGGAGAGCCGGAGCAGGCCGGCGGTTGCGGAGAGCATCAGGACCTTCCGGTCGTCGGTGTCGCGTCCGTCGGCCGGTCGTCCGCGAAGCGGTCGGCCTGGAGCGCGAAGAGTTCGGCGTAGCGACCGCCGGCGGCGATCAGCTCGTGGTGGCTGCCGGACTCCAGCACCCGGCCCCGCTCCAGGACCACGATCCGGTCGGCGTGCCGGACGCTGGAGAAGCGGTGCGAGATGAGGACGGAGGTCCGGCCCCGGGTCAGCTCCCGGAAGCGGGCGAAGAAGGCCGCCTCGGCCCTGATGTCCAGCGCCGCCGTGGGCTCGTCCAGGACGAACACCGAGGCCTCCTGGCGCAGCGCCAGCAGGGCACGGGCGAGGGCGACCCGCTGCCACTGCCCGCCGGAGAGGTCGGTGCCGCCGGGATGGGCCCGGGAGAGCACGGTGTCCAGCCCGGCCGGCAGCCGGTCGAGCAGCGTCAGGATGCCGGCCTGCTCGGCGGCGGCCCGGATGGCCTCCCGGTCGTCCAGCGCCTCGACGGCCCCGAACCCGATGTTGTCCGCGGCGCTCACCTCGTAGCGGGTGAAGTCCTGGAAGATCACGGCCAGTCGGCGCCGCCAGTCGTCGAGGGCGAGGTCCGCGATGTCCGTGCCGTCCGCCACGACACTGCCGGCGCCGGGCCGGTGCAGCCGGGCCAGCAGTTTGACGATCGTGGTCTTGCCGGCGCCGTTCACGCCCACCAGGGCGGTGCACACCCCGGGTTCGAGGGTGAGATCGAGGCCGTCGAAGACCGGCTCGGCCGCCCCGGGGTAGCGGAAGACGACCTTGCGGAACTCGATCCTCGGGGCGGGGCCGGGCCCGGTCACGGCCGTCGCGGCGCCGGCCCCCGGTGTGTCCGCCGCCGCGACGGCCCGCTCGAAGCGGGCGATGGCGTCGGCGGCGGTCATCCCGTACTGGGTCTGGGTGTCCGCCTCGGGGTAGAAGTCGCCGAGCCTGACCAGTGCGAGCGCCGCCTGTGCGGTCAGTGCCAGGTCGGCGAGCGACACCTCCCGCCGGGCCGCGGCCGCGCCGAGCGCGGCCAGCGCCGCGCCCGCCGCGAGCAGGGCCACCGCGAGGTAGCCGAGATAGGGGCGCAGGTAGATCCGCCGGCGTTCCGCCCAGACCGGCGTCATCGCGGAGCGGTGCACCGACCGATGGCGCTCGGTCAGCCAGTCCCGCAGGCCGAACACCCGGATCTCCTTCGCGGCCGGCGCCCCGAGCGCCAGTTCGCGCAGGTACGCGGCCTCCCGGCGGATCGGCGTGACGGCCCGGATGACCCGGGCGTAGCGGCGCAGGCCGCCGCGCTGCCCGTAGCGGAACATCAACGCGACCGCCGCCAGGGCGAGCGCGGCCGGCCAGGCGAACAGCACGCCGACCACCACGCAGAACCCGGTGAGCTGGACGTAGCGGGCGATCAGCGCGATCAGCCCGGCGAAGGCGCTGCCGGGAGTGCGGAAGGCCGACTCCAGTTCGCGGGTGGCCTCCTCCAGCAGGTCGAGGACGCGCTGGTCCTCCAGCGGGGTGAGGTCCTCGCTGCCGAGCGAGGCGGCTACCAGCCGGTCGTGCATGGCGCCGTCCACGCGGTGCGCCAGCACCTCGCCGAGGGCGTTCTGCACCGGCTCCAGCACCTGTTGGAGCAGTAGGGCCACGGCCGCCGCGGCCAGGTCCAGCTGGAGCCGATGGCCGGACGGGGAACCGATCCCCTGGGCGACGGCCTCCGGTATCCGGCCGACCGCCGCGCTGATCGACACGGCGAACGCGACCGGCAGCAGGCCGCGCAGCACACTGACGGCGACCGCGGCCGCCGAGCCGGTCCGACCGGCGGTGGGGAGCAGGGTGGCGATCCGCCAGCGGGGCACGACGGCCTCCGCCAGGGCCGCCGCCGGCCGGCCCCGGGTCGCCCCCCGGAGCCGGCCGGCCCGATCCGTCATGTCCTCGGCGGGCGCGCCCGCCTGTGGCCGGTGCGTCATCGGCCGAACAGCTCGGAGCGCAGCTCTGCGCCGATTCCCAGCTCGGCGCAGCAGGCCGCCACCGACTCCAGGTAGCGGTCCCGGATCGCCGGCTCGGCGGCCAGCGCGCGCTCCTGCTCGGTGAGCCGGTCGGTGACGCGCTGCTGGAAGCGGTACCCCTGCTCGTTCCCGTGCAGGCCGGGCACCACGTAGGCCTCCGGCTCGACCGGGTAACGGACGAGCGCGTGCTCGGAGTTGAGGTCACCGGCGGCGCCCCACCCGGTGAGCAGGCCGGGGTGGTAGCGGTCGCCCACGCCGAGCCGCTCGAAGAGCCTGGCGACCGTCACCTCGGGCTGCTTGCTGGCCTCGTACGGGAAGTGCGTGACGGCCACCCCGGCGCTCGCGGCGAACCGGCGCATGGCCAGGTAGTTGGCGGTGGACAGGGCGAAGTTCTCCAGCACCCGGGCGCGGCCGATCCGGTCCTCCCACTTGGCCATCCAGGAGTCCAGGCTCGCCTCCGGCTCGCGGTCCAGGACCAGCAGCCGCAGCCGGTCGGCCGGCCAGCCCGCCTCGATCAGACATCGCACCGGGTTGAAGAGGCACTCGTAGGAGACGTACGGACCGGCCATCTCCTTGGCGAACAGCGCGCTCTCCCCCTCCGGCAGGTGCCAGGGCGAGCCGACGCCGTTGCTCAGCACGTGCCGCGCGACGGTCTTGACCGGCTGGTAGTACGCGGGGATGCCCGCGATGCCGAACAGGTTGGTGACGGCGGTGGAGCCCACCCGGCAGCGCCCCCAGCCGACGGTCAGCAGCGGGAAGTCGTCGGCGGGGCGGCCGGCGAACCCGATCCGCAGGGTGGCCACCACGGCGGCGTCGACGGTCCGGGCGGTGGTGCCCGCGAGCTGGTAGCGGCCGTCGGGGAACAGCTCGACGTCCGCCAACTCCGGTGCGCCCGAAGTGAGCAGGTCGGTGAGGGTGGTGTGGGCGGTGGTCATCCGGTGGTCCTTCGCTGGGGGAGTGGGTCGGTGGTCGGCTCGGGGAGCGACGGGTGGGGTCACGGTCGGGCGCCGGGGCCCGGCAGGCCGAGCGCCCGCGGCACCTCGTGCAGGCGTACGGTGCGTTCGGTCGCGGCGCACAGCACCTGCTCCAGCCCCGACAGGAGCGGTGCGATCCGCTCCTCGGGCAGCCAGGTGGTGTCGGCGAGCAGGGAGACCCGGCAGTCGGCGCCGTGCTGGGCGAGCGACAGGCAGAACGTCATGTCGTGCCGGTCGAAGCCCCGGACGAAGACCGGACCCGGCGTCGGTCCGGGGCCGGAGACGGGAGCGGCCGGCCGGCCGATCTCCCAGTCCCGGCCGAGCCGGGCGTCGTTGAAGTAGCCGGAGAGGTCGAGCGGGTGCTCCCGGGTGCGGGCCAGGTCGCTGCGCAGCGCCGCCAGGGAGTCCGGGTCGTACTGCGCGTGGAAGTACCCCTCGGTGGCCTGGCGGTAGACCGTCCGGACGGCCTCCTCCAGCGGGACGTCGGTGTGGCGGAACACGAGCAGCCCGTCCTGGGCGGCGGCGGCGACCAGGTGCTGCTGGCGGTCGGTGTAGCGGTTGGCGGCGATCAGCTGGAGCGCGACGGTCGTCCGGGCCCGGACGGCGCAGAGCGCGGTGGCGGCCAGCGTGAGCAGGACCGCCGAGCTGGAGGTCCTGGTCCGTTCGGCCAGCTCCATCGAGGCCGCCGCGAGCGCGGTCGAGCTCAGTGACCACTGCTGCACCCGAGGGGTCCCCGGCTCGCCCGCGGCCGGGGCCGGGGCGCTGTCGGGCAGCTCCGCGAGCCGGGCGCGCCAGTGCGCGACGGCTTTGGCGTCCTGGCGGCGCCCGCGCTCGGAGCGCTCGTGGGCGGCCTGGTCCAGGGGCCCCCAGTCGGCCCGGTGGGCGGCGTCGGCGCTCCCGTCGCCGCCGAGCAGCGCGGACAGCGCGGTGGTGAGCCGTTCGACGGCCCAGCCGTCGAGTGCCACGTGCGAGGAGACCACGGCGACCGCGTGGACCCGCTGCCCCCGGCAGACCAGGCTGAACCGGACGGGCCACTCGCGGTCGAGCCGGAACGGTATCGCGGCCAGCCGTTCCGCCCGGGCCTGGGCGCTCGCCGTGACCGGCTCGGCGCCCTCCTCGCCGTCCCCGCTCCCGCCGGCCTGGTGCACCTCGACCAGGTAGGCGCTGTCGCCGCAGACCGTCTGGCGCGGTCCGTCCGGGCCGTCGGTGAATCGGGTGCGCAGCGTCTGGTTGGCCTCGATCACCCGGCGCAGCACCGCGGTGCAGGCGGCCAGCGGTACGCCGGCCGGGGGCAGCGGGACCACCCGCTTGATGTTGAACGCCGCGGAGGCGTCGCCGAACCACTGCAGGGGGCGCCAGATGTGAAGCTGGCCCCAGGTCATCGGTCCGCTGCCGGGCTCGGCGGTGAACGGGACCGGAATCCAGCGCGTGTCGCCGACCTCGGGATCGCCGTCGCTGTCGGCGTCCGGGGGCTCGGGCAGCTCGGGCAGCTCGGGCAGAGTCGGCAGCTCCGGCAGTTCCGGCAGATTCGGCAGCGACGGCTGCTGCCGGGTGCGCGTGGCCGGTTCGCGGGCGGCCGGGGCCGGCGCGGTGAGCGGCTCGCGGACCGAGAGGCCCGCCTCGCCGGCCCGGGCGGCGATGGCGGCCGGTGTCCGGGCGTCGAAGAACTCGCCGACGCTCAGCTCCAGGCCCAGATCCTCCGTGGAGGTGACGACCTGGACGACGTTCAGCGAGTCCCCGCCGAGCTCGAAGAAGTCGTCGTCGGCCCCGACCCGCTCCAGTTGGAGCACCGTCGCGAAGACCTCGCACAGTGCCTTCTCGGCCGGTGTGCCCGGTTCGCGGTAGGGCCCGGCGCTCTCCGGACGCAGGACCGGAGTGCGCGCGAGGCGGGAGTGGTCCACCTTGCCGTTCGGCGTCTGGGGGAAGGTGGACACCAGCACGATCCGGGACGGCACCGCGGGCTCCGGCAGTTCCCGCAGCAGCCGTTCGCGCACCTCGCCGGCCTGCGGCCGGGCGCCGGGGGCGGGGCGAAGGTAGGCCGTCAGCCGCGGCACGCCCTGGGCGTCGGGGGTGGTGGTGGCGACGGCCTCCAGTACACCGGGGAAGCGCCGCAGGGCGTCCTCGACCGTGGTCAGCTCGATCCGATGGCCGCGGATCTTGACCTGCCGGTCGCCTCGGCCCAGGACCTCGACGGTGCCGTCGGCCGCCATCCGGGCCAGGTCCCCGGTGTGCAGCAGACGTCCGCCGGGCGGGCCCCAGGGGTTCGGCGTCCAGCGTTCGGCGGTCAGCGCCGGCTGCCCGTGGTAGCCCCGGGCGGTCACCCGGCCGGCCACGCACAGTTCGCCGACCTCGCCGTGGGGCAGCAGCTCCCCGTCGGGGCCGAGGACGTACACCTCGGCGTTGAGGATCGGCCGGCCGACCGGCAGCCGCTCGCCGGACGGTTCGTCGCCGCCCACCCAGTGCCAGGTGCAGCCGACGGTCTCGCTCATGCCGTAGTGGTTGGCGAAGCGGGCACCGGGGTCGGCGCCGATCCATCCGGCGAGGGCGGGGGTCAGGTGCAGCGGCTCGCTGCCGATCATGACCAGTCGGGCCAGGCCGTCCACGTCGCCCAGTCCGGTCAGGGCGCGGACGTGCGAGGGGGTCAGCTTGAGGAACCCGCAGGAGCCGGCGCGGGCCAGCGCGGCGAGCTCGTCGAAGCCGACCGGCTCCGGGGCGACGTCGAGCTCCCAGCCCGCGACGAGGGCGGTGAACAGGGTCATCACCGACCCGACGAAGTACAGCGGGGCGTGCAGCAGGGCTCGTTCGCCGGGTTGCAGGGCGAACTCCTCGGCGCACCATCGGACGTAGTTGACGAGCTGGCCGTGGGTGCCGAGAACCCCCTTGGGCTGCCCGGTGGTTCCGGAGGTGTAGACGATGTGGGCCAGGTTGCCGCCGGTGACCTTCGCCGACCCGGCCGGGCCGGCACCGCAGCCCGTCGCGCCGGACCCGGCGGGGGCACCGGGCCCGGGCTCGCCCGACGCGTCCAGCAGGAGGACCGGGCCGCCGTAGCCGTCGAGCAGGGCGTGACCGGCCGCGTCGGTGACCACCAGCGGGTCGCCCGCGTCGCCGAGCACGGCCAGCAGCCGGGCCCGGGGGTCGGCGACGGAGAGCGGCAGGTAGGCGGCGCCGGACCGGAGCACGCCGACGATGGCCAGCACGGCGTCGGCGGAGCGCGGCAGCAGGACGGCGACCGGGCGCTCGGGCCGGGCACCCAGCGCCACCAGTCGGTCGGCCAACACGGCCGTTCGGCTGCCCAGTTCGGCGCGCGTGATGGTCTGCTCGCGGTACCGGACGGCGATCTCGTGCGGGAAGGCCCGGGTGCGCTCGTCGATCAGCTGGTGGATGCCGACGTCCGGTACGGGCACCTCGGCGCCGGACGCGCCGGAGCGCTCGGGGTCCACCCCGGGCGATCGCACGGGTTCGGACCACCAGGTCGCGCCCGGGGCTGCGTCGGCGGCTGCGGGGGCGTCGGCGGCTTCGGGGACGGCTTCGGGGACGGCTTCGGGGACGGGGGAGGGGGGCGTCGCACGCAGGGACGCCGGGGTCTGATCCGTCCACACCTCGGCGACGTGGTCGAGGCAGGCCCGCCGCCCGCCGTGGAACCCGACCGGGATCCACCCCTCGGGGAGGGGCGCGTCCTGCGGCCAGATCGAGTACTGCGATTCGGCGTTCACCACCACCTGGTGGGTGGTGACGGCTTCGGCGAGGTCCTCCGGGGCGGCCGTCACCGGGTCACCATGTCCCGGTGGGACGCGGCGTCCGCCGGGGCGGCCTGCGGGGCGGTGCGCTGCCGGACGATGCCTCCGGTGGCGCCCTCACCGGTCGGGAGGAGGCCCGGCGACCCGAGTGCCTCGCGCCAGCGGTGCTCGCGGTACCAGTCGGCGTCGAAGGCGTTGACCTGGGGCCCGGTGAACCCGCCGTCGGTGCGGGCCCGGCGGGCCAGCTCCCGCCAGAACACGTCCACCAGGTCGGAGTAGCGGGAGGCCGCCCGCAGGTCCTCCAGGGTGAACGGCGGTCCCTCCATCCGCACCACGCGGATGTCGTAACAGCCACGGTACGGGTGCCCGTAGGGTGCGAACCCGGGCATCCACATCGCCGCTCCGGGCGCCCGCAGTGTGTACCGGACCTGCGAGGTGGTGTGTCCGCCGTGCCGCAGGTCGCCCCACTCCCCGATGTCCGGGACGTTCGGGGGGAAGAAGTAGTGGCGACGCAGGGGGATGTCGTCGCGGGCGTAGTTCCCGGGCACGAAGTGCCAGCGGTTGTACATCATCCGCTGGGCCACCTGCCACAGGATGTCCGAGATCCGCTCGGCCGGCAGCTCGGCCGCCATCGTGGGGCCGGCCAGGGCGCAGCAGAAGAAGTCGGGCTTCTTCAGCTCCAGGACGGGAGCCACGTCGCCGCCGGCCATCCGGGTCAGGTCCCGGATGCCGCTGGACATCGCGTAGTCGCCGCCGGTGGCGATGGTGGCCCCCAGCACGATGGCCTGGAGCACCTCCTCCAGCGGCGCGGTGTCGCCCTTCAGCGCGGCGATCTCGGCGGCCCGGGCGGTGAGTCGCCGCACCAGGGCGGGCGCGGTCTCCTCGGGGGCGGCGCCCGCCGCGGTGGGGGGTTCGGCGCCCAGGTGGCGGGCGGCCAGCGCCGCCAGGGTGGGGGGTACCAGGTCGACCTGCCGTCCGGCGGTGTCCCAGTCCATGACGAACTCGTCCTTGGCGTAGGACAGTCCGTTGATCCGGCGGTACCTCACGCCGGGGCCGGCGTCCACCACGGGCAGCAGCTCGCCGGCCGTGGCGGCCAGATCCTGCAGGCGCATGGTGCACAGTTCGGGCGGCGCAGCGGTGTCGGTGCTCTCGTAGTAGCTGCTACATCGGCGGAGCAGGGTGGTGCGCAGGGCGGTCGCGGTCAGCTGTCTGCCGTTGAACTCCTCGAACCTGACGGCGCGTCCGGTCCGGAAGAGGATCTGCATGGCCGCCACGAACAGCCGCTCCTCGGGGCTCCACGCGTCGAGCTCGCGCTCACGCAGGACGGGCAGCGCGTTGCCCCTGATCAGCGTCGAGGATCCGCTGTCGGAGCGGGAGAACACGCGTCGGCCGACGTGGACGAACACCGTCTCCACCCGCTCGACCCAGTCGATGACCTCCTCCAGCCGTGCGGCCAGGGTGCCGGCCGCGCGCCAGTGCGCCAGCATCGCGTCGAGCTCGGCCCGCTCCCGCTGTTCCAGCGACTCCTCCGCGCGGGTTTCCTCGTCCACCATCTCGCGGAGCCAGGCGGGGAGTCGCAGACCGGCGACCACGTCCTGGGGGTCCGCCGGATCCTGCGGGCCCCGGTCGTGCAGGGTGAGCTTGCCGAGCGACGAGTGGGCCACCAGCACGTCGCAGGTGTCGAAGTCCGGGCCCCCGGGCGCGTCCAGGGTGATCGCGGCGCGGCCCAGCAGATGTTGGACCAGCAGCTTCTCGCGGATCGTCAGGCCGGCGGCGGCCGACCGGTAGGGCAGCGCCCCACCGAGGGTCAGCAACCGCAGGATCCCCTGGTCGGCAGAGCCGGAGAAGAGGGCGGAGGGATCCCTGACATCCTGCAGGTGGTCTCTCCAGGCATCACGCTTCGTTGAACGATCCATCACTCAATCCGTAGAGTCGGGCACCGGCCTGACGATCCGGCACGTGCGGCCGGAACACGTCGGCGGGCAGCGTCAGCCGACTTCAGGGGTGCGAAGCGAGAGATCGCGCCGAGACCCTCGGCGCGCGGCGGCGGCGGCGAGGTGGTCGGGGCGCCTGCGGTGTGCGCTCCGAGGTGTGTGGGAGCGCTCCCAATGCGTGGTGATCCTGGCATGCAGGCAAGGGAGCGTCAAGGCATTCCGGTGGCCCGGAATTGCGCGGTGCCGTGGTCGGCCGAGCCGGGCCGCCGCTCGGCGCCGCCGGTCGACCGGCGAGCCGGGATCCCCGCGGATGAGCCGAGTTGAGGACAGGTCAGCTGATCGACTGGTATTCGACGAAGCCTTCGACGACCTGCCGCCGTGCGCTGCGGGAGTCGGCGGTCCGGCCGCCCGGCGGCGTCGTCCGGCAGCGCTCCGCGCGACGGGTGCGGTGCGGCCGCGGTGAGTGCGCGGTGCGTCCGGGGGCGAGGTCGCACCGGCGGGAAAATACGGTGCGCGGGACCCCGGTCGGGGGTCACACTGCGGCCATGGACGAAGACACCCCGCTCGGGTGGCCGGGGGCCGCCGGTGCGGTCGAGCGAACTCCTGGAGTCGTCCGGCGGGAGGGCGTCCAGGTGATCGACTACCGCCCTGTCCAGCGGGCCTGGGTGCGGCCCGGCTCGCCCGGTGAGCACCGTGACGAATGCTGGGCACTCGCCCCGGCCCCCACCCGGCGCTCACCCGGCGCTCGCGACGGCGGACGTCAGGGTGGTGTCAGATCCGATCCGATGATCCGGGCCGCTCGGCGCACCTGCCGGCGCAGGTCCGCCAGCGCGGCCCGGGTCTCCTCGGGGAAGGCGCGTGCGGCGGTGGCCGGCAGGCTGTCGGGGAGTTCCCGCAGGGCGGCCCGGAGCACCCCGGCCAGCCGTTCGAGATCACCGAGGGCCAGTCGGCTGTCCTCCTGGTCGACGGAGGGCTCCCCGCCGATCGGTGAGGGCTCCTCCTCGGACCACTGGGAGACGGCCGCCGGTGCGTAGCCGAGTGCGGCGCGGGCCGCGGTCAGCGCCTTGGCGGTCGGCCTCTCGCCGGCGGCGAGCGCCTTCTCGACCACCTCCCGCATCTGCTCGGGACCCCGCTCGCGCAGGACGGGCACCAGGACCCGGGCCTGCGACTCGCGGAGCACCAGGTTGCCAAAAACCGGATTTGGCAACAGGGCGGCCTGGACGGGGATCATCTCCAGCAGGCGGTGGGCGTAGGAGCGCGAGAGGCTCCACCGCTCAGCGAGGTACTCCTCCCAGGTGGCATGGCTCGCCCGGTAGAGCCTGCGGTCGTGGATCTCCCACAGGGCGGGCCCGGCGTCGGCCGCGAACCGCTGGTGCGCGCTGCGCTTGTCCGCCTCGAACTGCGCCTCGGCCTGCCGGATGGCCTCGGCACCCTGACTCTGCGCGGCGGCGACCCGGGCCTCCAGCTCGGCCAGCGTGCACTGCGTGAGGGCGGCGGGGGCGGCCGGGGCGCCGATGCCCGTACCGGCACGTCGGCTGCCCGGGCGGTTGCCGATCAGCAGGGTCTCGGGACCGGCCAGCTTGGCGGCGCTGTCGGGGCGCTGGAGCCGGGGGCGCTCGGTCGGGCGCTCGGTAAGCCGGTCGGCCGGCTGGTCGGTCAGTCGGGCGGTCGGACGCTCGGTCGGGTGCTCGGTCATGCGGCGGCCTCCTTGAGGTGGGTGACCTTCGCGGCCAGCTTGGCGAAGTCGTCGGCCACCTCGCGGGCGGGTGCGGTGCGCAGCGAGCGCAACGGCGCCACGGAGTCGGCGGCGGCCTTGACCACGGCGCGCTCGCGGATGTGCGGCGCCCACACCAGGCCGGGGAAGCAGTCGTCCAGGCCCGCGACCTGGAAGTCGTGCACGCCGAGACCGGCCCGCACCCGGGACGGGACGACGCCGGCCACCCGCAGGCGCGGGTTGTTGAGATCCTCGGCGTGGTCCCGGACGAAGTTCAGCACCCGGACGGCACCCTCGATGCCGTCGAACTCGGGCTCGGCCACGATCAGCACCACATCGGCCGCGACCAGGGCGAGCTGGGTGAGGTGGCCGAGCGAGGGCGGACAGTCGAGGAGGGTGGTCCGCCGGTCGTCGCACCCCGCGAGGGCCCGCTTGAGCCGCTTCACGGCCCCGACGGTGCCGGCCTCGGAGATCCGGTTCTCCAGCTCGAACCTGGCGGGCAGGACGCGGATGCGCGCACTGTAGAGCCCGCCCCAGCCGCACGGCACATAGGCGTCCCTGGCGGCGCCCAGGGCGTCGCACTTGATCGCCTCGCTGATGGTCATCTGGTCCGGTCCCGGCCTGGCGGCGAGCCGCCGGGAGGAGTTCCCCTGCGGGTCCACGTCCGCGACGTCGACCTCCTCGCCCGCCTCGGCCAGGGCGGCGGCGAGGTTGACCACCATGGCCGATTTCCCGGAGCCGCCCTTGTTCTGACATACCGCGATCCGCATTCGTGGCTCCTCTGAGACGCGCCGTCCCCTGTCGGACGTGCTCGCAGAGTAACTATCCGATCACCCTATGCCGTCGCGTGCTGCCGGTTCCGGCCGAGGTACACCCGGACGGACCCTTTCGCCCGGCCCCGCTCCCGGGCGCACTCCCGGCCCCGCGCCGCCGCCGCGGGCACCGGGACGCGGCCGGGCCCGCGCCCCGGACGGGTACGCGGGCCCGGCCGGGCCTGGCCGGGCCGGGCGGGGCGGTCAGCCGGTGACGGGCCGCCCGTCCAGACGGATGTGGTCCACCGCCCAGAACCAGTTGTTCCCGGCGTCGTACATCCGGAAGTTCAGCGTCACCGACCTCGCGCCCGCCGGGACGGCCAGCGGGCGGGTGACGAAGCTGTTCTGGACGTCCTTGCCGGCGTTGTCGTTGCCCGTGGCGTCGGAGCTGTAGTACACCAGGCGGGTCTGCGTCCCGTCGTCGAACACCGCGGTGACGGCGGCCTTCTGCGGGGCCTCCTGCCGGTAGTGCGAGTCGAACGCCAGGTACAGGGTGGTGGTGCCGGCCGGGATCGCCACGGCGGGCGAGACCAGGGTGGAGTCGAACTTCCCCTTCGCGGAGGGCGAGCCGGTGTCGTCCCAGTCGTCCGGGTCGGCGACGGCGAGGACGCCGAGGCCCCGGGTGAAGTTCCCGCGGTCCTGCCCGGCCGGGGTGGACCACGCCCGCTTGGTGTGGAAGGTCCAGCCCTGGAGGCGGGCGGTGCCCTGCGGCATGCCCGGCGCGTTGACGACCGACCAGCCCCGGGGGGCCTGCGCGGTCCAGCCCGACACCGAGCCGACCGGCTGCAGGGCGCCCGCGAGCGACTCGAAGTCCTCGTCGAGCAGGTGGCCGGTCATCACCGGGGCGGTCCGCGCGTTCAGCTCGCCGTCGGCCAGGGCGAACCGGTCGCCGGCCAGGCCGCGGGCGGTCACCAGGATCCGGTGGGTGGCGCCGTCGGGCAGCGTGGCCGGCGGTGTCACCTCCCACTCGGCGGTCGCGCTCGCGCCGGCCGCGAGGGCGGCGGGTGGAGCGGTGACGACCCGGGCCGTCCAGCCGGCCGGGACCACCGGCCGGGCCTCGATCGCAGCGACGGCGGCGGTGGCGCCGAACCGGGCGCTGACCCTGGCCGCGCGGCCCGGCAGCAGGACCGCCTCGTCGATGGTGCTGGAGGCCGCCTGCAGCGAGACGTCCACGGTCAGCGGATCCGCCAGGCCCATCGCCGGGTCGGTGACCCCCTGCTCGTCGCCGGGGAACCGTCCGGCCAGCCGTCGCCGGAAGAGGAGGTCCCCGCGGAGCGCCACCGTGACGTCGTACCAGCCCTCACGGCCGACCTTGACGTTGACCGTCCGGTCGTCGCCGGCGCCCACCCGGATCTCGCGCAGTCCGTCGCCGTAGGCGAGGTCGCCGACCAGGAAGGTCTGCGCGGTGCGGGTCCGGTTGATCACGTCGACCTCCAGCACCCGCCCGTTCTGCTCCTCGGAGATCGATGCCTCGTACTGCCCGGCGGAGTCGCCGCGCAGGTGCCAGAGCGCGCCGTTGGGGCCGTGCACCCGCAGGTCGTAGCCCTCGGCGCCGACGGTCCAGGTGTCGGAGAGGCGGTCCTTGGCGCCCACGGTGTAGTGCCGGGGGGCGATGCCCGGCGCGGGGTAGACGGCGAAGACGGCCCCCTGGCGGCCCCGGTTGACGAAGTCGATCGTCAGCAGGCCGTCCTTCAGCCGCGGCCTGACGCTGAGGTCGTACGGAGTGGGCCGGGCGATGCGGGTGCCGCGCTGCTGCTGCGGGAGGACCTGCGGGCTGGGCACGGTGGGGGCGGGCAGCTTGCCGGTGTCGGTCACCTTCTGGCGGTTGCCGCTGGTGTCCGGCAGCCGGGGCCACTGCGGGTCCTGGCCGGAGAAGTCGAACACGGCCGTGAGATCGCCGGTGACCGCGCGCCGCCAGGGGCTGATGTTGGGCTCCTCGACGCCGAAGCGCTTCTCCAGGAAGCGGATCACCGAGGTGTGGTCGTAGACGGTGGAGTCCACCACGCCGCCGCGGGTCCACGGCGAGACGACCACCATCGGGACGCGCACCCCCAGGCCCATCGGGTAGGGGCCGGAGACCAGCGTCTCGCCGGTCGGCAGGGTGTCCGACCAGGACAGCGAACCGTCGGCCGCCGTCACCCGGTACCGGCCGTCCTGGCCGACCACCCGGTGGTAGGTGCTGCCCGCCCTGCTCACCCGGACGACGACCTCGCCGTCCACCGGTACGGTCGAGCCGCCGCGCCCGGCGGCGAGCGGCGGCACCGGCGGCAGCAGGTGGTCCGTGAACCCGCCGTGCTCGTCGTAGTTGAGGATGAAGACGGTCTTCGCCCACACCTCGGGCCTGGCGGCGAGCGCGGAGAGCAGCCGGGCCGTCAGGTGCTCGCCGTTCGGCGGCGCGTAGTCGGCGTGCTCGGAGAGTGCGGCGGGGGCGACCAGGAAGGAGACCTGCGGCAGGGTGTCGGCCTGGACGTCGGCGGTGAACGCCTCGACCAGCGCGTCGCCCATCGCGAACGGGTCGCCCTTCCTCGCCGGGTCGCCGACCGCGCTCATGCCGCGCTCGTACAGCGCCTCACCCGGCCGGGCCTGCTGGAAGGCGGCGAACCAGGCCAGTGCGTTGTCGTCGAAGTTGTCCAGGGCCTGGTAGGTCCGCCAGCTGACCCCGGCCTTCTCCAGCCGCTCGGCGTAGGTGGTCCACTCGTAGCCGCCGGGGATCTCGGTGTTGTCGGTGACCGGCCGGTCGCGGACGGTTCCCCCGCTGGTGCCCGTCATCAGGTGCTCGCGGTTGGTGTTGGTGTTGCACTGCACCGAGGCGTGGTAGGCGTCACAGGTGGTGAACACCGAGGCCAGCGCGTTGTAGAAGGGCATGTCGGCCGGCTCGTAGTAGCCCTGGCCGAGCCAGCCGGAGGAGCGGCGGGTCACCGAGCCGTCGGCGAGGCCGTCGTTCCAGGCGTTCATCGAGTCGACGAAGCCGAAGGCGGGCGCGCCCTGCTGGTACGCGTTGGTGTGCGCCGCGTTCATCGCGAACGGCAGCAGGTGGCCCTCCGGGCGGGAGGGATCGGGCTGGTGGAACAGCGAGCGCCCGTTGACGCCTCGTACGGCGGCCCGGTCGCCGAACCCGCGCACCCCGGGGAGGGTGCCGAAGTAGTGGTCGAACGCGCGGTTCTCCTGCATGAACACCACGACGTGCTCGATGTCCGCGAGCTTTCCGGGCTTCGCGGGGGCCGCGAGTGCCTCGCGAACGCTGAACGGCAGAGCGGACAGCACGGCTGCGGCGGCCACGCCGCCGAGCAGGGTGCGGCGCGAGACTTCGGGGATCGGACTCATGGGGGAGGCTCCTCGATCACGGTGCAGACCCTCTTCCGGGTCCAGACCCGTTATGTCTAAGGGGCCGAGATGGCCGGACGCGGGGCGTTGGATGACCGGGCGATGACGGGCGTCGGTCGTCAACCTGTCTGTACATCTCGGGGAGCCTTCGGCGGCCGCGGGGCACGGCCGCAGCGACCGGCAGGGCGCTGACCGGCGGCTGGAGGTACGAGCGGCGACCTCGACGGCCGGACCTACGGGCGGGCCAACGGGCGGGCCAACGGGCGGCGTCCCCGCCGCCACCGGCTCCCGGGGCCGCCGGACCGGACGGACGGTTCGGGCGGGGCGCCGGTCCGGACACGGTCCGGTCCGGCGCCCCCGCGCGTCAGGCGTTCGCGCCGGGCCGGGCGCGCCCGGTGAGTTTGCCCGCCCGGGCCGCCGTCCACTGCATCAGCACGATCGCCACCACCACGGCCATCGCGGCCGCCTTGGCGGTGGCCGTCGCGTCGTCGGCGCGCAGCGCCGAGGAGAACATCGGGGTCAGGACCACCACGGCCACGGCCGGGCCGGCCGCGTACCAGGCGGCGAACAGCAGCGGCCCGGCCCCGCCCCCGGTGCCCTGCGACGGGGAGATCATCAGATCCTGGCGGATCACCCCCCGGCAGGCGTTCACCAGCCCGGCGCCGACCAGCGCCGGCACCGTGGCGGGTGCGAGCCAGATCGCCGCGCCGCCACCGGCCGCCGCCACCGCCGCCGCTCCGGCCAGCGCCAGCAGGACGCCGGCCAGGGCCGGCACGATCGCGTGGCGCAGCATCAGAGCGGCGAACGGGTAGGGCGACCAGGAGGCCCGGCGGACGTCGTCGGTCTCGATCCGGGCGGGCTCCAGCAGTTGGGCGACGGCGAGATAGCCGAAGACCAGGGCCACGGCCGTGGCCAGCCAGGACGGTCCGCCCCGGGCCCCGTGCGCCAGCGCGGCGCAGAGCAGCGCCGGCACCATGAGGACCACCGCGCGGCCCAGCCGGGCGGGGGAGCGGAGCAGCGACAGCGTGTCCCGCCAGGGCACGACCAGCCAGGACCGGCGGGGCGCCGGGAGCCGCAGCCGACGCTGCCGGGTGCTGCCCGAGGCGTTGTTCACCGCGAGGCGCGCGCTGCGTAGTTCGACCGTCTTCAGCGCGGCCATCACGCCGGCCGCGGTCCGGGCCCGCTCCCGCAGCCGGGCCAGCGGCACGGTGGCGGAGGCCCGGTCGGCGAGCACCAGGGCGGCGGCGGTCGGCAGGATCAACAGGGCGGCCGCCACCCAGCCGCCGGGTACGGCCGCCCGGGTCGGAGACAGCGCGGCGATGCCGGCCCAGCCCCACGGGCCCGACCACAGTTCGACCCGCTCCAGCAACCCCACCCGGTGGCCGGCCACGGCCAGCGCGCTCTGCGCCGCGAGCAGCAGGATCAGCACCGTGGTGTACGGGGTGAAACGCCGCACCCACCGGGCGGCACGGTCGCTGCGCTCCACCACCAGTGCGGCGCAGGTGGCCAGCAGCGGCAGGCAGACACCGCCGGCCAGGCACCAGCCGAGCGCGGCCGGGAGGCCGACCCGCAGGGTCAGCCCCATCGCGACCATGGCGCCGACGGCCGTCACCACGCCGGGGAAGACGCCCAGCGCGCAGGACAGCCAGAACCAGGGCCGGAGCACCGGCCGGGCCCGGACCGGGTGGGCGAGCAGCCAGTCGGTCGCGGCGCGCGGCGGGACCACCGGTCCGCGCCAGAGGCCGTCGCGGACCACGAGCAGCGTGGTGGCGAGACCGAGGGCGGCGATCCCGCTGGGCATCGCGGCGAGCAGATCGCCGCCGTGGCCCGTGTAGTCGGCGCCCATCGAGGCCTGCAGGAAGAGCCCGAGGCTCGGTACGCCGCCCCAGATGACCAGGATCAGCAGGGTGCAGTAGACCGCGAAGCCGACCTGCTTGGCCCGGTTGCGCCGGTGCGGGGCGCGCATGGTGCGCAGCAGGGCCAGCGTCTCGTCGGTCCAGTCGTCGTCCGCGCTCCAGTCGTCCGCGCTCCGACCGTCGTCGCTCAGGTCGTCGTCCGCGCTCCGGTCGTCGTCGGTCCGGTCGTCCGACGCGTGTCCGTCCGTGTCGTCCGTCGCGTCCTCGGCCCCCGTCGCGTCCGCCGCCCGCCGAGCGGTGGTCGCCTCCTCCTCCGAGCCGGGGCCGGTCCGCAGCTCCGCGGCGGTCATCGGTTGCCCGCCACGCCCGCGGAGGCGGCAGCCAGCACCTTCCGGGTGGCGCCCTGGCGCAGGATCGCGCCGTCCTCCAGCACCACCACCCGGTCGGCCACCTCCAGCGCCAGGTCGGTGTGGTGGGTGACGAGCAGGACCGCCACGCCGTCGGCGAGCTCGGCCCGCAGCAGATCGGCGAGGTGGCGGCGGGCGTCCGGGTCGAGCCGCTGCTCGGGTTCGTCCAGCAGCAGGAGGTCACGCGGCCGGACCAGCGCGCAGGCCAGCAGCAGGGCCTGCAACTGGCCGGAGGAGAGAGCCGACGGCAGCGCGTCGGCCCGCTCGGCGAGCAGCCGGTCGGTCAGCACCTGCTCGACCCACTCCCTGGCGTCCGCGACGCCGTGGGCGACGGCGACCAGCAGCAGGTGCTCGCGCACCGTGAGGTCGGGGTAGCAGGCGACGGTGTCACCGACCACCGCCACCCGGGCGCGGATCCGGGGATCGTTCTCGTCCATCGGGATCCCGTCGAAGCGGACCGTGCCCTTGGTCGGCAGATCACGCCCGGCGGCGACCCTGAGCAGGGTCGACTTCCCGGAGCCGTTGTGGCCGAGCAGCGCGACGCACTCGCCCGGCGCCAGGTTCAGGTTCACGGGGTGCAGCACCTCCCGCTCGCCGTAGGAGCGGCTCACCCCGGTCAACTGCAACAGGGCCTTTCGCGTGCCGGCGCGCGGTTCGGCGGAGATCTTGGCCATCTGGACGGTGCCTCTCGATGTGTCGTCCGTTCACAGTAGCGACCCGCCGCGCTCCACCGGGACGGGGCCGCTCCCCGCCGCTCCCCACCGGCGGTCGGACGAGGGCCGGACGCGGGCCCGGCCCGCGTCCGGCCTCGGCGCCCCGGCTCAGAGTCCCTTGCGGAACACCTCGGCGGTCTGCAGGAAGAGGTCGTTGCCCGCACTCTCGCCGATGCTCACCCGGACCCCTTCGCCGGGGAACGGACGGACCACGACACCCGCCCGTTCGCAGACCTCGGCGAACTCGGAGGTCCGGTCGCCGAGCCGCAGCCAGACGAAGTTGGCCTGCGAGTCCGGGACCGTCCAGCCCTGCTCCGCGAGGGCGCCGGCGACCCGCCCGCGCTCCGCCACCAGGGCGTGCACCCTGGTCATCAGGGCGTCCTCTGCGCGTAGCGAGGCGACCGCCGCGTCCTGGGCGAGCCGGCTGACGCCGAACGGCACGGCGGTCTTGCGCAGCGCGGCCGCGACCGGCTCGTGCGCGATCGCGAAGCCGACCCGCAGCCCGGCCAGGCCGTACGCCTTGGAGAAGGTGCGCAGCACGGCCACGTTCGGCCGGTCCCGGTAGAGCTCGACGCCGTCCGGGACGTCCTCGTCCCGGACGAACTCGCGGTAGGCCTCGTCCAGCACGACCAGGACGTCGGAGGGCACCGCGTCCAGGAAGCGCTCCAGCTCGGCCCGCCGGACGGCCGTGCCGGTCGGGTTGTTGGGGTTGCAGACGAAGACCAGCCGGGTCCGCCCGGTGATCGCCTCCGCCATGGCGTCCAGGTCGTGCTCCTCCCCGGCGGTCAGCGGGACCTGGACGGCGGTGGCGCCGCTGATCCGGGTGATGATCGGGTACGCCTCGAAGGAGCGCCAGGCGTACACCACCTCGTCGCCGGGACCGGCGGTGGCCTGCAGCAGCGACTGGGCGACGCCCACCGAGCCGGTGCCGGTGGCGATGTGCCCGGGCGGCACCTCGAAGCGCCGGGCCAGCTCCTCGGTCAGCTCGGAGCAGGCCAGGTCCGGGTAGCGGTTGAGGTCGGCGGCGGCCGCCAGGGTGGCGTCCAGGACGCCGGGGAGCGGCGGGTAGGGGTTCTCGTTCGAGGACAGCTTGTAGGCGCTCGCGCCGTCCGGGGCGGTCGGCGCGCGCCCCGGCTTGTAGGTCGGTATGCCGTCCAGGGCGGGGCGGAGCCGGGGGCCGGGCACTGCGGTGTCGCTCACGGTCGTGTTCCTCTCGCTGGTGTCGGTACTGCCGGTGTGGATCCCGCGGGCGGCCGTCCTGCCGAGGCCGGTCCCGCGACGGGTCGTGCTGGCACCCCCGTTCGCCGGAGGCGCCGGTCCCGGGCCCCGGCGTCGAAGGCTCGGCGTCGGAGGCCCCGGCGTCGGAGGCCCCGGCGTCGAAGGGGTCGCGGGCGAGGGGATCGCGGGCGAAGGGATCGGCGTCGAAGGGATGGGGGGCGAAGGCGCCGAAGGGCCCGCTCGGTAGGCCGGCGCTCAGTAGGCCAGCGCGCGGTCCAGCGCCTCCAGCACCCGGTCCGGGCTGGGCAGGCAGTCCTCCTCGGCCCGGGCCGACGGGTGCGAGGAGGTCCGGCCGCCGACCCGCAGGACGGGGGCCTCCAGGTAGGGGAAGCAGTCCTCGGTGAGCCGCGCCGCGATCTCCGCGCCGAGGCCCATGAAGACCGGTGCCTCGTGGACCAGGACCAGCCGGCCGGTCTTGCGGACGGAGGTGCGCAGCGCCGTGAAGTCCAGCGGGGAGAGCGAGCGAAGGTCCACCACCTCCAGCTCGTGGCCCTCGCTGGCCGCCACGGCGGCGGCCTCCAGGCAGACCCGCACCGCCGGTCCGTACGCGGCCAGGGTGGCGTCCCGCCCGGTGCGCACCACCCGGGCGCCGTGCAGCGGGAGCGGCTCGGTGTCGGGGTCTATCGGGCCGTTGTCCCAGTAGCGGCGCCGGGGCTCCAGCAGCACCACCGGGTCGTCGCAGGCGATCGCCTTGCGCAGCATCCAGTAGGCGTCGTGCGGGGTCGAGGGGGTGACCACCCGAAGCCCGGGGGTGTGGGCGAAGTACGCCTCCGGTGACTCGCTGTGGTGTTCGCTCGCGCCGGTGCCACCCGCGTACGGGACCCGGATCACCAGCGGGACGGTGAGCCGCCCCGCCGAGCGGGCGTGCAGCCGGGCCAGCTGACCCACCATCTGGTCGAAGGCGGGGTGGACGAACCCGTCGAACCGGATCTCCACCACCGGCCGGTACCCCCGCAGGGCCAGCCCGACGGCCGTGCCGACGACCGCGGACTCGGCGAGCGGCCCCTCGACGATCCGGCGCGGTCCGAACTCCTCGCGCAGGCCGTCGGTGACCTGGCAGGCACTGCCGGACCGCCCCGGGTGCCGGCCCGCCACCAGCACCCGGGGGTCGCCCGCCAGGGCCGCGCGAAGGGCGGCGTTCAGGGCTCGGGCCATGGTGGTGGTGCCGGGGACGGCTCTCATCAGCGCTCGGCCGTGAAGCCCGCGAGATACGCCGACAGCTCGGCGCGCTCCTCCTCGACCAGGGTGTGCGGCTCGCTGTAGACGTGCGCGAGGATCGACAGCGGGTCCGGGTCCGGCATGCCGCGGACGCCCTCGCGGACCCGGGTGGCCAGCGCGGCCGCCTCGGCCTCGACCTCGGCGAAGAACGTCTCGTCCGCCAGCTCCTCGCGCACCAGCAGGGCCCGCAGCCGGGCGATCGGGTCGCGCCCGGCCCACTCCGCCTCCTCCCGCGCCGGCCGGTAGCGGCTCGGGTCGTCGGAGGTCGCGTGGGCGCCCATCCGGTACGTCAGCGCCTCGATCAGCGTGGGGCCGGCGCCGCTGCGGGCGTGCTCCAGCGCGGCCCGGGTGACGGCCAGCACGGCCAGCACGTCGTTGCCGTCCACCCGCACCCCCGGGAAGCCGTAGCCGGCCGCGCGCCGGTACAGCGGCACCTTGCTCTGCTTCTCGACCGGGGTGGAGATGGCCCACTGGTTGTTCTGGCAGAAGAAGACCACCGGCGCCTGGTTGACGGCGGCGAAGGTGAAGGCCTCGGCCACGTCGCCCTGGCTGGAGGCGCCGTCCCCGAAGTAGGAGATGACCGCGCTCTCGGCCTGGTCCAGTGCCACGCCCATCGCGTAGCCGGTCGCGTGCAGCGTCGGTGCGCCGATCACCAGCGTGTAGAGGTGGAAGTTGTGCTCGTTCGGGTCCCAGCCGCCCTGGTCGACCCCGCGGTAGAGGCTCATCAGCGCGAGCGGGTCCACCCCGCGGCACCAGGCCACGCCGTGCTCGCGGTAGGTGGGGAAGATGTAGTCGTCGTCCCGGGTCGCCCAGGCCGATCCGATCTGCGCCGCCTCCTGGCCGAGCAGCGGCGCCCAGAGGCCGAGTTCGCCCTGTCGCTGGAGCGCGACCGCCTCGGCGTCGAAGCGCCGGGTCAGCTGCATGTCGCGGTACAGCCCGCGCAGCTCGTCCGGCGTGACGGAGAGGGAGTACTCAGGGTGCGTCACACGCTCCCCCTCGGGTGTCAGCAATTGCACCGGAGCGGGATCGGAATCGCCGATCCGAGCATTCATGCCAGTTCCCTCTGCACCCATATTCTTTCCCCAGTCCTACGTTTTGACGAGGCTTTGCCCTCGGAGCCCGAGGGAATCGGATCACGAACGTACGCCGGTGGCCTGCGCTCTCCCGGCGGGCTCCGTCGGGACGGGCGGAGCCGCTGCGGCCGAGGTGCGGCGGGGGCAAACGGTGACAGTTCGTGAGTTTTCCGGGCCCCGCCGCCCGGAAGCGGAGGTGAATTCGCCGGAATATTTACTATGACGTCCTCGCGATTCGGTGTTCTGTCGCTTATGCGAGGACTCGACCGACCTGTACCGGATTGTGGTACCGGTCGGACCGAAAGCGCGCATGCCACTGAACGGCGGGTCGAGGACCAGCCGGTCGCGAGGGTTGCCGGGCGGAGCTGTGGGTTATAGTGACGAAGCGTTTACTCCCTGCCAGCAGTGACCGCAAGTGCTCCCGAGGGCACTGCTTTCTGTCCGGATGATCGGGAAGGCCAGCCAGGGTCGCCTGCCTCTGTCGCACAGTGATACTCGTCGGTTTCGCACCCCACGGAGTAGTAGTGAGCACTCAGGCAATCGACGGCAACCGGCCCTCCGGCGATATCACGCAATACTTCAGATCGGTGCTGGTCGCCGACCATGACCCGATCGCCCGACATTTCCTGGTCGGGGTCCTGGGGCAGGACAGCAGATTAAGCATCGTCGGCGGTGTGGACAGTCACCGGCCTCCGTCGGAATGGCCGTTGTCCGGCGTGGGCGTGGTGATCCTCTCCACCTCGTTCCAGCAGGACCCGGGCCGAACCGTCCGGGAGGTGGTCGCCCGGGGCGTCCAGGTGCTGCTGATCGCGGTCGGCTGGACCGCCGAGCGGCTGGACGCCGCCTTCGCGGCCGGTGCCGGCGGCTGCCTGGTCAAGAACCTCGACACCCGGGACCTCTCCGCCGCGGTGCACGGAGTGGGCGCCGGCTACCGGGTGCTCTCCCCGGAACTGGCCGCCCTGTCCCTGACGCGGACGAGCCGTCAGCCCGGCGCGGCCTCCGCGGCGACGATCGACGAACTCTCCCCGGACGAGGTCCTGAGCCGGATCACCGATCGCGAGCGGGAGGTGCTGACCGCGCTCGCGCACGGCCTGTCCACCGCGGAGACCGCGGAGTTGCTGCACGTCTCGCCGGCGACGGTGAAGAGTCATGTCTCGCATGTCCTGACCAAGCTGGGAGTCCGCAACCGGTTGGAGGCGGTGCTGGCCGTGCAGCGTGCGCTGGGCGCCTCGCCCCCGCAGTCCCAGCGGGACTGCCCGGGCTGAGCCCGTCCACCGGACGGGCCGAGGACCGTCCGGTACCGGGTCACCGGCCCCCGGGCGCCGGAGCGCCCGAGGAGCCGGCGGCCTCGGGAGGGGTCAGCTGCCGACCAGGGTGGCGGTGTCCACCAGGCGGTTGGAGAAGCCCCACTCGTTGTCGTACCAGCCGACGATGGTCACCTGGGTGCCCGCGACGACCTTGGTCAGGCCCGCGTCGAAGATGCAGGACGACGGGTCGGTGACGATGTCGCTGGAGACGATCGGGTCCTCGGTGTAGCGCATGACGCGGCCCAGCGGGCCCTGCGCGGCCTCGGCGAAGATCCGGTTGACCTCCTCGACGGTGGTCTCCCGGCTGACCGTCACGGTCAGGTCGGCCAGCGAGCCGGTCGGGACCGGGATGCGCAGCGAGTAGCCGGCCAGCTTGCCGTCCAGGTTCGGCAGCACCAGGCCGATCGCCTTGGCCGCACCGGTGCTGGTCGGGATGATGTTGACCGCGGCGCTGCGCGCCCGGCGCAGGTCCGAGTGCGGGGCGTCCAGGAGGTTCTGGTCCTGGGTGTACGCGTGGATGGTGGTCATCAGGCCGTGCTCGATGCCGATGGTCTCGTCCAGCACCTTGGCGAGCGGCGCGAGGCAGTTCGTGGTGCACGAGGCGTTGGACACGATGTTGTGCACGGCCGGGTCGTACAGGTCGTCGTTGACGCCGATGGCGAGGGTGAGGTCCTCGTTGGAGGCCGGCGCGGAGATGATGACCTTGCGGGCACCGGCGGTGAGGTGCGCCTTGGCCTTCTCGCCGTCGGTGAAGATGCCGGTCGCCTCGATGACGACGTCGACGCCGACCGCCTCCCAGTCGAGCTTGGCCGGGTCGCGCTCGGCGGTGACCCGGACGCTGCGGCCGTCGACGACGATCGCGCCGTCGACCACCTTGACCTCGCGGTTGAGGATGCCCACCGTGCTGTCGTACTTCAGCAGGTGAGCGAGGGTCGCCGCGTTCGTGAGGTCGTTGACCGCCACGATCTCCAGGTCACTGCCGCGCTCCAGGGCGGCCCGGAAGAAGCTGCGGCCGATGCGGCCGAACCCGTTGATACCAACCTTGATCGTCATGATCGAGTCTCTCTCGCTGTGGGATTGCTCCGGCTGCGTGCGCGGACCAGGGGCCTCTTCGTCCTCGAAGCCGCCCGCTGAATTCGTCCGGCTCGTCACCGGTGATGGTGGGGATGTGTTTCCGACTGCTTCGGTCATACGGAGCGAGGGTCGGCTTTCGGAGTGTCGATCAGGAGTGCTCCGACGGCCTGCTTGATTCCGGCGATAGCGCGGTGGAAAACCGCCGGGTCCTGCTGGGAACGTGCCAGGACATAAGCGCCCTGTATGCCGCAGACCAGAAGACTAGCCGCTCCCGCGACATCAGTGCCGGGGCGGATTCGTCCACCGCTCGCAGCGGATTTCAACAGATCCGTGAGTTCATGTTCGATCCAGGTGAAGTATCCGGAAATTACCCGGGCGTTCACCTCGTCCGCGAGTACGTCGCTTTCCTGGCCGAGCTTGCCCAGCATGCAACCTCGCAGCGGATCGCGCTGGAGGTCCAGGTAGGCGTGGATGCGCTCCATCGCGGACCCTTCGCCGTGCAGAGCGGACTCCGCCTCCTGTCTCAGCTGGTCGGCCCGGCGGCTGATGGCCGCACTGACCAGGGCCGGCTTGCCCGAGAAGTGGTGGTACATGCTGCCTTGGCCGACTCCCGCCCTTTTCTGGATCATTGCCGGGCTGGTGGCCGCGCAGCCGTTGTCCCACAACAGCTCGGTGGTGGCGGAAATCAGCACCTCGCGACTACTCATGGCAGGACCCTACATATCACTAGGTACAGAATCAACGCTTATCCGTTGCATGAGCAGAATTCATGCCGAGTATGAGCGTTTCGAAGGTCTGGCCCTCCTTTGGAGTAGGTGGGACTCCACCCTGGGACGAGGGGTGGACACAACATCCACCATCGGGTGATGACCGGGTTGAGGGGTTCGATCATGCTGAGTCCGGACCCGCGGCCCACCATTCCTGGAGAGGTAGATCATGAAACCGTTCTTCGTGCTCACCGACAGCGAGCGGGATTTGCTCTACACCGTCCTGGATTCCGTGGGGAAGGACCCCTACGAGGACTACCCGGCCTTCGCCCTCGCGGTCACCGACCTGGTGGACCGCGGCGACGTGCCGGCCTTCTTCACGGACGTCTGCACCAGCATCCGCAAGGAGCGCGAGAGCGGTTTCTCCGACGCCCACGCCCTGCGCAACTGCCCCATCGACGCGGTGATCCCGGTCCTCGACCAGGAGGACCCGACGCTGGACAAGTACAAGAAGAAGAAGACCTTCGTCAGCGAGGCGCTGCTGGAGCTGTTCGGGCAGCTGGTGCAGACCCCGCTGCTCGCCTACAGCACCCGCTTCCGGGGCGACTTCTTCACCGACGTGATCGCGATCAACCGCTACAGCGGCAAGCAGACCGGCTTCAGCGACGGCGAGCTCGTCTACCACAACGAGCGCACCGCGCACCCGGTCCGGGCGGACTTCATCACGCTCCTCGGCATGCGCTGCCCGGAGAACGAGTACGTCTACACCAGCTTCGTGGACGGCCGCACCCTGCTGGAGCACCTCACCGAGGAGCAGCAGGAGATTCTCCGCCGACCGTACTTCATCACCCCCTACGACGTGTTCTCCAAGGACAACAACGACGCGCTGACCGACTCGGACCGGCACGCCATCCTGGAGAACCACCACAGCTTCCGCTACCTCGACACCCACACCAAGGACGCGCCCGGCAGCCCCGTCGAGGCCAAGGACGCGATCCTGGCGCTGCGCAACGCGATCATCTGGTCGGACAAGGTCCGTCACCGCCTCCACGACGGCGACCTGTTCACCTTCGCCAACCAGGACGGCATGCACAGCCGCGACAAGATGGAGATCAACGACCCGGCCGTGGCCCGGACCCGCTGGCTGCTCAAGACCTACGCGTTCCGCGACCAGGCCGCCGCCGACCGGCACGAGCACCGCTGGGTCGACGGCATTCCCGGCCGGGTCGGCGACTGACCGGGCGTCACGGGCCGGCCACCGTCCCGCGGCCGGAGCAGATCCGGCCCGGCCGGCCCGTGACGCGGCGCCTTCACGAACATCCCGCGGGCAACCCTCGTCCCTCAAGCCGCCCGCCCTCCCCGCGCCGTGGAACACCGGCGCGGCGGTGATCCACCAAGGAGTTCTCAGCATGTCCGTCTCACCCGCCACGTCCCAGGACGAGTCGGCCCCGGCGAAGCCCGCCCGGTCCCGCTTCGGCCCCAACCACCGCTGGACGGTGCTCGGTATCGGCTGTGCCGCCCAGGCGAGCTTCTCGGCCTCCTTCTCGGGCATCCCGGTCACCGGGACGACGATGCGCGCCGACTACCACCTGACCAACGGCACGCTGGGCATCGTCCTCGGCAGCATCTCGCTGGGCATCGCCGCCTCCGAGATCCTCTGGGGCATCTGGACGGACCGCTTCGGTGAGCGCCGTGTCCTGCTCACCGGGCTGATCGCCACCGGCGTGGTGCTCGCACTGATGGGCGTCGCGGTGGTGCCGAGCGGCGGCTCGGTGCCGCATCCGGCGCTGCTGGTGATCGGACTGCTGCTGGTCGGAGCGTTCGGCGGCAGCGTCAACGGCTCCTCGGGGCGCGCGGTGATGGCGTGGTTCCGTGAGGGACAGCGCGGTTTCGCGATGAGCATCCGGCAGACCGCCGTCCCGGCCGGTGGCGCCATCGGCACCGCGGTCCTGCCGTGGCTGGCGGTGACGTACGGCTTCCGCGTGGTCTTCATCGTGCTGGCGCTGCTCTGCTTCCTCGCCGCCGGAGCGACCGCGATCTGGCTCCACCAGCCGCAGGACCACGCTCCCGCGGGCGGCGCGGCCGGGGCCCCGGCACCGGTCGCCGGCCCCTCCCCGCTGCGGCGCTGGGACATCTGGCGGATGGCACTGTCCGGCGGCATGCTGACCGTCCCGCAGATCGCGGTGCTCGCGGCGGCCGGCGTGTACCTGCACGACGCCAAGCACGCCGGCCTCGGTGTGATCGTCCCCACCGTCCTGGTCGCCCAGGTCGGTGGCGCGGCGGCCCGCATCTGGAGCGGCCGCTACACCGACAAGCACGGGAACCGGCGCCGCGTCATCCGGATCATCGGTCTGCTGACCGGCGTGGTGATGGCCGCCGCCGCGATCCTCACGAGCGCGCCGACGCTGGTCGTCGCCGCGGCGCTCGCCCTCGCCGGCCTGCTGGCCAACGCCTGGCACGGCGTCGCCTACACCGAGATCGCCTCGATGGCCGGTGCCAACCGGGCCGGCACCGCGCTCGGACTGGAGAACACCACCGTGTTCACCGGCGCCTTCCTCACCCCGATGCTCGTCCCGGTGGTCGAGCACGCCTTCTCCTGGACGGTGGTCTGGGCGATCATCGCGGTCATCCCGCTCGCCGCCGTGCTGCTCTCGCCCGGAGCGGTCCGCACCGCCAGGAGCTGAGCCGCCCCCGCCCCGTCAGGACGACCCTCAGCAGCGCACAACCCTCACCCGCACGTCTCAGCAAAACCCCTGGAATCGGTAGCCGACACATGCGTGCGGCCGGAACAGTAGGGAACGCCATGGACAGCAAGCCAGCAGCTCGTCGCGTCACGATCTTCGACACGACCCTCCGCGACGGTGAGCAGGCCCCCGCCAACGGGATGCTCCCGCACCAGAAGCTCGACCTGGCCCTGCGGATCGAGGCCCTCGGCGTCGACTGCGTGGAGGCCGGTTTCCCCGCCTCCTCGCCCAGCGAGTTCGAGGCCACCCGGCTGATCTCCGAGGCCCTGACCACCTCCCGGTTCGCCACGTTCTGCCGCTCCGTGCGGCGGGACGTGGAGGTCGCGGTCCGCGCCGGCGGCACCGCGAACCACGAGGTGCAGCTGATGGCCACCGGCAGCAACCTGCACCTGGAGTACAAGCGGGGGATCACCAGGAAGCAGTGCGTCGAGGAGGTCGTCGACACCACCAGGTACGCCCTGTCGCTCGGCGTGGACCGGGTGTCGGTCGGCATCGAGGACGCCAGCCGCAGCGACGACGAACTGCTGCGCGCCATCACCGAGAGCGCGGTCGACGCCGGCGCCAGCCGGATCATCATCGCCGACACCTCGGGCTGCACCACGCCCGACGAGTACGGCGCGCTGATCGCCAAGATCCGCGGCTGGGCACCGGCCGAGATCCCGATCTCCACCCACTGCCACGACGACTTCGGCCTCTCGCTGGTCAACGCCGTGGCCGGGCTGCAGGCCGGCGCCGACCAGGTGCAGGCGACCCTCGGCGGCATCGGCGAGCGGGCCGGGAACACGGCACTGGAGGAGCTCGCCGCGCTGCTGCTCTACAAGCAGGACGCGCTCGGCCTCTACACCGACATCGACACGGCGGCCATGTACGACGCGTACACCGCCCTGCGCGCGGTGATCGGGCTGGAGGAGCCGCGCAACAAGCCGATCTTCGGCACCTACGCGTTCAGCACCGCGGCGGGCATCCACCAGGCCGGCATGCTGAACAACCCGGCCACCTACGAGTACGTCGAGCCGGCCCGGTTCGGCCGCGAGCGCACGCTGCTGATCGGCCGTCACTCCGGCCGCACCGTGCTGCGCCACCTGCTGGACCAGCTCGGCATCGAGGTCGACGACGAGCAGCTCGGCGAGCTGTACCGGGTCCACATCGCGGAGCGTGCCGGCGGCGACTGCGAGGAGCTCGACGTGGTCCGTGACCGCCTCGCCGACCAACTGCGCAGCCAGACACCGGCGTTGGTCGGCTGATGGCCCACCGTTCGAACAGCGTTCGTCGAGGGGGTCGGCCGTGATCCGCCATGTCGTGCTCTTCAAGTTCCGTGAGGGTGTGACCTGGAGCGACCCGCGCGCCCAGGTGGCGGAGGAGGCGACCCGGCGGCATCCGGAGTTCATTCCCGAGATACTGAGCTGGGAGTGCGGCAGGAACGAGGTCGACCGACCGGTCGCCTACGACTTCGCGCTCATCGGCGGATTCGCCGACCCGGCCGCCGTCACCCGCTATCTCGAACACCCCGACCACCAGCGCGGGGTGGCGCTCTGGCGGGAACTCGCCGAGTGGAACGTCGTGGACTTTCCCCATCCGGCAGCCGTGATCCCCGCCCGGGGATGACGGCCGACCATCACCGATACAGCAAGTGAGAGACCGAACATGACGATTGACCTCACCGGCAGCAAGTGCGTAGTCGTGGTCCGCGAAGACCTCCCGACCGGACTGACCGTCAACGCCGCCGCCGTCGCGACGCTGACGCTCGGCCAGCGGGTGCCCGAGCTCGTGGGCCCGGACGTCAAGGACGCCGACGGCACGGTGCACGCCGGGATCGTCCTGATCCCGGTGCCGATCCTCAAGGCTCCCGCCGAGCGGATCGCCGAGATCGTCGCCGAGGCCGGCCGTGACGCGGAACTGACGGTGGTCGGCTTCAGCGACCTCGCCCAGTCCTGCCGCACCTACGACGAGTACATCGAGCGGATGGGGGCCACCCCCTCGGCCGACCTCACCTACACCTCGGTGGGGATCTTCGGCCCGAAGAAGCAGCTCAACCGCCTGACCGGCAGCCTTCCGCTGGTGCGCTAGGCGCGGTGCGGCACCACGCGGTGCCGTGGTCCCGACCACGGCACCGCGTTCCACCACTGTCACACTCACCATTGAGCGGGGATCAGTGTTTACTCTCTTCGACGACAAGCTGGACGCGTTCGCCCGGCAGACGCTCGCCGACCACCGGCGGTTCGACGGCGGCGGCTGGGGCGCGCAGGAGCTCCACGAGCGTCAGTTCGCCCTCCTGCGCGAGACCCTCAGATACGTCAAGGAGGGCTCACCCTTCTACCGGGAGCACCTGAGCGCCCTGGACGACGCCGACATCGAGGCGCTGACCCCCGAGTCGCTGGCCCGGATACCCTTCACCACCAAGGACGACCTGCGCCGGGAGCTGCACAACATGCTCTCCAAGCCGGTCTCCGACGCCTGGATCTTCTACGAGACCACCGGCACCACCGGGCGGGCCACGCCCTGCCCCCGGGACAACGTCGACAGCCTGGTCAACAACACCGCCCTCACCATCTGCTACGACGAGGTGTTCCGCCAGCACGGCGAGGACCACGTGGTCGGCGTGATGGGCCCGAGCGAACTGCACTCCACCGGTGACACCTTCGGCGACGTCTGCCGCAACCTGGGTCACGCGGTGGCCAAGATGTGGCCGCGCTCGCCCGTCATCGGGACCAAGCGGGCCCTGGAGGTGATGCGCGAGCTGTCGATCAGTGTGGTGTTCTGCGCGCCCAACGTCGCCATCTCGCTCGCCCGGGAGGCGATCGAGGCCGGACTCGACCCGCGCAAGGACTTCGGCGTCCGGGCCTTCATGTTCACCGGCGAACTCGCCACCCCCGGCCTGCTCGCCAACATCGGCAGCATCTGGGGTGCGACGGCGTACAACTGCCTGTACGCCTCCCAGGAGGCCTCGGTGCTCGGCGCCGTGCACGCCGACGGCCGGCTGCGCACCCTGCCGCTCAACGTGCTCTACGAGGTCGTCGACCCCGAGACCGGTGAGGCCGCGCCGACGCACGAGGGGGTGCGCGAGGGCGAACTCGTGCTCACCCACCTCTACCAGGGCAGCAAGCCCCTGGTGCGCTACCGGACCGGCGACATGGTGCGGCTCAGCGCCGCGGGGGAGCAGGACGCCTACCCCTCCGAGGTCATGCTGCCGCTCGGCCGGGTGCGGGACCTGATCGACCTCAACGGGCACCGGGTCAGCGCCTACGAGCTGGAGCACACCGTGCTCTCGCACACCGCGGGCGTGCTGGACTACCAGATCACCATCGACCGGGTCGCCTCCGTGGACACGCTCGCGGTGAAGCTGGAGATCCCCGCCGGCGCGCCGGACGGCCAGGAGGCCCGCGCCGCCGCGCTCGCCGAGGCCGCGCAGCTGGCCTGGGGCTGCCCGCTGGAGGTGTCGTACGGCCGGCCCGGCGGAGTCACCGCCACCGGGGCGATGGTCAGTTGGAAGGCCGCACGGGTGCACGACCTGCGCCAGAGCGTGGTCGACCCGGAGCGGCAGGCGGCACTGGCGATCGTGGCCGCCCGGGGGGACCGATGAGCACCGAGGCCGAGCGCCGCTGGGTCTACCACCAGGGCGAGTTCGTCCGGGCCGGGGAGCTCCGGCTGTCCGCCTCCGTCCAGGCGCTGCACTACGGAACCGGCGTCTTCGAGGGCATCCGGGCCTACTGGGACGCGGATGCCGGGGTGGCGCACCTGCTCAAGGGCGCCGAGCACTACCGCCGGCTGCACGACTCGGCCCGGCTGCTGCGCCTGGACGTCACCGAGTCGGTGGACGAGCTGGTCGCGATCACCGAGGAGCTGATCCGCCGCAACGAGCTGCGGACCGACGTCTACATCCGTCCGCTCGCCTACAAGCTGGCACTGGAGCCGGGCACCCCGTTCGGGGTGCGGCTGCGCGGCGTCTCCACGGCGCTGAGCATCCTGGCCCTGCCGATGGGCGCCTACACCCGGCAGAGCGGGATCCGCGCCGGGATCACCTCCTGGCGCCGGGTGCCGGACAGTTCGCTGCCGGCCCGGGCCAAGATCACCGGGGCGTACGCCAACAGCGCCCTGGCCGTCGACCAGGTGACCGCCGCCGGCTACGACGACGCGATCTTCCTCAACCAGCAGGGCCAGGTCGCCGAGGCCAGCACCGCCAACATCTTCGTGGTGCGCGACGGCCGGGTGGCGACGCCGTCGGCGGACGCCGACATCCTGCTCGGGATCACCCGCGCGGCGGTCTGCGAGATCCTCGGCCGCGAGCTGGAACTCGCCACCGAGGAGAGGGCGGTGACGCGCTCCGAGCTCTACGCGGCGGACGAGATCTTCCTCACCGGAACCGGCTGCGAGGTCGTGCCCGTGGTCGAACTCGACGGCCGCCCGATCGGTGACGGGTCGGTCGGTCCGGTCACCGCCAGGGTCCGGGAGGTCTACGAGCAGGCGGTCCGGGGTGCGCTGCCCGCGTACGGCCACTGGCTCACGCCCGTGCACGTCGCACCCGAGGCGGCCCCCGAGGAGCTCCTCGTCGAGGCGTCCGGCCGCTGACCGGCGGTCGCACCCTCCTCCCACTCGCGTTCGCCAGACCCCACCTGTCCGCACATTCCGCGCCAGTTGACACGAAATGAGAGAACAGTGTTCGAGGTGGCACGACACGACACGGCCCAGAGCTATCAGATAACGGACAGCGCGCTGTCCCAGATCCCGGCCGGCAGAGACCTCACCATCGCCACCCTGGGCCCGGCGGGCACCAGCAGCGAGGAGGCCTCCCGCTTCTTCCGGGGGCACCTGCGGGCCAGGGGCCACGACACCCGGCTCCGGCTCCACGACCGGTACGAGGAGGCGGCCGCCACCCTCGCGGAGGGCGAGGCCGACCTTCTCCTGGTCGCCAACGCCTACGCCGACATCGCGGCCTTCTACATGAACCCCGACCTGCGGCTCGCCGCGGTCTTCATCAAGGACACCCCGCACTACGGTCTGGTGGCGGCCCCGGGCGTCGAGGTCCCTCGCCTGGTGCGGGTGGCGACCCACCCGGCGCCCAAGCCGATCGTCGCGCAGCTGCTCCCGGCCGAGTACGAGCTGGACTCGCTGGTGCTGGTCAACTCGACCAGCGCCGCCGCCGCCGCGGTCCGCGCCGGTGAGGTCGACCTCGCGCTGACCACCGCGCCCGCCGCCCGCCTGAACGGCCTGGAGTTCATCTCCCGGACCCGCCCGATCCGGATGGTCTGGTCCGCCTTCACCCGCGCCGACCTGGTGGGCGAGCAGCGCCTGGGCCAGCAGCGCATCGGCCAGCAGCGCTCGGACGAGCAGCAGGCGGGCCCGGTGCCGGTCGGCGCCGTCCTGCGGAGCACGGCGTGAGCGCGCCGGCCCCGGCCCGCACGCACAGCGGCGCCGAGCACGCGCCGCGGTTCGTCCCGGAGCAGGAGGTCCGGGAGCTGTTCCCGGTCTCCGTCGCGCTTCCGGTGCTGCGCGAGGTGATGGCGGCCTTCTCGGCCGGCGAGGTGACCCAGCCGGTCAGGACCGTGCTGCGGCCGCCCGCGCGGGACGGTGCGGACCCGGGCCTGTTCGGCTCGATGCCGGCCCACGTGCCGGTGGAGGGCCGCTACTGGTTCGGCATCAAGAGCGTGGTGGTACGGGCGGACAATCCGGCGCGCGGGCTCGACACCCATGTCGGGACGGTCACCGTGTTCGCCCCCGACACCGGGCTGCCGGTCGCGGTGATGCCCGCGAGCGTCATCACCGAGCTGCGGACCGCCGCGGTCTCCGCGGTCGCGACGGCGGCGCTGGCCCGGCCGGACGCCGACACCCTCGCGGTGATCGGCGCCGGCGCCCAGGCCCGCGCCCACGTCGGCGCGATGCTCGCGGTGCGGCCGGTCCGCCAGGTCTCCGTCTGGGCCCGCAACGCCGACCGGGCGCGGGAGTTCGCCGCCTGGATCACCGAGGTGCACGGCCTGCCCGTGACGGTCTGCGACTCGGTGCGGGAGGCGACCGCGTCGGCCGCCCTGGTGTGCACCACGACCTCCGCGCGGGAGCCGGTGCTCGACCTCGCCGATCTCGCGCCGGGCGCGCACGTCAACGCGGTTGGCGCCTGTCAGCCGGGTGCCCGGGAGCTGTCCTCCGCGCTGGTCGCGGGCGCGGCGGTGTTCCTGGACAGCCGGGACGCCGCCGCCGGTGAGGCGTCCGAGCTGCTCGTCCCGGTCGGCGAGGGCCTGATCCCGGTGGACCACCCCCGTGCCGAGCTGGGCGCGGTCCTGCGCGGCACGGCCGAGGGCCGGCGCAGCGCGGACGAGATCACCGTCTACCTCTCGCTCGGCCTGGCCGTCCAGGACGTCGCGGCCGGTGTCACGGTGGCCAGGTGCGCCGCCGAGCGCGACACGGGTGCGACCGGGGACACCTGGTGGAGCCCCGCCGTCTGAGGCCCGACCCCACCCCGGCCGGGGCCGCGGCACCGCCCCGGCCACCGCACGAGCCCCATCCCGTCCCGCACATCACTGATCGAGGAGACAGCGCATGACCACTGCCGAGCAGCTCTCCGGGTTGATCCCGTCCCTCTTCACCGGCCTCGTGGGCGAGCCGTTCACCGAGCAGGAGATCGTCTTCGAGCCGCTGGTGACCGACGGCCGGGCGAGCGTCGAGATCCACCGCCTCTACAGCACCGCCGAGACCGGCGCGGACGGCCCCGCCGCGGCGATCGTCCGCTACCTGCCCGGCGGGACCGCCAAGCCGCACCTGCACCCCGGCTACGAGCTGATCTACGTGATCAGCGGCGAGCTGGAGACGGACGACGGCGTGTACGGGCCGAACAGCCTGCTCATGATGCGCCCCGGCAGCGTGCACGCGCCGCGCAGCCCGCACGGTTGCATCGGCCTGGCCGTCTGGGAGCGTCCGGTCCAGCCGGTCTGATCCCCGCCGTGGGGCACGGGTGGCGCGCGCCGAGCGGCGTCCGCCGCCCGTACCCGGCCGCCACGGCCTAGGCCGCCTCCAGCGCCTGCTGCACCAGCAGCACCGCCTCGAGCCGGTTGCGCGCACCCAACTTGCCGAGCATGTGCGAGACATGGCTCTTGACGGTGGCGGGCGCGACATGCAGGGCGGTGGCGACCTCGGTGGTGGAGAGCCCCTTGATGAAGAGGTGGACCACCTCCAGCTCCCGGTCGGTCAGCAGTTTCAGCAACTGGCCCTGGACGGGAAGAGCCGCCGAGGCCGGCGCGCCCGGGCCCGGCGGTGAGACCAGGCGGTGCAGCTCCGGGCTGAGGACGGTGTGGCCGGCCGCCGTGGTGAGGACCGCGGTGACCAGCTGGTCGACCCGGTGGCTCTTCACCACGCACCCCGCCACTCCGGAGCCCAGCGCCGCGTCCAGGCGCTGCCGGGTCCAGCGGACCCCGGCCAGCAGCACCCGGACTCTCGCCGCGGTCAGCCGCTCGACGATCTGGCACTCACGCTCGAAGCCGACCGACAGCACCGCGAGGTCGGTGCGGTCCAGCGGCCAGTCGGTGAGCGGGGCGTTCACGTCCACGATGGCGACCTGCACCCCGGCGGTCGTCCGCAGGGCGCTCCCGAGGACGTGCCGCGAGATGGGGTCGTGGTCGGCGAGCAGGATCCGGACGACCCGCTCCGGCGGTGGAGCGTCGGCGATCCGGTTGCCCGGACCCACACGAGTGAGCACAGCTACCCCCGTTGTCCCGAACGCCCGAGACGGCACCTGGGCGCCAGCCCGGCCGTTCCGCCTTCGCAGCGTTCGCGATGTGAGACAAACCCTCTTGCTGAATGAACATCATCAGTATAGTCGAGCACAGCCTTGGCGGGCTGTGCGGACCAGTTGGCAGCGGGGATCTGGCTGGTCAGGCCAGCGTCCACCGGGTGCCGGTAGGAGAGCGGGAGACCCGTGAGTTCGACCTTGGCGCAAAAGATCTGGGATGCACACACGGTCCGCCGGAGCGAGGCCGGTGACGACCTGCTCTACGTCGACCTGCAGTTGCTGCACGAGGTGAACACCCCGTTCGCCTTCGACGCGCTGCGGGCGGCAGGGCGCACGGTCCGACGGCCCGACCTGACGGTCGGCACCGAGGACCACAACACGCCGACCGTCGCGATCGACAAGGTGATCCAGGATCCGGCCGGCCGCCGGCAGACCACGCTGATGCGGCAGAACTGCGACGAGTTCGGCATCAAGCTGCACCGGCTCGGCGACGACGACCAGGGCATCGTGCACGTGATCGGGCCCGAACTCGGGATCGTCCGGCCGGGCATGACGATCGTCTGCTGCGACTCGCACACCACCACGCTGGGGGCCTTCGGCGCGGTCGCCTTCGGCATCGGGACGGCCCAGGTGGAGCACGTCCTGGCCACCCAGACCCTGCTGATGCGCAGGCTGAAGGACATGGCCGTGACGATCCGCGGCGCCCTGCCGCCGGGCGTCACCGCCAAGGACGTCTGCCTGGCCCTGATCTCGCGGATCGGGACGGCCGGTGGACAGGGCCATGTGATCGAGTACCGCGGCGAGGCGGTCAGCGCCCTGTCGATGGAGGGTCGGATGACCCTGTGCAACATGTCCGTCGAGGCCGGCTCGCGGGCCGGGCTGGTCGCGCCCGACGAGACCACCGTCGAGTATCTCAGGACCCGTCCCGGGATGCTCCAGGGCGCCGAGTGGGAGGCCGAGTCGGCCTACTGGCGCTCGCTGCGCACCGACGACGACGCGGTCTTCGACAAGGAGGTCGTGATCGACGCCGACGGGCTCAGCCCGTACGTCTCCTGGGGCAACAACCCCGGACAGAGCCTGCCGCTGGACGGCCGGGTGCCGGCCCCCGCCGACTTCGAGGACGTCCAGCAACGGCACGCCGCCGAGCGGGCATTGGAGTACATGGGTCTCAAGCCGGGCACCGCCATGCGGGATCTCGCGCTGGACACGGTCTTCGTCGGCTCCTGCACCAACGGCCGGATCGAGGATCTGCGCGAGGTGGCCGAGGTCCTCAAGGGCCGCCGGGTCGCGGACGGCCTGCACCTGCTGATCGTCCCCGGCTCCGCGCCGGTCCGCCGGCAGGCGGTGGCCGAGGGGCTGGACCGGATCTTCGAACAGGCCGGCGCGGACTTCCGTCCGGCCGCCGGCTGCTCGATGTGCGCCGCGCTCAACGAGGACCGGCTGCTGCCGGGCCAGCGCGCGGCCTCCACCAGCAACCGCAACTTCGAGGGCCGGCAGGGCAAGGGCGCCCGCACCCACCTCGTGTCGCCGCCGGTCGCCGCCGCCAGCGCCGTGCTCGGCCGCCTCGCCTCCCCCGCCGACCTCTAGCCGACAGCCGAGGACCACCGTCATGGAGAAGTTCACCGTGCACACCGGCACAGCGGTCCCGCTGCGCCGGAGCAACGTCGACACCGACCAGATCACCCCGGCCCGCTTCGTGCCGTACTTCAGCTGGACCGGGCACACCAACATCCTCTTCGCCGACTGGCGCGACGACCCGGCCTTCGTGCTCAACCTCCCCGAGCACCAGGGGGCGACGGTGCTGGTGGCCGGCACCGACTTCGCCACCGGCTCCTCCCGGGAGTCCGCGGTCTGGGCGCTCCAGCGCTTCGGCTTCCGGGTCGTGATCGCCCCCCGCTACGGGGACATCTTCCGCGGCAACTCGCTGATGCGCGGCCTGTTGACCGTGGAGGTCCCGACCGAGGTCGTGGAGTCGCTCTGGCAGCGGATCGAGGAGGACCCGGGCCTGCTGATCACCGCCGACCTGGAGCGGCTGGAGGTGCGCTTCGACGACGTGGTCCAGCCGTTTACCCTGGACGAGGACGCCCGCCGGCGCTTCCTGTCCGGGCTCGACCCGGTGGCGGACACCCTGCGCTTCGCGGACGAGATCGCCGCGTACGAGCGCGGCCGGCGCCCGGCGCTGCCCTCCACGAGCCGCTGACCGCGACCCGCCGCCTCGGTCCGTCCCCGCGGGCCGTTGACAACCCCTGGGCCCCGCGCACCGGTTGTGCGCGGGGCCCGCTCCGTCCGACAGTGTGAGTGCCCATGAAGCTTTCCCAGTTCGCCGCCCTGGTCACCATCGCCGACACCGGCAGCTTCACCGCCGCCGCCCGCGTGCTCAACGTGAGCCAGTCGGCCGTCAGCCATGCCATCGCGGGACTGGAGACCGAGCTGGGGGTCGCGCTCATGAGACGCGACCGCGGGGGCGTGGAGTTCACGGACGCTGGGCTGCGCATCCTCGGGCACGCCCGGGTCGTGGTCCTGCACGTGGAGCAGATGCGCCAGGAGGCCGACAGCCTGCGCCAGGGGCAGGGCGGCACCCTGCGGATCGGCACCAGCGAGAGCTTCGCGGCCCGGCTGCTGCCCCGGCTGATGACCGAGTTCCACTCCGCCTACCCGCAGTTCACCATCGCCCTGCAAGAGGGCGCCGACTCGCAGATCGCCCACTGGCTGCGCAGCCACACCATCGACGTCGGTATCGTCGCGCTGCCGAAGAAGGAGCTCACGACCGTCCCCCTGCTCCAGGACGAGTTCTGCGCCGTCCTCCCGCGCACGCACCGGCTGATGGACGAACCCGCCGTCAGCCTCCGGCAGTTGGCGGAGGAGCCGATCATCATGCCGATGGGCGGGGTGGAGAGCGTGGTCAGCCAGCTGTTCCGCACCGCCGGGTTGGAGCCGGCGGTCTCCCACCGGGTCCGCGACCTCAACGTGCTGCTGGCGATGGTCGCCGAGGGCCACGGGGTCACCGTGGTGCCGGCGCTGGCGCTGCCGCCGAACACGCCGGAGCTGTGCGTGCTGCCGCTGACCCCGGTGGCGATGCGGCATCTGGCGATCGGGGTCCGGATGGGCGCCCGGAACTCCCCGCCGGTGGAGGCGTTCATCTCGCTCGCCCTGGACCTCGCCCGGCGCGGCGAGTGGGTACGCCCGGTCGCTCCGCAGGAGCGGGTGGCGCGGGCCGGGCCGAGCGCCCGGGTCGCGCCACCCGCAGAGCCCGCGCCACCCGGACAGCCCGACCGCTCCGAGGGCGCGGGCGCCGGGCGTCACCCGTAGCCGGCACCGAGGGCGCCGGCACCCGCGCCGCGGCCTCAGCTCATGGCCAGCTCGGCCGCCGGACTGCGGGGATCGGCGAGCGCGGGGGCGAGGGAGTGCTCGGCGATGTCGTCCGCGTCGTAGACGAAGTCGCTCCACATCCCCGGCCGGCTGCTGCCGGCCTGCATGAACCACCGGGTGTGCTCGGTCGGGATGCCCAGGACGTACAGCCCGGTGTCCGGCAGCCCGTCGGCGCCGATCGGGTGGTACGGCGACTTGGTGACGGCGACGCCGCCGGTACGGAACTGCTCGACCCCGTCGGCGTTGACGTAGCAGGTCCAGATGCCGCGCTCGCGCAGCCGGCGGGTGAGCGGCGAGATGTCCGCGTCCAGGTCGGGCGCCGGGATGCGGGCGTCGATCACGGTCTCCACCGGTTCGACCGCGCCGCCGACGCGCGGCGAGGCGACCTGGAAGCGGCCCTGCGCCGGATCGGCCGAGAAGCGGATCTCGGGACCGATGATCCGCAGCAGGCCGCAGTCGATCAGCGCGGAGACCTGGGCGAGCCGGGCCATCGGCGGGCCGGCGGCGAGGAAGGCGCTGCGCGGGACGTACCAGCCCAGGAAGTCGTCCCGGTGCGAGGCGGGGGCCAGCGCGGCCCAGTCGACGAAGGTCCGGATGATCGTGCGGGTGTCGCGCAGCACGTCGAGGGCGGCCTTCAGGGGGGAGTCCACATTGCCCTCGGCCGCGTGGGCGAGGTCCGCTCGGATGGCGTCCTGGAGGGCAGATCGGAAGGTCTCGGGGTCGGGGAAGTCCTGACCGGCGAACGGGCGGGCGAGACGGTCGAGGTCGATCGGCGGCAGGTCGGCGACCCCGTACCGGGCGGCGATCGCCCGGATCGGGGGGTGACCGGCTTCGGCGGCCTGGGCGACCTCGGCGGTGAAGTCGGCCGCAGCCGCGACCCCGTGCCGGCGGCGCAGCGCGGTCGCGTAGTAGACCAGGTCCACCTCGGCCACCAGCCACGGCAGCACCTGGGAGCGGAAGTCGATCTTCTGGCCGGTGAGGGCGAGCGCGATCCGCTCGGCGGTGAACAGCACCGGACGGTAGGAGTGCGTCGTGGCCTTCTGGTTGCGGCCGCGGGCCGGCAGCGGCATCCCGCTGCGCGAGCCCGCGATCAGCTTCGGCTCCCGTCCGCTCGCGCGGTAGGCCAGCCGGCCGTCGGGCAGCTCGGTGAACGCACCGCCCCGGCCGATGGTGAGGGCGGCCATCACGTCGTAGAAGGAGAGGCCGAGGCCGAGCACGCCCACCGAGGATCCGGCGGGGATGTCGTCCAACGGCATGTCCGCGGCCGAGTCCCCGGGGAAGTAGCGCAGGCCGGGGCGCCCCGCGGCGAACGTCGCGAGTTCGCGCTGCCCCGCCGTCAGCTCCGGCTGGGAGTGCCCGGTGGTCAGCACGACCCGGTCGACGGTCAGTTCGTCGCCGTCGGTGAAGCGGAGCCGGTAGCCGTCCGGGGCGGGCTCCAGATCCCGTACGGTCGCGGTGACCTCGTGGAGCTTGCAGTCGGCGGGCAGCGCCGCGATCACCGAGTCGAGGATGAAGCGCATGTAGCCGCCGTAGACGGCGCGCGGCGCGTAGCCGTCGGCGTCGACCGCCTCGGGGTCGACCGTGCGCCACCACTCCGCCAGGGAGGGGCCCGCGCCGGGCCGGGCGGGGCCGTCGTCGGGGAGGCCGGAGTAGGCCGAGATCTGGCCGGCGACCGTGTTCATCAGGAACCAGTCGGGCTGCTCGGTGCGCCAGACCCGGCCGGTGCCGACGGCGAACGAGTCGATCAGATGGATCTCGACCGGGCGGCCGCCGGGGCGGGCCGCGAGCCGGGCCCCGAGCCGCTCGGCCACACTGAGCCCGCGCGGGCCGCTGCCGACGACGGCTATCCGGTGGGGCGTGTCCCGGTGGCGCTCCTCGGTGTCTTCCACGTCCGTCACATCAGCCTCCGCTGTCGGTGGGTGAACTTCCGGGAAATGCGAAATGGTGCGGGAAGGTTCGGTTCGGAGAAGGTGCGGGGCCGTGTCACCCGCCGCTCAACACCGTGTGCGGCATGCAACACGTGTGGCGTTGACGACCTTAATCGGGGTGCTGAAGCCGTTCAACGGCGTTCCCCGCATGATCCGGATCAATTCTCCTCATGTGTTTTCGGAAGTATTCACAACCTGACAGAGTCTGTTGAAACAGCGAGAGTTGGTGTGCATGATGGATGGAGCCGTAGGAAGGGGCGAGCAGCTCCGAGCCGTGGCGGCAACCGTTTCCATCCATCTTTTGGAGCACCCATGGGTCGACGGCCGGCACTTCTCATTCTCGACCTGATCAACGAACTCATTCACCCGGACGGAAAATACGCCGGCGACGGGTACTTCCAGCAGGCCACCGAGCGCAACGTCCTCGAAAACGCCGCGACGGCGATTTCCCGGGCCCGCGCGGCGGGAATTCCGGTCATCTACGTGGTGGTCGGCTTCTCCCCGGGCTACGCGGACCTTTCGGACAGCTCGGACCTTTTCGAGGGCGTCCGCGAGGACAAGCGGCTCGAACTCGGCACCTGGGCCACCGAGGTGCACAGCTCGCTCGCGCCCGCCGAGGGCGAGCCGGTCATCGCCAAGCGACGGGTCAACCCCTTCCTCGGCACCCACCTGGACCTGCTGCTGCGCAACCTCGACGTCAACACCCTGCTGCTGACCGGGGTCACCACGGATCTGGTCGTGCTGTCCACCGCCCGCGAGGGCCACGACCGCGACTACCGCGTGGAGGTCCTGGAGGACGTCACCGCGACCGCCGACGACGAACTTCAGCAGGCGGCGCTGAAGCTGATCGCCCGTACCGCGAAGGTCACCACGGTCGACGAGGCCCTGCCGGCCTGAACCGGCGGCCCGGGGCCCGAGGGCACGCCGGGCCCGGTCTGCCACACATCACCGACGACAACCCACCTACGGGGGACCAGGGCAGTGAAGCGCACAGTCGCCGGCCGCTTCGCCGGCATCGAGAGGTCCGCCACCGTGGCCCTCTTCGAGATGGTGCAGACCCTGCGCAAGCAGGGCAGGCCCATCCTCGACCTCGGTGGCGGCGAGCCGGACTTCGCCACCGCCGACCACATCGTCGCCGCGGCCACCGGCGCGCTGGAGCAGGGCGCCACCCACTACACGCCGAGCCGCGGGGTGCCCGCGCTGCTGGAGGCCATCGGCGAGAAGCTGCGCACCGAGAACGGCATCGTGCTCAACCCCGCGACCGACGTGGTGGTCACCCCGTCGGCCAAGCACGCCCTGTTCATCGCGCTGATGACGATCCTGGATCCGGGCGACGAACTGGTCATCCCCACGCCCAGCTGGGTCAGTTACTCCTCGATGGCGCACCTCGTCGGCGCCCGTCCGGTCTCCGCGCCGCTCAAGGCGGCGGACGGCTTCCGGATCACCCGGAGGGCGCTGGAGGCGGCCGTCACCGCGCGCACCAAGGCGATCCTGGTCAACACGCCGAACAACCCCACCGGCCGGGTGCTGAGCGCGGAGGAGGCCCGTACGGTCCTGTCGTTCGCGGTCGAGCACGACCTGTTCATCGTGGCGGACGAGATCTACGAGAAGATCCTCTTCGACGGCGCCGAGCACATCAGCCTGGGCGCGCTGCCCGGAGCGGCCGAGCGGACGCTGACGGTCAACGGGTTCTCCAAGGCGTACGCGATGACGGGCTGGCGTCTCGGCTGGGTCAGCGGGCCGACCGACGTCATCCGCGAGGTGCTCAAGGCACAGGAGCACACGGTGAGTTGCGCGTCCGGCTTCGTCCAGGCCGGTGGGGTGGCGGCGCTCACCCGGGGCGCCGACGCCGTCCGGGAGATGGTGCAGGAGTACGGAGCCCGCCGCAAGCTCGTCGTCGACGGCCTCAACGCCCTGCCGGGCGTCACCTGCTCGGCGCCCGAGGGCGCGTTCTACGCCTTCGCCGACATCCGGGGCACCCGGCTGCCGGACGCGGAGGCGTTCGCGGCCTGGGTGCTCGCCGAGACGGGGGTGGCGCTCACCCCCGGCACCGCCTTCGGGCCGGGCGGGGAGGGCCATGTGCGACTGTCCTTCGCGACCTCCCGTGAGGTGATCGGCGAGGCCCTCGACCGGATCGGCGCCGCCCTGGCCGCGAGCGGCTGAGCGGCCGGAGGCCGGTCCGGTCCGATCTCCCACCACCCGACTCTCCCACCATCCGACTCCCTCACCACCCGACTCTCCCACCGGCCGGGCCCCACCACCCGGGTCTCCCACCGGCCGAAGCGTCCCGGGCGCTGGGCGACCCCCGCACCCCGCACGTCCCCCACGCATGTCCCGAAATCGATCGAGCCGGAGAGAGCCATGCCTCAGAGTCCGACCCGCACCCTTTCACCGACGCAGCCGTGGCGCGTGCTTCCGGCGGCCCAGCAGCCCGACTGGCCCGACCGGGACGCGCTCGGCGCCGTCCTCGACGACCTGCGGACCTTTCCGCCGCTGGTGTTCGCCCGTGAGTGCGACACCCTGCGGGCCAGACTCGCCGCGGTCGCCCGCGGCGAGGCGTTCCTGCTCCAGGGCGGGGACTGCGCGGAGACCTTCGACGGCGTCTCCGCCGACCAGATCCGCAACAAGCTGAAGACGCTGCTGCAGATGGCCGCGGTGCTGACCTTCGCGGCCGAGGTGCCGGTGGTGAAGATCGGCCGGGTGGCCGGTCAGTACTCCAAGCCGCGCAGCGCGAAGACCGAGACCGTGGACGGCGTCACGCTGCCGGTCTACCGGGGTGACGCGGTCAACGGTCTCGCCTTCACCCCCGAGTCCCGCACCCCGGATCCCCAGCGCCTGAAGCGGATCTACCACGCCTCGGCGGCCACCCTCAACCTGATCCGCGCCCTGGTCACCGGCGGCTACGCGGACCTGCACGACGTGCACGCCTGGAACCAGGACTTCGTCCGGGCCTCGCCGGCCGGCCGCCGCTACGAGCAGCTGGCCTCGGAGATCGACTCGGCGTTCGCCTTCATGCGGGCCTGCGGCGTGGACCCGCAGGAGCTGCGGAACACCGAGTTCTACACCAGCCACGAGGCCCTGATCCTCGACTACGAGAGCGCGCTCACCCGGCCCGACGAGGTCACCGGCGAGCTGTACGGCCTCAGCGGCCACATGCTCTGGATCGGCGAGCGCACCCGCCAGCTGGACGGCGCCCACATCGCGTACGCGGCGGGCGTGAACAACCCGATCGGCGTCAAGCTCGGCCCCACCACCACCGCCGACGACGCGCTGGCGCTGATCGACCGGCTGGACCCGAACCGGGTGCCCGGCCGGCTGACCTTCATCACCCGGATGGGCGCCGACCGCGTCCGCGACCTGCTGCCGCCGGTGGTCGAGAAGGTCACCGCGAACGGCGCCCGGGTGGTCTGGGTGTGCGATCCCATGCACGGCAACACCTTCACCTCGGCCTCCGGCCACAAGACCCGCAGCTTCGACGCGGTGCTCGACGAGATGGCGGGCTTCTTCGAGGTCCACCAGGCGCTCGGCACCCACCCGGGCGGCATCCACCTGGAGATCACCGGCGACGACGTCACCGAGTGCGTCGGCGGCGCCGAGGGCCTGCGCGCCGAGGACCTGCACCAGCGCTACGAGTCCGCCTGCGACCCCAGGCTCAACCGCAGCCAGTCGCTGGACCTCGCCTTCCTGGTCGCCGAGATGTACCGGGGCCGGGGCGGCGTCGCCGGTGCGCCGGCCGGCGAGGTGGGCTGAGTGCAGGGGGTACGGGCGTTCCGTGGCGCCGTCCAGCTCGAACAGGACGATCCGCAGGAGCTGCTGACGGCGGTGAAGGCACTGCTCACCGAGGTGTTGGCGGTCAACGGGCTGAGCCCGGACGACCTGATCAGCATCATCTTCACCGCCACCCCCGACCTGCGCAGCGCCTTCCCGGCGCGGGCCGCCAGGGAGCTCGGCATCACCGAGGTGCCGCTGATGTGCGCCCAGGAGATCGACGTCGAGGGCGCCCTGCCCCGGACGGTACGGGTGCTGGTCACCGCCGAGAGCGGGCTCGCCCGCTCCCTGGTGCGCCACGTCTATCTCGGCGGCGCCCGGGTGCTGCGCGCCGACCTGGCCCCGGCCGGGCGCGAGCGCGTGGACGCGGTGGGCCCGGGGAGCCGCTGAGCACGGCGGGTCCGGCGGCGGGGGAGTCCGTCGCCGGGCCGGGGTTCCGTCAGGGGCTCTCCAGCGCCTAGCGTCCGGGGTGTGACCGATGACCACCGCTCCGCCGTCCCGGGCCCGGCGTCCGCCGCCCCGGCCACCGCGCACCGCTCCCCGGGAGTACCAGGCATGATCGAGCAGCTGCTGCCGCCCACGATGGTCGGCGTCGAGCGCTTCGGGGACGCGGCCGACGCGTACCTCTACCCCGAGGAGGAGCGCGCGGTGGCCGCCGCGGTGCCCAAGCGGCGCCAGGAGTACACGACCGTACGGGCCTGCGCCCGCGAGGCGCTGGCGACGCTGGGCGCCGAACCCGGGCCGATCCTCTCCGGCGCGCGCGGGGCGCCGGTCTGGCCGCAGGGCGTGGTGGGCAGCATGACGCACTGCGCCGGGTACCGGGCCGCCGCGGTGGCGCACCGCGCCGACGTCCTGGCGGTCGGGGTGGACGCCGAACCGCACGAGCCGCTGCGCGACCCCGGGATGATCGAGCTGCTCACCGTCCCGGCCGAGCGGCCGCACCTGCGCGAGCTCGCGGCCCGCCGACCGGAGATCCACTGGGAGAAGCTGCTGTTCAGCGCGAAGGAGAGCGTCTACAAGGCCTGGTTCCCGCTCACCGGTCTCTGGCTGGACTTCCACGAGGCGGAGCTGACCGTCGACCCGATGGCCGGCGTCTTCCGGGCCCGGCTGCTGGTGCCGGGACCGGTGGTCGGAGGGGTCCGGCTGCCGGGATTCGAGGGCCGCTGGCTGGTCCGGTCGGGACTGGTGGTGACCTCGGTGACGGTCACCGAGGAGACCGTCGCGAAGGCGCGTCGCGCCGAGCTGCGCTGAGGCCGCGCGGCCGCCCGGCCTCGAGCCCGGGTCGAGGCGCCTCGGGCCCGGGTCGAGGGCGGCTCGACCCCGCCGGAGCCGGACACCCGCCCGGGGGCCCGGAGCCGCCGCGACGGCCGGCGCCCCGCCCACCGGCCCGCCCGCGGGCCGGCGGGCGTCGGCGCAGCTCACGATGGATCACCAGGCCGCGCAGCGCCCGCCCCGCCGGTGTCCGCGGGGCCGGTTCGGCGGCGCGGCACCCCCGATGGCGCAGAGTGCAGCGAGGTAAAGCTCACATCGGTTAAACCTGCGGCGGGGGGCGTTCCACCCATAGCCTGCCTCCATGACGGTCCTGCCCGAAGGGCTCCCCCTGGCCGCCGAGTTCCCGGACGCAACCCGTGAGCAGTGGCAGCTCCTTGTCGAAGGCGTCCTGCGCAAGTCAGGCGCCTCGAACGTCGAGGGCGTCCTGGCTGAGGACGCCCTCTCCACCGATATCGGGGACGGGCTCCGCGCCCGCCCGCTGTACACCGCCGCCGACGCGGCGGCCGACCCCGGCTACCCGGGCTTCCCGCCGTTCGTGCGCGGGGGCAGGGCCGCCGGGTCGGTGCTCTCGGGCTGGGACGTGCGCCAGTGTCACGCCCACCCGGACCCGCGGCACACCAACGAGGCGGTGCTGGCGGACCTGGAGAACGGCGTCACCAGCCTCTGGCTGACGGTGGGCGAGGGCGGTGTGCCGGTGGACGCCCTGGCGGAGGTCCTGAAGGGCGTCTACCTGGATCTCGCGTCCGTGGTCCTCGACCCGGGCGCTGACTTCGTCGCCGCCGCCGAGCGGCTGCTCGCCGTGTACGCGCAGTGCGAGGTGCCGGCCGAGGCGGCCTGCGGCAACCTGGGAGCCGACCCGCTCGCACTGCTCGCCCGTACCGGGTCGAGCGAGCACACCACGCGGCAGCTGGCCGACGCGGCGGCGCTGGCCGCCACCGCCGTCCGCCGGCACCCGAACCTGCGGGCCCTCACCGTGGACGCCCTCGGCTACCACGACGCGGGCGCCTCCGCCGCGCAGGAACTCGGCTGCTCGCTGGCGACCGGCGTCGCGTATCTGCGGGAGCTGACCGCCGCCGGGCTGAGTGTCGACGAGGCCTGCGGGCAGCTGGAGTTCCGCTACGCGGCCACCGCCGACCAGTTCCTGACCATCGCCAAGTTCCGTGCCGCGCGCCGGGTCTGGGCCCGGGTGGCGCAGGTGGCCGGTGCGGCTGCGGACGCCTCGGCGCAGCGCCAGCACGCCGTCACGTCTCGGGTGATGATGACCGAGCGTGATCCGTGGGTGAACATGCTGCGCACGACCGTCGCCTGCCTGGCGGCGGGGGTCGGTGGTGCGGAGGCGGTGAGTGTGCTTCCGTTCGACGAGGCGCTCGGGCTGCCGGACGCGTTCGCCCGTCGGATCGCCCGCAACACCCAGGCCGTGCTGTTGGAGGAGTCGCACCTGGGGCGGGTGATCGACCCGGCCGGAGGGTCCTGGTACGTCGAGCGGCTGACGGATGAGTTGGCGGGTGCGGCCTGGGCGTGGTTCCAGGAGATCGAGCGGGCCGGCGGCCAGTACGCCGCGCTGCGCTCGGGTCTGGTCGGCGAGCGGATCGCGGAGACCTGGGCCCGGCGCTGTGAGGACATCGCGCACCGTCGTGAACCTGTCACCGGTGTGAGTGAGTTCCCCAACCTGGGCGAGCAGCCGGTGGTTCGCGAGCGGGCGGTGGCGCAAGGTGGTGGCGGCCTGCCGAGGGTTCGGCGCTCGGGGGCCTTCGAGGCACTGCGCACCCGCTCCGACGAGTGGTTGGCCGCTACCGGCGCGCGTCCGTTGGTCTTCCTGGCGGCCATCGGCCCGGCGGCCGTGCACGCCGGGCGCTCCGCCTTCGCCGCCAACCTGTTCCAGGCCGGTGGCATCGCCACCGGGCTCGGTGAGGGGGGTGAACCGGCCGCGTTGGTGGCGGCGTTCGCCGCGAGCGGCGCCCGGGTCGTCTGCCTGTGCTCCAGTGACGGGCTCTACGCCGAGCAGGGCGAGGCCGTCGCGGCGGCGCTGAAGGCGGCGGGCGCGGTGCGCGTGCTGCTGGCGGGCAAGCCGGGCGGGCAGCGGGAGGCGTATCAACGGGCCGGGGTGGACGGGTACGTCTTCGCGGGCTGCGACGCCGTCGCCGCCCTCACCTCGGTTCTCGACGAGATCGGAGCGGCACGGTGATCCCCGACTTCAGTGAGATCGGCCTGGAGGACGAGGCCGGCGCCCCGGGCGCCCCGGGCGTCACCGGCGGGCAGTGGCGCCAGGCCTGGCGGCAGGCGACGGGCAAGGACGTCGAGGAGCTGGTCTGGGACACTCCCGAGGGCATCGGCGTCAAGCCGCTGTACACCGGTGAGGACCTGGCCGGCCTGGACTTCCTGGGCACCTACCCGGGTGTCGCGCCGTTCCTGCGGGGGCCGTACCCGACGATGTACGTCAACCAGCCGTGGACGGTGCGTCAGTACGCCGGGTTCTCCACCGCGGAGGAGTCCAACGCGTTCTACCGCCGCAACCTGGCGGCCGGCCAGAAGGGCCTGTCGGTCGCCTTCGACCTGCCGACCCACCGCGGCTACGACAGCGACCACCCCCGGGTGACCGGCGACGTCGGCATGGCGGGCGTCGCCATCGACTCGATCTACGACATGCGCCAGCTCTTCGACGGCATCCCGCTGGACAAGATGTCGGTGTCGATGACCATGAACGGCGCCGTCCTGCCCGTCCTGGCGCTGTACATCGTCGCCGCCGAGGAGCAGGGGGTCGCGCCCGAGCAGCTCGCGGGGACCATCCAGAACGACATCCTCAAGGAGTTCATGGTCCGCAACACCTACATCTACCCGCCGCAGCCGTCCATGCGGATCATCTCCGACATCTTCGCGTACACCTCGCAGAAGATGCCGCGCTACAACTCCATCTCCATCTCCGGCTACCACATCCAGGAGGCCGGCGCCACGGCCGACCTGGAACTGGCGTACACCCTCGCCGACGGCGTGGAGTACCTGCGCGCCGGCCTGGAGGCCGGCATGGACGTCGACGCCTTCGCACCCCGACTGTCGTTCTTCTGGGCCATCGGCATGAACTTCTTCATGGAGATCGCCAAGCTCCGCGCGGCCCGCCTGCTCTGGGCCAAACTCGTCGCGCAGTTCGAACCGAAGAACCCCAAGTCACTGTCGCTGCGCACCCACTCGCAGACCTCCGGCTGGTCGCTGACCGCCCAGGACGTCTTCAACAACGTGACGCGCACCTGCGTGGAGGCGATGGCCGCCACCCAGGGCCACACCCAGTCCCTGCACACCAACGCCCTCGACGAGGCACTCGCCCTGCCCACCGACTTCTCCGCCCGCATCGCCCGCAACACCCAACTCCTCCTCCAACAGGAATCCGGCACCTGCCGCGTCATCGACCCCTGGGGCGGCAGCGCCTACGTCGAAAAGCTCACCGACGACCTCGCCCGCCGCGCCTGGCAGCACATCCAGGAGGTCGAAGCGGCCGGCGGCATGGCCAAGGCCATCGACGCGGGCATCCCCAAACTGCGCGTCGAAGAAGCCGCCGCCCGCACCCAGGCCCGCATCGACTCCGGCCGCCAACCCGTCATCGGCGTCAACAAGTACCGCGTCGCCACCGACGAACACATCGACGTCCTCAAGGTCGACAACTCCTCCGTACGCACCCAGCAGATCGACAAGCTGCGCCGGCTGCGCGCCGAACGCGACGAGCAGGCCTGCCAGGACGCGCTGCGCGCGCTCACCGCCTCCGCCGAGGCCGGCCCCCTGCCCGGCACCACCCTGGAGGGCAACCTGCTGGCACTGGCCGTCGACGCGGCCCGCGCCAAGGCCACCGTCGGGGAGATCTCCGACGCCCTGGAGGCCGTCTACGGGCGCCACTCCGGCCAGATCCGTACCATCTCCGGTGTGTACCGCGACGAGGCAGGACCCTCCACCGCCGTGCAGCGCACCCGCGAACTCGTCGAAGCGTTCGAGGAGGCCGAGGGCCGCCGCCCGCGCATCCTGGTCGCCAAGATGGGCCAGGACGGCCACGACCGCGGCCAGAAGGTCATCGCCACCGCCTTCGCCGACCTCGGCTTCGTCGTCGACGTCGGCCCGCTCTTCCAGACCCCCGACGAAGTCGCCCGCCAGGCCGTCGAAGCCGACGTCCACATCGTCGGCGTCTCCTCCCTCGCCGCCGGCCACCTCACCCTCGTCCCCGCCCTGCGCACCGCACTCGCCGACGCCGGCCGCGCCGACATCACCATCGTCGTCGGCGGCGTCATCCCCCCACAGGACTTCGACGCCCTCTACGCGGCCGGCGCCGCCGCCGTCTTCCCACCCGGCACCGTCATCCCCGACGCCGCCCACGACCTGCTCAGAACCCTCGCCGCCGACCTCGGCCACGAGCTGTGAGCCACTGACGACGATGGCCAGGGTGATCGATCTGCAGCAGTACCTCCAGGGCGTCCGGGACGGCTCCCGCGCGTACATCGCACGGGCCATCACCCTGGTGGAGTCCACCCGACCCGACCACCGGGCGCTCGCCCAGCAACTGCTGGTGCAGCTGCTGCCGCACTCCGGCAACGCCGTCCGGGTCGGCATCACCGGGGTCCCCGGCGTCGGCAAGTCCACCTTCATCGAGGCCCTGGGCACCATGCTCACCGGGGCCGGGCACCGGGTCGCGGTGCTCGCCGTCGACCCCTCCTCCAGCCGGACCGGCGGCTCCATCCTGGGCGACAAGACCCGGATGGAGAAGCTGGCCGTCGACCCGAACGCCTTCGTCCGCCCCTCGCCGACCTCGGGCACCCTCGGCGGGGTGGCCCGCGCCACCCGCGAGAGCATGATCGTGATGGAGGCCGCCGGCTACGACGTGGTCCTGGTGGAGACCGTCGGCGTCGGCCAGTCGGAGACCGCCGTCGCGGGCATGGTGGACACCTTCCTGCTGCTCACCCTGGCCCGTACCGGGGATCAGCTGCAGGGCATCAAGAAGGGCGTCCTGGAGCTCGCCGACATCGTCGCGGTCAACAAGGCGGACGGTCCGCACGAGCTCGACGCGCGCTCCGCGGCAAGGGAGTTGGCCGGCGCGCTGCGGCTGCTCCAGGCGCCCGACGCGGCCTGGGCACCGCCGGTGCTGACCTGCAGCGGGCGCGACGGCGCCGGCCTGGACGTGCTCTGGGAGCGGCTTCTGCAGCACCGCGAGATCCTCGGCGCGACCGGTGCGCTGGAGGCCAGGCGCCGTGAGCAGCAGGTCGACTGGACCTGGGCGATGGTCCACGACCAGCTGCTCGCCCGGCTCCGGGAGCACCCCGAGGTGCGCCGGATCACCCCGGAGCTGGAACAGCAGGTCCGCGAGGGCCGGCTGACGGCGACACTCGCCGCCGAACGGATCCTCGCCGGCTTCGGCCGCCCGGCCGACCCGGCCTGAGCCCGGCGCGACCAACCCCGGGGGAGGGGAACCGCGCCGCGTCGGCGGGCGTCCACCATCTGCGGGGGCGACGCCACAGGGGGTGTCGTGCTCCGGCACGGGAGATCCACGACGGGAAGCGGCGGCGAGGGCTCCCGGCCGGTCGGCCGGGAGCCCTCGCCGCCGCCTGCGGTCGCGGCGTGGAGAAACGGCCGCGACGGCACACCGTCGCGGCCGCGACAGCGGTGCGTCCCGCACCGCGAGGCAAGGAGCAGGATGAGCAGGGCGCTCGCCGCCGGCCGGCACCACCCGCTGGACTGGCCACTCACGCACGGGCCCGTCCCGTACGCCGTACTCGTGGCGGGCGCGGGCGCGTTGCTCCTGCTCGGCCTCCCGCGCGGCCGCCGGTGGGCGCTGCGGCGGCTGCCCGCGGCGGTGCTGCTGGCCACCGGGCTGACCCTGCTGCTGGACATCGCCGTGGACGACTGGTGGCAGCCCTTCCCCGAGGGGCTGCCCGGCCGGGTGACGGCCTGGATCGGCGTGGCCGTCCTCGGCCTGTGCCTCGCCGGGTTCCGGATGCCCGGCTCGGCCGTGCGCGGCCGGCTGCTCGCGGCCCTCGCCGCCTGCCTGGTCGTGCTGATGGCCTCCTCCCAGGTCAACCGGCTGTTCGACCAGTACCCGACGCCCCGAGTGCTGCTGGCCCCGTGGCTCGGCGGCCCCGGCGCACTGGTCGCCGCCCCGGCCGGCGGCACGCTCGCCGCGCCGCCCGGCAGGCCGCTCGCCGACGTCTGGCGCCCGCCCGCCGACATGCCGGCCAAGGGCACCCTCTCGGCCGTCTCGATACCCGGGCGGCACTCCGGCTTCCGGACCCGCACCGGCTACGTCTACCTGCCGCCCGCCTACCGGACGAACCCCCGCCCGCTGCTCCCGGTTCTCGTCCTGCTGCCCGGGCAGCCCGGCGCGCCGGAGGACTGGGTGCACTCCGGCGCCCTGCAGGAGATGATGGACGGCTTCGCCGCCGGGCACCGGGGCCTGGCTCCGATCGTGGTCGTCGCCGACCCGACCGGATCCCCCTGGGTGAACCAGCTCTGCATGGACTCCCGGCTCGCGAAGGCGCAGACCTACCTCGCCCAGGACGTGCCCGCCTGGGTCCACGCCACCCTCCAGACCGCCACCGGCCGTCAGGCCTGGGCCGTGGCCGGCCTCTCCTTCGGCGGCACCTGCTCGCTCCAGCTGGCCCTCAACGCTCCCGACGTCTACGGCTCCTTCATCGACATCTCGGGCCAGCAGGAGCCCACCCTCGGCAGTCACGGAAAGAGCGTCAGGGAGGCATTCGGCGGCGACGAGAGCGCCTTCGACGCCGTGGACCCGGCCCATGTGATGGCCAGGAAGAACTTCCCCGACACCGCCGGGATCTTCGTGGTCGGCGACCGGGACGGCGAGTTCCGGCCGCAGCAGGAGAGGATGCACGCGGCCGCCGTCCGGGCCGGTGCCGCGGTGGAACTGCAGGTCAAGTCCGGCTGGCACGACTGGACCGTGTTCCGGGCCGGTATCGGTGACAACCTGCCCTGGCTCGCCAGGCGGACCGGACTGCTCGGATGAGCGCGCCGACGACCACCGGCGCCGGCACCCGCCCGGCCGGCGCCCGCCACCCGGGGCCCGTCCACCCCGACGACGCCCCGCCCGGCGCGGTCCGGGTCCACCCCGACGACGCCCCGCCCGGCGCCGTCCCGCCCGGTGAAGCCCCGCCCGGTGAAGGCCCGCCCGCCGGGCTTCCGCTCGCGGCGGCGCCCGAGCGGGCCGACGCCCGCTGGGCGCGGCACGCCCGCCGACTGCGGACCGCGCCGCTCACCCTCACCCTGCTCGCCGCGCTGTGGATCGTCGGCGCGGCCACCGGCAGCCTGCGCACCGGCCCGCCGGGCGCGCTCGCCGACCGGATCGGCATCGGCCTGCCGACGCTGGACGCCGGCCGCTGGTGGACGCCGCTCACCTCACTGCTGTGGTGCTCCGGCATCGGGGCCTACCTCGCCACCAGCGCGCTGCTGCTCCTGGTCGGACCGGTCGCCGAACGCCGCCTCGGGCGCCGCCGCAGCGTCCTCGTGCTGCTCGCCGGGCAGATCCTCGCCACGCTGCTCGGCACCGGGCTGGTGCGCCTGGGCATCGCCCTGGGCGAAGGGTGGACCTTCGACATCAGGGACCAGGTGGTGGCCGGCCCCGGCGCCGGCCTGTTCGTGCTCGCGGCCTTGCTCGGGCGGCGCCTGACCGTGCTCTGGCGCCGCCGGCTGCACCTGCTGGTGGTGCTCGTCCCCCTGGTCTCCACGCTCTACATCGGGCACCTGTGGGGGGTCCAGGAACTCGCCGGCGCGCTGACCGGCCTGGCCCTCGGCGCGGTGCTGCACCGCCACGAGCCGCGCCTGCGGTACGGCTCCTCGCACGGCGAGACCAGGGTGCTGGTGGCCCTGTGCCTGCTCGCCGCGGCGGTCGGGCCGCTGGTCGCCTCGCTCTACGACGACGCCATCGGCCCCTTCAACAGTCTCTCCGACCTGTACCTTTCGCGCGCCTACTCCTCCGCGGAGGTCGCCGACCTCTGCGCCTCCTCGGTGCGGGAGTGCGCCCGGGTGCACGCCGTCCAGGACTTCTTCCACTCTCCGGGCCGGCTGATGGCCGCCGCCGTGCCCGCCCTGCTGCTGGTGCTCGCCGAGGGCCTGCGGCGCGGCCTGCGGGCGGCGTGGCGGATCACCGTCGTCACCGAGCTGATCTGGGCGTTCCTGCTCCTGCGGCTGCTCGCCGACGACCTCTCCGCCCTGGAGCAGCCGGCGGGCACCCGCTCCGTGGTCGAGTTCCTGGTCGAGGCCCTGCTGCTGCCGGTGCTGACCACCGCGCTGCTCCTGCGGACCAGGCACCGCTTCCAGCAGCGGATGGCCCGGCGGGTGGTGCGCCGGCTCGGCGCGGTCGTCGGCGCGGCGCTGCTGCTCACCTCGGCCGTGTACGTCGGTGCGGGCGTCCTGGCCCGGGGCCGGTACGAGCCGGGGGCGACCGCCTGGCGGCTGGTGGCGGAGCTGCCCTCGGAGTACCTCCCGCCCGCCTACGGCGAGTTGCTCGCGGACTACCCGGTCACGGTCGGCGGCGTCGCGCGGGCCCTGGTGACCTACTGCGGCCTGGTGTTCTGGAGCGTCCTGCTGGCCGCGCTCCTGGTGGCCCTGCGCAGGCCCGTGCTGCACGTGGGCGCCGAGGACGCGGCCCGGGCCCGGGCCCTGCTCACCGCGCACGGCGGTGGCACGCTCTCCTTCCTCAGCACCTGGGAGGGCAACCACTACTGGTTCGACGAGGAGGGCCTGGCGGCGGTCCCGTACCGGGTACTGTCCACCGTCGCGCTCACCACCGGGGACCCCTTCGGCGAACCGGCGGCGCGGCGGCGGGCGGTGGCCGGCTTCGCCCGGCACTGCGACTCCCGGGGCTGGACGCCGTGCTTCTACAGCGTCACCCCGGAGATCCGCGCGGCCGGGGCCGAACTCGGCTGGCGTTCGCTGCAGGTCGCCGAGGACACCGTGGTGTCGCTGCCCGAGCTGGCCTTCACCGGCAAGAAGTGGCAGGACGTCAGGACCTCGCTGAACAAGGCCGGGAAGCAGGGCATCGCCGCCGAGTGGTGGACCTACCGGGACGCCCCGGCCGACCTGCGGGACCAGATCCGCTCGATCTCCGAGGAATGGGTCTCGGAGAAGGGCCTGCCGGAGATGGGCTTCACCCTCGGTGGGCTGGAGGAGCTGGAGGACCCGGCCGTCCGGGTCCTGCTCGCCGTCGACGCGCAGCGCCGGGTGCACGGGGTCACCAGCTGGATGCCGGTCTACGAGGACGGCCGGCCGGTCGGCTGGACCCTGGACTTCATGCGCCGCGCCTCGGACGGCTTCCGGGGCGTGATGGAGTTCCTGATCGCCTCCGCCGCGCTGGGCTTCAAGGAGGAGGGCGCCCGCTTCCTCTCCCTGTCGGGCGCTCCGCTGGCCCGCTCCGGCCACGGGGAGCCGCCGACCGCGCTGCAGCGGATGCTGGACTGGATGGGCAAGGTGCTGGAGCCGGTCTACGGCTTCCGGTCGCTGATCGCCTTCAAGGCCAAGTTCCAGCCCGAGTACCGGCCGATGTACATGGTCTACCCCGATCCGGCCGCGCTGCCCAGCATCACCCGGGCGATCGGCAAGGCCTACCTGCCGCACCTGACCGCGGCCCAGGGCGTGCGGCTGATGCGCCGGCTGTCGGCCTGAGCGGGCGGCGGGCGGGGCCGGGACGGCGCCCGCCCGCCGGGGGAGCGGCGGGCGGCTAGCGGCGGGCGCGGGGTGCCCGCCGCCCGCCGGGAGGGCCGCCGGCTCAGCCGTCCGTCTTCTGCTTGATCAGCTTGACCGCGTTGTTCCAGGCGGTCTTCGGGTCGGTGCCGCTCCTCTCGATCGACGGGAGGGCGGTCTCGGTGAGGACGGTCTTCACCGTGCCGTCGTCCTTGCCGATCGGCGCGGGCCGGATGTACTGCGCGGCCGCCGCGTAGATCTGGCCGACGGGGGTGTCGCCGAAGTAGGCGAGCTTGCCCCCCTGGACGGCCGGCTCCTTGAGCCCCGCGACGGTCGAGGGCAGGTTGCCGACCTTGGCGAAGACCTTGGCCTGCTGCGCGGGCGCGGTGAGCCAGGCGGCGAGTGCGGCGGCCTCCTTGGGGTGCGCGCTCGCCTTCGGGACGGTGAGGAAGGCGCCGCCCCAGTTGCCGGCGGCGGGTGCCTGGGCGATGTCCCACTGGCCCTGGCCGGCGTCGCCGGAGTTGCTGCTGATGACACCGGTCATCCAGGACGGGCAGACGACGGTGGCGAACCTGGAGAGGAAGAAGCCGGTGTTCCAGTCGCCCTGGAACTGGGTCAGCCCGGCGGTCAGCTTGTCCTGCGCGGCCTTCACCGCGATGTCCCAGGCCTTCTTCACCCCGGGGCTGTCCTGGTAGTCGAGCTTGCCGGAGGCGTCCGAGTACTGCTGCGGCTCGCTGGAGAGCACGGCGTTGAACAGGCCGCCGACGGAGTCGGTGAAGGCGGTCCCGGCGGGTGCGACGGCCTGGTACTGCCGGCCGACATCGAGGAACTTGTTCCAGTCGCCCTGCCACAGGGCCGCCACCGCGTCGCGGTCGGTGGGCAGGCCGGCCTGCTTGAAGAGGTCCTTGCGGTAGCAGATCGCCATCGGCGCGACATCGGTGCCCAGACCGATCAGCGCCCCGTCGGTGGTGGTGGCCTGCTGGGACTTCCACGGGAGCCAGGCCTTCGGGTCGACCCCGGAGGCCTTGCCGAGGTCGGTGAAGGCGTCGGCGTAGGTGCTGGTCGCCTGGGCGATGTAGCCCACCTCGACGGCCTGGATGTCGGCGAGCCCGGTGCCCGAGGCCAGCTTGGGGCTCAGCGCGTCCCAGTACGTCTGGCCGTCCTGGGTGGCCTGGGCGTGGATGTTGATGTCGGGGTGGGCGGCCATGTACTCGTCGTAGAGCCCGGCCTCGTGGTAGCCGAAGGTGCCGAACTCGCCGACCGTCAGGGTGATCGTCCCGGCGTTCGTCGGCCGCGCGGTGGGGCCCTCGGTGGCCACCGCGGCGGCCGGTCCGTGCTGGAACGCGCAGCCGGTGAGCAGCAGGACCCCGGTGGCCAGGGCGGCCGCCAGGCGTACGGGCCCGCTGCGGGGCCGGGGTGCCGCGCCCGGCGGACGGGCGTGGGGCTGTCGCGGCCGCGGGGCGGAGAGGGGGTGGCTGCTCGGCATGGTGGTTCTGCCTCTCGGACGAGCAAGGAGGTGGGAGCGCTCCCATCGAAGGGTCGGGCAAGCGCCGGAAAGGGTCAAGATCGACGATTGACGTGTTGTCAAACCGTGTCATTGGCATGAACTTGATGTATCACGCCCGTGAATCGGCCGGTCGGGCCGGTGCGCCGAGCGACGCGATCGGGCCGGGCGTCGGGCGCGCGACCCCGTGAGGGGGCACCCGTGACCCGCGCGGAGCCGGAGGACCGCGCCGGAGCCGCCCAGGCGCGCGGAGCGGCCGACACCCGCGCGGACGGCTCCGCGCGGACGCGTGGAGTGGCCGGCCCCGGGCGCCGTGGCACCCGGGGCCGGCGCCGGCGTCAGCCGAGGGAGGAGAGCGGCCCGAAGGTCAGGGCCGGGGAGGCGTTGCGGACCAGGCTCAGCGCCTGCTGCGGCCACCAGACGCCGGCGGCCGGGTCGACCGCCCCGTACTCGGGGTCCACCGGCCCGGCGGTGCCGCGCGTGCAGCTGCCGTCGGACTCACCCGGGACCTTGATCCACAGGTAGGCGTCCAGCAGCGGCACCCCGGTGTTCGCGGTCGGCCGCACACCGAGACCCCGGCCGGGCGGGTTGCACCAGGTCTGGGCGTCCGGGTAGGAGGCGGTCGGCGTCCAGGGCCCCTGACCGTTGCGGCTGGTGTCGATCACGAAGTGCGGCAGTACGGCGTCGGCCGGGACGTGCGAGGCGTACCAGGCGTCGGCGTCGGCGGCCGGCCAGTACTGGTTGGCGCAGTCGCCGGCCGTGGCGCCGGCGGTGTGGCCCAGGTACCAGGCGCACTCGGCGACCTGGGTGCCGTAGCGGATCAGGTCGGGGTCGGTCTGGTAGTTCGAGACGTTGAGGAAGAATCCCTGGGCGCGCGCCATGCCGCCGTCGTTCAGCAGCTGCGCCATGGTGCCCACGTTCTGCCAGGAGCTGTGCCCGCCGTCCAGGTAGACCAGCGCGCCGCTCTGCTGCTCCAGCCGGTCGACGGCGGCGTTGACCTCGGCGAGTCGCTCGGCCTGCTGGGCGGCGGTGCCGCCGCAGGAGGACGGGCTCAGTGCGAGGCCGTCCGGCTCCAGCACGACCACGGTCCGGTGGTTGCCGATGCCCTTGGCCAGGGCGTCGATCCAGGTCGCGTACTGGGTGGAGTCGGCCGCGCCGCCGGCCGAGTACTGCGAGCAGTCGCGGCCGGGGACGTTGTAGGCGACCGCCACCGGCGTGCGGTGCAGCAGGGCCGCCTTGGCCTGCAGTACGGCCATGTCGCGGGTGGTCTGGGCGGGGTCGGCGGTGCCGGTGAACCACTGGGCGACCGGCTGGCTCGCCAGCCGGGCCATCGCGGCGGCGCCCGCCGGATCCCCGGCCTTCAGGTCGGTGACGGCCTGGGCGGCGGCCTTGCCGGTCGGGTCGACGAGGAAGCGGGTGTCGGCGGGCAGGGTGCGGGCGGGCGCGGAGTGGGCGGCCGCCGGGCCTGCCGGGCCCGAGGCGGCGGCCGGGCCGGCGGCGAGGCCGGCCACGGCGGCCACGGTCGCGGTCACGGCGAGTGCCGCTCGGGCGGTGCGGGCGATGCGCATGGGGAAACTCCCGGGTGCGGTTGGAGGGGCGCGGTAGCGGTGCGGTCGCTGGGGCGCCGGGGGCGCTGGACGGGGGCGCTGGACGGGGGCACGGACGGACGGGCACGGATCGGTGGGCGTGCGGCCGGGGCGCCCGGGGCCGGGCCCCGGTGCGGGGCCAGGCGGAGCGGCCCCCGGAGGGTGCCTGGTGCGGGCCCGGAGCGGGCCGGGGGCGGAGCCGTGCGGTGGGCAGGTGCTCCCGGTATCTGGGAGCGCTCCCAGATACCGGGGCAGTGGGCCACCGCGAGGCATCGTGGGGGCGGTGGACCGCCACACATGAAGTCAGAGTCCCGGCGGGGGAGTCAAGTGATCCAGCAGGCTTCAACTCTTGAAGCGGCCCGGCGGGCTCGGTGGCTCCTCGCGGCTCGCGGGGGCCCGCTGCCTCAAATCTCTGAATGAGTGTTCGACGCTTCGATAATTTGATCATCAACGGGGCTCAGGTCGGAGCGTGTTGGCCGGTGGAGCGGCCCGGGCGGGGCGGCCGGGCGGCCGCCCCGGAGCGGGTGCCGGAGCACTGCCGCGGTCCGTCCGCGCGGGCGGCCGGCGCCCCGGCACGGCGGCCCGCGCGGCGGTCGGCCGCTGTTCAGCGACCGTCCGCCCGGAGGCGGGGTCGGGGGTGCACCGTGGGTGCGGAGTGGGAATCCCACGCCCTGGTGTGGTCACGTCATGGCCGCCGTCCCACCCGGGCCGGTCGGTCGGCGGGGGCCGCGCCGGCCGCCGGAGGCCGCTTCGAGCCGACGCGGGCCCGGCGGCCGCCGAAGGTGCTCCCGGCCCGATGGTGCGGGTCCGCCCCAACCGGGTCCACCTGCGCGGATGCCGTCCCGCTCGGTCGCCCGGGGGGCCGTCGGGGGCCGTTCCGGCAGGCCGCCCGCAGGACACGCTCCGGTAACGTCTTGGACTTCATCCCTTGACACGCCTGCCGGACGGGAAGGAACCTTCTCGGCAGACGCATGGGAGCGCTCCCACATTGCAGCCGGACCTGCAGGCCACTTCTGCAGCCGGATCGCAGGTGGATCCACACTCCGGAACCACAGGTCGGTACTCCCGGCGTCCGTACCACCCGAAGTCGCAGTTCCCCAGAGTCGCTGTTTCCCAGCCGGACACCGGCCTCCCGATCTCGCTTCCGCCCCATTCCCGAGCCGCACCGCCGCTGCTCGGACCAAGGAGATGGACATGCGCACGTCCCGTGCCGCCCGCACCACCCGTTCCCGTCGGGCCGCCCTGCTCGTCACGACCGTGCTGAGCGCCACGGCGCTGCTGGCCACCGGTTGCTCCAGCAGTGGTTCGAGCAGCAGCAGTGCCACCGCCGACTCGAATGAGAAGATCACCCTCACGGTCGGTGACTTCGGGACGTTCGGTTACAAGGAGGCCGGCCTCTTCGACGCGTACACGGCCCTGCACCCGAACATCACCGTCAAGGAGAACACCACCACACAGGAGGCGGACTACTGGACCGCCGTCCAGACCCACCTCGCTGCCGGTAGCGGCCTCGACGACGTGCAGGCGCTCGAGGTGGGCCGCATCTCGCTGGCCACCTCCGACGCGCTGAGCGGCTCCTTCGCGGACCTCTCCAAGGCCCCCGGTGTCAAGAAGGAGGACTACCTGGACTGGAAGTGGCAGCAGGCCACCAGCGCCGGCGGCAAGACCGTCGCGCTGGGCACCGACGTCGGCCCGATGGCCGTCTGCTACCGCCAGGACCTGTTCGCCGCCGCCGGTCTGCCCAGCGACCCGGCCGCGGTGAGCGCGCTCTGGGCCGGCGACTGGTCGAAGTACGTCGAGGCGGGCAAGACCTTCCAGGCGAAGGCGCCCAAGGGCACCTTCTTCATGGACTCCGCCACCGGGCTGTTCAACGCCGTCGTCTCCAGCGACACGCAGCAGTACTACAAGGACGGCAAGCTCAACTACAAGGACTCGGCCAGCGTCAAGTCGGCCTGGGACCTCGCGATGGCGGCCGACGCCTCCGGCTCCTCGCAGGGCCTGAAGGAGTTCGACCCCACCTGGCAGACCGCGTTCTCGCAGTCCACCTTCGCCACCACCATCTGCCCGTCCTGGCAGCAGGCGAACATCGAGAAGTACGCCGGCCCGTCCAACGCCGGCAAGTGGAACGTCGCCCAGGCGCCGGCCGCCGGCAACTGGGGCGGCTCGTTCCTGTCCGTCCCGAGCTCGGGCAAGCACGTCGCCGCCGCGCAGGACCTGGTGGCCTGGCTGACCGCGCCGGAGCAGCAGGCCAAGGTCTTCCAGAAGGTCGGCAACATCCCCTCCAACCAGAAGGCCTACGCGCTGGCCGGGGTCACCGACTTCAAGAACCCCTACATCGGTCCGAACGCGCCGACCGGCCAGATCTTCTCCACCGCGGCCAAGGCGATCAAGCCCGCCGAGACCGGCCCCAAGGCCGGTGACCTGCAGAGCGCCTTCAGCAACGGCATCCTGCTGGTCGAGCAGAACGGCAAGGCGGCCGGCGACGCCTGGGCCGCGACGGTCAAGCAGATCGACAGCACCATCCAGTAGCAGTGCGGCGGGCCGCCCGGTCGAGCACCGGGCGGCCCGGCCCCGTCGGTCCCGTACCGGCCCCGTCGGTACGGGAAGCTCCACATCGGTCCCGTACCGGCAGTACGGCGGCTCCGCGCCGACCCTCCTCGGACTCAACTCCGACGTCCCTCGGACTCCCGTCCGGCACCCGGCCCCGCCGTCGTGCTCCGGGTCGGCGGTCCAACGACCCGAAGCCCGGCGGCATCCCACTGGCCCTCGCCAGTGGGCCGAAGGCAGCAAACCACGGAAGGAAGCCACACGTGGCCACCTCCATCAGTGCCCGCGGGAGCGATCCAGGCTCCGCGACGCCCGACCGACCCGACCGCACACCGCCCGGGAGCTCCCCGCGCCAGGCGTGGCGCAGTCGCCTCTACCGCTGGGACACCAAGGGCTCGCCCTACGTCTTCGTGGCGCCGTTCTTCCTGGTGTTCGCGGTGTTCGGGCTCTTCCCGCTGCTCTACACCGGCTGGCTCTCCTTTCACCAGGTGAGCCTCTACAACGTCGACCAGTCCACCTGGGTGGGGCTGAAGAACTACACCGACCTGTTCACCGGGCCGGCCAGTCACTTCTTCTGGAACGCCCTGTGGAACACGATCACGCTGGGCATCCTCTCCACGGTGCCGCAGCTGATGATCGCGATCGGCCTGGCGCACCTGCTCAACTACCAGCTGCGCGCCCGCTCGTTCTTCCGCACGGCGCTGCTGGCCCCGTACGCGACCTCGGTCGCCGCGGCCACCCTGGTGTTCGCGCTGATCTTCAGCCCCGAGAGCGGGATGGCCAACTGGTTCCTCGGCCTCTTCGGGATGGACCCGGTCGCCTGGGAGGCCGGCAGCTGGACCTCCCAGTTCGCCATCTCGGTGATCGTGACCTGGCGCTGGACGGGCTACAACGCGCTGATCTACCTGGCCGCCATGCAGGCGGTCCCCGGTGACCTCTACGAGGCCGCCGCGCTGGACGGCGCCAACCGGTGGAAGCAGTTCCTCAACGTGACGGTGCCGGCTCTGCGGCCCACCATCCTGTTCACCGCCGTCGTCTCGACCATCGGCGCCACCCAGCTCTTCGGCGAGCCCTTCCTGTTCGGCGGCCAGAGCGGCCATCAGGGCGGCACCGCCAACCAGTACGAAACCCTCGGCGTGTTCATGTACGACCAGGGCTTCCGCAACAGCATGCTCGGCCGGGCCTCCGCCATCGCCTGGACGATGTTCGCCCTGCTGCTGTTGATCGGCCTCGTCAACGCCCTGATCGCCCGCCGCCTGCGCAAGTCGCAGTGAGAGGAGGAACCATGACCGCCGTACACCAGGCCGCATCCGGGCCGATGACGTCGAAGGCGCCGTCCGCCCCGGTCGACGCCACCCCGCCCGCCCGGCGCCGCCTCCGCTCGCGGAAGCAGGGCGCGGGCCGCCAGCACCACGCCGGCCCGCTGACCTACGTCGTGCTGATCGTGGTCGCGCTGGCCTCGCTCTTCCCGCTGTACTGGACGCTGGTCGCTGCCTCCACCGACACCCACGCCGTGGTGTCCACCCCGCCGCCGCTGCTGCCGGGCGGCAACCTGTTCAAGAACCTGAACTACGTCTGGCACAACGCGGGCGGGCGGGGCATGGGCGTTGCCCTGCTCAACTCCACCCTGGTGGCGAGCTCCGTCACGATCGGCACCGTCGCGTTCTCGCTGCTGGCCGGGTTCGCCTTCGCCAAGCTCCGCTTCCCCGGGCGCGGCGTCATGATGGGCCTGGTGCTGGCGACCCTCGCGGTGCCGGCCCAGCTCAGCGTCGTGCCGCTGTTCATCCTGATGAAGAACCTGGGCCAGGGAAACCACCTGAGCGCGCTGATCCTGCCCTCGCTGGTGACCGCGTTCGGCGTGTTCTTCATGCGGCAGTACCTGGTCCAGGCGCTGCCGACCGAGCTGCTGGAGGCCGCCCGGATGGACGGTGCCAACTCGCTGCGGGTGGTCTGGCACGTGGTCGTGCCGATTGCCCGGCCGGCGATGGCGGTGCTCGGTATGCTCACCTTCGTCCAGTCCTGGAACGACTTCCTCTGGCCGATCATCGCGATGAACGGTTCCAGCAACCCGACCGTCCAGGTCGCCCTGGCCGGTCTCGGCACCGGCTGGTCGACCGACTGGTCGGTGATCATGGCCGGTGCGCTGATCGGCACCGTCCCCCTGCTGGTGGTGTTCCTGCTGTTCGGCAAGCACATCGTCGGCGGCATCGCCCAGGGCGCCGTCAAGGGCTGAGCCCGAGGCGCCGCCCGGGTCCTCCCCGCCGCCGGCCGCACCCGCAGTCCGCTGCACGACCGCAGTCCCCGCTGTCCCCCTGCACAACAATGGAGTGTCCTCCCATGACAGTCGCGTCCCGTCCCGTCCCGCACAGCCCGGCCGCCGCAGTGGACCAGGAAGGGCAGTTGGCCTTCCCGAGAACCTTCCTGTGGGGCGCTGCGACGGCCGCGTACCAGATCGAGGGCGCGGCCGCGGAGGACGGCCGCACCCCCTCGATCTGGGACACCTTCAGCCGCACCCCCGGCAAGGTGCACGAGGGCGACACCGGCGACGTGGCCACCGACCACTACCACCGGTTCCGCGAGGACGTCGCACTGATGGCCGAACTGGGCATCAAGGCCTACCGGTTCTCGATCTCCTGGTCCCGGGTGCAGCCCACCGGGCGCGGCCCGGCGGTCGAGCGCGGCCTCGACTTCTACCGCGCCCTGGTGGACGAGCTGCTCGCGGCCGGCATCGAGCCGGTCGCCACGCTCTACCACTGGGACCTCCCGCAGGAGCTGGAGGACCTGGGCGGCTGGACGGTGCGCGAGACCGCCGACCGCTTCGCCGAGTACGCCCGGATCGCCGCCGAGGCGCTCGGCGACAAGGTCAAGTTCTGGACCACCCTGAACGAGCCCTGGTGCTCGTCCTTCCTCGGCTACGGCTCCGGCGTGCACGCTCCCGGCCGCACCGACCCGGCGGACGCCCTGCGCGCCGCCCACCACCTCAACCTGGCCCACGGCCGGGCGGTGGCGGCCCTGCGCGCGGCGCTGCCCGCCGACGCCAAGGTCTCCATCACCCTCAACCTGCACCAGGTCCGGGCCCTGACCGACTCGCCGCAGGACCAGGACGCCGCCCGCCGGATCGACGCGGTGGGCAACCGGGTCTTCACCGGGCCGATCCTGGACGGCGCCTACCCCGCCGACCTGCGCGCCGACACCGCCCACCTGCTCGACTGGGACGCCCTGGTGCTGCCCGGCGACGAAGCGGTGATCGCGGCGCCGATCGACGTCCTCGGCATCAACTACTACAGCCCGACGCTGGTCTCGGCCCCGGTCGAGGGCCAGGAGCTCTCGCCCGGCGAGGCCGCGAAGAACGACGCCCACGGCGCCAGCGACCACTCGCCGTGGCCCGGCTCCGAGCAGGTGGTCTTCCACCTGGCCCCGGGCGAGCTGACCGCGATGAACTGGGCGATCGACCCGAGCGGCCTCTACGACCTGATCACCGACGTCGCCCGGCGCTACCCCCGGCTGCCGCTGATGATCACCGAGAACGGCGCCGCGTTCGAGGACACCGTCAACGAGCAGGGCGAGGTGCTCGACCCGCGCCGGATCGACTACGTCCACCGCCACCTGGCCGCCGTGCACCGGGCCATCGCCGACGGCGCCGACGTGCGCGGCTACTTCCTCTGGTCGCTGCTGGACAACTTCGAGTGGTCCTACGGCTACAGCCGCCGCTTCGGCGCGGTCTACGTCGACTACCGGACCCTGGAGCGCATCCCCAAGGCCAGCGCACGCTGGTACGCGCGGACGGTCCGCAGCAACACGATCCCCCCGGTGGAGGGCCTCGCCTGACACCGGGCCGCGGCCGGGGTGCACGGGCGTCGGGGACCACCCCCGCGCACCCCGGCGGGCCGGGCACGGCAGTCGAGGGTCTGCCGCGCCCGGCCCATCCACGTCCGGAGCACACCCCCGCACGCGCGCCGAGGAGAGGCCGTCCGATGGAGAGCCCGAATCCGTTCGTCCGCCCCTGGCAGCCGGCCGACCGGGCCGCCGTCTTCGACATCTGCGTCCGCACCGCCGAGGCGGGTGGCGACGCCCGAGGGCTGTACCGCAACGAGGACGTGCTCCCGCACAACTTCGCCGCGCCCTACCTCGAACTCGAACCCGGCCTCGCCTTCGTGCTGGACGACGGCTCGGGCAACGCCGTCGGCTACGTCCTCGGCACCAGCGACACCGTCCGCTTCGTCGCCGGGTTCCGCGAGCGCTGGCTGCCGCAGGTCGGCCACCTGTACCCGCCGCCGGCCGGCGAGCCCGCGGACGGCGACGAGCTGATGGCGCTGCTGCTGCACACCCCCGAGCGGATGATCCTGCCCGAGCTCGCCGACTACCCGGCCCATCTGCACATCGACCTGCTGCCGGAGCACCAGGGCCGCGGCTGGGGCAGGCTGCTGATGGAGACCTTCCTCGCGGCGCTGCACCGGGCCGGAGCCGGCCGGGTCCACCTCGGCATGGTGAGCGTCAACACCGGTGCACGCGCCTTCTACGACCGCCTCGGGTTCCACGTCGTCCCGGTGCCGGACCCGGGCCCGCTCACCTACCTCGGCCGGGCCACCGCGCTCTGAGAGCCCGGCCACCGCGCTCCGCGGGCCCCGGTCGTTCGCGCCGTTGCGCCGACCGGGGCACGGGGCTTGCGTGCCCGCCCTCGGTGCGCGACGCTGCTGTCGGTGACGACCCCCGCGGACGGCGTGCCCGACTCCTCCCCACCGCCCGCGGAGCGCCGCGAGACACCGGACGAGCGGGCCGACCGGAACCTGATCGAGCTGCTCCAGGAACTGCGGGTGCTGCAGACCGGGGTCCAGATCGTCTTCGCGTTCCTGCTCGGCCTGGCGTTCACCAGCCGCTTCCCGCAGCTCAGCGACTTCGAGACCGGCGTCTACCTCACCACCCTGCTGCTCTCGGTGGTCGCCTCGGCCGTCCTCGCCACCCCGGTCGCCCTGCACCGGGGCCTGTTCCACCAGGGCGCCAAGCGGCGGATCGTCGCGATCTCCTCCCGATTCGCGCTGATCGGCCAGCTCTTCCTGGCACTCGCCCTCAGCGGGTCGGTCCTGCTGGTGACCGACGTGGTGCTCGGCACCGGGGCGGCCCTCGCCGTCGGCTCGGCCACCGTCGCCATGTTCGCCGCCCTCTGGTTCGTGCTGCCCCGGGCGCTGCGCCGCTCCTGACCGCCCGGACACCCCGCCCGCGTGGCCGCGCCGCTTTGGCGCGATCGCCCCGATCGGGCAGGGTGAGTGCGCGAGCACGGACGGGGCGTCCGTCACGGCGGGACGAAGGGCGAGGCGGCGGAGCATGACGACGCGGATCAGCAAGGACACCCGGCTGTGCATGTCCCTGGCGGCCAGGCCGGGTGACTTCGGCACCCGGTTCCACAACTTCCTGTTCGGAGAGCTGGGGCTGGACTACCTCTACAAGGCGTTCACCACCACCGACCTGCCGGCGGCGATCGGCGGCGTGCGGGCCCTGGGCATCCGGGGCTGCGCGATCTCGATGCCGTTCAAGGAGGACGTGATCGCCCTCGTCGACGAACTCGACGCCTCCGCCGCCGCCATCCGGTCGGTCAACACGATCGTCAACGACGACGGTGTGCTGCGCGCCCACAACACCGACTACCTCGCCGTCCGGCAACTGCTCGACACCCACCAGGTGCCCGCCGGGGCGAGCGTCGCGGTACGGGGGAGCGGCGGCATGGCCAAGGCCGTGCTCGGCGCGCTCGGCGACGCCGGCCTCCGCTCGGGCACGGTCGTCGCGCGAAACGAGGCCGCCGGCCGCGCGCTGGCCGACGCGCACGGCTACGCCTGGCGGGCGGAGGCCGGCGGGCTGCGCGCGGACCTGATCGTCAACGCGACGCCGATCGGCATGCGGGGCGGCTGCGAGGCGGACGACCTCGCCTTCGAGACCGCCACCGTCGAGGCCGCGCGGACGGTCTTCGACGTGGTCGCCCTGCCGGAGGCGACGCCGCTGGTGCGGTACGCGCGCGAGCACGGCAAGCAGGTGATCAGCGGGCACGAGGTGCTGGTGCGGCAGGGGCTGGAGCAGTTCGTGCTGTACACCGGCGTGCGTCCGCCGCAGGAGCTGGTGGAGCGGGCGGCGGCGTACGCGCGAGCCTGACCGCCGGTCGCGGCGACCAGGGGTATGGTTGACAACCTCAATGGTCTAGGTTGTTAAATTATGGAGAACCACCGTGCCCGTCACCACCGACCAGGCCGTGTCCCCGCGCCCCCTCGCGCTGCGCCGCGCCCGCGCCCTGCGTGACGCCCTGGAGCCGTACCACGCGGTGATCATTCTCGCCCCGCAGGCCACCGAGGTCTTCCGGGAGATCGGTCTGACCAGCGCCTGGGCGCCCTACTACGCCGGTCGCATCGCGCCGCTGGGCGCCGTCCGTCCGGCCGTGGTGGACGCGGTCTTCTACCACTTCAACCCGCGGATGGCCGCCCGGGAGATCCCGCAGATCTGGGCGGTGACCACGCCCGAGGTAGTCCTGGCCGCCCGGCTGGTCGCCGCCGACCGGGCCCTTCGGGACCTGCTGGGCGACCGGCTGATCGGCTCGGACGCGCTCGCCGACGCGGCGGCCCTGGCCGCCCGCGCGGCGGCCGCCTGCACCGGCTACGGCCGGCCGCTGGGCGCCGCCAACAGCGCGCTGCCGCTGCCCGCCGAGCCGCATCTCGCGCTCTGGCAGGCGGCCACCACGCTGCGTGAGTACCGGGGGGACGGCCACCACGAGGCCCTGCTCCACCTCGGTCTGGACCCGGTCGAGGCGCTGGTCACCATCACCGCCGCGGGCGGCGAGCGGCGGGCGAGCATCCAGGCCCGCCGGGAGTGGAGCGACACCGACTGGGAGGCCGCCGAGCAGCGCCTCGCCGCCCGCGGCCTGCTGGCCGCGGACGGCACCCTCACCCCCGAGGGCCGAACGCTCCGCGAGGAGGTCGAGGACGCCACCGACCGCCTCGCAGCGGCCCCCTGGCAGGCGATCGGGACGGACGACGCCCGCCGCCTGCACGAGGCGGCCGCGCCGCTCGGCCGCCGGATCGTCGAGCGGCTCGGCCTGCCGTTCACGCTGGGCGACTTCCCGGTGGAGTGACCGGGGCCGCCGCCCGGGGAGGCTCCCCGCTGTCCCCGGGCAGCCTCCCGTCCCCCCGCCCCGGGGCGTCAGCGCGAGGGGAGCACCCGCACCCCGGCGCTCAGTGGCAGCTCACCGCAGGAGGGGCCGACCAGCACGGTGAACCCGCCCGGCTCGCCGATCCAGCGGCGCCGCTCGGCCGACCAGTGCTCCAGCGCCCGCGCCGCCACCGTGATCTCGGCCACCACCCGCTGCCCCGGCTCCGCCCGGACCGCCGCGAACCCGGCCAGCCAGCGCACCGGCCGCTCCACCGAGCTGTCGGCCCGGGCCAGGTACAGCTGCACCACCTCGCGCGAGCCGCGGGTACCGGTGTTGCGCAGGGTGACCCGCACGGTGAGCGCGGCGCCGAGCGCGGCCTGCGCGGGCGCCTCGACCGAGAGGTACTCCCACTCGCCGTAGCCCAGGCCGTGCCCGAACCAGTACGCCGGCTCGGCCTCCGCGCGCAGCCAGCCCCGGTACCCGACGTGCAGTCCCTCGCGGTACGCGAGTACGCCGTCCAGCGGGGTGGTGTCGAACACCGGGACGTCCCGCTCCTCGGCCGGCCAGCTGGTCGGCAGCCGTCCGCCCGGCTCGGCCAGGCCGAACAGGACGTCCGCCAGCCCGTCGCCGCCCTCCTGGCCGGGGAACCAGCCGAGCAGCACCGCCGCCACCTCCTCACGCCACGGCAGCAGGACGGGCCCGCCGGTGTTCACGACCACCACCGTCGCCGGATTGGCGGCGGCCACCGCCGACACCAACGCGTCCTGGTCGCCGGGCAGCCGCAGGGTGGTCCGGTCGAAGCCCTCGCTCTCGTGCTCGTCGGTGGTGCCCACCACCACGACCACGGCGTCCGCCCCCCGGGCCAGCTCGACGGCCGCCGCGAGCTCCGCGTCCAACGCGTCCAGCGGCGGGTCGACGGCCAGGCTGAGCACCCGGCCGTGCGCGGCCTCGACCGTGCGCCGGGCCAGCAGGGCCACCTCCTGGCCGGCCGCGAGATCCAGCCCGACCTGCCGGAAGGAGGGCGAGACGTGCAGGTAGGTCGGGTCGTCCGACTCCGGCGTGATGTACTCGTCGAGCAGGGTCCGCCCGTCGGCCTGGAGCAGCACCCGGCCCAGCCCGATCACGCCGAAGCGCCACCGCCCGGCGGCCGGCGCCCGGAAGACCGTACTGACCTCGACCATCCCGAGGGCGCTGAGGTCGGTGCTCACCGACGGCTCCAGGATCCGCCCGCTCAGCCGGTGCTCGGAGTGCAGCTCCCTGCCGTCGGCGGTGAGATAGCGCGCCAGCAGGCCGGCCTCGCCACTGGCCGGGCTGTGGCAGTCGGTGCGCTCCAGCGGGGTCGGCCGCAGCGCGGTGCGCACGCCCGCCGCGTGCACGACGGACACCTCCGGCGCCAGCGCGGCCCGGATGCCGTCCAGCGGGGAGACGACGGCCGCGGGGAAGACCGCCGCGCTGCCGCCGCCCTGCACCCGCGCGGTCGCGGCGTTCGGGCCGATCACGGCCACCCGGCGCAGCGCGCCGGCGTCCAGCGGCAGCAGCCCGCTCCGGTTGCTCACCAGCACGGAACCCGCCGCGGCGGCCCGGCGCAGCAGGCCCCGGGTGGCGGGGTCGCCGGGAGTGGGGAGCTGCGGCGCGGTGGCGGGGGCGGGTTCGCCCGGCTCGCCCAGGGCCCCGACCCGGGCGGCCAGCCGCAGCAGCCGGAGCACCTTGTCGTCCAGTGCCGCCTCGTCCACCAGGCCGTCCAGGACGGCGGCGGCCAGCGCGGCGCCCCAGTGCTCGTTCGGCCCCGGCATGGCCAGGTCGACGGCGGCGGCGCCGGAGGACTCGGTGGTGCGGACGGCTCCCCAGTCGGAGACCACCAGGCCGTCGAAGCCCCACTCGCCCTTGAGCGGCTCGGCCAGCAGTGAACTCTCGCTCATCGCCTCGCCGTTGACCCGGTTGTAGGCGGACATCACCGCCCACACCCCGGCCCGGACGGCGGCCTCGAAGGGGGCCAGGTAGACCTCGCGCAGCGTGCGCTCGTCCAGCTGGGCGTCCAGGGTGAGGCGTTCGGTCTCGGAGTCGTTGGCGACGTAGTGCTTGGCGGTGGCCGCGACCCCGCCGCTCTGCACGCCCGTGATGTAGGCGGCGCCGATCCGGCCGGTGAGCAGCGGATCCTCGGAGAAGCACTCGAAGTGCCGCCCGCCGAGCGGGGACCGGTGCAGGTTGAGGGTCGGGCCGAGCAGCATGTGGACGCCCTTGCGGCGCGCCTCGGCGGCCAGCAGCGCGCCGAGTTCGCGGACCAGCGGCTCGTCCCAGCTGGCCGCCATCGCGGTGACGGACGGCAGGGCCAGCGCGGTGTCGGCCTCGTCCCAGCGTTCGCCGCGCACGCCGACCGGCCCGTCGGAGGTGATCACCGGGCGCAGACCGACGGCGGGCTCGGCACTGGTGCGGAACGTCCCGCCGCCGGAGACCATCCGGGCCTTGCGCGCGACGTCGAGGTCGGCGAGCGCCTTCTCGAACCCGTCGGTGGCGCGATCCGTTGCTTGGATGTCGGTCATCCCTTCGTGGCTCCCTGCATGATTCCGTCGATGATCTGGCGGCCCATCAGCAGGAACACCGCGATGACGGGGAGGCTGGCGACGAGTGCGCCGGTCAGCACGAGCGAGTAGTCCTTGATGTAGCCACTGGCCAGCTCGGAGAGGGTGAGCTGGATGGTGGGGTTCTGCTGGGTCATCACGATCTTGGGCCAGTAGAAGTCGTTCCAGGTGGCCATGAAGGTCAGCATGCCGAGGACGCCCATCGCGGGGCGGGCGGCCGGCAGCACGATGTGCCAGGCGAGCCCGCGCGTGGTGCAGCCGTCCATCCGGCCGGCGTCCAGCAGTTCGTCGGGCAGCGCGCCGACCAGGTACTGGCGCATGAAGAACAGCCCGAAGGCGTTGGCTGCGGCCGGCACGATCAGCGCCTGAAGGTGGTCGGCCCAGTGCAGCCAGTTCGCCATCATGATGTAGAGCGGGATGATGCCCAGCTGGGTCGGGACCATCATGGTGGCCACCACCGTCGCGAGCAGCGGCTTGCGCCCCCGGAACGGCAGCTTGGCGAACGCGAAGCCGCCGAAGGTCGAGGTGAGCACCACGCTCGCGGTGACGATGCCGGAGACGGTCAGCGAGTTGAGCATCGCCAGGCCCATGTCGGTCTGGCTGAACGCCTGGCCGATGTTGTGGAGCAGGTTGCCGCCCGGCAGCAGGATCGGCGGCACGCTGTGGATGTCGGTGTTGGTGCGCGAGGCGGCGACCAGTGTCCAGTAGAGCGGGAACACCGAGACCACGACGGCGACCGCGAGGACGACGTACACGCCCCGGCCGGCGGAGAGTTGGCGGTTGCGGCTCATCAGGCGTCCAGCCCCTTCATGCGGCGGGCGGCGAGCAGGTTGGCGGCCACGATCACGACGATCAGCAGGAACATCGCCCAGGACACGGCCGCGCCGTAGCCGTACTTGAACCGGCCCCAGAACTGGTTGTACGAGTACAGCGCCAGGGTCTGGAACTGGTGCTGGGAGCCCCCGGTGGTCGGGTCCTGCTGCTGGCTGAAGAGCATCGGCTCGCCGAACAGCTGGAGGGCGCCGATGGTGGAGACGATCACCGCGAACAGGATGGTCGGACGCAGCATCGGGACGGTGATCGAGCGGAACTGCCGCCAGCGGCTGGCCCCGTCGATGGCGGCCGCCTCGTACAGCTCGAACGGCACGGCCTGCATCGCGGCGAGGAAGATCAGCGCGTTGTAGCCCGTCCAGCGCCAGGTGACGATGGTGGAGATGGCCGACCAGGAGGAGAGCGTGCCGGCCTGCCAGTCGATGTGGTCGACGCCGAACAGTCCGAGCGTCCAGTTGATCAACCCGTAGTCCCGGCCGAACAGTTGGACGAAGATGAGGGTCACGGCGGCGACCGAGGTGACGTTCGGCAGCATCACGCCGAGACGGAAGAAGGTCCGCCCGCGCATCCGGTAGTTCAGCAGGTGCGCCAGGCCGAGCGCGATCACCAGCTGCGGGACGGTCGAGAGCGCCCCGATGCCGACGGTGTTCTTCAGGGCGTTCCAGAAGAACGGGTCGTCGACGAGCTTGCCGTAGTTCTGCAGGCCGACCCACTGGCTCTCACTGCCGGGGACGTCGGCCCGCCAGTTGGTCATCGAGACGTACCCGGTGTAGAGCATCGGAAAGAGCCCGAAGACCGCGAAGACCAGGAAGAACGGCGTGATGTAGAGGTACGGCGAGACGGTGCGGTCGATCCGGTGCCAACGCCGGGTCGCCACGGGCGCGCGAGCGGCCCGCGCGGGCCGCTCGGCGGAGACGGACGCAGCCATGCTGATGAGCTCCTTGCGAGGGTGGACGCGGTACCGGCGCGGTGTCAGGGCCGCGCCGGTACCGCGGGCTTGTGAGGGTCAGCCGTTGATGTTGGCGATGTCGGCGAGAGCCTTCGTCCAGGCTCCGGCGCCGTCCGCCTTGCCCTGCTCGACCGAGGTCAGCGCGTTGCCGAGGGCGGTGCCGATCTCCGCGCCGTGGGCGCCGAGCGGCTGGGGCTTCAGGTCCTTCGCGGACTGCGAGAAGATCTTGCCGGTGGGCGCGTTGTTGAACAGCGGCTCGGTGTGGTCCGCGATGTCCGGCTGGCTCCAGAGCGCCTGGTCGGAGGGGAAGTAGCCCTTCTCCTTGAAGAGCTTGCCCTCCTGCTCGGGGGCGGTCAGCCACTTGGCCAGCTCGACGGCGGCCTTGGTGTGCTTGCCGGACTTGGGCACCGAGAGGTACGAGCCGCCCCAGTTGCCGCCGCCGCCCGGGATCCGGGCCATGTCCCAGGTGCCGCCGTCGGTGGGCGGGTTGGCCTTGAACTCGTAGCTCATCCAGGCCGGGCAGGCCACGGTGGCGAACTGGCTCTTCTGGAAACCGGTGTCCCAGGCCGGGGTGAAGGCCTGGATGCCGGCCGACTCGCCGTCCTTGATGGCGCCGGCCACCAGGTCGAACGCGTCCTTGACGGCCGGGTTGGTGGTGACGACCGGCTTGCCCGAGGTGTCGTAGTACCCGGTCGGCGCCTGCGCCTCGACGGCGCTGAACAGGTTGCCGCCGCTGTCGAACCAGCGGACGTCCTTGTTCGGGCTGTTGGCCAGGAACTGCTTGCCGGTGGCGATGTAGGACTTCCAGTCGCCCATCAGGGCCGAGACCTGGTCGCGGTCGGTGGGCAGACCGGCGGCCTTGAAGAGGTCGCTGCGGTAGCAGAGCGCCATGCCGCCCATGTCGGTGCCCAGGCCGAAGAGGGTCTTGCCGTCGGCGCTGGAGGCGGGAGCGGTCTTGGACGGCACCCACTGGTTCGCGTCGACGCCGTTGTCCAGGAAGTTGACGAACTTGGACGCCTGCGGCTGGAAGCCGGCGACCTGGCCGATCTCGATCGCCTCGATGTCGGCGGTACCGGAACCGGCCAGCAGGTGCGCCTGCAGGTTCTGGTGGTGCGCGCCCATGTCGGCGCGGTTCTCCTTGATGGTGATGTTCGGGTGGGTCTGCTCGTACGCCTTGTAGAGATCCGCGTAGCCGAAGTCGGAGAACAGGTTGACGCTCAGCGTGATCTTCTCGTTGGGGTCGTCCTGCGCCTGGGTGCTGCCGCTGCTGGAACAGCCGGCCACGGCCAGCAGGGCGGCCAGCGCGGTGGCGGTGCCGAGCAGCCGGGTTCTCGGACCGGTACGAAGGGGGGACATGCGGACTCCTTGCGGGGGGCGGCGCCGGGCCTGATGGGCGAAGGGAGGGAGATCTCCCCGACAGGCCGGGAAATCTCCGGGTAGGGCAGGGGAGCGCGGGTGGAAACGGGTGGAAACAGGTGGAGAGCGCTCTCCCATGGCCCTGGAGCCTGGCTTCTCGCCCCGGTGTTGTCAAGGGTTCTCGTCCAGGAACGTTGCAGTGCAGCGCTTTTACCGCAGGCGCGGCGTCAGGTACCGATGCGCGCAGGGGGCTTGACATGACGGAAACGTGGGCGCAACCATCTCAATCACTGCGAGAGCGCTCTCCCAGCGATGGGAGCCCGACCAGGCACCGTCTTCCGACCACCCCACGGAGCGGCGGACGCCGACCGTCGGTGTTTCCGGTCCTCCCCCCACCGTCTCGTCAGGAGAGTCCCCTCATGCTCGCTCCCCCCGTCCGGTCAGCCGTCGGCAGAGAGCGCTCGTCACCAGGTCTGCGGTCCCTCGCCGCAGTTGTCGCGGCGTCCCTGGTCGCGGCTCTGATGCTGCTCATCCCCACCAGCAGCGCCCAGGCCGCGCCCACGCTGCTGTCCCAGGGCAAGCCGGTGACGGCCTCGTCCGAGGAGAACTACGGCACCCCGGCCACCAACGCGGTCGACGGCAACACGGCCACCCGCTGGTCCTCGGCCGCGAGTGACCCGCAGTGGATCCAGGTCGACCTGGGCAGCCCGGTGGCGGTCGGCCAGGTCGTGCTGAACTGGGAGTCGGCGTACGCCAAGGGCTACCAGATCCAGCTCTCCAACGACGGGACGAACTGGGCCACCGCCTACTCCACCACCACCGGCGCGGGCGGCACCGAGACGCTGAGCGTCTCCGGCACCGCGCGCTACGTGCGGATGAACGGCACCGCCCGGGCCACCGGCTACGGCTACTCGCTCTGGGAGTTCCAGGTCTTCGGCACCGCGCCCAGCGCCGGCTGCGGCACCGCGAACGCCGCCCAGGGCCGGCCGGCCACCGCCTCCTCGGAGGAGAACTACGGCACCCCGGCCACCAACGCGGTCGACGGCAACACGGCCACCCGCTGGTCCTCGGTCGCGAGCGACCCGCAGTGGATCCAGGTCGACCTCGGCTCGGCCCAGTCGGTCTGCCAGGTCGTGCTGAACTGGGAGTCGGCGTACGCCAAGGCGTACCAGATCCAGCTCTCCAACGACGGGACGAACTGGGCCACCGCCTACTCCACCACCACCGGCGCGGGCGGCACCGAGACGCTGAGCGTCTCCGGCACCGCGCGCTACGTGCGGATGAACGGCACCGCCCGGGCCACCGGCTACGGCTACTCGCTCTGGGAGATGCAGGTCCACACCGGCGCCTCCTCCCCGAGCACCCCGCCGACCACGCCGCCCACCACCCCGCCGACGACGCCCCCGACCACCCCGCCGCCCGGCAACTGGACCACGGTCTTCAACGAGGACTTCACGGGCAGCGCCGGCACCGCGCCGTCGACCGCCAACTGGATCACCCAGACCGGCACCGGCTACGCCGGCGGCCCGGCCAACTGGGGCACCAGCGAGGTGCAGACCGACACCAACGCGGCCGCCAACGTCTCGCTGAACGGCAACGGCGCGCTCAACCTCACCGCCGTGAAGAACGGTGACGCCTGGACGTCCGGGCGCGTCGAGAGCCAGCGCTCCGACTTCACCGCCCCGGCCGGCGGCCAGCTGCAGATCTCCGCGACGGTCAAGCAGCCGAGCGTTTCCAACGCGATCGGCTACTGGCCGTCCTTCCGTGCGATGGGTGCCGCCAACCGCGGCAACTTCACCGTCTGGCCGGGCGCCGGCGAGTCGGACATCCTGGAGAACGTCAACGGCCGCAGCCAGCTGTCCACCACCCTGCACTGCGGGACCGCCCCCGGCGGCAACTGCAACGAGTACAACGGCATGACCAGCGGACTGGCGAGCTGCACCGGCTGCCAGAGCGACTACCACACGTACTCGCAGATCCTGGACCGCACCACCTCGGACGAGCAGATCCGCTGGTACCTCGACGGTCGTCAGGTCTGGCAGGTCAGTGAGTCCCAGGTCGGCGTCTCCACCTGGGACGCGGCCGTGCACCACGGCTTCTACCTGGTGTTCAACCTCGGCATCGGCGGCGGGTTCCCGAACGGGAACTGCAACTGCACCTCGCCGACCGCCGCCACCAGCTCCGGCGGCGCGCTGAGCATCGACAAGGTGACCGTCTCCACCACCACCGGCACCGCCCCGGCCCCGCTGACCGACGCCCCCGTGCCGACCGGCGGCTCCACCGTCAAGGTGACCGGCGGCCAGGGCAACTGGGCGCTGACCGTCAACGGCGCGCCGTACCAGGTCAAGGGCATCACCTGGGGCCCGGCCAACACCACCATCGACGCGCACGTGCGCGAGCTGAAGTCGATGGGCGTCAACACCCTGCGCACCTGGGGCACCGACGCCGGCAGCAAGCCGCTGCTGGACACCGCGGCCGCCAACGGGATCCGGGTGGTCAACGGGTTCTGGCTCAACCAGGGCGCGGACTACGTCAACGACACCGCCTACATGAACAGCACGCTCGACCAGATCAAGCAGTGGGTGACCACCTACAAGGACCACCCCGGCGTGCTGATGTGGGACGTCGGCAACGAGGTCATCCTCACCACCCAGGACCACACGTACACCGGCTCCACGGTGGAGCAGGAGCGCGTCGCGTACGCCAAGTACGTGGAGCGGGTCACCCAGGCGATCCACGCCATCGACCCGAACCACCCGGTGACCAGCACCGACGCGTACACCGGCGCCTGGAAGTACTACAAGGACAACACCCCCAGCCTGGACCTGCTGGCGGTCAACTCCTACGGCGCCGTGTGCAACGTCAAGGCCGACTGGATCGCGGGCGGCTACAACAAGCCGTACATCGTCACCGAGTCCGGTGAGGACGGCGAGTGGGAGGTCCCGAACGACGCCAACGGCGTGCCCACCGAGCCCTCGGACATCAAGAAGCGTGACGCCTACCTCTCCAACTGGGCCTGCATCACCGGCCACCAGGGTGTCGCGCTGGGCGCCACGGTCTTCCACTACGGCACCGAGAACGACTTCGGCGGCGTCTGGTACAACACCGTGCCGGCCGGCTGGAAGCGGCTGAGCTTCTACTCGGTGGCCAAGGACTACAACGGCAACCCGGGCACCAACACCCCGCCGGTGATCTCCGACATGACGCTGAGCAACACGGCGAGCGTCCCGGCCGGCGGCACGTTCAACATCAGTACCACCACCACCGACCCCAACGGTGACCTGATCCGCTACCAGCTGTACTACAACGCCAAGTACGCGGGCGGCGGCTCCGGCCTGGACCAGGTCGTCTTCACCCAGACCGCCGACGGCCGCTTCACCGCGACCGCCCCGAAGGGCCTGGGCGTGTACAAGGTCTACGTCTACGCCTACGACGGCCACGGCAACGTCGGCATCGAGACCAAGTCGTTCCGCGTGGTGGCCCCGACCGTCAACGGCACGAACGTGGCGCTGAACAAGCCGACCACCGCCTCGACCTTCCAGGCGGTCGGCAACGGCGCCCCCTACCCGGCGTCCAACGCCACCGACGGCAACTGGAACACCCGTTGGGCCAGCGAGTGGGCCGACCCGCAGTGGGTCCAGGTCGACCTCGGCGCCGCGACCACCATCAAGCACGTCCAGCTCGGCTGGGAGGGCGCCTACGGCAAGGCGTACCAGATCCAGACCTCCAACGACGGCACCAACTGGACGTCCGTCTACTCCACCACCACCGGAACCGGCGGCGTCGACGACTTCGACGTCACCGGGAACGGACGGTACGTCCGGATCAACATCACACAGCGGGGTACCGCCTACGGCGACTCGCTCTACGAGTTCGGCGTCTACGCCTAGGCATCCGCCGGGTACCGACGCCTGATCCCGACCCCTCCGGGGCCGCAGGCGGTGCCAACCCCACTGGCACCGCCCGGCCCCGGAGGCCCCACCCATCCGTCCGACCAGGAGGTCCGATGCGACCCCGTTTCCTGTCCCGCGGCCGTCCCCGCCGCACGGCCCTGGCGGTGGCCTTCGCCGCCGTGCTGGCCCTCACCGGGCTCGGCACCGTCACCCAGCAGGCCGTCGCGGCGGCCGACCCGCTGATCTCGGCTTCCCGCCCGGTGAGCGCCTCGTCCATCGAGAGCGCGAACTTCCCGGCCGGCGCCGTCGTCGACGGCGACCCGGCCAGCCGCTGGGCCAGCAACTGGACCGACCCGTCCTGGATCCAGATCGACCTCGGCGGCACCGCCGCCATCAGCAAGGTCGAACTGGACTGGGAGGCGGCCTACGCCAGCGGCTTCCAGCTCCAGGTGTCCCCGGACGCCAGCGCCTGGACGTCGATCTACTCCACCACCACCGGAACCGGCGGGGTGCAGAACCTCGCCGTCAACGGCAGTGGCCGCTACATCCGGATGTACGCCACCAACCGGGCGACCCAGTACGGCTACTCGCTGTACGAGTTCAAGGTCTTCGGTCAGGTCACCACCGGAACCAGCGGATACGTCCTGGCGAACCCGCAGGTCACCGGGGTCACCCCGTCGACCTACAACCCGCCGCACGCGTACTTCCACGAGTTCCAGGCGAACTGCACGGCGAACCACAACCTGCCCGACGACCCGATCGTCTTCGCCGGCCAGCCGGGCAAGTCGCACATGCACACCTTCCTGGGCAACACCACGACCGAGGCCAACTCCACGCTGGCCTCGCTCCAGGCGGGCAGCACCAGCTGCCTCGCGCCCGGTGACAAGTCGGGGTACTGGATGCCGACCATGTACGACGGTGACACCGCCGTCAACCCGGTCGGTCTGCAGACGATCTACTACAAGAGCTCGGTGAACGACTACACCAGCGTGCGGCCGTTCCCGCCGGGCCTGAAGTTCGTGGTCGGCAGCCCGTCGGCCACCTCCACCCAGTTCGCCACCGACCCCGGCTTCGTGGCCGGCTGGGAGTGCGGCAACAGCTACCACAACATCGACCTGCCGATCGACTGCCCCGGCGGCGGCCAGGTCAACGTCCGGTTCCAGGCCCCCAGTTGCTGGAACGGTCTGTACCTGGACACCCCGGACCACAAGAGCCACATGGCGTACCCGGTCAACGGTTCCTGCCCGGCCGACCACCCGGTCGCGCTGCCGATGATCGAGTTCAAGATGGCCTTCCCGGCCAACACGGCGAACATGTCGCAGCTCCACCTGTCGAGTGGACGGGGCTTCTCGTTCCACTACGACTTCTTCAACGCCTGGGACGCTCCGACCCTCGCCGCGATGGTGAACCACTGCATCATCGGTGGACTCCAGTGCGACTCGCGGGGTTACGACGAGACCCAGCCGAGCAAGGGCGCCGCGCTCAACGCGCAGTACCTGCTGCCGTGACGCTCCGGCGTCCTGACGCCGCGGCGCGCTGACGCCGTGACGTCCTGACCCGGAACGTCCACCGCTCCACCCCGTGCCCGTGGCCGTCCCCGCCTCCCCGGGGCCGGTCACGGGCACGGGCCGTGACCGCCACGCGCCGACCGGGCCGCCGTCCCGCGGGCGGGACGCCATCTGCTGAGGAGTACGACATGAACCGGCTGTTGCGGGCCGTCGCGCCCGCCCTGCTCGCCCTCGCGGCCGCCGGCTGCGCCTCCACCGGCGGCCCGCCGCCGGGCGCCGCCGCGCCGCCCGCCGTCTCCCCGGCCGTCGCCGGCGGTGTGGACCTCGGGCCCTCCCCGGCCTCCCGGATGGTCTGCACGGGCTTCGTGGTCCAGCAGCTCGCCGGAGCCCTCGGCACCGATCCCACCGCGCCGCCCACCGCGACCTGGGCGCAGCACCTGTACTCCTGCACCTACGCCTACGCCGAGGGATCGATGCTGCTGTCGGTCAAGGAGCTGGCCGACGGTGCGACCGCCCAGGCGCACTTCACCGGACTGCGGGGCAGTGCCGGTCCGGTGACGACCGTCAACGGCCTGGGGGAGGCGGCCTTCACCGAGGCCGACGGCTCGACGGTGGTGCTCAAGGACAACACGGTGTTGACCGTGGACGTCAGCCACCTGCCGGAGAGCTTCGGCAAGCCGCCGCGGACCAGGCCGAACGTCTCCGTGATGGCCGCGACGACCGTGATGACCTGCTGGAAGGAGCACGTGGGGTGACGGGAAACGTTTCCCGGGCGGTCGCCGGCGGGCTCCGGAGCCGCCGCTGGGCCCCCCGCAGGACGTCCGGAGGCGGCCCCCCGGGGGCCGACGGGCTGATGGAAGGTGCTCTGGGCTGTGGCTTCTAGTGAGAGAGCGCTCTCCGTGCGTGCTATAAAAGTGAGCATGAGCGAAGCCCTCCGGTCCGCCGCCGGCCGGTCCACCACCCTGGAGGACGTGGCCCGGGTCGCGGGCGTGTCCCGGGCCACCGTCTCCCGGGTCATCAACGGGATCCGCAACGTCGACCCGGCCATCCAGGAGAGCGTGCGGCTCGCCATCGCCAGCACCGGGTACGTCCCGAACGGCGCCGCCCGTTCACTGGTCACCCGGCGCGCGGGGGCACTCGCGCTGGTCGTCTCGGGCTCCGGCTCCGGCACCGGTCCGGGCGCCGACCCCGGCGGCGAGGAGGGCCCGACCAGGACGGAGGTCTTCACCGACCCCTTCTTCGGGCGGGTGGTCAGCGGGGTCTTCACCGCCCTGCGGCCCCGCGGCCTGCACCCCGTGCTCATGCTGGCCGACGCCCCCGAGGCGCGCGAGCAGATCCTCTCCTACCTCCGCCAGGGCAACGCCGACGGCGCCATGGTGGTCTCGACCCACGCCGAGGACCCGCTGCCCGCGCTGCTGCTGGAGGCCGGCGTACCGGCGGTGCTCTTCGGCCGCCCCGACACCCCGATGCCGATCAGCTGCGTGGACCTCGCCAACCGGGACGGCGGGCGCCTGGCGGCCGAGCACCTGCACGCCCGGGGCTGCCGCAAGGTGGTGACCATCGCGGGCCCGTCGGGCGTGCGCGCCGCCCGTGACCGCCTGGGGGGTTTCCACGACGCGATGGCCCGCCACGGACTGCCCTACCTCCCGCACGCGGAGGGCGACTTCACCCAGGCCGGCGGGGAGCGTGCGATCACCCGACTGCTCATCGAACACCCGGACACGGACGGGGTGTTCGCCGCCAACGACCTGATGGCCCAGGGGGCCCTGGCGGTACTGCGCGACCACGGCCGGCGGGTCCCCGAGGACGTCGCGGTGGTCGGCTTCGACGACAGCAGCGCGGCCACCGCGGGCCGTCCGCTGCTGACCACCGTGCGCCAGCCGGTCGAGGAGATGGCCGCGGAGATGACCCGGATCCTGCTCGACCACATCGCCCGACCGGAGCGCGGCGCCACCTCGGTGATCTTCGAGCCGTCGCTGGTGGTGCGGCAGTCCGCCTGATCCGCCCCGGCCCGGACGGTCGGACGCCCGTCCGTCCGGGCGTTCGCCTGTCCGGACTCCCCGCATCAGGGACGTCGTGGTCGCCTCGGTGGGTTCCCGACCGTGTCGGGATGCCGTTTGCCGATCGTGTGCCGACCATGGACGTAGTTGTCATCGATGTGTGGAGGTCAGGTCATGTCCATGCTTGACAAGATCAAAGGCATGATGAAGGGGCACGAGGACACCGCCCAGAAGGGGGTGGACAAGGCCGGCGACATGGTCGACGACAAGACCGGCGGCAAGTACGGCGGCCAGGTCGACTCCGCCCAGCAGAAGATCAACGACCAGCTCGGCAACCGGCCGATGCCCGGCGAGGACCACCCGCCCCAGCCCTGACCCGCCTCGCCCCGACACCGACGGCCCGGGTGGCGCCCGCGCGGGTGCCCCCGGGCCCCGTCGTCATCGGCCCGCGCGGGTGCCGGACCGCCACGTTCCCCCGCCCCGACGCCGCTGGGCCGCCGGGGCGCGGCCGTGCGGCCGTGCGGCCGCCACCGGCCGGTGCCCGTACCACCGGGGGCCCGGGGGAGGCCGAATCCGATTGCGTGCGCGGCTGCGCGCTGCTGGAGTGGCGGGATGGATCACGACGAGGTACTGGCCGCGTACGACCGGCAGCTGCGGCGAGAGGCGTGCCCCGACGGCCCTGGCGCCCGGGTCGAGCGCTCTGCGGACCTGGTGCGCCAGGTGGCCGCCGAGCACGGCTGGAACGGCGTGCTCTGGTCGGGTCTCGATCCGGCCACCGCGGACGCCCGGATCGAGGAGCAGATCCGTCACTACGCCTCGATCGGGCGCGGATTCGAATGGAAGCTGTACTCCCACGACGGCCCGCCGGACCTGGCCGCGCGACTGCTGGCGGCCGGCTTCCGGCCGGAGCCCGCCGAGACGCTGGTGGTGGCCGAGGTGGCCGAGGTGTCCGCCGAGATCGTCCTGCCCGAGGGCGTCCGGCTGGTCCGGGTGACCGACCGGGACGGGATCGACCTGCTGGCGGACGTCCACGAGCAGGTCTTCGGCACGGGCCGAAACCGCCTCCGGGAGCGGTTGACCGCGCAGCTGGCCGAGCAGCCGCAGACGCTGGAACCGGTCCTCGCCATGGCGGGGGACCAGCCGGTGAGCGGGGCGCGCCTGGATCTGCCGCCCGGGACGGATTTCGCCGGGCTCTGGGGCGGCGGCACACTGCCCGAATGGCGCGGCCGGGGCGTCTACCGGGCGTTGATCGCGTACCGGGCCCGGATCGCCGCCGCCCGCGGCTATCGCTATCTGCACGTCGACGCCTCCGACGAGAGCCGTCCGATCCTGCGGCGGCTCGGCTTCACCGCCCTCGCCACCACCACGCCGTACCTGCTCGGGGAGTGACCGGGAGCGGCCTCGGCGCGCCCCGTACGCGGTGGTTCGGGCGGCCCTGGAGGAGGGGTCGGCAGGCCGGTGCCGCCCTTGCGCGGAGCGGATCGTTCCCGCACGTCCGGGGCTCGTCGGACGGACTCTGCGCCCCGGTGTTCTCACATGACAGCAACTCAGTAGGATGAGCCGCTCAATGATGCTGATGTGAAGGGTAGTTGTCATGGGGGACAACGGGTTTCGGGTGGATCCCGAAGCGGTCAACAGGTACGGCGGTACGGTCTCGGAGGAGCTCGGACAGCTCCAGCAGGTCCAGTCGGCGGTCTCGGGGATCACCGTGACGGCGGACGCCTTCGGGCACCTGCCGAACGCTCAGAACCTGGCGAGCACCTACATGGAGCACGCCGCCGCGAGCCGGCAGAACGTGCAGGTGCTCGCGCAGGCACTGTCCGGTGTCGTCAGCGGGCTCCGGGCGACCGCGCAGAACTACGCGGCGCAGGACCGGTCGATCGGTGGCGGCTTCGGGGGCGGCCAGTGAGCGGCAACTCGCGCCACGGATCCACGCACGCCCCGCCGAGGCCGCACGACCCGCCGCCGGCGCCGCACCAGCCGCCGCACAACCCGCCGCAGGCAGCCCCGCAGCCCGGTCCGCACCCGCCGACCCCGGCCCCCGATCGGCCCGGCCCGCACCCGCCACGGTCGGAGCCCACCCCGGGCCCCGATCCGGACCCGAACCGGGAGCCCGATCCGACGCCTCCCGGCGAGGACGGCCCCGCCGACCCCCGGCAGGGCTGGTTCTCGGGCTTCGCCCAGCAGGCCGGCGAGAAGGTCCGTGACTCGGCGGCCGACAAGGCCGGCGAGTGGGTCTCCGGCAAGGTGTTCGGCTCTCCCGAGGGCGAGGGCGCCGAGGGTGAGGCAGGGGAACCCGGTGGTGCGGCCGGTGGCCTCGGCGGCATCGGTGGTGCGGTCGGCGCGGAGGCCGGCGCGGCCGCCGGTGCCGGTGCCGGTGCCGGTGCCGTGGGCCCGTACCCGGTCAACGGTCCGGTCGGCACCGTGGGCACCTACCCCGGCAGCAGGCCGACGGTCGGCCCCCTGCTGCCCTCCAGCGCGGCCTACCGCTGGACCACGGCGCAGCCCCCGGCGCCGATGACCCCGCTGGAGGAGGCGCAGCACGCCAAGCGGGACGGGCTCGGCGGCATGCTGGACGAGGCCGTCGTCTACGCGCTGGAGAAGTCCGGTCTGCTGGACATGCTGGAGAAGGTCACCGGCAACCTCGCCGAGCTGAACGCCGCCGCGGACGACTGGCAGGCCCAGGCGAAGGCCGTGCAGAACGTGGCGGAGGGGCTGCGCTCCGGCGCCCGGTCGCTGCCCGGGCAGTGGGAGGGCGCCGCCTCGGACGCGTTCGGCACGCGGATGGGCGAGGTGGTCGAGGCGCTCGACGGCACCGCCGAGGAGATGCAGCAGACGGCCTCGATCCTCAACAAGTGCGCCAAGGAGTGCGCGCTCGCCGAGGGCATGGTGGTCGAGATCATCAGCGAGGCGATCGAGGTGCTGATCGCCTCGCTCGCGGCGGAGGCCGTGATCGCCGTCTTCACGGCCGGCATCGGCCTGATCGCGGACGCCCTGCTCACCGAGGGCGAGATCGCCGTCTACGTCGCTCGGGTCGCCCGGGTCTCCACCGAACTGGCCACCAAGCTGGAGAAGCTCCTGCTGGAGCTCAAGAAGCTGGGCCAGGCGGTCAAGGCGGTCCGCAGCGTGGAGACCGCCAAGAACGCGATGGCCGCGTTCAAGGACGTCAAGGCCGCGGCCGCGGAGATCCGGGAGTTCGAGGAGGGCGGTGACGGCCTCCTCAAGGCCGGCAAGGACGCCTTGCAGGGCGGGGGCTACGACGCGCTCAAGGACGCCGCGGCCCGGGCCGCGGTCAAGAAGGCCGACGGGTACGTCACGGGGAAGGCGGAGGACGCCTTCAACAACGCGCTCGGTCTGGGTGACACGGAGCGGTCCGAGGACCTCAGTGCCGGCGGCCTCGCCAAGGCGGCCGGCTCGGGGGCCTGGGGTGCGGCGAAGGAGGGACTGACGGACGAGACCAACACCTCCGCCGTCAAGGACGCCCTGCTGCACGGTGTCGGCGTGCAGACCGAGCCCGAGCCGTACCGCGTCGACGCGGGCCGGATCCAGCAGGCCTTCGGCTGACCCGCGCCGGCCGCGCCACTCCGGCCGCGCCGCTCCGGCGGCGGGCCGGGACGGCGGCGGGGCACCGCGGCATCGCGCCGCTCCGCCGCCGTCCCGGCCCGCCGGGCAGTCCTTCGCCCGCCGCCCACAGGCCGGAGGCCGCCGGTTCGGATCGCGAACCGGGCCCTCCCGCCGGCGCGGCATGTGAAAGGCTCGGCGTGCCCCGGACGGCGGGGCACGCAGACGCCCCTGCCGAGGAGTTGACGGTGACGATGACGCCCGACCCCGCAAGCGGTCCGACGGACCGGCCCAGGACCGGCGGCCGCCTGCTGGCGGTGAGCGACCTGCACGTCTCCTACCAGGAGAACCGTGCGATCGTCGAGGACATCCACCCCACCACCCCCGACGACTGGCTGCTGGTGGCCGGCGACATCGGGGAGCGGAGCGCCGACATCGAGTGGGTGCTCGGCCTGCTCGCCGAGCGGTTCGCCAAGGTGGTGTGGGTCCCCGGCAACCACGAGCTGTGGACGCACGACAGCGACCCGGTCACCCTGCGCGGCGAGCCGCGCTATCTGCACCTGGTGGAGATCTGCCGGCGGCTCGGTGTCCTCACTCCCGAGGATCCGTACGAGGTCTTCACCGGTCAGGGCGGTCCGGTCCGGGTGGCGCCGCTCTTCCTGCTGTACGACTACACCTTCCGGCCGCCCGGTACCCGGACGAAGGAGGAGGCGCTCGCCTACGCCTACAACACCGGGGTGGTCTGCAACGACGAGTTCCTGCTGCATCCCGACCCGTACCCGACCCGGGACGACTGGAGCCGGGCCCGGGTGGCGGCGACCGAGCAGCGGCTGGCGGCCTGCCCGCCGGAGGTGCCGCTGGTGCTGGTCAACCACTATCCGCTGGTGCGCGAGCCGCTGGACATCCTGCGCTACCCGGAGTTCGCGCAGTGGTGCGGCACCGAGGCCACCGCCGACTGGCACACCCGCTTCCCGGTCGCGGTGATGGTCTACGGGCATCTGCACATCCCCCGGACCACCTGGCACGACGGGGTGCGCTTCGAGGAGGTCTCGCTCGGTTACCCGCGCGAGTGGCGGGCCCGGCCGGTCCGGCGGCCGCTGCTGCGCGAGATCCTGCCGGCAGGCGTCCAGCCGGAGCCGCTCCCCGGGCGCTGACCCGCCGGGGCCTCGCCGCTCCGGCCACCCCGCGTCTCCCGGCCGCATCTCCCGGCCGCCGATCCCGCCCGCCGATCCCGTCCCGCGTCCCGCCCGTCCGGGCCGTGGCGGCGGGCGGATATCGGCGCGGACGTGAACTCCTGCCCATATGATCCTGTATGTCCGATTCGGTGACAGGTGGGTCGGCCGCGGCGGGTGCGCGGACGGCGGCGGACGGCGGCGGTGCCGGGCCGGCCCCGAGACGAGGAGCGTGCGCGGCAGATGGCGCGACGAACGCGGGTGGAGCGAGCGGTCCGGCCGGCGCCGGCACTCCGGGTGGAGGGCGGCGCGTGGAGCGCGGACCCGGCGGGCGGGGCCGCCCGGTGATCACCGACACGGTCGCGCGACTCCAGCGGATGCGGCACACCGCCGAGACCCGGTTGCCGGTGATCACCCGGGTGGTCGCCCGGCTGCTGCAGGTCAACGTCTTCGAGGCCGCGACCCGGCTGGCGGCGCAGTGCTTCCTCACCGCCGTCCCGCTGCTGTTCGTGGTGGGCTCGATCGCGCCGCAGAGCTTCTCCGACCGCGTGGTGAGCTCGCTCCGTTCGGCCCTCGGGCTGCACGGCGGATCGGTCGACCAGCTCCGTCAGGTGTACCAGCCCCACGACGCCGAGGTGCGCCAGGCCGTAGGCGCGGTGGGCGCGGTGATGGTCCTGCTGTCCGCGACGGCGTTCAGCCGCGCGATGCAGCGGGTCTGCGAACGGGCCTGGCAGATGCCCAAGGCCGGCGCCCGGGTGGTGGCCTGGCGCTGGGTGGTCTGGGTGGCGTCGCTGCTGGCCATCCTGGCTCTGCAGGGGCCGCTGCGGGACGGGTTCGGGGTGGGCCAGGTGCTGGGCCTGCCGCTCACCCTGGCCTCCAGCGTCCTGATCTGGTGGTGGACGCAGCATCTGCTGCTGGGCGGCCGGCTGCCATGGCTGCCGCTCCTGCCCGGAGCACTGCTGGCCGGGGGCGCGATGGTCGCACTGTCGTTCACCGCGCGGCTCTACATCCCCAGGGCGCTCAACCGCAGCCTGGCCGACTACGGCTCGCTGGGCCCGGTGTTCACGGTGCTGTCCTGGCTGATCGCGGTGTGTGCGGCGATCACCGTCTGTCTCACCGTCGGAGCCGTCGTCGCGCAGGAGCCGCTGGCGGCCCGCTACCTCGGCACCCCGCCGGAGGCCATGCCCCCGCCCGCGACCCCGCCGATGCCCCCGCCGATGCCCCCGCCCGCGACCCCGCCCGCCGCGACACCCCCGTCCGCGACGCCGGGGTCACCTCCGCCGCCGCCGTCACCCCCGTCACCCCCGTCGCCCCCGGCCCCACCGATGCCGTCGGTGGAGTCGGGGCCGGTCGTCGGATCCTGACCTCCGGTGGGTCCGGGGCCGCGCTCACCCGCTCCCGAGCAGCGGTTCGGCCCGCGCCAGGGTGTCCGCGAGCCTGGCCAGCGCCGCGTCGTCCCTCGGCACCGGCTCGTGCAGCGGGCCGTCCGCCGTCCGCCAGCGCCGGGCCACCTCGTCCGGGCGCTCGCCGGTGACCAGGGCGGCGGCCTGGGCGGCGGCGCCGAGCGCGACCAGCTCCTTGGCGGCGGGCACCTGGACGGCCCGGCCGGAGAGCCGGCGCACGGTGTCGCGCCAGGCCGCGCCCTGCGCCCCGCCGCCGATCAGCAGGAGCGGGACGTCCGGGTCGGCCGCCTGGCCGCCGGCCTTCAGGACGTCGTCCAGCGCGGCCAGCAGCGCGTAGGCGGCGCCGTCGTAGGCGGCCTGCAGGATCTGTCCGGGGGTGGTGTCGTGGCGCAGTCCGTGCAGCAGGCCCGAGGCGTCGGGCAGGTTGGGCGTGCGCTCGCCGTCCAGGAAGGGCAGCATGACGACGCTCCCGCCGGGTTCGACGTCGGCGCGGTCGCGGCCGAGCAGGGCGGCGACCCGGTCCACGGCCTGGGTGCAGTTGAGCGTGCAGGCCAGCGGCAGCCAGCCCCCGAGCGCGTCCGCGAAGCCGGCCACGGTGCCGGTGGGGTCGGCGGGCCGGCCCTCGGTGACGGCGTAGACCGTGCCCGAGGTGCCGAGGCTCAGGACGGGGCGGCCCGGGGCGAGGCCGAGCCCGAGGGCCGCCGCCATGTTGTCGCCGGTGCCGGCCGCCACGGGGGTGCCCGCGCGCAGCGGCCCGCCGGGGAGCGCCGTGCCCGCGCGCTGCCCGGCCGCCAGGACGGTCGGCAGCTTCGCCGTGTCGAGCCCGACCGAGGCCAGGATCTCCCGGTCGTAGCCGTCCCCGCTCCACCAGCCGGTGCCGGAGGCGTCCCCCCGGTCGGTGGTCGCGCCGCCGGTGAGCCGGCCGGTGAGGTAGTCGTGCGGCAGCCGTACGGCGGCGGTGGCGCCGGCGGCCTCGGGCTCGGTGGCCGCCAGCCAGGCCCACTTGGCGATGGTGAAGGCGGCGGTCGGGACGCTGCCCACCCGGCGGGCCCACTCCTCGGCGCCGAGCCGCTCGACCAGGGCCCGGGCCTGGGGGGCGGCGCGGACGTCGTTCCAGAGCATGGCCGGGCGCACCGGGCGGCCGGCGGGGTCGAGGGTGACCAGGCCGTGCTGCTGGCCGCCGACCGACACCGCCTCGGCGGAGCCGGCGTGCCCGGTGCCGGCCAGCGCGGTGCCCAGGGCCGCCCACCACTGCTCGGGGTCGCTCTCCCGCGCGCCGCCGGTGCCGGTGACGGTGTGCGGGGCGCGGCCCTCGCCGAGGACGGCGCCGCTGTCGATGTCGACGGCGAGGGCCTTGGTGGCCTGGGTGGAGCTGTCCACGCCGATCACCACGCGTGCTGTCTGTGCCATGAGTGCTCTGGTCCTTCCCTTGCTGCGGCAGGTGTGCGGCTCGCCGCGGGGCCCGTGCCCGCGGGTCGGCCCGTGCCACCTCGGCGGCCGGCGTACGGGTGGAGTACGGACGGAGTCGGACGGGGGGCTTTGCGAAACCGCTTCCGCATACTAGTTTGTTTTCTGCCATTGCAAATAGGGCGGAGGGCAACTCGCCCACCCGATTCGCCCGTCCGCCCGAGCCGCCAGGAGCCCGCCGTGACCGAGAACAGCCTCACCCCCACCCCCGACGACAAGTTCACCTTCGGCCTCTGGACCGTGGGCTGGCAGGGCCGCGACCCGTTCGGCGACGCCACCCGTCCGGCCCTCGACCCGGTCACCACCGTGGAGCGGCTCGCCGGGCTCGGCGCCTACGGCGTGACCTTCCACGACGACGACCTGATCCCCTTCGGCTCGACCGACGCCGAGCGCGAGGGGCACATCAAGCGCTTCCGCGCCGCGCTGGACGCGAACGGCCTCAAGGTGCCGATGGCCACCACCAACCTCTTCACGCACCCGGTCTTCAAGGACGGCGCGTTCACCGCCAACGACCGCGACGTGCGCCGTTACGCGCTGCGCAAGACGCTGCGCAACATCGACCTCGCGGCCGAGCTCGGCGCCGAGGTCTACGTCGCCTGGGGCGGCCGCGAGGGTGCGGAGTCCGGCGCGGCCAAGGACATCCGCTGCGCGCTGGACCGGATGAAGGAGGCGTTCGACCTCCTCGGCTCCTACGTCCTGGAGCAGGGCTACGACCTGCGCTTCGCGATCGAGCCCAAGCCCAACGAGCCCCGTGGCGACATCCTGCTCCCCACCATCGGCCACGCCCTGGCGTTCATCGAGCGCCTGGAGCACCCGGAGCTGGTCGGCGTGAACCCGGAGACCGGCCACGAGCAGATGGCCGGCCTGAACTTCGCCCACGGCATCGCCCAGGCACTGTGGGCGGGCAAGCTCTTCCACATCGACCTCAACGGCCAGTCCGGTATCAAGTACGACCAGGACCTGCGCTTCGGCGCCGGAGACCTGCGCCAGGCCTTCTGGCTGGTCGACCTGCTGGAGACGGCCGGCTACAGCGGCCCGCGCCACTTCGACTTCAAGCCGCCGCGCACCGAGGACTTCGACGGTGTCTGGGCCTCCGCGGCCGGCTGCATGAGCAACTACCTGATGCTCAAGGAGCGCGCCGCCGCGTTCCGCGCCGACCCCGAGGTGCAGCGCGCCCTGAAGGCGTCCCGGCTGGACGAGCTGGCCCGGCCCACCCTGGCCGAGGGCGAGAGCGCGGCCGCGCTGCTGGCCGACCGCACCGCGTTCGAGGACTTCGACGTGGACGCGGCCGCCGAGCGCGGGATGGCCTTCGAGCAGCTCGACCAGCTCGCCATGGAGCACCTGCTCGGCGCCCGCTGACCTGCCGGCCGGCGGCGGTCCGGCCCGGGCGCGCACCACCGCGCCCGGGCCGGACCGCCGCCGTGCGTCCGCCCGGTCGCGTCGTGGCGGCCGGACCGCCGGCGCGGCGTGGCCGAGCAGTCCTGGCCGTCCCGGTCAGCGCGGGGGCGGGGGCGCGCCGGCGGGACTGATCCACACCGAGTGCAGGCGTCCGTCCAGCCGGAAGGACAGGGCCAGGCGGCCGTCGCGCCGGATCGACTCCGCGACGAGCCGCTCCACGTCGGGGTGCGTGAGAACGTACGTGAACGCGTCGGCCTGCAGCGCACCCAGCGGCAGCAGACGCAGGGACCGCCCGAGCGCTGTCAGTGCGTCCGGTAGCCGGTGGAAGGTAGCGGGGCCGCAGACGTCCTCGATCTCGACCACCACCGGCCCCTCGTCGTAGGCGCGTGGACCGGCCCGCTCCGGGCCGGTCACCGGAGGGCTCCCGCCGGGTCGAGCCCGGCGTCGGCAGCCGCCGCACCCTCGCCCGGCCGCACCTCGTGCCACACGTGGACCGCCACGACCCTGCCGCCCTTGCCCGGGAAGGCCCGCGCGGTGGATCGGCTGACGAAGCCCCGGCAGTACGCGCACCGGCCGGTCACCGCGACCAGCCGCAGCCGTGGCGCCGCCGGCCGACGGCCCGTCACCGGCCGTCACCGGCCTCGGGAGCGAGCGCGGCCCAGACGAGCTTTCCGATCCCGTCCTCACGCGGGCGGCAGCCCCACCCGGCGGAGAGCCGCTCGACCAGCCACAGTCCCCGGCCGTCCTCGTCGTCCGGCTGCGCCGTCCGTGCGGTCGGCAGGGTGTCCCCGGCGTCGTGGACCTCGACGCGCAGTCGCCCGGGCCGGAGTTCGAACCGGATCATCACCAGACGCCCCTGCGGGGTACGGGCGTGCTGCACGGCGTTGTTGACCAGCTCGGTCAGCACGGACGTGCCGCCTCGTCTCTGTGTGATTGAGGGAGAGTCGGCCCTTCGTATCCAGGTCGGTGGTGCCGCGGTCATGAGCCAGCAGCTCGTCCGGCTCTCCGAGATGGCTGAGCAACCGCACATCGATCTGCAGATCCTGCCGGACAGGGCCGGTGCGCATGCCGGGCTCATGGGGTCGTTCGTACTGTTCAGCTTTCCGACCTCCGCGTTCTCGGATGTCGTCTGTGTCGAACATCGAACGGGGACGCTCTACATGGAGACGCCGGACGAGACGAACGGGTACACCTTGATCTTCGACTCGCTCCGCTCAATCGCCTTGAGTCCGGCGGACAGTCTCGACATGATCGCTCGGGTACGGCAGGAGATGTAGCGCTAGGCAGCGGAGGGGTAAGGCATGTTTGCACCGGATCTTGGCGGCGCCGTGTGGCGAAGGAGCAGTTTCAGTGGTCAGGGCGGCGACTGCGTCGAGGTGGCCAGCGGTTTTCCGGGCCTCATGCCCGTCCGGGACTCCAAGAACCCCGACGGCCCCGCCCTGGTGTTCCCGGGCGCCGCGTGGGCCGCGTTCGTCGCCGGGGTCAAGGCGGGCGAGTTCGCGGCGGGCCACTGAGGCCGTCGCCCGGTCGGGCGCCTGCCGGCGGCCGGGCCGGGTCGGTGGGGGTGCGACCATCGGCACGGGCCGCCCCATGTGCAACCGTCGGGTTGCATGTCTCCGGGCCGACGTGCAACTCTGGAGTTGCACACGTTGGCACGGCGAAGGAGTATTCCGATGAGTGAGCGACGGATCGAGTGCGAGACCCTGATCGAGGCATCCGTGGAGCGGGTCTGGTCGCTGGTGGCCGAACCCGGCTTCTGGGCGGCCGAGAACGCGGCACGGCCCGGCACGGTGGCGAAGGAGGGCGAGTCGGTGGTGGTCACGAACCCCAAGTTCGGCGAGTTCCCGGTGCGGGTGGAGAAGGTCGAGCCGCCGACCTACCTGGCGTACCGCTGGGCCAGCGCGTTCCCGGGGGAGGAGCTGCGCGAGGACAACAGCACGCTCGTGGAGTTCACGCTGGTCGCGGAGGGCGACAAGACGCGGCTGCGGGTCGTCGAGAGCGGGTTCGCGGCACTGGCCGCGTCCGAGGAGGTGCGCCGCCGGGCGGTGGAGAGCAACACCGCCGGCTGGCCCCAGGTGTTCGACGCGGTCCGGGCGCGCGCCGAACAGTCGTCCGTGTGACCGAGGAGCGGCGCGGCTCCGGCGACGCGGTCGAGGGCGTGCTCGCCGCGCTGGCCGATCCGACCCGCCGCCTGCTGCTCGACCTGCTCGCGGCGCGGGGCGAGCTCACGGCGACCGCGCTGGCGGAGCAACTGCCGGTCTCCCGGCAGGCGGTGGTCAAGCACCTCGCCATCCTGGACGCCGCCGGGCTGGTCCGCGGCGGCCGGGTCGGCCGTGAGGTGCGGTACGAGGTGCGGCCGGCGGCGTTGGACGCGACGGCGCGGTGGATGGCCGCGCTCGCGGGCGACTGGGACCGCCGGCTGGCCGGCATCAAGCGCGTCGCCGAGGCGGCGGAGCGCGCGGCGCGCGGGGAGTAGGCGGCGTCCGGTTCCCGGCGGCGTACGTCCGGCCCGAGTGCGAGGTTCCGCACCCGGGCCGGACGTCTTCGTGCTTCACGTGCCGCCGGTTACTTGACGGTGCAGGCCGCGCCGTTCAGGGTGGCCGCCGTCGGGTTGGTGTTGGAGCCCGTCCAGCTGCCGTTGAAGCCGAAGGACGTGCCGGCGCCGGCCGCCAGCGTGCCGTTGTAACCCAGGCTGCTCACCGTGACGTTGGCACCCGACTGGGTGTAGGTGCCGTTCCACAGCGAGGTGATCTGCTGGCCGTTGGCGTAGGACCACTTGAGGGTCCAGCCGTTGATCGCGGCGGTGCCGGTGTTCTTCACCGTCACGTTGGCGCCGAAGCCGCCGCCCCACTGGCTGGAGACCGCGTAGGTGATCTCGCAACCACCCGACGACGTCGGGCTGGTGGTGGCCGTCGGGCTGGTCGTCGCGGTCGGGCTCGCGGTCGGGCTGGCCGTCGCGCTGGGCGAGGCGGTCGGCGACGGCGTCGCACTGGCGCTGGCGGACGGGCTGGCCGAGGGGCTCGGCGGCGTGGCGCTGGTGTCGCCGACGATGATGCCGCGCCCGTTGGTGCCGATGTACACCCGGCCGTAGACCCGGGGGTCACCGGTGATGGTCGCGCCGGTCCAACCCCACTGCTGGGCGTTGTTGTTGATCCGGACCCAGCTGGCGCCGGCGTCGTCCGAGCGGAAGATGCCGCGCACGCCGCCGATCTTGGCGCTGGTGTAGATCGCCGGGTACGTCCGGCCCGGGGCCGGCTTGCCGAAGCCGATGCTGTCGGCCTGGTCGGCCGCCGCGACCCGGGTGAAGGTCGCACCGGAGTCGGTGGAGTGCCACAGGCCGTACGCCGCACCGGCGGTGGCGGCGCCACCGGCGAGCCAGACGTCGCCCTCGGTGGTGGTCAGCGCCTTGAAGCGGACGTTGCCGGTGGCCGGCAGGCCGGTCGCGGCACTGGCCGTGAAGGTCAGGCCGCCGTCGGTGGAGGTGTAGAACTTCCCGGCGGAGAAGGCGTAGAACTTCTTCGGGTTGATCCGGTCGGAGGCGACCCGCGCCCCGGCCGGGACGCCGGTGGACGCCGTCCAGGAGTTGCCGCCGAAGGTGGACGAGGACACCGCGCCGCCGTCCGGGGCCCAGAGCACCCGGCTGCCGTCCGAGGCCAGGGCCACGGTGCCGCCGCCGGTGGTGCCGGCGGGCTCGCTGTTCGCCTGGTACCAGTCGGCGCCGTTGTCGTTGGAGAACGCGATTCGCTTGTCGGTGCTGCCGCTGGCCAGGTTGCCGGTGCGCACCACCATGTTCCCGTTCGACTCGGCGTAGTCGAGGCTGGTGCTGGTGGTGAAGTTCGGCGAGGTGTACATCATCGCCGGGGTGGTGGTCAGCGAGGTGTGCCGGAACCCGCCGATGTCTCCGAGGGCGCTGAGCAGGTTGGCGCCGGTCGGCGGGCTGATCAGGTCGTTGACGGCGGTCTCCTCCAGGCCCTGGACGACGGGCTTGATGGTGATCTTGCTGCCGGCGTCCCAGGAGGTGAGGTTGTCGGTGCCGTACAGCGTGGCGCCGGTGCCGTACATCATCCGGTCGGAGTTGAACGGGTCGATCTCCAGCCCCTCGGTCATCCAGCCGAGCTTGGGGGTCTCCTCCGGCGGGCTGGGGTTCGCGCCCCAGGTTAGCCAGGGGGAGCTGGAGACGTCCATCGTGTAGTGGTCGACCCGGGTCGGGTAGGAGCTGTACTCCCAGATCGGCTTCCACGTCGCGCCGAAGTCGGTGCTGCGGTAGATCTGGGTGTCCGGCCACCAGGAGCTGTAGCCGGTCGCCATCAGGACGTTGGGGTGCTGGCGGTCGATCGTCAGGCCGCTGTAGCCGAAGTACGCGCCGGAGTCGGTGGAGGGCAGCGGGCTGATCCGCGTCCAGACGCCGGTGGCGGTGGCGTAGCGCCAGATGTCGCCCTTGCCGCCGTCGTACGGGCCGCCGGTGTCGCTGGTGGCGATGTAGAGGTAGCCGTTGACGGAGTCGAGCACGCCCTTGTGCGGCAGGAAGCCGGTGGGCTGCCCGGCGACGCGGGTCCAGGTCGTGCCGCCGTCGGCCGACTTGTAGATGCTGTTGTCCTTGTCGGCGACGCCCACGTAGATGGTCTGCGTGGTCGCGCCCGCGGCCGCCGAGCTCTTGTCGAAGGTCACCCAGAGGACGCCCTGCTCGGCGCTCAGGTAGCCGTTGGTGTCGGTCGGGTCGGGCGCGTAGTGGCCGACGTTGGGGAACGCGCTGACCTGTGCCCAGGTGACGCCGTAGTCGGTGCTGCGCCAGAGGCCGTTGCCGCTGGGCGCGCCGAAGTAGAGCACCTTGTCGTTGTTGGGGTCGACGGCCAGTCGCTCGCCCATGCCGCGGCCCGGCATGTTGCCGCCGACCTTGAACGGCAGCGCGGTGCGGGCCCAGGTCGCGCCCTTGTCGGTGGAGCGCAGGATCGCGCCGTTGTTCGGGTCCCAGCTGTTGGTGTACATGCCCGCGGCGACGTACACGCGGTTGGTCTGCACCGGGTCGGTGGCGAGGCTTGCGACGCCGTCGAGGTTCCAGTCGTCCCAGCCGACCGAGTCGAGCAGCGGGATCCACTTCTTGGTGGTGGGATCCTGGCGGTAGGCGCCGCCGATGTCGGTGCGGGCGTAGACCAGGTTCTTCTCGGTCTGGTTGAAGATGATGTCCGGGACGAAGCCGCCGCCGTCGATCCTGGCGTTGCTCCAGCTGTAGGTGTCGGCGGTCGCCGCGTCGGTGGTGGCCGCGGCCGAGCCGCCCAGGCCGACCAGCGAGGTGAGTGCCAGGCCGCAACTGACCGCCGTGGCGGTGAGAGCGGCTCTGGACCGGGTGGTGAACATGGGGTCGCGAACTCCTCGGGGGCAGGCCGGCGGGTGGGGGCCGGTCGGGTGGGGCCGATGGGATCGGGGAGGTGGGAGCGCTCCCATGGTTGACCTGCCGACGGAGCCCGTCAAGGGCGGAAGCAGTCTTCGATACGCTTCGACACCTATTCGAACGGGCGGGCAACAAACTAGGATGCCGCGAACCTCGCCGGGAGAGCCGCAGAAGGAGCACCACCCTTGAATCCCCTGGACACCAAGGCCGTTCACAGCGCCCACGCCATCCACGACACCGCGCCCGCCGACCGCTGGGAGGACGCCTTCCTCGCCGGCAACGGCGAGTCCGGGATCATGGTGCACGGCGGGCCGCACCGCGAGCGGACCGTCCTCAACCACCACCGGTACGTCCTGCCCAACGGCACCCGGGGCCTGCGGGCCGCCGAGACCGCCGACCGGCTGGAGGAGATCAGGGATCTCATCCTCGCCGGCCGCGCCCCCGAGGCGCAGCGGATCTGGGCGAAGGGTGAGGAGCTCCGCTGGACCCAGTCCTTCCACCCGGGCCACGCGCTGGAGGCGGCCACCGCCGAACACGGCCCGGTCCGCGGCTACCTGCGCGCCACCGACTTCGACACCGGCGAGATCACCGTGCGCTGGAGCGACGACGCCGGTGACTGGTTGCGCCGGTCCTTCGTGTCGCGGGCCGACGCGGTCGTCGTGCAGGAGTTCACCGGGCCGAGCGCCGACCTTCGGCTACGCCTGACCGGCGAGCTGCCCGACTGCCCCGAGGACGTCCTGCACCGCTGCGCCGCCACCGAGTTGGCGCCCGGCCTCGGCCTGCTGAACGCCCGCGCCACGTACCCCCAGGGGCAGGGCGCGTACGGCTTCGAGGCCGTCACCCTGGTGCACGCGCCCGGCGCCCGGGTGGACGCCGAGGGGGACGTGCTGGTCGTGCGCGGAGCCCGGAAGGTCCTGCTGCTGACCGCGCTCGACCGCCACGAGCGCCCCGGCTGGGGCACCGCGGCGATCCGGGGGGCCCTCGCCCGGCTGCCCGCCGACTACGAGCGGCTGCTCGGCGCCCACACCGCCCTGCACACCCCCGCCTACCGCCGCGCGAGCCTGGATCTCACCGGGGCGCCCGCGCCCGCGCTCGCCGCCGATCTGCTCGAACGTCAGGCCAAGGAGGACGGGGCCTTGGACCCGGCCCTCCTGGAGCGCCTCTTCCACAGCGGCCGCTATCTGCTGCTCAGTGCCAGCGGCGTGCTGCCGCCCCGCCTGACCGGCCTCTGGATCGCCGCCTGGGGCGCCGCCTGGTGCGGCGACTTCACCACCGACGCGAACCTCAACCTGCAGCTCGCCGGCGCCAACCTGGCCGCCCTGCCGGAGGCCGTCCACGCCCACGCCGCCCTGCTGCGCGGGCAGATCGACGACTGGCGCGCCAACGCCCGGGCCCTGTACGGGATCAGTGGCCTGCTCGCGCCCGGGCGCACCGACGGCGAGCACGGGCACCTCTTCCACCTGGACGACGACTGGCCCTGGCCCGCCTGGCTGGCCGGCGCGGACTGGCTGCTGCAGCCGCTGCACGAGTACTGGCGCACCACCGGCGACGACGTCTTCCTCCGCGAGGAGCTGGCCGGCTGGCTGATCGGCGCCGCCGAGTTCTTCGAGGACTTCCTGACCCGTACGGACGACCGGGGGCACGTGGTCTTCGTGCCCTCCTACTCGCCGGAGATCGCCCCCGAGGGCGTGGCCGGCTCCGCCACGGTGAACGCCGTGATGGACGTCGCCGCCGGACGGCACGCCCTGGAGAGCGCGATCGAGGTCTGCGAGCACCTCGGCATCGAGCCCGAGGCGGTCGCGCGGTGGCGGGCCCTGCTGCTCCGCCTCCCGCCGTACCTGGTCAACGAGGCCGGCCGGTTGACCGAGTGGGCCTGGCCCGGCCTGGACGGCAACCTCGACCACCGCCACGTCAGCCACCTCTACCCGGTCTGGCCGCTGCACGAGATCACCCGCGACGCCACGCCCGAGCTGGCCGAGGCCGCCCACCGGGCCCTGGCCGACCGGGGGGACGAGAACCTCTCCGCGCACGGCAGCCTGCACCGCGCCCTGGCCGCGGCCCGGCTGCGCGACCCGGATCTGGTCCGTGCCAACCTGCTGAAGATCCTCGACGCCGACATGCTGCACCGCTCGCTGATGAGCTCGCACAACCCGGCGCTGGAGATCTACAACGCGGACGCCGCGATCACGCTGCCCGGGCTGATCCTGGAACTGCTGGTCGACGCCCGCCCCGGCCGGATCGACCTGCTGCCCGCGCTCCCCGCCGAACTCGGCCGGGGCGCCGTGCGCGGGGTCACCTGCCAGGGCCGGATCACCGTCGAGGAGCTGGTCTGGGACCTCGGGCCGGGCACCGTCCGGGCGCTGCTGCGCTCCGCCGTCGACCAGCGCGTCGAGGTGCACTGCCGGGGTGAAGGGCGGAGCGTCGACCTGGTGGCGGGGGAGTCGCGGGAGGTGCTCTTCGGCTGAGCCGGGCGGGCCGCCGGCGGCGTCACGGCCGGTCGGCGGCCAGCAGGTCCGGACCGTCCAGCAGGCGCAGCAACAGCGCGTGCAGGGTGTCCCGTTCGGCCGGGCCGAGCGGCGCGAAGGCCTGGTCGAGCAGTTCGCCGACCACGACGTAGCCGGCGCGCAGCATCTCCTCGCCGTCCGGGGTCAGGCGGTGGCGTACGGCGCGCCCCGGGCCGGTCAGGCGCTCGATCAGCCCCCGCGACAGCATGCGGTTGGCCAGCGCGCCGAAGGACTGGTCACTCTGGAAGGTCAGCTGGGCGAGCCGGTGGGTGGAGGAGTCCGGCTGCCGCTCGATCGCCCGCAGGGCGTCCCACTGCGCGAGTGTGGAGCCGATCTGCGCGAGGCGGGTCTCCAGCGCCCGGTGGTGCCGGTGCTGGAGGCGCTTGACGGCCAGGCCGAGTTGTTCGAGGTCGACGGACATGGGGATCATCATAGCCACTATCCACGCTTGTTTATATAAACATCCTTGTATAGGTTGTCGGCGACGGTCACCCGACGACGGAACGGTTCTCCCATGTCCGGCACCAGTGCCAGTACCAGCACCACCAGCACCACCAGCACCACCGGCGCGATCCGACCGGCCACGGCCCGGTCCGGGCCGGGCGCACCGCCCGCCGGTCCGGGCACCGACGTGGCGAGCTTCGCCGACGGGCTGAGCGTGACGTTCGAGCGGCGCGGCAGCGGACGCCCCGTACTCCTCCTGCACGGTGGCGGCGGCCCGCGCACGGTCGCGGCCTTCGCCGGGACCCTCGCGCGGTACGCGGACGTCATCACCCCGACCCATCCCGGCTTCGGGGGTACGGCCCGGCCCGACTGGTTCGACAGCGTCGACGACCTCGCGCTGACCTACCTCGAACTGCTGGAGCGCCTCGATCTGCACGACGTCCTGGTCATCGGCTCCTCCATGGGCGGCTGGATCGCCTCGGAGATGGCGGTGCGCGACACCGGCCGGATCGGCGGAGTGGTCCTCGTCAACGCGATCGGCATCCAGGTACCCGGCGAGAGCGTGGCCGACGTCTTCGCTCTGACGCCCGCCGAGCTGTCGGCGCTCAGTTTCCACGACCCCGGCGCCCACGCCGTCGACCCCACCACCCTCGGCCCGGAGCAGCGGGCCGCGATCGCGGCCAACTTCCGGGCGCTGGCGGTCTACGGCCGCGACCGGGGGATGCGGGATCCCAAGCTGCGGCGCCGCCTGGCCAGGGTCGCCGTTCCCGCCCTGGTGGTCTGGGGGCTCAGCGACGGCGTGGCCGGTCCGGCGTACGGGCGGGCCTTCGCGGAGGCCTTCGCCGACGGCCGCTTCGAACCGGTCGCCGAGTGCGGCCACCTGCCCCAGATCGAGCAGCCGGGCCGCCTGCTCGACCTGGTGCTCGGATTCGGGGCAGGCGGCGCCGCCCGCTGACCGGGCGCCGGAAAAGCGGTCGCCCGGCGCCGCGTGCCGTCGTAGCGTCGACGGCATGCAGCTGCTCTCGGTGAACGTCGGCAGGCCCCTGCCCAACCCCTGGAAGGGCCTCGCGGCGACCGGAATCGACAAACGCCCGGTGGACGGCCCGGTAGCCGTCTCGGCGCCCGGGCCCAAGGGGACGGGCGCGGTCGGCCTGGCCGGTGACCGCGTCTACGACGTCAAGCACCACGGCGGCCCCGACCAGGCGCTCTACGCCTACGCCCGGGAGGATCTCGACTACTGGGAGCCGGAGTTGGGCCGCGAGCTGCCCAACGGCGTGTTCGGTGAGAACCTCACGACGGCCGGCCTGGACGTCAACGGCGCGCTGATCGGCGAGCGTTGGCGGATCGGCGCGGACGTCGTCCTGGAGGTGTCCTGTCCCCGGATCCCGTGCGGCACCTTCCAGGGTTGGCTGGAGCGGGACGGCTGGATCCGGCGGTTCACGCGGGACGCCCGGCCCGGCGCCTACCTGCGGGTGGTCGAACCCGGGGAGATCCGGGCCGGTGACCCGGTGTCGGTGGTGCAGCGGCCCGCGCACGACGTCTCGGTCGCACTGGTCTTCCGGGCGCTGACGCTCGAACCGGACCTGCTGCCCAGGTTGTCGGTCGCCGACGCGCTGCCGGCCGAGGACCGTGCCCTGATCGCGCGGCGGACGGCATGACGAAGCCCCGGCCGGCAGCGTTCGGAGCTGCCGGCCGGGGCGCCACCGCGACGGTCAGGCCTCGATGGGGCTCAGGGTGAACGAGGCGAGCCGCAGCTCGCCGCGGAGCACCAGGTGCAGGTCCCGCACGCCCGCGCCGGCCTCGGTCACCGGGCCGGTCACCGTCGTCCAGGCGTAGCGTCCGCCGGTGGCGGGGACGGACAAGCTCGCCAGCAGCGGGCCCGCCGCCGGGTCGTCCGCACGCAGCTCCAGGACGGCCTCGCCGGCCTCCGTACGGGAGACCTCGGCGCTCAGGGACAGCGGCCCGGCGGGCAGTTCGGTCGCCCGGAACAGCACCGCGCTGAGCGGTGCCCCCGGCACGGCGGCGACGGCGTCGCCGTCCTGGCGGGTGACGTCGACCAGCGTGACGCCGGTGTGGTCGTCGAAGTCGACGGCCCGGACGGCGGCGCCGGCCACCCGGCGCGGCCCCGGCGCGTCCCCCTTGACGACGAACGGCGCCGACAGCTCGACCGCCCCGGCCGAGCGGCCCACCAGGATCTCGTACGCGCCGGGGTCGACGGTGAAGCCGCCCTCGTTGACGTCCCAGTGCTCCAGCGCGGAGCGGGGCACGGTGAAGTCCACCCGCCTGCTCTCGCCGGCCGCGAGCCGCACCTTGCGGTACGCCGCCAGCTTCAGCAGCGGGGCCTCGTAGCGGGCGTCCAGCGCACGGGTGTAGAGCTGCACGGTCTCCGTCCCGGCGCGCTCCCCGGTGTTGCGGAGCTCGACGGAGCAGGCGATCGAGTCGCCCCGCGCGGCGACCGTGAGGCCGCTGTACGCGAACGAGGTGTACGACAGGCCGTGCCCGAACGGGTAGAGCGGGGCGGCCCGGTGGTACTGGTACGTCCAGCCGGCCTGGATGACGTCGTAGTCCAGGCGCGCCGGCAGCGGGTCGTCCGCCCGGTACCAGGTCTGCGGCAGCCGGCCCGAGGGATCCGCGTCGCCGAGCAGGACGGCGGCCAGTGCCCGGCCGGTCTCCTGGCCGCCGTGCGAGGTCCACAGCACGGCCGGGAGGTGCTCGTCCGCCCAGTCGACGGCGTACGGGTAGCTGCTCATCACCACCAGGGCCGTGTCGGGGCAGGCGGCGGCGACGGCGCGCAGCAGCGCCTCCTGGGCGGGCGGCAGGTGCAGGTCGGTGCGGTCCTGGGTCTCGCGGCCGTTGATGTGCGGGTCGTTGCCGAGCACGACGACGGCGGTGTCGGCCGCGCCTACGGCGGCCAGCGCTTCGGCGGCGCCGTCACGGACGACGGTTCTGGTCCAGCGCTCGGCGCCGTCCGGCTCGGCGGCGGAGAGGGTGACCAGGCCGGTGGCGGGGTCGACCACGGCGTAGCGGCCGTTGTACACGTTGCGCAGCAGTTCGGTGCCGTCCGGCCCGACCTCCAACCGGAAGGTCTCGTGCACGTCCCAGCCGTTGGGCTGCACCTGGTCGGCGGCCAGGCCGAGGCCCTCGTCCTTGAGCGTGACGTAGCGGCGGGACGCGGCGCTGCGCAGGGTCAGCACGCCGTTGCCCCAGTCGAACAGGTCGAAGCGGGCCTCGTCCCCGGGCCCGTCCTCGGCGCGGACCGTGATCGGCCCGGTCGGGTCCCCGGCCGGAACGGCGAGCAGTCCGCCGGTGGAGGCGGACCGCAGCGTGATCCGGTCCACGCCCTCGGTGCAGACCACCTCCCCGCCGCGGTCGCCCAGCGCGGCGCCGAGCCCGGCGGCCACGGTGACCCGGTAGGGCATGGTGCCGCTGTACCAGTCCTCGAACAGGGTGTCGGCGAGCGGGCCGATGACCGCGATCCGCCGGCCCTCGGCGGGGGCCAGCGGCAGCACGCCGCGGTCGTTCTTCAGCAGGACGACCGACTCGGTGGCGGCCCGCAGCGCCAGTGCGCGGTGCGCGGCGGAGTCGACGACCTCCCAGCCGGTGCCGGCGTAGGGGTCGCCGGCCGGGTCGAACTCGCCCAGGCGCAGCCGGATCGACAGCTGCCGGGCGACCGCGCGGTCGACGTCGGCCTGGTCGACCAGGCCGCGCTCCAGCGCCTCGGTGAGCCGCGAGACCGTGGTGCTCGGGTCGTCGGCGTGGTCGGTGAAGCTGTCGACGCCGGCCTTCAGGGCGGCGGCGTGCGACTCGGCGTGGTCGTCGAAGTAGTGCTCGGGGTCGACCAGGTTGGAGGGCGCCTCGGCGTCGCTGCAGACGAACAGCTCGTGGCCGGTCGGCGCGGCCCAGCGGCGCAGTTCGGCCTCGATCAGCGGACTGACGTGGCAGGGACGGCCGTTGACCAGGTTGTACGCCGGCATCACGCCGGTCGCCGAGCCGGAGGCGATGGCGGTCCGGAAGGCCGCGAGGTCGTACTCGTGCAGCACGCGCGGGCGCAGCCCGGAGGAGGTCTCGCAGCGTTCGTCCTCGTTGTTGTAGGCGAGGAAGTGCTTGAGGATCGGCGCGGTGCGCAGGTGGTCCGGGTCCTCGCCCGCCAGGCCCCGGCAGAAGCTGTCGGCGAGGCGGGCGGTGAGCAGCGGGTCCTCGGCGTAGCCCTCCTCGTTGCGGCCCCAGCGGGGGTCGCGCAGCAGGTTCACCACGGGGGCCCAGGCCTGCAGGCTGATCCGGCCCTCGCCGGCGGCGGGGGAGCGGTGGTGGTGGAAGGCCCGCAGCTCGGTTCCGGTGGCGGTGGCGATCTCGTGCGTCAGTTCCTCGTCCCAGGTGGCGCCCAGCCCGACGGCCTGCGGGAAGACGGTGGCCGCGCCCAGCCAGCCGACGCCGTGCAGGGCCTCGGTACCGGTGCGGAAGGCCCCGAGGCCGAGGCGGGGGATCGCGGGGGAGTACTGGTGCAGCATGGCGATCCGCTCGGCCGGGGTGAGCCGGGCGAGCAGGTCCGCGACGCGCTCGCGCAGCGCCAGCGTGGGGTCGCGGAACGGGAGCCGCTCGATGGACGGCTCTGCGGGCACAGCGGTGGTCGTCACCTGGGAAACCCCTCGGGAGTGGCGTGCGGAGAGTGTGGGGGTGGCGCCGGATGGGTTCCGCCGGGCGCTCGGACGGCGTCCCCGGGGCGGCGCGGTGTTGAAACGCTTCGAAAGTGGCACGGCGGGTGGCGGGTGTCAACCGGGTGAGCGTACGTCGGGCTCATCTCCCCCTGTCAACAGGGGCTTTGTGAGAATCCGCAGGGTCACGCCGACCGCTCGTGATCTCCCGGAAATGATTTGTTCATCCCCTTGTCGAACGTCCGGGGCGCCGCTAGTGTCGCCGCAACATCGAAGCGATTCGACGAACCGGATCCTCAACGATGAAGGGCCGCACCGACATGAGCACCCAGATGAGCCGCAGAACCCTCCTCAGAACCGCCGTCACCGTCGCCGGCGCAGCCGCCATGGCGCCGCTGCTCAGCGCCTGTGGCAGCGGCGGAGCCGCGAAGAGCGGCACCAACAGCAAGACCGGCCTCGCCGGATCCCTGCCGACCTTCGTCGCCGACACGGCGGTGAAGGCGGACATCCCCTCGGTCGCCGGCCCCGGTGGCGGGACCAGCGACCCGGGCTTCCTCACCTACCCGGCGAGCCCGGTCAGGACCGTCGGCAAGACGCCCGGCTCCGGTGGCACCTACACCACGGTGACGCCGCTGTGGGGGACCATCCCGTCGGCCGACAACGCCTTCTACAAGGCGGTCAACGCAGCCCTCGGCGCGACGCTCACCATGCAGCCGGCCAACGGCACCACGTACAACACCTCGATCCCCACCATGGCGGCCGCCAAGAAGCTCCCCGACTGGATCCAGCTCCCCACCTGGTGGAACCAGCTCTTCAACGTGGGTGAGCTGGCCGGCACGCAGCTGGCCGACCTCACGCCGTACCTGGCCGGCGACAAGGTGAAGGACTACCCGAACCTGGCCGCACTGCCCACCGGCGCCTGGCAGGCCGGGGTCTGGGGCGACAAGCTCTACGGCATCCCGTCCTTCTCCTCCGGCACCGCCTTCGCCGGCATGTTCTACCACCGCCGGGACGTCTTCGAGGCCAAGGGCATCGCCGCGGACAGCGTCAAGTCCGCCGACGACCTGATGAACCTGGGCAAGGAGCTGACCAGCGAGAGCGCCGGCGTCTGGGCCTTCGACGACCTCTGGACGTACCTGGCGCAGCCGTTCGGCATCGCCCAGCTGTTCACCGCCAAGGACGGCAAGCTGATCCACAAGTACGACCAGCCGGAGTTCCTGGAGGCCCTCAACTGGGCCTGGAAGCTCGCCAAGGCGGGCTACATCCACCCGGACGCGCTGGCCGGCAACAACAACGACGCCAAGGCCCGCTTCTACGCCGGCAAGGTCCTGGTCACCGGTGACGGCACCGGCGCCTGGAACCTGGCCGACGCCCAGGCCGGGCAGGCGGCGAACCCGAGCTACCGGCGCGGCGCGCTCCCGCTCTTCTCGGCGGACGGCACCTCCAAGCCGAGCATCTTCCTCGGCCCGTCCACCAGCATGGTCAGCTACCTGAACTCCCGGCTCAGGCCGGAGCAGATCAAGGAGCTGCTCTCGATAGCCAACTACCTTGCCGCACCGTGGGGTTCGGCCGAGTACACGCTGATCAACTACGGCGTCGAGGGCACCGACCACACCCGGGTGAACGGCACCCCCACCTTCACGCCGGACGGCCAGAAGAACGTCCAGCCGCAGACCTACCCGTTCCTCGCCACCAGCCCCGGCGTGGTCAGCAATCCCGGCTTCGACCAGGTGACCAAGGACATCTGCTCCTGGAACACCGCCGCCGTCCAGTTCGCCTACAAGCCGGTGTTCTGGAACATGAACGTCACCGTGCCGCAGCGCTTCAGCACCGCCTCCGGCGCCCAGGCGCTCGAGGACACCATCAAGGACGTCTACCACGGCCTGAAGAGCGTCTCCGACTACCAGACCGCGCTGGCCTCCTGGAAGCACAGCGGCGGCGACGAGCTCACCGCCTGGTACCAGAGCGAGGTCTACGACAAGCACGGCTCCGGTCAGTAGCCCCACCACTCCCAGCCCGTAGCGAACCTAGGAGGTGCGGTGGTCGTGGCGGCAGTCACCACGAACGGCGCCGATGTGCCCGGCCGCGAGCAAGCGGCACCCGTCGACGTCCCGGAGAAGCACCGGACGCCGGATGCGAGCGAGTCGCGTCCAGGAAAGCTGAGTTGGCGGATCCGGCTGCGCCGGGACCGCTCGCTGCTCCTGATGACCGTCCCGGTCGTCGTCCTGTTGCTGGTCTTCAACTACCTGCCGCTGTTCGGCACGATCACCGCCTTCGAGTACTACGACCCCATCGTCGGTGTGTTCAACAGCCAGTGGATCGGGCTGGACAACTTCAACCAGCTGTTCGGCGACCCGCTGTTCTGGGAGTCGCTGCGCAACACGCTGTCGCTGGCGGGCGTCCAGCTCGTGCTCTTCTTCCCGGTGCCCATCATGCTGGCGCTGCTGCTCAACTCGGTGCTCAGCCCAAGGCTGCGCAGCTTCGTCCAGTCGGTGACGCTGGTCCCGCACTTCTTCTCCTGGGTCCTGGTCATCACGCTGTTCCAGCAGATGATCGGCGGCGCCGGCCTGCTCAACCAGTTCCTGCGCCAGCACGCCATGACGCCCTGGAACATCATGACCGACCCTTCGGTGTTCAAGCTGCTGGTCACCTCCCAGGTGATCTGGAAGGACGCCGGCTGGGGGATCATCGTCTTCCTGGCGGCGCTCGCCGCCATCGACGAGAACCTCTACGAGGCCGCCGCGATGGACGGCGCCGGCCGCTGGCGGCGGATGTGGCACATCACGATGCCGGGCCTGCGCGGCGTGATCGTCCTGATGCTGGTGCTGCGCCTGGGCAACATCCTGAACGTCGGGTTCGAGCAACTGCTCATCCAGCGCTACGCGGTGGGACACGACGCGTCCGAAGTGCTGGACACCTTCTCCTACTACTACGGCATCGGTACCAACAACTACGGTTACGGCGCCGCGGCCGGCATCTTCAAGAGCGTCATCTCGCTGGCCCTGATCTACGGGGCGAACAAGCTGGCGCACTTCTTCGGCGAGGACGGGTTGTACCGCAAATGAGCGACGCCATCACGACGACCCGGCGCCGGCGCGCCTCCTCCCGCCCGGTCTGGGAGGAGCAGCCCACCGCCGTCGGGCAGGGGGTGAAGGGCCTGACGCTGGGCGGCATCGTGCTCCTGATCCTCGGGCCGCTCTGGTGCGTGGTGATCACCAGCTTCTCCACCCAGGGCTCGATCAACCGGGCCGGCGGCCTGGTGATCGTCCCGCACGGGCTGACCCTGAACGCCTACCGCGCCATGCTCGACGACGGCCCGGTCGCCCGCGCGATGTTCGTCAGCCTGGCGATCACGATCGTGGGCACCGCCTTCTCGATGCTCGTCTCGATCCTCTGCGCCTACGGCCTCTCCCGCCCCCGCTCGCTCGGCCACCGCACGCTGCTGATGATCCTGGTGGTCACCATGTTCGTCAGCGGCGGCCTGATCCCCTCCTACCTGGTGGTCACCGGACTCGGCGGCTTCGACCAGTACTGGGCGCTGATCCTGCCCAGTGCCGTCAGCGTCTTCAACATCCTGGTGCTGCGCTCGTTCTACGGCAGCACCGCGTCCGAACTGATCGACGCGGCCCGGATGGACGGCGCGGGCGAGTGGCGCATCCTCTGGTCGGTGGTCCTGCCGACCTCCCGGGCGGTCACCGCGGTGATCACCCTGTTCTACGCCGTCGGCTACTGGAACTCCTTCTTCAACGTCATGCTCTACATGCCGACCAGCAGCCAGAAGTGGCCCCTGCAGTACGTGCTCTACCAGTACGTCAACCTCGGGACGAACATGCCGGGCCAGGTCAACGCCGGCTTCGGCAACGCCGCGACCGCGACGGCCCCGCTCTCCCTGCAGATGGCCGTGGTGGTCCTGACCCTCGTGCCGGTCGTGATCGCCTTCCCGTTCGTCCAGAAGCACTTCGCCAAGGGCGTGCTCACCGGCGCGGTCAAGGGCTGACACCCAAGCCCTAGGCTGGGCCGCGCCGGCAGCCCGCCCGTACCACCCGCCGCCCGTACCACCCGTCCGAACAACGCAGCAGAACGCAGCAGGGGGATACCGATCCAATGGTGACACTCGCCGAAGTGGCCCAGCACGCAGGCGTGTCCCCGAGCACGGTGAGTTACGTCCTCAGTGGCAAGCGCAGCATCTCGGAGCCCACCCGCCGCCGGGTCGAGCGGGCCATCAGCGACCTGGGCTACCACCCCAACGCCGGTGCCCGCGCGCTGGCGGGCAAGCGCTCGCACATCATCGCGCTGGTGGTCCCGCTGCGCACCGACGTCTACGTCCCCATCATGATGGAGATCGCGATCTCGGTGACGATGACCGCCCGGAGCCACGGGTACGACGTCCTGCTCATCACCAACGACGAGGGGCCGGACGGCGTACGCCGGGTCGCCGCCAGCGGGCTCGCCGACGGCGTGATCCTGATGGACGTCGAGCTGGACGACGAGCGGATCCCCGTGCTGCGCGAACTCGGCAGCCACGCCGCGCTGATCGGCCTGCCTGCCGACACCGCCGGGCTGTCCTGCGTCGACCACGACTTCGCCGCCGCCGGCGCCCTGTGCGCCGACCACCTCGCCGACCTCGGCCACCGCGAGGTCGCCTTCATCGGCTACGCGCCGCAGGTCTACCAGCGGCACGCCGGCTACGCCGAGCGCACCCTCACGGGCTTCCGGGAGCGGGCCCGCGAGCGCGGCCTGCGCACCCTGCACCGCCCGTGCGAGGGCACCTTCGAGAGCACCGCGGGCGTCCTCGGCCGGATCCTCGACGACCGCCCGGCCACCACCGGCTTCGTGGTCCAGAACGAGGGCGCCATCGGCCCGCTGCTCAGCCTGCTGCGCACCTCGGGGCGGATCGTGCCCGAGGACGTCTCGGTCGTCGCGCTCTGCCCCGAGCAGCTCGCCGAACAGAACTCCCCGCGCCTGACGGCCGTCACCGGCCCGGCCGAGGACCTGGGCCGGCGGGCCGTCGAACTCGTGCTGGGCCGCATCGACGGCGGCTCCACCCCCGAGGTCACCCTGCTCACACCGGTGCTGACCGTACGGGAGAGCTCCGGCCCGGTGCCGTCGCGCCCGCCCCACTTCCCTTCCCCGCAGACCCCCGCAGACGTGGAGAACAGCCATGCCCAACCACATCCATGACCTCGGCGGCGCCCTCGAGTGGCGCGCCAGGGGCGAGACCCTGCGGGTGGAGCCCTGGGGCCGCGACGCGGTCCGGGTCCGGGCCACTCCCGGTGGCCCGCTGATCGAGGATCTGCCCGGCGCCCTGCTGGACCGACCGGGCCCCTCCGGCGCCGTCGTCAAGATCGAGGGCAACACCGCCACGCTGGTCAACGGCGCGATCACGGTCCGGATCGACGGCAACGCGCCCGATGCGAGTGACCCCCAACTGCACCCCGCCGCAGGGCGGATCGCCTTCCTGCGCACCGCCGACGGCGCCGAGCTGCTGGCCGAGGAGCCGCACCACTTCTGGTGGCCCGGCCCGCGCCTGTACACCGCCACCGGGAACGGCTACCACCGGCTGGAGCAGCGCTTCCGCAGCTACGACGGCGAGCGGATGTACGGCCTCGGCCAGCACACCCACGGCATGCTCGACCAGAAGGGCGCCGTGATCGACCTGGTCCAGCGCAACGGCGAGGTGACCATCCCCTTCCTGCTCTCCGACCGCGGCTACGGTCTGCTGTGGAACTCCCCGGCCATCGGCCGGGTCGAGCTCGCCGCGACAGGCACGCGCTGGGTCGCGGACAGCGCACGGCAGTTGGACTACTGGGTGACGGCCGGCGAGCCCGCCGCGGTGCTGCGCAACTACGCCGACGCCACCGGCCACAGCCCGGTCCTGCCGTGGTGGGCCTCCGGGTTCTGGCAGTGCAAACTGCGCTACCGCACCCAGGCCGAGCTGCTGGAGGTGGCCCGGGAGTACCGCCGGCGCGGCCTGCCGCTCTCCGTGATCGTCAGCGACTTCTTCCACTGGACGCACCTCGGCGACTGGAAGTTCGATCCGGCCGAGTGGCCCGACCCGGCCGCGATGAACGCCGAACTCGAAGAGCTCGGGATCAAGTTGATGGTCTCGGTCTGGCCCTCGGTCAGCCCGCTCAGCGAGAACTACCACGAGCTGCTCAACGAGGGCCTCCTCATCAACACCGAGTACGGCCCGGTCGCGCACGCCGACTGGCCGGACAAGGGCCTGAACGCCTACTCCGCCCAGGTCGCCTTCTACGACGCCACCAACGCGGACGCCCGCTCGTTCGTCTGGGAGCGGATCAGGCGCAACTACCACGACCTCGGCATCAAGGTCTTCTGGCTGGACGCCTGCGAGCCCGAGCTCAAGCCCGGCTACCCGGCGAACCTGCGCTACCACGCCGGCCCGGGTCTGGAGGTCGGCAACCTCTACCCGCGCGAGAACGCCCGGATGATCCACGACGGCATGGTCGCCGCGGGCGAGAGCGAGATCGTCACACTCAACCGCTCGTCCTGGGCGGGCGCCCAGCGCTACGGCGCCGCGCTGTGGTCGGGCGACATCGGCACCGACTTCGCCAGCCTGCGGGCCCAGATCAAGGCCGGCCTGAACGTCGCCGTCTCCGGCATCCCCTGGTGGACCACCGACATCGGCGGCTTCCACGGCGGCGACCCGGACGACCCGGCCTACCGCGAGGTGCTGATCCGCTGGTTCCAGTACGGCGCGTTCTGCCCGCTGTTCCGACTGCACGGATTCCGCGGCCCGGACCAGAAGTTGGAGCCGGCGATGACCGGACTGGCCAACGAGGTGTGGTCCTACGGCGAGGAGGCGTACGGCATCCTCTCCGGCTACCTGCACCTGCGCGAGCGGCTGCGGCCGTACGTCATGCGGCAGATGGAGGCGGCGGCCGAGCAGGGCCTGCCGCCGATGCGCCCGCTGTTCGTGGAGTTCCCGGCCGACCCGGCCGCCTGGCGGGTGGAGGACGCCTTCCTGCTCGGCCCGGACCTGCTGGTCGCCCCGGTCACCGAGGCCGGTGCCCGCGAGCGCACGGTCCACCTGCCGGCCGGCGCCGAGTGGACGGACGCCTGGACGGGGGAGCGCCACCCCGGCGGTCGGAGCGTTCGGGTGGACGCCCCGCTGGAGCGGATCCCGCTCTTCCTGCGCGACGGCGCCGACCTCCCGATCCGAGACTGAGGGACGAACAGATGCCCTTGACCGGCATGGCCTTCGGCGGGGACTACAACCCCGAGCAGTGGGACGAGCAGACCTGGAAGGAGGACGACGAGCTGATGCGGCGGGCCGGCGTCAACCTCGTCACGGTCGGCGTCTTCTCCTGGGCGCTGCTCGAACCCGAGGAGGGGCGCTACGAGTTCGGGTGGCTCGATGCCCACCTGGAGCGGCTGCACTCCAACGGCGTCCGGGTCGACCTGGCGACCCCGACCGCCTCACCGCCGCCCTGGTTCACCCTCGCCCACCCCGAGGCCATGCCGGTCACCCCCGACGGCACCCGGCTCACCCACGGCAGCCGCGACACCTACTGCCTCGCCGCCCCGGCCTACCGCCGGGCGGCGGCCCGGATCGCCGAGGCGCTCGCCGAGCGCTACGGCGAGCACCCCGCCGTCGTGATGTGGCACATCCACAACGAGTACGCCACCGTCTGCCACTGCGAACAGTCCGCGGCCGCCTTCCGGGTCTGGCTGCGCGCCCGGTACGGCACCCTTGACGCGCTCAACCACGCCTGGGGCACGGCCTTCTGGAGCCAGCGCTACGGCGCCTGGGAGCAGATCACGCCTCCGCGCGCCACCCAGTGGCACCACAACCCCGGCCACACCCTGGACTTCCGCCGGTTCTGGTCCGACGAGGCGCTGGCGGCCTACCGCGAGCAGCGCGACGCCGTGCGCCGCCACATCCCGCCCGCGGTGCCGGTCACCACCAACCTGATGCTGCCCGGCTACCAGACGCTCGACCTCTGGGCCTTCGGACGCGAGGTCGACTTCGTCGGCATCGACCACTACATGGACGCCCCGGGCCTGGACGGCGACGCCGACACCGCGTTCGGCGCCGACCGCGCCCGCTCCTTCGGCGGCGGAAAGCCCTGGCTGCTGATCGAGCAGGGCACCAACACCGTCTACCTCGGGGACCGGGTGCTCCCCAAGGAGCCCGGCCGGATCCTGCGCAGCTCGCTGGCCCACATCGCGCGCGGCTCGGACGGCGCGCTGTTCTTCCAGTGGCGCCAGTCCCGGGCCGGGGCCGAGCTCTGGCACTCCGCGATGGTCCCGCACGCCGGCCCCGACACCCGGATCTTCCGGGAGACCGTCGCCACCGGCGAGGCCGTCGCCGCGCTGGACGAGATCGCCGGCTCCACGGTCACCGCCGAGGCGGCCGTCCTGCACGACGCCGACGCCTGGTGGGCGCTGGACACCGACGGTCTGCCGTCCTCCGAGCTCGACTACCCGGGCACCCTCAAGCGCGCCCACCGCGCGCTCTGGGACGCCGGGATCACCACCGACTTCGCCCACCCGGAGGCCGATCTCTCCCGCTACCGGCTGGTCCTGGCCCCCAGCCTCTACCTGGTCTCCGACGAGGGCGCCGCCGCACTGCGCCGGTACGTCGAGGGAGGGGGCACACTGCTGGTGCAGTACTTCAGCGGTGTGGTCGACCAGCACCACCACGTCCGCCTCGGCGGACACCCCGGCGCGTTCAGGGAGGTCCTGGGCATCCGTGGCGAGGAGCACCGCCCGCTCGCGGCCGGCGCCGCCCTCGCCCTGTCCGACGGCTCCACCGGGACGCTCTGGAGCGAGGACCTGCGCACCGAGGGCGCCGAGACCGTGACCACGTACGCCGAGGGCCCGCTGGCCGGCCGGCCCGCCGTCACCCGCCACGCCTTCGGCGAGGGCACCGGCTGGTACGTCTCGACGAAGCTGGACGACGCGGCGTACCGCGCCCTGATCGACCGGATCCTGGAGGAGAGCGGCGTGAGCCCGGAGCTGCCGGGCCTGCCGCCCGGTGTGGAGGCGGTGCGACGCCGCTCGGCGGACGGCCGCAGCTGGCTGTTCGTCATCAACAACACCGACCGGGACGTGCACCTCGCGCTGTCCGGCCACGATCTGCTGACCGGGCGCCCGGTGCCGGGCGGCGGCCTGGACGTCCCGGCGGGATGCTCGGCGGTCGTCCGCGAGGAGCCACCGCTGTAGCGGCCGGGGCGGAGGAGCCGTGGCGTCGGGGCGCCGCGGCCTCGCCGGAGCGGGGGCGGGGGGCAGTGGGGGCCTCGCCGCCGTGGCGGCCGGGGCGGAGCCGGTGCCCGGGACGACCGTCCGGGGCACCGGCTGCTCCGCATGCCGAATCATTGGTACTTCGGTAGGTTTGCCGTGGTCCGTGGTCCGTGGTCCGTGGTCCGTGGTCCGTGGTCCGTGATCCGTGCCGGCCGCGCGGACCCGCCGGCGTGCCGAGGAGCGCGATGACGACCTGCCCACCCCCTGCCGGAGCGGCTGCGAGGACTCCGGCAGCCGGGCGCCCCCGGCGGGTCGTCCTCCTGGCCGGCCGGGTGCTCCGGTGTCTGACGGTGCCCTTCCCGATCGTGACGCCCTGACAGGTGGCCGCCGCCGACCCCGACCCCGCCGCCGACTCCGACCGTGGCCCCGACCCCGCCGCCGACCCCGCTCCCGACGCGGTGACCGCCGCGCTGGCCGATCTGTACCGGCGGCTGCGCACCCTGGACGAGGGCGAGGTCGCCGCGTACATCCCCGAACTGGCCCGGGCCGACCGGGCCGGTTTCGGCCTGGCCCTGGTCAGCATGGACGGGCACCGCTACGAGGCGGGGGAGGCGAGCGAGCCGTTCACCCTGCAGTCGGTCTCCAAGCCGTTCGTCTACGCCCTGGCCCTCGCCGAACTGGGCCTGGACGAGGTCAGCCGCTGGGTGGGCGCGGAGCCGAGCGGCGAGGCCTTCAACGCGATCAGCCTGGAGGAGGGCACCGGCAGGCCGTCGAACGCGATGGTCAACGCGGGGGCGATCGCGGCCACCGCGCTGCTGCCGGGCGCGACGCCCGCCGAGCGCTTCGAGCGCGTCCTCGCCCGCCTCAGCGCCTTCGCCGGCCGCCGGCTGGACGTGGACGAGGCCGTCTACGCCTCCGAGGCGGCCACCGGCGACCGCAACCGGGCGCTGGCCTACCTGATGCGCGGCGCCGGCTCCCTGGCCTGCGACCCGCTCGCCGTCACCGACCTCTACTTCCGCCAGTGCGCCGTGCGGGCGACGGCGGCCGACCTCGCCGTGATGGCGGCGACGCTGGGCAACGGCGGGGTGAACCCGGTGACCGGTGAGCGGGTGGTGGACGAGCCGGTCGCCGTGCAGGTCCTGTCGGTGATGGCGACCTGCGGTATGTACGACGCCTCCGGCGAGTGGCTGCTGCGGGTCGGACTGCCCGCCAAGAGCGGGGTGTCCGGCGGGCTGATCGCGGTCAGCCCGGCCCGGTTCGGCGTGGCCTGCTGGAGCCCGCCGCTGGACGCCACCGGCAACCCGGTCCGGGGCGCGGCGGCGCTGCGCGAGCTGTCCGAGCGCTTCGGCCTGCACCTGATGCGCCGCCCCGCCCGGGGAGCGCCGACCCTCCTGGCCGCCGGACAGGACGCGGTGGTGGCGGCGCAGGGCGCGCTCGACTTCACGGCGGCCGAACGCGTGCTGTTCGCGCTGGCGCGGCGAGCCGCCGGCCCGGCCGGCCCGCTGCTGCTCGACCTCTCCCGGGTCACCGCGATCGACCCCGTCGCCGAGGCGATGCTGCGCTCCGCCCTGGGCCGGCTGTCCGCGGCGGGCCACCGGGTCACCGTGACGGGTGCGCCGGGCCGCCCGGTCCGGGACGGCTGACCGGGCCCGCCCGCCGCTCGGAGGACGGTCCGCCGCCACGCACATCGGCACCGGCCGCCCGGAGATCCCGGCGTCGTGCGCCGCCGAGACGGCGATCGGCGCCACGGTCATGGCGGTGGCCGTGCTGCTGACGCACCGTCCGAGCACCGCGCTGACAGGGGGCGCCGAGCAGCAGCACGCCACCGCCGCCGGCCGCCCGGGCGACCGGGTGCGCGATGTCGTCGGCCGCCCCGGAGCGGGGTGGTCACCGAGGTGAGGACGAACCCGCCACAGGTCCGGCTCCGCTCCGCTTCCCCGGGGCAGTCGCTCGCGAACTGACCGCCGCTCAGGAGAAGGAGGTCTCGGGGTTTTCACACCGCCGCCGCGACCGCGTGCGGGACGGCCGTCCGATGGGCCGAACGAGTGAGCCCCGTCCGGCCCTCGTCCGCGGGCCGCGCCGACCGCTGCCGGCCGTCCCCGCCCACGCCCGGCCCCTGCGCCCGCCCGCCACCGGTATCCTCACCGCCCCGTCACCGCACCCGCCCGGCCCGCCTCGGACGCCGACACGCCCGGGACGCATGACTTGCCGTCGCGGCCCGCTCTGCGATCGTGGGGAGGGATCACGGACGACGACCCCGGAGGTACCACGGTGCGGGACTCGGATCCGGGCGCCGACCACACCGCCCTCCTGCAGGAACTGTTCGGCGCGGCCCCGCGCGCCTGGTACGTCCTCGACGCCGACATGCGGGTGATCACCCTGAACCGGTCGGCCGCGGCCCTGCACTGCCTGCCGGGGCAGGACGCCCTCGGCCGCCGGCTGGCCGACGTCGCGCCCGGGTTCCCCGCCGACGAGATCACCGAGCTGGCCGCGGAGGTCCTGGCCACCGGCGCCCGGGTGACGAACCGGATGATCCGGGGCGGCGTCGGGCCCCGTACGGATGAACGCCGGGACGACGGCCCGGTCGTCGTGCTCACCCTCACGCTGTACCGGCTGGAGGCCGGCACCGGCACGCAGGCCGGCCGTTCCCGGGCGGTCGCCGTCTCCGTCGAGGACATCACCGAGCAGGCCGCCTCCGCCGACCGGCTGGCCATCCTGCACACGGCGCAGCAGACCATCGGCTCCACCCTGGACATCGCCGCCACCGCCCAGGAGCTGGTCGACGTCACCGTCCCGCGCTTCGCCGACGCCTCCACCGTGGACGTCCTCGACGAGACCTGGCGGGCCGGCCCCGAGCACCACGGCGGCGTCTCCCCGGACCACCCGCTGCGCCGCGCCGCGTACCGCACCCGAAGCGGCGGGGAACTGCCCGTCTACGTCGGCCGGCTGAACACCTTCGGCTACTCCACCCCGTTCTCCCAGAGCCTGGCCGACATCCGCCCGCGCCTGATCACCGCGCTGCGCGAGGACGAACCCTGGCTCGCCGCCAACCCGGCCTTCGGCGCGCTGCTGCGCAGCTACGGGGTGCACTCCCTGATGGTCGTCCCGATGGCGGTGCACGACGCGGTGCTCGGCCTGACGGTGCACTACCGCAACGCGCGGGCCGAACCCTTCGACGAGGCCGACCTCGACCTCGCCGAGCGGCTCGCGGACCGCACCGCGCTGAGTATCGACAAGGCCCGCAGCTACGCCCGTGAGCGGACGGTGGCCACCGCCCTGCAGCGCTACCTGCTGCCCCGCCAGCCCCCCTCGGTCTCCGCCGTCGACGCCGCCCACCTGTACATACCGGGCGGGGCCGGCAGCGACTGGTACGACGTGATCCCGCTGTCCGGGGCCCGGGTGGCGCTGGTCGTCGGGGATCTCGCCGGTCGCGGCGTCGAGGCCGCCGCGACCATGGGCCAGCTCCGGACCTCGGTCCGCACCCTGGCCTCGCTCGACCTGCCGCCCGACGAACTGCTGGAGCGCCTGGACGAGACCGCCAAGCGCCTCGCCGTGGACAACGCGCTGGCGGCCTCCGCGCCCGGCGCGGCCGTCTCCGCCTCGGAGTTCCTGGCCTCCTGCCTGGTCCTGGTCTACGACCCGGTCTCCCGTCGTCTGACCAGCGCCCGGGCCGGCCACCCGCAGCCCCTGATGATCGACCCCGACGGGGAGATCCTGCCGTTCGAGGTGCCGGCCGGGCCGCACCTCGGGGTCGGCGACGCCGGCTACCAGAGCGCGACCGCCGAACTGCCCGAGGGCACCATTCTCGCGCTGTACACCGACGGCCTGGTCAACGGCCGGGGCCGGGACAGCGACGCCCACCTCGACCGCCTGCACCACCTGCTCGCGCAGCCGGGCCGCAGTCTCCAGGAGCTCTGCGACGCCGCCGTCTACGCCCTGGTGCCGGAACGCCCAGGGGACGACGCCGTCCTGCTGCTCGCCCGAACCCACCACCTGGCCGAGGAGAACGTCGCCGTCTGGACCTTCCCGGCCGACCTCGCCGTGGTCGCCGACGCGCGCCGGATGGCCGGACGCCAGCTGGCCGCCTGGGGCCTGGACGACCTGGACTACAGCACCCAGATCATCGTCAGCGAACTGGTCACCAACGCGATCCGCTACGGCAGGGGCACCGTCCAGCTGCGCATGATCCGTGACCGCACACTGATCTGCGAGGTCTCCGACCACACCAACACCGCGCCGCACCTGCGGCAGGCCCGCAGCACCGACGAGGGCGGCCGGGGGCTGTTCATCGTCATGCAGCTCAGCACCGACTGGGGCACCCGCTACCAGCGGGAGGGCAAGACCATCTGGTCCGAGCAGCCGCTGCCGGAGCACTCGGGCCCCTGACGGCGCCGTCGGCGGGCGGCCGGGGCCGTACGGTCGTACGGGAGCGCAGCGGCTCGCCCGCACGGGTGAGCCGGGGCCCGGCCGGGTGTGGGCTCCCGGGCGGGTCGGCACCCGCGCGAGAGGCTGGGCGCCTGCGCCCGGCCACCGGCGGGCGGGACCGGAAAGGCCGGACGACCACCATGCCGCGTACCACCCACCGCCACCGGCGGATCGCCCCGGCGGTCGCCGCCTGCTCCCTGCTGCTGGCCCTCGCGGGTTGCTCCAGCAGCCCGAGCAGCCCCAGCACGCCGGCGCCCGCGACGGCCTCTGCCTCTGCCTCCGCATCCGCCTCGGCCTCGGCGAGCGCCTCCACCGCCGCTCCCTCCGGCTCGGCCACGGCCACCGAGTCCTCGCCCGTGGCCGGCGACTCCCTCACCGTGACGATCAAGGACTTCGCATTCAAGCCGGTCGCGATCACGGTGGCCCCCGGGGCGACGGTCACCGTGAACAACACCGACAACAGCTCGCACACCCTCACCGCCGAGGACAACTCCTTCGACACCGGCGTGATCGCGGCCGGCGGCACGGCCACGGTCACCGCACCGACGCAGCCGGGCGACTACCCCTACATCTGCAGCATCCACACCTACATGCACGGCACGCTGACCGTGCGCTGAGGCAGGGCGGTCGCGTGCCGGGGCGGGACGGGGCAGGGCGGCCGCGTGCCGGGGCGGGACGGCCGCGCGCCGACCCGCCGGGGCGCTCAGCCGCCGTGGACGGGTCGGAAGGTGTGCCGGATCGTGTGGTCGCCGTTGGGCGCGGTGGCCTTCCGCTGCTGACCGGTCGACTGCTGACCGGTCGACTTCCTGACGGCGTCGAGAACGGCCATGCCCTGACCGACCAGGCCGGCCGCCAGCTGGTTCACGCCCTCGGTGCCGTTGAGCACCGTCAGGTTCGAGCCGGACAGGCCCCGGGCGGCCGCGTCGACCAGCGACGGGAGGTTCTCGATCACCCGGTTGGCCGCGATCAGTTCCTGGTTGCCGCCCCGCAGGGCCCCCGCCCGCGCGGTCGCGGCGACCGCCCACGCCTCGGCGGTCGTCCGCTCCGCGTACGCGGCGGCGTCCGCCTCGAACCGCACCCGGTCCCGGGCCGCCTCCGCCAGGGTGCGCTGACGGTACGCCTCGGCGTCGGCCGGCCGCCGGATCTCGGCCTCCAGCCGCCGCGCCGCCAGATCGGCGTGCCGCTGCGCCAGGGAGGTCTGCTGCTCGACGACCTCCTGGGAGGCCCGGGCCTCCGCGAGCGGCCCGGCCTGCGCGGACCGGGCGTTGGCCTGCTCGGTCTCGGCGACGAACCCGGCCCGCTTGATCGCGGTGTCCCGCTCGTACTGGGCCTTGAGGGCGGCCGCCTCCTGCTCCCGCTCGGTCGCCTCCTGGTCGGCCTTCGCCTGCGCGATCCGGGCCCGGCTGGCCACCGCGGCGGCGTGCGGGGCCGCGAGGTTGTCGATGTAGCCGGTGGTGTCCCCGATCTCCTGGATCTGCAGGGCGTCGACCACGATGCCGAGCTTCTCCATCTCGCTGTGGCTGCCCTCCTTCACCTCCTGGGCGACCCGGTCGCGCTCCCGGATGATCTGCTCGACGGTCAGGCCGCCGATGATGGAGCGCAGGTGTCCGGCGAAGATGCGGCCCACCAGCTCCTCCATCTTCTCCTGCTCGGCCAGGAAGCGACGGGCCGCGTTGGCGATCGACACCGAGTCGTCGCCCACCTTGAACACCGTCACGGCGCGGACGTTGAGACGGATGCCCTGCTGGGTCACGCAGTCCTCGGTGATCTCGGCCTCGCGCAGCGCCAGCGAGAGCATCCGGGCCTTCTGCTTGACCGGCATCACGAAACTGCCGTGACCGGTGACGATCCGGAACTGGGTGTCCTGCGCCTGCCGCTTGGACCCTGAGATCAACAGCGCCTCGTTCGGCGCCGGAACGTGCCAGAACAACATCACGGCCTCCTCGACGGACGCCGGTCGACGGCGGCCTCGGTACCGGGGACTACGGGGAGGGGAAGGGCACCACGACGACGGACCGCGCCGACGTGCGCTCGACCACCATGACCTGCGCGTGGCGGGGAATCGGCTGCTCGGACCACGCGGCGAAGGACTCGCTCCCGCCGCGCAGCGGCAGCAGCACCTCGCCGGGCCCGTCCGGCGGGATGGAGACGGTGACCCGCCCGACCGCTCCGATCGGGCTCTCCTGCGCGTCGTCCCGCACGTGCATCGCGACCGTCCGTCCTGCGCCGCCCGATCCGGGGCCGCCGGTCGTCGAGCGGGCGGCGCGGCCGGTAGGGGGCCTCGCGACCGATGACCATGCCTGCCCGCCTCCGCTCCCGGAGATCCGCCACCGGCGACCCGGCCGACCGGCCCACCGGCCGAGGGCGCCCGCCGGTCCGGCCGCCGGTGCGTGTGACCCTCGGTTCGTTCCACGGTACTCCGGGCCGCGCGCGCCCACCGCTCCCGGCGACACCCGGGCCGGAACGGGGTCGCGACGGGGTCGCGACGGGAGCGCAGCGGGCCCCGAGCGGAGCCGGGCCGGGCCCGGCCGGCACCGCCGGCCGGGGCGGCTGCGCCGGGCCACCGCCCGACCGTAGGGTGACGTCATGACGGACGAGGGCGAGGACGCGACCGGGCGAGCGCCGGACACCGGGGGCGGCGAGGCGCCCTGCTGGCTGAACCGGCTCTGCCCGGACTGCGACGCGGTGCTGGACGCCGCGCCGCCCACGCGGTGCCCGCGCTGCGGCGCCGAGGTGCGGCCGCACTGACCGGGCCGCTGCCGGACGCCGCGCCGCCCGCGGGGCGAGCCCTCCGGGGGCGCGGCCCCGCACCTCAGCGGGCCGGGGCGGGCGTCCGCGCGAACGCGCGACCGGGGCCGAAGGCGAGGCTCGCGAAGCGTTCGCCCATCAGGCGGTAGCCCGCCGTGTCGGGGTGCAGGCCGTCCGGCAGCGGCAGCTCGGCGAAGTCCCGGAGCCCGTAGAGCTCGCGGCCGTCCAGGTAGTGCAGGTGGCGGTCGTGCCGCGCGCGGCTCGCCACGATGGCGGACAGCTCCCGGCGGATCACGTTGAGGCTGAGCCGGCCGGTCGCGAGGTCGGCGGGGGTGCCGAGGGTGACGAACCGCAGGGTGGGGGAGTCCGGGTCGGCGACGGTGGGGCCGGGGGAGTCCTCCACGGCCGGGCAGAGGATGGGGGAGACCACCAGCAGCGGGGTGTCCGGGTGGCCGTCCCGGACGGTGTCCAGGAAGCCGTGCACGGCCGGCCCGAAGGCCCGCAGCCGGAACGCGTCGGTGTTGACCAGGTTGATGCCCAGCTTGAGGCTGATCAGGTCGGCCGGGGTGTCCCGGATGGCGCGGGCGGTGAACGGGTCGAGCAGGGCGTTGCCACCCAGTCCCAGATTGACCAGCTGGACGCCGGTTCGGGCGGCGGCGACGGCCGGCCAGGTGTCGGTGGGGCCGTCCGCCTCGGTGCAGTGGCTGATCGAGCTGCCGTGGTGCAGCCAGACCGGGCCGGCGGCGGGTGCGGGGGAGTGCACGGGCGCATCGGTGTGCAGGGCGATCAGCTCGGTGCGCTCGGCGTGCGGCAGCCAGATCTCGACGTCCTTCATCGCCTCGCCGAGGCCGGTGAAGCGCGCCCGGCCGGCCGGCCCGGGGGTGGTCCGCGTGCGGCCGTCCGCGTCCACCGCCATGACGTCCCCGCCGCCGACGACGCCGGCGCGCCGCACCGGCCGGCCGTCGACGAGCAGGTCGTAGACGCCGTCGGGGCCCCGCGAGCCGTCCGACCAGACGATCCTGGTCGGACGGGCCTCCAGCTCCACGGTGGCCGACGCGGTGCGGAACGCGAGCCGGACGCCGCAGGGCTGGGCCTCGACCATGCCGATGTACTCGTCGGGGAACTGCGCGCGGGCGGCGGGGGGCAGCCGGTGCGGCTGCAACCCGTCCGGGGTGCGCTCCAGGTCGAGCGCGCCGCGGACGGCGACGGGGCCCTCGGTGGTGATCGCGGTGGTGATCGCGCTGGTGAGGTGCGTGGTCATCGGGTTCTCTCCTTCGGTGGGCAGGGGCTGCCGGTGCGGTCCACCTCCGGATGGGAGCGTTCCCACCCGGTGCTCATCCTTTCGTCCGGGCACGCCGGAGCGGAAGGGCGGGTCCGGCCCGGCGGGTCGGGCCGGCCCTCGCGGACTTGAGATGGACGCGGCAAAAGCCGTGCGCGAAGTCTGGCCAAGGTTCTGACTCCTGGGTAACTTACCGATGCGTAGGCGCTTTTCCGCCTCGGAGTGCATGCATGCCTCGATCCCCCACCCGAAGGACAGTCATGCCCAGAACCGCACGCCACCCCTCCCGCAGACCCGGCTCCGTCGGATCCGGCTCCGGGCGCCCCCTCGCCCGGCTGCTCGCCGGCTGCACCCTGCTCGCCGGCGCCCTGGTCGGAGCCGTCCCCGCCCACGGCGCCGTCGCCCCCGCCGCCGCCGTCTCGGCCGGGACCGATCCGGTGACCGCCGCCAAGGCGCTCGCCGCCCCTCTCGTCCCCGGCGCCAACGACTGGAACTGCAAGCCGAGTCCGGCCCACCCCCGGCCGGTCGTGCTGGTGCACGGGACCTTCGCCGACGGCTCGGTCAACTGGCTGACCATCGCCCCCGCGCTGAAGGCCGACGGGTACTGCGTGTTCGCCCTGACGTACGGTGAGCAGCCCGGCGTTCCGATCCTGCGGGCGATCGGGCCCGTTCCGGACTCGGCCCGACAGCTCGCCACCTTCGTGGACGGGGTGCTGGCCGCCACCGCCGCGGGAAAGGCCGACCTGGTCGGCCACAGCCAGGGCGGTGGTCTGCTGCCGCGCTACTACCTGAAGTTCGACGGCGGCGCGGCCAAGGTGCACACCCTGGTGGGCATCGCGCCGAGCAGCCACGGCACCACCCTCGACGGTCTGGCCGTGCTGGCCCGGTCGATCCCCGGCGCGCTGGACATCATCGGATCGGCCTGCCCCGCCTGCACGGACCAGGTCGTCGGTTCGGACGTCCTGACCCGGCTCGACGCGGGCGGCGACACCATGCCCGGAGTCTCCTACACGAACATCATCACCCGCTACGACGAGGTGGTGACGCCCTATCGGACCCAGGAACTGACCGGTCCCGACGTGCACAACGTGCTGGTGCAGGACCTCTGTGCGGCGAACAGCCCGGACCACGTGCTGATGGCCGTCGACCCGGTCGTGCTGCACGAGGTCCGGCACGCGCTGGACCCGGCGCACGTCGGCGAGGCCGACTGCTGGGCCAACCTGACCGGCTGACCGCTCAGGGTCCGGGCCGCTCCCGGCCCGGGCCACCCTCACCCACCCCACCCGGCACTCACCCGACCCCCACCCGCCCCCACCCGGGCCTCCATGGGCCCCACTCCCATGGAGGCCCGCCCGGGGCTCGCCGACGGGCGCCCGCACGGGACGCCCCGTCCCGAGCGCGAAGGCGCCGCCGAACCGTCCTGAAGTGCGCCGCGAGGAGCAGGAATGCAGCCGAGGACAACCCACCCGACCGAGCCCCGCCCGACCCCGCCCCGCCCGACCCCGCCCCGCGCGCGGGCCGCCCGCCTGCGGCTGCGCGCCGCCGCCCTCCTGGCGGTCGCCGCCACGGTCGTCGCGCTCGCCGCCCCGGCCCCCACGGCCGGCGCCGCCGCGGCCCCGGCGCCCGACTACTGCGGCGGCCGCTGCAACGACATCCTGCCGCCCGGCGAGAACGGCAACGCCACCCTGGCGGACATCCTCGGCAACCGCGCCTTCGGTACCCGCCCCGCCCACACCGACGACCAGCTCGGCCCGTACGCCGCCCTCGCCCAGGCCTACCCGGGCCTGACCACGGCCCAGCTGGGGAGCTTCTTCAACGACTCCTCCTTCGGCGTGCCGGCCGCCCAGGTGGCCAGCAGCACCAGCCCCCGGCCGGACGTCACCATCGTCCGCGACAAGGCCACCGGCGTCCCGCACATCACCGGCACCACCCGCTACGGCACCGAGTACGGCGCCGGGTACGCCGCCGCCCAGGACCGGCTCTGGGTGATGGACCTGTTCCGCCACGTCGGCCGGGGCCAACTCTCCGGGTTCGCGGGCGGAGCCGCCGCCAACCGTCAGCTGGAGCAGAGTTTCTGGCAGGCCGCGCCGTACACCGAGGCAGAGCTCCAGCAGCAGATCGACGGCGCCTTCGGCACCGGCCCCAGGGCGCAGCAGGCGCTGGCCGACGCGGGGGCCTACCTGGACGGCATCAACACCTACATCGACAAGGTCTACCAGGCCCGTACGTTCCCCGGTGAGTACGATCTCACCGGCCACATCGACTGGTTCACCAACGCGGGCGGCATCGACCACTTCGAGCTCACCGACCTGGTCGCGCTGGCCGCCGTGATCGGCGCCCTGTTCGGTTCGGGCGGCGGCGGTGAACTCGCCTCCGCCCAGGTCAGGTCGGCCGCGGAGGCGCGCTACGGCACGGCCGCCGGTGACGCCCTGTGGTCCTCGCTGCGCGAGGCCGACGACCCCGAGGCGGTGCAGACCCTGCACGACGGACAGCGCTTCCCGTACGCCCAGCCGCCCGCGAACCCGCAGGGCGCCGCGATCCCGGACGCCGGCTCGGTCGTCCCCGAGCCGATGATCGAGGACGCCACCGGCACCGGCGCCTCGGTGGCGCCCACCGCGTCCCCGGGCGTCCTGCCGGGCAACCTGCTGACCGCCAGGCACGGTATGTCCAACGCCCTCGTGGTGTCCGGCAGGTACACCGACGACGGGCACCCGGTCGCCGTCTTCGGACCGCAGACCGGCTACTTCGCCCCCCAGCTGCTGATGCTGGAGGAGATCCAGGGCCCCGGCATCAGTGCCCGGGGGGCCGCCTTCGCCGGGCTCAGCTTCTACGTCGAGCTCGGCCGCGGCCAGGACTACGCGTGGAGCGCCACCTCGGCCGGCCAGGACATCACCGACACCTACGCCGTACCGCTGTGCACCCCCGACGGCTCGCCCGTCACCCTCGCGGCCGACGCCTACCTGCTGCACGGCGCCTGCACGCCGATGGAGCGCCTGGAGCGGAAGAACTCGTGGTCCCCGACCACCGCCGACGCCACCGCCGCCGGCTCCTACACCCTGGTGATGAACCGGACCGCGTACGGGCTGGTGTCGGCCCGCGGCACGGTCGGCGGCAGGCCCGTCGCGTTCACCTCGCTGCGCTCCACCTACCGGCACGAGGCGGACTCCATCGTCGGCTTCCAGATGCTCAACGACCCCGGCGCGGTGCACGATCCGGCGAGCTTCCAGCAGGCCGCGCAGAACATCAACTACACCTTCAACTGGTTCTACGCCGACTCCGCCCACACCGCGTACTACAACTCCGGCAGCAACCCCGTACGCGCCGACGGGGTCGACCCGGGCCTGCCGGTGCTCGCCCAGCCGGCCTACGAGTGGCAGGGCTTCGACCCGGCGGCCAACACGGCCCGCTACACGCCGCCGGCCGAGCATCCGCAGTCGGTCGACCAGGACTACTACATCTCCTGGAACAACAAGCAGGCCGGCGGTGTCGCGCCGGCCGGCTTCGGGAACGGCTCGGTGCACCGGGGCGATCTGCTGGACGACCGGGTGAAGGCCCTGGTCGGCAGTGGCGCCAAGGTCGGCCGGGTCGCCCTGGTGCAGGCGATGGAGGGCGCGGCGGTGGCCGACCTGCGGGCCGAGGACGTGCTGCCGGAGCTGCTCCGGGTGATCGGGGGCGCGCCGGTCACCGATCCGGCGCAGGCCGCGGCCGTCCAGAAGCTGACGTCCTGGCAGGCGGCGGGCGACCGGCGCCGGGAGACCTCGGCGGGCAGCCACACCTACGCCGACGCGGACGCGATCCGGATCCTGGACGCCTGGTGGCCCCTGCTCGCCCAGGCCGAGTTCCGACCCGGCATGGGCGACGGGCTGTTCGCCGCGCTGACCGGCGCGCTGCAGATCAACGAATCCCCGTCGGGCGGCCAGACCGGGCCGGTCGCCGGTGGCGCGGTCTCCGCCAACGAGTCCGTGCCGCACAAGGGCTCGGCGTTCCAGTACGGCTGGTGGAGCTATGTCGACAAGGATCTGCGGGCCGTTCTCGGCGAGCACGTGGCCGGCCCGCTGGCTCGTCCGTTCTGCGGCGGCGGCGACCCGGCCGCCTGCCGCCAGGCCGTGCTGACCAGCCTCGGCCAGGCCGCCGCGCAGACCCCGGCCCAGGTCTACCCGGGCGACGCGGACTGCTCGGCGGGTGACCAGTGGTGCGCCGACACCATCATCCAGCGTCCGCTGGGCGGGGTCACGGACGCCAAGACGACCTGGCAGAACCGGCCGACCTACCAGCAGGTGGTGCAGTTCCAGAGCCACCGCTGACCGCTCCGGTCCGTCGGCCGGGACCGGGCCCCACCCAGGTGGGGACCGGTCCCGGCCGGCCCGCTGCTGCGCTCCGCGGTCCGCTCAGGGGTTCGCCCGGAGCCGGTCGGCGACCGATTCGCCGCCCTCCGGCTCACCGGGCGGGTGGAAGCCCTCACCCTTGGCCCGCCGCTCCAGGCCGATCCAGACCAGGTCCATCAGTCGGCGGGCGGTGGCCCGAGGCTGCTCGCCGGGCACCGCGAGCGCCCACTCGGCCAGCGCGTCGGCGGCGCCGACCAGCGCGTGCGCGACGGCCGCGGACTCCCTGCGCAGCGCGGCGTAGTCGCCGCCGGCGATGCCGCGCCCGGACGGCTCCATGGCCTGGCGGACGAGTCCGGTGACGGTGTCGACGATCTCCGCCCTGGCCCGGGCGACCTGGGCGGCGAGCGAGTCGCTCCGGCTGCGGGCCTGCCGGTAGAGGACCACCCAGCCGGCGCGGTTCTCCGCGACGTGGGTGAGGAAGGCGGTCAACCCGTCCCAGAGCTGCTCGGCCGGGTCACCACCGTCGGCCGGCGTGGCCGCGCCGATGGCGTTGACCAGGCGGTCGGCCTCCCGGGCGATGCACGCGGAGAAGATCTCCTCCTTGGAGCCCAGGTACAGGTACAGCAGGGGCTTGGACACCCGGGCGTGCTCGGCGACCTCGTCCATCGAGGCGGCGTGGAAGCCGCGCCGGGAGAACACCTGCACGGCGGCGTCGAGCATCTGCTGTTCGCGGACCTTGCGGGGTAGCCGCTTGCGGCCGGTCTGCGGATCCATCGTGCAAGGGTATCCAACCCGGCCCCGAACTTACCGAGTAGTAAACTTACTTGTGAGTAGGGCATCGGAGCGCCTGCTCCGGATCACCCCTCCCGACGAACCGGCTGTCGACGGCCTCGACTTCGGCGTGAGCCCCGGACCGCCGATCCGGTGGCCGCCGCCCGTGCCGCCGCAGGACACGAACGGCCGTGCCGCCGCAGGACACGAAATCGCCGCACACCCGATGAACCCGGATCAACGGGGCGTCAGGCGGAACATAGGTCGATTGTCGAAGAGCGGGGCAGCCGGACGGAAGAGGAGCGGGACGTGCGGGCGTGGTCACGGTTCGGCACTCGGCTCGGCGAGCACACCGGCGACCGCCCGGTGGTCAGGGGCCGGCCCGGGTGGGGTGCGGTGGCCGGCGCGGTCCTCTTCTACTACCTGTCCCTCACCCCCTCCATGCTGCCCCGCTCCTGGTGGCTGCAGGGTGTCGAGGCGGGGGTGACGGCCGCGATCGGGTACGGGGCCGGGGCCCTGGTCGCCGCGATCGCCCGCAGGCTCGGGGCCCGGCCGGGGCCCCGGGTCCGCCGGACGGCCTGGGCGGTGCTCGCGGTGGTCGGCGCGGTGCTCGTGGTGGCGGTGACCGCCTGGAGCGTGCGCTGGCAGGGGGAGGTCCGGCGGGCCGTGTCGCTGCCCCCGGAGATCTCCTGGTGGCGGTGGTCGCTGGTGCCCCTGGCCGCGCTGCTGACCGGCGCGCTGATCGTGCTGGTGGCCCGGGTGCTGCGGCTCGCCACCCGGGTGGTCGGGCGCGCGCTGGGGCGGGTGGTCCCGGCGCGCCTCGCGCTCGGCGCGGGCGTCGCGGTGGTGGCCTTCCTGGTGGTCGGCTTCGTCCAGGGCTTCCTGCTCTCCGGGGTGCTGGACGTGGTCGAGCGCGCCGCCTCGCTCACCGACCAGGGCACCACCGCCGGGATCGTCCGGCCGCAGCTGCCCACGCTCTCGGGCAGCCCCGCCTCGCTGGAGTCCTGGGAGAGCCTCGGCTCCAAGGGCCGGGACTTCGTCGGCACCGCCGCGACCGAGGCCGAACTGTCCGCGTTCGCCGGCCGCCAGGCCCAGGACCCGGTCCGGGTCTACGTCGGACTGCGGTCGGCCGACACCCTGCAGGGGCGGGCCGACCTGGCCGTCGCCGAGCTGGAGCGCACCGGAGGCTTCCGCCGCAGCATCCTCGCCGTGATGGCCACCACCGGCAGCGGCTGGATCAACGCGCAGGCCAGCACGCCGCTGGAGTACATGTACGCCGGGGACAGCGCGATGGTGGCCATCCAGTACTCCTACCTGCCGAGCTGGGTCTCGGTGCTGACCGAGGACGAGGCCACCGACGCCGGCCGGGCCCTGTTCGACGCGGTGCACGCCAAGTGGGCGACGCTCCCCGCCGGAGACCGCCCGCGCCTGGTGGTCTACGGGGAGAGCCTGGGGTCGTTCGCCACCGAGAAGGCCTTCGACGGGCGGCTCGACCGGTTGGCGGCCGAGACCGAAGGCGCCCTGCTGGTCGGCCCGACCTTCGACAACCCGATCTGGCGCCGGGTCACCGACGACCGGCAGCAGGGCAGCCCGGTCTGGCGCCCGGTCTTCGAGAATGGCCGTTCGGTGCGCTTCGCCCAGGTGCCGGCCGACCTGGAGCTCCCGGCGCAGCCCTGGGACGGCACCCGGGTCGTCTACCTGCAGAACGGCTCGGACCCGATCGTCTGGTGGAGCCCCGGCATGCTCCTGAGCAGACCGGAGTGGCTCGACGACCCGCGCGCCGCGGACGTCTCCCCGGCGATGCGCTGGTACCCCGTCGTCACCTTCTGGCAGGTCGCCTGCGACCTGGCCGGAGCCAACGACGTGCCGGCCGGCTTCGGCCACCGGTACGGGACGCTGCCCACCGACGCCTGGGCCGCGATCGCCGCGCCGCCGGGCTGGACGGCCGCCGACACCACGCGGCTGGCGGAACTGATGGCGCGCTGACCGGCCCGGGTCCCGCCCCGGCGCCCGGACCGGGCCCCGGCCGGCACCTCCCGCCCGCCCGCCGGGCTCAGGTCAGCGAGCGCAGGGCGAAGGCCGTCACGATCCCCAGCGCGTTGGTCGCCCAGTGCAGTCCGGCCGGGGCCAGCAGGCTGCCGCTGCGCCGGCGCAGCTCGCAGAAGAGCACTCCGGCCAGGCCGGTGAACAGGACGGTGCCGGCCTCCACCACGACCACCCCCACGACGGAGTGCCCGAACAGTGAGCCCAGCGCGGGCTTGTCCTCGCCCAGGTGCAGCGAGGGCAGCACGTGCCAGAGCCCGAAGAGGACCGAGGAGCCGATCGTGGCGACCTTGACGCCCCAGCCCTTCCACAGCAGCCCGTACAGCACGCCCCGGAAGGCCAGCTCCTCCAGCAGCACGGTGCCGAGCGGCAGCCTCACCAGCACCTCGAAGGCGACGGTGCCCGCGCCGTCGCCCTGCGTCCGGCGGTCGGCGAACAGGCCCCGGGTCGGCGGGAACAGGGCTCCCGCCAGGTAGACCGCCGCCACCAGGGCGATCAGGACGGCGGCCCACCGCGCGCCGCGCCCCCAGCCGGCCCGGTCCAGCCCGGCGTCGGCCCAGGTACCACCGGCCAGGCGCAGCAGGAGCAGCAGCAGCGCGGCCGTCACCGGCGCCGTGATCAGGTAGGCCGAGGGCGCGATCCGGTTGTTGAGGACGTTGGCCGCGACCAGCAGCAGGACGGTGGCGGCCACCGCGCTGCGCACGTCGATCCGGCCGCCGGCCGGCCCGCTGTTCCCCTGCTCCACAGGTGCCTCCTCATGGCCTCCCCCCATCCTCGGTGCTGGGCGGCGCGATCGCCCGAGGGCGTGCCGGGGGCGGCGCGGGCCGGCCGGGATCCGTGCGGGAGCCCGGCCGGCCCTCGGGGGAGGTCAGGCGGACGGCAGCGCCGCCGCCGGGCGCCGGGTGAACCGCAGTACGGCGGCCAGTACCAGGGTGGCCGCGCCGAGCAGGCCGACCGCGCCCGCCAGGCCGCCCACCGCGTGCGAGACGCCGAGCAGGATCAGGGGGCAGACGAACTCGCCGAAGAAGAAGGCGGCGTTCCAGAGACCGGTGCCGCGGCCCCGGTCGGCGAAGTCCAGCAGGGCCATCGCCCGGGTCAGCAGGGTCGGCAGCAGCATGCCGCCGCCGAGGCAGTTGACCACGGCGCCCACCACCAGGAGCACGGTGCCGTCGGCGAGCCACATCACGGTGAAGCCGGCCGCGCACAGCGTCAGCACGGCGGGCAGCAGCCGCTCGGCCCGGTCGGCCAGCCGGGTGAAGGTGAATGCGCCGATCACGGTGGCCACGCTGGCCGTCGCGCTCGCGATGCCGATCGTGGCGGTCGCCTTCACCCCGATGTCGTCCAGCAGGTAGGACATCTCCACGGGCACGGTGTAGAAGACGACCGCGCCGAAGAAGGTGAGCGCGCAGGGCGCGGCCAGCCGGCGCCAGGGGAATGGCCGGCCGGCCTCGGCCGCCTCGGCGCCCTGCGGTTCGGTACGGCGGGGCACGACCAGGACGGCGGCCATCAGCGGCGCCAGCAGCAGGCTGACCGCGTAGGCCCAGAACGGCGCGCGCCAGCCGGCCGAGCCGATCGCCCCGCCGACGGCGAAGAAGGCGGTGGCGGACAGGGCGCTGCAGACGGCCTGCAGGGCGAGGTAGCGCTCCCGCTGCTTGCCGTCGTAGTAGTCGCCGATCAGGGTGGTGCAGCAGGTCATGATGACCGCTTCGACCACACCCAGCAGCGCGCGGGCGGCGACGATCGAGCCCAGCGAGTCGAGCCACAGCGGCGCCGTGCCGATCGGCGCGTACACGAGGGAGGCGCCGACCAGCAGCCGCTTGCGGCCGAGCCGGTCGACCAGCATGCCCGCGAAGGGGGCCAGCAGGGCCAGCGCGAGCGCCGGGATGGTCAGGGCCATCGGGACGAGCGCGTCCGCGCCGGCGGTCGAGGCGAAGTGGTCCTGCATCTTGGGCAGGACCGGCGCGATCAGCACCGCTCCGAGGATCGGCAGGCAGCTGCCGGCCATCAGCACCGGAGCCTGGAACCTGGACGCAGGGGGGGCCGCGGGGGCGGCCGACGCGGTGGGGACGGCAGGCGCGACGGCGGGGGGAGAGGACACGGTGATTCTCCGTCAATGGGCGGTCAGGATAGCGAGATGTATACACATAACCCATCTGTCATACCAATGTGGTGTCACGTGGTGAACAGTAGGGGCACGTTCACCGGACCGGCCTCCCGCTGCCGGGCGTGCGGCGGGGCCGGTCGGACGATCCGACCGGCCCCGCCGCCCGCCCGCGGCCCGCGCCGCCCACCCCGGCGGCCCCCCGCCGGCTACCCCAACCGGCCCGCCAGCGCGGCGAACCGGGCGGCTGAGGTGCCCAGACCGCTCGGCCCGGTCGGCACGAGCGCCCCCGGGTCGCCGTGCTGCGGCAGGCCCCCGTGGCTCAGTGCCTCTTCCTGGTAGCGGAAGCAGTTCCGGTGCCAGTTGAGAATGCCGGACATCCAGTCCCGCAGTTCCTGCACGTAACCGTCGAGTACCCTCCTGGCCTCCGGGCTCAGGTCGAAGTCGTCGTACAGGACCGGCAGTTCGTGGGCGACCACATGCTGGAACTGCCGCATCCTGGACTTCATCAGGTCGTCGACCACGGCGACGGCGGTCGGGTAGTCGCAGTCGAAGAAGTTCTGCACCACCAGGACGGCGTTGTGCACCTCGCCCTCGTACTCGATCTCCTTCTGGTACGAGAACAGGTCGTTGATCAGGCAGGCGTAGTCCGCCGCCGAGTTCTCCAGCGACCGCATCGGCCCGCTGCGGTAGACCTCCGGCGGGACCTGCCGGCCGTGGCCGATCCGGCACAGACTCATCGTCAGGTCCGAACCGAAGGTCATCCGGCGCATCTCCAGGTAGTCCACCGGGTCCGGGATCCGGTTCTGCGCCTGGTTGGCCAGCTCCCAGAGCCAGCTCTCGATCATGTCGTCCACCGCGGTGCGGAAGCCGCGCCGGGCGTCGTGCGCCATCGGGCCGGCCGTCCGCGTCCAGAGGTCCGCCAGGCCGCGTTCCAGCGCGTTCACGGGGACGGGCGCGGTGGCGCCGTCCAGCGGCATGAACAGCGAGAGCCGCTCGTTGCAGGCCTTGGCCCCGGCCAGGTCCCGGGTGCGGCCGAACACCACCGGGTAGTAGTCGTCGCCGTAGGTGCCCCAGGCCAGCCAGCCCGAGGTCAGGTCGAGTTCCGCGAGCGAGGCGTCCGGGTGGATGCCGGCCGAGCAGAGCGGGAGGTCGATGTCGGCGGCCCGCTTCTCGTCCCAGACGTGCGAGCCGGGTACGCCGGGCTGCGGCCCGAGCATGCCCATGTCGCGGCACCAGGCGACGGTGTTGCGGCGCGAGGCGTCCAGGTGCGGACTGAGTCGCAGCGCGAACGGCATCTCGAACTCGGGCAGCAGCGAGGGCCCGACCGGCCGGTGGGGGACGTGGCTGAAGCTGCGCGCGCGGGCCGGGCCGACCAGCGCGCCGAGCCGGGAGAGATCCGCCGCCGACATGCCGAGCGCCCCGGCGCCGAACGGCGACCAGGTGGCTGGCGAGGCACCCTCGCCGCCGCCGTTCATGTAGCGGCTGGAGCGCATGTGCCACTCGTGCCCGCCGGACTGCCAGTCCTGCAGGCCCTTGACGTAGGCCAGCACCTGCGCGCACGCGTGCGGGTCGAGGCGGTACTCGGCGAACAGCGGCGCGAGTTCGGTCAGCACGGTGTTCTCGAACTGGTGCAGGCGTGAGGTCAGCAGGTCGTTGACGGCGTCGGCGGCCTCCTGGGTGCCGATGCCGAGGAAGGTCTCCAGCACCAGCACGCCGTTGCTGCGCTCGCCCTCCTCCTCGGTCTCCCGCTGGTAGGAGAACAGGTCGTTGCGCAGGTGGACGCCGTCCGAGAAGGTGTCCTTGAGCACCCTCATCGGCCTCGACGCCGCGATCACGGCCGGCACCTCGGCCCCCACCGCGTGTTCGATCAGGCCCGCCGACCAGGGCGCGCCGCCGACCTTGCGGCGCATCTCGATGTACTCGACCGGGTTGGGCGTCCGGCCGGCGTTGATGTTCGAGAGCTCCCAGAGCGACTCGTTGAGCAGGTGCTCGGTGCTCTCCGCGAAACGGGCCCGCCAGTCCTCGGACATGCCGGGCACGGTACGCGCCCAGAGATCCGCCAGGCCGGCCTCCACCGGGTTGGTCGGCGCCGGGACCACGGCCCCGGGATCCAGCGGCATGAAGGCCGGCAGCCGGTCCAGATAGGCCTTGCCGCCGGCCCGGTCCTGGGTCCGTTTGAAGATCTCCAGGAAGTGGTCGTCGAAGAAGAACACCCACACGTACCAGTCCGTCACCAGGGCGAGTTCGGCGGCGTCGCAGTCGGGGTGGGTGTAGGCGCACAACAGGGCGTAGTCGTGGGCCTCGAGGTCCTCCTCCTCCCAGACGCCGGAGCCCTCCAGCATGCCCATCGAGCGTGCCCAGGCCCGGGTGTGGGTGCGGGCGGACTCGACGTGCGGGTTCAGCCGGGCGGGGTGCGGGAGGTAGAAGTCGGGGAGCTGGAAGGGCTGCGGCCTGGCGGCCCCGGTGCCTTCGGGTGCCGTGTCGGGCTGGTTCATTGAGTGCCGTTTCTGATGCCGTGTCATCCGTTCGGCTCAGCATTACCCGGGGTCCCGGCGGCGTATCCGGTAACCGAAACAGTCATATCAGCAGACAAAAATGGGGCCCCGTCAGGCGACGGGGCCCCACCAGGTCGAACAGGTCGGAATCAGTACGGGCGTACGAGGAAGTGCGCCGCGCCCGGGATGCCGACCTTCAGCAGCTCGTCCTCCTCGGGGGTGGTCGGGCTGCCGGTCTCCTGCTTCAGGATGGCCCGGGACAGGCTCTGCACCCACATCGCCCGGGGACGGCGGCGGGCCTCCCAGGCGTCCAGGGCCGCGTCCACGCCCTCCCCGGCCGCCAGCGCCGCGTCCAGGCTCTCGGCCAGCACCAGGGCGTCCTCCACGGCCATCGCCGCGCCCTGGGCCAGGTGCGGGGTGCTGGCGTGCGCGGCGTCGCCGGCCAGCACCACCCGGCCGACGTGCCAGGCGTCCTCGACGGTGACCTGGGAGATCCGCGAGTAGACCACCGCGGCCGGGTCCGTGACGTGGGTGAGCGCCTCGGCGACCGGGCCGGAGAACGCGGTGAGCCGCTCGGCGAGCTGCTCGTGGGCGCGCGCCGGGTCCGGGCGGAAGTCCTCGGCCTCGGCGAACACCGTTCCCAGGTACATCAGGTCGTCGGTGATCGGGGTCAGCAGCGCCTTGGCGTTGCGGTTGCCCGCGCTCATCACCACGCCCTGCACCTCGGCCTGGCGCGGCACCGTCACCCGCCAGTTGGCGAAGCCGGTGTACTGCGGCTCGAAGCGGTCGCCGTACAGCCGCCGGCGCAGCGGGGAGCCGATGCCGTCGAAGCCGACCACCAGGTCCCAGCGGCCCTCGGTGCCGTCGGAGAGGGTGACGTCGACACCCTCGCCGTCGTCGGTGAGAGCGGTGACGGTGGTGCCGAAGCGGATCTTCGCGCCCGCCTCGGCGGCGGCCCGGCCGAGCACCTTGGCCAGCGCCGGGCGGGGGATGCCGTTGTTCGAGGGGGCGTCGGCCATCCGAGGCTGCGGGATCTTGGCGAGGGGGGCGCCGGCGGGGTCGCAGATGGTCAGCACCTCCCACTCGAAGCCCGCCTCCAGGCACTCGGCCAGTACGCCGATCTCGCGCATCACGTGCAGCGCGTTCGAGGGCTGGATGATGCCGACGCCGAGGGCGTCCAGCTCCTCGCGGAGCTCGGCGACGTCGACCTGGTGGCCGCGCCGGGCCAGCGCGGTGGCCAGGGTCAGGCCGCCGATGCCGCCGCCGTGGATCAGGACGCGCAGGGGTGAGGACATGACGGAGGTCTCCAAAAAGGTGGTGGGTCGGCCGGGGGGAGGACGCGGGGCGGGTCAGCCGACCGGTGCGGCCAGCGGGGCGGGCAGGGTCATCAGGTGGTCGACCAGCGCGAGCAGCAGATCGCGGCCGAACGCCCGCTCGCGGACGTCGCCGAGCAGCATCGGGACCTGCGGGTCGAGGTCCAGCGCGCCCCTGATCTCCTCCGCCGTACGGGTGTTGCGGCCGTGGAAGCAGTTGATCGCGACCACGAAGGGGATGCCCCGGCTCTCGAAGAAGTCGATGGACGCGAAGCTGCTCTCCACCCGGCGGGTGTCGACGATGACGATCCCGCCGAGCGCGCCGTTGACCAGGTCGTTCCACATGAACCAGAAGCGCTCCTGGCCCGGCGTGCCGAACAGGTACACCACCAGCTCGCTGCTGACGGTGATCCGGCCGAAGTCCAGGGCCACCGTGGTGGTGCTCTTGTTGTCCACACCGCTCAGGTCGTCGACGCCGACGCTGGCCTTGGTCAGGTACTCCTCGGTGCGCAGCGGCGGCACCTCGCTGACGGCGCCGACCAGGGTGGTCTTGCCCACGCCGAACCCGCCGGCGATCAGGATCTTGACGGCGGCGGGTGCGGTCTGACCGTTCGTCCCGATTGTCATGGTGTTCACAGTCTCCGGAGTCCTTCGCGAACGGCCCTGAGCAGGCCGAGGTCCACTCCGCCGCCGGCCACCGCCACCGAGAGCGGCGCGCGGGCCAGCAGCAGGCCCTGGGCGATCAGGTCGCCCAGCAGGATCTTGGTCACCGATACCGGCAGGTTGAGATCGGCGGCCACCTCGGCCACCGCGGCCGGCCGGCGGCAGCGGTCGAGGATGAGCCGGTGTTCCGGCTGGAGCCCGCGCGGGGTCCGGGCGGCGCGGTCGAAACCCGTCCGCCCGAACTCCGCGCGGCCGCCGTCCTGGACGGTCGTCAGCACGGTGATGAGGGTGAGGTCGTCGCGCTCCGGGGCGGTCCGGCCCCGGGTGATCGTGTACGGGCGCACCATGGTGCCCGACAGATCCTCGTCGTCCTCCTCCTCGTCGCTCCAGTGCGGCCTCACCCTCGTCCACCCCGGGCGGCGAACGCGTCGAACTCACTGGAGCGGGTGGGGGTGGCGAGCTTCTGGCCGACCTGCTGGACCAGCGTGTGCATGGCCATCGACATGACCTCGGCGTCGACCTCCTGGGAGGCGACCACCGCGAGGTGGGTGCCCTGGGCCGCGGCGATGATGAACAGCCAGAGGTCGGCCAGCTCGACGATCACCTGGTGGACCTGGCCGCCGTCGAAGAGCTGCCCGACGCCGCGGGCCAGGCTCTGCTGGCCGGTGGCGACGGCGGCCAGGCGCTCGGCGTCCGAGCGGTCGATGCTCCGGGAGTGGCTGACCACCAGGCCGTCGTCGGAGAGCAGAACGGCGTGCCTGGTGCCGGCCACCGAGTCGACGAGTCCGTCCAGCAGCCAGTCCAGATCCTGGTGAGTGGCGATGGTGCGCGTCATGTCCGGTCTTCCGTCCTAGGGGAGAGGGGATCCGCCTGCTGCCCGTCCCAGGGGGAGGGGATCTGGGCGGGAGGTGCGGGGTGCTGCTGGTGTCCTTGGTCCGGCTCGCCCTGGCTGCGCGCGACCCGCGACTGGCGCTGGAAGGCACCGATCGCCGCGCCGGAGCGGCGCGGGGCGGCGGGCCGCCGGAAGGGGTCGTCCTCGGCGGCCGGGGCCTGCGGGGCCGTTCCCTGCACGGGCGGTGGCAGCCGGAGTTCGGCCGCCAGGTTGGCCTGGCGCACCCGCTTCGGCAGCGGCTTCTCGTCCTCCACCAGCCCCTCGCCGCCGTACGACTCGGGGGCGGCCCAGGAGGGGCGGGCGGCCGGGCGGGCGGGCTCGCCGGCGTACGGCTGCTCGGGGGCGCGGTGCTCCTCGCCGAGGTAGCCGCCCTGGCGGCCCGCGGCCCGGAAGGCGGCGGTGTGCCGGTCCTCGGCCGGGTACGGCGACGCCGCGTACGGGGCCGGGCGGTGCGCGGGGGCCCGGAGGCCGGTCTCGGTGTACCGGGCCTCGGTGTACTCGGCCTCCGCGAACTGCGCCTCCGCGAACTCCGCCTCGGCGTACGGGGGCTCCGCGAAACCGGGGGCGCGGTGGTCGGCTCCGGTGAACGGGGCCCCGGCGTACTCGGGGGCGGCGTACTCGGTGGCGGGGCGCTCGGTGCCCGGGTACTCCGTGCCCGGGTACTCGGCGGTGGGGTACTCGGCGCTCGGGTACCCGGTGCCCGCGTACTCCGGCAGCGCCACCACGGACGCCAGCGGCTCGGCGACGGGCAGCGCGGCCGGGGCGCCGGGAAGCTCGCGGCCCCGGGTCCGGACGGGCAGCGGGATCGGCTCGACCGGCTCCACCGCGTCGTAGCCGGGATCCCCGTCGGCGACCAGCTCGGCCGGGACGAGCACCACGGCCCTGGTCCCGCCGAACGCGGAGGGGCGGAACTCCACCCGCAGGCCGGCGTTGGCCGCGAGCCGGGCCACCACGTAGAAGCCGAGGCGGATGTCGTCGGCCTTGGCCAGCACGTCCATCCGGGGCGGACGGCTCATCAGTTCGTTGGCCGCCGCGAACTGCTCCGGATCCATGCCCAGGCCCCGGTCCTCGACCTCGATGGCCAGGCCACGGCCGACGATCGCGGCCCGCACCTCCACCGGTGTGGGCGGCCGGGAGAAGGTCGCCGCGTTCTCCATCAGCTCGGCGAGCACGTGCGCCACCGGGCCGACCGCCCGCTCGGACAGCCACGGGCTGCCCTCGACGTCCAGCATGATCCGGCGGTAGTCCTGGACCTCGCCCTGGGCGGAGCGCAGCACGTCGAGCAGGGGGACGGGCTTGCGCCAGCGGCGCTGGGGCTGCCCGCCGGCGAGAATCACCAGGTTCTCCTCGTATCGGCGCAGTCGGGCGGTGAGGTGGTCGAGGTCGAAGAGCCCCTCCAGGACCTCCGGGTCCTCGTGGCGGCGCTCCAGCTCGTCCAGCTTCTTGAGCTGGAGGCCGATCAGCAGCTGGGTGCGGCGGGCGATGCGCTGCAGCAGCCGCTCGAAGCCCCGGTACTGGTCGGCCTGGCGCACGGCCGTCTCCAGCGCGCTGGTGCGCGCGGAGTTGAGCGCGTGGCCGAGCTGGCCGAGCTCGTCACCCGAGGTGGTCCCGGCGCCCTCGCTGACGGCCCGGCTCTCGGCCTCCACGTCGACCTGCTCGCCGCGGCCGAGGCGTTCCACCACCTCGGGCAGGGTGCGCTCCAGCTCCTGTGCCTGGGCCTGCAGTTCGAGGATCCGGCGACGCAGCGAGCGGGTCAGCCGCCAGGTGGTCAGGATCACCGCGATGACCGCGATCAGGCCGACGGCACTGGTCAGCGCCACCTTGAGGAGCAGCCCCAGGATGCTCGACTTGCCGACGTCGACCACGCCCGCGGTACGGGTCTCCATGATCTTCATCAGCTGGGGGTTGACCTTGTCGACGGCCTGGCGCCACTGGTCGTGGAGCGGCGGGAGCCTGACGTTGCCCGCGCCGTCGGCGGCGGTCGGGCGGGTCAGCGACTGCTCGACCGTCGCCTTGGCCTGCCAGCTGTCGCTGTTGATCAGCGCCTGGTAGGCGGGTGCCTCGCCGGCCGGAAGGTAGGGTCCGACCTTCGTGCCGTAGAGGAACCCCTGGTTGCCGATGGACTGCTGGACCAGTTGGAGGTCCTGCATGCTCAGCTTGCCGGACTGCCAGCCGCGGGCCAGCACGGCGTCCTCGCGGGCCAGCATCTCCTTCGCCCAGAAGGCGTCGACCAGGACGCGGGAGATGTACGTCATCTCACCGTTGTCGACGTGGCTGAGCGCCGTGAAGAGCGAGAGGTCCACCGAGATGAGGTCGGTGTAGTAGGTGTACACCGCCTGTTGCTCGGCGGTGCCGTGGTCCACGCCGGCGCGCTCCGCGTCGAGCTGGGTCATCGCCTGGCGGGCCTGGAACACGGCCGAGCGCACCTCGGCGGGGGCGTCCGCGGCGACGTCCTCGGAGAGGGCCTGGAAGGTCCGGACCGCCTCGTCGGTCTTCTGCCGCTGGGCGCGCAGGGCATCGGTCGGCGCGCCCGGGTCGGCGAGCGCCTCGGCGCTGAGCCGGCGCTCCTCCTGCAGGTTGTAGTAGACGATGTTGGAGGGCTGGCCGGCCTTCTGGGCGAGCAGGCCCTGGCCGGCCTGTCGCTGGAAGTCGAAGACGGTCTGACCGCTGGTCACCGCCCAGAGCGCGGCGAGCGCGATACCCGGCACCACCGCGAGGACGAGCAGTGCCGTTCGCAGGGACAGCCGGGGGGGCTTTTTACTGGATCGGCCGCCTCTGGTACGCGGCGGCCCCGCGGCCGCCCCCTGACCAGGTGTAGCGGTCCGCCGATTCGCACGCGCGCGCAGAGCATTCTCCTCGGGGGAGGCGGCGGCCCGGGTCGGGGCCGGCCGTCTGGAGTATGACTTTTGACGGAGCGATACTAGTCATACTGTGTTACGGGAGTGAAAGCGCGCCCGCGTTGTGGACGAGCGGGGGGGTGTTCCTCCAGGTCATCTCCATGGTTCGGGCACGAGCTCCGATCCGGTCGCGACGCTTGTCACGGCCGGTGGACACGGGCGGCGCGCACGCCCGCGCGTACCCGGGCGCGACGCGCACGCCGGTGGGGCGTCCGGCGCCCGCCGCAGGCCCTCGGGGACCGCCGCAGGCCCGCGGGGACCGGTCAGGCCCGCTCCGCGCTCTCGGGCGCGAGCGTCCTGCGGGCGATCACGCCGATCAGGTACCCGTCGGAGTCGACCACCGGCCACGCCGCCAGGCCGCGCACCGACATCGCGTTCTCGGCGGTGCCGGCGGGCATGCCGGCCAGGGCGTACGGGCCGCCGTCGTGGACGATGTCGCGGACGGCGAGGTGCTCCCGGTACCAGGTGCGGCCACGGTAGGGCCGGAGCTGTGCACTGGTCAGCATCCCGCTGCAGCGGCCGTCGTGATCACGCGTCACCAGCCGGTCCACCCGGGCGCCGCACATCACCGCGATGGCGGTGTCCACCAGGACGTCGTCGCTGAGCTGGAGTCCCACCGGGCCCATCAGGCGGGCGACCGTGGCGTCGGCCCCGGCCGGGACGGGCCGGCGGACCGAGGCCGTCGACGCGGTCGGGGCGAGTACCGGGAGCGGACGTTCCCATCCGGGCGGCGAGGGCGGCGCGTGCGGCGTCCGCGGCTCGAAGGTGGTCGGGGTGGTGTCCGAGGTCGCAGTCATGGCCGCCGACCAGTCCCCGGTGCCACTCGCGTGGAGCCGGCGTCGTCGTTCCCCGGAGGTGCGCCGGGCGTGCCGGCATGCGGAGTGCCTTCGGTACTGCCAGCCTACTCCGGCACCGCGGCCCCCGGACTCCCGTGGACCGGCCGGATCGGCCCCCTCCGGCAGTAGAGTTGACGTACCGAGGACATCGAGCAGCGCCGGCATCCGGACCGGCGTCGGTCTCGGACAGTCAACCGGCTCGTGGAGAGCCGGGGACGGGCAGGCCGTGGCCACCGACCGTGCTTTCGAGCATCCGCTCTTCAAGACTCCGGGCCTGCTGGGCCCGACCGCTCCCACCGGTCCCGGGGTGCCCCGCCTCGTGCTCGACCCCTCGCTCTCCCACACCGGGATGTTCGACGGCGCCTGGTGGCCGCGCTCGCGCCGCCTGGAGCGCGAGCTGCCCGCTCTGGTCGCCGTCCTGCGACGCCGGGTCGGTCCGATCCTGCACGTCGGCGTGGAGCGCTCGGCCTGGGGAGACGTGCCCGGCCGGGTCACCGTGGACGGGCGGGTGGTGCGCGTCAACTGCTTCTCGTCCAGCACCCACACCATCGGCGTCGGCGGTGGCCACCAGGATCACTTCCTGCTCCTGGTCGTGCCGCCGCACACCCACCCGGCGCTCGCCCGTACCGCCATGGCCTCGGCCGCCCGCCGGGGCAACAGCACCTCGGCGGCCCGGCTGCTCGCCGCGCCGGTGCCCACCGGCGTGCGGCGGCCGGAGCGCGCCGCGGGCGGGAGCCGGTCCACCCCGTGGCCGCAGCCCCTCCCGCCGCTGCCGCCGATGCCGCCGCTCGGCGGATAGCGCGGGGCCCGGCGGGGTCAGGCCCGGTCGGCCCCGGGCGCCACGTCGGCGAGCCGCTCGACGGCGACCATCGCGGCGTCGTCGTCCAGCCGCCCGCCGACGTGGGCGAGCAGGTCGCGGCGCAGCTGCCGGAGCAGGCCGTCCGGGTGCTCGGCCGCCCACGCCGTGATCCGCTCGTCGAGCGGGTAGAACCGGCGCCGGGCGTCGCGGGCCTCGATCACGCCGTCGGTGTAGACCAGCAGGCGGTCGCCGGCCCGGAACGGCCGGGTCTCCACCACGTAGTCGGCGGGGGCCAGCTCGCCGAGGCCCAGTGGCGGCGCCGGCCGGAGCGTGGTCAGCGCGGTCACGGCGCTCCCGTGCAGCAGCAGCGGCGGGGGATGGCCGCAGTCGATCATGTGGATCACCGCGTCGTCGTCCGGGAAGTCGAGGATCACCGCGGTGATGAAGGACTCGCCCGGGTCGTCGGCCTCGGTGGGCCGGGAGAGATCCCAGCAGATGCTGCCGTCCAGGTAGCGGGCCAGCTCGGGCAGGGTGGTGTGCAGATGGGCGGCGGCCCGGAAGGCGCCGAGCAGCAGGGCGGCGTCGCCGAGCGAGGCCAGCCCCTTCCCCCGGACGTCGCCGACCAGCAGGCGTGTCCCGCCGGCCGTCCGGGCGATCGCGTACAGGTCGCCGCCGACCTGGGCCTCCTCCTCCGCGGCGAGGTAGACGTGGGCCAGGCTCAGCGGTCCCACCCTGGCGGGCAGCGGTCGCAGCAGGACGCGTTGGGCGGCCTCGGACACCGTACGGACCTGGACCAGCTCCCGCTCGTGGCGGTCGCGCAGCGCGCGCAGGGCGACCACGAAGGCCGTCACCACGACGAGAGCGGCGAGCTGGGCCAGATGGTTGGAGGTGGTCAGCCCGTCCCGCAGCAGGCCGATCACCACCTGGGCGGCGATGGCGACCAGGCCGACGACGCCGGTGGCCCGGGGGCCCGCGAAGGAGGCCGTGACGGCCGGTGCGACGATCAGCAGCGGCCCGAGGTGGATGTCCGGCGGCGAGAGGATGTCGACGACGGTGATGGCCACGATGAGCAGGAGCGGGACCAGGTGCAGTGCGCGGCCGGCCCGCCACCACGGGCGATGGTCTCCAGGGCTCTGCTGAAGGGGCACGCTTCTTCTGTACACCGCGCGTGGGCGCCGCGCCACGCGGCGGCTCGCGCCGCGCGGGTCAGTCGGCCGCGCCGTAGCGGGTCAGGTAGTCGGCGAACCGGGCGACGTCCTCGTCGGCCCACTCGGTGAACCGGTCGGCGAAGGAGAGCCGCCGCTGCTCGGCGGCCTCGTGCAGCAGGGCGAGGCCCGCCGGGGTGGGGCGCAGGATCTGGCCGCGCTGGTCGTCGGGATCGGTCTCCCGGACGAGCAGGCCGAGCTTCTCCAGGGCGCCGACCTGCCGGCTCACCGTCGACTTGTCGAGCATGAAGTACGAGGCCACGTCGGCGGCCCGGCAGCCGTCTCGCTCGTTCATCAGGTCCAGGATGCTGTACGTGACCAGCGAGAGGTCGGGGTGCAGCTGGGAGGCCTTGTGCCGGGCGCGCCGGGCGAAGGCGGTCAGCTCGCGCTGGATGGTGTCGATCGACGCCTCTCGGCCGGACATGGCGCACCTCCTCGGTATTTCGTTGCACAGTACAACGTCGAACGTGGTCCGGCCTGATCAGGGAGCCGCCGGCCCTCCCGCGCACGGGCCCTCCCACCCGCCGGCCCTCCCACCCGCCGGCCCTCCCACCCCCCGGCCGTCCACCCGCCCTGTCGTCTCATCCGCTCCGGGGGCGATGGCCGGGCGCCGCCTGCCAGGCGCGTGCGGCGGCGATCCGGCGGACCGTGCTCGGGTGGGTGGCGAAGAGCAGTTCCAGCAGCCGGGGCGGGTCGACGTCCGCCACGTTGGCGACCGCCAGCCGGCGCTGCATCGCGATGAACCGCGCGGTGTCGCCGGTGAGTTCCAGGGCGTGGCGGTCCGCCCGCGCCTCGATCCGGCGGCTGACCGCGCACTGCAGCGGTCCCGACAGCGCGCCGATCAGCGCCGCACCCCCCGCCAGCAGCGGCAGGACCCGTGGATCGGCCGCCGAGTCGGCGCCGGCCGCCGAGAGCAGCGGGCCCCAGGCCGTGATCAGCCCCAGCAGGCAGACCGCGACCGCGGCGCCCACCGCGCCGAGCAGCGTCCCGGTGGTCACGTCCCGGTGCTTGACGTGGCCGAGTTCGTGCGCGACCACCAACTCCACCTCGCTCGGCTCGGCGGTGTCCAGCAGGGTGTCGTAGGCGACGATCCGGCGGGTGGCGCCGAAGCCCGAGACGTAGGCGTTGAGCGCGCTCGTCCGGCGGGAGGCGTCCGCGACCAGGACCTCGCGCACCCGCACCCGGTCGCGCGCGGCGAGCTCCAGCAGGGCCTCGCGCAGCGGGCCGGGCGCCATCGGCGTGAACCGGTTGAAGACCGGCTCGACCACCAGCGGGAAGAGGAAGGACAGCGCGGCGGTCAGCAGGGCGGCGGCCGCGGCGGCCGGCAGCCACCAGCGCTCGGGCGAGCGCCCGGTCAGCGCGAACACTGCGAGCGCGGCGGGGAGCGCGAGCACCAGGGTGAGCCCCAGCCCGCGCAGTACGTCCGCCGCCCAGCCGCCCCAGCCCTGGGTGACCAGCCCGTACCGCACGCGGACCGCCCTGACCCGGGCTCCGAACGGCAGCCGCAGTGCCTGGCCGAGCAGGACCAGGGCGGTCGTCCCGGCGAGCACCTGGGCCGTCCGTCCGCCGCCGAACATCGCGCCCGCGGCGGTCACCAGCCCGGCGCCGGCGTGGGTGAGGGCGAGCAGCAGAGACAGGGCCAGGCCCGCGAGCCGTCCGCCCAGTGCCCAGGGGCTCGTGGCGCGGCGCAGTGCCCGGCCGCGAGCCCGCTGCGCCGCCGTGAAGTCCTGGTCCGCGGGCCCGCCACCGGGTGGCGGGGCGTCCCGCTGCGCCACGCGCCGCCGCGGGTGCGCCCCGGTGCGCTCCGTGTCCATCGCTCTCCCCGTCCTGGGTGACACCTGCCGGGGACCAGGATCGCACCGCCGGCGCGCCGTGCACCGCCTCCGGCACCGTTCGGCGCCCCTCGCGGGGCCGCCGTCCGGACGGTCCGATCGAACTCCGCACTCGAACCCGACGTGTCGGCGGCGCGAAGAGTCTGTGGCCGGATGGCGTAGTCTGTCCGCGCTCTTGCCAAACCCCCGGGGGGATTCCATGCGTCGCCGCGTCGCACCCGTGCTCGCTCTGTTGATCGGTCTCTCACCGGTGGCAGCCTGCGGGCCCGACGACCCGGTCCCGGGCAAGGCCACGACGGGCGCCCCCGCCGCGCAGGCGGCGCCCGGCACCGCCGGGGCCGCGTCGCCCGGCGCCTCGCCCTCCGCCCGGCCCAGGCCGGACGGCGTCATCACGGTCGCGTTCGCCGGTGACGTCCACTTCGAGGGCCGCACCGAGAGCCGGCTCGCCGTCGCGCCGCCCGACCACGCGCTCGGCCCGATCTCGGCGACCCTCTCCGACGCGGACCTCTCCGTGCTCAACCTGGAGACCGCCATCACCGACCGGGGTGCGCCCGAGCCGAAGCTCTACACCTTCCGCACCTCGCCCAGGGCCCTGGACGCGCTCAAGGACTCCGGTGTGGACGTCGTCTCGCTCGCCAACAACCACGCGGTGGACTTCGGCGCCGACGGGCTGACCGACACCCTGGCCGCCAAGGCCGACTCGCCGATCCCGGTGATCGGACTGGGCCGCAACGCCAAGGAGGCGTACGAGCCCTACCTGACCACCATCCGGGGTGTGAAGGTCGCGGTGCTCGCCGCCAGCCAGGTGGAGGACCTCACCAACCAGAAGTGGCGGGCCGGCGCGACCAAGCCGGGCATCGCCTCGGCGCTGGACGTCACCGCGCTGCTGAAGGCCGTCACCGAGGCGAAGAAGCAGGCCCGGGTGGTGATCGTCTACCTGCACTGGGGCGAGGAGGGCAAGGCCTGCCCGACCGCCGCGCAGAGCGCCCTGGCCAAGAAGCTCGCCGCGGCCGGCGTCACCGCCGTGGTCGGCACCCACGCCCACACCATGGTCGGCGCGGGCATGCTGGGCAACACCTTCGTCGGCTACGGCTTCGGCAACTTCCTCTGGTACGGCACGTCCGACTACCCGAACTCCGACGACACCGGTGTCACCACCCTGACGCTGACCGCCGCGGGCAAGGTCACCGGTGAGAGCTTCACCCCGGCCGTGGTCGACGGCGCGGGCGTGCCGGTGCCGGTGACCGGGGCCGCCGCGACCGCCGCCGCCAAGCGCCGGGACGGCCTGCGTGGCTGCGCCGGTCTGGCCGCCGCGCCGGCCGCCGGGCAGTGAGCCGGGGCCTCCCGTGCTCCGTGCGCACCGGGGCGCCGTCGGCCGGACCGGCATCCGGCGGCGCCCCGGTGCGCACGGAGCTCAGGCGCGTGCAGCGGCCCGGGCCACCGGTCGTGCGGCGCGGCGCGTGCTGCGCCGGACCGCCACCGGGTGCCGGAGCCGCTGGTGGCCGCCGGAGGCCAGCATCCGGGCCTCGCCGCGGTCGCTGATCTCGGCGCAGACGATGCCGGTGGCGTCCCGGTAGACCGGGTGGCCGCCGGGGCCGGTGACGGTGCTCCGGGAGACCAGCACCACGTCCTGGTCCGCGCCGGCGCCGGGTACGGCGAAGACGAGTTCGTAGCCGTCGAGGTCGGTGTCGTGCGACGCGTGGCTCACTGTGCTCCCAGGATCGGTACCGGCGGCGCCCCGGTCGGGGGGCCGTGCCGCGCCGTCTACCCCGGTTCGGCGCGGTCATGCCCGGCGGTGGCGGGCGGACCGGATGGTCACAGACCGCGCAGGGCCGGGAGCAGCCTGCTCTCGGCCCAGTCCAGGAACGCGCGCTGGCTCTCGCCGCCGATCTGGATCAGCGCGACCTCCGTGAAGCCGGCCTCCGCGTACGGGCGCACCGCCTCGACGAACTCCTCGACCGAGTCGCCGCACGCGATCGACCCCGCCACGTCCTGCGGCCGGACGTACGCGGAGGCCGCGGTGAACCCGGCCGGCCCCGGAAGCTCGGCGTTGACCTTCCAGCCGCCGCCGAACCAGCGGAACTGGTCGTGCGCCCGGGCCACGGCCGCGCCGCGGTCCGGGTCGTAGCAGACCGGCACCTGGCCGACGCTCGGCTTGCCGGCCCCGCCGTGCCGGTCGAAGGAGTCGATCAGGGCACGGTCCGGCTGGACGGCCACGACCAGGTCCGCCAGCCGTCCGGCCAGCGCGCAGGACTTCTCGCCCGAGACCGCGAGACCGATCGGCGGGGGCTGCTCCGGCAGGTCCCAGAGCTTGGCGGACTCCACGTCGAAGTGCTTGCCGCGGCGGGTGACGTAGCCGCCGCCGAACAGCGCCCGGATGATCTCCACGGCCTCCACGAGCATCTCCTGCCGGACGCCGGCCGACGGCCAGCCGCCGCCCACGATGTGCTCGTTCAGGTTCTCCCCGCTGCCGAGCCCCAGCCGGAAGCGGCCCTCGGACAGCAGTTGGACGGTCGCCGCCTTCTGGGCGACCACGGCCGGGTGGTAGCGGAAGGTCGGGCAGGTCACGTAGGTCATCAGCGGGATCCGCGAGGTCGCCTGCGCGGCGGCGCCGAGCACCGCCCAGGCGTAGGACGCGTGGCCCTGCGCGCCGATCCAGGGGGAGTAGTGGTCCGAGATGACGGAGAAGTCGAAGCCGGCGTGTTCGGCACGGACGAGGTCGTCCACCAGCTGCCGGGGGCCGCACTGCTCGGTCATCATCGTGTATCCGATGTTCACCATGAGGGGCGGGTGCCCAGGGCGGTCCGGTGGAAACACCGGCGCCGGTGCGGCGCCGTCCGGCCGGGTGGCGGTGGCGGGGGTGCTCTCGCGGCGGCGTCAGGCGCTGCTGCCGGGCCGCGCCCGGAACAGGGCCAGCTGCCGGTCGAGGGCGGCGTCGACCAGGGCGGCGTCGATCGGGCCGCGGGCGAGCAGCGCGCGGTAGTACAGCGGGGCGAGCAGCGCGTCCAGCATCTCCGCCGCCTCGGCGCCCGACACGGGCTCCCCGGGCCCGGCCCGGTGGTCGGCCAGGCAGTGGCGGATCCGTTCCGTGTCCCGTGCGGTCAGCGCGTCCAGGAACCCGGTGTGCAGCAGTTCGTGCGTGCGCCGGTCGAGCTGGGCATGCCCGACGAGGGCCTGCAGGACCCGGCCGGCCGGTGCCTCGCCGAGGAAGGCGGCGAAGCGGTGCAGGTAGCCGCGCAGCTCCTGCGCCGTGTACCCGGCGCCGGGGGCCGGCTCCGGCCAGGCCAGTGCTTCGGCCGCGTCCTGGACGAGGTTGTCGTACAGGATGTCGACCTTGGACTTCCACCAGCGGTAGATCGTCTGCTTGGCCACACCGGCCCGCGCCGCGATGCCCTCGATCGTCAGGGCCTCGAAACCGCGTTCCACCAGCAGGTCGTCCGCGGCGTTCAGCACCGCCAGACGCGCACCCTCGCTACGGCGCTTCGCCGGGGCGGGCTGCTGAGCGGCTGCGGGGCCGACCGGCCGGGTGGCGGCGATGGCGCTGGCGTCCTTCCGTACGACCGCGGGCTGCTGCCGCGGCTGTCTCATCTGTCCGGTACCGCGGGGGTCCGTCCGCTGCCGCGGTGACCTTCGGGCACCACGGCCGGGCCGGGCCCGCTCGGGCGATCATCCTCTCACGGGCGGACCGACGGGCGCCCGCCCGGCGGTCCGCACCATCGCCTACCGGACCCGCCCCCCGTCCGGGTCCCCGTCCGGCTCTCCGCCGCCCCGGGCGCCGCGCAGCAGGCTGACCGCGACGATCAGCGCGAGTGCGGCGACCAGCGCGCTGAAGGTCACCCCGGCGGTGCGCAGGCCGCTCGCCCGGATGAGCAGGCCGACCCCGATCACCGGAACGGAGAGCATCGCGTAGAGGATCGCGAAGAAGGTGGACACCACCTCCCCGCGGCGCTCCGGGGGCGTACCGGCGTTGATCACGGCGAGGCCGTTGCCGACCGCTGCCCCGGTGGCCAGGCCGTTGAAGCAGGCCCCGGCGAGCAGCGGCGCGAGGCTGCGGTCGAGCAGCGCCACGGCGATCAGCGCGGACGCCAGCACCAGGCCCCCGCACGCCGTGGCCAGGGCGGGGCCGGGCCGCAGCGCCCGGGCGGCGAACTGGCCGAGGGCGGTGCAGGCGAAGGCCAGGAAGACCACCAGGCCGGTGAGCGCCGGATCCTCCAGGTGCAGCAGCTGGGCGAGGAACAGGCCGGTCACCGAGGTGAGGACACCGAGGACGGCGAAGCCCGACCCGGCGGCCAGGGCCGCGCGCAGGAAGGCGGGCCGGATCCCGGCGGGCACCCGCAGGGCCTGCGGGCGCAGGTTGAGTGCGGCCGTGCGGTGAGCGCCCCTGGGCAGCGCGGCCACGCCCGCCGCGGCGACGGCGGTCAGCGCCAGGGTGACCAGCCAGGGCAGTCGCAGCGGTGAGGGCGCCCACTGGGCGAGGAGGCCGGACAGCAGGGTGCCGCAGGCCAGACCGCCCATGTTCGCGCCGATGGCCAGGCTCTGTGCGCGCGCCCGGCCGCCCGGCGCCGCCAGGTCCAGCAGCGCCGCGGTGGCGCTGCCGGTCACCAGGGCGGCCGAGAACCCGGTCAGCACCCGCGCGGGCAGCATCCAGGCGAGGCCGTCGGCGGCGAGGAACATCCCGGCGGCCACGGCGGCCAGCAGCAGGGCCAGCGCGATCACCGGGCGGCGGCCGATCTGGTCGGAGAGCCGTCCGAAGGCCAGCAGTCCGGCGACCACGCCGATGGCGTAGACCGCGAAGACCACCGTGACCATGAGGGAGGAGAACCCGAAGGCCTGCTGGTAGAGGGGGTAGAGCGGGGTGGGCACGGTGGTGCCCGCCATGGTGATCCAGAAGGCGTAGGTGATGACCGTCCGGTTCGCCGCCGGGGAGCCGGCCCGGCCCTCGGGCGCCGGGGCGGTGGGTGGCATGGGCATCCGGGTGTGCTCCTCTATCTGGACGCAACGTTGCGTCTGACGTTAACAGTGGACGCAACGTTGCGTCCACTCTCTCGGCGGTGGTGTCCCGCCCGGTCCGTCCCGCCCGGTCCGTCCCGCCCGGTCCGTCCCGCCCGGTCCGTCCCGCCCGGTCCGCCCCGCCCGTCCGTCGCGCCCGTGCCCGCGCCGGGTGCCCCGACCTGCCCGTCAGCCGGACCGGGGCCACCCGACGCGATGTCAGTGCGGCCCGTTACGTTCCTCCCATCGCAGACCGGACAGGTGGAGGAGCGCGGCCGTGGCATGGGTTGAAGCGGGGGTGGGCGGCTATCAGGTCGCGCTGGACACCGAGGGCAGGGTGATCTGCCGCAACGCGGCGGGCCGGCTGCTGAAGACCGTCCCCACCAAGCTGGGTGACGATCCGGTGGTTGCCGGCCTGCGGCGGCTCACCGAGTGGCTCACCGCGCACCGGCGGCGCTGCCTGGAGGACGTCGAGCGCTGGATGGTCCGCTCGCTTCCGGTGCCTGCCGCCGTCGTCACGGCGGTCTGGGCCGACGAGGCTTGGCGGGAGGTGCTCCGCGACCTCGTGGTGACCGGTCAGGACGGCTCCGTGGCCGGGTTCCTGCGCGGCGCCGACGCCGAGCGCGGCCTCGGCGTGGTGGATCTGGACGGCGACACCGTACGCCTGACCGACGCCGAGATCCGCATCCCGCACCCCGTGCTGCTCGAAGACCTGGACGACCTGCGGGAGTTCGCCGCCGAACTCGGCGTCTCCCAGCAGGTCCAGCAGCTCTACCGCGAGGTCTGGCACCGCCCGGCCGGGCGGGCGGCGGCCACCGAGGTCACCACCTACGCCGGCGGCCGCTACAAGGAGCTGCGCGAGCTGCTCGGGCGCTGCGCCCGGCTCGGCTACCGGGTGCGGGGCGGCTACGCGGTCGTCCCCGTGGTCGAGGCCGGTCTCACGGTGGAGGCCCGGCTCTGGGTCGGCGACTACTACGAGTACGACGAGTGCGAGACCGGATCGCTCAGCTGGACGGGCCCCGACGGCAGCGTGCTGCCGCTCGGCGAGGTCGGGCCGGTGGCGTGGTCCGAGGGGATGCGGATGGCAGCCGGGCTGTACGCCGGGCGCACGACCGAAGGGGAGGAGTCGGCATGAGCGCCGACCGCAGCGACATCGAGGGCGACGCGGCCGCCCGGCACGCCGCACTGCTGCTGGACGCCGGGGCCGTGCTCCCGGCGGGGACGGTGCCCGGCGCCGGCCGGCCGCAGAGCCCGGCGGACGTGCTGACCGCCCGCAGCTACGCGCACGCCGCCCTCGGCGAGCGGCGGGTGGTCCGCCTCGTCCCGCGCGCCCTCGGTCAGGCCGAGGACCTCGCCTCGGACTTCCTGGGGATGGCTCCCGCCGCCGATCCGGTGGAGGTCGGCGAGGTTCGCCAGGAGGCGCTCGGCTTTCCCGCCTGGGCGCTGGTGCACGACCCGGCCAACGGCCACCACGCGCTCGCCCTGGTCAAGGAGATGGAGCGGCTCAGCCGACAGGCGAAGTCCAAGCCCGGCAACGCCAAGGACGGTTTCGAGGCCCTCGCGACCCGGCTCGGCCGGGCCGTGCCGCAGTTCCTGCCGACCTACTGCGAGGAGGTGGGCAGGATCTTCCTGGAGCACGGTAACCGGACCTACGCCGGCACCTTCTTCGGCAAGGCCAGAGAGGCCGAGCGCACCTACAGCCTGGAGGTCGACGAGGAGCGGCTGCGCGCCGTCTTCCTGGAGTTCGCGCTGGCCGGCGCACTCACCGTCAAGGCCCTGCGCCAGTACGTCAAGGAGTTGGCCGGCCGGCTCGACCCCGAGACCGCCTGGCAGCGCTTCCGGCAGCTGTGCGCCGAGCGCTCGGCGGCCGGCATGGCCCCCTACGCGGGCGTCGCGGAGGACGCCCGTGCACTGATCCGGGCCGCCGGCCTGGACCGCGCCGAGCACGAGCAGGCGCTGCTCGCCGAACTGCTCGCCTCGCCCGCCGTCAACCGCGCCCCCGGCGCGTTCTGGAAGTCCTGGCACGGCGCGCTGATCGAGCTCGCCGCACGCGACAGCGCCGTCCGCGTCCGCCTGTTGGAGGTCTTCCCCGACCCGGGCGGCTCCGAGGACAAGGCCGAGGGCGACCGCGCCTGGCTCGACGTCCTCGCCCGCAGCGGCGCCGAACTGCTGCTGACCGGTCCGCGCCCGGACGGCGCCGAGCCCGCCGCCGTCTGGCTCCGGCGCTGGGTCGCCCACCTCGGGCGCGGCTGGCGGGCCCGCCCCGCCTGCGCGGCCACCCTCGCGCTGGTCGGGCGGATGGCGCCGCGGCTGCGCGCCGACGGCGTCCCGGTCGAGATCCTGGCCGACCGGCGCCGGCGCGGCGCCACCGAACTCAATCTGCTCGACCTCCTGCTCGCCGAACGGGTGCCGGTCGCCGACCCGCCCGTCGGCCTCTCCTTCGACCTGGCGGCGTGGGTGAGCCTCGGCGGCCCCGGCCGCCGCGACCTCGCCGCCGTCGCCGCCGACCCGCGCCTTCGGCCCGTGCTGCGGGCGGCCACCCCGGGGGTGTGGACCCCGGACGAGGACACCGAGGCCGGCATCGTCGTCGCCGGCGCACCCGTGCTGCGCGAACTCTTCACCGGGTGGGCGGACGACCGCGCGGACGAACTCCTCGCCGCCGATGGACTGGTGGGCGCCCAGAGCCTGCTGATCGCCCTGCGGCCGCACCGCGGCGCCCTGCTGGCCGCCAACCCGGAGGCCGCGGCGCGGATCGCCGCTCTGGACGTCGCCGCCCTGCTCGGCCGCGCCCTTCGGGCCGGCATCACCGACGAACTCGGCTGGCCCGCCCTGGAGGAGGGCCTGCGCCTGCTCGGCGTCGAGGAGTCCGCCGCTCCCGGCATGCCCCGCGCAAAGGCCGGCCTCCAGGGCGTCACCGTCGAGAACGCCTGGCCGCAGCTGGTCCTGCACCGCGAGGACAGGGCCGTCGTGGTGGGCCCGCAGGGCGTCCTGCTGGAACACACCCTGCGCATCCCGGATCGGCTGGAGCGCTGGCAGCGCCCCCGCCTGCGGTACGTGGACGGCGAGTTGCTGGTCCTCTGGTTCCACGACGGCAAGCAGCGCGGGTACTGGTCGAACCGGCCCGGAGAGATCACCGCGATCGGCGGCGAGTCGATCGCCGGCTACTACAGCAGCGGTGACGGCCTGGCGCCGACCTCCGTACCCCTGCCCGGCGGCGGCCGGGCCACCGGCGCCCGCGCCCTGCACGCCGGTGACACCAGCCTGCCGGTCGAACGGCAGGTCTACAGCGACGGCACCGGTCACTGGGTCCGGCGCCATGTCGCCGGCCGGCCCGTGCTGACCGAACACGACCCGGCCACCGGCGCCACCGGCCGCGACTCGCTCCCACCGGTGTTCGCGGCCTCCGCCGCGGCCGGCGAGCTGCGGCCCGTCCCATCCTCGCTGTTGCCCCTGCAGCCGGGGCTGGAGGACACCCCGCTCGGCACCGACGGCCGCCTGCTCGGCAGTTGGATCCGGGTCGGCGACCACCAGGTGACCAGCACCACCCCCGACGGCCGCACGGCGGTTCTGCCGCGGATCACCGGCCGCCCGCAGCGCCACCCGATCGCCCGCCTACGACTGCCGGCCGGGGCCGAACCGGTGCTGGTGGAGGAGCCCAACGGCCTCTCGCTCAGCCTCGCCGACGGGGCGGGCACCGCGGCCGACCGGATCGCCGAGCTCACCCCCGGAAAACCGGGCGGCCTGACCGCCGCGGGCACCGCGCTGGTGCCGCCGCGCGACCACTGGCACGCGCTGCGCCCCCGCGACGAACAGGACTCCAAGGTGCTGCGAAGCGTCACCGACGCCCAGGCGGCCGAACTCATCGACGCCGCCTGGCCGGCGGACCCGCAGACGGCCGACGGGCCCGAGCAGCGCTGGCTCACCGTCCGGGGCGTGCGCCGTCCGATAGCCCGCAACCGGGAGGCGGCCGACGTGCCCGTCCCGGCCGTGACCGCCGTCCTGCCGGAGCTCGGGCACCCGCTGCTCGCCGCCGGTGTGGCGGGCCTCGCCCGGATCGCCACCGACACCCTCGACCGGGCCGCCCGCTTCGTCGCGCAGCCCGAGGCCGAGGCCGCCGCGCGCCCCGGGGCGGCCTCCGCGGGTGCGCCCCACCGCCCCGCGCACGGCAGTGACCTGGAGCTGCGCGACGCGGTCGCCACCGTGCTGCACGGCGTCAACGGCTTCGGCCGCTCCTGGGGCAGCTCCGGTTCGGGCAGCTGGCACACGCTCGCCAACCTGCGCATCGTCGCGGACCTGCTCGCCGCCCCGGCTCCCGCGGCCGAGGACAGCTGGGCGCCGGACGTCGAGCGGCTCCCGCTGCGGGGCGGCGACGGCTTCCACGGCTGGGTCCACCTGCTGGGCCGGCTCGGTCCGCTCGCCCTCGCGGCCGCCGGCCCGGTCACCGCGCCGGAGGTCAGCGCCTCGCTCGCGCTGCTGCTCACCGAACTCACCCGGGGCCCGTTCGCCGATCCCGGCGACACCCTGCGCGTGGTCACGCTGTGCGAGGCCCAGGCCGGTCGGCCCACCCGGTCCGACGGCCGCCCCGACACCGGTGCGCGGTTCGGCCAGGTGCTGCGCCGGGGCGGGCGGACGGTCGTGGTGCTGGCCAGCCACGGCCCGCACGGCGACCGCCTGCACTGGCTCGCGCTCGACCACGACCCGTCCGGCGCCTTCGGGCCGGTCGCCGGGTTCACCCTGCACGACGAACGGCGGGTGGACGGGCAGCCGATGGCCGCCCGGATCGCCGCACTCACCGCCCACCTGGCAGAGCACGGCAGCTTCCGCTGGCGCCCCGAGGCCGCCGAGGCGTTCGGCGAGCGCACCGGCATCGGCCGGATCCGGGCCACCCTGCTGCTCGGCGCCGCACCGAACCTGTTCCACTGGTACGGCTCCTTCCTGAGCGCCGAACAGCTCAAGGGCTTCGGCATCCGAGCCGGCGAGGCCACGGCGGCCCGGGCCTGGATCCGCTCGCTCGACGACGCCGACATCACCGGTCTGCGCACCGCCCTGCTGCCCGCCGATCCCGCCGCACTGTGGAGCGAGGGCCCCGCCGTCGAGGCCGGCGCCGAGTTCTGGCTCGGACGGATCGGACGGATCGTCACCCTGCCCGCCGAAGCCCAGGCCACGGTCGCCGGTGCGCAGGTCACGGCGATCGAGGAGATGCTCAACCCGGCCCGTACGGCCTGGCTCGCCCGCACCACCGTGCAGCGCCTGCGGACGGTCGACGGGAGCACCGACAAGCAGCTCACCGCCGAGGACGACAGCGCCCTTCCCGGCCGCGGCAGCCTCTCCGCGGCGGTCGACGCGCTGCGCTGGCTGGCCTACCACCTGCCGTACGGGGACGGACTGCGCCCGCTGCTGCCCGAGGCACTGACCGCACTGCGCCGGCGGCTCGCCGATCCCGGGCTGCTGCTCGACCACGACCTCGCGCACACCGCCAAGGGCGAGCCGCTGGCGCCGCTGCTGCGCACCCGGGCGGGACTGCCCGAGCAGGGCGGCGCGGGCAGCGACGGCCTGGTCGCCTGCGGGGAGGCCCTGGTGCTCGCGCCCGGCGGCCGGCTCCTGGAGCGGGCCTACCTGCGGCCCGCCGGGCTGACCGGCCCCGACGATCCGCTGTTCGAGCTGCTCACCGGCCTGTCCGGCAGCTACTGGTTCGGCTCGCAGGCGCCCGCCCTGCAGGCCGTCCTGGGGGAGGAGCTGGAGTGTCTGCTGACGGACCGGGGCCCCGGCGGGGCGGGCTGGGCGCAGGATCCGCAACTCAGCGTGCCCGCGCTGGTGGCGGAGGTCGCCGCGGCACACGGCCTCGGCGAGGACGCGGCGGCGCTCTACCTGCAGCTGCTCGCGCTGCCCGACCCGACCGACCGCAACGTGGCCCGCTGGACGGGCTGGAAGCCGGCCCGGCTGAAGAAGGCGCGCGCCGAGCTCGGCGCCACCCCCCTGGTCCTGGAGGCCAAGCGGGCCCGGGCGGGCCGCAGCCTCTTCCTGCCCGGCGGCTGGCGGGAGGCCCGCTCCCCGGGCCTGCCGGTGGAGACCTGGAAGGCGGGCCTCTACGACCCCGCCGACCACGGCCCGATCCTGCCCCGGCTGCCCGTCCCCGAGCTGTTCGCCCTCGCCTGGCGACGGATCGGCGAGGGCGACACCCCCGGCTACGAAGAACTCCGGACCAGCACCCGCAAGAAGGGCCGCCGATGAGCGTCACCAGCACCCCTGCAGCCACCCCGGCCGGCACCCCTGCCACCACTCCGGCCCGCTCCTCGGCCGGCTCCGGCGCCGACGGAGCCGTGAGCGCGACCGCCGACCGCCAGGTCGTCCCGCCCGAGGAGCGGTACGCCGCCGAGCTGGAGTTCCTGGCCGCCCACGACGGCGGCCCGCGCCCGCCGGGCTGGCTGCTCACCCCGCGTGCCGTCGTCACCTTCGTGATGGGCAGCGACGGCGAGAAGCTCAGGGCGGGCCGCCGCAGCCTGGCGATCGAGCAGAAGTTCGTCGGCGACCGCTCCCTGGTGGAGCGCTGCGTGGTGACCCTGGCGGGTGAGCGCGGCCTGCTGCTCGTCGGTGAGCCGGGCACCGCCAAGTCGATGCTCTCCGAACTGCTCGCCGCCGCCGTCTGCGGCACCAGCGCGTTGACCGTCCAGGGCACCGCGGGCACCACCGAGGACCAGCTCAAGTACGGCTGGAACTACGCCCTGCTGCTGGCGAAGGGCCCGAGCAGGGAGGCCCTGGTGCCCTCGCCCGTGCTGACCGCGATGACGGCGGGCGCCGTCGCCCGGGTCGAGGAGGTCACCCGCTGCCTGCCCGAGGTGCAGGACGCGCTGGTCTCGCTGCTCTCCGAGCGCCGGATCGCCGTTCCCGAGCTGGCCGGAGGCCCGGACGGGCAGCTGCACGCGGCGGCCGGCTTCACGCTGATCGCCACCGCGAACCTCCGCGACAAGGGCGTCTCCGAGATGTCGGCCGCCCTCAAGCGCCGCTTCAACTTCGAGACGGTGGGCCCGATCGGCAGCCTCGCCGCCGAGGTCGACCTGGTCCGCCGCCAGTCCACCGCCGCCGTCGCCCGGGCCGGCGCCGCGTACGCGGTGGACGACGCGGTGCTGGAGGCCCTGGTCACCGCCTTCCGCGACCTGCGCACCGGCCGCTCCACCGAGGGGTGGGACGTCGAGCGCCCCTCGACCGTGATGAGCACCGCCGAGGCGGTCTCGGTGGCCACCGCCCTCGGGGTCTCGGCGGCCTACCTCCCCGGTACCGGCGAGCTGCTCGACCGGCTGCCGGGGCAGCTGATCGGCGTGGTCCGCAAGGACGACCCGGCCGACGCCGCCCGGCTGCTCGGGTACTGGGACGGCCCGGTCCGCCGCCGTGCCGAACAGGGCGCCGCCACCTGGCGCACCCTGTGGGACCTGCGCTCGGCACTGGAGGACTGAACCCGATGAGCACGGCTGCAACCGGGGCCGTCCCCGGTCCTGCCCCCGGCCCCGCCCGCGCGTCGGCCGCCGCCGACGGCACCGCCGACCGGATCGGGAGGTCCGGGCACGACCGCGCGGCGGCCGCCGCCGACGGCACCGCCGACCGGATCGGGAGGTCCGGGCACGACCGCGCGACGCTGGAGGCCGAGGCACACCGGCTGGCCCGCGCCGGCCTCGACCACCCCGGCCCCTACCTGGTCGGCGTACGGCACCACGCGCCCTCGCTCGCGGCGGTGGTGCCCGCCCTGCTGGACGCCGCGGATCCGGAGGTGCTGCTGGTCGAGCTGCCCGCCGAGTTCCAGCCGTGGCTGGGGTGGCTGGCCGACGAGGGCACCCGCGCGCCGGTCGCCCTGGCCGCCGCGCCGGCGGCCGGCGCGGCGGACGGGACCGGGCCCGCGTTCTACCCCTTCGCGGACTTCTCACCGGAGCTGGCGGCGCTGCGCTGGGCGGCCCGGCGCGGCGTGCGGGTGGTCGCCTGCGATCTGCCGCTCGCGGCCCGCGCGGAGCACCGGCAGGGCGGGGCGCCCGACGGTCCCGGGGTGGCCGACGCCCTGCGCGCCCGCCTGACCGGCCGCCCGGACGAGGACCTCTGGGACCGCCTGGTCGAGACCACCGCGCCCGGCTCCACCCCGGAGGCGGTCCGACGGGCCGCCCTGCTGGTCGGCTGGGCACTTCGCCGGGACGCGGCGGCGGCCGGCGGCGTCGACCCGTACGACCTGCGCCGGGAGGCGTGGATGCGGGCCCGGCTCGCCGAGGCGACGGCCGGCGGGCGGCGGGTCGCCGCGGTGGTCGGCGCCTTCCACGCGCCCGCGCTGCTCGCCGCCGCCGAGGACACCGCCACCGGGGACGGCACCGCCGAGGACACCGCCACCGGCGACGGCATCGCAGACGGCACCAGCACCGGCGACGGCGCCACCACCCACGGCGCCAGCGGCCCGGACGGCGGGTTCGTCCTCTCGCTGATCCCCTACACCTACCCGCTGCTCGACGCCCGCTCCGGCTATCCGGCGGGCATCCGCGATCCCGAGTGGCAGCACACCGTGCTGGACGCCGGCGGCGATCCGGCCCGGCTCGCCGAGGCCCTCACCCGCACCGCCGTACGGATCTGCGTGGCGCTGCGCGCGCAGGACCACCCCGCCGGGCCCGCCGACGCGCGCGAGATCGTGCGCCTGGCCGGCGACCTCGCCCGGCTGCGCGGCCTGCCCGGCCCGGGCCGCGGCGAACTCGTCGAAGCCGTCCAGAGCGTCCTGGCCCAGGGCGAGCCGCTCGGCCGGGGCCGGGCCGTCGCCCGCGCCCTCGAACTCGTGCTGGTCGGCTCCCGCACCGGGATCGCCACCCAGGCCGCCCCGCGCAGCGGCCTGGCGCCCGCGGTCGAGGCCCTGCTCGACACCCTCGGCCTGCCCGGCCCCGCCGACGGGACCGAGCACGCCCCCCGCGAGCTGCGCCTCGACCCGCTGCGCTCCGCCCTGGACCGCCGCCGCGAACTGCTGCTGCACCGGCTGGAGGCGTGCGGTGTGCCGTACGGCGAGCCGGTCACCGGCTCCGGCGCGGGCGGCACCGAGACGGTGGGCACCCGCTGGCGGGTCCGGTGGACCCCGGCCGTCGCTGCGATGCTGACGGTGGCGGGGCTGCGCGGGGTCACCCCCGCGCAGGCCGCCGAGGGCGCGCTGCGCGAGCGGCTGCGGCGCGAGGCGGAGGGCGAGGGGAGCACGGCCCGGCAGGCCGTCCGAGGTCTCGCCGACGCCGCCGCCTGCGGGCTCCCGGAGCTGGCCGACGCCCGGCTGGCGCAGCTCGCCGAGCTGCTGCCCGGCTGCGCCGGTCTGCCCGAACTCCTCGACGCCCTTGGGCTGCTGGACCGCCTGGCGGCCGGTCATGTGGCCGGTCTGGACCTCTGCGCCGAGCGGTCCGAGGCCCTCGGGGCCACGGCCGCCGTGCTGACGGCCGCCGCCGTCCGGCAACTGGACGGGCTGGGCGGCTCCGAGGACCCGGCCGACGCCCGGGCGCTGCTCGAACTGGCCCGCCGCGCCGACGATTTCGGTGGACTCCGGCTGGGCGATGCGCTCGCCCGGCTGGCCGCCGGCGGCACGCCGCTGATCCGGGGCGCCGCCGGCGCCGTACGGGTGCTGCTCGGGCAGGAGCCGCCGGGCGCCTTCGGCGACCGCGCCGCCTCCTGGGTGGACGGCGCCACCGACCCCGGCGCACGGCGCACGCTCGCCCGGGCCCTCACCGGCCTGCTGACCGCCGCCGAGAGCCTGCTGGCCACCGCGCCCGCCGTGCTCGCACCCCTGCTGGAGCGGATCGCCGCGCTGCCCGACTCCGCGTTCCTGGACCGCCTCCCCGCGCTGCGCGGCGGCTTCGACACCCTCAGCCCCGCCGCCAGGGACCGCCTGCTGGCCCTGGTCGAGGAGCGGCTCGGGGAGCGGGTCGACGCCCTGCCGCAGGCCCTCGACCCGGCCCTGCTCGCCGCCTGGACCGGAGCGGACCTGGCCGCTCGCCGGGCCCTGCTGCGCCGGGGTCTGTTCACCGAGCCGGTGGGCCCGGCAGCGGGTGCCGCCGACCCGACCCCCGCCGCCCCGCACCCTGCCGTCCCGGACGTCGCCGCCCCGCACCCTGCCGCCCCTGGCGTCGCCGCCCCGGCGCCGGTGGTCCCGCCGCCGCCGACCGGTGCGGCCCGGGCAAGCGTGCTGCCGCCCGCCGACCGCTGGCGACTGTTGCTCGGCCGCCCCGGCAGCCGGGGCCCGACCGGCCGCTCCGCCCGCCTGGCCACCGCTCTCGACGAGCTCTACGGCACCGGTCGCGGGGAGGGATCCGGCCCCGGCGGCGCGGGCCGGGGCGGAGGCCGGGAGGCCCCGTACCCCGGAGTACGGGAGTGGTCGGAGGAGCTGACCGCCCTGTTCGGGCCGGGCATCCGCGAGGAGGTCCTCGCCGCCGCCGTCGAGCACGGCCGCGGCGACGTCCTGGACGTGATCGATCCCGGTGCCGTCCGGCCCTCCGTCGACCTGCTGCGCACCGTGCTGGAACACGCGGGCGGCCTGCCGGAGGCCCGCCTCGCGGCGCTGCGCCCGCTGGTGCGGCGCCTGGTGGAGGAGCTGACCCGGGAGCTGGCGAGCACACTTCGCCCGGCCCTGACCGGGATCGGCGTGCCCCGGCCCACCCGCCGCCCCGGCGGCGGTCTCGACCTGGACCGGACGATCCGCGCCAACCTCGCCACCGCCCGGCCCGGCCCGGACGGCGGCACGCTGATCATCCCCGAGCGGCCGGTGTTCCGCAGCCGGGCCCGCACGGCCTCGGACTGGCGCCTGATCCTGCTCGTCGACGTCTCCGGCTCGATGGAGGCCTCCACCGTCTGGGCGGCGCTGACCGCCTCGATCCTGGCCGGTGTTCCCTCGCTGAGCACCCACTTCGTGGCCTTCTCGACCGAGATCGTCGACCTGACCGAGCGGGTGGAGGACCCGCTCGGCCTGCTGCTGGAGGTCCGGGTCGGCGGCGGCACGCACATCGCGGCGGGCCTGGAGTACGCGCAGAGCCTGGTGACGGTGCCGTCCCGCACACTGATCGCGGTGATCAGTGACTTCGAGGAGGGCCGTCCGCTCGGCGGGCTGCTGGCGCGTACCCGCGCCCTGGTCGGTGCCGGCTGCCACCTGCTCGGCTGCGCCGCCCTCGACGACAGCGGCACGGCGCGTTACTCGACGGCGGTGGCCGGGCAGCTGGTCGCGGCCGGCATGCCCGTGGCGGCGCTGAGTCCGCTCGAACTGGCCCGCTGGGTGGGGGAGAAGGTCCGATGACCGTACTGACCGGACTCGACAAGCCGGCCCTGCCGCCGGTCCGGCCCGAGGTGGTCAGCGAGGTGGTGGCCGCCCTCTCGCCCCGACTGCGGAAACGGCTGGACGGAGCCGCCGAGAAGCTCGCGGACCGGCCGGTCGGGCGGACCGGGGACGACTGGACGATCGAGGTCGACGAGGACGTCCTGCTCGTCCTGCACGCTCCTGGCGGGGTCGTCCGCAGCGCGGCGGACGTCCGCTGCGGCTGTCTGCTCGCTCCCGCCTGCCTGCACCGCGCGGCCGCCGTCACGGTCGCCCCACTGGCCACCGGACACGCCGGCGCCGTCGGTGGCGAGGCCGGTGGCCAGCCCGGTGGTGAATCCGGTGGCCAGCCCGGTGGTGAAGCCGCCGGCGCACCCGGCGCACCCGGCGAGACCGACGACGACGCCGCCGAGCCGGGGAGCACGGCCGTCCCGCTGACCGGGGCGGAGAGCGGCGCGGCCGAGCGCCTGCACACCTGCGCGTCCGCGGTGCTCGCCGCCGGGATCAGCGGTGCGGGCGCCGTGCTCCAGGCGGAGCTGCTGCGGGCCGCGCACCAGGCCCGGCTGGTCGGCCTGCACCGCCCCTGCGCCGAGGCCGTCGGCGTGGTCGCCCGGCTGCGCGCGGCCCGCTCCGGGGAGCCCGACCACCGGCTCACGGACCTCTCCGACGCACTGCGCGAGCTGCTCGGCCTGACGAGCGCGCTGTGCTCGGCCGCGACGCCCCGATCCGCCCTGGGCGACCTGCGCGGCACCGCCCGCCAGGCCTACCGGGAGGCGGGTGGGCTGCGGCTGTACGGCCTGTTCACCGAGCCCGTGCTGACGGCCACCCACGCGGGTGTGCTGAGCTGGGCGGTGGACGCCACCGGCCGGCTGAGCACGGTCGCGGAGATCACCCCGCACGCGGACCGGTCCACGGCGGCGTCGGGGGCCCTGGCCGCCGCCAACCGCCCGGTGCGGTTGGGTGACGCGGTGCTGAGCCACCGGGAGTTCACCCGGGCCGGCCTCTCCGTCCAGGGCGCGACCCGGTCCGCCACCGGGCGTCTCGGCGCCGGCGCCGGGGTGCGCGCCGTCCGGGCCGGCGGGGCGCCCTGGACGGCGGAGCCCGCCGACCGGCTCTGGGCCGAGCCCGTCACGCGCCAGGTGGCGCGGGCCCTGGCCTGGACGGACCTGCCGCACGACAGCCGTCCGGCCGGCGGCGACCTGCTCTTCCTGGAGGTCACGCTGCGCGGAGCGGCCGCCCCGTCCGGGGATTCGGCGGCCCGCTATCCGCACGCCGACTGCGACGGCCTCCCGCTCGTGCTCCGCCCGGCCCACGACCACCCGGACCTCGCGTACGGGGCCAATCTGGCGCTGCTCGCCGACTGCCCGGGGCTGCGCCTGCGGGTGATCGGCCGGCTGGAGCGTGCACCCCGGCCGCAGCTGCGCCTGCTGGCCGTCGGCGCCGACCCCGGCGCGCCGGGCGCCACCCTCACGCTCGCGGCGGACCGCTCCGGCCGGGTCAACCTCGGCCTGGAGCGGTTGCAGCGCGCCGATCTGCCGTCCGATCTGCCGTCCGGTCCGCCGTCGGGTCCGCCGTCGGGTCCGCCTTCCGGTCCGCCGTCGGGTCCGCCGTCCGGTCCGCCGTCGGGTCCGGGCTCCGGTCCGCCGTGGGGCCCCGAGGCTCCGTTCGCCGTCGAGGCCCCCGTGCACCTGTTGACCCGCCGGGTCGAGCAGGCCGTCACCGGCGGCCGGCGCGCGCTGGCCCTGCTGGCCGTCGGCGCCGGTTCCGCCGCGCGGGACGGTCACCGCCTGCGGGCGGCCGGGCTCGCCACCGCGGCGCTGCTGCTGGACGCCCTGGCCGGGAGCGCCGGCGACCAGCAGCGCGACGTCTTCGGGCGGGTCCTGGTCGACGACCACCGGGCGTTCACCGAGGCCTGGCTGACGGCGTCCTGCTACGGGGAGGAGCTGGCCACGGCCCTGTGCGCGGCCGCCTGGTCGCCGCCCGACGGCCGGTGAGAGCGGTCCGGGGCGCCCCGCTCCCGCCGGGGGCGGGCCGCTCGGCGGCGGGCGGAGGCCCGATCGGGTGAACCGGGCGGAGCCCGGCCCGTCGCGGCCCCGGCGACCGGAGGGGCGAGTGGTACGGATACCGCAGGAAGACCACCGTCCCTGGAGCGGCCCGGCATGCAGTGGTTCGCGGCGCCCGACTACTGGCTGGGCCGGCAGCTCGTCCAACGGCTGCTGGCCGCCGTCTACCTGGTCGGATTCCTCACCGCGGCTCGCCAGTTCCGGGCGCTGATCGGCGAGCACGGGATGCTGCCGGTGCCACGCCACCTCGCCCGGGTGAGCCTGCGGCAGGCTCCGGGCCTGTTCCGGCTGGGCTACTCCGACCGGTTCTTCGCGACCGTCGCCTGGACGGGCTGCGCGCTCGCGGCGGCCCTGCTGGCCGGCGCCGGAGACCTCCTGCCGCTCTGGGCGTCGATGCTGTGCTGGGCCCTGCTCTGGGCGCTCTACCTGTCGATCGTCAACGTCGGTCAGACCTGGTACTCCTTCGGGTGGGAGTCGCTGCTGCTGGAAGCGGGGTTTCTCGCCACGTTCCTCGGCAACGACGAGGTGGCGCCGCCGGTGCCGACACTCTGGCTGCTGCGCTGGCTGCTGTTCCGGGTGGAGTTCGGCGCGGGGCTGATCAAACTGCGCGGCGACAGCTGCTGGCGGGACCTCACGTGTCTGCGGTACCACCACGAGACCCAGCCGATGCCCGGGCCGTTCAGCTGGCACTTCCACCACCTGCCGGCGCCGTTCCACCGTGTCGAGGCGGCGGCCAACCACGTCACGCAGCTCCTGGTGCCCGGCTGTCTCTTCCTGCCCCAGCCGGTGGCCACGGTGGCGGCCGGCCTGATCGTGCTGACCCAGCTCTGGCTGGTGGCGTCCGGGAACTTCGCCTGGCTGAACTGGATCACCGTCGCGCTCGCGCTCTCCGTCGTCGACGCCACCCGGCTGCGCGGTGTGCTGCCACTGCCGGCGACGCCCTCGTACGGGACGGTGCCCGGCTGGTTCGAGGGCCTGGTGCTCGCGACGACGCTCCTGGTGGTGGTGCTCAGCCGCCGGCCGGTGCGCAACATGCTCTCGCGGCGGCAGGTGATGAACCGCTCCTTCGACCACCTGCACCTGGTGAACACCTACGGCGCCTTCGGGAGCGTGAACCGGATCCGCCAGGAGGTCGTGCTGGAGGGTACCGACGACCCCGAGATCACCGGGCACACCGTCTGGAAGGAGTACGGGTTCCGGGGGAAGCCGGGTGACGTACGGCGCAGACCGCGCCAGTTCGCGCCCTACCACCTGCGACTGGACTGGTTGATGTGGTTCGCGGGCATCTCGCCCGACTACGCCCGGCCGTGGTTCCTGCCGCTCGTCGCCCGGTTGCTGGCGAACGATCCGGACACTCTGCGGCTGCTGCGCGGCAACCCCTTCCCGGCCGAACCGCCGACCCACGTCCGGGCCGTCCTCTACCTCTACCGCTTCACCGACCGGCGCGAACGCCGGGAAACCGGCGCCTGGTGGCACCGGACGGAGCTGTCCGAGTACCTCGCACCGGTGAATCCGGAGACGCTCCGCCGCACCGGACACGGCCTGCCCCCGGGCGGCCGCGCCCCGCCCGGACGCAGGGTTCGGACGGTGCCGCTCGGCCCGATCCGTCGGCGCCGGGGTCGGCCGATCCGTCCTGCACAGCGCCCCGAGGAGGAAGCGCGCCGGTGGCCGGACGAGGGCCGGTAGGGGGGTCTACGGCGCGTCATCGGCCCCGTCGGGCGGTGGGTGCGTGCAAGCCTCGAACGGGCACCCGTATTCTGGGCGTCCACACCGGCGTCCAGACCGGTTGCCCGTCGCGTCGGACGCCCGACCGACCCGTCGCGGCGCTCACCGGCGCCGTCACCCTCTCCGCCAGTCCCCGCCGTAGTCGCCCTGCCAGGAACCGGACTTCACATGACAGTGCTTCACTCGAGCAACGCCGACGTAGCCGACGTATCGGACCTGGACGAGGCCCCCGCCCAGGACGGCACCACCGAGACCGACCTCCGGGCCGACCTCGGCAGGTACGCCGAGCTCGGCGCCTTCACCCTCAGTGCCGACACCCACGCCTGGTACGGCGCCGTCGACACCGTCGCCACCCCGGAGGACGCCCGCGCGGCCTCCACCGCCCTCGCCGAACTGCGCGGCGGCGACCTTCAGCAGACCTGGCAGTCGGTCACCCGACTGGCCGCCGACGCCTCCCTCAGCGAGCCCGGCACCGTCGCGCAGGCGGCCCTGCTGGTCGAGCTGCTCCAGCGGGTGCACCGCACCTCGGCCACGCTCGACGGCGCGGCCTACGACACCGACCTCGACGTGCTCGCCGCCGCCACGGCCGGCAGCGCCTGGCGCCGCGAGCGCGGTGTCCGCCTCTCCTGGCTCCGCGCGCGGAGCCTGCGCAAGCAGGCCCAGACGCTGGCCGTCACCCGGCTGCGCCGCGAGGAACTGCACGAGGCGCTCGCCGCCGCCGAGGTCGAGCGCCGGGCCTGGGCGGTCTTCGCCGCCGACGGCACGCTGCCGGTCGCCCCGGCCGACGGCGCCCTGGTGGACGCCACGGCGCAGGCCTTCGAGGCGATCAACGCCGGGACCGTCGAACTGGCCCGCCTGCTGCCGGGCCACGACCTGGAGGCGCTCACCTTCCAGGAGCTCACCGCGCTGGTCGAGCGCCTCGCCGACGACGAGGGCACGCTCTACCGGCTGCCCACGATCCGCTCCCTGCGGCTCGCCCTGGAGGAGGCCGGCCTCGCCGACCTGCTCGCGGAGCTGACCGCCGCCGGCGCCGACCGCCGTGCCGCCGAGGCCGCGTACCAGCGCCACACCGGTGGCGCCGACGCGGCCCGCCAGGCACTGGCCGGTGGTCAGCGCGACGGCCAGGGCGCCGAGCCCGAGGCCGTCGAACCGGCGGCCGAGGAGACGGTGACGGAGGACGGGGGCTCCGCCGACGCGGAGGACGGGCTCGCCCCGGCTGAGGCCATCGTGAGCATCCCGGCGCCGGCCTCGGAGGAGGAGCACCTCGCGTCTGCCGTCGAGGAGACCGAGGCCGTCGAGGCCGTCGAGGCGGAGGTGATCGTGGAGGTGGCCGAGGCCACCGAGGTGATCGCGGACGTCGAGGCCGTCGTCGAGCCCGAGCCCGTCGTAGAGCCCGAGGCTGCTGTCGAGCCCGAGCCCGAGGCTGCTGTCGAGCCCGAGGCTGCTGTCGAGCCCGAGCCCGAGCCCGAGCCCGTTGTCGAGCCCGAGGCTGCTGTCGAGCCCGAGCCCGAGACCGTTGTCGAGCCCGAGCCCGAGCCCGTTGTCGAGCCCGAGGCTGTTGTCGAGCCCGAGCCCGAGCCCGTTGTCGAGCCCGAGGCTGCTGTCGAGCCCGAGCCCGAGCCCGAGCCCGAGCCCGTTGTCGAGCCCGTGGCCGAGACCGCTCCGGTGGTTGCCGAGCCCGTGCTCCTGGAGACGGAGACGGAGACGGAGACGGCGACGGAGCCCGAGACGGTCGAGGTCGTCTCCGAGGTGGCCGAGGCCGCTGAGGAGCCGGAGGCCGAGGTGCTGCCCGAGCCCGAGGCGGTGGCCTCGGTGGTCGAGGTCGTCGAGGTCGCGCCGGTCGTCGAGGTCGTCGAGGTCGCGCCGGTCGTCGAGGTCGTCGAGGTCGAGGCTGCGCCGGTGGTCGAGGTCGTCGACGTGGCCCCGGTCGTGGAGCCCGTTCCGGCTGCGGAGGAGGAAGGGACGGCCGGCCGTGCCCGCCGTCCGAAGAAGCCGGCCTTCACCCCCGGCAAGCCCGTCACCGGCTACTCGGCGGAGGAGCTGCTCGCCGTGGTGCGGTGGCTCGACACCGACTCGGTGAAGCGGACCGACGAGGAGCTTCTGCGGGCGGCGATGAAGGAGTTCGGGTTCGCCCGTCTCGGCCCCCGCATCAAGGAGGCACTCGGCACCGCGGTCACCGAGGCCCGCCGCTGAGCGGCCGGTTCCCGGCCCGGCCGTAGCGCCGGCCGCCGACACCCGTGAGCCCGGCGGATCCGTCCGCCGGGCTCACGCCGTCCTGCGCTGCTCTGACCGGCCTTGACCGGCCCTGACCTGCCCGGTCAGGTTCGATCCGATCCGATCCGATCCGATCCGATCCGATCCGATCCGACGCCGCGCCGCCGGGCGGCGGCGCGGCGGGTGGGTCCGTCAGCCGGCGTTCCAGGGGGCGCTGGACATCAGGGCCTTCACGTTCGCGACGTAGCCCGGATTGGGGATGACCAGACTGCCGGTCGTGGTGTTGGTGACCGGGTCGGTGACGCTGTTGTAGTGCACATTGCCCGCGCCGGCGTTGTAGGCGGCGATCACCAGGTCGAGCAGCGGGGTCTTTCCGGTGGCCGGGTCCGGCGTGAGGTCGTACTTCCCGCCGAAGCTGGAGTCGCCGTAGTACGCGATCAGCCAGTCGATCAGCTGGGTGCCGAGCTGGACGTTGCCCTCCAGCGTCTCGGGGTCGGACTTCGCCGCGTACTTGCCGTTCATCCAGGCGACGGTGGCGGGCATGACCTGCATCGTGCCGATGCCGCCGTCACAGGCGAGGATGCCCGACTGCCAGCCGCTCTCCTGCCAGGCGATCGCCCTGACGAGGCTGGTGGGCAGCGGCGGCATCCGGTCGGTGCCGCCGTTGCTCAGGCTCAGCACCCGCGACTGGGCCGCCGCGGCCGTCAGCGCCGCGCCGACGGTACTCCGGGGCTCGTTGGGCCGGGGGTAGGACGGCTTGCAGCTGCTCTCCAGCGGCGGGACGTGCGGCGTCGTCGGCGCCGGCGGCGGGGGAGCGACCGGGCCGGGCTTGGCCACCGGGGCGGGGGCCGCGGCCGCGACCGGCTTCGGGGTGGTCTTCGCCGCCTGCGTGCTGGGTCTGGCGCTCGCCGGCTTGCTCGCTGCAGCGGTGGAGGTCTTGGCCGAGGGGCTCGGCGAGGCGCTGGGGGACTCGCTCGCGGCGGCCGGCGGGGAGTCGGACGGGGACGGGGACGCGGCGGGGGAGGTCCCGGCGGCCGTGGCCGGTGGTGGAGCGCTCGCGTCGTGCGCCGGCTTCGTCCCGCAGGACGTGAGCAGCGCGGCGGACAGGACGACGGTCGTGGCCAGCACCGTCGACCCCTTGAAAACCTTCACCCGCATAGGTGACCAACCCCCGTTGACAGTTCTTCGTCGAAGAAGCGTCATCCTACGACCCGCATACGGAGGAACCGTGCGCGGGGCCTTCGCCGGAGCGAACCCCGGCCCGCCTCCGGTCCCGGGCCACCTACCCCACGCGCAGGGCCAGTTGCGCCGGTAGCAGGGTCGCAGCCTCGGCCAGCGAGGGTCCGTACCAGGTGAGATGGCGCCCGCTCACCAGCGCCGCGGGTACGCCGGGGAAGGCCTCGGGTCCGTCCTCGGCGGTGAAGCGGTACGGCTCGTCCGGTAGCACCAGCAACTCGGGCCGGGACGCGTTGAGTTCGGCGACGGGGATCGCGGGGTAGCGCTCCGGGTGTCCGGCGTGCAGCGGCTCGACGCCGAGCCGGCGCAGCAGGTCGCCGGCGAAGGTGTCACTCCCCAGGACCATCCACGGACGGCGCCAGACCGGCACGACGGCCCGGAGCGGGCGATCCGGTACCGGGACCTCCCGCCAGGCGGCCCGCGCCTGCTCCAGCCAGGCGGGCCGGCCCAGGCCGCAGACCTCGTCCAGCATCCGTTCCAGGGAGGCGAACCCCTGGTCGAGCGTGCGGATCCGGGTGACCCAGACCGGTGTTCCGGCGGCCCGCAGGACGTCCAGGTCGGGCAGCCGGTTCTCCTCCTCGTTGGCGAGCACGAGATCCGGTGCCAGCGCGAGGATCCGGGCCGTGTCCGGGTTCTTGGTGCCGCCGATCCGGGTGACCGCCAGCTCCGCCGGGTGGGTGCACCAGTCGGTGGCTCCGACCAGCAGACCGGGCGCGGTCCCGGCCACGGCCTCGGTCAGCGACGGTACGAGCGAGACCACCCGCCGCACCGCGCCGATCCGGACGGGCAGCCCGAGGTCGTCCGTCAGCGTGCGGGCGGCCGGGAACGAGGGGGAGGCGCTCACCCGGCCACGATAGCCGGGCCACCGGGGCGGGGCGGCCGTGGCCGGCCCGCCCCGGGCGGGTTCAGCGTGAGGCCGCGGCCAGGGCCTCGAACTCCGGCACCAGCGAGGCCGGTGCGGGCAGCGCCGCGTTCTCCGCGCGCAGGGCGGTCGCGCTCGCGCGCAGCGCGGTGTCGGTGAGCAGCCGGGTGAGCAGCTCGCCGTCCACCTCCTCGGAGCGGGCGCGCAGCGCCGCGCCGGCCGCCACCAGGGCGTCGGCGTTCGCGAAGTGGTCGGCGCCCTGCGGCAGCAGCAGCTGGGGGACGCCCGCGGTGAGGGCGGTGAGCATGGTGCCGGAACCACCGTGGTGCACCACCGCGTCGGTGACGCTGAGCAGTTCGGCCAGCGGGACCCAGGGCAGCGTCCGGACGTTGTCCGGGAGGTCGCCGAGCAGCGAGAGATCCGCGCCGCCGACGGCGAACAGGAACTCGGCGTCCACCGTGCCGGCGGCGGCGGCGAGCCCGGCGATCGCCCGGACGCCGTCCACCTGCGTCAGCACGGTGCCGAGGGTGACCGCGATCCGCGGCCGCTCGCCACGACGCAGCAGGTCGGCCGGGACCAGACCCCCGCCGTTGTAAGGGACGTAGCGCACGCGCCAGCCGTCACCGTCGCCACCGAGCGAGGCGGGCAGCACGTCCAGGGCCATCGGCCGGGCGGGGCCGTCGACCCCGTGCTCCTTGTAGACGTCCTCGAAGTTCGCGGCCAGCCGGGCGACCATGCCGTGGCCGGAGGTGACCCCGAAGTTGTGCAGCACCGAGGGTATGCCGAGCTTCGCGGCGACCAGCGGGGCAGCGGCCTGGAACGAGTCGAAGACCAGGACGTCCGGCCGCCACTGCTCGGCGACGTCCAGCAGGCCCGGCACGGTGGGCCGGGAGAGCTCGGCGAAACCGACGGCGGCGAGGGCGAGGATCTCGTCCTGCGTGCGGTCGTGGTTGACGTAACCCGCGCCTCGCTCGGCGCTGCGCGCGAAGGCGTCCTGGATGCTGCTGCCGTCACCGATCTCGGTGAGCGGGAACCCGGAGCCGCGCAGCTGGTCCAGCGGCAGGGACGCCGCGAACAACACCTCGTGCCCCGCCGCCCGTAGGGCCTGGGCGGTGGGCACCATCGGGAACAGATGGCCGGCTGCCGCCGGGCCGGTGAACAGTATGCGCACGGTGCTACTCCTTGCTCGGTACGGATGGTTCGGATGCACTTCGTAGTGTCGCCGTCACAGATGACGAATCGTCAAATCCCCGGTGGGGGAGCGGTCACAACCGGACGATTCGCGGACGACCCTTGCCAGGAGCGCGCGAGGCTGCTCCTCCCGCCGTCTCGATCCGCCCGTCCGGCCCCCGGGGCGCTCGCCAGGATCCGTCGCCCGGCGGCCGCAGCCCCCGGAGCGGCCGGTCCGGGCGGGGCCGGGCAGGGCGGGCCGGTTCCGGCACGTCGGGCGCCGGCGTGCCCGGCGGGCTCTTGTACCCACTGGGTGAGGAACAGTCAGATCATCGGTAGATCAGCATGGTTTGACACCGAACCAGTCGGTGGCCGCCAATGGTGGGGACCGACAGGCACAGGGAGACACACCATGACCGCACCGGCGGGGACTTCCGCGCGAGCCGAATCCGCTCCGCCCGGCATCGATCTCGCCGACCCGGCGTTCTGGAAACTCCCCGCCCCGGCCAGGGCGGCCGCCTTCGCCGAACTCCGCAGGCTCCCCGGCCCGGTGTACTTCACCGAGCGGCCCGCCGGCGGCCGCCGCCCCGCCAAGGGCTTCCACGCGCTGGTCCGGCACGCCGACGTGGTCGAGGCCAGCCGCACACCCTCGGTGTTCCTCAGCGGTCCGGGGGTCACCACCCCGGAACCCGCCCGCTGGGTACGGGCGTTGTTCGGCGACTCGATGGTCAACCTGGACGACCCCCGGCACGCCCAGCTGCGCCGGATCATCTCCCGCGCCTTCACCCCGCGCCTGCTCGCCCGGGCCGAGGCCGACATCCGCCGGGTCGCCGCCCGGCTGGTCGACGAGGTGATCGAGCACCGCCCGGACGACTTCGTCACCGCGGTCGCCGCCGAGCTGCCCTTCCAGGTCATCTGCAACATGATGGGCATCCCCGAGGAGCCCCGCCGGAGCATCCTGGACCAGGTCGACCACGCGTCCGAGAACACCGGCGTGGATCGCCCGCTGCGCAGCCGGATCCGGATCCCCGGGCGCGGGCTGCGCGCCCTCGCCGCGATGCAGGGCATGGTCGCCGACCTCGGCCGCGAACGCCGCGACCACCCCACCGACGACCTGATCTCGGCCCTGGTCACCGCCGACGTCGACGGCCGGAACCTGACCGGCCGCGAACTCGGCGCGTTCTTCTCGCTGCTGCTGGTGGCCGGGGTGGAGACCACCCGTAACGCCCTCGCGCACGGCCTCACCCTGCTGACCGACCACCCCGACCAGCGTGAACTGCTGCTCTCCGACGTGGACCGCCACCTCGGGGGCACGGTCGACGAGATCATCCGGCACGCCACGCCGATCATCCAGTTCCGCCGTACCGTCGCCACCGACCACGAGCTGGGCGGCACCCGGCTGGCCGAGGGCGAGAAGGTGGTGCTCTTCTTCGGCTCCGCCAACCGCGACGAGGCCGTGTTCAGCGACCCGGACGCCTTCGACATCACCCGCACGCCCAACCCGCACCTCGGCTTCGGCGGGGGCGGCCCGCACTACTGCCTCGGCGCCCACCTGGCCCGGCAGGAGATGAAGGTGTTGCTGCGGGAGCTGTTCACCCGGTTGCCGGGGCTGCGCGCGGTCGGCGAGCCGGTGCTCGTCCCGTCCTCCTTCGACAACCGGGTGAAGTCGCTGAAGTTCACCTGGTAGCCGTGGGCGACCCGACCGCCCGGCCGGGCGCGGACCCGCCGGTGGGGGATCGGAGCGCTCAGACCCCGCCGGTGAGGGACAGGGCGGTCACCGCCGCGAGCGCCGCCTTGGCGGTGCCGTCCACCCGGACCAGGCCGAACGGGCCCGCCGCGCCGCCGTCGTCGCTCCAGCAGTACAGGAAGACCGGGCCCACGTACGGCCAGGGGCCGGCGCCCGGCGTGCCGCCACCCGCCGGGACGCCGCTGACCAGCGAACGGAACACCTGGGAGATCAGCGCGGCCTGCACCGGCTCGCCGACCGTGCTGGGCACCTCGGCCACACCGGGTGCCAGCAACTCGACGGTGGCGTCGACACCGGCCGTCGCACCGCCCCACCCCTGGCCGAGCGCGCCCCGGACGGTGCTGTCCACCGGATACGCGTACGCGGGGGTGACGGCGCCGACCGGGACGCCGGTGGCGGCGCCGGGCACGGTGGTCACGGCGGTGGTGGTCGTCACCGCCAGCACCCGGGTGACACCGGGCCGGCCGGCCGGTACCACCACGCCGAGCTCGGTGCCGGCCGGGATCGTCAGGGCGGTCGCGCAGTTGACGCTCAGCGCACCGACGGCGGCCCCGGCGGCCAGCGGACCGGCCAGGGTGAGCCCGGTCGGCGGTGAGAGCGTCCAGGAGGTGCCGGGCGCCACCGCCGTGACGTGGCTGTCGGTGGGAAGGCCGGGGGCGACCACGCGGTACCCGAGGTCCGCGGCCGACGCGGCGGCCGACGTGACGGTGAGCGTTCCCGCGCCGGGGGCGGGAGCGGGCCAGGAGGCGGAGGCGGTACCGGTGGGCGCTCCCACCTCGGTGATCCACATCGGCTTGGCGCCGTCGCCGTGGGCGACCATGAGGTCGCGCAGCGCGGGGACGGCGCCCCAGCCGCCGTACGCCGGCGGGTGCGCGGCCGGCATCGAGGGCTGGGTGTAGGGGTGGATGGCGAGCGCGTCGAACATCGGCTGCCCGGCCGCCCGGTCGTACGCCAGGCGGAGGAAGACGTCCGGCGGGTAGCCGCGGGCCAGGCTCAGGGTGGCGCCGCCGGAGAGCGGTACGGCCGGGAACGCGCCCAGGTTCGGCGGCGGTGACACGGTGTAGCCGCTGCCGGCGCTCACGCCGGTCACGACGGTGCCGTCCGGCCAGCGGCCGCCCGGGTCGGCGAGCATCGCCCAGCGGTCGCCCGCGACCGCGGCCGGGCAGCTGATCGTGGCGCTCGTCGCCCCGGCTGCCACGGCCTGCCAGGAGGCCGGCCGGGCCGCTCCGCCGACGCCGAAGGACGGGTGGGTGGCCAGTGAGCCGCCGAGGACGAGCGCCTGCGGGTCGGCGCCCCTGATCGCCGGGTAGGCGGCCACCGCGAGGTCCGCGTACCCCCAGGGCGAGAGGTGGCCCCAGCCGGAGGCGGTGCTCCAGCCGGTGACCGGGTCGCCGCCGGAGTCCAGGTTCGGCTCGTTCCAGACCTCGAAGACGTGCACGCCCGACGCGGCGTGGTGCGCGGCGGCCGCCGCGCAGAACCGGGCGAACCCCTGCGGGTCGACCGCCCGCCAGGGGCTGCCCAGCGGCGGCGCGCCGGCCGCCAGCCGGCCCCCGTCGGGCGAGGTGTTGAGCAGCACGACGACGTTCATGCCGCCCTGGAGCAGGGCGGCGGCCGTCCGGTCGGGGACGCTCCAGTCGTACGGGCCCGAGCCGCTCGGCTGGACGGTCCACCATTCGGCGTCCATCCGTACCCAGCTGATTCCGGCGGCCCGCATCCGGGCGATCTCGGCCTGCTGCCGGTCCCCGCCCAGCGCCGCGAACCGGGCCTGGTAGCCGGAGCCCAGCGCCACGCCGATCGCGAGGTTGCCGGGCCGGGCGTCGGAGGTCCTGGCGGCGCCCCAACCGGGCGCGGTGAACATCCGCACGGTCAGTTCGCCAGCCTGACGACCCAGCCGGCGCCACCGGCCCCGCCGGGGTTGCCGTTGCCCTGCTTCGCGCCGCCGGGGCCGCCGACGGACTTCGGGTCGTTGCCGGTGAAGCCGCCGTGGATGACCATCACCGGGCCGCCCTGGCCACCGCCGCCCCCGCCCGCGTCGCCGCCGGTGCCCGCGCCGCCGCCGCCCCCGTACGCCACGATCTGACCGCTGTTGAGGATCTTCCGGGCGGCCACGAACAGCGGGTTGCCGCCGGGGCCGCCGGCGCCGCCCGCGTTGGTGCCGTCCCCGGCCCCGGCGCCGCCACCGGCCCCGCCGGGGAAGTAGTCGATGCCGCCGGTGACGTTCGGGCCGGTCGCCGCCATCATGGCGGCCCACGGCAGGGCCTGCGGCAGGCTGTAACCGGCGGCCAGCGACGAGACGCCGCCCGCCCCGCCGGCGCGGGCACCCGAGCCGCCGCCGCTCCCCGCGGACAGGCCCGGCCGCCCCGCTCCGCCGGTGCCGGCCGCGCCCGCGCCGGTCCCGCCGGAGGGCGGGTTCAGCCCCGGCTTCAGGGTGCCGGTGGCCAGGTTCGAGCCGGCGGTCCGTCCGCTGGAGGCGGTGTTGACGTAGGTCACCACGCTGCCCGCGTTGTCCAGCGTCCCGGCGCAGAACAGACGGTAGGACGCCGTCGCGCCGCCGGCCAGCTGCAGGGTGACACCGCTGCCGACGGTGACGGAGGAGGCGAAGAGGTCGCGCAGCAGCCAGTAGTAGCTGCCCGACTTGCCGAGGACCCCGGCGTAGGTGCGGGTGCCGTCCAGCACGAACGCGCCGTCCCCGCCGTCGCCGTAGAACCCGGACGGGCCGCCGTCCGCCGGGGCGCCGTCCGAACGGGCACCGTCCACCGGGGCGCCCTGGCCGTAGACGGTGGTGCCGTTGTCGGTGCTGAAGAAGCCGGTGACGTTGACCTCGTTCGGCTCGGTCTGGAAGGCCGGTAGGGCGCCCGCGGGCAGCCAGCTGACGCCTGTGAACGAGATGCCGTGCTGCCCGGTGGAGTCCTGGACGGCGATCACCGTCGGCTCGGTGGTGACGGCGCCCGCCGGCCAGTTCTGAAAGGTGAACGTGGTGTTCCCGGCGAGGGTGCAGACGAACACCGCGGCCGTGGAGACGTCCAGGTTGACGTTGCCGCTCACCGGGGCGGCGAAGATCTTCGTACTGCTCGGGTCGACGCCGCCCGTGGTGGCGGCCGAGGCGTCCTCGGCACCCCCGGCGGCGGCGGTCCCGAGCGCGACTCCGCCGGCGGCGGCGGCGGACAGCAGGAGGGAGCGGCGTGAGGTGCTCAAGGGAGATGGTCTCCTGGCGGGAGGATCACCGGGCCGGGGCGGGCGGTCCTGTCGGATGCCCGCGGGGACCGGCCGGTGACGTCGGGTCAGTACGGGTGCGGAACGTAGACGATATCCGAACGCACTGTCGAGCAGGGCCGATTCGCACGCTCCGGCCGGCCGGCTCGGCTCCGGCGCGGCCGGTCCGGCTCAGCGGGCGCCGGCGGCCGCCGTCGGCCCGGGATCCGTCCCTCCACCGGGGCCCGCGTCCAGCACCCGGGCGCCGGCCTCGTCCAGCACCCGGGCGCCGGCCTCGTCCAGCACCCGGGCACCCGCCTCGTCCAGCACCCGGGCGCCGGCCTCGTCCAGCACCCGGGCACCCGCCTCGTCCAGCACCCGGGCGCCGCGACCCGGCGTCATATCCAGCCGGGCGAGCGCCCCGGGGACGGCGACGGCGGGGAACAGATGCGTCATGAGCGCGATGACGCGGTACTCCAGGTCCGCGTGGTCCGCCATCACCTTCGACAGCACCTGGACGCCGGAGAAGGCCCCGACGAAGAGCTCGGCGGTCTGGCCCGGTTCGACGTGCGGGTACAGCTCCCCGCGGTCACGGGCCTCGGCGAGGGTCGCCCGGCAGCGCTCGATCCAGTCGCGGAAGGGCCCCTGCCGGTCCAGCCCGTGAGTGCCCGGCTCCAGCGAGAGCCGGACGCTGCCCTGCAGCATCGTGTCCTGGCCGAGCAGGTGCGCGAACACCAGCCCGGCGTCCACGAGTTCCTGCAGTTTCAGCGTCCGCGGAACGACGGGGTAGCGGCCCTGCCCGATCTGCGCCTCCAGGACGGCCTGCGCCAGGTGCTGCTTGGAGTCGAAGTGGAAGTAGAACGCGCCCTTGGTCAGCCCGGCCCGCGCGTACACGTCGGCGAGGCTGGCGCCCTCGTAGCCGCGTTCCGCGAAGATCGCGCCGGCCGCCTCCAGAATGAGGCGGCGGGTCCTGATCGCACGCTCCTGGCGCGCCATGTGGTGCCCCCGTCCATGCGCGGCGCCGCCCGGGGGCAGCAGGCCGTACGGCCGTCCCGTCGCCGGTCCTCCGGGGCCGTACCGTCGGCGCCGTAACCTACCATCAGCGGCCGGGCGGTGGGACAAATCGCCCCCGTACCACTGCGCCGCGCTCCGGGCCTGCTCCCATTCGTCGGCTCGGGTCGGGGCGCTGCGGCTAGGGCGCTGCGGTTCGGGGCGGCTCGGTTCGGTTCGGGCGCTGCAGTTCGGGTCGGGGCGGTTGGGGCGGGTCGGTCGGCCGCCGTCCGCGCCGGGGGAGTGCCGCGCGCCGCCGGAGCGGGCCGGGAGCGAGAATGACGGCATGACGCAGCAGCAGGACGCCGCCACCGCACAGGCCTGGACCGCCCTCGGCGGCCCGGGAGCCCTCCTTGAACGGGTCTCCTTCCACGGCCCGGCGGGCCTGCCGGCGCGACTGCCGGTCCGCGAGCTGGCGCGGGCCACCGTCGCGGCCTGCTCGCTCGCGGCCGCCGAACTGTCCGCCGCGCGTGGCGGCGGGAGCGGGCGCGGCGTGCCCGCCGTCCGGATCGACGAGGGCGCGGTGGCGACGGCCTTCGTCAGCGAGCGCCACCTGCGGATCGACGGGCGGCCGCTGACCACCTTCGCCCCGCTGTCCGGGTTCTGGCGGACCGCCGACGGCTGGGTCCGCACCCACGCCAACTACCCGCACCACCGGGCCCGGCTGCTCGCCGCCCTCGGCCTGCCCGACGACGGCGGCGGAGCCGGCGACGCGCAGGCCGTCCGGGCACTCGCGGGCATCCTGCGGGAGTCGGCTGCCGAGCAGGTACAGGAGCGCGCGTTCGCGGCCGGCGCCCTCGCCGTCGCGGTCGCGCCCCCGGCGGCCGGGCCGGCCGGGCACCCGCTGGTCGAGTCCGTCCGGGTCGGCGCAGGCGTGGCCCGACCGCTCCCGCCGGCCGCGCTGCCGTGCTCCGGGGTCAGGATCCTGGACCTCACCCGGGTGATCGCGGGACCGGTGGCGACCCGGACCCTCGCCCTGCTCGGCGCCGACGTGCTGAGGATCGACCCGCCCCGCCTGCCGGAGTCCCCGGACGCGCACGCCGACACCGGTTTCGGCAAGCGGTCGGCCCGGCTGGATCTCGCCGCCGCCGACGACCGGGCCGTCTTCGAGGCCCTGCTCGCCACGGCCGACGTGGTCGTCACCGGCTACCGCCCCGGCGCCCTGGACCTGCTCGGGCTCGGCCCGGAGGCCCTGCTGGAGCGCCGCCCCGGCCTGGTGGTCGCCCAACTGGACGCCTGGGGCCGGATCGGTCCCTGGGCCGGCCGGCGCGGCTTCGACAGCCTGGTGCAGGCGGGCCGGGGCATCGCCGTGGTCGAGGCGGGCCCGGACGGCCGCCCCGGTGTCCTGCCCGCCCAGGCGCTCGACCACGGGACCGGCTACCTGTTGGCCGCCGCCGTCCAGCGCGCCCTGACCGACCGGGCGCAGGACGGCTGCGGACGGCGGCTGCGGCTCTCCCTCGCCGGCACCGCGGACTGGCTGCTGCACGGCCTGCGCCCGGCGGCGGCCGACCCGCACGACCCGGCCGACGTGCCCGACCCGGCGCCCCGGCTGGCCGAGAGCGACTCCCCGCTGGGCCGGCTGCGGCACGCCGTCTCCCCGGTCGGCTACGACGGCGCTCCCGCCGGCTGGGCCCGCCCGCCGGGTCACTGGGGCACCGACGCACCGGTGTGGCTCTGACCCGGCAGGTCCGCCCCCGGCCCGACCGCCCCGATCCGACCGCCCCGGCTCCCACTGCCCCGGCTCCGACCGCCCCGGCTCCGACCGCCACCGCACGATCCGGCGGCCTCAGCCCGGCAGGCCGGTGACCCGCATGGTGATGTTGAGCCGGCCGGTCGCCAGGCCGGTGGCCGGGTCGCCGGTGCCCGGGCGGACCCGCGGGACGCCGTGGTAGGCGAAGCGGGACGGTCCGCCGAAGACGAACAGGTCGCCGGAGGCCAACTCCACGTCCGTCCAGGGCCGGTTGCGGTTCTCGGTGTTGCCGAAGCGGAACACGCAGGTGTCCCCGATGCTCAGCGAGACCACCGGGGCCGCGGAGCGCTCGTCCTTGTCCTGGTGCATGCCCAGGGTGGCCTCGCCGTCGTAGAAGTTGATCAGCGCGGTGTCGGGGGTGTAGTCGGCCGCGGCCGCCTCGTCCCCGTAGGCCGCGGCCAGCGCGCGGCGGCCGAGCGCGACCATCCAGTCCGGAAAGGCGGCGACGGCCGCGCCGTTCACGTCCTCGGCGACGCGGGTGTACCGGTACGGCTGCCAGTGCCAGCCGACGCACACCGTCCGGACGGACATCACGCCCCCGCGTGGCAGTCGGGTCCGGCGGATCGGCACCGGGCCGGTGGCCCAGCCCCGGCAGGCCGCCACCAGCTCGCGCCGCTCCTCGGGGCCGAGCCAGCCCGGCACGTGCACCGCGCCCGGCGCGATCTCGGTCCGGCCGGCCGGGCCCTGCTCGAAGATGGGGAACTGCGTCTCCTCGAACCGCGGGTTCATCGCGTCCTCCTCTCCTGTCGCGGACCGCCGCTCACGGGTACGAGGATGCCTCCGGCCGGGCTCTCGGGGCCAGCACGCCACCTCCGCGCCCGGCAGCGGCGGCCCTCGGCGGCCGGTCACCGGGCGCCGCGGCGCACGCCGGATCCGGCCGGATCCGGCCGGACGCCAGGCGGGCAGGGCGCCGGGGAAGTGTGCAGCGGATCACCGCCGTCCGGTCACCCGGCGGCCACCCGCAACTGCCGCCGTGTCAGTAGGATCTGACGATATGACGCATGAAGGGTCGGGGGCCCCTCCCGTCGAGCCGCTCCGCCACCACTACATCGTGTGCGGCGGCAACGCGCTGGCCCACCGGCTGATCCTGGAGCTGGTCGAGCACTACGACGTCCCGGTGATCGCCCTGGTGCCCGACCGTGCCAGGGATCACGCCCCGAGGATCGAACGGCTCGCCGGCGTCGCGGCCGTGGTCGAGTACAGCAGCGTGACCGAGGAGGCGCTGCGGGCCGCCTCGGTGCAGACCGCCCGCGGGATCGCGCTGGTCGAGGGCAGCGACCAGGAGAACATCCACGCCGCCCTGAGCGCCCAGGGCCACAACCCGGACATCCGGATCGTGCTGCGGATGTTCAACCAGCGCCTCGGCGAGAACATCGAGAGCCTGCTGCGCAACGCCACCGCGCTCTCCGGCTCCGCCACCGCGGCCCCCGCCTTCGCGAACGCGGCGCTCGCCCGGCCCAACTCCGTCCGGGTCGGGGATCGCTTCCTGCACGTCGCGTACGACGACGACATCGACGCCGGCCAGGTCTGCGTGGTCGCCGACCGGATCGACCGGCAGGATCTCGGGCGGCTGCGCCTGCTGCCCGATCCCGGCGCGGCCTCCGCCGGATTCATCGAGCTGGCCCGGCGGTTCGGCGGTGACGGTCCGATCCGGCCCGGCGCCGCCGGCGGCGAGCGAGGGCCGGACGCTCCCGACGCGCAGGGTGAGGGCGTCGCCGCCCTGCAGGCCCTGCCGAGCGAGCCGGCCGTCCGGATCCCCTGGGCCCGCCGGCTGCGCTGGCGGCTGCTCGACACCCTGCGCTACGTCACCAGCGTCAGGCTGCGCGTGGTGCTGCTCACCGCGCTGGCCGCCGTGCTGGCCTCCTTCGGAGTGCTCTGGTACGTCAACCGGGATGTCGGCTGGACGCTCTACCTGGGCCTGCTCGACCTCGCCGGCGCCGCCCAGCCCGACCAGCAGGACGGCTCCGGCGGGACGTGGCAGCGGGTCGCCCAGGTGGTGATCACGTTCTGCGGGATCACCTTCGTGCCGGTGGCGACCGCCGTGATCGTGGAGGTGCTGGCCTCGGGGCGGCGCGGTCAGGCCCGCGGCCCGGGCGCCGGCACCCGGGACCACGTCATCGTGGTGGGCCTCGGCAACGTCGGGACCCGGGTGGCGTCCCTGGTGCACGAGCTGGGCGTCCCGGTGGTCTGCGTCGAGAACGACCCCCAGGCCCGGGGCATCGCGGCGGTCCGCACGCTGGGCATCCCGGTGGTGGTCGGCGACGCGCCGCTGGAGACCCAGCTGCGGCGCGCCCGGGTGCACCGCAGCCGCGCCGTGGTCGCCGTCACGACCAACGACGCGGCCAATCTGGAGGCGGCACTGGAGGCGCGCGCGGTCAAGCCCGAGGTCCGCGTCGTCGTGCGCCTGTTCGACGACAACTTCGCCCACCACGTCTACGCGACACTGGACAACGCCGCCTCGCGCTCGGTCTCCTACCTCTCCGCGCCCGCCTTCGCCGCCGCCCTGATGGGACGCGAGGTGCTCGGCACCCTCTCGGTCTTCCGGCACGTGCTGCTGATCGCCGAGCTGCGGGCCGACGAGGGGACGGGCCTGGTCGGCATGAACCAGCACGACATCGAGGACCCGGGGGGCGTGCGGGTGATCGCGGTCCGTCTGGCGCGCCGCCCAGGGGAGCACCTGTGGAACTACGCGGACCGCACCCGCCGGCTGCTCCCGGGCGACCGGGTGGTGGTCGCCGCCACCCGCAGCGGACTGGCCCGGCTGAACACGCCGGTGGAGAGCCCGGCCTGACGCAGCCGATCTGACGCAACCGGCCTGACCCAACCGGCCCGGCGCTCGGCCCGGCACTCGGTCGGGTTCCGGTCGGCGCTCGGTCGGGGTGCGGGCCGGGGGTGCGCCGCCGCCGGGGCCCTGGGCGGGCCCCGGCGGCCACGGCTCAGCGGTGCCCGAACTCCGGCGACCGCTTCTCGGCGAAGGCGGCCATGCCCTCCTTCTGGTCGGCCGTCGCGAACGTGGCGTGGAACAGCCGGCGTTCGAAGCGGACTCCCTCGGCGAGGGTGGTCTCGAAGGCCCGGTTGACGCTCTCCTTCATCATGATCGCGGCCGGGGCGGACATCGCGGCGACGGTCCGCGCGGTGGCGAGCGCCTCCGTGAGCAGATCCGCCGCCGGGACGATCCGGGAGACCAGGCCGGCCCGCTCGGCCTCCTCGGCACCCATCATCCGCCCGGTCAGACAGAGCTCCATCGCCTTGGCCTTGCCGACCGCGCGGGTGAGCCGCTGGGAGCCGCCGATCCCCGGGATGACCCCGAGCTTGATCTCGGGCTGGCCGAACTTCGCGGTGTCCGCCGCCAGCAGGATGTCGCAGAGCATCGCCAGCTCGCAGCCGCCGCCCAGGGCGAAGCCGGCGACGGCCGCGATGACCGGCTTGCGCAGCTGTGCGAGGCGGTCCCACGGGCCGAGCCAGTCGTCGAGGTAGACGTCCGGGAACGAGTTGCCCTGCATCTCCTTGATGTCCGCGCCGGCCGCGAAGGCCTTCTCGGAGCCGGTGACGACCAGCGCTCCGATCCCCGGATCGCGGTCGAAGGCCGTGGCGGCGGCCACCACCTCGTTCATCAGCTCGGTGTTCAGCGCGTTGAGCGCCTTCGGCCGGTTGAGGGTGATCAGGCCGACCCGGTCCCTGCGTTCGACGAGGATGGTCTCGTAGAGCGTGTCGTACCCGGTCGACGTGGTGTCGGTCATCGCCGTTGACTCCCATTCCCTGCTCTGCGGCACGAGGTGCGCGCCCTGACCGATCAACGATCTCCGACCGGCGCCGCAGCGCGCCAGTCTTGGTATGCGAGACGGTGGTCACCCGGCGTGGCGTCGTCCGCCGCCACGGCCCCCGGTCCCGCTGCCGGCCGCCACGGCCCGCCCGCCGCCCGCCCTGTGGAGGTCCGGAGCGGTCCGGAGCGGTCAGAGCTCGTCGTCGCCCCGGGGCGCGAAGTAGCGGGCGACGTCGGCCTCGGTGACCTCGGCCAGAGTCGCCGGGGCCCAGTGCGGGTCGCGGTCCTTGTCGACCACCTGGGCACGGATGCCCTCCACCAGGTCGTGGGAGTCCAGCGCCGCGCAGGAGACGCGGTACTCCTGGCCGAGCACGGCCTCCAGGGAGCCGAGCAGCCGGGCCCGGCGCAGCGCCGCCAGGGTGACCTTCACGGCGGTCGGCGACTTCGCGGTGATCTGCTCGGCCGCCTCCTTGGCCTCCGGGACGCCGCAGTCGAGCAGCCGATCGAGGATCTCCTCGACGGTGTCGGCGGCGTAGCAGGCGTCGATCCATCCGCGCTGTGCGGCCAGGGCCGCCGGCGGCGCGGGCTCCGCGAACCCGCCGACCGCCTCGGCCGGGTCCAGGACGGCCAGGGCGCCGGTGAACCCGGCCAGCCGTCCGGCCGGCACGAAGTGGTCGGCGAACCCGCAGAGCAGCGCGTCCCCGGCGTCCATCGAGGCGGCCGTCAGGCCCAGGTGGGTGCCGAGTTCGCCCGGCGCGCGGGCCAGCAGCAGGCTGCCGCCGACGTCCGGGACGAGCCCGATCCTGGTCTCCGGCATCGCCACCGCGGAGCGTTCGGTGACGACCCGCACGCCGCCGTGCGCGGAGAGCCCGACCCCGCCGCCCATGGTGATGCCGTCCATCACCGCGACGTACGGCTTGGGGTAGCGCGCGATCAGCGCGTTCAGCCGGTACTCGTCCCGGAAGAAGGCCCGCGCGCCCGCCCCGCCGGATCTTGCGTCGTCGTGGATCGCCCGGATGTCGGCCCCGGCGCAGAGCCCGCGCCCGCCCGCGCCGGTGAGCACGACGGTGGCCACGGTGTCGTCGGCCGCCCAGGCGTCCAGCGCCTCGCGTACGGCGGTGATCATGCCGTGGGTCAGCGCGTTGAGCGCGCGCGGGCGGTCCAGCACGATGTGTCCCGCCCGGCCGTCCCTGCGCAGCTGTACCTCTGGGGTCATCGGGCCGTTCCCGTCTCTTCGCCGTCCTGCCTGGTCCTTCCGACACCGTACCCGGGGCGGCGCGCGGTGCTCAGGGCCGGATGCGGCCGCTGACCTCGCCGAAGCCGATCCGGGTGCCGGCCGGGCCGGGGGCGGTTGCGGTGATGGTGACCTCGTCCCCGTCCTCCAGGAAGGAGCGGGTGCTGCCGTCGGGGAGTTCGATCGGCTCGGTGCCGTTCCAGGTGAGCTCGATCAGCGCGCCACGGGTCCGCGGTTCGGGGCCGCTGACCGTGCCGGAGGCGAAGAGGTCGCCGGTGCGCAGCGAGGCGCCGTTGGCGGTCATCTGGGCGAGCTGCTGGGCGGCCGTCCAGTACATGCCGGCGAAGGGCGGACGCGAGAGGGTGTGGCCGTTCAGCCGGACCTCCAGCTCGATGTCCAGCCCCCAGGGCTCGCCGGCGCGGTCGTCGAGGTAGGGCAGCGGTTCCACGTCCCGGGCCGGCGGGGCGACCCGGGCGTGCTCCAGGGCCTCCAGCGGGACGATCCACGGCGAGAGCGAGGTGGCGAAGGACTTGCCGAGGAAGGGGCCGAGCGGCACGTACTCCCAGGCCTGGATGTCGCGCGCGGACCAGTCGTTGACCAGGCAGACCCCGAACACGTGCTCGCTGAAGCCCGCCATCGGCACCCTGCTGCCCGGCTCGGACGGGGTGCCGACGACGAAGCCGACCTCCGCCTCGATGTCCAGGCGCCGGGTCGGGCCGAAGTCGGGCACCGCGTCCGAGGGCGCCTTGCGTTGGCCGTGCGGCCGGGTGACCGGGGTGCCGGAGACCACGACGGTGCCGGAGCGGCCGTGGTAGCCGATGGGCAGGTGCTTCCAGTTGGGTGTGAGCGGCTCCGCGCCGGGGCGGAAGATCCGGCCGAGGTTGGTGGCGTGGTGCTCGGAGGAGTAGAAGTCGACGTAGTCGGCCACCTCGAAGGGCAGGTGCAGCTCGGCCTCGGCCAGCGGGGTCAGCAGCGGGGTGAGGGCACCCCGGTACGACTCCTCGGTCAGCCAGTGGGTGAGGGCGGCCCGTACCTCGGCCCAGAGCGGGCGCCCGGCGGCCAGCAGCGGGTTGAGCGTGTCGGCGTCGAGCAGCACCGAGGGCGCCCCGGTGGCGCGCGCGGCGGCGCCCGCGTCCAGGACGAAGTCGCCGATCCGTACGCCGATCCGGCGCCGGCCCGGCCGGTCCGCGGTGCTGAAGACGCCGTACGGGAGGTTGTGCACGCCGAACGGCGAGCCCTTCGCGGCGGCGATCCAGGTGGCGGCGGTCAACGGTCCTCCAGGTGCGGGGTCAAGGTGGTGGCCGGTAGGCCGAGGTCGGCGAGGTCGGCCAGCGGCTCGGCGATGCTGCAGGTGCCGAACGAGGTGAACGATTCCCTGATCAGGGTGACCTGATCATCGCTCAGCGCGCGGGCCGCGCCCGCCAGGACCTCGCCCGAGCGCTCCCGCAGGGCGTCCGCCGTTCCCGTGCGGTCGCCGGCCCGCGCGGCGAGCGCGGCCAGCAGGACGTTCAGGAAGCCGTGGTGCTCGAAGCCGGTGACCGGGTCGGTGTGCCGGACGGCGTTGTGCAGCCCGGCCGTGCACTTGTACGGTACGGCCCGCTCCGCGCAGGCCATCAGCGACCCGGCCAGCTCGTACACGCCGGGGAAGGCCTCGGCGGTGAGCCCGCCGGTACGGAACTTCGCCCGGTACGGTGTGCCCGCGAGTACGTCGAGCGCGTCCTCGACCCGGCTGTCGCGCGGGAGTTCGACGTAGGCGGTGGTACCGGCCGGCAACCGCTCGTCGAGTACGGCGACGGTCTTCGGGAGGTCGGCCGAGACCAGTTCCACGGCGGCGATCTCGAAGGGCGCGGCGGCCGCCAGGGCCTCGGCCAGGCTCGCGCTGCCCCCCGGCAGCACCAGCCCGACCCGCAGCGCCGGGCCGTCCGCCGGGCCGGCCGCAGCGGCGAGCTCCGCCAGCCGGCCGGCCCCGCAGAGGAACGGGCCGACCGCGTCGGCGTACCGGGCAACCCGGTGGGCGCGGTGCGCGGGCACGGCCTCGGCGAGCGGCAGGTTCCCGGGCGGGAACACGGCCGCGTCGTCGAACAGCAGCCGCAGCAGCGGTGGCACGCTCACCGGCCCGGCCCCCGCCCCGACCAGGTCCAGGCGTAGCCCGGATCCTCGGCGGCCCGGCCGGCCTCGCCGAGCTCCAGCGGCCGGAAGGTGTCCACCATCACGGCGAGTTCGTCGAAGAACTCGGCGCCGATGCTGCGCTCGTACGCACCGGGCTGCGGGCCGTGGGTGTGGCCGCCCGGGTGCAGCGAGACCGAGCCCTGGGCGATGCCGGAGCCCTTGCGGGCGGCGTAGTCCCCGCCGCAGTAGAACATCACCTCGTCGCTGTCCACGTTGGAGTGGTAGTACGGCACCGGGATGGACAGCGGGTGGTAGTCCACCTTGCGCGGCACGAAGTTGCAGATCACGAACCCGTTGCCCTCGAACACCTGGTGGGCGGGCGGCGGCTGGTGGATCCGGCCGGTGATCGGCTCGAAGTCCCGGATGTTGAACACGTACGGGTACAGGCAGCCGTCCCAGCCGACCACGTCGAACGGGTGCTGCGGCACGGTGTAGCGGGTGCCCGAGACCCCGTTCGGACCGCGGTGCTTGACCAGCACGTCCACGTCGGCGCCCTCGGCCAGCAGCGGACCGGCCGGGCCGCGCAGGTCGCGCTCGCAGTAGGGCGCGTGCTCCAGCAGCTGCCCGTACTCGGAGAGGTAGCGCTTGACCGGGGTGATGTGGCTGTTCGCCTCGATGCAGTACGCCCGCAGCGGCTCGTCCCCGGCCGGGACCCAGCGGTGGGTGGTGGCCCGGGGGATGACGACGTAGTCGCCCGGGCCGACCTCCAGTGAACCGAACACGGTCTCCACCGTGCCCGCGCCCGCCTCGACGTACACGCACTCGTCGCCGAGCCCGTTGCGGTACAGCTCGCTGGCGGCCCCGGCTGCGACGTAGCTGATCCGGACGTCGCCGTTGCCGAGCACCAGGCGCCGCCCGGTGACGGCGTCGGTGGCCTTCCACTCCTGGCCGGCGAACAGCTCGTGCAGCTTGAGGTGCCGGGGGAGCAGCGGGTGGTTCGCCACGGTGGCCTGGTCCGGCAGCTCCCACGGCACGGCGTCCACGATGGCGGAGGGGATGCCCCGGTGGTAGAGCAGCGAGGAGTCGGAGGAGAAGCCCTCCTCGCCCATCAGCTCCTCGTAGTACAGCCCGCCCTCGGGCGTGCGGTGCTGGGTGTGCCGCTTGGGCGGAATGCTGCCCAGCTGCCGGTAGTGCGCCATGGTCCGCTCTCCCTTGAGCCGATCGAGGCCGGTCAGGTGGCCGGCCGGGTGCGACGGGGCTCCCGGCCAGCCGGTGCTCCGGTCAGAGGTTGCCGCGACGGTCCTGCTCGCGCTCGATGGACTCGAAGAGCGCCTTGAAGTTGCCCTTGCCGAAGCCCAGCGAACCATGCCGCTCGATGAACTCGAAGAACACCGTCGGCCGGTCGCCCTGCGGCTTGGTGAAGATCTGCAGCAGATAGCCGTCCTCGTCGCGGTCGACCAGGATGCCGCGCTTCTTCAGCTCCTCGACCGGCACCCGGACGTGCCCGATCCGGGCGCGCAGCTCCGGGTCGTCGTAGTACGAGTCGGGGGTGGCGAGGAACTCCACGCCGCGCGAGCGCAGCACGTCCACGGTGGTGAGGATGTCGTTGGTGGCGAGCGCGAGGTGCTGGCAGCCGGGGCCGCCGTAGAACTCCAGGTACTCGTCGATCTGCGACTTCTTCTTGGCGACGGCCGGCTCGTTGAGCGGGAACTTGACCCGGTGGTTGCCGCTGGCGACCACCTTGCTCATCAGCGCGGAGTACTCGGTGGCGATGTCGTCGCCGACGAACTCGGCCATGTTCACGAAACCCATGACCCTGTTGTAGAAGCCGACCCACTCGTTCATGTGGCCGAGCTCGACGTTGCCGACCGCGTGGTCCAGCGCCTGGAACAGCCGCTTCGGCGCGCCCTCGGGGCGCTGCGCCTTCGTCTCGGCGACGACGTAGCCCGGCAGGTAGGGGCCCTGGTAGCGGGAGCGGTCGATCAGCGTGTGCCGGGTCTCGCCGTAGGTGGCGACGGCGGCGCGGCGCACGGTGCCGTTCTCGTCCGAGACGTCGTTCGGCTCCTCCAGGATGCGGGCGCCCTGGGCGCGGGCGTGGGCGATGCACTTGTCCACGTCCGGCACCTCGATCGCGAGGTCGACGACGCCGTCGCCGTGCCGGCGGTGGTGCTCCAGCAGCGGGCTGTCCGGGGCGACCCCGCCCTTGATCACGAACCGGCAGGAGCCGGAGCGCAGCACGAACGCCTTGCGGTCGCGGCGGCCGGTCTCCGGGCCGGAGTAGGCGACCAACTCCATGCCGAAGACGACCTGGTAGAGCTGGGCCGTCAGGGTGGCGTTGCCGACCACGAAGACCACCGCGTCCTGGGCGATGACGGGGAACGGGTCCGTGGCGGCGTCGTGTTCGACGAGGCCCACCAGGCGGCGCAGCTGCTCGGCGGTGAGGCCGGCCTCGCGCTCCTCGGGGGTCAGCTCAAGGGCGGGCGACTGCGGGGTCATCGGTCTTCCTCCACGGTGAGGCGTCCGCGCCGCGGGGGTGGGCGGTGCGGTTGATCGCCGAGCTTGCTCCTGCCGGGGCGATTGGGCAACAGAGGGGGATCTCACTGCTCAATGTGTACAAGGTGAGCAGGAAATCGCGCGGGCCGCTGAGCACATTGCGCTGTCCGCGGCCCGGGTACGGCGGCGGGCCGCCGGCCCGTGTCGGGGCGCGGGTGGCGCCCCGGCACGGCGGCCGGGGCCGCGGCGGCCGCCGTGCCGGGGCGGCGGGCTCACGGCCAGGGCGGGCCGGGGTGGTGCCGGTCGGCCAGATGGCGCAGGAACCAGTCCCGGGCGTGGTGCGCGGCGCTCTCCAGCGTCCCGGGCTCCTCGAACAGGTGGGTCGCGTGCTCCACGACCACCAGCTCACTCTCGCACCGCAGCCGCTCCCCGGCGCGCCGGTTGAGCTCGGCCACCTCCGGATCACGGCCGCCGACGATCAGCAGGGTCGGCGCGTTCACCCGGCCCAGCCAGTCCCCGGCGAGATCCGGCCGGCCGCCCCGGGAGACCACGGCCGCGGCCTGCGACCCGCTCTGCGCCGCCGCCCAGAGCGCGGCGGCCGCGCCGGTGCTGGCGCCGAAGTAGCCCAACGGCAGGCCCCCGGCCCACCGCTCGTAGGCCAGCCGGTCGGCGACCTGGGCGAGCCGGCCGCCGAGCAGTCCCACGTCGAAGACCTTCTGCCGGTCGGGTTCCTCCTCCTCGGTCAGCAGGTCGAACAGCAGGGTGGCCAGCCCCGCCCGGTTGAGGTACTCGGCGACGAAGCGGTTGCGCGGACTGTGCCGGCTGCTGCCACTGCCGTGCGCGAAGACCACGACGCCGGTGGCGCCGGCCGGCACGGTCAGCCGCCCGCCGAGCCGCCGGCCGTCGGCCAGCACCGTGACCTCCCGGTCGACGTGTCCCCGGCGCCCGGCCCGCTCCAGGCAGCGCAGCACCTGCGCGTCCTCGGTCTGCGTGAAGTCGTCGTAGAACTCGCCGATGGCGAAGAACGGCGCGGGCGTGGCGACGCAGACCAGCTCGTCGGCGACGCCCCGCAGCCGGACCGTCCAGTCGTTCGGCGCCACCGGTACCGCGAGCACCACCCGGGCGGCTCCGCGGGCCCGGACGATCCCGCAGGCGGCCCTGGCGGTGGAGCCGGTGGCGATGCCGTCGTCGACCACGACGACCGTGCGCCCCCACAGGTCGAGGGGGTGCACCCCGCCCCGGTAGCGTTCGGCCCGCCGTGCCAGTTCGGCCCGCTCCAGCCGCTCGACCTCGGCGAGCTGGGCCGCTGTGACGCCCGCCATCCGGAGCACCTGGTCGTTGACCACCCGCGCGCCGTCCTCGCCGATCGCGCCCATGCCCAGCTCCGGCTGGGCGGGCACGCCCAGCTTGCGGATCACGCAGATGTCCAGCGGGGCGTCCAGCGCGTGGGCGACCTCGGCCGCCACCGGCACTCCGCCGCGCGGCAGGGCGACCACCACGGGGGCGGCCCCGCGCAGGTGCTCCAGCAGGGCGGCGAGCTGCCGGCCGGCGTCGCTCCGGTCGGTGAAGTACGTACCCGTGACGTGCATGACGAGTGCCTCCACGGTCCACCGTACGTCCGGGCGGCGGCCGCTGTGACGCCGGCGCGGGGCGCGACGGCGTCGCCCCGGCGACATCCTTGCGTCACTCAACTATCATGGACGCGCCAATGGTTCGCGGGCCGACCGCGCGGGCCAGGACGGCGCGCCGTCGCCGTGTCCCGGCGGACCGGCCGGGCGGGGGCGCCGCCGAGCAGTGCGGCGCCCCCGCCCGGCCCTGTCCGGGGGTTTCAGTCCCGCATCTCGTACGCTCCGGACAGCGCCTCGACCTGGGCCCAGACCCTGGCCGCGCGCCCGGCGTCCGCCACCGGGCGCCGCACGTGTGCCAGCGCCCAGGCGGCCTGGGCCTCGGTGGCCCCGGACTTGCCGTGCATCTCGGTGGCGTGGGTGGAGAAGTCCCGCACCAGCACGTCGAAGATCTCGTCCAGCACGTCGCCGTCCAGGCCGGTCGACTCGGCCTGCTCCAGTACCAGGTGGCCGTAGACCACGAGGGCGAAGAGCTGGCCGAGCGAGAGCAGGAAGTCCAGGTCCTGCTGCTGCGCCTCGTCCGGGGCGTGGGCCGCGAGCAGTGCGCAGAGCCCGTCGGCCTGCTCGCGGAACCGGGCCACGTTCGGCACGTGGGCGTGCGCGTCGTAGGCCGTGCGCCAGTCGTGGAAGCGGATCGCCCCGAGGCCCCGGGCCGGGCCCTGCCGGAACAGGAAGGCGTCGTCGGCGCCGTCCAGTCGGGCCGGCACCGGCGGGTACTCGGCCGGGTTGAACAGGTAGTTGCCCATGAACTTGAGGATCAGGGCCAGGTTGACGTGGACGGTGCCCTCCAGCTTCGGCAGGCCGCGGATGTCCTTCGCCGCCTTGTCGAAGTAGGTGTCCGCCTCGAAGCCCTTGGCCGCGATGACGTCCCACATCAGGTCGATGACCTTCTCGCCCTCGGTGGTGACCTTCATCTTGGTCATCGGGTTGAAGAGCAGGTAGCGACGGTCCTCGGGCGAGGCGGAGCGGAAGTAGTCGGCGGCCCGGGCGCTGAACAGCTTCATCGCCGTCAGCCGGACGTACGCGTCGGCCAACTCCCGTCGCACGTGCGGGAAGTCGGTGACCTTGCGGCCGTACAGCTCGCGGTTGTGGGCATGTGTGACGGCCTCGTACATCGCGTGCTCGCAGATGCCGACGGAGGCGGTGCAGAGGTTGAACTTGCCCACGTTGACGGTGTTCAGCGCCGCGTCGAAGGCGGCCCGGCCGGTGTGCAGCACGTCCTGCGCGCGCACCGGGTAGGCGTCGAGGCGGAACTCGCTGACGTACATCTGCGCGTTCACCACGTTCTTGACCAGGTGGTACGCCTCGTGCCGGCTGTCGGCGGCGAAGAAGACGTACCCCTCGGGGCCCTCGACGTCCGAGCGGCGGCCGAACACCGACACCAGGCCGGCCACGTTGCCGTTGCCGATGTAGTACTTCGAGCCCTCGGCCGTGAACCCGCCCTCGCCGTCCGGGGTGAGGATCATGTCGGTGGAGTAGATGTCCGCGCCGTGGGTGCGCTCGGACAGCCCGAAGGCCATCACGTGACCCTCCGTCAGCAGCTTGGCCGCGCGGGCCCGGACGGCCTCGTTCTCGCTCTGCCAGACCGGGCCGAGGCCGAGGATGGTCACCTGCCAGGTGTACCAGTAACCGAGTCCGTAGAAGCCGAGGATCTCGTTCAGCTCGGCGATCCGGGCGGTGTCCCAGCGCTTGGCGACGTCGCCGTCCGCTTCGGTGGCCGGCGTCAGGAAGGCCGCGAACAGGCCCTCCTCGGCGGCGAACTCGAGGAAGTCGCCGTACCAGGCCCGGTCGATGTAGCTGTCGATCAGGGCCTTCTTGCCGCGTGACTCGAACCAGTCGACGGTGGCGCGCAGCAGGCGGCGGGTCGGCTCGTCGAACTGCACGGGGTCGTAGGTGCGCGGGTTGAACAGCATGATGTCGTCCATGAGGGTCGGGGTCCGGTGGTCAGTTGCCGAGGCGGTGCAGGGTGGCGAGCACGTCGTCCAGCCAGGCGAGGGTCATCCGCTCGTACTCGATGCCGCCGCGCAGCACCACGTGCTGCAGCTGCTGCCGGGCGTCGAGGGCCGCGCCGTCGGGGAAGTCGCGCTGCTCGCCGGCGAGGTAGCGGGCCAGCAGGGCGGCATGGCCCTCCCGGTGCCGCTGGACCTCGGGGATCAGCGCGGCGGGCTCGTCGAAGGCCGCCGCCCGGATCTTCACGGCCAGCTCGTGCCGGACGGTCTCCGCCTCGACCGGCTCGCGCAGCCAGTCGGCCAGCGCCGCCCGGCCGGGCGCGGCGGCAGAGTAGACCTTCTTGTCCGGCCGGCCGTCCTGGGCGACCTCCTCGGCGGCGATCCAGCCGTCCGTCTCCATCCGCCGCAGCACGCGGTAGATCTGCTGGTGGGTGGCGGTCCAGAAGCGCCCGATGGAGCGGTCGAACCGGCGGGCCAGCTCGTATCCGGAGCCGGGCTGCTCCAGCAGTGAGACGAGGATCGCGTGCTCCAGTGCCATACCCGCATCCTGCTATGCAACGAGTTGCATAGGCAATGCCGCCCCGCCCGGTTGAGACGCAGCTCACCCGCCGCAGCGCTCCGGGCCCCGGACGGCGGGCCGCTGCGGCGGGGGCCGCCCGCGCGACCGGACGCGCTGACGCCCGCGCCCGACGACACGCGGCGCCGCGTGCGGCCGGACGCTCCAGCGCTCGCGCGCCCCCGGACCGGGGGGACACTGGAGACGGTGGTACGCCGAGCGGGAAGGAGCCGGTCATGTTCGGCAGCGCCAAGGCGTTCAGCGGTTTCGCCGTGGACGATGTGAAGAAGGCCAGGGAGTTCTACGGCGGTCCGCTGGGCCTGGAGGTCTCGGAGCGCAACGGAATGCTGGAGCTGCACCTCGCGGGGGGCGGCCGGGTGATCGTCTACCCGAAGGCGGACCACACCCCGGCGACCTTCACCGTCCTCAACTTCCCCGTGGCGGACATCGACGCCGCCGTCCTCGCGCTCGCCGAGCTGGGCGTGACCTTCGAGCGCTACCCGGGTATGGAGGCCGACGAGCACGGCGTCCACCGTGGCTGGGGGCCGCCGATCGCCTGGTTCAAGGACCCGGCCGGGAACATCCTGTCGGTGCTGGAGGAGTAGCCCGCCGGCGCCCGGGCGCCGCGCCGCCGGTCCGCGCACAATGGTGCCGTGACGATCGACGACGCGCGGCTGCTGCGCTGGCGGATGCACGCCCAACTGCCCGCCACGGCGCCCCCGGACGGTCCGCGCGCGGTGGCCGTGGCCGCCGGCCGGGCCGCGGGTGTCCAGGCGCAGGACGAGGCGGCGGCCCGGCTCGGGCTGCGGGCCCGCGGCGTCCGCTCCCCGGCCCGGGTCGAGGCGGCGTACGCGGACGGTTCGGTCGTCGCCAGCTGGCTGATGCGCGGCACCCTGCACCTCGTCCCGGCGGCGGATCTGCGCGGGCTGCTCGGCGTGTTCGGGGCGCGGAACCTGGCCGCCGGTGCCCGGCGGCGGCGGGAGCTGGGTCTCACCGAGGAGGTCTGCGCGCGGGCGGTGGAGGTCATCCCCGAGGTGCTGCACACGCCGCTGGACCGGGCGGACCTGATCGCGGCGCTGATCGAGCGGGGTGTCGCGGTGGACCGCGGCGGCCAGGCGCCGGCCCATCTGATGGCGTACGCGGCGGCCCGCGGGGTGCTCTGCCGGAGTGGTGAGCTCGCTCCGCGCAGGCCGGGGTACGTACTGCTCGACGGTCCGCCGCCGGAGCCCGCGGGGGAGGCGGAGCTCGCCGGGCTCGCCCGGCGCCACCTCGCGGCCTTCGGCCCGGCCGGCGCCGAGGACCTCGCCGCGTGGTCCGGTCTGCCGCGGGCGCTGTGCCGCCGCGCGCTCGCCGGGGCCGGGCTGCCCGAGGTGGCACCCGGCCTGTTCGCCGACCCCCGGTCCGAGCCCGCCGCCGGCCCGCCGCACGTCCGGCTGCTCGGCGCGTACGACGGCTACCTGCTGGGCTACCGTGACCGCGCGCTGATGCTCGACCCGGCGTACGCGAAGCGGATCAACGCGGGGGGCGGGGTGATCCATCCGGCGCTGGTGGCCGACGGGCGGGTGGTCGGCCGCTGGCGGATCGAGCGGGCGCGCGGCGCCTCGACCCTGGTGCTGGAGCCGTTCGGCGTGCTCTCCCGGCCGGTCCTGAGCGCGCTGCGGGACGAGTCCGAGGCCCTCGCCGGCTTCCTGGGGGAGGAGTCGGTCCTCCGGGTGGAGCGCCCCTGACGTTCGGCGGCCGCGAATCGTTCCCGGAATCTGAGCAAAATGTTAGAAAAGGGTCAAACTGGGTAGTGGGCATGCGCCTTCCATGTTCCGCAACCGAGGAGGTGGTATCGGTGTCTACCCAGATTCCGATGGGCATGGAGCATCACCCGGACATCGTCGAACTCCGGGAGCACTACGAACGCGTCACCTCGACGCCGGCGGCCCAGGCCGTCGAGGCACTGGCCGTGCTGGCCGGGCTCTTCCTGGCGATCTCGCCGTGGGTCGTCGGCTTCAACGGCTTGGCCGGCTTCGGCACACTGGTCGTCAACAACCTGGTCCTGGGACTCGCCTTCGCCCTGCTGATGGGCGGCTACGGCTCCGCGTACGAACGCACCCACGCCCGTGCCTGGGCGGCCACGGCGATCGGCGCGTGGTGCGTGATCGCCCCCTGGGTGGTCTCCGGCAACGTGGACGTCCGGCGGACCATCACGACCAACGCGATCACCGGCGGCGTCATGCTGCTCCTCGGCCTGGCGGCCATCTCGATGGCGTCCATGACGGCGAGCGGCGCGGCGATGCGGCGGGGCGCGGCGGGACGCGCCACCGGCGGCCGCGCGGGCGGGGGAGGCGCCTGACCACCGCTCCCGGACCGGCCCGGGGTGCGGACCGGTCCGGGAGCGAACCCCGCAGGGCGCGGCCTGCCCGCGCCCTGCGCACGTCCGGCGCCCGCACCGCCGAAGCCGCGGGAGACCCGGAGCGCCGGGCCCTGCGGGGGAGCGCTAGGGCCGGGTCATCCGCAACACGTCGAGCGCCTCGTCCAGCTGCTCCTCGGTGAGCCTGCCCTGCTCCACGAGGCCGCGCTCCAGCACCACCCGGCGAATCGTCTTGCGCTCCGCCACCGCCTGCTTGGCCACCTTCGCGGCCTCCTCGTACCCGATGTACCGGTTCAGCGGAGTGACCACCGAGGGCGAGGACTCCGCGTACTCACGCGCCCGCTCGACGTTGGCGGTGATGCCGTCGACGGTGCGGTCCGCCAGCAGGCGGGCACTGGTGGCCAGCAGCCGGACGGACTCCAGCACGTTGCGGGCGATCACCGGCAGCATCACGTTGAGCTCGAAGTTCCCGCTCGCCCCGGCCAGCGTCACGGTCGCGTCGTTGCCGATCACCTGCGCGGAGACCATCAGCACCACCTCGGGCAGCACCGGGTTGACCTTGCCGGGCATGATCGACGACCCGGGCTGGAGATCCGGCAGGTTGATCTCGCCGAGCCCGGTGCGCGGACCGGAGCCCATCCAGCGCAGGTCGTTCGAGATCTTGGTGAAGCCGACCGCCACCGTCCGCAGCTGGCCGCTCAGCTCGACCAGGGCGTCCCTGGCGCCCTGCGCCTCGAAGTGGTCGCGCGCCTCGGTCAGCGGCAGCCCGGTGTCCCGGGCGAGCTCCGCGATCACCGCGGCCGCGAAGCCCGGCGGGGTGTTGATGCCGGTGCCGACCGCGGTGCCGCCCAACGGCAGTTCGGCGACCCTGGGCAGCGTCGCGAGCAGCCGCTCGCACCCGTACCGGACCTGCGCCGCGTAGCCGCCGAACTCCTGGCCGAGGGTGACCGGGGTGGCGTCCATCAGGTGCGTGCGCCCGGACTTGACCACGTCCGCGAAAGCGGCGGCCTTGCGCTCCAACGCCTCGGCCAGGTGCTCCAGGGCCGGCAGCAGCTCCCGGGTGACGGCCTCGGTGGCCGCGACGTGGATCGAGGACGGGAAGACGTCGTTGGACGACTGGCTCGCGTTGACCTGGTCGTTCGGGTGCACCGGCCGGCCGAGCCGCTCGGCCGCCAGGGTGGCGATCACCTCGTTCGCGTTCATGTTGGAGGAGGTGCCGGAGCCGGTCTGGAACACGTCCACCGGGAACTGGTCGTCCAGCCCGCCGGCCACGACCTCCTCCGCCGCCGCCGCGATCGCCGCCGCCGTCTCCTCGTCCAGCACGCCGAGCCTGGCGTTCACCCGCGCGGCCGCCGCCTTGATCCGGGCCAGCGCGGCGATGTGCGCGCGCTCCAGCCGGCGGCCCGACACCGGGAAGTTCTCCACCGCCCGCTGGGTCTGCGCCTGCCACTTCGCGGCAGCGGGCACCCGCACCTCGCCCATCGAGTCGTGCTCGACCCGGAACCGCTCCTGCTCGTCACCCATCGCCCGACGTCCTCCTGCTCGGCTCCCGGGCGGGCCCGGCCGCTGGGGCCGCGTCCTCCCGGCGGGGCGCCGACCGACCGGACCCCTGTTCACCTGAGCCCTTCGCGGGCCCCAGGTATTTCCTCCTCACCCGAAAGGATGAAGCGGATGGAGCCGGGGCGGCCGATCCACGATCTGACGACGACGCACGGCCCGGGACGGACGCGATCCTCGGCGGCGGACCCGCCGCCCGGCACGGTTCGCACCCGCCTGCGCGTCCCGGTGCACCATGGGTCACGGAGCCGGTCCGGTTCACTCGATCAGGTGAGATCCGGAGGATTCGGGCCGGCGCCGCCGGTCACGCTTCGTACGCTCGCCCACGAGTCCGGCCGAACACCGGTACGGGCCGTGGGGACGCGACGAGGGCGGGGCCGGGGCATGGGGACGGGAACGGGGCGGGACGCAAGGCCGGGGCGGGACGCGGGGCCGGGGCTGACCCGGCGCGGCCTGATCGGGGCGTCGGCGGCGCTCGGCGGGGCGGCCTGGCTGCTGCGCGGGACGATCGGGCCGGACAGCGCGAGTGCGGCGGATCCGGCGCCACCGGATCTGCCGGCCGGCGCCGAGGTGTACCGGCGGGTGTACGAGAACTGGTCCGGCGAGATCCGCACCGACCAGCTGTGGACCTGCGCGCCGCGCACCCCGCAGGAGGTCGCCGACCTCGCCGACTGGGCGCACGCCGCCGGTTGGCGGCTGCGCGCCCAGGGCTACCGGCACACCTGGGCGCCGCTCACCGTCGCGGACGGGACCGACGCGGCGGCCCGCGTCCTGCTGGTCGACACGGGCCGTCATCTGACCGCGATCGCGCTCGACGGCCCCGACACCGTCCGGGTGCAGACCGGCGCCACCATGGAGGCGCTGCTCGCCCTGCTGGCCGACCACGGCCTCGGCGTGACGGCCTGCCCCGCGCCCGGTGAGGTGACGGTCGGCGGCGTGCTCGCCATCGGCGGCCACGGCACGGCCGTCCCGGCGGCGGGCGAGAGCCGGCAGGCCGGCCACGGCTACGGCAGCCTGAGCAACCAGGTCGTCCGGCTCACCGCCGTCGTCCGGGACGAGGCGGCCGGCCGCTACGTGCTGCGCAGCTTCGACCGGGCCGAGGCCGACAGCGCCGCCTTCCTCGTCCACCTGGGCCGGGCCTTCCTCACCGAGGTGGTGCTGCGGGCCGGCGCCGACCGCAACCTGCGCTGCGTCAGCAGGCTCGACATCCCGGCGACCGAGCTGTTCGCCCGGCCCGGCGCGCCGGGCAACCCCCGCACCTTCGCGGACCTGGTCGACCACGACGGCCGGGCCGAGGCCATCTGGTTCGCCTTCACCGACCGCCCCTGGCTGAAGACCTGGAGCGTCGCCCCCGGCCGGCCGTTCGGCGCCCGCCGGGTCACCGAGCCCTACAACTACCCCTTCTCCGACAGCATCCCCGAGCCGGTCGCCAGGCTGGCGGGGCAACTGGTCGGCGGCGCATGGGGATCGGCCCCGCTGTTCGGACAGCTCCAGTACCTGATCGCCAAGCTGGCCCTGACCGGCGACCTCACCGACATCCTGCTCTCCGGCGGCCTGCTGCGCGACCTGCTCAGCGGCGACACCCTCACCCACCTCCTGGCCGACGGCCTGCGCTCCGACCTGTGGGGGCCCTCCCGGGCGCTGCTCCAGTACGTCCGGCCGAGCACCCTGCGGATGACCGCCAACGGGTACGCGGTGCTGGCCCGGCGAGCGGATCTCCAGTGGGTGGTGAGCGAGTTCGCCGCGTACTACCGGCAGCTGCTGGCCGACTACCAGGCCCGTGGCGAGTTCCCGGTGAACGGCACGGTCGAGATCCGGGTCACCGGTCTCGACGACCCGGCCTGGTGCGGCGTGCCCGGCGCCCGCCCGCCGCTGCTCTCCGCCCTGCGCCCCCGAGCGGACCACCCCGAGTGGGACACCGCCGTGTGGCTGGACATCCTCACCCTGCCGAACACCCCCGGCCTGCACCGGTTCTGCCGGGACATCGAGCAGTTCCTGCTGCGCACCTTCGACGGCACCCGGGCCGGCCTGCGCGTCGAGTGGTCCAAGGGCTGGGCCTACACCGCCGAAGCCGCCTGGTCCGATCCGGACGTGCTCGGCCGCGCGATCCCGGACAGCCTGCGGGCGGGCGGCGGCCCCGGCTGGGACGAGGCGGTGGCGGTGCTCGACCGGTACGACCCGCACCGGGTGTTCGGCAACCCCTTCCTGGACGCGCTGCTGCGCTGACCGTCCCACCCGGGGTGCCTCGGGTCGGGCGCCGCGCACCGTGTCCGCCGGGCCGGGCCGCGGCCGCCCGCGTGGCGTGGGCACGGGCGGCGGGGCGGGGCGCCCGGTCGGCCAGAATGGTCCGCCATGGACGAGAACGAGCCGGCCGGCGCCGCCGCACCCGGACACGAGCCGTCGACGGAGCGGCTGCACCAGCGGCTGGAGCGGATCGAGCGGCTGCTGGAGGCTTCGGCCGAGGCCCGGGCGGGTGCGACCGCGCCGCCGGCCTGGCGCAGTCCCACCCAGGGCGAGGAGCGCTCGGCGGTGACGGTGGCCATCCTGGTCGCCATCGCACTCCAGCTCTTCCTCCCGGCCCGGCTGACGATCCACCCGCACTGGCTGCTGCCGGCGCTGGAGGTCGCCCTGCTGCTGGCCCTGGTGGTGGCCAACCCGCGTCGGCGGTTCGACCGGGGCTCCTTCCTGCTGCGCGGACTGAGCCTCGCGCTGGCCGGGGCGATCAGCCTGGCCAACGGCTGGTCGGCGGTGCTCCTGGTGCGCGAGCTCCTGCACGGGGCCGGCGCGGCGAACGCGCCGGCCCTGCTCGGGACGGGCGGCGCGGTCTGGGCCACCAACGTGATCGTGTTCGCGCTCTGGTACTGGGAGTTGGACCGGGGCGGCCCGGTCGTCCGGGCCCAGGGCACCGAGGATCACCCCGACTTCCTCTTCCCGCAGATGCAGGACCGCGAGATGGCGCCGCCGCAGTGGGAGCCGTACTTCGGCGACTACCTCTACGTGGCGTTCACCAACGCCGCGGCCTTCAGCCCCACCGACACGATGCCGCTCACCTCCTGGGCGAAGCTGCTGATGACGGCGCAGAGCGTGGTGTCGCTGCTGACGGTGCTCCTGGTGGTGGCCAGGGCGGTCAACATCCTGCAGTGAGCGGGCCGTTCCCGCCGGGAGCCCGGGCGGGGCAGCCCGAGCGCGTCAGCCGTGCGGCCGACGACGCTCGTCGTGAGGGCGTAGCGGACCCCCGGGCGATCCGCTGCAGGAGTCGCCCGCCGATCAGGTCGGCGCCGGCGGCGTCCGGGCAGGTCGTGGTGGCGCCGAAGGCGACGTGCTCCTCGATGCCGGCGTTGCCCGTCCTGCCGATCCTCAGCGCGTCGATCACCCGCCGCCGGACGGTGGCGCGCCCGTCGGCCCGTCAGTCCACGGGGCCCTCGTCCAGGCGCTCCTGCTGGATCTCGGGCCGCTTGCTGTCCCAGAGCAGCTCCCAGACCCGGAAGACGCAGTGGTAGTCCCGCATGCTGCCGCGCGCGACGAGCAGGTAGGTGTCACCGTCGCGCAGCAGCGTGCGCCCGTGGTCGATCATCGGGTGCTGCGGCCGGTAGCCCGGCACGATGCGCCGGAGCTCCGCGAGGGCCTCCTCGCGGGTGCCCGTCACCTCGGCGAGGACCTCCGGTCCCCAGAGCCGGTGATCCCCCGTCCCCGTCGTCTCCTCGACGACCACGGCCCAGCGTGCCATCGTCCACCCCCCGTTGCGACCATCCCCACCTGACCGGATCAGCCTAGCGAGAGCGGCTCCTCGGTCGCCGGGCGAGGCTCGACCCGCTTGTAGAAGAGCGTGGTCGGGTGCAGCACCCCGGCCGGGTTCGCGGCGAAGTCCGGGATGCTGCCGGCCCGGGACCACCCCGCCGACTCGTACAGCCGCTCGGCCGGGCTGCCGGTCTCGGTGTCCAGCACGAGCAGGCTGACGCCGACGTGCGGGGCGTGCATCTCGACGGCGGCGAGCAGGTAGGTCGCCAGGCGCCGGCCGCGGTCCGCGCGGTGCACCATCAACTTGGCGATCTCGGCGCGGTGCCGGCCGTTCGCGGGCGTGGCCGGCCGCAGCTGGACCGTGCCGGCCACCCGGCCGTCCCGGGCCAGCGCCACCCAGAGCAGCAGGCGCCCGGCCGCGAGGTCCGGGGCCAGCGACCGCCACCAGGCGGTGGCCGCCGGCAGGCCGAGCGGCGCCAGGAAGCCCAGCGAGTTGCCGCCGTCCACGGTGTCCACCAGCAGCGCGCCGAGCGCATCGGCGGCCCCGGACAGCTCCTCGGCGGTCAGCCGCCTGATTGTGTACATTGCCACGTTCCCTCTCCGACAGCCCCCTGAACAGGCCAGCGTACGGAATACTCGCCAGTACCTTCGAAGATCTCAAGGAGCGCTTCAATGACGAGGCCGAACCGTATCGACCCGGCCGACCTGCTCGCGGTCGGCGACCTGCTCACCGACGAGGAGCGGTTGATCCGCGACACCGTACGGCGCTTCGCCGACGAGCGGATCAGGCCGCGGATCGGCGACTGGTTCGAACGGGGCGTCTTCCCGGCGCGGGAACTCGCCCCCGAACTGGGCGCGCTCGGCCTGCTCGGGATGCACCTGGACGGCTACGGCTGCACGGGCTCGACGGCGGTCGCCTACGGGGTCGCCTGCATGGAGCTGGAGGCGGCCGACTCGGGGCTGCGCAGCTTCGTCTCCGTCCAGGGTTCGCTGGCGATGCGCGCGATCCACGCCTTCGGCTCCGAGGAGCAGAAGCAGCACTGGCTGCCGGAGATGGCGGCCGGCCGGGCGATCGGCTGCTTCGGCCTCACCGAGCCGGACTTCGGCTCCGACCCGGCCCACATGCGCACCAGGGCGCACCGCAAGGGCGACGACTGGGTGCTGTCCGGCACCAAGATGTGGATCACCAACGGCAGCATCGCCGACGTCGCGGTGGTCTGGGCGCAGACCGAGGACGGCATCCGGGGCTTCCTGGTGCCGCGCGGCACCAAGGGGTTCGGCGCCCACGACGTGCACGGCAAGCTCTCGCTGCGCGCCTCGGTGACCAGCGAGCTGGTGCTGGAGGACGTCCTGCTGCCCGGCGACGCGGTGCTACCCGGCGTGACGGGCCTGCGCGGGCCGCTCTCCTGCCTGGGCGAGGCCCGGTACGGCATCCTCTGGGGCACCGTCGGCGCGGCCCGCGACTGCTACACCACCGCGCTGGCGTACGCGAAGAGCAGGATCCAGTTCGAGCGGCCCATCGCGGCCTTCCAGCTGACCCAGCAGAAGCTGGTGGAGATGATGCTGGAGGTCGAGAAGGCCTACCTGGTCGCGGTGCGGATCGGCCGCCTCAAGGACGCGGGGGAGTGCCTGCCGGCCCACGTCAGCTTCGGCAAGCTCAACAACGTCCGGGCCGCCCTGGAGATCGCCCGCAGCGCCCGGACCGTCCTCGGGGCCAACGGCATCACCACCGAGTACCCGGTGCTGCGGCACGCCAACAACCTGGAGTCGGTGCTCACCTACGAGGGGACGGGCGAGATCCACACGCTGGTCCTCGGCGAGGCCATCACCGGCGAGGCCGCCTACCACTGACGGCCCCGGGCCGGCCTCGGCGGAAACCGGGTCGCCACCGGTGCGGCGGGCCGGTTACCGTGTGCGCTCCACTCAGCGAGCACGGAGAAGAGCAGGCCATGACCGGTACGACCACTCTCTGGCGCCCCACCGGTCCCGCGGAGCTGGCACTGGTACGGGCCGCCGGAAGCCGCGCCTGGCCGCCGCGCCTGCCGGACCAGCCGATCTTCTACCCCGTGCTCAACTTTACCGACCGCGGGTAGTGCCGCCCGTGATGTCCGTCTGGGCCTGTGACCAAGGCGTCATGGGCTCGTTTACCGACCGGGACCGGGACGTCTGTCATGTTCCGGGGTCGGTACGGAGGACAAGTGGCACGGCGAGTGGTGGTCGGGGACCTGCGGGTCCAGCAGATTGAGCGGAAAGACGGGCGGCGGTCGTGGACGATCGTCTGGCCCGAAGGGGCGGTGCATGCAGAGGCGGACCGGTTCCTTCGCACGCACGACGGTTCGGGGACGCAGAAGACGTACGCGTATTACCTGGTGGACCATCTGCGGTGGCTGGAGCGCGAGTGCCTGGCCTTCGGCGCGGTGGTGTTGCGGGATCTTGAGCGGTACATGGGGACCGTCGGCGCCGAGGTCCGCATGCCGCTCGGTGAGCCGTGGCGGCTTGGCAAGCGCCCGTACGGCCGGGCGGCGCTGTCGACTGCTGCAGCCTGCCTGAAGGGCTTCTACCTGCATCAGGCATCGCTCGGCATCAACGGCGAGCTCGGCAAGAAACTCGGCGCGACCCGGTTGCCGTCCCAGATGGACCGCCGCCGCTCGTTCCTCGGGCATGTGAAGAGTGAGATGCCTGCCAACCCGCTCGCGCCGCGAGGGCCGCACCGTCGACACCCGAAGATGCTCCCGGACGGCGCTCGCGAGAAGCTGCTGGCCACGGTGAACTCGGCCCGGGACCGGCTGGTGGTGACCTGGCTGGCGGACGGCGGACTTCGGATCGGCGAGCTCTGCGGACTGCACCTGGTCGACCTGCACCTGCGTGAGAACGCGGCGTGCGGTGAGTGCCGCAGCCCGCACGTCCACGTCTGCCACCGGCCCGGCAACCCGAATCGGGCGGAGGCGAAGACCAAGCACCCGTGGCGGATCGAAAACGGCACGGTCACCGGCGGGCTGATCAAGCGGGTCAGCCCGGCGATGGTGCACACCTACTTCGAGTACCTCACCGGCGGCGAGTATCCACGCGACCGGGCCGGGCACGGGATGCTACTGGTCCAACTGCACGGCGCGAGCGCCGGGGAGCCCTGGGCGCCGGTCGGAGCCCGCAGGATGCTGGGCAGGGCCGGGGAACGCGCCGGCCTGGGGCTCGTGAAACCCCATGCCTTCCGCCACAGCTTCACCTCGGCGGTCCTCGACGCCTCGGACGGCAACCTGCTGATTGCCCGGGACGCCGGCGGCTGGGCCTCGGCCACGATGGTGGACGAGGTCTACGGGCACGTCGACGTCCACGACCCGGCGTTCGATGCGGCACTCCGTACGGTCTGGGGTGAGTCGAAGTGAGCGCGACGTCTCTGCTGCCGGTCCATACCGACCGTCCCAACCGTCAGGCCCGGGACCGGCTGGAGATCCTCACGGCCCTGACCCACAGCCCCTCATTCGACCGGGTTTTCCGGGAATCGATCATCCGGATCCCTCGCGGCCACGCTGTCTATCGGTGGGAATGCCTCGTCAACCGGTGCGAACGCGTCCGTGACGGTGGAACGGATCTGTGCTCGGTGCACCGCCGGGAGTGGAACGAGGCCAAGGAGCTCGGGGTCGGCAAGGCGGCCTTTGTCACGGCGGCAGAACCGCTCGGTCCGTCGGAGTGGATCCGCGAGGAATCCTGCCGCATCTGCCCCCAGCGCCCCGCAGCCCACACCGCGACACGGCTATGCGTCCGACACCAGACCCGCTGGCTCCATCTGTGCAGGTCCGGATCCGTTGCGGACTCAGACTTCGCGCGCTGGACTGGAGAACAGGAAGCCCTGGCGGGATACGGAGAGTGCCAGGTGGCAGTCTGCGCCAGCCTGGCCTACTCCCCGTTGGGGCTGTGCTCGGGACACCGCCACCGCTACCGGCTGCACGGTCGTCCCGGCGGCGCTTCCCTGCCAGACCACTGGTGGCATTCCTACGAACGCGTCGGGCAGCCGGTCCCGGTGGTGATGGAGAACCGGGAGGAGTTCCGGGCCTGGTGCACCTCGGTGGCGGCGGTGACCTGGCCGGGGCAGATCAACCTGCGCGGGCTCAGGCCGCTGCTGCGGGCCGAGATCCAGTGGGGCATGTTCCGCCACGCCGAGCAGCCCGAGCCCGGCCGCTGGGACCTTGAATGGATCCAGCGCATGGTCAACGCCTGCCGGGAGAGCTGCGTCGACTCGCTGGTTGATCTCGACCTGAGCGCCCTGGGGGGCTTCTCGTCCAGCATTGTCAGGGAGATGCGGCGGGAGCTGCAACTGATCTACTTCACTCCCGAGGACTGCCGACAGGCGGGGTTCTTGGAGACGGACCACTTCGGTGTTCGGTTCGACAAACGGGCCAGCCACATCGACCTCACGGCCATCTCACAGCGCTGGCTACGGGATCTGCTCTGGGACCACTTGGCCGAGCTGCTGCGGTCGCCGAGCTGTCCCAGGACCGCCACGCCAGTCGACTCGCTCCGCCGGGGATCCACCGAACTGTCGGCGTTCTTGGAGGCTGACTCCCCGGGCGGAGGCCACGATCCGAGTGTGTTGCGCGGCGAGCACATGCAGCGGTTCGTGGCCGACCAACGGCGTCGGGAACGCGACAGCTTGCCGTCGATTGCGCTGACCAGCTCGACCGGGAAACCACCTACGGTGACCACGCACACGCGCCGGACGGTCTTCAACAGCGTCCGGCGCGTCCTTCGGGACGCACTGGAGGACGGCACCGCCGAACGAATCGGCCTGGACCGGGAGTTCATCACGTCCATGCCGGCCGGGGGCGGAGCCCCGCTGCGAGCCCGGCGGCCGTTCCCGGACGAGGCAGCCCGCGCACTTGCCGATGTGACGAACCTGCAGCGGCTCGCTGACGCCTATGACCCCAGCGATCACGGCCTGCGCGATATTTGGGAAGCGATCGTCACGACCGGGCGCCGCACCAGCGAAGTCTTGAAGCTGCGGTGGGACTGCATAGGCCGCTACGGCGGCCTGGCCATGTTCTGGCACGACCAGACCAAGGTCGGCAACTACGACGCCGCGATTCGCATCCCCGAGGGCCTTTATGATCTTCTCGCCGAGCGGCAGCGCAAGACGCTGGAGAAGTTCACGGCCCGACACGGCCGCGCCCCATCGCCCCAGCAACGTGCGGCGATGGTCCTCTTCCCCCGGACCACACGCAACTCGCAGATGACAGCCTCGCTGTCCTACACCTGGTTCATCCGAGGCTTCCGGCTGTGGGTGGACGAACTGGACCTCGGCCGCCTGGTCCCGCACCAGGCCCGTCACACGCTGGCCACGAACCTGCTGCGGCATGGCGCAACTCTGACGCATATCCGTCGCTACCTCGGCCAGGTCTCCGACCGCATGGCCGAGCACTATGTCCACCTGACCAGCTCTGACCTGGAGCACGTACTGCAGCATGTCTGGGTCGCCGGCCCCGGAGCGGCCCAGCCGGGAGAGCTCCTGGCCGGGGACAGCACCCCGCTCACCCGGCAGCAGGCCCAAGCCCTCGCGATCGATCTCTCCCGCCGCAGCACACCAGCAGAGGGCGGCTTCTGCACCTTCCAGCCCGTCGTCGAGGGCGGCGCCTGCCCCTGGAACCTGGACTGCCACAACTGCGACAAGTTCGTCATGTCCGGCGCCGACCTCCTCTACTGGCGGCGCAAGCGCGAACAGTGGCGGCTCTTGGCTGAAGGGGCTCCCGACGATGCCACCGCCGACTACCTCCACCGCTACTTCGAACCCACCGCCCGCGCCATCGACGGCCTGGAGAGCGCACTGGCCGGCCTCGGCCTGCTCGACGACGCCCTTGCCCTGGACCTGCGCAAACCCCAGGACTACTTCCATCGCGTCTGGTCCACCGCCTTCCGCGCTGCCGACCTCGCCGAGGCCGCCGGCGACGAGCAGGACTGGGCCGAGGACACCACCGACGAACAGGAGCAATGCACGTGACCACCACCGTCCCCGACCCGCGCACGGCCGCCGCCCTGGCCGCCCGCCACCGCAGCACCGACGCCGCCCTCGGACGAGTCCACGATGCCATCACCCGGCTCCGCCGCGAGAAGACCCAGATCAGCGTCGCCGCCGTCGCCCGCCGCGCGAACGTCTCCCGCACCTTCCTCTACGACCACCCTGATGCCAGAGCCGCGGTCGCCACCGCGATGGCCGAGGCCGGCGAACGCCGCACCCAGATGCTCACCGACCAGGACGAGGCACGCGAGGCGACCTGGCGTGAACGGGCCCTGAACGCCGAGGACGCGCTCAAATCCGCCCACGGCGAGATCCTCACCCAGCGCACCCGCATCGGCGAACTCCTCGGTCAGGTCCGCGACTTGGAAGCCGAGTGGACCCAGGAGGCCATCCAGCGGATCGTCACCGAGAACACCACCCTCAAGCAGCGCGTCCGCCAGCTCACCGCCGACAACCGGTCCTTCGACGAACGCCTCAAGGCCGCCCGCTCGAACCTGCGGTTCCAGGACCGGCGCGTCGCCGACCTCGAAGCCCAGATCGCCACCCCGCCGGGATGATCCGCGCTACGCGGGTCGAAGAACGGGGTCGATCTCGGCCAGGATGCCGTGCAGCTGACGGACTCCCAGGGCAACCCGGTCGTCGCTGTCCCGCAGCATCTCCTCGCACAGCTGCATCGCTTTGTCCCGCTCCTCGGAGAAGATGCTGAACACGTCGACGATTGCGGTGTGGATGTAATCGCTGTGATTCGCGTTGGCGACTGCCATCGCGGAGGCGACTACCGCCAGCCCGGCCCTGTCCATTCGCCGAAGCACGGCTTCCGCGGTCACCCGGGTGACGAAGGTGTCACCCGGGTCGAGCACGAGCTCCAGCAGCGGCCCGAGGGCCTCCTGCATGTCGGCGAAGGCCGCCAAGCCACGACCGGCATCCGCCCGGTCACGGTAGTCCTGGCTTCGCCCGAGCTCGAGGAGTGCCACGAAAGCGGCATGCCGCCGGTCACTGTCCCCCCGCAGCAGGGCGCGCAGTCGCCTCACCTCGGCGATCAGGCGGGGCATGTCCTGTCGTGCGGAAGCGATGAAATCGAGATCGGCATCCAGTTGCAGGTCCGGACTGACCTGGACCTGTTCTCCGTTGGTGAACCGACTGAGATAGATCTCATCGTCCTCCACGGCAGTGGCTGGGGCGATCTGGATGCAGCTCGCCCCGCCGGTCGCACCGCGAGTCTCCAGCACGGGAACCCACGGACCCATGGATGCGGCCGCGATGCGCACCTCAATGGACTCGAGCTCTTCTTCGGTCGGCATGACAGGTCCCTCCTTGGGAGAGGCGATCATCGCAGTCCACTGCACAGGACTCGAACAGACCTGCCATCTGATCACGAGCGGTGAAGCCATGGGATTCCGGCACCCGTGATCCCGCCACCACCGGGCTCTACTGCGGCACCACTCAAACGAGCTGCAGAGAACGGCAGCCGTCACCGTGACGGACATGTAGTCTATGGATCGTCGCAGTTCAGAGCCGGTATTCGAGCCCCTGCGGTCGGTAAACTGGACGAGGACTACGCCGTCCGGATCGCCAGGGACTGGAACGTCCCGGCCTCCGGCGTCGGCTACGTCACCAGGTTCGAGGTCGAGACCGACTTCCTCGCCCGCTACCCGGTGCGGCAGGCCGGCGGACGGACGATTCTGGAACTCTGGGTGCCGGCCGAGGAACTGGCGGAGTTCAACCAGCACATCGTCGGTCCGATCGAGGTCGTGCACGAGTTCCGCCCCGCTCCGTGACGCGGGCGGCGGGCCCCGGCCCGGCCTGAGCGACGCCGGCCGGCCGGGCCCCGTTCACGCCCGCGACACCGGCCGGACCGACGGCCCCGCCGGCATGGCCGGGCCCTCGCGCCGCCCCGCGCGGTCCGCGCCCGCCCGCGCGCCCGGCCCCTGCGCACCCTCCGGAAGGCCGCTCCGTGTCCGCACCCCTCGCGCCCCGCGTGCTCGTCGTCGGCATCGACGGTGTGCGCCACGATCTGCTCGCCGAGGTCCCGATGCCACGTCTGGCGGAGGTCGCCGAGGCCGGATTCCTGGTGCCGGTGGAGGCGGCGGCCGGCACTCCGAGCATGTCAGGGCCCTGCTGGGCGACCGTCGTGACGGGCGTGGAGGCCGTCGAGCACGGGGTGTGGGGCGACCACTCGCCGCAGGACCGTACGGCGTGGGTCGCCTGCGCGGGCCCGGGCGTCCCGGCCGGGCCGCCGCTCGGCCGGAGCCGGCACGTGGACGTGGCGGCGCAGGTCTGCGCGGCGCTCGGACGGCCGATCGCCCCGCACCGGACACCGGACGGGCGGCCGTTCCCGGTGGCCCGGCCGGTGAGACCCGTCCCGGCCTGATCCCCGAGGCCCGGGGTCGCCGGTATACCTCTCAGGGTGGAGACCGTCCCCCCGCCGGAGGAGGGCGGAGCGCGACCTCGTGCTGATGCCGGAGGACCCTCGCCGGGGCCAGGATGGTGAAGGTAGGACAGCCGACGGCACGACAGCCGACGGTACGGCAGATCCGGTACCCGGGACGAAGGAGCAGGACGGTCATGGGCGTGATGGGCAGACTCGCGGTGGGTACGGCGGGGGTGGGCATGGCGCTGGCGGTCGCGGCGATCGCGGTGGGGCCGCGGCTGTCGGACTGGTACGAGGGTCGCCACCACGAGCAGGCCAGCTATGCCTCGGGCGTCGACGCCAAGGCCGGCCACCACCCGGTGCCCGGCTGGCTCCCGGACGACGCCTCCGCCGTCCACTACCTGGTCTCCACCACCAGTGACGACCGGCTGCTGCGCGCGACCGTCCCCGGCGGCCGGCTGCCGGCCGGGTGCACGGCGGTCGGTGCGGACGGCGACCGGCCCGGGGCGGCGCGCCCGGTCGCGGCGGGCGCGACGGCGCAGGCACCGGGCTCGCACCGGCTGAAGGCCGCCTGGTTCCCCGCCGAGCGGCGGGTCGCCGTCACCGGGCGGTGCGGCGACTACGCGGTGGCGCTGGCGGGGGACCAGCTCTTCGCCTGGCAGGACGCCGGGACGCTCCGGGGCGCCGCCTCGCACCACCAGGTGGCGCAGCGCTGATCCAGGTGCTGGACCCGGGGTGTCGCCCGCGGCCGCGCTGGGATAGGACGGAGCGAGCACCCGACGTCCCGTGAGGAGTCCCATGCCCGGCCCCACCCCGGAAACGGCCGACGAACAGTCGCCCATCCCACCCACCGGCCCACCGCCGGCTGCCGCACCGCACGCCGAAGGCGGGGCGAGCGACGCCGGAGCGACCGGCGCGGCGCGGAGCCACCCGGCGCGGACCGACGCGCCGGCGGGCCACCCGGCGCCGACCGGTGCGGGATCGGCGGGAGCGCCCGCCGGCCTCGGGCCGGACCTCCGGCCCGACGGCAGCCGCGCGGGCATCGGACGGGCCGGGGTGGCCGTCCTCGGCGGGCTCGTCGCCCTGGGGCCCCTCACCACGGACCTCTACCTCCCCGCGCTGCCGGCCCTGACCGCGGACCTGCACTCCACCCCCGCAGCCGCCCAGCTCACGCTCACCTTCTCGATGCTCGGCATCGCCGCCGGCCAGCTGGTCTTCGGGCCGCTGAGCGACCGGCTGGGACGCCGGCGCCCGCTGCTGGCCGGGCTGGCCGCCTACGCGCTCGCCACCCTGGTCTGCCTGACCGCCACCTCACTGCCGGTGCTGGTGGCGGGGCGGTTCGTGCAGGGCATGGCCGGTGCGGCCGGCCTGGTGATCGGCCGCGCCATCGCCCGGGACCGCTACGACGGCGTCGCGGTGGTCCGCTTCCTGGCCTCGATCGGCCTGATATCCGGGCTGGCGCCGATCCTGGCGCCGATGCTCGGCGCGCAGCTGCTGCGGGCCACCTCCTGGCGTGGCACCTTCGGCGCGCTACTCGCACTCGGGGTGCTGCTGCTGCTGATCGCGGTGGCGGCCCTGCGCGAGACCCTGCCGCCGCACCGGCGCCACGGCGGCGGGCTGGGCGCCACCCTGCGGGCGATCGGCGGGCTGCTGCGCGACACCCGGTTCCTGGGACTCGTCCTCACCAGCACCTTCGCCTTCGGCGCGCTGTTCGGTTACATCAGCGGCTCGTCCTTCGTACTGCAGCACGTGTACGGGGTCTCGCCGCAGACCTACAGCCTGCTCTTCGGGCTGAACTCGGTGGCCATCGTCGGGGTCAGCCAGCTGAACGGCCGGCTGCTCGCCCACCGGTTCCCCGCGCGTGGGCTGATGACGGCGGGCCTGGCGGTCTGCGCGGCGGCGGCGACCGCCCTGGTGCTGCTCACCGGCGTCTGGGACCTCGGCCTGGCGGGCTTCTGCCCGGCGGTGTTCGTCATGATGGGCAGCATGGGTGTGGTGCTGCCCAACTCGGCGGCGACGGCGCTGACCATGGTCGACCCGCCGTCCGCCGGATCGGCCTCCGCGCTGCTGGGTCTGGGCACGTTCCTGTGCGGCGCGGTGGTCGCGCCGCTCAGCAGCGCCGGCGGTGAGCCGTCGGCGCTGGTGCTGGGCGTGGTGGTGCTCACCTGCGCGCTGCTCTCCTGTGCCGCGTACCTGCTGCTCTGTCGGCCCTGGGCCCGCCCGGCGGCCTGAGCGGGCCGGGTGCGCGGACACCGCCGGGGGCGGTGCGGGCATCGGCCCGCACCGCCCCCGGCGGCTCGTCAAGCGGTCGGCAGGTGACGTCAGGCGATGGAGAAGTCGTCGCCGAAGACGTTGCCCTGTCCGTACCAGCCGTGCAGGTAGACGGTGACGGTGCCGGAGGCACCGGTGGTGAACGGAACGGTGAGCTTGGTCCAGCCGCTCGCCGCGGGGGTCCAGGTGCTGGCCGTGGCGCCGCCGCTGACGCCGAGGTAGGCGTAGTTGCCCTGCACCCAGGCGGAGAGCGTGTAGCTGTGGTTCGGGGCCAGGGTCACGCTCTGACCGCACTCACCGGTCTGCGAGGCGCCGGCCGCGGCCTGCAGTGCGTGGGTGCCGCCGTGGGCCGGGGTGGAGACGACCGCGCCGCCGCTCTGGCAGGTCCACGGGGCCAGGCTGCCGCTCTCCAGGTCGCCGTTGACCAGGCTGGTCGTGGTGGTGGTGCCGGTGACCGTCAGGGTGTAGGTGGCGGTGTGGCTGCCGGAGGCGCCGGTGGCCTTGACGGTCAGCGGGTAGCTGCCCGGGGTGGTGGCGGCGGTGGTGCTGACCGACAGGGTCGCGCCGGCGCCGGCGGTGACCGAACCCGGGTTGACGGTGGCGGTGACGCCGGCCGGGGCGCCGGTGACGCTCAGCGCCAGGGTCTGCGCGGCGCCGGAGGTGACGGCCGTGGAGAGCGCGGCGGTGGTCGCGGACCCGGCCGCGACCGAGCCGGTGGCCGGGCTGACGGCGAGCGAGAAGTCGTTGGCCGGCTGGGTGCCGGTCACCGTCAGGGTGTAGGTGGCGGTGTGGCTGCCGGAGGCGCCGGTGGCCTTGACGGTCAGCGGGTAGCTGCCCGGGGCGGTGGCGGCGGTGGTGGAGACCGACAGGGTCGCGCCGGCGCCGGCGGTGACCGAGGTCGGGTTGACGGTGGCGGTGACGCCGGCCGGGGCGCCGGTGACGCTCAGCGCCAGGCTCTGGGCGGAACCGGAGGTGACGGCGGTGGCGATGCTCGCACTCGCGCTACCGCCCGGGGCGACCGAGCCGGCCGCGGGGGAGGAACTCAACGAGAAGTCGTTGACCGGCGTGCTGGTGCCGCCGGTGTACGGCGCGAAGATGTGGCTGAAGTCCCAGGTGCCCTGGCTGATGCCGGAGCAGCTGTCGGAGCCCGCCGTGCCGGCGCAGCCGCCGTTGTCACGCTGCAGGGCCCAGAACGAGAGCGTGTTGACGCCCTTGGAGAGCGCCCAGTTGTAGACGCTGGTGGCGTCCGCGACGGTGAAGGTCTCGCCGGGGCCGAAGTCGTCGATGCCGAGCATCTCGATGATGCCGATCGAACCCCACAACTGGGCCGCGGTCTTGGTCGGGTAGAGCTTGGCCAGCTGGTTGTAGAGCCCGGTGCTCGCGGTCTGCGTGTCGGTCGCCATGTTGTGCGAGGCGCCGTCGTAGTAGTCGAACGTCATCTGGTTGACGACGTCGATCCGCGCGTTGTTGGTGACGGCGTTCTTGATGACGGCGAGGCCGCTGGAGGCGAGGCCGCTGGTGGTGGTCGGCAGGGTGTAGGAGAACTGGATGGAACGGCCGTTGGCGGCGGCCCAGTCCTCGACGATCTTGATCGCCTTGTTGCGGCGGTCGATACCGGCCGTGTTGGTCAGCGAGTTGTCCTCGATGTCGAGGTCGATCCGGCTGACGTCATAGGTGGTGATGACGTTCTCGAACGCGGCGGCGATCTGGTTGACGTCGGTGCAGCTGTCGGCCAGTTCGGTGCCGGTGTTGTCGGCCGTGTAGCCGCCGAACGACGGGATCACGTCGCCGCCGTTGGCCCGGATCTGGGCGATCTGGGCGCCGAAGGTGGCGTTGGAGACCGGCATCGTGCTGTCGCCGTTCCAGTACGCCGTGCAGGAGCCCTTGGTGGCGGTCTGCAGGAACGCCATGGTGAGGTTCTTGGCACCGGACTGGGCGGCGAGAGTGGCGGGGTTGTCCCCGGTCCAGGCCTCGAAGTAGGGGGCGAAGATCCGGCTGGGCAGCGGCGTCGCGGCCTGGGCCGAGGTCGTACCGAAGGCCATCAGGCCGGCGGACGCGGCCAGCGTGGCACAGGTGGCGACGATGGCCTGGACTGATCTGCGTAGGCGCATGTGTTCTCCAACAGACGTGTTGACGTTGACAGTTGGTGACAGTGATTCGGCCTCGGCCGGAGCCGTGGCCGAGCGCCCGGGCGGGGAGGTGCCGGGGCGGACGGCGGTGCAGGGGCACGGTCGCCGTACGGGTCGGGGGTGGTCGGGAAACGGGCAGGGCAAGCCCCGCCGGCCGGTGGTCACACCCCCACAGTGCATCCCGGTCGGATGGACAACGCCTATAGTTGGACTAGACCACTCGTCTGTCAAGGCTCCTAACAGTTCGTCAGCGAAGAGCCTGGGTGAGCCGGTCCTGTGCGCGGCCCGATATCGCTTGCGGTGGCTCGTGCGGTCGGAGACGATCGCCCGCACGGGCGACCACGGCGGAGAGGGCGTCCGGCGCCCGGGCGGGTGGGCCCCGCAGGCACCGCCGACCCCGGCGGGCGGCCCGGGCCACCGGCCACTCCGTGCGTCCCCGCGCCTCCCGTCGCCGCCTCTCCCGCCCCCGCTCTCCCGTCGCCGTGTGCCAACGGCCGCCGGCGACGCCCGGGCCGCCCGAGCGGGCTCACGGGTGTCGCCGGCGGCCGGGGTTCAGGAGGTGGGGCAGACGGTGGCCCGGACGGCGTCGAGGATCCTGGCGGCCTTGTCGGGGCCGAAGCCCGAGGGGTGGTCCGCGGAGGTGAACCGCTGGTTCGCCAGATCCACCAGCTTGGCCTTGTCCTTGGGGAACTGGTAGATCGACTGGCAGAGGTTCCGGGCCCGGTCGGCGGCCTTGTCGGAGGCGCCCGCGACGATGCCGGGGTCGATCGCGTCGAGTGCGGCGGCGAGCTTCGTGACGGTGGCCGGGTCGGGCGCGGGCGGCAGTCCGGCGTCCGCCGGCGGGGAGGGCTTGGCCGTGGCCGGGGGCGCCGCCGGGTCGGGCGGCGGTGTCGTACCGGCCGGATCCGTGGCCGGGCCGGCGCTGTCGGCGGCAGGCGTGGTGGTGGCGGCGGTGGACGGGCCGGACGCGGCGGACGACGGGGCGGCCGCGGAGGGGTCGCCGCTGCTGGAACAGGCCGCCAGGGTGAGGGCGGCGGTCGCCGTGAGGGTGGCGGCGAGGAGGCGTGTGCGCATCGCCCTACGGTGTCATGTCCCCGCCGGGTGGTCGCGGGTCGTGACGACCTTGTGATCTGGCCCCGACCCGCCGCCGTGGCACCCCCGGCCCGCGGCCGGAGCACCCCCGGGCCGCCGCCGAGGCATCCCCGGCCCGCGGCCGGAGCACCCCCGGGGCCGTCGCCGAAGCCCCCCGCGCCGAGGGGCGGATAGCCTGGCCGGATGCCAGTCGAAGGCTTCGCCACGACCCAGTTCCAGCTCGTGCTGCTCCGGCGGATGGCCGACTTCAACCCCGGGCCGGTGGAGCGTGCGGTGGTCCGCCTGGGCTGCACCGGAGCCGAGGCGCGGGAGGCGAACCGGCGTTGGCAGGCGATGGTCCGCTCGGCCCGGTTCCCGCGCGGGGCCCGGCGCTACGCCGCGGTGCTCGGCCCGCCGGAGGCGACGTTCCGCCGCCGGATCGGCGATCTGGTCTGCACGGCGCAGCAGTGGTCGCTCCCGCTCTGGCCCGAGCTCCGGTTCGAGATCCTGCTCGCTCCCGGGGAGGCCGGCGCCGCGCCGGTGCTGAACGAGTGGCTGGTGCGCGCGGCCGGTTCGCCGCCGCCCGCCCTGCGCACCCTCGCCGACCTGACCCCCTGGAGCTGTGTGGTGTCGGACCTCGGGGCGGCCTTCCCGGACGCCCGCCCGCGTGAGGGCAGCGCACCGACGCGGTGGCAGCTCGACTTCACCGCGCCCGGTCCCACCGGTGAGCCGCAGCTCCTCACGGCGGACTTCACCTGGGGATTGCTGCAGGAGGTCCGACCGCGCCCGGCCGGGTGAGGACGGGTCGGTGCCCTGGCCCGGCCGGGCGAGGCCCCCGGGCGTGCGGCCCCGGCCCGCCGGGCACCCCGGCGGGCCGGGCCGGGATCAGCCCAGGCCGTTGGACTTCAGCCAGTCCTTGGCGACCGTCGACGGGTCCTCCTTGTCGACGGCGACGCGCTTCATCAGCGCCGTCAGCCCGGCGGTGTCGAGCTTCGCCGACACCGCGTTCAGCGCGGCCGTCGCCGTGGCGTCCACGCCCGCCTTGTTCACCAGCGGGGTGACGTTCTGCGCGCCGAACACGTTCTTCGGGTCGGCCAGCGACACCAGCTTGAGCTGGACGATCTTCGGGTCGGTGGTGAACACGTTGCCGACCTGGACGGTGCTGTCCTTGATCGCGTTCGCGGTGGTGTCGCCGGTCGGCTTCCACTCCTTGAACGTCAGCCCGTAGACGTCCTTGAACTGCTGCTCACGGCGGGACTTGAACTCCGGCGGCCCGCCGATGGTGAAGGACGACGCCTGCGCCGGGAGGTCGGCGATGCTCTTCAGGTTGTACTTGTCGGCGGTCTCCTGGGAGACGGTCAGGGAGTCCTTGTCCTCGGCGGCCGCGGAGTCCAGGACGCCGAGCGTGGCGGGCAGCGCCTTGGCCAGCGCGGCGTTCACGTCGGCGGTGGTGACGGCGGTGGTCTTGGCGTCGAGGTAGCCGAGCAGCGCGCCGTTGTACTCGGGCAGCACGGTCAGGCTGCCGTTCTGCAACTGGCCGTAGAGCACCTCGCGGCTGCCGATGTTGAACTTCTCCTCGACCTTGACGCCCTTGGCCTTGAGCGCCTGCGAGTAGATCGAGCCGAGCAGCACGTTCTCGGGGAAGTTCGCCGAGCCGACCACCACGGTCGCGCCCGCGCCCGCGCCGGAGGCCGGGGCGGGCGCCGCCGCCGAGGAGGACGAGGCGGCGAGCGGGTCGCCGCCGGAGGAGCCGCAGGCGGCCGTGCCGAGCGCGAGGGCGGCGAGGGCGGCGGCGCTGGCGGCACGGCGGGTCGTCCGGCCGCGGGCGTTGAATGACATGGAGAGGTTCCTTTCGGGAAACGGTGACGGTCTTCGGGCGACCGCGGGAAGTCCGGCGGAAGGCCGCTGGGAGGTCATTGGGGCCGGCGCCGGGCCCGGAGGCCGGGGGGCAGCGCGTAGCGGGCGAGCAGGGCGAAGAACAGCTGGGCGACGACCGCGAGCAGCACCACCAGCACCGCCCCGCCCACCGTCACCGCGAAGTCGCGGGTGGCCAGACCGTCGATGACGTACCGGCCGAGGCCGCCGAGACCCACGTACGCGGCCACCGTGGCGGTCGCGATCACCTGGACGGTGGCGGTGCGCAGCCCCGCGAGCAGGGCGGGCAGGGCCGAGGGCAGGCAGACGCCCAGCAGGACCTGCCGGTGTGTCATCCCGACGCCGCGCGCGGCGTCCCGGGCGTCGGGGTCGGTGTCCCGGACGCCCTCGACGGCCGCCAGCAGCAGCGGCGGGGCGGCGAGCGCGACCAGGGCGAGGAGCACGGCGGTGTCGCCGACGCCGGCGAGCAGCACGGCCAGCGTCACCAGTCCGAGGGTGGGCAACGCGCGGGCCGCGCCGGCCGTCGCGGTCACCAGCGTGACGCCGCGCCCGGTGTAGCCGATCAGCAGGCCGAGCGGGACGGCGAGCAGGGCCGCGTAGAACAGGGCCTCGCCGCAGAGCGCGAGGTGTTCGGTGATCCGGTGGACGATCGAGTCGGGGCCGCTGAGGCGGTCCGGGGAGGTGAAGAAGGCGTCGAGCCAGTGGAACCAGTTCACGCCCGTACCGCCTTCTCGCGGACCGCCCAGGGGGCCAGCAGCCGGCGTGCCGTCACCAGGACCAGGTCGGTGACCAGGGCCAGTGCGGCGGTCAGCACGATGCCGGCCACGATCGGGGTCGGGAAGGTGCGCTGGAAGCCGTCGATGAAGAGGTAGCCGAGGCCGCCCCGCCCGATCAGGGCGCCGACGCCGGCCAGCGAGATGCTGGAGACGGCGGCCACCCGCAGCCCGGAGACCAGGTACGGCACCGCCGCCGGGAGCTCGACGGCGGTCAGCCGGTGCCAGGGCCCGTAGCCCATCGCGGTCGCCGCCTGCCGGACGGCGTCCGGCACCGCGCGCAGGCCGTCCACCGTGGTCGGCAGCAGGACGGCGATGGCGTAGAAGGTGAGCGGGATCATCACGGTGGCGCGGGTGGCCAGCCCGGTGTACGGGATGAGGACGACGAAGACCGCGAGCGAGGGCAGCGCGTACACGATGGTGAAGAAGGCGGCGAACGGCTGGTAGAGCCGCGGGAAGCGGGCGCAGGCCAGGCCCAGCGGCAGCGCGACGAGCAGCCCGATCAGCACCGGGACCAGCGCGATCACGGCGTGGTCGCCGAGCAGGCCGGCGAGATAGCCGAGGTGGTCACCGATCCAGTACCAGCGGACGAGAGGTTCACCGTCCACCGTCGCCCCCGCTCGGCAGCGCCTGCGGCAGGGTGGCGGAGAGGGCGGACAGGACGGCCTCGCGGGTGGCCGTGCCGGTCACCCGGCCCTCGGTGTCCACGGCCACGGCGACCCCGGCGGGGGAGAGCACGGCGGCGTCCAGGGCGGAGCGCAGGGTGTCCGCGTCGGGCCGGTACACGGCGGCGGGCAGCAACACGGCGTCGGCCGTACGGTCGATCCAGCCGATCGGACGCCGGGTGTCGTCCACCGTCAGCTCCCAGGCCCCGTACCGCAGGCCGTCCTCCACCGGGCGCAGCGCGATTGCGGCGGCCGGGCGCAGGGCGAGCCCGCGCAGGCCCCGGTCACGGCCGAGGAAGGCGGCCACCCGATCGTCCGCCGGGGCGGTCAGCAGGGTGTGCGGGTCGGCGAGCTGGGCGATCTCACCGTGCTCGCGCAGCACCACGACCCGGTCGCCGAGCCGCACGGCCTCCTCGATGTCGTGCGTGACGAAGAGAATGGTCTTGCTCAACTCGGACTGCAGTCGGAGCAGTTCCTCCTGAAGGCCGGCCCGGACCACCGGGTCGACGGCGCTGAACGGCTCGTCCATCAGGAGCACCGGCGGATCGGCGGCGAGGGCCCGGGCCACGCCCACGCGCTGCTGCTGGCCGCCGGAGAGCTGGAACGGGTAGCGCTTGGCCGTCTCGGGGGCGAGGCCGACCAGTTCGAGCAGTTCGGCGGCCCGGGCGCGGGCCTTCCTGCGGTCCCAGCCCAGCAGGTAGGGGACGGTGGCGATGTTGTCGATCACCCGCCGGTGCGGGAAGAGGCCGGCCTGCTGGATGACGTAGCCGATGCCCCGGCGCAGCCTGGCCGCGTCGAGGTCGGCGACGTCGGTGCCGTCCAGCAGGACCCGCCCGGAGGTCGGCTCGACCATCCGGTTGACCATCCGCAGCAGGGTGGTCTTGCCGCAGCCGGACGGGCCGACCAGCACGGTCGTCCGGCCGGTGGGTATGTCGAGGTCGAGGCTCCCGACGGCGATGGTGCCGTCGGGATGGCGCTTGCCGGCGCCGTCGAATCTGATCACTGAGCTTCCTGCCTGTGGCACATCGTCATGAACTGCTCGGGTCCGGACCGGCCGCCGGGTGGCGGACGGCCGCCGGCCCCGAACCCCGCCCGGTCATGTGTTCGAGCATCTCCCGCTCGCGTGACTGCCCCGGTTCGGGCCGGCGGAAACCCTGCCAGGCTACGATCTCGATCTTTCGCTGTCCCGGATTTGCGTCCGTTCGGCTCCGGGAACGGGCTGCGCCGGATCCGAACGGACCTCGGCCGGCTCCCGTTCGGCCGAACGGGAGCCGGCCGAGGTCCGCGGTCGAACGGGCGTCAGCCGCCCGGCCTGGTCGGCAGTCCGGCGGCGGCCCAGCCGACGAAGCCGCCGTCCAGATCGGTGGCCCGGTGCAGCCCCAGCTCGCGCAGCGAGGCGGCGGCCAGGCTGGAGGCGTAGCCCTCGGAGCAGACCACCACCACCTCGATGTCGTAGCCCGTGGCCTCGGGGATCCGGTGACTGCCCGTCGGATCGAGCCGCCACTCCAGCACGTTCCGCTCGATGATCAGCGAGCCGGGGATCTCGCCCTCGCGGGCGCGCTGCGCCGCCGGGCGGATGTCGACCAGCAGCGCGCCCTCCTGCTGCACGTCGTAGGCCTCACGGGCCCTCGGCCGGTGCACGCCCTCCCGGGCACGCTCCACCAGGTCGTCGATCGTGGTCACCACTGGTCCGCTCCTTCCACCGAGGTGCGGACGAGGCCGCCGGCCCGCAGTTCGTAGTGCGACATCTCGCTCAGCGGCGGCGAGTAGGCGTGCAGGGTGACGGCGGGGCCGGAGGCCGTGTTGCGCACGTCGTGGACGTACTCGGGGCCGAAGGCCCGCATCGTCCCCGAGGAGAGCCGCCGGATCAGCAGGCCCTGGTCGGCGCCGCCGAGCGAGAGCTCCTCCAGCTCGCCGAGCGCGACGGTGAAGGCGCCGCGTGCGCCGCCGTGGTCGTGGAAGCCGGTGGACTGCCCGGGCAGCCAGCTGATCAGCCAGACCTCGTGGTCCTCGGAGGACTCCAGCCGCTCGTACCAGCGTTCGTCGGTGGCGAGGCGGACCTTGTGGATCCACCGGTCGGGCTGCTCGGCGAGATCGCGCACGATCGTGCGCAGGGCGTCGGGGGAGAGCGGGGCGCGGGCGGTCTCGGACGCGAGTTCCAGGCTCATGCGGTCGTCCTCGGGAGGTGGAGGGACGGCGCGGCCCGGGATGCGGGCGCGCGGAACGGAGGAGATCCGGACGGCGCGGGGCGCCGCCGGGTACTCGGGGAGTTTCAGAGGTGCGCGGCGCGGGCCCTGGAGGAGGTCACAGGACGGAAGCCGGCGGGGGAGCCAGGGTCAACAGGCACAGATGGAACTCGCCTGGCGTCGCAGATCGACGTGCAGGCGGCAGACCAGAACGGTGCCGGAATCCATGGGCCGATAGTCGCGGACGGGAGGACCGCACGTCAAGCCGGGTCCGCGGGCCGGTCGGCCGTGTCGCCCGCGGGCCCGGCCCCGGTCGCCCGGCCCGCCCGCGCTGGTCCGCCGACCGGCCCGCGCGCCGTGGCCGTGCGCCACAGGCGTACCAGGGGCATCCGCTGGGTACATCACCGTTTCACCCGATACGGGCGTACCCGCGTGTCCGCTTAACAAGACCGACCCTGCCACGTTACGTCCGACGTATTGTCAGGCAACTGAGGCCGGGCCTACGGTCTACGCACGTAGATCCGCCCCGTAGACCCTCGAACCGAAGGCCCGATCCCCCGACGGGCCACGGAGTTGCGGAGGTACCCATGACCCGAAACGTCCGCGCGGCCCTCGTCCAGACGAAGTGGACGGGCGACCAGGAGTCCATGATCGGCCTTCATGAGCGGTACGCCCGTGAGGCCGCCGCCCAGGGCGCGCAGATCATCGGCTTCCAGGAGGTGTTCAACGCGCCGTACTTCTGCCAGGTACAGGAGCCCGAGCACTACCGCTGGGCCGAGGCCGTCCCGGACGGCCCGACCGTCGTCCGGATGCAGGCGCTCGCCCGCGAGCTCGGCCTGGTGATCGTCGTCCCGGTCTACGAGGAGGAGCAGCCGGGCGTCTACTACAACACCGCCGCCGTGATCGACGCCGACGGAAGCTACCTCGGCAAGTACCGCAAGCACCACATTCCGCAGGTCAAGGGTTTCTGGGAGAAGTACTACTTCAAGCCCGGCAACCTCGGCTGGCCGGTCTTCGACACCGCCGTCGGCAAGGTCGGCGTGTACATCTGTTACGACCGGCACTTCCCCGAGGGCTGGCGGGCGCTCGGTCTGGCCGGCGCCGAGATCGTCTACAACCCCTCCGCCACCAGCCGGGGCCTGTCCGCCTACCTCTGGCAGCTGGAGCAGCCGGCGGCGGCCGTCGCCAACGAGTACTTCGTGGCGGCGATCAACCGGGTCGGCACCGAGGAGTACGGCGACAACGACTTCTACGGCACCTCCTACTTCGTCGACCCGCGCGGCCGGTTCGTCGGCGAGCCCGCCTCGGACAAGGAGGAGGAGCTGGTCGTGCGCGACCTCGACCTCGACCTGATCGAGGAGGTCCGCCAGCAGTGGGCCTTCTACCGGGACCGCCGCCCCGAGGCCTACGGGCCGCTGGCCGAGGCTTGAGGGGGAGCGGCATGACCCGTACGGTCGTCCGGGGCGGTCTGGTGATCACCGCCGCCGAGGAACTGCACGCCGACGTCCTGATCGAGGACGGCCGGATCGCCGCCCTCGCCGCCACCGGCAGCTCCGCCGCCGGGGCCTGGAGCGCCGACACCGCGATCGACGCCACCGGTCTGTACGTCATCCCGGGCGGGGTCGACGTGCACACCCACATGGAGCTGCCGTTCGGCGGCACCGCCGCCTCGGACACCTTCGAGACCGGCACCCGCGCGGCGGCCTGGGGCGGCACCACCACCATCGTCGACTTCGCCGTCCAGCCGGTCGGCGGCTCGCTGCGCGAGGGACTGGACGCCTGGCACGCCAAGGCCGAGGGCAACTGCGCCGTCGACTACGGCTTCCACACCATCGTCTCGGACGTCAACGAGTCGGTGCTCAAGGAGATGGACGCCCTCGTCGACTCCGGCGAGTCCACCTCCTTCAAGCTGTTCATGGCCTACCCCGGGGTCTTCTACAGCGACGACGGCCGGATCCTGCGCGCCATGCAGCGCGGCGCCGCCAACGGCGGCCTGATCATGATGCACGCCGAGAACGGCATCGCCATCGACGTGCTGGTCGAACAGGCGCTCGCCGCCGGGAAGACCGACCCCCGCTACCACGGCGAGGTCCGCCGCGAACTGCTGGAGGCCGAGGCCACCCACCGGGCGATCAAGCTCGCCCAGGTCGCCGGCAGCCCGCTGTACGTCGTGCACGTCTCGGCCGCCTCGGCGCTGGCCGAACTGGCCCGGGCCCGCGACGAGGGACACAACGTCTTCGGCGAGACCTGCCCCCAGTACCTCTTCCTCTCCACCGACAACCTGGCGGAGCACGGCACGGACGGCTTCGAGGGCGCCAAGTACGTCTGCTCCACGCCGCTGCGTCCGCGCGAGCACCAGGAGGCGCTCTGGCGCGGCCTGCGCACCAACGACCTCCAGGTGGTCTCCACCGACCACTGCCCGTTCTGCTTCTCCGGGCAGAAGGAGCTCGGCCGGGGCGACTTCTCCAAGATCCCCAACGGACTGCCCGGCGTGGAGAACCGGATGGACCTGCTGCACCAGGCCGTGGTCGACGGCCGGATCAGCCGCCGCCGCTGGATCGAGATCGCCTGCGCCACCCCGGCCCGGATGTTCGGCCTCTACCCCCGCAAGGGCACCATCGCCCCCGGCGCCGACGCCGACCTGGTGGTGTACGACCCGGCCGCCGTGCAGACCGTCTCGGCCGCGACCCACCACATGAACGTCGACTACTCGGCGTACGAGGGCAGGCAGCTGACCGGCCGGGCCAGGACCGTCCTGTCGCGCGGCACCGTCGTCCTCGACGACGGCCGCTGGCTCGGCCGGGCCGGGCACGGCGCCTTCCTGCGCCGCGACACCTGCCAGTACCTCACCTGAGCGACCGTCAGCACCGCCCGGGGCCGGTGGGCCCGCCCCGGGCGGGTCCCGCATCTCCCCGCCGCATCTCCCACGCCGCAAGCCCGCGTGCCGCACCCCCGGATTGGTGGACCCTCATGGACATCGGCCTCGTCCTGCAGACCGACCCGCCCGCCCGCCTGCTGATCGACCGGATGGTCCGGGCCGAACAGGCCGGCTTCAGCCACGGCTGGACCTTCGACTCCTGCGTGCTGTGGCAGGAGCCCTTCGTCATCTACAGCCGGATCCTCGCCGCCACCGAACGCCTGCACGTCGGCACGATGGTCACCAACCCCTCCACCCGCACCTGGGAGGTGACCGCCTCCGCCTTCGCGACCCTCAACGACATGTACGGCAACCGGACGGTCTGCGGCATCGGGCGCGGCGACTCCGCGATGCGGGTGGCCGGCCGCAAACCCGCCACCCTGGCCCGGCTCTCCGAGGCGATGCACGCCATCAAGGAACTCGCCGAGGGCCGCACGGTGGAGGTCGACGGCACCGAGATGCACCTGCCCTGGGTCACCGCCGGCGCCCTGCCGGTCTGGATGGGCGCGTACGGTCCCAAGGCCCTCGCGCTCACCGGTCACCAGGCCGACGGTTTCATCCTGCAACTCGCCGACCCCTACCTCACCGAGTACATGATCAAGGCCGTCCGCGCCGCCGCCGCCGAGGCCGGACGCGACCCCGCGGACGTCACCATCTGCGTCGCCGCGCCCGCCTACGTCACCGCCGACGACTCGCCCGAGGCGCTCGCGCACGCGCGCGAGCAGTGCCGCTGGTTCGGCGGCATGGTCGGCAACCACGTCGCCGACCTGGTCAGCCACTACGGCGAGCACTCCGACCTCGTCCCCGAGGCGCTCACCGCCTACATCAAGGACCGGCACGGGTACGACTACAGCCACCACGGCCGCGCCGGGAACCCCGACACCGAGTTCGTCCCGGACGAGATCGTCGACCGGTTCTGCCTGATCGGCACCCCCGCGGCCCAACTGGAGAAGCTGGAGCGGCTCCGGGAGCTCGGGGTCGACCAGTTCGCCGTCTACGCCATGCACGACGCCGTCGAGCAGACCATCGACGCGTACGGCAGCGACGTGATCCCGCACCTGTGACCCTCCCCCCGACAGAACGGCGGTGCCCGTGAGCGAGATAGCGGCCGGCAGACCCGGCGGCGCGCAGACCACCCACCCGGACGGCCGGGTCGAACTCGACCCGGCCGCGCCACTGCCGGCGAACGGCTTCACCAACGAGGACCTGCGGCCCGTCCCGGTCGCCCGCAGGACGTGGACGACGTACAACTTCCTCGCGCTCTGGGTCGGCATGGCCCACAACATCCCGTCCTGGACGCTCGCCTCCGGCCTGGTCGCGCTCGGCATGGACTGGAAGCAGGCCGTGCTCACCATCGGGCTGGCCAACCTCGTCGTGCTCGTCCCGATGCTGCTCAACGGCCACGCCGGCACCAAGTACGGGATCCCGTTCCCGGTCTTCGCCAGGGCCGCGTTCGGGCTGCGCGGCGCCAACCTGCCCGCGCTGATCCGGGCCGCGGTGGCCTGCGCCTGGTTCGGGATCCAGACCTGGATCGGCGGTGAGGGCATCTTCCTGCTGGCCGGCAAGCTGTTCGGGCACGGCTGGCAGACCGCCGGCGACATCGCCGGCTATCCGTGGACCCAGTGGCTCTCCTTCCTGGTCTTCTGGGCGATCGAGATGGCCGTCATCGGGCGCGGCATGGAGACCCTGCGCCGGTTCGAGAACTGGGCCGCGCCGTTCGTCATCGTCGGCGCGCTCGGCCTGCTGGCCTGGATCACCGCCAAGGCCGGCGGCTTCGGGCCGCTGCTCGACCAGCCCTCGAAGCTCGGCTGGGGCCACGGCTTCTGGACGGTGTTCTTCCCGGCCCTGATGGGCATGATCGGCTTCTGGTCCACCCTGTCGCTGAACATCCCCGACTTCACCCGCTTCGGCGGCAGCCAGCGCGCCCAGATCCGTGGGCAGGCCCTCGGCCTGCCCACCACCATGACCCTCTTCGCGCTGCTCTCGGTGCTGGTCACCTCCGGCTCGCAGGCCGTCTACGGCGAACCGATCTGGGATCCGATCGCGCTGGCCGCCAAGATGGAGAGCGTCCCCGGGACGCTCTTCGCGCTGCTGGTCGTCCTGGTCGCGACCCTGTCGGTGAACATCGCCGCCAACGTGGTCAGTCCCGCCTACGACCTGGCCAACCTGCTCCCACGGTTCGTCAACTTCCGCACCGGGGCGATGATCACCGGCGTGGTCGGGATCGTCATCATGCCGTGGAAGCTGATCTCCGACCCGCACGTCTACATCTTCACCTGGCTCGGCGTGGTCGGCGGCCTGCTCGGCACCGTGGCCGGCGTGCTGATCGCCGACTACTGGATCCTGCGGCGCACCGAACTGGTGCTAGCCGACCTCTACCGGCGCGGCGGCGCCTACTGGTACGCGGGCGGCTGGAACTGGCGGGCCGTCACCGCGCTCCTGGTGGGCGGTGTTCTCGCCGTCGGCGGCTCCTACGGCGGCCCGTTCCCGCCGGACGGCATGATCCCCACCCTCAAGCCGCTCGCCGACTACGGCTGGGCGGTGGGCCTGACCTCCGCGCTGCTGCTGTACACCGCGCTGAGCACCGGCGCGGGGCGCGGACCGGGGCGGCCGGGCGGGAGCGGCCGGTCCCCCCGCTAGCGACGGTCTTGGAGCGATCGGCACATGGTGGGCGGCGTCGCGACGCCCGGACCCGTGCCTGGACCGCGTTGTCGTCAGTCCCCGCAGCTCCGCTGCTGCTCCATCCTCCGCGTTGCAGGACCCGGCCCGAACGCCGCTCCTTCATCCACCCACCATGTGCCGGTCGCTCTTAATCGATGGATCCGCTCCCGGCGGGCTCCTACAGTGGCCCGGGTCCTGACGTTGTCACCGGGAGCGGACCATGCGCGTGCACTACCCCCGTACGCCGCACCTCCCCTGGTCACCGGGGGCGGCGGCGGACGACGTGCGGGCCGGCGACCTGGCGGGGCCGGCGGGCGCGGAGGTGGTGGTCACCGAGAAGCTCGACGGGGAGAACACCACCCTCTACGCCGACGGACTGCACGCCCGCTCGCTCGACTCCGCACACCACCCCTCCCGGGCCTGGGTCAAGGGCCTGCAGGGGCGGATCGGCCCGGCCCTCGCGCCGGACCTGCGGATCTGCGGCGAGAACCTCTACGCGCGGCACTCGCTCGGGTACGAGGACCTGGACAGCTGGTTCTACGGCTTCTCGGTCTGGACCGGCCCCCGCTGCCTGGACTGGGACGCCACCGTCCGCCTCCTGCGCCGCCTCGGGATCCCGGTCCCCAGGACCCTCTGGCGCGGCGTCTTCGACGAGCGGGCGCTGCGCGCTCTGCGCCTGGACCCGGCGCGGCAGGAGGGCTACGTCGTACGGACGGTCGCGGGGTTCGAGCGGGCCGACTTCGGGCAGCGGGTGGCCAAGTGGGTGCGCCCGGGCCACGTCCGGACCGACACGCACTGGATGTACGCCCCCGTGGTGGAGAACGGCCTCGGGCCGGCCGCCGCCCTGTGGGCGGTACGCTCCGGCGCGGCCCCCGACGTACCCGCCCTGCTCGCGGCGCTGGGCCTGCCCGCGCCGGACGGCGCTCCCGTGGTGGAGGCCGTGGCCGAGGCGTCCGCCCGGCTCGACGTCCTCGGACGCTCGGGGGACGCGCGGCTCGCCGGAGTGCTCGCCGCACTGCTGCACGGGAGCCCCCGGGCCCGGCTGGCGCCCCGGCTGGCGGCGCCGCTCGGCATGCGCACGGCACGCCGGGTGGCCGATCTGGTCGGCCTCCACACCGGCCTGCACCGCCCCTACCCGGACGAGGAGCGCCGCAGCGGCCTGCTCCGGATGACGGCGGCGGCCGACCTCGGCGTGCTGCACGCCGTCGCCGCGGCCGTGCTGACCGGGCGCTCGGGGACGGAGGCCGCCGAGGCACGCGAGCAGGTCGCCTGGTCCGCCCTGCACGCCGAGGACGCCGGACTGCTCGGCGAGGCACCGCTCGAACCGCTGCGCACCGGCCTGCGCGAGGCACTCGCCGGGCTCGACCCCGACGCGGCCGACCGCTGCTGGGCCGAGACGAGGGAGGCACTCGCCCGGGGGCGGAGCGGCGGCGTCGAGGAGGCGGTGGCGGCGACCTGGCGCTGGCGCGCCGGGGCCTTCCCCCGGCTGGTGCACCTGAGCGGCCCCTGCGGCAGCGGCAAGAGCCGGTTCGCCGGCGGCCTGCCGGGAGCCGGCACCCTGGTCTCACTCGACGACCTGCGCTCGGCCCGGGGATCGCGCGCCGACCAGCGGGCCAACGGTGACGTCCTGCGCGAGGGCCTGGACCGGCTCGACACCGCCCTGGCCGCCGGTGGCACGGTGGTCTGGGACGCCACCTCGCTCAACCGGCAGCAGCGGTCGCTGGTCCAGCAGGTCGCGCACCGCCGCGACGCGCTCGTCACCCAGGCGGTCGTGCTGGTGGACGAGGCCGAGCTGATCCGGCGCAACGCCGTCCGCGCGCACCCCGTCCCGGCCGAGGTGCTCACCGCCCAGCTGCACCGGTTCACCCCGCCCTACCCCGGCCAGGCGCACCGCACCTGGTACGTCGGCGCCGGGGGCACCGTCGAGGACGTCCACGGCACTCTGCACGGAACGGAAGCCTGATGCGCACCAGCGAGCAGATCTACCACCGGGTCTGCTGGGACCAGCGCTTCGACGCGGCCCGGTTCGTCCTCGGCGTCGGGCGGCGGGGCGCCGGGACCGCGCGGGTGCCGCTGCCCGCGTTCGTCCCCGGCGGTGACATCCCCTGGCACCGGGTGCTGTTCGTCGAAGCCGACGGCGAGCTGGTCTGGGACCGCGCCACCGGGCTCGACCGGCTGGACGCCACCCGGGCCGGCCGGGCCGGGCGACCGCGCCGGCTGCGCGCGCCGTTCTTCACCCCGAGCACGCCGCACGCCTGGGACGGATCGGCCTGGAGCCCCGGGGCCGGCGCCGACCGGCCGGCCCCGGCGAGCCTGCGACTGCTGACCTGGAACACCCTCTGGGACCGCTACGACAGCGACCGGATCGACACCGCCGGCCGCCGGCCACTGCTACTGGCGGCCCTCGCGCGGGCCGACGCCGACGTCATCGCCCTGCAGGAGGTCGAGGCGGACCTGCTCGACCTCCTGCTCGCGGCGCCCTGGGTCCGGGCCGGCTACACCCTGGGCACCGACCCGGCCGGGACGGAGGTCGAGGACACCGGGCTGCTGATGCTCAGCCGCCTGCCGGTGCACGAGGCCGGCCGGCACGCGCTCGGCCCGCACAAGGCGGTCACCGCCGTCACGCTGGCGGGCGCCACCGCCCCGCTGGTGGTCGCCGCCACCCACCTGAGCAGCGACCACACCGACAACGGCGCCGCCCGGCGCCGGCAGGAACTCGCCGTGCTCGCCGAGGGGCTGGCCCGGGTGGACGGCGAGCTCGTCCTGATGGGCGACTTCAACGACAGCGACGACGGGCCCCAGGGGCCGGCCGCCACCCTCGGTCTGCGGGACGCCTGGACCGACGTGCACGGGCCCGGTGACCGGACGCCCACCTTCGATCCGGGCACCAACCCGCTGGCCGCCGTCTCCTCACTCTCCGGCCGGGCGTCCCGGCTGGACCGGATCCTGCTGCGCACCGGCGGATCGCACCCGGCCACGGCGGCGCTGCTCGGCGACTCGCCCACCCCGGCGGGACAGTACGCCTCGGACCACTACGGCGTGCTGGCCGAACTCCACCCCGGGCCGGCCGGCGCCGAGGACCGGAGCGCCGAGGCGCTCGACCTCGCGCCGACGGCCCGCACCGCCCTGGCGTGGCTGCCGCCCGAGGAGCTCCGGCCGGCCGTCCAGGCCGTCCGCCGTGAGCACGATCCGCAGATCCACCGCCGGCCGCCGCACGTCGACCTGCTCTTCGGCTTCGTACCGGAGTCCGACTTCGAACGGGCCGCCCCGCTGCTCTCCGCCGCCGTGGCCGGGACGGCCGCCTTCACCGCCCGACTGGACGGGATCCGCAGCTTCGAGCACCGGGACGGCGCCACCGTCCGGCTCGACCCGCCGGCGGGCGGCGCCGAACCGTGGACCGAACTGCACCGTGCGCTGCTCGGACGCTTCCCGCGCTGCCAGGGCCGCGCGGAGGAGTTCACCCCGCATCTGAGCCTCGGCCGGACGGCGGCCTCCGGACCGGTCACCGGACCGGCCGCCGCGGACCGGGCCGTGTGGCCGAGGGCGACGTCGGCCCTGGTGGGGGAGTTGGTCCTGCTCTCCCGGCGGGGTGACGAGCCGATGCGGCCGCGCGCCACGCTCAGGCTGGGCACCGGCGAGCTGCGGTGGACGCCCGAGCCACCGGCCGCCGACCTGCTCGCGGCGGAGGGCCCTCTCGGGCAGGGCGGCTCCCTCGCGGTGGAGGACTCTCCCGTGGTGGGTGACTCGCCGGTGGGTCGTGCCCGCGCGGCGGACGACCGGCGGGAGGGGACGGCCCGGTCGGTGTTCCGGCGGGTCTCCGAGGCCCTGGAGGAGGGCTTCGTCCACCTCGTCGGCTCCCGTCGCACGGGCGGCGCGCTCGCGGGGGCAGACCTCGACCTGGTGGCGGCGCTGCCCGGCACCGTCGACCTGACGGACGTACAGGGGCGCCTGGCGGCCGCGCTGCCCGGCGCCACCGGACTGCGCCGGGTGACCGGCGCCCGGGTGCCCGGTCTGCGGTTTCGCCTGGACGGCCTGGACGTGGACCTGGTCGTGGTGGCCACCGGCCCCGTCGACCCGGCCGCGGCGGTGGCGCGCCGGGCGGGGATCGGCGAGGCGGCCGCCGTCGCGTTGAGCGCCGTGAGCGACGCCGAGGCCCTGGCGGCCGAGGGCGGTGAGGAGCACGCCCGGCTGGCGGCGCGGGTGAAGGCCTGGGCCAGGGCGCGCGGCCTCGACTCGGCGCCGTTCGGCGGGCTGCCGGGCCTGGCCTGGTCCGTCCTGGCCGCCCGGACGGCGCGCGAGGCCCCCGGCGCGACGGGACAGGAGCTGCTCCGCCACTTCTTCGCCTCCTGGGCGGCCTGGGACTGGCGGGAGCCCGTCGCGCTCGCCGACGGCCCGTCGACCCGGCCCCCGGTGGCTCCGGAATCCGTCCGGTCGTCCGTGACGGTCCTGACGCCCACCGCCCCGGTGCGCAGCTGCACCGACCAGGTCGGCCCCGGTGGCCTGGATCTGCTGGTCCAGGAGCTCTACCGGGCCTGGGAGCTCCTCGAAGCGGCCGCCTCGGACGGTGGTGACCCCTGGCCGGAGCTGCTGTCCCCGCCGCCGCTGCACCGCCGGCACGCGGCCTGGGCGGTGCTGAGCGTGGAGGCCGCCCGGAGCGAGGAGTTCGAGGAGACCCGGGGCCGGGTCCGGGGCCGGCTGCGGGCGCTGCTCGCCGCTCTGGCGCAGGCCGGTGCGGCCGACGCCCATGCCTGGCCCCGGCCGTTCGAGAGCGGACCGGTGTCGGCGCGGTACGCGATCGGCCTCGGACGCACGCCGCCGGACGCCGCCGCCCTGGCCGCGATCGCCGGGCGGTGGGGCAGGGGTCTGCCCGGCGTCGGGCTCACCAGGGCGGCCTGCGGCGAGGTGCCGACGCTGCGCTGACCGGGCGTCCGCTCCCCGGGCCTTGATCTGCGTCACTCTTGGCCGGATCCGGCCCGGCCGCCCGTCCGGCAGTGGTTGAGTGGTCGCCCGTGACTCATACACGTATGCGAAGCGCCGCTCTGGCCGTGCTCTGCGGGCTGCTGCCCGCGCTGTTCCTGACCGCCTGCGACAAGGACGCCGTCGGCGGCGGCGCCGACCGCTCCGCCGCCGCCCGCTCCGCCACCGCCACGGGGCCGGTGAGCGCGGTGGACGGCAGGAAGCTCGCTGCGGCGGTCGCGCTTCCGGCGGAGGACTGGGGCACCGGTTTCGAGAAGGGCGACCCCTACGAGGACGCGGCCTCCGACTACTCCGTGACCGACGCGTCGTGCAAGGAGCAGATCGGCAGGGCACCGGCCTCACTGGTGGCCCAACTGTCCCGTTACGTCAGCGCGCCCTCCCCCGACCGGCAGACCGTCGACCACCTCGGGTCGAGCGGGATCTCGGTGTTCGGCGCGCAGGCCGACGCGAAGAAGGACTTCGCGGACTCCAGGGCCGACTTCGCGCGCTGCCCGTCCTGGACCAACGCCGACGGGACCACCACGGACAGCGACGACCGGGTGGTGGAGGCCCCCGCGCTGCAACTCGCCGACGAGGTCTTCGCGGTGGAGGGCCGGACCCGGTACGCGAACGACGGCGGCGGCCTGCTCCCGTTCTACCAGCTGACGGCCCGCAAGGGCACGAACGTCCTGACGGCCTCGCTCGACGGAGCGCAGGGGAGCTCGACCACCGAGCTGGCGGCCCTCGTGCAGGCGGCCATGACCACGATGCTGGTGAAGCTGGACGCCGAGACCGCCTGACCCGGCCGAGGAGTGGGGGCGGCCCGCTGCCGGGACGCCCCCACCGGGAGCCGGGACGCCCCCACTGGGAGCCGGGCCACCGGGAGCCGGGTCGCGGGACACTCCGACATCCTCCACCCCGACACTCCGACGGCCCGACGTGACGGCGCGGCGGGCGTGATCTCCGCCGGTGCGGCGAGCGGCGTCCGATCAGGTCTTGCGGGCCACCGCGCCGTACATGCTGACCCGGTCCGCGCCCTCGGCCGGCTCGTCCTCCGGTCGCCAGAGCGGCACGGTGACCACACCCGGTTCCAGCAGCTCCAGGCCGGTGAGGAACCCCGCGACCTCGGTGCGCGAGCGCCCCACCAGCGGGGCCGTCGCCCGGGTGTAGACCCCGGTGACGCGCTCCCTGACCGCGGCGGGGAGGAAGTCGGCCGTCCCGTGCGAGAGCACCAGGTGGCTGCCGGGGGCCAGGGCGGCGAGCAGCTCCTCGACGATCGCGTACGGCTTCTCCTCCTCGGGGAGGAAGTGCAGCACCGCGGCGAGGACCAGGGCGACCGGGCGGTCGAAGTCGATGAGATCCTTCACCTGGGCGGCGGCGAGGATCCCGGCCGGATCGCGCAGGTCGGCCTGCAGGACGTCGGTGCGGCCCCGGCCCATGCCGGCCATCAGGGCGCGGGCGTGGGTCAGCACGATCGGGTCGTTGTCGACGTACACCACCCGGGCCTGCGGATTGACCTGCTGGGCGATCTCGTGGGTGTTGCCGGCCGTCGGTATGCCGGTGCCGATGTCCAGGAACTGGTCGATGCCCTGCTCGGCGACGTGCCGTATCGCGCGCTGCAGGAAGCTCCGGTTGGCCCGGGCGGTGGAGCGGAACTCCGGGTTGGCGGCGAGTGCCCGCTCGGCGGCCTCGCGGTCGGCCGGGAAGTTGTCCTTGCCGCCCAGGTAGTAGTCGTACATCCGTGCGGGGTGTGGCACTTCGGGTCGCAGATCCGCGGAGGGCGCGGCCTCCGGCGTCCGACTGCTGTTCTGCTCCACCAGGACCTCCGCCTGCTGATCATCCGTTGATCGTTCCGCGCACAGCCTAGGGGTTCGGCGGCCCGGACGGTGATCCGTTGTCAGGCCGGTTCCTTCGCCGCGACGGTGGCCCGATCCGTCCGCCCCGGGATCGCGCCCGCAACCGGAGGGCGCCCCCGTGCGTCCTGTCGGGCAGGGGCGGCCGGGACCGGGCCGCGCAGCGGAGGGCGGAGACACAATCATGGGCATCGTCGCGTGGATAGTCCTGGGGCTCATCGCCGGAGCCGTCGCGAAGTTCCTGCTGCCGGGCCGTGACCCGGGCGGCCTGATCGTGACCACGCTGATCGGCGTGGCCGGCTCGTTCGTCGGCGGCTGGATCAGCTCGAAGGTGTTCGACCGGCCGATCTCCGCCCACTTCTTCGACCTGGCCACCTGGGGCTCGGCGATCGGCGGCGCGTTGGTGCTGCTGATCCTCTACCGGATCTTCTTCGGCAACTCCCGCAGCTGACGGCCGGCCTCTTCAGTGGGCGCGCAGGCCGTTGAGGAGGAGGGCCCAGAGCGCCTCGAAGTCGGCCTCGGCCCGCGGGCCCGCCCACTCGCCGGCGTACCCGGGGTCGTGGAAGTGCGCGGTGGCGTGGAACACGGCGCGGGCCGCCGTCGGTACGTGGGTCGGGGTGAACGCACCCTGGTGGATGCCGTCCTGGAGGATCTCGGCGATCTGTCCGGTGAGTGTCTCGATGTGGTCGGCCACGGTGTGGCTGGCCTCGCCGACCAGGGTCATGTAGGTGGCGAACAGCTCCGGGTCGTCCAGTGCCTTCTTCCGCTTGGCCGCGAACAGCGTTCCCAGCCAGCGGTGCAGCCGCTCCACGGCGGAGCCGCGCTCCAGGGCGACGGCGGCGAGCCGGTCGTGCTCCTGGTCCAGCCAGCGCTGGGTCACCGACTCGCGCAGCGCGGCCTTGCTCGGGAAGTGCCGGTACACGCTGCCGTGGCTGACGCCGAGGGCCCGGGCGATGTCCACGACGGTGGCCTTCGCCGGACCGTACCGCCGCAGGACGTCCTCCGCCGCGCTCAGGATCTGCTCGGGGGTGAGTGCGTTGTCCGAGGTCACGGGGAGGTACGTCCTTACGGGTGACGGCGGGCCGGGCGGGCTGCCGGTGGGGCCTGTGGTGGCGCTGGTGGTGCCGGGGCCCGCCCGCTCCGGGGGATGCCCCCGGAGCCGGTCAGTGCTCGCTGTCGAGGTGGGCCATCTGAGCGGCAGCGTACCGGTCCCCGGCGGCGGACCCGGCCGGCACGGCGGCCTCGACGGCGGCCAGGTCGTCTGCGGAGAGCCGCACCTCCAGGGCGCCGAGGGCCTCGGTGAGGCGGTCCCGGCGGCGGGCACCGACCAGCGGCACGATGTCCTCGCCGCGCGAGGCGACCCAGGCGATGGCGACCTGTGCGACGCTGACGCCCTTGTCCTGTGCGATCGTCCGCAGGGCCTCCACCAGGGCCAGGTTGTGGGTCAGGTTGTCGCCCTGGAAGCGCGGGCTGAAGGCGCGGAAGTCCGTGCCCGAGGTGTCGCGCTCCGGGTTCCAGTGACCGCTGAGCAGGCCGCGCGAGAGCACGCCGTAGGCGGTCACGCCGATGCCCAGTTCACGGGCGGTCGGCAGGATCGCGTCCTCGATCGAGCGGGAGAGCAGGGAGTACTCGATCTGCAGGTCGCTGATCGGGTGCACGGCGGCGGCGCGGCGCAGGGTGTCGGGGCCGACCTCGGAGAGCCCGATGTGGCGTACGTGGCCCGCCTTCACCAGATCGGCGATCGCGCCGACGGTCTCCTCGATCGGCACCTTCGGGTCGAGGCGGGCCGGGCGGTAGACGTCGACGTGGTCCGTGCGCAGGCGGCGCAGCGTGTACGCGAGTGCGGTCTTGGTCGCGGCGGGGCTCGCGTCGTAGCCGAGCCAGCTGCCGTCCGGGCCGCGCTGGGCGCCGAACTTCACGCTGATCCGGACGGCGTCGCGGTCGCGCCCGCGCAGCGCCTCGTGGATGAGCAGCTCGTTGTGGCCCATGCCGTAGAAGTCGCCGGTGTCGAGCAGGGTGACCCCGGCGTCCAGGGCGGCGTGGATGGTGGCGATGCTCTCCGCCTCGTCGGCGGGGCCGTAGAGGTCGGACATGCCCATGCAGCCGAGGCCGATGGCCGAGACGGTGGGGCCGGTGCTGCCGAGACGGCGGCCGGGGATGTCCCGGTGCGCGGGGCCGGCGGGGGACGGGGTCATTGCGGGCTCCCTGGTGGGTGATGACTGACGGGTGACCGATAACAACTATGGCACTTGCGATGACAGATTTCAATATCTGTCAGTCAACATGCGTCAGGATCGCTGCGTGTCGATGTCGAGCGGGGGCCACGGCCGAGCAGGGGCCACGACCGGTCGGACGGCGCGGCCGGCTCCGGCGGCCCCTCCCTCCTCCCAGCGGGCCCCCGGACATCATCGAGCCGCGACCGCCGCCCGTCCCGGAGGCTCGCCTCCGTCCGCCGCCTCCCGCCACCTTTCCCCCGTGGTTCCCGCTCACCTCGCTCATGCCGCACCCCACTCATGCCGCACCCCACCCCGCTCCACTCCCGCCATGCCCGGTCCCTTCTGGCGCACCCGTCCCTGCCGACGCATCCGTCCCTGCTGATGCACCCATTCCGGCCGAAGCACCGTCCCCGCCGCGCCACTCGTCCAGCGCCTGTGTGCGCCCTCTGCGCGCCGTCCGCGCCGTGTGGCGGCGCGCGCACAACTCCCGCGCCACAACCCGCCCGTCCGGGACCCGATCCGGTACCGGTCACTGATCCGCTGTCACCCATCCGGCGTGGATCGGGCGTGCCGGGGCCGTCCGCGCTGCCGATCCCGGGCGAGCGGTCCATGGTGGAGATGGGCGCGATCCGGCGACCGCGCTCGCGCGTCGATCCAGGCCCACGCGCCGTGCGCCCCCTGCCGACCGCCCGGCGGGCGACCGAGGCTGGGCCCGGGGCCGGCGTGCTGGGAGCAGGGCCACCTCGCAGGAAGCCGAACGGTTCTTCTAGGCTCACTTCTCGGCTTCCCCCGCGGCGGTGCCGCCACTGCGCCGTCGCACCGAAGCCGCCGTCCACGGGGGCACCGGATCGGACCGGGGTCACCGGATCGAGCGAGGAGGACGCAATGTTGCCAGGCATGCCGCCCAGCCGTTCCGCCGCACCCGGGCCATCCCGGCCGACCGGAGCGCCCCGACCGGCCGCGCGCCTGCGGCCCGCCGGCTTCGCCGCCGGCGCCGCCCCGCACCGACCGCTGCCGATACTCGACGACCGTGCCGCAGCGGCGCGACCGTCGAGTATCGGCAGCGGTCGGGGAGGCGTCCGTTGAGCGCCCGGACCGCTGCCGGCACGCCGGCGGCGCTCGACGTCACCACGGCGCGCACCGTCCCCCCGATACCCGCCACCCCGGGGGTCGCGGTGTCCGCCGGGGCTCCGACGGCGGCCGGCGCTCCGGGCATCACCGCCGGGCCGATCGCCGCCGGGCCGATCACCGCCGGACGAATGGCCGCCGGGCAGAGCGCGTCCGCTGCTCCGGCCGCGCCTCCCCTCCCGGTTGCGGTGTCCACCATCACGGCCGTCACCCCCGCCCCCACCCCTGCCCCCACCCCCACCTCCACCCCCGGCCCTGCGGCGGCGGATGGGGAGGGCCCGCTGGTCGCCACCGCCGCGCTCCCCGGGCTGCCGCGGGCGCTCAGTGCCCGGGCCCGCACCCTGGCCGGCGCGGTCCGGCGGCGCTGCGCCGACCTCGCCCGGATGGAATCGCCCAGTGGCGACGCGCCCCGCCTCGACGAGTTGGCGGAAGAGCTGGCGGCGGGGTTCCGCGCCACCGGTGCCACGGTGCGCCGGGAGCCCGGCCCGGCCGGTGACCACCTCGTCCTGACCTGGGAGGGGGAGGACGAGAGTCTGCCGCACCTCCTGGTGGTCGGGCACCACGACACCGTGTGGCCGGTCGGTACGCTCGCCGACTGGCCGGTCACCGAGCAGGACGGCCTGCTCAGCGGCCCCGGCGTGCTCGACATGAAGGCCGGGCTGGCGCTCCTGGAGGGCGCCTTCGCCCTGCTCGCGGACCTGGGCCAGCGCCCACACCGTCCGGTGCGGCTGGTGGTGGTGGCCGACGAGGAGATCGGCAGTCCGGACGGACGGCGCCTGGTCGAGCGTCAACTCCCCGGCGCGGCAGCCGTCCTGGGGCTGGAGCCGCCGCATCCGGACGGTCGGCTGAAGACGGCCCGGCGGGGTAGCACCCGGGTCCGGTTGTCGGTCACCGGCCGTGAGGCGCACGCCGGGCTCGACGCGGCGGCCGGGACCTCGGCGGTGGACGAGCTGGTCGACCAACTGGTCGCCGTCCGGAGCCTGGCCTGCCAGCCCGGCACCGAGCTCAACACCGGGCGGATCAGCGGCGGGACGCGGGCCAACGTAATCGCCGGTTGCGCCGAGGCGGAGCTCGGGCTGCGCTTCGCGACCCCCGAGGCTCAGCGCCGTACCCTCGACCACCTCGCGCACCTGACCGCCCTGCGTCCGGGCGCCCGGGTGCGGACGGAGGTCCTGTCCAGTCGTCCCGCCTGGCCCGAGCGTACGGGCAACCCGTTGCTGCGGCACGTCCGTTCGCTGGCGGCCGCGCTCGGACAGCAGCTGGACGGGGCACCGGCCGGCGGTGCGGGCGACACCAACCTGGCGGGTGCCCGCGGACTGCCGACATTGGACGGTCTGGGCGCGGTCGGCGCCGGGCCGCACGCCCGGCACGAGCACATCCGGGTCGACCAGCTGGCCCCCCGGATCGCACTGCTGGCGACGCTGCTCGCGGTCCCGCTGCCCCGTCTGCGGGACCGGCCCAAGGCGTAGCACCCGCTGCACCCGCGCCTGCCCCGCCGTACCCGCCCGACCCGCCCAGTCCGCCCGACCCGCTGCACCCGTCGTACCCGCCCGACCCGCCACACCCGCCCGACCCGTCGTACCCGGGGGCGGTCCCGCTGTCCGGAGGTTCCCGCCTCCGGACGGCGGGACCGCCCCCGGCCCGTTCGGGCGCCCCGCCGGGCTGCCGGCCCCCCGCCGAGCCACCGGTCTCCCCGCCGGGCCGCCGGCCCCTCCATGGGCCGGTTCGCCCCCGGGCGACGGGCCGGCCCACGGAGGGCCCGCGCCGGCCCCTGCGCGCCTCCCCCGAGGTCCGCCGTCCGGCCGCAGCGCGCCGAACCTTGTCAGGGCGGGGCCCGACCGCGCACAATGGAACCGACCGAACGGTCAGTCGGTTGTGAGAGGAGTCGTGGTGACAGCAGAAGTGGCCGATCCGGCACAGGCCGACCCCGCGCTGGCGGACCGGTTCGACGCGGTGATCGCCGCGGAGCAGCGCATCGAGCCCCGCGACTGGATGCCCGACGCCTACCGGGCCACCCTGATCCGCCAGATCGCCCAGCACGCGCACTCCGAGATCATCGGCATGCAGCCCGAGGGCAACTGGCTGACCAGAGCGCCGTCGCTGCGCCGCAAGGCCATCCTGCTGGCCAAGGCGCAGGACGAGGCCGGTCACGGGCTCTACCTCTACGCGGCAGCCGAGACGCTCGGTGTGGATCGCGCCGAGCTGACCGAGAAGCTGGTCTCCGGCCGTCAGAAGTACTCGTCGATCTTCAACTACCCCACGCTGACCTTCGCCGACGTCGGGGTGATCGGCTGGCTGGTGGACGGCGCCGCGATCTGCAACCAGGTGCCCCTGTGCCGTTGCTCGTACGGGCCCTACGCCCGCGCGATGGTGCGGATCTGCAAGGAGGAGTCCTTCCACCAGCGGCAGGGTTACGAGCTGCTGATGACGATGATGCGCGGCACCGAGGGCCAGCGGCGGATGGTCCAGGACGCGGTGGACCGCTGGTGGTGGCCCTCGCTGATGATGTTCGGGCCGCCGGACGGCGACTCCCCGAACACCGCCCGGTCGATGGCCTGGCGGATCAAGCGGCACACCAACGACGAGCTGCGACAGCGCTTTGTCGACATGTCCGTACCGCAGGCCGAGCACCTCGGCGTCACCCTCCCCGACCCGGCGCTGAGCTGGAACGAGGAGCGCGGCGGTTGGGATTTCGGCGAGCCGGACTGGTCGGAGCTCAAGCGGGTGATCGAGGGCGACGGCCCCTGCAACACCCGGCGCGTGGAGCATCGCCGGCAGGCCCACGAGGACGGCGCCTGGGTGCGCGAGGCGGCTCTGGCCTACGCGGCCAAGCGCGCCGCCGAGGCGGCGCCGGGCGCCCGGGACGAGACGGACGAGACGGACGAGACGGAGGAGATCCGGTGAACGGTGTCCAGGCCGGCTGGCCGCTGTACGAGGTGTTCGTCCGCCCCCGGCGGGGGTTGAACCACGTCCACGTCGGGTCGCTGCACGCAGCCGACGACCGGATGGCGCTGCTCGCCGCGCGTGACCTATACACCCGCCGCAACGAGGGCGTCAGCCTCTGGGTGGTCCGCTCGGACGCGATCACCGCCTCCACCCCGGACGAGCGGGATCCCTTCTTCGCCCCCAGCGGCGACAAGGTCTACCGCCACCCGACCTTCTACGACATCCCCGAGGATGTCCCGCACATCTGACGGGAGCGCACCGATGCAGGACGACGACCACGTGTACCTGACCCTCACCGAGGCGGGCCCGGAGCCCGACGGCGAGGCCCGCTGGGCGTACGGGACGGGCTTCGCCGACCCGCTGCTCGGTGTGGACGACGCCGTGCCGTCCGGCCTGGACGGCGCCGACCTCGGCGCCTACTGCCTGATGCTGGGCGACGACGCGCTGATCCTCGCCCAGCGGCTGACGCAGTGGTGCACCCGGGCGCCCGAGCTGGAGGAGGAGGTGGCGCTCGCCAACCTCGGCCTCGACCTCCTCGGCCAGGCCCGGCTGCTGCTCACCAGGGCCGGCCGGGCGGACGGCACCGGCCGCACGGAGGACGACCTGGCGTACCTGCGCGAGGAGCACGAGTTCCGCAACGTCCGGCTGGTCGAGGTGCCGAACGGCGACTTCGCGCACTCGGTGGCCAGGCTGCTGCTCTTCGCCACCGCCCGCCGGGGCCTGTACGAGGCGCTGGCCGCGCACCCCGACCCGGTGCTCGCGTCGGTCGCCGCGCGCGGGGCGAAGGAGCTGGCCTACCACCAGGAGTACGCCACCGCCTGGACCCTGCGGCTCGGCGACGGCACGCCGTACTCGGCGCAGCGGATGCAGGCCGCACTGGAGGCGCTCTGGCCGCTGCTGGACGAGCTGTTCACCCCGCACGCCGTGGAGCTGCGGGTCGGCGCCGACCCCTCCGCCCTGCGCGGGCCGGTGCTGCGCACGCTGGCCGCGGTGCTGGCCGAGGCGGGTCTGACCGTGCCCGAACGGCGTCCGCTGGCGGCCGTCGGCGGGCGGGCCGGGCGCGACGGGGTGCACACCGAGGCGCTCGGACCGCTGCTCGCGGAGCTTCAGGTGGTCGCACGGGCGCACCCGGGGGCGACGTGGTGACGGCGACCGGCGCGTGGGAGGTCGCGGCGGCCGTACCCGACCCCGAACTGCCGATGCTCAACCTCGCCGAGCTGGGCGTGCTGGCCGGGGTGGACGCCGAGGACGGGTGCGTCACCGCCTGGCTCACCCCGACCTACTCCGGCTGCCCGGCGATCGCCGAGATGGCCGCCACGGTCGACGCCCGGTTGCGGGCGGCCGGATACCCGGAGGTCCGGGTGCGGCTGCGGCTGGACCCGCCGTGGTCCACCGACCGGATCACCGAGGCCGGACGCCGCAAGCTGGCCGAGGCCGGTATCGCCCCGCCGGGGCCCGCGCACGCGGTGCCGCTCCTGCTCGGCCCGACCCGCCGCACCGCCGTGGCCTGCCCCCGGTGCGGCGGCACGGACACCGAGGAGCTGTCCCGTTTCGGGTCCACCGCCTGCAAGGCGCTCTGGCGGTGCCGTGGCTGTCGCGAGCCCTTCGAACGGATCAAGGAGATCTGAATGACCGTCCGTCGACCGGCCTTCCACCCGCTGCGGATCTCGCTGCTGGAGCCGCTCTGCGAGGACGCCGTCGCGGTCACCTTCGAGGTGCCCGACGCCCTCGCCGACACCTTCGCCTTCCGCCCCGGCCAGACGCTGACCCTGCGCCGGACGGTGGACGGGGCCGACGAGCGCCGCTCCTACTCGATCTGCGCACCGGCCGGCGGCCCGCTGCGGATCGCCGTGCGGGAGGTGCCCGGCGGGCTGTTCTCGCGGTGGCTGGTCCGCGAGGCGCGGCCCGGCGAGGAGGTCGAGGTGCTGGCGCCGAGTGGGCTGTTCAGCCCCGAGACGGACATCCCCGGCGAGCACGTTCTGGTGGCCGCCGGCTCGGGCATCACGCCGATGCTGTCGATCGCCGCCTCCGTGCTGGCCGCCGACCGGACGTCCCGGGTCACCCTGCTGTACGGGAACCGCCGCAGTGACACGGTGATGTTCGCCGACGAGCTGGCCGACCTCAAGGACCGCCATCTCGGCCGGTTCCAGTTGCTGCACGTGCTCTCGCGGGAGACCCGCGACGCCGAGCTGCTCTCGGGCCGACTGGACGCCGGGCGGGTGGCGGCACTGCTGCGCGCGCTGGTCGAGGTCCCGAAGGTGGACCACTGGTGGCTCTGCGGGCCGTACGGCATGGTGGCCGGCGTCAGGGAGCTGCTGGCCGGGCTGGGAGTGCCGGGGGAGAAGGTGCACCAGGAGCTGTTCCACGCCGACGACGAGCCGGTCGCCGACCGCCCCGAGGCACCGGTGAGCGGTGAGCTGAGCGAGGTCACCGTGGTGCTGGACGGGCGCGGCAGCACCCTCTCACTACCGCGCGACCGTTCCGTCCTGGACGGCGCCCAGCGCTCCCGGCCCGACCTGCCGTTCGCCTGCAAGGGCGGAGTCTGCGGCACCTGCCGGGCCCTGGTGACGGAGGGCGAGGTGGTGATGCGGCGCAACTTCGCCCTGGAGGAGAAGGAGCTGGCGGCGGGGTACGTGCTGACCTGCCAGGCCAGGCCGGTGACCGCGCGCGTGACGGTCGACTACGACCGCTGAACCGTGGCGGCGGCGGTCCGGTGGGCCGGGGCGCCGAGCAGTCGGACGATTCCGTTGACCGCCGCCCGGCCGGCCCGGTTGGCGCCGACGGTGCTGGCGGAGGGGCCGTACCCGACCAGGTGCACGCGCGGGTCGGCGGCGGCCTGCGTGCCCTCCATCCGGATCCCGCCGCCCGGGCCGCGCAGGCCCAGCGGTGCCAGGTGGCCGACCTCGGGGCGGAACCCGGTGGCCCAGACGATCGCGTCGACGGCCAGTTCCTCCTCGCCCCAGGCGACGCCCCGCTCGGTCAGCCGGTCGAACATCGGCCGGCGGCGCAGCGCGCCCAGCTCCTCGGCCCGTCGGTACGCGACGGACGGGCCGAGCCCGGTCACGCTGACCACGCTGCGGACCGGCAGCCCGAGCCGGACCCGTTCCTCCACCATGGCCACCGCCGCCCGCCCGGCCTCCGGACTGAACGGCCCGGTCCGGTGGACCGGCGGGGTGCGGGTCACCCAGACCGTGCGCGCCACCGCCGCGACCTCGGACAGCACCTGGACCGCCGAGGCGCCCCCGCCGACGACCAGCACCGTCCGCCCGGCGAACTCCTCCGGCCCCCGGTACTCGGCGTAGTGCAGCTGCCGCCCGCCGAAGCGGCCCGGGTAGTGCGGCAGGAACGGCCTCGTCCACGTCCCGGTCGCGTTGATCAGGGCCCGCGCCGACCAGGGGCCGGCGTCCGTGTCCAGCAGCAGCCGTCCCCCCGGTTGTGCGCGCACCGAGCGTACGCGCACCGGGCGCACGACGGGCAGCGCGTGCCGGGCCTCGTACGCCGCGAAGTACCCCGGCACCACCTCGCGCGCCGGGGCGGCCGGATCCGGTGGCGGGAGTTCGAAATCCGGCAGGTCGTGGAAGCCGTGCACGGTGGCCATCCGCAGGGACGGCGAGCGGTGCGCCCAGGCCCCGCCGGGCGCGTCGTCGGCGTCCAGCACCACGAAGCCGCCCGCGTCCGCGCCGGCCGGAGCCGGGGCGAAGCCGCGTCGGCGCAGGTGGTAGGCGGCGGACAGGCCCGCCTGGCCCGCGCCGATCACCGCGACGTCCACGGTCCGCGCGTCCGGATCGGTTGCTTCGTAAACAGTCACGCTGGTGAAACATCGGGTGGATGGACGCTGTTCCCGCCGGGGCCGGACCGTCCCCGGCCCCGCGGCCGTGCCCGCCCCCGGCCGCCCCCGGCCGCCGAGGGCCGGCCGCGCGCCCGCTGCCGCGACCGGGTCAGACCAGCGGGGAGATCACCGCGGCCGTGCCATACGCGCACACCTCGGTGCCGACGTCCGCCCCCGCCTCCGAGACGTCGAAGCGCATCATCAGCACCGCGTTGCCGCCCCGGGCCTGGGTCTGCGCGATCAGCCGTTCCATCGCCTCGTTGCGGCTCTGCACCAGCGTCTTCGTCATCCCCTTCAACTCACCGCCCACCAGGGACTTCAGCGAGGCACCGATCTGGCTGCCGACGTGCCTGCTGCGCACCGTCAGACCGAAGACCTCGCCGATGACGTGGTCGATCCGGAAGCCCGGAACGTCGTTCGTGGTCACCACGAGGACCTGGGTGTTCGGTCCCTGCCCGCCGCCGTACTCGTCAAGGTTGCTCATGGGCCCATCCTGCGGGCGCGGCCCGCCCGGTGACGGAAGGCGGGGCCGCGAAGGTGGGCCAGACCGGTGATCGGACGCCGGAAAGGCCGTACCGTAGGGCGCATGGGCGAGCGAAGCGATCATCCGCAGGGGCAGGGCGCCACGGAGGACTCCGGCGCGCAGGAGATCGAGGCGACGGTGGTGCTGGGCCTGCGTATCACCGACTGGCCGGCGCTGCGCGCGGCAGCCCGGGCCGCCGTCGAGGATCTGGACTTCGAGGGCGTGGATCCGGCCGGGCAGCGCCGTGACCTGCTGCGTGAGGTCTCCGAGGATCCGAACGCCGCACTCGGCGTGCTGCTCCATCCCGACCGGCTGGTCGCCGCGATGCCCGGGGTCGACGCCATCGGCGGCACCCTGGAGATCAGCGTCACCGAGGACTTCGCCCCCGACTTCGCGGAGCTGTTCCCGCTCGACGGCGACGACGAGGGCAGCGGCGGCGTCGGCGACTGGACGCTGACCCCGCGCACCGCGTGCCTCCTGCACGCCCAGCTGCTCGGCCTGGCCGACGCCGCCTACGACGACCTGGAGGAGCACGAGAGCGAGCCGGTCGTCGAGAGCGAGGACCACGAGTGGGCCGTCTACGGCCGGCTCCCGGTCCGGACCTGGCGGATGCACCGGGGCTGGCGCCGCTCGATGGCCCGTGCCTTCGACGACCTCGCCGACGACCTGGCACTCGGTGAGTGGCCGCTGCCGCGCTGTCCCGCCGAGGACATCGCGCTGCGGATGGCGCTCGCGGACGCGCGGAACCTGCTCGGCGCCCAGCCCGAGTCCGTCGCCGACATGATGGGTGACCTGCCCGCCGACCTCTACGACTACGACTGGGACGGCTGCCAGGACGAGCTCTTCGGCGTCTACGGCCCCGAGGACGGCGACCCCGACTCGGACGTGGCCGGCCGGACCGAGGACCTGCTCGCCGCCACCCATCCCGAGGGCTGGTTCCTCCCGTACGAGGACGCCGAGGAGCGGGACTCCCAGCGGGGCTACCGGCGCTGACGTCCCCCGGGGCGTCCCCCGGGTGCCCTCGGGCGTCCTCCGGCCGGTGTCCGGCCGGTGTCCGGCGGCTGGCATCCTTGGACGGGTGACCACTCCGTTCGACGCCCCCAGCCCCGCCGGCGCGCCCGCCGACCGCGACGCCAACCCGCAGTACGTGCTGCCGCTCCTCGTCCGCCTGGAGCGGACCGACCCGCCGGGCCGCACCGACGCGCTGGAGACCTCCGCCCGTGCGGTGCTGACCCTGCTCGCCGACCCCCGGGTGACCGAGCCGGACGGCGAGTGGGCCGAGCGCGTCGGCGCCTGGGAGGACGCGCGGATCCGCAAGGTGGTCCGTCGGGCCCGCGGCGGTGAGTGGCGCAGGGCGGGCGAACTGCCCGGCATCACGGTGACCGGGGCCACCGCCGAGGTACGGGTCTTCGTCCCCGTCCCGCTGGACGGCTGGCCCAAGGAGCTCGCCAAGCTCCAGGTCTCCGGCACGGAGCTGGAGGAGACCGGGGAGCCGGCCCTCCCCGCGCCCGGGGTGCCCGTGCTGTGGCTCAACCCCGAGCTGGAGATGAGCGCCGGCAAGACCATGGCGCAGACCGGTCACGCGGCCCAGCTCGCCTGGTGGCGCCTGGACGACGCGCAGCGCAAGGAGTGGGCCGGGAGCGGCTTCGAGCTGGCCGTCCGCACGGCCACACCCGCGGCCTGGGCCGAACTGACGGCCGGTGGCCTCCCGCTCGTCCAGGACGCGGGCTTCACCGAGATCGCCCCCGGCAGCTGCACGGTCGTCGCGGACCACCCGGCGCTGCGCTGAGCCGAGCCCCCTCCCGTCCGCCCCGACCGCGCTCCGGCCTTCGCCCCGACCGCCTCCCGGCCCGGCCGCTCAGCCGGCGCGGCGGTGCAGCGACCGCCAGCCGCCGTACGCGGCCGCGGCCGCCCACCCGGCCATGATCAGCAGGCCCGTCCAGTGCCCGTAGGCCACCTGCGGGTCGTCGTGGTAGCGCAGCGCGTACTGACCGGCCCGGTCCGGCAGGAACTGCACCGCCCTGCGCACGCCGGGCACCCCGGAGAGCAGCGGGGAGAGCAGGAAGACGGTCGGGACCAGGAGGCCCATCGCCGCCGTGAGGTTGCGCAGCATGCCGGTGACGCCGAAGCAGAGGACCACCAGCAGCGCCGGGTACAGGCAGCCGGCCGCCATGCTGCGGGCCGCCGCCGGGCCCTGCCAGTCGCCGAACCCCAGGCCCGCGTACGAGCCGAAGGCCCCCGCCGTGCCGGCCATGCCGACCACCAGCCCGACCGCGGTGCCGACGGCGAGCTTGCCGCCGTAGAGCAGCCCCCGGCGGGGCACCGCCAGCAGCGAGGTGTCGATCGTCCGGCTGTTGAACTCCTGGCCCAGCAGCAGTACGGCGAAGCAGACGAGCAGGGCCTGGCCGAAGTTCAGGCCGTAGTGGATGCCGACACTCGGATCCACCGTGAGGCTGCGGTCGACCTTGCCGAGGGCGGCGTTCACGGCGAAGGTGGCGCCGACCGTCAGCAGCAGCGAGGCCAGGGGCGTCAGCCACAGCGAGCGCAGTGTGGTGATCTTGGTCCACTCGGAGCGGAGTACGGCCGTGGTGGTCATGCCGCCACCGCCCGGTACTCGACGCTGTCGGCGGTCATCCGCATGAAGGCCTCCTCCAACGAGTCCTGCTGAACGGCGATCTCGTACAGCACCACGCCCGCGCTCGCCGCCAGCGCCGCGATCCGCTCCGGCTCCGCGCCGGTGACCTCCCAGGCGCCGCCGTCGGCCGGTTCGGCCACCAGGCCCTCGGCCGCCCCGGAGCCCAGCAGCAGGGCCGCCAGCCTCACCGGATCCACCGCGCGGACCCGGACCCTGGCGCGCCCGTGCCGGGCCAGGAAGTCCTCGGTGCTCGTGTCGGCCAGCAGCCGGCCCCGCCCGATCACCACCAGGTGGTCCGCCGTCAGCGCCATCTCCGTCATCAGGTGCGAGGAGACCAGCACCGCCCGGCCCTCGGCGGCCAGCGCGCGGAGCAGCGTCCGGATCCAGCGGATGCCTTCCGGGTCGAGGCCGTTCACCGGCTCGTCCAGCAGCAGGACCGGTGGGTCGCCGAGCAGCGCGGCCGCCACCCCGAGACGCTGGCGCATGCCGAGCGAGAAGCCCCTGACCCGCTTGCGGGCCGCCTCGGTCAGCCCCACCCGGGCGAGCACCTCCTCCACCCGGGCGTCCGGCAGGCCGTTGCTCCGGGCCAGCCAGCGCAGGTGCCCCCGGGCGGTCCGGCCGCCGTGCACGGCGTGCGCGTCCAGCAGCGCGCCGACCTGGCGAAGCGGGTCGGCCAGTTCGGCGTACGGGCGGCCGTGGACCAGGGCCCGGCCGGCCGTCGGCCGGTCCAGCCCGAGGACCATCCGCAGGGTGGTGGTCTTGCCCGCGCCGTTCGGCCCGAGGAACCCCGTCACCACCCCCGGTCGCACCTCGAAGCCGAGGTCGTCCACGGCGAGCTTCTCCCCGTACGCCCTGCTGAGACCCTGAACCTCGATCATGGTCGCCTCCCTGATCCGTTGCCGACGTGACCCATTCGACCGGAGCGGGCGGTCCGGCGGATCCCGCCGAGGAGTGGACCTGCCTCCCTCCTCGGAGGGAGCCGGCGCGCGGCACCGGGCTGGCACGATGGCACCGTGCCCAGGATCCTCAGCCCGTTGTTCGCCGCGGCCACCTACGCGAGGTGGTTGCACCTGCTGATCGGCATGGTCTTCGCCGGAGTGGTCCTGCTGGTCTACCCGGGCACCGAGGGCGTCGGCGTCCTGCGGGCCGTCGTGCTGGGCACCGCCGTGGACGGTGTGCTGCTCACGCTGGCCGCGCTGGTCCCGGCGATGCGGCGGGCGGAGGGCGTCCAGGCCCGGCTGCTGCTGATGCCGGTCCGTGAGGAGGACATCGCCGCCGAGCCCTCCCGCAGTTGGGCCGACCGGCGCCGCACGGCGCTCTGGTTGATCGGCCGGGTGGCCCTCGGCCTGGCCGTCGGCCTGGCCACGGCGCAGGTTCTCACCGTGGCCGTCCTGCTGCTCACCGCCCCCGGCCGGGACCGACCGCCCGCCCTGTACGGCCACCAGCTGCCGGCCGGCGCCGTCGGGCTGTACCCGCTGCTCGCCCCCGTGCTGATGTTCGGCCTCGGCTGGCTGGCCGTCTGGGCCGGGCGGCTCCAACTCGCCATGGCCGTCCGGCTGCTCGGGCCCTCACCCGCCGAGCGGCTGGCCGAGGCGGAGCTCCGCGCGGAGCGCCTGCTGGAGCGCAACCGGCTGGCCCGCGAACTCCACGACTCCATCGGCCACGCCCTGACGGTGACCGTGCTGCAGGCCGGCGCCGCCCGGGCGGTGGACGACCCGGCCTTCACCGCCACGGCCCTGGAGGTGATCGAGGAGACCGGCCGCCGGGCGATGGACGACCTGGAACGCACCCTCGTCCTGCTCCGCGAGAGCCCCGGCGGGCCGACCACCGAACAGCCCGGCATCGACCGGCTGCCGGGTCTGTTCGACACCGCGCGGGCGGCCGGGAGCCCGGTCGAGGTCTGGATCGAGCTGCCGGAGGAGCAGTTGCCCGGGGTGCTCTCCCGCGAGTCGTACCGGATCGTCCAGGAGGCCGTCACCAACGTGCTCAGGCACGCGCCCGGCGAGCCGGTGGCCGTCCGGATCGTCGCCCGGCAGGGGCAGTTGGAGCTGCGCTGCGTCAACGCGCTGACCGGGGAGGGGAGTCGGCGCGGCGGTGGCGGCAAGGGCCTGCGCGGCATCCGGGAGCGCGCCGCGCTGCTCGGCGGCGAGGCCACCGCCGGTCGCCAGGACGGCGAGTGGGTGCTCGCGGTACGGCTGCCGCTACGGTTGGGAGCGTGATGATCAAGATCCTGCTGGTCGACGACGAGGAGCTCGTCCGGGCCGGCCTGCGCGCCGTCCTGGAGGCCCAGGGCGATCTCCGGGTCGTCGGCGAGGCCGCCGACGGCTCCCAGGTCCTCGGCCTGGCCCGGACGCTGCGGCCCGACGTGGTGCTGATGGACGTCCGGATGCCCGAGGTGGACGGCCTGACCGCCACCCGGCTGCTGATCGAGGGCTGCGAGCAGCCGCCCAAGATCCTCGTCGTGACCACCTTCGAGAACGACGACTACGTCTACCGGGCCCTGCGGGCGGGCGCCGACGGGTTCCTGCTCAAGCGCTCCCGCCCGGCCGAGATCGCCCACGCGGTACGGCTGGTGGCGGCGGGGGAGTCGCTGCTCTTCCCCGCCGCGATCCGCCGCCTGGCCGCAGGCCACGGCAACCGCCCGGCCCGCGAGGCGATGAACCGCGCGGGCCTGACCGAACGGGAGGCCGAGGTGCTGCGGCTGGTCGCCCGGGGGCTCTCCAACGGTGAGATCGCCGGGCAGCTCTTCCTCGGCCTGCAGACCGTCAAGACCCACGTCAGCAGCGTGTTGGCGAAACTCGGCGCGCGCGACCGCACCCAGGCGGTGATCGCCGCGTACGAGTCGGGCTTCGTCGCGCCGGACGAGGGCTGACCGCTCGTCCTCGCTGCCCCACGGCGCCCGTCGGCAGGGTGTCGACCCCATCATGCCCCGGTACGAGGCGCCGCCGGTAGGACGCAGGGCACGGTATTTCGATCTTGTCCGGGTGCCCGAGCAGGCCGCACACTCGACCCATCCACCTCGTTCGACGTGCCGGCCCTCCTGGTGAGGGCTCCGGCGCGGTCGTCGTGCTGCCCTGCCGACCGGCAGACGGGAGCAGAGGTGGAGGGACAAGGGGGCTTTGTGAATCACGACGCGGTGCTGCGGGCGAGGGTGTTCCTGCTCGGCTCCGGCGAACTCGACCGGACGAAGGCGCTCCAGGCGTACCGGCTGCTCGTCCCGGTCAATCCGGCGGTGTACCTGCCGCTGCTCTCCAGGGCACTGCTGGAACGCGCCAAGGGCCTGGCCCGGCCCGAGGCGCTGGTGCTGATCGAGGAGGCCCTCGGGCTGGCCGAGCGGCTCGACCTGACGGACCCGGTGCGCGCGGACCTGGTCGCCGAGGCGCTGGGCGCCCGCGCTCGTTTCGACGTTCGGTAGTCCGCTCCGGTCCGGCCGGGCGAGGAGAACCCCTCGCCCGGCCGGGCCGGGTCAGGCCGAGGTCAGAGCACCGGTGCGGACACCCGTGACGAAGGTCTGCCAGGTGTCGGCGGGGAAGAGGAGGGCCGGCCCGGCGGGGTTCTTGGAGTCCCGGACGGGGATCACACCGGGGACGCCGTCGGCGACCTCGACGCAGTCGCCGCCCTGGCTGCCGCTCCGGGTGGACTTACGCCAGCGCGCGGCGGAGAGGTCAAGGGTGATGTTCATGTGCTCGATCCTTCCATGACGGTGGCGATCAGTGCTGCCGAGGCTCCTGGTGACAGGGCGTCGGCCCTTAGCAGATCGAAGATCAGATTACAGCGGTTGACCTCGTGCGACTCGGTGATCAGCTGACCGGTCGCGTGCCCTTCGACATAGGCCACATCGGGACCTTCGGCGAACGAGAGCAGCGCCATCGGGCCGTCCAGGCTGGCGTGCGCGCCCGAGCTGTCCGGAAGGATCTGGACGACCACGTGCGGGGCGCCCATGACGTCCAACAGGCGGGCGAGTTGGTCGCGGAGCACGGCCGGTCCGCCGATGGGCCGTCTGAGGACGTTCTCTTCGAGAATGACCCACAGCATCGGTGCGTCGGGTCCGGCGAGAATCCGCTGCCGCTCCAGTCGGGCCGTCACCTTCTCCTCGACGTCCTTCAGGCGCCCGGCCGTGATGACCGCGCGTGCGTAGTCCTCGGTCTGGAGCAGACCGGGAACCACCTGGACCTGGAAGGACCTGATGTCGGTGGCGGCTGCTTCGAGGTCCACGAAACCTCGGAACCACGATGGGAAGGCCCCCCGGTTCACCAGGGGCCACAGCCGGGAGAGCGCACCGTCGGTACCGAGTGCGGCGTCGCACCGTTCGGCGAAATCCTGTGACGGGATGCGCCGGGCGGTCTCGATCAGCCCGACCAGTGCGCCGGTGTAGTTCACGATCTCGCCCAGTCGCTCCTGGGTGATGCCCGCGCTCGATCGGAATCTGCGCAGTTCCGATCCGAAAAAGGCGAGTACCGATGACGAAGGATCAAGTTCACGTGCCGGAGGCATTGTTCGGCTCTCCATCTGTCCGACCTGGTGAGGCGTTGGACCGTTTCCCCTGGTCAGCGTAGCTCCGTCGGACGACTCTTGAAGGGCGGACGCCGAATCCGGCGCTTTCCGTTCCACGTCTTCACCGAGGGAGAGTCGACCGTGCCGGAGATGCTCGTGAGGGTTTCCACGACCGCCGAGGAGACACGATGGTTCTCGTCCGGCCCGCAGGCCCCCGGCCGGGCCCGGCGGTTGCTGAGCGGTCTGCTGGCCGGGGTGCCGGGGAGCGGGCCGTACGTCGACACCGGGCTCCTGCTGATCTCCGAACTGGTGACGAACGCGGTGGAGCACGCCCCGGTGCCGGGACGGCTGCTCATGGTGCGGGTGCAGCTGCGGGACGGGGCGCTGCGGATCGAGGTCCACGACCCGAGCGGAGTCCGGCCGCTGCCTCGCACGGCAGGGCCGGACGCGGAGTCGGGGCGCGGGCTGCTGCTGGTCCGCTCGCTGGCCGCAGGGTGGGGGTGCTGCCCCCGGGCTGGCGGGGCCGGCAAGATCGTCTGGTGCACCGTGGTGCCGCCGGCCGGGGGTGGGGCGTGAGCGGCGGGTGGCCGGTGGTGGCCGAGGCCGAGGCGGTGATGGGCCGGGTTCGTTTTCCGGGCCCGGCCGAAGCGGCCGCCGCGTTGGTGAGGGCGCTGCGGGGAGTGGAGATGGGGCCGCAGCAGCGGGCGTACGCCGAGGGGTGCCTGATCGGCGCCGGGGCGGCCGAGTACCTGGAACGGCGGCTCGACCGGGCGGGGGAGTGGACACTGACGGTGCACCTGCTCGACCGGTCGGGGACGCGGCCGCGCTGGGTGGGACGGGAACTGCGGATCAGCCTGGTGGCTCGCTGAGCCTCGCCTCCGGCCGGACGCCGGGCCGCCCCTCGGGCCCGGTCCGGACCTCCGCCCGGGCCGCCGCCGACCTCTCAGGCCGGGTAGGTGTGGGTCTGCGCCGCCTTGACGGAGGCCCAGACGACGGTGCCGGGGGCGAGGTCGAGTTCGGCGGCGGCGGCCGGGGTGAGGTCGGCGGCCAGCGGAAGTTCGCCGGTGAGGTCGGCGCGGACCTGGTCGCCGTGCAGGTCCAGGCCGGCGACCTCCAGCCGCCAGACGTTGCGGGCGCTGGACTCGGGCCGACTGCGGTGCAGGGTGACGGCGGACGGCGGGAAGGCGACGAAGGCGGGGCCGGTGAGCGCCTCGGCGGTGGTGACCACGGGGCCCTGTGCCAGGCTGACGAGATGGCCGTCGGCGGCGCCCTGGTAGAGGTTGAGGCCGACCAGCCGGGCGATGTAGTCGGTCCGGGGGCGGCGGGAGATCTCGCCCGGGGTGCCGGTCTGCACCTGTCGGCCGTCCTCGATCACCACCAGGCGGTCGGCCAGCACCATCGCGTCCAGCGGATCGTGCGTCACCAGTACCGCGACCGCCTCGAACTCGGCCAGATGGCGCCGCAGCTGGGAGCGTACGTCGAGCCGGGTGCGGGCGTCCAGGGCGGCCAGCGGCTCGTCCAGCAGCAGCAGGCGCGGGCGGACGGCGAGGGCGCGGGCCAGGGCGACACGCTGGGCCTGGCCGCCGGAGAGGCTGCCGGGCTTCACGGCGGTGTGGTCGGCCAGGCCCATCCGCTCCAGCCAGCCGGCGGCCTCGGCCCGGGCCTCCTTCTTGGAGCGGCCCTGGCAGCGCGGGCCGAAGGCGACGTTGTCGAGGGCGCTGAGGTGCGGGAACAGCAGATAGTCCTGGAAGACCACGCCGACCGGGCGCTCCTCGGCGGCGGTGTGCAGACGCTCGGCCGGGTCCTCCAGCGTTCGGCCGTCCAGTCGCAGGTGCCCGCCGGTCAGCGGGAGCAGGCCGGCCAGCGCCCGCAGGGCGGTGGACTTGCCGGCGCCGTTCGGGCCGAGCAGGGCGATCACCTCGCCGGGCGCGGCGGTGAGCGTGAGGTCGAGCCGGAAGGCGGCGCGCTCGACCAGCAGGTGGGCGTCGAGTGCGGCGGGGCGGTCGGCGGTCGTCATGGCGAGGCGGTCCCGGGGTAGCGCGGGCGAAGGAGGCGGGCCGGTCTCCGGGGGAGCAGCCGTCCCCTGTGCGGCTGCTCCCCCGGAGCCGGGCGGTGGGCGGTCACGGGGCCGACATCCACCGGTCGCGCAGCCCGACCAGGACCGCGACCGAGACCAGCAGCAGTACCAGGCTCAGCGCGATCGCGGCCTGGGGGTCGGTCTCCATGGCCAGGTACACGGCGAGCGGCATGGTCTGGGTCGTGCCGGGGAAGTTGCCCGCGAAGGTGATCGTCGCGCCGAACTCGCCGAGTGCCCGGGCCCAGGCCAGCACGGCGCCCGCGCCGATGCCCGGCGCGATCAGCGGCAGGGTCACCCGGCGGAAAGCGGTCAGCCGGGAGGCGCCCAGGGTGGCGGCGGCCTCCTCGTAGCGGGGATCGGCGGCCCGCAGTGCGCCCTCCACGCTGATCACCAGGAACGGCATCGCGACGAAGGCCTCGGCGACGACCACGCCCGAGGTGTGGAACGGCAGGGTGATGCCGAACGCCGAGTCCAGCCAGCGCCCGACGATGCCCCGGCGTCCGAGGACCAGCAGCAGCGCGACGCCGCCGACCACCGGGGGCAGCACCAGGGGCAGAGTGACCAGCGCGCGGATCAGCCGGCGGCCGGGGAAGTCGGTGCGGGCCAGCAGCCAGGCCAGCGGCACCCCGAGCACCAGGGAGAGCCCGGTGGCGGCCGTCGCGCTGAACAGCGACAGGCGCAGCGCCTCCCAGACCTCGTCGCTGGCGAGCTGGGCCGGCAGATCGCTCCAGGGCGCCCTGACCAGCAGTCCGACCAGCGGCATGACCAGGAAGGCCAGCCCGAGCAGGGCCGGCAGCAGCAGGGCGACGGGGATCCGCCGGGCGCGCCGCCGGCGCGGGCGGCCCGGGGAGGGGCCGTCCGCGCCGGCGGAATCCGCGGGCGAGGCGGTGCGCTCGCTCACGGTGCCTGGAAGCCCGCCGCGGTGAGCACCTGCTGGGCGTCGGCCGACTGGATGTACGCGACGAAGGCGGCGGCGCCGTCCTTGTTCGGCGCCTTGGCGAGTGCGGCGATCGGGTACTCGTTCACGGCCTTGGCGGCCTCGGGGAACTCCACACCGTCGATCTTGGCGGCATCGGCCTTCACATCGGTCCGGTACACGAGCGAGGCGTCGACCTCGCCGAGCTCGACCTTGGTGAGCGCGCCCTTGACGTCCTGCTCCAGGGTGACCGGGGTGAGGTCCACGCCGGCCGCCTTGAGGGCGGTCAGGGCGGCGGCGCCGCAGGGCACCTCCTTCGCGCAGAGCGCGACCTTGGCGCCGGGGGCGGTGAGGTCCTTGAGCGAGGTGACGTTCTTGGGGTTGCCCTTGGGAACCGCGATGATCAGCGTGTTGCTGACGAAGTTCTTGGCCGTGCCCTCCACGCCGCCCGCGTCGCTGACGGTCTTCATGGTGGCGGGGCTGGCGGCGGCGAACACGTCCGCCGGGGCGCCGGAGTTGATGCTCTGGGCCAGTGCGGAGCTGCCGCCGAAGTTGAACTTGACCTTGACACCCGGGTAGGCGGCCTCGAACTTCTTGCCGAGCTCGGTGAAGCTACCGGTGAGGGAGGCGGCCGCGAAGACGTTCACCTCGCCGGAGAGCTTCGGCGTGGTCGCCGACGCGGAGGCCGCGGAGGAGGTCGAGGCGGTGGCCTTGCCGCCGTCGCTGCCGCAGGCGGTGGCCCCGAGGCTGAGAGCGAGGGCCGCCGCGGCAACGACGGCGAGTCTGCGGGTGCTGCTGGTCATGAGGTGTTTCCCTCCTGGCGCGCCGGGAGGGGCGCGGGCTGCGTACTGCCTGGTGGACCGGTCCGTCGCGACGCTGCGAAGGAGGGGGCGGACCCCCGGTCGGAGCCGCAGGTGCGGTCCTTATGGCGATCATAATGCCGCAGATGCGAGGCCCCGGTCCCCTGTCCCATCGCACAGGCGATCGACCGCAGGGGTAGCTGCCCGGCTGTGGGAAGCCTCAAACCGGATCCCGGTGGCCCGCCGAAAACCCCTGGCGGGCCCGGCCGGGCCCCGCCAGAGTGGTCGCGTCCCGATCACCGGGGACCCGACGGGGAGGCCCATCACCATGTCCACGCTGCGGGTGACCGCCGAGCGGCTCACCATCCTGGCGCACCCGAACGCCGACGCCCTGGAGCTGGCCCAGGTCGGCCTCTACCGCGCCGTCGTCGCCAAGGGCGCCTACCGGACGGGCGATCTCGCGCTCTACATCCCAAAGCAGTCGGTCCTCCCCCCGGAGCTGATCGAGGAGCTGGGCCTGACCGGCCGCCTGGCCGGCGCCGCCGCGAACCGGGTACGGGCGGTGCGGCTGCGCGGTGAGCTGTCGCAGGGCGTGGTCTGCCGTCCGCGCGCGGTGGCCGGGGTGGACCTGGCGGCCGCCGCCGAGCAGGGCGCGGACTTCGCGGCGGCGCTGGGTGTGATCAAGTGGTCGCCGCCGATTCCGACCTCGATGAGCGGTGAGGTCGAGCGCGCACCCGATCTGCTGCCCTGGGTCGACATCGAGAACCTCAAGCGGTTCCCGGACGTCTTCGAGCCCGGTGAGCCGGTGGTGCTGACCGAGAAGCTGCACGGCAGCTGCTGCCTGGTCACCTACCACGCCGCCACCGGCGAGGTGCAGGTCTCGTCCAAGGGCATCGGCGCCCAGGGCCTGGCCCTCAAGGAGGACGCCCGCAACCTCTACTGGCGGGCGGTGCGCGCGCACGGCATCCCCGAGGTCGCCGCCCGGCTGGCGCGGCGGCTCGGCGCAGAACGGGTGGGCATCTTCGGGGAGGTGTTCGGCACGGGCGTGCAGGACCTCACCTACGGGGAGTCGGGCCGCGGCGAGCTGCCCGGCTACGCGGCCTTCGACGTCTCGGCCGTCCTGGACGGGCAGCTGCGCTGGCTGGACGCGGCCACGGCGCTGGCCGGGGAACTGCCGGTGGTGCCGGAGCTGTGGCGCGGGCCCTACGACCCGGCCCTCGTCCTGGAGCTGGCCGAGGGCCGGGAGACGGTCTCGGGCCGGGATCTGCACCTGCGCGAGGGGGTGGTGGTCCGCCCGGTTGCCGAGCGGTGGAGCCCGCTGCTGGGCGGCCGGGCGATCGTCAAGGCGGTCAGCGGCGCGTACCTGACCCGCAAGGGCGGCACCGAGTACGAGTGAGGGCCCCCGGGGCGGCCGGAGCGGCGGGGCCGCCCCGGGGCGGCGGTGCGGAAGGGCGGGATGGGAGGATCGACGTTCCGCCCCCGACGGCGGACCTCGACCGAGGGGCCGCCCACCCATCCCGTGGCGGCCCCCTGGGCAACGGACGAGGTCCGCGCTGCGAACACCCCGGCAGCCACCCCGGCGGCGCTCCCTCTCCTCCTCCTCTCAGGACGAAGCAGCACCATGCAGCGCACCCTCATGCCCTCACGCACCCTCACGCCCTCATACACCCTCACGCCCCCGCAGCCGGGCAGACCCCCGGAGCCGCGCAGACCCCCGGAGTCGCGCGTTCCCGCGAACCCCCGGGCGGCCGGGCACCCCCGCACCACGGCGCGTCCGCTCGCGCCGGCCCGCGTCCTGGCCGCGCTCGGCGCGGGCGGCCTGCTGCTCACGGGCTGCGGCAGCGCCTCGCCCTCGATGGACCCCGGCTCCGGCGCCGACCTCCGGTCCGGGCTGCCGAAGGCGGTCCGTACGGCGGGCGTCCTCAAGGTGGGCTCCTTCCTCGGCTACGCGCCGGTCGACTTCCGGGGGCCGGACGGCGAGCCCGCCGGCCTGGACCCGGAGCTGGCGACGGCGCTCGGCACGTACCTCGGTCTGCGGGTCGAGTTCGTGGACATGCCGTTCGAGAAGCTGATCCCGGCGGTCCAGTCGAAGCAGATCGACCTGGCCATGTCGGCGGTCATCGACACCCGCCAGCGGCAGACCGGCACCGACGACGACGGCCGGCGGACCGATCCGGGTGTGGACTTCGTCGACTACTTCATGTCCGGTACGTCGATCCTGGTCAGAAGCGGCAACCCGGTGGGGCTCGACACCCTGGACAGCCTCTGCGGCCACACCGTGGCCGTCCAGCGCGGTACCGTCCAGGACGAGATCATGGCCCGGCAGACCGTGGCCTGCGGGAAGATCGGCAAGCCGCTGAAGGTCCACTCGGTGGACACCGACGAACAGGCGCTCGCCGAGGTCGGCGCCGGGACGGCGGTCGCGGACCTCAACGACTTCCCCGTGGCGGTGTACAACACCACCTCCCCCGACCGGGGCGGCAAGTACCAGCTGACCAGCGGGCACTTCGTGCAGTCCGGTCCGTACGGGATCACGGTGGGCAAGGACAACGGACAGCTGCGCGACGTGCTGTCCACCGCGCTGGACCGGCTGATCCAGAACGGGCGGTACGACCGGATCCTCGCCAAGTGGAGCGTCCAGCCGGGGGCGGTCTCCAGCGCCGTCGTCAACGGCGGCCTCTGACCGGAGCGGCCCCGCGCTCGCCGCACCGGCCGGTGCGGCGAGCGCGGCGCCGCAGCGTCGACGGGCCTGCCGGGCGCTCGGCGCCGTTCGCACAGGACGATCCCATTCGAGCACATCGCCCGCTCACGGTGGGCAGATTTTCACATCTTCCGGTGACCGATTCCGGACGCTCGGTAGCGTCCCACGCATCCGAGACCGAGAGCGCACGTGCGGATGGCATATGTGGCAGAAGCCGCCTGACGCCCCGCCGGAGACCGCACGGTCGAGGAGAAGCCCGGGAGCGGAGCGATCACCCCCGGGCCCGACCGGTCTACCGGAGGTCCCCATGGGCACCATGAACCACCTGAGTTTCGGCTGGCTGACCCCCACGCTGTCCTACGTGATGGCCTGCGCCGGCGCCGCGCTCGGGCTGCGCTGCACGCTGCGGGCGCTGTCCGCGACCGGCACCTCACGCCGCAACTGGCTGCTCACCGCGGCCGCCGCCATCGGATCCGGCATCTGGACCATGCACTTCGTCGCGATGTTCGGCTTCTCGGTGGACGGCACCGAGCTGCGCTACGACGTGCCGCTCACCGTCCTCAGCCTGGTCGTCGCCGTGCTGGTCACCGGATTCGGCGTGTTCACCGTCGGCTACGGCGCCCACCGCGGCCGCTCCCTGCTGCTGGGCGGCCTCACCACCGGACTCGGCGTCGCCGCCATGCACTACCTGGGTATGGCCGCCGTCCGCATCCACGGCGGCATCGAGTACGACCCGGCCACCGTGGGCCTGTCCGTGCTGGTCGCGGTCGGCGCGGCCACGGCGGCGCTCTGGGCCGCCGTCACCATCCGCACCATGGCGGCGGCCGGCGGCGCCTCGCTGGTCATGGGCATCGCGGTGACCTGCATGCACTACGTGGGGATGGCCGCGGTGCAGGTCCACATGGTGCCCGCCCGCACCGACCTCGGCGGCGCCGCGCCGATGCAGTTCGTCTTCCCGCTCGCGGTCGGGCTCGGCTCCTTCCTCTTCCTGACCTCGGCCTTCGTCGCACTATCGCCCACGGCCCAGGAGCGCGCCGCGTACGAGGAGGCGACCGAGCTGACGATCGAGGAGTTCCACCCGGCCGGGCACTCCGGCCGCGCCGCCGCCTGAGTCGCTCCGCCCGGCCCTCCCGGTGCCCGTCCTCGCGTAGCCCGTCCTCGCGTAGCCCGTCCGCCCGATGCCCGTCCTCCCGTAGCCCGTCCCCGAGGAAAGGTCCCGACCCATGCGAGTACGCCGCGGATCGCCGCGCAGCGCCCCGGCGCCCGCCCCGGGGGCCGCCCGCGGCCCGGCCAGGCCGCCCGCCGCCGGCACCCGGCGCGGTGCCCACGCCGGAGCGCCCGCCCGGGAGAGTCCCGCCGAACGGCCGGCCCCCCGCCCGGCCGCCGCCGGTCTGCGCCGGCTGCGTCCGCGCACCGTCCGGGCCAGGATCCTCGCTCTGCTGATGGTCCCGGTGGTCTCGGTACTGGCGCTGTGGTCCTTCGCCAGCGTCACCACCGCGCAGAGCGTCGCCGACCTGATCCGGCTGCGGGACGTCGAATCCGCCCTGCTCGTCCCGGTCGGTGACACGATCGCGGGCCTGCAGGCCGAACGCACCGCCGCCGGCCAGCTGCTGGCCGCCCCCGCCGCCACCCGGGAGAGCGCCCTGCGGGAGGCCGCCGCCGCCACCGACGCCGCCGCGGCCCGGCTCGGCCTCGGCCCCGGCTACAACCGCGCCGACGCCGAGGGCCTCGGCGCCGAGGCCGCCGGCCGGGTGGACGCGCTCACCGCGGCCGTCGGGACGCTGCCCGCCCTGCGCGCCCGGGTGCTGGCCCGCACCGCCGACTGGGCGGTGGTCTACGCCGCGTACGGCGCCGCCGTCGACCGGGCCTTCGCGGTGGCCGGCGCGCTCACCCCGCTGCAGGACCGGCGCGGCGCCTCCGACGCCAGGGTGCTGCTGGAGTTCGGCCGCTCGCGCGAGCTGCTCGCCCGCGAGGACGCGCTGCTGCGGGCCGGACAGGGCGCCGGGAGCCTGACGGCGGACCAGCTGCGCGAGTTCACCGGCGCCGTCTTCGCGCGCCGCGAGTTCGAACAGGGTGCGGCCGCCGACCTGCGCCCCGCCGACCGGGCCGCCCTGCTCGCCGTCACCGGTGGCGCCGACCACCGGGATCTCACCGCCTTCGAGGACCGGATCGGCGCCGCCGCCGACGGCCGGGCCGCCGTCGCGGCCGTCGGCCCGGACCGCTGGTCCGTCGCCGCCGACGCCACCGCCCGCGCGCTGCGGGCCGTGGACTCCGACGCCGCCCGGGCGGCCGGACGGCGCGGCGACCCCTACACCCTCGGACTGTTCAGCACCTCGGGGCTGGCCGTGCTGCTCGGCCTGGTCGCGGTGATCGCCTCCCTGCTGATCTCGGTGCAGATCGGCCGGGGCCTGGTCACCGAGCTCACCGCCCTGCGCAACTCGGCGCTGGAACTGGCCGGGCGCAAGCTCCCCGCCACCATGCGGCGCCTGCGGGCCGGCGAGGAGATCGACATCGAGGCGGAGGCCCCGCCGGCGTCGCACGGCAGCGACGAGATCGGGCAGGTGCACGGCGCGCTGGGCAGTGTGCACCTGGCGGCCGTCACCGCGGCCGTCGAGCGCGCCGAGGTGCTCTCCGGCGTCTCCGGCGTCTTCGTCAACCTGGCGCGTCGCAGCCAGGTGCTGGTGCACCGTCAGCTCACCCTGTTGGACGCGATGGAACGCCGTACCGAGGACCCGGCCGAACTCGACGACCTGTTCCGCCTCGACCACCTCACCACCCGGATGCGCCGGCACGCCGAGGGCCTGATCATCCTCTCGGGCGCCGCCCCGGGACGGGCCTGGCGCAAGCCGGTGCCACTGCTGGACGTGGTGCGGGCCGCGGTGGCCGAGGTCGAGGAGTACGCCCGGGTCGAGGTGCACCGGATGCCGTTCACCGCGCTCCGCGGACCGGCCGTCGCCGACCTCACCCACCTGGTCGCCGAACTCGTCGAGAACGCCACCGGGTTCTCGCCCCCGCACACCAAGGTGCACGTCAGGGGCGAGCAGGTCGGCAACGGGTACGTGCTGGAGATCGAGGACCGGGGCCTGGGGATGGGCACCGAGGCGCTGGCCGACGCCAACCGGCGGATCGACGCCGCCGAGCAGAGCGACCTCTTCGACAGCGACCGGCTCGGGCTCTTCGTGGTCAGCCGGCTCGCCAGGCGCCAGGACGTCCGGGTGGCGCTGCGGCCCTCCGCCTACGGCGGCACCACCGCCGTGGTGCTGCTGCCGACCGCGCTGCTGGCGGACCCGGCGGTCGGGAGCCGCCCCGGGAGCGACCCGGCGCCGGGAGACCGGGCGGTGCGGGCGCCGGCCCGTGACCGGGCGCCGCTGCGGGAGATCACCGCGATCCAGCCGCCCCCGCACACCGGCCGGCCCGGCCAGGACCCCGCGCCGGTGCGGCTCTTCGGAGCCCGGGGCGGTGACCCGGGCGTGCTGCGTCCGAGCCCGTTCCGGGCCGACGGCGCCCGCGCTGACTCCCCGGCGCGGCCAGCGCAATCCGCCCGCCGCGCCGCGACACCGCCCGCCGCGACACCGCCCGCCGCGACACCTCACGCCCCGACGCCTCACGCCGCGGCATTTCACGTCCCGACGCCGCCTGCCCCTGCGCCGCTCTCGGCGGCCCCGCCCGCCGCCACTCCGCCCGCCGCCGCGCCGCCCCATCCCGGGGGCCCCTCGGCCGGGCCGGCCGACGGGCCGGACCTGCCGCGCCGGATCCGCCAGGCCAGCCTCGCCCCCCAGCTTCGCGAGGCCCCGACCCGGCCCGCTCCGGCGGGCGGTCGGGTCCGGCCACCCTCCGACGGGCGTCACCCCGAGGAGGCCAGGGCGGCGATGTCCGCCTTCCAGCAGGGCTCGGCACGCGGCCGGGGCCGGGGCCCGCTGCACCCCGCCGAGGCACCCGACCGTCCGTCACCCCGAGGAGAGAACCGATGACCGGCACCAACCACCACCCGGGCGGGCTGAACTGGCTGCTCGACGAACTCGTCTCGCGGGTCCCGCAGGTGCGGTTCGCCGTGATGCTCTCCGGCGACGGCCTGGCGATCGGCACCTCGGCCGGCCTCGGGCGGGAGGACGGCGAGCACCTGGCCGCCGTCGCGTCCGGCTTCCACAGCCTGGCCAAGGGCGCCGGCCGGCACTTCGACGCGGGCGAGGTCCGCCAGACCATGGTCGAGCTGGAGTACGGCTTCCTGTTCGTCGCCGCCGCCGGTGAGGGCACCTGCCTGGCCGTCTTCTCCACCGCCGACGCCGACCTCGGGCTGATCGCCTACGAGATGGCCCGGCTGGTCCGCCGGGTAGGCGAGCACCTCTACGCCCCGCCGCGCGGCGCGGTCGGAGGCTGAGCCCGATGCCGTACCCGCACCGCCGCTACGAGCCCGGATCCTCCTTCGGCCACCCGACCGGGCCCACGCGTGAGGCCCGGTGGTACGACGACGCGGCCGGGCCGATGGTCCGTCCGTACGCGATGACCAGGGGCCGCACCAGGCCCGGCGGCCGCGAGTTCGACCTCATCGCGCTGGTGGTCAGCGACCTGCCGGCCCCGGGCGCCCCCGACGGCCGTGACTCGGCCGACGGCCCGGAGCAGGTGCTGATCCTCGACCTGTGCCGGGGGAACGCGCTGTCCGTCGCCGAGATCGCCGCCGGGCTCGACCTGCCGCTGGGCGTGGTCCGGGTGCTGCTCGGCGATCTGCTGGACGCCGGGCTCATCCGGGTCAGCCGCCCCGTCCCACCCGCCCTGCTCCCCGACGAACACATCCTCCAGGAGGTCATCGATGGACTCCGCGCGCTCTGACCGGGCCGTCGGCTTCGACGACTCGCCCGTGCTGGCCCTGAAGATCCTGGTGGCCGGCGGCTTCGGGGTCGGCAAGACCACCCTGGTCGGCTCGGTCAGCGAGATCCGCCCGCTGCGCACCGAGGAGGAGCTCACCGAGGCCGGCCGCGCGGTGGACGACACCGGCGGCGTCGAGCGGAAGAGCACCACCACGGTGGCGATGGACTTCGGACGGATCACCATCCGCGAGGACCTGTCGGTGTACCTCTTCGGCACGCCGGGCCAGGACCGCTTCTGGTTCCTCTGGGACGAACTGGCCCAGGGAGCGCTGGGCGCCGTCGTGCTGGCCGACACCCGGCGGCTGACCGACTGCTTCCCGGCGGTGGACTTCTTCGAGCACCGGGGCATCCCGTTCGTGGTGGCGGTCAACCGCTTCGCCGGCACCCGGGACTTCCGCCCGGAGGAGGTCTCCCGGGCGCTGGACCTGGAGCCGGACACACCGGTGGTGATGTGCGACGCGCGGACCCGCAGCTCCGGCAAGCGGGTGCTGATCGACCTGGTCGAGCACGCCGGCAAGGTGCACGCGGCCCGCCTGCTGGCCGCCGTCGGGCGGTAGCGGGCCGGCCGCCGGCCGACGCACCGTACTGACGGGCTGTCAGCTTCGGACGGGCCCGGCACGTACGCTGAAAAATGTGATCACGTACGAGGACCGCAGTCTGCGCGCCCTGGCCGACGAGGGCCGCTGGCCGGAGCTGCTCGGCATCTACCGGCAGGCCAGGGCGACGGCGGTGGCCCGGGCGGGTGAGGCCAGGGCGGCGGCCGGCACCGCCGCGCTCGGCCACCTGATCGCGCACGGGGCGCCGCCCGAGGTGGCCGTCCGGCTGTTCGACGGGGACGGCGGCCCCGGCACGGCGGCCGGGGTCGGCGACCACGACTCCGGCCCGCTCTGGGAGGTGCTGGCGACCCGGCACTCCTGGCTGCGGCTGGCCCCGCTGCTCGGCCCCCCGCCGGTGCGGCGCCTGGTCGCGCACACCCGGGTGCTGACCGGGGAGGACCTCTCCTACGGGGCCGAACCCGACCCGGACGGTGTGCCGCTGGTGCTGGAGCCGTGGGAGGTGGCGGGCTGGGGCGAGGGCGGCCGGGTCCGCGACTACCTGCGGGCGGGCGGCTCGCGCAGCTCGCTGCTGGCGCTGCCCGCCACCCGGGAGGGGCTCGGGCCGGTCGAGCTGCCGGTCCGGGGCGAGCGGTTGGCCGGTCAGCGGGCGACCACGGCCCTCGCCGAGCTGGCCGACTGGGCGCAGGCGGCCTGCGTGCGCGGCGCCGCCCCGGACGCGGCGGCCCAGTTCGCCCCGGCGCGCCGGGTCACCGGCGGGTACGTCGCGTTCGCCGCCGCCTACCCGGTGCTCGTCCAGGCGGGCGCCGGCGTGCGGGCGCACGGGGCCGCCCGGGGACGGCTGCTGGTGTGGCGGGCCCTGGCCGCGATGACCGGCGCGGACGGGACGGACCGGCGGGAGGTGAACGCGCTGGTCGCCCGGCTGCGCTGCTTCACCTGGTGCGATCCGGCGGACGAGCTGCGCTACCTGCACGTCGCGCTGGAGGATCCGGCGACCGGACTGAGCTGGGCGGTCAGCGGGGACGACGTGGAGTGAGCCGGGCCGCGGCCCGGGCACCCGGACGTGACGCCGGGCCGACGGCCGGACCGGCGGGGTGCGCCGGTCGGCCGCCGGCCCGGGGCCTTCGCGGTGGTCCTCGGGCGCCGGACTAGCGGGCCGCCGTCCCGACCTCGGGTGCGCCGCCCTGGACCGGAACCGGGAGGGCGGCCGGGGTGTCGTCGACGAGGGTCCGCTCGTCGAAGGGCAGCGCGCCGGCGAGCACCCGCCGGGCGCGGTCGTGGTCGATCTCCTTGGTCCAGTGGCCGATCAGCACGGTGGCGACGGCGTTGCCGGCGAAGTTGGTCATCGCGCGGGCCTCGGACATGAAGCGGTCGATGCCGACGATCAGGCCGACCCCGTCCACCAGTTCGGGGCGGTGCGACTGGAGGCCGCCGGCCAGGGTGGCCAGGCCCGCGCCGGTGACGCCGGCGGCGCCCTTGCTGGCGATCACCATGAAGACCAGCAGGGAGAGCTGCTGGCCGATCGACATCGGCTTGTCCATGGCCTCGGAGATGAAGATCGAGGCCATCGTGAGGTAGATGGCGGTGCCGTCCAGGTTGAAGCTGTAGCCGGTCGGGACGGTGATGCCGACGACCGGGCGGCTGACCCCGAGGTGCTCCATCTTGGCGATCAGGCGCGGCAGCGCGCTCTCCGAGGAGGAGGTGGAGAGGATCAGCAGGAACTCGCGGCCGAGGTAGCGCAGCAGCGCGATCACGCTCACGCCGGCGACCAGGCGGAGCAGCAGGCCGAGCACCACCACGACGAACAGGGCGCAGGTCAGGTAGAAGCCGATCATGATGACGGCGAGGCTCTTGAGCGCGGCCGTGCCGGTCGCGCCGACGACGGCGGCCATGGCGCCGAAGGCGCCGACCGGCGCGACCCACATGATCATCGACATGACCCGGAACACCAGCTTCTGGACGTGTTCGATCCCGCGCAGCACCGGCGCGCCGGCCGGGCCCATCGCCTGCAGGGCGAAGCCGGTCAGCAGGGCGACCAGCAGGGTCTGCAGCACCTTGCCCTCGGTGAGGGCGGAGAGCATGGTGGTCGGGATGACGCCGAGCAGGAAGTCGGTCGAGCTCTGGGCGGCGCCGGCGGTGGCCTGGGCATGGCCGGCCTTGGCGAGCGCCTGGGTGAGGTGCAGGCCGGAGCCGGGCTCCAGCAGGTTGCCGACGACCAGGCCGATGCCCAGCGCGACGGTGGACGTCACCAGGAAGTAGCCGAGGGCGAGTCCGCCGACCCGGCCGACCTTGGCGGCCCTGGTGACCGAGCCGATGCCCAGGACGATGGTGCAGAAGATCACCGGGCTGATCATCATCTTGATCAGGTTGACGAAGCCCGTACCCACCGGCTTCAGCTCCACCGCGAAGCCCGGCGCGGCCAGTCCGACCACGACGCCCGCGACCACCGCGGCAATCACCGCGAGGTAGAGGTAGTGGGTGCGGTCCCGGCGTCTCTCGGTTCCTGTCCCGGTGATCGACATCTGCGGCTCCTTCGCCCTGCTGTCCTGGTTCGTCCGGCCGGCCCGGCGGGCCCGGGTGGTGGGCCGCTCCGACTATGGGTTCGCCGGGTGACCGGGGTCACGTTTGCGTTCATAGAGTTCACGTCGGACGGGCGTGAGCGCTCTCGGCATCCGCCGTCCGGCAGTGCACACTGGCTGTCATGTCCGTGCGTTCGAGCAATCCGTCGCGCCGGCGGGTGCGCAGCCTCGCCGGGCAGCTCTTCGTCGTCCAGGTCGTGATCGTCGCCGCCGTGGTGGCGGGCGGCGCGGTGCTCGCCTACCTCTTCGCCACGAGCCGCACCGAGGACGCCGCCCGCCACCAGGTCAACGCCGTGGCCCACTCCGTCGCGGACGCGCCGTCGGTGCTCGCCGCCGTCACCGGCCCGGACCCGTCCGCGGTGCTCCAGCCGTACGCGCTGCAGGTCACGGCGGACACCGGCGTCTCGTTCGTCACGGTGATGGACACCCGCGGCGTGCGCTGGACGCACCCGGATCCCGGGCAGATCGGCAAACCGTTCCTCGGCCACATCGGGCAGGCACTCGCCGGGCGGACCTGGAACGAGACCTACACCGGCACCCTGGGCCCCTCCGTCCGGGTGGTCACGCCCGTCCTGGACGGCGACCGGCACGTGGTCGCCCTGGTGAGCGTCGGCATCACCGTCGCCTCGATCAGCGAGCAGCTGCGCGTCCCGCTGCTCGCCCTCGGCGGGGTGGCGCTGGCCGCGCTCGCGCTGGGCGGGATCGGCAGCTATCTGCTCGGGGCCCGGCTGCGCCGGCACACCCACGGCATGGGCACCGCCGAACTGAGCCACCTGTACGAGTACCACCAGGCCACCCTGCGCTCGGTGCGCGAGGGCCTGGTGCTGCTGGACCGGGACCACCGCGTGGTGCTCTGCAACGACGCCGCGCGCGAACTGCTGGCCCTGGAGGGCGAGTCGGCCGGGCGGCCGATCGACGATCTGGGGCTGCCGGGCTCGTTGGTCGACGCCGTCCTGGGCCCGCGGGCGGCGCGGGACGAGATCCACCTCACCGCCGAGCGGGTGGTGGTGCTCAACACCTCACCGATCGGGGACGGCCTCGGCCGTGTGATCACGCTCCGCGATCACACGGAACTGCTCTCGCTCAGCGGCGAGTTGGATTCCGTCCGGGGATTCGCCGAGGCACTGAGCGCGCAGGCGCACGAGGCCGCCAACCGGCTGCACACGGTCGTCTCCCTGATCGAACTCGGCCGCCAGGAGGACGCGGTGGAGTTCGCCACCGCCGAACTCGCCCTCGCCCAGCGGCTCACCGACCGGGTGGTCGCGGCGGTCGGTGAGCCCGTACTGGCCGCGCTCCTGCTCGGCAAGGCCGCCCAGGCGGCCGAACGCGGCGTGGAGCTGACCCTCACCGAGGACAGCCGGATCGACGACGGGGTGCTGCCGGCCGAACTGTCGGCGCGGGACCTGGTGACCATGCTGGGCAACCTGGTCGACAACGCGGTGGACGCCGCCGTGGAGGGCGCCGCCGCCCGCGCCGACGCGCCCGAAGTGACCGTCACCGCACGGGTGGAGGACGGCCGTCTGCTGCTGAGGGTGGCCGACACCGGCGCGGGCATCGACCCGGAGGCCGTCACGGACGTCTTCCGGCGCGGCTGGACGACGAAGGCCGGGGCGGCCGCCGCCGGCGGCCCGGCCGGCGGGGGCCGCGGGCTCGGGCTGGCACTGGTCGCGCAGACCGCCCGGCGCAACGGCGGCACCGTAGAGGTCGGGCGCGAGCGCGGCGCCGTGCTCACGGTGCGACTGCCGCTGCAGCGGACGGGGGCCGGTTGATGACGCCGGCTCCGCGCCCGCCGATCGACGTGCTGGTGGTCGAGGACGACCCGGTGGCCGCGATGGCCCACGCGCTGTACGTGGACCGGGCGGAGGGCTTTCGGGCGGTCGCCACGGTGCACGGCTGCGCGGACGCGCTGCGCGCCCTGGACCGGGCCCGCGCCGCCGGTGCGCCGGTCGGCCTCGTCCTGCTGGACCTCCATCTGCCGGACGGCCACGGCCTGCAGCTCTGCCGCACCCTGCGTGCGGCCGGCCACTCCACCGACGTCATCGCGGTCACCTCCGCCCGTGAACTGGCGACGGTCCGCCGGGCGGTGTCGGTCGGGGTGGTGCAGTACCTGCTCAAGCCGTTCAGCGGCGCCGCGCTGCACGAGCGCCTGGAGCGCTACGCCCGCTACCGCGACAGCCTGGCCCGCTCCGGCGAGGCCACCGGCCAGGACGAGGTCGACCAGGCCTTCGCCGTGCTGCGGACGCCCGACCGCACGGCCCTGCCCAAGGGGCTCAGCGCCCCCACCCTGGAGGCCGTCGCCACCGTGCTGCGGGAGGGCGGAGCCGGTCTGTCCGCGGCCGCCGCCGGCGCCGCCGCCGGCGTCTCCCGGATCACCGCCCGGCGCTATCTCGAACACCTGGTGGACACCGGCCTCGCCGACCGCGAGCCGCAGTATGGCCAGGTCGGGCGGCCGGAGCTGTGCTACCGCTGGCGGACGGCGGGCGGGCGATAGCGGCCCGGCCCGGCCCGGCCCGGCCCAGCTCAGCCCGGCCCGGGCCGCCACGACCGCCGCCCGCCGGTGGCCTGTCTCGTCCCGCGCCGCCGCGCCGCCGCGCCCCTGGGCTTCAGTCGCGGCGCTCCGCCACCGCGAGGTAGCGGTCGTCGGCGTCCGTGCAGGAGATCAGCCGCCAGCCGGCCGCGGCCAGGAGCGGGCGCAGGTTCGGCTCGGCCCGCAGGTCGTCCGGGGTGAGCCGCCTGCCGTGCCGGGCGGCCAGGGCGGCGCGCCCGATCGGGTGGAAGAGGGCCAGCAGGCCGCCGGGGGCGGTGGCCCGGGCGAGCTCGCGCAGGCCCGCCGCCGGATCCGGGAGGTGGGAGACCAGGCCGGCGGCGAACACCGCGTCCAGCGCGCCGTCGGGCAGCGGGAGGCGGGCGCAGTCGGCCCGCAGCAGGACGGCGCCGCAGTCGCGGTCGGCGGCCACGGCCAGCATCTCGGGGGTGACGTCCACACCGAGCACCACGCCGCCGGGGCCGACCGCCGCACGCAGCAGCGGCAGGGCGCGGCCGGTGCCGCAGCCGGCGTCGAGCACGGACCGCCCCGGACGCAGGCCCAGTTCGGCGACGGCGGCGGCGTAGCGCGGGCCGTCGTCCGGGAACCTGGCGTCCCAGCCGGCCGCGCGGGAGCCGAAGAACTCCCGGGTGCGGTCGGTGCCGGTGCGGTCGGTGCCGTCGTCGGGGCGGTCGGGCATCTGCGGCTCCCTCGGTGAACTGCCGTCAGCGTACCGAGTCGGTCCGTGTCCTCGGGCCTGTCCGGTCGTTGTGCAGGGCGGCTCGTCAGCCTCACCCGTACGGGTGATTCTCGCCGGGAAGGGCAGGCGATCGGAGGTGATCCATTAAAGTTAGCCTTACCTAACTTTAATGGAGTAGTCGTGACCGTCACCGTCGAGCCGGCCGACCCGGCCGCCCCCGCCCCGGCCCAGGGCCTTCCCGGCGTCGCCGTGCTCCGCCGCCAGCGCATCCGCGAGTCGGCCGCCCGCACGTACGCCCGCTCCTTCCCGATCGTCCCGGTCCGTGCGCACGGCATGACGGTCGAGGGCGCCGACGGCCGCCGCTACCTCGACTGCCTCTCCGGCGCCGGCACGCTGGCGCTCGGTCACAACCACCCGGTGGTGCTGGAGGCCATCCGCCGCACCCTGGACAGCGGCGCCCCGCTGCACCTGCTCGACCTCGCCACCGCCGAGAAGGACGACTTCACCAGCGCCCTCTTCGCCGGTCTGCCGCGCGGCTTCGGCGAGCGCTCCCGGGTGCACTTCTGCGGTCCGGCCGGGACCGACGCCGTCGAGGCCGCGCTCAAGCTGATGCAGACCGCCACCGGCCGGCGCGGCGCGCTCGCCTTCACCGGCGCCTACCACGGCATGACGGCCGGAGCCCTCGCGGTGACCGGGAACGTCGCCGTCAAGGAGCCGCTTCCCGGCGGCGGCGAGGTCACCCGGCTGCCGTACCCGTACGACTACCGCTGCCCGTTCGGCGTCGGCGGGCCGGCCGGCGCGCAGCTCTCCGCGACCTACACCGAGCGACTGCTGGACGACCCGTCGGGCGGCGTGGTGAAGCCCGCCGCGATGATCCTGGAGGCCGTGCAGGGCGAAGGCGGCGTGGTGCCGGCGCCGGACGGCTGGCTGCGCGAGATGCGCCGGATCACCAGCGAGCGTGGCATCCCCCTGATCGTCGACGAGGTGCAGACCGGCGTCGGGCGCACCGGCGCGATGTGGGCCGTCGAACACAGCGGCATCGTCCCGGACGCCATGGTGATGTCCAAGGCCATCGGCGGCAGCCTCCCGCTGGCCGTCATCGTCTACCGAGAGGAGTACGACGGCTGGCTGCCCGGCGCGCACACCGGCACCTTCCGGGGCAACACACTGGCGATGGCGGCGGGCGCGGCGACCCTGCGCTTCGTGGCGGAGCACGGGCTGGTGGAGCGGGCCGCCGCGGTCGGCGCCCGGATGTCCGCCCGGCTGCGCGCGCTGCGCGGTGAACTGCCCGTGATCGGGGACGTCCGGGGACGCGGGCTGATGATCGGCGTCGAACTGGTCGACGCGCACGCCGAGCCGGACGCCTGCGGCGCGCTGCCGGCCGCCCCCGCGCTGGCCGTGCGGGTCCGTCAGGCCTGCCTGGAGCGCGGTCTGATCGTCGAACTCGGCGGCCGGCACGACGCCGTGCTGCGCCTGCTGCCGCCGCTGACCATCACCGACGAGCAGGTCGAGGCGGTGCTCGACCGGCTCGCCGACGCGATCCGGGCCGGGGCGGCCGCCGAGGCCGGCGCGTGAGCACCGGCGAGGAGGCCGGCCCCGCACTCGCCGGTGGCAGCGGCGGTCCCGGGGCGCTGCGGCCACTGGTGGAGACCGTGCTCGACGCCCTGGCGGCCGGTGCCGCCCGCCGGGGCGGGCCGGTGGCGGCCGGCGGCCCCGGCCGATCGGCCGAGGCGGTCGCCCGGGCCCTGCGGGACGAGAGCCCGGACGCGCTGCGGCGGCTCACCGAACTCCTCGCCCACGGCAGCGCGGACCCGGCCGACCCGGCCTGCGCCGCGCACCTGCACTGCCCCCCGCTGGCCGTCGCGGTCGCCGCGGACCTCGCGGTCAGCGCGCTCAATCCCTCCCAGGACTCCTGGGACCAGGCGCCCGCGGCGACCGCGCTGGAGACCGCGCTGATCGCCGAGCTCGCCGAGCTGGTCGGCTTCGACCCGCTGCGGGCGGCCGGAGTGCTCACGTCCGGCGGGACGGAGTCCAACCTGATGGGCCTGATGCTGGCCCGCGACCAGATCCTCGACGGGATCGTCGAGTTGGACGGCCTGCCCGCCGGCGCCCGTCCCCGGATCTTCGCCTCGCAGGCCGCCCACTTCTCGGTCCAGCGCGCCGCCGCGCTGCTCGGCCTCGGAGAGCGCGCCGTGGTGTCCGTCCCGGTGGACCGCGAGCTGCGGATGGACCCGGACGCGCTGGCACGGGCCATGGCCGAGACCATCTGGGAGGGCGCGACCCCGCTGGCCGTGGTCGCCACCGCCGGCACCACCGACACCGGCGCCGTCGACCCGCTCCACCGGGCGGCCGACCTCGCCGCCCGCTACGGGGCCTGGCTGCACGTTGACGCCGCGTACGGCGGTGGCGCGCTGCTCTCGGAGCGGCTCGCGCCGCTGCTCGACGGCATCGCCCGGGCCGACTCCGTCTCGCTCGACTGGCACAAGCTGGGCTGGCAGCCCGCCGCCGCCGGCGTCTTCCTGGCCCGCCGGGCCGAGAGCTACGTCTCGCTGCTGCGCCGCGCCGTCTACCTGAACCCGGCGGACGACGAGGAGGCCGGCTACCCGAGCCTGCTGGGCCTCTCGCTGCGCACCACCCGCCGGGCCGACGCGTTCAAACTGGCCGTCACCCTGCGCACCCTGGGCCGGTCCGGGCTCGGCCGGCTGGTCGACCGCTGCCACGACCTGGCCCTCGCCACCGCCGAGGCGGTCCGTGCCGAGCCCGCGCTCGAACTGCACTGCGAGCCGATCCTGACCACGGTGGTGTTCCGCCACCTGCCGCCCGGCACCGGCCCGGCGGCGGCCGACGGGCTCAACGGGCGGCTCCGGCGGAGTCTGCTGAGCGAGGGCCGCGCGGTGGTGGGGCGCACCGAGCTGCCGGGCAGCGGCCCGGGCCGGGTACGGCTGAAGCTGACGCTGCTCAATCCGTACGCCACCCCGGCGGACACCGCCGCCGTCCTGCGCGCGGTGGTGCGAGCCGGCCGGGAGACCGGGTCGGATCCCTCGGGGCAGGGCTGACACGCCGATCGGGTGTCGTACCGGAACAGACCAACGCCCTTACGGGGCCGCAGAATCGGAGAAACCTCCAGTGGCGGGCCGAGCCCGGCGGCCGGCCCGGCCCGGTCCTGCGGACCGGTGCGACGAGGCTCCGTGGAGAGACCGTTCCCGGAGCCGTACAGGCTGATTCCGGACGCCGACCGGCGCGATTCTGCCAACCCCCGGCCAACCCTTGCGGACCTCCCGAAGCCCGGCGGTAACTTCTTGTAGCCGCCGCCACACCAGGAGCACACGGCTCCTCGGGACTAGCGGCGCAAGGGGGATCCACCACTCGCGTTCGCGTCCCCGTCGACGCCGCGACATCCGCACCCCTGTGTGACCCCGCCCCGGCCGCCCCATCGGGCGCGCCCGCGTCCCGCACCCCGCCCGCACCCCGCCCGGAAGCCGCCGCACCCGGCCGCGCCCCGGCCCGGGCCGACGCCGCCCCGGACCCGCCGCAACCCCGGTGGGGACCGGTGCGACCGCAGCCCCGGCGACTCCCGTCGAAGGTCGGGACGCCCGGGGAATCCGCGACGCGGCGCCCAACTCCGTTCGGCCGAAGGGGAGTCGACGGCGCACGCCGGGGGCCTCGCGACGCCACGGCGGCGCCGCCGGACGGCCCCCGGACCGCATCCCCGCGCACCCCGACACGACCCGACCCGACACGACCCGACCCGACCCGAGACTTCATTCCTGAGACCGTGAGGCCCCGGCATGAGCGAAACGCTCCTGAGCACCACCTCGGCCATGTTCGTGGCAGAGCCCTACTCCGCCCGCTGCCGGCAGAACTGGCAGCGCGGCGACCACCTGCTCATCGGCGTCAGTCCCGGCAACAGTTACTTCAGCCACCGGCGGATCGCCGCCCTCGTCGACTGGGCGTCGGAGTCCTTCGCCGCCGTCGACATCGTCCACGCCGACCTGCACGTGGAGGCACAGTACGAGGCCTTCGGCCTGCCGCCCGCCAACGCCCTGCGCCGGGCCGCCAAGGAGGTCAAGGCCACCGCACGGCGGGTGCGGCGCGGTGTGGAGGAGTCCGGACACCCGGACGTCCGGGTGCACGCGCTCTCCGACTTCGTGTCCGGCGCGGCCTACCGGAGGCTGCACGGCGCGGTGCTGGAGGCGCTGCGCACCGACCGGGAGCTGCGGGAGGCCGCCGAGGGGATGGCCCGCTCCTTCCTGGCGGCGCGGCTCGGCGAGGGGCTGGCGCCCGGCGCCGGACAGCTGGCGGCGGGCCTGCGCTACATCGCCGCCGAACTGCCGTTCTTCCTGGACACCCCCGCGCTGCTCGGGGTGCCGTCCTCGGTCAGCTGCTACCACGTCCAACTCCCGCTCACTCCGGTGCTGTTCGGACGAGAGACGGGCCTGCGCGCGGTGCCGGAGCAGGGCTACGCCGTGGTCCGCCCGCTCGCCCCGTCCGCCGGCTGACCCGCCACCACCCCACCGTCAGGAGAACCATCCATGAGCACCACTGTCGATCCGGCCACCAGAGCCCGTCCCGAGGCGGCCTTTCCGCTCTCCCAGCGTGGCGACGTCCTGCCCGAGGAGGCGAGGCGGCTGCGCGAGGAACAGCCGGTCGCCAGGGTCCGCACGATGACCGGCGACCCGGCCTGGCTGGTCAGCAGCCACGCGCTGGCCGGCCAGGTGCTGGAGGACGAGCGGTTCAGCCTCAAGGACACCGCCAACCCCGGCGTGCCCCGCCAGTACGCGCTGACCATCCCGCCCGAAGTGGTCGACAACATGGCCAGGATCAACAGCGCGGGCCTGCGCGACGCCGTCATGAAGACCCTCTCACCGCGCGCGGACAAGGGGCTGGACGGGTGGCTGGAGGCCGAGGCGCACCGTCTGATCGACGCGCTGGTCGCCCGGGGCGCGCCCGGCGAGCTGCGCGAGGGCTTCTCCGAGCCGTACTCCGCCGCCCTGCACTGCAGGCTGCTCGGCATCCCCACCGACGACTGGCGACGGCTGATGTCCGGCATCGACCTGGCGTTCGTCACCAGCCCGGCGCCGTTCGAGGGCTCCGCGCCGAACTGGTACCGGGATCTCGGCCACCTGCGGGAGCAGCTGACCGCCGACCCCGCGCCCACCGAGGGCCTGCTCGGCCGGTTCGCCGAGCTGCGCCGCTCGCCCGAGGCGTCGGAGCGGGTCGACGACGAGCTGCTGGCCACCGTGGCGCTGTCGCTGTTCGGCGCGGGCGCGGTCTCCACCTCGGCGTTCCTGCTGCACGCGATCATCGCGCTGGTCCGCCGGCCCGAGCTGGCGGACCGGCTGCGCGCGGAGCCCGCGGTGATCGGCCGGGCCGTCGACGAGCTGCTGCGGGTCAACCTGTCGATCGGCGACGCGCTGCCCAGGCTGGCGCTGGCCGACGTCTGGCTCGGAGACGTCCTGGTCAGGGCGGGTGAGCTCGTCCTGGTCCTGGTGGAGGGGGCGAACTTCGACCCCGAGGTGTTCCCGGACCCCGAGACGATCGACTTCGACCGCGCCGCCAACCCGCACCTGGCCTTCGGCGCCGGCCGGCACTTCTGCCCGGCCTCCGCACTCGGCCGGACCCACGCCGAGATCGCGCTGACCGCACTGGTGCAGCGGCTGCCCGAGCTGCGTCCGGCGCTGCCGATCGAGCAGCTGGCCTGGCGGCCCGGCTTCATCAAGCGCGTTCCGGAGCGGCTGCCGGTGCTCTGGTAGCGGCGCTCGCCCCGCAGCCCGGGCGGGGGCGGCCCGGGTGCGGCGCCCGGGTGCGGGCGGCTCAGGCCGGCAGGCCGAGCAGGATCGCCCTGGTCCGCTCCCAGGTGTCGGGGTCGCAGGCGACCAGCAGGCCGTCCTCGCCGCCGGGCGGGTCGGGCCGGTAGGGGGAGCCGTCCAACCGGGCGGAGACCCCGCCGGCCTCGCTGACCAGCAGCGATCCCGGGGCATGGTCCCACGGGAGGGTGCGTGAGTAGAGGATGAACTCCTGCTCGCCGCCCGCGATCCTCGGGTACTCCACCCCGGCTGCGTGGCGGCCGTCGGTCACCTCGCCGAAGACCGTCGCGTTGGCGCTCAGCCGGCCGTGGTCGTCCGGGGCGACGAACCGCCGCTTGAGCACGCCGCGCCAGTCGCCGGGCGAGTCGGAGGCCGGCGTCCGGGACAGCCGTTCGCCGTCCCGCCAGGCTCCGGAGCCCAGCTCGGCCGTGTAGGCGGTGCCGGGCACCGGCTGCCAGATCCAGGAGGCGACCGTCTGCCCGGAGCGGACCAGCGAGGCCATCACCGCGAAGTCGGGGCGGCCGGCGACGAAGTTCCAGGTGCCGTCCACCGGGTCGACCAGCCAGACCGCCGGCTCGGAGAGCAGGGCGTTCGCCAGCTCCGGGTCGGCGGCGACGGCCTCCTCCCCGACCACCGGCACGGGCAGCAGCTCGCGCAGCCGCCGGGCGATGATCACCTCGGCCTCCCGGTCGGCGACGGTGACCACCTCGCCCGGGGCCTTCTCCATCACCTCACCGGCGGCGAGCGCCTTGAAGCGGGGCAGGACCACCTCGGAGGCCGCCTCGGCGAGGATCTCCGCCACCTTCTCCATCAGCACGTGCCGCTCCCTTCGCTGACACCACTCTCGCACGCCCGTGTCACTCGGGCCTACGGCAGCCCCTGGAGCCACAGCTCAGCGGGCCGCCGCAGGCCCGGCGGGGGACGGGCGCACCCTCACCCGGCCGGTGCCGCACCGTCACGGTGCCCGCGTGCGTGCGGGCACCGGCCGCCGGAGCGGTTGCGGGTGGGCCGGCGCCCCGTGCGGCGGGCGCCCGAACGGCCGTGCTGTCGAGGTTCAGCAGAGCACCAGAGGCTAGGTCAGGTATCCCTGAGTCGGTCAAGTTCCGGGCCGTCGCCGCCGCTCACCCGCTCGCCCCGTGGTGTCGTATCTGAGGCACCGTCGGATGCCTGTAAGGTGAGGCTCGCCTTAGCTCAATCCGGGAGAGTCCATGTCCGACACGCAGGTACGGGGATCGCGGGTCGGGTCGCCGCTCGAAGCGACCTACCGAGAACTGTTGCTGAGCTGCGGGTCGCTGCGGGCGGGCCTCCTGGTGACGGGTCGGGGGCCGGAGCGCCCGGGCCACGTCGGAGCGGGTGAGCTGGCCGAGCACCTGGACCTCCTGGTGGCGGGCGAGGCGGCCCGGATCCTCGCCGAGCACGGGCACGAGGCGCGTGAGCACGTGGCAGCCTCCCGGCTCCTGCACCACTACCTGTGGTCGCTCTGTCTGCTCGTCAGCGGCCCCTGGTACCTGGCCCGCCGGGTGCCCCGGATCATGCCCGCGGATGTCTGGATCGATCCGGCCGGCGGCGAACTCGTCGTGCGACCGGGTGAGTTCGCCTGCCTGCCCGGCGACCCGGCGGCCGGTCTGCCCGGAGTCCGGGTGCTGGCCGGCGAGGACGGGCTCCGGGCCGAGCTGCGGGCGGTCCTCGCCGAGCACCTCGCTCCCGTCCTGGCCGTCTTCCGGCGCCCGCTGAAGCGCGGGCCGCGCGCGCTGTGGGGGATGGCCACCGACGACCTGGTCTCGGGCATCTGGTACCTCGGCCGCATGCGCGGTGAGGAGGACCGGGCCGTCCGCGAGGCCACCGCCCTGCTGCCCGGCGACACCGCGCCCTTCCCCGGTGCGGCCGGCTTCCGCCGGCTGGCCGGGGCCGACGGGCGCGATCATCGGACCCGCACCCGCCTCGGCTGCTGCCTGTACTACGCCATCCGGCCCGCCGACACCTGTCTCACCTGCCCGCGCACCTGCGACGCGGAGCGCCTGCGGCGCCTTGAGCAGGAGGCGGAGCCGGCCTGAGCGGGCGGCGCGAGCGACGGGCGCGGACCCGCCCGGTCACGGGGCCCGGTGTCCCGGGCCGGCCGCCGACCCGGCGAGCCGCTCCGTCGTCAGGGGCGGCGCCGGGCGCCGGGGGTGGCGCCGGTCCGTCGCGGTGGCGGCGGCCAGCAGCAACGCGGCGGCGGCGGACGCCACCGTCACCCGGAACGGCGCGGCCGGCCCGTACGTCTCGGCGGTCCAACCGCCGAGCAGCGTCCCGGCGGACTGCGCCAGGATGATGCTGCTGACCAGGGCGGCCATCGCCTCGCCCAGGCGCCCGGCCGGCACCGTCCGCTCCACCAGGGCGAACATCGTGATCATCTGCGGGGCGATCGCCACCCCGACGCAGCCCACCGCCGCCGCGAGGGTGAGCACGCCGCCGCTCGCCCCCAGGAGCAGGACCGAAGCCCCGAACAGCAGGGCGGTACCGGCCCGCAGCCGCAGCGGCAGGCCCGCGCGGGCGGGCAGCGCGGCCGTGGCGACGCCGGCGAAGGCGCTGGTCAGGCCCATGAAGCCGTAGATCAGCCCGGCCGCCCCCGGTCGCCCGAGCGCCTCGGTGACCGAGGTGACCCCGACCTGGAGCGAGCCGAAGCAGGCGCCGAGCAGCCCTATGCCCGCGAGCAGCAGGACATAGGAGGTGCCCAGCAGCCGTTCCCCCGAGCGGGCCTGCCGGACGGCGGGCGGTGACGCGGTCGGGTGCGCGGCGAACAGCGTGGCGCCGACGCCGACCAGGGCGGCGGCCAGCAGCAGTCCGACGGCGGGGTCGGCGAAGCCCGCGAGCAGGCCGACCAGCGCGGGCCCGGTGGTGAAGCTGATCTCGTCCACGATCCCGTCCAGGGAGAGCATCGAGGAGGTCAACTCCGGCTTCCCGTCGGCCAGGCGGACCCACCTGCTGCGTGAGAGCGGCCCCACCAGCGGGACCGAGAGCCCGGCCAGCACGGCCGGTGCCAGCTGCCAGCCGAGTGGCGCCCCGCCCTCGGAGGCGGCCACCAGCGCGACGATCGCCACCGTGTTGACGGCCGCCGCGAGCAGGCCGATCCGCCGCTGGCCCCGGCGGTCCGCCAGCCGTCCGACCACCGGTCCGCCGGCCGCCTGCCCGATCGCCAGCGCCCCCGCCACCGCCGAACCCCGCCACACGCTGCCGGAGTTGCCGGTGACCAGCAACAGTGTGCCGATCGGGCACATCGCGTTCGGCAGCCGTCCCAGCAGTGACCAGAGCAGCACCCGGCCCCCCGTCAGTCGGGCCGCTCCCCTGAACCCGTCCACCACGGCCGCCATGTCGAGCCCCCACCACCCGGGCCGCCCCGGGCGCCCGCCTCCCGTGGTCGGCCCAGCCAGGTGAACCGGACCCGCGGGTGGATCATGAGCCTACGAAGCCGGGGCGTCCGAGGGTAACCGTACGATCACCCAGCGCGCCCGCGCGGGCGCGCGGCGCCCGTTTGGAGGACCGGCCAAGCCCCGGCGGCGGCCGCCCCCGGTCCTTCCGCCGCGGGGCGTCCGGCGATCGCGTTACGCGCCGTCCTGCCGGCGCTGCCTCAGCATCCCGTCGTACTCCGCGTGCACCCGGCGGTCCATGGCAAGTGCGAACTGGGCGTCCGCGACCGTGCGGGCCAGCGGCCGGACCCGCTGGATCTGCTCGGTGAGGTGGGCGGCCTCGCCCGGCGGCAGCGGCGCGTCCTGGACGAGCGCGCCCAGCAGGTGGTCGCGGACCAGCCCGACGAAGAGTTCGGCCATCGCGTCCACGTGCTCCTGGGTCCGTCGGCTGGCCTCCAGCACGGCGCCGAGCGGGACGCCCTCGGCCACCAGGGCGGTGGTGGCGTCCATCAGCCGCCGGCTGACGTGGGTGATGCCCTCCTCGTGCACGGTGATGTAGCCCTGGGCGATCGACTCCGCCGTGTTGGCGTCGGTCAGCTGGTCGCCGAACGCGTCCTTCAGATCCTGCCAGCTGAGGTTCACCGGAGCCTCGTCCGACCAGGGGGCGACGATCGCCGCCTCCAGGCCGATCAGCTCGGCGACGTCCCGTCCGCTCTCGCCGGCGCCGATCAGCTCGGTGATGCCGCCCAGGGTGTGGCCGCGCTCCAACAGTTCGGCGATCACCCGCAGGCGGGCCAGGTGCGCTTCGCCGTACCAGGCGATCCGGCCCTCCCTGCGGGGCGGCTGGAGCAGCTTGCGCTCACGATAGAACCGCAGGGTGCGGGTGGTGATGCCGGCCGCCCGGGCCAGCTCCTCCACCCGGTACTCGTGCTGCGCCGTCGCCGCCGATGCTGCCCGCTGCTTCTCCACGGCGCTCAGCATAGGGCGCGGCGCAGGGAGGCCCGGTCCGCCCGTGTGGTCCCGGGCCGCCGGCCGCCGGGCCCGTCCGCGCGGTGTCCGTGCGGCGCCCCCGGGGCCGGGGTGCGACGGCCGCCCGGCCGGAGCGCTCCGCCGGCCCGGACCGAACCGGCCGGTAACCAACGCTGCGCGGCTTCTTCCCCCGGATGTCGGCAGCCGCTACGCTGCCAATCGTGCCAGTGATTACTGGCGCGGATCTGATGGACGTGCGCACCTTCGCCCCCACTCCCAGGAGGGACGCCGAATGGCATCCACCCCCAAGCGCCCCGAGCCGGCGGCGCCCGCCACGCCCCACGTCCGGGTCGCCGTGATCGGCTCCGGTTTCGGCGGCCTCGGCGCCGGCGTCCGGCTGCGCCGAGCCGGGATCACCGACTTCGTCATCCTGGAGCGGGCCGGCTCGGTCGGCGGCACCTGGCGCGACAACAGCTACCCGGGCTGCGCCTGCGACGTGCCCTCCCACCTCTACTCCTTCTCCTTCGCGCCCAACCCCGAGTGGCCCCGGGTCTTCTCGGGCCAGCCCGACATCCGGGCGTACCTGGAGAAGGTCACCGACACCTTCGGCCTCCGCCCGCACCTGCGCTTCCACGCCGAGGTGACCGAGGCCCGGTGGGAGAGCGAAGGCGCCCGCTGGCGGGTCACCACCACGGCCGGTGAGTGGACCGCCGACGCGGTCGTCGCCGCGGCCGGGCCGCTCGCCGACCCGCAGATCCCCGACCTCCCCGGCCTGGACGCCTTCCCCGGCAAGGTGTTCCACTCCTCCCGCTGGGACCACGACTTCGACCTGGCGGGCAAGCGCGTCGCGATGGTCGGCACCGGCGCCTCGGCCGCCCAGATCATCCCGAGGATCCAGCCCGAGGCCGGCAAGCTGACGGTCTTCCAGCGCACGCCCGCCTGGGTCCTGCCGCGCCGCGACCGGGAGATCAGCGCCGCCGAGAAGTGGCTGCACAGTGCGCTGCCGGCCACCGCCCAGCTCCGCCGGGGCGTACTCTTCGCCCTGCGCGAGCTCCAGGTGGACGCGTTCGTGCGCCGGCCGGGCGCGCTGCGCCTGGTGCAGCGGATCGCCCAGCGGCACATCGCCGCCGGTGTGGCCGATCCCGCGCTGCGCGCCCGGCTCACGCCGGACTACCGGATCGGCTGCAAGCGCATCCTGCTGAGCAACACCTACTACCCGGCGCTGGCCGCCGCCAACACCGAGGTGGTTTCGGCCGGCCTGGCCGAGGTGCGCGGCTCCACGCTGGTCGCCGCCGACGGCAGCGAGCACGAGGTGGACGCGATCGTCTTCGGCACCGGCTTCCACGTCACCGACATGCCCATCGGCGCCCGGGTGTTCGGCGTGGACGGCCGGAGCCTGGCCCAGGAGTGGAAGGAGGGCATGGAGGCGCTGCGCGGCTCCACCGTGCACGGCTTCCCCAACCTGTTCTTCGTGATCGGCCCCAACACCGGCCTCGGCAACAGCTCGATGATCCTGATGATCGAGTCCCAGCTGAACTACCTGGTGGACGCGCTCACCACGCTGGAGTCCGTCGGCGCGACCGCGATGCAGCCGACCGCCTCGGCCCAGCGGCACTGGAACCTCGAACTCCAGCACCGGATGGAGCGCACCGTCTGGTCCACCGGCGGCTGCACGAGCTGGTACCAGGACGCGGGCGGCAAGAACACCGTGCTGTGGCCCGGCTCCACCACCGGTTTCCGCCGGGCCACCCGCCGGGTGGACCTGGCCGAGTACGAGCTCATCAAGCGCACCGCCCCGCAGTCCTCGCCCCTCGTCCAGGAGGTCTCCGCATGAGCCCCGTGCCACCCGCCGACTGCGTGCTGCCGGCCCCCGTCGAGGAACTGCGGATCCGCTCCGCGGACGGCACCCTGCTGAACGTCCAGGTGTACGGGCGCCCCGACGCGCCCACCGTGCTGCTGGCCCACGGCTGGACCTGCTCGATCGCCTTCTGGGCCCCGGTCCTCCACCGGCTGGCCTCCGACCACCGGGTGGTGGCGTACGACCAGCGCGGCCACGGGGGCAGCGAGATCCCGCGGGAGGCCGCGGCGTACAGCACCCGGGCGCTCGCGGACGACCTGGAGGCGGTGCTCCTCGCGACCGTCCCGGCGGGCGAGCGGGCCCTGCTCGCCGGGCACAGCATGGGCGGTATGACGATCATGGCCGCCGGCGACCGCCCGGAGGTGGCCGCCCGGACGGCGGCCGCCCTGCTGGTCAGCACCGGCGCCGCCGACCTGGTCGCCGAACTGCGAGTCGCGCCGGACGCCGTCCGCCACCCGGGCCTGCGACGGTTCCTGCACCAGCGCATCCTGCGGTCGCGGCTGCCGCTCGGGCCGGTCAACGGGGTGAGCCGGGCCCTGCTCAAGTACGCCACCATGGGCCCCGGCTCGCCCGCCGACCGGGTCGAGGCGACCGCCCGGATCGTGCACGCCTGCCCGACCCGGGTCCGCGCGCACTGGGCCGACGTGCTCGGCGTCCTGGACGTCAGGGCCGGGCTGGCCGTGCTCGCCGCGCCGACCGCCGTGATCGTCGGCACGGACGACCGGCTCACCCCGCCCGTGCTCGCGAACCGGATCGTCGCCGCCCTGCCGGACCCGCAGGGTCTGCTGCTGCTGCCGGGCGTCGGCCACATGGCGCCGGTGGAGCGGCCGGCGGAGGTCGCCGCCGAGATCCGCCGCCTGGCCACCGCGTACCTGACCCCGGCGACCGGCCCCGAGGCCGACCCCGGGAGCGGCCCGAAGGCCGCCGCCGAGAGGAGCACCGTCGCATGAGCGCCACCCCGCCGCTGTCCGCCCAGGTCGTCGTCGTCACCGGAGCGGCCCGGGGCGTCGGCGCCGCCCTGGCCCGCAAGCTCGCCGCGCGAGGGGCCAAGGTGGCCCTGGTCGGCCTGGAGCCCGCCGAGCTGAAGTCCGCGGCCGCGCTCTGCGGGCCGGACGCCTCCTCCTGGGAGGCCGACGTCACCGACGTCGAGGCACTGACCGCCACCGCCCGCGCCATCCAGGACCGCTACGGCCGGATCGACGCGGTGGTCGCCAACGCCGGCATCGCCATCGGCGGCCCGCTGCTGGACAGCGACCACCGGGCGTTCAGCCGGGTGATCGAGGTCAACCTGCTGGGCAGCGTCGCCACCGCCCGGGCGTTCCTGCCCGCGCTCACCGAGAGCGGCGGCTACCTGCTGCAGATCGCCTCGCTGGCGGCGCTCACCCCGGCGCCCCTGATGAGCGCCTACTGCGCGAGCAAGGCCGGAGTGGAGTCGTTCGCCCACGCGTTGCGTGCGGAGGTCGCCCACCAGGGCGTCAAGGTTGGTGTCGGTTACCTGAGTTGGACCGACACCGACATGGTGCGCGGCGCCGACCAGGACGAGGTGCTGCGGCAGATGCGCTCGCGCCTGCCCTGGCCGGCCAACAAGACCTATCCGCTGGACCCGGCGGTCGACCGGCTGGTGGCCGGGATCGCCAGGCGCTCCGCGCACGTCTACGCCCAGGCCTGGCTGCGTGCCGTGCAGCCGGTGCGCTCGGTGCTGCCGGGGCTGATCGCCGCGGTCGGATCGCGGGACATCGCCAAGCTCGCCCCGCAGTTGAGGGCCACGGCCGGTACCCGGCTGCGCGCGGTCGGCGCCGGGGGTGAGGCCGACACCGCGGCCCGCTCCACGTCGGCGGGGCCCGGCGAGTAGCGGCCGGGGCCGAAGCGGCCGCGGCGCCGTCCGTCCGTGGGAGAGCGGGCGGCGGCGCCGCGTGCCGTCCGCCCGCCCGGGGAGGCAGGGGGGCGGCAGGTGCCTCGGGTCGGTGTGTTCCGGCGGGAGAATCGGTACGGTCGGGCCATGACCACTGCCCTCATCACCGGCGCCACCGCCGGCATCGGCGCGACCTTCGCCCGTAGGCTCGCGCGCGCCGGCCACGACCTCGTCCTGGTCGCCAGGGACACCGAGCGGCTGTCGGAGGCCGCCGAGAAGCTCTCCACCGAGTACGGCGTCGCCGTGGAGCCGCTGACCGCGGACCTCTCGACGGAGGCCGGCATCGCCGCGGTCGAGACGCGGCTGTCGGACGCCGGCCGGCCGGTGGACCTGCTGGTCAACAACGCCGGCTTCGGCAACAAGGGGGCCTTTCTGACGATCCCTCTGCAGAGCGAGCTCGACATGCTCAAGGTGCACGTCGAGGCGGTCCTGCGGCTGACCTCGGCCGCTCTGCCGGGTATGCGCGAGCGCGGACGCGGCGGGATCGTCAACGTCGCCTCGGTGGCGGCCTTCCTGCCCCGCGGCACGTACGGCGCGTCCAAGGCGTGGGTGGTGAGCTTCACCCAGGGCGTCGCCCGCGACCTCGGTCCCTCCGGGGTGCGGCTGATGGCGCTCTGCCCCGGGTTCACCCGCACCGAGTTCCACCAGCGGGCCGGCATGGGCACCTCGAACGTGCCCTCCTGGGGGTGGCTGTCCGCCGAGCGGGTGGTGAACGAGGCGATGCGCGACTTCGCCCGGGGCCGCTCGATCTCCGTGCCGGGCAAGCGCTACAAGGCCGCGGTGGCGCTGGCCCGACTGCTGCCCGCGGGCAAGCTGGGCAAGGTGTCCTCGAAGGCGGCCCGGACGTACGGCAAGGACTGACGGCCCGGACGTACGGCAAGGACGTACGGCAAGGACCGAAGGCCGGGGGCGGGGCGTGGCCGGGCACCGCCCGCCTCGGGCCCGCCGCCCGCCTCGGGCCCGGGCCGCCGTCCGGGCGGGGAAGGAATAGATCCGACCTCATTATTAGCTTTGCTAACTATGAGCCATTCTCTGTATGCTGGCAGCCGACCCGCGCCGCCGGCGCGCCCGCACCACCCGGAGGACCGCCCTTGAGGCCCGACACCACCACCTGGACCCCGCCCGCCCCCGTCGAGGGCGAGCCGCCGCCGCCCAGGCAGCTGCGCCGCATCCTGGCGCTCTTCCGCCCGTACGCGGGCCGGCTCGGCGTGGTCGGGCTGCTGGTGGCCGCCTCGGCGGTGGTCTCGGTGGTGTCGCCGTTCCTGCTCCGGGCCGTCCTGGACACCGCGATACCGCAGGGCCGGACGGGGCTGCTCAGCCTGCTGGTGCTCGGCATGATCGCGACGGCCGTGGTCAACAGCATCTTCAACGTGCTGCAGACCCTGATCTCCACCACCGTCGGACAGCGGGTGATGCACGACCTGCGGACCGGCGTCTACACGCACCTCCAGCGGATGTCCCTGGCCTTCTTCACCCGCACCAGGACGGGGGAGGTGCAGTCCCGGATCGCCAACGACATCGGCGGCATGCAGTCCACCGTGACGTCCACCGCCACCTCGCTGGTCTCCAACTTCACCAGCGTGATCGCCTCGGTGGTCGCGATGGCCGCCCTGGACTGGCGGCTGACGCTGGTCTCGCTGCTGCTGCTCCCGCTCTTCGTCTGGATCAGCCGCCGGGTCGGCGGCGAGCGCAAGAAGATCACCACCGAGCGGCAGAAGCAGCTGGCGCTGATGTCCTCGGCCGTCCAGGAGTCGCTCTCGGTCAGCGGGATCCTGCTCGGCCGCACGATGGGCCGCTCCGCCTCGCTCTCCGGCGAGTTCACCGAGCAGTCCGACCGCCTCGCCGACCTGGAGATCCGCTCCAGCATGGCCGGGCGCTGGCGGATGAACACCATCCAGATCGTGATGGCCGCGATGCCGGCGGTGATCTACTGGGCGGCCGGGCTGGCCGCCGCCGGGGGTTCGCCGATCGTCTCGATCGGGACCCTGGTCGCCTTCGTCTCGCTCCAGCAGGGGCTGTTCCGTCCGACCGTCAGCCTGCTCTCCACCGGGGTGCAGGTGCAGAGCTCGCTGGCGCTGTTCCAGCGCATCTTCGAGTACCTGGACCTGCCGGTGGAGATCGCCGAGCCGGCCGAGCCCGTCCACCTGGAGCGGATCCGGGGCGAGGTGCGCTTCGAGGGCGTCGGCTTCCGCTACGACCCGGAGCAGGAGCGGCCCACCCTGGCGGGGATCGGCCTGACGGTGCCGGCCGGGGGCTCGCTGGCCGTGGTCGGGGAGACCGGCTCGGGGAAGACCACGCTCGGCTACCTCGTGCCGAGGCTGTACGACGTGACGGCCGGCCGGGTCACCATCGACGGCACGGACGTGCGCGAGCTCTCCTTCGACAGCCTCTCGCGGGCCGTCGGGGTGGTCTCCCAGGAGACGTACCTGTTCCACGCCTCGGTCGCCGACAACCTGCGGTTCGCCAAGCCGGAGGCCACCGACGAGGAGCTGGTCGCGGCGGCCTCGGCCGCGCAGATCCACCACATGATCGCCGCCCTGCCGGACGGCTACGACACGCTCGTCGGCGAGCGCGGCCACCGCTTCTCGGGAGGGGAGCAGCAGCGCCTCGCGCTCGCCCGGACGATCCTGCGCAACCCGCCGGTGCTGATCCTGGACGAGGCCACCAGCGCGCTGGACAACCGGACCGAGCGGGCCGTCCAGCAGGCCATCGACGCGCTGGCGGCCGGCCGCACCACCATCACCGTCGCGCACCGCCTCTCGACCGTCCGCTCGGCCGACCAGATCGTGGTGCTCGACCGGGGGGAGATCGTCGAGCTGGGTACGCACGAGGACCTGGTCCGGGCGGGCGGACGGTACGCCGCGCTGCTGCGACGGGAGGCACCGGCCGACGTGCCGGTGGACGTACCGGCCTGACGGCCCGCGGCCGGCCGTCCGTCGAGGCCGCCTGCCGCGCCCGTCCGTCGAGGCCGCCTGCCGGGCTCCCGGCCGCCGCCGCGGGCGGCGTCGGCCCGACGCCCCCGGTCGGCTCAGGCGGCCTTGGGGAGCTCGTTGTAGGTCTCCGCGAGCTCCTGGCCGGAGAGCTCCTGGATCGCCCGCATCACCTCGTCGGTGACGTGCCGGCGGGCCTTGGCCGAACGGGCCTGGCCGTGCAGCTCGGTGAACTCCAGCGGAGCCCCGAACCGGACGGTCACCCGGCGGACGCGGGGGATGCGCCGGCCGACCGGCAGGATCTGCTCCGGGCCCTCCAGGGCCACCGGCACCACGGGCACCCCTGCGGTCAGGGCGAGCCAGGCGACACCGGTCTTGCCCCGGTACAGCCGGCCGTCCAGCGAACGGGTGCCCTCCGGGTAGATGCCGAAGGCCTTGTCGTCCTCCAGGATGGCCAGCGCGGACTCCAGCGAGGCCTGCGCGGAGCGGTAGGTGCCGCGCTCCACCGCGACGGCGCCGATCGCCTCGAAGAAGCCCCGGGAGAGCGCGCCCTTGATCCCGGTCCCGGTGAAGTACTCGGCCTTGGCGAGGAAGTGCACCCGGCGCGGCGCCGTCAGCGGGATCACCACGCTGTCGATGAACGAGAGGTGGTTGCTGGCGAGGATCACCCCGCCCTTGCGCGGGACGTTCTCCAGCCCCTCGATCACGGGCCGGTAGACCGCGCGGGCGAGGGGTTTCAGCACCAGCTTGGTGAGGATGTTGATCATGGTCCCTCCCTGGACGAACGTCCGGGCCGTCTGCACCCGGGCCTGAGTGTGCGTGGATCGGCTCGTCGGCGGGCCGAGATCAGATCGCAGGGTACGACATGCACCCCGGCGGCCGTCCACTCCCGTCCACGACCGGCCTGTCGCGCCGCACAGGGATCCGTGGCGTACGAACACCCGTCCGGACCAGGGGGCCGGGACCTCCGGCCGAGCGGGGCCGGTACTGTACGCCAGTCAGCAACACGTACAGGAGGGGACATATCCCATGGCAGACATCGAGGCGGCCCGTCAGGCCTTCGAGCGGTTCGACATCAACGGTGACGGCATGATCTCCGCCGCCGAGTACTCCCGGGTCATGGCCGAGCTCGGCGACCCGCACGTCTCGGTCGCGGTCGCCGAGTCCGTGATCAAGGCGTCCGACGGCAACGGCGACGGCCTGCTCTCCTTCGAGGAGTTCTGGGCCTCGCGCAACCGCTGAGCCCGCGTGGCGCGGGGGCCGGCACCGGACACCCGGGCCGGCCCCCGCTTCGTTGCGGCGGGTCTCAGCCGGTCGGGTCGACCGGGAACACCCGGCGTACCACCCGCTCGGCCGCGCCGCCGTCGTCCCAGGGGCAGAACCGCTCGCGGAACTTCGCGCGGGCGGCCGACTCGGTGTCGCCCGCCAGCAGGGCCCCGGCCAGTGCGTCGGCGTCCACCGTCACCGCGCCGGGCGGCTCGGCGAACAGGTCGAAGTACACGCCCCGGTCGCGCCGGTACTCCTCCCAGTCCGGTGCGAAGACGACGATCGGGCGGTCCAGCACGGCGTAGTCGAACATCATCGACGAGTAGTCGGTGACCAGGACGTCCGCCGCGAGGCAGAGGTCCTCCACGGCCGGGTGGTCGGAGACGTCCACCACCGCCGCCGCCCCGGCCTCGGCCGTCAGGTGGGGCATCACACCGGCGTGGAAGTAGTGCGCCCGCACCAGCAGGGTGAAGCCGGGGCCCAGCTTCCGGGCCAGCTCGGGGACGTCCAGCAGCGGGACGAAGGCGCCGTCCCCGCCGTCCCGGTGGGTGGGGGCGTACAGCACGGCCGTACGCCCCTCGGGCAGCCCCAGGCGGGCGCGCATCGCGGCCACCTCGGCGGGCGTGGCGGCCGCCAGCCGGTCGTTGCGCGGGTAGCCGGTGTCGAGCATCTCGTAGTGCCCGGGGTAGGCCCGGGCGAAGTGCTCGCTGGTGTGCGGGTTGGGCGAGACCAGGTAGTCCCACCGCCCGACGGCCTCCAGCAGCCGGTCGAAGTCCATCCCCCGGGCGGCCACCGGGTGGTCCCGCAGATCCATGCCCATCATCTTCAGCGGCGTGCCGTGCTGGGTCTGCACGTGCACCGTGCCGGAGCGCTTGACCATCGTGCGCGGGAAGTTGACGTTGTTGACGAAGTACTTGGCGGTCGCCATCGCCTTCAGGTACCCGGGCGTGTTGACGATCACGTACGGCACCCCGGCGGGCAGTCCGGCCGCCTGCTCGCCGGTCTCCACCGCCCACACGCCCCGGATCCGCGGCGCGAGCTCGCGGGCCTTCTCGTAGATCGCGGCCGGGTTGCAGGCGTAGCCCCGGTGCCAGTAGGCGGCGTACACCGCCAGGTGCTCGTCCAGCGGCAGTCGGCGGAAGGCGTTGTAGGCCGTGAAGCGGGCGCCGCTGCGCACACCGCGCCGCACCGCCGGTGCCACCGCGCGGGCGCCGCGCTTCAGGTCGCGCGGAAGCCGCCCGGTGCGGCGCAGCTCCTCGTACGCGAGCCGGGAGCCGCGGGCGGCCAGGCGGTAGCGCAGGCCGTCGACGCCGCCGGGGAAGTGGTAGCCGGCCGGCCGGTGGCGGGCGAAGTGGACGCCGATCCGCCGGAAGAAGTCCTTGCGCAGGGCCACCGGCACGAGCCCGGGGCTGTCGTACACGGTCAGCGCCTGCTTGACGGTGCGCTCGAACACCAGGGTGCGCAGCGAGCCCTCCACGCCCTGCCGGTCCAGCGCGGCGAAGATCGCGTCGTACTGGGCGAAGGCGTCCGCGTGCTTGGGGGAGGCGGTGCTGGTGATCGCGCCCGGCCGGCCCCGGCGGTAGTTGTAGCAGGAGCGGTCGAGGTAGCGGATCCGCCCGGCGGCCAGCAGCGCGGGGTAGGTGACCGAGATGTCCTCGTAGAAGCCGCGTCCGAAGGAGACGCCGAGGCCGAGCAGGAACTCCCGGCGGAAGACCTTGTTCCAGACCGACATCACCGTCCTGAAGAGCGCCGGGTACTCGCGCAGAGTGCCGCCCTCGACGAGCGGGGAGCCGGTCAGGACGTGCCGCCAGGGGTTGGGCTCGGTCGAGTCGTCCGGGTAGACGTGGGTGAAGCCGGTCAGCAGGATGTCGGCCGGTGCGTCCGCCGTGCCCGGCGCGCCCTCGCGGGCGAGTTCCCGCTCCAGTTCGGCGGTGATCGCGTCCAGCGAGCCCTCGGGCAGCCAGTCGTCGCTGTCGACGAACCAGACGTACGTGCCGCGGGCCTGCGCCAGGCCGGCCTCCCGGGCGCCGCCGAGGCCCTGGTTCTCGGCCAGGTGCAGCACGCGTAGCCGGTGGTCGGCGGCCGCGTACCCGTCCAGGATCTCGCCGCAGCGGTCGGGGGAGCGGTCGTCGACCGCGATCAGTTCGAACCGGCCGTCGTCCGGGCCGCCGAGGATCGAGTCGAGGCAGCGCGCGAGGAAGCGCTCCACGCCGTGGACCGGCAACACGATGCTGAGGAGGACTGTCACGCTCGTTGGCTCCGCGCTCCACGAGAGGGGCCCGGCGCTCGGCCCGGTCCCGGGGTTACTGGGGGGAGGTGCGGGCGGGTTCCGCCGCTGGCCACCTGGCCCGCCTACTGTACCCAGGCGGGGCTCGGCGACCGGAACGGGGACACCCGGGGGCGCGGCGGGTGGCGTAACGAGAAGCGGCCGCTGGTGCCGCGCCCGTGCGAGGGCGGCACCAGCGGCCTGGTGGCGGTCCGGCCGACCCTCAGCGGCCGACCGCCAATCCGTACACCGCACCGAGTCTGGCCGCCGCAGCGTCGAGGCGACCGGACAGTGACTCCATGCGGGTGTCGGAAGTTCCTTCACCTGTCGAATCCAATCGACCGGCAGGGGTGGCGCATCTCTCACCGGCCCTGCCGATAGAGATATTGCTTGTAGGTTTCGCTCCCGTCAATCCCCCCGGTGTGTTCACTTTCCGAAGTCATTACCGGAAACATCCCGGAAGCCTCGGGGACGGGGCTGCTGTTGACAGCTGATCTCACAGCAACCCCCCGGCTTTCGGTCCCGGCCCCGGCGTCCGATCCCCGCGCGCCGGTATCCGCCCTGGTCGCGCGCCCCGCGCGGACCGCACCGCCCGAGCGCCGGGTGCCTCCGCCGGGCGGTCCCGCACACAGGTCGTGCACCACCATCGATGCGCGTTCGTGACCGGGGCAGCGGCCCCTGGTGAGGCGTCAGTTGTCTTCGCGCGATACGGTGGCGGAACACCAGGACGGTTGCGCGAAGGCCGTCTGTCACGGATAGTCTTCGCCTCACGGCCCTGGCGCCTCGTAGGGGTGGGAAACTGATGGAACACATGCAAGTGCGGACTCGGCCACGGGTGCCGGCGATCCAGTGCGGTGTCGGCGCGACCGGCCGCAGGATCGAACACCACCTGGCAGTGCTCGGCGCGCCCGCGCTCCCGGTGGTCGACACCGCCGAGGCGCTCGGGTTGATAAGGGAGCTGACACCGCGCGGTGTCAGCACCCCGTCCGCGCCGCGGCGCACCGCGCGGGTGTCGCTGCTGGCGCCACTGCGGCGGCTGCGACGGAGCCTCTTCGGTGGTCGCGGCTAGGCCGGAGACGGCCCGGCGCGCGCCCACCGCACCGACCCGATGGACCACGTGTCCATCGGGTCGTCGCCATGACCGGAGCAGTACCGGTGAGGGGTGCGGATGATAGCGGCCGGTGAGCTCCGCCCGCAGGGAGTCGGCCAAGGTTGTCGGCCCGCCCTCCCGCCGTGGGTGAGGATGGCGCCATGGCGGACAACTTCCACACCCTGACGTTCCAGATCACCACCGGCAGCCACGAGGTCGCCCTCGACATCACCGACCGCTGCACCGCGTTCCTCGCCGAGCACGCGGCCGGGCGGGACGGGCTGCTCAACGTGTTCGTCCCGCACGCCACGGCGGGAATCGCGATCCTGGAGACCGGCGCCGGCAGTGACGACGACCTGCTGGCCACCCTGCGGGAGCTGATCCCGGCCGACGACCGCTGGCGCCACCGCCACGGCAGCGCGGGCCACGGCCGCGACCACGTGCTGCCGGGCCTGGTCGCCCCGCACGCCACGCTGCCCGTGATCAGCGGCCAACTGGCCCTCGGGGTGTGGCAGTCGGTCGTCCTGGTCGACACCAACGGTGACAACCCCCGGCGTACCGTGCGGCTCTCCTACCTCGGCTGAGCCGCTGCCGTCCGGCCGCCACCGTCGGTCGGCCGGGCACCGGACCGCGGCGAAGGCCGGCCCGGCCGGCGCCGGACGCCGTGGGACGGCCTTGCGGCGCACGGGAGCGGCGGAGTAGGAAGGCGGCATGAGCGACGACACCGAGCAGGTCTGCGCCGTGGCGCCGGCCGGCACCCTGCAGGCACTGACCCCCGACCCGGACGGGGTCGGTCCGCGCGCCGACTGCGTCCTGTGCGGCGAGCCCACCGAACTCCCCGCCGACCACCCGGGCAGCACCCTCTGCCCGGTCTGCGCCTGGCAGCAGGCCCAGCGGATCGCCTGCTCGGGCTGACACCGGCTCGATCGCTCGATCGGGCCGGCACCGGCGCGATTGCCTGCTCGGGCCGACCCCGGCTCGATCGCCTGCTCGGGCCGATACCGGGCCGGCCACCGGGGCCCCCGGCCGGGCCTCAGTCGTAGCGCCGGGTCAACCGATCGGTTGATGCCGGGTCGAGCGCGTCGGGCGATGCCCGCGAGGGCCGTGCGGCGGGATTCTCGACGCATGGCGATCATCGAGGTTGACGGGCTGCGCAAGTCCTACGGGGGCCGGCCCGTGGTGGACGGGATCTCCTTCACGGTCGAGGAGGGCGAGATCTTCGGCATTCTCGGCCCCAACGGCGCCGGGAAGACCACCACCGTCGAGTGCGTCGAGGGGCTGCGGACCCCCGACGCCGGCAGCGTCCGCGTGGCCGGCCTGGACCCGGTCGCGGACCACCACAGGGTCACCCAGCTGCTCGGCGCCCAGCTCCAGGAGAGCGAGCTCCAGGCCAAACTGACCGTACGCGAGGCGCTGGAGCTGTACGCCGCCTTCTACCCGCGCCCCGCCGACTGGCGGCCGCTGGCCGAGCGGCTCGGCCTCACCGACCGGCTGGGCAGCCGCTTCGGCGGCCTCTCCGGCGGCCAGAAGCAGCGCCTGTTCATCGCACTCGCCCTGATCGGCAACCCCAGGGTGGTGGTGCTCGACGAACTCACCACCGGTCTCGATCCGCGCGCCCGGCGTGCCACCTGGGAGCTGATCGAGGACGTCCGGGCCGCCGGAGTGACCGTCCTGCTGGTCACCCACGTGATGGCCGAGGCCCAGCGCCTCTGCGACCGGATCGCCCTGGTCAGCGGTGGCCGACTCGCCGCCCTGGACACCCCGGCCGGGCTGATCGGCCGGGCCGCCGGCTCCACCGTGATCTCCTTCACCCCCTCGCGGCCGCTGGACGAGCGGGAGCTCTCCGCGCTGCCCTCGGTGGTCTCCGTCGAGCACGGTGACGGCCGGCTGACCGTCACCGGCACGGAGGAGACGGTGGACGCCGTGATCTCCCTGCTCGTCCGGCGCGGGATCACCGCCCGGCACCTGCGCGTCACCGACGCCACCCTCGACGACGCGTTCCTCGACCTCACCGCCCAGGGAGCCTGACATGACCGCCGCCACCGCGTCCCCCGCCCTCCCCGCCGGGGCCGCCACCCCCGGGGCCCTCACCGCGTCCACCGCCGTGCTCAAGGCGGAGGCCGGGCTGTTCGTCCGCGAGCCGCTGAGCCTGTTCTGGGTCGTGCTGTTCCCCTCCGTGCTGCTCACGATCCTCGGTCTGATCCCGGCCTTCCGGCACCCCGACCCCGCGCTCGGCGGGCGCCGCGTGATCGACCTGTACGTCCCGGTGACCGTGCTGCTGGCACTGATGACGGCCGGGATCCAGGCCATGCCGCCCGTCCTGGCCGGCTACCGCGAGCGGGGGATCCTCCGTCGGATGTCGGCCACCCCCGTGCGGCCCCGCACCCTGCTGGCGGCGCAGATCGTGCTGCACGGCGCCGCCGCCCTGGTCTCGGTGGCGCTCACGTTGGCCGTCGGGCGGCTCGCCTTCGGCGTCGCGCTGCCGGGGCGGCCCGGCGGATACCTGCTGGCCCTGCTGCCGGCCACCCTCGGCGCGCTCGCACTCGGCGCGACGGTGGCGGCGCTGTCCCGCACCACCAAGATCGCCGGGGCGGTCGCCTCGGCGGTCTTCTTCCCGATGATGTTCAGCGCGGGCGTCTGGATCCCGGTCCAGGCGATGCCGGCCCTGCTGCGCCGCATCGTCGGCTTCACGCCGTTCGGCGCGGGCGCCCAGGCTCTGGGTCAGGCGGCGGCCGGCGACTGGCCGTCCTGGTCGCACCTCGCGGTCGTGGGACTCTGGGCGGTGGTGCTGACCGGCACCGCGTCCCGCTGGTTCCGGTGGGCGTAGTACCCGGGGGAGAGCGACCGATGACGGCGGACGGCGGGCGGGACACCGTGACGGTGGAGCAGGCGTGGGACCGGTTCTTCCGGTGGGGTCCGTACGCCTTGCTGGGCATCGCGACCCTGGTCGGCGCCGCCAGCAGCGATCTCCTGATGACCGGTGACGAGGCCGTCGCCGCCGGGGCGCTGGTCGCCGCGGCCGTCGCCCTGCAGGCCTGGTGGGGACGGACCGGGCCCGGGCTGCCGGAGTTCGCCCTGGCCGGCCGGGTGCACTACACGCTCCGGTACGCGATCGCCTTCGCGCTCACCTGGCTCAACCCCTTCTTCGCCGTCTACGCGGTGATCGGCTACTTCGACGCCGTCCGGCTGCTGCCCCGCCGCGCCGCCCTGGCCGGCACGCTCGCCACCGCCCTCACCATGGCGGGCTCGCAGGCAGGCGGCCTGCCGCCGGCCTCGGCCGCGCAGTGGATCGCCTTCGGCGCTCTGTTCGTGCTCAACTCCTCACTGGTCCTGGTCTTCGGCCGGCTCGCCGCCCGCGAGGCCGACAACGCCAAGGCCCAGGCGTGCGCCATCACCGCCCTGGAGGAGGCCAACGCCGCCCTGGAGGAGGCCAACGGACGGTTGGAGCGTGCCCTCGCGGAGAACGCCGGCCTGCACGCCCAACTGCTGGTCCAGGCCCGCGAGGCGGGCGTCGCCGACGAGCGCCGGCGACTGGCCGCGGAGATCCACGACACCATCGCGCAGGGCCTGACCGGCATCATCACCCAGCTCCAGGCCGCCGACGAGAGCGCCGATGCCGCCGTCGCCCGCCGGCACACCGACCGCGCGGCGGCGCTCGCCCGGCAGAGCCTGGGGGAGGCCCGGCGCTCCGTGCACGACCTCGGCCCGGCCGCCCTGGAGCGCAACTCGCTGCCCCAGGCGCTGACCGAGGTCACCGGCGCCTGGTCCGAGGCCACCGGCGTGCGGGCCCGGGTCACCGTCACCGGTACGGCCGAGGCGCTGCACGCCGAGGTGGAGGCCACGCTGCTGCGGATCGCGCAGGAGGCCCTCGCCAACGCCGGCCGCCACGCCCGGGCCGGCCGGGTCGGCGTCACCCTCTCCTACATGGACGACGAGGTGACCCTGGACGTCCGTGACGACGGCTGCGGCTTCGACCCGCTCGCCGTCCTGCCGCGCCGCTCCACCGGCGGCTTCGGCCTCGGCGGGATGCGGGCCCGCGCCGAGCGGATCGCCGGGACCGTCGACATCGAGTCCGAACCCGGCGGCGGCACGGCCGTCTCCGCCCGCGTACCCTTGGTCCGCCATGGCTGACCACACCATCACCCTGCTGATCGTCGACGACCACCCGGTCGTCCGGGACGGGCTGCGCGGCATGTTCGCCGCGTCCCCGGACTTCGAGGTGCTCGGGGAGGCGGGTGACGGCGTCGAGGCGGTGGCGCTCGTCGAACGGCTCGACCCCGACGTGGTCCTGATGGATCTTCGGATGCCCGGCGGCCCGGGCGTCGAGGCGATCGCCGAGCTGACCCGGCGGGGAGCGCGCTGCGAGGTCCTCGTGCTGACCACCTACGACACCGACTCGGACACCCTCCCCGCGATCGAGGCCGGCGCCACCGGCTATCTGCTCAAGGACGCCCCCCGCGACGAACTCTTCGCCGCGGTACGGGCGGCGGCCGCCGGACGGAGCGTGCTCTCGCCCGCCGTCGCGTCCCGGCTGGTCTCCCGGGTCCGGTCACCCCGACCCGGCGGCGAGGCGCTGAGCAGCCGGGAGCGCGAAGTGCTGGGGCTGGTCGCCAAGGGAACCTCCAACCGTGCGATCGCCGCGCTGCTCTTCGTCAGCGAGGCGACCGTCAAGACCCATCTCACCCACGTGTACACCAAACTGGGCGTCAGCGACCGGGCCGCCGCCGTCGCGGTGGCGTACGACCGGGGCATCCTGGGCGCCGAGGCCTGACCGGCGGGCCGGCCACCCCCGATGCACCGCCGTACCGGGTGGCGGTGCTCCACGTCGCCGCGGCGGCCGGCCTCCGAGCCCCGCCGGTGGCCCCGCGTCAGGCGCGCCCGCGTCAGGCTCCCTCGCGACCGGCCATCGCCAGGGTCGATCCGTGGCGGCCCTTGCTGACCACCAGTTGGGCCGGGATCCGGGCACGCAGGTCCGCGACGTGGCTGACGATGCCGACGGCACGGTCGCGCTCGCGAAGGCCGTCCAGCACGTCCATCACCTCCTCCAGGGCCTGTTCGTCCAAGGTCCCGAAGCCCTCGTCGATGAAGAGGGTGTCCAGCGGCATCCCGCCCGCCTCGTCAGTCACCACGTCGGCCAGGCCGAGGGCGAGGGCGAGCGAGGCGAAGAAGCTCTCGCCGCCGGAGAGCGTGGCGGTGTCCCGCTCGGTGCCCGTCCAGGCATCCACCACGCGCAGGGAGAGACCGGAGCGCTTGCCGCCGGCCGAGCGGTCGTCGCTGTGCACCAGGGTGTACCGGCCGCCGGACATCCGGACCAGCCGGTCGCTTGCCGCCGCCGCCACCTGCTCCAGCCGCGCCGCCAGGACGTAGGACTCCAGGCGCATCCGCAGCCGGTTCTCGGCGGAGGTGCCGGCGGCCAGTGCGGCCAGCCGGCTGATCCGGGTGTACCGCGCCAGGGCCGGAGCGAGGGAGGCGGCCAGCTCGGCGAGCTGCCCGCCGATCCGGGCCAGCTCGGCGCGGCGCAGGCGGGCCGCGTCCTGGGCCGCCGACGCCCGCCTCAACCGGTCGGTCGCCGCCCGCAGCGCGCCCCGGGCCGCCGCCGGATCCGCCGGCGGCCGGCCGGCGGCCGCCACCAGCGCGGGCTCGGCGAGCAGGCGCTCGACGGCCGTCAGTTCGCCGCGGTGCTGCTCCAGCCGCGCCTGCAGGGCCGCCCGGGTGGCGGCGGGCAGCAGCACGGTGACGGCCTCCCGTGCGGAGGGGAACCCGGCCGCGGCCGCGGCGGCGGACAGCTGCCCCTCCGCCTCCTTCAGCCGGTCCGCGGCCTGGTCGGCGGCCCGCGCGGCCGCCAGCAGACCGCTCACCGCCCGGGCCAGGCCGGCCAGCGCGGCGGCGCGACCGGCGACCGACGGCGCGTCACCGCGGGCGTCGGCCACCCGCTGGGCCAGGGTCTTCCGCTCGGCGTGCAACGCCTGCAGCCTGGCGGTGAGCGCCGCGCTGCGCTCCCCGGCCTCGCGCAGTCTCGACCGGTGGGCGGTCTGCTCCCCGACCAGCCGCTCGATCCGCCGGCCGGCCGGCCCCAGGCCGTCCGCGGCGCGAACCGCGGTGCGATGCTCCTGCTCCAGGACGGCCAGCGCGTCGGCGAGCGCCTCCGCGCCCTGCTCGCCGGCGGCGCCGGCCGCCTCCGCCGCCTGCACCGACAGTGCGGCCAGGGCCTGGTCGGCGGCCGCGACGGCCTGCTCGGCCCGCGCCTGCGCGGCCCGCGCCCGCTCCTCGTCCTCCGGACCGACCTGGCCGCCGACGGGCCGGGCGGGCGCCGGGTGCCCGGGCGACCCGCAGACCAGGCAGGGCTCACCGGTCCGCAGACGCGCGGCCAGCTCGGCGGCCATACCGGCCAGCCGGCGCTCCCGGACGTCCTGACCGTGCTCCCGGGCGTCCAGCGCCCGGCCGCGAAGGCCGTGCAGCTCCTGGCCGGCCCGGTCGATCGACGCCCGCAACGCGTCCCGTCGGCGCGCGGCTGCGAGCCGGGCCACGGCGCCGTCCCGCTGGGCGTCCAGCTGCTCGACCCTCGCCGCGGCGGACCTGGCGGCGGACTGCTCCTCCTGGAGCTCGGCCAGCCGCCCGTCGAACCCGGCCAGCCAGTCGCCGGCCTCCTCGGCCAGTTCGTCGGCGCCTCGCAGCTCCGCCTCCAGCCCCGACCGTTCGCGGTCCAGCGCCGCGCAGCGCCGCTCCTCCGCGCCGGCCGCCTCCAGCCGCACCACCTCGGCGCGCAGCCGCAGCTCCGCCTCCGCCAGCTCCGCCGCCTCCGCGTGCGCGAGCGCGGGGCCCGCGCCGGGGGCCCCGGCGGGGAACCGGGCCAGCTCCCCGCGGTGCCGGTGCTCCTCGCGTCGGGCGGCCTCGTGGGCCTCCTCGGCCGCGTCGCGCAGCCGCAGCACGGCCTCCACGCCGACGGCCGCCTGGGCCGCCGCGAGCCGCCTGCGGTCCGCGGCCCGGTCGGCCTCGTTCTCGGCGAGCCGGGCCGCCCGCTGCGCCGCCTCCCGGTGCCGGTGCTGGCGCTCCGCCAGGGCGTCCGTCTCCGCGACCAGCTGCTCGGCCCGCTGGTGGACCTCCTCGGCGCCCGCCAGCGCCGCGTCGGCCACCGCGAGCTGCTCGGCCGCGCCGCTGCGCAGGATCGCCGCCCAGGAGAGCACTCCGGAGGAGAGGTCGTCGGCGACGGCCGAGGCCGCCTCCTCGGCCGGCACCCAGGCGGCGGCGGGCTCGGCGGCCGGGCCGGCCGCCTGCTCCGCCCGTCCGACGAGGTCGCGCAGGCGGCGGCGCCCGGCCAGGACCGCGCTCTCCTGGGACCTGCGGTGATCGGCCAGCCACGACTCGACCTGGCCGAACCGGCGGGTGTCGAACAGACGGCCGAGCAGCTCGGCGCGCTGGCCGGCATCGGCCCGCAGGAAGCGTGCGAAGTCGCCCTGCGGCAGCAGGACCACCTGGCAGAACTGCTCGCGGCTCATCCCGATCAGCCGGTGGATCTCCTCGCCGGTCTCCTGGTGGGACCGGCTGCCGGCCCGCCAGCCGGGGGCGCCGTCGCCGGTGTCGGTGGTCCACTCGCGCAGCAGGGTCTGGGCCCGCTCCTTGGTCAGACCGCCGCCCTTGGTCTTCTTCGGCCGCAGTTGCTCGGGCAGCCGGGTGATCTCCAGCCGCCGCCCGCCGAGCGTCAGCTCCAGCCGGACCTCGGTCAGCCGCAGCGGGTCGGCGTGGTCGCTGCGCAGCCGGTTGGTGCTCCGGGCCCCCGGTACCTCGCCGTAGAGCGCGTAGCAGACGGCGTCCAGCACGCTGCTCTTGCCGGCGCCGGTGGCACCGCGCAGCAGGAACAGGCCACCGGAGGAGAGCGCGTCGAAGTCGACCCGCTCGGTGCCGGCGAACGGGCCGAAGGCGGTGACCGTCAGCTGGTGCAGTCTCATCGGGGCGGCTCCTGCCGGTGGTACGGGACGGGCCGGCCCGGCGCCGCGGCGGCGCGGGGTGCGGTGGCGGAGCACGCGCCGGCGGAGGAGGGCCCGGCGGGCGGAGGGGTGACGGGGCGCGTCGGCGCCGCGGGGGAGGCCCCGGCGGCCGGGATCACCGCGGCTGCTCCGCGCGCCGGTCGGCGCTCTCCCGGGTGCTCTCGAAGCCCTCGCGCAGCCAGTCGAGCTCGGCGCCGTCCATCTCGGTGCCGGGCCGCACGTGCCGGACGAACCCCGCGGCGATCTCCAGGTCGGTGCGCCCGCGCACCCGGGCCGCGTACGAGTGCGGCGTCCCGTCGGCGGACTCCTCGGGTTCGAAGAGCAGCTGCAGCGTGTGCGGGAAGCGGCGGCGCAGCCGCTCCATCGGATCGGCGGGGCGGCCGGGATCGGTCAGGGTGACCTGCACCCAGGACTGCTCGTGCCGGGCCAGTGCCGGGTCGTCGAGCAGGGCCTCCAGCCGCCCGCGCAGCCGCGCCAGCGGCCGGTGCGCGGGGCAGTCGACCCGCTCGGCGGCGACCGAGCCGTCCGGCGCGAGATCGACCAGCCACATGGTCTTCCGGTGGTCCGCCTCGGAGAAGGAGTACGGCAGCGGGGAGCCGCTGTAGCGCACGTGCGGGGCCAGGGTCTGGCAGCCGTGCAGGTGGCCGAGCGCGGCGTAGTGCACCCCGTCGAACACCGAAACGGGCACGTTCGCGACGCCGCCGACCGCGATGTCCCGCTCGCTGTCGCTGGGCGCCCCACCGGTGACGAAGGCGTGTGCCAGGACCACCGCGCGGGTGCCGGGGGGACGAGCCGCGAGATCCGCCCTGACCCGCTCCATCGCGGCCCCGAGGACGGCGGCGTGGCCGCCCCGCTCCAGGCCGAAGCGCTCACGTACCAGGGCGGGCTCCAGGTACGGCAGCCCGTAGACCGCCACCTCGCCGTGCCCCTCGTCCGCCAGCAGGACGGGCGTCGCGCAGCCGTCCGGATCGGTCCGCAGGTGGATGCCGGCCCGGTCCAGCAGGCCGGCGCCGACCCCGAGCCGGCGGGCCGAGTCGTGGTTGCCGCTGATGAAGACGGTGGGGACACCGAGCCCGGCCAGCCGGTGCAGGACGTCGTCGAAGAGGGCGACCGCCTCCAGACTCGGCAGCGCCCGGTCGTACACGTCGCCCGCGACCAGCACGGCCTGGACGCGCTCGGCGGCCACCACGGCCACCAGGTGGTCGAGGAAGGCACGCTGGGCGTCGTGCAGGCTCTCCCGATGGAAGGAGCGCCCGAGATGCCAGTCGGAGGTATGCAGCAGTCGCATGGTCCCCGACCTTAACCTCCGGCACCGACAGTCCGAGGACGAACGGGCTTCCCGCCCGTCCCACGGGTGCCCCGACGGTCGCTCGGCGTCGACTGTCGGTGACGCTGTGTATGTTCTCCCCTGTCGGATCGGCCGGGACCTCCGGGCGGTCCGGCGACCGCGCTGCGGCCCGCCCTGGAACGGGCGGGCCCGGAGAACAGAGGGAGGGCCCATGACCCAGCCCGAGCGGCTCCACTCCGTCGATTCCGACCACCTCACCGATTCCGACCACCCCGCTGATCCCGGGCGCCGCACCGATCCCGGGCGCCCCGCCGGCTGCGACCGTCCTGCCGATCCCGAGCACCGCGCCCGTCGTGACCGCTCCGCCGGCCGCTGCCTCGGCGCCCGCCGTGGCCGGGCTGTCGGTCCGGCCGGTCCTCGCCCCGCTCCGGGCACCCGTCGTGGCCCGGGAACCGGCCGTCACACCGATGGCCCCGGCCCCCGGGAACACGCCGGCGCAGCCGACGCTGGGCGAGCCGATCCCCGGCCGGGTGGGAGCCGCGCCGGGAGCCGCCCGGCGGGAGGTTTGTGGGGCGCGGTGCGCAGAATCCGTCGAGGTCCCGGCCGGGCCGGTCCCATCGGCGGTCCCGGCGGTCCCGGCGGTCCGGCCGCCCAGGGGCGTGGAGGAGCCCGCGCACGTGGTGGGCCGCCCCCGCAGCCGGTGGCCCTGGCGGTGGCCGCGGAGGCCGTCGACTTCGCCTGCCTCAGCCGCTACGGGCTCTTCGGCCGGGTGACCTTCGAGGCGTACCTGCGGCGAACCGAGACGCAACTGCGGGCCCTGCGCGGGCAGGGCCTGGAGGTGCACCTCCGGGTGCTGGAGCCGGCCGACTTCGAGGACTTCTGCGAGGAGTTCGGCTTCGAGCCGGAGGACCGGGAGGCCCGCGTCGCCTATGCCGCCGATCCGGAGCTGGTCGGCCGCCCCTTCGTGTACACGGGGGAGCGGCTGGCCGAGCTGCTGCCGGCCCTGCTCGCGGACCACCGGGCCCGGGTCCGGATCTCGATCGCCTGCGCGGCGCTGCTGGCGGCGCTGGAGGGCGAGGAGGCGGCCCGGCCGAGGCTCACGGCCGTCCTCGGCCACGTCGTGGAGGTCTACCTCGCGCTGGTGGCCGGCGCGGCCGAGGGCCGCCACTCGCTGCGGCTTCGATCGCACGGCCCGGAGGACGGGGAGGAGCTGACCGCGGCGGCGGAGTTCCGGGCGGAGACGGGCGGTGCGGCGCGGACGGCCGGCGGCGGGAGGGGCAGACCGTTCGTCGGCGGCCACGAGGCCGAGGCCTTCTGTGTGACGCTGGCGGCGGCGATCGCCGCGGGCGGCGCCGGCGAACTGTTGCTGCTGAGCTTCCGGGCCGGGCGCGGGACGCCGTTGGTGCGGGGCTGGCTGCTGGTCGAGGGCCGGTTGCGTCCGATGACGGTGCCCGAGGTGTTCGCGGCACTGGCGGCGGCGGCCGCCCGGGGCATGCCGACGCCGGGTGGCGCGTCGGCCCGGCCGGGTTTCGCCCTGCCGCTTCGGCCCGTCACCTGTTCGGCCCCCGGATCCACCTCGGCCGCTGACGCCGCGGACGGCGGGGCAGGGGTGGGTGGGAGCCCGACCTGACGAGCTCGCGGGCGGGCGCGCCGACCGGGGTACGTGTACGCACGGGCGCCACGGTCGGGCCCCGCCCTGCCCGCAGCCCGTCCACCCGTCGGACGGCGGTGCGGCGGGGCGGCCGCGACGGCGGGTGCGCCGCACGGCGCCGGGGGCTGTTCATCGACCGCCTGTTCGGGGAAGATTCGTAGAAGATCAACAGACGGAGTGGTCGCCGGCCCGCTCGGTCCGTCCCGCACGACCGAACGCGACCGGGCACGCCGAACACGACGAGAACGCCGAACACGACGGGCGCGACGGGCACGGGCACGACGGGCACGGGCACGACGGGCACGGGCGCGACGGGCGGGCGCACCGACCGCACCGGCACGACCGCACACCGAGCACCACGACCGCACCGGCACGACCGCACACCGGCAGCACCGCACAGGCACGACCGCACCGGCACGACCGCAGACCCGGCGGGCCCGGCACCGAAGGGGGACGAATGGGTCGCATCGAGTACAGCGCCGAGATCGCCGACCTGCTCGGCCGGGTCCGGCGCCGTCCCGCTGCGGGCTGGCCGTGGCGCCCGGGGGAGTCGGTCCCGCCGGGGCTGCCGGTCAAGCAGTCCTGGGGCTGGCTGTTTGCGCCGGACGGCCGGGTGCTGACGCTGGTGAACCCGAAGGACGGCATCGTCACCCTGCCGGGGGGCTCGCTGGAGCCCGAGGACGCCGGTGACCCCGGGAGGGCGCTGGCGCGCGAGGCGGGCGAGGAGGCGCAGGCGGTCATCGGCCGGCCGCACTACCTCGGATACCTCTACGACCGGATCGGCTCTGCGAACGGCGGCCACGAGTGCGCCAGGGTCCGGATGACGGCCGCCCTGCGCGCGGTCGGGCCCACGGCGCCCGATCCCGCCTCCGGCCGGCACTACCGGAGGTTGTTGGTGGCGCCGGGCCTCGCGGTCGAACTGCTCGGCTGGGGAGAGGCGGGCCTGCGCCAGGCCAGGGCGGCGGTCGCCTCGGCGGTCGTCCGGCTCGGGGTGCCCGAGGCCGCCAACGAGACGATCGAGGAGCTGCCGCCCGGTGGCGGCCAGGTCTTCCCGCCGGGGCGCTGACACCGGCCGCGGCGCCGCCGATCCACCGAAAGGGGTGTCCACGGATGCCGACCCCGCCCTCACTGTTCCACCACGTCGAACTCTGGGTGGCCGACCTGTCGCTGACCCGGACCCAGTGGGGCCCGGTGCTGCTCGCGCTCGGGTGCGAGCCCTTCCAGGACTGGGCGGCGGGCTGCAGTTGGCGCCTGGCCGATTCCTATCTGGTGGTGGAGCAGTCGCCGGCGATGCTGCCGGGCGGCCACGAGCGGCTGCGCGCCGGGCTCAACCACCTCGCCGTGCACGGTTCCAGGGCGGCGGTGACGGTCGCCCTGGCGGCGGGGTGGACGGTACGGACGGACACCGGCGAGGCCGTCCACCTGATCGACGGGCAGGGCTTCGAGCTGGAGATCGTCTGCGCGGAGCAGTCCTGACCGTCGCGCGCCGCCGCCGGGCCACTCTCCCCGGCCGGTCCGCCTGACTCCCGCAGTGCTGCGCCGCCTGCTCCGACCGCGCCTCCTCGTCCGGCCGCGCCTTCCCGGTCCGCCCCTTCACCCCTTCGCCCCGGTCGTCTCGGCCTGGCCGATCTGCCCCGGCCCGTCGCCCGGAGGCGCTCTCGCTCCTCTGCGGCGGCCGTCCTGACGGATCGACCGTTGGGCCGATCGGGTGGCGTCGCGGGCAGCCCACCCTGCCGGCCCGGCCGGGCGACGGCCCGCCGTTCCGCCCCGCCCCTGCGGCGCGAGGGCGGCGCGAGGGCGGCGCGAAGGCGGCCCGAGAGCGGTCCCGGAGCAGCCCGGAGCCGGGCCGGCCTGCACACGGGTGCCGCGGTTCACCCCGGCGCCGCCGGACGGACCGTCAACATCTTTGGCATGACCGCTTCCCCTGCAAGCTACCGGCTGGTATCACATCTGTGACCGCCGTCACTTCCGTGGAGGAATCAATGCGCTCCGCCCGTTCGTTGTCCGTCGCCGTCCTGGCGATGCTCCTGACCCTGGCCACCCTCTTCGTCGCCTCACCGGCGAGCGCCGCCACCGTGCGGTACGCCGCCCTGGGGGATTCGTACTCCGCCGGTGTCGGCGCCGGCAGCTACACCAGTGAGAGCGGCAGCTGCAAGCGCAGCACCAACTCCTTCGCCTACCTCTGGAAGAACGCCCACGCGCCTTCGGCCTTTGCCTTCGTGGCCTGCTCGGGAGCCAGAACGGGGGACGTGCTCAACAACCAGCTGTCCGTGCTCGACAGCGGCACCACGCTGGTCAGCATCAGCATCGGCGGTAACGACGCGGGCTTCGCCAGCACCATGCAGACCTGTGTACTGGACTCCGAGAGCGCCTGCCTGAGCGCGGTCGCGACGGCCAAGAGCTATGCCAACAACACCCTTCCCGGCCTGCTCGACCAGGTCTACGCGGCGATCCACGCCAAGGCCCCGAACGCCCACGTCGTGGTCCTCGGCTACCCGCACCTCTACCAGCTCGGCGGCAACTGCGTGCTGGGGATCGGTGACACCAAGCGCTCCGCCATCAACGGTGCGGCGGACACGCTGGACGCGGTCGCCGCCAAGCGGGCGGCCAACGCGGGCTTCGCGTTCGGTGACGTGCGCAACGCCTTCAGCGGCCACGAGATCTGTGGCAGCGGCACCAACTGGCTGCACAGCACCACCCTGCCGGTCGACGAGAGCTACCACCCGACCTCGGCCGGCCAGTCCGGCGGGTACCTGCCGGTCTTCTCCGCCGCGGTCTGACGTCGGAGCGTCCCGCCGGACCGGCGGGTGACCCCGGGGTCCGTCCCACCGACGCGGTGGGACGGACCCCGGGGTCGTACCGGCCCGGCCGTGGCCGGTGTCAGTGCAGGTAGTCGGTGAGCGCGGCCGGGGTGAGTCCGGCCTCCTGGGCCGCCGTCAGAGCCCGCTGGAGGTCGCTCGCCAGGGTGTCCGTGAAGTGCATGAGCACCACGTCACCGGGCTGCAGCGGCCCGCCGTGCCAGATGTTCGCAGCGCCCGAGGTGAAGTCGGCGGTGGCCGTCAGCACGGTGTGGATGCCGCAGTTGGCGGCGGCCTGCAGGGTGTCCGCGTTCCAGGTCAGGTACGGCGGGCGGAATATCGTCGGGGCGGCGCCGTAGTACCGGATGTCGGCGTCTCTGGCATCGCAGATCTCCGCCTGCTGCTCGGCGAGCGACAGCGTGGTGAGGTCGCGGTGCGAGACGGTGTGGTCCTGGACGGAGGAGCCGGGGACGGCGGTGACCCGCTTGAAGTAGTCCGGCTCGAAGCCCGAGGGCATCGGCAGGGCGAAGGCCGTGATCGGGAGCTTGTGGTCGGCGATGAACCGCTCCGCCTCGGGCGTACGCACCCAGCCGTCGTCGACGGTGAAGAAGACCACCTTGTCGGTGGTCGGCGCGTTCCAGGTGGCCCGGGCCGGCGTGGGCGCCGGGCCGTCGACCCGGACGTCGTCGGCGGAGAACGGCCCCTGGCCGTACCAGCCGTGCAGGTAGAGCCGGACCGAGCCGGTGTCGGCGCCGGTGGTGAAGGTGGTGGTCAACTGCTGCCACCCGTCGCCGGTGCTCGCCGTCCAGGACGGGGCGACGTCGTGGCCCGTCCCGGTGGCGCCGAGGAAGACGTACGATCCGCGCACCCAGGCGGAGGCGGTGTAGGTGGTGCCGGGCAGCACCGAGACGGTCTGGGCGCACTCGCCGGTGGAGTCGCCGTTCGCCGGGGTGACGGTCAGGGCCGAGGCGCCGTCGTGCGGGGCGGGCGAGGCGGTCGTGACGGTCGCCTCGCCCGCGCCGCAGCTCCAGCCGGGGACGGAGCCCCAGTCGGCGAGCGGAAGGGCCGGGATCTCGAACCCGGGGTTGGTGGCGAGGTTGACGGTGGGTAAGGCTACGCCGGGCGCGGCCTGGGCGGCGGGCGCCGCGAGGCCGAACACGGCGAGGGCCGCGACGGCGGCGCAGGACGCCAGACGGCGCGTGGGTGTGGACACCGGAGGACTCCTGTGTGGGGGATGCGCCCTGCCGGGCGCGTGAGACAGGGGACGCTCCCCGAGGGGTGGGAGCCGTGGCGTGCCGCACTCTGGCCGTCGCAAACAATGGACTGGACCAGACGGTCCGTCAAGAGCCGTCCCGGCCGGAGGCGGGCCGCCGCCTCGCCCCCGGCCGACGTGTACCCCGGCCTTCCGCCGCTCCGGCCCGCTGCGGAGAATGGGCGGACGTCACCCCGAAGGAGGAGGCCAGGTGTTCCGCCGCTGGTGGTTCGTCGGACTGTTGCGTGGCAGCGGCAGCGGCAGCGGTGGCGGTGGCACGGGCGCCCGGTCCGGCGCCTCCGGGACCGAGGCCCCGCGACGGCAGTCGAAGGAGCGGCGGGAACTGGTGCTGCGCGAGTGGGAGGTCCTCCGCGATCGGCTGGCCGGCCTCGCGGCCGAGCGGGTCGCGGCGGTCGGCGAGGTGTTCCGCGCCGCCGAGCTGCGGCTGCCGCCCGAGGAGACCTCGGCGCGCCGCGACTACCTCTGGGCCCTGGACGCCTACCAGGCCGCGGGCAAGCTGCTCGACGAGGCGACGGACCTGCCGGACCTGGCGGCGGCCGTCGTGCTGGCCGACCGCGCGGTCGAGCACCTGGCCGCCGCGCATGCCGCGCACGCGGGACGGCGCCCGGCTCCGCCGGTGATTCGCTGCTTCTACAACCCGTTGCACGGAGCCGCGGCGAACGGCACGGCCGCTCGCTCCGGGACCGACCGCCACCCTGGCCGGACCCCGCACCCCAGGAAGGCCCGGCAGCGGCCCCGGCTGGGCGCCCGGGAGGCCGCCGCCGACCGCCGGCCCGCCTGCGCCGCCTGCCGGCAGGCGATCCTGGCCGGCCAACTGCCCGACGTGCTGCCCGCACTGCTCCCGGCCGGCGCCACCGGCCGCCGCTCCCCGCAGCTCCTGCTGCCGTACTACGCCGTCCCCCAGCAGTGGTCGCCCTGGTCGGCCACCGCCTGCGGCGCGTACGACGACGGGGCGCCGGCCCTCGTCCTGCGCGGGGAGCACCGCCGGCGTGCGGCGGGAGCCGGACGCCGGGCCTTCGGCTGGATCGGAGGGGCGGGCCGCGCCCGCAGGGCGGGCGGGTGAACTTCGAGTACGACGGTCGCTCGCGCTCCTGCCCCACCGGCCGCTCCTGCCTCACCGGCCGCGCGTGCCCCCCGCGCGGGCGCCGGCCCGCGGTGCGGCACGGGTACGCCGACCGCGGCGCTCCGGACTACGGCTCCAGGCTCAGGTCCTTGGCGAAGTGCAGCGCGACGATGGACATCCGCTGGGCGTGGTAGAAGCGGTGCGCCCCGTGGTTGGCCATCCCCGAGTCCAGTTCGATCCGGGCGCACCCGGCCCGGCGGGCCCGCGCGTGCAGTTCCTCGACGAGCCGGGTGCCGACGCCCCCGGAGCGCACCCCGGGCTCGGTGACCAGGTCGTCGACGAAGAGCAGCCGGCCACGGCTGGTCGCCAGCACCCGGTGTGTCGCCACCCCGACGCATCGCCCGGCCGGGTCGTAGGCAGCAGTGAACAGCAGGCCCTGACGGTGCGCCTCCTCGGCGAACTCCGCGAACTCCCGCTGACCGAGTCCGGGACGCAACGCACGGATGAGCGGGGCCACGTCGATCCTCATCGCGGCCTGCCCCGGCTCCACATCAACCATGATCAGTTCCATGCCGCCCACCCTAGGCGCGGCGGACCGGGCAGGGCCGGCGCTTCCTGACACCGCGGGGGCGGGGCCGGTCGACGTGTGCTCCGGGCGCCCGACGGCGTGATCGCCGGGGCCGTGGCTAGCCGGCGTACAGCTCCTCGATGTCGTCCGCGTAGCGCTCGGTGACGGCGGCCCGCCGGAGCTTCAGCGACGGGGTCATCAGCCCCTGTTCGAGGGTGAACTCATGGGGGAGCAGCCGGAAGGCCCGGATCGACTCGGCGCGGGAGACGGCGGTGTTGGCGGCGGCCACGGCACGCTGGACCTCGGCGTGCAGCTCCTCGTCCGCGAGGACGGCCCACTCGTCCAGCTGTTCGCGGCCCCGGGTCTTCAGCCAGTGCGCCAGGGCGGGCCCGTCCAGGGTGATCAGGGCGGCGACGTACGGGCGGTCGTCGCCCACGACCAGGCACTGGGAGACCAGCGGGTGCGCCTGTACGCGCTCCTCCAGGGCGGCCGGGGCGAGGTTCTTGCCGCTGCTGGTGACGATCAGGTCCTTCTTGCGGCCGATGATGGTGAGGTAGCCGTCGTCGTCGAGGTGGCCGAGGTCGCCGGTGGCGAGCCAGCCGTCGTAGAAGGCCTCGGCGGTACATCGCGGGTGGTTCAGGTAGCCGCCGAACACCATCGGGCCGCGGACCCAGACCTCGCCGTCGTCGGCGATGGACACCGAGGCGCCGGGCAGCGGGCGGCCGACGGTGCCGAACTTGGCGCGGCCGGGCGGGTTGGCCGTGACCGCGGCGGCCGTCTCGGTCAGTCCGTAGCCCTCGTAGAGCGTCAGGCCGGCGCCGGCGAAGAACAGGCCGAGTTCGCGGTTGAGAGTCGAGCCGCCGGACATCAGGTTGCGCACCCGTCCGCCGAGCACCGCCCGCAGCCGCTGGTAGACCGTCCGGTCGTAGGCCGCGTGCCGCAGGCGGAGCCGGGGGCCGGGGCCGGGGCCGTTTCCGAGCGCCTTCTGCTCGCGGGCGGCGGCCCACTCCACGGCGACCTCGGCGGCGTGCCCGAAGAGCTCGCCCCGGCCGGCCTCCTCGGCGGCCCGGCCGGCCCGTTGGTAGATCTTCTCCAGGATGTACGGCACGGCGATCAGGAAGGTCGGGCGGTACTCCGCCAGGGCGGGCAGCAGCGCGTCCGCACTGACCTCCGCGAGGTGCCCCAGCCGGATGCCGCCGCGCACCGCCGCGATCTGGGCCACCCGCCCGTACACATGGGCCATCGGCAGGAACAGCAGGGTGGAGGGCGGCCCGCCGCCGGTGTCGTGGAAGACGTCGTGCCAGCCGTCCAGCAGGCTGTCCGCCTCGGTGCCGAGGTTGCCGTGGGTGAGCAGGCAGCCCTTGGGGCGGCCGGTGGTGCCCGAGGTGTAGACGACGGTGGCGACGGTGTCCGCGGTGACACCCAGGCGCTGACGGTGCACCAGCGAGTCGGGCACGCCGCGGCCGGCTTCGGTGATGGCGGCCACGCAGCCGTGGTCGAGCTGCCAGATCCCGGTGAGGTCGGGGAGGGCGTCGCAGACCGCGCCGACCGTCATCGCGTGGTTCTCGTCCTCCACCACACAGGCCACCGCCTGGGTCTCGGCGAGGATCCAGCGGACCTGTTCGGGAGCCGAGGTGGGGTAGACCGGGACGGGGATCGCGCCGATCGACCACAGGGCGTAGTCGAACAGCGTCCACTCGTACCGGGTGCGGGACATCAGGGCGACCCGGTCGCCGTACCGCACGCCGCGGGTGAGCAGGCCCTTGGCCAGGCCGAGCACCTCGTCGCGGAAGGCGGCGGCCGTGACGTCCCGCCACTGCCCGGGGCTCTGCTGGTCCTCGGGGTCCTCCCGGCGGCGGGCCAGCTGGACCAGGGAGGGAGTGCGTTCGGCGGTGTCGTAGAGCGAGTCGGCGAGTCCGCCGGTGACCGGTACGGCCGGGGCGGGGTTGGTGAACTCGCGCACGTTCCCCCCGATGTTTCGTGACAGCCCGGGCTGCCGGGCCCGTCCGGGTGTGCGGTGAGGCCGCCGCCGGCGCACGGGCAGGTGGGAGCGAAGGTATCGGATCGGCGTGGCACTGCCCAGGGCTGTTGCCCGGGTGGGACGAGATCGGCACCGGCCGGTGAGGAAAGTGCCCTCGTCACACGGCCGACACAGTGCCTGGCCACAGGGGGTCCGGCGGCAGGGGAGCGGCGGTACTTTCCCGACTTTCGGGATGATCCGGACAAGCGCCTGTCACGGTTCGGTTCGACCCTTCGAACGAGTACTCACGGCGTAGTAGAGTCGCGCAGATCCTGTGGCCGGGCCTCCGGCGCTCCGGCATGTCCGAACTGTTCCCTGCCCGAACCGATCCCTGTCCGCGCCTGGCATTTCCCGACCGAGGACTCCATGCGTCTGCGCAGCAGCTCGATCCGCGCGAAGGTCATCGCGCTGCTCATGGTGCCCATCGTCGCGTTGGTCGCCCTGTGGATCTACGCGACCCTGGCCACCACCGGCGACGTCTGGACCCAACTGCAGGTCGCCGACACCTACACCGAGTTCGGCGGGTCGGTGGAGCAGTACGCCCACGATCTGCAGGACGAGCGCCGCGCCGCCGTCCAACGCCTGGCCGACCCGCGCTCGCAGGCCGCCGCCGACGCGTTCCAGAAGACGCAGACGATCACCGACCGGGACGCCCAGGTGCTGCGCCTCATGGCGGACGGCAGCGCGGCCAAGAAGATGGACGCGGGGCAGCGCGCCAAGTACCAGGACATCCTGCACAGCGCCAACGACCTCGCCGCGCTCCGCAGCCAGATCAACCGCTCGGCGCTGAGCTGGGACTACGTCCTCGGCCAGTACAGCGACCTGATCAAGCCCACCTTCGCCTTCCGCTCGGCGTTCGTCAGCCGGCAGAGCGGCCAGCTGCCCCGGCAGGGCACCATCCTGATCGAGCTGGTCCGGGCCCGCGAGTACCTCTCGCAGGAGGACGCCGCGATGGAGGGCCTGCGCACCTCCACCGGCCGCACCACCCCCGAGCAGTACCAGGCGGCCCTGGACGCCCTGCACGACCAGCAGGCGCTGTTCACCGTGTACCTCGCCGAGCTCGACCCGGGGGACCAGGGCGACTACACCGCGCTACGCAGCGGCGACAACTGGTCGGCGCTGGAGCGCGCCGAGCGCGACTTCGCCGGCGCCGGGGGCTACGACAAGGTCGCCGCCGCGATGAACGGCGACGACTGGCACGGGGTGGCCGACCACGCCCTCAGCGACCTCGCGGCGATCAACAACCGGCTGGCGAGCGACATCGCCGACCGGGCCCGCTCCTACTCGATCGGCCTGCTCTGGCGCGGTGGCATCGCCGGGTTCATCGGACTCGCCGCGATCGTGCTCTCCATCGTGATCTCGTACCGGATCGGGCGGGGCATGGCCCGCGAGCTGATCGGCCTGCGCAACGCGGCCCAGGAGCTCGCCGCCAACCGGCTGCCGTCGGTGATGCTGCGGCTGCGCCGCGGCGAGCCCGTCGACATCGCGGCGGAGACTCCTGACCTGCAGTTCGGCCCGGCGGAGGTCGGGCAGGTCGGCCGGGCGATCAACGCCGTGCAGCGGGCCGCCGTCGAGGCCGCCGTGGAACAGGCCGAGCTGCGCCGCGGTGTGTCGGCCGTCTTCGTGAACCTGGCCCGCCGCAGCCAGGTGCTGCTGCACCGCCAGCTCACGCTGCTGGACACCATGGAGCGCCGTACCGAGGACCCGGCCGAGCTGGAGGACCTCTTCCGGCTGGACCACCTGACCACCCGTATGCGCCGGCACGCCGAGGGCCTGATCATTCTCTCCGGCGGATCGCCGGGCCGTGCCTGGCGCAAGCCGGTGCGGATGGTGGACGTGGTGCGTGCCGCCGTCGGCGAGGTGGAGGACTACGCCCGGGTGATCGTGCGGCCGTTCCCCGGCACCGGGCTGCTCGGCAGCGCCGTCGCGGACGTCACCCACCTGATCGCCGAACTGGTCGAGAACGCCGCGGTGTTCTCGCCGCCGCAGACCCAGGTCACCGTGCAGGGCGAGGTGGTCGCGCACGGCTTCGCGCTGGAGATCGACGACCGGGGCCTGGGCCTGAGCACCCAGGCGCTCGCCGACATCAACCAGCGGCTCGCCGTGGAGCAGGAGTTCGACCTCGCGGACACCGACCGGCTGGGCCTGTTCGTGGTCAGCCGGCTGGCCCGCCGGCACGGCGTCCGGGTGCACCTGCGTCCCTCGCCGTACGGGGGCACCACGGCCGTCGTGCTGATCCCGCGCGAACTGCTCGCCGAGGCGCCGGACGTCATGGCCGAGCAGCCGGCCCCGCCCGCCGCCGAGCGCTCCAGGACGGCGCCCGCGCCGGGGGCCAGACGGGGTCAGCGCGAGCTGGTCGCGGTACCGGCGCTCGCCGACGCCGCCGGCCGCCGGCGCCACGCGGGACCGGTTCCCGCCGCGGACGAGGCCGACCCCGGCGACCGCAACCGCGGGGGCGGCCCCCGCCCGTCCCTGGCCGAGCCCGCGCGCGAGCCCGGCGGGCTGCCGCGTCGCCGCCCGGGCGGCCCCGTGCTGGTGCCCGCGCCGGCCGGTTCGGACGCGGAGAGCCGGGGACGCCACCGTCGCGAGGAGAACGCCGAACCGGCTTCCGCGGGCGCCGCCACCGCCGGCTCGCCGCAGCCCGCCGCCGGTCCGGACGCGGCGCCGGCGGCCGGGGGGCTGCTGCCGCGCCGGGTGCGCCAGGCCAACCTGGCACCCCAGCTGAAGGAGCGGGCGGCGCAGGCCGCGCAGGGCGGCGGCGTGGGCGCGGCGGGCACCGACGCCGCCCGCGAGCGCTCGCCCGAGGAGGCCAGGGCCACCTTCGCCTCGTTCCAGCGCGGCTTCACCCGGGGCCGCGGGGACCGCGGCGCGCGCCCGGGCTCGCTGACGGTCGTGCCGGACGTCCCGGCGCCCGCCGTCCCGTCGCCGGCCCCGCCCGGGCCCGCGCTGTTCGACCCGCTCGCCGGCTTCTCCCGGCGCGCCCTGACCTCGGCGCCCCGGCCGGCCGCGTTGCCGCCGGCCCCGGCCGGACCGGCCGCGCTGACCGGGCGACGTACGGTGGCTCCGGTGGCCCCGCCACGATCGGCATCACCAGGATCACCGGCAGCTCCGGCGGTGCCGGCTTCACCTGCATCATCAGCTTCACCTGCACCATCCGCACCACCCGCTCCAGCGGAAGGAACTGATTCATGACCAGTACGACGCAGCCGTCCGGGGACCTCAACTGGCTCCTGGACGACCTCGTGGCACGGGTCGCGGCCCTGCGGCACGGCGTGATCCTCTCCAGCGACGGGCTGGCCACGGGGGCCTCCAGCGGCCTCGGCCGCGAGGACGCCGAGCACCTGGCCGCGGTCGCCGCCGGCTTCCACAGCCTGGCCAAGGGTGCCGGCCGGCACTTCCAGGTCGGCGGGGTCCGGCAGACCATGGTCGAACTGGACGAGGCATTCCTCTTCATCACGGCGGCCGGCGACGGAAGTTGCCTGGCCGTCCTCAGTGAGGCCGAGGCCGACATCGGCCTGATCGCCTACGAGATGGCGCTGCTGGTCAAGCGGGTCGGCGAGCACCTCGCCGCCGAGCCGCGCACCGCACCGCCCGGGAGATGAGCGAAGCATGACCGAGGGGACGGAACAGGAGCCGGAGGCGGGCGTGTTCGCGCCGCGGCCGGCGCAGGACGAGCGCTGGTTCGACGACGACGCGGGCCCGATGGTCCGGCTGTTCTCGATGACCAAGGGACGGGCCAGGCCGACCGAGGACGGCCTGTTCGACCTGATCTCGATGATCGCCGTCGCCGACCGGGGAGCCGCGGCGCGCAGCGGTGAGCCGGTCCTCGACCCCGAGCACCACACCCTCCTCGACCGGTGCCGACACGAGCCGCTCACCGTCGCGGAGCTCGGCTCCTACACCGACCTGCCGGTCAGCGTGGTGCGGGTGCTGCTCGGCGACCTGTACGACGCCGAGCTGATCACCGTCACCCGTCCCGTCCCGCTCGCCCAGCTCCCGGACGAGCGCCTGCTGCGGGAAGTGATCAATGGCCTCCGTGCGCTCTGACCCCGACGCCTCGCCCGGGCGCTGGCCCGGCGGCCCGGCCGTCGCCCTCAAGATCCTGATCGCCGGGGGGTTCGGCGCCGGCAAGACCACGCTGGTCGGGGCGGTCAGCGAGATCCGCCCGCTGCGCACCGAGGAGCAACTCAGCGAACTCGGAAGGCCGTTCGACGACCTCTCGGGGGTCGAGGCGAAGCGGACCACCACGGTGGCGATGGACTTCGGCCGGATCGACCTCCGCGCGGGTCTGGCGCTCTACCTCTTCGGCACCCCCGGGCAGGACCGGTTCTGGTTCGTCTGGGACGAGTTGGCCCAGGGTTCGCTGGGCGCCGTGGTGCTCGCCGACACCCGCCGGCTGGCCGACTGCTTCCCCTCCGTGGACTTCTTCGAGCGGCGCGGCATCCCGTTCGTGGTCGGCGTGAACTGTTTCGAGGGCACCGAGGTGTTCGCCCCGGACGACGTCCGCGCGGCCCTGGATCTCGACCCCGGGGTACCGGTGGTGCTCTGCGACGCACGCCGCCGCGAGGACGGCAAGAACCTGCTGATCACCCTGGTCGAGCACGCCGCGGCCGGGCGGTCGGCGGCCCCTGTGCCGTCCGTATGACGGACACCGGAAGCCCGGCAGGTTGCCCTGCCGGGCCTTCGCATGGAAGGCTCTGCACACAGCGCGCCACCCGGTGACCACTCTCCGGGGCGGAGCGCGGCCCGGCGCCGCGGCGGCGCCGGCGAGGATCCCCGGGGGAGGACAGCGGCATGACGGTCGAGCACTCCCGTACGGCCGTGCCCGCCCCGGTCACCCCGGCGTTGACGATCCGCCGGTACATCGACCTCGCCCTCATCTCCAGCGCCTGCTGTCGCTGACGCTCGTCCGCGCGGTGTGATCCGGCCGTTCGCGGCCCGGCCCACCGCGCCCTCCTGCTGTGCCGTGTCGGCGCGGCCGTGCGCACACGGATCTGACGCATCGTCGGATTGCGACTCGTGCAGCGCTGCTGGCCCGTGCCAGGCATGCCCCTCCTCTCGTTCCGGTTCCCGCGGAGACCCCTGTGAAGTTCGCCCGACCCGTCCTGCTCGCCGGTGCTCTGCTGGCCACCACCACCACCGCCTGCGGCGGCGCCGCCCGGGCGGGCTCCGTCGCCGTCGCACCCGCGCCGGCGGGCGTCGAGGTGCGGCTGCCCGATCCCGGCAACTCCGGTGTGCTGGCGGTGGCCAGGAAGGACGGTTCGCTGGAGCGGGCACTCGCCGCGGTGCACGCCACGGTGAGCTGGTCGGCCGCTCCGGCCGCTCCGGCCGGTTTCGCGCAGGCCGCCCAGGCGCTCGACTCCGGTGCGCTGGACGTGGCCCAGGGCACCATCAGCACGGGCCTCGCGCTGCTGGCCGGGCAGCCGGCCTTCGAGTTCTTCGCCGCCGCCCAGCCGGATCCGGTCGGCGAGGGCATCCTGGTCAAGAACAACTCCGGGATCAGGACGGTGAGGGATCTGATCGGACGCAGGGTCGCCGTCGACCCGGGCGGCCCGGGTGAGTACCTACTGCTCCAGGCGCTCGCCAAGAACGGGGTCCCGGCCGACCGGGTCCAGCGGGTGCGGCTCGATCCGGCGGCCACCCGGAGCGCCTTCGCCACCGGCGAGGTGGACGCCTGGGCCACCACCGGCGAGCCGGTCGTCACCGAACTCGCCCGGTCGAGCGCGTACATGGTGGTCAGCGGATTCGGCGCGGGCTCCGACAACTACCGGCTCTGGGCGGTGCGCACCGAGCTGGTGCGGCAGCACCCCGACGTGGTGCGGGCGCTCTACCGCTACCTGCACGAGGCGGAGGGCAGGGCCCAGCAGGATCCGGCCGCCTACCTCAACGTCTTCACCGACAGCGGACCTGACTCGGTCTCCGGCCGCGCCGAGGAGCTGCGGGTCGACGCCGGGCGGGCGGCCTCCCCGGTCGAACCGATCCGGGAGGCCGACACCGTCCGGCTGGAGAAGGTGGCGAAACTCCTCGCGGATCAGGGGGTGGTGCCCGCGGCGATCGACGTACGGGCCCATCTGCTGGATCCGGCCGTGCTCACCGGCGGTGCCGGATGACCGCCCGACGGCGTCCTCCGGAGGTCCGGTCGGCCCCGGTGTGTGGCAACGGCCCGTTCATCTGGTTGAATGGGGGCATGAACTTCGTCGTGGACAGCAGCCAGGGTCGGTTCGACCTTGAGCCGTTCTGGACGTCCCGGCAGCCGCACCTGTTCGACCAGACGTGTCCGGGCTCGCCCCGCGCGTCCCGGCTCTCCGCCCGCTGACCAAGGCTCAGCCCCGGTAATCCCGGTCGACGCGCAGACGACTCCCACCGTCGGTCTCGCGCGAAAGTAGCGGCATCATGTCTTCTTCCTCCACCGCCACCCTCTCCGTTCCGTCCGCGACCCCGCACCTGCGCGCGGTCCGCTCCGTCCTGCCCTCCCCCGTCGAGCGCCGGCACCAGGGCGCCGCCCAGCAGCCGACCGCTCAGCCGTACGGGGCCCCGCAGTTCGTCGGCCCGGGGCAGCACCCGGCGGTCCAGCCGCCGCAGGCCCTGCTGACCGCGCTCCCCGAGGGCGCCACCGTCGTCGCGGCGCTCCCGCACTCCGCACTCCCGCAGGGTCTACTGGCCCAGTACGGCGTGCAGTTCGGCGTGCCGGGCAGCCACCCGATGGTCGGCTACCTGGTCCTCGTCCCGGCGGAGAGCGCGCAGGCGCCCGCTCCGGCGGTCAGCGTCCTTCCCGCGCCGGTCGCCGAGGCCCGCCCCGCGAAGCCCGCCACCGGCCGCGGGATCAGCGTCGACGTCGAGCGCCGGAACGCCTACGTGGACGGCAGGTTGCTCGATCTGACCTACCTGGAGTTCGAGCTGCTGGCGCACCTCACCGGTCACCCGCAGCGGGTGCACACCCGCGACCACCTGGTCTCCGCCGTCTGGGGTTACGGCCACGTCGGCGACGGCCGCACGGTGGACGTGCACGTCGCCCGGCTGCGCCGCAAGCTGGGCGCGGGCTACCGCGACAGCATCGTGACCGTCCGCCGGGTGGGCTACAAGTACACGCCCGTCGCGTAGTCGGTCCCGCACGGCACACCCGCGGCCCGGTCGGCCGTGCGGTGTCGGGCTGATCCGCTCCTGCCGGAGCGGGTCAGCCCGCTCGTTGTTCCGGCGCCAGCAACAGGACGCCGAGTGCGCCCGCGCAGGTCCGGGCGTGGCCGAGGAACCGCTCCAGGCGCTCGTCGGTGAGGTGCTCCGGCGTGGAGCGGACGGCCAGTGCGAACCTGGCCTGCCCGGCGGCGTCGAGCACCGGGACGGCCACGGTGCGCACCCCGGCGGCCGACTCGCCGTCGTTGAGCGCGTAGCCGTTCTCCCGGACGCGCTCCAACTCGGCCAGCAGCAGCTCCGGTTCGGTGATCGTCCGCTCGGTGAAGGATTCCAGCCGCCCGAGTGCCGGCTCGCCGCCCTCGCCCGGGCGCGGCCAGGCGAGCAACACCTTGCCGAGCGCGGTGGAGTGCAGTGGCCGGCGCAGGCCCAGCCCGGTGTCCGGCCGGACCGAGGCGCCGACCAGGATCACCGCGTGCGGTCCGCTGCGGATCGCCAGGTCGGCGGTGGCGCCGGTACGCCGGGAGAGCAGCTCCAGCTCGGGCCCGGCCAGATGCAGGCCCCGCTGGTGGAAGGTGAGTTGGCCGAGTTCGGCGACGGCCGGGCCCAGCCGGTAGCGCGCGGTCCGCTCGTCCTGGTCGAGGAAGCCGGTACTGACCAGCGTCCGCGCGAGCCGGTGCGCGGTGGAGACCGAGAGACCGGTCCGCCGGGCCAGGTCCGAGGCGCTGAGGTCGGGCCCGTTGTCGTGGAAACAGTGCAGCAGCCCGAGCGCCCGTTGGACGGCCTGCGCGCCGGCGGGCGGGCTCTGGGCGGTGGCCGCCTCGGTCATGACACCTCGCGTTCTGTGCCGGTCTCCCGCCCCGGTAACGGGAGTTGCGGGCAGTGCCGGAGTGGCTGGAACCGACGGACCCGACGCGCGGCCGGATCGATCGGGCACCTCCAGACTAGGGCAGCACGCACGGCGGGATTGTGACACCGGCATTGCAATGACATGGCTTTTGTGAACAAGTGATCCCACGATATGGAAAAGCTTGCTTCCGGATCGTCCGCCGTGGAACGCTCGGTCCATCGCGCCGGACCAGCCGCCGCGGAGCCCCGGGATCACCCGGAGCAGGACGCCGGACCGAAGGAGGGAGCAGCACCGTGACGACCCACCGGTACCCCGCTCTCCCCACCGTCCGCGTCCGCCGAACCTGTTGTTGCTGACGGCCCGTCGCCGCGGCCCTTCACCCCGTACGTCCTCCACCCCGCACACCCGTCGCCGCGCACCGCCGCCGCGCCCGTGCACCCCCGCATCCTTCGAGGAAGGCGCCTCCGTGCCCAGCCACGCCCCGGACACCCTCTGGTTCACCCGCTGCCCCGTCCCCACCGCCACCGGCATCGCCGCCGACCAGGGCTGGCTGGCCGAGGAGTTCGCCGCCGACGGCATCGCGGTCCGCTCGCTGCAGGACGTGCCGCGCGAGATCGCGGCCGACCACCACTTCACCCACGCGCTGCCCGGTCTGTTCCGTGAGGGCGGCAACGTGCCCGCGCTGTGGGCCCGTTCGCGCGGTGAGCAGACCCGGTTGATCGGCCTCACCTGGATCGAGGAGCGCCAGGTCGTGCTGGTCCGGGCCGGCAACGGCATCAGCGGGCCCGGGGGGCTGCGCGGCCTGCGCCTCGCCATCCCACGCCATGGGATCAGCATCGACTTCTGGCGGGCGATGGCGCTGGCCGGCTTCTCCGGGGCCCTCGGCTCGGTCGGGCTCACCCTCGCGGACGCCGAACCCGTGGACGTGCCCGCCTCCGAGGACGGCGGGCAGTGGGCCGCCGAGCTGGCCGCGCTGCGCGAGGGCACGGTGGACGCCGTGTACGTCAAGGGCGCGCTCGCCGTGGAGGCGGCCCGCCGCTACGGCGCGGAGGTCGCGGTGGAGCTGGACGCCGCTCCCGACCGCCGGGCCAGGGTCAACAACGGGACGCCCCGCCCGGTCACCGTCCACCAGCGGCTGCTGGACGAGCATCCCGACCTGGTGGTGCGCTTCCTGGCGGTGCTGCTCGGCGCCGCGGACTGGGCGGCCGAGCGCCCCGCCGAGGTAGCCCGCATCCTCCAGGCCGAGACCGGCGCCGGCGCCGAGGGGGTGGCCGGAGCCTACGCCGAGGGCGGCCACCGCACCCTTCACCTGGACCTCTCCGAGGAGCGGCTCGGCCTGCTCGCCCGGCAGGAGCGATTCCTCCACGGCCAGGGGTTCCTCCAGGCCCCGGTCGACGTCCGCGCCTGGACCGACCCGGAGCCGCTGCGCGCCGCCCGCGCGCTGCTCGAAACCCGCCGCACCGTCACCCTCTGACTCGACCCACCAGGAGAACGACCATCATGAAGACCCCTCGCCCCGTCCTGTTCGCCGCCGCACTGCTCGCCACCGTCACGGTCGCCGCCTGCGGCTCGTCCGCCGGGAGTGCCAAGAGCTCGGCGGACGCCGGGACCGACGTGGTGCTGCGGCTGCCCGACCCCGGCAACTCCGGCTTCCTGGCCAAGGGAAAGAAGGACGGCTCGCTCGACAGAGCCCTGGCCGCCGTCCATGCCAAGGTGGCCTGGACGGGCAGCGCCGGCGCGTTCGCACCCGCCGCCCAGGCGCTCTCCGCCGACCAACTGGACTTCGCCCAGGGCTCGATCACCTCGGCGGTCGCCGCCCTCGCCCAGAAGCCCGGCTTCAAGCTGTTCGCGCAGAACGCTCCCGACGCCGTCGGCGAGGGCATTCTGGTGAAGAACGGCTCCCCCGTCACGACCGTGCGGGACCTCGTCGGCAAGAAGGTCGCCTGCTCCCAGGGCGGCACCAGTGAGTACCTGCTGCTCAAGGCACTGGAGAAGAACGGCATCCCGGCCGACCAGGTCGAGCGGGTCTACCTGCGCCCCGACCAGACCGCCGGCGTCTTCAACTCCGGCCAGGTGGACGCCTGGGCGACCTGGAACACCTTCTCCACGCCCGAGATCGCCAACTCCGGCGCGCACTTCCTGGTCAACGGGAAGGACGTCGGCTCGGACAACTACGCGGTCTGGGCGGTCCGCAACGGATTCGCCGACAAGAACCCCGCCGTGGTGGCCGCGTTCTACCGCTACCTGCACGAGAACGGCCTGCAGGAGAAGGCCGACCCGGCCGGCTACCTCAACGTGGTGACCGACTCCGGCCCGACCGCCGTCACCCCGGCCGAGAAGGAGGTCGCGGTGAACGTCACCAGGCAGGGCGCCACGGCCGACGTCATCACCGACGCCGACCTCGTCCGGTTCGGCACGGTCGCGCAGTTCTTCGCCGACCAGAAGGTCACCAAGTCCCTGATCGACGTCAAGCCCTACGTGCTGGACGTCAGCAAGCTGCCCGGCGGCGGCCAGTGACCGCCCCCGCTCCGGCGGGCGCGCCGGCCGCCCCCACCGCCGTACCGGGGACCGGACGTGGGACCTCCGTGGCTGACGCCGCCGGACCCGACACGGTCGGACCGGAGACCGCCGGATCGGACACGGCCGCGGCGCTCGCCGCCGGACTGGTGGCACCCACGGCCAAACTGCCCGCCCCCCGTCCGCGCCTGCTGGCGGTGACGCTGCGCACGATCGGCCCGCTCGCGCTGCTCGGCGCCTGGGAGCTGGCCTCCGCGACCGGTGCCCTCACCCAGGACGTCCTGGCCTCGCCCGGCCAGGTGGTCGGCGCGGTCGGCGAGATCTGGCGCAACGGCCAGCTCGCCGACGCGCTGAGCGTCTCGCTCACCCGGGCCGGCCTCGGCCTGCTGTTCGGCGCCGGGATCGGCCTGGTGCTGGGCGTGGTCACCGGCTTCTTCCGGCTCGGTGAGGAGCTGCTCGACTCGGCCGTGCAGGTCCTGCGGACGGTGCCGTTCCTGGCGCTGGTCCCGCTGTTCATGGTCTGGTTCGGCATCACCGAGACGGCGAAGGTCGCCCTGATCGGTGTGGCCACCAGCTTCCCGATGTACGTCTCCACCTCGGGCGGCGTCCGCAACACCGACCGCAAGCTGATCGAGGCGATGCGCAGCTTCGGCCTCGGCCGGTGGGCGATCGTCCGCACCGTCGTGCTGCCGGGCGCGCTGCCCCCGCTGCTGTCGGGGCTGCGGCTCTCGATGACGCTGAGCGTGATCGCGCTGATCGCGGCCGAGGAGATCAACTCCACCGAGGGCATCGGCTACCTGATGGCCCAGGCGCAGAACTACTCCCGGACCGACATCCTGGCGGTCTGCATCCTGATCTACGGCGTGCTCGGCCTGCTGGCGGACGGCGTCGTCCGTGTGCTGGAGCGGCTGCTGATGCCCTGGCGCACCCAAGGAGCGACCCGATGAGCGCGCAGGAACCCGTCACTCCCGCCGTCCACCTGCGCGGCCTGCGCCGCACCTTCGGCGCCCGGCACGTCCTGGACGGCGTCGACCTGGACATCGCGCGCGGCGAGTTCGTCGCCCTGCTCGGCGCCAGCGGCACCGGCAAGACCACGCTGCTGCGGATCCTCGGAGCACTGGACCGGGCCGACGGCGGCACGGTGCTGGTCCCACCGGTGCGGACGGTGGTCTTCCAGGAGCCGCGCCTGGTGCCCTCCCAGCGGGTGCTCGCCAACGTCACCGTCGGTCTGCCGCGAGGCCGGGCCCCCCGGGAGACCGGGCTGCGGGCGCTGGCCGAGGTCGGACTGGAGCAGCACGCGCAGGCCTGGCCCGGGACCCTCTCCGGCGGTGAGGCGCAGCGGGTCGCACTGGCCAGGGCGCTCGTTCGCGAGCCCCAACTTCTCCTGCTGGACGAGCCGTTCGCCGCGCTCGACGCGTTGACCCGGCTGCGGATGCAGGATCTCGTCGGCGAGCTGGTCCGCAAGCACCGCCCGGCCGTCCTGCTGGTCACGCACGACGTGGAGGAGGCGATCCGGCTGGCCGACCGGGTGGTGGTCCTGCGCGGCGGCGCGCTCGTCACCGACGAGTACGTGGACGTCGCCCGCCCGCGCGACCCGGCCGACCCCGCCTTCACCACCCTGCGCCGCCGACTGCTGGCCGACCTCGGGGTCACCGTGCCCGAGCCCGCCACTGCCTGACGTCCCCCCAGTCCACCCCCCGAACCAGGAGCGATCCCATGACCGTGACCATCGGTGTGCACAGCAGCAACCCGTCCCTCTACTACCTCTCCCGGCTGGACTTCCTCGCCGAGGAGCTGGCCCCGCTCGGCGAGAGCGGCGTCTTCCACCACTACACGGACGGCACCCGTACCGGCGCCCTGCTGGCCGACGGCACCATCGACCTCGGCGGCACCGGCTCCACGCCGCCGGTCACCGCCCAGGCGGCCGGACACGACCTGGTCTACACGGCGGTCTCCGCCCCCCGCCCCGACCACGGCGCGCTGCTGGTGCTCGCCGACGGACCGGTGGCCCGCCCCGCCGACCTCAAGGGCGGCACCGTGGTGCTGGGCATCGGCTCCTGGCAGACCCATCTGCTGGCCAAGGCGCTGCACGCCGAGGGCCTCTCCTACGCGACGGACATCACCCCCGTACGCCCCGGCCCCGGCGCCGACCCGGCCGCGCAGCTGCGCAGCGGGGAGATCGCCGGCTGGATCGCCCAGGGCGCCGAACTGGCCGCCGCCCGGCGCAGCGGGGACTTCCGGGTCCTGGTGCGCACCGGCGACGTGATCACCGACCGCTCGGTGTTCTTCGCCCGTCGCGACTTCGCGGCCGACCGCCCCGAGCTGGTCGCCGCCGTCAGCTCCGCGCTGGCCCGTGCGGACGCCTGGGTGGCGGCCAACCTGTCCGAGGCCGCCGCGATCGCCGCCGCCGACCTCGGCGGCAGCGCCGAGGACTGGCGCACCGCGCTCGCCACGCTGCCGTGGCGGCTGGAGCCGGCGGGTGCGGAGTTCATCGCCGAGCAGCAGGAGGCGGCCGACATCTTCCACGGCGTGGGCTTCATCGACCGCCCGATCACCGTCGCCGACGCCCATCTGCCGTCCCTGGAGGCCCCGGTGGCCGCCGCGCTCGCGAAGGCGGTCTGACGATGGCCTCCGAGTTCCTCTGGTACGTCATCCCGCGCGAGGGGCGCTTCCCCTGGGAGCCGGCCGGCCGCCGCCCGGTCGACCTCGGCTATCTCCAGCAGCTCGCCGCCACGGTGGACCGCCTGGGCTACTCCGGCGCCCTGCTCGCCACCGACCTGTACGACGTGTGGACCCTCGGCAGCGCGCTGGCCGCCGCCACCAGCCCGGGTTTCAAGCCGCTGCTGGCCGTGCACCCCGGCCTGATCGCGCCCACGCTGCTCGCCAAGATGGCGCTGAGCTTCGAGCACCTGCACGGCGGCCGGCTGCGCTTCAACGTGGTCAACGGCTCCACCGAGCAACTGCGCGAGTACGGCCTGCACGTCGAGCACGACGATCGCTACCGGCTCAGCGCCGAGTACTGGTCCATCGTCAAGCGGCTGACCGCCGGGGAGGTGTTCGACCACAAGGGCCGCTTCTACGACCTCAAGAACGCCGGCGCGAGCCTGCGCGAGCTCACCCCCGTCCAGGAGGGCGGCATCCCGCTCTGGTTCGGCGGCAGTTCGCCGGCCGGCATCGAGATGGCGGCCGAGCACGTCGACGTCTACCTCACCTGGGGCGAGCCGCCGCACCTGCTGAAGGAGAAGCTGGAGCGGGTGCGCGAACGCGCCGCGGCACACGGGCGGACGCTGCGGATCGGGCTGCGCCTGCACCTGATCGTGCGCGAGACCGAGGACCGGGCCTGGGCCGCGGCGGACCGCCTGCTGGACGTCACCAGCCAGGCCACCTACGCCCGCCAGCTCGGCAGCCGCGACGGCGAGGACGGCGTCGGCTGGCAGCGCCAGTTCCGCCAGCACGGCGGCAAGGTTCCGGCCCGCGCGAGGGAGCTGGAGACCTACCCCAACCTGTGGCCCGGAATGAGCCTGTTCCGGCCGGGCCCCGGCACAGCCGTGGTCGGCAGCACCGCCCAGGTGGTCGAGCGCCTCCAGGAGTTCGAGTCGCTGGGGGTGGACACCTTCATCCTCTCCGGCAACCCGCTGCTGGAGGAGGCGCACCGGGTCGCCGAGACCGTGCTGCCCGCGCTGGGCGCCGGCCGCCGATGACCCTCCTCGCCGACGCCCGTGCGCTCGCTCCCGACCTGGTCCGGCTGCGCCGGCGGCTGCACCGCCGCCCGGAGACCGGCCTGCGGCTGCCGTACACGCAGGAGGCCGTACTCCGGGAGCTGGACGGGCTCGGCCTGGAGATCACCACGGGCAGGGCACTCACCTCGGTCGTCGCAGTCCTGCGGGGCGGGGCGGTACCCGCGCCCGCCAGTCCCGGTGGCGGGGCGGTGCCCGGGTCGCCCGGCCCCGGTGGCGGGGCGCTGCCCGGCCGGGCCGCGCCCGCCGTCCTGCTCCGCGCCGACCTCGACGCGCTGCCGCTGCGGGAGCGCACCGGCATCGCCGACGCCTCCCGGGTGCCGGACGCGATGCACGCCTGCGGTCACGACCTGCACGCCGCCATGCTGGTCGGTGCCGCCCGGCTGCTCGCCGAGCGCCGCCACCGGCTGGCCGGCGACGTGGTGCTGATGTTCCAGCCGGGGGAGGAGGGCCACGACGGTGCCCGGCTGATGCTGGACGAGGGCCTGCTCGACGCCTCCGGACGGCGGCCGGTCGCCGCGTACGCGCTGCACGCCACCACCGCCGGGCCGCTGGGCGCCTTCACCAACCGGGCCGGTCCCGCGCTGGCCGGATCGGGCAGCCTGACCGTGACCGTACGGGGCGCCGGCGGCCACAGCGCCTGGCCCCACACGGCCCGCGATCCGATCCCGGCGCTCTGCGAGACGGTGACCGCGCTGCAGAGCGCGGTCACCCGGAGCTTCGACCCGTTCGAGCCCGTGGTGCTGGGCGTCGGCGTGCTGCGGGCCGGCACCCAGGCCGGCATCATCCCCGGCACCGCCACCTTCGAGGCGACCCTGCGGGCGCTCACCGGCCCGGCTCTGGCCCGGCTGCGCGACCTCGCCGTCCGGACCTGCCGGGGCGTGGCCGCCGCGCACGGACTGGAGGTGGACATCGAGTACACCGACGGCTACCCGGCCACCCTCAACGACGCCGGCGAGGCCGGGTTCGTCGGTGCCACCGTCGCCGAACTGCACGGCGAGCACCGCTTCACGGCCGGCGAGCGACCGGCGATGGTCTCCGACGACATCGGCCGGGTGCTGGCCGCGGTCCCGGGAGTGATGACGAGCCTCGGCGCCCGTCCGCCGGGCCTGGACCGGGCCGCCGCCGCGCCCAACCACTCCCCGTACGCGCTCTTCGACGACTCGGTGCTGTCGGACGGCGCGGCGCTGCTCGCGGAGCTGGCCCTGCGCCGGCTGGCGGCGCAGGCGGATCCGGGCCGCGCGTGACGGCGGGCACGGTGCCGGGTGGCCTTGCGAGTCACCCCGCGCCGTGCCCGCACCGCCGTGCACGTGCACGACCGGGCGCCCGCACCGCCGTGCATTCCCGTCACCGCGTCCCCCTCGCCGGGGAACCGTCCCCGCGTCCCCGGCGCCGGGCGCCTGGGGCGTGGACGCCGCGCGCCGTCCTCGACGGGCCGGGCTCAGCGGCCGCTCAGCCGGTCGATCTCGGCCAGCTCGTCGGCGGTCAGCGGGCCGCCGTCGAGCGCGTCGATGTTCTGGTCGAGCTGCCGCACGCTGCTCGCGCCGATGATCACCGAGACCACCCGGGGGTCGCGCAGGACCCAGGACAGCGCCAGCTGCGCCAGGCTCTGGCCACGGCCCTGGGCCACCTTGTCGAGCGCCCGCAGCTGCTCCAGCTTCGAGCCGGTCAGCGCCTCCTCCTTCAGGAAGTGGCCGACCGACATGCGGGAGCCGGCCGGCACCTCGCCGCCGAGGTAGCGGTCGGTCAGCAGACCCTGGGCCAGCGGGGAGTACGCGATCAGGCTGGTCCGCGTCTCACCGACGGCGTCCAGCACGCCGTCCTCCGGGCCCCGGTTCAGGATCGAGTAGCTCGCCTGGTTGAGCAGGACGGGAGTGCCCAGCTCACGCAGGATCGCCACCGCCTCCCGGTGCTGCTGCGCCGGGTAGTTCGAGATGCCCGCGTACAGTGCCTTGCCCGAGCGGACGGCGGAGTCCAGGGCGCCCATGGTCTCTTCGAGCGGGGTGTCCGCGTCGAAGCGGTGCGAGTAGAAGACGTCGACGTAGTCGAGGCCCATCCGGTCCAGCGACTGGTCGAGGCTGGCCAGCAGGTACTTGCGCGAGCCGCCGTCGCCGTACGGGCCCGGCCACATGTCGTAACCGGCCTTGGAGGCGATGAACAGCTCGTCCCGGTAGGGACGGAAGTCCTGGGCGAACAGGTAGCCGAAGTTGCGCTCGGCGCTGCCGTACGGCGGGCCGTAGTTGTTGGCCAGGTCGAAGTGGGTGATCCCCCGGTCGAAGGCGCGGCGCAGCACCGCGCGCTGCACCTCCAGCGGCTGGGTGTCACCGAAGTTGTGCCACAGGCCCAGCGAGACGGCGGGCAGCTGCACACCGCTGTGCCCGGCGCGGCGGTAGGTCATCGTGGCGTAGCGGTCGTCCGCGGCGAGGTAGGTCATGAACGCCATCCTGCCAGGTCCGAAGACCGGCCACGGCGGGGTACGGGCAGCCGGGACCAATGCCCCTGCCGGTCGGGCCGCCGAGGCCGTACCGTGGCGGGGAGCGTTTTCCCGGCCCACCGCCGCGGGCGGGCCGGATCACGCGGGCAAGGAGACGAGAGATGGCGCCGCGCCGACACCCCGACATCGCGACCCGGGCCGACCTGGCGGCCGTGCTGCGCCGCTTCTACCCGGCCGCCTTCGAGGATCCGCTGATCGGCCCGTACTTCAGCGGGCTCGACCTGGAGGCGCACCTGCCTCACATCACCGACTTCTGGGAGAGCGCGCTGCTGCGCACCACCGTGTACCGCCGCAACGTCGTCACCCCGCACGCCGCGCTGCACGCGCGCCGGCCGATGACCGCCGAGCACTTCGGGCGCTGGGTGCAGCTCTGGGTGGCCGCTGTGGACGGCCTCCACGAGGGGCCAGTGGCGGAGCGGGCGAAGGCCCGGGGCGAGCGGATCGCCGTCAACCTGCTGCGGCGCACCTCGGGCGGTGACACGCAGGGCACCGGCGGCGGGTTCGTCCCGCTCTCCGCCGTCCTGCTGCGCAGCTGACGTAGCCGGGCCCGGCCTGCCCGTCCCGCTGCGGGCCTGTCGGTCCGGCCGGTCCCTGGAGGGGTGTCCTCCGGAAGGCCCTTGCCCGGCCCCTGGCCACTGCCTATGCTCGCGGGTGGATCGTGTGTGTGCGGTCAGGCCTCCGGTGGCGCTCCGCGCCCACCGGACGAATCGGGGGGAGCCGGCATGCGCGAGTACCGCGGCTGCGCCCCGCTCCGCCGCTGTTGTCGCCCCCGCAGCACTCCGCGCTGACCCCGGCCCCACGACCGCCCGTCGCGCGATCCCTCCCAGGTGCTGCTGCCGCGCGGGCGCAGTCCTCCTCCGGGCGCTCCGGCGCGGCCGCGGCCGTCCACGCCGAACGCCCGCAAGGAGACCGCCATGCGGTTCACCGTCTCGTCCCTGGTCGCCAACGGCCCCGACCCCGTCACCGGCGTGCAGCGCACCCCGAACGAGAAGCTCCGCAGTGTCATCGACCAGGCCGTCACCGCCGAGCAGCTCGGGTACGACGGCTACGGGGTGGGGGAGCGGCACGGCGAGCCGTTCCTCTCGCCGGCGCCGCCGCTGTTGCTCAGTGCGATCGCCGCCCGCACCTCGACGATCCGGCTCTTCACCACCGTCACCGTGCTGAGCATCCTGGATCCGGTGCGGGTCGCCGAGGACTACGCGATGCTCGACCAGCTCTCCGGCGGACGACTGGAACTGATCATCGGTAAGGGCAACGACCCGCGCCACTTCGGCCTCTTCGGCCTGCCGGAGGAGCGCCAGTGGGAGGCGCTCGCCGAGAACTACGGGTTGCTGCGCAGGCTCTGGCGCGAGGAGGGGGTCAGCTGGACGGGCAGTACCCGGCCGCCGCTGACGGACGTGACCACCGCGCCGCGCCCGCTGCAGTCGCCGATCCCGGTCTGGCACGGCAGTGCGACCAGCGAGCGGTCCACCGACCTGGCCGCCCGGTACGGCGATCCGCTGTTCTCCGCGAACGCCTTCCACCCGCTGGAGAAGTACAAGGCACTGGTGGACCACTACCGCGAGCGGTGGGAGCACCACGGCCGCGATCCGAAGGACGCCCGGGTCGGCACCGGTTTCGGCGGACTCTTCGTCGCGGAGCGCTCGCAGGACGCGGTCGAGGGCTTCCGGCCCTACTGGGACGCCCTGCTCGCCTCGGCGGCCGGCAAGCACAACAACTCGCCGTTCGCCTCGCTGGAGGACGCACTGGAGCGCGGCTCCGCCCTGGTGGGCAGCCCGCAACAGGTGATCGAGAAGATCCACCGCTACCACCAGGCCTTCGGCAACGAGGTGGTCGGCATCGGCGTCGACGCGCTCACCGAGGACGTCCAGCACCGACAGCTGGAGCTGTTCGCGACGGAGGTGGCCCCGGTGATCCGCAAGGAGATACCGGACGTCCTGCGGGCCCCGGCCACCGGGTGACCGGTGTCGCCCGGCCCGCGCGCCCGCCGGGGCGGGGCCGGGCGGTCCGAACGTGACGTACGCCTCACCACGGTTGCTCCGGCACGGGAGTGACGCATGGTGTACGTGGGCAGACGATCAGTCGGAGGACCGGGTCTCGGACCGTCGTGCGGCCGGTTGGGGCCGTGGCCGCCGGGGGGCGGCACACGGCCCTTCGTGCACCCACCCGCCCTCCGAGGCTCGCCGTCCGTCCGCCCGGGGGCCGGCCGTCCGTCCGCCCGAGGCCCGCCGTCCGTCCGCCCGGGGGCCCGCCGTCCGTCCTCCGGTGGCCCCCGGGCGTGCGCGGCGCGCCCGGTGACGCCGACTGGCACCTGTACCTACTGGTATGTACATTGGGGTCATGGCAACCCAGGACCGTCTGATCGAGAGCACCCAGGAACTCCTCTGGGAGCGCGGGTACGTCGGCACCAGCCCCAAGGCCATCCAGCAGCGGGCGGGCGTCGGGCAGGGCAGCATGTACCACCACTTCGCCGGCAAGCCCGACCTCGCCGCCGCGGCGCTCCGCCGCAGCGCCGCGCAGATGCGGGCGCTGGCCGAGCGGCAGCTCGGCGGCCCCGGTACCGCGTACGAGCGGATCGAGGCCTACCTGCTGCGCGAGCGCGAGGTGCTGCGGGGCTGCCGGATCGGCCGGATGGCGCAGGACCCGGAGGTGGTCGCCGACCCGGAGCTGCGCGCCCCGGTGGAGGAGACCTTCGCCTGGCTGCGCGGACGGATCGCCGAGGTGATCGCCGAGGGAACCGTCGCGGGCGAGCTGCGGCCCGGTCCCGATCCGGCCGACACCGCGACCGCGATCGTCGCGGTACTGCAGGGCGGCTACGTGCTGGCCCGCGCGGCAGGCAGCGAGGAGCCGTTCCGGCAGGCCGTCCGCGGCGCCCTCGGGTTGCTGGCAGCCCTGGTCCGCGACTGAACCGCGGGCCGGTGCGGCGGCACACCACACCCCTGAACGAGAGGCATGACCGTGCAAGCGATGGAGTACGAGATCACCCTCCCCGCCGACTACGACATGGAGATCATCCGAAACCGGATCGCCACCCGGGGCCACCTGATGGACGCCTATCCCGGCCTCGGCCTCAAGGCGTACCTGGTCCGCGAGCGCGGCGACGGCGTGCACCTCCCGCAGGGCACCCCCGCCCCGGAGGACGGCGGCGGAGCGGCCGTCAACCTGTACGCCCCGTTCTACCTCTGGCGCACCGCCGAGGGCATGAACAGCTTCCTCTGGGGGCCCGGGTTCCGGGGCATCATCGCCGACTTCGGCCGCCCGCAGGTCAAGCAGTGGGTGGGCGCGGGTCTGCGCCGCGGCCGCTCGGGCGAAGCCCTGCCGACCGCCGCCACCCGGCACACCGAACGCATCCCCGAGGGGGTGGACCCGGGCGAGGCGGTGGAGCGCGCCCTCGCCGCCCTGCCGGACGGCGACACTCTGCACTCCGCCGCCGTCGCGGTCGACCCGAGCCGCTGGGAGATCCTGCACACCGCCCTGTGGCACGGCCCGGCCCCTGCGGACGCGCCCGGCGCCCGCTACCAGGTGCTCCACCTGTCCTGTCCCGAGATCGACGCGCTGCCGGCCGGCCGGCACTGGTGAAAGGACCCACCCGCATGGAACCCGACGACCTCACCCCGGCCGTGCTCGACCGCGCCGCCGGATACCGCCTGATGAACGAGCTGGCCGGCCCGCAGACCCAGGACAAGACCCTGCGGGGTCTGGACGACCTGGCGCCCGGCTTCCCCGACTGGATCGTCACCAGCCTCTTCGGCGGCACCTACCAGCGCCCCGGCCTGGAACTGCGGGACCGTCAACTGCTGAACCTGGCGGCCCTGGCGGCGCTCGGCGGGGTGGAGCCGCAGCTCGCCGACCACGTCCGCAACAGCCTGCGGGTCGGGTTGACCCGGGAGCAGATCACCGAGGTCATGATCCATCTGGCGCCGTACATCGGGGTCCCCAAGGCCCTGGCCGGGATGCGGGTCGTCACCGCGACCCTCGCCGAGGCGCCGTCCGCCGAGGCGCCGCGCGCCGAGGCTCCGGCCGGAGCCGACGCGTGAGTGCGATACGCACCGTCCTGGGAGACGTCGAACCGGGGCTGCTCGGCCGCTGCGACTCCCACGACCACCTCTTCCTGGCCTCGCCGCAACTGTCCGGCCAGGAACTGGACGACCCGGTGGCGGCCGAGGCCGAGCTGCGCGCGTTCGCGGCGGCCGGCGGCCGCGCCGTGGTCCAGTGGACGCCCTACGGGATGGGCCGGGGAGGGGCGGGCCTGGCCCGGCTCTCCCGGGCCACCGGCGTACGGCTGGTCGCCGCCACCGGACTGCACCAGGCCGCGCACTACGACGAGAGCGTGCTGCGCGGCCTGTTCACGGGCGACCGGCTGACCGAGCTGTTCGTCGAGGAGCTGACCGCCGGTCTGCGCGAGCCCGGTGTGCCCGCTGGCGTCCGGGCCGGGATGATCAAGGTCGCGGGCGGTTTCCACGGTCTGGACGAGCACGCCCGCCGGGTGATGACCGCCGCGGCCGAGGCGCACCACGCCACCGGTGCGCCGATCGGTGTCCACCACGAACTGGGCACCGGGGCACCGGACGTGCTGGACCTGCTCTGCGACCGGCTGGGCGTACCGCCGGAGCGGGTGCTGCTCGGCCACCTCAACCGGTTCCCCGACCTGCGCCTGCACCGGCAGGCCGCCGAATCCGGCGCGTTCATCGCCCTCGACGGCCCCTCCCGCGCCCATCACGCCACCGACCACCACCTGTTCGACACGGTGGCCGCACTGGTCGGCGCGGGGCACGCCGGGCAGCTGCTGCTCGGCGGCGACACCACCACCAGGGCGGCCCGCGGCGCACCCGGCCTGCCGTTCCTGGTCGGCGCTCTGGCGGCGAGGATCACCCGGGAGTTCGGCGCCGAGCTGACCGAGCGGCTGCTGGTCGCCAACCCGGCCCGGGCCTTCGCGGCCGACTGGCTCTGAAGCCCGGCCGCCGCAGCCAGGGGCGGCCGGCGCGACGCTCGCCGGCGGAGCCGGTCCTGCGGCCGGGCCGCCCGGACACCCACCGCCGTGGACCGCCCGGACGCTCACCGCGGCCGGGCCGCCGGGACACCCACCGCCGCCGGGACACCCACCGCCGCCGGGCCGGACAGGGCCGTCCGGGCACCGCCCGGTGCCTCGGAGGGCAGTTCGGGCGGTGTCGGTCGAGGGCACGGCCCGTCGCCGGTTAGGGTTGTGATCACGTCCTGGAACCGAACCGGGTGGCCGGTCGGAACCGGGCCGCTCGCACAGGTGTCGTAGTGGCGGGGGACGCGACATCGAGCTGCGGGAGTACGTGGGACATGGGCCTGACGAGCCACAAGGTGCTGGCACTGGCCGTTCTGTTCGCCGTTCTGGTGGCGGCCGGGTCGGTGTGGATCTGGCCGAGACTGGCGAGGCGGAGCTGGCAGGCGGTGCTCGGCAGGATCGGCACCATCATGGCCACCCAGCTCGCCGTCCTGATGGCGCTCGGCCTGGTGGCGAACAACTACTTCGCGTTCTACAGCAGCTGGGACGACCTGCTCGGCACGGGGGACGGCGGCCCGATCCGCATCCAGACGAAGCTGGACGCCGGGCGGCCCGGGATCCAGCCGCTCGGCCGGGTGGAGGTCCAGGGCGGCGGCGCGGTCGGCCGGGATCCGAAGCAGGCCGGTGAGATCCGCGTGGTGCGGATCGCCGGCGCCACCACCGGGCTCTCCACCGACGGCTACGTCTACCTGCCGCCGCAGTACTTCCAGCCGGAGTACGCCCGGCGGACGTTCCCGGCCGTCATCGTCACCACCGGCTTCCCCGGGGACGCCAGGAACCTGGTGACCCGCCTCAACTACCCCGGCGCCGCGCTGAAGCTGCTGGGGAGCGGCCGTATGCAGCCGACCGTGATGGTGCTGATGCGGCCGTCCCCGGCGATGCCCGCCGACACCGAGTGCGAGGACGTCCCGGGCGGCCCGCAGTCCGACACCTACTTCACCAGGGACGTGCCCCGCGCGGTCGAGGACTCCTTCCGGGTCTCCGCCGATCCGCGCTCCTGGGCCCTGATGGGCAACTCCACCGGTGGCTACTGCGCCCTCAAACTGGCGATGCGTCACCCGGACGTCTTCCCCACCGCCGTCTCGCTCTCCGGCTACTACCGCGCCGCCGAGGACGCGACCACCGGTGACCTGTTCCGGGGCGACAGGCACCGGCGCGACGAGGCCGACCTGGTCTGGCGGCTGAAGAACGCGCCGCACCCCCGGATCGCTGTCCTGGTGGCCGGCAGCAGTGAGGGCGACGGCGACTACCGGCGCGAAACCGAGGAGTTCATCGGGGCCGTGCACGCGCCGATGACGGTCTCGTACAGCATGCTGGCGACCGGCGGCCACAACTTCCAGACCTGGGAACGACTGCTGCCCTCCTCCCTGGAATGGCTCTCCCAGCACCTGACGGTCCCCGCCCGGGCCTAGGCCGTCCAGGGCACGGGCGCGCGCCGCCGGAGCCGTGCGCAGTGGGGAGCCGAACGCGGGGAGTCATCGTCCTCCGCACCCGACACCGGGGCTGCCACCCATCCGTCCGACAGCCCATCCGTCCGACAGCCCACCCATCCGTCCGTCCGCCGGGTCCGAACCCCGGGTACAGGCGCGCGACGGCGAACAGCCCCGCGTGGGCCGGGGCCACCGCCCCGGTGGATCCGCCGCACGGCGATCGCCGCCGCGCGCGTCCCATTTCCTCTCGAAGGGAGCGCTCCGATGAGGAAGCTCCTCGTCTCAGCCGCGATCGCCGGCCTGCTCCTGCCGTTCGGTGCGACGACCGCCTTCGCCGACTCCGGCCACAGCAGTACCCCGTCGAAGGAGCAGCGCAACTCCTTCACCTTCGCGCTGCTGCTGCCGGTGGCCAACAACCGGGTCACCGGGATCGGCAACGCGGTGGTCGACCTGCACGGCCACGATGCGAAGATCACCATCCATGTGCGCGGGCTGCTCGACCACGCCCCGCACGCGATGCACATCCACGTCAAGGGCTCCGGCGAGTGCCCGGAGGCCGACGACTCCACCCTGCAGAACGGGCACCTCGCCACCTCCACCACCGACGGGCTGAAGGACTACGGGCCCATCGGCACGTCGCTCACCACGACCGGCGACACCAGCCCGGCAAGCGCGCTGGCGGTCAACCGCTTCCCCGCCACCGGCACCTTCACGTACTCCCGCACCATCCAGATCACCGACCAGGTCGTCCACGCCCTGCGGACCGACAACGCCGTCGTCGTCATCCACGGCATCGACTACAACAAGAACGGCAGGTACGACAGCGTTCTCGGCGCCAGTGACCTCGACCCCAAGCTCCCCCAGGAGGCCACCGCCCCCGCCCTGTGCGGGCCCCTGCACTGACCCCTCCGCCGGACCACCGGCTGCCTGCCCCGCCGACGCCGGCGCGGCAGGCCCCGCCGCGGCCGGCGGATCACGCCACGGCGCCGGCGACCGCCGCGCCCCGGGAGTCGTCACGGCGGGCACGGCGGGGGAGACAGGGGCTACGGCGCGACCGGTGCCAGGGTGCCGGTGTGCAGCTCGCCGACCCGGCCGCCCTCGCCCTCGTACGTCCAGAAGGCCCGTACGGTCAGCTCCGCCAGGTCCATCACGTGGCTGACGGTGATCCCGCTCAGCTCCGTCCAGCTGACGAAGTACAGCTCGGGGCCGACCTGCGCCACGTGCAGCGCGACGTCCTCCCACTGCCCGGCGGATTCGCCCAGGCCCTCCCAGCGCAGCCGCTTCCCGTCGGCCGAGTAGGCGTTGCGGAACTCGGCGCCGTTGTCGACCCGGAAGAGGAAGGTACGGCCGGCGAAGGCGGGCAGGGGCGCGGTCATGGCTGGGCTGGTCCTCGTCGTCGTCTCGTGAAGGTGGGCGCGGCCGGTCGCCCGGCCACGCCCACCAACCTATCCGAACGCGTGGACCTGCACCGGATTACTTCAGGTACGGGCCGTCCGTGCCGACCTTGCCCGGGGCGGCGTTGGCACCGCCCAGGTCCAGCACGTACACCCGCAGGTTGCCCTTGCCGGGCGCGGCGACCGTCAGGGTGCCGTTGGTGACGACCTTCACGTCACCGCTCACGGCGTCCTTGTAGGTGCCGTTCGGGATCCCGGTGTACGTCGCGCCGTTGGTGACCGCGACCAGCGCGAACGAGTCCACGCCGCTCGCCGCGTCGGTGTAGCGGCGCTTGAACGCCATGTCACCGGAGACACCCTCGGTCGAGTACTGCCCCATCTGCAGGGCCGGTACCGCCCGACGGATCTGGTTCAGCCGCTGGACCTGCTTGACCAGCGGCTGGGCCAGCGTGGTCGCGACCGCGCCGGAGGCGCCGGAGACCACCGAGAAGTCGGAGGCGGTCACGTCGCCCGCGATCTTGTCCCCGTAGTACGCCCGTCCGGTGGTGGCCAGCGGGCAGGTCGGGCCGCAGTCGATCTGCTTGCCCGCCTGGAACTCGATCTCCGAGCCGTAGTACAGCGTCGGGATGCCGCGGAACGTCCACATCAGCGCCATGTTCTCGGCCCACGCGTCGGTGCCGCCCGCGTAGCGGGTGCTCGACTTGTTCGGGCCGAAGTCGTGGCTGTCGACGTAGACCACGTTGTACGTGGCGTCGTTGGTCGAGTCGTCCGAGTCCTTGCCGTTGTTGAAGGCGTTGGACGCGTCCCCGAAGTTCATGTGCATGCGCATGTCGATGATGTTCATGCCGCTGAACTGGCTCTTGTCCGGCGTGTGGTAGCTGTTCCCGCTGAGGAACGCGTTGCTGGACGTGGGCTGGTTGCCGGTGCCCAGCTGCTCCTCGTAGTTGTACTGGTCGAGTGCGGCCTGCACGTCGTCGCTGGTGTAGTCCTTGCGCTCCTTCCAGGTGTAGAACTGCGCCGAGTGGTTCACCGAGCCGCGGTTCCACTTGTCGTTGACGAACGCGCCGACCTCGCCGAAGACGAAGAAGTTGGCGGCCTTGGCGGCGCCGAACTTCTGGTTGACCTCGGCGTAGATGGCCGGCAGGAAGCGCCGGTTCCAGGTGATCCGGGGGATGTGCACGGCGGTGTCGATCCGGAAGCCGTCCACGCCCATGTCGATGTACTTGTTGTAGGCGCCGATCAGGTACTGCTGGACGACCGGGTTCTCGGTGTTGAAGTCGGCCAGGTCCTCGTGCAGCCAGCAGGAACGCGAGTCCTCGCCCTCCCAGTTGCCGATCCAGCACTGGTGGTAGAGCGCCTTCGGGAACATGCCCGACGTGGGGTTGGGCCACTGGCAGTTGTAGACCGTGTAGCCCTCGGCGCTCTTGCCCCCGGTCGGCACGCCCCAGTTGACGCAGGTGTTGCCGGCCGGCTCGGCGGTCGACCACATGTCGCCGTTGTAGTAGGACTTGCCGGAGACCGGGTCGACGGTCAGACCGTCGTACTCGAAGCCCGCGTTGGGGGCGTCGTAGTACCAGCTCCACTGCGAGTCGCGCACGCCGTATACGGTCGGGGTGAACAGGCCCTTGGCGCCCCAGCGGGAGCTGTGGTTGTAGACCACGTCCTGGTAGATCTTGATGCCCTTGGCGTGGGCGGCGTTGATCAGGTCCTGGTACGAGGCGCCGGCGGACTCCAGGCGCGGGTCGACCTTGTAGAAGTCGTAGCCGTGGTAGCCGTGGTAGTCGTAGTCGGAGCGGTTCAGCACCACCGGGGTGATCCAGATGGCCGAGAAGCCCAGACCCTTGATGTAGTCGAGCTTCTGGACGACGCCCTTGAAGTCGCCCCGGAACATCGGGTCGTTGTTGGCCGCGTTGCCCGACTTGACGTCCTGGCTGCCACCGCGGTCGTTGCTGGTGTCACCGTCGTAGAAGCGGGCGGTGAGCAGGAAGTAGATCGGGTCCTTGCGCGGGTCGGTGCCCAGCGGGGTGCCGCCGGCCGCGGCCGGCGGGGCGGTGCCCGTGGTGGTGCAGCCGGGGGCACTGGCGGGGGACAGGTTGCCGGCCGCGTCCAGGGCCTTCACGGTGTAGCAGTAGTAGGTGGTCGCTTCGAGGTTGGACTCGGAGTAGACCGTCGAGGTGGTGTTGACCAGCGAGGTTCCCTTGGTGCCGCCGGTGCGGGTGATCTGGTAGCCGGTGACGGCGGTGTTGTCCGTCGAGGCGTTCCAGGTCAGCACCACGGCGGTGGCGGTGGCGGTCGCGGTGACGGCGGCCGGGGTGGTCGGCGCCGTCGTGTCGGGGACGACGGCGGCGCACGGGTCGGTCGCCGCGGTCTTCACGACCTTGTCCTTGACCGTGTTGTTCCCACCCGAGAGCTGGTAGTTGACGCCGTTGTTGTTGTCCCAGACGCCGTTGCCGTTGTTGAAGGTCGCCTGCCAGGTGGTGGCGGTGCCGAGGCTGACGGTCTTCTTGACCCAGCCGGTGCAGGCCGCGTCCATCCCGATACCGGGCGCGGTCGTCCAGGTGCCGCCGACCGGCGCCCAGTGCAGGTTGACGGTGGTCCAGCCGACCGAGGCGGTGGAGTACCAGACGGTGGCGGCGGTTCCGGCGGGGGGTGCGGTGGTGGTCGCGGTCGCCGTGGGGGAGGTGCTGGCGGTCGCGGAGGGGCTGGCGCTCGCGGAGGCACTGGCGGACGCGCTGGCGGACGCGCTGGCGGACGTGCTGGCGGACGTGCCGGCGGACGCGCTCGCGCTCGGCGAGGCCGACGGTGTGGGGTCCGTCGAGCCGCACGGATCGCTGTGCGCGACCACGCCGTTGGTGACGGTCACCGAGCCGGTGCCCAGCTGGTAGTTGGCGCCGCCGTTGTTGTCCCAGGTGCCGGAGCCGTTGTCGAAGTCGGCCTGCCAGGTGGTGGCGGTGCCGAGGGCGACGGTGAGCTTCACCCAGCCGGTGCACGTCGCGGTCATCCGGGTGCCCGGGGCGGTGGTCCAGCTGCCGCCGGCCGGGGCCCAGTGCAGGTAGTACGCCGACCAGTTGGTGGACGCGGTGGAGTAGAACACCGTCGCCGAGGTGGGGGTGGCGTCGGCGCACGGGTCGGTGGTGCCGACCGCGCCGCCGGTCACGGCACTGATGCCGCTGCCGAGGGCGTAGTTGGCGCCGCCGTGGTTGTCCCAGCTGCCGGCGGCGTTGTTGAAGGTCGCGCTCAGGCCGGTGGCGGCGCCGAGGTCGACGGTCTTCTTGAACCAGCCGTTGCAGGAGGCGTCCATCGGGACACCGGGGGAGGTGGTCCAGGTACCGCCGGTGGGGGCGTAGTGCAGGTCGACGGTGGACCAGCCGGAGGTCGGCTTGTAGTAGACCGTCGCGGTGCTCGCCGCGTGGGCGGAGAGCGCGGGCAGCAGGGTGGCCAGCAGGCCGGCGAGCAGGGCGACCACGGCGGCCAGGGGGCGGCGGTGCCGGTGGCGTCTGCTGCGTAGGGGCACGTGGCGGATTCGGTCCACGGCGGGACTCCTCGGGGCGGGCCGTCAGGTGGGGCGGCCGGTCGGGTGGGGGCGGGAGCGCGGGGCCGGGGCAGCACGGATCATTGCAATCCCTTGCAGAAGATGCACCGTCCTGGCTGTCCGCCGTGGGCCCTTGGGGTGGGTGGGCCATGCGGCGTCGCGGTCCTGTCTTGCGCAAGGTTCTGCAAGATGTTTCAGGAGGGTACTCGTCTGTAAACCCGACGTAAAGAGGTCTCGTGCGGCCGGGAAGGTGGAGTGCCCCGAATGCGACGGCCGCCCGCATCCCCGGGGGTCGGGGGTGCGGGCGGCCGGTGGGGCACGCGGCGGTGACGGTCGGTCAGCAGCCGAAGTTGATCAGGCGGAACGTCACGTAGTGGTCCGAGGTGTAGTAGTCCTCGTGATAGGTCTGGCCGGTGATGATCCGACGGGTCCCGCGGGTCGAGGATCCCGGCGTCTTGACGGTGTACTCGTGGTAGTAGCCGGCGGTGTGCAGGGGCAGCACCTGCTCCCGGTTCTGGAAGACCACTCCGTCCTGCGAGTAGGGGAACGGCCCGTTGGTGGCGATCAGGGCGAGCGTGTCGTCCGCCTGGCTCGGCAGGGCGGTCAGGCAGACGCTGCCACTGACGGTGGCGTGTGCCTCGGAGTCGAGGGCGACGGTGGGGGCCAGGGCGAGCAGGCCGACGACGGCGACGGAGGCGGCGCGGGTTTTCAACGCGCGTAGAGTGATTCGCATGGCAGCAGTGTGGAGCCCGTCGGGGTGCCCGCGAAAGGCCGCTCCGGCACCTGCGAAGACTCTTCATGTACGCGTAACTGCGCCGGAACCCGGGCGACTTCAGCTGTCTGCCGGCGGCCCGGCGGATGCCGTTCCGAGGGCGCCGGGGCATCCGGCCGGACCGGGCGCGGGTGGCGGACAGGACGCGTGCGCAACGGGCGACGAGGTCGCGGACCGGGCGGCGGTGCCCGGAAAACCGGCTGCGGGTCGTTGCTCCCCGGGGCTAGCGTGGCCGGGTGCCCGTCCGTGGGAGTCCTGGAGGTCGGCCGTGAGGCGCGAGCAGGTGCTGGTTTTCGACGCCGACGACACGTTGTGGGAGAACAACGTCGTCTTCGAGCGGGTCATCGCTCAGTTCCTCGGATGGCTGGACCATCCGGCCCTCGGCCTCCCGGAGCGCCGCGCCGTCCTCGACGAGATCCAGGCGGCCAACGCCGTCACCCACGGCTACGGCAGCGGGATGCTCATCCGGAGTTTCGCGGACTGCGCCACCCGGCTGCGCGGCCGCCCGGTCACCGCCGCCGAGACGGCCGAGATCGCCGCACTGGCAGCGGTACTGATCGACCATCAGGTCGAACTGGTGCCCGGCGCCGCCGACACACTGGCCCGGCTCGGCGTCCGCCACCGCCTGCTGCTGCTCACCAAGGGCGACGCCGAGGAGCAGCGGCGGAAGATCGACGCCTCGGGTCTCGCGCCGTACTTCCAGGCCCTGGAGATCGTCCCGGAGAAGGACGACGCGGCCTACCGGCGGCTCATCACCGCGTACGGCCTCGACCCCGCCGAGAGCTGGATGATCGGCAACTCGCCCAAGTCGGACATCCTGCCCGCCCGCCGGGCCGGGATGAACGCGGTCTTCATCCCCCACGCCCACACCTGGGTGCTGGAGCACGGGGAGGTGGACGCGTCCGACCCGGGAGTGCTCCACCTGGGCGCCCTGACCGAGCTCGTCGACCACTTCTGAGCCGCGCGGCGCGCCCGTCAGGGACGTCGGCCGCCGACCGCACGAGAGGACCTCCGATGACCGAGGCAGCTCCCGGATCGCCGGCCGATCCGCCGAGGGATCCGCAACCCGCCCCGCGCCCCCGGCGCCCGGCCGAGCGGGCGCTGTCGGAGCCGGCCGTCTCCTGCGTGTTCGTCTGCCACGACGGCCGGGGACGGATCCTGCTGGCCCGGCGCAGCGCCGGTGCCCGCGACGAGCCCGGCACCTGGGACACCGGTGCGGGGGCGCTCGAACACGGTGAGTCCTTCGAGGACGCGGTGGCACGCGAGGTCCGCGAGGAGTACTCGACGGAGCCGCTCGCGATCGAGACGATCGGTGTCCGCAACATCCTGCGGGGGGATCCGGTGTCCCACTGGGTCGCCGTGGTGTTCGCCGTCGAGCTGGACGCGTCCCGGGCGGCGATCGGCGAGCCGCACAAGTTCGACGCCCTGGGCTGGTTCGACCCGGACGCGCTGCCCTCGCCGCAGCACTCCCAGCTCGCGCCGACGCTGGCGCTGCACCGGGACCGGCGGCGCTGAGACGGACGGCGGCGTCCGGGGACGGCGGCGTCGAAACGGGCGGCGGCGTCGGCCGGGCGGCTCGTCAGGAGACGGCTGAGACCGGGATCTCGAACGGCCTGCGGTTGTCGGACGGGTCCGGATCGTCCGGGCCGGTGACCTGGACCCGGCCACCCGTGAGGGTGCCCGGCGCCGGGACGTGCGGCCCGAGCCGGAGGGGGACGAGCGCGGTGGCGCTGCGCTGCGGGGGCAGGCCGGCCGGGAAGTCGCACCGGACCTGCTCCCCGCCGGCCGGTTCGGCGGCGGGAAAGACCTGGCAGGACGCGGGGAAGAACGGGCCCTCGGCCTCGACGCCGGGCGGCAGGACGACCAGGACGGTGAACCCGGAGGCCGTCCGGTCCGGTCCGCCGTTGGAGACCGAGGCGTGCACCGTGGTGGTGCCGCCGGGCGGCGCGGCGGCCGGGTCGCTCCGCTCCACCCGCAGGTCGGACACCGGCGCCGCCGTCGCCCGCAGACCGGCCGCCGACGGCGCCCCGGCGCTCGCGGCGAGGGCCATCACCGCACCCGCGGCCACCAGTGTGTTGCGTACCGACTCTCGGGACATCGCCGCCACCCGCTCCGTCTCACCGGCCCGTCACCGTGCGGGCCGCCTCGGAACAAGGCTGGACCGGCGGCCCCCGCCGGGCGGCGGGCGGCGCGCCGCGTCCGCTCGAACGAGTGAACGCTGGTTCGGCACGTCTCACCCGGCCGGGCGGTCGGCCGGCGGGCCCGCCGCGAGCATCCGACGCGGCGTCAGGGGGCCAGTACCTGACCGAGTCTGGCCGCGATGTGCCGCATGACGGGTACCAGCGCCGCACTGCCCGCCTGCTCCTCCAACGCCCGGATCCGGGCCTCGGGGCCGGAGACCGACAGGGCGGTCGGTGTCGGCGCGCCCGGCACCGCCACCGCGATGCAGCGGACGCCGATCTCCTGCTCCTGGTCGTCCACCACGTAGCCGCGCTCGCGGGCCTCGGCCAGCTGTTCCAGCAGCAGTCCGGGGTCGGTGACGGTGTACGAGGTGTGCGCCGGCAGCGGGTTCGGTCCGAGGACGGCGCGCGCCTCGTCCTGCGGGAGCTGGGCGAGCAGCGCCTTGCCGACGCCGGTGCAGTGCGGCTGCACCCTGCGGCCGACCTCGGTGAACATCCGCATCGAGCGCCGGGACTGCACCTGCCCGACGTAGACCACCTCGCCGCCCTCCAGGACGGCCAGGTTGGCCGTCTCCCCGGTGGCCTCCATCAGCTCCGCGAGGTAGGGGCGGGCCCAGCTGCCGAGCAGCCGCCCCGCCGTTTCGCCGAGCCGGATCAGGCGCGGGCCCAGGGTGTAGCGGCGGGTGGTGTCCTGGCGTACATATCCCTGCTGGACGAGGGTACGAACCAGGCGGTGGATGGTGGGCATCGGCAGGCCCGAGGAGGCGGACAGCTCGCTCAGCGTCGCCACGCCGCCCGCGTCGGCGAGCGCCTCCAGCAGTTGGAAGGCGCGCTCGACGGACTGCACGCCGCCGCTCGCGCGGTCGGCGCTCGTGGTCGATGCTGTGTCGGAGGTCGCGGCCACCGGCGTTCCCTTCACTGTCGGGGGAGGAGTAGAGTCCCAGCGATCACCTCAACAAACCGTTGAAATTCTGTATCGCGGAAACTAGTCTCCACCTTACAGAATCCAACCCGTCGGTAGGCGGGTTCAGATCAGGGAAGATCCCACCGGAGCTTCCTTCATCAGCTCAACCGTCCAAGGAGTGTCCTGTCCATGGCTGCAGATCAGGGACCCTCCCCCAGCCTCCGGCTGGGGGTGCCCCAAGGCGCCTCCCCCGCCGCCCCGGTCGTCACCGTGGCCGGTCCGCGCGTTCCCCGGGCGGAGGAGGTGCTCACGCCGGAGGCCGTCGCCTTCGTGGTCGGCCTCCACCGCGCCTTCGAAGGGCGCCGCCAGGAACTCCTGACCCGACGAAAGAGCCGCCGCGCCGAGATCGCGGAGGCCGGCACGCTCGACTTCCTCCCGGAGACGGCCGCCGTCCGCGCCGGCGACTGGCGGGTCGCCGAGGCTCCCCGCGCACTGCGGGACCGGCGGGTCGAGATCACCGGCCCGACCGACCGCAAGATGGTCGTCAACGCCCTGAACTCCGGCGCCAGGGTCTGGCTCGCCGACTTCGAGGACGCCACCTCGCCGACCTGGGAGAACGTGGTCAGCGGGCAGATCAACCTGATCGACGCCTATCTGGGCCGGATCGACTTCAGCACCGAGGCCGGCAAGTCGTACACGCTCGGGCCCGCGGCGGAGCTCGCCACCGTGGTGGTCCGCCCGCGCGGCTGGCACCTCGACGAGAACCACCTGCTGGTCGACGGCACCCCGGTCTCCGGCGGCCTGTTCGACTTCGGCCTGTACTTCTTCCACAACGCCGCCCGCCTGATCGCGCGCGGCGCGCAGGACCCGAACTCGGGCCCGTACTTCTACCTCCCGAAGACCGAGAGCCACCTCGAGGCCCGGCTCTGGAACGACGTCTTCACCCATGCCCAGGCCGCCCTCGGCATCCCGCACGGCACCATCCGCGCCACCGTGCTGATCGAGACCATCACCGCCGCGTTCGAGATGGAGGAGATCCTCTACGAGCTGCGCGAGCACGCCGCCGGGCTGAACGCGGGCCGCTGGGACTACCTGTTCTCGATCGTGAAGAACTTCCGCGACGCCGGCGAGCACTACATCCTGCCGGACCGCAACAGCGTCGGGATGACCTCGCCCTTCATGGCCGCCTACACCCGCCTGCTGGTGCAGACCTGCCACCGGCGCGGCGCCCACGCGATCGGCGGCATGGCCGCCTTCATCCCGTCCCGCCGCGACCCCGAGGTCAACGCCGCCGCGATGGAGAAGGTCAGGGCCGACAAGGACCGCGAGGCCGGCAACGGCTTCGACGGCTCCTGGGTGGCCCACCCGGACCTCGTCCCGATCGCCCGCGCCTCGTTCGACGCCGTGCTGGGCGACCGCCCGAACCAGAAGGACAACCCCGGCCCGGCCGAGCCCGTCACGGCCGCCCAGCTGCTCGACATCGCCGGCGCCGGCGGCAGCTGCACCCGGACCGGCCTGCACAACGCCGTCCAGGTGGGAATCCGCTACATCGAGGCCTGGCTGCGCGGCCTCGGCGCGGTGGCGATCTTCAACATGATGGAGGACGCCGCCACCGCGGAGATCTCGCGCTCCCAGATCTGGCAGTGGATCCACAACGGCGTCGTGCTCGCCGACACCGGTGAGAAGGCCACCGCCGAGCTGGTCCGCCGGCTCGTGGCCGCCGACCTCGCCGAGATCCGTACCGAACTGGGCGACGCCGCCTACGCCGGTGGACGCTGGACGGAGGCCGCCAGGCTCTTCGAACAGGTCGCCCTCGCCGAGGAGTTCGCGGACTTCCTCACCCTGCCCGCGCTGCCCCTGCTGGGCTGATCCCAATCTATCCGGGCACAACCCGGCTGCCGCCGTCCAAGCTGTAGCACTGGTTGTCGCGATTTCGCCGTTCCGTACGGCGCAGCCGCCCGCCCACCCGTCACGCACCGACCGGCGGCCCGGCCGGGGGACCAGGCGAGGTCCACCCCGGCCGGGCCGCCGCGCGCGTTCAGGAGGAACCACCGATGGCACGCATCTTCTTCAACGGCCAGGCGATGGCCGGCGGCCCGTTCCACCACTCGGTGTCGGACGCCCTGATCGGCCCGGTGCGCACCGCGCCCGGCTACCGCTTCTTCTCCATCGGCGACGTCTGCCCGGGCCTGCTCCCGGCCCCGGGGGCGGACACCGCGATCGAGGGCGAACTGTACGACGTCGACCTCGAACACCTGCGGGACGTCATCCTCCCCGGCGAGCCGCGCGAGCTGGAGCTCGGCGTCATCGAGCTGGCCGACGGCAGCGCCTGCCTGTCCATGGTGCTGGCCCGCGGCGAGCTGGAGAAGGGCGTCCACCGGGAGATCACCACGTACGGCGGCTGGCGCGCCTACCTGGCCACCCTCGGCCGGACGGCCTGACCCCGCCCGCCGGACCGCCGCTCCACCGTCGGACCGACGGACGTCGGCCCGCCTGGCGAGCCGGCCGGCGAACCGTGGGCGACGACGAGCTCGCTGGGCTGCTGCCCAGGCTCTTCGGCCGCTTCGACCGACCGGGGCCGCCCGGGGCGGGGAGCCCCAGGCGGCGGACTCGGCTCGGGCTCAGTGGGAGTGGCCGGCCAGGCCGGCGACGTCCGCGCGCAGGGCGGGCAGCGTGGCGTACATGGTCCCGCCCGGGCAGTCGGTGGCGAGCCAGTCGCGGTGGCCGCTGATCATGTCGACGTCCTTGGTCACGCCGTTGACCGGGTTGACGAAGGTGACCCGGGCCTGCGGGTCCAGGTCGTGCCAGAACGAGAGCCCGGCGAGCAGCAGCGTGAGCGACCTGCGGGCCGCCTCGGTGGGCAGCTGGTCGCTGAGGGTGCCGAGCAGGGCGATGCCCAGGTTGCCGGAGTTGAAGCCGGAGGTGTGGAAGGCGGTCACCACGTTGCCGTCGGCGTCATGGGCCGGCAGGGGGTCGGTACCGGAGTAGCGGCCCTCGTAGATCCGGCCGGCCTCGTCGATCAGGAAGTGGTAGCCGATGTCGCCCCAGTCCAGGGTGATCGCGTGGTACTCGTAGATCGCCCGGACGGTGGCCGCCGGGTCGGGGTCGGCGTTCACCCCGTCGGTGTGGTGCACCGTCAGGGTCTGCAGCGGGTAGTACTTGGTGGGGCTGTTCTCGACGCCGTTCTTGAAGCGCTTGGTCTCGTCGGCGCCCCACGCGGCCCGCGACAGGTACTGGATGCCGCCGAACATCACCGGAGCGGTGAGCGGCAGGCTCACCCGCCGGGCCGGCCCCTGGAGGGTGTCGATCGCGGCGGAGCGCACGTCGGTGGCACCGTCGGGCAGCTGCAGGTCGTAGCCGCTCGCGCCGCCGGCGGTCACCAGCGCGGTCGCGTTCCCCGAGGCGTCGACCGGCCGGTCGTCCGGGCCGCCCGCGCAGCTGGTGGGCAGGGCCTGCCAGTCGCCGGGCACGCCGTCCTGGTGGAGCCGGATCGAGGCGCCCCGCTGCGGGCCGGTCCAGCTGACACCGACGTACTCGATCGGGAAGTCGGCCTGCACCGCCGTGGCGGCCTCGCCGGCGGCGGACTGCGACCGGGTCTGCGGGATCTCGACGATCTGCTGCCCACCGGCCTGCGGGTTCGACGGTGCGGCGGCCCGGGCGGCGACCGAGGTCAGCGGGGTGACGGCGACGGCGGCCGCCGTCGCGCCCAGCGTCCCGATCACGGTACGGCGGCTGACGGCGGGCTTACGGTGTGGCATCGGGGTCCCCATCCAGGGTGTGAGCGCTCGACGAAGAGCCCGTGACGACGGGCTCCCGTGCTGATGGATGATCAGCACCACCGTTGTATACGGCTCAGGCACCCGACCCGGTTCCGGATTCACGCAGGTCTTCCCTTTAGGGCAGACCCGGCGCGCCCGCGCCCGTCCGGCACCCTCCCGCCCGCGCCCGTCCGGCGCGTCCCCAGGCCCGCCGCCCGGGCCCTCCACCCCCGGGGCTCCGCGCGGCGCGTCACAGCCCCGGACCCTCGCCGTGGGTCCGGGGCTGCGTTCCGCTCGCCCACGAGGGGCTCACGGAGTCCGGGTCACGCACCGTCCCTGGGCGGCCCGGAGTCTGCGGGGTGCGGCCGCCGGGGCGGCGGCCGCACGGGAGGGGGTGGTCAGCCGCGCGCGGCGAGGTCCTTGGCCGCGCGGGCGCAGGCCTGGGCGATCCGGTCCTCGTTCACGGTGGTCAGGTTGCCCTTCTCGACGACCGGGTTGCCGTTGACCAGGAGCAGGGCCAGCGGCGGGAGGGCGCCCAGGGTGAGGGCGGCCACCGGATCGGCGATCGAGGAGTGCATGATGCCGTCGATCTTCCACAGCGCGAGGTCGGCGAGCTTGCCGGCCTCGATCGAGCCGATCTCGTTGTGCCGGCCGAGCACCCGGGCGCCGCCCATGGTGCCCAGGCGCAGCGAGCTGCGGGCGGTGAGGGCCTTCGGGCTGCCGTGCAGGCGGTTGATCAGCAGCGCGTTGCGCAGCTCGGTGCCCAGCTCGCCGGACTCGTTGGAGGCGGTGCCGTCCACGCCGAGGCCGACCGGGACGCCCGCCGCCAGCATGTCGGGGACGCGGGCGATGCCGGCCGCCAGACGGGCGTTGGAGGACGGGCAGTGCGCGACGCCGGTGCCGGTCTCGGCGAACTTGGCGATGTCCGAGTCGTTCATGTGGACGCAGTGCGCCATCCAGACGTCCTCGCCCAGCCAGCCGGTCGACTCGAAGTAGTCGGTCGGGCCCATGCCGAACAGCTCCTTGCAGAACTGCTCCTCCTCGGCCGTCTCCGAGCCGTGGGTGTGCAGGCGTACGCCCTTGCGGCGGGCCAGCAGGGCTGCCTCGCGCATCAGTTCGGTGGAGACCGAGAACGGCGAGCAGGGCGCGATGGCGATCTGCAGCATCGAGTCGAAGGAGGGGTCGTGGTAGGTGTCCACGGCCGCCTCGGAGGCGATCAGGATGTCCTCGGTGCGCTCGACCGCGTGGTCCGGCGGCAGGCCGCCGTCCTTCTTGCTCCGGTCCATCGAGCCGCGCAGCGCGGTGAAGCGCAGGCCGAGCTCCTGGACGGCCTCGATCTCGGCGCCGAGGATGTCGCCGCCGTCCTTCGGGAAGACGTAGTGGTGGTCGGAGGCGGTCGTACAGCCAGACTTGAGCAGCGCGGCGGCCGAGCCCTGGGCGGCGGCGTGCACGAGCCTGTCGTCGATCCGGGACCAGGTCGGGTAGAGCGCGACCAGCCAGTCGAAGAGGATGTCGTCCTGGGCCAGGCCCCGGGTGATCCACTGGTAGAAGTGGTGGTGGGTGTTGACCAGGCCCGGGGTGATCAGGTGGCCCTCGCCGTTGATCCGGCGCACCACGTTGTCCAGCCACTGCGGGGCGGGGCCGTCGCCGACCGACTCGATCCTGTTGCCGAGGACGACGACGTGCCCGCGCGCGTACTCGGTGTCGTTGGCGTCGACCGTCGCGATGGCGACGTTCTCGATGACGATCCGCTGGTCGGCGGGTGGGGGCTGGACTGCCATGGTGGGAACTCCTATGGGGGGAGGGTGGGTGGGGGCGGGACGGTCCGGAGCGTTTGTACCGCCCCGCCCACCGGTCAGGACGGTGTCGCCGTCGGCACCGTCGCGCCGGGCGTGTCGCCGGTCGTGGACCGGCGGGCCGCTCCGACGTGGTGGAAGAGCAGGTTGAGCAGGACGGCCGCCACGCAGCCGGCCGAGATCCCGGAGTGCATCAGGGTGCGGACGGCCTCCGGGAACGCGTCGTAGAAGGTGGGCGCGGCGATCGGGATGATGCCGACCCCGAGCGAGACCGACACCAGGACGGTGTTCGAGCCGGACTCCATGCCGGCGTCCGCGAGGGTGCGGATGCCGCTCGCCGCGACCGTGCCGAAGAGCACGATCCCGGCGCCGCCGAGGACGGGCTGCGGCACCAGCGAGACCAGCGAGCCGAGGACGGGGAAGAGGCCGAGCAGGACGAGGATCCCGCCGCCGGCCGCGACCACGAAGCGGCTGCGGATCTTCGTCAGCGCCACCAGCCCGATGTTCTGGGCGAAGGCACTGGCCGCGAACCCGTTGAAGACCGGGCTGATCGCGGTGGCCAGGCCGTCCGCGCGCAGGCCGGCGGCCAGGGTCGGCTCGTCGGCCTCGCGGTCGACGATCCGGCCGAGCGCCAGCATGTCCGCGGTGGACTCGGTCATCGACACCACCATCACGATGCAGAGCGAGACGATCGCCGCCGCGTCGAACACGGGTGCGCCGAAGTGGAACGGCGACGGGAGCGCGAAGACCTTCGCGTCCCTGACCGCGCCGAAGTCGGCCAGGCCCAGCGGGAAGGCGAGCAGGGTGCCGATCGCCAGACCGATGAGCAGGGACAGCTGCTGCCAGAACCCGGTCAGCAGCCGGTTGCACAGCACCACCGCGGCGAGGGTGAACGCGGCGAGGCCGATGGCCCGTACGGAGCCGTAGCCCGGGGCGCCCGGCGAGCCGCCGCGTGCCCAGTTGACCGCCACCGGGAGCAGGGAGATCCCGATGAGGGTGATCACGGTGCCCTGGACGACCGGTGGGAAGAACCTGATGAGCTTGCAGAAGTACGGCGCCGCGAGGAAGCACAGGATCCCCGCGACGATCACCGCGCCGAAGATCACCGGGAGGGCGTTCTTCGGGCCGTGCTCGTTGGCTATGGCGAGCATGGGCGCGACACCGGCGAACGAGACGCCGTTCACGAACGGCATCCGGGCGCCGATCTTCCAGAAGCCCAGGGTCTGGAGCAGGGTGGCCAGCCCGGCGGTGAACAGACTGGCCGAGATGAGCAGGGCGAGCTCGGTGGGGGAGAGTCCCACACCGGCGCCGACGATGAGCGGGGGCGCTACCACGCCCGCGTACATCGCGGCGACGTGCTGCAGACCGGTGGAGACGAGCTTCACCGGGGGCAGCAGCTCGTCCACGGGGTGGACCGCCGGCCCGGGGGGTGCGTCGGAGTTGATGTCCGTCCCACCACCCGGACCGGAGGGCCGGTCAGGAGTGGAACCGCCGTCGGTGCTGCTGTTGGTGCGGAGTGCCATGTCGAGCCCCTCTTGTGCCCCTGGCCCTCGGCGCGCCCGTGGCGCTGGAGGTTGGCTGAACTCGCCCTGGCCGAGGGCGGGACGGCGGTACGAGAGTCCCTCGGCCGGCCTCTCCAGCTCCCCGGGCCGGCCGCCGTGAGGCGAGCACGATCTCCGGTTGGTGGGGGTGGAGAAACAGATGGTGCGGGTGAGACGGGTACGGCGGGTACTGCGGTGCGCCCGCCACCGGCCGGCCCCGGGGGGCCGGAGGGTGCCGCGATGCCGGGCGGTGTGCATGGCGTGCGGGCCGTCAGGCGACCGGGATGACCGGGACGACGCCCTCGCGGTGCACGGTGCCCTCGATCAGGCCGTACATCCGGTCCGCCGCGTAGTAGACCTCGTTGTCGTTCTTGAGGCCGAAGGGCGCCAGGTCGACGAGGAAGTGGTGCTTGTTGGGGAGCTCCAGGCGGACCTCGTCCACCTCGGCGCGGTTGTTCAGGACCCGGGTGCCCATCGAGTGCAGGGTCTGCTGCAGCGAGTAGGAGTAGGTCTCGGCGAAGGCCTCCAGCATGTGCCGCCGTACGTGGGTGTACGAGCGGTTCCAGTTCGGCTGGGGCTCCTCGTCCCGGCCGCTGAAGCCGTACTTCCAGCGGGCCGTCACCTGGGTGGCGAGGATCCGGTCGTACGCCTCCTGCAGGGTGGTGTACTTGTCCTTGATGTAGCCCCAGAACTCCGAGTTGGTGGAGTTCATCACGACCAGGTCCTTGAGGCCCGAGATCACCTGGACGGACTCGCCGTCGTAGGTGATCTCCGAGGTGCGGGTCTCGCCGCCGTTGCGGACGAAGGAGTGGCCGACCTCCTCCGAGCCGATGAAGCGGGCCGAGTTGTCCGGGGTCTTGATCCGGTCCCAGGTGTACTCCTCGATCCGGATCCGGGCCCGGTGGATCGGCTCGTTCTCGTCCACGAAGTGCTTCGCCAGCGTGATGCCGAACTGCTCCGCCGACTCGATCCCGTACTCCTTCGCGAAGGCGAAGACGGTGTTCTTGGTGGTGTCGGTGGGCAGGCAGTTGGCGTTGGAGCCGGTGAGATGGACGTCGTCGAGGTCACCGGAGAGGGCGACCGAGACGTTCAGGTCCTTGATCTCGTGACGGGTGCTGTCGCGGTAGACGCGGACGATGCGGTTCTCCGCCTTGCCGTACTGGTTCTGACCGAGCACGTGGGCCATGACGTGGCTCCCAATCAATCAAGCGGTCTAGCTTCCGCGGTAGACCGAGTATCCGAACGGGTTGAGCAGCAGGGGCACGTGGTAGTGGTGCTGCGCGGGCGCGACCGTGAAGACGATCGAGACCTCGGGGAAGAACGGCTTCTGCTCCGACGCCTTCGCGAAGTACGCGGCGGTGTCGAACAGGAGCCGGACGACCGAGCCCGCCTCCACGGCCGGCAGGTCCTTGGCCCGGCCGTCGGAGTCCGTGGCGGAGGTGCCGAGCACCTTCCAGCCACCCTCGGTGTGCAGTGCGAGCTCGACCGGTACCCCCTCGGCCGGGCGGCCGAGGCTGGTGTCGAGCACGTGCGTGGAGATGCCAGTCATGGGTGAAGTGACCTTACTGATGGCAGGAGTGACGCACGGTCAGACAGGTGGTCCGTCCAACAGGCGGTTGATGCGGATGTCGTTGATCTTGCGCAGCTCACCCCGGACGATCTCCGCCTCGGTGGCGGCGTCGTGGGGGAAGCGCTCGCGGAGGGAGGCGAGCATGGTGGCCGCGGTGCGGCCGGTCGCGCAGATCAGGAACACGTGGCCGAACTTGGCCTCGTAGGCGGAGTTCGCCGCGTGCAGCTCGTCGAGCAGGGCGCGGTCCACTCCGTGGATGCCGGCCTGTTCGCGCTCGGAGGTGGCGTCGCCCGCCTTGGGCTCGCCGATCCGGGCGTGGCCCGCCATCGCGTCGGCGAGGTCGCCGGCCGTCAGTGCGGCCATCGCCGCCGCGTTCGCGGCGAGCAGTGCCCCGACGTCGGACCAGGGCCCGGCCGCGATGACCTCGGCGGCCCAGCGGGGGCTGGAGCAGATCTCCAGCAGGGTCTTCTCCAACTCGGCGGCCGGGGCCGCCGCCAGTGCGCCGAGGGCGCCGGCCGCGTCGACGGACGCGGTGTCGGTCGGTGCTGAGGGGTGGTTGGTCACGGGTGGACCTCCTGAAGAGTGGTGCCACCCGCAAAAGCTAGATCCGCCACCCCCGGGCGTCAACACTTTGTTGAACGGTTGGTGGTTACGTTTTGATCCGTGCCTGGTTACCGGCCCGTTTCGTGTGCGATTCGCCAAATGCGTCCGCACTCCCCGAGGGGACAGACTGGGCCGACCGGCAGGGCCGACCGCTCGGCCGGGCCCCTGGCGGGAGGCGTCAGCCGGACTTCGAGCCGTCCTGCCGGTTGAGGTAGTTGTACACCGTGAAGCGGCTGACGCCGAGCGCGGCGGCGACCGTCTCCACACCGTGCCGGACGGTGAACGCGCCGCGTTCCTCCAGAAGGGCGACGACCCGCTGCTTCTCCCCTCGGTCCAGCCCGTCCAGCGGGCGGCCGTCGAACTGGCGGGTCATCTCGGCCAGCAGGCGGTCCAGCGCGCTGCTGAGGTGCGGCAGGCGCACGGCGATCGCCGGCGCGCCGTCCCACTCCAGCAGGACGTCGTCCGCCTTGGCGTCCCCGACCGCGACCGGCGTGGCGCCGACCGCGTCGAGCAACGGCTTTATCGCCGCGGCGAGCGGGTGTTCCGGGGCGCTGCTCACTGCGTGCCCACTCCTTCCGGGGTCGTGTCGTCGTCGAGGACGCTCACCTGGACGGAGATCCGGGTGGCGCCCGCGTCCAGGGTCTCCCGCAGCAGCTCGGCCACCGCGGCCAGGACCTGCGGGGCCTCACCCTCCGCGCCGGTGCCGAACGGGCCGACGGCGACGGCGAGGCCGGCCTCGTCGACCACTCGGCGGGCCCGGGCGGCGTGCTCGGGCAACGTGTCCAGCTCGAACGGTTCTGTCGTGAACTCCACCATCAATCGCACCTGCCCACTCTAGCGAGCGGTCCGGTGGGTGGAAGGGGCTGGTCGATCCGACAGTCCGACGGTCGGGGGGCCGACGGGCTTCGGCCGCTTCAACAAATTGTTGCGACGGCCTTGACACTCGCTCGACTCGGCGGACATGCTTCCATCAAGCAGAATCCCTCTTCCGGATCGTGGAAGAAAGGGCTCCTCCGAGCCGAAGGCCGGAGGAGGAAACGGAAGAGAGTGAAAGGTGACTGACGTGACTGCCGCCCCCGAGCACGCGTTTCCGGACGGAAGCGCCACGGTCAACCTGTCGATCCTGTTCGGCGAGCTCCCGCTCCTGGAGCGCCCGGCCGCCGCCGCCGCGGCCGGCTTCACCGCCGCCGAGCTCTGGTGGCCCTTCGGCCTCGACCCGACGCCCTCCCCGGCGCAGCAGGACGAGCTCCGCAAGGCCTTCGGCGACGCCGGGGTCCGGCTCACCGGCCTCAACTTCCTCGACGACCTGGCGACCGGTGTCGCCAAGGGCACCCTGTCGGTGCCGACCGAGAGCGAGCGCTTCCGGGCGAACGTCCCGGTCGCCGTGGCGCTCGCCGAGTCGCTCGGCGCCACGGCGCTGAACGCCCTCTACGGCAACCGGGTCCTCGACTCGACCCCCGAGGAGCAGGACGAGCTGGCGCTGGCGAACCTGGTGTTCGCCGCCGAGGCCGCGCACTCCATCGGGGCGGTCCTGCTGATCGAGACCCTGAACAAGCCCGAGGCGCCGGACTACGCGCTGGTCACCGCTGAGGCCGCGATCGAGGTCGTGGACAAGGTGAACGCCGCCACCGGCCTCGGCAACGCCAGGTTCCTCTGCGACTTCTACCACCTGGCGAAGAACGGCGAGGACCTGGCCGGCGTCATCGACGCCTACGCCGACCGCTTCGGCCACGTCCAGATCGCGGACAACCCGGGCCGGGGCGAGCCCGGCACCGGGGACCTGGACTTCGCGGACCTCTTCGCCCGCCTCGCCGCGGCCGGTTACACGGGCCGCGTCGGCCTGGAGTACCGCCCCTCCACCGGCGTCAGCGCCGACAGCTTCGAGTGGCTGCCCCGCGAGCTGCGCGCCGCGCGGTAGTCCGCCCCGCGCGGTGGCCCGCCCCGCGCGTCCCGGACCGCAGGGCCCGGTGCCCTCGTCCTCCCACCCCTCCCCGTACGAAGGAAAGCCCCGCATGAGCGCCTCCCGCAAGATCGCCTTCATCGGCCTCGGCATCATGGGCAGCCCGATGGCCGCCAACCTGGTCAAGGCCGGCCACACCGTGACCGGCTACAACCTCACCCAGCCCCCGATCGACGCCCTGGTGGCGGCCGGCGGCCGGAGCGCGGGCTCGATCGCCGAGGCGGTGGCCGACGCCGAGGTCGTCATCACGATGGTCCCGGCCGACCCGCACGTGGAGCAGGCCGTCCTCGGCGAGGGCGGTGTGCTGGAGAACGTCAAGGCCGGCACCCTCGTCATCGACATGTCCAGCATCACCCCGCAGACCTCGATCAAGGTCGCCGCCGCCGCCGCGGAGAAGGGCGTCCGCACCCTGGACGCCCCGGTCTCCGGTGGCGAGGCCGGCGCCGTCGAGGCCGTGCTGTCCATCATGGTGGGCGGCGCTGCGGCGGACTTCGCCGAGGCCAAGCCGCTGTTCGACGTGCTGGGCACCACCGTCGTGCACGTCGGCCCGGCCGGCGCCGGCCAGACCGTGAAGGCCGCCAACCAGCTGATCGTGGCCGTCAACATCCAGGTCCTGGCCGAGGCCGTGGTCTTCCTGGAGAACGCCGGCGTCGACCTCGCCGCCGCGCTGGACGTGCTCGGCGGCGGCCTGGCCGGCTCGACCGTGCTGAACCGCAAGAAGGCGAACATGCTGAACCGCGAGTTCGCCCCCGGCTTCCGCATCGACCTGCACCACAAGGACATGGGCATCGTCACGGACGCCGCCCGCGCGGTCGGCGCGGCCCTGCCGGTCGGCGCGGTCGTGGCCCAGCTGGTCGCCTCGGCCCGGGCCAACGGCGACGGCTCGCTCGACCACTCCGCGCTGCTGCGCGGCGTCGAGCGCCTCTCCGGCCGCACCGTGGCCTCCTAGGCCGACCCCGGGCCCGGGGACGCGTCCCCGGGCCCCCGAGAACTCCTCCTGGCGGCGTGTACCTATCCGGTCGTGCCCGCGTCGCCAGGAGGGCGGACTCGGTCGGCAGGCGCGCCGGGGCTCATCCGCTCGCCTGCCGACCGTCCAAGCCGGTGGCGCGCCCTCCCTGACGGGGGCACTTCGGTCGTGCCGTGCGCGCCGCCCGGCCCCCTCCCCGCCGAGGGGAGCCCCTCTCGTACGTCGGAAGCGGGACGAGGGGGGATGTCTCCCGGCCGCAAGGCCGGGGGAGAACGGCGGGGAGGGGGTCGCACCCCCCACCCAGGCCCCGGAACGCACGAAGCGGGGGCAGACTCGGATCATCCGCCGCCCGCCGATTTGCCGGCCTCCGGCCGGCGATCCCCCACCCGACCCGGAAGTGAGGCCCACGCCATGCCCGCCACCCCCACCCAGGGCCATGTCGTCGTCGCGCCCGACAAGTTCAAGGGCACGCTGGAGGGCGCCGAGGTCGCCGCCAGGATCGCCGCCGGCCTGCGGCGCGCCGCACCCGGCGTCGAGGTCCGCGAGCTGCCCGTCGCCGACGGTGGTGAGGGCACCCTGGCCGCCGCGCTGGCGGCCGGCTTCACCCGGGTGGCCGCCAAGGTGGCCGGCCCGACCGGACTGCCGGTGGACGCGGCGATCGCCGTCCGCGGCGACACCGCCGTGGTCGAGCTGGCCCAGTCCTCCGGCCTGGCCCGGCTGCCCGGCGGGCGCACCGCGCCGCTGGCGGCCGGTTCGTACGGGGTCGGCCAGCTGATCGGCCGCGCCGTCGCCCTGGGGGCCCGGCGGATCGTGCTCGGCCTCGGCGGCAGCGCCTGCACCGACGGCGGCGCCGGCATGGTGCAGGCGCTCGGCGTCGGCCTGTACGACGCGCAGGGCGCGGAGCTCGCCCCCGGCGGCGCCGCGCTGCGCCGGCTGGCACGGATCGACCTCGGCCCGCTCGCCGACGTCCTGGCGGGCGTGGAGGTGGTGGTCGCCTGCGACGTCGACAACCCGCTGCTCGGGGTGCGCGGCGCGACCGCCGTCTACGGCCCGCAGAAGGGCGCGGACGTCGAGGACCTGCTGATCCTGGAGGAGGGCCTGACCCGCTTCGCCGACGTGGTCGGCGAAGTGAGCGGACGGGACCTGCGAAACGCCCCCGGCGCCGGAGCCGCGGGCGGGGTCGGTTTCGCCGCCCTCGCCCTGCTCGGCGCCACCATGCGGCCCGGCATCGAGCTGATGCTCGAACTGCTGGGCTTCGACGAGGCCGTGCGTGGGGCACGCCTCGTCGTGACGGGTGAGGGCTGCCTGGACGCGCAGACGCTCCACGGCAAGGCCCCCGCCGGCGTTGCCGCGGCGGCCACTCGGGCGGGGGTTCGAGTGGCCGCTGTGGCAGGGCGTCTGGAGCTGGCCGAGAACGAGTGGCGCGGGGCCGGTTTCGCCGCCGCGATCGCGCTCACCCAGCTGGCCGAGCAGCCCGGCGACAGCATGACCAGGGCGGGTGAGCTGGCAGAGGTCGCGGGGGAGCGACTGGCCGCCGCGTTCCTCGTGGACCGCTCCCGTTAAACCTTCGTTTCCTCGTAGCTTCCTACATTGACGTTTTGTTGAAGGCGGCCCTAGGCTCCGAGCAATCGCAGCCAGCAGTATGACGATCAGACCTCAACTGCCGCCCGGGCGCCCGATGGCCGCCGTACGCGACGCACCGCCGCGCACCCCGGTCCCGCCGCCTTCCCCACCCCTCGCGTACGCCCGCACCGCCCAGTCCGGAGGTCCCGATGCCCCCCAGCGAGACGCCACCCGCCACCGTGGTGATCCGCTCCCGCCGCGTGGTCCTCCCCGACGGCGAGCGGCCCGCCGACGTTCTGGTCCGGGACGGCAGGATCGAGCAGATCGCCGTCCACGGCTCGCTCCCGGCGGGAGACGACCAACTGACCGACCTCGGCGACACCGCCCTGCTCCCCGGTCTGGTCGACACCCACGTGCACGTCAACGAACCCGGCCGCACCGAGTGGGAGGGCTTCGCCACCGCCACCCGGGCCGCCGCCGCCGGCGGTGTCACCACGATCATCGACATGCCGCTGAACTCCGTCCCGCCGACCACCACGGTCGAGGGCCTGGCCGTCAAGCGGAAGACCGCCGAGGGCCAGTCCTGGGTCGACCTCGGATTCTGGGGCGGCGCGATCCCCGGCAACACCGGGGACCTGGAGCCCCTGCACGACGCCGGCGTGTTCGGCTTCAAGAGCTTCCTGGCCCCCTCCGGCGTGGACGAGTTCCCGCACGTCGAGCAGGCCGACCTGGAGAGCGCCCTCGCCGAGCAGGCCCGGATCGGCGCGCTGGCGATCATCCACGCCGAGGACCCGGACGTGCTGGCCGCGGCCCCGCAGCAACCCGGCGTGCACTACCGCGACTTCCTCGCCTCCCGACCCGACGACGCCGAGACCGCCGCCGTCGCCCGGCTGCTCGACACCGCCCGCCGCACCGGCGCCCGGGTGCACATCCTGCACGTCTCCTCCGCCGCCGTGCTGCCGCTGCTGCGGCAGGCCCGCGCGGACGGCGTCCGGGTGACCGCCGAGACCTGCCCGCACTACCTCACCCTCGCGGCCGAGGAGGTGCCGGACGGCGACACCGCCTTCAAGTGCTGCCCGCCGATCCGCGACGAGTCCAACCGGGACGCGCTCTGGGCGGCCCTGGCCGCGGGCGAGTTCGTCGCGGTGGTCTCCGACCACTCGCCCTCCACCCCGGATCTCAAGCTGCTCAGGGCCTACGGCGGCAGCGGCGACTTCGCCGCCGCCTGGGGCGGCATCGCCTCGCTGCAGCTCGGCCTGCCGGCCATCTGGACCGAGGCCCGCAAGCGCGGCCACAGCCTCTCCGACGTGGTCCGCTGGATGTCCGCCGGCCCCGCCTCGCTGGTCGGCCTCACCGGCACCAAGGGCGCCATCGCCGTCGGGAACGACGCAGACCTGGTCGCCTTCGACCCGGACGGCGCCTTCGCGGTCCGCGCCGAGGCGCTGCACCACCGCAACCCCGTGACGCCGTACGCGGGCAAGGCGCTGACCGGCGCCGTCCGCACCACCTGGCTCCGCGGCCGGGTGGTGGACGTGGACGCCGAGCCGTTCGGCCGTCAGATCACCCGTTCCCGAACCCTGGAGACGCACCGATGAGCACCGACCGGACCCCCAGCGCTCCGTTCACCGAGCTGGTCAATCTGGCCTCCCGTCTGCTCGGCGCCGGGGTGGTCGCCACCAACGAGGACACCTTCGCCGACGCGGAGAACCTGCTGGTCGCCAAGCCCGCCGAGTTCCGCGCGCACACCTTCGGCCACAAGGGCCAGATCATGGACGGCTGGGAGAGCAAGCGCCGCCGCGGCGTCAGCGCCGAGCAGCCGCACCCCACCGACGAGGACCACGACTGGGCGGTCGTGCGGCTCGGCGCCGGCGGCGTGATCCGCGGCGTGGTCGTGGACACCGCGCACTTCACCGGCAACTACCCCGAGACGGCCTCCGTCCAGGGTGCCTCGATCCCGGGCCACCCGTCGGTCGAGGAGCTCGACGCGGCCGAGTGGACCGACCTGGTGCCGCGCACCGCGCTGCGCGGCGACACCACCCACGAGTTCGAGGTCGCCGACGGGACCCGCTACACCCACGTACGCCTCAACATCTGGCCGGACGGCGGTGTGGCCCGCCTGCGGGTGCACGGCGAGGTGCTCACCGACCCGCGCGAGCTGGACGGCCTCACCTTCGACCTCGCCGCCCAGGAGTACGGCGGCGTCGCCGAGGCCGCCTCGGACCGCTACTTCTCCTCCCCGCACAACCTGAACGCTCCCGGCCGCGCCTCCGTCATGGGCGAGGGCTGGGAGACCCGGCGTCGGCGCGACAAGGCCAACGACTGGGTACGGATCGCCCTGGCCGGGGGCGGCGAGGTCCTGGCCGCCGAGGTGGACACCACCCACTTCGTCGCCAACGCCCCCGGCTGGGCCGATCTGGTGGGCTACGACGCCTCCGCCGGAGGCGACCCGGCCGCCGACGCCGACGGCTGGTTCGAGATCCTCCCGCGCACCCGGCTGCAGCCCGACACCCGGCACCGCTTCCGCCTCGACGCGGGCCGCCCGGTGACCCACGTGCGGATCAACGTCCACCCGGACGGCGGCCTGGCCCGGCTGCGGCTGACCGGCAGGCTCACCGAACCCGGCCGCGCCGCGCTCGCGCTGCGCTGGTTCAACGCCCTGGTGGCCGGCGAGGCCCGTACCGCCCTCGTCGAGGCCGGCCTCGACGCGGAGGAGGCCGCCGCGCTGACCGCCGCCCGCCCGCTCGCGGACGCCGCCGCCACCACCGCCGCCGTCTCCGCGCTCCGGCCGGCCGACGGCCCCGACGGCGAGCAGTCCTCCCGCCGCCGTTCGGCGATCTGGCGCCTGCTCGGCGTCTAGGCCGGGTCCGACCACTCCCGCCGGACGCGCGACCCCACCGGACGCGCGACCCCGCCGGGCACGCGGCGCCGGGCGCCGATCCGACGCGAACGGTCGGACACGACCGGGGCCCGACCGACACCTCGCCCCGGCGCCCCGCCCGGTCCGCGGCGCCGCCCCCGGACCGCCCCGACCGACCGTCTCCTCCTTCTCCACGCAACGCCTTTAACGACCTGAAGGACCCTCTCATGTCCAAGATCCTGACCACGGAGGCCGGCGCCCCGGTCGCCGACAACCAGAACTCGGCGTCGGCCGGCGAGTACGGCCCGCTGCTCATCCAGGACCAGCAGCTCCTGGAGAAGCTGGCCCGCTTCAACCGTGAGCGCATCCCGGAGCGCGTCGTGCACGCCCGCGGCTCCGGCGCCTACGGCTACTTCGAGGTCACCGACGAGGTCTCGCGGTTCACCCGCGCCGACTTCCTGGCCGAGATCGGCAAGCGCACCGAGGTCTTCCTGCGCTTCTCCACCGTGGCCGGCAACCTGGGCTCCAGCGACGCGGTGCGCGACCCGCGCGGCTTCGCGCTGAAGTTCTACACCGCCGAGGGCAACTACGACCTGGTCGGCAACAACACCCCGGTGTTCTTCATCAAGGACCCGATCAAGTTCCCCGACTTCATCCACTCGCAGAAGCGCGACCCGTTCACCGGCGTGCAGGAGGCGGACAACGTCTGGGACTTCTGGGCCCACTCGCCCGCCTCCACGCACCAGATCACCTGGCTCTTCGGCGACCGCGGCATCCCGGCCTCCTACCGCCACATGAACGGCTACGGCTCGCACACCTACCAGTGGGTCAACGAGGCCGGCGAGGCGTTCTGGGTGAAGTACCACTTCAAGACCAACCAGGGCGTCCGCTCGCTGGACGGCGGGCAGTCCGCACAGGTGCTCGGCGCCGACGCCGACAGCCACCAGCGCGACCTGCACCAGGCCATCGAGCGTGGTGTGTTCCCGTCCTGGACGCTGTACGTACAGCTGATGCCGGTGGCCGAGGCCGCCGAGTACCGCTTCAACCCCTTCGACCTCACCAAGGTGTGGCCGCACGCGGACTACCCGCTGCAGAAGGTCGGGCGCCTGGTGCTGAACCGGAACCCGGAGAACGTCTTCGCCGAGGTCGAGCAGGCCGCCTTCTCGCCGAACAACTTCGTGCCCGGCATCGGTCCCTCCCCGGACAAGATGCTCCAGGGCCGGCTGTTCGCCTACGCGGACGCCCAGCGCTACCGCCTCGGGGTCAACCACACCCTGCTCGCGGTCAACGCCCCCCGGGCGACCGAGGCGAACAACTACGGGCGCGACGGCCTCGCCGCGGTCAACAGCTCCGGCCGCGACAAGAACTACGAGCCCAACTCGTACGACGGCCCCGCGCAGACCGACAACGCGCTGGCCGCGCCGGTCAGGCTGGACGGCCACACCGGCACCTACAGCACGCCGGCCCACACCAAGGACGACGACTTCTTCCAGGCCGGTGAGCTCTACCGGCTGATGTCGGCGGGGGAGAGGAGCCGCCTGATCGACAACCTCGCGGGCTTCCTGGCGCAGGTCACCCGGGACGACGTCGTCGAGAAGAACCTCGCCCACTTCCACGCGGCCGACGAGGAGTACGGCGCCCGCTTGGAGGCGGCCGTCGCCAAGCTCCGCGCGGGCGACGAGGGCTGACACCGACCGCACGACCCACCCTCACCGGTCGCCGGGGCCCACCCCCGGCCGACCGCGGACGTGGCCTCTCCCCCCTGGGCAGTGGGGGAGGGGCCACGTCCGCGTCCCGGGCCCCGCCGCCCCGCCGCCGCCCGATCACCGGCGCCGGACCGGCCCGTCCGGTGGGCCGGTCCCCCTTCTGGCATATGCCAAGCAGCTGTGTCCGTATCACCTGCGCAAATAATCCGCAGACCGGCAACTACCGGCGCTCCCCGGTGGTTAGGCTGGTAGGAGTCGCGGCCGGTCCGCGCGGGGACATCGGAAGGGGACGTCATGTCGACACCGGCCAGGGGTCGTCAGGCCACGCTGGACCAGGGTGGCCCTGGCCCGTACCGCTCCCTGCAGCACGCGCTGAGACTGCTGGAGGCGGTCGACCGGCACCCCGGCGGCGTGACCACCGCCGGTCTGGCGCGGGAGACCTCGCTGCCGTTGCCGGACGTCCGGCGGCTGACCGAGTTCCTGGAGACCGAGGGCTACCTCCAGGTCCAGGACGAGGCCTGGGTGCTCGGGGGCACCTTCGCGCTGCTCGGGCAGTACAACCGCGAGCAGCTCGTCCGGGTCCGGCTCAACCACAAACTGGCCGAGCTGCGGGACGAGTTGGGTGCGGCGGTCTACTTCAGCCGCTACCACGAGGGCGAGTTGTCCGTCGAGGCGGTCTCCGCCGCCGACCACGCCCCGGCCGTCCAGGAGTGGGTGGACTTCCGGGCCACCGCGCACGCGAGCGCGATCGGCAAGTGCCTGCTCAGCCAGCTGGACCACGACGGCCGCCGCGATCACCTCTCCCGGCACCCGGTGGCCCGGCTGACCTCGCGCACCGTGGTCGACGCCGACCAGCTGATGCACCGTCTGGAGCGCCAGCTGTCCACCGTCCCGGTGCTCGACATCCAGGAGTACGCGCTCGGCACGGTCTGCGCGGCGGTCCCGATCACGGCCGGCAGCACGGTCGGCTGCCTGGCCACCTCGATGCCGGTCGACAACATCCACCGCCTCAAGAGCGCCGCCGAACTCCTGGCCCGGCGGGCGACCCCGCTGCTGCTGGCGATGGCGGTCTGAGCGAGGACCGGTACGCGAGGCCCCGCCGGACGCCCGTCCGGCGGGGCCTCGCCGTTTCACGGAGCGGCGGGCCCGGGCACCTCCGGACTATTAGACTCGATGTAAATAAGCTCGCCGAAACTCTTGTCCGCCGCTCTACCCGCGAGTAAGTTGCCCAGAGTCGAGCCGCCACCCGCAGGTCAGGAGGGCCCTCATGCCCCGCTCCACCGCCGCTCCCACCGTCCACGACAGCCTCGTCCTCGAACCCCGCGACGTCCGGTTCGACTGGTCGCAGCTTCCGCTGCACTGGATCCCGGACGAGCCGATGGCCACCCACACCATCAACGTGCTGCACCTGCTGCTGCCCGAGGGCGAGCGGTGGTTCGTCAAGGTGTTCAAGGAGGCGCTGCCCCTGATCAGGGACGACCAGCTGCGGGAGGAGGTGCTCGGCTTCATCGGCCAGGAGTCGATCCACGCCGAGGCCCACCAGGAGGTGCTGGACCACCTGCTGGCGCAGGGCCTGGACCCCCGCCCGTACGTGCGGCAGATCGCCTGGCTGTTCCAGCGGGTGCTCGGCGAGCGGAGCGGACTGAACGCCCGTCAGCGCCGGGAGAACATCATCGAGCGGGTCGCCTTCGTCGCCGCCATCGAGCACTTCACCGCCTTCCTCGGCGACTGGGCGCTCAACTCCCCGGGTCTGGACCGGGCCAAGGCCGACCCCACCATGCTCGACCTGCTGCGCTGGCACGGCGCCGAGGAGGTCGAGCACCGCAGCGTCGCCTACGACCTGATGGTCCACCTCGACCCGGGCTACCTGCGCCGGGTCCGCGGGATGGCGGTCTCCGGGCCGCTGCTGGTCCACCTCTGGGTACGGGGCGTGCGGTTCCTGCTCGCCGCCGACCCGAGCCTGGACGGACGGATCCGGCCCACCTGGGCGGAGGCCCGCCGGATCGCGAACCGCGGCATGCTGCCCGACCCGATCAGGTCGCTGCGCTCCGGTCTGCGCTACCTCAAGCGCGGCTACCACCCCACCCAGGAGGGCTCCTCCGGCCAGGCCCTCAGCTACCTGGCCACCTCCCCGGCGGCCCGCGCCGCGGCCGCCCCGCACTGACCCGCCGCCACCAGTCGCCAGGAGCAGCCAGGATGGACCTCACCACCCCGCCCCCCGACCTGTACGGCCGCCCGGAGCCCGACCGCTTCATGCGGCGCGTCACCGCCTTCGGCGACCGCTACACCCCGGCGCTCGGCAGCCCGCTGCTGCGCCGCAGCCCGCGTCGTGCGCCGGCCCGGCCGGTCCCGCCGCTGCAGCTGGCCGTCACCGGCCACCGGACGGTCGCCGAGGACGTGGTCGAGCTGCGGCTCGCCGACCCCGGCGGTGACCGGCTGCCGGCCTGGCAGCCGGGTGCGCACATCCGGCTGCGGCTGCCGTCCGGCCGCGAGCGCCACTACTCGCTCTGCGGCGACCCCGCCGACGCCGCGGTGTACCGCGTCGCGGTGCGTCGGCTGCCCGGGGGCGGCGGCGGCTCGACGGAGATCCACGACGAGCTCGCCCTCGGCGCCCGGGTGACCGTGCGCCGCCCCCGCAACGGCTTCGCGTTCTGCGCCGAGCCGCGCGTCCTGCTGCTGGCCGGCGGGATCGGCGTCACCCCGCTGCTGCCGATGGCCCGCGAGGCGCGGCGACTCGGGCTGGACTGGCGGTTGGTGCACACCGGCCGCACCGCGGACGCCCTGCCCTTCGGCGACGAGCTGCGTGCGCTGGACCCGGCCCGGGTGGAGATCCGCACCGACGACCGGGAGGGCGTTCCCACCGGAGCGGACCTGCTCGCCCACACCCGTCCGGGCACCGCCGTGTACTGCTGCGGTCCGGCCCCGATGCTCGCCGCCGTCCAGGGCGCGCTGGAGGCGTCCGGGGCCCGCACCCTGCACTTCGAGCGCTTCGGCGCCGCACCCGTGCTGGGCGGCAGCCGTTTCACCCTGCGCCTGGGCGCCGACGGCCCGCTGCTGGACGTCCCCGCCGACCGCTCGGCCCTGGACGTCGCCCTCGAGGCCCGCCCCGACCTGCCCTACTCCTGCCACCAGGGCTTCTGCGGCACCTGCCGGGTGCACCTGCTGGCCGGTACGCCCGAGCACCGCGACCGGCGCCTGACCGGGGAGGAGCGCGCGGCCGGAGTCCTGCTGCCCTGCGTCTCCCGCGCGGCCGAGGGCGAGACCCTCGTCCTCGACCTCTGACCGCCCCGACGCCCGCAAGGAGTGGACCCGATGGCCGTCACCGCACCGCGCGCCGCACGCCTGCCCGCCTTCCCCTACACCGACGCCGACCTCGGCCGGTTCCGGGAGACCCAGCAGCTCGCCTACCACTGCGCCGAGCAGGTCGCCGCCTGGATCGAACCGGGCGTCACCGAGCGCCAGGCGACCGCGAAGCTGCGCCGGTGCCTGGTCGTGGCCGGCGTGCAGGACTTCTTCCACGTGCCGTTCGCCTGGTTCGGCGACCGCACCGCCTTCCGGCACTTCCACACCCCGCTGCAGTTCTTCGCCGGCTCGCGCCGGCTGGAGGAGGGCATGCCGTACGTGCTGGACTGCGCGCCCGTGGTGGACGGCTACACCGCCGACATCGGCTACGGCGGCAAGGTCGGCGAGAACCCGGTCTGGGACCGCCTGGCCGCCGACCTGCGGGTCTACCGCGAGCTGATCCTGCGCGAGGTGCGGGCCCGCAAGCCGCTCAGCGAGGTCTACGCGGCGGTGGACGCGCAGATCGCCGCGCACGGCTACGACAACCGCCACCAGGTCTACCCGGGCCGGGTGATCGGCCACCAGGTGACCCGGACCACCGCTCGCGGGCCGGCCGGGGTGAACCTGTTCGGCTTCGGCGTGCGTACGCTGCAGACCCTCGGCCGCGAGCTGATCGGTGAGCGCCTGCAGGGCCGCTCGCCGCTCTGGGCCGGCGGCCGGGCCTCCCGGCACGCGCCGACGCCCGGTCTGTGGGCGGTCGAGCCGCACATCGGCTTCCGGGAGGTGGGCATCAAGTTCGAGGAGCTGCTGGTGGTCACCGAGGACGGCGCCCACTGGCTCGACGACGACCTGCCGCACGTGCGGCGCTGGAACAGCACCACCACCGAGGAGGCCTCCCGATGACCACCCGCCGCCGTACCGTGCACAGCGCCGACGGGCTGCCGCTCGCCGTCTTCGAGCAGGGCGACCCGGCCGGATCGACCGTCCTGCTGGTGCACGGCTACCCCGACACCCACGTGGTCTGGGACGACATCGCCGCCGACCTCGCCCGCGACCACCACGTGGTCCGCTACGACGTGCGGGGCGCCGGCGCGTCCGGCGTGCCCGCCGACCGGGACGGCTACCGCCTCGAACACCTCGCCGCCGACCTGTTCGCGGTCGCCGACGCCGTCAGCCCCGACCGCCCGGTGCACCTGGTCGCCCACGACTGGGGATCGCTGCAGTCCTGGGAGGCCGTCACCTCCCCCGGCGCCGGGCAGCGGCTCGCCTCGTACACCACGCTGTCCGGCCCGTGCCTGGACCACCTGGGCTTCTGGCTGCGCCGCCGGATGCGCCGGCCCACGCCCAGGCACCTGCGACAGCTCCTCGCGCAGGGCCTGCACTCCTGGTACATCACCGCCTTCCACCTGCCGCTGCTCGCACCCGCCACCTGGCGGTTCGGGCTGGCCCGGGCCTGGCCGCGGGTGCTGCGCGACCTGGAGGGCGTCGCCCCGCGCCCCGGGCACCCGCAGCCGACCCTGCGCCAGGACGCCGTCCGCGGGATCGAGCTGTACCGGGCCAACATGCGGCCCACCCTGCGCAATCCGCGCGAACGGCCCACCGAGGTGCCGGTCCAGCTGGTCACCCTCACCCGGGACCGCTACGTCGGGGTCGCGCTCTCGGAGGGCCTGGAGCGGTGGGTGCCGCACCTCACCCGGCGCTCGCTCGACGCCACCCACTGGTCCGCGCTGCTGGAGAAGGGGCCCGCCGTGGCAGGTCTGGTCCGAGAGTTCGCCGCCCGTACCGAGGCCGGAGAGAAAGCCGGTCCGCCGCAGGACGGTCCGCTGGTGGTCGTCACCGGCGCCGGCAGCGGCATCGGCCGCGCCACCGCGCTGGCCTTCGCCGAGCAGGGCTCCCGGGTGGTGGTCTGCGACCTGGACCTCGATGCCGCGACCCGCACCGCCGAACTCGCCTCGCTGATCGGCCCGCCCGCCCACGCCTACCGGGTGGACGTCAGCGACGGCGCCGCCGTCGACGCCTTCGCCCAGCAGGTCGCCGCCACCCACGGCGTGCCGGACGTCCTGGTCAACAACGCCGGCATCGGCCACTCCGGGACGTTCCTGCAGACCACCGAGAAGGAGTGGCAGCGCGTCCTGGACGTCAACCTGTGGGGCGTCATCCACGGCTGCCGCGCCTTCGGCACCCTGATGGCCGAGCGCGGGGAGGGCGGCCACATCGTCAACCTCGCCTCGGCCGCCGCCTACCTGCCGTCCAAGCTGCTGGCCGCCTACGCCACCAGCAAGGCCGCCGTCCTGATGCTCTCGGACTGCCTGCGCGCCGAACTCGCCCCGGCCCGGATCGGCGTCAGCGCGATCTGCCCCGGCATCGTCAACACCAACATCACCCGCACCACGACCTTCTCCGGCGTCAGTGGCGAGCAGCAGGCCGCCAAGCAGCAGCGCGCCTCCAAGCTGTACGCCCGCCGCGGCTTCCCGCCCGAGAAGGTCGCCGCCGAGATCGTCCGCGCCGTCCGCACCGGCAAGCCGGTCGTCCCGGTCACCTTCGAGGCGAAGGCGGCCCGCCTGCTGGGCCGCCTCTCCCCGGGGCTGCTGCGCCTCGCGGCCCGGCTGAACGTGGGCTGACGGCCGGCGCCGCCCGGAGGCGCGACGGCGGCCCCGGCGGCGGCCCCGACGGCGACCACGGCGGCGACCACGGCCCAGCCGCCGCCGGCGGGTGCAGCCGACTGACATCGGGCCGCCCGCTGCGTGTCAGGCGCCGCGCCCCGGCCGGTCGTCTGTTACTCCTGATGGGCACCGTCCGCACGCTCGAAGGAGTACCGCATGGCCACCGGCATCGTGACCACGTACCACGACGAACTCGGCTACGGCGCGATCACGCCCGACGACGGCGGGCCCGAGGTGATCGTCTACTACGACTCGGTCATCGGCGAGGGCGGCCGGGTACCGACCGCCGCGCCGGGGCGCCACGTGCTGCCGGTCGGGCAGAAGGTCAGCTACCAGCCCGCCCAGGAGGAGGGCCGCACCGTGGCGGAGCAGGTCCGGCTGCTCTAGACGGCCGACCCCGGGGAGCCAGGCGCGCCGGCGCGGTACCCGGGCGTCGTCCGCGAGCCGACGGGCTCTTCGGAGTGCGGGACGTACGGAGCCGGGGCGTGGGCGCCGTCCCGGACCGCCGGCCCGGGCCGATCGAAGCGGGATCGCCTGACGCGAGGCCACCCCGGGCGTCCAGCGGCCTTGACATCGACCGTCCAGCGCCCGGGCCACCGGGGCGCGGACGAGGGACACCCGCGCGGGTCAGCCGAGCCGGCCGAGTCCGGTGCGCAGTTCGTCGGCGTTCATGCACGGGTGAGCCGTGACACGGGCGTTGAGCTGGTGCCAGAACGGTTCGCAGACCGCGGGGATGGACGCCTCGTCTGCCAGGTCCACCACCATCGTCATGGCGCGGCGGCCGTCCCGGGCGTGGAAGTACGCGGCCTCGGGTTCGAGCGCGGCCAGGATCCCCTCCACCACCTGGGGGAGCGTCCCGTCGGTGATCAGCCTGTTGGCGGTCTCGGTGTCGAGGTCGACTTCCAGCAGCGTTCGCATGGGCTTGAGTCCTTCCCGAGGAGCGCCGTCCGCAGGGGCGTCGCGCGGGTGGTGACCTCCGGCGGTCCACAGGGGCCCGGCTTCGGCGCCGGGCGCTGCCGTCGGGCAGTCCTTCAATCCAGCCTCCCCCGGCCCGGGGCGGCCCGCAATCGGGCCGGGAACGGCCCGATTGCCGCCGTCACCCGGCCGGCGCGCCCGCCGCACCGGGCCGGCCCGGGACAGGACGGTGGCTCAGGCCGCGTGCGACCGGGACGGTTGCTCCGCCGGCCGGGCCAGGTCGTGGTGGATCGGGCCCTCGCCGGCCGAGAGGGGGAGGCAGCTGCCGCCCCGGCGGTACGCGACGATCTCGGCGGCCACCGAGACGGCGGTCTCCTCGGGGGTGCGGGCACCGAGGTCGAGGCCGATGGGGGAGCGCAGCCGGCCGATCTCCGCCTCGGTCAGGCCGACCTCGCGCAGCCGGGTGTTGCGGTCGCGGTGGGTGCGGCGCGATCCCATCGCGCCGACGAAGCCGACCGGCAGCCGCAGGGCGCGCTCCAGCAGCGGGATGTCGAACTTGGCGTCGTGGGTGAGGACGCAGAGCACCGTGCGGCCGTCGATCCGGTCGAGCTGGGAGTCCAGGTAGCGGTGCGGCCAGTCGACGACGACCTGGTCGGCGTCGGGGAAGCGCCGGGCGGTGGCGAAGACCGGGCGGGCGTCGCAGACGGTCACGTGGTAGCCGAGGAATTTGCCGATCCGCACCACGGCTGCGGCGAAGTCGATGGCGCCGAAGACCAGCATCCGGGGCGCGGGGACGTAGGACTCGACGAAGAAGGTGACGGTGCCCTGCTGCCCTTCGTCGCAGGGGCGCCCGTCCGCGCCGAGCACGAGCCGGCCGGTGCGGCCGGCGTCCAGCATGGCCCGGGCCTCGGCGACGGCGGCGCGTTCGAGCGAGGGGAGGGGCCGTGCGAAGCGCGTCGTGGGAGGCGCGGTGGCGGGCGACGGGTGGGCGGCGGCCGCGGGGGAGGGTGAGAGCGAGCCGTGGTGGCTGTCGGCGGTCACGGCGACGGTGGCGCCGAGCAGTCCGGCCGGGCCTTCGATCACCCGGGCGAGGGCCACCGGCGTTCCGGAGGCGATGTAGGTGATCCCGGCGTCGAGGGCGGGGTCGGCCCCCGGGGTGATCGGCTGGACGAACACGTCGAGCACCCCGCCGCAGGTCAGGCCGACCGCGAAGGCGTCCTCGTCGCTGTATCCGAAGCGCTCCAGGACGGGCTGCCCGTCGGCGATGGCCTCCCGGCAGAGCTCGTACACGGCCCCCTCGACGCACCCGCCGGACACGCTGCCGATCGCCTCGCCGGCCGCGTCCACGGCCAGTGCGGCGCCGGGGTCGCGGGGCGCGCTGCCGGAGACGCCGACCACGGTGGCCACGGCGAAGGAGCGGCCGGACGCGTGCCAGGCCTGCAGCTGTTCGGCGATGTCGTGCATGTCGGGGGGCTCCTTACGCGTGGCAGGGGCTGAGGGGTGGTGCCGTCGGGCGGGAACCGGGGTTCCCGCCCGACGGCGGCGGGGCTAGTGGACGCCGAGCAGGTCCTTCACCGGGCTGAGCGCGAAGTAGACCAGGAAGACCGCGGTCAGGACCCACATCAGCGGACCGGGCTCGCGCCACTTGCCGGTGCCGGCCTTGATCGCGACGTACGAGATGACGCCGGCCGCGACACCCGCGGTGATGTTGTAGGTGAACGGCATCAGGACGCAGGTGAGGAACGCCGGGATGGCGACCTCGCGGTCCGACCAGTCGATGTGCCGGGCCTGGCTCATCATCATCGAGCCGATGACGACCAGGGCGGCGGAGGCGACCTCGACCGGGACGATGCCGGCGATCGGGGAGAAGAAGAGCATCAGGGCGAAGAAGCCGCCGGTGACCAGCGAGGCGAGGCCGGTCCGGGCGCCGTCGCCGACTCCGGTGGCCGACTCGACGAAGACGGTCTGGCCGCCGCCACCGGCGACGCCGCCGATCGCACCGCCGGCGCCGTCGATGAACAGGGCCTTGGACAGACCCGGCATCCGGCCCTGCTTGTCGGCGAGCCCGGCCTCGGTGCCGACGCCGATGATGGTGGCCATCGCGTCGAAGAAGCCGGCCAGCACCAGGGTGAAGACCGCGACCGAGGCGCTGATCGCGCCCATGCCCTTGGCGGTGAAGGCGCCGAACAGATCCACGTCGCCGAAGAGCCCGAAGTCGGGCGCGGCGACCGGGCTGCCGGGCCACTGCGGGACGGAGCTGCTCCAGGTGTGCTCCGGCAGGTGGACGGTCGCGTTGACGATGAAGGCCAGTACGGTGCCGCCGGCGATGCCGATGAGGATCGCGCCCCGGGTGTTGCGGGCCAGCAGGATGAAGATCGCCAGCAGCGTGACCGAGAAGATCAGGACGGGCCAGCCGACCAGTTCGCTGTTGGGGCCGAGCGACACCGGCGGGCCGAACGGGTCCGGGCCGTGGTGGATGAAGCCGGACTTGACCAGGCCGATGAGCGCGACGAAGAGGCCGATGCCGATGGTGATCGCGTGCTTGATCGGCAGGGGTATGCCGTTCATGATCTTCTCGCGCAGGCCGGAGACGACCAGCAGCACGATCAGCAGACCGTAGATCACACAGAGACCGAAGGCCTGTGGCCAGGTGGTGTGCGGCGCGACGATCGTGGACAGCGCGCCGGAGACCGAGAGGCCGGCGGCCAGCGCCAGCGGGACGTTGCCGACCACGCCCATCAGGATCGTGGTGACGGCCGCGGCGAGCGCGGTCGCCGTGGTCAGCTGTGCGTGATCCAGGTGGACGCCGTTCTTGTCGGCGCCGCCCAGCAGGATCGGGTTGAGCAGCAGGATGTAGGCCATCGCCATGAAGGTCGTGACACCGCCGCGGAGTTCGGTGCCGAGGCTGGAGCCCCGGGCCGAGATCCGGAAGTAGGTGTCCAGAAAGCTCTTCGGGCGCGTTGCCGGGGGTGACGTGGGGGCGTCCGCCTCGGCGGGTCTGTCTTCAGTGGTACCTGGCTCCGTCGGGATCCGGGTCATGTCCACTCCCAAGGTTCATAGGGGGTTGGGGTGGGCGAGCCGACCTGTGGACCAGGCTGAGCTGGTGCAGGGGGACTGTTCGACTCACTGGGCGCACTCTGTGGCAGTGCCTGCGGTGCGTTGGCACCCCCGGCCGGGGCCGGGGGAGGGGTGGTGCGCACCGCTGCAGAACCCCGGCGTGGGAGAGGCAGCGGGAGAAGGCGTTCGCTGTGCTTCGGGTGGTGCATGGCGGTGCTCTTCGGTGCGGGCCGGCGCTGTGGGGCGCCGGGTGCTGCTGCCCCGGGGCGGCGGGGAAGACGATCGCCGCCCCGGGGAGGTCGTGGACCGGGGCTACAGGGTCCCGGTGATGTGCTCGGGCCGGACCGGGATCCGGTGGAGCGCCTTGCCGGTCGCCTGGCGGATGGCCGCGACGATGCACGGCGTGGCCGAGACGGTCGGGGCCTCGCCGACACCGCGCAGCCCGTACGGGGCGTTGGGGTCGGGGAGTTCCAGCATGTCGACCGGGATCGGCGGGGTGTCCAGGATGGTGGGGATCAGGTAGTCGGTGAAGGACGCGTTGCGCACCTTCCCGTCCTTGACGATGATCTCCTCCATCACGGCCAGACCCAGCGCCTGGGTGCAGCCGCCCTGGATCTGCCCGATCACGGAGAGCGGGTTGAGCGCCTTGCCGACGTCCTGGGCGGCGGTCAGCTCGACCACCTTGACCAGGCCGAGTTCGACGTCCACGTCGACCACCGCGCGGTTGGCGCAGAAGGTGTACTGGACGTGGCCGAAGCCCTGCCCGGTCTCCTTGTCGAACGGGACGGTCGGGCGGTGGTGGTGCTCGCGGGTGAGGTCGATCGCCTCGTCGCCGAGCAGGTCGACCATCGGGACCAGCGGGCCGGCGGACTCGGAGACCACCTTGCCGCCGCTCAGCGTGATGTCGCTCTGGGTCCAGCCGTAGCGCCGGCGGCCCTTCTCGATCAGCGCGGCCTTCACGGCCTCGGCCGCGTACTTCACCGCGCCGCCCGTCATGTACGTCTGACGGGAGGCGGAGGTGGAGCCCGCCGAGCCGACCTCGGTGTTGGCCGGGTGGATGGTGACCTGCTCGACGCCCAGCTCGGTCCGGGCGATCTGGGCGTGCACGGTGACGCCGCCCTGGCCGACCTCGGCCATCGCGGTGTGCACCATGGCGACCGGTTCGCCGCCGATGACCTCCAGGCGGACCCGGGCGGTGGAGTAGTCGTCGAAGCCCTCGGAGAAGCCGACGTTCTTGATGCCGACCGAGTAGCCGATGCCGCGGACGATGCCCTCGCCGTGCGAGGTGTTGGACAGCGCGCCGGGCAGCGTGCGGACGTCCAGGTTCTCCAGGTCCAGCGGCGGCGGCAGCGGCATGTCCTTCACCCGCTGAAGCAGCTCGGCGACCGGGGCGGGGGAGTCGATGACCTGGCCGGTGGGCATCGAGTCGCCCTCCGACATCGCGTTCAGCTGGCGCAGCTCGACCGGGTCCATACCGATCGCCTCGGCCAGCTTGTCCATCTGCGACTCGTACGCGAAGGCGGCCTGGACGGCGCCGAAGCCGCGCATCGCGCCGCAGGACGGGTTGTTGCTGTAGAGGGCGATCGCCTCCATCCGCACGTTCGGGATGTTGTACGGGCCGTGGCCCAGCGAGGCGGCGTTGCCGACCACGGCGGGGGAGGCGGAGGCGTACGCGCCGCCGTCCAGCACGATCCGGGCGTCGGCGAAGACCAGCCGGCCGTCGCGGGTGACGCCGTGCTCGTAGGTCATCTTCGCCGGGTGGCGGTGCACGTGGCCGAAGAAGGACTCGTCCCGGGCATAGACGATCTTGACGGGTTTGCCGGTGCGCTGCGCCAGCAGGCTCGCGTGGATCTGCATCGAGAGGTCCTCGCGGCCGCCGAAGGCGCCGCCCACACCGGCCAGCGTGAGCCGGACCTTGTCCTCCGGCAGACCGAGCACCGGCGCCATCTGCTGGCGGTCCACGTGCAGCCACTGGGTGGCCACGTAGAGGTCGATGCCGCCGTCCTCGGCGGGTACGGCCAGGCCGGACTCCGGGCCGAGGAAGGCCTGGTCCTGCATGCCGACCTCGTAGTCGGACTTGATGATCACGTCGGCCAGCGCGCGGATCTCGTCCGTGACGCCGCCGCCGTGCACCAGCTTCTGGCTGTGGCAGATGTTGCCGGAGCCGTGCGACTTGTACTCGTGCGGCTCGTGGACGTAGCCGTGGATCTCGGGGGCGAGGCACTGCTCCTCGGTGACGATCGGGTTGAGCACCTCGTACTCGACCTTGATCTTCTTCACCGCGCGGCGGGCCGTCTCCGGGTGGTCGGCCGCGACGATCGCGATCGCCTCACCGTGGTAGCGGACCTTGTCGATCGCCAGGGCCGGCTGGTCCTGGATCTCCAGGCCGTAGAACTTGCTGCCCGGGATGTCCTCGTGGGTCAGCACCGCGTAGACGCCGGGCAGCTTGAGCGCCTCGGAGATGTCCACCGAGAGGATGTCGGCCCGGGGGTGCGGCGAGCGCAGCGCCATGCCCCAGAGCATGTCCTCGTGCCACATGTCCGACGAGTACGCGAACTCGCCCCTGACCTTGAGGGTGCCGTCCGGGCGCAGCGGGGAGCCGCCGATGCCGTCCTTGCTGGCCTGCCGGATGTCCTGAAGGTTCTTCTCACCCTGGATGGTACGAGTACTCATTCGGAGGCCGCCTTCGCGCACTTGCGGGCGGAAGCGAGCCGCACCGCGTCCATGATCTTCTCGTAGCCGGTGCAGCGGCACAGGTTCCCCGAGAGGGCCTCGCGGATGTCCGTGTCGCTGGGCTGGGCGTCGGCGTCCAGCAGCGCGTCGGTCTGCACCAGCAGGCCGGGGGTGCAGAAACCGCACTGCACGGCGCCGGCGTCGATGAACGCCTGCTGGACGAGGCCGAGCTCGCCGTTCTCGTCCGACAGGCCCTCGACGGTGCGGACCTCGCGGCCCTGCACCTGGCCGGCCGCGACCAGGCACGAACAGACCGGGGTGCCGTCCAGATAGACCGTGCAGGAGCCGCACTCGCCCTGCTCGCAGGCGTTCTTGGAACCCGGCAGGCCGACCCGCTCGCGCAGCACGTACAGAAGGCTCTCGCCCTCCCAGACGTCGTCCGCCTCCACGGGCTTGCCGTTGGCGGTGAAAGTCACCCTCATGCCGCGCTCCTGATCTGCTTGCTGTAGTCGTTCCACGTCCAGGTGAGGGTGCGCCGGGCCATCACGGCCAGCGAGTGCCGGCGGTAGTCGGCGGTGCCGCGGACGTCGTCGATCGGCGAGGCGGCGGCCTTCACCAGCTCACCGAAGGTCTGGATCACCTCGGTGCCCAGCAGGTCGCCGGACTCCCACAGGCCGCGCTCGGCGAGCACGCCCCGCAGGTACTCCTCGGCCTCGACGGCCCGGCGCGGCGTGGGGGCGGCCGAGCCGATCCCGGTGCCGACGGTGCCGTTCTTGGGGTGCAGGGCGAAGCCGAACGCGCAGACCGCGATGACCATCGCGTTGCGGGTGCCGATCTTCGAGAACTGCTGCGGGCCGTCCGCGACCGGGATGTGCACCCGGCGGATCAGCTCGTCCTGCTCCATCGAGTTGCGCTTCACCCCGACGTAGAAGTCGTCGATCGCGATTCTCCGGGTGCCCCGGGCCTGCGAGGCGACCTCGACGAAGACGTCCCGGCCGGCGGCCAGCAGCGCGGGGTGGGCGTCACCGGCGGGGGAGGCCCCGCCGAGGTTGCCGCCGACGCCGCCCCGGTTGCGGATCTGGGGGGATCCGACGGTGTGGGCCGCCAGTGCGAGACCGGGCAGCGGGCCGGAGAGCTCGTTGATGATCCGGGTGTACGGAACCGAGGCGCCGAGCGCGACCACCCCGTCCGTGGTCTCCCACTCGGCGAGCTCGGTGATGCGGTTGAGGTCGAGAATCGCGGATGGCCGGTGCACGTCGAAGTTCATCTCGACCATGACGTCCGTACCGCCCGAGATGGGCAGCGCGGTCGGGTACTCAGCCTTCGCCGCGAGTGCCTCGTCCCAGGTAGCGGGCCGAAGGAACTCCATGCGGGTGTCTCCTCAAGTCGTTGCCTGCTCGGACAGCTGGGCACTGTGCCCGGGATCCGAACGGTCCCGCCCGGTTGGGCGCGTCCGTCCGGGTCTCGAAACCCAGGTGTCCTGGACCTTGCTACCGTCTCGTTGCCGAAGCGTTGAGTCCAGGTCACCGGGGCGTGTCCGGCGGCGTGTGGCCAGTGAACCGCCGACGGCCCACCCGGAGGCAGTCACCGATGGCATGAAGCCCGTGCCGTACGGCCGCCCGGCATCCTGTACGTTCCTCTAAGGCGGACAATCGCCCTGTCCAGCGGCCGCGGGGCCGCCACCTACGACCGTAATCCGGCCGTGACGGCGGAGCTACGGGCCCGTGACCCGGCAGGAGCCCGACGCGTCACGCCGGGCGCCGATGTTCGGGCACACTGTGAGCCCCGCAGGCGAGCCCGACGGCTGCGCCCCCGCCCTGTTCAAGACCGTCACCCCAGCCGAAGGAGTCTGCGGATGCGTGTCCGTGACCTGCTCGCCCCCGGAGCCCCCAGACTGCGGCTGCTCGCCGGCGAGGACGAGCTCGACCGCCAGGTCAGCGGCGTCATGACCACGGACCTGCACGACCCCGGGCGCTACCTGCACGGCGGCGAGCTGGTGCTCACCGGCATGCTCTGGCGCACCGCCCCGGCCGACTCCGAGCGCTTCGTGCGCACGCTCGCGACCGGCGGCGCCGTCGCCCTGGCGGCCGGCGAGGCCGAGGTCGGGCCCGTCCCCGAGGACCTGGTCGAGGCCTGTCGCCGCCACCGGATGCCGCTGCTCGCGGTGCCCGACGACATCGCCTTCGGCACCGTCACCGAGTTCATCGGCCGACAGGTGTCCGCGGACCGGGCCGCCGACCTCTCCGCCCTCGTCGACCGCCACCGGATGCTGGTCTCCGCGGCCGGCGGCGGTGGCCTGGACGCCGTCCTGGACCTGCTCGGCGGCGACCTGGACCTCGACTGCTGGGTGCTCACCCCCACCGGCGCGGTGATCGCCGGCCCCGCCGACCGGCTCGGCGCCGAGGACCGCGACCAGCTGGTCCGCGCCCACCTCGGGGCCCAGCGCCAGCGCCGGCGCCCGCCGCACCGGGCCAGGCTCGCCTCCGGCTCCTACTCGCTGCTGCCCGCCTCGGCGACGCCCGACGCCGAGGCGCCGCTCGCCGACTGGCTGCTCGCGGTCGCCGGCGACGTCACCGAGTGGACCGCCAAGCGCCAGCAGCTCGCCGAGAACCTGGCCCGCCTGGTGGCCGCCGAGCGCACCCGCCGCGACGAGGGCCGCCGGCTGCGCCGCCGGCTGGCCGACGAGGTGCTGACCCTGCTCCAGCGCGACGCCGACCCGGCCGAGATCAGCCGCACCCTGTACGCGTCGGCGGCGATGGCCGCCCGCTACGAGGGGCGCGAGCCCAAGCCGCAGGCGACGGAGGGGTCCTGGCTGGTGGTCAGCGCCGAGGGCACGGGACTGCCCGAGGGAGCGGTCCGCTCGATCCTGGAGGAAGCTCTCACCGAGACCTCCGACCGGGCGCTGGTCGCCGGCGGCGGCAGCGGCGCGGTCGTCGTGCTGCCCGCCCCGGACACCGCCGTCCCCGCCGACACGCTGCGCGAGCTGCTCGCGCCGCTGGAGGCCGGCCTCGGCTCCGAGGGCCGGATCACCCTCGGCGTCTCCGCCCCGGCCCAGGAGGCGGGCGGCCTGCGCGGCGCGCTGGAGGAGGCCCGGCACGCCCGCCGGATCGCCGCCGCCCGGGTCGGCCGGGTCTGCGTGGCCGGCCCCGAGGAGCTGGCCTCGCACGTCCTGCTGCTGGCCGCCGTCCCCGACGAGGTCCGCCGGGCCTTCCGCAGCCGCCTGCTCGACAAGGTCATCGCGTACGACATCGAGCACCAGGCCGACCTGGTCCGCACGCTGGAGGCCTTCCTGCGCTCGGACGGCTCCTGGACGCGCTGCGCCGCCCAGCTGCACGTGCACGTGAACACCCTGCGCTACCGGATCGGCCGGATCGAGGAGTTGACCGGCCGTGACCTCTCCCGCCTGGAGGACCGGGTGGACTTCTACCTGGCGCTGGAACTGGCCTGAGCCCCGGGGCCGCGTGCCGCTCGGGCCGCGGCCCCGTCGTGAGGCCCCGTCGTGAGGCCCCGTCATGAGGCCCCGTCATGAGGCCCCGTCATGCCGAAGGGCCCCCGCTCGCGGGGGCCCTTCGGCATGTTCGCGGCTCGGCTCCGGCCGTCCCGGTCAGGGCTGGACGGGGATGACGCCGGTCAGCCACTCGAAGACGCCCGGCACCATCGGCCGCCAGACGTCGCTGGCGTGCGGCCCGGTGGTCTCCACGGGCTGGACGGTGGTCGGGGCCTTGGCCACCGCCTTGAGCGCCAGCGCGTCCTCGAACCCGTCGCCCTTGTTGCCGCTGAGGTAGAGCGCGACCTTCGGCGGCTGCGCCGCGGTCCTCAGCATGGTGACCGGGTTGTTGGCCTCGCGCAGTTTCGGGTCCTGGCCGACCAGCGACTCCGCCTCGATGGCGGGGTCGTTGTAGCCGGAGAGGCTGACTCCGGCGCGGTAGCGGTTGGGGTGGGCGATGGCCAGCTTGGTGGCGCAGTGCGCGCCGGCCGAGTACCCGGCGACCGCCCAGCGGTCGGCGGACGGGTCGACCCGGAAGTTGTCCAGCACCATCTGCGGCACGTCGCGGGCCAGCCAGGTCTCGGCGTTGGCCTTGCCGGGGACGTCGGTGCAGCCGGCGTCGACCTTGTTGCCCAGCAGCAGGGTGCGCGGCGAGACCAGGATGAAGGGAGCCACCTTGCCCTGCTGCATCAGCGGCTTGAGCTGCTCGGACACCTTGAGCGTGCCGTACCAGGTGCTGGAGGAGCCGGGCCAGCCGGGGATCAGCTCGACGACCGGGAACTTCTTGTCCTTGTAGGCGGGCTCGTCGTACTGCGGCGGCAGCCAGACCAGCACCTCGCCGTCGATCCCGGAGAGCCGGCCCTTGAGGTCGGTGCGCCTCACGTCACCGGGCACCTTGGGGTCGTCCACGTTCTTGAAGGACTGGATGACCTTCGCGGGGGACTTGCTGTCCTGGCCCGGGGCGCCGGGGCCGTCGGCGGGCGGCACCGCCGGTACGGCCCGGACGTGGTTGCCGGTCCCGAGCAGGTCGTCCCAGGTGCCGTAGATCAGGTTGGCGTTGTTGACCATGACGAAGACCATCAGCACGGCCGTGAGCTGGCAGAGGAGCAGCATGGCCAGTCTGGACAGGACCCGTAGGGGCTGCGGTCCGCGGACCTTGCCCCAGAACAGCATCGCCACCGCGATGGAGATCGGCACGAGGACGATCGTGCAGATGAAGAACGGTGTACCTGTCAGTTGCATCAAAGTCTCGTATCCGGGTTGCAAGCCGCCCGGGACCCGCGTGCCCGGTGCGCTCTCCAATGGGATGGGACGGCATGGAACGGAAGATCGGTTGCCGGCGAAGCTGTGGGGAAGCTGAGAGGAACATCACATTTTCCTGATGATCTGCTTCGGATCCCCGGACAGTCTGCCACCCGCGTGGGTGTCGTCGCAGAATTCGCCCAGCCAACTCCAAGGAAAGCCTCCGAACAGGCACGATACCGCCGCGGCCGGGCGAGGACGGGCGAGGCGGTCCCGGCATCCGGACACCCGGCGTCCCAGACTGGTGCACCAGGGACCGGCGGTGCGCGGCCGGCCGGCGAAGCAGGAGAGACGTACACATGAGGCGAACCCGACTCCGCCCGCTCTGTGCGGCGCTCGTGCTCGCGGCGGCCCTCGCGGGCTGCAGCAGCACCGGCGGAAGACGGGCCGAGCAGGCCCGCGAGCACGCCGCGACGGCCGGCGGGGCGGTGGACACCCCTCGCTGGAAGATCGCCATGGTCACCCACGCCGGTGCGGGCGACGCCTTCTGGGACACCGTCCGCAAGGGCGCCGAGCAGGCCGCGGCGAAGGACAACATCACCTTCCTCTACTCCAACGACGCGCAGACCCAGAACCAGGTCCAGCTCGTCCAGGCCGCGATCGACCAGCGGGTCGACGGTCTGCTGGTCTCCCTCGCCAAGGGCGACGCGCTCGGCCCGGTGCTGGCCAAGGCCAAGGCGGCCGGTATCCCGGTGATCAGCATCAACTCCGGCCAGGAGTTCTCGGCGCGGTTCGGGGCCCTCACCCACATCGGGCAGGACGAGACCACGGCGGGTCGGGCGGCCGGCGCCGCACTGGACGCCCGGGGCCGCAAGAACGTGCTCTGCGTGATCCACGAGCAGGGCAACGTGGGCCAGGAGCAGCGCTGCTCGGGCGCCCGGTCGATGTTCGGCGGGCAGTTCCAGACCCTCTACGTCGACGGCGTCAACATGCCCGACGCCAGGGCCGCCGTCTCCGCCGAGCTCCAGGCCGACCCCGCCCTGGACACCCTGCTGACGCTGAGCGCCCCGATCGCCGCCACCGCACTGCAGGCCGTCCAGGACGTCCGGCGCCCGGTCGAGCTCGACACCTTCGACCTGGGCCCGCAGGTGGTGACCGGCCTTCAGGCGGGCACCGTCGGCTTCGCCGTCGACCAGCAGCCCTACCTGCAGGGCTACGAGGGCGTCGACCTGCTCTGGTTGTACCGCTACAACCTGGACGTGCTCGGCGGTGGCGGGCCCGTGCTGACCGGCCCCCAGGTACTCACCGAGAACGACGCCGCCGCGCTCGCCCAGGACGTCGCCAGGGGCACCCGATGAACACTCCCGCGCCGCCGCCCGCCGACGTCCTGGCGACGGAACGGCCCCCGGTCGCCCGTCGGCTGCTGGCCCGCCCCGAGATCGGCGCGCTGTTCGCGGCCGTCGCGGTCTTCCTGTTCTTCGCGGTGGCCGCCGACAGCTTCCTCCGGGTCGCCTCCGTCGGGACGGTGCTCTACGCCGCGTCCACCATCGGGATCATGGCGGTGCCGGTCTCGCTGCTCATGATCGGCGGTGAGTTCGACCTCTCGGCCGGCGTCCTGGTCACCACCGCCGCGCTGACCTCCTCGATGGTCTCCTACCAGTTCACCGCCGTGACCTGGGTGGGCACGGCGGTCTCCCTGGTCGTCGTGCTGGCCGTCAGCGGTTTCAACGGCTGGGTGCTCGGCCGGACCGGGCTGCCCAGCTTCATCGTCACGCTCGGTACCTTCCTGATGCTCACCGGCGCCAACCTCGGCGTGACCAAACTGGTCACCGGGACGGTCACCACCAGGCCGATCTCCGACATGCAGGGCTTCGCCTCCTGCCGCTGGCTGTTCGCCTCCGAGGTCACCGTCGGCGGGCTGACGGTCAAGGCCACCGTCTGGTGGTGGCTGGCCCTGCTGCTGACCGGCAGCTGGGTGTTGCTGCGCACCGGCTTCGGCAACTGGATCTTCGCGGTGGGCGGTGACGCGGCCGCCGCCCGCGCGGTCGGCGTGCCGGTCGGGCGGACCAGGACCCTGCTCTACCTGGGCGTCGGCTTCTGCGCCTGGGTGCTGGGCCAGCACCTGCTGTACTCCTTCGACACGGTGCAGTCCGGCGAGGGGGTCGGCAACGAGCTGATCTACATCGTGGCGGCCGTCATCGGCGGCTGCCTGATCACCGGGGGCTACGGCTCGGTGGCCGGCTCCGCGCTCGGCGCGCTGATCTTCGGCATGACCAGCAAGGGCATCGTCTACGCGCAGTGGAACCCGGACTGGTTCAAGTTCTTCCTCGGTGCGATGCTGTTGCTCGCCGCGCTGCTGAACGCCTGGGTCCGCCGCCGGGTCGAGCGGGGGGTGCGGTGATGAGCGGCGACGAACTGCTCGCGCTGACCGGTGTCGGCAAGACGTACGGCTCCGTCCGCGCGCTGCGGGACGTCTCCCTGGCCCTGCACGCGGGCGAGATCAGCTGTGTGCTCGGTGACAACGGAGCCGGCAAGTCCACCCTCATCAAGATCATCGCCGGACTGCACCGGCACGACGAGGGCAGCTACACCATCGCCGGCGAGGAGGTCCGCCTCGACTCCCCCCGGCAGGCCCTGGACCGGGGCATCGCGACCGTCTACCAGGATCTCGCCGTCGTCCCGCTGATGCCGGTCTGGCGCAACTTCTTCCTCGGCTCGGAGCGCGGCGCGCTGCGACTGGACACCGCCGGGATGCGGTCCACCACCCGGGCGGCGCTGCTGCGGATGGGCATCGACCTGCACGACGTGGACCAGCCGATCGGCACCCTCTCCGGTGGCCAGCGGCAGTGTGTCGCGATCGCCAGGGCCGTCCACTTCGGCGCCCGGGTGCTGATCCTGGACGAACCGACGGCCGCGCTGGGCGTCAAGCAGTCCGGGGTGGTGCTCAGGTACGTCACGGCGGCCCGCGACGCCGGGCTGGGCGTGGTGCTGATCACGCACAACCCGCACCACGCCCACCTGGTCGGCGACCACTTCACCCTGTTGAAGCGGGGCAGGATGGCAGGGAGCCACCCGCGCGCCGAGATCACCCTCGAACAGCTGACCACCGAGATGGCGGGCGGTTCCGACCTCGCCGAGCTCAGCCACGAGCTGGCCCGGCCCGACACCCGTTCCGACACCCGGCCCCACATCCGTTCCGACACCCGTTCCGACACCCGGCCGGCGCCAGGCGCCGGCCCCCGCCCCGATGCCGGCACCGCTCCCGGCACCGACCCGAAGGAGGGTCCGCCGCAGTGACCGGTCCCCACGGCGCCGCCAAGCCGGCCGTCCTGCCCACCCTGCTGGGCCTCGGCCCGCGCGCCGAGCGCCGCCGCCGGGCCCTGCCCGCGAGCATCCTGCGGCTGCCCACCATCGGTATCGACATCGGCGGCACCAAGGTGGTCGCGGGCGTGGTGGACGGCGAGGGCAAGGTGCTGGAGAAGCTGCGCACCGACACCCCGGACAAGAGCAAGAGCGCCCGGGTGGTCGAGGACGTCATCGTCGACCTGGTGCTCCGGCTCGCCGACCGGCACGACGTGCACGCGGTCGGCGTCGGCGCGGCCGGCTGGGTCGACGCCGAGCGCTCGAAGATCCTCTTCGCCCCGCACCTGAACTGGCGCAACGAGCCGCTCCAGCAGGCGCTCAGCGAGCGGCTGCGGTTCCCGGTGGTGGTGGAGAACGACGCCAACGCCGCCGCCTGGGCCGAGTGGCGCTTCGGCGCCGGCCGCGGCGAGGACCACATGGTGATGCTGACGCTGGGCACCGGCATCGGCGGCGCCGTGGTGCGCGACGGCTACGTGGACCGCGGCAAGTACGGGCTGGCGGGCGAGTTCGGACACATGCAGGTCGTCCCCGGAGGGCACCGCTGCCCGTGCGGCAACCGAGGTTGCTGGGAGCAGTACTCCTCCGGGAACGCGTTGGTCCGGGACGCCCGCGAGCTGGTCGCCGAGGAGTCACCGGTGGTCGAGCCGCTGCTCGCCCGGGCCGGCGGTACAGCGGAGGGGATCACCGGTCCGCTGGTCACCGAGGCGGCCCGGGAGGGTGACCCGGTCGCCGTCGAGCTGCTGTACGAGGTCGGCACCTGGCTCGGCGTGGGTATCGCCAACCTGGCGGCCGCACTGGATCCCGGACGGTTCGTCATCGGCGGCGGCGTCTCGGAGGCGGGCGGCCTGCTGCTGGGGCCGGCCCGGGAGGCGTTCAGGCGGACCCTGACCGGCCGGGGTTTCCGGCCCGAGGCCGTGATCGTGCACGCCGCCCTCGGCAACGAGGCGGGACTGGTCGGCGCCGCCGACCTCGCGCGCCAGGTCGCGCGCCGGTTCCGCACCATCAAGCGGCGCCGGGTGGAGCGCGGGGCCACGTCCTGAGACCGCGGGGAGCGGTCGGCGCCGGGGGCGGGCCGGTTCGTGAACCGTCGTGACGGTACGGCCTGGCAGCCCGGGCGGCCGCCAGGCCGGGGTACGGGCTAGCTGCCGGCCGAACGGCGGGCGGATCCCTGCGGTGGTACGTCGGGTCTTCTTCTCTTGCGCTTTCTTCTTCTCATGGCGCCTCCCTTCTGTCGTGTGCGCGCCATGACAATGACTACCAGGAGTACTGCCGCACATGCAATGCGTAGTGAGTGTGGCGTGGGTAACTGGCGGCCCGGTGTCCGACGCCCTGTTGTCCTGTACACCTCGGCTGTGAAAGAACGGATCCTGACGCCGTCTCAGGAGGTCCCGCATGAGAGCCCTGGCCACCATCGCCCCGCAACTCCTGCTCGCCACCGCGCTCGTCTGTGCCACCGCGGCCCCGGCGCAGGCCGCCGGCCCACCGCCCAAGGTGCCCGAGGCCGTCGGTTACGGCGGGGCGGTGGCCAGTGTGGACGCCGACGCCACGGCGGCCGGGATCGAGGTGCTGCGCGCCGGCGGCAACGCGGTGGACGCGGCGGTCGCCACGGCCGCCGCCCTCGGCGTCACCGAGCCCTACTCGGCGGGCATCGGCGGTGGCGGCTACTTCGTCCACTACGACGCCGCCACCGGCCGGGTCTCCACCCTGGACGGCCGCGAGACGGCCTCACGGAGCGCCGACGACTCGCTCTTCCTGGAGGACGGCAAGCCGCTCGCCTTCGCCGACGCCGTCACCAGCGGCCTGTCGGTCGGCGTCCCCGGCACCGCCGCCACCTGGGAGAAGGCGCTCCAGCTCTGGGGCAGCCGCCCGCTCGCCACGGTGCTGGAGCCGGCCGAGCGGATCGCCGACCACGGCTTCACCGTCGATCCCACCTTCCGGGACCAGACGGCCGCGAACCAGGACCGCTTCAAGGACTTCCCGGCCACCAGCCGGCTCTTCCTGCCCGGCGGCGCGCCCCCGGCGGTCGGGTCCACGCTGCGCAACCCGGATCTCGCCGCCACCTACCGGGAGCTCGGGCGGGACGGCGCCGGCGCGTTCTACCGGGGGCCGATCGGCGCCGACGTCGTGCGGGCCCTCCAGCAGCCGCCGGTCGACCCCGCGTCCGGGCGGGTGGTGCGGCCGGGCGCGGTGGACGCGGCCGACCTCGCGGCCTACCGGCCGATCGCTCAGCAGCCCACCCACGTCGCGTACCGGGACTACGACGTCTACGGCATCGCTCCGTCCAGCTCCGGCGGCACCACCGTCGGCGAGGCGCTCGGCATCCTGGAGGACACCGACCTCGCGGCGGCCGACCCGGTGCAGTACTACCACCACTACCTGGAGGCCGGTCGGATCGCCTTCGCCGACCGCAACCGGTGGGTGGGCGACCCGCGCTTCTCGGACGTCCCGACCAGAGAGCTGCTCTCGCCCCGGTTCGCGGCCGCCAGGGCCTGCCTGATCAGCCCCGACCGGACGCTGACCAGCCCGCTCGCCCCCGGGGACCCGCGCCGTCCGGCCGACTGCGCGAGCGCGGGGCCCGCCGTCACCGAGACCTACGAGGGGCCGAGCACCACCCACCTGAGCGTCGCCGACCGCTGGGGCGACGTGGTCTCCTACACGCTGACGATCGAACAGACCGGCGGAAGCGGCATCGCCGTACCCGGGCGGGGCTTCCTGCTGAACAACGAGCTGACGGACTTCTCCTTCACCCCCAACACCCCCGGCGTACCGGATCCGAACCTGCCCGGGCCCGGCAAGCGGCCGCGCTCCTCGATCTCGCCGACCGTGGTGCTGCGCGACGGCGAGCCGCTGCTCGCGGTGGGTTCGCCCGGTGGCGCGACGATCATCACCACCGTGCTCCAGGTGCTGCTGGGCCGCCTGGACCGCGGCCTGACGCTGGAGCAGGCGATCGCCGCGCCCCGCGCCAGCCAGCGCAACACCGCCACCACCCAGGCCGAACCCGCCTTCCTCGCCCTGCCCGAGCGGGCCGCGCTGGAGGCGCTCGGACAGTCCTTCGCCGTCACCCCCGAGATCGGCGCGGCGACCGGCGTGGAGCGGCTGCCGGACGGCCGCTGGCTGGCCGCCGCCGAACCCGTGCGCCGGGGCGGGGGAGCCGCGGCGGTGGTACGGCCGTCCCGGTGATCCGACCGCCTGTCGGTGCCGGGCGGTAGATTCGGGGTGGGCGTCCGCAGGGGCGCCCACCCCGGCCGGCTGCCCGCCGGCTCCTCGTCCGTACCACCGGGAAGGCCGCCTGCCGTGACCGTCCGCATCGCCACCTGGAACATCAACTCCGTCACCGCCCGGTTGCCCAAACTCCTGGAGTGGCTGGAGAGCGCCGAGCCCGACGTGCTCTGCCTCCAGGAGCTCAAGTGCTCGGCGGAGGCCTTCCCGTACGAGGCCGTCCGGGAGCTCGGCTACGAGACGGCCGCGCACGGCAACGGCCGGTGGAACGGCGTGGCGATCGTCTCCCGGATCGGTCTGGAGGACGTCCACCGGGGCCTGCCCGAGCAGCCCGGCTACCTCGCCGACGACGCCCTGCTGGCGGACGTCGAGCCCCGCGCCGTCGCGGCGACCTGCGGGCCCGTCCGGGTCTGGTCGGTCTACGTGCCGAACGGCCGGGAGGTCGACCACGCGCACTACCGCTACAAGCTGGACTGGCTGGAGACCCTGCGCCGGGCCGTCATCGAGGACGCGGCGGGGGAGCGGCCGTTCGCCGTCCTCGGCGACTTCAACATCGCCCCCACCGACGAGGACGTGTTCGATGTCGCCGCCTTCGCCGGGCTGACGCACGTCACCCCGGCCGAGCGCGCCGCCCTCGGCAACCTGCGCGAGGCCGGCCTGCGGGACGTGGTGCCCCGCCCGCTGAAGTACGACCGGCCCTACACCTACTGGGACTACCGCCAGCTGGCCTTCCCGAAGAACCGGGGCATGCGGATCGACCTGACGTACGGCAACAAGGCGTTCGCCGAGGCCGTGACGGACAGCTATGTCGACCGCGAGGCCCGGAAGGGCAAGGGCACCTCCGACCACGCGCCGGTGGTGGTGGACCTCGACCTCTGAGCCGCGCCGGTCGGTGGGGCGCCGGTCGCGCAGAGCGACGAGCGTCCCCGAACGGTCCCGTGCGGTGGCCGCGGGGCGGGGTGCTGCCTAGCGTGTGGGGTGACTGGGTGTAGTTGTCCGACCACGTGGACACAGGAGTCCCCGACTGCGCCCGAGAATCCTGGAGGTTCCGGTATGCGCCCCACGCGTACGGCCGCCGCAGCTCTGACAGGTGCCACCCTGCTGATCGCCTTCTCGGCCCCGGCGGCGATGGCCAAGGACGGCGGCAAGGCGACCGTCAGTCCGTCCCAGGCCGCGCCGGGTCAGACCGTCACGGTCACCGTGTCCTGCGAGAAGAGCACCACCAAGACGATCACCGCCGAGTCCGCCGCGTTCGAGGGCGGCCCGGCCACCCTCACGCTCGGGGCGGACGGCCGGCACACCGGTTCGGCGAAGGTCGCGGACAAGCCCGGCGGCGACGCCAAGATCGACGGGAAGTGCCCCGACGGCGGCACCTTCTCGACCAGCGTGACGGTCACCACGGTGGTCGCCTCCGCGCCCGGCCACGGCGCCACCGCCCCGGCGGCCGGTGACTGGGACTCCTCGCTCGCCGGGCCGGCCGCCGGGCTGGTCGAGGAGCCGCACGGCGCGGTGAAGACCGGTCTCGGCGGCTCGGTGGGTGAGAGCCCGGCGGAGCTGGCGGGCGGCGCGGTCCTGGTGGCCGGCGGGGTGGGCGGCTTCCTGCTGCTGCGCCGCCGGACCACGGCCGACGCCCGGCCCGGCTCCCGGGGCGCCTGAGAGGCGGTCCGGCGCCCGTGCGCCGGCGCCCCGGGCCCACCCGGCCCCGGGGCGCCGGCGTGTGTCAGGAGGCGGCCGGCGCGCCGTCGTACGTCCGGCCGCTCCGGGTGCCCCGGTCGTTTTGCCCGGTCGGGTCGGTCAGGTCGGTCGGTTCGGTCGGGTCGTCCTGGTGGGCCTTCAGGATTCCGCTAGCCAGCAGGTACTGCGCGACCACATAGGTCGCCATGACCCAGAACTCGTGGCCGGGCAACTGGCGCCAGTGCGCGATGTCGGTGGCGATCAGTGTGTCCGACAGCAGGAACAGCGCACCGCCCAGGCCGGTGCGCAGGCCGAGCCGGGCCGAGGTCACGGCGGTCGAGGTGAGCAGCAGGCTGTAGAGCGCCACCGGGATCTTCAGCTCGCCGAGGCCGGGCCACAGCTGCGAGACGAGCGCCGCCCAGGCCGCCGCGTAGCCCGCCGCCACCAGCGCGGTGCGGCGCCGGTCGTCCAGCGCGCCGCGTCGCACGAACATCGTCACGTAGCAGACGTGCGCGGCCGCGAAGGAGCCCATGCCCGCCAGGAAGGCGGTGTCGCCGCCGACCTGGAGCAGGACGTCGCCGCCGGCGCTCAGCAGCAGCGCGGGTGCGAGCAGCTTCGGGGCGCGCTCGGTGGCGGTCAGGGTGTGCGCGGCCAGCAGCGGCATCAGCGCCGGCTTGGTGGCGTGCTGGAGCGCGGGGCTGTCGGTGAGGATCGCGCCCAGGTGCGCGGCCGAGGTGGCGGCGAATCCGGCGAGCAGGCCCCGGGCGGCGCGCAGCCGGCCGCCGACGACGCGAGTGGTGCTGCTGAGACTCATGCGGGGTTGCCCTCCGGGCGGTCGGGGCGGGCCGGCTGCCAGCCGGGGCCCTTGGTGAGGTGGCGCAGCCGGTCGCGCCAGTTGTCGGCGGCGGCCAGGTCGCGGGCGATGGCCCGGTACTCGTGGGTGGCGACCCGCAGCGGGTTGAAGGTGTCCAGATTCTTCGTCAGGCCGTAGACCGGCCTGGTCGTCTCGGCGGTGAAGGAGCCGAAGAGCCGGTCCCAGAGGATCAGGATGCCGCCGAAGTTGCGGTCCAGGTAGCCGCCCTGCGAGGCGTGGTGGACCCGGTGGTGGGACGGCGTGTTGAACAGGTACTCGACCGGGCGGGGGAGCCGGTCGATCCGCTCGGTGTGGATCCAGAACTGGTAGACCAGGTTGGCCGAGGAGCAGAACGCCAGGGCGGCGGGGTGCACGCCGGCCAGGATCATCGGGACGTAGAACACCCAGCTGGTGGCGCTGGTCCAGGGCTGGCGCAGCGCGGTGGAGAGGTTGTAGTGCCTGCTGGAGTGGTGGACCACGTGGCAGGCCCAGAGAATGCGGATCACGTGGTGGCCGCGGTGCGACCAGTAGTAGAAGAAGTCCTGCGCCAGCAGCATCAGCGGCACCGTCCACCACAGCACGGGCACCCGAAGCGGCGTCAGCTCGTACAGGGCCGCGTAGAGCGCCACCACCGGGATCTTCCACAGGGCGTCGAAGAGCAGGCTGCCGAGACCCATGGTGAGGCTGGTCGTGGTGTCACGGCGGCTGTAGCCCTGTTCCTCCTCGTCCGGATGGAACCGGAACGAGGCGATCTCCAGGACGGTGAGCAGCACGAAGGCGGGTATCGACCAGAGCACGACATCGGGCAGGTTCGGCATGTCCGGCACGATAGGCGACGGTGGGCGGCCTGCGGAAGGGGTTGTTACCGACGCGTAGATTTCGGGCCGCCGGACCGCTCGGCCGGCCGGGCGCCGGACAAATCGCCGGGTAGGCCGGTTGCTGCCACCGGCGGCCGTGCCCACCGACTAATCTGGTCCACGACATGGATCAGCAGGAGTACGCGGCCGGCACCCTACGGGTGGCCGGCGGCACGTCGGACGGGCGCGCGGGCGGGGCGGGGCGGGCCACCACCGGCGCCTGCGCAGCCGTGCGCGGCGCACTCCCCGACGACGGCGGCCCGGCCCGGGGCCCCCGCGGCGGCGCTGGCGCCGGACCTGCTGACGGCGTGCCGTACGCCGCCGTCGACGGCGCGGCGCGGGCCGGTGCGCCGTACCCCGCCGATCCCGGGCTGCTGCGACTGGCCGGCTGGTTCGTCACCGCCGGGGACGAGGCCGCCCACGATCTGTTCACCGCCGCGTTCGGCCTCTACGGTGCCCGGCACTTCGGTGCCCGGCACGGCGGCGACGCCCCCGCCGCCGCCCCGGAAGCCGACGGCCCGGACGGCGTCAGCTGGTGGCACGGGCCGAGCGCGCCCGCCCCCGCCGCGACGGTGGTCCACGAACCCCGCCCGGTGCCGGGCCCGCGCCGGTCCCGCCGGTCCCCGGATCCGACGGCCGGCGCCCACGATCCGAGTGGCGCCCAGCCCCTCGCCCCGGCCGCCGGTCCGCGGCGCGGCAGGCACCGCAAACCCGAGCCCGCGCGGCTGCCGGCCCGCCCGCAGGACCGCTCGGCGACCGCCGAGCGCCGGGTCGCGGCCCGGCTGCTGCTCGCCCACCCGCTGGTCACCGCGGCCGGCCCGCACGGCGAGGGCTTCCCGCTGATCCGCCGCCACCGCGACTGGCTGACCGAGCGGTTCGACACCCTGCTCGGCTACCGGCTGGTGGTCGGCCCCTGGCACGCCCGGCTCGGCAAGGGCGGCCTCGGACCGGGCGGCGGCCGCCGGCTGGAGCGCCCGGGCACCGGCGAGCCGTTCACCCCCGGCGAGTACGCCCAGCTCGCCCTCGCGCTGTCGGTGCTGGTCGGCGCGCCCGAGCAACTCCCGCTCGGGCGGCTGGTCACGGCCGTCCGGGCGCTCGCCCCGGCCGCCGGTGCCCGGGGAGCCGGACCGGAGGCCGATCTCGCCGCCGCCCTGGGCGTGCTGACCGACTGGCAGGTGCTCAGCGCGACCGGCAGCGGCCTGGACACCCTGGATCCGACCGCCGTGCTCACCGTCGACCGCGAGCTGGCCCGGGCCCTGCCGGCCGGGCCGCCCGCGCTCGCCGCCGACCCGGCCGCGCTGGTCCGGGGGGCCGCCGAGGCCGCCCCCGCCACAGTGGTACGCCGCCTGCTCGCCGAGACCCCGGCGGTGCTGTTCGACGACCTGACCGAGGAGCAGGGCGCCTGGCTGCGGGAGCACCGGCGGGCCGAGGCCGAGTCCTTCGCCGAGTTCCTCGGCCTGGAGGCGGAACTGCGCACCGAGGGCGTCGCGCTGCTCGACCCGGCCGACGAACTCACCGACCTCGCCCTGCCCGGCACCGGCACGCTCGACCGGGCGGCGCTGCTGCTGCTCGAACGCCTGGTGGAGGAGCTGCGCCCGCTGCCCGGCGACCCGGCCGGGACGGCCGTGCCGATACCCGACGCGCTGATAGACGGCGCCCTCGGCGACATCGCCGACGAGCACGGGCTGCGGGCCGGCTGGCGCCGTGACTACCTGGCCGACCGGACGGCGCTGCGCCGCGACGCGCTGGACCTGCTGGCCAGGATGGGCCTGATCGCGCCCACGCCGCGGGGTACCTACCCGCCGGGATGGCTGCTGCTCGCGCCGGCCGCCCGGTACGCCCCGCAGGCCGAACCGCTGCCCGCCACCGGCACCGGGCGGCACTCCCGCCGCGCCGGCGCGGACGGCGCGGAGGACGACGCCCTGCCGGACGGGGAGCCGGACCTGCGCGACCGGTCCGACCAGGGGGTGGACCGGTCCGAGGCGTACGTGAACGGCTCCGGGGCGCCGGAGTGCGACGAGCGCCCGCAGCGGCCCGCCGCCGCCGAGCCGCCGACCGCCGCGCCGACCGCCGCGCCGACCGCCGCGCCGACCGCCGCGCCGGTCCCATCGCCCGCCCACCCGTGGGCGCAGCGCCGTACCGGCCTGCCGGCCTGAGACCGGCCCCCGCGGCCCGCTCCGGCGGTGCCCACCGGCGCGGGTCCGGCCACCCCGGCCCCGGTCGCCCCGGCCCCGGGCCCTCAGCGGGCGGCGGTGGCCGAGGCGACGGTTCCGTGCCGGACGGTCTCCACCGTGGCGCCGACCCCGAAGGCGCCCAGTGCGACCGAGGCGGCTACGGCGGCGCAGGCGAGCAGGCGGCGGTGCCGTTGGGGGAGCGGGAAGCGCTGGTCCGGGGCGGCGGGCAGAGGTCGGCTGTTCATGCTGACGAGCATTCCAGCGAGGTGTTAAACGATGACTACGCGTGAGTGAAGTCTTGACGGGGTGCGGACGTCGGTCTGTCGGTACGCGTTCACCCGTACGGCGCAGCCCCGGGGTGCGGCGCCCCGCGCCGGCCGGTGGGCGGCGCACGTCGTTCGCGCGCGCTCGGCCGGTGGGCCGGATCGGGTAGGGTGGCGCTCTCCGACAGTCGGAGTGAACGGATCGAGGAGGTGAGACCCATTACCGCTGTGTCAGGTCGGGTGCTCCCCCTCGCGGCCGTGTCGAACCACCGGCGCGGCTGAACCGCTGGAGCGCCCGCAGGCGTTCCGAAAGGCTCTCATGTCCGTTCCGCCGTCTTTTCCCCCGCTCTCCGCGATCGTCACCACGCTCCGCGCCGCCGGCTGTGTCTTCGCCGAGGACGAGGCGCAACTGCTCCGTACCGCCGCCGACACCCCCGACGACCTCACCGCCATGGTGCGCCGGCGGGTCGCCGGCCTGCCCCTGGAGCACGTGCTCGGCTGGGCCGAGTTCAACGGTCTGCGGATCGCGGTGGACGCCGGGGTGTTCGTACCCCGGCGGCGTACCGAGTTCCTGGTCGAGCGGGCCCTCGCCCTCGCGCCGGCCGGGGCCGTGGTCGTCGACCTGTGCTGCGGGTCGGGCGCGCTGGGCGCGGCGCTGGCCGCCGAGCTGGCCGGGGTCGAGCTGTACGCCTGCGACATCGACCCGGCCGCCGTCGCGTGCGCCCGCCGCAACCTCGCCGGGGCCGGCGGGCGGGTGCACCTGGGGGACCTCTTCGCACCGCTGCCGGCCGGCCTGCGGGGACGGGTCGACGTACTGCTCGCCAACGTGCCCTACGTACCCACCCTGGAGGTCGAGCTGCTGCCCTCGGAGGCCCGGCTGCACGAGGCCCGGGTCGCCCTCGACGGCGGGGCGGACGGCCTGGACGTGCTGCGCCGGGTGACGGCGCAGGCGGCCGACTGGCTGGCCCCCGGCGGCCGCCTGCTGTTCGAGACCAGTGAACTCCAGGTGCCGGCGGCGGTCGCCGCCGTCACCCGGGGCGGGCTGACCGCGCGGGTGGACGAGTGCGAGGAGCGCTACGCGACCGTGGTGAGCGGGACCCGCACCGCCTGACGGCGCCGGTGCTCACTGCGTGTCGTACGGCTGGCCGTCGTACGGAGTGAGCACCAGGCGCACCACGTCCTCCAGCCGCCGCCGGGCGTCCCCGAGGGTGCTGCGGCCCGTCACCCACGCCGTCAGCTCGCCCTGCCAGGCGTGGCCCACGATGTGCCGGACGAGTTCGCCGGCTGCCGCGGGTACCTGGGTCATCACCGCCTGCAGCGCGGCGCTGTCGGCCCGCGCCATACCCTGCAGGGCCTCGCTGGCGAACGGATCGGTGGAGGCCACCACGGCGACCCGCAGCCGGGCCAGCTGCGGCTGCCGCTGGTAGGCCCGCATGCCGTGCTGGACGAAGCGCACCACCCGGTCCGTCGTCGCCGGACCGCCGCGGGGCCCGCGCAGCTCCGCCACCAGGTCGGCCAGCAGGAGCCGGTGCCACTCGGCGATGGCGGCGGCCAGCAGGTGGTCCTTGGAGGAGAAGTACCGGTACGCCGTCCCCAGGGCGACTCCGGAGCGCTCGCAGACCTGCTTCATCTGCAACCGCTCGACGCCGATCTCGTTCACGAGGGCGAGCGCGGCCGCGATGAGGTTCTCACGGCGTTCGATCTGACGTGGAGACATCGCCTCCACCGGCCTTGGTGACAGGTCAACCTTGGTCACCCGCACCATGATAGGCCCCCGGACGTCGCCGGAGTATGACGCATGCGCGCGCTCGTGACGCGCTTCACGGAGCCGTGTCCGCCGTCGGCTTCCCCGCCGGTCCGCTACCGGTGGGTACGGCGGTCCCGGATCAGTGCCTCCTGGACGGCGGACGCGACCAGCAGCCCCTCCCGGTTGTAGAACTCCCCGTGCGCCAGCCCCCGGCCGTCGGAGGCGGACGGGCTGCGCTGGGCGAACAGCAGCCACTCGTCGGCGCGGAACGGCCGGTGGAACCACATCGCGTGGTCCAACGAGGCGATGATGACCGCCGGCGGCTCGGTGCGCTGGAACAGCGGCAACTGGAGATGCAGGGTGGCGGTGGAGGCGAGCGTGAGGTCGGACAGGTAGGTCAGCGCGCACACCTGGAGCAACTGGTCGTCCTGGGGCAACGGGGTGCCGGCTCTCAGCCAGACGAACTGCTGCGGCACGCCCGGGGTTTCGGCCGGTATGCCGGGCGCGTCGGCCGGGATGAACCGCAGGTCCAGGGTGCGGAACCCGGCCGTCGCGGCGTACGCCTCCGGGTCGGCCTGCGCCCGGGCGCGGAACGGGTCGGGCAGGCCCTCCGGCCCGGGGACGGGCGGCATGGTGCGCTGGCGGCTCTCCGCCTCCTCCGGGATCTTGAACGAGGCGGAGAGCGTGAAGATCGCCTCGTCCCGCTGGACGGCGGTCACCCGGCGGGTGGCGTAGGTCAGGCCCTCCCGGACCCGGTCCACCTCGTAGGTGATCGGCTGGGTCGGATCCCCCGGGCGCAGGAAGTAGCTGTGCAGCGAGTGCACGGTGCGCTCGGGGCCGATGGTGCGCCCGGCGGCCGTGAGCGCCTGGGCGGCGACCTGGCCGCCGAAGGCGCGCATCGGTGCGCCCGCGTGGCACCAGCCACGGAACAGGTTCTTGTCCAGCTCTTCGATTCGCAGCAGGTCGGCGAAGGGGGCGGTGCCCAGGCTCGCCCGCGCGGACTGTCCGGTCGGCTCACTCACCTGCTCATAGTGGCAGACGCGGCGTCATCGGCGGTGTGACCTGGGTTACCCGGACGGGCCTCGGAGAGGTAGAACGTGTTCCTCTTCGGCCGGCTGTCAGTGCCCGGTCCTAGCGTTCCGACCATGACGCAAGCCGTACACACGTACGCCTATCTCCGCCCGTCCGCCGTCCGTGACGAGGCCGCCGGCCGCCGCCTCGCCCTGCAGACCTCGGGGGGTGCCACCGTCGCCGGGGCCGCCGCGCACCCGCGCTTCTTCAGCGGGTTCCTCACCGCCCCGGGCCCGGCCGCGGCCGCCCTGCTGGCCGTCGCCGACGTCGCGGCCGCCCGGTACCACCAGCCGCGGCTGCGCGCCTCGCTCGACCCGGTGGTCACCGCCGACGGCGACCGGCTGCGCTTCGAGTCCTTCTCCGGCTGCTGCGGAGTGCACGCCCGGCTGGACGTCCTGGCCGAGGGCCTGGACGGAGACGAGATCGGCCACGGCACCACCAACGTCGACGTGAACGACCCGCTGCGGGAGTCGCTCGGCCGGATCGGCGCCGCCGAGCCGCTGCACCTGGCCGTCGGGCCGGACGCCCTGGAGGTCACCACCTTCGACGGCCCGGTGGTCGAGCGGAAGGTCCCGCTGCCGGACCGCTGGCTGCGCGGTTTCGCCGAGACCCAGGTCATCGCCGCCGGATTCGACCTGCGGGCCGAACTCCCGGCCGCCGAGGCGGTCCGCTTCCTGCGCTCGCTGCCCGGGAGCACCGGCCGCGCCGGGAGCCGGGCGGTCCACTGGGTGGTGCCCGCCGGCCGGACGCTGCGCCCGACCACCCGGCCGGTCCCCGGCGCGGTGTGCCTGCCCGGGCCCGAGCGGCTCGCCACCCTGCAGCGGGTGCTGAGGCACGCCCTCGCGCTGCGGGTGTACGGGCCGGCCACGGTCGCCGGGCCGACCGCGTCCGCCTGGGAGATCGTGCTCCCCGGCATGCGGCTCACCCTCACCCTGTCGCCGGACTCCTCCCGCGGTTTCTCCGGCGAGGGCGGGGTGCTCGGTGCGCTGGCCGCCCGCGGCACCGAGCAGGACGCCGACCTGGTGGCCGTGCTGCTCTCCTGGGAACCCCGGATCGACCCGGTCGAGCTCGCCGAGCAGGCCGCGCTGAGCCCCGAGCGGGTGCGCGCGGCGCTGGTCCGACTCGGCACGGCCGGCCTGGTCGGCTACGACGCGGCCGAGGCCGCCTACTTCCACCGCCGGCTGCCGTACGACGCGGGCCGGGCCGAGCTGCACAACCCCCGCCTGCGGGCGGCGCGTGCGCTGGCCACGGCGGGCGCGGTCCGGCTGGAGCCGGGCGGGGCACTCGCCACCGTGACGGTCGACGACCACATCCAGCGGGTCAGGACCGACCCGGCGGGGCGGTCGAGCTGCACCTGCCTCTGGTGGGCCAGGTACCGGGGCGGGCGGGGGCCCTGCAAGCACGTGCTCGCCGTCGGCCTGACCAGGGAGTCGGCCGCCGCCGCGCTCCCGGGCGCCGCGCCCGTCGGCACCGTCGCCGCCGCGCTCCCGGGCGCCGCGCCCGTCGGCACCGTCGCCGCCGCGCTCCCGGACGCCCCGAAGGCGGCCCGGCGATGAGCCCGGTGGAGCGGATCCTCGGCGCCGTACGCCTCGGCTCGGCCAGCACGCTGCCGCAGCTGCTGGCCGGGATCACACCGGCCGAGCGCAGGGCCTGCCTGCCCGCGCTCAAGGAACTGCGGACCGCCCTCGGCGGCGACCGGACCAGGGAGGGCGGGCGCCGCCGGGTCGCGGTGCTGCTGGCCGGAGCCGGCTGCCACACCGCGCCGGGCGCGGCCGCCCGCTGGATCGCCGGCAGGGAGTTCTCCGAAACGGTCGAGCTCGATCACCCCGCGCTCCGGCAGATCATCGGGCAGCAGCCCGCCGACTGGCAGGCGGCCGTGCTGGCCGGGCTCGCGGGGCGCCGCGCCGAGGCCTGGGGCTGGAACGACTATCCGGCCCTGGAGCGGCTGGTGCTGCTCACCGGCTGCCCCGTGCCGACCTCCGACGCCTTCGTCCGGGGCTGGGCGCGGCACCGCGCGGCGGAGGCGGACGGCCGCGACCGCCGGGGCCCGCTGGTCGAGCTGCTGCGCGCCGACCCCCTGCTGGCGGTCCTGCTGCCCCGGCTCTTCGAACTCTCCGACATCGGGTACAGCCTGACGCCGGCCCCCGGCCGCACGGCGGGGGACACCTGGCCCGGGGCGCTGGCCGAACTGGCCCGTACCGGGACGCTGGACCGCGCGGAGCTGATCGGCCGCTGCCTGGCCCGGCTGCTGCGCGGGGGAAAACCCGCGGACCAGCGGGCCTTCCTCGGTCTGCTGGAGGCCCTCGGCCCGACGCCGGAGGAGCACCTCGGACACGCGCGCACCCTGGTGGCCCTGCTCGACGGGCTCTCGCCGGTGGCCGGCCACGCCCAACAGGTGCTCGCGGGGCTCGACGAGGCCGGTCTGCTGGAGCCCGGACTCCTCGCCGAGGCCGGCGAGATCGTGCTGTTCCGGACGGAGAAGAAGCTGGTCCGCGCCCAGCTGGGCTGGCTGGACCGGGCGGCCCGGCGCGCACCCGACCGCTCCGGGCCGGTGGTGCTGGCGGCCGCCGTCGCCTTCGGCCACCAGGACACGGCGCTCCAGGAACGCGCGCTGAACGTGGTCGCCCGCCACCTCCCGGCCGCCGGCCCCGCCGTCCTGCCGGAGCTGCGGGCCGCCGCCGCGAGCCTCGGCCCCGCGCAGCACGGGCGCGCCGCCGCCCTGCTGGGCCTGGCCGCCCCCGAGCCCGCCGCCGCTCCGGCGGACCTGCTGCCGCCCGTCCCGTCACCTCGCCCGCTGGGCCCGCCGCTCGCCACCCCGGCCGAGGTCGCCGAGGAGCTCTCCGCGCTGCTGGCCGGCGACGCGGACGTGGCCGTCTTCGAACGGACGCTGGACGGCCTGGTCCGCCACGCCCGACTGGACCGGCAGGCCCTGGTCGAGGCACTCGCACCGGTGTTGCGCGCCCACCCCTGGTCCGGCGGCGGGCACTGGGGCGACTGCACGCCCAGCGACGTCCACTTCGTGGCCGCGTCGGTCGCCGGACTCCTGCCGCCGCGGCGGCTGTGGGACTCGCTGCGCGCCACCTCGCGCTCCCCGCTGCGCCGCCACCCCCAGAGCCCCTACGGCGCGCTGACGGCCGCCCGTCTGGAGGAGGCCGCCCGGCAGGTCACGGCCACCGCGCCGCCCCTGCTGCTCGCGGTGCCCTCGGTGGCCACCGGAGCGCTGGAGGCGGCCGAACTGGTACGGCGTCTGGCCGTGTACGAGGCGGCGGGGCTCACGCCCGGCGCGGTCGACCTCTCCCTCGCGCTGCTGCGGGTGACGCCCACCCGGGACGCCGAGGTGCTGGTGGCCGCGGGGCGGCTCACCTCGCCCGCGGGGCGCCGGACGGCGGGCTGGCTGCTCGCGGGCGGGCTGCCGTCCCAGCCGTCGGAGCGGGTCCGGTTCGCGCCGGGCCGGGGCGCGGTGGCGGCCCTGCGCCACCAGGACCACTGGTGGGAGCAGCTGGTGCGGATCGGCGTCGCCCAGCCGGGCGTGGCCCGGGTGCCGGAGGGCCCGGCGTCGGAGGCCCTGATGACGAAGGGTCTGGCGTCGGAGTGTCTGGACCTGCTCGCGGCGACCGTGCCGGACGTCGCCCGGGCCAGGAAGCAGGCCGGGTGGGCGTGGGCGCCGACCCCGCACTGGGTGGCCGCGCTGCCCGGCCACCGGGAGGAGGTCGCGGCGCGGCTGCTCGACGGTTTCGCCGCTGCCGCCGACCGTGGGGAGCGCGGCGCCCCGCTGCTGCTCCCGTACCTCGCCGAGTCGGGCGGCCGGGCCGGCCTCGCGCTGCACCTGGCCCTCGGGTACGGGCTGGGCGCGCGCTTCCCGGAGGACCGCGCGGCGGCGGTGGACGCGCTGCTCGTGCTGGCCGCGCGCGGCGATCTGGACGGCGCGCTGCTCGGCCGGGAGCTGGCCGAGCTGACGGCGGCGGGCGCGGTCAAGGCCAACCGGATGACGGCGGCGCTGCGCGCGGCGGCCGACACCGGCGCGTACGGCACGGTGTGGTCGGTGCTGGCCGGCGCGCTGCCGGGCCTGCTGGCGGGGGAGCCCGCCCGGGGCAGTGGCGAACTGCTCGCGCTGGCGGCGGACTGCGCCCGGCGCGCGGCGGCCCGGGGCGCGATCGCCGAGGTCACGGCGCTGGCCGGGCGCGGCGGGGTGAGCCGGCCGGTGAAGGAGGCGCGGGCGCTGCGGGAGGTGCTGGACGCGGCCTGAGCGCGGCCTGTGCGGTGCCTGGGTGAGGCGGAGCCGGCCCGGGGAGTCGAGGAACGACCGTCGGCCCGTGTCGGCATCACCGAGGGTGTGCTCACCCGGGCGCGACGGCCGAGCTGACCGAGCGGGCCAGGAGCGCCGCCTGCCCGCCCGCCCGCCTGCCTGCCCGCCCGCCCGCCTGCCTGCCCGCCCGCCTGCCTGCCCGCCCGCCTGCCTGCCCGCCCGCCCGCCCGGGTCCGCGTCCGTCCGCGCGCCCGGCGGGGCCGGGCGGGCTCACACCGTGATGCCGTCGTCCTCCGCCGCGACCTGGGGCCGGGCGTCCGGCCGGGCGTCCTGGCGTCCGTCCGACCGGGTCCGCGTCCGTCCGTCCGGCGCTCCGTCCGACCTGGTCTCCGCGCCGGACGGGCCGGACGGTGCGGCCGCGGCAGCCGGGACGGGCTCGGCCGCCGCCACCGGGAGGCTCTCCGGTACGAGCGGCCCGGCGCCCGCCGGCATCGCGGCGACGGCCCGCCACCAGAGCTTCAGTACCGGGGGCTCGGCCGGTTCGAACGGCTTGCCGGGCCGGGGCACGGCCGTGGTGGCACCGAGTGCCCGGGCCGCGGCGATGGTCCGCTCGGGCGGCTCCTCCCACGGGTGCGGTGCGAGGTTGAAGGTGCACCAGTGGATCGGCAGCAGCACCCGCCCGCCCAGGTCCAGGTGGGCCCGCACCCCCTCCTCGGGGGTCATGTGCACCTCGGGCCAGAAGTCGCTGTACGCGCCGACCTGCATCATCGTCGCGTCGAACGGCCCGAGTCGGCGGCCGATCTCCTCGAAGCCGGGGAAGTACCCGGTGTCCCCGCTGTGGAAGACCCGGTTCTCGGGCCCGGCCACCACCCACGACGCCCAGAGGAACAACGGGCTGGTCCGGGGCCCCCGGCTGCAGTAGTGGCGGGCGGGGGTGGCGGTCAGCGTCAGCCCCGCGACCTCGGCGGACTCCCACCAGTCCAGCTCGACGATCCGGTCGGCCGGGACGCCCCAGTGCTCCAGATGCGCGCCGACCCCGAGCGGGACGGCGAACACCGCGCCCGTCCCGGTCAGCGCGCGGATGGTGGCCATGTCCAGGTGGTCGTAGTGGTCGTGGGAGACCACCACCACGTCGACCGGCCCCAGTTCGGCGAGCGGGATCGGCACGGGGTGCAGCCGTTTGGGCCCGGTCCACCCGAACGGCGAACAGCGCTCGCCCCAGACCGGGTCGAACAGCACCCGCCGGCCGTCCAGCTCGGCGAGCACCGTGGCGTGGCCCAGCCAGGTCAGCCGCAGGCCGGAGGCGGGCGGCACGGCCAGCTCGACCGGGAGAAGCCGGTGCAGCGGGACGGCGGCGGTCGGCCCCCGGCGGGCCCGGTCGGCGGTGAACCGGGCCCGGGTGATCTCCAGCGGCGTCCGCTCGTACACCAGCCGCCGGGTCGGCACCGGATTGCGGAACGCGCCGTCCTCGAACTGCGGCGAGCGGCGGATCCGGGCCAGTCGTCCGCCGCGCGGGTCGGCTCCGAAGGCCTCTGTCCGCAGTTGCTGCCAGGCGGTGCGCGAGAGCTCGGACAGGGGCGCCCCGGTCAGTCGCCCGGGTGTGGAGAGCTGCGAGGTCAGACCGGTGACGCGGGAGTACCAGGGGACGGAGCTGGGCACGGTGCCTCCAAGGACGGGAGCATCCGGTCCGCGCGGCGGGAGGGCCGCCGTACGGCCGGCGTACGAGCGACTACTGCCCAGCTGTTGCGACCCGGATACCGGCATGCCGACGCACTGACGGCCGGTACGCGCGAACGGCCCCGATACGTGGCCCTTGTCGTACGACAACCATCTCGTCGGACCATACCGGCCGGGGTTCCACCGTGACCTGGTGAACAGCCGTGCGGCGGGCCGTTCGGCGTACCGCACGCCTGTTCACGCGATGGCGGTCAGAGGTAGAACCGGGTGATCGTCTCGGCGACGCAGTGCGGCTTGGCGCTCTCCGCGCTGACCACGGTGAACCGGACGACGGCCTGCACGCCCCCCGGGACCTCGGCGGCGGAGACCAGCTCCGCGGTGGCCCGCACCGCCGTGCCGACCGGGAGGGGAGCGGGGAAGCGCACCTTGTCGGAGCCGTAGTTGAGCGCCATCCGGATGCCCTCGACGCCGTAGCACTCCTTGGCCAGGACCGGGATCAGCGACAGCGTGAGGTAGCCGTGCGCGATGGTCGAGCCGAACGGGCTCGCCCCGGCCCGCACCGGGTCGACGTGGATCCACTGGTGGTCGCCGGTGGCCTCGGCGAACAGATCGACCTGGGCCTGGCCGACGGTGTGCCACTCGCTGGTACCGAGTTCGGTGCCGACGGCTGCGGTCAGGTCGGCGAGGGAGGCGAAGGTCGTCAAGGTGCGCTCCTGCGGGCGGTGGGGCTCCGGGGTGGACAACGGCACCCGCGGGACGGTCCGCGATCGGGACGCACGCCGCCGGTGCCCTGGCAGAGTATGCCTACTCGCCGGTCACATGTCAGGAGTCGCCCGCCCCGGGACCGGCCGGGCAGGCGTCCGCCCCGGGCCGCCGCACCGGCCGCAGCCGGTTGCCGCCGACCAGCTCCGGCGTGATCGTCACGAACACCGGCTCGTCCTCGGGCGCCCAGCTCCAGGTCCCGCTCCGCAGCAGCCGCTCGTGCGTCGCCGGGTCGCTCACCAGCCGGGACCGCCCGTGCACCAGCACGCTCCAGCCGCCGCGGGTCACCGGGTCCAGCCGGTCGGCCTGGAACGCGGTCACCGTGTCGTCCAGCGCCCGGCAGACCCTGGCGTCCCGGCGCACGGCGAGCACCAGCCGGCCGTCGGCGGCGACCTCGAAGGCCACCGGCAGCACGGCCGGCAGTGCCTGCGCGGTGTACACCAACCGCCCGAGGGGCACGGTGGCGAGCAGGCGCAGGCACTCGTCCTCGCTCAGGCACTCCACCCGATCGTCACGGTCCATGCGTTCGATGGTGCCCCCCGGGCCGCCGCTGCCGTAGGGCCCATGGTCCCTGACCTGGACGAACGGATCACCCGGTGGCCGGGCCCCCGGCCCCGCCCGCGCGGCCGGGCGCGCCGGGTCGCGGACGCCGCCCGTGCGGCGGCCCGCGCGGCGGTAGCTTGGCGGCGGTACGGGGCACATCCGTACCCGGTACGGCGCAGCGGCCCCTGGTAGGGCGGGCCGCCGAGGAGGGGGTGCGCGGATGGTCAGCGGAGTCGATCTGGTCGTGATCGGGGCGGACGGCGGGCCGGAGCGCAGTTTCGGCGGCTCGGCACTGGCGGCGGACGGCGCGCGGCTGCTGGCCGACGTGCTGCCCGGCAGCTGCTTCGACGCGGGCACCGCCGGGTGCCGGGTCACCCTGGTGGAGCCGGGCGCCGACGCGAACCGGATGCTCACCGAGCTGCGCGGCGCGGCGCAGCGGCGCGCGCGCTGGCTGGTGGTCTGCCTGCTGGGACAGCTGGTCGCCGACCCCAGGGGGCGCCGGCTCGCCCTGGTGACCGGCGGCAGCACGCCCGACAACGCCTACCGGCGGGGGCTGGCCTGGGACTGGGTGGTCAGCGCGATGGTCCACGGCGACCAGGAGGAGACCCTGCTGCTGGTCGACGCCGTCGCCGACCGGGACACCTGGGCGGTGCTGGAGCGCGGCGGCGGGGAGGACGGCGTCGGGGAGCTGTTGGCGTACTCGCGGGTGCCGCTCTGGGGCCGGATCTCACGGCACACCGCCGGCAGACGCGGCCGGGCCGCCGTACTGCCGGGCGGCGAGGGCTCGTTCAGCTGGGCACTGGCCAGAGTACTGGAGCACGGTGTGCCCGGCGGCCCGCCGGCGGTGGGCCCGCAGGAGCTGCACGAGGCGGTCTCCGCGCAGCTGGAGTGGGGCGAGCTCGCCGCCGGGGCGAGCGGCGCCCGACTGCTCCTGCCGCCCCAGGGCGGACGGTTGTTGATGCGCAATCGGGCCGCCGTACGGGGTGCATTGGCCGGATTGTCGCTTTCCGAAGAACTGTTGGCCGTTCTGTGGCGAGAAAATGCCCCGACGGATCCGCCGTCCGCGTAAGGTCAGGGTGCTCGCGCTGTTGCCGTGATGGGCCGGTTTGGCGAAGAATCGATGCTCTGGCAGCAGGCACGGCGGGTACGGCGGAATTCTTCTGGCGGCCACTGACCACGGACGGGGTCGGTCGCGACGAGGTGGGGCGATGCGGCAGCGCGGAAATGTGTTGCGCCCTGGGGCGGTTGGGGTTGGTGGGGTGGTAATGGTGATACTGCTGAGCTCCTGCGGGGGCAGTGGTGGCGCCGGTTCCGCCGATCGGCTCGGTACTTCTGCGCCCAGTGTTGCGGCAGTGACTCCGGTAACTCCTTCGGGTGGTTCGGGCACCGGTGGGACCGCGCCGACCGACGGTCCGGAAGGGGCCGTCGGGCGAACGGCGTTGAGGGCGTATCAGGACTGGTGGGCGGCCCAGACGGACGCTTTCGCCCGGTCCGACTCCGACGGTTCCCAGTTGCAGGCGTACTCGACCGGGAAGGCGCTCAGCGAGGCGCTCGCGAACCTTCACCAGTTGCACGAGGCGAAGCTCGTGATGATCGGAAGTCCACGCAATTCCCCGGTGGTGAACAGCGTCGACGTGAAGTCCGATCCGCAGACCGCCGTTGTCGGGGACTGCCTGGATGTGACGGCATGGCAGCAGGCCGACGCGACAACGCACGCGATAAAGGCACCGCAACAGGCGCTGACGAGGTACCCCGCGACCGTTTCCCTGCGCAAGTCCGGAGCACGCTGGCTGATCGTGGACTTCAAACGCGAGGTGGACCGAACATGCTGAAGCCGATGGCAGGATTCACGTTTCGTGTGCTGCTGGCAGCCGGGTTGCTGCTGGCACCGGCCGGCGCCGCAATGGCGGACGGCCCCACCGGGGATGTGCACCAGTGCCAGGTGACCTACATCTGCACGGACGTGCACGAGCCGGGCACGGTACCGACCACCGGGCCCACCGGCGGCGGCGGCGCGAGCGGCGGCGGCACCGCGACCTGCAGCTGGAACGGCCAGGACTGGGCCTGCTGGGACAACGACCTCGGCTGGTTCAGCACCTCGAACGGCTGCTACTACCACCTCTCCGATCCGCAGCCCCCGGCCGGCGACCCCTCCTGGGCCGGACACCAGCCCGCGGACGGCGGGGTCTACGAGGTCAACTGCCGCCAGACCACCGGCGGCATCGCACCGGGCGAGCCGGTCTTCCTCGCCCAGGCGCCCGGCGGGCCGCCGCCGGACGACAAGTTCGCCCTCGCCAACGACGCCCGGGGCCGGATCCGCTTCGACGCCCCCGCCCCGCACGTGGCCCCCGCCGCCGGCGCGGTCGTCGGCCTGCCGGTCTGGCTCTGGTTCGACTGGGCGGCCGGCACGGCGGCGCCCGCGCCGGGGACGGTCCGGGGCAACTACATCTCGGTCACCGCGACCCCGGTGCTCCAGGACGTCGAGTGGAACTTCGGCCACGGCCAGGTGAAGCACTGCACCACGGCGGGCACCCCCTACGAGGCCCGGTTCGGCCGGGAGCCCTCCCCGGACTGCGGCTTCACCTTCACCGAGAGCTCGGCGGTGGAGAGGGCCTCCGGCGCCTTCTCCGGCACCGTCACGCTCACCTGGGCGGTCACCTCGAAGGTGGTCGGAACCGGCGAGGCGATCGGCACCAGGCCGATCACGATGACGGTCACCACCGTGCCCTTCGCCCTGACGGTCAGTGAGGTCCAGGTGCTGAACTGACCGTCCGTCCGCAGTCCGTCCAGCTCCCCCCGTACGCGTACGAAAGGCCGAAGCCCGGTGGAGAACCGAACAGTCACGACGCCGGGCACCGGCACGTCCACCCTCGTCCCCGAGCCCGCGCGCGGCGTCCCGCACGCGCCGCCCCGCACGCTGCGGGCCCGGCGGCGGCGTCCCGCGGTGCTGGCCATGGCGGTGGCGCTGATCGCGGCGGGCGGGCTCGGCGGCGCGGTGCTCTACAACAGCACCGGGCAGCGGATCGCCGTCCTGGCACTGGCCCATGACGTCGCGTACGGGCAGGTGCTGAAGGCGGACGACCTGGTGGTCGCCCGGATCGCCAGTGACCCGGCTCTGAAGCCGCTCTCGGCCGCCGACCAGGCCCGGACGGTCGGCATGCGCGCCACCACCGACCTCAAGGAGGGCGCCCTGCTGCTCAAGGCGGACGTGGCGCAGGCCCTCACGGTGCAGCCGGGCCAGCTGGTCGTCGGCATCGCCGCCAAGCGCAACCAGCTGCCCGCCACCAGGCTCCAGCCCGGGGTGTCCGTACTGGTGGTCTCCACCCCGGACGCCGGCTCGGGCCAGGGCGGGGGCACCACCCGGACCCCCGAGAGCCTGGCCGCCGTGGTGACGACGGTGGGGAAGACCGACGCGGACGGCAGCGTGGTGTTCGACGTCGCGGTGTCGGTGGCCGACGGCACCCGGCTGGCCGGCTGGGTGGCCGGCGCGAAGTTCCAGGTCGTGCTGGCGCCGAGGACGGCCGGTGCGACCGGCACGGGCGGTGCCTCGGCGGGCGCCTCGGCCCCGGCGGCGACGCCCTCCGGGGCAGCGAGCGGGGGCAGCGCCTGATGGCGGTGATCGCGGTCGTCGGCGGACCGGGGGCGCCCGGCGCCACCACCTCGGCCCTCGCCCTGCTGCTCGCCTGGCCGCTGGAGCCCGGCCGCCGGATCCTCCTGGTGGAGTGCGACCCGGACGGCGGAGCCGTCCTCGCGGGCGCGCTGGAGGGCCGGGTGGAGGCCGTCTACGGTCTGCGCAACCTGGCCGTCGCCGACCGGCGCGGGCTGCTCGCGCAGACCCTCTGGGACCAGCTGATCGACCTCTCCCCGGACGGCGAGGGCGAGCGCCTGCTGCTGCCCGGCCTCACCGATCCCACCCAGGCGCCCGGCCTCGCCTACACCTGGGAGCCGCTCGTCGAGACCCTGCACGCGCTCGAACCCCAGGGCTACGACGTCATCCTGGACCTCGGGCGCTCCGGCGCCACCGGGCCCAGCGCGGTGCTGGCCCGGCGGGCCGACGCGGTGGTCGCCACGCTGCGCACCACGCTGCGCGGGCTGAGCGCCGCCCGCCCGAGACTGGCGGCGCTGCGCGAGGACCTCGCCACCGCCGGCACCGGGGCGGACGCGCTGGGCCTGTTGCTGATCGCCGAGGGCCCGTACTCGGCCTCGGAGGTCTCCCGGGAGTTCGGCCTGCCCACCCTGGGCCTGCTGCCGCACGCGCCGCGTACGGCCAGAGTGCTGTCCGACGGCGGGGACAGCGCCGACCGTCGTTTCGTCCGTTCGGAGTTGATGCGCACCGCCCGCTCGGCCGCGGACCAGATCCAGCTGCTGGTCCGCGGCCGCCGCCGGCGGCTCGCCCCCTCCGCCGCGGCGCAGCAGGCCACCCGGCCGCAGTCGCCGCCGCAGGTGATGCCCGCCCCCACCCCGGTGGAGCACCAGGTGCCGCGGGCGGCCTGGCAGCCCGGCCCCCAGTCGCACCCGCTCGCCTACCAGGCCCACCACGCACCGCCGCCGTACGGGCAGGCGCCGCTGGCCGGGCTCGCCCCGCAGCCCGCCGCACCCGCGCCGTTCCCCGGCCAGCCGGCCCCCGCCCACCGGCCGGCCGGGCCGTCCCCGTACCAGCAGGCCCAGCAGGCCCAGCAGCCGCAGCAGACCCCGTACCCGCAGCAGGCGCCGTACGACCGGCACCCCGAGCAGGACCGGCCGGCGCCGCTGCGGCCCACCCCCGAGCAGTCCGATCCGGCGCAGCAGATCACCTACGGGCAGGTGCTCCGTGCGCGGTAGCCCCCTGAACCAGCGACCCGGCGCCGACCCCGCCGCGCTGCCCTGGTCGACGCCGCTGCCCGGCCCCGGCGGCCCGGTCGTCACCGGCCGGGTGACCGGACCGGCCCCGGCCGGCCCCCTGGCGTCCGCCGGCCGGCCTCCCGGCGACCACGCCGCGGTGGGACCGACCGCCGTGCCCTCCGCGCTGCCCGCGCTCGACAAGCGCGGAGCGGGCACCCGGCCCGCCGTCGACCCGCAGGTGGCACGCGAGCTCAAGCGCCAGGTCGCCGCCGAACTGCACCAGCAGCTCACCAAGCTGTCGGCCGGCTCCGGGGTGGAGGCGGACCGTGCCACCCGCCGCCAGCGCGGCCGCGCCCTGATCGAGGAGGCCGTGGCCCGCTGGTCGGACGCCTACGCCCAGACACACGGCATCCCGCCCACCCGGGAGCAGGACCGGGCGCTGGCCGAGGCAGTCTTCGACCTGCTGTTCCGCGCCGGGCGGCTCCAGCCCTACCTGGACGACCCGGACATCGAGAACATCCTGATCAACGGCTGTGACGACGTCTGGATCTCCCGGGTGCACCAACCGCTGCGCCAGGTACCGCCGGTGGCCGACACCGACGCCGAACTGGTCGAGCTGCTGCAGGATCTCGCCCGCCAGCACGGCGGTGGCGAGCGCAGCCTCTCCACCGCCAGTCCCACCCTGGCGCTGCGGCTGGAGGGCGGTATGCGGCTGCAGGCGCTGACCGAGGTCACCCCGCGCCCGTACGTCGCGATCCGCCGCCACCGGGTCGCCTCGGCGACCCTGTCGGACCTCATCCAGCTCGGCACGGTGGACCACACCCTGGCGGCCTTCCTGGCAGCCGCGATCCGGGCCCGGAAGAACGTGATGATCACCGGTACGCAGGGCGTCGGCAAGACCAGCCTGCTGCGCGCGATGGCCGCCGAGATCCCGCCGGACGAGCGGATCGGCACCCTGGAGTCGGAGTTCGAACTCTGGCTGCACACCCTCGGCCACCTGCGCCAGGTCGTCCCGATGGAGGCCCGGGAGGGCAACGGCGAGCGCGTCGACGGGCGGCTGGCCGGCGAGCTGACGATCGGCGAGCTGATCCCGGCGGCGCTGCGGATGACGCTCTCGCGGATCATCGTCGGCGAGGTCCGCTCCGGCGAGGTGGTCCCGATGCTGCGGGTGATGACCAACGGCGAGGGCGGCTCGATGTGCACCCTGCACGCGCGCGGCCCGCACATGGTGGTCGACCGGATCGCCGAACTCTGCCTGGAGTACGGCGCCCACATGACCGACAGCCTCGCCTACCGTCTCACCGCCAACGCCATCGACCTCATCGTGCACGTCACCATGGTCGACGAGACCGCCGTCGGCGGTCGCCGCCACCGGTTCGTCTCGCACGTCCTGGAGGTGGCCGGCCTCGGTGAGCACGGGCGGCCCGCACTGAACACCGTCTTCGGGCCGAGGATCGATCAGGGCGAGCCCCGGGCCGTCCCGCACACCCCGCCCAACTGCCTGGACGACCTGCGCCGGGCCGGCTTCGACGCCTCCCTGCTGCAGGCCGGGTACGGCAGTTGGGCCGCGCCGCTCCAGCTGCGGATCGGCGGCGCCCGATGATGCTCCTCTTCGTCCTCTGCGGCCTGATGGTCACCGGCGGCCTCATCGCCCTGGCCGTCGGCCTGCGTGGCACCGACCCCGCCGACGGGCCGGCCGACAACCCGCTCGCGACCCGCGCGCACACCCTCTGGTACGGCGCCCCGGGCACGGCCGCCCCCCGGCTGGTGCGGCTGCGCCGCGTCCAACTGCCGCTGGCGCTGGCCGGAGCGCCGCTCGGCTGGCTCTTCACCGGCATCCCGCTCACCGCGCTGCTCGTGCCGGTCGGCGTCTTCGGCCTGCCCTGGCTCTTCGACGCGACCCGCTCCGACACCCACCGGATCGAGCGGCTGGAGGCCCTCGCGGAGTGGACCCAGCGGATCGCGGACGTCCTGCTGCTCGGGGTCGGCCTCAACCAGGCCATCGTCACCAGCCGCCGCACCGCGCCCGCCGCCCTGGAGTCCGAGATCGCCGAACTGGCCGCCCGCCTGCAGTCCCGCTGGCGGCCCGAGGACGCGTTGCGCGCCTTCGCCGACAGCCTGGCCGACTCCACCTCCGACAAGGTGCTCGCCGCCCTGGTGCTGCGCTCCGGTGACAGCGGCCCCGGTCTGGCCCGGGCGCTGGCCGATCTCGCCGACTCGGTCCGGGAGGAGGTCCGCCAGCGCCGGGCGATCGAGGCCGACCGGGCCAAGCACCGCACCACGATCCGCTGGCTGGTCGGCATCATCGTGCTGGTGATCGTGGTCGGCTCCTTCAACAGCGGCTACACCGCGCCCTACAGCACCTTCGTCGGGCAGGTCGTGCTCGCGGTGCTGGCCGCCGCCTTCGTCGCCGTGATCGCCTGGATGCGCGCGCTGGCCTCGCACCCGCCGCTGCCCAGGCTGCTGGAGCCCGACCGCCGCAGCAAGGCCGGCCGACTCGCCGCCGACGCCGGCCCGGACGCGGCCGAGCAGAGCGACGTACCGGCGAAGGAGTTCCGATGATCTCGCCCTGGTCCGTCCTGGCCGGCGCCGTCGCGGCCGGCGGCATCGCCCTGCTCGTCTCCGAACTCCGGCCGGCGCCACCGGATCTGGGGCAGGCCCTGGACCGCCTGCACCGCACACCGGTCGGCGGCCGCACCGAGGACGCCGAGGAGCCGCCGCGCTGGTACGACCGGCTGGGCGAGGGTGCCATCGGCCTGCCCGGGCTGCGCATCCCGCAGCGCGAGCTGTCACTGATCGGCCGCACCCCGGCCCGGTTCATGGCGCACAAGCTGCTGTTCGCCCTCCTCGGGCTGCTGCTCCCGGCGTACCTCACCGCGATGGCCGCGCTGACCGGCACCGCGCTGCCGATGGCGGTCCCGTTCGTGGTCGGCCCGCTGCTGGGCGGCATGTTCTGGTTCGTCCCCGACGGCATCGTGCACGGCGAGGCCAAGGAGGCCAGGACCGAGTACCTGCACGGCATCGCCGCCTACCTCGAACTCGTCGCGCTGGAACGCGCCGCGGACTGCGGCCCGGCCGAGGCACTGCGCCGGGCCGCCGCGGTCGGCCGGGGCACGGTCTTCCGGCGCATCCGCGACGCCCTGGAGCGCGCCACCACCGATCGGCTCCCGCCCTGGGACGGCCTGGACGCGCTCTCGGAGGAGCTCGGCCTGACCCCCCTCCAGGACGTCGCGGACATCATGCGGATCTCCGGCACCGACGGCGCGGCCGTGTACGAGACCCTGCGCGCCCGCGCGCGGAGCCTGCGCGGTGAGCTGCTCGCCGAGGACCTCGCCCGCGCCAACACCGACAGCGAGCGCATGGTCGCCCCCGGCTCCGCGCTCACCCTGCTCATGACGTCCCTGATCGTCTTCCCGGCGCTCTACCAGATGCTCAACTCCCGTTAGGTGCCGCTCCGAAGCGTTCCCCCTGCCCGCTCCACCTCCCCCGAAGACCACCTGGAGTCCCGATGACCACTCGACTGCGACAGCTGGCCGGCGCCCTGCTCCTCCCGCTCCTCGTACCCCTCCAGCTCGGCTCGTTGCTCCTGCACCATCGGGCCGGGCGGTTGCGCGCGGCCCGCGCCGAGGGCGACCGGGGCGCGATCAGCATCGAGCTGGCGCTGGCCGTGATCGCCCTGATGGTGATCGCCGGTGGCGTCCTGTTCGCCATCAAGAGCCTGGCCACCAACGTGACCTCGCAGGTCCCGAAGACGGCTCCGACGGGGTGAGCCGCCGTCCGCACCGGCCCCGGGACGCCGGATCGATGACGCTCAGTCTGGCCGTCGTCTTTCCCACCGTCCTGGTCCTCGTCCTGCTCGTGGTCCAGGGATCGATGTGGTGGTACGCCCGCGAGGTCGCCCTCGTCGCCGCCCGCGAGGGCGTGGACGCCGGACGGCTCCAGGGCGCCGCCACCGACGGGCAGAAGGACGCGGCGGCGCGGCAGCAGGCCGAGAGCTTCCTGGCGCGGGAGGGCTCGGTGGTCGACCGCTACGGGGTGACGACCGACGGCAGTACCCCCACGACGATCCAGGTCAGCGTGGTGGTGGTGCCGCACTTCATGATCCCCGGCGTGCCGACGCCCGAGCTCACCCAGCACGCCTCCGCCCCTCGCGAGCAGTTCGTCCAGCAGGGCGGTGCTCCGTGAGGCGCCGGTCCCCACCGCTCCCGTCGGTGACGTACCGGCCGGTGCGGCTCCGGCGCTCCGGACGCCGGGGGCAGGACGGCCCGGGCGCCGCGTCCGGCGCCGGACCGGACCGGGGCAGCGTGGCGATCGAGGCGGCGCTGCTCGCCCCGGTGCTGCTGACCTTCGTCCTGCTGGCCGTCGCGGCGGGCCGGATCCAGACGGCCGGCGGCACGGTGGACGCGGCGGCGCGCGCGGGGGCGCGCACCGCGTCGATCAGCCGCGTCGACCGGGAAAGCGCCGGCCGGCAGGCCGAGGACACCGTCCGCGAGGTGCTCCGGCAGGACGGGGTTTCCTGCGGGCGGACGTTCATCGACGTGACCTGGGGCGAACTCGACGCCCCGGCGGGCCCGCTGGAGACCGTGACCGTCGCGGTGGACTGCGAGGTCGGACTGAGCGACCTGCTTCCCGGGCTGCCGGGGACCAGGAACATGCACGGCGGCTTCACCTCGGTGGTCGACCGCTACCGGGGCCGATAGAACGATGCGTAGCGCGGGTGGGGGAGGGGAAACGATGCTCCGTGGAGCGCAGACACGCGAGAAACCGGCCGGGCCGGCCCGCAGGGGGCGCCCCGGGCGCCGGCGGGGGCGCAGGGCGGACGGTACGGCGGACGCCGGCACCATCTCGCTGTTCGTCGCCGTCGTCGCGGCGGGCCTGGTCGCCGTCATCGGCGTGGTCGTCGACGCGGGCGGCCGGCTGCGTGCGGTGGAGAACACCGACGCGCTGGCCCAGGAGGCCGCTCGGGTGGTCGGCCAGCAGTTGGACGAGGCGAGCGTCCTGCAGGGCCAGGGGTTCAAGGTCCGGCAGGACTACGCCGCCCGGGCCGCGAACGCCTACCTCGGGCTCGCCGGCCTCAGCGGCGACGTCGTCCTCACCGACGACGGCACCGGAGTGATCGTCACGGTCCGGACCACCTACCGGCCCGCCCTGCTCGACCTGGTGCCGACGGGCGGCTGGGAGATCAGGGGCGAGGGAAGCGCCATCCTCGTCCACGGAGTCAAGAAAGCGGAGAACGGCTGATGGCCGCGCCACGTGCCAAGAACCACGCCCGTAGGGACCACCAGGCCCCGTCCGGCCGCCGCCCGGCGCCCCGCCCACCGCGCCGGCGCGGCACGGCGGGCGCGCTGGCCGGTGCCCTCGCCTCGCTGGTCGCCCTGATCCTGCTGCTGGTCGGCCTCCCGGCCGTGCTGTTCTACGGCACCCTGGCGGTCGCCGCGATGGGCGACGTCGCGCCCGGCGGCGTCGGGCACCTGCTGACCGGCCCGGACGACGGGCAGCTCTTCCTCTGGGCGCTGGTCGCGATCGGCTGGCTCGCCTGGCTCTGCTTCGCGCTCTCCGTCCTGCTGGAGATCCCGGCGCAGCTGCGCGGGCGGGTCGCCCGCCGGATCCCGGCGTTCGGCTGGAGCCAACGGATCGCCGCGGGCCTGGTCGGCTCGGTGATCGCGTTGCTGCCGGTCGCCGGATCGGCCTTCGCCGCGACGCCGGACCGCGCCCCGGCCGTGACCGCCCCGGCCCAGGTGGCCGCGGCGCCGCAGCACGCCGCACTGACCGCCGCGCCGGCCGCTCCGGCGCCGTCCGCCGGGCAGCAGCCCGGATACACCGTGCGCGACAGCCGCCCCGCCGACAGCCTGTGGTCCATCGCGGAGCGCCAACTCGGCTCCGGATCGCGCTGGGTGGAGATCGCCAAGCTCAACGACGGCCGGGTGATGGACGACTCCGGCATCCGCTTCGACGCCGACCGGCCGATCCAGCCCGGTTGGCAGCTGCTGATGCCGGCCGACGCGGCGCCGGACGGCGCCGGGCCGAGCGCCCCCGCCGGCCGATCCGCGCCGGACGCCCCGCAGACGGGCACGACCGGCGCACAGCCCGGGGCCGGGCAGCACGCCCAGGTCACCGTCGAGGCCGGGGACACGCTTTCCGGCATCGCCGAGAAGGAGTTGGGCAGCGCCGACGCCTGGCCGCAGCTCTTCGAGGCGAACAAGGGCGTCCAGGCGCCGGACGGGGAACGGCTGAGCGACCCGGACGAGGTCGTGCCGGGGATGGTCCTGGCGATCCCGGGTGCCCAGGCCCCGGCGCCGACCCCCGCGCCCGACCCGGCGCCGGCCCCCGGGCCCGATCCCGCCCCGGCGTCCCCCGCCCCGTCCGTGCCCGCCCCGGCGTCCCCCGCCCCGTCCGTGCCCGCCCCGGCGGCCACCGCGACCCCGCAGGCGACGACCGCCCCCGCCCCCGCGACGACCCCGGCCCCCGCGACCACGCCGAGCACCACCCCGAGCGGGGCCGCCGCGCACGCCCCGGCCGCCGCGCACGGCCGGGAGAACCCCAGCGACGACTACACCGTCGCCCTGGCGGCGTCCACCGTCGGCGTCCTGCTCGCCGCCATCATGATCGGGACGGTGGCCCGGCGCCGGGGCGGACAGCAGCGGGCCCGCCGCCCCCGGCACCGGATCGCCATGCCCGGCCCGACCGCCGCGGCCTTCGAGGCGGAGCTGAAGGCCCGCCAGGACTCCTCCGGCCTGGACCTGCTGAACCGCGCCCTGCGCACGATGGCCCGCAACACCACCCGCGCGGGCAAGCGCCTGCCCGCCATCGTCGCCGCCCGGGTGACCCCCGGCCGGACGGTCGAGCTGCACCTGTCCGCGCCCGCCGCGCCCATCGCGCCGTTCCGCGCCGCCCACGCCCCCAACGTCTGGTGGTGCCCGGAGGACGCCTCCGACCTGCTCTCCGCGGGCCAGGCCGCCAAGACCGCCGCGCCCTACCCGGCGCTGGTCACCCTCGGCGCCTCACCGGACGGCGCGGTGGTGCTGGCGGATCTGGAGACCGTGCGGCTGCTCCACCTGTCGGGCCATCCCGACGACGCCCGCGACGTGCTGCGCACCCTCGCCCTCGAACTGGCCCACAGTCCGCTGGCCGACCGGCTGCACCTGCACCTGGTGGATCTGGCCGAGGACCTGCCCATCGCGGGCCCGGCCGCCGAACGCGTGCACCGCCACCCGAGCCTGGAGGCCGCCCTGGCGGCGCTGGGTCCGCGTACCGCCAAGGCACGCGCCACTCTGGTGGCCGCCAACGCGGCGAGCCCCCGGGACGCCCGCAGCCGGGGCGAGGCCGACGAGGCCTGGATCCCGGAGATCGTGCTCTGCGCCCAGCAGCCGGGCGGCGACGTGCCCTCCGAACTCGGCCGCCTGCTCGACGCCCGCCCGCGCACCTGCGTCGCGGTGATCACCCGCGCACCCGAGCGCGGCACCGGCCCGGTCGCCCGCTGGACCCTGCCGAGCACCGGCCAGGCCGTCCTGCCGGGTCTGCACATCGGCCTGGAACTGCAGCGCCTGACCGGCCACCAGTACGACAACGTCTCCGAGCTGCTGCGCTCGGCCGGGGACACCACCCAGCACCCGGCGCCGGGCTGGACGATCGAGGGCCCCGGCCCCGACCTGGAGCCCACCGAACTGCCCGCCCCGATGCCGGTCCTGGTCGCGGTCGGCGCACCGGAGCGGGAGGCGGACAGCCCGGCCGGAGCGGCGCCCGGCACCGCCGACGCGGCCGGGCCCCGGCTGCTCGCCCGGGTGATCGGTACGGGCGTCAGCCCCTTCGCCGGCACCGACCCGGCCGCACCGCTGACACCGTCCGCGCCCCGGCCGCAGCCGCCCGCCGCCGTACCGCCGGGCCAGGGCGGCAGGGCCGACCTCAACGGCCGGGGCCGACAGGCCGCGAACACCGTGTCCGCGGAGCCGGGTTCGACCCCGGACGCACCGCCCGGCGCGAGCCCGGAATCGAATCCGGCCCCGGGCGCCGTGACCCCTAGCGGCCCGGGCGCCGTGACCCCGAGCACCCCGGGCACTGTGACCCCGAGCGCCCCGACCCCCGGTCCGGGCGCGCTGGCCGCCCAGGCAGTGGGACAGCACGTGCCGCGGCAGCCGGCGCCAGGTCAACCGGTCGTCCCGGGTGCGGCGACGCCCTCCGCGGCCCGGCCGCCGAAGACCCCGCCCGCCCAGCCGGTCGTCCCGGTGCCGCCGGCCCCGGCCGCCGGGCCCGCCTCCGCGACGGGTGCACCGGCGGCGCCCGTTCCCGTCCCCGTGCCGGCTCCCATGCCCGCTAGCGTCCCCGTGCCGGTACCGTCTCCGGCGGTGACCGGCGCCGCCGGTGCACCCGTACTGCCCGCGCCGCGCACCACGGTCCGCACGGATGCCGAGGACCTGCTCGCGATCCTCCGTTCGCCGGAGGCGCACGCGAGCCGTACCGCCCCCCGGATCCGTCTGCTCGGGCCCGCCGACGTGATCGGCGCCACCGGGCCCACCGAGCCGGCCGCACTGCTGCGCCTCACCGAGCTCGCGGCCTACCTCGCGCTGCGCCCGGGGGCCGAGGCGATCGCCCTGGACCACGACCTGCACCCCGGCGCGGCCCACCTCGAACCGCACCCGGCGCTCGGCCAGGACGATCCGGACGGTCGGCCGGGGAACCCGCTGTCCGCCAAACTCGCCGACCTGGCCGGCTGGTTCGGCAGTTCGGCCGACGGCCGTGCCTTCCTGCGCACCGACACGGCGGAGGGCTACGCGTTCGCCCCGACCGTCACCTGCGACTGGGACGAGTTCCGCAGCCTCTACCGACGCGGCATGCGCAGCACCAGCGCCACCGCCGACGCCGCCCTCGCGCACGCCCTCGCCCTGGTCCGCGGCGCACCGTTCGCCGAGGCGCCGCCGGCCGCCTTCGGCTGGGCCGAGGCGGAACGCCAGGACATGATCTCGGCCATCGTGGACACGGCGCACGAGCTCGCCGCCCGCCGCCTCCAGTACGGCGACCACCGCAGCGCCGAGGCCGCCGTCTTCCGGGGCCTGGCCGTCGCCCCGGACGTCGAACTCCTGCACCGGGACCTCTTCTACGCGTACGCCTCGGCCGGCGCCCGCGACCAGCTGGTGCGCGCGGTCAACCGTCTGGACGCGCTCAGCCGCCGGACCGGCCGGGATCTCGACGCCGACACGGTGGCGCTGCTGCGCGACCTGCTCGCTGGTTGAACCCCGCCCCAAGCGGGTGGCCGCTGGCCGCCGACCGCCGGGGCCCCGGCCAGCGGCCGTGGCCACCGGTGCGGCTACCGCCGGGGCCACCGGTGCCCGACCGGTGCGGCGCGCCGGGCGCCTCGGGTCGGCGCGGGGCATCCTGTGCGAGGCTGGTCGGGCGGCGGCCCGGCCCCGGGGCGCTGCGGCGCTCGGGCGCTCCGGTGCATCCGGGCCAGGACTCACGGCCTCGGCGAGGATCTCGATGCGAAAGATCGTGCTGTCCATGTCGGTCTCCCTCGACGGGTTCTTCGAGGGCCCCGACCGGGAGATCGACTGGCATCTGGTGGACGACGAGTTGCACCGTCACTTCAACGAGCAGTGCGGGGTGATGGGCGCCTTCCTCGAAGGGCGCGTCACCCATGAGCTCATGGCCGCGTTCTGGCCGACCGCCGACGCCGACCCGACGGCGCCCGAACCGGTGGCCGAGTTCGCCGCCCTCTGGCGGGACATGCCCAAGATCGTGTTCTCCCGGACCTTGGAGCGGGCCGACTGGAACACCGAGATCAGGCGCGAGGTGGTCGCCGAGGAGATCCGCGCGCTCAAGGAACAGCCGGGCGGGGACCTCGCGGTGGGCGGCGCCGAACTCGCCGCCGAGTTCCGGCGGCTCGACCTGATCGACGAGTACCGCATCTACGTCCATCCCGTCCTCCTCGGCCGGGGCAGGGCGCTGTTCGGACCGGCGGACGGGTTGGTCGGGCTGAGCCTGCTGGAGACCCGGGCCTTCGGCAGCGGCGTCGTCCTGCTGCGCTACGGGCGCTCCGGAGCCTGCGGCGCCGACTGACGTCGAGGGGAAGCCGCTCCGGCGACCCGCCTGCCTGCGCGATCGCCCACCCGGCCTGGCTCCGCGTGGGCCGTTCGTCGTACTCTGGCGCCATCGGCAGTGGGCAAACCGGCACGACGGTGCACGGGCTGACGTCGCGGGAGCGGCGGGGCGGGGTGGTGACCAGAGGTGGCGGAGGCAACAGCTGTCCCCGGGATGCCGGATGTCCCGGGAGGCGAGGGCCCCTGGGCCGGCGGGCCGTCACCCGTCGAGGCGAACGTGCGGACACCGCTTCCGGCCGGTGACGAGCCACCGCTGGTGGAGCGCACGGCGCCGATGCCCGTGGTCGGCGACACGACGCCTGAGCTCTCGGCCGCGCCGGCTCCGTTCGACGCCCCGGCCGTACCGGCCGAGCCGAACCCGTTCGACCTGCCGGGCCCGTTCGACGGCCCGAACCCGTTCGACGGCCCGAACCCGTTCGACGCTCCCGGCCCCTTCGACCGGCCGGGCCCGTTCGACGGCCCTGTCGGGGCAACGGCACCGGGGCCGGTCAACGGCCCGTCGGAGGCCGCCGCCCCGGCCGGGTCCGCCACGCCACCGCTGATGACGCCGCCGGCACCGCCGACACCACCGGACCGGACCCCACCGTCCCCGCCCGCCCCGCCGCCGACGCCGCCGTCCATGCCGCCCGCCGTTCCGGTGACCGGCTGGACGGGCCTGATGCCCGCCGTCGCCCCCGGGCAGCCGCCGGCAGGTCAGTCCGGGCAGCCGTCCACCCCCGCGCCGCTCCCGGCGCAGATGGTGGCCGCCTCGGGCGGGCTGGGCGCCGCGCCGCGTGGCCGGATCCTGGTGATCGAGGGCGGTTACGGTACGTCGGGGCGGCGGTCCTGGGGACGTGGTGGTGCGAACCAGGCGCCGGTGCTCTCCACGATGCTGGCGGCCGTCTCCCCGCAGATGCTGCTCGCGGCGGACGCGGTCGACGCCGTGCACCTGCCCGGAGCCAACGACCCGCAGACCGTGCTGGCCCACCTGCGGGCGGCCTCCAGGCACTCCGGGCCGCTGCTCGTCCACATCGGCGGCCACCTGGTCGCCGACAAGCGGGGCGGCCAGCTCTATCTGACGCTGCGTGACTCCAAGACCGGGACGGTCCGGCAGGACGGGCTGCCCTGGCAGGCCGTCGCCACCGAGCTCCAGCACCGTTCGCAGGACTCCCGGACGCTGGTGATCGCCGATGTGAGCGCCGACCAGCACGCCTGGCCCCAGCTGCAGGGCACCACCATCACCCCGCTCACCGACGGCATCCCGCTCTGGGCTGTCGTCAACCCGGACCCGGACCAGATCGGCACCTTCACCCGCGCGCTCATCGAGGCGCTGCACGGCGGGAGGCCCGGGGCCGAGGCGGTCCTGACGCCCGAGCAGCTGCGGCAGCAGGTCTACTCGGTCCTGCGGCCGGACGTGGTGATCCTCTGCTCGCACCCCGCCGACCAGCCGATCTTCCGCAACACCGCACGCCGCACGGACCACGGCGGCGGGGAGCCGGCCCCTTACGAGGGGCCGCGACCGGTGGCGGTGCGGCCGCGCCCGGTGCTCCGGCAGGACACCCCGTCGTCCGGGGCCGGGGCGGTCAGGACCCCGGTGCGCCTGGAGAAGCCGCAGTCCGCGCCGGGCCCGGCCGAGGCGCCGTCCGCCGCGCCGCTCGTCAGTCTGGACAAGGCCGCCCCCGAGCCGGCGGTCGCGCGGCGCACCGGAGTGACCCTCGCCAAGGCGCCGCCGGAGGCGGTGGTGACGCGGAGTCCGGCGCCGGGGGCCGACCACACCGTGTCGCTGCGCAACGACCCCGGCTCGACCCCGTCGGCCGAACCCGGCTCCGTCGAGGAGCCTTCCGCGCCGTCCGCGCCGTCCGTGCCGTCCGTGCCGTCCGTGCCGCCCGTGCGCCTGGCGAAGACCGCTCCGGCGCGCGTCGAGCTCTCGAAGGCGGCCGCCGCCGAGGAGAGCGGGATCGGGGTCGCGGCCGAGCACTCCGAGCCCCTCGCGCCGACCGGGTCGGCCCCGACGGTCGACGGGCGGCCCGGCCCGGCGGATCGGCCGTCCACCGGGGTCAGCCTGGCGAAGCCGGAAGCCGCGATCGACGCACCGGCAGCCGACCTACCGGCGGTTGGCGTATCGGCGGCCGGCGTTCCGGCAGCCGACGTACCGGCGCCCGCCGAGCCGTGGTTCACTGCGGAGCCCGCCGCTCCCGCCACGCCCGCTGCTTCCGTCGAGTCCGTCGCCGAGCCCGAGCCCGAGCCCGTCGCCCCGTCCGAGCAGCGGGAGTCCGAGCCGCTGTCCGGTCCGGCCCGGCTCGGCGACTACCGCGAGGCGATCGGCCGGATCGTTCGCAGCGCCGACGCGGGCGAGCACGAGGCCGCCGCCGGGCTGGCCCTGGAACTGGAGCAGCTGACGCTGGCCGCGCACGGCCCGTCGGCCGCCTCGGTGCTCCAGGTGCGGCAGGTGCGGGCACACGTCTCACGCCTGGCAGGGCGGCCCGGTGAGGCGGCCGACCTCTACCGGGAGGTCGCACTGGTGCTGCTGCGTGCCCAGGGTGCGGAGCACCCGGAGACCCAGCAGGCCGCGACCAACGCGGAGGCGTGCTGGCGGGCGATCCCGGACCGGGCGGAGGCGCTCAAGGTGGCTCCGGAGATCATCGAGCTGCGCGCCTACCTCCCGGGCCCCGACGGCCGCAAGCTCCGCGCGGCCGAGCGGTACCTCGCCCAGCTGGCCGGGGCCCCGACCGACTGACCGTCCCGGGCGCGCGCGGGCGGCCCGGCCGGGTGGCGTGCTGCCGCCCGGCCGGGCCGCCTGTCAGGTGTGCCCGGTCAGCGCCCCGCGACGGCGTGCACGAAGCGCGCCCCGTCGATGGTGCCGAGCCCGGTGGCCAGGTCGTAGCCCTTGGCCGCCTGGTAGCCGGTGACGGTGTCCCAGGAGTTGTCACCGGCCGTCACGTCGACGATGCCGCTGAACTGCGAGGGGGCCAGTGCGAGCCCGTACAGCCGCCAGTTCAGCTGGCCGAGCCGGTGGCCCGCCAACTGCGCCGCCAGGGCGACCACGCCGGAGAAGATCGGGGTGGCCTCGCTGGTGCCGCCGGTGAGGTGCCAGCCGACCCGGGTCGGGTCGTAGGACTCGTACGTCCAGGCGGCCCCGTCGACGGCCGCGCTCATGCTGATGTCGGGGGTGCCGCGGTGGTTGCCCGTCACCTTGGCCACGCCCGTCTGGTACCACGGGCGGTCGAAGACGCCCGAGGTGCCGCCGCCGCCGGCGCCGTACGCGTCGTGCCAGACCTGGTCGGGGGCGGTACGGCCGCCGCTGTCGTCCAGGGTCAGCTGGGTGCCGCCGACCGAGGTCACCAGCGGGTCGGAGGAGGGCCACGAGTTGACCTTGTACGGGTACAGGTTCTCGCCGTCGGCCTGGTAGTCGGTGGCGCCCGCGTCGCCGGAGGCGGCCAGCACGGTGACGTTGTGCGCGGCGGCCTCCTGGAAGGCGTACCGGAGGTCGGTGAGGGAGCGGAAGTCGCCCTTGTCGTACCCGGGGAAGGTGTTCTCGGTGGCGCCGAAGCTCTGCGAGATGACGTCGGCCCGGCCCGCCCTGATCTGGGCCCGCTCGGCGTCCATCATCTCGGGCAGGCCGGTGACGCCCTCGGTCTCGGCGACACCGGTCTCGACCAGGACGATGTGCGCGTCCGGCGCGACGGCGTGGGCGTACTCGACGTCGAGGGTGGTCTCGCCGGCCCAGCCGGTGTGGTCGGCGTTGGTGGGGTCGAAGACCGGGACATTGCCCCACTTGACCACCTCGACCTGGGTGTCGGGGATGCCCCACTGCTGGTCGAAGACCTCCAGGTCGTGCTGGATGGTCGGGGAGCCGAAGGAGTCGACGATGACGATCGTCCGGCCCTTGCCGGTGATGCCCTGCCGGTAGAGCGGGTCGAGGTTGTAGGCGGTGCGGTACTGGAGCGGCGAGTAGCAGTGGATGCCGATCTCGGTGACGCACTGCGAGGTCGGCAGTGGTGCGACCCGCGAGGCGGTGCTGATGTGGCCGGCGGAGGCCGGGCGCAGGTGGACGACCGGTGGCCGGTGCCCGGCGGCGGTGACCGCGGCCGAACCGAGGCTGCCCGTGCTCAGGGCGGTGGCCCCGACTGCGAGCAGCGCGAGGGCGCGGACGGAGGCGGAGCGGCGGGTGCCCGCGGTGGCGGGGGAGGTGCCCATGGAACTCCTTGGGACGGAGGGCCGGCCTGCTGGGGTCGGTCCGGTCATCCCATCGATCAGCACATGATCACGCCATAGTCATTTCGCACTGCTGACATGACTGTCTCAGGCCACCGGACAAGGTAAAGGCTGGCCCCTGGTTCGGTAATGGACCACCGGGGCCAGCCGGATGAGTGATGGTCAGATCATCCGATCGAGATGATCAGGGCCAGGTCAGCGGGCTCCGCCGTTGACGTACAGCGTCTGCCCGCTGACGTAGGAGGCCTCCTCGCTGGCCAGGAACGCCACCACCGAGGCGATCTCCTCGGCCCGACCGACCCGGCGCAGCGGCGTGCGGGCCGAGACCTCGGCCTGGTGGTCCTCGGGCGTGGCGCCGACCCGCTCGGCGGTGGCGGCCGTCATCGAGGTGGCGATGTAGCCCGGCGCGACCGCGTTGACGTTGATGTTGTACGGGCCCAGCTCGATCGCCAGGGTGGCCGTCAGGCCCTGGATCCCGGCCTTCGCGGCGGCGTAGTTCGCCTGGCCCCGGGCGCCCAGCGCCGATCGCGAGCTGAGCGAGACGATCTTGCCGTACAGCTGTTCGACCATGTACGACTGTGCGGCCTGCGCGCAGTTGAACGCACTGGTCAGATTGACCGACAGGACGGCGTCCCAGTCGTCCTTGGGCATCTTGAAGAAGAGGTTGTCGCGGGTGATCCCGGCGTTGTTCACCAGGATGTGCAGCCCGCCCAGATCCGCCACCACCTGGGCGAACACCGCCGCCACGGCTCCGTGGTCGGCCACGTCGCAGCCGTACGCCCGTGCGGTGCCGCCCAGGGCGGTGATCGACCCGACGGTCGCCACGCACCGCTCGGCGGTCAGGTCGATCACGGCGACCGCCGCGCCCTCCTCGGCCAGCCGCACCGCGGTGGCCGCCCCGATGCCCTGGGCCGCGCCGGTGACCACGGCGACCTTTCCTGCGAACCTGCTCATGTCCTGGCTCTCCCTCAGACGGATTCGACGAGTACGGCGGTGCCCTGGCCGACGCCCACGCACATGGTCGCCAGGCCGCGCCGCGCGCCCGTGCGGCGCATCCGGTGCAGCAGGGTGGTGAGGATGCGGGCGCCCGATCCGCCCAGCGGGTGGCCGAGCGCGATCGCCCCGCCGGAGGGGTTGACCAGCTCCGGGTCGAAGCCCAGTTGGTCCACGCAGGCCAGTGCCTGCGCCGCGAAGGCCTCGTTGAACTCGGCCTCCTGGACGTCCTCGACCCGCCAGCCGAGCCGCCCGAGGACCTTGCGGGTGGCCGGCACCGGGCCGATGCCCATCACGTCCGGGTGCACCCCGGCGGAGGCGCCGGCGGCATAGCGCCCGAGCGGCACCAGGCCGAGGTCCTTCAGCGCCTCCTCGCCGACCAGCAGCAGGGCCGCCGCGCCGTCGTTCATCGGGGAGGCGTTGCCGGCGGTGACCGTCCCGCCCTCCCGGAAGACCGGCTTGAGCCTGGCGAGCCGCTCCAGCGAGGTGTCCTCCCGGATGCTCTCGTCCTGGCCGACCGTCACCCCGTCCGGGCGCAGCACGGGCAGCAGCTCCGCGTCGAAGTGGCCGTCCTTGCGGGCGGCGGCGGCGAGCCGGTGGCTGCGCAGCGCGAAGGCGTCCTGCCGCTCCCGGCCGATGCCGTACCGGCTCGCGACCTCCTCGGCCGTCTCGCCCATACCCAGCACACCGTGCAGCTCGTGCATCCGGGGGTTGGTGATCCGCCAGCCGAGCCGGGTGTCGTGGGTCTCCATCCGGTGCGGCAGGGCCTCGTCCGGGCGGGGCAGCACGAACGGCGCCCGGCTCATCGACTCGCAGCCTCCGGCCACCACGATCTCCGCCTCGCCCGAGCCGATCGCCCGGGCCGCGGTGGTGACGGCCTCCAGGCCGGAGGCGCAGAGCCGGTTGACGGTGGCGCCGGGCACGCTGTCGGGCAGCCCGGCGAGCAGGACGGCCATCCGGGCGGCATTGCGGTTGTCCTCGCCGGACTGGTTCGCGGCGCCCCAGTAGACGTCGTCGATCCTGGCCGGATCCAGCCCGGGGACGTCGTCGAGCAGTCCGCGCAGCACGGCTGCCGAGAGGTCGTCGGGGCGGACGGTGGACAACGCGCCGCGCAACCGCCCGATGGGGGTGCGGCGGGCAGCGGCGAAGTAGACGGGACGCACGTCGGCGGGCTCCTCGGTCATCGTGATCGTTCCGACCGTCAGCCTGCCAGACGGGCCGTCAGAACGCGGTGCAGTGGGGAAAATCAGGAGCGGGCGGCCGCGGCCGGCGCGCTCAGAACGCGTTGACGCCGGTGAGCGAGCGGCCGATCAGCAGCTTGTGGATCTGACTGGTGCCCTCGTACAGGGTCATCACCCGGGCGTCGCGCAGGTACTTGCCGACCGGGTACTCGTCGATGTAGCCGTAGCCGCCGAAGACCTGGAGCGCGTTGTTGGCGGCCCGCACCGCCGCCTCGCTCGCGAAGAGCTTGGCGACCGAGGACTCGGTGGCGAACGGCAGTCCGCGCTCGATGTGGTCGGCCACCCGCCAGGTGAGCAGCCGGGCGGCGTCGAGATCCACCGCGATGTCCGAGATCAGCTCCTGCACCAGCTGGTGCGAGGCGATCGGGCGGCCGAACTGCTCGCGCTCGCCGGCGTACCGGACGGCCGCGTCCAGGCAGGCCCGGGCGATGCCGACGCAGCCGGCCGCGACCGACATCCGACCCTTGGCCAGTGCGGCCATCGCCACGCCGAAGCCCTTGCCCTCGGCGCCGAGACGGGCGCCGTCCGGTACCCGGACGGCGTCGAGGGTGAGCTCCGCGGTCGCCTGGCCGCGCAGGCCGAGCTTGCCGCGGATCTCGGTGCGGCCGAATCCGGGCAGGTCGGTCGGGACGAGGAAGGCCGTGATCCCCCGGTGGCCGGCGTGCTCGGGGCCCTCGCCGCCGGTGCGGGCGAAGACCAGCGCGACGTCGGCCCAGGTGCCGTTGGTGATGAACATCTTCGAGCCGGTGATCAGCCAGTCGTCGCCGTCCCGCACCGCGCTGGTGGCCAGGTTGGCGGCGTCCGACCCGGTGCCGGGTTCGGTGAGGGCGAAGCACCCGAGCGCCTCGCCGGAGGTGAGCCGGGGCAGCCAGTGCCGCTTCTGCTCCTCGGTGCCGTAGCCGTCGACGGACTTGGCGACCAGCCCCAGCGTGACCGAGACGATGCCGCGCACGGCCGAATCCCCCCGGCCCAGCTCCTCCAGGACCAGGCAGTACGCGAGGTGGTCGCCACCGCTGCCGCCGTACTCCTCGGGGATGGTCAGGCCCAGGAAGCCGACCCCGGCGAGCTTGCGCACGATCGCGCGGTCGACCGACTCGGCGCGGTCCCAGGCGGTGGCGTACGGGGCGATCTCGCGGTCGGTGAAGTCGGCGGCAAGCTCGCGGACGGCGGCCTGCTCCTCGGTGAGCTCCAGGTTCACGCGGTGTCCATCCGTTAAACTAGCGGTGCAAGTTTTTGGACTCTAACCCGCTCGGGCCGGTCTGGGAAGGGGGGCCTGCGAGAATGGGCGCCGGAGACCACCCGACCGGAGGAAGCGACGATGGCCCGTCCGCGCACGCCACTGCTCAGCCGCGACCGGATCGTCACCGCCGCGCTCGGGCTCGCCGACGCGGAGGGCCTGGAGGCACTCTCCACCCGCCGGCTGGCCACCGAACTGTCCGTCAGCGGCCCCTCCCTCTACAACCACTTCGCCACCAAGGACGACCTGCTGGACGCCGTGGTGGACACCGTGATGGGCGAGGTCGACCTCGCGATGTTCGACGCGCCGGACGACTGGCGGGCGGCGCTCGCCGACTGGGCCCGCTCCTACCGGGCCGCGCTCGCCGCCCACCCCAACATCGTCCCCGTCCTCGCCCAGGGCCCCGGGCGCCGGCCCAACGCGCTACGGCTGGCCGACGCCGTCTTCGGCTGCCTGGTCGACGCGGGCTGGCCCCGCGGCCAGGCCACCCGGATCGGCGCGCTGATGCGCTACTTCGTCACCGGCTCGGCGCTGGCCTCCTTCGCGGCCGGCTTCTCCGGGGACGCCGGGCTGTACGCCGACGGATACCCGCACCTCGGCGAGGCCCACCTGCTCTCCGAGCACCGCGGCTCGATCGACGAGGGCGCCTTCGAGACCGGGCTGGAGGCCCTCCTCGACGGCCTGGAACTGCGCTACGCGCGGACCGTGGGCCCCTCGCACCCCGCCGGTCACCAGGGCTCGCGGGCCACGAACGCCGGCCGCAGCGAAGGGTCCACCGGGTCGTAGTACCGGTGGTAGACGGGAGTGAGGCCGCCGGAGACGGGCGGCACGATCCAGCTCCAGTCCGCCGGGGTCGGCCGCCCCTGCCGCTTCTCCTGCGCGACGTGCTTGAGGAACCGCTGTGATTCGGTGTGGTGGTCGGCCATCGTCACCCCGGCCTCCTGGAACGAGTGCAGCACCGCCACGTTCAGCTCCACCAGCGCGCGGTCGCGCCAGAGCGTGCGCTCCGAGGAGGTGTCCAGCCCGAGCCGCCCGGCGACCTCGGCCAGCAGGTTGTAGCGGTCCGCGTCGGCCAGGTTGCGGGCACCGATCTCGGTGCCCATGTACCAGCCGTTGAACGGCGCCGTCGGGTAGCGCACCCCGCCGATCTCCAACGTCATGTCGCTGATCGCGGGCACCGCGTACCAGCGCAGCGCCAGCTCCGCGAACCACCCGTGCTCCGGGTGCGTCAGATCCACCTCCAGCGCGGCGTCGTCCGGCACCTCGTACCACCTGGGTGCGGCGCCCGCCCGCTCCTGCACCAGCAGCGGCAGCACCTCGAACGGCTCCTCGCCGCACTTCCAGCCCAGGTCACGGGCCCGGGCCGCCAGCTGCACGCCGGCCGGATCGCCCGTCCAGCCGCCGCCCGGCGCCGGATACCCCGCGTACCGGACCAACTGCTGGTTGACGATCCGCGGCGCCGGCCGGCCGGGCCGGTCGGGGGCGAACACCGACACCATCGGGCGGATCCGGCCGCCGTTGGTGGCCAGCCGCAGATGTTCGAAGCACTGCTCCGCGACGTCGTCGGCCGAGGAGAGATGGCGCAGGTCGCGCACCACCAGGCTGCGCCAGTACAGCCGGCCGATGCAGCGGGCGGCGTTGCGCCACGCCAGCTTGGCACCGAAGGCGAGCTCCTCGGCGGTGTGCTCGTACGTACCGGTGCGGTCGATCTCGTCCATGACCTGGCGCAGCCGGGGGCGGTGGCCGAGGCCGCCGGGCCGCTCCAGGTGGAACCGGCGGACGAAGTCGGCGGCCAGCTCGGGATCGGTGAACCCCGCCGCGGTCGGCGCCGGAACGGTCGACCGCACCGGTGCCGGTGGTCGCACCGGGGCCGTCCCGGACGCGTACGGCGCCGCGTACGGCTGCGGAGCGGTGTGACCGTACGGGCAGCTGGCGGCCGGTACGGGTGGTGCGGGTCTGCGGGTGCGGAGCCGGTTGAAGATCAAGAATCATCCCTCCCGGCTCCAGGAGTACCGGATGTGTGTGCCCGGCCGCAGAGAGTGAACGAATCGGCCCCTGCACCCGGGCGCCAGGCGCTAGGGTGCAGGGGCTCGGGTCGCCGCCCGGCCGCCCGGGTGCCGCTCGGGGCGGCTTCGGCCCGCCCGTCCGCGCGCTGCCCGCCGGGTCAGCCCATGGTGGGTCAGCCCATGTCCTCCAGGCGGACGCCCTTCGTCTCCTTCATGAACCGGGCCACGAAGAACACCGACCCGGCCGCGCAGAGCGCGTAGATCAGGTACGTCGCGGAGAGGCTCCAGCGGGCCATCGACGGGAAGGACACGGTGATCGCCCAGTTGGCGATCCACTGGGCCGAGGCGGCCACCGAGAGGGCGGCGGCCCGGATCCGGTTGGGGAACATCTCGCCGAGCATCACCCAGACGACCACGCCCCAGGACATCGCGAAGAACAGCACGAACGCGTTGGCGGCGATCAGTGCGACGGTGCCCTGCAGATCGGGGAGCGCGACGTCGTCGCCGCTGCCGGTGGCGGAGGAGAACGCCCAGGCGCAGGCGCCCAGGGCGACGGCCATGCCGGTGGAGCCGATCAGCGCGAGCGGCTTGCGGCCGATCCGGTCGACCAGCAGGATCGCGACCACCGTGCCGATGATGTTGATGACCGAGCTGGAGAAGCTGATCAGCAGCGAGTTGCTCTGGTCGATGCCGACCGACTGCCAGAGGATCGACGAGTAGTAGAAGATCACGTTGATGCCGACCAGCTGCTGGAAGACCGACAGGCCGATGCCCGTCCAGACGATCGGCAGCAGGCCGAAGCGGCCGCCCAGCAGGTCCTTGAAGCGGGGGCGGTGGTCGGAGGCGATGAGCCCCCGGATCTCGGCGATCCGGGCGTCGGTGCCGGCGGCCGGGCCCTCGATGTCCCTGAGCACGCTGCGGGCCTCGTCCAGCCGGCCGGCCGAGATCAGGAAGCGCGGGGACTCGGGGATCAGCGAGGACAGCACGAAGTAGACGACGGCGGGCACGACGCAGACGCCGAGCATCCACTGCCAGGCCTCCAGGCCGAGCAGGTGCCCGCGGGTGTCTCCGCCGGCGGCGTCCGTCATCACCCAGTTGACCAGCTGGGACACGGCGATGCCGAGCACGATGGCGGCCTGCTGGAACGAGGCCAGCCGCCCCCGGTACCGGGTGGGCGCGACCTCGGCGATGTAGGTCGGCGCGATCACCGACGCGATGCCGATGGCCGCACCGCCCAGGACCCGCCACAGGGCGAGGTCCCAGGCGGCGAACGGCATCATCGATCCGACGGCGCTGACCCCGAACAGCACGGCGCCGGCCTTCATCACCCTGATCCGCCCGTACCGGTCGGCGAAGCGGCCGGCCAGGGCCGCTCCGACCGCCGAGCCGAGCAGCGCGGAGGAGACGATCAGCCCGGTCACGCCGTCGCCGACGCCGAACCTGTCCTGGATGCCGGAGACCGCGCCGTTGATGACGGAGCTGTCGTAGCCGAACAGGAACCCGCCGAGTGCGGCGGCCGCGGCGATGAAGACCACGAAGCCGAGGCGTTCGGGGGCCGGGGCGGGGGCCCCGGGGGCGTGGTCGACCGGAGTCGACGACTGGGTGACGCGCACGGAATCCTTCTTCCGCGGCTCAACTGTGAGCCTGCATAGCATGAACGCCCTGCGGCCGGGTTGCCGCAACGCGCGTTCAAGATATGTTCGTACGAATCGATAGAGCAAGCTCAAAGCTGCAGGAATGCGGCAATCTATCGTTCAGAAGATGAACATAAGCACTCGCTAGAGCGGCTCCGCCAGGGAAAGGCCGAAGCGGCCGGCCTCGTCGGTCCACCACTGCGAGAGGCGGAACCCGGCCGCCGTCAGCTCCTCGGCCACCCGCTCCCGGCGGAACTTCGCGGACACCTCCGTACGCAGCTCCTCGCCGGCCTCGAACTGCACCAGCAGGTCCAGCGCGGGGATCTTCACGGTCTGCGGACCGCGCGAGCGCAGCCGCATCTCGATCCACTCCTGATCGGCGTCCCAGAGCGCGACGTGATCGAACTGCGCCGGGTCGAAGTCGGCCCCCAGCTCCCGGTTGAGGACACTGAGCACGTTCTTGTCGAACTCCGCGGTCACCCCGGCGCTGTCGTCGTACGCGGCGACCAGCACGGCCGGGTCCTTCACCAGGTCGGTGCCCAGCAGCAGGAAGTCACCGGGCTCGACCATGCCGCGCAGCGTGCGCAGGAACTCGGCCCGCTCGGGGGGCAGCAGGTTCCCGAGCGTCCCGCCGAGGAAGGCCACCAGCCGGGGGCCGCCGTCCGGCGGCAGGCCGGGGCCGGCGGTGAAGTCGGACAGCACCGCGCGCACCGCCAGGCCCGGGTAGTCGGCCGCCAGCGCCTGCCCGGCCGCCGTCAGCGCGCTCTCGCTCACGTCCACCGGCACGTAGGTCTCCAACGTGCCCTGCCCGCGCAGCGCGTCGAGCAGCAGCCGGGTCTTCTCGGAGGAGCCGGAGCCCAGCTCGACCAGCGTCCGGGCCCCGGTGGCCGCCGCGATCGCGGTGGCCCGCGCGGTGAGGATGGCCCGCTCGGCCCGGGTCGGGTAGTACTCCGGCAGTCGGGTGATCTCCTCGAAGAGTTCACTGCCCCGGGCGTCGTAGAACCACTTCGGCGGCAGCCACTTGGGTTCGGAGCCCAGGCCGGTGCGCACGTCGTGGCGCAGCGCGCGGTCGAAGTGGTCCGCGGGCAGCAGGCGGGTGAGGTCGAAGGTGGGCACGGCGGCTCGTCCTTTCGAGGGTGGGAACTGACCGGGTGGGTCAGAGCGGGCGTACGGTGACGCCCTCGACGGTCGCCAGCAGGAGGGACCGGTCGGGGACCGGCACCCACTCGGGGCCGTCGTCGGCGGGCTCCGAGGCGACCAGGACCTGGTCACCCGGGCGGGAGCGGTGGAAGAGCGTGTCGCCGTAGGTGGTCGCGGCGATGGAGCTGCCGTCGGTCAGCAGCAGGTTGAGCCGGGCCTCGGTGCAGGCGGCGACGTCCGCCACCGCGGCGGCGAGGGCCTCACCGAGGCCGGCGCCGGCGCGCAGCCGGTGCAGCACCAGGGCCCAGACCAGCGCGGAGTCGCTGCGCGCCTCCAGGGAGAGCAGTTCGGCGGGCGGCAGCAGCGCGGCGACCGCGTCGAGCTTGTCGGGCCAGCCCCGCACCGCGCCGTTGTGGCTGAACAGCCACGGCCCGGCCGCGAAGGGCGCGGCGGCGGCCTCGCCGGGCGCGCAGCCCTCGGTGGCCGAGCGGACGGCGGCGAGCAGCGCCCGGGTGCGGACCACCCGGGCGAGGTCGGCGAAGGACGGATCGGCCCAGATCGGTCCGGCCCGCCGGTAGCGCGCGGGGACGAGGTCGCCCTCCGCGTACCAGCCGACGCCGAAGCCGTCCGCGTTCACCGTGCCGTACCGCTGCAGCCTGGGCGCCCAGGACTGCCGGTACAGGCCGGCCGGCGGATCGCAGACCAGCTCGCGCAGGGCCAGCGGCTCGCCGAGATAGGCGAGATGGCGGCACATCAGGACCACCCGGGCCCGGTCCGGCCGCGCATCAGCCGCGCTCCGGGTCGCGTGCCGTCCGGAAGCCGGCGAAGATCTGCCGCCGGATCGGATAGTCCCAGTTGCGGAACGTGCCGCGGCAGGCGACCGGCGCCACGGCGAAGCAGCCGCCCCGCAGCACCTTGTACTCGGGGCCGAAGAACACCTCCGAGTACTCCTTGTACGGCCAGGCCCGGAAGCCCGGGTACGGGCGCAGGTCGCTCGCCGTCCACTCCCAGACGTCGCCCATCAGCTGGCGGACCCCGTAGGGCGAGGCGCCGGCCGGATAACTGCCCGCGGCGGCCGGCCGCAGGTGGCGCTGGCCGAGGTTGGCGTGCTCCGGCCCCGGGTCCCCGTCGCCCCAGGGGTAGCGGCGGGAGCGGCCGGAGACCGGGTCGTGGCGCGCCGCCTTCTCCCACTCGGCCTCGGTCGGCAGCCGGCGTCCGGCCCAGCGGGCGTACGCGTCCGCCTCGTACCAGCTGACGTGCAGCACCGGTTCGTCCTCGGGGACGGGCTCGGTGACGCCGAAACGCCGGCGCAGCCACTGGCCGCCCTCCCGGCTCCAGAAGAGCGGGGCGGTCAGGTCGGCCCGGATCCGGTGCTCCCAGCCCGCGGGCGTCCACCAGCGCTCGTCCCGGTAGCCGCCGTCCTCGATGAACCGCTGGTAGGCGCCGTTGCGGACCGGCGTGGTGTCCAGCAGGAAGTCGTCCAACTCGATCCGGTGGGCGGGGCGTTCGTTGTCCAGTGCCCAGGGTTCGGTGTCGGTTCCCATGGTGAAGGGGCCGGCGGGGATCAGGATCTCGGCGGGCAGCGCGTCGGCGTCGGCCGGGGCCGGCGGGGGCGCCGGGGCGGTCAGTGCGGCCGGTCCGCTACGGAGCTGATGGGTGATCAGCATGGTCTCGTCGTGCTGCTGTTCGTGCTGGGCGATCATTCCGAAGGCGAATCCGCCGGACAGCAGCGGGTCGCCCTCCATCGGGCTGGCGTCGAGCAGGTCCAGCACCCGGCCGCGCACCTCCCGCGCGTAGGCGCGGGCCTCGTGCGGGGGGAGCAGGGGCAGGGTGGGCCGCTCGGCGCGGGGGTGTTCGAAGGCGTCGTAGAGCGGGTCGATCTCGGGGCGCATCGGGTCGCGGCCTCCGATGTTGCGCAGCAGCCAGAGCTCCTCCTGGTTGCCGATGTGCGCGAGATCCCAGACCAGCGGGGACATCAGGGGCGAGTGCTGGGCGGTGAGATCCGGGTCCTCGACACAGTCGGTCAGGGCGGCGGTCCGCTCGCGGGCGGCCAGCAGCTCGGCGGCGATCCGCTCGCGCAGCCCGCCGGCGCCCGTGCCGGTGCCCGTGCCGGTGCCCGTGCCGGTGCCCGTGCTGGTGCCGGTGCCCGTGCTGGTGCCGGCGCCCGGGCTCGTCTCGGCGCCGCCGTCGGCGGGGCCCGGGTCGTGGTTCGTGGCCGTGTGGTTCAGCACGATGCACCCTCCGGGGGTGAGAGCCTTCCGCCGGAGCGGAGCGCGTCCAGCTGGTCGTCCGCCGGGCATCGGCCCCGGGCGGGGTATCGGTCGGCGAACTCGGCCACCGCCGCCCGCAGATGGTCGGCGCCCGGGGTCCGGGCCAGCGCCGCGTCGGCGGCGGCGAAGCAGGCCAGGGTGGCCCGGCGAAGGTGCGGATCGCCGACGGCCTGGGTGGCCGCGCGCTGCCAGACCGCGCTGCGCGGGGGCAGTGCGTCGCGCTGAGTGCCGGGGCCTTCGAGCGCGCCGAGCGGTTCGAGCGCGGCGAGCGCGGCGTCCGCGGCCACCGGGTCGTCGAACAGGGCGCCGGTGAACGCGGCGGGGACGACCCAGCCGTCCCCCGGCTGGGCGTCGATCATCCGCAGCTCCAGATGGCCGCGCGGGCGGACCGGCGGGAACAGTGTGGTGCGGTGGTAGTCCAGGTCGGCGAGGGTCGGCGGCCGGTCTCCGCCGCCGCGCAGCCAGTCCCGGAAGGTCAGCCCGGTCGGCGCGGTCCAGGGCATGCCGTCCGGCCGCCGGATGCAGAGGACCTCGGCATCGAGCACGTAGGAGGCCCAGGCGGCGCGCGGGTCGCCGTGGTCGGTGGCGGGGGCGAGCGTGCGGCTCGGCTCCATCCGCGACCACACCAGCTGCCGGGTGGACCGGTGGCCGGTGGGCCTGCCGTCCAACAGGGGCGAGTTCGCGAAAGCGGCGACCAGGACGGGACCCAGCAGGTGGGCGAGGCGCCAGCGGTCCCGCAGTGCGTGCGGGCCCTGCTCGGCGCCGGCGTCCACGCAGACCTGGACGGAGGCGGTGCCGGTCATCATGATCCGGCCCCACGGGCCGCCCCGGGCGAAGAAACGTTCCATCGCGAGGTAGCGGGGGTGGTCCAGGACCATCCGGCGGGTGCGGTCCAGCGGATCGGTGCCGGTGCCGGTGAGGCGCAGGCCCTGCGCCGCGAAGGCGGAGCGCAGAACGGCGAGGTCGCGACGGGTGGCCTCCACGCAGGCACCGAGGCTGTCTGCGGGCGGGGAGCTGAGCTCGACCTGTCCGCCGGGTTCGAGGGTGACGAGGGACCCCTCGGGAAGGACCGGGGTGTTCGCGCTCGGGCCGATCACCGCGGGGTCCGCCGGGGTGTTCGCCCGGATGTTCGCCGCCCGGCCGTCGGGCGCCGGGCCGACGGGTGCCCGGCCCTCCGGTGCCCGCTCGTCGGGATGCGGTGGCAGGGACGCGATGGCCGCCGTGACGCGCTCGGGCGCGACCGGTAGGCCCGGACATCGGTCGTCGTGGACGAACCACTCGACCTCCACCCCGACCAGCCGGGGCGGTCCGATCTTGAAACAGACTCCCGCCACGTGGCTCTCGGCCATGGATTCCGTCAGCGGAGTGACCGCCTGCGGCCGCTGTGGGAGCTGCTGCGCCGTCCGCTTGGCGGGCGCGTGATTCGGGGACACCGGTATCACCGGACTCACCATCCTCGGGATCTCGATTGCGGCCCGGTCTTCCTGCCCAGTCTGCTACGGGGCATGCGGATCTGCCGCGCAAATATCCGGTGAACGGGTGTTCAAGCAGGTCAGATGGGGTTTAACGAGCACGTTCGGTCACCGTTTCGAGTCGGCCGAGCCGGGCCACCACCTGTTCGAGCAGCGGCGCCGGAACGGCGTAGTTGAGGCGCAGCCGACCCCGGCCGGCCGGGCCGAACGCGGCTCCGTCGGACAGTTCGAGACCGCAGCGTTCGAGCAGCGCGGCCCGGGCGTCCCCGGCGGGCAGGCCCAGGCGGGCGGCGTCCAGCCAGAGCAGGAACGAGGCCTGCGGGACCGCGACCACCGCCTCGCCGAGCACCCCGGTGAGGCGCTCACGTACGGTCACGAGGTGTCGCACCAGTGCGTCCAGCCAGGGGCCGCCGTCGCGCAGCGCGGCCTGCTGGACGGTCTGTTCGAGCAGGCCGCCCTCCCAGAGGCCGAATCCGGCCATCAGCGTGGTCAGCCGGGAGCGGAGCACCGGGTCCGGGACGAGTGCGAAGCAGCTGGGGATGCCGGAGGCGTTGAAGGTCTTGCCCACCGAGTTCAGTGTGACCGTGTGCCGGGCGAGATCCCCGGCGGCGTCCACCGCGACGGGGTGGTGCAGCCCGTGGTCCGGATGCAGCAGATCACCGTGCAGCTCGTCGGCGAGTAGCACGCCACCGGTTCCGCTCGCGGCCGCGATCTCGGCCAGCGCCCGGATCTCCGCCCGCGACCAGAGCCGGCCGGTCGGGTTGTTCGGGCTGCTCAGCACGATCGCCCCGGGCCTCGACCGGGCGAACTCCTCGACCGGCAGGCGGTATCCGTGCTCGTCCGGCGTGAGCGGCAGCTCGCGCAGCGGCAGTCCTGCGGCTCGGCAGATCTCGGCGAAACCGCCCCACTCCGGCGTGGGGAGGACCACCGGCCCGGCGGGGGCGAGCGCCTCCAGCAGCAGCCGGAGCGCCGTGCGGGGGCTGAACGGCAGGAGCAGGACCCAGTCCGGGTCGATGCCGACCCGGTGCCGGGCCCGGTACCAGTCGGCGACCAGTTCGCGCCCGCGCGGGTCGGCGCGGGTGTACCCGTACGCGGGGTGGGCCGCCCGCGCGGCCAGCGCGGCGGCGACGGCGGGCGGGCCCGGGAGGTCCATGTCGGCCAGGCCCAGCGCGATCACCCCGCCCCGGCCCTCGGCCGTGGCCCATTTGGTGCTGTCCGTGCCGGTGCGGTCGAAGGGCTGATCGAACAATTGGTCGAAGGGTTGAGGGGTGGGAGGGGCGGGGGGAGCGGGGGCGGGGGCGGGCCCGGCGGCGGGGGCGCTGGGGTCGGCGGGGTCGGGAACGGGCCGGGCGGCGGGGCCGCCGGCGCGGGCGGCGGTCTGCGATGCGGGATCGAACGCGTCCAACTCGGACCTCCGGGGCAGGGGCGGGGCGGCTCGCTGTCACGCTAACGCGGTCGGCGGTCGGCCGTCGGCGGTCGGCGGTCGGCGGTCGGCGGTCGGGTGCGGCGGGTGCCGGTGGCGGTGGGGTGGTGCCGATGCCCGTGCCCGTGCCAGTGCCGGGTGGCTGTCGCCTCGTCAGTTGTCGCCCCTCATCGGTAATCGGTCATCGGCTATCCGATATCTGAAATCTGTCAGTCGTCAACCGTTGGTCGTCAGTCGCCCGAGGGTCCGCCGCCACTGCCGTCCACCGCTCCCCGCGACGGGATGCAGGCCCGTGCACGGTCGATTCCACGCCGATGCCGTTCGAATACGGCACGTTCGCCCTTCGGTCGTGGGTCGTTCGCCGCTCGGAGCGTCCGGCCTCGCCCTCCGGTCGGCCGGCACGCCCTGTCGTTCGGGCGGCGTGCCCCGCTCCGGCGTCCCGTTCCGTCGGTCCGTCGGGGTCCCTGGGCCGTGCTCGGGACCGCCCTCCGCGGAGCCCGGCGGGACGCTTCGATGCTGCTGGCGCGGTCAACGCCCGGGAGCGCTCCCACGGTTGACGACCCGCTAGGGCCTGCCCGGCCACCCTCTGTCGAATTGTCGAAATCCGTCCAATGCCTTGACGGAGCACTGGTCCCGTGGCTTTATATGCCGAGAGGAACGGGTCGCCCTCCCACTTCGCCCCACGAAGATGGGAGCGCTCCCACTCATTTCCCCCTGGATCCCCCCCCACCCGAAAGGATCCAAGAAGTGTCAGCACAGCTTCTTGCGCGGCTCAGGACAACGGCCGTCGCCGTTGCGCTCAGCGCCACAGCAATCCTCCCGATCGCTGCCGCGGTCCCGGCCCACGCCGCGACCGCCAAGGTCGACAACCCGTATGTCGGCGCCGGCGTCTACGTGAACCCGGAGTGGGCCGCCCACGCCGCCGCCGAGCCCGGTGGCAGCGCGGTCTCGAACCAGCCGACCGCGGTCTGGCTGGACCGGATCGCCGCGATCCAGGGCTCCAGCACCTCGATGGGCCTGCGGGCCCACCTGAACGCCGCCGTGACCCAGGCCGCGGGCAAGCCGTACGTGGTCCAGCTCGTCGTTTACGACCTGCCCGGCCGTGACTGTGCCGCCCTGGCCTCCAACGGCGAGCTCGGCCCGACCGACCTGCCGCGCTACGAGTCCGAGTTCATCGACCCGATCGCCGCGATCCTGGCCGACCCGGCCTACGCGAACCTGCGGATCGTGACGACCATCGAGATCGACTCGCTGCCGAACCTCATCACCAACGCCGGTGGCACCGCGACCGCCACCGCGAACTGCGACACGATGAAGGCCAACGGCAACTACGTCAACGGTGTCGGCTACGCGCTGAACAAGCTCGGTGCCATCTCCAACGTCTACAACTACATCGACGCCGGTCACCACGGCTGGCTGGGCTGGGACTCCAACCTCCAGCCGACGATCGACCTGCTGAAGACGGCGGCCACCTCCTCGGGCAGCACCGTCGCCAACGTGCACGGCTTCATCGTCAACACCGCCAACTACTCGGCGCTGAAGGAGCCCAACTTCACGGTTGACGACGTGGTCGCCGGCCAGCCGATCCGCGCGACCTCCAAGTGGGTCGACTGGAACCGCTACGTCGACGAGCAGTCCTACGCCGTGGCGTTCCGTCAGAAGGCCGTCGCGAGCGGCTTCGACACCAACGTCGGCATGCTGATCGACACCTCCCGCAACGGCTGGGGCGGCGCCAACCGGCCCACCGGCCCCGGCCCGACGACCAGCGGTGACGCCTACGTGAACGGCGGCCGCATCGACCGTCGCTTCCAGGCCGGCAACTGGTGCAACCAGTCCGGTGCCGGTCTCGGCGAGCGCCCGACCGCTGCCCCCGCCGCCGGTATCGACGCCTACGTCTGGGTGAAGCCCCCGGGTGAGTCCGATGGTGCGAGCAAGGCCATCGCGAACGACCAGGGCAAGGGTTTCGACCGCATGTGCGACCCGACCTACACGGGTAACGCACGCAACGGCAACCAGATGTCCGGAGCCCTGCCGGATGCGCCGCTCGCCGGTGACTGGTTCTCCGCGCAGTTCCAGGAGCTGCTGAAGAACGCCTACCCGCCCATCACCACCGGCGGCACCACCGACACCACCGCGCCGACCGCGCCCTCCGCGCTCGCCGCCACCGGCACCACCTCGACGAGCGTCTCGCTCTCCTGGACCGCCTCCACCGACGCTGTGGGCGTCACCGGCTACGACGTCTACCGTGGCGCCACCAAGGTGGGCACCAGCACCTCCACCACCTACACCGACAGCGGTCTGACCGCCTCGACGGCGTACAGCTACACGGTGAAGGCGCACGACGCGGCGGGCAACGTCTCGGCGGCCTCCAACAGCGTCTCGGCCACCACCGCGGCCGGCGGCACCACCGACACCACCGCGCCGACCGCGCCGTCCGGCCTGGTCTCGACCGGCACCACCTCGACGAGCGTCTCGCTCTCCTGGACCGCCTCCACCGACGCTGTGGGCGTCACCGGCTACGACGTCTACCGTGGCGCCACCAAGGTGGGCACCAGCACCTCCACCACCTACACCGACAGCGGTCTGACCGCCTCGACGGCGTACAGCTACTCGGTGAAGGCGCACGACGCGGCGGGCAACGTCTCGGCGGCCTCCAACAGCGTCTCCGTCACCACCGCCGCGACCACCGGCGGCGGCACCGGCAACGCGGGCTGCGCCGCGGTCTACTCCGTCACCAACGACTGGGGCGCCGGCTTCAACGCCAACGTCACCGTCACCAACACCGGCACCACCGCCAGCAGCCACTGGAAGGTGACCTGGAGCTTCGGCGGCAACCAGGTGGTCACCAACCTGTGGAACGGCAACAAGACCCAGACCGGCACCGCCGTCAGCGTCACCGACGCCGGCTACAACGGGGCCCTGGCCGTCGGCGCGAACACGAGCTTCGGCTTCGGCGCCAGCTACAGCGGCACCAACGCCGCGCCGACGCTCACCTGCACCGCGAGCTGACGCACCGGCACTGAGCGTCCGGCCGGCCCTGATCCAGGGGCCGGCCGGACGTGCGTGCGTGCACCGATGGCCGGCGCGCTCACAGGGCCCCGGCCATCGGCCCGCGCGGCTCGGCAGGTCGTCCGGGGCGCGAGCCGGTGGCAGAGCGGTCCGGTGGCAGAACCCGCTGGTGACAGAACGCTCCGCCGTGGAAGCGGGCCCGGGTGGACCCCGCCGAACGGCGTCAGGGCTGCGACGGCTCTCAGGGCTGCGGCGGCTCGGCCAGCGCGAAGGCGGTGTTGACCAGCGCGACATGCGTGAACGCCTGTGGCATGTTGCCAAGTTGGCGCCCGCACACCGGATCCCACTCCTCCGCCAACAGGCCCAGGTCGTTGGCGAGCGCTACCACCCGGGTGAAGAGCTCCCGGGCCTCCTCCCGGCGCCCGGTCGCCAGCAGCGCGTCCGCCAGCCAGAACGAGCAGGCCAGGAAGGCGCCTTCGCCGCCCGGCAGGCCGTCGGGCCAGGTTCCGTCGGGCCAGGTTCCGTCCGGCCAGGTACCGTCCCGCCCCGGCCCCGGCCCCGGCCCCGCGCCGTGTCCGTCGTAACGGCGGACGAAGCCGCCGTGGTCGAGCCCGCTGCGCACCGCGTCCACCGTTCGGAGCACCCGGGGGTCGTCCGGCGGCAGGAAGCCGCTCTTCACCACGAACAGGGTGGCGGCGTCCAACTCCTCTCCGCCGTAGTACTGGACGAACACTCCCCGGCGCGGGTCGTACCCGTTGGCCAGGACGTCGGCGTGCACCGCGTCGCGCATCGCGCGCCAGCGTTCGACGGGGGCCGGCAGTCCGGTGGCCTCGGCCATCCTTACCGCGCGGTCGGCGGCGACCCAGCACATCACCTTCGAGTGGACGAAGTGCCGGCGCCCGTTGCGGATCTCCCAGAGGCCCTCGTCCGGTTCGCGCCAGTGCTGCTCCAGGTAGCCCATCAGCGACCGCAGCAGGCTCCAGACGTGCCGTTCCATCGGGATCCCGGCCAGCAGGGCGAGGTGCAGGGTGTCCACCACCTCGCCGTACACGTCCAGTTGCAGCTGGCCGACGGCGGCGTTGCCGAAGCGCACCGGGCGTGAGCCCTCGTACCCGGGCAGCCAGCCCGCCACCGTCTCGGTGACCACGCGCTCACCGGCCACGCCGTACATGGTCTGCAGATCGCGCGGATCGCCGGCGATGGCCCGCAGCAGCCACTGCCGCCAGGCGGCGGCCTCCTCCCGGAACCCGCCGCGCAGCAGAGCGGCGAGCGTCATGCTGGAGTCGCGCAGCCAGCAGAAGCGGTAGTCCCAGTTGCGTTCACCGCCGATCCGTTCGGGCAGGGCGGCGGTCGGCGCCGCCACGATCCCGCCGGTGGGCGCGTACGCGAGTGCCTTGAGCGTGATCAGCGAGCGCAGCACCGGATCGCGCCACTCGCCGCGGTAGCGGCATCCGGCCGCCCAGGTCCGCCAGGTGTCGAGGGTGTCGAGCAGCGCCTGCTCGGGGTCGATCCGTGCGCTGGTTCGCAGGTGGGAGGGCTGCCAGGTGAGGACGAAGGCGGTCCGCCGGCCGGGGGTGGCGGTGAAGTCGGAGGCGGTGGTGCCGTCGGTCCCGTAGGTGTGCACGCCGGGTGGGACCCGCAGCCAGGCCGAGTCGGGCCCGGCGACGGCGATCCGGTGGTGGTCGGTGCGGCGCACCCAGGGGTCGATCCGGCCGTAGTTGAAGCTCAGCCGCAGCTCGCCGCGCATCTCGACGCTGCCCTCGACGCCCTCCACGATCCGCACCAGCCGGGGGTGGCGTTCGCGCTGCGGCATGAAGTCGGTGACCCGGACCACGCCGGTCGGAGTGTGCCACTCGGAGTCGAGGACGAGGCTGTCGCCCCGGTAGGCCCGGGTGTCGCAGTGCCCTCCGGCGGCCGGGGCCAGCCGCCAGCCGCCGTGCCGGGGCTCACCGAGCAGGGCCGCGAAGCAGCTGGGGGAGTCGAAGCGGGGCAGGCAGAGCCAGTCGACCGAGCCGTCCCGTCCGATCAGGGCGGCGGTCTGCAGGTCGCCGATCAGGGCGTAGTCCTCTATGCGTCCGGTCATGCGGCCCCTCTGGTCAGTTGACCTTCAAGTGCTATTATCCGGCCCTCCGGTGACCTTGCCAGTTCCGGACGATCCACCACGAACTCCACTTGCACGCGCTCGGGGTGCAAGGGATGATCTTGTGTGCATAGTTGTCTCCTCCGATCCGGGACTGAGCCGGGAAACAAGGGGTACCGTCATGCGGCGACCGGACTGGGTACCGGCTGGAACGGACCTCGACAAGCCGAACGCGGCGCGGGTCTACGACTACTACCTGGGCGGATCGCACAACTTCGAGGTCGATCGGCAGATGGCGCGCAAGGCGATGGCGCTCTGGCCCGACCTTCCGATGATCATGCGGTCGAACCGGGCCTTCCTGCGCCGTGCGGTGCAGTACCTCGCCGAGCGCGGTTTCTCCCACTTCCTGGACATCGGCTCGGGCATCCCGACCTTCGGCGCCGTGCACGAGGTGGCGCGGGCGGTCCGTCCGCAGGCCGAGGTGGTCTACATCGACCGTGACCCGGTCGCGGTCGCGCACAGCCGGCTGCTGCTGGAGGCGGATCCGCTGAGCAGCGTCGTCCAGGCGGACCTGCGGGACGCCCCCGACCTGCTGTCCCGCCCCGAGGTGCAGGCGATGCTGGCCGCCGGGGAGCCGATCGCCGTCCTGCTGGTCGCGGTGGTGCACTTCGTCACCGACGAGGAGGACCCGTGGCGCTCGGTGAGGGCCGTCCGGGAGGTTCTGCCGCCCGGCAGCGCGCTGGTGCTGTCGCACGCCTCGCTGGAGGGCCGCCCCGACCAGGCGGAGGACCACCAGGCGCTGTACCGCTCCACACCCACACCGCTGACGATGCGCACCAAGGAGGAGATCGCCTCCTTCTTCGAGGGCTTCGACCTGGTCGACCCCGGGGTGGTCTACCTGCCCGAGTGGCACCCGGAGAACCCGAAGGCCGTGGGTGAGCACCCGGAGCGGATGACCGGCATGGCGGGTGTAGGGCTGCGTCCGTGAGCGACGAGCTGGTGGACGCGGAGGCGGTCCGGTTCCAGGAGGCCTGGGCCGGACTGCTGGCGAGCGGGCACGGCGCGGCCGTTCATCCCGGCATCCTGCACCGCCTGGTCTCACGCACCGCCGGGCTGCTGCACCGCGCCCGCAACGGTGAGCCCTTCGAGGCGGCCTACGCCGAGCAGGCGGGCGCCCTGCTGGTGGACGCCCACTTCACCGACCCGGCGGTGCTGGCCCGCGCCGTCGGCCTGCTGCACGAGCAGCCGGACGAGAACGGGCGCGGCCCGGTGCTCTGCGGGGCCTTCGCGGCCGGCTGGGCCGCCGCCCTGCGGGAGCGGACCCTGCGCGAGCAGGAGGCGATCAGGACCGCCGCGGACAGTGCCCGGCTGGAGGCGGAGAAGGCCCTGAAGGCCTCCGAGGCGCGCTTCCGCGCGTTGTTCGAGAGCGCGGCGATCGGCATCGGCATCGGCGACACCGAGGGCAACATCCTCGCGGTCAACAAGGCCCTCCAGGACATCTTCGGCGCCCGCCCGGAGGACCTCCAGGGCCACAAGGTCAACGAGTTGGTGCATCCCGAGGACACCCCCGGCGTCTGGGAGGCGTACGAGGAGCTGATCTCCGGCAAGCGGGAGTACCTCCAGTTCGACAAGCCCTACTACCGCCGGGACGGCGAGGTGGTCTGGACCCAGCTGACCGTCTCGCTGATCCGGGACGAGGAGGGCGTGCCGCAGTACCAGGTGGCGATGCTGGAGGACATCACCGACCGCTACCGCCTGCAGGAACGGCTGCGCCACCAGGCCACCCACGACTCGCTGACCGGCCTGCCGAACCGGGCGGCCTTCTTCGAGCGGCTGGAGAAGATCTTCGAGGATCCGGAGCCGGGGGCCAGGTTCGGGCTCTGCTACGTCGATCTCGACGGTTTCAAGGTGGTCAACGACAGCCTCGGCCACGAGACCGGCGACCAGCTGCTCACGGCCGTGGCCGAGCGCCTGAAGACCGCGCTGGCCCCGCTCGGTCACCTGGTGGCACGGCTCGGCGGTGACGAGTTCGTGGTGCTGCTGGAGGACTGCCGGGGCGAGCAGGAGGCGGTGGCCGCCGCGAAGACCGTGCTGAGCGCGCTGGACGGTCCGGTGCACATCGGCGACCACCGGCTGGCGGTCGGCGCCAGCGTCGGCGTCCTGGAGCGCCGGGTCGCCACCACCACTCCCGGCGCCGCCGTCCGGGCCGCGGACCTGACGCTCTATCGCGCCAAGGAGGCCGGGCGCGGGCGCTGGACCCTGTTCGACCCCAAGGAGACCGCACGGGCGGTCAGCCGCTACGCGGTCTCGGTCCGGATGCCGGCCGCGCTGGACCGGGGCGAGTTCTTCATCGACTACCAGCCGTTGCACGCGCTCGCGGACGGCTCACTGGCGGCCGTCGAGGCCCTGGTGCGCTGGCGCCACCCGCAGCTGGGCGTGCTCGGCCCGGACGAGTTCGTGGCGACGGCCGAGGAGACCGGCCTGATCATGCCGTTGGGCCGCTGGGTGCTGGAGCAGGCCTGTGGTCAGGCGGCCGACTGGGTACGGCGGTTCGGCGACGCGGCGCCGCAGATGAACGTCAACCTGGCGGTCCGGCAGGCCCGCAGTGCCGGGCTGGTGGCCGACGTCGGACGGATCCTGGGGGCCAGCGGCCTGGACCCGCGCCGCCTGCAGCTGGAGATCACCGAGAGCACCGTGGTCGGGCCCGAGGACGAGGCACTGAAGACCCTGCACAAGCTGGTCGACCTGGGCGTCTCGCTGGCCATCGACGACTTCGGCACCGGCTGGTCCAACCTCGCGTACCTGCGCGACCTGCCGGTCTCCGGGCTGAAGATCGCCGGCTCCTTCGTCGGGGACCTGCACGACCCGCGCAAGGACGAGCCCACGGGGTGGCGGATCGTCAGCGGTCTGGTCTCGCTCGCGCACACCCTGGGCCTGACCGTCACCGCCGAGGGCGTGGAGACCGCGCGCGACGCCGACCGGCTCCGGGCGATCGGCTGCGACTGGGCGCAGGGCTGGCACTTCGGGCGGCCGGTTCGCCCGGGGGAGATCGCCCGAAGGATCGCCGAGGGCGGTGCGGCGCGGTCGGCGCGTTAGCCGGCGCGGTCCGGGCGGTGCGGTCCGTCCGGAGCGGTCCGGAGCGGTCCGGTCGGTCCGGTCGGTCCGGTCCGGCGCGGTCCGGGCGGTGCGGCGCGCCCCGGGCGAGGCGGCGACCGCGCGGTGGGCCGCAGCGGTCCGCGGTGGTCCGCAACGGATCCGGTGCAATATCGGACAATTGCTCCCAAATCTCTTGACTTGTCGAGAGGTTCCTGGGCACGATGAAGCCCTGGCACCGCACCTCGTGCGGAGAGCACATTGGCCAGTTCGTGAAGTCGGCGCTTCGGCGCCCATGCAGGACCGGCGCTTCGGCGCCGAAGCGGAGCAGCACCCGCGATCAGCGCACGGCAACCGGCACGCGGCAACTCGCGGGTGCCGGGCACTCCGAGCCACCGACGGGTAGCACGCCGCGTACGGCGGTCCACTCGCCGTGATCCGCGCACCACCGTTCCGCCCCCGGGATCGCCGTCGGGGCCGCGCACCGCGCTCGGCCACCGTCTGAGCCCGTCCCGCCATCAGAGGCACGCCAAGGGCACCGTCGTGCCCTTCGCCTCCCGAGAGGCAGCTCTTCGATGAGTACCACCCTGCCCCCGCACGCCCTCCCGTACGGCGTCGACCGGCCCATGCGCCGAGCGGCCGACCGCGCCCTGCTCGGCCGTCCGATGCGCCGGGCCGGGGACGCCCCGGCCACCCGGCACACGGTCAGCCTGGTCGTCCCCGTGCGGGACGAGGCCCGCAACATCCCCTGGGTGTTCGAGCAGATCCCGCGCTGCGTGGACGAGGTCGTGCTGGTCGGCGGCTCCCGGGTGGACGCCGCCGTGGCGGAGGCCGAGCACTGTCCGCCGACGGTCCGCAGGGTCCGGCGCAGCGCGCCCGGCACGGGTGGAGCGCTGCGGGCCGGCTTCGCCGCCGCCACCGGCGAGTACATCGTGATGATGGACGCGGACGGCTCGATGTGGCCCGGCGAGATCCCGAGCCTCCTGCACTTCCTCGACCTCGGCTACGACTTCGTCAAGGGCTCGCGGCACATCCCCGGCGGCGGCTCACTCGACAGCACCCTGGCCCGCTCGATCGGCAACCGGGCGCTGCTCGCCGTCGCCAACCGGCTCTTCCACGCGAGCATGACCGATCTCTGCTACGGCTACTACGCCTTCCGCCGCGCGTTCCTGGACGCGCACGAGCTGCGCTCCCCGGGCTTCGAGATCGAGACCGAGATGATCGCGTACGCCCTCCGCTGCGGCCTTCGCATCGCCGAAGTGCCCAGCCTCGAACTTCCCCGCCGCAGTGGTCGCTCCCACCCGCACGCCGTCTCCGACGGCCGAAGGGTGCTGCGGACCCTGTTCGCCGAGCGCCCCGGCGCCCGGTCCGCGACGCCCGATGCCGTGGGGGAGCGATGATGAACGGCTCCGACCGGCGCACCGCAGCCGCCTACCCGTACCTTGCCGCCCGCTACTCGCTCAGCACCGCCGTCCGATCCGTCGGACCGGACCTCCGTCGACCGGGCGGGCACTGCCCGGCCGAAGGCACCGGGCCGATCCCCGTGGACGGGTGCGTGCCGGCGTGGGTGCGGCTGTGCGGGCACCTGCTCGGTCCGGCCCCGGCCAACGGCACCGCGGGCGACCTCGCCACGCTCTGCCGGGTGCCGGTCGATGCCGTCCGTCGCGCGCCGTGCCGCGGCCGCGTCACCACGTCCAGCACGTCCACCGCGCCCTGTGCGGCGCCCCCGGGCCGCTGCCCGGACGGGACGGCGGGCCGCCGTGGCGCGAAGCGCCGGGCCGCCGTCATCCCGTCGGCCCGCGAGCCGTCCGCGTCGCACTCCCCGCCGGTCGTCGTACCGCCGGCTGCACCGGTCCACGCTCCGGGCAGTCCCGCGCGCCAGGTCCCGTCGGTCGGCCGCCCGCGCCGCCGCCCCGCGCGATGTCCCCGGAGGCGTGACATGAACACCGTTGTGCCCGTCTTCGTCTACCACTCGGTCTCCGACCACCCGGCGCCGTGGAGCGCCCCCCGCGCGGTGACCCGCCGGGCCTTCGCCGACCAGCTGGACCGGCTGGCCGCCGCCGGCCGGACCGTCATCCCGCTGCGCCGACTCGTCTCGGCCGTCCGCGGCGGCGTCACGCTGCCGGACGACGCCGCCGTGCTCACCTTCGACGACGGCTACGAGGACTTCTACTGGACGACCGCGCCCATCCTGTCGGAACGCGGCCTGCCCGCCACGGTGTACATCACGACCGGGGCGGTGCACTCGCCCGGCCGGGCGATGCCGCGCAGCCTGCTGCCGCCCGCGGCGATGCTCAACTGGCGCCAGATCGGCACCCTCGACGCGCTCGGGTTCGAGATCGGCGGCCACTCGCGCACCCACGCGCAGCTGGACATCGTCCCCGCACGCCGCCTCGCCGAGGAGATAGGTGCCAGCAAGAGGGAGTTGGAGGAGGCGGTCGGCCATGCCGTGACCGCCTTCTCCTATCCGGGGGGCTACTCCAGCCCGGCCGTCCACCGGGCACTGGCCGCGGCGGGCTGGACCTCGGGCGCCACCGTCGGCAACGCCTTCAGCTCGGCCGCCGACAACCCGTACCGGATCCCCCGGCTCCTGGTGACCGCGGACACCGCGCCGGCGCGCTTCCAGCAGTGGGCCGAGGGGCGGGGCGCCGGTCTCCAGCCCCTGGCCGAGTCGCTCTCCACCCGCGGCGGGCGTGCCTACCGGCGCACCCGGGCCCGCCTGGGCCACCCGATCGCCGGATCCGCCGTCGACTGACACCCCCGCCGGCACCGGACCACCGCCCGCCGGCATCGCGCCCGGCACCGGACACCGCGGCACCGGACACCGCGGCACCGGACACCGCCCGCAAGCCCCACACCGACCACCGCCCACCGGCTCCGCCGCCCGCCCGCACAGAAAGGTTCATCCGGATGTACCTCACCGACTCCTCGACAGCCCGGCACCACGGATCGCTCTCCGATGACACCCGCGGCGGCGCCACGCCCCGGGCCGCCGCGACCCGCGCGCACCGCGTACCCGACGTCCCCGCGCCGCTCAGGCGGCCCCCGGTGGATCTGGAGGTGATCATCCCCGCCTACAACGAGGCGAGGCGGTTGCCGCTGACCCTGGGTGCCACCGCCGACTACCTCGCCCGGCAGCCCTGGAGCTCCGCCGTCGTCGTGGTGGACAACGACAGCGTCGACTCGACCGCGGAGGCACTGGAGCACCTCGGCGAGGCCCCCGTCGAGACCTATCTGATCGGCTGCAGCGAGCGCGGCAAGGGCGCCGCCGTACGGCGTGGCATCGCCACCTCCTCGGCCCGCTTCGTCGGCTTCGTCGACGCCGACAACGCCACCCCCATCGAGGCCCTCGACCAGGTCGTCCCGCTGCTGCGGCAGGGCTACGGCGCGGTCATCGCCTCCAGGCGCTGCGCCGGAGCCCGCTACCAGGTGGAGCAGTCGGTGCTGCGGCGCGGCGGGGGCTGGCTCTTCCGCGCCTGCGCCCACCTGGCCGTTCCCGGTATCGCCGACACCCAGTGCGGCTTCAAGTTCTTCGACGGACCGCTGGTCCGCGACCTCGTCCGGGACTGCCGGATCAACGGCTTCGCCTTCGACGTCGAACTGCTCTCCCGCGTGGTGCGGGAGGGCCGGCAGGCCGTCGAGGTACCGGTCGCGTGGTCCGACGTCCCCGGATCGACCTTCTCCCCCCGGCGGGACGGCATGCGTTCGATGGCCGACCTGCTCCGCATCTCCCTCTCACGGTGACCGCCATGACCGCTTCGTCGACCCTCGCGCACACCGACATCCTCTTCCTCAACTGGCGCGATCCGGCCCATCCGCAGGCCGGGGGCGCGGAGACCTACTGCTTCGAGATCGCCCGGCGGCTGGCCCGCACCGGAGCCCGGGTGACGCTGTTCGCCTCCCGCAGCCCCGGCGCCGCCGCGGTCGAGTACACCGACGGCGTGCGCATCCTGCGCCAGGGCGGCACCTTCGGCGTCTACGCCGCGGCCGTCCGGCACCTGCTGCGCAACCGGCACGCGTACGACGCCGTGGTGGACTTCCAGAACGGGATCCCGTTCTTCTCCGCGGCCTTCGTCCCGCGCTGGACGGCGGACGTCTGCGTCATCCACCACGTCCACCAGGACCAGTTCGACCTGTTCTTCCGCTGGCCGGCGAACGCGGTCGGGCGCCTGCTGGAGAAGCAGGTCAGCCGGATCGTCTACCGCAACCGGCCGATCGTGGTCGTCTCGCCCTCCACCCGGGAGGGTGTGCGCCGTGAACTCGGCTTCCACAACCCGGTGTTCCTGGTGCCGAACGGCAGCCCGCACTCCGAGCCCGCCCGGGTGGCGCGCAGCGAGTCGCCGAGAATCGCCGTGGTGAGCCGGCTGGTGCCGCAGAAGCGGCTCGACCTGCTCGTCCGGGCGCTGCCGGCCCTGCTCGGGCGCCACCCGGACCTCCGGGTCGACATCGCCGGCCAGGGCGGCGAACTCGGCCGGCTGCGGGCCCTGGCCGAGGGCCTGGGAGTCGGCGGCGCGGTGACCTTCCACGGCTGGGTGGGCGAGGAGCGCAAGCGCGAACTGCTCGCGCGTGCCTGGCTGACCGTGGTGCCCTCCGTCGCCGAGGGCTGGGGCCTCGCGGTCATCGAGGCGAACAGCCTGGGCACTCCCGCCGTCGCCTTCGACGTCCCCGGCCTGCGGGACGCCGTCCGGCCCGGCCGCACCGGGTGGCTGCTGCCCGCCGGCGCGGACCTGGCCGACCTGACGGCCGCCGCCCTGGACTCCCTGGCCGACCCGGCCGCCCGCGAGCGGATGGCCGGCCGGTGCCGCGGCTGGGCCGACGGCTTCGGCTGGGGCGACAGCGCGGACCGGCTCGCGCGGGTGGTCCAGGAGGAGATCCGGCGGGTCCGCCGGCACCGCCGCTCCCGCCGCCAGGCCCACGACCTGGCCGTCGTCACGCACTTCGAGACGGCCGACGGCGACGCGCTGGAGGCGACGCTGGACGGCGCCCTGCGCGGCACCGACGGATGGAGCCGACGGGGCGACGCGTTCCGGCTGGTCCTCCACGGCTGCGACGAGGTGCTCGCCCACGGAGTTCTGGCGCGGCTGGGCGTCGGACAGCAGGCCGCCGTCGCCCTCGCCAGCCGCAGCGACCTCCTGGTGCGGCCCGAGTCGAGTGCGACATGACCACGGGAGCGGAGGTCCACGGGGCGAGCGCGGTACGCCGCGACGAGCTCAGCGCGGTGCACGGCGCGCGCTGGTTCACCGTGGCCTTCCTCGTGATCGGGGTCGGGAACTACGGCTACGCGCTGCTCCTCACCCACCTGCTGAGCGTCGACGCGTACGCCCGCTTCGCGGCGGGCCAGGGGCTGCTCCTCGCCGCCGCCACGGTCGCCATGGTCTCGGTGCCGTGGGTCCTGGCCAAGTCGCTGGCACGCGCGCGCTCCGAGGCCGAACGGGCCGACGCGGTCCGGTTCGCCGTCGTCATCGCGACCGGCGGCGGGATCGTCGTCAGCGCCGTGGTGGCGGCCGTGGCCGCCCAGTTCGCCGACGCGACCACGGTGCTGGTGCTGGCCTCCGTCACGATGCTCATCTACGTCACCCGGGTCACCATCGGCTGGCTCCAGGGGACCGAGCGGATGCGGACCCTGGCCGCCGTGGACATCGGCGAGGTCGTCCTCAAGACGGCCGCCGGGCTCCTCCTCGTGGGCGTCGTCGGCCTGAGCGACGCCGGTGCGCTGGCCGCCTTCGGGGCCGGCCTGCTGCCGCTGCTGATCTGGTGGCCGCGCCTGCGGGGCGGCGGTGGCCGCCGCTCCTGGCGCAGGGCGACCGCCGACCGCGATCTGTGGCGCCGCTCGCTCGGCATGGCGCGCCTCCAGGGGATGGTGGCCCTGCTGCTCGCGGTCGACCAGGTACTGGTCACCCTCCTGCCGGGCGACCGCGCCGCGGTCGCCAGCTACCAGGCCAGCGTGGTGCTGGCGAGGGTGCCCCTGTTCGTGGCCACCGCGCTGGCGACGGCCTTCTTCCCGGCCCTGTCCCGACGCAAGGCCGGCTCCCCGCTCGCGGCCGGCGCCGTGCGCATGTACGTCATCGTGGCGCTGCCGCTCGCCGCGGTGATGGCCACCGCGCCGGGCGCGCTGCTCGCCGCGGTCTTCCCGACGGGCTACCGGTCGATCGGCACCTACCTGGCGTTCACGGCGATCGCCGGCTTCGCGATCGGCGGCGTCAGCCTGCTGGTGACGTTCGCCCAGGCGGCCGACGACTTCCGCTGCGCACGCCGGCAGGTCGTCGGCGTGCTCTGCTACCTGCTCGGACTGCTGGTCGGCTGGCGCCTCGGAGGCGTTCCCGGCTTCGCCGCCGGGGCGGCCGTCGGCGGCCTGGCCGCGCTCGGCCTGCTCGCCCTCCGGTTCCGGCGCCAGCACGGCGGCCGGGTGCTCGCCGGCTCGCAGCTGGTGGAACCGCTGCTCTGCGCCGGCCTGCTGGCCCTGCTGAGCCCGCGTCCGGTGCTGTGGCTGGCTGCCGCGGCGGCCGTCGGGATCCGGGCCTCCGTCCGGTTCCTGCGTCACCACGTCGCCTCGGACCCGCCCGTCGCCGACAGTGCCGTCCCCTCGGCCACACCCGCCACTGCCGCCGCCACAGCCGAGGTGCCCGCCGTGGCGGGTGCCGCCGCCGAGACCGCCCCGGGCCGGCCGCCGGCCGCCGACGACGGGGCGGACGCCGCCCCGCCCGCCCCGCCCGCCCGCCCGGGGCCCGCGTACCCGTTCCAGCTGACCGACGGCCGGACCGAGCCGGCGGACTTCTGGCACGAGGTCTCCACGGCCGACCGGCTGCCGGCCGACGGGCTGCCGGCCGACGGGCTCCCCGGGTACCTGCTGTTCGGCGGCCAGGACCGGCCGGAGGGCGACCCGGACCGGGCCCTCGAAGTCCTCTGCTGGATGCCCCGGTCGGCCTCCGGCCTCACCGTCCCGCCCGGAACGGCCGACGGCCGGACCCTGCGGGTCGCCCCCCTCGGCCGGTACGCCTGGCGGGCGCTGCGGCCCCCCGGCCGGCCCGGGATCTGGGTCCCGCGCGGACCGGGCGGGACCTTCCACCCGGCCGGGCGGTCCACCGGCCCCGGCGCCGCGCGGTGGCTGCTGCTGCCCGACCGCGGCGCCCTCGGCCGCACCGACCTCGAAACCCTCCGCACGGTGGCCGGGACCCGGTTGCACCTGCCGCCGGTCGTCGCCGGCACACGAAGGATGTGGACCCGATGAACACGCACCCGCCCGCGGGCGCCAGGAAGCGCGTCGTGATCTCGATCTTCGACGACGTCGACAATCCGCACTACGCCGGCGGCGGCGCGGTCGTCATCGAGAAGGTGGCCCGCCGGCTCTCCGAGGAGTTCGACGTCACGGTCGTGACCGCCGGGAGCCGAGGCACCCGGATCCGTCGCGGCGTGCGCTACCACTACCTGCCGATCGGCTGGGCGGGCCCGCGCGGCGGCCAGCTGCTCTTCCACGCGATGCTCCCGCTGCTGGCCCGGCGGATGCCGCACGACCTGTGGATGGAGAGCTTCACTCCGCCGTTCTCGACCAGCTTCCTCCCGCTGTTCTCCCGCGCCCCGGTGGTCGGGATCGACCAGGCCGCCTGCGGCGAGGCGATGTGGCGCAAGTACCACATCCCGTTCTTCCTGATCGAGGACGTGGGCTTCCGGTGCTACCGCGACCTCGTCGTCCTGAACGCCGCCGCCCGGGCCGCAGCCGGCCGGCACGGCGCGACCGCCGTGCACGTCATCCCGAACGGCATCGAGGCCGGCCCGGTGGACCGCGCCCGACTGGGAGAGGGCGAGCACATCCTCTTCCTGGGCCGCATCGACACCAACCTCAAGGGCCTGGACCTCCTGCTGGAGGCGTACACCCGGGCGGCCGTGCCGATGCCGCTGCTCCTCGCCGGCGCGGGCACCCGCTCCGAGGAGCGCAAGCTCGCCGCGCTGCTGCGACGGGCCGGCCCCGGCGTCCGGTGGCTCGGCCACGTGGACGGCGCCGAGAAGCAGCGGCTGCTGGCCCGCAGCGCCTTCATGGTGATGCCGTCCCGGCACGAGGCGTTCGGGATCACGGCGCTGGAGGCGATGGCCCACGGAAAGCCGGTGCTGCACTTCGACCTCCCCTCGCTCCGCTGGCTCGGCGGATCGGGGAACGTCAGTGTGCCGCCCTTCGACGTCGACGCGCTCGCCGACCGGATGCGGGAGGTCGCCTCCGACCGTCAGGCGCGCGAACACCTGGCCGGGCTCGCCCACGAGGCGGTCCGGCGGTTCAGCTGGGACGAGACGACGGGCCGCTACCTGGCGCTCGCCCGAGACCTGCTGCGACCGGCTCCCACCGCGGAGCCGGACGCCGCGACCTCGGAACAAGGAGAGGCGTCATGGGTACCGACCCGTTGACCACGGCCATCGACAAGGGCGTCCCGCTCGTGGTGCTGTCCCCCCATCTCGACGACGCGGTGCTGTCCTGCGGCGCCCTGATGATGCACGCGGCCCTGCGCGTGCCGGTCACCGTCGTCACCTTCTTCACCGAGGCGGGTACGCGGCCGTACACGCTCTCCGCCCGGCGCTACCTGCACCAGGTCGGCGCCCCCGACGCCGCCACGCTCTACCGCGACCGCCGCGCCGAGGACCGGGCCGTGCTCGACCGGATGGGCGTGCGCTGGTGCCACCTCGGCCTGACCGAGGGCCTGTTCCGGCGCCGGCCGCGTCCCGCGACCCGGCGGGCGCGGCTGGCCGGCCGGCTGGTGCCCGAACTGGACCACGTCTACCCCACCTACCGCCTGCACCTCGCCTCCGGGCGGATCGCCGCCGCGGACTCGGACACGCTGCGCCGCATCCAGAACTCCGTCGAGGTGCTGGCGGCCGACCGGCCCGGCCTGCTGCTCGCGCCCTCGGCGGTCGGCGGGAACGTGGACCACCTGCTGGTGCGGGCCGCCGTGGAGCGGGCCGGCGCCCCCGCCGTCTTCTACAGCGACTTCCCCTACAACCAGCGGTACGCCGTCGACCCGGGCTTCGCCCGCCGGACGGCATCCGTCGAAATGCTCTGGGAGCGCGAACTCGCCGCCAAGGCGGCCCTGGTGCGGGCCTACCGCACCCAGGTCGGTGCGATGTTCCCCCGGGGCGTCGTCCCGCTCGTCCCCGAGATCTACCTGCTGGCGAGCCGCTCGTTCGCCGGCGCCAAGGAGTGGACGTGATGTCGGCCAACACCAGAGCGGACGTCCCGGGCACCGCGGCCTCGTCGCCGCCCGGCCCGGGACCCACCGGAGCGACGCCCGCGGGCGCCCGCAGCAGGCCCCGCGGACCGGCGCTGCGAACAGCGGCCCTCGCGAGCGCCGCCTTCGTCGTCGCCACCCTGCTGCGCCTGGTCGGCCTCGGCCGGGCCCAGGACATCTTCGGCGACGAGGTGTACTACCGGGCCATCGGCAACAGCGTCGCCTCCGGCGGCTTCCCGTACTTCCCCGGGGACGGCGGCGAGCTGTTCTTCCTCCACCCGCCCGGCTACTTCTACCTGGAGGCCGGCTGGCAGCGGCTGTTCGGCTACCGGCCGGACATCGTGGCGGGCATCTACCAGATGCGCTCCCTGAACGCCGTGCTGGCCGGCGCCACCGCCGCCGTCCTGGTCGTCCTGGTGGCCCGCCTGCGGTCGCGGTACGCCGCCGCCGCCATCGCCGCGCTCTTCGCCCTCGACCCCTTCGTGCTGAGGGTCAACGACCGGGTGCTGCTCGAAACGGCCACCATGTTCTGGGTGCTGCTCGGTTACCTGGTGCTGATCGGGCTGACCCGCCGACCGCTGCCCGCCCGTCCCGGAGCCCGGGCGCTGGCGGGCGGCCTGCTCCTCGGCCTGGCCGTGCTGACCAAGGACGAGGCCGCGCTCATGACCACGGTGCCCGTGCTGGTGGCGATGGTCCTCGGCTGGGGTCCACCGCGCCGGCTGCTGGCGTGGGCGGCCGCCGCGAGCCTGCTGCCGTACACCGTCTACGTCGTGGTGGTGGCGGCCAACGGTCATCTCGTCGACCTGGTGAACACCAAGACGGTCGGCGTCCAGCGGCTCCTGGGCCTGGTGCAGGAGACCGGGTTCAACGCACCCCGGGCCCCCTCGCTCTGGTCCCGGCTGGGCCATCAGGCGTCCACCTTCGGGGTGACCTACCTGCTGCTGGCCGTCGGCGCGGTGGCGCTGTACCGGCTGCTGCGGCGCGGCGACCAGGCCCGGCGCCTGCTCGCGCTCCTGCACGCCTCGGCGGCCGTCACGCTCGTCTACGCGCTGCTGTTCGGCACCCTGGAGGAGCAGGCGCTCTACCTGCTGCTCGTGCCCACGATGATCTCGGTGGTGCTCGCCGCACCCGTGGTGCGGCGCCCGGTCACCCGGGCGGCGGTCGCCGCGCTCGTCGCGCTGACGCTCGCGCTCGGCCTCTCCGGGGCCGCGTACGCCACCGGGCGGATCACGCCCGACGACGGGTACTCCGAGCTGCGGGCCTACATGGCGGCGCACGTGCCGGCGCGGGCCGCGGTGGCCACGGTGGGCGGCGACTCGGACCTGATCCTCACCGACCGCTACCGGGTCGGCGCCTGGGTGACCCCGGCGCAGCGCGCCGCCGCGCAGGCCAGGTACGCGGTCGTGTTCCCGCAGGCCGTCGAGCACGGCTACTCCACCGCGACCCCGGACCAGGCCCGGGCGCTGATGCGCGAGGGCCGGCTGCTGTACGTGTTCCACGGCCGCTCCTACGGCACGATCGCGCTGTACGAGCTGCCGTTGCCCGGGTCGGCGGGTGGCTGAGCATGGCGGCCGGGTCGCGGCGCCTCCCGCGCCACCGCGTGCTCCTCGTGCTCGCGGCCGTGGTGGCCCTGTGCGCCCCGTGGGCGGCGCCGGCGCCGACACCGGCGCCGACGGCGGCCCGCTACTTCGGCACCCTGCAGACCGATCCCGCGCGAGCCGTCCAGGAGCACCGCAGCGGCCTGGGCGTCGCCGAACTGGAGCTGCGGTGGGACAGCTACGAACCCCGCGAGGGAGTCCACGACCCGCAGTACGTCGAGTCGGTCCGGGCGCGGATCCGGACGCTGCGGAGCGCGGGGCTGCGCATCGAGGCGTCCCTCGGCCTGAACCACCCGCCGGCCTGGCTGGCCTCGGTCTATCCGGCGACGGCGTTCGTCGACCAGTACGGCGACCGGTACACCGGGGCGCCCAACCTGGTCTTCAGCCCGACGGCGCGGGAGAAGGCCCGGCACTACGTCGACATGGTCTCGCGCGACCTGGGGCTCGGGCAGTTCTGGGCGATCCGGGTCGGCGTCGACGCGGACGGCGAGTTCAGCTACCCGCCGACGGCCGGGGACGGCTCGCACACCAACGCCTACTGGGCGTTCGACCCGGGCGCCCAGGCCCCGGCGGGGGACGGCGCCCGGCCGGCCGGCGTGCCCGCCAACCCGTTCCCCGGCTGGCGACCCGGCGAGGCGGCCCACGACGGGCGGCCGTTCACCGCGCAGGACGCCGACACCTGGGCCCGCTGGTACCTCGCAGCCCTCGCCGGCGCGGTGAACTGGCAGATCGACCTCTACGGCGCGCGGCACTTCCGCGGCCACCTCGACGTGCTCGTGCCCGGGACCGGCATCCGCCCCTGGGAGTACCGCGCCGCCGTCGACCGGCTCCTCGACGGCACGGTCGAGCCCCGCTGGATGGGCCTGGGCGTGGCGTTCCAGCGGACCGTCCCGCTCGTCCGGCCGGGCCCGGGGGTGCGGATCGTCGCCACCTCCGTCGTCGACGGCTCCGGCGCTCCCGCGGACAACGGCTGCGCGAGCACGGACCGGCTGGTGGACGTGGCGAGCGCCTCCGCCGCCGAGGCCGGCACATGGTCCTCCGTGCGGTGGGTGGCGGCCGTCGCGGACCGCAGCGGATTCGCCCTCGCCGGGGAGAGCGCGGGCCCCCAGGTGAGCGCCTACCACCCCGGGACCATGGACGCGGTGGCGCGCCAGCTGTCGTCCTGCGGCCTGCGGGGGCTGATGTGGGCCTTCGACGCCGACCTCCACCACCACGCGACGCCGGGCGCCTCGCTCGGCGACTACGCCGCGCTCGCCGCCCGGCTGGGCGGGGCGCACCCATGAAGGTGACCGACATGACGACCACGACCGTCCGTCCCGACGAACTCACCGCCGCCGAACTGGCGGGCTGGCGGCAGATGCAGCTCCGCGACGACTCCCTGACGAGTCCCTTCCTCTCGCCGGAGTTCGCGCTCGCCGTCGGACGGCGGCGCCCGGCCGCACGGGTGGCGGTGCTCTGCGACGGCTCCGGGCCGGCCGCCTACTTCCCGTTCGAGCGCCGCGCCCTCGGGATCGGCAAGCCGATCGGAGCCGGGTTCTGCGACTGCCAGGGGCTGGTGCACCGCCGCGGACTGGACTGGGACCCGGTCTCGCTGCTGGCGGACTGCGGGCTCAGGGTCTGGGAGTTCGACCACCTCGTCGCCGGCCAGACGGCCTTCGAGGCCAACGGAGTGCACCGCGCGGCCTCTCCCGTCATCGACGTCGGCGACGGCTACCAGGCGTACGCCGCCCGGCTCGGCGGGCACTCGGCGAAGCTCCTCCACCGGGTGCGGGGCAAGGGGGCCCGGCTGGAGCGGGAGACCGGCCCGCTGCGCTTCGTCTTCGACGAGCGCGATCCCGCGATGCTGCGGACGCTGGCCGCCTGGAAGACGGCGCAGTGCCTGGCCAAGGGCCGCCGGGACGTCTTCGCCCAGCCGGGGCTGCTGTCGGTGGTCCGGGAGCTGGCCGACTCACGGGCCGAGGGCTGCGCCGGCGTCCTGTCGGTGCTGTACGCGGGCGGCCGGCCCGTCTCGATGCTCTACTCGCTGCGCGCCCGGCATCTGCTCTCGTCCTGGCTGCCGGTCTACGACGCCGCGCTGGCGCGCCACTCCCCGGGGCTGCTGCTCTATCTCCACCTGCTGGAGGCCGCCGCCGGCCTGGGGCTGCGGCGGATCGACCTCGGCAAGGGGCACGACCGGTACAAGGAGTCACTGAAGACCGGCGACGTCATGGTGGCGCAGGGCCGGGTGGAGCGCGGCACGGCCCTGCCGGCGCTGCGGCGCTGGCAGGTGGCCTCGCTCGACCGGACCAAAGCGGTGGTGAGCGCGAACCCCGGGCTGCGGCGGTTGGCACTGGGCGCGGTGGGCCTGGTCGAGCGGCGCACCGCGCACTGACCCCCGTGCAGGGGCGGGCGGGGCGCCGGTGCGCCCCGCCCGCCGGAGATCAGCAGGTCTTGTTGTCGGAGACCACGTTGTTGCCACCGGAGACGACCGACATGGGCGGGGTGCCCGCGTGGCACGTCGTGTTGTACGTCACCGTCATGGCGCTGGGGACGTTCGAGGCCACGGAGGGCGCGGCGAAGTACCAGATCGCCTTGCCGCCGGACGGGAAGGAGCCCTTCGCGCCGGTGCCGGGCACGAGGTCGCGGATCGTGTTGCCGGCGGCCGCCGACCCACCGACGACCACGTCGTGCACCCGTCCGGTCTGGTTGTCGTACCAGCCCGTCCGGATGCCCTCGGTGGAGCCCCAGAACTCGTTGTTGCGGATGGTGATGTTGTAGATGTCGCCGTTGCCCGCGGCCAACTGCATGCCGTTGCCGTTGTTGCCACCGCGCACGGTGTTGTCCGCGTAGGTGACGTCGTGGGTCGGGGCGCTGGTCATGGTGTGCGCGACGAGGCCGTCGTCGCCGTCGGTGTTGCCGTTGAACCGCTGGTCGACGGTGTTGCCGAGCACGTACCCGAAGGTGGAGGACAGCACGTGGATGCCGTCCAGCTGGTCGTACTTGCCGGTCGTGGTGACCTGGGTGCTGCTGTGCTGGACGCAGAACCGGGTGCTGCCGACCGCGGCGATGGAGTACGAGGCCGGGTTGGTCGTGGCCACCCCGCTCACCACGGCGTTGGTGGAGTTGCGCACGTCGATCAGGTAGGCCGCGAGCCGGCCGGACAGGTTGAACTGATCCAGCACGTCACCGCTCTGATCGGCCTTCAGGTCGGCGATCGTCACGTTGCTCGCGCCGTGCGTGGTCACCACCGGGTAGCCGCCGTCGGGGCCGGAGGTCTTCAGGAAGGACGGGCCCGCCTTGAGGGTGGTCGCGCCGGAGCCCGCACCCTTGAGCGCCACGTTGCTCTTCAGCTGGAGGTGCCCGTTGGTCAGGAAGGTGCCCGCGGGCAGGGTGACGACGCCGCCCCCGGCGGCGGACGCGTCGTCGATGGCCTTCTGGATGGCGGTGTAGCTGTCCGTGGAGCCGTTGCCGACCGCGTTGTACGGCGCCTTGGAGGCGTCGCGGACGGCGGTGGCGGTGGCGCCGGTGTACGGGCAGCCGATGCCGGAGGCCCCGACGGCGGGCGAGGCGCTCGGCGAGGCGGTGGGCGAGGCGGTGGGCGATGCGGTCGCCGTCGCTGTCGCCGTGGCCGTCGGCGTGCCGGAGGCGCCGGCCGAGGGGGTCGGGCTCGTCGTCGCGGTCGGTGCGGCCGTCGCCGTGGGGGTGGCCGTGGGAGTGGCCGTGGGCTTCGGGGCCGGCGTGGGTGTCGGCGTCGGGGTCGCGCTCGGCGCGGCCGTGGGAGCGGGCGTCGGCGTGGGGGACGCGGTGGGCGTGGGCCTGGGGGCGGGTCGCTTCCACCAGGCGGCGCCGTACGCCTGGGCGCCGGTGGTGCCGACCAGGGGCAGGATGAACAGGCCGGCCGCGGTGATCGCGGCCAACCCGGGCTTGGAAATCATGGGCATGACAGAACCTCGCGACGCCTACGAGGTGAGCTGTCGGATTCGGACCGTGAGGTAGCCCGGCCGCCTGTGGTGCGGCTTCACCCCAAGTCGTGCCCACGACCGCACGGATGCGGAGCGGGTACGACGACTTACCTGGTTCCCCCGCTCCCGTCCGATGCTCGGAAGACCGCTATCCGGTGGACGGGACTAGGCGTACCGGGTGCGTGTCCGCTCCAGCGGACGCCCGAAGGCTAGACAACTTTGCCGGAACATCACAAGTCGCTGTGCCGCGGGTCACACGCGCGCTCCCGCTCAGGCGCCGACCGGGAGCAGCTCGATGCCGTGGCCGAGGGTGAGAGCGGTGCCGCCCGCCTTGGTGCGCAGGTAGTGGACGTTGCTGTCGGAGAGGTGCACTCCGGTGGGCACCCGCTCGGCGACCTCGATGCCCAGGTCGGCCAGCTGGCCGGCCTTGTCCGGGTTGTTGCTGAGCAGCTGGACCCGGGTGGCGCCGAGCGCGCTGAGCATCTGCGCGGCGGCGGTGTAGTCGCGCCCGTCCTCGGGCAGACCGAGCGCGGTGTTGGCCTGGTAGGTGTCCAGGCCCGAGTCCTGAAGGGCGTAGGCGTCCAGCTTGTTGTAGAGGCCGATGCCGCGGCCCTCCTGACGGAGGTAGAGCAGGTAGCCGCCGGCCGTGCTGATCCGCTCGACCGACTCGCGCAGCTGCGGGCCGCAGTCGCAGCGGTCGGAGCCGAACACGTCACCGGTGAGGCACTCGGAGTGCAGTCGCACCAGCGGGGTGCCGCGTACCTCGCCGAGGGCGAGCGCCAGGTGCTCGGCGCCGTCGGCCAGGCCGTGGAAGGTGAAGACCTGGGCGTCGGCGCGGTAGCCGTCCGGGAAGGTCAACGGGATGCGCACGCTTGAGCGCACGGTGGCGGTTTCGTACTGCGGCATGCCGAGGCCTCCGGGGCTGTGGTGGACGGGACGGAATCGAACCGCTGGGCAGGATGTTGGCCGAACCGGTGAGAAGGCCGACCGTACCCTGTAGTTCCAATTTGAACAACTCCCCTTTCTCCGCCGCCGCGCCCCGTTCGGCCGATCAGGCCCGGGCCGCCGCGGTGGCGCCGCCGCATGCTGTGGGAAGGCATGCCGGTCTCCCGGCAGCACCGGAAGGGACAGCACGGATGAAGATCACCAGCGTGACCGTCGGGGCGCCCAGCTGGGCCGAGGTCGCCACCTCGGACCCGGCCGCCGCCAAGGCCTTCTACGGCGAACTCTTCGGCTGGCGCGCGGAGACCGACCCGCGCCCCGAGGCCGGCGGCTACACCGTGATGCACCTGGGCGACGCCCCGGCGGCCGGGCTCAGCCCGCTCTACGGCCCGGAGCAGCAGACCGCCTGGACGGTCTCCTTCGCCACCCGGGACGCCGACGCCACCGTCGCGAGGATCACCGGGGCCGGCGGCCGGGTGCTGATGGAGCCCATGGAGGTGCTCGACGTCGGCCGGTTCGCGGTGGTCGCCGACCCGGCCGGCGCGGTGTTCGCGCTCTGGCAGGCCCGGACGTTCTCCGGCGCGGGCGTCTTCAACGACCCGGGTGCGCTCGGCTGGGCCGAACTGCTCACCCGGGACGTCGAAGGGGCCAGGGTCTTCTACCCCGAGGTCTTCGGCTGGACGGTGAGCGCGGGCGAGTCGTACACCCAGTGGGGCATCGACGGCGCCGACTTCGGCGGGATGCTGGCGATGGGCGAGCAGTTCCCGCCGCAGCTGCCGCCGCACTGGCTGCCGTACTTCGCCGTCGCGGACGTCGACCTCACCGCGAGCCGGGCCGGCGCGCTCGGGGCCGAGGTGCTGATGGCACCGACCTCGGTGCCGGACGGCCCGCGGATCGCGGTCCTGCGCGACCCGCAGGGCGCGGTCTTCGGGATCTACCTGGCCGGCACCGAGGGCTGATCCGCGCCGGTGGCGCCGGCGGTGCTCCCGCCCGGGCGCCGGCGCCCGCGCCCGGCGCGCAGTGCGAGCACCCCGGCCCCCGCCGTCACCGCGAGCGCCGCCGTCGGGACGACGTCGCCGACCCGGTCGTACCAGGTCCGGCTCCCCGGCGCGGCCGTCGCCAGCCGTACGGTCAGGGCCCCGGTGCGGTCGGTGCCGAGCCGGGCGATCTCGCGGCCCTGCGCGTCGAAGGCGGCCGAGACCCCGGTCAGCGAGGCCTGGACGACCGGGCGGCCGGTCTCGGCGGCCCGCAGCGCGCCGAGCGAGACGTGCTGTTCCGGGGCCCAGGTGTGCTGGAAGGTGGAGGTCGCCGACTGGTAGACCAGCATCCGGGCCCCCTGGTCGGCGGCCGCCCGGGACATGTCGGGGAACGCCGACTCGAAGCAGATCAGCGCGCCGAAGGTCAGCGGCCGGCCGTCCGCGCCCGTCGGCTCCAGCACGTGGAAGGCGCTGCCGGACGCGCGGTTCTCGCCGGCCGCCCGGCTGACGCCGGCGATCCAGCCGAGCAGCGGCCGCAGCGGGATGTACTCGCCGAACGGGACGAGCCGGATCTTGCGGTAGCGGTCCTCGATGCCCGCCGGTCCGATCAGCACGGCGTCCTTGGAGATCCTGCCGTCGGCCTTGCGGGCGTCCTCGCCGGCCAGTAGCGGGGCGCCGGTCGTGGCCGAGAGCGCGCGCAGCCGGGCCATCGTGGCGCCGTCGCGGTCCAGGTCGGCGGTGGTGCTGCTCTCACCCCAGACCACCAGGTCGAGCGGCCGGCCCGCCAGTGACTCGGTGGCCCGGGCGCTCGCGTCCAGGCGTTGCCCGGCGTCCTGCACGATGCCCGGCTGGACCAGCGCGACCGTCGCGTGGCCGTCCCGGGCCGGTGGCGTGCGCAGGGCGAACAGCAGCGGGCCGGTCAGCACGACCAGGGCTCCGGCGCCGGCCGCCAGCGCGCGCACCGGCCACACCCGGGCGCACAGCACCACCACCACCGCCGTGTTGGCCGCCACCACGGCGGCGCTGACCAGCCAGACCCCGCCGGCCGAGGCCAGTGCGAGCACGGCGGGGTGCTGCCACTGGGTGGCGCCGAGCAGGGCCCAGGGGCCGCCGAGCGCGTGCCAGGAACGGGCGAACTCGGCGGTGACCCAGACGCAGGGCACGACCACCAGCGCGGCCAGCGCCCGCCGGGCCGTCACCGGTGGGCGCAGCAGCAGCCACACCGCGAGGCCGACCGCGGACTGGAGCGCGCCGAACAGCAGCGCCAGCACCGGCAGTGCGGGACCGATCGAGGGGATGAGCCAGTACATCGCGGTGAGGATGAAGCCGGCGCCGAACCACCAGCCCCGGACGGCCGCCTCCCGCGCGCCGGGCGCGCGCTGCATCAGCAGCAGCCCGGGCACCAGACAGACCCAGGCCAGCGCGCCGAGCCCGGCGGCGGGGAAGCACAGCACCGGAACGGCGCCGGCCACCAGTGAGGCGTAACGGGCCGGCTGGGTCAGAGCTGTTCGGAGCGACATCCTCCGATTGTCCGCTCCCCGGGTGCATGTCACCAGATCGCGTGGCCGGTTCCGGCGGATCCGGCGACGGCTCCGCGGTCCTCGGCCCGCTCCTGCTCGGGGCTCGGGGCTCCGGTCACGGTCCTGCCCCGTACCGAGCGCGACGCCGTGCGGACCCGCAACGACGCCGCCGCCCCGACCACGGCGGGTCGGGGCGGCGGAGCCGGGTGGGAGCGGAGGTCAGCCCTCGCCCTCCAGGTCGCCCTCGGACTCCAGGAACGCGGCCTGCAGCTGCTCGATCAGTTCCGGGTCGGGCTCGGCCCACAGCCCCCGGCCGGCCGCCTCCAGCAGCCGCTCGCTGATCCCGTGCAGGGCCCAGGGGTTGGCGCCCGCCAGGAACTCGCGGTTGGTGGGATCGAGCACGTACTCCTGGGTGAGCTTCTCGTACATCCAGTCGGCGACGACGCCGGTGGTGGCGTCGTAGCCGAAGAGGTAGTCGACGGTCGCCGCCATCTCGAAGGCGCCCTTGTAACCGTGCCGGCGCATCGCCTCGATCCAGCGCGGGTTCACCACCCGGGCGCGGAAGACCCGGGCCGCCTCCTCGGTCAGCGTCCGGGTGCGGACGCTCTCCGGGCGGGTCGAGTCGCCGATGTACGCGGTCGGTGCCTTGCCGGTGAGCGCCCGGACGGTGGCCACCATGCCGCCGTGGTACTGGAAGTAGTCGTCCGAGTCCGCGATGTCGTGCTCGCGGGTGTCGGTGTTCTTCGCGGCCACGGTGATCCGCTTGTACGCGGTCTCCATCTCCTCGCGGGCCGGGCGGCCCCCGAGGTCGCGGCCGTAGGCGTAGCCGCCCCAGACCGTGTAGACCTCGGCCAGGTCGGCGTCGGTGCGCCAGTCCCGGCTGTCGATCAGCTGGAGCAGACCGGCGCCGTAGGTGCCCGGGCGGGAGCCGAACACCCGGACGGTGGCCTTGCGCTCGTCGCCGTGCACCGCGAGATCCGCCTGGACGTGGGCGCGGACGAAGTTGTCCTCCTCCGCCTCCTCCTGGCGGGCGGCCAGGCGCACCGCGTCGTCCAGCAGGTTGACCACGTGCGGGAAGGCGTCCCGGAAGAAGCCGGAGATCCGCAGCGTCACGTCGATGCGCGGGCGGCCGAGCTCGGCGAGCCCGATCGGCTCCAGGCCGGTGACCCGGCGCGAGGCGTCGTCCCAGACCGGGCGCACACCCAGCAGCGCGAAGGCCTCCGCGATGTCGTCGCCGGCCGTGCGCATCGCGCTGGTGCCCCAGAGCGAGAGACCGACCGAGGGCGGGAAGGCGCCGTCGTTGTCCGCCCGGTAGCGATCGACCAGCGAGGCGGCCAGCGCCTGCCCGGTCTCCCAGGCGAGCCGGCTGGGCACCGCCTTCGGGTCGACGGAGTAGAAGTTGCGGCCGGTCGGCAGCACGTTGACCAGCCCGCGCAGCGGCGATCCGGAGGGGCCGGCCTTGACGAAGCCGCCGCCGAGCGCGTGCAGCACGGCGTCCAGCTCGTCGGTGGTCGCGGCCAGACGCGGGACGACCTGGCGGGCGGCGAAGTCCAGCACCTCGGCGACGGCCGGCGGCAGCCCGGCGGCGGTCTTCTCGACGGCCTCGGGGGCCCAGTCCTCGGCCTCCATCGCCTCGACCAGTTCACGGGCCTTCGCCTCGGCCGCGTCGGCGGCGCCCAGGGTGGGTGCGGACTCGTCCAGGCCGAGCGCCTCGCGCAGGCCCGGCAGCGCGCTGACGCCGCCCCAGATCTGGCGGGCCCGCAGGATGGCGAGCACGATGTTCACCCGGTCGGTGCCGGCCGGCGCCTGGCCCAGTACGTGCAGGCCGTCGCGGATCTGGGCGTCCTTGACCTCGCAGAGCCAGCCGTCGACGTGCAGCAGGAAGTCGTCGAAGCCGTCGTCCTCGGGACGCTCGTCCAGACCGAGGTCGTGGTCCAGGCGGGCGGCCTGGATCAGTGTCCAGATCTGGGCCCGGACGGCCGGCAGCTTGGCCGGGTCCATCGCGGCGATGTTGGCGTGCTCGTCGAGCAGCTGCTCCAGGCGCGCGATGTCGCCGTAGCTCTCGGCGCGGGCCATCGGCGGCACCAGGTGGTCGACCAGGGTGGCGTGCGCGCGGCGCTTGGCCTGGGTGCCCTCGCCCGGGTCGTTCACCAGGAAGGGGTAGACCAGCGGCAGGTCGCCGAGCGCGGCGTCCGGACCGCAGTCGGCGGAGAGCGCGGCGGTCTTGCCGGGCAGCCACTCCAGGTTGCCGTGCTTGCCCAGGTGGACGACGGCGTCGGCGCCGAAACCGCCGTCCTCCCGGGCGGCCGCGATCCAGCGGTAGGCGGCCAGGTAGTGGTGCGAGGGCGGCAGGTCCGGGTCGTGGTAGATGGCCACCGGGTTCTCTCCGAAGCCGCGCGGCGGCTGGATCAGCACCAGCAGGTTCCCGGCGCGCAGGCCGGCCAGCACGATGTCGCCCTCGGGGTTGCGGCTGCGGTCCACGTACAGCTCGCCCGGGGCCGGGCCCCAGTGCCGCTCGACCTGCTCGCGCAGGCCCTCGGGCAGCTCGGCGTACCAGCGGCGGTAGTCGGCGGCGGGGATCCGCACGGGGTTGCGGGAGAGCTGGTCCTCGGTCAGCCAGTCCTGGTCGTAGCCGCCGGCCGCGATCAGCGCGTGGATCAGCGCGTCGCCCTCGTGGCTCTCGTCGCCCTCGGGCGCGGGTGCGAGACCGGGCAGGGCGTCCGGGCCGTCCAGCGGGCCGAGGTCCATGCCCTCCGCCCGCAGCCGCTCCAGCAGGCGGATCGCGCTGGCGGGGGTGTCCAGCCCGACCGCGTTGCCGACCCGGGCGTGCTTGGTCGGGTACGCGGACAGCACCAGCGCCAACCGTCGCTCGGCGGCCGGGATGTACCGCAGCCGGGCGTGCCGCACCGCGATGCCGGCCACCCGGGCGGCCCGCTCCGGGTCCGCGGCGTAGACGGTCAGGCCGTCCTCGTCCAGCTCCTTGAACGAGAACGGGACGGTGATCAGGCGGCCGTCGAACTCGGGCACGGCGACCTGGGTGGCGGTGTCCAGCGGGGACAGGCCGTCGTCGCTGGCCTCCCAGGCGGCGCGCGACCAGGTGAGGCAGAGGGCCTGCAGGATCGGGCGGTCGAGCGCGGCCAGCGCGCCCGCGTCCCAGGCCTCCTCGTCGCCGCCGGCCGAGGCGTCGGCGGGGCGGGTGCCGCCGGCCGCCAGCACGGTGGTGACGATCGCGTCGGCCTGCCCCAGCTCCGCCAGCAGCTCGGCCTCCGCGCCGCGCAGCGAGGAGCAGTACAGCGGGCGCGGGCGGGCGCCCTTGTCCTCGATGGCCCGGCACAGCGTCTCGACGAAGGCGGTGTTGCCGCTCATGTGGTGGGCCCGGTAGTAGAGCACCGCGATCACCGGGCCGTCGGCGTTCCCGGCGCTCGGGGTGCGCTCCAGCGGGCCCCACTCGGGGGCCGACGCCGGGGCGGCGAAGCCGTGGCCGGTGAGCAGCACGGTGTCGGAGAGGAAGGCGCCGAGCTCGGCGAGGTTGGCCGGGCCGCCGTGCGCGAGGTAGGCGTGCGCCTCGGCGGCGATCCCGGCCGGGACGGTGGAGAGCTCCATCAGCTGGGCGTCCGGCGCCTGTTCGCCGGTGAGCACGATCACCGGGCGGGGGCCGGCCAGCAGCGCGTCCAGGCCCTCCTGCCAGGCCCGGCGGCCACCGAGCAGGCGGACGACCACCAGATCGGTGTCCTCCAGCAGGCCGGGGAGGTCGTCCGCGGTGAGCCGGGCCGGGTTGCCCAGCCGGAAGGGGACCGGTCCCGCGGCGGCGCGGGCGCTCAGCAGGTCGGTGTCCGAGGTCGACAGAAGCAGGATCACGCGAAGGCCCTCCCGGCCTCGTGGGCGGGCAGGGGCAGAGCCATGGGCGTGGCCGCGGGCGGGAGCCCGGGCACAGGCGTGCGGCGGCGCATAGGTGGAGCCTTCCTCGGGGTCCGCGCCCCGTGGGGGTACCTCCTGCCGGGGGCAGGCGGAGTCGGGACGGCAGGAGTTCCTGGCTCCCACGGCTGGTGAACCGTGGTCACAGTGGCGGGACCGCACCGGGTTTGCACCGGTTTCCTCCCCTTTGCGCCGTCTCTGGCGTGAGCGGACCCCGAAGGATCCGCCCGGGAGCATAGTAGGCGGTACAGGTGATCCACGGGACAGAGTCCCGGGGCGGTTCCTGGGTATGCTCGCGGCCATGTCACCCTCACCCGACCCCGCGGAACCGGGCCCCGGCGGGCCCGGCCGGGCGCGCGAGGACGCGTGCCCGGGGGCCCTTCGCCTACATACGGCCGACGACGGCGCGCTCGCCCGAGTACGCCTGCCCGGTGGTCTCCTGACGTTCCGTCAGGCGGATGTGCTGGCCGACGCCGCAGAGGCGCTCGGTGACGGCCGGCTGGAGACCACCTCGCGCGGCAACGTCCAACTGCGCGGCCTGTCCGAGGGCTGCGGTCCGGAGCTCGGCGACCGGCTGCGCGCGGCCGGACTGCTGCCCTCCGAGCGGCACGAGCGGATCCGCAACATCGTCGCCACGCCGCTCGCCGGCCTCGACGGCAACGGGTCTGCGGACGTGACGATTTGGGCCCGCGAACTGGACGCGGCGCTGTGCGCCGCCGACTGGTCCGCCGCCCTCTCCGGCCGATTCCTCTTCGCGCTCGACGACGGCCGGGGCGACGTCGCCGGGCTCGACGCCGATGTGACATTGATCGCAGCGCCGGGCGGCGGGGCACTCCTGCGCCTCGGCCGTGCCACCGGTGCGCTGCGGGTGCCGGCCGGCGAGGCCGTCGCTGCGGCGCTGGCCGCCGCCGGGGCCTTCCTCGCGCTGCTCGGGGCCACCGGCACCGGGGCCTGGCGGATCCGCGAGGCGGACCCGGACGGCACCCGGCTCACCGTGCCCGGCCTCGTCGCCGCGCCGCTGCCGGCGCTCGCGGGGACGCTGCCGCAGGCCGGTCCGGTGCCCGGGCCCGACGGACGGCACGCGCTCTCGGCGGGCCTGCGCTTCGGGCGCGCGCCGGCCGGGGCGTGGCGGCTGCTCGCCCGGGCGGCGGAGCAGGGCGCCGGTGAGCTCCGGGTGACCCCCTGGCGCGGCGTGGTCCTGCCCGGACTGGCGCCGGACGGCGCCCGCGAGTGGGCCGGGCGGCTGTCGGCCGCCGGGCTGGGCCTGGATCCGCACTCGCCCTGGGAGCTGGCGATGGCCTGCACCGGGACGCCGGGCTGCGCGAAGTCGCTGGCGGACGTCCGCGGCGACGCGGCGCGCGCGCTGGCGGCCGCCGGGCCGCCCGCCGGGCCCGGGGCGCGCCTGCTGCCCGTGCACTGGTCCGGGTGCGCGCGGCGGTGCGGGCACCCGGCGGGGGAGTGGGTGGACGTGCTCGCCACGGGGGACGGGTACGAGGTGGCGGTACGCCGCCCGCACGCTCCGTCCGCCTCTCAGTCAACGACAACGCAACAGATGCCCGACGCAGTGGCCCGGGCCCGGAGGACGAAGTGATCGAGTACGAGAGGGACGGGGCGGCCATCTACCGCGAGTCCTTTGCCACCATCCGGGCCGAGGCCGATCTGGCGGGTCTGCCCGCCGACGTCTCCCAGGTCGCGGTGCGCATGATCCACGCGTGCGGCATGACCGACCTGGTGCGGGACCTGCTCTGGTCCCCGAACGTGGTCGCCGACGCGCGCCGGGCGCTGCGCGCCGGCGCCCCGATCCTGTGTGACGTCTCGATGGTCGCCAGCGGGGTGACCCGCAAGCGGCTGCCCGCCGGCAACGAGGTGCTCTGCACGCTCTCCGACCCCTCCGTCCCCGAGCTGGCGAGGAAGATGGGCAACACCCGCAGCGCCGCCGCGATGGAGCTGTGGCTGCCCCGGCTGGAGGGCGCGGTGGTCGCCGTCGGCAACGCGCCGACCTCGCTCTTCCGGCTGCTGGAGCTGATCGAGGCGGGCGCGCCCCGCCCGGCCGCCGTGATCGGCGTCCCGGTCGGCTTCATCGGCGCCGCCGAGTCCAAGCAGGCCCTGGCCGAACACCCCAGCGCCCTGGAGCATCTGGTGGTCCGGGGCCGCCGTGGCGGCAGTGCCATGGCCGCCGCCGCCATCAACGCGATTGCGAGTGAAGAAGAGTGACGCAGCCTCAGTCGACGACAGGCGGCCCCGGCCGGCTCTACGGGGTGGGTCTGGGCCCGGGTGACCCGTCGCTGGTCACCGTCCGCGCCGCCGAACTCATCGGCAAGGCCGACGTGGTGGCCTACCACAGTGCCCGGCACGGCCGCTCGATCGCCCGCTCGATCGCCGAGCGCTATCTGACGGACGGTCAGATAGAGGAGCAGTTGGTCTACCCGCTCACGGTCGAGACCACCGACCACCCCGGCGGCTACCGGGGCGCGATCGACGAGTTCTACGAGGAGGCCGCCGCCCGGCTGGCCGCCCACCTGGACGCGGGCCGGGACGTGGTGGTGCTCGCCGAGGGCGACCCGCTCTTCTACGGCTCCTACCAGCACATGCACAAGCGCCTGGCCCACCGCTACCCGACCGAGGTGGTGCCGGGGGTGACCTCCGTCAGCGCCGCCGCGGCCCGGCTCGGGCGGGCGCTGGTGGAGGCCGAGGAGGTGCTGACCATCCTGCCCGGCACGCTGCCGGAGGAGGAGTTGGCGGCCCGCCTGGCGTCCACCGACTCGGCCGTGATCATGAAGCTCGGCCGGACCTTCCCCGCCGTGCGACGGGCTCTGGAGCGGGCCGGCCGGCTGGCGGACGCCCAGTACGTGGAGCGCGCCACCATGGACGCCGAGCGGACGGCCCCGCTGGCCGAGGTCGACCCCGACACCGTCCCGTACTTCTCCGTCGCCGTGCTGCCGAGCCGGATCGGACTGCCCGCCGAACCGGCGCCGGTTGCGGTTGGAGCCGCCGTTGAGGCCGACGGGGCCGATGCGGCCGACGGGGCGGGCAGCGCGGGCAGGGTCGGCGAGGTCGTGGTGGTCGGTCTCGGTCCCGCCGGGCCGCTCTGGCTCACCCCCGAGGCGCGCGGCGAACTCGCCGCCGCCGACGACCTGGTGGGCTACACCACCTACCTCGACCGGGTGCCGGTGCGGGCGGGGCAGCGCCGGCACGGCTCCGACAACAAGGTCGAGTCCGAGCGCGCCGAGTTCGCCCTCGACCTGGCCCGGCAGGGCCGCCGGGTGGCGGTCGTCTCCTCCGGCGACCCGGGCGTCTTCGCGATGGCGACCGCGGTCCTGGAGGTCGCCTGCGAGGAGCGCTACGGCGACGTGCCGGTGCGGGTCGTCCCCGGGATGACGGCCGCGCACGCGGCGGCCTCCCGGGCGGGCGCCCCGCTCGGGCACGACTACGCCGTGGTCTCGCTCTCCGACCGTCTGAAGCCGTGGAAGGTGGTCGCCGAGCGGCTGGCCGCCGCGGCCTCCGCCGACCTCGTCCTCGCGCTCTACAACCCCGGCTCGCAGTCCCGCACCACCCAGGTCGCTCTGGCCCGTGACCTGCTGCTGGAGCACCGCGCCCCCGACACCCCGGTGGTGATGGCCCGCGACGTGGGCGGCCCCACCGAGCGGGTCCGCACCGTGTGCCTGGCGGACCTCGATCCGGCGCAGGTCGACATGCGCACCATCCTGCTCATCGGTTCCTCGCAGACCCGGGCGGTCACGCGCGGCAACGGCACCCAGGTGGTCTGGACGCCCCGCCGCTATCCGGAGGTCTGAGGCGGCCCGCTCCGGCGGAACCCGGGGCGGACGACTCGTCCGCCCCGGGGGCGACCCGCCGGGCCTGCGGCGGTACGCGCCTGCGGTACGCGCTTGCGGTACGGGCCTGCGGTGGCCCGGCGGAGCCGCCGCGCGGGCGGCCTACCGTCCGGCCGCGACCGGGAAGTTGAAACGCATCACGGCGTCGAAGGCGACGTCCGGCAGCAGCCGCTTGGCCATCATCGTGCCGCGGGCCAGCGCGCCGATGGCGTAGCGGGCGCGCGGGCGGCCGGTGGTGGCCGCGCGGACGATCACCTTGGTCGCGGTCTCCGCCGGGACGGCGCCGTTGCGGCGACGGAACGTCCGGTTGGCGTACATGTCCGCGAGCTCGGCCCGGAAGCGGCCGTACGGGTCCTCGCCGTCGCCGAGGGAGTGCTCGGCCCCGCCGTGCATGGTGTTCACCGCGGTGTCGGCGAACTCGGTGATGGTGGGGCCGGGTTGGACCACCACCACCTTCACGCCGAACGGGGCGACCTCCAGCCGCAGCGAGTCGCTGATCGCCTCCACCGCGTGCTTGCTGGCGTGGTAGAACGCCCCGCCGGGCGGGGAGAAGCGGCCGGCCATGGAGGAGATGTTGACGATCCGCCCGCCGCCCGCCCGGCGCATCCCGGGCAGCACCAGCTGGGTCATCCGGACCAGCCCGAAGACGTTGGTGTCGAACTGCCGGCGCACCTCCTCGGGGGTGGCCAGCTCGACCGGCAGGTGCAGTCCGTACGCGGCATTGTTGATCAGCAGGTCCACCGCGCCGTGCTCGGCCTCGACCCGGGCGACGGCCGCCGCCATGGAGCCCTCGTCGGTGACGTCCAGGGCGAGCGTGGAGAGGCCCTGCGCGGCGAGGTCGGCCAGCGTCTCGGGGCGGCGCGCGGTGGCGTGGACGTGATGGCCGAGCCGGTGCAGAGCGAGCGCCGTCCGCCGTCCCATGCCCGTGGAGCAGCCGGTGATCAGGACGCTCTTCGGGGCGGTCCTCGGGTGGCTCATGACGTGGCCTTTCGGTGCAGGAGATCCCAGACGGCGTCCTCCGCCGTGGCCAGGGCTTCGGGGGAGAGCTGGGCGATGCCGCCGGGGCGCAGGTGCTTGACCAACCCGGTGAACGCGCCGATCGCGAGGGCGACCAGCTGTCGCGCGTCCCCGTCGCGGATCTCGCCGGCGCGCTGCCCGCGCTCGATGAACTCGCGGGCGAAGCCGTCGACCTCGGCGGAGAGCGCCAGGCTCTCCGGGGCGAGGAAGGTGTCGTGCTGCTGGTGTTCGAGGAACACGAACGCGTCGTGGTGCTCGCCCGCGTACCGGGTGAACCCGAGCCAGAGGCGGCCGAACTCCTCGCGCACGGAGGGTGCCCCGCCGCTGCCGCCGACCTCCCCGCTCCCGCCGTCCGGGGCGAGGGCGGCGGTCAGCCGGTCGAGCAGCCCGCGCTTGGCGTACTGGAAGGCGGCGTTGCCGAGCGCCTCCTTGCTGGGGAAGTACCGGTAGATGCTGCCGACCCCCACCCCCGCGCGCTGGGCCACCGCGGGCATCTGGGTGCCCTCGTAGGTGCGCTCGGCGAAGAGGGAGACGGCGCTGTCGAGGAGCAGCTGGGCGATGTCGGAGTTCCTGGCCACGGAATGAATGTTCATTCCGGATGCCCCTCGCTGTCAAGGCCGCCCTCGCTGTCAAGGCCGCCCGCGCCGGACCGTCCCCTGCGCCGGACCCGACCGGGCGCCGCCGCGGGGTCGTCCCCGTGCGGCGGCGCCCGGTCTGGTCCGGCCGGGTCGCTACGCCGAGCGCTCCGCGGCCGGCAGGCCAAGGTGCCCGCGGAGCGTGTCGGCCGTATACGCGGTGCGGAAGAGGCCACGTCGTCGGAGTTCGGGGACCAGGCCCTCCACCACCGCGTCGAGGTCCTCGGCGAGCAGCGCCGGGCGGAGCCGGAACCCGTCCGCGCCGCCCTCCCGGAACCAGTCCTCCAGCAGATCGGCCAGCTCGGCGGGCGTACCGGCGAAGGTGGTGGCGTCACTGCTGAAGGGCTCGCCGTCGAGCCCGTCGAGGTCCGCCAGCCGCTGGTGCGCCGCCGCCTGCGTCCCGGCGAGCACCACGTTCAGGTCGGCGAACAGGCGGCCGTCGCCGTCGGTGCGCCCGGCCTCCTTGCGGAGCCCCTCCAACTCCTCGCGGATCGCGATCAGCCCGTCCCGGTCGGTCGGGGTGACGAACGCGACGTCCGCGTGCCGGGCGGCCAGTCGGTACGGCACGGTGGCGTGTCCGAGGATCGCGGTGACCGGCCGTCCCTGCGGCGGGCGGGGAACGGCGGCGCTGCCGGAGGCCCGTACCCGCTGCCCGGCGAAGTCCGTCCGGCGGATCAGCTCCTGGTCGGCGAACCGCCCGCTCTCCCGGTCACCGACCAACGCGCCGGGCGCCCAGCTGTCCCAGAACCCGGTAACCGCCTGGACGAACTCGTCCGCGCCGGCGAAGGCCTCGACGACGAACGGGCCGCCCTGGTCGGCGAGCACCAGCGCCAACTGCTCGGGTGTCACGTCCACCCGGGGCCGCCAGCCGGCCCGGCCGGCGCTCAGGTGGTCCAGAGTGGCGATCCGGTCGGCCACCTCGCCCGGGAGCCGGCTGGCGAGAGCGGTCGGCACCAGCCCGATCCTGCTGGTCCGCGCGGCCGCCACCGCCAGCACCAGGGCGGCCTCCAGCCGGCCCCGGGCCCGCCCGGGGCGCTCGGCGTGCAGCGGCCAGGTGTCGTCCAGCGTGACGAAGTCGAGCAGGCCGTGCTCGGCCCGCGCGATGGCGTCCAGGTGCAGGTCGCCGGAGCCGAAGGCCGACTCGGGGGTGCGCGAGGTGCGCCGCCAGGCGGCCGGGTGGGCCCCGAAGCCGTCCAGCGAGAGGGCCAGGTGAAGGCGGCGTTCGATGGTCATCGTTGCTCCTCGGGCCGAGGTGGTGACGGAGCGTCCGCTCCCGTTCCAGCGTGGCCGAGGAGTGCGAACACCGTGCTGCGCCGGTGTGAATCCGCCCGGGGCGGCGCCCGGCCCGCCCCCGCCCCCGACGCGTTCTCGGCCCGCCCGCCCGCCTGCCTGCCTGCCTGCCCGACCGGTGCCCGCCCGTCGGCCGGGCCGCGGCCGACCCGGACCCGACCGGGACGGTGCCCGGTCGACAGGGGACCATGGACGGAGGCGGCCGCCCCGGCCGCCCGGTGAGCGGCAGGACGGGCGAAGGGAACGGGTGGCGTCGATGGGTACGTCCACGGGCGGCGGGCAGGGGCGGGCGGGCCGCCCGGACGGCGGGACGGCGCAGGCGCAGGTGGCCGCGCCCGGTGGCCGGGCGGCGCAGTTGAAGAGCAGCGGGCTCCGGCACGGCTGGACGACCGGCGCCTGCGCGACGGCGGCCACCAAGGCCGCCTACACCGCGCTGCTCACCGGCGCCTTCCCGGACCCGGTGACGATCACCCTGCCCAAGGGCCAGCAGCCGGCCTTCGCCCTGGCGGTGGAGGAGTCGACGCCGGGCGGGGCCATGGCGGGCGTGGTGAAGGACGCCGGTGACGACCCGGACGTCACGCACGGCGCGCTGATCCGCTCGACCGTCCGGCACGGCGAGCCCGGAGCCGGTGTGGTGTTCCGGGCCGGGCCGGGGGTGGGAACGGTCACCAAGGCGGGCCTGCCGCTGGCGGTGGGGGAGCCGGCGGTGAACCCGGTGCCCCGCCAGATGATGCGGGACGCCGTCGCCGAGGTGGCGGCGGCCCACGGCGGCAGCGGGGACGTGCTCGTCGAGCTGTCCGTCGACCACGGCGAGGAGATCGCCCGCTCCACCTGGAACCCGCGCCTGGGCATCCTGGGCGGCCTGTCGATCCTCGGTACCACCGGCATCGTCGTGCCGTACTCCTGCTCCGCCTGGATCGACAGCATCCGGCGCGGGGTGGACGTGGCGCGGGCCGCGGGGCGCACGCACGTGGCCGGATGCACCGGCTCGACCTCGGAGAAGGTCGCGGTCGCGGTGCACGGCCTGCCCGAGGACGCCCTGCTGGACATGGGCGACTTCGCGGGCGCCGTCCTGAAGTACCTCAAGCGCCACCCGGTGCCCCGGCTGACCATCGCCGGGGGGTTCGCCAAGCTCTCCAAGCTCGCCGCCGGACACCTCGACCTGCACTCGGCCCGCTCCCAGGTCGACAAGGGCCAGCTGGCCGCCCTGGCCCGTACCGGCGGCGCCGGGCCGGAGCTGGTGCAGGCGGTCGCCGACGCCAACACGGCGCTGGAGGCGATCCAGCTCTGCCGGGCGGCCGGTGTGCCGCTCGGCGACCTGGTCGCGCGGGCAGCCCGGGCCACCGCGCTCGACGTGCTGGTCGGGTCACCGGTCGTCGTCGACGTGATCTGCATCGACCGGGAGGGCGCCGTGGTCGGCCGGGCGGAGCCGCTGGGGCCCACCACCCCGGGCGGTCACTGACCCGCGCCGGCGGCCCCGCCCCGGACCGGCAGCCCGGGCAGCGGCACCCGGCCCTGCTTCAGCGGCCGGCCAGCCACGCCACGGCGCCCGGCACGTCCACGGCCACCGGCACACCCGAGGGGGGCTCGGGGCGGCGGACGACGACGACCGGCAGGCCGAGCTCGCGGGCCGCGCCGAGCTTGGGGGCGGTGGCCGCCCCGCCGCTGTCCTTGGTGACCAGCACCTCGATCCGGTGCGCGCGAAGCACGGCGCGCTCCCCCTCCAGGGTGAACGGCCCCCGGTCGAGCAGGATCTCGGTGCGGCGCGGGAGCGGTGGCTGCGGGGCGTCCACCGAGCGGGCCAGGAAGTCGAGGTCCGTCAGGTGGGCGAAGGCGGCCAGGCCGAGGCGTCCGGTGGTGAGGAAGATCCGGCGGCCGAGGGCGGGCAGCGCGTCGGCGGCCTCGGCGAGCGAGGCCACCCGGTGCCAGCGGTCGCCCTCGGCGGGTGTCCAGCCGGGTCGCCGCAGGGCGAGCAACGGCACGCCGGTGTCGGCCGCCGCGCGGGCGGCGTTGCGCGACATCACCTCGGCGAACGGGTGGGTGGCGTCGACCAGCGCGTCCACCCGGTGGGTGCGCAGCCACTCGGCGAGGCCGGCCGGGCCGCCGAAGCCGCCGATCCGCACCTCGCCGACGGGCAGCCGGGGCTCGGCCACCCGTCCGGCCAGCGAGCTGGTGACCCGCAGGTCCGCGCGCCGGGCGAGTTCGGCGGCGAGCCGGCGGGCCTCGGTGGTGCCGCCGAGGATCAGCACATGGCGCGGCCGTTCGCCGCTGCCGACGGCCATCAGGCGCCGCAGGGCTCGTGCGGGCGCTCGCGCTCGGCCGAGTACAGGTGGCTGTCACGGAACTGCTCGGCGCCGAGCGTGCGGCCCACCAGGATCACGGCGGTGCGCACCACGCCCGCGGCCTTCACCTGGCCGGCGATGTCGGCGAGGGTGCCGCGCAGCACCAGTTCGTCGGGGCGGCTGGCCATCGCGACGACGGCGGCCGGGCAGTCGGCGCCGTAGTGCGGGAGCAGCTCCTCGACCACGTCGTCCACGTAGGCGGTGGCCAGGTGCAGTACCAGCAGGGCGCGGCTGCGACCGAGGGTGGCCAGGTCCTCGCCCTCGGGCATCGGGGTGGCGCGCTTGGCGACCCGGGTGAGGATGACGGTCTGGCCGACGGTCGGCACGGTCAGCTCCCGCTTCAGCGCGGCGGCCGCCGCCGCGAAGGCCGGCACTCCGGGGACGACCTCGTACGGGATGCCGGCCGCGTCCAGGCGCCGCATCTGCTCGGCGACGGCGCTGAACACGGACGGGTCGCCCGAGTGCAGACGGGCGACGTCCTGCCCCGCCGCGTGGGCGGTGGTGATCTCGCCGATGATCCGGTCCAGGTCGAGCTGTGCGGTGTCGACCAGCCGGGCGTCCGGCGGGCACTCGGCCAGCAGCTCCCGCGGCACCAGGCTGCCCGCGTACAGGCAGACGCCGCACCGCGCCAGGGTCCGCGCGCCGCGCACGGTGATCAGGTCGGCGGCGCCGGGGCCGGCCCCGATGAAGTAGACGGTCATGAGTGCTCTCCCGGACGGCTGGTGGATCGGTCGGCCGGCGGTTTGACGGCGGACCACTGGGTGACGGGCATCGCCTGGCGCCAGCCGGTGAAGCCGCCGACCGGGACGGCGTGCGCCACGGCGAGCCGCAGCAGCTCACCTCCCCAACGGCGGTACCACTGGGTGAGCAGCGCCTCGGACTCCAGCGTGACGGTGTTGGCGACCAGCCGGCCGCCCGGAGCGAGCGCCGCCCAGCAGGTCTCCAGCAGGCCGGGGACGGTGAGCCCGCCGCCGATGAACACCGCGTCGGGAGCGGGCAGGCCCGCCAGTGCGGCGGGCGCCGGGCCGGTGACCACCCGCAGTCCGGGCACGCCCAGCGCGGCGGCGTTGCGGGTGATCCGTCCGGCGCGGACCGGATCCCGCTCGATGCTGACGGCGCGGCAGTCGCGGTGCGCGCGCAGCCACTCGACGGCGATCGAGCCGGAGCCGCCGCCGACGTCCCAGAGCAGTTCGCCGGGCGCCGGCGCCAGCACGGCCAGGGTCGCGGCCCGGACGTGGCGTTTGGTCAGCTGGCCGTCGCTCTCGTAGGAGTCGTCGGGCAGGCCGGGCACCACCGATCCGCGGCGCCCGCCCGCGCACTCCACCGCGATCAGGTTGAGCGGATCCCCGGCCGGGTGCGGCCAGCCGTCGGCGGTGCCCTCCAACCGGCGTTCCGCCGGGCCGCCGAGCTGTTCCAGGACCCGCAGCCGGCTGGCACCGAACCCGCGGGCGGTGAGCAGGGCGGCGACCGCGGCGGGGGTGTGCGCGTCGGCGCTGAGCACCAGCAGCCGACGGCCGGGGTGGAGGGCCCGGGTGAGGGAGTCCGGCGGACGGCCGACCAGGCTGACCACCTCGGTGGCGTCCAGCGGCCAGCCGAGCCGGGCGCAGGCGTACGACACCGAGGAGGGGTGCGGCAGGACCAGCAGCCGCTCGGCGCCGACGGTCTCGACGAGGGTGCGGCCGATCCCGAAGAACATCGGGTCGCCGCTGGCCAGGACGCAGATCCGCAGGCCCTCGTGCGCGGCGAGCACCCCGGCGACGGCGGGACGCAGCGGGGAGGGCCACCGGACGCGCTCGGCGGTGACCTCGGCGGGCAGCAGGTCCAGTTGCCGAGGGCCGCCGATGACCACCTGCGCCTGCCGCAGGGCCGCGCGGGAGGTGTCGGCCAGGCCCGGCCAGCCGTCGGCGCCGATGCCGACGACGGTGATCGGCGGGCCCGTCGGCGCCGGGGCAGGGACGGGGGTGGCCAACAGAGACTCCTCGCAGGTCCGGAAGGGGGCAGCGGCAGCCTACCTGGCGGTACCGGGCGGCCGGACGGCGCCCGGCACCGGTCACGGCGGGGCCGACCGCCGCCGGCGCCGGTGCGGTTGCCCGCCGGGACCCGGGGTAGCCGAGCGTGGGGGGCCCGGGGCGTCGCCGGCGAGATGCAGGTCACGCGCCACCGGGTTAGGTTCGCGAGGGGGTACCTCAGCACGTAACGGAGGGCACCATGTCCGAGTCAGCGGTCCCGAACACCACCACCAACGCCGGAATCCCGGTGGCGAGTGACGAGCACTCGCTCACGGTGGGCCGGGACGGCCCGATCCTGCTGCACGACCACTACGTGATCGAGAAGATGGCCCAGTTCAACCGGGAGCGCGTGCCGGAGCGGGTGGTGCATGCCAAGGGGTCCGGCGCGTACGGGGTCTTCGAGACCACGGAGGACGTCAGCCGGTACACGAAGGCGACACTCTTCCAGCCCGGCAAGCGCACCGAGATGCTGGCCCGCTTCTCCACCGTCGCCGGTGAGCAGGGCAGCCCGGACACCTGGCGTGACCCGCGCGGCTTCGCGCTGAAGTTCTACACCGAGGACGGCAACTACGACCTGGTGGGCAACAACACGCCGGTCTTCTTCGTCCGCGACACGATCAAGTTCCAGGACTTCATCCGCTCGCAGAAGCGGCGGCCGGACAACGGCCTGCGCGACCACGACATGCAGTGGGACTTCTGGACGCTGTCACCGGAGTCCGCGCACCAGGTCACCTGGCTGATGGGCGACCGGGGCATTCCCAGGTCCTACCGGCACATGAACGGGTACAGCTCGCACACGTACCTGTGGATCAACGCGGACGGCGAGCGGTTCTGGGTGCAGTACCACTTCAAGACCGACCAGGGCGTGGACTTCCTCACCCAGGAGGAGGCCGACCGCCTCGCCGGCTCCGATCCGGACCTGCACCGCCAGGACCTCTACGAGGCGATCGAGCGCGGTGACAACCCGTCCTGGACGCTGTTCGTGCAGATCATGCCCTTCGACGCGGCGCCGGACTACCGGTTCAACCCGTTCGATCTGACCAAGGTGTGGCCGCACGGCGACTTCCCGCTGATCAAGGTCGGCCGGATGACGCTCAACCGCAACCCCGAGGACTACTTCGTCCACATCGAGCAGGCCGCCTTCGAGCCCAGCAACGTGGTGCCGGGCATCAGCGTCTCGCCGGACAAGATGCTGCTCGGCCGGATCTTCTCCTACCCCGACACCCACCGGTACCGGATCGGGCCCAACTACACCCAGCTGCCGCCGAACCGGCCGCACGTCCCGGTGCACTCCTACGCCAAGGACGGCCCGATGCGCTTCGAGCCGGCCCGGGTCGCCGCACCGTACGCCCCCAACTCCAAGGGCGGACCGGCCGCCTCCCCGGAGCGCTACGACGACCCGGCGGCCGGCTGGCAGACCTCGGGCGAGATGGTCCGGGAGGCGTACTCGCTGCACCGGGAGGACGACGACTGGGGCCAGGCGGGCACCATGGTCCGCGAGGTGCTGGACGACGCGGCCCGCGACCGGCTGGTCTCCAACATCGTCGGGCACCTGCTCGCCGGCGTCAGCGCCCCCGTCCTGGAGCGCGCCGTCCAGTACTGGCGCAACGTCGACAAGGATCTCGGCGACCGGGTCGCCGCCGGTGTCGGGAAGGGCTGACCGGCCGTAGTCCACCGGAGCCGCCCGCGCGTCACGGAGCGCGGGCGGCTCCGGCACGGACGGGCCGGCTCATCCGCCGCGCCGCGTCCAGTCCCCGGAGGGGATCGGCGCGGGCCGGGCGCGCAGCCGGGCGGCCGCTCCGGGGCCGGCCAGGTAGACCCAGGCCACCACGGCGGCGCCGGTGTCCGTCAGCCGTACGGGCAGGCGGTGGCGGACGTACTCGCCGGAGCCGTCGGGCCGGCAGTCCTCCAGGCGGTCCAGGGCGAGCAGCACGGCCGGGTACAGGTCGGGCCGGACGGTGACGAGATCCCCGAATACGTGGCGATCCCGATCCGGCAGCGCGTACGGGAAACCGGGGCCGGCGTGCAGGGCGGCCCCGGGCAGCAGGGCCGGCCGGACGGCGGTGATCCGCCCGGCGAGATGCGCGGGGTGGTTGCGCCCGCCGGGGCGGAGCGTGCCGTAGACGAAGAAGGGGAGCCCGGCGGGCGCACCGGCCGGGCCGGGGCCACACGCAGGGGGATCGGGCGGCACGGCGAGCCTCCTCGGGCTGGGCAGAGGGCCACGGTAGAGGTCGGAGGTCGGAGGTCGGAGGTCGGAGTCGGAGCCGTGGTGGCGGCCGTGGCACCGGTCGTACCCGTGGCCCCGGCCGCACCTGGTGTCCCGGCCGCGCCCGCAGCGGGAGCGGGATCCGTGCTCCGGACCGTCCGGACCGGAATCGCACTGGCGCGAGAGGCCGGTGGTGCGGTGTCATGGCGTTCGTCGTACAGCACCGTTCCAGGGAGACACCCATGACCGCACCGGCCCCGCAGAGACCCTCGACCCCCGTCGGGACGTCGGCGCCGCAGCCTTCCCTGGAGGAGCGCCCCCGGGTGAGCGGGACGGTCTGGACGGCGTTGGCCATCGTGTACGTCCTCTGGGGTTCGACCTACCTGGCGATCCGGATCGTGCTGGAGACGCTGCCGTCGTTCCTCTCGGCCGGCTCCCGTTCCCTGGTCGCCGGCCTGCTGCTGCTCGGCCTGGTGGCCTGGCGCCAGGGCGGCTCCGCGATCCGGGTGACCCGCCGGCAGCTCGGTTCGGCCGCGCTGGTCGGCCTGCTGCTGCTCACCGGCGGCAACGGCCTGGTGGTGCTCGGCGAGAACTCGATCCCCTCGGGCCTCGCCGCGCTGCTGGTCGCGGTCGTCCCGCTCTGGATGGTGCTGCTGCCGCTCGCCTTCGGAGGCCGGCGCCCGCACCCGGCCGCGCTCGGCGGGGTGCTGCTCGGCCTGGCCGGCCTCGCGGTGCTCTCCTGGCCCGCGCTCGGCGGCGACGTCGCGCCGGCCGGTGTGATCGCGGTCGTCGCGGCGACGCTCACCTGGGCCGCCGGGTCGTTCGCGGCCGGGCGGATCGCCATGCCGCCGAACGCCTTCGCGGCCGCCGCCTACCAGATGATCGCCGGCGGCCTGGCCGGCCTGCTGGTCGGTCTGGCCCGCGGTGAGCAGCACGGCTTCGAGCTCTCCCAGGTCTCCACCCGCTCCTGGCTGGCCCTCGCCTACCTGGTGGTGTTCGGCTCGCTGGTCGCCTTCACGGCCTACGCCTGGTTGCTGCAGTCCGCCCCGCTGACGCTGGTCTCCACCTACGCGTACGTCAACCCGGTGGTCGCGGTGCTGCTCGGCTGGCTGGTCCTGGCCGAGCCGCTCACCGGGCCGATCCTGTGCGGCGGCGCGATCGTGGTGGCGGCCGTCTGCCTGGTCGTCAGCACCGCGCGGCGGGGCTGACCGGCCGCCGCGGGCCGGCGGCGGCAGACTGACCCCGTGCACCGACTCCTCGACGACGCCGGCCCGGAGGGCTTCCTCGCCGACTGGTACGGGCCGCCCGACCGGCCCGCGCCGGTCGGGCCGCCGGCGGTCGTGCCGGAGGCCGGCGGCGCGCCGGATCCGGTGACGGAGCCGTCGGAGCGGGGCAGCCCGGCGGAGCAGCGCCTGCCACCGGCACTGGAGCAGTGGTACGGCGTCGTCGCCGGCTACGGCCGCCCGGTGCTCTTCAACCACAGGATCGTCGCGCCGCAGGACCTGTACGAGGACGGCGGGCTGCTCGCCTTCTGCGGGGACGACTTCGGCGCGCAGGAGTTCGGGGTCGAGCCCGGCGACGGGGATCCGGTGGTCCACCAGCGCTGGGTGGGCGGCGGCGACGACTGGGAGCCGCACCACGAGGGCCTGCGGCTCTCGCAGTTCCTGACGGCCCTGCTCGTGCACGAGTCCGTCCAGGGCGCCCGGTACGGCGCCGGGGCGGCCGGGCTGACCGCCGAGCGGTGCGCCCGGCTGCTCACCCCGCTGCACCGGCTGCCCGGCCCGGAGCTGTTCACCCGGCAGTACGTCGGCGAGGGGCTGCTGGCGGTCGCCTGGTCCGAGCCGGACCGCTCCGGCTGGACGGTCCGGCTGGCCGCCCGGGAGGAGGAGCGGCTGCGCTACGCCGCGGCCGTCCCGGGGGTGACGTTCGGTCCGGGGGAGTGGTACCCCGGCTAGTGCTGTCACCACCCGGGGTCACCGGGGCACCGGGTCGCGGTCGTGCGCGGACGCCGGAGCAGCTCTCGCGGGTCCGGCGCCCGACCGCCCGGCGCCGGTTCTGCAGGACGACCCGGCCCTGCGTCCGAAGACCCTAGGGTTGTCGGCATGGATGATCTCCGCCGGAACGGCCGCGCTCTGAAAGTGCGCCTCGCGGCGCTCGGCGCGGCGGCGCTGACCGTCGCGGTGGGCCTGGGCAGCAGGGGAGTCCTGCCGGGAGAGGGCGCCAAGGTGGCCGGGGACGTGCTGTACACCGTGCTGGTGTACGCGTTGGTCGTGCTGGCCGCGCCGCGCGTCAGGCCGGAGAGGGCCGCGCCGGTCGCTCTGGGGGTGAGCTGGGCGGTGGAGTTCTTCCAGGCCACCGGGATCCCGGCCGAACTGTCCCGGTGGAGCGTCCTCGCCCGGCTCGTCCTCGGCACCACCTTCAACGTCCCCGACCTGTTCTGGTACGTCGCGGGCGCCGCGCTCGGCCGGCTGGTGCACCGGGCGGCTGCCGCTCCGGGCTGACGGATCGTCGCTGTCGGGCTGCGGTCACGGCACCGGTGCGCGGGAGCGCCGGCCCGGGGGCCGGTGGCGTCCTCCGGGTGCTCGGCGCTGAGGGCGGTCAGCAGGAGCCCCGGGAAACGGCGTTCGAGCCGACCGGGTATCTTTCGGATGTCCGCACCGTCGCCGACCTCCCGGGGCCGCCGTGAGCACCACGCTGCCGTCGACCGGGCCGCCGGCGGGCCCCGCCTCGTCGACCGCGGGACGGCGCTGACCCCCCGGGCGCAGACCGGCGGCCGGCCGGTTCCAGACCCGCCCGCGGTGGGGCCGGATCACCGCCCCCGATCCCGACCTTGTCGACCGAGCGCGCGACCGGCGCCCCGGCAGGGCGAGCAGCCCGCCGGGCGCCGGCCGCCCCGAACCCTCCGAGCGGAGCGAGACCGTGTCCACCACCCCCGGCCCGGCGAGGCCGCGGATCGCCGTGCTCGGCGCCGGCAGCATCGGCTGCCACCTGGGCGGCATGCTCGCCCGGAGCGCCGACGTCACGCTGATCGGCCGCCCGGACGCCATGGCCGCGATCCAGCGGCGCGGCCTCACCCTGACCGGTCCGGACGCCGCCCGGCGTGAGGTCCGCGATCTTCGTACGGCCACCGGGGCGGCCGCGGCGGCCGGGGCCGACTACGTCCTGGTGACGGTCAAGTCCGCCGACACGGTGGCCGCCGCCCGCGAGGTCGCGGAGCACCTGGCGCCCGGCGCGGTCGTGCTCAGCTTCCAGAACGGGCTGCACAACGCGCGGCTGCTGCGGGCCGAGCTGGCCGGCCACCGGGTGCTGGCGGGCATGGTCCCCTACAACGTGGTGCACAGCGCTCCGGCGGCCTTCCACCAGGGCAGCGGCGGGCAGGTGATGCTGGAGGCCGATCCCGAGCGGGTCGACGGGCGGAGCGCCGCGTTCGCGCGGGCGGCCCGGGCGGGCGGGCTCGATCTGACGCTGCGCCGGGACATGCCCGCCGTGCAGGCAGCCAAGCTGCTGATGAACCTCAACAACGCGGTGAACGCGCTCTCCGGCCTGCCGCTGCGCGAACAGCTCGGCCGACGCGACTACCGTGCCTGCCTCGCGCTCTGCCAGTACGAGGCCCTCGGTGCGTTCCGGGCGGCCCGGCTCGCCGCCGCCCGGCTCGGCCCGGTGCCGGCCGGTTGGATGCCGCGGGTGCTCGCCCTGCCCGACCGGCTGTTCCACCGGCTGGCGGGAGCCACGCTGAGGATCGACGCGCAGGCCCGCTCCTCGATGTGGGAGGACCTCCAGCGCGGTCGCGGCACCGAGATCGACGCGCTGCAGGGTGAGATCGTCGCGCTGGCCGCCCGCCACGGCCGACCGGCTCCCGCCAACGCCCGGCTGATCGCGCTGGTCCGGGAGGCCGAGGCGGCGGCCCCGGGCACGGCCCGCCGCTGGAGCGGCCCGGAGCTGCTCGCCGAACTGACCGCGGCGGCCCGTGGCCGACCGGACACCGCCCGGTCACAACTCCAGACAGGGCTTAGCGGGGCGCGGCCGCCAGCAGGGAGGCCCGGCGCCACTGGCGGGCCGAGCGGTGGTCGATGATCCCGAGGTCGGTGAAGAACACCACCGCCTTGCGGGACCAGTCGGTCTTCGCCTGCTGCCAGTGCGGGTTCCCGGCGGCCGCCTGCCGGGCGGCCCTCGGGTCGAGGCCGGCCAACGCGTACACCCGGGGATGGATGATCTCGGAGACCGACTGCCGGGCCAGCAGGCCCAGGGCCTGCCGGAACAGCGCCCGGCGCGGAGTGCTCAACGCGGCCCACCGGCGCTCCAGCTCGGGCTTGGCGTACCCGATGTGGCGGGCCTCCTCGATCACGTGGATCCGGGCCACCGAGCGGGCCAGCGGCTGGAGGCTCTCGTCGCGGATCATCTCGCGCTGCAGGGCGTCGGTGAACTCCTCCACGAAGATCGCGCCGGCGAAGGTCATGGTGGTGTCGTTGAGCAGGATGTGCAGGTTGCCGAGCCGCTGCGCCCGGCGGCTGGGGCGGGCCGAGGGGTAGCCCGTCCGGGCGATGTAGCGGGCGAACATGGTCGAGTGCCGGCACTCGTCGGCGACCTCGGTCAGCGCGTACTGGGCGTGCTTGGTGGTCAGGTCGCTCGCGTAGACGTGCCGGACCAGACCCTCCATCAGGATCAGCTCGAACCAGATGCCCGCGGAGATCGTGCTGGCCAGCTCGTGGACGCTCAGCTGCGCCCGCTGGCGGTGTGTCATCCGCTCCCAGAGCGGGGTCCCGTAGAGCGAGACCCGGTGCGGCGGGACGGCGAACTGGTCCGGATCGATCGGGGCGTCCCAGTCGATCTCGGTGAGCGGGTCGTGGGAGTGCCTGGCGGAGACCCGCAGCAGCCGCTCGGCGTTCTGCTCGCGGTCGGCCGTCCGGGTGGAGGTGGCTTCGCTCATCTGTCGGCTCCGGTGGGTGCGGGCGAGGGTGTGGGGTGACCGAGGGCGCGCAGGGCGAACGCCGACAACGCCGGGACGAGCTCCGCCGCGGACGAGCAGTCGGCCAGCGGGCCGACCAGCGCCTCGCCCACCGCCCCGACCAGGGCCGCCGCGGTGAGCTGGGGGTCCTGGTCGGGCAGCCGGCCGGCGGCCACGCCCTCGGCGATCAGACCGGCGATCAGATCCCTGAAGGCCAGCCGGAAGACCAGCCGCTCGGCGTCCACCTCGGGGTCGACCGGCTCGGCCAGTAGGGCGAACGCCAGCCGGGGCTTGCGCAGGGCCCGGCCCGCGAACGTCCCGATCACCGAGGCGACCTGGGCGGGCAGATCGCCCTCGAAGGCGGCGGCCGCCCGCACCGCGGCGACCTCACGGCCGACGACGCTGCGAAAGAGCTCCGCCACCAGCTCGGCCTTGTTCGGGAACGACCGGTACACGCTGCCGGTGGCGATCCCCGCGCGCTGCGCGACGGCCGCCACCGAGCAGGCGGCGTAACCGTGTTCGGAGAGCAACTCGGTGGCGGCGGCGAGCACGGCGTCCCGCTGGGCGTCGAGCCGGGCCTGGACGGCCGGGGTCTTTCGGTAGGCCATGGCAAGAAGTGAAGCAGTGATTCACCGCCTCATCAATACCCCTGCGCGGCGCAGTCGACCGAAGCGGCGGGCGCCCGGCGGGCCGAGGGTCGTCGCGGCGGTCGGGCCGGGCCGGCCGGCAGGGCGAGGCGGATCGGGGATCGGGAGGGCCGGGCCGGCCGGCAGGGCGAGGCGGACCGGCCGGATCCGGCCTGCCGGTTCCGGCCGGCGGTGCGAGGGGAGTCGTGCCCGCATGGTGAGATCACCGGGGCGCAGCGCCCGGGCCCGTTGGTAGCATCCCGGTGAGCCGCGACTGGCGCGCAGGGATGGATTCAACCATCGGGAAGCGGCTCCGTGTCTCACGTCTGCTGCCGTGCGCCTGGGCCGTCCGTACCGAGCGAGGAGACACCCTTGCCTGCCCAGGCCTCCGAGAACACCACGCCCGCCGCGCCGCACACCGAGGCGTCGCCGGCCGCCAACGCCGCCTTCCGCAACGCGCTGGACGTCGTCCGCCAGGTCGAGCCGCGCGTCGCGGACGCCATCGGCGCCGAGATCGAGGACCAGCGCGAGTCCCTCAAGCTCATCGCCAGCGAGAACTACGCCTCCCCGGCGGTCCTGCTCGCGATGGGCAACTGGTTCAGCGACAAGTACGCCGAGGGCACCGTCGGCCGTCGCTTCTACGCCGGCTGCCGCAACGTCGACACCGTGGAGGCGCTGGCCGCCGAGCACGCCCGCGAGCTGTTCGGCGCCGAGCACGCCTACGTCCAGCCGCACTCCGGCATCGACGCCAACCTGGTCGCCTTCTGGGCGGTGCTCTCCCAGCGGGTCGAGAGCCCCGCACTGGCCCGGGCGCAGGCGCGGCACGTCAACGACCTGACCGACCAGGACTGGGCCGAACTGCGACGGGAGCTCGGCAACCAGCGGATGCTGGGCATGTCGCTCGACACCGGCGGCCACCTCACCCACGGGTTCCGCCCCAACATCTCCGGCAAGATGTTCGAGCAGCGCAGCTACGGCACGGATCCGGCCACCGGCCTGATCGACTACGACGCGCTGCGCGCGACCGCCCGTGAGTTCCGTCCGCTGATCCTGGTGGCCGGCTACTCCGCCTACCCCCGGCTGGTGAACTTCCGCCTGATGCGCGAGATCGCCGACGAGGTCGGGGCGACCCTGATGGTCGACATGGCGCACTTCGCGGGCCTGGTCGCCGGCAAGGTCCTGACCGGCGACTTCGACCCGGTGCCGCACGCCCAGATCGTCACCACGACCACGCACAAGTCACTGCGCGGCCCGCGCGGCGGCATGGTGCTCTGCACCTCGGAGCTGGCGGAGCACGTGGACCGCGGCTGCCCGATGGTGCTCGGCGGCCCGCTCTCGCACGTGATGGCCGCCAAGGCGGTCGCCCTGGCCGAGGCCCGCCGGCCGGAGTTCCGGGACTACGCCCGCCGGATCGTCGAGAACGCCGACGCACTCGCCGAGGGCCTGCTGCGGCGCGGCGGCAGGCTGGTCACGGGCGGCACCGACAACCACCTCGTCCTCGTGGACGTCTCGGGCCACGGCCTGACCGGCCGCCAGGCCGAGGCGGCGCTGCTCGACGCCGGCATCGTCACCAACCGCAACTCCGTCCCGCAGGACCCGAACGGCGCCTGGTACACCTCCGGCGTGCGGCTCGGCACCCCCGCGCTGACCACCCGGGGCCTCGGCGTCGTGGAGATGGACGAGATCGCCGGCCTGATCGACAGCGTGCTGCGCGGCACCACGCCCACCACCACGGCCGCCGGAGCCTCCTCCAAGGCCCAGTACGTGCTGGATCCGGCGCTGCGCGAGGAGGTCGCCAAGCGTTCGGCCGACCTGCTGGCCGGGTTCCCGCTCTACCCGGGCGTCGACCTGTCCTGACGCGGCCTCGCGCCGCGGGCCGGCCGGTACTCCGCCGGCCGCCCGCGGCGGGCCGGCCGGTCGCGGCCGATCCCCTCCGCGATCCCGTCCGCGGTTGCGCCTCCGGCCGCGTCACCCGGCCGTGCCACGGTCCCGGCGCATTCCTCGGCGGGTTCCTCGGCGGGTTCCCCGGCGCCGCGGTGGTGTGGCGTCAGCGGGCCGGTCGCGGTTCGGGGCGTCCGTAGGCGGGCACGAGCGCCAGCGGGGCGCCGGCGTCCGGCAGCGGGCCGTAGGCGAACCAACCGATCAGCGTGGACTGTTCGGGGGCCTCGGCGGGCTGGTCCGCGAGCGCGGCGGGGGCGGTGGCCCCCAGGACGAGGGCCGCCGTCCCCAGGGCGGTCAGCAGGCCGCGCAGCCGTGCACGCGGGGCGGCGGGCAGTCGTACGGGCAGTCGCATGGCGGCACTTCCTCACTCCCGGGGAGGCGGAGCCCGGTCGCGGCTCCCGGTCACGGCCATGCTGGCAGCGGCGCCCGGCCCGTCCGCCGCACGCCGCCCGGAGTGTCACCCGGACGGCGCGGCGGATCACCACGATGGGTCAGCGCGGCGGATCACCGCGGTGGGCGGCGCAGTGGGTCCGCGTGGCGGGTCGGCGGGCGGCGGTCAGGGGAAGACGATCAGTGAGCGGCCGCCCTTGCCGGCCGCCATCCGCTCGAAGGCGGCGGGGATCTCGTCCAGCGTGATCCGGTCCGTGATCAGCGACTCCAGGTCCAGCCGCCCGGCCCGGACGTGCTCGGCCAGCACGGGGACGTCCACCGCCGGGTCGCTGTTGCCGTAGACGCAGGCGCTGAGCGTGCGGGCGAAGTGGAAGACCTCCAGGGCGGAGAAGGAGACCAGGTCGTCCTTGCGGCCGATGCCGACCACGGTGGTGCGCCCGCCGCGCCGGGTGGAGGACCACGCGGTACGGATGGTGGCGCCCCGGCCGACGCACTCGATGGCGTGGTCGGCGCCGTGGCCGCCGGTCAGCTGCCGGACGGCCTTGGCCGTGCCGTCGTCGGAGAGGACGAAGCCGGTCGCGCCGTGCCGGCGGGCCAGCTCCTCCTTCTCCGCGGAGACGTCCACCGCGATGATCCGGCCGGCCCCCGCGATCCGGGCGGCCTGGAGCACCGCGAGGCCCACCCCGCCGAGGCCGAACACCACCACCGACTCGCCGGCCCGCACCCGCGCCGAGTGGTGCACCGCGCCGTAGCCGGTGAGCACCGCGCAGCCGAGCAGGGCCGCCGCGTCCAGCGGTACGCCGTCCGGCAGCGGGATCAGGGCGCGCTCGGGGACCACCGTCTCCTCGGCGAAGGCGGCCACGCCCAGGCCCGGGTGGACGCCGGTGCCGTCGGCCAGCGCGGCGTACGTCGAGGTGGACCCGGCCCCGGAGTTCTCGCAGAGCCACGGTTCGCCGAGCGTGCAGAGGTGGCAGGACCAGCAGGCGGGAGCCCAGTTGAGCACGACGCTGTCACCGGGGCGGAACGAGAGCACGCCCTCGCCGACCTCCGTGACGGTGCCGGCTCCCTCGTGGCCGAGCACCACGGGGGTGGCGGTGCGCAGCACGCCGGTGGCCAGCGAGAGGTCGGAGTGGCAGACGCCGGCGGCGGCCAGCTTCACCCTGACCTGGCCGGGGCCGGGGGCGGGCAGCTCGATCTCGACCAGTTCCAGCGGGCTGCCGACAGCGGTGAGCAGGGCGGCGCGGACCATGGGAGTACCTCGGTTTCGTCGGGGGAGGACAGGGCGGCGGACGGGCTCAGAACTGCAGGGACTTCGGCTGGAGGAACTCTTCCAGGCCGTGCCGCCCGAGCTCCCGGCCGACCCCCGAACCCTTGAACCCGCCGAACGGCGCCAGCGGGTTGAAGCGGCCGCCGTTGATGTCGACCTGGCCGGTGTCCATCCGCCGGGCGAAGGCCGCGGCGCTCGCGTCGTCGCCCGCCCAGACGCCGCCGGCCAGACCGTACGCGGTGCCGTTGGCGATCTCCAGCGCGTGCTCCTCGTCTCGGTAGCGGAGGATCGAGAGCACCGGGCCGAAGACCTCCTCCTGGGCCACGGTCATCTCCGGCGTGACGTCGGCGAGGACGGTCGGCCGGACGTAGAAGCCCTGGTCCAGCCCCTCGGGAGCATCGGCGCCCCCGACGACCAGCCGGGCGCCCTCGGCGAGCGCGCCGGTGATGTACCCGCGCACCCGCTCGCGCTGGCGGGCGCTGACCACCGGACCGATCCGGGTCCGGGGCGAGGCCGGGTCGCCGGGGACGTACTTCCCGGCGGCCTCGGCGGCGAGGGCCACCGCCTCCTCGTACTGCTCCTCGTGCACCAGCAGCCTGGTCCAGGCACTGCAGGTCTGGCCGGAGTTGTTGAAGACGTTGCCGACGTTGACGTTCACCGCGCGGGCGAGGTCCGCACCGGGCAGGACGACGTTGGCGGACTTCCCGCCGAGTTCCAGGGCGACCCGCTTGATGCCGCGCCCCGCCGCCGCGGCGATCTCCCGGCCGACGGCGGTCGAGCCGGTGAAGGAGACCAGATCGACCTGCGGGTGCTCGGCCAGGGCGGCGCCGGCGACCGGGCCGAGGCCGGTGACCAGGTTGAACACACCGGCGGGGAAGCCCGCCTCGTCCACGATCCGGGCGAACAGCCGGGCCACCAGCGGGGTGTCCTCGGCCGGTTTCAGGACGACGGTGCAGCCCGCCGCGAGGGCCGGGACGACCTTGGCGACGATCTGGTGCAGCGGGTAGTTCCAGGGCGTGATCGCGGCGACCACTCCGGCCGGCTCCGCCAGCACGGTGGAGTTGCCGACCCGCTCCTCGAAGGCGTACCCGGCCAGGATGCCCAGGTAGGAGTCGGCGACGGCGAGCGGTACGGCGGCCTGGACGGCGGTGGCGAAGCCGATCGGGCAGCCGAGTTCGGCCGTGATCGTTTCCGCGATCTCCTGCTGCCGGGCGGCGAGGCCGTCGCGCAGCCGGGTCAGCGGCACCAGCCGCTGTTCGCGGGTGGTCGCCGCCCAGGAGCGCGCGGCGGCCCGGGCGGCGCCGACGGCCGCGTCGACGTCCGGCGCCCCGCCGGCCGGGACGCTGGCGAGGGCCAGTTCGGTGGCCGGGTCCACCACCGTCACGGACGCGCTCGCGAGGGAGGGGCGCCAGGCCCCGCCGATGTACTGGTCCGTGTACCGCTGCACGGGGTCGTCCTCTCCTGGGCCGGCGGGCCGGCTCCGCACCGTTGTGACGTCCGTCGGGGAGCGGCCGCTCTTAACTAGCGATGCTAGTCAACGCCTTGGGCCGCCACCCGCGCAAGGGTGTGGACTGTGGCGACGGTCATGCGGCGGGCCGCCGGGGTGATCCGCCGGGGCCGACCGGCCGGGCCCTCGCGGTGGTCGGACGGAGTGTCGGACGGGGCTCGGACGGGTGCCCGGCACAGGGGCGGGAGCGGCGCCCGGGCCCCGCTTCGATTGAGCCGCGGCCCGGTGGGGTCGGGCCCGGGTGCCGCTACCCGGGCCCGGCCCCACCGTCGGGCCGGCGCCCGCTCGGTGGCCCTACGCGGCCCGGCCCCACCGGGCCGCGGCCGGCCAGCGGGCTCTCAGCCGGTCGGCTGGATGTCGCCGACGGTCACCGTCCGCCCGCCCGCACCACTGGTCAGGTCGCCCGGGGGGATACCGGGGTGGTGACGCGAGGCGTCCTGCTCCGCCGCCGGTGCGGGGGCGCCGTGGTCGGCCAGCGAGATCCGCGAGACGATCCGGTAGCGGTCGCCGCGGTAGAGCGAGTGGACGTACTCCACAGGCCGGCCGGTTCCGTCGGTGGTCAGCCGCTCGAAGAGCAGCGCGGGGGAGAGGACGGGGACGCTCAGCAGCCGCGCCTCCCGCTCGCTGGTGACGGTGGGTTCGATGGACTGGACCGCCTGGTGCACCTGGATGCCGTGCTCGTCCCGCAGGAGTTCGTAGAAGTCCCCGGATTCCATGTCGGCCGGCGTCAGCCCCGGAACCAGGGCCAGCGGGACGTGCAGATGCTCGATCGCCATCGGTTCGCCGTCGACCAGCCGCAGCCGGGCGATGTAGACGATTTCGGCGGCGGGGGAGATGTGCAGTTTGCGTCCGACCCGGGCGCCGGCCTGGATCACGGAGAACTCCAGCACCCGGCTGGCCCAGCTGCCGGCGGCACGCGGCAGTACGAAGGCGCTGTCCTCCGTGGCCATCGCCAGTTCCTGGGTGATCTTCGCGGGTGCGACGAACATTCCCCGGCCGTGCTCGCGCACGATCAGCCCGGTGGTGACCAGTTCGTCCACGGCGGCGCGCAGCGTCGGCCGGGACACTCCGAGCTGTTCGCACAGGGTCCGTTCGGAGGGGATCGGGTCGCCGGCGGCCTGCGATTCGACGAGATTTCTGAGGTAGTCACGGACTCGCGTGCGCTTGAGAACGGGACCGGAGTCCTCGGCGCCCATGGTCGGGTCTCCTTTCCTGACGCTGGATATGACCAGCTGAGACTAGCCAGATGTTGACCAGTTTGCCAACGCCCGATATCCGACGGAAGGGCGCTACCGGTGGCACGGACCGGCCGACCCCGGTCCAGATCGGCGTTCTCCCCGCTCGCCGGGTACTGACCAGTCGGCCCGGTTACGTCGAGGTTTCCGGCGAATCCGGTACGACCGCAGGGGTTGACGCGCCCAGTGGTCCATGCCACCTTCTCTTACCAGTGCCGCTCCAGTCGGCAACTGGTAAGTTCCACACCCGCTCCCTTCGAGGTGACGTCCTCCATGAGACCCCCCGTGTCCTCCCGCCTGCGACCCCGCTCCGCAGCCGCTCTCGTCGCGGTCGCCGCCCTGGCCCTCAGCGGCCTCACCGCGTGCGGCTCGTCCGCCGGATCCGGCGACACCGCCGCAGCACCGTCCAAGCTGACGGTCTGGATCATGCGGGACAGCGTCTCCGACAGCTTCCTCCAGCGCTTCAGGGCCGACTACGAGGGCGCCCACCAGGGCACCACCCTGGACGTCCAGATCCAGGAGTGGGACGGCATCGGCCAGAAGATCACCAGCGCACTGGCCAGCAAGGACGCCCCCGACGTCATCGAGGTCGGCAACACGCAGGTCGCGCAGTACGCGGCCAGCGGCGGCGTCCAGGACCTCAGCGACAAGGTCGACGACCTCCAGGGCAAGGACTGGATCCCCGGCCTGGCCGAACCGGGGAAGATCGACGGCAAGCAGTACGGCATCCCCTGGTACGCCGCGAACCGGGTCGTCATCTACAACAAGGACCTCTTCGCCCAGGCCGGCATCACCACCCCGCCCAAGACCCGGGACGAGTGGATCGCCGACACCACCAAGCTCAACACCGGCGGCAACGACGGCATCTACCTCTCCGGACAGACCTGGTACGCACTGGCGGGCTTCGTCTGGGACGAGGGCGGCGACCTCGCCGCCAAGGGCGCCGACGGCAAGTGGACCGGCACCCTCGACACCCCGCAGGCCAAGGCGGGCATGGCGTTCTACCAGCAGCTCCAGGCCCTCGGCAGCGGACCGAAGGACTCCGACGAGGCCAAGCCCCTGCAGGCCGAGGTGTTCGCCAAGGGCAGGAGCGCGCAGGTCCTCTCCACCCCGGGCGGGGCCGCCGCGATCCTCAAGGCCAACCCGGCGCTGAAGGACAAGCTCGGCTTCTTCCCCATCCCCGGCAAGAGCGCCGACAAGCCCGGCGCCGTCTTCACCGGCGGCTCGGACCTGGTGATCCCGGAGTCCTCCCGGCACCAGGCGGCCGCGTACGAGGTGGTCAAGGCGCTGGCCGGCGACACCTGGCAGAGCGCGATGGCCAAGGAGATGAGCTACGTCCCCAACCGCACCTCGCTGGCCGGCGTCCTCTCCGGCGACCCCGGTGCCTCCGCGATGGCCGCCGGCGCGGTCAACGGCCACGCCACGCCCAACTCCCCGAACTGGGCAGCGGTCGAGGCGAACAACCCGATCAAGCAGTACATGACCCAGGTCCTCACCGGAGCCGACCCCGCCGTCGCCGGCAAGACCGCCTCGGAGGCCATCACCAAGGCGCTGAACAGCACCTCCTGACCTCCCGAAGCCACCCCGCCCGCCCCGGGCCACACCCCTGAGATCCAGAACAGCACCTCCGACGGGAGTCACGCCGTGCTCACCGCACCCCCGGCCGCGACCAGGCCGACCGCCAAGGCGCCGCCACCGCCGGCACGACGCCCCGCCCGGCGCGGCGTCGTGGCCGCCGCCCGGCCGTACCTGCTGATCGCCCCGACGCTGGCGGGCACGGCGTTCCTGCTGCTCTACCCGCTGGCCCGCAACATCCTGATGTCCTTCCAGCACTACCGGATGGCCGAACTCATCCACGGCGGGGCCAAGTTCATCGGATTCGCCAACTACGGCGCGATCCTGAGCGATCCGGAGTTCTGGACGGTCGTCCGCCGTACGCTCTGGTGGACCGCGCTCGACACCGGCCTCATCCTGCTCCTGGGCACCCTGATCGCGCTCATGCTCGACAAGCTCGGCCGGTGGATGCGGCTGGCCGTGATGAGCGGCCTGGTGCTCACCTGGGCCACCCCGGTGATCGCCGCCACCACGATCTTCCAGTGGCTGTTCCAGTCCCGCTTCGGAGTGGTCAACTGGTCACTGGACCAGCTCGGGTTCCACTCCTTCCGGAACTACGCCTGGTTCGCCCACGGCGGCTCGACCTTCGCCATCCTGGTGGCACTGGTCGTCTGGCAGTCCGTCCCGTTCGCGGCGCTCACCCTCTACGGCGGTCTCACCACCGTGCCGGCCGAGCTGTACGAGGCGGCCCGCCTGGACGGCGCCGGCGCCTGGCAGACCTTCCGCCTGGTCACCTTCCCGGTGCTGCGGCCGCTGTTCGCCCTGGTCACCTCGCTGGAGGTGATCTGGTGCTTCAAGTGCTTCGCCCAGATCTGGGTGATCAGCCAGGGCGGCCCGGACAACGCCACCACGACACTCCCGGTCTACGCGTTCCAGATCGCGCAGGCCCTGCACAAGTACGACCTGGGCTCGGCCGTCTCGACCCTCACCGTGCTGATCCTCACCGGCGCGCTGGTGTTCAATCTGCGCCGGATGTTCCGTCAGGAAGGAGAGGAACTGTGAGGCACCCACTGAGCCGCACCCTGCGCCGGGTGCCGCTGAACACCGCCGCGCTGGCCGTCCTCGCCGTCTCGGTCTTCCCGGTGTACTGGATGGCGATCACGGCCTTCAAGCCCACCGCCGACATCCAGGCCGACACCCCGTCCTTCCTGCCGCTGCACCCGACCCTCGACCACTTCCGCACCGCCGTGCACGCCGCCGGATTCGGCACGTTCTGGCGCAACAGCCTGATGGTCACCCTCGGCGCCGTGCTGATGTCCCTGCTGGTGGCCCTGCTCGCGGCGTTCGCCGTCGGCCGGATGCGCTGGCGCGGGCGGCGGGCGTTCATCCTGATGGTGTTCATCGCCCAGATGGCGCCCTGGGAGGCGCTGCTGATCCCGATGTACGTGATCGCCCGGGACACCGACATGCTGGACAGCCTCTCGATGCTGACGCTGGTCTACTTCATGACCACCCTGCCGTTCACCATCGTCACGCTGCGCGGGTTCCTCGCCGCGATCCCGGTCGAACTGGAGGAGTCCGCCCAGGTCGACGGGTGCAGCCGGGCCGGCGCGTTCCGCCGGATCACCCTGCCACTGCTCGCCCCGGGACTGCTGTCCACCTCGCTCTTCGGCTTCATCACCGCCTGGAACGAGTTCGCCTTCGCCAACACCCTGATCATCAAGAACCAGGACGCCCGGACCCTGCCGGTCTGGCTCTCCTCCTTCGCCAACGTCTTCGGCACCGACTGGGGCGCCACGATGGCCGCCTCCTCGCTGTTCATGCTGCCGGTCCTGCTGGTGTTCCTCGTCCTGCAGAACAAGGTCACCTCCGGCATGACCGCCGGCGCCGTCAAGGGCTGACCCCGCCCCCACCGCCCCCTGGAGCATCCCACCGTGATCATTCCGAAGCCCGGCCGGCTCGTCCGTGCCCCCGGGGCCTACACACTCGGTCCGACCACCACCGTCCTGGCGGCGGAGGGTGCGCAGGACGCGGCGCGGCTGCTGCGCACCCTGCTGTCGCCCGCCACCGGACTGCCGCTCGCACCGGCCACCGGCTCCACCGCCGGCATCACCATGACCCTCGACCCGGCGGACCACGCCCTCGGCGCCGAGGGCTACCACCTCATCGTCACCCCCGAGGCCGTACGGCTGCGCGCCGCCCACAGCGCCGGACTGCTGCACGGCGTCCAGACCCTGCGCCAGCTGCTGCCGCCCGAGGCACTCGCCGACCGCCCGCAGCCCGCCGTGGCCTGGCGGATCCCCTGCCTGGAGACCACCGACGTGCCACGCTTCGGCTGGCGCGGTGCGATGGTCGACGTGGCCCGGCACTTCCAGCCGCTGCCGTTCCTGCTGCGCACCGTGGACCTGCTGGCCTTCCACAAGCTGAACGTCCTGCACCTGCACCTCACCGACGACCAGGGCTGGCGGATGCCCAGCGACGCCTATCCGCTGCTCACCGAGATCGGCGCCACCCGGGCCCGCTCCATGCTCGGGCAGGCCGGCAGCACCCGCTACGACGACCGGCCGCACGGCGGCTCGTACACCGTCGCCGAGCTGCGCATCCTGGTGGACTACGCGGCCGCCCGGGGGGTGACCGTCGTGCCGGAGATCGAGATGCCGGGCCACACCAGGGCCGCCCTCGCCGCCTACCCGCACCTGGGCAACGTGCCCGGCCGCACGCTCGACGTCTGGACGGACTGGGGAGTGTGCGAGAACATCCTCGGCGTGCACGAGGAGGTGCTGGAGTTCTGCCGCACCGTCCTCGGCGAGGTGCTCGACGTCTTCCCGTCCCGCTACGTCCACATCGGCGGCGACGAGTGCCCGACCCGGGAGTGGGAGGAGAGCCCGGCCGCCCGTCGCCGGGCCGAGGAGCTGGGGCTGGCCGCGCCGAAGGAGCTGCACGGCTGGTTCCTGGGGCGGATCGGGTCCTTCCTGGTGGACGCCGGCCGCCGGCCGCTCTGCTGGGCCGAGGACAGCATGTCCTCGCTCCCGGCCGAGTTCACGGTGATGCCCTGGCGTGACGGCGACCACGGCCTGGCCGCCGCCCGCCGCGGCCACGACGTGGTGATGGCGCCGCACCGCTCCACCTACCTGGACTACCCGCAGTCCGCCGGGCCGGAGGAACCGCTCGGCCAGGCCGGCGAGGTCGTCGACCTGCGCGCCGTGCACGACAACGAGCCCGCCCCCGAGCACTGGGAGCCCGCCGAGGCCGCCCGGGTGCTCGGCACCCAGGCGCAGCTGTGGAGCGAGTTCATCACCACCCCCGCCCAGTCGGACTACCTGGCCTACCCCCGGCTCTGCGCGCTGGCCGACCGCGCGTGGAACCCGTCCAGCGACTGGACCACCGACTTCCTGCCCGCCCTTCGCGACCACGGCCCCCGCCTGGACGCGCTGGGGATCAACCGCACCACCCCGCAGTAGGCACCACCGCGCACCATCGCGCACCCCGCAGTAATCCCGCACAGCCCCCACTCTGAAAGGGATCACCGTGTCTGCAGGACTCCGCATACCCGCCCGGGTCCGGACGGCGATGGCCGTCTGCACGGCCGCCGGCCTCGCCTGCGCGGCGCTCGTCGCCGTCCCGGCCTCGGCCGCGAGCGACTCGCTCACCGCGCAGTACCGGACCAGCGCCGGCGGTGCCACCGCCGACCAGTCCGAACCGTGGCTGGAGATCACCAACACCGGCACCACCACCGTGCCACTCAGCGGTGTGACGTTGCGGTACTACTTCAAGGCCGACGGCCCGAGCACGACCTACCGCTTCGCCTGCTCCTGGGCGGTCAAGGGCTGCGCCAACATCACCGGTACGTTCGGCACCCTGGCCAACCCCACGGCCACCGCCGACCGCTACCTGGAGATCGGCTTCACGGCCGGCGCCGGATCGCTCGCCCCCGGGCAGAACACCGGCGACATGCAGCTGCGCTTCTACCGCTCGGACTGGCAGACCCTGACGCAGTCCGACGACTACTCCTTCAACGGCGCGCAGACCTCCTACGCCAACGCCCCCAAGGTCACCCTGCAGCGCGGCGGGGCCGTCGTCTGGGGCACCGCCCCGGCCGGCAACGACCCGACCACCCCGCCCACCACTCCGCCGACCACCCCTCCCACCAACCCGCCCACCGATCCCAACGCCCCCGCGCTCTTCGACGACTTCAACTACGCCACCAGCGCCGACGCCGCCGTCCAGCAGCACGGCTGGACGGTCAAGTCCGGCCAGGGCGGCCCCGGCGTGGCCGGGGCGACCTGGTCCCCGCAGGACATCACCTTCCAGTCCTCCGGCGGCAACAGCATCATGAACATGAGGCTGACCACCGACGGCACGGCGTCCGGCACCAAGGAGACCGAACTCCAGACCGCCGCGCGCAAGTTCAAGAACGGCACCTACGCGGCGCGGGTGAAGTTCGACGACACCCCGACCGGCGGCCCGGACGGCGACCACGTCAACCAGACCTTCTTCACCTTCACCCCGCTCAACCAGCCGATGGACCCGAACTACAGCGAGCAGGACTTCGAGTACCTGCCCAACGGCGGTTGGGGCGAGACGCAGAACATCATGTACGAGACGTCCTGGGAGACGTACAACCCGGACCCGTGGAACGCGGTCAACGCCCACGGCCAGCAGTACGGCAGCCTGGACGGCTGGCACGACCTGCAGATCACCATCGACAGCAGCAACATCACCTACTACATCGACGGCCAGGTCGTGGCCACCCACGGCGAGCCGTACCTGCCCGAGACGCCGCAGTGGATCGACTTCAACCACTGGCTGATCGACCTCGCGGGCCAGACCGGCAACACCGCACGGTCGTACGACGAGCAGGTGGACTACGTCTACTTCGTCAAGGACCAGGTGCTCAGCCCGAGCCAGGTGGCAGGCAAGGTCTCCGGGTACCGCACGGCCGGCACCACGTTCACGGACACGGTGCCCGGCAGCTGATCCGACGCCGTGACAGCCGCCCCCGGCCCGTGTTCGCGAACGGGCCGGGGGCGGTTCGGGCTCTTCGGGGCCCGGGTGCAGGGGTACGGGGGTATGGGGGTGCGGGGGCCAAGGGTAGGCGGGTGCGGGCTCAGGAGGTCACGCGGTCACGCGGTAGCGGCCCACCATGCCGCCGGACATGTGGTGGGTGACGTGGCAGTGGTAGATCCAGTCGCCGGGGTTGTCCTCGGTGTACTCGATGGTCAGGGTGGTGGACGGCCCGACGATCTGCGAGTCCACCCAGCCCTGGTAGCCCTGCCTGCTGCGCCAGCGGTGCCCGTGGATGTGGAAGACGTGGAACTCCTCGCCCAGCGCGGCGATCCGCCACCGCACCCGGTCGCCGACCTTGGCCGTGTACGTCGGCGTGTTGTCGACGAAGGCGCCGCCGTTGAACATGTTGAGCGGAAGTGCGAGCGAGCGGGCGCTGCGCTTGCTCAGGTCGTGCAGGAAGAGAACGAACTCGTGGTCGACCGACGGTGTCTGATGGTCCGTCACGACCAGGATGCCGAACAGGCCGAGCTCGGCGCCGATCTCCATCACCATGGTGTCGTGGCTGCTGTCGCCCTGGCCGGCGGGGGCACCGGAGTCGCCGGGGGCGGCGGGGGCACCGGAGTCGCCGGGGGCGGCGGGGGAGCCGGGGTTGTTCTGCCCGCCGCCGGCGTGGTCCGTGTCGTTGCTCCCGCCGTCCCCGCCGCCGTTGCTCCCGCCGCCGCCGTCGTGACCGCCGCCGTTGCTCCCGCCGTCCGCGCCGCCGTCGTCGTGGCCTCCGCCGTGGTCCGGGCCGTTGTCCCGGCGCTGCTCGGCCGGTTGGCCGCCGCGTCCGTGCCGTACGGCGGCGTCGGCGCTTCCCGATCCCGTCGAGGCGCCGGCGACGCCGGGCGTCTGCGGCACGGAGTGGTCGTGGTAGGGCCAGGTCCCGGCCGAACTCGGGTGGCAGAGCCAGGTGTAGGTGTAGCTCTCCCCGTACGCCACGGCGCTGCCCATCCGCTGCGCGTCGTCCGAGAGCCAGCCGCCGTCGTTGTCCGGGGTGTAGACCACACCGTGCGGGTGCATGCTGTGCGGCCACCTGTAGTGGTCGTCGTTGTTGCGGAAGTGCACCCGCACGACGTCCCCCACCTCGGCTCGCAGCACCGGTCCGGGGATGCCGGAGTTGGCCCCGATCCCCTCGGGGCCGAAGTCGCCGTCCAGCGGGCTCGCCCAGTCGGCGGTGTAGGCGCGGAAGCCCACCGCCCAGAAGGTGGTCTGCTCCGTCGTGTAGGGCCGGCCCATCATGGCGTCCATGCCGTTGGGCACCGCGTTGTGCTCGAAGGAGTCCGCCTGGATCCAGAACTCCCTGACCCGGCCACTGGGGACGAACGCCGGGAGCGCGAACGGGTCGCCCCCGGGCGCGGCCGGGGCGTCCGCCCGGGCGACGGCGGGTCGCAGCACCGCCGGGCCGGCCAGTGCGGCGACGGCGCCGCCGCCGACCAGCCCGCGAATCATGTTCCGGCGCCCGTTGTCGCGGATCTGCTCTGGCATGGGGTCCTCTCGACGGGCAGGGCTCCGACCGGGCCGTCCCGGGCGCCGGCCCCGCGACCGGCACGCCCTGCCCCCGGAGACTAGGCACAGCCGGGCGGCCGATCCCCGTAGCCGCCGTCGCAGGGTCGCCCGGTCGGCCGAGCCGGATTGCTCCGCCCGTGGGCCCGTCCCCGTCGGTGACCCGGCGGGCCGGTCGGCCGATGATCTGATCGCGCCGGGCTCGGCCGGGCCGGTACGGGTCGGTACGGGTCGGGGCGGGTCGGGCCGGTACAGGTCGGTCCGGTACCGGTGTCGGGGTCCGTCCGGAGCGGCCGTGCCGGGCCGCGAACACCGATGGCGCTCCGGTGGGCGGCACTCCGGTGGCAGCTCCCGGCCCGAGCGGGGAAGGTGGGCGTCGGGGGCACCACCAGGGAGACGAGATGCCTGAAGTTACCACTCCGTACACGCCCGGCACCCCGTGTTGGGTCGACCTGATGGCCAAGGACCAGCAGGCCGCTCTGGACTTCTACCGCGACGTCCTCGGCTGGCAGGGCGAGGTCGGGCCGGCCGAGTTCGGCGGGTACGCGGTGTGCGCGCTGAACGACAAGCCGGTGGCGGGAATCGGCCCGGCGATGGCGCCCGAAGGTCAGCCCACGCCGCCGACCGTCTGGACCACCTACCTCTCGACCGACGACGCGGACGCCACCCAGCGCGCCATCACCGAGGCCGGCGGCACCGTGATGGTGCCGGTGATGGACGTCGGCACCACCGGTCGGATGCTGGTCGCCGCCGACCCGAGCGGCGCGGTCTTCGGCGTCTGGCAGCCGGTGGACTTCATCGGTGCCCAGGTGGTCAACGAGGCCGGAGCGCTGGTCTGGAACGAGCTCCACACGGGCGACGTCGACGCGGTCACCGCCTTCTACCGGGCCGTCTTCGGTATCGAGATCGCCCTGATGGAGGGCATGGAGGAGTACTACGCGGTCAACGTGGGCGGCAAGGCGGTCGGCGGCGCGACGAAGCTCTCCCACGACCCGCCCGGCACGCCCCCGCACTGGCTGACCTACTTCGCGGTGGACGACCCCGACAGCACGGTCGACGCCCTGGTCAAGCGGGGCGGAAACGTCTTCGTCCCGCCCTTCGACATGCCGGCCGGCCGGATGGCGGTCGTCGCGGACCCGCAGGGCGCGGCCTTCGCGGTGATCAGGCCGGTGCCGATGTAGTACCGGGGGCGGGGGCGGCCGACGCTCGTTTTCTGCGCCCGGTCTGTGTCCGGCGCCCGGTCGGGTCCGGGCCGGACGGGGCAGCGGGCGGAGGAACGCCGGGAACGCGGAAGGTGCGGGTCGATGCCTCGACCCGCACCTTCCGCGCCGGCTACCGCAGGCGCCGATGGCGTGCCCGACCGGTGATACGTCGTGCGGCCGTGCAGGACATCGCGCACGGCGAGGAGGACTTCGTCCGCTACGACTCGGACGTCCCAGAAGGCGAAAAAATCGGAGCGACGAAGGAGTGCGCGGTGAAGCTCGGCTACGACGATGTGATGGAGCTCGTACGGAGAAGACCGCCGCACACCCGTACCTACGAGGTGGCGAGCGATGTCCTGGAGCGCCTTCCGCTGGACACCTCGCCGACGCTCCGCCGGATGAGCGATGCCGAAGTCGAGGAACTGGCGGAATACCTCGCCACATCGTCCGGGAGCATCGTGGGGCCGCTCAAGGTCATCGACCACCAGTGCGGTCACTGCGACCGGGTGACCACGTTCCTGGATTTCGTGAAGACCGCGGTGGACGACGGGCATCACGACAGGGAGAAGCTGAGGAACATCCTGGCTGGTACCGGTGGCGCATGGATCACCATCCGGGGTGCGGACGGCGGGCGACCTGTCAGGTGTGCGCGCTGCGACAGTGACGTGCAGTTGCTTCCCGACGGCGGTGGGGAGTACTCCGAATACTCGTCGAGCTCGTACGCCTACGCGTGACGTTCGGCAGGCCGAGGCGGGGTGGGGGCGGTGCCGGGTACTTCGGTCGGGCGGCGGGGAGCGATCCGGCCCGCCGTGGCGAACGAGAGGGTGGGGGCTCCGTCTCGGGGAGGCAGGTCATCGAGGGGAGAAGCCCGCCCGCCAACCCCTGGGGCCGCGGGGCACCTGCGGCCCGGTGAAAAAGAAGGTGCGGGTCGAGGTGAAGCCGGTCTCTGCGGGGGGAGCGGAGTGTGCGGGATCTTCTGGTTGTCCGAGGTGACCGGCACCCTGGACTCGTTCCCGTCCTCACGTCATCGCGACGACGACCTTGCCGGCCTTCGCTCGGCCCTTCTCGACGTAGTCCATGGCCTCTCGGGTCTGATCGAACGGAAAGACCCGGTCGACGACGGGACGGATCTTCCCGGCGTCGATGAGCGCCGTGAGTTCGCGCAGCTGGTTGCCGCCGGCCTTCATGAACAGGAAGGAGTACGTCACGTCGCGGCGCTTGGCACGGCGCCGGGTCCTGAAGCTCAGCGCGCTCATCACCAGTCGGAGGATCGCGTTGAGGCCCAGCTCGCGGGCGAAGGCCGCGTCGGGCGGGCCCGCGACGCTGATGGCTTTCCCGCCGGGTTTGAGGACCCGCAGGGACTTGGCGAGGTTCTCGCCGCCGAGGCTGTCGAGGACGACGTCGTAGCCGTCGAGGACCGTCTCGAAGTCCTGCTGCCTGTAGTCGACGACGATGTCCGCGCCCAGTTCCCTGACCAGGTCGATCTTGGCGGTGCTCGCGGTGGCGGCCACCTGCGCGCCCAGCGCCTTCGCCAGCTGGACGGCGATGGACCCGAGGCCGCCGGCGCCGGCGTGGATGAGGACCTTCTGGCCCGGCCGCACCTGCGCGCGCTCGACCAGCGCCTGCCACGCGGTCAGCGCGACCAGGGGGAGGGACGCGGCCTCCTCCATGGTGAGCGTGGCGGGCTTGATCGCCACGTCGTCCCGGTGGACGGCGATGAGTTCGGCGAAGGTGCCGATCCGGTCCTTGCCGGGGCGGGCGTAGACCTCGTCGCCCACCGCGAACCGCGTGACGGCCGATCCCACCCGGACCACCACGCCGGCGAAGTCGTTGCCCAGGACGAGCGGCAGACGGTACGGCAGGAACGCCTTGAAGGCCCCGTCGCGGAGCTTGAGGTCCAACGGGTTGACGCCGGCCGCGTGGATCCGGACCAGGACGTCGTCGGCACCCACCTGCGGGTCGGGCATCTCGGCGGCGTGCACGCCGGCCTTGTCGCCGTACTTCTCGATCATGAAGGCCTTCATCGTCTTCTCCGTTTCTCGTCCGCGAAGGGAGCGGGTCTCCGCTCGTCCTGGGCTTCTCTCAGTACGAGCCGCTTTGCGGCATCAGCTTCGGTTCCTCGGGAGCCCCGCGCCGATGCGGCGGCCGGTCGTCACCGGTGCGGCGCTGTGGCGGGCCCCATGAGCGGCGCCGCCACCGGGAACCGGCCCACGGGTCTCGGGCGTCAGGCCACCGGGGCGACCGGGGTGATGACTCGGCTGGAGTCGCCTCCCTGGATGCCGCCCAGGGAACCGGCGATCGCCTCGTGAGGAACGCCGAGCGACACTGCGCTCACCTCCGACAGGCGGGCGAACTGCTTGGGGGTCAGTTGGACGTCACGCGCAGCCCGGTGCGGTGTCCGAAGGTCGTGGAACGCATCAGCTGTCCTTACTCAAGATCGATAGGTACGGCGGTGCTGTGCGCCTCACACCGCGCTCGGCGCGGCGGCCAGGTTCTGCCTGACGTACCGGGTGGTCTCGTCGGCGAGTATCTCGGGCAGCCCCTTCTCGATGGCGTACAGGGCCTGTGCGGCGACATCGGCGGGGTCGGCCTTCTGATCGGCGGGAACGCCGGCGGCCATGTCGGTGTCCATGTAGCCGACGTAGAGTCCTGAGACGGTGATGCCGCGGGGTGCCAGTTCCTCGCGGACGGCATTGGTCTGCGCCCACGCCGCAGCCTTGGACGCCGCGTAGGAGCCGAGCCCGGCCGGGTGCAGCCAGGACAGCACGGACAGGACGTTGAGGACCGTACCGCCGCCGTTGCCCTCGATGACCGGGGCGAAGGCCCGGGTCACGGCGAGCGGACCGAAGAAGTTCGTGTCCATCTCCAGGCGCACCGCGTCGAGGCTGCCGCCGATCAGCGGGGTGCCGGTGGAGATCCCGGCGTTGTTCACCAGCAGCGTCGCGTCGGATGCGAGCTGTGCCGCGGCCCTGACCGACTCCTCGTCCGTCACGTCCAGCCGCAGCGGTACCACGCCCGGCAGGTCCACCGTCTCGGGGCGGCGGACCGCCGCGTACACCTTCGCGCCGCTCGCCACGAGCCGGGTGGCCAGATGCCGTCCGAGCCCCCGGTTGGCGCCGGTGACCACCGCGACCGCGTTCTTCAGTTCCATGTCTTCTCCCGGTGCTGCGGGCGCCGTCCGGCGACCCGCGAAATTAGATGATGACCACAATCTAACCCTGGTCTAGGATAGATTGCAATCGACATCCAATCGGGAGGTGGCTGATGGGCCGCGTATCGCAGGCACAGGCGGAGGAGAACCGGCGGCGGGTCGTGGAGACCGCCTCCCGGATGTTCCGGGAGCAGGGCACCCACGTCAGCGTCGCCGACCTCATGAAGGAGGCCGGCCTGACCCACGGCGGCTTCTACAAGCAGTTCGCCTCCAAGGAGGCGCTCATCGACGAAGCCACCGCGTACGCGTTCGACGAACTCGCCCGGCTCCACCGGGACGGACTCGCACAGCACGCCGGGCAGCGCGACAGTGCCCAGCGGGCGCTGATCGACACCTACCTCTCCACCGGGCATCGCGACAGTGCGGCAGACGGGTGCCCCGTCGCTGCGCTCGCCACCGACATGGCGCGCGAACCAGGAGCTCGCGAGGCCCGCCGCGTCTACACCGAGGGAGTGGGCGACTTCGCCGAGTGGCTCGCCACCGAGGACGAGGAGGGCATCATCCGGCTGTGCACCATGCTCGGCGCACTCGTCCTGGCCCGGGCCACCAAGGGCTCCCCGCTCTCCGAGGAGATCCTCGCCACCGCACGCGCGGCACTGACGGCAACCGGCTGATCCGAGGCGCGCAACCTGTCGGCGTACCTCGGGAATGCACCGCCGGCGCCGGGGCAGGAGCGCCGGCCGGCCGGTGCGACGATCCCTCCGGTGAAGCGGCCGCCGCGACCTGTTCGAGCAGGCCCGCACCCTCGTACACGTTCCTCGCCCGCAGCGGGGCGTCGGCTTAGGCGAACACGGCCACTCCGACTCCGGGCCCGCCGGACGGCCCCGCCCACCGGCAGCCCATGGCCGCCGATGGCAGGTCCGCCGGCGGATCCCCTGCACGCCGCCGGACCACTCCTCGATCGGGCTCGCAAACTGCGCCTTCTCAGGCGGCGGCGCGCACGTGTGGATCTTTCGACCGGACGCCATCTATCTCTACAGCCGGGTCTTCCGGTGTTGCTGTTGGCGGGTCCCGGCGGGGTCCCGGCGGGGTGCCGGTCAGGTCTTCAGGTCGCCGGGGCGGATGCGGTAGACCTGCAGGCTGAGTCCGTAGTACTTGGTGGTCTCGCCGACCCACTCCATGCCGAGCCGCCGCGCCATGGTGATGGCGCGGACGTTTTTCGGCCGCGCGACCGCGAAGAGTTCTTCGGCGTCCTGGGTGAACGCCCAGGCGATGAGTGCGCGGCCGCCCTCGGTGGCATAGCCCTGCCCCCACGCCCCGGGGGCCAGCTGCCAGCCCATCTCCAGGTCATCCTCGTACGGCGGCAGCAGCCTGATGCCGAGGCCACCGACGACCGCGTTGTCGTCCCTGCGCTGGATGGCCCACCGTCCCCGAGGTGCCGGCAGATTCGACTGCGCCTCCTGCCAGGCTTGCAACACCGAGCGCATCGCTGCCACGTCGCCGACGCGTTCCATCGCCGGAGTGAGCCACCGCGCGACATCCGGCGAACCGTAGATCGCCAGGGCGTCCTCGGCATCGTCGACGGACCAGTCCCGAATGACGAGCCGATCGGTGACCAACGAGATGTTCATCGCCCGGACCTCCTCAGTCTTCCTGGTGCCCATGATGCTCCCGCCTCCCGGCGGCTGCACGACTGGATCGTGGACGAGAGCCACCCGGCGGCGGGCCGGTCACCCGGGATCCGGTTGCGACCGGCATCGGCCCTCACCGGTCAGCCGGCCGTCGACCGGCCACGCGCAACGGGTCGTGGTCAGGGGCTTCCCGAGGGAGACGGGCGCGCTTCGCTCTCAGGAGGTTGGCACACGCGGCACCGGTCAGATCGGCGAGTTCAACCTCGGCGCCGCCGGCATCGGCGACCGCGAGCACGCCTTCCACCTCTGACAGCCGCTGCCGACTCATCGGGGGCGCGACTCGAGAGGCGGTCAGACGCCGGTGGCGGTGCGGATGGCTCGTACCGTGTCGTCGGGGTCCGGGTCGGTGACAGCCAGGCGGGCGTACGGCGAGGCTCCCCACAGGTCGACGCAGACGACGGGTTGCCGGGCCCGGACCCGGACAGCCGCAAAGTCCTTCTCCCGGGCATGTGGACGGATGCCGTAGGACAGGACGCCGGGAATCCAGGTACCTCGTCCCCGCACGCCGCGCAGAGCACGCCACCAGTCGGGCTCGACGCTCACCTGATGGATTGCGGACACGGGCACGCGGACCTCACGGCGACGCGCTGCGGCCTTCTCCCACCACGACAGGTCGACGATGAGGTCATCGCCCTCCACCACGAGCCGCGCCATCGCTCCTCCGCACCGCCGTCCGGCATCACGCCGGTTGCCGCCCATGCGTCGTCACTCGACGGTGGGGTCCTAGACCCACCAACCATCTCCTTCCCGACCTGAACACCACCATGCCCGCGGCCGTGCCCACCTTCGCGTCGACTCGGTGGGCCGATCGGACCGGGTGCCCGCTGCGGGGCATCCGCCGCCGCTGCTCCGCACTTCGGACGGCCTGGCAACTGCCCACCGGTGGCCGTCGGCCCGCCGGGCCCGTACGGTCGTGATCTGGCGGCTGATCGTCATCACAGGAGGCCGGGATGCGGAACTACCGGTGGGACCTCGAAGCCCAGGACGACGCCGGCCAGTGGTCCCGGCAGGACGGCGCGCCCATGCCGAACCCCCTGGAATACGACGGACCGCCCCAGCAGGCGGCGAGCCACCTGCGGGACGTGTTCGTGCGCACGCTCGCCCGGCCCGCTCCCGGCCCTCGAGCGATCAAGGTCCGCCTCTGGGAGGGGCACTCGGTCGGCGAGCCCCAGGCCGAGAGCGAGTGGTCACGTGAGTAGTCGGCCCGGTCACAGCCGGTAGGGCGGCCTCGGCCCGCCCCGTCACCGGTGGCGTCATCCGCCTGCCTGCGGCCAGTCCGCTGTCGCGACACCTGCCGCCGTCAGGAGGTCGGTGCCGGTGCGCGTGTTGGCCGGGTCGGACGCCGTTGTCATCAGCCACTCGACGGCGGAGGCCTCGGCGTCGGGGGGAATCACCAGGAGCTCCAGGCGCAGAGGGACGAAGGAGCACACCATCACCTCGTCCGCGTCCTGCTCCTGCTCGAACCATCCGACGTGGATGACGTGGCCTGCGACCGGGACCCGCTGGGGGATGACCGGCCAGTGCGCCGGATTCACGGTGACCCGGGTGATCCGCCCCCACCCGGGGTCCAGCGCCGCCGCCAGCGGGGGAAGTTCACGAAGGAGGTCGTGCGAGCGGGGCCACCAGGCCCCGTCCAGCCGGCCGGGGGTGGCCCCCTCGGGCGTCAGCGAGAGCCGGACCGGCGGTTCCGGCCCCGACGGCCGGCCGATGGCGGGATCGAAGGTCGCGGTCATGTCGAACACCTACCCCGGGCTCTGGACGACCAGGTGCTGCAGCCGGGGCACCCCCGAAGCAATCCGCAATCCGCCGACGACGAGCCCTTCCACCGTACTCCGGCCAGGGCCGGCGCCCGCCCGGGAGCAGAGGTCGGCCGGTGACGACTTGCGGACCGGGTGGCAGTACGTCGGCGTCCCGCTCTCAAGGGTTGCCGGAGATGTCCGATTTCATGTGCTCCCCCTGCCGGGTCTGCACCCTGCTCTACACCTCTGGGTCGGCGAGGTGGTCGGCGGTACCGCCGCGCCACTCGACCAGGAAGAGGCTCGCGTCGTCGGTTGTGGTTCCGCCCCGCTCTCGCATCAGACCGTGGGAGAGGGCCCGCACCATCTCCCGCACGCCTCCACCGGCGGGGCCGACGCGCTCGATGGTGGCGATCAGGCGTTCCTCGCCGAACTGTTCCCCGCCGCTCTGGTGTTCCTCGACGACGCCGTCGGTGTAGAAGAGCAGCCGGTCGCCGCGCCGGAGCTGCCGCGTGCTGATCTGCGGTGTGTCACCGCCGAAGCCCACCGGCAGGGTTCCGGGGCTGTCCAGGGCCTGGATGACCCGGTGGTCGCGGATCAGTAGCGGGGCCGGGTGGCCGGCGTTGACCCACTGCAGGTGGCCCGTGCCGATGTCCAGGCGCATCATCTGCGCGGTGACGAAGTGGTCGGGGCCGAACTGCTCGTCGATGGCGGTATCCATGAACGCGTAGAGCTCGGCGAGCCCGACATCGGCGCGCCTGGCATGCCGGTACGCGCCCACGGCGATGGTCGCCAACACGGCGGCGTTCAGGCCGTGGCCCATCGCGTCGATCATGGCCAGATGCAGGATGTCGTCGTTGAGGGCGTAGTCCAGGCTGTCGCCGGCGACGTTGTAGGCGGGCTCCAGGATTCCGGCGACCGCGACCTGCGGGGTGTCCATCGACAGCGGGGGCAGCAGCGACCACTGGATCTCCGCGGCCACGCTCATCGGCTCGCGGCGCCGCGCCTGGAAGAACCGGTCCGTGTAGCCGTTCTTGGTGACCAGCATGTCGGCGACCAGCCCTGCGAGACGCCGTAGCAACCGGCGGTCGTCGTCATCGACGCTGTCCAGGGTGACGGCCAGCACTCCGACCTCGTCACCGCCGTCCAACAGCGGCAGGAACATCCGTATCCCGTCGGCCTGGGCGTGCTCGGCCGGGGTCGCGCGAAGGAAGACCTCGCCGGCCCGGGAATCGTCGATGGGCACCGGACCTCCGCCGGTGAGTCCCCGGCCCGGGAGGGGCACCAGCATGAGTTGGCCGTAGTCCTGCAGAAGGATCGAGACGTCCCGGCCGCCGATCGCGTGCACCTCGTCCGCCACCAGCGGAGCGATCAGCTGCGGCGGCATCTCGTGCGCTCTGTCCAGCAGCCGGCCCAGCAGCCGCTCACCGAATCCCTCCGACCGGTCCGGCGCAGCCCTGCGGTTCTCCCGTGCGAATTCCGCCATGGGCGCCTCGGTTCCCCGGCCCTCTCCGGCCGGCTTTCCTGCCTTGCCCCACGCAGCCGCGCGAGCGCCTCACCGGCGTCTTCTCGGTCTCAGCATCGCACCGACTCTCGCCCCGCGACACCCGAGCCGGACGGATCTTGTAAGCATCGACTGCGGGCTTCCGGCCTGCCGTGGCGGTCGGGAACCGCCCGGGAACGGGTCGGGTGTTTCCGGCGGTTCTCATGGCGACCTGCGGCAACGTGCGACGCGGAGCGGCGACGGGCTCGCTCCAGGAGCCGGTTCGCCTGGGCCCCGTGGGTGTGGGGCGGTCGGATCCATGTCCGCGAAGCGGACCTCGTCCGGCCACTGGATGCCCGGATCGGCCGCGCCTTCGCCCCCGGCCGCCTTGAGCGCACCCATGGCAGCCATGGGCTCCGGTCGCCGAGATCGCCCGACATGGCAGCCGCGATCAGCCACGCGAAGATCGAGGTGAAGACACCGTCCACCAGGCCGTGGGGCTGCGAGGCACCTACTACCCGGGTGAAAGCAAGGTGCGGGTCGAGGTGAACCTCGACCCGCACCTTGTGAGCACTGCATCTCCCCGTGGGGAAATGACTGGTGTCCGAGGGGACACAAACCATTTCCCCACATGCGTTCTCGCTGGTCGGCGACCTGTATTTGGACTCGGCGGCGATCGAGACCGGGGATTCCTGAGCCACTACCGCCAACCTGGACGATGGAGACGGCAGCGGGTCGCGGTTGACCTCCGCCTGCGCAGAGGCCCCGGGGACGTGGCGGTCGTAGCGTTGCCCAGTCGGTTGGCCCCCTGCCTGGGCGGGGAGGACCTGCAGCCGGAATACCATCACCGTGCGGTGCTGCTGGCGCTCCAGCACCGCCTTCAGCCCGGCGCACAGTGCCAGCGCACGCCAGAGAGGTGACGCCGCGACGTCGACGCCCGGGATCCGGCACTGGGCGCCGAGCAGGCGTACGGGCACCTCCGCCGGCGGCTCACGACGCGGAGATCCCGCCCGATCGGATGCATCGGGCGGGATCTGGTGGGTGTCGGGGGTCGGCTCAGGCACAGCCGGTCGGCTCGGGAACAGTCAGTGCGGAGCGGGATCGGTCAGTGGGGGAGCGGGATCAGGTGCCGATGACGGAGATCTCGGCGGCGGAGGTCCACGGCCCGCGGTCGCCCGCCTCCGTGAGGGCGCGAAGTCGGACGTACCGCGCGTTGACCGGGGGGAAGGTGACGAGTTTGGTCTGGGCGTCGTCGGCGAAGGTGCCGGTGGCGACCGGGGTGCCCCAGGCAGTGGCGTCGTTGCCGACGTAGACCTCGTACTGGCCGATGCGGCCGTTCGCCCCGCCGCTCTGCCGCGGCAGGTAGCGCAGCGCGGTGACCGTGTGGGGTCCGCCGGTGTCGAGCTGGATCTCGTGCGGCAGGGGAGCCGGGGCCGGGGACCACCGGGTGTGCCAGATGCTCTGCGGATCGCCGTCGACGGCGTTGACCGCGGCGCCGTTCTCGCCGCCGGTCTCCTCGCTGTCGACGTACCGGACGCTGGTCCTGAGGATGCTGGTGACGGCGGGATCGGTGATGCTCTCCCGGCCGTTCTCCACGTGCCCGGCGAACCGGCGCAGGAAGCCGTCGGTGGTGTCGGCGGTGGCGGTGAGGTCGTACCACCCGTTGGCGGAGCTGATCGTCCAGGAGTTCTGCACGGTCGCGGAGGCGGGCAGGGCGAAGGTCCAGGGGCCGTCGGTGCGGTAGGCGCCGGCGGTGACGGTGATGGTGCACGGAGCCGTGCCGCTGTTGGCCAGGGTGAGGGTGAGACGGCCGTTCGTGGCGTCGGCCTGTGCGGTGACCTCGGGGTTGGCCTGCCCGGCGGTGGTCGCGGTGACCCGGTTGCCGCGGAAGCGCCGGTGCAGGCCGTTCGCGCCGTAGAGGGAGAGGTCGTAGGCGCCGGCCGGACTGCCGCTGACGAAGTAGTCCGTCAGGGTCTTGCCGGCCTCGACGGTGTGCCGCCACGGGCCGTCCGCACGGTAGGCGTTGGGGTAGAGGTGGACGCACTGCCCGGCTGCGCCGCTGTTGGCCATGTCGATGTAGAAGGCCCCGGTGGTGACGCGGCCGGAGGCCTCGAACGCATAGGGCAGGGCCCGGGCCTTGCGCTGTCCGGCCTCCTGCACGGGGAGCGTCTGGACGGCGGGCACGGTCGGCGAGGGGAGGCTGCTGCACTGTGCGGCGGCCTGGGCAGGGTAGGTGCCGGTGTTCGGGAGGGCCGGCCAGGTGGTGTTCGCGGAGCCGAAGTCGAAGGCCGACAGCAGGTCTCCGGTCACCGCCCTGCGCCACGGGCTGATGTTCGGTTCGGCGACCCCGAAGACCTGGGAGCAGAAGCGGATCACCGAGGTGTGGTCGAAGACCTGGGAGCAGACGTACCCGCCGCGGGTCCACGGGGAGACCACGATCAGCGGCACCCGGAAGCCCAGCCCGATCGGCTTCCCGTCGGAGATCTCCCCGGCCGTGGAGACCGTGGACAGCCCGTCGGAGTCGGAGGCCGGCGGCATCGGCGGTGGCACGTGGTCGAAGAAGCCGCCGTTCTCGTCGTAGTTGAGGATGAACGCGGTCCTGGACCAGACGGCCGGGTTCGCGGCGAGCTTGGCGAGCAGCTTCGCGGTGAGGTTCTCGCCGTCGGCCGGGCGGTAGTTGGAGTGCTCGGACAGGGCCGTCGGGGCGATGATCCAGCTGACCTGCGGCAGCGTGTCGCGTGCGACGTCGTTGCCGAAGGCCGTGACGATGTCCGCGACGGTGGCGAGCCCCTTGGTGCGGAGCGGACTTGATGCCCCCGACTGCTTGAAGGTGCTGAACCAGGCGAGTGCGTTGTCGTCGAAGTTGTCGGCCTGCTGGTAGACCTTCCAGCTCACGCCGGCTGCCTGCAGGCGCTCGGCGTAGGTGGTCCAGCCGAACCCGGCGCTCGGCTCCGTGTTGTCCATGACCGCCGGCCGGCCCGTCGAGAGGCCGTTGCTGCCGGTGAAGGCGTGCAGCCGGTTGGGGTTGGTCTGGGTCAGGGTGGACTGGAAGTAGTGGTCGCAGATGGTGAAATTGTCCGCGAGCTGGTAGTAGAAGTCGAGGTCGGGGCGGGTGAAGTAGCCCATGCCGACGCCCGGGTCCCGGGCGGTGTTCCACGCGTCATACCGGCCGCCGTTCCAGATGGAGAGGTCGGTCGGCCAGTCCATGGCCGGCGCGTTGGCGCAGGTGGCGGAGGTGGTGGTGGTGTTCATCCGGAAGGGCAGGATGTAGCCCGCACCGTTGGACGCGGGCTGGAACCAGACGGGGCTGCCGCCCGGGAGGCTGACCGCGTTGCGGTCGCCGAAGCCGCGGACTCCGCTCAGGGAGCCGAAGTAGTGGTCGAAGGCGCGGTTCTCCTGCATGAAGATCACCACGTGCTTGACGTCGGCGATCGTACCGGTCCCGGCTGTGACCGGGGCGGCCATCGCCCGGCGGAGCGCGCTCGGCAGCGCGGTCATGGCGGCCGCGGCGGCCGCGCTGCCGAGGAGGGCACGCCGGCTCACGCCGGGGGTGGAATCGTCGTTCATCCGGGGAACTCCTACGCAACCGAAGGGAGTGGGGGGACGGGCGGACGGGGACCCCGGCCGGCGCGGCCGTGCGCGGCGGGCCGGGAGAGGTGCGGGGCCGTCCTTGGTCGGAGGGGGTGCCTCTGTGTCCCGTCGCGGGTGCGGACGGGACGGCCGGCGGCTGGTGCCTTCGGCTGGGTGTCTGGCCGGACGAGGTCTGCGCCACGGCTGCTGTGGGCCGGCACAGGGTGCTTTTCTCCGTAGCTGTGTGTTCGCAGCCGATGCGCGCGGCCGGTGGTCCCGTGAGTCCTGCGGGCGCACCGGTCGTCGGGACGCGGCCGTCCTGCCCCGCCGTTCGGCGAGGCAGGCGACAGGGACCCGGGGGAGCGCGTCCCAGCCGCAGATGTTTGCGCGAACAGGAAGTGGCGCTCAGTTTTCACCGTCGATGGTCCGGAGTCAAGGAGAAGCGGACGGCTTTGTGGGCGCCTGGTGCGCGCGGGGGCTCGTGCCGACGGGGCGGGTCCGATGGCACGGCCCGCCGCCGCCACCGCCGGGCGGTTCGGGCGGAAGTCGCACGACATGCCAGGTGGGGGGTGTCCCGGTCCCGCCCGCGAGCTGGTCCGCCGTGGCGGACCGGAGAAGAGCGCGGCGGGGAACGCCGACCGCTTCGCTGGCTTTTCGTGGTGCTTGCCCAGGGCGATGGGAGTCTGTCCGGGGTGAACCGTGATTGCGCCAACATGAGCCGGGTCGACCGGTGCCCCGTCCGACGGGCGGGCATGCTCCGGTGCTACCCGCCCCGTTCTGCCTGCGGCGCCGGCGGTAGGAGCAGCGGCGGCGCCCGTCCCGCCCGACCCTGGCCCGGCGGCGTGCCGGCCTGCTCCCCGGTCAGGTCACTCCCCCGGCCGGTCGCCGCCCATGGGCGTTTCCCCGGCCGGTCGCCGCCCGGCCCGTCGCCGGTCAGAGCTCCACGTCGTCCCACTGGCCGAGGATGTCCTCGACGGACTCCTCGGCCGGCGCCGCGCCGCCGGTGAGCACCTGGGAGGTCCAGATGGTCTTGCCCCTCGGCGAGTAGCGGGTGCCCCAGCGCTCGGCGTACTGCGCGACGAGGAAGAGACCGCGGCCGCCCTCGTCGGTGTCCTTGGCACGGCGGATGTGCGGCGCGGTGCTGGTCCCGTCGGAGACCTCGCAGACCAGGGTGTCGGTGAGGAGCAGCCTGACGTGGACCGGCTCGGCGCCGTACCGGACGGCGTTGGTGATCAGTTCGCTCAGGATGAGCTCGGTGCCGAAGCCGATGTGGTCAAGGCCCCACTCCTCCAGTTGGCGGGCGCAGGCCCGGCGGACCGGCGACACCGCCGCCGGGTCGCGGGCGACGTCCCACTCGGCGACCCGCTCGGGGGCGAGCAGCCGGGTCCGCGCGACCATGAGCGCGACGTCGTCGTCGGGCCGGCAGGTCAGCAGCGCCTCGATGACGGCGTCGCAGGTCGCCTCCGGAGCCCGGCCCGGGACGCCGATGGTTTCGCCCAGGACCTCCAGCGCCGCGTCCACGTCGCGGTTGCGGCAGGTGAGCAGGCCGTCGGTGAACAGGACCAGCCGGGAGCCCTCGGGCACGGTCAGTTCGGCGGTCTCCATCGGCAGGCCGGCGCCCAGACCGAGCGGCGGCGACACCGGCGGGCGGAGGAATGTCGTCGTCCCGTCGGGGCCCGCCACGGCCAGCGGGAGGTGGCCGGCCGTGGCTGCCGTGACCCGTCCGGAGACGGCGTCGTAGACGGCGTAGAGGCAGGTGGCGCCGGTCAGCGCCTGGACGTCGTCGGCGGCGTCCTCGTCCTGGCTGTCGATGCGTGCCACGAGATCGTCCAGGTGGCTCAGCAGTTCGTCGGGCGGGAGGTCCAGGGCCGCGAAGTTGTGGACGGCCATCCGCAGCCGGCCCATGGTGGCCGCGGCGTGCAGGCCGTGTCCGACCACGTCGCCGACCACCAGGGCGACCCGGGCGCCGGGGAGCGGGATCACGTCGAACCAGTCGCCGCCCACCCCGCTCTGCGCGGGGAGGTAGCGGTGGGCCACGTCCAGCGCCTCCTGCTCCGGGAGCCCGCGAGGCATCAGGCTGCGCTGGAGTGTCACCGCCATCGCGTGCTCGCGGGTGTAGCGCCGGGCGTTGTCGATGCACACCGCGGCCTTGCGGCCGACCTCCTCGGCGAAGGCCAGGTCGTCCTCGTCGAACGGCGGGGAGGCTCCGGCCCGCCAGAAGTTCACCAGGCCCAGCACCACGCCCCGGGCCTGGAGCGGCACGACCATCAGGGAGTGGATCCCGTAGTCCAGGATCTGCTGGGCGCGCGACGGGTCCTGGGACCACCAGCCGGCCGACGCGGCCAGATCCCGCTCCACCACGGACCGGCCGAGGCTGACACCGGCAGCCATCGGCGTGCCGGGCGCGAAATTGATCAGCTTGCCGACGGGGTAGAGCGGGTGGTCCTCCGCGAGTCCGGCGACCGCGCTCCGGCGCAGCTCGGTGCTCGATCCCTCGGGTTCGTCGCCGCGCAGCACCGGGTCCCGCAGCTCAACGGTGACGACGTCGGCGAACCGGGGTACCGCCGCCTGCGCCAGCTCCTGGGCGGTCTGCACCACGTCCAGCGTGGAGCCGATCTGCGTCCCGACGTCGTAGAGCAGACGCAGCCGCTCCCGGGCGACCTCCGCCCGGCCCGACAGTGTCCGCAGCTCGGTGGTGTCGCGCAGGGTCACCACGCTCGTGCGGTGCACCCCGAAGGGAGTGGTGGAGCGCTTGTTGAGGGACAGCAGGCGGTCCGCCGCCAGGTGGACCTCGTCGCTGGCGATCCGGTCCGACGCCAGGAGGTCGGCGGTGTCGGTGCTGAGCCCCAGGTCGTCGATCCGGCGGCCCTCCGCGTCCGCCGGGAGGTCCAGCAGCCGCCGGGCCTCGTCGTTGGCCAGCAGCAGCCGGCCGTCGTTCTCCGTGATGAGCACGCCCTCGCGCACCGCGTGCAGGACGGCGTCGTGGTGCTCGTACATCCGGGTCATCTCGGCCGGTCCCAGCCCGTGGGTCTGGCGCCCGAGCCGGCGACTGACCAGGGCCGCGCCGCCGGCGGCCAGCGCGACGGCCACGCCGGCGCTCGCCAGGAAGACGGGAAGCTGGCGGTTCACCGTGTTCTGCACCGATTCGACGGTGACCGGGGCGGAGACGATGGCCACCACGTTGCCCGCCGGGTCCGTGACGGGAGCGGCGGAGATCACCGAGAGGCCGAGCGCGCCCTTGAAGGTGCTGGTGAAGGGCTTTCCCTCGGCGGCTCCGGCGTACGGACCGATGACGTGCTTGCCCAGCTGCGTGGGGTCGCTGTGCGTGAGGGTGACTCCGTCGAGCCGGTACACGATGAGGGCGTCGACGCCGGAAGCATGCCGGGCGGCCTCGGCCAGCGGCTGGAGCGTCGCGGTGGGGTCCGGGCCGTCCAGGGCCGCCAGGAGTCCGGGAGCGTGCGCGAAGGACTCGGCCGCGGCGAGGGTGCGGTGCCGGGCGTCGGCCATGGTGTCGTGCCGGGTCTGCACCACGAGGGCCACCACCGCGGCGGCGACGAGGAACAGGACGAGCACCAGCTGGAGGAGGAAGACCTCGCGGGCGAAACTGCGCGGGCTCGGCCGGCGGGTGTACGGCGCCGCCTCCTCCTTCCGCGGTGAGCCTCCCGGCGCCCGCGCACGGACGTCGTCCGCCTGCGGGCGTCCGCCGGCCGCGGGCAGCCGCGGGCCCGCTCTGCCGGAGGTACCGGAGCGGGTCGTCCAGCTCCAGTGAATGCCCGAATTTAGGCTCATACCCCCTATTTATCCCGCTTCGGTACGCTGCTGGCAAGAAACTCTTGGGCGGGATCGTCGAAATATCCGGAACGGCTGCGCAGAACGAGGTTGCCGATACTCTCCGTAATGGCCACCGCCGCGTGCCCTGCGAACATTGGTCGCAGCCAGTCACTGTCAGTTGCTGTCGACTCCGGCGGGATGCTTCGGGAGCCTGACCGTCGCTGCGGATTACCCACCAGATAGGCCTGGAAAATCGCCCGTAAACCGGAGGCGGTGCACGGCGTATTTTTCTGCATTCCGGGCTCTGCGCCCGTCCTCTGTCCCTCCGCCTGCTGTCACCCGGCGCCACCTCGGCCATCCGACACCGCAGCACTCCGACCGCCAACGCCACCGACTCGGCGCCGTCCGGCCCCTCGTCCGGCTTGTCCCACACGTCCTGCGCCATGTCCGCACCTCTACCCCCGGCGCCGTCCGCACCCCGCCGGAAAGCAGGAAGCAGGTCCGGTCCGGGGCCGGACCCGACGCCCGCAGGCCGTCCCGGTGCACACCCGGACTACGAGGGCCCGCCCGCCCGCCGGCGGGCGGCAGCGGCCTCAGGGAGCGGGCGGAGGACGGCCGGGACGCGCGAGAGACGACCGGGCCGGCCCCGGACTGCAGCGGGAACAGGTCCCGGGCCGGCCTTCGTTGCTCCCTTGCGGCCGTGCTGACGCGGTCCCGGCCGCCTGGGGGTCAGGACAGGCGTACGACCTCGCCGGTGGCGGCACTGGTGCGCGCGGCATCCAGGACGGTCGCCGTGGTCACGGCGTCCCAGGGGTCCACCGGCAGCGGACGGGTGCCGCGGAGCGCGGCGGCGAAGGCCGGGTAGAAGAGGTCCCACTCGCCGCGGGCGGACGGTGCGGGCTCGGCGTGGTCGCCGCGCAGCACCTGGCCCCAACGCGGCTCGGGCTCGATGCCCCAGCGCTCACCCTCCGAGGCCGGGGAGGCGCCCGCGAGCAGCAGGGCTTCCTGACCGTCCACGCCGTCGACCAGGTACGTCCCCGTGGTGCCGGTGGCGCGGAAGCGCGGGCCGGGCGCGCCCTGCCGCCAACTGCCGGACAGGTGTGACCGGGCGCTGCTGCGGTGGGTCAGCGCGACGAAGACGTCCTCGTCGAGCCCTTCGCCGCCGTCGCGGCTCCGCATCTCCGCATACACCCGCTCGACCGGCCCGGACAGGACCAGAGCCTGGTCGACCAGGTGACTGCCGAAGTCGAGCAGGGTGCCGCCGCCCGCGGCCGGCGGGCCCGGCTCGGGCTGGAACCGCTCGAAACGCGACTCGAAGCGGGTCAGAGTACCGAGCTCGCCCTCGGCCAGCAGCCGCTGCAGCGTCAGGAAATCGGAGTCCCAGCGCCGGTTCTGATAGACCGTCAGCGAAATCCCCAGTCGCTCCGCCAGCTCCGTCGTCTCCCGCGCCGAGGCGGCGTCCAGCGCGAACGGCTTGTCGCAGACCACTGCCAAACCCAGTTTCAGCGCCTCCTGGGCCAACGGGATGTGTGTGGCCGCCGGAGTGGAGATCGCGACCGCCTCCGCTCCGGCCCGGGCCAGTTCCTCCAACGAGTCGTACGCCGGCCGGCCCAGCTCACCGGCGATCTGCTTGCGGCGCTCGGGGGAGGTGGTGACCACCCCGAGGAACTCACAGTCCGGGGTGGAGGCGAGCAGCGGCGCATGGAAGTACCTGCCGCCGAAGCCGTAGCCGGCCAGTCCGATCCGTACGGGCGCGTCCGTCATGTGCATTCCTTGCCGTCGATCTTGAAAACATTTGCAGTAGAGCCTCAGCAGACCTTCCGGGTCCGCGTCGGCACTGTCGAGGCCGAGCTGTATGTGGGGCCGAAGACACCGACGAACGGTTCGCCAACCTGCCACCAGCTGCAGCCGGCCGCGCCCGCCGAATCGCCGCCGTCCTGGCCGGGACCCCTCACCCAGGACACCTGGCCGATTCCCACAGAATCACCCGGATCAGCCGGCGCAGGGACCGGCCACCTTGCGGACGGCCGCACCCGGACGCGGACCCGAACGCGGACCCGACCAGCCGGACGCCCTGCCACATCCGGTCTGCCTCGCGTGTCCTGGCCCACCGTGCCCCTCGGAGGCCAGGCAGAATCGGCCGGAACTCGTGACAGCACCGATTACCCTGACACTCTCACCATCACATGTTTGCGTCAACACTCAAAGGGTTGCAAGTGATCGTCAGGACCCGGTGTTCTCCCTGCGCAGGGAAGGTCGGACTGCGGACGGACGGGCGGACTGCGACCCGACGCGGGGGTCCGGGTCCGTTGCAGGTGAGACCCACGGCCCGCCAGTTGGTGGTGTCGACCATCCTGATGGGGTGGAGTCCTCCGTGAGGAAGGACTTACCGTTCTTGCCACCGTGCGCGACGGAAGCACGGTGCTGGTCGCGGCCAACGAGTGGCCGCGTGACGGAGTACCTGCCGGACCTGCTGGCCGAGGTCTGCCCCGTGGAGCGGGCCCGGCCGCAGCCGCCTGGCTGTCCCGGCCGGGTCCACACGCTGGGGGCGCCCCGTCGGCCATGGACCGTGAGCGGCGCGCTGCGCCACCGCCTGGACGTCCGGGTGGTCCCGGGTGCTGCCGGCACTGGGTGTGGCAGCACCCGGGACTGCGCGGGTGTCGAGGTGTCGGGCCTTCCGGGGGCCGACGAAATTGCAGGTCGGCCGGTAGTCTGGTAATCACGGTCACCGCGGCCGCGAATCCGGAACGCGCTGTGACCTTCCAAGGACCGTCCGGTGGTCCGTCCTGGCGATGCCGCTTCCGGAACGCTCGGGCCCGCGTCCAGCGGGAGACGGGCCGGCGGTGCCCCGGCTACGCGGCTCGGCCCACGCGGCGGCGCCGCGGTCATCGAGGACGCCGTACCGCTGCCCCGCGCCGGCGACCCGTCCGTTCTCTCACCTTCGTGGAGGCGTCGTGACCAGTCCTCGCCGAGGCCGCGCAGTCGTGCTGTCAGTCTGTCTCTGCTTCGTGGCCGTCGGACTCGGCGCCTGCGGCGGGCAGAGCGCCGACCGGGTGGTGCCCGCGTCCCAGGCGATCTCCGCGCGGGCGGTGGGCGGCATGGACGAGCTGGTCAAGCAGGCGCAGGCCGAGGGCCAGCTCAACACGACCACCCTGCTGCCCCGCTGGGCAAACTACGGCGGCCTGATGGACGGGTTCTCGAAGAAGTACGGGATCAAGGTCGTCAACGACAACCCGGAGGGCTCCAGCCAGCAGGAGATCGACGACATGAAGCGCTACCGGGGGCAGCCGAAGGCCCCTGACGTGCTCGACCTCGGCGACTCCTTCGCCCAGTCCGCGGCGGAACAGGACCTCCTGGCCCCGTACCGCAGCGCCACCTACGACCAGATCCCGGCCTCCCAGAAGGACCACAAGGCCCGCTGGTACAACAGCTACGGCGGCTACGTCGCCATCGGCTGCGACGCCAAACGCGTCAAGACCTGCCCGGCGTCGTTCGCCGACCTGCTGAAGCCGCAGTTCAAGGGCATGGTCGCGCTCACCGGCGAGCCGACCACGGCGGGGTCTGCCTTCGCCGCCGTGTACGCGGCCGCCCTTGCCAACGACGGCTCGTACGACAACATCCAGCCCGGTATCGACTTCTTCGCCCACCTGGACCGGATCGGCAACTTCAACCACGCCAACTCCAGCGTGGAGGCCATCGCCGCCGGCCAGACCCCCATCAGCATCGAGTGGGACTACCTCAACCTGCAGCACACCGACGGGCTCAGCGCGGCGGGCGTGGACTGGAAGGTGGCTATCCCCTTCGACGGCAGCTTCGCCCAGTACTACGCGCAGGCCATCAACAAGGACGCCCCGCACCCCGCCGCGGCCCGGCTCTGGGAGGAGTACCTCGCCTCCCCGGAGGGCCAGAACCTGCGGCTCGTGGACTACGCCCGCCCGGTCCTGATGGACGCCATGGCGCACAACGGCACCCTGGACACCGCACTGGCCGCCAAGCTGCCGACCGTCGAGGGCACACCCTTCTTCCCGACCCAGACGCAGCTGACCACCGCAATGAAGGTCGTCAAAGCCAACTGGCCCACGGCCGTACCTGGATAACCTCCTGGCGGCTGCCGGCCACGGACGGCTGCCGCCACACGGCAATGGGGCTGACGGCCAATCGCAGGGCAGACTGCTGCCCAATCGCCTGGCAAGCGACTGGCCGGCGCAGGCGTGGGGGCTGCGCGCGCCGGTCGCGAGGCGGGCCTGCCGGACGGTGCGGGCCGCCAGTTCCGGGCTGGCGTGGAAGAGCGGTTCCCCGGAGTCGGTGCCGGTGAGGAGGTGGCCGTCGGTGATGGCGGCCCTGCGCGGGACGGCGGCGATGCCGATCTCGACCCAACCGACGATCTCCCCGTCGTGGAGCACGAAGTAGGCGAGGGTGTTGGTCTTCCAACCGGCCAGCTGCCAGCCCGCCCCGAGCTGCGGGAGCGCCAGCAGGACGTCGCAGTCCCCGAAGCCCCGCTCCCAGGGGGTCGGCGGTGCGGTCACCGGAGGCTCACCGGCGGCCGACCGCTGCGGCTGTGCGACGGTACGGCAGCTCCCACCACACCGGGTGCGGGCCGGATGTCAACCTGCGGGTCGGGCGTCGGCTCGCGGGACGGCGGCCAGCCCCGCGAGGGCGGAACGGGCTACGGATCGCTTCGGAAGCCGGACCGGGCCGACCGCGGCCGAGGAGGCCCGGCGCATACTCTCCAGCCCGCAGACAGCTGTCCTCTGCCAAGTGATCTTGACCGATTGACAGGTGAGTTTGACCGCTCGGCCGAGCGGACTGCGGCCGCACCGGGTCGGCCTTCGGTGAGGATCGGAACGGCGCGTGGCTGCAGGGTGGCGCCGGCTCGCGCTGCCCCCGTGGGTGACCGTCCAGCGCTTGATCGTTTCGGATCGGATCCGGGCTCGTTGTCCACGGAGATCCGTGCCGGCCGCACTCCTAAGCGGCCCGCCCACGAAGAAAGGTATCTCCGTGAAGTCGTTCGTGAAGACCATGGCTGTCACCGCCGGCGCATTGGTAGCCGTGACGGGCGCCGCCCCCGCAGCCCAGGCCGCTTCCGCCGCCGATGCCCCCCATGCCGAGAAGAGGTTCTTCGGGTACTCCCTCAACAAGCTCAAGGACTTCATCGAGACGTCGGCGCCCGTCATCAACACAGTGGGCGAGGCGATGGGGGGCCCGGTGTACTCCGACGCGATCACGGCCGTCAACGGCGTCACGCCTGGGCTCAACACTTTCGGCGATGCCGCAGCCCCCTTCACGTCGGACTTCGGCCGCGGCGGCAAGGGCGAGCCGGACGAGTCGTGAGCCCCGCGCTCCGCGCCCTCTGACGGAGCGAGGCTGCCGGCCCAACGGGCCGGCAGCCCCACCTGGTGACCGGCACGGCGAAGTCGCACCCAACGTGGCCACAGCTCCTCAACCGGTCAAGATCACCTGACAGAAACCCGACGTCGGTCAAGGCCGCTTGGCAATCGGTCAGGATCGCCTGTCAGAGGACAACAGCCGGGCCGGGCGGGGCTGTCCCAGTCTGTCCCAGGTCCGAACGCGAAACGCTTCCACCTGGGGAAATGGCTTGAGACCGTCCCAGCAAATCGGGCATACGTCCGCGCCGCGGCGGGGACGGTGTCGTAGATGCCCCGTTCCGGCAGGGTGACCTGCGGCGGCACGGCGGCCTCGGCACGGGGTGGGGCGGGAAGAGGTGGTCGGGCAGCACGACCGCGCTCATGGTCAGCGCGACCCCGGTGATGAACTGTCTGCGCCCGGGGGTACGTCGGGAAGGTTCATGGAGTCGGCTCCGATGGCGGGGCGGTGGTGCACGAGGGGGGAAGGGGCACGCCCCCTCGCCGCGCGGGCGAGGGGGCGTGCCAGGACGTGCCGGGGTGGTCGGGTTGGTCGGGGCCGGGACCCTACGACCGGATCAGGTGGAACGCGTCCACGTCTGGTTGCTGCCGCCGTTGCAGGCCCACTGGATGAGCGCCGCGCCGTTGGCGGTCGACTTGTCGGCCACGTCGAGGCACTTGCCGCTGCCCTGGCCGATCACGTTGTACGCGGTGCCGGTGGCCTGCAGCTTCCACTGCTGGGACAGGTCGGTGCCGCAGGCGTTCTGGACGACGGCGGCGCCGTCATCGGTGGAGCCGCCGTTCACCGAGAGGCACTTGCCGCTGTGCCGGGCCACGATCTGCACGGCGCCGCCGCCGACGTCCTTGAACCAGTACTGCTGGTTGAGGCCCCAGTTGCAGTCCCACTGGAGGACCGGGCGGCCGCCCGCGGCGGACTTGTCGGAGACGTCCGCGCACTTGCCGCTGTGCCCGGCGGACAGCAGCTCCCAGGGGTTGCCGACGCCGGCGAGGCTGCCCGTCGCGGCGTTGAGGGAGATCTGCGGGAAGTACTCCATGCTCATCGAGGTGCTGGTGGGGAACGACAGCGGCAGCCAGACGTACTGGGAGTCGTTGACGCCGCCGCCCATCGAGTTGCCCCAGCGGTCGCCCACGTAGAGGTACTCGGTGGCCTTGCTGCCCTGGATCGGGAGCACGAAGGCGGTCTGGGTGCCGAAGGTGGTGGAGTCGCCGATGTCCTTCAGGCCGCTCCAGTTGCCGGTGATGCTGGTGGAGGTGCCGTACTTCTGCTGGTTGGGTCCCCATCCGGTGGCGCCGGAGGTGAGCAGGAAGTAGACGCCGTTGCGCTTGAACATCGCGGGCGCCTCGCGGGACTTGCCGACCCACAGGTTCTGCACCTGGGCGTCGATGGCCTTGTAGTCGGCGGTGAGGCGGTAGATGTGCAGGTCGGCGTTCTCGTTCGAGGCCGAGATCATGTACGCCTTGCCGTCGTCGTCCTTGAACAGCGTGATGTCGCGCGACATCTGGTCGCCGAGCGGCCGGAAGCTGCCCTGCCAGGCGTAGTTGCCGTCGACGGTCTTCGAGGTGGCGACCGCGGCCCGCGCCTCGCTGTAGTCGGTGCTGCTGCCTTCCTTGTGCATCCACATGACGTACTCGCCCGTGGTGCTGTTGAAGATCACCTTCGGCCGCTCGATGTTGGCCGTGGCCAGCTCCGGGTTGGTGGCCTGGGTCAGCACGTGCCGGCGGAACTCCCAGGTCATGAGGTCCCTGGAGCGGTACACGGAGACGTAGCGGAAGGTGTTGTCGGCGTTGCGGTCCTCGCCGAACCAGTAGTAGAACGCGCCGACCTTGATCACACCGCCGCCGTGGGCCTGAACCGGGCTTCCCGTGGTGTCGGCGAACTGCGTGGCGTTGGTGATCGTCACGTCCGTGCCGGCCGCGCTGGCCGGCTGGAAGGCCCCGAGCAGGGCGACGGCCAGGGCGAGCAGGGTGGCGAGCAGGGCTGTCTTCTTGTTGGGCATGGTCACATACCTCGTATCAGTGGATCCAGGCATGACGGCCGTGGCCGCATGTCGTCGCGCGGACATGCGAGTGGATGGCCTTGGCAGGACGTCATGCTGCGCCTCGGCGGCAGGGTGGCCTGCGCCGGACCACACCCCCTGGGGCGGGGTGTGCCGGGTGGTGGAGGGAGCCTCCGAGGACGCGTGGGGTGGGTCGGCCGATGGCCGGGGTCGTCGGGCCGGGCGCTGTCCTGACGACAGGGCCGGGCGGTGGTGGCTGGGCGGTTCAGGCCGGCCGGTGTCGTGCGCAGCGCGGTCGCGGTCGGGGGATGCGGCTCCTGCGGCTTCTGCCGTCCGGCCCGGAGGGGACTGGTGTCCGGGAGGGAGCGGGCCGCGCCTCGGTGGGATCCCTTTCATGTTGGCGCAATCACGGGCTGGTGGAGCGAGATTGTTCGAGGTTGGGGCAGGTGGTGTCAAGGGGGTGCGCGGAAACGTGGCCCCGCCGATATGTCCCGGTCCGCACCGCCGACGGCGGGGTGGGCCGAAGTACGGGTGCGTACGGTCGTTTCGTCCGGTGCACAGCCGGCCCCCGCCCCATGCGGAGGCCGGTTGTGCCGGTGCGAGGGCGGTGCGCTGCCGATGTCAGGTCGGCGCACTGCGGGCGGCGGCCGGTCGGTGCGACGTGTGCGGCGGCGCCGCCGCGCCGAGCTTGACACCCCCGAGGGCCCGACGTGAGACTCGGCCCCTGGTGTGTTTACGTAAACATTCGCGCGGGTCGGGCGCGTGGCGCCATCCGGCGCCGGCGGTCGGGCCGCCGCTCTGCCCGCTGCCACCGGATCCGGTACGGCGCCGCGGCGCGGCGCGGAGCCCCATGTGTCCTATGTGTTGACTAATGATGTGTCTTGTTTGATTATGTTGCCAGTTGATTTCGTCGGCCGACGGCTCCGTACCCCGGCCGCGGGATCCGAACAGGATGATCGACGATGCCGTCACGGAGTCCGCCGGCGCCTCGCCGACCACCGGGCCCGCCCCCACCGACTTCCCCCGCCGACAGCCCCAACAGTTCGCCGGCGGGGGAACCGCCCGGCACCGGGCGACAGAGCCCCCCTCCACCCGCAGCACCGTCGGAGCGACCAGTGTTCCTCACCTCAAGCCCGGTACAGTCGACCGCCGCCAACCCGCGGACGATCCACCACGATCAGCCCCACGTCCGTCTCCTCCAGCAGGGCCGGAGACAGGACGGGCGCTCGCCGTGGCTCGTCACCCTGCCGATGCGCAACCCGGACCGGCGCCGCGGCACGCACAGCTTCGTCGAGTGGGCCCACAGCTCCGCGGACGCGCTCGACGCCGCGCTGCTCCGTGCCCGTTCGCCCGAGGCGGTCCGCCACCGCCGCGACGCCGTCCTCGTCCTCCCGGACGGCGTGCCGGACCAGCGCGGGCCGGACGACCGGGCCTGAGTGCCCGCCACCCGCCGAACCATCCCCGTGTCGGGGCGAAGGAGATCGCGATGGTGCACGCACGGGCCGGTTTGCAGGCGGAGCCCGGGGATCTGGTGGACGTGGCGAGGCTGGTGACGGCCTATTACACGCTGCACCCCGACCCGGCGGAGCCCGCACAGCGGGTGGCGTTCGGTACCTCCGGACACCGCGGCTCCTCCCTGGACACCGCCTTCAACGAGGATCACATCGCCGCGACCACCCAGGCGATCTGTGAGTACCGGGCACAACAGGGCACCGACGGCCCGCTGTTCCTCGGCGCCGACACCCACGCCCTGTCCGAACCCGCCCTCGCCACCGCCCTGGAGGTCCTGGCGGCCAACGGCGTCACCGTCCTCATCGACAGCGCCGACAACTACACCCCCACCCCCGCCGTCTCCCACGCCATCCTCGCCCACAACCGCGCCCACCCGGCCGGCGGCGCCGACGGCATCGTCATCACCCCCTCCCACAACCCGCCCCGCGACGGCGGCTTCAAGTACAACCCGCCGCACGGCGGCCCCGCCGGCTCCGACGCCACCGGCTGGATCCAGGACCGCGCCAACCAACTCATCACCGACGGCCTCGCCGGCGTACGCCGTATCCCCTACACCCGCGCCCTCACCGCCCCCACCACCGCCCGCCACGACTACCTCACCCACTACGTCGAGGACCTCCCCTCCGTACTCGACCTCGACGCCGTGCGCGCCGCAGGCCTGCGGATCGGCGCCGACCCCCTTGGAGGCGCCTCCGTCGCCTACTGGGCCCGCATCGCCGACATCCACCGCCTCGACCTCACCGTCGTCAACCCGCTCACCGACCCTGCCTGGCGCTTCATGTCACTCGACTGGGACGGCAGAATCCGGATGGACTGTTCCTCCCCCCACGCGATGGCCTCCCTCATCGCACACAAGGACCAGTACGACATCTCCACCGGCAACGACGCCGACGCCGACCGCCACGGCATCGTCACCCCCGACGGCGCACTCATGAACCCCAACCACTACCTCGCCGTCGCCATCGACTACCTCTACCGCCACCGCCAGGACTGGCCCGCCGCCGCCGGCATCGGCAAGACCCTCGTCTCCTCCTCCATGATCGACCGCGTCGCCGCCGACCTCAGACGCGACCTCGTCGAGGTCCCCGTCGGCTTCAAATGGTTCGTCGACGGCCTGCTCGGCGGCACCGTCGCCTTCGGCGGCGAGGAATCCGCGGGCGCCTCCTTCCTGCGCCGCGACGGCTCCGTCTGGACCACCGACAAGGACGGCATCCTCCTCGCCCTCCTCGCCGCCGAGATCACCGCCATCACCGGCACCACCCCCTCCCAGCACTACCGCGACCTCACCGCACGCCACGGCGACCCGGCGTACGCACGCGTCGACGCCCCCGCCGACCGCACGCAGAAGGCACTGCTGGGCCGCCTCAACGCCCAACAGGTCACCGCGGACACCCTCGCCGGCGAACCCATCACCGCCATCCTCACCGAAGCACCCGGCAACGGCGCACCCATCGGCGGACTCAAGGTCCGCACCGAGAACGCCTGGTTCGCCGCACGCCCCTCCGGCACCGAAGACGTCTGCAAGATCTACGCCGAGAGCTTCCACGGGCCGGAGCACCTGGCCCGCGTCCAGGACGAGGCCCGCACACTCGTCGCAGACGTCCTCGGAGCCTGACATGCGGGCGGCCCCCGGACCTGGCCAAGGTCCGGGGGCCGAGCGACGGGCCGGTCGCGCGCAGCCGTACCTCCGGGGTGCTTCCGGTGGATCGAGAGCGCCCGGCCGCGCCGGCCGTTCAACCTGGCCATGGATACCCGCAGACGGAGAGAGGCCCATGTCGGACCCGGGGCTGCTGGCTCCCCAGCGCCGTGCTCTCATCCTTGAGGACGTGCGCCGTGACGGTGTGGTGCGGGTGGCCGAACTGGTCGACCGGCTCGGCGTCTCCGCCTTGACCATCCGCCGGGACCTGGAGCTCCTGGCGCGCAGCGGCGCCGTGGAGAAGGTGCACGGCGGCGCCGTGCTGACGGACGGGGCGAGCGTCGTCGAGCCGCGCTTCGAAGCCAAGGCGGTGCTCCAGTCCGAGGCCAAGGCCGCCGTGGCGAACGCCGCGGCGGCTCTCGTCGATCCCGGCGGCGTCGTCGCGATCTCCGCGGGCACGACGGCCTTCGCGGTCGCCTCCCGCCTGCTGGACGTCCCGCGCCTGACGGTGGTCACCAACTCCCTGCCGGTCGCCGAGCTGCTGCGTACCGCCGCCCGGGAGCGCGGCGACGCCGCGCCCGCCCTACTGGTCACCGGCGGCACCACGACGCGCTCGGCCGCCCTGGTGGGGCCCCTCGCCGACCAGGGCATCCGGTCGCTGAACGTCGATCTGCTGGTCCTGGGCGCCCACGGTGTGTCGGAGCGGGCCGGCCTCACCACGCCGAACCTCGCCGAGGCCCAGACCAACCGGGCCCTGGTCTCCTGCGCGCGGCGGGTGATGGTGGTCGCCGACCACACCAAGTGGGACGTCGTCGGTCTCAGCGGGTTCGCCGCCCTGGCCGAGGCCGACGTCTTCGTCACCGACGCGTACCTGGACGACCGCGCGCGGGCCGTCCTCGGCAAGGCCGTCGGCGAGCTGATCGTGGTGACCGGGCCCGTTCACGGATGAACCGCCGGACCGGTCCGCCCACATGGCGGCGCCCCGGCCGCTCCCCGCCAAGATCGACCTTGGCGGGGAGCGGCCGGGGCGCCGGTGTGCAGCGGGATCCCGAGCCGCCGGTGCTACTCCTCGACGGGCCCGAGGTCCGCGGTGTCGCGGAGACCGACCGTCCGTTCGCGGTGCGCGGCGTGCAGTTCGAGCAGGACGATCTCGTTGCGCCCCGGGCGCAGGACCGGGCCCGGAACGTAGAGCGTGTGCTGGGGCCCCCGGGACCAGTAGCGTCCCAGGTTGAAACCGTTGACCCAGGCGTTGCCCTTGGTCCACCCGGCCGTGCTGAGGAACGTGTCGGCCGGCACGTCGATGTCGACCGTGCCGCGGTGGAAGGTGGGGCCGACCGGTGACGCGACGGTCTCGGCGAAGGGTATGCCGTCCAGGGCGCGGAGCGGCAGCGGCCGGTTCGTCCAGCCCGTCAGCACGGTGCCGTCCACGGACACCGTGCCGACCAGGCCCTTGCGGTCGTGGATGCCGAGGCCGTAGTTGACGCGTCCCTGGTTCTCGACGAGGAGGCTCAGCACCGCACCGGGGCGGGGCACGGTGAACGCGATGGAGTGCTCGTGGTTCTCCCGTTCGAGTACGCCGACCGGCTGGCCGTCCACGAACACCTGGGCGCGGTCGCGTACCGCGCGGGTCTCCAGGAGCGCCGGCCCGGCGGCGGGGAGGGTGGTCTCGTAGAGGACGAAGCCGAAGTCCTGGCCGAGCTCCTCCAAGGTCATCGGCTGCTCGGAGAGGACCGCCGTGCCCAGCGCGGACGCGTGCGGGAGCAGCGGCGCGCTCAGGGCCAGCCGGATGCCGGGCACGGCGAGCTTGTCGCCGCGGGCCGGCACCGGCTCGTCGGGGACGGCGGCGTACTTCGCGATCACCTCGCGGAAGGCCGTGTACTTCTCGGTCGGATCGCCGGCCTCGTCGAGCGGGGCGTCGTAGTCGTACGACGTGACGGTCGGACGGTAGGTGTGCTTGTCGTTCGCGCCGTTGGTGAAGCCGAAGTTCGTGCCTCCGTGGAACATGTAGAAGTTCACCGAGGCGCCGGCCGCGAGCAGCTCGTCCAGCGAGGCGGCCGCGTCCGAGGCGTCCCGCACCACGTGCCGGCCGCCCCAGCGGTCGAACCAGCCGATCCAGAACTCCGAGCACATCAGGGGGCCGGTGGGCCGGTGGGCCCGGAGCTCGACCAGGTTCTGTGCCGCGCGGCTGCCGAAGTTGGCCGTGCTGAGGATCCCGTCGACGCTGCCCTGCGCGAGGTCGGCGGGCTGGTCGCAGGTGAACAGCGGGACGTCGATGCCGCAGGTCCGCAGCACGGTGGCGAGATGGCCCAGGTGCGCCGGGTCCTGGTGGTAGGCGCCGTACTCGTTCTCCAGCTGCACCGCGAGAACGGGCCCGCCACGGGTCGCCAGGTACGGCAGCAGGGGCGGCAGCAGCTGTCCGAAGTAGGACTCCACCGCCCGCACGTAGCGCGGGTCCTGGGTGCGGAGCCGGATGTCGGGTTCGGTGAGGAGCCAGGACGGGAGCCCGCCGCCCTCCCACTCGGCGCAGATGTAGGGGCCCGGGCGGAGCAGGACGTGCAGCCCCTCCTGCGCGGCGAGGTCGAGGAAGGCCGGGAGGTCCAGCCCGCTGTCCATCCGGAACTCTCCGGGGCGCGGCTCGTGCAGGTTCCACGGGACGTACGTCTCGACGGTGTTCAGGCCCATGAGGCGTGCCTTGCGCAGGCGGTCTGCCCACTGCTCCGGGTGCACACGGAAGTAGTGCAGCCCGCCGGAGAGGATGCGGAACGGCTTGTCGTCGAGCCGGAATCCCTCGGCGTCGATCTGAAGGGCGGACATGATGGGCTGCTCCAGTACTCGCGGTGAAAGCGGTGGGTCGGTGGTGAGTGCGCCGTGCGTGGCGGCCGGTCGGTGGTGATGCCGACAGGGCCGTCGGCCTGCTCCGCGGAGCAGGCCGACGACTCGACGCGGCGGTGGTGCGGGGAGAGGCGGGGTAATGCGGTGGGGCGGGGGAAAGCGGAGCCGTGGCGTGGCGCGGGCGCAGATCACGCCACGCCACGACTCAGGTCACGGAGCGGTGATCGAGAAGCCCTGCTGGGTGCCGAAGTCGGTGATGCGCTTCTGCCAGGCCTCCATGCCGGAGGAGATCGAGCCGTTGCCGGCGATGCCCTGGCCGACGGTGTCCTTGAAGACCGAGTTCGCGTAGACCTGGTACGGCAGGAACTGCCAGTTCGGGCTCACGGCGGCGGACGACTGGGCGAAGACCTGGTTGGCCTTCTGGCCGCCGAGGACCTCGATCGGCTTGTCGAGGAACGCCGGGTCCTTCAGCATGTCCGTGGTGGCCGGGAACAGGCCGTTGTCGGAGAGTGCCTTGGTGCCGTCGGGGTCGGAGTTCAGCCACTTCGTGAAGGCGACGGCCGCGTCCTTGTGCGTGCTGGTGACGGGCACCACGTTGGCCGATCCGCCGTTCTCGGAGGACACCGGGTCACCGGTGCCCCACTGCGGGATCGGCGCGGCGCGCCACTGGCCGGAGGTCTGCGGGATGGTGCTGGCCAGGTTGCCGGGAGCCCAGGCGCCGATGATCCACATCGCGTACTTGCCGCTGGCCATCGACTGCCACCACTCGTTCGTCCAGCCGGGCGCCGGGTCGACGAGCTTCTTCGCCAGCAGGCCGGACCAGAACTCGGAGACCTTCTTGGCGCCGTCGTCCGCGAGGTTCACGCCGACCGAGGTGGCGGACTTCTGCTGGAACGGGCGGCTGCCGGCCTGCCAGAGCAGGCTGTCCACGCCGCCGGCGTCACCGGGGTCGATGGAGGTGATGAAGCGGTTCGGGTCGGCCTGGTGGATCTTGGCGGCCGCGGCCTCGAACTCGGCCCAGGTCTTGGGCGGGGCGATGCCGAACTCGCCGAGGACCTTCTCGTTGTAGAACATCGCCATCGGGCCGGTGTCCTGCGGGATGCCGTAGACCCCGCCGTTGCTGGTCACCTGCGACCAGGCGGCCGCCGTGAACTTCGCCTTGAGGTCGGCCGCGCCGTACTCGTCCAGGTTGACCAGCCGCTTGCTCAGCGCGAACTCGGGGAGCGCGAAGTACTCGACCTGGGCGACGTCCGGCCCGCCCGAGCCCGCCTTGATGGCGGTCTGGAGCTTCGTGTACTCGGCGGCGGACTGGCCGGCGTTGACGACGTTGACCTTGATCTTGGGGTACTTCTTCTCGAAGCCCGCGACCGCCTTGTCCATGTTCGGCGCCCAGGTCCAGAACGTCAGGGTGGTCGGCGTGTCCAGCGCCGTGGCGGGGTCGCCCGGCTTGCTGCCACCGCCGTCGCCGCTGCTGCCGCAGGCGGCGAGGCTGAGCACCAGGGCGGCGGCCGGCAGCGTGGCCAGGAGTCTTCTGAGCTGGGTCTTGTGCTGGGACATGTCGGTTGCTCCTTGCAGGGGGTGCCGTACCGGGTGGGACCGGGCGGCGGGGGGAGGGCGGAGAGGGAGGGTCGGCCCGGTGGCTACTGCTTGACGCTGCCGGAGGCCAGTCCGGACTGCCAGAACCGCTGGAGGAAGAGGAACGCGACCACCAGCGGCACGATCGCCAGGACGCTCCCGGTGACGATCAGCGGGTAGAACCCCGTGGTCGTGGCACCGCTGCCGGCCGCGCCGGTCGCGAAGCTGTTCCACTGGTTGAGGCCGACGGTGAGCGGGAACCACTTCGGGTCGCTGAGCACGATCAGGGGCAGGAAGTAGTTGTTCCAGGTCGCCACGAGGGAGAACAGGAGGACGGTGACGAAGCCCGGGCCGAGCAGGCGCAGCGAGATGGTGAAGAAGGTGCGCAGCTCGCCGGCGCCGTCGATCCGGGCGGCCTCCAGGACGGAGTCGGGTACCGCGTCCTGTGCGTAGACGCGCATCAGGTACAGGCCGAAGGGGCTGACCATCGAGGGCAGCAGCACGGCCCAGGGGCTGTCCACCAGGCCGACCTTGCTGAACAGCAGGTAGGTCGGAACGGCCAGGGCGGTGCCGGGGATGGTGATGGCGCCGAGGACCAGGGCGAACACCGCGTTGCGGCCGCGGAAGCGGTACTTGGCCAGCGCGTACCCGCCGGCGGTCGCGATGACGGCGGCTCCGCCGGCGCCCACGACCGCGTACAGCAGGGTGTTGCCGAACCATCGCACGTAGATGCCGTCGTCGTAGGTCAGCACGTCGTGGATGTTGGTGAAGAGGTGGAACCCGTCGCCGAACCACAGGCCGAAGCTGCTCAGCAGGGACTTGCTGTCCTTGGTGCTCGCGAGCAGGAGCCACACCAGGGGGAGGAAGGCGTAGAGCAGCATCAGGCCCATGGCGACGGTCAGGGCGGTGCTGTGGCGGTTCCGCCGGGGGGAGCGGCCCTTGCGGGCGGTCGTCGTGCTCATCGGGCCTGCTCCCTGCTGGTGGCGCGGGACTGCACCGCGTAGGCGACCACGGCGGTGACCAGGCCGAGGATCACGGCGACGGCTGCCGCGTAGTTGAACTGCTGGCCGTTGAACGCCAGGTTGTAGGCGTACATGTTGGGCGTGTAGCTGGTGGTGATCACGTTCGGTGCGAGCGACTGCATGATGTTCGGCTCGTTGAAGAGCTGGAAGGTGCCGATGATCGAGAAGATCGTGGCCAGCAGCAGTGCGGGGCGCAGCACGGGGAGCTTGATGCTCCACGCCTTGCGGAACTCGCCGGCGCCGTCGATCGCGGCCGCCTCGTAGAGCTCCTCCGGGATGACGCGCAGGGCCGCGTAGAGGATCAGCATGTTGTAGCCGACGAACTCCCAGGTCACGACGTTGCCGATGGACGCGAGCATCCAGGACTGGTCGAGCAGGTGCGGGACCTGCACTCCGACGGCCCGGCCGAGCTGGCCGACGAGGCCGAAGTTGTCGCCGTAGAGGTAGCCCCACATGAGGGAGGCGACCACGGCCGGCACGGCGTAGGGGATGAAGATGCCGATCCGGAAGAGCGCGGCCCAGCGGAGCCTGCCGCTGTCGATCGCGAGCGCCGCGAGGAGGGAGATGGCGAGCATGACCGGCACCTGGACGGCAAGGAAGAGCGCGACCCGCCACAGCCCTGCCATCAGCAGGTGGTCCCCCAGCGCACGGGCGTAGTTCTCGAAGCCGACGAAGGTGTTGCCGCCGATCAGGCGCTCCCGGAAGAAGCTGAGGTAGACGGCGTAGACCAGCGGCCCGACGATCCCGATCACGAAGACCAGCAGGAAGGGGGACAGGAGCACGTACCCGAACCGGCCGTTTCCTGCGGTGCTGGAGCGTCGGCGGCTCGGCCTGCGGCTCGGCGGGGCCGAGTTCCCACTGCTCTGCGCTGAGGGTGGTGACAATGTGCGCACGGTTCAATCCCTTGCAATGTGCGGGCCATGTTTACGCGAACACGCTTGGCTGGCCGCCAGTCTCAGCTGCGGGCAGCCGCGCCGTCAAGGCCTTGCCGCCGAGTTGCGGCATCGTTACCTGCGCGTGTCTGCCGCGTTGACGCGGGGGAGAGCCGCCCGGCGCCCGTCCGCACAGGCCGACCCCCCCCCTTGATCGGGCCCGGGTTACTGGGGGTTAATATGTTCGCGCAGACACGTAGGAGGAGCTCATGGATCACAGGGGGAAGCCCGTGGACGCGGAGGTCGACCGTCCCGGACCGGCTGCGGAGGGCAAGCGACGGCCCGCCTCGCAGGCCGATGTCGCCTCACTGGCGGGGGTGTCCTCCCAGACGGTCTCGCGGGTCGCCAACGGCCGCTCCAACGTGGAGCCGGAGACCCGCGAGAAGGTCCTGTCGGCGATGCGGATACTGGGCTACCAGCGCAACAGCGCGGCCCGCGCCCTCACCCTCGGGCGGTTCCACGTGCTCGGCGTGGTGATGTTCGACCTGAGTGCGCACGGCAACGCCCGCACGCTCGCCGCCATCTCCCGGGCCGCGCAGGCGGCCGGCTACTCGGTGAACATCGTGTGCGCCGAGGCACAGACCGAGGACGCGGTGCAGCAGGCCGTCCGCCAGTTGACCGACCAGGCGGTGGACGGCCTCGTCGTGATCGAGGCGCAGATCCTCGACCGGCCGGGCTTCAGCGTCTCCACCGGGGTGCCCGTGGTCGTCGCGGACGGCGACCCCGAGCACCGGTTCCCGGCCGTCGACACCGACCAGGCGGCCGGGGCGAGCGCCGCGACGCAGCACCTCCTCGACCTCGGGCACCGCACCGTCTGGCACGTCGGCGGCCCCCAGGACTCGTACGCCGCACGCCGCCGGGCCGCCGCCTGGCACGCCACCCTGAAGGCCGCGGGCGCTCCCGTCCCGGCGCTCGAACTGGGGGACTGGACCGCCGAGTCGGGCCACCGGATCGGCAAGGTGCTCGCGGCTCGCCCCGAGGTCACGGCCGTCTTCGCGGCGAACGACCACATGGCCCTCGGGCTCATGCTCGCGCTGCGTGAGGCGGGTCGCCGGGTGCCGCAGGACGTGAGCGTGGTGGGCTTCGACGACGTCCCCGAGTCGGCGTACTTCGGGCCGCCCCTCAGCACCGTCCGGCAGGACTTCGAGGAGGTGGGCCGCCAGTGTGTGGCCCTCCTGCTCAACCAGATCGACAGCCACGGCGGCGCACGGACCAATCAGGTCATCACCGTCTCTCCGGAGCTGGTGGTCCGCGCCAGCTCCGGGCCGTGCCCGGGTGCCGCGCGGGCGTGAGCCGGGCAGCAGGCTGCCGGGGGCGTCGATGAGACCGCCCCCGGCAGCCCGGTGTTGTCAGCCGATGTGGACCTGCTGGCTGCTGCTCGCGGTGCACGCGGACTGCACGAGCGCGGCGCTGTCGGCCGTGGAGGCACCGGAGACGTCCAGGCACTTGCCGCTGTGTCGCGCCACCAGCGTGAGGTAGCCCGTCGCGGTGGTCCGGACCGACCACTCCTGGTTGCTGCCGCCGTTGCAGGGGTACTGCACGAGCGGGGCGTTGTCGGCGGTCGAGATGCCGGCGACGTCCAGGCACTGCCCGGTGTGCCGGACCACGACGTTGACGTAGCCGGGGCTCGCGGGCCGCATGGTCCACTGCTGGTTCGTGGCGGTGCCGCAGGTGTACTGGACGGCGGCGGCGCCGGCCGTGGTGGAGGCACCCGAGACGTCCGTGCACTTGTTGCTGTTCCGCATGCGCAGCACGTTCCAGGTGTCCGGGGCGGTGCTGCGGAGCTTCCAGGACTGGTTGCTGCCGGTGGTGGGCTGGTAGGTGGCCACCGCCGCTCCGTCGTTGGTGGCGGCGTTCGAGACGTCGAGCAGCTTGCCGGTCGAGCTGTTGATCAGCGTGTTGTGGCCGTCCCCGGTGGTGGAGAGCATCCAGAGCTGCGCCGCAGTCGTACCGGGCGTGACGAGGGTGAGCGCGTCACCGCTGACCGCGAGCGCCTTGCCGTACTTGGTGTTCGTGAGGCGGTACGCGGCGGTGCTGTTCCAGCCGCCGGAGATCTTGGCGAAGGTCCACTGCTGGGCGCTGTCGGAGCTGTTCGAGGTCCGCTGGGTCAGCGGGCTCTTGTTGGTCGAGCCGACGGCGAGGGCCATGCCGCTGTTGTCGTTGAGCAGCTGGCGGGCGGCGCCGGTCGGCGCGGTCGCGGCGGTGGTGTCGACGCCGGTCGCGCCGGGGATGACGAAGGTGGTGACCGAGCCGGGGCTCACCGTGGTGGTGAGGGTCTTGGCGGCGGTGGTACTCAGGTCGGCGTCACGCTGGAGGTCTTTGGTGGCGTCGGTGGTGTACCGCTGCACCGGCACGGTGCTGTCGACGCTCTGGAAGCCGGCGAGGTCGATCGTCACGGTCTGGGGCGCGTTCGTGGAGTTGGTGTGGACCACGACCGCGCCGCCGTTCGGCCGCAGCGCGGCGAGCGTGCCGTCCGAGTCGGTGTCGATGACGCGGGCACCGGGCCGGATGAAGCGGCTGTAGTTGGCCATGGCCCAGTACTTCTTGTTCTTGCGCAGCGGCTCGACGGCCGGGTCGGCCGGGGTGAGGTCGGTCTGGATCAGGCCCCAGTTGGAGTTCTCGTGGGCGGGCGTCATGTTCTCGTAGTCCTCGACGGCCTGCCACATGACCCAGGCGCTGGGCTCCAGCTCCCTGATGTCGCCGTTGATGTGCTGGGCGAACTCGATCGCCGGGGTCATGTCGGTGAAGCTCTGCCCGACGCTGCCTCCGAGGTCGACCTCCGACATCCACAGCGGGGTGTGGGCGCCCTTGGCGACGTCACGCGCGCCGGTACGGCCGCCGGTGCTGTACGTGTGCGTGTTCAGCTTGCCGACGGCCGTCCGGACCGAGGCCGCGTAGGAGTCCCAGTCGGTGCGGAACATGTCGGGGTTGGTCTCGTCCATCGCGGCGACCGGGGTGCTGAGCCCGGCCGCGGTGAGGGCGGTGCGGGTGCTGGTGATCATGTGCGCCTGGGAGGCGGGTTCCCAGTGGGAGCCCTCCTGAGGGCCGCCGGCGTGCCAGTAGGTTGTGTTCGGTTCGTTGATGGGGGAGAGGGCGTTGAAGGTGACGCCGGTGGAGGCCTGCACGCGCTTGACCGCGCCGGCGAGATACGTCGCGAAGCGGTCGTACTGGTCGGAACGGAGGTTGTCCTCCCAGCTGTTGACGGCGCCCGAGACGAGGCCGCTGTTGGTCATGAAGTACGGCGCCGAGTTGGAGAACGCCTCGAAGGTGTCCGCCCCGCGGGCCTTGGCCGCCTGGAGCCACCACCGCTGGTTGGCGTCGGCGTTCGGGTTCCAGTCGGCCGGGTCGGCGGGGTTCCACCAGTCGGGGGTTTCGGGGCCGGGCCGGTTCCAGTAGCCGGGGACGGCCGCGCCGGGGCGCAGGTACGGCTGCGTCTCGGGGCTGTCGCCGCCGCCGATGTTGTAGCGGGCCACGGTGAAGCCGAGGCCGTTCGCACCGTAGAGGTCGTCGGCCAGTTGGTTGCGCTGCGCGTCGGGCCAGCCGCCGGTCACGTTGGCGAACCAGGCCAGCGCCGTGCCCCAGCCCTGGAACGGCGCCTGCTGGTAGCTCGGATCCAGCCGGACGGACAGCACGGCCGCGTTCGGGTCGGCCGCCGCGGGCTGGGCCGTGAGGCCGCTCGCGACGAGCGAGGCGGTGGCGAGCACCGCGGCGCCGAGGCTGGTACGGCCTCTGCGTGAGCCTGGAGCAGATCTCTTGCGTGTGTGGAACACGGGAATCTCCGGGGGTCGGGACGGGTGGGGACGGGTGGACCGGTGTGGACCGGCCGGATCAGGGCAGGCAGACGGCACGCCCCTCCCGTCGGGAGAGGGGAGGGGCGTGTCGGTGCGAGAAGGGTGAGCCTGACGGCCTGACGGGTGTGCCGGTCAGCCGGCCGAGCGGTGGTCAGCCGGTCAGACGGTCAGACGGTGGCGCGGTGCCACTGCTGGTTGGTGCCGGTGTTGCAGGTCCACTGCTCCAGCGCGGTGCCGTCCGCGGTCGACTGGTTGGTGACGTCGAGGCACTTGGAGCTGTGGCGCGCGACGAGCTTGACGTACGTGGTGGTGCCGGTGATCTTCTGGACCTTCCACTGCTGGGAGGTGGCGCTGGTGCAGGTGTTCTGGACGACGGCCGCACCGTCCGCGGTGGAGGCGCCGTCCACCTCCAGGCACTTGCCGCTGTGCCGGGCGATGATCTGCACGTAGCCGGTGGTGCCGAGGCTCTTGAACCAGAAGTTCTGGTTCGCCCCCGCGCCACAGCCCCACTGGATGACCTGCGACGACTGCGCGAAGGAGTAGTCCGCGACGTCGGCGCACTTGCCGCTGTTGGCGGCGCTGATGCTCTCCCAGGGGCCGCCCACGGAAGCGACGGTGCCGGCGGCGGTGTCGATCGCGACCTGCGGCGAGTAGTCCATCGTCAGCGTGGTGCTGGTCGGGAACTTGAGGTTCGACCAGACGTACTGCGAGTCGTTGACCGTGCCGCCCATGGAGTTGCCCCAGCGGTCACCCATGTACAGGTAGCCCGTGCCGGCCGTGCCCTGGACGGGCAGGACGTACGCGGTCTGGCTGCGGTAGGTGGTGGGGTCGCCGGCGTTCTGCAGCCAGCTCCAGGAACCGGTGATGCTGGTGGCCGTCTGGTACTGCTGCTGGTTGGGGGACCAGCCGGTGGCGCTGGAGGTCAGCAGGAAGTAGACACCGCCCCGCTTGAACAGCGCCGGGGCTTCGCGCCACTGCCCGTTGGACGGGCTGGCGACCAGGGCCTCCGCCGTGAGGTAGTCGGCGCTCAGCCGGTAGATGTGCAGGTCCGCGTTCCCGTTGGAGGACGAGAGCAGGTAGGCGGTGCCGTCGTCGTCCTTGTACAGCGTCATGTCGCGCGAGTCGTAGCCCAGCGGCCGGAAGCTGCCCTGGTAGCTGTAGTCGCCGTCGACCGAGCTGGAGGTGGCGACCGCGACCCTGCCCTCGCTGTAGTCGGTGCTGCTGCCCTCCTTGTGCATCCACATCACGAACTGGTTGGTGGTGCTGTTGAAGATGACCTTGGGCCGCTCGATGTTGGCGCCGGCGGCGAGTTCGGCGCTGCTGGCCACGGTCAGGACGTGCTTGCGGAACTCCCACGTCTTCAGGTCGGTGGAGCGGTACGCCGAGACGTAGTGGAACGTGTTGTCGGCGTTGCGGTCCTCACCGAACCAGTAGTAGTACTGGCCGACCTTGATGACACCGCCGCCGTGCGCCTGGACCGGACTTCCGGTGGTGTCGGCGAACTGGGTGCCGCTGGTGACGGTCGACACGGCGGCGTGGGCTGTGCCGACACCGCCGAGGAGGGGGAGGACCAGGGCGAGAAGGGTGGGGAAGAGGATGGATCTGAGTCGCGGCACGGTTCTGCTACCTCTGCTCTCTTGTGCTGGTCCGATGGCACCAGGTGAGACGGCAGCGCGAACATGCCGGGGGGTCACGTGGGTGGTCGGACCGGCGGAGAAAGGCTCCGGTTTCCTCTGCGGCCCGTGCGGGGGAAGAGGAGGCCGGGCGATTCTTCGCCTCTGCTATCTGGGTGGGGGATGAGCCGGCCGGCCGGCCGGATGTGATGGGCCCTGTCCCGGCCGGCCGGCGTAGGTGAGGCGTCCGCCGGCGGGGCCAGGGCCGGGGTGGGCATGCGCGGGGCGGTGGGGGGTGATGTGCCGCCCGGTGTCCCCGCTTCCTCCTGTCCAGGGAGTCGGCCGGGACCTGACGACTTGTCGCATCCTTGCGGCGGATTGCCATGTTGGCGCAAACAAGTAGCCGAGTGAGAGTTTCGGAGCGCATCTCGGCGGTGTCAAGGGTTTCTGCCGACCCGGCGCAGGTTCGGGGGACAGTCCGGGTGCCGGTGCTCAGGAGTCCGGGGCGATGCCGGTCCGGGCTGTGCGGGGCGGGATCGGCCGTGAACGGCGCGGTGCTCCGGCCGTCCGCCGTCCGCGGTGGTCGCGCCGTGACGGCGGGCGCGTCACCCGGCAGTCGGTCGGCAGTCGGCGGGGGTTGTCGTTCGGAGTTGTCGTTCGGGGGCGTCGTTCGGGGGCGTCGGTCGGACGAGGCCCGGGCCTCCATGGGCGCCGACAAGTCGTTCAACCGGAAACCATCGACACGTCCCGACGCCGGCGGAGCCCGACTCCTACTGTGGCTGCGCACACACCTGTCGAGTGGCGGGCCGGGGTCAGGCCCTGCTGGACGGAGGGCGGACGGGGTTCCGTGCGGTGAACGGGGCAGCGCCGCAGGTGGCCGGATCCGCCCGTCGGGGGCCGGGCCGGGGCGCCCGGTCAAGGTTGCGCAAACATCACAAGGGCGTCTCGGCTTCCCCGGGCCCTTGACGCGGCTTCCGTAACGGGGGTGTCATATCCCCATCGCGTTCGTAAGTGTTTGATTCTGATGGTTTACGTTTGAACCACGAGTGAGTGAACCCACCACCCCTGGGCCGTACCATCCACCCTCCCGGCGTGCTTCCCTTCCTCCCCGTCGCACGCCCCCGGCCCGCGCCGCCCTCACACCACCCACACCCCCTACGGCACCGACCGCCACGGGTGTGGCCCCGAAGGAGCTCCCCATGTCCCGTACCACCAGCCGTTCCGCCGCAGCGGCGGCCCTGCTGCTCGCCCTGGGTCTCACCACCGCCTGTTCCACCGGTAAGGAGGCGACGAGTGCGGACGCCCCGGCGGCCCCGGTGTCCGGCAAGATCTCGATGACGTACCTGCAGAAGCAGGGTGACCAGGAGTACTTCGTCGGTGAGGCGGCCGGTGCGAAGGCGAAGGCGGCCGAGCTGGGGGTGGACCTGAAGGTCGTCAACCTGGGCAACGACGCGAACAAGACCATCAGCGAGGTGCAGTCCGCCGTCGCGCAGAAGAGCAACGGCATCATCATCGTGGTGCCGGACCCGGCGGTGGGCCCGCAGGTCGTGCAGACCGCGAAGGACGGCAAGGTGGCGTTGCTGACCTCCGACGACCAGATCTGCACCACCGGCCCGGACCCGTCCGCCTGCGCGAAGAGCGACCTGGTGCCGCGGATCGGCTTCTCCGGGTCGCAGATGGGCGGCGAGGTCGGCAAGCGCGCCGCCGCCGAGTACCAGAAGGCCGGCTGGAACCCCGCCGAGACCCGCACCATCTCCGCGTGGAAGCAGGACGTCACCGTCTGCGGCGACCGCGTCAAGGCCGCCAAGGACGCCTTCGGTGCGGCCGTCACCGGCGTCCAGAACATCGACGTCGCCACCGACAACACCCCCACCGGCGCACAGGACAAGATCGCCGCGACGATCACCGCCAACGCCGGCGTGAAGCACTGGGTGGTGTGGGGCTGCAACGACGAGAACGTCCAGGGCGGCGTCACCGCACTGGAGAACGCCGGCGTCAGCGCCGACAACGTCGTCGGCGTCGGCCTCGGCGCTTACCTCGCCTGCAAGGACTGGAGCGGCACCAAGCCCTCCGGCATGAAGGCCGCCCTCTTCATCAACGGCAAGGACGTCGGAGCGCTCGCCGTCCAGACCATGTACGACAAGCTCAAGAACAGCAAGGACATGCCCGCCGAGGCCTTCGCCCCCACCACCATGGTCGACGCCACCACCTGGAAGACCTCCGGCGTCACCTGCAGCTGACGCCGGCTCCCCCCATGACCGCCGCCCCGGCCCGTATTCCCCCGCGCGGGCCGGGGCGGCAGACCCACCAACCCTCCCGTATGACCTGCAGAGGTGAAGCACCATGAGCAGAGCGCGCAGCTCGAACCCGGATCCCCGACCACCCACCGACCACAGCACCGCCAGCGCCACCACTGGTACCGGTACCGGCGGCGCAGGCGCGTCAGTGCGTGGGATCACGAAGCGGTTCGGTCCGGTGCAGGCTCTCGGTGGTGTCACCCTGGACTTCCCGGCCGGTCAGGTGACCGCCCTGATGGGCGAGAACGGCGCGGGCAAGTCGACCCTGCTGAAGATTCTCACGGGTGACCACCAGCCCACCGACGGCCACGTCGTCCTGGACGGCCGGCGCATCGACCTCGCCTCCCCCGCCGACGCCCGCCGGGCCGGTATCCGGATCATCCCGCAGGAACCCGAGATCATCCCGCACGTCTCCGTCGCGGAGAACGTCTACGCGGGCTCCCTGCCCCGCACCGCCGCACGCCGCCTGGACCGCACCGAACTGCGCCGGCGCATCACCGCCGACCTGCACCGCTACGGCTTCGACAAGGTCCTCGACCCCGACACGATCGGCTCCCGCCTCACCCCCGCCCAGCGTCAGCTCGTCGAGATCATGCGCGCCCTGGCCGGCGAGGCGAAGGTCATCGCCTTCGACGAACCCACCTCCTCCCTCTCCGAGCACGAGGTCGACGCCCTCTTCGCCCTCATCCGCCGCCTGCGCGACGAGGGCACCGCCGTCATCTACGTCTCCCATCGCATGCAGGAGATCTTCCAGCTCGCCGACCGCATCGCCGTCCTGCGCGACGGCGAACTCGCCGGCGTCCAGGACGCGGCCACCACCACCGAGGGCGAACTGGTGCGCCTCATGGTCGGCCGCGACCTGTCCACCATGTTCACCCGCGAACACGTCGCCACCGACCGCCTCGTCCTGGACGTCCAGCACGTCAGCACCGACGCCGTCCACGACGTCACCCTGCAGATCAGGGCCGGCGAGGTCGTCGGCCTCGCCGGACTCATCGGCGCCGGCCGCTCCGAACTCGCCCTCGCCCTCGCCGGCGACCTGGCCGTCCACAGCGGCACCGTCACCCTCGACGGACAGCGGCTGCCCTCCGGCAACCCCGGCGCCGCCATCCGCGCAGGCCTTGGCCTCGCCCCCGAGGAACGCAAGGCCCAGGCCCTCTTCCTGCAACGCTCCATCCGCGACAACACCTCCACCGTCGTCCTGAAGCGACTCAGCCGCCTGCGCTTCGTCAAGCGTGGCGCGGAACGCGAACTCGCCCAGCACTACACCGACCGCCTGCGCGTGCGCACCCCCTCCATCGAGCACGAGGTCCGCAAACTCTCCGGCGGCAACCAGCAGAAAGTCGTCCTCGCCCGCTGGCTCGCCCGCAAACCCAAGGTCCTGATCCTCGACGAGCCGACCCGCGGCATCGACGTCGGCGCCAAAGCCGAGATCTACCGCATCATCGCCGACCTCGCCGAGGAAGGCGTCGCCATCCTCGTCATCTCCTCCGAACTCCCCGAAATCCTCGGACTCGCCGACCGCATCCTCGTCATGCAGAACGGCCGCATCACCGGCGAACTCGACCGCACCGAGGCCACCGAAGAAACCATCCTCAACCTGGCCATGGCCGACGACATCGCCCCCGTCCCTGGAGCAACCGCATGAGCACCACGACCACCCGACGGGCCGCCGACAGCAGCCCCGACCAGCGCAAGGCCCCGAACCGCCTCGCCCTCCTCGCCTCCGTCGGCGGCCAGAACCTCAGCCTCATCGGCGCCCTCGTCGTCGTGCTGGCCCTCTTCGGCGTCCTGAACGACAACTACCTCACCCTGAACAACATGCAGGTCATCGCCGAGGCCGCCACCATCACCGGGCTCCTCGCCATCGTCCAGACCGTCGTCATCATCTGCGGCGGCCTCGACATCTCGGTCGGCTCCCAGGCCGGCGTCGCCTCCGTCGTCTCCGCCATGGCCTTCACCTCCGCCGGATCCAACCCCTACGCCGGCATGGCCGCCGCCATCGGCGTCGGCATCCTCATCGGCATCCTCAACGGCGTGATCATCGTCTACGGACGCGTCAACCCCACCATCGCCACCCTCGCCGGCCTCGCCGCCTACAAGGGCCTCGCCCAGCTCATCTCCAACGGCCGCGCCCAGGGCTACGTCCTCAACAACGACGTCTTCGTCTTCCTCGGCCGCGGCAAGATCGCCGGCCTGCCCGTCATGGTCTGGATCCTCATCCTCACCGCCGTCGCCGTCCACGTCCTCCTCAAGTACACCGACATCGGCCGCAACACCTACGCCATCGGCGGCAACGACACCGCTGCCCGCCTCGCCGGCATCAACATCAACAAGTACCTCATCGCCGTCTACGCCCTCATCGGCACCGTCGCCGCCGTAGCCGGCATCCTCCTCACCGCCCGCACCGGCTCCGGCCAGCCCACCTCCGGCAGCGAAGGCCTCGAACTCAAGGCCATCACCGCCGCAGCCCTCGGCGGCGCAGCCCTCAAGGGCGGCAAGGGCGGCATCGGCGGCACCCTCCTCGCCGTCGCCCTCCTCGGCGCACTCGAGAACGGCCTCACCGTCCAGGGCATCAACTCCTTCTGGCAGAACGTCGCCCAAGGCGCCCTCCTCGTCATCGCCGTCGTCATCCAACAACGCCGCAACGGCGAACGCCCCATCGGACTCCCCGCCTGAGATCTCCTCGGTGCCGGCCGGCCCCACGGGCCGGGGCACTTCGAGGAGCCGCGCGACCGGGCCACGCCCGTCTCTGATCTTCCGTCAGCGGTGGACCCGCTGGACCACCCGCCCCGATGCCGCGGCGGGCAGGGTCCACCTCCCTGACGGAACGGTGCTAGGCCGCTGAGGGTCGGCCGAACCACCACCATCGGACTGCCGGTGCCGCTGCTCGCACAGCGCGGCACCGGCAGTCCCCTGTCATCGGTACGAACGCTGGCCGGCTGCCCTCGGGGCCGGGCGGGGCGTTCTACGGTGGTGCGGCCGCCCTCCGGGCCAGTTCCTCGCGGGTGGTGCCCTGTTCTCGTGGTGCCCTGTTCTCTGAGAGGGCATTTGATGAGAGTAGTTTGCCCTTTATGTCCTAGTATCCCGCGCCTGAAATCCGATGTATATGTGTAGCCTTGTACCGTGGCGCGAATGGGACGGCCGATGGCCGAGCTGACGTTGACGGACGAGGAACGCGAGACGCTGGTCCGCTGGTCGCGGCGGGCCAAGTCCTCGCAGGCGCTGGCGCAACGGTGCCGGATCGTCCTCGGGTGCGCGGACGGGAAGTCGAACCAGGTGGTTGCGGCCGAACTGGGCATCTGGCCACAGACGGTGGGCAAGTGGCGGCGACGCTTTCTGGAGAGCCGGCTGGAGGGCTTGGCGGACGAGCAACGCCCCGGCGCCCCTCGGAAGATCAGCGACGACCAGGTCGAGGACCTGGTCGTCGCGACCCTGGAGCGCACACCGAGGGACGCGACCCACTGGTCGCGTGCGTCCATGTCCGCCGAGAGCGGGCTGTCGAAGTCCACGGTCGGCCGGGTCTGGAAGGCGTTCGGTCTCAAGCCGCACTTGGTGGACACCTTCAAGCTCAGCAAGGACCCGCAGTTCATCGACAAGGTCCGCGACGTGGTCGGGCTGTACCTCGATCCGCCGGAGCGGGCCCTGGTCCTCTGTGTCGACGAGAAGAGCCGGATCCAGGCGCTCGACCGCTCGGCCCCGGTCCTGCCGATGATGCCCGGCATGCCCGAGCGCCGCACCCACGACTACCTGCGCAACGGCGTCACCACCCTTTTCGCCGCACTGGACGTGGCGACCGGCGAGGTCATCGGCTCACTCCACCGCCGCCACCGTGCCGTGGAGTTCAAGAAGTTCCTCGCCAAGCTGGACAAGGAGGTGCCCGCTGACCTTGACGTGCACCTCATCTGTGACAACTACGCCACCCACAAGACGCCGGCGATCCAGAAGTGGCTTGCCGCCCATTCCCGGTTCCACCTGCACTTCACCCCTACCAGTTCGTCCTGGCTCAACCAGGCCGAGCGGTGGTTCGGCCTACTGACGGACAAGCAGCTCCGACGCGGAGTCCATACCTCCGTCCGCGCACTGGAGAAGGACATCCGGAACTGGATCAAGACCTGGAACGAGAACCCCCGGCCCTTCGCCTGGACCAGGAGCGCCGACGAGATCCTCGAACGACTCGCCTCATATCTTGAACGAATTCATGGTGCAGGACACTAGCTCCCGCCCGTGTCGCCGACGCCGCAAGGTGATGTTCATGCTTTCGGGTTGAGTGTGGTGTCTTTCGGTGTGTCTGCCGCGCAGGCGGTCATCCCGATGGTGGGGAAGCAGGTGCGCGTCTGTGGGAGGTGCCGCCCATGACCATGGGGACTACGACGGCTCTGCTGTCCGCTTCGGCGCCTGACCCGGTCCCAGGCGGATCGTTGGCGCATTGGGCCGGGAGGTTTGGTCGGCTTCGGCTTGAGGCTGGTCGTTCGGAGCCGTGCGGGCTGCGGTTCGCGTTCTACGGTCGGGTCTCCACCGAGGACCATCAGGACCCGGTCACCTCGCGAGGGTGGCAGCTCCTACGAGCGCAGGCCTTGACGAGTGGTCACGGCCGCATCGTGGCGGAGTTCTTCGACGTCGGCCACAGCCGCGCCCTGCCCTGGGCCCGGCGGCCCGAGGCTGCCACGCTGCTCGCGGCGATGGCCGATCCGGAGCGGGAGTTCGACGCCATCGTGATCGGCTCCAGCGAACGGGCCTTCTACGGGAACCAGTTCACCGCCATGGCCCCGCTGTTCGAGCACTACGGCGTCACCGTGTGGATACCGGAACTGGGCGGCGCGGTGGACCCGAAGGTCGCCGGGCACGAGGAGTTGATGGTCCTGCTCGGCATCCTGGCAAAACGCGAGATCGTCCGCACCCGCATCCGAGTCCGCACGGCCATGACCGTCCAAACCCGTGACCAGGGCCGCTACCTCGGAGGCCGCCCGCCCTACGGGTACCGCCTCGTGGACGCAGGGCCGCATCCCAACCGGGCGCTGGCTGGCCGCGGCCTGCGCATCCAGCGTCTTGACACCGTCCCCGAGTGCGGGCGGATCGTGAGCTGGATCTTCGCCCAGCGCCTGGCCGGCCACAGCATCGCCCGGATCACCCGCGCCCTCAACGACACCGCGATCCCGTGCCCCTCGTCGGCGGACCCGGAGCGCAACGCACACCGCAGCGCGCAGCGGTGGACCCTCACCACCGTGCGGGCGATCCTGGCCAACCCCCGCTACACCGGACGCCAGGTGTGGAACCGCCAGCGCACCGACCACGACCTGATCGACACCGCCAACACCACTCTCGGCACGCGCGACGTGATGCGCTGGAACTCCCCCGACGACTGGGTCATCTCCACCGATGTGGCGCATCCCGCACTGGTCAGTGAGGCGGACTTCATCGCGGTCCAGGGCATCCGCGCCCGACGCGACACGCTCCCCGAGCGTGAGTACGTGCTTGCGGGGCTGCTGCGCTGCGGCCCGTGCGGTCGGGTGATGGAGTCCTGCTGGTCGCACGGCCGCCCCGCCTACCGCTGCCGCCACGGCCACTCGAGCGCCACTACGCCCAGTCCTGATCGGCCGCGCAACGCGTACGTGCGTGAGGACGAGGTCCTGCCGCGCCTGCCGGCTCTGTGGATCAGACTCACCGTCGGCCCGGCGGACGAGCAGGCCGGGGGAGTCGCTAGCGCACTCGAGGTCGTCGCGGGGCTTCGAGCCCGCGGTATCGACCTCGTCTACGACCCGGCGGGCAGAACTCTGACCGCTGGCACTGCGGCGAAAGAGAGGACTGTCATCGGCTGACCGCCACCGAGCCGACGCCCACCGGAGCAGGGCGTGAAACGGCGAACGCCCGTCCCTCGCCGAAGGCAAGGAACGGGCGCCGATGACCGCTGCCCGAAAGCTGGGCACCGTGTACAAAAAGTGTGTCCGAGGGGGGACTTGAACCCCCACGCCCGATAAAGGGCACTAGCACCTCAAGCTAGCGCGTCTGCCATTCCGCCACCCGGACAGGGTGTGCAACCTCGGGGCTTCCTGCTGTTCCCCTTGGCGACAGAGAGAACACTACCAGGGTTCTGGAGCGCTCCTCACCTGCGTTTCTGTGGCCGGGGAGGGGGTGCGGTCCGCTGATCCGGTGACCGGCGGTGAAGCGGTACAAGAAGGGTCATTCAGGGCGGTTGCTCAACGGGCGGGGCGCGGTGGCGGGCGGGCCGCCGGGCGGGGTCACGGTGGCGGGCGACCGGCCCGGCGAGCCGGGCGCGCGGGGGCGCATCCGGTGGGGTGCGGGTGGCGCGGTGGTGATGGGGGTGCTCGATCGAGCGCCGGGCGGGCGGGAAACGGGTGGGGCCGGTGTGGGGAAGAGGACCGTCCCGTGAACATTCCATCGATCCGGGGTGAAGCTTTCTGTTCAGGTGCAGGATGGCCAGCGGTCCGAATCGGTCGGAAGTGGTCCGACACGAGCAAGTTGTCGAGGCTGCCGTGGTGTCCGCCGCCGCTCTCCTAGCCTCTGTGGACCACGGGAGCCATGAGGGGAACCGCCTGATTCCCGACACCGGCGGCAGTCGGTGACGCCTCCCGTGCCAGCGTGAAAGGGCGGCTTGACGTGGAACAGATCAGCGGGGCGGACGGGCCCGGGGTGAGAGGGTCGGGTGGCGGTCCGGTCGAGGGTGCCTGGCGGATCTCGGTCCTGGCCCAGGAGTCGTCGGTGCCGAGGACCCGGCACGCGGTACGGGACCGGCTGCTCGCCCAGGGCATGACCGGGCTGCGCTACCAGGAGCTGATCGACGACCTGCTGCTGATCGTCTCGGAGCTGGTGAGCAACGCGGTGACGCACGCCGCGGTGCTGTCCCCGCAGGTCGTCACCGAGCTGGCGATCGCCGGCGGCTGGGTGCGGGTCTCGGTCTACGACGACCACCCGTACCGGCCCAAGGCGCTCGAGGGTGACCTCGGCAAGCTCGGCGGCCGCGGGCTGCTGCTGGTCAAGAGCGTGACGCTGCAGGCCGGCGGGGTCTGCGACGTGGAGCGGACGGCGGCCGGCGGCAAGGTCGTCTGGGCCTCCCTGCCGCTCCCGCCGCCCACGGCCGCCGACGACGAACCGTCGCTGACGCCGGCCGTCGGGGCCGGCCCACCGGGACGCGGCGTCCCGACCCTCCCGACCGTCCCGCAGGTGACCGCGAGCGGCCCTGCCGTACCCCTGGTGCCGCTCGCCCCGCTCCTCACCCCGCGCAACGAGGGCGGATCACCGGCCCGTACGTAGCCGTACGCGGCCCCTCACCCGGGCCCGGCCGGCGATCCGGTGCAGGTCGGGCGGTGCCTACCAGTCGTGGCCGGCGATCTCGCGGATCCCGGGCAGCGCCGCTTCGAGGACGGTCCGGAACCAGACCGAGAACGGCCGCTCCTTCTCCAGCTCGGCGAGCTCCTGGGCGCTGACGAACGCGTAGTCGTCCACCTCGTCCGGATTCGGCCGCACGGGGGCGGTGACCAGGCCGACGAAGAGGTGGTTCCACTCGCGTTCGATCAGCCCGGAGGCCTCGTCCGGCAGGTCGTACCGGACGGTGCCGGCCTCGCAGAGCAGCGCCGGTGCGACGCCCAGCTCCTCCGCGGTGCGGCGGGCGGCGGCCACGAAGGGCGGCTCGTCGGGGTACGGGTGACCGCAGCAGGTGTTGGACCAGACCCCGGGGGAGTGGTACTTGCCGAGCGCGCGGCGCTGGAGCAGCATCCGGCCCTGCCGGTCGAAGAGGAAGACCGAGAAGGCGCGGTGCAGCCGGCCGGGCTGCTGATGCGCCCAGAGCTTCTCGGCCGTCCCGATCGTGACGCCCTCGTCGTCCACGAGCTCCAGGAGGATCTCCGGGCCGGCCTCGTCGGACCGGTCGTCGACGTCGGTCTCGACGTCGAGACCTGTGTCGATCTCCGAGGTGAAGTGCGTCGGGTTGGTCGGGGGACTCTGCGGCATGAGGCCTCTTTCGGGAGCACCGGTGGCGTCGGGCCCCAGTCTGCCGCATGGGTGCGGCGGATTTCCGCCCGACGCATAGTTGGTCCGGTCCTGTGCGATCGAATAGGAAGTCCATTCGATAAGTACCCAGGTCTGACCGGTTTCGGACGTTCGAGCCCCTCGCCGGTCGTCCGCCCGCCGTCCGCCCGCCGTCCGCCCGCCGTCCGCCCGCCGTCCGCCCACCGTCCCTCCGCCGTCCGCCCCGCCGGGCCGCCCGTCCGAGCGGCCCGCGGTCGCCCGCCCGCCGTCCGCCCCGGGCGCGTTCGGGCTGGTCGTCGCGGTCGCCTACCATCACTTACACGGTGTGTCGCCCGAGTGGCGGCACCGGAGCGCCACCCGGGTGGCCGGCCGGTGCGTGGTCGTCCCACGTGGTCATCCCGCTCGGCCACCCACGCTGGACCGCCCCGCTCGGTCACCGCCGTTCGGTCACTCCCGTTCGGTCGCCCGTGCGGTCACCCTCCGCGCGGCGCTCCACCGGCGGAGCACGACGGATCAGGAGACACCGCATGATCGGCCTCGTTCTGGCAGCCGGCGCCGGCCGCCGGCTGCGCCCGTACACCGACACGCTGCCCAAGGCGCTGGTGCCGGTCGACGGCGAGCGGACCGTCCTGGACCTCACCCTCGGCAACTTCGCCGAGGTCGGTCTGCGGGAGGCGGCCATCGTGGTCGGCTACCGCAAGGAGGCGGTGTACGACCGCAAGGACGCCCTGGAGCAGAAGTACGGCGTCAAGCTCACCCTGGTCGAGAACGACAAGGCCGAGGAGTGGAACAACGCCTACTCCCTCTGGTGCGCCCGCGACCTCTTCGGCGAGGGCCTGCTGCTCGCCAACGGGGACACCGTGCACCCGGCCTCGGTCCAGCGCACCATGCTGGACGGCAACGACCGCCTCGCCAAGGAGGGTCGCGCCCCCGGGATCCTGCTGGCCCTGGACACCGTGAAGAAGCTGGCGGACGAGGAGATGAAGGTCGTCGTCGACCCGGCCGCCGGGATGCGCCGGATCACCAAGCTGATGGAGCCCGCCGAGGCCAGCGGGGAGTACATCGGCGTCACGGTCATCAACCCCTCCGCCGCCGAGGACCTCTCCGACGCCCTGCGGACCACCTTCGAGCGCGACCCGCAGCTGTACTACGAGGACGGCTACCAGGAGATGGTGAACCGGGGCCTGCGGATCGACGTGCAGCCGATCGGCGAGGTGACCTGGGTCGAGGTCGACAACCACGACGACCTGACCCGGGCGCGGGAGATCGCGTGCCAGTACTGACCCGCCTGGTGCCGTCGCCGGTCTTCGTCGAGATCCGCTCCGGGGCCCTGGACGCGCTGGCCGGCATCCTCGCCGACCAGCGGCTGTCCGCCTCGGGCCGGATCGCGATCGCCATCAGCAACGGCTCCGGCGCGGTGCTGAGGGAGCGACTGGAGCCGACCCTGCCCGGCGCCGACTGGTACAACGTGGACGACGGCAGCCTGGACAGCGCGGTGCGCCTCGCGGACCGGATGCGGGCCGGCCACTACGACGCCATCGTCGCGATGGGCGGCGGCAAGATCATCGACGCCGCGAAGTACGCCGCCGCCCGGGTCGGCCTGCCGGTCGTCGCGGTCGCCACCAACCTGGCCCACGACGGCATCTGCTCGCCCGTCTCGACCCTCGACAACGACGCCGGGCGGGGCTCCTACGGGGTCCCCGGGCCGATCGGCATCGTGGTGGACCTCGACGTCGTCCGGCAGGCTCCGCAGCGCTTCGTGGCGGCCGGCATCGGCGACGTGATCTCCAACATCTCGGCCTGCGCGGACTGGGAGCTCTCCCAGGCCGTGACGGGCGAACCGGTGGACGGACTGGCTGTCGCGATGGCCCGCTCGGCCGGTGAGAACCTGCTGCGCCACCCCGGGAGCCTTCAGGACCAGGACCTCCTTACGGCCCTGGCAGAAGCCCTGGTACTGTCCGGCATCGCGATGAATATCGCGGGCAGTACCCGGCCCTCCTCCGGTGCCTGTCACGAGATCTCGCATGCCCTGGACGTGCTGTATCCCAAGCGATCCGCCCAGCACGGCGAACAGGTGGGCCTCGGGGCCGCCTTCGCCAGCTTCCTGCGGGGCGAGCGCGAGCTGACCGGTCTGATCGTGGAGCGCCTGGCGCGTCACGGCCTGCCGGTGACCGCAGCTCAGATCGGCTTCACCGAGGCGGAGTTCACCGAGGCGGTGCACTACGCTCCGAACACCCGCCCGGGACGCTTCACCATCCTTGAGCACCTCGACCTCTCCCCCTCCGCTATCAGGGACGCGTACGCCGACTATGTCCAAGCAGTCAACGACTGACCGCCCCGCGGTCGACCTCACGGTCCGCCCCTCGATCGAGGAGCTGCGGGCCGTCATCCACCCCGAGGGCATGCTCCAGCGCCGCAGCGCTGAGCACTGGGCGGGTCGCCTCTACATGCGCAGCATCTCGCTGCGGATCACCCGGGTGCTTGCGCCGGTCACCTTCATCACGCCCAACGGCCTCACCTACCTGATGATGTTCACCGGCATCCTGGCAGGGGCGGCGCTGGTCGTCCCCGGTCTGACCGGTGCCGTCCTCGGCGCGGTGCTGATCCAGCTCTACCTGCTGCTGGACTGCGTGGACGGCGAGGTGGCGCGCTGGCGCCGCCAGACCTCCCTCACCGGCGTCTACCTGGACCGGGTCGGCCACTACATGTCCGAGGCGGCGCTGCTCACCGGCCTCGGCCTGCGGGCGAGCGACCTGTTCCACCGCGAGGGCACCGCCTCCCACTGGGAGTGGGCCTTCCTCGGCACGCTGGCCGCGCTCGGCGCCATCCTGATCAAGTCCGAGACGGACCTGGTCGATGTGGCCCGCGCCCGCAGCGGGCTGACCGCCGTCGAGGACAGCGCCGCGGTGCCGCGCTCCTCGGGCGTCGCCAGGGCCCGCAAGGCCGCCGCCTTCCTGAAGTTCCACCGGCTGGTCGGCGCGGTCGAGGCCTCGCTGTTCGTGCTGGCAGCGGGCATCGCCGACGCCGTCCACGGCGGGCTGTTCTTCACCCGCCTCGCGGTGGTCGTGCTGGCGGCCATCGCGATGCTGCAGACCGTCCTGCACCTGCTCAGCATCGTCCTCTCCAGCAGGCTCCGATGAGTGCGGCGGACGGGTTCCGGCTCGGCGCCGTGATCATCACGATGGGCAACCGCCCGGCCGAGCTCAACGCCCTGATCGACTCCGTGACCGGCCAGGAGGGTCCGGCGGTCGAGCTGGCCGTGGTCGGCAACGGGGCCCCGCTGCCGCCGCTGCCGGCCGGTGTGCGCAGCGTGGAGCTGCCGGAGAACCTCGGCATCCCCGGCGGGCGCAACGTCGGCATCGAGCTGTTCGGGCCGGACGCCCGGGACGTCGACGCGGTGCTCTTCCTGGACGACGACGGCCTGCTCCCGCTCAGCGACTCGGCCCGGCTGCTGCGTGAGGCGTTCACCGCCGATCCGGAGCTCGGGATCGTCTCCTTCCGGATCGCCGACCCGGACACCGGGATCACCCAGCGCCGGCACGTCCCCCGGCTGCGCGCCAGCGATCCGCTGCGCTCCTCCCGGGTGACCACCTTCCTCGGCGGCGCCAGCGCCGTGCGGAGCAAGGTGTTCGGCCAGGCCGGTCAGCTCCCCGGCGAGTTCTTCTACGCGCACGAGGAGACCGACCTCGCCTGGCGCGCGCTCGACGCCGGCTGGTCCATCGACTACCGCGCGGACGTGGTGCTGCACCACCCGACCACCTCGCCGGCCCGGCACGCGTCGTTCTTCCACAACGTGGCGCGCAACCGGGTGTGGCTGGCGCGACGGAACCTTCCGGCCCTGTTCGTGCCTCTCTACCTGGGAACCTGGTTCCTGCTGACGCTGGCCCGCCGCCCCTCCCCGGAGGCGCTCAAGGCATGGTGGGGCGGGTTCCGGGCGGGCTGGCGCGAGCCCTGCGGTGCGCGTCGGCCCATGCGATGGCGTACTGTGTGGCGGCTGACCAGGTTGGGCAGACCGCCGTTCATCTGATGACCCCCGTCATCCGATGACCGCATCGGCCGGTGACCACACCGCCGGCCGGAGCTCCCCGTGATCCCAGTGGATCCCCCTCGGCGAAGGCCGGTGTTCCCCCACCGGCCGGCGCCAGACTCCTGATCCCCGCGAAGGACGAATGTGTCGACAGTGAGTGAACCCGTCACCCTCTCCGCCCCGAGGGGGGCGGACACGGGCCTGACCCCCAAGCAACTGGTGGAGAAGTACGGCCTGACGGTCAGTGGCAAGCGGCCCGGCCTGGTGGCCTACACCCGGGAGCTGTGGGGCCGTCGGCATTTCATCGTGGCCTTCGCCACCGCCCGACTGGTCGCCCAGTACACCACGGCGAAGCTCGGCCAGGTCTGGCAGGTACTGACGCCGCTGCTCAACTGTGCGGTGTTCTACCTGGTCTTCGGTGTGATCCTCAGCAGCCGGGACACCGTCCCCGAGTACATCCCGTGGCTGTGCGTCGGCGTGTTCGTGTTCCAGTTCTCGCAGAGCGCGATCCAGTCCGGCACCCGCTCGATCTCCGACAACCTCGGGCTGATCCGCGCCCTGCACTTCCCGCGGGCCAGCATGCCGATCGCCTTCACGGTCATCCAGCTCCAGCAGCTGCTGATCTCGATGGTCGTCCTGGTCGCGATCGTCCTGGTGAACGGGACCATGCCGGGCAGCACCTGGCTGCTGATCGTCCCGACGCTGCTGCTCCAGTGCCTCTTCAACACGGGCCTCGCCCTGGTGATGGCGCGGGTCGGCTCCAAGGCGTCCGACATCTCCCAGCTGATGCCGTTCGTCCTGCGGACCTGGATGTACGTCTCGGGCGTGATGTACAGCATCCAGGGCAACATCTCCTCCTGGCCGCCGTTCGTCAAGACGATCACGGAGCTGAACCCGGCGTCGGTCTACATGGACCTGATGCGCTACGCGTTCATGCCCGACAGCTTCGACAAGAACATCTACCCCGGTGGCAAGGACGCGGCGGGGCACGATCTCCCGCACTACCTCACGCTTCCGCACCACGTGTGGCTGATCGCCGCCGTGTGGGCCGTGGTCGCGTTCGCGTTCGGCTACGTGTTCTTTTGGAAGTCCGAGGAGGAGTACGGCCGTGGCTGACATCGCAACCACCGAGAGCCGAGGAGAGGCCGACACCGTGGCCGACCAGACGGACTCCGCGCGCGTTCCCACCGTTGTGGTGGACGACGTCCACATCGTCTACAAGGTGCACGGTGCCGGCTCCGGCAAGGGCAGTGCCACCTCCGCGCTCAGCCGGCTGATCTCGCGCAAGCGCTCGCCCGCCATCACCGAGGTGCACGCGGTGCGGGGCATCAGCTTCACCGCGTACAAGGGCGAGGCGGTCGGCCTGATCGGCTCCAACGGGTCGGGCAAGTCGACCATGCTGGCCGCCATCGCCGGCCTGCTGCCGACCGAGCGCGGCGGCATCTACACCAACGGGCAGCCCTCGCTGCTCGGGGTGAACGCGGCGCTGATGAACGACCTCACCGGCGAGCGCAACGTCGTGCTCGGCTGCCTGGCGATGGGGATGCCGCCGGCCGAGGTGAAGGCGCGCTACCAGGACATCGTCGACTTCTCGGGCATCAACGAGAAGGGCGAGTTCATCAACCTGCCGATGCGCACCTACTCCTCCGGCATGGCCGCCCGCCTGCGGTTCTCCATCGCGGCGGCCAAGACCCACGACGTGCTGCTGATCGACGAGGCGCTGGCCACCGGCGACCAGGCGTTCCAGCGGCGCAGCGAGGACCGGATCCGCGAGCTGCGCAAGGAGGCCGGTACGGTCTTCCTGGTCAGCCACAACAACAACTCGATCCGGGACACCTGCGAGCGGACCATCTGGATCGAGACCGGCGAGCTGATCATGGACGGGCCGACCGAGGACGTCGTGCGCGCCTACGAGAAGGGCGAGCGCCCCTAGCGGCGCCGCATCCGGGCGAAGAGGGGGCCGGTGCCGGGACGACAGCGTCCGGGCACCGGCCCTCGCCCGTGCGGGTGAGCGGCCCGCGCGGCGCCCGGGGGCGCTCTTCTCCGGCGCGTTCCGCGGTGCCAGGCTGTACACCGGGGAGCGGTCCGTCGCCCGGGTCGCGCTATCGGACGCGTGTCCGGGTGAGGTCAGTGGTCCAGGCGGTGTAGAACGGGGGAGTGACAGCAGTGTCGGCTTCGGCCCATCCGAGTGTTGAGTCAGCGGATCAGTCAGCAGGGGTGACGCTGGACAAGGCGGACCTGGAGAACTTCCCGGTCGCCCCGTTCTTCCTTCCGGCCGCCTGGCGTGCCGACCTCATGGCGGTGTACGGCTTCGCCCGGCTGGTCGACGACGCCGGCGACGGCGACCTCGCCGACCCCGCGGGCGTCGCCCGGCTGCTCGGCGTGGCCGTGCCCGCGCCGGCGGCCCCCGCCGCGTCCGGCCCCCTGACCCCCGAGGAGAGCGCCTTCCGGCTGGGGCTGCTCGACGGTCTGGAGCGCGACCTCGACCGGGTCTTCGAGGCGGCCCTCGACCCAACGGCCCTCGACGACCCAACGGCTCTCGACCCGGCGGCCCTCGACCCGGCGGCGCGGTCCGGCGGCGCGGGCCCCCGGCACCCGCTGATGCGCGCCCTCGTCCCGATGGTCGGCAAGCACGCGCTGACCCCCGAGCCGTTCCGCCGGCTGATCGAGGCCAACCGGGTGGACCAGAGCACCGCCCGCTACGCCCGCCACGAGGACCTGATCGGCTACTGCCGGCTCTCCGCCGACCCGGTCGGCCGGCTGGTGCTCGCCCTGGCCGGCGTCGCCACCCCCGAACGGATCGAACTCTCGGACGCGGTCTGCAGCGCCCTGCAGATCGTCGAACACCTCCAGGACGTCGCCGAGGACCTCGCCCGGGGTCGGATCTACCTGCCGACCGAGGACCTGGCGCGCTTCGGCGTGAGCGAGGCCGACCTCGCCGCGCCCACCGCCGGCCCGGCCGTCCGGGAGCTGATCGCCTTCGAGGCGGACCGGGCCCGGACCCTGCTGGATCGCGGCGCGCCGCTGGTGGGTACGGTTCGGGGGAGGCTCCGACTGCTCCTGGCGGGATTCACCGCCGGCGGCTACGCGGCCCTGGCGGCCGTCGAGGCGGCCGGGTACGACGTACTCGCCCAGCAGGCGAAGCCGGACAAGCGCCGCCTCGCAGTGAAGGCGGCGGCAATCTTCGCGAAGGGAAGGTGAACGCCCGAGTGGCGGCATCACCACTGGCATCGGCGCAGGTCATGGCGGCGTATCGGTACTGCGAGGCAGTGACCGGGCTGCAGGCCCGCAACTTCAGCTACGGCATCCGGCTGCTGCCGGAGCCCAAGCGGCTGGCCATGTCGGCCCTCTACGCCCTGGCCCGCCGGGTCGACGACATCGGCGACGGCGAACTTCCGCCGGAGCGCAAGGCCGACCAGCTGCTGCGCACCCGCGAGCTGCTGGACGAGATCCGCTCCGGCGCGGTCGTCGAGGACGACGTCGACCCGATCAAGGTCGCCCTGGCGGACGCCGCCCGGCGCTTCCCGATCCCGTTGGAGGGCTTCGACGAGCTCATCGACGGCGTCGAGATGGACCTCAAGGGCGCCGAGTACGAGACCTTCGACCAGCTCAAGGTCTACTGCCGCTGCGTGGCCGGCTCGATCGGCCGCCTGTCGCTCGGTGTCTACGGCTGCGACGACCCGGTCCTGGGCGCGCGGTACGCCGACACGCTGGGCCTGGCGCTCCAGCTCACCAACATCCTGCGCGACCTGCGCGAGGACGCCGTCAACGGCCGCACCTACCTGCCCGCCGAGGACCTCGCGCGGTTCGGCTGCGAGCAGGGTTTCGCCCTGTCGCGGCCCCCGGTCGGCGCGGACTTCACCGGGCTGGTCGCCTTCGAGGCCGCGCGCGCCCAGGAGGCCTTCGAGGAGGGCCTGCGGCTGCTCCCGATGCTGGACCGGCGCAGCCGGGCCTGCACCGCCGCGATGGCCGGCATCTACCACCGCCTGCTCGCCCGGATCGCGGCCGATCCGGGGTCCGTGCTGCGCCGTCGGGTCTCCCTGCCCGGCTGGGAGAAGGCATACGTGGCGCTGTCGGGGCTCGCCGGAGGGCGTTCTTGATTCTCGCGCCAGTTATGTCACGCTTTGTCAACGCGGAATCACGCATGGGCAGATTCGCGTTGGCCATGAGTGTCACGTGTGTGCGGTGCACCGACGCCGGCGGGCGCACCGACGAGAGGGGGGAGGGCCGATGAGCGCGCGAACCGATACCGCCCGGCCCACCGCCGTCGTGGTCGGCGGCGGTCTCGCCGGCATCACCACGGCGCTGCGCCTGGCCGAGGCCGACCACCGGGTCACCCTGGTGGAGGGCCGGCCCCGGCTCGGCGGCCTGGCCTTCTCCTTCCAGCGCGGCGAGCTGACGGTCGACAACGGCCAGCACGTCTTCCTGCGCTGCTGCACCGCCTACCGCGGTCTGGTGGACCGGCTCGGCGCCGGGCGCCTGGTGCACCTCCAGCCCCGGCTGGACGTTCCGGTGCTCGGCGTCTCGGGCGGCGGTCCGGCCGTCCGGCGGACCGTGGGCCGGCTGCGCCGGTCCGGGCTCCCCGTCCCGCTGCACCTGGCCGGCAGCCTCGCCACGTACCCCCACCTGCGCCCGGCGGACCGGCTGCGGGTGGTGCGCGGCGCGCTCGCGCTGAAGGCTCTGGACCTGTCCGACCCGGCCCTGGACGAGATCTCGTTCGGCGACTGGCTGCGCCGCAACGGCCAGAACGCGGCCACCCTCGCCGCCCTGTGGGACCTGGTCGGCGTGGCCACCCTGAACGCCAGGGCGGACGAGGTGTCGCTGGCGCTGGCCGCGATGGTCTTCAAGACCGGCCTGCTCTCCGACCCGGGCGCCTCCGACATCGGTATGGCGGCCGCCCCGCTCGGCGCGATCCACCACGACGCGGCGCTCGCGGAGCTGGAGCGCGCCGGTGTGCGCGTACTGCTGCGCGCCCGCGCGGCCGAGCTCAAGCCGGCCGCCCAGCACGCCGTGCGGCTGGAGGGCGGGGAACTGCTCACCGCCGACACCGTCGTCCTGGCCGGTGCTCAGGACACCGCCGCCGCGCTGCTGCCGGCGGACGCGATCGAGGGGCAGCACCGGCTGGCCGCCTTCGGCACCGCGCCGATCCTCAACGTGCACGTGGTCTACGACCGCACGGTGCTGCGCCGGCCGTTCTTCGCCGCCCTGGGCTCGCCCGTGCAGTGGGTCTTCGACCGTACCGCGCACTCCGGGCTGGCCGCCTCCGCGCTCGGCGCGGCCCACCCGGGGGCCCAGTACCTGGCGGTGTCGCAGTCCGCCGTCCAGGACGAGATCGATCTGCCGGTCGCCGAGCTGCGGGCGCGCTACCTGCCCGAGCTGGAGCGCCTGCTGCCGGCCGCGGCGGGCGCCGGGGTGCTGGACTTCTTCGTCACCCGCGAGCGCACCGCCACCTTCGACCCGGCCCCGGGCACCGCCGCGCTGCGGCCGTCCGCCCTGACGAAGGTCCCCGGCCTGCTGCTGGCAGGTTCGTGGACCGCCACCGGCTGGCCCGCGACCATGGAGAGCGCCGTGCGCAGCGGCCACGCGGCCGCCGACGCGGCCCTGGCGGGCGGCGCCCGCCGCCCGGTCGACCGGGGCGACGGAAGGTGGCCCAGGTGACACCGGGCCCCGTCCGCGCCGACGCGGCGAAGACCCTCGGCACCGCCGAGACCGCAAGCACCCGGCCGTCCAGCACGGCCCGGCACCACCAGGGAGAGGGAACGCACGTGGAGTCACGCATCGGCACCGCCGTCGGAGGCACGGCGCAGGCCGAGCCGGTCTCGGTGCCCGAGCTGCTCGCCCGGGCCCGCACGCTCTGTGCCGCGCCGCTGCGTGCCTCGGTGGCCCGGCTGGCAGCGCCGATGGACACCGTGGCGGCGTACCACTTCGGCTGGATCGACCGCGACGGCACCCCCGCGCAGGGGGACGGCGGCAAGGCCGTCCGCCCCGCGCTGGCGCTGCTGTCGGCGCAGGCCGTGGGCGCTCCCGCCGAGGTCGGGGTACCCGGCGGGGTCTCCGTTGAACTGGTGCACAACTTCTCCCTGCTCCATGATGATCTGATGGACGGTGACGAGACCCGACGGCACCGGGCCACCGCCTGGACGGTCTTCGGTCCGGCCCAGGCGATCCTGGTCGGCGACGCGCTGGCCACCCTCGGGACGGAGGTGCTGCTGGACGCCGCCGTCACGGGCGGGGCGAGCGCCACCGACGCGGCCCGCGCCGTGCGGCTGATCACCACCGCCACCCGCAAGCTCATCGACGGCCAGGCCCAGGACCTCTCCTTCGAGCACCGCGACATCGTCACGGTGGAGGAGTGTCTGGAGATGGAGGGCAACAAGACCGGCGCCCTGCTCGCCGCGGCCGCCGCCATCGGCGCGGTGCTGGCCGGCGCCGACGACCGGGTCGCCGACGCGCTGGAGCGCTACGGCCACCACCTCGGACTGGCCTTCCAGGCGGTCGACGACCTGCTCGGCATCTGGGGCGCCACCGAGGTCACCGGCAAGCCGCACTGGGGCGACCTGCGCAACCGCAAGAAGTCGCTGCCGGTGGCCGCCGCGCTCGCCGAGGGCAACGCCGCCGCCCGGCTGCTGGCCGATCAGCTCGCCGACCCGGAGGGCCGCGGCGAGGAGAGCGAGTCGCAGCTCGCCGCCCGCGCGGCGCTGATCGAGCAGGCCGGCGGCCGCGCCTGGACCCAGGACGAGGCCCGCCGCCAGCACAAGACTGCCCTCGCCGCCCTGGACGAGGTGCCGATGGCCGACGTGGTGCGCGAGCACTTCGTCGCACTCGCCGAATTCGTGGTGGTACGAGAGAGGTGACGTCAAGTTGACAGCAACTGCGGACGGCCGGCTCGACCCTGAGTACGATTCCGAGCCGGTCGCGGTGGGCGACCGCCCACCGGTGCCCGAGGGCCTGAACGGCCACCAGGCACCGGTCGCGGCCACGCCGCTGCCCGCCGCGCACGCCACGCGGTGGGAGACCGACGGAGTACGGCCGGTCCGACAAGCTGATGAACCACCCGACCTACGGCCTGTCGACGGCCCCCCGCCCCCCGCCTCCGCCCGGGAGGCACTGTCCCGGGCCACCACCCACCTGCTCTCGCTGCAGAGCTCCGAGGGATGGTGGAAGGGGGACCTGGAGACCAACGTCACCATGGACGCCGAGGACCTTTTACTGCGCCAGTTCCTCGGCATCCGGGACGAAGAACTGACCAAGGCCACGGCCGAGTGGATCCGCTCCCAGCAGCGGGACGACGGCACCTGGTCCACCTTCTACGGCGGCCCGCCGGAACTCTCCACCACGGTGGAGGCGTACGTCGCGCTCAAGCTCGCCGGGGACGACCCGGCGGCCCCGCACATGCTGGCGGCCGCTCGGCACATCCGCTCGCGCGGCGGCATCGCGGCCACCCGGGTGTTCACCCGGATCTGGCTGGCCCTGTTCGGCTGGTGGCCCTGGGAGCGGCTCCCGGAGATGCCGCCGGAGATCATGTTCCTGCCCAAGTGGCTGCCGCTGAACATCTACGCGTTCGGCTGCTGGGCCAGGCAGACGATCGTACCGCTCACCGTGGTCTCCGCGCACCGCCCGGTCCGCCCCGCCCCCTTCACCCTGACCGAGCTGCACAGCGACCCGGCGAATCCTTTCCCCGAGCGCCCGCTCGCCCCGGCCACCAGCTGGGACGGCCTCTTCGAGCGGCTCGACAAACTGCTGCACGCCTACCACCGGCGGGCCCTGCGCCCCCTGCGCCGGACGGCGCTCGCCCAGGCCGCCCGCTGGATCGTCGAGCGCCAGGAGGCGGACGGCTGCTGGGGCGGCATCCAGCCCCCCGCGGTCTACTCGCTGATCGCCCTCCACCTCCAGGGCTACGAGCTCGAACACCCGGTCATGCAGGCCGGGCTCGCCGCCTTCGACCGCTTCACCGTCCACACCGAGGACGGCCGGCGCTGGCTGGAGGCCTGCCAGTCGCCGGTCTGGGACACCTGCCTGGCCACCATCGCCCTGGTCGACGCCGGAGTCGGCGCCGACCACCCCGCGCTGGTCTCCGCCGTCGACTGGATGATCGGCGAGGAGATCACCCGGCGCGGCGACTGGTCCGTCCAGCGCCCCTCCCTCGCACCCGGCGGCTGGGCCTTCGAGTTCGAGAACGACAACTACCCCGACATCGACGACACCGCCGAGGTGGTCCTCGCGCTGCGCCGGGTCGCCCACCCCGATCCCCAGCGGGTGGCGGGTCCGGTCGAGCGGGCGGTCGACTGGAACCTCGGCATGCAGTCGAGGAACGGCGCCTGGGGCGCGTTCGACGTCGACAACACCAGCGTGCTGCCCAACAAACTGCCCTTCTGCGACTTCGGCGAGGTGGTCGACCCGCCCTCCGCCGACGTCACCGCGCACGTGGTCGAGATGCTCGCCGAGGTCGGCAAGGCGGACGACCCGCGGACCCGCAGGGGCGTGCGCTGGCTGCTGCGCAACCAGGAGGCCGACGGCTCCTGGTTCGGCCGCTGGGGCACCAACTACATCTACGGCACCGGCTCCGTGCTGCCCGCCCTGGTGGCGGCCGGCGTCCCCGAACGGCACCCCGCCATCCGCAAGGCCGTCCGCTGGCTGGAGGACCGTCAGAACACCGACGGCGGCTGGGGCGAGGACATGCGCTCCTACGACGACCCGGCCCAGTGGGCCGGCCGCGGCGACTCCACCGCCTCGCAGACCGCCTGGGCCCTGATGGCGCTGCTGGCGGCCGGCGAGGGCCCGGACGGCCGGGCCAACCCCGTGGTGGAGCGCGGCGTCGACTGGCTGGTCCGCACCCAGCTGCCCGAGGGCACCTGGGACGAACCGCAGTTCACCGGCACCGGGTTCCCCTGGGACTTCTCCATCAACTACCACCTCTACCGGCTGGTCTTCCCGGTCACCGCCCTCGGCCGCTACCTCAACGGCACCCCGGCGGTCGGCGCCGGCGCCGCGCCGGGGATCGGAGCCGCCCGATGACCACCGCCCCGCTCCTGGTGCTCTGCGCGCTCGGCCCCGAGGTCTGGGCGCTGCGCGGCGGCGACTGGACGGGCTCGGCGGGCGGCCCGCCGGTGCTGGTGCGCACCGGCATGGGGCGGCGCCGCGCCGCGCTCGCCGTCCGAGGGCTGCTCACGGCGGCCCCCGGCGGCTACGGCGCCCTGGTGGTGGCCGGTTTCGGCGCGGCGGTGGCACCGGGAATAAGCCCGGGTGACGTCATCGTTGCGAACGGGGTGCGCGATGCCGAAGGCAACTTCTTCGCAATCGATTCCGGCCCGACTCTGACCGAGGCCCTGCAGGCCCGGGGCCTGACCGTCCACACCGGTGTGCACCACACCGCCGACCACGTCGTCCGCGGCCTGGAGCGTACGGCGCTGCACGCCCAGGGCGCCCTCGCCGTCGACATGGAGGCGGCCGGCGTCCTCGCCCTGCTCCAGGAGCTTCGCCCCGCCCCGCCCGCGACGGCCGACGGCACACCGGCCCGCGGCATCCTGCCCGCGGCCGTCCTGCGGGTGGTCGTCGACACCCCCGAGCACGAGCTGCTCCGCCCGGTCACCCTGCCCGCCGGGCTGCGCGCCTGGCGGACGCTGCGCGCGACCGTGCCCGCGCTGGTCGCCTGGCACCGGCAGACGGTCCCGGCAGCCACCGGGCGAGCCCTCGCCCCGCCCCTCGTCCACCCCCACCCGACATCCTCGACGCTCCCCCAGGAGGCGAGCTAGCCATGGCCATGCCGCTGCGCCAGACCGTACGGGTCAGTACCTACCTCATGCAGCAGAAGCTGCTCAAGCGGCGCGAGAAGTTCCCGCTGATCGTCGAGCTGGAGCCGCTGTTCGCCTGCAACCTCGCCTGTGAGGGATGCGGGAAGATCCAGCACCCGGCGGGGGTGCTGAAGCAGCGGATGCCGGTCGCCCAGGCGGTCGGCGCCGTGCTGGAGTCGGGCGCGCCGATGGTCTCGATCGCGGGTGGCGAGCCACTGATGCACCCGCAGATCGACGAGATCGTCCGGCAGCTGGTGGAGCGGCGCAAGTACGTCTTCCTCTGCACCAACGCGCTGCTGATGCGCAAGAAGATGGACAAGTTCAAGCCCTCGCCGTACTTCACCTTCACGGTGCACATCGACGGGCTGCGCGAGCGGCACGACGCCTCGGTGGCCAAGGACGGCACCTTCGACGAGGCGGTGGAGGCGATCAAGGAGGCCAAGCGGCGGGGCTTCCGGGTCACCACCAACAGCACCTTCTTCAACACCGACACCCCGCAGACCATCATCGAGGTGCTCGACTACCTCAACGACGACCTCCAGGTCGACGAGATGATGATCTCCCCGGCCTTCGCCTACGAGAAGGCCCCGGACCAGGAGCACTTCCTCGGTGTCGAGCAGACCAGGGAGCTGTTCCGGAAGACCTTCGCGGGCGGCAACCGCCGCCGCTGGCGCCTCAACCACAGCCCGCTCTTCCTGGACTTCCTGGAGGGCAAGGTGGACTTCGAGTGCACCGCCTGGGGGATCCCCAACTACTCGCTGTTCGGCTGGCAGCGCCCCTGCTACCTGATGTCCGACGGCTACGTCCCCACCTACCGTGAGCTCATCGAGAAGACCGACTGGTCCAAGTACGGCCGCGGCCGCGATCCGCGCTGCGAGAACTGCATGGCGCACTGCGGGTACGAGCCGACGGCCGTGCTCGCCACCATGGGTTCGCTCAAGGAGTCGATCCGGGCGGCGCGGGAGACCATCGCCGCCAACCGCTCGCACTGACTCCGCCGGCCCGGCACGGGCCACCCGTGCCGGGCCGCCGCACCCCGTCGGTCAGCCCAGTCATGAGGTGAAACCATGTCACTGCTGTCCACCATCAAGGGGCCGGCCGACCTCAAACTCCTACCGGCCGCCGATCTCCCCGTACTCGCCGAGGAGATCCGCGAGTTCCTGATCGGCGCGGTCACCCGGACGGGCGGCCACCTCGGTCCGAACCTCGGCGTGGTCGAGCTGACCATCGCGCTGCACCGGGTCTTCGACTCCCCGTACGACCGGATCGTCTGGGACACCGGCCACCAGAGCTACGTCCACAAGCTGCTCACCGGCCGGCAGGACTTCAGTCGGCTCAGATCCAGGGGCGGCCTCTCCGGGTACCCGTCCCGGGCCGAGTCCGAGCACGACCTGGTGGAGAACTCGCACGCGTCCACCGCGCTCGCGTACGCCGACGGGCTGGCCAAGGCCGCCCAGCTGCTCGGCCAGCACGACCGGCGGACGGTCGCCGTGATCGGCGACGGCGCGCTCACCGGCGGCCTCGCCTGGGAGGCGCTCAACAACATCGCCGAGGCACAGGACCGTCCGCTGGTCATCGTCGTCAACGACAACGAGCGCTCCTACGCGAGGACGATCGGCGGCCTCGCGCACCATCTCGCGACCCTGCGCACCACCCGGGGCTACGAGCGGTTCCTGGCGCTCGGCAAGGGCGCGCTGCAGCGCACCCCGCTGGTGGGCCAGCCGATCTTCGACGCGCTGCACGGCGCCAAGAAGGGCTTCAAGGACGCCTTCGCCCCGCAGGGCATGTTCGAGGATCTCGGCCTGAAGTACCTCGGCCCGATCGACGGCCACGACACCGGCGCCGTCGAGCAGGCGCTCCGGCAGGCCGGCGGCTTCGGCGGCCCGGTCATCGTGCACTGCCTGACCGTCAAGGGCCGCGGCTACCGGCCCGCCGAGCAGGACGAGGCCGACCGCTTCCACGCGGTGGGCCCGATCGACCCGTACACCTGCCTGCCCATCTCGCCCAGTTCCGGCGTCTCCTGGACGTCGGTCTTCGGCGCCGAGATGCTCGCCGTGGGCGCCGAGCGGCCGGACGTCGTGGCGATCACCGCCGCGATGCTGCAGCCGGTCGGGCTGGCGAAGTTCGCCCAGGCGTACCCCGAGCGGACCTTCGACGTGGGCATCGCCGAGCAGCACGCCGTCACCAGCGCGGCGGGGCTGGCCACCGGCGGTATGCACCCGGTCGTCGCGGTCTACGCGACCTTCCTCAACCGGGCCTTCGACCAGGTCCTGATGGACGTCGCGCTGCACCGCCTCGGGGTCACCTTCGTGCTCGACCGGGCCGGCGTCACCGGCACCGACGGCGCCTCGCACAACGGCATGTGGGACATGTCGGTCCTGCAGGTCGTCCCGGGCCTGCGACTGGCCGCCCCGCGCGACGCCGACCAGCTCCGCGCCCAGCTGCGCGAGGCCCTGGACGTCGCGGACGCGCCCACGGTGGTGCGCTTCCCGAAGGCCGACACCGGGCCGGCGATCCCCGCCGTGGAGCGGATCGGCGGCGTCGACGTCCTTCAGCGCACCGGGGCGGCGCCGGAGATCCTGCTGGTGGCGGTCGGCACCACCGCCCCCGCCTGCCTGGACGCCGCGGCCCTGCTGGTGGCCGAGGGGTTCACCGCCACCGTCGTCGACCCCCGCTGGGTCAAGCCCGTCGACCCCGCCCTTCCCGTCCTCGCCGCCGCCCACCGGCTGGTGGTCACGGTCGAGGACAACGGCCGGGCCGGCGGCGTCGGCGCCGCCGTCGCCCAGGCCCTGCGGGACGCCGGGGTGGACACCCCGCTGCGGGTCCTCGGTATTCCGCAGGAGTTCCTCGCGCACGCCTCGCGCGGCGAGATCCTGGAGGAGATCGGCCTCACCGGTACCGGGGTGGCCGCCCAGACCGCAGCGATCGCCAAGCACCTGCTGCCGACCCGAGGAGCGAACCAGCGCCATGCCGGCTGACCCCAGCTACGGATCCGACCTCCCGGGCGCACCCCGCGCCGGTACCGCACCGGGCCTCGACCTCGCCGCCCTGCTCGCCGAGCGCGGAGCCGAGCGCTACGAGCTGCACAGCCGCCACCTGAACCCGCAACTGCCGCGGATGCTGCACACCATCGGCTTCGACAAGTCCTACGAGCGCGCCGAGGGGCCCTACTTCTACGACGCCGAGGGCAACGAGTACCTCGACATGCTGGCCGGCTTCGGCGTCTTCGCGCTCGGCCGCCACCACCCGGTGGTGCGGGCCGCCGTCCAGCAGGTGATGGATCTCGACCTGCCGGATCTCACCCGTTTCGACTGCGCCCCGCTGCCCGGCCTGCTGGCCGAGCAGCTGCTCTCCCACACGCCCGGCCTGGACCGGGTGTTCTTCGGCAACAGCGGCACCGAGGCCGTCGAGACGGCGCTCAAGTTCGCCCGGTACGCCACCGGCCGGCGCCGCGTCCTGTACTGCGACCACGCGTTCCACGGGCTCACGGCCGGCTCCCTCTCGGTCAACGGCGAGAGCGGGTTCCGCAAGGGCTTCGACCCGCTGCTGCCGGACACCGCGATTCCGCTCGGCGACCTCGGCGCGCTGGCCCGCGAGCTGCGGAAGGGCGACGTCGCGGCGCTGATCGTGGAGCCGATCCAGGGCAAGGGCGTGCTTGCGCCGCCGCCCGGCTGGCTGCGCGCGGCCCAGGAGCTGCTGCACGAGCACAAGGCGCTGCTGATCTGCGACGAGGTGCAGACGGGCGTCGGCCGCACCGGCGACTTCTTCGCCTACCAGCACGAGGAGGGCGTGCTGCCCGACCTGCTCTGCGCGGCCAAGGCGCTCTCCGGCGGCTACGTGCCGATCGGCGCGACACTCGGCAAGGGGTGGATCTTCGAGAAGGTGTACTCCTCGATGGACCGGGTGCTGGTGCACTCGGCGAGCTTCGGATCCAACGCCCAGGCGATGGCGGCGGGGCTCGCCACCCTGCACGTGATGCGCGAGGAGCGGGTGGTCGAGAACGCCCGCCGGATCGGCGACCTGCTCCGGGAGCGGCTGGCCGCGCTGACCGACAGGTACGAACTGCTCGCCGAGGTCCGGGGGCGGGGCCTGATGATCGGCATCGAGTTCGGCCGGCCCCGCTCGCTGAAACTGCGCACCGGCTGGACGGCGCTGCAGGCCGCCCGCAAGGGCCTGTTCGCCCAGATGGTCGTGGTGCCGCTGCTGCAACGGCACCGGATCCTCACCCAGGTCTCCGGCGACCACCTGGAGGTGATCAAGCTGATCCCGCCGCTGACCATCACCGAGTGGGACGTGGACCGCTTCGTCGACGCCTTCACCGACGTGATGGACGACGCCCACCGGGGCAGCGGTCTGATGTGGGACTTCGGCCGGACGCTGGTCAAGCAGGCGGTCGGCAGCCGCTGAGCCCCGCCGGGGGAGGGCGGCGTTCCCTCCCCCGGGGGGCTCGGGGGAGCATTCGGGGGCGTCGAGGACGGTGTCCGGCCGGGGCGAGTCCGCCGTCCGGACCAGGGCCGGCCGCGGACTCGCCCCGGCCGAGTTCAGAGCGGCGGTTCGACGGTGGTGAAGCAGCCGCCTAGCAGCCGGGCCTCCGGGCTGTCGGGATCCAGCTCACCGTGCTCGGCGATGATCTCCGCGGCATACACCTCGGCGTCGTCCTGCGGTTCGTACCCGAGTGCCCGGGCCGAGGAGAGATCCCACCAGGCACGGGTGTTGGCGCTGATGCCGTTGACCACGGTGTGGCCCACGCCGGGTGCGCTGAGCCCCGCGTGCACCAGCCGGGCGCAGTCGGCGGGGCTGAGCCAGGTCGCGAGCATCCGCGGCGAGCACGGCCGGGCGACGCAGGAGCCGATCCGGATCGAGACCGTCTCCACGCCGTACTTGTCCGCGTACAACGAGGCCAGTCCCTCGCCGAACACCTTGGACAGGCCGTAGAACGTGTCCGGGCGGGGCGGCACGTCACTGCCGATCAGCCCCCCGCCGGTCAGCGGGGTGAAGCCCACGGCGTGGTTGCTGCTGGCGAAGACGACCCGCCGCACGCCCTCCAGGCGGACCGCCTCGTACAGATGGTGCAGGCCCTCGATGTTGCTGCCGAGGATGTTCGCGAAGGAGTCCTCCACGGAGATGCCGCCGAGGTGGACCACGGCGTCCACCCCCCGCACGGCCGCGCGGACGGCCGCCGCGTCCCGCAGGTCGAAGACGACCGCGTCCTCGGCACCGTCGATCGGGTGCAGGTCGGCCGGGCGAAGCCGGTAGCCGTGGCCGGGGAGCAGCTCGCGCAGCAGCGTGCCGACGCCGCCGGCCGCGCCGGTCAGCAGGATGGTCCGGGGCATCAGTACGTCCTGACGGTGTGGGACTTGATGTGGTCGGAATCGAGGTCGTCGCCGAGCGGGGCCGGGTGAGCAGGCGCACCACTCCATGCTCGTCGCTCGCGTCGGGTACGGAGTCCAGGTGCGGTGGTGTCCCGTCGAAGCGCCGGTCGCGGACCTCTCCCGGCCCCGCTGCCGCGCGGGGCCGGGCCGGGACCGGAGGATGGTCCTTCCGGCGGGAGGAACGGGTGGGTTCGCCTTCTCTCGGGGCGGCTCCACGGTCGTGGGGCCGGCGGCGCGGCACAGCGATGTGTGGTGGGTCCGGGGGCCGTGACGGGGCGCGGGCCTGCCGCTCCCTCGTGATACGCCCATGGACAGAGTTCATATGCTTGAACAGCTTAGATATCCCGAGGGGGAGCGTCAACCCCAGTGGACCCACGCATCTTCCCGAATTGGTGAGGCTCTGACGTGATTCGCTGTTCATGGATGTGTATGTGAGTCACAATGATGTATAAACGCTGTCATCGCAGATACCCTGACCCCGGAGAGCGACCGCCATGTCCGAGAACGCCAAGCCCCTCGCCGACCGCCTCGACGGCCTCCTGTTCTTCCCCGTCACCGCCTTCGCGGCCGACGGCAGCGTCGACACCGCCGTGTTCCGGGCCCACATCAGGTCCCGCCTCGATCGCGGCGCGGCCGCCGTCTTCGCCGCCTGCGGCACCGGCGAGTACCACGCGCTGGGCCTGGAGGAGTACGAGCGGGTGGTCGCCGCCGCCGTCGAGGAGGTGGCGGGCGCCGTCCCGGTGGTGGCCGGGGCGGGCCACGGCACCGCGCTCGCCGTCGAGTTCCTCCGGCGCGCCGAAAGCGCCGGCGCCGACGGGGTCCTGGCGTTGCCGCCCTATCTGGTCACCGCGTCCCAGGCCGGCCTGGAGCGGCACTACACCGCGCTCGCGGAGGCCACCGCGCTGGACGTCATCGTCTACGCGCGCGACAACGCGGTGCTCGACCCGGAGACCGTCGTCCGGCTCGCCGCGGTCGACAACATCATCGGCTTCAAGGACGGTGTCGGCGACCTGGACCGGATGCAGCGCATCGTCAGCGCCGTGCGCACCTCCCGCCCCGGGCTGCCCTTGCGCTACTTCAACGGCCTGCCGACCGCCGAGCTCACCGCTCTCGCCTACCGGGGCATCGGCGTCACCCTCTACTCCTCCGCGGCCTTCTGCTTCGTCCCCGACCTCGCGCTCGCCTTCCACAAGGCGCTGGGCAGCGGCGACGACGAGACCGTCAACCGGCTGCTGGACGGCTTCTTCCGGCCGCTGGTCGAACTGCGCAACCAGGGCGCGGGCTACGCGGTCTCGCTGGTCAAGGCCGGTGTCCGGATGGACGGTCTGGACGTCGGCACCGTCCGCTCGCCGCTCACCGAGGCGACCGACGAGCACATCGCCCAACTCGCCGCCCTGATCGAGCGGGCACGCGATCTGATCTGACCGGACGCTCCGGTCGCCGGCCGGCTCCCCGCCGCGCGCCCACCCCGTACGACCGCTGCGCCCCGTACGACCGCTGCGCCACGTCCTCACCCGACGCCACGTCCTCACCCGACGTCCGGTCCTCACGCGGGGCCGTCGACGGCACTCGACGACCGACAGAGCAAGGAGACCCGACCGTGCGCAGCTCCGCCTTCCTCTATCCCTGGGACGTCGTCGGCGACCGGGACGCCCCGGCCCGGCTCGCCGGCCTCGGCGTCCAGCAGATCACCCTCGCCGGTGCCTACCACTCCACCCGCGCGCTCACCCCGCGCCACCCGCGCACCCGGATCGTCACCGCCCGCCACGCCGCCGTCTACTACCCGCCCGACCCGGGCCGGTGGCGCGGCCGGGCACTGCAGCCGTACACACAGAGCTGGGTGCCGGGCGCGGATCCGTTCGACGCGGCGCGTTCGGCACTGGCCGCGGCCGGTCTGGAGGTGCACTCCTGGGTGGTGCTCGCCCACAACTCCCGTCTCGGCGAGGAGAACGAGCGGATCACCGTGGAGAACGCCTACGGCGAGCACTACCCGTGGGCGCCGTGCGTCGCGCAGGCGGAGGTGGTGGAGTACTGCGCGGACCTGGCGGCGGAGGCCGCCGTGCGGCCCGGGGTGGGCGGCGTGGAGCTGGAGGCCTGCGGCTGGTACGGACTCGCGCACCTGCACGCCCACGACAAGATCGCCGGCGTCCCGCTCGGCCCGGTCGGGCAGTACCTGATGTCGCTCTGCTTCTGCGCGGCCTGCGGGCGCGGGTACCGGGCGGCCGGCGCCGATCCGGGCGCACTGCGGGCCGCGGTACGGACCGCTCTGGAGCCGCTGTGGCGCGGTGGTCCCGAGCCCCGCGACGGCGACGAGCCGGCGCGGGCGGCGGAACTGCTCGGCGCCGACCTCGCCGGAGCCGCCCTCGCCCACCGCGTCGCGGCCGCTTTCGCCCTCCAGCGGGCCGTCGTCGAGTCGGTCCGGGCGGCGTCCGCCCCCGGCTTCCGGATCCTGCTGCACGCCGACCCGGGCGTGCACCGCAGCGGATCCAACCCCGGGGTGGACGTGCCCCGCCTGTCGGGGCTGGTGGACGGCCTGGTCGTCCCGGCCGCCCGCGTCGCCGAGGCCGCCGCCGTCGCGCCGGCGGGCGCGGTACTGGCGGCCAACCTCGGCATCGTCGAGGGTGCGGGCGGGGATCCGACGGCGACCCAAGCTCCGCCGGGGTCGAGTGAACTGCGGCTCTACCACGCTGGATTGGCCTCCGACGAGGACCTCCGGCAGCTGACCGCCGCGCTCGGCGCGGCCACCCTCGGCGGCCGGCCGTGAGGCCCCGCCGCCGGCCGCTCCCCCGGTGGGATCCATCGACGGCTCCACCGGCGACCGGGCCTCGACGACCGACCCCCGTCGCCTGGGCCGCCGGGCAGTGGCCGCCGGCGGCGCGGAGCCCCTGGGTGGCTGCGGTGAGCCGGTCACCGAAGTTCACGGACATGAATGGCGGCCGCGCCCGTGGCTGGGCACGGGCGGCGCCGCACGACCCGGTCGACAAGCCCGGCGGGCATCGCGACCGGCGCCCGCCCGGTGGGGCGGCGGGCGGGCGAACGGCGGAGCCCCGGCCGCAAGGTGCGCAGCGCCGCCGGAGGGTGGCGAACCGTCAGAGGTGGCGGGTGGCCAGGGTGAGCCGGTCCCGGGCGTCCAGCAGGGCGTCCCGGATCATCTGCTCCCGGCCGGGCGTCAGCCGGGCGATCGGCACCGACACGCTGACCGCGTCCCGGGCCGGGGTGCGGTACGGGATGGCGGCGCCGAAGCAGCGAAGGCCCAGCGTGTTCTCCTCGCGGTCGATCGCGTAGCCGCGCTCGCGGATCTCGTGCAACTCCTCGATCAGTTTCTCGCGGTCCGTGTGGGTGTGCTCGGTCAGCGGCTCCAGCTCGGCCGGCAGCAGCCGGCGGATCTGCTCGTCGGTGTGTGTGGCGAGCAGGGCCTTGCCGTGCGAGGTGGAGTAGGCGGGCAGCCGCCGTCCGATCCGGGTGAACGGGCGCAGGCTGTGCTGCGACTGCCGGGTGGCCAGGTAGACCACGTTCGTGCCGTCCAGGCGGGCCAGGTGGATGGTCTCGGAGGTGTCGTCGGCCAGGTGGTCCAGCGCCGGACGGGCTGCCGCGACGACCTCGTCCCCGTCGATGTACGAGCTACCGACCAGGAGCGCCCGCACCCCGATGCCGTACCGGGTGCCGGTGGCGTCGGTCTCCACCCAGCCCAGCTCCACCAGGGTGCGCAGCAGCATGTAGAGGCTGCTCTTCGGGTAGCCGGTCTGTTCCTGCACCTCGGCGAGGCTGTGCATGCCGGTGTGCCCGGCGAAGTACTCCAGCAGCTCGACGGTGCGCACGGCGGACTTCACCTGTGCGCCGCCGGCGGCGGCACTGGTCGGCGTGGTCATGCCCTTGACCCCCTCTGTCGCGCGGCGTATCGTCCCGCGAGTTCAAGTAGTTGTATATCGTTCAGCATACTGAACAAACGGGCGTGTGGACAGTTCGGTGCGGACACTACGCCGGGCCCGGCCGGGCCCGCCGCGGCCGCCACCCCGCCACCGCCGTCGACCAGGAGGCTCAGGCCGTGACCAGCGACACCGTACCCGTGACCACCGACGACGCGTTCCCGGCCCCGGTGTGGAGCGTCGACCCGCGCACCGGCGAGCACCGTGCCCGGGTCGGCGTCGAGTCCTCTCCCGCCGACATCGACCGGGCCGTACGAGCCGCCGCCGCGGCCGCCGCCGCGCTGGCCGACCGCCCCCGGCGGGCCGCCCTGCTACGGGCCGCCGCCGACCACCTGGAGCGGGACGCCGCGCAGGTCGTCGCCGTCGCCGACGCCGAGAGCGCCCTCGGCGTTCCCCGGCTCACCGGCGAACTCGCCCGCACGGCCTACCAGTTCCGCGCCTTCGCCGAGATCGTCGACGACGGTGCCTTTCTCGACGTGGTGATCGACCACGCCGACTCCGCGCTCGGGCGACCCGACCTCCGCCGCGCCAACACCCCGCTCGGCGTCGTCGCCGTGTTCGCCGCCGGCAACTTCCCGCTCGCGTTCAGCGTCCCCGGCGGTGACACCGCCAGCGCTCTCGCGGCCGGCTGCCCCGTGGTCGTCAAGGCCCACCCCGGCCACCCCGAGACCGGTGCGCTCTGCGCCCGCCTGCTGCGCGCCGCCGCCGTGTCGGTCGGCCTCCCCGAGGACGTCCTCGCCGTGGTGCACGGATTCGAGGCCGGGGCCGCGCTCGTACGCCACCCGCTCACCGCCGCCGTCGGCTTCACCGGATCGGTCCGGGGCGGGCGGGCGCTGCACGACGTCGCGGCCGCCCGCCCCCGGCCGATCCCGTTCCACGGGGAGCTCGGCAGCCTCAATCCGGTGGTCGTCACCCCTGCCGCGGCGGCCACCATGGCCGACGAGATCGGCGCCGGCCTGGCCGCCTCCTTCACGCTGGGCGGCGGGCAGTTCTGCGTGAAGCCCGGTCTCGTCCTGGTGCCCGCGGGCGACCCCGGCGGGGTCGCGGAGACGCCCGGCGGAGCCCGGAGCAAGCCCGGAGCGCTGGAGGAGGCGGTGGTCGAAGCAGCCGGCCGGGTCGCCGCCACCCCGCTGCTGGACGCGCGGATGCGCGCGGCCTTCCTGGCCGGTGTCCGGGAGCGGACCGCGCTCCCCGGCGTGGCCGAGCTGCTGGCGGCGGGCGAGGAGCCGACCGCGGGCGCTCCGCTCGCCGTACGCCCCGGCGTACTCGCGGTGCCGGCCGCGCTGCTCGCCGAGGACGGCCCGCACGACCTGTTGCTGGAGGAGTGCTTCGGCCCGGTCACCGTCCTCGCCCACTACCGCGACCAGGCCGAGCTGGAGGCGGTGCTCGCCCGACTGGACGGGAACCTCACCGCGACCGTCCGGTTCGCCGCCGACGAGAACGGCGAGGACGCGGCCGGGCTGCTGCGCCGGCTGATCCCGCTGGCGGGCCGGATCGTGGTGGACGGCTGGCCCACCGGCGTCGCCGTCGCCCCCGCGATGCACCACGGCGGGCCCTACCCGGCCGCGACCTCGGTGGCCACCTCGGTCGGCGCCGGCGCGATCGGGCGCTGGCTGCGCCCGGTCAGCTACCAGGGCGTGCCGCAGGAACTCCTGCCACCCGAACTGCGGGACGGGAACCCGCTCGGCGTTCCGCGCCGGGTGGACGGCCGGCCCGAGGGACTGCCGGGGGAGGCCCCCGGCTGACCCCGGGGCTCCCGCGGTCGCGCGAGCATCGAGCGGCCGCGGGGCCGCGGGGCCGCGGGGGGCCGTGGGGGCCGTCAGAGTTCGGTCTGCCGGCGCCGCAGTACGACCCAGAGGTCCACCAGCGCGAACAGCGTCAGCGCGCCGCAGGCGATCGCGAACCCGATCAGCGTCCCGCGACCGGGCACGTCGGTGGCGGTGGCGCGCGCGGCGAACACCGCGAAGCCCGCCGTGCAGAGCGCGAAGAACGGCGTGAAGGTGAGCGAGAGCAGCAGCCGCAGTTTCAGGTCGCTCCGGGCGGTGGCGGGTTCGGTGCCGCTGCGCCATCGGCGCGGGGTCGTCGCACGCACGACGCTCGCCTCCTCCCGGCCGTCTCCGGTCTACCGTTCCAGGGTACGCCCGGCGGTGCTCCCGAAGGCCCCGGCGCCCGCGCGGTCAGCGCGGCGAACCGGGAGCTCGACCAGCAGCGCGACCAGGAGGGGGCGGCCATGCCGAGCGGTGGGACGGACGACTTCCCCGGGCTGCCGGTGGGGGCCGCGCGGCGGCTGGCCGACGAGCGCGGCTGGCGCGTCGTGCGGGTGCTGGCACCGGGCGCCATGATGACCATGGACCACCGTGAGGGACGGCTGAACCTCCTGGTCCGCGACGGGGTGGTGGAGCGCGGCTGGGAGGGCTGAGCCCCTCCCAGCGGACGGGTCTAGCGCTCCGCTCCCGCCCGCTCCACGCCCGTTCGCGCAGCCCCGCTCCACTGCGTCCCGCTCCGCTCGGCGGAGCCGCGCCCGCCGATCCGCCCGGCTTCGGCCGCCGCGGCCCCGGTCGGGTCGGGATCCGACCGGTACGGTTCGCCCCCGCCCGCCCGTGCTCGCCGGACCGGGGCCGGCCGGAGGGACACCAGTGCGTCCCGGCCCCTCCCGTCGGGGGCCGCCGGAGGCAGCCGCGCCGAGCCGGCGTCCGCGGGCGTACGTCGCCGAGCCTCGCGTCGTTCGGCGATCCGCGCGGCGGTCAGGGCGAGCAGTGGTTCGGCCAGCGGCAGGGCCAGCAGGACCAGCAGGCCGGCCGCCCAGCCCGCGAGGACGTCGCTCACCCAGTGCGTGCCCAGGTAGACGGTGGTGAGCCCGATCGAGCAGGCGGTGACGCCGGCCAGGACGGCGCCCGTCCGCCGCCAGCGTGTCGCGAGGTAGGCCAGTACACCCCAGGTCACCACGGCGTTGGCCGTGTGGCCGGAGGGGAACACCGTGCCGCCGGAGAAGAGTTCGGCGGAGCCGACGTAGTGGGCGTAGTGCGGACCGAGCCGGCCGGTGACGATCTTCACGGTGCCGACCGTGACGTTGAGCAGCAGCAGCGCAGTGCCCATCACGAGCAGGGGACGCAGGCTGTGCATCCGGTGCGCGCGCCAGCCGAGCCAGCAGAAGGCCGCGATCGCGGACGGCCCGCGCTGGCCGGCCACCACCCAGGTGCTGAGCAGCGGTTCCAGCTCCGGCCAGCGCCGGTAGGGCCGGGCGAGCCGGGCCCACCAGTCCAGGTCCACCAGCGTGGTGTCGAGCAGCACCCCGGCGATCACGAGCAGGTAGGCCAGCACGGTCAGGCCGAGCAGGACGGCCTGTGAGCGGCTCAGCGGCGGCCAGCTGGAATAGGCGGCCGATCCCTGGCGGGGCCGTGGCCGGCTCGGTGGCGGTGGTGATTCGATCTGGTCTCGCACGGAATGGAGATTACCCGTGCGGAGAATTCACCAGACCCGTTCCGTCGGGAAAGATCGCAGGTCACGGTTCTACTGGGCGAGATTGTCGCCAGATATTCGAGGCTGCCGATATTTCGTTCGCCGATGTCGGATTTCTTTCGGGATGGTGTTCATGAATGGCGGTCCGTCGAATGGGCGGACGAGGGGTGGAAGGACGGTCCCGGTCGTGGGCGGAGCCGGGTCGGGATCGCCGCGATGGCCCGGTCGGCGGGCAGGACGGCCTCTGCCTCCAGCTCGGCGGGAGCGATGTCGGCGGGAGCGATCTCGGCGGCGGTGGCGAAGGTCGTCACGGCGGCGACGAGCCGTAGCGGGCCGTGCCGGGAGGGCGGCTCCATCGGCGCGGCGGAACCGGGCGGAGCCACGGACGGTGGGCGGGCGGGGCGATGGGCGCCGAGTCCGGGGCAGCGCGCGGTACTCGCCATTCCTGACCGGGAATTGCCGCTCCACCGGGCACCGACCAGGCTGGCCGGTATGGACGATGACGTGCGCATGGGCGTGGTACTGCCGACCGGCCGGGCACAGTGGGGTGAGAACGCCGACCCGCGCGGGCTGCTGGACCTCGCGACCCGGGCCGAGGCGCTCGGCTTCGACTCGCTCTGGGTGGGGGACACCCTGCTGCGGCCGGTGCTCGAACCGCTGGCCGTGCTCGGTGCGGTGGCCGCGCGGACCGAGCGGATCACCCTCGGCACGGCGGCCCTGCTGCCCGCACTGCGCCGCCCGGTGGCGACGGCGCAGGCACTCGCCTCGCTGGACCTGCTGTCGGGGGGCCGGTTGGTGGTGACGGTCGGCGCCGGCTTCCCGAAGCGCTCCGAGCGGGAGTACGCGATCTCCGAGGTGCCGTGGCCTCGCCGCTTCGCCCGGCTCGACGACACCGTCGCACTCTGGCGCCACCTCTGGACCTCGCCCGACCCGTCCGCGTTCCACGGGGCGGTGCTGCATCTCGACGATCTGCCCGAGGGGTTGACCCCGTACCGGCCGGGCGGTCCGCCGCTCTGGCTCGGCGGCGCGACCCCGGCGGCGCTGGAGCGGACCGGCCGGCTGTACGACGGCTGGCTGCCGTACCCGCCCGATCCGCAGGACTACGCACCCGGTCTCGCGGCGGCCCGCGAGGCGGCCGCGGCCGCGGGCCGGGAGCCGGCCGCGATCACCCCGGCGCTCTACACCACGCTGCTGGTCGCACCCGATCCGGCCGCCGGCCGGCTGGGGCTGGACACCTACTGCCGGGCGAGTTACGGCCTTCCGCTGGAGGTGATCGAGACGATCCAGACCCTGGTGGCCGGCCCGGTCGAGCACATCGCCCGGATCCTGGAGGGCTACCTGTCGGCGGGGGCGCGGCACCTGGTCTGCCGGATCGGCGCGGGCGACCTGCGCGCGCAGCACGGCCAGCTGGAGCAGCTCGCCGAGCTGCTTCCCCTCCTGCGCCGGCGCCGCTGACCCGGGTACGGCGGGGCGGCCCAAGCCTCTCGGCACCGGTGGACCGGCACTCCGTCACCGGTGGCCCCGCCGCGCGGCCCGTGATCGCCGTCGGCCGCGCGGCCCGTGATCGCCGTCGGCCACGGGGGCAGGACGGTGCGGCCCAAGGCAGGACGGTGCGGCCCAAGGCGTGCGGCCCGGGGCCGGAACGGCGGAGCGCCCCCGGGCCCGGCAATCGGTCCAGGGGTGCTCGGCGGGGCCGTGACGATCAGTCGAGCGGTCCGCCCGCGACATAGATGACCTGGCCGGAGACGAAGCCTGCGCCCTCACCCGCGAGGAAGGAGATGGTGTTGGCGATGTCCTCGGGGACGCCGACCCGGTTGACCGGGATCTGGGTCGCGGCGGCCTCCTTGAAGGCCTCGAACTCCATGCCGATCCGGGCGGCGGTGGCGGCGGTCATCTCGGTGGCGATGAAACCGGGGGCGACGGCGTTGGCGGTGATGCCGAACTTGCCGAGCTCGATGGCCAGGGTCTTGGTGAAGCCCTGCAGACCGGCCTTGGCGGCCGAGTAGTTGGCCTGGCCGCGGTTGCCCTGGGCGGAGGAGGAGGAGAGGTTGACGATCCGGCCGAACCCGGCGTCCACCATGTGCTTCTGCACCGCGCGGGACATCAGGAAGGCGCCCCGCAGGTGCACGTTCATCACGGTGTCCCAGTCGGACTCGGACATCTTGAACAGCAGGTTGTCGCGCAGGACACCGGCGTTGTTGACCAGGACGACCGGGGCGCCGAGCTCGGCCGCGATCCGGTCGACGGCGGCCTGGACCTGCTCGGCGTCCGAGACGTCCGCGCCGACGGCGAGGGCACGTCCGCCGGCCGCGACGATCCGGTCGACCGTGTCCTTGCCCGCTGCCTCCTCCAGGTCGACCACGGCGACGGCGTATCCGTCGGCCGCCAGTCGGAGGGCGGTGGCGGCGCCGATGCCGCGGGCGGCGCCGGTGACGACCGCGACCCTGGCGGCTGTGCTCTGCTCGGTCATGCTGGGGCTCGTCTCTCTCGTGGGGTGGCGGGCCGGAAATCGCGCGGGGGCGTCGGCCGGTCCGGAGGGTGGCGTTGAGAGCGCTTCGCGGACACCTTACCGACGAGTAGCCAGTGGGGCCAGAGGACAGAGCCGCAGGTGACCGAGGGTAAGGACCGACCGGTCGGCTTTCTGCTGTGAACGGGTGAACGAGGGCCGGCGGGGCGTGTAAATATGCCAAGTTCATGGAAGTTGCGTCTACTATCGGCCCCCGTCTGCCAGCAGGGGCTTGGCGTTTGTATAGTGTGCGCCAGCAGCCACCGGCTGCACGGCTGGCGCGCCCTCCCTCACAGCGGGACGCCCACACGCCGTTACTGCCCCACCCGGGTGTCCCACACACACCGGGTGTGACATCGGGACGGATACATGGTGCTGGGGGAGATCCCGACGACCCGAGTGTCCGCGCGACTGCAGCAGTCGCCCGGCCACCTCATCCGCGTTGCACAGCAGGTTCACACCAGGCTGTGGTCCGAGCACGTCGGCGCCGACCTCACGGCTCCGCAGTTCGCCGTGCTGCTGGTCCTCGCCCTCGAACCGGGCGCCGACCAGCGCACGGTCGGGGAGCGGGCATCGCTCGACAAGGCGACGATGGCCGAAATGGTCGCGCGTCTGGTCCGACGGGGGCTGGTGCTGCGGCGCCGGGATCCCGCGGACGGCCGGCGCAAGTTGCTGGCACTCTCTCAGAACGGCGCGCAGGCGGTTCGCGAGGCCACCGGCGGAGTGGTCCGTGTGCAGCGGACGCTCTTCGAGCCGCTGACGCCCGAGGAGCAGCTCGAAATCGTTCGGGTGATGGCGCGGATAGCCCGGCTGGAGCCGGCCGCCGTCGCCGTCATCACCGACGCCCGTCCGATACTGGACGCCCAGCGGGCGATCGGCTATCTGATCCGGGTCGGCCAGCAGGTGCACACCAAGCTCTGGACCGAGCACGTCGGCTCCGAGCTGACGGCGCCTCAGTACGCGGTGCTCGACGCCCTGGAGTCGGAGCCGGGCGCCGACCAGCGCACGGTCGGCGAGCTCGCCTCGCTGGACAAGGCGACGATGGCCGAGATGGTCAGCCGTCTGGTCCGCCGGGGCCTGGTGCTGCGTCGCCGCGACCCCTCGGACGGCCGCCGCAACCTGCTCTCGCTCTCCTCGGCCGGCCAGGATCTGCTGCACCGCTCGGCCGCCGGCGTGCGGCAGGTGCAGCTGCTGCTGCTCTCGCCGCTGGAGGAGCACGAGCACGAGGCGGCCCTCGCACTGCTCGCCAAGGCGGCGCGTCTGTAGACCAGCCAAAACGATTCGCCTCGGAACCGAAGGCCGTCGCCCCGTTCGGGGCGACGGCCTTCGGCGCAGATCACGAGCGGCTGCGGCGGGAGGCTCGGCACGAGGTCGTTCACCGGCACGTCCGCGCCGACCGGCCTCAGTTCCAGTCGAAGCCCTGCGGGTCCGGGCCCAGCCGCTCGCCGGTCTCCACGGCGGCGACCGCCGCGAGATCTTCGGCGTCCAGCTCGAAGCCGGTCACGTCCAGGTTCTCCCTGATCCGCGACGGGGTCACGGACTTGGGGATCGCGATCACGCCGCTCTGCAGGTGCCAGCGCAGCACCACCTGGGCGACGGTCCGGCCGTGCTTCTCGGCGATCTTCACCAGCGCGGGCTCGCTCAGCAGGCCCTTGCCCTGGCCGAGCGGGCTCCACGCCTCGGTGGCGATGCCGTGCTCGGCGTGGAAGGCGCGCAGCTCGCGCTGCGGGAAGTGCGGGTGCAGCTCGACCTGGTTGAGGACCGGCACCACCGAGGACTCCGCCAGCAGGCGGGTCAGCTGCTCGGGGCCGAAGTTCGACACGCCGACCGACTTCACCCGGCCGTCGGCGAGCAACTGCTCGAACGCCTTCCAGACGTTCGGGTAGCTGCCGTGCATCGGCCGCGGCCAGTGGATCAGGTAGAGATCCACGTAGTCCAGGCCCAGCTTGCCCAGCGACTCGTCGAAGGCCCGGAGCACGGCGTCGCGGCCCTGCTCGCCCGTCCAGTCGGCGGTGCCGGAGTTCCAGAGCTTGGTGGTGACGAAGAGATCCTCACGGGCGACGCCGCCCGCCAGGGCCTCGGCGAGCGCCTGGCCGGTGCCGGCCTCGTTCTCGTAGATCGCGGCGGTGTCGATGGAGCGGTAGCCCGCCTCGACGGCGCTGCGCACCGCGGTGGTGGCCTCGGCGTCCGGGACCTGCCAGACGCCGAAACCGAGCTGCGGGATCCGGACCCCGTTGTTGAGGGTGACGGTGGGGATGGTGCTCACGGGAAGGGGTGCCCTCCTGGTCGTCCAATGCTTCCGGACGTGCCAACCCCACAGGTGGTGCCGATGTTCCCGCCGGTCGAAGGTTTGTCCGGCCCCGGTGACCGGCCGGAAAACCTGTTGCGTGGGTCACATCCTTGACGGCAGGCTCGACTCCCATGACGTCCTGAACCCGCCCGGCCGTGACGGCACCGGCCCCGCCCTCCCGCATCCTCTCCCTCCCGCAGTCACTCCCCCCGCAGCCCTCCCCCCGCAGCCCTTTTCCCAGGCCCCGCCGTCCCGCGTCGGGAGCGTGGCCGCGCGCCCGAGACCCGGGCCGCGCGTCCGTTCCCCGTGCCCGTACACCCCGCAACGGAGCGTCATGCCGCTCACATCCCTGCCGCTGCCCGACCCCGGCAGTCCCGATCTCTCCTCGCCGCTCGCCTTCCTGCGCTGGCTCCAGCGCAGCCAACGGCGCGGCCAGGTGCTCTCCACCTGCTGGGCGCTGGTGGAGATGGGCTGCCAGGCGGCCCTCCCGCTGCCGCTCGGCCGGGGCGTCCAGGCCGCCGTGGACGGTGATCCGGCCGGTATCTGGCAGGCCGGTGCCTTCGCCCTCGCGCTGGCCGTCGTCGCCTCGGTCGGCACGGTGCTGCTGCACCGCCAGGCCGTCTGGAACTGGATCACCGCCGCCACCCAGGTCCGCCAGCTGGTCGCCCGCCAGGCCTCCCGGCTCGGCGCCGGCCTCTCCCGCCGGATCGCCACCGGGGAGGTCGTCGCGGTCGGCAGCGGCGACGTCGAGAAGATCGGCTGGTACGTCGAGCTGGTCGCCCGGGTGCGTGCCGCCGTCCTGGTCTGGCTCGCGGTCAGCATCACGGTGCTGACCGTGCAGCCGCTGCTCGGCCTGGTCGTCCTGCTCGGCGTGCCGGTGCTGGCGGCCTCCGTCTGGCCGCTGCTGGGCCCCTTCGAGGAGCGGTACTCCGAACAGCGCACGCTCGGCGGAAAGGCCACCGAGCTGGCCGCCGACACCGTCGCCGGCCTGCGCGTGCTGCGCGGCATCGGCGGCGAGGAGCTGTTCCTCGCGCGCTACCGCGCCGCCTCGCAGAAGGTCCGGGCGGCAGCCGTTCGGGCCACCCGGCTCTGGGCCCTGATGCAGGCTCAGCAGGTGCTGCTGCCCGGCCTGTTCGTGGTCGGTGTCACCTGGTACGGCGCGCACCTCGCCGCCACCGGCGCGATCGGCATCGGCACGCTGGTCTCGGTGTACGGCGCCACCGCCTTCCTGGCCGCCCCGCTGCGCATCCTCGGCGAGGCCGCGCACGCCTGGAGCGTCGCCCGGGTCTCGGCCGGCCGGGCCACCCGGGTGCTCGCCCTGACCCGGACCAACGGTGAGCCGGACGCCGTCCTGGGCCACCCCGAGCGCGCCGACCTGCACGACCCGGTCACCGGCCTGACCGCCCGCGCGGGCGAGCTGACCGCCGTGGTCTGCGGCGACCCGGACTTCGCCGGAACGCTCGCCGAACGCCTGGGCGGCCACGTGCCGCAGGCCGAGGAGGACGGCCCGGACGCCCCGCAGGCGACGGCCGCCCAGCCGCCCCCGGTACGGCTCGGCGGCGTTCCGCTGGACTCCGTGCCGCTGGCCGAGGCGCGCGCCGCCGTCCTGGTCCACGACAAGGAGCCGGTGCTGCTCTCCGGCACGCTGGCGGAGCTGCTCGACGTGCCCGCCTCCGGGCGGATCGGGGCGGCGGACGCACTGGCCGCCGCCCGCGCCGAGGACGTCCTGGACGCCCTGGTGGACGGCTCCCCGGACTGCGGCGGCGACCCGATGCTGGCCCGGATCACCGAACGCGGCCGCTCGCTCTCCGGCGGCCAGCGCCAGCGCCTGGCCCTGGCCCGCTCGCTCTTCGCCGACCCGCCGGTCCTCGTCCTGGACGAGCCGACCAGCGCGGTCGACGCCCACACCGAGTCCCGGATCGCGGCCGGCCTGCGCCGCAACCGGGCCGGGCGCACCACGGTGGTCCTCGCCACCAGTCCGCTGCTGCTCGACCAGGCCGACCGGGTGGTGCTGGTGCGCGAGGGCCGGGCGGTGGCCGCCGGCACCCACCGCGAGCTGATGCAGGGCGACCCGCACTACCGCGCCGTGGTCACCCGCGAGGAGCCGGTGGACGCGACGCCGCGCACGCCCGTGAAGGAGGCGGTGTGAGCGCCCCCGACGCGCCCCGCGCCCGTCCGCCCCGCGCCCGTCCGCCCCGCACCCGTCCGGCCCGCACCTCCGCGGCCGTCCGCCGCCCCAGTCCCAGGAGCACCGCATGAAGCCACCCGCCCACCGGGAGCAGGGGCCGACGACCATGCTGCCCGTCGGCTCGCCGGCGGCCGTCCGCGAGTACGTCCGCCTGCTCGCCCGCCGCCACCGGTCCGCCTTCGGCGCGGTGGTGGGCCTGCACGCCGTCGCCACGGTGGCCGGTCTGGTCGGCCCCTGGGTGCTGGGCCGGCTGGTGGAGTCGCTGGCGGCCGGCACCGCCGAGAGCGCGATCGCCACCGCCGTGGCCTGGTACGTCCTGGCGCTCGCCGTCCAGTCCGCCTTCACGTGGTGCTCGCGGCTGCGCGGCGGTGTGCTGGGCGAGCAGGTGCTCGCCGACCTCCGGGAGGACTTCCTGGTGCGGTCGGTGGCGCTGCCGCCCGGCATCCTGGAGCGGGCCGGCACCGGAGATCTGGTCTCCCGGGGCACCACCGACATCGACCGGCTCTCCAAGTCCGTCCGCGAGGCGGTGCCGGAACTGGCCGTCGCGGTGGTCTCGCTGGTGCTGGTGCTCGGCGCGCTGGTGGTCACCTCGCCGCTGCTCGCCCTCACCGCGGTCACCGGCCTGCCGCTGCTGCTGGCCGGCTCACGCTGGTACTTCCGCCGCGCCCCGCAGTCCTACCGCTCCGAGTCGGCCGGGTACGCGGCGGTCAACACCGTGCTGGCCGAGACGGTGGACGCCGGACGCACGGTCGAGACGCTGCGGCTGGGCGACGACCGGGTACGGCTGACCGACCGCAAGCTCGGCGAGTGGCTGGCCTGGGAGCGCTACACGCTCTGGCTGCGCTCGGTCTGGTTCCCGACCATCGACGCCGTCTACACACTGGCGGTGCTCGGCACGCTCGTCCTCGGCGGCCTCTTCACCCTCAAGGGCTGGATCGGCGTCGGCCAGCTGACCACCGGCGTGCTGTACGCCCAGGCGCTCACCGGCCCGGTCGACCTGATCCTGCGCTGGTACGACGAGCTCCAGGTCGGCCAGACCTCGCTGGCCCGGCTGGTCGGCGTGCGCGAGGTGGAGGATCCGCCCACCGACGAGAGCGCCCGGCCGGACGGCCGCCGGGTGGAGGCGACCGACGTCCGCTTCGGCTATCGGGAGGGCGCCGACGTGCTGCACGGCATCAGCCTGGACGTCGCACCCGGCAGCCGGGTGGCGCTGGTGGGACCCTCCGGTGCGGGCAAGTCCACCCTGGGCCGCCTGCTGGCCGGAATCTACGCCCCCGGCCGGGGCAGCGTCACCCTCGGCGGGGCCCCGCTGGCGCGGATGCCCGCCGAGCGGGTGCGGGCCCAGGTCGCGCTGGTCAACCAGGAGCACCACGTGTTCGTCGGCACGCTGCGGGACAACCTGCGGCTGGCCGCGCCGGACGCCGACGACACCGAGCTGCGGGCGGCGCTCGCCGCGGTGGACGCCACCGAGTGGGCGGACGCGCTGGCGGAGGGCCTGGACACCGAGGTCGGTTCCGGTGGGGTGGCCCTGACCCCGCCGCAGGCGCAGCAACTGGCGCTGGCCAGGCTCGTCCTGGCGGATCCGCACACGCTGGTGCTCGACGAGGCGACCTCGCTGCTCGACCCGCGTGCCGCCCGGCACCTGGAGCGCTCGCTCGCCCGGGTGCTGGAGGGCCGGACGGTGATCGCCATCGCCCACCGCCTGCACACCGCGCACGACGCGGACGTGATCGCGGTGGTCGAGGGCGGGCGGATCAGCGAGTACGGCAGCCATCCCGAGCTGGTCGCGGCGGGCGGCCCGTACGCGGCGCTCTGGCGCTCCTGGCGGGACGAGGGGTAGCCGGGGCCTGCGCTCCCGGCCCGGGCCTGCGCTCCCGGCCCGGGCCTGTGCTCCCGGCCCGGGCCTGTGCTCCCGGCCCGGGCCTGTGCTCCCGGCCCGGGCCGGCTCGGGCCCGGGCGGCGCCCGCCGCCCGCCGCCCGTCGCCCGCCGCCCGCCGCCCGTCGCCCGCCGCCGGCCCCCCGCTGCGCCGATCGGGTGCAGTGACGGGGCCGGCCGGGTCGCTCGCGGCCAGGTGAACGGCCGATCCGGCGAACGGGCGACCAGACTTCCCGGGTGACCAAGATTTCAGACGGTTCGTCATCCTCGGGTGCCCGGAAGAGCGAGATCGCCGGCATCCCGACCCGCTACCTCGCGATCGGCGCCATCGTCGTCCTCGCGGTCTGGTTCCTGTTCGCCAACCTCGACCGGGTGAAGATCCAGTTCTGGGTGTTCACCGTGACCGCGCCGCTCTGGATCGCCCTGCTGGCGACGCTGCTGGCGGGTGGTGCGCTGGGCTGGCTGCTCAAGGGCCGGCGCAGCAGGTAGCGGCCCTCCTCGACCTCTGAGAAGGGATCACCCGGTTGAGTACCGCCGTCTTCCCGCCGCTGATCGAACTGAGCGGCGTCAACAAGCACTTCGGTGCGCTGCACGTCCTGCAGGACATCGACCTGACGGTCGGCCGCGGCGAGGTCGTGGTGGTGATCGGGCCGTCGGGCTCCGGCAAGTCCACCCTGTGCCGGGCGATCAACCGCCTGGAGCCGATCGAGAGCGGCACCATCACCATCGACGGCGAGCCGCTGCCCGCCGAGGGCAAGGGCCTGGCCAGGCTGCGGGCCGAGGTCGGGATGGTGTTCCAGTCCTTCAACCTGTTCGCGCACCGGACCGTGCTGCAGAACGTCTCGCTGGCCCAGATCAAGGTCCGCGGCCGGGCCCGCTCCGAGGCGGAGACGAAGTCCCGCGCGCTGCTGGAGCGGGTGGGGCTGACCGGGCAGGCCGACAAGTACCCGGCGCAGCTCTCCGGCGGCCAGCAGCAGCGGGTGGCGATCGCCCGTGCGCTGGCGATGGACCCCAAGGCACTGCTCTTCGACGAGCCCACCTCGGCACTCGACCCCGAGATGATCAACGAGGTGCTGGACGTGATGCGCGGACTGGCGAGCGAGGGGATGACCATGGTGGTGGTCACCCACGAGATGGGGTTCGCGCGCGCCTCCGCCAACCGGGTCGTCTTCATGGCCGACGGCCGGATCGTCGAGGACCGCAGCCCCGAGGCCTTCTTCGGAGCCCCCGAGAGCGAGCGGGCGCGGGACTTCCTGTCCAAGATCCTGAAGCACTGAGGGGGACCGGTGACCTTCGCGAAGCGGCTCCCGGCCGCCCTGGCGCTCCTGCTCCTGGTCGCCGCCTGCGGCAAGCCGGGCACCCCGCCGCCCAAGGGACCGCAGCCAGGCGCGCTGCCGAGCTACCAGGTCCGTACCGGTGAGGTGATCAACGGCTCGCCCACCCTGGAGGCCGCCCGCGGCCGGGGGCACCTGGTCGTCGGCGCCAAGGAGGACCAGCCGTACCTGGGCGAGAAGAACCCGGCCACCGGCGAGTACTCCGGCTTCGACATCGAGATCGCCAGGATGGTCGGCGCCTACCTCGGCTTCGGACCGGACCGGATCCAGTTCAGGACCATCGCCTCGGCCAACCGCGAGACCGCCCTGTCGAACGGTCAGGTCGACTACTACGTGGGCACCTACACCATCAACGCCAACCGCAAGAAGCTGGTCGGCTTCGCCGGCCCCTACTTCGTGGCCGGTCAGGCCCTGCTGGTGCGCAGCGGCGACACCGCCGTCCACGGCCCGCAGGACCTGGCCGGCAGGAAGGTCTGCTCGGCGGCCGGCTCCACCCCGTACCAGCGGATCGAGAAGGACCACCCCGAGGCGCACCTGGTCGGCTACGACACCTACTCGGCCTGCGTGGACAACCTGATCACCGGCCAGGTCGACGCCGTCACCACGGACAACGCCATCCTCCAGGGCTACGCCGCCAAGGTGCCGGACGAACTGAAGCTCGCCGGAGCGCCGTTCTCCACCGAGCCCTACGGCATCGGCACCCCGCACGACGACACGGTGCTGCGGCTCGCCCTCGACGACGCGCTGGCCGCCCACGAACGGAACGGTGACTGGAAGAAGGCCTACGACGCCACCCTCGGCCTGTCCGGGGTGCCCGCCCCAGCCCCTCCGCAGATCGACCGGTACTAGGTCGTGTCCGACACCGCCCGCCGGGCACGCGACGCCGGGCACCCTCCCCCGGCCTCCGGCCGGGAGGTGACCCCACCCGGACGCGGGTCCGAATCGCCCGGGTGCGGCCCCGTACGAGGCCGATCCGGTGGCCCGCCCGGCCGGGCGCCCGACGCCGGGCGCCTGATCCGACGCGAACTGTCAGACCCGACCCAGGAGCGCCCGGCCCATGAAAGTCCTGATCGACAACTTCTCCACGTACTGGCACGGCTTCGTCGGGACCCTCGAACTCACCCTGGTGAGCGCCGTCCTGGCGCTGCTGCTGGGCGTCCTGACGGCGGGCTTCCGGGTCTCGCCGATCAGGTCGCTGCGCGCCTTCGGCACCGGCTGGGTGACGATCCTGCGCAACACCCCGCTCACCCTGCTGTTCTTCATCGTGGTGCTCGGCCTGCCGCGCTTCGACATCGTGCTGCCGTTCTTCACCTTCTCGGTGCTCGCACTGGGCTGCTACACCTCCGCCTTCGTCTGCGAGGTGCTGCGCTCGGGCATCAACACCGTGCCGCAGGGCCAGGGGGAGGCGGCCCGCAGCCTGGGGATGACCTTCGGGCAGACACTGAACCTGATCGTGCTCCCGCAGGCCTACCGTTCGGTGGTCGCGCCGGTCGGCAGCGTCATGATCGCGCTCGCCAAGAACACCGCGATCGCCGGTTCGTTCAGCGTGGTCGAACTGCTCGGCAGCTACCGGACCATCAACGAGCTGGGTTACAGCATCGTCTGGACCTTCGTCTGGATCGCCGTCGGCTACCTGATCCTCACGCTCGCGATCAGCGCCCTGTTCAACCTCCTGGAGCGACGTGCGGCGGTGTCCCGATGAGAGCGTCCGCCCCGGCCTCCGCGCTGTACGACGCCCCCGGCCCGAAGGCGGCCGCCCGGCATCGGCTGTACGGCCTGCTGGCGCTGCTGGCGATCGCCGCACTGCTCGCCTGGGTGGTCTACATGCTCTTCCACACCCAGCAGTTCACGTACCAGAAGTGGATGCCGTTCGAGTACCGGGGCGTTCAGGACCTCCTGCTGCGCGGTCTGCGCAACACCCTGGAGGCGTTCGGCTGGACGGTGCTGCTCATGCTGCCGTTCGGCGCGCTGTTCGCGGCTGGGCGGCTCTCGGAGCACCGCGCGGTACGGCTGCTCTCCACCCTGGTGGTGGAGTTCTTCCGGGCGATGCCGGTGCTGGTGATGATCTTCTTCATCTTCGTCGCACTGAAGGCCCAGCCGCTGTGGGCGCTGGTCGCCGGCCTGACCCTCTACAACGGCTCGGTGCTGGCCGAGGTGTTCCGCGCCGGCGTCCTCGCGGTGCCGCAGGGGCAGCGGGAGGCGGCCCTCGCGCTGGGCATGCGCAAGACCCAGGTGATGGCGTACGTGCTGGTGCCCCAGGCCAACCGGGCGATGCAGCCGGCCATCGTCAGCCAGCTGGTGGTGGCGCTCAAGGACACCTCGCTGGGCTTCCTGATCACCTACGAGGAGTTCCTGCACGCCGGCAAGCTGATCGCCACCAACCTCGACTACGACCTGCCGTTCATCCCCGTGGTGATGGTGATCGCGCCGGTCTACATCGGGATGTGCCTGGCGCTGTCCTGGCTGGCCGGCCGGCTGGAACGCCGGGGCAGGCGCAGCCCCAAGGCGCGCGGCGCCGCTCCGGTGGCCGGGGCGGACGTCGCGATGGGCCTGCCGCCGGCCGCCCGGTAGCGCCGCCGTCGCGGCGGCCCCGCCGAACCGGGGGCGAGCGCGGAGCCCGCGTCCGGGACGGCGAGTGACCAGGGGCCGCGTCCGGGACGGCGAGTGACCAGGGGCCGCGTCCGGGACGGACGAAGCACCGGGGACGGGTGGGAATTGCCCGGCGGAACCCAATTTCTGCTTATGATTCCTCGGTGTTCGACTCACGGCACATCAGAACCTTTCACACGGTGGTGCGGGCCGGCTCCTACTCGGCGGCGGCCCGGGAACTCGGCTACACCCAGCCGGCCGTCACCCAGCAGATGAAGGCGCTCGAACGCGACGCGGGCGTAGCGCTGTTCGCCCGGGCCGGCCGGGGCCTGCGGCTGACCGAGGCCGGCGAGACGCTGGCCCGGCACACCGAGGGGATCCTCGCCGGCCTCACCGCCGCCCGACAGCAGCTCACCGCGCTCGGCCGGCTGCGGGCGGGCCGGGTCCGCGTCTGCGCCTTCCCCAGCGCCAACGCCACCCTCGTGCCCTCCGCGATGGCGCAGCTGCTCGCCGAGCACCCCGGCATCCGGGTCGAGCTGCTGGAGGCCGAGCCGCCGGAATCCCTGCACCGGCTGCTCCGCGGCGAGTGCGACATCGCGCTGGCCTTCGGGTACCCGGGAACGGCGACCGAGGTGCCGGACGGCCTGGAGGAGATCCCGCTGATGGAGGACCTGCTCACGGTGCTGCTCCCGGTCGGCCACCCGCTCGGCCGCCGGCACGCCGTCCGGCTGGCCGACCTCGCCGAGGAGCGCTGGATCGCCGGCTGCCCGCGCTGCCGGGCCAACCTGCTGCACATCTGCGCCGAGGAGGGCTTCACCCCCGACGTGGTCTTCACCACCGACGACAACCTCGCGGTGCAGAGCCTGGTCGCCGCCGGGGTCGGCATCGCGCTGATGCCCGCACTGGTGCTCTCCTTCATGTGCCATCGCAAGGTCACCGGCCGCGGCGTCGAACCGCACCGGCGCCGCAAGGTGTGCGCGTACGTGCTGCGCGAGCACCGGGCCCTGCCGGCGACCACCGTGGTGCTGGACAGTCTGCGGACGGCGGCCGCCGCCCGGGTCGGCTGCTGACCCCTTCCCCGGCCGTCGGCCTCGGTCCCACCCATAAGCATCGCTGACGGAAAGCCAAGGAACCCTCCTTGGACGTGATGGGCCGATCCGGCCGACGCTGCCGGTATGACACCCTCCGTCACGGTCGCGGCGACCGTCCTCAGCGAGCGCATGCGGGCCCTCGTCGGCGAGATCGGCGAGGTGGTGGACCGCGGGCTGCCCCCGGACCTGACCGCCTACCTGGTCGGGGAGTGCCTGCGCCCCAGCCTCGGTGACGAGGGACTGCTCACCGCCGCCCAGTGCGAGGGCGACCCGGACCGCTACCGCCAGCACGTGCTGCACGCCGATCCCGACGGAGCGTTCTCCGTCGTCGTGCTGGTCTGGCTGCCCGGGCAGCGCACCTCCGTCCACGACCACGTCGCCTGGTGCGTCGCCGGCGTCCACCAGGGCGAGGAGAGCGAACGGCGCTACCGGCTGGTCCCGGACGGCCGTACCGGGCGCCTGGTCCCCCTCGGGGACGTGCTCGGCCCGCCGGGCACCGTGGCCGCCTTCGCGCCGCCCGGTGACATCCACCGCGTCCGCAACGCCGGTACCGGCACCGCCATCTCCGTCCACGTCTACGGCGCCGACGTCTCCCGGCTCGGCAGCAGCGTGCGCCGGGTCTACCGGCTCCCCGAGGGCGAGCTCTGACCGCCGTGGCCCTGCCCCTGCGCACCCACACAGTCCGCACCCGTACCCGCGCCACCGGCACCCGTACCCGCGCCACCGGCACCCGCACCGGCACCACCAGCACCACCCGCACCACCCGCACCGCCAGCGGCCGCCGGCGCGCCGGGCTGCGCGCGGTCGTCCCCGGCCTGCTGCTCGCCGCCCTCGGGGTCGCCGCCGCCGCCGGTGTGCACCGGCTCGTGCCCGCCGTACCGGAGCTGACCGCCGCCGTCGTCCTCGGCACCGCGGCCGCGCACCTGCCCGGGCTGAGCGCGTTCGTGCGGGGCGCGGCCCGGCCGGGACTCTCCGTGGCCGGTAAGCGGCTGATGCGGGCCGGCATCGTGCTGCTCGGCCTACGGCTGGGCCTGGACGACGTGCTCGGCCTCGGCTGGGCCACCCTGGCGATGGTGCTCACCGTCGTCGCGGTCACCTTCGCCGGAACCCTCTGGCTCGGCCGCCGGCTCGGCCTGCCCGGTGACCAGCCGCTGCTGGTCGCCGCCGGGTACTCGATCTGCGGCGCCTCGGCGATCGGCGCCGTCGGCCAGGCCGCCGGCAGCGACGAGGAGGACCTCGCGGCCTCGGTCGCCCTGGTCACCCTCTGCGGCACCCTCGCGATCGCCGTTCTTCCGCTGCTGCACCACCCGCTCGGCCTCGGCGACGCGGACTTCGGCCGCTGGGTCGGGGCCAGCGTCCACGACGTCGGTCAGGTGGTCGCCACCGCGCAGACCGGCGGCCCGGCCGCACTGCGGGAGGCCGTGCTCGTCAAGCTGATGCGCGTGGTCCTGCTCGCGCCCCTGGTCGCCGGGGTCACGGTCGCCGCCCGCCGCTCGCGCGCCCGGGCCGGCGTCACCGGACCGGGCGCCGCCCGCCCGCCGGTGCTGCCGCTCTTCGTGGCCGGCTTCCTGCTGACGATCGCGCTTCGCAGCACCGGCGCCGTCCCGGCCGGCCTGCTCACGGCGGCCGGGGACGCCCAGCAGGTCCTGCTCGCAGGTGCCCTGTTCGGCCTCGGCAGCGCCGTCCACCTGCCCACCGTGCTGCGCACCGGCGGCCGGATCGCCGCCCTCGGCCTGGCCTCCTGGGCGACGGTCGCCGGAGTCTCCTACGCGGGTGTCCTGATGACCCGCTGAGCCCCCGCCGGTTCGGATAGAGTCGCCCACGTACCAGTACCGACGCGCGAGAACCGAAGGACCGAGCATGGCGACCGTACTGCCCGACCGGGACGGTTCTGACGCCGTCGACACCCTCGACCGGCGGCAGGGCCCGTACGGCGAGGTGGTGTTGCGGCGGCGCGGTGAGCACTTCGAGATCATCGCCAACGGCTGCTTCCTGATGGACACCGCGGACGGCCGCTCCGAGCGGCTGCTGGTCCAGGCGGCCCTGGACGCGCTGGGCGAGCCCGCCCCCGGCGCCGAGCCGCTCTCGGTGCTGATCGGCGGGCTCGGCGTCGGGTTCTCGCTCGCGTACGCCGCCGCCGAACCGCGCTGGGGCCGGATCGCGGTGGTCGAACGCGAGGGCGCGATCATCGAGTGGCACCGCACCGGCCCGCTGGCGGCCCATTCGGCCGGCGCCCTGGAGGATCCCCGGGTCGCGGTGCTGCACACCGATCTGCTGGCCCACCTCGCGGGGGACGGCGAGGGCTACCACGCGCTCTGCCTCGACATCGACAACGGACCGGACTGGACGGTCACCGACTCCAACGGCGGCCTCTACGACCCGCGCGGGCTGGCCATGGTGTGGCGCAGGCTGCGGCCGGGCGGGGTGCTCGCGGTCTGGAGCGCGCAGCCGTCCGCCGGCTTCGAGCAGGCGCTGCGCACGGCGGGGTTCTCGGACGTGTTCACGTACGAGATCCCGGTTGCCCGGGGCGTTCCGGACGTCGTCCACCTGGCGCGCCGGGCCGTCTGAGACACGCGGGCGCCCCGCCGGCCGTGGTGCGGGCCGACGGGGCGCCGTTCGTGCGGTGGCCTCACTTCAGGCCGTTGTCCACCGCGGCCATCAGTTCGCCGTTCGCCGTGTCACCGTCGAAGGACCACACCATCGCGCCGCCCAGCCCCTGGGACTTGATCCAGGCGGTCTTGCGGGCGATCTCGGTCGGGTCGTCGTAGGTGTAGAGCACCGAGCCGTTGTAGATGTACGCGAAACCGGCGACCGGATCCCGGTAGACGGTGTAACCGCCCCCGGCGGCCATGTCCTTGAGCTTGTGGTAGTCCTCGTACCCGGCCTCGTAGGTTCCCGGCCCGGGGCCCGTGGCGGTCTGGAAGAGGCCGTTGGTGGTGCCGCGTGGCACACCCGTCCAGCCCCGGCCGTAGAACGGGATGCCGAGCGTCAGCTTGCTCTTCGGGGCGCCGCCGTTGACGTAGGTGTTGATGGCGATCTCGGAGCTGAACTGCTGGGTGGCCGGGCTCGGGTCGCCCGCCGCGACCTTCAGCGCGGACTGCTGGTTGGTGACGTTCTCCCAGCCGCCGTGGTAGTCGTAACCCTGGACGGTGGCGAAGTCGAACGCGCCGAACAGGCCGGGGACGTCGATGCCGGCGGAGATCTTCAGCGGGTCGGCCGGCAGGAAGGCGCTGAGCGTGTAGTGCTTGCCGGTGGTGGCGCCGAGGGCGTCCAACTGACGGCGGAACTCCTGGGCCAGCAGGGTGTAGTCGGCCTTGTCGGCGGGCTTGTAGACGTTGCCGAGGTGTCCGTCGGAGTTGGGCCACTCCCAGTCGAGGTCGATCCCGTCGAAGATGTTCGCCGCGCTGGCGGCGCCGCCCCGGCCGTCGATGACCGGCAGGTTGCCCTTGATGTACATGTCGATGCAGGAGCTGACCAGCGCCTTGCGCGAGGCGTCGGTGGCGGCCGCGTCGGAGAACCACTTGCTGTAGGACCAACCACCCAGCGAGATCTGCATCTTGAGGTTGGGGTACTTGGCCTTGAGCTGCTTCAGCTGGTTGAAGTTGCCGGCCAGCGCCTGGTCCCAGGTGTCGGTGGTGCCGGCCACCGAGCTGCCCGCGTCCCAGCCCTTGCCGAAGTCGGCCCAGGCGTCCCCGGCGCCGTCACCCGCGTTGGGGTCGGAGTCGTTGCCGGCCGCGTGGTTGGTGAGGAAGCACTGCTTGCTGCTCGGATTGATGTTGGCGAAGGCGTAGTTGAGCGTGGTGAGCCGCCCGGCCGAGCCCGAGGTGTCGAGCTGCTTCACGCTGTAGCCGCGCGCGTAGATGCTCCACTGGGTGAAGTACCCGATCTTCAGCGCGCCGCCGGTGCCGCCGCCGCTCTGGGTCTTCGCCGTCACCGGCGCGGAGGCCGGGGAGGTGTTCCCGGCCGCGTCGCGGGCCTTGACGGTGAAGGTGTACGAGGTCGCCGCGCTCAGGCCGTTGACGGTGGCCGAGGTCCCGGTCACGGTGGCGGCGAGCGCCGTGCCGTTGTACACGTCGTACGCGGTGACGCCCACGTTGTCGGTGGCGGCCGTCCAGCCGAGCGAGACGCTGTCGGCGGTGGTCCCGCTGACGGACGGGGTGCCCGGGGCGGTGGGCGCCTGGGTGTCGGTGGAGGTGGGCCTGGTGGTCGCGGTCACCGGCCCGGCGGCGGCCGAGCGGTTGCCGGCCGCGTCGAAGGCCTGCACGGTGAACTGGTACGAGGTGTTCGCGGTCAGGCCGTTGACGGTGGCCGAGGTCCCGGTCACGGTGGCGGCCTTGGCGCCGTTCTGGAAGACGTCGTAGCCCGCCACGCCGGTGTCGTCGGTGCTGGCGCTCCAGCCGAGGGAGGCGGAGGTCTGGGTGGTGCCGGTCACGGCCAGGGCGCCCGGGGTGCTCGGCGCGGTGACGTCCCCGCCGCCGGTGCCGCCGCCCGTGCACGGGTTCCCGTTCAGCTTGCAGTTCAGCAGCGGCTGGTAGCTGCCGGAGTAGGCGATGTTGAAGCCGACGTCGTACGAGGCGCCGGGCGCCAGGCTGCTCGCCCAGCCGGGGTTCTTCACGGTCACGTGGGAGGCCGCGGTGGTGTAGGTGGCGTTCCACAGCGAGGAGACCGAGTTGCCGGCCGGGAGGTCGAACTCCAGGGTCCAGCCGTTGAGTGCGGTGCTGGAGCCGTTGGTGATGACGTAGTCGCCCGCGTAGCCCGAGCCCCAGTCGCTGCCCTTGGTGAAGGCGGCGGTGGCCGAGGCGGCATGGGCGGCGGTGGCGGGCAGGGCGATCGCGATCAGCGGGGCGAGCAGGCTCCCCGCTGCCAGGAGGGGGAGGCGGATCCGACGTCTGCGCATGAGTGTGGCTCCTGTCTGGGGCCGCCCCGGGCGGGCCGGAGCCGCCCCGATACCTGTGAGGAGGTGTCAGGTGCGTCGAGCAGCGTGCCGAGCTCCGGCGTTGGGGCAGCGCGGAGCGGGAGCCTCTGGCCGTCGGGTTGCCGTGGAGGTCCTGTGCTATGCGAGGGTAGGGAGCGTGGTCCCAACTGGCAATAGGTCTGTACCACTTGGCGTCGCGTGCCTGCCACGGGCCGGCCGCCGAAGCGGACGGCGGCCGGCCCTCGGGGAGGGCCGGCCGCCGGGGCGTACGGGCACGGGTGATGCGGATGCGCCGGCCGGTGCCCGGCGTGGCCGGGTGCGGTTGCGCCGGCCGGGGCTTCGCCCCGGGTCCGCGGGGCCGCCGGATCAGCCGAACGGGCTGGTCTCGGGTGCGGCGGGCGGCGCCTGCTCGGCCTCCGCCGGCGGGGCGGCGGGCGGGCTGCTCGGCGGGGCGAAGGGGTTGAAGTCCGGCGGCGGGACGCGCACGGGGGTGCCCTTCTTCGGCGCGTCGTCGTCCGGATCCGCCGCGGCGAGCGGGGGAGCGGCCGGCGGGGCCGGCGGCGGTGAGGTCGGCATCGGCGGTGCGGCCACCGGCGTCGGCGCGGCCGACGGCAGCGTGGTGCCGAACGGGTCGGTCTGCTGATCCGCCGCCGTCACGGTGCCGAAGGGGTCGCTGGTGCGGGCCGCCGGTGCGGCGGGCGCGGCCGGCGCTGCCGGCGGGGCGGCGGGCGGGCTGCTCGGCGGGGCGAAGGGGTTGAAGTCCGGCGGCGGGACGCGCACGGGGGTGCCCTTGAGCGGCTCCTCGTCCTCGCCCTCGGCGGCCGGTGCCGCGGCGGCCCTGGCGGGCTGCGGGGCGAAGGGGTTGAAGTCGGCGGGCGGGATCCGGACCGGCGTGCCCTTCCTCGTCTCCTCCTCCGGGGCGGGCTCGGCGGCGGCCTGCGCCGGGATCTCCGGCTGCGGGGCGAAGGGGTTGAAGTCGGCGGGCGGGATCCGGACCGGCGTGCCCTCGGGTTCGGCGGGCGCGGCCGGGGGAACGGGCGCGGCGGCGGGTTCGACCGGCGCGACCGGGGCGGGTGCGGTGACCGGGGCGGTGGCCTGCGCCGGGAGAGGGGCGAGCGTCCGGCCGTCCACGCCGTCCCAGGCGAACTGGATGCTCTTCAGCAGCTCGGCGAACGCCCCGGTGTACAGCTCCCAGTCCTGCGCGTGCGCGGTGGTCAGCTGCACGCACAGCACCGAAGCGCTGTCGGGCAGCGGCACCATGGCCTGTGCCACCGACAGCACCACCCAGCGGGCGGCGCCGTCGCCGGTCAGCCGGGCGGGTACGGGTACGGTGCGGCCCTCGACCAGCACCACGGCCGGTCCCGAGGGAAGCAGCACCGTCCACACCTCGGCGTGCGGGCGGGCGCCGGCGGTGTCGGTGGCGAGCACCTGGACGGGGCTCTGGTTCCGCGCGAGCGAGACCACCAGGGCGGCGTCGGTCGGGCGGCCGTCCAGGGTCAGCGCCGACAGGCCGGCGTACGCCACTCCGGAGGCGGCGAACAGGTCCGCGAGGCTCGCGCCGGCCACGGCCAGATCCCGGCGCGGTGCCGCTCCGGTGCCGCTGAACAGCTCCTCGGCGACCTCGGCCAGGTGCACGGCCAGGTCCGTCCCGGCGTCCGGGGCGGTGAGCGGGTGGAAGACCGGCGGGACGACCAGGCGCAGTTCGGCGCCGGCGCCCGGCGCCAGGGGAGCGGGCCGGCGGGTCTGCTGACCGTTCGCGAGGTCGGCCAGCGGGGCGGTGAAGGGCGGCCGAAGCTTCGGATCCGCGACCTCGCCGGTCACCGGCAGCCCGAGGAGCTCGGCCGTGGGGGCGCCGGCGTCCGGGGTCGCGCCGCGGACCGCGCCGCCGCCGAACCGCGCGAGCAGCGCCGCGGCGGCCGCCGCGCCCGCCGGGGCGCCGGTCGAGGCCGCACGGGCGCGGGCCGTACCGGCCGCGACCACCGTGCCGAGGTGGCCGACCGCCTGGTGCGCCGGACCGTGCTCGGCGAGGCCGATCCCGAACAGGGACTCGGCGGCCGGGTGCGCGGCGCCGAGCAGGACGGTCAGCGAAGCGCTTGGGTAGCGGGTGGTGCGCCCGTCGAGCAGGGCTTCGGCAAGGGCGCCGAGCGTCGCGGAGGCCTGCTCGGCGGCCGCGAACGGAGCCACCTCCCCGTCGGTGTAGCCGTCCTGGGTCATGGTGGCGAGCCCCCCGCTCTACTGCGTTCGGTGATCGTCTGAGATGCGCTCAATTTCTATCAGACACCGCCCGCCCAGCTGAAGCCGAACAGGCTCGGGCGGGGTGCTGACCGGCCCGGCCGCCCCACCCGTCCCGGTCCTCCCCGCCGTGACCGGTCGTGCCCGCCGTGACCGGGGTGACCGCTGTGACCGGGCCGGTCGGGACGGACGCACCACCGGAGGTGACCAAGGGCTTACCGGGGCCGGGCCACCGGGGCCGGGGCGCCGGGGGCTCAGGCCGGCGGCTGCGCGGCGAGCCGGGCGACGGCCTCGGCGAGGTCCGGCCGGGCGAACAGGTCGGCCAGCCGGCTCACCAGCTGCCCGGCCGGCCCGTCCGGCCGCTCGTCGGCGAAGTACCCGGCGAGGTCGCCGGCCAGCGCCGGCTCCCGGGCGACGGTCAGCACCAGCGAGGCGATGAACCCCTGCACCAGCTGCAGCTGCAACTCCTCACGCGGTACCGAGCGTTCGGCCAGCCACTCCAGTGAGGTGATCTCCACGGTGGCGATCCACGCCCGTACCGCCAGCCGGACGGCCGCGCTGGGCGCGGGCAGCGCCAGGTGCAGCAGGATCTGGTCGTGGGCCGCCAGCCGCACCTGGTCGATCACGGCGTTGGTCCCCGGACTCGCCGCGACCGAGCCGCCGCGCAGCAGGGCCGAGAAGCCGGGGCCGTGACTGTCCACGAAGTCCAGGTAGCGGCCCATCACGCGCAGCAGCCGCTCCGAGAGCGGACCGCGGGCGGGTTCCTCGAAGCGTCCAGCCAGCTCCTGCCCGGCCCGGCGCAGGGACTCCTCGTACAGGGCCTGCTTGCCGGGGAAGTAGTGGTACACCAGCGGGCGGGAGGCCCCGGCGGCCGCGGCGATGTCGTCGATCGACACCTCCTCCGGCGGGCGGAGGCTGAACTGCTCCAGGGCTACGGCGATCAGCTGTTCGCGCCGTTCGTCCACACTGAGCCGCCGCCGGGGCCGGTCCGCGGCGGCAGTGGCGGTCGCGGCGGTCGCGGAGCCGGCCCGGGACGCCGCCGGCGGTGTACGGGAAGCCATGGCGTCACCCTATCCGGCCGCCCGGCCGGCCCGGGTGCGCCTGCCAGGGCCGGCCCGCGCCGGGCCCTGTCGCGTCTCGTGCCCGTCCGGTCGCACGCCCGTCCGGTCCGGTGCCGGCCCCTCGCACCACGGGACAGACCGGCGGCCGGCGGGCCGGCGGGCCGGCGGAGATGACGAAACCCTGACGTCTCCCGCCGGGCCCTGGCTCCGGGCCGTCCGACCTGCTCGAATGGAGGAGTGAACGAAAGCCCCGCCGAGCGCGGTACCCCCGTAGGCCGCCGCGTCATCCTCGGCATGCTCGGCCTGGGCGTCGCGGGCGTCGCCGCCGGCCCCTACCTTCAGCGCGCCGCCGACGCGGTGGTGTCCAAGGTCAGCGAGAAGGACCCGACCGGACTGACCGGCCTGCTGCCGGGTGGCGGGTTCCGCTACTACTCGGTGGTCGGTTCGGTGCCCACCCGCACGGCCGAGGACTACACCCTCACCGTGGACGGCCTGGTCGACCGGCCGGCCACGCACCGCCTGGCCGATCTCCAGGCGATGCCGCAGACCCGAATCGTGCACGACGTCCAGTGCGTCACCGGCTGGCGGGTGCCGGGCACCCCGTTCGAAGGCGTCCGGCTGTCGCAGCTGTTGGACGCCGCCGGTGTGCGGCCCGACGCCACCGCCGTGCGCTTCAGCTGCTTCGACGGCAGCTACACCGAGAGCCTCACCCTGGAACAGGCCCGTCGCGACGACGTGCTGGTCGCGCTGCGGATGCAGGACGCCCCGGTCACGCACGAGCACGGCGGGCCGGTCCGCCTGTACGTCGCGCCGATGTACTTCTACAAGTCGGCGAAGTGGCTCTCCGGCATCACCCTGACCTCCACCGTCCAACCCGGCTACTGGGAGCACTACGGCTATGACGTCGACGCCTGGGTCGGACAGTCCAACGGGCGCGACGATGCCCCGACCGACTGACCGGCGGGCCCGCTTCGCCCGCGCCGAACGCCGGGTGCACCGCGGCACCGCCGCCCTGATGCTCATCTGCATCGCGACGGCCGCCTGTCTGTACGTGCCCGCGCTCGCCCAACTCGTCGGCCGGCGCCGGTTGGTGGTCACCGTGCACGAGTGGGCCGGGGTGCTGCTCCCGCTCCCGCTGCTGCTGGGTCTCGGCTCGCGCGCGCTGCGCGCCGACCTCTCCCGACTCGGCCGGTTCGCCCCGTACGACCGGCAGTGGGTCTCGGCCGTGCTGCACCGCGTGCCGCGTCGACCGGCCGGGAAGTTCAACGCCGGGCAGAAGCTGTACGCGGCCTGGATCGCGGGGGCGGCCCTGGTGATGATCGGCACCGGCCTGCTGATGTGGTTCACCGACCTCGCGCCGCTGGTCTGGCGCACCGGCGCGACCTTCGTGCACGACTGGCTGGCGCTCGCCGTCGGCCTGGTGGTCGCCGGGCACGTCTGGATGGCCGTCCGCGACCCGGAGTCCCGGCGCGGGATGCGCACCGGGACGGTGGACCGGCTCTGGGCGGTGCGCGAACACCCGCACTGGGACGGCGACGGGCCCACGAGCAGCTGAGGCCCGCCCGGCCGGTCCGCCCGGTCGCTCCGAAGGCCGCCCTGCGCGGCCGTCCTGGCAGGGCCGGCCGGTTCAGCCGGCGGCTGCGTCCCCGGGCGCGGTGGACTCCAGGTAGCGCCGGTAGGCGTCGCGCCCGTCCGGGACGAACTCCCACTCGGCGAGCCGGCCGGCCAGCTCCTCACCGGTCAGCCAGTCGTGCCAGGCGACCTCCTCGGCCTGTGGGGCGACCGGTCCGTCCCACTCGGCCTCGTACAGGTCGCACCACCAGGAGAGCGGGCCCTGCTCGAAGAGGAACTTGAACAGCCGGCGCGGCTCGACGCCCCGGACTCCGAGCTCCTCCTCGGCCTCCCGCACCGCCGCGCTCCGGTAGGTCTCGCCGGCGCCGACCACACCGCCCACGAACATGTCGTACGCCCCCGGCGCGAACAGTTTGGTGTCCGTCCGCCGATGCACGAAGATCCGCCCCTGCGGGTTCCGGACCAGGATGAAGACGCACCGGTGGGTGAGCCCCAGCCGGTACACCTCTCCGCGCTTCGCCTGTCCGGTCACCCGGTCGTGCTCGTCGACGACGTCCAGCAGTTCTTCGGCGGGGTCGGCGGGGTCGGCGGGGTCCGGGACCGGAACCGTGCTGTGCTCGCTCATGACCGTCACCGTACCGAGTCGGCGTCCGCCGCACGGCCCGGCTAGGGTTCGACGCGGCGGTCGGATGATCGGATCCACCGATGACCGCCGGATGTCCGAGGGTGGGTCGGCGGTGGAAGGCGGCGCGCGGTGGTGGAGATCTGGGGCGAGACGGCCGAGGGCTACGGGCCGGTCCGGGAGGCCTTCGCCCGCAACTTCCGCGAGTACGGCGAGCTCGGCGCGGCCTTCGCGCTGTACGTGCGCGGCCGCAAGGTGGTCGACCTCTGGGGCGGCGACGCCCGGCCCGAGGTCGGCGGCCGTCCGGCGCCCGCCGTGCCCTGGACGGCGGACACCGCCCAGGTGCTGCGATCGGTCACCAAGGGCCTGACCGCCGCCACCGCCCTGCACCTGGCCCAGCGCGGTCTGCTCGACCTGGACGCGCCGGCCTCCTCCTACTGGCCGGAGTTCGGCGCGGCCGGCAAGGGCGCCGTCCCCGTCCACCAGCTGCTCTCCCACCAGGCCGGGGTGCCCGCGCTGGACGTGCCGCTGCGCCTGGAGGACGTGCTCACCTGGGAGCCGGCCGCCGCCGCCGTCGCCGCCCAGGCGCCGGCCTGGGAGCCGGGCACCGCGCACGGTTACCACCCGTACACCTTCGGCTGGCTGGTGGGCGAGGTGATCCGGCGGGTCAGCGGGCGCACCGTGGGCCAGTACTTCGCCGAGGAGATCGCCCGGCCCTACGGCCTGGACCTCTGGATCGGCCTGCCGTCCGGCGCGGCCTCCAGGGTGGGCCGACTGGTCGACCTGCCCGCGCCCGAGGCGGCGCAGAGCGGGCCGAGCGGGCTTCGGGTGCGTCCCAAGCAGGCGGTGGTCGACGCCTACCGCGACCGGGGCTCGCTGACCGCCCGGGCCTTCGCCTCGGTCCGCTCGGTGGTGGATCTCAACGACCCGGCCGTGCAGGCCGCCGAGATCCCCGGCGCGGGCGGCATCGGCACGGCCCGCTCGGTGGCCCGCTTCTACGCCGCGCTGATCGGCGCCGCCGACCGGCACGGCGGCGCGCCCGGGGAGGTGCTCGCCCCGCTGCTCGGCCCGGACCTGCTGGCCAGGGCGATGGGGCCGGCGGTCAGCGGGCCGGACCGCGTACTGATCGTGAACTCCACCTTCGGTCTGGGCTTCTTCCGGCACGGCCCGACCTCGCCGATGGCCTCGCCGGCGAGCTTCGGCCACCCGGGGCGCGGCGGCTCGCTCGGCTTCGCCGACCCGCAGCTGGGCATCGGCTTCGGGTACGTGACCAACGGGATGCAGCCCGGTGTCACGGGGGACATCCGCTCGCGCACCCTGATCAGAGCGGTGCGGGAGTGCCTGCCCGCGAGCTGAGGGGCCCGGCCGGGCCCGGGGGCCCGGGTCGAGGGGCCTCTCAGGCTCGGCAGGGGCCCCTCGGCCCGTCGGCTCAGGCCTGACCGGTCTCGAACCGGGTGATCTTCCCGCCGTCGACGGTGAACCGCCAGGCGGTGCGCATCTCGCCCCAGGTGTCGTTGCGGTAGTCGGCGATCAGCGCCCGGCCCGCGGAGGACTCGGAGCGGACGTCGATGCGGCCGCGGGACGCGAAGATCTCCCGCTCGGTCCAGTCCTCCACGTCGCGCTCGCTCCCGTCGTCCGACATCGTCGCGTCCGGCGCCAGGGTGTTCCGGAACGCGTCGCGGTCGCCGGCGTTGATCGCCGCCACCAGGGCGCGGACCGCCGGATCGGACAGTTTGTCAACGGCGATGGCCATCTGTGCTCTCCCTTGTCGAAGTACGGGGGCGGGATGTCGCCCCCGACTCCACGGTGCGCGCAGCCGGCGCCGCGGCCCGCGTCCGCGTGCGGCGCGTCGGCATTTCGACACCTTTGTGTGCTTGTATCCACAAAAAGGTGAATCGCGGAACGGGAATCACCGCAGGCAATCACCGCACCGGAACCGTGGACCGTCACGCACCGTCACGGAGCGGTGAACCGCGTACGGAAGGGGGTCCGGCATGGGACCGGCCGAACTGCTCGTCCTGACGTTCCCGCAGGAGACCATCACCGTCGAGGCGGCCAGGGCCCTCGGCAGGCTGAGCACGGGTGGTGACATCCGGGTGATCGACTCGCTGGTGGTCACCCGGAAGGCCGACGGGGAGGCGACCTACGGCGAACTCGCCGACTTCGAGCACCTCCGGGGCGTCGTGCCGGACGCCGGGGCGGCACTGCCCCTGATTGGCCCCGAGGACGCCCAGGAGGCCGCCGAACTGCTGGAACCGGGCACGGTGGCACTGATCGTCCTGATCGAGCACCTCTGGGCCCAGGCCGCGGCGGACGCGATCCGGGAGGCGGGCGGACGGATCGCCTCGGGCGTCCGGATCCCGCCGGAGAACATCGAACAGGCGGTGCGTGCCGCCCGGGCGCGGCGAACGGCCGGTACGTGAGGGCGCCGCCCCGCTCCCGCCGGTGCGGCCCGGTGCGGCCCGGTGCGGCCCGGTGCGGCCCGGTGCGGCCCGGTGCGGACGGGGGCCGACGCTTCGGTCGTACCCGCACCCGTACCTCTACCGCTCGGCGCTCTCGCGTCGCAGTCGACCGCCGGCCGGACGTCGCGGATGGGCCGGCGGGTCTCGGCCGGGTGGCCGGGCCGGGGCGGCTCACCTCCGAGGAGTGCGAGTCCGCCGCCGGGGCCCGGCTGCTCGCCGGCTCAGGCCATCCGGTAGCGCCCGGTCCTGGACTCCCAGTGCAGGTAGCCGGCCAGCCAGGCGGTCAGGCCCTGCGCGTAGCGCCCGGCGAGCTCCAGATCCGCCGGATCAAGGCCCAGCGCCCGGTAGCTCTCGGGGAGTTGGGCGACCAGCTCGGTGCAGCGCGCGAGCATCTGCTGTGCCTCGGCCGTGACGACGGCGCAGGCCTCCTGCGCCGAGCAGCCGCGCTCCCGCTGGACGATCATCACCAGGTTGTTGACGTCCCCGGTCGGCGCCTCCTTCGGGTAGGAGCGGACGTCGTTGCTCAGCGAGGGTATGTCGGCTGCCAGTTGCCGCAGTTGACGCAGCACCGGGTGGTGATGGGCGGCCATCGGCACTTCGAAGCGGCCGAGCCGCTCGATCATGTCGAAGATGGTCTCCATCGCGGCCGTGCCCCGTCGCAGGGCCAGGTAGCCCTCGCGATCGGGCGGTCTCTCGGAGATGCGCCCCGCGGCCTCGGCCGGGTGACTGGCGAAGTACCACTCCCAGTTGTACGCGGCGCGGGCCCGCCAGCGCGCGGGCATGCCGAGCGTGCTGCGCCGCCACAGGTCGGCGAACGCCGTCTCGGCGGGGGAGTCCGGGTCGGGCGGCGCGCCGTGCAGGATCCCGGCGAGGCGGTCGCAGATCCGCGCGACCTCGGCCGGCCGTCGCCCGAGCGGGCCGTCGAACTGGTCGTCGAAGAGAAAGTAGAAGCCCATCAGGTCAGCGGCCAGGGCGAGTTCGTCGGGCCCGGCGTCGGGGTAGCCGAGCGCGGCGAGATCGACCACCTCCCAGTGCGCGTAGGGCGAGTCGCCGATGTCGCCGTACAGCAGCGGATGGCGCCGCAGCCACGTGCGGTGCTGCTCGGCGGCCTGCGCGGCGTGGGGGCTGCGACGGTGGGGGAACGGATGGAGAAGTGAGTTCTCGTCAGACATCGGACTCCCGGTGGCACCGTGGGGGTTGGGTGATTGGAGAAAGAAGATCAACTGTGCCCCGAGGGGCCGAGGGTATCTGATGGAATGATCGGCCGATAGGGATATCAGGGCAATTGCCCCGGCCGCTCGGCACGAACCCTCGATCTCGCCCTCGGCCTGCGCGAATGCCACCCGGAGCGCCCCCTGCGAGCGCTAGTGTCGGCTCCAGGTCCATGGCCCTTTCGTGACCGTGGACCGGCAGGTATGGATCGGCGAGGCGGAGGGCATGGCGGTGGCCGAGGAACGCGAAACACGGGGCGCATTCGAGCGCGGGACCAGTGTCGGAGCTGACGGCATGCCAGGTCAGGAGGGCCCCGCGGGCCCCACCGATCCCCACCTCACGGACCGCCTCGCAAGCCTCTCGGATCCCACCGGACCCGAGGGCGCCGACAGGACTGACCACCCCGAGAGCCACACCCGGCTGCGCGACCGCGAGTCGGAGGTCCGCTCGGCCGAGCTCGCGGTCGACAAGCTCTGCCGGGAGTTCGCGGCCGGCGGTACCGAGATCGGCGAACTGCTGATCTTCTCCGGCCGGGCCGGTCTGGGGAAGACGACGCTGCTGCACGAGGTCCGGCGCCGCGCCCACACCCGGGAGCGCTGCACCGTCCTGTTCGCCCGAGGCGGCGAGCAGCAGTACACCGAGCCGTACCACGTCCTGCGTCAGCTCCTGCAGCCGGTGCTCGGCGGCCTCACCGAATCCGAGCGCAACGAGGTCTTCGGCAACTGGTACGACACCGTCGGCCCCGCCATCGGTCTCTTCCGCCCCGGCAGCGAGGCGGTCGCCATCGACCCGCAGGGCATCAGGGACGGTCTGGACTACGTCCTCACCCAGCTCGCCCCGCGCCGTGCCCCGCTCGTCATGATCATCGACGACCTGCACTGGGCCGACCTGGAGTCGCTGAGCTGGCTGGCCGCCTTCGCCGTCCGATCCCGCGAACTGCCGGTGCTGCTGGTCATGGCCTACCGCGACGGTGACGAGTTCACCCCGGACGCGCTGCCGTTCCAGCAGGCCATCGCCGGCCAGGTCACCCGCGGGCACGAGCTGCGCGCCCTCACCCCGGCCTCGATGTCCGAGATCGTCCGGGAGGCGCTCGGGGCCGAGGCCGACGAGGCGTTCTGCTACGCGCTCTGGACGGTCACCCGGGGCAACCCGTACGACGCCACCGCGCTGCTCGGCCGGATCGTCGACCAGGAGCTGGAGCCGGTCGAGGAGAACGCCGGCGTCCTGGCCGAGCTCGCGGCCGAGGCCCGTGGCATGACGCTCAAGACCTGGCTGGACAAGCTCGGCACCAGCACCCTGCGCTTCGCCTGGGCCGCCGCGCTGCTCGGCACCGACATCAACGTGGACCTGGCCACCCGCATCTCGGCGCTCAGCAGGGAGGCCGCGAGTGACGCCATCAAGGCGCTGCGCAAGCACCGTGTGCTGATCCAGATGCCCGGCGGGAAGCTGGAGTTCGTCCACCCGTTGATCGGCACCTCGATCTACCGGACGATGCCGGACGCCACCCGGACGGGCATGCACGGCGTCGCGTTCACCGCGATCGAGAACGCCGGTCTCGGCCTGATCGCCGCCTCCCGCCACCTGGTCGCCACGCACCCCGAGGGCGACGACCGCACGGTGCGCAAGCTGCGGCGGGCCGCGAACGAACACCTCGCCATCGGCGCGCCGGAGGCGGCCCAGGCCTGTCTGCGCCGCGCCCTGGACGAGCCGCCGGAGGAGGAGGACCGCGCCGAGGTGCTCTACGAACTCGGCTGCTCCGCGCTGCTCACGGACCCGGCCTCGACCGCCAACCAGCTGCGGCTCGCCCTCGACCCGGACGAGGGACTGCGCCCGGAACTGCGGGTGGACGCCACCTTCCGGCTCTCGGAGGTGCTCGCCCACAACGGCGAACTGGCCGAGGCGGCCCGGGTCTGCCGGGACGAGATCGGACGCACCGAGGACGCGGCGGGCCGGTTGCGGCTGGAGGCGGCGTCCTTCGTCTGGCAGGCCTTCCGCAAGGACGAGGAGGACGGCCCGGCGCGCTCCCACCGGCTGGAGGAACTCTGGCGCGGCCTCACCGGCCAGGGCACCGCCGACCGCGCCGTCCTCGCGATCCGGGCCTGGGACCTCACCCTGCGCGGCGAGCCCGCGACCGTGGCGCTCTCGCTGGTCGAGGAGGCCCTGGACGGCGGCCGCCTGCCCGACGGCCTGGAGTGGACCGGCACCACCTGGGGCTTCGAGCTGCCCGCCATCATCGGGCTCACCTTCACGTACACCGACCGGCTGGCGCTCGCCGAACGGCTCTTCTCGGACGCCATCATGGAGTTCGAGCTGGCCGGCTGGAGCGGCGCGCACCGCGGCTTCGGCTACTTCCTGATGGGCCTCACCCGGTTCCGTCGCGGCCTGCTCGCCGAGGCCGAGGACTTCCTGCGCCGGGCACTGCGGCTCTCCGAGCGGATCGCGCCCGGCCTGCCGCTGGAGTGGGACGCCGTCGGCGTGCTGGTGGACACCCTGATCGCCCGCGGCCGGACCGAGGAGGCCTGGGAGCTGGCGGAGAAGCACCACTTCCGCCCGCCCTACCACGCGACCGCGATGGTGCTGCCGGACGCGGCGTCCCTGTACGGCAAGCTGCTGCTCGCCAAGGGCTGGCACGGGCCGGCCGCGGCCGAACTCAAGCTGGCCGGGGCCAGGCTGACCGAACGCGGCTGGCACAACACCGTCTGGGCGCCCTGGGCCGGGCACCTCGCGGTCGCACTGGCGAAGGAGGACCCCAAGCGGGCCTGGGAGCTGGCCGAGGAGTCGGTGGCCCGGGCGGAGGCCTTCGGCACCGCGTCCGCGATCGGCATCGCCCTGCGGCTGCACGCCGAGATCGCCGACGGACCGAAGGCGGTGGAGCTGCTGGAGCGCGCGGTGAGCCACCTCGGTCAGTCGCCGGCCGGTTACGAGCACGCCGTCGCACTGGTCGACCTGGGCTGCGCGCTGCGCCGGGTCGGCCGGCTGGACGACGCGGCCGAGTACCTCTACCAGGGCATCGAGCTCGCCCAGCACTGCGCCGCGGACGGCCTGGTGGGCCGCGCCCGCCGGGAGCTGGCCAAGTCCGGGCTGCGTCCCAACCGGCTGCGGACGGTCAGCAAGGACGCGTTGAGCGCCCCGGAGTGGGAGGTGGCCACGCTGGCCGTGAAGGGCCTCCCGGCCCAGCGGATCGCCCAGCAGTTGAGCGTGCCGCTGAGCATGGTCCACCGTCGGCTCGCCGCGGTGCACCGCAAGACCGGCACCGGCCCGGAGGGGCTCGCCGCCGCCCTCGGCCTGACGTCGGGTCTGCCCGGGACGTCCGAGGAGCCCGGGACGCCGGAGGAGTCCGGGACGCCGGACTGAGCGCGGCCGGTGCGGCGGGCCGCGGTGCGGCGGGTCGCGGTGTGGACGGACGACGCCCCGGGCCCGCCGCGCCGCTAGGCTTGCCGGTGGGGCGACAGGATCGCTCAGACTCGAACAGAATTCGACGCGGGGCAGCCGTTGCGGCGAGCCCCGGCGACCACTGAGGAGCAGGTCATGGCGACGCACCGGGCGGACGTGCAGGGCACGGACGTGAAGCACACGGAGGCGGTGCAGCAGGCTGTGGCGGAAGGGGGCGAGGAGCACCCGGGGACGTCCGTGCGCTGCGAGCCGTTCGAGCCCGGCGGCGACGCCGCCATCGAGCGCTGGACCTTGCGGGCCGGCCCGTACGAGGCGTCCGTCCTGTCGCTCGGCGCGACCCTGCACACCCTGTGGGCACCCGACCGTGACGGCGTGAGCGCCCAGATCCTGCTCAGCAGCGACCGGTTGGCCGACGTGCTCGGCCCGGCCCGGTACTACGGCGCCACCGTGGGCCGCTACGCGAACCGGATCGCCGACAGCCGGATCACCGTGGACGGCGAGGCGCACGAACTCGCCCCCACCGGCCGCGGGGTCACCCTGCACGGCGGCCCGGACGGCTTCGCCAACCGGATCTGGCAGGCCGAGGAGATCGTCCCGCCCGGCCGGGGCCCGGGCGGGGTCCGGTTCCACCTGCACAGCCCGGACGGGGACCAGGGCTTTCCCGGCGCGCTCGACGTCAGCGTGGCCTACACCCTCTCCGCCACGGGGGAGTTGACCATCTCCTACCGTGCGACCACGACCCGCGCCACGGTGGTCAACCTCACCAACCACGCGTACGTCAACCTGGCGGGCGAGGGGAACGGGGACATCCTGGGCCACCTGCTCACCCTCGACGCCGACGCGTACACCCCGGTCGACGACCGGCAGATCCCGTACGGGCCCTACGAGCCGGTGAGCGGCACGCCGTTCGACTTCACCACCGCCCGGCGGGTCGGCGAGTCCATCCACGACGGCCACCCGCAGCTCGCGGGCGGCGGCTACGACCACAACTGGGTGCTGCGCGCCCGCGCCGAGGACGGCGGGGCGACCCGCGCGGCCCTGCTCCACGACCCGGCGGGCGGTCGCACCCTGGAGGTGCTCACCACCGAGCCGGGCCTGCAGGTCTACACCGCCAACAGCTTCGACGGCGCGGTCACCGGCGCGTCCGGCACGGCCTACGGGCCGCACTCCGGCATCGCGCTGGAGACCCAGCACCACCCCGACTCCCCGAACCGGCCGGAGTACCCGAGCACCGTGCTGCGGCCGGGCGAGGAGTTCCGTTCGACCACGGTGCTGCGTCTGAGCGTCAGCTGACGGGCGGCTCCGCCGGAGCCGGTCCGTCCGCCGGGAGGCGGTGCAGGTCACGGCGCATGCAGAGCCTCGGCCAGCGGTCGAGGCCGTGCGCCGCCTCCTGCCGGCGGATCTCCCGCAGGCCGGGGGTGACCTCGGCCGCGGCCAGCGGGCGGAATCCGCACCGCTCGTAGTACGGGGCGTTCCAGGGCACGTCGGCGAAGGTGGTCAGGGTCAGCGCGGCGGCCTCGGTGTGCGCGGCCAGGTGGTCGATCAGCGCGCGGCCCAGGCCCCGGCGGGCGTGGGCCGGGTGCACCGACACCTGCTCGACGTGCAGGGCGCCGTCGACCGGCACGGCGATCAGGTAGGCCACCGGCCGGTCGTCCGCGTCCACCACGACCAGCGCGGTGCCCGTGTCCAGGTACCGGGCGAGTTCGGTCACGGACAGCGGCTCGTCGTCGGCGATCTCGGGCATGCCGACGGCCCGGAAGCACTCCCCGGCCGCCCACTCGATCTCCCGGAGCAGCGGCAGTTCGTCCCTGGTGGCGGATCTGATGCGCATCCGCCCAGTCTTCCCGGCCGGCCGGCGGACCGGCCACCGTAATATGGCGCCATGGACAGCAGTGACCCCGGTGTGCACAAGGCGCTCGCCGCGCCGGCCCGGCGGGCCCTGCTGGCCACGTTGACCGAGGCGCCCGGGCCGCTGGACGTCGGGCAGCTCGGCGAGGCGCTGGAGCTGCACGTCACCACCGTGCGCCATCACCTCACCGCCCTGGTCGAGGCCGGTCTGGTCGAGGTGCGGCGGGAGCCGGCCGCCGGGCGCGGGCGGCCCAGGCTGCGGTACGCGGCGGCCCCCGAGCGGGAACAGCTGACGGCGTACCGGAGGCTGGTCGAGGTGCTCGCGCTCGGCTACGGCGCCGGTGCGCAGGAGCGCTCCGCGCGCGCCGAGGAGGCCGGCCGGCGGTGGGGCGCGGGATCCGCCGGTGAGCCCGGCACCGGAGCCGAGCCCGGTATCGGAGCCGGTACCGGAGCCGAGCCCGGGCCGGCGAGCGGCCGGGAGCTGGCGCGGCGGGTGCTGGCCGAGGCCGAAGGCTGGGGATTCGCGCCGGAGTCGACGCCGGACGGCGCCGAGGTACGGCTGCACAGCTGCCCGTTCCTGGCGAACGCCGAGCGTCACCCGGAGGTGGTCTGCGCCGTGCACCGGGGCCTGCTGGACGCGCTGGCCGAACGGGCCGGCCGCCCCGGCGGTGTCACGCTGCGGCCGTTCTCCGCCCCCGGGATCTGCTCGATCGTCATCGCGCCGCCGAACGCCTGACGCCCCGCCGCACGGGAGCAGGCGGGGCGCGGGGGGAGGCTGCGGTCAGCGGTCAGCGGTCAGCGGTCAGCGGTCTGCGGTCTGCGGTCGGCGGTCAGCGGTCGGCGAGCCAGAGGTCCGGGCCGAACACCTCGTAGTGGACGGATCCGGCGGGCACCCCGCGCCGGAGCAGCTCGGTGCGGACGGAGCGCATGAAGGGCAGCGGTCCGCAGCATGACAATGAAGCCCCGGCGCGCGGGGCGACCGATGGCGTGCAAGGGGTTTCGCGGGCGCCCGCCGGGTGGCGGCGCTGTCCACGGGTGCGCCGAGCAGGGCATCCGACGGCGGGTCCGTCATCGAGAGACAACCGCGCGGCTACGCCGGGGACACGCGAACGTAACGATCGCAGGATCTTGCAGAAACTTGCTGCAAGCTCTTTCCGCGAGGATTGCTTCGCTGTTACGTTCCTCCCCAAGCCCGGCGGCACTACGGCGCGGTCGGCTCGGGACAGCCATTATGCGCCGTCCTCGACCATCTCGGGCACCCCCACCTTCTTCTAGGAGTTCTCATGCGGCGTGGCATCGCGGCCTCTGCCCTCGTTGCGGCCCTCGCGGTCTCGATGGCAGCCTGTGGCAGCAGTGGCTCCGGTTCGGACAGCAAGGCCTCCGGCCCGGTCACCATCACCTACTGGGACACCTCGAACGCCACCAACGAGGCGCCGAACTACCAGGAGCTCGCCAAGAAGTTCGAGGCCGCCAACCCGAACATCAAGGTCAACTTCGTCAGCGTCCCGTTCGACCAGGCCCAGAACAAGCTGCAGACCGCGATGGGCGCCTCCGGCGCCCCCGACGTCTTCCGCTCCGAGGTCGGCTGGACCGCCGCCTTCGCCAAGGCCGGCTACCTCGAGCCCCTCGACGGCACCCCCGCCGCCACCGACGCCGCCGCCTTCCAGCCCAGCCTCGTCCAGCAGGCCAAGTACCAGGGCAAGCTCTACGGCATCCCCCTGGTCACCGACACCCTCGGCCTGCTCTACAACAAGGACCTCTTCACCAAGGCCGGCATCACCACCGCCCCCACCACCTGGGACGAACTCAAGACCGACGCCGCCACCCTCAAGGACAAGGCCGGCGTCGACGGCTTCTGGATGCGCGCCGGCGACGGCTACTACGCCATGCCCCTCCTCTTCGGCGAAGGCACCGACACCGTCGACGCCACCGGCAAGAAGATCACCATCACCACCCCCGAAGCCGCCAAGGCCGTCGAAACCTACAAGACCCTCTTCACCGCCCCCGGAACCGTCAAGGCCGACCTCACCTCCGACGGCTACGCCCACATGATGGACGCCTTCAACAGCGGCAAGGTCGCCGCCATCATCCAGGGCCCCTGGGAGGTCACCAACATCTACAAGGGCACCGCCTTCACCGACAAGAACAACCTCGGCATCGCCCCCGTCCCCGCCGGCACCGCCGGCAAGGCCGGCGCCCCCACCGGCGGCCACAACGTCTCCGTCTACGCCGGCTCCGACACCGCCCACAAGGCCGCCGCCGAGAAGTTCGCCGCCTACATGACCTCCGCCGACAGCGAGTCCTTCATCGCCCAGAAGAACTCCACCCTCCCCACCCGCGCCGACGCCTTCACCCCCGACGTCAAGGCCAACCCCGGCATCGCCGGCTTCCAGGCCGTCCTCGCCACCGCCAAGCCCCGCCCCGAACTCCCCGAGTACAGCTCCCTCTTCGCCTCCCTCGGCACCAACCTCGGCAAGATCGTCCAGGGCACCAGCACCCAGGACGGCCTCACCACCATCGCCACCGACTACGCCAAGCTCCTCCCCGACTTCAGCAAGTAGTCACCCCCGGCCGTCCGGCAAGCCCGCGAGGGCGGGCCGGACGGCCACCGGCCGTGGGACCGAGGGCACTCCGGCCGTCCTCGTACGAACAGCAGTCGCCGAGTTGAGGCTGCGGACCTCTCGAAAAGGTGTCAACAAATGGCAGTCGCCGTGCAGGGTGCACCCAGCAAGGGCAGCCGGGAGCGCGAACCGCGCCCGGGCTTCGTGGAGCGGTTCAAGCGCTCGTACAGCAAGCACTGGTACGCCTACGCGATGATCGCGCCGGTGGTCGTGGTACTCGGCGTGCTGGTGCTGTACCCGCTCGCCGAGGGCATGTGGATGACCCTCACCGACGCCACCAGCCTCAACACGGCGCGCCAGATCGGCGTCAACAGGATCCCGGCCTCGTACCACTTCGTGGGCCTGCACAACTACGCCGACATCCTCTGGGGCCCGGGCTCGTACGACCGGTTCTGGTCGCACTTCACCTGGACCATCGCCTGGACGGTCATCTGCGTCTGCCTGCACTACACGCTCGGCCTCGGCCTCGCGCTGCTGCTCAACCAGAAGCTGCGCGGCCGCGGCGCGTACCGCCTGCTGCTGATCCTGCCGTGGGCCGTGCCGACCTTCGTGACGGTCTTCTCCTGGCGGCTGATGCTCTCCGACGGCGGCGCCGTCAACACCGTGCTCTCCACCCTGCACCTGCCGCAGCCCGGCTGGCTGGACGACCCGGTGGCCCAGAAGGCGGCCGCGATCCTGGTCAACACCTGGTGCGGCGTCCCGTTCATGATGATCTCGCTGCTCGGCGGTCTGCAGTCGATCCCCGGCGAGCTGTACGAGGCCGCCGAGATGGACGGCGCGACCGCCTGGCAGCAATTCCGCCACGTGACCCTGCCGGGCCTGCGCAGCGTCTCCAGCACCGTCGTGCTGCTCGGTGTGATCTGGACGTTCAACCAGTTCGCCGTGATCTTCCTGCTCTTCGGCTCGGGCGGATCGGACGCCCAGCTCCTGGTCACCTGGGCCTACCGCCTCGGCTTCGGCCAGCAGCCCCGCGACTACGCCCAGTCGGCCGCCTACGGCGTCATCCTGCTCTCCATCCTGATCGTCTTCACCTCCTTCTACCGGCGCTGGCTGGCCCGCAACGAGAAGGCGAACGGCTGACGGGCTCCCCGTCGACCAGGCGTCCGACCGGCGCAATCCCCGTGACCACGACGGCCAAGAAGGCAGGCATCCGATGAGCACCACCGCAGAACGACCGACCATCACCGTGCCGGGATCCGGCATCCCGACCGTCAGCACGACCCGAGCGCGCAGGCGCGGCGAACTGAGCCCCCTGGCCAAGGCGCTGTCGCACGGCGCGCTGATCGTGGCGAGCCTGATCGCGCTCTTCCCGGTGCTGTGGATCGTCTTCATCTCGCTCGGCCCCGACAAGAGCGACTATCTCCACCCCGGCGCCATCTTCGACAAGATCGGGCTGTCGAACTACGACACGGTGCTGTTCCACACCGACTTCTTCACCTGGTTCGGCAACGCGATGCTGGTCGCCGGCGTCACCACGGTGGTCGGCGTGCTGATCGCCGCGACCACCGGCTACGCGGTCTCCCGGATGCGCTTCCCCGGCCACCGCCCGCTGATGTGGTCCCTGCTGGTCACCCAGATGTTCCCGATCGCCGTGCTGATCGTGCCGATGTACACCATCCTGTCCTCGCTGGGCCTGCTGGACAGCTACGTCGGTCTGATCCTGGTCTACTCGACCACCACGGTTCCGTACTGCGCCTGGCTGCTCAAGGGCTACTTCGACACCATCCCGGTGGAGATCGACGAGGCCGGCCGGGTGGACGGGCTCAACCCGTTCGGCACCTTCTGGCGGCTCGTCCTGCCGCTGGCCCGGCCCGGCCTGGCGGTGGCGGCGTTCTACTCCTTCCTGACCGCCTGGGCCGAGGTCGCCTTCGCCTCGACCTTCATGCTCAGCTCCGGCAAGTACACGCTGGCCGTGGGCCTGCAGACGTTCGTCAGCGAGCACGACTCCCAGTGGAACCTGATGGCCGCGACCGCCGTACTGATCGCGATCCCGTCCTCGTTCCTCTTCTACCTGGTGCAGCGTCACCTGGTGACCGGCCTGACCGCCGGCGCCGCGAAGTCCTGAGCCACCCCACTCCTGCCACAGCCTGTCGCCGCGCACCGGCCGCCACACCCCGGCGGCCGGTCCGACACCTAGTCCCCAAGGGATGACTGTCCATGACCCAGAATCTGGCCGACACCTCCCGGCCCGCCGCCGCCGTCCCCGCCGCCGCGCCCGTGGCGGTTGCCGACAATGCCGGCGCGCCCAGAGGCTGGTGGCGGGAAGCGGTCATCTACCAGGTGTACCCGCGCAGCTTCGCCGACTCCAACGGCGACGGCATGGGCGACCTGCCCGGCATCCGCAGCCGCCTCCCGTACCTGCGCGACCTCGGCGTGGACGCGGTCTGGCTGTCCCCGTTCTACGCCTCCCCGCAGGCCGACGGCGGCTACGACGTCGCCGACTACCGCGCGGTGGACCCGATGTTCGGCACCCTGATGGACGCCGACGGCCTGATCCGCGACGCCCACGGCCTGGGCCTGCGGATCATCGTCGACCTGGTGCCCAACCACTCCTCGGACCAGCACGAGTGGTTCCAGCGCGCCCTGCGGGAGGGGCCCGGCTCGGCCCTGCGCGAGCGCTACCACTTCAAGCCCGGCCAGGGTGAGAGCGGCGAACTGCCGCCCAACGACTGGGAGTCCATCTTCGGCGGCCCGGCCTGGACCCGGACCACCAACCCGGACGGCACGCCCGGTGACTGGTACCTGCACCTGTTCGCCCCGGAGCAGCCCGACTTCAACTGGGACAACGAGGCCGTCGCCGACGAGTTCCGCTCGATCCTGCGGTTCTGGCTGGACATGGGCGTGGACGGGTTCCGGATCGACGTCGCCCACGGCATGGTCAAGGCACCCGGCCTGCCGAACCTGGGCTCGCACGACCAGCTCAAGCTGCTCGGCAACGACGTCATGCCGTTCTTCGACCAGGACGGCGTGCACGAGATCTACCGCGTCTGGCGCAAGATCCTCGACGAGTACCCGGGCGAGCGGATCGGCGTCGCCGAGGCGTGGACCCCGACCGTCCAGCGCACCGCCAACTACGTCCGCCCGGACGAACTGCACCAGGCCTTCAACTTCCAGTACCTCGGTACCCACTGGGACGCCGCGGCCCTGCGCGAGGTCGTCGACGTCTCGCTGGACGCCATGCGCCCGGTCGACGCCCCGGCCACCTGGGTGCTCTCCAACCACGACGTCACCCGGCACGCCACCCGCTTCGCCAACCCGCCCGGCGGCACCCAGATCCGTACCGCGGGCGACCGCGTGCTCGGCCTGCGCCGCGCCCGCGCCGCCAGCCTGCTGATGCTCGCCCTGCCCGGCTCGGCGTACGTCTACCAGGGCGAGGAGCTCGGCCTGCCGGACGTCACCGACCTGCCGGACGAGGTCCGCCAGGACCCGTCCTTCTTCCGGCAGGCCGGCCAGGACGGCTTCCGCGACGGCTGCCGCGTCCCGATCCCGTGGTCGGGCAGCGAGGCGCCGTACGGCTTCGGCCCGGAGGCCGGCGGTCCGAGCTGGCTGCCGCAGCCCGCCGAGTGGGCCCAGCTCTCCGTCGAGGCCCAGACCGGCGACCCGACCTCCACGCTGGAGCTCTACCGCAGCGCCCTCGCCGTGCGCCGCGAGCACCCGGCGCTGGGCGCCGGAACCGAGCTGACCTGGCTGGACGCGCCCGAGGGCGTGCTCGCCTTCCGCCGCGACAGCGCCGCCGGCTCCTTCGTCTGCACCGCGAACACCGGCTCCGAGCCGGTCCGGATCGCGGCTCCCGGCCGTATCCTGCTCTCCTCGGCCGAGGCTGTCGTGCTGGAGAACGAGGTCGTTCTGGCGGCGGACAGCACCATCTGGTGGGCGGTGTGACGTGGTTGCAATAGGCTCTGGGATCGTGACTACGGCGCGACTCTCGGACATCGCGGCGCAGGCGGGGGTCAGCGAAGCGACCGTCAGCCGCGTCCTCAACGGCAAAGCGGGCGTTTCCGCGACCACACGGCAGACCGTGCTGGCCGCGCTGGACGTCCTCGGCTACGAACGGCCGACCCGGCTGCGACAGCGCAGCGCGGGTCTGATCGGGCTGATCACGCCCGAGCTGAGCAACCCGATCTTCCCCGCGCTCGCGCAGGTGATCGAGCAGGTGCTCAGCCGGCACGGGTTCACCCCGGTGCTCTGCACCCAGACCCCCGGCGGCTCCACCGAGGACGAACTCGTGGAGATGCTGGTCGAGCGCGGCGTGGCCGGCATCGTCTTCGTCTCCGGTCTGCACGCGGACTCCACGGCGGACCACGACCGGTACGCCAAGCTGACCGGCCGGCAGGTGCCGTTCGTGCTGATCAACGGCTACAGCGAGAAGATCACCGCGCCGTTCATCTCGCCGGACGACCGGGCCGCGATGTGGATGGCGGTCCAGCACCTCGCCGAGCTGGGCCACGAGCGGATCGGCCTGGCCGTCGGCCAGCGCCGGTTCGTCCCGGTGCTGCGCAAGATCGAGGGCTTCACGGCGGCCCTGAAGGACGTCCTCGGGATGACCCAGGAGGAGGCCGAGGGGCTGATCCACCACACGCTCTTCAGCGTGGAGGGCGGCCACGCCGCGGCCGGCGCGCTGCTGGACAAGGGCTGCACCGCGATCGTCTGCGGCAGCGACATGATGGCGCTCGGCGCGATCCGGGCCGTCCGCCAGCGGGGCCTCGCGGTGCCGCAGGACGTCTCGGTGGTCGGCTTCGACGACTCGCCGCTGATCGCCTTCACCGAGCCGCCGCTGACCACCATCCGCCAGCCGGTCGAGGCGATGGCCACCGCGGCCGTCGACGCCCTGCTGGAGGAGGTCGGCGGGAACGCCGCCCAGCGCGGTGAGTTCATGTTCCAGCCGGAGCTGGTGATGCGCGGCTCCACCGGCGCCAGGCCGAACCGCGGCGAGTAGCCCGCCCACGTACGGCAGGCCCCCGGGAGAGCGTCCTCGACGCTCTCCCGGGGGCCTGCCGCGTTCAGCGCCGGGATCAGCCCTCCTGGACGATGGGCCGGTCCTGGGTGACGCGTGAGCCGTCGCCGGCCTCGCCGGTCCGGGCCTCGGTGCGGTGACCCCTGGCGAGGTAGTCACGGACGATCAGTTCGACCGCGTCCTGCGGGCTCCTGACCCCGGCGAGCAGCATCACCTCGATCGCGAGATCGGCGTCCAGTGTGACGGTGACCTTGGCCATGGCGACTCCTCCTCGGATGCGGAACGCCAGCATGCCCGTCGGCGGCCGATCGCACCACGCCGTCGGCCGATCCCGCACCGGCGGCGTGCTGCGACCGGCCGCCGCGTCCGCTGCTCCGGCCCGGTCGGGGTGGGGCCGGACCACGAGCGAAACGGGCCGCGTCCCTGGTGCACCGCCGGTGGGGGCCGGCGCGGGCCGACGTCGTCGCCACCGGGTCGGAGCCGGCCCCCGGAGCGCTGATTCCCACCGCGCCGGTGCGGCGCCCCGGCGGCCTAGGCTGAACGCATGACTGATGCGGAGGGACGGGTCGAGCCGTCCGGGGTGTGGGCCACGGCCGTGGGCGTGGCCCGGGTGAGGGCGATGGAGACGGCACGCGAGCAGCCGCTGTTCCGGGACCCGCTGGCGCTCGCCTTCGCCACGGCCGGCGGGATCGGCCCCGGTGCCCCGCGGCCCCCGGACGCGGACGAGGCGGCCCGGCGCCGCCGGCTCGGTGTGGCCTTCTCGATCGTCATCCGGACGAAGTTCCTGGACGACCTGCTGGACCGGGCGGTCGCGTCCGGCGTCCGCCAGGTGGTGCTGCTCGGAGCCGGGATGGACAGCCGGGCCTTCCGGATGGACTGGCCTGCGGGGACGACGCTGTTCGAGGTGGACACGGCCGAACCGCTGGGCTTCAAGGCCACGGTGCTGCGTCAGGAGCGGGCCGTTCCGCGCTGCGAGCGGATCACCGTACCGGTCGACCTGCGCGAGGACTGGCCCGGCGCCCTGGCCGCGGCCGGGCACGATCCGGCGCAGCCGACGGTGTGGATCGCCGAGGGGCTGCTGATCTATCTGCCCGAGGACGCTGTGCAGTCACTGCTCGAACGGGTCGGTGCGCTGTCCGCCGCAGGCAGCAGGATGGGCCTGACCCTGGGTTCGCGCGGTGTGGTCGAACGCTTCCGCAGGGACGCCGCTCCGGGCTCGGCGGCGTCGATGTGGGTCTGGGAGATGCCGCAGGACCCGGTCGGCTGGCTGGACGGCCTGGGCTGGGAGGCGGAGACCTTCACCCTGCGTGAGCGTGCCGCGGCCTACGGGCGCCCGGTGCTCGGCCCGTCGCAGCAGGACGAGGGCGCCGGCGGACTGGTCTCGGCGGTGCGCGCGGCGCACTGAGCATCTCGAAGGCCGGCCCCCGCGGTTGACGGGGGCCGGCCTTCGACCGTCCGTCGTTCCTGCGGGTACGGCGACGCCGCCGCCCCTGGGAGGAGCGGTGGGCTCCTCCCAGGGGCGGCGGCGTACGTGCCGTGCTGTCGCGCGTGGTGCTACCGGATCAGATCCGGCCCGCGAAGTCCGGCGCCCAGTTGGCGACGGTCATGGTGCGGACACCGGCGCTGGGGTTGGCGGCCTCGACGTAGCTGCCGTTGCCGGTGTAGATCGCGACGTGGTAGACGCCCGAGTCGCTGCCGTTGTTGGACCAGAACAGCAGGTCGCCCGGCTGCAGGTTGTCCAGCGAGACGTGGGTGGTGGCGGCGGCCTGGTCGGCGGCCACCCGCGGGATGGAGATGCCGGCCGCGCGGAACGCCGCCTGGGTCAGGCCGGAGCAGTCCCAGCCGCCGTTGCCGGTGCCACCGTAGATGTACGCCTGGCCGACCTTGGACTCCGCGAAGGAGACCGCGGCGGCCATGCTGCCGGTGGCGGCCTGCGTGGTGGTCGTGGTGGAGGCGGTGGTGGCGGTGGTGGCCGTGTCGGTGGCCGACGAGGAGGCCGCGGGGGCCGTGGTGGTCTTCGCGGCGGACGAGTCGGTCGACTTCGAGCGGTTGAACCAGTCGAACTTCTTGCCCGAGGTGTCGGTGGCCGAGCTCTTGGTGGCCGTGCCGGCACCGCCGAGGGCCAGGTGCTGGCCCGGGTAGATGGTGTCGGCGCCGTTGGTCAGGACGGACTTGTTGAGCTCGTACAGACGCTCCCAGCCACCCTGGACGTGGTTCTTGTCGGCGATGGAGGAGAGCCAGTCGCCGGCGATCACGGTGTAGGTGCGGGTGCTGTCGCCCGAGCCGCTCTTCTGCGACCAGGACTTGTCGCCCGACCAGGAGTTGCCCGACGCGGAGCCGGTGGAGGAGGAGCTGTCGGAGGTGGAGCCGTCGGACGCGGCCGGAGTCGAGGCGGCCGGGGCCTGGGTCGCCGGGGCGGCCGGCGTGGTGGTGGCCGGGGCGCCGGTGTCGACGGCGGCGGGTGCGCCACCGGCGGTCAGGCCCGCCTGGACGGAGCAGACCGGCCAGGCGCCGGGGCCCTGGGAGGCGAGCACCTTCTCGGCGATCGCGATCTGCTGGTCCTTGGTGGCCAGGTTGGCCTGGGACGCGAAGGCGGTGCCGCCGAACTCGGCCCAGGTGCTGGAGGTGAACTGGAGGCCGCCGTAGAAGCCGTTACCGGTGTTGATGCTCCAGTCGCCGCTGCTCTCGCACTGCGCGACCTTGTCCCAGGTGGCGACCGAGGCGGCGTTCGCCGAGCCGGCGGTGAGGCAGGGGATCGTGAGACCGACGCCGGCGACGCCGACAGCGGCGATCAGACGACGGGTGCGGCCGGACATGCGGGTGCCGTTGGTGGTCAGCATGAAGACGTGTTCCTCTCCCACGCCTGCGAGGTGAGCTGTCGGATTCGGGCTGGAGTTGCCCGGCCGTGCTGAGCACGGCTTCACCCCTAGCCCTGAACCGGTGCTGGACCGGTCCGGGGCGGCTTACCTGGGTCCCCCGCGCCTGCCGTGGTGCGGTGTTCGCGCTGCCAGCGCATCCGACGGCAGGCCTCGGCGTTGCGGATGAACTGGGTTCGTGTGACCACGAACGGGGAGCACGTTAAGCAGACTTAAGTTCAAACTGCAAACATGTGTGACGCTCCTCACGCAGCCTTCACGAACTGCGCGGGTCCGGATCCATCATGATCACATAACGCCCGTTTCGGGCAAAGTCCTTGCCCTCGGCGGGATCTGCCGACCCTTCAGGGAGCCCCGGGGGTGCGCCGGCCGGCCGGTGGGAGGGTACGGAACCACGGGCCGCGAAGGCCCGCAACCGGAGCGGTGCGAGTCGGCTTTCGGGACCAAGGGCCCTGCGGCGCAATCTGGTACAACGCGACAGACCTGGATGAAGCGGCCTTACCGGACACTTCGGGGCGTTCGGTGTCGGATCGCACCGAGGTGCTCCCGGCCTGCGGTCGCCGACATGGTGATCGTCGACGGGGGGCGGGTCGACCGCCCATCGGACATCAGGGACATAAAGTGCCAAAGGGCATCACATGCCGTCGTCGTGGCCGAGTTGAGCCCCGGTCACTGGAGCCCCGGTCACCGGAGCCCGGTCACCGGAGTGCCGCGCGCGCGTCCCGGGCGGTCGTCCGGCGCTGCCGCGTGGCCGGGCGTGCGGCGCGAGCCCGGCGGGCCCGGGCCCGCGGATCCGTGGCACGGGGACGGGGCGGAGCGGGGGCCGCAGTGGGCGGGCCCGGGGCCCCAGGGCCAGGGGGCGCGGAAGGGCGTTCGCTCCGGCTGCCGGCCGGGGCCCGAGCCGCCGACGCGACAGGGCCCCGGAGCAGCTCCGGGGCCCTGTCGCGCGGTGTGCTTCGTACGGAGTCGTGCTACTCCGCGACCTGCTCGTCGGCCCGGTCGTGCTCGGGCTCCTGCTCCCGGGCCTGCTCCGCCTCGGTCAGTGCGACCTCCAGGGCGGACAGGTACGTGGAGGCGATCAGCTGGCCGACCGTCGGGTAGGCGCCGAGCGGCGCGGCGCTCGGGCAGCCGGTCTCCTCGGCGGCCGTGGCGAGCAGCTCGGTGTCGGCCTCCGGCCCGATCACCAGCGGGGCCAGCGCGGGCCGCTGCGAGCCGGTGGCGCGCAGGTGGTCGACGGCCGCGGCCACCGAGCCGGGGACGTCGAGCGCGGCGGCGACGACCGGCACGGCGAGCCGCGCGGCCAGCAGCACGCCGGTGATCTCGGCCGCGGCTGCGGCCTCCTCGCCGCCGACGGTGGTGAGGACCACGCCGTCCGCCGCGGTGGTGATGGCGAACAGCCGGGCCCGGTCGGCACGGGCGAGCCCGGCCTCGGACAGCCGTACGTGGACGGCCTCGGCCAGCAGCGGGTGCGGACCGAGCACGTCGGTGACGGTGGCGCCCCGCTCCGCGGCCAGGCGGTGCAGGCCGGCGAGGAAGCCGTGCGGGCCGGGCAGCAGCGGCACCACGATGGGTGCGGGGAGACCGGCGGCGAGGGCCTGGCCGATCAGGTCGCCCACGCCGGGGCCGGTGGCCTCGCCGGACGCGTTCGGCAGGTAGGCGGCGGCGGCCTCGACGCCGGACTGCTCACTGCGGACGATCGAGAGGAGTTCGTCGACCACGGGGCGCGACTCGGGCCCTTCGGCTGCCGGCACGGCCAGCACCAGGGGCGGGGAACCGACCGGGATCTCGGGGCGCTCGGGTCGACGATGGCGCCCCCGCGCACGGGAGCCTGGAGTGCGGACGGGCAGTGGCGCGCCCGGGATGGCTGCGGTGCTCATGGCGGAGATCGTAGGACATCGGCCGGGCAGAGTCGCAGTCGGCTACCGATATCGGACAGCCCGCATGACGTCATATCGGTCAGAGAGTGACAAACCGTGCCACGTATTCACGTCTGCTCCCCGATGCCCTCACAGCCTTCGGGGGGATCGCGGTGCGAAGTGACATGTATCACACACATTCCGGCGACTGACTGTGGGTCACGGGGACACGACTCCCGGCAGCCGAAGATCAACATTATGCGGGGGTGCGCCTACGGGCGGTTATGGCGCGGGTCTGGATTCGGTCAAGTTTGTCCGCTTACGTACCGTCAATCGATCGACATGCCCGGCGGTTGCACCGACATCCGGCGTTCCTCGTGCACCTGCACCGTCCCGTGCTGATGCACGTGCACTGGAGCTATCATCACGTCAAAGTGAGGCGGGTGCCGGGCCGGCAGGGGAGCCGGGCCGGTCGATCGCGGCCTTCGGGCCGTACGCCGAGCTGGACGACCACTCCGGTTATTTCGGGAGACTTCAATGCACCACACGTACAACGGCATGGCGGCTGCGGACCTCGACGGAGTGGTCTGGCAGAAGAGCCGGCACAGCAATTCCCAGGGCAACTGCGTGGAGTTCGCCGCGCTGTCCGACGGCGGCGTCGCGATGCGCAACTCCCGCTTCCCGGACGGTCCGGCACTGATCTACACCCGGGCGGAGATAGCGGCGCTGCTGCTCGGCGCGAAGGACGGGGAGTTCGACCACCTGGCGGTCTGACGAGCGGTCGGCGTGACTGCCGGTCGGCCGTCGTGGGTGCTGACACCACGACGGCCTTTTTCGTGTTCCGCCCCGGGTCGCAGGGAGAGCCGCCCCGGCCGCAGGACGCGCCCGGAGCGCGCCGGAGCCGGGCGGGGGCCGCCCGTCCGCACCGATCGGCGCGGTGCCCGGCGGCGGGGGCGGTGTCGCCGGCCCGCGGCCGGGTGACCGCCGCGCGCCGAGCCCGCGCGGGCCGGCGGGCCGGGTCTCGCCCGGTCGGGGCTCGTCGGGCCACAGCGGTCAGGCGGAGCGCCGGTGGCGGCCCGGGGTCTCACGGCCGGCGGCCGCGTCCGGATCCTCGGCCTCGAAGAGCGCCCAGACCACCTTGCCCGCACCGGCCAGCGGGTGCCAGCCCCACGAGCGGCTGAAGGAGTCCACCAGGTGCAGACCCCGGCCGGACTCGGCCACGAAGTCGGCCTCCCGGGCGACCGGCCCGGTGCTGCTCGGGTCGCTGACCGCGCAGACCACCTGGGGAGCCCGGTGGACGAGGCTTATTCGGATCGGCAGCCGGCCGTCCATGGCCTGCTGCGGGCCGCCCTGGGTCGGGAAGGCGGCGAAGTCACCGGTCGGCAGGCCCGGTTCGGGCCGGGCGCCGACGGCGTGCCGCAGTGCGTTGGTCACCAGCTCGGAGGCGACCAGTGCGACATCGTCGAAAAGGTCACCGAGTCCCCATCGGTGCAGCGTGGTTCTGGCGAAGTCGCGCGCGGTTCTGACGGCTTCGTAGCGGGGAGCGAGCGTACAGGTGACCACGTGGGGGTCGACCGCCAAGGCCGTACCGGTGCTCATGAAGAGCTCCTCCCATAAGGGGGCCGACACGGCTGGACCCGCCGGGGTCATGCCGGTCACCTCCGACTCGCTCGGCCGTTGGACCGCCACCTCGAACGGCCCGTGCGCGCACACGAGTGCCCGGTCGCGCCGCAGCGCTGCCGGGCTGGTGTGCGGTGTCGCGCATGGGGTCGACGCGGTGCCCGCGGGAATGCCAGGGATGTGCAGGTGCACGTGCACCATGGTCCTCTGCGCTCACTGCAGATGCAAGAGTCGATTCACGTGCAGTCGCACTATTGGCATATGCATGCGCCGGATGCACGTGCATTCTGGTGTCAGAGGTGCAGAACTGATAGATACATCCGTCAGTACCGGCACCGTGAGCGCTCAACTGATGGCAGACTGTGCGCTGTTTGCCCCAGGGTGGAGGTTTGGACCGCATGACCACAGTTCAGCCGGGCGGCGGCTCGATGGTTCGCCGGATCCTCCTCGGCTCCCAGCTCCGCCGGCTCCGTGAGGGCCGCGGGATCACCCGCGAGGATGCCGGGTACGCCATCCGCGCCTCCGAGTCGAAGATCAGCCGGATGGAGCTCGGCCGCGTCAGCTTCAAGGAGCGCGACGTCGCCGACCTCCTCAGCCTCTACGGGGTCAACGACGGCACCGAGCGCGAGGCACTGCTCGGCCTGGTCCGCGAGGCCAACAAGTCCGGCTGGTGGCACAGCTACAACGACGTGCTGCCGGGCTGGTTCCAGACCTACGTCGGTCTGGAGGAGGCGGCCACGCTGATCCGCACCTACGAGGTGCAGTTCATCCCGGGCCTGCTGCAGTCCGAGGAGTACGCCCGCGCGGTGTTCGGCCAGAGCCGCCCGGTGATCAGCGACGAGGAGCTGGAGCGCCGCGTCAGCCTGCGGCTGCGCCGGCAGAAGCTGCTCACCGAGGGCAACAGCCCCCGGCTGTGGGCGGTGATCGACGAGGCAGCCCTGCGCCGCCCGGTCGGCGGCCCGGAGGTGATGCGCGGTCAGCTGAAGTACCTGATCGACATCGCCGAGCAGTCCAACGTGGTCATCCAGGTGATGCCGTTCCGGTTCGGCGCGCACGCGGGCGAGAGCGGCGCGTTCTCCATCCTGCGCTTCCCCGAGCAGGATCTCGCCGACGTCGTCTACCTGGAGCAGCTCACCAGCGCGCTCTACCTGGACAAGCGGGACGACGTCGACGCCTACATCCAGGTGATGGAGCGGCTCTGCGTGGACAGCCTCACGCCCGAGCACACCATCGACCTGCTCACCTCGATCCTGGCCGAGCGCTGACGGACGCCCGGGGCCGAGCCGTGCGCGCCGCCGTCCCGCGCCCACGGCCCGGCGCCGCCGTCACCGCTCAGGCACGCGCCGGCGGCCTGCTCCCCTCGGGCGGGGCGGGCTGCGGCGGCCGCCCCAGCTCCCACGCCAGGCCGTAGCGGCCGAAGAGGTCCGCCCGGATCGGCGCCAGCGGGAGTTCGGCCCCCGGCAGCAGCAGCCCGATGCAGCCGCCCATCAGCGCGCTGCGCAGCACCGCGTGCTCGGCGAGGGGGTCCGAGGCGCCCCAGTCCAGCAGCAGTTCCTGCAGGATCGCGCCGAGCTGCTGCTGCTCGGGATCCTTGACGAACTCGCCGACGTCCGGGTCGAGGATCAGCGCGAGGTGCGAGCGCATCACCCGGGGGTGGTCGATCGCGAGGCCCAGCACGGCGTCGATGGCGCAGGCCAGCCGCGCCTCGGGGGACGCACCGGCGTCCGGCCCGGACAGCGCCGCGGAGAGTTCCAGGTGCATCAGCCGGTGGGTGGCCGACTGCATCAGCAGGCGCTTGCCGTCGAAGTAGTAGGACAGCAGCCCCCGGGCGAGCCCGGCCCGCTCGGCGATGTCCGTGAGGGTCGTGCCGGCGTAGCCGTGCCGGTCGACGAGTTCCAAGGTGGCCCGCATGATCCGGCGGCGGGAGCGCCGACGCATTTCCTCGTTGACCGAATCCCCGCGAGGTGCCATCGTGTCAGCTCCGTACGTCCGTTGGCTCCCGGCCAATATACTGGCCGGGAGGCACGGGGATCCCGCCGTACCCGGAAACCCGGGCCCGCGGTGGGCACACCGGGCACGGCATCGCCCGCTCCACCAACACGGGGGTTTGGTGGAGCGGGCGATGCCGTGCCCGGCCGTTCGCGACGGCCGGGCACGGGGTTTCGACGGTCGCGCGGTCAGCGCTTGCTGAGTACCTCCTGCGCGGGGGCGTCCGCGCCGGCCGGGGCGTAGTCGTAGTCCGGCACCGCGAAGCCGACCGGCGCCCTGCGGCGGTCGATCACCGCGCCGGCCGCGGCCACCAGCAGTCCGAGCAGGGCGACGCCCGCGACCAGCAGCAGCGCCGGGCGGTAGCCGTCCAGCTGCTCCCGGGCGCTGTGCCCGCCGCCGCTGCCCGCCGTGATGACGGCGGTGACCACGGCCAGCACGATCGCGCTGCCCACCTGCATGGCGGTGTTCACCAGCCCGGAGGCCAGGCCCTGCTCCTCGTCGGCCACACCGTTGGTGGCCGCGATGTTCACCGAGGGGAAGGCCAGCGCGAACCCGACACCGAGCAGGATCATGCTCGGCAGGACCAGTGCGAGGTAGCCGCTGTGCTCGTCCAGCCGTAGGAAGAGGGCGTACCCGAGCAGCAGGGCCAGCGTCCCGATCGGCAGCAGCCGGCTGGTGCCGAAGCGGTCGACGACGGCTCCCATCCGGGTGGCCGAGAGGGCGACCAGCGCCCCGGCGGGCAGCAGCCCGAAGGCCATCTCCAGGGCCGACCAGCCCAGCAGCCGCTGGAGGTAGAGCGTGACGATGAACTGGAAGCCGGCGTAGGAGCCCATCAGCGTGCCGGCGACCAGGTTGGCGCGGGCGACCCCGCCGTTGCGGAAGATGCCGAGCCGTACCAGGGGGTGCGCGGTGCGCAGCTCGATCAGGATGAAGGAGGCGGCGAGCAGGGCCGCCACGACCAGCGAGCCGACCGTGCGCAGGCCGAGCCAGCCGGCGCCCTGCGCCTCGGTCACGGTGAAGACCAGGAGGAGGACGGAGGCCGTGCCGGTGACGGCTCCGGCCACGTCGTACCCGCCGGAGTGCTGCTCGCGGGGCTGACGCGGCAGCACCCGGGCGGCGAACACCAGGGCCAGCAGCGCGACCGGGACGGGCATCAGGAACGTCCAGCGCCAGCCGGCGGAGGTGAGCAGGCCGCTGAGCACCAGGCCGAGCGAGAAGCCGCTCGCGCCGCAGGTGGTGAAGATGGACAGGGCCCGGTTGCGGGCCGGGCCCTCGGGGAACGTCGTGGTGATGATCGAGAGGGCGGCCGGCGCGGTGAACGCGGCGCTGACGCCCTTGAGGAACCTGGCGCCGATCAGCAGCCCGCCATTGTCGACCAGGCCGCCGAGCAGGGAGGCGGCGGCGAAGACGGCGAGCGCGACCAGGAAGACCCGGCGCCGCCCGAGCAGGTCGGCGGCGCGGCCGCCCAGCAGCAGCAGGCCGCCGTACCCGAGGACGTAGCCGCTGACGACCCACTGCAGCGCGGAGGTCGAGAGGTTCAGGTCGGTGCCGATGGAGGGCAGGGCCACGCCGACCATCGAGACGTCCAGGGCGTCCAGGAACATGGCGGTGCAGAGCACGACCAGGGTGCCCCAGAGCAGGGGCGTCCAGTGCTGGTCGAGGGGCGACGGGTGGTCAGAGGGCTTGGAGAGGCCGGAGGTTGCGTCGGAGCGGCTTGGAGCGGTCATGGTCAGGACACTACATGCATGTGCAATCAATGCAAGTGAAATTAATGTTGCCGCAATAAGTTCCCCGACATGTGCTAGCGTGGCGGGGTGTCCGAAATCGACGTCCTTGCAGGCGAGGCCCTGGTGGCCGACTGGCGTGACCTGCTGGCCCGCCATGCCGCCGCGGCGTGCGCCCTCGACCGCGAGCTGGGGGAGCTGCACGGTCTGGGCATGAGCGAGTTCGAGGTGCTGGAGCGACTGGCCGAGGACGAGGACGCCGCCTGCGACCGGCTGCTGCGCGTCCAGGAGCTGGCCGCCATGGTGCACCTCAGCCAGAGCGCGCTGTCCCGGCTGATCGGCCGCCTGGAGAAGGCGGGTCTGGTCACCAGGAAGATGTGCGAGCTGGACCGCCGGGGGATCTACGTCACCCTGACCGGGGACGGCCGCCGGCGCTACGAGGAGGCCCGTCCGCTGCACCGCGAGGTGCTGGCGCGCACGCTCGCCGCCCCGTCGGGCAATCCGCCGGGCGCTGTCGCACCGCCCCGTCCGGAGCCGGCCGCTCCCTGCTGAGCCGACGGCGGACGAGGCCGGGAGCCACCCGGCCGGGGTGATCCCGAGGCGTCGTCAGGCGCCCCGGCCGGCGCCGCGTGCCCGTCGTGTGCGGTCCCGTGCGACGCGGTGGTGGGATCCGGCCGTCAGAACAGCGCCGCGATGCCCGGCGCCGCCGCCAGCAGCAGCACCGAGGCGGGCGCGGCCAGCGCGGCCACCGTCAGGTGCAGGCGGCGCCGCACGGAGAGCCGCGGCTGCTCCGCCAGCAGCCGGTCCACTCGCCGGGGGGACTGCGCGAGGCCCGGCGGGCAGGCACCGAACACCCCGCGCCCCAGGTTCAGTTCGGCCAGCGCCAGGGCCGTGGTGGTCCGTCCGTGCCGGCGCGCCGCGCGGTCGTCGGCCGCCAGTTCCACCAGCTCGCCCACCTGGTCGCGGAACGCGCTGAACACCCCCACGCCCGGGAAGCCCGTGGCGAGCGCCTGCGCACACTGCGACAGCCAGTGGTGCCGGGCCCGGACGTGTCCGCGCTCGTGGCTCAGTACGGCGGCCAGCTCCCGGTCGGTGAGCTGTTGCAGCGCGCCGGTGGTCACCACCAGCCGGGAGCCGTGGCCGGGCAGGGACCACGCCTCCGGCCGGACGTTCTCCAGCACCACCAGCCGCTCACGCCGTCGGCGCCGCTTGCGCCACGACGCGATCGAGGCGGGCAACTCGGGTGCACGATGGGCCAGTTCCGCGTGGCGGTGGTCCCGGAGCGCCCGGGCCGAGCGGACTTCGCGGGTGAGGGCGAGCAGCGTCTGCAGGCCGCCCGCCGCCAGCAGCGCCGCGCAGAGCCGGCCCCAGCCCTCGGCCCCCTGCAGGCCGTACGCCGCCTCGACCCCGTGCGGGGCGCCCGAGAACAGCAGCACCCGCAGCTCCGGCAGGGCGGCGGAGGTGGCGAGCAGCAGGCTCAGCGCACAGCACAACAGCACCGCGACCACCAGGCACTGCCAGACCAGCAGCCCCAGCACCGGTTCCCGCTCCACCCAGCGCGCCCGGGCCAGCAGGCGCGGCGCGACGGTCGACAGCAGCAGTCCGAGCAGCAAGAGGCCGAGAAGGGCCGTCATGGCAGGGGAACCCCCAGTACGCACGGAGCGCGACAGTACGCTCCCGGCCCAACCTATGCGCTCCCCGGCGCCCGCGGAACGGCTTGCCGGCACCAGTGACCAACGCCACCACGGCGCGCCCGTCCGGCCGGGCCCCGGGGCGCTCGGGGCCTCAGAGCGTCAACAGCATCGCGAACATGCCGATGCCCATCGTCAGGCGGCACGCCTGCGGCAGGCCCGAAGTACCGCTGAGGACCGCGCCCCCCGTGGTCGAGAGCAGCCGGCTGCCGGCCCAGAGGGTGTAGCCGCCGAAGTACAGCAGCAGGGTGCCGGTCACCACCGGCATGCCCGTCGCGGCGCCGTGGTGCGCGTGGGCGGGGGAGCCGGCCATCGCCAGCGCCATGTACGTCATGGCGAGGGCGCCGAGGGCGTGGTGCAGCCGGTGCGCCCGCACGGCGGGCCGGGTCGGCGTGAGCGCGGCCAGCAGGAGGCCCAGCGCGGGCAGGCCGAACAGCCAGGCCCAGAACGTGGCGGGAACGGCCGAGCCGGCCGCCGCCATCGCCGCCATGCCGATGCCCATCAGTGCCTCGGCGGCGTCAGACTCGCGGTGCGGGAGAGCACGGCCGCCCGCCCGCGGGCGCGCGCAGGCCGCCCCCCGGAGCCGGGAGAAGCAGTGGGCGCCCGCCGCCGCGGTGAAGACCGCCAGCAGCCAGGTGACGACGACTGGACCGTGCATCGGCACCCCTTCTCGACCGGTGCGTACGGGCGGCACGGTCCACCATCACCCGCCGGGCGCGCGGGCAGCAGGGCGCGTGCAGGGGCGCACGGGGGTGACCGCCGGCCTGCCCACCGGCGTGACTGCTTCTTCCGGCCCGCTCCACGACGTTTCGTTCCCCGGGGTGACGATCCGCGGGGCTCCGGCCCCGGCGACGCCGAGCCGGTTCGGGCCTCCGGAGCACCGCCGCGGCGGGGCAGGGCCCGTCCGGTGGCGCCACCGGGGCGCAGGCGTCATGGTCGGCGTACGGCGCCGCGCCCGCTCCGGTCGCGCCGCCGGCGCCCGGGCCCCCGCGCGAGCCGTCCGGAGGAACGACAGGTGTCCGGGACGCCGTCCGGATGGTGGACACCCGAGCACCGGGCCGCCCACCGCAGATTGTCCGTCCCGACCCCCCTTGAACAGGAGAACCTTCCGTACCTATGGTGTATCTGTCGAAATAACTCCTGTCGAAGTGAGTCAGAGATGCAGAATCTTTCGCCGAGGCTCGCTGTGGCGGCCGAAGCTCCGGTAGAGACCCACGCCGGTCACCCGGCCTGGCAGCGGCTCAAGAGCGCGGTCGAGGCACTGCGCCCGCTGCAGTCCAAGGACGGCTCGATCGACCTGTCCGCCGTCCAGCGGCACACGGTCGACCCGCTGCTGGAGACCGTGCTGTCCGCCGTCGAGGAACTCGCCCCGCTCTTCCCGCACGACGCCGACTACCTCACGGCCGTCAGCGTGGACCTGCGCAAGTGGGCGGAGACCGGCTACCGCGAGCCCGACTTCCTGGACTCCCTGATGGCCTTCCAGCCCGCCGCGCAGCGCGAGGACGGCCTCGAACACCTCGTGGTCTTCCCGATGTACACCCAGAACGGCAACCCGGACCGCAACCTGGAGGCCGTCCTGCTGCGCGTGGTGTGGCCCGACTGGCTCGCCGAGCTGGAGCGCACCCGCTTCGACAACCCGATGTTCGTGCCGATCACCTTCACCGACTTCACGGCCGGGTACGACACCAACTCCGCCGTCCTCTTCCCCGAGACCGTGGCCGTCCGCAAGGCGCCGGACCGGTTCACCTGGGGCGGCATCTTCTGCGACCGCGAGGCGGCGCGCTTCCGCGCCGTCACCGCCAGCGCCGTCGACCTGCTCGGCCTGGAGATCCCCGCCGACGCCGCGGGCCTGCTCGACGACCAGCAGCGCGCCCAGCAGACCTTCGTCCTGTGGGACCTCGTGCACGACCGCACCCACAGCCACGGCGACCTGCCGTTCGACCCCTTCATGATCAAGCAGCGCAGCCCGTTCTGGATGTACGGCCTCGAAGAGCTCCGCTGCGACCTGACCGCCTTCAAGGAGGCCGTGCGCCTGGAGGCCGAGGGCTACCCCCAGGGCCGCGACGTCCAGTACGCGATCCTCTTCGACCGGATGTTCCGCTTCCCGGTCAGCGGCGACCGCGTCCGCAACTACGACGGGCTCGGCGGCCAGCTGCTCTTCGCCTACCTCCACAAGCACGACGCGCTGCGCTGGCGCGACAACCGCCTCAGCATCGACTGGGACCGCGTCGCGGACGTCACCAACGCGCTCTGCGGCGAGATCGAGACCCTCTACCGCGACGGTATCGACCGCCCCAAGACCGCCCACTGGATCGCCGCCTACCAGCTGGTCTCCCGCTACCTCACCCCCCACCCCGCCTCGACCTGGGCCAAGGGCCCGGACGCGCTGCCGCTCGACCTCAACGACAGCAAGGCCCTCAACAAGGCCCTGTGCGACGCCGTCCTCCCGGACGAGTTCCCGCTGAGCATGTTCTACGAGGCCCTCTCCAAGAAGCTCAGCGGCGTCATCGCCGCCACCACCGGCATCACCGGCGCCGGCATCCAGCGAGCCGCCGCGTGAGCGCCCCCGCCACCGGAGCCCTGACCGGCAGGGTGATCGCCGTCACCGGCGCCACCGGGCCGGCCGGGCGCGCCACGCTGCGCCGCCTCGCCGCCGACGGCGCCACCGTCATCGCCGCCGGGAGCGACGCCCAGCGCCTGGACGCCGCGACGGACGCCGTCCGTGCCGCCGTTCCGGGCGCGCGGATCAGCGGCCAGGTCATCGACCTGCTCGACCCGCAGGAGGTGCACGACTGGGCCGACCACCTGGAGGCGGAGCACGAACGCGTCGACGGCCTGTTCCACCTGGTCGGCGGCTGGCGCGGCAGCAAGACCTTCTTCGAGAGCCGCCTCGACGACTGGGACTGGCTGCAGGACCGCGTCATCCGCACCCTCCAGCACACCTCGCTCGCCTTCCAGCCCGCACTGCTGCGCAGCTCCGCCGGCCGGTACGCGATGGTCTCGGCGACCGCCGCCCACCGACCGACCGCGGGCGGCGCCGCCTACGCGGCGGCGAAGGCCGCGAGCGAGGCCTGGACCCTCGCCCTCGCCGACTCCTTCACGAGGGAGAGCGCCTCGGCCGACGGCGTTCCGACCGCCGCGGCTGCCATCCTGGTCATCAAGGCACTGGTCACCCCGCAGATGCGCGCCGAGAAGCCCGACGCCAAGTTCGCGGGCTTCACCGACACCGCCGACCTCGCCGACACCCTGGCGGGCCTCTGGGACCGCCCCGCAGCAGACCTGAACGGACAGCACCTGTGGCTGACAGCCCGATGACCCTCCCCACCTCCACCGACGCCGTCCGGCACCACGACCCGGCCGTGCGGGGGTTCGCCAGTGACAACTACGCGGGTGTCCACCCGGAGATCCTCGCCGCGATAGCCGTGGCCAACGGCGGGCACCAGGTCGCCTACGGGGAGGACGACTACACCGCCCACCTCCAGGAGGTGTTCCGCAAGCACTTCGGCGAGCGGGCCGAGGTACACCCCGTCTTCAACGGCACGGGTGCCAACGTCGTCGCCCTCCAGGCCCTGCTCCCGCGCTGGGGCGCCGTGATCGCCGCGACGACCGCGCACATCAACGTCGACGAGTGCGGGGCCCCGGAGAAGATCGCCGGGATCAAGCTGCTCACCGTCCCCACGGCGGACGGCAAGCTCACCCCCGCCCTGATCGACCAGCAGGCGTGGGGCTGGGGCGACGAGCACCGCGCGCAGCCGCTGGCCGTGTCGATCACCCAGAGCACCGAGCTCGGCACGCTCTACACGGCCGAGGAGATCAAGGCCATCTGCGACCACGCCCACCAGCACGGCATGCTCGTGCACGTGGACGGTTCACGGCTGGCCAACGCGGCGGCCTCGCTCGGCCTGCCGCTGCGCGCCTTCACCACGGACGCCGGCGTTGACGTGCTCTCCTTCGGCGGGACGAAGAACGGCCTGCTGATGGGCGAGGCCGTCGTGGTCCTCAACCCCGAGCGGGTCCGGAACCTCAAGTACCTGCGCAAGATGTCGATGCAGCTCGCCTCGAAGATGCGGTTCGTCTCCGTGCAGTTCGAGGCGCTGCTGGCCGGTGACCTCTGGCTGCGCAACGCGAGCCACGCCAACGCGATGGCCCGCCGGCTGGAGGCGGCCGTCCGCGGCATCGACGGCGTCACGGTCGTCCGGCCCGTCCAGGCCAACGCCGTCTTCGCGCTGCTGCCGCGCGAGGTGAGCGAGCGGCTCCAGAAGCAGTACCGCTTCTACTTCTGGGACGAGCACACCGGTGAGGTGCGCTGGATGGCCGCTTTTGACACCACCGAGGCGGATATCGACGCCTTCGCGGCGGCCATCGCCGATGAGATGGTTCGCTCCTGACCGCGCCGTCGGACACCGGATCGTCCCGTCCCGGAGCCCCGGGACGGGACGATTTGCTTGTGGCGGCCGGATCCCCGTACAGTTCCGGAGTCGCACCGAGAGGGGCGGCAAAAGCGAGTCGGTTGAACGAAACTCCGGAAAACGGAGCGGAAAACCTCTGATAAGCTTGAAACACGAAAGAACGAAGCGCCCGGAGAGACCGTGAGAGCGGCTCGAAGGAAGTGTCCGTTCCTTGAGAACTCAACAGCGTGCCAAAAGTCAACGCCAGATATGTTGACATCCCCGGCCCGGGTCGTTCGATCCGGGTTGGAGATTCCTTTGGTAACAAAACACTAGCGAGGACGCAGTGCGCGGGGCTTCCCTATTCCGGGGGTCGCCGCGCCGCTCAACGCGGGTGGCCGCTCGATTACGAGCAGACATTCACGGAGAGTTTGATCCTGGCTCAGGACGAACGCTGGCGGCGTGCTTAACACATGCAAGTCGAACGGTGAAGCCCTTCGGGGTGGATCAGTGGCGAACGGGTGAGTAACACGTGGGCAATCTGCCCTGCACTCTGGGACAAGCCCTGGAAACGGGGTCTAATACCGGATATGACCTTCCTCCGCATGGGGGTTGGTGTAAAGCTCCGGCGGTGCAGGATGAGCCCGCGGCCTATCAGCTTGTTGGTGGGGTAATGGCCTACCAAGGCGACGACGGGTAGCCGGCCTGAGAGGGCGACCGGCCACACTGGGACTGAGACACGGCCCAGACTCCTACGGGAGGCAGCAGTGGGGAATATTGCACAATGGGCGAAAGCCTGATGCAGCGACGCCGCGTGAGGGATGACGGCCTTCGGGTTGTAAACCTCTTTCAGCAGGGAAGAAGCGCAAGTGACGGTACCTGCAGAAGAAGCACCGGCTAACTACGTGCCAGCAGCCGCGGTAATACGTAGGGTGCGAGCGTTGTCCGGAATTATTGGGCGTAAAGAGCTCGTAGGCGGCCTGTCGCGTCGGATGTGAAAGCCCGGGGCTTAACCCCGGGTCTGCATTCGATACGGGCAGGCTAGAGTGTGGTAGGGGAGATCGGAATTCCTGGTGTAGCGGTGAAATGCGCAGATATCAGGAGGAACACCGGTGGCGAAGGCGGATCTCTGGGCCATTACTGACGCTGAGGAGCGAAAGCGTGGGGAGCGAACAGGATTAGATACCCTGGTAGTCCACGCCGTAAACGTTGGGAACTAGGTGTTGGCGACATTCCACGTCGTCGGTGCCGCAGCTAACGCATTAAGTTCCCCGCCTGGGGAGTACGGCCGCAAGGCTAAAACTCAAAGGAATTGACGGGGGCCCGCACAAGCAGCGGAGCATGTGGCTTAATTCGACGCAACGCGAAGAACCTTACCAAGGCTTGACATATACCGGAAACGGCCAGAGATGGTCGCCCCCTTGTGGTCGGTATACAGGTGGTGCATGGTTGTCGTCAGCTCGTGTCGTGAGATGTTGGGTTAAGTCCCGCAACGAGCGCAACCCTTGTTCTGTGTTGCCAGCATGCCTTTCGGGGTGATGGGGACTCACAGGAGACTGCCGGGGTCAACTCGGAGGAAGGTGGGGACGACGTCAAATCATCATGCCCCTTATGTCTTGGGCTGCACACGTGCTACAATGGTCGGTACAAAGGGCTGCGATGCCGCGAGGCGGAGCGAATCCCAAAAAGCCGGCCTCAGTTCGGATTGGGGTCTGCAACTCGACCCCATGAAGTTGGAGTTGCTAGTAATCGCAGATCAGCATGCTGCGGTGAATACGTTCCCGGGCCTTGTACACACCGCCCGTCACGTCACGAAAGTCGGTAACACCCGAAGCCGGTGGCCTAACCCGTAAGGGGAGGAGCCGTCGAAGGTGGGACCAGCGATTGGGACGAAGTCGTAACAAGGTAGCCGTACCGGAAGGTGCGGCTGGATCACCTCCTTTCTAAGGAGCACATAGCCGGATGTGAGCGAATGTCTCACACGGTTGCTCATGGGTGGAACGTTGACTATTCGGCACGGTTCGGTCTCATCGACCGCGAGTACTGCGCTTCGGCGCGTGGAAAGCATCCGGTGGGGTTGGGTCGTGGCGGGCACGTTGTTGGGTCCTGAAGGAACGGCCGTCATGGTCGTTGCTTCAGTGCCGGTCCTACTTGAGATGCGTCGTGACGCGTTGATGGTGGGTGACTGGTCGTTGTTTGAGAACTGCACAGTGGACGCGAGCATCTGTGGCCAAGTTTTTAAGGGCGCACGGTGGATGCCTTGGCACCAGGAACCGATGAAGGACGTGGGAGGCCACGATAGTCCCCGGGGAGCCGTCAACCAGGCTTTGATCCGGGGGTTTCCGAATGGGGAAACCCGGCAGTCGTCATGGGCTGTCACCCATACCTGAACACATAGGGTATGTGGAGGGAACGCGGGGAAGTGAAACATCTCAGTACCCGCAGGAAGAGAAAACAACCGTGATTCCGGGAGTAGTGGCGAGCGAAACCGGATGAGGCTAAACCTGTTACGTGTGATACCCGGCAGGGGTTGCGTAGTAGGGGTCGTGGGAAAGTTCTTCAGTCGTCTGCCGGCGGCTGGGTGAGTCAGAAACCGTTGGTGTAGTCGAAGGACATGCGAAAGGTCCGGCGTAGAGGGTAAGACCCCCGTAGACGAAACATCAGCGGCTCACTTGAGCTTCTCCCAAGTAGCACGGAGCCCGAGAAATTCCGTGTGAATCTGGCGGGACCACCCGCTAAGCCTAAATATTCCCTGGTGACCGATAGCGGATAGTACCGTGAGGGAATGGTGAAAAGTACCGCGGGAGCGGAGTGAAATAGTACCTGAAACCGTGTGCCTACAAGCCGTGGGAGCGTCGGACGTGCAGCTTGCTGTGTGTCTCGTGACTGCGTGCCTTTTGAAGAATGAGCCTGCGAGTTTGCGGTGTGTAGCGAGGTTAACCCGTGTGGGGTAGCCGTAGCGAAAGCGAGTCCGAATAGGGCGCAGCGTCTTTTTAGATGCGTAGTTGCATGCCCAAGACCCGAAGCGGAGTGATCTAGCCATGGGCAGGTTGAAGCGGAGGTAAGACTTCGTGGAGGACCGAACCCACCAGGGTTGAAAACCTGGGGGATGACCTGTGGTTAGGGGTGAAAGGCCAATCAAACTCCGTGATAGCTGGTTCTCCCCGAAATGCATTTAGGTGCAGCGTCACGTGTTTCTTGCCGGAGGTAGAGCACTGGATAGGCGATGGGCCTCAACGGGTTACTGACCTTAGCCAAACTCCGAATGCCGGTAAGTGAGAGCGTGGCAGTGAGACTGTGGGGGATAAGCTCCATGGTCGAGAGGGAAACAGCCCAGAACACCGACTAAGGTCCCTAAGCGTGTGCTAAGTGGGAAAGGATGTGGAGTCGCAGAGACAACCAGGAGGTTGGCTTAGAAGCAGCCACCCTTGAAAGAGTGCGTAATAGCTCACTGGTCAAGTGATTCCGCGCCGACAATGTAGCGGGGCTCAAGCACACCACCGAAGTCGTGTCATTGCAGCTATAGGCCCAACGCCTGCTGTGATGGGTAGGGGAGCGTCGTGTTCCGGGTGAAGCAGCGGAGGAATCCAGTTGTGGACGGGACACGAGTGAGAATGCAGGCATGAGTAGCGATACAAGAGTGAGAAACTCTTGCGCCGATTGACCAAGGGTTCCTGGGTCAAGCTGATCTGCCCAGGGTAAGTCGGGACCTAAGGCGAGGCCGACAGGCGTAGTCGATGGACAACGGGTTGATATTCCCGTACCCGCTTTGAAGCGCCAACGTCGAACCTCTGAATGCTAAAGCCGTGAAGCCGGCCCGGAGTCTTCGGACAAAGGGACGTGGTGGAGCCGCTGACCCAACAGGGTAGTAGGTGAGCGATGGGGTGACGCAGGAAGGTAGTCCAGCCCGGGCGGTGGTTGTCCCGGGGTAAGGGTGTAGGCCGAGTGATAGGCAAATCCGTCACTCATTGAGGCTGAGACCTGATGCCGAGCCGATTGTGGTGAAGTGGATGATCCTATGCTGTCGAGAAAAGCCTCTAGCGAGTTTCATGGCGGCCCGTACCCCAAACCGACTCAGGTGGTCAGGTAGAGAATACCGAGGCGTTCGGGTGAACTATGGTTAAGGAACTCGGCAAAATGCCCCCGTAACTTCGGGAGAAGGGGGGCCGGAACTGGTGATCGGATCTTGCACTCCGTGAGCTGGGGCCGGCCGCAGAGACCAGCGAGAAGCGACTGTTTACTAAAAACACAGGTCCGTGCGAAGCCGTAAGGCGATGTATACGGACTGACGCCTGCCCGGTGCTGGAACGTTAAGGGGACCGGTTAGTCGAGATTCGTCTCGGCGAAGCTGAGAACTTAAGCGCCAGTAAACGGCGGTGGTAACTATAACCATCCTAAGGTAGCGAAATTCCTTGTCGGGTAAGTTCCGACCTGCACGAATGGCGTAACGACTTCTCGACTGTCTCAACCATAGGCCCGGTGAAATTGCATTACGAGTAAAGATGCTCGTTTCGCGCAGCAGGACGGAAAGACCCCGGGACCTTTACTATAGCTTGATATTGGTGTTCGGTTCGGCTTGTGTAGGATAGGTGGGAGACTTTGAAGCGGCCACGCCAGTGGTTGTGGAGTCGACGTTGAAATACCACTCTGGTCGTGCTGGATGTCTAACCTGGGTCCGTGATCCGGATCAGGGACAGTGTCTGGTGGGTAGTTTAACTGGGGCGGTTGCCTCCTAAAGAGTAACGGAGGCGCCCAAAGGTTCCCTCAGCCTGGTTGGCAATCAGGTGTTGAGTGTAAGTGCACAAGGGAGCTTGACTGTGAGACCGACGGGTCGAGCAGGTGCGAAAGCAGGGACTAGTGATCCGGCGGTGGCTTGTGGAAGCGCCGTCGCTCAACGGATAAAAGGTACCCCGGGGATAACAGGCTGATCTTCCCCAAGAGTCCATATCGACGGGATGGTTTGGCACCTCGATGTCGGCTCGTCGCATCCTGGGGCTGGAGTAGGTCCCAAGGGTTGGGCTGTTCGCCCATTAAAGCGGTACGCGAGCTGGGTTTAGAACGTCGTGAGACAGTTCGGTCCCTATCCGCTGTGCGCGTAGGAATATTGAGAAGGGCTGTCCCTAGTACGAGAGGACCGGGACGGACGAACCTCTGGTGTGCCAGTTGTCCTGCCAAGGGCATGGCTGGTTGGCTACGTTCGGGAGGGATAACCGCTGAAAGCATCTAAGCGGGAAGCCTGCTTCGAGATGAGTATTCCCACCTCCTTGAGAGGGTAAGGCTCCCAGTAGACGACTGGGTTGATAGGCCGGATGTGGAAGCCCTGTAAGGGGTGGAGCTGACCGGTACTAATAGGCCGAGGGCTTGTCCTCAGTTGCTCGCGTCCACTGTGTTGTTCTGAAACAACGACCCCGTTTTTCCCGGGCCACGGGGAGAGCGGTGCGGTGACAGTTTCATAGTGTTTCGGTGGTCATAGCGTGAGGGAAACGCCCGGTTACATTCCGAACCCGGAAGCTAAGCCTCACAGCGCCGATGGTACTGCAGGGGGGACCCTGTGGGAGAGTAGGACGCCGCCGAACAATCATTCAGGAAAGGCCCCGCCGGGTAACCGGCGGGGCCTTTTCGCATGTCCGGAACTTGCTCGATGCCCGGTGCGGTGGCCGGCGCCGTGACCGGCGTCGACCGCGGGCGGAATCGTCGCCGGTGCCGCATCAGGCAACGTTCGCCCCGTTCGGGCGGTGAGTCCCGCGTAGCTGGCGGGCTGTATTTTGGCGCCATGGACTACCTGGTTGATCTTCGGCGAGAACTGGAGGCGTTCGGTGCCGTGCTGGACGGTGATTTGTCGGCCCCGGTCGAGCACTGCGGCGGTTGGAGGTTGGTGGATCTGGCCGTGCACATGGGAGCGGGGAACCTGTGGGTCGTCGCGGCGGTGCGGGAGGGACATGGCGACAGCTATGACGAGGGTGCCGCACCCCGTGACCGGGCCGGTCTGAAGGCCTGGTACGCCGAGACCGCAGACGCGCTCGTGCAGGCCCTGTCGGTTGATCCCTCGACCGAGGCTTGGACGTTCTTCCCGCCGCACACGGTCGGGTTCTGGCGTCGGCGCCGTAGCCAGGAGACGCTGATGCACCGGTGGGACGCCGAGCACGCGCTCGGCTCGGCGACGCCGATGGATGCCGCGCTCGCTGCCGACGGTGTCGCCGAGGTCTTCGACACCATGGCGCACCGCATGATCTCCAGGGGGGCCGCTACCCATCCCGAGCAGGCCGTGCGGATCACCGCCACCGACGCCGGCCGCTGCTGGACTTACGGGCCCGGCGAGCCGATCGCGGAGGTCTCGGGCACTGCCGAGGACCTGCTGCTGATGTTGTGGGGGCGCAAGCCGCGGGACACTGGCTCGGTGACCTGGGCCGGGGACCATGAGGCGGGGTTGGGTGTGCTGACTGGGCCGCTGGTTCCCTGACTTGAGATCAGGCGACGTTCACGCTGGCCACAACAGCGCGAAGGCGCTTGTCCTCGGCGTGCTCGCTCCGCCGGATGATGTAGCGGCGGATCACGCAGCCCTGGGCTTGTGGGTGGGATGACCGGTACCGTCGAGGGCGAAGCAGCGCAAAGCGGTGATGCCCGCCGGGGCCTGACCGAAGCGGACTTCGTCGCACTGGGCCGCTGTTGCGCGGGCTCCGAAGCGGTTTCTGCCCGCTACCCGGCGGCCGGCCCCCAGGCGGGACGGCTCTCCCACTGGTCCGGTGTGTTGACGATCCGGGTGATCCCGGAGCCGTCGCTCCGCATCGTGTAGATGTTGGCGCTCCCACCGGCGGGGGCCTGCGTGAAAGCGATCAGTTGACCGTCGGGGGAGAAGGAGGCCGGTCCGTAGCCGGCGTCGGACGGGGCAGGGGTGAGTGCGGTGACCGCGCTGCCGTCCGGGTGGACCGTGTAGATGCCGCCGCCGGGGGTGGCCTCCGGCCCGGTGGGAAAGGTGGTGAACAGGATGCGTGAGCCGTCCGGCGCCCAGCTGACCCGCTCGCCGGCCCGCAGGGCCCAGGGGGTCAGCTGCCGCAGCCCGGTTCCGTCCGCGTTCACGACGAAGATCGCACGGCTGTCGGCGGGCGACCCGGTGCCGCTCGTGCGGTACTCGAACGCGAGCTGTGCGCCGTCCGGGGACCAGGTCGGGTTGCGGACGGCGCCCGAGAACGGCTTGTCGTTGGTCAGCATGGACACGCGCTGCAGATTGCTGCCGTCGGCGTTCGTGACGAAGAGGTCCGAGTACTGGATCTGGTTCCGCTCGTCGACGGTGCCCCAGGTCCGCCCGAACGCGACCAGCTTGCCGTCGGGGGAGTAGGCGGGGTCCGTCTCGCTCTCGTTCAGGCAGTCGGGCGCCCCGTCCGTGCAGATCGGTGGCAGCTGCTGGGCTTCCCCACCGGCCGCGTCGACGGTCCAGAGGTGCGGGCTGCCCCCGTCGGTAAGACGGTCGAACGCGATCGTCCTGCCGTCGGGCGACCAGTCCGGATGGTCGTCCACCGAGCCCGTGGCCGGCTGGGTGAGCTGGTGCTGACCGCTGCCGTCGGCGGCGATCGTGGCGATCGCACCGGTGGTGCGACCTGGGTCGAGGAAGACCCGGGTGGCGATGAGTCCGTTGTGGGCGGTGACGGCCGGTGCGGCGGGTGCTCCCGGTGCGGCCGCCGCGACCACGGGAGCCGCCGCGCCGGACTCGGTCGGCGCGGGCGTGTCCACCGCGGCGGAGGGCATCAGATTGCTGTCGGCTCCGCACCCCGTGAGCAGCGATCCCAGGAGGAGGGAACAGGCTGCTGCCCCGTACGAAACCCTGCTGCCGCGCATGTCGCCTTCTCCGATCCAGAACGAGTGCCCGGTTGGCGGGCGGTGTCACTGTGTCAGAGGCGGGGGCGGCGGGGCGGGACGACACGCCACGCTCCGGGGTCGAATGACTACCGAATGTTCATCCGCAAGGCGTACTGGTGACACCGGTGGGCTGCCGTCCTCGACGAGGACGGCAGCCCACCGGTACGGAGCCACGGCCCCTCGGGGTGACGGCGACGGCGTCTCCCCGGGGCCACGGTCGCCGCCCGAACCGGAGGAGCCGGCGGCGGCCGGAGCAGCGAAGCGCCGGGAGGCCGATCGCCTGCTACCTGCCCTGCTCCTTGGCGGCGCGGCGCTCCGCCTTCGCGGTCGCCTCCACCTCGTCCTCGGCCTCGGCCACCTCCAGCGTCGGGGCCGTTCCGCCGAGGTGCACGGGCAGCCACCAGGTGTCCTCCGGGCCGGAGGGGCTGCCCGGGTACTCACGCTGGGCCCGGTCGAGCATCTCGCTCATCGCCGCCCGCAGGCGCCGGGTGACCATCACGGGCTTGTCGCCCGGGGCGAGCTCGATCGGCTCGCCGATCATGATCGTGACCGGTACGTGCCGCTTGGTGAGGGTCTTGGGCCGGCCCTTGGTCCAGAGCTGCTGGGTGCCCCAGAGGATGACCGGCAGCAGCGGGGTGCCGGAGTCGGCGGCCATCCGGGCGGCGCCGGTCTTGAACTTCTTCAGCATGAACGAGCGGCTGATGGTGGCCTCGGGGAACACCCCGACGACCTCGCCCGCCCGCAGGGCGCGGACGGCGGCGTCGTAGGCGGGCTGGCCGTCGGTGCGGTCGACCGGGATGTGCTTCATCCCGCGCATCAGCGGCCCGGAGACACCGTGCTTGAAGACGTCGTCCTTCGCCATGAAGCGGGTCTTGCGCTTGCCGCCCCGGACGGCGCCGAGCCCGGCGAAGAGGAAGTCCAGGTAGCTGATGTGATTGCTCACCAGCACCGCGCCGCCCGTCGCGGGGATGTGCTCGGCACCCACGATCTTGATGCGCACGTCGAGCGCGCGGAAGACGGTGAGTGCGGCTCCGATCACCGGCGGGTACACGAGATCTGCCACGGTCAGCCCTAACTTCCCACGGGCCTGGTGCCCGGTCCGGCGGTACCCGTGGGGTACGGCGGCCGAACCGGAAGGCGCGGCACGCCGCGACGGCCACGGGTGTTACAGGGAGATGATCCCCCGAACGAGTGCAGTCTGTCACGCGAGGGTGCCGGTGGCCGGGATCGCCCGCCGTACGAGGTCAGGAGGTCGGGGCGGTCGTCCGGCTCCTGGCACGGGCCAGCAGGAGGTACGCCTCGCAGCCCAGGCAGTAGTCGAAAGCCGCGTTCAGGAAGGCCGCGCCGAGCGCGAACGCGGTGGCGACCAGTCCCAGCCAGGTCTGGCCGGTGAGGTAGCCCGCGGTGCCGATGGCGGCGAAGCCGAAGCCGACGCTCTGGGCGAAGCGCGGCGGCCGCGCGTCCTCGGTCTCGGTCGGCGGCCCGAGGCGGGGACGCACCAGGACGCGGTACAGCCAGCCGTACGGCGAGTACCGCAGGCCGGCGAAGGCACCGAGGGCGAAGACCGCGGTCTGCAGGGCGAGCAGGGGGCCGCTGCCGGTGATCAGAACGGCGGCCAGGACGAGCGAGGTGAGGACGGCGGCGAAACGGGGGCCGCGCGGGTCTATCTGCATGGTGGCTCCGGTGGGGTGCTCGGGCGGGCTGACCGGGGAACGGGTCAGCGACAGCGCGAGGCACCGGCGCGGCACAGGTCGACCACCCGGCGGGTGGTCAGGCGCGGCAGCGCGGGCAGGGAGGAGTCCACGCCCCCGATCGTACGCGGGAGCGACCGGCCGTCCGAAGCGGGGCCGCTCCCGGCCCGGCGGCCCGCGTGGCGATCGTCGCTCCCGCCGTCGCCGCGGTCACCGCGGCCCCGACCGGTCGCCGCGGCCGCCCGAGCGTCCCCGAGCCGCCCCGACCGGCCGTTGCCCCGCCCCGCCGGATCGGTCACCGCGCCGCCTGCCGCACACTGGAGCCATGACCGGGTTGCTGGTGTGTGGTGTCGTGCTCGTCCTGGCGAGCGCGTTCGGACTGTGGCGCGCCCGGCGCGACGGGAGGCTGAAGGTGCGGGGCAGGGACGACGCGGTACGGCTGTCCGCCGGGGAGCTGGGGACGGGGCTGGGCGAGCGCGCGACATTGGTGCAGTTCTCCTCCGCGTTCTGCCAGCCCTGCCGGGCCACCCGCCGGGTGCTCACCGAGGTGGTGGGGATGGTGGACGGCGTGGCGCACGTCGAGATCGACGCGGAGGAGCGGCTCGACCTGGTGCGAAGGCTGGACATCGCCCGCACGCCGACCGTGCTGGTGCTGGACGCCGCCGGCCGGGTGGTGCGCAGGGCGGCCGGTCAGCCGCGTCGCGCGGACGTGATCGCGGCGCTGGGCGAAGCGGTCTGACCCGTCCGCCGCCGGATCGGCGGGACCGGCTGTGAGCTGGGCGTTTTCCGTCAGTACCTCGATCATTCCTGTCAAGACCGGTGAATCTCACAGCGGATGTGCCGCCCAGTCAGGTGGTGTTCGGCGCGGGCTGGGGCAGGATGGGCCACGACGGCGGTGCAGCCGTCCCGAAGGCTGTCCGGTCGGGCGTTCGATCCGGTGTGGACAGGTGCGGAGCGGCACTCCGTCCGGGCTCCGGCGGGGCTAAGCTACTGGCCAGTAGTGACGACTGATCTACTGGCGAGTATGCTGCCAGGAAGTTCCGGACGGGCACGGGTATTCGCTGCCCCGGAGAGGGCGCGTGGAGTGTTCGCGCCCACTTGCACCAGCCGCAGCCGCCGGACGAGACGAGTACAGGAGACAGGCCGTGAGCTTGAGGATCGTTGTCTGTGTGAAGTACGTGCCCGACGCGACCGGTGACCGTCGCTTCGAGGACGACCACACCACCGACCGGGAGGGCGTGGACGGCCTCCTGTCGGAGCTGGACGAGTACGGCGTCGAGCAGGCGCTGCGGATCGCCGAGTCGCACGGCGACGCCGAGGTGACCGTCCTGACGGTGGGCCCGGACGACGCGAAGGACGCCCTGCGCAAGGCCCTGTCGATGGGCGCCGACAAGGCCGTCCACGTCAACGACGACGACATCCACGGCACCGACGTGATCGGCACCTCCGCGATCATCGCGGCGGCCCTGGAGAAGAGCGGCTACGACCTCGTCGTCGGCGGCATGGCCTCCACCGACGGCACCATGGGCGTCCTGCCCGCCCTGCTCGCCGAACGCCTGGGCGTGCCGCAGCTGACCCTGCTCTCCGAGGTCGCCGTCCAGGGCACCACCGTCACCGGCCGCCGCGACGGCGACAGCGCCACCGAGCAGCTGCGCGCCGAACTGCCCGCCGTCATCTCCGTCACCGACCAGTCCGGCGAGGCCCGCTACCCCTCCTTCAAGGGCATCATGGCCGCCAAGAAGAAGCCCGTGCAGTCCTACGACCTCGACGACCTGGGCATCGACGCCGAACAGGTCGGCCTGGCCGGCGCCTGGACCACCGTCCAGGACGTCACCGCCCGCCCGGCCCGCACCGCCGGCACCATCGTCAAGGACGAGGGCGAGGGCGGCCGACAGCTCGCCGGCTACCTCGCCGCCCAGAAGTTCATCTGACCCCGCCGCCAGCGCCACTTCACGAACCATCAGGAGCAACGAATCATGGCTGAGATCCTGGTTCTCGTGGACCACGCCGACGGCGCGGTCCGCAAGCCGGCCCTCGAACTGCTGACCCTCGCCCGCCGCCTCGGCGAGCCCGCCGCCGTCATCCTGGGCGCCGCGGCGAGCGCCGCCGACATCGCCGCCAAGGCCGCCGAGTACGGCGCCGCCAAGGTCTACGTCGCCGACGCCCCCGAGTTCACCGACCAGCTCGTCGTCCCCAAGGTCGACGCCCTCACCCAGATCGCCCGCGCCACCGACACCGGCGCCGTCCTGGTCACCTCCTCCGGCGAGGGCAAGGAGATCGCCGCCCGCCTCGCCCTGCGCCTGGGCTCGGGCCTCATCACCGACGCCGTCGACGTGCAGGCCGGCGACGACGGCCCCCTCGCCACCCAGTCGGTGTTCGCCGCCTCCTTCCAGGTCCGCTCCACCGTCACCCACGGCACCCCGGTCATCACCGTCAAGCCGAACTCCACCACCCCCGAGCCCGCCCCCGCCGCCGGCACCGTGGAGAGCGTCACCGTCGCCTTCACCGGCAACGCCGCCACCGTCACCGCCCGCACCCCCCGCGTCGCCACCGGACGCCCCGAGCTGACCGAGGCCGCCATCGTCGTCTCCGGCGGCCGCGGCGTCGGTGCCGCCGAGGGCTTCACCGTCGTCGAGGACCTCGCCGACGCCCTCGGCGCCGCCGTCGGCGCCTCCCGCGCCGCCGTCGACGCCGGCTGGTACCCCCACAGCAACCAGGTCGGCCAGACCGGCAAGCAGGTCTCCCCCCAGCTCTACGTCGCCGCCGGCATCTCCGGCGCCATCCAGCACCGAGCCGGCATGCAGACCTCCAAGACCATCGTCGCCGTCAACAAGGACCCCGAAGCCCCCATCTTCGAACTCGTCGACTACGGCGTCGTCGGCGACCTCTTCACCGTCCTCCCCCAACTCACCACCGAGGTGAAGACCCGCAAGGGCTAGTCGCACCCGCTGGAAGCGCAGGACAGGACCCGCCCGGAGGGTGCGGCGGCCGGACACGGCCCGCCGCGCCCTCCGGCGTCCGTGGTGCGCCCGGCCCCCCGTAGAGTCGACCCGACGGACCGACACGGAGGGGCACATGAGCCTGCTGACGGCGCTTCAGGACGGGCACGGCGACAGCGCCGACGCGCTGCGGATCGACGGGGTCGCGCTCTCGCGCGAGCGGCTGCTCGGCGCGGCCGGCGCCGTCGCCGTCCGGGTGGCCGGCGCACCCGCCCTCGCGGTGCTGGCCCGGCCGACCGCCGAGACGGTCACCGCCGTGGTGGGCGGCCTGCTGGCGGGTGTCCCGGTGGTGCCGCTGCCGCCCGACTCCGGCCCCAAGGAGCGTGCGCACATCCTGCGGGACTCCGGCGCCGCGCTGCTCGCCCTCGCCGCGGGCGACGCCGTGCCCGAGGGCCTGGACGCGCTGCCCGGCCTGGAGGCGCTGCCCGTCGACCTCGGCCGGCAGGAGGACGCGGCCCTGCCGGAACCGGCCGCGGACGCCACCGCCTTCGTGCTCTACACCTCCGGCACCACCGGGGCACCCAAGGGCGCGGTGATCCGCCGCTCCGCCGTCGCCGCCGACCTGGACGCACTCGCGCGCGCCTGGCAGTGGACGGCGGAGGACACCCTGGTGCACGGCCTGCCGCTCTTCCACGTCCACGGCCTGGTGCTCGGGGTCCTGGGCGCCCTGCGCACCGGCAGCCGGCTGGTCCACACCGGGCGACCCACACCCGACGGCTACGCCCGCGCGGGGGGCACCCTCTACTTCGGCGTGCCCACGGTCTGGTCACGGATCGCCGCCGACCACGCCGCCGCCACCGAGCTGCGCACCGCCCGGCTGCTGGTCTCCGGCAGCGCACCGCTGCCGGTGCCGGTGTTCGAGAAGCTCGCCGCGCTGACCGGGCTCCCGCCGATCGAGCGCTACGGCATGACCGAGTCCCTGATCACCGTGAGCACCCGGGCGGACGGCGAGCGCCGGCCCGGCAGCGTCGGGCTGCCGCTGGAGGGCGTGCGGACCAGGCTGGTCGGCGAGGACGGCGGCCCCGTCCCGTCCGACGGCGAGAGCGTCGGCGAGCTCCAGGTCGCCGGACCGACGCTGTTCGCCGGCTACCTCAACCGGCCGGACGCCGATGCGGAGTCCTGGACGGCCGACGGCTGGTTCCGGACCGGTGATGTCGCGGTGATCGGGGAGGACGGCTTCCACCGGATCGTCGGGCGCGCCTCGGTCGACCTGATCAAGAGCGGTGGCTACCGGATCGGCGCGGGGGAGGTCGAGGCCGCCCTGCGCGACCACCCCGCGGTGGCCGACGCGGCCGTGGTCGGCGTCCCGGACGAGGACCTCGGCCAGGTGGTGGTCGCCTACGTCGTCCCCGACGGCGCGGTGACGGGTGAACAGCTCACCGCCTTCGTCGCCGAGCGGCTGTCCGTGCACAAGCGGCCCCGGCGGGTGCTGCTGGTGGAGGAGCTGCCGCGCAACGCCATGGGCAAGGTGCTGAAGAAGCAGCTGGTCCAGGAGCTGCCGTCGGGCGCCGCGGGCTGATCCGGCGCCGCTCCCCGCGGCCCGGTGCCGTACCGGAGTGGTGTCGGTGCCGTGCCGTGCCGGTCCGTGACGCCCGGCCCGGTGCCGTGCCGGCCCGCGGCGCCCGTATCGGCGCCGTACCGGGCCGCCGTGGCCGAAGGCGCCGACCGGGGCCGTCCGACCTGGGGTTCTGACGGCGCGCCACCGCTCGTACGGGCCTGAAACCGGATCAGGCGCGGTCACCCGCCTGCGGAGCAGGACCCACCCTTTGGCGCACGCCGTTGCGCGCCGTGAGTGCATGCGTGCCTAACGTGACACGCAGAACTGAATCCCCGTCCGCTCCGGACGTCGACCGGCCGAGCAGCCGCCCTCGCGGCGCCGGCCGGGTCGTCCGCCGCCGGACCCCCGTACGAGGCGGCGCCCCCGAGCCGCCCGGGGTGGATCACACTCACTCAGCAAAGGACAAGCACCGAATGAACACCGTCGACACCGGCGCACCGGGCGCCACCACCGACCCGACCGCACAGCCGACCCGTCCCGCCCCCAGGGCCCGGGCGGGACGGCTGCGCAGGGGGCTCGCGATGGCCGCCGTGATAGCTGCCGGTGCCGGCGTGGTGGGGCTCGGTACGAGTGTCGGGAGCGCGAGCGCGGAGCCCGCGCCGGCGCACGCGGGCTGGGACGGCTCGCGGTACTGGTTCAAGAACAGCAGTGGCGCCTGGCGCTGGACCAGCCACTACGAGGTCTACCGGTCGCGGACCACGACCGCCGGTGCGACCGCGACCCGGATCCCGACCGGGAGCGGCACCGTCTCGGCGAGCGGCCTCACCCAGGGATGGGACGGTTCGGTCTACTGGTTCCGCAACAGCAGTGGCGCGTGGCGCTGGACCAGCCACCGCGACGTCTACCTCGACCGGACCGGCGGCGGGGACAGCTCCTCGGACGCCTCGGACGCCTCGGACGCCTCGGACCAGAGCGACCACAACGCACCGAGCGCGAGCGGCGACGTCGAGGACGCCGTGCAGTTCGCGCTCGACGAGCTCGGCACGCCGTTCGTGATGGGCGGCAACGGCCCCGACGGCTACGACTGCTCCGGTCTCGTCCAGCAGGCGTACCGGCACGCCGGCATCTCGCTCCCGCGTATCGCCAACGACCAGTACGAGGCCACCACCCCGATCACCGCCGCCCAGCTCCAGCGCGGCGACCTGCTCTTCTGGTCCGACGACGGCAGCGCGCGCGGGATCCACCACGTGGCCATCTACCTGGGCGGCAACCAGTACGTGGAGGCCGCGCACCCGGGGACCGACGTCCGGATCTCCAAGCTGAGCAGCGGCTACTACCCGACGCAGATGGGCCGCCCCTGACGCGTCCGCCCGTCGCCGGTCCCCGCGGGGCCGCAGGTCGTCCCACCGCTTCGCCGCCGGTCGCAGCCCGGCGGCGAAGCGGTGGGACGACGGCCGTCGGGGCACCCCGGGCCCGGGGCCGCCGCGCACCGGGCGGGTCCCCGGGCCGGGCGTCCGGGGCGTCCGGCCTGGGCACATGCCGCTGACAAGCGCCGAGGCCGGTTGGCGACGCTGGGAACGCGCGGCAGGTATGCGGACCGCCGCACAGCGGGTACCACCTTCACTGGCGCAGGCTCCGGCTGGTCGGGCCGCGCCGCCCGGTGCGACCGCCACCGGGCGGACCGAGGGCAGGGGACGCTGTGATCGTCTGGGTCAATGGCACGTTCGGCGTGGGAAAGACGAGTGCCTGCCGCGAGCTGGTGGAACTGCTCCCCGGGAGCATGCTGTACGACCCCGGACTGGTCGGGTACGGGCTGGCCCGGATGCTGCCGGCGGACCGGGTCCTCGGACTCGCCGACTACCAGGACCTGCCGTCCTGGCGCCGGCTGGTGCCGGAGGTCGCGGCGGCGCTGCTCGCCGAGGTGCCCGGACCGCTGGTGGTCCCGATGACCGTCCTGCGGGAGGACTACCGGGACGAGATCTTCGGCGCACTGGCCGCCCGGGGCCTCGCGGTGCACCACTTCGTCCTGGACGCCGAGGAAACGATCCTGCGCCGCCGGATCGAGGGTCACGACCCGTATCCGGCGGAGCCCGAGCAGAGCGCGCGCGTCCGCGCCCGGTGCCTGGAGCACCTGCCCCGCTACCGTGCGGCCCGGCGCTGGCTCAGCCGGGACGCCGAGCTGCTGGACACCGGCGGGCTGACCGCGCGCCAGACCGCGGCCCGGCTGGCCGAACTGATCGCCAGGGGCGCGGCCCGCTGTCCGATCGTGCACAGCACTGATCCGGCGGGCGACACCGTCGCCGCCGCGGTCCTGCTCTTCGACGAGCAGGACCGGGTGCTGCTGGTGGATCCGGTCTACAAGCCCGCCTGGGAGTTCCCCGGCGGCGTGGTGGAACGCGGCGAGGCCCCCACCGACGCCGCCCTGCGCGAGACCACCGAGGAGCTCGACCTGCGGCTGGAGACCTCCGACCTGCGTCTGCTGGCCGTGGACTGGGAGCCGAGAACCGGTCCTCACCGGGGCGGCATGCGGCTGATGTACGACGGCGGGCTGCTGGACGCGGGCGCCCGCCAGCGGCTTCGGCTGCCGGCCGAGGAGTTGCGGGCCTGGCGGTTCGTCACCCTGGACGAGGCGGCCGGCCTGCTGACCCCGGGTCGGCACCGACGGCTCGCCGCCGCACTGGAGGCCCGGCGGAGCGGCGAACTGCGCTACCTGGAGGCCGGGCTGCCGGCTGCCGAGGGGCTGCCTCCCACGGCGGGTCTGTCCGGCGCGGCCGACGCGGCCTGAGCGGACCGGGGTGGCGGTGGTCGGAGGTCGGTGGTCGGAGGTCGGACGTCGGAGGTTTCCGGCCGTGTCCGGTGTCCGGCGTGCTCCACCGGAACCCTCGCCCGTACCGGTCGCCCCGCCCGCCACTCGCACCCGCCACTCGCCCCGCCCGCCACTCGCCCACCCGCCGCCACCCGGCGGGGCCGGGCGGCACCGGGCAGGATGGGCGGTATGCCGTTCACGGTCAGCCACGCCGCCGCCGTCCTCCCGCTGCTGGACGGCGTACGGGCGCGCGGTCCGCTGGTCGCGTCGGCGCTGGTGGCCGGGTCGATGGCGCCGGACGTGCCGTTCTTCGCCGCGTCCCTGCTCCCGGGCGTCTACCGGCTGGGCGGCCCGACCCACCGCTGGTGGGCGGTGGCGACCGTCGACGTGGCGCTCGCCGCCGGGCTGGTGGCGGCCTGGCACGGGCTGTTGCGCGGGCCGCTGGTCGCGCTGCTGCCGCCGGGCGCCGCTCGCGCGGCCGAGGCCGCGAGCGTCCGTACCGGGCACGGCCCGAGCGCGCGGCGGGCCGGCTGGTTCGCCGTGTCGGCCGCCCTCGGCGCCGCCACCCACGTCGGCTGGGACGGCTTCACCCACGAGGGCCGCTGCGGGGTGCGCCTGCTGCCCGTCCTGGACCGCCGGGTGGCCGGCCTCCCGCTGTACGGCGTCCTGCAGCACGGCTGCTCGGTGGCGGGCCTCGGGTGGCTGACCCGGTACGCCGTCCGTGCGGCCGGCCGGCTGGAGCCGGTGCGTCCGTCCGTCGAGCTGCCGCGCGGGTGGCGCCCGGCGGTGGCGGCGCTGCTCGGCGCGGCCACCGCGGCCGGCGCCGCGCAGCGGCTGGCCCGCCGGGAGCGCAACCCGGTCAACGAGCTGTGCTTCGGGGCCGGCGCGGGTCTGGCCGCGGGCGCCGTGGGGTACGCGACGGCCGCACGCCTGCGGGGGCGGCGCGACCGCCGGACCGGCGGCCGGGCTCAGGCCCGACGGGCCGCCGCGTAGTTGCGCAGGAAGAGCGCCTCGCTCAGCGCCATCAGCTCCAGCTCGCGGGGGTCGACACTCTCGTTGACCGCGTGGATCTGGGTGGTCGGCTCCTCCACCCCGATCAGGATGATCTCGGCCTCGGGGTAGAGCGTGCGCAGCGTGCTGCAGAGCGGGATCGAGCCGCCCTCGCCGGAGGCGACCATCGGGACGCCGAAAGCCTCCAGCATCGCCGCGCCCATCGCCTCGTAGGCCGGGCCGGAGGTGTCCGCGCGGAACGCCTCGCCGCTGCCGAGCCGGGCGACCTCCACTCGCGCGCCGAACGGCGCCCCGGCCTCCAGGTGCGCCACCAGGGCGTCCTGGGCCGCCGTGATCTCCATGCCCGGCGGCACCCGCAGGCTGACCAGGGCCTTCGCGCGGGCCTGGACGGAGGAGGTCGCGCCGATCACCGGCGGTGCGTCGATTCCGAGCACGGTGACCGCCGGGCGGGCCCAGAGCCGGTCGGCGATGCTGCCGGTGCCGGACAGGTGCACGCCGTCCAGCACCTTGGCGTCCGCGCGGAACTGCTCCTGCGGGTACGCGACGCCCTGCCAGCTCTGGTCCGCCTGCAGGCCGGTGACGGTCAGCGCGCCCTGCTCGTCGTGCAGCGAGGCCAGCAGCCGGACCAGCGCCTGCAGCGCGTCCGGGGCGGCGCCGCCGAAGGCGCCCGAGTGCAGGTTTCCGGCCAGGGTGGCGACGGTGACCTCCACCACGGTCATCCCGCGCAGCGAGGCCGTCACGGTCGGCAGTCCGGCCGCGAAGTTGCCGGTGTCGCCGATCACGATGACGTCGGCGGCCAGCAGTTCGGGGTGCGCCTCGGCGTACCGCTCCAGGCCGCCGGTGCCCTGCTCCTCCGACCCCTCCACGACGATCTTCAGCCCGACCGGGTAGCAGCCGTCCACCGCACGCAGGGCCCGAAGGGCCGTGAGGTGCATCAGGATGTTGCCCTTGCAGTCCGCCGCGCCGCGTCCGTACCAGCGGCCGTCGCGCTCGGTGAGCTCGAACGCCGGGCTCTGCCAGGCCGCCTCGTCCAGCGGAGGTTGCACGTCGTAGTGGGAGTACAGCAGCACGGTCGGCGCGCCCGGCGGGCCGGGCAGCTCGGCGTAGACGGACTGCGTGCCGTCCGGGGTGTCCAGCAGTCGTACACCCGTCAGACCCTCGGCGGCGAAGGCGTCGGCGACCCAGCGGGCGGCCTTCTCGCACTCCTCGACCGGGTACTGGCGGGGGTCGGCCACGGAGCGGAAGGCGACCAGGTCCGCGAGGTCGGCACGGGCCCGGCCCATCAGGGCGTGTACGGCATCGGCCAGCGGCTGCGGCATCGGGCGCTCCAGGTTCTCCGAGGGGGTGGTTCGGGTGAACGGGACAGGGGGATGCGGATGATCATAGGACCTGCCGGAGCCCGTTCCGCGAGCGAATCCGGCGCGACGGCGGTGGGGGGCAGCGCCCCGGCGGGACGGACGCATAGGATGACTCGACGTGACAGACTCCGGTAGCTCCGTTCCCCGCAGCTCGCTCGGCGCCGACGGCCCGAGCGGTGCAGACACCCCTGTCGGTGCAGAGGCTTCCGCCGCCGAGCTCCCCGGGCCCGGGCCCGAACCGCTCGACGGCATCTGGGACGTGGTCGTGGTCGGCGCGGGGCCGGCCGGCTCCTCGGCCGCGTACGCCGCCGCCTCGCAGGGCCGTCGCGTGCTGCTGCTCGACAAGGCCGAGCACCCCCGCTACAAGACCTGCGGCGGAGGCATCATCGGCCCCTCCCGGGACAGCCTGCCGCCGGGCTTCCAGCTGCCGCTGCAGGACCGCGTGCACGCTGTGACGTTCGCCTACGACGGGCGTTTCACCCGGACCCGCCGCTCGAAGCGGATGCTGTTCGGCCTGGTCAACCGGGACGAGTTCGACCACCGCCTGGTGCAGGCCGCCAAGCAGGCCGGCGCTGTGCTGGTGACCGGAGTGACCGTCAGCGGCGTCGAGCAGCTCGGCGGCGACACGCGCACGGCCGTGGTCACCGCCACCGACGGACGCACCTTCGAGGCCCGGGCCGTGGTCGGCGCGGACGGCAGCGCCGGGCGGATCGGCCGCCACGTCGGCGTGACCTTCGACCAGATCGACCTGGGCCTGGAGGCGGAGATCCCCGTCCCGCCGGAGGTGTCCGAGTACTGGGCCGGGCGGATCCACCTCGACTGGGGGCCGCTGCCCGGCAGCTACGGCTGGGTGTTCCCGAAGACCGACTCCGGCAGCCTCACCGTCGGCGTCATCTCCGCGCGCGGTGACGGCGAGCGGACCAAGCGCTACCTCGCCGACTACATCGCCCGGCTCGGGCTGGCGGGTTTCACCCCGAGCATCGAGTCGGGCCACCTGACCCGCTGCCGCGCCGAGGACTCGCCGCTGTCCCGCGGCCGGGTGCTGGTCGCCGGCGACGCGGCCGGGCTGCTGGAGCCGTGGACCCGCGAGGGCATCTCGTACGCGCTGCGCTCCGGCCGGCTGGCGGGGGACTGGGCGGTCAAGGTGGCCGAGGCCGGCGGTGCCAACGACGTCCGCAGGCAGGCGCTCAACTACGCCTTCGCGATCAAGGCCGGGCTGGGCGTGGAGATGCGGGCCGGCAAGCAGATGCTGGGCGCCTTCGAGCGCCGGCCGTACCTGTTCCACGCGGCCGTCTGCCTGGTCGATCCGGCCTGGCGGGCCTTCGCCCGCACCACGCAGGGGCACACCACCTTCGCCCAGGTGCTGCGCCAGTACCGGGCCGCGCGCAGGCTCTCCGCGCTCGCCTCGCGCTGACCCGGACGGGCACGGGCCCGGCGGACCGTCACCGGTCCGCCGGGCCCCCGCTCACTTCAGGCCGTTGTCGAGCGCCGTGATGAGGGTGCCGCTCGGGGTGTCACCGGACATCTCCCAGATCATGCTGCCCAGCAGTCCCTTCGACTTCAGGTACGCGGTCTTCTGGCCGATCGACCAGGCGTCGTCGAAACTCCACCACTGGCCGCCCGCCCCGGTGTAGCCGTAGGTCGAGATCGACTGCGGATCGTGGTAGACGGTCAGGTTCGGGACGCTGGTGATCAGGTTGTTGTAGCCCCGGGTACCGGCCTCCTCGGCGAACTGGCCGGGCGCCGCGCCGCCCGCCGTCTGCCACTCGCCGTTCGCGCTGCCGCCGGCGGCCACGGTCTGCCAGCCGCGCCCGTAGAACGGGAACCCGATGGTGAGCTTGCGCGGGTTCACCCCGGCGCTCAGGTAGGTCTGGACGGCGCCGTCCACGCTGAAGTGGAAGGAGTACGGGTCCTGGGCGTCGGGGTACAGGTTGGCCTGGTCGCCGGTGCGGTTCGGCTCCCAGGAGTTGTCGCTGCCCGATCCGTGGAAGTCGTAGCCCTGGATGTTGGCGATGTCCAGCGAGCCGAAGATCTTCGAGAGGTCCCAGCCGTTCGCGATCTTCGTCGGGTCGGCGGGGGTGAAGGCCGTCAGCAGCTTGTGCGAGCCGCCGAGTGCGTCCAGTTGCTTGCGGAACTCCGCCAGCAGCAGGGTCAGGTTGTCCTTGTCGGCCGCGCTGTAGTGGTTGCCGGGGTGGCCGTCGGCCGAGCCGGGCCACTCCCAGTCGAGGTCGATGCCGTCGAAGACGCCTGCCGCGACGCCGGGCCCGCCCGCGCCGCTGTAGGCCGGCAGGTTGCCCTTGATCCAGATGTCGATGCAGGACGAGACGAGCTTCTTGCGGGAGGCGTCGGTGGCGGCCGCGTCGGAGAAGTACTTGGAGTACGTCCAGCCGCCGAGCGAGACCACGGCCTTGAGGTTCGGGTACTTGGCCTTGAGCTTCTTCAGCTGGTTGAGGTTGCCGCGCAGCGGTGCCCAGCCGTCGTCCGCGACGCCGTCGACGGACTGCGCGGCGCTCATCGGCCGTGCGTAGTCGGCGTCGGCGTCCCCGGCACCCGTCCCCTGCTCCGGGTCCTCCGGATCGGCGGTGGTGCCCTTGGTGACCCCGGCCAGGCAGGTCAGGTTGACCGGGTCGATGTTCTCGAAGGCGTAGTTGACGACGTCGAGTTTGGCGGCGCTGCCGGAGGTGTCCAGGTTCTTGACGAAGTACTGGCGGCCGTAGATGCCCCACTGCGCGAAGTAGCCGACCTTGGCGTACTTCCCCGCGCCGACCAGGTCGGCGGTGGAGACGGTCAGCGCGGTGGACGCGGGCGAGGCGTTGTCGGCGGGGTCACGCGCCTTGACGGTGAACGTGTAGGCGGTGGAGGGGGAGAGGCCGGTGACCGTCGCGGTCAGGGCGGCGCCGGCGACCGTCTGCACCAGGGTGCCACCCTGGTAGACGTCGTACGCGGTGATCCGCTGGTTGTCGGTCGCCGCCGTCCAGGCCAGGGTCACCGAGGCCGAGGTGACGCCGGTGCTGTGCAGGGCGCCCGGCGCGGTCGGCGGCACCGTGTCGGAGGCCGGATCGACCGTCCGCGCGGTGACGGCGGCGCTCGGCGGGCCGGTGTTGCCGCGCGTGTCCCGGGCCCGGACGGTCAGCGTGTAGGAGGTCGCGGGGGTGAGTCCGGTGACCAGGGCCGTGGTCGTGGTCGTGGTCGCCAGCACCGTGGTGCCGCTGACCACCTCGTAGGAGGCGACCGGGAAGTCCCCGGCGGCCGCGGCCGGCCAGCTCAGCGCCAGCGAGTGCGCGGTCGACTCGGTCAGCTGGGGCGCGCCGGGCGCGGTCGGCAGGACGTCCGAACTCCCGTCGCACTTGTCGCCGTTGATCCGGCATCCGGTCGGTGCGCCGATCGGCCCGTTGGCCACGAACCAGAAGCTGTACGGCTCGGTGGTGCCGTGCGCGGCGACGCTCGCGTTGTAGTACGCGTTCTTGGCCGTGACGTGGCGCCCGCTGACGGTGGCGTCCCCGTTGTAGCTGCCGCTGATGGTCACGCCGGCCGGGAGGTCGAACTCCAGGGTCCAGCCGGAGACGGCGGCGGCGTTGTCGTTGTGGACGATGTAGGTGCCCTTCCACCAGGAGCCGTTGTCGGCGCTGGAGAAGACGGCGGTGAGTTTCCCGGCGGCGTGCGCCGGGGTGGCGAGTGCGGTGATCGCGGCCAGCGGCAGGAGCAGCGCGGAGAGCAGACTGAGCAGTCTGCCGCGCAGTCCGGCCTGGCCGGGCCGATGCTGAACGGACATGGTTCTCCCTGTAGCGGTGGGGGTTGAACAGGGTGGTGCCGAACCTTGCGCGTACGGTCGGGCGGTGACGCGCGGTCGGGGCGCGGGTACGCGGACGTACGACCTCTGTACGTGTCGATGCGCTGGTACGTGCTCGACCGATGCCCCCGTTGGTGGGGGTGGGGGCATGGGAACTGTAGGAGGACTGGACCAATGCGTCAACAGGTCCATACCACTTCGGAGTTCGGGGCGGTCGACGGGCCGGCCCCGGGGCCGGCAGGGCGCGAGGCCGGCCGGGGACACGCGGGCCCGGGGCGTTCGGACGTCGTGATCGATTCTGGTAATGTTCATCCCGTCGAAGAGAGATCTTCGTACAGGCGTCAGTGGTGCTGGTGGAGCACGTCCTACTTTCAGTAGGAAGAGTCCGTTCGAATCGGGCCTGGCGCTCAGATCCCCCTCCGCCCGGGTGCGTTCCGACGCCCCGGGCGGAGGCGTTTTCGCGCCCGTTCCCGCGCTGCGCGCCGCGCTCCGGCGCGGTCCGGCGCGCGCGTGGCGGCCCGTCCGACCGGTGACACGCCCGGTGGCCCCTGACGACGCGCCGGGCGCGGCCGTTTCAGCGGACCGTCTGCGGCAGGTGGCGGACGAACCGCCGGTCGCCCGCCGCCAGCTCCGCGTCCGGACCGGCCGCGCGCAGCACGACGTCCAGCTCCCGGCCGACGCAGTCGCCGAAGAGCGGGCCGCCGTACAGGTGCGCGGCCCGCGGCGCGCGCAGCTCACGCGGCACCCGCCAGGAGGTGGCGGTGTGCGCCCGCAGACCCCGGCGGCGGGCGGTCGTCAGCAACTGGAGGCCGGTCTCGTCGATGCGCGGGGCGAGCAGGAGCAGACGGTCGGCGGGGTGGGTCGTGGACGTGGTCACGGCAGCCGATCGTGGCAGGGCGCAGAGCTGCTGACCAGTGGTTTTCGCGGCCGGCTCTGGCCCGGCGCAGCGCGACGTGCCAGAGTCGTGCCCAGGCAATCCGACCCACCCTCAGCCGGAAAGCAGGCCACCGCGATGACCCGCGAAGAACCGCTCGTCCGCGTCGGCACCACCGACGCCGTCACCACGCTCGTCCTCGACTCCCCGCACAACCGCAACGCGCTCTCCACCCGCCTGATGGCCGAGCTCGCCGCCGGCCTCGACGCGGCGGCGAACGACCCGCAGGTCCGGGCCGTGGTGCTCGGCCACACCGGCAGGGTGTTCTGTGCGGGCGCCGATCTCACCGAGGCCACCGGCGCCGACCCGACGGTCGGACCGCGCGGTCTGGTGGACCTCCAGCGGGCCCTGGTGGACTGCCCGAAGCCGGTCGTCGCCGTCGTGAACGGCCACGTCCGGGCCGGCGGCCTCGGGCTGGTCGGCGCCGCGGATCTGGCGCTCGCCGGGCCCGCCTCGACGTTCGCGTTCACCGAGGTCCGGCTGGGCCTGGCGCCCGCCGTCATCTCGCTGCCGCTGCGCCCCAAGCTCGACCCGCGCGCCGCCGCCCGCTACTACCTCACCGGCGAGACCTTCGACGCGGCCGAGGCGGCCAGGATCGGTCTGGTCACCCAGGCGGCCGAGGACGTCGACGGGGCGCTGAAGAACCTGCTGGACGCGCTGCGCCTCGGCTCGCCGCAGGGGCTGGCCGAGTCCAAGAAGCTCGCCAACGCCGCGGTGGTCCGCTCCTTCGAGCAGCACGCGGACGAGCTGGTCGCGCTCTCGGCCCGGCTGTTCGGTTCGCCCGACGCCCAGCAGGGCATGCGGGCCTTCCTGGAGCGCCGTCCGGCTCCCTGGGCGCAGTGACCGTACGGGTGCGCGCGGCGGGCGCGGCCGCCGCACGCGCCCGCGGCCGTGCCGCGCCCCGCCGGGTGTGACGTTCGACCCTCCCGCGGCGGGTGGCGCGTACGGGCCGGTAACGTGAGCGCATGTCGATCGCCAGTTCCTTGCTCTCCGCCGCCCGGGCCGGCGGACGGCGCGCCACCGGCCGGTTGGTGCACCGGGGCTGGGCCTGGGTGCAGCGGGCCGGCGCCGTCTCGAACCGGAACCCCGGGCCGTACCGCTTCGGGGCGCTGGGTGACGGAACGAAACTCGCCTTCCCGCTCGGCGCGGTGTTCAACGAGCAGTGGATCACCATCGGGCCGTTCTCGATCATCGGCGAGCGGGTCACCATCAGTGCCGGCTTCCTGCCCGGCCTGGACCTCGGCCCCGAGCCGATCATCCGGATCGGCGGCGGCTGTGTGATCGGCCGGGACAGCCACATCGTCGGCCACCAGTCGATCGTGCTGGGGGACGACGTCTGGACCGGTCCTGGCGTCTACATCTCCGACCAGGCCCACGAGTACCGCGCCACCGACCTGCCGATCGGCAAGCAGTGGCCGCGCAACGAACCGGTCGAGATCGGTGCCGGCAGCTGGATCGGTACCGGCGCGGTGATCCTCCCTGGTGCCCGGCTCGGCCGCAACGTCGTGGTCGCGGCCGGGGCGGTGGTCCGCGGCGTGGTCCCCGACCACAGCGTGGTGGCCGGCGCGCCCGCGAAGGTGGTCCGCAGCTGGACGCCCGCGGAGGGGTGGCAGCCGCCCTTCCGGTACGACGCGCCGAGCCCGATCCCGGAGGGCGTCACCGCCGAGCAGCTGCGGGCCCTGGTCGGCTGGGACCTGCGGCTGCCGGGGGAGGACCCGGCGGCCTGACCGGCCGTCGGCGAGGCGGCCCGGCGCAGTGCGGCGCCGTATCGGCCCACCGTGGGCGGGTGCTCATCCCGCCGGGCCGAACGTCACGACGGCGGTGACGCCGTCCACCCGCAGCAGATCCGGGCCGCCCTCCTCCAGCAGGACCGCGTCGAAGCGGCCGAGGGTGATACCGGCCGACTCCAGGGTCGCGGCTCCGGCCAGGCAGACCAGCAGCCGCACGGCCCCGGCCGACAGCTCCGTGCCGGCAGACGGTGCCGTGCCGGCCGATGGTGCTGTCCCGGCCGGGGCGTCCCGCACGGCCGCCGTGTCCGTGCCGTCCCCGGACGGCGGACGCCCGGACCGGACGATCCCGACCGTCGCGGTGGCGCGGCCGCGCCTCGTCATCACGTTGAGGTCGACCACCGGGCCGCCCAGCAGACGGCACCCGGTGTCGGCGTCGCCGGGAAAGGCGAACGGGTGGTACGGGTGATCCAGGACGTGCGCGCCGCCGGCGACGGTGAGGGCCATGCCGGCGCCCTCCACCAGGGTGATCACCCGGTCGACGCCCGGGAACACGGAGAACGGGCCGCCCCGACCCACGTCCGCGAGGCTCACCCGCCAGTCGAAGTCGCCCGGCGCCGCGCCGGCCGGGGCGCTCGCGACCTCCCGGGTGACGCCGCCGCCGTTGAGCCAGGCCGTGGTGGGCCGCTTCGCCGCCCTGAGCACCCGTACCGTCATGCCGCGCCTCGTCCTGTCGAGCTCCGTACCGTCGCGGTGATCCTCCCACGCACCGGCGGGGCAGCAGGGGTCTGCCCGTCCGGGCACGGTCGCCGCGCCGGACGGGCAGATCTCGTCGCACCCCGCGGGGCGGGGACGGGGACGGTCAGCTCGCGGGACGGGCCGAGCGTCGGGCGCCGACCGCGAACGGGAGCACGGCGGCCAGCGCGGCCGCGGCCGCGACGGTGGTGAGGGCGGCCGGGAGGCCGGCCGCGTCGGCGAGGAACCCGATCACCGGCGGGCCGATCAGCATGCCCGCGTAGCCGAGGGTGGAGGCGGTCGCCACGCCCTGGGGGCCGCCGGCCGCGCCGGCCTGGGCGATCGCCAGCGGGAAGATGTTGGCCAGGCCGATACCGACCAGGACGAAGCCGCCCAGCGCCGCCGCCACCGAGGGGGCGAGGGCCGCGACCAGCATGCCGGTGCAGGCGGTGAGGCCGCCGATCGCGATCACCCGGGTCTGGCCGAGCCTGATGGAGAGCCAGGTGCCGCTGACCCGGCCGGTCGTCATCGCGAAGGCGAAGGCCGCGTACCCGCCGGCCGCCAGGGCGGGGCTCGCGTGCACGTCGTCGGTGAGGTGCAGCGTGGCCCAGTCGGCGATCGCGCCCTCGCCGTAGGCGCAGAAGAGCGCGGTCAGGCCGAGCAGGACGACCAGCAGCCGGGCGCTGCGCACGCTCGGCGCGACGGTCGCGGCGGAGCGGGGGGAGAGCGGGGCGGGGGCCGGGCTGCGCAGCAGGGCCGTACCGGCGGCCGCCGCCACGGCGAGGCCCAGCACCCCGCTCAGCGCCAGTGCCCAGGCGGCGCTGATGGTGCCGGCGAGCAACCCGCCGACTCCGGCGCCGAGCAGGCCGCCCAGACTGTAGCCCGCGTGGAAGCTCGGCATGACGGGGCGCCGGAGCTCGGCCACCACCTCGACGGCCGCACTGTTCATCGCGACGTTCGCGGCGCCGTAGCCGGCCCCGAAGAGCAGCAGGACGGCGCCGAGCGAGAGCACCGAGTGGCTGTGCGCGGGCAGCGGTACGGCGATACTGAGCAGGGCGACCGAGCCGACCGTGACCCGACGGGAGCCGTACCGGAGGCAGAGCCGGCCGACGACGGCCATGGTGGCGACCGCGCCCGCGGAGATGCAGAGCAGTGCGAGGCCGAGTGCGCTGTGCGACGCGTGGACCTGCCCCCGGACGTCCGGGATGCGGACGACCCAGGCGGCGAACAGGAAGCCGTCCATGGCGAAGAAGGCGGTGAGGGCGAGTCGGGCCGACGACCAGGCGGTCGGGCGGGCGGGGGACGGGTAGGTGACGGCCGGGCGGACGCGGGTTTTGTTTAGGAGCGGCACAAAGTAAGAATAGGGGTGTGCAGCACTCACCCACAAGCCCGATTCCCGCCCCGGACGCCAGTCGCAGGGCCGCGCCCGATCGCGGTCGCACACTGCTCGGTCCGGCGCTCACCCTGATCCACACCGGTCAGGCACCCACCAGGTCCGCCCTCACCAAGGCCCTGGACGTCACCCGGGCGACCGCCGGCGCCGTCACCGGTGAACTGGAGGCGCTCGGGCTGATCACCGTCGATTCCCGCCCGGCGGGCGGCGGCCGGGGGCGCCCCTCGCACCGGCTCGCCGTCGACCCGGCCGGACCGGTGGTGGTGGCCGGCCAGATCCACGCGGACGGACTGAGCGTCGCCCTGGCCGGCCTCGGCGGGCAGCTGGAGGCACCGGTCCACCTGCCGCTGCCCGCCGCCACCGATCCGGTACGGATGCTGCGGGCCGTCGCCCGGACCGGAGCCGAGCTGGCCCGGGCCGGCTCCCGGCGGGTCCTGGGCGCCGCCCTCGCCCTGCCCAACCCGGTCACCGAACCGGACGGAGCCGCCCTCGCCGCCCTGCACTTCGCCTGGCCCAGCGGCACGCCGGTCGCCGACCTGTACGACGTGGAGGTGGCCCGCGCCGACCACGGGCCGAACGCCCGGCTGCCGCTGCCGAACGCGGTCGCCAACGACGCCAACCTCGGAGCGCTGGCGGAGTACCGGCACGGCGCCGGCCGGGGCGCCCGGCACCTGCTGCTGGTCACCTCCGGCCATCGCGGCGTCGGCGGCGCGCTGGTCATCGACGGGAAGCTGCACACCGGCAGTGCCGGCCTCGCACTGGAGGTCGGCCATCTGACGGTCGACCCCCAGGGCCGGTTGTGCCAGTGCGGCAACCGGGGCTGCCTCAACGCCGAGACCGACCCGGGGGCGCTGTTCGCGGCGGCCGGGCTCACACCGGACCCGGCGCGCCCGCTGCTCGACCAGGCCAGGGAACTGACCCGCTCGGCCGCCCGCGACCCGCACGCCCGGGCCGCCGTGGATCACCTGGTCGACCGGCTCGGGCTCGGCCTGGCCGGCATGGTCAACATCCTCAACCCGGACCGGGTGGTCCTCAGCGGACTGCACCTCGACCTCTGGGCGGCGGACCCGGAACGGCTGCGCACCGTGGTCGCCGAGCGCTGCCTGTGGGGGCGCAGCGGGCGGGTGCCGATCGTCGGCGCGGCCCTGGAGCACGGCGCCCTGGTCGGCGCGGCGGAGCTGGCCTGGCTGCCGTACCTCGCCGACCCGCAGGCGGTGGAGGCGGACTGACGGGCGGCGCGGGGGGAGCGGTGCGTGGGGAGCCGCGCCGGTGTGCGTGGGGGGTGTGCGGGGGCCGTGCGCCGGGCCGGGGGATTGCTGCGGCAGCGCCCGGCCCGGCGCCGAATTAGACAGGCCAGACTGGACAGTTTGGCCTGAAGGTTCTAGCGTGGCGGCATGGACGAGACCAGCGAGGGCATCTCCGAATCCGCCGTGCGCGCGGCGAGCGAGGTACGGGTGGTGTTCAGCCGCCTGCGCCGGCGGCTGCGCGAGCTCGCCGGGGCGGAGGGCCTCACCCCCTCCCAGGTCTCGGTGCTCAGCCGGCTGGACAAGGAAGGGGCCTCCTCGGCCAGCGGCCTGGCCGTCGCCGAGCGGGTCCGGCCGCAGTCGATGGCCGCCACGCTGGCGGCCCTCGACCAGCAGGGCCTGATCCGGCGCCGGCCCGACCCCGAGGACGGCCGCCGACAGCTGGTGACGCTCTCCGAGGCCGGCCGCGAGCGGGTCGAGGGCGACCGGCAGGCCCGGACGGAGTGGCTGGCCCACGCCTTGCAGGAACGCTTCACCGAGGCCGAGCGCCGTACCGTCATCGAGGCCCTGGGCCTGCTGGACCGGCTGAGCCGGCCGTGACACTCCGCGCGCCCCGGGCCGGCAGCGGGCGCCCCGCGGGGGGCTTCGACCGCCGGCTGATCACCCCGATGATCCTCGGGTCGATACTCAACCCGATCAACTCCTCGATGCTCGCGGTGGCCCTGGTGCCGATCGGCGCCGCCTTCGGGACCCCGCTCTCGCAGACGGTCTGGCTGGTCTCCGCGCTGTACCTCGCGACCGCCGTCGGCCAGCCCGTGGTGGGACGGCTGGTCGACATGCACGGCCCCCGCCGGCTCTACCTGGCCGGCACCGCCCTGGTGGGTGCGGCCGGTCTGCTGGGCGCCCTCGCCCCCTCGCTCGGCGTCCTGATCGCCGCCCGGGTGCTGCTCGGCCTCGGCACCTGCGCCGCGTACCCGGCCGCGATGCACCTCATCCGCAGCGAGTCCGCGCGGACGGGGGACGACAGTCCCAGCGGCGTACTGTCCGCGCTGTCGATCGCCAACCAGACCATCGCGGTGATCGGCCCCACCCTGGGCGGTCTGCTGATCGGCCTGGGGGGCTGGCGGACCATCTTCACCGTCAACGTCCCGCTCTCGCTGGCCTGCCTGGTCCTCGGCGCGCTGCGGCTGCCCCGGCGCCCGGCCGAGGAGCGCGGGCGGGGGCCCCGTCCGTCCGTCCCCGTGGACGCGGCCGGCATGGCGCTGTTCGCCGCGACACTCACCACGCTGATGCTGTTCCTGATGGACCCGCGGCCCGCGCACTGGTACCTGCCGCTGCTCGCCGCCGTCGCCGCCGCGGGCTTCGCCCTGCGGGAGCTGCGGGTCGAGCAGCCGTTCATCGACCTGCGGGTGCTCGGCGGCAACCGGCCGATGCTGGCCACCCTCCTGCGTCAGGTCCTCACCTACACCACCGGCTACGCGTTCATGTACGGCTTCACCCAGTGGCTGGAGGAGGGCCGGGGGCTGCGCGCCTCGGCCGCCGGGCTGGTGCTGCTGCCGATGTCGCTCAGCGCGGTCGCCGCCACCGGGATCACCGGACGGCGCAAGGAGGTCAGGGGCAAGCTCGTGGTCGGCAGCCTCTCCCAGGTCGCGGCCTGCGTGCTGCTGCTGTCGGTGCACGTCGGCAGCCCGCTCTGGCTGCTCGTCGTCGCCGCCGTGCTCGTCGGCGTCCCGCAGGGCCTCAACGGCCTCGCCAACCAGAACGCGCTCTACCACCAGGCGGATCCGGCCCGGATGGGTTCGTCCGCCGGGTTGCTGCGCACCTTCACCTATCTCGGCGCGATGAGCGCCTCCGCCGCCGACGCCGCGTTCTTCCCGCACAGTGCGGACACCCCCGGACTGCACCGGCTGGCCCTGTTCATGCTGGGCGGCTCCGCCGTCCTGCTGCTGGTGGTCCTGCTGGACCGCTCGCTGCGGTCGATCGGCTCCACGCGTTCCGCCGCCCCGGGTACGGGCCTGGGCCAGGCGCCCGCCGCGCCGCAGGACGCGGCCCGGCGCTAGCGGCTCCGCCGCTCCCGGCGGCGCGCCGTCTCCTGCGCCCGACCCTCCCCCGGCAGTCCCGTGCCCGGCAGTCCCGTGCCCGGGTCAGGCACGCCCGCGGCCACAGGGCGCCCGTCACCCGCGCCCACCCCCGTGCCGTCACCCGCGCCCACCCCATGCCGTCACCCGTGCCGTCACCCCGGTACGTCCCCGTGCCGGAGGTTTCCCCTCCTCCACGGGGGTTCTTCGGGATCGATCGCTGCCATGATGCTTGCGCGAGTCGTCATAATCTTGCGTACATGATCTTTGTTTTTGCGCGACGTCCTGTAGATTGATTCCCGTGACGAAACGACTCTCCGAAGTTGCCAGGTTCGCCGGTGTCAGTGAGGCGACTGTCAGTCGCGTGCTGAACGGCCGGCCCGACGTGGCGCAGGCGACCCGGGACTCGGTGCTGACCGCGCTGGACGTCTTCGGCTTCGAGCGGCCGGCCAAGCTCCGCGGCGTCCGGGCGCCGCTGGTCGGCCTGGTCGTCCCCGACCTTCAGAACCCGGTGTTCCCCGCGTTCGCCGAGGCCCTCGCGGGGGCGCTCAACAAGCGTGGCCTGATCCCGGTGCTGTGCACCCGGACGGCCGACGGCGTCTCCGAGGCGCACTACATCCAGATGCTGCTGGAGCAGAACATCGGCGGCATCATCTTCGTCGGCTCCAGCTTTGCCGACGCGGGGCCCGAGCACGGTCGGGCGCTGCGCGAGCGACGGGTCCCGATCGTCCTGATCAACGCCGCCGACGAGAACCTGGGGGTGCCCCAGGTGTCCGCCGACGACGCTGTCGCGGTCGAGCAGGCACTCGTCCACCTGACCGCGCTGGGCCATCGGCGGATCGGGCTCGCGCTCGGTCCGGCCGGCCATGTCCCCTCCGCCCACAAGCTCGCTGCGTATGCGTCCTACTGGCGCGGGCAGGGCAAGGGGCCGGAGTTCTGGCGGCCGCTGGTCGCCCACGCGATGTTCTCCATGGAGGGCGGCGCGATGGCGCTCGGCCGGCTGGCGGGGGAGGGGATCACCGCGCTGGTGTGTGCGAGCGACGCGCTCGCGCTGGGCGCGATCCGGGCCGCCCGCCGGCGGGGGATCGCCGTCCCCGAGCAGCTCTCGGTCACCGGGTTCGACGACTCGCTGTACATGGCGGTGACGGATCCGCCGCTCACCACGGCGCGTCAGCCGATCCAGGCGATGGCCGCCGCCGCGATCGCCTCGCTGGTGTCCCAGATGGACGGCGGCGCCACCACCGAGGAGCTGATGACGTTCGAGCCGGAGCTGATCGTCCGCCAGTCCACGGCGGTCTGCCCGGGGCTCCGGCAGGGCTGAGCGGCCTCGGCGGTGAAGGGTGCGACGCTCCGGTCCCACGGGCCGGGCGCCGCACCCTTCGGCGTTCCCGGCTCCGAGCCCGATCCGGGCGGTGGCTACGGAGAGTCACCGTAGCAGGCGATGGTGCTTAATAATTTGCGCAGATTGATTGACATCTTGCGGAGCGAACTTCTACTGTCGGCGCGAAGCCGGGCGCTGGACGCCGGCGAACCCCACCCCATCGCGCAAGTCGTTTGCGGCGCCGCTCCCCTCCCCCCGGGGGACGGCTCGGCCGACGTTTCCAGGAAGGCCCTGATTCCCATGGACGGCATCAGAACCCGGCAGGCCCTCGGGCTGAGCATCGCCACCGCGCTGGCCCTCGGCCTCACGGCCTGCGGAGGCTCCGCATCCACCTCGGCCGACGCAGCCGGGGACGGCGTGGTGACGATCAGCGTCAACGGCATGCCCGCGGCCACCCAGACCGTGGACCGCAAGAACTTCGAGGACGACGTCAAGGCGTTCGAGGCGAGCCACCCGAAGATCAAGATCGACGCCCGCGAGGGCCAGATGGACCCGACGACCTTCGCGGCCAAGCTGGCGGGCGGTCAGCTGGAGGACGTCTACTACGTCTACTTCACCGACCCGGCCGGTCTGATCCAGCGCCACCAGGCCAAGGACATCAGCGCCGAGATGAAGGACTTCCCCGGTCTCGCCGACATCCGCCCGGCTTTGCAGGACGTCTTCCGGGATTCGGCGGGCAAGGTCTACGGCGTGCCGGAGGGCAACTACTCGCTCGGCCTCGTCTACAACCGCGCGCTCTTCGCCAAGGCGGGCCTGGACCCGGACAAGCCGCCGACCACCTGGGACGAGGTGCGCACCGCCGCCCAGAAGATCACCGCACTCGGCGACGGCGTCACCGGCTACGCCGACTACAGCAAGAACAACCAGGGCGGCTGGCACCTCACCTCCTGGATCTACTCCATGGGCGGGGACGTCGCCACCCAGCAGGACGGCAAGTGGAAGGCGGCGTTCAACTCCGACGCCGGCCACAAGGCGCTGCAGATGCTGCACGACATGCGCTGGACGGACCAGAGCATGGGCACCCGCCAGCTGCTGGAGATCCCCGACGTCCAGAAGATGATGGGCTCCGACAAGCTCGGGATGTACATGGCGGGCCCCGACAACATCCCCACCATCGTGAAGCAGTTCGAGCGCAAGTACGACGACTTCGGGCTCGCGGCCCTGCCGGGCACGGCCACTCTCGGCGGCGGCGACGGGTTCATGTTCAACCCGAAGGACACCCCGGCGAAGGTGAAGGCCGGCCTCACCTGGCTCCAGTGGAAGTACCTGAACCCGGACCGCGAGGAGGAGATCACCAAGAAGTCGGTCGGCGGCTCGATCCCGATCGGCCTGCCGCAGCCCAACCTCTGGGCCGGTGCCTCCGCCGCCAAGGTGGACGCGATCCACAAGCAGTACGCGAACGTCCCGGTGCAGAACTTCAAGCCGTTCACCGACCGCAGCGACTCCGTGAAGGTCAAGGTCGAGCCGCCGAACGCGCAGCAGATCTACACCGCGCTGGACGCCGTCATGCAGGCCGTCCTGACCGACAAGGACGCCAACATCGACCAGCTGCTCGCCTCCGCCGAGAGCAAGGTCAACACCATCCTCGGCACGGTCAAGTGACCGACCGGTCGGGGCGGGCCGGCGTCCCCGGAGCCTCGCCCGCCCCGACCGGAAGCCGTCCGACCGCCCAGGAATCAGGCAGAGCAGAAAACGAGCCCGCCATGACGGCCGAACCCTTCACCGCGCACCCGCAGCCCGCACCCACTCCACGACCCGGGCCCGCCCCCTACTCCGGGCCCGCCCCGCACTCGGCGCCCGCCCCGAGGACCGGTCCCGGCCCGAGGCCCCGCACGGCCTCCGGCCCCGGGCCGACCCCGGGGGCGCCCTCCGCCGGCGAGCGGCTGCGCCGCCGGGTGCGTGACAACCTGGTCGCCCATCTCTTCCTCGCGGCCGGCGTCCTCTGCTTCGCCCTGTTCTCCTGGTACCCGATCGTGCGGGGCGTGCTGCTCAGCTTCCAGCAGGTCGACTTCGCCGAGCCGGCCCAGTGGGTGGGACTGGACAACTTCCGCCGGCTCTTCGACGACCCGCTGTTCCTGACGGCGTGGGAGAACACCGGCTGGTTCACCCTGCTGGCCCTGGTCTTCGGGTTCGCCGCCCCGTTCGCGACGGCCGTGGTGCTGAACGAGCTGCGCGACGGCCGGGGCTACCTGCGGATGACCGTCTACCTGCCGGTGATGCTCCCGCCGGTGGTGACCATGCTGCTCTGGCGCTGGTTCTACGATCCGGGCCCGGGCCTGTTCAACAACGTGCTGAAGGTGTTCCACCTGCCCGCCCAGCAGTGGCTGGAGTCGCAGAACCTCTCGATGGTCTCGCTGGTACTGGTCTCCACCTGGGCCAACATGGGCACCACCACGCTGATCTACCTGGCCGCCCTCGGCGGGATTCCCGGCGAGCTGTACGAGGCCGCCGAGCTGGACGGCGCCTCGATCCGGCAGCGGCTGTGGCACGTGACCGTCCCGCAGATGCGCTTCATCCTGATGATCACCCTGCTGCTCCAGGTGATCGGCACCATGCAGGTCTTCGTCGAGCCGTTCGTGCTCACCGGCGGCGGCCCCGACGACGCCACCGTGACCGTCCTGCTGCTGCTCTACCGCTACGCGTTCGTCTACAACGACTTCGGCCTGGCCAGCGCCATGAGCACGGTGCTCTTCGTGGTGCTCGGGCTCTTCGCGGGCGTCTACCTGCGCCTGACCCGGACCAAGGGCTGAGAGGAACTCCCATGGCTGCCGAAACCGCTGTCCGAACCCTCGTCGCGCCGGCCGAGATGAGCCGCCGCGCCGGACGCTTCATCTACCGGTTCGTGCTCGTCGCCACCCTGGTGAGCTTCACCGCCGCGTTCGTCTTCCCGCTGTACTGGATGGCGTCCGGCGCGCTCAAGTCCTCCGCCGAACTCGCCCAGCCCGCTCCCACCCTGCTGCCGCACAGCTGGCATCCGGGGAGCTACGCCGACGCCTGGTCGAGCGTCGGGCTCGGGCACTACTTCCTCAACACGCTCGTGCTGGCGGCCGGGGCCTGGGCGTTCCAGCTGCTGGTGGACGTGTCCGCCGCGTACGCGCTCTCCAAGCTGCGGCCGGTGCTCGGCAACGTGGTGCTCGGGATGATGCTGGCGACGCTGATGCTGCCGGTCTCCGCGCTGCTGGTGCCGACCTACCTCACGGTGGTGGACGTCCCGCTGCTGCACGTCAACCTGATCAACACCCCGTTCGCGGTGTGGCTCCCTGCCGCCGCCAACGCGTTCAACATCTTCATCCTCAAGCGATTCTTCGACCAGATCCCGGCCGAACTGCTGGACTCCGCCCGGATCGACGGCGCGGGCACCGTACGGGTGCTCGTCTCGGTGGTGCTGCCGCTGTCGCGGCCGGTGCTCGCGGTGGTCTCGATCTTCGCGGTGGTCGGGGTCTGGAAGGACTTCCTCTGGCCGATGCTCGTCCTGCCGGATCCGGCCCGGCAGCCGATCACCGTCGCACTCAACCGGCTCGCGATCGACATGCCCGCCAACCAGTTGCTGGCCGGCATGGTGATGGCCAGCATCCCGCTGCTGGTGCTGTTCCTGATCTTCCAGCGCCACATCCTGGCAGGTCTGACCGCCGGAAGCCTCAAGGGCTGAGCCCCGCCCCGGAGCCGCATCCTCGGGCCCCCGCCCCGGAGCCGCATCCTCGGGCCCCCGCCCCCGGAACCCCACTCCTGAGCCCCGCCCCCACCCAGGTACGGCGCAAACCCGTCGCGCGGCTGCCGCGCGACGGGTCCCCCACCCATGCCCCACCCCCACACTCGGCAACGATGCCGGGAAGGACACTCCGTGTCAGTTTCTCCGATCAACCCCCGCCGGCGCGCCCGGCTGGCGCTGCCCGTCCTGATGTCGATGATCGGCGCGGTCGCCCTCTGGGGTGTCACGCCCTCCGCCCATGCCGCGACCACCGTGGTCGAGGCGGAGTCCTCCGCACTCGCCGGCGGGGCGGTGGTCGGCAGCGACCACTCGGGTTTCACCGGTTCGGGTTTCGTCGGCGGGTTCACCGACGGGAACAAGGGCAACGCGTCGACGGCGTTCGCGGTGCGGTCGGCGGCCGCCGGCGCGGGGACGGTGCGGATCCGGTACGCGAACGGGACGGGCGCGGCGATGACGCTGAGCCTGTTCGTGAACGGTGCGAAGGTACGTCAGGTGAGCCTGCCGGCGACGGCGAACTGGGACACCTGGGGGACGAGTGACCAGGCCGTCACCTTCGCGGCCGGGGCCAACAGCGTCGCGCTGACCTTCACCACCGCCGACAGCGGCAACATCAACCTCGACAACATCACCGCCACCACCCCGGACAGCAGCACGCCGCCGCCGACCACCGGCCAGATCGAGGCGGAGTCGGCCTCGCTCACCGGCGGGGCCGTGGTCGGCAGCGACCACTCGGGTTTCACCGGTTCGGGTTTCGTCGGCGGGTTCACCGACGGGAACAAGGGCAACGCGTCGACGGCGTTCGCGGTGCAGTCGGCGGCCGCGGGCAACGGCAACGTGCGGATCCGGTACGCGAACGGGACGGGCGCGGCGATGACGCTGAGCCTGTTCGTGAACGGTGCGAAGGTACGTCAGGTGAGCCTGCCGGCGACGGCGAACTGGGACACCTGGGGGACGAGTGACCAGGCCGTCACCTTCGCGGCCGGGGCCAACAGCGTCGCGCTGACCTTCACCACCGCCGACAGCGGCAACATCAACCTCGACAACATCACCGTCACCACCCCGAGTTCGTCCGGCACCCCGACCGCACCGCCGACCTCGCCGCCGGCCACCACACCGCCTCCCGCCGGGGCCCTCACCCACCAGGCCGAGGACGCGTTCTTCTCCGGCGGCCCCGCCGTCAGCACCGCCGCCGCCGGCTTCACCGGTAGCGGCTACCTCACGGGCTTCGCCGCGCAGGGCGCCCGCGCCGTCTTCTCGGTGAACGCCCCCACCGCGACCGGCTACCCGGTGGCCGTGCGCTATCGCACCGCCGGTACGGGCGCCGCCTCGGTCACCCTCACGGCCAACGGCCTGAAGGTGCAGCAGCTCGCGCTGCCCGGCACCGCCGGTGCCTGGAGCACCGTCAGCGTGACCACCCAGCTGCGGGCCGGCCTCAACACCGTGACCCTGCGGACCGAAGCGGGCGACGGCGGCAGCCCCGACCTGGACGGCATCACCGTCACCGGCTCGACCACCGACGCGGCCCGGGGCGCCACCGTCCCCTACACGGCGTACGAGGCGGAGGACGGCGCCACCAACGCCTCCACCACCGGACCGGACCGGACCTACCTCACCGTCGCGGCGGAGGCCTCCGGCCGCAAGGCCGTCGTGCTCGACAGCACCGGCGAGTACGTCCAGTTCACGCTGACCAAGCCCGCCAACGCGCTGACCCTGCGCTACTCGATCCCGGACAACGCGGCGGGCACCGGCACCGCCGCCACGCTCAGCCTGTACGCCAACGGGACCCAACTCCGGGATCTCGACCTCAGCTCCAAGTACAGCTGGGTGTACGGCGGTTACCCGTACAACAACGACCCCTCACAGGGCTCGGGGCACCACTTCTTCGACGAGACCCGCCAGGTCGTCGGCAACTTCCCGGCCGGGACGGTGCTGAAGTTCCAGAAGGACGCGACGGACACCGCCGCCTCCTACACCCTGGACCTGCTGGAGACCGAGCAGTCCGCCGCCGCGCAGACCATGCCCGCCTCCGGCTTCGTCTCGGCCACCACCCTCGGTGTCACCGCCGACGACGGCAGCGACGACACCGCCGCGCTCAACAACGCGGTGGCCACCGCGAAGTCCCAGGGCAAGGGCCTGTGGCTGCCCGCCGGGACGTTCAACATCTCCGGGCACGTCAACCTGACCGGCATCGCGTTGCGCGGCGCCGGCGAGTGGGCCACCACGCTCAAGGGACTGAACGGCAAGGGCGGACTGTTCGGCCAGGGCGGCACCAACACCGTGCAGGACCTGACGATCGCCGGTGACGTCTCCTACCGGGACGACGCCAACTTCGACGCCGGCATCGAGGGTGACTTCGGCAACGGCTCGACCATCCAGGACGTCTGGATCGAGCACACCAAGGTCGGACTCTGGATCGACGCGCCCACCAACGGCCTGTTCGTGGACGGCCTGCGGATCCGGGACACCTTCGCGGACGGCGTCAACCTGCACAAGGGCACCACCGACACCCAGGTGTGGAACACCAGTGTGCGCAACACCGGCGACGACGGCCTGGCGATGTACTCCGAGGGCCAGGCGGTCAGCAACTGCGCGTTCCGCTTCGACACCGTCCAGTCCCCGCTGCTCGCCAACGCCGTCGGCATCTACGGCGGCAACGCCAACCGCGCCGAGGACAACGTGCTCGCCGACACCGTCACGGGCTCGGCCGGCATCGCGATCAGCAGCCGCTTCGCGCCGGTGCCGTTCAGCGGCACGACCTCGGTGCAGCGCAACACCCTCCAGCGCACCGGCGGGCTGGAGCCCAACTGGAACAGCCGGTTCGGCGCGCTGTGGATCTACGCGGACAGCTCCGACATCACCGCCCCCGTGCTCGTCCAGGACCTCGACATCCTCGACAGCACCTACAGCGGCATGCTGCTCTCGTACCAGAAGACCATCACCAACCTGACGGTCAGGAACGTGAGGATCCAGAACACCGGCGCGTACGGCGTGGAGATCATCTCCAACGGCTCCGGCAGCTTCTCCGGGGTCGCCGTCAGCGGCGCCGCCACGGGTGGCCTCAGCCTCAGCGGTACCTTCACCGTCAACCGGGGTACCGGCAACACCGGTTGGTGAACCAGCCCGCCGTCCGCTTCCACCCCCGCAGTGCCGGCCACACCCAGGCCCGGTCCGCGTCGCCCCGCACGGCGGCGCGGACCGGGCCGCGCGACCGGCCCCGCGCACCGGCCCCGCCTCAGCGCGGGGCCCCGCTTCCGAACAGCACAGGAGAGACCACCGTGCCCGACACCAACGCCCGCGCCACCACCGCCTGGTGGCGGCACGCCGCGATCTACCAGATCTACGTGCGCAGCTTCGCCGACGGCAACGGCGACGGCGTGGGGGATCTCGCCGGGGTCCGTGACCGCCTGCCCTATCTGCGGGATCTCGGCGCCGACGCGCTCTGGTTCAATCCCTGGTACCTCTCCCCGATGGCCGACGGCGGCTACGACGTCGCCGACTACCGCGACATCGACCCGCTGTTCGGAACCCTCGCCGAGGCGGAGCAGCTCATCACCGAGGCCCATGGCCTGGGCCTGCGGGTGATCGTCGACCTGGTCCCCAACCACTGCTCCGACCAGCACACCTGGTTCCGGCAGGCACTGGCGGCCGGGCCGGGCTCCCCGGAGCGGGAGCGGTTCTGGTTCCTCCCCGGCCGGGGCGAGCAGGGTGAACTGCCCCCCAACGACTGGCAGTCGTACTTCGGCGGCAACGCCTGGACCAGGATCACCGAGGCCGACGGCACGCCCGGCCCCTGGTACCTGCACATGTTCGCGCCGGAGCAGCCCGACCTGAACTGGGAGCACGCCGAGGTACGGACCGAGTTCGAGTCCGTCCTGCGGTTCTGGCTGGACCGGGGCGTCGACGGCTTCCGGATCGACGTCGCGCACGGCCTGGCCAAGAAGCCCGGCCTGCCGGACGTCGGCGCCGACCCGGACCCGACCGACCTCCCCTACCAGGACTGCGACGACGTCCACGACATCTACCGCAGCTGGCGCAAGATCTCCGACTCCTACGACGGTGAGCGCACCTTCGTCGGCGAGGTGTGGCTCCCCACGCCCGCCCAGTTCGCCCGCTACCTGCGCCCGGACGAGCTGCACTCCGCCTTCAACTTCGAGTTCCTCTGCTGCGCCTGGGAGGCCGACGCGCTACGCGCGGTGGTGGACACCACCCTCGCCGCGCACGCGCCGGTCGGCGCGCCGCCCACCTGGGTGCTCTCCAACCACGACACCATCCGGCACGTCACCCGGTACGGCCGCGAGGACACCTCGTTCGACATGGGGGCCAAGCGGCTCGGCGACCCGAGCGACCAGGCGCTCGGCCGGCGTCGGGCGCGGGCAGCCGCAATGCTCACGCTGGCGCTGCCCGGTGGCGTGTACGTCTACCAGGGTGACGAGCTGGGCCTGCCCGAGGTGCAGGAGATCCCCGATCACCTGATCCAGGACCCGACCTTCGTCCGCTCCCAGGGCGTCGACCGCGGTCGGGACGGCTGCCGGGTGCCACTGCCGTGGTCGCGGGAGCCCGGCTCGCTGGGCTTCTCGCCGGCCGGCGCGACCGGCACGCCGTGGCTGCCGCAGCCCGCGCAGTGGGCCGATCTGAGTGTGGCGGCGCAGCTGGCCGACCCGGGGTCGGCGCTGACGCTCTACCGGGAGGCGCTGGCACTGCGCCGGGAGCGGCTCACCGCGCTCACCGAGACGCTGAGCTGGGTGGAGGCCGGGCCGGGCACGCTCTCCTTCGAGCGGGACGGCGGCTTCTGCTGCCTGGTCAATCTCTCCGACGCACCGGTTGCGCTGCCGCAGGACTCCGTCGTCCTGCTCAGCAGCTCACCGCTCGTCGTCGGCTCCCTCGGGGAACACGCGCTCCCCACGGACGCCTGTGTCTGGTTCACGACCGGCTGACCCGCTGCCGGCCCGCGTCATCCGCTGCCGCCGTCTCGTACGGCGGCAGCCCGCGGTCAGGCGAAGGACGGCCGGCGGCCGAAGGGGCGGCGCAGCAGGGCGGTGCCCCGCCGACGGTGCTCGGTCTGCACGGCGTCACCGGTTGCCATGCCGGCGAGCCGGTCGGCCTCGTGGTCGGAGATGCGCGGCGGCGGACCGGTGCCGCTGTCGGCGTCCGTGTGGAACTGGGCCAGCGCTGCGACGAGTACGGAGTAGTCGCTCATTGTCGGGCTCCTCATCGTTGACTTCCTATGACCTCAAGGATGACCGGCCGTCATGACGAAGGTTTTGCAGGCAGGTCACTTTCCGATGGCCGTTGGGTGGCTGTTCGGTCGCACGCGTTACGGCGACCCACGCGGATGTTACGGGGCGATAAGCGGAAGCTGGATTCGCAGTAACAGTCACTTATCGTAGTCGACTGTTACACTCGGTGCGGGTGTGACGCGGGCACACCTCCGAGGCCGCTGCGCCCCCAGTGAGGAGAGTTGCGATGAACACCGAGACCCTGGACGTGGACCGGTCCGATGCCGCCTACCGGAGCTGGCTCAAGGAGGCCGTGCGCAAGGTCCAGGCCGACGCCAACCGCTCGGCCGACACGCACCTGCTGCGCTTCCCGCTCCCCGCGCACTGGGGCATCGACCTCTACCTCAAGGACGAGTCCACCCACCCCACCGGCAGCCTCAAGCACCGGCTCGCCCGCTCGCTCTTCCTCTACGGCCTCTGCAACGGCTGGATCCGCCCGGGCAAGCCCGTCATCGAGGCCTCCAGCGGTTCGACCGCCGTCTCCGAGGCGTACTTCGCGGGCCTGATCGGGGTCCCGTTCATCGCGGTGATGGCCAAGTCCACCAGCCGGGCCAAGATCGACCTGATCGAGTTCCACGGCGGCAGCTGCCACCTGGTCGACTCCGCCTGCGAGGTCTACGACGTCGCCGCCCGGCTCGCCGAGGAGAGCGGCGGCCACTACATGGACCAGTTCACCTATGCCGAGCGGGCCACCGACTGGCGCGGCAACAACAACATCGCCGAGTCGATCTTCGCTCAGCTGCGCCTGGAGCCGCACCCCGAACCGGCCTGGATCGTCGCCACGGCGGGCACCGGCGGGACGTCCGCGACGATCGCCCGTTACGTCCGCTACTCGCAGTTCGACACCCGGATCTGTGTCGCCGACCCGGAGAACTCCTGTTTCTTCCAGGGCTGGGTCGAGCACGACCCGGACGCCGTCTGCGACAGCGGTTCGCGGATCGAGGGCATCGGCCGGCCGCGGATGGAGCCGAGTTTCGTGCCCGGCGCCGTCGACCGGATGATGAAGGTCCCGGACGCGGCGTCGATCGCCACCGTCCGGGTCCTGGAGCAGGTGCTCGGCAAGAAGGCGGGCGCCTCCAGCGGCACCGGCCTCTGGAGCGCGCTGCGGATCGTCGCCGAGCTGCGCGACGCGGGGGAGAGCGGCAGCGTCGTCACACTGATCTGCGACCCGGGCGACCGCTACCTCGACAAGTACTACTCCGACGAGTGGCTGGCCGGCCAGGACATCGACATCGAGCCCTACCGCGAACGGCTGACGGCCTTTCTGGCGGGCGGGCCCTGGACCGGCTGACGGCCCCTAGGGCCGGCGGTCCCGCGGCCGCGGCTCCTGCGCGGGCCGCCCGCCCGGGCCGGTCGCGACGGGTCGGACGGTCCGTCTGACACGCCCACGGGCGGCGCACTCGGCAGCCTCTCCGATCCTCCCGACCCAAGCTGGTCCTCCCGGCGGCTCGGACCACCGGGTGGAGCACCCCGGTGGCGGATCGCGAGGAGTCGGTTGTGAAATCACGGTACGGGCGACGACTGCGGAGGACGAGCACCGTCGTGGTGGGGATACTGATCCTCGGAGTACTGGGAGCCGGGCCCCCTGCGGCGACCGAGGCCCTGGCGGCGCCGCCCACCGGGGGCACCGTGATCGTGAACGAGACGTTCCAGGGCTCGGCGGTGCCCGATCCGGCCTGGGAGCCGCTCGGCCGTACCTGCCTGACCGGTGCGCCGCTCGGCAGTAGCCCGACGCCCGACGCCGCCCAGATCCCGTCCTGCCCGGCCGGCGGCCAGGGCCCGCCCCCCGTACCGGGCGTGACGCCCGGCTACCTCCAGCTGAACGACGCCAGCGGCTTCGTGGGCGGCGCCGTGCTCTACCGCCGTCCGGTCCCGGCCTCGGCCGGACTCTCGGTGACCTTCGAGCAGTACCAGTACGCGGGGACGGCGGCGCCGGGCGACGGCATCGGCTTCTACCTGGTCGACGGCGCGACACCGCTGGACGGCCAGGGTGCGGACGGCGGCAGCCTCGGCTACGCCCAGCGCAACCTCGCGCCCGGGGTCGTCGGCGGATACCTGGGCGTCGGCCTGGACGCGTACGGGAACTTCTTCAACGACGGGGAGATGCGCGGTGCCGACTGCCCGGTCGGGCAGCAGTCGCCGGTCAAGGTGGACGGGCCGGTGGCGCCCAACGTGGTCACCCTGCGCGGCCCCGGCGCCGGCACCTCCGGCTACTGCTACCTCGGCTCCACCACCACCCCGACGGCGGACCCGACCCGGTACGCCTCGACCCTGTCGGGCACGCTCAGCGCCGCGTTCGGCACCACCGACCCGACCGTCGCCAAGCGCCTGGTGAACGTGCAGATCACCCCGGCGCCCGCGTCGCACGTGATCGTCCAGATCGACTTCCAGGACGGCGGCGGCTGGCAGCAGGTGCTCGACCGCCCGGCGCCCTCCGGGCTGCCGTCGACGTACAAGTTCGGCTTCAGCGCCTCCACCGGCGGCAGCACCGACGTGCACCTGATCCGCAACGTGAACGCGTCGACCATCGTGCCGCTGAACCGCCTCGACCTGGTCAAGCAGGTCGACCGCACCGGCGCCCCGCTGCCCGCCGAGATCACGGCCGGCACCGTCATCCCGTACCAGTACGTGGTGACGAACGCCGGGCTCGACACCCTGACGGGGCTGCAGGTCACCGACGACCGGCTCGCCCCGGTCAGCTGCCCGTCCACCACCCTGCCGCCGTCCCCCGCACAGGGCAGTTCGGTGGTGTGCACCGGCACCTACACCGTGACGGCCGCCGACGTCACCGCCGGCAAGGTGGTGAACACCGCCACCGCCACCGCCGGCGACTCCAACGGCTCGGGTGTCAACTCCGGCCCCTCCTCGGTGACGGTGCCGCTGGTCTCCTCACTGAGCCTGACCAAGCAGGTGGTCACCCCGGCACCGCAGGTCGCCGGGCAGACCGTCGACTACTCGTTCACGATCACCAACACCGGTGGCGCGACGGTCTCCACCATCGCGGTCCAGGATCCGCTGATCAGCCCGCCGCCGGGCACGATCACGTGCCCGGTCTCGGTGCTGGCCCCCGGGGAGAGCACGGTCTGCACCGGTAGCCATCTGCTCACCGCCGACGACCTGGCGGCCACCGGCACCTTCACCAACACGGCGACGGCCACCGGCCAGACCGCGATCGGACAGAGCGTCACCTCGGCGCCCTCCAGCGCCACGGTGGGCCAGGTCGCCGACATCGCCCTCACCGTCACCGCCGATCCGACCGCGCCGCAGGTCGGCGGCAACGTCACCTTCACGGTCACGGCCACCAACAACGGTCCGGACCCGGCCTCCTCCGTGGTGGTCTCCAACCCGGTGCCGGCCGGCTCGACCTTCGTCTCCGCCACCCCCGACACCGGTACCGCGTTCGACACCGCCACCGGGCAGTGGACGATCCCCGCGCTGCCCGTGGGCGGATCCGTCCACCTCGCGTTCGTCGTACGGGTGGACGGCACCGCTGCCGTGACCGACACGGCCACGGTCGTGTCGGCCGCCCAGACCGACCCGGTCCTGCCCAACAACACGGCCTCCGCGACGGTGGTCCCGGTGCAGCAGACAGACATCGCGGCGACCAAGACGGTGGACGACCCGACCCCGCAGATCGGGCAGGAGGTCGTCTTCACGGTCGGGGCCGAGAACAAGGGGCCGAACGCCGCCACCGGGGTCGTCCTCACCGACACGCTCCCCGCCGGGCTCACCCTGGTGCGGGCCGCCGCGTCGGCCGGCGGCTACGACCGGATCACGGGCATCTGGACGGTGGGCGACCTCGCCGTGGGGGCGAAGGCCACTCTCACGCTAACTGCGGTGGCCACGAAGACCGGGACGCTCTCCAACAGCGCCTTGCTGACGGCGGTGACACCGGCCGACTCCGACCCGACCAACAACCAGGCGACCGCCGAGGTCACCGTCCGGAACGTGAGCCCGAGTCCTAGTCCGAGCCCGAGTCCGAGCCCGAGTCCGAGCCCGAGCCCGAGTCCGAGCCCGAGCCCGAGCCCTAGCCCTAGTCCGAGCCACAGCCCGAGCCCGAGCCCGAGCCCGAGCCCGAGCCCGAGCCCGAGCCCGAGCCCGAGCCCGAGCCACAGCCCGAGCCCGAGCCACAGCCCTAGCCCTAGCCACAGTCCGAGGCCGAGTCCCAGCCCGTCGGACGACTGCTCCACCCCCGCGCCGACCTGGGGCTGGGACGCCGGGCCGGGCCACCACCCCGGCACCCGGGCGATGCCGGTCGCCGCGGCGACCCCCGACGAGGCGGCGCGTCCCGGTGGTCTGCCGGTCACCGGTACCAGCCTCTGGCCGCTGCTCTCGGCCGCCGGCACGCTGATCGCCGTGGGCGGACTGTTCCTCGCCACCACGAGGCGTCGCGGCAGGCACTGACGCCGATGACGGCCCCGGCCGGGCAGGCCGCTCCCTCGGGAGCCACCCGCCCGGCCGGGGCCGTCGGCGTTCGGCCGGGCGGAGCGCGGAAGGCCGGCTCCCGAGCGTCCGCCGCTCAGCCCGCCGGGGCCACGACCACCTCGCGCAGCTGCTCCCGGGCGGCGCGGGCGACATCGGCGGGCAGGCCCGCGTCGGTCACCCAGGTGTCGGCCTCGGCGAGTTCGGCGAAGGTGGACAGGCCGACCACGCCCCACTTGGTGTGGTCGGCGACCACCACCACCCGGCCGGCCGATTCGACGAACTGCCGGTTGGTCTCCGCCTCCGCGATGTTCGGGGTGGAGAGACCCGCCCTGGGGGAGAGTCCGTGCACGCCGAGAAAGAGCAGGTCGAAGCGGAGCGAGCGGATCGTCCGGTCCGCCACCGGGCCGACCAGGGAGTCGGACGGCGTCCGGACCCCGCCGGTGAGCACCACCGTCGCTCCGGCGCCGTCGCCCCTGCGGCGGGCCTGCTCGAAGACGTCCGAGACCGGTACGGAGTTGGTGACCACCGTCAGCTCCTCGATTCCGATCAGATACCGGGCCAGCGCGTACGTCGTGGTGCCACCGGAGAGCGCGACGGCCGAACCGGGGGCCACCAGGGCGGCGGCGACCCGCGCGATCTCCTCCTTGGCGGACGGCTCCAGCGCCGACTTCGCCTCGAAACCGGGCTCGTGGGTGCGGGCCGTGTCGGCTGCGACGGCTCCGCCGTGCACCTTCTCCAGCACGCCGGCCCGGGCCAGCGCGTCCAGGTCGCGGCGGATCGTCATGTCCGACACGCCGAGCCGGCGGGTGAGTTCGTTGACCCGGACGCCGCCGTGCCGCCGTACCTCTTCGAGGATCAGCGACCGGCGCTGCTCGGCCAGCAGATTGCTGTTGTCCGTCATCGCGCTCCGGCCTCTCCCTGATCCGTCAGTGCTCAGCGCCATCCTCGCACGGGCGTTCACCGGCGGGTGGGGCGCACCACCCGGGCTGGCTCCCGCAGCGGGCCGACCGCCCTACGGGTTCCCCGCCCCCGGCAGATCTGCCGGGACGAGCAGCTGGAGCTCCTCGGTGGAGGGGTCGGACAGGTGGGCGACCCGCATCGCGTGCCGCTCGACCATCGTCTCGAAGACCTGCCGGGCCGTCCGCCCGTTGCCGAAGCCGGGGCCGCGCTCCAGCCCGGCGAAGTGGTGCAGCAACGCGCCCTCGGTCGCCTCGGCGAGCGCGTACTCGTGCTCGGCGCACTGCGAGCGGGCGATCTCCAGCAGCTCGTCGGCGGTGTAGTCGGGAAAGGTGACGGTGCGGGAGAAGCGTGAGGAGACGCCGGGGTTGGCGCCGAGGAAGCGTTCCATCTCCTGCGTGTAGCCCGCCACGATCACCACCACCTCGTCCCGGTGGTCCTCCATCAGCTTCACCAGGGTGTCGATCGCCTCCCGCCCGAAGTCCCGGGCGCCGTCCTCGGGCGCCAGTGCGTACGCCTCGTCGATGAACAGCACTCCGCCCCTGGCACGGTCGAAGGCGGCGGCGGTGCGGATCGCGGTGGAGCCGATGTGCTCGCCCACCAGGTCGACCCGGGCCACCTCGACCAGGTGGCCCCGTTGCAGAACGCCCAGCGAGGCGAGGATCTCGCCGTACAGCCGGGCCACCGTGGTCTTGCCGGTGCCGGGGGCGCCGGTGAAGACGAGATGGCGCCGGAGCGAGGGGGCCTTGAGACCGGCCTGCCGACGGCGACGGCCGACCGAGATCAGGTCGATCAGGGTGCGCACCTCCTGCTTCACGGTGGCCAGGCCCACCAGCGTGTCCAGCTCGGCCAGTGCCTCGTCGGCCGGGCGGCAGTCGGGGATCGCGGTGATCAGGGCGGGCGCGGCCGGCGGGGCGGCGCTGGTCAGCTGGGCGGTGCGCGGAGTCGGCAGCGTCCCGCCGGTGGGGGCGGGGGCGACGTCGTCGGAGGTGCAGTGCTCGACCACCGGGCCGGGCTCGGAGAACTCGAAGCCGGCCCGCTCGTTCTGCTCGGCGCGACAGCGGGTCAGCGCGGTGCGGCAGCCGTCGATGATGTGGAAGCCGAAGCCCTTGCCCTGCGAGACCCGGCAGTCCTCGAAGGTGCCGCGCCCCTGGGCGGAGACGTAGACCGCGGCGTCGGCGCTGCCGCGCACCGTGCAGTCGCGCAGCACCGGGTCGGCGCCCTTGGTGACGATCACGCCGGTGGCGACCTCGGAGATCTCGCAGTCGGTGAGCAGACCGCCGCTGCCGTGGTCGCGGAACCACAGGCCGGTACCCGCCTCCTGGACCCGGCAGCCGGAGAGCGCGACGGTGGCGCCGCCGCTGACCGAGACGGCAGAGCTGCGGATCCGGCTGAACGAGCAGTCCTTCGCGGTCGCCCGGGATTCGCGGTCCAGCACGAACAGGGCGTCCGGCAGGTCGTGCAGCGAGCAGTCGGTCAGCGTCAGCCGGGCGCCGTCGCTGACCCAGAGCGCCGGGTAGTCGCCGCTGCTGCTGTGGATCTCGCTGGACTCGGCGACCGCCGTGGTGCCGGCGTCCCAGACCGACAGCGCGCCGCGCCCGAAATCCCTGATGGTGCTGTTGGTGAGGGTGAGCCGGGCCCGGCCGCGCAGGTCGGCGCCGTTCTCCGGCAGGTCGTGCACCCGGCAGCCGGTGAGGGTGAGCCCGGCCTCGCTGTCCAGGGTGAGGCCGTTGCCGGTGACCCGGTGGATGTCGCAGTCGGTGAGCCGTCCGTCGGCGTGTGCCTCGGCCTGGACGCCACTGCCCCGGATCTCGTAGATCTCGCAGGCGACGAGCTCGGCCGCGCTGCCCGGATCGGTGATCAGCACGCCGGCGCCGCTCGCGTGGTGCAGGCGGCAGCGTTGCAGCGCGGCGGTGGCGCCGCCGAGTACGGCCAGCCCGGCCTGCCCGGCGCAGGCCACCTCGCAGTCCTCGAAGGCGGCGGCCGTACCGGCACCGCGCAGCCGGATGCCCAGGCCGGCGGGATTGTCCACCAGGCAGCCGCTGAGCGCGGGACGGGCACCGTCGGTGATCTCCACCCCCGCGGCGGAACGGGTCTCCACCCGGCAGCCGATCAGCACCGGCGTGGCGTCGGGACCGGTGACCAGTACGGCCGGGGCGGAGCTGTCGTTGCCCTCGATCACCAGGCCGCGCACGGTGGCTCCGGCGGTGACGGTCAGCGGGACGCCGGAGGGCGGGTCGATCCGGACGCTGCCCGGGCCCTCGGCGGGGACCAGGGTCACCGGCTTGTCCAGGACCAGGTTCTCCCGGAACGTCCCGGGCCGGACCGTGACGGTGTCGCCCGGCTCGGCGGCCGCGAGGGCCTCCGCGAGCGTCTCGTACTCCCCGGCGCGCCGCCGCCAGCGGGAGGCGCTGTCCTGCGTGACCCGGACCCTGTGCTCAGCCATGACGCTCCGCCATCCCCACCTTCGTCGGGCCCACGTTCGTCGCGCCCGGCCGCCGCGCACCCGCCGGCACCGGGGCGGTGCGCCACGGCGCGCGGCCGCCCGCCCACCGTAGCGCGCCCGCGCTGATCAGCCGGACCGACAGTCGCGCCTGCGTCTAACGAGCGCGCAGACATTCGGTTCCGGGTCCGTCGCGGTTCAGCCCGCCGCGCCCGCGGGCGGGCGGGGGCCGGTCTCCAGGACGGTGACCTCGTCGCCGATGCGCACGGTGCCCAGGGTGTCACCGCCGACCCCGGCGGGCCGCTCGGGGATCAGGTTCTGCCCGAACGAGGCCTTCTTCAGCAGCCGGTTGTGCTTGGCCAGCGTGCGCAGCGGCTCACGGCCGCCCCGCTCGCCGGTCTCCTGGTCGGTGGTCGTGATCACGCAGCGACCGCAGGGCTTGACCACCCGGAAGACGAGGTCGCCGACCCGGATCCGGCGCCAGGTGTCCTCCTCCCAGGGCTCGGTGCCGTCCACCACGAGATTCGGGCGGAACCGCGTCATCGGCAGCGGCCGGTGGCCGTCCTCGGGGTGCTCCTCGGCGATCAGGGCGTTCAACCGCTCCAGCGAGGCGGTGGTGGTGAGCAGCAGCGGGAAGCCGTCGGCCATCGACACCGAGGACCCCGCCCCGGCGTAGTCCGGGTCGACGGGCCGTCGGGTGGGGTCGTCCAGATGCACCAGGCGGAGGTCGCCGAGGTGTTCGGCGATCCAGGCCTGGGTCTTGCCGTCGGCCTCCGCGGCGAGGAAGCGGGTGCCCCAGACCTCGACCTCGGCGAGCCGGTCGCCCCGGGCGGCGCCGGGGGCGGGTACTTCGGTCCGGGCGCCCTCCGGGGTGGTGAGCGCGAGGGCGCCGTCCTCGGCCGGTACGGCCCGCAGTTGGCCGAGCGCCGGGCGTTCCCGCTGGCTGACGAACCGCCCGGTGGCGTCGACCAGCATCCAGCGGCGGTCCCCGGCCAGGCCCCAGGGCTCCACCCGGGCGCTCGCGGGGCTCAGCCGGTAGGTCGACTTGACGGGGTACACGTGGAGGCCGGTCAACTGTGGCATGCCTCCATCCTGCCAGCGGCCGGCTCCGCCCGGGGCCGTGGGGGCGGCCGTTTTCCGCCCCGGGCGCGGGCGCCGCGCCGCCGGGGCGGAAAACGCGCACGGACCGTCCGGGACGCCGTGGTGCGGCGGCCCGGACGGTCCGTGGATGACCCGTTTCTCCGTACGCCCGGCGCCGATCGCGCCGGATTGTGCTCAGGTGGTGCGGGTGGGACCGGGGCAGGGGTCAGTAGGCCTGGCCCTGGGACTGGTAACCGGGCTGGGTGTACTGGCCCTGGTCGCCGTAGCCGCCGGGGCGCTGCGGCTGCACCGGACGGACCGGAGCCATCGGGGCGGCCGGGCGCAGCTGGTTGCCGCCCATGCTCTGGTCGGCGTAGCCCTGGCCCGCCTGGCCCTGGCCACCGAACGACTGGGCGCCGAAGGACTGCTGCCCGCCGAAGGACTGCTGGCCGCCGAAGCTCTGCCCGTTGAAGCCCTGCGGGCCCTGCGCGCCGAACGGCTGGCCGCCGCCGACGCTCTGCGGCGCGGTGGCGAAGGTGTTCTGGCCGCCGAAGCTCTGCCCACCGGACTGGTGGCCGGGTGCGGGCTGCGACTGCTGGAAGCCGGGCATCGGCGCCTGGGGGCGCTGCGAGGGAACGTACGGCTGCTGGGGTCCGCCGTAGCCGGGCACCGGGGGCTGCGGTGCGGAGGCGTACGCGGGCTGCGCCGGGATGTAGGAGGTGGCGGGGCCGGCGCCCGGGCCGCTGCTCGGCCCGGGGCCGAGCGCGAGGCGGGCGGGCGGCAGAGCGGGCAGGTTGCTGCCGGTGCTCTCGTACCCGGTGGAGTACCGGTCGTACGACGGGGCGAGGCCCGTGCCGTAGCCGGAGGACATGGCCGGCGGCAGGGCTGCCGGCACGTTGATCGGCGCGATCTGGGGGACACCGCGTTCTGCGACGAGGCTGTCGTAGATGGGCGTGCCGGAGGAGAAGGACGGAGAGGGGTAGCCGACTCCGTCGTAGGAGCGGGGCGAGGTCATGGGGCATACGGTAAGCCCACAATGTGCCTGCTGAGGAGAGCGGAAGGGTGGGCATTTCAAGTGTTTACAGACTCTTCGCTCGCACAAAGTACTCGTAAGTAGCAAGATCCGACATTTCGGCATCGAGTTCAGGCCATCGGAGTACGCCGAGCGACCGGCCGAACACGATTCGCCCGGCCGATGTCCGCCTTCTGGGATCGGCCGGGGAGCGCGGGCGCCGGTTCACCCGATCCGGCGGGCGCGCGCGGACGCGGCCGAGCCCCCCGCCCCGGCGGTGGCCGGGTGAGGGGCCCCGATGATCGTTCGCGCTGGTGGGGACGTCAGCGGCTCTGCAGGGCCTGGGCCGGGAATCCCGTCCGGCCGACCAGCTCCGAGGTGCAGAACGAGCAGCGCACCGCGGCGGTCGGGACCGGGCTCAGGCACTCCGGGCAGTCGGCCTTCGCGACCGGGGTCGGCTTGGCCGATTCGAAGCGGGACTGCAGCCTGCCGACCGGCACCACGACGGCGAAGTAGATGACGGCCGCCACCAGCACGAAGCCGATCAGCGCGTTGACGAACACGCCGTACGGGAACCGCGTACCGGCGACCGAGAAGGTCTTCTGGGTGAAGTCGCCGACCGCGCCGGTCGCGACCCCGATGAGCGGGGTCAGGAAGGCGGTGACGAATCCCGTGACGACGGCGGTGAAGGCCGCGCCGATGACGATGCCGACCGCGAGGTCCACCACGTTCCCGCGCAGCAGGAAGCTGCGGAATCCCTTGAACACCGGGTTGACTCCATCGTGTGCCGGGGCCGGCGCCGGCGCGGCGCCGATGCCCGGCGCCGGCGGGCCGACCTGGTGAGAGTGGCGGCCCCTCGGCCCCCGATCGGCCATACTGCCCACTCAACGGCCGTGTGGTCCAACCCAGTTCACCCGATCTGCGTAACGTGCGGACAGGTGCCCGGGGATCGAACGGCCGTCCCGGAGTGCTCGGACGGGGCAGCCCGAGAGGGAGCTGCGCGCGCAGGGGCGCGTGGATCTCCGGGTGGCGACCCGGGGGCCCGGCGCGCCGGTCAGGGCCGAACCGGTCAGGGCCGAACCTGTGGTGGTCCGGGGGCCCGTGGCCGACGGTCCGTCACTTTCCCCCCGGCCGTAGGCAGCGGCCGTCCGGCGGCGCATACTTTCGTCGCGGCCCGCACCCGCGCGACCGGGCCATCGGGACCCGGCAGGGGCGTCGCCGAGGGGGAAGGTCGTCGACATGGGGTTTCTGGTGGTCGTCGCGGCCCTGGGTGTGGCGTGGTTCGCCACCGGGGTCCGGGTGGTGCAGCAGTACGAGCGCGGCGTGGTCTTCCGGCTGGGACGGGTCCGGGCGAAGGTCCGCCAGCCGGGGCCGGCCCTGCTGATCCCGCTGGTGGACCGGATGCGCAAGGTCAACGTGCAGGTCATCACGATGCCGGTGCCCGCACAGGAGGGCATCACCCGCGACAACGTCTCCGTGCGGGTCGACGCGGTCGTCTACTTCCGGGTGGTCGATCCCGTGCTGGCCACCGTGGACGTGCAGAACTACACCTTCGCGATGTCCCAGGTCGCGCAGACCTCGTTGCGCTCCATCATCGGCAAGAGCGAACTGGACGACCTGCTGTCCGGCCGGGAGAACCTGCACCGGGGGCTGGAGCTGATGCTGGAGAGCCCGGCGGTCGCCTGGGGCGTGCACATCGACCGGGTCGAGATCAAGGACGTCGCGCTGCCCGACTCGATGAAGCGCTCGATGGCCCGTCAGGCCGAGGCCGACCGCGAGCGGCGGGCCCGGATCATCACCGCCGACGGCGAGTTCCAGGCCGCGGCCAAGCTCTCCGAGGCGGCCGCGATGATGGACGGCACCCCGTCCGCGATGCAGTTGCGGCTGCTGCAGACGGTGGTGGAGGTGGCGGCGGAGAAGAACTCCACGCTGGTGCTGCCGTTCCCGGTCGAGCTGCTGCGGTTCTTCGACGGCGCCGCGGCGAAGGCGATGGCGGGCGCCGTCCCGGCTCCGGCTCCGGCCCCCGCGCCGGTGGCCGCGCCCGCCCCGGTGGCCGAGACCGAGCGACTTCCCGCCCCGGCGCCCGCGCCGGAGCTTGAGCCGTCCGCCGCCACGGCGTCCGCCCTGCCGCCGCGGCCGGAGCACGCCCCCCGGACGGACTGACCGGCCCGGTCCGGGCCCCGGTCAGCCGTGTCCGGCCGGAGCGGACGCGTCCGAGCACGACCCGGCCGGGAGTCGTTCGGTCGGGAGTCCCTCGGCCGGGAGCGCTTCGGCCGGCAGTGCGGGGCGCGGCGGCGCCCCGACCGCGCGGGGCGCCGGCGCCACGCCCGCGCGCCCCCGCGCGGACCGGGAGAGCAGCACGTACAGCACCGCGCCACCGCACCCGACAGGACGAAACTCAGGTCGATCCCGCCGGTCAGCGACAGCAGCACACCGCGGTACACCGGAGTGTCCACCGCGCAGTCTGTGGGCATCGGCATGGACGGGCGGCGCCCCGGCGGGCCGCCGGTCCCTGCCGGGCCGCTCCGGGCTCCCGCTGCGCGGATCCCGGCCCCGCCGCTCCGGGCTCCCGCTGCGCCGTTCGGGCGAACCGGTGGCCCGTGACCGCGGGCGACTGGATCGCGACACCGGGTGAGCGCCAGAATTCCGGGGGTGAGATCCCTGTTGCGTGCCACCGCCCTGCTCGCCGCCGCTACCGCACTGGCCGCCTGCCCCGTCCCGGCGGGCGCGACCACCCACGCCGCGCCCGCCGACCGGGCCCCGTACGTCGCGCTGGAGCACCCCCAGCCCGTCCCGGAGAGCGGGCGGGCCGAGGCCGTCGAGTTCTTCTGGTACGACTGCGTGCACTCCCAGCAACTGGAGCGACCGCTCCAGGACTGGGCGAGCCGCCACCGTACCGACGTGGTGCTGCGCCGGGTGCCCGCCGTGTGGCAGGGCAGCCCCGGTGAGCGCGCGCAGCTCGGACACGCCCGCCTCTACTACACGCTGGAGCGCCTCGACCTGGTCGACCGGCTCCAACTCACCGCCTTCCGCTCGATCCGCGAGCAGCGGGAGGATCTCACCACCGAGGACGGCGCCGTCTCCTGGGCGCTCCGCCAGGGAGTCGACGCGGAGGTCTTCCGGGAGGCGTACCGCTCGGCCGAGGTCGGCGAGCTGACCGCCGGGGCGGCCGCGACGTTCCGGCGCTACGAGATCACCGAACTGCCGAGCGTGGTCGTGCGCGGCCGCTTCCGCACCTCGCCGAGCAGCGCCGGTGGCGTCGACGAGATGCCCGCGGTGCTCGACCGGCTGGTGCAGCAGGGCTGACCGCCCCGAGGCCGCCGCCGGGAGAGGGCGCGGGCTCCCGCCGCCCGGGCGCGGGTCACCCGTCCTGCCGGTGCCCGGCGCCGGCGCCCGGGTCCGAGTCCGGGTCGGTGCCCGGGTCCGGGTCCGGGTCGGTGCCCGGGTCCGGGTCCGGGGCGGAGCCGGCCTCCTGACACCCGCCCGGCAGCAGGCCGGCCGCCGCCGCGTGCGCGGCGACCGCCGCGGCACGGTCGGCGTCGGCCTCGGTCATCGGCTCGCCGCTGACGAAGAGGCGGTAGTAGAAGGGCGCTGCCAGGGTGCGGACGACCTCCTTCGGGTCGGTGTCGGCCGGTACCTCGCCCCGGGCGATCGCCCGCTCCACCAACTGCCCCGTGGTGGCGAGCCGGAAGGCGTAGAACTCGGTGAGTGCCCGCCGGGCCTGCTCGTCCTGAATCGCGGTGGCGAGGACGGCCTCGAACACGGCCCGCTCGGCCGGTGTCCGGGCGAGCGCCAGCAGGTCCGCGGCGACCCGCCGGAGATCGCCCGCGAGTGATCCGGTGTCGGGCAGCGGCACCGTCCGTACGGTGAGTTCGGACAGCAGGTCGACCACGAGGCCGGAGACGTCGCGCCAGCGCGCGTAGACGGTGGTCTTGGCGACCCCCGCCCGGGCCGCGACCTTCTCGACGGTCATGTTCGCGAAGCCGGTCGCGATCAGTTCGGCCCGCGCGGCGGCCAGGACGGCGGCCCGGGTGCGGGCGGTCCGCCCGCCCGGGCGGAGGGTGCCCGGGCGGGCCCCCGCCGGCTCCTGCGTACGGGCGGAGCGCGCTCCGTCCCCGCGGGCGTCGTCGGGCCCGTCCATGCGTCGAGACAAACGAAACTCCAGTTGTGTTAGGGGCGTCCCCGCTGTCATTGTCCTCCTCATCCCATTCGGGTCCGCTTAGGGGAGAGCGTCTGACATGACCGAACCGGCAGAGATCCCGTACGTCAAACATCGCTTCGCACAGGTCGGGGATCTGCGGATCTTCTACCGGGAGGCGGGGCCGGCCGACGCGCCGACGCTCCTGCTGCTGCACGGATTCCCGTCCGCCTCGCACCAGTTCACCCGGCTGATCGACGCGCTCGGCAGCCGCTACCACCTGATCGCCCCGGACTACCCGGGCTTCGGGCACAGTGACAGCCCGCCACCGGCGGTGCTGCGCTACGGCTTCGACACCCTCGCGGACGTCCTCGAGGGGTTCTGCCTCGCGCTCGGCCTGGACCGCTTCGCGATGTACGTCTTCGACTTCGGCGCCCCGGTGGGTCTGCGGCTGGCCACCCGCCACCCGGAGTGGATCACCGGCCTGGTGGTGCAGAACGGCAACGCGTACGAGGAGGGCCTCTCCGACCTCGCGCGCGGGTTCATCGCCAACCGGCCGGGGGTGCCGGGGGCCGCCGAGCGGGTGCGCGAGATCCTCACGCTGGAGATGACCCGGGGGCAGTACGAGGGCGGCGCCACCGACCCGGAGCTGGTCGCGCCCGACGGCTGGACCCTCGACCAGCACTTCCTCGACCTGCCGGGGCGCCGCGAGATCCAGGTCGAGCTGGCCCTGGACTACCACGCCAACCTGGAGCAGTACCCGGCCTGGCAGGAATGGCTGCGCACCGCCCAGCCGCCGACCCTGATCGTCTGGGGCCGCAACGACGCGTTCTTCACCGAGCCGGGCGCCCGCGCGTTCCTGCGCGACGTACCGGACGCCGAGTTGCACCTCTTCGACACCGGCCACTTCGCGCTGGAGGAGAAGCTCCCCGAGATCGCGCCGCTGATCGCCGCATTCCTCGACCGCACCCAGAAGTAGAAGGGCCGACATGTCGCACGAGATCTCCGTCGCCATCGCCTACCACAGCCGGTTCGGCCACACCGCGAACCAGGCCGAGGCCGTCCGGCGCGGCGCCGCCGAGGTGCCCGGCACCACCGTCCGCCTGATAGCCGTCGACGCGATCACCGAGGAGGACTGGGCGGCGCTGGACACGGCGGACGCCGTCGTCTTCGGCTCGCCGACCTACCTGGGCGACGTCTCCGCCGCCTTCCGTACCTTCGCCGAGTCGACCAGCGGCCGCTGGGCCTCGCAGGCCTGGCGGGACAAGATCGCCGCCGGGTTCGTCAACTCCGGCACCATGAGCGGCGACAAGCTCAACGCGCTCCAGTCCCTGTCGATCTTCGCCGCCCAGCACGGGATGACCTGGGTCAGCCTCGGGCTGCTGCCCGGCTGGAACCGCAGCACCGCCTCGGACCAGGACCTCAACCGCCTCGGCTTCTGGCTCGGCGCGGCCGCCCAGTCCAACGGCGACCAGGGTGCGGAGCAGATGCACCCCTCCGACCTCGCCACCGCCGAGCACCTCGGCCGCCGGGTCGCCGAACAGACCCACCGGATCACGGTCGGCGACGTCCGACCGGTTCCGGCCGAGGTCTGACCGGCCGGCGCGGGGGCCCAGGGCGCGTTCGCGCGTGCCGGGGGGCGATCCCCGGTCCGGCGGCGCGCGGCCGTCCGGCCCCGCCGCCGCCGGGTACCGGGTGGCGGATCCGGACGGCGGGTCCGGCGGCGGTCAGGCAGCGGTGCGCCGCAGCAGCAGGGTCGTGAAGCCGAAGGTGCCCCGATAGCCGTGCAGCCACTCGGCGCGGTGGAGGTCCGCCGCCTCGCGGGCCGCCGCACTGTCGGGGTGCCCGGGGTTGTCCAGCGCCCACTCGGCCAGCGAGCCCGTCCAGGAGAACTCGTAGTCGTCCCACTCCTGCGGGCTGCTGACATGGCCGAGGACCACGGTCCAGCCGTCGGCGATCACGGCGTCGACGGTTCCCGCGAGGTCCTGGTAGTCCTCCCGGGCCGCGCCCAGGCCGTCCAGCGCGGCCCGGGACGGCTCGCGCTCCCAGAAGCCCTCGCCGACCAGCACCGTCCCGCCCGGGGCCAGGTGGGTCCGGGCCGCCGCCAGGGTCGGCAGCAGGCCGCCGAACGCATGGGTGGCACCCACGTTCAGCACCAGGTCGAAGGGCTCCCGGGCGCCGAACTCGGAGGCGTCCAGGTGGTGCAGGCCGATCCGCCGCTCCAGCCCCATCGCCTGCGCGCTCTCCCGGGCTTTCGTCAGCGCACCCGCGTCCAGGTCCACCCCGACGGCCTGCCAGGCCGGCCTGGCGGCGAGCAGCCGCAGCAGCCAGCCGGCCTCGCCGCAGCCGAGATCGAGCGCCCGCCCGCGGCCGGCCCGTGCGGCGCGGTCGAGCAGCCGGGCGACCGAGTCGTCGGTGATCGGCGCCGCGATCGGGTGGTGGGTGTGGGCGATCCGGGACAGCGTCTGACGATTCATCCGGACAGTGTGGCCCAGGAGGGCTCCCGCCCGGGCGGAATATCGGTGGCCGCCGTCCGGGCGGGAGCCACCGTTCCGCCGTGCCCGGCCGGTGGGTTCGGGCCCGGCGCTAGGCCGGCCGGGCCGGTCCCGTCCCGAGCCCGTCCGGTCAGTACGTCCGGCCCTTCCAGGCCGCGCCGCGTCCGCGCCGGTGCTGGACCGCCGAGTCCACCGTCATCAGCAGGTACAGCAGAGCGGTGAACGGCAGCAGCGGCGCCGCGAGGGCCGGCTGCCGGTAGTGGCGGAGCATCGGCAGGTACGTGCCCGCCATCAGCAGCCACGCCGCCGCGCCGAACGCGGCCACGGCCGGGTGGCCGGCCGACAGCCCGGCCACCGTGGCGACCGGCGGTACCAGGTAGACCAGGCCCAGGCCCAGCACCGTGCCGAGCAGCAGCATCGGTGAGTGCCGCAGCTGCGCGTACGCGCTGCGCGAGACCATCCGCCACAGCTCGGCCAGTCGTGGGTAGGGCCGGACGCTGTCCACCTGGTCCGCCAGACCGAGCCAGGTCCGTCCGCCGGAGGCCTTCACCATCCGCGCCAGCGAGACGTCGTCGATCACCGCGCCGCGGATCGCGGCCACCCCGCCGGCCCGTTCCAGCGCCTCACGGCGCACCAGCGAGCACCCGCCGGCCGCGGCCGCCGTCCGGCTGCCCGGCCGGTTGCTGCGGCGGAAGGGGTAGAGCTGCGCGAAGAAGTACACGAACGCGGGGACGATCAACCGCTCCCAGCGGGTGGTGACCCGCAGGCGGGCCATCTGGGAGACCAGGTCGAGTCCGGCGCTCTCGGCGGCCGCGACCAGCTCGGCGAGCGACTCCGGCCCGTGCGCGATGTCCGCGTCGGTGAGCAGCAGGTACTCCGGGGCGGCCCCGTCCGGCGGCGCCGAGGCGAGCTCGACGCCGTGGCGCAGCGCCCAGAGCTTGCCGGTCCAGCCGGTGGGCAGCGGCGGCGGGGTGGTGACGGTGAGCGGGAGGCCGTCCGGGCCCGCCAGGGAGGCCGCCAGGTCGCCGGTGCCGTCGCCGCTGTGGTCGTCCACCAGGATCACCCGGGCCCGCCCGGGATACTTCTGCGCCAGCAGGCTCGGCAGGCTGGTCGGCAGCACCTCGGCCTCGTCCCGGGCCGGCACCACGATCGCCACGCCCGGCCAGCGGGCCGGCGGACGGCGTTCCGGCAGCCGGACGTCGGTGCGCCAGAAGAGGCCGTGGCAGCAGGTCAGCCAGAGCCAGACCAGCAGCGAGAGCGCGGAGACCCAGAGCAGGACTGTCACGGTGGCAGTCTGCCGCACGCAGGGCCGCGCGGAGCGGATCGACTAGAGTCGTTCCCCGTGAAGATCGCACTGGTGGACTCCGGCATCGGCTTGCTGGCGGCGGCCGCCGCCCTGCGGGGCCTGCGGCCCGACGCGGACCTCGTGCTCTCCTCGGATCCGGACGGGATGCCCTGGGGCCCGCGCACGCCCGCGGACGTGACGGCGCACGCCCTCGCCTGCGCGCGGGCGGCCGCGGCGCACGAGCCGGACGCGTTGGTCATCGCCTGCAACACCGCATCCGTGCACGCCCTGGACGCGCTGCGCGCCGCGTGGGAACCGGGGCTGCCGGTGATCGGCACCGTCCCCGCCATCAAGCCGGCCGCCGCGGCCGGACGCCCGGTGGCGATCTGGGCCACCCCCGCCACCACCGGCAGCGCGTACCAGCGCGGTCTGATCCGCGACTTCGCCGGGGCGGCCGAGGTCACCGAGGTGGCCTGCCCCGGCCTCGCCGACGCGGTGGAACGCGGGGACGAACGGGCCATCGGCGCGGCCGTCGCCGACGCGGCCGCCCGCACTCCGGCCGGGACGGCCGAGATCGTCCTCGGCTGCACGCACTACGAACTGGTCGACGACCTCATCCGGGCGGCCGTCGCCCCCGCCGCCGGCCCCGGGCTGCGGCTGTACGGCTCGGCCGACGCGGTCGCGGCCCAGGCCCTGCGGCGGATCGCCGAGGCGGGCCGGGGCACCGGGACCGGCGGCGGGCGGCTGACCGTCCTGCACAGCGGCCGGCCGGGCGCACTCGGCGCCGTCGCCGACCGCTACCCGCAGGGACGCCTGGTCGCGGCCGGCCCGACCGCGACCCTGGCTACGCCCGCGACGGCCTGAGCCCGCGCGGTCCCGCGACCCTGGCGACGCCCGCGACGGCCCGAGCCCGCGCGGGCGGCCGAGCGGCGCCGGGGCGTCCGTCGACGCGCCGGGGTACCGGGCGTCAGGCCACCGACCGGCCGCGCCAGCGCCGGTAGGCCGGCTCCAGTCCGGACAGGATCGTGTCGAAGCGACGGGCGCTGGTGGAGTTGTCCACCTGGAGCCGGCTGATCTGCAACGGGTGCTCGGGCAGCCGGGGCCCCAGCCGGTGGTCGGACAGGAACCCGAGCCGGTACCCCAGCTCGTCGAGCACCGTCTCCGCCCGCGGGTCGTGGCCGCCGTCCGGGTAGGCGAACGCGGTCGGCGGCTCGCCGAGCCAGCGGGTCAGCGCGTCATGCGCGCCGGTGATCTCGGCCCGGACGGTCGCGGCGTCGCAGCGTCCCAGGCACGGGTGCCCCTGGGTGTGGTTGCCGATCGCGACCTGCCCGTCCCGCAGCGCCAGCAGGTCCTCCGGCGCGAGCTGGACCTGGCGGGGCGGCCTGCGGTGCGCGCTGACCCGCAGTTCCTGCAGGCTGCGGCGGCGGTCGGGGTCGGGCAGCTGCTTGAGGTGCGGCAGCAAGTGGTCCGGGTGATCGGTGCGGAGCGAGCGGGCCCGCCCGCCGTTGCGGGCGAGGAAGGCTGCCTCGTGCCACCAGAACGGCCGGTCCGTCCCGATCAGCTCGGAGATCACGAAGGCCGCCGCGGGGATCCCCCGGCGGGTCAGCTCCGGCAGGGCGTGGGTCAGCACGCTGCGGTCGGCGTCGTCGAAGGTGATCAGCACACTGCGCGGCGGCAGCGGCCGCTGCTCGGCCACGGCACTCTGCACCGCCTCCAGTGACACCGGGACGGCCAGCCTGCGCAGCCGGTCCAGCTGGGCCCCGAAGGAGCGCGAGTCGGTCACCCCGTGGTACGCGAGCACCGCGAGGCGCTGCGCGGCCCGTGCCCTGAACAGCGGCTGGACGGGCGCGAAGCGCAGCCAGTCGCCCGGCCCGCCGGGGCCGCAGGCGTGCTGGGCGCCGTCCGCCTCCTGCGTGGCGCCGGTCGCGGCGCCGCCCGTCGCGTTGACGTCCGTGGCGTTGACGTCCCTGGTGCCGGCATCCGTCGTCCTGACGTCCGGCGCGAGCGCGACGGAGCCGGACCGGGCGGCGGCGCGGCCCGGTCGTGCGGACGGGCCGCCCGACGCGCCGGGCGCCTGGGCAGGCGTCGGTGCGACGGACGGCAGGCCTCTGACGGCCGTGGTCTGGCTGTGCGGCACGGTTCCCCCTCGATCGCCGGTGCGGCGTGGCGGTACCGTCGGAGGGCGGAGCCCGGCCTCCGACACCTGGGCGCGGCGGCTCCGCCCCCTGGTTCTCCGGTCCGTGGCAGGGACTCCCAACCCGTACCGCGGACGGCTCCTGGATCGCTCGATGTAGGGGAGACCGATACTCCCCGCGGATGGTTGTACAACCGGACGCACCGATTTTCGGACCGGACCCGGATGGCGGAACGAGAAGTTCCGGCCGCCCCCGGATCGTGCTCCTGCCGTGATCAGACGGTGTTCGGGCGGCGCTCAGCCGGTGTTCGGCCGGTGCTCGGGGCCTGTCCGCGTGGCGGTGCAGAAGGCCGTGCGGGCGCCCCGGCGGGTGCCGGGCGCGCGGTGGGTGGGCAGTGGGTGGGTGGTGAGTGGGCAGTGGGTGGGTGGTGCTGCGCGGACCCCCGTCGAGGGCCGGGAAAAACGTGACGTGCGAGGCTGCCCACCGCGCCCCGCGGGGGTACCTTGGGCTCATGGCAGACGCGGAACACGATCATTCCCTGGTGCACACGGCCTCCCGCGCCGCGCGGCTGTGGAGTGGCGGCGCCCTCCACCGTCATCAGCTCCCGCTGACCGTGGTCGGCCTGGCCTGCCTCGCCCTCGGGATCGTGGTCGCCGTGGTGGTGCCGGAGGGCAACGGCCCCGCGTGGGTGATGGCCGTGGCGGGCTGTCTGGCCGCGGGTGTCATGCTGCTCGGCCGGATCGCGTTCACGCTGCTGCGCCACGGGCGCGGCGTCACCCCCTGACCCGCACCGATCGGGTCACCACGGGCTGATCCCTCCCGCCCCGGGCCTGCGCCGCGCCGGGTTCCCCGCGGCAGCTCCGCGACCCGGTCCCGCGACTCGGCCTCTGACCCGGCTCCGCGACTCGGCCTCTGACTCGGCCCCTGACTCGGCCCCCGCAACCGAGGGGTGTCCCGTACGGCGGTGGCGGAGTCGGCCGGGGCGGTATCGACGCCGCTGCCGGTCGCCCGGAGCATGATCCGTCTCCGCCGGTCGCTGGCATAGGGTCCGAGCATGGCTATTCCTCAGTTTCTCGCGGACCTCCGCTCCGTGGTGGGCGACCGCCTGCTCTGGCTGAGCGGCGTCGCCGCCGTGATCGTGGATGACGACGGCCGCGTGCTGCTCGGACAGCGGGCGGACGACGGCCACTGGTCGCTGATCGGCGGCATCCTCGACCCGGGCGAGCAGCCGGCCGACGGCCTGGTCCGCGAGGTCGAGGAGGAGGCCGGGGTCGTGGTGCGGCCCGAACTGCTGGCCTCGGTGACCGTGTCGCCCGAGGTCGTCTTCGACAACGGGGACCGCTGCCAGTTCCTCGAACTGACCTTCCGGTGCCGGTGGGTGAGCGGCGAGGCCCGGGTCAACGACGACGAGTCGCTGGACATCCGCTGGTTCGCGCCGGACGCCCTGCCGGAGCTGTCACCGCGCATCCTCAACCGGCTGACCCAGGCACTGGAGTGCCGCGGCGAGACCGCCTTCGTGCTGGACGGCGGGCCGCCGGCGCTGGCCGGGTAGCCGCCGGCAGGGTGACCGGCCGAGCCCTCCGGGCGGCACCGCCGGGGGCGTTCGCGGCCGGATGCGCCCCGTCGTCCGCGCCCGCGACGGCTCTGCCGGGCACCGCTCGGGCCGGCCGGGTCGGCCTGTCGGCCGCGACGGATCCGGCTCCGCCGGCGACGGCGACGATGACGCGCATGGTCGAGGCTCCCCTCCGGGCCCGGAGCGTGGCAGTGCCGGGCCGGTGCCGATCGTAGCCGTGCGGTCACTCGCCGTGGGGCCGATCAGGCGGGTCGGCATGTGCCGGCGGCTCTTGCCGCCGGCCGGGCTCCCGCGCGCCCGGCCGCCGGCCCCTCGGCGCCGGTCCGTGAGCGGGGGTGCGGTCAGTCCTTCCGCTGGCGGTACGCCTCCTCCGCCGCGTCCAGCACCGCGGAGAGGTCGCCGCCCGCGGTCGCGGTGGCCACGGCGGCGACCGCGCCCTCCACGAACGGTGCGTCCGCGAACCGCACAGGGAAGGGCAGGCCGTGCTCGTCGGCCGAGGCCAGCAGGGCCCGTACGGTGGCCACCGCGCCGCCCAGGTCCGCGAGCAGGACCACCCCGTGGCCCTGGTCGACCCGGCGCGTCGCGGCGGCGACCAGGACCGCGCTGATCCCCGGGTCGCGGTCGTCGAGGCCGCCGCCGGTGGTGGCGACCGGAGCCGGGGCGTCCGGTCCGGCGAGCGAGAGCGCCAGCGCGCCGGCCGCCGCGGCCACCTCCTCGCTGTGCGAGACCAGCACGACCCCGACCCGGCCGTGCAGTGGCGGCCGACCCGCCTTCGGCTTCGGCACCCGGGCGGGCGAGGGCGGTGTGCGGGGGGCCGGTGGGTGGGCCGACGGGGCGTCGGAGATGGGGATGACATCGGCGCGGGCGCCGTCCCGGCGGCTCATCGGCTGCTCCTCGGCGATCGACTCGGGTGCGGGTCCCGGCGGCGGATGCGGCGCGGGTGCCCGCCACCGCTCTCACTCTGGCAGCCCACCGGGCCGCGCGGGCTCAACCGGGCCCGTGTGTTCACCGCCGGGCCCGGCCGGACGGTGGCTGCCACGATCGGACCTCCGAGCGGTGCCACCCGTACCGGTTGCCGCCCGCCGGTCCCGCGCCCGTCGGTTGGGATCCGCCGGTCCCGCGCCCGTCGGTTCGGGTCCGTCGGTTCGGGTCCGGGCCCGCCGGTCCACCCCGGTGGCCGGGGGCGATAGCACAGCGGCCGCCCGCGCGGGCGGGGTCGCGGGTGTTGGCCCCCGGCGGGGGGAGTGGGCGCCGAGTTCGGCACCGGCGCCCACGGTGGTGGCTACGCTGGCGCCAGGACGACGTCGGGAGGAGACAGCGGTGGCGGTCGACAGCGGGACGAGCGTGGGGACGGCCGGTTCGACGGAGGCCCTCCCCGGCGGACGCAAGCCGAAGGTGGACCTGACGGGAGCGGTCTGGCAGTCCAGCAGCAAGGGGGTCGCGGACGTGCAGATCGCCTTCGTCGGGGGCCACATCGCGATGCGCGACGGGCGGCAGCAGGACGGTCCGGTGCTGATCTTCACGCCGGGAGAGTGGCGGGCCTTCGTGCTCGGTGCCCGGGACGGCGAGTTCGACCTCACCTGACGCGGAGTCGGATGCGCGGTCCGGTGCGCCGAGTCCCGTGCGCCGAGTCCGGTGCGCGGGCGCGGCCCGGGTGCCGGACCGTCTTCGGAGCGCGGGATCCCGCGCGGGTTCGCGAGGTGCCCGTCGAAACCGCCGCAGGCCCGCGAAGGGCGTCCGACGGACCGACGGATCCGTGTTGACCTGGGGCGTTCTCACCGGCCGCCGAGGTCCGTCGTGAGGTGTGGCGCGGGGCCGTAACCGAGCTGCGGCCTGGTCGATGCCGGTACGTCATTTTCTCTGTTGACTGTTCGACAACGGCGATTCAGAGTATGAGCAGGCAGACGCCGTGCCCACCGCCCCCACGCGGCCAGACACGGCGCCTGCTGTGCTCCCCGGCGAGAACGCCGGGCTCCTCCCGTGAATCCCAGCGCACCAGAGTGCGTCGGCCGGTCCCGACCCCGCTAAAGGTCGGCAGTCGCTGGGAGGGTGGAGCCGTACGCCGAGAGCTACTCGGTACTACGGCCCCGGTTCGCCCGGGACCCGCACGCCCCCACGCGGCGGTCTCCCGGGCAGATCCGCGAGTGCGACGGGCCTGGGCCCCGCGAACCTGGTATGGGTGAACTGTTGGCTTGTGTGTGCATCGGTTCTGTCCGACGAAGGCCGAGGCTGGATGCCCGGCGGCTTCGGTACGGCGAGGTGCACAGTGGCACGACGGTGTGCACGGTGAGGGGATACGCGTGTGGGGCCGCGTTGCGACAGGCCGCCCCCCGGAGGATCGAACCCAGAACGGCTGTCGTGCTGAACCGAACGTAGCCCGGACGGTTGCTCAGAGTCAACATTGGTCTCTGAGCGTGGATCTCCACACGCTGTCCGACCCACCTCGTGAACGTGGTGTGCCGGGCACGTACGATGTTGCCATGTCTTTTCTCCGCCGTCGCTCCGGCCAGCCCGCAGGCCCGGACTTCGACGTGCTCGCGATGGATCCGGGCGACTGGCCCGGTGATTTCGGCGCCGCCATGATGGCCGGCCCCGACGGCTCCTGCCAGGGGATCTTCCTGCGCTACGACCTGTTCGGCGGCCGGGGTCCCGCGATGTTCATCGGCAACCTGCCGGAGGACTCGCCGGCCAGGGACACCGGGGACGGTGTGCCCTTCGAGGTCCGCCAGCTGCTCTCCGCGCTGGAGAACGACGAGCAGGTGGACTTCGTCTCCGCCGAGGACTTTCCGGTCATGCTCGGGGACGACCTGCTGATCGTGAAGAAGGTCAAGGTCAGCGAGGGGCGGGTGTTCTGTTCGCAGTTCGGCCGCAGCGACGGGGTGCAGGTCACCATCGCCTCCTGGGACCGGCCGATTTCGGACGATCTCTACCAGCTGCTCAAGCCGCTCCCCGCGGACATGTTCCAGCAGGGTTGACAGGTGGGCCGGCCGCAGGTCGGCCGTGGTGCCGGCGGGCTTTCCGGCCAAGGTGTGCTTGACGTTATCGATCAACGCTTCGTACAGTCACGGGCATGTCGTGCCGTCTCCCGCTGCTGACCCGTCGCAGCTATCTCGACCTGCGACGTACTGCCAGCGCGGTCTGTCCGGGCGGATGAGGGGGATTCGTCCCCCGGCGACGGCTCATGATCGGCCGAATCCCATCGGTCGGAACTGAATCCCAGGTCCCGCGCCCCAGCGGCGTCCCGGGCCGTCGCCTCCGGTTCCCGCACGCGCGTAGAGCGTGCCGCCCGCATTCTGCCGAGCCACGCTGCCCGCCCGGAGGCACCGCACCATGAGCCCCACCGCTGACAAGTCGTCGTCCGCCTCGTCCCCCCGGTCCGGCCCCGACGCCGCGCCGGCCGACGGCCCGCCCGCCCCCTCGCCGGTGGCGGAGGCGTTCGCCCGGCTGCCCCGGGTGGTCGACCTGCTGGCGGCCCGCGCCGAGGAGCACGACCGGGACTCGACCTTCCCCTACCAGGGCATCGAGGCCGTCCACGAGGCCGGGCTGCTGACCCTGACCGTCGCCGCCCGCTACGGCGGACCCGGCGCCACGCTCGCCGACACCGTCCGGCTTCTCGGCCAACTCGGGCGCGGTGACGCCTCGGTGGCGGTGGTCACCGCTTTCACCCTGCTCCAGCACGCCGAGCAGGGCCGGGGCAGTGGCTGGCCCGCGGCCGGTTACCGACGACTGCTCAACGAATCCCGGCGGGGGCCCGCGCTGGTGAACACCCTGCGGGCGGAGCCCGGCCATCCGGACGGCCCGCCCCAGACCCTCGCCCGCCGGGACGGCGACGGCTGGCTGCTCAGCGGCCGCAAGACGTACTGCACCGGTGCCGAGGCACTGGCCTGGATGGCGGTCACGGCCCGCACGGACGAGCCGGTACCCCGGGTCGGCACCTTTCTGGTCCGGGGCGACAGCGCGGGCATCGAGGTCGATCCCACCTGGGACCAGCTCGGTCTACGGGCCAGCGCCAGCCACGACGTGGTGCTGGACGGGGTCAGGGTCCCGGTCGAACTCGCGCTCGGCCTGGGCAGCGGACGGGACGCCGCCGCGACGGCCGGGATCGGCCGGGCCTGGCACGATCTGGCGCTCGCCGCCGTGTACCTCGGCGTGGCCAGATCCGCCCAGGACTGGCTGGTCCGATTCCTGGGCCGCCGCACACCCGCCAACCTGACCGAACCGCTGGCCACCCTGCCGCGCTACCGCAGTGCGCTGGGCGAGATCGAGACGGTGCTGATCGGCGCCGAGGAGCTGGTGCACGGCCTCGCACCCCGGGTCGACCTGGCGGAACCGGACGCGATCGCCCGGACCGGCCCGGCCCAGCTGCTCGCCTCCCGGGCCGCCGTCTCGGCCGTGCAGCAGGCCGTCGCGCTGACCGGGAACCCGGGCCTGAGCCGGCGCCACCCGCTGGAGCGCTACCTGCGCGACGTGCTCAGCGGGCGGGTGCACTTCGCCGCCGACGAGATCGTCCTGGAGGCGGCCGGGCGCTCCGCGCTGGACCGCACCCCGGTGCGCGGCGCCTGAGCCCGCGTACGAGGCGCGCCTACAGCGCTCGTGCCCGCAGGGGGCGCGCGCGGTCGCCGCGTCCGCCGGTGGAGCGCCCGCCGGTGGAGCGCCCGCCGTGTGCCCGCCGTTCAGCGGGTGCCGACGGCGGCCCGAACGGCCCGCCGGGCCAGCGCGGCGTCCTCGTACAAGCGGCGGATCATGATCCGCTGTTCCTCGCCGGCACCCGGGACGTCGTACAGACGGATCTCCCGCATCAGGACAAGTACCAGGTTGACCAGGAAAGCGTCCCGGGCCATGGTTCCGCCGGACTGGGCGAGTTGGCTGATCTGCCGGCGCGCCGCGGTGTCCCCGGACAGCACGCTCCAGAGCACCGCCAGGTCGTAGCCCGGCAGATACCAGCCGGCCTGCTCCCAGTCGACCAGCACCGGCCCGGAGGGCGCCAGCAGGATGTTGCCGAGCAGCGCGTCGCCGTGGCACAGCTGGAGCGGCGTGTGGCCGAGGCCGTGCAGCAGTCCGCGCAGGTCGCAGGCGTCCCGGTCGGTCAGCTGGCCGACGGAGTGGAACCTGGCGATCTCCATCGGGTAGTCCAGCGGAGTGTGGAAGACGTCCGTGGGCGGCCGCCACAGGTTCAGGGTGCGGACGGCTCCGAGGATGGCCCGCACCTCGCCCGGGGTGGGCGCGTTCACCGGATGCCGCTCGCGGGCGGCCGCCCGGCCGGGGACCCGCTCGATCACCAGCACGCAGCGGTCGTGGTCGGCCGCCACCAGCCGGGGCAGCCGGACCGGCGGACGGTGCCGGACGAAGGCCCGGTAGACCGCCACCTCGTGGTGGAAGTCGGCCACCAGCTGCTCGAACTGCTCACCCCGGACGGCCTGCGGGGCCAGGCACTTGGCCACCACCGGCGCACGCCCGATGGTGCCCGCCACCAGGATGTGGCGGCTGCCCTCCCGCAGGACCTGGCGCGGGGTGAAGGCGGGACATATCCGCGCGATGTTGGCGAGCGCCGCCCGCACCGCCGGGGTCTGCAGCGCGGCTGGGTCGATCCGCTCGACCGGCTGCGGCTGCGGCGGGCGGCCCCGCAGCAGCCGGTCGGCGCCGGGCCGGCCCGGGACGGGACGGGGGACGCCGCCGTTCAGGACGGGGTCGGGGGTGCGCAGTCCCAGCGCCGTCCGGCCGGCCTGCCCCCGGGCGTCCGTGGAGCGGCCGTCGGTGCCGCGGGCCGCCGCCGGGCGGGTCTGCGGCACGGGCTTCGGGCCGGGACGGGTACCGGCCGCGCTGGGGGGGCGCGGTGCGGTGCGGGTGGCGCTCTGGGCGGGCGTGGACGCTGAGGAGTACATGAGGGTTGGGTGATCCCTTCCTTGCCGTCGGCGGGCCGGCCCCCGCTGGTGCGGGGGAGGGCGGGCGTTGCGATTCCTGGCGCAGCGCCGGCCCCGCTCGGTGCGGTCGGTCGGCCGGCGCGCGGGCGCCGGACACGGACGGAGGGCCGGAGCCCTCCCGTTCGGCGGCCGGTGGCCCGCCCGCGTCCTGGGGAAACGCGGGCGGCCGACTGCCGCTGCCGTGCCCGGTGCCCCCGCGCCACCCGGCCGCGCCACCCCCTCCGACCGAACCCGGGAGCGCCTGCGGCGGGTGATGGGGGAGTGCCCCGGCCCGCCGTCGGCGCCTCCGACCCCGAGGGCGGGGTGGCGCACCTCTACATGACACCTGCGTGCCACTGGCACACCATGTGGCGGACCCTGGCGAAGCCTGGCGAATGCCCCCGTGGCACATGACAGGCCATTAGGGTCGAACCAGCCGAGGAACCTGGGGGCTTCACGTGAGCAGGGAACCCAACACCAGACTTGCCGACCTCTTTGCCCTGACCGGATGGTCCAAGGGCGAACTGGCGCGGCTGGTCAACCGGCGGGGTGCCGCGATGGGTCAGCAGCAGCTGTCCACCGACACCTCGCGGGTGCGCCGCTGGATCGAGCAGGGGGAGATCCCCCGCGACCCGGTGCCGCGGGTGCTGGCGGCCGTGTTCACCGAGCGGCTCGGCCGTGTCGTCACCACTGAGGACCTCGGTCTGGAACGACACCGGCCCCCCAGGTCCACGACAGCGCAGTCGGCAGAACCCTGGGAGCCGGATCGAACGGCTGCGGTCCTCACCGAGTTCACGGGAATGGACCTCATGCTCAACCGACGCGGACTGGTGGGTGCGGGTGCCGCACTCACCGCGGGAGCGGTCGTCGCCGACTCCCTCCAGGGCTGGCTCACCGGGGACGCGGTCGCCTACGCGGCCGGCCGGCCGGGCCCGAGACAGGTGGTCACCCAGGCCGGTGCCGGACCGGTGGTGGACGTGTACGAGTCCGGCCAGGTGGGCTTCGACGAGGTCGAGGCGCTGGAGCGGTCGGTGGACGTGTTCCGGGCCTGGGACGCCTCGCGCGGCGGGGGCCTCCAGCGCAAGGCGGTGGTGGGCCAGCTCAACGAGGTCGGCGGACTGCTGACGCACCGGCACTCACCGGCGCTCGACCGCCGGCTCTGGACGGTGGCGGCCAACCTGGCGGTGCTGGCCGGCTGGATGTCGCACGACGTGGGCCTGGAGCCCACCGCGCAGAAGTACTTCGTCATCGCGGCCCAGGCCGCGAAGGAGGCGGACGACCGGCCCCGGGCCGGCGAGGCGATCTCCCGGGCGGCCCGGCAGATGATGCACCTGGGCCGGGCCGACGACGCCCTCGACCTGATGCGGGCCGCCAACGCGGGCGGCGGCGCGCAGGCGCTGCCGCGGACGAGGGCGATGCTGCACACCGTCGAGGCGTGGGCGCAGGCCGCGCTGGGCCGTTCCCAGGCGACCAGGCGGGTGCTCGGCGAGGCCGAGGAGCTGTTCGTCAAGGACGACGGCGAGGCGCTGCCGTCCTGGATGCAGCTGTTCAACGAGGCCGAGCTGCACGGCATGCAGGCGCTGGTCTACCGGACGCTGGCCGAGCACGATCAGAGCGCCGCGCCGCTGGCGGTGCGGCACGCCAGGCTGGCGATCGAGCTGCGCTCGCGCGACGGCCGGGAGCGCTCGGCGCTGCTGGACCGGATCACCCTGGCGTCCGTCCACTGGCTGTCCGGTGAACCGGACGAGGCACGGGGGCAGGCCAGGATGGCGATGGCCTCGATCGGCCAGACCTCCTCGCACCGCACCTGGGACCGGCTGCGGGAGATGTACCGGCTGACCGCCCGCTACCAGGGGCTGCCCGTGGTGGACGAGCTCCGGGACGACCTGCGGCGCGAGCTGCGGATCGCGGACGCGAAGCAGCGGCCCCGGTTGGTCTGAGCCCCGGCGGCAGCCGTCCGGCCCGCCCCGGCTCCGGCCGGCCCCGTCAGCCCGCGCGCAGCAGCAGGCGCAGGGCCGTGATCCGACCGTCCTCGTCCAGTACGGGCCGGCCGGCGCACCGCAGCGTGCTCGGGGCACCGCCGGGCCGCAGGATCCGGACGGTGCCGGTCCGCGCGCGCCCGTGCACCAGCACGTCGGTCATCAGCCGACGCAGTGCGGGGCGGTCCTGCTCGGGCAGTCGGGCCGGGAGCTGGTCCAGGGTGAGCGGACCGAGCAGGGGGTCGCGGCCGAGGAGGCGGTAGGCCTCGGGGGACCAGCGGACGCTGTCGGTGAGCAGATCCCACTCGGCGGCGCCGACGCCGGTCGGCACGGGCGGGGCCGCCTCGGGGGCGGCAGGGGAAGGGTGGCTCATCCGAGGTCCCACAAGTCCGGGTGGTGAGGTTGTGAGACGACTGTCGCACAGCCGTATCCGGTGTGTGAGGGATTTGGACAAATCTCCTGCAATGTTCCAGGGGCATATGCCCGGGAAGTGGGGCAACCGGCCCCGGGGCAGGTCACGGCCGGAGCGGCGGCCCGCCCCGGGCGGGGCCCGGCCGCGGCTCCGCCCGGGCCCCTTCCCGCCCGGGGCCCCGGGCGGGGCGACCGGCCGGCCGCGCGTCGGACGACCGGGTGGCCGCGGGTCGGACGCCCTGTGTGCGTGGGGCGCGTCCAGGGGGTAACCTTCGGTGATTCCGGCGCCCGGGCGCCCACCGCAGGACCGACCACCCACCCCCGGCGACGGAAATCCCGTTGCCACTACGACCGCCGCAACGGATGCTGACCTCATGTTCGAGCCAGTGATAGCGCCCAGTGCCAGCCTCCTCGGCCTCCTCCAGCGAGGCCGCGGTGACGGGCAGCTCCATGCGCTGGCGGCCGACCGTACCGAGGCGATCTCCGCCCTGGAGGAGTGCGTCACCGCCGACCCGCGCGCCGACTGGCAGGTCGAGAACCGCTCCCTCTACTACGCGCGCCTCTACATGGAGCTCGAAGCACCGCTCGACGGCATCGAGGACCACCTGCACGACCCCGAGGACCTGCTCGACCACGACGACAACCGGACCGGCCTGGCCCTCTCCGTGCTCGGCCACCTCGCCGCCTACGGGCGCCGCGACGCCCTGCTGATGCTGCGCGAGTACGCCGCCACCGGAACCAACTGGACCTGGGCCCTGGACGAGCTCGCCATGCGGGACGACGACCTCGGCCTGCTCGTGCTCGGTCCGGCCGTGCTGGACCGCTTCCCCGAGGGCCCGGAGGGCGACGCGGACCTGCGGGCCGCCGTCCGCGGCGCGTACGAGCCCCGGCCGTGGCGGCTGTGGGCCGCGCACCACCCCAGGATCGCCGCCGCGAGCGAGCAGTCCCCCTTCGACCTCTGGCAACGCCAGCTCAAGCGTGGCGGTGTGACCCCCGGCTGGAGCACCGCCGACGTGCTCGCCTGGGCCGATCAGGGTGATCCGTTCGACGGCGCGGCCGCCTTCGACCGCTTCGATCCGGCGCACCCGTCCGAGCCGGACGCCGCCGCCCGCAGAGCCGCCGCCGCCGCCCGCTGCCTCGCCGCCGTGGTCCGGCCCGAGGATCGCGAACGGGTCCTCGAAGCCGCCGGGGCCGGCCTGCCCGGCGCCCGTCGGGCCGCCCTGCGGTACCTGGTCGACGTCCAGGATCCGGCCGCCGCGGCGCTCATCGAGGCCGCCGCCGCCGACGTCGACGGACGCATCGTCCGGGCCGCCCTGGAGGTCCTCGGCCGGATGCGCGGCCCGCACGCCCTCGCCCATGCCCGCCGCTGGGCCGATCCGGCCACCGGCGGCGCCGACAGCGCCCTCGGCGAGGCCGCCGTCCAGCTGCTCGCCGACGCCGGTGAGAGCGGCGACGCCCCGGTGGTGGTCGACGCGCTGCGCCGCTGGATCTCGGTGCGCGGGGTGACCGGCGCCGGTCTCGGGAGTCTGGTCGACGGTGCGGGGCGGCTGGCCGCCGTCGCCGCCGTCCCCGCCCTGCGGCACGTCTACGGGGAGGCCGCCTCCTCCGAACTGCGCGGGCGCGCCGCCCGGGCGCTCGCCGCCACCGACGAGCACTTCCCCGAGGGCCCCGCCGTCGAGTGCCTCTGGGACTGCGAGGAGGCCACCCGCGAACTCGCCGCCAGGCACGTCGCCACCACCGGTGACGCCCGTGTGCTGGAGCGCCTGCGCCGCCTCGCGGCCGATCCGGCCGAGGAGGCCGAGGTGCACGCCGCGGTGCGCGGCCGGCTGGGAGCGCGGGACCGCACCCGCTAGCGGGACGGCGCCCGTCGGCCTCAACGCCGTGCCCCGCCCGGACCGTGCCCCGCCCGGACCGTCCCCGCCCGGAGCACGGCCGTGCCCGGAGCGCCGCCGTGTACCGATCCGCCGCTCAGGGGCTCGGCACCGCCCGCGCCCACGTGCTGTCCTGCGTCAGGTACTCGGTCACGGTGAGACCGGCCTCGGCGAGAGCCTGCTCGAAGGCCTCGGGAGTGAGTGGGCGGGACAGGAAGGTCTGCGTCCAACTCGCGTCCGGGAAGACGTACTCGACGTGGACGGAGTTCACGCCCGGGCCGGCCGGCTCGGCGGAGACCACCCGCGAGAGTCCGTCGCCGATCCGCCGCTCCCGGGGCAGCCGCTCGTGCCAGTCGGCGCCCTCGCGCTGCACCAGCACGCAGCCGTGCTCGGCCACGTGCCGCCGGCAGGTGCCCAGCAGGGCGCGCCGCACCTCGGGATCGCCGGCGTGGACGAGGAACGACCCGAGCAGGACGACGTCGAAGCGCTCGCCGAGGTCCAGCCCCTCGATCGCGCCCCGGACGGTGCGGACGCCGCCCACCCTCGCGGCCCGCTCCAGCATCTCGGCGGACTCGTCGACGGCGGTGACCACGAATCCCCGCCGCACCAGCGGCCGGGTGATCCGGCCTGCCCCGCAGCCGAGTTCGAGAATGCTCGCGCCGGCCGGCACCGATCGTTCGATCACCTCCGGCTCGTCACCGACCGGAAGGCGCTCCCAGACCTCGACCGCGCAGCCGTCCGGCGTGATCGCCCCCGGACCGGTGCCCCGGTACCCGTCGCGTGACCGCTCGTCCGCCCCCTGTGCTTTCATCCTGCCATCGGAACACGGGGAGGCGCTCTTCGGAAGGCCCCCGGGCGGATCGGCGCGATGTCCGTCCGTTCGCCGTCCGCCGGGCACGAGTGGAGGGACGCCCTCCGTGCGCCCGCCGGCCCGCGGTGTGCCCTGATCCGTGCCGACGACCGTCCCCTCGTCGGTGGCGCCGCTTCCCGCCGGTCGCCCGCCGTCCTGCGGCGGGCCCCTTTTCGATGCGGAAGTGCCCCTTCGGCCGCGGCCGCGTGGGATGCTGACGCGATGTCAGAGTTCGCACTGCGCTACGAGACCTGGTTCCGACTGCCGGCCGTCCTGCTCGGGATGGGGCCGGGGGTCTCCGGGGTCACGGTCGGCGCCGCCGGTGTCACGGTCCGGATGGGCTGGGTCTTCCGGGCCGAGATCCCGCTGTCCTCGATCACCTCGGCCGGGTCGGACGGCGGCCGGGTGGGCGGCTGGGGCGTGCACGGCTTCGGCGGTCGCTGGCTGGTGAACGGCTCCTCGCGCGGCCTGGTGAGGCTGCGGATCGAACCGGACGCCCGGGCGGCCGTCCTGCTGGTGCCGGTCCGGCTGCGCGAGCTGCGGATCAGCGTGGAGCAGCCGCAGGCCCTGCTGGCGGCCCTCGGCAGGCCCGCCTGACGAGGGCGACGGGCCGGGAGCGGGCGGCCGGCCGCCGCCGGGGCCCGCATCGGCCTCCGTCGTCCTGCACGACCGGCCCGTGAGGCGTCGGCGCTTCCCCCGGCCCTGTGCCCGGACACCCCGCGTTCGCACCCCCCGGCGGTTCGTCCCGACGTGGACGAACCGCCTCTGGACGGCAGCCCTCTCGTCCGGACTCGTACGTCGTCAGCAGTCCTCGCGCTCGGACGATCCAGCGTGTCCGGGTGCCCGTCGCTCACCGGGGAGAGATTTCCATGAGTCGAACAGGTACATGCCCAAGAGTGCTCATCGTCGGGGCGGGCCTGGCCGGCACCGCCACCGCGATCCGTCTGCTCCGGTTCGCCCGCCGTCCGCTCGAAGTGGTCCTGCTCGAACGGCGGGCCGACTACCGCTCCGCCGGGGTCGCCTACCACCGGGAGGGCAACCCCTGGGACCACGTCTTCAACATCCAGGCCGGACGGATGTCGGCCTTCCGGGAGGACGTCCACGACTTCGTCCGCTGGGCCAACCGGGAGGCCGACCGCCGGGACTGGCCGCCGCCCTGGGCCGGGTTCGAGTTCGTGGAGCAGGGCCCGGCGCCCCGGCGGATCTTCCAGGACTACCTGGTCGACCGGCTGGCCGAGGCCGCGCGGGAGGCCTGTCCCGGCGTCGTGCTCGTGGAGGCGGACGGCGAGGCGGTCGACATGGAAGTACGTTCCCACGGAGTCGATGTGACGATACGTCGGCCTTCCGAGGGTGACGCCGGGGCCGCGCGGGAGCCGGAGGCGACGGTGCTCCTCGCCGACCACGTCGTGCTCGCGACCGGTCTCGAACTCCGGGAGCCGGCCTTCGCCGCCGAGGTGCTCGCCCACCCGTCCTTCGTGCGCAACCCGTACTCCGCCGCGGGCGTCCACAAGCTCGCCGCGCTGCCCTCGGACGCCACGGTCGCGATCGTCGGGTCGGTGCTGAGCGCCTACGACTCGGCCGGCCTGCTGCTGCGCCGGGGCCACAGCGGGCGGATCCATCTGATCTCCAGGACGGGGACGCTGTTCCGGACGTACCCCGGCGGTCATGAGCACGAGGTGGTGCGACTGCCCTGCCCGAAGGAGCTGTTGGAGCCGTACCGCGGTCGCGAGGAGTTCCTCGGCCGGGTCCGCCACGCGTGGGAGAGGGCGTGTGCCACCGTCCTGCGGGAGCACCCCGACGTCGCCCCGCAGGTGGTGGCGGAGCGGGTGGCCAAGGCGTGGGAGCCGCACCTCCCCAAGGCCATCGAGCGGATTCCCTCCGCTGAACTACGGCGCCTGCTGGACGAGTTCGGAACTGCGATGGCCGCGTTCCGGGTCGGTGCGGTGGAGTACACGATGGCGGTCATCGAGCGCGCGATGCACTCGGCGGACGGCTCGGTGAAGCTGGTCGTCGGCACCGTGCGGGCGATCGCCCCGGCGGCGTCCGGGCGACTGGTCGTCTCGGTGACGGCTCCGGAGGAGCAGCACGCCATCGAGGCGGACCTCGTGATCTCCAACTTCGGCAGGGAGTCCGACTACAGCAGGGTCGGCCAGTCGCTCTGGAGGAACCTTCTGCGGCGGGGGATCGCGGCACCCCACGAGCGCACCGGGCGGGGCCTGGAGGTCGACGACCGGGGCGTGCTCCTGAACCCCGACGGGCAGCGGTCCGGCCCGATCTCCGCCGTCGGCGTGCCGAGGGAGGGCGACGAGATCGTGCGCAACGGCCGGACCGGTGCGTTCACCTTCAATCTCGCCGCCATCAAGAACCAGTCGATCGCGGTCGCCGCGCAGGCGATCGAGCAACTGGAACTGCGGGCGGACGAATGCGCCCAGGAGATGACCCAATGCCAAGAGCATGTCAGCAATATGGAGGAAGCGGCCCGGGCCGGATTCGAGGAGGCTGTGGTTCTGGAGGTGAGGAGGTTGGCCACTCGTGCTCGAAGTGAGCGGGAACTGCTCGATTCCCGACTGGACGCCCGGATCCGATCCGTGGCCGAACTCCCGGCCCTCACGATGGACGCTTCCCGGAGTGACCGCCTGATCAGGGCAGTCGTCAACCGGGCCGCCGTCGTACGACTCACCGACGTCTCCGTGACGCCGCGGCAGCTGCGTCGACAACTGGGTATGGCGAACGCCGACGATTTGGGGGAGTAGTTGAACGGGCGACGGATTCAGGGATTCCTGCTGACCGGTGGTACACAGAGCGTGTTGCGAGGGACCTGCAACCGCACGAGAGGTGCACTCGAAGGATCCATCCTCGTCGCCCCTTCCCTCGAAGCGGGCCTCTACGAAGCCATTGTGGCGGCGCGTGCGGTCGTCTGCGGATCGGGCGGTCTGACCGGCCACATGCAGTCCATCTGCCGCGGCAGGGGAATTCCCGTGCTCCGCGTCGACCAGGCCGATCTCGCGGACCTGGTCGGCGAAGTGACGCTGCACCTGGAGAGCCAGTCGATCGTCATCGGTTCGGACGCGGTTGACGGCGCCCCGGGCACGGGGGAGGGCCCGACGCTGCTGGACGATCTCGGCTCGGCCTGTGCGGTCATCGCGGACCTCCAGGACATCCACACGATCAACTCCTGTGGGCCGAACGCGAAGCGGGTCGACTCCTTCTTCATCCGGGAGGAATTCCTCTGTCTCGCGGCGGGACTGCGTCCGCTCGACTCCCTGGAGGGCGGACCCGCCGCCGTCGCGGCGTACGGGCGGGCGGTCGCCGGCCGGCTGTGCACCTTCGTCGAGGCGCTCCTGCCCGGCCAGCGGCTGGTCCTGAGACTCCTCGACCTGCGCTCCGACCACGCCGCCGGTGTCACCCGGCTGGCCTCGGTCGCGGTCGAGCCGAACCCGGAACTGGGCCTGCACGGCGCACGGTGGCTGCTCGGCTCGGCCGCCTACCGGGACGCGCTGCACGCTGTGCTCCGCTGCCTGCGCGAACGGCTCGGTGACGATGCGCGCCGGGTGCACCTCTCCGTCCCGTTCCTCAACGACGCGGAGGAGTTCGCGCAGCTCAGGGAGCATCTTGAGCTGCCCGCCGACGTTCCCGTCTCCGCGTTCATCGAGACTCCCGCGGCGGTGCACGCCACCGCGGCGATCTGCGCCGCGGGCGCCAGCGAGCTGTTCGTCGGGACCAAGGACCTGGTGCAGTTCTATCTCGCCGCCGACCGCAGCAACCACCTGGTGGCCGAGTCCTACCAGACCCGGCACCCGGCCGTCCTGGACGGAGTGCGCAGGGTGGTGGAGTCCGCCCGTGCGGCCGGTACCCCGGTGAGGGTGTTCGGGCTGGGCGCGGATCTCGCCCACTACCTGGAGCGGCTGCCGACCCCGGACGGCTACATGATGTGCACCGCCGAACTCCAGCAGGTGATCCTCCAGCCGCAACCCTGACGCGCGCGACGCGGTGGCGGGGCGCGGCCGTCCGTCCGACGGCCGCGCCCGGCCGTCGGCGCGGGCCGGCGCGGGCCGGCGCGGGCCGACTGTCTCCGGCGGCGCCGGCGCCGCTAGGGCCGGGGTTCACTCGCGGGCGCGGCCCGGGCCCCGGTCCGCTTGGCGTAGGCGCGGGCCGCGCGGGCGCGGTCGCCGCAGCGCACCGAGCACCAGTGGCGTGCGCCGTGGGTGCGCACCAGGTAGCGGGTGCAGGGGGCGGCGCCGCAGGAGGCGAGCCGCTCGGCGTCGGGGCCGGTGAGCAGGTCCGCGGCGTCCGCGGCGAGGAGCGCGAGGACGTGGTCGACGATCTGGTCGGTGGGGTGCGGGCGCGCGCGGTGCAGGCCCTGGGCCTCGTCCCAGTGCAACAGCGGGGCCGAGGGGACGCTGGTGAGTGCGTCGTTGACGGCGCTCAGCGCCTCGGACGGCGCGGGGAGCCCGGTCAGCCGGGCCCCGAGCAGCGTTCTGAGCTGCGCCCGGAACTCCTGCAACCGTCCCACGCACACCTGCTGGAGGCCGGTGTCGGCCGGTGCGAGTGCGTGGTCGGCCAGCCACCGGGTGGCCGAGGCCGGGTCGCCGAGCAGGTCGAGGCTCCGGTTGCCGGGAAGGGAGAGCGTGCTGTTGGCGAAGTCGAGCGCGGGATGCCGCTCCGCCCCCGGCGCGGGTGGTGGGGCGGTGGCGGCGTTCGCGGGCTCCTGCATGGCTCTCATGTTAGACCTTGCGGTTATCCGTGAGAATCGGCTAGCTTCATCTCACGGCAAAATACCTAGTTATCCGTGAGGTGTGCGATGAGCGACATCAGTGCGACCCATGACGTGACCGATGAGCGGACCACCGTCCGCGTCTTCGGCGGCCCCACCGCCCTGATCGAGATCGGCGGGCTCCGGCTCCTCACCGACCCGGCGTTCGACGCCCCCGGTGAGTACCCGGTGGGCCCGGGCCGCGTTCTCACGAAGACGGCGCCCGCCGCGATCGACCCCGCCGACCTCGGCCCCGTCGACGCCGTCCTGCTCTCCCACGACGAGCACCCTGACAACCTCGACCACTCGGGCCGGGCCCTGCTCGCCGACGTCCCGCTCGTGCTCACCACCCGCGGCGGCGAGGGCCGACTCGGCGGTACCGCCCGCGGCCTGGCCCCCTGGGAGTCCGTCGACCTGGCCCGCCCCGACGGCGGCGTCCTGACCGTGACGGCCGCGCCGGCCCTGCACGGACCCGAGGGCAGTGAGCCGGTGGTCGGGGAGGTCATCGGCTTCGTCCTGACCGCCGACGATCTGCCCACGGTCTACGTCAGCGGCGACAACGCCTCGCTCGCGCTGGTGAAGGAGATCGCCGACCGGGTCGGCCCGGTGGACACCGCCGTGCTGTTCGCCGGCGCCGCCCGTACCGGCCTCTTCGACGGGGCGCTGCTCACCCTCGACAGTGCACAGGCGGCCGAGGCCACCGTCATCCTCGGCGCCCGCCGGGTCGTGCCCGTCCACTTCGACAGCTGGGGCCACTTCAGCGAGGGCCGGAGCGAGCTGGTGGACGCCTTCACCGCGGCGGGCCTGGCGGACCGGCTCAGCCTCGACTGAACGGCGGGCCCGCGTGCACGGATCCACGACCGACGGACCACGGCTCACCCGGTTGCCGAGGCCCTGGTGCGCGCGGTGGCGGCCGGGCAGGCTAGTTTGCTCGGGTGAGTCTCCTTGATGATGTGGCCGAGCGCGACGGCTGGCTGTGCTGGGTGTGCGACGAACCGGTCGACCCCGACAAGTCGGTGAACGACTCGCGGGGCCCCAGTGTTGACAGCCGGACCGCCGACCGGAAGGCCAAGGTCGCCGAGCGGCTCGCGCACCGCGGGTGCAACACCCGCAAGGGCGCCGTCAAGGTGGTCATCGCCTGGCCGGAACGCCTGTACGTGGTCGAGCCCGCGCCGCTGATCACCGTTGCCGCGCGGCTGGAGCGCAAGGGGGGCCGCGAGATGGTGGGCCGCTGTCCGACCAGGCAGGACGCCCAGGAGGCGGCGGACTGGCTGGTGGACCGGTTCTCCCGACTGGTACCGGGGCTGCCGGTGACCGCCGACATCGAGGCGGGCGGCGGCCAGTTCCTCGTCATCCTGGCCACCGGACGCCGCTGACCGGGAATCACCGGCGCACGCCCGCGTCGAGTTGAACCACCGGTCCGCGTCGGGTTGAACCGCACGCCCGCGCCGAGCCGTCCTGGTACGGCCGGCGGTTCGAGCCGGCGACCGAGGTGCCGGGCCCGGGCGGCGGGGTGCGCCCGCGCCCTGCCGCAGGGCGCGCGAGGTCAGCCGCGCAGCAGGACGAACCGCACCGGAGTGCCCGGCCGGGCCTGCGCCGCCGCGGCCAGGTCGGGCGGCGGCACGACGCCGATCACGGGGTAGCCGCCGGTGGTGGGATGGTCGGCGAGGAACACCACCGGCTGCCCGTCGGGCGGGATCTGGACGGCGCCCAGCACCATTCCCTCGCTGGGGAGTTCACCGGTCCCGGCCCGCCCCACGGCGGGGCCCTCGGTGCGCAGCCCGACCCGGTTGCTCGCGGCCGCCACCCGGTAGCGGTCGCGGGCCAGCCGGGCCTCGGCGCACGGCTCGAACCAGTCGGAGCGGGGCCCCGGCCGCAGCCGCAGCACGAGCTCCTGCGGGGGAGCGGCCAGCGGCACCAGGTCGGGCAGGCGGCCGGGGGCCGGCTCCGGGCCGACCGGCAGGACCGCCCCGGCGGTGAGCGGCGGCGGCCCGAGCCCGGAGAGCACGTCGGCCGAGCGGCTCCCGAGCACGAGGGGGACGGCGATGCCGCCCGCGACGGCGAGGTAGCTGCGGACGCCGTGGGTGGCCGGGCCGATCTCGACCACGGCACCGGCCGGGACGGTCACCGGCGCGCCCCAGGCGGCGGGCCGCCCGTCCACCCGGACCGGGGCGGGAGCGCCGGTGACCGCGACCAGGAGGGGCCGCAGCGCCCGCAGCGCCACCCCGCCGAGCGTGGTCTCCAGTGCCGCCGCGCCGGGAGCGTTGCCGGTCAGCCGGTTGGCGGCCCGCAGCGCCGGTTCGTCCAGCGCGCCGGCCCGGGGCACGCCCAGGTGCGCGACGCCGCGCCGGCCGAGATCCTGAACCGTCGTCAACGGCCCCGGCCGCAGCACCTCCAGCCCGCTCATCCGTGCCCCCCGGCGTCGGTGAACCGGACCCGCACGCCCGGTGCGAGGAGTGCGGCCGGCTCGCGCGCGACATCCCAGAGCGGCAGCGCGGTCCGGCCCAGCAACTGCCAGCCGCCGGGGGAGGAGCGGGGGTAGACGCCGGTGTAGGGGCCGGCCAGCGCGACCGACCCGGCCGGCACCGAACTGCGGGGGGTGGCCCGGCGTGGCACCGCGTACCGGTCGGCGAGGCCGGTCAGGTAGCCGAAGCCCGGGGCGAACCCGCAGAACGCCACCCGGTACTCGGGCTCGGTGTGGATCCGGACGGCGGCCTCGGCGGAGACGCCCCAGAGGGCCGCCACCTCATCGAGGTCGGCGCCGTCGTAGAGCGTGGGGACCTCCACCAGCGGGCCCTCGGGCCCCCGGTCGGCGGCGGGCCGCCAGCCGGTCAGCAGGGCGGTGAGGGCGCGCACGTCGCTCACACCGTCGAGCAGGACGGTGCGGGCGGCGGGTACGATCTCGGTCACCTCCGGCAGCTTCCCGGCGTCCTGCAGCCCCAGGAGCCAGGCGTGCAGCGCACCGGCCCCGGCGCCGTCCGCGACCTCGGCGAGCAGCCCGTTCTCGCCGGCCCTGAGCACCCGTACGGATCCGGCTGCGGCGGTGGCGTTCTGTCGGCCGGTCAGCTGAACGCCTCCACCCGGATGCCCGCCGAGGCGAGCGCTCCCCTCACCCGCCAGGCCAGTTGGGCCGCGCCGGGGGTGTCGCCGTGCACGCACAGCGAGCGGGCCTCGACCGCGACCGGTTCGCCGCCGGCGGCCGTCACCAGGCCGTCGCGGGCGATGCCCACCGCGCGGGCGATCACCGCCTCCGGGTCGTGCACGACGGCGTCCGGGTCGCGGCGCGGCACGAGCGTGCCGGCCCAGGTGTACGCGCGGTCGGCGAACGCCTCGGTGACGACGGGCAGTCCGACGCCCTCGGCCACCGCGAGCAGCTTGGAGCCCGGCAGCCCGAGCACCGGCAGCGGGCCGTCGCAGACCGCTCCGGCACGCAGGACGCCCGCCACGACCGCCTCGGCCTGCTCGGAGTCGGCGACCACCCGGTTGTAGAGCGCGCCGTGCGGTTTGACGTAGGAGACCCGGGAGCCCGCCGCCCGGGCGAACACCTGGAGGGCGCCGATCTGGTAGGCGATCTCGTCCGACAACTCCTCGGGCGGGACGTCCATCGCGCGGCGGCCGAAGCCGGCCAGGTCCCGGTAGGAGACCTGGGCGCCGATGCGGACGCCGCGTTCGGCGGCCAGCGCGCAGACGCGGCGCATCGTCGACGGATCGCCGGCGTGGAAGCCGCAGGCGACGTTGGCGCTGGTCACCACCGACAGCAGTGCCTCGTCGTCGGTCAGCGTCCAGCGACCGAACCCCTCGCCGAGGTCCGCATTGAGATCGATCACCGTGTCGGCCACGCCTGGTCCGCCTCCCGAGAGCTGTTCACCGCGATGGTAGGGCCTGGATGTTGCGCCCGGTGTGCGTGACCCGGGCGCGGGGCCCTCCCGCCGGTGTGCGCCCGTGAACGCGCTCCCCCGGTTGGCCCAGCGGCGCGGGGTGGCGGCCGGAGCGGGCTCCCGCGGGGCCTCAGCGGGCGAGGACGGGAGCCGGGCGGGCGGCGGTGTGCCGTTCGATCGAGCGGATGGCGCGGAGCACGACGAGCAGCGGGATCACGCCGACGACCCCGAACGACATGTCGATGAATCGCCAGTACAACGGGATGCCGCGCAGTGGTCCGCAGATCAGTGCGAGCGGGATGACCGCCCCGCAGGCGATGACGGCCCAGCGGATCACCCAGACGTTGCGCAGCGGATCCCGGATCGGCCCCCAGAACGCGATCGCGATCACCAGGTGCGCGAACGCCAGCCAGTCCGTCCCGTAGGCGAGGAAGGGGTAGCGCCGGTTGGTGTCGGCGATGCCGTCCCTGACCGTCAGCAGCCGGTGCAGCAGCCCCGGGACGTGCTCGCTCAGCGGCGCCGCCGGACCGGTGGCCAGCTCGGCGAGCCAGCGGGTCTCGCTCTCCAGTGGGAAGGCGGTCAGACCGCTGAGGACGAGGCAGACCACGAAGGTCCAGAGCCAGCGGCGGACCCGCCTCAGCGCGCGGGCCGCCGGGTCGGTCGGATTGCTGCTCATACGGGAACCTCCGTGCCAGAGGACGGGTGATGGCTTTCCGCACCCGTGCGAGGCCGACTCTAGACCTAACTTTGAACGCGTTCAAAATTAGGTCGGGAGTCGCCCGGGCCTGCCGGTACGCCTGCCGGTGCGCGGCCCGAGGTCGTCGGAGGTGGGGCGGGGCCCCGGACGGCGGCGGTCACCCCCTCGGCGCCGGACGTCCGCCGTGCCCCTGACCGCGAGCCGCGTCCCTGCGCGGGCCCGCCTACGGCCGTGCGCGGCGGGGCCGGCCAGGGCGGGCCCTCCCGGTGATGCGGGGAAAGGCCCGCCCGCGGCCGTGCGCGGCGGGGCCGGCCGGCGTCCCCGCAACTCCGCCCAGAAGGCCCGTTTCGGACGTTGTCGGTGCGAACCCCTAATCTTGTCCACCGTGACCGCCATCGCAGACCAGCCCACCGACTACGGGTCCCGGCCGCCCGCCGGAGCAGCCCGGCCCGCGCCCGGCCCCGCCGCCGACGAGGGCCTCGCGCGCAGGCTCAAGGCGCTGGCCTGCACCGCGCCGCTGCACGACCTGGACAACCGCAAGGTCAACCTGGCCGGCGAGTACGGCGGCTACGCGATGGCCGAGGTCGGCCTCGCCGCGATCGACCTCGTCACCCTGCACATGGACTTCGACACCGGAGCCGACCGCGACATAGTGCTGGCCCGCATGCTGCCCCGGGTCGCCGCGCAGAACCCGCCCCGGGCCGCCGCCGAGCACGAGCGGGTCGCCCGCTGGGTGCTGGAGTCGCTGATCAACGTCGGCAGCGTCGACCGGGGCTTCCGCGCCGTCTACGGCACCTTCGGCCCGGACGGCGAGTACGTCCGGCGCGACTACGACTTCAAGCTGATCGAGGAGGTGCCGGGCCCCGACGGCGGCGTCTACCTGCGCACCACCGACGAGGCCGTCAACGTCCTGGTCGGCGCGCTCGACACCGACGTCACCTCGGCCCAGATCGCCGCCGAGGTCAAGCTGGAGGTGCTGATCCGCCGCGGCCGCCTCGCCGACGCCCAGCTCGCCGCCGAGCAGGCCCGCTACCGCACCGTCCAGTACGCCGAGACACTGCGCCGCGCCCTGGACGCCACCCGCCGCAACGTGCGCGCCGTCGACTGGATGCAGGCCGTCCCCGACCTGATCGACGAGGCGCTCGACCACATCGCGGACCGCTACCGGCACGAGAACGCGATCCTCACCAACATCCGCAAGGTCCGGGACGAGAGCGAGCCCCACACCCCCGAGGGCGCCGAGCACAAGCGCCGCGCCGCGGAGCTGGTGGACATCGTCAAGGACTGCATCCGCCGCCACACCCAGCTGCAGACCCGCCTGCTGGAGGCCGGCCCGCTGTTCCGCGCCGAGCAGGACCGCCAGGCCTTCGCCTCCCCGGGCGTGCGCACCGGCATCGACCTGTACGGGCAGCTGCTCGCCCCGCTGCTGCGCCTGCCGGTCGAGCAGGCCGTCCGCCCCACCGACGCGTTCTTCGCCCGCGGCACCGGTCTGCGCACGCCCACCTCGGTGCGCGTCACCGACCTGGTCGACCTGCTGCTCACCCCGCCCGTCGAGCGCGAGCACCTCGGCGCCGAGCTCCCCGATCCGGATCTCGTCGCCACCCCCGCCGACAGCCGCTTCTCGGAGGCCCAGCTGGAGGCCGCCCTGGAGCTGCTCGACCTGCCCGCCGACGCCCCCCGGCGGCTCTCCGGCCTGCTCGCGGACGCCCGCAGGCAGGATCCGGAGCTCCCGTACCTGGTCGCCCTGCTGGCCGTGCACGCCGCGAGCCCGCCGGTCGGCACCGCCTACCGCCAGGGCGAGGAGCGGCTGCTCTTCGCCGTCGACGACGGCACCCAGCTGGGGGACGTCGAGTTCGGCGGCGCCGACCTGATCGTCGGCAGCGCCCTCCTGGACGCCGCCGGCATGGCGGCCGACCGCAAGGACGCCGGCTGATGGCCGCCGCGCCCCCGCGCGCGCCGCGACGCACCCGTACGACGGACCACCCCGAGGAGCACCGCCCATGACGACCCCCCACGACGCGTCCTGGGCCGCCCCCGAGACCGAGCCCGCCACCCCGGCCGCGCTCACCCCGGCCGACGTCGCCGACGCCGCCCGGCTGGTCTCCTTCGGCCTGCAGGCCAAACTGCTCCCGGCGCGCGACGCCGAGTACGCCGAGCTGGTCCGCCGGCACCGGGAGGACCCGGCGTTCGCCCGGCTCGCCGACGCCGTCGCCACCGGCATGGGCCTGGTGGTGCTGGAGGTCTCCCCCCGGGCCGGCATGGCCCTCGCCGCCGCCGAGGACTCCGTCTTCGCCGTCCGGATGGGCGACTACTCGCGCCGCGCCGCCTCCGAGTCCACCGACCGCTTCCTGCACGGCCTGGCCCACCTCGCCGTCGCCGCGATGGCCTTCCCCCGCCCCGACGACCTCGCCGACGACGGCTACCTCGGCCGGATCACCGTCAACGGCGTCGACGCCTTCGTCCGCCAGGCCTGCCGCCGGCTGGAGGAGCAGGCCGACGCCCAGGGCGCCAACACGGACCCGCAGAGCGACGCCCCCGGCCTGGAGGCCGCCTGGCGGGTCTGGGCCCGGCGTACCGCCACCGGCGCCACCAAGGACGCCCGCCGGCTCTCCGGCTCCACCATCGGCATCACCGGCAAGGCGGTGCTGTTCCTGGTCGACTCCGGCTTCCTGCAGAAGACCGCCGACGACGCCGGCGGCACCTACCGCACCACCGCCCGCTACCAGCTCCAGGTCCGGGATCTGGCGGCCGGCGCCGCGATGGCCGAACTGCTCGACCTCGGCGTCGTCCCGATCAGCGACGGCAGCGCCACCCTGCTGCCCGCCGACCACAGCGAGGAACTGGTGGCCGACGCCGGCCTGCCGTTCCACTCGCTCTGACGGGCCCCCGCCCACCGGGCCCGCCCGCGCCCCTCCCGCTCCGCCCGCACCTCCCGCACTGGAGAACCGCCGCACATGTACGAGCTCAACCGGGTCCGCCTGTACTCCATCGGACCGGCCGGCGCCCGCTACGCCGACACGGTCCTGGACCTGCGCGGCGTCGGTGAGCCGGTCGCCGACCCCGCGCCCCAGCAGCCCGGCCTGTTCGGCGAGGAGCCGGAGGGCCCGGCCCGCCGGCCCGCGCCGGCCGGCGTGCTCTTCCTGGAGAACGGCGGCGGCAAGTCCGTCCTGCTCAAGCTCATCTTCTCGGTGATGCTCCCCGGCCACCGCAACACCCTCGGCGGCGCCAGCTCCGGCGTGCTGCGCAAGTTCCTCCTCGCCGACGACTGCGGGCACGTCGCGCTGGAATGGCAGCACACCGTCACCGGCGAGCCGGTCGTGGTCGGCAAGGTCAGCGAGTGGCGCGGCCGGCAGGTCTCCTCCGACCCGCGCAAGTTCGCCGAGACCTGGTACTCCTTCCGCCCCGGCCCCGGCCTGACCCTCGACTCGCTGCCCGTCGCCGAACGCGTCAGCCTGGCCGGCGACCAGCGCGCCCGCGGCCGCCGGCGCACCATGAAGGGCTTCCGCGACGCCCTGACCGAGGCCGGGAAGGCCCATCCCCACCTCGACCTCACCTTCGAGGACGGCCACGACCGCTGGACCGAGCACCTCGGAGAGCTCGGCCTCGACCCCGAGCTCTTCCGCTACCAGCGCGAGATGAACGCCGACGAGGGCGAGGCCGCCGGCCTGTTCGCGGTCAAGCACGACTCCGACTTCACCGACCTGCTGCTGCGCGCCGTCACCGACACCCGCGACACCGACGGTCTCGCCGACCTGGTCCACGGCTTCGCCGCCAAGCTCGGCCGCCGCTCCGAACTCACCGCCGAACGCGACTTCACGGGCGGCTCGCTCGACCTGCTCCAGCGCATCGTGGACGCCACCGCCGTGCGCGAGTCCGTCCGCGAGACCCATCGCGCCGCCGAGCGCCGTACCCACCGCCTCGCCCACGCCCTGGCCTCCCGGGCCGCCGCCGAACGCGACCGGGCACACGACCTCGCGATCGAGGTCGCCGCCGCCGCGAGCGCGGTGACCGCCGCCGAGAGCGACCGCACCCGGCACTCCCTGATCACCGCCGAGCTGACCCACCGCCACGCCACCCTGGGGCTGGCCGCCGCCACCACCGAGGCCGCCGCCCTTCGCCGCGAACTCACCGAGGCCCGCACCCTGCACTCCGCCTGGCAGGCCGCCGAGGCCGTGCTGCGCCGGCGCGCCGCCGCGGACCGTGCCGCCAGGGTCGCCGCCGCCATCCGCGAGGCCGAACTCGACGCCGCGCCCGCGCTCGCCGCCCGCGCCCGCGCCGCCGGAGCGCTGGCCCGCGCGCTGGAGAGCGCCGCCGCCGCCGCCGAGGAGCGGGCCGACCAGGAGGAGCTGCGCGCCGGCGAGCTCCAGGAGGACGGCGCCCAGGCCCAGCGCGACGCCACCGACGCCGCCACCGCCGCCCAGAAGGCCCGCAGCGAGGCCGACCACCTGCGCCAGCGCCTCGCCGAGGTCGAGCAGGAGACCCAGGCCGCCGTCGCCTCCGGCTGGATCGACGCGGACACCGACACCATGGCCGACGGCGAGGCGGATCCGGCCCGCGCCGCGCTGAACGCCGCCGACGCCGAGAAGGCCGCCACCGCCGCGCTGGAGAAGGCCCGCGCCGCCGCCGACCTCGCCGCGGCCCGGCTGCGCGAGAGCGCCGCCGCCGAGGCCCGCGCCGACCTCGCCGCCTCCCGGGCCGGCGACGCCCGCAGGGCCGCCGCCGCCGCGCTCGCCACCGAGCGCCGAACCGCCGCCCTGCTCGCCGCCGAACCGCGCCTCGCCGAGCTGCTCTCGCTCGCCCCCTTCGAGGAGGCCGCCGACGAGGCCGACGGCTTCCTCACCCCCGCCGTCCTGGACCGCTCCGCCGAGGGCCTGCGCGAGCTGCTCGACCGGTCCGTCGCCACCGCCGAGCGCACCCTGTTCGACCTGCGCACCGCCGCCGCCGACGACTCCCGGATCCTCGCCGCCCTCGGCGACGGCGGCCTTCTGCCGCCCGGCCCGGACGTCCTGGCCACCGTCGAGTACCTCGCCGAGCACGGCGTTCCGGCGCTGCCCGGCTGGCGCTACCTGGCCCAGTCCGTCGACCCGGGCGACCACGACGCGATCCTCGCCGCCCGCCCCGAACTCGTGGACGGCGTCGTCGTCACCGACCCCGACGCGCTGGACCGCGCCCGCGAGGCCCTCACCGCCGCCGCCCTGCTGCCCCGCTCCACCGTCGCCGTCGGCACGGCCGCCGCCCTGATCGCGCCGATCACCGGTGAGCCGGCCTTCTTCCTCGTACCGCCGAACCCGGCCATGCACGACGAGAGCGCCGCCGACGACGAACGCCGGGAGCTGCGCACCCGCGCCACCGCCCGGGAGGAGCACATCCGCGAACTCGCAGCCCGCCTCGGCGGCGACCGCGCGCTGGCCGCCCGGCTCGCCTCCTGGCACACCCAGTGCCCGCCCGGCACCCTGGCCGAACTCACCGCCGCCGCCGAGGCCGCCGCCCTCGCCGCCGAGGCCGCGAGCGCCGAACTCGCCACGTTGCGCGTCGACCACGCCGAGGCCGAGGCCGACCACGCCGCCGCCGCCACCACCCACGAGGAGCACCGCGAGGCCGCCCAGCGCACCCGCCGCCGCGCCGACGCGCTGTCCGGCCTGGCCTTCCGGCTGCGCGAACGGGCCGGTTGGACGCGCGGCCTGCGCGAACTCGCCGAGGACGCCGTCGAGTGCGACCGCCGGCAGGCCGTCCGGGCCGAGCGCGCCCGCACCTGCGACGAGGACCGCCGCGCCGCCCAGCGCGCCGCCGACGACGCCCGCCGCACCGTCCGGACCCTGCGCGCCGAACGCGCCGAGCTCTCCACCACCTCCGAGACCGACCGGGCGGACGAGCCCCCGGCCTCGCTGCCCGCCCTGCGCGAGGCCTACCGCGCCGCCTCCCAGTTGTACGAGAAGGTCGGCGTCGGCGCCGACCTGCGCGCCGAGCAGGCCCGGGCCGAGGGTGACGAGGCCGCCGCCGCCACCGAGCTCGACCGGCTCACCAACAAGGTCCGCACCCGCGCCGAGGAACTGCTCGCCAGCCCCGACGGCGCCGACGGCCCCGCCCGGCAGGCCGCCGCCACCCGGGCCGAGGAGCTCGTCGCCACCATCGAGGCGCGCTCCGCCACCGCCAGCGAGCAGCTCGGCCGGCTGCGCGGCGAGGCCGAACGCTCCGCCCCCGCCACCGGTGACGCCCACACCGAGCTGCCCGAGGACCTCGTCCCCACCGACCCCGAGCACGCCCAGGTCCTGCTGCGCACCGCCACCAGCCGCCTCGCCGAACGCCGCGAGCTGCTGGAGAACGCCCGCACCGGGCACGCCGACCTCCAGCGCACCCACCAGGCCTCGCAGAGCGCCGCCGCCGACTTCGAGGAGGCCGCCGGCCAGCTCCGCGACGGTCTGCGCGAACACCCCGAGGAGCCCGAGCAGAGCGCCGACCCCTACCTCGGCAGCCTCACCGAGGCCCGCGCGGCCGCCGCCGACACCCGCCGGACGCTGCGCGCCTCGGCCACCGAGCTCTCCGCCGCCGAACTCGCCGTCCGCGACGCCTCCGACGCCCTGATCCGGCACGCCAACGCGGCCCGCTACGAGGCCGTCCGCACCCCCGCCCGTCAGCAGATCCGTGAACTGCCCGCCGCCGCGCTGCCCGACCACGCAGCCGCCTGGGCCGTCGCCTTCGCGCCGCGCCTACGGGTGCTCACCGACGAGCTCGAGCAGCTGGAACGCAATCGCGGCAGCATCGTCGACCGCCTGCGCGGCCTGGTCGAGAGCGCGCTCGCCACCCTGCGCGCCGCCCAGCGGCTCTCCCGCCTGCCCGAGGGCCTCGGGGAGTGGTCCGGCCAGGAGTTCCTGCGGATCCGGTTCGAGGACCCGGACCAGAGCGTCCTGGTGGAGCGGCTCGGCGAGGTCATCGACGAGGCCACCAGCGCCGCCGTCCGCAAGAACAGCGACCTGCGCCGGGACGGCATGTCCCTGCTGCTGCGCGGCGTCGCCGCCGCGATCGGCCCCAGGGGCGTCGGCGTCGAGATCCTCAAGCCGGACGCCGTGCTGCGCGCCGAGCGGGTCAGCGTCGGCCAGATGTCGGACGTGTTCTCCGGCGGCCAACTGCTCACCGCGGCCATCGCCCTCTACTGCACGATGGCCGCGCTGCGCGCCAACGACCGGGGGCAGTCCCAGCTGCGGCACGCGGGCACGCTCTTCCTCGACAACCCGATCGGCCGGGCGAACGCGACGTACCTGCTGGAGCTGCAGCGTGCCGTCGCCGACGCGCTCGGCGTCCAGCTGATCTACACCACGGGGCTCTTCGACACCACCGCGCTGGCCGAGTTCCCGCTGGTCATCAGGCTCCGCAACGACGCCGACCTGCGGGCCGGCCTGAAGTACATCTCGGTGGAGGAGCATCTGCGCCCCGGTCTGCCGGCCCCGCAGGACCCGGACGGCCCGGCCGTCCACGGCGAGATCACCGCCACCCGGATGTTCAAGCGCCCGGCGGAGGCGCCGACGGCCTGACCGGGCCTCGGCGGGCCTCGCCGGGGGCGCGCGCCGGTGCCGCGCCGGTCAGTCCCTCGCCTGGCGCCGGGCCCCCGTCAGCACGCTGTCCAGCAGGCCGGGGAAGAGCTGCGCCAGATCGTCCCGGCGCAGCGAACTCATCCGCGCGGTGCCGCGCCGACACTGCCGGATCACCCCTGCCTCGCGCAGCACCCGGAAGTGGTGCGTGGTGGTCGACTTGGTCACCGGAAGGTCGAACGCGATGCAGGACATCTCCTGGTGCCCGTCCGCGAGTGCCCGGGCGATCCGCAGCCGCACCGGGTCGGCCAGCGCGTGCAGCACGGCCTCCAGCCGGATGTCCGCCAGGGCGGGCTCCGGCAGGGTGGCCGGGCCCGGTCCGTCCGGCACCGGTCCCGAGGGTGCCGCGGTCGGCCTCCGGCCCGGCAGCACGGCGCCCCGCTCGTCGGTCGGCATGTCGGCTCCCTCGGTCACTGCGTCATCGTACGAGAACCATCGTAGTTTGACATCTCTCGTAGTACGGCGGCTATCGTACAAAGGTGTCCGGCGTCCCCGTGCCGGCCGCGATGTCGAAGGAGTCGCCGTGAGTGCCCTGTTCGAGCCGATCACCCTCCGCTCGCTGACCGTGCCCAACCGGGTGTGGATGCCGCCGATGTGCATGTACTCGGCGCAGCCGGTCGGTCCCGAGACGGGTGTGGCCACGGACTTCCACCTGGCCCACTACGCCACCCGGGCGGCCGGCGGCGCGGGCCTGGTGATCGTGGAGTCCACGGCAGTCCGCCCCGAGGGCCGGATCTCGCCGTACGACCTCGGCCTGTGGAACGACCGCCAGCAGGAGAGCCTCGCCCGCGTCGCGGCGCAGATCTCGGCGCTCGGCGCGGTTCCCGTGATCCAACTCGGCCACGCCGGGCGCAAGGCGTCCACGGACCGCCCCTGGCAGGGTGGCGCGCCCGTCCCTGCGGGGGATATCGGCTGGCAGGCGGTCGGTCCCTCCACCGTCCCGTTCGGCTCGAACCCGAGCCCCTCGGAGCTCACGGTCGAGGAGATCCAGGAGATCGTCCGGTCCTTCGCGGCCTCGGCCGAGCGGGCGCTGGCCGCCGGTTTCAAGGCCGTCGAGATCCACGGCGCGCACGGCTACCTGACCCACTCGTTCCTCTCGCCGGTCTCCAACCACCGCACCGACGGGTACGGCGGCTCCTTCGAGGGCCGTACCCGCTTCGCCCTGGAGGTGACCCGCGCGGTGCGCGCGGTGTGGCCCGAGGACCTGCCGCTGCTGTTCCGGGTCTCGGCCACCGACTGGCTGGACGACCGGGAGAGCTGGACGGCGGACGAGACCGTCCTGCTGGCCAGGGAGTTGAAGAAGGCCGGCGTCGACCTGCTCGACGTCTCGACCGGCGGCAACGTCAAGGAGGCGGCGATTCCGGTCGGCCCGGGCTACCAGGTGCCGTTCGCCGCCAGGATCCGTGCCGAGTCGGGTCTCGCGACCAGCGCCGTCGGCCTCATCACCGAGCCCGTCCAGGCGGAGAAGATCATCGCGGACGGGCAGGCGGACGTCGTCCTGCTGGGCCGCGAGCTGCTGCGCAACCCGTACTGGCCGCAGCAGGCCGCGCGTGAGCTGGGCGGCGACCGCCGGTGGCCGGTGCAGTACGGCTACGTCGTGGGCAGTCGCGGCTGACGGGAGGCGGGGCCGGGGCGGTCCGCGCGGACGTCCCGGCGGGCCGTGCGGCTCCCCGCCATCGGTGACGCCGAGTGCGGACCGCGCGCCCGCTGGGCGGCCACCTGACGGGAGATCATGATCTCCAACAGGCACCACATCGTGCCGAACACCCCGAGGCCCATGGCCATCAGTGCCGGGGTCAGCAGCCCGGTCCCGGCGTAGGACGCGAACACCGCGACCGTCAGGCAGACCAGGGTGAACGCGAGGCAGAGCACGGCGCGTACTGCGGCGGAGCGCACCTCGTCGGGCAGGCGGCGACGGGCGGCGGACATCGGGTACCCCCGGACGGCGTACGTGGGGCGCCCCGTGCGCCCCTACGCACCACACTGCCCCGCCGGGCGGCATGCATGCGCCGGATATCGCTGATCTGCCGTGCATTGAGGTGATCTGACCGCGATGAGAGGGGTTGTCCGCGCGCCCGGCGCCGGTCCGCCCGATGCCGGTCCGCTCGGCGTCGTCGTGCCGCTGCCCGTCGTGGTTCAGGTCAGCTGCTTGTCGAGCTCCTCCAGCGCCCCGACCACGATCGTCCGCATCGCCCGTTCCGCGTGCGCGGCGTCGCCGGCGCAGATCGCCTCCGCCACCTCGCGGTGCAGCCGGATCGCGTACGACTCGGGCTGGTGGGGCATCAGGTGATACTCCGTCCGTCCGGTCAGCACCGCGCCGACGGTGTCGCCCAGGTGCGCGAACATCTCGTTCCCGGACGCCTTCAGCACCGTGGCGTGGAAGGCGATGTCGTGCCGGAGGAACGTCTCCAGGTCGGCGGCCCGCGCGGTGACGGTCAGTTCGACGGCCAGTGCGCTCAGCTCGCGGCACTGGTCCGCGGTGGCCTGGGTGGCGGCGAGCGCCGCCGCGGCCGGCTCGACCGCCACCCGCAGCGACCCCAGCGACCGCAGCTGTGCGGGCCGGTCGGCGCCGGCCAGCCGCCAGCGGATCACCAGGGGGTCGAACACGTCCCAGCTCGACCTCGGCTGCACGGTGATGCCGACCCGGCGGCGCGACTCGACCAGCCGCATCGACTCCAGGATCCGGACCGCCTCGCGCACCACCGTCCGGGAGACCCCGAACCGGCCCTCCAGCTCCTCGCCCCGCAGCACCGCCCCTTCGGGGATCTCGCCGGACGCGATGGCCGGTCCGAGCTCGGAGAGGAGTCGGCCGGGCAGCCCCTGGATGTCCATCCGCCCAGCCTAGAGGGCGATGCCCGGGTGGCCCCGTCCGGCCCGCCCGCTCCGGGCCCGCGTCCGGCGCCGGCCCCGGGTTTGCGTCGGCGCCGTGCTCGCGTTCTCCTCGGCGCTGCCGTGCTCCTTGCCGCTTCCGCTCCGGGGACGCCGCCGTGGTCGGCCTGCCGCCGCGCGAACCGCCGCGAGGCGGCGGTCCCGAAGGCATAAAAGTATGACGATTTGGTATCCGGACCTTGAATAGGTCATATCTTTGGGGAGATAGTTGCCAGCGACCGCAGGCCTGGTACCTGCTCACCGGCATACGAACGGCCTGGCAGAGAAGGAGCACCACCATGGCTCTCAGCGTCGAGAACCAGCCGCCCACCGTCGTGGTGATGGGCGTTTCGGGCGTCGGCAAGACCACCGTCGCCCGACTGCTGGCCGAGCGTCTGGCCCTCCCGTACGCGGAGGCGGACGACTTCCACCCGCCGGCCAACATCGCCAAGATGTCGGCCGGGATCCCCCTGGACGACGAGGACCGGGCCCCCTGGCTCCGGGCCCTCGGCGGCTGGCTCGGCGAACGCGCCGGGGCCGGTACCGGGGGAGTGGTGACCTGTTCGGCGCTGAAGCGGCACTACCGCGACACCCTGCGCGCCGCCTGCCCGGGCGCGTTCTTCCTGCACCTCAGCGGTGGTCACGAGCTGGTCGAGGACCGCCTCGCCCAGCGCACCGGCCACTTCATGCCGACGTCCCTGCTCGGTTCCCAGTACGCCGCCCTGGAGCCCCTCCAGGCCGACGAACGCGGTGCAGCCCTGGACGTCGGCCCGTCCCCCGAACAACTCGTCGAGATGGCCGTGGAACTCCTGCGGCCCGTCAATGGAGACCTCGCGTGAGCCTGTCCCCCACTCTCCTCGCGGCCGCCCCACCGGCCCTCCCGCACACCGGCAGCAATACCCAGCTGCTGGTGGCGGTGCTGCTCAGCATCGGCGCCATCGTGCTGCTGATCACCAGACTGAAGCTGCACCCCTTCCTCGCCCTCACACTCGGCTCGGCACTGCTCGCGATCGTCGCCAGGGCGCCGTTCGACAAGCTGCTGACCAGCTTCTCCACCGGGTTCGGCGCGACCGTCGCGAGCGTCGGACTGCTGATCGGCCTCGGCGCGATGCTCGGCAAGCTGCTGGCCGACTCCGGCGGGGCCAACATCATCGCCGACACCGTTCTCGCCCGCACCGGCCGCAGGGCCCTGCCGTGGGCGATGGCGCTGATCGCGGCGCTGCTCGGCCTGCCGCTCTTCTTCGAGGTCGGCGTCGTCCTGCTGATCCCGATCGTGCTGCTGGTCGCCCGGCGCGGCAACCTGCCCCTGATGCGGGTGGGAATCCCGGCGCTGGCGGGCCTGTCGGTGCTGCACGGTCTGATCCCGCCGCACCCCGGCCCGCTGGTGGCCGTCGACGCCCTGCACGCGGACCTCGGCATCACCCTGGCGCTGGGCCTGCTGATCGCGGTTCCGACCCTGATCATCGCCGGACCGCTGTTCGCCCGGGTCGCGGAGCGCTGGGTCGGCCCGCTGGCCGTCCCCGAGGCGACGGCCCCCGCGGAGACCGAGCAGCGCGAGCACACCCCGAGCTTCGGCGCGGTGCTCGCGACCATCCTGCTGCCGGTCGTCCTGATGCTCGGCAAGGCCCTGGTCGACGTGGTCGTCGACGACCCGAAGGCCGGTCTCCAGCGCGCCTTCGACTTCATCGGCTCGCCGCTGATCGCTCTGCTCGCCGCCGTCCTGCTCGGTATGCTGACCCTCGGCCGGGCGGCCGGGTTCAGCAAGGCCCGGATCTCCACCACCATGGAGAAGTCGCTCGGCCCGATCGCCGGCATCGTCTTCATCGTGGGCGCCGGCGGCGGTTTCAAGCAGACCCTGATCGACGTCGGCGTCGGCAACGCGGTCAGCGAGTGGTCCAGCAAGTGGCACATCTCGGCGCTGCTGCTGGGCTGGCTGATCGCCGTCCTGATCCGGCTGGCCACCGGCTCCGCGACGGTCGCCACCATCACCGCGGCCGGCATCGTGGCCCCGCTGGCCGCCGACATGTCGAGCACCCACGCGGCGCTGCTGGTGCTGGCGATCGGCTCCGGCTCGCTGTTCTTCTCGCACGTGAACGACGCCGGCTTCTGGCTGGTGAAGGAGTACTTCGGGATGAGCGTCGGCCAGACGCTCAAGTCCTGGTCGGTGATGGAGACGGTGATCTCGGTGGTCGCCATCGCGCTGATCATGCCGCTCAGCCTGATCATCTGACCGGCTCCGGCCACGCACGAGGCCCGGGCGCTCCGACGGGAGCCCCGGGCCTCGCGCCGCCCGCGGTCAGGCGAACCACTGGTCGTCGGCGAGCTTGACCACCAGGCTCACCACCACGACCACCAGGACGCCCCGGACGAACCCGCTGCCCCGCTTCAGTGCCATCCGCGCGCCGATCATGCCGCCGGTCAGGTTGAAGACGGCCATCACGGCGGCCAGCCGCCACAGCACCGCCCCCTGGTAGGCGAACATGGCGAGCGCCCCGAGGTTGGTGCAGACGTTCACCACCTTGGTGGTGGCCGAGGCCGCCACCAGGTCCAGCCGCAGGATCGCGGCGAGCGCGATCACCAGGAAGGTGCCGGTGCCGGGGCCGAGCAGCCCGTCGTAGAACCCGATGCCCGTGCCGGCCAGCAGGATCGCGGTGAGCACGCGCCGACGGGACACCGGCCCGGCCGCGGGAGCGGCACCGAAGGCGGGCCGGAACAGCACGAACCCCAGCACGGTCAGCAGCACCACCATGATCAACGGGCGCAGCACGGCGCTGTTGATCCCGGCCGCGAAGGACGCCCCGGCGAGCGAGCCGAGCGCCGCGGCCACACCGATCCGCAGCGCCGTCCGCAGGTCGATCCTGGTTCTCCGGGTGTACGTCACGGCCGCGGCCCCGGTGCCGACGACCGCCACCGCCTTGTTGGTGGCGAGCACGTACGCCGTCGGCAGGTGCGGCAGACCCACCAGCAGCGCGGGCAGCTGGACGAGTCCGCCGCCGCCCACCACGGCGTCGATCCAGCCCGCGGCGGCGGCCGCGAGACAGAGCAGCGCGAGGGTGGTCAGGGAGACGTCGGGCATTGCCGCGACCTCCGCCCGCCGCTGCCGCCCCGTGCCGGGGCGGACGCCGTCCGGTACGCGGCCGCGGTGAGCGGCGTCACGGCGTGGGCCGCAGCGGTACGGCGTCGGTGACCGGGACGGCCGCGTGGCCCAGCGCGTAGCAACGGCGCAGCCAGCGCGCGTGACCGGCGGCGGCGGGCCGGAACGGCACCCGTCGGTGCATCACCCGGCGGTTGTCGAAGACGAGGAAGCCGCCGGCCTCGATCAGCACCGGTAGGCCGTCCATCGCGCCGGTCACCGCCTCGAACGCTTCGAGCGCGGACCGGGCCTGCGGGGTGAGGCCGGTGATCAGGCCGGGGCCGTAGCGCAGCCCGGTGTTGCCGTCCGGCAGCGTCCAGAGCATCGGCACGGCGTCCTTCGCCGGCGGCCGGCCGTGCTCGTCGGCACGGTAGGACTCGGGCGCCGTGACCGAGTACTCGGAGCGCCGCAGCGCCGCGACGACCCGGTCCGGCAGATCGGCGAGGACGGCGTCGACGGGCAGCAGGTCGGTCGGCACGCCCTCGGTGTTGCGCATGCCGTAGAAGGACAGGTAGTGCGGGATCGCCTCGGCGGACCGGGCGTCCCTCCCGTGGTCCAGCACGGAGTCGTCGGTGTGCCAGTCGAGCGGCTGGGCGTATCCCCAGGAGGTGTTGGTCCGGGCGGCCTCCGGTCGCGGCGCGACGTTGCGGATCAGCCGGCCCTCGTTCTCCCAGCGGTACGCGACCGGGTCGAGCCCGAGCAGCCGCAGCAGGCCGAAGTGGACGAGGTTGGGTGCGGTGACCAGCCGCTCGTCGCAGAAGCCGTCCTGCGGGGTGGGCACCTCCGCGGCCTGCGCCGGAAGGTTGGTCAGGGTCAGCCAGGACGTCGGTTCGCGGCGCCAGGCGGCCAGCTCGTCGAGGCACCGCACCGGCAGGACGTTGCGCAGGACTTTGGCCCCGTGCTCCAGGTACGGCTGCGCGTCGGAGTCCGGCAGGGCTGCCCCCAGGTCGGGCAACGAGCGGAGTGCGGCTGCTGCCGACGCGCGGGCGTCGTCGGCCAGGTGGATGGTCGAACCCAAGGTGGAATACACGTTCGAAAGCGTAGGGAGCGATCGGTGACGAACCATCAAGATCCAGAAAATTTGAGCGTTCTCTGAGGTTTCTTGATCTCCGCTTCCCGCCGAGGTGTCCCGCACGACGTTCAGGCGGTCGAACGGCGGGATGCGGTCGGCGTGCGTCAGGCGGCCGGAAGGTGGGGGCGGTCGAACGGCGGCGGACGGGTACCGCCGCCGCCGCGAGCTACCGCCTCCCGCCGCCTTCCGCGCTTCGCGAGGCTGTGCTGGTACTTCTTTCCACGCTTCGCGAGGCTGTGCTGTTACTTCTTTCCGCGCTTCGCGAGGCTGTGCTGTTACTTCTTTCCGCGCTTCGCGAGGAAGGCCTCAACCTCCTGCTGGATCTCCGGCGTGGCCAGCCCGCGCACCGTCATCGTGGTGCGCCGGCGCAGCACGTCGTCCGTCGTGTACGCCCACTCGTTGTCGGCGGCGTACGCGACCTGGGCCCAGACGTCGGGGCCGTCCGGGTGGATCGGGGCTCCGAGCTCGGGGTTCTCGTCGATCATGCGGGCGATGTCGAAGGAGAGGGTGCCGTAGTGGCCGGCCAGGTGCTTGGCGACCAGCGGCTCCATCCGGGAGCCGGGCTCGCGGTCGATCAGCAGGCGGTGTGCGACGGCGTTGGGTGCGCCGACTCCCGGCAGCGGGACGGTGGCGGCGATCGGCGACATGTCCTCGCCGAGGGTGGTGCCGGGGATGTGGGCGAGCTTCTCCAGCACGGTGCGGCCGATGTGCCGGTAGGTGGTCCACTTGCCGCCGGCGACCGAGAGCATGCCGCCCCGGCCCTCGGTGACGACCGTCTCGCGCTTGGCGGCGGAGGTGTCCCCGGGGCCCCCGGGCAGCACCCGCAGGCCGGCGAAGGAGTACGTGATCAGATCGCGGTCGAGGTGCTCGTCGCGGATCGCGTGCCCGGCCTCGCCCATGATCTGGTCGATGTCCGCCTCGGTGGCGCGGACGTCCTGCGGATCGCCGGTGTACTCCTCGTCCGTGGTGCCGAGGAGGACGTGGTCCTCCCACGGGATGGCGAAGGAGACGCGGTACTTGTCGATCGGGATGGTCAGCGCGGCGCGCCACGGCGAGCGGCGCTTGACCACCACGTGCGCGCCCTTGGACAGGCGGATGCTGGGCGCCGAACCGGCGTCCTCCATCGTGCGCAGGTGGTCGACCCAGGGGCCGGTGGCGTTCAGGACGAGGCGGGCGTTGATGCCGAACTCGGTGCCGTCGAGGCGGTCCTGGAGCTCGGCGCCGGTGACCCGGCTGCCGGTGAATCGCAGGCCGGTGACCTCGGCGTGGTTGAGCACCACGGCGCCGGCGTCGACGGCCGCGCGGACGGTCATCACGGCGACCCGTGAGTCGTTCATCTGGTGGTCGCCGTAGACCGCGACCGAGCGCAGACCCTCGCTGCGCAGCGCGGGCACCTGCTGGGCGGCGTGCGCGGCGGTGGAGACCCGCCCCATGCCGTCGCGGAACGCGGACAGCGCGGAGTACAGGAAGACGCCGGCGCCGAGCTTGGTGGCGCCGTGCGGGCCGCCCTTGTAGACGGGGACGAAGAAGGTCAGCGGGTTGACCAGGTGCGGGGCCACGTCGGTGGCCAGCACGCGCCGCTCCCTGTGGTTCTCCGCGACCAGCTTGACCGCGCCGGTCTGCAGGTAGCGCAGCCCGCCGTGGACGAGCTTGGAGGAGGCGCTGGAGGTGGCGCCGGCGAAGTCGCCCGCGTCCACCATGGCGACCTTGAGACCCGCCTGGGAGGCGGTCCACGCCACGGCGGTGCCGAGGATGCCGCCCCCGATCACCAGCAGGTCGTAGGTCGCCCTGCCCAGGAGCTCGCGGGTCTCGGCGCGGGAGGCGGTGTGGCCGGCGGTGCGCTCGGCACCCAGGGTCGGGATGGTTGCCATGGTGTGTTTACGGCGTCCGGTGCGGGCGGCGCGCCGTTTCTCCTCTCGGTGTGCGGTCCGGCCTCGCGGGAGGCCGGGGGCGGGCCCTGGTCGTGGCCCGGTGAACAGCGTCGGCCGGTCGGGGCCGCGTACGGCCCCGACCGGCGTGCGGGTCAGTTCTGCTCGTCCTCCTCCACCCAACCCATGGTGCGCTCGACGGCCTTCAGCCACTTCTTGTACTCGCGCTCCCGAGTGGCCTCGTCCATGCGGGGGGTCCACTCGGCGGCGCGGTGCCAGTTGGCCCGCAGGGTGTCGAGGTCGGGCCAGAAGCCGACCGCGAGGCCGGCCGCGTAGGCGGCGCCCAGTGCGGTCGTCTCGGCCACGTAGGGGCGCTCGACCGGCGCGTCCAGGACGTCCGCGATGTTCTGCATGAGCAGGTTGTTGGAGGTCATGCCACCGTCGACCTTGAGCGCGGTCAGCTCGACCCCGGAGTCCTTCTGCATGGCGTCGACGACCTCGCGGGTCTGCCAGGCCGTGGCCTCCAGGACGGCGCGGGCCAGGTGGCCCTTGGTGACGTACCGGGTCAGGCCGGCGATCACACCGCGGGCGTCGGAGCGCCAGTACGGGGCGAACAGGCCGGAGAAGGCCGGCACGAAGTAGGCGCCGCCGTTGTCCTCGACGGTGTTGGCGAGGGTCTCGATCTCGGCCGCGGTGGAGATGATGCCGAGCTGGTCGCGCAGCCACTGCACCAGCGAACCGGTGACGGCGATCGAGCCCTCCAGGGCGTAGACCGGGGCCTGGTCGCCGATCCGGTAGCCGACCGTGGTCAGCAGGCCGTGGTAGGAGTTGACGATCTTCTCGCCGGTGTTCAGCAGTAGGAAGGTGCCCGTGCCGTAGGTGCTCTTGGCCTCACCCTCGTCGAAGCAGGTCTGGCCGAACAGGGCGGCCTGCTGGTCGCCGAGCGCGGAGGCGACCGGGACGCCCTCGAGGTCGCCGACCGCGGTTCCGTACACCTCGGCGGAGGAGCGGATCTCCGGCAGGACGGCCATCGGCACGCCCATCGACTCGGCGATCTTCTCGTCCCAGGCGAGGGTGTTGAGGTTCATCAGCATGGTGCGGCTGGCGTTGGTCACATCGGTGATGTGCTTGCCGCCGTCGACGCCGCCGGTGAGGTTCCAGATCACCCAGGTGTCCATCGTGCCGAACAGGATGTCGCCGGCCGCGGCACGCTCGCGCAGGCCCTCGACGTTGTCCAGCAGCCAGCGGATCTTCGGACCGGCGAAGTAGCTGGCCAGCGGGAGGCCGGTCTCGCGGCGGAAGCGGTCCTGGCCGACGTTGCGGCCCAGCTCGCGGCAGAGCGCCTCGGTCCGGGTGTCCTGCCAGACCAGCGCGTTGTGCACGGGCTCGCCGGTGTGCCGGTCCCACAGGACGGTGGTCTCGCGCTGGTTGGTGATGCCGATCGCGCGGATGTCGTCCCTGGTCAGGCCGGCCTTCTCCAGTGCGCCCCGGACCACGGACCGCACGCGGGTCCAGATCTCGGCGGCGTCGTGCTCGACCCAGCCCGGCTGGGGGAAGATCTGCCGGTGCTCCTGCTGGTCGACGGCGACGATGCGGCCGTCGGCGCCGAAGATGATGCACCGGCTGGAGGTGGTGCCCTGGTCGATCGCGGCGATGTAGTTGCCGGACGTGGAGACGGGAGCGGTGGTCATGTCTGGGCCTCGGCTCTGAGGAGGGGGATGGGGATCGGGGGCTTCCGGTGTGCCTGACGCTGTCTCAGTCCCCGGGGGAGGGCGCGGGCCAAACCAGGCGGTGGCCGAACCGGAGGCGAGGCGGGCGCGGCGTCCGGGCGAACACCGGGGCGCGGAGCGCGGTGGGTGGAGCGGCGGGTCGGATCAGAACGCGAGGTTGTAGATCAGGCCGGCCAGCAGACCGCCGATGACGGGACCGGCGACCGGGATCCAGGCGTAGCTCCAGTCACTGCCGCCCTTGTTCGGGATCGGCAGCAGCGAGTGAACGATGCGCGGTCCCAGGTCCCGGACGGGGTTGATGGCGTATCCGGTCGGGCCGCCGAGCGAGAGGCCGATGCCGACCACGGTCAGGCCGACGATCAGCACGCCGGTGCCCGACAGGCCCAGGCCCTTGGTGAGCCCCTGGGTCAGGATCGCCAGGCAGAGCACCGTGGTGGCGATGATCTCGGTGAGCAGGTTCTGGATCGGGTTCCGGATCTCGGGCCCGGTCGAGAAGATGCCCAGGGTCGGCTCCTCGTTGGCCTGGAACTGGCCGAGGTAGGTCAGCCAGACCAGGACGGCGCCGATGATCGCGCCGAGCAGCTGGGAGCCGAGGTAGACCGGCACCTTGCTCCAGTCGCCGGTGTCGACGGCGATGGCGATGGTGACGGCCGGATTGAGGTGGGCACCGGACTTCGGGGCGGACATGTACGCGGCGATCATCACCGCGAACCCCCAGCCGAAGGTGATCGCCAGCCATCCGGCGTTCACGGCCTTGGACTTCTTGAGCGTGACGGCGGCGCAGACGCCGCCGCCGAGAAGTATCAGGGCGGCGGTGCCGAGGGTTTCGCCGACGAAGATGTCGCCGTTGGAGAACGCGGACACAAAGACTCCTTTGTCCGTATGGCCCGGAGCAGGTGGGGGAAGGACACGGTGGCGGGACACCGTGTCGGGCGGCCGCTTCTCGTCCCCGAGCTGCGGCCTCGACGATGGGGACCCATTTACTGCGGCCACCGTTCGACAATGTCGACCGTCATGCGGAAGCTTCCCCCTCACCTCGGCTTCCCGTCAAGGCCGGGTGACACACCTGTGACCGAGGACTCGCGGGGATCGGGAACCTGCGGCGAAGCTAGCACTCAAATGGCTTAAAAACCGGACAAAACGCCAGAGTGCGGACAGGCGCTGCCTGTCCGCATCAAGAGGATGCGCCGACCCTGCGGGGGCCGCCGGGGCCCGCCGGGGTCCGTCGTGGCACAGGGTGGCGCGCGGGGCGTCCGGGCAGGTGGGAGTGGACGAGGCCCGGGCAGGCGGGAGCGCACCGGTGCCCGGGCCGGTGGGAGTGCCCCGGGCCCGCCGGAGCGCCCGGAAGCGCACGGTTCCGCTCCCGGCCGGGGCTCGGCGATCCGCCCGGCCCCGGGGCGGCTCAGCCGGCCGAGCCGCGGGAGCGCCGACGCGGCCCGGGGCTCAGAACCGCCCTGCGCCCAGATCCCGGGAGATGGCCCGTGCGGCGCTGCGCACCGACGCCACCAGGGACGGCCGCACGAAACCTGCCTCGCAGACCCGCTCCACCGCGCCGCTGGTGCAGACCGCGCCCACCGGGTTGCGCCGCCGGTCCTGGATCAGCGCGCCGATCGAGGCCACACCCTCCCAGGTCTCCTCGACCGAGGCGGCCCAGCCGCGCTCGCGGGTCAGCGCCGCCTCGGCGTCGATGTCCGCGAGGTCGGTGAGCGTGCGGGAGGTGTACGACTCCAGTGGACTCCCGCCCAGCTCGCCGCGGGCCACCGGGTCGTAGGCCAACAGCACCTTGCCCAGCGCGGTGCTGTGCAGCGGCTGCATCGAACCGACCTCCAGCACCTGGCGGCTGTCGTCGGGCCGGAACACGTGATGCACGATCAGTACGCCCCGTTGGTGCAGCACGCCGAGGTAGACCGTCTCGCCGGCCGCCCGGGCCAGGTCGTCGGCCCAGACCAGGGCCCGGGCCCGCAGCTCGTGGACGTCGAGGTAACTCTGCCCCAGGCGCAGCAGTTCGGCGCCCAGTTGGTACTTGCCGCTCTCCGGATCCTGCTCGACGAAGCCCTCCTGCTGCAGCGTGCGCAGGATGCCGTGCGCGGTGCCCTTGGCGAGGTCCAGCGAGGTCGCGACCTCGGACAGGCCCAGCCGGCGCTCGCCGCCGGCCAGCAGCCGCAGGATCGCGGCGGCCCGGGAGAGCGACTGGATCGGGCCGGGCATGCGGTACCTCCACGGACAGGCGGTCGACATTGTCGACCGATGGCTAGGGCACGAGTCTGCCAGGCGAACGTGCTCGTGTGCACCTTTCCCGCCCGAAACCACCGGCCCGGGCGGTCCGCGGCGCCGCCCGCGCGCGAGCCGCGTCGTCGCCGGCCGGCCGTGCGCGGGCCGGCCCGTGGCCGTGTCAGGCTATCGGCGGCCCGGTCGCTCCCGGGCGGCGGGTGGCCCGGTCGACCTGCGCCGCCACCTGGGCGATCGTGCGCGGTCCGACCCGGCAGCAGCCGCCGACCAGCCGCGCGCCGGCGGACAGCCAGGCGGCCACCGACCCGGGCGCGAAGGTCCTCCCGCCGCGCCAGTCGCCCGTGCGCGCGTCCCAGCTCTCCCCGCTGTTCGGGTACACGACCACCGGCTTGCCGCTCACCCGGGCCGCCAGGGCCACCGCGCGGTCGGCGTCGGCGGGCGTGCAGCAGTTCACCCCGACCGCCACCACCTCGTCGGAGCCCGCGGCCAGCGCGAACGCCTCGGCCAGCGGCTGCCCGGCCCGGGTGCGCCCGCCCTCGACGCTGTACGACAGCCAGACCGGCAGGCCGACGCCGCGCACCGCCCGCAGCATGGCCCGCGCCTCGTCGGTGTCCGGGACGGTCTCCAGGGCCAGCACGTCCGGGCCGGCGGCGGCCAGCACCTCGATCCGCAGTCGGTGGAACGCCTCCAGCTCCGCCACCGTGAGGCCGTACCGCCCCCGGTACTCGGAACCGTCCGCCAGCACCGCCCCGTAGGGGCCGACCGAGGCGGCCACCCAGAGCGGGCGGGCGCCCCCCGTCCGCCGGGCGGCCTCCCGGGCCAGTCGCACGCTCGACGCCATCAGGGCCGCGGCCCCGGCCCGGTCCACGCCGCGCCGGGCGAAGCCCTCGAAGCTGGCCTGGTAGCCGGCCGTGGTCGCGACCGACGCGCCGGCCGCGAAGTACGCCTGGTGCGCCCGCACGATCGCCTCCGGATCGTCCACGAGCAGCCGGGCCGACCACAACGCGTCCGCCAGATCGCAGCCGTCCCCGGCGAGCTGGTCGGACAGCCCGCCGTCGAGCACCAGTGGTCCGTCCGACAGCGCCTCGGCGAAGCCGGCGGGCCGGCCGGGTGAGCCGACGGGTGCGCCGTCGGCGGGCGGGTGCCCCGGGGGAGCGGTCGGCACGGGTCCTCCTGCGGCGGCCGGGTGTGGCGGGTGCGACTGCGGCGGCCGGTTCCGGCACTGTACGGCGACGGTGCGGCGGGGGCACCCGGGGCGGTCGAAGGGCCCGGTCGGCGGCCCGGCCGCCGAGGCACGGGGAAAAGCGGTGGCCCGCTGTCGGCGGCGTGCGCTAGGTTGTTCTCAGTCCGAGAACGACCCGGGCGAGCGGACACATCCGCGCAGCGGAGAGGAGTCGGCCGTGGCAGCTCACCAGCCGCAGGAGCCGTACGGGCCGCACGAGCCGCACGACAGGGCGGCCGAGCGGGAGTGGCTCGCGTCCTACGATCCGCGCGCCTACACGCCGGTCGCCGTCACGGTGGACGTCGTCGCGCTCACCCTGCGCCGGGGCGGCCTGCACGTCCTGCTCGTCCAGCGGGGCGCCCCGCCGTACCAGGGGTACTGGGCCCTGCCCGGCGGCTTTCTGCGGGCCGGGCAGGAGGGGCTCGACCAGGCCGCCGCCCGTGAACTGGCCGAGGAGACGGGCCTGCAGGGCAGCGCCGACGCCGAGGCCGCGCTCAGCCGCGTGCACCTGGAACAGCTCGGGACGTACGGCGCACCGGAGCGCGATCCCCGGATGCACGTCGTCTCCGTCGCCTATCTGGCCTTCGCCCCCGACCTGCCCGATCCGCAGGCCGGGACGGACGCCGCAGCGGCTGCCTGGCACCCCGTCACCTCACTCGACCTCCGGCCGGCGGCCGGTCGACAACCTGCCGGCGCGCCCGCCGAGGCCCACGGGGGTGGACTCGACGAGCGCGCCGGCACACCACCCGAGCCGGGCGGCCCGGTCCGGCCTGCGGCCGACTCCTGCTTCCCGGAGCGCGACTCGCCCGACCAGGCGCCCGGGGAGCACGGCTTCGTGGAGCCGCAGCCCGGGGCACGGGCGTCCGCCGGTCAGGGGTCCTGGCATCAGGAGGGGGCGGTCGCCCGCACCCCGCTGGCCTTCGACCACGCGACCATTCTCGCCGACGGGCTGGACCGGGCCCGCGCCAAGATCGAGTACAGCCCGCTGGCCACGGCCTTCCTTCAGCACGACTTCACCATCCCCGAGCTCCGCGCCGTCTACGAGGCCGTCTGGGACGAGAAGCTCCACCCGGGCAACTTCCACCGCAAGGTGCTCTCGGTGCCCGGCTTCGTGGAGAGCACCGGTACCACCGCCGAGCGCGGAGGCAGCCGCGGGGGCCCGCGCGCCCGCAACTACCGCTCGGGCGATGCGGCGCTGCTGCACCCCGCGCTGCTCCGCCCCGCACACGAGGACGAGATCCGGTGAGCGGCCCGGGCGCCGCCCGGCCGCCCGCCGAGCCCCGTACCTTCGCCGAGGCACTGGCGGCGGTCACCGCGGCGCGTCACCCCGACGATCTCTTCCCGCCCGCCGGGCGGCCGGGCGGCGCCCGCCCGACCCGGACGGCCGATGCCACGCCCACCGACCCCGGCGCCCGTACCGTCCGCGGCGCCCCCACGGCCCCCGGCGGGCCCATCCGCCCCGGTGACGCCGGACGCCCCGACGAGGCGGCGGCCGCGGCCCGCCGCTACCGCCGGCTGGCCCGGTTGTTGCACCCGGACGGCGCCCCCGCCGCGCAGCGCGCCGCGGCCGACGAGGCCTTCGTCGCCCTCGGCCGGCTGTGGCACCTGCACCTGAGCGCCGGCGCGCCGCTCGCCGAGGAGCCCGAACTCACCACCGCCCGCCACCACCACCGGCTCGGCCCCACCCTGGCCACCGGGGACATCGCCGTGCTCCGCTCCGCCCGCAGCAGGCCCCGTCGCACCCACGACGGTCCCGCGTTCGACGCCGTCATCAAGATCCCCGGAGCATCCGCCGACAACGACCTGATGGAGCGCGAGGCCACCGCGCTGACCCGCCTCGCCACCCATGGCGACCCCCGCCACCGCGCGTACACGCCCACCCTGCTCGACAGCTTCCACCACCGGGACGCGGCCGATCCCGGCGAGGAGCCCCGGCTGGTCAACGCCCTCGACCGGCTCGACGGCTTCCACCCGCTCACCGACGTCCGCGACGCCCACCCCGGCGGGCTCGACCCGCGCGACGCCGCCTGGATCTGGCGCCGTCTGCTGGTCGCCCTCGGCCACGCCCACCGCGCCGGTGTCCGGCACGGCGCGGTCCTGCCGGAACACGTCCTGATCCACCCGGCCCAGCACGGCCTGGTGCTGGTCGACTGGTGCTACGCCACCACCGGCCGGTACACCCCGGCCCCCGCCCTGGTCGAGCGCCACCGCGCCTGGTACCCGCCCGAGATCCCGGCCCGGCGGCCGGTCACCGAGGCCACCGACATCCATCTCGCGAGCCGCTGCGTCGAGTACCTGATGGGGGAGCAGGCCCCGAAGGCCCTGCGCGCCTTCGTCGCCGGCTGCACGCTCCCGGCCGAGGCCCGCCGCCCGCACGACGCCTGGAAGCTTCTCGCCGAGCTGGACGACCTGCTGGAACGCCTCTTCGGCCCCCGCACCTTCCGTCCCCTTCGACTGCCACCCCGCCCTGCCGCGGCGTCCTGACGCACCTGCACCGCCGGTCCGCCGGCACCCGATCCGGCCGTACCCACCCGGCAGCACCGATCCGGCAGCACCCACCTCGCAGCACCGATCCGGCAGCACCGATCCGAGGAGTCCCCATGGGCAGTGGAAGCTGGTCCACCAACGTCTACGACGCCGCCGCGCACTACCGCGCCGCCACCGGCGCGGGCGCCTTCGACTACAGCGATCGAGCCACCCGCGGTGCCCGCAGCACCTGGCGGGCCCATCCGTCCCTCGACCCCAGGGGCCTGACCGTCCGCGAGAGCCGCGACGGCGCCGAACACCCCGCCTCGCTCCCCATCGCCGTGCTCTTCGACGTCACCGGCTCCATGCAGAACGTCCCCCGCGTCCTGCAGACCAAGCTCCCCGAGCTGTTCGGCCTGCTGCTGCGCAAGGGGTACACCGAGCACCCGCAGATCCTCTTCGGCGCGGTCGGCGACGCCACCTGCGACCGGGTCCCGCTCCAGATCGGCCAGTTCGAGTCCGACAACCGGATGGACGACGACCTCGGCAACATCCTGCTGGAGGGCGGGGGCGGCGGGCAGATGACCGAGTCCTACGAACTCGCGATGTACGCCATGGCGCGCCACACCTCGCTCGACAGCGTCGAGCGCCGGGGCAGGCGCGGCTACCTCTTCCTGATCGGCGACGAGAAGCCCTACGGCAAGGTGAAGGCCCGCGAGGTCCGCGACGTCCTGGGCGACGAGCTCGCCGAGGACATCCCGATCACCACCGTCCTGGCCGAGCTGCGCCGCTCGTACGACGTCTACTTCATCCTCCCCGCCGGTACCGCCCACGCGGGCAGCGCCGACGTGCTCGGCACCTGGCGGGGGCTCCTCGGCCAGAACGTCATCGAACTCGACGATCTCGACGCCGTCTGCGAGACGATCGCCCTCACCGTCGGCCTCGGGGAGGAGGCCATCGACCTCGAAGAAGGGCTCGACGACCTCACCGACATCGGCTCCGCCTCCGTCGCCAGCGTCGGCCGGGCCCTCGACGGCCTCGCCCGTCGCAGCCGGGAGGTCGCGATCCCGGGCGCCCCCCTGCTCGACGGAGCGCGCCCCGCGCCCACCGGCACCACCCGGCTGTGACCGCGCCGTGCCCGAGTACTCCGCGACGACCCGGATCCACCCCGCCCCGCCGGCCCCGCACGCCGTACCACCCGGCGACCACGTCATCGTCTGCGATCTCGGGTTCGGCGACGCCGGCAAGGGCACCGTCGTCGACCGTCTCTGCCGGGGCCCCCGTGGTCCCGGCAGCATCCGGCCGGTGCACGCCGTCGTCCGGTACAACGGCGGCGCCCAGGCCGCCCACAACGTGGTCACCCGCGACGGCCGCCACCACACCTTCGCCCAGTTCGGCTCCGGCACGCTGGCAGGCGTCCCCACCCACCTCTCCCGCTTCATGCTGGTCGACCCGCTGGCCCTCGCCGCCGAAGCCGCCCACCTGGCCGTCCTCGGCGTCCCGGACCCGTTCGCCCTGCTCACCGTCGACCGCCGAGCCCTGCTCACCACCCCCTACCACGCCGCCGCCAACCGGATCCGGGAACAGCGCCGGGGCCACGCCCGGCACGGCTCCTGCGGCCTCGGCATCGGCGAGACCGCCCGCTACGCCCTCAGCCACCCCGAGGACGCGCCCACCGCCGCCGACTGCACCGGCGAGGGCCGCCTGCTCGGCAGGCTCACCCTGCTGCGCGAGCGCCTCGCCGAGGAACTCGGCATCACCCCCGGCAACCTGCCCGCCCCGCCGCCCGCCGACTGCGCCACCGCCTTCCGCGCCTTCGCCGAGCGGGTACGCCTCACCGACGACGCCCACCTCGGCCGACTGCTGCGCACCGGCCCGGTCGTCTTCGAGGGAGCCCAGGGCGTCCTGCTCGACGAGTGGCACGGCTTCCACCCCTACACCACCTGGTCCACCACCACCTTCGCCAACGCCGAGACCCTGCTCGCCGAATCCGGCGCCCCCCGCGCCGCGCTGCGGCTCGGTGTCCTGCGCAGCTACACCACCCGGCACGGCCCCGGCCCGCTCCCCACCGAGGACAAGGCCCTGGACGTCCCCGAGCCGCACAACGCGACCGGGCGCTGGCAGGGCGACTTCCGCCTCGGCCACTTCGACACCGTCGCCCACCGGTACGCCCTCACCGCGGCCGGCGGCGCCGACGCCCTGGCCCTCACACACCTCGACGCGCCCGCCCGCCATCCCGCCCTGCGCCTCGCCGAGTCCTACGAGTCGGACGGCACGCCCCTGCACCGCATCACCGCCGTCGCCGTCGGCGACCTCGCCGCCCGGGAGCGGCTGACCGCCTCCCTGCTGCGGGCCCGCCCCGGCCGGCTCACCGACCCCGGCCCCGATCCCGACTCCTGGGCCGACGCCATCGCCGAGGCGCTGCACACGCCGATCCTGCTGGAGTCCTACGGCCCGACGGCGGAGCACAAACTCCTCCGGGCCCTCCCCCCGGAGGCCGCTACGATCCACTCCATGAGCACTGAAGAGGCCGCACAGGGCAGCACCGCGGAGGCGACGTACGGTCCCCACTCGCACTGCCACTGGTGCGGAACCGCGTACCCGCCCGGCACCGTGGCCTGGCCGCGCACCTGCCCGGGCTGCTCCGAGATCAGCTACCGCAACCCGTTGCCCGTGGTGGTCACCCTGCTCCCGGTCGACGTCCCCGACGGGGAGCGCCGGCTCGTCGTCATCCGCCGCACCATCGAGCCCGGCCACGGCCTGCTCGCCTTCCCCGGCGGCTACGTCGACCACGGCGAGAGCTGGCAGCAGGCCTGCGTCCGCGAACTCCAGGAGGAGACCGGCATCGTGGCCGACGCGGCCGACATCACGCTGGTCTCCACGGACTCCGACGCGGCCGGTGGCTTCCTCTGCCTCTTCGGCCTCCTCCCGGCCCGCGATCTCGCGGACCTGCCCCCGTCGGTGGCCACCGACGAGACCGACGGCTGGTACCTGGCCACCTCCGCCACCGCGCTGGCCTTCCCCTTCCACACCCGGGTCTCGCACTCCTGGTTCACCGGCGAGTACGCCCACCTCGGGCAGGCCGCTCCCGTCGTCGACTGAGCGCACCGACCTCCACCGCCCGCGGCGGACCCGACCGCCGAGCTCCCCACCGACCGGACGCCCGCCCGACGGTGCCCGCCGGCTCGGCCGCGCGGCCCTGGCGTCCGGGACGATCACGTGGCAGGGTCTGGACCGTCAGCGCCACTCGGACGGGCCCTGCCACAAGCACTCCCGTCCCATCCTCCGGCCGGGAGACCACCACAGTGAGCACCCCACCCCAGGACCAGCCGCTCTGGCGGCCCGACCCCGCCACCGCCGCCGCCACCCGGATCGTGGCCTTCCAGACCTGGGCGGCCACGCACCACGGCGCCCCCCGCGCCCCGCTCGCGCCCGCCACCGACGACGACCGGGCCGCCGCCCGCTACGCCGACCTGCACGCGTGGTCCACCGCCGACCAGGACCGCTTCTGGACGGCCGTGACCCAGTGGTTCGACGTACGGTTCTCCACCCCACCCGACAGCGTCCTGGCCGACCCCGCGATGCCCGGCGCCCGCTGGTTTCCCGGCGCCCGCCTCAACTACGCCGAGCACGCCCTGCGCCACGGCGAGGACCCGGCGACCGCCGGCCGGCCGGCCATCCTCCACCTGGACGAGACCACCGACCGGCCGATCACCCTCAGCTGGTCCGAACTCCGCCGCCAGGTCGGATCGCTCAGCGCCGCCCTGCGCGCCCGGGGCGTCGGCCCCGGCGACCGCGTCGGCGCCTACCTCCCCAACATCCCGCAGGCCGTGGTGGCGCTCCTCGCCACCGCCTCCATCGGTGCGATCTGGACCTCCTGCGCCCCCGACTTCGGCGCCCGCAGCGTCCTGGACCGCCTCCAGCAGATCGAACCCGCCGTCCTGTTCGCCGTCGACGGTTACCACTACGGCGGCAAGGACCACGACCGCACCGACGTCGTCGCCGAGCTGCGCCGCGAGCTCCCCACGCTGCGCACCGTCGTCCACGTCCCGCTGCTCGGCGGTCCGGCCCCCGAGGGCGCCCTGCACTGGGACGACCTCACCGCCGGCGCCGCGGAGCCGGAGTTCGAACAGCTCCCGTTCGACCACCCGCTCTGGGTCCTCTACTCCTCCGGCACCACCGGCCTGCCCAAGGCCATCGTGCAGAGCCAGGGCGGCATCCTGGTCGAGCACCTCAAGCAGGCGGGCCTGCACCTCGACCTCGGCCCCGGCGACCGCTTCCTCTGGTACACCTCCACCGGCTGGATGATGTGGAACTTCCTGGTCGCCGGCCTGCTCGTCGGTGCCACGATCGTCACGTACGACGGCAGCCCCGGCCACCCCGACACCGGCGCCTTCTGGTCGGTCGCCGCCCGCACCGGCGCCACCGTGCTCGGCACCTCCGCCGCCTACGTGATGGCCGGCCGCAAGGCCGAGCTGCACCCCGGCCGCGACCTCGACCTGTCCGCCGTCCGCTGCATCGGCACCACCGGCTCGCCGCTCCCGCCGGACGGCTTCCGCTGGATCTACGAGGAGGTCAAGGAGGACGTCTGGCTCGCCTCGGTCAGCGGCGGCACCGACGTCTGCAGCTGCTTCGTCGGCGGCGTCCCCACGCTGCCGGTGTACCTCGGTGAGATCCAGGCACCCTGCCTGGGCGCCGCCGTCGAGTCCTGGGACGTGAACGGCCGCCCGCTCACCGACGCGGTCGGAGAACTGGTCGTCACCCAGCCGCTGCCCTCCATGCCGACCGGCTTCTGGAACGATCCCGAGGGCACGCGCTACCGCGACAGCTACTTCGACATGTACCCGGGCACCTGGCGCCACGGGGACTGGATCACCGTGACGGCGCGCGGCACCGTGATCATCCACGGCCGCTCGGACTCCACCCTCAACCGCCAGGGCGTCCGGATGGGCTCGTCCGACATCTACGAGGTCGTGGAGCGGCTGCCCGAGATCGCCGAATCCCTCGTCATCGGCCTCGAGGAGCCGGACGGCGGCTACTGGATGCCGCTCTTCGTCGTCCTCGCACCCGGCGCGAGCCTGGACGACGGCCTGCGGGCCCGGATCCGCGGCTCTCTGCGGGAGCAGCTCTCCCCCCGCCACGTTCCCGACGAGGTCGTCGCCGTCGCCGGTCTGCCGCACACACTCACCGGCAAGCGGATCGAGGTCCCGGTGAAGCGCCTGCTCGCCGGCACGCCGCTGGACCAGGCCGTCAACCCGGGCTCCGTCGACAACCTCGACCACCTGCGCTTCTTCGAGCACCTCGGTCGGGACCGCCGCGGCTGACCGTCCGCGGGGAGTACGGCGGTGGGTGCCGGCCACCACCCGTGGTGGCCGGCACCCACCGCCGGTCCGGTCACTCGCCGGACAGCACCTGGTGCGCGGCGGCCCGGGCCTCGACCGCGGTGTCGGCGGCCCGTGCGGCCGCCGCGGCGCGCCGGCACTGGGCGAGCGTGTACATGGCCAGCGCCGTCCGCACATAGGGGATGGACGACGAACCCATCGACAGGCTGGTGACGCCCAGCCCCGTCAGCACACAGGCGAGCAGCGGGTCGGCCGCCGCCTCGCCGCAGACCCCGCAGCTCTTGCCCGCGGCCTTCGCCGCGTCGGCCGAGAACGCGATGAGATCCAGCAGCGCCGGCTGCCAGGGATCCTGCAGCCGGGCCAGGGCGCCCACCTGGCGGTCGGCCGCGAAGGTGTACTGCGCGAGGTCGTTCGTCCCGATGGAGATGAACTCGACCTCCTGCAGGATCGACCGGGCCCGCAGCGCAGCGGACGGGATCTCCACCATCGCACCGAACTTCGCCCGCAGACCCGCCTGCCGGCAGGCGTCCGCGAACGCCTTGGCGTCCACCCGGTCCGCCACCATCGGCGCCATGACCTCCAGGTACACCGGCAGGCCCTGCGCGGCCCTGGCCAGTGCCCGCAACTGGGTCTGCATCACCTCGGGGTGTTCGAGCAGCGTGCGCAGCCCCCGCACGCCCAGCGCCGGGTTCGGCTCGTCGGCCGGCGTGAGGAAGTCCAGCGGCTTGTCGGCCCCCGCGTCCAGCGCGCGGACGACGACCCGGCCCTCCGGAAACGCCTCCAGCACCTTCCGGTACGCCTCGAACTGCTTCTCCTCGTCCGGTGCCTTCGCCGAGTCGTCGAGGAAGAGGAACTCGGTACGGAACAGACCCACGCCCTCGGCGCCCGCCTCCAACGCGGCCGGCAGATCCGCCGGCCCGCCCACGTTGGCCAGCAGCGGCACCTTGTGCCCGTCCGAGGTCTGCCCCGGCCCGGACGACGCCGACAGCGCCGCCCGCCGCTCGGCGGCGACCCGGCGCAGCTCGTCCTGCTTCTCCGCGGTCGGCTCCACCAGCACCTCGCCGGTGCTGCCGTCGACGGCCACCACCACGCCCTCGGCGAGATCCGTCGCCCCCGGCAGGGCCACCACGGCGGGGACACCCATCGCCCGGGCCAGGATGGCGCTGTGGCTGGTCGGACCGCCCTCCTCGGTCACGAAGCCGAGGACCAGGGTCGGATCCAGCAGGGCGGTGTCCGCCGGCGCGAGATCCTGCGCGAAGAGCACGTACGGCTCGTCGCTGTCCGGCACACCGGGCATCGGTACACCGAGCAGGCGCGCGACGATCCGGTTGCGGACGTCGTCCAGGTCCGCGACCCGCCCCGCGAGGTACTCGCCGGCCGAGGCGAGCAGCGCCCGGTACGCGGCGAACGCGTCGAAGACACCGCGCTCGGCGCTGCTGCCGACGGCGATCCGGCGCTGGACGTCCGCCATCAGCTCCGGATCCTGCGCCATCAGGGCCTGCGCCTCCAGGACGGCCTGCGCCTCCCCGCCGGCCAGGTTGCCGCGGGCGAGCAGATCCGCGGCGACCGCGTCGACGGCCGCCTGGGCGCGCGCCTGCTCGCGCGGTGCGTCCGCGGTCGGGATCTGGGTGGCGGGCGGCTCCAGCGCGGCGGTCCCCATGTGCCGTACCTGTCCGATGGCGACTCCGTGGCTGACGCCCACGCCGCGCAGGGTCTGTTCCATTCCACGTTCCTTTCACCCGGTCCTGTACGAACCGCTGCGCCCGGCCGTTCCTCGCGGCCGGTCCCGGTCAGGTCCTTGAGAGGGGTTGGTCCGGTGGCCGTGGGGCCCCGGCACCGCCGTCCCGGAGGGGCGGCTCAGTTCCAGATGAAGAGGTCGCCGCCCATGGCGACCTCACCGCTCTCGGCCACGGTGCTGAGCGCCTCCGGGGAGGCCTCCAGCGCCACGATCGGCGAGATCGGCGACTTCCCGGCCGCCTCCACCGCGGCCGGGTTCCACTTGATGACGGGCTGGCCGCGCCGGACCTGGTCGCCCTTGCTGACGAGCAGCTCGAAACCTTCGCCGTTGAGCTGAACGGTGTCGATTCCCAGGTGTGTGAGGACGCCGTGTCCGTCGGCGTCCATCACGACGAACGCGTGCGGGTGCATCGACACCACCAGACCGTCGACCGGGGCGACGGCCTCGGTCGGCTCCCGGACCGGGTCGATCGCGGTACCGGGACCCACCATGGCACCGGAGAAGACGGGGTCGGGCACGGCGGCGAGCCCGACGGCGCGGCCGGCGAGCGGCGACGTCACAGTGGTCATGGTGGAGCCTCCCAAATGCGAGGTGCAGCGTGCAGCCTCGGCAGCGGCCGGACATCGACTGAAGCCTAAATCATGTCAACTTCGGACATCTTGGACATACCGCCCTCGATCGGCGGTGATCTACTCGCCGCCTCCCGGTTCGATCGCCGTACAGGGGGGCGAGATCCGGGGAGTGGCGGGCGGGGCGCCGTGCGATCGCAAGTGGTCTAGTCCTCTTGCTCGACGCGCCGCACTCTACGGCATTCGGGTGAGCCGGGACCATCGTCCTGAGCAGGTCAGCCGCCCCGAATCGGCCCCAATCGGGTGATGCCCGGCGCGGCTCGATTAGGTGCTCGGCACGGGAAGGGCTATCGTTGCTCAGGTCGCCACGAGGTGATGGTGAACTTCAGGTTTCAGAAACGAAACGCAGTGGTTAAGACCAGGCAAACGGATCTGCTAGTCTGAGAACACGAAAGAACGAAGCGCCCGGAGAGACCGTGAGAGCGGCTCGAAGGAAGTGTCCGTTCCTTGAGAACTCAACAGCGTGCCAAAAGTCAACGCCAGATATGTTGACATCCCCGGTCCGGGTCGTTCGATCCGGGTTGGAGATTCCTTTGGTAACAAAACACTAGCGAGGACGCAGTGCGCGGGGCTTCCCTATTCCGGGGGTCGCCGCGCCGCTCAACGCGGGTGGCCGCTCGATTACGGGCAGACATTCACGGAGAGTTTGATCCTGGCTCAGGACGAACGCTGGCGGCGTGCTTAACACATGCAAGTCGAACGGTGAAGCCCTTCGGGGTGGATCAGTGGCGAACGGGTGAGTAACACGTGGGCAATCTGCCCTGCACTCTGGGACAAGCCCTGGAAACGGGGTCTAATACCGGATATGACCTTCCTCCGCATGGGGGTGGGTGTAAAGCTCCGGCGGTGCAGGATGAGCCCGCGGCCTATCAGCTTGTTGGTGGGGTAATGGCCTACCAAGGCGACGACGGGTAGCCGGCCTGAGAGGGCGACCGGCCACACTGGGACTGAGACACGGCCCAGACTCCTACGGGAGGCAGCAGTGGGGAATATTGCACAATGGGCGAAAGCCTGATGCAGCGACGCCGCGTGAGGGATGACGGCCTTCGGGTTGTAAACCTCTTTCAGCAGGGAAGAAGCGCAAGTGACGGTACCTGCAGAAGAAGCACCGGCTAACTACGTGCCAGCAGCCGCGGTAATACGTAGGGTGCGAGCGTTGTCCGGAATTATTGGGCGTAAAGAGCTCGTAGGCGGCCTGTCGCGTCGGATGTGAAAGCCCGGGGCTTAACCCCGGGTCTGCATTCGATACGGGCAGGCTAGAGTGTGGTAGGGGAGATCGGAATTCCTGGTGTAGCGGTGAAATGCGCAGATATCAGGAGGAACACCGGTGGCGAAGGCGGATCTCTGGGCCATTACTGACGCTGAGGAGCGAAAGCGTGGGGAGCGAACAGGATTAGATACCCTGGTAGTCCACGCCGTAAACGTTGGGAACTAGGTGTTGGCGACATTCCACGTCGTCGGTGCCGCAGCTAACGCATTAAGTTCCCCGCCTGGGGAGTACGGCCGCAAGGCTAAAACTCAAAGGAATTGACGGGGGCCCGCACAAGCAGCGGAGCATGTGGCTTAATTCGACGCAACGCGAAGAACCTTACCAAGGCTTGACATATACCGGAAACGGCCAGAGATGGTCGCCCCCTTGTGGTCGGTATACAGGTGGTGCATGGTTGTCGTCAGCTCGTGTCGTGAGATGTTGGGTTAAGTCCCGCAACGAGCGCAACCCTTGTTCTGTGTTGCCAGCATGCCTTTCGGGGTGATGGGGACTCACAGGAGACTGCCGGGGTCAACTCGGAGGAAGGTGGGGACGACGTCAAATCATCATGCCCCTTATGTCTTGGGCTGCACACGTGCTACAATGGTCGGTACAAAGGGCTGCGATGCCGCGAGGCGGAGCGAATCCCAAAAGCCGGCCTCAGTTCGGATTGGGGTCTGCAACTCGACCCCATGAAGTTGGAGTTGCTAGTAATCGCAGATCAGCATGCTGCGGTGAATACGTTCCCGGGCCTTGTACACACCGCCCGTCACGTCACGAAAGTCGGTAACACCCGAAGCCGGTGGCCTAACCCGTAAGGGGAGGAGCCGTCGAAGGTGGGACCAGCGATTGGGACGAAGTCGTAACAAGGTAGCCGTACCGGAAGGTGCGGCTGGATCACCTCCTTTCTAAGGAGCACATAGCCGGATGTGAGCGAATGTCTCACACGGTTGCTCATGGGTGGAACGTTGACTATTCGGCACGGTTCGGTCTCATCGACCGCGAGTACTGCGCTTCGGCGCGTGGAAAGCATCCGGTGGGGTTGGGTCGTGGCGGGCACGTTGTTGGGTCCTGAGGGAACGGCTGTCATGGTCGTTGCTTCAGTGCCGGTCCTACTTGAGATGCGTCGTGACGCGTTGATGGTGGGTGACTGGTCGTTGTTTGAGAACTGCACAGTGGACGCGAGCATCTGTGGCCAAGTTTTTAAGGGCGCACGGTGGATGCCTTGGCACCAGGAACCGATGAAGGACGTGGGAGGCCACGATAGTCCCCGGGGAGCCGTCAACCAGGCTTTGATCCGGGGGTTTCCGAATGGGGAAACCCGGCAGTCGTCATGGGCTGTCACCCATACCTGAACACATAGGGTATGTGGAGGGAACGCGGGGAAGTGAAACATCTCAGTACCCGCAGGAAGAGAAAACAACCGTGATTCCGGGAGTAGTGGCGAGCGAAACCGGATGAGGCTAAACCTGTTACGTGTGATACCCGGCAGGGGTTGCGTAGTAGGGGTCGTGGGAAAGTTCTTCAGTCGTCTGCCGGCGGCTGGGTGAGTCAGAAACCGTTGGTGTAGTCGAAGGACATGCGAAAGGTCCGGCGTAGAGGGTAAGACCCCCGTAGACGAAACATCAGCGGCTCACTTGAGCTTCTCCCAAGTAGCACGGAGCCCGAGAAATTCCGTGTGAATCTGGCGGGACCACCCGCTAAGCCTAAATATTCCCTGGTGACCGATAGCGGATAGTACCGTGAGGGAATGGTGAAAAGTACCGCGGGAGCGGAGTGAAATAGTACCTGAAACCGTGTGCCTACAAGCCGTGGGAGCGTCGGACGTGCAGCTTGCTGTGTGTCTCGTGACTGCGTGCCTTTTGAAGAATGAGCCTGCGAGTTTGCGGTGTGTAGCGAGGTTAACCCGTGTGGGGTAGCCGTAGCGAAAGCGAGTCCGAATAGGGCGCAGCGTCTTTTTAGATGCGTAGTTGCATGCCCAAGACCCGAAGCGGAGTGATCTAGCCATGGGCAGGTTGAAGCGGAGGTAAGACTTCGTGGAGGACCGAACCCACCAGGGTTGAAAACCTGGGGGATGACCTGTGGTTAGGGGTGAAAGGCCAATCAAACTCCGTGATAGCTGGTTCTCCCCGAAATGCATTTAGGTGCAGCGTCACGTGTTTCTTGCCGGAGGTAGAGCACTGGATAGGCGATGGGCCTCAACGGGTTACTGACCTTAGCCAAACTCCGAATGCCGGTAAGTGAGAGCGTGGCAGTGAGACTGTGGGGGATAAGCTCCATGGTCGAGAGGGAAACAGCCCAGAACACCGACTAAGGTCCCTAAGCGTGTGCTAAGTGGGAAAGGATGTGGAGTCGCAGAGACAACCAGGAGGTTGGCTTAGAAGCAGCCACCCTTGAAAGAGTGCGTAATAGCTCACTGGTCAAGTGATTCCGCGCCGACAATGTAGCGGGGCTCAAGCACACCACCGAAGTCGTGTCATTGCAGCAATACCCCCAACGGGGGCTGTGATGGGTAGGGGAGCGTCGTGTTCCGGGTGAAGCAGCGGAGGAATCCAGTTGTGGACGGGACACGAGTGAGAATGCAGGCATGAGTAGCGATACAAGAGTGAGAAACTCTTGCGCCGATTGACCAAGGGTTCCTGGGTCAAGCTGATCTGCCCAGGGTAAGTCGGGACCTAAGGCGAGGCCGACAGGCGTAGTCGATGGACAACGGGTTGATATTCCCGTACCCGCTTTGAAGCGCCAACGTCGAACCTCTGAATGCTAAAGCCGTGAAGCCGGCCCGGAGTCTTCGGACAAAGGGACGTGGTGGAGCCGCTGACCCAACAGGGTAGTAGGTGAGCGATGGGGTGACGCAGGAAGGTAGTCCAGCCCGGGCGGTGGTTGTCCCGGGGTAAGGGTGTAGGCCGAGTGATAGGCAAATCCGTCACTCATTGAGGCTGAGACCTGATGCCGAGCCGATTGTGGTGAAGTGGATGATCCTATGCTGTCGAGAAAAGCCTCTAGCGAGTTTCATGGCGGCCCGTACCCCAAACCGACTCAGGTGGTCAGGTAGAGAATACCGAGGCGTTCGGGTGAACTATGGTTAAGGAACTCGGCAAAATGCCCCCGTAACTTCGGGAGAAGGGGGGCCGGAACTGGTGATGAGTCTTGCACTCTGAGCTGGGGCCGGCCGCAGAGACCAGCGAGAAGCGACTGTTTACTAAAAACACAGGTCCGTGCGAAGCCGTAAGGCGATGTATACGGACTGACGCCTGCCCGGTGCTGGAACGTTAAGGGGACCGGTTAGTCGAGATTCGTCTCGGCGAAGCTGAGAACTTAAGCGCCAGTAAACGGCGGTGGTAACTATAACCATCCTAAGGTAGCGAAATTCCTTGTCGGGTAAGTTCCGACCTGCACGAATGGCGTAACGACTTCTCGACTGTCTCAACCATAGGCCCGGTGAAATTGCATTACGAGTAAAGATGCTCGTTTCGCGCAGCAGGACGGAAAGACCCCGGGACCTTTACTATAGCTTGATATTGGTGTTCGGTTCGGCTTGTGTAGGATAGGTGGGAGACTTTGAAGCGGCCACGCCAGTGGTTGTGGAGTCGACGTTGAAATACCACTCTGGTCGTGCTGGATGTCTAACCTGGGTCCGTGATCCGGATCAGGGACAGTGTCTGGTGGGTAGTTTAACTGGGGCGGTTGCCTCCTAAAGAGTAACGGAGGCGCCCAAAGGTTCCCTCAGCCTGGTTGGCAATCAGGTGTTGAGTGTAAGTGCACAAGGGAGCTTGACTGTGAGACCGACGGGTCGAGCAGGTGCGAAAGCAGGGACTAGTGATCCGGCGGTGGCTTGTGGAAGCGCCGTCGCTCAACGGATAAAAGGTACCCCGGGGATAACAGGCTGATCTTCCCCAAGAGTCCATATCGACGGGATGGTTTGGCACCTCGATGTCGGCTCGTCGCATCCTGGGGCTGGAGTAGGTCCCAAGGGTTGGGCTGTTCGCCCATTAAAGCGGTACGCGAGCTGGGTTTAGAACGTCGTGAGACAGTTCGGTCCCTATCCGCTGTGCGCGTAGGAATATTGAGAAGGGCTGTCCCTAGTACGAGAGGACCGGGACGGACGAACCTCTGGTGTGCCAGTTGTCCTGCCAAGGGCATGGCTGGTTGGCTACGTTCGGGAGGGATAACCGCTGAAAGCATCTAAGCGGGAAGCCTGCTTCGAGATGAGTATTCCCACCTCCTTGAGAGGGTAAGGCTCCCAGTAGACGACTGGGTTGATAGGCCGGATGTGAAAGCCCTGTAAGGGGTGGAGCTGACCGGTACTAATAGGCCGAGGGCTTGTCCTCAGTTGCTCGCGTCCACTGTGTTGTTCTGAAACAACGACCCCGTTTTTCCCGGGCCACGGGGAGAGCGGTGCGGTGACAGTTTCATAGTGTTTCGGTGGTCATAGCGTGAGGGAAACGCCCGGTTACATTCCGAACCCGGAAGCTAAGCCTCACAGCGCCGATGGTACTGCAGGGGGGACCCTGTGGGAGAGTAGGACGCCGCCGAACAATCATTCAGAGAAACCCCCGCCGGGCAACCGGACGGGGGTTTCTCTGTTGTAGGGTCATCATGCACAATCAGGCACAATCGTGCGGCACGCCGCACGATGTCGGCAACGTACAGGAGGCCCCCGGGTGGAGGTCCAGGAGACGCGGGTCCAGACCGATCGCGTCCTCACCATCCCCAACCTGCTGAGCATGGGCAGGCTGGTCGGCGTCCCGGTCTTTCTCTGGCTGGTGCTGTGGCCCGAGTTCGGTGGGCCGAACAACGACGGCTGGGCCGTCGCGCTGCTCATGCTGAGCGGTATCAGCGACTACCTGGACGGCAAGCTGGCCCGCAGGTGGGGGCAGATCAGCCGGGTCGGGCAGATCCTGGATCCGCTCGCCGACCGGCTGTACGTGCTGTCGACGCTGCTGGGGCTCACCTGGCGCGGCATTCTGCCGTGGTGGTTGACCGCGATCCTGCTGGCCCGCGAGGCCTTCATCGCCTGCCTCCTGCCCATCCTGAGCCGGCACGGCTACGGGCCGCTCCAGGTGAGTTTCCTCGGCAAGGCGGCGACGTTCAATCTGATGTACGCCTTTCCGCTTCTGCTGCTGGGCACCGGCCACAGCTGGATCGCCGCTCCGGCCAACGCGGTCAGCTGGGCCTTCATCTGGTGGGGGACCACGCTCTACTGGTGGGCCGGCATCCTCTACGCCGTGCAGGCCCGGCAGATCGTGAAAGCGGAGGCCGCCTCCGCGGTTTGAGACGCTTTTGAGAGAAGTCGCACGACGACACGGTGCGTCGGATGATTTCTTCCGGGTAGAGAAGCCCTGGAACGGTTTGATGGATCCGCAGGGTCCACCACCGCGAAGGAGGACGCACCCGTATGAAAGCCGTTGTGATGGCGGGGGGCGAGGGCACTCGACTCCGTCCGATGACATCGAGTATGCCCAAGCCGCTGCTGCCGGTAGCGAACCGGCCCATCATGGAACACGTGCTGCGGCTGTTGAAGCGGCACGGTCTCAATGACACCGTCGTCACCGTCCAGTTCCTGGCCTCGCTGGTCAAGAACTACTTCGGTGACGGCGAAGAGCTGGGTATGCATCTGACATATGCCAACGAAGAGACACCACTGGGTACCGCTGGCAGCGTCAAGAACGCCGAGGACGCGCTCAAGGACGACTCCTTTCTGGTCATCTCCGGTGACGCACTCACCGACTTCGACCTGTCCGAACTGATCGCCTTCCACCGTGAGAAGGGGGCACTGGTCACGGTCTGCCTGACCCGGGTGCCCAACCCCCTGGAATTCGGCATCACGATCACCGATGACGAGGGCAAGGTCGAGCGCTTCCTGGAGAAGCCGACCTGGGGCCAGGTGTTCTCGGACACGGTCAACACCGGGATCTACGTGATGGAACCGGAGGTCTTCGACTACGTCGCGGCCGGCGAGTCCGTCGACTGGTCGAGTGACGTGTTCCCCCAGCTCCTCAAGGAGGGCAAGCCGGTCTTCGGCTATGTCGCCGAGGGCTACTGGGAGGACGTCGGCACGCACGAGAGCTACCAGAAGGCCCAGGCGGACGTCCTGGACGGCAAGGTCGACGTCGAGCTCGACGGATTCGAGATCTCGCCCGGCGTCTGGGTGGCCGAGGGCGCGGAGGTCGACCCGGAGGCGATCCTGCGCGGACCGCTGTACATCGGCGACTACGCCAAGGTCGAGGCCGGCGTCGAGCTGCGCGAGCACACCGTGCTGGGCAGCAACGTGGTGGTCAAGCGCGGGGCGTTCCTGCACAAGACCGTGGTCCACGACAACGTCTACATCGGCCCGCAGACCAATCTGCGGGGCTGTGTGATCGGCAAGAACACCGACGTGATGCGCGCGGCCCGGATCGAGGACGGCGCGGTCATCGGTGACGAGTGCCTGATCGGCGAGGAGTCCCTCATCGCCGGCAACGTCCGGGTCTACCCGTTCAAGACCATCGAGGCCGGCGCCGTCGTCAACACCTCGGTGATCTGGGAGTCCCGGGGGCAGGAGCACCTGTTCGGCCTGCGCGGCGTCTCCGGCATCCTCAACGTGGAGATCACGCCCGAGCTGGCGGTCCGCCTGGCGGGCGCGTACGCGACCACCGTGAAGAAGGGCGCCACGGTCACCATCGCGCGTGACCACTCGCGTGGTGCCCGTGCGCTCAAGCGGGCGATGATCTCGGGCCTGCAGACCAGTGCGATCGACGTCCGCGACCTGGAGAACGTACCGATGCCGGTCGCCCGGCAGCACACCGCGCGCGGCAGCGCCGGCGGGATCTTCCTGCGGACCACGCCCGGGGTGCCGGACTCGCTCGACATCCTCTTCTTCGACGAGCGCGGCGCGGACCTCTCCCAGGCCGGACAGCGCAAGCTCGACCGGGTCTACGCCCGCCAGGAGTACCGCAGGGCGTTTCCCGGCGAGATCGGCGACCTGACGTTCCCGTCCAGCGTCTTCGACTCGTACGCGGGGAACCTGCTGCGGGCCGTGGACACCACGGGCGTGCGGGAGGCCGGCCTCAAGGTCGTCGTCGACACCGCCCACGGCAGCGCCGGTCTGGTGCTGCCCAGCATCCTGGGCCGGCTCGGCGTCGAGGCGCTGACGGTCTCCGGTGGTCTGGACGAGGCGAGGCCGACGGAGGACGCCGAGTCGCGCCGGGCCGGACTGGCCAGGCTCGGCGAACTGGTGGCGTCCTCGCGGGCGGCCTTCGGCGTGCGGTTCGACCCGGTCGGCGAGCGAGTGTCCTTCGTGGACGAGCTCGGCCGCGTGATCGACGACGACCGCGCCCTGCTGGTCCTGCTCGATCTGGTGGCGGCCGAGCGGCGCAGCGGCCAGGTCGCGCTGCCGGTGACCACCACCAGGATCGCCGAGCAGGTCGCGGCCTATCACGGGACCCAGGTCACCTGGACCACGACCAGCCCGGACGACCTGGCCAAGGCCGCGGCGGCCGAGGGCACGGTCTTCGGCGGCGACGGCCGGGGCGGCTACGTGGTCCCGGAGTTCAGCGGCGTGCTGGACGGGGCCGCGGCGTTCGTGCGGCTGGTCGGGCTGGTGGCCCGTACCCAGCTCACGCTGAGCCAGATCGACGCCCGCATCCCGCAGGCGCACATCCGGCGACGCTCCATCCCGACGCCCTGGGCGGCCAAGGGCATGGTCATGCGTTCGGTGGTGGAGGCGGCCGGCAGCCGCCGGCTGGACACCACGGACGGGGTCCGGGTGGTCGAGGCCGACGGGCGCTGGACGCTCGTCCTGCCGGACCCGGCCGAGGCCATCACCCACCTCTGGGCCGAGGGGCCCGACGACGCGGCGACCGAACAGCTCCTGGAGGAGTGGGCCACGGTCGTGGACGGCGCCGGGCGGTGACCGCCCGGACGGAGGGGCGGGGCGGCCGACGCCGCCCCGCCCCTCCGTCCGGTTCGTCCCGTTGGTCACGATCCGGCGACAACCGATGGTCGTGGCACGGGGGTTAGTGCCGGGGGTGTGGTCGGGGCACTTCGCCGACGTGGGACGATGGTCCGCATGCCAGCGACGCCGACGCCGAGTGCCAGGGACGGACGATTCAGCCGTCCCGACGCCTCGATGTCCCTGCTGACCAACGTGATGGACCACGCCCTGGACGAGGGGTACGCGCAGGCGGCCGCCGCTCGGGGCGACGGGCGGCCCAGCCGGATCCCGACCACCCGCAGAGGCCTGGCCACGCTCGGCGTCGGTCTGGCCCTGGTCGGGCTGATCGTGACGGTGGGGGCCGTCAACGCACACAACGCGCAGCCGGCCCTCGCCAAGGAGCGCGACGCGCTCATCCGCCGGGTCACGGACACCACGGGCGCCGCGGACCGGCTGCAGCAGCAGGTCCAGGACCTGCGGGTGAAGGTGGACAACACCCAGCAGCAGGCGCTGCAGACCGGTGACGACGGCGGGCTCGCCGAACTGGCCGGCACGGTGGGTACGGGTGAGGTCACGGGCCCGGGGGTGCGGCTGGTGATCCAGGACGCCGCCGACACCGGAAGCGGCGGCAACGTCGACCCGCGGCAGGCCGGTGGTTTCGACAACAGCGGGCGGCTGCGCGACCGGGATCTCCAACTCGTGGTCAACGGCCTTTGGCAGGCCGGTGCCGAGGCGGTGTCCATCAACGGGCAGCGGCTCACCGCGCTGTCCGCGATCCGCGCCGCGGGAGAGGCCGTCCTGGTGGACAACCGGCCGCTGGTGCCGCCGTACACCGTGCTGGCGATCGGGGACGGCTCCAAGCTCGGCGTGGCCTTCGAGAACGGCATGGCCGGCCACTACCTGCACCTGCTGCAGGAGAGCTACGGCATCAAGTACGACCTCTCGGCCCAGCGGAAGGTGACGCTGCCCGCCGCGGTCGGGGTGACCCTGCGGACGGCCGGGCCCGTCACCGAACCCACCGCCTCGCCCGGCGCCTCCGCCTCGCCCGGTGCCTCCGCCTCGCCCAGTGCCTCCGCCGCTCCGAGCCCCTCCGGCACGGTCGCGGGCACGTCCTCATCCGGTGCGAAGTCTCCCGGCGCCTCCTCGCACCCGCCCAGCACCAGCAGCAAGCAGCCGACCGCGACCGCCGGGTCGACCTCCGCACGAACAGGAGCAAGCAGACCGTGATTGCCGTACTGGGTCTCGCGATCGGGGTGATCGTCGGCCTCTTCGTCCAGCCCGAGGTGCCCGACGCCGTGGTGCCGTATCTGCCGATCGCGGTGGTGGCGGCATTGGACGCCGTGTTCGGCGGCGTGCGCGCGATGCTGGACGGAATCTTCGACGACAAGGTCTTCGTGGTCTCCTTCCTCTCCAATGTCGTCGTCGCGGCGCTGATCGTCTTCCTGGGCGACCAGCTCGGCGTCGGATCCCAGCTCTCCACCGGCGTGGTGGTCGTGCTCGGCATCCGGATCTTCTCCAACGCGGCCGCGATCAGGCGCCATGTCTTCCGTGCCTGAGCCGGGGCCGGGCGGCGTGGGCGCCACGGGGACGCCGCAGGACGGACCGGAGGGAGACGGCGTGGAGCGGGACGAACGGCCGACGGCGCCGCCGCAGGAGTACCCCGGGAGCGCGGGGAGCGCCGCCGACGAGCCCGGTACGGGTGGCGCGGTGTCCGCTGCTGTGCCGACCGCTGCTGTGCCGGCCTCCGCCGGAGAACCGGCGCCCGCGCCGGGCGGGACACCCGTACCGGTGCAGGTCCCGACCACCCGCGCACCCGCCGACGCGCCGGTCGATGCGCCGTCCCGCGAAGCACCGTCCTCCGATGCGCCCGCCGCCGGGGAGCCGGACCCGGCGTCCGAGCCCGCGGCGGCGTCCGAGCCCGCGGCGGCCCCAGATGCGGCCGCGGCAGAGCCGACGAAGCGCCGCACGGCCTCCCCGACCGGGGACAAGGCCGCCTCCGCACCGGCCGCCTCGGCTCCGGCCGTCGCCGGGCGACTGCGGATGCGCGCGGCGGTCTGGCCGCCGCGGCTCTCGCGCGGCCAGTTGGTGGTGGCGCTGCTGCTGTTCTCGCTCGGGCTCGCCCTGGCGATCCAGGTGCGCTCCACCAACGACCACAACCAGCTGCGTGGGGCCCGCCAGGAGGATCTGGTCCGCATCCTCGACGAACTGGACAGCCGTCAGCAGCGTCTCCAACAGGAGAAAGCACAGTTGGAGCAGTCCCTGGCCCAGTTGGAGAACAGCTCGAACCAGGCCAAGGAGGCCCAGGAACAGACCAGGAAGAAGGCGACCGAGCTCGGCGTGCTCGCCGGGACGGTCAAAGCCACTGGTCCGGGCATCGTCCTCACGGTCGATGATCCCCAAGGGCAGGTGAAGGCGGATATGCTGCTGGACACCCTGCAGGAACTACGAGCGGCGGGGGCGGAGGCGATTCAGATCAACGATGTGCGCGTGGTGGTGAACACCTATTTCACCGATGTGTCGAGCGGTGGTGTCCAGATCGACGGCAGAAACGTCTCGCAGCCCTACCGGTTCACCGTCGTCGGCAATCCGCAGGACCTGACGCCCGCCCTGAACATCCCCGGTGGTGTGGTCCGCACCCTGGAGAGCCACCAGGCGCGCGCCACCATCGCCGAGCAGCAGAAGATCGTCGTGGACGCGCTCGCCGATCCGAGGACGCCGCAGTACGCCAAGCCGGCGGCGAAGTGACGGCGCTCCTCCCGTACGGGCCGTCAGCTGCGGGCGGCCCCCGGTGGCGGCCGCCGCGCGAGCGTCGGCGACACTTGTCCGTACCGCTGTCAGTCGGAGCACCACTCCCATCAACCCGGCGGTCAGCCGGGTTCACAGCCTGTCCGAGGTTCTCACCCTGCCCCGCGGGCGGGTCTGTCACACGCAAGGGGATTCGCCCGTGAGTTTCTTCTCGAAGTTGTTCGGTCGCAACAACCGCCGTGGTGCGGCTGTCGAGGCGCCCACCGCGCGCCACCGCAGGGCCGACGAGGAGCCCGCCGTGCCGGGCATGCGCTCCGCCCCCGAGGGCGCCGAGTACGACACCGGCCGTCCGATGTACCTGGACGGTGCCGGGGCCCACTCGGGAGGTAATCCGGCGGGCTACGGCGCGTCGGTCGATTCCTCCGGCGCCCCGCGCATAGGTTTCCCGACAGGACCCTCAACCTCTGGTGGAGGGTTTGCCCCGGATCCCTACGCCGGGCACGACCCGTCGGGTGTGCCGCGCCAGGAGGCTGTGAACATGGGAGGCCCCACTCCGTGCCCCAGGTGCGGGAACCAGAACCCCGTCGCGGCCCGCTTCTGTTCCAACTGCGGTACCGCCCTGCGCGGCGGGCTGATCCCCGAGGGCGCCGCGGAGACCACCTCCACCATCTCGATCTCCGGCCTGGAGTCGTACGACCCCAACGCCACCCAGGCCGGTACGGGAACCCAGCCCGCGCTCTCGCCCGAGGTGCTGTCGGCGATCGACGCGCTGCCGCCGGGCTCGGCGCTGCTGATCGTGCAGCGCGGCCCGAACTCCGGCAGCCGGTTCCTGCTCGACTCGGACAAGACCACGGCGGGCCGCCACCCGGAGGGTGACATCTTCCTGGACGATGTCACGGTGTCGCGCAAGCACGTCGAGTTCCGCCGGGCGCCCGGCGGCGGCTTCACCGTCGCCGACGTGGGCAGCCTGAACGGCACCTACGTCAACCGGGAGCGGATCGACGAGGTGTCGCTGAACAACGGCGACGAGGTGCAGATCGGCAAGTACCGGCTGGTGTTCTTCGCCAGCCACCACCGGGGGTACTGAACACGACTTCGGCAGGAGCCCGAGTGAGCGCGAACCCTCCCACATCTCTCGGGGCGATCACCCCCGTGCCGTCCGGCGACCAGTCGCAGCAGGGCGCACGGGGGGTGATCGCGGCCCCCCGGCAGTACGGCCGTCCTGTCCAGCGCCCCGGCGACTCCCGGCGGCGCGGTGAGGAACTGCTGAGTATCGGCGCGGTGCTGGCCTTCCTCCGGGACGACTTCCCGGAGGTCACCATCTCCAAGATCAGGTTCCTGGAGGCGGAGGGCCTGGTCGAACCGCAGCGCACGCCCTCGGGATACCGCAAGTTCAGCCCCCCGGACGTCGAGCGCCTCGCCTACGTGCTGCGCATGCAACGTGACCACTACCTGCCGCTGCGCGTCATCCGCGAGCACCTGGACGCCATCGAGCGCGGGGAGGCGCCGCCGGCCCTGCCCGCGCCCGAGACCCGGCCGGGGCCGATGGAGGAGATGGACCGCGAGTTGGGGGCGGTCTCCGGCTCACCGGCCGGTGTCCGCCTCGGCCGGGCCGAACTGCTGGCCGCCGCCGAGGCGCAGGAGCGCGAGCTCGTCGAGTGGGAGTCCTACGGCCTGGTCACGCCGGGCCCGGACGGCGGGTACGACGGCGAGGCGCTGCAGGTCGCCCGCCTGGTCGCCGAACTCGGCCGGTACGGGCTCGAACCGCGTCATCTGCGGGCCACGAAGGCCGCCGCCGACCGGGAGGTGGCCCTGGTGGACCAGGTGGTCGCCCCGCTGCGCCGGCACCGCAATCCGCAGACCCGGGCGCACGCCGAGACCACCGCCCGCGATCTGGCCACCCTCTCGGTGCGGCTGCACGCGGCGATGGTGCAGGCCGCGATGCGCGGCCGGAGCTAGGCCCGGCCGCCTCGGTGAGCCGGTGCCGGGTCCGCCCGGCGGGGGCCTCCGGGTGCCCGCGGCAGCCGCCCGCACCGCTGTGACCAGGCCGCTCCTGGTTGCGCTTTCATATCCGGGGTGTGGGCCATAGGGTTGCGACTGTGAATGAGCTCGACGTCGTGGGTGTCAGGGTGGAGATGCCTTCCAACCAGCCGATCGTGCTGCTGCGCGAGGTGGGGGGCGACCGCTACCTGCCGATTTGGATCGGCCCGGGTGAGGCGACCGCGATCGCCTTCGCCCAGCAGGGCATGACGCCCGTCCGCCCGCTGACGCACGACCTGTTCAAGGACGTGCTGGAGGCCCTGGGCCAGCAGCTCACCGAGGTCCGGATCACCGACCTGCGTGAGGGTGTGTTCTACGCCGAGCTGGTGTTCTCCGGCGGCGTGGAGGTCAGCGCCCGGCCGTCCGACGCGATAGCGCTGGCCCTGCGCACGGGTACCCCGATCTACGGGAGCGAGGACGTGCTCGCCGAGGCGGGCATCGCCATCCCGGACGAGCAGGAGGACGAGGTCGAGAAGTTCCGCGAGTTCCTCGACCAGGTCTCGCCCGAGGACTTCGGCGGCGGCCAGCAGTGATCGCCGGTGCCGGCGGGTGACCACGGTCGCCGTCGGCCGGCCGGAACGCTCGGCCGTCGGAACGCTCGGCCGTCGGAACACTCGGCCGTCGGAACACTCGGCCGTCGGAACACTCGGCCGTCGGACCCGCTCCTGGGGTGCGTCCATCTGCTTTTGCCAAAAGCCGTCCACCTACCCACACTAGGGGCACGAAAAACCACTCTCCCGAGTGACGCTGTTTGTCGCGCCCGGCGTGGCGATCGTTGACGGGCCAAGTGTGACTGCCTACCGTCAGGAGTGGCCGCGGGCTCCGCCCTCGGCCGGGTTGCCCGCAGCGCGAGTGGACGGAGGTAGGCATGACCAGCACCGGCGATGACGTGGCCGTGGGTGGCGTGTGCTCCGTGCATGTCCAGCGCACCGGGCGCGGCGTGATGGACCACGCCTGGGACGCGAGGACGGCGGAGCCCGGCGCCGCGGAGCCGTCCGGCCGCGGCGGCCCCAGGATCGGGCGCTTCCCGGCGGTCCAGGCGGGCCAGCCGGACATCGAGCGGCTCGCCCCCACCTCCGCCCTGGTCGGTTACCGGGGCCCGACGGCCTGCGCCGCCGCCGGCATCACGTACCGCCAACTGGACTACTGGGCGCGGACCGGCCTGCTGGAGCCGAGCGTGCGCTCGGTCCTCCCGGTGAGCACCCACCGGCTGTACAGCTTCCGGGACATCCTGACGTTGAAGATCGTGAAGCGGCTGCTGGACGCCGGCGTCTCGCTGCAGAACATCCGGGTCGCCGTCACCCATGTGCAGGGCGCCGAGGTCGGCGATCTGGCCGGGCTCACCCTGATGTGCGACGGCGCCACGGTCTACGAGTGCACCACGCCCCAGCAGGTGGTCGACCTGCTGAAGGGGGGCCAGGGCGTCTTCGGCATCGCGATCGGCGCGGTCTGGAAGGAGCTGGAGTCCTCGTTGGCCCGGCTGCACGCCGAGCGCACGGACACCGGCGAGACGCTGGTCGGGCAGGACCCGGCCGACGAGCTGGCGCAGCGCCGCAACCGCGCGGGCTGAGAGCCGCGCGCGGCCCGCCGGCGCGGGACGCCGTCGAACCACACGACCGGCCCGGACGGGGAACCGTCCGGGCCGGTCGCGTCGTCACCGGTGGTGAACCGATCAAGGAGGCGACGTGCCGGGCAGGTACTTCGTGCGGGTACCGCGGCCGATGCGGGATGTACGACCGGGCCGGGGTCCGCTCGCCCGGCTGCGCGGCCGCGGCGGTCAGCGGCGGGCGTTCCAACTGCTCGCCCTGCTGTGCGGGGTGGCGCTGGCGCCGAGCGCCTGGGTCTTCGCGAGCACGCAGGACAGGATCCGCACGCTCGCCACGGCGCCCAGCGCGCCCGTGGCGGTGGTGTTCGGGGCCGGGTTGGAGCACGGTGAGCCGTCCCCCTACCTCGCGCAGCGACTGGACACCGCGTTGGCGCTGTACCGGAGCGACAAGGTGCGGGCGATCCTGGTGACCGGCGACAACGGGCACGTGGACTACGACGAGACCGACGCGATGCGGCGCTACCTCGTCGACCACGGCGTGCCCGGTGTGCGGGTGGTCGGGGACTACGCGGGCTTCGACACCTGGGACTCCTGCACCCGGGCCCGGCGGATCTTCGGGGTCGACCGGGCGGTGCTGGTCAGTCAGGACTTCCACATCCGGCGGGCGCTGGCGCTCTGTCGGGCGGCCGGCATCGACGCGTACGCGGTCGGTGCGGCCGAGACGCACGACCTCACCTGGTTGTACGGCGGCCTGCGGGAGATCCCGGGTGCGGGCAAGGCCGCGCTGAACGCATGGCTGCGGCCGGATCCGGCGCTGCTCGGGCCCCAGGAGCAGGGCATCGCGCGGGCGCTGGCGGACGCGGGGGCCCGCTGATCCGGATGCTCCCTCCCGGCGGCGCGCGGGCGCTCGGATGTCGTACCCCTACGGCATGATCGGCAGGTGCGGTCACTGCCGAGCATCATCCACCTCGACATGGACGCCTTCTTCGCCTCGGTGGAGCAGGCGTCCAAGCCGAGCCTGCGCGGCAAGCCGGTGGTGGTGGGCGGCCTCGGCGGGCGCGGTGTGGTCTCCACCGCCTCCTACGAGGCGCGGACGTTCGGGGTGCACTCGGCGATGCCGATGGCCCAGGCCCGCCGGCTGTGCCCGAACGCGGCCTTCCTGACCGGTCGGTTCGAGGCCTACCGCCAGGTCAGCGACCTCGTGATGGGTCTGCTGCGGGAGTTGTCGCCCCTGGTGGAGCCGCTCAGTCTGGACGAGGCGTTCGTCGATCTGGAGGCGGGCCGCCACGGCCCGGCGCTCGCCGAGGCCGCCGACGGCGCCGAACTGGTGCTGGCCCTGGCGGAGGACCTGCGGGCGGACATCGAGCGCCGGACGGGGCTGACCGCCTCGGTGGGCGCGGCCGGCTCCAAACTGATGGCGAAGATCGCCTCGGAGGAGGCGAAACCGGACGGCCTGGTGCTGGTCACGCCGGGTCGGGAGCGCGCGGTGCTGGGCCCGATGCCGGTGCGTGCGCTGCCGGGGGTCGGTCCGGCCACCGAGCAGTCCCTGCGGCAGGCCGGGCTCAGCACGGTCGCCGATCTCGCCGAGGCCGGTGAGGCCGAGCTGATCCGCCTGCTGGGCCGCTCGCACGGTGCGGGTGTGCACCACATGGCCCTGGGGCTGGACGACCGGCCGGTGGTGCCGGACCGGGACGCCAAGTCGGTGTCGGTGGAGGACACCTTCGAGGTCGATCTCCTGGACCGCGACCGGATCATGCACGAGGTGCAGGTGCTGGCCGAGCGCTGCGTGCGGCGGTTGCACGCCGCCGAGCGCTCCGGGCGCACGGTCGTGCTCAAGGTGCGCAGGTTCGACTTCTCCACGCTGACCAGGTCGGAGACGCTCCGGGGCCCCACCGACGACGAGGCGGTGATCACGGAGACCGCCCGCAGACTGGCGGCGCAGGTGGACGTGACGGGTGGGGTCCGGCTGCTCGGCGTCGGCGTCTCCCAACTCGCCGACTACACGCAGGAGGATCTCTTCGCGCAGGCCGTGCGGGAGGCGGCGCGGGAGCGGGCGGCGGCGCGGGAGCGGGCGGAGGCCGAGCCGCCCGCGGAGCCGGTGGAGGGGGATGCGGCGCGGGAGCAGCCCGTGGAGCCGGTGCAGGCGGCGCCCGCCGCCCGGCGCTGGATGCCGGGGCAGGACGTCACGCACACGGAGTTCGGGCCGGGCTGGGTGCAGGGCAGCGGGGTCGGCCGGGTCACCGTGCGATTCGAGACGCCCTGGAGCGAGCGCGGCCGGGTGCGGACGTTCCTGGTGGAGGATCCGGCGCTGGAGCCCTCGGCGCCGCTGCCGTTGCGGCGGTGAAGGGGTAAGGGGGTGCGGCGGTGCTGGGGCGGTGCTGGGGCGGTGCTGGGGCGATGCGGTGCGGCGGTGCGGCGGTGCTGGGGCGGTGCGGTGCAGTGCGGCGCCGCTCCCGGATCGCGCCGGTGCGCGACGCGGCCCCGCCCGGAGGAGTCCGGGCGGGGCCGCGTGTCGGGCCGGGCCGTGGGGTGATCGCGATGCCCTCGTCGATCCCCGGTGGCCCCGCCCCCCGCACCCTGTCCCCAGGTGCGGGGGTGGACGCCTCGTCAGGCGTCGGTCTTCACCAGCTCGGGGCTGGAGGTCTGCTCCCCGGAGAGCTCGGTCGCCGGGGCGGCCGCCTTGATCCGGCGGATGAGGAACGGCACGGCGCCGGCGACGGCGCAGACGGCGGCGGCGGTCCAGAACGCGTGCTCGTAGGCGTTCAGCGTCGGCAGGGCGACGGGCAGCCGCGGGATGGTGTCACCGGTGAGGATGGCGGCCATCACGGCGGTGCCGATGGCGCCGCCGACGGTCCGCAGGACGGCGTTCATGCCGTTGGCGATGCCGCTCTGCTCCACCGGGACGGCGCCGTTGATGTAGGCCGGCATCGCGGAGAACGCGAGGCCGATGCCCAGGCCGAAGATGGCCGAGGCGGTGTAGATGTCCGCCTCGTGGCTGTGCCTGGTGGCCAGGTAGGCCATCGCGACGGCGCCGAGGACGCCGCCGAGGACCAGCGGCAGCCGCGGGCCGCGCCGGGCGATCAGCACCGCGCCGAGCGGGGCGGCGACCATGCTGCCGACGGCGGACGGGAGCAGCATCACACCGGCGTGCAGGACGGTCGCGGTGAAGCCGTAGTGGGTCAGCCGCGCGGGGGTCTGCGCGAAGTTGCTGATCACCATGAACGAGCCGTACATGCCGAACCCGATGAGCAGGCCGGCCAGGTTGGTGAAGGCGACCGCGGGGCGGGACATCATCGACATGTCGACCAGCGGGTGCTTGACCTTGACCTCGATGATCCCCCAGATCAGGGCGACCACGGCGGCGACGGCGAACAGGCCGAGGGTCTTGTTGGACGTCCAGCCCCAGCTGTTGCCCTGGCTGACCGCGACCAGCAGCGCGGAGAGCCAGCCGGCCAGGGTCAGCGCGCCCAGCGGGTCGGCGCCGCCCTCCTTGTCGACCACCGGGTCCTTCGGGACGCGCAGGGCGACCAGGGCGAACGCGATGAGGCCGAAGACCAGGCCCATCCAGAAGATGGACTTGTAGCTCCAGTGCTCCAGCAGCAGGCCGGTGGCCACCAGGCCGAGGCCGCTGCCGACGCCCATCGAGGCGCTGATACCGGCGACGCCGCCGGTGACCTTCTCCTTGGGCAGCTCGTCGCGGACGATGCTGATCGCCAGCGGGAGCACGCCACCGCCCGCACCCTGCAGTACGCGGGCCACGACCAGCCAGGTGAACGAGTGGGTGCTCACCGCGAGGACCGAACCGGCGACCAGGCCGGCCAGCGAGATCAGCAGCATCTGCTTGCGTCCGCGCAGGTCGCCGAAGCGGCCCAGCAGCGGGGTGAGGACGGCCGCGGAGAGCAGGTTGGCCGTCATCAGCCAGGTGATGTTGGAACCGGAGACGCCCAGTTCCTTGGCGAGCGAGGGCAGGATCGGGACGACCGCGGTCTGCACCACGCTGAACGACAGCATCGCCAGGATCAGGGCCGGGAGTACCCGGGAACTGCTCTGTCCGGCTGCCGCGGTGGTGGGCTGTGGTGCCTCACTCACGGTGCTTCCTCCAGGGTCTGCGCCTCAAGACGATGCTTCAGGCGAGGGAAAGTGAACCAGCTGGACAAAGATGCACCGAGATACTTAAGAGTGTCAAATATCGATCGGTGAAGCTTCGGCGGACGAGAGGACCCCGGGCCGCCCGGCCCGGGGTCCTCGTGTGCCGTGCCGGACGGTCAGCCCATCGAGCGCAGGGGCTCGGGGCGGCTCTGTCCGAGGTGCGGGGGAGTCACGGCCGTGGTCGCCGCGCCGGGCGCGGGGGAGGACGGCGCCCCCGAGGCCGGGCCGGCGGTCGTGGACGCCGGGGCCGCCGGGGCGGCGGTGCCCGACGCCCCCGGCGCACCGGGGGCGGCCTGGCCGGCGTTCGCGGAGTCGTCGTGGATCTCGACGTGCTCGCGGTGCAGCTCCTCACGGACCACGTGGTCGTCGGTGTACCGCTCGACGACCAGCCGCACCCGCTCGATCGGCACCAGGTACTTGCGCACCACCGGGCGCTCCTCGCGCAGCGTCACCTCCTCCACGGCCTCCGCGATCTCCTCCTGGGTCAGCGCGTCCCGCTCGCCCTCGGTGACCGGCACCCGCTCCACCCGGACCCGCTCGCGCACCACCGGCACGTGCCGCTCGACCGTCTCGCTCGTCACGTACTTGCGGAGCCTGGCGGTGTACGTCACCTGCCACTCGGTGCTGATGTCCAGCCGCTCCTCGTGGCAGGTGATCTCCACCGGCCCGTGCGGGGACGTGTCGGCGGCGCCCTGTCCGGCCGTGGTCTCGCCCGGCGACCGGGCGGGCTGTGCGGCGGCCGCCGGGACGGCCTCGCCCGGGACCGTCCTGCTCGCGGCGGCGGCGGACACCGGAGCGGCGGCGGCCGACACCGGTGCGGGTGCGGGTGCCTGCGCGGTGACGGGCCGGACGTTGCTCTCGACCTTCTCCAGCTTCTCGGCCCGCTCGCTCGCGACCGCGGCGGTGGCGACCGTCGCCGCCCCGGCCGCCGCGCCGCCGGCCGCCGCCGGGGCCACCGCGCCGAAGTCCAGATCGGCCGGTTCGTCGCCCGGCCCGTCGGCCCCGGCCGACCCGGAGCCGGACCGGTCGTCCACGGGCGTGTCCAGGCCGTAGTAGCGGTACAGCTGAAGTTCCTGGGCGGGGGAGAGGTGCTGCCCCACGCCGAAGTCCGGCGACTCCTTGACCAGCGACTTGTCGTACGGGACCCGCAACTCGTCACCGGAGAACTCGCTGGTCGTCAGCGGGACGAAGGCGTCCCGCCCGAAGATGCCCGTCCGGACGGCCGCCCACTCGGGCTGGCCGGTCGCGTCGTCCAGGTACACCTCGTCGACGGTGCCGATCTTGTCGCCGTTGCGGTCGACGGCCCGGTGCCCGATGAGGTCGCGGGGGTCGATGTCGGTTTGCACTCAGTTCCTCCAGTGCGATGCTCCTGCGGAACTCCCGCAGGAGTAGGGCTGGAGGGCTCTGCCCATCCGCCACTTCATACGAAAAGCCATGAACCGGACGGGTGCGAGCGGAGCGCGGCCGTTCGTGCCACCCGATCGGCCGTCCGGGGTGACCGAAATCGCGGGGTCCGCGGGCAGGGGCCCGTGTCGCGCCCGGCTCCCGCTGGTACCCTGGGCGCGACCGCCGAGCCCGCTCGGGAGAGTCCCCGGCCACACGAAACCCGTGGTGGGGGCGCCGAAGGAGCAACTCCTCCCCGGAATCTCTCAGGCATCCGTACCGTGTGGGATAGGTCACTCTGGAAAGCAGGGCAGGACCGCCGGCGAGGGAGCCGACGGCCACCACCCTCACCGACGGTGCAAGCCGACGGGGTGCCTTCGCGCCCCCGTGCGGGCGAAGCTCTCAGGTCCCGATGACAGAGGGGGAGGCCTGTTGGGTTCGTTCGCCAGGGCCGGCCCGCTGTCCGCAGCGGCCACGGCCGACCGGCGTACGCGCCCCCGCCGGTCCGTGACCAGGAGGCCTCGACCACCATGAACGCCCAGCCGAACGCGGGTCACCCGCGCAGCTCCGCCACCCTTGCCGAGCTCGAGCAGGCCAGTCCCTTCGAGAACCGCCACATCGGCCCCGACGTCGCGGCGCAGGAGAAGATGCTCGCCCAGGTGGGCTACGGCTCCCTCGACGAGTTGTCCGCCGCCGCCGTGCCCGAGGCGATCCGATCCATCGACGGCCTCGACCTGCCGGCGGGCCACAGCGAGGCCGAGGTGCTCGCCGAACTGCGCGTGCTGGCCGCCCGCAACCAGGTCCTCACGCCGATGATCGGCCTCGGTTACTACGGCACCTTCACCCCGCCGGTGATCCTGCGCAACGTCATGGAGAACCCGGCCTGGTACACGGCGTACACGCCCTACCAGCCGGAGATCTCGCAGGGCCGCCTGGAGGCTCTGCTCAACTTCCAGACCGTGGTCTCCGACCTGACGGGCCTGGCGACCTCCGGTTCCTCGCTGCTCGACGAGGGCACCGCCGCCGCCGAGGCGATGGCACTGGCCCGCCGGGTCACCAAGGTCAAGGGCGGCGTCTTCCTGGTCGACGCCGAGACGCTCCCGCAGACCGTCGCGGTCATCCGGACCCGTGCGGAGCCGACCGGCGTCGAGGTGGTCGTCGCCGACCTCGCCGAGGGCATCCCGGCCGAGATCGCCGAGCGCGGCGTCTTCGGCCTGCTGCTCCAGTACCCGGGCGCCTCCGGTGTCGTGCGCGACCTCGCGCCCGTGATCGAGCAGGCCCACGGCCTCGGCGCCGTCGTCGCCGTGGCCGCCGACCTGCTGGCGCTCACCCTGCTCAGGTCGCCCGGCTCGCTGGGCGCCGACATCGCCTGCGGCACCTCGCAGCGCTTCGGCGTCCCGATGGGCTTCGGCGGCCCGCACGCCGGCTACCTCTCGGTGCGCGCCGAGTACGCCCGTTCGCTGCCCGGCCGCCTGGTCGGGGTCTCGGTCGACGCGGACGGCAACCGCGCCTACCGGCTCGCGCTGCAGACCCGCGAGCAGCACATCCGCCGCGAGAAGGCCACCAGCAACATCTGCACCGCGCAGGTGCTGCTCGCCGTGATGGCCTCGATGTACGCGGTCTACCACGGCCCGGACGGTCTCGCGGACATCGCCCGCCGCACCCACCGCTACGCCGCCGCGCTCGCGGCCGGCCTGCGCGCCGGGGGCGTGGAGCTGCTGCACGGCGAGTTCTTCGACACCGTCACCGCCCGGGTGCCGGGCCGCGCCGCCTCGGTGGCCGCCGCCGCGCGCGACCACGGCATCAACGTGTACCAGGACGGCGAGGACCTGGTGTCGGTCTCCTGCGACGAGACCACCACCCGCGAGCACCTGGCCGGTGTCTGGGCCGCCTTCGGCGTGGCCGTGGGCCCGGTCGACGAGACGGCCGACGCGCTGCCGGCCGCGCTGCTGCGCGAGGACGACTACCTGACCCACCCGGTGTTCCACAGCCACCGCTCGGAGACCGCCATGCTGCGCTACCTGCGCCGGCTGTCGGACCGCGACTACGCGCTGGACCGGGGCATGATCCCGCTGGGTTCCTGCACCATGAAGCTCAACGCGACGACCGAGATGGAGGCGGTGACCTGGCCCGAGTTCGGCCAGCTGCACCCCTTCGCCCCGATCGAGCAGGCCCAGGGCTACCTCACCCTGATCCGCCAGCTGGAGCAGCAGCTGGTCGAGGTGACCGGCTACGACGCCGTCTCGATCCAGCCCAACGCCGGTTCGCAGGGCGAGCTGGCCGGCCTGCTGGCGGTCCGTGCGTACCACCACGCCAACGGCGACACCCAGCGTGACGTCTGCCTGATCCCGTCCTCCGCGCACGGCACCAACGCGGCCTCCGCCGTGATGGCCGGCATGCGGGTGGTCGTGGTCAAGACGCTGACCGACGGCGACGTGGACGTCGACGACCTGCGGGCCAAGATCGAGCAGCACCGTGAGCAGCTCGCCGTCCTGATGGTCACCTACCCCTCCACGCACGGCGTGTTCGAGGAGACCATCACCGACATCTGCGCGGCGGTGCACGAGGCCGGCGGCCAGGTGTACGTGGACGGCGCCAACCTCAACGCGCTGGTGGGCCTGGCCAAGCCGGGCAAGTTCGGCGCGGACGTCTCGCACCTGAACCTGCACAAGACCTTCTGCATCCCGCACGGCGGCGGCGGCCCGGGCGTCGGCCCGGTGGCGGTCCGCGCGCACCTGGCGCCGTACCTGCCCAACCACCCGCTGCAGAGCGAGGCGGGACCGGCCACCGGCGTCGGCCCGATCTCGGCCGCGCCCTGGGGCTCCGCGGCGATCCTGCCGATCTCCTGGGCGTACGTCCGGCTGATGGGCGGCGAGGGCCTGAAGCACGCGACCCAGGTCGCGGTCCTGAACGCCAACTACATCGCCAAGCGGCTCGCGCCGTACTACCCGGTGCTCTACACCGGCCCCGGCGGCCTGGTCGCGCACGAGTGCATCATCGACATCCGTCCGCTCACCAAGGAGACGGGCGTGAGCGTGGACGACATCGCCAAGCGCCTGGTCGACTACGGCTTCCACGCGCCGACCATGTCGTTCCCGGTGGCCGGCACGCTGATGATCGAGCCCACCGAGTCCGAGGACCTGCACGAGATCGACCGGTTCTGCGCCGCGATGATCGAGATCCGCGCGGAGATCGAGAAGGTCGGCTCGGGCGAGTGGGCGGCCGACGACAACCCGCTGCGGGGCGCCCCGCACACCGCCGCGACGATGGCCGGGGAGTGGACTCGCGGCTACTCCCGACAGGAGGCGGTCTTCCCGGCCGGGGTGAACCCGGCGGACAAGTACTGGCCGCCGGTCAGCCGGATCGACGGCGCGTACGGTGACCGGAACCTGGTCTGCTCCTGCCCGCCGATGGACGAGTACGGCGCCTGACGGCCACGGTCGACGGGTGGCGTGCCGACGGGCCATGAGCCCCCGGGCACGTCACCCGGACCCCGGACGGGTGGGCCCCGGCGGAACCGATCCGCCGGGGCCCACCCGTCCGTCGTGGCCCGGCTCCGGCCCCCGGAGCCGGGCGGGTGCTCAGGCCGCGACGGCCAGCGGGCGGCGCGGGGCGATCACCCTGCCGTCGGGCAGCAGCTCGCCGGTGTCCTCGAAGAGCAGGACGCCGTTGCAGAGCAGGCTCCAGCCCTGCTCCGGGTGGCAGGCCACCGTGGCGGCCGCCTCACGGTCCTCGGAGTCGGCCGACGGGCACTCAGGACTGTGCTGGCACATGGGTCGTACCCTCGCTTCGCTTGCGATCCTCCCCGTGATGCGGTTCCGTCGGATGACCGTCGGGAGCCGCCGCGGTAGTCGGATCCTGTCCCGCCGGCCCCAGGTGTGAACCGGCGAATCTGTGGGTAGGACAGGTGGCCCTTCCACGCTGGATCCCAGTGTCGGCGCCGGACGGCCTTCGCGCAGCAATTTGGTGACATGCGCCACAACTCGTGCCCAGAGATCACCCGTTCAGATGGCTTCCGGTGGAAATACCTGCCGATCGGGCCACTCCTGTGATGGCCCGATCGGACCAGGCGCAGTAGCCCGATCGGTGGTTTCCCGGTCCCGGCCGGAGCGCCGGCGGCCGGGTCAGGAGAGCCCGAGCACCAGGGAGCCGGTCGAGCCGGTCGGGGCGGATCCGGGCGAAGGCGCCAGCACCGCGAGCAGATCGGCGGCCGGGTAGGCGCGGTGCGCGGTGACCCCCAGGGGCGCCGGCGCCAGCGGGATGAGCAGATCGCCGGCCGGGTCGGCGTCGGGGCTGTGCAGCCACAGCGCGGTCGCGTAGTGGCCGGGGAAGGTCAGCAGCCGGGGCTGTCGGCGGGTGCGCGAGACCTGGGCGAGCTGCCAGGCCTGGCGCAGCGCCCGGACCGTCGAGTCCAGGTACGGACCGGCGGTGAAATGGGAGAAGGTGTGCCCCTCGACGCCCTGGACCACCTCGGCCGCGGCGGCCACCTGGCCGCCGTCCTTGATCAGGAACCGCCAGCCCGTACGCCGTGCGGCCGTGAGCCGGGGGCGTGGGCCCTCCAGAACGTGGACGGCGAGCGGATGTGCGGGCAGCAGTGTGCCGGCGGGGTGGCGCAGCGCCGCGGCGGCGGGCTGGCGCAGCGCGGTCGGCGAGTCGAGCGCGGCCAGGACGGCGCGCAGGGCGCTCGGCGGCGGCTGGGGAGTCTGCAATGTCATGGCGGGGTCGCCTCTCCGTGAGAGATCGGCGTGCGAGTGCGGCATACCGGCGTGGCGTGTCTGGTGTGACGGAAACCTGGGCCGTGTCCGGTTGGGCATGATCGCGGTGCGGGCGCGGCTGCCGCCGTCGGGGCTCCGGTGGCGTCGTCGACGCCGGAGCGGTGGCAGACCGGGCTTGAGCGCAGTGCGAATTCTACTCGAACAGGTGCGCAGGGTGACCTGTTTATCACGTTCGGTGGCGCCGGGCAAGTCGGCATTCGACTGAAAGGGCGTCAGTTTCCTTGCGGCGCAGTGGGTTCGGCCCCATCGGGTATCGATCTTCCGGATGGGCATGATGCTTGCACGGTCGGCCTAGGAGGAGGGGACCCATGGGCGAGAAGGTCGTGGCCACGCGTGCGGACCTGTCGGACCGGCAGATGTACCGGCGCAAGCTCCAGTCCTGTCTCGACGTCCTGGAGCGGATGCTCGGTGAGGGCCGGTTCGACCGGCCCAGGGCCGTGATGGGTCTGGAGATCGAACTCAACCTGGCCGACGAGCAGGGCCAGCCGGTGATGCGTAACGAGCAGGTGCTCAGTGCCATCGCCTCCAGCGACTTCCAGACCGAACTGGGACAGTTCAACATCGAGGTCAACATCGCCCCGCACCGGCTCGGCGGCCACGTCCTGGAGGAGCTGCGCGAGGAGATCGACACCGGGTTGCGCTACGCCGACCGCAAGGCGGCCGAGGTGGGCGCGCGGATCGTCATGATCGGCATCCTCCCGACTCTGGAGAACGACCACACGGGCCTCGACTCGATGTCCCACAACCAGCGCTTCAGCCTGCTCAGCGACCAGATCCTGGCAGCCCGCGGCGAGGACATCGCGCTGGACATCGAGGGCGTCGAGCGACTGCAGCTGGAGTCGGTGTCGATGGTCGCCGAGGCGGCCGCGACCTCGCTGCAGATGCATCTGCAGGTTACCCCCGAGCGCTTCTCCTCGGTCTGGAACGCCGCCCAGGCGATCTCCGCCGCGCAGCTCGCGCTGGGCGCCAACTCGCCCTTCCTGTTCGGCCGGGAGCTGTGGGCCGAGACCCGTCCGGTGCTGTTCCAGCAAGCCTGTGACACCCGTTCGGCCGAGCTCAAGGCACAGGGCGTGCGCCCGATCACCTGGTTCGGCGAACGGTGGGTCGACTCCGCACTCGACCTCTTCGCCGAGAACCTGCGCTACTTCCCCGCGCTGCTGCCGATCTGCGACGACGAGGACCCGGTCAAGGTCCTCGCCTCCGGCGGCGCGCCCCGGCTCGCCGAGATGCGCCTGCACAACGGCACCGTCTACCGCTGGAACCGGCCGGTGTACGACGTCGCCGACGGCGTCGCGCACCTGCGGGTGGAGAACCGGGTGCTGCCCGCCGGGCCCACCGTCGCCGACACGCTGGCCAACGCGGCCTTCTACTACGGACTGGTCCGGGTGCTGGGCGAGCAGTCCAGGCCGATCTGGACCAGGCTCCCGTTCGAGCGGGCCGACGAGAACTTCCACACGGCGGCACGCCACGGCATCGACGCCGTGCTGCAGTGGCCGCGCGCGGGCCGGACCGGGCGCGGCGGCGGGCTCGGCGCCGTTGCGGCCGTCGATCTGGTGCTCAACGAACTGCTGCCACTGGCCCATCAGGGGCTCGACGAATGGGGCGTCGAGCCGGCCGACCGGGACCGCTACCTGGGGATCATCGAGCAGCGCTGCCTGCGCCGCACCAACGGAGCGGCCTGGCAGAGCGCCACCTTCCACCGGCTCTGCGACCATTTCGGGATGGACCGTCCGGCCGCGCTCGCCGCGATGACCCGGCGCTATGTGGAGTACATGCGCGCGGGCGAGCCGGTGCACACCTGGCCGATCGGGTGAACGCGGGGTGACCCGGGGATCTCACGCCCGTATGGAAGGATGATCGCCCCGGTGGTCGGCCGACCACCGGGGCGAAGCCCGCCCGCTGGAGCCGCCGTGACCGTCTCGACCGAACCCGAGGCCAAGCCCCTGTCCCGCCGGCTGCTCGGCACGGAGCTGCTCGTCGTGCTCGGTCTCTCGCTCGGGGCCAGCGGTGTCGGCGCCCTGATCAGTTTCGCCGGCTCGCTCACCCAGCCGCTCGCGCTCGGCCAGCAGGTCGCCACGCTCAACAGCTCCCGCGCGCCCGGCCGCCCCTGGCTCGACCTGGCCTGGCAGCTGTACTACATCGCGCGCGGTCTGATGCCCGTCGTCCTCGTCGGCTACCTGCTGGTGCGCGAGGGAACCTCGCTGCGGGTGCTCGGCTTCGACCTCACCCGCAAGCTCCGCGACCTCGGCCGAGGCACTGCGGTCGCGGCCGCGATCGGCGGCTCCGGACTGGCGCTCTACCTGCTCTCGCAGGCGGCGGGCTACAACCTGACCGTCGCCCCCTCCGGCCTGCCCGACGTGTGGTGGCGGATCCCCGTCCTGATCGCCTCGGCCTGGCAGAACGCCATCCTGGAGGAGGTCATCGTCCTCGGCTACCTGCTGCGCAGGCTGGGGCAGCAGGGCTGGGGGTGGCCGGCGATCGTCGTCACGAGTGCGGTGCTGCGCGGTTCGTACCACCTCTACCAGGGGGTCGGCGGGTTCGTCGGCAACATGGTGATGGGCGCGGTGTTCTGCCTGCTGTACCGGCGCTGGGGGCGGGTGATGCCGCTGGTCGCCGCGCACGCGCTGATCGACACGGTGGCCTTCGTCGGCTACGCCCTGCTGGCCGGCCACGTCAGCTGGCTGCCCACCGGCTGACCTCCCCGAGGCGTCCGGCCGTCACGGGTGTGCTGGGCAGGGCGCCGTCCAGGACGGTTCAGGACCGGCCGCCTCCCCGCCCGCCGCGCCCCGCCGGCGCCCGGTGCTCGTGCTCACCCCACGGTCGCCGGGGTGTTCCCGGGCCCGCCGACCGGGCCGGCCGCGCGGCGGCCGAGCCGGCGGACCTGGGGCTCCGCCAGCACCACGATGCTGAGCAGCACGGTCAGCGCCGCGCAGAGCCAGAGCGCGCCGCCCAGGCCGAGCGCGGTGGCGGCCGGTCCGGCCAGGGCGGTGCCGAGCGGGGCGAGGGCCAGCGAGCCGAAGGCGTCGTACGCGGACACCCGGGACATCGTCGCGGCCGGGATCTCCTGCTGGAGCGCGACCATCCAGTTCACGCCGAAGACGGTTACCCCGGCGCCCGAGAGGAACATCGCGAGCGCCAGGACGGGGAGCGGCGCCGCCACCGCCAGCGCCGCGGCCGGCAGGGCGAACAGGAACACGCCGTGGTTGCCGACCAACAGGATCCGGCGCGGACGCCAGCGCACCATCAGCAGCCCGGCCAGCACCAGCCCCGCTCCGTCGGCGGCCAGCGCGAGGCCCCAGTCCCGGGCGCCGCCGAGCCGCTGCTCCGCGACGATCGGCCCGTACACCGCGTCGACGGCGCTCACGCAGGCCATCAGGACGGAGAACTGCAGCACTATCACCCAGAGCCAGCGCCGCGACGCGAACTCGTGCCAGCCCTCGCGCAGTTCGTGGATCATGCCGTCACCCCGGCCGGCGCCGCGCACGCCGCCGGGCGTGGCTGCGCCGCCGGTGCCCCGTCCGGCCGCCGGTGGGACGTCGAGCAGGACCCGCAGGGCCGCCGCCACCAGGAAGCCGAGCGCGTCCAGGGCGAGCACCCAGCCCGGTCCGGTCGCGGCGGTGAGGGCGCCGCCGAGGGCCGCCCCGCCGATCTGGGCGCCGTTGAGGGCCATCCGGTAGACCGAGAACGCCCGCGCGGCGTGCTCCCGCGCGACGGTCTGCATGAGCATCGCCCCGGCAGCCGGGCCGTAGAACGCCTGCCCGGCGCCGCCCGCCGCCGAGAGCAGCACCAGCTCCCAGAGCCGCGCCGTGCCCGTCAGCACCAGCGCTGCCAGCGCGGCCTGGGAGAGCGCGTTGAAGGTGTTGGCGGCGACCATCACGTGATGGCGCGGCAGCCGGTCGGCCAGTGCCCCGCCGACCAGGAGCAGCAGGACCAGGGGTACCAGCCGGGCCGCCGTCACGTAGCCGATCTCGGTGGTCGAGCCGCCCGTCGCGAGCACGGCGAAGGCGGTGGCGATCGGCGCGCCGGCGTTGCCCAGACCGCTGATCACGGTCGCGGCGGTCTGGATGCGGTAGTTTCGCCCGGCCCAGCCGGGACGGCGGGAGCGGGGGTCGGGGTTCTGCATCCGGGTGACTATGGCCGCGAAGCGGTCAGGTGTCCAACCGATTGAGACCCCTGTCGGGCGCGGCCTCAGCCCAGGTGCCCCCAGAGGAAACCGAGGGTGCGCCGCCAGGCCGTCCGGGCCTGCAGCGCGTCGTGGTTGCCGCCCGGGTTCTCGTCGTTCATGAAGGCGTGCCCGGCCGGGTAGAGGTGGATCTCCGGGCGGCGGTCGGTGGCCTCGCCGATCCGGATCGCCGCCTCGTCCACGGCCGTCACCGGGATGGACCGGTCGTGCTCGGCGTAGTGCCCGAGCACGTGCGCGGTCAGACCCCGGTAGTCGAAGGCGGGGTCGCGGGGCAGCCCGTAGAACGGCACCACCGCGGCGACCCGGTCACCCTGCTGCGCCGCCAGCACCAGGGCGAACCCGCCGCCCATGCAGAACCCGACCACGCCGACCGCGTCGCCCACCACGGCCGGGTGCTCCAGCAGCAGGTCCACGGCGCCGCCCAGCTCCCGGGCCGCCCGCTCCGCGGGCAGGGCGTCCAGCAGCCGGGCCGCCTCGGCCCGGTCGTGCGTGGTGGCGCCGCCGTACAGGTCGGGTGCCAGCGCGACGAACCCCTCGGCCGCGAACCGCTCCGTCATCGCGGCGATGTGCGGGGTGAGGCCCCACCACTCCTGGATCACCACCAGCCCGGGGCCGGCGCCCTGGGGCGGCAGCGCGAGGTAGCCGTGCGCCTCGCCCCCGGTGGCCGGGCCGCCGGTCGGGAAGGTGACGTGTCGGCGGGAGCCGATCCGGTCGGGCATCGCTGTCTCTCCTGGGGGAGGGGCCGGGGCGGGAACGGCGGCCGGTGGGCGTCAGCCCATCGACTCCAGGGAGCGTCCCTTGGTCTCCTTGATGCAGAAGGCCACGAACGGGATGGAGAGCAGGGCGAAGGTGGCGTAGATGACGTACGTGGCCGACAGGTTCCAGTCCGCGAGGTCGGGGAAGGTGACGGTGATCGCCCAGTTGGCGATCCACTGGGCGGAGGCGGCCACCGACAGGGCCAGCGCCCGGATCCGGTTGGGGAACATCTCGCCGAGCAGCACCCAGACCACCACGCCCCAGGAGAAGGCGAAGCAGAACACGAAGACGTGCGCGGCGACCAGGGCCGTGGTGGCGTACGAGTCGGCCAGGGTCGCGGTGTCCCCGGTCCCGACCCGGTGCGAGAACGCCCAGGCCGCGAGTCCGAGCGAGAGGGCCATGCCCGCCGAGCCGGCCAGTGCCAGCGGCTTGCGCCCGATCCGGTCCACCAGGGCGATCGCGACCACCGTGCCGACCACGTTGACGATCGAGGTGGAGAGGCTGATCAGCAGCGAGTTGCTCTCGTTGATGCCGACCGACTGCCAGAGGAACGAGGAGTAGTAGAAGATCACGTTGATGCCGACGAACTGCTGGAAGACCGAGGCGCCGATGCCGACCCAGACGATCGGCAGCAGTCCGAACCGCCCGCCGAGCAGATCCCTGAGCCGGGGCTTGCGCGAGGAGTCGAGCACCGAGCGGATCTCGGCCACCCGGGCGTCCAGGTCGATGCCCTCGCCCTCCACCTCGAGCAGGACCTTGCGCGCCTGCTCCTCGCGCCGGTCGGCGATCAGGAAGCGCGGCGACTCGGGAATGGACAGCGCCATCAGGCCGTAGACGACGGCCGGCACCGTTTCGACGCCGAGCATCCACTGCCAGGCCTGGATGCCGGCCAGGTGGCCGGTCGACTCCCCGCCGGCCGCCTCGTTGAGGGCGTAGTTGGCCAGCTGGGAGACGGTGATGCCGAGCACGATCGCCAGCTGCTGGAACGAGGCGAGCCGGCCCCGGTAGGCGGTCGGCGCCACCTCGGCGATGTACGTCGGCGCGATCACCGAGGCGATGCCGATCGCCACGCCGCCGACCACCCGCCAGGTGGCGAGCACCTGGATGCTCGGGGGGAACATCGAGCCGACGCCGCTGAGCGCGAACAGCGCGGCGGCCAGCAGCATGGTCTTCACCCGGCCGAGCCGGTCGGCCAGGCGCCCGGCCACCACCGCGCCGGCGGCCGAACCGAGCAGGGCGATCGCGACCACGAAGGCGGTCTCGCCGTTGCCCACGCCGAAGTGCTTCTGGATGCCGGTGACGGCGCCGTTGATGACGGCGCTGTCGTAGCCGAAGAGGAAGCCGCCCATCGCCGCGGCCGCCGAGATGAAGACGACGTGTCCGAGATGCGCCTCGCCGGATGCGCTGGGGGATTTGGTGGTGGACACGACCATCTCCTGGGAGTGCGGCGGCCCGCGCGGCCGAGTGGACAGGATTCGTCTCACATTCGATCAGGCGGGTGACCCGGACGCCCCATTTCGAGCTGATCGGGCGACATGTCGCACCGGTTCATCGCCCGTTCGGCGCAGCACCGGGCCCCCGGTCGCCGAGGCGGACCGGGGGCCCGGTGCCCGGCCCTCAGCGGAAGTCGCGCAGGTACGCGGGCAGCGGCACGGTGGTCGCGGGGCCCGGCTCGGGTGTTCCGTGCACGGTGGCGACCGGGATCACGCCGGCCCAGTACGGCAGGCCGAGGTCGGCCTCGTCGTCGCCCGGGCCGGCCGCGCGGCGCTTGGCCGAGACCTCGTCCAGGTCCAGTCGCACCACGGAGGTGGCGGCGATCTCCTTGGCGCTCGGCCGCCGGACGTCCCCGGAGCGCCCGGGGATCGCGTGGTCGACCAGCGCGTCGAGCGCGACGGTCAACTCCTCGGGGTCGGTGACCTGGTGGGCGATGCCGTGGGCCACCACCGAGCGGTAGTTGACGGAGTGGTTGAACGCCGACTTGGTGAGCACCAGCGCGTCGACCTGCGTGACGGTCACGCAGACCGCCAGGCCCGGGTCGGCGGCGCCGCGCAGCGGGCGGCTGCCGGTCGAGCCGTGCACGTAGAGGCGGTCGCCGACCCGGGCGTAGAGGGTGGGCAGGACGACCGGCGCGCCGTCGGCGACGAAGCCGAGGTGGCAGATGTACGCGCTGTCGAGGATCGCGTGGATCTCCTCGCGCTCCCAGGTCGCCCGGTCGCGGTAGCGGGTGGGGGTGGTGCGCGCGGTGCGGGCGTAGTCCGTGGTGCCGTCCGACATGACAACCTCTATGTACTAGTGCATAATCACGTTTGTGCTAGGAGATTATCCGATCAAAGGGCGTCGTGCCAGCGATATCGCCGCCGGCATCGAAGCGGGCGTCAGCGCCGGCCACCTGACGCCGGGGGAGGCCCTGCCGCCACTGCGCGAGCTGGCCGAACGGCTCGGCGTCAACCCCAACACCGTGGCCGCGGCCTACCGTCTGCTGCGCGATCGCGGCGTGATCGAGACGGCCGGACGCAAGGGCAGCCGGATCCGCCCCCGCCCCGCCGTCACGCCCCGGGACCAGATCCGCATCCCCGTGCCCCCGCACGCCCGCGACCTCTCGACGGGCAACCCCGATCCCGCGCTGCTGCCCGCGCTCGGCCCGGCCCTCGCCGTCGCGGCCGCCGCCGCCGACCGGGCCCCCGTCCTGTACGGCGACCCCTCGGCCGACCCCGGCCTGCTGGAGCTCGCCCGGGCCTCGTTCCGCGCCGACGGCGTCCGGGAGGGCACCCTCGCGGTCGCCTCCGGCTCGCTGGACACCGTCGAACGGATCCTGGCGACCGTGCTGCGCCCCGGCGACCGGGTCGCCGTCGAGGACCCGGGCTGGGGCAGCCTGCTGGATCTGCTGCCCGCGCTCGGGCTCAGGCCGGTGTCCCTCCGGTTGGACGACGAGGGCCCGCTGCCCGACTCGCTGGCCGCCGCCCTGGCCGCCGGCGTCCGCGCGGTGATCGTCACCGGCCGGGCCCAGAACCCCACCGGCGCCGCCCTCACCCCCCGGCGCGCGGCCGCGCTGCGCGCCGTCCTCGCCGCGCATCCGGACGTGCTGCTGATCGAGGACGACCACGGGCACGGCATGGTCGACCAGCCCTACCAGCCGCTGGCCGGGGGGCCGGCGGGCGAGCCGGTCGTGACGCGCTGGGTCGTGGTGCGCTCCGCCGCCAAGGCCTACGGTCCCGATCTGCGCCTGTCGGTGGCGATCGGGGACGAGGACACGGTCGGACGGCTGCTGGGCCGTCAGCGGCTGGGCGCCGGCTGGGTGAGCCTCCTGCTGCAGCGCACCGTCGCCGAACTCTGGCGCACCGACGCGGCCCCCGCCCGGCGGGTCGCCGCCGCCTACCGGGCGCGCCGCGACGCGCTGCTCGGCGCCCTGGCCGCGCACGGCATCGAGGCGCACGGCGTCAGCGGCGTGAACGTCTGGGTGCCCGTCCAGGACGAGTCCGGGGCGGTCGCCGCGCTGGTGCAGTACGGCTGGGTGGTCTCGCCCGGCGCTCGGTTCCGGCAGCACTCGCCGCCCGGCCTGCGGCTCACCGTGGCCGACCTCGCGCCCGAGGACGCGCCCCGGCTGGCCGCGGACCTGGCGGCGGTGCTGGGCGCGCGAGGCGGTGACACCCGGCGGGTCTGAGTCCGGCGGGCCGCCCGGCCCGGCCGGTGCGCGACACGGTCCGGTCACGCGGCGAGAAAGTCGCTGCAGATACCTAGCGGTAACAAGCGCGGGCATGTCATGTTCTCTGCGCCACCGGCCGGCGGCCCACCCTCACCCGCGCGTCCCGCCCGCACCACCTTGCGGACGGGACCGACCGCAGGAGTCCCGCCGTGCCCGAAACCGTGCCCGAGAGCCGTCACCGCACCGCAAGAACCCCCGGAGTCCGGCGGCTGCTCGCCGCCCTCCTCGCCCTGCCGCTCGCCGCCTCCGGCCTGCTGGCCGCCGCCGTCCCCGCGCACGCGGCCACCGGCCCGACGGCCTCCGTGGCGATGGGCGACAGCTACATCTCCGGGGAGGCCGGCCGTTGGAGCGGTAACAGCGACACCACCACCGGCAGCAGGGCCGGCACCGACCGGGCCTGGACCGGCACCGGCTACGACCCGTCCCGGGTCTACGGCGCCACGTACGCGAGCGGGTGCGACCGCTCGGACGTCGCCGAGGTCCGCAGCGCCCCCGCCGTCGCGCAGAACCGGATCAACCTCGCCTGCTCCGGCGCCACCACGGCGAACGTCTTCCGCTCCGGCCACGGCGGGCAGTCCTTCAAGGGCGAGGCCCCGCAGGCCGACCAGCTCGCCGCGGTGGCCGCCGCGAACAACGTCAAGCTGATCACGCTGTCGATCGGCGGCAACGACCTCGGCTTCTCCGACGTGATCACCACCTGCGTCAAGGACTACCTGATCTGGTACTCCTACTGCAACGACGACCAGCAGTCCGCCATCGACGCCAGGATGGGCGCCGCGATGGCGGGCGTCGGCAAGTCCGTGGACGAGATCAGGGCCGTGATGGCCGGCGCCGGCTACGCGGCCGGGGACTACCGGATCGTCCTGCAGTCGTACCCCTCCCCGATCCCGCGCAGCAGCGAGATGAGGTACGCCGAGAGCGGCTGGGACCGCGCCGACATCGGCGGCTGCCCGTTCTGGGACGGCGACGCCGACTGGGCCCGGGACTCGATGGTGCCGCAGATCTCCGACGCGCTGGCCGGGGTCGCGAGCGCCAAGGGCGTGCAGTTCATGGATCTGCGGGACATGCTCCAGGGGCGCGAGGTCTGCGCCCGGGGCGCCGCGCTCGCCACCGCCGCCGCCCCGCCGTCGGCCACCACCAGCGAGTGGGCGCGCTTCGTGGACGCTGGCCTGAGCGCCTCGCAGGGCACCACCCAGGAGTCGATGCACCCGAACCTCTACGCGCAGCTCGCGCTGGGCCGCTGCCTGACCCTGCTGTACGCGAGGACGTCCGGTGACTACGCCTGCCGCAACACGGCGGGCCGCGACGCCGGCGGGATGTACCTGACGGCGAGGTAGCCCGGCACGCCGTCGGTGCCCGTACCCGTGGGGCGGGTACGGGCACCGACGGGGGTCAGCCCTTCGCGAGCAGGGCCTGCGCGTGCGCCTTGACCTGGTCCTTGGTCAGGTACGCGTCGGTGTACTCGAAGTCCTGCAGCCGGGCGGGCTGGCGGGCGAGGAAGCCGGTCCGGACGAAGTCGTCGCCCGCCGTGGCGTTCAGCATCCAGTTCGCGCCGACCCGGAACTTGGCGACGTTGGTGCGCATGGCCATCAGGTGGTAGCCGCGCGCCACCAGCTGCGCGGGCACCCCCTGGAGCTCGACGCCGACCGGCTTGGAGACCGCGTCCTTGCCGCCGAGGTCCACCACCAGGCCCAGATCCTTGTGGTAGTAGGGCTGCAGCGGCTGCCCGCGGAGCGAGGAGATCACGTTGTCGGCCACCGCCCGGCCCTGCCGGGCGGAGTGCTGGGCGGTGGGCGGGCAGACCGCGCCGTCGCCCTTGGCGAGGTCGGGTACGGCCGCGGCGTCGCCGAGGGCGAAGACGCCCTCGAACTGCGGCACCCGCATCTCCGCCGTCACCGCGACCCGCCCGCGGACCGTCTCGACGTCCAGCGTGCCGATCAGCGGGCTGGCGGCCACTCCGGCCGTCCAGATCAGGGTGCGGCTGGGCAGCACGCGTCCGTCGGTGAACTTGACGGACTCGGCGCCGACCTCGGCCACCGACACGCCGAGCGACACCTCGATGCCCCGGGCCCGGAGGATCTTCAGGGCCGTCTCACCCAGCGTGTCGCCCAGTTCGGGCATCAGCTTGGGGGCGATGTCGATCAGGTGCCACTTGATCTGGGCCGCGTCCAGCCGGGGGTAGCGGCGGGCGGCGGCGGTGGTGAGCCGCTGGAGGCAGGCCGCCGTCTCGGTGCCCGCGTAGCCGCCGCCGACCACCACGAACTGCAGCCGGGACTCCCGCTCGCGCTGGTCCAGGGTGGCGGAGGCGAGGTCGAGCTGGGCGATCACGTGGTCGCGGACGTAGGCCGCCTCGGCGAGCGTCTTCATACCGCGCGCGTAGTCGGTCAGCCCCGGGATGTCGAAGGTGCGGGTGACGCTGCCGGGCGCGAGCACCAGGTGGTCGTAGCGCTCCGCGACCACCTCGTCGGTGATCTTGCGCACCACGCAGACCTTGGAGCGCGGATCGATCCCGATCGCCCCGCCGGGGACGATGTGGGTGCGCCGCAGCGTGCGTCGCAGCGAGACGGCCACCGACTGCGGGGTCAGCACACCGGCCGCGACGTGCGGCAGCAGTGGCAGGTACAACTGGTAGCTGAACGGCGTGACCAGGGAGATCTCCGCCTCCGAGGGCGCGAGCTTGCGTTCCAGGCGGCGTGCGCATTCCAGTCCGGCGAAGCCGCCGCCCACGATCAGGATCCGAGGTCGTTCCATCGTTCATCCCTTACAGTGCTGGTCCGAGACGTACCAGGACAACTGTTCGCCACACTCGCACGGACCAACCCGGCCTGCCACCGCTGCGGTGCGGACGGTGGACCTGACGGATCGGTAGGGTGGCCGGGTGCTCTCCGAGGTGACGGCGGTCCGCTATGTGACGCCACTACGTGAAGGCGGCTCGATGCCGGGCCTGGTCGAGGCCGACGACCATCGGCTCTACGCGCTCAAGTGGTGCGGGGCCGCGCAGGGCCGCAAGGCGCTGGTCGCCGAGGTGCTGGCCGGCGAGCTGGGGCGCCGGCTCGGTCTGCCCGTACCGGAGCTGGTCCTCGTCGACCTCGACCCGGTGCTCGCCCGCAGCGAGCCCGATCCGCAGGTCCAGGAGCAGATGCGGGCCAGCGGCGGAGTGAACCTCGGAATGGCCTTCGTCAGCGGTGCGCTCAACTTCGACCCGCTCTGCTTCGACGTGGATCCGGAGCTCGCCGGCCAGGTGCTCTGGTTCGACGCGCTGATCGGCAACGTCGACCGCTCCTGGCGCAACCCCAACCTGCTGGTGGCCACGGGCGGCCTTCGGCTGATCGACCACGGCGCCAGCCTGATCTTCCATCACCACTGGGCGGGCGCGGCCGGCTGGATCCGGCGCCCGTACGACGCCGGGGACCACGCGCTGCTGCGGGCCCGCCCGGACGTCGCGGCGGCCGACAAGGCCCTCGCGCCGCTCGCCGAGGAGGCGCTGGCCGGCGCGGTCGCACGGATCCCCGACGTCTGGATCGAGGACGAACCCGGCTTCGACTCGCCCGAGGCGGTGCGCGCCGCCTACCTCGCGCAGCTGACCGCGCGGCTGGCGGGCCCCCGCGACTGGCTTCCGGAGGTGGCGGCGTGATCGGTGCCGAGGACGTGCTGCACGACTACGAGTACGCCGTGCTCCGCGCCGTGCCGCGGGTCGAACGGGGGGAGTGCGTCAACATCGGCGTGCTGCTCTACTGCCGCCACAGCGCGTACCTGGGCGCCAGGACCCACCTCGACCAGGGAAGGCTGCTCGCGCTCGACCCGGTGGCGGACGTGGCGGGGGTGCGACGGGCGCTGCACGGCGTCGAGGCGGTCTGCGCGGGCGAGCTCGCGGCGGGCCAGGACGCGCCGGACAGCCCGGGGCAGCGCTTTCGCTGGCTCACCGCGCCGCGCAGCGCCGTCGTCCAGCCCGGGCCGGTGCACACCGGTCTGACCGCCGAGCCCGAGGCCGAGCTGCGCCGGCTCTTCGACCAGCTGGTGCTCTGATCCGGGCCGCCGGTGCGGGCCGGGTCCGTTGCCATCGTCAAAGCTGGAGTTGCTGAACCTTTTGTGCGTACCCTTGCGCCCATGGGTTCGACGACGACCACCGCAGCGACCACCATCGCAGCGACCAGCACCGCAGCCACCGGCGCGGCAGCGACCGGCACCACCGCACCGACCACCGCGGAACTGATGGAGGCGGTGGCGGCAGTCGGAACCGCCTACTTCCAGGACTTCGCGGGAGCGGCGGCCCGGCACGGGCTCTCCTCCTCGCAGGCCAAGGCGCTGGGCGCGGTGCACGAGCCGGTGCCGATGCGCGCCCTCGCGGGGCGGCTGGGCTGCGACGCCTCCAACGTGACCGGGATCGTGGACCGGCTGGAGGCCCTCGGGCTGGCCCACCGGGAGGCGGCGGCCGGCGACCGGCGGGTGAAGATCGTGGTCATCACCGAGCAGGGCCGGGAGATCCTCGACCTGATCCGGGCCGAGATGGCCCGTACCCACCGGGCCTTCGACGCGATGAGCGAGGAGCAGCGGCTCGCCCTGCACACGATCTGCCGCCAGGTGCTCCCGGTCCTCACCGGCCGGGCCTGACACCGCGCGGCACTCCGTTCGGCGCCGGGCCGCGCCGCGCCGGCGCGCGGAGCGTCGGGCGTACGGCCCGCGCCACCCGCGCAACCCGTCCCGGCGGGCGCCCGGACCGGCCGGACCCGGGCGCCGACGAATCGGCTGACCTCGGCTGTTAGGCTTGCGAAGCGTGAGCGCGAAGCCCCAGATCCCCAATGTCCTGGCCTCCCGGTACGCCTCGGCGACCCTGGCCCAGCTGTGGTCCCCCGAGCACAAGGTGGTCCTTGAGCGCCACCTGTGGCTCGCCGTCCTGAAGGCCCAGCAGGAACTCGGTGTCGAGGTGCCCGCCACCGCCGTCGCCGACTACGAGCGCGTCCTCGACCGGGTCGACCTCGAATCCATCGCCGCGCGTGAGCGCGTCACCCGACACGACGTGAAGGCCCGGATCGAGGAGTTCAGCGACCTCGCCGGCCACGAGCAGATCCACAAGGGCATGACCTCTCGGGACCTCACCGAGAACGTCGAGCAGCTCCAGATCCGCCAGTCCCTGCAGCACGTGCGCGACCGTACGGTGGCGGTGCTGGTGCGGCTCGGCCGGCTCGCCGCCCAGCACTCCGAGCTGGTCATGGCCGGCCGCTCGCACAACGTGGCCGCCCAGGCCACCACCCTCGGCAAGCGGTTCGCGACCGTGGCCGACGAGCTCCTGGTGGCGTTCAACCGCCTGGAGGAGCTGATCGCGCGCTACCCGCTGCGCGGCATCAAGGGGCCGGTCGGCACCGCCCAGGACATGCTGGACCTGCTGGGAGGCGGCAGCGAGGGAACGGCCAGGCTCGCCGAGCTGGAGCAGCGGGTCGCGGGCCACCTCGGCTTCGACAACGTGCTGACCAGCGTCGGCCAGGTCTACCCCCGCTCGCTGGACTTCGAGGTGCTCTCCGCGCTGGTCCAGCTCTCCGCCGCGCCCTCCAGCCTGGCCAAGACCATCCGCCTGATGGCCGGCCACGAGCTGGTCACCGAGGGCTTCAAGGAGGGCCAGGTCGGCTCCTCCGCGATGCCGCACAAGATGAACACCCGCTCCTGCGAGCGCGTCAACGGCCTGGCCGTCATCCTGCGCGGCTACGCCTCGATGACCGCCGAGCTCGGCGGTGACCAGTGGAACGAGGGCGACGTCTCCTGCTCCGTGGTGCGCCGGGTCGCGCTGCCGGACGCCTTCTTCGCCTTCGACGGCCTGCTGGAGACCTTCCTGACCGTCCTCGACGAGTTCGGCGCCTTCCCCGCCGTGATCGAGGCCGAGCTCGACCGCTACCTGCCGTTCCTCGCCACCACCAAGGTGCTGATGGGCGCGGTACGGGCCGGGGTCGGCCGGGAGACCGGCCACGAGATCATCAAGGAGCACGCCGTCGCCTCCGCGCTGGCGATGCGCGCCGGCGCCCGCGAGAACGAGCTGCTGGACCGCCTGGCCGCCGACGAGCGGATGCCGCTCGACCGCGCCGGGCTGGACGCGCTGCTCGCCGACCGGCTCTCCTTCACGGGGGCGGCCGGGGCGCAGGTCGCCGAGGTCGTCCGCCGGGTCGAGGCCGTCGCGGCCGCGCACCAGGAGGCCGCCAAGTACGCCCCCGGTGACATTCTCTGACGTTGGGTCAGACTCCGCTCAGGGTCCCGTCGCCGTTCCGGTGGCGGGACCCTGGGGCGTTGAGGGGCGCCGCGCCGGCTTCTCGTGGCCGGGGTCGATCGGCGGTCCGGTGGTTCCGCAGGTCCAGGCGCAGTCCGGCTCGGCGACCGGGTGGTCCTGCGGGGCCAGCACGTTGCCGCGGACGGTGGCCAGCGCCACCAGGCCCCCGGTGACCAGGAGCCCGGCGCAGATCGCCATCGCGCTGCGGAAGGCCGAGTCCACCGCGGCGGGCACCTGATACGCCTCGCCGCTCAGGCCGACGAGGGCCGGCAGCGCCGCCACCGCGAGCAGTCCGGCCGCGCGGGCGGCGGCGTTGTTGACGCCGCTGGCGATGCCGGCCCGGCGCACGTCGACCGCCGCCAGCACGGTCGCGGTGAGCGGCGCCACCAGCAGGACCATCCCGCAGCCCATGACGGTGGTGGCGGGCAGCACGTCCGTCCAGTACGAGGCGCCGGCGCCGATCCGCAGCATCAGCAGGACGCCCGCGGCGCAGATCATCGGACCGGCGACGAGCGGCAGCCGGGGGCCGATCCGTTTGCCCAGCCGCCCGGCCCGCGAGGAGAGCGCCAGCATCAGCACGGTGATCGGCAGCAGCGCGAGGCCGGAGGTCAGCGGTGTGAAACCGGAGACCGTCTGCAGCTGGACCACCAGGAGGAAGAACACCCCGCTGAAGGCGGCGTACACGCAGAGCGTGACCAGGTTCACCGAGGTGAACAGGCGCGAGGCGAACAGCTCCGGCGGGAGCATCGGGGCCGCGCGCCGGCGTTCGGTGACCACGAACGCGGCGCCGAGCAGCAGTCCGGCCGCGCCGGAGATCCAGACGGCGGGGGAGAGGCCCTCGCCCGCGGCCGTCAGCGCGTAGGTCACCCCGCCGAGGGCGAGCGCGGCGAGGACGGCGCCGAGCACGTCGAAACCGCCGGTGGCGCTCTCGTCCCGGCTCTCCGGGACGTGCCGCAGGGACACGGCCAGCACCACGGCGGCGAGCGGGACGTTGAGCAGGAAGATCCACCGCCAGCCGGGCCCGTCCACCAGCCAGCCGCCGAGGAAGGGGCCGACCGCCGCCGACACCCCGCCCAGCCCGGACCAGAGCCCGACCGCCGCCGAGCGGTCGTCGGGCCGGAAGACCGCCTGGAGCATGGCGAGGGAGCCGGGGGTGAGCAGGGCTCCGCCGATGCCCTGCAGGCCGCGCGCGGCGATCAGCACACCGACGTTCGGTGCCAGCGCGCACAGCGCCGAGGCCGCGGCGAACCAGGCGACGCCGATGAGGAAGACCCGGCGCCGTCCGTAGCGGTCGCCGAGTGCCCCGCCGAGCAGGATCAGCCCGGCGAGGCTCAGCAGATAGGCGTTGAGCGTCCACTGCAGGGCGGCGAGCGAGGCGCCGAGATCGGCGCCGATCCGGGGGAGTGCGACGTTGACGACGGTGCCGTCGAGCATCGCCATGCTGGAGCCCAGGACGGTCGCCAGCACCACCCAGCGCCCTTGTGCGGTGCCGAGTGCCAGGGTGCCCGCGCCGTCGGTTCTCACGGCTCGATCCTGCGCTTCCGGGGCCCGCGTGACAAGGGTCACCAGCGGCGCGTCCGGGTGGTGGCCGAGCGTGTCCGGCCACCGACGCAGGGCCGAGAAAGTGACCGCAGGGCGGTGGATCAGTAGCGCAGTGCAATTGGATTGTGCACGTACTGCACAGTCGATCATTCGGAGAGTCACTGAATTTCCTGGGATTCCCGTGAAATTCCGGTGCCAAACGTGATCGGGATTGATTTGCCCGGGCCGATGGGCTTTGCTTCAGCGACCGCCCGGCCAATGTCCGGGTGGGCCCACCGGGTGGAACGCCTAGTCCTGCCGCTGCCCGGGGGCTTCGAACGAACTCTGCACGGCAGGAGTGGGGGACCCACAGGTAAGTCGCCGGCCCGGGATTCCGGGACGGCTCGGGGTGAAGCCGCGCTTGCGGCCGGGCAACTCCAGCCCGAACCCGACAGCTCACCTCGCAGGCGTCGGAGAGGAAATACCCCATGCCCGCACAGGCAAACAACCGTGTCAGCCGTCTCGCCCGCATCGGCATCGCCACCGGCGTGACCGGCGCCGTCTTCGCCCTCCCCCTGGTGACCGCCGTCAGCGCCCAGGCCCACGAGGTGCCGGCCGCCAAGTCCCAGCAGAAGTCGGCCACCTGGACCGGTGCCACCAGCACCGACGCCGTCGCCGTCGCCGCGAAGACCGCCGCCCCGGCCGCCGCTCCGGCCGCTGCCGCGGCTCCGGCCGCCGCCGTCGAGGTGAGCTACAAGGTCATCGGCGGGGACACCCTGTCGAAGATCGCCGCCGCCCAGAACGTCACCGGCGGGTGGCACGCCCTGTACGACAGCAACCGCCAGGTCATCGGGTCCAACCCGAACCTGATCTTCCCCGGCCAGAAGCTGGTCGTCGGCAGCAAGGCCGCCGCCGCCCAGGCCCCGGCCGCCGCGGCCCCCAAGGTCTCGCAGGACTCCGCGCCGGCCGCGAAGCCCGCCCCGAGCGCCAAGGCCGCCCCGAGCGCCAAGGCCACCCCGGCCCCGGCTCCGAAGGTGACGCAGGCTCCGAAGGCCACCCAGGCCCCGAAGCCCGCCGCCGCCGCGCCGACCACCACCGCTGCCGCCCCCAAGGCCGCCGTGACCAGCAACTCCTCCGGCTACACCGCCCCGGTGGCCAACCCGCACCTGGGTACCGCCTACGGCGTGCCCGGCTCCATGTGGGCCAGCGGCCACCACACCGGCGCCGACTTCGTCGCCTCCACCGGCACCCCGCTGAAGGCCGTCGCGGCCGGGACCGTGGTCAAGGCCGGCCCCGGCGGCGCCTACGGCAACGAGGTCGAGATCAAGCTCGCCGACGGCAAGTACGCCCAGTACGCGCACCTGTCCTCGATCGGCGTCAAGATCGGCCAGACCGTGACCGTCGGTCAGCAGATCGGCCTCTCCGGTGCGACCGGCAACGTGACCGGCCCGCACCTGCACTTCGAGATCCGCACCGGCTCGGAGTACGGCTCGGACATCGACCCGATCGCGTACCTGCGCGCGCACGGCGTCAGCATCTGACACCCGGTCCGGCCCCTCGGGCCGTACCACCGCGGTAACGCATGACACCGGTCGGGCCGGCAGCGAACGCTCATCGCTGCGGGCCCGACCAGTCGGCGTTTCCGGGGCACCCGCCGTCCATCGGTCACCCTCGGCGCCCGGCCCCTCGACGCCCCGGCCGGGGCGAAGGCGCCCGGCCTCGGGCGGCCGGTTCTCAGGCGGGCACCCGTTCGTCGTGCTGGTCGTCCTCGAAGAGGCGGGCCGCGATGGATTCGACGGCGCGGTCCAGACGGGCGCGGTCGGTGGGGTCGGTGACGTCCCAGTCGTCCAGGTGGTGGTCGAGCCAGCGCCGCCAGGCCTCGGCCAACCGGTCGACCTCGCGCTGACCCGCCGGCGTGAGGGTGAGCCGGTCGCCGTCGCTCTCGGCGTACCCGGCGCCCAGGGTCCGTTCGGCGGCGGGCCGCAGCACCTCCTCGGGCATGTGGTGCGCCGCCGCGATCGCGCTCAGCACGGCGCCGCCCTGCAGGCGGGTGCGCCAGTAGATCTGACCGAGCATCCACGCCTGCTCCGGCGCGGCCGCGCTGCCGGAGTCGGCCAGCAGGCGCCGACCGACCTCGGGGCGGCCCTTGGTCCGGCGCAGCACGTTGGCCAGTGCCCGCTCCAGCTGCTTGTCCGCGTCCGCGCTGTCGGGCGCCCCGAAGCCCTCGCCCATGTCCGAGGCGCCGGCCCGGGCGCTGTCGCGCAGGGGGACCTCCTTGAGGAACCAGGCGACCACGAAGCCGACCAGGGCGACCGGCACCACCCACTGGAAGACGTAGTTGATGGTGTCGGCGTACGCGTCGATGAACGGCAGCGCCTGCGCCTCGGGCAGCGCGCGCAGACCCGCGGGGCTCTGGACCGCCTCCGGCGGGACCCCCGGCGACTGGGCGAAGGCCTGCTCCAGGTTGGGCCCGAGCCGGTTGTTGAACAGGGTGCCGAAGACGGCCGTGCCGAACGAGCTGCCGAGCGTACGGAAGAAGGTCACGCCCGAGGTCGCGGTGCCCAGTTCGTGGTAGGGGACGGTGTTCTGGACGGCGATGGTGAGGACCTGCATCGCCAGGCCGATGCCGAGCCCCAGGATGAACATGTAGAGGGACTCCAGCCACGTCCCGGTCGAGCGGTCCATCGTCGACATCAGATAGAGGCCGACCGCCATCACGGCGGTGCCGAGGATCGGGAAGATCCGGTACCGGCCGGTGCGGCTCACCACGATCCCGGACACCATCGAGGTGCCGAGCAGACCGACCACCATCGGCAGCGTCCGCACACCCGAACCGGTCGCCGACACGCCGTCGACGAACTGAAGGTACGTCGGCAGGTACGTCATCGCACCGAGCATCGCGAAGCCGACGATGAAGCTGAGGATCGAGCAGACCGTGAAGACGGAGTTGCGGAACAGGTGCATCGGCAGCATCGGCTCCGGCGCCCGCAGCTCGACCAGGACGAACGCGGTGAGCAGCACGATCGACCCCACGAACAGGCCGATGATCACCGCGGAGTTCCAGGCGTACTCGTTGCCGCCCCACTCCAGCCCGAGCACCAGGCCGCAGGCGCCGAGCGCGACCAGCACGATGCCGAGATAGTCGATCACCGGCCGGACGGTCGCCCGGACCGAGGGGATCGAGCGGGCCGCCATCACGATCATCACGGCCGCGATCGGGATGTTCACGTAGAAGCACCAGCGCCAGGACGCGTGGTCGGTGAACAGTCCGCCGAGCGTGGGGCCGACCACGGTGGTGACGCCGAACACCGCGCCCAGTGCCCCCTGGTACTTGCCGCGTTCGCGCAGAGGGATCACGTCGGCGATCAGCGCCATCGCGGTCACCATCAGCCCGCCGCCGCCGACGCCCTGCACCGCCCGGCCGATGATCAGCACCGTCATGCCGTTGGCCGCGCCGGACACCACCGACCCGGCGATGAAGACGACCGCGCTCAGCTGGAAGACGATCTTGCGGCCGAACAGGTCGCCGAACTTGCCGACCAGGACGGTCGCGACCGTCTCGGCGAGCAGGTAGGCCGTCACCACCCAGGCCATGTGGCCGCCGCCGCCGAGATCCGCGACGATCGTCGGCAGCGCGGTGGAGACGATCGTCTGGTCGAGGGCCGCCATCAGCATGCCCAGCACGATGGTCAGGAAGACGACGTTGGTCTGGCGGCGGCTGAGGGCGGCCGGCGCGGGCGGCGCTGCCTCGGTCACGGCGGTGTCGGACATCTGCCGGGCCTCCGGAGCTGGGTGCGGGTCCACCAAGCCTCCGCGCGCCGCGCCCGCCCCGCCACCGCTGGCGGCATCCGGGTACCCGGTCGGCCCGGCGGCCGGCCGGGAGGTCGGGAGGCTGTCGGGAGGCGACCGGCGTCGGCCGGGGCGGGGGACTCCGGCCGGCCCTCGGTATCGTGGCCCTGCTCACGGTCGGTCATGTCACTGGCATGTCATTCAGATGTTACGGGCGAGTACAAAAGTGACGTATCGTCAGTCCGTTGCCCGTACCGACCGAGCGCAGGAGAAGTGGGGGTGGGCAGGTGAGCGGCACCGTCCGGATGGAACGCGACGTCGTCCAGGGGGCGGCCGGTCGGATCCGTGGCCCGCTCGGCGAACCGGAGGGGCCGACCGCCCGGCTGTGCGCCATCCGGGAGCAGGGCGTCGGCCGGCAGCGGGACCACGACCGGCCGCAGGCCGAACCGGCGCCGCACCCGGCCGCCGGAAGCCGGCCCCTCGTCTGAGGCGTCCGGGCCCCGCCGTCTCCCGCCCGGTCGCCGTGTCGCGCGCACGGCCGCCGCTCCTGCCCGGTCCCTGGTGACCGTACCGGCGCCGCCCGGCGGCAACCGAACCGCAGGGCTCCTCCGGAGCCGCCCGAAGTCAGCCGGTCCCCGGACCGGGATCCGATCACGTCGATGTGGAAACGCCATGGATGAGGAAGTAGGCGCCGAGCTGCGCGCCACCGATGCGACGCCCGCCCAGGAGCGGTTGCGGGCCGTGACCACCGAGCGCATGCCGGTTGAGCCCCGGCTCGCGACGCTCGCCGAACCGGTCGCGATGACGCCCGGGCAGATGGCGACGGCCACGGAGCCGATGATCGTGGAGCCCAGGAGTGCGGAGCCGACGACGGCGGCGCGGGTGGCCGCCGAGCCGCTGGCCGCCGAGCGGGTGGGCACGGTGGCGGCCCGACAGGGCGTCAGTGCGGTGGAGCCGACCGCGGCGACGCGCATCCAGGGCGTCACGGCCGGGGAGACCACCCATGAGCGGCCGGCGACCCCCGACACCACTGGGTCCGGCGGCGGGGGTTCGGCCGGCACCGGTTTCAAGGTCAGCCCCGAGCAGTACCAGGCGGCCATCGCCCCCATCCACGCGGCCTCCGACCGCATCGCGGCGCTGCACGCCTCCCTGAGCGGGTTCCTGGCCGGCATGCAGGCCTCCGCGCCCTGGGGTGACGACGACTCGGGGAAGAAGTTCGCCGAGGGCGACAAGGGCTACCTGAAGTACAGCGAGGACACCCTCAAGGGCCTCAAGGGGCTGCCCGGCGGACTGCAGTACATCGCGGACGGACTCAAGGCGATGGTGGACGGCTACGAAGGCGCCGAGACGGCCTTCACCAGCAGCCTGAGCGACCAGGAGGAGGAACTCCTGGCCACCCAGGGCACCTACCGTTCACCGAACCTCGAAGCGGAGTCCGGCGTGACGGCACCCGTGCTCCCCAGCGCCACCCTGCGCGGAATCGCGCTGACCCCCCGCACCCCCGGAAGGCACTGAACCGATGGCAGTCGAGCTACCCGAGCCCCTGCAGTGGGTCCTCATGCTGCTGGCCGGCACCCGCTGGCCCGAGGCCGACGAGGACGCGCTGCGCGAGATGGCGGACCACTGGCGCAAGGCCGGCGAGGGCCTGCGGGACGCCGGACAGGGCGCGGACGCGGCCCTCAAACGGGCGTTGGAGGGCCAGCAGGGTGTGGCGGCCGAGGCCCTCGGCGAGCACTGGGCCCAGTACACCGTCGGCAAGGGGACCGAGCAGGATCCGGGCTTCCTCCCCGGGATGGTCGACGCCTGCAACGGCATGGGCGACATGCTGGAGGGCATGGCCAACTCGGCCGAGACGGCGAAGATCCAGATCATCGCCCAACTCGCCATCCTGGCCTTCGAGGTGGCCACGGCGGAGGCCGAGGCGCCGTTCACCGCCGGGATCTCGCTGGCGCAGATCCCGATCGAGGTCGGGATCAGCCGCACGGTCGTCCAGCAACTCCTCAAGAAGCTGCTCCAGGAGGCCCTGGAGCACGCCATCAAGCAGGCCGTCCAGATGGCGGCCATCAACGCCATGGCCCAGGGCATCGAGATGATGGAGGGGCACCGCAAGAGCTTCGACGCCAACGAGCTCGGGCAGAACGCGCTGGGCGGAGCCGTCGGCGGCGCGTCCGGCCATCTCATCGGCAAGGGCCTGGGATCGGCCGCCGGCAAGGCCGGTCTCGGCCACGCGATGGAGACCACCGCGGGGAAGATGGTGCACGGCGCCGCCACCGGTGTCGGAACCGACGTGACCACCCAGCTGGTCACCACGGGCAAGGTCGACGGCGGTTCGCTGCTCGGCTCCGGCCTGGGCGGCGCCGGCGGCGTCGGCGCGCACGCGGGTGCCTCGGCGGTGAAGTCCCACTTCAACGGACCGCCCGAGGGCATCCCGCACGGCGGGACGCTCGGCGGCGGCGCGCACACCGGAGCCGACGGCCTGCCGACCCCGGTGGGCGGCGGAAAGGACCTCGGTACGGGCGGCACCGTCCACGGTGCCGGGGCCCCGGACGCCGCCCCGGCTCCGGCACCGTCCAAGGCCCCGGCAACTGCACCTGCGCCGTCCACCGAATCCACCCATGACCTGGCATCGTCGCCGGCCCCCTCGTCCTCGTCGGGGAGCGCGGGCGCCGTGGGCGGCAGCAGCAGGGGACCGACCGCGGACGCCCCGACGGCGCACTTCTCCTCCGACGGTCCGTCCGCGCCTCGGCCCGCCGCCGGTCCGGTGGTCTCGCCTGTGCACGAGAGCGCCGCCACGGCGGGTACCCATGAGACGGGCGGCGCCACCTCGCGCGGCCTGCCCGAGGGCGGGTTCCCGACCGGCGGACACCAGGTCGAGGGAGCAGCCGTTCCCTCGCACGCGACGGGGCCCGAGGGCGGGGCCGTTCCCTCGCACGAGCCGGTGGGCGTCCGCGAGGGCGGCAGCCAGCCGGACGGCGTTCGAGGCGGCGAGACCGCTCGCATCGACCACGGCGGGGCCGAGGGCGCGGTCCGTCCGCCGGCGGAAACCACCGCCGGACCGGTGCCGTACCAGGGCACCGATGCCCACCAGCCCGCCGTGGAAACCCCGCCCGCCGCCGAGCGAGGCGCGTCCGCCGACCCGGTTGCCGTTCACGCGGAGCCGGCGGGCGTCCGCAGCGACCCGGCGGTTGCGCACACCGACCCGGTTGCCGTTCACGCGGAGCCGGCGGGCGTCCGCAGCGACCCGGCGGTTGCGCACACCGACCCGGTTGCCGTTCACGCGGAGCCGGCGGGCGTCCGCAGCGACCCGGTCCCCGTCCGTACCGAGACCAGTTCGGGCGGGGTGCCGGAGCAGCGCCCGCACGCGGACGCCGGTGCACCGGCGGTCGGCGCCGTGCCCCACACCGACGCGGTCCCGCACCCCGTCGCCACGGAGGCACCGGTCGGCGGGGGCCAGGTCCATGACGGGGCCTCCGGCGGCGCCGGGCCGCGTCCGGCCGCCGAGGCGGCGCCCGCTCCCGTCCCGGCCGCGTCGCACGACGGCGGCGGTTCGGTGCCCGCCTCGACCCCCGCCCCGACCCCGGCCCCGGCGCATGTCGCTGCCGGTGGCGGTGGTGGGGCGGCGGGTGCCCACATCGGCGGCGCCGGTTCGGCCGGTCCGGTGAGCGCTCCGCACGCCTCGGCGACGGCCTCCCCGGACATCCGAACCGACTCCGGGCCGGGCACCACGCACCTGGCCTCCGGGCCGACCCTCACGTCCACGTCCGCCGGCGACCGCACGTCCGGCGGTGACCGCCCGTTCGGCGGCGACGGATCGACCCAGGGGATCCGGCCGGGCGAGACGCCGGCCGGCACCGGGGCACCGAGCGGTATGCCGGCGATGCCCGCCATGTCGGCCCCGACCGGTCACGGTGGCGGTGGCACCACGCATGCCGCGCCGCCGCCCCGGCCCTCCGCGCCCCACGAGCCACCGATCGCCACCGGGCCGGTCGGCCGACCCCGGGCGGTCGAGCCGGGCGGCACGGGGTTGCGGCTGGGTCCCGTCCGGCCGAGGCCCGCCGGTCAGGGTCCGGCCGGCGCGGCGCACGGCACGCACGCGCCGCAGGAGCAGGCGCCGCGCGGTACCAAGCGGTCGCGCGACGAGGCGTTCCCGACGCCGCACGAACCGACCCCGCACGAGCAGGGCCCCGGCCGCCCGACCCCGCACCTTGGGTTCAAGGGGTCGTTGCAACACCACTTGGTTTCAGGTGGTGAGTAGATCACGTAGGCGCTCGGCTGGGGTATCCCAGCCGAGCGTCTTGCGTGGGCGGCCGTTGAGCTCCTGGGCGACGTGTTCGAGGTCTTCGGGACCGTGCAGGCTCAGGTCGGTGCCTTTCGGGAAGTACTGCCGCAGCAGCCCGTTGGTGTTCTCGTTCGAGCCGCGTTGCCAGGGCGAGGCCGGGTCGCAGAAGTAGACGGGCATGTCGGTGGCCATGCTGAACTGCTTGTGGCGTGCCATCTCGCTGCCCTGGTCCCAGGTGAGAGAACCGCGCAGGTGGGCGGGCAGGGTCTGGACGGTGCGGACGAGCCCGTCGCGGACGGTCTCGGCGTCATGGGCTCCGCCCGGCAGGTGAACCAGCATGGTGTAACGCGTGCTTCGCTCGACCAGGGTGGCGATCGCGGAGCGCCCGCCCGCACCGATGATCAGGTCGCCTTCCCAGTGACCGGGCACGGCCCGGTCCTCGACGTCGGCGGGGCGGTCGCTGATCATCACCATCGGGTCGATGAACCGGGAAGTGCGCCGCTCAGGGTCCCGGCGTGGCTTGCGGCGGGTCCGCCCGGAGCGGACGGCCGCCTGCACTTCCCGCTTCAGAGCGCCGCGGGCCTGGAAATACAGCGCCTGGTAGATCGTCTCCACGCTCACCCGCATGCTCTCGTCGTCGGGATGCTCCCTCAGCAGAGCGTGGCAGATCTGCTCGGGCGACCACCGTCTGCGCAGTCCGTCCCGGACGAAGCGGCGCAGTCGTCCCTCGCGCAGCAGTTTGCGGTCCTTGGGCCGGGGCCGGCGCGCGGCGGCCGCCCGGTGGGCCGCGTAGGGGTGGTAGTCCTCGCTGCCGGAGTTCGCGTCGAGCTCCCGCTTGATCGTGCTCGCCGGCCGGTCCAGGGTGCGTCCGATCGCCCGCAACGAGTGGCCTGACGCGCGCAGATCGCGGATCTGTTCGCGCTCGGCCAGCGTCAGGAACCTCGGGTGGAGTTGCTTGTCCAGGGCGGCCAGGCCCACGGGTGCTGTGGTCACACGGCCCATCGTGACGGTTCCTGCCGCGTAGTCGACATGGCGGCCGTCGGGATAGGTCCGCGTCGTGGCGCTCTTCTTGACGCCCTGGTCCCAGTCCCTGGCCGTGCGCTCGTTCACCCCGACTTGCCGGACCGCCTCCCGACGCGCGACACCCCCGGCCCGGAGCCGCTCGTACTCGTCCCGCCGCGGATGCCGGCGCGGCGGGCCCACCGACCTCCGTCCGGCCTTCCGGGCCCAGGCGAAGGCAGTGTTCCGGTTCATCCCCAGCTCACGCGCCGCCACGGTCACGCTGCCTACGACATCCAGCCGCTCCAGGAAACGCTCCCGCAACCCAGCAAGATCATCACGCCCAACGCCCACGGTCCTCGCAACTCCCACAGATCGCGGGTGTTGCGAGGACCGTTAGAACCCAAGCACGAGCAGGGCCCCGGCCGCCCGACCCCGCACGAGCAGGCCCCGCACGAGCAGGCCCCGAAGGGCGGCAAGCGCTCCCGGGAGGAGGCGTTCACCTCCGAGGACGGCGCGCCGCCCGCGAAGCGGCAGCGCACACCCTCGTACGAGAACACCGAGGCGGTGCTTCGCGACCGTGGGCTGGAGCCGCCGACCCGTGAGCAGTTCGACGCGCTGAACGAGCATCTCCGGGGCACCGGCGAGGGCAGGTTCCCCAAGCCGACCCCCGAGCTGCTGGCAGCCGTCAACCCGCACGCCGGGAGCCGCGACGGTGACCGTCTGCACAGCTGCCTGGAGGCGACCGAGGCGCTGCGCGACACCCACTACGGTCGGCCGCGCCCCTCGGGCCATCCGTACCACGGCCGGCCGGAGGACTCGCCCGCCTGGACGCTGTTGAAGCGTCACGACGCACCGCACCAGCACGGCGTCGACCAGCAGGGGGTGGACTCGCTGCTGGAGCAGGTCAGGGAGGCGGGGCCCGGCACGTTCTCCACGGTGCTGTTCGGCAAGCCGGGGGAGGAGGGGCACGCACTGGCCCTGATCCACGGCGAGGACGGGCGGACGGTCTGGGCGGACCCGAGCACCCACCGCACCTGGGAGGCCGAGCCCGGCCGTCTGCCGGGGGAGTGGGCCGAGGGCAGCCACGTCTGGGCCGCGACCTCCGGCCCCGGGGAGGAGACCGTCCACGGGACCTTCGACCACGGTCTCTTCGAGCCGGACGGCGCCAAGTTCGGGGTCCTGTCGGTGCACATGGACGGCCGGACGCTGCCGCCCGCCGACAAGCTTATGGTCGAGGGCATCGCCGAGCAGATCGACGCCCGGGTGGAGCGGGCGGCCGCCGCGGTGCTGTCCGATCCGGGCGCCGTGCCGGTCATCGACGGCCACACCAGGAACTGGGTGAACAGTTACAACGAGTGGATCGACCCGGCCACCACCCCGGAGCGGAGGGCGGCGATCGAGGGCCTGTTCCCGCGCCAGTTCGGCTACGCGGTCGAGACCATGGCGAACGGCCTCATCCGCGACGAGGTGGGCCCGACCCTGGACGACGACATCACCATCAGCACCCAGGTGACGCACGGCGCCACCCGGCCCGACCTGGTGGTGATCAGGACGGATCCGGTCTCCGGGTTGAAGCAGGAGCTGGCGTGGATCGACATCACGGCGGACGCCTCGGTGGGCCACATCCACAACAAGCAGAGCTCGCTCTGGGACACCCGCCCCTACGTCGCGGAGACGCTCTACCCGTCGCTGGACCGCACCCAGTTGGGCAGCAACTCCTCGCCGGAGGCCCGGCAGATGGCGGAGGCCATCGCGGCCGCCCACGCGCGCCAGCAGGAGGCGACCGCCCAGCAGCTCTCATCGATGCGTGACAGGCTGCCGGCGCCGCTGGACAGCTTCAACAAGGCGAACAGGGCGAAGGACATCGAGGTCAAACTCGGCGAGATGTTCAACGACAACCACAAGCTCACCCCGACCGAGGCGAGGAACGTGCTGGCCGCGCTGAAGGACAAGTACGGAAACGACTACGCGCCAAGCCAGTACGGGTACAGCACCGGTGGCTCGGCCGTCGAGGGCCGGCGGCTGATCGAGTGGTTCCTCGCGAGGGAGAACGCCGCCGCGCAGCCGGACGAAGCGATGGATCTCACCTAGCGCCACAGCGCCAAGGCCCGCGGCTCGCGGCCGGGGCGAACGCCCGCGCCCGCCGGCCGGCGCGAAGACCCGCCCGGACGGTCCCACAACCGTCCGGGCGGGCCCGGGTACCGGTGGCCCGAACCGCCGTCAGCCGATCACGGCCTGGGCGTCGATCTCCACCAGCATCGGCTCCTGCGGCAGCTCGCAGAAGATGGTGGTCCGGCACGGCTTGACGCCACCCGGCTCGATGTTCTCGTCGATGAAGGCGGCGTACACCTCGTTCATCAGAGCGAAGTCGGAGCGCTTGGTGAGGTAGACGCGGAACATCACCACGTCCTCGATGGTGGCCCCGCCGGCCTCGACGATCGCCTTGACGTTCTCCAGCGTGCGCCGGGTCTGCGCCTTCACGTCGCCGGGGAAGAGGTACTCGGCGGTCGCCGGATCCTGCGGGCCCTGGCCGGACACCTGCAGGATCGGGCCCTTGCGGACGCCCTGGGAGAACATCCAGGCGGGGGCGGGGGCGCCGTCGGTACGGATCTCGACCTTGTCGCTCATGGTGGGGTGCTCGCTCGTCTCTCGTGCCGGGTGTCCCCGGATGGTGCGGTCGGTGGGCAGGTGGGCAGGTGGGCAGCTGGGCAGGTGGGCAGGTGGGCAAGTTGGCAGGGGCCGGACGGGCCGGGGGCCCGGTCAGGGGCCGGACAGGCCGCAGTCGGCCGACACGGCCCGGGCGGTGGTCAGCAGCTGCGGCAGCAGCTCCAGCACGCGCTCGTACGGCAGCAGCACGTCGGGAACCGATATCGAGGCGGCCGCGACCACCCGACCGGTGGCGTCCCGGATCGGGGCGGCGACGCAGTTGATGAACGACTCGTGCTCCGCGTGGTCCTGCGCCCAGCCCCGCGCGGCGACCGTCTCCAGCTCGGCCAGCAGGGCCTCGGGCGTGGTCAGGGTGTTCGCCGTGTACGGCGTGAAGTCGATGCCCGCCACCACCCGGCGCCGCTCGGGCACCGGCAGGTCCGCGAGCAGCACCTTGGACACCGCCGCGCAGTGCAGCGCCGCGCGCAGGCCGATCCGCGAGTACATCCTGACCGGGTGCCGGGAGTCGTACTTGTCGATGTAGACCACCTCGCCGCCCTCGTAGGCGGCCAGGTGGACGGTCTGTCCGGTCGCCGAGTTCAGCGCCGCCAGGTGCGGTGCGGCCGCCCGGCGGACCCCGCGCTGTTCCAGCGCCAGGCTGGAGAGGGCGAACAGCCCGGCGCCCAGGTGGTAGCGGTAGGCGGCGTCGCGGTAGACGAAGCGCTCCTCCTCCAGGCTCTGCAGCAGCCGCAGCGCGGTGGTCTTGTGCACGCCGAGCAGCTCGGCCAACTGGTCGAGGGAGCGCTCACCCTCGCCGAGCTCGGCGAGCAGGCGCAGGGCACGGGTGACGGTCTGGCTCATCTCGCTCCAAGCACGGGGGACGCGGCCCGCCGGGGCGGGCTCGCGGGGAGTACCGGGGACACGATGCCATCCGCCGTGACCCGGGTGTCGGCCCAGGCCCCGGCCGGGGCCTCCAGCAGGGCCGTGACCACCGGCCCGGGCGGCAGATCCCCCACGTCGCCGTGCGCGGTCAGGGCGCAGGCGGCGCTCAGGTGGCCGAGGCGCAGGCGGCGGCGCTGGTCCAGGCCGCGCAGGGTCCCGGCCAGGTAGCCGGCGGCGAAGGCGTCACCCGCCCCCGTCACCTCGACCACCTCGACGGTCAGCGCCGGTTCGCTGACCGCTACGCCGTCCCGTCCGACGGCCGTGACCAGCCGGTCGGCGTCCTTGACCACCACGGTCGCCGGGGAGCGGAAGCGCTCGCGCAGGGCCTGCGGCTCACCGGCGCCGAGTACGGCCTCGGCCTCGTCCGCGCCGAGCAGCAGCAGATCGGCGGCGTCCATCAGGGCGGGCAGCACGGCCGGGTCCCGCCGGTGCCAGAGGGCCGGGCGCCAGTTCAGGTCGAAGCTGGTCAGCCGTCCCCGGCGGGGCGCTCCGAGCAGCAGTCGGAGCAGCGCCAGACAGTCGTCCGAGAGCGCGGCGGTGATACCGGACAGGTGCAGCAGCCGGGCACCGGCGAGCAGCCGGGCGGCCACCGGATCGTCGAGCAGGGCGGGGGAGAGGGCGGAGGCCGCCGAACCGGACCGGTAGTAGTGCAGACGGCTGCGCCCGCCGCCGAGGTCGTGCGGGGCGCCGGTGGAGCCGCCGACCTCCTTGAGGTACATCCCGGTGGGGCGGGTGGGGTCCACCGTCACCGCCGAGACGTCCACCCCGCGCGCGGCGAGTTCGCCGGTGAGGCGGCGGCCGAAGCCGTCGTCGCCGACCCGGCTGATCCAGCCGCTGCGCACACCGAGCGCCGCCAGTGCGCCGGCCACGTTGGACTCCGCGCCGCCCACCGAGAGGCGGAAACCGTCCACCGTCTCCAGCGGCCCCGGTCGTTCCGGCAGCAGGACGGCCATCGACTCGCCCAGGCACACCGCCTCCGGGAGGCCCGGAGCCTCCTGGATCCCTGCGGCCGTGGTGGCTCGTCCTGCCATCTGGTGCGCTCCCTCGCCTCACGCGGTGACCGTCGGCCGGGTGGGTGCCCGGTCGCGATGGGAGGCCGTTGACCTCTGTCCCGGGCTGATGCTAGAACCGGTTCATCAACATATGCAATAGTCGTTGCACATGTTGCAACCTGCCGCGACCGCGCGGACGGGGACGAACAGGCCCGGGGAACGACCGGAGGCACACGGGTGAACCAGACGTACGCGAGCAGCGGCGGCGAGGGCGGCAGCGCGGGCGGCGGAATCGACGCCGCGAAGGTCGCGGCGCTCGCCGACGAGACCCTCGACTGGCGCTTCAAGGCCCTGCCCCCCGCCGCGTGGGGCCTGACCGTCCGGGAGTACCTCGCCACCGGCCCCACCCTCGCCGACCTCGGCACCCCGCTGCTCACCCTCGACGCCGGTGCACTGGAGCACAACCTGCGCACGATGGCGGCCTGGTGCGCCGAGGCCGGCGTCGCGCTCGCCCCGCACGGCAAGACCACGATGGCCCCGGCCCTCTGGAAGGCGCAGCTCGACGCCGGCGCCCACGGCATCACCCTCGCCAACCTCCCCCAGCTGCGCGTCGCCCGCGCCTTCGGCGTCGCCCGCGTCCAGCTCGCCAACACGCTGCTCGACCCGGCCGGCCTCGGCTGGCTCGCCGCCGAACTCGACGCCGACCCCGGCTTCGCGTTCACCTCTTGGGTCGACTCCACCGAGAGCGTGCGGCTGATGGACCTGGCGCTGCGCGCCGCCGGCGCCCGCCGCCCGGTCGAGGTGCTGGTCGAGCTCGGCGGCCCCGGCGGTCGCACCGGCGCCCGGACCGTCCCCGAGGCGGTCGAGGTCGCCGAGGCCGTCCGGCGGGCCCCCACGCTGCGGCTGGCCGGCATCGGCGGCTACGAGGGCGCGCTCGCCCACGACGCGAGCGAGGCCGGGCTCGGCGCCGTCCGCCGGTACCTGCACCAGCTCGAAGCGCTGCACCACGAACTCGCCGACCGCTACGAGAGCGAGCAGCCGGTCGTCACGGCGGGCGGCAGCGCCTACTTCGACACCGTCGCCGAGATCCTGCGGCCCTTCGCCGGAGCCGGGGCGGTCCTGCGTTCCGGCGCCTACCTCGCTCACGACGACGGCTTCTACCGGGGGATCTCCCCGCTCGCGCGCGGCGCCGGCACCCCGCTGCGCTCCGCCCTGCACGGCTGGGCCCGGGTCGTGTCGCACCCCGAGCCGCAGCTGTCGCTGCTCGACGCCGGCAAGCGCGACCTGCCCTACGACGAGGGCATGCCCGAGCCGCAGAGCGTGCGCGGCGTCGACGGCACCGTCAGCCCGGTGGGCAGTGGTGCGCGGGTCGAGCGACTCAACGACCAGCACGCCTTCCTGGTCGGAGCGGGCGCTCTCGCCCCCGTCGGCGCGGTCGTCCGGCTCGGCCTCTCGCACCCGTGCACGGCCTTCGACAAGTGGACGCTGATCCCCGTCCTGGACGACGCCGACAGCCCGGCCCCGCGCGTCGTCGACCTGATCCGGACGTACTTCTGATGCCGGACCCGCTCGCCGTCCGGAGGAACTCCTGATGCCGGACCTGCTCGTTCGCGGAGCGACCGTGGTCGACGGCAGCGGCGCCGACCGCCGGCGCGCCGACGTCCGGGTCACCGACGGCACGATCGCCGAGATCGGCCACGGCCTCACCCGGCCCGCCACCGGCCGGACGATCGAGGCCGACGGCCTCGTCCTCGCCCCCGGCTTCATCGACATGCACGCCCACTCCGACCTGCGACTACTGGTCGAACCGGCCCACCCCTCCCGGGTCACCCAGGGCGTCACCTGCGAGGTCCTCGGTCAGGACGGCCTGTCCTACGCACCCGTCGACGACACCACACTGGCCGCGCTGCGCCGCCAGATCGTCGGCTGGAACGGCGACCCGGAGGGCTTCGACTGGAACTGGCGCAACGTCGGCCAGTACCTGGACCGGCTCGACCGGGGCGTCGCCGTCAACGCCTGCTACCTGGTGCCGCACGGATCCGTCCGGATGCTCGCGATGGGCTGGGACAACCGCCCGCCCACCGGGGCCGAACTCGACCGGATGCGCGCCCTGGTGGCCCAGGGGCTGGCCGAGGGCGCGGTCGGCATGTCCAGCGGGCTCAGCTACACCCCCGGGATGTACGCCGACACCGACGAGCTGGTCGCCCTCTGCCGGGTGGTCGCCGAGCACGGCGGCTACCACGCCCCGCACCAGCGCTCCTACGGAGCGGGGGCGCTGGAGGGCTACGCCGAGATGGTGGAGATCGCCCGCCGCTCCGGCTGCCCGCTGCACCTCACCCACGCCACCATGAACTTCGGCGTCAACCGGGGCCGGGCGGGCGAGCTGCTCGCCCTCCTCGACCGCGCCCTCGCGGCCGGCTGCGACCTCACCCTGGACAGCTACCCCTACCTGCCCGGTTCCACCACCCTGGCCGCGCTGCTTCCGAGTTGGGCCACCGAGGGCGGCCCGGAGCGAACCCTCGCCCGGCTGGAGGACCCGGGTGCCCGGGAGCGGATCCGGATCGAGGTGGAGGAGAAGGGCAGCGACGGCTGCCACGGCGTGGTGACCGACTGGACCACCATCCAGATCTCCGGGGTGGGCAGTGAGCGGCTGGCCGGCCTGGTCGGCCGTACCGTCGCCGAACTCGGGGCGGCCCAGGGCCGCAGCGGCACCGACGTCTTCCTCGACCTGCTGCGGGAGGACCGGCTCGCCACCGGCATCCTCCAGCACGTCGGTCACGAGGAGAACGTCCGGGCGATCATGCGTCACCCCGCGCACACCGTCGGCAGCGACGGGCTGCTGGTCGGCGCCCGGCCGCACCCCCGGGCCTGGGGCACCTTTCCCCGCTACCTCGCCCGCTACAGCCGCGAGTTGGGAGTTCTCACACTGGAGGAGACGATCGCCCGGATGACCGGCCGCCCGGCCCGCCGGCTCGGACTGGACCGGCGCGGCCTGATCCGGCCCGGCCACCACGCCGACCTGGTGCTCTTCGACCCCGAGCGGGTCCAGGACACCGCCACCTTCGACCGGCCCCGGCTCCCGGCCGCCGGCATCGAGTACGTCTACGTCAACGGCGCCGCCGTCGTCGAGCAGGGCCGCACCACCGGCGCCCTGCCGGGCCGCGCGCTGCGCCGCACCGAACAAGGAACCCGAGCCCTGTGAGCACTGCCAGCACCGTCGTCACCACCACCCGGGCGGCGCTCGCCGCGGACCCGGTCGTCGCCGTCGTCCGCGCGCCCCGGATACCCGACGCCGCCGCGCTCTGCGCCGCGCTCGCCGCCGGAGGCATCACCTGGGTGGAGTTCACCTACACCACACCCGATGTGACGGACCATCTGACCAGGGCCGCGGCCGCCGGGTGGCGGGTCGGGGTGGGCACCGTGCTGACCGCCGACCAGGCCGTCAGGGGCATCGCGGCCGGCGCGGGCTTCCTGGTCACCCCCGGCTGCCGGCCCGAGGTCGCGCAGGCCGCCCACACGGCCGGTGTGCCGGTCGTACTCGGAGCCCTCACCCCCACCGAGGTCGCGCAGGCCGTCGATCTCGGCGCCGCCGCGGTGAAGATCTTCCCCGCCAAGGCCTTCGGCCCCGGCTACTTCAAGGACCTGCGGGGCCCCTACCCCGAGGTCCCGCTGGTGGCCTCCGGCGGCGTCAACGCCGGCAACGCGGCTGAGTTCCTCGCCCACGGCGCGCTCGCCGTCTGCGCCGGTACGGACGTGGTGGCGCCCGCCGTGGTCGCGGCCGGGGACTGGCCGGAGATCACCCGCCGGGCCCTCGCCTTCACCGAGGCCTGCGGGCTCGGCCGCGGGCCGGCCTGACGAAGCGTCGGAGAGGCTTCCCGGTCGCAGGACTGCGGCGGAGCCGCGCAGGACGGCGCAGGACGGCGCAGGACCACGCAGGACGGCGCGGGACGGCGCAGCGGGCGGCGACCCGTGGGTGCCTCGGCGCCGCCCCGGGCCGCCCCCGGACGCGGCGCCGTGTCCCATGTCGGCCCGTGCCCCACTTCGGCTCGGTGCCAGTTCGGTCCGGTTCCCCAGGCCCGGCTCCGCCTCGCTCGGTTGCGCTGTCGTGGCGGCGGAGGATCGACGAGAATCCGTACTCCGGCACGATCCCGGACACCGGTAGGAGGACCACCGCCCATGACCTCGACCCGACCCGGCCCCGACTGGCTCGACGACGCCGTCCTGTACCAGATCTACCCGCAGACCTTCGCGGACTCCGACGGCGACGGGATCGGCGACTTCGCCGGTGTCACCGCCCACCTCGATCACCTGGCCTGGCTGGGCATCGACGCCCTCTGGCTCAACCCCTGCTTCGCCTCGCCGTTCCGGGACGCCGGATACGACGTCGCCGACTACCTCTCCACCGCGCCGCGCTACGGCACCGCCGAGGACCTCGCCGCCCTGGTGGAGGCGGCCAAGGCCCGGGGCATCCGGGTCCTGCTGGACCTGGTGGCCGCGCACACCTCGGACCGGCATCCCTGGTTCCTGGCCGCCGCCGATGACCCGGACGACCATCGCTACATCTGGTCCGACCGGCCGGCCGAGGGCTTCGTCACCTCGCCCGGGAGCCGGGCCGGCTGGTACCTGCCGAACTTCTTCGACTGCCAGCCCGCTCTCAACTTCGGTTATGCCAGGCCGCATCCGGACGAGCCCTGGCGACAGGGCGTCGATGCGGCGGGCCCCCGTGCCAACCGGGCCGCGCTGCGCGAGATCATGGCGTACTGGCTGAGCCTGGGAGTCGCCGGATTCCGGGTCGACATGGCATCCTCGCTGGTCAAGGACGACCCGGGACGGATCGAGACCACCAAGCTCTGGACCGGGCTCCGGGACTGGCTCGACCGCTCCCACCCCCAGGCCGCCCTGTTCGCCGAGTGGGGCGACCCGGCCGTGGCCGTGGCGGCGGGCTTCCACGCCGACTTCATGCTCCAGTTCGGCGGCCCGGACAACGGCCTGCCGTTTCGCTCGCTCTGGAACAACAACGCCGGGACGGTCGACGAAGCCTGGCAGCAGGGCCCCTGCTACTTCGACGCCGAGGGCCAGGGCTCGCCGCAGACCTTCCTGGACGCCTGGCGCTCCGCCGCCGCGCTCACCGAGGGCGTGGGTCACATCGCCCTCCCCACGGCCAACCACGACTTCTCCCGTCTGTGCACCGGCCCGCGCACCCGTGAACAACTCGGGCCCGCCTTCGCGTTCCAGCTCACCTGGCCGACCCTGCCGGCCGTCTACTACGGCGACGAGATCGGTATGCGCTACCTCCCCGGGCTGCCCGACACCGAGGGCAGCGTGCTGGGCCCGCGCTACAACCGGGCGGGCTCCCGCACCCCCATGCAGTGGGACGCGGGACCCGGCGCCGGCTTCTCCACCGCGTCCGAGGACCGGTTCTACCTCCCACTCGACCCGGACCGGGACCGCCCCGACGTGGCCTCCCAACGGGCCGACCCGGCTTCCCTGCTGCACCTGGTCCGACGGCTGATCGCGTTGCGGCGGGCGCACCCCGGCCTCGGCCCCCGGGGCACCGTGGAGGTGCTGCACGCCGGGTACCCGCTGGTGTACCTGCGCGGCGACCGGTACCTCGTCGCGGTCAACCCCGGCCGGGAGGCGGTCACCCTGCCGCTGTCCCTGCCCGGCCTGGCCGGCGCCCGCCCGCTGGAGAGCCGGGGCATCGACCGCGCGGAGGGCGCGCTGCGGGCGGACGGGTTCTCCTACGGGATCTTCGAGCTCCCGGGCCGGTAGAACCCCCGGCGTGCCGTGCCCGGACGCGGCCGCCCGCCCGTCATCGGTGCCCGTGCGAGAGGGACTCGCGCCGAAGGGATTCGTACGGGGCGGCGTCGCGCCGAAGGCTTTCGCACGGGGCGGATTCGTGCGGAGAGAGGAGTGGCAGCGGTCTCGGCGCCGGTCAGGAGTCCAGCCAGGCGGTGAGCTCGGCGGTGTGCTCCCCGAGCCGGGGCGGGCGGCGGTCGTGGCGCGGCGAACTGGCGGTCGTTGCCGACGGCGACCACCAGCGGCCGGCCGGCGGCCTCGAACACCTCGTACGGCGCGATGGACGGGTGCCGGTTGCCGAGGATGCCGGGCACCGCACCCGCCAGAGTGTAGCCGGCGGGCTGGTTGACCATGCCGGAGAGCAGCGAGGTCAGCAGGTGCACCTCGACGTGCTGGCCCTCGCCGGTGGCCTCCCGTTCGCGCAGCGCGGCGAGCACGCCCACGGCGGCGTGCAGCCCGGTGAGGACGTCCACCAGTGCCACGCCGGTCCGGACCGGCTCGCCGGGAGCCGGTCCGGTCACACTCATCAGGCCGCCGACGGCCTGCACCAGCCGGTCGTACCCCGGCAGAGCGGCCCCGGCGCCCGCCCCGAAGCCGCTCACCGAGCAGTACACCAGCCCGGGGTTCAGCAGGCGCGCCCGCTCGTACCCGTGGCCCGGGGCCCACCGGCTCGCCGCCGCCCCGGCGCCGAGGGCCCGCGACCGGGTTGTGCGACTGCGCGACGGGCCGACCCGGGAGCCGCTGCCCCGGGCCGTCGGCGACGGTCGTTCGTTCCCGCATGGCACTCCCCGCTCCGCACCCGGCCGCCCCGGGTGGGCGGCGCCGACCGTGCCGGTTGCTCCGTGACGGCCATTGTGGAGCGGGCCGGGCGCGGGCGCACCGGACGCGCCGCCCGACCGAGGGGGAACCGGGCGGACGTCCCGGCCCGCCGGGCGTGCTCAGACCGGTTCGCCCGGGTAGCGCAGGCCGATCCGGCGGCGCACCGTGTCCAGCGTCGACATCACCGCGAGCGTCCCGTCCAGCGGGACCAGGGGGGATTCGCGCTCGCCCGCGCGAAGGCAGCGCATCACCTCCGCCGCTTCATGGGTGTAGCCGTGGCCGGGACCGCGCGGGAGCCGGAACTCCTCCGGCTCGTGCCCCTGTCGGTGCAGCACGAAGGACTCCGGACGGTAGAAGTCCCGGGGGATCTCGATCCGGCCGAGCGTCCCGCCGATCTCGGCCCGCTGGGCGCTGTCGGAGACGATCGAGCAGGACAGGACGGCGTGCGCCCCGTCCGGATGGCCGAGCACGATGCCGGTGTGGTCGTCCACGCCGTCCTCGGCCACCCGGCCCAGCGCGAGGACGCTGTCCGGGGCGCCGAGCAGCAGCTGCGCGAACGCGACCGGGTACACACCGACGTCCAGCAGCGCGCCACCGCCCGCCGCCGGGTCACGCAGCCGGCCCGACCCGCCGGCCGGCGCGACGAAGCCGAAGTCGGCACGCACGGTGCGCACCTCACCGATCGCACCGTCGGCGATCAGCCGGGTCAGCCGGCGGATCGTCGGATCCAGGTAGGTCCACATCGCCTCCATCAGGAACACGTCCCGCTGGCGGGCCAGTGCCACCAGGCGCTGCGCCTCGGCCAGGTTGAGGGTCAGCGGCTTCTCGCAGAGCACCGGCTTCCCGGCCGCCAGCAGCAGGGCCGTGGCGTCGTGGTGACTGGCGTGCGGGGTGGCGACGTAGACGACGTCGACCTCCGGGTCGGCGGCGAGCTGCTCCCAGCCGCCGTACGCCCGGGCGATGTCGTGGCGGTCGGCGAAGCGCCGGGCGGACTCCTCGGTGCGGGAGGCCACGGCGGTGATCCGGGCGTCGGGCAGCAGGGCCAGGTCCTCGGCGAAACTGGTGGCGATGGCTCCGGTGGCGAGGATGCCCCAGCGGACGGGGGCCGGTTCGTCGGCGCCGGTGGGGCCGGTGGGAATGACGGGGGCTGTCATGGTGCCCGATCTGATCCGGGCCGGCCGCTCGGTACGGCCGGCTGGTGCCTCGTGGCAGCATAGGCGACCGATTTGGGAGCGCTCCCATGCGCGGCTCCGGGGCTCCGGGCCGGGGCTCCGGCCACCGGGCCCGGTCGCCGTCAGCGGTCGGCCGGGGCCCCGGAGCCGCGGAACAGCCCGCCGCCGGTTCGCTCCGGTGGTCCGTCAGCAGGCCGGGGCGGTGCGCCCGTCGCCTTCGAGCAGGACCGGGAGCGCGCGCCACCCGGCGGGGTCGGCCGGATCGGCCGGGACGCCGTCGGTCACCACGTAGTGGTGCGGTGCCATCACGCTGGGGCGGCCGGGCAGCGCGGCCACGCAGGCGGCGTGGATCCGGGCCAGATCGGCGGTGGACCGGCCCGGGGCCGCTCCGGCGGCCGGCGGCGCTCCGGGCCCGGCCGGGCGGGGGAGGGCGAGATGGCACACCAGGCGGTGGCCGAGCGCCACGTCCGGTTCGGCCGACACCCGGAACGCGGGCCGATCGGTGCCCGGCAGTGCGGTCAGGACGTCCGCGAGCAGCGCGTCCAGCTGGTCCAGGTCGATCCAGCAGCCGTCCGAGACCCGCCAGCGGGCGCCGCGCACCACCGCCGCGAGGCCGGTGATCCGCTCGATCTCGTCGAGCCGGACGTCGCCTCCGGCGGCCTCGATCAGCAGGGCGGCGATCCCCTTGCCGAACAGCTCCGCCTCGTGGGCGGCGAGCCGGGAGGGATTCGCCCACAGGGAGAGGTCGAGCTCGCCCTCCAGACGGAACACCCAGAGCATCAGCTCGACGCCGATCGGCTCGGCCGGCAGCCGGGTCAGCTGGATCTCCTGGTCAAGATCGCGCGGATCCGCTCCGCCGCGCAGCACCCCGCCGTCCAGCCCGAGCGGGCTGAGGTCGTTGAACACGCAGTCGCGGGCGTAGCGCGTGCCGCGCTCGTGGCCGGTCCTGTCGATCGCCTCCCAGAGCTCGGTCGAGTCGAACCAGCTGTTCGGGTAGGCGAGTTGGGATCTCTTGCGAACCCTGCGCGCAAGGGCCTCGAAGCTGCCCGCGTCGACCGGCACCGAGAGCAGCGCGTCCTGGGCCACCGTGCCGACGTAGTCGGTCAGTTCGGGCAGATACCGGTTGGCCGACAGGGTGGTGACCAGTGCCTGGCGGTGGCCGGTGCGGTGGGCCGTGAGGGCGCACAGGGCGGCCAGTACGAGGGTGGAACGGGTGACGCCGGTGCGCGCGGAGAGCACCTCCAGTGCCGCCGCGGCCGCGTGGGAGCGGATCCGCAGGCGCGGGGTGCGGCCCTCGCCGGGCTCCCGGGCGGGGCCGGCGGGCGTGGGCACCGCGAACATCGCCTGGGGGGCGCTGCGCAGTTGTCCGGCCCAGTAGCGCAGCGAGGAGGCCGCCCGGCGCAGGCCCTCGGGAGAGCGCTCGATCCACGCGAGGTCCACCGGGCGCACCTCGGCGGGTTCGGGCAGTGGCGAGCCGGCGAGCAGGGCCAGCCACTCGCGGCGCAGCAGACCGAGCGCACTGGCGTCGAGGGCCGCGTGGGACAGCACGAGCACCAGGTGGACCGGCCGCCCGGCGTCCGTGACCACGGCGGCCCGGACCGGCCACTCGGCGGCCGGGTCGAAGCGGACGGCCCGCAGTCGCAGGCCGAGCTCCTCGGCGAAGAGCGCTGCGTCACCCCGGGCCGCACAGACCCGCACGGTCAACTCGCCCGCCGCGTGCACCTGCTGGTGCCGCTCGGGGCCGTCCGGGTAGGTGGTGCGCAGGGATTCGTGCCGGGCGTGCAGCGTGGCGAGGGACTCGGTGATCCGCTCCAGGCCCAGGCCGGGCGGCAGCTCCCACACCACGTGCATGTTGATGTGCGAGGGATCGTCCCGCCCGACGCAGCGCAGCATGTTGGCCTGCCCCATGGTGAGCGGGCCGGAGCGCTCGGCCCGGCCCTCGAAGCGCACCGTGTGGATCGTACCGCTCTCGAACATCCCAGCCCTCTCACCAATCGCCGGTCCGGCGGGCCGCCGTCCTGAATTGGTATAGACCTAGTCTGTCCTAATGGCCCGTCAATGGTCCAGACCTCCCCTAGAATCCACGCGTCCGTCCACCGATCACTGGAGCTGAGACATGCGCGAGAGCGCACTCGCACCCGCACGCCCCGCACCGCCTGCCGGTCACCTCGGAGCGCACCGCGTGCTGCCGGCGACCACCGTCCTCGGACTCTTCGAGGGGCATGCCGCGAGGACACCCGAAGCTCCCGCGCTGACCTGTGGCGATGAGCAACTCACCTACGCCGGGCTGAACGAGGCGGCGGAGCTGCTGGCCGACCGGCTGCGAAGCCGCGGCGTCGGCCCGGGACGCCGGGTGGCGGTCCACCTGGAGCGGTCCGCCGACCTGGTCGTCGGCCTGCTCGCGATCTGGAAGACGGGCGGCGTCCATCTCCCGGTCGATCCAGCGCTCCCGTCCGGCCGGGTCGATTTCCTCCTGGACGACTCGAACGCCGAACTCCTGCTCACCGCCGAGGAGTCGGCGGACCCACGGGAGATGAACGGTCGGGCGCTCGTCCTGCTGGACGGGCCGGCCCGGCTCCGGGGCGACGGGGCGGGGGAGCCGCGTGCGGGCGCTCGCGCCGAGGCGGGCGCGGACGGCGACGCACCGGCCTACGTCATCTACACCTCCGGCTCCACCGGCCGCCCCAAGGGCGTCCGGGTGGGTCACCGCGCCCTGCTCAACGTGGTGCTGGAGCTGGCCAAGGAGATGCCCTGCGGTCCCGGGGACCGCTGGCTGGCGGTGGCCGCGGCCGGATTCGACATCTCGATGGCGGAGCTGAGCGTTCCGCTCGCCACCGGCGCGGAACTCGTCCTCGCCACCGACGGACAACTGCGTGATCCCCGCGCGCTGGTCAGGTTGGTCCGCGAGCGCGGCATCACCCGGATGCAGGCCGTCCCCTCGCAGTGGCGGCTCCTGCTGGACGCGGGCTTCCACGCTCCCGGGCTGGTCGCGATGGTCGGGGGCGAGTCGCTGACCGTCAACCTCGCGCGCGAGTTGCGCGCCCGGGTGGCCGCGCTGTTCAACGGCTACGGGCCGACCGAGACGACCGTTCTCTCCACCCTGTGGCGGGTGCCCGAGCAGGTGGTGGACATCTCGATCGGCGGGCCGATCGCCAACACCCGGCTGTACCTGCTGGACGAGGACCGGGTGCCGGTCGGTCCGGGTCTGGCGGGGGAGTTGTGCATCGCCGGCGCCGGTGTGGCGCTTGGTTACGCGAACCGGCCCGAGCTGACCGCGGAACGCTTCGTCCCCGAGCCGGGCAGACCCGACGGCTCCGTGATGTACCGCACCGGCGACCGCTGCCGGTGGCGCGCGGACGGGCTGCTGGAGTTCATCGGCCGGGCGGACGGGCAGGTGAAGATCCGGGGCCGGCGGATCGAACTCGGCGAGGTGGAGGCCGGACTGGGCGCGATGCCGGGGGTCGCCGGGGTTGCGGTGGCGGTCCACGAGCAGGGGGCCGGCGGGCCGGCGCTCGTCGCGTACCTGGTGGCGGACGCGGGGGCGCCGTCGCCGACCGCCGCCGAGGTCCGGGAGTTCGGCCGGACCGTGCTGCCGTCGTCGATGGTGCCGAGTCTGGTGGTCGTGCTGGACCGCTTCCCGCTCACCGCGAACGGCAAGGTCGACCGCCGGGCCCTGCCGGACCCAGCCGCCCCGGGCGGGACCGCCGTGCCGCTCGCCGCCGTGCCGTCCGCGGCAGGTTCGGGCACCCCGGCCGATCCGCCCGAGCCGGCCCCGCGGCCGCAGCCCGGCCGCGGACCCTCGGGCCTGCTGGCGGAGGTCTGCGAGATCTGCCGGGAGGTGCTCGGTGTCGAGCGGGTGCTGCCCGGTGACGACCTCGCCGACCTCGGTGGCCACTCGCTGTCGATGATGCAGATCGCCGGTCTCATGCACACCCGCTGGAACGTGGACATCCCGGTGGAGCTCTTCTTCGACCACGACACGGTCGCCGAGATCGCGGAGGCGATCGGGCGGATCAGGGCCGGCTCCTGATGGCGCCGGTCGACCGGCGGATCGCGGTCGACCGGCCGGCGCCGACCGGGGATCGGCCCCGCGTCGACGTCAGACCCCGAGCGAGCGGCCGATCATCTCCTTCATGATCTCGTTGGTCCCGCCGTAGATCGGCATCATCCGGGTGTCCAGGAAGGCCCTGGCCACTGCCTGTTCGCGCATGTAGCCGTAGCCGCCGTGCAGTTGGAGGCAGCGGTCGACCACCCTCTTCTGCAGGTCCGTCGTCCACCACTTGGCCCGGGCCGCCGTGACCGGATCACGGCGTCCCGCGTTGTGGTCGAGAACGCAGCGGTCCACGTAGGTACGGGCGATCTCCAGTTCGGTGGACATCTCGGCGAGTTCGAACCGGATGTGCTGGAAGCCGCCGATCGGCTGCCCGAACGCCGTCCGCGTGCGGCAGTACTGCAGAGTCGCGGCGAAGACGGTCTCCGCTCCGGCCACGGCGGTGGCGGCGATGCTCAGGCGCTCCCGCTGGAGGTTCTCCATCAGGTGTCGCAGTCCCCGGTCCGGCCGCCCCAGGAGGTTGGTCACCGGGACGCGGACCTCGTCGAAGAAGAGCTCGGCGGTGTCCTGCGCGTGCTGGCCGATCTTCTCCAGCGGCCGGCCCCGGTCGAATCCGGGCATGCCCCGCTCCACGACCAGCAGGGAGATCCCGCCGCGCAGCCGGTCCGCCGGGTTCGTCTTGGCCGCGACGATCACCAGGTCGGCGTGGATTCCGTTGGTGACGAAGGTCTTCGCTCCCGTGAGCACGTACGCGTCGCCGTCCAGGACGGCGCTCGTGGTGATCGCCTGCAGGTCGCTGCCGGCGCCGGGCTCGGTGATCGCGATCGCCGAGACCAGATCGCCCGAACAGAATCCGGGCAGCCAACGCCGCTGCTGCTCGGGTGTGGCCAGCTGGTTCAGGTAGGGCGCGACCACCTCGTTGTGCAGGCCGAAGCCCATGCCGCTGGCGCCCGCCCGGATCAGCTCCTCGGCCAGCAGGATCGGATAGCGGATGTCCTCGGTGCCGCCGCCGCCGTACTCGGGTGCCACGTCGAAGCCGAGCAGACCGGCCCTCCCAGCCGCCCGCCAGACGTCCCGGTCGACCATCCCGGCCCGCTCCCAGTCGGCGTGGTGGGGGGAGATCTCGCGGGCGATGAACAACCGCGCCATGGCGGCGAAATCCCGGTGTTCGGGGTCGAGGACGTGATCCTGCATCTGACGCTTCCCTTCGAGGGGGGCCGGCTCAAGAGGTCTAGACAACAGTCCGTGCCGGGGAAGCGTAGCGCCCTGTTCCGGGTGGGGGTGACGGCGTCTCAGATCGGGGCGGCGGGCAGCTCGCCACACCCCGGTCTGGGCGATCGCCGCCGGGCCGGGCCGCGGCCGGCGCGTGCACGGGCCGCGGCGCCCGCGCCGGACCTCCGCCGCGATGCCCGGGGGTGTCAGGGCCGTGCGGGCCGCGCCGGGGGAGCGTCGAACACGCAGTCGCCGCAGATGCCCGCGCCGGGTCCGACGCGGTAGTACAGGCAGCAGCTGGTGCGCCGGAAGGCCGGCGGCCCCGCGGCCCCGGTGCAGGTCAGGGTGCCCGCGTCGGCCAGTGGATCGAGCGCGAGGAGGTCGTCCGTGAAGCGGTGGGCGGCGCGGGCGGCCGCCGGACGCGTGCCGCAGACGTGCTGGTGCAACACGCGCAGTGCGCCGGCCAGCGCGGAGGCGGCGTTCCCCCACAGGAGTCCCTCGGACACCGGCGTGACGGACCGGACCGCGGCCGCGAGCGGTACCAGGTTCTCCGCGACGACCACGCGCCGCAGCTCGACGGCCGACGCCGGCCGCGTCGCCGGGCCCGCGGCGGGCAGCCACAGGTCGATCGGACCCTGGGGCGGGAGCGCCGCGTGGGTGCGGTCGGGGTGAAGGTCGGGCACGGCGGCGCCCAGTACCGCGGCGCCGAGCGCGACGGACCAGAGTCGGGCGGCCAGCCCGAGGTGCAGGACGGAGGCGGCCACCCGCGGTTCGGCCGTGCCCAGGCGCTCCGCCACCAGCGGGATCCGCTCGGCCAGCGCGCTGCCCGGCCCGGTCGCGTACAGCTCGCGCAGTGGCCGGAGTCCGGCGGGCGGTGGCTCGCCCGGGACGCCCTGCCGGACGGCGAAGTACGGGCCGACGGCCGCGAGCAGGCCGGTCGGCGCGTCGCCGGAGGCCGGTCCGGGGTCGGTCACGGCGGCCCCCTGAGCACTCCGGCGGATTCGGTACGGCCCGATCCTACGGCTCGCGGGCGCGGGCAGGGCCCGTTCCGGCCCGTCGCTCCATGCCGACCTGCGGGCCCCGGCTCGCGGGCGCTGGCAGAACCCGTTCCGGCCCGTCGCCACCGTGTGGGGTAGCCCGTTCGAGCGGCCCGGCGGCGCCGGCGAGGGCACGTCGGTCCCCACCCGTGTCCACCGCGGCCGACGGCGGTTGATCAGTCCAGTACACCCCTATCTGCGGAGGTCCTGATGCGTACCGTCATCCGACTCGTCCTCGCCGGCGCCGTTCTCGGCGCGGTGGCCCTGGCCGCCGGGACTCCGGCCGCCGCGGCGGCCGACCCGGCCCCGGCACGGCAGGAGCACACCTACAGCATTCCGGTCGGGGCGATCACCGACCTCGGGGACCTCACCAAGGTGGCCAACCTGGGATCCGACCTCGCCGGGCTGCTCGGCCACTGAGCCCGCCGTCGCGCCGGCCGGTCGCGCGGGCCGTCCGAGCCCGGCCGGCGTACCCCGACTGTCGTACGGGGGAGGGTGGACCGGGCTGACCGGCCGGGGTCGTCCGCCGACCGGGCTGACCGGCCGGGGTCGTCCGCCGACCGGGCTGACCGGCCGGGGTCGTCCGCCGACCGGGCCCGCCCGGGGCCCCGGCCGGCGGACGGGCCCGGACGGACGGGTACCTGCGAGGAAGGGGGGTGGCCTCCGGACCTGATCACTGTCCTCCGGCCGTTCGGTTCGATCGTCGACCGAGGTACCAGCGGCAGACCTCGATCTGTCGCCACTGCCTCCTGCGGTCGAACTTCCCTCGTCCACCTCGCAGGTCCAGTTCCATCATGCGCCTGCCGCCCTCGCCGCGCCAGGGTTGAACGTCCACGAATCGGGACAATTCCCACCGGAGGGCTTCTGTCGGAGGGCTCCCGCCGGGAGCGTGCCTACCGGGACGGCTCCTGCGGGGCCGAGGGCTTCGCCAGGAAGCGCTTCAGGCGCTGCCAGGGCCAGCAGTTGATCACGTCCTCCGTGGTCAGCCCGGCCCGCTGCGCGGTGCCGATCCCGTACCGGGGGTATCCGAGCTGGGCCGTGGAGTGCGCGTCGCTGTCCACGGCGAAGCGGACGCCGAGTGCCTTCGCCCGCAGGACGTGTTCGTCGCGCAGGTCGAGGCGGTGCGGCGACCCGTTGACCTCCATCGCGGTACCGGTCCGGGCGCAGGCCCGGAACACCTCGTCCAGGTCCACGTCGATCGGTGCGCGGCGCCCGATCAACCGGGTGGTGGGGTGCCCGATCACATGGACGTGCGGGTTCTCGCAGGCCCGGATCAGCCGACGGGTCTGGGCCGCCCGGTCCAGGCCGAAGTGCGAGTGGACGGAGGCGACGCAGACGTCGAACCCGGCCAGGAAGTCGGCCGGCCAGTCGACGCCGCCGTCCGGGCCGATGTTCAGTTCGGTGCCGTGCAGCAGCCGCATCCGCCGGTGGCGGCCGGCCAGTTCGCGCAGACGCTCGCGCTGGGCGAGCATTTTCTCGTCGGTCATCCGCTGCATGATCAGGTCGGGTGCGTGGTCGGTGACGGCGTAGTACGCGTACCCGCGCCGCGCCGCCGCCGCGACCATCTCCTCCAGCGTCGCCAACCCGTCCGTGAGGTCGGTGTGGGTGTGCAGGTCGCCCCGCAGGTCGCGTTCGGTCACGAGGACCGGTAGCTCGCCGCGCAGGCCCGCCTCGATCTCGCCCCGGTCCTCGCGCAGCGGCGGGGCGATCCACGGCAGGCCGAGCGCCGCGTAGACCTCCTCCTCGGACTCCGAGACGATCTTGTCCTCGCCCCGGCCGTCCTTCCCGTCCTGGAACAGTCCGTACTCCGAGAGCTTGAGCCCGGCCTTCACGGCCATCGTCCGCAGCCGGATGTTGTGCGCCTTGGAGCCGGTGAAGTAGAGCAGGGCCGCCCCCCAGTCCTCGACCGGCACCACCCGGAGGTCGACCTGCAGGCCGGCCGTGGTGCGGACGGAGGTCTTGGTGGGGCCGCTGCCGATCACGTCCGCGACGTACGGCAGGGCGGTGAACGCCGCCATCAGCGGTGCGGAGTCCTCGGCCGCGGCGAGGACGTCGATGTCGCCGACCGTCTCGCGCATCCGCCGCAGCGAACCGGCGTGCGCGCAGCGGACACACCCCGGCACGGCGGACAGCGCCGTCACGATCTCCTCGGCGGTCGCCGACGCGACGTCGAGCCCCACCCGCCCGCCGGCCGCCCGCCGCAGTTCGATGCCCTGCAGGATCCGGGCCGCGCTGCGTTCGCCGAAGCCGGCCACGTCGCGCAGCCGATCCGCCCGGATGGCCTGCGCCAGCTCCTCGACCGACCCGATGCCGAGGTCGCGGAAGAGCGCCATGGCCTTCTTCGGACCGACCGTGGGAATGCTCATCACCTCACGCACCCCGGACGGGATCCGCGCGCGCAGCTGCTCCAGCTGCTCGATCCGCCCGGTGGCCAGATAGCCCGCGATCTTCTCCGCGGTGGACTTCCCGACCCCGGGGATCTGCTGGAGCCCCTTGACGTCCAGCCCCGCGACGTCCTGCGGGTGTTCGCCGACCGCTCGGGCGGCCTTCTCGTAGGCACGGGCCCGGAAGGCGTCCCCGCCGGTGATCGAGATGAGGTCCGCGTACTCCTGGAGCAGCGCCTGGACCTCGCCGTTGAGCCGGGGCATGGCGCCCAGTCTAGGCCGGGTCGGCGGCTCCGGCCGGGTGGGCGCGCCGGCCGGGCGGGGGCGGGCGGGGAGCGGGCGCGGGCGGGGAGCGGGCGCGGGCGGGGCGGCGAATCCCGGCCCGCTGCGCGGTGCCTCCGCGCCCCCGGTCCGCTCCGCCGCCCCTCGGGTGATCGGCTCGTGGAGCCCGGCCCGACGGATCAGCCCTTGCGGGCGACCCCCGCGTAGCCCGGGGCCCAGGCCTCGGCCGCCTCCGCGTCCTCCGGACGCCACTTGGGCACGGCCACCACGCCGGGTTCGAGCAGTTCCAGGCCGTCGAAGAGCCGCAGCACCTCCGGATGCGTACGAGGGCTGACCTGAGCGGCGGCCTTCTGGTAGGCGGCCTTGCCGGCCACCGCGTGCTCCGGCGGGTCGAAGTCGCCGGTGGCGTGCGAGAGGATCAGGAAACTGCCGGGGGCGAGCGCGTCCAGCAGGGTGGCGACGATGCCCTGCGGGTCCTGCTCGTCGTCCACGAAGTGCAGGACGGCCACCAGCATCAGCGCGACGGGCTGCCCGAAGTCGATCGCCTCCTGGACCCGGGGGTCGGCCAGGATCGACTTCGGGTCGCGCAGGTCGGCCTGGAGGACGGTGGTCGCGCCGTGGCCGGGGCCCGCCATCAGGGCGCGGGCGTGGGCCAGCACGATCGGGTCGTTGTCGATGTAGACGACCTTGACACCGGGATCGACCTGCTGGGCGACCTCGTGGGTGTTCCCCGCCGTCGGGATGCCGGTGCCGATGTCCAGGAACTGGGTGATGCCCTCACCGGCCACGTACCGCACGGCCCGCTGCAGGAAGGCCCGGTTGGCGCGGGCGGCCGAGGGAGTGTTGGGCGCGAAGGCCAGCACCTGCTCGGCGGCCGCCCGGTCGGCGGGGAAGTGGTCCTTGCCGCCGAGGAAGTAGTTGTATATCCGTGCGGGGTGGGGTATTTCGGGCCGCAGGTCACTGGGCGGCCGGATGTCCTCCGCCGACTGGTTCATCCACGTGTTCTCGGCCATGGCTGCCTCCGCGCTCCTTGATCGCTCCCGGTCGTCGATCAGGATAGGCCCGCCGCGTCCGGTACGCGACGACCCGTCCCAGTCCTCGGTACGGACAACCTGCTCGCGGCGTGCTCCATGTGACGCACAGTCTGCTCGAACGGGGTCGCGCCCGGTACGGCGGCGGCCGGGCGCGGAGGTCCGGACACGACCGTCCCGCCGCGCCCGGCCCGGCGGGGGCCGGGATCGGGTACGGCGGGACGGGCGGTGATCGGGCCGATCCGTGCTGGGGGAGGGGAGGTGAGCGGGCCGATCCGTGCTGGGGGAGGGGCGGTTCAGCCGGTCGGGAGTCCGCCGGCGGGTATCCACGGCGGAGCCGACGCACTCGTCGGCGAGGACGGGACTCCCGCAGCCGAGGATGCCGATCGGGCCACTGCCGAGGGGGAGGCGCTCGGCGTGGGGGACGCGGACGCGGACGCGGATACGGACGGCGACGGCGATGCGGAGGGTGACGGGGACTCCGACGGCGACCCGGACGGGGAGGGCGACGAGGACGCGGTCGGGGCCGCGCTCGGGCTCGCCGTTGCGGTCGGGCTCGGGCTCGGCGTCGGCTCGGGGCTCGGGGCCCCGGTGGCGGTCGTCGCCGTGCTCGCGGTGGGCCGCCGGGTGGCGGTCGGCGAGGGGCTGGGCTTCGGCGTCCTGGTGGCGGTCGCGGCGGTCGCGGCTGTCGTGGCGGTCGGGCCGGGAGCCGCCGTCGTGGTGGGGGCCGGCGTGGTCGGCAGGGTCGCGCTCGCCGAGGTGGAAGCCGTGGGGGTGGGGGTCGTGGGGGTGGGGGTCGGCGTCGTGCTGCCCGAGGTGAAGGTGCCGATCGGGCTCAGCTGCTTCCAGACGTTGCCGGCCCGGTAGGCGACGAAGTACGTGTACCGCCCGGCGGGGAAGGTCCGGTGGCCGGGTGTGAACGTCGTCTGCGTGCCGCCCAGGGTGGTCCGGATCGCTCCGGGGAAGTCGTAGTTCGCGCCGTTCGCCGCCCGTACCGCGATGGTCAGGCTCTGCAGGTCGATCTGCTCGGTGGCGTGGACCCTGGCGGTCGCGGCCACCGGGCCGGCCGTCGAGGGCGAGCCGGAGCTGAGGGTCAGGGAGTCGACGACCACCGGAGTCGTCGCGGCCTGGGACTGGACGGCCCAGGTGGTCGCGCCGGCCGCCACTGCGGCCGTGGCGATCCCGGCCACGGCCCACTTCCAGGAAACCGGCTTGGTCCGGCGGTGTTTCGCGTGATTGAACATCCTGTGGGGCACCTTTCCTACCCCCCCGTCACCATGGCGGGCTCCCTCGCCGGCAGGAGCGGATGCGAGCCCGATGAAGGAGGAGCCTGCGGCAGCGAGGCCGCCCGGCGCAACCTCCTGGATCGGCGGAAGCCGCTCAGTGGGCGGTCGTTCGTCAACAAAGTGCCTGGTGGGGAGGGATCCCCGGTGGCGCGGGCGGGCCGATGTGAGGTCGGGCACAGGTGACCGAGGCCACAGCGTGTTCGTTCGCCTAATCCGATCCGATCCGATCCAGTCCGATCCGAGCGGCAGGCCGACTCGACCGTCGGCCCGGTCGGCCCGGTCGGCCCGGTCGGCCCGGTCAGTCCGGTCGGTTCGGTCCGCTCGGTTCTGTGCGCTCCGGAGCGGGCCGGGCGTCCAGCACCGGCGCCTCGGGGTGTCCGTCGTGGCGTACCCACTGGAGCAGGACGACGCTGACCAGCGCGGCCAGGGCGCACCAGGTCGACGCGAAGGCCAGTCGCCACAGCAGCGCGCTCAGCGCCGCGCCGCCGGCGGTCAGCAGGCCGAGCAGCCGCAGCCGGCGGTCGCCGCTCAGCAGGAGTGAGCCGACGGTCGCCAGCAGGTAGCCGCTCAGCAGCACCGGCGCGTAGGGGATTCCGACCGCGTACGTCAGGGTGTGCCCGTGCTCCTCGGCGGCGACCGGATGGCCTGCCACCACCAACGCCAGCGGCACCGCGACGGCGACCCCGACGACGGCCAGAGCCGCGCGTAACCGGCGCCCCTCGGAGGACCGTACGGCGCGCTGGACGCCGACCGCGACGAGGGCCGGTAGCAGTGGCAGCGCGATCACCGCCCAGGCCGTCCGCGCCCACTGGGCCGCGTCCGGCCCGATCCGGCCCTCCGCGCCGAGCCAGACCGCCGCCTCGATCAGCTGGTGGATGCCGAGAACCAGCGGAAGTGCGGCCAGCGGCAACTGTCCGGCGCGCCGGACGGCTGCCAGACAGGCGAGCCCGAGACCACTGACGACGACGCCCGCCACCAGGTCCGCCTCGGCACTCCAGCACATCGGGGCCTCCCGCCGCGACCGGTCCGCAGGGGCGGCCGGCCAGCGACCACGATAGGACGGCGGCCGCCGGAGCGCGGAGCCGAACCGCGGGCGCTGCGGCCGTTGCGGTGACATTCCCGCCCGGCTGCCCTTCCCCGCCCGCACTTCCTCCGGCCGGGGCCCGGGCCGACCCCCACCCCCGCCCGCCCCTGCCCGGCGGCCGCTCGGGCTGCGGGCGCGCCGCTCCACGACTGCGGGCCGCGCCGCGCCGCTCCACTACTGCGGCACAGCGGTCTCGGGCCGCGCCGCTCCCCGACTGCGGCACAGCGGTCTCACGGCTGCTTCGCGGAGCCCGGCATGGCCGGGTGGCGGCCGAGCACCACCACGCCGACCACGATGCAGAGCAACCCGGCCGCCTCCCAGGCCAGGGCGCCCGGAGTCACCCGTAACCGGTCGCCGAGAAAGGCCACCGCGCAGGCGATGCCGGTCAGTGGCTGGGCGGCGGTGAGGGCCGGCAGCGACATCCGCAGCGGCGCGGCCTCGAAGGCGGACTGCACCAGCAGCAGTCCGACCACCCCGGCCGCGAGCACCGCGTACGGCTCCCAGGTACGCAGCACCTCGGCGACGCCACTGGTGTCCAGCCGCTGGGCCACCGTCCGGGTGAGGGCGTCCTGCAGGCCGTACAGCAGGCCGGCGGCCAGCGCGAGCAGGGTGGCCTCCTCCAGCAGCGGCATCCGGCGGGCGGAGGAGACCAGCAGCAGGCTCAGGCCGCTGATGATGCCGACCGTCAGCCAGTGCCGCAGGGCGCCGGCCGGGGTGCCGCCGCCCTGCGGCTGGCCGGCCACGATGAAGGCGGTCACGCCGACGCCGAGCAGGACCACGCCGGCCCAACCGGAGCGGCCGAGCGACTGGCGGGTGAGGACCCGGGAGAGGCCCATCGCGAAGAGCAGATTGGTGGCCAGCAGTGGTTCCACCAGCGAGACCTCGCCCTTGTCCAGGGCAAGAGCGCTGAGCACCAGGCCGCCGACCATGAACGCGGTGCCGAGCAGCCACTGCGGCATCCGGAGGAGGTCGAGCAGCAGGCGCCAGTGCAGCAGGTCGGCACGCGGTGCCCGCTGGGCCGCCTGCTGCTGGAGGACGAACCCCAGACCCAGGCAGCAAGCCGCGCCGAGCGCCAGGAGGAAGACCGCCACGGAGAACCACCCAAACGGCTCGCGGCCGCGCCGCGCCCGTGCCGGTCCGACCCGGACCGATGCCGCGACGCGCTGTCGTCAGCCTACCGCCGGGGGCCCGGCGGGGCCGGTTCCGCCACCGGCGCGCGGGTCGCGTGCCGGTGCGGGTGGGGCGGAGCGGCCGAGCCGTCGGGAGCCGAGCCGGCGAGGCGGCCGGACAGGGCGCGCGAGTGTCGGGACCGGGTGGCCGGACCGGGGGCGCCGCGCGGGCTTGTCGCCGGGCCCGGCCGGGCGCACGCTGGTGGGAGCGGTGTCACAGTGGGGCACGGTGCCAGGAGGTGCGGCATGCACAACCAGTGGGACGTGGAGTTGAGCTTCGAGGAGGACGGCGTGCACACGGCGTGCGAGGCACGCCTGGTGGGTGCGCGGGCACCGGGCCTGAACGCCCACGGGGAGGCCGTGCGCAGCGCCGACGACCGGCCGCTGGCCCGGATCGGCGAGGAGATGGCGGCGGCGCGTGCGCTGGAGAACCTCTCCCGCAAGCTGCGCTCGCAGGTCACCGGTGAGATCGACGACGAAGGGCACCGGCCCGCCTATCTGATCTACTGACCGGCCTGACCGGCCTGACCGGCCTGGCTGCCCGGGTGCGAGCCCGGTGGTGCGGGGCCCGGACGACAGCCCTCCGAGCCCGCGCCCTCCAGCGTGGTGCTCCACTCGCGGCGGGGGAGGCCCGCCGCGAGCAGAGCTCCGAGCCCGGCGGCTGCCGCGAGCACCGACAGGGTCGAGGCCATCGCGGGCACGGAACGCGTCGGCGGCGCTCCCGCCGCCGACTGCGGGCGGGCCGGCAGAGTCGTTCCGTCCTGGAGGAGGCCGACCAGGGTGTCCACCATGCAGAACAGGGCCACCGCGAGCAGTGCGGCACCCGACGGATCGAGCCGGGTGGCCGCCGCCCGTGGGTGCGCCGGGGCCCGTACGGCGAGTGCCTGGACGCCTACCGCCAGCGCCGGCAGGACGTTGAGCAGGAAGACGGACCGCCACCCGAACTGGCCGGCCAGGGCCCCGCCGACGACCGGGCCCGCCGCAGCCGCCAGGCCGGTGGCGCTGGTCCGCAGCGCGATGGGCATGCCGATCCGCTCGGGCGGCTACGCGGCGCGCAGCATTCCCGGCGTCGCGGGTTGCAGCAGGGCGCCGAACACCCCCTGCGCGACCCGCAGGCCGATCCACCCAGCCGATTCCGGGAGCCAGACCGATACCGGCCGAGGTGGCGCCGATCGCGAAGAGCCGCTGGTGGCCGTAGCGGTCGCCGAGGCTCCCGGCCAGGACCAGCAGGTTCGCGACGGCGACCAGATACCCGGTGCTGGTCCACTGGAGCGGGCGATCGCCGTCCCGCACCTGGTCCGGCCCGCGCCCGCTCGGGGGCGGTCGGTCACACGGTCAGGCGCCGCACCTTGACGGTGTTGTCCGTCCGGCTGCCGGGCTTCCCGTCCGGGCCGATCTGGCTGCGCTCGTGCTCCGCGCACACCAGGACCTCCCACCGCCCGTCCGCGAGCGCGAGCTGCGCCAGGACCTCCTCCGGCCCGGGCAGGTGGACGTCCCCGTGACCGGGCTGCTCCCAGTGCGGCGCCCCCGAGTGGCCGACCACGAGCAGTACCCCGCCCGGCGCGACCGCGGAGGCGGCCGTCCGCAGGATCTCCTCGCGCGGCAGCTCGCCGCGTGAGTGCAGGAAGTGGGCCGAGACGAGCTCGAAGAGGCCGGCCGGGAACGACGCGCCCAGGTCGTGCCGTTGCCACTCGACGCGGTCGCCGACACCGGCGTCGGCGGCGTGCCGTGCCGCGCGGTCGAGCGCGACCTGTGAGATGTCGGTCGCGGTGACCAGCCAACCCTGTCGGGCGAGCCAGATGGAGTCCCCGCCCTCGCCGCAGCCCAGATCCAGCGCCCGGCCGGGCGCGAGGCCGTCCACCTCCCGGACCAGTGCGGCGTTCGGCTCGCCGCTCCAGATCCGCTCGCTCTCCAGGTAGCGGGCGTCCCAGAACTCCTGGCCGGAAGCGGTGTCGTCGTCGATCATCAGGGGGTGACTCCTTCGTGTCCGCGGGACGTGCTCTGCGGGCCGGAGGAGATCTCTCCGCCGTTGCTCCCGCCTGCCGCCATGCTGCGGGTCGCCCCGGTCCTCCGACAAAATCCGTTGCCGGTTCGGCAAACCGGACACCGGCGGACCGGACACCGGCAAGCCGAACACCGGCGGACCAGGGCCTCGCCACCGACCCGCGCGGCCGGGCGGCGCCGGAGCGCTGGCTAGCATGGCGGCCATGGGAGTGCTGAGCCTTACCGAGGTGGAGACGATCGCGCGCCGGGCCCACGCCGGCCAGGTCGACAAGGCGGGCCGGCCGTACGCCGAGCACCTGGCGGCCGTGGCGCGCGGGGTGCGCGAGCGAGGCGGCAGTGCGGAGCAGATCGCCGCCGCGTGGTTGCACGACGCGGTGGAGGACGACGCGCTGTCCCAGGAGTGGCTGGACGCCGCGCGGTTGCCCGAGCAGGTCAAGGCGATCGTCGGGGCGCTCACCAAGCGGTCGGGGGAGCCGCAGCAGGACTACGCGGCCCGGATCCTGGCGACGCCCGGTGCGTTGCTGGTCAAGCAGGCGGACCTGGCCCACAACGCCGATCCGGTGCGGCTCGCGGCCCTCGACGAGCGGACCGCCGCCCGGCTGACCGCGAAATACGCGCGTATGCGCGGCCTGCTCGGTCTGCTCGGCCCGGCGGCGGTCGGCCCGGCGGCAGCGGTCGACCCGGCAGCGGTCGACCCGGCAGCGGTCGACCCGGCGGCGGTCGAGCCCGGGAGTCCGGCCGGGTGAGCGTGGTCGCAGGGAAGCCCGTTCGTGTCCGGTTCGCGAGCAGTGCCCGCTCCTTGCTTTGTTAGCGTGCACAAATACACTCTCGGCAGCACACATGAGAGAGTCGTGGTGCCGAGCCGACAAGGGGGCCACGAGTGGCAGCAGGAAGCGCCGAGCCGGATTCGCGCCAGCCCGTCATGGCGGACGTGGCGAGGGTCGCCGGGGTGTCCCACCAGACGGTGTCACGGGTGCTGAACGGAGCGCCGCACGTACGCCCCGACACCAGGGACCGGGTGCTCGCCGCCATCCGCGAGCTGGACTACCGGCCGAACTCGGCGGCCCGCGCGCTGGTCACCCGTCGCTCCCAGACCCTGGGCGTCGTCAGCTTCGCGAGCGCGCTGTACGGGCCCGCCGCCATGCTGGACGGCATCGAGCAGGCGGCCCGCAGTGCCGGGTACTTCGTCAGCGTGGCCAGCCTGCGATCGTTGGACAGCCGCTCGCTCCAGGAGGCGGTGGACCGCCTCCGTGATCAGAGCGTCGAGGGCATCGTCGTCATCGCGCCGCAGATCTCCGCCGTCAGCGCGGTGGCCAAGCTCTCCAGCACGGTGCCGGTGGTCGCGGTGGGTTCGGGCAGTCAGTCACGGGTGCCGATGGTGGCCGTGGACAACGAGGCCGGCGCGCTCGCCGCCACCCGGCACCTGTTGGACCTCGGGCACGAGACCGTGCACCATGTCGCCGGCCCGGCCGGCTGGTTGGAGACCAGGGCCCGGCAGGACGGCTGGCGCCGCGCCCTGGAGGCGGCCGGCGCGCCGGTGCCACAGGTGCAGAGCGGCGACTGGAGCTCCCGCTCCGGGTACGAGGCCGGCCTGCGGATCGCCACGGATCCGGAGGTCAGCGCGGTGTTCTGCGCCAACGACCACATGGCGCTCGGTCTGCTGCGGGCGCTGCACGAGTCGGGGCGGACGATCCCCGGCGCCATCAGTGTGGTCGGGTTCGACGACATCCCCGAGGCCGCGTACTTCACCCCGCCGCTCACCACCGTGCGCCAGGACTTCGGCGAGTTGGGCCGACGGGCGCTGGAGCTGCTGGTGGAGGAACTGGCGGGAGTCGGGCATGCCCGCAGCCACGTCCTGATCTCGCCCGAGATGGTGCTTCGCCGCAGCGCCGGGCCCGCCCCGCGCTGAGCCCGGCACGCCGGGCCCGCCCCGCGCTGAGCCCGGCACGCTGAGCCCGGCACTTTGAGTCCTACATGCTGAGCCCAGCACCTTGAGCCCCGTGCGCGGAGCCCGGGCCGTGCCCCGCCCCCGCCCTTGCTCCGGGCGGCCTTGCGCCCGGTCGCCGCGCCGGCTCCCGGACGAGTGTCCGAGCACGCGCCGCCGCCGGCCGACCCGGGGACACGGGTCGACACGGCCGACCTCTTGACACTGAGATTGTTAACGCTAACAATCGCAGTGCGCCAGCTCGGACAAGCCGGCCGGCGCCCACCGACCTCCGCCGGCCGGGCTGACCAACCCGCTTCCGTCCGCCCCGCCGGCGGCCCGTTCCCGCGCCTTCCGAGGGTGAGGCCGGGAACGGCGGCCGGCCGCCGGGCCTCCGCAGTGACGCGGAGCAGCCCGGCGGCCACACCCCGCCCCGGCGTGGTACGTCATACCCGCCACACCCCACCGAGCTCCGTATCGACACCGGCTCGCCGATCGCCCACGGCCGGCAGAGCCCACACGAAGGACGTGAACCCACCGTGACCTCACCGCTTCCGGACAGCGAGAGCTATGTCGTAGGTGTCGATTTCGGCACTCTCTCCGGTCGTGCCGTCGTGGTGCGGGTGCGGGACGGCGAGGAGCTGGGCTCGGCGGTTCACGTGTATCCGCACGGGGTGATCGAGGAGCGGCTTCCGGGTTCGGGTGCGGTGTTGCCGCCGGACTGGGCGCTTCAGCATCCGCAGGACTGGCTCGAGGTGTTGCGGGTGGCGGTCCCGGCGGCGCTGGCGGCCTCGGGTGTGGACCCGGCCGACGTGATCGGTATCGCGACGGACTTCACCGCCTGCACGGTGCTGCCGACGCTGGCGGACGGCACCCCGCTGGCGGAGGTCTCCGAGTGGGCGGGGCGCCCTCACGCGTGGCCCAAGCTGTGGAAGCACCACGCGGCGCAGGGCCAGGCGGATCGGATCAACGCGTTGGCGCACGAGCGTGGCGAGAAGTGGATCGCCCGCTACGGCGGGAAGATCTCCGCGGAGTGGCAGTACGCGAAGGCGCTGCAGGTGCTGGAGGAGGACGGCGTCGTCTACGACGCCACGGAGCGGTGGATCGAGGCCGCCGACTGGATCGTGTGGCAGCTCACCGGCACGGAGAGCCGCAACACCTGCACCGCCGGCTACAAGGGCATCCACCAGGACGGCCACTACCCCGACGAGGACTACCTCGCCGCGCTGAACCCTGCGTTCGCCGACTTCGCCCGCACCCGCCTGGAACACCCGCTGGCCCCGCTCGGCTCCCGGGTCGGCTCGCTCACCGCCACCGCCGCCTCCTGGACGGGCCTGCCCCCGGGCATCGCGGTCGCCGCCGGCAACGTCGACGCCCACGTCGCCGCCCCCGCCGCCCGAGCCATCGACAACGGCCAACTCCTCGCCATCATGGGCACCTCCACCTGCCACGTCCTCAACGGCGCCACCCTCGCCGAGGTCCCCGGCATCTGCGGCGTCGTCGACGGCGGCATCATCAACGGCTCCTACGGCTACGAAGCCGGCCAGAGCGCCGTCGGCGACATCTTCGCCTGGTGGCTGCGCCAGGGCCCACCCGCCCACTACCAGGCCGAGGCCGACACCAACGGCGAGGACCTGCACCAACTCCTCACCCGCAAGAGCGCCGACCAGCCCGTCGGCGCCCACGGCCTCATCGCCCTGGACTGGATGAACGGCAACCGCTCCACCCTCGTCGACCACCACCTCAGCGGCGTCATCATCGGCCTCACCCTCACCACCCGCCCCGAGGACGTCTACCGCGCCCTCCTGGAATCCACCGCCTACGGCACCCGCACCATCGTCGACGCCCTCGAACAGGGCGGCGTCCCCGTCACCGAATTCATCGTCACCGGCGGCCTCAAGAAGAACCCCCTCCTCATGCAGATCTACGCCGACGTGCTGCGCCGCCCGGTCTCCCTCGCGCAGTCCGAACAGGGCCCGGCACTGGGCTCGGCGATCCACGCGGCGGTCGCCGCCGGCGCACACCCCGACGTCCGGGCGGCCGCCGCCGCGATGGGCCGGGTCCAGCGCGACGCCTACCTACCGGATCCGGCCCGCGCGGACGCCTACGACGCCCTGTTCGCCGAGTACCGCCTCCTGCACGAGCACTTCGGCACCGGCGCCGACAAGCAGCTCCACCGCCTGCGCGCCATCCGCAACACCGCCCTGGCCGCTGCCCCGGCCCCGATCCGCAACAGTGAGGCCTGACCGCGATGAGCCCCCTCGACGACACCGTCGCCCTGCTGCGCCGCCAGGTCTGCGACCTGCACCAGGAACTCGTGCGCTACCAACTGGTGGTCTGGACGGCCGGGAACGTCTCGGCGCGGGTGCCGGGGGAGGACCTGCTGGTCATCAAGCCCAGCGGCGTCCCCTACGACGAGTTGACGCCCGACAACATGATCCTCTGCGACCTGGACGGCACCGTCGTCGAGGGCGCCCACAGCCCGTCCTCCGACACCGCCGCCCACGCCTACGTCTACCGCCACCGCCCCGACGTCGGCGGCGTGGTCCACACCCACTCCACCTACGCCAGCGCCTGGGCGGCCCGCGGCGAGGCCGTCCCCTGCGTGCTGACCGCGATGGCCGACGAGTTCGGCGCGGAGATCCCGGTCGGCCCGTTCGCCCTGATCGGTGACGACTCCATCGGCCACGGCATCGTGCACACCCTGGCCGGCCACCGCTCGCCCGCCGTCCTGATGAAGAACCACGGTGTCTTCACCATCGGCAAGGACGCCAAAGCCGCCGTCAAGGCCGCCGTGATGTGCGAGGACGTCGCCCGCACCGTCCACATCTCCCGCCAACTCGGCGAACCCCTGCCCATCGCGCAGGGTGACGTCGACGCTCTCAACCACCGCTACCAGCACGTGTACGGCCAGCAGCCCGCTGCCCAGTGAGGAGAAGTACCCGATGAAGGCAATCGAGGGCCGCGAGGTCTGGTTCCTGACCGGCAGCCAGGGTCTCTACGGCCAGGACACCCTGCGCCAGGTCGCCGAACAGTCCCGGCAGATCGCCGACACCCTGGGCGACGACCCGACCATCCCCGTCACCGTGACCTGCAAACCCGTCCTCACCGACGCCGCGGCCATCCGCCGGATCTGCCTGGAGGCCAACGCCGACGACAACTGCATCGGCCTCATCGCCTGGATGCACACCTTCTCCCCCGCCAAGATGTGGATCGCCGGCCTGGACGCCCTGCGCAAGCCCCTGCTCCACCTGCACACCCAGGCCAACGCCCACCTGCCCTGGTCCACCATCGACATGGACTTCATGAACCTGAACCAGGCCGCCCACGGCGACCGCGAGTTCGGCTACATCCAGTCCCGCCTCGGCATACCCCGCAAGACCGTCGCCGGCCACGTCAGCGACCCCTGCGTGACCACCCGCATCGCCTCCTGGACCCGCGCCGCCGCCGGCCGCGCCGAACTCGCCACCCTCAAACTCGCCCGCTTCGGTGACAACATGCGCGACGTCGCCGTCACCGAGGGCGACAAGGTCGAAGCCCAGCTGCGACTCGGCGTCTCCGTCAACACCTACGGCGTCAACGACCTCACCGAAGTCGTCGACGCCGCCGCCGACGCCGACATCACCGAACTCGTCAAGGAGTACGAGGACACCTACCACCTCGCCCCCGAACTACGAACCGGCGCCGAGCGCCACGACTCCCTGCGCTACGCCGCCCGGATCGAACTGGGCCTGCGCACCTTCCTCACCGAAGGCGGCTTCAAGGCCTTCACCACCAACTTCGAGGACCTCGGCGGGCTGCGCCAGCTCCCCGGCCTCGCCGTCCAGCGCCTGATGGCCGACGGCCACGGCTTCGGCGGCGAAGGCGACTGGAAGACCTCCGTCCTCCTGCGCACCCTCAAGGTCATGGCCACCGGCCTGCCCGGCGGCACCTCCTTCATGGAGGACTACACCTACCACCTGGAACCCGGCAGCGAACTGATCCTCGGCGCGCACATGCTGGAGGTCTGCCCGAGCATCGCCGCCACCACCCCCTCCTGCGAGATCCACCCGCTGGGCATCGGCGGCCGCGAGGACCCGGTCCGCCTGGTCTTCGACGCCGCGAGCGGCCCCGCCGTCGTCATCGGTATGGCCGACATGGGCGACCGCTTCCGCCTCGTCGCCAACGAGATCGACGTCGTCCAGCCGACCGAACCACTGCCCAACCTGCCCGTCGCCCGCGCCGTCTGGCAACCCCGCCCCAACCTGCGCACCTCCACCGAGGCCTGGCTCACCGCCGGGGCCCCCCACCACACCGTCCTCTCCAGCGCCGTCGGCACCGAAGAACTCGCTGACCTCGCCGACATGCTCTCCGTCGAACTCCTCACCATCGACGCCGACACCACCATCCGCCGCTTCACCCAGGAACTGCGCTGGAACCAGGCCTACCACCGCCTCGCCCAGGGCTTCTGACCCGACACCGCCGGGCCGAGGGTGGCGCCGGGCCGGGGGTGGCGCCGGCCCGGCGAGGTCCGCGCCCGCCGGCCCGGAGAGCCGCACCGGCCGTCCGTTCTCTCAGAACAGCGACTCCTGCGCCGCCGGCTCCGCCGGCCGGCGGCGCAGGGCCAGCCCGAGGCCCGTGCAGGGCGCGGGGCCGGCCGGCGCGAGCGTCCAGCCGGTGAGCAGGCGGGTGTCGAGCAGCAACGGCGGCTCCGCCGGCTCGGTGTCGATCAGGAGGTGGCGGCCGACCGGCGCTCGCAGCACGCCGGAGAGGGTCGCGCCGTCGCTGAGCGCGGTGACCTCGCGGTAGAGCGGCGGGGCGCCCGCCGCCAGACCGAAGAGGCCGACGTGGTCGGCCAGCGGACCGTCCGGCAGGAGTTCGATCGCATGGCCGGTCAGCAGCCGGAGTACCGACGTCCGCAGCTCGGACAGCTCCCGCTGCCGCGGCCCGGCGTCCGGGACGCCCCACCAGCAGGCGGTCTTCGTCCTGGTCGTGAGCCGCTCGCGGGCCAGTCCGGCCTGGGCGACGGTGAGCTCCGCCCGGCGTACGCCCGGCAGTGATCCCCGCCCGACGAAGGTGTACCCCAGGGCTCCCTGCTCCAGCAGGCGTGCCGTGCCGCGCTGCTCGGCGGTGAGGCCGACCTTGACGACGCCGGTGCCGAACCAGGCCAGGTAGAGCCGGTAGGTCCGGCCGTCGTCGAGGATCTGGTCGCGGGCCAGCATCAGCCCGGGGTCGGCGCCCTGGCAGGAGGGGCACTGCGAGGCCCTGCCGCTCGGCTCGACGGCCGCGTCGTAGGGGCACGGGTGGTGCCCGCCGGCCGTCCGCACGCCGGCGCATCGGCGCGGGCCGCCGATCTGCCAGCCGATCGAGGTGCCGGCGGTCACCGTCCGACGGTGCTCGTGCGCGCCGTTCAGGGCCGTCAGGACCGGCCGGCCGTCCTGCCAGCGCAGACCCGTCGCCGTCCAGGCGGGGGCGGAACGGGCGGGGCCGATGGTCGTCACGGTTGGTGAGCGTACTTCCTGCCTCCGACAACGGGCAGCCGTGCGGTCCGGGGCCGATGCCGGACCTGGACCGCGCCGGGGGTTCGGGAGCTCGCTCGCCCGCTCAGGGCCAAGCCCGCACGGTCGCCGGCTTGCGGGCCAGCAGGAACGCCTGCGGTGTCCGTTCCGGGAACTCGCCCTCCTCGTCGGCCTCACGCAGCAGCCGGGCCCGGACGGGGATCCCGGCCAGGGCCAGTTGCTCGGCGACCCGCTCGGGCCGACGGCGGTGGAGGTCGAGCGAGACGGGGTGGCCGAGTGCCTCCGTCAGGTGCAACGGCTCGTCGCCGACCTGGAAGGCCAGCTGGAGATAGCCGCCGGGGGCCAGCACGCGGTGGAACTCCGCGAACACCTCCGGCAGCCGGTCCTCGGGGATGTGGATGACCGAGTACCAGGCCAGCAGGCCGCCGAGCGCGGCATCCGGCAGGTCCAGGGCGAGCATCGAGCCCACCTCGAAGCGCAGCCCCGGGTGCGCCCGCCGGGCGGCGGCGATCATCCGCGGCGAGACGTCGATGCCGGAGACGGGGACGTCCAGGCCGTTCAGATGGGCCGTCACGCGGCCGGTCCCGCAACCGACATCGGCGACCGGGCCGAGACCGGCGGTCCGGACCAGCTCGGCGAACGCGGCGAGAACCGCCCGGTCCAGTGGTTTGGCCGCCATCTCGTCCCGGAACCGCCGGCCGTAGTCGGCGGCCAACGCGTCGTAGGAGGAACGGGTGTTGCACAGGAAGTCCGGTTCGCTCACGATCGGGCACCCTACTCCACCCCGGTGTCCGGTCGGGCCGCATCGCGGGATCGGCCGATGCGGGGCCCCGGAGTGGTGCCGGGCGTGGCGGCGGGAGCACCCCGGGGCCGCCAAGCCCGGCGGTGGAGCTACGGGAACCAGATCAGGGGCAGCCAGTTCGCGGGGGTGGTGTCACGCGGGTCGAGCGTCATGAGCGTTTCCTCTCGTGGGTCGCGCCGGGCCGGCTCTCCGGTCGACGTCACGACCCAAGAGCGTTGAGGGCGAGGCGATGTGACAGGCAATCAGCGGAATGTGGCGCAGCTCACCCTTCGCCCGCAGCCCGCCGTTCACAGCTCGCCGCCCTTCGGCCGCCGTTCACAGCCCGCAGCCCGCCGCTCACCATCCACTCGCCGGCCCGCGCTCGCCCGGCCGCCGGGCGCCTGCCCGGGCCGCAGCTCCTCACCCCGGGTCCAGCACCCACCGCTGGTGCGTCCCGCCGTCGCAGACCTGGAGGCCGAGCGGGGTGCCGTCGGCGGTGCCCCGCTCGGCCGTGCCGAGACACAGGCCGGAGAGCCGGTTGGCCAGTGATCCGTCGGAGCGGGCGCTCCACTGCTGTTGGGCGGCGCCGGTGCAGCTCTCGATGACCGCCTCGGAGCCGTCGGCGGCGTCCGGCTCCAGGACGTCGAGGCAGCGGGTGCCGTACACCACGAGTTCCCCGCGCGCGGTGGCGGTGAAGGTCTGGTTGGTGCCGCCGTCGCAGGTCCGCAGGGCGAGCCGGGAGCCCTCGGCGACGGCGCTGTCGGGCAGTTCGGCGCAGCGGCCGGAGGCGGCGCCGGTGAGGGCGGTGCCGTCGGTGCCCTCGATCGGCCGGAGCCTGACGGCGTCCAGGTCGGGGGCCGCACCGTCGGGGTTGCCGAAGGTGAGGGTGTTGGCGGATCCCCTGGCGAGCGAGAGCAGCACGGAGACGGTGCCGGGGGAGTCGCCGGTCGGCGGAAAGCTGATCACCGTCGGGGCCTGTCCGTTGACCTGGAGGGTCGCGGTCCGCCGGCCGGGGTCGCGGTTGACGTAGGCCAGTTCGGCGAGTTGGAGGCCCGCGGCGCCCGCGCGTACCCCGCCGAGGGTGACGTCCGCGCCCCCGCCCAGCGTGGTCACGGCGGCGCCCCCGGAGCAGGTCGCGCACCCGGTCACGGCGGCCGGGCCGCCAGGGGTGCCCGCCTCCGCCTCGTACGAGGTGGCCGGCGAGTCCGTGCCGGTCACGGTCAGCAGGACGGAGCCGCCCGCCGGGACGCTCGCGGTGTAGCCGTCGGCAGGGTCGCCCAGAGCGGTGTCCGTCCAGACGTCGCGGACGGCGGCGGGCGCGGCGGTGAGGCCCAGAGCGGCCCAGCGGGCGGTGATCGGGGCGGCGGCCGTGGTGCGGTTGAGCAGCAGGACGGCGCGCCGCCCGGGGCCGTCGAGCACCTTGCCGTAGACCTGCAGGCCGGGGGAGTCCTCGGCGGTCCTGACGCCCTGGAGCCCCCGGGCGTCCTGGTCGACGGCGATCATCCCGGGGTTGGTGAGCGCGGCCCTGGTGGCGGGGGTCATCCTGGTCAGGTCGTTGCCGGCCAGCAACGGGGCGCCGGCGAGGGCCCACAGGGCCAGATGGGTGCGGGTCTGGGCGTCGGTGAGGCCGTCCAGGCCGGCCGTCAGCATGTCGGGGTCGTTGAAGGCACCGGTGTGCTGCGCGGTGGGGTGCAGGTTCGCGTCGAAGCCGGCCAGGATCCGGGCGGGGGAGGGCCGCTCGCCCCAGAGGACCAGGTCGCCGCCGGTGCGCCACATCGCCGCGGTCCCCGCGCCCCAGTTCCAGGGCCGGCCGACGCCCCATTCGCAGACGGACAGCAGCATCGGGTGGCCGGTGACGGCGGTGGCCCGGTCGACGGCGGCGCTGATCCGGCTGTAGGTGCTCTGTGGATCGAGGTGTTCGGCCTGGCCACCGCACCAGTCGACCTTGACCAGGTCGAAGCCCCACCGTTCGAACTGGATCGCGTCCTGGAGTTCGTGGCCCTCGAGGCCGGTGTTCGGGGCGGCGGGCCGGGTGGTCGGGTAGTGGTAGCCGCAGCCGTCGCGCCCGGCGTCGGTGTAGATCCCCGCCTTGAGGCCCTTGCCGTGGATGTAGTCGGCGACGGCGCCCATCCCGCCCGGCCACCGGCCGGCGTCGACGGTGATGTCCCCCGCCGCGTCGCGGGCTCCCTCCCACCACCCCTCGTCGATGTCGACGTACCGGTAGCCGGCTTCGGGCAGCCCGGCGGCGACGAGGGCGTCGGTCTGCGCCCTGATGGTGGCGGCGTCGATGCTGCTGGCGAAGCTGTTCCAGCTGGACCACCCCATCGGGGCGGCCTGGCCGGCGTCACCGGCGGTACGGGAAGGCGTCGTCGCACCCGGACCGGCCGCCGCCGCGTCCGCCGGGGGTGGCGCGCTCGCCCGCGCGGGCCGGTCGACCGCCGCGAGGGCCGGTACCGGCCGGCCGAGAGCCGGTGCCGGGAGGCCGAGGGCCGCGAGCAGGGCTGCGAGCGCGCAGAGCGCCGACGCCTCGGCGGCGGCCCGCCGGAGCCAGGGGGTCATACGTGTCTCCAGGGTGGGGGAGGCATCGGACGGCGGCCCGGCAACCGGCTCCGCCCGGCCGCGGTGGGTACCGGGCCGGGCGGAGCGAGGTCAGGGCGTCCGACGGAACCGGACGCCCTGACGGAGGATCAGGAGCCGACCTTACGTTTGTTGTACACGTCGAAGCCCACCGCGGCGAGCAGGACGAGGCCCTTGATGACCTGCTGGTAGTCCGTTCCGACGCCGACCAGCGACATGCCGTTGTTGAGGACGCCCAGGACCAGCCCGCCGATGATGGCGCCGAGCACGGTGCCGACGCCGCCGCTGGCCGAGGCGCCGCCGATGAAGGCGGCGGCGATCGCCTCCAGCTCGAAGTTGATCCCCGCCTGCGGGGTGCCGGCGTTCAGACGGGCGGCGAAGACCATCCCGGCGAGCGCGGCGAGCACGCCCATGTTGACGAAGGCGAGGAAGACGACCCGCTTGCTCTTGACGCCGGACAGCTTCGCGGCCGCCTCGTTGCCGCCGATCGCGTAGGTGTGCCGACCGAGGATCGAGTTGCGCATCAGGTAGCCGAAGGCGACCAGCAGCGCACCCAGGATGAGCAGCACCACGGGGACGCCGTGGTAGCTCGCCAGCAGCAGGGTGAAGGCCAGCACGGCGACGGCGATGGCGCCCAGCTTGGCCAGGAAGAAGCCGATCGGGAGCAGGTCGAGCCCGTACTCGGCGGCCCGGCGGCGGCCGCGGACCTCCTGGAGCACGGCGATCGCGAGGATCGCGACGCCGAGCAGCAGGGTGAGGTTGTGGTAGTTGGTGTGCGGCCCGACCTCCGGGAGGAAGCCGCTGCTGATCTTCTGGAAGCCCTTGGGGAACGGCGCGACCGACTGGCCCTGCAGCAGGATCTGGGTGCCGCCGCGGAACAGCAGCATGCCGGCCAGCGTGACGATGAAGGAGGGGATGCCGACGTAGGAGATCCAGAAGCCCTGCCAGGCTCCGGCGGCGGCCCCGATGAGCAGCGCGACGACCAGCGCGAGCGGCCACGGCACGTGGTGTTTGACCATCATCACCGCGGCGGCCGCGCCGACGAAGGCGGCCAGCGAGCCGACGGAGAGGTCGATGTGCCCGGCGATGATGACGATCATCATTCCGATGGCCAGGATGAGGATGTAGCTGTTCTGCTGGATCAGGTTGGTGACGTTGAGCGGCTTGAGCAGGGTGCCGTCGGTCCAGATCTGGAACAGGACGACGATCAGCGCCAGCGCGACCAGCATGCCGTACTGCCGGATGTTGCCGCGCAGCGCCCGGGCCAGCAGTGAGCCGGCGGTGCCGGTGCGCCTCGGCTCGGCGGGCTCGTCCGCCGGGGGCTTGGTGATCTCGGTCTGGGCCATGCCTTACACCTGCTCGTTCTCGGTCGCCGCGCTCACGGTCATGAGGCGCATGAGGGATTCCTGGGTCGCGTTCGCACGGCCGAGCTCACCCGTGAGCCGGCCCTCGGCCATCGTGTAGATGCGGTCGCACATGCCGAGCAGTTCGGGCAGTTCGGAGGAGATGACCAGAACCGCCTTCCCCTGGTCGGCGAGGTCGGCGATCACCGTGTAGATCTCGGCCTTGGCGCCGACGTCGATACCGCGGGTGGGTTCGTCCAGGATCAGCACCTCCGGTCCGGAGAAGATCCACTTGCTGAGCACGACCTTCTGCTGGTTGCCGCCGCTGAGCTTGCCCACCTGCGCGAACACCGAGGGCGTCTTGATGTTCATGGACCGGCGGAAGCCCTCGGCGACCCGGGTCTCCTCGTGCTCGTCGACCCGGCCGCGGCGCGAGACCTTGCCCAGCGCGCTCAGCGAGATGTTGCGGCTGACGGTGTCCATCAGGTTCAGCCCGAGCTGCTTGCGGTCCTCGGTGACGTAGGCGATGCCGTGGCCGATCGCCTCGGGCACCGTACGGGTGCGGATCTCCCGGCCGTCCAGCAGCACCCGGCCGCCGGTCCAGCGCCCGTACGAGCGGCCGAAGACGCTCATGGCCAGCTCGGTGCGACCGGCGCCCATCAGGCCCGCGACACCCACGATCTCGCCGCGCCGCACGTTGACCGACACCCCGTCGACCACCTTGCGGTGGTGGTCGATCGGATGCAGGACGGTCCAGTCCTCGATGGCCAGCGCGATCTCGCCGGGCTGCGAGACCCGCTCGGGGTAGCGGTGCTCCAGGTCGCGGCCGACCATGCCCCGGATGATCCGGTCCTCGGAGATGCCCGCCGCGCCGACCGCGAGGGTCTCGATGGTTCGGCCGTCGCGCAGGATGGTGACCGAGTCGGCCACCTTGGCGATCTCGTTGAGCTTGTGCGAGATGATGATGCAGGAGATGCCCTGGGCCTTGAGCTCCAGGATGAGGTCGAGCAGCTTGCGGCTGTCCTCGTCGTTCAGGGCGGCGGTGGGCTCGTCCAGGATGAGCAGCTTCACCTCCTTGGCGAGCGCCTTGGCGATCTCCACCAGCTGCTGCTTGCCGACCCCGATGTCGGCCACCCGGGTCTGCGGCTGCTCGTGCAGGCCGACCCGCTTCAGCAGCGCCTTGGCGTGGGTGAGGGTCTTGTGCCAGCTGACGATCCCGCGTCTGGCGTGCTCGTTGCCGAGGAAGATGTTCTCGGCGATCGAGAGGTAGGGCACCAGGGCGAGCTCCTGGTGGATGATCACGATGCCGCGCCGTTCGCTGGCCCGGATGTCCCGGAACTCGCAGGGCTCGCCCTCGAAGAGGATCTCGCCCTGGTAGGAGCCGTGCGGGTGGACGCCGCTGAGCACCTTCATCAGGGTGGACTTGCCGGCGCCGTTCTCGCCGCAGACGGCATGGACCTCGCCGGGCGCGACGCTCAGGTTGACGTCCGAGAGCGCCTTGACGCCGGGGAAGGACTTGGTGATCGAACGCATCTCGAGGACAGGTCCGGCCATGGTGGTGCATCCGTTCGACGGGGGTGGCTCGGGCAGGGGTGAACGGTCGGACGCTCGCCCCTGCCCGCGCCACCGGCTGAATGGCCCGGGGACGGGACCGGTGGCTACTTGAGCTGGTCGGCGGTGTACTGACCGCCGTCGATCAGGACCTTCTGGTAGTTCTCCTTGTCGACGCTGACCGGCTGGAGCAGGAAGGCCGGCACGACCTTGCTCCCGTTGTTGTACTGGGTGGTGTCGTTCACCTCGGGCTTGCCGCCGGTCAGCAGCGCGTCGCCCATCTGGACCGCCACCTTGGCCAGTTCGCGGGTGTCCTTGTAGACGGTCTGGGTCTGCTCGCCGGCGAGGATCGACTTCACCGACGCCAGCTCGGCGTCCTGGCCGGTCACGATCGGCATCGCCTTGTCCGCGCCGCCGTAGCCGACGCCCTTGAGCGAGGACAGGATGCCGATCGAGATGCCGTCGTACGGCGAGAGCACCGCGTCGACCTTGGCCGAGGTGTAGGACTTGCTCAGCAGGTTGTCCATCCGGGACTGGGCGAGGCCGCCGTCCCAGCGCAGCGTGGCGACCTGGTTGAAGTCGCTCTGGCCGCTCTGCACGACCAGCTTCTTCTGGTCGATGTACGGCTTGAGCACGCTCATCGCGCCCTGGAAGAAGAAGGTGGCGTTGTTGTCGTCCGGGGAGCCGGCGAACAGCTCGACGTTGAAGGGGCCCTTGCCACCCGCGAGCCCGAGCTTGTCCGCGATGTAGGTGCCCTGCAGGACGCCGACCTTGAAGTTGTCGAAGGTGGCGTAGTAGTCGACGTTGGAGGTGCCTCGGATCAACCGGTCGTAGCTGATCACCGGGATCTTCGCGTCGGCCGCCTTCTGCAGCACGTCGGTCAGGGACGAACCGTCGATCGCCGCGACCACCAGCAGCTTGGCGCCCTTGGTGATCATGTTCTCGATCTGCGAGACCTGGTTCTCGACCACGTTGTCGCCGTACTGCAGGTCGGTCTTGTAGCCCTTGGCCTGGAACTGCTTGACCATGTTGTCGCCGTCGTTGATCCAGCGCTCCGAGGACTTGGTGGGCATCGCGATGCCCACCATGCCGCCCTTGGCGCCGCCACCGGCGGAGCTGTCGCCGACGCCGTTGGCGCTCTGCCCGCAGGCCGCCAGTGACAGGGTGAGCCCGGCTGCCGCAAGGCCCGTCAGAAGCTTCCGCACAATTCCTCCAGTGGTGTGCCGGGCGGGGGATCCCGGCGGGGGCCTCGGGCCGTTCGAGTGAGGGCGAGGGGGTGGATCGGGGTGGGGCGTGGTCCCCACCCGGGGGGCCGGCGGATCGAGGCGACGTGGCCGTCCGGCCTGGCGTTACCTGAGTGTTAACGCTCACAGGAACCTCGTCAAGTGCCCTCGGATCACCGTTGCGTCTCGTCGGAGGAGGTCTGTGGAGATCTCCGTGCAAGGTCTTGACTGCACTATTGTTAGCGTTAACAATCTGCCCGTACAGGTGCGGCCGGCGCCCTGCCGGGCCCGCGTACCGACGGACACGCACGCCTCGCGCACCGCGGCCACGGACACGCGTACCTCGCGCACCGCGGCCGGTGGCCGGGGATGAGAGGCTCGGGGCATGGAAGAACGCGTACTCGGCAGGACGGGCCGCAAGGCCTCGGTGATCGGCCTCGGCACCTGGCAGCTCGGCGCGGACTGGGGTGACGTCCGCGAGGCGGACGCCCTGGCCGTTCTGGACGCCGCCGTCGGGGCGGGGGTCACCCTCTTCGACACGGCGGACGTCTACGGCGACGGCCGTAGTGAGCAGCTGATCGGCCGCTACCTGCGGGCCAACCCGGGCGCGCCGGTCACGGTGGCCACCAAGATGGGCCGCCGGGAGGCCCAGCTCCCGGAGAACTACACCCTGGACAACTTCCGGGCCTGGACGGACCGGTCCCGGGCCAACCTGGGCGTGGACCGGCTCGACCTGGTCCAGCTGCACTGCCCGCCCACCGCCGTGTACAGCGCCGACGCGGTCCACGACGCCCTCGACACCCTGGTGGTGGAGCAGCGGATCGCCGCCTACGGCGTCAGCGTGGAGACCTGCGCCGAGGCGCTGACCGCGATCGCGCGCCCCGGCGTGGCCACTGTGCAGATCATCCTGAACCCGTTCCGGCTCAAGCCGCTGGACGAGGTGCTGCCGGCCGCCGCCGCGGCCGGCGTCGGGGTCATCGCCCGTGTCCCGCTCGCCTCCGGCCTGCTCTCCGGCCGCTACACCCGCGACACCGTCTTCCCCGCATCGGACCACCGCACCTACAACCGTGACGGCTCCGCCTTCGACCAGGGCGAGACCTTCTCGGGCGTCGACTTCGCCACCGGTGTCGAGGCGGCCGTCGAGTTCGCGGCCCTGGCCCCGGCGGGCGCGACGCCCGCCCAGACCGCGCTGCGCTGGATCGTCCAGCAGCCGGGGGTCAGCACCGTCATCCCCGGTGCCCGCAACGCCGATCAGGCGCGGGCGAACGCGGCCGCCGCCGCGCTGCCCCCGCTCCCGGCCGAGACGCTCGACGCCGTCCGGGATCTCTACGACCGGCGGATCCGCCCGGGAGTGCACGGGCGCTGGTGATCGGGCGGGGCCGGGCGGCGCGCTGAGCCGCCCGGCCCGCGCGCCCTCCTGCGGCCTCCGGGTCCGCGGGCTCGCGGGTCCGCGAGCCCGGCCGTCGGGAGGCGGCGCCGCTCAGCGTTCGAGGGCGTCCCCGAGGGTGTCCCCGAGCCGGCGGTGCCGGCGGCGGCGGTCGGTGGTTCGGTCGGCCTCGGAGCGCGCGGTCAGGTCGGCCAGGGCGGTGCCCATCGCCCGGCCGAGGCGGTCGCAGAAGCTCTCCGGTTCGTCGGCCGCGTCCGGCCGCTCGGGCACGATCCGGTCGACCAGGCCGACCGCGGCGAGGTCGTGGGCTCCGATGCCCTGGGCGCGGGCCAGTTCGGCCGCGTGCCCGCCGTCGCGGTGGACGATGGCGGAGGCCCCTTCGGGCGGCAGGGGCGCGAGCCAGGCGTGTTCGGCCGCGACGACCCGGTCGGCGGGCAGCAGGGCGAGCGCTCCGCCGCCGGAGCCCTGGCCGAGCAGAACGGCCAGCACCGGAGTGCGCAGGGCGAGCAGGGTGGTGAGGCAGTACGCGATCTCCACTGCCACGCCGTCGAGTTCGGCCTGAGCGGAGAGCTCGGCGCCGGCCGTGTCCACCACCGTGACCAGGGGCAGGCCGAGCTGCTCGGCCAGGTGCGCGGTGCGCCGCACGGCGCGCAGGTCGGCGGCGGTGAACGGCCGCTCCGGGCCCTGGCCCCGGCGTTGCTGGCCCACCACGACGGCGGGCCGGCCGTGGAACCTCGCGAGGGCCCGGACCAGTGCGCCGTCGGCGCCGCCGGGAGCGTCCAGCAGGACCAGCTCCTCTGCCGCGCGGCCGAGCAGCTCACGGGTACCGGGACGCTCCGGGCGCCGGGTGCGGCGCACCGACTCCCAGGCGTCCGGCGGCCCGCTCGGTCCGACGGACCGGGCAGGGGAGTGCGGACCGGGCGCCGGGGAGCCGGTTCCGGGCGCCTGCGCCCCGGCTCCGGCCGTCGGGGCGGGTCCGTCGCACAGCACGGCCAGCGTCCGGCGGAACACCTCGCGCAGCGCGGACGGCGCGACCACGGCATCCACCAGCCCCTGGTGCGCGAGCGTCTCGGCGAGCTGCACGTCGGCGGGGAGCCGCACGCCGCGCAGTTCCTCGTACACCCGGGGGCCGAGGAACCCGAGCCGGGCGCCGGGCTCGGCGAGCACCAGGTGCCCGAGCGTGCCCCAGGAGGCGAAGACGCCACCCATCGTCGGATTGCGGAGATAGGTGAGGTAGGGAAGCCCGGCCGCCCGGTGGGCCTGGACGGCCGCGGTGATCCTGAGCATGCACAGGAACGCCGCCGAACCCTCCTGCATCCGGGTACCGCCCGAGACGGGCAGGGCGAGCAGGGGCAGCCGCTCGGCGGTGGCCCGCTCCACGGCCCGGGTGATCCGCTCGGCGGTGTCCACGCCGATCGAGCCGCCCAGGAACCCGAACTCGGACGCCACCACGGCCACCGGCCGCCCGGCCAGCCGGACGGCGCCGGTGGTGACCGCCTCGTCCAGGCCGGTGCGCTCCCGGGCCCGGGCCAGCGACGCCCGGTAGTCGGTGTCCGCGGCGGAGCCGGCGGGCGGCTCGTCCCAGCAGGTGAAGGTGTCGGGATCGGCCAGCAGGCCGATCAGTTCGCCGGCCGTCGGGCCGCGCTCCGCGCTCACCGCCCGGCCCCGGACGGCGCGCCGGGCGGCACGGGCGGGCGGGCATCGTCCACGACGTCCGCCGCGCCGCCGCGCGGTCGGTCCAGCTCCGGGGCATCCACCCGAACCACCCTACGCACCCGGCACCCGGCGGCCGGGGCGTCTCGCGGGACTGTGAGCAGGGCCACCGGCGACCGCCGGGGACGGCCGCGGTCGGGCCCGGCACCCGACGATCTGTCGTGCGGGCGGCCCTCACCCTGGCAGGGTGTCTGTTGTCCGGGCGTAGGCTCGTGCATAGCGTGCGAGGCATGTCCGGCGTCCCCGCGCCGGCCCGTCCGGAAAGCAGGCTCCCCGTGGGCACCTCCGCCACCTCCGCCACCGCCGCGCAGGCCACCGCCGCCGCACCGGGTGGCACCGCCGCCGACGGGAGTCCCGCGCCGGGCGGCGGATCGGCACCGGCCACGTCCGGCGCGGCCGGGACGGTCAACGGCGGCGTCTCGTTCTGGTACTCCGCGATCGGCCTGCCGGAGCCCCGCCCGGCGCTGGACGGCCCGGCCGAGGCCGATGTGTGCATCGTCGGCGGCGGCTTCACGGGACTGTGGACGGCCTACTACCTGAAGCGGGCCGACCCCGGCCTCCGGGTGACGGTGCTGGAGCGCCGCTTCTGCGGCTACGGAGCCTCCGGGCGCAACGGCGGCTGGCTGTACAGCGGCTTCGCGGGGCGCGGCGTCTTCGCCCGCCGGTACGGACGGGAGGCGGCGGTCGGGCTCCAGCAGGCGATGAACGCGGCGGTGGACGAGGTGATCCGGGTGGCCGGGTCCGAGGGCATCGAGGCCGACATCGTCAAGGGCGGCGTCCTGGAGGTGGCCCGCAACCCGGCGCAGCTGGCCCGGCTCAGGGCCTTCGTCGAGGAGGAGCACGCGTTCGGCCAGGACGAGCAGGAACTCCTCGGAGCGGCCGAGTCGACCGCGCGGATCGGCGTGGCGGGCACGCTGGGCGGCAGCTGGAGCCCGCACGGCGCGCGGATCCAGCCGGCCAAGCTGATGCGGGGTCTGGCCCGGGTGTGCGAGGCGCTGGGCGTGGTGATCCACGAGGACACGCCGGTGACCGCGATCATGCCGGCCGGCTCCGGCTCCGGAACGGGCCGCGGCGGCCGGGCCCGGGCGCTCACCCCGTACGGCGCCGTCTCGGCCCGTTTCGTCCTGCGCGCGACCGAGGGCTTCACGGCGGGGCTGCGCGGGGAGCGGCGGACCTGGCTGCCGATGAACTCCTCGATGATCGTCACCGAGCCGCTGCCGCCCGCCTTCTGGGCCGAGGCGGGCTGGGCGGGCCGCGAGACACTGGGCGACATGGCCCACGCCTACATGTACGCCCAGCGCACCGCCGACGACCGGATCGCGCTCGGTGGGCGCGGCGTCCCCTACCGGTTCGGCTCCAGGGTCGACCACGACGGGGCGACCCGGCAGCGGACCGTCGACCAGTTGCGGGAGATCCTGCTGCGGTTCTTCCCGGCCGCCGGCGCGTACGTCGGGCCGCGCGGCGGGTTGGCACACGCCTGGTCGGGTGTGCTGGGCGTGCCGCGCGACTGGTGCTCGACGGTGGAACTCGACCCGGCCTCGGGGCTCGGCTGGGCCGGCGGATACGTCGGCAGCGGTGTGACCACCACCAACCTGGCCGCCCGTACGCTGCGCGACCTGGTGCTCCGCGCGGACGGCGCCGACGCCTCGGAGCTGACCGCGCTGCCGTGGGTGGGGCACGCGGTCCGCCGCTGGGAGCCCGAACCGCTGCGGTGGATCGGTGTGCACGGGATGTACGCCGCGTACCACGCCGCGGACCGGCAGGAGAGCGGCGGGCGGGCCGACACCTCACCGATCGCCCGGGCGGCGGACGTGGTGTCCGGGCGGCACTGACCTGGCCGCCCCCGCCCCCGCCCCTGCGCCTGGCCGCCGCCTCGCCGCCCAGCCCCTCGCCGGTCCGACCGTGCCGACCCGCCGAGCCGCCTCACGGGCCCGGTGCGGTCGGAGTCGTCTCGGAGTCGTGGTCGCGGTCCGGGCCGTGGGGGTCAACGGCCACCGGCGCGGACACCCCGGGCGGGTTCATGGCGACGGCCTTGAAGAACGTGTAGTGGAAGGTCCCGTCCCCCTCCGTCGTGCGGCGAAGCTCCGCGATACCCCGGTCCCAGTCGGCGGCGGTGCTCAGACCGGCCGCCAGCGCCTCGGCCCGGACCGAGGCCACCATGGCGACGAAGGTGTCCCGGGTGAAGCCGTCGACCAAGGCCGCCCTGGTCCGGTCGGTGGACACGGTGCACGGGCGGACCACGGGGTCCGCGTACCCGGCGGCGGCCAGCAGCGGCAGCAGTTGGCGGCCGATCAGCGCGTTCCCGCCCGCGGCCGCCTGCAGGCGGACCTGGCAGTGGATCACCGCGGCGGCGTACGCGCCGGCGGGGTGGAAGAAGGCCGACCCGTGGTCCCCCTCGATCACGGTGACGGTGCCGCCAGGCCGCAGCACACGCCGGAGTTCGCTCAGCGCCCGCTCCGGATCCGACAGGTGCTCCAGCACGAAGCAGACGAACACATGGTCGAACTCCGCCCGGTCGAAGGGGAGATCGAACACGTCGGCCCGCAGCCACCGGACGTCCGCCGTCGGCGCCGACGCCGCGACCCGACCGCGGGCCTGTGCGAGGGACTCCTCGGAGCGGTCGACCGCGACGATGCGCGCGCCCGGGCTGCCCAGGGCCAGATGCACCGTCTGGGCGCCCACCCCGCAGCCGATCTCCAGCACCCGGCTGCCGGCGGGATAGCGGACGCCCTCGTGCAGCACCGCCGCCAGCGTGTCCGCCTGGTCGCCGAGCCGGGTCGCCTCAAGCTGCGAGTACCCGTGCACGTAGCCGGTCGTCGTTCCTGCTCCGGGAGTTGCGGTCGCTGTGTCCATGCCTCCACCCTGCTGCCACCATGGCCGGATGAACAGGTCCAATCCGCCCTCCGCCGACCGGTCCAAAAGCCACGGCTCCGACTTCCTGCAGTTGAGGATCGAGGAGGCGCCGGCCGGCGGGCGCTCCGAGTGGCTGGCCCGGCAGCTCCGGCAGGCGATCGCCGACCGCCGTCTCCCGGTGGGGAGCCGGCTGCCCGCGGGGCGGGTGCTCGCGGCCGAACTGCGGGTGTCGCGCGGGGTCGTCACCGACGCGTACCAGCGGCTGATCGAGGACGGCCACGCCGCCGGACGCGGGCGCAACGGAACGGTGGTGGTCGCCGCGCCGCTCCCGCCGGCCGCGCCCCCGGGCTCCTCGCCGTCGGGGCCGGTCGCTGCGCCGACGTCCGCCGCCCTGTTCGGGTCGCCGCCCGGCGACGACGTGTTCGACGCCGTCCGGGCGGTGCCCGCCCGGATCGACCTCTGGCCGGGTGCGCCGGATCTCGCGGCCTTCCCGCGTTCGGCGTGGCTGCGGGCCGAACGCGCGGTCCTCGCGGACCTCCCGGCCGCCGGCCTCGGATACGGCGACCCCCGGGGGACACCGGAGCTGCGGGGGGCGCTCGCCGAGTGGCTCGCCCGCAACCGCGCGATCCGGGTCGACCCGGCCGAGGTGCTCGTCGTCGCCGGCACCGCCCAGACCTTCGGCCTGCTCGGCCGGGTGCTGCGGGACGACGGGATCGCCGCGGTGGCCGTGGAGGACCCGGGAGCGCTCGGGGCCCGTCAGCACCTGCGCCACCAGGGCCTGGCCACCCCGCCCGTCCCGGTCGACGACCAGGGCGTCAGGGTCGACGCGCTGGCCGACACCGGCGCTCCGGCGGTGCTGCTGACACCCGCCCACCAGTTCCCCACCGGGGTGGTGCTCAGCGGAGCACGGCGCCGGGAGCTGATGGCCTGGGCCACCGGCAGCGGCGGACTGATCATCGAGGACGACTACGACGCCGAGCACCGCTACGACCGGCCTCCGGTGCCCGCCCTGCGCTCGATCCTCCCGGAGCACGTCTGCCATGCCGGGAGCGTCTCCAAGCTCCTCGCCCCCGCCCTGCGGATCGGTTGGGTGGTCGCACCGCCGAGGCACCGGGAGGCCCTGATCGCCGCGAAGCGGTTCGCTGACCTGGGCAACGCCGCGCTGCCCCAGCAGGTACTGGCCCGGTTGATGCGCTCGGGCGCGCTGGAGCGTCAGTTGCGCCTGTTGCGCACGCGCCACCGGCGCCGACGGGACGCCATGGTCCGGGCGATCGCCGACCACCTCCCCGGCGCGGTGGTGCACGGTGCCGCGGCCGGCCTGCACCTGACGATCACCTTCGACGCCGCCTTCGCCGACACCGACCTCGCCGCCGCGGCCCTGGTGTGCGGCGTCCGCGTGCAACCGCTGTCCTGGCACCGCCAGCGGCCCGGTCCACCGGGGCTGGTCCTCGGTTACGCGGCGAGCACTCCCACCGACATCACCGAGGGCCTGGCCGTCCTCGGCCGGGCCCTGCGTCGGCTGTCCTGACTGCCCGACCCGCCCGACCCGCCCGGCTGCCCGGCAGCCGGGCAGCCGGGCGGGTCGGCCCGGTCGCGTCGAGCACCCCGGCCGAGCTGGTAATGTTCCTCCCGTCGAGAGAGTGATCTTTCGTCAGGCGTCGGTGGTGCTGGTGGAGCACGTCCTACTTTCAGTAGGAAGAGTCCGTTCGAATCGGGCCCGGCGCTCCATTTTTTTCCCGGGCCAGGATTCTCCTTCGCCCGTACCCGTACCCGTACCCGTACCCGCACCCGTACCCGCACCCGTACACGGTGGCGGCCCGGCCCGCTCGCCGCGGGGTGTCCTCAGCCGAGGAGCCCGTCGAGAAGCTCCGCGAAGCCGTCGGGGTCGATGATCCTGACACCGAGCTGCTCGGCCTTCTCCCGCTTGGATCCGGCCCGCTCGCCCGCCACCAGGAGCGTGGTCCGCGCCGAGACGCCGGAGGAGGCCCGGCCGCCGGCCCGTTCGATCAGCGCGTTCATCTCGTTGCGGCTGAGCGCCTCCAGTGGGCCGGTCATGGCACCCGTGACCACCACCGTCAGCCCGGTGAGCGGCAGGGCCGCCGTCGGCCCGTCGGCGCCGTCCGGGTCACCGGCTCCCTCCCGGCCGCCGCCCTCGGTGGCCGGCGCGGGCGCGCTGCCGACGGGGACCGCCCCTCCGGGTTCGCTCATGGTGACCCCGACCGCCGCCAACCTGTCGATCAGCGGAGCGAGTTCGAGGAGCTCGGCGACCACCAGGGTGGCTTTCTCGGCGCCGATCCCGTCCACCATCCGAAGCGTCTCGGCGTCCGCCGCGCGGACGGCGTCCATCGTCCCGAACGCCCGGGCGATCCGGCGCGACATCGATCGCCCGGTGCCCCGGACGCCGAGCGCGCAGAACACCCGCGACAGCGGCCGCGTCTTCGCGACCCCGATCGCCGCGAGCAGTTTGTCCGAGCTGGTCCCGCCCATCCGCTCCAGGGTGAGCAGCTGCTCCCGCGTCAGGGTGAAGACGTCGGCGAGATCCGTGACCAGGCCCGCCTCGACGAGCTGCACCACCCGGCTGCCGCCGAGACCCTCGATGTCGAGCTGGTCGCGGCCCGCCGCGTACGTGAGCGAGGCGACCAGGCGGCAGTCGCGCCCCCGCACGCACCGCCAGCGCTGCTCGGAGGTGTCGATCGCGGAGCCGCACTCGGGGCAGACGGCGGGGAAGGCGATCGGCTGCTCCCGGCCCGTCCGCAGGCCCAGCACGGGCGCTTCCACCCGGGGGATGACGTCGCCGGCCTTGTGGACCAGCACGTGGTCGCCGATCCGAAGGTCCCGTCGGGTGATGTCGCCGGGGTTGTGGAGCGTGGCGTAGGTGATGGTGGAGCCGTCGACCAGGACGGGTTCCAGGACGGCGCGCGGGGCGATGACGCCCGTGCGGCCGACCGCCCACTCGACGCCGAGCAGCCGGGTGATCTTCTCGGTGGCGGGCAGCTTGTACGCCACCGCCCAGCGCGGCGCACGCGATCCCGCGCCGGCGCTCTCGCGGTCGGCCGCGCTGTCGGCGCGGATCACGATCCCGTCGATGCCGAACGGCAGCCCGGCCCGCAGCCCGGCGATCTCGGCCACCCGCTCCCGCACCTCCTCCAGGGTGGCGGCCCCGCGACCGGGCACCGGGGTGGCCGCCGTGGTCCGTACGCCGAGTTCGGCCAGGAGTGCCATCAGCCGGCCGTGGCCGAGGCCGTCCGCCGCCCGGATCTCCTCGCTGCTGCCCGCGACCGGGACGGCGTCGTAGGCGAAGCAGGTCAGCTCGACGGCGTACCCGCGCTCGCGTGCCCGCAGGCTGCCCGCCGCCGCGCCCCGCGCGTTGGCGAAGGCCGCGCCGCCGTGCGCGATCCGGGCCGCGTTGGCGTCCTCGAACTGGGCGTGGGTCATCAGCACCTCGCCCCGGATCTCCACCGTCTCGTCGCGGCCGAGCCGCTCCGGCAGCCCCACGACCGTCCCGATGGCGTGCGAGACGTCCTCGCCCGAGGCACCGTCACCCCGGGTGACCAGCTGGACGAGCCGGCCCTCGCGGTACCGGGCCGCGATCGCCAGGCCGTCCAGCTTGGGGCTGACGTGCCAGCCGGCGACCGGCCGCCCGATCCGGCGCTCCAGGCCGGCTGCCCAGGCGGTCAGACCGGCCTCCGAGAAGACGTTCGCCAGGCTGAGCATCGGTGCGCTGTGCGCGACGTCGCCGCTCGCGGCGCCACCCGCCACCTTGCCGGTGGGGCTGTTCGCCAGCACCTGTCCGGGGTGCCCCGCCTCGTAGGCCTCGATGCCCCTGACCAGGGCGTCGTACGTGGCGTCGTCGAGCGTGGTCTCGCCGCCGGCGTAGTAGGCGGCGGCCGCGGCGACGGCGGTGTCGACGGCGCGCGCGTACGCGTCGAGGTCGGCGAGCACGGCGATGGGTGCGCTGGATGTCATGGCTCTCATGATGTCGGCGGCCACTGACACCGGCCCGGCGCCGACGGCCGTTCTCCCGAGCGCCGGGAGCGCCGCCGCGAGCACGGCGGGTCGCGGGCCGGTCCGCTGCCGAGCGCCGGGCCGGGAGCACTGCTTCGGACCGGTTCCTACCACTCTGGGGCGGTTCGGACTGCGGAGAACTCGCGAGGATCAATCAGGTTTTTCCCCATCCTTGATCCAACATCGGCATAATCGCGGCCATGACGATCGCGCGTGCGAACATGAGCACGATTGGTGACGACCTGTACGTCTGGCTCCCCCCGAAGCGGGGCTGGGGGCTGGCCAACTGCGGCCTGCTGACCTCGCCCCGTACTGCCGCCTGGATCGACACCCCCTACGATCCCTCGCTGGCAGGGGAGTTCCTCGCCGAGAGTCGCAAGCGGTTGGCCGACGGCGTGTCGGTGGACCGGGTGATCGTCACGCACGCCAACGGCGACCACTTCTGGGGCGCCGGGGTGGTGCCGGAGGCCGAGGTGATCTCCACCAAGGAGGCACTGGAGCACATCCACTACGACCCGACCCCGCAGCAGCAGCACGCACTGGTCACGGGCGCCGACCCGGCCACCGACCTCGGTTGGTACCTGGACCGGCACTTCGGGCAGTTCGACTGGTCCGGCACCGAGTCGGTGCAGCCGACGCTGATGTTCCAGGGTGAGCTCGAACTGCGGGTGGGGGAGTACCCGGTGCACGTGATCGGTCTGCCGCCGGCGCACACCGACGGCGATCTGATCGTGCACCTGCCCCACCAGAAGGCGGTGTTCTCGGGGGACGTGATCTTCGCCTCGACCCCCGACTTCCCCGGTGACCACCCGGTGCACTGGGCCGGCCCGCTGCAGAGCGTGATGGACGCCTGCGGGCGGGTCCTGGACACCGGGGCGGAGATCGTCATACCCGGCCACGGACCGCTGCTGGACCGCGCCGGGGTCCACCGGCACATCGCCCACCTGGGGTACGTCCAGGAGCGGGCCCACGCGCTGCACGCCGCCGGGGTACCGGCGCTGGAGGCCGCCCGCCGGGTGATCGCCGAGCAGCGGTTCCCGGAGCTGGGCCTGCCCGAACGGCTGGTCGTCACCCTTGGCTCCGAGTACCGGCACCTGGACGGAACCGAGCAGCCCGGTGTTCTTGAGGTAATGTCTCAGGTCGCCTCTGTGGCAAGGGAGTTGGAGCGGGCCGGCGCCACCGGTCAGCCCGGTCCGGCCGCCGGCGGCGAGCTCCGGCCGGCCTGAGCCGGCCGGGCCGACCGCGAGCCGCCGCGCTCCGGCCCCGGCCCGTCCGGTCCGCAGCACGACCACCACCGTCATCGATCCGACCACCACCCCGTTCCGGCCACCAGTCGTCGCTCCGGCACCCCCGCCGATCGGGCGGCGGCTGAATCCCCCCATTCGACCGAGGACTTCGATGAACCAGATCGAGCTGCTCGCACCGGCGGCCGTCAGCGCCGCCGCAGTGGTGGCAACCGGTGTCCTGGCACGCGCCCGCCGGCGTGTCACGGCCCGCGCCGAGGACGCCGAGGCGCGTCTGGCCCAGAGCGAGCTGCGTGCCCAGGCCGCCGAGGCCCGGCTCGCGCAGAGCGACGAGCACCACCTGAACGCCGAGAGCCGCCTGGCCCGGAGCGAGGAACGCCACCGCAACGCCGAGAACCGGCTCGCCCGCAGCGAGGAGCGCGTCCAGGAGGCCGAGAACCGGGCCCGGGCCCTGCTCGCCGAGATCAGCCACCTCGCCGACGAGCGGGTGCCGGCCACCGCGCTGGCACTGACCCACCCCACCGCTCCGGTACCCGGACCCAAGGACGCCGGCCGCGCCGGCGACAAGGCCGAACTCGCCCTGCAGGCCGTGCTGTACGCGTGCGCGGCGGCGGTCACCGGTGAGCGCGAGCGGGTCGACGGCGCGGCCCGCGCCACGATGCGAGGTGCCACCTCCAAGATCCAGACGCTGCTGTACCAGATCCAGAGCCTGGTCCAGCAGCTGCAGCACGACAACGACGACCCCCGGTTGCTGGAGCTGGACTTCCGCAACGAGGTCGCGCTGCGCCGGATCCAGACCATCGCCGTCCTGTGCGAGGCCTGGCCGGGCCTCGCGCGCACCGACTCCCCGCTGGCCGAGGTCGTGCTCGGCGCCCTGTCGCGGGTGCCCGGCTACGCGCGGATCAAGGTCGCCAACCATCTGCGGGAGCCCCGGCTCGCCGTGGTCGCCCGGGCCGCCGAGCCGATCGCCGTCACCATCGCCGAACTGCTCGCCAACGCCACCGCGTACTCGCATCCGGAGACGGAGGTCCCGGTCACCATCCAGCAGGGCGGCCGCAGCGCCCTGGTGGTCATCGACGACAGCGGCATCGGCATGGAGGACGATCAGCTCCGCCGGGCCAGGCGGCTGCTCTCGGGCCCGCCGGAGGTGCTGCTGACCGAACTGGGGAACCCGCCGAAGGCGGGCTTCGCCGTCGTCGGCAAGCTCGCCCGGCAGTACGGCTTCGCCTGCCACATCGAGCCGTCGCCGTACGGGGGCATGCGGACGATCGTGCGGATCCCGGGTGAGCTGCTGACCCTGGTGGACGACGACCAGCCGCTCTCCGTCCTGACGCCGCTGCCGGTGGGCGCCCCGGCGGTGGCCGCGCCGTCCCGGGCGGCGGCGCAGTCTCCGCCCCAGCTCCCGGCGACGGAGGCCGACCCGGCGCCGGTGGCCGCAGGCGTCGCGGACCCCGCCGGCGCGGGGGTTGTCGAGCCCGCTGCCGCACGTCTCGCGCCGTCCGCGCCGTCCGCGCCGTCCGCGCCGACGCAGCCGCCGGTGGAGCCCGGGGCCGACGGGCTGCCCAGCCGCCGGCGGCGCAGGCCGCTGCCGCCTCCGCCGGCCTCCGCCGAGCCGGCGCCCGGACCGCCGGCCGGGCGGAGCCCGGAGCAGGCCGCCGCCCGCTGGCAGGCGCTGCAGGACGGGACCGGCTCCGGCCGGGCCGCCGTCTCGGCCGCCGAGCACGTCGCGGCCGAGCAGCCTGCGTTCGAGCACGATGTGCCCGAGCAGCCCGCGCCCGAGCAGCCCGCGCCCGATCAGCCCGCGCCCGGACCGGGCGGGCCCCACCTGAGCTCCGTCGAACCCGCTGCGCTCGACCACGAGCCGCCCACCGAGGCGGAGCCCGCGAGCACGAGCACCTCCGTCGTCGCGGGGCGCGAGCACAGCCCCTCCCCGAAGTCCCCCGAAGGAGCCGACCAGTGAGCACGTCCCTCCCCTCCGCCACCGACCAGATCTCGTGGGTGCTGACCCCTCTCCTGGAGCTGCCCGGGGTTCTGCACGCGGTCATCGCCACCGGCGACGGCCTCGTCGAGGGCGCCTCGCAGGATCTGAGCCGTGCCTCCGCCGAGCGGGTGGCAGCCATGACCGCCACGGTGCACGCCGCCGCGAGGGCGTTCACCACGGCGTTCACCGACCAGCAGCCGAGGCTGGCGCAGACCGTGGTGGAGTCCGACCTCGGGTTCGCCGTCGTCGTCCCGGCCGGGCAGAACACCTCGCTGGCGGTCTTCGCCTCGCCGGACGCCCAACTCGGCAACGTGGCCTACCAGATGCAGGTCCAGGTGGCCGCCCTCTCCCGGGCCATGGCGAGCCCGGCCCGCCATCAGGACGCCGTCGCCCGGACATGAACGCCGTCCCCCCGCGGCGGCGCATGGTGCCCGCCTACCTGGTCACCGGCGGCCGCAGCCGCCCCAGTCGTACGGTGCTCGACCGGCTCACCCTGCTGCACTCCGCCAGTCCGGAGCCGCCGCAGGGCCTGGAGGCCGAGCACCGGCGGCTGTGGGAGTTGCTGCTGCCCGGTGCGCTGACCCTGGTGGAGGCGGCGGCGCACCTGCGCCTGCCGGTCAGTGCCACCAACTTCCTCGTGGCGGATCTGGTCGACGCGGGCACGCTCCAGGCCCGCAGTCCGATCCCCCGTGCCCAGCAGATCGACCGCTCACTCGTCGAGAGGCTCCTCGATGGACTCCGCACCCTCAGGTAGCCGGATCGGCTACCTGCCCGACCGCGACCAGACCCTGATGAAGGTGGTGATCGCCGGCCCGTTCGGGGTCGGGAAGACCACCCTCATCCGCACGCTCTCCGAGATCCCCACCCTGCACACCGAGGAGGTGATGACCGAGACGGGTGCACCGGTGGACGACACGGCCGGCCTGCCCGACAAGACCACCACCACGGTCGCGGTGGACTTCGGGCGGCTGACCCTCCCCGGCGAGCTGGTGCTCTACCTGTTCGGCACCCCCGGACAGCGGCGCTTCTTCCCGCTCTGGAAGGACATCGCGCGCGGCGCCCTCGGTGCGGTCGTGCTGGTGGACACCCGCCGGCTGGCCGAGTCCTTCGAGATCATGGACATGGTCGAGGAGCAGGGCCTGCCGTACGCCGTCGCCGTCAACTGCTTCCCGGACGCCCCCGCGCACTCCGCGGAGGTCCTGCGCGGGCATCTCGACCTGCACCCCGACACCCCGCTGGTGCTCTGCGACGCTCGCGAGCGCGGCGCCAGCGCCGAGGCGCTCATCGCGCTGGCCGAACACGTCCTGCACAGCCTGCCCCAGGAGCAGCGGTGACCCAGCCCGACCCCCGGCCCGTCGGCCTCCCCGATCCGCTCGGCCCCTCCGATCCGCTCGACCCCGGCGACCCCGCCGGCCCGCGTCCCACCGCCCTCTACGGCCCGGCCTTCGCCGCCGATCCGCACGGCCACTACGAGCGGCTGCGCGGTGACGGCGCGACCGCACGGGTGGAGATCGCGCCGGGCATCGGGGCGCTGCTCGTGACGGACTACCAGGCGGCGCTGGACGTGCTGCGCGACCCGGACACCTTCTCCAAGGATCCCCGGGCCTGGCAGCGGACGCTTGCGCCGGACTCCCCGGTGCTGCCGGTGCTCGGCTGGCGGCCGACCGCGCTCTTCAGCGACGGCGAGGTGCACGCGCGCTACCGCCAGGTCGTCACCGACGGCCTGGCACTGATCGAACCGCACGTGCTGCAGGCCCGGGTCGGGCAGGTCGCGCACGAGCTGATCGGACGCTTCGAGGGCCTGGGCACGGCCGACCTGATCGCCCAGTACGCCCGCCAGCTCCCGCTGTTCGTCTTCAACACCTGGTTCGGGGTGCCGGAGGAGCACAGCGCTCGGCTGGTCGCCGGAATCTCCGGGATGATGGAGTCCACCGAGAAGGCGGCCGCGGCGTACGCGGACTTCGTCGCGGTGGTCTCCGGCATGGTGGCCGACCGGCGCGAACACGGGCGGCACGACCTGACGTCCTGGTTCCTGCGCCACCCGGCCGCCCTGGACAACGACGAGGTGGTCCGGCAGATCACCCTCACCATGAGCGCGGGGCACGAACCCACGACCAACCTGATCGGGAACTCGCTGCTGCGCATCCTCACCGACGACCGCTACGCGGGCTCGCTGTTCGGTGGGGCGATGACCGCCCACCAGGCCATCGACGAGGTGCTCTGGCACGAGCCGCCGCTGGCCAACCTCTCGGCCCACTACCCCCGGTACGACATCACCTTCCACGGGCGGCGGATCTCGGCCGGCGAACTGGTGCTCGTCTCCTACGCCGCCGCCAACTCCCAGGCCGCGCCGCCGCCGGACGACACGCACAGGCGCAGCGGCGAGAGCGCCCACCTGGCGTGGGCCGCCGGTCCGCACGCATGCCCGGCGCGGGATCCGGCGCTGTTGATCGCCATCACCGCCATCGAGCAGCTGACCAGTCGGCTGGGCGACCTGGAGCTGGCGGTGCCGGAGCCCGAACTGCTCTGGCGGCCGGGCCCGTTCCACCGCGCGCTGGTGCATCTGCCGGTCCGCTTCTCACCGGTCGCCGCCGATCAGCAGGCCCGCTCCGGCCGGCCCGGCCGTGCCGTCACGAACGAGGGCCGCGGGGCGGCGGCGCGCCCCTGACCTCCCCGCCGCCCGGGCCGATACCGGCCCGGGCGGCGTCGGCCCGACGACCGTAGCCGCGACGACCGTAGCCCCGGGTCCCGTGCCCCTCGGGTGCCGCCGACCGCCCCGCCGCCGACCGCCCCGCCCGCCCGTCCGGGCCGCCGTTCACGTGGGCCGCCGCTCGCGACGGGCCGCCGCTCACGGTGCGGGGCGGCGCCCGGGGGCCTCGGCCGGCTGGCGGTCCGAGCCGAGTTCGCGGGAGATCCGCAGGCCGACCTGGGCCACCACCGGGCCGAGGTTGCGCACCCGGGCGGCGGTCATCCGGGAGATCAGGCCGGAGACCGACAGGGCGGCCGCCACCTCGCCGGTGTGGTCGAAGATCGGCGCCGCCACGCAGCGGACCTCGGGTTCGTTCTCGCGGTCGTCGATCGAGTAGCCGCGGGCGCGGATCCGGGCGAGGTCGGCGCGCAGCCGGACGGCGTCGGAGATGGTCCAGGTGGTGACCGGGCGCAGCCCGGCGTCCACCACCGCCTCCACCTCGGTGTCCGGGAGCCAGGCGAGCATCGCCTTCCCGGTGGCCGTGCAGTAGGCGGGGGCCCGGCTGCCGATCCGGGAGGCCATCCGGACGTTGGTCTCGTCCTCGACCTTGTCCACGTACACGATGCCGGGGCTCTCCCACACCGTCAGGTGGACGGTCTCGCCCGCCTCGCGCTGCAACCGGCGCAGGTGCTCGGCGGCGACGCTGCGCAGGTCGAGGGTGGATAGGTAGGCCTGGCCGAGCCGCAGCGCGCCGTGGCCGAGCCGGAACCAGCCGGTCTCGCGGTCGCGGTCGAGCAGATGCTCGTCGAGCAGCGGGCCGGTGAGACGCAGCACGGTGCTCTTGTTGAGCCCGAGTTCCTCGGCGAGCTGGCCGAGCGGGACGCCGCGCCCGCCGTTGGCGTGGTCGCGGACGTGTCCGAGGACGGCGAGTGCGCGCCGGAGCGAGGACGACTGGTTGCGGTCGCCGGGAGCGGCGGTCGCCGCCCGGTCGCCGGCCGCTGCGGCCTGCTGCGGCCCGTCGTCGGTGGCCTTGGCTGCCATCGCTTGCCTTCCCTCCTGCTCGGCGCCGGGCCCCGGCGCGTGCCGGGCCCGGACCCCGCCTCGTCGCGCGGACTCCGCAGGGTGCTCAGACCGTACCGTCCGGCGTCGGGGTTGCCGATTATTCGGCATGGCGTTGTGCAGTGCAAAACATCGGTAAAGGTCTCTTGTTGGCAAAGCGAGCCCCCGCCTAACGTCACGGCATCGAGCGGATCCCCGGCCGGGCAGGCCGGGCGGCTCCGCCACACCCTTGCGTCTCTTCAGCCATCAGCCCCGGTCAGGGCCTGTTTCGACGTGTCCGCCCCCACGGGACGCGTAGCGAGCGGATCCTGTCGGGCGGGGAGGTCTCCACCCATGCGTCTCATCAGATGGACCGCCGCGGCCGCCGCACTGACCGTCGGCAGTCTCGCCCTCTCGGCCTGTTCGCCCGGCACCGCGCTGCCCGCCGACGGCAAGGCCGCCGACGACAAGGGCGGCACCGTGCAGGTCTGGCTGTACAACGAGGCCGGCAACGCGCCGAAGGAGGCCGTCGTCGCGAAGGCGGTCACCGCCTTCGAGGCGGCCCACCAGGGCGTCACCGTCAAGGTGAGCTACATCGACACCGACGCGGCGGCTCGCGCGGCGAAGATGAAGGGGGCCTTCAACGACCCGTCCAGCGCCCCCGACCTGGTCGAGTTCGGCAACACCGACCTCCCGGGCTACGTGGCCGCCGGCGGTCTCGCCGACATCGGGGCCGAGCTGAGCGGCTGGAGTTCGAAGGACGACCTCGACCCGGCCATCGCCAAGACCGCGGTGCTCGACGGGAAGACCTACGGCCTGCCCTGGTGGGTGGGCGTGCGGGCGCTGTACTACCGCACCGATCTGTTCGCCGAGGCCGGCCTCGGCGCCCCGGCCTCGTACGACGACCTGGTCGCCGCCACCCGGAAGATCCACGCCCAGCACGCCGACACCTTCGGCATCGCGGTCGGCGGCAAGTACACCTTCGGCGCGCTGCCGTTTGTCTGGGACGCCGGCGGCGACATCGCCGCGAAGACGGGCGACACGTACACCGCGGCCATCGACTCGGCCGCGTCGCAGGCGGGTGTCAAGCGCTACACCGACCTGTTCGGCGCCGACGGGTGCCCGGCCCAGCAGTGCGCGGACCTCACCGGCGGCAAGACCGTCGACCTGTTCGCGGCCGGCAAGGCGGCGATGGCGATCCTGCCCAACTCCAGCCGCAGCAAGGTCGACGCCGGAGCCGCCAAGGGCAAGTACGCGGTCGTCCCGCTGCCCGGGGCCGAGGCCGGCTCGATCGCCCCGGCCTTCGCCGGCGGCAACAACCTCGGCGTCATGAAGGCGGCCAAGCACCGCACGCTGGCGGCCCAGTTCGCCGAACTGCTGGCGAGCCCGGAGAACCAGCAGGCGATGTACGACGCGATGGGCAACCTGCCGACCCTGAAGTCGGTCAACACCGCCGTCGCGGCGAAGGATCCGTTCCTGAAGCCGTTCACCGACACCATCGCGGCCGGTACCCGCTTCGTCCCGATGGACCAGGGCTGGGCGCAGATCGACGCGCAGGCCGTCGTGCCGACCATGCTCCAGCAGGTCGTCACCGGCAAGGCCGACGTGGCGAGGGCCTCCGGCGACGCGGCCCAGCAGATCAACACCGCCTTCCAGGCGCACTGAGAGCAGGTCCCGTACGTGTCCGCTTCCCTCACGACCGCCCCGGCGGCGCCGACTCCCCCCGCCGGGCGCCGCCGGGGCGCCGGCCCGGTCGCGCCCGCGCGCGGGCGCCGTCGCCTGACCCCGCTCTGGCTGCTGCTGCCGGCCCTCGTCATCCTGATCCCGCTGGTCCTCTACCCGATCTACCAGCTCGGTCTGCTCTCGGTGCTCGACTTCGGCCAGGCGCAGGCGTCCGGGGGAGTGCCCACCCGGTTCGTCGGGTTCGAGAACTACTCCACCATCCTGGGCGACCGGCAGTTCTGGACGGTGCTGGCCCAGACGGTCGGCTTCGCGGCGTTCTGCGTCCTCGCGACGCTGGCGGTCGGGGCCACCCTGGCCGTCCTGCTGACCCGGATCGGCAAGGTCGCCCGGCTGGTGCTGACCACCGCCTCGATGGCGGCCTGGGCGGCGCCGGCCATGACCGGATCCACGGTGTGGAGCTTCCTGTTCGACACCAACCTCGGGCTGGTCAACGACCTGCTGGTGAAGCTCGGCCTGTCCGGCTTCCACGAGTACAACTGGTTCTACGACAAGTGGACGGCGTTCCTGATCGTCGGCGCCGTCGTGGTCTGGCACTCCTTCCCGTTCGTGATGGTGACGCTCTACGCGGGCATCAACGCCATCCCCGGCGAGATCCTGGAGGCCGCGTCGCTGGACGGCGCCGGCACCTGGACGACGTTCCGCCGGATCACCGCGCCGATGCTGCGGCCGATCCTGACCATCGTGGTCATCCAGTCGGTCATCTGGGACTTCAAGGTCTTCACCCAGATCTACGTGATGACCACCGGCGGCGGTATCGCCGGGCAGAACCTGGTGCTCAACGTGTACGCGTACCAGAAGGCCTTCGCCTCCTCGCAGTACGGGCTGGGCGCGGCCATCGGCGTGATCATGCTGCTGATCCTGGTCGTCCCGACGGTTCTCCACATCCGCACCCTGCGACGTACGGGGAATGAACTGTGAACACCCGCAGCCGGTGGCGGTTCGCCGCCAACACCACCGCCTACGCGGTCGCCGCGGTCACCGCCTTCCCGATCTTCTGGATGGTGCTGTCCGCCTTCAAGCCCAAGGGCGAGGTGCAGTCCCTGCACCCGAAGCCGTGGACCGCGCACCCGACGCTGGAGAGCTTCCGGCAGGTGCTGGGCGTCGACGGCTTCGGGCGCTACTTCCTCAACAGCGTGGTGATCGCGCTGGCGGTCGTGGTGCTGTCCGGCCTGGTGGTCTTCCTCGCGGCCGTGGCCGTCAGCCGGTTCCGGTTCCGCTTCCGCACCACGATCATGGTGATGTTCCTGATCGCCCAGATGATCCCGGTCGAGGCGCTGACCATCCCGCTGTTCTTCATGTTCCGTGACGCCGGCCGCTTCGCCCCGGGCATCGGGCTCAACACCCTCGCCTCGCTGATCCTGGTCCAGCTGGCCTTCTCACTGCCGTTCGGCATCTGGATGATGCGCGGCTTCGTCGCGGCCGTCCCGGTCTCGATCGAGGAGGCGGCGCAGATCGACGGGGCGAGCCGGAGCAGGATCCTGTGGCGGATCCTGCTGCCGCTGGTCGCCCCGGGCCTGGCCGCCACCAGCGTGTTCTCGTTCATCGCGGCCTGGAACGACTTCGTCTTCGCGAAGACGTTCATCATCAGCGCCACCCAGAACCAGACGCTGCCCTCGGCGCTGCTGGTCTTCTTCAAACCGGACGAGGCAGACTGGGGTGCCATCATGGCGGCCTCGACGCTGATGACCGTGCCGGTGCTGGTGTTCTTCGTCGCCGTCCAGCGCAAGCTGGTCTCCGGCCTGGCGGGCGCCGTCAAGGACTGACGGCCGGTCGGGTACGGCCGCTCCGGGCTTCGTTGTGTGATCGAGACCGGCCGGCCGTACCACCACCGCCCGCGCTCCGGCAGCATCAATTTGATGATCGACAGACTGCGGGCACCCCGTGCCTCCACTGCCGCCTCGCGCGCCGTCGGTGCCACCGCCCTGCTGTGCGCGGCGGTGGCACCCCTGCTGGTCGCGCTGCGCGCGGACGTACCCCGCCCGCGCTGGGACGTCGTCGCGGTGATCGCGGCGGCCCTGCTGCTCGGGCTGCTCCGGGCCGCGCTGACCCGGAGCGAGCCGGCGGCGGGGGAGGCGGGCGCCCCGCCCCACCGCCGCCCGATCGCCCCGCCGGCGCTGCCGCTGCGGCTTCCGCTGCCCCGCCCGCTGCGGCGGGCCGCCGTCGGCACGGTGCTGGTGGTCCTGCTGGGCTGGGGCCTCGTCGCCGCGGTCGCGCTCCCACGCGGCGCCGAGCAGGCGCGACTGCGGGAGATCCACGCGGCGGGCTCCTCGCTGGTCACCGGACAGGTGAGCGCCGGGCCCACCGACGTGACCCGGCTCGGCGGCACACCGGCGCGATACCGCGCCACCCTGGTGATGACCGTCGCGGACGCGGGCGGCCGCCCCGTGCGGATCACCGTGCTCGGTACCGGACTGGGCGCCCCGCCCAGGATCGGCGACCGGCACCAGGTCCTGCTGGCCCGATCCCACCCGGAGCTGGGCGGGATCGTCGACGAGGCCGCGTGGCGGCTGCGCCTGACCTCCGGGTGGTACCTGTCGGTCCACCCCGGCGTCGCGCTCCTCGCCCTGCTCCTGCTGCTCGTCCTGGTGCCGTACGCGGCCGCGGGCCGCTCGGCCCACGCCAAGGCCCGGGTGCTCCTGCGCGACGCCCGCGGCGGCGAGGTGCTCGGCGTCCGGGTCACCCCGCAGGCCGCCGTCCGGGAGGAGAGCGTTCGGCCCGTCCCGGTCCGCGGCGGCTCCGCCGTGACGGTGCGGTCGTACCTGCGCGGGCTTCGAGGGGCCTCCCCCGTCACGGTGCGCACGTCCCTGAGCACGTCCCTGAGCACGTCCCTGGGCACGTCCCTGGGCGCGGTCCTGCGCATGCTCCGGGGCGGTTCGGGCGCGCGGGTGCGGTCGTACCTGCGCGGCCTGCGGGGCGCCTCTCCCGTCACCGTGCGCGAGTACCTGCGCGTGCTGCGGGCCGACGGCGCCGGGGCCGAGCTGTTCCTCGACCCGGCCGACGACGCCCCGGCGCTGGTGGCCCGGTTCGCCGGTGGTCAGGAGGCCTGGCTGCTGGCCCCGCGGCACTGGCGGCTGCTCACCGGCCGGTGCCCGGTGGTCCTGGTGACCGACGCCGGCGTCTGTCACTGGGGCGAGTTCGAATCCCCGGAGGCCGTCCGCGCGTTCTTCGGCGACGGCAACAGCAGGCGGACGACCGCGCCGGTCCGGCCCCGGCCGGCCGCCGGCACGGGGAACGCCGGGGCCCTGCTGCTGCCGGTCGGGCTCGGGGCCCTCGCGGTGGCACCGGTGCTGCCGCTGCTGCTGACGGACGGCCCGGGGACGGCCCCCGCGGTGGCGCTCTGCCTGCTGTCCGCACTGCTCGGCCTGCTGGTGGCGCCGCTGCGGGGCCGGCTGCTCGGCCGTCAGCGGGCCGCTCGGCCCTGGACGGTGGTCACGACGGCGCAGCAGCCATCGCTCGACTCCGCTCAGCCCCGCTCCACGGCTGACTCCTCGGGCACCTCGGACTCACCGGAGGGCGCCGTCACCCGCGTCCCCGGGTGAAGCAGCGCGCAGAGGAAGGCGACCGCCAGCGCGGCGGCCATGCCGTAGAACACCGGACGGTTGGCCTGCGCGAAGTCCAGCCGGACGGCGTCCATGGCGGCGGCGCCGAGCCGGCCCGAGCCGCCGGAGCCGTTCGAGCCGCCCTGCCCGGCGACGCTCCGGGCGATCGCCGTCGCGGTGCCCCGGGCGTCCTGCTCCGACAGGCCCTGCCGGAGCAGGGTCCGCCGGATGTTCGTGGTGGTGGCGTTCAGCAGCACGGTGCCGAGAACCGCCAGGCTCACGCTGGCCGAGTAGTTGCGGATCGTCTGGGTGATGCCGGTGACCTCGCCGTAGGAGGCGCCGATGGCCCGGTTCACCGCGTCGGTCGAGGCGGGGGTCAGCAGCAGTCCGATCCCGGCGCCCGACAGCACGATGTAGGGCCACTGCGCGTTCAGCGACAGATCGGTGATCTTGTGCGCCCACAGGGCGAAGCCCACGGCGCCGAGGAGGGTCCCCAGCACCATCGGGCGCCGGGCGCCCCGCCGGTCCAGCATCCGGCCGCCGATCTGCGACCCGGGCGCGAACCCGGCGAAGAAGACCAGCAGGTACAGGCCGGCCTCCTGCGGGGACGAGGAGAGCGCGACCTGCGCGTAGACGGAGGCGAAGAAGAAGACCGGGACGAACGACATCATCGCGAAGAACAGCACGGCGTTGTCGACGGAGAAGGCCCGGTCGGTGAAGACCCGCATGGTGATCAGCGGGTCCTCGCCGCGCAGCTCGACCACGACGAACAGGGCCAGCACCAGCAGCCCCCCGCCGACGCACAGCCAGGTGGCCGGACTTCCCCAGCCCCAGGACGAGGCCTGCTGGAGTCCGAGCACGCTCAGACCCATCCCGACCGCCACCAGCGCGGCACCCGGCCAGTCGACGGGTTCGGGGCGCGGGCGGTTGCGGATCCGGGCCATCAGCGTCAGCACGATCGCGATCACGGCCACCGGGACGTTCACCCAGAAGATCGCCCGCCAGGTCCAGGCGGTCAGCCAGCCCCCGAGGATCGGGCCGATCGCGGTGAGCCCGCCGGCGACCCCGAAGAACACCGCCAGCGCGGCCCCGCGCCGTTCGACCGGGAACACCTCGACCACCACGGCCAGGGCGGCCGGGAACATCAGGGCGGCGCCGAGGCCCTGGACGGCCCGGAAGGTGATCAGCCAGACCTGTGCGGCCGATCCGGTGGGGACCGCCCCGCAGAGCGCGGAGGCGACGACGAAGGTGACCGTGCCGATCAGCATCAGCCGACGGTGCCCCAGTACGTCGGCGAGCCGGCCGCCCAGGGCGAAGAAGGCGGCCAGCGAGAGCAGGTAGGCGTTGACCACCCACTGCATACCGGCGCTCGACAGCCCGAGCTCACCGATGATGCTCGGTGCGGCGATGGAGACGATGGTCTGGTCGATGAAGGTCATCGAGACGGCGAACAGCATGCCGGCGAGGGCGAGCCGCCTGCTCGTCCCCCGCTGCGCGGACACCCTCGCCCGTCGGCCCTCGGATCCCACAGGTGCCCGCCTTCCGCCCGTGGCACGGCGCGGACCGCCCTGCCCGGCAGAGGGTTCCCGGATCGGGCCCGGGAGCGCCACCCGCGCGCTGCCGGTCATCCGGTCGGCCTATCGGCCGCCCTGCCCGAGCAGCGTCTCGACGGTGTCCGGCCAGCGGATCAGCAGGTGCTCCGTACCGGCGGGCACCAGGGCGTGGGCGTCCGAAAGGAATCCCGCGAGCGCGCAGGTGTCGGTGTGGACGAGCGCGACCCCCGCGATCCCGTGGAACTCAAGCCGGGTCAGCCCGCCCCCGGCCGGCCGGACCCGGAGGTCGCCGAGGCCGGCCGGCAGCCGCACGCCGTCGGTCAGGAGCTCCCGGGAGACGGTCCAGACCGTGCCGTCCTCGGGCCGCCCGCCGTCCTCGACGGTCAGACCGTCGGCGAGGACGGCGGGGGCGGGAAAGCAGAGCGAGACCGCGTACGGGTTGCCGGTGTCGTACCGCGCCACCATGCGCAGGGTCCGGGGGACCGGTCCGGCCAGATGCGCCGCCAGCGCGCGCTCCACGGTTGTCTCGGTGTAGGCGTCCCTCTGTGCGTCCATGAACCGGCAGCCTCCGGAATTCGTAGCGGTGGTCTCCCGCGTGCCCCGGTTCGGGCCGGCTACTCCCCACGGCAGGGGCGATTCTGTCGGCCTGTCAGGGAGGCCACCGCGGGTCAGACGCGCCGACGACCCCAGACCGGCGAGAACACGGCGATGAGGACGGCGGCGACCCCGATCTGGAGCAGGTGCCGGATCCAGTCGATGCCGCCGGTGTCGCGGACCCCGAGCGCGCCGGCCAGCGCGTTCCCGGCCACGCCGCCGATGATGCCCAGGACGATGGTCAGCCAGAGCGGAACGGGCTGGCGCCCCGGTAGCAGGAGTTTCGCCAGCAGACCGATGACCAGCCCCGCGATGACGGCCCAGAGGAATGACATGAGCATGCTCCTCGTCTCGGTGGTCCCTGGTCCGTCCAGGTCCACGGCGGCGCGTCTGCCCGCTGCGGGCCGCCCCATGCGCGGGCGGTGACCGGCGGGCGCCCCCGCCGGTCACCGCCCGTGGCACGGCTGCCCTCCCGCGCCCGGACAAGCCGTGTCCGGCCCTTCGGCCGACACTGGACGCAGGGCGCGGACCCGTCGGGCCCGCGCAGCCCCGGCCGGACGGAGTGACGATGGCGAACCGGGACGACAGTGGTCAGCGGCCGGCCCACGGCCCAGCGGTCCGGGACCGGCCTCTCCCGGACCGGGCGGGCGGGCGGACATGACGGACGCGGTGCGCGGGGGAGCAGCGGACGCCGCCACCGGCCCCGGCCGCGACCACCGCTGGCACGCCCTCGCGGTCTGCCTGGTGGCCGGCTTCATGACCCTGCTGGACGTCAGCATCGTCAACGTCGCGCTGCCCTCGATCCGCAGCGGCCTGGACATGTCGGAGAGCGGCCTGCAGTGGGTCCTCTCCGGATACGCGCTCACCTTCGGCCTCGCCCTCGTCCCCGCCGGCCGGCTCGGGGACGCCCGCAGCCGCCGCGCGGTCTTCATGGTCGGGCTGGCCCTCTTCACGGCCACCAGCGTGCTGGCGGGCGCGGCCCGGACGGAGGAGTGGCTGGTCGCGGCCCGCCTCGCGCAGGGGGTCGCCGGCGGCATCCTGGTCCCGCAGGTCTCCGGCTTCATCCAACAGCTCTTCCAGGGCGCCGAACGGGGTCGCGCCTTCGGGCTGCTGGGCGCCACCATCGGGGTCTCCACCGCCGTCGGCCCGCTGCTCGGCGGCCTGCTGATCCAGGCCTTCGGCACCGAGGAGGGCTGGCGCTGGGTCTTCTACGTCAACCTGCCGATCGGCCTGGTCGCGCTGCCACTGGCGTACCGCCTGCTGCCGGCCCCGGCCCCGCCGAAGGCCGCACCGGCGGGCGGGCCGCGGCGGCGTGGCGACTTCGACCCGGTCGGTGTGCTGCTGCTGGGCGCCGGGACGATCCTGCTGCTGTTGCCCTTCGTCCAGCGCGAGCAGTGGCACAGCGCGGCGAAGTGGCTGCTGCTGCCGCTCGCGCTCGCCCTGTTGGCCGCGTTCGCGGGCTGGGAGGTGCGCTACGCGCGCCGCCGCGAGCCGCTGGTCAGCATGAGCCTGTTCCGGGCCCGCCCGTACGCGCTCGGCACGCTGCTGTCCCTGGTGTACTTCGCCGGCTTCACGGCGATCTTCTTCATCTTCACGCTCTACCTGCAGAGCGGGCTGCACTACAGCGCGTTGGCCGCCGGCCTGGCGGTGACCCCGTTCGCACTCGGCTCCGGCGCGGCGGCGGCGGTCGGCGGACGCGTCGTGCACCGCGTCGGAAGGCCGCTGGTGACCGGCGGACTGGTGCTGGTGGCGTTCGGCCTGGCGGTGGCCGGCGGTGTGGTGCACCTGTGGTCCGGCCCGCACGTCGGCTGGCTGACGGCCGCACCGCTGCTGGTGGCGGGCATCGGGAGCGGGTTGGTGATCTCGCCGAACCAGGCGCTCACCCTCGACGGGGTGCCGGTGGCCCGGGCCGGCAGCGCGGCCGGAGTGCTGCAGACCGCCCAGCGGATCGGGTCGGCGGCCGGCATCGCCGCCGTCGGCTCGGTGTTCTTCGCCCGGCTGGCCGGCCACCCCGGGGACTGGGCCGGGGCCTTCCAGCTCGGCCTCGCGGTGGCGATCGGCTTCGTCCTGCTGGCCCTGGCCACCGCACTGGCGGACGTCCTGTCGGGCGGGACCGGCGCGGGCCCCGCCCGGACGGCGAGCGCGCACGCCGTCCGACCGGGGCCCGCCGGCGACGGTGACCAGGCCCGCGAGGAGCGCCGGTGACCGCGCCGGCCGGGAGCGCGGCGGTCAGGAGGTCGAGGCCCGGGCCGGCCCGGTGCCGGCCCCGTCGGCGGTGAGCGGCGTGGCCAGCGACTCCAGGCTGCGCCGCTCGGCGCGTACCCCTATCGCCGCCTCCACCAGCCCGGCCGCGACCATCAGGGCCGCGCCGATGCAGAACGCCAACGTGGTGTCGCCCGGCTTGCCACTGCTCACCAGTCCGTTGAAGAGCAGCGGCCCGGTGATGCCGCCCAGCGCCGTGCCGAGCGCGTAGAAGAAGGCGATGCACAGCGCCCGGGTCTCCAGCGGGAAGATCTCGCTGACCGTGAGGTACGCGGAACTGGCACCGGCCGAGGCGAGGAACAGCACCGCCGTCCAGCAGGCCGTCATGGTGACCGCGCCGAGCACGCCCTGCTGGAAGAGCAGCGCCGTGCCGGCCAGCAGCACACCCGAGCCGACGTAGGTGCCGGCGATCATCGGCTTGCGGCCGACCGAGTCGAACAGGCCGCCCAGCAGCAGCGGGCCCATGAAGTTGCCGATCGCGATCACCGCGAAGTAGTAGCCGGTCTCCCCGGCCGGTACGTCGAAGAAGGTGGTCAGGATGGCGGCGTAGCCGAACGTGACGGAGTTGTAGAGGAACGACTGGCCGACGAAGAGCGCCAGCCCCAGCACCGTCCGCCGGGGGTAGTCCCGGAAGACCGTCCGCGCGATGGTCGCGAAGCCGATCGAGTGGCGCGGGCGGACGACCATCTCGCCCTCCGGCTCGGGCAGCGGTTCGCCGGTCTCCTGCTCGACCGTCCGCTCGATCCCGTCCACCAGGCGCTCGGCCTCCTCGGCCCGCCCGTGGGTGATCAGCCAGCGGGGGCTCTCCGGTACGTGCCGACGCACCAGCAGGATCACCAGGCCCAGCACCACACCGATCGCGAAGGCGAGCCGCCAGCCCAGGTCGGTCGCGAACAGGGCCGTGTTCAGCAGCGCGATCGACGCGAAGGCTCCCACCGCGGCGCCGATCCAGAAGCTGCCGTTGATCACCAGGTCGACCCGCCCGCGGACCCGCGCCGGGATGAGCTCGTCGACGGCGGAGTTGATCGCCGCGTACTCGCCGCCGATCCCGAAGCCGGTGAGGAAGCGGCAGAGGAAGAAGAACCACGCCGTCCAGGAGAACGCGGTCACGGCGGTGGCCGCCAGGTAGACCGCGAGGGTCACCATGAACAGCTTCTTGCGGCCGAACCGGTCGGTGAGCCGGCCGAAGACCAGCGCGCCGCAGCAGGCGCCGGCCACGTAGAGCGCGGCGGCCCAGGTGGTCACCTGCGCGGTGCTGATGTCCAGGCCGCTGCCCCGGGCCGAGAGCCGGCCGGCGATGTTGCCGACGATCGTCACCTCCAGCCCGTCCAGGATCCAGACGGTGCCGAGTCCGATCACCACCCGCCAGTGCCAGCGCGACCACGGCAGCCGGTCCAGCCGGGCGGGAACCCGGGTGCGTACCGCCGCTCCGTCCGCCGTGCCGTCCTTCGTGCCGTCCGCCGCGCCGCCCGGCCCGACGGGCCTGTCGGGCGCCGCCGCGCCCGCGTGTGCCGAGTTCTGCATGACCGCCTCCTCCCGGGCCCGGGCCGCCCCATCCGGGCCCGGTCGCCCCGCCGGTCCCGCTTGCCCCGGATCACCCCACCGACACCTGGGCGGTCCGCCCCGGCATGCGCCGCGAGGGCATGGGGGGCAGGCTCACATGGGCCGGACCGATCCGGGTAGGCGCCCGGCGACAGGGCCCTCGGGGCCGGCGGTCGCACGGACCGCCGTGCGACACCCGCCGGTCCAGCCCGCCGGCCGCACACCGGGAGGCGGGCGCTTCGAGGAAGCACCGGCCCGCGCCCGCCTAGGTGTTCACCCGTTCGGGTGGTCACCCGCACCGTCGAGGAGGAGCCGTTCCATGACAGCCCCCGTCCGTCACATCTCGCTGGCCCCGCCGCTGGCCGAACTCGCCGGGTGGACCGAGACCGACGTCCGCGCGGTCGACACCGCCCGGCTGCTGGCGGCCGACGCCGTCCAGAAGACCGGCAACGGCCACCCGGGCACCGCCATGAGCCTGGCGCCGCTGGCCCACCTGCTGTTCCAGAACGTCCTTCGGCACGACCCCGCCGACGACCAGTGGCTCGGCCGCGACCGCTTCGTGCTCTCCTGCGGTCACACCAGCCTGACGCTGTACACCCAGCTGTACCTGACCGGCTACGGCCTGGAGCTCGCCGATCTGCAGGCGCTGCGCACCTGGGGTTCGGCCACTCCCGGCCACCCCGAGTACCGGCACACCCGGGGTGTGGAGATCACCACCGGTCCGCTCGGCCAGGGGCTCGCCGCCGCGGTGGGGATGGCCATGGCGGCCCGTCGCGAGCGCGGACTGCTGGATCCGCAGGCTCCGGTCGGGCAGAGCCCGTTCGACCACCACGTCTACGTGCTGGCCTCGGACGGCGACATCATGGAGGGCGTCAGCTCGGAGGCGAGTTCGCTCGCCGGGCACCAGCGGCTCGGCAACCTGGTGCTCGTCTACGACCAGAACCACATCTCGATCGAGGACGACACCGACGTCTCCTTCAGCGAGGACGTGGCGGCCCGCTACCGTGCGTACGGCTGGCACGTGCAGAGCGTCGACTGGACGGGCACCGGCCGCTACGTCGAGGACGTCGACGCGGTGCTGGGCGCGCTGGACGCCGCCCGTGAGGAGACCGACCGTCCGTCCCTGATCGTCCTGCGGACGGTGATCGGCTGGCCCGCCCCCAACCTGAGCGACACCGGCAAGGCGCACGGCGCCGCGCTGGGCGAGGAGGAGATCGCCGAGACCAAGCGGCTGCTGGGCTTCGATCCCGCCGCCCACTTCACGGTGGAGCCGCAGGTGCTCGCGCACACCCGCCGGGCCCGCGAGCGGGGCCGCGAACTGCACGAGAGCTGGCAGCCGCGCTACGAGCGTTGGCGCGCGGACCACCCGGACGGCGCAGCCCTGCTCGACCGGCTCCGCGAGCAAAGGCTGCCCGAGGGGTGGCAGGACGCGCTGCCGCGGTTCCCGGCCGATCCCAAGGGCATGGCCACCCGTGAGGCGTCGGGCAAGGTGCTCAGCGCACTCGCGCCCGTCCTGCCCGAACTGTGGGGCGGCTCCGCCGACCTGGCCGGCAGCAACAACACGACCATGGACGGCGAGCCCTCCTTCCTGCCCGAGGACCGGCAGACCTCGATGTGGAAGGGCGGGCCGTACGGCCGGACCCTGCACTTCGGGATCCGCGAGCACGCGATGGGCGCGACCCTCAACGGCATCGCGCTGCAGAGCCTCACCCGCCCGTACGGCGGCACCTTCCTCACGTTCAGCGACTACATGCGCCCGGCCGTGCGGCTCGCGGCCCTGATGAAGCTGCCCGCCGTGTACGTCTGGACCCACGACTCGATCGGTCTGGGCGAGGACGGTCCGACCCATCAGCCCGTCGAGCACCTCGCGGCTCTGCGGGCCATCCCCGGACTGGACGTGGTGCGACCCGCCGACGCCAACGAGACGGTGGTCTGCTGGCGCACCGTCCTGGAGCACACCGACCGCCCGGCCGGCCTGGTGCTGACCCGTCAGAAGGTGCCCGTCCTGGAGCGCGGCGAACGGGCCTGCGCGCCGGCCGAGGGTGCGGCCCGGGGCGGTTACGTGCTGGCCGAGCCCGCCGGGGGAGCGGCGCCCGAGGTACTGCTGCTGGCCACCGGCTCCGAGGTGTCGATCGCGCTGGAGGCGGCCGAACAACTGGCCGCCGAGGGCGTCGCGGCGCGGGTGGTGTCGCTGCCCTGTCTGGAGTGGTTCGCCGCGCAGCCCCGGGCGTACCGCGAGGAGGTGCTGCCGCCGCAGGTCCGGGCCCGGGTCAGCGTGGAGGCGGCGGTCGGGCTGGGCTGGCGCGAGCTGGTGGGCGACGCCGGCCGGATCGTCGCTCTGGAGCACTACGGCGCCTCCGCCGACCAGGAGCGGCTGTACCAGGAGTTCGGCATCACGGCCGAGGCGGTGGCGCTGGCCGCGAAGGAGAGCCTCGCCGCCACCCGCTGACCGGCCCCGGCCACCGAGAAGCAGACCGGCCACCGAGAAGCAGACCGGCCACCGAGAGGGAGACCGGCCACCGAGAGGGAGACCGAATGACCGTCGAGAGGGAGACCGCATGACGCGCCCGCCCGATCCCGTCCCGCCCAACCCGACGCCCGCGCCCGGTCCGGGGCCCGGCCCGGGGCCCGGACCGCTGCCGGGGCCCGCCCCCGCGCCGGGAGGCCCCGACCCGGTGCCGCCGACGCCGCCCGGTCCGCCCGGGCCCGACCCCTGGCCGGACCCGGTGCCGCCGCCCGTGCCCGGCCCCGGACCGGGACCGCTGCCGGGGCCCGGGCCCGCTCCGGCGCCGGTCACCTAGCTCCTGCACCCCCGGCGGCCGGGGTTGGACCCGGCCGCCGGGGGTAGCCGCGCACCATGCTGACCTTCGGAGTCGAGGAAGAGTACCTGCTGATCGATCCGGTGAGCGGGGTGCCGGTGCCACGGGCGGCGGAGGTGCTGGCCGCCGCGGATCTGCTGTCGGCCCTGCGGCCGGAGGAGGCCCAGCACGAGCTGCTGCAGGTCCAGGTCGAGGTGGCCACGCCGGTCTGCGAGCACCTGGCCGAGGGCGCCGCCCACCTGGAGCGCCTGCGCGGCGCCGTCGACGAGGCCGCCCGGTCGGTGGGCTGCAGGATCGCGGCGGTCGGCGCCGCGCCGTTCACCGGTCTCACCCCCGTCCCGGTCACCGACCGGGCGCGTTACCGCTCGGCGCGGGCCGAGGCGCCGCAGCTGGTCGACGACCTGATGCTGAACGGTATGCACGTGCATGTCGGCGTGCCGGACCGCGAGCAGGGCGTCGCCGCCCTGAACCGGATCCGCCCCTGGCTGCCGGTGCTGGTCGCGATGACCGTCAACTCCCCCTTCTGGGGCGGGCGGGAGACCGGCTTCGCCGGCTGGCGGACGATCCACTTCGACCGCTGGCCGGCCAGCGGTCAGCCACCGGTCTTCGCCGACGCGGCCGACTACGAGCGGCGGGTGACGGCCCTGGAGGAGGCCGGCCTGATCCGCGACCGGGCCGGCCTCTACTGGCACGCCCGGCTCTCCGAGCGCTACCCGACCATCGAAGTCCGCGCCGCCGACGTCCAACTCACCGTCGAAGAAGCAGAGTTGTTCGCTGCTCTGACCCGGGCCGCGGTGGCGTCCGCACTGGCGGAGGAGCGTCGGGGCGCACCGCTGCCCCGCGTCCAGGAGGAGATGCTGCGGGCGGCCACCTGGCAGGCCGCGCACAACGGGCTGGGCGGCGATCTGGTGTCACCGGTGGACGGCCGGGCCCGGCCGGCCGACGCCGTGGTCGAGGAGTTCCTGGCGTACGCGGCGCCCGGCCTCGCGGACACCGGCGACGGCGCCCGGGTCGAGGTGCTGCTCAAGGACCACCGGGCGGCGGGGACGGGCGCGCAGCGTCAGCGCCGGGCGTGGCAGGAGGGTGGCCGGGCCGGGCTGCTCGGCCTGCTGCTGGCCTGACCGCTGCCGACCGGTCCGACCCACCCGCGGGGTGAGCGGCCGGCGGTGAGCGACCGGGCCGTCGCCGCCCCCGGCCCGGCGCCGCGAGAACAAATCCGTTCGCGGCCGGTTTGGCCGGCCGAGAACGGGTCAGACGTCTCATCGACGGTCTGGCACTCCCCCCCCGACAGGCCGTCGTCGGAGCAGCCCCGGGCCATTCCCCCCCCGCCCGGGGCTGCCCGCCCACCCGGCGCCTCCCGCCGACGGCCACGTGCCGGACCTGGCCGCCGGGCGTCAGCGCCGGGCGGGTCCCGGTCCAGGTGCGAGCGGCCCGGTGGCCCGGGCCGTGTCGTCGTCGTCCGAGGTGAACGCCGACGTCAACGAGGAGGTGGTCGAGGCGAGCAGCCCGAGCAGGATGAAGGCCACCAGAAGCCCGCGCCCCGCGCCGCTGAGCACCAGCGGCCTGGTCGCCGACGCGGCGCCCGCGCCACCGACCGTGCCCGGGGCACCCGTCGTGGCGGCGCCCGGAACCGCGGTGCCGAGCAGGACGCTCTCGTCGTCGCCGAAGAGCCCCTTCGGGTAGGCGGAGGAGAGCATCAGCAGGTACGCCTGGAAGCGCATCCGGTAGCGCACGATCGCCGCCGTCGCCTCGAACAGCGGCCGGGGCATCCGGCCCAGCACCAGCACCACCAGCCAGCTGATGAACGAGACGGACCACCACCCGGTGACCAGCACACCCTGGATGATCATCGCGGGGACGGCCAGGATCAGCCGGAAGAACACCGCCGCCCGGTTCAGCGGGCCCGGCTTCAGTCCGATCCGGGCCGGGTACTGCGGGGTGTCGAAGCCGAAGGGCGGATAGCGGTCGAGCGTCAGCATCGCGTACGCGCTCACCCGGGTGTCGTATCCGAGGTAGCCCGCCAGGTACGTCGCGGCGAAGTCCGGCAGCCGTCCGAGGACCAGCGCACCGAACCAGCCGATCACGGCCACGAAGAAGGCCACCACCGACAGCACCCAGACCACGACGAACTGCGGGATCAGCAGCAGCAGTCGCAACAGGACGGTCAGGCGGTTCTGCTGATCCGGCTCGAGGATGTCCAGCGTCGGCAGGAACTCGGCGGACATCGGTGAAGCGGCTGTGCGGGCGTCCCACATCCGGGCCTCCAGGTGTCAGAACCAGGGCGGAAGCGGCGCAGCCGCGTGCTCCGAAGATCGCAGCCACCCGCCGTGCCCGCCCGCCGGGTGGCCTGAGTGGGCGACCTCGGCGCCTTGTCCGCCCTCGGCGCGGAGCCTCGTCCCGGGGCCCTCTCTGCAATCCGCCCGAAGTGATTACGCAAGAAACGTAATCTGAAGCGTAGCAAGCTGGCAGGCGAGCGAAAATATTTGGCAGAGATCTTGTGGAGTGGGATGCGGGAGCCCTACTGTCGGCTGACCCTCATGGCGTTCGCGGCGCCGCAGCGTGTTCAGGCGCCCGCCCTCCCGACAGAAACGAGCATTGCGATGTCACGGAGCATCACCGGAGCCGAAGCGGGCTCCAGCAGGGCACGGCGGAGAACCGCGGCCGCGGTGGCGACCGTCACCGCGGCCACCCTCGGTCTCGGCCTCCCGCTCGCGGGCACGGCCCTGGCCGCGGCCCCGAGCACCGGCCGGGCCCCGGTCGTGACGCGTGCCGCCCTCGATCCCTCGCTCGTCGCGGGCCGGGGCGCCGCGGTCGACTTCGCCGAGCAGGAGGCGGAGAACGCCGCCACCGACGGCACCGTGCTCGGCCCGGACCGCACCGCCTACACCGTCGCCGCGGAGGCGTCCGGCCGCCAGGCGGTCACCCTGAAGCCCGGTCAGTACGTCGAGTTCACCCTCCCGGCCGCCGCCAACGCGATCAACGTGCGCTACAGCGTCCCGGACGCGCCGTCCGGCGGCGGCACCACCGCACCGCTCGACGTCACGGTGAACGGCAAGGGCCGCACCACCATGAACCTGACGTCCAAGTACGCCTGGCTGTACAACCAGTACCCCTTCTCGAACGACCCGCAGGCCGGCGTGATGCACACGGACTGGTGGATCACCGAGTGCGGCTGCGTGCCGGCCGCCACCACGCCCGCCCCGGTCGTCGACACGCCGTTCCGGCCGAACCACGCCTTCGACGAGCAGCGTCTGCTCCTCGGGCGGACCTACCGCGCGGGCGACAAGGTCCGGCTCGCCGTGCCGGCCGGCAGCGCCACCGTCACGGTCGACCTGCTCGACTCGCAGCTCGTCGGCCTGCCGCACGTCGACCTGCTCGCGGCGAACGTGCTGGCGTTCGGCGCGGACCCGTCCGGCAGGCACGACTCCGCGGACGCGATCGACCGGGCGATCGCCTTCGCCAAGAAGAGCCACCTCAAGGTCTACATCCCGCCGGGCACCTACCAGGTGAACCGTCACATCCTCGTCGACGACGTGACGATCGAGGGGGCGGGCAGCTGGTACACGGTCATCAAGGGCCACCAGGTCGATCTCGCCACCCCGGCCCCGGACGGCTCGGTGCACACCGGCGTCGGCTTCTACGGCAAGGACGCGTCGGCGGGCGGCAGCCGCAACGTGCACCTGTCCGGCTTCGCGATCGAGGGCGACGTCCGGGAGCGGGTCGACACCGACCAGGTGAACGGCATCGGCGGCTCGCTGAGCGACTCGACCATCGAGGGCCTCTACATCCACCACACCAAGGTGGGCATGTGGTTCGACGGGCCGATGAGCAACCTGCGGATCACCGGCAACGTCATCGCCGACCAGATCGCCGACGGCATCAACTTCCACACCGGCGTCACCGACTCGCTGGTGTCGAACAACTTCGTCCGCAACACCGGTGACGACGGCCTCGCGATGTGGTCCGAGAAGACCGAGGACGCCCGCAACACCTTCGACCACAACACCGTCCAGACGCCGGTGCTCGCCAACGGCATCGCGATCTACGGCGGTACCGACAACACCGTCTCGAACAACCTGATCGCCGACCCGATCCGGGAGGGCAGCGCGATCCAGGTCGGCTCCCGCTTCGGCGCCGAGGCGTTCACCGGCCACCTCTGGATCACGGACAACACCACCGTCCGCTCCGGGACCAAGGAGCTGAACTGGAACATCGGCCTCGGGGCCATCTGGTTCTACGCGCTGGAGAAGAACATCGACGCTGACATCCAGGTCACCGGCGACAACTTCCTGGACAACACGTACAACGCGATCATGCTGGTCGCCGACTGGCCGGTGAAGGACCTCTACTCGGTCGACAACCTGCACTTCAAGGACATCAAGGTGGATGGCGCCGGTACCTCGGTGCTGAGCGCCCGCGCGGCCGGCTCGGCGACCTTCGAGAACGTGGACGCGCGCAACGTGGGCGCGGTCGGCGTGAACAACTGCGGGACGTTCCACTTCACCGGCGCCGGTTCGGAGTTCTCGCTGAAGGACCTCGGCGGCAACGACGGCGGCGGCACCACCGGTGCCTGGCTCGCCCCGTGGGAGCTGCCGAACACCATCACCTGCGACGACCACCCGCCGCTCGTCGCACCGCCGGCGCCGTCCGCCTGGTGACGTTCGCCCGGTGACGTTCGCCCGGTGACGTTCGCCCGGTGACGCGTGCTTGGTGACGGCTGTGCGGTGGCGGGCTCCCCGAGACGCCCCGCCGGTGGCAGTCACCTGGAACGCGTCACCGGGCCGCGGTGAGCACCGGTCGGCCGGTGCCCCGGTCGCGGGGGCACGGCCGACCGGTTCAGAGCGGTGTGGCCGCCTTCAGGACGAGCAGCAGGGCGACCGCCGCGTTCAGCGCGGACAGCGCCGAGGCGGCCGTCCCCGCCGCCGCGACCATGGCGGCCAGTCCGGCCGGGCTGTGCGCGGGCGGCCAGACGCCGGCCGCCGGGACGGGGCCGAGCAGGGCGGCGACCCGGCGCGGGACCGGGCCGGGCGCGGCGAACGCGGCCAGTCCGGCCGGGGCCGCCGGGCCGGGCCGGCCGCTCCGGTGCGAGAGCAGAGCGGCGTTCGCCACCGCCCGGGCGGTCAGCCGGCGATCGCCGACCGCCTGCGCGGCCTCCTCGTCGGCCCACCGCTCGGTGCTGTAGGCCGCCGCCCGCCGCAACGGCCGCAGGAACGGGTTGACGCGGCCGGCGAGCTGGGTGGCGAACAGGATCCGGTGGTGCCGGTGCGCCAGGTGGGCCCGCTCGTGGGCGACCAGGGCGCGGCACTCGTCGTCGGCCAGCCCGGCCAGCATCGCGGTGGAGACCACGATCCGTCCGCACCGCCCGGACCGCCCCGGCAGCGCATAGGCGTACGGAGCCTCGTCCGGGAGGACGGCGATGTCGCGCCCGGGCGGCACGGCGGCGAGGGCTTGCCGGGCGCGGGACCTGACCCGCAGATGGCGTCCGACGGTGACGGCGCAGGCCACGGCGATCACCCCGAGCAGGGCGATCGCGGTGAAGCCGACGATCTCGTGGAACGGCACCACGTCGCGCACGGCGGGATTCGACCAGCTGTCCGGCAGCGGGTTGCCGGGGATCTGCGCGGTGCCGATCACGCCGAGCAGTCCCAGGCAGAGCGTGCTGCAGACGGCCATGACGGCGCCGATGCCGGTCAGCAGGCGGGCGGCGCTGCGCGGGTGCAGGTGCAGTTCGGCCAGCCGGGCGATCGGCAGGGCCGTCAGCGGCAGGACGAGCGGGAGGAACACGAAGACGCCCACCCCGGTCAGCTCCCGTCGTCGGCGGCGCTGTCCAGCAGGGCTCTCAGCAGTTCCTCGTCGTCGGGCAGCAGGGTGCTCACGAAGCTGGCCAGCACGGCGTCGCGGTCCCGCTCGCCGTCCAGCATCCGGCGCATCCGCAGGGCGGCGAGACCGGCGGTGTCGGAGGCGGCCCGCCAGACGTAGGAGCGGCCCGCGCGGGTCCGGGAGACGGCCTTCTTGGCGTGCAGCCGGGACAGGATCGTCATCACCGTGGTGTACGCCAGGCCGTCGCCCAGGTGCTGCTGGACCCAGACCGCGGTGGCCGGGCCGGGAGCGGCCTGCAGGGCTGCCAGCACCTGGGCCTCCAACTCGCCCTGGCCGCGCCTGCGGACGCGCGAGTACGCGGCGGGGGTCTCCCGTTCGGTGCCCATGGCGGCCTCTTTCTCCGGTTGCGCCCGCCCGCGCTGCCGGGAGAGCACCGGCCATCCTACCGAGCGGTTCGGCGGGGCCCGGGCGTCGCGGGGGAGGGGCACCGATGACGGGCGGACAGATTCTCGATCGCTCTACAGTGTTGTAGATTTATGATCCCCGTACCGATAGAGAGCCGGGCGTTCCGGGCCCGGCGCGGGGAGTCCCCAGGAGGGCACATGGGAGTCTCGCTGGCCAAGGGTGGCAACGTCTCGCTGACGAAGGAGGCGCCGGGCCTCACCGCGGTCATCGTCGGCCTGGGCTGGGACGTCCGCTCCACCACGGGTGCCGACTTCGACCTCGACGCCAGCGCGCTGCTGTGCAACGAGGCCGGCCGGGTCGTCTCCGACCAGCACTTCGTGTTCTTCAACAACCTTCGCAGCCCCGAGGGTTCGGTCGAGCACAGCGGCGACAACCTCACCGGCGGCGGGGACGGTGACGACGAGCAGATCAAGGTCGACCTGGCCGCCGTCCCGGCGGGCGTCGCCAAGGTGGTCTTCCCGGTCTCCATCTACGACGCCGACGCCCGGCTGCAGAACTTCGGCCAGGTGCGCAACGCCTTCATCCGGATCGTCAACCAGGCCAACGGGGCCGAGGTCGCCCGCTACGACCTGACCGAGGACGCCTCCTCCGAGACCGCGATGGTCTTCGGCGAGCTGTACCGCTACGGCACCGACTGGAAGTTCCGTGCCATCGGCCAGGGTTACGCCTCCGGCCTGCGGGGCATCGCCTCCGACTACGGGGTCAACGTCTGATCGCCGGTGGACGCCGTCGTCCGCCGGACGGGCGGCGGCGGGCGTCCGGCAGGCGGTGGTGGGCGGCTCGTCAGGAGCCGCCGGCCCGCCGCGCCGCCGCACCGTCGTGACCCGTCGCCGCACGCGGAGCCGGTCCCACCGGCCGGTCCGGGTGCGGCGCGCGGGCTGAGAGGCAGGCGCCGGCGGGCAACCGCCGGCCGACAGGCAGGAGAGCGGGACGCATGACGGTCAACCTCGGCAAGGGACAGAAGATCAGCCTGGAGAAGGCCGGGGGCGGAGCGCTGAGCCTGGTGCGGATGGGCCTGGGCTGGAAGGCGTCCCCCCGCAAGGGCTTCCTGGCCAAGTTGATCCCGGCCAGGGAGATCGACCTGGACGCGTCCGCCGTGCTCTTCGCCGGTACCAAGCCGGTCGAGGTGGTCTACTTCCAGAAGCTCACCAGCTCGGACGGCTCGGTGCGGCACAGCGGCGACAACCTCACCGGCGGCGCCGGCGAGGGCGCCGACGACGAGTCCATCGTGGTGGATCTGCAGCGCGTGCCCACCCAGGTGGAGCAGATCGTCTTCACCGTGAACTCGTTCACCGGACAGACCTTCCAGGAGGTGCAGAACGCCTTCTGCCGGCTCGTGGACGAGACCACCGGCGCCGAGCTGGCCCGCTACACGCTCACCGGCGGCGGCCCGTACACGGCCCAGATCATGGCCAAGGTGCACCGCTCCGGCACCGGTTGGCAGCTGACCGCGATCGGCGAGCCGGCCGCGGGCCGGACCTTCAAGGAACTGCTGCCCGAGATCGCCAGGCACCTCTGACCCGGCCGGGCACCAGTTCTGGGGGGCCGTCACCGCCGTGTCCGGGCGGCCCCTCGGCGTCCTCGGCGGCGCGGGTCAGCGCTGTGATCGGGATTGGGCCGCAGGCGACCCGTCCGGCGCCGTGCCCCCGGGGACGCTCAGGTCCTGGGTGCCCAGGACGGACAGCAGTTCCAGCTGCTCGGCTCCCGGGCTGCCGGGCGGCGCGGTGAACCACAGCAGGCGCTGGCGTCCGTCCTCGCTGAGCAGGTTGTGACAGTCGAGTTCGACGACGCCGAGCGTGGGGTGGACGATCTTCTTGTGGTCCATGCGGCGCACCGCGACGTCATGGGTGTCCCAGAGAGCCGCGAACTCCTGGCTGCGGCGGCGCAGCATGGCGACCATCTTCGCGACCTCCGCGTCCCGGCCGCGCCGGGCAGCCGCTGCCTGGAGGTCGGCCACGAACACCCGGGAGTGGCGCGGGTGGTCCTCGGGCGGGTAGATCTCGCGCGCCTGCGGGTCGGTGAACCAGCGGTACACGAAGCTCGCCGTCGGGCCGCGGTGCGCCGGGGACCTGCCGAGCAGGCTCAGAGCGAGGTTGTTCTCCACCAGGGTCTCGTGCAGGTCGGTGATGACCCGCGCGGGGGTGGTGGACAACCGGTCCAACAGTCCGAGAAGCGCGGGCTGCACGTGTGCCGACGGTCCGTGTGCCGACGGCGGGATCGGCCGTTCGGCCAGGTGGAACAGGTGGTCGCGCTCGTCGCCGTTCAGTCGCAGGGCTCGGGCGAGGGCGGCCAGGGTCTGGGCCGAGGGTTGCACGCCGTGTTCTGCGCTGCCGCGTTCCAACTCGGTGTAGTAGTCGGCCGACAGCCCGGCCAGCTGGGCGACTTCCTCACGGCGCAGCCCGGGGACGCGCCGGCGCGGGCCGTGGGGCAGACCGACCTCGGTGGGGCGGATGCGGTCGCGGCGAGTTCTGAGGAAGGCGCCGAGTTCTGGGAGGTTCACCCCTCCATGGTCGCTCGCGCGCCGAACCGGAGCCAGGGGTCGGCATCCCCCGGGTGGACGCAGCCCTGGCTACGGCCGGGGGATCGGCCGATCGTGGAGGACACAGCAGGACGACGGCGAGACCGCGGCCTGATCCGCATCCAGCACAGGAGTCAGCCATGCCCGTCCCCACGTCCCTCGACGAAACCGCCGCCGCCGCCCGGCCCGCCGCCGCCCCCCGGGTCGCGATCGTCACCGGCGGCTCGCGCGGCATCGGCCGCCGGACGGTCGCCCGGCTGGCCGCCGACGGGTACGCCCTCGTGGTCGGCTACGCCGGCAACCAGGCCGAGGCCGAGGCCGCCGTGGAGGAGGCCGTCGCCGGCGGCGCCCGGGCGGTCGCGGTGCGCGCCGACGTCGCCGACGAACACGCGGTCGCGGCCCTGTTCGACGTGGCCGAAGCAGAGTTCGGCGGCGTCGACGTCGTCGTGCACGCGGCCGGGCGGATGCACACGGCGCCGATCGCCGAGCTGGACCTGGCCGTCCTGGACGACCTGCACCGCACCAACATCCGCGGCACGTTCGTCGTCGTCCAGCAGGCCGCCCGCCGGGTGCGCCCCGGCGGTGCGATCGTGACGTTCTCCACGTCCGCGGTGGGGCTGGCCCTCCCGAACTACGGCGCGTACTGCGCAGGCAAGGGCGCGGTCGAGGCGCTGACGCTGATCCTGGCCCGGGAGCTGCGGGGCCGGGACGTCACCGCCAACGCCGTCGCGCCCGGCCCCACGGCCACCGACCTGTTCCTGGACGGCAAGGACGAGGAGACCGTCGCCCGCCTGGCCGCCCAGCCCCCGCTGGAGCGACTCGGCACCCCGGCCGACATCGCCGAGGTCGTCGCGTTCCTGGCCTCCCCGGCCGGCCACTGGATCAACGGACAGGTCGTCCGGGCCAACGGCGGAATCGTCTGAACCGCCCGCAGCCCACCCATCGATCGACGAAGAAGGACCAGCCATGCCTTTCGCGAACTTCAAGGTCCCCGAGAAGACCCTCACCCCGAAGCAGAAGGAGGAGATCGTCACCCGCACCACCGAGCTGTACGTCGAGATCTACGGCGAGCGCGCCCGCGCCACCACCATGGTTCTGGTCGAGGAGGTCGCCGACGGCGGCTGGGGGATCGGCGGCAACGTGCTGACCCTCGCCGTGCTCGGTGAGGCGGCACCGGGCGACAGCGGCGACGCCTGACCCCACCGGCCGCCGTTCGGCCGGGACGGCGCCCGGACGCCGAGGGCCGCCGCCCTCCGCGCCCGGCGACTCCCGGCCCGGGCGCGGAGCACACCCGGAAGCCGAGCGGGCCGCCGTCGACCGCCGGTGTCGGGAGCACCCCCCCGCGACCTGGTAATGTTCTGTTCGTCGAGAGAGCGATCTCTTGGACATGCGTCGGAGGTGCTGGTGGAGCACGCCCTACTTTCAGTAGGGAGAGTCCGTTCAAATCGGGCCCGGCGCTCCAATCTTTTCCGGGCCCGGTCCGGTCCGCCCCACGGCGGATCGGCCGGGCCCGTGGCTTTTACCCGTGCGCCGCCCCGGGCCGTCCCGGTCACCCGGCCCGGAGGGACGGCGACGGGGGCACGAGAAGGCCCCCCGCCCGCGGCATCCGCGGACAGGGGGCGCGTTCTCCCGGGCCGGACTCAGTCCAGGTAGTCGCGCAGGACCTGCGAGCGCGAGGGGTGGCGCAGCTTGGACATCGTCTTGGACTCGATCTGGCGGATCCGCTCACGGGTGACCCCGTAGACCTTGCCGATCTCGTCCAGCGTCTTCGGCTGGCCGTCGGTCAGGCCGAAGCGCATCGAGACCACGCCGGCCTCGCGCTCGGCCAGCGTCTCCAGGACGGCCCGCAGCTGCTCCTGGAGCAGGGTGAAGCTGACCGCGTCCGCGGGCTTGACGGCCTCGGTGTCCTCGATGAGGTCACCGAACTCGCTGTCGCCCTCGTCGCCGAGCGGGGTGTGCAGCGAGATCGGCTCACGCCCGTAGCGCTGCACCTCGACCACCCGCTCCGGGGTGAGGTCGAGCTCCTTGCCCAGCTCCTCCGGAGTGGGCTCGCGGCCCAGCGACTGGAGCATCTGGCGCTGCAGCCGGGCCAGCTTGTTGATGACCTCGACCATGTGCACCGGGATACGGATGGTGCGCGACTGGTCGGCCATCGCCCGGGTGATCGCCTGGCGGATCCACCAGGTGGCGTAGGTGGAGAACTTGAAACCCTTGGTGTAGTCGAACTTCTCGACCGCGCGGACCAGACCGAGGTTGCCCTCCTGGATGAGGTCCAGGAAGAGCATGCCGCGACCGGTGTAGCGCTTGGCGACCGAGACCACCAGGCGGAGGTTGGCCTCCAGCAGGTGGTCCTTGGCGCGGCGGCCGTCCTCGGCGATGAGCTCCAGCTCGCGCCGGAACACCGGGGTGAGCTCCTCACCGGAGGCGAGCTTCTCCATCGCGAAGAGGCCGGCCTCGATCCGCTTGGCGAGCGAGACCTCCTGCTCGGCGTTGAGCAGCGAGACCTTGCCGATCTGCTTGAGGTAGTCCTTCACCGCGTCGGCGCTGGCGCCGGGCGTGGTGACCTGCTGCTTGGGGGCGTCGTCCTCGTCGTCGTCCGAGAGGGTGAAGCTCCCGATACCGGGGGTACCCGGCTCCTGGCCGGGCTCGGCCGCCGCGCTCTCGTCGAAGATGTCGTCCTCGCCGGCCGGCTCGGCGCCGGTGTCCTCGGAGTCGGTCTTCGCGGTGCTCTTCGCGGCGGTCTTCTTGGCCGCGGCAGCCGTCGTGGTCTTCTTCGCGGGCGCCGCCTTCTTCACCGCGGCGGCCTTCTTCGCGGGTGCGGCCTTCTTCGCCACGGCGGCCTTCTTGACCGGTGCGGCCGCGTCGGAGGGCGCCTCGGCGGCCTCCTCCGCGCCCTCCGCCGGGGCCGCTGTGATCTTCTTGACAGGGGTAGCGCGCGTGGCTACGGTTTTCTTGACAGATCGCCGGTTCGAGTCCCCAGCAGCCGGTTTCGGCTCCTGAGCGGGCCGGACCGCCAGGGTCATCCCCTCCTCGTCGAGCACCTGGTTCAGGCTGCGGAGGACGACCTTCCACTGGGTGGTCGGAATGTTGTCGGCCTCGAATGCCTGGCGCACCTCATCACCGGTGATGTGTCCTGTGATCCGGCCGCGCTCGATGAGTGCCATCAAGGACGCGGATTCGGCGATCCGATGCGGAAGCGTGCGGGACGGGCTGGGCGACACGAGTGGCCTCTCGGTGCAGTGGGCATGATACGGCTCCGCCGCGCACGGGGAGTGTGACGGATCAGGGATCCTCCACGCGGCAAGCACCGTTCGACTAATCGTTCCCAAGGCCGAAGACGTTACGCATCGTCGGAGTGACTCGGATCACTCCAATGCCGCAGTGGGCGCGACCGCCACCGCCGCCGTCGTCGGAGCGGTCCGCGGGGCCCGTCAGCCGAGGAATCCGCGCAGCAGGGCCGCGGTGGCCTCGAGATGTTCCTCGGTGGAACGCCGGGCGCCCTCGGCGTCGCCGGCCAGGATGGTCCGCACCATGGTCCGGTGCTGTTCACAGGCGTGATCGATGTTGCGCGGCAGCATGGGTATGGCGTTCAGGAGGTCGTTGAGGCGCATCCGGCTCTCGGTGATGCGGGCGGCCAGTGAGGGCGAGCCGGTCAGCTCGGCGATCGCCAGGTGGAAGCGCGAGTCCAGCTGGCGGTACTCCTCGGCGGGGGCGTCCTCCAGAACGTCCAGGCGCTCACGCAGATACGCGCGCTGCTCCTCGGTGAGCACGCGCCGGGCGGCCTGCTCGGACGCGCCGGTCTCCAGCACCATCCGGTAGGTGAGCGCGTCCTCCAGCTCGGCGCCCAGATCCTGGACGGCCCGGCGGAGATCGCCGAGGTCGGGCGGCGGCAGCCGGTACGTGATGAAGGTCCCGCCGTAGCGGCCCCGGCGGGAGTCGACGAAGCCGGCCTGCCGCAGTGAGCGGATCGCCTCCCGCAGCGTCTCGCGGCTGATGCCGAGCCGGACCGCCAGCTCGCGTTCGGGCGGCAGCCGGTCGCCGTGGCCCAGGACGCCGAGCTTGATCGCCTCCAGGATCCGTTCGACCGTCTCCTCGAACGCATTGCCCGTCCGGACGGGGCGGAAGATCGCGCCGCCCCGCCAGTCCGTCCGCGCGTCGCGCCCGCCCGCCAGGTCCACTCCGGAATCGTACCGAGGTACGGGTCGGCGCAGCGGGCGGGCCCGGGGCGTCCGGCGGGCGTCCCGGCGCTCGGCTGTGCGGTCGGGTGTGCGGGCGGCTGTGCGGTCGGGCGGCGGTCGTGGCGTGGCCGGGCGGTGGCCGGACGGCCCTCGGCCGGTCCCCTTGACGCGGTGGTGCGCCAGGGTAAAGCATGCGCACTACGCCAATGGTCCGGTTTCGGTCCATTGGTTTCCATGCTGCTGGCGCACGTTCCGGATCCCGCATCGACCCCCAAGGGGTGCGCATGTCTCCCGAACACTCACCGGTCGACCACCACTCACCTCCCGAGCAGGCTGCCACCCGGGTGTTTCCGGCGGACGCGCCCGGCATGTCGGCGGGCGGCGCCGTGGCGGATCCCGCCGACATGCCCGGCGGGACCGCCCCGTCCTCGGACGAGCAGCGGCTGCGGGAACTCGGCTACACCCAGGAACTGGCCCGCTCGATGTCCGGTTTCTCCAACTTCGCGGTGTCCTTCTCGATCGTCTCCATTCTCTCCGGCTGCCTGACCCTCTACGGCTTCGGCCTGAACACCGGGGGGCCCGCGATCATCACCTGGGGCTGGCCGGTGGTCGGGCTGATGACCCTGTGCGTGGCCCTGTCGATGGCCGAGATCTGCTCCAGCTACCCCACCGCCGGCGGCCTCTACTACTGGGCGGCCAAACTGGCCCCCTCCCGTGGCCCGGCGTGGAGCTGGTTCACCGGTTGGTTCAACACGCTGGGCCAGATCGCGGTCACCGCCGGTGTCGACTACGGCGCCGCCATCTTCACCAACGCGTTGCTGGAGATGCGGTTCGGCTTCGCGGCCACCCCCGTCCACACCGTCACGCTGTTCGGAGTGATCCTGCTCGTCCACGGCCTGCTCAACACCCGGGGCGTGCGACTGGTCGCGCTGTTCAACAACGTCAGCGTCTGGTGGCACCTGGCCGGGGTCACGATCATCGTCGGCGTGCTCGTCCTGGTGCCCGCGCACCACGCCTCGGCCTCCTTCGTCCTCACCGGCTTCGTCAACAGGACCGGGTTCCACAGCTCCTTCTACGTGGCCATGATCGGCCTGCTGCTCGCCCAGTACACCCTCACCGGCTACGACGCCTCCGCCCACATGACCGAGGAGACCAGGGACGCCGCCCGCTCCGGCCCGCGCGGCATCGTCAACTCGGTGCTGGTCTCGCTGGTGGCAGGCTGGATCCTGCTGCTCGGCCTCACCTTCGCCATCCAGGACTACGACGGCGCGCTCGGCGGCTCGACCGGCGTGCCGCCCGCCCAGATCTTCATCGACGCCGTCGGTGACCGCGGCGCCGAACTGCTGCTGCTCATCGTGATCGGCGCCCAGTTCTTCTGCGGCATGGCCTCCGTCACCGCCAACTCCCGGATGATCTACGCCTTCTCCCGGGACGGCGCACTGCCCGGCTCGCGTCTGTGGCACCGGATCGACCCCCGCACCCGGACGCCCACCAGCGCCGTGCGACTCGCCACCGGCGGGGCCTTCGTACTCGGCCTGCCGGCCCTGTGGAACACCACCGCGTACGCCGCGGTGACCTCGGTCTCGGTGATCGGTCTCTACCTCGCCTACGTCATCCCGGTGTTCCTCAGACTCAGGCAGGGCGAGGCCTTCGAACGCGGGCCCTGGCACCTGGGCCGCTGGAGCCGGCCGATCGGCGTGGTGGCCGTCGGGTGGACGGCACTGATCACCGTGCTGTTCATGCTGCCCACCGTCAGCCCGGTCACCGCCGTCAGTTTCAACTACACGCCGGTCGCGGTCCTGGTCGTCCTCGGCTTCGCCGGGAGCTGGTGGCTGGTCTCCGCCAGGCACTGGTTCACCGGACCGGGGATCCAGCACCCGGCCGAGGAACTCCCCGCCCTCGAAGCCGAACCGGAGATCCCATGAGCAGTCCGCGCCTCACCCTGGAGGACCTGCGCACCCGCGTCGCCACCGGCGCGATCGACACCGTCGTACTCGCCATGACGGACATGCAGGGCCGTCTGCAGGGCAAACGGGTCGCCGCCGAGTACTTCCTCTCCGACGTCGTCCCCAACTCCGCCGAGGGCTGCGGCTACCTGCTCGCCGTCGACATCGACATGAACACCGTGGACGGCTACGAGATCTCCTCCTGGGAGAGCGGCTACGGCGACCTCGTCCTCACCCCCGACCTCGCCACCCTGCGCACCGTCCCCTGGCATCCCGCCACCGCCATGGTGCAGTGCGACGTCGCGCACCACGACGGCCGGGCGGTCAGCGTCTCGCCCCGGCAGATCCTGCGCCGCCAGCTGGAGCGCCTGGCCGGCTACGGCTGGCACGCCTACGCGGGCACGGAGCTGGAGTTCATCGTCTTCAAGGACAGCTACGAGCAGGCCTGGGAGCGCGACTACCACCGGCTCACGCCCGTCAACCAGTACAACGTCGACTACTCGATCCTCGGCACCTCCCGGGTCGAGCCGCTGCTGCGCCGCGTGCGCAACGAGATGGCCGGCGCCGGGCTCACCGTGGAGTCGGCGAAGGGCGAGTGCAACCTCGGCCAGCACGAGATCGCCTTCAAGTACGCCGAGGCGCTGCGCACCTGCGACGACCACGCGGTCTACAAGACCGGCGCCAAGGAGATCGCCGCGCAGGAGGGGTGCAGCCTCACCTTCATGGCCAAGTACAACGAGCGCGAGGGCAACTCCTGCCACATCCACCTGAGCCTGCGCGACGACCGGGGCGCCCCGGTGATGCCCGGCGACGGCCCGCACGGCTTCTCGCCGGTGATGGAGCACTTCCTGGCCGGACAGCTCGCCTGCCTGGCCGACTTCGCGCTGTTGCTCGCCCCCACCGTCAACTCCTACAAGCGGTACGTGCCGGGGAGCTTCGCCCCCACCGCGATCGCGTGGGGGAGGGACAACCGCACCTGCGCGCTGCGGGTGGTCGGCCACGGGGCCTCGCTGCGGTTCGAGAACCGGGTGCCCGGCGGGGACGTCAACCCCTACCTCGCGGTCGCTGCCCTGATCGCGGCCGGCCTGCACGGGGTCGAGCAACAGCTCTCGTTGGAGGCGGAGTTCACCGGAAACGCCTACGCCTCGGACGCGCCCCGGGTGCCCGCCACGCTACGCGACGCCGTCGGGGCGTTCGAGCGGAGCGAGGCCGCCGCGCTCGCCTTCGGCAAGGACGTCGTGCGGCACTACACCCACGCGGGCCGGGTCGAACTCGCCTCCTACGACGCGGCGGTGACCGACTGGGAGCGTCGGCGCGGATTCGAGCGACTGTGACCGCCGCGCCGCTGGTGGGGATCACCGGCTATCTGGAGGACGCCGCCTGGGGGGTCTGGCGCCAGCCCGCCGCCCTCATCCCGCAGAGCTACGTCGACGCCGTCACGCGCGCAGGCGGCGTCCCCGTCCTCCTGCCCCCGCAGACCGGTGACACCGGGCGGCTGCTGGCCCGGCTCGACGGTCTGCTGCTCGCGGGCGGTCCCGACATCGACCCCGGACGGTACGGCGAGGCGCCGCACCCCCAGGCCGGTGAGCCCCACCGGGTGCGCGACGCCTGGGAGTTCGACCTGTTGCGCGGGGTGCTCGAGCTGGACGTCCCGGTGCTCGGCATCTGCCGGGGCATGCAGCTGCTCAACGTCGCCCTGGGCGGCACGCTGATCCAGCACCTGCCGGACCGGACGGGGGACGAGAGCCACCGGATCGCGCCCGCCACGTTCGCCACGCAGGCCGTGGCCGTCAGGCCCGCCGCCACGCTCGCCACCGTCCTCGGCCACGCCGCCAAGGTGGCCTGCTACCACCACCAGGCCGTCGACCGGCTCGGCGACGGACTGCTGGCGACGGCCTGGAGCGCCGACGGGACCATCGAGGCCCTCGAACTACCCGGCCGCCGCTTCGTCCTGGGCGTCCAGTGGCACCCGGAGGCCGACCCCTCCGACCCCCGTCTGTTCAACGCCTTCGTGGCAGCCGCCACGCCCGGCACCTGAAGCCCCGTGGCAGCCGCCACGCCCGCCACCTTCGTGGCACGTCGACATCCACCACCTGAAGGAGACAGCACCGTGAGTTCGGACCAGGACCTCTTCGAGGTGGTCAACCCCGCCACCGAGGAGGTGATCCGGACGGTGGCGATGGCCGGTCTCGCCGAGACCGACGCCGCCGTGGCCCGCGCCAGGACCGCCTTCGAGAGCTGGCGCGCGGTCGCCCCGGCCGACCGGGCCCGCCTGCTGCGGGCCTTCGCCGCCGCCGTCGACTCCGAGCGCGAGCAACTGGCCGCGCTGGAGGTCGCCAACGCCGGTCACACGGTGGGCAACGCGCGCTGGGAGGCGGGCAACGCGCGCGACGTGATCGAGTACTACGCCGCCGCGCCCGAACGCCTCTTCGGCCGGCAGATCCCGGTGGCCGGCGGCCTGGACGTCACCTTCCAGGAGCCGCTCGGGGTGGTCGGCGTCATCGTGCCCTGGAACTTCCCGATGCCGATCGCGGCCTGGGGCCTGGCGCCGGCACTCGCCGCGGGGAACACCGTGGTGCTCAAACCCGCGGAACTCACCCCGCTCACCGCCCTGCGCCTGGCCGAACTCGCCCTGCACGCGGGCATTCCCGAAGGAGTGCTCCAGGTGCTGCCGGGGCGGGGCCCGGTCGTGGGGCAGCGCTTCGTCACCCATCCCGACGTCCGCAAGGTCGTGTTCACCGGCTCCACGCGGGTCGGCAAGGGCATCGCGGCCGGCTGCGCCGAGCAGGTCAAGCCCGTCACCCTGGAGCTCGGCGGCAAGAGCGCCAACATCGTCTTCGCCGACGCCGATCTGGCGAAGGCCGCCGCCACCGCACCGTACGCCGTGTTCGACAACGCCGGACAGGACTGCTGCGCGCGCTCCCGGATCCTCGTCCAGGCAGGTGTGTTCGACGAGTTCATGGCATTGCTGGAGCCGGCCGTCCGGGGCGTGCGGGTCGGTGACCCGACCGACGAGAAGACCGAGATGGGCCCGCTGATCTCGGCGGCCCACCGCGAACGGGTCGCCTCCTACCTCGGCGACGGCAGCCCGGTCGCCTTCACCGGCAGCGCGCCCGACGGCCCCGGCTTCTGGTTCCCGCCCACCGTCCTGTCGCCCGTCGACCACGACGCGCGGGCGTTCACCGAGGAGATCTTCGGGCCGGTGGTCACCGTCGTCCCGTTCCGCGACGAGCAGGACGCCGTGCGGATCGCCAACAGCACCGACTACGGCCTCTCCGGCTCCATCTGGACCCGGGACGTGGGACGGGCCCTGCGGGTCGCCCGGGGCGTGGAGGCGGGCAACCTCTCCGTCAACTCGCACTCCTCGGTGCGGTACTCGACCCCGTTCGGCGGGTTCAAGCAGTCCGGCCTCGGCCGGGAGCTGGGGCCCGACGCGCTGCACGCCTTCACCGAAACCAAGAACGTCTTCATCTCCACGGAGGAGTAACGCCATGACCGAGCGACTCGACGGCCGGGTGGCCGTCATCACCGGCGCGGGCAGTGGAATCGGCCTCGCCACCGCCCGCCGCTTCGCCGCCGAGGGGGCGAAGGTGGTCTGCGTGGATCTCGACGAGGAGTCGGGCAAGGCGGCCGCGGCCTCGGTCGGCGGCCTGTTCATCCGGGCCGACGTCGCCGACGAGGACGCGGTGCGCGCGATGTACGAGACCACGGTGGCCGAGTACGGACGCCTGGACATCGCGTTCAACAACGCCGGTATCTCGCCGCCCGAGGACGACTCCATCCTCACCACCGGGTTGGAGGCCTGGAAGAGGGTCCAGGACGTCAACCTGACCAGCGTCTACCTCTGCTGCAAGTACGCGATCCCGCACATGCGCGAGCGGGGCAAGGGCTCGATCATCAACACCGCCTCCTTCGTCGCGGTGATGGGCGCCGCCACCTCGCAGATCTCCTACAGCGCCTCCAAGGGCGGCGTGCTGGCGATGTCCCGCGAGCTGGGCGTCCAGTTCGCCCGCGAGGGCATCCGGGTCAACGCGCTCTGCCCCGGGCCGGTCAACACCCCGCTGCTCCAGGAGCTGTTCGCCAAGGACCCGGAGCGGGCCGCGCGTCGGCTCGTGCACATCCCGCTCGGCCGCTTCGCCGAGCCGGACGAGATCGCGGCCGCGGTCGCCTTCCTGGCCAGCGACGACTCGTCGTTCATGACCGCCAGCACCTTCCTGGTGGACGGCGGCATCTCCGGCGCGTACGTGACCCCGCAGTAGCGGCCGCTCCCCGGCCGCCGGTTCGCGGCGCGCCCCGATCCGGGCGCGCCGCGAACCGCCGCCGGGAGCCGCCGGGGTGGTCCGGCGCGGAGGAACTCACCGGGTCGGTGCCGGTACCGGCGCGCGCCGGAGCCGGAGCGGGGCGGCGGACCGAGAGGCGGCGGAGCGGTGGTCAGCGGGCCGGGCGCCACATGGTCGTCACGACATGGCCGGTCGCCGTGGTGATCCGGTCGCGGGCCACGAAGCCCGCCTTCTCGTACCGTGCGTCGTTCGCGGGGTTGGACGACTCCAGGTAGGCCGGAGCGCCGAGGGCGTCGACGCGGGTCAGGCTCTCGGCGAGCACGCCCATCCCGAGCCCCTTGCCGCGATGGTCGTCGTGGGTCCCCAGCAGGGTGAGGTAGAAGTGCGGCTCGCTCGGGCGGGCCGCCTCCAGCAGCTCGCAGATGCCGATGATGCCCGCGGCCGCCTCGGGGCCCGCGCAGTCGGCGAGGAAGTCCGCGAACCCGCTCTCCTCGGTGGGGGTCAGCTCGGTGCCGCCCGGCGGGATCCAGACGGCGACGGCCTCCACCCCCGGTGTCACCAGTGTCCAGGGGTAGCGCTGGGCCGACGTCACGTACAGCCGCCACATGGCCGCCGCCTGTACCGCGCGGCGGTCCGGGTCGGGGAAGGCCGGGCCCCACAGCGGGTCCTCGAAGAAGGCGGTCGTCAGTGCGGCGACGACGGCGTCGATGTCCGCGGGCTCGGCCACCCGCGCGGGAACAGGTCGGTATCCGGTGTTCATCTCCCCACCCTAGCCCGGCGGCTCCACCCCGTCCCGGGCCTGTGACCTGCCTGTTCCCCGGCTGCACCGCTGTTCCGACCACCCGCTACGCCCGGCTGGTCCCGCCCTGCCCGGCCCTGCCCGCCGCCGGTCCGCGTCGGCTCGCTCGGGCCGGAGGCAGGCGGCCCGGGGAGCGGTCAGGTGGAGGTCCCGCCGTCGACCACCAGGTCGGTGCCCCTGGGTCGGCCGCGCTGAGCGGGCGAGCGGGTGACGGGGCGGACGATCGGGCCCAACGGTCGGACCGATCGAGTCGACAGTGGATCGATCGGTCCGGTATCGAGTCGGAGCACAGTGTCACCGGGCGAGGGCGAGGTCCAAGGCGAGGCGGGGGTGCGGGCCGCCGGGCGCAGGGGCACCCGGACGAGGGCCGGCTCGGCTCGGCCGGGTCAGTCCAGCAGCGTCAGTGCCTGTTCGGCGGCGTCCCGCACCCGGCCCGGGTCGGTGGCGGCCTTGCCGACCACGCGCATCCCCTGCATCAGCACGACGAGGAGTCGGGCGATCCCCCGGGGGTCCCGCTCCGCGGCCAGCTCCCCCCGGGCCGCGGCCCGCACCAGGGCCGAGTGCAGCAGCGTCTCCAGGTGGTCCCAGCCGGCCTCGACCCGGCGGGCCGCCTCACGGTCGTGGGCGGCCAGCTCGGCGGCGGTGTTGGTGACGAAACAGCCGAGGGTCCGCCGCTCCGAACCGGCCTTCTCGGCGAACCGGCGGACCAGCGCCCGGACCGCCGGCAGGACGGCGCCCGGCTGCGAGAGCTCCTCCAGCAGGCGCGGATCGGTCTGCTCCGCGTACCGGTCGAGCGCGCGGAGATACAGCTCGTGCTTGCTGCCGAAGGTGGCGTAGACGCTGGCGCGTCCGATGCCCAGGCGCGCGACGACGTCGCTCGTCGACGTCGCTTCGTAGCCGCGCTCCCAGAACAGCCCCAGGGCCGCGCGAAGGGCGACGTCCGGGTCGAATTCCTTGGTCCTGGCCACGAGTCGACCCTGACTTCCACTGGAACGTTCGGTCAGGAAAGGTGGCGCCGGGCGGGGAGGGGCGATGGGTACGATCGCCGGGACGAGGGGAGTGCCCATGATGCTGGACGCGTTCGACGCCGCGCTGGTCCGCGAACTGCAGCGGGACGGCCGGATCAGCCACCAGCGGCTCGCCGAGCTGCTGGGCGTCTCGCGGGAGGCGGCCCGGGCCCGGGTGCACCGGCTGCTGGAGACCGGGACGGTGCGGGTGGTCGGGATCGTCCAGCCGTGGGTCGTCGGGATCGGCGCGGTGGCGCACGTCTCGCTGGACGTCGAGGGCCCCGGGCGGGCGGCCGCCGACGCGGCGGCCGCCCGCCCGGCGACCAGCTTCGTGTCCTGCACCGCCGGCGCCCGCGCCGTGGTGGTCGAACTCCGGGTCGCCGACGAGTCGGCGCTGGAGCGTGAGTTCGCGGCGCTGCGGTCGGCGCCCGGGGTGCGGGGGATCGAGGTGTTCCGGTGCACCCGGCTGGTCAAGGACGCCTACTCGCCGGTGCGGGAGGCCGAGAGCGGGCCGGGAGCGGGCGGCGGGCCGGGAGCGGGCGGCGCCGAACGCCGCCCACTGGTGGACGACGTCGACCGCGCGCTGCTCGGCCTGCTGCAGGCCGACGGCCGCGCCTCGTTCGCCGCGCTCTCGGAGCGCGTCGCGCTGTCCCAGCCTGCCACCCGGGCACGGGTGCTGAGGCTGCTGGAGTCGGGAGCCGTCCACGTGACCGGCCTGGTCGACTCACGGGCGGTCGGGGTGCGGGAGGCGGTGGGCGTCGGCCTGACCGTACGCGGCAGCGCGCCGGCCGCCGCGGGAGCCGCCGCGCGACTGCCCGGGGTCAACTACGTGGCGGCCGGCCACGGCCGCTTCGACGTGGTGTGCGGGGTGGACGCGAGCGACCGCCCGGCGCTGCTCGCGACGCTGGACGCGCTGCGCGGCGCGGAGGGCGTCGTCCGGGTGGAGTCCTGGTACCACCTGGAGATCGTCAAGGAGTCCTACACCTACGATCTACCGCTCCGACCGGTGAATCCTTTGTCTGGAGTGCTCTCAACTTAGGAATAGGAGAAAAAGAAGTCATCTGAGCGTGAAACGTTAACCAAGAAGGGTTGACGCGATCTTTTCGCCGCGCGTTGAATGACCGGCACCCCCACCTTCTACCGAGTCCGGGTGCCCGATGACCGAAACCCCGAAGCCGGACCTCGCCGCGCTGCCCCGCTCGCTGGGCGTGTTCGGCGGCGTCCTGCTGACGCTCTCCTGCGTCACACCCGCCTCCTCCCTGTTCATCGTCGTTCCGCCGCTGCTGCAGAGCCAGGGGAGCGGCGCCGTGCTGACCCTGCTGATCGCGGCCCTGCTCTCGCTCGGCGTCGGCTTCTGCTACGCCGAGCTGGGAACGCTCGTCCCCAGCGCCGGCGGTGAGTACTCGATCGTCGGGCAGTTGCTCGGGCGCCTCGCCGGCTGGCTGGTCTTCGTGATCTCCGTGGTGTCGCTGCTGGTGATCCCGCCGATCATCGCCCTCGGTACGGCCGGCTACCTCTCCTCGGTGGTCTCCCTCGACCCCGCGGTGGCCGGAGCGGCGGTGATGGCCCTGGCCGTCGCGGTCGGTGTGCTGGACATCAAGTCCAACGCCCTGATCACCGGCGTCTTCCTCGGCATCGAGGTGCTCGCCGCCGCCGTGGTCAGCGTGCTCGGCTTCCTGCACGTACGCCAGCCCGTCTCCACCCTGCTGCACGCCGTGGTGCCGGACGGCCAGGGCGGCACCAGTCCGTTCACCGCCGGGCTGCTCGTCTCCGGACTCGCGGTCGCCCTCTTCACCTACAACGGGTTCGGCACCGCCGTGTACCTCTCCGAGGACCTGCGCGACCCGCGCCGCAGCGTCGCCCGGACCGTCCTGTGGTCGCTGCTGGCCGGGGTCGTCCTGATCAGCGTCCCGGTCACCGCCATCTGTCTGGGCGTCGCCTCGCCGGACGCACTCGCCACCGGCGACCTGGTCGCGGTGGTCGACTCCTGGGCGGGCAGCACCGTGGGCACCTTCGTCAGCCTCTGCATCGCCGCCGCGATCCTCAACGCCGTCATCGTGATGGTGCTGCAGAACGGCCGGGTGCTCTACGCCTCCGCCCGCGACCGCACCTGGCCCGACCCGGTCAACCGGGCGCTCGGCAGTCTGCACCCGCGCTGGGGTTCGCCCTGGGTCGCCACCCTGGCCATCGGGGTTCCCGGCATCGTGCTCGCGCTGGCCGTGCCGATCGAGGCGCTGCTCGGCTTCACCGGTGTCGTCGTCGCCGTCATCTACCTGCTGCTCGGCTGCGCCGCCCTGACCGCCCGCCGGGCCCGGCACCGCGCCACCCCCGCGTGGCGGATGCCGCTGTGGCCCGTCGTCCCGCTGGTCACCATCGGCGTCCTCGGCTACTCGCTCACCCAGCAGAGCGCCCGTGACCTGCTGATCACCGGCGCCGTGCTGCTCGTCGGCGTCGCCTACTGGTTCGGCTACCTGCGCCCGCGCGGTGCCACCCACTGGATGCTCAGCCTGCCCGCCGACCTCGCCGGGGAGCACCCCGCCGTCGTTCCCGCCGCCCCGTCGGCCTCCGCCGCCGACGCGGCCCGCACCGCCCTCACGGAGAAGATGTGAACCGCCCCGCCGACCTCGTCCTGCACAACGCCCACGTCCACACCGTGGACGACTCCCGGCCCCGCGCCGAGGCGATCGCCGTCCGCGACGGCCGGATCACCTGGGTCGGCGACGGCGCGGGCTGGCGCGAACTCACCGGTCCCGACACCGAGGTGGTGGACGCGCGGGGCCGCCTGGTGCTGCCCGGCTTCGTGGACAGTCACAACCACGTCCGGCTCGGGTCCGACGCCGACTGCGTCCAACTCGCCGGCGCCACCGGCCTCGCCGAGATCGGTGCCCGGATCGCCGCCCGGCTGCGCAGCCACCCGGACGAGGAGTGGATCGAGGGCGAGGCGTTCGACTACTCCGCGATCCCCGGCGGCCGGATGCCCACCGCCGCGGACCTCGACCCGTACACCGGTGGGCGGCCCGCGTTCGTGCTCAGCTACGACGTCCACACCGCCTGGCTGAACACCGCGGCCCTGCACCGGCTCGGCATCACCAGGGACACCACCGGGCTGCCGTACGGGACCGTCCGCAAGGACCCCGCGACGGGCGAACCCACCGGCTTCCTCACCGACTTCGCCGTCAAGGGCCTCTCCCGCGACGGCCACCGGGCGCTGCGCGCCGCGGGCGTGCCGTGGGCCGCGGTGGACCGCCAGTACGGGCGGCTGGTCAGCAGCCTCGACATGGCGGCCCGGTTCGGCATCACCACCGTCGTCGAACCGCAGAACTCGCTGGACGACCTGGCCCTGTTCGAGCGCGCGGCCGCCGAGGGCAGGCTCCGCTCGCGGCTGGTCGCGGCGCTGTTCCACCCGCGCGGAACGACCCCGGCGGATCTCGCCGAGTTCGCCGAGGCGGGCCGCCGGTACACCTCCGACCGGCTGCGGGTCGGCCCGTTGAAGCTCTACATCGACGACGTCGTGGAGCCGCGTACCGCCGCCCTGCTGGAGCCGTACGCCGGCTGCCACAGCCACCGGGGCGAGACCTTCTACCCGCCGCAGGAGTTCGCCGAGGTACTGGCCACCCTGGACGCGGCCGGGTTCCAGGCCTTCGTGCACGCCACCGGCGACCGGGGCATCCGGACCGTCCTGGACGCCGTCGAGCACGCCCGCGCCGTCAACGGACCGCGCGACGCCCGGCACCAGGTGGTGCACGTGGAGTGCCTCGACCGGGCGGACGTCCCGCGCTTCGCGGAGCTCGGCGTGGTGGCCTGCATGCAGCCCCGGCACTGCTCGCCGGACATCGCCGGTCCCGGCCGGGACTGGGCCGAGGCGGTCGGTGAGCAGCGGTGGAGCAAGGCCTGGCCGATGCGCAGCCTGCACGAGGCCGGTGCCACACTCGCGCTCTCCAGCGACTGGAACGTCGCCGAGATGGACCCGCTGGTCGGCCTCTACACCGCCGTCACCCGGCAGGGCCTGGCCGGCGGGCCCGCCTGGATGCCGCAGGAGACGCTGGACCTCGCCACAGCCGTGCGCGGCTACACGCTGGGCAGCGCGTACGCCAACTTCCTGGAGACCGAGCTCGGCTCGCTGGCCCCCGGCAAGCTCGCCGACCTGGTGCTGCTCTCGGACGACCTGTTCGCCGCCGAACCGAAGGCGATCCTGGACGCGCGGGTGGAGCTGGGCGTGGTGGCCGGCGAGGTGGTGCACCGGGCCGACTGAGCCGGCCGAGTGGTCGGGCGCCCGGCGCCCGGCGCCCGGCGCCCGGCGCCGGTCGCCGCGGCCGAGGACCGGGCCCCGTGCGGCGCGGTCGCGGTCGCGGGGGAGTGCGGGGCCGGCGGGCGACGGCCCGACGGCCCCGCTGCTCGGCCCGGCGGGATGCTGATCGGACCGGTCCGCTGAACTGCTAGTATTCGGTTCGTCGAAGGAACGATCTTCGACCACGCGTCGGTGGTGCTGGTGGAGCACGTCCTACTTTCAGTAGGAAGAGTCCGTTCGAATCGGGCCCGGCGCTCCAATCTTTTCCGGGCCGGCCCGGCCGCGTTCGCCTCGGTCCTCCCGGTCAGTTCACCCCGCGCGGCCGGAACTGGACGCTGATCCGCGGCCCCACGGGCCGGAGGGTCTTCGGTACGGCGTGCTCCCAGGTGCGCTGGCAGGATCCGCCCATGACGATCAGATCCCCGTGCCCCAGCCGGTAGCGCACACCGGCGCCGTGGCCGTGGCCGTCGCGCGGTCGCAGCAGCAGGGCGCGTGGTTCGCCGACCGAGACGATCGCCACCATCGTGTCCTCCCGGTCCCCGCGTCCGATCCGGTCGCCGTGCCAGGCGACGCTGTCGCGCCCGTCGCGGTAGTAGCAGAGGCCGGCGGTGGCGAACGGCTCCCCGAGTTCGGCCGCGTAGTGCGCGCTCAATGCCTCCCTGGCCCGGGTCAGGACGGCGTGCGGCAACGTCTGGTGCTCCCGGTAGTGGGCCAGCAACCGCGGGACGGACACCTCCCGCTCGTACATCTGCCGCCGCTCGGCCTGCCAGGGCACGTCCGCCGCCAGTCGTTCGAACAGTTCGTCGGCGCCGGCCAGCCACCCCGGCAGGACGTCCACCCACGCCCCGCTGCCGAGCACCGTGCGGTGGACGGGTGTGAGCGGGCGCAGGCCGATCTGGTCGGCCTCGTCGAACAGGGAGCCCTGGAGCTGGATGGTCATGAGTCGAGCCTACGCCTTAATAGAACACACATACGATTCACGGAGTGTCCGGACGGGCTCCGACCGAGGTGGCCGCCGCCGAATGACCAACAGTCTGAGAACGCTCTCACCGGCGGAGGGCGAGGGTGGGCGGGTCGTCGAGCGCCGGCCCATCCGGCCCCGACCTCGCGAACCGATTCCGCATCATCTCCATGACCCTTGCGGGCCAGTCTGATTGGCGGCATGGGTGACTCTCCTGCGGATCGATTCCGTCCCGCTCGGGTCATTGACGTGCCCACGGCTGACCAGCCATTCTGAGAGCGCTCTCACGACGTGGAGGCCGCCCATCCCCGGCCTTGCGCGGTGTCCTCCGCCCCCAGGGTGGCGCCGTCGTCGCGGAGCGGAGCCGATTTCGAAGGAGTGACCCGATGAGGACGAGGACAGTCCCGGCCGCCCGCAGGGCCCTGCCGGTCGGACTCGCGGCGGCCCTGGCCGTGGCCGCGGGCCTGACGGCGGGCATCCCTGCCCCGGCCGCCGCCGCGGTGCCCACGACCATCCCGCTCACGTTCACCAACAGCTCCGGGCGCAGCGAGCCGGTGTACATCTACAACCTCGGGACCCTGCTCTCCACCGGCCAGCAGGGCTGGGCGGACGCGGGAGGCGTGTTCCATCCCTGGCCGGCGGGCGCGAACCCGCCGGCGCCGGCGCCCGACGTGGCGATCGCCGGGCCCGCCAACGGCCAGAGCAAGACGATCCAGATGCCGAAGTTCTCCGGCCGGCTCTACTTCTCCTACGGCCAGAAGCTCGTCTTCAAGCTGGCCACCGGCGGCCTGGTGCAGCCGGCCGTGCAGAACCCCACCGACCCGAACCACAACATCCTGTTCAACTGGTCCGAGTACACGCTGAACGACGCCGGAATCTGGCTGAACAGCACGCAGGTCGACATGTTCTCGGCCCCGTACGGCGTCGGGGTCAAGAGCTCGAACGGTACGGTCAAGAGCACGGGGCACCTCAAGTCCGGTGGCTACCAGGGCTTCTACAACGCCCTGCGGGCGCAGCCGGGGGGTTGGGGCAACCTGATCCAGACTCGTTCCGACGGCACCGTGCTGCGCGCGCTCGCGCCGGGCCACGGGATCGAGTCCGGCGCGCTGCCGGCGACGGCCATGGCCGACTACGTCAACCGGGTGTGGAGCAAGTACACGACCTCCACGCTGACCGTGACGCCGTTCACGGACCAGCCGGGCACCAAGTACTTCGGCCGGGTCTCCGGCAACGTCATGAACTTCACCAACAGCGCCGGCGCGGTGGTCACCTCCTTCCAGAAGCCGGACTCGGACAGCATCTTCGGCTGCTACAAGCTGCTGGACGCGCCGAACGACCTGGTGCGCGGTCCGATCTCCCGTACGCTCTGCGCCGGGTACAACCGGACCACGCTCCTCACCAACCCGAACCAGCCCGATGCCGGCGGCGCCAACTTCTACCAGGACGCGGTGACCAACCAGTTCGCCCGCAACGTCCACGCGCAGATGGCCGACGGCATGGCGTACGCCTTCGCCTTCGACGACGTGGGCCACCACGAGTCGCTGGTGAACGACGGCAGCCCGCAGCAGGCCTACGTGACCCTCGACCCGTTCAACTGATCACAGAACACGGGGTTTTCACCCGCCCGCCGCTCGGTTGAGCCCGGGCGGTACCCGGGTGGGCCCACGGCTGTCGGCCGGCATGGCGTCGGCCGACAGTCGTCAGGGCGCTGCCACCGGGGGCCCGGAAGCGTCGCCCGGCCCGCGGTTCGCGGTGCTGATCCAGCGGGTCAGGGCGTCGAGGACGGGCTGCTCCAGCTTGGCCATCCGGCGCATCGCGTCCACGTCGCCGACGGCGAGCGGGACCCGGGCCTCGTCGAGCGCGTGGGTCAGCTGCACCCAGCGGTCGGCGTTGGCGATCACATGGAGGGTGTCCTGCGCGGCCGGCGGACCGGGGGCCGCGGCGACGCCCGGGCGACGCCCGGCGCCCTCGCGGACGGGCGGGGGTTCGGTGACGGGGAGCATGGGCGACCACGCCGCACGCCGTCCGGCCGGGGCCCGGTGCTCTCCGGGGCTGATGCTCACGTCCCCTCAACGCGCGGCTCCGTCCCGGGGGTACGCCCCGGGCGTGAGGTTCACCCGCTTGCGCCGACCCGCCCGGCCCCGCGCCGACCCGCCCGGCCCCGCACCGAGCCGCCCGGCCGCGCCCGATGCGGGTGGCGGGCGGCTCAATGCGGGTGACCGGGCGGCTCGATGCGGGGCGACTCAGCGCGGCGTCGTGCACGTCGTCGACCGCAGTTCGGGCCGGAGGGCGGGGCCACCCGTCGCGCAGATGACGACGGGCCCGAGCAGGTCCAGGCGCGGAACGGCGACGCTCACCGAGCCGTACTGCACGCGGCTCGCCGAGGCCACCGTCTCCCAGGGGCTGCCCCAGGCCCGCTGGGTCCTGACCTCCACGCGGAGCAGGGTCAGTTGGCCGGGGTCGGCGCTGACCTCGGCGCCGGCGATCAGGCCGTCCGCCCCTCGCTCGTGCCAGCTGCAGGGGTGGTTCGCCACGGCCGTACAGCCGGCGCCGGGCGTTGCCGGGGCGGTGACCGGCGTCGGGGTGAGCGTGGGGGCGAGCGGCGTCGGGGCGGCCGACGCGGGGGCGGCCACTGTCAGGGCCAGACCTGCCGTGGCGGCCATCAGAACTGCGATCCGAGCGCGCATTTCATCAACTCCCTTGTAAATGAAGGCACTGGGCTTGCTCTGGCGAGTATTGCACATCATGTACATGACAGTAGGGTCGGCGGACGTGTGCCACGTCACATCTGCGTGACGACTCGAACACCGTACGTGGTGGCGGACGACCCTTTTCGACCCGGGGGGTCCGGCTGGTTCCGCCGCTCAATAAATCGGGCATACCGGGCATACGGTGGCGATGTCCGGCACGGCCCCTGCGAGGGAGGTCCGCGATGCCCGACCCGAAGGGCTTTCTCACCACCGGGCGACAGGCCCGCGAGCGGCGCCCGGCGGTCGAACGGGCCCAGGACTGGCGCGAGCCGTACGACGGGCAGGAACTGCTTCCGCTGGTCTCCCGGCAGGCCGGGCGCTGCATGGACTGTGGCCTCCCCTTCTGCCACTCGGCCTGTCCGCTGGGCAACCTGATCCCGGACTGGAACGATCTCGTCTTCCACGAGGACTGGGCGGCGGCGGCCGAGCGGCTGCACGCCACCAACAACTTCCCCGAGTTCACCGGCCGGCTCTGCCCGGCCCCCTGCGAGAGCGCCTGCGTGCTGGCGATCAACGCCGACGCCGTCACCATCAAGGACGTCGAGGTGGCCATCGCGGACCACGCCTGGTCGCGCGGGGAGGTCCGGCCGCAGCCCGTGCCCCGTCCTTCGGGTCGCAGTGTCGCGGTGGTGGGATCCGGACCGGCCGGTCTGGCCGGCGCCCAGCAGCTCACCCGGGCCGGGCACGCGGTGACGGTCTACGAGCGGGCCGACCGGGTGGGCGGCCTGCTCCGCTACGGGATCCCGGACTTCCGGATGGCCAAGCGCCACCTCGACCGCCGGATCGCGCAGATGCGCGCGGAGGGCACCCGGTTCGTGACGGGTGTCAGTGTGGGGACCACCGTGGACGCCGCCGAACTCCGCGAGCGGCACGACGCGCTGCTGCTCGCGATCGGCGCCACCGCCTGGCGGGAACTTCCGGTGCCAGGGCGGGAGTTGGACGGCATCCACCAGGCGATGGAGTACCTCCCGATCGCCAACCGGGTCTGCGCCGGTGATCTCGCCGCTCCCACCGTCGACGCGGCGGGCAGGGACGTGGTCATCATCGGCGGCGGCGACACCGCCGCCGACTGCCTGGGCACGGCGGTGCGCCAGCACGCCCGTCGGATCACCCAACTCGACATCCACCCGCAGCCCCCGGACGGACGTGCGCCCGACCAGCCCTGGCCGATCCACCCCAAGGTGCACCGGCTCACCGCCTCGCACGAGGAGGCCGGGCAGCTGTACGGCCGCTGGGGGAGCGGCGCCCCGCAGCCGGGTGCCGGGGGGAGGACCGGTGGCCGCGCGGGGGCCTCCGGGAGAGCCGGACCCGTCGGGGCCGCGGACTCGACGGCACCCCGGGTGCCGGGCGGCGGGCCGTCCGGCGGCTGCTCCGGGCCGGACATCCGGACGTACTCGGCCCGGACGGTCGGCTTCGAGGGGGACGGCCGGGGCCGGGTGCGGCGGGTCACCTTCCACCTGCCCGGCGCCGGGTCCGGGCCGGAGGGCGTGGGTGTCGTTCCCGCCCAACTCGTGCTTCTCGCCCTCGGGTTCGCCGGCCCCGAGCGGACCGGTCCGCTTGTCGGGCAGCTCCGGCTGGCGCTGACGGAGCAGGGAGCGCTCGCCCGGGACGCGGACTTCGCCAGCGAGCAGGACGGCGTCTTCGTGGCGGGCGACGCCGGTCGGGGGCAGTCGCTGATCGTCTGGGCGATCGCCGAGGGCCGCTCGGCGGCCGCCGCGGTGGACCGCTATCTCACCGGTGTGACCGCTCTGCCCGCCCCGATCCGTGCCACGCACCGTCCGCTGGTCCTGTGACCGAACGGCCGGGGACGAACGGCTGAACCGCCCGGGGTCGAACCGCCCGGGGCTGCACCGGTCGGCCCGGGGGGTTCGGCCGAGCCGACCGACGCGCCCGGCCGGATCCACCGGCTCGGGCTCGGGCTCGGGTCCGCGTCCGGACCCGGCTGCGAGTCCGGGCCGGTCAGTCCTGCTGCTCGCCTTCGGCTGCCGAGGCCGCCGCCACGGCTTCGACGACGAAGGTCTCGGTGGCCGCCTTGTCGATGCCGAGGCCGGACAGCGGTCCGGAGCCGCCCTCCAGCTCCAGCAGGGCGAGCAGGATGTGCTCGGTGTCGACGGACGCGTGCCCCAGGCGCAGCGCCTCCCGGAAGGTGAGCTCCAGGGCCTTCCTGGCCCGGACGTCGAACGGCACCAGGGCGGGCATCTCCTCGGCGGCCGGAGGCAGTGCGGCGGTGACGACCCGGCGGAGGTTATCCAGGGTGGTGCCCTGGGCGACGACGGCCAGCGCCGCCAGCGCCTGCGGCTCGCTCAGAAGGCCGAGGGTCAGGTGCTCCGGCCCGATCTCGTTGTTGCCGGCCGCGCGGGCCTCGTTCTGCGCCCCGATCACGACGTTGCGCGCCTGCGTGGTGAAGCGGCTGAAGCCCTGGCTCGGGTCGAGGTCGGACGGTTCGCCGGCGGCCTTCGGGACGAAGCGCTTCTGGGCGGCCTGCTTGGTGACCCCCATGCTGCGGCCGATGTCGGTCCAGGAGGCACCGGACCGCCGTGCCTGGTCGACGAAGTGGCCGATCAGGTGGTCGGCCACCTCGCCGAGGTGGTCGGCCGCGATCACCGCGTCGGAGAGCTGGTCCAGCGCGTCGGAGTGGACTTGCTTGATGGCCTCGATCAGATCGTCGAGTCGGACGGGATTCGTCACACGGACGGGATTCACCATGCGTCAACGATAGGTTGACCATTCCACTGAAGTCAACCGTTGGTTGACGATTTCCCGGGGTTGGTCGGCGGTGGGCGGTGGGCGGTCTGCGGGTCTGTGTGCGCGGTGGTCTGCGGTCGCTCAGGGCCGCGGTGCGACGAGGCCGGCCCGGTACCAGGCCAGCGTGGCGTCGAGAGCGGCCGCCATCGAGGTCGGCCTGACGCCGAAGTCGCGCTCGAACGCGGACGAGTCGACGATCTGGGGCTCGGTGTGCTGGTAGAACATCTCGGCGTACTCGGCCATGAAGGTTTCGTCGAACGGGCCGAACGGCTCCGGGCGGTCCAGGACGACGGCGTGCAGGGTCCGTCCGACCCGCTCCCCGATCATGGCGTGGATCCGGCGGGTGGTCAGGGCGGGGGCGGTCGGCAGGTGCCAGACGCGGCCGTCGGCCTCCGGGTGCGCGGCCAGCGTGGCCAGTCCCACGGCGACGTCGCCGATGTACGTGTGACTGTGTGGCAGGTCGATGTCGCCCAGCGCCAGCACGTCGCCGCCGGTGATCGCGCCCGGGAAGACCGCCCCGCCGAGGCTGGAGCCGATCACCCCGGGGCCGACGAAGTCGGCGGCCCGTCCGAGCACCACCCGGGCCCGGCCGGCCCGGTGAGCGGCGAGGTACGCCTCGTCCAGCCGGGCGCGCATCCGCCCCTTGCGGCTGGTCGCCAGCCACGGCGAGTCCTCGGTCATCACGGCGCCGCCGGTCTCGCCGTACGGGTACAGCGTGTCCAGGACGACCAGCCGCGCGCCGGTCTCGCCGACCGCGCCGAGCAGGGCCTCCTGGACACGCGGCAGCACCTCGGTCTGGAGGTGGTACGCCACGTTGACGCAGTGATGGACGACCGTGGCGCCGGTGATCGCTCGGAGCAGCTCCTCCTGGTCGGTCGCATCGGCGGCGTAGCGCTCGACGGTGCCGCGCGCGGCGTCCGCGGCGGTGGTGGTGGCGGCGGTGGTGGTGGGGGTGGCGGCGGTGGTGGGGGTCGAGTGGCTGGGGGTCGAGTGGCTGGGGACGGGGATCGCGGGGCCCTCGCCGGTGCGGTTCACCAGGCGGACGTGGTGCCCCCGGCCGGCGAGTTCGGCTGCGAGGGTGGTTCCGGCCGGGCCCGAGCCGAGCACGACGTGCCGCTCGGGGCCGGCGGGGGCGGCGGTGGGCGCGGGGAACGACATGGCGGGCTCCTTCGAACGGCGAATTGTTACGGTCAATCGCAACTGTTATGGAGCGTAACTCTTGCTAGGGTCGGTTGCAACAGGCATGGACGGCGACCCGAAGAAGGACAGTCATGGCAGCAGCGGCCGAGGGCCCCCGGGCCCGCTACCGGGAGCAGACCCGAGCGGAGATCAAGGCCGTGGCGCTGCGTCAGCTCGCCGAGGGCGGGGTCTCCGCGGTGGCACTCACCCGGATCGCCAAGGAACTCGGCCTCTCCGGCCCCGCGCTGTACCGCTATTTCGCCGGCCGGGACGACCTGCTCGGAGCCCTGATCAGCGACGGCTACGACGACTTCGCGGTCGAGATCGGCGTGGCCGCCGGCGCGGTCGCCGGCCGCACCCCCCGCGAGCGGTTGCTGGCGCTCGCGGACGGGTACCGAGCCTGGGCGCTCGGGCAGCCCCACCGGTATCTGCTGCTGCTCGGCTCCCCGTTGCCCGGTTACGTCGCGCCGCCCGAGACCCTGCTGAAGGCCCGCGCCGCACTCGGGCCGTTCCTGGCCGTGTTCGGCGGCGCGAGGCCGAGCGACGCGGTCCGTCCGGCGGTCGAGCAGTTCGAAGCCTGGGCCCGACAGGACGCCCAGGTCGGGGCGTGGGTGGCGGACCTCCTCCCGGCAGGTCGGTCGGAGGGGGCTGCGGGGGTCGCGCTGGCCGGGGCGGTGCTGGCGTGGACGCGGCTGCACGGCGTGGTCGGTCTGGAGGTCGAAGGCCACTTCACCGGTATGGGGCATGATCCGCAGGTCCTGCTCCAGGTGGAGATCGCCACGCTGGCCGACACGTTCGGGCTGGACCGGCACCGGTGACGCGGTGCGCCGCTCCGGTGACGCCGGTGACGCCGCTCCGGCACCGACCGACGGCCGTCCGGGCGGTGACCGGCGGCCCGAAAGCGATGGACCGGACAGCGGGCGTCTGCGACGCTGAGCCGGTGAACGACGCGTCCGGGCGGTGCGAGCGGCAGGGGCGGATACCGATCGGGGTCGGCAGCGCGTCGAGCGACCCACGCGCCTCAAGCAGCCCAGGCGCCTCAAGCAGCCCACGCGGCCCACGCCTTCCGCGTGCTCCGCGCTCCACGTGAACGGCTGAGGGCGGTGGCCTCACTCTCCCCGTTGCTGTCCGCCTTCGGGCCGATCTGGGCGCTCACCGCCGTCGGCTACCTGGTCGGTCGGACGGGAGCCCTGGGTGAGCACGCGGAGGACGTACTCGGCCGGTTCGTCTTCCAGGTGGCCATGCCGGCGGCCCTCTTCACGATGACGGCCCGGACGCCTCTGGGTTCGTTCGCCAACGCGTCCATGCTCGCCTTCGCGGTCGGTACCGTGCTGGCCTGCCTGCTGGGTGTCGCGGTCAGCCGCTGGGCGTTCGGGCGGCGTCCGGCGGAGCAGGCCATCGGCGGTATGGCCGCCGGCTACGTCAACTCCGCCAACCTGGGCATACCGGTGGCCGTCCAGGTGCTTGGCGACGCCACGTTCATCGCGCCGGTGCTGCTCTTCCAGGTACTGGTGGTCACCCCGGTGATCCTCTCCGTCCTGGAGGCCCTGACGGGACGGGGCCTGAGCGCGGACGCGACCTCGGCCGGTACGGCGCGTGGCGGCGCCCGGACCGCGCGGGTGCTGCTGCTCCCGCTGCGCAACCCGATCATCCTCGCCTCGGGGCTCGGCTGTCTGGTCTCGCTCTCCGGACGGCACCTGCCGACGGTGCTCGCGCACCCCTGCGAACTGCTCGGCGGCGCGGGCGTGCCGACGGCGTTGATCGTCCTCGGGATGTCCCTGCACGGCAGGCGGGCCGGCGCCGGCGTCGGCCTGCCCGCCGAGGTGGGGGCGAGCGTCGTGATCAAGACGCTGGTGCAGCCGCTGGCCGCCTTCACCGCGGGCAGCCTCCTGCTGCACCTGCCCGCGCACCAGCTTCTCGCGGTGGTGGTGTGCTCCGCGCTGCCCACCGCGCAGAACGTCTTCATCTACGCACGCCAGTACGAGTTGAGCACGGTACTGGCCCGCGACTCGGTGCTGTACTCCACCCTGCTGTCGATGGCGACCATCTCGGCCGCCGCCTGGAGCCTGGGGGCGGCGCAGCACTGACGGAGCGATGCGCTCCGTCGCGTCAGGACGGAGCGGCCGGTCGGATCACAGCCGCCGGGCGTCGGGCGCGGAGCAGCGCAGCCCGCAGACCCACGGTGCTCCGGCTCACGCCGGGCCGTCCGTGCGGATCCGGGCGCTCGCCGAGGTGTACGACCTCCAGGCCCTGCCTCCGGCCGAGCCGGAGGGTCTCCCGCGCCGAGACGGCGAACATCCGCCGCCCCGCCGGTACGGGGCCGTGCCGCAGCGACAGCACCACGCGGCCGCCGCCGGCGGCCGCGCCACGCCGGCCATCGCGGCCGGTCGCTGCCGCTCGCCCAGGTGCATCCAGACCGCCGTCAGAAGGACGAGGTCGAAACGGTGCTCCCGGTCGTGCAGCACGCACAGCCTGGTGTGCAGGACCCGATCAGGGCCCGGGCGGGCGGAGGCGAGGCCCGAAGGGCGATCAGCGCCGGTGCGGCGCCGGGCCGGTCGGGTGAGCTGGGCGGTGAGCTGTTCGATGGTCGTTGGTACGGAATCGAGGCAAGCGGTGGCTGACGGTCGTCGAAACCTCGGCCCTGCCGTGGGAATCGGCCAACGTCTCCACCTGCTGGGCTGCCCGGTCCACCGGTGTGAGCAGGCCCGCTGCCTGCCTGTTCCGGGGGAGCGGAGTGCGCGCCGCCGGCCGGTAGGTGGCTGGAAACTATCGTCGTGAAATCGAATATGCCAATGGAATGTTCGTCATACGGAAACCCTGAGTAGCCTTCCGTGTCGGAACAGCGACTCGAACGGTGGCCCAGGTCGCGCCTGCTCCTGTGTGCCCTGCTGCCGAAAACCCTCAGAAGGAGCCCGTGTGCCGGGTATCGACGAATGCCTGTCGCGGGCGATGGCGATCGGTGGTGCTCGTGGCGCGAGCCTCATCGACTGGAGCAGCGGCCTCGCGCTCGGCAGCGCCGGGGACAGTCCGACAGGTGATCACGAGGCGGTGGCGGCCGAGGCAACTGATCTTCTCAGGGCGGCGGCTGACAGTCCGACACTTTCCGACCAGGAGGACTCCGGGCTTCCGCTCCAGGACATCATCGTCACCGGCGGCCGCAGCTACCACCTGTTCTGCTTCGTCGGCACGGTCTTCGACAGCAGGCTCGCCCTGCACCTCTGGTTGGACCGGACCGAGGGCAACCTGGCCGGCGCGCGCTACCGGTTGCAGGCCCTCGCCGAGGAGCTGGTCCTGGGATGACCGGCACCGCACCGATCCACACCGGGCCGTCCGGACGCGGCGCGTTTCGGCCACCGGCACCGGTCGACGCCACCGACGGGGCGAGCCGCTCCGCCGGCAACCGCCGGGGGCCGGGATGACGAGCCCACTCGTGCGCTTCCGCCGGCTGTCGGGGGAGACGATCGAGCAGTTGGCCGAACGGGGCGCCACCGGCGCGCTGCACTGCGAGAGCGGTACGGTCCACTTCGCGGACGGCTGGGTGGTCAACGTCGAGAGCGCCCACACCCCGGGCATGGCCGGTGCGTTGGCGGCCTGCGGCCGGATCCCGGCCGAGGTCTGGCAGGAGACCGTTCGCACGTTCGGGCCGGACTGCCGGGTCGGCCGCGCGCTGGTCGACCAGGGCCGGCTGACCCGCGGCGAGTTGGAGCTCTGCCACCTGGCGGCGCTCTACGACGCGGCCTACTTCGTCCTGCCGGCCCGTTCGACGACGAGCTGGTTCGAATCCGGAGCCCGGCACTGGCTGGGCCCGGTCCGCCCGGTCAGCGTCCACCGGCTGCGCCGCGAGACGCTGCGCCGCCGGAGCCTGCTGGAGCGGATCTGGCCCTGCCCGCAGCTCGACACCGCACCCGTGGTGGGGGCCCGGGGCGGGCGGACCGGTGGCCGGGCCACCACTGCCAGGCAGCGTGAACTGCTGGCGCACGTGGACGGCCTGCGCACTCCGCTGGACCTCGCCCGGCTGCTCGGCCGACCGGCCTTCGCGACCACCGCCGACGTCCGCCGGCTCGCCGCGGCGGGTCTGGTCGCCACCCCGCCGGGCGGCGCGGCCCCGGCCACGGTGGACCGGCCGGTCGGCGGGCGGACCGCCCCGGCGGCGGACGTGGACGCCGACACCGTCGAGTTCACGCTCGCCGGTCTGGAGCGCCGCAGCCCGGGCGCGGCGCTGGCCGCCCTCCCCGGCGGCGCCGCCGCCCGCCGGCGGGGCGAGCCCCGCCCCCTGCGCCGACCCTCGCACGCAGCGGCCCACCCGCTGTCCGTCCCCGACCCGGACATCGCCCTGCTGAACCGGGTCCGAATCGCCCTGGAGGCCCGACTGTGACCCCCGCTCCGCCCGCCGTCCCACGCCCGTGTCCATGAGGCGGGCCCTCAAGCAGCGCGCCGGAAGGAGACAGCTGATCGCCCTGGAGACCGAGCTGCTGGCCGAACTCCGCGCCCTGCGGCACCGCGTGCCGCACCTGGCGGGAGGCCTGGTGGCCAGCGTGGACGGACTGCTGATCGCCCACGACACCCACGGCACCGAACCGGCCGGTCTGGCGGCGCTCACGGCTGCCGCGCTCGGGCTGGCCCAGCGCCTCGCCGACACGACCGGGCAGGGCGACTTCCGCGAGTCGCTGGTCCGTGGCGAGCACGGCTACGTCGCCACCTACGCGGCCGGTTCGGCCTGCGTGCTCACCGTGCTGGCGCACCCGGACGTGAACGTCGGACGCCTGCACCTGGAGGCGCGGCGCTCCGCCGAACGCGTCGGCGTGTTCCTGGAGGACTCGCTCGCTCCCAAGGAAGTGGTGTGACGCCGACCGGGCCCGCCCGGCCGACGCCGCACGACCGACCGCCTCGCCGCTGACGGCAGTTCCGCAGTACCGACGACCGCACGACCCGACGACCGCAGTACCCGCCCGACCACCGCCCGACGTGGACCGTACAGCCCGTGACCGCACGACGTACGACCGCGTCACGGCACGACCCGACACCCCGGAAAACAGGAGACCGACATGACTGACGTCGACACCGCACTCAGGCAGGCGATGACCACGATCGAGGGAGCCATCGGGGCCGCTCTCGTGGACTACAACAGCGGCATGGCCCTGGGCACCATCGACGGGGCCGGTGGCCTCGACCTCAACGTCGCGGCGGCGGGAAACACCGATGTCGTACGGGCCAAGATGCGCACGATGGACATGCTGGGCCTCAAGGACGGCATCGAGGACATCCTGATCACCCTCACCAACCAGTACCACCTGATCCGGCCGCTCACCGGCCGGACCGGCAAGGGCCTCTTCCTCTACCTCGCGCTCGACCGGGGCCGGGCCAACATGGCCATGGCCAGGCACCAGCTCACCCGGATCGAGGCCGATCTGGAGGTCTGAGCGGCCGAGCACCCCTCCCGACCGGGCACCGCGCGCCGAGTGCGCCGGGTGCCGTGCGCCCGGTCCAGGGCTCGCGGTGTCGCGCCGTCGCGGGGGACGCCCGAGACCGTGCACCACAGGGGCGGGCCCGCCAGGGCCCGCCCCGCGCAGGTGCGGACCTCCCCGGGGCCGCGGCAGTCGTGGCCGGGGGGCGGATCGTGGACAAACCTCTCGGTCGCCACCTTCGCCCGATCTGATGGACCAGGCGTCGAAGTCACCCACTTCCGGCCATGGGTCGGGCACGATGTGTCGCGTCTGCCGGATCCAGGGGTGCGGACCCCTGCCCTGGAGAGGAAGTGCCCATGACCGTCGCCGTCGGTGGACCGAGCCGGTCCGCCAGGGGCAGGCCCGCGCCCCGGTGCCCGGCCGGTGCCGACCGGCCGTCCCGCAGCGCCGACCGAGCCCACGCATGCGCCTGACGATCAGTCGCGACCTGCCGGATCTCGGCGCTGTGGAGGACGCCGTGAACGGCGCTCTCGACTCGCTCCCGCTCGGGCCCGACAGCCGGCACCAGGTCATCACCGCGGTGCTGGAGGCGGTGTCCAACGCCGTCCGGCACGGTCGGCGGCAGGGCGGGCGTGGTTGGGTGCTGCTGGAGACGGACGTGGTGGCCGGGCAGTTCGTCCTGACCGTCGTCGACGACGGCCCGGGTTTCGACCCGCGAGCCTGCCCGGATCCGCGGTCGCCCGAGCGACTGCTGCTCCCCGGGGGCCGGGGTGTGTTCCTGATGCACCACCTGATGGACGGCGTCGACTTCGCCTTTCCGGTCGACGGCGGCACCCGCGTCACGCTGCGCAAGAACCTTCTCGTCGACGGGGCCCACGGGGGAGCGGCGGAGGGCGCGCCGACGATGATCGTCTCGACCCGCCGGAGCGCTGAGGTGACGATCCTCGACCTGAACGGCAGGCTGACGATCGGGGTGGGAGACCTGGCGCTGCGGGAGGCCGTCAGGGAGGAGCTCGACCTCGGCACCACCGGGATCGTCCTCAACCTGGCCAAGACCACCGCCGTCGACTCCGCCGGTGTGGGGGAGTTGGTCGGCTCGTCCACGGCCGCGAGGAACCGGGGGGCGAGGCTGGTCCTGGCCAACCTTCCGGCCGAGGTGCCGGATCTCCTGGGCGTCGCCCGGCTCGGGTCGTTGTCCGAGGTCTTCGAGACCGAGGACGAGGCCGTCCGGTCCTTCTGATCGCCCGTCATGACCCGTGGTCCGTACCCCCTGCGCCGTCCGTCCGATCACGGGGGCGGCCGTACGCGGTCGCGTGGCGGCGCCGTGCCGCCATCAGGGCGCGCGGTCAGCAGAGCAGCCGCAGCCGTTCCGTGGCGACGCCCACCCGGACGCTCTGACCCCAGGTCAGGTGGAGGGCGTCGGACTCCACACCGTCCCCGAAGGCGACCAGCCGGTCGGACTCCACGGTGAGAGTGAGCCGCTCGTCGGTGCCCAGCAGGCCCTGGACGAGACCGGTGCCGGTGGCCGGGGAGGGCCAGGCCTCCCGGACGAACCAACTGAGCGCGGGTGCGCAGGGGCCGGGCAGCGGGAGCGGGCTGCGTCGTTCCAGCCAGGCCGAGCGGCACCAGCCGGTCGCCCCGGTGCCGGTGCCGATCAGTACACCCGAGGAGGCCTGTGCCTCCACCGCGAGCCGCAGGTCCCCGGCGCGTGGCGCCCCTCGCCCCTCTCCCGGGCTCCGCCCGCCTGCGCGGTCCGGCCCGACCGCAGGAGTCCGGCCGGCGTCCGTGCCTCCCCGGTGTTCACCGTCCCCCGATCGTTCACCGTGGCACGACCGTTCACCGTCTCCGGGCCGTTCCCCGTGGCCCCGGCCCGGGCCCTCCGCCGAGCCCGGCGGTCGGGGAGCCGACGGGCCCGGTGCCGTCGTGCCCGCCGGCACCGCGAGCCGGTAGCGTGCCGTCTGGTGGCCGCTCTGGCCGAGGTAGATCTCGTTCAGGGCCAGCAGGCGCTGGGTGTCGTCGGCCACCGCCTCGACCATGGTGCGCTCCTCCACGTGCCGGTCCGCGCCCGGTGCGGCGGCGGCTCGCACCAGCCGGGCCGCGTCCGTCGCCCGGTGGCGCACCAGGACGCCGGGATTGCGGCCCGGATCGGTGTCGATGCCGATCACGGGCTGGCCGGAGAGGTACTTCGCGGCGTTGGCCACCAGGCCGTCCGCGCCGACCACCACCACGACGTCGTCGGGTGCGAACAGGAAGCGGTCCAGGTCGCCGCGTTCGACGCGGCCGCGGCGCCAGTCCAGCGGTACGGCCGCGGCGACCTCCGCCAGCGTGGCCAGGGCACGGTGGTGGCGCAGTTCGGCCTCGTCGAGCGAGCCGCCGCGCGAGGAGAGGAAGAAGGCGGCGTGCCCGCGGGAGCCGTGCCGGGCGAGCAGCTCCTCGTACTCGGTGCGTCGGTGCACGAGGACCACCCGGGGTGCGAGTGTCATCGGGCCCCGGCTCCGGTCGGTCCGCTCGTCGCCGCACCGGCTGTTGCGCCCGGTGCCGCCGTTGCCGCCGCCGCGTCCGGCGCCGTGGCGGGGCCGCCGAGCCGGCCGAGCAGATCGGTGAGCAGGTCGGGGGTGAGTGTGACGCTGCCGATGTTCGGCAGGTGTTCGGCCAGCCGCATCAGGGCGAGCGCGTGCAGGACCTGGGGGTCGACCTGCTGGTGGGCCGTCAGCCAGGCCTGTTCGGCAGCGGCCTTCGCCTCGCCCAGGACGCGTTCCGACTCCGCCTGCGCGGCGGCCAGGACCCGGGCCGCCTGCGCCTCGGCGCTCGCCAGCCGGGTGCGGCGCACGGCCTCCGCCTCCGCCCGGACGGCGTCCGCGGCGGCCGCCTGCTCTGCGCCGCGCCTGGCGTTCGCCCCCTGCCGCTCCACGAGTTGCTCCTCGCGGCGGGCGAGCTCGATCTGGCTGTCCAGCTCGTTCTCGGCGATCGCGCGCTCCCGCTCGACGGCGACGGCGCGCCGCTCGTAGGTCGCCCGGTCGGCGTCCTGCTGGACCTGCTCGCGGGCGGGTGTGCGCAGCGCGCGCTCCAGCTCCGCCTCGGGCCGCAACGCGATGACCCGTACGGCGATCACCGCCAGGCCCGTTTCGGTGAGCCGGGGTTCGGCGGTGAGACCCGTGGTGACCCGCTCCCGCACCGCGGTGACCCCGCGTACCAGGGCGTCGGCGAGCGGGATGCGGGCGATGAGGTCGAGCGCGTACTGCTGGGCGGTCTCGGTGAGGAGGTTCCCGAGTTGCTCCAGGGGAGCGGCGCGCCAGGAGCCGGTGCGGGTGTCGATGCCGAAGTCGATCCGTGTCGCGGCCACGGCGGGGTCGGTGATCCGGTAGGTGACGGTGGCCTGGACGGTGAGGTCCTGGAAGTCGGCGGTGCGGGCGTGGAAGAGCATCCCCAGCTCCCGGTCGTCCACCGGTATCTCGGAGAGCGCGGCGGTCAGTGGCCGGAACCAGAAGGCCAGGCCGGTGCCGTCGTGGGCGAGGACGCCCTTGCGCAGGTGGCGGATGTGCGCGGTCGGAGCGGCACGCAGGTGGCGCATGCCGAAGCGCTTGGTGATGTCGGCCATCGGAACCCCTTTTCGTCCCTATGACGATAACGGTGCCCCTGCTTATCGTCAAGAAGACGAAAACAGAGGGGGTGGCGTGTTACACATCCGCCGGAGGGCTGTTACACATCCGGCGGCCGTCCGTGCGGAGCGCTTCCTAACGTCTGCGGTGTCAGCTTCCGGCCAACCGGGCCGGAAGCGGCGATCATGGAGGTTCTCCCATGTCAGGTCCCCTGGCCTTCCGCGCGGCCACCCGTACGTCGCGTCCCGCCGGTGTACGCCGGGCGGTCCGGTTCGCGCTGGTCTCCGCCGGCGTCGCCGCCGCGCTGGCCGGCTCGGGCACCGTCGCGTTCGCCGACGGCGCGGCCCCGGCGGCCCCCTCCGCGGCCCCGGCCTCCACCGCCAGCCCGAGCCGGGCCCCGAGCGCGGTGCCGACCGTGGCCTCGGCGCCGCAGGTCGGGGCCGCCCCGACGGCAGGCGCCGTCAGCGCGGGCACCGGTGCGAACGCGCCGCAGGTCAGCGCGGTCCCCCGGGGCGGCGCGCAGACCGGGGAGGCGGAGACCGGACGGTCCACCACCACCCTGGTGGCCGGCTCCGGCCTGGCCCTCGCGGGCGTGGCCGGTATCGGCTTCGCCGTCGTTCGGCGCCGTGCCGGCGCACAGCGCTGACCGGAACCGTCGTGGCCGGCGCCCCTCGTGGGCGCCGGTCGCGGCGGCCGGCAGCCTCTCGCTCGCCCTCGCGGCGCTGATCCTCGTGCCCGCCCCGGAGCACGAGCCGGTCCGGATCGAGTTCGCCGGTCGCGCGCCCGCCGTGGCCGCTGCCCCCGCTGACCCGGGCGCCGCCACCCCGGCCCCCGACGCCCCGCGCCCGGCCGCCGCCCCGGCGCCCGACGCTCCGGTGTCGCCCCCCGTGCGCCTGGTGATTCCCCGGATCGCGGTGGACGCGCCGGTCGCGCCGGGCGCCCTCAACCGCGACGGCTCCGTCGAGGTCCCGCCGGCCGACCACCCCGGGCAGGTCGACTGGTACCGCAACGGTCCCGCGCCCGGCCAGACCGGACCGGCCGTGATCCTCGGTCACCTCGACACCCGCAAGGGCCCGGCGGTCTTCCACCGACTCCCACAGCTGCGCCCGGGAGACCGGATCGAGATCCACCGGCAGGACGGCAGCACCGTCGTCTTCCTGGTGCGGGAGCTCCGACAGGCCCCGAAGAGCGGTTTCCCCACCCAGGTGGTCTACGGCAACACCGACAGCCCCCAGCTGCGGCTGATCACCTGTGGCGGTCGGGTGGCGTCCGACGGCCACTACACCGACAACATCATCGTCCTCGCGGATCTGGACCCGGCCACCCCGTCGACCGGCTGACCCGCCGGCCGGCTGACCCGGCGACCGTCGCTCGTCGCTCGTCGCTCGTCGCTCGTCGCTCGTCGCTCGTCGCTCGTCGCCCGACGCGCTCGCGGGCCGGGGTCGGACCTCCGGGCCGCGCGATCGGGGCGGTCGGCCCGGTCGGGGCGGCGTCCGGGGAGGTCGGAGGGCGACCGCTGCGGTGCAGGGTCGCTGCGGTGCGCGGTCGCCGCGCGTCACCTGACGTGCAACCGGTCCGCGGCGGCGCGCGTGATGACGTGTGACGACCCGACCGACCCGACCCGACTCGTACCCGCATCACCCGTACCCGCATCACCCGTACCCGCATCACCCGTACCCGCATCACCCGTACCCGCATCACCCGTACCCGCATCACCCGTACCCGCATCACCCGTACCCGTACCGAAAGGCGTGCACCCACGTGAGGACCTGGCTCAGCCGCACCGCACCGGTCCGGGGCCTGCTGCCGGCAGTCCTGGCCGTCCTGGCCGTCCTGGCCGTCCTGGAGCTGTCCGGCTGCACCTCCGCCGGACAGCTCCAGGACGCCGGGCGTACCCGCCAGGTGACCAGTTGGCCCAGCCCCCAGGTGCTCTGGCCGGCCGCCGACGTCTCGCCGGTGCCGACCCCGAGCGCCACCGTGCAGCCGCCGCCGGTCCCGGTGCCGGGCGTCAGCAGCCCGGGTGACGACATCAGGGCGGTCGACGTCCTGGCGTTGCTGGAGAAGGACCCGGCCGTCCGGACGGAGGAGCGGGAGGCGCTGGCGGGCTGCCCCGGATGCTCGGTGCGGCCGCCGCAGTACCGCGATCTGACCGGTGACGGGCGCGACGAGCTCCTGACCGCCGTCCTCACGGCCGACCGCAGCGCCTTCCTGCACGTCTACACCCTGGACGCGCGGCGGCCGGTGCCGATCCTCGCCCTCCAGACACTGCCGGGCTTCAGCGCCGACACGGTCGGCGCCGACCTGCTCGTGCACGAGCCGACCAGCGAGGTCACCGAGACGAACAGCACCTACCGCTGGGACACGGTCCGGCTGGCCTTCGACACCCGCCAGATCCGTGCCACCGGCCCTGCCGCCGACGTACCGGGGTGCCCGCCGAGCGGGCCGACGGCCGAGCCGGCCCGGCCGAGCTCGGGCGTCGCCACGCCCGCCGTCTCGGGAGCAGGCGCGGGGGCCGGTACGGGAGCAAGCCCGGTGGCGGGCGGCGCCCGGCCGGGCACCGCGCCGGTGGCGACCGCCGTCCCCGCCGCACCGCAGCCCAGCGCCGCGAGGCGGCCGTGAGCGGCCCGGCCGGTGCCGCTCCCGGCACCCCCCGCATCCTGCTGGTCGAGGACGACGAGGTGATCCGCGAGGCCACCCGGATGGCCCTGGAGCGCTACGGCTTTCCGGTCGACACGGCCGCCGACGGCCTGGAGGGCCTGGAGCGGTTCCGCGCCCACCCCCCGGACCTCCTGCTGCTCGACGTGATGCTCCCGCTGCTCGACGGCGTCGGACTCTGCCGCCGGATCCGCGAGGAGAGCCTGCTGCCGATCCTGATGATGTCCGCCCGCACCGAGCCGATCGACGTCATCTCCGGGCTGGAGGCCGGCGCCGACGACTACATCGTCAAGCCGTTCGAGACGGCCGTGCTGGTCGCCCGGATCCGTACGGTGCTGCGGCGCACCGGGATCGGCACCCACCCGTTGACGGCGCCGCCACCGGCCGGCCCGGCCGCCCCGCAAACGCCCCGGCCGCCCGAACCGCCGCGCGCCCTGCGGCAGATCGACGGTCTGGAGGTGGACACCGACGCGATGGAGGTGCGGGTGGCCGGCCGGCAGATCCCGCTCACCCCGACCGAACTGCGCCTGCTGCTGGAGTTCACCGCGGCCCCCGGCGTGGTGCTGGAGCGGCAGACCCTGCTGGAACGGGTCTGGGACTACTCCTGGGGCGCCGACACCCGGGTGGTGGACGTCCACGTCCAGCGGCTGCGCGCCAAGATCGGCGCGGAGCGGATCGAGACCATCCGCGGCTTCGGCTACAAGCTGCGGCGCGTCCGGTGAACCTCCGTCGGCAGATCGCCGTCACCGTGGCCGTCGTCTCCTTCCTGGTGGCCCTCACCCTCGGCGTCCTCGTCCACCAGGCGTCCGTGCGTCAGCACACCGAGCAGGCCCGCCGCTCCGCGGTGGCCGCACTCGACGCGCTGCTCGCGGGCTACGACCGCACCGGCCAGGTGCTCGGAGCCACCGGCGCGGTGGACGACCCGGCGCTGCCCGCCGAGCTGCGGCGGCTCGCCGGCCAGGAGCACGAGGGTTCGACGCTGGGTCCGGGGCCGGACGGCACCGCGATGTGGGCGGCGGCCGGCAGTGGCGGCCGGGTCTTCTCGGTCCGGATCGACTACCGGGAGGACGAGCGCTCCATCGCGGATCTCGACCGGACGATCCTGCTCTCGGCCGCCCTCGCGGTCGTCGTGACCGTGCTCGCCGGGGTCTTCGCCGCGGATCGGATCAGCAGCCGGCTGCGCACCGCGGCCCGCACCGCCCGCAGCATCGCCCAGGGCGACCTGGACGCGCGGATCGGCCCGCTCGGCGGACCGCGCGACGAGGTGGCCGAGCTGGCCGCGGCCGTCGACTCGATGTCGGGAGTGCTGCGCGGCAGGCTGGCCGGCGAGCAGCGTTTCACCGCCGACGTCGCGCACGAACTGCGCACCCCCCTGACCGGGCTGCTCACCGCGGCGGAGCTGCTGCCGCCCGGGCGCCCCACCGAGCTGGTGCGCGACCGGGTGCACTTCCTCTGCGGCCTGACGGAGGATCTGCTGGAGGTCTCGCGGCTGGACGCGAAGGCCGAGAGCGCGGAGCTGTCCGTGGTCCGGCTCGGGCCGCTGGCCACCGCGATGATCCGGGCGGCCGACCCCTCGGTGCGGCTGCGGATCGACTCGGACGCACCGGTCACCACCGATCCGCGCCGGCTGGACCGGATCGTCTCCAACCTGCTGGCCAACGCCCGGCGGCACGGCGCCGGGCCGGTGACGGTGCGGGTGGCCGGCACCACGCTGACCATCCGCGACCACGGCCCCGGCTACCCGGACGACGTCCTGCGGTACGGGCCGCAGCGGTTCCGGACCGGTGCCCGCGAGCGGGGGCACGGGCACGGCCTGGGCCTGACCATCGCCCAGGGCCACGCCGAGGCGATCGGCATCGACCTGCGGCTTCGCAACGATCCGGACGGCGGCGCGGTCGCCGAACTGCGCCTGCCCGTGGGCGGAGCGCCGGAGATCGAGGGGACCGGGCCGCAGCCCGCGCCGTGATCCCCCGTCCGACGGCGCGCCGCCCGCGCCCCCTTCCCGCGGCCGGCCGCCCCCGCGCGCGCCGGTCAGCCGGCGGCGGTGTCCGACCCGGCGGCCATCGCCTCGTCCATCCGGCGCTTCATCTCCTCGGGGCCGACGTCCTCCACGTGGGTGGCGACGTTCCACCGGTGACCGAACGGGTCCTCGAAGCCACCCGAACGGTCGCCGTAGAACTGGTCCTTCACCGGGCTCAGCTCCCTGGCGCCGGCGGCGAGGGCCCGTGCGTGCACGTCGTCCACGTCCTCGACGTACACGAAGATCGTCACGGGCGAGCCGCCGACCGTCCGGGGGCCGAGCGCGTCCATGTCGGGGAACTCGTCCGCGAGCATCAGCACCGACTCGCCGATCGTCAGCTCGGCGTGCCCGATCCGGCCGCCGGGCCCTGGCATCCGCACCCGCTCCACCGCGCCCAGCACGTCCCGGTAGAAGTCGACGGCGGCTGCGGCGTCGTGCACGTACAGGTAGGGCGAGACCCGCGGATAGCCCTCGGGAACGGGTTCGACGCTCATGGTGGTACCTCCGGAAGCCGTGGTTCTCCCCGCTGACCAGCCTGGCACGCCCGGTGGGTGTCCGCAGCTCCCCGGCGGCGGCCGCCGCCGCCCGGCCGCGCGGGGCTCCTCGGAACCGAGCCGCACCGGCCCGACCGACAGTCGACAAGCATATGAATCCACCCGTGATCGGGGTCGCGGTGCGCCCACCCGGCAACGTGCGGCCGGTCTGCTATCCCTGGAGTCCCCGCCCGCGCGCAGTGGCCGAGAGAGGACAGATGACCACCACGGAGCCGGTCGGCCTGCCCGCCGAGGTACCTCTCCCCGTCGGCCCGGCGCTCGCGGTGCTGCGCCGCCCGGTTGTCGCCGCCGCCCTGCTGGCGCTCCTGCTGCACGGGGGGTGGGCGCTCTTCCTGGCCCGGGACGCGGGCGATCTGGCGGCCCAGTACGCCTGGACGGAGTTCGCCAGCCGCCATCCGGCGTCGGCGTACAACCTGTCCTGGTACGGCGGCATGCACACCGCGTCCTACAGCCTCGTCGCGCCGTACCTGATGGGCTGGCTCGGGGTCCGGACCACGGGTGTCCTCGCCGGAACCCTCGCGGCGGCCGCCGCCGCCCGGCTGCTGGTCCGCGCCGCCGTCCCGCGGCCGCTGCCGCCCGCGCTCTGGACGGCGTTCGCGCTCTGGTGCAACGTCGTCTCGGGACGGGTGACCTTCGCCGTGGGGGTCGCGTTCGGCCTGGCGGCGCTCGCCCTGCTGCCGCCCGCACCGGGCGGGGCCGCGCCCGGGCGGCCGGTCCCGCGCGCGCTCGGCGTGCTCGCGCCGGCGGCGCTCGCCACCCTCGCGACCATAGGCAGTCCGCTGGCCGGGCTGTTCCTGGGAGTCGTCGGGGCCGCGCTGGCGCTGACCGGCCGCCGCCGGGACGCCTGCGTCCTGACCGTCGGGCCCGGCCTGGTGCTGGCCGGCACCGCCCTGCTGTTCCCCTTCCGGGGCGTGCAGCCCTTCGACTGGTACCTCGCCGCACCGGTGGTCGCGTCGGCCGTCGCGGTGGCGGTGCTGGTGCCGCGCACCTGGCGCGCGGTGCGCGGCGGCGCGGTGGTGTACGCGGCCGGGGCGGCGCTGACCTGGGCGGTGCCCTCCCCGGTGGGCAGCAACGTCGAGCGGCTGCCGCTGCTCTTCGCCGGTACCGTCCTGCTCGTCGTCGCCCGGCGTCCGGTCGCGGTCGGGCGCCGTCGGGCGCTGGCCGCCGGCGCCGTCTTCCTCACCGTGGCCACCTGGCAGGTCGCCAAACCCGCCGGGGATCTGGTCACCAGCCTCCCGGTGTCGGCGAGCGTCCGTGACACCGGGCCGCTGATCGACGAGCTCCGGCGGCTCGGCGCCGACCGGGGCCGGGTGGAGATCGTCCCGCTCCGCTCCCACCTGGAGGCCTCCGGCTTCGCGCCCTACGTCAACCTCGCCCGTGGCTGGAACCGCCAGGCGGACGTGGCCCGCAATCCCCTCTTCTACACCGCCGCGCTCGCCCCCGAGGACTACCACGCCTGGCTGCGGACCTGGGGCGTCGGCTACGTCGTACTGCCCGCCGCGACACCGGACGACGCCGCGGTGGACGAGGCCCGGATCGTCGCGTCCGGGCCCTCCTGGCTCGCGCCGGTCTGGCGGGACGACCGATGGCGGCTCTTCCGGGTCGTCGACGCCCTGCCCCTGGCGGACCCGCCCGCCACCGTGCTCCGGGCCGGTCCGGCCGCGCTGACCGTCGAGACGGCCGGCGCCGGCGCGGTGCGACTGCGGATCCCGTGGTCGCCGTGGCTCGCCGTCGACGGCCCGGCGGGCGGCGCGCGGGGCTGCCTGGCCGAGGAGGACGGCTGGACGCTGCTGCGGGCACCGGGGCCCGGCACCTACCGGGTGCTCGGCCGGTACGCCCTGCCGAGGGGCGAGCGCTGCCCGAACGGCTGAGGCGGCGTCGGGAGCCGGGGGCCTTGAGGGGTCGCGCCGATCCGACGCGCATTGTCGGACGCGGCCCAACCTGCTCTTTGAGCTGTGTGGCCGGGTCGGGGACGCCGCCGACCTGTCGGCCGCGCGAGGCCGGGGCGAGGCGAAGTCGAGCGGGCCGACAGCACCCGGGCGGGCCGACAGCACTTTTCGGCGCCCAGGGCATCCGGAACGACAGGAACGGCATCCCCCGGCGCACCGCGAGCTGAGGACGCCCCCGCCGGGCCGGTTCCGACCGTACGGTCGGAACCGGCCCCGACCGGAACGGACCGGCGCGATCGAACGGCGCGCCGATCCACCCGCAGTGGATCTCAGGAGGGGAGCCTTTCGTCAGGGCTCATCCGAGTTTCCACTGCTGCTGGCTCTGTCCGTTGCAGGCATACAACTGGACCAGCGCGCCGTTCGCCGTCGACGCTCCACTGACGTCCAGGCAGAGCCCTGACTGGACTCCGGTGATGGTGCCGTTGACATTTCGGGTCCACTGCTGGTTGGGCTGTCCGTTGCAGGTCCAGATGATTACCTTGGTGCCGTTGACGGTGCCCGTGCCGTTGGCGTCCAGGCACATCTGACTGCTGCCCGAGTACACGGTCAGCTGGCCCGAGGCGGTGGCGGTCCACACCTGGTTCGCACCTCCGGAGCAGGAGTAGATCTGGGCCTGGGTGCCGCTGGTGGTACTGGAGTTGGGAATGTCCAGGCACTTTCCGGCGCCGACGGCGTGCAGCGGGCCGGAACTGGTGCCGCCCGTGCCCGTGCTGTAGCCGGCCGCGGCGATGTCGGCTTGGACGGCGTTGTCGGTGGCGTCGGACGGGTAGCCGCTGACGACGGCGCCTTCGTAGAAGGTCCCGAGGCTCTGGTTGGTGTTGCCGGCGCAGCAGTCGCCGCCGCTGCCCAGGATGATGGCGCCCTGCTGCTTCATCGGGCTGTAGCCGGCCGGGAGCGCGCCGTTCCAGAGGGTCGTGAGCCCGCCGGACCGGGCGTCACCGCCCTTGAGCGCGAACTGGGAGGTTCCGTTGTTCTTCAGCATCGCGGTGACGTAGCGGCTGGAGAAGGCCCTCTGGTTCGGGTTCCACGACGAACTGCCGCCTGAGTACAGGCCGTATTCGAGGTCGGCCTGCACCCATGGACCGGTTCCCGAGCAGCCGCCGAACCAGCAGCTGGTCCCGAAGTAGATGGCGTTCATGGCGCCGGCGCCGTCGGCCTTGCGGTCCGTCTCACTGTTCCCGTAGTCGAAGCAGCAACCGCTGTTGACGTGCACACCGCTGGTCACCATGTACGCGCCTTGGGGGGCGCTGCCGAGCGGCATCCCGGAGGTGGACCCGTTGTGCCAGTAGCTGTTCCCGGGGTTGATGTACAGCGAGTACGCCTTGGCGCCGCCCAGCGTGAGCGCCTCGCTGGTCGCGCTGGCCGGGGTGTCACTGCCTCCCGCGCCCCCGGGGCCCTGGTACGCGAGGTCGTTGCCGTGCCCGGACTGGTCGAAGATCACTGTGACCACACACGAGGTGCCCGCGCAGAAGGCGTCCTGGGTGGCCGCGTCGGCGACGCCCCCGGCACTGACGACGCCGATGTTCTGCACCCTGCTGTCCGAGGCCCGTCGGACCTGGTAGAGCGCTCCGGTGTACGCCGCGTAGAGCGAACGAGTCGTGGAGTGCGCGGCCACACAGGGGGTCCCGCCTGCCGCGTAGATGTCGCAGGAGCGGGTGGTGGCGGCCTGTGCGGTTCCGGCGATGGCTCCCGACCCGGTCAGAGTGCCGACAACCAGCAGGACCGTGGCGAAAAAGCGGGTCAGCGTTCTCAGCCGGCCATGAAGCGAAGGTGCGATCACCAGCTGTTCTGGACCTTGACTGTCGCGCATATGAGCTCCCTGCATCTCATCGGGCCCACGTGGAGCGGTGGACAGCGCAACGTCCTCCACCGCCCGGGATGCCGCCGAGCGGCACTCCGGAGGAGAATGTTAGCGCTAACAATTCTGTGCCGCCGACGCGGTGGACGTTTGTGGGTCGGGGGTGGTTTCCTGGCGGCAACGGTTCATCACCCACCGTACGGTGTCAAGGGTTTGGAGACTTTCGGGACCGGTACGGCACGCCTGTGCTCGGACGCAGAACTGACGTGCCGTCGATTGCCAAGCCGCGATGAACCGCTCGGCACGACGGGGGAGTCCGGCGATCTCACCCGTCGGGCCGAACACAGTCCGCACCCGGCCGCCACGGAACCTCAGAGGGCCCACTGCTGATTGGTCTGGCCGTTGCAGGTCCACAGGTCGATCAGGGCGCCGTCGGCCGTGGACTTGGCGGTGACGTCGAGGCAGAGTCCGGAGAGGACGCTGGTGATGGTGCCGTCGGTGTTCACCTTCCACTGCTGGTTCGCCTGGTTGTTGCAGGTCCAGATCTCGACCTTGGTACCCGGCGCGGTCTGGTTGTTGTAGGCGTCCAGGCACATCTGCGTGCCGCCGGAGTACACGGTCAGCTGGTTCGACGAGGTGTGCGTCCACTGCTGGTTCGCCTGGGCGTCGCAGTCCCAGATGTCCACCTGTGTGCCCGCGGTTGTGGTCGAGCCCGGCACGTCCAGGCACTTGCCCGCACCCACCGCGCGCACCGCGCCGCCCGCGCCCGTTCCGCCGCCGGTACCGCCCGCGACGCGGAACATGGTGGTGCCGTGCGCCGGGACCGAGGCGCTGATGGCACCCGCGGTGGTCGAACTCGCGCCGGACCAGAGGTCGGTGAGGTTGTAGCTGGGCGCTCCGGTCTTCCCGATCGCGGCGGCGGAGGTGCTGATGGTCGCGGTCGATCCGGTCTCGTTGAACAGCGCCACCGAGACGTCGCCGTTCGCCAGCGGCTTGGCCAGCACGTCGAGACCGCCGGTGGAGGACACCAGGGTGCCCTGCTTGCCGAGGGCGTCCTGGTCCACGGCGATCACGCGGGTGTTGGTGAGCGTGGACAGGGTGGCCGCGCTGGCCGAGGCGATGTTGGTACCGGCGATGAGTGGAGCTGCCATCTCCGACCACAGGCTGAACTCCGAGCGGCTCTCCGTGTCGCTGAGGGAGCCGTTGCCGACCTCGAGCATGTCCGGGTCGTTCCAGTGGCCGGGCCCGGCGTAGGCGGCCAGCTTCACGTTGCTGTGGAAGATCGACAACATGCTGGAATAGCTGGCGTTGATGTCACCTGTGGTGCGCCAGCTGTTGCCGATGCCGGCGCCCCAGGTCCACACGCTCTCCTCGCCCCAGTTGCACAGGCTGAACAGGATGGGCCGGCCGGTCGCGGCCAGGGCGTCACGCATCGTGGTGTAGCGGGTCTGCGCGGGCGTCTTGCTGCCGTTGGGGCAGGAGTTCAGCGCACACCCCGGCCCCGCGTAGCAGTTGTCGTACTTCAGGTAGTCCACGCCCCAGGAGGCGAAGGACTGGGCGTCCGTGGTCTCGTGCCCGAGGCTGCCGGGGTAGCCGCCGCAGGTCTGCAGTCCGGCGTCCTCGTAGATCCCCAGCTTCAGGCCCAGCGAGTGGACGTAGTCGGCGGTGCCCTTGATCCCGTCCGGGAATTTGCCCGGATCCGGGACCAGACGCCCGTCGGAACCCCGTGCGTGGGTCATCCAGCAATCGTCGATGTTGACATACGCGTATCCGGCGCTCTGCATGCCGTTGTTGTGCATGGCCAGCGCCGTGGTCTTGATCAGCGACTCGGAGACATTGCAGCCGTAGGCGTTCCAGTCGTTGAAGCCCATCTGCGGAGTGGTGGCTGCGCCGTTGCCCAGTGCGGCGGCCGGCGTGGCCGCGCCCAGGGAGATCAGCGGAGCCGCCACGGACAGAAGGAGTGCCGAGAGCACGCGGGCAAACGTCCTCCACAGGCTTGTTCGCGGCGATGGACGTCCGGCGCGCCGGTTCGGGTGGAACATGTGGTCGCCTCCTGGCGGGAGTGGTGGGGTGGTTGCCGTTCTCGGGGCAGTACGGTCGGCTCTCGCTGCCTGGTGCCGTCGTACAGGCGGCCGGTACAGCCGGGCCGAGCCGGGCCGGCGCCTGCCGGCACGCAGCTGCGGGAACTGACGAGGCCGCACGGCTCGCATCGCCGACTCGTAACCCGCGCACATCAGGGAGATGCGGGGCGGGTTCCGCGCCGGCCTGGAGCCGCGCACGGAACCCGCCCCGCAGATGACGCTAGTTGAGGGCCCATTGCTGGTTGGTCTGGCCGTTGCAGGTCCACAGTTCGGCCAGGGCGCCGTTGGCGGTGGACTTGGCGGTGACGTCGAGGCAGAGCCCGGACTGGACGCCGGTCACGGTGCCGTTGGCGTTGAGCTGCCACTGCTGGTTGGTCTGGCCGTTGCAGGGCCAGGTCACCACCTTGGCGCCGTTGGTGGTCTGGCTGTTGTAGGCGTCCAGGCACATCTGGACCCCGCCGGTGGTCACCGTCAGCTGGTTGGACGACGTGTGCGTCCAGGTCTGGTTCGCGCCGTTGCTGCAGTCCCAGATCTGCAGCTGGGTGCCGGCGGTCGTGGAGGAGTTCGGCACGTCCAGGCACTTGCCCGCACCCAGCGCGTGCAGCGCACCCGTCGAACCCGAACCCGAGGACGAACCCCCGTAGCCGACCGAGGTGATGTTGGCCTGGACGGAGTTCTCGGTCGTGTCGGAAGGGTAGCCGGAGGTCATGACACCCTCGTAGAAGGTGCCTTGGGCTCCCTTGCTGTTGTCACCACCGATGCCGAGGATGATGGCGCCCTGCTTCTGCATGGGGTTGTAGCCGGCGACGTTGGGGCGCACTCCGCTGTAGTAGGTGGACAGGGAGCCGCCCTGGGCGTTGCCGCCGTGGATGGCCCACTGGTTGGCCCCACCCTTGACCATGGCTGTGACATAGCGGTAGTTGACCGACGGGTCACCGGAGTTGAGGTGCTGGTTGACGCCGGAGAAGAGTCCGTTCTCCAGGTCGGCCATGATCCAGGGGCCGTTGCCCGCGCCGTATCCCCAGACCTTGATGTTGCCGAAGTAGATGGCCTCCATGGTGCCGTTGCCGTCGTCGTTGTTGTTGGTCTCTGCGTTGCCGTAGTCGAAGCAGCAGCCGCCGTTGTAGTGGGTGCCGTCGAAGATGGCGTACATGCCCTCGGCGCTGTCGCCGGTGGCGATCCCGCTGGTGTGATTGTTGCGGTAACCAGTGCCCGGGGCCACGAAGACGCCGTAGGCCTTGTGGCCGCCGACGGTTGTGGGTGCGGCGGTGGCGTCGGCCAGGTTGTCGGGACCGCCGGCGGCACCGCCGGCGGGCGCCTGGGTGAGGTTGTTGCCTCGGCCCGACTGGTCGTAGATGACGGTGATGACGCAGCTCGTCCCGGCACAGAAGGAGTCCTGGGCGGCCGCGTTGGCGTAGCCACCCGCGCTGAGCAGCCCGATGTTCTGAGTCGCGTTGTCCGATGCGCGCCGGACCTGGTACAGCGATCCGTTGTAGGCGGAGTACAGGGCCCGGGTGGTGCTGTGGGCGGCCACGCACGGCGTCCCGCCCCCGGCGTAGATGTCACACGGCCCAGGTCCGGCGGCCTGCGCGGAACCGGTCGCGAGCGCGGCGCCCGCCAGGGAGCCGACGACGAGGACGGCCGCTGCGGCGGCACGGGCGAAGAGGCTGGTCCCGCGGTGCGACGAGCCCTCGGAGGGGCCCCTGAGCGCCGGCTCCGCCGGACTGCGCCGGCGTGCTGCCGCGAGCAACCCGGGCAGGCCCGGCCTGGATGTGATTCCCACCTTAATCTCCTTGTGTACATGACAAATGTGCGCTGATGAATGGCCCCGCCGTCGTGGACGGGGATTTTTTCGGGAATTCCCTCGGGGATCGCGAGGTGCCCCGGAGGGCGGCGGAGGCCGCTGGGCCCGACTTCTCGTACGGTTCCCCGTGCGAGAATTCAGGAATACGCCCCGGTGTTTCTCGGCGCGGCTTGTAGCGCCTACGGGAACGGCGAATAGCAGGATGCGACGTTCTGGTCCTCGCGGGCGCCGGGGGGAGCCGGCGAGCGCGACTCCGGACGCCGGTCCTGTTCCTGCGGACCGCCTGTGATCCCTGTTCTCTTTAGCTGATTTCCGATGGGCAGGCCTCCTGTCCAATTCCCGCCACCGCACGGCGGCACCTGGTGGTGGAGAATTCCGCTGTCCGCACTCCGCGCATCAGGCTGTCGTCACCTGCGGCAGTCGGCGGCCGGCCCCTCGGCGCCGGTTGCCCGATCCGTCGTCCACGGGGCCCGGAGCGAAGGTCGGGTGGACGTTCGCCCCTGCCGGTCGGGGGCGGGAACAGCGCACAGCCTCATCGGGTCATGCCGTGCCTCGGGGTGTCACACGGGTCCGCCGGTGCCTGAGCGGCTCGGCCGGCGGCCAGTGGTGACGCTCTGATCTTCAGGCAGGTTTCCTGGCCGTGCGGTGAATCCGGGGGAATGTGAGCGCTAACAATCTGTTGTAAGACGATCATCGCAAGCGGATCTCCTCGGCTCTGACTATTGGGAGCTTCCAGCACTCCGGCACCCAGTGTCAAGCCTTCTTGCAAAGGTGCGCGGTCCGCATGAGGGCGGCCCCTGCGTTGCGGCGCCACGATCGCCGAAGTTCTTGACGCCGGTGGGCCCGTCTGTTTACCTGGCACATCGCGGCCCTCGTCCTCCCCCCGATTCCGGGGCAGGTTTCCGTGCGAGTGTGACTTTCTCGCCGGACATGATCGTCCGCTCCGCGCACCCGCACACGGGATCACCCCTGCCACGGTCGGTGCGTGCCTTCCCAGGCATTCCCGCTTTCTTTGCCGGAGGTCACAATGCCCCCGAACTCCCGTCTCCCTGGTTACGGCGCTCCTGGAGGAGCCCGCCGCCGTCCTCGCCGCGGCAGCCGTGGCCCTGGGTGCCGCCGGAACCGCCCACGCGACCACCCCGCTTCGCACTCTCGCCGTGGCGCACGGCCGCTACCACGGCACCGCCCTGACGACGTCGGACCTGTCCAACACCAATGAGAGCGACATCGCCGGCGCCCGGTTCGACGCGCTCACGCCGGGCAACGAGATGAAGTGGGACACCACCGAACCGGGCAACAGCCGGTTCAACTTCGGCCCCGGCGACCAGATCGCGCGTACGCCTAGGCCCACGACATGCGCGTGCGGGGCCACAACCCGGTCTGGCAGAGCCAACTGCCCGCCTGGGTATCCGGTCTGCCGCTCAACCAGGTGCAGGCGGCCGTGGACTCCCGCATCACCGCCGAGGTCACCCACTACAAGGGTCAGATCTACGCCTGGGACGTGGTCAACGAGCCCTTCAACGGCGACGGATCTCTCGTCAACGACGTGTCCTACCAGGCGATGGGCACGAACTACTTCGCCGAGGCCCTGCGCACCGCCCACGCAGCCGACCCGAGCGCCCGGCTCCACGTCCACGACTGCAGCTGCAGATCTGGGACCGCGGCAACGGCGCGAACCAGACCTGGACGCACACGTCGTCCAACCAGCTGACGGTGACCACCGGCGGGGTCCAGATGTGCCTGGACGCCTACAACAGCCAGACCGCCAACGGCGCCAAGGTGGTGACCTGGCCCTGCAACGGCCAGAGCGACCAGCAGGGCCGAGCTAGAGGTAGTCGTCGAGCAGGGCCAGCGCGAAGCCCTGGCCGGTGACGGTGTTGAGGACCTCGCGGAGCATGTCGGGCATGGTGCCCTTCCAGAGGGCGGCCCCCCGGAAGTGGGTGAGGATGATGTCCCCCGGGTGGAGGCGCTGGTCGGCGTACCGCCACTCCATGTGGTCCGCGAACGCCTCCTCGTTCCAGAGCACGGCGCTCTCGATCCCGCAGGACGCGGCGGCCCGCAGGGTGTCCGTGGTGTACTCGCCGTACGGCGGCCGGAACAGGCGCGGGCGGACGCCGATCTCGCGCTCCAGTTCGTCCTGCTGGCCGCAGATCTCCTGCCGCTGCTGCTCGTACGTCAGTTTCCGCATGTCCCGGTGGTTGAGCGTGTGGTTCTGGACCGGATCGCCCTGTTCGGCGAGGCCCCGGAAGTAGCCGTAGTCGCTGCGGGCCAGGTAGTCGGAGACGAAGGCGGTGAAGGGGACGCCGAGTTCGCGCGTCATCCGGGCGAACTCCGGGTCCTTCTCGGCGCCGTCGTCCACGGTCAGGAAGACGACCCGGTCGGTGGTCGGGATCCGGCTGACCACCGGGGGCAGGCCGGGCCGCAGCACGACGCCCTGGGCTGCCGGCAGCTCGGACGGGCCGGCCGGCGGCCGGGGCGCCCTGAGCGGTGACTCGTCGAGCCCCCAGGCCCGGACGCTCTCCCGGGCCTGCCGGACGGCGGCCGCCCTGAGCGCGGCCGCGTCGGCGCTGTTGCTCTCCTGCCGGCGGGCGGCGCCGGGCAGCACGGAAGGCGCGGTGGGCAGAAGGGCGGGCCGGTCCGTCGCGCCGGTGCTCCCGGACGGTCGGGGGGTCGGTCCGGGCACCGGGGCGGGCGACGGGATCCGGCCGGTGCAACCGGTCATCGCGGCGGACAGGCAGAGCACGAGGGCGGCCCTGGAAGGGTTCCGCGAACCCCGATTGATCGGATGGTATGAAGAGCGCCGCATGAAAGCACTGATCCCCCGGCCGACCGGCCCGCCAACCCCGCCTCACCCGACCGGCGGTCAGCGCACCCCGGACTGCGCGGCGTCTCGGACCGCTCGGCGTCCCGGACGGCCGGGTGCCCCGGGCCCGGTGTGTTCCGGGGGGTCGGTGTGTACCGGGCGTCGGCGCGCCCCGGGCCTCAGCGGGGAAGCGCCCAGACCACCTCGCCGCCCTCCAGGGCGGTGCAGACCGCGCCGTGCGGAGTCAGGACGCTCCACGGCCCGCGTCGCGCGTCGGGCGGCACGGACAGTGTGCGGCCGCCCTCGAAGGTCAGCTCCAGGCCGCCGGCCATGGTGACGGCCGCCGAGTCGACGGTGTGGCCGACCAGGCCCAGGAGCAGCTCCGAGGGCTCGAAGCCGAGGTCGGGGTAGTAGTGCTCGACCTCGGAGGGCCCGGAGAACCGGAACTCGTTCTCCACCCGGACGGTCACCCGGCCGTCCAGCGCGATGTCCAGCTGTATACCGCCCTTGACCGACTCCACCCGGTGACCGGCCAGGACGTCCGTGATCGACTTCCGCATGGCCCCAGTGTGGACCAGCGCACCGCACCGGAGCCGCTCATCGGACGCGGGTGGCCGAATAGTCACCGCCGGCCCGGCCCGGTGCGGCCGCTACGGCAGGCCCGCCAGGGCGGCGGCGGCCGCCCGGGCCATCTGCTCGTCCAGTCGGGCGGTGGCGCCGCGCAGCCGCCCGCGCGCCTCGGCGGCGGCCAGCGCGATCAGCCCCGGCAGCAGGTCGGTGCTGCGATCGGCCGACCAGCTGGTGCCCCGGGTGGCCATCCACCACAGGTCGGCGGCCGGCCCGGGGGCGGGAGCGCCGGGGTCCGACACCGGTTCCGGGCCGAGGCGGTGGCCGGCCTCGGCGAGCAGCCCGTGGAAGCCGCGCGCGATCAGGTGGTGGCCCAGCGCGCTGGGATGCAGCCGGTCCACGCTGAGCAGGGTGCGCTCCGCCGTCCACGGCAGCTCCGCGAGGTGCAGATGGACGGCGCCGTAGCGCGCGGACAGCGCGTGCACCACGGTGTTGACGGCCGCCATCCGGCGCCCCAGCGGGCGCGCCAGCTGCTGCGGCAGCCGCAGCAGCCGCCCCGGGTCGGGCAGGCAGGCGGTGAGCAGGGCGGCGCCGTCCCCGGCGAGGGCACGCAGCGCGGTGTCCAGCTCGCCGGCGGTGCGGTGGATGTCGAAGCCGGTCCGCAGGGTGTCGTTGCCGCCGACCACGACGGCGGCCAGCCCCGGCCGCAGCGCCCGGGCGGCCGGCAGCTGCTCCCGCGTCAGGTCGTGGCTGAGCGCCCCGCTGCGCGCCAGATTGTGGAACTCGACGCCGCCCTGCTCCGCCGCGAGCGCTCCCGCGAGCACGGCGGCCCAGCCGCGCCAGCCGCCGGGGGAGGGATCCCCGACCCCCTCGGTCAGGGAGTCGCCGAGCGCGGCGAACCGCAGCGGCGCGGGCCCGGGCAGGGCACGCGCCGCCGTCCGGGCGGCCGCCGGGCCGCTCACCGCCGCGCCTCCGCCACCACCCGGTCCGTGCCGTGCGCGGCCAGGAACCCGGCGACGGCGGCCGGCCAGCCGAACTCCTCGGCCCGCGCCCGGGCCGCCGCCCGGCGGTCGTACTCCGGCCGCTCCAGCAGGTCCCGGACGCCGTCCGCGAAGGCCGCCCCGCTGTCCTCGGCCGCGAGGCCCGCCGGGCCGATGATCGACGGCAGCGCGGAGTGCCGGCTGGCCACCACCGGCGTCCCGCAGGCCAGCGCCTCCAGGGCGGCCAGCCCGAAGGTCTCCACCGGGCCGGGGGCCAGGACCACGTCCGCGCAGGCCAGCAGCTCGGCCAGCGCGTCCCGGCCGCCCACGTGCCCGAGGAACCGCACCGGCAGCCGCTCCCGGCGTGCCCGCTCCGACAGACCCGGCAGCAGCGGTCCGGTACCCGCCACGGCCAGGACAGCCGGGGTGCCGCGCCGTCGCAGCTCGGCCAGCGCGTCCAGGGCACGGGCCGGCCGCTTCTCCGCCGAGAGCCGGGAGCAGAGCACCAGCAGCACCTGCCCGCGCCCGGCGTAGCGCGTCCTGACCCGCTGCCGGGAGGCGGCGAAACGGTCGGGGTGCAGCGCCTCCAGGTCAACCCCGAGCGGCGCCCGCACCACGTGCTCCGCGCCGATCCGGCGGAACTCGGCCGCGGCCCACTCCGTCGTGCAGACCACCGTGTCGTACGCCTGCGCCGTACGGGAGTTGATCCTGTCGCCGAGTACGCGGGCGGCCGCGCCGGGAAGGCCCCAGGCACCCAGCAGGCCGGTCGCGCTCTCGTGCGAGACCATCGCGGCGCGCACACCGTTGCGCCGGGCCCAGGCGCCGGTCCAGCGCAGCGTGGTGCGGTCGGAGACCTCCAGCCGGTCGGGCTCCAGCGACGCCAGGGTCCGGGCGACGGCCTTCCGGTCGGTGAGCACCCGGTAGCCGCCGCTGCCGGGCAGCACCGGCCCGGGCAGCGTGATCACCAGGCCCTGGTCCGTCGACTCCTCGCGCCGCCGCGGCCCGGGGACGATCAGCACCGGCCGGTGGCCCGCCGCGAGGTAGCCGGCCCCGAGATGCCGCAGGGCGGTGCGCAGGCCGCCCGAGACCGGCGTGACGAAGTTCGCCAGCCGGACGATCCGCAGGGGAGTGGTCATGCCGGCTGCTCCAACGGTAGGGGCTCAGGCTCCGCGGCGGGCCGGGGACGGAACGGGACGGCGCCGGCGAGCGGCGTGGTGTCCACCGGCGCGCCCGGGCCCCGGTGCTCGGCGATCACCTCGGTGTAGTGCCGCAGCAGCAGGTCGCCGACCGCCTCCCAGGTGCGGGCCGTCACCTCGGTCCGCCCGGCCCTCCCGTACGCGGCCCGGGTCTGCGGTTCGGCGGCCAGGGCGGCGACCGCCGCCGTCACGGCCCGGCCGTCCCTGGGCGGGACGAGCAGGCCGGTGCGGTGGTGGCCCACCAGGTCGAGCGGTCCGCCCGCGGCCGGGCCGACCACCGGCAGCCCGCTGGCCATCGCCTCCTGGATGGTCTGGCAGAACGTCTCCAGCGGGCCGGTGTGCACGAACAGGTCGAGGCTGGCGTAGCAGCGGGCCAGCTCCTCCCCGGTGCGCCGGCCCAGGAACACGGCGCCGGGCATCGCCGCCCGCAGCGCGGGACCGGACGGGCCGTCACCGATGATCACCACCCGGACGCCGGGCAGCGCGGACGCCCCGGCGAGCAGATCGACCCGCTTCTCGGGGGCCAGCCGGCCGACGTACCCGACCAGCACCTCGCCGCCGGGCGCCAGCGCGCGGTGCAGGGCCTCGTCGCGGTGCCGGGGGTGGAAGCGGACCGAGTCGACCCCGCGCGGCCAGAGCTGCACCCGGGGCACCCCGTGTGCGGTGAGGTCCTGGGCGGCGGGGGTGGACGGCGCCAGGGTGCGGGTGGCCGCGCCGTGCACCGTCCTGATCCGGTGCCAGGCCGCCGCCTCACCGAGTCCGCGCCCCACCCGGTACGCCTGTGCGTAGCCGGCCAGATCGGTCTGGTAGACGGCGAGCGAGGGCAGCCCGAGCGCCGTCGCGACCTCCATCCCGCGGGCGCCGAGGACGAACGGGCTGGCGAGGTGGACCAGGTCGGGCCGATGGCCGGAGATCGCGCCCGCCAGCCGTCGGCTGGGCAGCGCGAGCCGGACCTGCGGGTAGCCGGGCAGGGGGACGGAGGGGATCCGGACGACCGGCAGCGGACTGCCGTCCGGGCCGAAGGGGTGTGGCGGGCAGTGCGCGCCACGGGCCGGAGCCGGAGTGATGACGAGTGGTCGGTGGCCGCGCCGGACGAGGTGCTCGGCCGTCCGCAGCACGCTGTGGGCAACGCCGTTGACCTCGGGCGGGAAGGATTCGGTGACGATGGCGACACGCATGCCATCGTTCTGTCCCCGTCCGGCGTGCGGCCGGCCAAAGGGATATGTCGAACAGACGAACGGACGTGGGCGATTGGGCCCGCCGGGTACGGCCGGCCACCGGGCCGCCCCGCGGCGGCGCCCCGGCCCGGGGGCGTTGCGGGCGCCGGGGACGCCACCGGGAACCGCGGCCGGGCCGGCCACCTCGGAGGGTGGCCGGCCCGGGGAGGATCGGCGGCTCGGCGCCCGGCCTTCAGGCCGGGCTGGCCGCCCCCTCCTTGAGTTCCGCGTACGGCGCGAGCTTCCTGATCGACTCGATGCTCTTGATGCAGTCGTCGCGCGTCTCGTGCGCGTTGCCCGTCACGATGACGGAGCCGTTGCTCGCCTTGAGGCGGAACCGGTGCATCCCGGTCTCGTCGGTGTAGAGCTCGAACTTCCCTGCCATGGAGATTCACCTCTCGGATGTGGTCGCACCCCCTACCAGCGCACCGTAGGCCGGGCCCCGGGCGGCCGCATGCCGGGCGGGTCGTCCGGGTGCGGGCCGGTCAGGGGACGGCCCCGACGCCCCCGCGGCCAACCTCCCGGCCCAGCAGCGAAGCCGGCGTCGAACGACGCCGGGGAGCGGCCACGACCACCGTGCCCGGGCCACCCGGCCGAGGTCTCGTGGGTGCCCGGGCCACCCGGCCGACGACGGGCGGGCCGAGGCCGAACCCGCCGCCGAGAAGGCCGGTTTCGACGAGATCGCGTTCCGGCCGCGTTCCGGCCGCGTTCCGGCCGGACGCCGCTCGCGCCGAGTCGGCCCGGTGGCACGGGGCGCTCCCGGCCGGACGCCGGGGAGCCGGCCGGCGGCGTGCGGGCAGCGGTGCGCCCGGAGTTGTCAGTGCGGTGATCTACGGTCGGGGCACGGTCGAAGCGGACGGCATCCGCTTCGCCCGTGCCCCGACCACCCGTCGGGCGGCGCCGGGCCCGGCCGCGACGCCGCGCCGGGATCCCGCCTCACCCCCGCGGGATCGGTCGAGCGCGATGATCTCTGGAGCTGCCCGGCAGCCTCCACGTCCGTCACACCGGGAAAACGGAAGAGGAAGAGTCCCATGCGCATCGTGATCAGTGAGTTCATGAGCCTGGACGGCGTCGTGCAGGCGCCCGGCGGGCCGGAGGAGGACACCGACGGCGGCTTCGCGCACGGCGGCTGGTCGCATCCGTTCTTCGATCCGGAGGTGGTGGGCGCAGCCTTCGACGACGCGCTGGGCACGGCAGAGGCACTGCTCTTCGGGCGCCGTACCTGGCAGTCGATGGCCGCCGCCTGGCCCGAGCGCGCCGGTGACCCGTTCGCCGACCGGATGAACGCCATCCCGAAGTACGTGCTCTCCCGGACGCTCGACGCCTCCGCGCTGACCTGGGCGAACACCACTGTGCTCCCCGGCGACGAGGCGGTCGCCCGGATCCGCGAGCTGCGGGCGGCCGAGGGCGGCGACCTGCTGGTGATGGGGAGCCCCACCCTCGTGCGCGCCCTGCTGACCGAGGCCCTGGTCGACGAGCTGCGGCTGATCGTCATGCCGGTGCTCCTCGGCGGCGGGAAGTCGATCTTCCCCGACGACGCGACGCTGCGCACCCTCGAACTCGTCTCCACGGTCACCAGCGGCGCGGGCGTGAACGTGTGCACCTACCGGCCGGTCGCCGGGGCGTAGCCCGCGGTGCGGCGCCGGGCGGCCGAGGGGGGATCGGCCGCCCGGCGCCCGGGGCTACCCGGCGCTGAGCGGGTAGTGGTCGGACAGGTCGGTGTACGTGTAGCTGCTGCCCCAGCTGCTGACCGTCCAGGGCGCGCTGTGCACGTGCAGGACCTCGTTGTGCCAGCTCGCGGGCCGGGCGTGGTCGGCCCGGTAGAGCACGTAGTCGAGGTCCTCCTTGGGCTCGCCCGGGTAGCGGTAGGCGGCGACGGAGTTGTCGACCGTGTCGAAGGAGTTCGCCCAGCCCGTCCGGCTGTCGGCGGCCGCGACGCCGGCGTTCGCGAGCAGCGACGGGTACTCGGCGCCGTGGGAGTCGATGTTGAGATCTCCCGCGATCAGCACCGGTTCGCCGGCCGGGATGTTCCTCCCGTCGATGAACGAGCGCATCGCGTTCAGCTGCGCGGCCCGCACCGAGGCCGGCTGACCGGCCGAGCACCCGCTGTCGGTGGACTGCAGATGGGTGCCGATCACGTGCGTCCGGACGCCGTTCACGTTCAGCACCGCGTAGAGGAAGCCCTTGTTCGACCACCAGTCGGAGCCGCACGCGTCCCTGTAGACGTACTGCTCCCGGTGCAGGATCGGCCACTTGCTGAGCAGGGTGACCCCGCCGTCCTCCGGGGTGGTGGAGCTGTAGCTGCCGCCCGTGGCGTCCCAGCCGGCGGTGGAGCGGCCGACGACCGGCGTGTGGTACGGGTACGCCGCCGAGGCCTGGGCGGTGAGCTGGTCGGAGGCGGTGTTGTCGAAGGCCTCCTCCAGCACCACCACGTCGTGGCCCTGGAAGAAGTCGGCCGAGGCGATGGCCTTCGCGCGGTAGGACTGACCCCAGCTGGGGTACAGGTTGGTGCTCATCAGGAAGGTGTTGTAGGTCAGCACGTCGAGCGCCGGCACGGCCGCCGACGCCGCCCGGGCGGCGGGTGCGGTGGCGAGCGGGGCGATCAGGGTGGCTGCGGCCGCGCAGGCGGCGGCGAGTCGCGCGGCGCGCCCACTGCGGCGGGTACGACGGAGGGTGGCGATCGGCATCAAGGCTCCGCGGGGAGATGTCCTGACCCCGTCAATCGACGGGTTCCGGGCAGTCAACGCCCCGCGGGTCGCGCCGGGCAAGACAACGGACGATCAGCACGTGAACTCGTCCGAAACTTGTCTGACCAACCTGCCGTTCCGCCGCTCGCGCTCACCTGGTCTCAGGTCACGTCGGCCGGTCGGCGGTCCGTCAGTTCCTCGCGTGGACGGGAGAGCGGGCTCGGCCACCAGATGTGCCGGCCGAGGTCCACGGTCAGCGCCGTGACCAGCACCGACCGCACGATCAGGGTGTCCAGCAGGACGCCGAGCGCCACCGCGAAGCCGATCTCGGCGAAGCCCACCACCGGCAGGGTGCCCAGCACCGCGAAGGTGCTGGCCAGGATCAGCCCCGCGGAGGTGATCACGCCGCCGGTCGCGGCCAGCCCGGCGACGGCCCCCGCCTCGGTGCCGCGGCGGCCCGCCTCCTCCCGGACCCGGGTCATCAGGAAGATGTTGTAGTCGATGCCGAGCGCGACCAGGAAGACGAACACGAACAGGGGGAACGCGTTGTCCTGGCCCTCGAAGTGGAAGGCGTGCTCGAAGAAGAACGCACTGATGCCCAGCGCGGCCGCGTAGCTCAGAACCACGGTGGCGATCAGCACCAGCGGGGCCGTGACCGCGCGCAGCAGCAGTGCGAGGATCACCAGCACCACGCCGAGCACCAGCGGGATGATCGCCCGGTTGTCGGCGGCGGCGGCCCGTCCGGCGTCCAGCACGACCGCCGTGCTGCCGCCCACCTTGGCGTCCGCCCCGGGCACCGCGTGCACGGCGGCCCTGACCCGGTCGACGGTGTCCTTGGCGGCCTGGCTGTCCGGCGGGTCGGCCAGGGTGGCCTGGAAGGAGGCCAGCCCGCCGTGGGCGGCCGGCGGCGTCGTGTCGGCGACGCCGGGGGTCGCCGCCGCCGCGGCCTGGACGGAACCGGCCGGTCCGGCCGTGCTGATCACGGTGAGCGGCGCGCCCGTACCGCCGGGGAAGTGCTGGTCCAGCACCTGCTGGCCGACCACCGAGTCCGGCGTGCCGGTGAACGTCCCGGCCGTGCTCAGGCCGTTGGCGTTGAGCGAGACCAGGCCGAGGCAGCATGCTCCCAGCGCCAGCGCGGTGCCGATCCAGACCTTGCGCGGCCGGGTCGAGATCCACTGGCCGACGTGTGCCCAGGTACCGGTCCTCGTCGGCTCCGGGGTCCCGTGGGCGGGGCGCACCGGCCAGAAGACCCAGCGGCCGAAGGTGACCAGCAGGGCGGGCAGCAGGGTGAGCATCGCGACCAGGGCGACCAGCACGCCGATCGCGCAGACCGGCCCGAGGCCGCGGGTGGAGTTCATCTGCGCGACCAGCAGGCAGAGCATCGAGGCGACCACGGTGGCCGAGCTGGCCAGGATCGCGGGCCCGGCCCGGTGCAGGGCGAACGCCATCGCCTCGTGCCGGTCCTCGTGACGGCGCAGCTCCTCCCGGTAACGCGCGGTGATCAGCAGGGCGTAGTCCGTCCCCGCGCCGAGCACCAGGACGATCAGGATGCCGGCGCTCTGCGCGTTCACGGTGAGGCCGGCGTGCTCCGCCAGCAGGTAGATCAGCGCCTGGGACAGGGCCAGCGAGACGCCCGCCGCCAGCAGCGGCAGCACCCAGAGCACCGGGCTGCGGTAGGTCAGCAGCAACAGGATGATCACCACGCCGACGGTGCCGAACAGCAGGGTGCCGTCGATGCCCTCGAAGGCCGCCGCCTGGTCCGCGCCGATGCCTGCCGGGCCGGTCACATGGGTGACCATCCCGTTGCTGTTCGCGGCAGCGGTGGCGCGCATGTCCTCCACGGCGGGCTTGAGGTCGTTCCAGCCGTTGGTGCCGATGTCGACCGGCACGACCGTCTGCAGGGCCCGCCCGTCCGCGGACTCCTGCGGGCCGACGACCGCGCCGAGCACGTGCAGGGCGCTCGCGAACGTCCGGGCGTCCTGGACGGCCTCGGCCCGGTCGGCTTCCGTGATACCGCTCGCCCGTTGGTAGACCACCACGGCCTGGGCGGTGTCGACCGGCTGGAAGCTCCGCTGCTCGACGAGGACCCGGGTCGACTCGGCGTTGCCGGGCAGCCAGCTGGACGCCTCGTTGTCCTCGGCGCTCATCAGCTTCCCGGCCAGCGGACCGGCCGCCACCACGAGGATCAGCCAGAGTGCCAGGACGACCCACTTGCTGCGGCGTCCACAGGGAAGCGCGGCCAGTCTGCGGCTCGGACTCATCGGGTGGTCCCCTCGCGGGTGCTCGGCGTGCTGGGCATCCCCCGTACCACCGTGCCACCGTCGCCCGGCCCCGGCAGCTCGGACGCCCGAGCGGCTCGGCCCGCACCGTTCGGCAGCCCGTTCGGCCCGCGGCCGTTCAGCCGATGCCGGCGCCGGACCGGGCCGGCAGCGCCGCTGTCCCGGTGACGGACGCCGTCGCCGCCGCGGCCCGGAGTTCCTTGAGCCGTGCGATGTCAGCCGCGTGCCCGGTGCCGTCGCCCCCGTGCCTGCGGTCCGGGGTCTCGACCACCAGGGGCACGCCGAGGGTCGCCGGGTGTTCGAACAGTGCCCGGAACGGGGCCGCGCCGATCCGCCCGTCACCGATGTTGGCGTGCCGGTCCTTACGGGCACCCACCTCGTCCTCGGAGTCGTTGGCGTGGATCAGCCGCAGCCGCCCGGGCCCGGCGGCGGCCACCAGCGCGTCCAGGACGGCCGGCATCCCGCCCGGCGCCGCCAGGTCGTGCCCGGCCGCGAAGGCGTGGCAGGTGTCCAGGCAGACCCCGACGCCCGGGTGCCCGTCCAGTGCCTCCAGGTACTCCGCGAGGTCCTCCATCCGCGAGCAGAGCGAGCGGCCCTGGCCCGCGGTCGGCTCCAGCAGCAGCATCGGCGCGTCCTCGCCGAGCCCGTCCAGCTCGTCCAGCAACGGTCGCAGGTCCGCCCGCACCTGGGCCATCGCCTCGGGCCGCCGGGAGCCGCCGTCGGGCGCCGTACCGACGGCCGAGCCGGTGTGCAGGACCACCCCGCGCGCGCCGATCGCGTGCCCGCGCAGCAGCGAGTGCCGCAGCGACTCGGCGGAGCGCTCCCGGGTCGCGGTCGTCTCCGAGCCGAAGTTGATCAGGTAGGGCGCGTGCACGTACGCCAGGACGCCCTCCTCGGCGCAGGCCGTCCGGAAGGCCTCGTCCTGCCGCGGGTTGCCCGGGGGAGTGGCCCAGCCGCGCGGGTTCGCCACGAACACCTGCACCGTCTCCGCGCCGACCCGCCGCGCGTACGCCAGCCCCGTTCCCGCCAGTCCCTTCGCGGCGACCGGTACGTGGGCCCCGACCGGGTTGCGGGCGGCGGGCGTCAGCGGTGCGGCGTTCATGCCCCGAGCCTGCCACGGCGGCGCCGGGCGACCGGCACCGGCCCCCGGGCTCCCGCCCGCCCGCAGGGCACCCCGCGGCGAGGGGCCCGGCGCGCGTCACCGCCGCACCCGCCGTCCCGTCGCGTTCGACGGCGCCGTCCCGCACCCGCCGTCCCGTCGCGTTCGACGGCGCCGTCCCGCACCCGCCGTCCCGTCGCGTTCGACGGCGCCGTCCCGCACCCGCCGTCCCGTCCCGCTCGGCGGCGCCGTCCCGCACCCGCCGTCCCGTCCCGCTCGGCGGCGCCGTCCGGGCGGCCGGTCCGGTCTGACGCCTCGTTACGGCAACCGGCCGATGCCCCGTCAGTCCCGCAGCCCCACCCGGTGGCGGGTGTGCGGCGGCGCCCATAGCGTCGAACCGGCGGACACGCATGCCCGCCCGCGCGCCTCGGCGGAGCACCCGCGGACCTCCAGGCCGCTGCCCGGCCGCCGCCCACCGCACCGCGTTCCGCGATCGCGCCAGGAAACGCCAGGAAGCGCTGGGAAGCGCTTGGAAACGCAAGGAAAGCAGGTTCCGATTCATGCTCACGCGACGGGTTCCCCACCTCGCGGCGGCCACCGCCACCGCCACGGCCCTGATCACGCTGGGCGCCGCGCCCCCGGCGCACGCCTCCGCCCTGCACCTGGTCCGGCCCGGTGAGTCCATCCAGCAGGCCGTGGACGCCGCCGCGCCCGGCGACACCGTCCAGCTGCTGCCGGGCAGCTACCAGGGGAGCGTGCTGGTCACCACCTCGGACCTGACGATCCGTGGGGCCGGCCCGGAGAGCGTGATCACGCCCGCGGCGGCCGACACCGGAGCCTGTGCCACGGCCGGCCACGGTCTCTGCGTCACCGGCGCCGAGGGTCACCGCCTCACCGGAGTGCACCTGGAGGCGCTCACCGTCTCCGGCTTCCGCAAGAACGGCGTCACCGCCTCCGAGACCGACGGGCTGACCGTCCGCGCCGTCCGCGCCCTGGACAACGGCCAGCAGGGCATCAGCCAGGAGAAGTCCGTCCGGGGCGTCTTCAGGGGCAACGAGGCGGTCGGCAACGGCCAGTCCGGCATCTTCCTCGCCAACGCGGTCGACACCGAGGGCGGCGCCATCGACACCGAGGGCGCGGTGATCGCGGACAACCGCCTGGACGACAACCGGATCGGCGTCACCGTTCGGCGGGCCCGCGACCTCACCGTCGAGCACAACAGCATCAGCGGCAACTGCGGCGGGGTGTTCGTCGTCGGCGACGAGGGCGTCCCGCGCGCCGGTGCGCTGACCGTCAGCGGGAACCGGGTGGTCGGGAACAACAAGTACTGCCCGCCCAACCCCCGGCTGGACGCCATCCAGGGCACCGGCATCCTCTTCACCGGCGCCGAGGACAGTCTGGTGACGGGCAATCAGGTGCAGGACAACGTCGGATCCTCCTCGATGTCCGGCGGCATCGTCCTCTACCGCAGCCTGGTCGGCGTCCCGAACGCCCGGATCACCGTCAGCGGCAACCTGGTGTCCGGCAACGGTCCCGCGGATCTCGCCGACCGTGACACCGGCACCACCAACGTGTTCACCCGCAACCACTGCGCGGTCTCCGAACCGGCCGGCCGCTGCTGACGCCCGGCCGCACGCGGTACCGACCCGGCACCACTCCCGGTACGACCCGAATCCTGACCCTCAGAAAGACGGCCCCATGACCACCGCACCGATCACCGACCCGCAGGCCGCGATGCGCCTGCGCGAACTCGTCTTCGGCGCCGCCTGCGCCGCCGCCGTACGGGCCGCCGCCCGCCTGGGCGTCGCCGACGCGCTGGGCGAGGAGCCGGCCACCGTGGACGACCTCGCGTCGGCCCTGGACACCGAGCCCAAGCCGCTGCGCCGCCTGCTGCGCGCGCTGTCCTGCTACGGCATCTTCGCCGAGACCGACGGCGACCGCTTCACGCACACCGAGATGTCCCGGCTGCTGCGCGAGGACGCCCCGAACAGCCTGCGCTACATCTCCCTGTGGTGCACCGAGCCGTGGACCTGGGAGGCGTGGCCGCGGCTGGACGAGGCGGTGCGCTCGGGCAAGAACGTCTTCCCCGACGTGTTCGGCAAGGAGTTCTTCGACTACCTGCACAGCGACGCCGGTGACTCGGCCAAGGTGTTCGACAAGGCGATGACCACCTCCAGCCGGCAGTCCGCGGCCGATCTCGCCGAGTACCTGGACCTGACCGGTGTCAGTTCGGTCGTCGACATCGGCGGCGGGCAGGGCCACGTCCTGGCCAGCCTGCTGGAGAAGCACCCCGACCTGCACGGCACCCTGCTCGACCTGCCCAAGGTGGTCGCGGGCGCCGACCCGCGGCTGCGCGAGGGCGGCGCACTGGCCGACCGGGCCCGCCTGGTGCCCGGGGACTGCCGCAACGCGATCCCGGTCCGCGCGGACCTCTACATCATCAAGAACATCCTGGAGTGGGACGACGACAGCACCCGGCGCACGCTGGCCAACGTCGTGGCGGCGGCCGCACCGGGCGCCCGCGTGGTAGTGGTCGAGAACCTGGTGGACGACAGCCCCTCGATGCGCTTCACCACCGCGATGGACCTGCTGCTGCTGCTGAACGTCGGCGGTGCCAAGCACTCCAAGACGAGCATGCTCTCCCTGATGTCCGCCGCCGGGCTGAAGGTCGGCGAGGTCCGCCCGGTCAACCCGTACCTGCACGCGTTCGAGAGCACCGTCCCGGCCTGATCCGTCGGCTCCGGTCCGATCCGTCGACCGTACGCGCTGAGGGCCGGCACCCGCCAGGTGCCGGCCCTCAGCGCGTACGGGGTGGGTCAGGCTTTGCGGGAGGACTGCAGGTGCGCGAAGACGACCACGTTGTCGAGGTAGTCCTTGCGCTTGCGGTCGTACGTGCCGCCGCAGGTGATCAGGCGCAACTGGGCGTCGTCGGTGGGGCCGTAGACCTTGGCGTCGGGGAACGCGTCCTTCGGGAAGGTCTGGACGGAGTCGACGGTGAAGACCGCGACCGTGCCGTCCGCGCGGGTCACCTCGACCGGGTTGCCGGGCAGCAGCAGCCGCAGCAGCAGGAACACCGCCGGGCCCTTCGTGGTGTCGACGTGGCCGGCGACCACGGCGCTGCCGCGCTCGCCCGGGGTGGGCCCGCCGCCGTACCAGCCGACCAGGTTCTTGTCGTCCGGCGCCGGGGCGTTGAGCGCGCCCTGCGCGTCGAGCTTCAGCTCGGTGAAGGGCGCGTTCACGCCGATCTGGGGGATCCTCAGCCGGGTCGGCGCCGAGCGCGCCAGTACGGGCGCGGCCCTGGCGGCCGGGGTCGGGGCGGCCGGCGCCGCCGCCGGGGCCGGCGCGGCGGCGGCGGGGGAGGAGGCCCCGACCGCGGCGGGGGCGGCGGTCTGGGCCGGCGCCGCGTCCACCGAGTTGTAGATCAGCAGGCAGCCCACGGCGGCCGCCGCCATCGCCACCCGCAGCAGTGCCGGCATGCCGCCCTGGCCGCCGCTCTGGTCACCCATCGAACACGCCTCGCATGGTCATGGCCGTACGGCCGGTACGGCGGCCGCTCCCGCCCCCTGGTCTGCTCCGTCCCCCCGGTGCACCCCCGCCGTGGCCGCTGGTGAGCGGCCACGGCGGGGAGTCGCGGATCGGCCCTACGGGCCGGTGCCACGGGTCAGATCGCGGCACCCGCGGACTTGCGGCGGCGCAGCGCGTACACGCCGACGCCGATCCCGCCGAGCAGCAGGGCGGCACCGGAGGCCACACCGTCGCCGGCGACGGCCATACCGCCGCCGCCGGTGTGCACGCCGCCCTTGGGCGCCTTCTCCGCCTCGGTGGAGTCGGGCTTGCCGGTGGCCTGCTTCTCCTCCCAGGTCTTCTGGCCGTCGGGGCTGGCGGCCTTCTCCTGCTTCTCCTCCCAGGTCAGGGTCTTGCCCGAGTCGGGAGAGTCGGCGGCGAAGGCGGCGACGGCGGGGGCGCCGAGGGTGAGGGTGGCGGCGATGGCCGCTCCGGTCAGCAGGGTGCGTGCAGAACGCATGGGGGTGGTCCTTCCGGCGCGGTGTGCGACTGCCGACAGGTCGTCGGCGAGGGGATCGCACGGGGCGTCCGTCTCACGGTCCGTCAGATTCGACGGCGTCGCCACCGGGGGATGTCACGCGTCGGTAAAGTCCTGGGCCCTTCGGGTGGACTGTGGGAGTTCTTCACCCGGCTGCCGCGCCATTCGGTCCGACCATGTGTCAACTCGGTTCCCCGGCCCGGACCCTGCCGCCGGACGGGTCATTCGGCGCCGCCCGGCCCGTCCTGCCGCCGCCGCCCGGGCCCGGGCCGGCGGGTGTCGCCCGCGGCTCGCCCCGGGGATGCACGTGCCGAGGGCGCCGGCCGGGTCTCGGGGGAGACCGGCCGGCGCCCTCGGCGTGTCCGGCGGAGCGGGTGTCGTGCGCGCGGGGCCCGCTCAGGAGGCGGAGCCGCGCTCCCAGCGGTAGAACTCGCGCGCCATGGCGTCCTGCGGTCCGCGCCAGGTCAGCGGGTCGTACGCCGCGACGTAGGGCAGCAGCCGATCGCTGACCTCGCGGAACGCCGGGTGTCCGGTGACCTTGGCGACCGCCGGGCCGGGCGGCCGGTCGGCCTCGACCAGGTGCAGGTAGACGTCCCCGAACTGGAACAGGCTGCGGCCGGTCACCCCGACCAGCCCGGGCAGTTCGCCGGCGTCGGACTCGGCGAAGACCTCGGCGATGCCGGGGCCGGTGTCCGGCTTCATCCGCGCGACGATCAGGGTGCGGTACGTCCCGGTCATGCGTTCGCCGCCCGCTTCTCGACCTTCTCGCGGATGAGCTCCATCTGGACGCGGGAATTGCGGTTGATGTGGTTGGTCATGCCGTTGTCGTCGACCGGCGCGGTGGGCTTCATGGCGAAGTCCTGGATCCAGCGCATCCGGGTGCCGCCCGGGTCCTCGGCGTACTCCCAGCGGATGTCCATGAACTCGAACGGGCCGGGCTCGACCCGCCGGGCCTTCACCGTGAGCGAGGGCCGGTCGGTGGTGCGCTCGGAGACCCAGCTCCAGATCTGGCCGTTCTCGTCGGGGTGCATGGTGAGGCGGAAGGTCGTGCTCTGCCCCTCCCGCTGCAGCACCTCGACCGAGGCGTACTCGCTGAACAGCTGCGGCCAGTTCTCCAGGTCGTTGGTGATCTCCCAGACCAGGTCGAGGGGCGCGGCGATGACGATCTCGTTGTCGGTGTGTCCGGACATCTCAGGCACCGGCCTTCGTGGCGAGGGATGCGTTGACGACGTCGAGGAACTCGGCGGGCGTACGGGACATCTCGGCGCCGGCGGTGATCCGGGTGGCGTGCCGGTTCTCCAGTTCGCCGACGATGCCGAGCAGGCCGAGCGAGTCGATGCCGAACTCCTCGAAGGTCACGGTGGGCCGGTCCGCCATCTCCTGCGGGTCGACGGTGATGCCGGCCCGTGTCTTGATCAGGGAGGCGAGTTCGGCGTGGGTCAGGGCATTGCTCATGGTGGTTCTCCTGCTCACTGTCGGTGAAGGCCGGCGCCGGCGCCGGCCGCTGTGCGGACGGTTGCTCCGGGCGGGTGCCTCAGCGCCCGCCGCCGTCGCCGCGGCGGACCACCAGGGCGGCGTTGGAGCCCATCAGCCCCCGGCTCAGCACGAGTGCGGTGTGCAGCTCGGCCGGCCGGGCGTGTCCGGTCACCAGGGCGAGGTCGTGGCAGACCTCGGTGACGTTGGGGGTGGGCGGCAGCACGCCGTCCTCCATGGCGAGTACGGCCGCCGCCACGTCCAGCAGCGGCGCGCCGCAGTAGGCCCGCCCGATGCCCGCCTTGGGGGCGGTCACCGGGACGCGTTCGGCGTACGGGCCCAGGGCGTCGGCCAGTGCGAGCGCCTCGGCGCGGTCGGCCGCCGGCACGCCCATGGCGTCGGCGAAGACCACGTCGATCTCCTCGGCCGAGCACCGGGCCTGGTCGAGGGCGATCCGGATGGCCCGGACCAGTCCCTCCCTGGAGTCCTCCCAGCGGGAGGCGCCGGTGAAGGTGGCGCCGTGTCCGGCCAGTACGGCCCGGACCCGGGCGCCGCGCCGCCGGGCGGTGTCCTCGCCCTCGACCATCAGCATCGCCCCGCCCTCGGCGGGGACGAACCCGCTCGCCCCGGCCGAGAACGGCAGGTAGGCGCGCGCGGGGTCGTCGCTGAGGCTGAGCTCGGGATAGCCGAGCTGGCAGACCATCGAGTACGGCGCCAGCGGTGCCTCGGCGGCGCCGACCACCACCGCGTCCGTGCCGCGCCGTACGGCCCTGGCGGCGTGGGCCAGCGCGTCCAGGCCGCCGGCCTCGTCGCTGGCGACCACGCCGCAGGGCCCCTTGAAGCCGCCGCGGATGGAGATCTGGCCGGTGCTGGCCGCGTAGAACCACGCGATGGACTGGTAGGGGCCGACGAACCGCGGCCCCTCGCCCCACAGGTGCTGGAGCTCGCGCTGGCCGAACTCGCCGCCGCCGGAGCCGGCCGCGGTGACCACGCCCACGCCGAACGGCGCGTTCTCGTCGGGGGTGAACCCGGCGTCGGCCACCGCGAGGTCGGCCGCGGCCATCGCGTAGTGCGTGAAGCGGTCCGTCTGGACCAGGAAGCGGCCGTCGATCGCACCGCCCGCGTCGAAGTCGCGGACCTCGCCGGCGACCCGCAGCGGGAACCCGTCGCAGCCCTCCCGGTCGATCCGGCCGATGACGCTGACCCCCTGCCGGGTGGCCTTCCAGAAGGCGTCGGCCCCGACGCCGCTGGGGGCGACCACGCCGAGGCCGGTCACCACCGCCCGGCGCTCCTGCTGACGTGCCGTCATGTTCTCACCCCGTTCTGCTCAGCACTACGGCGGACTGGAAGCCGCCGAACCCGCTGCCGACCGACAGGATGTTGCGCAGCGGCAGCTCCCGCGCGGTCCGCGGCACGTAGTCGAGGTCGCACTCCGGGTCCGGGGTCTCGTAGTTGGCGGTCGGCGGCACCACGCCGTGGGCCAGCGCGAGGGTGCAGGCGACGACCTCGATCGCCCCGATCGCCCCGAGCGAATGACCGACCATCGACTTGATCGAACTCATCGGCGTCCCGTAGGCGTGGTCGCCCAGTGAGCGCTTCACCGCGGCGGTCTCGTGCCGGTCGTTCTGCTTGGTGCCCGAGCCGTGCGCGTTGACGTAGTCGACGTCGGTGCGTGCGACCCGGGCGTGGGCGAGCGCCTCGTCGATCGCGTGCGACATCTCCAGGCCCTCCTGGGTGAGCCCGGTCATGTGGTACGCGTTGCCGAACGTGGCGAAGCCGCCGAGTTCGCCGTAGATCCGCGCGCCGCGCCGACGGGCGTGCTCCAGCTCCTCCAGCACCAGGACGGCGCCGCCCTCACCGAGGACGAAGCCGTCCCGGTCGGCGTCGAAGGGGCGGGAGGCGTGCGCCGGGTCGTCGTTGTGCTCCGAGGTCGCCTTGATGGCGTCGAAGCACGCGACGGTGATCGGCGAGATCGGGGAGTCGGATGCCCCGGCGATGCAGATGTCGGCGCGGCCGTCCTCCACGGCGTGGAAGGCGTAGCCGATCGCGTCCAGGCCCGAGGTGCACCCGGTCGAGACGGTCTGCACCGGTCCGCGCGCCCCGGTCCGCTCGGCCACCGCGGAGGCGAGCGTGCTCGGCGCGAACGCCCGGTGCAGGTGCGGCTCGGCCCGGGCGTGGTCGACGTCCCAGCGGGCGCCGCCGGCGCTCACCAGGGCGTAGTCGTGCTCCAGCCGGGTGGTGCCGCCGACGGCCGTGCCGAGCGAGACCCCGACCCGCCAGGGGTCCTCGGCCTGCAGGTCCAGGCCCGAGTCGGCCACCGCCTCGGCGGCCGCCACCAGCGCGAACTGCACGTAGCGGTCGGAGCGCTGGACGGTCGCGAGGTCCAGGCCGTGTACGGCCGGGTCGAAGTCGCACTCGGCCGCGATCCGGGAGCGGAACCCCTCGGGGTTGAAGAGGGTGATGCCCCGGGTGGCCGTCCGGCCGGAGGTGAGGAGATCCCAGAAGGCCGGCACGCCGACGCCGCCCGGGGCGACCACGCCGATGCCGGTGATCGCGACCCGCCGGGTCATGAGGCCACCTTGGCGGGTTCCGGCGGCCCGGCCTCCAGGGTCTCCTCGGTGTCCACGTGCCCGAGCTCCGGGCGGGGGGCCAGCGGGCCGCAGTGGAACACCATTCGCGCCTCGGTGCTGCCGACGTTGCGGAACCGGTGCCGCATGTTGATTGGGATCATCAGGCCCTGGTCGGGCTTGATCGCGTGCGTGACGCCGTCCAGGTCGACCTCCAGGTCGCCGGACACGACGTATACGAACTCCTCGGAGTAGGGGTGGTAGTGCTCGGCGATCCGGTCTCCGGGCTGGATGATCGCCAGGCCCATGAACCCGCTCGTGGAGCCCGAGACGGTCGGGGTGAGCATCGCGCGGATGTCGCCGCCCCGCCGGCGGTTGGGTGCGGCCTCGTCGACGTGCACGATGCGTGGGTAATGCGTGGTCATGGCTCTCTCCTCCGAATGGTTCTGCGGTCACACCCCCGCGGCGCGGGGTCCTGCGGAACGGGGTGGTCAGACGTCCTGCGAGCTGCGGTCGGTCACCAGGCGCATGTCGCACTCGGCCAGGAAGCGGGCGACGCCGGCGGCGGTCCGCAGGTCACCCTCCGGGCCGAGGTCCAGCAGGCTGCCGAGCACGGTGGCCTCCCGCTCGCCGCCCACGCCCAGGGCCGCCGCGGGCTGCGCGCCCGCCTCGGCCTGCAGGTCCACCACGCGTACGACGGTGTCCTCGCGCTGGAAGACCGTGCTGCCCAGCACCGGGTTGGCCGGGTCGGCCGCGGCGAGGCCGTCCTGCTCGGCCAGCAGCTTGGCCACCGCCGCGCCGTTGCCCTTGCGCACCGGGTACACCAGCGCCTGGCGCTCGACGTCGCCGCGGACCCGTCCGACCACCGGGGTGTGGTGCACGGCCGGCAGCGCGGCGCGGGCGAAGAACGCGCGCGCGGCCTCCGGGTTGCCCAGCTCGCGGTCCTCCTCCAGGTACGGGTTGATGGCCTCCTCGACCGCGCGGATCTCCGGCTGCATCGCCACGTGGCGCAGCGCCGCACCCAGGTCGCCGACCACCTCGACCGCCCGCACCACCCGGTTGCCGTGCATGAACAGCGAGGTGCGGCGCAGGCTGGTGGTCTCGTCGACCCTGGCCTGCGGGGAGGTGTAGGCGGAGAGGATCTTCGCGACCTTCTGCTCGCTGCCCGGCTTGACCGTGAAGGTCAGCGCGTGCCGGATCACGCCGTCCGGGCCCGGCTGCACCTGCGGCATGCCGCCGGGGGCGCCGGCCGCGCGCGGCGATCCGGCCACGACCTCCTCCGGCCGGCGGGTGCCGGTGGCACCGCCCTTCGCCGAGGTCTCGCGCAGGATGTTGTAGCGCAGCGAGCGGAACCGGTCGCTCACGCACCCGTGCATGGGCTTGACCATCTCGCGGTGCGCGGGGCTGTCCACCCACTCCAGGAAGGAGTGCGGGTCGTTCCACTCGCTGGTGATCAGCCACTGGCGCGGGTCGTCGATGGACTGGCACAGCTGGTCGCTGACGTGGCCGGGCACCGAGGCCACCCGGTGCCGCAGCTCCTCGTACACGTCCAGGAAGCGCTGCTGGGCGCCGTCCTGGATCTCCAGCATCAGCACCACGCGGAGCCGGGAGTCGTCGAGCTCGGCGAGCTGCTGGTGCACCTGGGGTTCGGAGAGAGTCGTCATGATCCACTTTCTGCTGGGGCCGCGGCTGCGGCGGCGGTCGAGCTGGTCGGCCGGGTCCGGGGGCCGGGCGGGAGTGCGGCGGGGGCGGTGGTTCGGGCGGTCGGGCGGCGGCTGGTCGGGCGGCGGTCGGGCGGTCGGTGCGGTGTCCCGGGCCGGGCGGGGCGGGCGGCCCGGGACGGACGGTGCTCCGGAGGGCGGAAGGACGGGGCGCCCGTCCGGTGGTCCGGCAGGTGCGGGCCGCTGCCGCCGGGATCCGTGACGCGCCGTCCGGGATCCGGGGTCCAGGCCCGAGCTCGATCGTGCGACGCCGCCGCCGGTGGCGCGAGATATGCGAGCCATCCGAGCGAAGAGGGCGGACAACCCCCCGCAGACGGGGGATGGAAGGACGGGGCACCCGCGTCCGGGGCCCCGCCGACGGCCGGCCGCGAGAGCGCCGCCGAGCCGTACATCCCGTACAGGCTGGAGCAATTGATGAATCCGAAGGCGGACGACCGGGTCCCGGTCCTGATCGTGGGCGGGTCGCTGGTAGGGCTGTCGGCCTCCCTCTTCCTGGGCCGACTGGGTGTCAGACACCTGCTGGTCGAGAAGCACACGGGCACCTCGCATCACCCGCGTGGACGCGGCAACAACGTCCGGACGATGGAACTGCTGCGGGTCGCCGGCGCCGAACCGGGCGTCCGCGAGGCCGCCTCGGTGCTGGCGGACAACCACGGCATCCTCCAGGCCGACACCCTGACCGGGGCCGAGCAGGAGTGGCTCTTCCGGGAGATCGACCCGGGCGGGGCGCTGGCCCGCTTCAGCCCGTCGTCCTGGTGCCTGTGCAGCCAGAACGACCTGGAGCCGGTCCTGCTGCGCCAGGCCCGCGACCTCGGTGGGGAGATCCGCTTCGGGACGGAGCTGATCTCCTTCGAGCAGGACGCGGACGGGGTGAGCGCCCTGCTGCGCAGCCGGGAGACCGGCGAGGAGCGGACCGTGCGGGCCCAGTACCTGATCGCGGCGGACGGCCCGCGCAGCCCCGTCCGCGAGCGGCTCGGCATCGGCCAGGCCGGCAAGGGCGAGCTGTTCCACAACGTCAGCATCACCTTCCGCGCCAAGCGGCTGCCGGACGTGGTCGGCGACCGGCTCTTCATCGCCTGCTACCTGACCAATCCTCAGGGGCCCGGTGCGCTGCTGCCGGTCGACAACCGCGAGCACTGGGTCTTCCACGCGCCGTGGCACCCCGAGCAGGGCGAGCCGATGGAGTCCTTCACCGACGAGCGCTGCATCGAGCACATCCGGACCGCGACCGGTGTCCCCGAGCTGGAGGTGGAGATCACCGGAAAGGCCCCCTGGCACGCGGCCGAACGGGTCGCCGACCGGTACTCCGAGGGGCGGGTCTTCCTCGCCGGGGACTCGGCCCACGAGATGTCCCCGACCGGGGCGTTCGGCTCCAACACCGGCATCCAGGACGCGCACAACCTGGCCTGGAAGCTCGCCGCCGTCCTCGGTGGCTGGGCCGGCCCCTCGCTGCTGGAGACCTACACCACCGAGCGCCGCCCGGTCGCCCGGGTCACCGGCGAGCGTGCCTCCGCCCGCTCGGCCGAGCACCGCCACCCCGGCTACGACGCGGTGCCCGGCACCGGGCGCCAGGCCGGGGTGCTGGCGGTCGCGCTCGGCTACCGCTACCCGCAGGGCGCCGTCGCGGGGGGCGATCCGGAGCAGCCGGTGGTGCCGGAGAACTTCCGGCTCAGCGGCGAACCGGGCAGTCGGGCGCCGCACGTGTGGCTGCTGCGCGCGGGCGTCCGGCTCTCCACGCTGGACCTCTACGAGCAGGCGATGGTGCTGCTGACCGGACCGCAGGGCGCGGCCTGGCACCCCGCCGCGCGTCGGGCGGCCGACCGGCTCGCCGTCCCGCTGGACGCGTACCGGATCGGCAACGGCGCGGACGACGACCTGGCGCCCGAGCCCGGCTCCGACTGGGCCGAGTCGTACGGGGTCGGTGCCGAGGGCGCCGTCCTGGTGCGCCCGGACGGATTCGTGGCCTGGCGTTCGCCGCAGGCCGTCACCGACCCGGAGCGGGTGCTCGGCGACGCCCTGCGGACGGTGCTCGGCCTGGGCTGATCGCCCGCCCGGCCCGGCGGGGCGGACCCCGCCGGGCCGCTGCTCGGGCCGCTGTCCGGGCCTCGCACCGCAGGGCCGCCCCGGCCTCCCGGGACGGCTCTGCGGGTGCGGAGCGGCCCCTCACGGGGCAGAGTCGAACCCGGCATGCCCTCTCCCGGACGACTTGGAGTACCCGTCATGGCAGTGCAGTCCCAGGCACAGGTCGGCGTCACCGGACTGGCCGTCATGGGCCGCAACCTGGCCCGGAATTTCGCCCGGCACGGCTATCGCGTCGCGCTCCACAACCGCACCGAGGCCCGGACCACGGCCCTGGTAGAGGAGTTCGGCCACGAGGGAGACTTCCTGCCCGCCCGCACGACCGAGCAGTTCGTGGCCTCGCTGGAGCGTCCCCGCCGAATCGTGATCATGGTCAAGGCGGGTGACCCGACCGACGCGGTCATCGACGAACTGGTGCCGCTGCTGGCCGAGGGCGACGTGGTGGTGGACGGCGGCAACGCCCACTTCCTCGACACCCGCCGGCGCGAGAAGGCCCTGCGTTCCCACGGGCTGCACTTCGTCGGCAGCGGCATCTCCGGCGGTGAGCAGGGCGCCCTCGAAGGCCCCAGCATCATGCCGGGCGGCACCGCGGAGTCCTACCGCGTGCTCGGGCCGCTGCTGGAGGAGATCTCCGCCAAGGTGGACGGCGCGCCCTGCTGCACCCACATCGGGCCCGACGGGGCGGGCCACTTCGTCAAGATGGTGCACAACGGCATCGAGTACGCCGACATGCAGCTGATCGCCGAGGCCTACGACCTGCTGCGGCACGGCGCCGGCCTGCGCCCCGACGAGATCGCCGGTGTCTTCCGCGGCTGGAACGGCGGCCGGCTGGAGTCCTACCTGATCAAGATCACCGCCGAGGTGCTCGCACACACCGACGCGGCGACCGGCAGGCCGTTCGTCGACGTCGTCCTGGACCAGGCCGAGCAGAAGGGCACCGGCCGCTGGACGGTGCAGACGGCACTCGAACTCGGTGTGCCGGTGAGCGGCATCGCCGAAGCCGTCTTCGCCCGCTCGCTCTCCGGCAGCTCCGAGCTGCGCGGCGCGACCCGGGACCTGCCCGGCCCGACCGAGACCTGGCTGGACAGCGCCGCGGCCGACCGGTTCGCCGACGACGTCGAGCAGGCGCTCTACGCCTCCAAGATGGTCGCCTACGCCCAGGGCTTCCACCAGATCCAGGCCGGCAGCGCCGAGTACGGGTGGGACGTCGACCTGGGCGCGACGGCCGCCATCTGGCGCGGCGGCTGCATCATCCGGGCCGCGTTCCTGGACCGGATCACGGCCGCGTACGACGCCGACGGCCGACTGCCGACCCTGCTGACCGACGACCACTTCCGGGAGGCCCTCGGCGGTGCGCAGTCCGCCTGGCGCCGGGTGGTCTCGACGGCTGCCGAACTCGGTGTGCCGGCGCCGGGCTTCGCCACCGCGCTGGCGTACTACGACAGCCTGCGCGCCGAGCGGCTGCCGGCCGCCCTCGTCCAGGGGCAGCGCGACTACTTCGGGGCGCACACCTACCGGCGGGTCGACCGGGACGGGACCTTCCACACCCTCTGGGGCGAGGACCGCCGGGAGGAGCAGCGCTGACCCGCTGCCCGCGGCGATCGTCGGGGGACGGGTTTGCCGGCGCGTTCGGCGGCAAGGCGAGGGGTACCCCACCTCCGATCGACGGAAGGTCGATGTCCATGGAATCCCAGCAGAACCGGCAGCTCGACACCGACCCGCGGACCGACCCGCTGCGCGACGCGGACTCGCACGTCGCCGTCGGCACGCCCGTACCGGACGACCCCGAGCTGCTGCTCGGTGACACCGAGACCGCCCGGGGCGTGCTCGGCCTGTCGCAGGAGCCGGCCGAGCCGGCCGAACCGGAGCCGCAGGAGGCCGGCCCGGTGGAGCGGCTCGGCGCAGTGGCGGCCCGGGCCGGCGCGGCCGTCGTGGCCGGGCTCCGGCACGCGGCAGCTCGACCGATGGCCTTCGCCCCGGGGCGCGCGCACGACGCCACGCGGGAGTACGGCGGCCCGGACGCCGATCCCTCGCGGACCCGGCCGCCCTATCTGATGGTGGCCGGTCTGGCGGCCGGCGCGCTGGCCGCGGTGCTGGTGCTGCGCCGGCGGCGCGGCTGACCGCCCGCCGACCCCGGCGGGCGCCGGCCGGCGGCAGGCCCGAACGGCGGCCGGTACCGGCCGCCCCACCGCTCTTTGCGACGTCCGGAAGGAGTCCCACCCATGACCACCGACCCGAGTGACCCGACCGACCCCGGGACGGGGTGGGAGCAGGGCGGCCTGTCCACGATCGCTCCCGACGTACCGCAGGCCGACGCGGTCGAGCAGCACCGGGATCTGCTGCCGCACGGCGACGACCACCCGGCCGGTGCGACGGCCCGCGAGGCCGCCGAGGCGGACGTGGCCGAACAGGCCCGGGTGGTGGAGGGCCCCGAGGAGGACGAGGGCCGGTAGCCGCCCGTCGAGGGGAGCCGGTAGCCCCCGCCGACGGGAGGCCGCGCCGACCGGTCGAGGGCCTGCACCCACGGACGTCCGTGGGTGCAGGCCCTCGACCGGTCGGCGTCGGGGCGAGCGGCCGTCAGCCCCGCACGGGTGCGGGGCCGGGGTTCACACCGGACAGTCGGCCGACGGCCATCAGGGTGGCCCGGCGCAGGCGGGCGGAGGTGTGCCGCACGCGATGGCGGGCGGTGGCGGTGCCGAGGGCCCGCAGCGCCCCCTCCCCGGCCGGTCGCGCCCCGTCCTCCGGTGTCCCGCAGGTCGGTGCCACGCTCGTCGGTGTCCCGCAGGTCGGTGCCACGCTGGTCGGTGCCACGCTCGTCGGTATGCCGTTCCACTGCGGGCGGGTCCACGCGGTTCCACCCGCCAGGCGGTGATCCGTCGACTCCATCGGCGCCTCGTCCTCTCCGGTCCCGTCCCCGGAGGCCCGGGGCTGCCAGGTCCGTATGCCCCGAGTCGGGCGGCGCAAGCGCGGCCCCGGGCGGGTGTGCCCGGGGCCGCGTCCGCGCTCCGGGGCGGGTCAGTCCGCGTCGTCCTTCGCCGGGCGCGCGCCGATGCGCTCGAAGTCCTGGAGCGTCGCCGGACGGCCCTCCTGGAACCCGGTGCGGACGAAGTCGTCTCCGGTGGTGGCGTTGAGCGCCCAGTTCGTCAGCACCCGGGCCCGGGCCGTGAAGGTGGGCAGCGCCATCACGTGGTAGCCCCGGGCGACCAGCTGGGCGGGCACCCCCGAGAGCTCCACCCCGAGCGGCTTGGAGACGGCGTCGGCGCCTCCGAGGTCCACCACGAGCCCCAGATCCCGGTGGCGGTAGGGCTGGAGCGGGGTGCCGCGCAGGGTCGCGACCAGGTTCCGCGCCACCGCCTTGCCCTGGCGCTGGGAGTGCTGGGCCGTCGGCGGGGTGATCGCGTCGCCGCCGACCGCGAGATCCGGCACGGCGGCCGCGTCGCCGACCGCGAAGACGCCCGGTGCACCGGGCACGGTCAGCTCGGCGGTGGTGGCCAGACGGCCTCGGACGGTCGGGGTGTCGAGCGTGCCGACCAGCGGGCTGGCGGCCACGCCGGCCGTCCACACCAGCGTCCGGGTCGGCAGGACCCGTCCGTCCGTCAGGGTGACGGCCTCCGGGGTGACGGCGCTCACCGAGGTGTTCAGCGAGAACCGTACGCCCCGTCGGCGCAGCGTCTCCATGGCCTTGGCGCCGAGCCGGTCGCCGAGCTCCGGCAGGAGCTTGGGGGCGACGTCGACCAGGTGCCATTCGAGCAGCGCGGGATCCAGGCGGGGGAACCGGGCGGTGGCCGCCGAGGTGAGGCGTTGCAGGCAGGCGGCGGTCTCGACGCCCGCGTAGCCCCCGCCGACCACCACGAAGCGCATCCGGGCGGCCCGCTCGGCCGGGTCGGTGGCGAAGGCGGCGAGGTCCAGCTGCGCGATGACGTGGTCGCGCAGGTAGGCGGCCTGGGCCAGGGTCTTCATGCCGAGCGCGTGCTCGGCCAGCCCCGGGATGTCGAACGTCCGGGTGGTGCTCCCGGCCGCCAGGACCAGATGGTCGTACGGCAGGTGCGCCGTGGTGCCCGCCGTGGTCCGCACCTCGACGGTGCGGGCCGCGGAGTCCACGCCGGTCGCGCCACCGGGCACGATCCTGGTGCGCCGCAGTCTGCGGCGCAGGGACACCGCCACCGACTGCGGGGTGAGCACTCCGGCGGCGACGTGCGGAAGCAGGGGCAGGTAGAGCTGGTAGTCGGTGGGGGTGACGAGGGTCAGCTCGGCCTCGGCGGGCGAGAGTGCCCGTTCCAGCCGGTGCAGGCACTCGACTCCGGCGAATCCGCCGCCGACGACGACGATTCTGGGACGGGTCACTGGCATCCCTTCGTGAGGTGGGCGGCTCCCGTGGGCCGATCGGGGAGCCGGGCGTCCGGCACGGCCGGTGCGCTGTCCGCCGCGTCGGGTGGTTCGGCGGCGGGTGGTTCGGCCGCGTGTGGTTCGGCGGCGGGTGCTTCGGCCGCGGGTGCTTCCTCGGCGGCGGTTGGTGTCGTTCCGGGTGGGTGGCTCCCGGTGGCGCTCCGGCCCCGGTGGTCGGAGGGCGGTGTTCAGCCGCGGGGCCGGCGGGGCCGATCCCCGCGGCGGTGCGCGCCGTGGGACCGCTCGCCGGCCGGGCCGGACGGGCGGTCCGGGCCGGCCGGGAGCACCGGTGGCGGCTCGCGGTCCTTGCGGCGCTGCCCCAGGACGAAGGCGGCGAGCAGCCCCAGGCCCAGGACGACGCCCACGGCGATCAGCAGGAGGTGCGGCCCGACGGCGGCGGCTTCGTTCACCACGCCGCCCGGCGCCGCGACCTCGGTCAGGACGTTCACACGAAGTGATTGCATGATCTGCCGCCTGCCCTCGCCGTGGGGACGAAAACCCCGGGGTCCGCCGTCCGGCCGGACCGGACCGGTCGGTCAGCCCGTGCCGGCGCAGTCGCGGCAGATCGGCCGGCCCTGCTTGTCCTCCCCCGCGAGCCGGCTGCGGTGGTAGACCATGAAGCAGCTCGCACAGGTGAACTCGTTCTCCTGCTTCGGCATCACCGGAACGGTGAGTTCCTCGCCCGACAGGTCGGCGCCCGGGAGCTCCAGGCCCTCGGCCGCCTCGAACTCGTCGACGTCCACGTTGCCGCCCTTGCTGTCGCTGCGGCGGCTCTTCAGTTCCTCGATGCTGTCGTCGTCCCCGTCGTCGCTGTTCTTGCGGGGGGAGTCGTAGTCGGTTGCCAAAGCGGTGACGCCTTTCGTGGAGTGGAGCGATGTGCGATGGGTCCGGGACACCAGCCTGCCGTGCGCGCCCCGCGCAACGGGCCCGCGACTCACGCGGGGGGACGATCTTCCTGGTCGTCCGTGCCGGTGGTCGTGCCGTTGTCCCGTGCCGGTCACCGTGCCGGTCGGGGTTCGGGCGCCGGCGTCGGTGCCGGTGACTGTATCGGCCCCGGGCCCGGCTGCGGGTGCCGTTCGCCGCTGCGGCCCCCTCCCCGGTGATTCCGGCCGGAACGAGGCATGGCCCGGCCGAGGGCGGCAAGGCGGTGGGACAGGGCCCGGCACGCGTCGGTCGTCCCCCCGGTTCCGCCGTCGGGGCGCCCGCCCCGGGCTCGCAGACATCGTCTCCGGAAAGGATCACCCTGATGGACTGGCGTCACCGCGCGCAGTGCCGCGACGCGGACCCCGAGCTGTTCTTCCCCCTGGGCACCACCGGCCCGGCGCTGCGCCAGGCCGAGGAGGCCAAGTCGCTCTGCCGCCGCTGCCCGGTCAGGGAGCAGTGCCTGGCCTGGGCACTGAGGACCGGTCAGGACACCGGTGTGTGGGGCGGCACCACCGAGGACGAACGCCGCGCCGAGAAGCGCCGGGCGGCCCGGCGGCGTGCCGCCGCGCTCTGAGGCGCGTCGCCTCCGGACCGGACCGGCGCTCCCGCCCGGCGGGGCCGGAAGCCGGTCGTCGACCGGCCGGGCGGTCACCGGTAGCCCATGAGGTCGAGCCGTCCCCGTCCCGCCGTGCGCGAGCGGCCGGGCCCGGGAGAATCGAGACACGGGCCCTGCGACGGGCCCGTGGCCCGCTCTTCGAGAGGAACCCTCATGCCTGACTTCCAGCCGAAGCACGATCGTCTGATCGTGAAGCCGCTCGACGAGCCGGCGCCCGGGGACGCGCAGACGCGCCGGGGCGAGGTGATGGCGGTGGGACCGGGCCGGCCGCTGGAGAGCGGCAAGCCGCACCCGGTGGACGTCAAGGTCGGCGAGCGGATCGTCTACAGCCGGTACTCCGGCTCCCCGGTCGAGGTGGACGGGGACACCTACGTCGAGCTGCCGGAGGACGAGATCCTCTCGGTGTCCGCCGAGTAGCGGCGCCGCCTCCAGCGCGGGAGGCGGCCGCCCCGGCCGGACGGCAGGGCCCGCCGGCGGGATCCGGCGGGCCCGGCGCTCGCGACGGCGGGTGTCAGTGACCGCCCGCGTCCACCACCTCGACGTCCTCGATGTTGTGCTCGATCTCCTCGGCCGACAGCGCGACCTTGATCGCCCAGTAGTAGACCGCCAGCGCGAAGACCGCGACGAGGGCCATGTCCGCCCACATCGGGATCGCCTTGGTGGCGCTGTCCCCGAACTGGCCCTGCCAGGAGATCAGGCCGAGGCCCACCAGGTAGACCGGCAGCCACTGCGCGGCCTTCCACTGCAGCCGGGGAGCGTTCGGCAGGCCCTTGCGGATCGCGTACGCGGCGTAGGAGCCGAGCAGGACGTAGCCGGCCAGGATCGCCTCGCCCAGGCGCAGCAGGGTGTCCCAGCCGGTCCAGTAGATGATCAGGCTGGCGATCACGAAGGAGGCGGGGGAGACCACGCCGCCGAGCGGCAGGCGGTAGGGCCGCTCGAGGTGGGGCAGGCGGTTGCGCAGCACGCCGAAGGCCAGCGGGGCGCCCGCGTACATCAGCACGCTCGCCGAGGTGATGAAGCTGACCAGGGCCTGCCAGCTCGGGAACGGCAGGAAGCAGATCACGCCGGTGACGAAGGAGATCACCAGGCCGAACCACGGCACGCCGCGCTTGTCGACCCGCTCGAACAGGCCGGGTGCGTAGCCGTTCCTGCTCAGGCCGTAGGAGATCCGGGAGGTGGAGGTGGTGTAGATCAGCCCGGTGCCGCCGGGGGAGATGATCGCGTCCACGTACAGCACCCAGGCGAGCCAGCCGAGGCCGACGACGGTGGCCAGGCCGGCGAACGGGCCGCTCATGCCCTCGTACGCGAGGTGGGCCCAGCCGTTCGCGAAGGAGGCCGTCGGCAGTGCGCCGATGAAGACGACCTGGAGCAGGACGTAGATCACGGTGCCGATGGCCACCGAGCCGAGCACCGCGCGGGGCAGGTCGCGCCGGGGGTTCCTGCTCTCGCCCGAGAGCTGGATGGCCTGCTCGAAGCCGAGCAGCGCGAAGATGATGCCGCTGGTGCTGATCGCGCCGAGCACGCCCTTGACGCCGAACGGGGCGAAGCCGTGCGAGGTGAAGTTGCTGCCGTGGAAGTTGGTCGCGGCCAGGACGAAGATCGCGAACAGCGGGACGGCGATCTTCCACCAGGTGGTGATGTTGTTGGTGCGCGCGAGCAGGCGCACGCCGAGGAAGTTGACCGCGACGAAGACCGCCATCAGGGCCGTGGCGACCACGAACCCGGAGACGGTCAGCGTGCCGTCGGCGTTCTGCAGGCCGGCCGCCCAGCCGAAGTGGCCCGCGTAGCCGATCATGGCCTCGACCTCGATCGGCGCCACGGTCGCCGCCTGGAGCCAGGAGAACCAGCCGAAGGACATCCCCGCGAGGCCGCCGAAGGTGTAGTGCGGGTAGCGGGCGGTGCCGCCGGCCACCGGGAAGAGGCCGCCGAGCTCCGCGTGGACCAGCGCGAGCAGCACGACCGCGACCGCCCCGATGCCCCAGGAGATCAGAGCGGCCGGGCCGGCCACCACCACCGCCTTCTGCGCGCCGTACAGCCAGCCGGAGCCGATGATCGAGCCGACCGAGGCCCACAGCAGGCCGATCAGGCCGACCTCGCGGCGCAGGGTGCGCCGGGCGGGGGACGGAGCGCCGGTACCCGGCGGGGACAGTTGGTCGAGGGAGGCCATGCGTGCTCTTTCCGTTGAATGGGACCGGGAGTGGCCACACCCTAGGTATATTCATAGGACTATGCACAGATCTCATTGCTGAATGTTTACCTACTTCTCCGGATATCTCCGCAGGTAGGGGGCCGTCTGTACATGGATGTATTACGTGACTCGCGAGTAGTTTCACTATTTGAGCGGGAATTGAGCTTTCGGTCGTCGGTGGGCATTCTGTTCGGTGGGTCAATTAATATAAATAGCGGCCGGCGCATAGTGATACCGATTCCGGCGGTGTGCCCCCTGACCACGGGGACCGTTCGTCCGCTACGGTGTCGGGCACGAGATCGAACCTCCCGCGTGCGGGCCGGAGGGCGGTCGTGCCGGGCGGTGCTGCCCGCGCGTCCCCACCTGCTCCCCGGTACGACCCCCGTGCGCCCGAGGGCATCCGCGGCACAGTGCTGTGTCCGCACCCTGTGAACCCCCGAGGTGTGCGCAGATGAGGCTCACCCCCCATGAGCAGGAGCGCCTGCTCATCCACGTCGCGGCCGACGTGGCCCGCTCGCGGCGCGCCCGCGGACTGCGGCTCAACCACCCGGAGGCGGTCGCCCTGATCACCTCGCACGTCCTGGAGGGCGCCCGGGACGGCCGTACGGTGGCGGAGCTGATGCAGTCCGGCCGCCAGGTGCTCAGCCGCGCGGACGTGATGGACGGGATCCCCGAGATGATCCCCGACGTCCAGGTCGAGGCGACCTTCCCGGACGGCACCAAGCTGGTCACCGTCCACGGGCCGATCCTGTGACGGCCGCAGGCGGCGCGGGCGAAGGCGCCGGGGCCGTCGCGCCCGGGGCCGTCGCGTCCGGCTCCCAGGCGCCCGGCTCGTGGGCGCCCGGTGAGGTGCTCCACGGGGAAGGGGACATCGGCCTCAACGCCGGACGCCCCGTCACCCGCCTGGTCGCGGTGAACGCCGCGGACCGGCCCGTCCAGGTCGGCTCGCACTACCACTTCGCGGAGGCCAACCCCGGCCTGGAGTTCGACCGCCCGGCCGCGTACGGCCTGCGGCTGAACATCCCGGCCGGCACCGCGGTCCGCTTCGAGCCGGGCATCCCGGTAGAGGTCGAGCTGATCCCCGTCGGCGGCCGGCGCGAGATCGCCGGGCTGCGCGGCGAGACCGGAGGGCCGCTCGATGGCTGACCGTCATGCCCTGCACATCGGCCGGGAGCGCTACGCCGCGCTCTACGGCCCCACCGCCGGCGACCGGATCCGGCTCGGTGACACCAACCTGCTGATCGAGGTCGAGGAGGACCGCTGCGGCGGCGGCGACGAGGCCGTCTTCGGCGGCGGCAAGGTCATCCGCGAGTCGATGGGCCAGGCCCGCACCAGCCGCGCCGAGGGCGCCCCCGACACCGTCATCACCGGCGCCGTGGTGCTCGACCACTGGGGCGTCGTCAAGGCCGACATCGGCATCCGGGACGGGCGGATCACCGCACTCGGCAAGGCCGGCAACCCCGAGACGATGGACGGCGTGCACCCCGCGCTGGTGATCGGCCCGGAGACCGAGGTGATCTCGGGCAACGGCCGGATCCTGACCGCCGGCGCGATCGACGCGCACGTCCACTTCATCTGTCCCCAACTCGCCGACGAGGCACTCTCCTCGGGCATCACCACGCTGGTCGGCGGCGGCACCGGACCGGCCGAGGGCACCAAGGCCACCACCATCACCCCGGGCAGCTGGCACCTGGCCCGGATGTTCGCCGCGATGGACGACCTGCCGCTCAACATCGGCCTGCTCGGCAAGGGCAACACCGTCAACACCGTCTCCATGCACGACCAACTGCGCGCCGGGGCCCTCGGTTTCAAGATCCATGAGGACTGGGGAGCCACCCCGGCCGCGATCGACGCCTGCCTACGGGTCTGCGAGGAGAGCGGCGCCCAGCTCGCCGTCCACACCGACACGCTGAACGAGGCCGGGTTCGTCGCCGACACCCTCGCCGCGATCGCCGGCCGCGGCATCCACGCCTACCACACCGAGGGTGCGGGGGGCGGGCACGCGCCCGACATCATCACCATCGTCTCCGAGCTCAACGTCCTTCCCAGCTCGACCAATCCGACCCGGCCGCACACCGTCAACACCATCGACGAGCACCTCGACATGCTGATGGTCTGCCACCACCTCAGCCCGCAGGTCCCCGAGGACCTCGCCTTCGCCGAATCCCGGATCCGGCCCTCCACCATCGCGGCCGAGGACGTGCTGCACGACCTCGGCGCGATCTCCGTGATCAGCTCCGACTCGCAGGCGATGGGGCGGATCGGTGAGGTGGTGATGCGCACCTGGCAGACCGCCCACGTGATGAAGGCCCGCCGGGGAGCGCTCGCCGGCGACGGGCGGGCCGACAACCACCGGGCCAGGCGCTACGTGGCCAAGTACACCGTCAACCCGGCGGTCGCCCAGGGCCTCGACCACCTGGTCGGCTCGGTCGAACCCGGAAAGCTCGCCGACCTGGTGCTCTGGACCCCGGCGTTCTTCGGCGTCAAGCCCGATCTGGTCATCAAGGGCGGGCAGATCGCCTGGGCCCAGATGGGTGACGCCAACGCCTCCATCCCCACCCCCCAACCGGTGCTGCCCCGGCCGATGTTCGGAGCCAGGGGCCGGGCGCCGGCCGCGAACTCCGTCAACTTCACCGCCCAGGCGGCGATCGACGACGGGCTGCCCGAACGGCTCGGACTCGGAAAGGAGTTCACGCCGATCCGGAACACCCGGGGCGTCACCAAGGACCACATGGTCAACAACTCCGCCCGGCCGCACGTCACGGTCGACCCCGACACCTTCACCGTCACCATCGACGGTGACGTCGTCACCCCCGCACCCGTCTCCGAACTGCCGCTGGCCCAGCGGTACTTCCTGTTCTGATGACGGTCGCGGCACTGCTGCTGCTCTCGGACGGCCGCTTCCCGGCCGGCGGCCACGCCCACTCCGGCGGCGCCGAGGCCGCCGTCAAGGCCGGCCGGGTGCACGACGCGGCGAGCATGGCGGCCTTTCTCACCGGCCGCCTGCACAGCACCGGGCTGACCGCCGCCGCGCTCGCGGCCGCGGCGGCGGCCGGATGTCCGTGCGGCGCGCTGGAGGAGGCCGCGGACGCCCGCACCCCCTCGGCCGCGCTGCGCGCCACCAGCCGGCGTCTGGGCCGCCAGCTCCTGCGGGCGGCCCTCGCAGCCTGGCCGCATCCCGACCTCGACCACCTGCGGGCCGCCCACCCCGGCGGCGCCCACCAGCCCGTCGTCCTCGGCACCGCCGCCCGGGCCGCCGGCCTCACCCCCGCCCAGGCCGCCGCCGTCGCCGCCCACGAGAGCGTCAACGGCCCGGCCACCGCCTGCGTACGACTGCTCGGCCTCGACCCCTACCAGGTCGCCGCCGTGCTCGCCCGCCTAGCCCCGCAGCTCGACGCCGTCACCGCCGCCGCCGTCGACGCGGCCCTGGACGCCACCGCCCACAACGACGTGGACCGCCTGCCCGCAGCCTCCGCACCCCTGCTCGACCTGTACGCCGAGCAGCACAGCTCCTGGAAGGTCCGCCTCTTTGCATCGTGACCACGTCGACCACCACGACGCCCCCGTCCGCCACACCCACGGCGAGAGCCGCCGCGCCCTGCGGATCGGCCTCGGCGGCCCCGTCGGCTCCGGCAAGACCGCCACCGTCGCCGCGCTGTGCCGCGTCCTGCGCGAGGAGTTCTCGCTGGCCGTCGTCACCAACGACATCTACACCACCGAGGACGCCGAGTTCCTGCTGCGCAACGCCGTCCTGCCGCCCGAGCGGATCACCGCGGTGGAGACCGGCTGCTGCCCGCACACCGCGATCCGGGACGACATCTCGGCCAACCTGGAGGCCGTCGAGGAGCTGGAGGCCGCGCTCGGTCCGCTGGATCTGATCCTGGTCGAATCCGGTGGCGACAACCTGACCGCCACCTTCAGCCGGGGCCTGGTGGACCACCAGATCTTCGTCATCGACGTCTCCGGCGGCGACAAGATCCCCCGCAAGGGCGGACCCGGCATCTCCACCTCCGACCTGCTCGTCGTCAACAAGACCGACCTCGCCCCGCTGGTCGGCGCCGACCTCGACGTGATGGCACGGGACGCTCGCGCCCAGCGGGGCGAGCTGCCGACCGTGTTCTGCGCGCTCACCGCGCCGGACGGCGTCGCCCCGATCGCCCGGTGGGTCCGGGAGCGCCTCGCCGAGCGGCGGACGACGGGGTGAGCACCCTTCTCGCCGCGCCCGCCCGGATCACCGCCGAACCGGACGGGCGCGGCGGCACCGCCCTGCCCGTCCTGGTGACCGGCGGCCCGCTGGCGCCGCGCCGCACCCGGGGTGAGGGCGCAGCCGCCCACGTCGTCCTGGTCGGCTCGATGGCGGCGCCGCTCGGCGGCGACCGGCTCGCCGTCCACACCGAGGTCCGGCCGGGCGCACGCCTGAAGGTCACCAGCGCCGCCGCGACCATCAGCCTCCCGGGCCCGGGGCCGGCCCGCTACGACGTCGACCTGACGGTGGGTGAGGGGGCCTGGCTGGACTGGCTCCCCGAACCGGTCGTCGCGGCCACCGGGAGCCACCTCCTCCTGCACACCCGGATCACCCTCGCCGCCGGCGCCCGCCTGCGATACCGCGAGGAGCAGGTCCTCGGCCGCCACCACGACTGGGCCCGGGGGAGCGCACCCGGCCGGCTCACCTCCCGGCTCACCGTGCGCCGGGCCGGCCGGCTCCTGCTCGACCAGCAGACCGACCTCGGCGCCGGAGCCCCCGGCTGGGACGGCCCCGCCGTGCTCGCGGGCCACCGCGCGAGCGGCCAGCTGCTCACCGTCGGGCACACCCCCGGCCCCGGCCCCGCCCCGACGGACGGCGCCGCCCTGCTCGTACTGCCCGGTGAGGCGGCCGTCCTGCTGACGGCCGTCGCCCCGGACGCCCTGGCGCTCCGGCGGGCGTTGTCTCTCCGGCCCTGAGCGCCGCTCCTCGCGGTCGGAGGCGGGCCGCCGTTCCGGTCGACGGCGCCCGCGCCCTTCTCCCGGCGGTGGCGAGGGCACCCCCCTTCGGCTCACCGAGAGGACCGGGACGACCCCGGGGGCCGGCCACGCGCCGATCCGACCCGAACCGTCGGACGGTCGCTACGAGCCGGAGCCGTCCGAGCCGGAGCCGTCCGAGCCGGAGTCGTTCGAGCCGGAGTCGTTCGAGCCGGAGTCGTTCGAGCCGGAGTCGTCCGAGCCGCCGTACAGACCGTCGAGCCACGCCTGCCAGGCACGGCCGGTGCGCTCCGGGTCGACGCCGTCGCCGAACAGGTGCACCGTCACCCCGACCGGTCCGCCGAAGGCGTTGCGCCCGAAGAAGCGGTACAGGCCGTCCGCTGCGCGAAGGCCGAGGAACTGCGGGGTGCGGTAGTCCACCTCGGCCTCCAGCACCCCGACCTCGTCCAGCTCCACGCTCAGCCGGTCGCCGACCCGGACCTCCTTGTCCAGGTGCAGCTCGTCCAGCAGGAGGTCGAAGCCGTCGGGGCCGGCCGAGGCGGCCGGGCCCTCGGCTGCGGCGTACACCACCGGGCGGCCGTTGAAGTGGCCCAGGTACTGGCCGAGGGTGTGCAGGTAGAAGTCGGTGTGCCGGTCGCAGGCGTCGAACCGGTTCTCCCAGTCCTCGGCGAACACCCCCCGGTGCGTGTAGCGCAGCAGCGTGGTGCCGGGCTCCCGGGGTTCGATCAGGTACTCCAGCGAGTTGAACCACCCGTCCTCGCCCTCCACCCGGACGGCGAAGCGCCCCGGCGGCTCCCAGGCGACGACCCCCGCGTCCCCGGGGCCGGTGCCGCCGACGGCGGGCACCTCCTCCTTGGGGAACATCCAGGCGCCGGTCGCGGCGCTGACGGCCGCGAACACGTCCTGCGGGCCGGCCGGCAGCACCACCTCGCGGTGGACCTCGAATTCCTTGGGCATACCCAACTCCTTGCTCCCCGCCGGGCCGGCGGGTCTCACCGGCGGCCACCCGCCGCCCCGGCCCATTGTCCCCGCTGCGGCCGGGCCCGGCTGCCGCCCGGCCCGGGCCGCTCGGTCATCGGCCGGTGGTGACCGGGAGGCCGGCCTCCGGGCTGTGCGCCGCCTCGGCCTGCGGTGCGCCGGGCGGGGCGCCGGCTCCCGAGCGGTCGAGGCAGATCAGCGCGGTGACGGCGCCGACCAGGGTGATCGCGGCGCAGACCCAGGTGCCGCTGTTCATGGCCGTGGTGAAGGCCTGGTCGGCCGCACCGACCAGCCGTCCGGCGGCCTGCGGCGGCAGATGGCCGGCCACGATGTGCGCCGAGGTGAGGTCGTTCCCGGCCCGCGCCGGGGCGTCGGGCAGCGCGGCCCCGAGGTGGTGGCGGTAGGAGGCGGAGACGACCGTACCGACCACCGCGATGCCCAGCACACCGCCGAGTTCGCGGACCACGCTGTTGATCGAGCTGGCCATCGGCGCCTTCTCCCGGGGCAGCGCGCCGACGGTCGCGGTACTGGCCGGCGCCATGATCAGACCCATTCCCGCACCGATCACGGCCATCGCGAGGGAGAGCACGGCGTACGGCGTCCCGACGCCCGCCAGTGACAGGCCGGCCAGGCCCAGCGACATGGTGGCGAGCCCGCCCGCGATCGCGTTGCGGGTGCCGATCCGCGCGGTGACCAGGGCGCTGGTCCCAGCGGTCGCCGCCATCGCCAGGGCGAACGGCACCGCGCCGAGCCCCGCCTTCAGCGGGCTGTAGCCGTGCACCAGTTGGAGGTACTGGGTCAGGACGAAGAGCAGGCCGGACAGGGCGAAGAAGGTCATTGCGAGGATGATCCCGGCCACGGTGAACGTGCGGACGGCGAACATCCTGACGTCGACCATCGGGTGCGCGGTGCGCAGTTCCCAGCGCGCGAACGCGGCCAGCAGCAGGACGGCGGCGGCGCCCTCGGCCACCGAGCGGCCCGACAGCCAGCCGTGCTCGGGGCCGCGGACGATCACGTCGACCAGTGCGGCCAGCCCGCTCGCCGAGAGCAGCAGGCCGAGTGTGTCGATCCGTCCGACGCGGCGGCCCGGCAGCGCGGGGACCAGGACCAGCACGGCTGCCAGTGCCGCCGCGACCAACGGGACGTTGATCCAGAAGACGCTGCTCCAGGAGAAGTGGTCGAGCAGCAGGCCGCCGGTGACCGGGCCGATCACGATGCCGATGCCCGCCGTCGCCGACCAGACGGCGATCGCCTTCGGCCGCTCCCGGGCGGTGAACAGGGTGACGATCACGGACAGGGTGGCCGGCATGACGAAGGCCGCTCCCAGCCCCATCACGGCGCGCAGCGCGGTCAGTTCGCCCGCCGATCCGGCGGTGGCGGCGATCGCCGAACCGGCCGCGAAGACGGTCAGTCCGCCGACCAGCGCGCGGCGCTGGCCGATCCGGCTGCCGAGACTCCCGGCGGTGATGAGCATCGCGGCGAACACCAGGGTGTACGCGTTGTTGATCCACTGCAGATCGGCGGTGGAGGCGTGCAGGGCGGTGGCCAGGGCCGGCAGCGCGGTGTTGAGCACGGTGTTGTCGATGGTGACGACCACCAGGGAGGTGCAGAGCGCCGCCAGGGCGGCCCATCGTCGCGGGTGACCCTGGTCCGGGTCGGTGGTGTGCGCTGTGTCCATGGTGTCCTCACCCCTGTGAACTTACGTGCGTAAGCTTTCGCGGGGAAAGTTACCCCTTGAGCTAACAGGTGTAAAGTCGAGTCCATGGCAAAGGAGTCCGCAGTCACCGATCTCCCCCCGCTGCCGGAGCGACGGGACGGCCGGCAGGCGGAGTCGGCGGCCACCCTGCCCGCCACCGAGCTCCGGGCCCGTGGGCGAGAGCAGGAGCCCGACGTGGCAGCGCCCGTGCGTGGGCGAGAGCAGGAGCCCGACGCGACCGCGCCCGCCCGTGGGCGGCACCGCAACCGGCGCGGCGAGGGGCTCCGGCTGCGCGAGGAGATCCTCACCGCGGCGGTCCGGATCATCGAGCGCACCGGCTCCGACCAGGCCCTCACCCTGCGCGCGGTGGCCCGCGAGGTGGGCATCGCCGCCCCGTCGATCTACGCCCACTTCCCGGACCGTGACGCCATCGTGGACGCGGTGATCATCGAGTCGCTCACCCAGCTGCGCGCGGCGGTGCTCGGCGCGTCGTCCGAGTTCGACGACCCGGTGGACGCCCTGCTCGCCGGCTGCGCCGCCTACGTGGCCTTCGGCACCCGCGAAGCGGCCCGCTACCGCCTGCTGTTCGGCTCCCCCCGGGTGAAGGCCGAGCCCGCCGACTGCCCGCCGGGCGAGGGGATGCTGGCGTTCCGGACGCTGGTCGACAGCCTGGAGGACTGCGTCCGGGCCGGGCGCTCCGCCAGCGACGACCCGTTCGGCGACGCGATCGCGCTCTGGACGGCGCTGCACGGCCAGGTCACCCTGCGCGCCGGTCAGCCCGACTTCCCCTGGCCCCCCACCGACACCGTGGCGCAGCTCGTCCGCCGGCTAGGACGCATCATCCCGGAGGTGTAGCCCGCAGGCGGGGCGCGCAAGCGGCCCGCGCCCGACCCCGGAGCCGCACCCGGCCGGCCGCACGCCTGTGGCCTGTACCACTGGGCCCCGTACGCCTGGCTCCGTACCCCCGTACCCCCGTACCCCCGGGTCCGAGGGGGTGGACACGGCGGCGGCCGGGGCGCCGAGGCCGCCCGGCCCCGCGCCCCGGCCGCCGCCGGTCTGCCGGGTCAGCGCGGGTGGACCTCCAGGAAGGCCCGGACGGCCGACTCCAGCGCGCCCTCGATCCACGCCGGCTTCAGGCTGGTGTGCTCCCCGGCGAAGTGCACCCGGCCCTCCACCGTGCGGGAGGCGGCGTGCAGTTCGTGCAGCTGGCCGGGCGTGAAGATGACCGCCTCGCCCAGCGCGTAGCGGGCCCGCGCCCAGGACTGCGTGGCGCCGACGCCGGTGAACTCGCTCCGGACGACCGGCCCGAACATCCGCTCCATGTCGTCGAGCGCGAAGGCGTACCGCTCACCGGGGGTCAGCGAGTCCCAGCGCATCGCGTCGTCGGACCAGCTGTACGAGGCCAGCACGACACCGCCGGGCGAGCCGTCCGGGGAGTGCGAGGGGAAGTACGTGAAGCGGCTCGCGCTGTCGGAGGTGCAGCCGCCGCCGGTGAAGCCGTTCGGCCCCTGCTCCCAGAAGCGGGTCTTGAACTCCAGCAGCACCTTGGTCGCCGAGTCGTAGTGCAGCTCGTTGACGGCCCGGCGCTTGGGGTAGGACATCAGCGGCTCGACGGAACAGAACCGCAGGGCGCTGAACGGGACGGTGACGATGGCGTAGTCACCCTCGAACGACTCGGTGGGCGCCACCGGTGCGCCGTCGCAGGACTCCTCGTCGCCGCTCTCCGCCGTGGTGTCGATCCGCACGCCGGTGTCGGTCTGGACCAGCCGGGTCATCCGACGGCCCATCCGGATGTCGTTGCGCAGCGGGGCGGCCATCGCCTCGGTGAGCCGGTCCGAGCCGCCCTCCAACTCCCAGTAGCGGTTCGTGGGGCTGATGGCCGCGTGGTCGATGAGGGTGGGGATGAGCGAGTAGTGCAGCCGGGAGGTCAGGTTCTCCAGGGTGCCCGCCGCCTGGATCTTCGCGAGGTCCCAGCCCGCCTCCTCCACCAGGTAGCGGTGGGTGGAGTGGTCGTCGTACCTGCGGAAGATCTCGGCCCAGGCGTCGACCTGGTCGTTGATGCTGCCCTCGGCCGGCACGGTGACCGGCTTGAAGGCCTCGGTCAGCGAATCCGCCATGGTGGCGCCGGACCGCACACCGAAGCCCTTGTGCACCTTGTCCGGCGACTTCCCGTAGGCGTTCCTGGTGGTGGTCATACCGTTGACGCGGATCAGCCGCTTGCCGTCGAGCTGCGGTGAGCGGAAGCTCCCGTCGTCCACCCCGTTCGACCAGGTCTCACCGGTGAAGGCCCGGTAGACGACCGGCGGTACCGTGCCGGTGGGCTCGGCGCCGGGGGCGACGTCGGCGTTGTAGAACAGTCGGCGCCTGAGCCCGAGCTTGTCCGCCAGGGCACGCACCAGCGGGTGGAAGTCCGGCAGCCGCATCGCGCCGGCCTCCGCGTACAGGGCCTTGTCCTGGAAACCGCGGAAGGTCTTCACCCGGCCGCCGACCCGGCCGGCATTGGCCTCGATGATCACGACCTCGTGGCCGGCCTGCTTCAACAGGCCTGCCGCGGCCAACCCGGCGACGCCGGCCCCGACCACCAGGACCTTCTTGCGCGGCGCGCGCGCGGGGAGCCGGCCGTCGATCAGGATCCGCAGGTACGCGAGCTTGAGATCCTCGCCGTCGTCACCGACCAGCAGCATCTTGCGGGCGAGGTCACGGCTGACCTCCGGGTCGATTCCGGAGCCCGAGGGCGCCGGGTGCGGCGCCCCGGCGGCCCGGCTGCCGGTGAGGCCGACGGTGCCGGCGACGGCGGCCGCCGCCGCGGCGGAACCGAGGAAACTGCGGCGGCCCAGAGCCGAGGGGGCCGCCTGGGGTGAACCGGACGAATGGGTCAACGGGTTGGACATCGATGCTCCTGAAACAGAATTCGCACACGTCTGACCCAGCGCAAACTGCCGCGCCCCGGTCGGGGGTACGCGCAGCCCGTCCGGTTCACCCGGCCGGGTGAGTGCAGCCGCCACCGACCGGGCCTCCGGCGGTCTCCGGGACGGGACGCGGGAGAGCCCCCGCGGTCGGGCGGGGGCTCTCGGTGCTGCCGGGCGGTGACGTCGTCGGGTCCGGTCGGGTCGGGCCGGTCGGGTCCGGTCTGGCCGGGTCGGCCTACCGGTGTCGTCCGGCGCCGACGTCGTTCGGTGGGTCGGGCGCGTCCGGTGCGGGTCAGTCGGTGCCGGGCGCCGGTGCGGGTGCGGCGGCGGCCGGGCGCCGGCCGCGCTTGTCCAGGGAGGCCAGGTAGTCGTTGTACGCGTTCAGCTCGGCGTCGCCGCTGCGCTCCTCAGCGCGGTCCCGGCGCCGGGCCTGGCGCTCCTCGGACTTCATCCACTGGAAGACCAGCGCGATCAGCACGATCGCGGTCGGGATCTCGCCGAACGCCCAGGTGATCCCACCGGCCAGCTTCTGGTCGGCCAGCAGATCCGTCCCGGGGGGAGCACCGGCGACGGTGAAAGTGGTGACCAGCGAGTGGCTCGCCATCATCACCGCCACGCCGAAGAAGGCGTGGAAGGGCATGCCCATGAACAGCTCGATGATCCGCATCACGTGGCCCGGGCGGTGCGGGCCCGGGTCCACGCCCATGATCGGCCAGAAGAACAGCAGGCCGGCGGCCAGGAAGTGGACCATCATCGCGATGTGTCCGAGCCGGTACTGCATGAGGTGGTCGAACAGCGGGGTGAAGTAGAGCCCGTACAGGCTGGCGATGAACAGGGGAATGGTGAACGCGGGGTGCGAGATCACCTTCACGTACCGGCTGTGCAGCAGCGCGACCAGCAGCTCGCGCGCCCCACGGGGGCGACCCCGGCCGGCCGGGCGCAGGGCGCGCAGGGCCAGCGTGATCGGCGCACCGAGCAGCAGCAGGATCGGTACCAGCATGGAGAGCATCATGTGCTGGATCATGTGGGCGCTGAACAGCACCATGCCGTAGTCGTTGAGCCCCGTGCAGGTCACCAGGACCACGCCGCCGACACCGGCCAGCCAGCCCACCGAGCGCCCGACCGGCCAGCTGTCCCCACGCCGGAGCAGTCGCACCACACCCGCGCCGTACAGGACCGCCGCCACCAGCGCCGCGGTCAGGAAGACCCAGTCGGGGGACCAGGTCAGCGCAGAGGAGAGGGAGAACGGGCCCAGTGGCCCCGCGCCCCCGTGGTCGTGCATCCCTGCCATTCCGTCGCCCATCGGCGGGTCCCGCTTTCCGTCAACGCCATCCCCGAGCGGGTCCGGTTCGTCCTTTTTGCTTCGGTGACAGCCTAGGCGGGGCTCACACCGCCCTCGCACCCGCCCCCGGACCGGGAGCGGGCACTCGTTCGGTCGGCGCCCGGAGGTCACGACGGCCGGACGGTCCCGGTGCCCGAGGGGCCGTACGTACGGGACCCGGCCGGCGGACGCGAGGCGCGCGTCCGCCGGCCGGGCCCGGTCAGGAGTCGGTTGCCCCGAGCAGGGAGTCGGGAGCAGGGTGTCGGGAGCGCAGGGGCGGGAGCCCGGTCAGCCGACCGTGCAGGCCCTGCCGTTCAGGGTGAACCGGGCGGGCACGCCGTTGGTGCCCGCGGTGGAGTTGGCGTTCAGGCCGAAGGTGACCGATCCGCCCGCCGGCACGGTGGCGGTCCAGGTCTCGTTGGTGACGGTCACCTGCCTGCCGCTCTGGGTCGCCTTCGCGTTCCACACCGAGTTGACGGTCTGGTTCGCGGGGAAGGCGAAGACGAGCTGCCAGCCCGTGACGGCGGCGGCGCCGGTGTTCCGGATGGTGACGTCCGCGTTGAAGCTGCTTCCCCAGTCGGACAACACGTAGGCGACGGCGCAGTCGCCCGCAGCCGTCGGGCTCGGGGACGTGGTCGCGGTGGGTGAGGCGGTCGCGGTTGGTGAGGCGGTCGGGGTTGGTGAGGCGGTCGGGGACACGGTCGCGGTCGGGCTCGGCGAGGCGGTGGGCGTGGTCAGGCCGCTCCTGGCCCGCATCCGGTCGCTGTGCGCGCGGAAGACGGCGAGCTCGGGGGCCCCGGCGGAGACGCCGAACTTCCCGTCGACGGCGTGGTCCTGGTACCACCAGAAGGCGCTGCCGTCCCCGCCCGCCGCCTCGAAGTCGGCGTAGATCGCGGTCCACCAGGCGCTGCGGTCCACGTCGTTGACGTTGAACTCACCCATGAAGAACGGCTTGCCGAGGACGGTGTGGGAGTCGCTGATCCAGGCCCGGATCAGCGCCTTGGTCTGGTCCAGGCTCAGGTTCGCCCAGGATTCGTTCGGGTACGGGTGCGCGGTGGTGTAGTCGACGTACGAGGACTCCTGGATGTGCACGAAGGGGTTGCCCTCGTCGCCGCCGAACCCGTACTTGGTGCCGTGGCCCTCCAGGCCCGCGCCGAGCATGTGGTGGGTGTCGATGCCCTTGACGAAGGCGCCCATCTCGTCGACCCAGGCCCGCAGCGTGGTGCCGTCCACGTTCTCCGCCGCGCTCTGGCCCTCGTAACGCGGCTCGTTCATCAGCTCCCAGGAGAAGATGGTCGGGTCGTCCTTGTACTTGACCCCGCTGTAGTGGTTGGTGCGGTTCAGGGCGTAGCTCACGTAGTTCTTGTACGAGGTGAAGCAGCCGGGGCAGCGGGTCCGGTCGAAGAAGGCGGCCCGGCCGGGCTGTCCGCCGCTCAGGCCCTCCCACTGGAGGCGGGTGTCGATGCCGCCGTAGGCCTCCCAGTAGTTCTCGAACACCGGCACGAGCTTGAGGCCGTGTGTCCTGGCCGACTCGATGATGTAGTCGAACTCGGCGAACTCCTGCTCGTTGTAGACCCCCTTGGTCTTCTCGAAGCCGTGCCAGTCCTCGTGGCTGAACATCCACAGTCGCACCACGTCGACCTTGTCGGCCGCCAGGTTCGCGAACTGGGCGTCGATCCGGGCCTTGTCCATGTACTGGGTCTCGGTGTCGTTCGACCCGTTGCCGTAGGTGAACAGGTCGTAGGTGTTCGCGCCGGCGAAGTAGTACTCCTTGCCGTTCAGGCAGAAGTGGATGCCGCACCGGGAGGCGAAGCCGGTGCTGCTGTCGGCAGCGGCGGCCGTCGGCCGGCCGGTGGCCAGGCCGGCCAGGGCCAGCGCGACGGTGAGAAGTACGGCGACGGGCCAGAATGCTCGTCCGGTGGGCCTGAGTCGGGTGTGCACGCGGATCCCTTTCGTACCGGGGTGGGTGGGGTGTTCGCCCGGCGGGCCGCCGCCCGTTCGATGCGCGGCGCTCTCCGGGGCGGTGCGATGCCGTGCGGTGGCGCGATGCGGTGCGGTGGTGCGATGCCGTGCGGTGGCGCGATGCGGTGCGGTGGCGCCGTCCCTGTGGTGGTGCCGTCCCTGCGGGGTGCGACGGGAGTGCGGTGGGACGGGACGGGCGGCGCGGTGGGACGGGACGGGCGGGCGCGGTGGGGCAGGCCCGCCCGTCCCGCGCTGATGGGCGCGGTGCTTCCGAGCGCGGTGGGACGGTTCGGTCGGGTGTCGCGGGGCGTGTACCGGATGGCGCGCCGGTGCCGGGGCGTTCGGGCCGCTTCGGGTGACAGTGGGCCGTAACGCCGTCGGCAGTGGGCCGTTGGCGGCCGGAAGCAGGCTCCCGATCCGCCGGGGTGCTGACGGCCTGACAGGTGGGCGGCCGGGGTGGGTCGCCGCCGGTGGCGGCAGGCTGCCCCGTCGTGCGCCCGAAGGTCTCTCGGCGTCCCGTGCCCCACACGGGATTGACCGGTTAATCGCTCCGACCGTAGAGGTGTCACGACGGGCCTGTCAACACCACGGCCGGTGATCGGTAACGCCTTCGAGCCGGCGGAGGAGTCGACGTGGAGTACCTGCCGGGCACCGTTCAGTGGTCTTCGGAGGTTTCACCGGCGCCTGAACTGAACCGGTTCGGGGCGCGGTTTGCGGCCCGAAGGCCGTCCGGTGATGGGGACCTGACGCTCATGGTCGAGGAGCCGCAGGGGTGACCGGCTCGGCCGGGCCGGTCGGTCGCGTCGTCGTCCCACCGAGCGGCACGGCGGTGGGCGGAGCCCCAGGCGGGCGCCCGGTCGGCGGACCCGGTCCTCCCCGGGCTGGAGCGGCTGCGTGAACTCCTCGCGGCCGGTGCCGAGTCGTGATCGTCACCGGCTCCGCTGCCCGCATCGCCCGCGTGGTCTGCCGGGAGCCGAGAGCGCGTAGGTCTCGATTTCCCAACGGGTGACGAATTCGTGGCGGAAGAGTGAATGCCGGGCCCGCCGCTCTGGTTGACTCGGCGCCCTGCCCACCCGAGACACGATGGAGCGTTCCACGTCCATGCCCTCCGCCATGCCCTCACCCGCGTCCTCGTCCCTGCCCTCCTCCGGCGCCGCCCGCATACGCACCGCCCATCGCCGGCTGGCCGCCGTCGCCGGCCTGGTGCTGGCGGTGGGGTTCTCGCTGACCGGTTGCGATCCGACGGATCAGAGCCCCGCCGGCCCGGCCAAGCCGGTCGCCTCCAGCGCCGCCGCGCCGCTCCCGGCCGCCCCCGTCGCCTCGACGTCGGCCCCCGCCGCCCCGGTCACCGCGGAGCCCTCGCCGGCCGCGAGCAGCGCGAGCCCGACACCCCCGCCCCCGGCTCCGGTGGCTCCGGCCGCCAACGCCCCCGCGACCAAGGCCCCGGCGCCCACCAAACCCCCTGCGCCCAAGACCAGCACCAAGCCGGCCGCAGCGCCCAGCAGCGCGCCCGCGGCGGCCCCGGCGGGCCACTGCGAGATCGTCTCCAACGCGGGTAACTGCTACAAGGCCGGCCAGTTCTGTCGGGACGCCGACCTCGGCCGGAGCACCCACGACGCCGACGGCCGGATGCTCTCCTGCCGGATGGTCAGCGGCAAACCGCACTGGCAGGCCTGATCACCCCTGCGGCGGCCCGACCGGCGGACCGACCACCCGTCGGCAGGGCCGGCCGCGTAGGGCGGGCTCGACGCCCTCGGCCCCGCCGCACACGTCGAGATCGACTCTGGTACTCCAGCAGGACTTCGATGTTTTGCCTGGTCAGAGGCTGCGTGGGTGATTGTAGGGGGCTGGTGGGTGATCAGGGGCGGTCTTCGTGGGAGCGCCCCTCGATGGTGTGCAGCCGGCGTTGGTAGTGGCAGCGGCGGGGCAGTCTCTCGTCGTGATCAACGATCCTGCAGCCGAGAGCTGGGACCGCGAACTCGAAGGACTCTTCCTCCGTGTCGGCGATCGATTCAGCCGTGTGGAGCCGCGCCGTCGGATGCGCGACTACGTGCGCGGCCTGCTCGGCCCGGTCGGCCGCAAAAACGGCGGGCAACTGGCCGAATATGCAGGTCACGCCACCCCTGACGGCCTGCAGCACCTGCTCGCCGGCGCCCGCTGGGACGCGGAGGAGATCCGCGACGAGCTCCAGCACTACGTTGCGGAGCGCCTCGGTGAGGAGGTCGGTGTCCTGATTCTCGACGACACCGGCTTCATCAAGAAGGGCACCACCTCCGCGGGCGTGCAACGCCAGTACTCCGGCACCGCCGGGGGCCTGTAATTGAATAACTGTCAGCTACGGGCCTTCGGTGGGAGTGGCTCGGGTGTGTAGCTGTTCCAATGTGCGGGCGGGCGGCCCGGGTATGGGTGTGACGAGGGTCCAGGAGTCGCTTTCCGTCCTGGTACTGGATGGACAGGTTGGTGCGGTTGACGCCCAGCAATTGGGCCAGGAATGTAATGGTCACCGCTCTGCGGCGGCGCAGGATTGCTGCCAGGAGCCGGTGGCGGTGGTCCACGCTGCTGATCTGTGGGTGGAGGTAGCTGCGTGGGCGGTGGAAGCGCCGCTGGAATGCCGCCTCGGCCATGGCGTCCCAATAAGGTTCCGAGACTGCGACCAGATGTTCGAAGGCGGTCCGTGACATGCCGGTCAGGGCCGGATCGGTGAGCATCGTGGTCAGGCCGGGGTCGATCCGGCGAGTGCTTGCCGGCGCGTCTGGCGTTCGCGGTGGAACGGGAGCCAGCGTGTAGTTCCAGTCCCCGTGGAAGGCGTTCGGTGTGATTGGCAGGGCGTGGAACTCGGCGGGCGTGACGCTGATGCCCAGGTCGTAGCTGCCTGTGTCCAGTTCGGCCCCGATGGTCAGGCCGGTCTTGGTGGTTGTGGCGGCGATGGTCTCGATGACGAGCGGGTAGCTGGTCAGAGGTCGCCCCCGCCAGTTCGCGGTGATGTGACAGAACATCCGATGCTCGATCTTGTTCCACTTCGAAGTTCCGGGCGGTAGGTGGCAGACGGAGATCTCCAGGCCGCTCTCCCGCGCGAAGGCGGCCAGGTTGTACTTCCAGGTCCAGCGGCGGGGGTCGTTGGAGCCGCCGGAGTCGGCGGTGATCAGGAGCCGGGTGGCATGCGGGTGGTCCGCCTGTCCGCGGTGCTGCCACCAGCGGCGGATGGACTCCACCGCGAACTGGGCGGTGTCGTGGTCGGTGCCGACGTTGACCCATCCGGAGTTGTTGGCGATGTCGTAGATCCCGTAGGGGATCGCCATCGGCTGGTCGTTGGTGGTGAACGTGTGGCAGTCCACCTTGATCGCGTCTTTGCCTGGCCGCCAGGTGCGACCGGGCCGGTCGCGGTTGCCGAGCCATTCCTTGGCCTTGGTGTCGACGCTGATCACCGGTTGGGTGTCGTTGAGGAAAGCGGTGGCGGTGGCATTGAGGTGGGCGAACTGGGCATCGCGGTCCGGATGGCTGATGCCCTCCGTCGTCTTCGCGGTTCCCTGCAGGCTGTAGCCCAGGGTGTGCAGCAGGCGCCCGAGGGTTGACGCGCTGACGGGGTGGCCCTGTGCGGTGAGGGCCGAGGCCAGGGACCGCAAGGACAGCGTGGTCCAGCGCAGCGGGGAGACGGGATCGCCTCGGGTGTGCGGTTCTAGCAGCGACTCCAGCGCGCGCAGCAGACCGGGGTCGGTGTCTGTCAGCCGCTTGCGGCCGGCACCTGGAGCCCGGATTCGTAGGGTCGGCGCTGAGCAGCCGGCCAACTCGGCGATACCTCGCGAGATGGTGGCGGTGCTGGTGCCGGAGGCCTCGGCGACGCGGGCGATCCCGCCGTGGCCGATGGCGGTGGCCTCACTGGCCAGGTACAGCCGACGGCGGCGCTCGTCGAAGTGCGGCAGGATCTGGTCAAACTTGGCCCGCAGTGCACGGGCGGCGATGCGGCCTGACTGGCACAGGGTCATATTGCAGACTCTCACCAACTCCCGTCCACCGTGCACTTATTGACGCACAGGCCCCCGGCCGCACCGAGAACTGCCAGATCGGCGTCTTCGCCGCCTACGCCTCCACCCGCGGCCGCGCCCTGGTGGACCGGGAACTGTACCTGCCGAAGTCCTGGACCGAGGACCGGGAGCAATGCAGCGCGGCGAAGATCCCCGACGAGCGGGACTTCCGTACCAAGGGCGAACTCGCCAAGTCGCTCGTTCTGCGTGCGCTCGCCTCCCCGCTGCCGATCGCCTGGGTCACCGCGGACTCGGCCTACGGACAGGACGGGCGCTTTCGGCGGATGCTGGAACAGTCCGGCGCCGGCTACGTCCTGGCGGTGCCCAAGTCCCATTTCAGCGTGGGCTGTCCACGCATCGACCGGCTATTCTCGCAGGCCCCGGCAGAGGCCTGGGAGCGGATCTCGTGCGGCGACGGCGCTATGGGGCCACGCGTCTACGACTGGGCGGCCGTGCGGCTCCCGGCAGTGGCCGAGTTCGACTACCAGGGCGAGCTACCTGTCCGCCAGCGGTGGGCGATGGCCCGCCGCAGCGTCAGCAGGCCCGCCGAGATCGCCTACTACCTCGCCTATGCGCCGCTCGGCACGACCGTGGAGCAGTTGGTGCGGATCGCAGGCTCCCGCTGGGCGATCGAGGAGTGTTTCCAGGCCGCGAAGAACGAATGCGGTCTCGACCAGTACGAGGTCCGCCGCTACACCGGCTGGATGCGGCACATCACACTGGCCATGCTCGCCCACGCCTTCCTTGCCGCGATGGCCGCAGCCGCGACATCAAAGGGGGCTGCAGAAACGGTTCCCACGCCATGGTCGACCTCACCGTGGCAGAGATCCGGCGACTCCTGGCAGCTGGCCGTCCCCACTGCTCGCACCCACCCCAACGCTCACCCCGCGCACACGCGTTGAGCTGGTCCACCTGGCGCAGACAGCGCCAGGCCGTCGCCCGCCGCTGCCACTACCAACGCCGGCTGCACACCATCGAGGGGCGCTCCCACGAAGACCGCCCCTGATCACCCACCAGCCCCCTAGAATCACCCACGCAGCCTCTGAACAGGCAAAACATCGAAGTCCTGCTGGAGTACTCGGCGCGTGCCTACGCGCTGCTGATCACCGGCATCAGCCAGGTCGCCTTCAGCGGCAAGGCCAACGGATCGATCGTCAGTTCGCAGGGGAAGGAGATCGGCTCCAGCCTGCTCGGCCAGACCTACGACCTGCCGAAGCAGAACCCCGCCGACCCGGACGAGGCCGCCCGGCCGGACCCGAAGTGGTTCCAGCCGCCGTCCCGCCGCCTACGCGTACGACCCGAAGAGCTCCGGCGCCTCCAACCTCGGCCCCAACAACGAGGACCTGCTGAAGGCCGTCCAGGACCGCCGCGCCGCCGTCGCCGCCTTCGACGGTGTCGACCCGGCTGCCGTCCCCCCCGGACGCGCTCACCGCCTCCGGATCGAGTCTCGACCCGCACATCTCGGTGGCCTTCGCCGAGGAGCAGGGCGCCCGGGTCACCAAGGCCCGGAACCTGCCCGCGGACAAGCTCAACCAGCTGGTGGTCAAGTACACCGAGGGCCGCTCGCTCGGCCTCCTCGGCGAGGAGGGCGTCAACGTCGTCCTCCTCAACAGGGCGGTCGGCGAGCTGAGCTGATGGTCCGTCCGTTCACTGACCAGGAAAACCGGCCCGGGTGCGGGGGAGTGTCTCCCCGCGCCCGGGCCGGCCGCGCCGGCAGTCCAGATCGTCCCGGGCCGCCCTCGTAGGAAAGAGCAGCGCGCATGCCCCGCCACCTCACCCCTGGCACCTCCATCCGCCGGGGTCGGCTGAGGGTCTACCTCGGTGCTGCCCCCGGGGTCGGCAAGACGTACCGGATGCTCGACGAGGCCCGCCGCAGACAGGACCGCGGGGCGGACGTGGTGGTCGGGTACATCGAGTGCCACGGCCGCCGCCACACCGAGGACATGCTCCAGGGCCTCGGCGTCGTACCCCGGCTCACCCGCACCTACCGGGGCACGGAGTTCACGGAGATGGACCTCGACGCCCTGCTGGCCAGGAGGCCGTCGGTGGCGCTGGTCGACGAGCTGGCGCACACCAACATCCCCGGCGGGCGCAACGCGAAGCGCTGGCAGGACGCCGGTATCGACGTCGTCACCACCCTCAACATCCAGCACCTCGACTCCCTGAACGACGTCGTCCAGAAGATCACCGGCATCCCGCAGCGCGAGACCGTCCCCGACGAGGTGGTCCGCCGGGCCGCCCACATCGCCGACCGCAGCGCGGGTGGGGAACTCCTCGCCGTCCACATCACCCGCCGCGACGGCCTGGCCGGCGCCTCCCCGGGCAACCTCGCCGAGCAGCGGCAACTCGCGCTCGACGCGGGCGCCGACGACTACCTCACCAAGCCCTTCGTCCTGGAGGAACTGATGGCCCGCCTGCGGGCGCTGCTGCGGCGCCCGCCGGGCGAGGTCGCGCCGACCCGAGGCGTGATCGGCGGCCACGAGGTCGATGTCACGGCGGCCACCGTGACAGGCCCCGGCGGGCGCGTGCGGCTCACCCCGACCGAGTGGCGGATTCTCGCGCTGCTGGTCGCCAGCCCCGGCCGGCTGGTGCCCGGCCGGCAGATCCTGCACGAGGTCCGGGGCCCCGGCCAGGAGGAGCGCAGCAACTACCTGTGGGTCTACTTCGCCGGTCTTCGCCGCAAGTTGAACCCGACCCGGCCCGGCCCCGGTACCTGATCACCGAGCCCGGGATCGGCTACCGGTTCCAGCCCTGACCGGGCCGCTGCGAGGGGGCCGTGAGGACGGGGATCCGGGGCGGCAAAGGACGTGTCGGGGCCGGCGGTGGCACCCGGAGTAGGCAGGCGCGGCCAATGTCCTTCGGCGCGCGAGGTCTTGACGTCCGGGCAGGGCGGCCTTAAGTTCGCAACGCCTTGCTGAAAATTTCAGCAACAACATGCAGCGAGACGGTGTGCGCCGCACGTCTCACGGGGTCCGGTGGCCACTGCACCGGGCCCTCAGCTCTGTCGAGCGCCGCAGCCGTCACGCCGAGGCGAGCCGGTAGCGGCCCCCACCGCCAAGCAGTAGCCCCTCCACCCAAGGGAGTCCGTCGGTGTCCTACTTGAACCGCCAGCCCAGACCTGTCCCCGCCACCCGTCCCGCCTTAAGAGCGCGTTCCCGGCGCGGGCCGGTCGGTCTGCTCGCCGCCGGCACACTGGTGGCCGGCGCCATCCTGCCGATCGCCTTCCAGAGCAGTGCACAGGCCGCCGGCACCCCGAACGGCGGTGACGTGATCGCCAACCTCTTCGAGTGGAACTGGAACTCCGTCGCCGCCGAGTGCACCACCGTGCTCGGGCCCAAGGGCTACGGCGCCGTCCAGGTCGCCCCGCCGGCCGACTCGATCAAGCTGAACGGCGCCGCCCACCCCTGGTGGGAGGTCTACCAGCCCGTCTCGTACGGCCTCAACAGCCGGATGGGCACCGAGGCGCAGTTCAAGTCCATGGTGACGACCTGCCACAACGCCGGCGTGAAGGTCTACGCCGACGCGGTGATCAACCACACCGCCGGCGTCAACCAGACCAGCACCAGCTCCTACGGCGGAGCCAGCTTCAACACGTCGAACTACACGTACAACAACATCCCCTACACCCGCTCCGACTTCCACGGCTCGCCGCCCTGCCCCAACGCCGACCTGAGTATCACCGACTGGAACAACGTCACCCAGGTCCAGGAGTGCCAACTGGTCTCCCTGTCCGACGTGAACACCGAGTCGGACTCCGTCCGCGGCAAGGTCGCCGGCTACCTCAACAGCCTGGTCGACTCCGGTGTGGACGGCTTCCGCGTCGACACCGCCAAGCACATCGCCCAGGCCGACATGGCCAACATCCTCTCCCGGGTGCACGACACCACCTGGGGCGGACGGCCGTACGTCTACCAGGAGATCTTCCCCGGCAGCAGCGGCCAGCTCGCCGCCGCCGCGTTCGAGGGCAACGGCAGCGTCCTGGAGTTCACCTACGCCTCCAAGCTCTCGCAGCAGTTCAACGGCAACATCGCCAACCTCAAGACCTTCGGCCAGAGCTGGGGCCTGGAGCCGAGCGACAAGTCCGCGGTCATGGTGACCAACCACGACCTGGAGCGCGACCAGACCACGCTCACCTACAACAGCGGCGCCAAGTACAACCTCGCCCACATCTTCGAACTCGCCTGGAACTACGGCACCCCGCAGGTCTACTCCGGCTTCCGCTACAACGACAAGGACGACTCGCCGCCGGCCGACGCCAACGGCTTCGTCACCGACGTCAACTGCACCAACAACACCTGGACCTGCACCGACCGCAACCAGGGCATCGCCAACATGGTCGGCTGGCACAACGCCGCCAAGGGCCAGGCCGTGGCCAACTGGTGGGACAACGGCAACAACACCATCGCCTTCAGCCGCGGCGACAAGGCCTGGGTGGCGATCAACAACAGCGCCTCCGCCGTCACCCAGAGCTTCACCACCGGCCTCGCCGCCGGCACCTACTGCGACGTCATCCACGGCGACCTCACCTCCACCGGTGCCTGCACCGGTAACACCGTGAGCGTCGACAGCACCGGCAAGGCCACCGTCACCGTCAACGCCGGCGACTCCGTCGCCCTGCGCACCGGCGTCGGCGGCGTCACGCCCAGCCCGAGCAGCAGTGCGTCCGCCAGCGCGTCCGCCAGTGCGTCCGCGACCGCCACGGCGCCCAGCGGCACGACCGTGTTCTACAGCACCAACAAGAACTGGGCCGCCTACAACCTGCACTACGCCCCGACCGGCGGTGCCTGGACCACCGTGCCCGGTGTCGCGATGACCGCGGCCTGCACCGGCTGGGTGAAGAAGACCGTCGACCTGGGTACCGCGACTGGCCTGGCCGCGACCTTCAACAACGGTTCCGGCACCTGGGACAACAACAGCAACCGTAACTACGCCCTGGGCACCGGCAACATCACCGTCAAGGACGGCGTCGTCGGCAGCGGCGACCCCTGCCTCCCCGCTCCCCCCACGACCGTGTTCTACAGCACCAACAAGAACTGGGCCGCCTACAACCTGCACTACGCCCCGACCGGCGGTGCCTGGACCACCGTGCCCGGTGTCGCGATGACCGCGGCCTGCACCGGCTGGGTGAAGAAGACCGTCGACCTGGGTACCGCGACTGGCCTGGCCGCGACCTTCAACAACGGTTCCGGCACCTGGGACAACAACAGCAACCGTAACTACGCCCTGGGCACCGGCAACATCACCGTCAAGGACGGCGTCGTCGGCAGCGGCGACCCCTGCCCGGCACCCACCCCGACCGCGACCGCCACTCCCACCGTGACGCCGACCGCAACCGCGACCGCGACCACCACGCCGGACCCGGGCCCCGCTGCCGGTGGGCCGTACTACGCCACCAACCCAAGCGGACAGCTCGGGCGGGCGGCCACCATAACGGTGGACGGCAAGGCCACCGAGTGGACCAAGGACATGATCGTGGCCCAGGGAGTCGCCAACGACGACCCCCGCATCTTCCGCGGCAGCCACGAGGGGCCGGTCTACGACCTGTACTCCCTCTCCTCGGCCTGGGACGACGCCAACCTGTACCTGATGTGGCAGTTCACCAACGTCACGGACGTGACCGACCCCGCCCAGGGGTACCCCATCAGTGACAACGGCAAGCCCTACCAGGGTGACATCCCCCAGTCCATCGCCCTGGACGTCGACCCGGCCAAGGGCAGCGACGGCCTGATCGGGGGCAGCGTGAGCGGTCCCTGGGGCCTGCGCACCTCCTTCGCCCGCAATGAGGTCGACCACATCGCCAACTTCTCCAGCAAGCCCGGTGTGGGCCAGCCCGCCCTCTTCAGCCTGAACTCGGCCGGCACCTTCGACTACGCGGCCGCCAACGTACAGCAGTTCGCGGCCGCGGGCATCACCTACAAGTACGCCGACGGCCTGTCCTCCAGTGAGGTGACCGGCATCAAGGCCACCGGCAACGCCGGATACGTGCCCGCCGACCTGGCCGACGCCAGCCGCTACCAGAACCTGCTCGCGGCGGGCCACAACCCGGCCCAGGACACCACCTACGAGATAAAGATCCCGCTGCAGTCGCTCGGCATCGACCGGGCCACCCTGGAGAGCCGGGGCCTGGGCGTCATGCTCATCTCCACCTTCGGCCAGTCGGCCATCGGCTCCCTGCCCCAGGACCCGACCGTGCTGGACACCGCGACCGAGCCCTACGGCCCGGACAGCTCCACCTCCCACGAGAAGGACGACTACGACATCTTCCGCGTGCCCTTCGCCCGCGTAGGACACTAGCCTCCTCGGCTGGGCCCAACCCTCGCGCTGGGCCCAGCCATTGAGTACACAAGCAGAAGTGCCTCCCGGCCCGGAACGGCATGGCTTGCCCAAGCCCCTGTCGTTCCGGCCGGGGGCACTTCCGCGTTTCCGTTGCCGGAGTACTGGCGTTGCACGCCCGCGGAGGTGGTGCCCTTCTTGATGAAGCGCAACCGACGGCGCGGCTCCACACGGCCGAATCGATCGCCGACACGGAGGAAGAGTTCTTCGAGTTCGCGGTCCCAGCTCTCGGCTGCAGGCTCGTTGATCACGACGAGAGACTGCCCCGCCGCTGCCACTACCAACGCCGGCTGCACACCATCGAGGGGCGCTCCCACGAAGACCGCCCCTGATCACCCACCAGCCCCCTACAATCACCCACGCAGCCTCTGACCAGGCAAAACGTCGAAGTCCTGCTGGAGTACTAGGGAGCGCGGTTGCCCGGCCAGTCCAGCGCCAGGCGCTGGGAGCGGGGGAGCGCCGCCACGATCAGGTCGTAGGAGTCCTCGACCATGTCGAGTACCAGGTGGTCGGGCAGCGAGCCGTCCAGGGTGACGGTGTTCCAGTGCCGCTTGTTGAGGTGGTAGCCGCCGACGATCGCGCTGTGCGTGGCACGCAGCCGCACGGCCAGGTCGGGATCGCACTTCAGACTGACCGTCAGAGGCTGCTCGGTGAGGGCGCTGAGGGCGAAGATCTTGCCGCCGACCTTGAAGGTGCAGACCGCGGGGTGGCGGCCGAAGGGGTACTCCTCGCCCGCGCCGTTCAGCGCCAGACAGGCGGCTTTGAGCTGCTCGGGGGTCATCCGGCCATTATGCGGGGGCCGGTACGGGGGATCAAGAACGGCGGCTCCGGGGGTGGGCCGCCCGATGCGCGGACGGCCCACCCCCGGAGCCGGTCAGGAGTCCGACCGGCCCGGCCGCCGGTCGGCGACGGTCAGGAACACCACGAGGGCGAGGATCACCACCGCCAGCACCAGGCTGACCGGACCGGTGCCCAGATCCAGGCCGCCACGCTGACGGCTGACACCCACCCAGTCGGCGAACGACGCACCGAGCGGCCTGGTCAGCACGTACGCCCACCAGAACGCCGCCACCGGCCCCAGCACGCGCCACCGGTGTGCCAGCGCCGGCACCGCGATGAGGAGCGCGAACCCGAAGCCGGAGGTGAGGTAGCCGAGGCTCAGTCCCGCCGCGGTGAGATCGCCCACCGCGGTGCCCAGTGCGAAGGTGATCATCACGGTGGACCAGTAGAAGCACTCCCGGCGCAGCCCGGTGACGCTGTGGATGGACAGCGTCCCCTCCACCGCGTACCAGAGTGCGAACACCGCCGCGAGGGCCACCGCGAAGGCGGCCGTCGACACCGCGTACGGGACGCCCAGGGCGACGTGGACGACGTCCGCCGCCATCGTGCCGAAGACGCTCACCATCACCACGGCCGCCCAGTAGGCGCCGGCGTGGTAGCGCCGGACGCGGAGCTGGAGCAGCAGCGTGCCCGCGAGCACGAGTCCGGCGAGCGCGACCGCGGGGATCGGGCCCATCCGGCGGGCCAGGTAGTCCGAGGTCGTCTCGCCCATTCCGGTGGTCAGCACCTTCGTGAGCCAGAAGAGCGCGGTCACTTCCGGGACCTTGCTCCAGGCCGTCCGTGCGCCCTTGGCGGTCGCGCGCGACCCCAGCGTCGTGGTGCCCGACATGGCGGCACCCCTTTCTGCCGTGTGGCTGTCTGCTCTGCTGTCGATCCGTGTCGAGCCCGGTCGATCCGGGCCGATCAGCGGGACGGACGGCCGTCGAGCACCGTGTTGCCGGTTATCTGGCCGCTCGTCCCGTCGACCGTGACACCGTGCCGCACGCCGTCCTGGCCGATCACCACGGCGAGCCAGGCGGTGCCACCGCCCTGCTGCGCGACGCCCCGCAGGGACTCCGCCCGACCGTCCGGCACGGCCGCGACGGCCTTGGCCAGCGCCTGGTCGGCCGGGAGCGAGGGGAGCGGAGCCGGTGCGAGACCCGCGGCGGATCCGTCGGCCCGCTGCTGCGTCGGGCCGGCCGCCGGCGCACGCCGCGTGCCGTCCTCCTGGCCGCCGCGGTTGCGCCCGCCCGGGTGCCCGCCCCGGCCCTGCTGCGCGGCGCCCCGGCCCGCCCCGTCCTTCTCGCCGGCCCCGTCCTTCTCGCCCGCGCCGCGCGCGAACGCCCGGGTGTCGCCGTGCTCCTCGTGCTCGTGCGCGGCGGCCACGCCCAGCGCGGATCCGCCGATCACGACCACGGCGGCTCCGGCCACGGCCCACCGGGCCCGGCGGCCGCGAACCCACCGGCCGGCGAAAGCCCGTCGGGACGCGCCGACCGCCTTGGCCGTCCGTCCGTCGGAGTAGGCGGCAGCGTCGGTCTCGGCACCGGCTTCGGATCCGGTGGCAGAACCGGTCTCGGACTCGGACATCGGGCAGCTCCTCTCGCGGCCGGACCGCGCCGGCCGTCAGGCTCCGAGGATCGCGCACCGTTCCTGAAGCCCTGCTGAAGCCGTGGGCAGCCGCCGCGGACCACCGCTGCGCCGCTCCCGTCTCGTCCGGTCCCCGCCGGTGGCGCGCCCGCTGCACCGCTGCCCGGCGGTGGCGCACCCGCTCGCCACCACCTCCCCGTACCCCGGTCGAAGACCGGCCCGCCGGCCTGACACCCTGGTGGTCATGCGGGTACTGGTGATCGAGGACGAGCGGCGGCTGGCCGCCGCCCTGCAACGCGGGCTGGAGACCGAGGGCTTCAGCGTCGACGTCGCACACGACGGCCTGGAGGGCCTGCGGCTGGCGGACCAGCGCCCGTACGACCTCATCGTGCTCGACATCATGCTCCCGGGCCTCGACGGCTACCGGGTCTGCGCCAGACTGCGCGCCGCCGGACACCCGGCCGGGATCCTCATGCTCACCGCCAAGGACGGCGAGTGGGACGAGGCGGAGGCGCTCGACACCGGCGCCGACGACTTCCTCTCCAAGCCGTTCTCCTACGTCGTCCTGGTCGCCAGGCTCCGCGCCCTGGCCCGCCGGGTCGGCAGCCGGCGCCCCCGGGTGCTCGCGCTCGGCGACCTGGTGATCGACTCGGACGCCCGGACCTGCACCCGGGCAGGCACCCCGACCCGGCTCACCGCACGCGAGTTCGCCGTCCTTGAGCACCTGGCGCTCCGGGCCGGCGCCGTGGTCTCCAAGCGCGAGATCCTGGACCAGGTCTGGGACCTCGACCACGACGGCGACCCGAACGTCGTGGAGGTCCACGTCAGCGCGCTGCGCCGGAAGATCGACACCCCGTTCGGACGGGCCGCCGTGCAGACCATGCGCGGAGTGGGCTACCGACTGGCGGCCGACGGTGGCTGACCGGGACGGGGCGGCCCGCCGGTCCGCCCGCCGCCTGCGCCGACCCACGGTGTCCAGCGCCCGACCGGCGTCCCCCGGGCCGCTGCGCCGGCTGGCACCGGTCTCCGTCCGCGCCCGGGCCACCACGGCCGCCTGCGCGGTGGTCGCGGCGGCCCTGGCGCCGGCCTCGTTCGCGCTGGTGGCCCTGCTGCACGTCAACCTGCTGCGCACGGCCGAGGACGGCATCCGCCAGCAGGCCGAGGCGGTGGCCCAGCTCGCCGTCCAGCAGCGCCTCACCCCGCTCGTGCCGACGGCCCACGGCACCGACTTCATCCAGGTCGTCGACGCCCGGGGCAACGTGCTGGCGGCGAGCCAGAACCTGGCCGGCCATCCCGCGATCACCGACCCGCGTCCCGCCGGTCCCGGCACCGCCCACACCAGCTGGGACCTCGACCCGCTGGGCGATGCGCACCGCCAGCGGGTCGCCACCGTCATCGTCGGGACGCCGACCGGAGTGGTGGCCGTCCGGGCCGGCACCTCCCTGCGGGCCGCGGACGCGGCGGAGGACACCACCACGGCGGGCCTCGCCGTCGCCTGCCCGCTGCTGCTGCTCGTCGTCGGCCTGGTCACCTGGCGCGTCACCGGACGCGCCCTGCGCCCGGTGGAGGCGATCCGCGCCGAGGTCGCCGAGATCGGGGAGCGCGCCCTGCACCGCCGGGTGCCGCTGCCCCGTACCGACGACGAGATCGCCCGGCTGGCGGCCACCATGAACGCCATGCTCGACCGTCTGGACGACGCCGGGCAGCGCCAGCGCCAGTTCATCGCCGACGCCTCCCACGAGCTGCGCAGCCCGCTCACCGTGTTGCGTACCCAGCTGGAGGTGGCGATCGCCCACCCCGACCCGGCGGTCCGCGCCGAACTCCTGGCCGGTGCGCTGGAGGACACCGAGCGGTTGCAGAACCTCGCCACCGACCTGCTCCTGCTGGCCCGGCTGGACGCGGCCGCGCCGCTCGCCCCGCAGCCCGGACACCCCGGCCGACCCGTCGACCTGACCGGGTTGGTCACCGCCGCCGCACGCAACCGCCCGGCCGACCGCCGCCCGGTCGTCCTCGACCTGGCGGACGGCGTGCGGGTGCGGGGCAACGCCCTCTGGCTCACCCGACTGCTGACCAATCTGCTGGACAACGCGCAGCGCCACACCGAGCGGACCGTACGCGTCGTGCTGCGCACCGGCCCCGGCAGCGGCGACTGCACGGACACCGGCACCGGCGGCGACCCGGAGGCCGGGGCCGGGAGCGGCGCCGCCGGAGGCACCGTCGTCCTGGAGGTGCACGACGACGGTCCCGGCATCGCGGCCGCCGACCGGGACCGGGTGTTCGAGCGCTTCACGCGCCTGGACGACGCCCGTAGCCGGGACCACGGCGGCGCCGGCCTGGGTCTGCCGATCGCCCGTGACATCGCCCACCACCACGGCGGCACCCTCGTCGTGGCCGAATCCGCGCACGGTGCCAGACTCCGTCTCACCCTCCCTCGTCTCCCGGCCGGCACCGGTCGGTCCGTCGGCGACCCCGGTGGTGAGTGACCCGGTCGCCCTGGTGCAGAGTGGCCCCGGTGGTGGGTGAGCGCGCTGTCCGGCCGCCGGGGGAGCCCCCGGCGGCCTCCCGGGGACCGTCGCGCGGCGCCCCGGGCGGCGCCGGCGGCACCGTCCGACCCACCGCACCCTCCGTTCACACGCGTCCCCTACCATCTACACGCCTGTAGACGTGCGCGGGGCCGAACCGGTCCCGCCGTGCGCTCGGGCACGTACGTCCGACCGCCCAGACCACCACAAGGACAAGCCAGATGAGCGCAATCGGTGTCGGCCAGGCCGTCATCCTCGGCATCGTCGAAGGAGTGACGGAGTTCCTCCCCGTCTCCTCGACCGGGCACCTGAAGATCACCGAAGGACTGATGGGCATACCCGTCGACGACGCCTCCGTCGTCGGCTTCACCGCCGTCATCCAGGTCGGCGCGATCGCTGCTGTTCTCGTCTACTTCTTCAAGGACATCGTCCGTTTCGCGACCGCGTGGGGCCGCGGCCTGGCCCACCGGGAGGAGCGCGCGAGCCACGACTACAAGTTCGCCTGGTGGGTGATCTTCGCGACGATCCCGATCGTGGTCGTCGGTCTCGCCGCCAAGCCGCTCATCGAGGGGACGCTCGCCTCGCTGTGGGTGGTGGCCGGCTCGCTGATCGTCGGCAGCATGGTGATGTGGGCGGCCGACCAGATGGGCCGGCACCGGCGCGGCGAGGCCGAGATCACCTTCAAGGACTCGATGATCGTCGGTTCCTCGCAGATCCTGGCGCTGCTCTTCCCCGGCTTCTCCCGCTCGGGCGCGACCATGTCCACCGCCCTCATCCGGGACCTGGACCGGGTCGCCGCGACCCGGCTGTCGTTCTTCCTGTCCATCCCGGCGCTGACCGGAGCGGGCATCTACGAGCTCAAGGACGCGCTCGGCGGCGGTGTCGGCTTCGTGCCGCTGGCCGTGGGCACCGTCGTCTCGTTCGTGGTCGCCTACGCCTCGATCGCCTGGCTGCTGAAGTACGTCGCCAAGCACTCGTTCAACGCCTTCGTGGTGTACCGCATCGTGATCGGCCTGGTGCTCTTCGGCCTGCTCGGCGCCGGGGTCCTGGACGCCTGACGCCCGGTCGGGACGCCCGCCCCGCGCCCGCCCTCCCGCCGCCTCCGAGCGCGCGGGGAGGGCGGGCGCTCGGCGTTCCCGGCTCGCCCCGGCGCCTCGCGCCGGTGTGCCGGGCGCGCGTCCGCGCGGGTGATCGTGCCAGGGCCCCGTTCCCCGGGGAGGCTCCCCGGGGAACGGGCCGCGGCTCCCGTGCCGGCCACGCCCCCGTCCGGCGGCCGGGCGGTGACAACGCCGAACACCCGGCCGTGGTGCCCGTGGGGCCCACGACCGGGTGTTCGGCGTGCCGGTGCTTCGACGTACCAGGTGACTACTTGGTGAAGTCGGGGAGGAGCTTGGCGTAGTCGGTGGCGATGGTGGTGAGGCCGTCCTGGGTGCTGGTGCCCTGGACGATCTTGCCGAGGTTGGTGCCGAGGGAGGCGAAGAGGGAGCTGTACTCGGGGAGTTCGGGGCGGGGCTTGGCGGTGGCGAGGACGGCCTGGAAGCCGGCGATGCCGGGGTTGGCCTTGACGTCGGGGGTGAAGGCGTCGGCGCGGGTGGGGAGGGTGGAGTTCTTCTGGGCGATGAAGGACTCGCTGTCGGCGGAGGTCATGTAGGCGGCGAACTTCTCGGCGGCGGCCTTGTGGGCGGTGTCGGAGCCGGCGTAGACGGAGACGTTGTGGCCGCCGGTGGGGGCGCCGGCCTTGCCGGCGGTGCCGGCGGGGACGGGGGCGATGCCGAGGTTGTTCTTGTCGGTGAAGGCGGTGCCCTTGTAGATGTTGGTGACCTCCCAGGGGCCCTGGATGATGGCGGCGACCTTGCCGCTGTTGAAGGCGTCCATCATGTGGGCGTAGCCGTCGGAGGTGAGGTCGGCCTTGACGGTTCCGGGGGCGGTGAAGAGGGTCTTGTAGGTTTCGACGGCCTTGGCGGCTTCGGGGGTGGTGATGGTGATCTTCTTGCCGGTGGCGTCGACGGTGTCGGTGCCTTCGCCGAAGAGGAGGGGCATGGCGTAGTAGCCGTCGCCGGCGCGCATCCAGAAGCCGTCGACGCCGGCCTTGTCCTTGAGGGTGGCGGCGTCGGTCTTGAGTTCGTCCCAGGTGGTGGGGGCGGTGGTGATGCCGGCCTTGGTGAAGAGGTCCTTGTTGTAGAGCAGGCCGAGGGTGTCGGTGACCAGGGGGATGCCGTAGAGCTTGCCCTGGTACTTGGCCTGCTGGACGAGGCTGGGCTGGAAGGCGGCGGCGTCGGTGGCGGCGGGGGTGCCGTCGAGGGGCTCGAGGTAGCCGGCCTTGGCGAAGGCGGCGGTCCAGCCGACCTCGGAGCGGAAGACGTCGGGGGCGCCGGAGGCGCCCATCGCGGTCTGCAGCTTGTTCTGGGCCTGGTCGAACGGGACGCTGACGAAGTTGACCTTGATGTTCGGGTTGGCGGCCTCGAACTTCTTGGCGAGCTCCTGGTAGTTCGGCGCCTCGTTGGTGGCGTTCGAGGTGTCCCAGTAGGTGATGGTGACCGGGCCGGAGGCCTTGCTGTCCGAACCGGAGCCACTGCTGCCACAGGCTGCCATCGAGACCGCGAGGGCCGCAACGAGGGCAGAGGCCGCGATGCCACGCCGCATGAGAACTCCTAGAAGAAGGTGGGGAAGAGCCCCGGAGATGGTGGAGGACGCCGAACGGCGGCCGGGAGCCGATCGTGCGGTTGCCGCGGCCGACTCGGGGAGGAACGTAACAGTGGCGTGAGCGCGATTGAAAGAACTTGCAGAACGTTTCCGCAAGATGAGGAGGATCGTTACATCCGTGTAGCCGTTACGTTGCCGCCCGGAATCCGGGCCCGCGCCGCCCGCTTGCTCTCGGCCGTTTCGACGGCGTTTGGCATGGTCATGGGCTTGCCGGTGGCTCCGGGCGGCATCGGCCGCCATCGCGCCCCGACGCCGTCAACCTGCCCGGCGGCCAACCCGGCTGGCGGTGCGCCAGGTCTCCGCAGGTGGGCGCCGGTCGGCAGCTGTCATGGACGGGCGGGCGCCACGGAGGGGCGGGTGTCCCGGACCGGGGGTGCCACGCGACCGCGAGAAGCCGGGGCGACCGCCCGCGACCGGCGGGGCGTACCGCCCGGCGGGGCGTACCGCCCGGCCGGGCTTCGGGGCCCGTCGCCGGCGCTCGGCCGGGCGGGACGAGCGGTGGGCGGCGAAGCAAGGGGTTGCGAGTCGAAGCCGGCGCCGTCGGCGGCCGGGCGCGTCGACCGGCGCGGCTGGGCGGGGAACGCCGAGGGCCCGGAGCACTGGTGTGCTCCGGGCCCTCGGCGGCGACTCACTCGGGAACGATGTTCTCGGCCTGGGGGCCCTTCTGTCCCTGCGTGACGTCGAACTGGACTCGCTGGCCCTCCTGGAGCTCACGGAACCCCTGGCTGGCGATGTTCGAGTAGTGGGCGAACACGTCCGGACCGCCACCGTCCTGCTCGATGAAGCCGAAGCCCTTCTCGGCGTTGAACCACTTCACGGTGCCCAGAGCCATGCTGTTCTCCTTGGGGGACGGGCGTCGCGCGGAGCCCGGGGGATGATCGCCTGGTCCAAAGGATGCCGCACAGCAAAAACGCCCACGGCGCCATGACCGCGGGCGAGCACTTCGGAACCACGACTGCGTGATCAAAACGTTACACGAGTCACGGGTGTGCCCGCGCGCTCGCCGGAATGCGGCGTGGCGGTCCGCGGCGCCGGCGGTTCATCGAATGGCGCACGAGCCGCGCCGACGGGCCGTCCGCCGGTGCGGCGACGTGGTGCGGTTCCAGGGTGCTCTCGGGGTGCGGATTCGTTGACGGGTACGGTCGGTCGGACCTAGGATCTGGACTTATGCGTGAACAGTATTCACATATGCGGACAAGCGGTTCGGTGGGTGAGCCGCCCACCCTGGCCATCGCCGAGGTCCGGCTGACCCCCGTCCTGATCGCCGACCCACCGCTGCTCAACACCCAGGGTGTCCACCAGCCGTACACGCCACGGCTGATCATCGAGGTCATCACCGCCGACGGCACGTCCGGGATCGGCGAGACGTACGGCGACACCCGCTACCTGCAACTCGCCGCGCCGCTGGCCGCCGCGCTCCCCGGCCACTCGGTCAGCGATGTGAACGGCCTGTTCACCCTGGCCGAGCAGGTGTGCACCGATCCCTCCGAAGTCTCCGACTCGGTCGACGTCGGCGGACTGCGCGGCGTCCAGACCGCCGACAAGCTGCGGCTGTCGGTCATCTCCGGCTTCGAGGTGGCGTGCCTGGACGCCCTCGGCAAGACCCTCGGACTGCCGGTGCACGGGCTGCTCGGCGGCAAGGTCCGCGACACCGTCGACTACAGCGCCTACCTCTTCTACCGGCTCGCCGAGCACCCGCGGGGCCGGGGCGAGTCCGACGACTGGGGAGCCGCCCTCGACCCCGCGGGCGTGGTCGCGCAGGCCCGCCGGTTCGCCGACACGTACGGGTTCGGGTCCTTCAAGCTCAAGGGCGGCGTCTTCCCGCCGGACGAGGAGATCGCGGCGGTGCGCGCCCTCGCCGAGGCGTTCCCCGGGCGGCCGTTGCGGCTCGACCCCAACGGTGCCTGGTCGGTGGAGACCTCGCTGTACGTCGCCCGTGAACTCGCGGGCGTCCTGCAGTACCTGGAGGACCCGACCAGCACCACCGCGCGGATGGCCCAGGTCGCGGCCGGCACCGACATGCCGCTGGCCACCAACATGTGCGTCACGACGTTCCCGGAGATCGAGGAGGCCTTCGCAGGCAAGGCCGTCCAGGTCGTGCTCTCCGACCACCACTACTGGGGCGGACTGCGCAACACCCGTGAGCTCGCCGCGATCTGCCGCACCTTCGGCGTCGGCCTGTCCATGCACTCCAACACCCACCTGGGCATCAGTCTGGCCGCGATGACGCACGTCGCCGCCACGGTGCCCAACCTGGACTACGCCTGCGACTCGCACTACCCCTGGCAGAGCGACGAAGTCATCACCGAGCGGCACGTCTTCACCGACGGCCGGCTCACCGTCTGCGACCGCCCGGGCCTGGGCGTGGAGCTGGACCGCGCCGCGCTGGCCGACCTGCACCGGCGCTGGCTGGACGACGACGGGACCATGCGCGACCGCGACGACGCCGCCGCGATGCGCGAGGCCGACCCGCACTGGACCACGCCCCCCGTCCCACGCTGGTAGCGCGCGGGCCCCGGCCCCGGCACCGTCCCTGCCTGCTCCTGCTCCTGCTCCGGGGCGCGGGACGGCTCCGACATCGAGCTCACGTGCGCCCGCCGCCCGCCGCCGCTGCTCGTCACCGACCGCCCGCCGTCCGGATCGGAGCACATCGGAGCACATCGGAGCATCAGCGCATCAGTGCATCAGCGCGTCGGCGACCACGGCCGACGCCCCGGGCGAGAGCCGTTCCAGCTGGAACACGATCCGGTGCCACTCGCCGAGCGCCATGGCCCGTGCCGCGAACCGGCGGGCGGCGGACGGCTCCGACAGCTCCGCGAGCCCGGCCAGGGCGCGGGCGCGGGTCGCGCGGTAGGGGATCGCGCGGGTGATCGCCTCGGCCCGCGCCGGCTCCCCCTGCCGGGCCGGCTCCCGGGCCACGGCGCCGAGTGCCTCGCCCCGTCCCCACCGGTCGGCGATCGTGTGGGCGAGCGCCTCGGCCCGCGCGGGCTCCCCGTGCCGGGCCAGTTCCCGGGCCACGGCGATCAGTGCCCTCGTCCGGGCCCACCGGTCGGCGATCGCGTGGGCGAGCTCCCCGGCCCGGGCGGTGTCGCCGCCGCGGGCCAGTTCCTCGACGATCTGCGCCTGGCGCCCCGCGCGCAGATCGGGGGCGTGCATCGCGTCGGCGAAGGCCGTGGCCCGCTCGACCTGCCCGTGCCGGGCCAGCAGGAGTGCCGCCGCCGTCCCCACGATGACGGCGTCGGGGGAGGAGACGCCGTAGGCGCCGAGCAGCTTCTCCATCCGCTCCGCCAGGGCGAGGACCACGTCCGGGTCGGCGGTCGGGGCGACCGCCTCCAGCAGCTCGGCCACGGCCGAGGAGTCGAGGGGCGACAGGTGCGGGCGCCGCAGAAGGGCGTCGAGGCGGTCCAGGTCTCCGGCGAGGATCTCGGGGACCAGGACCACCGTCAGGGGCCGCGGGGTGTCCAGGTCGAACCCCTGGCCGCCGGGTCCGTGGCAGCGGGCGAAGTTTTCCAGGCGGTCGGTCAGCTCAGCCGCCCGCCCGCGGGCGCCGGTGACGGTGGCCACCTCCAGGAGGAGGACGAGCACCCGTGAGGTGTGCGACCCGCCGTGGGCGTCGCGCAGCAGCTCCTCGGCGCGATCGGCGAAGGCGAGCGCCTCGCGGGTGCGCCCGAGGTCCGCCGCGGCTCTCGCCAACAGGGCCCAGGTGATGTCCCAGTTGTGGGGGTAGCGGATGCTCTTCGCCAGGGCGACGGCGCGGCCGAGCTCGCCGGAGCGGGCCCACGCCGATACGAGGGCGACCAGCGCGCGATCCCGGCACTGCCGCAGCGGAATCGATTCGGCCAGTGCCCGGGCCCCGTGCAGGTCTCCCGCGTCGGCCGCGGCCTTCACCAACGCCACGAGCGCGTCGCCCCGGCGGAGTTCGTCACTGATCGAGAAGGCCAACTCGGCCGCGCGGGGAAGGCGGCCCGTGCGGGCGAGCGCCGCCAGGAGCCACGGCTGGACGGCCTGGGCGTCGGTCTCGGCGTTGCGCGGCGCCAGCACGCGCAGGAGGGTCACCAGGCAGGGCTCGAAGCCGTTCGGCAGGATCGCCCCGGCAACGTCGTCCCGCGGGGCCGGGCCGCTCTCCCGGTCCCTCGCCCGCTGCGCCGGATCCCACCGGCCCCACCGGGCCATCTTGTTCTGCGAAACCACGGCACCCCCCGGTGAGCCCGAATCAGCGCGCCGCCTTCCCCCGCAGCGCGAAGCCTGCCGTACGCTACCGTGCCGGACCGTCAGGGCCTGGCCGGGCGCCGACGACGCGGTGCGGCCGCGTCAGGTCCGCCGGCTGCCGGGGCCGGTCGCTGCGGAGCGCGCCGGGGTGCCGGACACGCCGGCCGCGGCGCGGGCCGCCTCGGTCAGCCGCGTGCCCACTTCTGGTTGGCGCCGCCGTTGCAGGTCCACAGCACTGCGAGAGTGCCGTTGGCCGTGCCGTTGCCGGTGGCGTCCAGGCAGGTCCCGGATGCGACGTTGCGGCTGCCGCCGAGCAGCCGGGTCTCGTCCCACGCGGTGGGAAGCCGGTCGAGGATGCGCAGGGCCTCGGGCCGGGACCGGTAGCTCTCCGGGTTGTCCGCGAAGTGCTGCCATCCCGACTCGAAGGCCACTGCGGTGCCGAGTTCGTGGGCGTCGGTGGTGTCGCGGTTGGCCATGCTGAACACGACGGGTGTGAAGTCGGTGCTCGACACGGCGTTGCGGGTGAACGGCAGGTAGGTGTCGAAGGCGGCCCGGTTCTGCTGCTGCTCGGCGCCGAACACCGCCTCACCGGTCATCACCTGCGGCCAGGTGCGCTGCATGCCGCGGGGGGTGGCGGTGCCGTGGAAGTTGACCATCAGCTTCTGCTGCGCGCTCTGGGCGAGGACGGCGTCGTACCACTTCAGGGTCGGCTGGGTGTACTCGTAGCTGAAGTCGATCTTGAGGCCGGCCACGCCCCAGCTCTTGACCAGGGGGAGCCACTGGTCGCGCTGCTGGGCGGTCTGGAGGTCGGCCGAGTTGAACCAGAGGATCACCCGCACCCCGCGCTGCGCGGCGTAGGTCACCAGATCCGGCACCCAGCTCGACTGCCAGCCCTCGTCGACCAGGACGTAGTCCCAGCCGCTGTGCTGGGCGAAGTCGATGTACTCGCGCTGGCGGGCCGGATCACCGGGGCTGGAGTGTTCGGTCAGCCACGACCAGGCGACGGTGCCGGGCGCGATCCAGGACGTGTCGGCCACCCGGGACGCCGGTGCGAGGTCGTCGACGATGGTCGAAGTGGTGACGCTCGCCAGATCGCCGACGGCCGCGGTGCGCCAGGGCGTGGCCAGCGGCAGGCTCGCCGTGACCGGCGCGTTGGTGATCGAGGTCGTGTACGTGCCGGAGCCGGCGGAGTGGGTCAGCCGGCTGCCCGCGTACCGGCCGTCCAGGTCGGTCTCGGCCACCAGCGCGTAGGTCCCGCCGACCTGGAACAGCGCCGGTATGCCGTAGTTGTTCGACGGAGCTCCGCCGACCGTCGTCTGGAACCACGTCCCCTGGTCCTCGCGGTCCGGTGGGACCAGCCAGGCGGTGGCCGACGTCGGAACGGTCCACGAGGACGCCTCGCGGCGCACCGTCACCGAACCCGAGCCGGGCAGCACGTAGCGGTAGGCGGCGCCGCTGTCGGAGGCGCGCACCACGACGTCCAGCCCGGCCCCGCCGGTGCCGGTGAAGGACAACGTTGTCTCAGTGTACGTGGTTCGACGGCTCAGCTGCTTGCCGGTCGTCATCGTGTACGCCTCGGTGACCGTGCGGTCCTGGCGCCGGGTGAAGGTCAGGTTCTTCGTGAGGTCGGCCGCGTCGGTCTCGATGCCGATCGAGGAGGGCGACAGGATGGCACGGCCCTGGTTCGACACGCCGAAGGTCAGCGCGCCGTCGGTCAGCGTGAGCTGCGCGGATGTCGGCGAACCGGCCGAGGGCCCGGTGACCGTCCAGGTGGTGGCCGCCGCGGCGGAGGCGGCGTGGGCGGCGGGGGCGGCGGAGAAGAAGCTCGCCGCGAGGGTCGCTGCGAGCGCGCAGCGCGTGAGCAGCGCTCGGCGTAACTTCCCTTTCAGCATCAGAAGTTCCTTTCGGGGGAGGTGCTGCGGCTGCTGCCGGCGGGCGCGTCGGCAGGTACGGGACGGCGAAGCTGGGGCGGTGGGAGCCCGGACGGTGCGGTGCTCACGTGTCCGAGTGGTGGAACGTGAACTGCTCCGTCGCGGGAGGAGGTGCAGAACCCGACGGGGCCGGGCGGGACGGCTGCACCGGCCCGCGCCCGTGGGCATGCCGAGTCCACTGACGGGAAGGGCCGTTGAACGGGGCGGGACCACGTCCGTAGCCGCACGGGCCGCCGCCGAGGAACGTGTGGCTCATGTCGGCGGACATGCGAGAGCGCCGGGGCGCTGGGGGCGGACCGGCGAGGTGGGCGCGCGTCCGAACGGTGGAACGTGAGCTGCTCCGTCGTGGGGAGAAGCCTGGAGCGAAGCAGGGCCGGACGAAAGCAGCTACATCAGACCGTCGGCCGGTACGCATGTCAAGACCCTTGACGGTAAAGGCTGATGGGTGGGGCGGGGCGGCGTCGGTGCCAGCGCGGGCCGTCATCGCCCGATGGGTGGCGGCCCCGCCGGCCGGCCGTCGGCGCGGGCCCGGTCGCCGGGGCGCTGCCGAGGGGCGCCGGCGGAAAGGACGTCCGGAGGTCCATCGGCCGGGCGATCCGCAGGGGGCGCGCCACCGCGGCGGACGTGACTGCGGCCCTCGCCGGCCCCCGTCGACCGCAGGCCGATCCGATGTCGGAGTGTGAGTGGAGTGACAGGTGCCCGCCTGCCTGTCCGGGAGGTCGGAGACGGTGTCGGCCCCGGTCGGTGCCCGGCGGCCGGTTGACGGGTCAACAGGCCCCTCCCAGTTAGCTTTTCGGCTGAACAAATACCCGGGCGCCGGAACGCGAGGCGCAGATGGTCACGAGGCGATATCGGTCCTCTCATTCTCTTGACGTCGTTGCGCGGCAGAGGTGTCATGTGTTGCCTACCGTTCGAACCTGTTGGTTATTGGTGGGATGGGAAGCCGCAGCCTGCGGACAGCTCCGGAGAGCCCGGCCCTCCCGCTGCCGTCAGCCATGCGTTCCCGCGGCCGCCGCTTTCCCCGCACACCCCAGCGCCGATACCGGCGCGTGCTCAAGGAGCTGTCCATGTTCCGCACCACCCGCAGCACCGTCGCTGCTACCGGTTTGCTGCTCGTTCTCGGTCTGACCACTGCCTGTTCGACGGGGCAGGAGTCGGCGAAGTCGGATGCCGCCCCTTCGGCGCCGGTGAGCGGCAAGATCTCGATCACTTATCTGCAGAAGCAGGGTGACCAGGAGTACTTCGTCGGTGAGGCGGCGGGTGCGAAGGCGAAGGCCGCCGAGTTGGGGGTGGACCTGAAGGTCGTGAACCTCGGCAACGACGCGAACAAGACGGTCAGTGAGGTGCAGTCGGCGGTCGCGCAGAAGGCCAACGGCATCATCATCGTGGTGCCGGACCCGGCGGTGGGTCCGCAGGTCGTGCAGACCGCGAAGGACGGCAAGGTGGCGCTGTTGACCTCGGACGACCAGATCTGCACGACCGGCCCGGATCCGTCGAGCTGCGGTAAGGACGATCTTGTCGCCCGTATCGGCTTCTCGGGCCAGCAGATGGGTACCGAGGTGGGTAAGCGTGCGGCGGCCGAGTTCCAGAAGGCCGGTTGGAGTGCGGCGGACACCCGGACGCTCTCCGCGTGGAAGCAGGACGTGACGGTCTGCGGTGACCGGGTGAAGGCGGCCAAGGCCGCGTTCGACGCGGCTGTCCCCGGCGTGCAGAACATCGATGTGGCGACGGACAACACTCCTACCGGCGCGCAGGACAAGGTCGCCGCGACGATCACCGCGAACGCCGGGGTGAAGCACTGGGTGCTGTGGGGCTGCAACGACGAGAACGTGCAGGGTGGCGTCACGGCCCTGCAGAACGCGGGCATCGGCGCGGACAGCGTGATCGGTGTGGGCCTGGGCGCCTACCTGGCCTGCAAGGACTGGAGCGGTGACAAGCCCTCGGGCATGAAGGCGGCCCTGTTCATCAACGGCAAGGACGTCGGCGCCCTCGCGGTGCAGACCATGTACGACAAGCTCAAGAACAGCAAGGACTTCCCGAAGGAGGCGTTCGCGCCCACCACCATGGTCGACGCGAGCACCTGGAAGTCCGCCGGCGTCTCCTGCAGCTGACCGTCGGTCAGGACCGCGGCCCCCGCGGGGGCCCGACAGTCGCCGCCCCGACAGCCCGCCCCCCGGGCGGGGTCGGGGCGGCGACCCGCCGCTCGGCGGGGTCGGGGCGGTGCCCCGCCGCTGACTCACCGGCCCCTTCGGGCCGGGCTCCTCCCGTTCTCCCGCGCATCCAGAAGGTGACCACCATGAGTAGCGCGCACGACACGAATCCGGACCCCCGTCCGCCCGCCGCACCGCCTGCCGCACCGGGTGTCGGCAGTGCCGGTGTGCGGGGTGTCTCCAAGCGGTTCGGCCCGGTGCAGGCTCTCAGTGCCGTCACCCTGGACTTTCCCGCCGGTCAGATCACCGCCCTCATGGGCGAGAACGGCGCGGGCAAGTCGACCCTGCTGAAGATCCTCACCGGTGACCACCAGCCCACCGAAGGCCACGTGGTCCTGGACGGCAGGGCCGTCCAGTTCTCCTCGCCGACCGAGGCGCGCCGCGCCGGCATCCGGATCATCCCGCAGGAACCCGAGATCATCCCGCACGTCTCCGTCGCCGAGAACGTCTACGCCGGCTCCCTGCCCCGCACGGCCGCACGACGCCTGGACCGCGCCGAACTGCGCCGGCGTATCACCGCGGACCTGCGACGCTACGGCTTCGACAAGGTCCTCGACCCCGCACTGCTCGGCTCCCGACTCACACCCGCGCAGCGGCAACTGGTGGAGATCCTGCGGGCGCTGACCGGCGACGCGAAGGTCATCGCCTTCGACGAACCCACCTCCTCCCTCTCCGAGCACGAGGTCGAGGCACTGTTCACGCTGATCCGCCGCCTGCGTGACGAGGGCGTCGCCGTCGTCTACGTCTCGCACCGCATGCAGGAGATCTTCCAACTCGCCGACCGCATCGCCGTGCTGCGCGACGGCGCCCTCGCCGGCGTCCAGGACGCCCACGCCACCACCGAGGGCGAACTGGTACGCCTCATGGTGGGCCGCGACCTGTCCACCATGTTCTCCCGTACCCACGTGGCCACCGACCGCCTGGTCCTCGACGTCCAGGGGGTCACCACCGACGCCGTCCACGACGTCAGCCTGCAGATCCGCGCCGGCGAGGTGGTCGGCCTGGCCGGACTCATCGGCGCCGGACGCTCCGAACTCGCCCTCGCCCTGGCCGGCGACCTGCCGATCCACTCCGGCACCGTCACCCTCGACGGACAGCGCCTGCCCCCCGGCAAACCCGGAGCGGTCATCCGTGCCGGCCTGGGCCTGGCCCCCGAGGAGCGCAAGGCCCAGGCCCTGTTCCTGCACCGCTCGATCCGCGACAACACCTCACTCGTCGTGCTGGAGCGCCTGCGCCGCTTTCGCTTCGTGCGCCGCGCCGCCGAGCGCGAACTCGCCCAGGAATACACCGACCGACTGCGAGTACGCACCCCCTCCATCGAACACGAGGTCCGCAAACTCTCCGGCGGCAACCAGCAGAAGGTCGTCCTCGCCCGCTGGCTCGCCCGCAAACCCAAGGTCCTCATCCTGGACGAGCCCACCCGCGGCATCGACGTCGGCGCCAAAGCCGAGATCTACCGCATCATCGCCGACCTCGCCGAAGAAGGCGTCGCCGTGCTCGTCATCTCCTCCGAACTCCCCGAAATCCTCGGACTCGCCGACCGCATCCTCGTCATGCAGAACGGCCGAATCACCGGCGAACTCGACCGCGCCGAGGCCACCGAAGAAGCCATCCTCAACCTGGCCATGGCCGACGACATCGCCCCCGCCCCTGGAGCATCCGCATGAGCACCACGACCACCCGCCCAACCACCGACAGCGGTCCCGAACAGCGCAAGACCCCCAACCCACTGACGATCCTGACCTCCATCGGCGGCCAGAACCTCAGCCTGATCGGCGCCCTCGTCGTCGTTCTCACCCTCTTCGGCGTCCTGAACGACAACTACCTCACCCTCGACAACATGCAGGTCATCGCCGAAGCCGCCACCATCACCGGCCTCCTCGCCGTCGTCCAAACCGTCGTCATCATCTGCGGCGGCCTCGACATCTCCGTCGGCTCCCAAGCAGGCGTCGCCTCCGTCGTCTCCGCCATGGCCTTCACCTCCGCCGGCTCCAACCCCTACGCCGGCATGGCCGCCGCCATCGGCGTCGGCATCCTCATCGGCATCCTCAACGGCGTGATCATCGTCTACGGACGCGTCAACCCCACCATCGCCACCCTCGCCGGCCTCGCCGCCTACAAGGGCCTCGCCCAGCTCATCTCCAACGGCCGCGCCCAGGGCTACGTCCTCAACAACGACGTCTTCGTCTTCCTCGGCCGCGGCAAGATCGCCGGCCTGCCCGTCATGGTCTGGATCCTCATCCTCACCTCCCTCGCCGTCCACCTCCTCCTCAAATACACCGACATCGGCCGCAACATCTACGCCATCGGCGGCAACGACACCGCCGCCCGCCTCGCCGGCATCAACATCAACAAATACCTCATCGCCGTCTACGCCCTCATCGGCACCATCGCCGCCATCGCCGGCATCCTCCTCACCGCCCGCACCGGCTCCGGCCAACCCACCTCCGGCAGCGAAGGCCTCGAACTCAAAGCCATCACCGCCGCCGCCCTCGGTGGCTGCGCCCTGCGCGGCGGCAAGGGCGGCATCGGCGGAACCCTCCTCGCCGTCGCCCTCCTCGGCGCACTCGAGAACGGCCTCACCGTCCAAGGCATCAACTCCTTCTGGCAGAACGTCGCCCAAGGCGCCCTCCTCGTCATCGCCGTCGTCATCCAGCAGCGCCGCACCGGCGAACGCGCCATCGGACTCCCCACCTGACACCACCACGCTGAGCGCCGGCCCGTCCCGCGACGCCGGTCAGCGTCATGCCCTCCGGCCCGGTCGATGGTCGGGCGTGCGGACCAGGCTTCAGGTCGACACGCCCACCGGTGCGGGAACCTCGACCGGTGCGGCGGTGGCGGCGAGGAAGAAGGATGCCCAGGCCGTGGTCGTCGGTGCCGCAGTTGTTGGACACCACTCGCAGCGCATCCGTTCCTTGGGCGTGGAGGGCGTCGATGAGGGCGGTGGGTACACCGCACAGGCCGAATCCGCCGACGGCCAGTGAGGCGCCGTCGCCGATGTCGGCCACGGCCTGGGCCGCGGTCGGGACTGTCTTGTCCATGCGGTCCTCGGAGGATCTTCGGGGGGGTGTGAGGGAGGTAGCCGCCGTCGGCGTCGAGGTATCCGTCCGAGGGGGCGTCGTCGGCGTACAGGGCCACGACGGTGGCGCGGATGCTCCGGCGGAAGGCGCGGTCGGCGTCGTCGAGTGCATCGACGCTCTGCCGGCCGTGGGCCAGAACGGTGAAGCCGCCGCCGGTGAGGCTGTCGAGCAGCGCCGTCCGCCCCTGGTGGGTGACCTTGTACTGCGGGGTGAGGTGCCCGACGTCCGGGGCCCGGTCGCCGTCGGCCGTGCGGCGCAGTACGCCGTCGCCGAGGACGGGCGGCGGGGGTACGGGCAGCACGTGTGTTCCAGGAGATCTTCTGGGTCAGGAACCAGCGCACCCCGGCGAGCTTCATCAACTGGGGGAGCGCGGCGTTGTAGCCGAAGGTGTCCGGCAGCCACATGTCCTGCGTCTCGACGCCGAACTCCTCCAGGTAGAAGCGCTTGCCGTGGACGAACTGACGCGCCAGCGACTCCCCACCGGTGATGTTGGTGTCCGGCTCCACCCACAGGCTCCCGGTCGGCAGGAACTGTCCGGTCGCCGCCTTCTCCCTGACCCGGGCGTAGATCTCCGGACGCTGCTGCTTGAGCCAGGCCAGCTGCTGCGCCTGGGACATGGCGGCCGGAATGCGGTTGCACCGCTACGGCGTCCGGGACGCCTGGCGCCGCACCGCGCTCCGCTGGCACACCGACGGCGAACAGTGGAACTGGGTACCCGCCTCGAACAGCTGCGCCGCCCCGGGTCAGGTGCGCTCTCGCCCGCCGTCGACCGGCCGCACGGGCCGCTCGCCGGCGGGCCGTGAGGCCGGTTCAGGGCAGTCCTCGGGGCTGCGGACCACCCGCTGGTCGCCGTGCTGGACGGCGTAGACGGTGCCACGGCCATGGGCCGTGTTGTTCTGCGAGAAGACGAGTCGCCGGCTCTCGCCGTCGAACTCGGCCACCAGACGGGCGAGGCCCGGGCCCGCGGTGGGATCCTGGCGCAGAAGGGCGGCCAACTCCAGTGCCCAGAAGGCGAAGAGGGCCCGCCGGGCCTCTTCGGAGCGATCCGCGTCGCGGACCAGCTCGGCGTTGCGTTCGAGCTGATCCGCGACGGTGAGCCCCCGGTCGTGGCCCAGGTGGCGGAAGACCGCCAGCGTTCGCTCCTTGACGGAGCGCCACAGGTCGGTGGCCATCGCGCTGACCACCACCGCGGCGCCGGCCTCCGCGAGCGCAACCAGTTCTTGGTCCATGACGTGCGACTCCTTCACGCTCGACGAGTGGTGGTGATGTGCTGGTCGCCGTTCTGGACGGCATAGACGACGCCGTGTCCGGTCGCCCTGTTCGTCATCCGCCACGGCCCCGGGGTGGGCCCGTCCTCGGCGGCGGAGTCGGCGGCGATCGGGTCGGCCGGCTCCGTGGGCTCCGCCGCCGCGCACCCGGCCAGCCGGATCCAGGCCGGGGCGGTGAACTCCTTGTTGCTGACGATCACCCTGCGGAACGTCTCGGGCTCGACTCCGGGACGGCCGTGCTGCACCGTCTCCTCGTGGAAGTGCTCCGAGAGAACCAGCACCGCGACCGTGCTCGGTGGGGCTTCGGCCAAGGCCGTGCGAACCGCCGGTGCGTCGAGCAGCCGGGCGAGTACCTCCAGCGGCCGCCCGACCACCTCCCCGGACGGCCCCAGCCGGACGTCACCGGCGTGCAGGGCCATCCTGACCCGGACCGTGGTCAGTGGACCGGTCAGTCTGTTGTGGGCCCGCAGCCTGACGGCGACCTCGTCGAAGAGGGGGTGGACCAGGGCCGCCTTTCGTACCCCGGGCGGTGCCGTGACCCGCAGGCCGTCGCCCAGATCGTCCACCCGGCAGGCCTCCCAGTCGATCCGGCACCGTTCGAAGGACTCGCGCAGCACCCTCCGGAGCGCCGATCGGATCGCCAGCAGCGCCGGGTCGCCGCGCCCGGCGGAGCGCTCGATGTCCACGGCGACAACCGCGTGATAAGCCGACTCCCACTCCACGTAAATCTCCTGACGGATCGTCGTACGCCGCCGGGCGGTGGCGGCGTCCACCCGGGTGTCCGGACCACGCCGGCCCCGGGCCCGGTTCCCACTGTGCCGTACGGGCGGGCCACGGACCCCATGGGAATACGGGATCTCCGGCCGGACGACGACACCGCGCGGCCCGCCGGCCGCATACTGGTCGCACGGGTGTGACCCACGGGGAGTGCCGCGCCCGCAGTGGAGCGGGGCAGGGGGAGAGCGATGGCATCCAGCGACCGTCCCGGCCGGGGCGAGGGCGTCCCGTCCGGCTGCACCTGGCCGTTGTCGAGCCTGCTCTGCCGGCTGCCCCCGGTCGAACGGGAGCGGCTGCTGGCGCTCGGCACCGAGGTGCGGTACCCGGCCGGCCGGGTCCTGGTGAGGGAGTCGGACACGACGGACTTCCTGCTGGTGCTGCTGGCCGGGGTGGTCAAGGTGACCGGGCGCACCCACGACCACCGGGATGCGCTGCTGGCCGTGCGCATGGGCGGCGACCTGGTCGGCGAGTTCGCCGCCGTGGACGGCAGGCCCCGTTCGGCGACGGTCACCAGCTGCGGCCCGGTCGCCGCCAGAGTGGTGAGCCGACCGGCGTTCCTCGACTGCATGCGGCGCGAACCACGCATCGCGCAGGCCGTCAACGAGTCCATCGTGACCAAGCTGCGGGTCGCGAACGACCGCCGGATCGACTTCACCGGCTGCGACGCCGCGACCCGGCTGGCCCGGGTGATCCACCAGATCGCCCTGACCTACGGGGACCCTGTCGGTGCGGGCGCCGTGATCCGCTGGCCGATCACGCAGCCGGAGCTCGCGACGCTCTCCGGCGCGGCCGAGCCCACGGTGCACAAGGCACTGCGCCGCCTGCGCGAGGCCGGAGCCGTCACCACCGGCTACCGCACGATCCGGGTGGAGAACCTGGAGCTGCTCGAGACCATCGCCTACCCCTGACCCGCGGACGGCACGCCCCCGGGCCCGCCTCTCGGCCGGGGCGTCGTGCACGGGTGCGAAGCAGTGGTGAACAGCGTTGGCGGATACCGTCATTTGACGGGGTCTCGGCAAAACGGTGGTACTAGCCTGGCCAACCAGTGGACCACCGGGTGCAGTTCCGGATTCCGCCGGTCCGCGTGGACGACCGGCGGACGGGCACCTCCCGCGCCGGCAACCGCCCGCGAGGCGGTCCGCCCCGAGAACGGTCGTGCTTCACGGCCGGGAGAGACTGTGGCGATGGAAGAACCGGGCGAGTCCGACGCGAGGACCGCTGCGGACGCCGTGAGCAGGGGGACCGCAGGCCGGACCGGGCCGGGTGGCGGCAACGCCTACCGCCTCGGCATCGAGGGCGACGCCCTCGGGCCGGTCGTGGTCGGTGACCACAACCTGGTGGTGGACGCCCAGCACGGCTCCTCGGTGACCCTCCTAGTGTCGGGTCAGCGTCCCACCCCCGTGCTGCGGGAGCAGGTGGCGCTGCTCCCGCGCCGGCAGCAGGAGCCGCTCGGGCGCGCGGCCGAACTGGCGGACCTGGAACGGGGAGTGCGCGACGGCGGACTGGTGCAGCTCCACGGCCCGTCCGGGAGCGGCACCAGCACCCTGCTGCGCCACGCGGCCCACCGGGCTCCCGCACCGAACGGGCGGGTGTACCTCAACGCGTCCGACCGTGAGGTGGTGGACCTCGCACAGGAGGTCTTCGAAGCCTGCTACGACGCCGTGGGGTACGCTCCGTCGGAGCCCGAGCTGCGGCGTCTCATGGCCGAGGTGCGGGTCACCGTGTACCTCGACAACGCGGACCTGACGCGTGACCAGGTGCTGGCCCTGGCGGATCTGGCCCCGTGCGCGACGTTCGTCCTCGCCTCCCACCGCAGATCGCTGCTGGGCGCGGACGGCACGCTGGTGGAGCTGGCGGGGCTGGACCGGCCGGCCGGGCTGGAACTGTTCGTCCGCGAGCTGCGCCGCCCGCTCGTCGGGGGCGAGCTCGCCGAGGCGACGGCCTTGTGGCAGGCCACACAGGGCCGTCCGCTGTTGCTGCTGCAGGCGGCCGTTCTCGCCCGGCTCCGTTCGGCCGAGGGCGGCACGCTGCCGCTTCCGGGCGAGGTCGCGGAACTGCTTCCCCTGATGCTCGCGGAACTCGACGCATCCTCGGCCGAGGTTCTACGGCTGCTGGCCACCCTGGACGGCGCGGAGCTGGCACCGGACCGCATCGGTGCGATCGTCGAACTGCCCGACGCCGCAGGGGCGTGCGAGCGGTTGGCGGGGCTCGGCCTGCTGCGGGCCGAGCAGTTCGGCTACCGGTGCCCGCCGGACGCCGTGGCGGCGATCCTGGGCCGGGCGTCCGGGCCCTTCCCGGTCGAGCGCATCTGCGAACGGCTCACCGACTGGGTCACCCGGCCGGACACCACCCTCGCCGAAATCGCCCGACACAGCCAGGTGTTCGAGCGGGTGGCCGCGTCGGCAGAGGCGGCCGGGCGACCCGAGCTCGCAGTGCGCCTGATCCGGGCCTCCTCCCCGGCGATGGCCCGCTCGCTCCGCCCCGGGGCCTGGGGCAGGCTGCTGGGTCGAGGCTGGAGCGCCGCCCAACGGGCCGGCGACACGCGCGCCGAGACCTTCTTCGTCCACGAGGAGGGCATTCGCAGTCTGTTGACGGGCCGTCGGGTCATGGCGGCCGTACTGCTGGGCGAGGCGGCCCTGTTGTGGAAGGCGCTGGGTGACCTTCACGGGGCCACCGCCGCACTCAACGCCCAACACGTCGCACCTTCGTTGGCCGGCCCCCTACCGGCCCCGGCCCCCGCCCAGGGCCTGCCGGGGGCCGGCCCCGCCCATGGTGCCACCGCTCACGGCGCCGCGGCGCCGACCGCTCACGGCGTCACGGCGCCGGCCGCCCCGGCTCACGCCGCTCCCACGCATGCGACCGCTGCACATGGTGCGCAGTCGCACTCCGTGGCCTCCCACATGGCGAACCTCTCGCCCGCCCCGTCCCAGGCCGCCACGCCGACGGTTGCGCCGCACGCCGCCGGGCACGGGACGGCACCGGCGGGGCACCAGGCGGCGGCACACGCGGGTCACCAGGCGGCCGGCCACGCCGCAGCCGGTACGTCCGGCGCGGTCAGCGCGGGCACCGGGGCGGCTGCGACCGTCGGCCTGACGGGCGGCAAGGCGTTGCTCGTCACACTGGCCGTGCTGGTTGCCGGAGCGGGCGCGGTCACCTGGACCCTCTCAGCCGGGGACGACACGGTCCGGACGCCCGCCGCGACGGGCGGGGGCAAGGTGCTGCGGGCGCCGTTCGACACGGCGATGGAGGCACTGGCCCAGGCGCCGGGCGTCCGCTACCGGGGCGACTGGAACGTGGAGGAGTACCTCAACGACGTCACGGTGACCGCGCACGGCGAGAAGTTCGGCACCAGCCATCTCTCCGACTCCACCCTGGATTCGGACGAGGACGCCCAGGACATGCTGAGCATCGGAGGCAAGGACTATTCGCGGTGGCACACCTCGGACACCGACCTGCACCTGTGGACCTTCAACGGCATCGGTGACCGTGACAGTGGTGGCGCGAGCCGTCTGGAGGGGGAGATGTCGTTGTACGAGAGCCCGTCCGACCTGGCCGCGCGGTTCTCGCAGGCCCTGGCCGACCAGCCTCGGCTGCCGTCGGCGCAGGACCCGCAGACCACCGACGTCAACGGCGTGCCCGCCCTTCGCGCGGACACCACCGCCGGGTACCTCTACGTCTCCCGGGACGCGCCGTACCGAGTCCTGCGGTGGGAGCCGCCGAGCGCGATGCGCTCGCACCTGACCCCCGGTGCCGAGCTCCCCCGTGCCGTCGAGGCCGGGACCCCGCTGTCGGACGTCTCGTCCATGGACCTGGAGATGGTGGCGCCGGCAGAGGTCGGGCAGGTGTACGACGCCCTGGAGCAGTCCGCCGAGGACCTGGCGACGGCGCGTTACGGCAGCCTGAACTTCGACCGGGGCGCCGACAGCGGTGTGAACTGCGATGCCACCGGGTGCCACGTCACGGAGGAGGTCAGCGCGAAGGTCGACCCCGAGGACACCCCCGTCCAGCGACTCGCGCACGTCAACGTGCTGATGACCGTCGGCTCCTTGGACATCGACGGCCACCCCGCAGGCACCTGCTCCAGCGGGCCGCAGCCGCTGCAGGTCTCCGACAACACCGTCAGCGGCACCCTGACCTGCGACGACCCGGCCGCCGCCGCCGTGTACCAGCAGGTCAGTGCGCGGTACCAGGACCAGGCGAACGCCATCAGCGGGACCAGTACGTACTGGGACCATGCCACCGACATCACGATCGAGGCCCTGGTCCTCACGAACGCCGAGGTCGAGCAACTGCTCGCGAGCGTCCGGCAGGAACGGTCGGCGGCGCAGTGATCGGCGGCGCAGTGATCGGCGGCGCAACCGCCGATCCCGATGCCCGAAGGCCGGCGACTCCCGGCCCCCACCCCCAGCGAGGAGCGTTCATGGCAACCGGATCCGGCGACCGCCACAGTGTCCGCATCGGCGGCGACGCACACGGTCCCGTCGTCGTGGGGCGCGACAACCGCGTCGAGGCGACCTCCGCCCCGCGCGACAACGCTGACGGGCCGTCACCGGACGCTGCCGCCACGCCCTCCGGCGACGCTCAGGGCCCACCGTCCGGGACGAGCACCCAGAACAACACCGCCGGCGGCCACGGCACGCTCTACGCCGTCATGAAGGGCGATCTGCACGTCCACCACGAGGAGGACGGCGAGGACCGCTGAGGCGGGTGCGGACCCGGTGGCCGGCGAGCACCGGTCCGTACCCGCGCTCTCGCCTTCGGACCGGCTGCTGCGCCCGCCTGTCGTGACGGTGCGGGACGGACCGGGGCCCTCCCGGTTCTTCAGGCGTCCGCTGCGGGGACGAGGGTGTTCTCGTTGCTGCGCCCGGCGTCGAAGTCCTCGACGTTGCGCAGGGTGGCGTCGATGATCTGGCCGACGGCGGTGCGGGTGAAGTAGGCCTGGTGGGAGGTGACCAGCACCTGGGGGAAGGTGACCAGCCGGGCCAGCACGTCGTCGTCGATGCCCTCGACGGAGCGGTCGTAGAAGAAGACGCCGGTCTCCTCCTCGTACACGTCCAGGCCGACGCCCGCCAGCCGCCCCGCGCGCAGGGTCTCGACCAGGGCGGCGGTGTCGACCAGGCCGCCGCGGCTGGAGTTGACCAGGATGGCGTCGTCCTTCATCAGCGCGAGCGCGGCGGCGTCGATCAGGTGATGGGTGGCGGGCAGCAGCGGGACGTGCAGGCTGATCAGGTCGCTGCGGGCGAGCAGCTCCTCGCGTTCGACGTACTCCATGCCCAGATCCAGGCAGGCGGGGTTCGGGGTGATGTCCCAGCCGAGCAGGCGGGTGCCGAAGCCGTGGGCGATCCGGGCGAAGCACTCGCCGATCTTGCCGGTGCCGATGACGCCGACGGTCATGCCGTGGATGTCGCGGCCCATCAGCCCGTCGAGGCGGAAGTCGAACTCGCGGGAGCGGTTGGTGGCCCGGGCGAGCCGGCGGTTCACGGCCAGCGCGAGGGTCCAGCCGTGCTCGGCGACCGCGTACGGCGAGTAGTACGAGACCCGGGAGACGGTGAGGCCGAGGTCCCCGGCGGCCCGGAGGTCGATGTTGTTGAAGCCGGTGGAGCGCTGGGCGATCAGCTTGGTGCCGCCGGCGGCGAGTACCGCGAGGGTCTCGGCGTCGAGCTCGTCGTTGACGCTGCTGCTCACCACCGGGTAGCCGGCGGCCAGCGGCGCGGTGTCGTGGTTGAGGAAGACCGCGAGGCTGCGCAGCGGGTAGCGGCCGGTGAAGGCGTCGGCCAGCAGCGGCCGCTCGTCGGCCTGCACTCCGTAGGCGAGGATCTCCATGGCGGGGGTGCCTTCCGGTCGGCGGGGGCTGCTGTTCCGGTCACGCTATCCCGGGCGCCTCGCCCGGCCGGGGAAGGCACGCGCGAGCGCCCCCGCCCCGGGGGGGGGCGAGGGCTCGCGCGGAGCGCGTTGGGCCGGGTCAGATGACCGTCTCGGCCTCGAGGTAGCGCTCGGCGGGGACGGTCTTCAGCTCGGCGACGGCCTCGGCCAGCGGCACCAGGTTGATGTCGGTGCCCTGCAGGGCGGTGATGTGGCCGAAGGCGCCCTTGTGGACGGCCTCCACGGCGTGCCAGCCGAAGCGGGTGGCGAGCACCCGGTCGTAGGCGGTCGGGGTGCCGCCGCGCTGGGTGTGGCCGAGGATGACCGGCTTGGCCTCCTTGCCCAGGCGGTGCTCCAGTTCGCGGGAGAGCTGGTTGGCGACACCGGTGAAGCGCTCGTGGCCGTAGATGTCCTTGACGCCCTCCTCCCAGTGCATGGTGCCGGGCTCGGGCTTGGCACCTTCGGCGCAGACCACGATCGCGAACTTCTTGTTGCGGTCGAAGCGCTCGCGGACGACGGCGGTGAGCCGGTCGATGTGGAAGGGGCGCTCGGGCACCACGATCGCGTGGGCACCGGCGGCCATGCCCGCGTGCAGGGCGATCCAGCCGGTGTGCCGGCCCATCAGCTCGACGACCATCACGCGCTGGTGCGACTCGGCGGTGGTCTTCAGCCGGTCCAGGGCGTCGGTGGCGACCGAGACGGCCGTGTCGAAGCCGAAGGTGACGTCGGTGCAGGCGATGTCGTTGTCGATGGTCTTCGGTACGCCGACCACCGGCAGTCCGCCGTCGCTCATCAGCTTGGCGGCCTTGAGGGTGCCCTCGCCGCCGATCGGGATGACCGCGTCGATCCCGAGGTCGGCGCAGTGCTTCTTGGCCCGCTCGACGCCGTCGCGCAGGTGGCTGGGCTGGACCCGCGAGGAGCCGAGGATCGTCCCGCCCTGGGCGAGGATCCCGCTCACCGAGTCGAGGGTCAGGGGGCGGTGGACACCCTCCAGAAGGCCACGCCAGCCGTCCTGGAAACCGATGATCTCGTCGCCGTGGTCGACCACCCCCCGGTGGACCACGGAGCGGATCACAGCGTTCAGGCCGGGGCAGTCACCACCGCTGGTCAGCACACCAATACGCATTGCTTTGCAACTCCCGAGCAGAACCGAGGAACGGCCGGACTACCAGGCTGGGACCACGCCGTCACCGTAGCGGTTCGCTCCCGCGCCGGGGTGGCGGGGAGATGACCGTGAGGTGAAGCGCTGGTCGGATCGAACATTTCTGCTCGCAACCGACCATGAGGTCGAGCATATAGCGGGCCCCTGTGTCCGGCCGGACAGGAACCGACACGGCAGCGGCGTCGTCGGCGCTCCCGTGATGATGCAGCCGGCTGCCGAGGAGGGTGGTGCGGCCAGCATGCCTATTGTCGTATGTATTCGATGATCTGTGGACCGGGTGCCCGCCATGCGGTCACACCGGTCGCGCGGTGTGCCGGCCGTCACGTCCTGCCGGCTCCGCCGCCCGGGGGCGGTCCGCCCCGCCGTGGGCGCCCGGTGGCGGCGTACGGCGGGACGGACGCGGGGTCACGCGGGCTGGCGGCTGGCGGCGATCCGCTCGGCGCGCAGCGCGTCGTACCAGGTGGTGTCGACCGGGGGCAGGGCGCCCACGTCGAGCGCCAGCTTGATCAGCATGTCCGCGACGGCGGGATTGCGCGCCATCACCGGACCGTGCAGGTAGGTGCCGAAGACGGTGTCCCGCCAGGCGCCCTCGGTACCGTCGCCGGTGCCGTTGCCGCCGCCGACACTCACCGTGGCCAGCGGCGAGACGCCCTGACCGAGGTGGGTGATGCCCTGGTGGTTCTCGAATCCGGTGAGCTGCGGCAGACCCAGGCGCGGGTCCACGTCGGCCAGCACGTCGCCGACGTTGCGGGCGCCCTCGCCGCGGGTGCTCCACACGTCGAGCAGGCCGAGGCCCGGCTCGCGCTCGCCGAGGTCGTTGATGAACTCGTGGCCGAGGATCTGGTAGCCGGCGCAGACCGAGAAGATGATCGCACCGTTCTCGGAGGCGCGGGTCAGCCCGCTGTCCTGGCGCAGCCGCTCGGCGGCCAGTCGCTGCGGGCGGTCCTCGCCACCGCCGATCAGGTAGATGTCGCCGCTGGTGGGCACCGCCTGGTCGGAGCGGACGTCGATCCGGGTCACCGCGATGTTGCGCTGGCGCGCGCGGCGCTCGACGACCAGCGCGTTGCCGCGGTCGCCGTAGGTGCTGAGCAGGTCGGGGTAGACCCAGACCACCCGCAGACTGCTTTCACTCATCCTCGAAGGCCTTCCGTTCGGCCCGGTGCCCGGGCCGCTTCCTGGGGTCGACATCAGCCAGCCACGACCTTCCGGAGCTGCTGGAAAGCGGTGTAGTTGGCGATCGCCTCGATCCGCCCGGGAGGTGCCATCCGAACCGCGTGCTCCAGCGACTCCACCACGTGGAACTGGAGCCCGGCGACCTCCAGGCGCACCGCGAGGTCCAGCTTGCGCTGACCCATCACGAAGACCGGGTGCCCGGCCAGGCGCTCGTAGTCCACGTCCCAGAGCCAGGAGGTGTCGGTGCCGTCGGCGTCCATCGCGTTCACCGAGAGGATCACCGGCGCGGGCGGCCCGTCGATCAGCGAGAAGGTCTCCAGCCAGCCGGCCGGGTTCTTCGCCAGCAGCAGCCTTATGTCGCGGCCCTGGTACTGGACGACGTCGTAGCGGCCGGCCACGGCCGTCACCGCCTGCATCCGCTCCAGCGCGACCTGCGGCGGGACACCGAACACGGCCGCGACGGCGGCCGAGCTGGTGGCGTTGGCCAGGTTGGCGCGCCCGGGCAGCTGGAGCTGGATCGGCCAGGCGCCGCGCTGCGGGTCGACCACGTGGGTGCCCTGCAGGGCCCAGTGCGGGTTGGGCCGGCGGAAGCCGCAGTCCTGGCAGAACCAGTCGTCGCCGGGGCGCTGCATCACGCCGCCGCAGGCGGGGCAGGACCAGGCGTCCTCCTTCCACGCCTGTCCGGCGGCCACCCAGACCACCTTCTTGCAGGAGGACGCGGCCCAGGTCACCAACGGGTCGTCCGCGTTGGCGATGATCACGGCCTCGGAGTCCTTGAGGCCCTCGCGCCACTTCTCGGCCATCATCCGGGTCTCGGCGGCCCGGTCGAGCTGGTCGCGGGACAGGTTGAGCAGGGCGATCGCCTTCGGCCGGGTGTCGCGGGCGACCCCGGCGAGGTACTTCTCGTCGACCTCGATCACGCCGAAGCGCGCGTCGGAGCCGCCCGCCAGCGCGGAGGTGATGCCGGCGGGCATGTTGGCGCCCAGGGCGTTGGAGACCACCGGGCCCGCGGCCCGCAGCGCCTCCGCGATCAGGCGGGTGGTGGTGGTCTTGCCGTTGGTCGCGCTGACCAGGATGACGTCGAGGTGGTCGGCGAGGGTGGCGAGCAGATCGGGGTCGAGCCTGAGAGCGATCTTGCCCCCGATCACCGAACCGCTGCCGCGGCCGGCCTTGCGGGAGACGGCGGCGGCCACCCGGCCGGCGGTGACGGCGATCTTGGCGCGGGCGGGCAGCGAGCCGTCGCGCGCGCCTGTGGCCTCCGTTTCGGTGCCTGCCATGCTCAGTGGTTCCTCCTTGCTGCGGCACCGCTCGTCGGCCGGGATACGGACCGTCGGGCGGCGGGGACGGGGCCAGCCTACCGACTCCGGGCGCCGGTACGGTGCCCCGCACCCGGTGCTGCCTGCCGGGATTACCGGTACGACGGCCTGATGTGTGGTCAGGCGGCCCTGCCGCGCGCCGCGGGGCGGGCTCCCGGCCGGTGCGGCGCGCGCGGAGCGCTCCGCGCCGGCCGGTGGTGCGGGCCGGGCGTTCGAACGGGCTCCGCCCGGTAGGACGGTGCCCACCGGGGTGTCGGTTCCCCGGCCGGCTCCGGGGCGGCGGCCGCACCACCGGAGCCCGGCGGGGCCGGTGATCTGCGTCACTGCCCGGCCCCGGCGGGCTCTGCCGGCCCGGTGCGGTCACCGGGACGTCGACGTGACGCTGCCCCGGGCCCTGGGGGCGCGGGGCAGCGTCGGTCTGTCAGCGGCCGGGTTCCTCGCGGACGGTCGGCCCGGGGCAGCGGCCCGGTGTCAGCGGCCGGCCCAGGGGGCGGGCAGCTCGGCGGTGGCCTCGGCCAGGTGGGCGGTGATCACCAGGGTGCCGTCCTCGACCTGGTAGTCGAGCGGCGCGGAGAGCTTGCGCATGGTGGCGATCAGTCCGGTGTTGGACGCCTGGGTGATCGCGTACACGCTGTCGATCCCGGCCTCCAGGGCCAGCGCGGACATCCGCCGAAGCAGATCCAGCCCGAGGCCCCGGCGCTGCCAGGCGTCCTCGACCAGCACGGCGACCTCGGCGCTGTCGTCGTCCCACATCAGGTGGCCGAGCGCGACGAGCCGGCCGTCCGCGGCCTCGACCGCAAGGGCCTGGCCGTGCCGTTCGTCGAGCAGGTGGTCCAGGTAGCGGGCGGCGTCCGTGACCGGGCCGTGGTAGCGCTTGCGCAGGGTGTCCGGGGAGCAGCGGCCGTGCATGGCCAGCGCGGCCTCCTTGTCGCTCGCGTCCGCCCGGCGGACGGTCAGGTCTGCGCCGGCGGGCATCGTCAGGCGTGCCTTGACCTGCGGCACCCGCGGCCCCAGCAGGGTGTCCAGCTCGACCAGCGCCTGGGCCCGGGCGAACTCGGTCGGGGTGAAGGGCAGGTGCGGGCGGGTCAGCTCGATGAGGTCCCCCGAGGGTGCGGGCAGCCGCATCACATGGCCCTCCAGCCCGGCCGTCGCGCGCCTCCCGGCCCCCGGGAACTGGCGGATGGTGCACCGGCCGAACAGCTGGCGCAGCGCGACGGGCAGCTCGGCGGCGTCCAGCGCGGTACGCGTCGCCAGGGCGAGCACGTGCGTCGGGACGTCCACCAGGTCGTGGGCGTCGGCCGGGTCCGTCCAGATGTCGTGTCCGCCGGCCGAGGCGACCGTACGGGTCAGCTCGGCCCGGGTGAGGCCCAGCGGGGCGCGGACCAGGAACTCGTCGACCGTGCCGGTGGGCAGCGGGTGGGACTGCATCGAGATGATGTTGACCTGCTGCTCGGCGAACGCCGTGCACACCCGCGCCAGGCTGCCGGGGGAGTCCTCGACCGTGGTGCGCACCCGCCACAGCGTGGTCTGCTCGAAGTCGTGCAGCGGGCCGGTCAGCTCCGCCGCGCCCTCACCGGGTGGCGCGGCGGTGTCGGGCGACGGGGGCCCGTGCAGGTGGCGGTGTGCCCACCAGGTGTGGAACAGCGCCGTGGCGAGCAGCATCACCGCGGAGGTGGCCAGCACCACCGGGCCCTCGGGGCCGTGCACGACGATCTTGGCCACCAGGTCGGCGGCGGTGACGGAGAGGAAGACCGCGGCGAGTTCCACGGTGTCCCGACGCCAGCGATGGGTCCGGGCGCCGCGGCGCTGTGCGCGGGAGGTCGTCGGGGCGAGGGATCGGCCGTTCGTCAGATCGTCCATGACTGCATGCTGTCGTGCGGGTGTTTCGTGGTCACGAATCCTCCGTGACCTGTGGGTAAATGTCTCGCCGGACCATTCGCACGCGCACTCGATCATCGACGCCCGGATTCCGCCCGGATTCCGCCCCGTTTCGCGCAGCGGTAATCCGGGCGGGCCGGTGACGGGCGACCGGGCAGGTCAGCGCGCCGCCGAACGCTCCGTCAGCGCGTCTCCCACAGCGCGGACCTCGGCCAGCAGGAGTTCGAGATCGGCCTCCGTCGTGGCCGCGTTGAGCAGACAGGCCCGGAGCATCTCCCGGCCGTCGAGCAGCGCGCCCGTGACGAACACCCGGCCGCGCAGCTGGACCGCCACCGGCAGCTCGCGGTTGACCGCGTTCACCGCCTCCGGTGCCAGGCCGCCGACCCGGTGCCGGAAGGCCACGATCGAGGTCTGCACCGGCGCGAGCAGCTCCAGCTCCGGATCCGCCTCGACCATCTCGCCGAGCCGGCGGGCCAGCGCGGTGCAGCGGGCGATGTCGTCCGAGATGCCCTGCCGGCCCCGGTGCGCGATGGTCGCCCAGACCTTCAGCGAGCGGAACGGACGGGTCTGCTCCATGCCGTACTCGGAGAACCAGCCGAGCTCGCCCGCCGCCTCGTCGCGCAGGTAGGACGGGACGAGGCTGAACGTGCCGCGCAGCTCGTCGGTGTCGCGCACCAGGGCGCAGCCGCAGTCCACCGGCACGCCCAGCCACTTGTGCGGGTCCAGCGCGAGGGAGTCGGCCCGCCCCAGCCCGGCGTAGCGGTGCGCGATCTCGGGGTCGAGCACGCCGAAGGCACCGTACGCACCGTCCACGTGCAGCCACAGCTGCTCCTCGGCGCAGATGTCGGCGATCGGGTCGAAGGCGTCCACCGCGCCGGTGCCGACGGTGCCGGCGGAGGCGACCACCAGGAAGGGCAGCAGGCCCTCGGCGCGGTCGCGGGCAACGGCGGCGCGCAGCTCGGCGACGTCCAGCAGGCCGTCGGGGCCGGTCGCGACCGTCCGCAGGTGCTTGCTGCCCAGGCCCAGCAGCTCGGCGGCCTTGCGGACACAGGAGTGCGTCTCCCCGGTGGCGTACGCGACCAGTGGCGGCATGCCGGCGAGCCCGTCCTCGCGGATGTCCCAGCCGGCCAGGCGAGCGGCGCGGCCCCGCGCGGCGGCCAGGCAGAGGATGGTCGCCATCGAGGTGCCGGAGGTCAGCAGCCCGCCGCCGGCCGGGTGCGGGAAGCCGACCAGCTCGGCGATCCAGCGCACGACGGTGCGCTCGAGGTGGACGTCCGCGTGGTCGCCGCCGGCCGAGCTCGGGTTCATCGCGGAGGCCGCCAGCGTGGCGAGCACGCCGGCCGGCGCGGGGGCGGAGTTGACCCAGCCGAAGAACCGCGGGTTGCCGTTGCCCATCGGGGCCGGCATCACGCCGGCGCCGATGAAGTCGAGCAGGTCGGTCAGCGGCGCGCCGCCCTCGGGCAGCGGTGCCTGCAGCAGGGCCTTGCGATCGGCCGGCTCCATCGGCTGCCAGACCGGGCGGTCCGGCAGTCCGTCGAGGTAGTCGCTGACCAGGTCGGCGGCCGTGTGGGCGGCGGCGCGGAAGTCGTCGGGGGCGGGGCTCATGGTGCTGACTCCAGCAGGTGGGGGCCGGACGGCGCGGCGTCCTCGGCGCACCTGGATGCCACCGATCCTACGGTGCGGCGAACGGCGGCAGGTCCCCGGGCGCCCGGTGGTCGGGTGCCCGGGGACCCGCCGGAACGTGCCTCCGACCAGCGGGTTCCCCGGCCGGGTGGCGCCTTTGCCGTGGAGCCTCGGGGCCGGCCGGCCGCGGGTCGGCGTCGCGTCGGCCGGCGGCGTCAGTCCAGCGTGCCGGAGATCCCGGCGGCGGAGCGGCAGTAGCCCTGCATCTCCTTGTCGGTGATCTTGGCGCAGAGCCGGCCGGCCGCGCCGCCGTCGGTGTAGTTGACGGTGTAGTAGCTGACCAGCCCCTCCGCGCAGGCCTTGCGCTGGGAGGCGTCGGCGGCGGTGGCGCACTGCTGGGCGGCCCAGTCCTCCCGGTCGAGGTTGTACTTCATGGTGCGTGAGCCCACTCCTCGGCTGCAGTCCGTCTCGCCGCCGCTCGCCCTGGCGTTCAGACACCACTTGAGGGCGCCGGCGAAGGCCTCGGGGTGGTTGGCGTAGTCGTGCGAGCTGAGGTAGTAGGTCGGCGCGTAGAAGAAGCAGGCCGACTGGAACAGCGCGGGCTGCTCCGGGCACGGGTACAGCGGCTCGGCGGCGAGCTTGTCGGCCGGCAGGTTCGCCTTGGCCTTCTCGTCCTCCTCGTCCGGGCCGAAGAGCTGCATGAACAGGCCCTCGGAGCACCGGATCCTGTTCGTGTTGGTGGTGAACTCGTTGCACAGGGCGCGGGCGGCCGGGACGTCCTGCTTGGCGACGAACATGGTGCCGTGGCCGACGCCGTGGATGCACGCGCCCTTGTTGGCGGGCGCGCACAGCTTGAGCAGGTCGACCTCGGGCTGCTTGGAGGCGGCCAGCATCTCCTCGACCGCGCCGTGCAGGTATCCGGCCGCGCAGGTCTCGTGCGGGAAGGAGATGACCTTCTGGAAGTCCTCGTTGTAGCGCTTGACCGCCGCGTGCCCGAGTTCGTGCGCGATCGGGTGGCAGAACCGGACGGTGTAGGGCTGAGCCTTGGTGATCCGGTCCAGGTCGGCGAGCGCGACACCGGGATCGGTCCGGTCCATCTCGGTCATCAGCTTGTTCCGCAGTGTGCTGCGCGTCCAGACGGCCGGGTCGCCGGTCGGCGTCGCCGAGACGGCCGCGGACGGGGGCGCCGCGCTGCCGGCCGAGGGCGAGGCTGCCAGTGCGGGCGCTGCGGCGGGCGTCCAGTCGGTGACCGCCACCGACCCGAGGCCCAGGACGCCGAGCAGAAAGGCGGTGAGGATCGCGAAGACTCGCGGTTGCATGACGAGGATCCCCCGGCGGATCGAGACGGACGGTTCGCCCCCATCCTGACGGAACCGGACCGTTGAACCTGGTTTCTGACCGCCGTTCGGGAGATGTCGGCGACGTTATCGCACATCCAGGCGGGCGGACCAAACGCTCGTGGCCCGTGGGGCGCAAGGCCTGCCGGGTCGCCGAGGACCCGCGGGGTCCGCACCGGGCGGAGTGCTCCGAACGGGGTGGGTCGGTGGTGTCGCGCCGGGGCGCCGGGGCCGCCCCGGCGATCTCGTGGCGGTGGCCGCGGTGGCCGCGGTGGCCGGGGTGGCCGGGGTGGCCGGGGTGGCCGGGGTGGCCGGGGTGGCCCGATGCCTCGGCGGCCCGGCGGCCCGGCGGCCCGGTGGCCGTTCGACGCGAGGGATGGAGCCGAAAGTCTGAATATCTGCCCGATTTCGGGCAGAATCTTTGATTGCCGGCGGTTCTCCCGCCTAGGCTCCCCTCTCGTGTCCAGCTCACCGCACCCTCATGAGGACCTGCTCGCCCACCTCACCCGCATCAGCCCGCTCGGGCCGCGGGAGGCCGCGCGGGTCGTCGCGGAGGTGCTGGCGTACTTCTCGGAGGGCACCGAGGAGTACGTCCGCCGACGCCACGGCGAGTTGCAGGCACGCGGCCTCACCAACGAGAAGATCTTCGCCCGGCTGGCGCAGGAGCTGTCCGCCCGCCGGGTGGCGGCACCCGGGCTCTCCGCCCGTCAGCTGCGCCGGATCGTCTACGGCTGAGCCGGCGCCCGCCGGCGCCGCCCCGTTCCGCGGCGGACCTCGGGATCGCGCCGGACCGGCCCCCGTCGGCCCGACCGACGCGGCCCGGCCCGCGGCCGCCCGAACCCCGCCACCGCCCGTACCCGTCTGTACCTGAGAGAAGGAGCCAGCGACCCATGTGCGGAATCGTTGCCTACATCGGCCCCAAGGACGCGACCCCCTTCCTGCTGGAGGGTCTGCAGCGGCTGGAGTACCGCGGCTACGACTCGGCCGGCATCGCGGTGAGCGGCCGCAGCGGCGGCCTGAAGGTGCGCAAGGTCAAGGGCCGGGTCGCCGACCTCGCGGCCGTCGTACCGGCCGCCTTCTCCAAGGGGACGGGCAAGGGCGCCGCCGGCATCGGGCACACCCGCTGGGCCACCCACGGCGCGCCCAGCGACGCCAACGCGCACCCGCACCTGGACAACGCCGAGCGCATCGCGGTCGTCCACAACGGGATCATCGAGAACGCCGACGAACTGCGCGCCAAGCTGACCGTCGACGGGGCCGTCTTCCTCTCGGAGACCGACACCGAGGTGCTCGCCCACCTGATCGCCGCCCACCTCACCGAGGGCACCGAGCTGGAGGACGCCGTCCGCGCCGCACTCGGCAAGGTCGTCGGTACCTACGGCATCGCCGTCCTGGACGCCACCCGGCCCGACCGGATCGTGGTCGCCCGCAACGGCAGCCCGATCGTGCTCGGCATCGGCGAGAAGGAGATGTTCGTCGCCTCGGACGTCTCCGCCCTGGTCCGCTACACCCGCCAGGTCGTCCACCTGGAGGACGGCGAGCTCGCCACGGTCCGCGCCGACGGCTTCCGCACCTTCACCGAGGACGCCCGCACCACGCACCGCCAGCCGTCCACCGTGGACTGGGAGATCGACTCCTACGACACCGCCGGGTTCGAGCACTTCCTGCTCAAGGAGATCCACGAGCAGCCGGGCTCGGTGGAGCGCACCCTCAGCGGACGACTCGACGAGCGCTTCGCCACCGCCCACCTCGGCGGGCTCAACCTGGACGCCCGCGAGCTGCGCGAGATCCGCCGGGTGAAGATCCTCGGCTGCGGCTCGGCCTACTACGCCGGTGAGATGGGCGCCCAGCTGATCGAGGAGCTGGCCCGGATCCCCGCCCACAGCGAGCCCGCCTCCGAGTTCCGCTACCGCAACCCGGTGATCGAGGCCGACACGCTCTACGTCGCGGTCAGCCAGTCCGGCGAGACCTACGACACGCTCGCCGCCGTCCAGGAGATCAAGCGCAAGGGCGGCCGGGTCCTGGGCGTCGTGAACACCGTCGGCAGCGCCATCGCCCGTGAGTGCGACGGCGGGATCTACCTGCACGCCGGGCCCGAGATCTCGGTCGCCTCCACCAAGGCGTTCACCTCCACGGTCGTCGCCTTCGCCCTGCTCGCCCTGCACTTCGGCCGAATCCACGACCTCTCGCCCGCCGACGGGCGGCGCATCGTGGCCGCCCTCAAGGCCCTGCCGGGGCAGATCCGGGAGATCCTGGAGCACGACGAGCACATCGCCGGGCTGGCCCGCGAGTACGCCCACTGCGAGGGCATGATGTTCATCGGGCGCGTCCGCGGCTTCCCGGTCGCCCGCGAGGGCGCGCAGAAGCTCAAGGAGATCAGCTACGTCCACGCCGAGGCGTACCCCGCGAGTGAGCTCAAGCACGGCCCGCTGGCCCTGATCAACCCCGACCTGCCGACCGTCGCCCTGGTGCCGGACGACGAGCTGCTCGACAAGAACCTCACCACCCTCGGCGAGATCAAGGCCCGGGCCGGCCGCGTCCTGGCGGTCGCCCACCGCACCCCCGAGACCAAGCTCGCGGACCACTGCATCCTCGTCCCCAAGAGCGAGCCGGAGCTCGACCCGCTGCTGCTCAACATCCCGCTCCAGCTGTTCGCGTACCACGCGGCGGTCGCCCTCGGCCGGGACGTCGACAAGCCCCGCAACCTGGCCAAGAGCGTCACGGTGGAGTAGCCCCCGGACCGCCGGTGCCGGGCTCCGCGCCGCCGCGGAGCCCGGCACCGGCCCGGCCGGACTCGCGGGCGCGCCGCCGTGAAACGGCCGTCGCGCCAGGACATGTGACCTATCGTCGGTCTGCTGACGAAGGCCATGGACGGGAGACGCGCGTGCGGTTCGGGATCATCGGTACGGGTACGGTCGGCCGCACCCTGGCGGACAAGCTGCTCAGCCTCGGGCACGAGGTGACGCTCGGCTCGCGCAGCAAGGAGAACTCCGCCGCCACCACCTGGGCCGAGCAGGCCGGCCCGCACGGCCACGGCGGCACCTTCGCCGAGGCCGCCGCCTTCGGCGAGTGGATCGTCAACGCCACGGCCGGCACCGTCTCGCTCCAGGCCCTGCGCGCCGTCGGCGGGGAGAGCCTGGCCGGCAAGATCCTCGTCGACGTGTCCAACCCGCTGGTCTTCTCACCGGAGGGCGAGGTCGGCCTCGACCCGGTGGCCACGGACAGCGTCGGCGAGCAGATCCAGCGGGAGTTCCCGCAGGCCAGGGTGGTCAAGGCACTGAACACCATGAGCGCCCCGGTGATGGTCGACCCGGGCCGGGTGCCGGGGGAGCACAACCTCTTCCTGGCGGGCGACGACCCCGGGGCCAAGGCCGAGGTCGCCCTGCTGCTGGCACGCTTCGGCTGGCCGACCGGCTCGATCATCGACCTCGGCGACATCAAGGGCGCCCGCGGCCTGGAGATGCTGATGCCGTTCTGGCTGCGAATGATGGGGCACTTCGACAGTGTCGACTTCAACTACTCCTTCCGGTCGGCCGGCTGAGCCCACGGGCGTAGCCTGACCAGGGGAGCGTGCTCCGGCGGGGCACGCCGACACAGGAAGCCGTGTGCCGATGAACGAGCAGCAGCCCGAGCCCTACCGGCCCCTGCGGGAGGACTGGCAGAGCGCCTTGGCCGTCGTCGCCCACCCCGACGACATGGAGTACGGCGCGGCCGCCGCGGTGGCCCGATGGACATCCCAGGGCAAACAGGTCGTCTACGTGATGGTCACCAGCGGCGAGGCCGGCATCGACACGCTGGCACCGGAGCACTGCCGGCCGATCCGCGAGGCGGAGCAGGTCGCCTCCGCCGCGCTGGTCGGCGTCCCGGTGGTGGAGTTCCTCGGCCACCCGGACGGCGTACTGGAGTACGGCCTGACACTGCGCCGCGACATCTCCCGGGCGATCCGCCGGCACCGCCCGGAGATCGTCCTCACCGCCAACTTCCGCGACACCTACGGCGGCGTCGTGCCCAACCAGGCCGACCACATCGCGGTCGGGCGATCGGTCCTGGACGCGATCCGCGACGCCGGCAACCGCTGGGTGTTCCCCGACCTCCTCGACGAGGGCCACGAGCCGTGGGGCGGGGTGCGCGAACTGTGGGCGGCCGGCTCCCCCCAGGCCGCGCACGCCGCCGACACCACCGACTTCTTCGACGTCGGCGTGGCCTCGCTGCGCGCCCACAAGGCGTACCTGGAGGGCCTCGGCGGCGACATGGCGAACGCGCCGGACTTCCTGGAGGGCCTCGCCCGCGAGGCCGGCACCCGGCTGGGCGCCCGGTACGCCTCGCCGTTCGAGGTGCTGCAGCTGACGTTCGGCTGACCCGGTACCGGCGGCCCCCGCCGAGGTGGCGGGCCGTCAGCCCCGCGCGCGGCGCCGCCGGCGCAGCACCTGGTGCACGCCGAGCGCGACGAGGAGCACACCGAGCCCGAGCAGCAACCACAGCTGGTAGCGCAGGGCCCGCTCGTACACCGCGCCGATGTTGGCGCCCGCCAGGTAGCCGGCGGCGCACCAGACGCCGACCCACAGCGCCGCCCCGAGCGTGTTGAAGACGCTGAACCGGCGAGCGTCCATTCCGGTGGTGCCCGCGATGATGCCGTTGGCCTGACGCAGGCCGTCCACGAAGCGGGCGACGGTGACCACCTTGCCGCCGTGGCGCCGGAAGAAGACCTCGGCGCGCTCCACCCGGGCGGGGGTGAGCAGCACGTAGCGGCCCCAGCGGTGCACGAACGCCTTGCCGCCGGTACGCCCGATGACGTACCCCAGGGTGTTGCCGGCGATCGCCGCCGTGAGCGCCACGGCGACGACGCCGGCCAGGCTCAGGTGCCCGGCGCCGGCGTACACGGCGGCGAGCACCATGATGGTCTGGCCGGGGACCGGGATTCCGCAGTTGTCGAGCAGCACGAGAACGCCCACCGCCAGGTACCCGTAGTGGTCGAGCACCGGGGCGAGGGCGGCCAGCGGGCCGGGCAGGGAGTCGGACACGCTATCGGCCCGTCCCGTACCGGGCCGGTACGGGACGGGCGGCGCGCGTCAGCTGATCTTCCTGCTGTGCTCGACGACGGTGTCCGGGCCCGGGTAGACGAGCCCCTCGTGGCCGTCCTCGAAGTGGACCAGGTACGGCGGTTCGCCGTTGGGGCCGCGCACCTCGGTGATCTCACCGGTGCGGTCCGTCATGCCCACCGCCCTGCTGTGGATGTGGAGCTGGTCACCTACCGCTGCATGCACGATCTGCTCCTTCGTCGTGACGGCTGTCGTGGTGCTCGCGACAGGCCGGCTGCCGTTCTCGGGGCAGTCGTCCTGCTTCCACTGTGCTGCGCCGAGGACCTGCCCGCAACGCTTGCGCCGCGCCGGGCGCGCCGCGCGGGGCCCCGGGCCGCGCGCCCGGCACGGTTCAGTCGCTCCCCGGCGGCGCGGCCAGATAACGGACGAGCAGGCGTTTGCACTCGGCGATCAGCACCGGATCCCCGTCCGGGTCGGTGCGGAAGGCCAGTTTCAGCACCGCGTCGGCGGCCTCCAGGGCGACCCGCAGGGTGAGGGCGACGCCCGGCCGGCCGCCTGGGTCCGGGCCGCCGTCCGGCCGGCCGCCGAGGTCCGGGCCGCCGTCCGGCCCGCAGGCGGGCCCCGCCGCGAAGAGGCCGCCACCGAGCTCCTGAAGGCGCAGCGCCACCGCCGTGTTGTTGTCCAGCGCGGTGTCGAGCAGGTGCAGGTCGTCGCGGACGCCGGCCGGGGTGGGCACGACCAGGCCGAAGTCGACCTGCCCGAAGCCCGGCAGGGCCCGCTTCATGGCGACGAACTCCTCCACGGCCAGCTCCACGAACCCGGCCACCGTCGGAGCCGTCCCGCCCGCGGGCCGCTCCGCCAGCCGCCGGGCCAGCCGGTCGAGGTAGCGCTCCAGGTTCCGGGCGGCGAGCGCGGCCAGCAGGCTCTCCTTGCCGGAGAAGAACTGGTAGAGCGTGCCGATCGGGACCCGGGCGCGCTGGGCGACCGCCTTGGTGGTGAGGGCGGTGGCGCCGGCCTCGTCGAGCAGCGCCGCGCAGGCGTCGACGATCCGCTCGTACCGCTCCTGGCTGCGCTGCTGCACCGGCCGGCGCCGGGTGCCGCTGCGCCCGGCGGGCTCCTGCCGGTCCGTGTCCGCCCTCATGGGGCCACTGTGCCGCATCCGGCGTTCGCCCGGCGAATCACCGCCACGAGCGGTGCGCGGCCGGTGCGCGGGGAGTGCGCGGGGGTGCAGGTGGGGGAGTCGCGTGGGCCGGCGAGGCGGCGGGTGTCGCCGACGCGTCGGAGCCGTCCGCCGCGGCGCCGCCGGGTTAGGGTCGGCTCGGCCACGCAGCTTCGAGAGCCCGGGAGGGTGGGACGGCACGCATCGATCGCGAGCGCGTCGTCAGGACGTTGACGTTCTGGCTGCGTCCGGCCTTCGCGTTGCGCGTCGTCAACCGCTTCCAGCGGGTCGTCGGGTTCGACCGCTCGATGGCGTTGGCCTCCAGCGCGCTGACCGCGCTGGTTCCGCTCGCGGTCCTCGGTGCCGGGCTCCTCTCCCAGACCGGCACCAAGGGTGTCGCGGACCGGCTCATCGACCGTTACGGCCTCAGCGGGGGCGGCGCCGAGGCGGTCAGGCAGCTGTTCTCGCCGGGCGCCACGACGAGCACCGGCCTGGACGTCGTCGGGACGGTCTTCCTGACGATCTCGGTGCTGAGTTTCACGCGTGCCGCGCAGCGGCTGTTCGAGCAGACCTGGGAGCTCAGGCCGCTCAGCGTGCGCAACACGCCGAACGGACTCAGGTGGGTCCTCGGCCTGGCGACGTACCTGCTGCTCACCGGCTGGATCCGGATCCTCCTGGGCCGTGGCCGCTTCGAGCTGGGCGCCTCGCTGTGCGCGGCGCCGCTGACGGCTGTCTTCCTGGTCTGGAGCGGCCGGGTGCTCTCGGCGAAGCGGATCGACCGGCGCAGCCTGTTGGCGTTCGGAGCGCTCTCGGCCGTCCTCACCACGGCCTACTCGGTGGGCGCGACGGTCTACCTGCCGCGTCTGTTCAGCTCCTATGCCACCCGCTACGGCCCGGTCGGCGCGGTCTTCGCGATGATCTCGGCGTTCTTCGGCGTCATGCTCGTCATGGTCGGGTCGGCGGCGCTCGGCCGGGAGGTGGACGACGAGCTCGGCCGCATCCGCCGCGGGGACCGGCCTCCCGACGACGAGGTCCGGCGGCAGTGGCACAACGTGGTGACGCAGATGCGCTCACGGTGGCGCTCGGCCCGCGTGCAGATCTCCTCCCGCCGTGACGACGACGACCCGGTTCCCCCGTGAGCGCGGGCCCGGGCGGCGCCCTACCGAGCGGCCGTCGCTGCCGGTCGCGGCTGCTGCGGCCGCCGGCGTGGGCGGGCGCCCGTGGGGCGGCACCGATGGCCGCCCACCGGGCCGGGGCGATGCCGCTCCGCGAGGCGACCTTGGGCTAGCCTGCGAAAAGTGAGAGCCCATCGGCGAGCGGCGACCCGTGGTTCCGGACCGGCGCGCACCCTGCTGCGGGTGGCCAGGGCGGAGCCTCGCCACATGCCCGAGGCGATGGCCGTCCAGGCCGTGCGACTGCTGGGGCCGCGGGCCGAGGCGTCGGCCGCGGCGATCCTGGCCGAGCACCCAGGACTCGGCCCCGCGCAGCACCGGGAGCGGGCGACCGCGCGGGGCGTCCGCGCCTCGGTGTTGGAGGGGGCCTTCCTGGGCGGACCGTTCATGCTGTTGTGGCCGGCGGCCTTCGTCGCGGCGCTGTCCGCCCAGATCCGGATGGTGCTGGAGCTCGCCGCCCTGTCCGGGGTGCATCGCGAGCCCGGCGAGCTGGCGGCGGACCTGCTGGTGCTGCAGGGCGTCTGCTCCTCGCCGGAGGCGGCCCGTGAGCTGCTCGACGCGGCCGGTCCGGCGGACGAGGAGTCGGCGGACCAGGCGTCGGCGGACGAGGCGCCGGCGGACGGGGAGCCGGCCGGCCGGACGGGATGGTGGGTCCTGGTGAAGCGCCTGGCGTACCTGATCGGGCTGCTGACCGCCGGGGAACAGTCGGCGGGCCGTGGACGACAGCTGGCCGTCTGGAGCGGTGTCGCCGCCGTGGTGGCCCTCGGGTGCGTCGTACCGCTGATCTGGATCCCGGCGAGCGCCGAGATGTACCGGCGTGCCACGACCAAGCTGGCCGCGCGAGCCACGGCCTACTACGCCCCGTCCGTGGAGGGCCCCGCCGTCGGCCCGCGGGCGGCCCGGCGCTGGGTCCTTCGACCGGGGGCCGCGATGGTCGCCCTGCGGACGGCCGTCTCGATCCTGCTCATCGTCGGAGTCCTGGTGACGGCGTTGGTCGCCGATCTGAGGATCGCCTCCAGCCACGTGCTCGCCGTCGTCGTGCTGCTCACGGCCGTGTCGGCGCTGTACGTGCTGGTGCTGCGCGCGCGCCGTCGCGGGCCGGACTGACGCCCGGGCGGGACTGACGCCCGGGCCGGGACGGAGCCGGGGGTCACGGCGCCCCGGGCGAGCCCCGCGCCGACCGCACCGGTCGGGGCGCCACCCGCGTGTCCGTACGCGTGGCGCGCCTGCGGTCCGGGTCGCGCGCTCGTATGGTGAGGCGGTGAACCATGTCATCCCGTGGCTGCGCGAACGCCGTCCGGACGGGCGCGCGCCGTCGCGGACGGACTACGCGGGCGCCGTCTACGGCTCACTGCTCGCCGCCTCGGTGCTCGCCGCGGCGAGCACCGTCGGCGAGTTCCCCCGCCTTGAGACCGTCGTGCTGCTGCTCGTCACCGGGCTGGTGTTCTGGGCCACCCACGTCTACGCGCGCGTCGCCGGTGAGCGGACGGTCGGCCAGTCGCTCACCTGGCCGGAGGTCCGCCGGGTCGGGCGCGGCGAGTGGTCCATCGTCGAGGCCGCCGTACTGCCGGCCGCCGCGGTGGCGGTCAGCCCGCTGCTCGGGCTGAGCCTGACCGGCACCGCGTGGTTCGCTCTCGCGGTCGCCGTGGCGCAGCAGGTGTCCTGGGCCTACATCGGCGCCCTGCACGCCCGTGCCTCGCGCCGGCAGGCGGGCGTGGAGGCCCTGGTCAACCTGGTACTGGGACTGGTGATCGTGGGGGCCAAGGCCCTAGTGGGCCACTGAGCGCGCCGCGCCGGCGAGGCCCCGGGCCGCTCCCGCGCCGCCGGCCCCGGTCCGGCCTCCGAGCGGCGCGTCCCTGCCCTCACCACCGGTCGGGCGGCCGCCTGAACCCGGTGATGCGCCGGCCCAGGTGCTGGCAGCGTGACAGCAGCCCGCGGCGGTCGGCCCCGTCGACGACCCGGCCCGGTGGAAGTGGCGTCCGGTGGGCCCGGTCGTCCGGGTGTCGCGGAGGAGGATCCGGGGAACCGTAGTACTGGCGCTCCAGCCCTCGGCGACCGCCCGGGCCGGCGGAGATGAACAGTCGGGCGGAGCCGCCGCCGTCCCACCGGACACGCACAGGCTGGTGTCGGGTGGTCGAAGTCCGCGTTGCCGGTGTCCACGCCCCTGGCGTTCGCGAGGATTCGACGAGTCCGCAACGCACGAATCGAGGTCCGCCAATGTCCCCAACCTCACGTCCCACGCCTTCCACCCGGAAATCCGCCGCCAGTGGTTCCTTCGTGGCCGGCGGTCTGGCCGGCTTCGCCGCCGTGATGCTGCTGCTCGCCGGATCGCTCGCCGTCCTCCGCGGCATCATGGGCATCGCCGAGGACGACGTCTTCGTCAGTACGCCGAACTACGTCTTCAAGTTCGACCTGACGAGCTGGGGATGGATCCACCTGGTCCTGGGCGTCATCGCGATCGCGGTGGCCGCCGGACTGTTCAAGCGGGCCCTCTGGGCCCGAGTGATCGGCGTGGCGGTGGCGGTGCTTCTCATCATCGCCAATTTCCTGTCCATCCCGTACTACCCGGCGTGGTCCGTCACCGTGATGGCCGTCTGTGCCTTCGTCATCTGGGGCCTGTGCGTGGTCCGCCCCGACGAGACCTGAGCCGCCTGGCCTCCCGGGCCCGCCCCGCGGGACCCGTTCGTGGCAGCTCGTCGGGGAGCTCCTCGCGGGAGCGGGATCCGACCAGGGGATGCCGCCCGGCGACGACCGGCGCAGACTCGACTGGACGGGTTGTTCGCAGCGGAAATCGGAGGCTTCTCATGAAGGATCTGAAGTTCGAGCAGAAGGGCTCACTCTCGCGCGTCGAGGCGGCTGAACTGCTCTCCGCACTCGCGGCCGGGCTGAAGCGCGGCGGTCAGGTCGAGCTCGATCTCGGACCGGGAGTACTGAGCATGCACATGCCCGACGAGCTCCGCAGCGAGATCGAGGTGGAGGTGGGCGAGGAGGAGATCGAGCTCGAGATCGAGCTCAAGTGGTCGACCAGGAAGGCCGAGCCGCACGAGAAGCCCTCGTAGTCCGCCGAGGAGCCGGCACCGGGAGAGAGCCGGAGGCCCGGTCACCTCGGGCAGGTCGCACCGCGGACGTCCCGCTCCGGCCCGCGGGCTCGGGGGCCGGACACCTCGCTGCTGCGATCCGTCGCCCGCTCCGGCGGCTCGGCCCGGCCGGGCTCGGGACGTCGTCCCAGGTCCCGCGAAGTCCGGAGTCTCAGCAGGTCGGGTGACGTGCGAGGTTGAACGCCAAGCTTGGGCCACCACCCCCGGACGCGGTTGCAGCAGTAGGGGAAAGGCGGGATGCCGCGGCCGGCCTTTCGCACCCTCCACGTTGTGCGTTCGGAGCACGAGGGCGTACGTGGAAGCCTCAACGATCACCCGGCCGTCGCGGGACGCCGCGGCACCATATCCGTCAGATGGTAGAGAAGCGCCAGCAGCGGGAAGGCAATACCGCACCATGCGATACCCACCCACCCGTAGGTCGCGTACACCACGCTGGCCACGGCCGACCCGACCGCGCCTCCACAGAAGAAGATCGCCATGTAGAGGCCGTTCAGTCGGCTGCGTACTTCCGCCCCCAGCGCGAAGATCGAACGCTGCCCCAGCACCAGGTTGCACGACACTCCGACGTCGATCAGCAGCGCCGCGACGAACAGGACCGCGACGACGTGTCCGCCACTTGCGAACACCAGGAGAAAACAGGCCACGACGGTCAGGATCGCGAAGGCCGTCGCAGGTTTCGTCAGACCACGGTCGGCGACGCGGCCCGCGAGCGGCGCGACACAAGCTCCTAGCACCGCCGCCAGGGAGAACACGGCGATGCCGACCTGACTCAGGCCGCACGCCGGGCTCGCCAGGATCAGTGGCACAGCAGTCCAGAACAGACTGAACGCCCCGAACAACAGGGCATGGTAGAACGCCCGACGTCGCAGGATCGGCGTGCCGACCAGCAGTTGACCCATCGACCGCAACAGCGCCAGGTAGCGGACGGACGTGCTCGGCCGTCGCTCCGGAAGGATCAGGCGCAGGGTCACGGCAAGCACCAGCATCAGTCCGGCGGAGATGGCGAAGACCGCACGCCAGCCGAGCAGGTCTGTCGTCATGCTGGATACAGGCCGCGCAAGCAGGATTCCCATCAGCAGGCCACTCATGACGTTGCCGACGACCCGTCCACGGCTTTCGTCCGGGGCAAGATGAGCCGCAAAGGGCACCAACATCTGCACCACGACCGAACTCAGGCCGATCACCAGCGAAGCGGCGAGAAACAAGCCGGCGGTCGATGCGGCCGCCCCGCCCAGAAGCGCCGCCACGCATGCCACCAACGTGACCGTGATGAGACGACGGTTCTCGAACATGTCGCCCAACGGAACCAGTAGGACAAGGCCGACGCCATAGCCGATCTGGGTCAGGGTCACGACAAGACTGTAGGCACTCGTACTCAGGCCCACATCGGGGCCGATCAGACCCACCACGGGCTGCGCGTAGTAGATGTTGGCTGCGACCGCGCCGCAGGCCAGAGCGATCAAGAAGGTCAGTCCGCGCGACATGGTCAGTTGCGCTGTTCGGCTAGGTGCGCTCTCAGTTTTCATCGTTCTCTCGGTAAAATAGTGACTTGACGTCTACCCGGCACATGCCTGGACACCGTAGAACTCCGGACGGGCCCAGAATGGTGCAGCCCGGTGGAGCGAGGGGTTCACGAAGTCGGGGACGCGCTGGGCCGAGCCGGCGGAGGCCAACGGCTGCGTCAGTCCGCGGTGCACACGGCCCGAGGACGTGGACACCACGATCGCCAGGGCAATGGAGATCAACGACGTGCCGGTGGTCGTCGACTTCGTGGTCCACGAGGACGCCATGGTCCGGCCCGTGGTGCCCTCCGGCACCAGCAATGACGACATCATGATCGCCCGAGACATGACTCCGAAGTGGGAGAGCGACAACTCATGAGCGAGCACACGTTGTCGGTCCTCGTCGACAAGCCCAGCGCGCTCACCCGGATCACCGCGCTGTTCAGTCGGCGCAACTTCACCATCGGTCCCTCGCCGTCAGCGAAGGGGTTACCTTACCCGGGAGTGGCTGACCGGTCGTCGGGCTCGGCTGTGCCGGCCACGATCAGTTCGCCGACGGCGTCCCTGAGCAGGGTCTGGCTCTGGGTGTCGAGTTTGTCGTCGGTGATGAGGAGGTCGATCTCGTCGAGCCGGGCGAAGGTGCTGAGCCCGATGACTCCCCATTTGGTGTGGTCGGCGACCACTGCGACCCGTCGGGCGCAGGAGATGAGGGCGCGGTTGGTCTGTGCCTCGGCGAGGTTCGGGGCGGTCAGACCGGCGCTGTCCGAGATGCCGTGGGCGCCGAGGATGAGGAGGTCGACGTGGAGGCTGCGGATCGTCTGTTCGGCTATCGGGCCGACCAGTGCGGCGGAGCGGGTGGGGGAGCCTCCGGTCAGCAGCAGTGTCGGTGTGCTGGGGCCCCGTTCGTGGGCGCAGGCGCGCAGGAGATCGCCGATCGGGAGTGAGTTGGTGACCACGGTGAGGTGGGGGGTGTTCAGCAGTCGGGTGGCCACGGCGTAGGTGGTGGTGCCGGCGGAGAGGGCGATGACGGCGCCGGCTTCGACGAGGGCGGCTGCCGCGTCGGCGACGGCGTCCTTCGCGGCGGATTCGCGGCCGGACTTGGCTTCGAACCCGGGTTCGTCGACGGCGCCGCCGGGGCCGGCCACGGCGCCTCCGTGGACCTTCTGGACGATCCCTGTTCTGGCGAGCGCGTCGAGGTCGCGTCGGACGGTCATGTCGGAGACCCCGAAGTGTTCGACGAGGTCGGAGACCCGGACGGCACCTGAGCGGCGTACCAGGTCGACGATGAGGGAACGCCGCTGGGAGGCCAGCAACGCCGCATCCGCCATGACCAACCCCTGTCGCACACATCGGACGCCGTGACATCACACCGGAAGCCCCGGAGCCGGCCGGGTACAGGATAGGTGTCAACATCACCTTGGGGGAACCGGCAGGCCGATCGGACCGCCTCCCGGTCGGACTCCGACGGTTGAAGGCTCTGCGCGGACACCTCGTCGCCGCGCCGGGGTCGGCCGCGAACGCCGGCGTTCCCTGCTGGACGGCCGACGTGTCCGAGCCGGACATCCGAGCCGCCGCCACCCGCTTCACGAACCCCGGGGGCCCGGACCGTCGGGTGCTGTGCCCCGTGATCGTGTCGCTGGTCTGGGTCGCGGTCACCGACGGGGCGCCGGGGACGGGGACGACGATCCGGCGCACGTGGTCGGCGGCCTTCTTGACGGTCCAGACCCAGGTGACGAGCTTCGCGCCGGACGCGTCGGCGGCCGTCAGCCGCACCGCGTCGGAGTCGGCCCAGTTCCCCGGCAACCCGAGGGTGAGCACCCCGGTGGCGCCCGGGGCGATGCTCGGACTGGCGCAGGTGCCCTGCGCGGTCACCGTGTGGCCGGTCCCGCCCGGCGTCGCATAAGTGATCAGCTGCCAACTGAACCTGCTCGACGAGGTGTTGGTGAAGGCGTAGCGGTTGGTCAGGCGGACCGTTCCGTCGAAGCCCGCGGGGAAGGTGTTCTCGTAGTAGGCCCGGCTGGTAAGCTGGATCGGCGACCAGATGTCCTTGATCGTGTAGTAGCTCCCCTCCTTCTCCCGGAACGGGCCGACGATGCCGTCGGGACCCCGGTTGCCGTTCGTGTCGATCGCGCCGCCGCCGTCGACACGGCGGATGCTCTCGTCGATGAGCGACCAGATGAATCCGCCGGCGGAGTGCGGTGCGTTCGCCATCAGCTGCCAGTAGTCGTCGAGTCCGGCGCCGGCGCCGCCGTCGTAGAGGCCGTGCAGGAATTCGGTGGGCATGTAGACCGTCGAGCCCGCCAGTTTGGACTGGACCTGGGAGTAGGTCGGATAGTGGTTGGTGTCGATTCCGCCGAAACTCGCCCAGGGGTGCAGCACCGCTCGCCTCTGCGGGTCCCAGGAGCCGAAGAGGCTGTCGAGGGCGGTGTTCCAGCCGCCTTCGTTGCCGTTGTCCCAGAACAGGATCGACGGGTGGTTGACGTCCCGGGTGACCATCGGCTGGACCAGCGGGGTACCGGCCGCGGTGCTGTAGCTGTGCTGCCAGCCGCCGAGTTCGTCCAGGACGTACAGCCCCAGCTCGTCGCAGAGATCGAGAAAGTAGGCGTCCGGCGGGTAGTGCGACATCCGGACCGCGTTGACGTTCATCGACTTCATCAGCGCGATGTCCTCGCGCGCCAGGCGGGGGCTGGAGGCACGGCCCAGGGTCGGGTGGAAGGTGCGGCGGGTCACGCCCTTGAGGAGCACCCTGACACCGTTGACATAGACGCCGTCCCCCGCCCGTACCTCCACCGTCCGGAAGCCGAACCGCTCGGTGAGCCCGTGGACCTGGGCGCCCGAGGAGTTGGTCAGCACCACCTCCGCCTGGTAGAGGTTGGACGTCGGCGGCGAACGTCCCGTCGGCCTCGGCTCGCACCGCGACCCGGTCGATCCGTGGCGATGCCGCGGCACTGCTTGAGTCGGTGGAAGCAGCGTTCGACGGTGTGGCGACGGGTGTACTTCTGCTTGTCGAATCCGGGTGGGCGCCCACCGCGCGGGCCCCTTCGCCGGCGGACGCCGGCTTGGTCCACCTGTTCGGGGATGGTGTGGGGGATGCCGCGTCGGCGCGGGTAGGAGCGGAAGGCGCGGGAGTTGTGGCCCTTGTCCCCGAGAACGTGGTCGGGTCGGGTCGGGTCGGGTGCGCGGGCGGCCCGGCCCGATCCCGGGCCCCCGCCGACCGGCGGCACCTGCACCCTCCCGTCGACCTGCCGGTGGTCGTCCACCGGCGCGCTGGCGCAGCCGGCCAACGGTTGGGCCGCGGTGAAGGACTTCACCGACGTGGTCCACAACGGCAAGCATCTGGTCTACGCGTTGAACGTGTCCGGCTGATGGATGACCGGGGACGCGCCCTCCCTCCGGTCCTGCCTCGCCCGTAGCGCGATCCGCGGGTCTGTACAGCCGGCGGCTCTGCCCCTCGGCGGTGACCAGCGGCAACGACCACCGTCGGCATGCTGTGCGCAAGGTCGATGAGCTTGTGGGTGTGGTGCTGTCGGCGCTGGTCGTAGAGGAGGTGAGGGACGGGGGTGAGGTCATCCGGGTGTCGGCGCGGACTCGGGACCATCCGGTGCCGTGCCCGGCATGCGGGCAGCCGACAGGGCGGGTGATCGGGGGAACCTCGGTGCCGTTCATCGCCCGCGTTACAGGTGCGAGGTGCTGGCGTGCTCTCCCGTTGCGGGCGTGGTCTGCCCGGCTGCGGGGCGGAGACTGCCTTCCCGTCGGACACGGAAAAATCTGTGTTGGCTGGAGTAGACATGGGGCGGTGTCGTGGTTAGTGTTTCTCTCGTAGCAAGCAGTCGAGAGGTACCGCCAGACACGAACTGGCGGGAGAATTACGAGAAGTTCGCAGGTCGGCACGGTTGCAGGGTTCTGAAGCCAAGGTTGGTGCAGTGCGGTGACGGGATCGGTGGCCGGGCCAGGTGGCTCGCAGTGATGAGGGGCCGCCACTCAGCGGTACCGCAGTAGTTAGTGGTTCGCGGGTGAGCAGTACGCGGGACACGCCGGGCAGGTGGGCGTGAGCAGTGACAGGCGGTGCGGCGGCAGAGTTGCGAAGCCAGCGCAGGTGCAGGACGGCGACGCACTGGCAGCCGGACCGGGGTGGCCCGCAGTGATCAGGGGCCACCGACAGCGGTACCGCGGTATGTGCGTGTGTAGTACCAGCAGTCGCGGTACGAGGTATCCCGGTGAAGGCGCCACGGCTGCGGGCGCGCGTGCCGGGGAGTCTGGCAGTGGGGTTCTGAGCCGAGCAGGTGAGCAGGACGGGCGACGGGGCTGGCTGCCGGACCGGACGGCTCGAGAGGGTCGCAGCAGTACCAGGTAGGTAGGTGTGGTTCAGCAGTACCGAGCAGTACCCGTGTTGAGCAGTACCCAGCAGTACCCGTGTTGAGCAGTACCGAGCAGTTCGCAGTACCAGGCAAGTAGCCACAGAGGATGAACGGAGGGGACGGAGCGCCATCAGGATCGCCCGGCCCGTGAGGTTTTTTGTCCGGGCGGACACCGCAGACCCCCCAGTTACGAAGGACGGTGGTTTCCGGTCACGCATTCGCGATCCCCGCATGCCCCTTCCCCCGGGGTGGTGCGGACATAAGGAACCCGGCTCAGGCCGGTAGATGGTGATGTATCCCTTCGGGGCCCCGGAGCCGCCACGGCACCGGGGCCCCTCCACGCGTCCCCGACCCCAGATAAGAAGAGGTGCAGTGACCACGACCACCATCCGGCCACAGAACCCCGGTTCCAGCTCCGATTCCTTCGACGATGACGACTATCCCGCCTACACGATGGGCCGCGCAGCGGAGATGACCGGCACCACCGCCGGTTTCCTGCGCTCCCTCGGCGAACAGGGTCTCATCACCCCTCTGCGCTCGGAGGGCGGCCACCGCCGCTTCTCCCGCTACCAACTACGGATCGCGATGCGCGCCCGCGACCTCGTCGACGGCGGCACCGCCATCGACGCCGCCTGCCGCATCATCATCCTCGAAGACCAACTCGAAGAAGCCCTGCGCCTCAACGCACAACTGCGCAGCGCCGCCGACGAAACCGGGCCCGCCGCCGACACCTGACGCCTGGCGAACCCACCTTCCGCACGGCGGCCACAGCGGGTGGCCGGGCACTACGGTGAAAAATCCGCCCCGCACGCCGGCCGCCGGTGCGCCCGAAACGCGGGCGCACCGGCGGTTACGGAACCGTGGGGAGGGGACGTACCGATGACCGCTGCCCGCAGGCCGGGCCGCCGCTGTTCACCGTGCGGCTGTGGCCGGGGACGGGTGCCCCGGTGCTGGAAGCGGCAGGTGATCCGGATCGGAACACGGGCAGTGTGCTGGACGCGGCGGCGGCCGACGTGACACCGCGCTTGCAGCAGCAGCAGCAGCGGGCGGGCTGGTGCCGGACCTGCCCGGCGTGCGAATCCGCGACTCCGGTGGCCTCCACACCGTCATCCGCGCCCACCTGCCCGCCCGAGGAGCGGGCGCGGCGCGCCGAGGGCCCGGAATGTGGTGCGGTCGCCGGTGTCGGCCGCCGCGTGGATGACGTCGGTGGCGGCGTAAGGCAGGAATTCGAGCTCCGGGTAGGGCCAGGGCGTGCTGCCGGCGACGGCGGCGGCCCGCGGCAGGTGCGCGCGGGCCGCGATGGCCAACGGCGCTGCCGGTAGATCCCCGAGCACTTCAGTCGGCAACTCCTGAGTGGCCGTCAAGTGGCTCTCGCTCGCCGTGTTCGGGGCCCTGTGGGCCGCCTTGGGGCCACCGTGGGACAACGCGCGATGAGCGGCACGGATAAATCTCAAGGTCAGGGCATGGGTCACCACAGCCTCGTGACAGGATCCGGACCTCATCCGCAGCCAGTCGTCACACTCTCCGTGATAAAAATCTTTTCGAGCACAGGAACGAAAATTTCGACCGCAAGTGCCATACGCACCAAACCAGTTACGGGGAAGCACCATGAAGAACCACACCCGCCGCACCAGCGCGTTCGCGGCCCTCGGCGTCGCTGCCGCCCTCTCGCTCACTGCCTGCGCCGGTGACGACTCGGCCAAGGACACCGCCGGCAAGGGAAGCGTCCCGCCCGCCTCCTCCCAGTCCTCCGACCCGGTGAAGGCCAGCCCGTCCCCGAGCGGCGGCACTGCGGGCAAGGGCAGCTCTTCGGCCCCGAAGCCGAGTTCAGGTAGCACGGCGTCCGGCAGCAGTGGGGGCAGCGCACCCCAGGGCGGTCAGAACGTCGAGCCCTGCAAGACCCAGAGCCTGACCGTCGAAGCCAAGAACGCCTCGCCCGACGCGAGCACCGGCACCATCGACATCACCATGACCAACCGGGGCACCACCACCTGCTCGGCAACGGGCTTCGCCGGTATCGGCATCACCGACCAGGACACCACCACGAACCCCATCGAGCGGGGCACGGCCGAACCCCGCATCACCGACCTGAAGCCCGGCGAAGCCGCAATCTTCAATCTCTCGTACGAGATCGACAGCAGCGGCAACAGCCTCACCCGCCCGACCGAGATCCAGGTGACGCCCCCGAACCAGACCAGCCACGTGAACGTGAAGTGGCCCGCCGGCGCGGGCGACATCAAGGGCTTCTACACCGACGTCAAGGTCTACCCCACGCACAACAAGTAGCAGCACGCCCGTCGCCGGCTCCGCGGACGTCGATGCCCCTCCGCCGCCGGGTGTGTCGGCAGAGCGCGGGAGGGTGCGCTAGGCGCGTCGGAGCCCGTCGGGTAGGACACGCTCAAGACGACACACCGAGACTGACGGTACGTCAGGTGCGGTCGTGCTCGACTGTCGAGAACTTATCCATGAAGATGCACAGCATCCTTTCCGTGCAGCATAGTTGGATGACCAAGAAAGCCGAGGCCCTGGGGCCTCGGCTTTCGACACTATTCGAACCCCTTGGCCGGGCGTCGAGGGATCCCAGCTGACAGTGGCGGGCTTGGGTGTGCCGGAAGTGATGCTGCCGCACCTGCGGCAGTTCGGTGGCTTCCGGCTGTCGCGCCACGACCGTCATGGCCGATTTCCTCTGGTGCTTCTGTGTCGCGTCAGTAACATGAGCCCTCCTCGCGTTTCTGTGGGAGGTTGTCATGCAGGATCGACTTGAACTGCCGTCGGGATTCCGCTGGGGCGTGTCCACCGCGGCCTACCAGATCGAGGGAGCGGTGGACGAGGGCGGTCGCGGGCCGTCCATCTGGGACGTCTTCGCCGCACGGCCCGGCACCGTCCGTGACGGCCACACCGGAGCGGTGGCCTGCGACCACTATCACCGCTATGCCGAGGACGTCGCCCTGATGCAGGGCCTGGGCCTGGACGGCTACCGCTTCTCCGTCGCCTGGCCACGCGTCGTGCCCACCGGCGCGGGCGCCGTGAACGCTGCCGGGCTCGACTTCTACGACCGACTGGTGGACGCCCTGCTGGCAGCCGGGATCACCCCGCTGCCCACGCTCTTCCACTGGGACCTCCCGCAGGCTCTGGAGGACGGCGGCGGCTGGCTGAACCGCGACACGGCGTACCGCTTCGCCGAGTACGCGGCCCTGGTCGCCGACCGCCTCGGTGACCGCGTCCCCGCCTGGATCACCCTCAACGAGCCCTTCGTGCACATGGTCTACGGGTACGCGCTCGGCATCCACGCCCCCGGTCGCACCCTGATGCTCGACGCCCTGCCCGCCGCCCACCACCAGCTCCTGGGCCACGGGCTGGCAGCGGCGGTGCTGCGCGAGCGCGGCCTGGACGTGATGATCGCCAACAACCTCACCCCCGTCCGCCCGGCCACCGACGACTCCGCCGACGTGGCCGCCGCCACCGCCTACGACGCCCTGCACAACCGCCTGTTCACCGACCCGCTGCTCCTCGGCCGCTACCCCGACCTGTCCGCCTTCGGGGTGGCGCAGGACTTCGGCGGCGCGGTGCGGCCCGGCGACCTGGATCTCATCGCGGGCCCCGGCCTCGACGGCCTCGGCGTCAACTACTACAACCCCACCCGTATCGCCGCCCCTATCGACCCCGGCCTGCCCTTCACCGAAGTCCCGATCGAGGGCGTCCCCCGCACCGCTTTCGGTTGGCCCGTCGTCCCCGACGGCCTGCGCGAACTCCTCGTCGGCCTCCGCGACCGCTACGGCGCCTCCCTCCCGCCCGTCACCATCACCGAGAACGGCTGCTCGGTCGCCGACGAACCCGCCGCCAACGGCAGCGTCCCCGACCCCGACCGGATCAGCTACCTCGCCGGCCACCTCGACGCCCTTGCCGAAGCCGTCGCCGAAGGCGTCGACGTAAGGGGCTACTTCACCTGGTCCCTGCTCGACAACTACGAGTGGGCTGAGGGGTTGACTCAAAGATTCGGCCTTGTGCACGTTGACTTCACCACCCAGCGCCGCACCCCGAAGGCGTCGTACGCCTGGTACCGCGACCTGATCGCGGCCCACCATGCCCGGCACACGAGGTAGGCCTGGCGTCGGTCCTGGGCAGGCGATGCGGATCTGCATCGCCTGACGTGGGCAGTGGCAAGACAGTAGTCGGAGATTACGGCCGCACCAACTGGCCATCCCGCAGTCATGCCTGGCTGTCCCGCTGCTGGAGGCCGTAGTAGCACGGTGACTATGCACGAAACGAGTGTTGACGCTACCGATGTCGCGACCTGCGAGGGGTCGAGACGCCACTCCAGCGGACGTGACCAACTCCTATTCGGGCCCGCTCGGGCCAACCCGACAATGCGGGATGTCTCGCGCAAGGCTGACAGGGAGGGGAGACGCCGTGGACGTAGGTCTCCATGATGACCGCGTAGAGTGCCTGGTCGATGCGGCGGCGGCGCTCGAGCAGGGCGGGGAAGAAGCTGCCCGCCCGCAGCTTGGGGATGGCCAGGTCCAGGTCGCCGGCCGCGGTGGTCAGCGTCTTGTCGCGGTGACCGTTGCGAAATGCGGTGCGCGTCTCGGTGTGCTCGTTCCACTGGGCGCCGATCCGGGCCGTGGCCTCGGCCTCGATCAGCTCCTGGAGCATCCGCTCGGCCACCCCTCTGACGAGTTCGAGCCCGTCCGACGAACGTAGGGACTCCAGCAGGCGTAGTAGGTCAGACTGGGACAGAGCCACCGTGCGTCTCCCTCGTTGAACTGGCCGTTCACTGGGGAGAGTTGCACGGTGGCTGACCCATGCTCAGGGAGCGTGAGGCCCTCATGGGAGTGCGCCCCGGGAGCGAGCCCGCGCACACCTCATCAGTGGTCGGCTACACCACACAGCGGGACGCCATCGATCCGTATCGAGGCCGCAGGGGCCCAGGTGTCTGAGGCCTACGGCTCGCCGGCGCGTGCTTGACCACCGTCTCCGAGTGACTGTTCGACGGCACGTCGGTTCTTCACACGGTCGCCCCGGTGATGCCGATTTCCCGCATCCCCGGCCGGAACCGGGGCCCTTGCGCGGTGTTCACCAGCTGATGCGGGCGGCCACCGGCAGGTGGTCGCTGCCGGTGGCCGGCAGCACCCAGGAGCTGTTCGGCTCCACGCCGCGGACCAGGACCTGGTCGATCCGCGCCACCGGGAAGGTCGCCGGCCAGCTGAAGCCGAAGCCGTTCCCGGCCGCCTCCTGGGCCGACTTCAGCTGCGAGGTGACGTCGGCGAACGCGCGGTCGTCCATCGTGCCGTTCAGGTCGCCGAGCAGCACCACCCGCTCGTTCTGCTCGGCGGCGAGGGCCTTGCCGAGCGCGTGCGCGCCGTCGTCCCGCTGGTCGGTCCAGAAGCCTCCCCTGGGCATCAGCCGTACGGAGCCCAGGTGGGCCACGTACACGGCCAGTGGCCCCCGGTCGGTGGCCACCGTGGTGCGCAGTGCCCGGGGCGTGGCCGCCTTCTCCTCGGCCGACAGGTTCGCCGCCAGCGGCCCGACCATGCCCGGCATCGCGACGTCGACCGTCCGGGTGTCCGACAGCGGCAGCCTGCTCCACAGTCCGACCGTGCCCCTCACCACGTGGTACGGGTATGTCTTCGCCAGCTCCTGCTCGTAGGTTACCTGGGCCTGCGGAGTGATCTCCTCCAGCGCCAGCACGTCCGCACCGGAGGCGGCCAGGTCGCGGGCGGTGCCGGCCGGGTCGGAGTTGCCGGCGCCGACGTTGTGGCTGACCACCGTGAGGTCGCCGCCCGGGTGGGACTTGTCGGCGAGCACTTCGCCGAAGAGGCTCAGCCACACCGTGACTGGCAGCAGCAGCGCGGCCACCGCGGAGGCGGAGCGGCGCCACAGTGCACCGGCGAGGAGCACCGGGACGAGGAGGCCGAACCACGGCAGGAAGGTCTCCATCAGACTGCCGAGGCCCCCGGTGTTCGGAATCCTGGCGTGCAGCAGCATGAGCAGGCCGAGCAGCAGCGCCAGCGTCGCGAGCACCGGGCCGCGCTTCCAGGGTTCCGGCCGGGCGCCGCTGCGGATCGCCCGGCCCAGGCCCGCACGCCGGGCACCCGAGCCGGTGTCCCGGTGGCCGACGCCGCCCGGTCCGGTCTCCGCCGTGTCGATGGCCTGGCCGCGCTCGTCGAGTTCGGCCTGCTGCCGCGCATTCGCGCGTGGTTGTGCTGATTCAGTCACTGATCGAATTCCCGAACTGTGAAATCTTGGAAGGGTTGTGGGGGCCGTCCGGCTACGCGGTTTCGCGGGTGTCCCGGATCGCTCGGATCGCCCGGTCGTGCGGTCGCCCGGATCGTGCGGTCGTGCCTGACCGCGTCGCCGAACCGGACTACTCGGCTGTGTCCCTCGGCGGGGCGGGCAGCTGAACGACGATGCGCAGTCCGCCCGCGGGGCGCGGGGTGATGGTGAGGGATCCGTCGTGTAAGTGGGTGATGCTCTTGACGATCGCCAGGCCGAGGCCGACGCCTGCGTGGTCGGTGCGAATGCGTTCGGTGCCGCGCTGAAACGGTTCGGTGAGTGTCGAGACCAGGTGTGGGGAGAGCTTCTCGCCACTGTTCTCGACGGTGAGCACCACGGCCTCGGGACGGACGCGGGTGTTCGCCCACACGGTGCCCCGGTCGGGCAGGTTGTGCACGATGGCGTTGTGCACGAGGTTCGTCGTCAGCTGCAGCAGGAGCGCTTGCGACCCGAAGGCCGGGGCGATGTCACCGGAGGTCTCGATGGTGGCACCGCGTTTCTCGGCGAGCGGGAGCAGTGTCTCGGTGGCCTCTTCCACGAGCAGGGACAGGTCGACGGGGACCGGGGTGAAGGACCTCTGGCCGACGCGGCTGAGCAGGAGCAGCGCCTCGGTGAGGTCGATCGCCCGGGCGTTGACCGTGTGCAGGCGGTCGATGACTTCGCCGGGGTCTCGTGTCGGATCGCTTCGGGCCACGTCGAGAAGTGCCTTCGAGATGGCCAGCGGGGTGCGCAGTTCGTGCGAGGCGTTGGCTGCAAATCTCTGCTGCTCGACGACGTGTGATTCGAACTGTTCGAGCATGGCGTCGAAGGCGTCGGCGAGTTCCCGGAACTCGTCCTGGTGGCCCGGCAACCGGATTCGATGGGCAAGTGATCCGTTCGCGGCCACGCGTGTGGCGTCCGTGATGCGGGTCAGCGGGGCGAGCATGCGTCCGGCGAGAATCCATCCGCCCAGGAGACCGAATGCCGACAGGAAGACCAGCACCCCGCCTGCGGCCGACGCGAAGATGCGCAGGAAGTCGGAGCGGTCCAGCGCCCCCGCGGGGCTGCTTCCCACCTCGGGCATGAAACGCAGCACGGACACCCACCCCGCCGCGAGCAGCAGGACACCGGCGAGCACCAGGAATCCGGCGTAGCTGAGGGTGAGCTTGGCGCGAACGCTCAACCCGGGCGGCCTGTCCACGCTCTCCTCCCTCACGTCCGGCCTCCGGTGTCCGGTCGAGTGTCGATGCGGTACCCGGCGCCCGGCACGGTGGCGATGATCCAGGGTTGGCCGAGCCGCTTGCGCAGCGCCGAGACCGTGATGCGCACGGCATTGGTGAACGGGTCGGCGTTCACGTCCCAGGCGCGCTCCAGGAGTTCTTCGGCGCTGACGATACCGCCGTCGGCAGCGACGAGGACTTCGAGCGCGGCGAACTGCTTCCTGGTCAACGCGATGGGGAGGCCGTCACGGTGGACCTCTCGGCGGAACGGGTCCAGCCGCAGACCCGCGATCTCTCGCACCGGGGGCCTGCTGTGCGCCCGCCTGCGGTCGAGCGCCCTGAGTCTGAGCACGAGTTCCTGGAGGTCGAACGGCTTGGTGAGGTAGTCGTCGGCGCCGAGCCCGAACCCGCTGGCCTTGTCGTCGAGACGGTCGGCAGCGGTGAGCATGAGGATCGGCATGCCGCTGCCGGAGGCGACGATGCTCGTGGCGATCTCGTCGCCGCTGGGCCCGGGCACGTCCCGGTCGAGGACGGCGATGTCGTAGGCATTGACGCCGAGCAGCTCCAGAGCGGTGTCGCCGTCACCCGCGATGTCGGCCGCGATCGCTTCCAGCCGCAGGCCGTCGCGGATGGCCTCAGCCAGATAGGGCTCGTCCTCGACGATCAGTACACGCATGCTCCGAGGCTACGAGCTCGCACCTATCGTCGGCGTATCCAAAAGGGCTCGGCACGCTCAGCTTCACCGGGGGAAGGGCACCTCCTCGGTGACCCGCACCGCACCGGCGGAGGCGGAGGACCCACAGGACGTCGCCGTTCCCACCCGGGGGCCGGGCTCCGCCGCCGTCACCCGGCCGTCATCAGCGGTACCCGGGCGCGGGCGGTACCCGGGCGCCGGCGGTCACCATACCGGCCGGCACTGGGACCACGACGCCGTCACCGACCGGTTCACCGGGAGTCTGCCGAGGGCTCGTGCCCGGACACTGATCGGGACTGCCGCCGTCCCGCGCGGCCGCGGGTCCGGGCCGGTGCGAGCGGACCGCCCGGTGTGGCGCTCGGGCGGTCCGCTCGGGGAGGGCGGGCCTAGCCGGCCGCCGTGGGCTGGCGGACGGTCCGGGCGGGGGCGTCCTGGGCCTCGCCGGTGAGGGCCCGGAGGATCGCGTCCACGCTCTGCTTGGCGTCTCCGAAGAGCATGCTGCTGTTCTCGCGGAAGAACAGCGGGTTCTGCACTCCCGCATAGCCGGACGCCATCGAGCGCTTGAAGACGATCACCTGCTCCGCCTCCCACACCCGAAGGACCGGCATCCCGGCGATGGGGCTGGACGGGTCGTCGGTGGCGGCCGGGTTGACGGTGTCGTTGGCGCCGATGACGAGGACGACGGAAGTCCCGGCGAAGTCGTCGTTGATCTCGTCCATCTCCAGGACGATGTCGTACGGCACCTTCGCCTCGGCAAGCAGGACGTTCATGTGCCCCGGCAGGCGCCCGGCCACCGGATGCACACCGAAGCGGACCTCGATGCCGCGCTCGCGCAGCCGGCGTGTCAGCTCCGCCACCGGGTGCTGGGCCTGGGCCACGGCCATCCCGTAACCGGGGGTGATGACCACGGACCGGGCCTGTGCGAGCAACCCGGCGGTCTCCTCGGCGCGGATCTCGCGGTGCTCCCCCTGTTCCTCGTCCCCGCCCGACGGGGCCTCGATGCCGAAACCGCCGGCGATGACCGAGATGAAGGAGCGGTTCATCGCCCGGCACATGATGTACGACAGGTACGCGCCGGAGGAGCCGACCAGGGCCCCGGTGACGATGAGCAGGTTGTTGTCGAGTAGGAACCCGGCGGCGGCCGCGGCCCAGCCCGAGTAACTGTTGAGCATGGAGACGACGACGGGCATGTCGCCGCCGCCGATCGAGGCGACCAGGTGCCAGCCGAGGGCCAGGGCCAGGACGGTCACCGCCACCACCAGCCCCAGGCCCGGGCCGGCGGTGAACCAGGCGGTGAGCCCCGCGAACGCGGCCAGCGCCCCCAGGTTCAGGGCGTTCTTGCCGGGCAGCGTCAGCGGGCGCGAGGCGATCCGTGCGGACAGCTTGAGGAAGGCCACGATGGAGCCGGTGAAGGTGACCCCGCCGATGAAGATGCCGATGACGACCTCGGCGTGGTGGATGCCCAGCAACTCGCCGGAGACCAGCGTCTGGGCCGCGCCGTGGGCCTCGACCTCCAGATAGCCGTTCCAGCCGACCAGGACGGCGGCGAGACCCACGAAACTGTGCAGGACGGCGATGAGTTCGGGCATCTGCGTCATCTCGACCCGCCGCGCCTGCCAGAGGCCCGCCGCACCGCCGAGCACCATCGCGAGGACGATCAGGGCGACCGCGCCGGCGGTGATGCTCTGCGCCGCCAGTACGACGGTGGCGACCAGTGCGAGGGCCATGCCGGCGATGCCGTAGACGACGCCGGCGCGTGAGGTCCGGTGCTGGGAGAGTCCGGCCAGACTGAGAATGAACAGCAGGGCGGCGACCAGGTCCGCGGCGTGGGACGCCGTTGTGGAAGTCATCGGGCTCAGCGCCTTTCGGGGGCGGTCGAGAACATGCTCAGCATGCGGCGGGTCACGGCGAAGCCTCCGAAGATGTTCACGCTCGTCAGCAGTACCGCCACGAAGGACAGCGTGGTCACGACCCAGTTCTCGTGCCCGATCTGCAGGAGGGCGCCGATCACCACGATCCCGGAGATCGCGTTGGTCACCGACATCAGCGGGGTGTGCAAAGCGTGGTGGACCTTGCCGATGACGTAGTAGCCGATGACCACCGCGAGGGCGAACACCGTGAAGTTCTCGGCGAGTCGGGTCGGTGCGAACGCGATCACCAGGAAGACCGCCAGCATCCCCAGGCCGATCAGGCCGAACCGCGCCGCGGGGGTGAGGCGGGACTCCTTCGCCCCCACCGGCGCGGCAGCGGCCGCGGGCGTCGCGACGGGGGCCGCCGACACGGCCACCGCCGGCGGCGGCCAGGTGACCTCCCCGGCCCTGACCACCGTCACGGCCCGCTGGACGACGTCGTCGAAGTCGATGACCAGCCGGCCGTCCTTGCCGGGAGTCAGCAGTTTCAGCAGGTTCACCAGGTTGGTGCCGAACAGCTGGGACGCCTGGGTGGCCAGCCGGCCGGCCAGGTCGGTGTACCCGATGATGGTGACGCCGTTGTCGGTGACCACCGCCCGGCCGGGCACGGTGCCCTCGACGTTGCCGCCCTGGGCGGCGGCCATGTCGACGATGACACTGCCCGGCTTCATGGCCGCCACGTCCTCGGCCGTGACCAGCCGTGGGGCCGGTCGGCCGGGGATCAGCGCCGTGGTGACGATGATGTCCACGTCCTTGGCCTGCTCGTGGTAGAGCGCGGCGGCGGCGCGGTCGTAGTCCGCGGAGGTCGCCTTGGCATAGCCGTCGGTGCTCGCCTCCTGAAGGACGTCCACGGCCAGGTACTCGCCGCCCACCGAGCGGACCTGGTCCGCGACCTCCGGCCGCGGATCGGTGGCGCGGACGATCGCGCCCAGGCTGGACGCGGCGCCGACGGCGGCGAGCCCGGCCACGCCGGCACCCGCCACGAGGACCTTCGCCGGCGGTACCTTGCCCGCGGCGGTCACCTGGCCGGTGAAGAAGCGCCCGAACACGTGGGCCGCTTCGATCACGGCCCGGTACCCGGCGATGTTCGCCATCGAGCTGAGCACGTCCATCGACTGGGCCCGCGAGATGCGCGGGACGGCGTCCAGGGCGAGCGCCGTAACGCCGCGCGCGGACAACTCCGCGACCAGCTGAGGGTGCTGCGCCGGGGCGAGCAGACCGACGACGGTGGCGTCCGCGCGCAGCCGGGCGATCTCGTCGCTCGACGGTGCGTTGACCTTGAGGACCACCTCGGCCGCCCAGGCTTCGCCGATGCTCGCGCCGGCCTCGGCGTAGGCCCCGTCGCTGAATCCGGAGGCCGCGCCGGCCTCCGACTCGACGACGACCTCGTAGCCGAGGTCGAGCAACTGCCGCACCGTCGCGGGTGTCGCCGCGACGCGGGTCTCCCCGGAGGTCGACTCGGCGACCACGCCGATGCGCTGGGGTGGGTGGTGGGTCGGGACCTGTGCAGACATGTCTGGTGTCTCTCTCGTCGGAGGCGCTGCTGACCGGGCATCTGCGGCAGCGGGGTTGCTCGATCCGCTGGTCGCAGGAACCTACACCTCCTCGGCCTCCCGGGCCGATACGGCGAGATGGTGATTAGCCTCACTGAGTGGGCGAGCGTGGCGGGCGTACGCCGGTGTCGAGCGGCCGGGCCGAGGCAACGACCGAGGTGACGGCCGCGTGGGCGGATGCGTCGGCCGATGCGTCGGCCGAAGGTTTCGCGCCACGGCCCGCGGTGTGTCGCCTGCGGCTCGGGACGTGTGTGCGCCCGGGGGACGGTGAGAGGACGTGCGGCGCTGAGAGGACCCGCGGCGCTGAGAGGACCTGCGGCGGTGGGAGGACGTTGCGGCGGTGTGCGGTTCACCGCCGGCGCCTCGGCCCCGGTCCACGTCGACTTCCGGACACAGCGGCGCGACCCGAAAGGCGGGTACGCCTGGTGCCCCGGCCTGATCACCGCTCACACGGCTTCCTTCGCAGGGTCGTCCGGCCGTGCCGCGCCGCGTCATGCCGCGTCATGCCGAGCCGTGGAGTGCCGTGGAGTGTGGCGAGGCGCGGTGCGGCGGCTGATCGGGTCCGGCGCACCCGGACGCGGCTTCGCGAGCGGGGCGCCCGCAGCCGCGCACCGCGGTCGGGGGGTGCGGTAGGGAGGTGCGGTCGGGGCGTGGGGGCAGGGGTCCGAGGGGCCCCGGGTCGCTGCCCCCGGGCGCCTCGGTCGGCGATCGGTGGGCGATCGGTCGGCGATCGGTCAGACGCAGGACGGACAGAGCCCTCGGTAGGTGACCTCGGCCCGGAAGACCGTGAAGCCGAACCGGCCGTCCACGGGGAGGTCGGCCAGCGGGTCACCGGTCGGGTCGACGTCGCGGACGGTGCCACAGCCGGAGCACACCAGATGCTGGTGCGGGTGGTGCGCGTTGGGGTCGTAGCGCTTCGCGCGGCCGTCGGTGGTGACCTCTATGACCTCGCCGAGCGCGACCAGCTCACCCAGGGTGTTGTAGACGGTCGCCCGGGAGATCTCGGGCAGCCGTTGTGCCGCGCGCGTGTGTACCTCGTCGGCGGTGAAGTGCACGTGGTCACCGTCGAGGACCTCCGCGACGACGCGCCGCTGGGAAGTCATCCGCCAGCCGCGTCCGCGCAGTCGCTCCAGCAGGTCGCTCATATTGGTCCGCCTATTCGGGCTCATGGGATGGCTGGATTTTATCAGTGGGCTTTCGGTGTGGATCGGACGAGAGTCTGATGTCCTTCTTGACTTAGAACCTGTCCATCGTAGGATCGGTTCTGGTGACAGCCAAGAGGGTGGGACGACCCCGGTACGGCAGGAGGCAGGGTGTGATGGCCGCCGCTGACAAGCCGCGCGGTCCCGGCCTTCAGGCGACGTGTGCCCGCACCGGGGCGCGCGACACCGTCCGGGACGGTGACCGCTCCGGCTTCCGGGCTTCCGGCTCCGGGCCGCGCGGCCGCCCGGGCCGTGTTCCCCGTCGTGCCCGTGCCGGCCGCGTTCCCCGCGGGTTCGCCCCCATCGGCCCGTTCCCCGTACCGCACCGGCCGGCGATCAGGCCCGGCCCGGGCGGCGCGGCGGGCACGGCCACCGGGGCGCGGCCCCGGGCTCTTCCCTTGTCCACAGTCCTCAGCACGGTCATCCCCCTGCCCAGCACCGTCATCTGCCAGCTCCGGAGGAATTCCCATGTCCGAGAACCATGACGCGATCGTCGTAGACGCCAAGACGGAGACAGCAGGCGGCTGCCCGGTCGCGCACGGGCGCGCTCCGCACCCGACCCAGGGCGGCGGAAACCGCCAGTGGTGGCCGGAGCGGCTCAATCTGAAGATCCTTGCCAAGAACCCCGCCGTCGCCAACCCGCTCGGTGACGGCTTCGACTACGCGGAGGCGTTCGGGAGCCTCGACCTCGCCGCCGTGAAGCGGGACATCGCGCAGGTGCTGACGACCTCGCAGGACTGGTGGCCGGCCGACTTCGGCCACTACGGCCCGTTCATGGTCCGAATGGCGTGGCACAGCGCCGGCACCTACCGGATCAGCGACGGCCGCGGCGGCGCCGGTGCGGGACAGCAGCGCTTCGCCCCCCTGAACAGCTGGCCGGACAACGGGAACCTCGACAAGGCCCGCCGTCTGCTCTGGCCGGTGAAGAAGCAGTACGGCCGGAACCTCTCGTGGGCCGACCTCATGATCCTCGCCGGAAACGTCGCCCTGGAGTCGATGGGCTTCGAGACGTTCGGCTTCGGCGGCGGCCGCGCGGACGTCTGGGAGCCCGACGAGGACGTGTACTGGGGCCCCGAGAGCATCTGGCTCGGCGACGAGCGCTACACCGGCGACCGGGAGCTGGAGAGCCCGCTCGGCGCCGTCCAGATGGGCCTCATCTACGTCAACCCCGAAGGCCCGAACGGCACTCCGGACCCGCTGGCCGCGGCCCGCGACATCCGTGAGACGTTCCGCCGGATGGCGATGAACGACGAGGAGACCGTCGCCCTGATCGCGGGCGGCCACACCTTCGGCAAGACCCACGGTGCGGGCCCGGCGGAGAGCGTCGGCGCCGACCCCGAGGCCGGGGCGATCGAGCAGCAGGGCCTGGGCTGGAAGAACTCCTTCGGCACCGGCAAGGGCGGCGACACGATCACCAGTGGCCTTGAGGGGATCTGGACGAACACCCCGACCACCTGGGACAACAGCTTCTTCGAGATCCTCTTCGGGCACGAGTGGGAGCTCTTCAAGAGCCCGGCCGGCGCCCACCAGTGGCGCCCGAAGGACGGTGCCGGCGCCGGCACCGTGCCCGACGCCCACGACGCGTCGAAGAGCCACGCCCCGACGATGCTCACGACCGACCTCTCGCTCCGCATCGACCCGGCCTACGAGCGCATCTCGCGGCGCTTCCTGGAGAACCCCGCCGAGTTCGCGGACGCCTTCGCCCGGGCCTGGTTCAAGCTGACCCACCGCGACATGGGCCCGGTCGTCCGCTACCTCGGCCCGGAGGTCCCGTCCGAGACGCTGCTGTGGCAGGACCCGCTTCCCGCGGTGACGCACGCGCTCGTCGGAGCCGACGACGTGGCCGCGCTCAAGGAGCAGGTGCTCGCCTCGGGCCTTTCGGTGTCCCAGCTCGTCTCCACCGCCTGGGCGTCGGCCTCGTCCTTCCGTGGCAGCGACAAGCGCGGCGGCGCCAACGGCGCGCGCGTGCGCCTCGAGCCGCAGGTCGGGTGGGACGCCAACGACCCCGACCAGCTGGCCGCGGTGCTGCGCACCCTGGAGGGCATCCAGGAGTCCTTCAACGCGGCCCGCACCGACGGCACCCGGGTCTCGCTCGCGGACCTGATCGTGATCGCCGGGGCCGCGGCGGTCGAGAAGGCCGCCAAGGACGCCGGCTCCGACATCGAGGTCCCCTTCACGGCGGGTCGCGTCGACGCGTCGCAGGAGCAGACCGACGTGGAGTCGTTCGCGGCGCTGGAGCCGACCGCCGACGGGTTCCGCAACTACCTCGGCAAGGGCAACCGGCTGCCGGCCGAGTACCTGCTGATCGACCGCGCGAACCTGCTGAACCTGAGCGCCCCCGAGCTGACGGTCCTCGTCGGCGGGCTCCGCGTTCTGGGCGCGAACCACCAGCAGTCGTCGCTCGGCGTGCTCACCGGGACCCCCGGGTCGCTGACCAACGACTTCTTCGTCAACCTGCTCGACCTGGGCACGGTGTGGACGGCGGCGTCCGGCGACGAGAACACGTTCGAGGGCCGTGACGCCGCGACGGGTGAGGTCAGGTGGACCGGCAGCCGCGCCGACCTCGTGTTCGGCTCGAACTCCGAGCTGCGCGCCGTCGCGGAGGTCTACGCGAGCGACGACGCCAAGGAGAAGTTCGTGAAGGACTTCGTCGCGGCGTGGACCAAGGTCATGAACCTCGACCGGTTCGACCTGGTCTGACCGTGTGACGTCCGGGCCGGCCGAACCGGCCGGCCCGGACGTACGCGCCGGGTGCCTACCCCGTGCGCGCTGCCCATCGGAGTACGGCGGGCCGTGCCCCACGCGACGCGGGAGTGCGACAAGCGGGTCTGTCGACAAGATGACAGACCCGCTTCGGTCGTTCGGGTGAACGGTGCTCGTCGCCGCGGTGTGCGCGGTGCGGGGACGGGCCCGGGGGAGGGGCCGGCTAGCCCACGGCGCCGGCGGCCTGCCGGACGGCCAGGTCGATGTCCTCGGGGCTGACGTCGAGCTCCTTGGCGATGTGCTTCTCGGCCTTCAGCCCGGCCTTCTCGATGGCCTGGGCCAGGTTGCTCTCGCCGACCACGATCAGGGCGGCCTGGCCCTCGTCGATCAGCTCCCCGAACTCCTTCACGTCGGCCCGGGACATACCGCGCCACAGGTGGCCGCCGATCCCGCCCACGGCGGCGCCGACGACGGCGGTGCCGATGACCGCGGGCGGGAACAGCAGTCCGACGAGCGCGCCGGTGGCGGCGCCGCCCCAGGCGCCGTGCCTGGTGGCGGTCTCGTCCTTGTTCACGTGCACCTTGCCGGCACTGTCCTTGGTGACGAGGGCGGAGTCGTAGGAGCCGACCGCTCCGAGTGCGTGGAGCTCCTTGACGATCTCGTAGTCCGCTTTGGCCCCGGCCTCGGTCGGGTAGATGCCGATGTAGATGAATACCGCTTCGGGCTTCGCCACGGTGGGTCCTGTCTGTACGCGCCGCGTCCGGAGGAGCACGGCGCCGGGGACGGGGGCCGCGCCACCGGGAACGCGGGCAGCCGGCGCTGCCCGGCCGCCCGGGGCATGCGGTCCGCTCTTGCAGTGCCAGGATGCTTGCCGCAGCCGGACCGCGCACCCGAGCGGTATCGCGTCCCACCGCCGGGCAGGCTCCGCGCCGACCACCGTCGTGACGCCGTTCGGGCGGGACGAGGCCCGGAGTCGACCGGGGGCCGTGACCGGGGCCGACCAGGGGCCGTGAAACGCCCCGGCGGGCCCGGTCGTCAGGCTCCGGGTGGTTCAGGCACCGGGTTCAGGCACCCGTGCGGATCGGCGGCGCACAGCGGTCGGCACCCGGGCGGATCCGGGGGTACGAGGGCAGCGGCAGGCCCAGCCCGCCGGGCGCCTCGCCGCTCAGCGCCAGCGCGGCCGCCGTGTCGGCGGGCAGCTCGCGCAGACCCAGCAGTCCGGCGCAGAACCGGGCGGTGGCCCGGTGCCAGTCGGCGGAGCGCCGGAGCAGGGTGTGGCCGCTGCCCGCAACCGTGTAGCCGCAGACGCGCGCGCCCGCCGCCCGCGCGCGGGCCGCGAACAGGCGGGTGGCGGCCGGCGCGGTGACCTGGTCGCGGTCGCCGTGCAGCATCACCACGTCCCGGCCGGACAGCTGGGTGCACGGCTCGCCCTCCGGGCACCACGGGGCGAGCGCGACCACACCGGTCACGTTGGGATGCGCCGCCGAACGCAGGGCCGCGCGCCCGCCCATCGAGTGGCCGACCAGCACGGTCGGGATGTGGCCGAGCTCCTCGGCGAGGTCGTTGAGAGCGGCGGCGGTGTCGCGGGCGGCGTCCGCCCGGTCGGCGTTCCAGCCGCGGTGGCGGTAGCGCACCGCGCCGACCGCCACGTCCGCCCCCGCGGTCTCCTGCCGGATCGCCCGGAGGAAGCCGTACATCCGCAGCCCCGGGAGGTTCCACCGGCCCGGCCTCGTCAGGCCGTGCTCGCGTCCGCCGTGCAGCAGCAGGACCGCCGCCGAAGGTCGCTCCGGCATGAACCGCCACACCAGTGCCTGGTGCCCGGCCGCCCCGTTCCTGCCCGCCTGCCTGCTCACTCTGGCCGTTCCCGCCGTCGATCGCTCCGTGGACGGCACACTGTACGCGCCGGGCGCCGCCGCCATGGCGTTCTCCCCCGAACGGGTGGCGGGCCGGACGGGCGGGGTGTCACCCGCGAGGCGGGCGGGCCTCAGACGTCGAGCAGGTTGTGCCGGTGCACCAGCCAGCAGATCGCCGTCAGCCGGTGCGCGGCGTAGTCGTGGGCGGCCGGTTCGGGCCATCCGACGTCGGCCAGCGCGTCGAGGAAGCCGAGCGCGTACGCGGTCAGTTCCTCCCGGTCCAGCGGCCGGGGCAGCAGCTCGGGCCCGTGGGCGTACAGCCGCTCGCGGATCTCCGCCGCGTGCTGGTCGACGGCCGCGACGAAGCCCGGCTCGAAGGCGAACTCGGCCAGGCGCGGCGTGTAGGCGGCGACAATGCCGGTCAGCGGGCAGTCGGCTGCTTCGTCGGGAGAGGCGATCACCCGCCAACGGTAGGTGAGCGAACGACCGAATAAGCCCGGGATAAGAAATTCGGTGGTGAGATCTCCGCCACCCGCGGCCGGCGGATGGAGAGATCGTGTGGGGATCGGCCGGGGTGCGCGGGGCCGCCCCTCGGGCCGCGCCGGCGCGGCGCAGAATGAGGCCCATGGATCTTCGTATCTTCACCGAACCCCAGCAGGGCGCCGACTACGAGACGCTGCTGCGGGTCGCGAGGACGGCCGAGGAGCTCGGCGTCTTCAGCGCGTTCTTCCGCTCGGACCACTATCTGAGGATGGGCGACGGCGACGGCCTGCCCGGCCCCACCGACGCCTGGCTGACGCTGGCGGGCCTCGCCCGCGAGACCGCCCGCATCCGCCTCGGCACCCTGATGACCGCCGCGACCTTCCGGCTGCCCGGCGTGCTGGCGATCCAGGTCGCGCAGGTGGACGCGATGAGCAACGGCCGGGTCGAGCTCGGGATCGGCGCCGGCTGGTTCGGCGAGGAGCACGCGGCGTACGGCATCCCGTTCCCCAAGGAGCGCTTCGGGCGGCTGGAGGAGCAGCTCGCGATCATCACCGGGCTCTGGCGGACCGGGCTCGGTGAGACATTCGACTTCGAGGGCGCCTACTACCGGCTCACCGACTCCCCGGCCCTGCCCAAGCCCGTCCAGGAGCGGATCCCCGTCCTGATCGGCGGCACCGGCCCGACCCGGACGCCCGCGCTGGCCGCCCGGTACGCGGACGAGTTCAACCTGCCCTTCGTCTCCGTCGACGAGACCCGGGCGCAGTTCGGCCGGGTCCGGGCGGCCGTCGAGCGGCACGGCCGGCGTGCCGACGAGCTCGTGTACTCCAACGCGCTGGTCGTCTGCGTCGGCCGGGACGACGCCGAGGTGGCCCGCCGGGCGGCCGCGATCGGCCGGAGCGTGGAGGATCTCAGGGCACACGGCGTGGCCGGGACTCCGGACGAGGCGGTCGAGACCATCGGCCGCTACGCGGCGGCCGGCACGGAGCGGATCTACCTCCAGATCCTCGACCTGGACGACCTGGACCACCTCGGGCTGATCGCCGAACGGGTCGCGCCACAGCTCGGCTGAGCCGCGCGCCCGCCCGCCCGGCCGGTGCCCCGGGGCGGCGCGGCCGGGTTGGGCCGGGCGCGGCCGGGTGGCGCCCCGGGACGTCCGCGATTCGTAAGGCGGGACGTGCCCGGCGGCCCCCGGTCGCCGCCTAGGGTGGTCACGGAGGCGCCACCCGCCTCCGAAGATCCGGATGTGACCGAAAGGCTGACGCCATGTCAGGAAGTACGGGCTCCGCGCGGGCCGAACTCGGCGTGATCGGCGGATCCGGCCTCTACGCGCTGCTCGACGACGTCACCGAGACCGTCGTGGAGACCCCCTACGGCCCGCCGAGCGACTCCCTGTTCACCGGCGAGCTGGCCGGCCGACGGGTGGCCTTCCTGCCCCGTCACGGGCGCGGGCACCGGCTGCCGCCGCACCGCATCAACTACCGCGCCAACCTCTGGGCGCTGCACTCGCTCGGCGTCCGCCAGGTCCTCGCGCCGTGCGCGGTCGGCGGCCTGCGGCCGGAGTACGGGCCCGGCACCCTGCTCGTCCCCGACCAGTTCGCCGACCGCACCTCCGGACGCGTGCAGACGTACTACGACGGCCTGCCGCTGCCGGACGGCACCGTCCCCGAGGTCGTCCACGTCTCGCTGGCCGACCCCTACTGCCCCGACGGGCGCCGTGCCGCGCTGGACGCCGCTCGGGACGCCGCCTGGGAGCCCGTCGACGGGGGCACCCTCGCGGTGATCGAGGGGCCGCGATTCTCCACCCGCGCGGAATCCCGCTGGTTCACCGCCAACGGCTGGTCGGTGGTCGGCATGACCGGCCACCCGGAGGCCGTACTCGCCCGTGAGCTGGGCCTGTGCTACACCTCGCTGGCCCTGGTCACCGATCTCGACGCGGGGGTCGAGACGGGAGAGGGCGTCACCCACACCGAGGTGCTGGAGGTCTTCGCCCGCAACGTCGACCGGCTGCGCACCGTGCTGTTCAAGGCCCTGGAGAGTCTGCCGCAGGCGCGCGACTGCGTGTGCTCGCACGCCCTGGACGGGCTCAGCACCGGCCTGCCGGGCGTTCCCTCGCCGTAGCCGTGCGCGCACCGGCGCCGGAGCCGGTGTCGGAGCCGTCCGGGTAAGCCCGAAGCGAGCGGACGACGGACGACGGACGGCGCACGGGAGGCGGGAGGCGGCGTACGGCGGGGCTAGAGGACCTCGTCGTCGACCGGGATGAGGTGGACGGCGGCCTCCTCGGCGGAGGCGGCGGCGCCGTCGATGCCGACGTCCACCGCGAACGTGCTGGGGCCCGGTCCGTCCGCGGCCGTCAGCCGGCCCGAACGGGTCGCGCCGACCTCGTTGTCCCGGGGCTCACCGTCGGTGTCCGACACGTCACCGATCCCGTCCTCGCGGTCGTCCGGAAGGGCGAGTGCCGGATCGGGAATCTCCTCGGTCAGGCGCTTCTCCAGGCTCTCGCCCGTCTGCTGCTCGGCGTTCGTGGTGCCGTCGCGCTCCACGGCCAACGGCCGTTCCGGTGGTGACCAGCCCTCGTCGTACGGGTCGGCCTCCCGTCCGGAGAGCGTGTCCCCGGGATCGAGCAGCCCGCTGTCGTCGACGATGCCCTCGCCGTCGGGCTGGTAGACGTCGTCGCCCCTGGCGTTCTCCGTGGCAGCCATGGCGTGTGCTCCCTTCGTGCGACTTCCCGGGGTCGCTCGTGCGTTCGGGTGGTCACCGGCGCGTCCGCGCGGATGCGGCGGGCTGTTTGCCCGGATCCCGATCATCGCAGGGAACCGGCGCCGCCCCCACCGGAGTGTTCCCCGCCATGGCCGCGGTAGGCACCACGATCGTGGGCGCCTCGGCGCGCGCGGCTCCGAGCGGGCCCGGGCGACGGCTGCGGGGCCTCACGGGTGCGGACCGCTGGCGGCGTCGCCCGGCGCTCGAAGGAGGCCGCGCCGTCGGGCGCGGCCGGCGGCGCGGCCCCGCCCGTGGGCGTCGCACGGCGACCGGCGCGGATCGAGGCCGCAACGAGGCCGGAAACCTGCTTGTGCAGTTACACTGTCGGGCATGCAATTCGCATTCGTCAGCGGTGACAGCGCATTGGACCTCACCGGAACGGTGCAGAAGCGGCGCACGCTCGTCCAGGATCTGCTCGCCGAGCCGCAGGACTTCGCCCGCTGGGTCGAGGAGTCCGGTCTGCTGGACCATCGGATCCAGGTCCGTCCCTGGGAGTTCACGGCCGCCCTGGAACTGCGCGAGGCGCTGTACCGGCTCGCGCTGGCCACGGCCGGGCGGCGTGAGCTGGATCCGGACGACTGCGGGATCGTCAACGATCTGGCCGCCGGTCTGCCGGTGCGCCGCCGGCTCAACCCCGACGGGACGGCGACCCGGGCCGGTGACGCGGCCGCGGTGCTCGCCTCACTGGCCCGACGCGGCGTCGAGCTGCTGGCCGGACCGTCCGCCGCCCGGATCAAGGAGTGCGCCGCGGACGGTTGCACCCGGCTCTATCTGGACGGCTCCAAGACGGGCTCACGGCGTTGGTGCGACATGCGCCGGTGCGGTAACCGGGCCAAGGTGGCGGAGTTCCGCGCGCGCCGCGCCGGCTGACGTCGGCCGACGGCCCCGACCGGTCTCCCCGGCCCCCGGTCCGGTCTTCCGCCCGCGCCCTGTGGCCGGGCCGTCCCGCGCCGGGCGGCCGCCCTGGCGCGGGTAACGCTTTGAACAATATTTACTGGCGGTCGACGGTGTATCGCCAGTAACCTCAGTAACTGTAATAGCAGGTTACATCTGCGCGTCGGACGCCGATCCGCTCGGCCGGGCGCTCGGCTCGAAGGGGTGCCCATGACCGCGTCCGCCACGCTGCCGCCAGGTGACGGCCCCAGTTCGACGGCGCCCGGGATCCGACCCTGGGAGTCGAGGTGCCGTGCCCGGGTCCGGGGCCGCGGTGCGGGGCGCGTGCGGTGGAGGTGCCGACGGGTCCCGGGGAGGGGCACCGCATAGGCGTCGAAGGGCCCGGTCCGGGCCCTCGATCCGAGCCTCCGGCCGCGGCGGCCCGGGTGAGTCCTGACCGGCGGTGCCTGACCGGCGGTGACTCCTGACCGGCGGTGGGCGCCGGCCGGCCGGTGGACTCCCGAGGGGCAGCTGTCGGCGTGTGGGTACGTCCTTGCTGCCCCGGGTTCGGTGAGCCCGATGGCCGTGTGCGGACGCCGTCCACGGTGAGCGCCACCCGCCGGGTCGGCGGCCGTGGCGGGCCCGGGCCGGCGCCGCCCGGGCCCGCGATGCACGACCGTATCGGCGCCCGGGCGGCGAACTCCCCTTCCCATCCTCGGGGCGCCGGATCGTGGCGCCGGATCGTGGGGTCCGGATCGTGGGGTCCGGGGCGGGCGAGCACGGCGGGCCCGGTTGTGCCCGCCTCGGCATCGGCGCGACGCACCGTCGAGTGCCGGGCCGGGCATCCTTCTGAACGGGCGCGAAGATCGTGTTCTTTTTGTGACGGTTCGTCATTTGTTATGCGAGCAACTGATGTTGTTTCCAACGGGGCTTGGTGTGGTCAGGTGTTCCGACGTCGTGACACGTGATCCGGCCTTCCGGGGCGACCAGGACCAAACCCGATCAAGGAATGCTTGAGCGCCGTCAGGAGGACTGCTGCTGACGGCAGCGACTGAGAGGCCGCCATGCATGTCTGGTACCGAGTTGGTTGACCTTGAGAGCGACACGACGACCGGGGCGAGGATTCTGCTGATCGAGCAGGACCCGATCTCGCGCCATGTCCTGACCGGCATCCTGGAGCGCGACGAGCAGATGGAGGTGGTCTCCTCCGACACCGCGGAAGTGAAGGGTCTGACGGCCATGTCCGCCCGCGCGGACATCGTCATCATGTCCATCGGTCCCGACGAGGACATTCCGCCGTCGGTCGACGACCTGGTGGCCCGCTGCGGCAAGCGGGTGCTGCTCATCAGTTCCATCTGGACCCGTCAGCGCCTGGACTCCGCCTTCGCGGCCGGGGCCGCGGGCTGCCTGGTCAAGGAGCCGATGATGTCGAACCTGGTGGGGGCGGTCCAGGCGGTGCACGCGGGCCTCACGGTGATCTCGCCGCAGATCCACCGGCACATGACGAAGCAGCAGCCCGGCCTGGCCGCCACGGCCGGGCAGGGGAAGTCCGGTGAGGCGGCGGTACGGCGCCTGCTCGACCTTCTGACCGATCGCGAACGCCAGGTGCTCAGACTGCTGGCCGAGGGCTGGTCCAACTCCGAGGTGGCCGCCCGGTTGCTGATCTCGCCGACCACGGTGAAGAGCCATGTGTCACGCACGCTGGCCAAGCTGGGCGCCCGGAACCGGCTGCAGGCCGTTCTGCTGGTACGCACCGCCCTGGACGCCGGCATCCCGGTGGGCTGACCCGCGAGTTCCTCCTGTGGGCCGTGGTCCGGTGCTGTCCGCCGGCCACGGCCCGGTCGTCGGCCAGGCCGTGGTCCGGGCCGTGGCGGGCGACCGGGCGAGCGGAGCGGCCTGTGGGGCGAACGCCGCACGGCCCTGGAGGCCGGTGGCGTCCAGGGCCGTGCGACGGAGCGGAAGGGCGGATTCGACGGTGTGCGTCGGCCGGGAGGCCCGGCGACGGTGGCCGCGCGCGGTCGGGCGGCCGCGGTCGGGCGGCCGCGGTCGGGCGGCCGCGGTCGGGCCTGCCCGGTCAGGTATCCACGGTCAGGTGTCCACGGTCAGGCGTCCACGGGCTGGTCCTCGTGCGTGCCGGCCAGTCGCGCCAGCACGCGGGCGGCGGCGTGGTCGTCGCCGCACGGGTTGACGGCCGCCAGCGTCGTCGCCGGGGAGCCGCCGGAGGCCAGCAGCGCACGGTACTGCTTGGCGTGCAGGGCGAGGTCCTCGTCGCTGAGCGCGCCGGTCATCAGGCCGTGCACCTTGAGATGCCCCAGATCCTCGAACTGGCAGATCCCGAGGGTCTGCTGGAGCGGGCGCAGGTACTCCTCGACGGCGACCGTGTTGAAGCCCTCGCGTGTGTAGAAGCCGGGGTCGCCGCCGACCGTGACGGCGGCCCAAGCCTGCTTGCCCCTGAGCTCGGAGGCGGTGCCGTCGAAGGTGAAGGCGAAGTTGATCGTCAGCACCTGGTCGAACCAGGCCTTGAGCAGCGGGGTGGTGCTGTACCAGTAGAGCGGGAACTGCAGGACCACGGTGTCGTGCGTCCGCAGCAGCTCCTGCTCCCGGGCGACGTCGATCCGGAAGTCCGGGTAGGCCGCGTACAGGTCGTGCACGGTGACGTTGTCCAGGTCGCCGATCGCCGCCACCATGGCGGCGTTGGCCCGCGACCCGGCCAGGTTCGGGTGGGCGACGACGACGAGGGTGCTTCGGGTGCTCACGTGTCTGTCTCCTTCTGAGGATGACCGGCGTCCCGGTGGCTGTCGCGTGGGCGAGGAGCCGACCGGCGAGGTGGTCGGGCGTGATGGTCGGGCGTGATGGTGGGGCGAGGTGGTGGGGTGGCGCGGTGGTGCAGTGGAGTGCGACCGCCGCTCGTGGTGGCCGGTGTCAGTACGCGGGCGCGAGACGGACCGACGCGTCCAGGGCCGCCGGGCGGGCGAACGACCGGTCGACGTACATCAGTGGCGTGTGACCGCCCACGTACGCGGCCTCGACCTGGCCGATCAGGATGCTGTGGTCACCGGCGCCGAGCACCCGGTACATCGAGCAGGCCAGGCGGGCGGTGGCGGTCGGGACGCCGGGCAGGCCCAGTTCCAGCGCGGTGGTGTCGCCGGCGCGGAAGCGGTCCGCCCCCGGTCCGGCGAACCGGCGTGCCACGTCCGCCTGGTCGTCGGCCAGGACGTTGACCATGAAGCCGGCGGCGCCCACGAACGCCTCGTGCGTGCTGGCGGAGCTGTCCAGGCAGACCAGGACGAGCGGCGGTGAGAGCGAGAGCGAGCTGAACGAACTGGCCGTGAACCCCCAGCTCCTCCCGGCGTCGTCGACCGTGGTCGCCACGACCACCGGACCGGGCACCCTGGACATGGCCCGCATGAAGTCCTCGAGCGCGACAGTCATCAGATCTCCGTTCTCTACTGGCGGGTTGACTCCGGGGCGCCACCGGGAACGCCGGCCCGGGGCGCGGCCCGGAGAGAAGGACGTGCCGTCGCTCCGGCCGCTAGCGGCGCAGCTGCAGCGGCCCGCCGAGGAGGTACTGGCCGGCCATCTCGATGTTCGACGGCGAGACCGTGATGTGCTTGGCCGCCGAGTGCACGTCGCGGAAGTACCGCTCCAGGAGGTGGTTCGAGTACACCGAACTGGTGCCCGCGAGGTTGAAGAGGATGTCGACGGCCGCGGCACTGTTCTCGGCCACGGTGGCCGCGGTGAGTCGTAGCGTCGCGCTCAGCGACTCGCCGCCGTCCGTGCCGTGCTCCGTGGCGTGCCAGGCCGCGTCGGAGAGCAGCACCCGTGCGGAGCGCACCAGCATCTCCGCCCGGGCGAGCTTCTCCTGCACGGTGTGGTTCCCGGCCAGGGTGCTCGTCGCCCCGGCGGGCGTCTTCGCGAGGGCCAGGGCCTTGAACGACTCCAGTGCTCCCCGGGCGATGCCCAGCGTGGTCGACGCCGATCCGAACAGGCCGAAGTCGTAGTAACTGATGGCGTATCCGAGCGAGGGGCGGTCGGCCGGCGGGCGGTGCAGGATCGCCCCGTCCACCGTGAACTCCTCGGAGACGAAGAGGTCCTCGATCTCGTAGTGCTCGCTACCGGTGCCGCGCAGACCCAGCGTGTACCAGGTGTCCAGCATCCGGACCTCGGACTTCGGCACGCAGAGCATCCGGATCTCCGGCCCGGAGGCCCCCCGCGGCTTGCCGCCCTCGGTCACGATCGCGGCGCAGACCAGCCAGTCGGCGTCGGCCGATCCGCTGGCGAAGGCCCAGGTGCCGCTCAGCCGGTAGCCGCCGGCCGCGACCTCGGCCCGACCGCTGGGGTTCACCGAACCCACGACCAGCGAGGACTGGTCCTTGAAGATCTTCCGGGCGATCGGTTTGGCGAGGTAGTCCGAGAGCCGCCCGACGGCGGCCTGCACGGCCATCACCCAGGCGACGGACGGATCGAGCTTCGCGAGTGCCTGCAGTACGGCCGAGCCCGTCCGCAGATCGACGTGCGAGCCGCCGAACTTCCGGGAGATCAGCATCCGGTGGATCCCGGCGCCGCGCAGTGCCTCGAAGACCTGCCAGGAGAGGTGCCGGTCCCGTTCGGCGTCGTCCCGGAACTTCTCGATGACCGGCGCGATGCCCTCGACCCGGCCGAGCCACTCCACGGCCTCGTCCGTGAGCGGCACCCGGTCGATCAGCGCCGGCTGGTCCGAGCCGCGGAAGCGCGCGGGCCAGATGCCCTGCTTGCCGGGGGCGAGGATGCCCGCGGGGTCGAGCGCGTCCTTGATCTTCTCGCTCAGTCGCAGCAGGGAGTTGCCGTTGTGGCTGTAGGTGGCGGCCACCTGGTCCATCAGGGAGGGGTGGGTGCGGTAGGCGCCGTAGCCCTCCGCGGCCGCGTCCCGGAGCAGGCGAACGCACAACTCGTGGGTGCGGGTGCGGTCCTGCCGGTCGAGGGTGTCGAACATCATCGGGTTGACGTGCTGCATGTCCCGCAGGCCGACGATGAAGGTGCCCATGTAGTCCTTGCCGGCCTCGTGGGCGCGGTCCCGGGCCATACGGTACTGCTTGAGCGCGTCGGCGCCGGTGGCGGGCGAGGACAGCGCGAAGTTGACGTGCCCGGCGTTGTCGATCCACTGGAAGGTCGAGGTCGCCTCCAGGCTGGGCCGGGCGGACATGATCTTCGAGCGGATGGCCAGCACCGGGTTGTCGTGCTCGCCCTCGAAGTAGAACCGCGCTCCCGGTATCGCGGAGAACGCCTCCCGGATGACCTCCCACTGGGCGTCCATCGCGGCCGGGGTCCCGTACAGCATCCCGTAGAAGTTCCAGCGGCCGATCTTCAACTCGTCCTGGATCTGCCGGCACACGTGCTCCGGGATGGGGCCCTCGCCGGTGTAGTACGCGCTGCGGGGCCCATGGGCGGAGGCGTCCAGCAGCAGGCTGCGCAGGGTCGGACCGTGCGGGACGGTCTGGTTCAGGCGCAGCGGACGCAGGATCTCGACGAACGGGCCGAGATCCTCCTCGCGGGGCAGCGTGATCATGTAGCCCCGGTGCCCGGCCGGCTTGGGGAAGAGCCAGACGCCCATCTTGGTGACGACGCCGAAGTTGGACTGGGTGAACATCGGGTCGTACTGCGGGCCGTAGCCGTACTTGGCCAGCTGGGCCGTCCTGCTGCCCGGCAGCGCGCCCGTGCCCGTGCGCACCACGTCACCGTCGGGCAGCACGATCTCCATGCCGCACTGGATGGCCAGGTGGTCGCCGTAGGGGGTGTAGCCGACGCCCCGCTCCAGGGTGTTGCCCAGGACGCTGCCCCAGGCGAGGTCGGGGACGTCGAGCCAGAAGTCCGAGTCGTTCTCCCGAAGGTGCTCGGCCAGCTCGATGAAGCTCACGCCCGGCTCGACCAGCGCGTACCCGAAGGTCTCGTCGACCTCGATGATCCGGTTCATCCGGCTCAGGTCGAGCACGACCGCGCCGGAGAGCCGCGGTGAGGCGCCGCCGAATCCGAGATTCTTTCCGCGTGATATGGGGGAGAGCGGGACACCGTACTCCCCGGCGATCCTCATGACCTTCTGGACGTCCTCCACCGAACCCGGTCGGACGGCGGCGGACGGAGCGCAGTGCTCCGCGTCGAGAATGGCGAAGGTGTCGCGGTACTCGGCCAGTCCGGCCGATTCCTCGGTGATCACCCACTGTGCGCCGAGTTCGCGGCGAAGGGCCGCGACGGCCTTGTCGAAGTGTTTTCCGTCGACTCCGGGAGGCAGGACACGGGACATATGGTGCGGTCCTTTCGAAAAGGGACGGGAGGAGGGGCCGCGAGGGACGGTCACTGCGCCGGTCGTACCGGCTGCTCCCACACCACGAACCCGACCGCGCCCTTGGGACTGCGCGGTGTGTGCACGCTGCCGGGAGGCATCACCAGCAGGCTGTTGGCCGGATAGACGCCGTCGTCGGTCTCCAGTTCGCCCTCCAGGATCCAGATGAGCTCGTACCCGGGGTGCCGGTGCGGCTCGGCGGCGCCGCTCGGCAGATAGCGGACGATGGCCGCCGCCGGCCCGCCCTCACCGGTCTGCTCCGTCGAGTACAGCGAATGGATCTCCGCTCCCACCCGCCCGTCGCGCATCAGCGGCCGGAAGTCGTAGGCCTGCGGCCCGAAAGATGATCCGGGGATTCCCCCGAAAAGCCTCGGAAACGCCGTCATGTCATTGTCGTCGGACATGATCGATACCTTTCGCTATGCCGTGGACAAAAGAGTGCTGTTGACCGCGCCGGATTCTCTCGGGCGGCCATGGATATTTGACCAGTGCACTTCTGCTCCCGCATCCGCTCATGGCTGCGTTTCGCCTCAACATAAGGAGGAGATCGCGATCGGGACTGCATCCAAAGTCCGCCCCGAAGTCGTCCCGGCCCTGAACTGCGGGGTTCGGCCGGACAAGCGCGCCGGGGCGGCTCCCGTGCTCCACGAGCCGACCTCGCCGACGGTCGGGCCGCGGTCGGCACCTCGGCCGCCGCCCGCTCACTGGCCCCCCGGTCGCCGCCCGCTCATTCGCGCCCGGGGCCCCGGCGCCGCCGGATCAGTCGCGCACCGGCCAGGACCAGGGCGACGAGGGCGGTGGCCGCGAGCAACAGGAGGAGGTTGCGCAGGTAGGGCAGTGGCAGCAGGGTCGGGTTGCCGCGGTCCGGTCCCGCCCGCAACACGGCGGGCAGGCCGACCGCGGTGAGCGTGGCGGCAACGATCAGCCAGGCCCGCAGGACCGGCCCCCCGGCGACACGGGCGCCGACCAGGCAGACCAGCGGCAACCAGAGCCCGTCGTGCAGCACCAGCCCGCCGAGCGCCCACCACAGGACGTCCGCCGGGTCGGTCACGTAGTGGTCGTGCAGCAACCCGTACGACCCGTACGCCATCAGGGCGATGCCGCCGAGCGCCGTGAGCAGTCTGAGCACCCGCGCCGTCACAGGACCTCCATCAGGGCGACCCACTTGGTCTGCAGCACACCGGGCCGCCCGGGCGCGATGATCCGGGCCGGGTAGCCGTGGTCGGCGCTCAGCACCTGTCCGTTCACCCGCAGGGCGAGCAGCGTCAGCGGATCCCGGGCGTAGGCGGCGGGCATGTCCATCACCCGGTAGGGGCCCTGTGCCTCCAGCGAGGTGACCCGCAGTCGGGCCGAGGGCGGCGCCCCGGCCCGCGCCAGCAGGTCCGCCACCCGCACACCCGACCACCGCGCCGAGGCGCTCCAGCCCTCCACACAGGCGATCGGCAACTCGGCCTCGTACTGGGGCATGGCGAGGATGTCGTCCATGGTCAGTTCGTACGGCCGGGGGCCGTCCACCCGCAGCCGCCAGCCGGCCGGCGTCGCGCCGGTCCCGGCCTGGGCGGCGGTCCGGTTGACCGGCAGGCCCTGCGGGCCGAGATCCGGGCGGCGCGGAGCCAGCAGATCCGTCCTGCGGAGCCACGGCACGCTCTGTCCGGCGGTGACCAGCGTGACGGCGGCCACCGAGGCGGTCACCGCGCCGAGGAAGGCCCGCCGCTGCGCCGGCGCCGGCCCGACCCGCCGCCAGTGCCGCGCGATCAGCGGTCCCTTGGCCGCGACGTGCAGCAGCAGCCCGCCGACGGCCAGCCAGGCCAGCCAGAAGTGCGTCTGCCGGAAGGGGAAGGGCCACGGGTACCACTGCAGGGTGTTGAGCAGTCCCGTGAACAGTTCCAGCAGCATCGAGGCCACCAGCACCGCGATGCCGAGCCGTTCCACCGCGTGCGACCCGCCACGGACCGGCGGCCATTCGAACAGCTTCGGGTAGACGGTCCAGAGCTTGGCGCTGAGCAGCGGGACCGCGGCGATGCCACTGATCACGTGCAGGCCCTGGCTGACGCGGTAGCCGTTGACCGGGCGGCTGGGCAGATGGCCGGCCACCCACCCGGTCGGGTCCTGGAGCAGGTGGCTGAGCAGGCCGGTCAGGAAGCAGACGAGCAGGGCGACGCCGAGCAGGCGGCCGAGCACCACGGCGGTGCGCGGCTCGTGCAGGGCGGAGTCGAACACGCCTTCGCGCAGCGGACCTCGCCGGAGGGCGTCCGGCGGTGGCGGCAGCGGGAGGTCGTACGACCGGCGGCGGGGAACGGGGGTCTTGTCCACCCCTCCATCAGAGCGCCCGCAAGCCGCCCGGACGGCCTTCGACGTGCTTACGGAAGTCCTACGGCGCCCCACCGCCCCGGCCACCGGGCGCCGTCCGGTGGCACGCTGACCTGGTGCCAGAGAACCCGACCACCGGCGCCGAGGCCCTCGGCCGGCCCACCGCCTCCGCCCGCCGCGCCGCCGTCCCCGCCTGCTGCGCGGTGTTGGCCGCCCTGGCGCTCGCGCTCGCCCTGACCGTGACGCGGGGCGGCACGCTCGGCGACCGGGACCCGCTCTACGGGTGGTACGCCGCCGACGCGGCGCTCTTCGCCCTCGCCGTCCTGACGCTGCGCCGGGTACCGGCGGGCCGGGCGAGCGGGGTGGTGCTCGCGGGCAGCGTCCTGCTCGCCCTCACCGGTCTGCTCGCCCCACCCCGGACCAGTGACGACGCCTACCGCTACCTCTGGGACGGTCGGGTGCAGCTGGCCGGCGTCTCCCCGTACGCCTACGCCCCCGACGATCCCGCGCTGGCCGCCCTGCGTGCCCGCGCACCCGATCTGTTCCCGGTCGGCGGCCCCTGCGCGGCCTGGGACGAGCGGCGCGCGGCCCCCGGGTTCTGCAGCCGGCTCAACCGGCCCGAGGCACACACCGTCTACCCGCCGGTCGCCGAAGCCTGGTTCGCCGGTCTGTACACGGTGGGCGGCGCCCTGGGCGTCCGGGCGGCGCAGGCGGGCGGAGCGCTGCTGGCGGTGTCGACCACCGGGGTGCTGCTCGCGGTCCTGCGCCGCCGCCCCGGCCCGTCCGTCGCCTGGCGGGCCGCGCTCTGGGGCTGGTGTCCGGGTGTCGTGCTCTGGGCGGTGAACGACGCCCACGTCGACGTCCTCGGAGCCCTGTTGATGGTGTCCGGCCTCGCCCTGACGGCCCGCCGCGGCGCGGTGTCCGGGGTCCTGCTCGGGGCGGCCGCGGCCACCAAGCTGCTGCCCGCGCTCGCGCTGCCCGGCGCGATGTCCGGTCTGCTCGCCCGCCGGCCGCGCCGCGCCGACCTCGTCCCACCACTCACCGCGCTCACCGCCTTCGCGCTGGCCTACCTTCCGTACGTGGCGCTCTCCGGCACCGGCGTGCTCGGCTACCTCCCCGGCTACCTGCGGGAGGAGGGCTACGACCAGCAGCACATCGACCGCTTCGCCCTGCTCCGGCTGGTGCTCCCGGACGCACTCGCCCCCTACGGCGCGGCCCTCCTGCTCGGCGCGGTCGTGCTGCACGTGCTGCGCCGGGGTGATCCGGCGCGGCCCTGGCGGGGCGCCCTGCTGGTCACGGGGGGCGCCCTGCTGGCCGTCACGCCGGGCTACCCCTGGTACGCGTTGCTGGTCGTCGGCCTGGTCGCGCTCGACGGCCGGTGGGAGTGGCTGGCGGTGCCGGCCGCCGGGCAACTGGTCTACCTGGCCGGCGGAGCGGCCCAGCAGCCCGCCTACGGCGCCGCACTGGCCGTCGTGCTGACGGGGGCGGCCCTGCGCCGTGACCGGGCACCGGCCGGAGAACTGCCCTCCGGGTCGGCTGAACGGGTTCAGCTGCACCGGGCCTGACCACTACTCTTTACTCTCTCTTTGAGAACGCTGTCTCTGGGAGAAGCTGGAGCAGGCCCGGGGGGAGTCAGGAACCGGGCTCCGGAAGGAGTGATGGTGTCCGAGTCGACCGAGGCCGAGCTGCTGGCGCAGCACGGACAGCCGATGCAGCCGATGCAGCCGAAGGCGCCCGGGCCGCCGGCGCGGGTGCCGCCGCCCAGGAGCGCGCCGGGGCCGGCGCCGCTGCGCCCGCGCGCGCTGCACGACCTGCGGCACGGCCGGGGGCCCGTGGCGCTGCACTACCCGCCACGCGACCTGGTGGTGGTCTCGGGCCTGCCGGGCAGTGGGAAGAGCACGCTGCTGCGGAGCTGCGTGCGGGTGGACGTGATCGACTCGCAGCAGGTCCGCGAGGAGTACGCGCAGCGACTGCCGGCCTGGCTCCCCTACGCGGTGTACCGGCCGCTCGTGCGGCTAGCCCACTACCACCGGCTGCGGCGGGCGCTGCTCGCGGGCGGGCCGCTGGCCGTGCACGACTGCGGTGCGCTGCCCTGGGTGCGGTTCTGGCTGGCCCGCTCGGCGGCCCGGCAGGGCCGACGGCTGCACCTGGTGCTGCTGGACGCGACCAGCGCCGAGGCGCGGGCGGGTCAGCTGGCGCGGGGCCAGAGCGTCTCGGCGTACGCCTTCGCACGGCACTGCCGGGCGGCCCGCCGGCTGCGGCTCCGGCTGGCCGGCACCGGGGCGCCGCCGGCGGGGTGTGCCTCGGTGGTGGTGCTGGACCGGGCGGCGGCGCGCGGGCTCCGCGAGATCGTCTTCGCGGCGGCCTGACCCCGGGCGCGCGGGCGCGTGCGGAGGTGCAGGCCCGCGGGCGTGCGGGTGTTCGGTCTCCGGACGTCCGGGCGGGGCCCAGGCGTCCGGGTGGGCGTACCGGGGGCGGGCGGCGTGTGCCCGGCGGACCGGCGGGAAATGGATGGCCCGTCAATTTCGGACACGGCGGCCAGGACGTCGGCGGCGGATCCTCCCGACCCACCAGCTCTGTCCGGGCGAACCGCCCGGAGGCGGCTGACGGATCCTCGGGACCGCCTCCGGTGCGGGCCGCCGCGTGCCGGCCGTCGCGGCTCCGGGCGTACGGCCTCCGAAGCGCCGTCCCCGACTTCTCCCCAGGAGAGCAGATGCGTCGTTCCGTCCACGCTCCCGCGCCCCGCGGACTCCTCGGCTCCGCCGCGCTCGTCGCGGCCCTCGCCCTCACCCAGTTCGCCGCTCCCACCGGCATCGGCGCCGCTACCGCGTCCACCGCCGTCGGCCGGTGCGCCGGTGCCGACACCGACGGCCGGGACGCGGCCGCCCGGCGCGCCGCCGGCAGCACCGCCCACGAACCCAACGCCGTCACCGACACCCAGGCCGGCGCCATGGACGCCGACCTGACGGCCAAGGTCCGCGATCTGCGCGACTCGCCGAGGGGCAACCTGCTGCTCGCCCCCGCGCTCGCCGGCACCGCCGTGCCCGTCTACGTCCACGTCGTGCACTCCGGCGCGACCGGAAAGCTCACCGCCGCGGACATCGACGGCCAGCTCGCCGTCCTGAACGCCGCCTACGGCGGACAGGGCGCGGGCAACACCGCGACGCCGTTCACGTTCCAGCTGGCGGGGACGGACTACACGGACAACGCCGCCTGGTACAACGGCATCGCGCCGGGCTCCTCGGCGGAGAAGGCGATGAAGACCGCCCTGCGCAAGGGCGGCGCCGGCACCCTCAACCTCTACACCGCCAGCCTGGGCCAGAGCCTGCTCGGCTGGGCGACGTTCCCGAGCTCCTACACCTCGAACCCCACCGACGACGGCGTGGTGATCCTCGATGCCTCGCTGCCGGGAGGCTCGGCCGCGCACTACGACGAGGGCGACACCGCGACGCACGAGATCGGCCACTGGCTCGGGCTGTACCACACCTTCCAGGGCGGCTGCGGCGGCAACGGCGACTACGTCGCCGACACCCCGGCCGAGAAGAGCGCGGCCTACCAGTGCCCGGTCGGCCGGGACACCTGCGCGGCCGCCGGGCTCGACCCGATCAGGAACTTCATGGACTACACGTACGACTCCTGCATGACCCAGTTCACTCCCGGCCAGGTCACCCGGATGACCAACTCCTGGGCGGCGTACCGCACCTGACCCCGGCCGCCGGTGGCGTCCGCCGCTCGGCCGACGCCACCGGTGCCGGGCCGGGCCGGGCCGGTTGGGTTGGGGTGGGGGCGGCCGGGTCGGGCCTACGGCGCCGCGGCGGCCCGCCCCGGCCGGGTGAGGGCCAGGAAGTGGCGGCCGTGGGCGGCCCAGCGGTCGGTCTCGGCGAGGCCGACCGCGGCGGCCCGGCGCACGGTGGCCTCGGCTCCGAGGCGGGCCCAGCGGAAGGCCGGGCCCCGGCGTCCGGCGCCGTCCTCGATCCGGACGGTGAGGCGTTCGTCCGTCTCCTGCGGCTCGACCTCGACGAGCAGGGTGCCCCCGGGGGAGAGCAGCAGGGCGATCCGGCGCAGCAGCGCGCTCGGGTCGCCGCCGATGCCGAGGTTGCCGTCCGCCAGCAGGGCCGAGCCCCAGCGGCCCTCGGCGGGGAGGCGGTCGAAGACCGAGCGGCAGAGCGCGGGGCCGCCGAGCCGGCGGGTCCGCGCGACGGCGGCGGCGGTGAGGTCGACGCCGAGTGCGGGGACGCCGAGCGCGAGCAGCGCCGCGACCAGCCGGCCCGGACCGCAGCCGATGTCCAGCGCCGGCCTGCCGAGCCGGACGCACCGCTCCAGCAGGCCGAGGTCGGCCGCGTCCGGCGGGGCGCACCAGCGGTCGACGTCCAGCCGGTGCCGGGCGCCGTCCTCGGTGCGGAGCCAGAGCGGGCCGCGGCCGGTACGGATCGCCTCGCTGAACGGATCGTCGATCCAGGGGCGGCCCGCCGCCGCCCGCAGGGTGGCCGGCGCCGTCATCCGACGGCCCCGGTGCCGCTCCGGACGGCCCCGCCGGTGATCCCGACGGCTCGCCAGCGGGTCGCGAACGCGCTGTCGGGGGCCAGCTCGGCCACCTCGGCCGCGTCCGCCGCGGTGTCCACGTCGGTGAGCTCCGGCAGCCGTCGGACCCGCAGACCCGCCCGCGCCATCCGCTCCAGCAGGGCCGCGCCCGTCCCGGCGGTCGACATCGGGACGCCGACCAGGAGCTCACGCGCCAGCTCCGGCGTGGGCCGGGCCAGGCCGAGCGCCCAGAATCCGCCGTCCGAAGCAGGGCCGAACCAGGCGTCGGCGCCGGCCCGGGCCGCGGGCGAGAGCGGGGCTGCCAGATCCCGCGCGCTCAGCTGCGGGGTGTCCATCCCGACCAGGATCGCGGGTGTGTGCGCCGGGGCCGCCGCGAACGCGGCCGCCAGCCGGACGTCCAGGCCGCCCGACACCTGCGGCAGGACCTGCCAGCCGCCCGGCAGCCACGGGCCGGGCTCGCCGTCCAGTACCAGGAGCCGCCGCCCGGCCGGTACGGCGTCGAGGGTGCGCAGGGTGTCGCGGAGCGCGGCCTCGGCGAGCGAGGCGGCCTGCTCGGGCGTACAGGGCGGTGTGAGGCGGGTCTTCACCCGTCCCGCCACCGGCGACTTGGCGATCACCAGCAGGGTCGGCGGCGGCGCCGCCAGCACGGCCCGCATGTCCTGGACGGCCTGCCGGGTGCCGCGCAGCGTGCCGGTCACCTTGGAGCGTCCCGAGCGCGGGCGGTAGTCGACCTCGCGCTCGGCGATCCGCATCCCGGCGGCGTGCCCGGCGAGCACCATCTCCAACGGGTAGCCCGACCGGCGGTCGCCGAGGCCGAGCGCCAGCAGCCGCTCGCGCCGGGCCGCCCGCATCGGCCCGAGGTCGTGCAGCGGAGCACCGGTGAGCGCCCGGAGTCTGCGCGCCAGCATCCGGTTGGCCAGCCGGGCGTGCGGCGGCCAGGCCCCTCGGGTCACCGGGCGCCGCCGGCCCAGCACCAGATCGGCGACGCCCGCGTCGAGCGGGTCGACCACCCGGTGCAGCTGGGCAGGGTCCAGCGAGCCGTCGCAGTCCAGGAAGCAGACCGTCGGGGCGGTGGCGGCGAGCAGTCCGGCGTGGCAGGCGGCGCCGAAACCGCGTCGCGGTTCGGCGACCACGGTCGCGCCCAGCGAGCCGGCCAGCTCGGCCGAGCCGTCCGTCGAGCCGTTGTCGACGACGATCGCGCGCCAGCCCTGCGGGATCCGCCCGAGCACCCAGGGCAGCGCCTCGGCCTCGTCCAGGCAGGGCAGCACCACGTCGACGGGCGGGGGAGGGGGAAGGAGGGTCACCCGGCTCACGCTACCCAGCAGAATCGGCACAAAGAGGGCATCGCCACCTTACGGAAGTCCTACGGAGCAGCTGCGTGCGCTCCGGTCACCCGTCCGGCTTCCTATCCTCGGAGGTGTGACAGTTCCCCCATCCCCCGGATCCGGCGCGGCCACGGCTCCCCCGGGCACAGCCGGCCGGATCCTCGTCGTCGACGACGACCCCACCGTCGCCGAGGTCGTGGCGGGCTACCTGCTGCGGGCCGGCTACCGCGTCGAGCGGGCCGCCGACGGTCACCAGGCCCTCGCGGTCGCCGCGGCCGTCCGCCCCGATCTGGTCGTGCTCGATCTGATGCTGCCCGGGCTCGACGGTCTGGAGGTCTGCCGCAGGCTCCGGGCGAGCGAGGGCGGCGAGCGGCTCCCGGTGGTGATGCTCACCGCCAAGGGGGAGGAGTCCGACCGGATCCTCGGGCTGGAACTCGGCGCCGACGACTACGTCACCAAGCCGTTCAGCCCCCGCGAGCTGGTGCTGCGGGTGCAGTCCGTGCTGCGGCGCTCGGCCAACACACCGGGCTCCGCCGCGCCCGGACCGCTCGGCGCCGGGGATCTCAGCCTCGACCCCTCGGCCCGCCGGGCCTTCCGAGGCGGGCGCGAGCTCGCGCTCACCCTCAGAGAGTTCGACCTGCTGATGTTCCTGATCCGGCACCCCGGGACGGCGTTCGGCAGGGAGGAGCTGATGCAGCGCGTATGGGGCTGGGAGTTCGGTGACCTGTCGACCGTCACCGTGCACGTCCGCCGACTGCGCGAGAAGGTCGAGGACGACCCGGCCGCGCCGGCCCTGATCACCACCGTCTGGGGCGTCGGCTACCGCTTCGACCCCAGCACCGGCGGGCCCGGTACCGGCGGGCCGGAGACGAGCGCGCCCGGGGCGGACGCGGCGGAGGCGCGAGCCGCCGCTGCCCACGGCTCCGCCGCCGCGCTCTCCCCGGCCGTGCTCCCCGCAGCCGTGCCTCCCGCCGCCGGGACGGGCCGCTCCGCGACCGGCGGTTCCGCCACGAGGAGCAGCTCCACCGTGCACGATCCCGCCACCGACAGCTCCGCCGCGAAAGGCCCCCTCCTGTGAAGGACCTGCTCCTCATCGCCGCCTTCGCCGCCCTCGGCGCGGGCGGCGCCGGTCTGCTCGGCTGGCCCGTCGTGCGGCTGCTGCGCCGGCGTTCGGTCGCGCTGTCGCTGTTCTGCGTCGCGGTGGTCACCGTCCTCGCGATGACCGCCGGGACGCTCGCGGTCGCCCAGGCGATGTTCCTCTCCCACCACGACCTCGGCGTGGTGATAACGGTGCTCTGCATGGCGGCGGTCGTCTCCCTGGCCACCGCCGCGCTGCTGGGCCGCCAGGTGGTCGCCGGCAGCCGGGCGCTGGCCCTCGCGGCCCGGACGGTCGGCAGTGACGGCGGCTTCGCGCCGCCGGACGGTCCGCTCGGTACGGAGCTCGCCGCACTCAGCGCCGAGCTCGCCGCCACCAGCGCGCGGCTGGCGGAGTCCCGCCGCCGGGAGCAGACCCTGGAGTCGTCCCGGCGCGAGCTGATCGCCTGGATCTCGCACGACCTGCGGACCCCGCTGGCCGGGCTGCGCGCCATGGCCGAGGCGCTGGAGGACGGCGTGGCCGACGAGCCGCACCGCTACCACGCACAGATCCGGACCGAGGTGGACCGGCTGACCGGCATGGTGGACGACCTCTTCGAGCTGTCGCGGATCCAGGCCGGCGCGCTCACCCTCTCGCTGTCCCGGGTCTCGGTCTACGACCTGGTGGGCGACGCCATGGCGGGTGCCCACCCGCTGGCCCGCCAGCGCGGCGTCCGGCTGCTCGGGGACGGGGTGGACCCGGCGCCGGTCGAGGTGGACGGTCGGGAGATCACCCGAGTGCTGGGGAACCTGCTGGTCAACGCGATCCGCTGCACTCCCGCGGACGGTGTGGTGGCCGTCGCGGCCCGCCAGGAGGCGGACGAGGTGGTGCTCTCCGTCACCGACGGCTGCGGCGGCATCCCCGAGCCGGATCTGCCGCGCGTGTTCGAGACCGGCTGGCGCGGCGTCAGCGCGCGTACGCCCCGAACGCCGGTGGAGGCCGGTGGTGACGCCCGGCACGGCGACAGCGGCGCCGGTCTCGGCCTCGCGATCGTCCGGGGCATCGTGGAGGCGCACGCCGGCCGGGCGAGCGTGCGCAACGTGAACGGAGGCTGCTGCTTCGAGATCGTGCTGCCGGCGGCGGCCGTGCTGCGTTAGCCCCCGGCTCCCCGTCCCATCGCCTCCAGCCATGGCATTCGGGCTGGTGCGGGCACTACGGGCAGCCGTTCTGACGGGCTCCGAGACGGTGCTGGAGGCCCTCGGTGCGCGTCGGGCGGCGGCGGACCCCGCCCTGCGGGAGCGGACGGCCCTGGCGGGCTCCGTGCGCCAGGGCCGTTCCTGGTCGGCATCGGGATGGACATGCTCGGCTTCGGCGCGGAGCCGACGGCCCTTCCTCACCGTCCCGGGCCCGCCGGTCGGTCCTCGCGCTCCCGCGCCCGCCGGTCGGTGCTCGCGTTCCCGGGCCCGCCGGTCGGTCCTCAGCCCCGAGCCTTCTCCTCGCCCCGGAGCGGCGCCGTCGCGAAGGCGGCCATTCCGTCGGCGAAGGACACCCGCGGTCGCCAGCCGAGCTCCGCGCGCAGCCGGGACGAATCCGCGGTGACGTGCCGGACGTCCCCGAGCCGGTACTCGCCCGTCACCACCGGCGCCGGTCCGCCGTAGGCGTCGGCCAGCGCGTCGGCCATCGCGCCGACGGTCCGTACCTCGCCGCTGCCGACGTTGTAGGCCCGGGAGCTGCCGTCGGGCCGGCCGGTCACGCCGGCCAGGGCGGCGGCGTTGGCCGCGGCCACGTCGTCGACGTGCACGAAGTCCCGCCGCTGGCCGCCGTCCTCGAAGACCCGGGGGGCCTCGCCCCGTGCGAGGGCCGAGCGGAACAGCGCGGCGACCCCCGCGTACGGCGTGTCGCGTGGCATCCCCGGCCCGTAGACGTTGTGGTACCGCAGCGCCAGGACCCGTCCGCCGCAGGCGCGGGCCCAGGCCGCCGAGAGGTGCTCCTGGGCGAGCTTGCTGGCCGCGTAGACGTTGCGCGGGTCCGCCGGGGCGTCCTCGCCGACCAGGCCGGGAGCCAGTGCGGCGCCGCAGAGGGGGCAGGGCGGCTCGAACCGGCCGGCGTCCAGCTCCGCGCCCAGGCGCGGGCCGGGGGAGACCTCGCCGTGTTCGGCGCAGCGGTAGCGGCCCTCGCCGTACACGACCATCGAACCGGCGAGCACGAGGTCCCGCACGCCGGTGCGGTGCATCGCCGCGAGCAGGACGGCGGTGCCGAGGTCGTTGCAGCCCACGTAGTCGGGCGCGTCGTCGAGGTCCAGGCCGAGCCCGACCATCGCGGCCTGGTGACAGACCGCGTCCACGCCCTCCAGGGCCTGCTCGACGGCGGCCCGGTCACGGACGTCCGCGTGCCGGAACTCCACGCCCTCGGGCCTTCGGGTCGACCAGGTGCCCCCGGGGTGGACGGCGGGCAACAGCGCGTCGAGCACCCGTACCCGGTGGCCGTCGGCGAGCAGTCGGGCGGCCACGGCGGATCCGATGAAACCGGCACCGCCGGTGAGGAGGACGTTCATACGGACGACGCTAGAGCGCCCCGGGCGCCGTCGGCCGGAGCGACGGCGGTCCGTCAGGGGTTCGTAAGGCGGCGCGGCGCGGGGGCGTGGCGTTTTCGGAGCCCATGTCCTGTTGATCTATAAAGGCAGGGTATGTGCGACCGATCCAGGAGGACACATGAGCAGCGGCGGGAACCAGCGGATCGTGGTCGGCATGGACGGCTCACCGGCCTCGGAGAACGCCCTGCGCTGGGCGATCGCGCAGGCCCGGCTGACCGGCGGCACGGTGCAGGCGGTCACCGCGTGGGAGTACCCGGCGTTCTACGGCTGGGTCGGCGCCGTACCGGTCAGCGACGGGTTCGACCCGCAGGAGCTGGCCACCCGGACGCTCGCCGAGACGGTGGCCGAGGTGGCCGGGGCCGAGCCGCCGGTGAAGGTCTCCCAGGCGGTGATCCCCGGGAATCCGGCCCGCGTGCTGCTCGACGCGGCCGAGGGCGCCGCGTTGCTGGTGGTCGGCAGCCGGGGCCTCGGCGGGTTCTCCGGCGCCGTGCTCGGCTCGGTCAGCCGCCACCTCACCGAGCACGCGCCCTGCCCGGTCGTGGTGATCCGCGACGACCACGGGCCGGCCGGGGGCTGACCCCGGCACGCGCCCGCCCGCCCGGGCGCCGCCGCCCCCAGCGGAGCCGATCCGACCTGATCCGAGCGGACCTGATCCGAGCTGACCTGATCCGAGCGGACCCGATCCGAGCGGACCCGAGCGGTCGAAGCCGCGTCCGAGGGGTCAGGATGGTGGCATGCCAGAAGGTGATTCCGTCTACCGTGCCGCGGCCGGCCTGCACGAGGCGCTGGCCGGCCGGGTGCTGACCGTCGCGGACCTTCGGGTGCCCGCCCACGCCACCGCCGACCTGACCGGCCGCCGGGTGCTGGACGTCACCCCGCGCGGCAAGCACCTGCTCACCCGCCTGGAGGACGGCCTCACCCTCCACACCCACCTGCGGATGGACGGCCGTTGGGCGATCCACCTGCCCGGTGAGCGCTGGAGCGGCGGCCCGGACTGGCAGATCAGGGCCGTGCTGGGCAACGGGACGGCCACCGCCGTGGGCTACCGTCTGCCGGTCGTCGAGCTGTTGCGGACCGCCGACGAACAGCGGGTCGTCGGTCACCTCGGTCCCGACCTGCTCGGCCCCGACTGGGACGAGGCCGAGGCCGTCCGCAGGCTCACCGCGGACCCGGGCCGACCACTGGCCGAGGCGCTGCTCGACCAGCGCAACCTCGCCGGCGTCGGCAACGTCTACGCCAACGAACTCTGCTTCCTCGCCGGGGTCACCCCCTGGACGGCCGTCGGTGAGCTCCCCGCCCCCGACCGGCTGGCCGCCCGTGCCCGGCAGTTGCTGGAGGCCAACAAGCTGCGGCCGGGCCACATCACGACCGGCAACACCCGGCGCGGACAGCAGCACTGGGTCTACGGCCGGGCCGGGCGTCCCTGCCCGCGCTGCGGCACCCTGGTGCTGACCGCCCGTCAGGGAACCCCGCCGCAGGACCGGATCGCCTACTGGTGCCCCTACTGCCAGCGCGGCCCGGCTCCGTCCGGCGCGGCCGGTCCGCTCAAGGGCGCTCGACCAGGGCGGGGCGGCGCGGGTCGTCCACCCGGACGGTGACGTCGGCGGCCTCGGCCGGCCCGGTCTCGCTCGCGTAGCGGGCGAAGGCCGCCAGCATCCAGTGCTCGTCGGGCGGGGTGCGCCGGGCGAGGGCGGCCGGCGTCATCGCCAGATGGACGGTCAGGTCGAACGGCAGCCAGCGGCCGAGCAGCAGTCCGCCGTCCAGCAGCAGCACGCCGCCGGGCGGCAGGTCCGTGTACGGGGCACGGGTGGCGCGATCGGCGGCGGCGTCCCAGAAGCTGGGCAGGACCTGCCCGGTGCCGCCCGGCTCCAGCGGGTCGAGCACCTCGCGGGCCAGCGCGCCGTCGTCCAACCACAGGTCGTGGTAGGCGTCCGCGTCCTGTCGGCCGTACTCCCACCGGATCGAGGCGGGGCGCAGGAAGTCGGCGGCGGACACCCGCAGTGTCGGGTGGCCGCGCAGTCGGAGCGGCTCCACCAGCGCGTCCGCCAGTATCCCGGGCCGCGCGGCGGGAGCCCCGTCGACGGCGACCCGCAGGCGGCCGCCGCCGGTCGGCCACCCGACGGACGGATCGGGCGACCGCCCGGAGGGCTGCCCGGCGGACAGATCGGTGATGCGCTCGGTGATGCGGTCGGCGAGGAACTCGGCCAGCCGCTCGGGGGAGATCGGGCGTACCTGCACGGCGCCATCCTGCCCTGCGGCCGCACCGGGGCGTCGGTCGGCCCACGCACGCCGCTACCGCGCGGCGTCCGCCAGTTCCGCGAGCACCTGCGCGTGGCAGGGCAGCGGCACGCACCAGCAGCCGAGTCGTTTCCCCTTCAAGCCGGGCAGCCGGGCGAGCAGTTCCGGGTGGTCCAGCAGCCAGGCGCGGTACTGCGCGACCACCTCCTCGCGCGTCCCGTCCGGGCCGGGGCGGAACGGGCAGGCGAACGGCGAACCCGCGAGACGCCAGCCGCCGCGGTGCATCGCCCGGCCGACGTACACCACGTCCGCGTAGGCCGGGTCCTCCCGGTGGCCCTTCAGGTTGACGACGCGGGTCGCCCCGTGGCCGGCCGGGATCGGGCCGGTCACCGGGCTCCCGACGCGCCGGCCGGGCTCGCGGCGGGGCTCGCGGCCCGCCTCGCGACCGGGGGCGGCGGCGCCACCGGAGGGCCGAGCGCCGGGGAGCGGGGGCCGTGCGCCGGGGAGCGGCCCACCGGGGCGCCGTCCGTCCGACAGGGAGGCACCGGGGAGCTGCGGCGGGTGAGGGTCATCGGGGCCGCCGTTCTCGGGAGAGGGCATGAGGCGGTACGTCCATGCTGGCGCGGGCCGGCCAGGGCGCAAACCGGGCGCCCTGCCTTGACAGGTCCCCACCCCCGGCGTAGCAAGAAAAGATGCGCCCAGCTGTACCGGCGGACCAGTACGGCCCCCGCGTGAGCGGCGGTACCGGGGCGGCGCGCGTCACCGCGCACCGTCCTGGGACACGCACTGCCGGGGCCACCGCACACGAGACCGACGTCCTGTTCGCGGCCGCGGTGCGCAAGGCACTCAGCACCACCCGTGCCTACGGGGGCATGGTTCACCTGCATTCGCGCGATCGCCGATCCCTGGTGCTCACCACCGTCGCCGGCGTGCCGCTGTCGCTGCTCAGCAGCGTGCGGCGGGTCGCCGTCGCCGGGCCGCTGCCGGCCGCCGTCTGCTACCGCACCGGCCGCACGGTGACCCTGGCCGACACCGAGGAGACCATGCGGCGGTTCCCGCAGCTGGCGGTGGGCATGCCGTACGACTTCTCCTCCGCCTGCGTGCCGATCAGCGCCGACGGCCAGATCTTCGGAGTGCTCGGCGCACTCTGGCCCGCCTCGCACCACGGCGTGCCCGACCGGGCCGGGCGCCAGCTGCGAAGCATCGCGCACCGGCTGGGCACGGCGCTCGCCGGGCTGACGGCCGGCGGCGACCGGGTCGAGGCGGCCGGCGAGACGGCGGTGGTCGAGCTGCCCACTCCGGCCGTCGCGGTCGCCCGGGTCGGGCTCTTCGACTGGAACCTGGCCACCGGCGCGATGTCCGCGGACGACGAGCTGTGCGAACTCTTCGGCGTCGCGCCGGCGGACTTCGACGGCCGGGCCGCCGCGCTCATCGACCGGATCGCCCCCTCCGACCTGCCCGAGTTCCGGGCCGCCGCGCGGGCCGCGCTCGACCACGGGCGGGTGCTGGCCACCCGCTTCAGGGTGCTCGACCGGCAGGGCCGGCTGCACCCGCTGGAGCTCTGGGGCAGGGTGCCCGCCACCGGTCCGTCCGGGCGCACCCACCTGGTGGGCACCGTCGTCGACACCCGGACCGGTACGGCCGCCGCGGCCGCCGTCGAGCGGCTGCGCGACGGTGTCTTCTCGCTCGACCCGGACGGGCTGACCAGCTACGTCAACCGGAGCTGCGAACTGCTGCTGAACGTCCGTCGCGAGGAGCTGATCGGCCGCTACCCGTGGGACGTCCTGCCCTGGCTGGGCGATCCGGTGTACGAGGACCGCTACCGGGCCGCGATGATGTCGCAGCAGCCCACCGCCTTCCTGGCCCACCGCCCGCCCGACCACTGGCTCGCCTTCTCGCTCTACCCGGACGCCCACGGCGTGACCGGCCGGGTGGTCGCAGCGGAGCCGCCCCCCGGCCTGCCGGACGTGCCCACCGCGTCGCCACCCGTCACCCGGGCCGCGCCGGGGGCCACGTACCACCTGCTCCAACTGGCCAGTGCGCTCAGCGCGGCGGTCAGCGTGGAGGAGGTCTGCCGGGCGGTCGCCGACCAGATCCTGCCGGCCTTCGGCGGCCAGCAGCTGGCCATCTACACCGTCCGTGACAAGCGCCTCCACCTGGCCTCCCAGCGCGGCTACCCCGCGGGCTTCCTCGACCCGTTCGAGGGCACCCCGATGGGCACCAGACTGCCCGGCGTCGAGGCGCTCAGCACCGGAACCCCGATCTTCTTCGAGTCCGTCCACCAGCTGTCCGCCGCCTACCCCGGCATCCCCATCGACGAGATGGGCTCCTGGGCCTTCCTGCCGCTGATCGCCTCCGGCCACCCGGTCGGCAGCTGCATCCTGGGCTTCGACGAGGCCAGGCCCTTCACCGTCGAGGAACGCGGCGTGCTCACCGCACTCGGCGGTTTCATCGCCCAGGCACTGGAGCGCGCCCGCCTCTACGACGCGGAGTTCGCCCTGGCGCGCGGTCTCCAGCAGGCCCTGTTGCCGCACCGGCTGCCCAAGATCGACAGCGTCGGGATCGCCGCCCGGTACCTGCCGGGCACCGAGGGCATGGAGATCGGCGGCGACTGGTACGACGCGATCGCCACCAGCTGCGGGGTCTGCCTGGTCATCGGGGACGTCGAGGGCCACAACGTCGGCGCCGCCGCCACCATGGGCCAGCTCCGCAGCGCCGTCCGCGCCTTCGCCAGCGGCGGGGAGCCGCCCGGGGACGTCCTCGCGCGCACCAACCGGCTGCTGGTCGACCTGGATCCCGGGCTGCTGGCCAGCTGCTGCCTGATCTACCTGGAACCGGCCACCGGCCGGGCCTGTGCCGCCCGGGCCGGGCACCTGCCGCCGCTGCTGCGGCACCCCGACGGCCGCACCGAGGTCCTGCACCTGCGCGGCGGTCCGCTGCTCGGCATCGACCACGGGGCGGAGTTCCCCGTCACGGAGCTCCGACTCGCTCCCGGATCCATCCTCGCCCTCTACACCGACGGCCTGGTCGAGGAGGCCGGCATCAGCATCGACCTGGGCATCGACCGGTTGCGCGCCGCGCTGGCGCACGCCGACGCGTCGACCCTGGAGGGCCTGACCGACCGGCTGCTGGGGGACGCCCGGAGCTCCACGCACCGCGCCGACGACGTCGCGCTCCTGCTGACCGCGTACCGGCCGCAGTGACCCTGGGTGGCAGTGACCTCGGGTGGCGGAGACCTCGGGTGACAGTGACCTCGTCGGGTGGCGGGGATTTGGGATGCGGGGACGCGGGATGCGGTGACGGCGGGCCGCCCCGCTGTCGGGCCGGCCCGACGCACGCCCGGTACGCCCGGTACGCCTGGTATGCCCGGGGCCTCCCGGTCGCTCGGGCTCGCGAGTTCGTCCGAGTGTTCCGGGACGCATTCGCGACTTTCGTCGGTGCGGTCGGAGACGAAGGGGTACGGCGCGCGGGTGTGCACGGCCGCTAGCCTGCCCGGGTGGCAACGACAACGGGGGCAGTGAACGGTGGGGGAGCGGCGGGCGCGGTGGCGGCCGACGCGCGGGTGGGCCGTGCGGCGGCAGGCCGTGCGTCGGTGACGGACTCGCCCGTGGCCGGTGTGGAGCCGGCCGGTGCGGAGGTGGGTGGTCCGGAGCCGGGTGGTGCGGAGCCGGGTGGTCCCCCGGCGCCGGGGCCGTCCGACGGCCGGGGGGTGCGGCGGGCCGGGGCGATCGCGCGCCGGGTCTTCCCCGGCCCGTGGCCGGTCCGGCTGGTGCTGCGCGAGAGCGCCGGGGGTGTGCTGATCGCCGCCTGCGCGGCACTGTTCGCGCTGGTCGGCCACCAGGGCGCGGTGCGGGCGGCGCTCTGCTCGGCTGCGGTCCTGGCGCTGTTCGCCATGCGGCGCGGTCTGCCGGTGCCGGTCCTGCTGGTGACGGCGGCCGGGGCCGGGGCGATCGACAGCGTCACCCCGCTGGTGGTCTTCGCCGCCTGGTCGGCCGGTTACCGGGTCGTCCGGGTGCTGCCGATGACCGGCGTGATGGCCGCCTCCTTCGTGCTGATGACGGCGACCGCGCTCTGGCACGGCGACGACTCGGTGCCCGTCAAGGGGATCATGGGCATCACGCTCGCCGGGTTCCTGCTCTGCGCCGTGCTGCCCGCCCTGGCCGGCCGCTACCTCGCCCAGCGCCGTACCCTGCTCACCACCCTCCGGGAACGCAACGAGCAGCTGATCCGGGAGCGGGCCATGGTCGCGCGCCAGGCCCGGCTACGCGAGCGGCACCGGATCGCCCAGGACATGCACGACAGTCTCGGCCACCAGCTCGCGCTGATCTCCGTGCACTCGGGGGCCCTGGAGGTGGACCGCACCCTCACCGGCCCGCAGCGGGAGGCCGTCGGTGTGCTGCGGCAGGCCGCCGTCACGGCGATGCGGGAGCTGCGCGAGGTGGTCGGTGTCCTGCACGAGGAGCCGGCGCCGGCCGGTCCCGTGCCCGCCCTGCCGGGGGCCGCCGACCCCGGTCCGGTCCGCGCCGGCGGACTGGACGGGATCGAGCGGCTGGCCAGGAGCTCCCGGCTGGCGGGCGCCACGGTGGCGGTGAGCCGCAGTGGCGAGAGCCGGCCGCTCCCCGCGGCGGCGGAGCACGCCGCGTACCGGATCGTCCAGGAGGCGCTGACCAACGCCCACAAACACGCTCCGGGTGCCCCGATCAGCGTGGCGCTGCGCTACGAGCCGGACGCCCTGGTGGTCGAGATCGCCAACGACCCGGTGACCGCCCCCGCCGCCGCGCCGGCCGTGAGCGGCGGCCAGGGGCTGACGGGGCTGCGCGAGCGGGCCCGGCTGGTCGGCGGCATGGTGCACGCCGGTCCCGCCGTCGGCGGGGGCTGGCGGCTCGCCGCCGTCCTGCCCTATGCCTACGACGCCCCGGCGGCGCTCGCCGGGGAGGGGGAGTCCGGCTGGGTGCACGAGACGGCGGAGGGCAGTCGGAGGTGGCGCCGGCGCCACCCGGCTCTCGGCTGCGCCGTGGGTGCCACCGGCGTGCTGGTGGTCATGATCGGGCTGGCCGTCTGGGGCGTGGTCGGCTTCGTCCGGGAGCTGGACGACGCCACCGTCGACAAGCGGACGTACGACTCCATGGTGGTCGGTACTCCCGAGGCGGACGTCCGGGCCGGGCTGCCGGTCGGCAGCCGCTTCCTGACCGACGGCTACCGGGGTAGCGGACCGACACCGCCCGAGGGCGCGACCTGCCTGTGGTTCGTCTCCGACCAGCCGGGCGAGGACGGCGGCTTCAGCAGTGAGTACGTCGCCCGGTTCTGCTTCAAGGACGGCAGGCTGATCGACAAGCAGCACTACCGTGCAAAGGTATGACGACGCCGGCCGGCGCCCGGAGCGCCCGGTCGACCGCCCCTGAGTCCCAGCAGGAGGACCAGCAGTGATCCGAGTCCTGGTCGCCGACGACGAACCGCTCATCCGGGCCGGGATCAGGATGATCCTCTCCTCCGCCGACGACATCGACGTGGTGGCCGAGGCGGCCGACGGGCGCGAGGCGCTGGAACTGGCGAGGACGCATCGCGCCGATGTCGTGCTGCTGGACATCCAGATGCCCGTCATGGACGGTCTCACCGCCCTCGGCGAGCTGCCCCGGGTGGCGCCGGGCGCCCGCGCGCTGGTCCTCACCACCTTCGGCGAACGGGACAACGTGCTGCGCGCGGTGGCCGCCGGTGGCGCCGGGTTCCTGCTCAAGGACACCGCGCCCGCCGAGCTCATCCAGGCGGTCCGTGCGGCGGCCGGCGGCAACGCCTTCCTCTCACCGGTGGCGGCCCGCTACATCGTGGACAGCCTGGCCGCCGGCCGGACCGGCCCCGCCGTGGCGCGGAGCGAGGCGGCCCGCCGACGGGTGGCGCTGCTGACCGCCCGGGAGCTGGAGGTGCTGGCCCTGCTCGGCGAAGGGCTCTCCAACGCGGACGCCGGGGCGCGCATCCACATGAGCGAGGCGACGGTGAAGACGTACGTCAGCCGGATCCTGGCCAAACTGGGGTGCGACAACCGTGTCCAGGCCGCGCTGCTCGCGCGCGACGCGGGTCTGGGGGCCTGACGCCGGCAGGCGAACCTGGCCGCGCCTGCGCCGGCCCCGGCGTCCGGTGCCTGCGCCCGGCGTCCGGTGCCTGCACCCCGGTCCGGTGACCTCCGTGCCGCCTGGCCGCTACGTTGCCGGTCCTACGTTGCGGGTCCTGCGCTGCCGGCCCCTGTGCCGCGGGCTCTGCGCTGTCGGGCCACCCTCCCTCCCTGCACCGCCCGGCCTGTGCCTCTCCTCCACACCGCCGGGCTTCCGCGTCCGCCTGATCCACGGCCGCCGGCCGGGGTGACGCCCCGACAGCGCCGGTGGGGCCCCCGTGTGGCGGGCACCACGCGGGGTGCTCCGACGGACGTGCCGGCTGCGGCGGATTCTCACCCGGAGTGAGCGGACGGCGGCGCCCTGTCGGCCGTGTGAGCGGGCTCATAGGGGCGGGAGTGTGAGCGCGAGCACCCGAAACCGCCTTTTGATCATGCAATTCACCCCGAAATACCCGAATTAGGGCATAATTCCTTGATCAATACTCCGGGTAACCATCGGCTGACCTGGGCGAACGCCTGATTGCTTGAAGCAAACCTCCGGGGCCCGTAGCTTCGTTCTCGTCGGTGCATCGAGCACCACCCGGGTTCACCCCCACCGCACGTCCCGCCGGTTCGCCGGCCCCGGACGTGCCCACCGGAGAGACCGCTTCGACGTGGTCCACGGTGTGCGGAGGGGAGCCGGTGCGGCGTGACGCGATCCTGCGCGTCCAGCCGCTCATCGAGTGAGGCGAGTGACGAACAGGCCCTTCGGGGCTCTGCTTCCGCATGCCTGCCCGGGGCTGACGAGAGGACCTCCATGACCTTCCGTAACGAGACCGCCGCTGCCACCAAGACCGCCACCAAGCGCAACCGCGTGCGGATGGCCCTGATCGGCGGGGCCGTCGTGACCCTGCCGGTGGCCGGCCTCGTCACGGCCAACTCGGCCTCCGCCGCCTCGGTCTCGACCTGGGACAAGGTCGCGCAGTGCGAGAGCACGGGCAACTGGAGCATCGACTCCGGCAACGGCTTCTACGGCGGCCTGCAGTTCACCTCCAGCACCTGGGCCGCCTACGGCGGCACCGCGTTCGCCCCGCAGGCCAACCAGGCCACCAAGGCGCAGCAGATCGCCATCGCTGAGAAGGTCCTCGCCTCGCAGGGCCCCGGCGCCTGGCCCGTCTGCTCCGTCAAGGCCGGCCTGACCGCCGGTGGCGCCCCCGCCTCGGTGGACACCGGTTCCTCGGCCGCGACCAGCAGCACTCCCGCCGCCGCCCCGGCCGCGAAGCCCGCCAAGCCGGCCACCTCGTCCTCGAACGACACGGCCGCCACCAACAGCTCCCCCAAGGCCGACTCGAAGCAGTCGACCTCCACGGACGCCGTGAAGTCCTGGAAGTCCGCCGGTCAGCACGCCGGCGCCAAGGGCAGCAGCTACACCGTCAAGAGCGGTGACACCCTGGGCGAGATCGCCGCGAAGTTCGGCACCTCGGTGTCGAAGCTTGAGGCGAAGAACGCCCAGGTCATCGGCGGCAACGCCGACCTGATCTACCCGGGCCAGACGCTCTCCGTCTGATCCGCCGCACCTGGTTCCGCCCGACCTGATCCGGCCGCGGCGATCCGTCGCGGCGTCACGTTCGGCGCGGCATCAGGTCCCTGGCGTCAGCTGCGATGTGTCACAGGCACGACGTACACAAGAAGCCGCCCCCTCCTCGGAGGGGGCGGCTTTTCGCGTTGCGCCGACCGACGGTTCCGGGGCGACGACTCCCCCCGAAAAACTCGTCCCGGATTTCTGTTATCGCGGTGCGGGCCGCAGGTCTCCTAGGTGTCGGAGCATTTTTCGGGCAGGCCCACGGGGAGAGCGGACGCAGGTGAACAGTGCAAACGGGACCGACATGGTCGCGGCAGCGCAGGCCGGGGACGAGCGGGCACAGGGTGCCCTGATCGCGGAGTGCCTGCCCCTGGTCTACAACATCGTCGGTCGCGCGCTGAGCGGGAACTCCGACGTCGACGACGTCGTGCAGGAGACCATGCTGCGGGTCGTCGACGGACTGGCCGGGCTGCGGGACGCGACCCGCTACCGCTCCTGGCTGGTGGCGATAGCGATGAACGAGGTACGTCGTCACCAGCGGGCGCACCGCTCGGCAGCGCTCTGTGACGGGCTGCAGGAGGCTCGGGAGGTGGCCGACCCGGGCGCCGACTTCGTCGGCCTGACCATCGTCCGGCTCGGTCTCTCGGGTCAGCGCCGCGAGGTGACCGTGGCGACCCGTTGGCTGGACGAGGGTGACCGTGACCTGCTCGCACTCTGGTGGCTGGAGGCCGCCGGCGAGCTCACCCGGGCGGACGTGGCCCTGGCCCTGGAGCAACCGCAGCAGCACGTGACCGTCCGGGTGCAGCGGATGAAGACGCAGCTGGAGCTCGCCCGGGTGGTGGTGCGCGCACTGTCGGCGGCGTCGGCCTGTGCGGAGTTGGAGACACTGACGGCGGGCTGGGACGGCACGCCGGGCCCGCTCTGGCGCAAGCGGATAGCCCGTCACGCCCGCGACTGCGTGGACTGCGGCGGCCACCGCGACGGTCTGGTGCCCGCCGAGGGGCTGCTGGCCGGACTGGCCTTCGTCCCGGTGCCGGATCACCTGGCCGTCTCGGGCGCCGCCACCGTCCCGCCCGCTGCTCCACCTTCTGTCCCACCTTCTGTCCCACCCGCTGCTCCGTCCGCCGCTCCGCCCGCTGTCCCGCCCGCGGTTCCGGGGGGCGGCGGGGCAGTGGGGCCGCACCCGGGGCGACCGCTTCGGCGGATCCCGCGCACGACCGCGATGGTCGGAAGCATCGCCGCGGTCGCGGCCGTTGCCGTCCTCACCTGCGCGATGCCCGACGCGCCGCGACCGGACGAGGCCCGGGCCGTCTCCGTCCCGGCGGTGGCGCCGGTTCCGGTGCGGATCACCGGCGTGCCGCCGTCGATGCCCCCGAGCGTCCTGGCCACGCCCTCGGTCACCGCCCCGGACGGGCCGTCGGCGACACCGACGCTGTCGCCGCCCCCACGGCCCCAGAGGCAGTCGCCCGCGTCGGGTTCACCCTCACCGCGCCCGTCGGTCTCGCCCGGGGCGTCCGCCGCCCGGACCGGTCCCGCCGTCCCCGCCGTCCTGCTCTCCCCGTTCGAGCGAGAGGTCGTCGATCTGCTCAACAGCGAGCGGACGAAGCAGGGGTGCGCTCCGCTGCGGACCGACCCGCGGCTTCGTACCGCCGCCCAGACGCACGCCGACGACATGGCGGTGCGCGGCTACTTCGGCCACACCGACCCGGACGGCATCACCGCCCCGGCCCGGATCACCGCCACCGGCTACCGGTGGACCACCTATGCCGAGAACATCGGCTACGGCCGGGATGACGCGGCCGTGGTGGTGGCCGAACTGATGAATGCTCCGGACCACCGGGCGAACATCCTCAACTGCGCGTTCAAGGACATCGGCGTCGGTGTCCACTTCGGCCCCGGTGGGCCCTGGTGGACGCAGGACTTCGGTACCGCCCGCTGACCGGGACCGCCTGGTCCACCCCACCCTCCTTCGCCCCCTCACCCCTCCCGGCCCTCGCGGGCTGTCCATCGCCGACCTCCGTCGGCCGACTCCTCCTCAGCCATGCCCCGGGGCGGTCCCGGAGACGGTCCCGCACCCGCCCGCCGGCCCGGCCCACCGCCGGTACCGCCCACCGCCCAACGCCCACCGCCCAACGCCCAAAACCCAACGCCACTGACACCGAGCAGCAGCACTCCCGACCCCGATCCGCTACCCGAGCGAACAGACAGGACGATCGACATGGCACGAAGGCGCGCCCTCCCCAAACGCCGCAGCCCCCGCACGCTGCTGGTCACCGCCGTCGCGGTGGCCGCCGCCGTGGTGGCCGGCGTGGTGGGTGTCAACACCACGATGGACGACCGTCCGACGACGGTCGCGGCAGGACAGCCGCTGCAGGCCGGCGCGGTCGCGCCGGTGGACGCCGACGGCGACTCCCCGGCTCCGTCGCCCGCGTCGAAGCCGCAGCACAACGAGGCCCCGACACCGCTGACGGGCATACCCAAGGACGAACCGGCGCGGGGCATGGTCTACACGGGCCTGACACCGGCGCCCGCCGAGGACCCGTGCGTCGGCGTCTACCGGGTCTCCCAGGCCTCCCTCTGTACGCACGGACCGGACGCACCGCCGGCCGGCGTGGACGTCCACCGGACCACGCCGCCGGCGGTCCCGGCGACCGATCCGGCCCCCGCCCTGCAGGGTGACGGAAACGTCCCGGCACCCGCGACCTCGGACCTTCTGGCCGGTGAGCCGCCGGTGCTCGACGCACAGACCGGCGCGCTGCTCGGCGCCACGGGGACCACACCAGCCGCAGCCGCGGCTCCGGCGGCGACCGGCGTGCCGGGTGCGGTGGCCGGCAGCACGGCGGCCGCTCCGGCGGCGGCTCCGGCCGGCAGCACGGTGGTCTGCGACGGCGACGGCACGAGCGGCAACCGGGTGCAGGTGCTTTACCTGCACGCAGCGGGCCAGGACCGATTCGCTCAGTACCTGCCGTCCTTCAAGAAGTGGGCCGCCGACACCGACGCGATCTACAACGCGAGCGCCGGTGAGACCGGGGGCGTGCGTCATGTCCGCTACGTCACCGCCCCCGACTGCACGGTGTCGGTGCTCGACGTCGAGGTGTCGGCCGCGGCACTGGGCGAGTTCGGTGCCGCCAACGACGCCCTCGCCGCGCAGGGCTACAAGCGGCAGGACCGGAAGTACATGATCTTCGCTGACGCCCAGGTCTACTGCGGCATCGGCACGTTCAACGGCGACGAGCGCCCCGGCCAGGACAATCGCAGCAACTTCGGCCCCTCGTACGGCCGGACGGACTCCGGCTGCTGGAGCGGATCGACCGCCGCGCACGAACTCGGCCACAACCTGGGCGCGGTGAACAACAGTGCCCCGCACACCAGCCGGGCCGGCCACTGCGTCGACGAGTGGGACATCATGTGCTACTCGGACGCGCCGTACTACCCGGCCATGCAGACCGTCTGCCCGGAGCGCTCGCAGGACGAGCGCCTCGACTGCAACCACGACGACTACTTCAACACCGCGCCCAAGCCCGGCACCTACCTCACCTCGCACTGGAACATCGCCAACAACCAGTTCCTGATCGCGGGTAACGGCAACAACCCCGATCCCAACCCCGGTCCCACCGCGAGCCCCGGTCCCAGCACGAGCGCCGGTCCCAGCCCCAGTGCGTCGCCCAAGCCCAGCCCGACGCCCACCGCCAAGCCCTCCCCGACCGCGACGGCGACCCCGACCCCGACGGCGACCGCCGGACCGACGCCGGGCACCGGACCCGCGGTGACCGTCAGTCAGATCACGCAGAACTCCGCCGTACTGAGCTGGCCGGCCGTTACCTCGGCCGCCTTGTACGAGATCCGGTTGAACGGCCGGGCCCTGGCCACGGTCCGCTCGACCGTGGTCCGTGTCGTCCAGCTCCGCCCCGACACGACGTACGCCTTCGCGGTGGCCGTGCACGACCAGGGCGGGAGCATCTCGAAGCCCGGCCGCGCCGCCTCGTTCCGCACCCTGGCGGCCGGCGGTACCACCGGTGCCACCGTCCCCGGAAAGGCATACCTGCTGCTCAACAGCCTGACCGGCCAGTCGGCCGACATGTGGGGCAGCTCGCTCGGCGACGGCGCCGTACTGATCGGTTACCAGCGCACCGGGTACGCCAACCAGCGGTGGCTCTTCGACGACGCGGGCAACGGTTTCCTCCGGGTGAGGTCCGCGTTGTCCGGCAAGTGCCTCCAGATCGGCGGCCGGGCGCTGCCCGGCCAGTACGTGATGCAGCAGTCGTGCGATCCCGCCTCGGCGGACCAGCGATGGAAGCTGACCGCCGCCGACAGCGGCTACACGCTGACGGCCGACGGTGGTCCGCTCGTCCTCGGCGTCAGCAGCCGCTGGTACTACGGCGGCCGACTGCTGGAGCTCCAGCGGCCCGACAGCCAGGGCTACCAGAACTGGACCGTCCAGCCGGCCTCCTGACCCCGCCGGTGCCCGGCCGCGCGGGGATCTCCTCGCGCGGCCGGGCGTCCGTCCGGTCGACTCCGGTCGGCCTCGGGCCGCCCCGAGGTGTCCCCTGGGGCCCCGCTCCGTCCTGCATCACCCCGTTCCGTCCTGCATCACCCCCCTCCGCCGCGCGTCACCCCGATCTGCCGCCATCCGTCGCCATCCGCCGAGGAGTCACTCCACCGATGCACAGCCCCCGCAGCGCCCTGACCACGGTCCGCCGGATCGCCGGCCTCGTCCTCGTCCCCTTGCTCGGCCTCGCTCTGGCCCTCGGCCCGGCCGAGCCGGCCGACGCGCACGGCGACACGATCCACTTCCGGATCACGGGCTTGGTGCAGGGCCACCCCCAGGCGGTCGCGACCTGGGAGAACGACGGTGACGCGGTGGACGAGGAGGTCGCCGCCACCCTCAGCGCGGTCTCGGCCGACGGGCGGGCGCTCGGCCCCTGGCGCCTGCTCGCGGTCCAGGGCGCCCCGGCCACCTTCACCACACGTGAGACGCTGCCCAGCGGGACCTGGTCGGTGACCGTCGAGTCCGGTTTCCCCGCTCTGGGGCGCGGCACGGCCGAGTTGACGGTCGACGGCCTGGCGTCCCCGTCCGCCCCGCCGGTGGCAGCACCGGCGTCCGCCCCGCCGGTGGCCGCCGAAGCCGCGAGCCCGCCGGTGGCCGCGAGCCCGCCGGTGACTGCCGGGCCCGCTCCGCTGTCCGGGTCGCCGAAGGAGCCCGGCAGCGACTCCGGTTCCGGTCGGCTCGTGACCGGGTTCGCCGTTCTCGGGGCGATCGCCGTCGCCGTCGCCCTCGCCGTCGTCATCGGCGTCGCCCTGCTGGTTCGCCGGGCCCGCCGCCGCGCCGCCCGCTGAACCGCTCGCGGGGGCGGCGGGCCGGGTGCCGGTCAGTTCTCGTTGCTCCGGAGGGTCTCCTTGAGTTTGGCGATGGCGAAGCCCCAGCCCTGCTGTGCGGTGGGTTTGCCGGGCACGGCCAGTTCCTGGGGGTTGGTCAGGACGTCCAGCAGGACGGGGCCGGGGGTGTCGAAGGCGCGACGGACGCTGTCGTGCAGGGAGGCGGGGTCGGTGACGCGGATACCGGTGAGGCCCAGGGCGGTGGCGACGGCCGCGAAGTCGGGGTTGTCGAGCTCGGTGCCGAACTCGGCGAGGCCCGCCTGTTCCTGCTCGAGTTTGACCATGCCCAGGCGGCGGTTGTCGAAGACCACGAGCTTGACCGGCAGTTGATGGGTCCTGATCGTCATGAGGTCGCCGAGCAGCATGCTCAGGCCCCCGTCGCCGCAGAAGGCCACCACCTGCCGGTCGGGTGCCCACAGCTGGGCGCCGAGGGCCTGGGGCATCGCGTTGGCCATGGAGCCGAGGTTGTATGAGCCCAACAGGCGCCGACGGCCGTGCATGGTGACGAAGCGGGAGAGCCAGACGGTCGCCATACCGGTGTCGGAGGTGAAGATCGCGTCCTCGCTCGCGAGAGCGTCCACGGTGGCGGCGAGGGCTTCGGGGCGGATGTCGTGCTCCCGGTTGTCGAGGGCGCTGCGCAGCCGGCCGGTGAGGTGCCGGTCGTGGGCCGGGTCGGCGAGTCGTTGCTGGCCGGTCTGCCAGCGGGTGAAGTCCTCGCGTGCGGCGTCCAGATGGGAGCGGTCGGTGGTGGCCCCCAGATGGGGCAGCAGAGCGCGCAGCGTTGCTCCGACATCGCCCGCCAGGCCGGCGTCCAGCGGGATCCGGCGTCCGAGGTTGCGTTCCTGGACGTCGATCTGGACGACTTTGCAGTCGGTGGGATACCAGTCGCGGTACGGGAAGTCGGTACCGAGCATGACCAGTACGTCGCAGCCGTCGAGGGCATGGGCGGCGGCGGGATTGCCGATCAGGCCGGTCTGTCCGACCTGGTAGGGGTTGTCGCCCTCGAAGCCCTCCTTGGCCTTCAGGGTGAGGACCATCGGTGCGGCGATCCGCTCCGCCAGGGCCAGGACCTCCCGGCGAGCCTCGCGCGCGCCGCGTCCGACCAGCAGGGTGACCTTCGAGGCGGCGTTGATGATCTCGGCGGCCTCGCGGACACCGGGTTCGTCGGGCCGGGTGACCGGGCGGGTGTGCGGGAACCGGGCGGGGCGGTCGTCGCCGACCTCCCGGTCGCCGAGGTCGCCGGGCACGGTGAGGACGGCGACGCCGCTCTCGCTGATCGCGGCGCGGACGGCGGCCTCCAGCATCCGTGGCATCTGGTCGGGGGAGGTGACGGTGGCGCGGTAGACGGCGACGTCGCGAAAGAGCAGGTCGTTGTCGACCTCCTGGAAGTAGTCGCTGCCGATCTCGGCGAGCGGCACCTGTCCGGTGATGGCCAGCACCGGCGTCCGGCTCTTCGCGGCGTCGTAGAGACCGTTGAGCAGGTGCACGGCGCCGGGCCCGACGGTGCCCATGCAGACGCCCAGGGTGCCGGACAGCTGGGACTGGGCGCCCGCGGCGAACGCGGCGGCCTCCTCGTGGCGGCAGCCTACCCACTCCACGCCCTCGGTGCTGCGGATGGCGTCGGTCAGCGGGTTCAGCGCGTCGCCGACGACGCCGAACACGTGGTGCACGCCCAGTTCCTGCAGGGCGTCGATGAGCACACGGGCAACGGTACGAGCCATGAGAAGCGGTCCTCCGAGGGAGCAGACGGTGAGCGGGGCTGTCGAGACGGAACGCGGTGAGCGGGGCTGTCGAGCGGGGACTCGGTGAGCGGGGCTGTCGAGACGGAACGCGGTGAGCGGGGCTGTCGAGCGGGGACTCGGTGAGCGGGGCTGCCGGGCGGTGCTTCCGGTCGGGAACCGGTCGGGCCGAGACGGTGACCGGGCCCGGTGGAGCGCGGCCGTCGGCCCGGACGGTCAGACGGTGAAGGTGTCGGGGTCGGCGGCCTGCCAGTCCTCGGCCCACGACGGCGGCGCGCCCTCGACGAGCTCCCGGGGGGCCAGCCAGGGGCGGATGTCGGCGTAGGAGCTGATGGTGTGGGTGTCCACCCGCAGCCGCAGCATGTGCGGACGCAGCTGGGCCGGATCCTGCACGCCCATGGCGGCCATGATCTGCAGGGCGCTCTTGACCGTCGCCTCCTGGAAGCGCCGGACGCGCTGCGACTTGTCGCCCACGTCCAGGGCGCGGGCGCGGTGCCGGTCCTGGGTGGCCACACCCACCGGGCAGGTGTTGGTGTGGCAGCGCTGGGCCTGGATGCAGCCGACGGCGAACATCATGGCCCGGGCCGCGTTGGTGTAGTCGGCGCCCAGCGCGAGCCGTTTGACGAGGTCGCTGCCGGTGGCGACCTTGCCGCTGGCGCCGATCTTGATCCGATCGCGCAGACCGGTGCCTACCAGGGCGTCCTGGACGATCATCAGGCCGTCGGTCAGCGGCAGGCCGACGTGGTCGGCGAACTCCAGCGGCGCCGCGCCGGTGCCGCCCTCGGCGCCGTCGACGATGATGAAGTCCGGAGTGAGATCCTCCTCCAGCATGGCCTTGCAGACGGCGAGGAACTGCCGGCGCGAACCGACGCACAGCTTGAAGCCGGTGGGCTTGCCGCCGGACAACTCGCGCATCCGCCCGACGAACCGGACCAGCTCGCGCGGGGTGGAGAAGACCCGGTGGTAGGGCGGGGAGGTGACGGTCTCGCCCTGCGGGACGCCGCGGACCCGCGCGATCTCGGCGTTGACCTTGGCCCCGGGCAGGACACCCCCGACCCCGGGCTTGGCCCCCTGGCTGAGCTTCAGCGACACGCACTTGACCTGCGGGTTGGCCGCCTTCTCGGCGAACCGGCCCTCGTCGAAGCCGCCGTCCTCGGTGCGGCAGCCGAAGTAGCCGGTGCCGATCTCCCACACCAGGTCACCGCCGGGGCGCAGGTGGTACTCGGACAGGCCGCCCTCGCCGGTGTCGTGGGCGAACCCGCCGAGCGCGGCGCCGGTGTTGAGGGCGAGTACGGCGTTGGCGGAGAGCGAGCCGAAGCTCATCGCGGAGACGTTGAGCAGCGCCATGTCGTACGGCTGGGTGCAGTGCGGCCCGCCGATCCGCACCCGCGGCGGAGTCTCGGGGACGGGGCACGGGGCCATCGACGGCACCAGGAACTCGCCGCCGGTCGCGTAGAGGTCGAGTTCGGTGCCGAACGGCTCCTCGGCCTCGGTGCCCTTGGCACGCTCGTAGACGATGGAGCGGGTGTCACGGTCGAAGGGGCGTCCGTCGAAGTTGCGCTCTACGAAGTACTGCTGGAGTTCGGGTCGCACGCCCTCCAGCAGGAACCGCAGATGACCCAGGACGGGGTAGTTGCGCAGGACGGAGTGCCGGCGTTGGAGCAGATCCCGGCCCGCCAGCAGGAGTACGGCCAGCAGCGGCCCGGCCGCGGCCCACCACCACGGCGACCGGAGCACAGCGGTTGTGACGGCGACGGCGGCGGCGCACGCCAGGAGGGCAACCCACACGATTCTCAGCACGGCCACCGTCTGTCCCCGATCGCGGCCGTCAAGCGGACCCGGCACCAAGGAGGGGGTGCGCGCGCCCTCCGGCCTCCGGAGGGGCGGCGGCGGATCCCTCCGACCGGTGGCGTGCCCTCGGCGGCCCGACCTCGTCCGCCACCTTCGGGCGCCTCCACGGCCAGTCGCCGTCGATCGAGGACCACGGACTGCCAGGATCGGGCTCGGCCCTCACCCGACCCGTCACAGGAGGCACCCGTGTCCGACAGCACCGACCCGGTCGGGCAGCTCGCCCGCGCTCTTCGCCAGGCCAGTGCCGTCATCGGCGAGGTCAGGCCCGATCAGGCCGGTCTGCCCACCCCGTGCCGCTCCTGGGACGTGACCGACCTGATCAGTCATCTGCTCGACGACATCAAGCAGTTCACGCTCCGTGCGGCCGGCGGCATTCCGGATCGGAACACCGCCGCCGAGCGCGTCACCGACCACTGGCAGCGGGCCTTCGACGCGGGCGCCGAGGACCTGCTCGCCGCCTGGCGCCGGGCCGGTGACCTCACGGGCGTCCTGGACGTACCCGGCATGGGCGAGCTCCCGGCCCGGTTCCCGGTGGACCAGCAGGCCGCCGAGTTCGCCGTGCACGCCTGGGACCTGGCCACCGCCACAGGCCGCTCCACCGATCTGGACGAGCAGGTCGGACGCGCCGCGCTCGCCTGGGCCCAGGGCGCGCTGCGCCCGCAGTTCCGGGGGGAGGAGAGCGAGGGTCACGCCTTCGGCCCCGAGCTTCCGATCGCACCGGACGCCCCGACGTACGACCGCCTCGCCGCATTCTTCGGCCGCCACCGGGCCGCCGACACCTGAGCCGGTCCCGCGGCGCGCCGGCCGCGCCTGTCGGCCGCCGTACCGTCCCGGCCCGGAGTGTCGAGCGGTCGACGCTGTGCCCCGGGCCGAGCCACGCCTCGCCCGGCCGGGCGCTCGTGGCCTGGCGCTCGCCGCTCGCGGAGCTGGTCGGCGGCGGAGCAGAGGGTGTTTCAGGAGCGGAGGGTGTTTCAGGAGCGGAGGGTGTTTCAGGAGGAGAGGGGCCAGGGTCTCCGCTCACAACGGTTCAACGATCAACGCCGAGGGCGTCGCGAAGCATTGATTTATTAGGTTAGCCTTCCCTACTATGACTTTCGTTCACCTGGCCGCCTCGGCGGGTTACACCACGCCTCAGCTCTATCGAATCCTGACCAAATCGGGCTATTTCTTTGGCCTTTCCGGAGCCGTTGGTGCCACCGTCACGTATGCGGCGGTCATTCGCCCCGCCCTGCGCGCCCAGGGGACCGAGGCCGGTGACACCGAGGTCCTGCGAAGGAGAACGGCCGGTTACCTGGCCTGGGCCGGCCTGGTCCTGCTCGTGGCCGGCTACTTCCAGCTCGCCGCCCGGCTGGCCCGGGCCGGCAAGGGCATGCCGTTCGGCGAGGCGCTCGCGCCGGGACGGATCTGGGACTTCCTGCGCGCACCGGCCGCGAAGGGGGCCTGGGTCGCCCAGGGCACGATCTACCTGGTGCAGAACGTCGTCCTCGTTCTCGCGTCCGCCGCGCTGGTCGCACTCTTCGCCCCCCGGGTGCGACGGCACCTGAACACCGTCGCGCTCACCGCGCTGCCCCTGGCGCTCGCGGTGACGCTCGTCGCGGCGATACCGGCCACCGCGCCGAAGGACGGCGACCACGTCCTCGATCCGCTGCTGGACCAGGTGCACATCGTCAGTGGCACGGTGTGGATCGGCGGTCTGGCGCTGCTCGCCGTCCTCGCCACCGCCCGCGGGCGGATGAGCGAGAACGCGGGCGTCCTGTGGGCCGATCTCTGGCGCCGGTTCAGCCTGGTCGCCCTGATCTGCGTCGGAGCCGTGCTCACTTCGGGGCTCTGGATGAGCTGGCGGCACGTCGGCTCGATCGGCCAGTTGTGGACGACGGGTTACGGATTCGCCCTGCTCGTCAAGATCGGGCTGGTCCTGGGCATGGTCGTGGCCGGTGGCTTCAACCAGTTCTGGCTGATGCCGCGTATCGCGAGGGCCCGTCGCGACGATTCCACCGCCTCGCTGCTGCACCTGACGCTGTGGCACTTCCCCCAGGTCGTCTGGGGCGAGGTCGCCCTGGGGGTGGCCGTGCTGGCCGTCGTGCCGTTCCTCAGCGGCTCCGCCCGCTCGCAGGCCGGCAGTGCGCCCGCCGTTTCGAGCGGCAGCATCTTCGCCGCCGGCGCCGCCCTGGTGGTCATCCTCGCGGCTTCGCTCTACATCACGGCCAGGGTCTCCGACGCTCTCGCGCGGCGCCCGGTCCCGGTTCCGGCTGCTGCCGCTGCCGCGCTCTGACACGTGCCCGAACCGGCCGGTGCACGGACCACGCCGGAGCACGGGCCACGCCGGAGCACGGACCACGCCGGAGCACGGACCACGCCGGAGCATGCCGCGGCCGGACGGCCCCGACCGGGGGCGTCCGGCCGCGAACGGTCGGCGGGCGCGGGGCGTCCCCGGCCGACCCGCGCTCAGGCGCGGGTCTTCTCCAGCAGTTCGATGATCTCGGCGGTGCTGCCGCTCTCGCCGAGGCGGGGGAAGATCCGCTCGATGCTGTTGCGGTGGGCGTCCGCGTTCAGGTCGGACATCGCGTCGGTCGCCAGGGTGACGTGGTAGCCGTGCTCGTGGGCGGCCCGGGCGGTGGATTCGACGCCGATGCTGGTGGCGATGCCGGCCAGCACGATCTGGGTGACGCCACGGCGGCGGAGCTGGAGGTCGAGGTCGGTGCCGTGGAAGGCGCCCCAGTTCCGCTTGGTCACCTGGATGTCCGACGGGTGGCCGGCCAGCTCGTCCACGATGACGTCCCAGCCCTGCGGCCGGCCCCCGGTCGGGCGGGGCTGCTCGTTGCGGCCCGGCACGGCGTCCGCGCCGTCCGCGGCGGCGGTGACCCGGACGAGGACGACCGGGGCATCGTGGTCGCGGAAGGCGGCGGCGAGTTCGACGGCGCGGGCGACCACCTCGGGGCCGGAGAGCGGGGTGGTGGGAGCGGCGGTGATACCGGCCTGGAGGTCGATCAGGACCAGGGCTGTGCGCTCGTCGATCGTGGTCAGGGCCATGAGCTCGCCTTTCGGGGGGCGGGTACGGGGTGAGAGGTGCGCGGGGTGTCGAGCCGTGGGATCGGTCGGGTGCGGCGCGACCCCGTCGCGGCGACGACCGGGCGGTTCGCGTCCACGCTAGTTTGCGCAGTCCAGACTGACAAGTCTGGACTGCGGATATCGCCCGTGCCCCGCCGCGCCCTCTTGACCGGTGGGGTGCTGTGCCACCGACACTGGTGACCGGCGCCCCCGGCGCCGCACCCGCCCGATGCGGGCGCCGAACCCGAGGGAGGGCCAGTGACGGAGATCTCTCACCGTGTCGTGGAGACGGCCGGTGGCCTGCGGATGCACGTCGCCGAGGCCGGCGAAGGACCGCTGGTGCTGCTGCTGCACGGCTTTCCGGAGAGTTGGTACTCCTGGCGCCACCAGCTCACGGCGCTCGCCGAGGCCGGCTTCCACGCGGTCGCCCCGGATCAGCGCGGCTACGGGCGCACCGGTGGCCCGGACGAGGTGGATCGCTACAGCATCCTGCACCTGGTCGGCGACGCGGTCGGCCTGATCCGCGCGCTCGGCGCGGAGCAGGCCGTGCTGGTGGGGCACGACTGGGGCGCGCCGGTCGCCTGGAACACCGCGCTCGTGCGCCCCGACGTGGTGCGCGCCGTGGTCGGGCTCTCCGTCCCGCCGTCCCCCCGGGGCAGGCTGCGACCGACCGAGGCGATGCGCAGGCTCTTCGGTGAGTCGTACTACATGCTGCACTTCCAGCAGCAGGGCCCGCCGGAGGCGGAGCTCGCCCGGGACCCGGCCGCCACCTTCCGCCGGCTGCTCGCCGGAGCGCCGCTCACCGGCCCCGACGGCCTGCCGCTGGTGCCCGACGGCGGAGGGTTCCTGGACGTCTTCCGGGAGCCGGCCGAGCTGCCCGACTGGGTGACGGAAGCCGACATCGCCTTCCTCGCCGGGGAGTTCGAAACGGGCGGGTTCCGCCGCCCGTTGCACTGGTACCGGAACCTCGACCGCAACTGGGAGCTGACGGCGGCCTGGGACGGCGCGAGGATCCTCCGGCCCGCCCTGTACGTCGTCGGCGACAAGGATCTCGTCGTCTCCAACGCCCGGGCCAGGGAGGCACTGGCGACCCTGACCGACCACGTGCCCCGGCTGCGCGGGATCCAGTGGCTGGAGGGCGCCGGCCACTGGATCCAGCAGGAGCGACCCAAGGAGGTGTCGGAGGCGCTGATCGCTTTCCTGCACAGCCTCTGACGCCGGCTCCGCCGACCGGACATGACGTCGCACCGACGGAGGAGGTCTGTCGAGACGGACCGAGACGGAGCGAGACGGACGGCGGGAGCCGGGCTTGCAGCCAGGTCCGTCAGCCGGAACTCCCGTGCCGCCCGGCACGGTCGGGCTCGGAACGCGACGTCCGAATGCTGCGAGCGTCCTCGCCGCCGGGTCGCCACCCTGGGGTGGTGACCGGAGAACACACGAGGAACCCAAGGCCGATCGCGGCATCGGCGGCCGAGCCGCGCGCAGATGGCCGGGCGCCGGGCGACGCCTTGGCGGTGCTGCAGAAGTTCTACTCGGCCGAAGCGGCCTACATCGCGGCCGGAGGTCCTGGCAGGGCCCGCTTCGACGGGCTCGCCGAGTGCCTCGATCCCGAGGTGGTGATGTACCAGGCTCCGGGGTTGCCCTACGGGGGCACGTGGCGCGGGCCGAGCGGCATCGAGGAGTTCATGGCCGCCATGAGCGTGGCGTGGCAGTCGTTGGAGTTCCTGGAACAGCGGTTCGTGGTCGACGGGGACTCTGTCGTGGTGCTGAACCGGGGTCGTCTGCGGGCCCGCGCCAGCGGTCGGGTCCTGGACACCTCGGTGATGCAACTGATCACCGTCAAAGACGGGCTCATCACCGAGTTTCGCCCGTTCTACTGGGACACCGCGGCTGTCGCCGAAGCCCTGCGTCCGCGCGGGGAGCCGGGCGGCCGGCGGTGACCCGTCCGCGTTTCGCGATCACCGGGCCCGGGGCCACCCTCCGCACCGCGGAACGGGGTTCCGCGGTGCGGAGAAGGGTTCCCGTTTCCGGGCGGCCCCTGACGACCCGCCTCAGCGTTCCATCATCTGCATCTGGGCTTCGTTGTGGGTGTCGCCGGCGGCCTGGGGCATGCTGCTGAGCCGGGCGATCTGCTCGTCGGTCAGCTGGAGTGCGTCGGCGGCGGTGTTCTCCTCCACGCGTTCGACGCGCTTGGTTCCGGGAATGGGGGCGATGAAGTCGCCCTGGGCCAGGACCCAGGCCAGGGCGACCTGGGCCGGGGTGGCGCCGACCTCGGCGGCCAGGGCCTGGACCTGGTCGGCCAGCGCGAGGTTGCGCCGGAAGTTCTCGCCGGTGAAGCGCGGGTTGGTGCGCCGGAAGTCGTCGTCCGCGAGATCGTCGGTGGAGCGGATCTGCCCGGTCAGCAGGCCACGCCCGAGAGGGGAGAAGGGCACCAGGCCGATGTTCAGCTCCCGCAGCACCGCGATCACCTGCTGTTCCAGGCCACGGGTCCACAGGGAGTACTCGGACTGGAGGGCCGTGACGGGATGGACGGCGTGCGCGCGGCGGATCGTGTCGGGGCCGGCCTCGGACAGGCCGATCGCCCGTACCTTGCCCTGGGCGACCAGCTCGGCCAGCGCGCCGACGGTCTCCTCGATGGGGGTGTCCGGGTCGACGCGGTGCTGGTAGTACAGGTCGATGTGGTCGGTTCCCAGCCGCTTGAGGGAGCCCTCGACGGCGGCGCGGATGTTGGCGGGGCTGCTGTCCAGGTTCCCCGGACCGTCGCCGGCGTGGGAGACCATGCCGAACTTCGTCGCCAGCACGACCCGGTCGCGGCGTCCCTTCAGGGCACGGCCCAGGAGTTCCTCGTTGGTGTAGGGGCCGTAGATCTCGGCGGTGTCGATCAGCGTGACCCCCAGGTCCAAGGCCCGGTGCACGGTACGGATCGACTCCGCGTCGTCGGTGCCTGCACCGGTGTAGGCGCTGGACATGCCCATCGCGCCCAGCCCGATCCGGGAAACCTCCAGGTCACGCAGCTTGATGTACCTCATCACGCACACTCCTTCCGCTGAACTGCTCCAGTGGTACGGCCCGGTGGGCCGCGACCCGATCACTTCGCCTGCCCCAGCCTGGCGCCTCGACGCACGAGCGGCGGGCGGGCGCGCCGGGAGCAGGAGGACCGCGGAGCGGGGCGACGCGCTCGACGTGCACGGGCAGGGCGGCGAGCCGCGGTGCCTGCGCCGGAACCGAGCCGCGGTGCCTGCGCCGGAACCCGCTGGTCAACCACCGCGACCACTGTTAGCCTTCCGGAGGCCGTGCGAGAGAACGAGGAGGTGGTACCCGTGAACGCAGTATCGACATGGGTGCTCTCCTCCGGGGTCACGGTCGGGCGATAGGTCGTCCGGGAGCGCCGTTCACGAGCACTCCCGAAAGGCACGACCATGCAGTTCACTTCCGAACAGCATCTCGACGACGGCGTCGTCGAACGCGAATTCACCCTCGGCGAGATCCCCGGCACCCTCTGGACGCCCGGATCCGCACCGGCTCCGCTGATTCTGATGGCCCACAACAACGGCCTGCCCAAGCGGGAACCCCGACTCGTGGCCCGGGCCCGGCACTACGCGGCGAACGGCTACGCGGTGGCCGCCATCGACGCCCCCGGGTGCGGTGACCGGCCCCGGTCCGCCGCCGACGAGCAGGCCCGCGCCGACCTCCGCCGGGCGATGCAGGCCGGCGAGCCGGTCGACGAGATCTTCGAGTCCTTCATCGGCCCGCTGGTCGAAAGGGCGGTCCCGGACTGGCGGACCACCCTGGACGCCCTCCTGTCACTGCCCGAGATCGGCGGACCGGTCGGGTACTCGGGGTGGACCGCGGTCGGCATCCGGCTGGCGGCGGTCGAGCCGCGCATCGCGGCCGCCGGTCTCTTCGCCGGGGGTTACGTGCCCCGCGCCCAGCGCGAGGAGGCCCGGCAGATCACCGTCCCGCTGCTGTTCCTGCTGCAGTGGGACGACGAAGGGAACCCCCGGCAGCGGGCCCTGGACCTGTTCGACGCCTTCGGCAGCAAGGAGAAGACCCTGCACGCCAATCTCGGGGGGCACGTCGGCACCCCGTGGTTCGAGGTGGAGGACGGGGGCCGGTTCTACGACCGGCACCTGAAGTGAGGCCGGACCGTCGCCGGCGGTAGGCGGTAGGCGGTAGGCGGTAGGCGGGTCGGCCGGGCCGTCGCCGTCGAACAGAGGCCCCGAGCCTCCTCGATGGCGACGGCCCACCGATGGCCGGCCGCCCCGGTCGCGGTGGTACCACCGCGACCGGGGCGGCGCCCGGCCGGTCCCGCGAGGATCACCCGGGCAGGTGACCTGCTCGACCGCCGGGCCCCGGGCCGGGCCGCGCCGATCTTCGGTCCTCCGGCAGGCCGAGGTGACTCGACGAGGCGCCGCTTCAGCGCTTGTCGGGCAGGTCGGCGAGGTCGGCGAGGTCGGTGGCCGGGTCGGCGAGGGCGGCCGGGTCGACCGGTCGGCCGGAGCGGACCAGTTCGCGGATCGGGTCGGTGACGTCCCAGACGTTGACGTTCATCCCGGCCAGCACCCGGCCGCCGGAGAGCCAGAAGGCGATGAACTCGCGGCCGGCGACGTCGCCTCGGAACACCACCCGGTCGTAGCCGTCGGGTTCGACATGGCCGGTGTACTCCATGCCGAGGTCGTACTGGTCGGAGAAGAAGTAGGGGATCCGGTCGTACACCACGTCCTGGCCGAGCATCGCCCGGGCGGCGGTCTGGGGCTGATTGAACGCGTTCGCCCAGTGCTCGACCCGGATGTGCTTGTCGAGCAGCGGGTGGAAGGCGTTGGCGACGTCGCCGGCGGCGTGGACGTCCGGGTCGGAGGTGCGCAGCCGTTCGTCCGTCCGTACGCCGTTGTCGACGGTGAGGCCCGCCGCCTCGGCCAGGGCGGTGTTGGGGGTGATGCCGATCCCGACGACGACCGCATCGGCCGCGACCGTGCTGCCGTCGGCCAGCCGGACACCCGCCACGCCGTCCGCACCCCCGGTGAGGGCCTCGACCTGGACGCCGAAGCGCAGGTCGACGCCGTGGTCGCGGTGCAGCCCGGCGAAGACCTCGGCGACCTCGCGGCCCAGCACCCGCAGCAGCGGCAGCTCGGCGGACTCCAGGACGGTCACCTCGGCACCGGCCGCGCGGGCCGCGGCGGCCGTCTCCAGGCCGATCCATCCGGCGCCGATCACCACGATCCTGGCAGCCGGGCGGAGCACCGCCTTCAGCCGTTCGCAGTCCTCGACCCGGCGCAGGTAGTGCACTCCGGCGAGTTCGGCGCCGGGAACGGGCAGCCGACGCGGCGACGAGCCGGTGGTGAGGAGCAGCTTGGCGTAGCCGAGCCGCTCGCCGTCGGCGAGGCTCACGGTGTGCGCCGCCGGGTCGACCGCGGTGACGGCGGTGCCGAGCCGCAGCGTGACGTCGTGCTCGGCGTACCACTGCGGAGGGTGGACGAAGATCTTCTCCCGCTCGCTGGTGCCCAGCAGATAGCCCTTGCTGAGCGGCGGCCGCTCGTAGGGGCGCTCCCGCTCCTCGCCGACCAGGACGACCGGGCCGTCGTGGCCCGCCTCCCGCAGCGCCTCGGCGGCCTTCGCCCCGGCCAGGCTCGCCCCCACGATCACGAACGCCCGGTCCCTGCCTGTGCTCACGGTCAGCTCCTCGTCTGCTCTCCCACGCCTGCGACAGCCTGCCCGCGCGGCCCGGGTGAGTCGAGGTTCCGGGGCGCGCGGCGCGGCAGGCTCCCCCTTTCGGGTGAGGGCCCCCTGTCCGGTGAGGGGGCCTGCCCCTCGGGCTGTCCGGTGAGGGGGCCTGCTCCTCGGGCGGGGCCTGCCGGGGCTCGTGCGGCGCCTACCCGGTCATCGCCTCGCGTACCAGCGCGGTGTCGGCGAACTGCTCGAACCGGACGATCCGGCCGCCGCGGACGACGAAGTGGTGGGCGACGCGGACGGCGAGCGGTTTGCCGGTGGCCCGGTTGCGCGCGGTGTAACGGGCGAGCACGACGACGTTCTCGCCGTCCACCACGTAGGTGTCGTCGTGGGCGGTCCAGTCGTCCCAGTCGGCGGCCAGCCGCTCCATGACCGCTGCGGTGACGCCGGTGGGAGTGCGGTACGTCCCGGCGAGCGGGAAGCCGGCCATCTCGGTCCACTCGACGTCGTCGGCGAGGGTCGCCCGCAGGGCGGCGAGGTCGCCGTGGGCCGAGGCCAGGTACTGGCGCCGGACCACGTCGGCCGGGGCGTGGGAGGGTGGCGGCGCGGCGACGGGCGAGGCGGCGCTGTGTGGGTCGGTGGGCGGGGTGGTGGTCACGGTCGGTCCCACGACATCTCGCCCTTGGCGACCTTCGTGCCGAGTTCGACGGCGAGGACCATGCCCGCGTCGGGGTACAGCCCCTCCAGGGCCGCCTGCGCGGCGGCGGCGTCGGGGGCTTTGCCGACCTCGGTCTCGAACGCCCGCAGGTAGTCGCGGGTGTGCCGGATCGCTGTGGTGTCCGTGGGCGCGCCGGCAGTGCGGTGGCCGGCCACCACGAACCGCGGATCGAGCGCCTCCATACCGTCGAGCAGGTCGATCCAGGCGGCGCGCTGCTCGGGGGCGGGGGTGTCGGCGGTCCACACGTGCAGGCCCTCGAAGAGCAGGACGCCGCCGAGCAGCGCGCGGTGCTGGTGCTGCCAGAGGTAGTGCCGGTCCGGCAGATGGAAGTCCGCGCCACGCAGTTCGAATCGGTGTCCCTCGAAGTCCAGCTCGTCCCCGACGAGGATCTCGGGCAGCACCAGCCGGGTGGAGAGCTCCTCGCCCAGGTGCGCCCAGGTCTGCAGCTTGCCCGGGTAGGTCTCCGTGATGTGCTCGACCACCAGGTGCGGGGCGAGGAAGCGGGCGTCGGGAAAGGCGTCCTGGATCTCCTCGGCGCCGAAGTAGAAATCCGGGTCGCCGTGGCTGACGAAGACGGTGGTGAGCCTCTTGCCGGTGGCGTGGACGGCCTCGACCAGGCGGCGGCCGTCGGAGCGGGTGAAACCGGCGTCGATCAGCATGGCCTCCCTCTCGCCGGTGACCAGGACGGCGGTCTTGTTGAGCGAGCTGTCGGGGCTGTCGATGACCTGGAAGTCGAGGGCGCTCATGGGACGGGTCCTTCCTCGGACGGCGGCGGCGCTCGGGGCGTGGTGCCGGCGGGGGCGGTTGCGGTGGCATGCGCGGTGGTGGTTTCGACGGGGGTGGTACCGGCGCCCCGGAGGGTGGTCCGGTCCAGGATCCGCCGGGCTCGGGCCGGGGCGCCGGCTACGCCTCGGGTGCCGGGCCGCGCGTGGAGGGGTGAAGAAACTGATCGAACAGCAACTGATCGATCAGGCATTGCGCCCGTCGTGCAGTCTTCCGCCCAGACTCCGCCGCCCGGCCCCCGCCCGCACCCTCGGCTGCGCCGAAAGGGCAGCTCGGGAGGAGTGCCGTTCGGTCAGCGCAGGCGTGGCAGTGATTCCCCCGCGCTTCGGCTCAGCAACCGCAGATCCCGGACGAACCGGTCGCGGTCGGCCTGCGGCAGCCGGTCCAGGAAGTAGTGCTGGACGTTCTCCGCGTGCACCCGGGCGGCCCGGACGCAGGTCTGCTCACCCAGCTCGGTCAGCGTCACCAGCTGCACCCGGCGGTCCTCCGGATGCTGGGTACGGCGGACCAGTCCGGCCGCCTCCATGCGGTCCACCAGCCTGGTCACCCCGCCCGTGGTCAGAACTCGCTCCCGCCCGATCTCCCGCATGGGCAGCCCGGGCCTGCCCGCCCGACCGAGCACCAGCAGCACCTCGAAGACCGAGTGGCTGATCCCGCAGGCCTCCTCCACAGCCCGGCCCAGGATGTGCTCCAGCCGTGCGGCAGCCCCCAGCAGGTGCCCGAAAGCCAGCACCCGCCCGTCCCCCGCCGCCTGAGCCGCGGTCGAGATCCCGTCGCCGTCGGTCGCGCCGCTCCCCGTACTCCCGGTACTCCTGCTGCTGCCCGCTCCGCTGTCGTCCGCTGTGCCGTCGGTTGCTCCGCCGTCCACTGCTCTGCCGTCCACTGCTCCGCGGGCCGGGGTCGCGCCGCCGTCCGTCACTTCGTCATCCGCCACGCCGTCGTCCGCCACGCCGTCGTCCGCCACCGGACACCGCCCGTCTCTCCTGGACACTCCGCTCCCGGCGCCGAACCGCCGGGAGCCCAGCATCGCGTATCGCGTACACGCGGCGCGGTTGCCCGGTCGTCGGGTGCGCGGGTGGACCGGCCGCTCTTCGGCGCGCCGCCTTCCCCGACCGGGAATCCGGCGTTCGTCCGTCGCGTTCGACCGGTCATGACGAACGAGACGACCGAAGCGACACCCGAGGCATCCGAGGTTCCCGAGGTCCTGCGATACGCGGCCTTCGCCGCCGATCCGGCTGGAGGCAACCCGGCCGGCGTGGTCCTGGACGCGGCCGCGCTCTCGGCCGGCCGGATGCTCGCCGTCGCGGCCGAGGTCGGCTACTCGGAGACCGCCTTCCTCAGCCCGACCGCCACGTCCAGGGCCTACGACGTGCGGTACTTCAGCCCGCTGCGGGAGGTGCCGTTCTGCGGGCACGCCACCGTGGCCGCAGCTGTGGCGCTCGCCGAACGAGTCGGTCCCGGGCAGTACGTCTTCGGCACCCTCGCCGGCGAGGTGCCGGTGGCGGTCGACGAGGACCCGGCGGGTGTCCTGCGCGCCACGCTGACCAGCGTGGCACCGCACACCGAACCGGCCGAGCGGGGGGACGTGGACGAGGCGCTGGCCCTCCTCGGCTGGGCCGCCGCCGAGCTGGATCCGGCGCTGCCGCCCCGGTTCGCCTACGCCGGAGTCCGCCACCTGGTGCTGGTCGTCGCCGACCGGTCCCGGCTGGCCGACCTCCACTACGACTTCGACGGGTTGGCGGCCTACATGACCGCCCGCGATCTGACCACCCTGCAACTGGCCTGGCGCGAGGACGACCGGACCTTCCACGTCCGCGACCCGTTCCCGGTCGGCGGCGTCGTGGAGGACCCGGCCACCGGCGCGGCGGCCGCCGCCTTCGGTGCCTACCTCCGTGATCTGGGCGCCGTTCCGTCGGCAGCCGTGCTGACCCTGCACCAGGGCGCGGACATGGGGCGGCCGGGCGTGCTGCGGGTGGAGCTGCGTGCGGGGGAGGAGCGGGTCCGCGTCTCCGGCACGGCCGTCCCGATCCCGGCCTGACGCCCTCCGGCGGCCTGACGGGCGACACGGCGGCCCCGCTCGGCACGGGCGGCCCGCGGCCGGGGGCGGTCCTCGGGGCGTTCGCCGGTTGGGCGGCCGCGTGCGCCGCCTGCGCAGGGCGCTCGGAGTGCGGCGCGCGCCGGGCGGGGCGCGTTCGCCGGAAATCCGGTGGTGCCCGCCGTCCGGCTGGGGCACGCTGCCGCCATGGATCAGACGAACGGACGTACGGTCACCGCGCACCTGACCCACCGGGGAGAGTATCTCGGCAGTCTCGGCCCGTTCGCGGTCGAGGAACCCTGGTGGTCGGCGGTGGGGCCGGTCGCGGACCGGCTCCGGGACGCCTCCGGCGTGCCGGTGGCGGTGCTGCGACTGGCCGCCGTCACCGGCGGCGCCGGCGGGCGCGGGGGGCACACCACCTTCCACGCCGAGGCGCTGGAACGGCCGGCCCGGCGCCTCCCGACAGGAGCGGCCCACGCCTGGCCCACCGCGCGGCCCCAACCGGAAGCCCCGCTCGACCCGGAGGCCCTGTCCGCACCGGAGGCCCTGTCCGCACCGGAAGACCTGACCAGGCCCGCCGCTCGGTCCGGGCCCGCCGCCCTGTCGGGACCAGCGGCGCGGCGGGCCGACTGGGCCACCTCGGACGGCCTGCGTGCCGCGCTCGACTGGGCGGACGCCGCCGCCCGCGCGGCCGGCCGCCCTCCGGAGGGGCCCGTGCGGCAGATTCGGAGCTGGAATCTCTCCGGCCTGTTCCTGATACCCGCCGCGCAGGGTCCGCTCTGGCTGAAGACCACGAGCCCCGCCTTCAACGCCTGTGAGGCCGGCGTCATCGGTCTGCTCGGCGCCGTCGATCCGGATCTCGTCCCGGAGGTCGTCGCCGCTGATCCGGCGCGCCGCCGGGTTCTGCTCGGCGACGTGCCGGGGGAGGACTGCTGGGGGCCCTCCGCCCGGACGGTCGAGGACGTGGTGTCCCGCCTGGTGGCCGCGCAGGCCGCGCTGGCCGGCAGTGACGCGCTCGCGGCGGCGGGGCTGCCCGACCGCGCGCCCGCCGCACTGCCCGGCCGGGTCCACCGGCTGCTGAACGGTGCCGGCGCCGACGGGCTGACGGCGGACGAGGTCACCGCGGCCCGCGCGCTGGCCGACCGCCTGCCCGTACTGGTCGCGGAGTTGGCCGCCTGCGGCCTGCCCGAGACCTTCGTCCACGGTGACTTCCACCCGGGCAACTGGCGTTCGGACGGGCGGCGCACCACCCTCCTGGACTTCGCCGACAGCTGCCTCGGCCACCCCGTACTGGACGGGCTGCGCCCACGCGCCTTCGTCTCCGAGGAGTGCTGGGCGCGGATCGCCGACACCTGGGCCCGGGCCTGGGCGGTCCACGCCCCGGGCTCCGACCCGGCTCGTGCTCTCACGCTGGCCGAGCCGCTCGCGCACCTCGCGTACGCGCTCCGCTACCAGGAGTTCCTGGAGAACATCGAGACCTCCGAGCGTCCGTACCATGAGGGCGATCCCGCCACCGAGATCCGTGCCGCCCTGGCCTGCGCCTGACCCCGGAGCCCCCGCCGACCACGCCACCCCCCCCGACCACGACCGAGAGACCTGTCCCATGACCTCCGCCCGGCCGTCCCTGCTGTACGTCACCGACCTCACCTACCCGGCCAACGGACGTCGCTACGGGGACGAGGACACCCGGCTCACCGCCCGGTTGCGGGAGCACTTCGACCTCGCGCTCTGCCACCCGTTGGAAGCCCGGGCGCTGATGGGCCGATTCGACGCGGTCGTGGTGCGCAACAGCGGGCCCGTCCTGCACTACCAGCGGGAGTACGACGCCTTCCGTCGCGCCGCCCTCGACGCCGGGGTCCGGGTCTACAACCCGCTGACGGGCCGTGGCGACATGGCGGGCAAGCAGTACCTCCTGGATCTCGACGCGGCCGGCCACGCGGTGATCCCCACCGCGGACGGCGACCTCGGCCCGGTGGCCGCCCGTGCCTCACTCCCCGCGGTGGACCGCTACGTCGTCAAACCCCGACTGGGCGCCGACTCGGTCGGTCTGCGGATCGTGGCCGCCGCCGCGCTCGCCGAGCAGGACACCGGCGGATGCCTCGTCCAGCCGCTCATACCGTTCCGCCACGAAGTGTCCTTCTACTACGTGGATCAGGACTTCCAGTACGCGCTGTACGCCCCGGATCCGGAGCGCCGATGGGAGCTCGTCCGCTACGGTGCCACCGAGGCGGATCTCGCCTTCGCCCGCCGCTTCGTCGAGTGGAACACCCTGGCGCACGGCATCCAGCGGGTGGACGCCTGCCGCACCGAGGACGGAGAACTGCTCCTGGTGGAGCTGGAGGACCTCAATCCCTACCTTTCGCTCGACCTGCTGGACGACGCCACCCGGGAGAACTTCACCAGGGCGATGCGGCACTCGGTGGAGGCGCTGTTGCGGGAGGGCTGAGCGGTACTCAGGTACCCGGACGGGGCGGGCCCCGGCCTCCGGAGGCCGTTCGGCGATCCGGTAGTTTGTGCGCACTCCGAGGAAAGCACCAGGAATTCGGATGCTTCCTGAGTGGATCCTGTGTTTCTCTGTGGGCGTCGCGGACGCTCCGGAAGGGCGCTCGCGCCTCGGAGCACCTGGGAGAACCTGGGAGAACCTCGGAGCGACTCGGAGCACCTCGGAGCACCGAGCTCGCGCCGAGATCGCGTCAGGGCTCTCCCGGCTCCGCCGTTCCACCGATCGCCGTCGTACCTAAGCCACTTGCACCACAGGAGCACTCCATCAACACCGTCACCCGCAGGGCCGTCCGGACCACCCTGGTCGCCGCCGCCGGCACGGCCGTTCTCGCCGCCGGGCTCACCGCCTGCGGTACGGCCCGACAGCTCTCCGCCGCCGAGAAGGTCTCCGACGCGTTCGGCAGGCTCGGCGACGGCACGTCGTTCAGCGCGAAGCTGTCCGTCGACGCCAGTCCCGCGCAGATCATCGCCTTCGGCTCCGCCACCGGCGACGAGATCGACGCGAGGAGCGCGGCGGCGCTGTCGTCGGTCGGTGTCTCGCTGTCGTTCAGCGCCGACAAGCCGCTCAAGGACCTGCAGTCCTTCACGAGCCTCGACGGGGCCCTCAGCAACGACGCGCTCAAGGCGGACACGTCACTGTCGTTCGACTACGCCGTCACCGGCAAGGGCGGCAAGGCGCTGGCCGAGATGCGCCACGTGGGTGGCACGGTGTACCTGCGGGCCGACGCGGCCGGGCTGGCCGCGACGGTCGGCGAGGACCCGTCGGTGGTCGACGAGATGACGACCGGTTTCCCCGCGGTCCTGAAGGGGGCGCTCGCGGGCAAGTGGGTCTCCCTCGACCCCGGGACGCTGGAGGGCTTCGCCGAGTCCGCCGGGGCGGGCCGGCCCGGCGGCCCCTCGGGCACCCTGCCGTCCGCCGCCCCCTCGCTGAGCGCCGGGACGGCCGATGGACTGGCGCTCTCGCTCAAGGACATCCTGACCCACGACTTCACCTTCGAGGACCGGGGGACGAAGGACGGCACGCAGCACATCGCCGTCAGCGCCCCCGCGCGCAGGCTGGCGCAGGACGCGCTCAAGGCCGTGGAGCCGCTCACCGAGCAGATACCGAACCTCGGCAAGCTGCCGACGGCCGTGCCGAACGACCTGCCCGACCGTCGGCTGACCCTGGACGTGTACCTCGACCACGGTGCCCTGTCGTCCGTCACGTTCGACGTGGCTCAGCTCGATGACAAGCTCGCCCCGGGGGTCTCCTTCCCCGTCAAGATCGCCTTCGGCAAGGACGTCCCGGCGATCCAGGCGCCGGCCGGAGCCACCGCGATCACCGGATCCGACCTCGACGACGTCACTGCCGCCTTCCGGGCCGCCGGCGCCGGCGGCGAGCAGGACAGTTCGTCGGACGGCGGCCCCGCGGGCAGGTTCGGCAACGCCGAGCCCCTGACCGACGCCCAGATCAAGGAGCTCGCACAGGGCGGTGGGCTGACCGAGCAGGAGATCCGGACGTACAGCCAGTTCGGGTTCGGCTATGACGAGATCAAGTCGATCGCGACGTCGAGCGCCTGATGCCCTGCGCCTGATGCCCTGCGCCTGAGCACGGGCGCCTGAGCACCGGCACCGGCACCGGCACCTGGACCGGATCACCGGCGTCGTCCGGGGAGCGCCCCGACGGCCGCTCCCCGGACGGCTGCGCGGCCGTGGCCTCACACGTCGGCCGTGTGCGGAGCGGTCGCGGCCGCGTCACTGCCGGTGCCGTGCTGCTCCTCGGCCCTGCCCATCCGGGGGAGCAGGAAGGTGATCGCGAGGAACGCGCTCAACAGGCACGCCTGGACGACGAGGGCGTGGTGGAAGCCGGTGGTGAACCCGCCGGTCCCGACCTGTGCGAAGAACACCGAGCCGAAGGCGGCGACACCGATGGATCCGCCGATGGACTGCACCGCGGACAGCACACCGGAGGCCGAGCCGATCTCGTCGTCGTCGACGGCCGCGAGGATGAAGCCGAACAGGGCGGCGATGACCATTCCCGCCCCGATCCCGCAGACCATCACGCCGGGGGCGATGTCCAAGATCGAGAACGAGGCCGTGTGGAGCCCGTCGAGCTCGAACCAGAGCAGAGCCGCGCCGACGAGCTGGACCAGCGGGCCGATCTGGAGAACCCGGCGCCCGATCCGGTCCGCGAGGACGGCACCGCTGACGGCGCCGCCGATCGCGGTTCCGACGGCGAGCGGCAGATTGCCGAGGCCGGCCTCACCGGCGGTGAAGTCCCGGCCGACCTGGAGGTAGAGCGTCAGGACGAGCTGGATGCCGACGAGTCCGCCGAAGAACAGGGCGATACCGCCGAGCCCGACCGTGAACGCGGGCTTACGGAGCAGGGCCGGCATCACCAGCGGCTCACGTCCGGCTTCGGCCGTGCGGCGCTGCCGCACGGCGAACAGGGCGAACCCCAGAAGGGAGGCGCCCATCGACAACCAGGTCCACAGCGGCCAGCCGTCCTGCCGGCCCTGGTTCAGTGGTAGCACCAGCAGGGCGCAGGCCGCCGCGACCAGTGCGGCGCCGAGCGCGTCGACGCTCACGGTACGGTTGCCGCCCCTCCTGGGGACGACCTTCGTGGCGAGCACCAGAGCGGCGATGCCGATGGGCAGGTTGACCAGGAACACCGATCGCCAGCCCAGGCCGAAGAAGTCGCCCTCGATGAGGCCGCCGCCCAGGACCGGGCCGACGATCCCGCCGAGGCCGAGGACGGGGCCGAAGATCCCGAAGACCTTCGTGAGCTCCGGGCCGGAGAAGTTCTCGCGCAGCAGACCCAGGCCCTGTGGCAGGAGCATCGCCCCGGTGGCGCCCTGGAGCAGTCGGAAGGCGATCAGCGCCCCGATGTTCGGCGCCAGCGCGCACAGCAGGGAGCAGCCGGTGAAGGCGGCCAGGCCGAGCAGGAACATCCGGCGGCGTCCGTAGCGGTCACCGAGGCGGCCGCCCAGTACGAGCCCGGCTCCCAGCGTGAGGGCGTAGCCGCCGATCACCCATTGCAGGCCGACGGAGCCGGCGCCGAGGGACGTCTCCAGAGCGGGGCCGGCGACGTTGACGATCGAGGCGTCCAGGAGGTCCATGACCTCCGCGACGAGCATCACCACCAGGATCAGCCAACGCCACCGGTAGGGCTCCCCGGGCTCGTCGTCGGTGGGGGACGGGCCGTGCATGCAGATACCTCCATCGCGAAGTAATTCCACGATGAAGGTAAATTGAGGTCGATAGATTGTCAACGTGAGTCGCCGACGCGGCTCACTCCGGGCAGGAGCGGAAGGTGGCGGGCCCATGGAGGAGTCGATGGCCGAGGACGGCGCGGCTCGGCGTGAGCGGCTGATGGAGGGGCTGAGGGTCTACGGCGGCCACTACACCGAGCTCAGCCGGCGCTTCGCCGCCTGGTTGGGTCTGCACTCCACCGACGCGACCGCACTCCTGGAGATCGCCGCTGCGGAGGAACGGGGCACCCCGCTCTCGCCTGCGCGGCTCAGCGAGCGCATCTCACTCTCCTCGGGTGCCACGACCGCGCTCCTGAACCGTCTCGAAGCCGGCGGGCACATCGTCCGCAGCCGGGAACACTCCGACCGGCGCGTCATCACTCTGCGCGGCGGCGCCCACATCCAGGAACGCGCGGACGAGTTCTTCGGACCGCTGGCCCACCGGCTGGACGTCGCCATGGCCCCCTACCCGCCGGAGCTGCTGGAGCGGTTCGAGTCCCTCGTGACCGACCTGAACGCCGCCATGGACAACCACCTCGCGCAGCGCGAGGACACCTGACGGGCGCCCGGTCCGCAGCGGTACCACCGGCCCGACCACCATGGAGACCAACTGGAATTCGCTGATTCCCCCGGTCTCGTCCGCCGCCGCGAGCAGGCTGCTGACCAGGTCGGCCCCGGGAGCCGCGCGGCGCTCGGCGATGAGTTCGGCGGCGAACCGGCCGAAGTCCTCCATGGCCGCCATGATCGCCTCCGCCGGACAGGCGGTGGCCGAGACCGCGTGGTCGCTCCAGTGGACGAGCCGCTTGAGGTCGAGCCCCTCCAGGCCCATCAGCCGGCTGATCACCGTCACCGGCAGCGGCCAGGTGTACCCGGCGACGATGTCCGCCGGGGATCCCCGGTCGATCAGTTCGTCCAGCAGCCCGTCGACCGCCGAGGCGACCCGGGGCCGCCAACGGGCGATCGCGCGGGGAGTGAAGGCGCGTTGGACGGTGCGGCGCGGACGCTGGTGCTCAACGCCGTCCAGGTTCAGCAGACCTCGGGATCGTCCAGGATGTTGGGCGTCAGGGAGCTCGGCGGCGCGTCCGGCGCGTACAGGTGGGCGCGGTTCAGGCGGGGGTCGGTCAGCACCTGGCGGAAGCCGGCGTGTCGGCTGATCGGCCAGACGGCGGTGCCGGTGGGCGGCGCGGCCAGGCGCGGCGGCCCGGGCTCGGCGTGGCGCAGGCAGTGCGTGGGACGAGCGGCGGTGTTGAAACGGTCGGGATGGGCTCGACGGACATCCATCCTCCTGGCAATCGACCGCTGCGCGGTCTGGGGGCGTCGCTCGGTACGACGCCAGGTGGGCCGCGCCCCGGGGACGGCGGTAGATTCGGCCAACGCCGCGCGGCCAGCGGCCGGTTCGTATGCGGTCTCGGGGCTACGGCGGGGCCCGGAGGGCATAGGAGCGCCGTCCGAGCGCTGTCGGGCCGGCAGCCGGACGGCAGCGGGACACATCGCGGGACGGTGTGCGGCGAGGCGGATCACCGGCCGGGCTCACCCGGGCACCGGGGCGTCCGGGGATACGCTGCGGGGGCAAGGTGATCGTGGTGGTCCCGGCGCGGTGCCGCGCCGGACGACGGAGGTGGGAAACCGATGTCCCAGCAGGTGAAGGCAGTCATCGCACGCAGCAAGGGTGCGCCGGTCGAGGTGACGACGATCGTCGTGCCCGACCCGGGCCCGGGCGAGGTGGTGGTCGAGGTGCAGGCGTGCGGGGTGTGCCACACCGACCTGCACTACCGGGAGGGCGGCATCAACGACGAGTTCCCGTTCCTGCTGGGCCATGAGGCGGCCGGTGTGGTGGAGGCGGTCGGCGAGGGTGTGACCGAGGTCGCGCCCGGTGACTTCGTCATCCTCAACTGGCGGGCGGTCTGCGGGCAGTGCCGGTCCTGTCGGCGCGGGCGCCCGCAGTACTGCTTCGACACCCACAACGCCAAGCAGAGGATGACCCTGCTGGACGGCACCGAGCTGTCACCGGCCCTGGGGATCGGCGCGTTCGCGGAGAAGACCCTGGTGGCGGCCGGGCAGTGCACCAAGGTGGACCCGGCGGCGTCCCCGGCCGTGGCCGGTCTGCTGGGCTGCGGCGTGATGGCCGGCCTCGGCGCGGCGATCAACACCGGCGAGGTGGGCCGGGGCGACTCGGTCGCGGTGATCGGCGTCGGCGGCGTCGGCGGCGCGGCGGTGATGGGCTCGCGGCTGGCCGGCGCAGCGAGGATCATCGCGGTGGACATCGACGACCGCAAGCTGGAGACGGCCCGTCGGCTGGGTGCCACCCACACCGTCAACTCCCGCACCACCGACCCGGTGGAGGCGATCCGCGAGCTGACCGGCGGCAACGGCGCCGACGTGGTGGTCGAGGCGGTCGGTCGCCCGGAGACGTACAAACAGGCGTTCTACGCCCGCGACCTCGCCGGTACCGTCGTCCTGGTGGGCGTACCCACGCCGGAGATGCAGCTGGAGCTGCCGCTGCTGGACGTGTTCGGGCGTGGTGGCGCGCTGAAGTCCTCGTGGTACGGGGACTGCCTGCCCTCGCGGGACTTCCCCGTCCTGATCGACCTCCACCTCCAGGGGCGCCTGGACCTCGGCGCGTTCGTCACCGAGACCATCGAACTGGACGCGGTGGAGCAGGCGTTCGAGCGCATGCACCAGGGTGACGTGCTCCGTTCGGTGGTGGTCCTGTGAGTGCCGCCCGGATCGAGCACCTGGTCACCTCCGGCACCTTCGAGCTGGACGGCGGCAGTTGGGAGGTCGACAACAACGTCTGGATCGTCGGGGACGACACCGAGGCGGCCGTGATCGACGCGGCCCACGACGCCGAGGCCATCGCGGCGGTGGTCGGTGACCGGCGGCTGGTCGCGATCATCAGCACCCACGCCCACAACGACCACATCGACGCGGCCCCGGCCCTCGCCGAGCTGACGGGCGCGCCGATCCTGCTGCACCCCGACGACCTGCCGCTGTGGAAGCTCACCCATCCCGACCGGCTGCCGGACGGCGAACTGGCCGACGGTCAGGTGATCGAGGTGGCCGGGACCACCCTGGCGGTGCTGCACACGCCGGGCCACGCGCCGGGCGCGGTCTGCCTGCACGCGCCCGGGTTGGGCACGGTCTTCACCGGGGACACCCTCTTCCAGGGGGGTCCGGGGGCGACCGGGCGGTCCTTCTCGCACTTCCCGACCATCATCGACTCGATCCGTGAGCGACTGCTCGCCCTGCCGCCGGAGACGGTCGTGCGCACCGGGCACGGCGACAGCACCACGGTCGGCGCCGAGGCGCCGAGCCTGGCGGAGTGGATCGCCCGCGGGCACTGAGCCCGGCGTCCCTGGACGGCCCGGCTCGCGCCGGCGGGATACGAAGGGTCGGGCCGTCCCCCGTCGAAGGGCCAAGTAGGCTCATCGACATGACTGTTGCATCGCAGGTGAGGCTGGAGGTCGACGGCCTGGCCGCGACCGTGGACGATCTGGCGTACCTGGCGCTCGGGGGGTACGGGCACTTCACGGCCATGCAGGTGCGGGATCGCAGGACGCGCGGGCTGGCCTTCCACCTGGCGCGGCTGGACTCGGCCACCCGGGAGCTCTACGGCCAGGCTCTGGACGGTGACCGGGTGCTCGACCTGATCCGGCACGCACTGGGGGAGGGCCCCGACGGCATCCGGGACGCCTCGGTACGGGTGAACGTCTTCCGTCCCGAGGGTGCCGCCGCGGTCCGGACGCTGGTCGCGGTACGCCCGCCCGGCCCCGCACCCGCCGAGGTGCTGCACCTCCGTGCGGTGGACCTTCAGCGGCCCGTCGCCCACCTCAAGGGCCTCGGCGGCCTCGGGCAGCCCTACTACGCGGCGCTCGCCGCGGCCGAGGGCTACCACGAGGCGTTGCTGGTGGGCCCCGGCGGGGTGGTGGCGGAGGGCGCTTTCACCAACATCGGGTTCATCGAGGGCGACACCGTGGTCTGGCCGGACGCCCCGGCGCTGAACGGTATCGCCATGCAGGTCCTCCGACGCGAACTCGCCGCCTCCGGTGTGGAGTCGAAGCGGCGCCCGGTGTTCCTCGCCGACCTGGCCGCGTTCGACGGCGCCTTCGTCACCAACACCCGGGGCTTCGCCGCGGTCGGCCGGATCGACCGGCTGGATCTGCCGCTGGACGCCCAGCTGCTGGCCACCGCACGGCGGTTGTACGACGAGGCTCCCCGGGACGCGATCTGACCTCCGGGCGTAGCCGGGCCGGGGCCGCTCGGGGGCTCGGCGGCAGGGCAGGGGCCACGGCGGCTGTTCGGACGGCCGTGCGGGCGGGCGGGCCGCGCGCCGGTCGGCGGTCGGCGGTCCGCGGGCATCGGGCGGGGCCTGCGTCGGCGGGCGTCGGGCCCGGGTCCTGCGTCGGCGGGCCGGAGGGGGCTGCCGACCCGGCGCCGCCCGGCGCCGGGACGTACGATCCCCAGCATGGCCCACGACCCGCGCGACCTCGACGACGCCGTCCTCAGCTTCTGGCAGGAACGGCTGATCTCCACCCTGACCACCGCCCGCCCGGACGGAACCCCGCACGTGGTGCCGGTCGGCGTCACCTTCGACCCGGAGGCCGGGCTCGCCCGGGTGATCACCAGCGGGACCAGCCGCAAGGCCCGCAACGTGGCGGCGGCCGGTCCGACGGGGATGCGGGTGGCGCTCTGCCAGGTGGACCGGGCGCGTTGGTGCACGCTGGAGGGTGTCGCGGTGGTCAGGGACGACCCGGCGGCGGTCGCCGAGGCCGAGCGGCGCTACACCGAGCGGTACCGCGAGCCGCGCGTCAATCCCGGCCGGGTGGTCATCGAGGTCACGGTGGACCGGGTGCTGGGCCGGGCCTGACCGGGCCCGGCCCGGCCCGGACGGCTCCGCGCGCCCCGGTGCGTTCGGTGTTCAGTGGGCGCTGAGTCCGTTCCGTGCGTTCGGTGTTCAGCGGGCGTTCCGTGCGTTCCGTGCGTTCGGTGTTTAGCGGGCGTTGATCGGGGCGGCCTATCGTCGCGGTCGTACCTTCCGCCCGGGGCACCGGCCCGATCCCGGATCGGCCGTGCCCGTACCCGTACCCGCCGCAGAATCGAGACGCCCGGCATGAGTCAGCCGTCGATCGAAGCACCCACCGTCGAGCCGCTGTCGCGGACGGACGCCGCGGCGTTCCGGACGCTTCTCTCGGGCCTGGAACGCTCGCTGGAGGCCGACCGGCGGGCCGGCGCCGAGGGCGACGCCGGCCGGTCGGAGTAGTCCGCTGCGCCGCCCTGCCGGCGGTTCGCTCCGGCCGGCCGAGCCCGTCGTCCCGGCCGGGGCGCCTCAGCAGTCGCACCCGCAGTCGCACCCGTCGCAGCCGCAGTTGTCACAGCTGTTGCAGCAGTCGCACCCGTCCCCGCAGCACTGACAGGCGTCGCAGCAGTCGCAACTGTCGCAGCAGTCGTGGCGCACGCAGAAGGCGTCCCGGCGCTCGCGGCTGAACGGGTCCTCGTGCTCGCAGCACATCAGCCGGCAGGTGCAGGCCATCAGCGTCCACAGCGCACACCCCGCCAGCAGGTTGCGTCGCGGCGGGCGACCGCCGGGCGGCGGTCCGAAGTCCTGACCCGGCGGCTGCTGATAGGGGTTGTGTCCGGGCGGTGCGGTCGGCTGCGGGGCTTCGGCCGTCGGCGCGCCCGTGCAGCTCGCGGTGTGACGGCGGCGACTTCCGAAGACCCGGTCCACGGCCCGTTCGGTCTCGTGGCCCAGCAGCACGTGGGTCAGCGAGCGGTCGGTCAGCTCCACCTCGCGCAGCGCCAGGCGGATGCCGTGCACGGCGTCCCGGCAGAGCCGTTCGGCCTCCGCCCGGTCGGTGCCGGTGGCGGTCAGCGGGTTCCAGGCGCCGGTCGCGGCGTCCTCGGCCTGGTCCTCGGCGGCGTCCAGCAGGTGGGCCAGCCGGCCGAACAGCCGCCCGGCCTCGGCGAGCGGCGCGGCGTTGCCCGGCCGGCCGGCCAGCACGGCGGTGTGCGCGAAGGCCGCGGCGGTGGCGCTCTCGGTCGGCTCGGTCACCAGCAGGACCGAACCACCGGGCCGCGCGGCCCGCTCCAGCTCGCCCTGGCGCGCGCCGGCGGTCAGCAGCACCGCGGTGTCGAAGCCGACCGCGGAGCCGCTGCCGGCGCTCTGCCGGTCCCAGCGGCGGGTCACCGCGCGGGCGCCGACGGCGATCGGGCGACGGGCGAACAGCCCGTCCCGGTCCTCGACGTGGTCACGCATCTTCACCGAGGCCAGCGCGAGCGACACGGCAGCGGCCAGTTTGGCGCCCTCGCCCTTCGCCACCTCGGCGGTCCGCATGCCGCGCAACGGACACGGGCCCGCGGTCCGACGCCACGAGCCGTCCGCAGGAGCGCTCTGGGCCTCGACCAGTACGGAGATGATCAGCCCGTCGTAGTTGGTCGCGGTTCGGGCGAGCTGCCCGTGGTTGTCACGCAACGCCAGGCAGAGGCCGCACAGATGAGCCATCCAGGATGTCTGCAGTTGCTCGGAGAGCCCGTGTCGACAGGGCCTGATGATCCCGAACATGTTCCCCCTCGTGCAGATGCCGGGCAGCCCGGCGAAATTCCGGCCAATTGTACGATCAGCGCCGCGACGATCCCCGGGCGCACCCGGCCGGCCGACGTACCGCCCGCCGGACGTACCGCCCGCCTGGTGGGCCCGCTGCCGCACCACCTGCCGCCCGACGTGCCGACCGGGAGCCGGGGATCAGTAGGGTGGGTGTGACAGCACATCGCGAGCAGGAAGAAGGAGCAGACGTGAGCGAGCCGGTGTCCATCGCCCTGCAGCGAGAGATCGCCCGGGAACTCCTGGTCGCCGAGACCTTCGAGGCCGAGAAGGAGATCGAGCGCCGGGTGGCGTTCCTCGCCGAGCGGCTGACCTCCACCGGCCTGCGGTCCCTGGTACTCGGCATCAGCGGTGGAGTCGACTCCACCACCACCGGCCGGTTGTGCCAGCTCGCGGTCGAGCGGGCCCGGGCCGCCGGGCACGAGGCGCGGTTCTACGCGATGCGGCTGCCCTACGGCGTCCAGGCCGACGAGCACGACGCGCAGCTGGCGCTCTCCTTCATCCGGGCCGACCACGTGCTGACCGTGGACGTCAAGCCCGCGAGCGACGCCGCCCTGGAGGCCGCGCTGGCCGCCGACGTCGAGTTCCGCGACGCCCACCACCAGGACTTCGTCCAGGGCAACATCAAGGCCCGGCAGCGCATGATCGCCCAGTACGCGGTGGCAGGCGCCCACGACGGCCTGGTGGTCGGCACCGACCATGCCGCCGAGGCGGTCTCCGGTTTCTTCACCAAGTTCGGCGACGGCGCGGCGGATCTGGTCCCGCTGACCGGCCTGACCAAGCGCCGGGTGCGCGCCGTCGCGGACCTGCTGGGCGCGCCCGCCGAGCTGGTGTGGAAGATCCCGACGGCCGACCTCGAGACCCTCGACCCGGGCAAGGCCGACGAGGACGCGCTCGGCGTGACCTACGACGACATCGACGACTTCCTGGAGGGCAAGCCGGTCGACGAGGGGGTCTTCGAGACGATCGTCCGCCGCTACCGTCTCACCGAGCACAAGCGCCAACTGCCGGTCGCCCCGTAGCGGTGCCCGCCGATCACCCGGGCGGAGCCCGGCCCGGTCGGGCCGGCTCCGCGAGGGTGCCCATGTGGTGAGGCACCGCCGGGCCGGGACGCCGGGCCCCGGCCCGAGCGGTCAGATCCCGTGTTCAGCCGGCAGCCGGCCCGACCGGATGGCGGCGGTCAGTTCCGCGTGGTCGGCCTCGGTGCGGTCCGCGTAGGCGACCGCGAAGGTGGCCACCGCCTCGTCCAGGGCCTCGTTCTTGCCGCAGTAGCCCGAGATCAGCCCCGGGTCGGCGGTGTGCGCGTGTGCGCGGGCGAGCAGCGCCCCGGTGATGCGGGCGTAGTCGTCCAGCTGCGCGGGCAGCAGCGCGGCCGGGTCGACGCTTCCCTTGCGGTTGCGGAACTGCCGTACCTGGTAGGGGAGTCCGTCCACCGTGGTCCAGCCCAGCAGGGTGTCGCTGACGATCTGCATCCGCTTCTGGCCGAGGACCACCCGCTGCCCCTCGTGCGCGGGCAGCTCCCGGACGGGGTAGCCCGCCCGGGCCAGGTGCGGCAGGAGCACGGACGGGCGGGCCTCCTTGACCTGGAGGACCAGCGGCCGGTCCCGGTGGTCGGTGAGCAGCACGACGTACGAGCGGGTGCCGACGCTGCCGGTGCCCACCACTCGGAACGCCACGTCCTGCACGCGGTGGCGGGCGAGCAGCGGGTGCAGCTCCGGCGGCACGGTGTCCAGGTACCGCTCCAGGGACGCGGCGACGCCGGCCGCCGACTCGTGGGGCACCTGGCTGAGCACGGGCGGTGCGGCGGTGAAGCGCCACCGGCCGTCCGCGTCACGGACGGTGGACTTGGCGGCGAACCGGGCGCTGGTGTTGTTGAGCGCCTTGGCCGAGACCTTCTCCAGCAGCTCGGACAGCTCGTGGGCGTCGGCGACCGCGATCAGGTGCTCGTCCGCGACGGCGTTCCAGGCGTCGAGGGCGGGGAGCTTGGCCAGCGTGCGCATGGTGCGGCGGTAGGAGCCGACCGCGTCGAACGCGGCCTGGCGGGCGGTGTGTTCGTCCGCCCCGACCTCGCGCGCGGCGAGCACCAGGCTGGCGGCCAGTCGCTTGAGGTCCCACTCCCAGGGGCCGGGCACGGTCTCGTCGAAGTCGTTGATGTCCATCACCAGCCGGCCGCGGGCGTCCCCGTAGAGGCCGAAGTTGGCGGCGTGCGCATCGCCGCAGAGCTGGGCGGTGATCCCGCTGGTGGGTGTGGTCGCGAGGTCGGCGGCCATCAGCCCGGCCGCACCGCGCAGGAATGCGAAGGGGGTCGCGGACATCCGGCCCAGACGGATCGGCACCAGGTGCGGGATCCGGCCGGCGTTCGAGGCCTCGATCACCTCGACGATGCCGGGCCGCTCCGGGGCGAGGGCGAAGTCCGCGTGCTGCTCGCGTGCGGCGTTGTCGCGCAGGGCCTTGCCCCGGCGCCCGGCCGCCGGGCCGCGGGTGCCCGAGGCGAAGCCCTGGACGGCGAAGCCGTGCCCCTCACCGGTCCGGCCGGTAGCTCCGGCCGCCCCGTCGATCCCTGCTCCGGACTCGACCGTCGTCTCCGTCAACCCCACCACAACCGCCCCGTTCGTCGCGCCGCCGGCCCCGGCGGATTCCCCTTGTCGCGATGAAGGCTACCGAGCGGCGGCGGCCCCTCGGCAGGCGGATCCCCTGCTCGTGGCTGTGGTGCGCGGCCGGTGGCGGCGTGCGCCGGTCGGGGCCCGGCGGCGCGGCCCCCGACCGGCGCGGGCCGGACGGGCGGATGCCCCTCGCGCCGTCCGGCCGGCGAGGGGCATCCGTCGACGCCGACAGTCGAGGCCGGCCGTGCTGAGGGCCGACGTTGACGAAGGGTCAGCCGATGACGCCGTCCGGTACCGGCTCGGAGGAGCGCCGCTCCCCGCCGTCGTCGCCGTTCCCGTCCCGCTCCGGACGGCTCGGGTACAGCCGGACCGGCCACCAGGTGCGCTCGCCGAGGTCGTACACCAGCGCGGGCACGAGCAGGGAGCGGACCAGCAGGGTGTCGAGCAGCACGCCGAACGCCACGATGAACGCGATCTGGGCGAGGAAGGCCAGCGGGATGACCCCCAGGGCGGCGAAGGTCGCCGCCAGGACGACGCCGGCCGAGGTGATCACCCCGCCGGTGGCGGTGAGGCCGCGCAGCACGCCCTCCCGGGTGCCGTGGCGCTGCGACTCCTCGCGGACCCGGGTCATCAGGAAGATGTTGTAGTCCACACCGAGCGCCACCAGGAACACGTAGCCGTACAGCGGCACCGACGGGTCCGTGCCGGAGAAGCCGAACACGTGCGGGAAGACGATCGCGGACACGCCCAGCGTCGCGAGATACGAGAGCGCGACCGTCGCGGCGAGCAGCAGGGGGGCGACCAGCGAGCGCAGCAGCAGGATCAGGATCAGCAGGATGCAGAGCAGGACGACCGGGATGATCACCGCCCGGTCGTGCCGTGCGGTCATCCGGGTGTCGTACTGCTGGGCGGTGTAGCCGCCGACCTTCGCGTCCGCTCCGGGCACCGCGTGCACGGCGGCCCGCAGGCGTTGCACGGTGGCCATCGCGGCGTCGCTGTCGGCCGGGTCGGCGAGGGTGGCGTCCAGCCGGACGCGCCCGTCGGCGACCCGCGGCGCCGCACCGGGGGCGCCCCCGGTGTACGGCTGGACGGAGCTCACGCCGGGCACGGCCGTGGCCGCCGCGCGGACCCGCTCCGCCGCCGCCCCGTCCGTGATCACCAGTGCCGGGTTGCCGGAGCCGCCGGGGAAGTGCGCGGAGAGCATCTGCTGCGCCGTCACCGACGGCTGCTTCTTGATGAACAGTTCGCTCTGCGGAACGCCCTGGGCGTTGAGCGTCGGCGCGAACGCGGCGCAGGCGGCCAGGACGGCGAGCGCGACCGCCCAGGTGGCGCGCGGCCGGCGGCCGACCAGGCCGGCCACCCGGCGCCAGATCCCGTGCACCGGGGTGCCGCCGTCGGCCGGCGGCCGCGCCGGCCAGTAGGCGCCCCGGCCGAGCAGTACGAGAGCGGCCGGCAGGAAGGTGAGCGCGGACAGGACGGCGCAGACGATCCCGATCGCGCCGACCGGGCCGAGCGCCCGGTTGTTGGTCAGGTCGGACAGCAGCAGGACGAGCAGACCGAGTGCCACCGTCAGGCCGGAGGCGGCGATCGGCTCCACCGAGCGGCGCCAGGCGATCCGCATCGCCGCCCAGCGGTCCGGGTTCCGCTGGAGCTCCTCGCGGAAGCGGGCGGAGAGCAGCAGGGCGTAGTCGGTCGCGGCGCCGATCACCAGGATCGACAGCAGGCCCTGGACCTGGCCGTCCACCCGGACCACGCCGTGCTGCGCCAGCACGTAGACGATCGCGCAGGACACCCCGAGTGCGAACACCGCGCCGAGGATCACCAGGAAGGGCAGCAGCACGCTGCGGTAGACCGCGAGCAGGATCACCAGGACGACGCCGAGCGCCACCCCGAGAAGGATTCCGTCGATTCCCGCGAAGGCGCCCGCCAGGTCGCTCTGGATGGCGGCCGGGCCGGCCAGGCCGACGTTCGCACCCTCGACCTTGCCGACCTCGGCGCGGACGGCGTCCACGCTGTCGCCGACCGTGCGGCCGAGGTCGCCGCGCAGGGCCACCACCCCGGAGAGAGCCCGCCCGTCCTCGGAGGGGAGCGCGGGCGAGGCGCTCCCGGTCCCGCCGGGGACGTGGGCGGCGGCCTGCAGCGCGGCGGCGGCCGCACCGCGCTGGGCCTCGGTGACCTTGCCGTCCTTCGCCTCCCAGACCACGATCACCGGCAGCGTGGCGTCGGCCTCGAACGCCTTGCGCAGCCGTGCGACCTCGGTCGACTCCGCGCTCTTGGGGAGGAAGGCGGCGCTGTCGTTGGAGGAGACCTCGCCCAGCTTGCCGGCGTAGGAGCCGAAAGCGCCGCCCAGACCGAGCCAGGCCACCAGCAGGAGGAGCGGGATCAGGAATCGCGTACGACGGGTGGATCTCGGCATGGCGGAGTCCTTCGTGCGTGCCGGTTCGGTCGGTACCGGTCGGGTCGGTGCAGATGTGTCAGGGGGTGTCAGGGGCGTCCCGGTGCCCCGGACACCGATGATATCTCAATGATTGAGAGACTTGATCGGTGAATTACCCGGCGGATCCGGACTCCCCGGCAGGTGCCCGGAGGGGCACCACGGGCCGGGTGCCCGGGGCCGGCCGCTCTAAACTGGTGGGCGGCGGGTGCGTCCGGGCTCCCGCCGACCGTACGGACGGAAGGCGACCTTGCCCGAGCAGCACGCGCCGGTGACCCAGAACGAATCGAGCGACCGCGGCGCCGACCGCCGTGAGCTGGGACGGTTGCTCCAGGGGCTGGCCTCCGAGATGAACCTGCTCGGGCACGACTTCGCCGCCACCCAGGGCCTGCACGCGACCGACGTCCAGGCGCTGCTCGCCATCATGCGCGGCGGCCGCGGTGAGGGCGCGGAGGCGGAGGCGATGACACCCGGACGGCTGCGCGAGCAGCTCGGCATCACCTCGGGCGCCGTGACCGCCGTGCTCGACCGCCTGGAGCGCGCCGGTCACGTGCGCCGTGCCCGGGATTCCGTCGACCGCCGCCAGGTGCACGTGCACTACAACCCCGGCGCAGGGCGGATCGCCACCGAGTGGTTCACCCCGGTGGCGGAGCGCACCGACGTGGTCCGCGCCGACTTCACGCCCGACGAACTGGGCGTGGTCGCCCGCTTCCTGGGGCGGATGACCGAGGAGCTGGCCGCCCTGCGCCAGGAGCGACGCACCGAGGCCGGGGGGCCGGCGCGCTGACCGGACGGGCGCCACGCGGCCGGGCTCGGTGTCCGCGCCGCATCGTCAGGTGCACCGAAGGCGCCACCGGGGGCGGCGGGGGCAGCCGGGCCCGGGGGCGGTCCGCGGGCCGCGCGGCCGTACGGGCGGGCGCCGCGAGCCGACCCGGCTTCGCGGCGGACCAGGCTTCGCCGCGGTGGGCCGGAAGAGCGGTCGGCTCCGCACGACGGCCCCACCGCCGCGTCGACGCGGTCGGTGGGGCCCCGCCGTGCGGAGCCGGGGTGACGGCCGGTCAGAGCGGTAGCAGCTCCGGACGCTTGGCCTCGACGTGGTCCCCGGAGGACTCGCCCCGCAGGCGGCGCCCCACCCAGGGCAGCAGATACCCGCGGGCCCACTGGAGGTTCTCCCGCCGCTGCTCCGCCGGGCTGGGGACGCGGCGGTGCGGCCAGGGCGCGTCCGGGTCCTGCTCGACCGGGACGCCGAGGGCGCGGGCGGCCAGCAGGGCGACCCGCTGATGGCCCTCGGGGGAGAGGTGCAGCCGGTCCTCGCTCCAGGCGAGCCGGTCGTGCATGGCGCGCAGCGACCAGAGGTCGGCCACCGCGCAGCCGTTGCGGTCGGCGATGGCACGCAGGTGACCGTTGTAGGTGGCGATCCGGCCGCGCAGATGCTTCAGGACGGGGGTGTCCCGCGTGTCGAAGCCGGTGCAGATCAGCACCGTTCCGGCGGACTCCAGCAGGTCGTGGACCGCGGCCTCGAAGCGTTCGGCCACCGCGTCCGGATCGCTGCCCGGGCGCAGGATGTCGTTGCCGCCGGCCGCGAGGGTGACGAGGTCGGGCCCGATGAGCCGGACCCGGGGCACCTGTTCGGCGACGATCTGGTCGAGCAGTCGGCCGCGCACGGCGAGGTTGGCGTACCGGAACTCGCCGGGTGGGCGGCGTTCGGCCAGCAGCCCGGCGAGCCGATCGGCCCAGCCGGCGTAGACGCCGTCCGGGCCGGGGTCGTCCAGGCCCTCGGTGAAGCTGTCGCCGAGGGCTACGTAGGAACGAAGGTCAGGGGTCTCCTGGTGGTCGGCCATGGAAGCGATACTTCACTGTCTCAAGTAACCTACGCCACCGTAGGTGACCGGTCGCGGTGCGTGAGATTGGCCACTCAGCCGAAGGCGATCATCCGGGCCACCATGAACCCGATCACGGCGACCACGAGGACGGCGACGAAGACCATCGGCGGCCAGCTGGGCCAGGCGTTGTGCAGCTCCGTGCTCTCCGGGGTGGAGATGCCGGCCGTGGTGCTGGACTCGCACTCCGGGGTTTCGGTGGGGACGGACCTTCCGGCGGGAAGGGCCGTCGGAGAGATGCTGGACATGAGATCTCCCGGTCGGTGTCTCGATGTGCTGCCCCGGGCGTCCGGGGCGGGCCGTCGGGCGTGTGCCCGGTCAGCCGGTTCGTTCCTCCTGCTTCCCCCACCAGGGGGTGTCGACCCCCTGGGCGGGCGCCGCCGGACGCTTCTCGTAGCCGGCGAGCGCCAGGCCGAGGCCGAAGAAGGTGGGGGCCCACTCGCCGATGAAGATGCCCCAGCGGTCGGCCCGTTCGACGCCCGCGTGTTCGGCCTTCATCGACGTGACCCAGCTGACCAGGGACAGGCCGATCGAGCCGAATGCGGCCGCGTAGGCGTGCTCGCTGGTCACCCCGGCCTCGTGGAGCTTGCGCACGATCATCAGGTGTTCCTTCCGTCCGTGTCCGGCGGGACCGGACCTCCTGTGAGGTCCCTGATGTCGACGGTGCTCCCAGGGCCGTGCGGAGTCGAGTCGCACCGTTGCCGCAACGGTTGGCGTTGCGCCGGTGGAGGCCGTACGGGCGGGCGGCGCGGCTCGCCGCCCCCCGCCCGTGCGGCCCGCCGCCGCCCGCCCGCTGCCGAGCTTCGGTATCAGCCCGCCTTCGGTGCCGGGGCCCGTTCGCCGCCCTCCAGGTGGATGATCGTGCCGTCGGCGAGCGCCTCCAGGCCGGCCTCCACCCGCGCGGCGAGCCGGGCCGGGAGGCGTCGGACGGCCTCCTTGCGGTCCAGCCAGTACGCGGCGCGGATCTCCCCGTCCGGGAAGGACAGACCGTCCACCTGATCCGGCGTCAAGGTCCGTGAGGCGTAGACCATGCAGGTCAACGCCCGGCCGTGGGCGGCCGCCGACGCCGAGGCGGTGTCCACCACCAGCAGTCGGCCGACCGGCCCGGCGAGCCCCAGCTCCTCGGCCAGTTCCCGTTCGGCGGCCTGCGAGGGGGACTCGTGGGCCTCGACCATCCCGCCCGGGAGTTCCAAGTGGTCCTTGTAGCTCGGATCCAGGACCAGCACCCGGCCCGCCGAGTCGGTGAGCAGGACGGTGGCGGCCATCATCGGAGCCGCCAGCTGTGCGTAGTGGTCGCGCGTGCGCGGAGTCGAGGAGTGTCCGTCGCGCAGTACGGCCGTGTGGGCGCCGCGTTCGGCCAGCAGCGCCGCGGTGAGGCGGCGCCGCTCGGCCGGTGGAAGCAGCGCCAGCGCCTGCTCCTCCGGGAGGAAGTCGGCCGCGCGGATCTCGCTGCTCTGCAGGGTCAGCGCCGCCGGGTCGAACTCGCCCGCCACGTGCCCGGCGTACAGCAGCGCCAGGATGGTGCGGCCGTGGGTGGCGGCGGGGACCGTGTCGACCGCGAGCAGTCGCCCGACCTCCACGGCGAGCCCGAGTTCCTCGTCGATCTCGCGGCGGAGCGCGACGGCCGGCTCCTCGTCCTCCAGCATGCCGCCAGGCAGGTCCCAGCCGTCCTTGTAGACCGGGTCCACCAGCAGGATCCGGCCGTGGCGGTCACGGATCAGGGCGTCGGCGCAGGCGGCCGGGGCGGCGTGCGCGACGAGGTAGCGGGCGAGCTCGGGATCGCGGGCGGGGATGCTGTCGTCGGGCATGGCTGCGGTCACCGGGACTCTCCAGGGGTGGGACGGGCGGGTGGACGGACCGGCGGGCCCGTCCGCCGGTGACGGCCCGGCGGCGGGCCACCACCGCGACCAGGGGCGACGCGGCTCGTCGAGTCGGCTTCGCCTCGGCTGAGTTGTGCGTCGGCGAACGGCTCCCGGTCGATGATGGTGCGGTTCGTCCCAGGTGTTCAAGCCAGGAGGTTTCGGGAGCGCCCGGGTCGAACGGGCAGATTTCGAGGAGGCCGACCACCCGGCCCAGGCGGCCCCTCGGGCCCTCGGCGGGGAGGTGACGACAGTTCTATTGACGGCGCGTCTAATAGCTTCTAGCTTCTGGATCGGGGCCGTGTCGAAAGGGCCCGCAGCCGGACAGCCGTCCCCACGGGCGTGTCACCGGCGTGCCGACCGGCGTGTCACCCGGGGTGCCGCGCGATCCAGGAACCGAGGAGCCGTTCATGACAGCAACCGCCCGCCGCGTCGGCACCGGCCCGGACGCACCCGACCAGGCGCCCGGACGCGAACGCACCGCCCGGCGTCTGCTGGCCTCCTCCGCGAAGCTGTCCTTCGACCCGCTCAAGGACGTCGACTGGTCCGCGGAGCCGGAGCCAGGCCGCTACTACGCCCCGCCCCGGCGGCTGTCGCTCTACGGGACGCCCCAGTGGGAGCGGATGACGGAGGATCAGCGCGTCGAGCTGAGCAAGCACGAGGTCGCCAGCATCGCCAGCGTCGGCATCTGGTTCGAGGAGATCCTCATGCAGATGCTGCTGCGCCACGCCTTCGACCGCGACCCGACCACCGCGCACGTCCAGTACGCGCTCACGGAGATCGCCGACGAGTGCCGCCACTCGGTGATGTTCGCCCGGATGATCTCCTGGATGGGCGTGCCGGCGTACGGCCCCGGCCGGCGGGCCCATGAACTGGGCCGGATCTTCAAGGCCGTCTCCACCCACAGTCAGACGTTCGGCGGCACGATGTACGTGGAGGAGATCCTGGACGCCTTCCAGCGCGAGGCGATGGCGGACGAGTCGCTCCAGACGCTGACCCGACAGGTCTCCCGCATTCACGTGATCGAGGAGTCCCGTCATATCAGCTACGCCCGTGAGGAGTTGCAGCGTCGGCGGCTCGGTCCGATCCGCCGACGGTGGGAGCAGCTGGCCATCGGGGTGATCATCTACTACTCGACCGTCAGTCTCATCAACCCGCGTCTGTACGCCGCGGTGGGGGTGGATCCGGCGGAGGGCCGCCGGGCGGCCCGGGCCAACCCGCACTGGCGCGCGACCAAGCGGGACATGGCGGCCAAGACGCTGGAGGTCCTCGACGGGGCGGGGCTGATCGGTCGGGCCAACCGCTGGCTGCTGCGTGCGGCCGGCGTCGTGCAGACCGGTCGCGAGGCGTCCGGGAGGTAGCGGGGTCGCCCGGCGGCGGTATGGGCGGGCGGGGCGGGCGGACGGGCGGGGCGGTCGGGGCGGTCGGGGCGGGCGCGGGGCCGGGCGCGCCCGCCAACTGCCCGGGGACCGGGGGCGCCTGATGGTCGCGGATGCGCGCAGCCTTAAGGAAGCTTAGGGAAGTGATCCCTTGACGGCGGCCAATGGTCTGGACCATCTTGTGAAGGCCGCGCGGTTGACCACCCCCACCCTTCTCGGCGGCGCGGCCCTGCGCGCCGCCCCCCACATCCGAGGAGAACTCGCCCATGAGGCGCGTCACCTTGCCCCTCGCCACGGCCGCAGTCCTGCTGGCCGCCCCGCTGACCGCGTCCGGCGCCCAGGCCGCCGGCGGTCTGACCGGCCTCATCGCGGACCTCGCGGTCACCCAGAGCTGGCAGAGCGGTTTCGAGGCCGGCTACACCATCACGAACCACACCAACGCCACCGTCAACACCTGGTCGCTGGCCTTCGACCTGCCGACCGGAGAGAGCGTCAGCAGTGTCTGGAACGGCACGCTGACCTCTGTCGCCGTCACCGGTGGCACGCACTACACCGTCACCGCGCCGAGTTGGGCCGCCGCGCTCGCGCCGGGCGCCACGGCGCCGGTGGTCGGGTTCGACGTCGCGACCGGCACGGGCGCCCAGACCCCGCCTGCCAACTGCACCGTCAACAACCAGCCCTGCGCCGGCCTGCCCGCCGACACGGCCGCCCCCACCACCCCCGCCGGTCTCAAGGTCACCGCGACGACCCCCGGGGCCGTCGCGCTCTCCTGGAACGCCTCCACCGACAACCAGTCGGTCGCCGGCTACCACCTCTGGGAGGGGACGTCGGTCGTCGCCACCGTCACCGGCACCAGCGCGGTGCTCTCCGGTCTGCTCCAGGGCAGCAGCCACACCGTGGGCGTGTCGGCCTTCGACGCCACCGGCAACGAGTCACCGGTCTCCGCCGCGGTGAGCGCCACCGCGGGCACCGGTACGGTGCCCGGTGCCGCCGCGCCCTACGTCGACCTGGGTGCGTACCCGACGCCGAGCCTGACCGCGCTCTCGGCGGCCAGTGGCCTCAAGCAGTTCTCGCTGGCCTTCCTCATCAACGGCAGCCAGCCCTGCACCGCCAGCTGGTTCGGTGCGTACGACCCGGCCGGCGGCTGGTACAAGTCGGACATCGACGCCCTGCGCGCCGCCGGCGGCGACGTCCGCCCGTCGTTCGGCGGTGCCAACGGCACCGAGCTCGCGCAGTCCTGCACCACCGTCGCCTCGCTCGCTGCCCAGTACCAGAAGGTCGTCGACGTCTACGGCCTGGACCGCATCGACTTCGACATCGAGGGGACCGCCGTCCCCGACCGGGCGTCCGTGGACCGCCGCTCTGCGGCCATCGCCCAGGTCCAGGCCGCGCAGCGGGCCAAGGGCCGTGACCTCAAGGTCAGTCTGACCCTTCCCGTGCTGCCCAACGGCCTCACCACGGAAGGGTTCTACATCCTGCAGTCCGCGAAGAACGCGGGCGTCGCGGTGGACGTGGTCAACGTGATGGCGATGGACTTCGGCGACTCCGCCGCGCCCAGCCCCAGCGGCCGGATGGGCACCTACGCGATCCAGTCCGCCCAGTCCACCCAGGCACAGATCAAGCAGGTCTGGCCGGCGCTGACGGCGGCGCAGGCGTGGGCCATGGTCGGGGTGACCCCGATGCTCGGCCAGAACGACAGCGCCTCCGAGGTGTTCGGCCTCGCGGACGCCCAGCAGCTCGTCACCTTCGCCCAGCAGAACCACCTCGGTGAGCTGGCCTTCTGGGAGATGACCAGGGACGCCAACGCCTGCACCGGCGGCCTGTCGAAGTGCACGAACGTCACGCAGACGCCCTACCAGTTCTCGAAGCTGTTCGCGGCGTTCAACGGCTGACCTCCCGGGCCGACCGCCTCCGGCCGGGGCCGCTCCCCCCGAACCCGCTCCCGTCCGGCTCGCCCGCGCCGCCCGGCCCTCGGCCGGAGGCGGGGGCCGGGCAGCACTTGAAGGCCCGGGCAGCAGAGAACCCCGGGCAGCAGTCGAAGGCCCGGGCCGGAGCCGAGGGCCACGGCCGGCGCCCGCCTCCCCGCCCCAGCGGCGCGGAGGCGGGCGCTTTCCGCTGATCGGAGCCGGGGTGGCGCACCCACCGACCGCGCGCCCTCCCGGGCCCGGGCCGGGGGCGGCGGTGCTCCGCCGGGCCCGACGGGTGTGGCCGCGCGCTCAGCGCATACGGGGCCGGGCCGCCAGGAGGGCGGTGTCGTCCTCGGCCGGGTGGGCGGCCAGTGCGTGCAGGACGGTGTCGAGAAGATCCTCCAGGTCCCCGGCGGCGGGCAGGGACAGCGCCGCGAGGCGGTCGAGCGAGACGTCGATGTCCTCGCCGCGGCGTTCGACCAGCCCGTCGGTGTAGAGCAGCAGGGTCTGACCGTCCTCCAGGGGCAGCCGGGTCTGTTCGTAGTCGGCCAGCCCGGTGCCCAGCGGCGGTCCGGTCGGCAGCCGGACGAGTTCGGTGGGGCGGCCGGGGGTGACCAGTGCCGGCGGCAGATGGCCGGCACTCGCGAAGGTCCAGCGCCGGCGTGCCGGGTCCGCGAGGGCGAGCAGGCAGGTGGCGGGGCGGGAGGCCTCGTTCTCGGAGATCAGGGTGTCCAGCTGCCGCAGGATGCGGTGCGGCGGCAGATCCATGCCCGCGATGTAGCGGAGCATCGAGCGGTAGGTGCTCATGTCGACGGCGGCCTCGACACCGTGGCCCATCACGTCCTCGATGACGAGCAGGGTGCGGCCGAAGGGCAGGCGGACCGTCTCGTACCAGTCGCCGCCGACGACGCTGTGGCTGCCGGACGGCAGGTAGCGGGTGGCGAGCTCCAGGTTGGGGTGGGGGTTGGCGGGCTCGGCCAGCAGCGCCCGCTGCAGGTCGAGCGCGACGTGCTGGGTCCGGGTGTAGCGCTGGGCGTTGTCCAGGGCGAGGGCGGCGTGTCCGGCCAGATCGCCGACGAGCGCGAGGTCCTCGCCGGTGAAGCCCCGGCCCCCGGCGGCCAGGCGGGCCAGGTGCAGCACGCCGAGCGAGCGGCCGCGGGCGATGAGCGGGAGCACCAGCAGATGGTGTGCACCGGCCGCGCGGAAGGCCCTGTCGGCGGCGGGCGGCCCCTCTCCCGTCGGCCCGGCGTCCTCGCCCAGGTCGACCGCCACGGCCCGCCCGCCGGTGAGCGCCTCGGCCGTGGGCGCGCCGGCCTGGTGGCGGACGCTCTCCCCCGGCTGCGGCAGGCCCGAGGTGTCGGCCCCACCGGCGCGGCGGGCCGCCAGCGCGCACCGGCGCAGCCTGATCCGGCCGCCGGTGTACGGGCTGTGGGCATCCGGCAGTAGGTCCACGGCGGCGATGTCGGCCAGACCCCCGGCGATGGCGAACTCCGCGAGTTCGACGCAGGTGGTGTCGGCGTCCAGGGTGGTGCCCACCCGTTCGTCGGCGGCCCTGGCGAGTGCCAGGCGTTCCTCGGCGGCACCGCCGGGGGCCGGCCGGGACGGCGCCCCGCCCGGCAGGGCCGGGCCCGGGGCGAGGGTCACGACGACACCGGCCGCCCGCCCGCGGAGCTCGACGCGCCGACAGGACCACCGCGGCGGCCCGGCCGGCCCGGCCTCTCCCGGCGGTGGGTCGAGCAGGACCTCACCGCCCCACCGGTCGAGCAGAACCTCACGGCCCAGCCGGTCGGCCAGTGCGCGGGACAGCGCGGCGGAGAGCGCGGCGAGCGCGGTGGCGGTGACGGGCAGCCCCAGCAGCTCCCCGGAGCGCACGCCGGCGGCGGCCTCGAAGGCGGGGTTGGCGTGCACCCAGCGCAACCGTCCGTCGGTGACCGCGATGGCCGCGGAGGTACGGTCGAGGACGGCCCGCAGCAGTTCCAGGCCGGTCTCGTCGTCGCCCCGCACCCGATCGGCGTCCTCGTCCGGCGCTTCGCCGTGCACCGCACACCTCTCTCCACCTCGCGCGCCGCCCGCGAGCGTCGCCGCCGTGGGCGGGCGGCACCGCCGGACCGTACCCGACAGGGCACCCCTCCCGTCAACGCGGGTCCGTCCATGATCACGCCGCCGGGGTGGGTCCGCATCCGTGGGCCGGGCGGCCGCGCCGTCGGCGTGACCGCCCGGGCGCCGACCGGGCCGGGCGCCGGGGCCCGTCGGAGCCCGCCCCGAGGTCAGGAGCGTTCCGAAACGCGCAGACCGCCCCGACGGTGACGCGGGCCGTGAACGGGCCGGCCCGACCGCCGTGGCGCTCCGATGCCCGGGTGGGACCGCCTCCGCGCTCTGCCTGCGGACCTCGACGCGGCCGGTCTACGATCGGTCCATGCTGAAGCCCGTCGCCTCGTCGCTGTCGCTCTGGTCCGAGGACTCCGTGCTCTCGGTGGCCTCGGTCGGCTCGGTGCTCTCCGTGGGGTCGGTCGGATCCGTCCTGTCGGTCGGTTCGGTGGGCAGCGCGCTGTCCGTCGGCTCGATCGGCTCGGCCCTCTCGCTGCTCTCCACCGCCTCGTGGCTCAGCACCGGATCGCTGCTGTCGGCCCGCTCGCGGTGGTCGGTGCTCTCCTGGCGCTCCGACGGGGGCTTCATGGCCGCCGGGGTGGCCGCCGGGGTGGTGGCGGTCGCCGCCGCCGCGCTGGTCGGCGAGTACCGGCGCTCCGGCCGCTAGCCTCTCGGCCGCCGCCCGCACACCGCCCGCCTGCCTGCCGCGCTACCGCCTGCGTCGCTACCGCTACCCGTGCTTCCGCCACCCGCGCCCGGTCACACCGGCGGCCGCGCGACGCCGGCTCCGCCGCCCGCCTGCGTCGGCCGCACCCGGTCACATCGGCGGTGGTGCCGGGTCGGGGTCGGGCTCCGGCGGCACCGGCCGGGGGAGGGGATCGGGTGGTCCCGGGGTCGGCGCAGGGCCGGGGTAGGGCCGCGCGTCCGGGTCCTGGGGAACGGGAATGGTCATCGCGGGTGCCTCCAGCTGCGCTCGGCCGCGCGGCACACCGGTCGGCTCCCCGCCGGTCGCAGGGCCGCGCTCTCGCCCCCTGATCCGCCTACCCGAAACCACCCCGGCGAACCGGTCGGGCGCCGCCGACCGTCGGCCCCCGGCCGGCGCCGGCCGGCGCCGGTCACGTTCCGTCACCGTTCCCGTTCCTCCGCCACGTCGTGCTGACTGCCGTGAAGCATCGGATGATGGGGGTATCCGGGCGGATTGAGGTGTGAGCTTATGCGCGGCGCGGACAGATACCGGTCCCCGTTCGAGGCCGAGAGCACCGCCGGAGCTCTCGTCGACGAGGACGGCATCGTGGTGGGCTGGACCTCGGCGGCCCGGGAACTGCTGGAGATCCGGGCCGCCGAGGTCTGCGGCCGTCCCGTCAGCGCGCTGCTCGCGGACCCGTCCGACTGGCCGGACGTCCTGGCACAGCGCACCGCCGGGGCGTGGACCGGCCGCGCCACGCTGCGTCACGGGAGCAGGCGGGAGCTGGACATCGACTTCCGGGTCCTGCCGCTGTCCGCGGGCGTACGGGGCGGGGCGGGCGCGGACGGCGACGGGCCGAGGCGGGGCAGCGGGATGCTGGTGCTCGGGGCGCCGACCGCGCTGGTCGCCAAGTGGCGCCAGGACCACGCCTTCACCCAGCAGCTGTTCCTCCAGGACCGGATCGGCCTGGCCGTCTTCGACGAGGAGTTGCGCCTGCTGCGCACCAACTCCCATCTGATGCCCTACACCGGCGTGCCGGCCGACCTCAGCGGCTTCCGGGTCGAGGACTTCCTCCAGCCGGAGGACGCCCGTTCGATCACCACCCACCTCCTGGAGGTGCTGCGCAGCGGTGTCCCGCGGTTCGGGACGGAGGCCCGGGTCCGCACCCGCGACGACTCCGGCGACGGGCGGGTGATGATGTTCACCGCCTTCCGCCTTCAGGAGGACCAGGGGCCGCCGATCGGTGTGACGATCGCCTTCACCGACGTGACCGACTTCGACCGGGCCCGCCAGCGGCTGGAGGTGCTGCACCGCTCGACCGTGGCGCTCGGCGGCTCGCTGTCCGTCACCCGGATCACGGAGGACCTGGCGGGCGTCCTGGTGCCGGCCCTCGCCGACGTCGCCGCGATCGACATCGCCGAGGCCGTGCTGACCGGCGAGGAGCCCGCCCCCGAGGATCAGCGGCAGACGGCCGTGCGCCGCACCGCCACCGCCGGGACGGACCAGGGCCAGGAGACCCGGCGGCCGATCAGCGCGCCCCTGCTGGCCAGGGGCGGCTTTCTCGGCACCGTCACCGTGTGGCGTGGCAGCGACCGTCCCCCGTTCGACGACGAGAACCTCTCGCTGCTCCAGGAGATCGCCAGCCGCGCGGCGCTCGCCGTCGACAACGCGCGCCGCTACACCCGCGAGCACCGGGCCGCCGTGAGCCTTCAACGCAGCCTCCTCCCGCCGGCGGCGACCGACATCGTCGCGGCCCAGACCGACAGCATCTACCTGCCCACGGACGCGGCCAGTGGGGTCGGCGGCGACTGGTTCGACGTGATCCCGCTGTCCTCGGCCCGGGTCGCCCTGGTGGTCGGCGACGTGGTCGGGCACGGCCTGCAGGCCACCGCCACGATGGGGCGGCTGCGGACGGCCGTACGGGCGCTGGCCGATCTGGACCTCGATCCGGAGGAACTGCTCCTGCACCTGGACGACCTGGTCGCCCAGCTCACCGTCGAGGCGGCCGGCGACCTCGACGAGGAGGACGCCCCACAGCGCACCGCCCAGGACTCCTCCGTCGGCGCGACCTGCCTGTACGCGGTCTACGACCCCGTGTCGGGCTGCTGCACGGTGGCCAGCGCCGGTCACCCGCCGCCGGCCGTGGTCCGCCCGGACGGCAGCGTCGAGTTCGTCCGGCTCAACCCCGGCCCGCCGCTGGGGGTGGGCGGCCTGCCGTTCGAGCCGGTGGACTTCGAGGTGGCGGCCGGCAGCGTGCTGGCGCTGTACACCGACGGCCTGGTCGAGCGGGGCGAGGGGGACCTCGACGAGGGCATGGCCGAGCTGCGCACCCGGCTGCTGGAGGCGGACGTGCTGCGCCGCCCGCTCAAGGCCGTCGGGCGGGACGTGACCGGCGGTCTCCCCCCGGTCCGCCTGCCGGACGACGTGACCCTGCTGCTGGCCCGGACCAGGATCGTTCCACCGCAGGACACCGCCTCCTGGACGCTGGAGGCCGATCCGGTGGTCGTCTCCCGGGCCCGGCGGCTGGTCGGCGAGCAACTGGAGCGCTGGGGGCTGGAGGACCTGGTGTTCCCGACCGAACTGGTGGTGAGCGAACTGGTCACCAACGCCATCCGGTACGCGGGCGGTCCGGTCGAGGTGCGGCTCATCCGGGCGGGCGTGCTGGTCTGCGAGGTCTCCGACCCGAGCAGCACCCAGCCCCGGATGCGCCGGGCGCTGGCCACCGAGGAGGGCGGGCGCGGACTCTTCCTGGTCGCGCAGGTGTCCAGCCGGTGGGGCAGCCGGTACACCCGCTCGGGCAAGACGATCTGGTCCGAGCAGCCCCTGCCGGAGGGCCTGCCCGGCGCGCCGAGCGGAAGGTGAGCGCGCCGGGGAGCGCTGAACGCCCCGGACGGCGGCGGACGAGTGCTCTGACCGCATGGGTTCGCCGGGGCGGTCGGTCTAACCTGGCTCCGTGACGGAGCAATTGAGCACGGTGGTGCTGATGTGCGGTCTTCCCGGAGCGGGCAAGACCACCTACGCGATGGATCTGGTGCGACGCGGTTTCGCCCGGTTGTCGATCGACGAAGTGGTCTGGCAACGACTCGGGCAGCGCGACGCCGGCCTGGTGCTGGAAGCTGAGGCGTTCGACCGGCTCAAGGAAGTGATCCGCCGCGAGCAACGGCAGGAACTGGTCGAGCTGGTGCTGGCCGGGCGCGACGTGGTGGTGGACTACAGCTTCTGGAGTCGCGCCGCTCGCGACGACTACAAGGCGCTGATCGAGCACCACGGTTGCCACTGGGAACTGGTCCACCTCAAGGCTGACCGGACGACGCTGGAGCGCCGCCTCGCAGTACGGAGCGGTGTAGAGGGTGCCAACGCCGTCACCGTGGACGAGGCGCTGTTCAACCGCTACCTGGCCACCTTCGAGGAACCGAAGGGAGAGGGTGAGCAGGTCGTCATGCAGTCCTCGACGTGAGGATCTGACGCCGTCCGGCGGGGATGGGACGCCCGCCCCAGCGGATGTCCTTTTCGCCGCGGATGCGTGCGCGTTCACGGCGTCGGGCGGCCAGCACGTGCTCGATCCGGTCCAGCTCGTCAGCCCCCATCCAATCGGTCCCGGCCTTCGCCAGCAGAATCCCGGTGAACCTGTGCGGCGGTCAGAGCAGTAGCGAGGCGCACTGCCGGCCCGGGGGTCGGGCCGGCAGTGCGCCTCGCGGGTCACCGGGCCGGGTTGCCGGTCCGGCAGGCGTTCAGGTGGCCGGGCGGGCGGTCAGACAGGTGCTCGGGCGGTCAGGCGGGCTCGGGATCGGTGGGGCGGTAGACCGTGAGGCCGGCCCGGGCCTTGGCCAGCCGCAGACTCCCGGTGGCCGGTACCGCCTCGCCGTCCACCGACATCCGGCGGGCCGTCCCGAGCGAGGTCACCTCCAGCGCCGACAGTCGAGCGGCCCGGTAGACCCGTGAGCGGCCGAGGGTGCCCGAGAGCAGGGCGCCGGCCAGCCGGGTCCGCGCGAACGGGCTGCTGCCGTCGACGGTGCGCACGTCCAGCAGGCCGTCGGCGAGCCCGGTGCGGCGGGTGGGCGCGAACCCGGGCGGGTCGTAGACGCCGTTGCCGGCGAACAGCAGCCACAGTCGGCGCGGTACGCCGGAGACCTCGACCTCGACCGGTTCGGCCTTGACGAGGGCGCGAGCCACCGCGACGGCCAGCGCCGGCCACTTGCCCAGCCGGCCCTCCAACTTCTCGCGCAGCTGTACCAGTTCGGGGTAGACGCCGAGACTGAAGGTGTTGGCGAACACCCGCTGCCCGCGGTCGTCGGTGGCCAGCCCCAGATCGACCGCGCAGCCGTTGCCGGCCTCCACGGCCGCCGCGCCCGCGTCCAGCGTGCGGATGCCGAGATCGACGGCGAAGTGGTTGAGCGTGCCGCCGGGGAAGACCGCCAGCGGCAGGCCGCGCCGGGCCGCGACCGTCGCGGCCACGTTCACGGTGCCGTCGCCGCCGCAGACTCCGAGGGCTCCGCCGCGTGCGGCCGCGTCCTCGGCGGCCGACTCCAGCAGCGCCACGAGGTCGTCGTCCGGGCCGGCAGTCCTGACGTCGGCCCCCGGGAGCAGCTCGGCCAGCCGCCCCGCCGGCGAATCCTGCTCGTTGCCGTTGCCGCGGCCCGAGTTGGCGTTGACGACCACGCAGAGTCCGGCGCCGCCCGGCAGTGCGGGCACCGCCACCCGGGCCGGCGCCGCCGGCACCGGGCTCTCGACGTGCCGGGGCCACCAGCGCAGGGTCAGTGCGGCGGCGCCGGCACCCAGCGCGAGACCGGCCAGGACGTCGCCCGGGTAGTGCGCGCCCACGTAGATCCGGGAGGCCGCGACCGCTCCCGCCACCGGCGCGACGACCAGCGCCCCGAGCAGCGGGGCCTCGATCGCCACGCCGACCGCGAAGGCCGCCGCCGAGGCGGAGTGGCCGGAGGGGAAGGAGGTGGTGAAGGGCTGTCGGACCAACCGGCGTATCACCGGCACCTGGTCGAGCAGCGGGCGCGGACGGCGGGTCAGGTGTTTGGCCGCCACGTTGGCGACCGCGGAGGCCACCGCGAGCGAGCCGACGCCGCGCATCGCCGCCCGCCGCCCCGTGCGCCCGCCGACCGCGGCGAGCACGGCGGCCGAGGACATCCAGAGCACACCGTGGTCGGCGGCCCGGCTCAGCCGAGGCAGGACGGGGCGGGCTCCGGGCAGACGGGCCAGCGCGATACGGGTGAACAGTGCGCGGTCGAGCGCGTCGAGGGTGGCCATGGCCGGAGGCTACCCGCGAACTCCGAGGTCACTCGCGTGCGACACCGGTCCGGCGACCCGAGCGGGCACCGATGGGCGGCGACCGGCCGTGGACCCGAGCGGGCACCGATGGGCGGCGACCGGAGCGGGCGGCGGCCGGAGCGGGGAGCGCTCCGGCCGCCGGACCGTCCGGTCGGCTACTTCAGGAAGTGCAGGCAGAGCGTGTACTGGTCCGAGCCCTGCTCCCGGTAGTAGTAGCCGTCGGCGTCCGAGAACGCCGTGCAGGCGCTCTCGCCGTCATGGGTGCCGGGCACCTTGCCGACGATCCTGGCGTCGGCGTCCGAGTCGGAGCAGTCGATCACCACCACGTCGGCGTCCTTGTCCTCGACCCCGGCGACCACCGTGTGCTTGCTGTGCACGCAGTCGCCGACCGAGGCGTAGCCAGGGTCCCGCTGCGCGCTGTAGACGATGGCCCCGACGACGATCAGCGGGATCAGCAGGCCCAGGATCGCCGGGCGCCGGAACACCGGCTTACCCGGGTCGGCAGGCAGGCCGGGGGCGCCGGGCAGCGGCGGGGCGAGCTTGTTGATCTTCGCCCGCTGGGGCAGGTTGATCAGCATCGTGATCGGGTTGATGAACGCGGAGCCGATGCCCCACCAGCCCTGCCAGAGGCTGTCCGCGGTCATCCGGCGGTGCGCGGCGATGCCGCAGCTGCGGCAGAACGGCCCCTGCAGCTTGAGGAACCGCATGATGATCACGAACCCCTGGTGGCCCCGGACGGTGGCCTGGACGGCCGGGACCGAACCGCAGAACCGGCAGCTCGGGCCGGCGAACGCCTGCGGGTTCCCGAACGCCTGGGGGCCCCCGAACGCCTGCGGGGCGCCGTAGCCCTGCGGTACGCCGCCGTAGCCGTGGGGGGCGTCGCCGTAGACGCCCGGCGTGGGCGCACCGGCCGGCGGAGCGCCGAAGCGCTGCGGAGCGCCGAAGCCCTGGGGGGTACCGAAGGCGTCCTGCCCGGGTGCTCCGGCCGGCGGTGCGGCGTAGGGGTTGGGCCCGGCGGGCGGAGTGTCGAACGGCGCCTGGGGCGGCGGAGTGGACAACGTGATCCCTCAGAGGTCGAAGCTGACGTGGTGACGGTGAGGGCCGCAACCTATCGGTGTCGCGCAATGATCCGAAAGTCTGATCGATCCGAGGGTCCGTATGGTCATTCAATCGTGATCAGACCGTCCCGTCCGGGCGCTCCCTGATGCTCCGTTGGTCCACGAATGAGTCGAATGGGATGATTGGGCCGCTCCGCCGCGCGCTCCGGGGGCCGGCGGGAAAAATCCGGGCGCGCCCGGAGGGGAACCCGGACAATCGGGCTCATGACCCTCTCCACCCCACGTCCGACCGGTTGGACGGTGACCCCGGCCCCGGTCGGCTCGTCCGACGCGCTGGCGCTGCTCCGCGACTACTACATCGAGGTCAGCGACCGCTACTACGAGCTGCACCAGGGCCGGTCCTCCACACCCGCCGAGATCGAGGAGGGCCTCGCCGGCTCGCCGAGCGACGACCTCGTCCCACCCACCGGGGTGTTCCTGATCGGCCGTCACGGCGGCGCGGCGCAGTCCTGCGCCGGCCTGCGGGTGCTGGACGGCCGGACGGTCGAGCTGACCCGGGTGTTCGTCCGCCCCGCCCTGCGCGGGACGGGAGGCGGCGGGCACCTGCTGGCGGCGGTCGACGAGGCGGCCCGCGGACTCGGCGCCGAACGGATCGTCCTGGACACCCGGCTCGACCTGGTCGAGGCCCGCGCGCTGTACGCCCGGCACGGTTACGTCGAGATCCCGGCCTACAGCGCGGGGCCGTACGCCGAGATCTGGTACGCCCGGGAGCTCGCGGCCGCCGCCACCACCGGCTGAGCCCGCCCGGCGGGCCCGGGGTGGCACCATGGCCGGGTAGGACGTCGGCCCCGCCGTGAGGGAGTACCTGGTGGAGAACACGGGCACGGCCCCGGAGCTGGTGGTGGTCGGTTCGGCCAACGCCGACATCGTCGTCCGGGCGCAGCGGCTGCCCGGGCCCGGGGAGACGGTGCTCGGCTCCGACGTGGCGACCCACGCCGGCGGCAAGGGCGCCAACCAGGCCGCCGCGGCCGCCCGGCTCGGCGCACGCGTCACGCTGCTCGCCCGGGTGGGCGAGGACGCGAACGGCGCGCTGCTGCTGCACGCGCAGCGCGAGGCCGGGGTGGACATCTCCCGCGTGCTGAGCGGAGGCGCGCCCACCGGCCTCGCGCTGATCACGGTCGGTCCCGACGGCGACAACACCATCGTGGTGTCCGCGGGCGCCAACGCCCTGCTCTCGGTGGCGGACGTCCGCGCCGCCGCGCCGTTGCTGGCGGCCGCGCCCGTGGTCTCGCTCCAACTGGAGATCCCGCCGGCGACGGTGGCCGAGGTGATCCGTACGGTCGGGCCCGGCACCCGGGTGGTGCTCAACGCCTCGCCGGCCGCGCCGCTGCCGGCCGAGGTGCTGGCGGCCTGCGACCCGCTGGTGGTCAACGAGCACGAGGCGCTGTTCCTGATCGGCGGCCGCGAGCACCCGGGCGGAGCGGACGTCCCGGACGGCGGGCCGGCGGCGGTCGGCGAGGCAGCCGGTGACGCGGTCGGTGACGCGGTCGGTCAGGCGGTCGGTGACGCGGTCGGTGACGCGGACGGCGGCGAACCCGAGGCGTGGGCCCGGGCCCTGCTCGCGCTCGGGGCACGCTCGGTCGTGGTGACCCTGGGCGCGGGCGGCGCGGTCACCGCCGAGGCCGGGGGCTGCTCCCGGACACCGAGCCCGGCCGTCCGGGCGGTGGACACCACCGGCGCGGGCGACGCCTTCACCGGCGCGCTCGCCTGGCGCCTCGGCGCCGGGGACCAGCTCGCCGAGGCCACCCGCTTCGCGGTCCGGGTGGGCGCCGCGACGGTCACCCGGCACGGCGCGCAGGGCTCCTTCCCGACGGCACGGGAGCTCGGGGCGTACTGACCGGTACCGCCGAATGACGAGGATCGTCGCCCATCCGTGTCGGATGGGCGGCGTTCGCACCCCGATCCGGGTGTCGAACGCCCCGGGTGCCGGCGCGGAACCTACGCTCCGTCCGGGAGTCGGGCGGCACCGCCCGGGCCGGATCCCGCCGTCGTCGTCCCCCGCGAGTACGCCCAGGAGTCCGTATGCCAGCACCGGGTCGCAGGGCCAGGGCCACCAGCCCCTCCGCCGCCCCGCCGAAGGGGCTGCGGGCACTGGGGGAGTGGTGCGCGCGCCACTTCGTGGTCGTCATCGTTCTGTGGCTGGTCGGGCTCGGTGGCCTGCACGCCCTGCAGAGCACCGTCGGCGGCACCTACTCCGACGACTTCACCCTGCCCGGCACGCAGTCCAACACCGGGCTGAACGTCCTCAAGACCTACCAGCCCTCGGCCGGCGGCTTCAGCTCCCAGATCGTGCTGCACGACGCCGCCGGGCCGCTGACCTCCGTCCAGGCCCAGCTGGGGCAGACCACCGCCGCGCTCCAGCAGCTCCCGCACGTCCTCGCGGTGACGAACCCGCTGCCGGCCACGGCGCCCGCGCAGCCGCCGAACCCCTCGCCGGTCTCCGCCGACGGCACCATCGCCTACCTCACGGTGCGTTTCGACCAGAGCCCCTCCTCGCTCGGGCAGGACTACCTGCACGGGATCGACGCCGCCGTCCAGCCGCTGCGCGCGGCCGGCATCCAGGTCGAGTACGGCGGCTCCCTGGGCGAGCTGGCCCGGCCGGAGACGGGCGACCTGCTCAGCGAGGCGATCGGCTTCGTGGTCGCGATCGTGGTCCTGATCGTCGGCTTCGGCAGCGTCATCGCGGCGGGGATGCCGCTGATCACGGCGCTGATCAGCGTCATCGTCGGCCTGAGCTGTCTGAGTCTGCTCGCCAACGCGCTGACCTTCGCGACCGTCTCACCGACCCTGGCCACCATGATCGGCCTGGGCGTGGGCATCGACTACTCGCTCTTCCTGATCACCCGTCACCGGCAGCGCCTGATGGACGGCGAGGATCCGGTGGCCGCGGCCGGCCGGGCGGTCGCCACCAGCGGCCGGGCCGTCCTGGTGTCGGGCTGCACCGTCATCGTCGCGCTGGCCGGCCTCTACGTCTCCCGGGTCACCTTCATCGGCAACCTGGGCGTCGCGGCGGCCGTCACCGTGATCACGGCCGTACTCGGCGCGCTGACCCTGACTCCGGCCTTCCTCGGGCTGGTCGGGCGCCGGATCGACCGCTACCACCTGCGCAAGCCGATCGCCGAGACCGAGGCGGCACCCGGTGAGGAGGTCACCGGTACCTGGCACCGCTACGCGCAGCGGGTGGAGCGCAAACCGTGGTGGTTCCTGATCAGCGGCGTCGTGGTGATCGGCGTGCTCGCGATCCCGCTCTTCTCGATCCAGCTCGGGCACATCGGGGACGGCGCGGACCCGACCAGCTTCACCGACCGGCGCGCCTTCGACCTGATCTCCGAGGGGTTCGGCCCGGGCACCAACGGGCCGCTGACGGTGGTGATCGACCAGTCCGCGGTGGCCTCCGGCGACCGCGCCGCGCTGGCCGGCACCGTGCAGAGCGCGCTCGCGGGCGTCTCCGGCACCCAGAGCGTCAGTCCGCTCCAGCCGACCACCGACGGGCAGGTGCTGGTCTCCACGATCATCCCGACCACCTCCCCGCAGGACCGCGCCACCACCTCGCTGGTGAACCACCTCAAGGACACCGTCCTGCCGCAGGCGGTCGCGGGGACCCCGGCCGCGGGCTACGTCACCGGCACGACGGCCGCCCAGGTCGACTTCCTGGACATCGTCTCGGCCCGGCTCCCCCTGATCATCGCGACCGTCGTGGGCCTGGCGTTCATCATCATCCTCACGGTGTTCCGGGGCCTGCTGATCGCGGTCAAGGCCGCGGTGCTCAACCTGCTGTCGATCGCGGCCTCCTACGGCGTGGTCGTCGCGGTCTTCCAGTGGGGGTGGGGCGGCCCGGCACTGGGCGTCTCCGGCAAGGTGCCGATCGAGAGCTACGTGCCGATGATGATGTTCGCGATCGTCTTCGGCCTGAGCATGGACTACGAGGTGTTCCTGCTGTCCCGGGTGCAGGAGGCGTGGATCCGCACCCGGGACAGCAAGGGCGCGGTCGCGCACGCCCTGGAGATCACCGCCCGGGTCATCTCCTGCGCGGCCCTGATCATGGTGAGCGTCTTCGCGGCCTTCCTGCTCAGCGACAACATCGTGGTGAAGATGCTGGGCCTGGGCCTGGCCGTCAGCGTGCTGATCGACGCCACCATCGTGCGCCTGCTGCTCGTCCCGGCCGTGATGACGCTGCTCGGCGCGCGGGCCTGGTGGATGCCGCACTGGCTGGACCGGATCCTGCCGCACATCGACGCCGAGGGCCAGGAGGAACCGGCCTGACGACGGGAGCGCCGCCCGGCGGCCTCAGCCGGTGGGCGGCAGGTGCGGGAAGCGGAACTCCGTCCGGCTGGTGAGGAGTTCGCCGGGCCGCAGCACGGTGCTCGGGTACTCCGGCCGGTTCGGCGAGTCGGGCAGGTGCTGGGTCTCCAGGCAGATGCCGCCGTGCACCGGGTGGTGGTGGCCGTCGGCGTCGGCGAGCGTGCCGTCCAACTTGTTGCCGGTGTACACCTGCAGGCCCGGCTCGGTGGTCCACACCTCCATGGCGCGTCCGCTCTCCGGATCGCGGAGCCGGGCCGCGGGCCGCAGACCGCCGGCCTCGGACGCCGGTCGCAGCACCCAGCAGTGGTCGAAGCCGCCGGCGTTCTTCAGCTGCTGGTCCTCGGCCGCCAGCGCCTCGCCGACCGGCCGGGCCAAGGTGAGGTCGAACGGCGTGCCGGCGACCGCCTGGAGCGGGCCGAACGGGATGGCGTCCGGTGCGACCGGCAGGTAGTGGCCGGCGTCCACCTCGACCAGGTGGCCGAGGACGTCGCCGGAGCCCGCGCCGCCCAGGTTGAAGTACGCGTGGTTGGTCAGGTTCACCACGGTCGGGCGGTCGGTGGCGGCCTCGAAGGCCACCGACAGGGTGCCCGCCTCGTCCAGCGCGTACTCCGCGGTCACCGACAGGGCGCCGGGGAAGCCCATGTCGCCGTCCGGGCTGAGCAGCGAGAGCCGGACGGCGGCCCGGTCCGGGGCCGGTTCGGCCTGCCAGAGCCGGGTGTGGAAGCCGTCCGGGCCGCCGTGCAGGGTGTGGCCCTGGTCGTTGGCCGGCACCCGGTAGGTCTGCCCGTCGATCTCGAACCGGCCCCCCGCGATCCGGTTGGCGAACCGCCCCACCAGGGCGCCGAGGTAGGGGCCGTCGGGTTCGGCGTAGGCCGCCGCGTCCGGCAGGGAGAGCACGACGGAGCGGCTGCGGCCGGCGGCGTCCGGCACCGACAGGCGGTGCAGGATGCCGCCGTAGGTGAGGATCTCGGCCGTCACACCGGAGGCCGACTCCAGTCTCCAGAGGTCCACGGGCCGCCCGTCGGGGGTGCGGCCGAACGCTTCGCGGTGGGGTACGGGCTGGGGCATCGTCAGTCCTCGGGGAGGTGCGGCGCGCCGGGCGGCGGCGGGCGGTCGGTTGCGGTGCGGGTCAGGTGCGGCGGGCGGTCGACTCCCGGACCGTCAGCGTGTAGCCGGGCTGGATGTGCTCGGGCTCCAGTCCGTCGGCGCCGGCGAGCCGGGCGACGACGCGCTGGACGGCGAGTCTGGCGATGGCCTGCTTGTCGGGTGAGACCGTGGTGAGGGCGACCGGCGAGAAGCGGCCCTCCTCGATGTCGTCGAAGCCGACCACCGAGATGTCCTGCGGCACTCTCAGCCGGCGCTCGGTCAGCACCCGCATCGCGCCCAGCGCGACCAGGTCGTTGTACGCGAACACGGCGTCGGGCCGCTCGCCGCGGTCCAGCACGGCGTTCATCGCGGCGGCGCCGTCCACCCGGCCGTAACCGTCGGTCGCCGCGACCAGGGAGTCGTCGCAGGGCAGCCCGGCCGCCGTCAGCTCCTCCCGCCAGCCGCGCAACCGCAGGTGGGCGGGGCGCCGGGCGCTCTCCCGGCGGGCGCCCAGAAAGGCGATCCGCCGGTGCCCGAGGCCGGTGAGGTGACGCACCGCGCTGCGGGCGGCGGCCACGTTGTCGATGGCGATCTGGTCGTACGGCGCGTCGTACTCCCGCTCGCCTAGCAGGACCAGCGGCGCGTCCTCGGAGCGGCCGAGCAGGTCCTCCGCCTCCAGCTCGATCGGGCTGAGGATCAGTCCGTCGATGACGTGGGCCCGGAAGCCCTGGGAGACGAGCACCTCCTTCTCCCGCCGGCCACCGGTGTGGTCCAGCAGGACCGTGTAGTCGTGGCGGGCGGCCGCGTCGATCACGGCGCCCGCCAGTTCGGCGAAGTACGGGTTGCCGAGCTCGGGCACGGCCAGCGCGATGATGCCGGTCCGCCCCTTGCGCAGGTGGCGGGCGATCAGATTGGGCCGGTAGCCGAGCTCGTCGATCGCCGCCTGGACCCGCTCCCGCATCGCGGGTGTGACGTGCGGGTAGTTGTTCACCACGTTCGAGACGGTCTTGACCGATACGCCCGCGAGCTGCGCGACGTCCTTGAGGCTGGCGCCCACGGATTTCCTTCCTTCGGCCGGCCGTTTCGGCGCGGCGGTGCCCGGCCCCAGTGTGGCCCTTCGGCCCCGCGGACGGTGACATCCGGGACCGGGGCCGGGCGTGTTCGCCCGGGGCCGGGCGGGCTCAGGTCCGGCGGACCTTCGAGAGATAGCGCTGGGTGACCACGACCAGGATCAGGAATCCGCCGCTGACCACCGACTGGTACGAGGAGTTGAGCGAGCCGATCTGGTTGATCAGGTTCTGGATCACGGCCAGCAGCAGTACGCCCCACAGGGTGCCGGAGATCGATCCGGCGCCGCCGACCAGCAGCGTGCCGCCGATCACGACGGCGGAGATCGCGTCCAGCTCCATGCCCACGCCGATGATGGTCACGCCGGAGGACAGCCGCGCCGCGTTCAGCGCGCCGGCCAGACCGGCCAGCAGACCGCTCAGCACGTACACCAGGACCTTGGTGCGGGCCACCGGCAGACCCATCAGGGTGGCCGCGTCGGCGCTGCCGCCGACGGCGAACATGGTCTGCCCCAGCGAGGTGCGCTGCAGCACCAGAGCGCCGACCCCGAACAGCGCCAGGGCGAACAGGACGGGGTAGCCGAAGCCGCCGACGGTGCCCTGGCCGAGCTCGGCGAACAGCGAGCCGTGCGGGACGAGGTAGGTCGTGCCGCCCTCGTGGGTCAGCGCCAGCAGCAGGCCGCGGGCGGCGAGCAGGGAGGCCAGCGTCACGATGAACGGAGCCATCCCGGCCTTCGCCACCAGCAGGCCGTTGACCGCGCCGATCGCGCCGCAGACCACGAGCGGTACCAACAGCGCCGGTACGGCGCCCCACTGGGAGGCCCAGGCGGCCAGCACGCCGCCGAGTGCGAAGACCGAGCCGACCGAGAGGTCGATGCCGCCGGTGATGATCACCATGGTCATACCGAGGGCGACGATGGACAGGAACGAGACCTGCACGGTGATGCCCCGGGCGTTGTCCAGGCTGGCGAAGGCCGGGAAGACGAACGAGGAGACCACGACGACCAGCAGCAGTACGGCCAGCACGCCCTGACGGCGCAGCAGGGCGGCGGCCCGGGTGACGGAACCGGCGGGCAGTGCGCCCGCCCGTGGGGTGGAGGCGGTGGAGGCGGTGGAGATCAGGTTCATCGGGATCGACGCTCCCGGGCGACATAGACGGCGACGAGGATGATGGCGGCCTGCGCCATCTGGGCGGTGGAGTCGTGCAGGTTGTGGCTGACCAGGGTGGCGTGCAGCAGCTGCATCAGCAGCGCGCCGGTCACCGTGCCCAGTACCCGGATCGATCCGCCGGTGAGCGGGGTGCCGCCGACCACCACGGCGGTGATCGCGGAGAGTTCCATCAGGTTGCCGAGCGCGGACGGATCGCTCGCGGTCAGCCGGGCGGTCGCCAGCACACCGGCCAGCGCGGCGAGCACGCCGCACAGCACGTACACCCCGATCAGCACCCGGCGTACCGGCAGTCCGGCCAGCGCCGCGGCCGCCCGGTTGCCGCCGACCGCGACCAACTGCCGCCCGAAGGTGGTGCGTTGCACGAGGAACGCGACGGCGAGCGCGAGCACCCCGGCGATCAGCACGACCACCGGGACGCCCAGGACGTCGTCGGTGCCGAGCCCGAGCAGATCGGTGTTCTCGATCTGCTTGAGGCGCCCGTCGGCGATCACCAGGGCCAGGCCCCGGCCGCCGACGAACAGCGCCAGCGTGGCCACGATCGGCTGGAGCCCGACCAGGGAGACCAGCGAGCCGTTGACCAGGCCGACCAGCACACCGGCGAGCAGGGCCACCAACAGGGCCGGCACCAGGCCGTACCCCAGGTAGAGCGGCAGCAGCGAGCCGGCCAGCGCCATGGTCGAGCCGACCGACAGGTCGACACCCTCGGTGCCGATCACCAGCGCCATGCCGAGCGCCACGATGACGACCGGGGCGACCTGGACGAGCTGCGTGCGCAGGTTGGCGACGGTCAGGAAGTGCTCGGTGAAGAGCGCGTTGAACAGCAGCAGCACGGCCACGGCGAGGTAGACGCCGTACTGCTGCAGCAGCCGGGTGACGTCCGGTCGGACCGGAGCCGTCCGGGGCAGGGAGAGGGGAGCGTGGGTCATCGCGGGCCGTCCTGGCCGTCGGGGGCGGTGGAGCCGGAAGCGGGGGAGTGGGTGGCGACGGTGGCGGGGGCACTCGGGGAGTGGGCGGCGGGGGCGGCGGGGGCGTGGTCCGCGAGGACGGCCAGCAGGTCCTCCTCGGTCACCCGCTCACCGGTCAGCTCGCCGGCGACCGCGCCGCCGCGCAGCACCAGGAGCCGGTCGGCGCCCTCGATCAGCTCCTCGATGTCCGAGGAGATCAGCAGCACGGCCAGTCCCTCCTGGGCGAGTTCGTCGATCAGGGCCTGGACCTCGGCCTTGGCACCGACGTCGATGCCCCGGGTGGGCTCGTCCAGCAGCAGCACCTTGGGCTCCAGGCACAGCCAGCGGGCCAGCAGCACCTTCTGCTGGTTGCCGCCGGAGAGCTCGCCGACCTTCTGCTCGGGACCGGCCGCCTTGATCCGCAGCCGCTTCATGAAGATGTCCACGATCCGGTCCTGCTTGCGGCGCGAGACCACACCGAACCGGGAGAGCCGGGGCATGGCGGCCAGCACGATGTTCTCGCGCACCGACAGCCCGGGGACGATGCCCTCCGCCTTGCGGTCCTCCGGCAGCAGGCTGATGCCCGCCCGGATCGCCGCCGCCGGACTGGGCCGGCGCAACCTGCGGCCGGCCACCGTGATCTCGCCGCCGTCCAGGGCCAGCGCCCCGGCCAGCGCCTTGGCGGTCTCACTGCGGCCGGATCCCAGCAGGCCGCCGAGCCCCAGCACCTCGCCGGGCCGCAGCGCCAGGTCGATCCCGTGCAGCTCGTGGGTACGGGTCAGACCGGTGGCCGTCAGCACCGGCTCCCGCTCGGCGTGGTGGCCCCCCGCGAACGCGGTGACACCGTCGCGGCGCACCTCGGTGAGCTCGCGGCCGAGCATCAGCGAGACCAGCTGCATCCGGTCCAGCTCGGCCAGCGGCCCGGTGTGCACCAGCCGGCCGTCCCGCAACACGGTGACGCGCTCGCAGATCCGGTACAGCTCGTCCATCCGGTGGCTGACGTAGACCACGGCGATCCCGCGCCCGTGCAGCTCGCCGATCACCCGGAAGAGCGTCTCCACCTCCCGGGGTTCCAGCGAGGAGGTCGGTTCGTCCATGACCACCACGCGGGCCTTGACCGAGACCGCCCGGGCCAGCGCCACCATCTGCTGGGTCCCGACGCCGAGCGTCTCCAGCGGGCGCCGGACGTCGGCGGTGACCCCGAGCCCGGTCAGCAGCTCGGCCGCCTCCCGGTGCATCCGGGTGAAGTCGATCAGGCCCAGCCGGGTCTTCGGCTCCCGGCCGAGGAAGATGTTGCGGGCCACGCTCATCAGGGGGACGAGGTTGACCTCCTGGTAGATGGTGGCGACGCCGGCCTGCTGCGCCTCGAACGGGCGGCCGAAGGACACCGGCTCGCCACCGAGCCGCAGTTCACCGCCGTCGGGGCGGTGCACGCCGGTCAGGACCTTGATCAGCGTCGACTTGCCGGCGCCGTTCTCGCCGACCAGGGCGTGGATCTCGCCGGCGCGCAGGGTGAACGACACGTCGTCGAGGGCCACCACGCCGGGGAAGCGTTTGCTGACGCCGACGGCCTCCAGGACGGGCGGCGCTTCGGTGGCCGCGGGTGCGGACGCTGCCGGGGCGGCTTGGGGTGGTGCCATGGTGATGGCCTTCCGGGGTTGGGCGGGGTTCGGGGGAGCGGGGCCGGGCCGTCCGGGGAACGCGGCGTGGACGGCCCGGCGCAGGGAACGGACGTCCGTCAGTAGGCGCCGTCGAGCGAGGACTTGGCGTTGTCCGCGTCGTAGGCGCGGTCCGAGATGATCACGTTCTCCGCGATGCCCTCGCCACCGAAGAACTTCTGCGCGGTCGCGAAGGCGAGCGGCCCGAAGCGGGGGTTGGACTCGATCACGCCGTTGTACTCGCCGTTCGCCAGCGACTGGACGGCGTTGCGGGTGCCGTCGACCGAGACGATCTTGATGTCGCTGCCGGGCTTCTTGCCGGCGCCCTTGACGGCGGTGACGGCGCCCAGGCCCATCTCGTCGTTCTCCGCGTAGATCGCGGTGATCTCGGGGTGCGCCTGGAGCAGCTGCTCGGTCACCTGCTGCCCCTTGTCGCGGGCGAACTCGCCGGTCTGCTGGGCGACGATCTCCAGCCCGGGGGCGGTGGCGGCGATCTCGTCGACGAAGCCCTTGGTGCGGTCGGTGGTGACGCCGTTGCCCGAGGTGCCGAGCAGGACGGCGACCTTGCCGGTGCCACCGGTCGCCTTGGCCAGGGCGTCGGCGGCGCGCTTGCCCTGCTCGACGAAGTTGGAGCCGATGAAGGTGAGGTAGTCCTTGCAGGCGGTGGCGTTGAGCTTGCGGTCGATGGTGATGACCGGGACGTGCTTGGCGGCGGCCGCCTGCAGGGCCGGCTCCAGGCCGTCCGAGTTGAGCGGCGCGATGATGAGCAGCTGCGCGCCCTGGTTGAGCATGTCCTGGATGTCGCTGATCTGCTTCGGGAGCTGCGACTGCGCGTTGGTGGTGAGGAGCTTCTTGACGCCGAGCTTGGCGGCCTCGTCCTTGATGGACTGGGTCTCGGCGATCCGGAACGGGTTCGCCTCCTTCTCGGACTGCGAGAAGCCGACGACGGCGTCCTTGAGGTCGATCTTGGTGGCGCCGTAGCTCTGCAGGGTGCAGCCGCTGCCCGCGGCGGCGTCGCCGGCGGCGGCACTCGGCGAGGCGACCACCTGGGCGCCGGCGCTGGAGTTGCCGCCGGCCGAGGTGGAGGACTCCTGCTTGGCGCAGCCGGAGGCGGTGAGGGCGGCCGCCACGGTGAGCAGGCAGGCGGCGGTGAGGGTGCGAGATCTGCGAATGGTCATGCTCACGACACTCCTTGGGGGCGGCGGTGGGGACCGCCGTGCGGTTCATCGTCTTGAGGGGTCGGGCGGACGTCCGGTGTCGGCCGTGGTCCGTACGACTGGTGCGCGTCGGGTGCACGCGTCGGGTGGAACGCGGTTGACCTGGGCCGACGGCCTGACCGAGATGCGCGGCCCGGCGCCGGGAGGGCGTCGGTGCCGGCTTCGGGAGGTCGGGCCGCCCTGGCGTTTACAACGTTATACACACCCCGGCGGAGTGCGACAAGAGATCGCTCTCCCGGTTTCCGGAACATTTCCTGACCGTGACCTCAAGGCCCCTGTGGGCTTGGTGGCAAAGGCGGCGGCGGTTTCGGGCGAACTTCTGCCAGGGCCCTGGACAGGGCCACTGACGCGTGCTCTTATGCCGTTGGCAGCAGCGTTTCTAACGTTGGAATAGTGCTCACCCGACCCGGCCCCCACCTCGGCCGAGTCGCTCCGGCTGTCCCGGCAGGTCCCCGCCGGCCGTTTCGGCCCAGGTCACGTACCCCGGCCGTGCGCACCCGGCCGCTTCGCCCCCGCCGTACCGTGATCGGCCGCGCCACCCCCGCCCCCGGCCGAGCGCCCGACCGCGTTCCGTCCAGGCCGCTGCCGGCCCCCGCACAGTCCCATGCACCAGGAGAGATCTGATGACCGATCGGTACGAAGCCGCCTCCCCGTCCGCCGACCCCGCCGCGGCCCGGCAGTCCGAGCCCCGGACGCCGGCCCCCGGTTCGGTCAGCCGGCGAAGCCTGGTGCGCTGGTCCGCCACGGCGGCCGTGGCGGCCGCGGGGACCTCCCTGCTCCAGAGCGGCACCGCTCGCGCCGACGCGCCCGCCGACGGCCCCGCCGACGCGCCCGCCCGGGGCGCCGCCGACGGCCGGGCCGCGGCGTTCGCCCCGGCCTTCGACCCGATCCGGCCGCCGGCCACCCCGCTCGCCGTGCGCTCCCCGTACCTGAGCACCTGGCTGCCGGCCGACAACCTGGTCGGCAACTGGCCCACGTTCTGGACCGGCCGCACCACGGCGATGGCCGGCCTCGCCCGGATCGACGGCACCCCGTTCATCGTCATGGGCAACCCGCAGATCCCGAACCGGACCCTGCGCGGCATGGCGCAGCGCTCGCTGGAGATCACCGCGACCCGCTCCACCTACGTCCTGGAGGCGGGCGGCGTCGAGCTCACCCTGACCTTCCTCTCGCCGGTCGAGCCCGGCGACCCGCGCCGCCAGTCGATGCCGCTCTCGTACCTCACGGTCGGTGCCCGCAGCACGGACGGCGCCGATCACAAGGTCAGCGTCTACTTCGACATCTCCGGCGAGTGGGCCCACGCGCACGACGACACCCCGATCGGCTGGGCCCAGCAGCAGACCGGCTCCGTCACCTCGCTGGCGATCACCCCCGCGACGCCGAAGGTGCTGCAGGAGGTCAACGACATGGCGGCCTGGGGCAGCGTGGTCTGGAGCGCCACCAACCGCACCGGCATGACCTGGCAGACCGGACCCGACAAGGACGTGCGCGCCGCCGCGATCACCACCGGCGCGCTCGCCAACTCCTCCGACACCCGCCAGCCCCGCGCCATCAGCGACAACTGGCCCGTGTTCGCCTACAACTTCGACCTCGGCACCGTACGCAGGCCCATCGACCCGGTCGTGCTCTCCGTCGGGCACGTCCGGGAGATCGCGATCAACTACCTGGGTCAGCAACTGCCCGCCCTCTGGAAGACGTACTGGCCCACCTGGCAGCAGATGACCGCCTTCTTCCACACCGACGCCCAGGACGCCCAGCGCCGGACCGCGGCCTTCGACCGAAAGGTCCGCCAGGAGGCCACCGACGCCGGCGGCGCCAAGTACGCCGCACTGTGCGCCCTCTCGCTGCGCCAGGCCTACGCCGGCACCGAACTGGTCAGCCGGGGCGGCGCGCCCTGGGCGTTCCTCAAGGAGATCTCCAGCGACGGCAACGTCTCCACCATCGACGTGACCTACCCGGCGATGCCGGCCTTCCTCTACACCGACCCGGCCTACCTCGGCTACATCCTTGAGCCGTCCTTCGACTACCCGGAGCACGGCGGCTGGCCCAAGACCTTCGCCCACCACGACCTCGGCTCCGGCTACCCCAACGCGACCGGCCACAACGACGGCAACGAGGAGGACATGCCGATCGAGGAGTCGGCCAACATGCTGATCATGACGGCCGCCTACCTGGACCGGATCGGCGCCCCGGCCCGGGCCTTCGCAGCCCAGCACTACCCGATCCTCAAGCAGTGGGCGGACTACCTGGTCGACAACACCCTGGACCCGGGCTTCCAGAACCAGACCGACGACTTCACCGGCTTCATCGGCCACAGCGCCAACCTCGCCCTCAAGGGCATCACCGCGGTCGGTGCGATGAGCAAGATCGCCACCCTCACCGGGAACTCCGCCGACGCCGCCCGCTATCTCGCCGTCGCGAAGGACTACGCCGGCCAGTGGGTCGGCAAGGCCCAGGACGCCCCGGCCGACCACCTCAAGCTCGCCTACGACCAGCCCGGCACCTGGAGCCTGAAGTACAACGGCTACCCGGACACCCTCCTCGGGCTCGGCCTGGTCCCGCGGACCGTGGCCGCGGAGGAGGCGGCCTGGTACCTCGGCCAGGTCAACCAGTACGGAGTCCCGCTGGACGTCCGCCACTCCTACACCAAGGCGGACTGGGAGATCTGGACCGCCGCCTGGCTGCACGACCAGCCGATCCGGGACTACCTGGTGGGCGCCGTCTACGACTTCGCGCACACCTCCCCCTCCCGGGCCCCGTTCACCGACTGGTACGACACCGTGAGCAACCGCCAGAGCGGCTTCCAGGCGCGGCCCGTGCTCGGCGGGATCTTCGCGCTGCTCACCGTCCAGCAGAACCACCAGCACTGACCACCCCGTCCGATCCGGCTCTCCGGGCGGGCCGCCGGCTCCACCGCCGGCCCGCCCGGGCGGCCCGACCACCCGGCGGCCCGGACACCACCCACCGGACACCACCCACCGGGCCGCACCGTCAGGTCTGCGCCGGCCCCACCCACCCGAGGAGCTTCGCCTTGAGCCTGAACCGCCGCCAGTTCGTCCACGGCGCCGTCGCCGTCGGCGCCACCGCCTCCGCACTGGCCACCGCCGGTCCCGCATCCGCCCGCCCGGCGGGCCAGCACCACGTCCCCGCCCCCGTGGCCCCCGCCCGCGGCGGTCTCTACGCTCCCAACAAGGCCCCACTGGCCCCCGGCGCCTTCCTGCGACTGCCCCCGGGCAGCGTCACCGCGCGGGGCTGGCTCGACGGCCAGCTCCGGATCCAGCTCGCCGGACTCTGCGGCCGCTACGCCGAGATCTCGCACTTCCTCAACATGGACGGCAGCGGCTGGGTGCACCCCGACCGGGCCGGCTGGGAGGAGGTGCCCTACTGGCTGCGCGGCTACGTCGACCTGGCGATCGCCACCGGGGACGCCACCGCGCTCGCCACCACCCGCCGCTGGATCGACGCCGTCGTCGCCACCCGGAAGTCCGACGGCTGGTTCGGCCCCACCGCGCTGCGGACCTCGCTGAACGGCGGGCCCGACTTCTGGCCGTTCCTGCCGCTCACCTGGGCCCTGCGCAACTGGCAGGAGTACTCCGGAGACACCCGCGTCATCCCGCTGCTCAGCGCCTTCTTCCGGTTCATGAACGCGCAGGGCCCCGGCGCCTTCAACAGCAGCTGGGTGTCCGTGCGCTGGGGCGACGCGCTGGACAGCGTCTTCTGGCTGTACAACCGGACCGGCGAGTCCTTCCTGCTCGACCTGGCCGACCGGATCCACGCCAACGGCGCCAACTGGGTGAACAACCTGCCGAGCCTGCACAACGTCAACATCGCGCAGGGCTACCGCGAGCCGGCGCAGTACGCGCTGCGCTCGCTGAACGCCGCCCACACCCGGGCCGCCTACCAGAACTACGACGCGGTGATGGGCTCCTACGGCCAGTTCCCCGGGGGCGGCTTCGCCGGCGACGAGAACGCCCGCCCAGGTTTCGGCGACCCGCGCCAGGGCTTCGAGACCTGCGGGATCGTCGAGTTCATGGCCAGCCACCAGCTGATGAACCGGATCACCGGAGATCCGCTCTGGGCCGACCGCTGCGAGGACCTCGCCTTCAACTCGCTGCCCGCCTCGCTGGATCCGGCCGGCAAGGCGGTGCACTACATCACGAGTGCCAACAGCGTCGACCTCGACGACGTGCCGAAGAGCCAGGGCCAGTTCCAGAACGGCTTCGCGATGCAGGCGTACATGCCGGGCGTCGACCAGTACCGCTGCTGCCCGCACAACTACGGCATGGGCTGGCCCTACTTCCTGGAGGAGCTCTGGCTGGCCACCCCCGACAACGGGCTCGCCGCCGCGATGTACTCGCCGTCCAGCGTGACCGCGAAGGTCGCCGACGGCACGGCGGTGACCGTCACCGAGACCACCGACTACCCCTTCTCCGACACGGTCACCCTGAAGCTGACGACTCCGCACCCGGTGGCCTTCCCGCTGTACCTGCGGGTTCCCGGCTGGTGCGCCGCGCCCGCCGTCACGGTGAACGGCAGCGCCGTCGCCGCTCCGGCCGGCCCCGCCTACACGGTGCTGAACCGGACCTGGAAGAACGGCGACACCGTCGTCCTGCGGCTGCCGCAGACCACCACCGTCCGTACCTGGGGCGCGAACCACGGCGCGGTCTCGGTCGACCACGGGCCGCTCACGTACTCGCTGCGGATCGGCGAGAGCTACCAGCAGTACGCCGGTACGGCGGTCTTTCCCGAGTACGCCGTGCACGCCACCACCCCGTGGAACTACGGCCTCGCCCTGGACTCCGGCGCGCCGGTCTTCTCCGCCGCCACCGGACCGCTGCCCGCCAACCCCTTCACGGTCGACGGCGCGCCGGTGCACATCACCGCGCCCGCCCGTCGCATCGCCGAGTGGCAGGCCGACGTGCAGCACGTGGTGACCCCGCTGCAGGACGGCCCGGCCCGCAGCACCGCCGCCGTCGAGAACGTCACGCTGATCCCGATGGGCGCCGCCCGTCTGCGGATCACGGCCTTCCCCACCACCTCGCCGACCGGACGGGTCTGGACGGCCGGCGGCGCGTACTTCCGGATCCGCAACCGCAACTCGGGCAAGGTGCTGGGCGTGGACGTGATGTCCACCGCGAACAGCGCCCGGGTGGTGCAGTTCGACGACAGCGGCACGGCGGACCACCTGTGGCAGCTGGTGGACAACGGGGACGGCTGGTACCGGATCCGCAACCGCAACTCGGGCAAGGTGCTGGGCGTGGACGGCATGTCGACGGCCAACGGCGCGCAGGTGGTGCAGTTCGACGACAGCGGCACGGCGGACCACCTGTGGCAGCTGGTGGACAACGGGGACGGCTGGTACCGCCTGCGCAACCGCAACTCGGGCAAGGTGCTCGGCGTGGACGGCATGTCGACGGTCGACAGCGCGAACGTGGTGCAGTTCGACGACAGCGGGAGCGCCGACCACCTCTGGCTGCTGCACCCGGACGACCAGCTCCGGGTGGAGAACCGCAACTCGGGCAAGGTGCTCGGGGTGGACGTGATGTCCACCGCGGACAGCGCCCGGGTGGTGCAGTTCGACGACAGCGGCACGGCCGACCACCTCTGGACCTTCCTGGCCGACGCCGACGGCTGGTTCCGGATCCGCAACGTCAACTCCGGCAAGGTGCTGGGGGTGTCGGACATGTCGACCGCCGACAGTGCCCAGGTCGTGCAGTTCACCGACAACGGCAGCGCCGACCACCAGTGGCGACTGGTGCACGACGGCGCCGGGTGGTTCCGGATCAGCAACCGCAACTCGGGCAAGGTGCTGGGCGTGGACGGCATGTCGACCGCGAACAGCGCGAACGTCGTGCAGTTCGCCGACACCGGTACCGCCGACCACCTCTGGCGGGTGCGCTGACCGAGGGGCCGGGGCGGGCGCCGACCGCGCGCCCCGGCCCCCGGTGGACGAACCCGTGGGTGCGGGTGCGGGTGCGGGTGCGGGTGCGGGTGCGGGAGCGCCGGAGCCCGGTACGGCGACGGCCGTACCGGGCTCCGGCTCACGACCCCGGCCCCGCCGACCGTGGGCCGGCGGAGCCGGGGTCGCGGCGTGGGGCGACCGACCCGCCCCACGCCACGCACCGGGCCGGTCAGGGGTAGCTGACCAGATTCGCCACGTTGCTGCCGGAGTTGGCCGCCGCGCCGCTGTTGTTGATGACGTGGCTGATGGTCCCGGTGCCGCCGAGCGAGACCGTCACCATGTCGTGGAAGCGGACGCCCGCGGTGTTCGGCACCTCGAAGGAGTGCGCCTCGACCACCGCCGGGTTGACGTTGAAGTAGGCGTAGCTGCCGAGCCCCCACGCCTCGTGGCTGGTCACCGAGGCGCCGACCTTGTAGGCGGCCCAGCCCTGGGTGGAGCCGTTCGTCCAGGCGGCCTGGTTCGGCGGGTCGTAGGGCAGTTCGTTCTGGTAGAAGTACGTCCGCCCGCCGTTGCCGTTCCAGACGGTCTGGTACTGCTGGTAGTGCTCGACGAACAGGCCGTACATGGTGACGTCGTTGCCGTTCACCACCAGGCCGTTGGCGGCCGTGTTGCTCGTCCAGCCGACGCCGCTGCCGTGGTCCGCACGCCACAGCCACATGTGGTCGCCGATCACGTTGTTGCTGTTCACCACGAGACTCTGGGCCGCCTTACCGACGCCCGCACCACCGATCCGGAAGAAGACGTCGCTCAGCGAGGTCGGGTCCGCCGCGTGGTCGGCGGTGGATCCGGCCGGGCCGACCTGCATCAGCACGGACGAGCTGGTGGTACCCGCGTCGATCAGCAGTCCGGCGAGCTTCACGCCGTCGACGTCGGCCACCGACACGGCCGTCACGCCGTTGTCCGGCACCAGCGTCGCCAGGCCGAGGCCGAGCACCACGGTGTCGGGCCGGGTCACCCGGAGGGTGTCGGAGAGGTGGAAGACACCGGGGGTGAAGAGCAGGTTCTTGCCGGCCGCGAGCGCCGCGTTGACGGTGGCCGCGGAGTCACCCGGCTTGGCGATGAAGAACTGCGAGATCGGCAGCGAGGAGCCGGCCGCCGCGCCGCCGCTCCAGCTGGTGCCGGAGGCGTTGGCCCGCAGCGCGGGGACGAAGACCTGGTACGCGCCGGCCTGGTCGACGTACAGGAAGGGCTTCTCCCGGATGACCGGGGCCTGCCCGACCGTGGTGACCGGCGGGTTGGGGAAGGTCGTGGCGGGGGCGCCGTTGACGCCGACGAAGACCATGTTCCAGTTGGAGCCGGACCAGCTGCCGAGCTGGTCGCCGCGCGAGAGCCACTGCTGCTGGGTGCCGGAGCGCACCTGGCCGTCGATCTTCGAGTCGGCCAGGAACCCGCCGCTGGACCAGCCGCCGTCGTCCAGCTGGAGGTCGCCGCGGACGTGCACGCGGCGCATCGGCGCCGCCTGCGAGACCGCCCAGCGGTCGGTGCCGCCGGAGGGGTTGACGGAGAGGTTCTCGGCGTCGCGCCAGAAGTTCTGGGTGGCGTTGCCCTGGAACCAGTCCGCCTCGGCGTGCACGGCGCCGTTGATGGTGACGTCGTCGGGGGAGAGGCCCAGTCCCGCGACCTGGGTGTAGAAGCCCACGTTGGCGTCGACGTTGTAGCTGCCCGGCTTGAAGAGCAGGGCGTAGCGGTTGCCGCCGAACTGGTTCGTCTCCTGCTGGGAGAAGACCGAGTTCAGGGTGGACTGGATGCTCGACGCCGACATCGACGGATCGAAGATCTTGACGTTCGGCCCGAAGTCCGGGGTCCCGGCCGGAGGTGTGGGAGCACCGAGCGAGAAGGACTGCGCGCCCGTCCCGTTGCAGGTGTACTGGCCGAGCTGGACGCTGTCGGCGGCCGAGGCGGCGGGCACGTCCAGGCACTTGCCGCTGTTGCGGTTGACGAAGTGGTACCACCCGCCGCCCTCCGCGACCGGCAGCCACTGCTGGTTCGACCCGCCGCTGTAGGACCAGAGCTGGACGAGGGCGCTGTCGGCGGTGGAGACGCCGGTGACGTCCCAGGCGCGGCTCGCGTCCACCTGGCTGTTGACCCGGACGTTGCCGGAGTCGGTGGCCTGGAGCTGCCACTGCTGGGCAGCCGAGCCGTTGCAGCTGTACTGCTGGACGGCGGTGCCGTCGGTGGCGGCCGCCGCCCGGGCGTCCACACACTTGCCGCTGGCCTTGTTGACCACGGTGGTCCAGCCGGTGGGCAGGGTGTCGGCGTGCGCGCTGGGCGCGGCGGTGAGACCGAGCCCGAGGGTGGCCAGCAGGGTGCCGGCCAGCGCTCCGGCCAGGGCGCGCGGGTGTCCGCCCCGGATCCGGCCGGCGGGTGGGCGCGGGCGTGCGGGCGCCGTGGGTCGATGTGCTGACATGGAGCTCCTCCATCCCCGGCGCCGCCCGTCGGGCCGCGCCGGATTCGGCTGTCGGGCATCGGCTCGCGCCGGATGCCGGACGGTTTCTTCGGTGGGGGCAGGTCGAACCGGCCGACGATGGTGTCGGATTCCGCCGGGCCGGCCGCACGCCCGCCGACGGAAACGCATGAACGGGCCGCGCCCCGCTCTTAGTTCGACTCTTAGTTCAAGTCGCGATCTAACTGGTCCGGCAGGAGCGCGTCAAGACCTCCGACCGGTCCGGCCGTCCACGAATCCAAAAGATTGCGTGGTCGGCAATCGTGCGTGGCGCGCAGAACTCGCTGGATTGACTCCCATGACGACCGACGGGCACCCTGGTCCGGCGGCTCCACCGGGGCTGCGGGACCGCAAGAAGCAGGCGACGGGCCGCGCTGAGCTGGGCCGCGCTGAGCTGGGCCGCTCTGCGCCCGGCGCAGGAGCGGGGCCTGGTGGACGTCCGCGCCGCCGCCTGCCCGGGCGCGCCCGCCGCGGCGCTGCTGATCCGCCCCGACGGCTACGTCGCCTGGGCCGCGGCGCGCGAAGAGCCGGCCGAGGAGGCCCGGGAGGGGCTGCGGCTGGCCCTGGCGAGCTGGTTCGGCGCGCCCGCGGAGGCATGAGGGAGGGTCGGCGGCGGGGGAGCGGTGAACCACCCGCCGCCGGCACCGCTTCGCCCGGACGGCGCAGCCGGCGCACGCGGACGCCGCCCCCGGCGGCACTGGAGCACCACCGGGGACGGCGTTCGTACGGGCTGCGCCGGGTCACCCGCCCACACGGGCTCCCGGCCGTTGGGGGCGCCGCCGGTCCGGCCCGGGTGTCGGACCGGCCGGGCGGCGCCCCCAACGGGGATCGGAGGATCAGCAGGCGCCGTCGTCGCCCCACACGCCCCACTGGCCGCTGGCGCTCGGGTTCTCGTTCAGCGTCCACCACTTGGCGTGGTAGTTGTGGCCGCTGTAGGAGACCTTGTCGTTCGCGACGTAGGTCGTGGTCGCGCTCCAGGCCGGTGCGGTGCAGGTGCCCGGGTTGGAGGTGGTGGTGCTGGTCGGCGAGGCGGTCGCGGTCGCCGTCGGGCTGGCGGTGGTGGTGGGCGGGGTGGCACCGGCGAACTTCACGGTGTACTTGGTGAAGTCCCAGTCGGCCTGGGCGACGCTGGAGCAGGCACCGGAGAGGCCCGGGTCCACCGAACCGGCGCACTGCCGGTCGCGGTTGACGGACCAGTAGGTGTAGCGCGCCAGGTGGTGCGCGGTGGCGAAGTCCAGGACGGTCTGGAAGTCGGCCTGCTTGAAGTACTCCGCGGCGTCGGTGCGGCCGTTCATCAACGAGACGCCCTCGTGGGCGTAGGCGGTGGCCTCGTTCCAGCCGAAGGTGGTCTGCAGCAGGGTGTTGAACTTGACCAGGGCGTCGGTCTGCGCGGCCGCGCCGCTGAAGCCGCCGTCGAACGGCATGATGGAGAAGTTGTTCGGCGTGAAGCCCTGCGACTTGGCCTCGTTGAGCATCTGGGTGCCGAACCAGCCGGTGCCGGCCGTGGTGCCCGCCGTGGTGATCGACACGTACAGGCCGGGGTTGTTCTGCTGCAGGATCCGGGCCGCGCCGATCTCGTTGTGGATCGCCGCGGTGTTCTCGTACTCCGGCTCCTCCAGGTCGAAGTCGATCGCCTTGAGGTTGTACTTGGTGATCACCTTCTGGTAGCCGGCCGCGGTCGCCTCGGGGGTGCCGCAGCTCTGGCCGAGCTTGTTGCCGCCGTAGCCGCCGACGGAGACGGAGACGTCGCCGCCCTTGTCGCGGATCTTCTGGATCACCGCGGGCATGGTGGTGTCGGTGTTGATGGAGGAGGTGCCGCCCCAGGCGGGGTTACAGCCGCCGGAGTCCAGGATGAAGGCGAGCTGGAAGGCCTTCTGGCCGGTGGCGTCCATGACTGCCGCGGCGTCCGGCGGGTTGTTGTCCTCGGGCATCAGGTACGGCGCGGAGGCGTACCAGTTGCTGCTGAGCGCGGTCGTGGTCGTCGCGGCGTCGGCCGAGCCGACGACTGCCAGCGCGCTCAGACCGCCGGCCAGCAGGCCGAACGCCGCCATGCCGGCCAGGGTGCGCCGACGACGGCGGTGCCCGGCGGGGGCGGAGGGTGCGGGTGTCACCGAAGGCTGGTTTCGTTCCATGGTGAACCTCTCGATGCGCGGGCTGTGGGGGAGGCCGGCCGCCCATGGCGTGGGAGGCCGTGGCCCGCGCGTCGGTGGGGACTTGGGCGCGGAGCGGAGGGCGGATCGGCTTGCCCCTAAGTTGGACTAGACCAGTTGGCAGGTCAAGGCCTCGGCCTGCTGTCACTGCCACGTCATCGATTATTTGACCAACCGTTGACCCGCGACCAGGGCAGCCGGACCGCTGTTGGCGAGAGCGTGAAGGTTGTCGGTCGGCCGCCGGCCGCCGTCGTGCCCGGTGAGCGGCGGGGCGGCGTCGCCGAAGGCGGGAGCGGCGGCGACCGGCGGCGTCGGGCGGCGGGAGGCGGCGTGGGGGCACGCGAAAGGGCGCACCACGCGGGGAGTCGCGTGGTGCGCCCGGGCCGTTCGGGCCGTTCGGGTGCTGTCCCGCAGTGCGCCGGGGGCGCTCCTGGGGCCGCTCGCCCCGGATCCGGAGGGGCTTCGGGCCCGGCCCTCAGCCCTCCGCCGGCGCCGGGGCGAGCAGCACGAAGTCCGCGCCGTGCGGATCGAGGCAGACGGCGATCCGGCCGACACCGGGCGCGTCATCCGGGCCCATCTGCACGCTCCCGCCGTTCGCGGTCACCTTGGCGACGCTCGCGTCGCAGTCCGCCGTGCCGAACACCGGGTGCCAGTAGGGGCGGCCGCCGTTCAGCGCGAGGTGCTCCGCCGGCAGCTCCATCAGCCCCCCGTGCATCCGCTCGGGGGCGAGGCCGGCCGGGGTGATCAGCGTGTACGTCCCCTCGTTGCCACCGGGCATCGGCATGTCCTGGGTGGCCCATCCGAAGACGGTGCCGTAGAAGGCTCTGGCGGCCTTCGCGTCGGTGGTGTAGAGCTCGACCCAGCTGAGCGTGCCGGGCTCGTCCACGGCCTCCATGCCCTGGGTGGCGCGGGGCTGCCAGACCGCGAACTGTCCTCCCTGCGGGTCGGTGAACTGCGCCATCCGGCCGTGGCTCTCGACGTCGCCCGGCGCCGTCCGCACGGCGCCGCCGGCCTGCTCCACGGTCCGCGCGGTCGCCTCGGCGTCGGACGTCCGGAAGTAGAGCATCCAGGCCGAGCGGGCTCCCTCCTCGGTGAGCCGGCCGACCGCGCCGACGGTCCTGCCGTCCGAGCGGAAGAAGCCGTAGTCGCCCCCGTCCGGACCGTAGGGCTGGAACTTCCAGCCGAACACCGCGCCGTAGAAGGCGACCGCGGCCGGGACGTCCGGAGCGCCGAGGTCGATCCAGCAGGGCGAGCCGTCGACGTAGTCAGTGGTGATCATGGTGCTTCCCTTCGGGTATCCCTTGCCCGGCCAGCCTGGCATCCGGTCCCGGTCGGCGCGCGCCGCCCGGGGCAGTCGGGGGAAGCACGGCGTCGAGGGGTCTCGAAGGGCACGGCACGGGCAGGGCCCCGTGGGCGCCCCGCCCCGGGCCGCCGTTCGCGGCCCGGGGCGGGGCGGCGGCCCCGGTCAGCCGCGCGGGAGCACCTGGGACTGTACGGAGGGGAGGTGGCGCCAGTCACTGGAGACGATGCTCGCGTGGGCCGCGGCCAGCTGCGCCGCCCGGGCGGCGGCCTGGTCGGCGGTCGGGTCGGTGGCACTGATGGCCGGGGCGACGTTCTGGGCGTCCGTCATCACCAGCAGGTAGTGGCGGCTGTCGTACCAGCCGGTGTCGATCCCGCCGAGGTAGGCGGCGGCGTCACCGTCGAAGACCACGAACCAGGGACGGATCGAGGTCTCCGCGTAGGCGCTGCGGGGGTCGCCCGCCGCGGCGCCGTGGACGACCGGGAACACCTGGGCCTTGCCGGCCTGTCCGGCGGCGACCAGGTCGCGCAGGTGGCGGGAGTACTCGACGTCGGTGTGCAGCGTGTCGAACGGGTTCTGCTCCTCCACCGTGCCGGGGATGACGTCCAGCAGGACCCGGCCGGCCAGCGCCGAGCGGCTCGGCCAGTTGCCGGCCCGGGCCGCGTCGTCGAGCGTGGCGTACGCGCCGCCCCCGGGCTTGGCCAGCAGGTCGGCGGGCCGGAAGACGGCGCTGCCGAGGTGGGCGGCGATCAGCGAGTCCAGCTCGGTCGGGCCCATTCCGCGGTTCGCGGCGAAGCCGCCCTTGAGCTCCAGCTTGACGACCAGCGGTCCGCTGCCGGGGTGGGCGCCGAGCCAGACCCGGATGTCGTCCAGGCAGGTCTCCAGGTTCTTGTTGGCCCCGCCGCTGTAGAGCTGGGCGGGGCTGGTCGCGCTGACGCAGTTGTTGGCGTTGCCGAGCGGGTTGGAGTGGCTGACCTTCCACTCCGTGGTGACGGTGTCCGTCCAGGCGTCGAGTTCGATCAGGCCGGTGCCGGTGTCCAGCGCCTGGGCCAGGAACGGGAAGGCCGCAGGGTCGTAGGTGTTGTGCAGCCCCACGGTGGTGGCGCCGGAGAACGGGAGATCGGACGGCCCGGTGGCGTCCGCCTGCTGCGCGGGGACGGCGAGGGCGAGCGCTGCGGCGGCCAGCAGCGGTGTGGCGGCGGCGATGAAGCGGCGTACGGACAACGGGGTCTCCTCGTCAGGGCCGGGTCGGCGACGAAAGCCTCGCCCATCCGAGCGGATTCGAGGTGACATGACAAGGAATTCTGCTGACACCGTGTCGAAAGAATCCGGGGCCGCCGACGGGTGCCGGTTCTCGCCTGACTGAAAGTCACATCCGTTTTCGGCCAACGACGTTCACGAAGGCGGGGTCGGTGGCGGGTGGCGGGTGGCGGGTGGTCGGTGGCCGCCCGCTGCTCGGGGGTCGGGTCGCGCCGGCGGTGGAAACGGCGGTGGGAACGGCGGTGGGAACGGCGGGGGAACGGCGGGGGAACGGCGGAGCCGGTGCGGACGGAAGTACTCCGTCCGCACCGGCTCGGTGCCTGTCCTGCCGCTCGCCGGACCTCTCCGGCCCGGCGCCGGCTACGTGTGGGCGGTGGGCGCTACTGGGAGACCCGCACGTAGTCGACCAGCATCTTCTGCGGGAAGACGGTGGTGGCGTCCGGCGCGCCCGGCCAGTCGCCGCCGACCGCGTTGTTGAGGATGATGTAGAACGGGTGGTCGTAGACCCACGGGCCGCGGGTCTGCTCCAGGGTGCTGCGGTTGACGGTGAAGAAGGCGTTGCCGTCGACCGAGAAGGTCATGTGGCTGGAGTCCCAGTCCAGCGCGTAGGTGTGGAACGCCGAGGCGAAGTCGCTGCCGGCCACCGTGTAGGGCGAGCCGTAGCCGGCCGCGCCGAAGTACGCGGGTGCGTGCAGCGTGGAGTAGACGGAGTCCGCGACCTTGCCGACGTGCTCCATGATGTCGATCTCACCGCAGTTGGGCCACGGCGTACCGGTCTTGAAGTTCGAGCCGAGCAGCCAGAACGCGGGCCACAGCCCCTGGGTGCCGGTGACCTTGATCCGCGACTCGACGTGCCCGTAGGTGAAGTTGAAGTGGTCGGAGGTGTTGATCCGGCCCGAGGTGTACTGGCAGGTGGTGCTGCCGCTCAGCGGGTCGCGGGGGCACGAGGAGCCGGCCGTGACCTCCTTGCGCGCCTCGATGACCAGGTTCCCGGTGCCGTCCTGGTAGGTGTTCTTGTTGCCGGGGGTGTAGTACTCCAGCTCGTTGTTGACACCCGCGCCGGAGTCCGAGGTCCACTTCGCCGGATCCGGTCCGGTGCCGGCCGCCGAGTTGAACTCGTCGCTCCAGACCAGCTTCTCGGGGTTGCCCGGGTTCGGCGGGGTGGCGGGCGGCGCGGTCGGGTTGCCGCCGGTTCCGTAGACGTCGAAGCCCCAGAGCGAGTAGCCGTACGCGGTGCCGCGGGCGGTGCCGTACATCCGGACGTAGCGGCCGGTGCCGGAGACGTCCAGGCTCTGCTTGTACCCGGTGGACGTCGTGGTGGAGTAGATGCTCGTCCAGTTGGTGCCGTCGGCCGAGGTCTGGATCTGGTACGCCGAGGCGTAGGCCGGATCCCACTGCAGGACGACCTTGCTGATCGCGGCGGTGGCGCCGAGGTCGACGGAGATCCAGCCCGGGTCGGTCCAGCCGGTGGTGGCGTTGCTCGCCCACCGGGTGGCCGGATCGGCGTCGAAGGCCTTGGCGGGGGTGCAGCCGGAGCAGTTGCCGTCGTCTTGGAAGGAGGACGCGGTGGCGGGCTTGCCGTACGAGAGCAGCGCCGGGCCGTTGTTCGCCGGCGTGCCGGTGAAGACCTGGAACTCCCAGAGCGAGTAGCCGTACTGGGTGGCGCGCTGGGTGCCGGTCATCCGGACGTAGCGGCCGGTGCCGGTGAGCGTGATCAGCTCGGTGGCGCCGGGGCCGGTGGTGGTCGAGTAGACGGTGGTCCAGTTGGTGCCGTCGGTGGAGGTCTGGATCTGGTACGCCTTGGCGTACGCGGACTCCCAGGCGAGCTGGACGCCGCAGACGGACTGCACCGAGCCGAGGTCGACCTGGAGCCACTGCGGGTCGGCGGCCGCACTCGACCACCGGGTACCGGTGTTGCCGTCGAACGCGGAACTCGCCGGGGTGCCCGCGTTCTCGCTGGAGGAGGCCGAGGAGGGCCGGTTGAGCGCGGCGTTGTTGCTGCTGCAGGCGCCGCCGGTGCCGGTCCCGATGGTGCCGTAGACCTGGAACTCCCAGAGCGAGTAGCCGTAGCCGGTGGCCCGGGCGGTGCCGTTCATCCGGACGTAGCGGCCGCTGCCGGTGACGTTGAGCGTCTCGGTGCCGCCGGAACCGGTGGTGGTGGCGTACACCGTGGTCCAGGTGGAGCCGTCGGCGGAGGTCTGGATCTGGTACGCCTTGGCGTACGCGGACTCCCAGTTCAGGGCGACCTGGCTGATCGTCGCGGTCGAGCCGAGGTCGATCTGGATCCACTGCGGATCGGCGGCCGCACTCGACCAGCGGGTACCGGTGTTGCCGTCCACGGCGGCGGAGGCGGGGGTGCCCGCGTTCTCCACGGAGGAGGCGGTGACGGGCTTGCCCTGGGAGAGCAGGGTGCCCGCGGCCCGCGCGGGCGCGCCGGTGACGGCGAGGGCGAGCGCGGCGATCAGGGCGACGACCAGCAACAGGGTCACGGGCCGGAAGCCGCGCCGGACTGCTCCGGCGGCTCCGTCTCGCGTTCGGAAGTCGAAAGAAGGGACTGGCACGAAACCTCCTGGGGGAAGTGGTTCCGAGGGTGGGGGACTGGTGGTGCGGCGCCGGACGACAAGGCTGTGGAACACGGAGGGTGAGGAAGACCGGGCCGGTCGGCGAGTGCGTGGAGAACGCTCTCCGACTCAGCCGATGATTGCGGCGGCGTTTCCGAAGTGTCAAGGCATGTGCACGCTGGCCGCTACGAAATGTCGGCCTTCAGATGATTGTGACGTCAATTCCGAAACACAGCCGAGATGTTGGCCGCAGGCGTTCGGGCATGCCGAAGGGGGTGGGGGCACCGCCGCGCCCCCACCCCCAGCAGCCCGCCGGGCCGGTCAGCCCAGGGTCACCACCGGGACGGGGTTGCTGCCGGCCCAGTTGGCGTTGAAGCCGAAGGAGGCGGAGCCCCCGGCCGGTACGGCGCCGTTCCACGTCGCGTTGGTGCAGGTGACGTGGACCCCGCTCTGGGTGCAGGTGGCGTTCCACGCCTGGGTGAGTTGCTGGCCGGCTCCGAAGTCCCAGCCGACCTTCCAGGAGGCCAGCGAGGCGCCCGCGGGGCAGCTGACCTGGACGGCGCCGCTGAAGCCGGTGTTCCACTGGTTCGACACCGAGTACGCCGCGGTGCAGCCGCTGCCGCCGGTCGGTGTCGAGGTGGCGGTGGCGGTGGGAGAGGGCGAGGGGGAGGCCGACGCGGAGGCCGAGGGCGAGGGGGAGGCCGTGCTCGTGCTCCCGCCCAGCGCCGTGGCGACCGCCTGGTAGGCGGGCTTGGGCTGGTAGCTCTCGTCGTACAGGGTCGCGGCGCCGTAGCCCGAGAACACGCTCGGCACCCAGGAGTCGGCGTCGGAGATGTCCCAGCCGGTGATGCCCTTGCAGCGGGTGACCGCCAGGCAGGCCTTCACCACCGTGGTGTAGTCGGCGCCCTGCTGGGTCAGCTTGGCGGCGGTGGACGGCGTCTGCATCCGGATGTCGAGTTCGGTGACCGCGACGTCGACGCCGAGGTCCGCGAACCGCTGGATGTTGGCCTGGAGCGTGGAGGGGACCTGCCCGAGGATGAAGTGCGCCTGCAGCCCCACCCCGTCGATCGGCGCGCCCTGTGCCTTCAGCGACTTGACCAGGTTGTAGAGGGCGTCGCTCTTCGCGCCGAGCCCCTCGACGTTGTAGTCGTTGATGTAGAGCTTCGCCGCCGGGTCGGCCTGGTGGGCCCAGGCCAGCGAGTTGGCGATGAAGCCGGTGCCCAGGGTGTTGTACCAGAGCGAGGTGCGGTACGTGCCGTCCTCGTTGAAGAGCTCGTTGAGCACGTCCCAGGCGTAGATCTTGCCCTGGTAGCGCCCGGCCTCGGTGGCGATGTGCTGCTGGAGGATGCCGCTCAGCTCGGTCGCGCCGAAGTTCCCGTTGGTCAGCCAGCTCGGGTTCTGGCTGTGCCAGACCAGGGTGTGGCCGCGTACCTGCTGGTTGTGGGCCTGGGCGAAGGCGACGATCTGGTCGGCCTCGGCCCAGTTGAAGGTGCCCCGGTTGGCCTCGACCGAGCCCCACTTCATGGCGTTCTCGGGCGTCAGCGAGCTGAACTGGGTGCCCGCGATGGCCGCGTACTGGGCGGTGCCGCTCAGCTTGCCGCCCGCGACGGCGTTGCCGACGTAGATCCCCTTCGTGGAGGCGAGGTCGCGCAGCGGGGTGTCGGCGGCGTGGGCCGCGCCGGGCAGCACGGCCGCGCCGAGGGCGGTGGCGGCCAGCACGGCGGTGGCCAGGCCGGCCCGTTTCAGCCGGGCGGCATGACGGGCGAACAGGTGGCGCATGGGTGGGTCGTCCTCTCCTTGGGGGTGGCCGCCGGGCGGGTGGGTCCCGGCGGCCGGCTCGTGGGCCGGGCGGTGGCGGCCCGGATCAACCGCAGGCGGCGCCGCCCAGCGTGAATCCCGAGGGTGCGTCGTTGCTGCCGGAGTAGCCCGCCTGGAAGCCGAAACTCGCGGTGGCGCCGGGGGCGAGCGTGCCGTTCCAGCCGCTGTCCCTGGCGGTGACCGCAGCGCCGCTCTGGACGACGGTGGCGTTCCAGCCGTTGGTGATCCGCTGGCTGCCGGGGAAGGTCCAGCCGAGGGTCCAGCCGGTGATCGTCGCCGGTCCGGTGTTCTTGAGCGTGACGGTCGCGGTGAAGCCGCCGGCCCAGGCACTGTCGACGTGGTACGCGACGGAGCAGGCGGCCGCGGGCGGCGTGTCGTCGTCCGCCTCGACCGCGGTGAAGGAGGCCGCCTCGACGCCCGTGCCGCCGGCCGCGAAGGCCGCCGTGCCGTTCAGGGTGTCCGCGTCCTGTGCGGCCGACACCGTCACCTGCTGGGGGGTGGACCAGTTCGCCGGGGTGAAGACCAGGCTCGCTCCGCCGGTCACCGACAGATCCTGGTCGCCCGAGGCGCGGGTGACGCCGACCGTCACGTTCTGGGCCGGCGCGGCGGACAGCCGTACGGCCACCGCGGCCGAGGAGCCCTCGGGCACCGTCACGTTCGCCGGTGCGGCCAGGACCTTGGGCGGGGCCGGGGGAGTCGCGCCGGAGCGGTCGGCGGCGAAGGCGGCCAGCCAGGCCAGCGGCGCGTTCCAGTTGATCGCCACCTCGTTGGTGGAGTACGAGCCGATGTCGTCGACGTAGCACTTGGCGGGCGCGCAGCCGGTCAGCTGGGCCAGCGCCACCGGGTCCTGCAGGCCCGCGTTCGGCCCGCCGGCGAACGAGCCGGCCGGCGGGTGCGGCAGCGAGGCGTCGTTCTCGTGCGCCCAGAACCGGTGGTGCTCGTTCTCGGAGGCGTGCTCGCCGTAGCCCGTGACGTACGACTGGTTGAGCGCGTTGCGCCCGAGCAGGTAGTCCATCGACTCCAGCACGGCCGAGCGGTAGCGCTGCTGCCCGGTCAGCTCGTAGGCGACGGCGATCACCATCGCGTTGTCGGCGACGGAGCTGTTGGAACCCCAGACGTAGCCGTCGGCGGCGATCGGGACGTCGTAGCCCTGTCCGGACATGGTGGTGAGATAGCCGTCCGCGGCGGTGGTGAGCGAGGCGCGGATCCGCGCCAGGTCGTCGGCGGGCAGTGCCACGCCGGGGACGGTGGCCAGGGTGATCCGGCCGAGCGTCGCCGTGCCGCCCCACCAGAAGGAGTCGGCGGGCCCGCTGTGGAAGGGCGAGGAGGTCACCGCGTCGCGGTACTGGCTCTCCCCGGTGGTCGCGAACAGCTCGGCGGCGGCCCAGTAGAACTCGTCGCCGACCTGGGCGTCCTCGTAGGCACCGCCGCCGGTGCTGTCGGTGCTGGGGGCGAGCAGGTCGGGATTCGCCTTGGCGGCCGTCCAGGCGCGCTTGGCCGCGTCCAGGCAGCGGGCGGCGAAGGCGGCGTCGTAGGGCGCGTAGACCCGGGCGCACTGGGCGGCGGTGGCCGCGAGGTTCAGCGTGGCGGCGGTCGACGGCTTGTGCAGTTCTCGCTGCTGGTCGTCCTGCTCGGGACGGGTCGGCAGGCCGGTCCACTGCGCGTCGTGCACCTTGTGGAAGGCCATTCCGGCCAGCGGCTTCCCGGCCGGCACCTGCATCCGCATCAGGAAGTCCAGCTCCCAGCGGGCCTCGTCCAGGACGTCCGGTACGGCGTTGCCGCGCTCGGGGATCCGCAGCGTGGAGTCGCCGACCGCCGCGTCCGTCCCGGCGCGTTTCGCCCGCTCGAACGAGTTGACCAGCTCCCAGGTGGCGATGCCGCCGTTGACCACGTACTTGCCCTGGTCGCCCGCGTCGTACCAGCCGCCGCGCACGTCCTGGGTGTAGTCGCAGACGCCCGCCTGGCAGGGGACGGCCACGTCCCCCTTGTTCGGCGCGACGCCCAGGTGCCCGGCCGGGCGGGCGTAGGCCGCTCCGGCCAGCGCGGGGTCGATCGCGATGCCGCTGCGCTGCTGGTAGAAGAAGGACATGCTGTCGGCGCGCAGGCCGTCGTACAGCGACGCCGAGATGTCGAACGGGTAGCTGCTCACCCCGTCCACGACGAGAGTGAAGCCGGTGCCGGAGCCGGTGAAGGCGGAGAAGTCCACGGTGTGGGTGGCGTCGCCGGAGGCCGCGTCGGCGCCGTGCACCACGGTGGCGCCGGAGGCGACGGCCGCGCCGCCGGCGTTGCGCAGCTGCCAGCCGAGCGGCGCGGTGGCACCGCTGACCACGGTGGCCCGCTTCGGGCCGTCGGGCAGGTAGCCGAGTTGGTTGACGCGGACGCTCGGGCCGGTGGCGGAGCCCGCCTGGGCGGCGGTCGGTACGGCGGCGTCGGCGGTGAGGGCCGGCAGTCCGGTGGCGGCGCCGGCGGCCAGCAGGGCGCCGGCGAGCAGCAGGGCGGCCGGCCGGCGGCGGGCGGTGGCACGGGTGGTGACGGGAGGCACGGGTGGGGCCTTTCGTCGGGGGAGGGGGCATGGGGGCATGGGGGCGTGGGGGCATGGGGGCATGGGGGCGTGGGGGCATGGGGGCGCGCCCCTGCTCGCCGCCCGCGCCGGCGTGGGGCACGCGGGGCGGTGGCGCGGGGTCCCGGGGACGGCGCCGCCGGGGGCGGCGAGCCGGGTGGCGCGGTGCGGGGCGGGTGCGGGGGCGGTGCGGGGGTGGGTGTGGGGGCGGGGGCGGGCCGGGTGGTGGCCCGCCCCCGCCGGTGTCGGACGGATGCTCCTATGGATGTCAGGCGGCGGTGCAGCTGAGCGTCGGAGTGGCGTTGGTGCCGCTCCAGGTGCCCTGCAGGCCGAACGAGGTGGTGCCGCCGACGGCGAGCGTGCCGTTGTACGCCAGGCTGGCCGCGGTGACCGAGCTGCCCGTCTGCTGGACGGTCGCGCTCCAGGCGCTGCTGAGCTGCTGGCCGTTCGGCCAGACCCAGGCCACCGTCCACGACTTGGTCGCGGCGGTCGCGGTGACCGTCACCGTCGTGGTGAACCCGGTGCTCCACTGGTTGTCCACGTGCCAGGCGGCGGTGCAGCCCCCGCCGGTGCCGCCGGTGCCGCCGCCGGCCGCCGTGGTGGCGCTCACCGCGGCCGAGGCCGCCGAGACGTTGCCGGCCGCGTCACGGGCCTTGACGCTGTACGAGTAGGCCGTGGCGGCGGTCAGGCCGGTGTCGGTGTAGGAGGTGCCGGTGGCCGTGCCGACCAGGGTGGCGCCCCGGTAGACGTCGTAACCGGTGACGGCGACGTTGTCGGTCGAGGCGGTCCAGCCGAGCGCGACGGTGCTGCTGGTGGTGCCCGTGGCGGTGAGCCCGGCCGGAGCCGTGGGCGCCTGGACGTCGCCACCCCCGCCGCCGCCGGTCGCGGCGCCGAACGGCGCCTTGACGGAGGCGAGGTACGCGTCCTTGGTGGTGTTGACGGTGGTCCAGTCGTCGTTCAGGATCCCGCCGGTGTCACCGGAGTTGGGGTTCCAGGACCAGAACGTCCAGCCGTAGCTGTCCGCGCCGTACTGCGCGGTCGGCCGCAGGTACTGCACCAGCGCCTTCAGCCAGGTCTGGTCCGTCGTCGACTGCAGGGTGGTGCCGAACTCGCCGACCCAGACCGGCGCGATGTTCTGGTTGAACAGGTAGCCCCAGTTCTTGTCCCAGATGCCCGGCATGTTGGCCGGGAACGACGGGTCGGTGAACCAGGTCTGCTGCGCCACGCTGGTCGCGTAGTCGTGCACGGAGTAGACCAGCCGGTTCGCGACGTTCAGCCGCACGGGGTACTGACCGGCGCCCTGGAGGTTGCCGCCCCACCAGTACGAGCTGCCGTTGAAGGTCTGGTTGCCCTCGACGAAGATCAGCAGCTTCGGGTTCGCGGCGAGCACCGCGTTGCCGCCCCGCTCGGCGGCCAGCCGCCAGTCGACGCTGGTGTCGCCGCAGCCCCAGCAGGCCGGGTCGTGCGGCTCGTTGTGCAGGTCGATGCCGACGACCGCGGACTTGCCCGAGTAGCGGGTGGCGATCGCGGTGAGGTCGTTGATCCAGGTCGTCTCGGGCACGGCGGCGGTGTACCAGAGCGCGGACTGACCGCTGGAGTCGGGGCGGTGGCGGTCGAGGATGACCTTGAGGCCGGTGGTCCCGGCGTAGTCGACGATCTTGTCCATGACGCCGAGTGAGTTCAGGCCCTGAAGGTCCGCGTTCATGCCACTGGAGTAGTTGATGCTCGACGGTGACGTGCCGGGCTTGAAGATGTCATCGCTGTACGGGAGCCGGATGGTGTTGTAGCCCAGCGACTTCATCTGGTCGAGCATGCTCTTGTAGTCTCGCGACCAGAGCCCGTGGGGGGAGTAGTTGGCGGTCTCGAAGCCGAACCAGTTGATGCCCGCGATGCGGACCGGGTGGTTGGCCTCGTCGAGGAGCTGGCGACCGCTGGTGTGCCAGTAGCCGGCGCCGGTTCCGAGGGCATCGGCCGTGGTCGCGGCAGTGGCGGCGGCGGGTGCGGCGGCCTGGGCGGCCTGCGCCGCCGCGGTCGGGAGCAGGAGTGCCGATGATGCCAGGGCGACGGCCAGCAGGGCCTCGCGCAGGCGGCGTACGGGGTGGAGCACGTCGCTGGTCCTCTCTGGGACTGTCCGGCGGATGATCTATGGGAGCGCTCCCACGTGCGGTGGCGGGGGAGGGCTCGATCGTTGCCGCTGGAGTGGGGGTGGTCGCCCGGGGTGGGGGCGGGCATGCCGAGTTGGCGGGCTCCAGTGAACCCATGGACGGTCGGGGCGTCAAGAGCCCGCTCATCCTTCACTATCTGAACGCAAATCGACCGGTGTACCAACTTCCGCGCTCAACTCGGCCGCCGGGAGGGCACTCTGACGGGACGTGGGTGGCGGTGGCCCGCACGATGCGGACCACCCCTCGGGACCCCGGTCACCCGGTGGCCGGCCGCCCGCTCAGGCCAGCTGCGCCGCCTGCAGACCGGCGTACGCGCCGCCGCCGCGCAGCAGTTCCGCGTGCGAGCCGATCTCCGCGATCCGGCCACCGTCCAGCACCACGATCCGGTCGGCGCCCTTGATGGTGGAGAGCCGGTGCGCCACCACGAAGACCGTCCGGCCCTGCACCAGCCGGCCCAGCGCCTGCTGCACCAGCGCCTCCGAGCGCGAGTCCAGCGCCGAGGTGGCCTCGTCCAGGACGAGGATCCGCGGGTCGCGGATCAGCGCGCGGGCGATGGCCAGGCGCTGTTTCTGGCCACCCGACAGCCGGGCGCCGCGCTCGCCGACCACCGTCTCCAGACCCTGCGGAAGGCGGTCGATGAACTCCAGCGCGTTGGCGTCCCGCAGGGCCGCCCGGACAACCTCCTCGCCGACGTCCCGCATGCCGTACGTGACGTTCTCCCGCACGGTGCCCTCGAAGAGGATCGACTCCTGCGGCACCACGGAGAGGAACTTGCGGTAGCTGCGCAGGTCCAGCGCCTCCATGTCCTGGCCGTCGAGCAGGATCCGCCCCTCGGTCGGGCGCAGGAAGCCGATCACCAGATTGAGCACCGTGGACTTTCCGGCGCCCGACCCGCCGACCAGCGCGATCGTCTCGCCGGCCCGGACGCTCAGGTCGAAGCCGCTGATCGAGTCCTGCTCGGCGCCCTCGTAGCGGTAGCCGACGCCGCGGAAGTCCACCCGGCCGCGGACCCGGGCGACCTCCGCCTTGCCGGAGTTCTCCTCCAGGTCCGGGGCCTGGAGCACCTCGCCGGCCGAGCGGACCGACGCCAGTCCCTTGCCGATGATCGGCGTGAGGCTCATCAGGCTGGTCACCGAGCCGGTGAGGCTGGAGAAGTAGGCACTGAGCATGACGACCTGGCCCGCCGTGACGTCCAGCCAGCCGTAGTACGCGACCAGGGCAGAACCGGCCAGGCAGCTCACGCCGATCGCGTTCAGCAGGATCCAGGTGAGCGCGCCGAAGCGTCCGTTCAGCAGGTCCAGCCGAAGGCCCGCGCTGAGCACCGAGCCCAGGGTGCGGTCCACCCTGCGCAGCGCCGTCCGCTCCAGCCCGTGCGCACGGGTGATCGGGATGAGCGTCGTCATCTCGTTGATCCGCGAAGACAGTTGCTCGACCTGGACGCGGAACGACTCGTTGTCGTCGCGCAGCCGCTCGCGCAGCCGCACCACGAGCAGCGCGGAGGCCGGCACGATGACCAGGAACACCGGAAGGAAGACCGGCGCCTGGATCGCGATCACCAGCACGCCGCCGGTCAGCGTCGCGACCGCGCCCAGGCCCATGTCGGCGGTCTGCTGAGTGGCGTTCTCGATCCCTTCGACGTCCCGCACCACCTTGGCCTGCAGCACCCCGGCGCTCACCCGGGAGTGGTAGCCGATGGAGAGCTGCTGCATCCGGTGGCAGAGCGCGGAGCGCAGCCGGGTGCCGGTCCGGCGGATGCTGCCGTGCATCCAGCGGACGTAGAGCAGGTGCAGCGGAAGGTTGAGCAACAGGATGACCAGCAGGACGGCGGCGTTCCACCAGAGCGTGGCTATCCCGCGGTGCTGCACCACCACGTCGACGATGTTCGCGGTGATCAGCGGCAGCAGCCAGACCGGGGTGTGCTTGGCGAGATAGACCAGGACGGCGCCCGCGACGCGCTTGCGGTCCGGTTGGAAGAGGTAGAGCAGCGTACGGATGGGGTGCTCACCGCGGTAGCGGTGGCTGAGCGGGCCTTGCGGCAACGCCATGAACGTCTCCAGGGGACGGAGGGTGGTGCGGAGCAGGGAGCGAGGGTGGCGCCATTGTCCCAGCGCGCGCCGCGGGGGCGACAGCGGTTTTGGGAGCGCTCGGGCGGTCGCAGGTTTGGGAACGCGACGAGCGAACAGACGTGGCGATGTTCGTTCCGTCCGATCATCACCCGGCGCTCCGACCGGGTCTCCAGGTGACAGGGGTAGCACCGGTATGCCGAGCCAGTTGGCCGACGCGATGCGTCTGAAGGTGGATGGACTCGACTACGCCATCCTCGCCACCTACTTCGTGGTCGTCCTGGGCATCGGCTTCGCGGCCAGACGCTCGATCCGCACCAGCCTCGACTTCTTCCTCTCCGGCCGTTCGCTGCCCGCCTGGGTCACCGGCCTGGCCTTCGTGGCCGCCAACCTCGGCGCCACCGAGATCCTCGGGATGGCGGCCAACGGCGCCCAGTACGGCCTCTACACCGTCCACTGGTACTGGATCGGCGCGATCCCCGCGATGGTGTTCCTCGGCATCGTGATGATGCCGTTCTACTACGGCTCCAAGGTCCGCAGCGTCCCGGAGTTCCTGCTCCAGCGCTTCGGGCCCTCCTCCCACCTGCTCAGTTCGGTGATCTTCAGCATCTCCTCCGTACTGATAGCCGGCGTCAACCTCTACGCGCTCGCCATCGTGATGAAGGCGCTGCTGGGCTGGTCGCTGTGGCTGTCCATCGTGGTCGCCGCCGCGTTCGTGCTGGCGTACATCCTGGCCGGCGGGCTGTCCTCGGCGATCTACAACGAGGTGCTGCAGTTCTTCGTGATCCTCGCCGCCCTCATCCCGCTGACCGTGGTGGGCCTCAAGCGGGTCGGCGGCTGGGGCGGCCTGAGCGACAGCCTGAACGAGTCGCACGGCCACGACTTCACGACCGCCTGGGGCGGTACCGGCATCGGCAGCTCCAACCCGCTCGGCGCCAACTGGCTGACCATCGTGCTCGGTCTGGGCTTCGTGATGAGCTTCGGGTACTGGACGACGAACTTCGCCGAGGTCCAGCGGGCCCTGTCCGCGAAGAACCTCTCGGCCGCCCGGCGCACTCCGCTGATCGCCGCCTTCCCGAAGATCTTCATCCCCGCGGTGGTGGTCATCCCCGGTCTGATCGCCGCGGTGGTCGAGCCCAACCTCGGCAAGGGCGACCTCCAGTACAACGACGCCGTCCCGCTGCTGATGGGTCAGCTGCTGCCGAACGGTGTGCTCGGGATAGCCGTCACCGGCCTGCTGGCCGCGTTCATGGCGGGCATGGCCGCCAACATCTCCTCGTTCAACACCGTCTTCACCACCGACATCTGGCAGCCGTACATCAAGCCCCGGATGGCCGACGCGTACTACCTGAAGGTCGGCCGGGTGGTCACCGTGGCCGGTGTCCTGATCGGGATCGGCACCGCCTTCATCGCGTCCTCGTTCACCAACATCATGGCGTACCTGCAGACGCTGTTCTCCTTCTTCAACGTGCCGCTGTTCGTCACCTTCATCCTGGGCATGTTCTGGAAGCGGATGTCCCCGGCGGCCGGCTTCTGGGGTCTGCTGGCGGGCACGGTGGCCGCGATGGTGAACTACTTCTGGCTCTACAAGGGCGGCGTCATCGCCATCCCGAGCGACCAGGGCGCCAACTTCGTCTCCTCGATCGTCGCCTTCGTGGTCGGCATCGCGGTCAGCGTGGCGGTCACCTTCCTGACCCGGCCCAAGCCCGCCGAGGAGATCGAGGGCCTGGTCTACGGCACCCGCTCCGCGGGCATGGACGCGGCCCCCGAGGCCGGCGACGAGAAGTGGTACCGCCGCCCGGCGCTGCTGGGCTGGTCGGCGATCATCCTGGCGGCCGGCTGCTACCTGCCGTTCTGGGCCTGACGCATGACCCCCGACCGTCCTTGCACCCTCAGCGAAGGAGCCATCACCATGGCGGACCAGCAGGAACCCCACCCGCACGGCGCGGGAGACCAGGAGAGCGCGGAGCAGCTGGAGCGCGCCTCGGCGAGTGCCTCCAGGCTGTTCGACATCCGCAGGGTGATCGGTGGCCTGTTCGTTCTCTACGGCGTCGTGCTCACCGTCACCGGTGCCCTGGACTCCCCGGAGGAGATAGCCAAGGCGCAGGGCATCAACATCAACCTGTGGACCGGCCTCGGCATGCTGCTGGTGGGCGGGGCGTTCCTGCTCTGGATGTGGCTCAGCCCGGTTCAGGTACCCGAGGGACCGGAGGTGTCGGGGACACCCGAGTCGGCCGCGCAGAGCGGCAACTGACCGCCCGCGAAGGGACGCCCCGACCGGCGGCCCGATCGGAAGGAGTACGGGATGACCGAGCGAAATCTGGGCCGACGAGCCCCCGGACCGCTCCTGCTCGCAGCCCTCTCGCTGGCGGCCGCCGCCGCCGGCTGCGGGGCACCGGCGGCCGACCCGGCGACACCGGCCGCCTCCGCGGCCACCGCGGTCGCCGAGCCGGCGCCGGACGGCCAGCGGGACATCGTCTACGAGCTGACCGGTACGGCCGACCGGGCCGACCTCGAACTCACCGACGGCCACGGCCGGGCGGTGAGCATGCGGGGCGAGCCGCTGCCGCTCAGCGCGGCCGGCCGGCCGGGCCTGCACGTGACGGCCGCTCACGACGGGCGGGTGCGTCTGTCGGCCCACAACACCGGCGCCCTCGGCTCGATGACCTGCCGTATCTCGGAGAACGGGAAGGTGCTGGCGACCAACACGGTCTCCGGCGGGCTGACCGTGGTCACCTGCGAGGGATGACACGGACGCCAGGGGGCGGCCGAGGCGGAGAGCCTCGGCCGCCCCCGGCGCGTGCGGTGGTCGTGCCGGGGGGCGACGCCCTCCGGCACCGCGGCCGGCACCGGGGACGTCAGGCCGGGGCCGCGGCGACGCAGAACTCGTTGCCCTCCGGATCGGCCATCAGCACGTGGTGCCCGTCGAACTCCTCCAGGACGCGGCCGCCGGCCCGCACCAGCCGCTCGGACTCCGCCCGGATCCGGTCCCACCGCTCACCGGGACCGCCGTGCCCCGGCACCCGGACGTCGATGTGCAGCCGGTTCTTCGCCCTCTTGGGCTCGGGAACCCGGAGGATGGAGAGGCGGGGCCCGATGCCGTCGGGATCGCAGAGCCACGCCCCGTCGTCCTCGGAGCCGTCCGCCGGCAGGTCGAACCGCGCGAGCCACTCCCCACGGGTCGTGAAGGGAGCGGGCGGCGGCTCGTCGACGTAGCCGAGCGCCGCCTTCCAGAAGTCGGCGAGAAGCCGCGCGTTCGCGCAGTCGAGGGTCAGATCGATTCTGGCGGCCATGACAGGACGGTACTGCGTGCCTCCGACAACCCCTGGCGCGCCGGCGACCGGCACGCCGCCACGGTCGTCGGTCCCGGTGGACCGCCGGCGACGATCGCACGGGCCCGAACCACCGAACCCCGGGTGGCGGTCGGGAGGACGTGAGAACCCGCCCGCCCGACCGCCACCCGGGGTGGAGAACGCGCTCAGAGGAAGTGCCGGATCGGCGCGGTGGCCGCCTCCATGGCGCGCCGCCCGGGGGAGCGGCGACGCCAGCGGCCCGGGTCGAGCCGCTCGCTCACGGTGAGGTCCTGGTCGAGGTCGGCGTCCAGCCGGGCGGTGAACCGCTCGTCGATCACGGTGAGCATGATCTCCTCGTCGTGGTCGAGCGAGCGCCGGTTGAAGTTGGTGGAGCCCACCAGGGCCGCGATGCCGTCCACGGTGAGCACCTTGGCGTGCATCATGGTCGGCTGGTACTGCCAGATCCGGACGCCGGCGGCCGTGAGGTCCTCGAAGAACCGCTCGCCGGCCAGCTGGCAGACCCGCTTGTCGGTGTGCGGGCCGGGGAGCAGGATCTCGACGTCCACCCCGCGTTCGGCGGCGGCGATGAGCAGATCGACGAAGTAGCGGTCGGGCGCGAAGTACGCGGTGGCCAGCCGCAGCCGCCGCTGCGCCGAGGAGATGACCACCCGCAGCAGCGTCTGCATGTCCTGCCACCCGACGCTGGCCGATCCCCGGACGACCTGGACCACCGAGGTCCCGGGCTGACGGTGCTCCTCGAAGCGGTCGGCCGCGTCGTAGAGGCCGTCCTCGCGGCACTCGGCCCAGTTCTGAGCGAAGGCCGCGGCTATGCCGTCCACCGCAGGGCCGCGCACCTGGACGTGGGTGTCGCGCCACTCCTGCGGGTTGCGGGCGTCGCCGCACCACTCCTCGGCGATGCCGACGCCGCCGGTGAACGCGGTGGTCGCGTCGACCACCAGTACCTTGCGGTGGCAGCGGTGGTTCTGCTTGAGCGGCGAGAGCCGGACGGGTCTGCGGAACCACGCCACGTCCACACCGGAGCGGTCCATCTCGTCCAGCAGCTCCCGTTCGATCAGCCTGCTGCCGAAGCCGTCGAGCAGCAGCCGGACCCGTACGCCCTGCCGTGCCTTGGCGGCCAGCGCGTGGGCGAAGCGGTGGGCGATGTCCCCGCGCCAGTAGACGAAGGTGGTCATGTCCACCGTGTGTTCGGCCTCCTCCACGGCCCGCAGCATCGCCGGGAAGATCTGGTCGCCGTTGCGCAGCGGGAGGATCTCGTTGCCCTCGGTGGCGGCGATCCCGATCAGCCGCTCCAGTCGCCTGCGCAGCTCCTGCTTGCGGGTGGCGACGTCCTGTGCCTGCGTGCTGCCGTCGCCGGCCTGCAAGGTGGCGATCTCGTCGATCACGGTCTCTCCTGGTTCGTGGTGGCGGGTCGGGGTGACGGACGGGCGGCGGGCGGGCGGCGGACGCGTGTCGAGGCCCGCGTCAGGGCGTGCCGTCGGAGCAGGCGGTCGGAGCAGGCGGTCGGGGCGAGCGAGCGGGGGCAGGCCGGAGCGGTCAGGCGGCCGGGGGTTCCGGCGGTCCGGACGCGCCGAGTTCGGGCTCCAGACCCTCGGTGACGGGGAGGACGGGCCGGCCGGCCTCCATCCGCCAGGTCTCGAACGCCCAGGCCGTGGCGGCGACCAGCGCGAGTCCCAGCAGCCAGCCGCCGACCACGTCACTGACCCAGTGCACGCCGAGCGCGACCCGGGTGAAGCCGACACCGATCACCGGGACGAGCGCGGCGAGCCACGCGACCGGGCGCCACCCGCGCGGGATCACGGGGAGCAGGACGAGCAGGGCGACGGCGCAGCAGGTCATGGCGGTCATCGCGTGGCCGGACGGGAAGGAGTACCCGCCGGCGTGCGCGACCGGCTCGGGCAGGGCGGGGCGGGCACGGGCGACGGCCTCCTTGACCAGCAGGCCGATCAGCGCGGAGGCCGCCGTGGTGAGCGCCGCCCAGAGCGCGAGCCGCCAGGCCCGCCGGACGGCCAGCCAGCAGACCAGCAGGGCGATCATCAGCCGCATGGTCCACGGTCCCCACAGGACGTCGGTGCACACCCGCAGCACGGTGACCAGCGCGGGGTGGGCCAGAACCGTCCGGTGCAGGCTGTCGGCGGCGTCCCGGTCGAGTCGCTGCAGCGGGCCCCAGTGGGACTCCACCAGGACCAGCAGGATCGCGCAGGGCACCGCGGCGACGGCGAAGCCCAGCAGGGCGAGCAGCAGGCGGGTGCCGAAGCGCCGGTCGCTGTCGGGGCGCGGCGGGCGCGGGGCGTGGTCGGTCGTGATCGATCCCATGATGTCGGTCGGCTACCCCGATTTCACCGGATCAGCCCTGGCACGACGCCCTGCTGTCCGCCGGGGGCCGCACCGCTCCCTCTGCCCCGGGGGTCGCCGCTGCGCTCAGGCCCCCGGGTCGGGCAGGATCGGCTCCCCGCGGCCCACTCGGACCGCCTCCAGCTGTGCGGCGAACGCCAGCCCGAGGAACAGGGCGATGGCCGTCAGGTAGGCCCAGACCAGCAGGGACACGAAGGCGCTCAGCGGGCCGTAGACCGCGTCGAAGGAACCGCTGAGGCGCAGGTAGAGACTGAGCGCCCAGGTCAGCGTCGTCCACAGGACGAGGTAGACGGCCGCGCCGAAGGCCAGCCAGGTGTAGCCGGGCTGGCTGCGCCTCGGCGCCCGCCGGAAGATCACACTCGCGGAGATCAGGGTCAGCAGGACACCCACCGGCCAGCGCAGCAGCGCCCAGACGTCGACGGTGCCCGAGTCGATGCCGTAGACCTCGCTGACCGAACGGGCGATCTGCTGCCCGGCGACCATCAGGACGAAGCCGAGGCCCAGCGGGAGCCCGGCCGTGAGGGCCATCAGCAGCCCGCGCAGGTACTTCGCACGGAACGGCCGGTCCCGCTCCAGGCCGTAGATCCGGTTCGCGCCCCGCTCGATCTGGCACATCGCGGTGGCGACGTTGAGCAGGGAGAACAGCGCGCCGAGCCAGAGCGCGAGCCGGCCGCCGTCGTCGGCCCGGTCACGGCTGCGGTCCAGCACCTGCTGGACGACGCCCGAGCTCGGACCGCTGGTGAGCCGCCTGAGCGTCAGCTCGGCGACCCGCCCGAACCCCTCGGTGTGCAGGAAGGCCGAGAGTCCGACGACGGCGATCAGGAACGGCAGCAGGGCCACCACGGTCTGGAAGGCGAGTGCCCGCGCGTGGCTGAAACCGTCGGCGTAGCGGAAGCGGACGAAGGCGTCGCGGACCAGCCGCCACCGGCCGTAGTCGCGCAGCGCCGACAGCGCCTCGTCGCCGGCGAGCTCCTCGCCGTGCGGGTCCCGCGAGCGCTTGACCCGTGTCGCGGTACCCATCACCGGCTCCTCTCGCCGTACGGGGCGACGCCCGCGGGGGTCGCGGGGGTCACGGGGGCCGCCACCGGGGCCACCGCAGCCCCGGTGCCGGTGGTGCCGGCGATGCTCGCGGGAGGGGTGGGACGGGTCGGCCGGGCCGGCCCGGAGCGGGGACGCACCGGCCGTGCCGAAGGGTGATCGTCGTCCGACGTGGCGGGCCGGGGCGCCCTGAGCAGCAGGGCCCCGGGGCGTACCGTCAGCCGCAGCGTGCGGCCGGCGGGCACCGCCTCGCCGTCGAGCTCGCGCCGGACGGGCCGGTCGAACTCCAGCTCCACGCGCCGGGCCTGGAGGTACTCCAGGGGATGAGCCGCCGCGGTGGCGGATCCGGTGTGCTCGACGGCGGCGGTGGCGGGGCCACCTGGGCCCAGCAGGCGCAGCGCGCGGAGCCAGTCGACCGGGCCCCGGGGGTCGAAGAGGGCGAGCTGGAGCAGGCCGTTGTCGGGCCGGGCGTCGGGCAGCAGCCGCAGGCCGCCCTGGATGGCACCGACGTTGCCGACCAGCACCATGCGGGCCCGGCGCTCCAGCGGTGCGCCGCCGTCGAGCGTGACGGTCAGCCGGAGCCGGGGCGAACCCAGGTGGCGCAGCGCCGCGACTGCGTAGGCGGGCCAGCCGATCAGGTTCTTCAGCCGGCGGCCCGTACCGGCGATGATCTCCGCGTCGAGCCCGGCACCCGCCATCGCGGTGACACAGGTGTCGGGCAGGCCGTCGCCACCGGCCAGCAGCAGGTCCGCGGACCAGACCGGGGCGGCGAGGCCCTCGTCCAGCGCCCGTCCCGGGTGGCGGGGGAGACCGAGGTTGCGGGCCAGCAGGTTCCCCGTCCCACAGGGCACCACCAGCAGCGGTACCGAGGTGCCCGCGAGCGCGCCCGCGCAGGCGGTCACCGTCCCGTCCCCGCCGCAGGCCACCAGCAGGCCCGCGCCGTCCCGGACGGCCCGGGCCGCGGCCTGCCCGCCCGGGTCCGTCGCGGTGGTCTCGACGAACTCCGGCCGGTGGTGGCCGGAGCGCTCCAGCCGGCGCCGGACCCCTTCGCGGGTGGCGCGGTCGGTGACGAGCGGGTTCACCACCACGGTCACGCGCCGGCCGGAATCGGTGGCGGAGGCGGAGGAGACGGCGGAGGTGTCGGCGCCGGGCCGCCCCGCCGCCCCGGGGTCGTCGCTGTCGCTGCCGCCGCCCGCGCGGGCGACGGTGTGCACCGGGCCCCGGTCGGTCAGGCAGAGCCGGGCCGCGACGAACAGCACCACGCCGCCGTTGAGCAGTGCGGCGGCCACGTCGGTGGGGTGGTGCATGCCCCGGTAGAGCCGGCTCGCGCCGACCAGGAGGGGGATCAGGAGCAGGATCCCGGCCGCCGGCACCCGCCACGGGCGCCGAAGGTGCAGCCAGGCCAGTACGGCGAGCCCGCCGTAGAGTGCGAGCGCCGCGCCCGTGTGGCCGGAGGGGAAGCTGGAGGTCGGCGGGGCGCCGTCCAGCCGCACGACGTCCGGGCGGGGGCGCTCCACGCAGAGGGTCACCAGCAGGAACACCAGCGACTGGACGGCGACCGCGCCGCCCAGGAACGCGGCCTCCCACCGGCGGGCCTCGGCCGGCACCACCAGCAGCGCCAGCACGCACAGCGCCGCCACCCCGATCACGGTGGGGGTGGCGGCCAGGGCGGAGAACCACGAACTGAGCTGGTCCGCGAGCGCGCCCCGATGCGCGGCCAGCAACCGGTTCACGCCGTCCTCCGGACCGGGGCGCCCGGCCAGCGCGAGGCCCGCGGCCACGAGCACGGCGGCCAGCGCCGGCAGGTAGAGCGCCGTGCGCCATCGGGGATGTCTTTCCTCCGCAGTCATGCGGGTCGTCTGCCCCGGATTCCCGGCGGCATCCGTCGTCCACCGGCGGCCCCCCGCCGGCCGCCGCGCGACGTGGCGGCCCCGGCCGGGGCCGCGGCGACGGGCGGGGACCGGCCCGGCGGCATGCGGGCGCCGCCGGCGGGTAGCCGCCAGGGGCGGCCGGGGCGACGGCCGGCGGGCGAGCCGCCCCGGCCGTACCGGGTGGCGCTGCGACCAGACAGGACGACGGGCTTGGGCATGTTGGGCAGACTCGACCGCTATCAGCGCAGCCACCGGTGGGCGGGCCACACCGTCGCCGTGGTCTACAAGTTCGTCGAGGACCAGGGCTCGTACCTGGCCGCGCTGATCACCTACTACGGCTTCCTCTCGCTCTTCCCGATGCTCCTGCTGCTGGTCACCGTCCTCGGCTTCGCCCTGAACGGCAACGCCCGGTTGCAGGCGGAGGTGCTGAGTTCGGCGCTCGGTCAGTTCCCGGTCCTCGGGGACCAGCTCGGCGACAACATCCACTCGTTGCACGGCAGCGGATTCGCGTTGACGGTCGGCATCGGCGGGGTGCTGTACGGAGCGCTGGGTGTGGCGCAGGCGACCCAGAACGCGCTGAACAGCATCTGGGCGGTTCCGCAGCACGAGCGGCCCAATCCCCTGGTCTCGCGGTTGCGCAGTCTGCTGCTGCTGGTCGTCCTGGGCCTGGGCGTCGCGGTCACCACCGTGCTGGCCGCCCTCGCCACCAGCGCGCACAGCTACGGGGCCGCGGTCGCCTGGGGGGTCCGGGGCGGTGGGATGCTGCTGTCGGTCGCCGTCAACGCGGCGCTGATCGTGCTGACCTTCAAGGCACTGACGGCGCGTGCCCTGCCGCCGGCCGCGCTGTGGCCGGAGGCGCTCGCGGGAGCGGTGGTCTGGCAGGTCCTGCAGGCGGTGGGCGCCTACGTGGTCGGGCACCAGCTCCGGGGCGCGACCGCGACCTACGGGCTGTTCGGGATCGTCCTCGGCCTGATCGCCTGGCTCTACCTCGGGGCCTTCACCCTGGTCATGTGCGCCGAGAGCGCCTCCGTACGGCATCGCGGACTGCACCCGCGCAACCTGGCCGCGCCGTTCTCCGACGACGCCCGGCTCACCCGGGCCGACCGGCGGGCCTTCACCTCCTACGCGACGGCGGCCGCGCAGAAGCCGTTCGAGGAGGTCCGGGTCCGGTTCGACGAGCCGCGTCCCGGGCGGGCGGCGGAGCAGGAGGGGCCGTCACATCCGCCGGACCCCGGCGGCCCGGCGCGTCCGTCACCTCCCTCGGAGCCGCCGTCGCCGGCCCCCTCCGGCACCGGCACCGGCACCGATACCGCTCCGGCGCGGGAGCGGCCGGTGCTCCCGCCGCGACCCGGACTCGCCCCCTCCCCGGAGGCCGGCGGCCTCTGAGCGTCCGTCGCCGCGAAGGGTCGTTTGCCGACGGACCACCGGGGCAGGCGGATCGCGTCCGCACTCACCGCGCGTCGCACAGGGCGCCCCACCACCGGAGGACCTCCATGCCGGAATTTCTGACCGACGTTCACGCGCTGCGTGCCAAGGCCCGTCGCGACATCACCGACGGACCGGTCACCGACGCCTACGGCGCGGACCTGCCCCGGGTGATCGAGATGCTGAACACCGCGCTGGCGACCGAGGTCGTCTGTACGCTCCGCTACCGCCAGCACCACTTCATGGCGAAGGGGATGAACTCCGAGCCGGTCGCCCAGGAGTTCCTGGAGCACTCGAACGAGGAGCAGCAGCACGCCGACCTGCTCGCCGCCCGGATCGTCCAGCTCGGTGGTACGCCCGAGCTGGATCCGAACGGTCTCGTCGGCCGCGCGCACTCCGAGTACATCCCGTCCCGGGACCTCACCCAGATGATCGAGGAGAACCTGGTCGCCGAACGGATCGCCATCACCTCCTACACCGAGATGATCGGCTGGATCGGCTCCGGGGACCCGACGACCCGGCGGGTGCTGGAGCAGATCCTCGCCCGCGAGGAGGAGCACGCCGACGACATGCTCACCTTCCTCGAAGCCGACCACTGACCCGACACCCGACCGATTGACGACCGGACACCTGACCCGATTACCGACCGGACACCTGACCCGACGACCGGCCCGACCGTGGGTGCCCCACGGCTCGGGCCGGCGTCGACCGCGCGGTGACGGGTCGACCGAGGTTCGGGAAAGGCCGGACAAATCGTACTAATCGATGGAAATCGGACGAGTCCTCAGTTCGGTGTGTCGTCCCGGAGAACCGGGGTAAGCAGGGTGGACCAGCGGGCCGGACCCAGGCCGGCGAGATCGAGGGAGAAGGCTCTCCATGACAGCGTTGCAGCTCACCGACGCAGCACACGCGGTACGCACCGACTTCAGGGACGTCACCGACCTCACCCACCAGACGGACACCACACACCCGATCGACCCCGCCCACGACACCGACACCGACACCCTCCCCCTCCCCGGCCTCGGGGACGAGCGCTCGGCCGGGGCCCCGCAGGCCCCGGGAGCGGTCAGCCCGTCCGACGCGCGCCTGCTCTCCAAGGAACTCTTCGTCCGGCTGCGGACGCTGGAGGAGGGCACGGCCGAGTACTCCTACGTACGCGGGACGCTGATCGAGATGAACCTCACGCTGGCGAAGTTCGCCGCCGGGCGGTTCCGGCGGCGCAGCGAGCCGATGGAGGACATCCTCCAGGTCGCGACCATCGGCCTGATCAAGGCGATCGACCGGTTCGACCCCGAGCGGCCGGTGGAGTTCTCCACCTTCGCGCTGCCGACCATCATCGGCGAGATCAAGCGGTTCTTCCGGGACACCAGTTGGAAGGTCCACGTCCCCCGGCGGCTGCAGGAACTGCGCCTCGCCCTGGCGAAGGCCTCGGACGCGCTCGAACAGGAGCTGGACCGCTCGCCCACGGTCGCCGAACTGGCCTCCCGTCTCGGTCTGACCGACGAGGAGGTCATCGAGGGCCTCAGCGCGAGCAACGCCTACGAGACCCGCTCGCTGGACGCGCCCGCCGACACGGAGGACGCCGAGAGCACCCTCACCCGCAAGCTCGCCGTGGAGGAGAGCGGCTTCGACGCGACCCTGAACCACGAGAGCCTGAAGCCGCTGATCGCCTCCCTGGCCCCGCGCGATCGCGCCATCCTCGCGATGCGCTTCGGCGAGGAGCTGACGCAGTCCGAGATCGGCCAGCGGCTGGGGCTGTCCCAGATGCACGTCTCGCGCCTCCTCACCCGGATCCTCGGTCGACTGCGCGCCGGGCTGCTCGTCGAGGAGTGACACCGGCCCGGACACCGGCCCGGTGTCGTCGGCCCGGTCCGAGGAGACCGGTACGCAACTCCTCCGGCGGAGGGTGTTTGCCCGCCGGAGCACGGGTCAGACGTCCTGTCAGGACGGCGTGCCACCCCCCCCCGCGCGCCGATCCGGCAATGCGGCCCCGGACCATCCCCCAGGTCCGGGGCCGCTGCACGCCCCCTGCGGTGCCGCGGCCCCGGGGCGCCGGGAGGTGGATCCGACCGTGCCCGGCCTGCCTGCGGTGCGTTGTCCGAGCCGGCTGGCACGATGGCCCCGGAGCAGCGCACCTGTCGTGGCGGCGGACCGGGAGTGTTCGGTGAGTGGTGAGGCCTTTTCGGGCAGCGGCCTGGCGCGGTTGCGCGAAGCCATGGCGGGACATGTGGAGCACGGCGGGGTGCCCGGTCTGGTCGCGCTGGTCAGCCGCCGGGGCGAGGTGCACGTCGAGGTGCACGGCCGGGCGGCCCTGGGCGGCCGGCCGATGGCACGCGACACGATCTTCCGGGTGGCCTCGCTGACCAAACCGGTCACGGCGGTCGCCGCGATGATCCTGGTCGAGGAGTGCCGGCTGCGGTTGGACGACCCGGTCGACCGCTTTCTGCCGGAGCTCGCCGACCGCCGCGTGCTGCGCAGCCCGGACGGACCGCTCGACGACACGGTGCCCGCCGAGCGCCCGATCACCCTGCGCGACCTGCTCACCTTCCGGGCCGGGACGGGCATCCTGCCGACGCCCCCGGGCGCGCACCCGATCCAACGGGCGATGGACGAGCCGGCGCTCGGCCAGGGCCCGCCGCGGCCCGGCGCGGTGCCGGCCCCGGACGAGTGGATCCGCCGGCTGGCCACCCTGCCACTGATCCACCAGCCCGGTGAGCGCTGGATGTACAACACCAGCGCCGACGTGTTGGGCGTGCTGATCGCCCGGGCCTCGGGCCTCCCGTTCGAAGCGTTCCTGCACGAGCGGGTCTTCGAGCCGCTGGGCATGAAGGACACCGGCTTCGCCGTGCCGGCCGCCGATCTCGACCGGCTGGCGACCGCGTACGGCGGAACGCCGGTGGACGGCGTGCTTCCGGTGTACGACGAGGCCGAGGGCGGTGAATGGAGCCGCCCGCCGGCCTTCCCCTCGGGCGCGGGCGGACTGGTCTCCACCGTCGACGACTATCTCGCGCTCGGCCGGATGCTGCTCGGCGGCGGCCGCCGCGGCGGTGAGCGGATCCTGTCGCGGCCCTCCGTGGAACTGATGCTGAGCGACCAGCTGACGCCCGCCCAGAAGCGGGCGACGTCCTGGGTCGGGGACTACTTCGACACTCACGGCTGGGGTTTCGGACTCTCGGTCGTCACCCGCCGCACCGACCCGGCCGAGACGGTCGGCCGGGCGGGCTGGGACGGCGGCCTCGGGACGTCCTGGTACGTGGACCCGCGGGAGGACATGGTGACCGCCCTGTTCACCCAGCGCGCCTGGACGTCCCCCGTCCCGCCCGAGGTCTGCCGCGACTTCCTGACCTCGGCCTACCAGGCGATCGCGGACTGACCGGGCGCTCGCGCACCGGCCGGCCGGTGCGGCCGCACCCGACCGACCGCACCGACCGCACACGCCGCACCGACCGCACCGGCCGGCCGCCGGATCAGCCCATGGTCACGACGACCTTGCCCCGGATGTGCCGGCCGGCGAAGTCGGCCACCGCCCGGGGCGCGTCCGTGAAGGGGTAGCGGGCGCCGATCTCCACCTGGAGCCGGCCGTCCGCCGCCCGCTCCGCGAGGTCCTCCAGGTCTCCGGGCCGCGGCTCGAAGGAGCCGATGTAGACCGGGGTCACGTCACCGTCCAGCTCGGCCGGCCCGAAGAGCGGCGAGACCAGTCGGCCGCCGGGCCGCACGGCCCGGGCCGAACCGGCCAGGTCCTCGCCGCGGTTGATCAGGTCGACGACCACGTCCACTCCACCGGGCACCTGCCGCAGGGTCTGCGCCACCACGTCCGCCTCGCGGTAGTCGACCGTGTCGGTGGCGCCGAGGCGGCGCACGTACGCCGCGTCGTCCCCGCTCGCGGTCGCGACGACCCGGGCCCCGAGCGCGGTGGCGAGTTGCACGGCGTACAGGCCGATCCCGCCGGTCGCCCCGATCACCAGAACGGTGTCGCCGGCCTTCACCCCGGCGGCCCGCAGCAGGCAGACCGCCGTCATCCCGGATTCGGGGAGGGCCGCCGCGTCGGCGGCGTCCAGGCCCGACGGCCGCCGGGCGAGTCCGGGGCCGGCCTCGGCCACGGTGTACTCCGCGACGGCGCCGGCCGTGGTGCCGGTGAACGCCAGCACCTGGTCACCCGGCGCGTAGCCGGTGACCCCGGGGCCCACCTCGGCCACCGTGCCGGCCGCGTCCATCCCGATCACCAAGGGGTGTTCGACCGGGTAGAAGTCCTTCATCGTGCCGGTGATCAGCCCCAGGTCGAGGGGGTTGAGCGCGGCCGCGGCGACCTTGATCACGACCTGGCCCGGCCCGGCGGTCGGGGTCGGCAGATCGGCCACGGTGATCCGGTCGAGCGGCTGGTACTCGGTCGCGACGAGGGCTTTCACGGGAGACTCCTGACGGGTGCGCGGGGAGGGGGAGCAGGGCAGGGGGCGAGCAGGGCGCCCGGGCGCCCGTTACTTTCTAAGCGCTCCCCCCGTCCTCGACGCCGCGACCGACCGGCACTGCGCCGAACGGGGAGGTCAGGTCCGCGGCGTGGCCGTCCGGGCGGCCCCGTCCACCGCTTGCCCACCGATCCCGGCTCCCGTCCGGCCCGGCTCCCGTCCGTCCGTCCGGCCGACCGCGCGAGGCCGCCGCGCCCGCTCAGCGCGCCGGGGCTCCCGTCCAGCCGTGCGCCACGTCGATCACCAGCCGGTGGTCGAGCTGGTACACCCGGAACGGCAGCCGGGCGCGCACGCCGAGGCCGATCTGCGTCCGACCCTCGAAGCTCGACGCGAAGCGGGCTTCGACGAACGTCCGGTAGCCCGACAGATCGACGCCGGGCAGTGGCGCACCGGGCCGGCCGGGGTAGGTGACGGAGCCGTCGACGGGATCGTAGGACGGTGCGTCCACGACGATCTCGATGACCGCGCCGCCGCGTACCGCCAGCGGCTTGCCCGAGCCGTCCTGGTGAAGCGTGTCGACGTACCGGACGTGGTGGCCGAGCGACGCGCCCGGCGAGGCGCCGGGGACGTCGAGCACCAGCCGGTCGTAGCACGGGTGCGCGCCGGTACGGACGTTCTGCAGCGGCTGGGACGCCCCTGGCGCTTCCAGCTCCTCCGGCAGGCTGCCCCAGCCGGTCGGGCAGAGCTGTGCCGTCCGTGCCGGCGCGGAACCCGGCGCGACCGGGGCCGGTGCGGCGGTGGGGAGCGGCCCGGCCCCGGCCAGGGTGACCGGAGCCGCCAGGGTCGCGGCGAGCGCGAACACGGCCGTAACGATGATCCGACGTCGCATGGCTGCCTCCTCGGGCAGTGCGTGAACCCCCACCCGGGAGGACGGCGGTTCCGGAGCGCATGGTTCCGGAGCGCGAGGCGCTCGTTCGGGTGGTTGCGGTCAGGGCCCGACGACCCCCCCCGTACGGGCCGCCCGCCCGCCGGGCTCCCGGCCGCGCCGCCGACGCGCCGATCCGCCCGGCGCCGCCGCCGGGGCCCGCGCTCCTGATGCCCGGCCCGCGGACGGCCGCGATGATCGAGGGAGGAGCCACCCGGCACACCGGTCCGTCGGTCCCCGGGGGCGGCACCCGCCGCCCGGCCGCGCTCCGCGAGGAGACCTCCGATGTCCACCGAACCCGTCGCCCGGTCCGCGTCCGCCCTGACACCCGGCGAGCGCGCCGCCCTCGGGACGGCGGTCCGCACCGGCCGGGTCGCCGCCGACCAGTGGGCCGGGGCCGACCCGATCCGGACCGGGCGGCCCCGCCGGTCGCGGACGCCCGGAGGGGTGACGCACCCTGCGGGTACGTCACCCCTCCGGGGCACTGCCCGGCGCCCTGCGATCCGCCCGTCGTCGCAGGGCCCGCCGCGCTCCGTTGCCGGTCGGGCGCCGGTCAGGCCGGGTTGTCCGCGTGGGTCAGGCTCTCCCAGGCCACGAACAGGTTGTCGGTGCCGGCCGGACGCTGCTGCTCGGTCAGCGCCTGGGTGTTGTCCATGGCGTATCCGAGGCGGTTGTGCAGGGCGTTGAAGCCCACCTCGGTGACCGGGCCGAGCCCGCGGTTCAGCACACCTCCGCAGAGCCAGGACGGCACGGCCGCGCCCAGCTCGTACTTGGCCTGCAGGCCCAGTGCGTGCCGCAGGCGGTCGGCGACCTCGGGGTAGAGGTCCTGCCCCTGGATCCGGCTGGTCTCGGCCACGTGCGAGATCGCCGAGAGCCCGTAGCCGGTGTGGGTGAAGTCCCGGCAGGTCTCCTGGGTGAGGCCGTCCACGAAGGTGCTCTGGCCCTGCCAGTAGGAGACGATCTGGTCGCGGGTGGTCAGACCGCTGCCCGGCGCGGTCCTCGGCAGCGCACCGTCCGAGGCCAGGTAGACGTACGCCGGCACCCGGCCCCGGAACTTGGCGACCGCCTTGTCGTAGACCGTCCGGTCGTCGAGGAAGACCGCGATGCCGATGGTGGCCTCGGTCATGCTCAGTTCCCAGTTGCCGTTGCTGTTCGAGCCGTTGACGACCTCGGGCAGGTAGACGTTTCGCAGCATGCCGCCGAACCGGCTGACCTTGTCGGCCGCCCACCCGGAGTAGGTGTACCTGATGATCTCCGCGGCCCGCGGCCAGGTGGACGCCGACCAGGCGGTCTGCAGCGGCGCGTTGCTGTTGGTGTGGTCGGTGATCGTGCCGGACCAGGCGTCCATGATCTGGACCGCCTTGGCGGCGTAACGGCTGTCCTGGGTGATGTACCACTCCAGCGCCAGCGTGTAGGCCGCCAGCGCGTCCTCCCGCTCGTCGGTGCAACCGTAGTTCGGGTTCGAGTACGAGCCGCACTCGACCACCGACCGGGGCTTGGGCGTACGGCTGAGCGAGGCGTACTTGCTCGCGTGCATCTGGTCGTACGCGGCCTTCCACGGCTGCGCGCCGGCCTGCACCTTGGCCCGGACGAAGTCGAGCTGCGCCCGGCTGACCAGCACCCCGGGGTGGGTGAAGGCGGCCGGTGCGGCCTCGGCCGCGGGGGCCGCGCCCAGGCCGGAGGCGAGCAGCGTGAGCAGGCCGGCGACGGCCGGCAGCTGCCGGAGGCGTCGGTTCATGTCGAGTCCCTTCCGCTCGAGTGCCGGCAGTACGTCAGGACGGCAGCAGCCACTGCTGGTTCGCCGCGCCGAAGCAGTCCCACAGCTGGAGCCGGGTGCCGTTGGCGGAGCTGGGACCGGTGGCGTCCAGGCAGCGTCCGGAGACCGGGTTGACCAGGGTGTTGTTGCTGCCGGCCTGCCACTTCTGGGCGCCGGTGCCGTTGCAGTCCCACAACTGGAGCAGGGTGCCGTTCGCGGTGCCCGCGCTGGTGGCGTCCAGGCACTTGCCGAGAGCCTGGAGGGAACCGTCGGTAGCCACCGTCCAGTTCTGCGCGGTGGTGCCGTTGCAGTCGTACAGCTGGACGGCCGTGCCGTTGGCGCTGGAGGCGGCCGCGATGTCGACGCACTTGCCGCCGTAGCCGGTGATCCGGCCGGTGCGCGGCGGGGTGGTGGTGCCCCCGCCGGTGACGGCGTTGAAGGTGGTGGCGAACTGGTAGGCGCTCTGCGAGGTCCCGCTGCACGAGTCGGAGAGCGTGCCGTTCGAGGCGCAGGCCTTGTCGCGGCCGAGGGCCCAGTACGCCAGCAGCTGGATGCCGTTGCCGCGCGCGAAGTTGGTGAGGGTGGTGGCGTTGGCGGTGCTGAACACCTCGTTGGTCGAGTCGTTCACCCCGATCATCGGGGTGTTGCCCTCCATCGCCCACAGCTGCTGCGAGGTCTTGGTGGTCCAGATCTGCCCGAGCTGGGTGTGCAGGGCGCTCGCGGCGTCGGTGGCGGCCTTGCCCATGTCCAGCGTGGCGCCGTAGTCCATCGTCATGATGTTGACGACGCCGACGTTCAGGCCCCGGCTCTTCGCGTTGTTCAGCAGGCTGAGCGAATCGGCCTCCAGGCCGGTCGGGTTGACCGGCAGGGTGTAGTGCACGGCGAGGTTGCGCCCGGCCGCCGCGTAGTCCTGCTGGAGCGAGGCGAGCGCCTGGTTGCGCCGGTCGTTGGCGGCGGTGTCGCCCAGCGCGCCGCCCTCGACGTCCAGGTCGATCTTGGTGAGGTTGAGGGTGTCGACCACCCTCTTGTACTGCGCCTTCAGGCTGCTCACCGAGGTGCAGGCCTGGCCGAGTTCGGTGCCCGAGGCGCCGCCGAAGGAGGCGATCACGTCACCGCCGGCCGCGCGCAGGCTGTTGACGGCGGACGTCCACCCGGCGTCGGTGATGGCGGTGTTGCCGTTGAAGGTGGCGTTGCAGCTGCCGTCGCTGATCACGAAGGCCAGGGTGAAGTACTTCAGCCCGGTCGCGGTACGGGCGTTGGCGAGGGCGTTGGGGGAGTTCCAGGTCTCGACGTAGGGCGCGGCGTACTGCGCGGGGAAGCCGGGGCCGGGGTTGGCGGCTGCGCTCGCCTGGGGTGCGGCGGCCAGCAGGGCGCCGGCGGCCAGGGCGAGCGGGGTGACCAGTGCGGCCAAGCGGGAGGGGCGTGGCATGACTGTCCTCCTGGGGACCATGTGGGGGTTCGGTCGTGCGGAAGAGCGGCCTGACGGCTGCTCGGACGTCGCCGAGAGGAAGGCGGGTGCGGGGCCGGGGCAGCGCGGTGCCCGCGGCGGTGCCGTGCGGTGCCCCGGGCGGTGCGGCGCCCTGGGCGGCACGCCGCTCGGTTCGGCACCGGAGTCAACTAGACCTGCCGAGCCGCCGTCAAGAGTATTGAATGGAAGGTTTCCTAACTGTCATATCGTCAACTACCGAACGATCAAGCCCCGGGCTGCCCCCGCAATGCCTTCACAAGTTGACGATGATTGGTAGAGACCAAAGCCTTGACGCCTTGTCGTGTCCAGGAGTTGAATCTCACCGCGACACCGGCCGGCCTTTCCCCTCAGAGCCCAGCAGCCGGCGCCAATCCCCCCACCCCGAGGCGAGGCGGCCGTGCCCACGGGCGCGGCCCCGTACGCTCTCGGCCCACCGGAATGCGGAGCCGACCATGCCCAGGCACCGATCTGCCCATCGTTCCCGTCCCGGCCGCCTCACCGCCGGCCTGCTGGCCGGCACCCTCGCCGCCGCCGGCCTGCTGAGCGCGGGGGCCCCGGCCTCCGCCGCGAGCGAACCGGTCTCGGTCTGGCTCACCACCACGGACGACGCCGGCGGCCGGCACGTCACCCGCGGTCTGCAACAGCAGGCCGGAACCGCGTTCAGCAGCGGCGCGGGAAGTGGCGGCCAGTTGATCAGCGTCGACGAGAACACCCGCTACCAGCAGTTCACCGGCGGAGGCGCCTCCTTCACCGACACCGCAGCCTGGCTGTTGAACAGCAGCGGCGCGCTCAGCGCGGCCACCCGCGACGACACCATGCGCAAGCTGTTCTCGCCCACCGACGGCATCGGACTCTCCTTCGTCCGCAACCCGATGGGCGCCTCCGACCTGGCCCGCTACGGGTACACCTACGACGACGTCCCGGCCGGCCAGAGCGATCCCGCGCTGGCCTCCTTCAGCCTGGCGCACGACCAGGCGGACGTCCTGCCGCTCACCAAGCAGGCCAAGCAGCTCAACCCCGCGCTGAGCGTGCTGGCCTCACCGTGGACGGCGCCGGCCTGGATGAAGGACAGCGGCGCCCTCAACGGCGGCTGGCTCAAGGCGGAGGACTACGCCGCCTACGCGCAGTACTTCGTCAAGTACGTCCAGGCATACCAGGCCCAGGGCGTGCCGGTGAACTACCTGACCGTGCAGAACGAGCCCACCTGCTGCGCGGGTTACCCGTCGATGAGCTGGAACGGTTCGGGGCTGGCGTACTTCACCGGGACGAACCTGCTGCCCGCGCTCGCGAACGCCGGCCTCAGCACCAAGGTCCTCGCACTGGACTGGAACTGGGACCAGTACGCGGCCTACGCCGCGCCCTCGGTCGACGACGCCGCGATCCGCAACCACCCCAACTTCGGTGGCGTGGCCTGGCACGGCTACGGCGGCGACGTGGGGACCCAGACCACCGTGCACAACCAGTACCCGGCGACGGACGCCTTCGACACCGAGCACTCCGGCGGCACCTGGATCGGCAACCAGCAGCAGGAGGACATGCGCAACATCATCGACTACACCCGCAACTGGGGTAAGTCGGTGACCAAGTGGAGCCTGGCCGTCGACCAGAACATGGGCCCGCACTACGGCGGATGCGGCACCTGCACCGGGTTCGTGACCGTCCACAACGGCGACTCCCGCAGCGGGCAGGTCGACTACACCGTCGAGTACTACACCATGGGCCACCTGACCAAGTTCGTGAAGCCGGGTGCCTACCGGATCGCCTCGACCGCCAACTCGGCCGTGCCGAACGTCGCCTGGCGCAACCCCGACGGCTCCAAGGCGCTGATCGCCTACAACGACAGCGGCTCCGCGCAGAATGTGCGGGTCAACTGGGGCGGCCAGAACTTCAGCTACAACCTGCCCGCCAAGACCTCGGCCACCTTCACCTGGAACGGCGGTCAGAGCGGATCGGGCAGCCCCGGCGGAGCGATCACCGGCCTGGCCGGCAAGTGCCTGGACGTCGCCTCGGCCGCCACGGCCAACGGCACCGCCGTCCAGCTCTACGACTGCAACGCCAGTGCCGCGCAGAACTGGACGCTCGGCGGCGACGGCACCGTCCGCGCCCTCGGCAAGTGCCTGGACGTCAGCGGCGGCTCCACCGCCGACGGCGCCAAGGTGCAACTCTGGGACTGCAACGGCTCCGGCGCCCAGCAGTGGACGTACTCCGCCGGCTCGCACGACATCGTCAACCCGGCCGCGGGCAAGTGCCTGGACGTCACCGGCAACACCTCCGCCAACGGGACGGCGACCCAGATCTGGACCTGCACCGGCGCTGCCAACCAGAAGTGGACCGCGCCGACCGGCTGACCCTCGCACAGCTGGGCGGGCGGCCGGGGACGGATCCCGGCGGCCCGCCCCGCCCCGCCCCGGCCCGCCCCGGCCGGCCCGGCTCACGGCGTACCGGCGTGCCGGCGACGCAGTTCGCTCACCACCGCCCAGATCACCGAGACCGTCGGGACCGAGACGACCGCGCCGATCACCCCGGCCAGGATCCCGCCCGCGGTCACCGACAACGCCACCACGACCGGGTGCAGCCGCACGGCCCAGCTCATCACCAGCGGATGCAACAGATGGCCCTCGATCTGGCCGATCACCACGATCAGCGCCAGCACGACGAGCGCGGTGACCGGCCCCTTCGCGGCCAGCGCCACCACGGCGGCGATCGCCATCGCGACGGGCGACCCGATCAGCGGTACCAGGGTGGCGAAGAACTCCAGCACGGTCAGCGGCAGCGCCAGCGGCACCCCGAGAACGGCGAGGGCGATGCCGACCAGGGTCGCGTTGGTGGCCGCGACGATCATGATGCCGCGGGTGTAGCCGGCGAAGGTCCGCCAGGCGGCCCGCCCGGCCGCGTCCCAGGACGCCCGCCCGCCGCGCGGCAGCAGCTCCTCCGCCCACCGCCACATGCCGTCGCCCGAGTGGATGAAGAAGATCGAGCAGAAGAGGGCCAGCGCACCGCCGGTCACGATCTCCACCACCCGGGTGGCCTCGCCGACCGCCGTACTGACCAGGGTCGAGCGGTGCGAGGAGATGAAGGAGGTGATCTTCGAACGGAGGTCGGTGACGGCGCCCGGCCGGACGTGGAAGGGAGCCCCCTCCAGCCAGCGTTCGATCCGGTCGAGCCCGCCCCGGAAGTCGTTGCCCACCTTCGTCCACTCATCGGCCACGGTCTCGCCGACGAACGACAGGGCGGCGGCCACCACCAGCAGCGAGCCGACCACGACGACCGCGACGGCGAGCGGGCGGGGGATCCGACGGGCCAGCAGATCCGTCGCCGGGCGCAGGATCGCCGTGACCACCAGCGCCACGAACACCGCCACCACCGGCAGCACCAGCTTGCCCAACAGCACCAGCACCGCGTAGACCAGCGCGCCGACCAGCAGCAGTCGCCAGGCGTACCCGGCGACCCGCTGGAGTACGGGGCCGACCGCAGAGCCGTTGACGTGCGCCCCGGCCGGGGCGTCCCGCCCCCCTCGTCCGGCCGGCCGGGGGTGGACGCGAGCGAGGGCCGTGCGCCGGGCCCGCCGGGCTGCCGCCTCTGACCTCATACCGGTGCGCCTTCCCATCCGAGCCATCCGAGTCGCGTCGGGTCGAACCGCTCCGGCCGGATCGGGGCCTGGTCGCCCGTCGTGGTCGGACCCGCGGCCTCGCCCCGACCTGTGCGTTCGCGCCCCGGCCGTCCGGCCGCCGCCGACGCGACCGCGCCGCCCGTCGCCGAGGCTACGTGACCCCGGCGGCCGATCCGGTGCACCGGCCGGGCTCGGTGTGCCGTGTCGCCGGGTGCGGGCCCGGCGGAGCGGTGTCCCGGAGGATGGGCGAATGCCCGGGCCGGGCCGCCCGAAGGCGGCGCCCGGCCCGGGCATTCGTACGGGTCAGCCATAGGCGTTCCCGGGCATTCACATGAGTCAGCCGTAGGCGTTGAACTCGCTGACGGACCACCAGGAGGAGTTGGTCCCGGTCTGGGTGACCTTGATCCAGCGGGCGTTCTGGGCGGGGAAGCTCGCGGTGACCAGGGCGGTGGTGCCGGTGCCGGTGGCGACCGGGCTCGTCCAGGTGGTGCCGTCGGTGGAGAGCTGGACCTGGTAGCCGCGGGGGTAGTCGCCGGCGCTGGTGCCGGCGTCCAGGCCGATCCGGCTGACGCTGTGGGTGGCGCCCATGTCGACGGTGATGCTCTGGCCGTTCGCCATGGCGGTGCCGGAGGACCAGCGGGTGGCGGCGTTCCCGTCGAGCATGTTCGCCGGCGCCTCCGTCCCGGTCGAGGCCGAGGCCGTCCACCCCGTGCGGGCCAGCTGGGTCGGGGCCGGGACCCCTCCGGCGGTGTAGGCGTTGAACTCGCTTACGGACCACCAGGAGGAGTTGGTCCCGGTCTGGGTGACCTTGATCCAGCGGGCGTTCTGGGCGGGGAAGCTCGCGGTGACCAGGGCGGTGGTGCCGGTGCCGGTGGCGACCGGGCTCGTCCAGGTGGTGCCGTCGGTGGAGAGCTGGACCTGGTAGCCGCGGGGGTAGTCGCCGGCGCTGGTGCCGGCGTCCAGGCCGATCTGGTCGATGCTGTGGGTGGCGCCCATGTCGACGGTGATGCTCTGGCCGTTCGCCATGGCGGTCCCGGAGGACCAGCGGGTGGCGGCGTTCCCGTCGAGCATGTTCGCCGGCGCCTCGGTGCCCGTGGACGCGGTGGCGGTCCACCCCGTCCGGGTGAGGGCGCTCTGGCCGCCGGGGTTGCCGGTGCCCGGATCGCCGGCGCCGACGGTGGTCTGCCCGGTCAGCCGGATGTCCCGGGAGGACGCACCGACGTACACGGCGTTGCTGCCGGTCGCGGTGGTCCAGCCGTTGTTCCAGTACTGGAAGCTGCGCGCGTCCAGCGTCACGCTCACGTGCTGGGTCTGGCCGGGGTTCAGCGTCACCCGCTGGAAGCCCCGGAGGTTCTTCGGCGGCTCGCCGGAGGCGGCCGGCTGCCCGACGTAGACCTGGGCGACCTCGGCCCCCGCCCGGGTGCCGGTGTTGGTGACGTCGAACCCGACGCTCACGTTGCCCGAGGCGTCCGGCGCGGAGACGGCGAGGTTCCCGTACCCGAAGGTGGTGTAGGAGAGCCCGTAGCCGAACGGGAACAGCGGGGTCCTGTTCTGCCCGTCGTACCAGCGGTACCCGACACCCACGCCCTCGGAGTACTGCACGGTGCCGTTCTGCCCGGGCCACTGCGCGGTGGTCGAGGCGGGTACGTCGGCGAGCGACCTCGGGAAGGTGACGGGGAGCTTGCCCGAGAAGTCGGCGTCGCCGTACAGCAGCGCGGCGATCGCCGCGCCGTCCTCCTGACCCGGGTACCAGTTCTCCACGATGCCCTGGACGGAGTCGGCCCAGGGCATGGTCACGGCCGAGCCGCTGTTCACCACCACGACCGTGTGCGGGTTGACGGCCGCGACGTCCGTGACCAGCTGGTTCTGCTCGGCGGACAGGTCGATGGTGCGCAGGTCACTGCCCTCGGACTGGAAGTCGCTGACGAAGACCAGGGCGGTGTCCGAGGTCCGGGCGGCCGCCACGGCCTGGTCGTGCGCGTTCTGGCCGGGCACCTGCCAGCCGAGCGAGGCGTTGCTGCCGCCGCCCGCCTGGTAGTAGTCCACCTCGATGCTCACCGGCTGGCCGGCGGTGAGCGTGACGCTGCCGGTGCGGGTGGTCGGTCCCTGGTTGTACCAGTTGTTGACGATCTGCTGGCCCCCCACGATCAGCCGGCTGCCGTCGTCGCTGTTCAGCGAGAACTGGTAGCTGCCACTGGTCGGCGGTGTCAGGGTGCCCGTCCACTTGGCCGACCAGTTGGTGGTGTTGACCCCGGGGGCGGGGGACTGCCCGCCCCAGACGTTGTCGATCGTCTGGTCGACGCGGGCGGTGACCACCGGACCGGAGAGGTCGGTGCTGTTGTGGTACTCGCCGTACAGGCCGGTGCCGCTGCCCGAGGACGGTTTGAGGTAGCCGGTGGGCACGGCGGGCAGTGCCCCGCCGGCCGGCGTCACGCCCTGGGCGTACGTCACCGTGCTGCCCGATCCGGCGCGGTCCCTGATGCCCTGGTAGGGGGTGACGATGTGCGGGGCGTTGACGTTCGCGCTGCCACCGCCCTGGGTCATCGCGCCGGCGCCGGCGTCGTCGCCGATCACCGCGACCGAGTGGCCGGAGGAGGCGAGCGGCAGGACCGAGGAGGCGTTCTTCAGCAGGACACTGCCCTCGGTGGCGACCTGTCGGGCGACCGCGGCGTGCGCGTCGCTGGTGACCACCGCGTCGGTCGAGCCGGTGTTGGCACGGTCGAACAGGCCCTGGCGGAACATCGAGACCAGGATCCGCCGGGTGTGGTCGTCGACCGTGGCCTGGGAGACCTGTCCGTTCGCGACGGCGGTGGTCAGCGCGGTGCCGTAGTAGTCGGCGCCGGGCATCTCCATGTCCAGACCGTTGTTGGCGGAGGCGACGGTGGAGTGGGTGGCTCCCCAGTCCGACGTGATGAAGCCGGTGAAGCCGAGATCACCCTTCAGGACGCTGTTCTGCAGCGGCCCGTTCTCGCAGGCGAAGGGGCCGTTGACGGCCGAGTACGAGCACATCACCGAGGCCGCCTGGCCCTGCTTGACGGCGGCCTCGAAGGCCGGCAGGTAGATCTCCCGCTCGGCCCGGTCGGAGACGACCGCGTTGTCGGCGGTGGTGTTGCGGTTGGTCTCCTGGTTATAGACCGCCAGGTGTTTGACCTGGGCCATCGGGCCCTGGCTCTGAATGCCGAGGATGTCGGCCGCCCCGAGCTGACCGGCCAGGTACGGGTCCTCGCCCAGCGACTCGAACGCCCGGCCCCAGCGCGGGTCACGGACGATGTTGATGGTCGGTGCCAGCACGACGTTGGTGCCCTTGGCCCACTGCTCGGAGCCGAGCACCTGGCCGTAGCTCTGCATCAGCGCCGGATCCCAGCTGGCGGCCCCGGCCACCGGCGCCGCCAACTGGGTGACGCCGGTCCAGCCGTCCCCGGCGCCGACCGGGCCGTCCTGGAGGTGCAGCGCGGGGATGCCCAGGCGGGTGTTGGCGGGAACGCAGCCGGCGTACCCGCAGGACGGGCCGCCGTGCAGCATGGTGAGCTTCTCGGCCTGCGTCATCGCGGCGAGCAGCTCGTCGGCCCGCTGGGCCGGTGTCTGGGCCGCGTTGGTCCAGGGCTGGGCGTCGGCACGGGCCGGAGCACCGGCGGCGGTGACGACTCCGGCGACCAGGACGGCGGCGAGAGCTGCGGGAAGGGTGGACCGGCGTTTCCAGCGGGGCACGGGAACTCCAGACGGCGGTGCGGACGTGGGGGCGGCCCGGGCGCTCTCCTGACAGCTGGTCCTGACGGCCGCTCCGGCGCGTCGCGCCGGTACCCGCTACGGCGGTGGGGTGGGGGCCGGTGTCGGGGTGGGACGGCGGTGCGGCGGTGGCGGCGGCTGCGCCGGGGTGGGACGGCGGTGCGGGTGCCGGGGATCGGGGTGGGGCCGGCGGCAGGGACGGGCTGGACGATCGGAGAGGAGAGCGCTCTCCTGACGGTACGGAGATTTCCCTACCGCGGCGGGCCTGTCAAGACCTCCCGCCCTCCTCGCGTGGTCGGTGGCTTCTCCCTCTCCCGGCGGCAGCTCCCACTCCGGGTGGTCACGGGCCCCTCGGCAGCCACGGATCTCCCGTCCGGCCACGGGTTCCGGCATCCGGTCACGTCCGGCGACTGCCGGGTTCGCCGGAGAACTCCAAGGCCACCGTTGCCGGCCGGCGGCACCCGGTTCACCAGCGGGCTTCGGTGCTGCCCCGCGAGGCGGGGCGACCAGTGGGAGGAGAGCGCTCTCCTCCGGAGGTCCGGGGGCGGCGCCGGTGTCGACCCCGGCGGCCCGGCTACTGCTACTACATCGTGGACCCGACCATCGTGATGGACCGCGGCTTCGAGGTGCCGGACAAGCCGGGCCGACCTTCGGGCGTCGGCATCCGCGGGGAGCGGCGGCCGTCCGCGTCGTGCGGTCCTGGCGCGGCGCCGGTCGCGCCCCGCACGAAGCGTCCGGGCGGTCGGGCACCCGCTGTGGTGTACGGCAGGATGTCGGGGGGCGGCCGGCGGGCGGCGGCCCGGGGACGGTGTCCGGACGGTCGGGGCCGGGAACGGGGGAGGGGCCGGTGGAACTTCGGCAGCTGCGGTACTTCGTCACGGTCGCGGAGGAACTGCACTTCGGTCGGGCGGCGGAGCGGCTGCTGATCGGCCAGCCCGCCGTCAGCCAGCAGATCCGCCGCCTGGAGCGCGAGCTGAAGCTGGAGTTGTTCGACCGGGGGCCCAGGCTGGTGCGGCTGACCGCCGCGGGGGAGACCTTCCTGCCCGCCGCCCGCGCCGTGCTCTCCGCAGAGGACGCCGCCCGTGCGGTGGCGGGCGCCCTGCTGACCGGCACGGCCGGAGTGCTGCGGCTCGCCACCATCACCGGCCTCGGCGAGCGCCTGGATCGCGTCCTGGACGTCTTCGAGCGGCGCGCCCCCGGTGTGCGGGTGGAGCTGGACGCGCTGCCACTGAAGGAGCGGTTGACCCGGCTCGCCGACGGCCGCCTGGACGCGGCCTTCGTCCGGGGCGCGGACTCCCGGGAGAACCCGGGCCTCGACCGTCATCCGCTCTGGGAGGACGAGTTGGTGGCCGCCGTGCCGGCCCGCCACGAGCTGGCCGGCCGGCCCTCGGTCACGCTCGCCGAACTGGCCGCGCTGCCGCTGCGGCTGACGGAGCGGCGCAACCACCCGGCGCTGGTCGACCTGGTGCTCGGCGGCTGCCGGCAGGCCGGGTTCGAGCCGATCCCCGGGCCGGTCTCCGGATCGCTGCAGGACACCCTCGCCGCGATCGGCGCCGGAACCCCGATGTGGACGGTGGTGTACGGAGCCAACGCCCGGATGCTGCGGATCCCCCGGGTCGCCTTCGTTCCGTTCGCCCCGCCGGGTCTTTCGCTGCCGACCTCGCTGCTGGTCCGCTCCGGCGCCCCCGCCGCCCCGGTCGCCCTGCTGTTGAAGGCCTGCCGCGCGGAGGTCAGGAGACCTGCGGCCTGCGACGATCAGGATCGGTGATCGTCGCGAGAGTGATTCGGGTCTGGGTCGAGCGGGGTGTCCCGCGGTGAACTTGCACCAGACGGCAGAGCGCACCGGAACCGACCGGGGCGCCGGCCACCGATCAGGGAGCAGACCATGCCCATCGTCACCGTCCAGCAGGGCCCCCGTACCGTCGAGCTCAAGCGCGACCTGGTCGCCCGGATCACCGACGCCTTCGTGGACGCCTACCAGATCCCGGCCGAGACCGTGCAGGTGTGGATCCACGAGGTGCCCGCCGACAGCTGGGCCGCGGCGGGCAAGCTCATCGCGGACAAGTGACCGCTCGCCCTCACCACGTGCGACGGCCGTCCGCATGCGTGTGCGGCCGTTCCGGCGGGCGGTCGACCGGACGGCGGCGCGGTGTACTTCTTCGAGAGCGAGCGCGGCGGTGCCGGCATTCCCCGGCGGCGCGGTGCGCAGTTCACCGGTCGGTCGTTCGGTGAACTCCGGAATGCGCCTGTCGGACGTCACCGTGAACGTGCCCGGCGATCGGGCGACCCGTTCTCCGGAGACGCAGAAGCGTGGCAGTACCGCGAATCCTCCCGGTACTGCCACGCGGCCGTTCCACGGCGGTTGAGGTCGTCTCGCCGAATACGCCGGACCGTCAACCGATCCGCGGTCGGGCGTTCCTGCGGTCGGCGGCCCGCGCGGCCGGACGGTCCGTGGTCGGCGAACCGGCGATCGTCCGTGGTCGGAGAACCGCCGATCGGCCGACCTTGCCCTCAGAAGAGGGAGTTCAGCCTGAAGGACGCGGTGCCGACAGGAGTGCCCGGCGTGAAGGAGACCGGAAGCGCGCGAGAAATGCGAGCCTCCCAGTCGATGGCGCCGTCGAGGCCGCCGTCGCCGTCGGCCGGCCGGTTCTCCTCGCGGACGCGGTAGTCGGGGATTCGGCTGAGAACCCGCTCGACCATGGTGAGGGCCTCCGCCTTGCCCAGGCCACCGCCGAGGCAGAAGTGGATCCCGTGGCCCAGTGCGAGGTGCCGGTTCGGCGTGCGGTCGAGGACGATCTGCGTCGGATCCTCGAAGACCTCGGGGTCCCGGTTGGCCGCCGCCCAGCTGAGGGCCACCCACTCGCCGGCCTTGATGTCCTGGCCGTAGAAGCACACGTCCTCGGTCGCCGTCCGGGACTGGAACGGCGCCGGGCTGTAGAAGCGGAGGAACTCCTCCATGGCGGTCGCCAGCCGGCTCGGGTCCTCGATCAGCACCGTTCGCCGGTCGGGGTGGGCACCGAGATACGAGAGGGTGCCGAGTACGAGGCGGGCGGTACTGGACACGCCTGCGATGACCATGGTGAAGCTCAGCTCCACCAACTCCATGTCGGTGAAGGGGCGGCCCTCGATCTCGGCGGTCACCAGCCTGGAGAGGAGGTCGTCCTCGGGCTTCTCCCGGCGGGCGGCGATGGTCTCGGTGATCCGGGCGAACAGCAGCTCGAACGCCTTGTTCGGCTCGAACCGGTCGTCGCCGCTCAGGTTGGCCGCGTCGGCGACGATGGCCGCGTCGGCGACCGGGAGCCCCAGGAGGTCGAGCACGGTCATCGTCGGAACGAGCTTGGCCAGCCCGTGGAAGAGGTCGGCCTCACCGGTCCCGACCCACTGGTCGATGCACCAGTCGGTGAACTCCAGGATGCGCGGAGCCATCGCCCGGACCACGGTGGGCGAGAACTGCGAGTTGAGGATCTTGCGGTACTCCTGGTGCAGCGGCGCATCGATCTCCGTGGGCACCCCGCGGATGGGAGTGGCGGGAACCATGACCCCCAGGTAGGGGCTGGACCCGTTCGGCAGATCGTGACGGGACGAGAACGTCCCCGGGTTCTTCGCGGCGGCGCAGACGGCCTCGTGGCCCGTCACCAGCCACCGACTGCCCTCGAACTCCCAGCGGGAGACCGGCCCGGGCTGCTCCCTGTTTCGCCCCGAGGTCTCCTCGCCCACCGATTCCCCTGCGGTGATGGATTCCTGAGTCATACGACTGGCTCCCCTCCGTGCCCCGTTGAGGCCCTGTCCGGAACTGAATTACGTCGACCGGCTCCCAGGCCGTGTCCGACTCGACCTGGGCCGGCCTGCATCCCCTGGGTGGAGCCGAGGAACTCCTGGCTCAACTGCCGTGAAATCGAGAGGCGAAGGCGGTCGAGCCGCAACGGCCGACCCCGCCGATAACCCCGTGGGCCGCTCCGGCCCCGCTTCCTCGACGGGAGGCGTCATTCGACCACGGCTCTCCCCCTGAGCGTCGTCCCATTCGTACCCGCCCGTCTCCGGCGCTGGATACTCGTGCCAAGATCCGACCCTACGTGAGCCCTGCCACCGCCGCCACCCCCAATCGGAACCTGATAATCCGTCATATCCGAACTGGTGGAGAGCTGCTGAAATGTCAGAATCCGTACACCATCAGCCAGTCCGGCGCCGCTCCGGCGCCGGACGCGGAGTGCGTCCTGCGGCCGAGGTCAATGCCGTCGTGGCCCGTTCACGGCAGTGGTGGTGCACCTGTCGTCCGTGTCGGGCCGGGACATCGGCGGGCTGCTGGTCCGAGGGGACCGCGGCCGCCGGGCGGGCGGCGGGATCCGGCCCGCGCCCGACCTCTTCCGCGCACCCCCCGGCGGTGCGCTTCGATCACGTGCTCGCGACCGGAATCGGCGGGGCGCGGTGGGCGCCGTGCAGACGCCGCGGGCGCCGATCCCGCACCACCGGCCGCTCACGGTGGAGCTGTCGCTGGACTCGGAGGGACTCCCGTCCGGGCTCCTGTCCGCCGTTCAGGTCTCCCCGGCCGGCCGACGTGGCCCCGGCGGGGCCACGTCGGCCGGGATGGGCGGGTTGCCGGGGGAGGGTCTCGGCGTCAGGAGACGCGCTTGAGCTGCCAGGCGTTGTCGTTGAGACTCGGGACGGCCGAGTAGCGGCAGCTGCTGCTGTAGTACGAGCTCACCTGGATCCAGCCCGACGGCTGATAGGTGGATCCGCAGGCGTTGACCACCGTCCCGACCGGCAGGCCGGTGAGCTGCTTGATCTGCTTGATGTTCGGGCTGAAGGTGGAGCCGCAGCTGGAGCTGTTGCCCCAGGACACGTCGACGTACCCGCTCGGGGTCAGGGTGCTCCCGCACACCGTGGTGACGTCGCCGGGGGCCGCCTGCGCGGGCGGCACCGTGAGGGCCAGCAGGGTCGCCGCGCCGCCCAGGGCGATGCAGAGGGTACGGATGCGGGGCATGGGTGGGCTCCTCGTCGTCGGGGCAGCGCCGGATGGTGTGCGCGCATCCTTCCTAACCTGGCATGCCCACGATCGAAAGTGGGTTTCCGGCCCTCGCCGGGCGAGGCCCGCGCGCCCCTCCGCCGGGCACCCTCCCCGGCGCGCGCCCGGCCGACAACGGATCTCCGCTCCTCGACGAGGTGCTCCCGGGCCGGTCGCCGGCTCGCGCGGGACGTGCCGTCGCTCGCTCACTCGGTCGGTTCGTCGCGGTGTGCTCCCGGCCAGGGGCCGGGTGCCGTGCCGATCTGCTGCTCGGCGGTCTCGGTGCGGCACACCCGCATGCCCCGGGCCTCGTAGTTGCGCAGCGCCGCCGGGCTGTCCAGTGAGCAGGTGTGCACCGTGACCAGGCGGGTCCCGGGCAGGGTGGGGTGGCGTTCGGCGAGGTCCCAGGCCCGCTGGAGGGTCCGGCCGAGGAGATGTCCGCCGATGCGCCGGCCGACGAAGGCCGGCAGCAGGCCGAAGTAGGCGATCTCCACCACGCCGTCGGCGTGCGGCTCCAGTTCGGCGAAGCCGGCGGGGGAGCCGTGCACCCAGGCGACCCAGATCTCCACACCCTCCCTGGCGAGGTGCTGCTCCCACTGCCGGTAGGTCCACGGCAGGCGGTCCGTCCAGGACCAGGCACCGCCCACGGCGGTGTAGAGGAAACGGGCGAACTCCGGGCCGGCCGACTCGGCGCGTACGAGGCTCAGCCCGAGGTCGGCCGGGGCCCGGCCGGGGCGGACCTCGTCGGCGGAGCTCTGTTCCAGGTGCCAGGTCGTCACGGAGACGGCGTGCTCACTCATCGGCATACTCCTTGGACGAACCACGGTGACTGGAAGGTGATCGTAGATCCCGCTTCGGCTCCGGTTCGCACCGGCCTCCGCTCCGGTCCGCGCTCCGGCCCGTGCCCCGGTCCGGCTGGGCCGGTGGCAGGGCCGTCCGGCTCGGCTGCGGCCGGTTCCGGGGTGTCGGACGCCGGCCGACGGCCCGGCTCCCCGATGATCGGTTGGATCGTCCCGGCGCGAGGCCGGCCAGACCTTCGGGAGCCCGGCGCATGGCCCGTTCGACCGCTGCACCGCGTGACGGCTACTCGGAACACCGCTGGAAGGCGCTGGCCGGGATGTGTGTCGCGGCCGGCATGGTCTGGCTGTCGTTCGCCGACTTCGGGGTGGCCGTCCCGACGATCTCCCGGGAGCTGTCGGTCTCGCTGGCCGCCCTGCAGTGGGCGAACAACGCCTTCAGTCTGTCCACCGGGGCGCTGGTGCTGGCCGCAGGTCGCCTCGGTGACGTGTTCGGACGCAAGCGGATGCTGGAGATCGGCCTGCTGGTGATGGGCGCGATCTCGCTGGCGGCCGCGTTCGTCCCGGGAGTCACCGGCATGATCGTGGGCCGGGCGGCGATGGGGGTCGGCGCCGCGATGATCCTGCCCGCCACCCTGGCGCTGATCCCACCGATGTTCCCCGAGGACGAGCAGCCGAGGGCGTTCGGTGCCTGGATGGCGGTCGCCTGGGTGGGTCAGGCCGCCGGGCCGGCCGTCGGCGGCATCCTCACCGGCGTCCTCGGTTGGCGTTCCACGTTCTGGATCAACGCCCCGCTGGCGCTGGTCGCCCTGTGGCTGGTGCGCCGCTCCGCCGTCGAGTCCACCGACCCGAACGCGACCCGGCACGTCGACCTGCCGGGGCTGTTCACCAGCGCGCTGGCCGCGTTCTGCCTGCTGTACGGCTGCACCGCCGGGCAGGAGAAGGGCTTCGACGACCCGGTGATCATCGCTCTGCTGGTCGGTTCGTTGCTGCTGGCCGGGCTCTTCGTGCTGCTGGAGAAGCACGTCCGGGACCCGCTGGTGGACCTGCGACTCTTCTCCTCCCGTCCGTTCTGCGGCGCGCTGGTGGCCAACTCCGTGATGAACATCGTCTTCGCCGGGGTCAGCTTCCTGCTCACGCTCTACCTCCAGGAGGTGCGCGGGTACGGTCCGGTGGCCGCCGGGCTCCTGCTGCTGCCGTCCACCGTGACCATCCTGCTGTTCAACCCGTTCGGCGGCCGGGTCTCCGCCCGGCGCGGTGCCCGGCTGCCGGTCGTGACCGGCGTACTGCTGCTCGGCGCCGGCACCCTGCTCGCCGCGAGCATCGGGCGGCACTACGACTACGCGATCCTGGCCGCCGGACTCCTGGTGCTCGGGGCCGGCCTGGGCCTGATGTCGATCCCGCTCTCCGACACCGCGGTGGCCGGGCCGCCCGAGGAACTGGCCGGTACGGCCTCGGGCATGTTCAAGGTCACCAGCATGCTCGGCGGGGCCTTCGGGGTGGCCGTGACGGTCGCCGTCCAGCAGGCCGTCGAGACCAACCAGGCGCTCGACCGGGCGAAGGCGGCCGGCCTGTCCGACGCGGACGCCCAGCAACTGAGCAACGCCGTCACCGACTCCAAACTCGCCGCCCAGATCCTCGGCTCCGTCGACCAGGCGACCGCCGACGCGATCAACGCGGCCTTCCGCGAGGTCGAGGCGGTCGCCGCGGGGCGCGCCATCGCCCTGGCGGGCCTGCTCGCGGTCCTGGCGGCGGTGCTCCTGCCGCTGATCTGGCGTCGGCCCGCGCAGCCCGGGTCGACGCCGGCGCCGACGGCGACGTCCGTACCGTCCGGGCCCACCGGCCGGGGCTAGCCGCCTCGGTCCTGAAGGCCCGCGAACTCCGGGCCCGGCGACACCCCGCACCGGGCCGCACCCGGCCGCACCACCGTGCCGGGCCCGGCGACACCCGGCCGCACCACCGTGCCGGGCCCGGCCGAGCCGCTCGTACGTGCGCAGATTGCCTTACTCGCCGCGGGTATACACCCGAGGTATACATCCGGTGTATGGTCCTCTCATGAGTGTTCCCCTGACCCTTCTCGGGCTGCTGGAGCGAGAGCCCAGCCATGGCTACGACCTCAAGCGCGACTACGACGCCGTCTTCGGCCGGGGTAAGCCCCTGCCGTACGGCCAGGTGTACTCCACGCTCGGCCGACTGGCCCGCGACGGCAAGGTCGTGGTGGGCGAGGCGGAGCCGGGCGACGGACCGGACCGCAAGCGCTACGTCATCACCGAAGCGGGCGTGACCGAGTTCGAGCACTGGCTCACCGACCCCGTCGCGCCGGAGCCCAACCTGCAGTCGGTGCTGTTCACCAAGGTGGTGCTGGCCCTGATGCTCGGCCGGGACGCCGAGCGGTACCTCGACACCCAGCGCGCCGCCCACCTGCAGCGGATGCGCGAACTGACGGAGCTGCGGCGCAACGGCAAGCTGGTCGACGCGCTGCTCGCCGACCACGGACTGTTCCATCTGGAAGCCGACCTGCGGTGGATCGACCTGACCGCCGCCCGGTTGGACGCACTGGCAGCGGAGGTGCGGCCATGAGCTCGCTGATAGAGGCCCGCGCCATCGAACTCGCCTTCGGCGAGACCCCGGCCCTGCGCGGCGCGAGCCTCGCGGTGGAGCGCGGCGAGGTGCTCGCGATCATGGGGCCCAGCGGCTCCGGCAAGTCGCCCCTGCTGCACTGCCTGGCCGGAATCCTCACCCCCGACGCGGGCGAGGTGCACTTCGACGGCCGGCGGGTCGACACCATGAACGAGGGCGAGCGCAGTGCCCTGCGGCGCGACCGGTTCGGCTTCGTCTTCCAGTTCGGCCAGCTCGTCCCCGAGCTGAGCGCCGAGGAGAACATCGCCCTGCCGCTGCTGCTGGGCGGCGCACGGCGGGCCGCCGCGCTCGCCGAGGCCCGGCCGTGGTTCGCCAGACTCGGGCTGGACGGCCTGGAGAAACGCCGCTCCGGCGAACTGTCGGGCGGTCAGGCGCAGCGCGTCGCCCTCGCCCGGGGCCTGGTGGCGCGACCGCAGGTGCTGTTCGCGGACGAGCCGACCGGCGCGCTCGACTCGCTCACCGGTGAGCAGGTGATGGACCTGATGGTCGGTGCCGCCCGGGAGCAGGGCACCACCGTCATCCTGGTCACCCACGAGCCCCGGGTGGCCGCGTACGCCGATCGTGAGGCCATCGTCCGGGACGGCACGGCGACCGCGCTCTCGGTGGGGCGGGTGGCCTCGTGATCCGCTTCGCACTGCGCCTCTCGGTCAGCGGCGGGCGGGAGGCGGTGGCCCGACTGGTGGTCATCGCCGCCGCGGTGGCGGTCGGCGTGGCCCTCCTGCTGTCGACGCTGGCCGCCATCAACGCCGTGGGCCGCGCCAACGAACGTCAGTTGTGGTTCAACACCGGTTCGGTGCAGAACGCGCAGACGGCCCCGGTGGACCCGCTCTGGTGGAGGGGACACGAGGACAACTACGACGGGCGCTCCCTGTTCGAGGCGGACGTCGCCGCGACGGGGCCCACCGCCCCCGTCCCGCCGGGGCTCACGAAGGTGCCGGCCGCCGGCGAGTACTACGCGTCGCCGGGCCTGGCCGCGCTGATCCGCGCGACCCCGGCGGCCCAGCTCGCCGACCGGTTCCCGGGGACGCTGGCGGGTGAACTCGCCGGCGCTGCCCTGCAGTCACCGGACTCGCTGGTCGCCGTCATCGGTCGCACGCCGGAGGAGATCAAGGACCTTCCCGGCGCCAGGACCGTCACCGCCATCTCCACCACGCTCCCCGCCGACTGCCAGGACTGCCTCGGTTCGGGAGTGCGCGGCGACGCCATGACGCTCATCCTCTCGGTGGTGGCCGGTGCGCTGATCTTCCCGGTGCTCATCTTCATCGGCACCGCGACCCGCCTGTCCGCGGCCCGCCGGGAGCAGCGGTTCGCCGCGATGCGGCTGGTGGGTGCCACACCGGCGCAGATCTCGGTGATCTCCGCCGTCGAGTCGACGGTGGCGGCCGTGGCCGGGACCGTCATCGGCTTCGGACTCTTCCTCCTGCTCCGGCCGGTCGTGGCGACCGTCCCGTTCACCGGTGACCGCTTCTTCGTCGGCGATCTGACGATCAGTGGCACACAGGCCCTGGCGGTGGCGCTGGGCGTCCCGGTGGCGGCCGCCGCGGCGGCCCGGCTCGCGCTGCGGCGGGTCACCGTCTCTCCGCTGGGGGTCACCCGCCGGGTGACCCCGCGTCCGCCCCGGGCCCGGCGGCTGATCCTCCTGCTCGCCGGTCTCGCCGAGCTCGCCTGCTTCGTCGGGCGGCGCCCGCCCAGCACGAACGGGCAGACCGCCGCGTTCCTCACCGGATTCCTGATGATCATGGCGGGCCTGGTGATCGCCGGGCCGTGGCTCACGATGGCGACCGCGCGGGCGGTGGCCCGGCGCACCGGTCGACCGGCCACACTGATCGCCGTTCGGCGGTTGGCGGACGACCCGAAGGCGGGGTTCCGTTCGGTCAGCGGCCTCGTGCTCGCCCTGTTCGTCACCAGTGCGACGGTCGGCATCATCGGCACCATCAACGTGCAACGCGGCGGGCTCGGCGGTGACGCGCTGACCCGGACGGCGGTGCAGCACGGCGCACTGCTGGACGAACCGCCGATGGCGGCCACCGTGCCGGAGCAGGTGCTGGCCACCGTGCGCGCGGTGCCCGGCTCCGTGGGGCTGGCAGTGGTGCACGCCAACCCCGGCCGGATCTCCCTGGACGTGGATCCCCGCGGCCATTGGGCGCCCGGGCTGGTGCTCTGCTCGGACCTGGCGCTGACTCCGGCGGTCGGCCACTGCGCGGCGGGGGCGAGCGTCGCCGCCGTCCCGCTGGCCGGCTTCCTCGATCTGCGGGCCACGCCGGACAAGGAGTGGCCGGCTGCGCCGATCTCGACGCAGGCCCTCGCGCAACTGCCGGTCCAGATGCTCTACGCGACCACCGACGGCTCGACGGCGGCGATGGAACGGACCAGGACCGTCCTGACCCGCGCCTATCCGGGCTACATGTCCAGGACCGTCGAGGACTGGGGCTCCGCCGCGCAGCGGGAGCTGGCCGGTTGGCGCCAGCTGGCGAACGTGGTGCTCCTGACCACGCTGCCGATCGCCGGCTGCAGCCTCGCGGTGAGCGTGGTGGCGGGCCTGTCGGACCGCAGGCGCCCCTTCGCGATGCTCCGGCTCACCGGCGCCCCGCTGAGGCTGCTGCAGCGGGTGATCGGCCTGGAGAGCGCGCTGCCGCTGCTGGTGGTGGCGCTGGTCGCCACCGGTACGGGCCTGCTGGCGGCGGATCTGTTCCTCCGGGCGCAGATGCACTACGAGCTGGTGTCGCCGGGCGTCGGGTACTACGCCCTGGTGGCCCTGGGGCTGGCGGCGTCGCTCGGGATCATCGCCTCGACGCTGCCCCTGCTCCGGCGGATCACCGGACCGGAGGCGGCCCGAAACGGCTGAGTCGCAGGCCGGGGCTGCTCGCCCGCCTACCGGGAGATCCTGGAGCTGCGCACCGGCCACTCCAGCTCCGACGCGGTGTTCGTGGACGGGGTCGGCCCGGGGTATCGGGCCGCGACCGCCGTGGAGCACCGAGCCGGCCGGCCACGGTCGACCGGCCGGCCCACGGCCGACCGGTCACCCGGCCGAGGGACCGAACGGCCGACCGGTCAGCCCAGGGGCCCGTTGGCGGCGCCGACCCCCACCGGCGCGGGCCCGCAGGCGCTGCGGACGGCGTCGAGCGTGGCCGCGACGGCCCGGGTCTGTTCGAGCGGGACGAGGTGGTGGGGGCGCCCCGCGACGGCGTCCTCCACGGCCTGGACCATCAGCCGGTACGGGTCGACGGCCGGGAACACCCTGGTCACCCCGTCGCCACCCGTGAGCCTGGAGGGGGCGGCGCCCGCGCAGAAGGCCGGGGCCGAGAGGCCGAGCACGCCCGCCGTGCCGGTGACGGTGAACTCCTCGGCGACGTCGCCGACGAGCGAGCAGCGGATCTCGGCGGAGCCCCGGCCGGGGAATTCGAGCCGGAACGCGGCCGCGCGGTCGGCCGAGCCGGGATACCAGTACTCCTGTACGGCCCGGGTGACGCGCGGGGTGCGCCAGCCGAACGCGGCCAGGGTGGCGGAGACGGCGTAGTAGCCGACGTCGTACAGGGCGCCGCCGCCGAGGGCGGGGTCGTGGCGGTAGTTCCCGGGGGCGGGAGCCAGGCCGTCGAACCGGGCGGTCACCTCGGTGACGGTACCGACGGAGCCGGCCGCGAGCAGGTCCTCCATCGCCCGGGTGCGCGGGTGCCAGCGGTTCCAGGCCGCTTCGACCAGCAGTCGGCCGGTCCGGGCCGAGGTGTCGATCATGGCGTCGACCTCGGCCGCGGACAGGCCGAGGGGCTTCTCGCACAGGACGTGCTTGCCGGCCAGCAGCGCCCGCTCGGCCCACCGGCGGTGGGCGCTGTTGTGGAGGGCGACGTAGACGATCTCGACGTCCTCGTCGTCGAGCAACTCCTGGTAGGAGGTGTGGGTCCGCAGTGGGCGCAGCGCGCGGGCGCGCTCCGGGCCGGCGGAGGCCACCGAGTGCAGGGTGGCTCCGCGGCAGGCGTGCACGGCGGGCGCGAGGCTCGATCCGGCGATCGAGCCGGCCCCGAGAAATCCCCAGTTGGCCATGGTCAGCCCCGGTCCGGGTCGGTCGGGCCGCCGTCGGTTGCGCTCCCGGCGTCCAGGCCCTCGGCCGCGACGAGGTCCAGGACGAGCGAACTCCAGCCGAAGGAGCGGGCGCCGTGCCCGGTGGGCTCCTCCGGGCCGTAGCACTCCCGGGTGCCGCAGGAGGCGACGAGTTCGCAGGTGCGGTCGGCGAGCGTCCGGGCCTCGGCGTGGTAGCCGCGCCCCCGCAGGCCCCAGTACAGGTACCAGTTGAGGTTGACCCAGCTCGATCCGCGGAAGATGGCCCCGGTGGCGAAGGTCGGGTCGTAGGAGGGCTCCGTCGCGGCGACGCTGGGAATCGGATACGGGCGCCAGAACTCCCGTTCGTTCAAAAGGTGTTGCTCGATCACGCGCTCCGCCGTCGCGCGGGGCACGGAGTCGAGCAGGATGGGGAACAGAGAGCCGGCCGTGAGGATCTCCACCCGCCGGCCGGCCACCAGGTCGATGTCGTAGAAGGCGCCGGTGGCCTCGTCCCAGCAGTGCCTCACCAGGGCAGCGCCGATGGCGCCGGCGTCCTCGGCGAGGCGCCCGGCCGTCCGTTCGGGCAGGCCGGCGATCCTGGCCAGCCGGGACAGGCAGGCGAGCCCGTCGGCGTAGACGGTGTTGAGCAGGACGTCGTTCCAGACGAAGCGGTCCCGGGTGCGCAGCGGCGACTCCGGGGTGCGTCCGGTGGAGTACGAATCGATCAGGGTACGCATGGCGGCGTGCCAGCCGCCGTGGACGGCGGACTGCGGCAGGTCCTGGATACCCAGCGCGGCATCGTACTTGGGGCTGCAGTCGAGGCCCGATTCGTCGGGCTGGTAGATCTCGATCAGGCCGGTGGCCGGGCTGGTGCGGTGCTCCTTCAGCCAGCCGAAGAAGGCGAGCACCGGCGGCAGGACCCTGCGCAGCCACAGCAGGTCCCCGGTGGCGGCGTACACGCGCTCCAGGGACCGGGCGACCACCGGCGGGGCGATGGTGACCGACCGCCACCCCTCCCAGACGTCGATCCTGAACTCGGCCGTGGCGCTCGCCCGCAGCTCGTCCTGCCACAGGACCATGTGCGGCAGGAACCCGGACGGGGTGACCGCGCCGACCAGGGAGCGCAGTTCCTCACGGGCCCGGCGGGTGTCGGTGTGGGTCAGCGCGATGGCGTGGTAACTGCTGTCCCACGCCCACTGGAAGGGGTACGTCTCGGGGGAGGGGCAGGTGAAGTCGTAGCGCCGCTGGGCGCCCTTGGAGTAACCGCTCCTGCGGTTGGCGCGCAGTGTGTCGCGCGCGGTGTCGGCGGCGAGAGAGCCGATGGTGCCGGTCAGCATGGTTCCGTCACTCCTTGGGGTTCGGCGTGCGGGGCGGCGGCCCGGGGTGCGGGTACGGTCCCGGGCGTGGATCCGGTGCCCAGGCGCAGGAGTACGAGGGCGAGCAGGAGGAGGAGTCCCGCGACGCCGAAGGCGAGTCGGACGCCGATCCGGTCCGATAGGGAGCCGAGCAGCAGCGGCGCGATCATGATGGCGGTGCCGACGAGCAGTTGGACGTGCGCCGTGGCGCGGCCCGTCCGCCCCGGGGCGGCGCCCACCGCGAGCGAGAGGGTGAGCGGAAAGAGGTTGGCGATGCCGAGACCGGCGACGAAGAGGCCGGCCAGAGCGGTCCAGGCGCTGCCGGCGGTCCACAGGAGCAGGAAGCCGGCTCCGCCGACGGCCAGGGCCCCGAGTACCAGGCGGGGCACCGGCCGGCCGGCGGCGCCGGTCAGGCGGCTCCCGGCCAGCCGCCCGATCAGCTCGCCGGCGTAGAAGAGGCCCATCGCCGCTCCGGCCTGACCGGTGGTCAGGCCGACGGCACCGGTCAGCTGGGGCGAGCCGTAGAAGACCAGGCAGAACTCCGCGCCGACCACGACGCCGCACAGCGCCCCTCGGATCCAGAAGACGGCGGGCAGCCGCCCCCCGGGGCCGGTGGCCCCGCCCGGTGCGTCGTCGGCGGGGCTCCGGGGCCGCAGGGGCTCCCGGCGGAACAGCACGTACATCACGGCGACCGCCGCCGGCGGCAGGAGCAGGCTCCAGTTCCAGGCGGCGCCGGCGCCCTGGAGGACCCCGATGGCCAGCGGTGCGACCAGGGCGGTGGCGCTGGCGCCGGCGTTCGCCTCGACGAGGGCGCGCTCACGCAGCCGTCCGTGGTGCTCGGCGAGGGCGGCGAGCGCGGTGGTCTGCAGGAGCGAGCCGCTGATCCCGCCGACCACCGCGGCGGTCAGTGTGACCGCGACGGTCGACCCGGCGGCCAGCAGCACCGACCCGAGGGCCAGGCCGCCGGCCGCCACCCAGTACAGCCGGCGGTGGCCGGCGCGCCCCCGGAGCCGCTCGAACAGCAGGTTGGTGAGCACGGCTCCGGCCGCGAAGGCCGTCGAGTGCAGGCTCATCACCGTGTAGCCGACCCGCAGGTCCTGGCGCAGCAGGGGGAGCAGTGGGCCGAGGGCGTACAGCAGGTAGGCGTAGACCGCCAGACCGCCGTACGCCATGCCGGTCAGCCGGTCCCGGACGAACACCTGCCCGGCGGTCGCGGTCGTCACGCCGAGGTCCCGACCTGTCCGGCGAGGGCCGTCCGGTTCTGCCGCTCGGCGGACTCCAGCAGCGCCTCCGCGCTCAGCATGGACGTCTTCATCGAGGCGCCCTCGCCGTAGTGGGTGAACGCCCGGTGCACGCCCTGCTCGTCGTCGAGCGCGACCCGGTTGGTGATCAGCGGGCGGGCGTCGACCAGTCCGGTCTCGATCAGCCGCAGCGCCACGCTCGTCACGTTGGCCGACCGCGCCATCGGGAACAGCCGGACGTCGAACGGGGTGGAGCGCAGCTTCAGCCCCTTGGCGAGGATCATCCAGGTGTTGATGCGCTGGGGCACGGCGGTCGCGCCGTAGATGACGTACACCCCGCCGGGGCGCAGCAGTCCCATCGCCTGCTCGCGGATGTCCTTGCCGGCGGCCAGGCCCGGCGCGTCCACGTGCGGGAGGGCGTCGAAGACGTAGTCGGCGTACTGGTCGTGGTGCTCGCGGACGAAGCCCTCCAGTTCGGCGGCCTGGGTGTCGGTGTTGAAGGCGAAGGACGCGCCGTGGGCCAGCGCGGTGGAGAGCCGCAGGCCGTTGCGGTCTAGCACCATGACCGAGCCGGCGCCGAGGTAGCGGTCCAGCACCTGTACCGCGAGCAGGGCGCTCGGGCCGCAGCCGAGGACGACACAGGTGTCGCCGGGCCTCGGCGGGTTGAGGAGCAGTGAGCGCAGCACCGAGGTGAGCGGCTCGACCACCGACGCGAGGTCGGAGGGCACACCGGGCGGCAGTACGACGGCGGCGGCCTGGTCCGCGTCGTAGAAGTTGCGCTCGGTGTACCAGGAGGTCTCCAGGCCGACCCGGCCGGGGAACAACGGGCGCAGCGCGCGGTATTCGGCCATGCCGCCGAAGTCGGTCTGCCCCCAGTAGGTGATCCGGTCACCGGGCTGCACGCTGTCGCGCAGCCGGTGGCCGACCTCGACCACCCGTCCGACGTATTCATGGCCGGGAATGATCGGCCAGGATTCGGGGAAAAGGTGTCCACGGAAGTAGGAGACGTCCGTGGAACATATCGACACGGCCTCGGTGCGCAGCAGGACCTCGTCCGCTCCGCAGTCCGGATCGGGTACGAGGGTCCGTACGAGTTCGCCGGGTGCGTTCATCAGGTAGGCGTACACGGGGCACTCCTTCTCGCGTCTTCGAGGGGAAAACGGGAACACGTGCCGTACGGCGGGAGCAGTGCCGAGAACGGCCGTTCCGGGCAGGCCTCGTTGCCTGGTGGGGCGTCGCCGATCACCGGAATCCCGCGGCACTGTCTCCGCGGATTCCGTGATCCGGCTGTTCGGACATCCGGTTGTTCGGAATTCGGCATTCGGTATTCGTCGGGCGGTGAGCCGGGTGCGGCCGTACGAGGTCGTGCGCGCGGGGTCGACGCCCCGGCGGTGACTACCGGGGCGGCGGCGGCCCGGCGGAGTCGACCTCGAAGGCCACGTCGAGGGCGTACCGGTCGCCCACGTAGCGCGACTCGGTGAGTTCGAGCGGCAGGCCGTGCTGATCCAGGATCAGCCGCTCCTCGGTGAGCAGCGCGGAACCCGGTGCGACGGCCAGCAGTTCGGCCTCCTGAGCACGGGCCTCGGCCGCCCGGATGGACGAGTGGCCGCGGGTGGGTGACTTGCCGAGCGCCGCGAGTGCCTCGTGCATCGAGGCGACCGCGAAGTCGGCCTCCAGGAGCCCGGCCAACTCGCCCGGGAAGACGGCCTTCTCCAGCGCGGTGGGCACGTCGTCGGCGAGCCGGACCCTGCTGATCTCCACCACCTGGGCCGGGTGGCGGAGCAGGAGCCGGGCGGTCTCCTCCTCGGTGGCCGCGCGAAGTGTCGCGGAGATCAGTTTCGACGAGGGCTTGCGGCCGCGTCGACGCATTTCCTCGCTGAATCTCACCAGATTCTCCGCCCTGCGATGGGTCGGGGGCTCGGCCACGAAGGTTCCTCGTCCGGACACCCGATAGACAAGATTCTCGGCGGCGAGTTTCTGGACGGCCGCGCGGGCGGTCATCCGGCTCACCCCGAATTCGGTGCACAGCTCGGTCTCCGACGGAAGCGGGTCGTGTGGTCGCAGCCCGGCGATTCGTCCTCGAAGCGCCTGCTCGATCCGGTAGTACCGCGGTGCGAAATCCGCTTCCATGGGGGCCTCCGTCAAAAAGAATATGCCGGGCAGCTGTATAGTCAACTAGCCCTAAGCTAGGACATAGCACATCGATTGGGAGCATAGCGTCATGCCCGGTGGGCTCCGAGTGATGTGATCTGGCCCACTTCGCGTGCACGGCCATTGACGCCCGCGCGCGGCGGTCTCGGGGCCGGCTCCGTGCAAGCTGTCTAGCCGTATAGACAGCTGCTTGCTACGGTGGAACCAGCCGCTCCCCCGAGCACCCCGTGCGAAGGGGCGGTTCCTGCCTCCCCACACCTGTCGGCGGACGGCCGCCGCCCCGGCGTCCTCGGGGCGGACCGGCCCGCCGCGCCCACCCAAGGGACGGACACATGGACCGCATCAGCACCAGCCCCGACGTCATGCGGGTCGCCAAGATGATCGACCACTCCCTGCTGCGCCCCGAGCTGACCACCGAGGGCCTCGTAGCGGGCTGTGCCGTCGCAGCCCGCTACGACGTGGCGTCGGTCTGCGTGAAACCGGCCGACGTGAGCCGGGCGGTGAAGGAGCTGGCCGGCACCGACGTCCTGATCAGCACGGTGGTCGGCTTTCCGCACGGCTCGTCCCTCGCCTCGGTGAAGACGGCCGAGGCCGGCGCCGCCCTCGCCGACGGCGCCCGGGAGCTCGACATGGTGCTCAACATCGGCCGCCTGCGCGACGGCGACGACGCCGCGGTGGTGGACGACATCCGGGGCGTGGTCCGGGTGGCGCACGAGGCCGGCGGGATCGTCAAGGTCATCTTCGAGAACGCCTACCTCAGCACGGAGGAGAAGATCAGGGCCTGCCGGCTGACCGAGCTGGCGGAGGCCGAGTACGTCAAGACGTCCACCGGGTTCGCGCCCGGCGGAGCCACGCTGGAGGACGTCCGGCTGATGCGGGCCCAGGTCCCCGCGCACATGAAGGTCAAGGCGGCGGGCGGGGTGCGCACCCTCGACCTCCTGCTGGAGATGGTGGAGGCCGGAGCCGAGCGCTTCGGGGCCACCGCGACCGCCACCATCCTGGACGACCTCGCCGCCCGGCTCGCCGTCGCCACCTCCTGACACCGGCCGCGGCGGGCGCACCCGCCCGCCGCCGTGCCGCACCCCGCACTCCGGGGCCGCCCCGCCGTCGACCTGACACCTCGGCGGGGCGGCCCCGGCCCTGTTCCGGCGTCGGCCCTGTTCCGGCCGTCCGCCTCGTGCGGCCGCGGCTGCTGCGGGCCGCCGTCCGAGGCCGGACCCCCGGCGAGCCAGCCGCAGGGCGGAGCTAGTCTGCACGCAGACGACGGGAGGGCCGGCTCGCGCGGCCGCACCGGAGCGCCGCCCCGGCCGGGACCGGGGATCGACCGGAGCGCTCCGCCGTCGGCCGTCCCGGTCACGCCGAGCGCCAGGAGAGCACCACCCCATGAGTACGTCCGCCTTCACTCCCCTCCCCGACGGCCCGCTGCTGCGCACCCAGGACGTCGACGTCGTGCGCGACGGCCGCCACCTGCTGCGCGGCATCACCCTGGCCATCGAGCCCGGCGAGCACTGGGCGCTGCTGGGCGCCAACGGCGCCGGCAAGAGCACCCTGCTGGGCCTGCTCGGTGCGGTCACCCACCCGACCCGGGGCGAGGTGGACGTGCTCGGCCGCCGGCTTGGCCGGGTGGACATCAGGGACCTGCGGGCGCACCTCGGGCACGTCAACCCCCGGCATCCGCTGCGCTCGCCGCTGACCGTCCGGGAGGTGGTGCTGACCGGCCTCACCAACAGCATCGAGCCGGACCTGCAGAAGCTCCCCGGCGCCGCCGACCTCGCCCGGGCCGACCGGCTGATCGACACCCTCGGTATGACGCCGATGGCGGCCGCGAGCTGGCCGACGCTGTCCCAGGGCGAGCGAGGCCGGGCCCTGATCGCCCGGGCCCTGATGGCCAGCCCCCGCCTGCTGCTGCTGGACGAGCCCGCCACCGGACTGGACCTGACCGCGCGGGAACTGCTGCTCGACAGCCTCGACCTGCTGCGCCACCAGCACCCCGAGCTGGCCAGCGTGCTGGTGACACACCACCTGGAGGAGCTGCCGGAGAGCACCACGCACGCCCTGCTGCTGCGCGACGGCGAGTGCGTCGCGGCGGGGAAGGCCGACGACGTCCTGACCACCGAGCTGATCAGCGCGTGCTTCGGCCACCCGATCAGGATCTCCCGGCAGGACGGCCGCTGGACGGCGCGCGCGGCCACCCGGCGGGCCCCGCTGCCCGGCGCGGACGAGGCGCTCGGACGGGCCGGCGGCGCCTGGCAGCGGTGACCGCGCGCCTCGGTCCCCGCCGTCCGGGGATGCGCCGCGTGCCTCGGTCCCCGCCGTCCGGGGATGCGCCGCGTGTGCCGGGCAGTGCCGTCGGGCGGTGCGCCGCCCGCGTTCTGACGACGCGTACGGGAGCGCGGGGGCGGACCGCCGGGCACGCCGTCCGCCCCCGCGGCGTGTCGCCGGGGCGCCTGGGAGGGGGGTGGTGTAGACGGTCAAAACAGAATTCTCTAAGGTATGCCTTAGCTAAGTGAGTGGGGGGTCGGCGTCGCCGGTCCACTCGCTCATGCATCGTCCTGCCCTCGTGCACGCCGGCCCTTCCCGTGGAGTTTTCATGTCCGCCCGTCGTTCGACCGCAGCCTCGCTGCTCACCCTCGCTGTCGCCGCCGTGGTGCTGACCGGCTGCTCGCAGAAGAAGGACGACACGGCCTCCGCCGACGCCATCCAGGTGAACGCCTCCGACTCCGCCTGCGAGCTGTCGAAGACCTCCTTCCCGGCCGGGCACGTGAGTCTCGAGGTGCACAACAAGGGCTCGAAGGCGACCGAGGTCTACGTGTACGCCCCGGGCGACAAGATCGTCACCGAGCGCGAGAACATCGGTCCCGGCACCAAGGCCGCCATCGCCGCCGAGATCAAGGCCGGCGACTACGAGGTCGCCTGCAAGCCGGGTATGACCGGTGACGGCATCCGCCAGAAGATCACCGTGACCGGCGAGGGTGCGCCGGCCAAGGGCGACCCGCGTCTGGACGCGGCCGTGGCCTCGTACCGCAAGTACGCCCAGGAGCAGGCCGACGCCACCATTCCGGTCGTGCAGCAGTTCGCCGACGCGATCAAGGCCGGGGACACCGTGAAGGCCAAGTCGCTCTTCGCCGCCTCCCGGGTCGGCTGGGAGCGCACCGAGCCGGTGGCCGAGAGCTTCGGTGACATCGACCCCAAGACCGACACCCGTGAGGACGGCCTGGAGGCCGGCCAGGAGTGGACCGGCTGGCACAAGCTGGAGAAGTCCCTCTGGGCCGACAACACCATCGGCGACAACGAGAAGAAGCTCGCCGACCAGCTCGTCACCGACCTGAAGGACTGGCAGACCCGGGTCGGCACCGCCGACATCACCGCCACCAGCATGGCGAACGGTGCCAAGGAGCTGCTGGACGAGGTCGCGACCGGCAAGGTCACCGGCGAGGAGGACCGCTACAGCCACACCGACCTCTCCGACTTCGCGGCGAACGTCGAGGGGGCCGAGTACGCCTACGAGCTGCTCAAGCCCGTCGCGGCGGAGAAGGACGCGGAGCTCTCCAAGAGCCTGGACACCGAGTTCGCCGACCTGAAGACGCTGCTCGCCAAGTACAAGCAGGGCGAGGCCTACGTCTCCTACGACACGGTCGGCGAGGCGGACCGCAAGACCTTCTCGGACGCCGTGAACGCGCTGGCCGAGCCGCTCTCCAAGCTCGCCGCCGCGGTCGTCGTCAAGTAGTCCCGCCAACCGCCGCGACGCTTCGGCGTCGCGGCGGGACTCCTGCCGAACCACCCTCCACCACCACGCCGTGGCGGCCCCAGCGGTCGCCACGGCACACGTGAGTCAGCACAGAGAAGGGCCGTCTCCATGGATGCCGAGCGCGAGCAGCCGACCGAGCAGTCGACCGGGCCGCAGACCGTACCGTCCGCCGGGCTCAGCCGGCGGGCCGTGATCGGCTGGGCCGGCGCCGGCGTGGCGATCGGTGCCGCCGGTGTCGGCACCGTCGCGGCCGCCACGATGGACGACAAGGGCGCCCCCGCGCCCGCCGCCCCGGGGGCAGCGGAGATCCCCTTCTACGGCGACCACCAGTCCGGTATCGCGACGCCGGTCCAGGACCGCCTGCACTTCGCGGCGTTCGACGTCTCCACCACGGACCGCGACGCCCTGGTGAAGATGCTGAAGGACTGGACCAAGGCGGCGGCCGCGATGACCGGTGGCCGCGAGGTCGGCACCGGCGCGGCGACCGGCCTGCCCGAGGCCCCGCCGGACGACACCGGCGAGGCGCTCGGCCTGCCCGCCTCCCGGCTCAGCCTCACCATCGGCTTCGGCCCCTCGCTGTTCGAGACGTCCACCCCGGACGGACAACTCGTGGACCGCTTCGGCCTCAAGGCCAAGCGCCCGGACGCGCTGATCGACCTGCCGAAGTTCCCGCACGACAACCTCGACCCGACCCGCAGCGGCGGCGACATCTGCATCCAGGCCTGCGCCGACGACCCGCAGGTGGCCGTGCACGCGATCCGCAACCTGGCCCGGATCGCGATGGGCACCGCGAGCATCCGCTGGTCCCAGCTCGGCTTCGGCAAGACCTCCTCCACCACGCCGGACGCGCAGACCCCGCGCAACCTGATGGGCTTCAAGGACGGCACCCACAACATCGCCGGCACCGACACGGCGGCGCTCGCCGACCACGTCTGGGCCGCCCCCGGGGACGGCCCGGAGTGGATGACCGGCGGCTCGTACCTGGTCGCCCGCCGGATCCGGATGCACATCGAGACCTGGGACCGCACCTCGCTCAAGGAGCAGGAGGACGTCTTCGGCCGGAACAAGGGCGAGGGCGCGCCGTACGGCAAGGCCAAGGAGCGCGACGCCCCGGATCTCAAGGCCATGCCGGCGGGCTCGCACGTGCGCCTGGCGCACCCGGACTCCAACAACGGTCTGATGATCCTGCGCCGCGGCTTCTCCTTCACCGACGGCACCGACGGCCTCGGCCGGCTCGACGCCGGTCTGTTCTTCCTCGCCTACCAGCGTGACACCCGCAAGGCGTTCGTCCCGCTGCAGAACCGGCTCGCGGCCAGTGACAAGCTGAACGAGTACATCCAGCACGTCGGCTCGGCCCACTTCGCCTGCCCGGCCGGCGTCCGCAAGCCCGGCGAGTGGTGGGGGCAGGCCCTGTTCGGCTGAGCCGGCGCCAGGCCCCCCTCCCCGCCCGTACCACCTCCCCACCCCACAGGAGCACCCCGTGTTCGGCAACTATCTGATCGGTCTGCGTGAGGGCCTCGAAGCGAGCCTCGTCGTCTGCATCCTGATCGCCTACCTGGTGAAGACGGGACGCCGGGAGAAGCTCGCTCCGGTGTGGACGGGCATCGCGGCGGCGGTGGTGCTCAGCATGGCGTTCGGCGCCGTCCTGCAGTTCGGCTCCAGCCAGATGTCCTTCGAGGCCCAGGAGGCGCTCGGCGGGTCGCTGTCGATCATCGCGGTCGGCCTGGTCACCTGGATGGTCTTCTGGATGCGCCGCACCGCGCGGCACCTGAAGAGCGAGCTGCACGGCAAGCTGGACGCGGCGATCGCGATGGGTACCTTCGCCCTGGTGACCACGGCGTTCCTGGCGGTCGGCCGGGAGGGCCTGGAGACCGCGCTGTTCATCTGGTCCGCCGTCCAGGCCACCGGCGACGGCTACAACCCGCTGATCGGCGCGTCCCTCGGGCTGCTGACCTCCGTGGTGCTCGGCTGGCTGTTCTACCGGGGCGCCCTGAAGATCAACCTCGCCAAGTTCTTCACCTGGACCGGCGCGATGCTGGTCGTGGTCGCCGCCGGTGTGCTCGCGTACGGGGTGCACGACCTGCAGGAGGCCGGCTGGCTGCCCGGCCTGCACAGCCAGGCCTTCGACATCAGCAGCACCATCCCCAAGGACAGCTGGTACGGAACGCTGCTCAAGGGAGTGTTCAACTTCCAGCCCGACCCGACGGTGTTCCAGCTCGTGGTCTGGGCCGCGTACCTGGTCCCGACGTTGATCCTCTTCCTCGGCCTCTTCAGCCGGACCTCCGGTCCTGGTGCCCCGGCCGCCTCCGGTGCGCCGAGGGCAACCGGCCAGAGCGGCGCGAAGGGCGCCGGCTCGGCGGAGTCCACCGCCTGACGCTCCCGCAGCTCGCGCTCCGCGCCCCGCCCGGCCCACCGCCGTGCGGGGCGCGTCGCGTTCGGTGCCGGACACCGGCCGGTCCCGGCGGTCCCGGCGGTCCCGGCGGACCAGGCGGGCCGCCCCGCCCGCCCCGCCCGCCCGGTCCGGCCGGTCCGTATGGCCTGCGGTCCCGGCGTGTCCTCGGCGTCCCGGGTGGCGGGCTACCGGCTGGCGGCGAGCAGTCCCTCCAGCTCCAGCTCGCCCGCCCTGGTCTGGGCCCCGGCGGCGAGGGCGTCCCGGACCAGCCGGGTGGTCTCCGGAGCGGAGAACACCTGCTGGATCAACCCGCTCTCGACCATCAGGCCCTCGCGCAGGGGCAGTTCCGAGGCCTCGACGGCCAGCTTGGCCGCCCGGAGCGCGGCGGCGGGGTAGCGGGCGATCCGCAGTGCCAGGCGCTCCACGAACCCGTCCAGCTCGTCGGCGGGCAGGGCCCGGTTGACCCAGCCGTAGCGCTCGGCCGTCTCGGCGTCGAAACCCTCCGAGCCGAGGATGATCTCCAGCGCGCGGGCCCGGCCCGTCAGCCGGGGCAGGTACTGGGTGCCGCCTCCGCCGGGGATCATTCCCAGGCTGACCTCCGGGAGTCCGAGCCGGGCCCGCCCGACGGCGGCGAAGCGCATGTCGAGGGCGAGCAGGAACTCGGCGCCGCCGCCGCGTGCGCGGCCGGCCAGCTTGCCGATGGTGATCTGCGGCAGGGTGCGGAACCGCTCGTGCAGGTCCTGCCCGGGGGTGAGCGCTCCGGGGGCCGCCAGTGCCAGTTGCTCGACCAGGCCCGGATCGAGGGCGAGGGTCATGTCGCCGTGGGCGAGGAAGAAGTCCGGATCGGCGCTCCCGACGACCACGACCCGCACGCTCGCGTCCTCGCTCAGGGCGCCGTGCAGCCGGTCGAGGTCGGCGGCGAGGTGCCGGTCGAGGAGGTTGAACGGCGGGTGGTCGATCGTCACGAAGGCGACCCCGTCGTCCAGTCGGACGTCGAGCGTGCGGTATCCGTCGTAGGACATGCGGAAGTTCTCCTCGGCAGGGTTCTTGATGAGAACTCAGACCGTAGCTGAGTTCTCGATCCGAACTCAAGCGGGCTAGACTCCGTTCGTGGAATGGACGACGGTCGACCTGGGAAACTGCTCGGTGCTCCGGGCGCTCGACGTCATCGGCAAGCAGTGGGCGATGGCCGTGCTCCGGGAGGCGTTCAACGACGTACGGCGCTTCGAGGACCTCCAGCAGCACCTGGGGGTCTCGCGTTCGGTGCTGAGCCGGCGCCTGAACGAGATGGTGGACGACGGCCTGCTCGACCGGGTGCCCTACCGCGAGGGCGCCGGGCGCGAACGGTACGAGTACCTGCCCACCGAGAAGGCCTGGGGGCTCTACCCCGTGATGGTCGGGCTCATGCAGTGGGGGGACCGCTACCTCGCCGACAGTGACGGGCCGCCGGTCCGGCTGGTGGACCGCAGGTCGGGCCGGCCCGTGGTCGCCGCCGTCGTCACGGACGACTCCGAGGTGTGCGCGCCGTCGGACGTCGCGGTGCTACCGGGTGGTTCGCTGCGCACCCGGCCGACCGGGGACTGACGCCGCCGGCCGCCTCGCCGGCCGCCTCGCCGGCCGCCTCGCCGGCCGCCTCGCCGGCCGCCTCGCCGGCCGTCCCGCCGGCCGTCCCGCCGGTCGCGCCGCCGGTCGTGCCGCCGGCCGTCCCGTCGGCCGGGAAAGCGGCGCGCCCCCGGCCGTGGGCCGGAACCGCCGGGGGCCGGATGCCCACCGCCTCCCACACACTTCATTGTTGAGGAGCGGTCAAAAGTTAACCTCCAGGGTCTACCCGCGTAAACCCCTGAAGCGGCAAGCTGGTTGTTCACCCGGGCGGTGCCTGAGCCCGGGCTCCTCAGCATGTCCTGCCGCACCCCCTGGAGTTCCGCATGCCCGCGATACGCTCGCTCCGCCGTGCCCTGGTGGCCGCCCTCGGCGCCCTCCTGCTCGCCGCCACCACCCTGCTGACCGGCGCCGGCAGCGCGCAGGCCGCCCTTCCGACGCCCGTGTCGGCCGCGACCGCCCGCACCTACCTGGCCGCCCTCACCGTGGCTGCCGACTCCCACACCACCACGTACGACCGGACGCTGTTCCCGCACTGGATCACCATCTCCGGCACCTGCGACACCCGCGAGACCGTGCTGAAGCGCGACGGCAGCAACGTGGTCACCAGCTCCGCCTGTGCGGCCGTCAGCGGCAGTTGGACCTCCGCCTACGACAATGCGACCACCACCACCGCGTCGGGCTTCGACATCGACCACCTCGTCCCGCTTGCCGAGGCGTGGCGCTCCGGCGCCTGGGCGTGGACCACCGCGCAGCGGCAGGCCTTCGCCAACGACCTGACCCGCCCCCAGCTGATCGCCGTGTCGGCCTCCTCCAACCGCAGCAAGGGCGACCAGGACCCGGCCAACTGGCTGCCGCAGACCTCGTACCGGTGCACCTACAGCCGTGCCTGGGTGCAGGTGAAGTACTACTACGGCCTGACCGTCGACAGCGCCGAGAAGAGCGCCCTCACCTCGCTGCTCAGCGGCTGCTGACCCCGCGCCCGGGTGGGGCTCCGGCTCCGGCCGCCCCACCCGGGTCGCGTCGCTCGACCGAGACGCTCCAACCCGGGGCGCGTCACTCCACCGAGACGCCCCACCGGGCGGCCAGGCCCGCCAGCCCGCCGCGCACCGGGCAGGGCGCGGCCTCGAAGTGCCAGCCGCCGCCCGAGCGGCGGATCGAGCCGATCGCCATCGCACTGTCCGGGATCCCGGCTGTGGCGCCCTCCCAGGCGTCCGGACCGCTCGCCCCGGCCCCGAGCGCCGCCCGCACCGTGAGCCCGTGCACGTACCCCAGTGGCAGGGCCGGCGCCGCCTCCTCCTCGGTCGAGACGGCGATCACCACCTCGTCCACGCCCGCCGCGATCCGGGCCAGGTCGACGCTCAGCGCCGCACCCCGGGCCGGCTGCCCGGCCACCGAGCGGGTCGGGTGCAACTGCACGGCGCCGTCCGGGTCCTGCGGATTGTTGAAGAAGACGAAGTGCTCGTCGCTCAGCACCCGGCCGGCCGCGCAGAGGAAGGCCGACACGTCCAGCTCGACCGCGTCCCCGGCCACCGTCCGGCTCTGCCAGCTGATCTCCAGCCGCCCCGCGGCGCCCGGCGCGGCAGCGGCCCCGACGGACCCGGCCTCCGGCGCGGCCGCCGCGGCCCGCGGGGCCGGACCGAGCCGCCCGCGCAGCCCGTGCTCGGCGAGCAGCTCGACCAGCTCCGGTCCGCTCACCAGGCTGAGCGGCTTGTTGGCGATGTAGTCGTACGAGCCGGGCCCGAAGCCCGCGGTCGTGACCAGGATGCCCTTGATCGCGCCGTGGTGCTGCACCGTGCTGTGCAGATCCCGGACGGCCGTGGGGGAGACCGTCGAGCGGTAGCGCTTGGCCTGGATGACGATCCGGCCGCCCGTCACCGGATCCAGGTCGTCGGCGACCACGTCCACCCCGGCGTCGCCGCTGCGGGCCGTCGTCATCACCCGGTAGCCGCGCGCCCGGAACAGCTCGGCGATCAGCTCCTCGAACTCGATCGGATCCATCTCGAAGAGGTCCGGCTCGTCCTCGCCGCCCTGCCCCGCCAGACTGACGCCGACCGTCTCGGGCAGCCGGTCCGGCTTCACCTCGTCCAGCCGCTCCGGGCGGGCCGAGAGCTTCCCGCCGAGGCCCTGCAGGCACTCCACGGCCGCCACCCGGTCCAGTGAGAGCGCCGAGAACTCCGCCCGCGACACCGTGACGGTCAGCAGGAAGCGCTCCGCCTCGCGTCCGGTCGCCGGATCGATGCCGTGCACGAAACCGTTCAGCACGACCGACGCCAACAACCCGTCGGCGTCCGCCCGGAACAGCTCGGTGACCACCCGCAGGCCGCTCTGTGCCAGCACCTCCCGGTACAGCGTCCTGCGCTCGGCCGCCGGCCGTGCCACCTCCGCCTCGCGGTCGTCCGACTTGACGTACCGCACCCGGGAGCTCGCCGGTACCACGTCGGCGCCCGGCAGCTCCCAGTTCACCACCAGCTGCCGGCTCGACGCCTCCCAGGCCGCCACCAGATTGTGCGGGAAGCCCTCCGGCCACCGCGCGGACGCGTAGAGCACCGCCGTGAAGTACTCCTGCACCGCCTCCGCCTCACCCCGGCGCAGGCGATCCAGCAACTCCCTGGTACCGGCGGTACGTTCGTCGTCCTGCCGGCGGTGGTCCGCCACCCAGGCCAGGTACTGCCCGTGGTACTCGGCGAGCTGGCGCTGCCGCTCCGCCTCGGCCGCCTGCGCCCGGTACCAGTCCTGCTCGAAGCGGGTCCGCGCCTGCGCGAGGTAGGCCTCGTACTGGCGCCGGATCGCCGGGTCGACGGCCTGGGCGGCGGTCGGCGGTTGGACGTGGTACGCCGCCTGGTCGGGCATCGGGACGGGTACCCCGAGCCGGCCGGGCTCGAACGGCGGCGGCGTACGGGAATCCAGCAGCGCCGTCGGACGGAACGCCGGCTGCTCCAGGCCGGAGCGCAGCACCTCTCGCAACTCCACCACCCGGGAGTCGAGTTCAGCCGTCCGGCGGGCCACCTCGGCCTCCCGGGACTGCTGGTACGCCTTCAGTTCCTCCCGCTCACCGCGGGCGGCCGTCCGCTGCGCCTCCCGCGACTCGCGCTCCTGCCGGCGCTGTTCGGCGGCCTGCGCCCGCCATCGGGCCTCCTCGCGGCGCTGCTGCTGTCGCTGCGCCTCCGCCCAGACCGCCAGCACTCCGCTGTTCCGCCGCCCCGCCACGTCCACCCCTTCGGTCCACGGCCGCCCCTCGCCCCCGTCGGCCGCCCGGCCGCGCACTGGCCGCGCGGGACAGAATAGAACGTGGACGGGTGAATCGGCCAAGTCGCGGCCCGCGCCGCCGCGGGGGCGCCGCCGGCTGACGGCGTGACGGCGTGATCCGGTCCGTGGCCGGGGTGTACGTGACCGGCGGGGCACCGCCCCTTCGTGGGCGAAGGAGACCGGGGGCGCCGCTGCCGGGTTCGGTGGCGTCGCTCCGGCCCCGGGGCGGGCCCGGCCGGTGGCGGGGCGGTCGGGACCGGGGCCGGCCGATACCGGGGCCGGCCGATACCGGGGCCGGTCGGGCGTCAGGGAAGCTTGCTCGCCAGGACGCCGACCTTGCGGATGTCGGGCGGCGAGGCCAGGTGGCTGGTCGCGACGGCCATCAGGGCCTGGGCGATCCGGCCCTGGAGATGGGCGTCGCGGCCCTGGTCGTCGGCGAAGGTGTCGAAGATACCGAAGGTGGTGGCGTCCTCGCGGAACGCGAACCAGGTGATGGTTCCGCTCTCCTGCCGGGCCAGATCCACCGCGTCCCGGAGCATCGCGGCCACGGTGTCGGCGTACTCCGGCTTGGCTTCGATCCTGGCGAGCAGTGCGACGTCGGACATTCGGTTCTCTCCCGGTCTCGTGGTGAGCCAGCTCCGGCACCCGCTCCTGCGGATGAACGCGTCGGTGCGGCGGTGAACCGCACCAGCCCACCACGGAGCCGGGAGCCCGCTCCGGCGGACATGCCGCCGGCGGCCGACAACCACCGGAACGGCCCCGCGGCCGCCGGTGCGGTCCTCGGCGTTCGCCGGGCCCGTCCTTACCGGCCTCGTCCCCACCGGTGCCGTCCTTGCGGTCCGCCGTCGGCCGGTCCCGTCCTCGCTGTCAGTCCTCGCCGTCCGTCCGATCCGCGCGGCCGGGACCGGGCGGGAGGCGGCCGCCCTCCGCGAGCTCAGCCGTTGGCGCCCGGGACGCCCTGGAACGGCTGGACGGTGGGCCTGTCGCAGATGTTCAGCGTGCCGTGGTCGACCCCGCCGGTCACCTTGACCTGCTTGGCCTGCGTCTCGTCGGGAAGGATCACCTGGGCCGTCGTGCCGGTCACGCCGCAGACGCGCCGGCCGGACGCGGACACCTCGGTGTTGACGTCGCTGTACTCCCTACCGGCGTTCGCGATCTGCTTCGGCCTGAGCGTCACCGCCGTCACCGGGAAGGTGGTGCTGCGGTCAGCGCGGCGGCCGTCCGAGCGGCGTCGTCGCTCACCTGCCCGCGCATCGGCGACGTCTAGCGCACGGCCCGGCGCGCCACGCGGTGGCGGAGGTGGACGACTCCTGAGCTGAACGTGCGGGTCTCGACGAGTTCGAGATCCACCCGGCGCTCGTGCTGGGGATAGAACGGCGTGCCACCGCCGACCAGCACCGGGTAGACCCTGGCCCGGTACTCGTCGATCAGACCGGACGCGGCCGCCTCGGCGGCGAGCGTCGCACCGCCGATCGCGATGTCGCCCTGCCCCGGCTCGGCCCGCAACCGCTCGATCTCCTCCGCCGGACCACCGACGGCCAGGCGGGCCTCGCCCTGCACCGTCGACAGCGTGCTGGAGAACACCACCTTCGGGAGCGGGTTCCAGACCGCCGCCCATTCGAGCATCGAGTCGTCGAGCGACGGATCCTGATCGGCGGTCTCCCAGTACAGCATCGTCTCGTACAGCCGTCGTCCCAGCAGGTAGACGCCGATCCCCCGGATCTCGTCGGTGACGAAACGGAGGACCTCCTCGTCGGGCGCCGTCCAGTCGAATCTGCCGTTCGGCCCGACGATGAAGCCGTCGAGGGAGACACCCATCGAGTAGGTCACGCTGCGCATAAGTCCTCCTCGGGAACAGGTCCGACCCTACGGCCGTCGGCCGCCGATCGCCGCGGGACTCGTCCCGGCTCGCGGGGATTCCCTCGGATCTCCCCGTCCCACGCGAAGATCGTCGGCTGCCGGCCGGGTCGCCGCCGACCGTCCCGTGTTCCCTCGCGATGATCGACCTCATGACCCGCCGATCCGCGAACGTCGACCAGCCGACCAGCCGACCAGCGAACGCCGACCAGCCGACCCGCGAACGCCGACCCGTCGGCGAGTCCGCTCCCACCCGGCGAGGAACCCGGCCTCCGGAGCCGGGACGGAGCGCCCGGTCACCCGAGGCTGCGCAGGAACTCCCGGTTCATCGCCGCGATGCTCGGCAGCGGGATGCCCTTCGGGCAGGCCGTGGCGCACTCGCCGGTGTTGGTGCAGCCGCCGAAGCCCTCGTCGTCCATCCGGGCGACCATCGAGCGGACCCGGTCGGCGCGCTCGGGCGCGCCCTGCGGCAGGATGTTGAGGTGCACCACCTTGGCGGAGGTGAAGAGCATCGCGGAGCCGTTCGGACAGGCCGCCACACAGGCACCGCAGCCGATGCACTCGGCGTGTTCGAAGGCGGTGTCGGCGGCCTCCTTGGGGACGGGGGTCGCGTGCGCCTCGGGTGCGCTGCCGGTGGGGGCGGTGATGTAGCCGCCGGAGCCGATGATCCGGTCGAACGCGGAGCGGTCCACCACCAGGTCCTTGACCACCGGGAAGGCGGCGGCGCGCCACGGCTCGACGTCGATGGTGTCGCCGTCCCGGAAGTGCCGCATGTGCAGCTGGCAGGTGGTGGTGCGCTCGGGGCCGTGCGCCTGGCCGTTGATGACCATGCCGCAGGCCCCGCAGATGCCCTCGCGGCAGTCGTGGTCGAAGGCGACCGGGGTGTCGCCGCGCAGGATCAGCTCCTCGTTGAGGGTGTCCAGCATCTCCAGGAAGGACATGTCCGGGCTGATGCCGGTGACCTGGTAGGTGGTCATCGAGCCGGCGGCCTCGGGGCCCGCCTGGCGCCAGATCCGCAGGGTGAGGTTCATGCGTAGCTCCGCTGGGTGGGGTGGACGTGTTCGAACTCCAGGTACTCGCGGTGGAGCACGGGCGGTAGGCCGGTTCCGGTGAACTCCCAGGCGGCGGCGTAGGAGAACTCCTCGTCCTTGCGGGCCGCCTCGCCCTCGGGTGTACGGCTCTCCTCGCGGAAGTGTCCGCCGCAGGACTCGGTTCGGTGCAGGGCGTCCAGGCACATCAGTTCGGCGAGCTCGAAGTAGTCGACCATCCGGTTGGCCTTCTCCAGCGACTGGTTGAGCTCCTGGCCGGTGCCGGGCACCTTGATCCGGCGCCAGAACTCCTCGCGCAGCTGCGGGATCCGCTCCAGCGCGCGCCGCAGCCCCGCCTCGTCGCGGGCCATCCCGCACTCCTCCCAGAGGAGTTCACCCAGCTCGCGGTGGAAGGAGTCCGGGGTGCGGTCGCCGTTCACCGCGAGGATGAGTTCGAGCCGGTCGGTCACCTCGGCGGTGGCCTCCGCGATCTCCGGTGCGTCGGCCGGTACGGGCTTCGCGCCGCTTCGCGCCAGGTAGTCGTTGAGGGTGGCGGGGAGCACGAAGTACCCGTCGGCCAGGCCCTGCATGAGTGCACTGGCGCCCAGCCGGTTGGCGCCGTGGTCGGAGAAGTTGGCCTCGCCGATCGCGAACAGCCCCGGCAGGCTGGTCTGCAGGTCGTAGTCGACCCAGAGCCCGCCCATGGTGTAGTGGATCGCGGGGTAGATCCGCATCGGCACCCGGTACGGGTCCTCGGCGGTGATCCGCTCGTACATCTCGAAGAGGTTCCCGTACCTCGCCTCGACCTGGTCGCGGCCGAGCCGGGCGATGGCGTCGGCGAAGTCCAGATAGACGCCCTGGCCGCCGGGGCCGACGCCGCGGCCCTCGTCGCAGACGTTCTTGGCGGCCCGCGAGGCGATGTCGCGCGGCACCAGGTTGCCGAAGGAGGGGTAGATCCGCTCCAGGTAGTAGTCCCGTTCGTGCTCGGGGATCTCGGCCGGCGGCCTGGTGTCGCCCTCGGCCTTCGGGACCCAGATCCTGCCGTCGTTGCGCAGGGACTCGCTCATCAGAGTCAGCTTCGACTGGTGGTCGCCGCTGCGCGGGATGCAGGTCGGGTGGATCTGGGTGAAGCACGGGTTGGCGAAGTGGGCACCCCGGCGGTGGGCCCGCCAGATCGCCGTCGTGTTGGAGTTCTTGGCGTTGGTGGAGAGGTAGAAGACGTTGCCGTACCCACCGCTTGCCAGCACCACCGCGTCGGCGGTGTAGGCCGAGATCCGGCCGGTGACGAGATCGCGGGCGACGATGCCGCGGGCCCGTCCGTCGATCACGATCAGATCCAGCATCTCGGTGCGCGGGTGCATCTCCACCGTGCCGGCCGCGATCTGCCGCGACAGCGCCTGGTAGGCGCCGAGCAGGAGTTGCTGCCCGGTCTGACCCCGGGCGTAGAAGGTCCGGGAGACCTGGACGCCGCCGAAGGACCGGGTGTCCAGCAGGCCGCCGTACTCGCGGGCGAACGGGACGCCCTGCGCGACGCACTGGTCGATGATCTCCACCGAGACCTGCGCCAGGCGGTGCACGTTGGACTCGCGGGCCCGGAAGTCGCCGCCCTTGACGGTGTCGTAGAACAGCCGGCGGACCGAGTCCCCGTCGTTGCGGTAGTTCTTGGCCGCGTTGATGCCGCCCTGCGCGGCGATCGAGTGGGCCCGGCGCGGGGAGTCCTGGAAGCAGAACTGCACCACGTGGTAGCCCTGTTCGGCCAGCGTCGCACCGGCCGCGCCGCCCGCGAGCCCGGTGCCGACCACGATCACGGTGTGCTTGCGCCGGTTCGCCGGGTTGACCAGCTTCGCCTCGAACCGCCGCTGGTCCCACCGTTGTTCGATCGGCCCGGCGGGGGCGCGGGTGTCGGTGACGGGCGCGCCGACCCGGTAGTCGCTGTAGTCGGCGGGGGCGTTCTGGGTGCTCAACTCACCACTCCGGTCAGGACGGCCACGGGTACGGACAGGAAGCCGGCGGTCAGCACGAGCGCCAGGCCGTTGGCGATCGCCTTCAACACGCGGTCCCGGCGGGCGTTGTTGGCGCCCAGGGTCTGCGCCGCGCTCCAGAAGCCGTGCCGGATGTGCAGCCCGAGCGCCAGCATCGCGAGGATGTAGAAGACGGCGCTGTACCAGTGCGAGAAGGAGGCCACGATGTTCTGGTACGGGTGCCCCTCCTCGGCGCGCGGGTTCACGGTGAGGGTGGTCAGGTCGAGGATGTGCCAGACGATGAACAGCGCCAGGATGATCCCGCCCCACCGCATCGTGCGGGTCGCGTAGCTCGCCCGCCGTCGCCGGTGCACGTATCGGCTCGGGCGGGCGGCGAGGTCGCGCCGGCTCAGCTGGTACGCCGCGACGGCGTGCAGCACCACCGCGGCGAGCAGCGCCACCCGGGCGATCCAGAGGAACCAGCCGTGCCCGAGGAAGGGCTGTCCGAGGGTGCGCAGCCACGCCGCGTACCCGTTGATGTCGTCCGGACCGAAGAAGACCTTGAGGTTCCCGAGCATGTGGAAGACCAGGTAGAGCAGCATGACCAGTCCGCTGACGGCCATGACCGCCTTCTTGCCGACGGTCGACCGCCACAGGGTCGTGAGGGTGGACGGTTTACGGCCCGTCCGAGTCGCCAGTGCCATGGCGTCCACGGTAGGAACCGCCGGACGGTACGTCCAAGACATGCTGCGGCTCACCACGATAGTTCTGGCCTATGGTGGATGCGTGCAGCTCCAGCAACTCCGCTACTTCGTCGCGGTCGCCGACGCCCGCCACTTCACCCGGGCCGCCGAGGCCGTGCATGTGGCGCAGCCCTCGCTCTCCCAGCAGATCCGCTCTCTGGAGCGGGAGTTGGGGGCCGAGCTGTTCCACCGCACGAGGGGCAACATCGCCCTAACCGATGCGGGGGACGCGCTGCTGCCACTGGCCAGGCGCATCCTGGCCGACACCGAGAGCGCCAGGCTCGCGGTGCAGGAGACGGTGCGGCTGCGACGCGGCCGGGTCCGGCTCGGGGCGCCGCCGAGCCTGTGCACCAGCCTCGTCCCGGACATCCTGCGGGTGTTCCGCGACCGGTACCCCGAGGTGACCCTGCTGGTGCGGGAGGGCGGCTCGCGGGATCTGGTGCGCTCCCTCGCGGCGGGTGAGCTGGATCTCGCGCTGATCATCTCCCCGCCGGCGGCCGAGGATCCGGCGCTGGATGTCACCGAGCTGCTCCACGAGGAGCTGGTGCTCGTGTCGGCCGGTGACCTGCCGCGCCGCAGGGTGCGGGTGGCGGAGCTGCGCGACCGGCCGCTGGTGATGTTCCGCGAGGGCTACGACCTGCGCGAGGCGACCATCGGGGCCTGCCGCGCGGCCGGATTCGAACCGGCCTTCGCGGTCGAGGGCGGCGAGATGGACGCGGTGCTCGGCTTCGTCAGGGCGGGGCTGGGCCCGGCCGTCCTGCCGGGCATGGTCGCCGCGCTCTCCGGGCTCGCCGTGGCGCACTTCGCGGGCCCGGGCCTGGGGCGCACCATCGCGCTCGCGCACGGCCAGGAGGTCCCGCCGACCAGGGCCGCCGCCGCGCTGCGCGCCGGCCTGCTGGAGCACCTGCGGGACGCGGCCCGGGCGGGTGGGCTGCCCCCCGGTACCCGCCTGCTGCTGGAGTGAGGCCGGCCCGGCCGCCGCCGCCGTGCGGCCGGACCGGAGCCGGGCGCCGTCCCAGGGCGGGCGTCCTCCTGACCGGCCGCACCGCCTGATCCGCAACCACAGGGTTGCGCATCTTCGGGCGGACGTGCCAGCTCCCGATATGACGTCCGAGCCGGAGCCCGTCATCGCATTCTCGCGGCGCACGGGGCGAAGGCCCGGGGGAGTGCCCCGGGCCTTCGCCCCGTCCGGATCGGACGGGGTCGGATCAGGCGGGCAGCAGTGCCTCGATCGCCGCCACGACCTCCGGGGCCTCCGGCTCGGTGCGCGGGCGGATACGGGCGGCCACCGTGCCGTCCGGGCCGATCAGGAACTTCTCGAAGTTCCAGCTGACGTCACCGGCCTGGCCCTCGGCGTCGGCCGTCAGGTTCAGCCGGGCGTACAGCGGGTGCTGGTCCTCGCCGTTCACGTCCGTCTTCTCGAACAGCGGGAAGGAGACGCCGTAGGTGGTCGAGCAGAACGTCTGGATCTCCTCCGAACTGCCCGGCTCCTGACCCGCGAACTGGTTCGACGGGAAGCCCAGCACGGTGAAGCCGCGAGCCGCGTAGCGCTCCTGGAGGCGCTCCAGGCCCGCGTACTGCGGGGTCAGGCCGCACTTGGAGGCGACGTTGACGATCAGCAGCGCCTTGCCCTTGTAGTCGCCGAGCGAGGCGGCCTCGCCGGAGAGGGTGCGCAGCGGGATGTCGTACAGGCTCACGAGGGTGTCCTTCGATAGGTCGGTCGGTGTCGCTACGGATGCTGCCACAGGGCACAACCGCGTCGGCGGACCACCTGTTCCTGGCGCGGGGGCCGGGTTCCGGCGGTCGTGGGTACACGCCCCGGATGCTTGCCCGGGGGAACAGCTGAGATGGTGTGCGAATCGCCCAAATCGTGACCTACCGGTAGGCCGTATCGGGGAACCCGGCGGCTCGCGAAGGCGTCGATTGCAGAGGCCGCACCATCGTGCGCCGGGATGGAACGGGGGGCGGTCGTGACGGACGCCGACACTGCGGGCAGGGACCCGGGCGGCTGGCTGCTGCCCGGCTACACGCACGGCCGTGAGCTGGGCAGGGGCGCGAGCGGACGGGTGGTGCTGGCCCGGCACGACGCCACCGGCACGCCGGTCGCGATCAAGTACCTGAACCGGGCGGCCGACGGCGGGGATCTGCGCGCCGAGGCCGAGGTGCTCGCCGGCCTGCGCTCGCCGCACGTCACCCGGCTCCACGAGTACGTGGAGAGCAACCGGGGCTGCGCCATCGTGATGGAGCTGGTCGACGGCGTGGCGCTGCGCACGCTGCTGCGCGAGGAGGGCGCCACCACCCCGAGAGCCGCACTCGTGGTGCTCAAGGGCTCGTTGCTGGGACTCGCGGCCGCCCACGCGGCGGGCGTCGTGCACCGCGACTACAAGCCGGGCAACGTCCTGGTGGCGGCCGACGGCACCTCCAAACTGGTGGACTTCGGCATCGCGGTGCGCAGCGGCGACGACCGCGACATCTCCGGCACCCCCGCCTACCTCGCCCCCGAGCAGTGGGCCGGAAAGCCGGCCTCGCCGGCCGCCGACGTCTACTCGGCGACCGTGACGTTCTTCGAGTGCCTGACCGGTGCCCGCCCGTTCGACGGCGCGACCGTCGCCGAGCTGGCCGTCCAGCACACCGAGGCGCCGATCCCCGACGAGCTCGCGCCCGCGGAGGTGCGCCCGCTCATCCGGGCCGGGCTCGCCAAGACCCCGGCCGGCCGTCCGGACAGCGCAGCGGCTTTCGTCTCGGAGCTGGAGGCGGTCGCCGCGGCCGGCTACGGACCGGACTGGGAGGATCGCGGGCTGGCCGAACTGGCCGCGCTGGTGGGCCTGTTCGCGGCGCTGCTGCCCGGGGCCGGCGGGCCGGCCGACGGGGGCACCTCGCTGGCGCACACCTCACTGGCGTCCAGCACGCCGCCCGTGCCCGGCCCCGGACGGACCCATCAGGGCCTGCGCCGGATGCGGGTCGGCCGGCGCGCGAAGATCCTGGCCGGCGTCGCTGCCGGAGTGCTCGCGGCCGGGTCGCTCGCCGGAGTGGCCGTCGCCGGCGCGAGCGACCGGGAGGTCCGGACGGTGCCGGCGCAGCAGCCGGCGCCCGAAGCCACCACCACGCTCGGTCCCGGCCTGCCACCCTCTGCCACACCATCGCCCTCGCTGTCACCCTCGCCCTCGGCCTCGCTCTCCGAATCTCCCTCGGCCCCGGGCTCCGCCCCGGCCACACCGAGCGGCTCGGCGACGGGCTCCGCGCACCCGCCCACGGCCTCGCCCCCGGCGAGCGACAAGCCCTCGGCCTCGTCGGCCGCGCCGCCGTCGGGATCCGCCACTCCCAGTGCCACGGCGGCCACCACGGCGCCCCCGGTCGTCGCGCACGTCACGTTCCTCAACCTGGAGGGACTGACCTGCGCCGGCCAGTACGGGGCCACGGCGAAGGTGACGGTGCAGACGGACGGCGCCGCCGACGTCACCCTGACGCTCAGCTGGATCCACAAGACGGCCAGGACCGTCGGCAACCCGGTCGTCGCTACCCAGACCGTGGTGATCCCCAAGGGGAGCAAGGCGGTCACGGCGGACCACGGCTACGTCTTCGGTCCGAACGACCCCAACCCGATCTGGGCGGTACAGGTGTCGACCACTCCCGCCGCGCAGCTGACCCGGAACAGCTATCTCCAGCTCCCCGCCGCCAACTGCGCCCCCGTCATCCGCTGAGCCGGACCGCCCATGCCCAGGAGGGCAGCATGACCACACCGAACAAGCCCCCGGCGGGTCCGGACGAGACAGTGACCGTGCGGCTGGGCGAGGAGGCCGAGCGCACCGTGAAGCTGCTCCCGGCGGCCGCGGCAGTGCCCGCCCCGGCTCCGGAGGCCGAGCGCACCGTGAAGCTGCTCCCGGCAGCCGCGGCAGTGCCCGCCCCGGCTCCGGAGGCCGAGGAGAACGCCGTCGCCACCATGCTCGACCCGGCGGCGTGGGCGACCCCGGCCACCCCGGCCGCCCCTCCGCCCGTGCCGCCGCTCGACACACCTCGGCCGGTCGACGCCACCCAGCCGCTGGACGCACCGGAGCCCCTCGACGCGGTCGGCTCGGCCGAACCAGCCGTCGGCGCCCCGCAGGACGAACGGCCGCTCGCGGACGGCGAGTTGCGGCGGTTCGGCCCGGGAATCCCGGCGGCGGCCGCCGCCGTCTGGCACGGCGGCGGCGAGCCCGAGCGACCCCGGCGGCGCAAGCGGCTCCGGATCGTCGTCGGACTGCTGCTGCTGCTGGTGGTGCTCGCCCTGCTCGCCTGGCGCCGGTACAGCCCGCCCCTCGCGGTCACCGGTGTCACGGTCACCACCGCCCCGGCCGGCCCCGGCTGCGACGGCACTGCCGTCGTCAAGGCCACCGTCGCCACCAACGGTCATGCCGGAACGGTCCGTTATCGCTGGCAGCGCAGCGACGGCACGTCGTCCGGAGAGCTGTCGCAGTCCGTCCCGCGGGGCAGCGGGCAGGCGGATCTGGTGCTCCGCTGGACCTTCGACGGCCACGGCACCATGCAGGCCACCGCGACGGTCGAGATCCTCGCGCCGGGGCAGCAGCGCAGCGCCGCCGCCACCTTCACCTACTCCTGCCCCTGAGCCCGGCTCTCCCGCGGCATCCCGCTGCGGAAAGCCGTCCGGGCCCCCGCCGGTGCGGTGGGCACCGGCGGGGGCCCGGTGGGCCGTCGGTCCGGGGCGGGCCCGGATCGGGCGTGGGTCAGGCGCGAAGCGCCCTGATGGCGGTCGGGGCGTGGCCCGGCTCGGTCGCGAGCTCCTCGAACTCGCTGACGTCGCTGATGTCGGCCGTCCGGCTCATCGAGATGTTGGTGACCCGCTCCAGGATCGCCTCCACGACGACCGGCACGCGGAACTCGGCGGCGAGCTTCTTGGCCTCCTCGAAGGCGGGCAGCAGCTGGTCCGGCTCGGTGACCCGGATGGCCCTGCAGCCCAGGCCCTCGACGACCTTGACGTGGTCGACGCCGTAGACGCCCAGCTCGGGCGAGTTGATGTTCTCGAACTCCAGGTTGACCTGGAAGTTGATGTCCAGCCCGATCTGCGCCTGACGGATCAGGCCCAGGTAGGCGTTGTTCACCAGGACGTGGACGTAGGGGATCCGGTGCTGCGCGCCGACGGCCAGCTCCTCCAGCATGAACTGGAAGTCGTAGTCGCCGGAGAGGGCGACCACCGGGGTCTCCGGGTCGGCGGTGGCGACGCCGAGCGCGGCCGGGATGGTCCAGCCGAGCGGGCCGGCCTGGCCGCAGTTGATCCAGTGCCGCGGCTTGTAGACGTGGAGCATCTGCGCGCCGGCGATCTGCGAGAGGCCGATGGTGGTGACGTAGCGCGTCTCCGGGCCGAAGGCCTTGTTCATCTCCTCGTACACGCGCTGCGGCTTCATCGGCACGTTGTCGAAGTGCGTCCGGCGCTGCAGGGTGGCCTTGCGCTCCTGCGCGGAGGCGGCCCACGCGCTGCGGTCGGGCAGCTTGCCGGCGGCCTTGAGCTCCTTCGCGACCTCGACGAAGAGTTCGAGCGCGGCCTTGGCGTCGGAGGCGATGCCGAAGTCCGGGGCGAAGATCCGGCCGATCTGGGTGGGCTCGATGTCGACGTGGACGAACGTGCGGTCGCCGCGGTACACGTCGAGCTTGTAGCCGGTGTGGCGGTTGGCCCAGCGGTTGCCGATGCCGAGGACGAAGTCCGACTCCAGGAACGTCGCGTTGCCGTAGCGGTGCGAGGTCTGCACGCCGACCATGCCCGCGTTCAGCTCGTGGTCGTCGGCGATGATGCCCCAGCCCATCAGGGTGGGGATGACCGGCGTGCCGGTCAGCTCGGCGAACTCGACCAGCAGGTCGGTGGCGTCGGCGTTGATGATGCCGCCGCCGGCCACGATCAGCGGGCGTTCGGAGGCCAGCAGGAGGCCGAGCGCCTTCTCGATCTGCGCCCGGGTCGCGGCCGGCTTGTAGACCGGCAGCGGGGCGTAGGTCTCCGGGTCGAACTCGATCTCGGTCAGCTGCACGTCGATCGGCAGGTCGATCAGGACCGGGCCCGGACGGCCGGAGCGCATCAGGTGGAACGCCTGCTGGAAGACGCCGGGCACCTGGGCGGCCTCCAGGACGGTGGTCGCGGCCTTGGTGACCGGCTTGGCGATCGAGGCGATGTCGACGGCCTGGAAGTCCTCGGTGTGCAGCTTGGCGACCGGGGCCTGACCGGTGATGCAGAGGATCGGGATCGAGTCGGCGATCGCCGAGTAGAGCCCGGTGATCATGTCGGTGCCGGCCGGTCCCGAGGTGCCGATGCAGACGCCGATGTTGCCCGCCTTGGCACGGGTGTAGCCCTCGGCCATGTGCGAGGCGCCCTCGACGTGGCGGGCGAGGGTGTGGCGGATCTCGCCCGAGGCCTTGAGGGCCGCGTAGAACGGGTTGATGGCAGCGCCCGGCACGCCGAACGCGACGTCGACGCCTTCGCGCTTGAGGATCTCCACTGCCGCGCGGGCGGCTGTCATACGAGGCATCGGGTTTCTCCTGCGTCGGCCCGCTGTGGGTCGGAGGGCTCATCTCCTGGGTTCCACGATGCGGAAGAATGGTTTTAGTATGCGGAAACAACGTACGGCGAGGCTCGCGCGGCCGTCAAGGGTCTCTTCAACAGAATGTTGTAGAGGTGGATCGAGCCAGGCTGTCACGCGTTTCCGCACCCCTCCAGAGGGCCTTCCTCCAGGCCGGGGGAGTGAATACCGCCTTCCTCTCGTCGGTTGACGCAAGCGCCGCGGGGTGCGCCGGGGCGTCCCGCGTGCAAGCCCCGCCCCTGGTCGCGGGCCGCCCGGGGCGAGCTGTTGTCCGTGGCGTGAACGTCGACGCGCCGGCCGCTCCCCGGGGGTGGGGGGTGGCCGGCGCGTGGGCGTCGGGGTCGTTGTGGGTGGGTCAGGGGGTGTGGGTGGTGCGTCGGCGGTGGTTCGCGATCATCTCCGCGTAGCGGTGTCCGCTGGTCTTCACGGTGCGCTGCTGCGTCTTGTAGTCGACGTGGACGAGACCGAAGCGCTTGTCGTAGCCGTAGGCCCATTCGAAGTTGTCGAGCAGGGACCAGGCGAAGTAGCCGGCGAGGGGTGCGCCCTTGGCGACGGCGCGGGCGCAGGCTGCGAGGTGTTCTTCGAGGTAGGCGGTTCGTTCGGGGTCGTGGACCTGGCCGTCGGCGCCGACGGTGTCGTGGTAGGCGGAGCCGTTCTCGGTGACGTAGATCTTCTGGACGCCGTAGTCGTCGGACAGGCGCAGCAGGAGTTGTTCGAGGCCGGGGCCGTGGACCTCCCAGTCCATGGCGGTGTGTTCGACGTTGGGGCCGGGGACCTGGCGGAAGTGGGGGGCGGGGCCGGTGGGGTCGCCGGTGACGATCTGGCGGAAGTAGTAGTTCAGGCCGATCCAGTCGAGGGGGGCGCTGATGAGTTCCATGTCGCCGGGTTGGACGGGCAGGTCCACGCCGTACAGGTCGAGCATGTCCTGCGGGTAGCCGCGGCCGAGCACCGGGTCCAGCCACCAGCGGTTGATGTGGCCGTCGGCGTACTGGGCGGCCAGGCGGTCGCTCTCGCTGTCGGTGGCGGGGTGCACCGGGCTGAGGTTGTTGACGATGCCGATGTTCGCGTTCGGGATCGTCGCCCGCAGTGCCTGCACGGCCAGGCCGTGGCCCAGGTGCAGGTGGTACGAGGCGCGGACGGCGGCGGTGAGGTCCTTGAGGCCCGGTGCCATGTTGCCGTCCAGGTGGCCGATCCACGCGGAGCAGAGCGGCTCGTTGAGGGTGGCCCAGTTGGTGATGCGGTCGCCGAGGGCGCCGGCGACGACCTGGGCGTACTCGCCGAAGCGTTCGGCGGTCTCGCGCTGCGGCCAGCCGCCGCGGTCCTGTTGGGTCTGGGGGAGGTCCCAGTGGTAGAGGGTGGGGAAGGGGGTGATGCCCTTGTCGAGGAGGGTGTCGGTGAGGCGGTCGTAGAAGTCGAGGCCGGCTTGGTTGACGCGGCCGTCGGCGTGGGGGATGACGCGGGGCCAGGCGATGGAGAAGCGGTAGGCGTCGAGGCCGAGTTGGCCTGCTATGGCGAGGTCCTGGGGCCAGCGGTGGTAGTGGTCGCATGCCACGTCGCCGGTGTCGCCGTTGTCGACCTTGCCCGGGGTGTGGGAGAAGGTGTCCCAGATGGAGGGGGCGCGGCCGTCCGCGTCCACGGCTCCTTCGATCTGGTAGGCGGCGGTGGCCGCGCCCCAGACGAAGTCGTCGGGGAGAGCGCTGAGGTCGTTCACGGAGAGCCTTTCGGGGAGGGTCACTTGACGGCTCCGGCGGTGAGGCCGGCGACCAGGTAACGCTGCAGGAGGAGGAAGCCGGCGACGACGGGCAGGCTCACGACGAGGGAGGCGGCCATCACCTGGTTCCAGTACACGTTGTTCTGGGTGGCGTAGCCCTGGAGGCCGACGGCGAGGGTGCGGGTGGTCTGGTTGGTCATCACCGAGGCGAAGAGCACCTCGCCCCACGCGGTCATGAAGGCGTAGACGGAGACGGCGACGATGCCGGGGACGGCGGCGGGGACGACGATCTTCAGGAGGGTGCGCAGTGGTCCGCAGCCGTCGACCGCGGCGGCCTCGTCGAGGTCGCGGGGGATGGAGTCGAAGTAGCCGACGAGCATCCAGATGGAGAAGGGGAGCGAGAAGGTGAGGTAGGTGAGGATCAGCCCGCCTCGGCTGCCGAGCAGGGCGATGCCGGTGCTGTTGCCGATGTTCACGAAGATGAGGAACAGCGGGAGCAGGAACAGGATGCCGGGGAACATCTGGGTGGAGAGGACGGTGACGGTGAACAGCTTGCGGCCGCGGAAGCGGTAGCGGCTGACGGCGTAGGCGGCGAAGATCGCGATCACCACCGACAGCGCGGTGGCGCTGACGGAGACGATCAGGGAGTTCACGAAGTAGTCCCCGAGCGGGACGGTGGTCCAGATGTCGATGTAGGGCTGGAGCGTGAAGCTGGAGGGGATCCAGGAGAAGGCTCCCTGGACGTCCTGCAGCGGCTTCATCGACGAGCTGATCATCACGAACAGCGGGGTGAGGACGAAGATCGACAGCAGCAGCAGGAAGATGCGGCGTGACCATGTGAAGGAGGTGGGGGGTGCCATCGGGGAGAGGGGGGTCCTAGGCATCGGCGTCCCTCCGTCGTGAGGTGAGGAAGAGGTAGACGGCCGTTACCAGGAGCAGGAACAGCAGGAGCAGGACGGACATCGCCGAGCCGACGCCGAAGTTCCAGGTGACGAACGAGGACTGGTAGATGTGGATCGAGATCAGGTCGGCGGCTTCGGGGGCGGATTTGCCGAACAGGACGTAGGGGGTGTTGAAGTCGTTGAACGTCCAGAGGAACAGCACCAGGACGAGGACCTGGTTGACCGGGCGCAGGGAGGGCAGGGTGATCTTGCGGATCTGCTGCCAGACGCCGGCGCCGTCCATGGCGGAGGCTTCGTAGAGTTCCTTGGGGATGTTCTGCAGGCCGGCCATCAGGGTCAGGAACGCGAAGGGCCAGGACTTCCAGACCGAGACGACGACCAGGGCGGTGAAGCTGTTGTCGCCGATCAGCCAGAACGGCTTGTCGGACATCAGGTGCAGCTGGTCGACCAGTACGTGGTTGATCAGGCCGGTGTCGCGTTGGAACATGAACGACCAGGTGATCACGGCGGCGTAGACCGGCAGGGCGTACGGGACGAGGAACAGGGCGCGCAGGATTCCTCGTCCGCGGAACGTGTCCTGCATGTAGATGGCTGCTGCGGTGCCCAGGAGCCAGGAGATTCCGACGGACAGTGCGGTGAAACTGCAGGTGGTCCAGAACGAGTTGAGGAGCGACTGGCCGACCGGAGCGTTGAAGTCCACCGCCGTGCGGTAGTTCCCCAGGCCGGTCCAGGGTGCGGCCGACCAGTCCCGGATGAAGAACTGGGTGAGCTGTTTGAAGCTCATCACGATGCCGACCACCATGGGGATCAGGTGGATCAGCAGCTCCAGCGCGAGGGCGGGGAGCAGGAGCAGGTAGGGCAGGGCCCCTCGGGGGTGGCGCAGTCGGCGCAGTCGCTCTTTCACGTCAGGACGCCGGCATCTGCTGCTGGGCCTTGGTGAGCTCGGCCTTGACGCTGTCGTCGGTCGTGGGCTTGCCGGCGGCGGCCGCGGCGAGCAGGTTCTTGACGGCGGTGCCGACCAGGGTCTCGAACTGGCTCTCGTTCGCCACCTGCGGCAGCGGCGCGGAGCTGTTGGAGAGCACGTCGTTCAGCGTGGTGAGGTCCGGAGTGGCGAAGACCGGGTCCTTGCCGGCCTCCTTCACCGGCGGGATGGAGCCGTACGTCGAGTTGAGGGTCTTCTGCTCCTCGTTGCTGGTCATGAACTTGACGAACTGCAGTGAGCCGTCGAGGTTCTTGGTGTTCTTGAAGACCGAGAGGTTGATGCCGGCGACCATCGACTTGACGGCCTTGTCGCCGGTGGCGCCGGCCGGGATCGGCACCGGGGCCACGCCGTAGTCCTCGGGGTTCATCCCCTGGGACTTGAGGTTGGCGCCGGCGGACTGCCACATCATCATCGCGGTCTTGCCGGTGGCGAAGTCGCTGAGCGTCTGGTTGTTCGCGTACTCGGCGTTGCCGGGCGCGGCGATCTTGTCCTTGGCGATGAAGTCGACGTACTGCTTGACCGCCGCGACGGCGTTCGGGCTGTCGAAGGCCGGCTTGCCGGCGGCGTCGAAGAAGTCCGCGCCGTGCTGCTTGCCGAGGGTGAACACCTGGTGGACGTTCTCGGAGACGTTGCCGCCCTCGATGCCCAGGCCGAACTTGCCGCCGGTGGTGAGCTTCGCGGCATCCGCCTGCAGCTCGTCCCACGTCGCGGGCGCCTTCTCGATGCCGGCGGCCGCGAACATCTTCTTGTTGTAGTAGAGGCCGTAGGCCATCGAGTACAGCGGCACGGCGGCCGGGTCCTTGCCGGCCGCGCCGGCCGAGGCGATGGTGGACGGCAGGAAGCGGTCCTTGCCGCCGATCTTGGCGAAGGTCGCCTCGTCGAAGGGCAGCAGCGCGCCGGTGGCCTGCAGCGACGCGGACCAGGTGTTGCCGATGTTGAGGACGTCGGGGCCCTGGCCGGACGCGGTGGCGGCGAGGATCCGGTTCAGCAGGTCGGACCACGGCACGACCTCGAGGCTGACCTTGATGCCGGTCTGCGCCTCGAACTTTCTCAGCTCGGGCTCCAGCACCTGCTTGTCGTTCTCGATGCTGGTGCCCTGGTTGCTGGCCCAGTAGGTGAGCGTCTTGGGGGCACTGTTGTCGCCCCCGCCGCTGCCGGAGGTGGAGCCGCCGCCGCAGGCGGTGGCGGTGACGGTGAGGGCGGCGATGACTGCTGTTGCGGCGATGACCCGGCTCGTACGCATGACGTAGTTCCCCTCTCAGGGGATGAATGAGCGACCTTGGGTGAAGTAATCGGCCCTGACTGAGGCTTACTTCAGGCCGTGATTTAACTTGTGAGAAAAGCTGGCGTCAAGGCCTTCGACGGCGATAGATTTCGGGCCAGGAGGGAGCCGCAATGGCAGAGCGAAGCAAGCAAACCGTCCGTGACCTGCGAAGGGGCAACAGATCGGCGGTCCTGCGCCACCTGTACTTCGAGGGCCTGCTCAGTCGTAACGAATTGGTACGCGACACCGGACTGAGTGGCGGGACCATCAGCAACGTGGTCGGCGAGCTCATGGCGGACGGCCTGGTGGAGGAGGCCGGCTCGGTCGACTCCGACGGCGGCCGGCCGCGGATCCTGCTCAAAGTGGCGGCCGCCCGCGGCTACTTGGTGGGTGTCGACGTGGGGGAGACGCAGGTCAGGGTCGCCCTGTACGACCTGGCGCTGACCGAGCTGGCCGCCTGCGACCAGCCGCTCTCCGACCACGGGCACGACGTCGCGCACGTGGTCCAGCTGATCCTGGACGGCCTGGCCGAGGTCCTGAGCGGGACGGGGACCGACCGCTCCCGGGTGCTCGGGGTCGGCATCGGGGTGCCCGGCATCGTCGAACAGGGCGATCCGGCGGCCGAGCCGGACGACCCCGGTGGCGTCGGCGCGGTGGTGCACAGCCAGACCATCGACTGGGACGCCGTCCCGCTCGGGCGGCTGCTGCGGGCGGGCACCGATCTGCCGCTGCACATCGACAACGGCGCCAAGACCCTCGGCCAGGCCGAGATGTGGTTCGGGGCGGGCCGGGGCGCGAGCCATGCGGTGATCGCGTTGTTCGGCTCCGGTGTCGGGGCCTGCGTGATCGCCAACGGCACGCCCTACCGGGGCGCGACCAGCAGCGCGGGCGAGTGGGGGCACACCAAGGTCCACGTCGGCGGCCGGCTCTGCCGCTGCGGCGCGCGCGGCTGCCTGGAGGCCTACGTCGGCGCCGAAGCGCTGGTCGAGCGCTGGGGCGTGGCCGACGCGGCCTCCAGCTCCAGCGAGAAGGCGGGCCTGGCGGCCCTGCTGGCGGCTGCCGAGCGAGACGACCCGGTGGCCGACGCGCTGCTCTGCGAGACCGCGGAGTACCTCGGCGCGAGCATCGCCGACCTGATCAACCTCTTCAACCCCGAACGGATCGTGATCGGCGGCTGGGCCGGGCTGCTGCTCGGCCCCAGACTACTGCCCGCCATCCGGGCGGCGGCCCGCTCGTACGCGCTGCGCTTCCCGTGCGAGCAGACCTCGATCGAGCTCGGCCTGCTGGGGCCGGACGCCGTCACGATGGGTGCCGCGACGCTGCCGCTGGCGTCGTTCCTGGACTCGGGCGGCGACGTGCCCGAGGCCGGCAGGCGGGAGGTCCGGATACTGCGCTGAGTCGTCGAGGTCCGATCGGGTCCGATCGCCGGTGGGGGGCGATCGTGGCCGATGGACCAGCCGACTCGGGGGAGCGCTCTCCCAGACTGGTCCCTGACCTGCTGATTCGTCCGCCGTTGGGCTCCGCCGATCACTCAGAAGGCTTGCTGCCGAGCCGAGTTGATTCGCACCAGAAGTGCTGTCCGAAGTCTTGACACGCTGGATACGCCACCGCAACACTCCAACCGGGAGCGCTCTCCCGAGTCCCGGTGTCCAGTACCGGTCGATCTTCCGACGGTCCCCGTCATCCCCGCAGGTGCTCTCTTCCGCACCGGCCCCGCGTCCCGCACCACCGGTTCGAACCGGCGTCGCGCGACAGCGCCCCATCCCCCGCACCCCACCCACATGCAGGAGATGCTCCAGTGAGGCTCACCTCAGCAGGCTCCAGAGTCCGGCCCCCGATGCGCCGCGTTCCGGCCGCCGTCACGGCCGCAGCCGTGGTCGCAGGTCTGGCGATGGCCCTTCCGGTCACCACCGCGAGCGCCGCCGACGCCCTGCTCTCCCAGGGGAAGACGGTGACCTCCTCCTCCACGGAGAACGCCGGCACCCCGGCCACCGCCGCGGTCGACGGCAACACCGGCACCCGCTGGTCCAGCGCCGCGACCGACCAGCAGTGGATCCAGGTCGACCTCGGCGTCAGCGCCGCGATCGACAAGGTCGTCCTGAACTGGGAGGCCGCCTACGGCGACGGCTACCAGATCCAGACCTCGGCCGACGGCGTCGCCTGGACCACGATCTACACCACCACCACCGGCGCCGGCGGCGTGGAGACCCTCAACGTCTCCGGCACGGGCCGCTACGTGCGGATGAACGGCACCCACCGCCACACCGGCTACGGCTACTCCCTCTGGGAGTTCCAGGTCTACGGCACCCCCAGCGGTGGCACCGGCGGCACCGGCGGGACCGGCGGGACCTGCGGCACCGACAACGCGGCGCAGGGCAAGACCGCCACCGCGTCCTCGACGGAGAACGGCGGCACGCTCGCCTCCGCGGCCGTCGACGGCAACACCGGCACCCGCTGGGCCTCCGCCGCCAGCGACCCGCAGTGGCTGCAGGTCGACCTCGGCTCCAGCCAGCAGGTCTGCCAGGTCGTCCTGAACTGGGAGGCCGCGTACGGCGACGGCTACCAGATCCAGCTCTCGCCCGACGGCACCAACTGGAACACCGTCTACACCACCACCACCGGCGCCGGCGGCGTGGAGACCCTCAACGTCTCCGGCACGGGCCGCTACGTGCGGATGAACGGCACCCACCGCCACACCGGCTACGGCTACTCCCTCTGGGAGTTCGCGGTGCACACCGGCAGCACCAGCACCGTCCCGCCGGTCCAGGGCGGCGGCGACCTCGGCCCCAACGTGAAGATCTTCGACCCCTCCACGCCCAACATCCAGGCCACGGTCGACCAGATCTTCGCCAAGCAGGAGTCCAACCAGTTCGGCTCCGACCGCTACGCGCTGCTCTTCAAGCCCGGTACCTACAGCAACATCAACGCGCAGATCGGGTTCTACACCTCGATCGCGGGTCTGGGCCTGAACCCGGACGACACCACCTTCAACGGCGACGTCACCGTCGACGCGGGCTGGATGCAGGGCAACGCCACCCAGAACTTCTGGCGCTCGGCGGAGAACCTGCACCTCAAGCCGGTCAGCGGCACCGACCGCTGGGCCGTCTCGCAGGCCGCGCCGTTCCGCCGGATGCACGTCGAGGGCGGCCTCAACCTGGCGCCCTCCGGGTACGGCTGGGCGAGCGGCGGCTACATCGCCGACAGCAAGATCGACGGCCAGGTGGGCAACTACTCGCAGCAGCAGTGGTACACCCGCGACAGCTCCATCGGCGGCTTCAGCAACGGCGTCTGGAACCAGACGTTCTCCGGCGTCCAGGGCGCTCCCGCCCAGGGCTTCCCGAACCCGCCGTACACCACCCTGGACACCACCCCGGTCTCGCAGGAGAAGCCGTTCCTCTACCTGGACGGCAACGACTACAAGGTCTTCGTGCCCGCGAAGCGCACCAACGCGCGCGGCACCGACTGGGGCAACGGCGCGCCGCAGGGCAGCTCGCTCCCGCTGAGCCAGTTCTACGTGGTCAAGGCCGGGGCCACCGCCGCGACCATCAACCAGGCGCTCGCCCAGGGCCTCAACCTGCTCTTCACCCCGGGCGTCTACCACGTCGACCAGTCGATCAACATCACCCGCCCCGACACCGTGGTGCTGGGCCTCGGCATGGCCACCATCGTGCCGGACAACGGCGTCACCGCCGTCAAGGTCGCGGACGTGGACGGCGTCAAGCTCTCCGGTCTGCTGCTGGACGCCGGTACGGTGAACTCCCCGTCGCTGCTCCAGGTCGGCGGTTCGGGCCCGGGTGCCGGCCACGCGGCCGACCCGATCGTCGTGCAGGACGTCTTCGTCCGGGTCGGCGGCGCCGGCGCGGGCAAGGCCACCGCGGGCATGGTGATCAACAGCAACAACACCATCATCGACCACACCTGGATCTGGCGCGCCGACCACGGCGCCGGCGTCGGCTGGGACGTCAACGCCTCGGACTACGGCATGCTCGTGGGCGGCAACGACGTGCTGGCCACCGGCCTGTTCGTCGAGCACTTCAAGAAGTACGACGTCGAGTGGTCCGGCAACGGCGGCAAGACGATCTTCTTCCAGAACGAGATCGCGTACGACGCCCCCAACCAGGCCGCCGTCCAGAACGGTGCCACCAAGGGCTACGCCGCCTACAAGGTCGACAACAACGTGACCTCGCACGAGGCGTGGGGTCTGGGCAGCTACTGCTACTTCAACGTCGACCCGACCATCGTGGTGGACCACGGCTTCGAGGTCCCGAACACGCCGAACGTCAAGCTCCACGACATCCTGGTCAACTCGCTCGGTGGAAACGGCCAGTTCAACCACGTGGTGAACGACACCGGCGCGGGCACCTCGGGCACCTCGACCACCCCGTCGAACGTCGTCTCCTACCCGTGATCCGTCGCCACCGACCTCTCGGTGGCCACCGCTGACCGCTCGGTAGTCACCGGGCAGGGAAGGAACTGAACACCGGACGGCCCGCCGCACCCCGGCGGGCCGTCCCGGCGGACCGGTCGCCGGCGGGCGACCGGATCCGCAGTACCGGGGCGCACCTGCGGTAAGGGAGCAGGGAGCGCTCTATCGGCGTGCTATAAAAGCCGCTATGAGTGATGCCCTGCGAACGGCCGCCTCCCGGCCCGCGACCCTGGAGGACGTGGCCCGGGTCGCCGGTGTCTCTCGGTCGACGGTCTCCCGTGTGATCAACGGGATCCGCAACGTCGATCCGGACATCCAGGAGACCGTCCGCGAGGCCATCGCCGCCACCGGCTACGTCCCCAACAGCGCTGCCCGCTCACTGGTCACCCGCAGGGCCGGCTCCATCGCGCTGGTGCTCTCCGGCGTCAGCGCGGCGGTGGAGGACCCGGACCACGCGCGTAACCGCGTGCTCACCGACCCCTTCTTCGGCCGCGCCCTCAGCGGCGTCGTCGGCGCCCTGCGCCCGCGCGGGCTGCACCCGCTGCTGATGGTCGCCGACACGGCCGAGGCCAGGGACCAGGTGGTCGGGCACCTCAAGCAGGGCGGCGCCGACGGCGCGATCCTGGTCTCCACCGACGCGGCCGACCCGCTGCCCGCCAGGTTGGTCGAAGTCGGCCTCCCCGCGGTGCTGTTCGCGCGGCCGGTGCGCCCGATCCCGATCAGCTACGTCGACCTCGCCAACCGCGACGGCGCCCGGCTCGCCGCCGACCACCTCGCCGCGCGGGGCTGCCGCCAGGTCGTGGTGATCGGCGGCCCGTCCGGAGTGCCCGCCGCCCAGGACCGCCTGACCGGCTTCCGCGAGGCCATGGCCCGGCACGGCTGCCCCTACGTCCCCTGCGCGGAGGGGGATTTCACCCAGCCCGGCGGCGAGGCCGCGATGGAGCGACTGCTCGCCGAACACCCCCAGCTGGACGGGGTGTTCGCGAGTAACGACCTGATGGCCCAGGGAGCCATGTTCGCCCTGCGCGAGCACGGCCGCCGGATCCCCGAGGACGTCCCGGTCATCGGGTTCGACGACAGCAGCGCGGCCCTCGCCAGTCGACCCCAACTGACCACCGTCCGCCAGCCGGTGGAGGACATGGCGGCCGAGCTCACCCGGCTTCTCCTGGCCCGGGTGGAGGATCCGTCCCGCCCGGTGACGTCGGTGATATTCGAGCCGACGTTGATCGTCCGGCAGAGCGCCTGAGAGCTGGGCGGCGTGCGGCACGCTCCGGCGGCCGCGGCGCGCCTCGTCCCGCGGCTACCGCCCGTCGACCGGGTGCGGCGGCCCTCCCGCGCGTTCCGGCCCGTCCGTTCGAACAGGGAACGCGCATCCGGCTCTCCGGGGCGCTCCAGGCGCCCGATGTGTCGGGAGCGAGGGGAAAGCGGGGCGAAACGATGGATGAGGTTTGGCCTAATCCGTAGCTCTGCGTAACGTCCTGCTCACGTCGTGGTGACCGGCCGGGGCCCCGGCCAAGCCGACCGGGGCACCTGTCGAGGCACCAGTACGCCCCGTCGAGGACCGGTCCCCGCGCCATTTCGCTCCATGATCCGTGCTCCCGCCGCCCCGCGCGTCCGCCCTGCGGACGCGCGGAAGGAAGACGCTCATGCGCCCCCACGCCGATCACGCCGACGCACGGCTCCCGGCCACCTTCGCCCCGGCCACCTTCGCCCCGACGGCTTTCGCCTGGACCGCCGGACCCCGGACCCCCGCCAGCCCGCATGCTGGCAGGCATCGGCTTGACCCTGCTGTTCGGCCGGCTCCACACCCTGTGCGGACGTGTCGCCCCGGCCTCCGGGGCCGGGCAAGATCGCCGGTCCACCCCGACCGGTCGTGGACTGCCTCTCGGGCCGGATCGAGCCGGCGGCGGTGGCGATCGGGGCCGGCACGCTGGCCGTCCTGCTGCTCTGGAGGTACCTGCCGCCCGCGATCCGGGTGGTGCCGGCGCCGCCGGTGGCCGTCGTCCTGGCCGGGGCCGTCACGGCGCTCGCCGACCTGCCGGTCGCCCGGGTCAGGGTCCAGGGTCTGTGGGCGGCGGTCCAGGCGCCCGGCCTCTCGGCGTTCGCCGGCGTGGTGAGTGTGACCGCGAACTCACCGCGCAGCCCCGAGCCGCTGGAGGTGGAGCCGCCGTGGCCGACCGCCGTCTGACGGCCGCGGGTTGCTCACCGCCGTTGCTCGCCGCGATCCGACCTTCGGCCCGGCGGTCCGCCCCGGCGCGGTGGCCGGGCACCGCGGGCCCGGCGCACCTCACCTCCCACCCGTCGGAACGGGTGGGAGGTGAGGTGCGCCGGGCAGGGCCCTCCCCTCCCCGGCCCTGCCCGGCGCACCGTGCTTCGCATGTCCGGGCGAATGCGCGGGTAGTCCTGTGCCATGTCGCGCACTTCGGTGGCACTCCTGGTTCTCTACCTCGCCTTCGTCCTTACACCGCTGACCATCTGCGCGTTCGTCCTGCCGCGCCCGCAGCGGAGCAGCTACCACGGCTTGCTGTGGTGCGCCTCGCTGCTCGGCCGGATCCTGCTCGTCGGCGGTCTGGTACTCGGCGGATGGGGCATCCTCCACGCCGGACAGCAGTGCCCTCGGCACCCCGATACCAACTTCTGCAACGACGACGGGGAAGGACCCTGGAGCCCCTGACCGTTCTGCCGGTGGGCCGCCGCTGCCGTCGGGCTCGCCGGTGCCGTCCGACGTCCGACGCCCGCGGTGATCGCCCGGTGCGGGCGCACGGCGTGATCGCGCCGATTCGCGCGCCCTGTGCGGCAGACGGGTAGCGTCGTGCTGCGCCCCGCCAGGGCCGGACGAAGGAGGAGAACATGATCGCAGCATTCTCGGTCACCCCGTTGGGGATCGGCGAGGACGTCGGGGAGGCCGTGACGGCGGCCGTGCGAGTGGTGCGGGCGAGCGGGCTGCCGAACCGGACGGACGCCATGTTCACCAGCATCGAGGGGGAGTGGGACGAGGTGATGCCCGTCATCCGGGAGGCGATCGAGGCGGTGAAGGCGTTCAGCGGGCGGGTCAGCACCGTGATCAAGATCGATGACCGGGCGGGCGTGACCGACGGCCTGACCGCGAAGGTGGCCACCGTGGAGCGTCACCTCGCCGGCGACGCCTGAGCCCCGGAGCCTGCCGAAGGCCGGAAGCCGGGGCGGGTCGTGGGATGATCGCACCGTGGTGCGCACACTTGCGGCAGACTCGTGGCGGCGACGGACCCTCCGGGCCGGCGTCGCGCCGCTGCTGGCCGTCGCCGTCACTCTCGGCGTCACGGCGCCGCCGGCCATGGCCGCCGGGCCGCACCAGGAGTTCACCATCTCCGACCCGCGGATCACCGAGTCCAGCGGCCTGGCGGCCAGCGCCGCGCACCCGGGTGTCTTCTGGACCCACAACGACAGCGACGACGGCCCCTACGTCTATGCCGTCGACGCGACCGGTCACACCGTGGCCACCGTCACCCTTCGCGGCGTCAAGCCGCGCGACGCGGAGGCGATCTCGCTCGGGCCCGACGGGCAGCTCTATCTCGCCGACATCGGTGACAACCTGGACGGCACCTGGCCCGAGGTCTGGATCTACCGATTCGCCGAGCCGAAGGACCTGCGCGACCAGACCGTCGACGCCGTCCGCTACCGGGTGCGTTACGAGGACGGGTCGCGCAACGCCGAGGCCCTGATGGTGCATCCGGTCACCGGCCGGCTCTACATCGCGAGCAAGCGGGAGAGCGGCGGCAACCTGTACCAGGGGCCGCAGACGCTCTCCACGACGGCCGTCAACACCTTCCGCAAGGTGTCCGCGGTGCCGTGGGTCACCGATGGCGCGTTCTCACCGGACGGCACCCGGCTGCTCCTGCGAGGCTACTTCTGGGCCACGATGTACCGCTGGCAGGACGGTGGCGCGCCGCAGGAGCTGGGTGACGTCAGCCTGCCCTTCCAGCGGCAGGGCGAGTCCGCCACCTTCGCGGCGGACGGCCGCTCGGTGCTGTTCGGCAGCGAGGGCAAGGACAGTCCGGTGTGGCGGGTCCAGCTCTCGGGGGAGCAACTCCCCGACACCGTACGGCTCGCCACCCCGACCGCGTCGGCCTCCCCGGCACCGAGCGGCGCTTCGTCCGGCGCTTCGCCCGGCGGCGCCGGCCAGGCGGCCGGCGGGACGTCCGACACCGTCTCCGGCCGGGGCCTGCTGGTGCTGTTCCTCGTCGTGGGCGCGCTGGCGGCGGCGTCCTGGCGCAAGAAGCGTCACGGGTCCTGAGTTAGCGTCAGGTCGCCTTTCGCGCGTGTCCGATCGACCGTCGGGGGAACGCGTCCTGCCGCCGATCCCGCCGATCCCGCCGATCCGCCGACCACACGCGCGGCCTGCCCGCGACCGACAGTCGACCACGGCGACGACGGCGCCGCCCCGCCCGCGTCCGTGCCCTCGGTGGGTGCGGCGCGGGGTGCGGGCCCGGGCCGAGGGCCGCGCACCCGCACCCACCGAGGAGGTCCGAACCGGTCAGCTCACGCCGTGTGCGGCCCAGAAGTCGCCCCGGGAGAGCACGGCGGTGTCGCTCTGGTCGGTGAAGAAGCCGTCCACGCCCTGCTCGTAGAGGTAGCGGGACCAGCCGATGACGTCACCGTAGGCGTTCGGGTCGGTACCGCGTCGGTGGTCGACGGGGAGGAAGGAGTTCTCGTTACGCACGGTGTACGGGTGCAGCACCAGACCCGCCCGGTGGGCGTCGGCCACCAGCGTGGTCGGGGGCAGCAGGCGGCCACTGCCGTCGACCGGCGCGATCAGGTTGGTGGTCGGGCCGATGCCGTGCGCGAAGCCGGCGAGCCAGCTCAGCCCGGCCGGGGTGACCAGGTCGGCGACCTTGCGGGTGTCACCGGCGAGGACGAAGTCGTACGGCCGGGTCCCGGCGTCGCTCAGCAACTGGATGCGCGGGTTCTCGACCAGTGCGGCGAGCTGCTGCAGGCTGCTCGGCTCGAACGACTGCAGGATCGCACGGCCGCGCTTGCCGGCCAGTCCGGCGCGCCGCAGTTCGGCGGCCAGACGGTCCTCCAGCGGCAGGCCGATGGAGCGGAAGTAGCTGGGGTGCTTGGTCTCGACGTACAGCCAGACGTCCCGTCCGAGCGTGCGCGAGCGCTTGTCCGCGAACTCCACGACCTCCCGGAAGGTCGGGATCGGCCACCGGCCGTCGTAGAGCGTGTTGTGCCGGCGCTGCAGCGGCAGCCGCTCCTTGGCCCGCAGGGTGCGCAGTTCGGCGAGCGTGAAGTCCTCGGTGAACCAGCCGGTGATGCTCTGGCCGTCGATGCTCTTCGTGGTCCGCCGGGCGGCGAACTCCGGGTGGTCCGCCACATCGGTGGTCTCGGCGATGTTGTTCTCGTGGCGGACCACGAGCTGGCCGTCCCTGGTCGGCACGAGATCCTGCTCGATCACGTCCGCGCCCAGCTCCAGCGCCAGTTCGTAGGAGCCGAGGGTGTGCTCGGGGCGGTAGCCGCAGGCGCCGCGGTGACCGATGATCAGCGGGTGCGGGAGCCGGTCGAGCCCGGTGCCGGTGCGGACGGCGGGGGTGGTGCCACCGGCGCGGCCCTCGGCGGGCTGGTCCGGCGACGCAGCGGCCGCCACGCCTGCTCCCGCGGTCCCCGCCGCGACGGTACCCAGACCCACCGCGCCCGCGGCGCGCAGGAAGCCGCGCCGCGAGGCTCCCGGAGTCGGGTCGCCGTCGCCGCTCGGGCTGCCTGGGGTCGGGCTGCCGGAGATCGGGCGGTACGTCATGGCTGCTCCCTGTCCGCGGTGTCGACGGTGTCGTCCGCAGACTAGGAGGTTCGTACGCTCCCCGGGTGGCCACCCGACGAACGGCGGGAGAATTCGGCCGCGGGCCGGTGCCGGCGGCCGGCGCTCTGCCTCGCCCCTGTTGCCCGCCGGGCTGTCCGGTCCCGCCGATCGTCAACCCCGCTGCGCCGAAGAGTGGTTGGTGAGCTCGACCGGCGCCTGGCGGTCCGGGGTGGTGCGCTGGGTGTGCTCGGTGCCTTGCCGTGCTCGTCGTGCTCGCCGTGCTCGCCGCGCTTGCCGTTTGCGCCGTGTTCGTCGTGCTCGCTGTGTTCGCCGCGTTTTGCCGTGCTCGCAGTGTGGGCTCCTCGGTTGCCGAGGTTGCTCAGTCCGTCAGCTCGGCGAGCAGTTCTCGGCCTCTGGACCACGCGCCCAGCCCGGAGGTCGCGTTGAGGTGCCCGTAGGGGCCGAGCTCGACGTACCGTGCGCCCCAGCTCTCGGCGAACAGCCGGGAGCGCTCGGGGGCGGCCCACGGGTCGTCGCTGCCGACCACCACGATGCTGGGGAAGGGCAGCGGACGCAGCGGGACCGGACGGAAGCCCGCCAACTCGGGGACATCGGCGTGGTCGATGTCCGGCGGGGCGACCAACAGCGCGCCGACGACCGGAGTGGTCCGGGGGGCGGGGGTACGGGCGGCCCAGCGGGCGACCGTGACGCAGCCCAGGCTGTGGGCGACGAGCACCAGGGGTCCGTCGTGGGCCTGCACGGCGCGGTCCAGGGTCTCGGTCCAGTCCTCCGGATCCGGGTGGTCCCAGTCCTTCTGCTCAAGCCGGCGGAAGGCCGGGTCGGTGCGCTCCCAGATGCTCTGCCAGTGCTCGTGGTCGGAGTTCTGGAAGCCGGGCAGGAGGAGGTAGGCGGGCTGCTGAGCCATGGGAACACTCCAGGTGGCGACGGTGCCGGCGGCTGCGGCGTGGGTGACGACGGTGAGGGCGGCGACAGTGGCGACCTGTGCCGGGGGATTCTAACGGGGCGCGCGCGGTCGTCGCAGGGCGCGCAGGGCACTACGCGCGCCGTACGCGATCCGGTGCGCCCTGTTGCGCGAGGGCTCCGGGTGCGAAAGGTTGATCTCCGTCACGGGCCAGGGGAGAGCCCCGAGCCGTGCTGTCAGGCGTGTTTGACGATCAATCATGAAAGGTTGCGCAGCGATGGCATCGAAGATCCTGCTGGTCACCGGCGATGCGGCGGAGTCGCTGGAGGTGTTCTACCCCTACCAGCGGCTGCAGGAGGAGGGCTACCAGGTCGACATCGCGGCCCCCGCCCGCAAGCGGCTGCAGTTCGTGGTCCACGATTTCGTGGACGGCTTCGACACGTACACCGAGAAGCTCGGCTACACCTGGCCCGCCGACCTCGCCTTCGAGGAGGTGGACCCGGCCGACTACGTCGCCCTGGTCATCCCGGGTGGCCGCGCCCCCGAGTACCTTCGCAACAACGCCGACCTCCAGCGGATCGTGAAGCACTTCTTCGACGCGGAGAAGCCGGTCGCCCAGGTTTGCCACGGCCCGCAGATCACGGCCGCCGCCGGTGTGCTGTCGGGTCGCCGGACCGCCGCCTACCCGGCGTTGGAGCCCGACGTCGCCGCCGCCGGTGCCGAGTACGTCGACGGCGACGCCGTGGTCGACGGCGTGGTTGTTTCGGCCCGTGCCTGGCCGGACCACCCGGGCTGGATGCGCGCGTTCGTCGAGGTGCTGCGGGTCAAGGCCCCGGTGGCCTGACTCCGTGCGAGCGATGGTCGGGCCGGGACCGCCGCGGCGGTCCCGGCCCGACTGCTACGGCCCCGACCTTCTCCGGGCCGAGTATCCGGTCCGAGCCCTCCCGTCGGTCCGTTCCGGGCCGGGTGACCTGCCGGCGGCCGCCGTCGCGGCCGATGCGATCATGGCGATCGGTAGGACCGTACCGGCCGGAGCCGTCCGAGCGGGTGGAGCCGCCCGGGCGGGACCGGGTGCGAGAGGAGAAGACATGGCAGAGCCGCTGATCGCCGCGGTCGCGGGACTGGCGCCCGAGCTCGATCCCTCGGTGTTCGTCGCGCCCAATGCGGTTGTGGTCGGATCGGTCGCCGTCGCGGCGGGGGCGAGCATCTGGTACGGCGCGGTGCTGCGCGGTGACGCCGGTCCGATCAGTGTCGGTCCCGACACCAACATCCAGGACAACTGGTGCGACCTGCAAAGCCTCTCCGCGTGAGCGGTCGAAAGGAAGGGAGATACAACGACCTCAGCGAGTGATCACAGCTGATCCCCGCCTCCGGGTGCGTTGTCCGCAAGGACGGGGTGCTAAGCCGGAGGGAACGCCCGAGGGGTCCTAGACCACCATGGACTTACAGGCAAGGGGAAGGCCGGACGGGAGAACGAAAGTGAACCCTCGTCATACGATCCGAAATGTGGAATCGCGCAGTGGAAGCAGTCGGCGCGTGAATAGGACCGGACGCTGAAAGGTGTCACATGCTCTCGCAGTCAGTTAAACCGAGAGGAGATCACCATGGTCCCGGGTCAGAGAGGGCTCCCACCCCGGTCGTATCTCACCGGAGAGGAACAGGGAAACCCCGTAGCGGTCCCAACTGGGTAGGCCGGAGGCAACGAAGGCACAACCCCGCTGCGGGAACAGGATGATCCGAGAAGCGAAGGCCGTCAGGGTGAAAGCCCAGGGGAAAGACCGGAACTAGGGCAGTCTCCCTGCCCCCGATTATAACCCGGCGGATACCAGGCCCCGCCTGGCCCCGAAAGGGTGCTGACGCGGATCAGGTAGGCCAATGAAGAAAAGCAGCGAACACCCCCAACCTGGGCGCAAGTTAGACAAGGAGGGTCCATGCACGACGACAAGCCGGAGGATGGGACCTCCCGGAACGGAACTCAGGACGATCCCGCCTCGCTCTGGCACAGCACTGATTGGGCCGAGCAAGAACGGAACGTAAGGCGACTCCGCCAGCGGATCTTCAAGGCCGCGCAGGAGGGAGACCTCAAGAAGGTCCGCAACCTCCAGAAGCTCATGCTCCGCTCGCACTCGAACACGCTCTTGAGCGTGCGTCGGGTGACACAACAGAGCGCGGGTAAGAGAACGGCCGGAGTGGACGGCCACCGGGCCCTGACGCCGAAGGACCGAGGGCTCATGGTCATCGAGTTCGACGCGATCGGGCCCCCGAGGCCCAAGCCGGTCAAACGTGTGTACATCCCGAAGGCGAACGGGAAGATGCGCCCGCTCGGCATCCCGGTGATCCGGGACCGAGTCCAACAGGCCAGGGTCAAGAACGCCTTGGAACCTGAGTGGGAGGCCAAATTCGAGGCGCGGAGCTACGGCTTCCGCCCCGGGCTCGGCTGTCACGACGCGTTGTCCATGATCTACAACAGCCTCAAGGGTGGCAAGATCCGCACCCCAAGGAGACCGTGGATCTTGGACGCAGATCTGGCTGGGGCCTTCGACGCGATCACCCACGAGCACCTGATGGACTCCATCGGGACATTCCCGGCAAGGGAAGCCATCCGGCGATGGCTCAAGGCGGGAATGATCGAGAATGGGACCTTCGCCAAAACGGTAGAGGGCACCCCGCAGGGTGGCGTCATCAGCCCCCTTCTCTTGAACATTGCCCTGCACGGGATGGAAACTGCCGCAGGGGTGAAAACGTACGTGAACTACCTGGGAGTTCTTGCTACCAACCAGAAGTCACCGACGTTGGTGAGGTATGCGGACGACTTCGTGGTGATGTGTCACTCCGAAGATTCCGCAAGGGAGGTCAAGAGGAGCCTGGAGGAATGGCTCGCTCCTCGTGGTCTGACCTTCAATGAAGAGAAGACCAAGATCTCTCACGTCACCGAGGGTTTTGACTTCCTCGGGTGCACCGTGAAGCGGTACCCCAACGGAACGACCCTCACAACCCCGTCCAAAGCGGCAATGCGCAGGGCCAGACAGAGGATCAGGGCCATCATTGATGAGGCCGGGAGTGGTGGAAGCCAGACGGACCTTGTCCTAAAGCTCACTCCGTTCGTCAAGGGCTGGTCGACCTACTACAGTCCCGTGTGCGCAAGTGACGCGTTCCATGACCTGGATAACTATATGTTTGAACGGCTGTGGAAATGGGCTGTTAAGAGGCACCGCAGAAAAGGTCGACGGTGGGTGAAAGGCCGATACTGGGGTCAACATCAACCAGGGAGGAAGGACACGTGGGTCTTCGGCAACAAGGCCACCCGCCTGCCCAAGTTCTCCTGGACCAAGATCCAAAGGCACAAGGCCGTCCCCGGGGGCTACTCGAAGGACGACCCTGCGCTTGCGGAGTACTGGGACACGAGGTCCCGGAAGAAGGGCATGCCAGCGCTGGAGCGCAAGCTCATCATCGGCCTGGCAGTCCGTCAGAAGGGTCTCTGCCCCGGTTGCGGGCTGGATCTGATGGAAGGTGCTGGGTTTGAGCCCGACGACCTACGCGAGTGGGTCAACTGGTTCTCGGCGAACATGAGGCCGTTCAACGTGCACCACATGATTCACCGCCAGCACGGGGGATCTGACGATCCCAGCAATCTGGAGCTGAGGCACACGGCCTGCCACCAGCAGCTACACGCTGGCGGCCAGGACAGAGCGAACGCGCGGTCCGAGTGGCCCGCTTGAGCCGGATGCGGTGAAAGTCGCACGTCCGGTTCTGAGGGGGCTGGGGCCCGGTAACGGGCCCCAGCTACCCGACCACGCTGCACGCCGATCCCGGCTTCCCGCTCGACCTGGGGGCGCGCGTTTCGGTCGGGCACAACGCGGTGCTGCACGGCTGCACGGTCGAGGACGACGTACTGGTGGGCATGAACGCCACTGTCCTCAACGGCGCGCGGATCGGTGCAGGTTCGCTGGTGGCGGCGGGCGCGGTGGTCCCGCAGGGGATGGTCGTCCCGCCCGGTTCGCTGGTCGCGGGCGTTCCCGCGAAGGTGCGGCGCGAGCTCGGCGAGGAGGAGCGTGCGGGCATCAAGGCCAACGGCGAGGGCTATCAACTGCTCGCGGCGGCCCACCGCGACATCGAGCCGACGGTTCGCTGAGGCTGGCGGTACTGCCTCACCACCCCGGCACGGCGCCGCCCCGGGTACGTCCTCACGCCGGAACGTCACCGCCCCCGGCACGGCGCCGCCCCCGGCAGGACTCCACGCCGGAACGTCACCGCCCCCGGCCCCTCCCGGACGCTGGGTGCGAGGCGGGTGGGCGGGCCGGGGCGGTGCAGGACGGCTGACCAGGAAGGTGCGGGTTCGGGTTTCGGGCCCTGAGCGGAGCGCCTTCTGCAGTGGAACCGCGGTTTGGATCGGGTCGGACGCTAGTACTGCACTCCGGCCGTAGGCGTGCCCGGCGCCGCCTGCTGGGAGCCGGGCGCCGTCCCGGGCGGGATCGTCCCCGCCGCCGGGGCCGCCGGGGGGTCGGACGGCCGGGGTCGGCGGTCGGCGACCCATGCCAGGACGGCGATCAGCGCACCGATCCCCGCCAGCCCGGCACCGACCAGCGGCGGAGCCGTCCATCCGAGACCGGCGTCGACGGCCACCCCTCCGAAGAACGCGCCCTGGGCGTTGGCCAGGTTGAAGGCGCCCTGCACGGTCGCCGAGGCGAGGGTCGGGGCATTGTGGGCCTTCTGCAGCACCAGCGTCTGAACGGTCGGAACGATGGCGAAGCCGAACATGCCGACCAGCACCACGGTGACCGCCGCCGTCCACCGGGTGTGCGCGGTAACGGAGAAGGCCGCCAGGGTCAGGGCGAGCAGGACGAAGGACGCGCAGACGCTCGGCCGCAGCGCGCGGTCCGCCGCGTAGCCGCCGAGCACGTTGCCGATGGTCATGCCGACACCGAACAGCGCCAGCACCAGCGTCACCGAGCCGGTGGCGAAGCCGGACACCTCGGTGAGCAGTGGTGTGATGTAGCTGTAGCAGGCGAAGAAGCCACCGCAGCCGAACACCACGGTGCCCAGCGCCAGCCAGAGCTGCCCGCTGCGGAACGCGGTCAGCTCGTGCCGTAGGCCGGCCCGTTCGGGGGCGGGAAGGTGTGGAACCAGGCGCGCGATGGCCAGCGTGCCGATCGCGCCGATGGCGACCACCACGAGCATGGTGGCCCGCCAGCCCAGGTGCTGGCCGAGCAGAGTGGCGGCGGGGACCCCGACCACGTTCGCGAGGGTGAGCCCGGAGAACATCACGGCCACCGCGCGGGCGCGCAGGTGCGGGGCGGCGAGTTCGGCGGCGGCCACCGCACCGGCACCGAAGAAGGCACCGTGCGGGAGGCCGGTGATCAGCCTGGCCACGGCCAGCAACCAGAAGTTCGGAGCGATCGCGCACAGCAGGTTGCCCACGGTGAACAGGCCCGCGAGGGCGATCAGGACGGTCTTGCGGGGCACCCGGGCCGCGGCCGCCGTGAGCAGCGGAGCGCCGATCACCACGCCTATCGCGTACGCGGAGATGAGCCAGCCCGCTTGCGGAATGGAGACCTGGAGGTTGTCCGCGACCTGCGGGAGAAGCCCCATGGCCGCGAACTCGGTGGTGCCGATGGCGAAGGCGGTGATGGCCAGCGCGACGAGCGCCAGTGGCATGGAGGACTCCGGTGTGACGCCCCGGGGAGGGCGGACGGGGCTCCGGCGACGGCGACGGAACGGATACGGCGGAAACGGCGGAAACGGCGCGGCGGTGGTCGTCGTGCGGTGATCGTGCAGTGGTCGTGGGGCGGTGGTGGTCGTGCAGTAGTGGTGGGGCGGTGATGCTGCGATACCGGGTGGTGGAGGCGGGGCGGCGACGGTGGGTGACGGAACCCGTCGGGACTGGCGCGCGAGCCACCTTAAGGGCGGCCGCCGAGGGACGGTCGTCGGGTGGGCTGCCGGGGGAGGAAGGAGGGGGAAGTATGCGGAGATCGATCCGGAGCCGGGGTGAGCCGAAACGCGGGCGGCTTGGGCCAGTTTGTTCTGTGGAAATTCTATTACGGGGCCGCGGGCCCGCCCGCGCCGGGGCACCCCGGCCCGCGCTCCCTGCCAGGCGTGCGTCGGGCGCTCGGGCGCCGCCTCGGCCGGCCCCGGCCCGCACGGCCTCCCGCACGGCCTCCCGGCCGCCTTCCGCGCCTCGGCGAGGCTGCTAGCCGTCCGGCCGCCGAGGCGGGACACTGGATGCATGTGTCGCAGTATCAAGACGTTGAGGCCACCGGTCACGCCCGAGGTCCAGGACGAGGACATCCGGGCGGCGGCCCTGCAGTACGTCCGCAAGGTCTCCGGATTCCGTGCGCCGGCCGCGCACAACCGTGAGGCGTTCGACCGCGCGGTCGAGGAGGTGGCGCAGGCCACTGCCCGGCTGCTCGAGCATTTGGAGGTCCGTGGTGCCACCCGGCCCGCGGCGTAGTGGGACGTAGCTCGGGGACGACGAGGAGGTTTGTGTATGAGCGACCAGAAGCGGTACGCGCTGACGTTCCCGGGCACCCCGGGCACCCAGGCGCCCCAGGACGTGGTGATCGTGACCTGGACCAGCGCGACAGGGCCGGGGGGACACCCCGTGTACGAGGACGACTCGGGCATCGTCAGAGCCGAGATCAGTGACGGCGGCGAGGTTCGGATGCTGGCCAGTGGTGGCCACCAGTCCCCGCACCTACTCGTGCACGCCGAGCCCCTGGTCTGACCGCACCGGTCCGTAGCGGCGGTGGCCCACCACCCGGACCTCGAAACCCGGAGGCCGTTCCCCGAGGGGACGGTCTACGGCGCTTTCGCGTGCCCTCGGCCGGCCGGCTGCCCCCGCTCCCTGCTGCTCGGGCTGCGCCACCGGCCGGGTCGCCCTCCGGACCGCTGCTCCTACTCGGTGCGCAGAGCGGTGGCGGTGCGGGACCTGGCGGCCCAGCCGGCCGGTAGGAGAGCGCCCAGGGCGGCGATGACCAGGCCGCCGAGGCCGAGCAGCACCAGCTCGCCGGAGTGGTACACCTCGACGACGGACGCCGGCAGGGTGATGCCGGCGCTGTGGCCCATCGCGGGCACGGTGATGGACTGCAGGGCCACTCCGGCCGGCACACCTACGGCGCCGCCCACCAGACCGATCAGGGCGACCGAGGCGAGGACCATCGCGACGGTCTGCCGGGGCGTCATTCCCAGCGCCTTGTGGATCCCGATCTCCTGGATCCGGTCCCGGGTGTCCAGCACGACCGCGTTGAGCACGCCGAGGGCGGCGGTGAGCACCAGCATGAGCGTGAGGGCGGCGGTGAGGGCGTTCAGAGCTCGGATCGTGCCGCTGGTGCCGGTGGACCCGTCCGCTCGGGCACTGACGCCGGCCACCGGCCGCAGCGCCTCGTTCACCGTGGCCAGGAACGCCGGCAGGGAGGTCCCGGGTCTCAGCGCGACGTAGTAGTCGGTTGCCGACCGGCCCGGTTCGGCGGTGGAGAGCGTCGCTGCGTCGGTGAGCACCTCCATGGTCTGCGTGTGCGGGTCGAGCACCTCGCCGACGATCCGGACCGGGACGGCCGTGCCGTGGTCGTCGAGGGTGATGGTGTCTCCGACCCGGGTGTCGGTCGCGGTGAGGAAGGTCGTCGGCACCACGGCCTGCCCGGGGCCCTGGAACCAGGAGCCCGAGACCATCCGGTAGCCGGCCCAGGAGGCGTCGCCGGTGAAGAAGTGGACGGTGCTCGAACCGGTCACGCCCACCACGCCGACCTCCGTCGTACCGGTCCCGTAGTAGGCCCTGGTGCCGGGCTGGGCTCCGATCGCCCCGGTGATCGCAGCGGTGTCGGCCGAGCTGAGGCCCGGGGTGGGGCCCGGGGTGGGGCCGGCTCCGCCGGTCGAGGCGACGGCCCCACCGGGGCCGGAGCGCGTGGTGACGACGACATCGGCGGTGTCGTGGTTCTTCGCGGCCTGAATCTCGCCGAGGGAGGCCCCGATCCCGATGGCGAAGGTGACCGCGGCGGCGCCGAACACGATCGCGGCGGCCGTCGAGGCAGCCCGGGCCGGGCGGGCGAACGGGCGGGCCAGGCCGAGGCCGACCGCGCTGGGCAGCGGGAGCCGTGCGATCAACTGCGCGGCCCGCCGGCCCCGCCCCGGACGGGCGCCGCGGCCGACCGCGAGCGCGTCGATGCTGCGCAGCCGGCCGGCCCGCAGGGCCGCCGCCCAGGCGGTTGATGCCGCCAGAGCCAGTGCACCGGCGGCCACCGCCACGTCCATCCAGGGCGCCACACCGGACGTGTTCGTGCCGTACAGCCGATTCGTCGCGGACAGGATGGGGACGGCGAGCGCGTTTCCCGCGACCACGCCGAGTACGGTGCCGACCGCCGTCGGCACGAGCGCCTGGCCCACGTACGCCCGCACCACCTGGGACGGGGTGAACCCGAGGGCCTTGAGGATGCCGATCCGCCGGGTCGCCGCGCCGACCGCGCCGGCGACGACGTTGCCCACGACGAGCACCGACATGACCACGCCCAGGGCGCCGAACGCGAGCAGGAAGGGGACGAACAGTGCGGTGTTGCGATCGGCGCCCTGTTTGACATCCAGCCAGGACCGGGAGCCGGTCAGGGCTCCCGCCGGGACCGCCGCCGCCACCGCGGCCCGCTCCGCGGCGACCTGCGCGGAGGTGTTCGCCGCCGCGAAGCGGTAGAGCATCTGATACCCGCTGCCGGTGCCGTTCCTGCTGATCGAGCTGATCTCGGACGGCACCACCCAGGCGTCCGCCGTGCCACTGACCGAGCGCGCCGTGCCGACCACCGTCAATCGCGGGTGGCCCGGCAGGTCGGGGAGGGTCACCACGGCGCCAGGGCCGGCCGGCGGACCCTGCTGATCGGCAGAGAGCACGATCTGGCCGGGGCCGGTCGGCCAGGTGCCCGAAGTCAGGGTGAGGGCGTCGACGGGGCCGCTCGGGTCGGCACGGCCGACCACCGTCATCGGCCACGGGGTCGCCTCCGGTCGGGCGTCGCCGACGCCCGGCCGGGCGTCGGCGACGAGCAGGGCGGTGATCGTCGTGACCGGGAACGGGCCGGACGCCCCTGTGACACCGGACGCCCGGGCCGACGCCGTCAGTTCGGCGACAGTGGCCCGGGTCGCGTCGAACTGCGCGGTCAGGTGCGCGCCGTGCTGCCCCGCGAAGGCCCGCTCGAACGGCTCGCTGGAGGCCACCAGCAGGGATCCGCCGAGAATTGACGCGGTGACCGCCATCATCGCGGCCAGCCCGGTCACCAGCGTGCGGACCCGGCCGTGGCCCACGCCGGAGCGGACGACCCTTCCCAGAGCGGTCATCGGACCGGCTCCGCGGCCGTGTCCGAGGCGATCCGGCCGTCGGCGAGCTGAACCGTCCGTGTCGCGCAGGCCCGGGCGAGCGCCAGGTCGTGAGTGACCAGGACGATGGTCTGGCCGTCGGCGTGGAGATCGTCCAGCAGTGCCATGACGTCCTCGCCGGCGGCCGAGTCCAGAGCGCCGGTCGGCTCGTCGGCCAGCAGCAGGGCCGGACGGTTCATCAGGGCCCGTGCGACCGCGACGCGTTGCCGCTCGCCTCCCGAGAGGCGGCCGGGATGGGACCGGGCGTGTCGCGCGACGCCGAGCGTCTCCAGCAACTCCGTCGCGCGCCGGTGCGCCGTGCCACGGGCCATTCCGGCCAGTCGGGCCGGCAGGACGACGTTGTCGGCGACGGTGAGGTCGTCGAGCAGGTTGAAGAACTGGAAGACCATGCCGATGGTGGCCCGCCGGTAGCGTGCGGAGGCGGCCTCTCCGAGTTCGTCGACCCGCACCCCGCTGACTGTGACCGCACCCGTGTCCGGGTGGTCGAGCCCGGCGATCAGATTGAGGACCGTCGACTTCCCGCTACCGGACGGCCCGAGAACGGCGACCGCCTCGCCGGGCGCCACCGTCAGCGACACCTCCGACAGTGCGGGCGGGCCGCCGTCGTAGCGGCGGCTCACATCGGTCAGTTCGATCAGCGGCGTCGCCATGCTGGTCTCCATCGCTCGTTCCGTTTCGGCCCGACCGACGTTAGGAGTGCACCCCGATGCGGCGCGTCGGCCGGGCGGGCCATTCCCGGTACCGTGTCCGGATGACGTCGTGGCGATGTCATCCTTGCGATGTAGTCCGGGGCGCAGGACGAATCCCCGCTGAGGCGGATGCCACGGTGGCGGCCGACGGCCAGAATGAGCCCGTGACGAACTTGCGGATGGTGGATCGACTGCGCGAGCAGGCCCGGCGGGCGATGAGCCCGACCGGTCGGCTGCCCAGGCCCACGCTGCGCAATCTGGCCTTCGACACGATCCTGGCGCTGGCGATGGGCCTGTTCTCGGTCAGCGCCGCGCTAGGCCACGTCGAAGTCGCGCGCAGCGAGTGCCAGGTGCTGCACCCGTGCAGCACCACGACGAGTGGCCTGCTGAGCCCGCCGCTGGTCGCGCTGGTCACCTCGGCGGCCCTGCTGCTCCGTCGCCGCTACCCGCTGGCCGTGCTGTGGGTCGTCATGGGGGCCACCGTGCTGGGCATGCACGACGCACCGCGGGGCGCCTTCTACGCAGGCGTGATCGCGGCCTACAGCGCGGCGGCGCACAGCCCGTACCGGGTACCGGTGGTGGCGAGCCTGCCGGCGGTGGCGCTCCTGGTCAGCCTGTTCCGAGGGTCCGACTCGTACAGCGTGCCGGACAAGTACGTTCCGTTCCTCGTCCTGATCCCGATCGTGGTGGCGGCCCACACGATCCGGACCTGGACGGACCGTTCCGATCAGGAGCGTGCACGGGTCGAGGCGCTGCAACGCGAGCGGGTCGAGGCGCTGCGACGGGCCGTCGAGCAGGAACGGGCCCGGATAGCGCGCGAATTGCACGACATCGTCACGCACAACGTCAGCATGATGGTGATCCAGGCCGGCGCCGCCCGCAAGGTCCTGGAGGTCGCCCCCGACCAGGCCCGGGAGGCGCTGCTCGCGGTAGAGGCCGGCGGGAGGACGGCCATGACCGAGCTGCGCCACGTGATGGGGCTCCTCACGATGGATCAGGAGGAGGATGTGGAGCACAGCTCGACGGCCGGCCCGGGCGACGTCGATCTCGTGCCGCAGCCGGGCCTCAGCCGGTTGGAGGCCCTCATCGCGGGTGTCCGCGCCACCGGCGTGCCGGTCGAGCTGACGGTGGGCGGGCAGCCGCAGCAGGTGCCGTCCGGTGTCGAACTCGCCGTCTACCGCGTCGTGCAGGAGGGGTTGACCAACATGGTGAAGCACGCCGCAGGGGCCAGCGCCGTGGTGGCCCTCGACTACACCGCCGACCGCCTCCGGGTGGATGTCATCGACACCGGCGGCCGGCCGGCCGTGGCCGTGTCCGTGGGCAGCGGCCGCGGGTTGATCGGTCTGCGGGAGCGAATCGCTGTCTACGGTGGGACGTTGCAGGCCGGGCGCCGCCCGGCAGGCGGCTACCGCGTCAGAGCACTGATCCCCTTGGAGGCATCGTGAGCGAGCCGTTGCGCGTGGTGGTCGCCGACGACCAGGTTCTGGTCCGGACCGGCTTCCGGATGATCCTTACGGCCGAGGGCATCGATGTGGTGGCTGAGGCGACCAACGGTGTCGAGGCGATCGATGCAGTGCGGCGAACCAGGCCCGACGTAGTCCTGATGGACATCCGGATGCCGGAGATGGACGGCCTGGAGGCCACCCGGCGCATTCTCGCGGGCCCCCCGGACACGGGTGGCGAGGGCACCCGCGTGATCATCCTGACCACGTTCGACCTCGACCACTACGTCTACGCGGCACTGGCGGCGGGTGCGAGCGGCTTCCTTCTCAAGGACGTCACGCCCGAGCACCTCGCCGCCGCCGTGCGCATGGTCCGCGCGGGTGACGCGCTGCTTGCGCCGGCGATCACCCGTCGACTGGTCGAACGCTTCGCCCGTCGCGATGCCGGCGCCGTCGCGGTCCACCGCGACCTCTCCTCCCTCACGCCGCGTGAGCTCGAAGTACTCGGTCTGCTCGCCCAGGGCCGGAGCAACGCCGAACTCGCCGCCGGCCTGCAACTGTCAGAGGCCACGGTGAAGACCCATGTCGCCCGGATCCTCGGCAAGCTCGGGCTGCGCGATCGCGCCCAGGCGGTCGTCGCTGCCTACGAGAGTGGCCTGGTCGTCCCCGCCGGTACCGGGGCCCCGCTCCGCGTCGTCGGTCGGCAGCAGGCTTGACGGGCGGCGTACCCGTCGGAAAGGAGTCCGGGCGGACGAGGCCGCCGGAACGCATCGGCCGCTGCCGGGCAGGTGGCGTCGACCGCGTGGACACGCCCCGCTGTCACACCAACCACGGTGGATCCGGTCGCCGCTCAGATCGTCAGCCGTGCAGATCGGTCGACATACAGATCGGTCGACCTGCAGATCGGGTCGCGCGGGCCGGCCGTTGCGTAGCGTCGACCTGCGCTCAGATCGTCGGCCGTGCAGATCTTCCGCCGCACAGGCGGGTCGGTCGCTGCCGACCGGGTGGTGTCCGACGGCCGCAGTCGCCTGCCAGGCGTGCCCGAGCACCAGTTCGGGTAGGCGCACGGCATGGCAATCTTCAGGAAGTCCCGTCGGGACCGCGCAGCGGACGGCACAGCCGGCCCGCCCGATGGGCCGCCCCCGGGACAGCAGAAGCCCGAGAACCACCTGCCGGATGAGCAACCACGGAGAGAGCCCATCCCGGGAGAGTCCAGTGCGGGAGCACCGGTCTTGGGAGAACCGGGCCGGGGCGAGCTGGTCCCGGGAGTAGCTGCCTCGGGAGAGGCCACCGGCGAATTGGCCGAGGAGCTTGCCGGACTGGTCGAGGTGATGGAGCGCGGCCCGGCGGGCACCGAGCCGTCCGACCTGCCGGACCGCCGGCAGGAGCGCGGGCGGCAGCGGGCGGCCAGACTGCTCCGGTCGACGATGAGTGTGCTCGGCCGAGGCGGTCTGGTGGCGGCCAGGGGAGCCGGTCACGGTGGTCGCGCGCTGGCCGACCGCCTCCTGGTGGCAGCCCCCCGGATCCCGGTCCGCAATCTGGCCACCTTGCGGGCCCAGCACCCGGGGGTCGCCGACCCGGAGCAGCTCGCCGACCTGCTGGTCCTCGGCGCCTGCCGGGCGTCCGCTGCGCTCGGCGCGGGCGTCGGCGCTGCGGCGATGCTCCCGGTGCCGCCCGCCATGCCGGTGGAGATCGCCGCCGAGACGCTCGCCGTGGCCGCCGTGGAGATCAAGCTGATCGCCGAACTGCACGAGGCGTACGGGGTGCCCGCGGCAGGCAACGCGACGCAGCGGGCCGGCGCCTATGTCACGGCCTGGGCCAACCGGCGTGGCATCGACCGCACGGCGTTGCTCAAGCCCGCGGGGCTGGCCGCGATGGCGGTCGGCAGCGAGGTCCGTCAGCAACTGCGCAAACGCCTGACCCGCAGCTCGCTGCGGCGGCTGCCGTCGCTGACACCGCTGCTGATCGGAGCGGGCATCGGCGCCAACATCAACCGCAGGGACACCCGCAAGCTGGCCAAGGCGGTCCGGGCCGACCTGCGCGGGCGGATCCCGGCCGATCCGTCGTACTGGACGGCGGCCGCCCCCGGCCCCGTCGTCGACGGAGCCAGGGGCCGGCGCAAGCGTTGAGATCCAGGGGCGGTCGCGGCCGGCGCGCCGGGTCGCCGCCGGCAGCCCGCGCTCAGGTAGGCGCGTGCGCCCCGTGCCCGGCCTTGACACCGTGCACCATCGACTGGTGCACGGCACGAGCCGTCGTTTCGTCGCCGGCGGGGACCGGGCTGCCCACGACCGTGTACCAGTCGAGCGCACCGGTGTACTGCACGGTCAGCCGTGCCTCACCGTCGACCCAGGTGGTGTGCACGGTGAGATCCCCGGTGATCGGTCCGACTTCGACGGTCTCCACCCCGCCGGGGCCGCTGATGATGCTCTGGGTGGTCCAGGTCGCCCAGGTGTTCACGAGGCCCCACCATCCGATTCCGGCCGTTCGTGGGTCCGGGAAGCCGGAGCCGCCCGGAAGTCGACAGGGGCCGCCGGCCCCGTGGGGGCCCGCACGGCACACGCTCGCGCCCCGGCTTTCAGCGCCCCGGCCTCCAGCGCCGTGGCTCCCCGTACCGCATCCCCCCGGGGCCCGGCCCGCCGCGCCCCGGCCTCGGCTCCAGGCCAGTGCCGGGCCCGGCCCCGCAGGACCGCCGCATTCGCCACGGCCCCCCGCGCCCCGGTCCCGCGCCCGGTGGCCCCCCATGCCGCGCTCAGGAGAGTCCCTCCGTCTCGTCGTAGGTCTCACCCTCGGCCTGCGAGGTGTCCTGTGCGTGCACGTTCTGCATCGAGGTGATGCCCTCCTCCGGGTCCGCCGCGCGGACGTCCTCCTCCTGGTCGCCGCTGACCTGGGATCGTGCGCTCATGTCCGTCATGGCGAGCTCCGTCTCCTCGGCCGGCCGGGACGGCCCGCCGCTAGGGGCGGACGCCGGGCCGGGTCTGTGCCTGACTCCAATGTGCCTCCGAGGTGGGTCCGGGGCCAACCGGCTCGGCAGGGGAATCGGCTGGTCCCGGCCGAACGGGGCCGGCCCGCCTCACCAGGCCACCGGCAGTGAGGCGAGCCCGTACACGATGGTGTCGGTGCGGAAGACCAGCTCCTCCGGCGGCACCGCGACCCGCAGGTCCGGGAGGCGGCGCAGCAGACTCTCCAGCGCGATCTGCAGCTCCACCCGGGCCAGCGGCTGCCCCAGGCACTGGTGGACGCCGAAGCCGAACGCGAGGTGCCGACGGGCGTCGCGCTCCACGTCCAGCTCGTCGGACGCCTCGAACATGCTCTCGTCCCGGTTGGCGGTGGACAGCATGCAGATCAGGCCGTCGCCGGCCCTGACCGTCCTCCCACCGAGCTCGACGTCCTCGGTCGCCAGCCGGGGAAGCCCGGACTGGATGATGGTGACGTAGCGCAGCAGCTCCTCCACGGCGCCCCTGACCAGCCCGGGATCGGCCCGCAGTCGGGCGGCCTGCTCCGGTCGGCGCAGCAGTGCCAGCGTGCTGAGGGAGATCATGTTGGCCGTCGTCTCGTGCCCCGCGACCAGGAGCAGCAGTCCCGTGGCGGCGGTCTCCTCGGGGCTGAGGTCCTCGCGGACCGCGAGCCGACTGAGGATGTCGTCCCCGGGGTGGCGGTGCTTGTCGGTGGCCAGGCCGGTCAGATAGGCCAGCAGCTCGTCCATCGCGGTCTCGACCGCCTGCTGGGACGCGGTGGTGTCGAGCAGTGTCCGGCTGCGCGACTGGAACAGCTCGTGGTCCTCGTACGGGACGCCGAGCAGCAGGCAGATCACCAGCGAGGGCACCGGCAGGGCGAAGTCGGCGACCAGATCCGCCGCGCCGGCCCCTTCGGTCATCCGGTCGATGGCCTCGTCCACGATGAGTTTGATCCCGGGGCGCATCGCTTCGACCCGCTTGACCAGGAAGTCCTTGGTCACCATCCGGCGCAGCCGGGAGTGCTCCGGGTCGTCCATCCGGATGAAGCTCGGACTGTTGACAGCGAGGCTGCGCCGCCCCGGCGAGAGAAAGGGGAAACCGGGCCGGCGGGCGTCCGCGCTGAAGCGGTGGTCGGACAGGACGGTGCGCACCTCCTGATGGCCGGTGACGAGCCAGCAGAAGCTGCCGTCCGGCAGCTCACCGGCGGTGACCGGGCCCTCCAGACCGGCCTGCCGATAGGCCGAGGGCGGGTCGAACGGGCAGGCGCCGCCGGGGGCGGCGGGGAGAACGGTGGGCGGCGCGATGGGTGTGCTCGTCACGATGACGTCTCCTTCCGGTGACCGGGCCCGGGGCGGCGTCACCACCGGCGGCACGGTGCGGTCTTCAGGTGGCTCGCGTGGGGCGGCTCGGTTCACCGCGGCTCGGGTGCGGAGGTTCGTGCGGCCGAGGGTTGGTGCGGCCGAGGTTCGTGCGTCGAGGCTGTCGGGATGCACCGAGCCCGGGCGGGGGTCTGCGCCCCGGGATCGGCGGTCGGGATTCGGTAATCGGGATCGGCGGTCGGGATTCGTCGTCGGGATCCGGTCGTCGAGGGTGGGCCGCGGGCGTGTCCTCGGGGCGCGCGCCGGGGCGGCCCCGGGTCTCAGCTGTCCCCGGTGACGGAGATGGCGCCGCCGGGGCAGAGCGCCGCGGCCAGCCGGACGTCGGCGGCGAGGTCCGGACCGGGGCTCGGCTGTCGCAGTCTCACCAGGCCGTCGTCGTCGCTCTGGTCGAACACCTCGGGCGCGGCCAGGACGCACTGTCCCGAGCTGCAACAACGGTCCTGATCGACGTTCACCTGCATGTCCGACACCTCCGTGGCGCGGCGGCGGCCTCGGCGGGCCGCTCGTCCCTGCGGTGCAGCCAACTTATCCGTCACTGTGTCGCACACGAAGAGTGCTGCGGCGGGTCACAGCAGAATGGCCGATTCGGACCGGTGCGGTCCGGTCCGAATCGGCTGAATCCGTCATGGGGGACGGGAGGGGAGTTCAAGTCCTCCGGCGGGGAAGGCGTTCCTACGAGGGGGGCACTGGAGGACGGCGGAGCGCGCAGCGCCGCCGGGCTCGGGCCCGCGCGCGGTCGCCGCGCCCCGAGGCGGGCAGAGGCTGCGTCCGTGGCGACGCCACGGACGGCCGAGGAAAGGGGTGTCGGAGGTGTCAGTGCCGGAGGTCGCCGAGGCCGCTGACGGTCGGACCGGCCGCGGCGTCCGCCTGGTCGGCGAAGGCGTCCAGGGTGCCGTTGGCGTTCGGGAGGCCGGTGGCACCCAGGTTGTCGTGCACGGGGCCCGCGTGCGCGCTCGGGGCGACCAGGGAGGCGACGACGCCGGCGGCCAGGGATGCGACGGCGAGCATGCTGCGCTTCTTCATGCCCGTCCCAACGACCGTGGATGTCCGAGGTCACGCCCAGCAGTCCGAAGACCCCGGAAAGGGTTCACCCGTTCGACGGGACCGGACCCCACCCGTGGGAGTGAGTGGATCGTCCGAACGGCCGTGCTCGGGGTTTCCGGTCCGGCGGGATGGACACGTTCGTACTCGACCCGATCGGAAAGGTGCACCGGCATGACACTGACCCTGCTCCTGCTGACCGTTCCTCTTCTCCTCGCCGCACTCCTGGCCGGCGCCCACCGGGACGGGCGCGGTGCCCGCCGGGGCGCGCAGTCGTCCCGGCCCGGCGCACACCACGCCCGGCCCGCCGTCCGCGGTTTGTCGGCCGCCCTGCCGAGCGTCCCGCTCGGCCCTGCGCGGGCCGCGGCCGCGCCGAGCGGTCGGCGGCGCGGCCGCCACGCCGCCGGGCCGGCCGCCGTGGGCCCGGGCTAGCAGTGAGAACCTCCGGTGGCGCCGTCCACGCCGCCGACAGTGGTGGCGCCCGGGCGGCTGCTCAGTAGCGCTGGGCCTTGGCCACCCTGGGTGTGGCGGCCAGGCTCTCGTTGCCGCCGAAGGCCACCGGCGAGGCCTTCGCGCCGGGCTGGAGGTTCTGGGCGCCGACGACGGTGCTGTCCACGACCGCACCGGAGGCATCGACGAAATCCACCTGGACGGCGTAGGACGCAGCCGAGCCGGTGCTGTTCACGATCGTCACCACGGCGGCCCGGCGGCCTCCGGAGTCCGCCGTCGGAACGCCCGTCAGGGTGACGTCGGACAGGGCGTTCCCGGTGCCCGAGACCCCCGCCAGGGCGGCGGAGGCCGAAGCGTTCGCGCTGGACACCTCGGCCGACACCGAGGACTGGAAGGCGGAGGCCGCGACGGACGCACCGGATGCGAGGGCGGCCGCGGAGGAGAGCAGGGCCGACGGCAGCAAGGAGGACGGCGGGGTGCCCTGGACGGTCGGCCGCGCGGGTGTGGGGGTGGAGGTGCCGTCGGAACTGCTTCCGCAGGCCGCGACGGCGGTGGCGGTGACGACCAACAGGGCCGTTGCCGCACCGATCCGCAGCGGGTCGAGACGGTGGGTGCGAACGGTCGTTCGGCCGCCGGTGTCTTTCACGAGGCACTCCTGATGTCGCGGTCCGGGTGGCCTTCTCGCCCCCGCAGGGACCACGCTGCAACCGATCACCGGCGTTCGCCCGGGTTGGTCCGCCAACCGGGTGGCGTCGGCATCCGGCGAAATTGCGGAGAGGTTTTCCTGGTTTGCCCGAATATCGCCAACCGGTTGAGGGGAGGAGTGCAAGGGATGTTTCCGACAAGAAGGGCTTCTCATGCGCTCTGCCGAGCTCACGCCGACCGTCCTCGCCGAGCTCCGCCGGCCGCGCCGCTACCCGGCGCTGTCCGTACTGATGCCCACCCATCGCAGTGAGCCCGAGAACACCCAGGACCCGGTGCGGCTGCGCAACCTCGTCGCCGAGGCGAAGAGCCGGTTGCACGCCGACGAGGCGGTCTCGCGGGCGGACCGCCTCGACCTGCTGGAGCAGTTGGACCGCGCGGTGGCCGACGTCGATCTCGTGCACGCGGAGGACGGCCTGGTGATCTTCGTCGCTCCGGGCGAGCACCAGGTGTGGTCCATCCCGCGCGCGGTGCCCGCGCGCGTGGTCTTCTCCGACACGTTCCTGACCCGCAACCTGGTCTCGACCCGCGCCGCCGGGGCCCCGTACTGGGTGTTCACCGTGTCGGCCGAGCGGGCGACGCTGTTCAGCGGCAGCGGAAGCAAGCTGACCGAGCACACCGGACACGGATTCCCGCTGGAGTACGTACCGGACCTGCCGGACGTCGAGCGCAAGGAGCGCATCGGCGACGTCCCGAGCACCTTCCGCGACGAGCAGACCCGCCACTTCGTACGTGAGGCGGACACCGCGCTGGCCGCGCTGTTGGAGGTCGAGCCGCGCCCGCTGTACGTGCTCGGCGAGGCCGCGGCCCTCGCGGTGCTCGACGAGGTCGGGACCGCCGCCAAGTCGGCCGCGGCCCAGGTGCCCAGGGGCGGCCTCGCGCGCGCGTCGGCCGCGGTGGTGCGCGAGGCGGTGCGCGGCGCCGTCGAGGAGCAGGGACGGCGCGAGGTCGCCCGGGCGAAGGAGCGGTTGGACCAGGCCCAGGGCGCCAAGACTCGGGCGGCCGGGATCGACGAGGTCTGGCGCAGCGTGTCGGAGGGCCGGGGCGCGCTGCTGGTGGTCGAGGAGGACTACTTCGAAGCGGTCAGGGTCACGGACGACCACCTGGTGCCGGCCGCGGCCGGGGAGCCGGACGTCCGTGAGGACATGGTCGACGAGATCGTGGAGCGAGCCCTGGACACCGGTGCGCAGGTCACGTTCGTGCCGACCGGCGAGCTGGCCGACCTGGGGCGGATCGCCGCCGTACTGCGGTACTGAACGCCGCGTCACCGGGCGGCGGGCAACGCGCCCCGGTCGCCGTCCGTCAGGGCCACTTGTGTGACCGCCGCCCAGGTGGACGGCGGCGGGCCGCCCCGGGTGCCGATCCGGAGGAGGTCCGGCACCGCGGTGCGTCGGCGCCGCCCTCGGCCCGACCGGGTGGCGCCCCCCCGCCGGTCTGCTGTTCTATCTGGGGCTGGAGTTCCACCTTCCGCTGGACGCCCTGCTCCAGGTCGGCAAGGCGTCCGCCTTCCTGCTGGTGCTCGCCGCGGGCTGCCGGGTGTGGCGCTCGCCGAGGCGCTCGCGCCGGCCCACTGGGGCACCGGGGTGGTCGACCGGCTGGTGTCGACCGACGACAACGAGCTCCTGGTCGTCACCTTCCTGGGCCAGGCGGCGTGGTGGCCGGGGTGATCGCCGCGCGCCTCCCCGGGATGGGCCGGGCGGAGGCCGCGGCGATCGGCCTGACCCTGCTCTCCCGGGGCGAGTTCGCCCTCGTCCCCGGTGCGATGGCCGCCACCGCCGGGCTGGACGCCCGACTGGGCCCGTTCATCGCGGGCCACGTCCTCGTGCTGGCGCTGCTCGGGCCGCTGGCGGCCAGTCAGTCCAGGCGCTTCGCGCGGTTGTTGCCGGCCGGCCCGGCCGAACGGGAACCGCAGCCGCTCTGACCAGGTGCCGCTCTGACCAGGTGCCGGGCGGCGGGCGTCCACCGGGCGGTCGGCGCGGCCCGGACGGGCTCTCGGCCAGGACTCCTGCCGGGTCGCGGTCGGCCACCGCCGGAGCCGATCTTCACCGGATGTGTACGCAAGGGCTCCACCCAGGTAGCTACTCTCCAGTAACCTGGGCGGATTCCGTCCGCCCGCATTCCGGAGGTACCCGTGTCACCGACCCAGGCGTCCCGACCCTCGACCGGCCGGGCCGCGCGCCCGTTGGCGGCGCTCCTGCTCGTGGCGGGGGCGGCGCACTTCGCCCGGCCCCGGACCTTCGACGCCATCGTCCCGCGTTCGCTGCCGGGCACCCCGCGGGCCTGGACCTACGCCAGCGGAGTCGCCGAACTCGCGCTGGGCGCCGCGGTGGCCGCTCCGAGGACCCGCCGGCTCGGCGCGCTCGCCGCGGCCGGATTCTTCGTCGCGGTCCTGCCCGCCAACGTGAAGATGGCGGCCGACTGGCGCCACCGCCCGACGCCGTACAAGGAGATCGCCTGGGCCCGGGTGCCGTTGCAGCTGCCCCTGGTCTGGTGGGCGATGCGGGCCGGCCGCAAGGTCTGACCGGGGTGCTGCCGCAAGGGCGCCGGCCGGTCGGCCCAGTTGGTCGGCACAGTTGGACGGCCCGCGCGCCGTCCGGAGCGAAGCCGGTCGGCGGACGGGCCGTGGCGACCACGATGCGCCTCGGGCCGCCGCCCCGGTACCGGCGCGCGGACGGCGCGGCGCAGCACGGCACGGGCGTACACAGGGGCGCACGAGCACAGAGCGGCGGGAGTGGCCGGGAACGGGGCGGGGTCAGAGGGTGGACGTGCCCTGCGGCGCCGCCGGGGTGCCGCGCTCCTGCGGCACGGCGGGGGCGACCCGCCAGTCGGGGTGGCCCGGCATCGGCGGGGTCCGGCTCCCGTAGAGCCACTCCTCCAGGAACGGGCCGAGATCCTCCCCGGACGCCTCGGACGCGGTACGGATGAAATCCCGGGTGCCGGCCGCGCCGTGCCGGTAGCGCTCCAGGAAGCTCTGCTCGATCCGCTCGAAGGCCGCCTGGCCGACCCTCTCGTGCAGCGCGTACAGCACGAGCACGCCCCCGGCGTAGCGCTGGCTGTCGAAGAGGTTCGCGGCGGTCGGTGCGGCCACCGGGCCGGAGTCGAGCCGCCACTGGTCGCCCTGGGTGTACGTGTCGCGCATGGCGGCCTCCAGAGAGGTCAGGCCGAGACCGTCGGGCCAGCCCTGCTCGTAGCGGTACAGCAGGCCGTAGTAGTCGGCGTGGCCCTCGTTCAGCCAGAGATCGGCCCAGGTGCGCGGCGAGACGCTGTCGCCGAACCAGGCGTGCACCAGCTCGTGCATCATGTGCGGGGCGATCCGCTGCTCGGGCTGGGCTAGGTAGCCGGGCTTGTAGAGGGTCAGCGTCTGGGTCTCCAGGCCGGTGAAGCCGAAGGCCGCCGGATCGTCGCTGTCGGCGGGCATCAGGCCGTACGTCTCGAAGGGGAACTCCCCGAGGTGCCGCCCGATCCAGGCCAGCTGACCGTCGGTGAGCGCCAGGGCGGGCTGCACGGCCTCGGCACGGCTCACCGGGACCACGTCGCGCAGCGGCAGGCCGCCCGGCCCCCGGCGCTCTCTCACCGTGTAGTCGCCGACCGAGAGCTGGAGCAGCTCGGTGGCCATCGGATCGCGCGAGACGTACGTGCGGGTGGTCCGCCCCTCCTTCTCCGCGCTGTCGGCCAGGGTGCCCCCGGCCACGCCGAGGGTGTGGTTCGGCGCGCTGATCCGGACGCTGAAGGACGCCTTGTCGGCGGGTACGTCGTTGCAGGGGAACACGGTGTGCGCGCCGTTGGGCTGGCCGGCGATCGCGAATCCGTCGGCGGTCGGCACCCAGGCGGTGTGGGGGAGCCGGGCGCGCGGATCGGCCGAGTAGTCGACCACCACCGTCATGGTGGCGCCGCGTCCCACCGGCCGGGCCGGGGAGACGTCCAGCTTCTCGTCGTGCAGCACGAAGGCGGCGGCCCTGCCGTCCACCCGCACGCCGTGCACCGCCAGGCCGAGGGCGTCGAACCCGAAGGCGGACAGGTCCCGAGTGGCGCGCGCGGTGACGGTCGCGCTCGCCTCCACCGTCCGGGTGTCGGCCCGGTAGTCGAAGGCCAGGTCGTACCGCAGGGCGTCGTACCCGGCATTGCCGAGCCCCGGGAAGACCGGGTCGCCCGGATCGGGCGGCGGGTTGCCGAGGAAGGCGTTCGGGGGCGTCGGTCGTGGCCGGGTGGCCTCGGGCAGTGAGCCGGATCCGCAGGCCGCGGTGAGTGCGAGGACGGCGGCGAGACAGGTGCGGGAGAGGAACAGTGCGATCACCATCTCGTCGGGGCGGCCGCGGTGCGAGGCGGCCGGTTCTGAGCTTCGGGTGCCGAACCGTCGGCAGTCGAGCGGTCGGCTTCCGAGGGGTCGGCTTCCGAGGGGTCGGCTTCCGAGGGGTCGGCTCCGAGCGGTTGCTCGCCGAGTGGCCGGTCCCGGTGCTCGATCGCTACCCGCGGCACCGGGCGGACGACCCCTGTCGACGCCGCTTCGTACCCGAAAGGACCCCTGGGGGGAGGCCGCGGAGGTGATCGGCCGGGCGGAGGACAGCGCCGTCGGCGGCCCCCGTCATCCGTACGGCCCAGTCGTCTGGCGGGTGACCGGCGGTGTCCGTAGGCTCACAGATGTCCCGGCCCCTGACGGCCGGGGCCACGGCCGCCGGAGAACCTGGCCAGGTCCGGCGGCCGTTCCCATGCCCCGCGTGCTCATTCCCCGCTCGCTCAGTCCCCGCGGCTCAGTCCCCCGCTCGCGCCGAGCTCCGCTTCGGCTCGCGCACACACGTGCTCCCGAGTCGGGTCGTCAGCGTGCAGCCGCACGACGGTCACTCTGCGCTGCGAAGATCCGCGCTGCGAAGACCCGCGCTGCGAAGACCCGCCGAGCGCCGAGCGGCGTTTGACGTCGGGACACCGTGGCCGGGGTGGCACGACCGAGCGCCGTCCGCCCGTCTCCGGCAGCCACCCGGGATCACCGTGCGGACCAATTGACGTATTCCACGATCAGCGGGCTCGCCACCAGGCAGCTCGCCTCGGTGGCGGTCTCGGGCAGCAACGCGCTGACCCGGGCGTAGCCGGTCATGACGGCAGAAGTGCTGACCTCGGTCCTCTCGGCGTCGAGGGCTGCCAGGAGGTCACGGATGCCGGCGCGATGCAGGGGAGCGGCCGGCTCGGGTGGGGTTCCCCCGTCCGCCCCGCTCTCCGGTTCGAGCGGATCACTGGCGCCGGCCAGTGCGCTGACGGCGTGTCCGGCATTGGTGACGAAGGCGGTGCCGGCGCTGTGGCCGCCGCCGTCGAGGCCGGTCAGCGCGGGGCCGTCGACCTGGACCGGCGGACGACCGAGCAGGTGCCGGGCGGAGCCGTGCAGCAGGACCCGGCGGGTGGCCCCGGCCGGGTCGGGGCGCGCCCGGTCCGGGGCCCGGTCCACGAACAGCACCAAGTCCTGGTACCTGCCCCGGAGCGTGACCCAGTCCAGTGCGGCCTCGAACCTGACCCACCGGCCCGGCGCGAGCTCGGACTCCGTGTGCCGGGGCGTGTGGCGTGCCATCGCCTTCTCCACCCGCTTGAGGTGGCGCCGCAGATCCTGGACGCTGTTCGACGCGGGGGTCTCCACGTTGATCCCGGCGAGGGACACGCCGGCGTGCAGCTTGACGGCGGGGAGAGCGCGTCGCGGCTCCGGCAGGAACTCGTTCAGCTTGCCCTCGGACAAGTAGACAACCTCACGCACTGGAGCCCCCCGACTGCTCTGCCCATCGGCACTTGCTTCCGCCGGGCCCATCCTGCCATCTCGCACCGACAACAGCCCGGCCTCAGCCCGGCCTCAGCCCGGCCTCAGCCCGGCCTCAGCCCCGCCTCAGCCCCGCCTCAGCTCCGCCTCGCAGGTCGGACACGGCAACCCCTGCTGCTTGCGCCGGCCGGCTCCGAACCGGAGTCGCCGGCGGACCAGTGCCTCGGCCGTCGCCGGCGCCGCACGGTCAGTCGTCCTCCCCGCCCGCACCGGGCAGGTCGACCTCGAACCAGACCACCTTGCCGTGGCCGGTGCTCCGACTGCCCCAGCGATGCGCCAGCTCGTCCACCAGGGTCATGCCCCGCCCGCCCTCGTCGCCCTCACCGGCCCGGCGGGGGCGGGGCTCGCGGGCGTCCAGGTCGGCGACCTCCACGGTCAGGTACCGGTTGCGGAAGATCCTCAGCTGGGTCGGCGAGCCCGCGTGCAGCAGCGCGTTGGTGATGAGTTCGCTGGTCAGCAGTTCGGTGAGGTCAACCAGGCCGGCCAGGCCCCAGGTGGTGAGCGTCCGGCGGGCGAACCGGCGGGCGTGCCGGACCAGCGCGTGGTCGCCGGTCAGCGCGAGTGTGGCGATCCGGTCCGCGCCGACCGGGCGGCAGCGCGCCATGATCACGGCGATGTCGTCCTCACTGGCGGGGGCGTCGAGCGCCGTCAGCACCGCGTCGCAGGTCCGCTCCAGCGAGAACGTCCGCCCGGTCATCGTGCGGCGCAGCAGCTCGATGCCCTCGTCCAGATCGCGCCTGCGGCGCTCCACCAGCCCGTCGGTGTACAGCACCAGGATGGCGTCCTGCGGGAGGGTGAACTCGACGGTCTCGAACGGCACCCCGCCCACGCCCAGCGGTGCCCCGGGCGGCAGCGGTATCAGCCGGGCCGAGCCGTCGGGCGTGGCCAGCACCGGCGGCAGATGGCCGGCGTTCGCCGCGGTGCAGGTGCGGTCGACCGGGTCGTAGACCAGGCAGACACCGGTGGCGAACTGCCCCTCGCCGATCGCCGCTGTCGCCTCGTCCAGCCTGCGCAACACCCGGGCGGGGTCCATGTCCAGGGTGATCAGGGTGCGCGCCACCGTCCGGAGCTGCCCCATCGTGGCGGCGGCCCGGATGCCGTGGCCCATCACGTCGCCGACCACCAGCGCGACCCGGCCGCAGGAGAGCGGCACCACGTCGAACCAGTCCCCGCCGACCTCGCTGCTGACACTGCTGGGCAGATACCGGTAGGCGATCTCCAGCCCGACCGTGTGGTGCACCTCCTGCGGCAACAGGCTGCGCTGGAGGGTCAGCGCGGTGTCCCGCTCGCGCCGGTACAGCCGGGCGTTGTCGATGCAGACCGCGGCGCGGGCCACCAGCTCCTCCGCGAGCGAGACGTCCGCCGGCGTGAAGGGCTCCGGGTTGCGGGTCCGGATGAACTCGGCGCCGCCCAGCACCACACCGCGCGCCAGCAACGGCACCATCAGGTACGAGTGCACGCCGGCCGCCAGACTCGGTTCCACCCGGTCCGGCGAGGCGACGATCCGGCGCAGCGCCGCCTCGTCCACCTCCGGCACCAGGATCGAGCGCCCGGTGCGCAGGCTCTCGGCGTAGACCTCGGCGGAGGTCGACGACTGGCCGACCGGGTCGGCGGCCCTGGCCATCACCCCGTCCGAGGCCAGCTCGCCGACCGCCACCGCGCGCAGCCGTACCGCCCGCTCGGTCGACGGCGGCGGCGTCAGTTCGTCCCCCTCCAGCACACTGTCCAGCAGGTCGACCGTCACGAAGTCGGCGAAGCGGGGGATCACCACGTCCACCAGCTCCTGGGCGGTGCGCTGCAGATCCAGCGTGGTGCCGATCCTGGTGGACGCCTCGTTCAGCAGGGCGAGCCGCTGACGGGCCGCGTCGCCCTCCTCCAGGGCGAGCTGGCGCTGCCGTGCGGCGTCCCGCTCGCGGGTGTACAGCAGGGCGTTGTCGATCGAGACCGCCGCCCGCGCGGTCAGCTCACGGGCCAGCGCGAGATCCTCCTCGTCGTAGGGGCGCGCCGTGATGGTGCGGTAGAACGCGGCGATGCCCACGGCCGCGCCACGGGCGATCAGCGGCACCACCATGAAGGTGTGCACACCCTGCTCCTGGGCGGCCGCGGCCCGCACCGGATCCTCGGCGAGCCAGGCCAGCTCCTCGTCGTCCAGGCGCGGCACCAGCACCGCGCGGCGGTGCGTCAGGCTCCACGACCGGGGCGTGCTCGGGTGGAACCGCCGGACGTCACCGATCGACGCGATCGGCACGATCCCCGCGCCGGGCGTCGCGTGGAAGGCCATCCGGCGCAGTGAGGCCGAGCGGTCGGCCGGGCTGAACTGCTCGCGCTCCCCGTGCAACAGCGAGTCGAGCACCTCCACCACGACCGCGTCCGCGAGCCGGGGAGTGGCGACCTCGGCCAGCTCCCGGGCGGTCTGCCCGAGGTCGAGCGTGGTGCCGATCCGGGTGGACGCCGAGTTGACCACCGCCAGCCGCTCCTGCGCGGCCTTCGCGTCCCGCAGCGCCTGCGCCCTGGCCTTCAGCACCTGCTCGCGGCGCAGGTACAGCAGGGCGTTGTCGATGGCCACCGCCGCCCGGCCGGCCAGTTCGTCACCGAGCGTGAAGTCCGCCTCCGCGAAGGACTCGCGGTCCCCGCGCCGCGAGTAGACGACCATGCCGAGCACCTCGCCCCGGGCGACCAACGGGGCGATCCGCACCGGCCGCGGACGCAGGCCCCGGTAGGTCCGCAACCGCTCCGGCGCCATCCCCACCGCCAGCAGCGGCAGCTCCCAGGAGGGTGCCACCACCGGCAGTCCGCTCGCCAGCGCCTGTGCGTACGCCGAATCGGGCGGGATCGTCAGCACCGCGTCGGTCGGCAGGTCCTCCAGCGGGTAGTCGGCCTCCGAGGCGGCCGTCGCGAGCCGGCGCACCCGCAACGGCAGGGTGCTGCCCAGCGTCGCGGCCGCGCTCTCCGGCACCGGCTTCTCCAGCGCGAACACCCCGCAGGTATCGGCCACCCGGGGCACCATGGCCTGCGCCAGCTCCCGCGCGGTCTGCCGCAGGTCCAGCGTGGTGCCGATCGAGGCGGCGGCGTCCACCAGCAGGGTCAGCCGCTCCTGGGCGCTGGCGGCCAGCTCCTCGGCCCGGAAGTGCTCGGTCACGTCCACGATGGTCGAGCTGACGCCGAGCACGTTCCCGCTCGGCTCCTCCAGCCGGAAGTAGGAGGCCGACCAGGCGTGCTCGCGGTCGGGATCCCCGGGCGTGAGGCCGTGCGAGCGGGCGTCTATCACCGGGCGGCCGGTGCCCAGCACCTCCCGCATCACCGCTTCGATCTCCGTGCCGTTGATCCCCGGCAGCACGTCCGTCACCCTGCGCCCCAGGTGCTCGGGCACGGTCAGGCCGTTCGCGCGCGCCAGGGCGTCGTTCAGCCGGACGTACCGCAGCTCGCGGTCGTAGACCGCCATGCCGATGGGGGACTGGGTGAAGAACCCGTCGAGGACCGCCAGATCGGATTCCACCCGCCGCAGCGCGCTCACGTCCGAGGCCACCGCCAGCACCAGCGGCCGACCGTCCGGACCGGTGATCGGGTGGGTACGGAACTCCAGGTTCACGTGGTGGCCCTCGCGGTGGCGCACCGGGAACACGCCCGACCAGCCGCGCCCGCGCAGGATGCTGTCGAACAGCTCGATCACCTCGGGCCGCTGCTCCTCGGTCACCAGGATGTCGGCGGCGGGCGTCCCGACGGCCTCGGCGGCCGTGTAGCCGAGCAGGGCCTGCGCGTCGGCGCTCCAGTGCAGGATCCGGCCGTCGCCCGCGATCAGAGCGGTCGCGATCGGCACGGACAGCAGACCGCCCTGGACGGTCCGCTCGTCGGGCCGGGCCGGACGGGCGCCCGTCAGCGCGCCCCGTCCGTCGGTGTGCTCGTACCGCTGCATGGCCAGGAAACCGCCCGGAGGTCGAATATCCGCCCTGCCATCTTCGCACCGACCGGCCGCCGCCACCCGGGTGGGCGGCGACGGCCGGTCGGTGGCGTCACGCGCCGGGCCCGCTGCGCCGCGGGGCGCCGGAGCGCACGGGCTGCGCGCCCGCGCGGGCGGGGCGGGACGGGCGGCCGCTCTGGCCACGCGCACCGGCGTACGGGCGGCGGCGCGGGCGCTCGATCACCGGGTCCGGCACCGTCACGGGCACGCCGGTGGGCACGCACGCGCCGGTGATCCGGGTGAGCTCGGCGTCGCCGGAGCGGACCTGCACCGAGTGCGGGGTGATGCCCGCCGAGGCCATCATGCGGGCCGTGCCCCGGCGCTGCTTGGGCAGGACGAGGGTGACGACCGTGCCGGACTCGCCGGCCCGCGCGGTGCGCCCGCCACGGTGCAGGTAGTCCTTGTGGTCGGTCGGCGGATCGATGTTGACCACCAGGTCGAGCCCGTCGATGTGGATGCCGCGTGCCGCGACGTTCGTCGCGATCAGCGCGGTGACCTGGCCGGACCGGAACTGCTCCAGGGTGCGCGAGCGCTGCGGCTGGGACTTCCCGCCGTGCAGGGCGGCCGCCCGCACGCCACTCGCGAGCAACTCCTCCACCAGGCGGTCGGCGGAGTCCTTGGTGTCCGTGAACATGATCACCCCGCCGTCACGGGAGGCGATGTGGGCGATCGCGGTGTTCTTGTCGTGGTGCTGCACGTGCAGCAGGTGGTGCTCCATCGTGCTGACCGTGGCGGTGGAGGGGTCGACCGAGTGGGTCACCGGGTCCTTGAGGAAGCGGCGCACCAGCCGGTCGACGTTGCGGTCCAGGGTGGCGGAGAAGAGCATCGTCTGACCGTCCGCCTCCACCTGCTCCAGCAGCTCGGTGACCTGCGGAAGGAAGCCCATGTCGGCCATCTGGTCGGCCTCGTCCAGGACGGTCACCGACACCTCGTCCAGCCGGCAGTCGCCCCGCTCCACCAGGTCCTTCAGGCGGCCCGGGGTCGCCACCACGACCTCCGCACCCCGGCCGAGCTGGTAGGCCTGCTGCCTGATCGGCATGCCGCCGACGACGGTCGCCAGTCGCAGCCGCACGGAGTGCGCGTACGGGGTCAGCGCCTCGGTGACCTGCTGCGCGAGCTCGCGGGTCGGCACGAGGACCAGCGCCAGCGGCCGGTGGGGCTCCGCGCGCCGCCCGGTGGTGCGGGAGAGCAGTGCCAGGCCGAAGGCCAGGGTCTTCCCGGAGCCGGTGCGACCCCGGCCGAGCACGTCGCGCCCGGCCAGCGCGTTGGGCAGGGTGGCGGCCTGGATCGGGAACGGCGCGCTCACCCCTCGACGGGTCAGCGTCGCCAGCAGTGGGCCCGGGAGCTCCATCGCCTCGAACGCCTCCACCGCGGGCAGCGCCGGGGTGATGGTCTCGGGAAGGCTGAACTCGCCCTGCACGGAACCGCGGTGGCGGTTGCCGGGGCCCCCGGAGCGGCGCGGGCCGGCGGACGGGCGGCCACCGGAGCCGCTGCGGGCGGATCCGGCGAAGGACGAGCGGACGGGACGGGTCATGGCGGGAGGACCTTCCTCGGAGGGCACGTCACGAGGGGGACTCCCGGCAGTGAGCCGTGGGGAGGCCGCAAGAACGGGCCGGAGATGTGGAGCCGGGCGTGGGCGGTCGAACCGTGCCGCACGTCACCTGGTCACCTGCGTCCGCCGCTCGACGGGAGCGGCGGGGGACTCCGTGCGGGGACTCGTGGCGGCCGGGGCCGTGTCCGGTCCACCGGGCCGGGCGCGCTGCTGCCGGCCGTACCGGGGTTCGGGTACGCGGGCAGTGCGGCTGCGCGGAGGTGGTGCGGGCCCCGGGGCGGCTGTGTCACCGACCGGGGAGCGGAGTCCTTGGGGGAGCGCCGGGAGCGGCGCAGGCGAAAACGCGGTCAAGGCGTGTACGGCCTGCGCGAGGCGTGTGCGATGCGTGTGGAAACATGTCGCGTCGATGAAATCGCGGGGCGATCAAGGCCCCTGCTGTTTCATCGGGAACGGCCAGAGGCCCGTACCGTGCGTGTACACGGTACGGGCCCCTGCTGCGATGGCAGATGCCGGTGCAGTGGAAGTCAGAGGGGGCGAATGTTCTCCGCCTGCGGGCCCTTCTGGCCCTGCGTGACGTCGAACTCGACCTTCTGGCCCTCAAGCAGCTCGCGGAAGCCCTGGGCGTTGATGTTCGAGTAGTGGGCGAACACGTCGGCGCCGCCACCGTCCTGCTCGATGAAGCCAAAGCCCTTTTCCGCGTTGAACCACTTCACGGTGCCAGTAGCCATATAGAAATCTCCTTCAGAACTGTACGAAGCCCGCCACTTGCGAACTTCGCGTTGCTGCGATGATGCCACGTCCGGGGGAAATCCGGGGAAACAAAAATGCGCCTGTCGGTTGGAACCAGCAGGCGCACACAAATTTCATGGGAACCAAAACCGCAACTGATTCGACTGTAGCAGCATCGCGGACCGAGCGGGGGATCACCGGGCTGTGGGATCTTGCCGCCTCCGCGCCCGGCGCGGGCACCGGTCGGCCCCCGAGCGGGCGACGGCCGTGCATGCGCCGCAGGAACCGGGGCAGTCGACCGGTCGGATCCCCGTCGCCCGGCGGGTCTCTGACGGACCGGCGGTTCACCCGTCCGGCCGTGAGCGGCCGGGTGCCGGCGGGGCCGAGCGCATCGGAAGGGGAGTGTGTCGTGAGCGAGAACCTGTGGGAGCACCGGCCCGAGAGCGGCTATGTCACCGGGACCGACCTGGCCGGCTACCGGGTCGAGGCCATCGACGGCCACATCGGCAAGGTCGACAAGCACACCGCCGAGGCGGACGGGGCGAACATCATCGTCGACACCGGCGTGTGGATCTTCGGCAAGGAGATCCTGCTGCCCGCCGGGTGCATCTCGGCTGTCGACCACCCCAACGGGACGGTGTTCCTGAACCGGACCAAGGAGGACGTCAAGGGCGCGCCGGAGTTCCACCGGGACCACCACACCGAGGCCCCGGACTACCGTCTGACCCTGGGCGACTACTACTCCGGCCGGGTGCTGTAGCAGCCCGCGACGGCGACGGACGGGGGCGCGGTGCCGATCGGGCACCGCGCCCCCGTCGCGTGGCCCCCCGTCGCGTGGCCCCCCGTCGCGTGGCCCCCCGTCGCGTGGCCCCCCGTCGCGTGGCCCCCCGTCGCGTGGCCCGCCGCCCGGCAGCCCCGGCCCGGGCACCCAGGCCGCTCGGGGCCCCGGCCGCGCCGGGCGGCCCTCAGAGCAGCTGGATGCCGATCAGGCAGGTGTCGTCGTCGGTGTCGGAGTTGGTGTGGGTCAGCAGGTGGTCGAGCCGCTTCTCCAGCCCCTGGGCCCCACCGGGCCCGGCCGCGCCGTGGGCGATGACGAGCAGCCGGTCCAGCGAGTCCTGGACGGAGCGGTCCCGGCGCTCGATCAGCCCGTCGGTGTACATCAGCAGGGTGTCGTCGGGCCGCAGCTGGACCTCGGCCTCCTCGTAGTCGGCCTCCGCGATCGCGCCGAGCAGCAGTCCGCCGACCAGCGGCAGCGTGGCCGCCCGCCCGTCCCGGAGCAGGACCGGCGGAAGGTGCCCGGCCCTCGCCCAGCGCAGGGTGTGGGTGACCGGGTCGAAGAGCCCGCAGACGGCCGTGGCAGTCACGTTGTCGGTCAGATGGTGCGCCACCACGTTCAACCAGGCCAGCAGCTGCCCGGGGCCCGCTCCGGTCGCCGCCAGCCCGCGCAGGGCGTTGCGCAGGGCGACCATGCCGGTGGCGGCCTCGATGCCGTGGCCGGCGACGTCGCCGACGCAGAGCAGGATCTGCTTGGAGGGCAGCACCACCGCGTCGTACCAGTCCCCGCCGACCAGGTGGTCCTTCTCGGCGGGCCGGTACCGGACGCCGATCCGCAGGCCGGAGGCGTCCATCGGGCCCCGGGTGGGCGGCATGATGGCGTGCTGGAGCTGGCGTGCGAGACGGTTGCGCTCGGCCGCGTGCTGCTCGCTCTGCGCGAGCTGGTCCCGGGTGGCGGCCAGCGCGACCTCCGTCCAGTGCTGGGCGGAGATGTCCTGGTAGGCCCCGCGTACCGCGGTGAGCCGTCCGTCCGGGTCGAGGACGGGTTCGGCGACCACCCGGATGTGACGCGCGATGCCGTCCGGACGCTGCAGCCGGAAGGCCGTGGAGGCGGGCAGCTGCCGGTGCAGCAGGGTGCGCAGGAAGCGTCCGATCGCCTCGGCGTCGTCGTCGTGCGCGTGGGCGCGCAGTTGGTCGATCGGGATCGGCGCGGCCGAGGCACTGAGGCCGTAAAGATCGAACAGCGGGCTGTTCCAGGTGATCTCGCCGGTGCTGATGCTCTCCTCGAAACCGCCGATCCGGCCCAGCCGCTGGGCGTGCTGGAGCAGTTCGGCGACGCGGGCGGCCTCGTCCTTGATCCGCCAGATCAGCAGGACCGCGCCGCCCTGACGGGTGAGGCTGACGTCGGCGACGGTGCTCAGCGGCACCTGGCCGACCACCGCGGACAGGGTCATCTCCGCCACCCGGAACGGCTCGCCGGTGGCGTGCACGTGCTCCACCTTCTCGAACAGCCCGCCCGGCTCCGCCGCCAGCGGGTAGGCCTCCAGCAGCAGGGCGCCGGCGACGTCCGAGCGCGGACGGCCGGCGAAGTCGACGAATCGGCTGCTGACGTGGTGGATCCGGAAGTCGCCGACCCGGTCGCCGTCCAGGTGCGGCAGCAGGACGAGGGCCGGGTCGTGCAGGCCGTCCGCGAGCTCGACCAGCTCGCGCAGCTGTTGCGAGGGCACCGGACCGGTGGCGCCCGGGCGGTAGGGGGAGGGCCCGGCGTGCGGCTCCAGGGTGTGGGCGCAGAGCTCCGCGAGCGCTTCGGCCTGGCGGCGGATCTGGGGGGACTGCGGCGGCAGCGGGTCGGGCCAGCAGATCTCCAGGACGCCGATGATCCGCCCGCCGATGCCGGCCGGTACGGCCGCCCGGCCGCCGGAGTTGTGCTCCCGCCCGATCGAGGCCAGGCCCGCCCGGGCCAGTGACTCGATCCAGACGGCGCCGCGCCGGGTCAGCGCCTGCCGGGCGGGCGTGGCCACGCCGGGCGGCACGTAGTGCCAGCGGCCCGCCTCGTGCTCCGGAAAGCCCGCGTGTCCGGCCAGGGTGAGCGAGCCGTCCGGGTGCGCGGTCCAGATGGCGACGGCGGTGGCACCGAGCGGGGCGAGCGCGTGTTCGAGGAGCGACGCGGCCACCGCCTGGGTGTCGGCGGCGGCCAGCACGCCGCTCTCCGCGCTGCGCAGCCGCAGGGCCGGTGAGGCCGACTCTCCGCCGCCGGCCGGCGGGGCGAGCAGCTCCCGCGCCGCGTCGCTGAGGTGGTCCCGCGCCGCCTGGTTGATGATGTCCGCGGCCAGCTCCAGCGGTGACTGGCCGGCCTGCCGGGCCAGGTCGTCGAGCTGCTGGGCCGCGTGCGCCGGACCGCAGTGCAGCCGCTCGACCAGGATGCCCTTGGCGAGCTCGACCAGCGCCCGGCCGTCGGCGGCGGCCTGGGCCTCCTGGACCTGCAGCCGCAGCCGCTCCACCGTGGTGGCCAGCCGCCCCACGGCCAGCGCGGCGGCGTGCGGGTCGCTCTCGGGGGAGCCCCCGGTCGAACTCCCGGCCTGAGCGGAGCCGTCCGCGGAGGGCTCCGACAGCTCCGGGGCCTGCCACCGAGGGCGGGGCGCCGGCAGCTGTCCGTCGCCGGACCGGCCGGCCTCCTTCGGCTGCGGGGGGACCTGCACGGGCTGCTCCTTCGATCGGACGGGGCCGTCGGCTGCTGCCGGCGAGGCGGGCGGGCGGGAGGGCGGTGCGAGCGCTACTGCCCGAGCCACCGCCCGATGCACGCCATCAGATCGGCGGCGTCGACCGGCTTGGTGACGTAGTCGCTGGCGCCGGAGGCGAGGCTCTTCTCCCGGTCGCCGGGCATGGCCTTGGCGGTCACCGCGATGATCGGCAGGGCGCTGTGCTGCGGCATCGCCCGGATCGCGGCGGTCGCCGCGTAGCCGTCCATCTCCGGCATCATCACGTCCATCAGGACGATCGCGATGGCCGGGTTGGCGACCAGCGCCTCGATGCCGGCCCGGCCGTTCTCGGCGTGCAGCACCCGCATCCCGTGGAGTTCGAGGATGCCGGTGATCGCGTAGAGGTTGCGGGCGTCGTCGTCGACCACCAGCACGGTGTGGCCGGCCAGTGTGTCGTCGATCTCCCGTTCGGCGGGCTTCGGCGACTTGCCGGAGCGGACCAGCGGCAGGACGTCGCCCGGCTGGTCCGCGCTGAGGTGGAGGGCGATCCTCTCGCGCAGCTCGTCCAGGCTGGAGAGCAGTTCGAGCGGCTGGGAGGCGGTGCGCGACTGCAGGGACAGCTCCTGCTCGGCCCGCATGCGGCGGTTGTTGTGCGCCAGGATCGGCACCCCGCGCAGCGCCGGATCGCTGTTGACCTCCTCCAGGAACCGCAGGGCGGCGCCGTCGGGCAGGTCGAGGTCGAGCACCGCGCAGTGGCAGGCCGCCTCGGCCAGCGCGGCGGCGGCCTCCCGTACCCCGAGCGCCGTGACGAGCTCGACCGAGTGCGCCGAGTGGCCGCGCTCGCCGGCCGCGTCGAGGTCCGCCACCGCGCTCTCGGCGACCAGCGAGAGCAGGCCGTTGGGGCGTGCCTCGACCACCAGCAGCCGGCGTCGCTGCCGGGGCAGGGAGACGTCCGTGCCCTGCTCGCGCGTCCGGGCGGGCAGGGCGTGCACCGCCCGGCCGTCGGCCGGGGGGAGCTGCTGACGCCCCTGGCCGCCGGCCGGCCCGGCGGCCAGGTCGGTGCGCGCGGCGGGCAGGTAGAGCGTGAACGTGCTGCCCTGGCCCAGGGTGCTCCGCGCGCTGATGGCGCCGCCCAGCAGGTAGGCGATCTCGCGGCTGATCGACAGGCCCAGGCCGGTGCCGCCGTACTTGCGGCTGGTCGTGCCGTCCGCCTGCTGGAAGGCACCGAACACCGTCTGCAGGTGCTCCTCGGCGATGCCGATTCCGGTGTCGCGGACGTGGAAGGCGAGCACCGGCCCGGTGTGGCGGGCCAGTTCCGGGATCGCGGCGGCGTCGGCGTTCTCGACGGTCAGCTGCACGCTGCCGGACTCGGTGAACTTCACCGCGTTGGAGAGCAGGTTGCGCAGCACCTGCCGCAGCCGGTAGTCGTCGGTGACCATGTCGGTCGGCACACCGGCGGCCGTGGTGATGTCGAAACTCAGGCTCTTCTGGGTGATGAGCGGCTGGAAGGTGGCCTTCAAGTAGTCGAGCAGCTGGCGCAGCGGCACCCGCTCCGGGTTGATGTCCATCTTCCCGGCCTCGACCTTGGACAGGTCGAGGATGTCGTTGATGAGCTGGAGCAGGTCGGAGCCGGCCGAGTGGATGATCCCGGCGTACTCGACCTGCTTGGCGGTGAGGTTGCGGGTCGGGTTCTGGGCCAGCAGCTGGGCCAGGATGAGCAGGCTGTTCAGCGGGGTACGCAGCTCGTGGCTCATGTTGGCCAGGAACTCGGACTTGTAGGTCGAGGCGAGCGTCAGCTGGTGGGCGCGCTCCTCCAGCTCCTGGCGGGCCTGCTCGATCTCCAGGTTCTTGGTCTCGATGTCGCGGTTCTGCGCTGCCAGCAGCGCCGCCTTCTCCTCCAGCTCGGCGTTGGAGGACTGCAGGTCCTCCTGCCGGGACTGCAGTTCGCGCGAGCGGATCTGCAGCTCCGCGGTGAGCCGCTGGGACTCTCCGAGGAGCTCGTCCGTACGCGCGTTGGCCACGATGGTGTTGACGTTGACGCCGACGGTCTCCATCAGCTGGTCCAGGAAGTCCCGGTGGGCCTGGGTGAACCGGCGCACCGAGGCCAGCTCGATGACCCCCAGCACCTGGCCCTCGACCACGATGGGCAGCACGATCAGCGAGGCGGGTTCGGCGGCACCCAGACCCGAGGAGATGGTCGCGTACCCGCTGGGCACCTCGTCCACCGAGATGATCCGACGGCTGCGGGCCGCCTGCCCGACCAGCGACTGGCCGAAGCGGAAGACCACCGGCGGTCCGCTCACGGCGGGGTGGTCGGGCATCCCGTAGGAGCCGATCAGCCGCAGTTCGGGGCCGTGGGTGGTGTCGTCGGCCAGGTAGAAGGCGCCGTACTGGGCGGAGACGAGTGGCGTCAGCTCGTCCATGACGAGTTCGGCGACCAGCGGCAGGTCGCGCCGGCCCTGCATGAGGGCGGAGATCCGGGCCAGGTTGGACTTCAGCCAGTCCTGCTCCTGGTTGGCCCGGATGGTCTCGCGCAGGGACTCCACCATGAAGTTGATGTTGTCCTTGAGGTCACCGACCTCGCCCGGCGCCTCGACGGTGATCGAGCGGGTGAGGTCGCCCTCGGCGACCGCGCTGGTCACCTCGGCGATCGCGCGGACCTGCCGGGTGAGGTTCCCGGCCAGGCCGTTGACGTTCTCGGTCAGCCGCTTCCAGGTGCCGGAGACGCCTTCGACCTCGGCCTGTCCGCCGAGGCGGCCCTCGCTGCCGACCTCGCGGGCCACCCGGGTCACCTCGGCCGCGAACGAGGAGAGCTGGTCGACCATGGTGTTGATGGTGGTCTTGAGCTCCAGGATCTCGCCCCGGGCGTCGACGTCGATCTTGCGGGTCAGGTCTCCGCGCGCGACCGCCGTGGTGACCTGGGCGATGTTGCGGACCTGGCCGGTGAGGTTGTTCGCCATCGAGTTGACGTTGTCGGTGAGGTCCTTCCAGGTGCCGGCCACGTTGGGCACCCGGGCCTGTCCGCCCAGGGTCCCCTCGGTGCCGACCTCGCGGGCGACCCGGGTGACCTCGTCGGCGAACGCGGAGAGGGTGTCGACCATCGTGTTGATCACCCCGGCGAGCGCGGCGACCTCGCCCTTGGCCTCGACGGTGATCTTCTGCGAGAGGTCGCCGCGTGCCACGGCCGTCGCCACCTGGGCGATCGAGCGGACCTGGCCGGTGAGGTTGGACGCCATCACGTTGACGTTGTCCGTGAGGTCCTTCCACGTGCCCGAGACGCCCCGCACGGTGGCCTGGCCGCCGAGGTTGCCCTCGGTGCCGACCTCGCGGGCGACCCGGGTGACCTCGTCGGCGAACGCGGAGAGCTGGTCGACCATCGTGTTGATGGTCTCCTTGAGTTCGAGGATCTCGCCCCGGGCGTCCACCCGGATCTTCTGCGAGAGGTCCCCGCGCGCGACGGCCGTCGTCACCTCGGCGATCGAACGGACCTGCGCGGTCAGGTTGTCCGCCATCACGTTGACGGACTCGGTGAGGTCGCGCCAGGTGCCGGAGACGTCCTGGACGTTGGCCTGGCCGCCCAGGCGTCCGTCGGTGCCGACCTCGCGGGCGACCCGGGTCACCTCGCCGGCGAACGCGGAGAGCTGGTCGACCATCGTGTTGATGGTCTCCTTGAGTTCGAGGATCTCGCCCCGGGCGTCCACCCGGATCTTCTGCGAGAGGTCCCCGCCCGCGACCGCCGTCGCCACCTCGGCGATCGAACGGACCTGCGCGGTCAGGTTGTCCGCCATGGAGTTCACCGAGTCGGTGAGGTCGCGCCAGGTGCCGGAGACGTCCTGGACGTCGGCCTGGCCGCCCAGGCGTCCGTCGGTGCCGACCTCGCGGGCGACCCGGGTCACCTCGCCGGCGAACGCGGAGAGCTGGTCGACCATCGTGTTGATGGTCTCCTTGAGTTCGAGGATCTCGCCCCGGGCGTCCACCCGGATCTTCTGGGTCAGGTCGCCCTTGGCCACCGCCGTCGCCACCTGGGCGATGTCGCGGACCTGGGTGGTGAGGTTCCCGGCCATGGCGTTGACCGAGTCGGTGAGGTCCTCCCAGGTGCCGGAGACCCCGGGGACGTCGGCCTGGCCGCCCAGGCGTCCGTCGGTGCCGACCTCGCGGGCGACCCGGGTCACCTCGGAGGTGAACAGCGAGAGCTGGTCGACCATGCCGTTGAAGACGGTGGCGATCTCGCCCAGCAAGCCGTCGTCGTCCGGCAGGCGGGTACCGAAGTCGCCGTCGCGGACCGCCGTCAGACCCGCCAGCAACTGACGCAGTTGCGGCTCCCCGACGCCGTCGACCGCAGGGGCGGCCGCGGCGGTGGACGCCTCGTCGCCGGGGGCAGGCCGTCCCGCGCTGCTGGTGTCAGACATCTCGTCCCGTACTTCCCCTCGTCCGCTGCCGGGGTCGGAGAGTCCATCGGGAGACACGCTGGATGGTGCGGCGCTCCCGGCTCCTCACGCGGCCTGCCGCCACGCCGGGTCGGCGCGGCCGGTGGTCAACTTCGAGGCTATCCCACCGGAACCCGTGACCGGGACGGTCGGGCGGCCCCGGATCCGCTCCGGGGCCCGCTTTCCGGCCGCCGGGCGCGGGCGCGTAGGGCAGACTGGTCGTCCCGGAACGTGTGACCCGAGTGGTGCCGGGTACACGGGCGGTCAGTCGGCCGCAGCGCCGGCACCCGGCGGGCGGGCGTCGCGACCGGGTCGGAGCACGGCGGTCGGGCGACGGCAGCGGCCAGGAGGTGTGAGGCATTGAACCAGGGCGGCAGTCGCTCCGAGCAGACCTGCGCACGGTCGTTCCCGCCGGTACGGCCGGGCCGGGCGGAGCATCGCACACCGTGGGAGAGCGCCGGTGCGCCCCACGCGGCCGCCGGGCCGGCGCCGTCCGAGTCCTTCGTGCACCCCGCCCTCCTCTACCGGGACGAGGCCGGCTACCGGGCCGGGGTCGGCGGCTTCGTGTCGACCGCGCTGGCGGCGTCCGAGCCCGTCCTGGTAGCCGTGCCGCCCAGCCGGCTGGAGGTCCTGCGCGACAGCCTCGGGCCGTTGTTCGACGGCGTGCAGAGCGCTGACATGACGGGCCTGGGCCGCAATCCCGGCCGGATCCTGGCCCACCTGCGGGCCTTCGCCGACCAGCACGCCGGACGGAGCGTGCGGATCGTCGGCGAGCCGATCTGGGCCGGCCGCTCCCCGGCCGAGAGCACCGAGGCGACCCGGCACGAGGCGCTCATCAACCTCGCGTTCCGGGGCAGGGCCGCGACGATCCTGTGCCCCTACGACGTGGCGGGCCTGCCGGCCGCCGTGGTGGCCGAGGCCAGGCGGACCCACCCGGTGGTGACCGAGGACGGCATCACGCGGCCGAGCGCCGCCTACACCGATCCGCTGCTGGTCTGCGCCGACTGCGACACCCCGCTGCCCGAGCCCGTCACCTTCCGTGAGCTGGAGTACGGCGGTGGCCGGCTGGCCGAGGTCCGGGCCCTGGTCCAGGAGTGGGCCGGGGCCGTCGAGCTGGCGCAGGAGCGCCGGGCCGACCTGGTGCTCGCGATCGGCGAGGCCACGGCGAACTCGCTCGCCCACGGGGGTGGGCGGGGGCGTCTGCGGCTGTGGACGACCGACGGCCGTGCCGTCGCCGAGATCCGGGACGCCGGGCGGCTGACCGACCCGCTGGCCGGCCGGGCGCGGCCGAGCCTGACCGGGGCGGACGGCGGGCGCGGGCTGTGGATGATCCATCAGCTCTGCGACCTGGTGGAGACCCGGACCGTGGGCCCCGGGTTCACGATCCGGCTGCACATGGCGCTCGGCGGCGGCCCGGCAGCGGGGTGACGGCGGCGGCCGGGCTGCCTGGAGCGGGGCGGCCGAGTCCGGTGACCGGGCGGTGGCAGGGCGGGACGGGCGGTGGCGGCGTGGACACGGGACGGCGGATCCGGGGGCGACGGCAGCGGTGACCGAGAGAAAACGGTGGTCGTACGGAGAGGCAGTGAAGTAATTGTGAAGTCTGCTTCCGGTGTGCGTATGGTCGGACAACCCGGGTAACCGGGGCCCTGACCTGAGACGACCCGGTGGAAGGACTGCCATGACGACGTCACTCAACGCTGCACCGACCGCCGACCCCGGAACGGTCGAGGCGGGCGCACTCCGCCGCGCCGTACCGGCGCCCCGGCGGACGGCCGCGGGGTCGCGGTCGACGGACGGCCTGGAGCAGCTTCCCTCGGAGGTCGCCCCCGCCGACGCCCGGGAACTCTCCAGGGCACTCTTCGCCCGCCTGCGCACGCTGGAGGAGGGCACCGCCGAGTACTCGTACACGCGTGCCACCCTCGTGGAGCTGAACCAGGTGCTGGTGCACTTCGCGGCCCGCCGGTTCCGTGCCGGCCGGGAGCCGATGGAGGACATCGTCCAGGTCGGCACGATCGGCCTGATCAAGGCCATCGACCGGTTCGACCCGGAGCGCGGTCTGGAGTTCTCCACCTTCGCGCTGCCGACGATCACCGGCGAGATCAAGCGGTTCTTCCGTGACACCACCTGGCACGTGCACGTCCCGCGCAGGCTCCAGGAGCTGCGCCTGACGATCGCCAAGGCGGCCGACGAACTGGAGCAGCGACTCGACCGGGCACCCGGCGTCGCCGACCTCGCCGCGCACCTCGGGCTGCCGCAGGAGGAGATCGTCGAGGGCCTGGTCGCCAGCAACAGCCACACGGCCGGTTCGCTCGACGCGAGCACCGAGGAGGGCGCCGAGAGCGCGCTGGCCGCACGGCTCGGGTTCCAGGACCCGGGCTTCGAGCTCGCGGAGAACCTGCACGCGCTCCGGCCGCTGATCGCCGGCCTCTCCGAGCGCGAGCGCGCGATCCTCTCGATGCGCTTCGTCGAGGAGCTCACCCAGTCGCAGATCGGGGCCCGGCTCGGGCTCTCCCAGATGCACGTGTCCCGGCTGTTGACCCGCACCCTGGCGGCGCTGCGCGCCGCTCTGCTGGCGGAGGAGTAGGCACTTCGTGGCCGGCCCGAGCCCGCCGAGGTGCGGGCCGGGCCGACCGGCGGCCCCGTGACCTGTGCCCGGAGGGGCGCCCGGGGTAGGCTGCTGGACGGCCCTGGACGTCCGGTTCGCAGTGTCCGGTGGCCGGGCCGCCACGGGTGGCGGCAGGTCACGGACGCCCGGGTTGCCGGAGCCGGGCACCGGGCAGTACCCGGAGTGGGTCGTAAGAGCGTTCTGGAAGGTGTTTGGGCAATGACGATCGGTGACGCGGGGACGAGCTCGGCCGGGCCGGTGGCCGACCAGGGCCGTCTGAGGGTGGACACCCGGCAGACCGGAGGCGCGGTGGTCTGCACGCTGGTCGGGGAGCTGGATCTCGACAGTCTCACCCCGGCCCGGGCCGCTCTGGACGAGGCCGTCGGCTCGGGTCCGGCGCAACTGGTGGTCGACCTGGCGGGCGTGCAGTTCTGCGACTCCTCGGGGCTCAACCTGCTGCTGCAGACCCGGCTCGCCGCGCAGGCCGCCGACGTGCCGCTGGCACTGGTCTCGCTCGTCCCGCAGGTGGCCAGGGTCTTCGAGATCACCGGCGCGGAGAGCGTGTTCAGCATTCACGCCTCCGTCGACGAGGCGTTCGCGGCCCGGTGAGCGCGCGCTGCGAGGGGTCGATCGGTTATCCGGACCGGTTCCGGCGCATCGGCCGCGGGGCGGCGGGAAGACGGAGCAGCATCGGACCGGTCGCGAACCGGCCATCTGCGGGCCGGGAACGGTCGGCAGCAGCCGACACTGACGAGTGCACAGCACCATGGCGGGGTGAACCAGATGAGTTTGCACACTCCTAGGGAGACCGGGCCCACCCGCCCGGGTCTGCCGGCGACGGGTCAACGCCGTCGGCTGGCCCTGTCCGGCGTGACCGGCCAGGTCGCGCGCGGCCGTGATTTCACGCGCCGGGCGCTGGCGGACTGGGGCTGGCTGGACGAACAGGACCCGCACGGCCAGAACGCGGCCGACGACCTCCTGCTCATGGTCTCCGAGCTGCTGGCCAACGCCTGCCTGCACGCGGGCGGGCCGCACGAACTCGTGCTGCACGCCTCGGAGCGGCTGCTCCGGGTCGAGGTGCTGGACGGGGAGCCCGCCGTGCCGGTGCTCACGTCGCCGCACGATCCGGGGCGTCCGGGCGGCCACGGGCTGCACATCATCGAGAAGCTCTCCGACAGCTGGGGCTCGACACCCGGGGAGCACGGCAAATCGGTCTGGCTCGAGTTCGCCGCCGAACGGTTCGCCGCCGAGGTGCGGGAGCCGCAGGACGAGGACTTCGACGAGGACTTCGACGAGGACGACTTCGAGGATCCGGCCTTCGAGGCCGAGGTGCTGGGGTCGTACACCGCGTACGGGATCGCCCCGGGCGGCGCCACCGACTCCGACCCGGTGCCCGGGCTGCACCGGCACGCCGAGGAGTCCCCGGCCCCGTGACGGCCCCGCCGGTCGGTCCGGCCCGGTCGGTCGGACCCCGCCGGAAGCCACGGCGGCCCCGGCGGCCCCGGCGGGTTCCCCGGGGCCGCCGGGCCGCGGGGAACCCGCCGAGCGGTGCCTGTGGTGGAGTGCCGCCCGTGTCGAGCGGCACCTGTGTCGAGCGGCACCTGTGTCGAGCGGCACCTGTGTCGAGCGGTGTCCGTGCCCTGCCCGGTCGTGTGCCGAGTGTGCAGAGTGTGCTGCGTGTGCCGAGTCTGCTGCGGCCGCGCCCGGAGGCGGGGCCGAGGGCGGCCTCGCGATCCGGGATCAGTCGCCGAAGGTCACCGTCACCGAGGTGAATCCGAGCGAAGTCAGCAGACCCTGGAACATCGTCCTGGTGTTGGTCTCGGCGGTCGTGGCGAGCGCGGTGTCCTTCGCCGCGGTCTGTATCCGTTCGGTGGCCAAGACCTCCAGCTGCTGCTGGTTGCCGGGGTTACCGGAGAAGAAGTCGCCGAGCCGGTCGAACAGCCCGCGCTGCTGCGAGTAGATGTAGGACCGCTTGACGTCGAGCGCGGTCTCGGCGAGCTGCGCGTGCGGCAGCTTGAGGGTCACCGAGCGGCGGTCGTCCGAGACGCTCACCGCCCCGGACTTCACGCCGCCGAGATCGGTGTAGGCGCCGACGGTGCCGGCGGCCACGTAGAGCGTGCGCTTGCCCAGGATCTGGGACGGCAGGAACTTCGCGTCGTTGTCGAGATCCAGCACGATCTGGAAGTTGCCGGTGGCGCCGGTGTAGCGGCTCATGTCCTGGATGGACTTGAGCAGGGCCGGCTGACTCCGGTCCACCTGGCGTTCGGCGAACGGGTTCGGCAGGCCCGGCAGCAGGTTGAAGCGGCCCGCGGCCAGGAAGAGCGCGACGATGACCGCCAGCGTGATGGGCAGACTCAGGTACCAGGGCAGTCGGCGGGCCGGTCGTGCGGCCGCCGGTGGGTCGTCCCGCCGGGAATCCGGGCCGTCGGACGGCGCGGGCTCGTCGGGCAGACCGCGTCTGCGGGAGGTCAGGCCGATCCGGGGGAGTGCCATCGTGTGTCCTCTGAGCTCGGGGCGGAGCCGGGTGCTCCACCCATCCACCTGCCTTCTGCCCAGGATCGACGTCTTCAGCAATCACTACGTCCACAAACAGAATTGATGACCGGTCAGTTGGTGCTCCGATCACTCGGCCGTCGGGCACGACAGGACGCCCGCGACGCGGGCACGACAGGACGCCCGCGACGCGGGATGCGTCACGGGCGTCGGGGTGGAGCGGTGTCAGTCCAGGGTGGAGAGCTCCACCCAGGTGAGGCTCAGCGGCGCCCGGAGTTCGGTGCCCCATCGGTCGGCCAGGGTGTCGACGAGCAGCAGTCCCCGCCCGTGGACGCTGCCGAGGGCGTCGTCCAGCCCCCAGGACCTGACGATCTCGGTCCGGGTGAACCCGGGGCCGAAGTCCGCGACCACGAGCCGTACGAACTCCCGGTGGGCGGAGTCGGTCAGGACGTGCATGTTCGCCCAGATCGGCGGCCGGCCGTAGCGGACGGCGTTGCCGGCCAGTTCGCTCGCCATCAGGGCGAGATCCGGTGCCAGCGGGGCCAGGTGCCAGGCGTCCAACTGGCTCAGCACGCGGGCGCGCAGGGCGCGCGCGGCGGTGCGGTCCGGGGGCAGTCGCCAGAGGTCGGACTCGGCCCGGCAAGGGCGGTTCGCCAGGGTTGTCAGCGTGGTCATGGCATCCTCCGTGAGGGGTTCGTCGCCGATGCCCGTCCGGATGGGCCGCTGTTCGGGGCGGCGTGCGGCGGTGCCTACGCGTCGTAGTAGCGGCGGTCCTCCACGACCGTCTCGGTGGCGCCCCGGCCGCCCACGACGCGGCGGCGGCGGAAGACCGCCACATAGGTGCACAGGCCCAGCAGGCCCGCCGCCATCAGCACCACCCCCACCACCTGCACGTTCACTCCGGACAGGTGCCAGTCGACGCCGAAGGTCAAAATGGCGCCGATCGCGAAGACGATGACGCAGCCACCGATACCCATGGAAACCACCTCTTGGATCGCATACCGCTCGGCACCGGCGGATGCCGCCGGTGAACTCGTCGGGCGGCGCCTACCCGGCCCTGTTCGCGGCATGCGCGCCGGGCGGCCGCGGGCCCGGCGGCCCGGTCCGGGCCCGGGCACGCCGGGGGCGAGGGCCGACGGACCACCGGGGGCGACGACGGCGGACCGCTGCCGTGCCCGGTGTTTGGGACCGCGGCCGGGGGCAAGACGCTCCACCGGCCGGACCGGATCCGGAAGTGACCGTCCGGAAGTGACCGAAAGGGGAACGGACATGACCGTGGTGACCATCCTGGTCGTCTGCCTGCTCGTGGTGGGGGCGGCGGTCGCCGTCGCCGTACCGAGAGTGCGGACGCGTCGGCTTCGCGAGAGGTTCGGGCCCGAGTACGACCGCGTGCTGCTCGGCCACGGAGGCAAGGTGGACGAGACCGAGCGCGAGCTTTCGCAGCGTCTGCGGCAGGTCCGGAACCTGAGCCTGCGGGCGCCGAGCGCGGCCGAACGAGAGAAGGCCGAGGCCGAACTCGGCTCGCTCCAGGAGATGTTCGTCGACGACCCCGGCCGCGCGGTGGCCGAGGCCGACCGCCTGCTGACGTCCCTGCTCGACGAGGTCGGCTACCCCGCCGACGGGCGGCTCGACGCGCTGTCCGTACGGCACGGCGAGCTGACCCCCGCCTACCGGAGCGCCCGCCGGTCGCTGGACCGGGCCCAGGCCGTACAGGTGGGCACCGAGGAGCTCCGGACGGCCCTGCTGGCGATCAGGGCCCTGGCCCAGGCCGTCCTGCGGGACGAACCCCCGGCCGGCCGGGCCGTACCGGCCGGGAACAACCGGGAGGGCCGGGCCACCGACGCCGCTGCCACCCGCACGACCGATCCCACCCCCTCTGCCGGCTGATCCGACGAGACCCGAGGAGACGACCCCATGATCGACAACGATGCCGCGAAGCCGCAGGACGGTCCCGCCCGCCGGGACGGCAGCCGCAACGCCACCAGGCCGGACGGCCGGGTGGAACCGTCGCCCGCCGGCCCCGAGAACCCGCAGCAGGAGCAGGACCCCGACAGTGGGCCGGAGCGCTCGGAGCGCTCGGAGCGCTCGGAGCGCTCGGAGCGTGCCGACGGGCAGCCGGACGCCGCCGCCGAGCGCCCCACCGCCGTGTTCCGGAAGCCGTCCGGGCTGCGGGTCCCCCGACAGGGTGCCGGACCGGAGTCGTCCGAGTCGGTATCGGCCTCCGCCGACCCGACGTCGGCGCCGTCCGCAACCGGATCGGCGCGGTCCGGGGCCGGATCGGTGACCCCCGAGAAGCCGGCCGCCTCCGGGGCCGGATCGCCGGGTCACCAGGATCCGGTTCACCAGGAGCCGGTTCACCAGGAGCCGGGTCACCAGGAGCCGGGTCACCAGGATCCGGTTCACCAGGGTTCGCGTCGACCGGCCGTCCCGGCCCCGACGGGTGACCGGTCGACGGTCGACTCCGGCGGGCTGCTGGACGAGGAGCAGATCCGGCTGCTCGGGGCGCAGTGGCGTTCCGTGCAGACGGGGTTCGTCGACGATCCGCGCGACGCCGTGACCCAGGCGGACGCACTGGTCGCGAAGGCCGCCCAGCTGTTCACGGACTCGTTGGACGAGCGGTGCGGCAGGCTGCGCGGCGGTGAGCGGACGGCCGAGCGCGAGGAGGGCATCCCCACCGAGGAGTTGCGGCTCGCGATGCGCGAGTACCGGACGCTGCTGGACCGGCTGCTCGCGGCCTGAGCGTCCGGCCGCGAGTGCACCGGCCACCGGCCGCACGGGCGGATTCCCGGTGGCCGGAGCCCCATGAGAGGAACGACGATGACCCGACTGCTGGTGGAGGCGAACCCGACGAGGATCGAGAGCGAGGACATGACGGCGATAATCGGCCTGCTGGGCCATCTGGCCGGGACGGTGGAGACGGCGGAGCAGAGATCCGAGGAGCAGGCGCCCGAATGGACGCTCTACGTCCACTGGCTCGCCGACGAACCGTTGCCGGAGTCCCTGGTGGCCGGTCTGCCCTCGGCGGCCGTCCGGGTCCGCGACCACTTCAAGGGGTTGCGGAAGGATCCGCCGGCCCGGCTGAGCGTGCTCGACCGCGACGAGCGGATGCTGAGCACCGTCGAGGTCTGACCCCGGCGGGGCCCCGACCCCGTCCCCGCCACCCCGACCGGATCGTCCCGCCGCGCGCCCGCCTCGGCGCCCGCCCACCTCGGGCGAGCTCCGGCGGGCGCGCGGCGCATGCGCTGTTGTGCGCCCTGTTCTGCTGCTATCGGCCATCGGCGTCACTGTCGGTTGCCGTCGTGTGCGGTGGGTAACAGTCCGGAGTGCCGGATTCCGGCTACGCCCGGTGGTTCCACCGGACTCGCACTGTTCTGGGAAGGGGCGGACATGGCGCTCTGGTCCGACATCCGGTCGTGGATCGGCCGGCAGCGAAGGCACGGGCAGGACGGTATACCGCCCCGGACGCCGCAGAGCGTCCCCCCGGCGCCGTCGGCGCCGATCCCGGCGCCCACCACGACCACGGAGGCCGCGCCCGCCCCGGATGCGGCTCCTGCCACGACAACGGCCCCCGCGCCCGCCACGGAAGCTGCGCCCTCCCCGGACGCGGCTCCGGCGGCCGCGGCCGCCCTGGCGAGGGTCTTCACCGCGGACTTCGGCTCGGCCCGGCAGTGGATCGCCGGGCGCAGCAGCGCCTATCCGAACATGGGGCCGACCAATCCGGGGGACCACAAGCTCGACCACCTGGTCGGCCAGTACTGCCCGGGCGGGGTCTTCGCCGCGGTCGCCCGTGCCGGTGGACTGTGGGACTGCAACCTGCTCACGACGGAGGGCAGCCCCGACGGCTTCCAGCTCCGCACCGGCGACGTCCTGCGTGCCCGGGTCACCCTCCCGACCGGAGCGGGGGCCTGGCCGGCGATCTGGACCTGGCGGGACGGACGCAACGAGGTCGACGCCTTCGAGTACCACCCGGACAACCCGAATCTGCTGGAACTCTCCAACCACGTCGGCCGCGGCGGTTACCTCTACTGGCGGGACCCGTCCAGAGCGGTGGCCCCGGGCAGCACGATCGACCTGCGGACGGTCCTGGGGGCGAGGTCCGTCGAGTGGTACGTCAACGATCGCCGGGTGTTCTCCGACGGGCGCGGTGTCGGCACCGGGTGGCACGCCTATCTGATCGTCAACATGTCGGTGAGCGACGGCACCTACCACCCCCGGCCGTCGGGTCCGCCGGGCACCAGGCTCTCCTGGACGTGCCACAGTCTGACGGTCGACCGCTGATCGCGCGGTGCCAGGCCGGGCGGACGGCCCGGCACCGGACGACGGCGGAGCACCGGAGTTTCCCGGCAGAGTGTTTGGCATCCGCTCGGACGGACAGGCGGACGGTGGGACCGGCCCGCCTCCTCACCGGCGAGCCGACCCCGGGTAGCCGCCCCGGACTTGACGAACTCCGGTCCGGGGCGGCACCTCCATCCCATCGGGTTCCGACCCGGGTCGCGCGCGGCCCCCGGAGCTCTTGACGGCGATACATGGTCTAGTCCACATTGTGTGCTCGTCGGGTGCCGGCGAATCGGTGCCCGACTCCTCCGTCCGTGGGAGCCCGCAATGACGCACGCCAGCAAGCCCTCCCGTGAGCGTCGGCTCGGCGCGGTGGCCGTTGCCGCCACGCTGGGCCTCGCCGGAGCGGCCCTCGCGCTGCCCGCCACCTTCGCCGGCGCCGCGAGTGCGCAACTGCTGGTCAACGGCGGCTTCGAGAGCGGAGATCTCAGCGGCTGGGTCTGCGCGGGCAGTTCGCAGGCGAGCACCGGCACACCGCACTCCGGGGGCTACGCGCTGGCCTCGCTGCCGGGCGCGGGGGACACCGCGCCGTGCACCCAGACGGTGACGGTGCAGCCGGGCGCCGCATACGTGCTGAGTGCCTGGGTGAAGGGGTCATACGTCGCGATCGCCGCCTCCGGTACCGGAGTGAGCGCCTCCAACTGGACGGCCGGAACCGCCTGGACGCAGCTCGCCACGAGCTTCACGGCCGGTCCGCAGACGACCCGGGTGACGGTCACGCTGAGCGGCTGGTACGGCAGCGGGGCGACCGCGGTGGACGACGTCTCGCTCACCGGCACGGCCGGAACGGCCTCACCCACTCCGACGGTCACCGCGTCGCCCACGGCATCTCCTTCCGCCACCGCGTCGCCCACGGCCACCGCCTCGCCCACCGCATCGCCCTCCGCCACCGCGTCGCCCACGGCCACGGCGCCGCCGACCGCAACGGCCACCGCGACCACCGGAGCGGGAGTCGTCCAGGTCACCAACGCCAAGGAGTTGAAGGCGGCGCTGGCAGCGGCCGTGCCGGGTCAGACCATCCGGCTCGCCGACGGCAGCTACGTCGGCAACTTCACGGCCCTCACGCCCGGTACGGCCGATCGCCGGATCACGCTGGTCGGATCGACCGCCGCGGTCCTCACCACCACCACGGGCGGCGGCTACGGCCTGTACCTCAACGGCGCCGCCTACTGGACGGTTCAGGGGATCACCGTGACGGGGGCACAGAAGGGCATCGTGGTCGACGCCGCCGACCACGTGGTCATCGACTCGGTGACCGTCCGCAATCTGACGATGGAGGGCGTGCACTTCCGCAACTCCAGCAGCTACGGGGTGTTGAAGAACTCCACGATCCAGGACACCGGCACCCAGAACGACGGCAAGGGCGAGGGCGTGTACGTCGGCACGGCCAACACCCTGGCCGACCGCAGTGACCACGTGCAGATCCTCGACAACGTGATCGGCCCGCGGATCGGCGCGGAGAACGTCGACCTCAAGGAGGGCACCACCGGCGGCCTGGTGTCCGGTAACACCTTCTACGGCGACGGCCTGACCAACAAGAACTTCGACGACTCCTGGGTCGACGTGAAGGGCAACGACTACGTCGTCGAGAACAACAGGGGCTTCGGCACCCTGAACGACGGCTTCCAGACCCACACCCAGCAGCCGGGCTGGGGCTGCGGCACGATCTTCCGACACAACGCCTCGGACCTCACCGGAGCGGTCGGCACGGGCCGGTACGCCTTCGACATCACCAACTACGACGCCGTCTCCTGCCCCGTGACGATCACCGCCGACAACACCGTCACGGGCGGCGACGGCCTGGTCGGTCCGGGCATCCCGGTCGGCTGAGCGAGGCCCGCCCCGGTCGTCATCGGGAACCGTCGGCAGCGGGAACCTGTCAACACCGGGAACCGTCGGCACCGGGACCGTCGCCGGAGGTAACCGTCGTCGGCGGCGACCGTCGCCACCGACAACCGTCGCCCGTGGCAACCGTCGAAACCGGCAACCGTCGAAACCGGCAGCCGTCGGCCCCGGGTTGACCGTTACCGCCTCGTGACATGACACGCGGCGCCGCCGCCCGGCGTGGCGCGCCCGGCCGGGGAAGACTCGGAAGAGCACTCGCACTTCGGAAGAGCACTCGCACGACCGGGCGAAGCGTGTCACCAGAGAGGAGCGGACCCATGTTCGGCCGGAAAGGCAGGGGTACCCGGGACGACCAGGCGTTGGCGGCGCTCGTCGCCGACGCGCGCCGCTGGGACAGCGGACCGCGGCACGCCCGGCGAGCGGAGCAGCCCTGGACCGGTCTGCGTGAGACACTTCCGGCTCGCTGGAAGCGCCCGACCGACTGCTGAGGCGTGCGCCGGCGCGGGACCACGAGGGGAGCGCGACGATGGCAGCGACCGAGGGCGAGCGGAGCCGGACGCAGGCGGGGCCGGAGCTGACCCTGGCGTACGGCGACGAGCACCCGGACCAGATCGCGGACGTGACCCTCCCGTCCACGGCGGGCGGGCCGGTACCGCTGGTGCTGTTTCTGCACGGCGGATTCTGGCGGGCGCGGTACGACCGGTCGCACGCCCGCCCGGTGGTCGACGCGCTGGCCGCGCACGGCTACGCGGTGGCGAGCCTGGAGTACCGGCGGGTCGGAGCGGGTGGCGGCTGGCCGGCCACGTTCTCCGATGTGGCGCTGGCCGCCGACGTGCTGCCGGCGATGATCGAGCAGGCGTTCCCGGGCCGGGTGGACCGTGCCCGGATGGTGTACGCCGGCCATTCGGCCGGAGGCCACCTCGCGCTCTGGGCGGCCGCGCGCGACCGCCTTCCCCCGGGGGCGCCCGGGAGCCTGGCGCGACCACCCCGGGTGGCCGGCGTCGTCGGACTGGGGGCGATCACCGATCTGGCGCTGTCCTGGCGGCTGGGCAACGGCGAGGGCGCCGTGGCCGAGCTCCTCGGCGGCGGCCCGGAGGAGTTCCCCGGACGGTACGCCGCCGCCGACCCGAGCACCTTCGGAGCCCCGGAGGCGCCGGTGGTGCTCGTGCACGGGGACCAGGACCAGCGGGTGCCGGTGGTCATGGGCCGCGGCTACCGCGACACCGCCGGGGCCGAGCTGATCGAACTGCCGGGCACCGGCCACTTCGAGCTGATCGACCCGGACTCGGCGGCCTGGCCCGCCGTCCTGGACGCACTGGGCCGGGTGGCTCCGGTCGACGGACGGCCGGACCCGGGGCGAAGCGCGTCAGCGGAGGGCCCGACGGCCTGACGACCGCGGGCTGTGGCGGGCGCGGGTTGTGACGGGCGGGGGTTGTGGCGACCGAAGGTTCTGACGGCCGGGGGTGACGGCCGGGCGCCGTGCCGGGCTCCGGCGCGCTGATCGGGGTGCGGTGTCGCTCCGGGGCCCGCGTCAGCCGTCCGCCAGCACGACCTCCAGCGTCCGGGGGCCGTGCACGCCCTCGACCCGGTCGAGTTCGATGTCGCTGGTGGCGGAGGGACCGGAGATCCAGGTCAACGGGCGCAGCGGGTCCAGCCGTTCGAGCGCCTCGGCCACCGAGTCGACGACCTGGTCGCCGGTGCGAACGACGCAGACGTGGTGATCGGGGATCAGCGTGATCCGGCGTCGGCCCTGGGCGGGTCCGGCGTCCAGTACGAGGGTGCCGGTCTCGGCGATCGCCACCGCGCAGCCGGTGACGACGCTGTCCACGGTGTCCAGTGCCCGGGTGCCGAGCGCGGCGTCGTCCGGAACGTGCTCGACCCCGTGCGCCCCGGCGAGCCAGGAGCTCGGCAGGCCGTCCGGGACGACGACCGAGCGCGTGCCCCTCGCGGCGAGCAGTGCGGCCAGTACGGAGGGGAGTTCGTCCAGCCGGCAGCGGTGGACCACGGCGCGGTAGTCGGCCAGGTTCTCGGCCAGCAGGTCCACGCGCTGCGCCGCTGTGCGTTCGCCGTGCACCCGCCGGTACGTCCGGGCGACCGGCACGTCCTGCGGCCGCTCGTCGGCGGGAACGTCCGCCAGGGCGCGGCGGATCCGGCCGAGGACCTCCTCGCGACTGCTCATGGCGCCTTTCCCTCCTGGTGGTCGCTCTCGCGGGTGCGCCGCCACCAGTCCCGGAAGGATTCGGCGGGGAGCGTCGGCAGGTCACGGGTGTCGCTCCAGGCCCGGCCGGGGCCGGGCAGGCGGCGGGGGTGGAAGCGGCGGGTACGGCTGCCCAGGCGCTGGGCGGCGCGCAGCACACCGGGGTGGTCCAGCGTCCAGCCGGCGGTTCGAAGGGCGGCCCGTTCGAGGGCGTGGCCCTTCGCCGGCCGGATGGTGGTGCGGGTGCCGCGAATCGTCACCGGCCCGCCCTCGACCACCCGTTCGCGCAGGTGCACCAGGATCTCGGGGATGTCGATGGCGACCGGGCACACGTCGTAGCAGGCGCCGCAGAGCGTGGAGGCGTACGGCAGGGAGGCGTCCAGATCGCTCTGCACACCGCGCAGTTGCGGTGTCAGGACGGCGCCGATCGGGCCGGGGTAGGCGGAGCCGTAGGCGTGGCCGCCGGCCCGCTCGTAGACGGGGCAGACGTTGAGGCAGGCGGAGCAGCGGATGCAGCGCAGCGCCTGCCGGCCGACGGTGTCGGCGAGGGTGTCCGTGCGGCCGTTGTCGAGCAGGACGAGGTGGAAGGAGCGCGGGCCGTCCCGGTCGGTGGTGCCGGTCCAGGTGGAGGTGTACGGGTTCATCCGCTCGGCGGTGGAGGAACGGGGCAGCAACTGCAGGTACACCTCCAGGTCCTGCCAGGTCGGCACCACCTTCTCGATGCCCACCACCGAGATCAGCGTTTCGGGCAGGGTCAGGCACATCCGTCCGTTGCCCTCGGACTCCACCACCACCAGCGTCCCGGTCTCCGCGACCAGGAAGTTGGCGCCGGAGATCCCGACCCTGGCCCGCAGGAACTTCTCCCGCAGGTGCAGCCGGGCGGCCTCGGCCAGCGCGCGGGGATCGTCGGTCAGGCCCTCGGGGGCGGGCCGGCCCCAGTCGGCCATCGCGCCGGCGAAGATGTCGCGGATCTCGGCGCGGTCGCGGTGGATCGCCGGGACGAGGATGTGCGAGGGCAGGTCGTCGCCCAACTGCACGATCAGCTCGGCGAGATCGGTCTCGTAGGCGCGGATGCCGGCCCGCTCCAGGGCGTCGTTGAGGCCGATCTCCTGGGTGGCCATCGACTTGACCTTGACCACCTCTCGCTCGCCGGTGGCCCGTACCAGCTCGGTGACGATCCGGTTGGCCTCCTCGGCGTCGGCGGCCCAGTGCACCCGGCCGCCGGCGGCGGTGACGGCGGCCTCGGCCTGCTCCAGGTAGTGGTCGAGGTGGCGCAGCGTGCGGTCCTTGACGGCCGCCCCGGCGGCCCGCAGCAGTGGCCAGTCGTCGAGTTCCGCGACGGCGGTGGCGCGCTTGTCGCGGATGGTGTGGGTGGCGCGGCGCAGGTTGGCGCGCAGCCGGGTGTCCCGGGTCGAGGTGGCGGCCGCCGCCGGGAACGCGGGCATGCCGAGATAGGTGCCGCTCATCGGGCCTCGTCCCAGGGGTAGGGGGTCTCCTCGGTGGAGGCGAGGATTTCGGCGAGGTGGATCGGGCGCACCGGTGAACCGTCACGCGCGAGCGTGCCGCCGATGTGCATCAGGCAGGAGTTGTCGACGGCGCAGACGGCCCGGGCGCCGGTGTCACGGATGTGCCGGGCCTTGTCGGCGCCCATCGCGGCGGAGACGGCCGGGTTCTTGACCGCGAAGGTGCCGCCGAAGCCGCAGCACTCCTCGGCCCCCTCCAGCTCGCGCAGTTCGAGACCCCTGACCTGCCCCAGCAGTCGCCGGGGCCGCTCGCCGAGGCCGAGTGCGCGCAGGCCGTGGCAGGTCGGGTGGTAGGTGACGGCGTGCGGGAAGTACGCGCCGACGTCGTCCGTTCTCAGCACGTCCAGCAGGAACTCGGTGAGTTCGTACGTCCTGGGCGCCGCGGCCTCGGCCGCCTCGGCGAACGCGCCGCGACCCTCGGCCCGCGCCTTGGCGGCGATCCGGGGGTAGTTGTCACGGACCATGGCCGCGCAGGACGCGGACGGGGTGACCACGTGGTCGTACCGGCGGAACGCGGCGGCGTGCCGGCCGACCAGCGGCTCGGTCAGGTGGCGGTAGCCGGTGTTGAACTGCGGCTGGCCGCAGCAGCTCTGGGCCTCGGGGAAGTCCACCTCCACACCGAGCCGTTCCAGCAGCGCGACCACGGCCCGGCCGGTGCGGGGGTACAGCGCGTCGTTGACGCAGGTGACGAACAGCGCTACGCGCACGAGTGCACCCTTTCGAACTCCTCGGACCTGCCGTGGGTAAGGGATCCCGCAACGCTCGGCCGCCTTCGCCCGGGTGTCCGGCCGCGGCTCCGGGCACGGGGGCCCGGGGCAGGATGCTACCGAAGGCGGTGGGTCGCCGAGGGCGTACGGCCCGGACCGGCGACGCCGGTGGCGGTCAGCGGACCGGCTGCGACCGGGGCGGTGCGGGCACGGTGTGCCGGGCCGGTGCGGTGCGGGCCGGGCGGACCGCCGCGGTGCCGGCCGGCGCACTGGTCGGTCCGGCGGGGGCCCAGCGCCTGGCCAGCACGGTGCAGACCATCAACTGGATCTGGTGGAAGAGCATCAGCGGCAGGACCATCAGCGCCAGGTCCTGGGCGCCGAACAGTACGGCGGCCATCGGCAGCCCGCCGGCCAGGCTCTTCTTGGAGCCGCAGAAGACGATGGCGATCCGGTCCGCCCGGGAGAACCGCAGCCGTCGTCCGGCCTGGTCGGTGAGCGCGAGCGCGGCCGCCAGGACGAGTACGCAGAACCCCGTCAGGATCAGCAGCCGGCCGGCCGACACCGAGTGCCAGACCCCGGTCACCACCCCCGCACTGAAGGCGCTGTATACGACCAGCAGGATCGATCCCCGGTCGACCAGCGTCAGCACCCGCCGGTGCGCCGCGATCCTGTGCGCCGTCCAGCGCCGCGAGAACTGCCCGAGCAGGAACGGCACCAGCAACTGCAGGACCAGGGTCAGCACCGATCCGGCGTCCACGCGGACGGCGCCGCCGCCCAGCAGGGCGGAGGCCAGCACGGGTGTCACGACGATGCCCAGCAGGCTGGAGAAGGAGGCGGCGCACACCGCGGCCGCGACGCTTCCGCCCGCGATCGAGGTGAACGCGATGGAGGACTGCACGGTGGAGGGCAGCAGGCAGAGGAAGAGCAGACCCTTGGCCAGTTCCGGGGTGAGCAGCGGCCGGGCCGCCGCCTCCGCGGCCAGCCCCAGCAGGGGGAACACGGCGAAACTGGCCAGCAGGATGGTCAGGTGCAGCCGCCAGTTCCGCATCCCGTCCAGGGCGGCGCGGGTGGACAGGCGGGCACCGTAGAGGAAGAAGAGCACCGCGATGGCGGCGGTCGTGACGTGCTCCAACCCGTTCGCCGCCGCCCCCCGGGCCGGGAGCAGCAGGGCGAGGCCGACCGTGGCGAGGATGGCCAGGATGTACGGGTCCACGCCGAGCCGGCCGGCGGTGCCGCGCAGCGCGCGGGTGAGGCTGTTCACCGGGTGCTGCCTTTCCGTGCGTTCGCTGGGTCGGTCGTGCGGGTCGGTCCCTGCGGTCCTGCGCGCAGGCCGGGGCGCCGGGCTGTAGTACGTTCGCGAGATCATTCCTCTCGCTGCTCGTGCGGCGATTGTATGCAATTGGAGTGGGCGATGGAGCATGCGGGTGCCGATGCGGGTGCCGATGGGGACGCCGAGCAGCGGCCCGGCGGTGGTCGCGGTGCCGGGCGGCTCACGCCCCAGGCGCTCTGCCGGGCGATGCGCGAGGACGTGATCCGGGGCGTGCACCGCCCCGGTCGGCGACTCACCGAGGAGGCGATGGCGGCCCGCTACGGCGTCTCCCGGGTCCCCGTCCGGGAGGCACTGCGCACCCTGGAGGCCGAGGGCTTCGTTCAGTCCCGGCCCTATGCCGGGATCGTGGTGGTCGAACTGGACGACGCCGAGGCCGAGGACCTGCTGGAGGTGCGCGCCCTGCTGGAGCCGCTGGGCGCGCAACGGGCGGCCGCCCGGCGCACGGACGAGCAGGTGGGGAGGCTGAAGGAGCTTCTGCTGCTCGGCCAGGAGGCGCTGGAGGACGACCGGCTGGAGGAGCTGGCCCGGCTCAACAGCCGCTTCCACGAGGTGATCGCCGAGGCGTCGGGCAGCCGGACGCTGAGCCGGCTGGTCACCCAGCTCAGCCAGAAGATCGCCTGGGTCTACTCGGTCGAGCTGCCCCGGCGGGCCGACGACTCCTGGCGCGAGCACGCGGAGATCGTCGCAGCCGTCGAACACGGCGATCCGGAGCGGGCCCGGGCGGCCGTCGCGGGCCACATCGCGGCCGCCCGTACCGCCTACCGGCGGCGGACCGCCGGGAGCCAGGCCGCGCAGGAGTGAGCCGGGAGCGTCCGGTTTCGTATACAGCGATGCCCGGCGCCCCGCCCGCCGGGTCCGCCTCGCGATCCCGGCAGGCGGGCCCGGCAGGCGGGCCCGCGTCTCAGGGCTCGCGTCTCTGCGCCCGGGGGCCCGGGGACCCGGGGTGGCACCCGGCCGAGCCGGGCGGGGCGACGGCAGCCGGGTCGGCCGCCCGGCGGCCCGCTCAGTCCTGCTTGATCGCGGAGATCTCGAATTCGAGCACCACCTTGTCGCCGACCAGTACGCCGCCGCCCTCCAGGGCCGCGTTCCAGGTGATCCCGTACTCCTTGCGGCTGATCGGCACCGAGCCCTCGAAGCCGACCCGGAGGTTGCCGAACGGATCGCGCGCGGCGCCCTGGTACTCGAAGTCGATGCTGATCGGCCGGGTGGTCTCCTTGATGGTCAGGCCGCCGGAGAGCCGGTAGTGCGTGTCGTCGAGCTTCTCCACGCCGGTGGACGTGAAGGTGATGTCCGGGTACTTCGGCGCGTCCAGGAAGTCGTTGGTCCGCAGGTGGCCGTCGCGCTGTTCGTTGCGGGTGTCGATGCTGGCGGCCTTGATGGTGACGGACGCGGTCGACTTCGCCGGGTCGGCGCCGTCCAGGTGCGCGGTGCCCTCGAACTCGTTGAACGCACCGCGCACCTTGGTCACCATCGCGTGGCGGGCCACGAAACCGATCTGGGTGTGGGCGGGGTCGATCGTGTAGGTCCCGGTCAGGTCTGCGGGCGGGGCGTCGGTCATGGCGGGCTCCAGATCGGTCGGGGCGCGGGTGCGGTTCGGTACTCCACGCTAGGCGCTGGGCCCGCTCACGACGTCCGAGGCCCGCAGACGGATTCAGCCATTCGGCCCAGAGATCCGCCTCGGACGCCCGGGGCCGCGAGCAGGCGCTCGCCGGGTTCGAGGAGGACATCGCCCGCTTCACCCGGAGGTGGCCGCCCGGCCGCGGAGACGTGTGCCCCGGTCCGCTCGCACCGTCGGTGCGCCCCTCGGCCGTGAGCCGACCGGGTGACCTCCGGGCGGTGTCTGCGCCGCCCGCGGCGTCCGGCGGGGGACGATCGCTGCCGGCGGGGCCCGCCGCGTTCTGGCCGGCCCGTACGGTTCCGGAGGTCGTCATGCGAATCCTGCTCGTGGCCAGCGCGTTCAACAGTCTGACGCAGCGCGTCTTCGCCGAACTGCGTGATCGGGGACACCGGTTGAGGGTCCATCTGGCGGAGGGGGACGCAGCGCTGCGGGCGGTGATCAGTGCGGACCCGCCGGAGCTCGTCCTCGCGCCGATGCTGAGGACGGCCATCCCCGCGGACGTGTGGTCCGCGTACACCTGCCTGGTGGTCCACCCCGGGCCGCCCGGCGACCGGGGGCCGTCCTCGCTGGACCACGCGATCCAGGAGGGCGCCACCCGCTGGGGCGTGACGGTGCTCCAGGCGGACGAGCGGATGGACGCCGGTGACATCTGGGCGAGCACCGAGTTCTCCGTGCCGCCGGTCGGCAAGAGCGACCTCTACCGCAACGAGGTCTCCGACGCGGCGGTGGCGGCCGTCCTGCTGGCGGTGGAGCGCTTCGCCGCCGGCGACCACCGCCCGCGCCCTCAGCACGGTCCCGACTGGGACGTCCCCGACCGCACCCGCCCGTACCTGCGCCAGGAGCTGCGGCGGATCGACTGGGCCACCGACCCGACCGAGCTGGTCCTGCGCAGGCTGCGGGCCGCCGACTCGCAGCCCGGCGTCCTGGACGAGCTCCTCGGCGGCGAGTGGTACCTGCACGGCGGCCATCCGGAGGACGAACTGCGCGGGCGCCCGGGAGAGCTGCTCGCCACCCGGGCCGGGGCCGTGTGCCGGGCCACCGCGGACGGCGCGGTGTGGATCCCGCAGCTGCGGGCGCGCCGGCAACCCGACGGCCCGGCGACCTTCACGCTGCCGGCGACCCTGGCCCTGGGGGAGCGGCTGCCCCGGCTGCCCGAGGTGCCGGCTCCGCTGGAACTGCCCGAGGGCCGTCGTACCTGGACGGACATCGGTTACCGGGAGCGCGGCCCGGTCGGCCTGCTGCGGTTCTCCTTCCCCGGCGGGGCGATGAGCACCGCGCACTGCCGGCGGCTGCTCGCGGCCTACCGCTTCGCGTGCGCCCGGCCGACCACGGCGCTGGTGCTCGGCGGGGGCCGGGACTTCTTCTCCAACGGCATCCACCTCAACGTGATCGAGGCGGCGGCCGATCCGGCCCAGGAGTCCTGGGCCAACATCACCGCGATGGACGACCTGGTCGAGGCCGTCCTGACCACCACCGACCGGCTGGTGGTGGCCGCGTTGGGCGGCAACGCCTCGGCGGGCGGGGTGGCGCTGGCCCTCGCGGCGGACGAGGTGTGGTGCCGGGAGGGCGCCGTGCTGAACCCGCACTACCGCCTGATGGGGCTGTACGGCTCCGAGTACTGGACGTACACCCTGCCGAGGCGGGTCGGACCCGCGGTCGCGGACCGGCTGTCCCGGGCGGCGCTTCCGGTGACCGCCGGCACGGCCCAGCGGCTGGGGCTGGTGGACCGGGTCGTCGAGGCGGGCCCGCAGGACTTCGGGACCGAGGTGGAGCGTTTCGCCGGGCTGCTGGCCGCCGGCCCGGCCGTGCACGACCGGATCGCGGCGAAGAAGGAGGTCCGGGAGCGCGACGAGGCCCTCCGGCCGCTCGCCGGGTACCGGGCCCGGGAGCTGGCCCGGATGCACCGCACGTTCTTCACCCCGCAGGAGCCCTACCACGCCCTGCGCTCCGCCTTCGTGGCCAAGAAGTCGCCGCCGGGCACGCCCGCGCACCTGCGGCCACCGGCCATGGACCGGACCTACCGGGAGGGCTGAGGAAGCCGGCGGCCCCCGGCGGAGCCGGTCGGCCCGGGCGGGCGTGGCGGCGGGGGCGCCGGGCGCGGTCGCTCTCCGCCTCCCCGGCCGCCCCCGGGCCGCCGCCCTCCCGCGCTCCCGGCACCGGTGCGCGCGCTCCGGTTGCGATCAGCGCCACCACCGCTTCGGCTCTGCCTGGCGACACGGTTCGGCCGTGGTGCTGTTATGAAGAATCGAGCCCGTTTTGTCGGGCTTGTCCCAGTGCTTGAGGAGGCATCCTCATGGGTGCAACAGATACGACCACCGTCGGCCGCTCCGCCCCGCCGGGCGACCAGGAACTGCCGCTGGTGCACATTCTCTGGATCAACGCGGGCCTGAGCTGCGACGGTGACTCCGTGTCGCTGACCGCGGCGATGCAGCCCAGCATCGAACAGATCGTCACGGGCGAACTGCCCGGCATCCCCCCGGTCGCCGTCCACTGGCCGCTGATCGACTTCGAGTGCGGGCCCGTCCAGGGCGCCGACAACTTCGTCGAGTGGTTCTTCAAGGCGGAGCGCGGCGAGCTCGAACCGTTCGTCCTCGTCGTCGAGGGCTCCATCCCGAACGAGAAGATCAAGGCCGAGGGCTACTGGTGCGGCTTCGGCGACGATCCCGCGACCGGCCAGCCCATCACCACCAGCGAGTGGCTCGACCGGCTGGCGCCCAAGGCCACCGCGGTGGTCGCCATCGGGACCTGCGCCACCTACGGCGGCATCCACGCGATGGCGGGCAACCCGACCGGGGCGATGGGCGTCCCGGACTACCTCGGGTGGGACTGGACCTCCAAGGCGGGCCTGCCGATCGTCTGCGTGCCCGGCTGCCCGATCCAGCCCGACAACTTCTCCGAGACCCTGCTCTACCTGCTCCACCAGCTGGCCGGCGCCGCGCCGATGATCCCGCTGGACGACAAGCTGCGCCCGACCTGGCTGTTCGGCGCCACCGTGCACGAGGGGTGCGACCGGGGCGGCTACTACGAGCAGGGCCAGTTCGCCACCGAGTACGGCTCGCCGCAGTGCCTGGTCAAACTCGGGTGCTGGGGGCCGGTGGTGAAGTGCAACGTCCCCAAGCGGGGCTGGATCAACGGCGTCGGCGGCTGCCCGAACGTGGGTGGCATCTGCATCGCCTGCACCATGCCGGGCTTCCCGGACAAGTTCATGCCGTTCATGGACGAGCCGCCCGGCGGCAAGGTCTCCAGCACCGCCAGCACCGCCTACGGCGTGGTGATCCGCAAGCTGCGGTCGATCACCGCCTCCACCGTGGACGCGGAGCCCAAGTGGCGCCGCACCGGGAAGAAGCTGGCGACCGGCTACCGGCCGCCCTGGTGACGTCCTGAGCACCTGACGCCGTACGAGCCGGCCGGCTTCTCCGCCCGGTGACCTCCCTCTCACGAAAGGCAGCAGACAGACCATGGCACCGACGACGAAGGCGGCCGGCGACGGCAGCGGCCTGACCGAGATGTCCTGGGATCCGATCACCCGGATCGTGGGCAGTCTCGGCATCCACACGAAGATCGATTTCAAGCAGAAGAAGGTCGCGGAGTGCTACAGCACCTCCTCGGTCTTCCGCGGCTACAGCGTCTTCATGCGCGGCAAGGACCCGCGCGACGCCCACTTCATCACCAGCCGGATCTGCGGCATCTGCGGCGACAACCACGCCACCTGCTCGGTGTACGCGCAGAACATGGCGTACGGGGTGAAGCCGCCGCACCTGGCCGAGTGGATCATCAATCTCGGCGAGGCGGCCGAGTACATGTTCGACCACAACATCTTCCAGGAGAACCTGGTCGGGGTGGACTACTGCGAGAAGATGGTCCGCGAGACCAACCCCGGCGTGCTGGAGAAGGCCGAGCGCACCGAGGCCCCGCACGCCGGTGACCACGGGTACCGGACCATCGCGGACATCATGCGCTCGCTCAACCCGATCGAGGGCGAGTTCTACCGCGAGGCGCTGCAGGTCAGCCGCTACACCCGGGAGATGTTCTGTCTGATGGAGGGGCGCCACGTGCACCCCTCCACGCTCTACCCGGGCGGCGTCGGCACGGTCGCCACCGTGCAGCTCTTCACCGACTACCTCAGCCGGCTGATGCGCTACGTCGAGTTCATGAAGCGCGTCGTCCCGCTGCACGACGACCTGTTCGACTTCTTCTACGAGGCCCTGCCCGGGTACGAGGAGGTCGGCCGCCGCCGCATCATGCTCGGCTGCTGGGGCAGCCTCAACGACCCGGACCACTGCGACTTCACCTACCGCAACATGACCGACTGGGGCCGGCGGATGTTCGTCACCCCCGGCATCGTGGTTGACGGCAAGCTGGTCACCAACGACCTCACCGAGATCAACCTCGGGATCCGGATCCTGCTCGGCAGCTCCTACTACCAGGACTGGGAGGGCCAGGAGCAGTTCGTCACCCACGACCCGCTCGGCAACCCCGTCGACCCCCGCCACCCGTGGAACCAGCACACCATCCCCGCGCCGCAGAAGCGCAACTTCGACGACAAGTACAGCTGGGTGATGTCGCCCCGCTGGTTCGACGGCAAGGACTACCTGGCGCTGGACACCGGCGGCGGACCGCTCGCCCGGCTCTGGTCCACCGCGCTCTCCGGACTGGTCGACTTCGGGTACGTCAAGGCCACCGGCCACAGCGTGCAGATCAACCTGCCCCGCACCATGACCAAGCCGGAGACCACCTTCGAGTGGAAGATCCCGCAGTGGAGCAACGCGATCGAGCGCAACCGCGCCCGGACGTACTTCCAGGCGTACGCGGCCGGCGCCGCGCTGCACTTCGCCGAGAAGGCGCTCGCCGAGGTGCGCGCCGGCCGCACCCAGACCTGGGAGAAGTTCGAGGTCCCGAACGAGGGCCTGGGCTGCGGCTTCACCGAGGCCGTCCGCGGCGTGCTGTCGCACCACATGGTGATCCGCGACGGCAAGATCGCCAACTACCACCCGTACCCGCCGACCCCGTGGAACGCCAGCGTGCGCGACACCTACGGCACGCCCGGCCCGTACGAGGACGCGGTGCAGAACACGCCGATCTTCGAGGAGAACACCCCGGAGAACTTCAAGGGCATCGACATCATGCGGGCCGTCCGCAGCTTCGACCCCTGCCTGCCCTGTGGCGTCCACATGTACGTCGGCGACGGTCGCACCGTCAAGCAGATGCACGTGCCCACCGGACTCAGCGGGATGGGCGGATGAGCACCGCGACCCGGGGCGCCGTGAGCGCCGAGCAGACCGGGCGACGGGTCGAGGAGGTGCTGGAGCGCCTCGCCGCCACCGGGGACCAGGCGGTCTGCGCCGCCGCCGAGGAGCTCGTCCGCGCCCTGATGGACTTCTACGGCGCGGGCCTCGCCCGCACGATGGCCCTGCTGACCGAGAGCGCCGGGGCCGGCTCGCCCGCCCTGACCCGGCTCCTCGACGACGAACTGGTGACCGGGCTGCTGGTGCTGCACGACCTGCACCCGCAGCCCGTCGCCGCCCGGATCGAGCGCGCACTGGCCGCCGTCCCGGCGCACCCCGCCGAGGTGCTGGCCTTCGAACCGGAGACCGGGACGCTGCGGTTGCGCGTCGCCGCGCAGAGCGGCGGCTGCGGCTGCGGGAGCACCGCGCAGAGCGCCCGCGAGGCCATCGAGGCGGCCCTGGCCTGCTTCGCGCCCGAGGCGACGGCGGTCGAGCTGGAGGAGGCCGAGCCGCGCGCCGCCGAACCCGTGCTGCTGCAGATCGGCTCCCGGCCGGTGGAGGCGCGGTGAACGGACAGCCGATCGCGCCGGCCCGGCCGGCGGCAGGCGCCCTGCGCCGCTTCCGGGCACCGGCGCCCCCGCAGCCGGAGCGCTGCGAGCTGTGCGGACAGGCGGTGCCGGACCGGCACCGGCACCTGGTGGAGACCGAACTGCGCGCACTGGCCTGCGCCTGCCAGGCCTGCGCGATGCTGTTCGACCGCGCCGCGCCCGGAGGCGGCCGCTACCGAACCGTCCCCGACCGCTACCTGGTCGACCCGGACCACCGGATCGACGACGGCGCCTGGGAGCAGTTGCAGATCCCGGTCAGCACCGCGTTCTTCTTCCGCAACGCCGCACTGGAGCGGCTGATCGCGCTCTACCCGAGCCCGGCCGGCGCCACCGAGAGCGAACTCGACCCGCAGACCTGGGAGGCCGTCCTAGGCACCAGCCCGCTGGCCGCCCGGCTGGAGCCGGACGTCGAGGCGCTGCTGCTGCGCCGCGAACCGGGGCGCACCGAGTGCTTCCTGGTGCCGATCGACATCTGCTACGAACTGGTCGGCCGGATGCGCCTGCACTGGCAGGGCTTCGACGGCGGCGCCGAGGCCCGCGCGGACCTCGCGGCCTTCTTCGACCGGGTCGCGGCCCGGGCCCGCACCACAGGGGAGGACGAACTGCCGTGACCGAGCTGACGTTCACCTGCACCGGGGTCCGCGCCGACCCGTACGCGGCCGGCCCGACGCTGGTCTTCCGGCTGCGGATCACCGCCGCCGACGACGCCCGGGTGCACGCCCTCGCGCTGCAGTGCCAGCTGCGGATCGAACCCTCCCGGCGCCGCTACGGCGACGGCGAGGGCCGGCGGCTCGCCGACCTGTTCGGCGAACGCTCCCGGTGGGGCAGCACACTGAACCCCGTGCAGTTCGCGCAGGTCTCGCTGACCGTGCCCGGCTTCACCGGTGTGACCGAGGCCGACCTGGTCGTGCCCTGCACCTACGACACGGACATCGCGGCCTCCCGCTACCTCGGCGCGCTGGAGGACGGTGAGGCGCCGCTGCTGCTGCTCTTCTCCGGGACGGCCTTCACCGGCGCGGGCGGCTTCCAGGTCGAACCGGTGCCCTGGGACCGCGAGGCGCGCTTCGCGATGCCCGTCGCGGTCTGGCACCAGATGATCGAGCAGCACTTCCCCGGCTGCGGCTGGATCCGGCTGCCGCACGACACCATGGCCGCCCTGCTCGACTACCGCTCCCGGCACGCGCTGCCGTCCTGGGAGGCGACCGTCGAGGCCCTGCTCACCGCCGCGGCCCCGACGCCGAGCGCGGCCCGCCTCCTCGGCGCTCCCACCGCCCACCTCTCGACCGAAGGGAGCGCACGGTGACCACCAGCCCGCCCCTGCCCGAGGCGGAGTCCCGCTTCTCCGTCGCCCGCCAGATCGCCGACGCCGTGCTCTTCGAGGGCTATGTGCTCTACCCCTACCGGGCGTCGGCGGCCAAGAACCGCCTGCGCTGGCAGTTCGGTGTGCTCGTCCCGCCCGCCTGGGGCGCCGACAGCGCCGAACACAGCGCGCAGCGCACCGAGTGCCTGATGGAGCCGCGCAGGGGCGCCACCCTCGCCGTCGAGGTGCGCTTCCTGCGGGCCCAGCGGCGCACCGTCCAACGGGCCCTGCCCGGTTGGGCGTTCGAGACCACCGACGCGCTGGAACTGCCCGACCGGGTGCTCGTCCCCTGGGACGAGGGCGTCGAGGAGCGGATCGAACTCCAGATCCCGGTCGACGAGTTGACCGGGGAAGGAGTGAGCGTCCCGTTCAGCCGCCCGGCCGGCGAGGAGAGCGAACTCGTCCACACCGAGGAGGGGCAGGTCACCGGCCGGCTCCATCGGCGCTGGGAGCAGGTCGACGGACTGCTGCGGCTGCGCACCACCGAGATCCCCGGCCCGTACGCGGCGGTGCGCCTCACCGCGGAACTGTCGAACGCCGCCACCTGGACCCCGGGGGAGGGGGACGAACGGGACGCCGCGCTGCCGCACTCGCTCGTCTCGGCCCACCTGCTGCTCGGCCTCAGCGACGGATCCTTCCTGTCGATGACCGACCCGCCGCAGTGGGCCAGGGGCGCCGTGGCCGAGTGCCGCAACGAGCACACCTGGCCGGTGCTGGCGGGCGGGGACGGCCGGGCCGACGTCGTGCTCTCCGCCCCGATCATCCTGGAGGACCACCCGATGGTCGCCCCCGAGAGCGTCGGCGAGCTGTACGACGCGACCGAGATCGACGAGATCCTCGCCCTGCGCACCACCGCCCTGACCGACCAGGAGAAGCGCGAGGCGCGGGGCACCGACCCCCGCGCGGGCGCCGTCATCGACCTCGCCGACTCGCTGCCCGCGGAGGTGTGGGAGCGACTGCACGGCGCCGTCCGGGCGCTGCGCGAGGTCACCGATCCGGTGGCGCCGGCCAGGCCGCTGGAGGAGGGGCCGCCCGACACCCCGTGGTGGGATCCGGCGAGCGACGGCAGCGTCGACCCGGAGCGCGACCACGTGGTGATCGACGGCACGGCGGTCAGCGCCGGCAGCAAGGTGCTGCTGAAGCCCGGGCTGCGCCGGACCGACGCCCAGGATCTCTTCCTGCACGGGCGCGAGGCGCTGGTCGAGGCCGTCCTGCACGACGTCGACGGCGCGGTGCACCTGGCGGTCACCGTCGACGGCGACCCGGGGGCCGACCTCTGGCGCCAGCAGGGCCGCTTCCTGTACTTCCAGCCCGACGAGGTCGCGCCGCTGGAGGGTGCGGTCACCGTCTCGGCCGCCCCGGCCGACCCGCTGGAGCAGGGATGAGCGCGGCGGATCCCGGCAGGGAGCGTGGCCCGGTCCTGGTGGCGGGCGTGGGCAACATCTTCCTGGGAGACGACGGTTTCGGCGTCGAGACCGTCCGCCGGCTCGCGGCGCTCGGGCTGCCGGAGGACGTCGAGGTGGTCGACTTCGGGGTGCGCGGTGTGCACCTGGCCTACCAACTCCTGGACGGTTACCGGGCGCTGATTCTGGTGGACGCCACCGCGCGGGGAGGGCCGGCGGGCACCGTCTACCTCATCGAGGCCGCGGCCCCCGGTGAGGTGGAGCCGCAGTCCCCGGTGCTCGACGGGCACCGGATGGGCCCCGACGCGGTGCTCGCCCTGCTGGACACACTGAGCGCCGGCACCGGCGGCGCGCCGCCGGGGCGCGTCCTGGTGGTCGGGTGCGAGCCGCAGTCGCTGGAGGAGGACATCGGTCTCAGTGCGCCGGTGGCGGCCGCCGTCGACGAGGCGGTCCGGGTGGTCCTGGACGTGCTGCGGGACGAACTGTCGTTGCCGGTCGCCGGAGAGCCGGCGGCCGTCCTGGCGGGGGACCGAGACCGAGATGAGAGAAGGGCACCAACATGCGGAAGATCCTGATCATCGGCCTGGCCGGCGCCGCCGCGGCCCTCGTCGTGGTGAGCCTGCCCGACATCAAGCGCTACCTGCGGATGCGCTGCATGTGACCGGGGCACCCCGGTTGCGGCGAATGGCTTAGGCCAGGGCGCGGTGACGGCGCGGCTACCCGGCCGCATCGTCACCGCGCCCTGTAATGGAGCCCGAACGGGCCCCGACCGTACGGGCCCGAACGGCGGAGCCGGGGCCGGGCCCACGCGGCCCCCGACGGACACGCCGGGGTCCGGACGGACCGGCCGGGCCGCCGACCACGCCTCACCGGCTTCGCGCGGGAGAAGAGACCGATGCACGAGATGTCGATCGCGATGGCCGTGGTGGAGCAGGTCGAGGAGGCCGCCCGGGGGGCGGGCGCCACCGGTGTGGAGGCCGTCCATCTGCAGGTCGGCGAACTCGCCGGGGTCGTACCGCAGGCCCTCGCCTTCTGTTTCGAACTGGCCTGCGCGGACACCGTGCTGGAGGGCGCCGAGCTGGTCACCGAGCCCGTCACGGCGGTCGCCGAGTGCGCGCCCTGCGGGGTCGAGTGGCAGGTCGGCATGCCGCCCGACCTGATCTGCCCGCGCTGCGACGGCGGGCGGGCCGAGCTGCTCGCCGGACGCGAACTCCAGATCCTCAATGTGCGGTGGGCCGACGGCCCGGCGCACGTCCCAGCACACCAGGAAGGCTGAGCCCATGTGCCGAGTCGTCGACCTGCAGCAGGCCGTGCTCGCCAAGAACGAGCGGAGCGCACTGGAGCTGCGGGCCGAGCTGGCCGCCCGCGGAGCCATCGCCGTCAACCTGCTCTCCAGCCCGGGAAGCGGGAAGACCGCACTGCTGGAGGCCGAACTCACCCTCGCCCGCGAGCGGGCCGTCCCTGTCGCGGCGATCACCGCCGACCTGGCCACCGAGAACGACGCCACCCGCCTCGCCCGCTCCGGAGCGCCGGTCAAGCAGGTGCTGACCGACGGCCTCTGCCACCTGGAGGCTTCGATGGTCCGGGGGCATCTGGCGGGATGGCTCCCCGAGGAGACCAGGCTGCTGTTCGTGGAGAACGTCGGCAACCTGGTCTGCCCGGCCTCGTACGACCTCGGTGAGTCACTGCGGGTCGCCCTGGCCTCGGTCACCGAGGGGGAGGACAAACCGCTCAAGTACCCGACCGCGTTCGGGCTGGCGAACCTGGTGGTGGTGACCAAGACCGACATCGCGGCGGCCGTGGACTTCGACGAGGCGGCGTTCCGCGCCAACGTGCAGCGGGTCAACCCGGGGGTCGAGGTGGTGTTCACCTCCGCCCGCACGGGCGCGGGCGTGGGCATCCTGCTCGACCGCGCACTGGCGGTGCTGACGGGCACACCGGTGCACCGGCCGGTGATGGGCCGGCACCAGGGCGCCCCCGCCCACCGGCACGACCACGACCACGGCACCGGCCACGACGACGGCACCGGCCACGACCAGGAGCACGGCACCGGCCACGACCACACTCACGGCCACGAGCACGGCCCGGCGCACCACGGCCACCCGCACGAGCACGAGACCGCGCCGGCCCCGGTGGGGGAGCGGTCTTGACGCTCCGTCAGGACACCGCGATCCGGGAGCGGTGCCGGATCTCCGTCCGGGGCGTGGTGCAGGGCGTCGGGTTCCGGCCGTTCGTCTACACCCTCGCCGGCGAACTCGGGCTGCACGGGCAGGTGACGAACACCGGGGAGGGCGTCACCGCCGAGGTCGAGGGCGCTCCCGACGCCGTGGCGGAGTTCTGCCGCCGGGTCGCCGCCGACGCGCCCCCGCTGGCCGAGGTGGAGTCGGTGGCGCAGGAGCGGATGCCGCCCACCGGCGGGCGGGGCTTCGCCATCGTCGCCTCACGCGCCGGCGGCCCCCGCCGGACCCTGATCCCGCCGGACACCGCCACCTGCGCGGACTGCCTCGCTGAGCTGGTGGATCCCGCCGACCGGCGTCACCGTCACCCCTTCATCACCTGCACCAACTGCGGCCCGCGCTTCACCATCGTCACCGCGCTGCCCTACGACCGGGCCGACACCACCATGGCCGGGTTCGCGATGTGCCCCGACTGCGCCCGCGAGTACGGTGACCCGGCCGACCGCCGCTTCCACGCCCAGCCGATCGCCTGCCACGCCTGCGGGCCCCGGCTCTCCTCGATCGTGCCCGGCGCGCCGGAACGCAACGGCCCGGACGCGATGGCCCGGGCCCGGGAGATGCTGGCGGCCGGCGCGATCCTGGCCGTCAAGGGCATCGGCGGCTACCACCTCGCGTGCGATGCCACGAACCCGGCGGCGGTGGCCCTGCTACGACGCCGCAAGGCCCGGGGCGACAAGCCCTTCGCGCTGATGGCCCGGGAGATCGCGGACATCGAGCCGCTCGTCCGACTGAACTCCCTGGAACGGCAGTTGCTCACCGGCGCGGTCCGGCCGATCGTCCTGCTGCGGCGCCGCGCCGACGGCCCGCCGGACGCGAAGGCACTCGCGGAGGCGGTCGCACCGCGCAGCCCCGACCTCGGGGTGATGCTGCCCTACACGCCGCTCCACCATCTGCTGCTCGGCCTGCCCGGTGACCCGCCGGGGCCCCGGCTGCTCGTCCTCACCAGCGGCAACCTGTCCGGTGAACCCATCGTGACCGACGACGCCGAGGCGCTGGAGCGGCTGGCTCCGTTTGTCGACGGCTGGCTCACCCACGACCGCCCGATCCACGTACCCTGCGACGACTCGGTCGTCCGGGTCTGCGACGGCGAACCGCTCCTCGTGCGCCGCTCCCGAGGCTACGCACCGGTACCGCTGAGGCTGCCACTCCCGGTGCGGCCCGTGCTGGCGGTCGGCGGGGACCTCAAGAACGTCTTCTGTCTCGCCGAGGGCCGCCGAGCCTGGCTCTCCGGGCACGTCGGGGACATGGACGATCTGGCCACCCTGCGGGCCTTCGACCGTGCGGTCGGCCAGCTGGGGACGATCACCGGTGTGGCTCCGGAGCTGTTGGTCGCCGACCGCCACCCCGGCTACCGTTCGGGCCGGTGGGCGCGGGGCGCCGCCGCCGGACGTCCCCTCGCCCGGGTGCAGCACCATCACGCCCATGTCGCCGCCGCGATGGCCGAACACGGACTGGACGGCAGCCGGCCCGTGATCGGTGTCGCCTTCGACGGCACCGGCTACGGCGACGACGGCGCCGTCTGGGGCGGCGAGGTGCTGCTCGCCGACTACGAGGGCTACCACCGCCACGCCCGCCTCGGCTACGTGCCGCTGCCCGGCGGTGACGCGGCGGTGGCCCGCCCCTACCGGATGGCGCTGGCCCAGCTGTACAGCGCCGGCCTGCCCTGGGACGAGGACCTGCCCTGCGTCGGCGCCTGCCCCCCGGACGAACGACGCGCTCTCGCACGCCAGTTGGAACGGAACCTGAACTGCGTCGCCACCTCCAGCATGGGCCGGCTCTTCGACGCCGTCTCCTCCCTGGCGGGGGTGTGCCAGCTGGCCGGCTACGAGGCGCAGGCAGCCGTCGAGCTGGAGGCGGCGGCGGTCGGACACCCGCCGGTCGACCACGGCTACACCTTCGCACTGAGCCCCGCCCGGAGCAGTCCGGGGCGCGGCACTGCTGGCCGGATCTCTTCGGCCGGCGGGACGTCGCACGAAAGCCGCTCCGGGGACGCCGAGTTGGTGGCCGATCCGGCGCCGGTGCTGGCGGCGGTGATCGCGGACCTCCGGGCGGGGAGCGGCCCCGGCCTGATCGCGGCGCGCTTCCACCGCGCGGTGGCGGATCTCGTCCGGGAGGTCTGTCGCAGTGCGCGCGAGCGCTGCGATGTCGGCACGGTGGCGCTGACCGGTGGGGTGTTCGCCAACACGGTGCTGTCCACGGCCTGCGCGAGCGGCCTGCGCGCCGACGGGTTCACCGTGCTGCGCCACCGGCTGGTCCCGCCCAACGACGGCGGGTTGGCGCTGGGCCAGCTGATGGTGGCGGCGCGCGCCGGCGCGGCGGAGCGCCGAGCGGGGGAAGCGGCCGAACCGGCCTGCTACGGGGAGTTCGGCCGAGAGCAGTTCGGCCGAGAGCAGTTCGGTTGAGAGGCGGGCCGGTTGAGAGGCGGGCCGGTCACCAGCGGGTGGGACGACGGAAGCTCGGTCACGAGGAGTTCGGCCACAAGGAGCGAGGAGAGCCCGATGTGCCTGGCAGTACCCGGAAGGGTTGTGGAGATCGAGGAGCGGGACGGTACGCGGATGGCCGTCGTCGACTTCGGCGGCGTGGTCAAGGACGTGTGCCTGGAGTACCTGCCGGATCTGAAGGTGGGTGAGTACGCGGTGGTCCACGTCGGCTTCGCCCTGCAGCGACTGGACGAGGAGTCGGCCCGAAGGACCCTGGAGCTGTTCGCCGAACTCGGCCTGCTGCAGGAGGAGTTCGGCGACCCGTGGGAGGCGGCCGCCGCTGTGGGGGAGGACCTGCTGTGAAGTACCTGGAGGAGTTCCAGAACCCGGAGCTGGCACGCGGCCTGCTCGACGACATCCGTGCCACGGTGACCAGGCCGTGGGCGCTGATGGAGGTCTGCGGCGGCCAGACGCACACCATCATCCGGCACGGGATCGATCAGCTGCTGCCGGACGAGGTCGAGTTGATCCACGGACCGGGTTGTCCGGTGTGCGTGACACCGCTGGAGGTGATCGACAAGGCGTTGGAGATCGCGTCCCGGCCGGGCGTGATCTTCTGTTCGTTCGGTGACATGCTGCGGGTTCCCGGCACCGATCGCGACCTGTTCCGGGTCCGCGGCGAGGGCGGCGACGTCCGGATCGTCTACTCGCCGCTGGACGCACTGCGGATCGCCCGGGAGAACCCCACCCGCGAGGTGGTGTTCTTCGGCATCGGGTTCGAGACCACCGCCCCGCCGAACGCCATGACGGTCCACCAGGCGCGCAGGCTGGGGATCCGCAACTTCAGCCTGCTGGTCTCGCACGTCCGGGTGCCCCCGGCGATCGAGGCGATCATGACCTCCCCGGACTGCCGGGTCCAGGGCTTCCTGGCCGCCGGTCACGTGTGCAGCGTGATGGGCGTGGACGAGTACCCGGAGCTCGCGGCCCGGCACAAGGTGCCGATCGTGGTGACCGGCTTCGAGCCGCTGGACATCCTGGAGGGCATCCGCCGGACCGTGCACCAGCTGGAGCGCGGTGAGCACACCGTGGAGAACGCCTACCCGCGCGCGGTGCGCCCGGAGGGCAATCCGGCCGCCAAGGCGATGCTGGCGGACGTCTTCGAGGTCACCGACCGTGCCTGGCGCGGCATCGGGGTCATCCCGCAGAGCGGTTGGCGGCTCTCCGCGCGCTACCGCGAGTACGACGCCGAGCACCGCTTCGAGGTCTCCGGCATCAACACCCGCGAACCGGCCGAGTGCCGCAGCGGCGAAGTGCTCCAGGGCCTGCTGAAGCCCAACCAGTGCGAGGCGTTCGGAACCACCTGCACCCCGCGCAGTCCGCTCGGCGCCACCATGGTCTCCAGCGAGGGTGCCTGCGCGGCCTACTACCTGTACCGACGGCTCGGCATGCCGGCCGCACCCCTGGAGGCGAGTCCCGTTGCCTGACACCACCGACGTGCTGAACACCCAGGCCCCGACGGCGCCCGACTTCTCCGGCTGGAACTGTCCGCTGCCGCTGCGCGACCACCCCAGGGTGGTGATGGGCCACGGCGGCGGCGGCGCGATGTCCGCGGAGCTGGTCGAGCACGTCTTCGCGCCGGCCTTCGGCGGGCAGGTGCTCGCCTCGCTCGGTGACTCGGCGGCGCTCACCCTCGGCGGCGCCCGGCTCGCCTTCTCCACGGACTCCTTCGTGGTGCGCCCGCTGTTCTTCCCCGGCGGGAGCATCGGGGACCTCGCGGTCAACGGGACGGTCAACGACCTGGCCATGAGCGGGGCCCGCCCGGCCTACCTGTCCTGCGCCTTCATCCTGGAGGAGGGCGTGGAGATGGCGGTGGTGGCCAGGGTCGCCGAGGCCCTCGGCGCGGCCGCCCGCCGGGCCGGCGTGGAGGTGGTGACCGGTGACACCAAGGTCGTCGAGTCCGGCCACGGCGACGGCATCTACGTCAACACCGCCGGAATCGGCCTGATCCCGGCCGGCGTGGACATCCGGGCGCAGCGGGCCACGCCGGGCGACGTGGTGATCGTCAGCGGCGACATCGGCGTCCACGGTGTCGCGGTGATGAGCGTGCGCGAGGGCCTGGAGTTCGGCGTCCGGATCGAGAGCGACTGCGCGCCGCTGGGCGGCCTGGTGGAGGCGATGCTCGCGGTCACCCCGGACCTGCACGTGCTGCGCGACCCCACCCGCGGCGGGCTCGGGGCCGCGCTCAACGAGATCGCCGGCGCCGCCGGGGTGGGCGTCGTCGTACGGGAGCGGAGCATCCCGGTGCCGGCCGAGGTGGCCAACGCCTGCGCCGTCCTCGGCCTGGACCCGATGTACGTCGCCAACGAGGGCAAGCTCGTCGCCTTCGTGCCGCCCGAGCACGCCGACGCGGTGCTCGACGCGATGAGGGCCCACCCGCTCGGCGCGCGGGCCGCGGTGATCGGCGAGTGCGTCGCCGACCACCCCGGCATGGTGGTCGCCCGCACCGGGCTGGGCGGCACCCGGGTGGTGGACCTGCCGATCGGGGAGCAGCTGCCCCGGATCTGCTGACTCGCGGATTCCCGCCCGCCGGTCACCGGACCGGCGGGCGGGAACGTCATCCTTCTGAGGGCCGGACCGAGAACGAGAAGGGCCGGACCGAGAACGAGCTGCTGCGACTGCCGTTCCACTGCGCCCCCGGGGCGTCAACCGGCCGGCGTGGTCCGCGGGGTAGGCCGGAGGGGACGAAGCCGCTCGGCGGCCCGGCCCCCTGACCCGGGCCGGCCCGCCGAGCGGGGTTCACACGCCGTAGACCTCCATCTCCCAGAGCGAGTAGCCCCAGACGGTGGCCCGCCCGGTGCCGTAGAACCGCAGATAGCGGGCCGGGGTGGCCGCGAATCCGATCTCCTCCGTGCCGCCCCGCCCGGCGGTCGTGGCGTACACGGTCGTCCAGGTGCTGCCGTCGGTGGAGGCCCGCAGCTGGTACGCGGCGGCGTACGCCGTCTCCCAGACGAGCCGCGCGCGGCTGACGCTGTGCGTCGAGCCGAGATCGACCTGGAGCCACTGGGGATCCGCGAAGGCACTGGACCAGCGGGTGCCGCCGTCGCCGTCGAAGGCCGCCGAGGCCGGTGTGCCGCCGTTCTCCACAGACGAGGCGGTGGCCGGGCGGCCCCGGGAGAGCAGGGCGGCAGTGGCCGGGCCACCGTCCTTGAACGGGGTCAGGGTCAGCGTGATCGAGGTCGGCGCGCCGTCCTGGATGTACGAGGCGAAGTCGCCGACGTCGTCGAACGGGAAGCCGTAGGCCCGCCCGTCCACCGTGTTGGCGTGGATCACCCGGGAGTAGTGGTTGGTCACCGACTGCCGGTAGAAGGCCGCCGGGTCGGCGACCGGCTGATCCGGGTGGTCGGTGAGCGTGGACCGGTTGAAGGCGGCGCCGAGCTGCGCGGCGACCGGGCCGCTCAGGCCGTCGTTGGGAGCGCCCAGTGCGCCGTTGCAGTAGAAGACGTCCTTGGTGGTGGGCTTGTTGAGCGGCGCGACCCCGCCGCTGAACCGCAGCTGCCCGCCGGAGACCCGCCCGGTGTAGGTGGTGCCGTTGATGGCCACCCGCAGGTCCGTGCCGCTGTAGGTGTTCCACACCTGGTCGATGTACGGGTCGTAGTAGTTCGAGGCGAACAGCCCGGCCTCGATGCCGTGTCCGGGGGCGAGCACCCGCAGCCCGTTCGCACTGACCAGCGGCGCGAAGGCGGGCAGCGCGGCGACGCCCGCGAAGATCGCGTCCCGCCCGCCGGGCACCAGCGTGCCGGTGCTCTGGTGGGCGGCGCCGTTGAGGGTGATCGCCAGCGGCACGCTGAACATGTCCACCATGGTGGTGTTGCAGTACATCCCGCTCGGCGCGAAGGTGAACTCCATGCAGTCGTGCAGCACGTGGTAGCTCGGGTCGCTGGTCACCCAGGCGGCCGGATACTGCAGCGCCGCACGGCCGTTGCCGTCGGTGACCACCCGGAACTTCAGCTTCTCGTCGACCGACAGGTAGATCCGGCCCGACATGTTGGGCAGCGAGAGCAGGGTGTTGCCCGCCGCGCTGAACGGAATGGCCAGATCGGCGTACCCGTCGGGGCCGTTGAGCGAGGCCGAGACGGGGACGAGTACGCCGTCCGCGCGCAGGTAGCACTGTGCGCCGGCCGGGTTGGTGCCGACCACGTGGATCCAGAGCGCGGAGTTCGGGTGGACCCCGGTGTTGTTGACCACGGTCACCGGCAGCGAGGTGGCGGCCGAGGCGCGGGTGGCGGCCGAGAGGCCGAGGAGCGGGACGGCGGCCGAAGCGGCGGCCCAGCCCAGTACGGTACGTCGGGTTGGCACGGTGGTCCTCTCGTGGATGCGGGGCGCGGTCAGCTGACGGTCCAGACGAAGGAGGCGCTGCCGGACGCCCCGCTGCCGTCGGCCGCGGTGACGCGCACGGTGCTGGTCCCGGCCGCGGTGGCCGTACCGGAGATCACCCCCGCGGGGCTGATCGCCAGTCCGGCCGGCAGTCCGGTGGCGGTGAAGGTGAGCTGCGCCCCGGCGGAGCTGCGCCCGGCGACCGCCAGGCTCACCGGCGTGCTCAGCGGGCTGCTCATACCGTGCGGGTTGGTGAGGGTGACCGTCCGGGTCGGGACGATCGAGGGGCCCGCCGCCAGGGTGCCGGCGAGCGGCAGGTTCCGGGAGGAGTCGCCCACCATGATCTGGTAGGTGCCCGCCCCGACCGTCCAGCCGCCGGCCGCGTCCGACCACTGGGAGAGGTCGTGCGCGCCGAGGGTGAACTGCACCCGCGCGCTCGCCCCCGGCTGGAGGTCGACCCGCTGGAAGCCCTTGAGCTGCTTGGCGGGCTCGCCGGTGCCGGCGGGGGCGCCCAGGTAGAGCTGGGCGATCTCGGCCCCGGCCCGGGTGCCGGTGTTGGTCACCGTGGCACTGACGACGGTGTTGCCGCCGCTGTCGGGTACCCCGATCTGCAGGGCCGAGAAGCCGAAGGTGGTGTACGAGAGCCCGAAGCCGAAGGGGAACAGCGGAGTGATGCCGTGGTCGTCGTACCAGCGGTAGCCGACCTCCAGCCCCTCCGAGTACTGCACGGCGTCGGTGCCGTTCCCGGGCCACTGGGCGGTGGTGTGCGCCGGTACGTCGGCCAGGCTCACCGGAAAGGTCACCGGCAGCTTGCCGGACGGGCTGGCGTCGCCGAACAGCAGCGCCGCGAGGCCGGTGCCGGCACCCTGGCCCGCGTACCAGTTCTCCATCACCGCCTGCACCTGGCCGAGCCAGGGCATGGTGACGGCGGATCCGGTGTTGAGCACCACGACGGTGCGCGGGTTGGCGGCGGCGACCTGGGCGATCAGGGAGTTCTGGTTGCCGGGCAGGTCGATCGAGGTGAGGTCGGTGCCCTCCTGCTCGGGGTAGCTGGCGAAGACGACCGCCACGTCGGAGCCGTGTGCCAGCGTGACGGCCCGGGCCACGCCCGCGTCGTCGGCCGCCGGCTCGTACTGGACGTTCACTCCGCTGCCGGCCCGGTTCTGGATGCCGGTGATCGGCCAGACCGTGCCGGAGCTGGTGGCCGTCGCGCTGCCGCCGCCGACGCTCTGCACCCCCGCGCCGCCGTCCACGCCGATCACGGCGATCGACCTGGTGGTGGCCGTGGAGAGCGGCAGCACACCGGTGTTCTTCAGCAGCACGGTGCCCTGCTCGGCGACCTTGGCGGCGGTCGCCTGGTGGGCGGCGCTGGTGACCACCGAGGCGGTCGAGCCGGTCCGCGCCCTGTCGAAGAGGCCGAAGGCGAACATCTGGGTGAGCACCCGGCTCACCATGGTGTCCAGCGTCGCCTGGCTGACCTGGCCGTTGGCGAGCGCCTGGTTGAGGAAGTCGCCGTAGAAGTAGCCGCCCGGCATCTCCATCGTCATGCCCGCGTTCGCGGACTCGACGGTGGAGTGCATGGCGCCCCAGTCGGAGGTGACGAAGCCGCCGAAGTCGGCCTGCTGGTAGAGCGCGGTGTTCAGCAGGTAGGGGTTCTGGCAGGAGAAGGTGCCGTTCACGGTGGAGTAGCCGCACATCACCGACGCCGCGGCGCCGTCGCGCACCGCTGCCTGGAAGCCCGGCAGGTAGGTCTCCTGGAGGGTTCGGGTGTCGAGCACCGCGTTGTCCTCGGGGCCGTTGCGGTACGTCTCCTGGTTGTAGACCGCGACGTGTTTGGCCTGGGCCATCACCCCCTGGCTCTGCAGGCCCTGGATGCTCGCGGTCGCCATCCTCGCGGTGAGGTACGGATCCTCGCTGTAGGTCTCGAAGGCCCGGCCCCAGCGCGGGTCACGGGTGATGTTGAGCGTCGGGCCGAGCGCGACGTCGGCGCCCTTGCCCGCGAACTCCGCACCCGCGACGGCGCCGTAGCTCTGCTGGAGGCCGACGTCCCAGGTCGCGGCCGAGGCGACGGCGGAGGGCAGCTGGGTGACCCCGCCGAGCCCGTCGCCGACGCCGCTGGGGCCGTCCTGGAGGTTGAGCCCCGGGATGCAGAGCGAGGGGACGGGGGAGAGGTTGCCGATGTAGGGCGAGGAGTTGCCGTTGCCGTGCAGCACCGAGATCTTCTGCGCCTGGGTCATCTGCGCCATCACCTGAGCGACGCGCTGCGCCACCGGGGCGGTGGAGTGCACCCAGGGGCAGGTGCCGTCACCGCCGGTCGGCGGGGTGGTGGTGCCGCCGGGGGTCAGGACGGTGAACTCCCAGAGGGAGTAGCCGTACTGGGTGGCGCGCTGGGTGCCGTAGAGGCGTACGTAGCGGGCGGTGGCGGTGAGGTTGACCGTCTCGGTGCCGCCGGCGCCGGTGGTGGTGGAGTAGGCGGTGGTCCAGGTGGTTCCGTCGGTGGAGGTCTGGATCTGGTACGCCTTCGCGTACGCCGTCTCCCAGGCGAGCGTGGCGCCGCAGACCTGCTGGGCCGCGCCGAGGTCGACCTGGATCCACTGCGGGTCGCTCGCCGCGCTCGACCAGCGGGTTCCGGCGTTGCCGTCGAAGGCGGCGCTCGGCTGGGTCCCGGCGTTCTCGGCGGAGGAGGCCGAGGCGGGGTGGCCCAGTGCCGCCGTGGTGACTGCGCAGGGCGGCGGCCCGGCACTGCCGTAGACCTGGAACTCCCAGAGGGAGTAGCCGTACTGGGTGGCGCGCTGAGTGCCGTAGAGGCGTACGTAGCGGGCGGTGGCGGTGAGGTTGACCGTCTCGGTGCCGCCGGCGCCGGTGGTGGTGGAGTAGGCGGTGGTCCAGGTGGTTCCGTCGGTGGAGGTCTGGATCTGGTACGCCTTCGCGTACGCGGCCTCCCAGCGCAGTACGACCTGACCGATCGTCATGGCACCGCCGAGGTCGACCTGCAGCCACTGGGGACCGCCGAAGGCGCTGGACCACCGGGTGCCCGGGTCACCGTCCACGGCGGCCGAGGCGGGGGCGCCGGTGTTCTCGGTGGAGGAGGCGGTCGCCGGCCGGCCCTGCGAGAGCAGGGTGGCGGCGGCCCGCGCGGGGGAGTTGGCGGCCGCTGTCAGCAAGCCGGCCAGCAGCGCGGTGAGCAGGATCAGGATGAGGGGGCCTCGCCGCTCGCGGCGCAACCGCCGTGAATGGGGCGGCCGTTGAGTTCGGACATCTAAGGACAGACCTGCCATGGTGTCTCCGGATGGGTGGGGTCCGGGCGGGGGATGAGGGTTGGCAGTTCAACGGGAGAGCGCTCTCGGGGCCATGTGATGATGGCGACCGGCTCTCCGGAGTGTCAAGACAAGTGCACGATCGGGCGGACGCTCTGGCAGGGTTTGCGGCTTTCCGCCGTCAGTTCCGGAAGGCAGTCGGCCGGCGGGTAAGCCGGCGGGTGCCCCGGCGCCTGCGGGCCGGGCGCTGGCCTCCGGGGTGCGCCCACTCGGGGCACGAGATCCACTTGCGTTGTATCAGTAAGAAAATTGCTAGAACTGCGCAGACTATTGCTGTCATGTAACCGGCGGATTACGCTCCCCCGCATGGCAATCACGCGCCGCACCTTCATCGGCTCCGCCCTGGCCGGATCCACCCTCGGCCCGCTGTCCGCCGCCCTCCTGACGCCGACGCAGGCCGCCGTGCCCGGGGCCCCGCCCGTCGCTCCGGCCGCCGCCGCGCTCGCCGCCGGTGTCGCCGGGGACGTCGTCGGCAAGATCACCGTCGGCTACCAGGGCTGGTTCGCCTGCCCCGGAGACGGTGCGCCGATCAACGGCTGGTGGCACTGGAGCCAGGACTGGTCACGCTCGCCCTCGCCGAGCACCAACGTCATCAAGGCCTGGCCCGACACCCGTGAGTACAGCCGGAGTTACCCGACCGCCTACGCCAACCTCCCCACCGGCGCCCCCGCCGCCCTGTTCTCCTCCTACGACCAGCAGACCGTCGACACCCACTTCCTCTGGATGCAGCAGAACGGCTGTGACACCGCCGCTCTCCAGCGGTTCAACCCGACCGGCGGGGAGGGCCCCACCCGGGACGCGATGGCCGCCAAGGTCCGGGCCGCCGCCGAGGCGCACGACCGGAAGTTCTACGTCATGTACGACGTCAGCGGCTGGACCTCGATGCAGGAGGAGATCAAGGCCGACTGGACGGCCAAGATGGCCGCGCACACCGCCTCCCCGGCCTACGCGCGGCAGAGCGGCCGCCCCGTGGTGGGCATCTGGGGCTTCGGCTTCAACGACCCGAACCACCCGTGGACGCCCGCCGCCTGTCTCGACGTCGTCAACTGGTTTAAGAGCCAGGGCTGTTACGTGATGGGCGGGGTGCCGACCTACTGGCGGACCGGCGTCAACGACTCCCGGCCCGGCTACCTGGACGTCTACCACGCCTTCCACATGCTCTCCCCGTGGATGGTCGGCCGGATCGGCACCGCCGCCGACTCCGACGCCTTCTACGCCTCCTGCACGGTGCCGGACGAGGCCGACTGCCAGGCGCACGGCATCGACTACCAGCCCTGCGTCCTGCCGGGCGATCTGGCCGAACACCAGCGCGCGCACGGCGACTTCATGTGGCGGCAGTTCTACAACGTGGTGCGTGCGGGCGCGCAGGGCATCTACATCTCGATGTTCGACGAGTTCAACGAGGGCAACCAGATCGCCAAGACCGCCGAGACCACCGCCGGGGTCCCGGTCGGCTCGGGTCTGCCGGCACTGGACGAGGACGGCACCGCCTGCTCCGCCGACTACTACCTGCGGCTCACCGCCGACGGCGGCCGGATGCTGAAGGGCCAGCTCGCGCTCACCGCCACCCGCCCGACGGCGCCCGTCCTCGGTACCCCGCCGCCCCCGCCGCCCACCGGTGATCTCGCCCTCGGCCACCCGACCACGCAGAGCAGTCAGACCCAGGGCTACGGCAGCGCCAACGCGGTCGACGGGAGCGCCGACAGCTACTGGGAGAGCGCCAACAACAGCTTCCCGCAGTGGATCCAGGTCGACCTCGGGGTGCCGAGGCCGGTCGGGCGGATCGTCCTCACCCTGCCGCCGGCGGCCGCCTGGTCGACCCGCAGCCAGACCTTCACCCTGCTGGGAGACACCACCGACGTCCCGCACACCTCGCTGGCCGGCCAGCTCACCCGGACCTTCGACCCGGCCACCGGCAACACCACCACCGTCGTCCTGCCCGCCCAGGCGACCGTCCGGTATCTGCGGGTCGTCTTCACCGCCAACACCGGCTGGCCGGCCGGCCAGCTCTCCGGGCTCCAGGTCTACGCCTCCTGACGCCGGCGCGCCCGGCCCCGCCGGCGCCGGCCCGCGCCGGCCCGCGCCGGCCCGCCCTCCGGGCCTTCGCCGGGCCGGGGCGGGCGAGGACACGGCTCGGCGAACGCGCGACGGCACCGGTTCCTGGGCACACTGATGGCATGACAGCAGTGACCATGACCAAGGGCGGCAACCTGCCGATCGACGTGCCGGACCTGCGGGTCGAGCTGTCCTGGCGGGCGGTGGGCGGCGGTCCGGACGCGGACGCCTCGGCGCTGCTGCTGACGGCCCGCGGCAAGGTACGGGACGACGGCGACTTCGTCTTCTACAACCAGCCGCGGCATGCCTCCGGAGCCGTCCGGCACGTCGGAAAGCGGACGGTCGCAGAGCCGCCCACCGGTGGACGGCCGACGGGTGGACGTCCCACGCCGGGCGGCGCGGCGGCCGTCGTGACGGACACCGTCGAGGTCGATCTCGAAGCGCTGGAGCCCGCCGTCGAGCGGGTGCTGCTCTGCGCCTCGGCGGACGGCGGCACCTTCGGCGGCCTGACGGGGCTGGAACTGCGGCTGGTGGACCGCGCGACCGGAGTCGAGGTGGCTCGGTTCGCCATCCTGGCCACCACCGAGACGGCTCTGATCGGAGGAGAGCTGTACCGGCACGGCGGCCGGTGGAAGTTCCGCGCGGTCGGCCAGGGGTACGCGGCCGGCCTGGCCGGCCTGGCCACCGACTTCGGCATCAGCGTCGACGAGGACGGGGCCGGCGCCCCGGCGCCTGCGTCGTCGTCGGCCCCGTCGCCCACGGCCGCGCCGTCGCCCGGGCCGGCTCCGGTACTGGCGCAGCCCTCCCCGGCGTCCCCGCCTTCGGCGCCCTCCCCGCCCTGGCCGCCCTCCCCGGCCTCGGCGCTCTCCCCGACGGCCGGGGCGCCTGCGCCGAACGCGCCGAGACCCGTGGCGGGCGAGGAACGGCTGCCCGTCGACATGCGCAAGCGCCTCTCGCTGCGCAAGCAGCAGGTCGCCCTGAGCCTGCGCAAGCACGGCGCCGAACAGGTCCGCGCCCGGGTGGTCCTGGTGCTGGACGCCTCCGGCTCGATGGCCGCGCTGTACGCGCGGGGGGTCGTGGGCGACGTCGTCGAGCGGATGGCCGCGGTCGCCGCCGTGCTCGACGACGACGGAGAACTCCAGGCCTGGACGTTCGCGACCAACCCGGCCCGCCTGCCCGACCTGCGGCTGGGCGATCTGCCCGAATGGATCTCCCTCCACGTCCGGGTGGGCGCGATCAGCCTGTTCGGCAGGAAGAAGCCGCCGAAGGGGCACCGGCCCGGCCAGGTGGACATGCGCGCGGTGGGGATGCTCAACGACGAGCAGAAGGTCATCGCCGAGGTCCGGGCCTTCGTGCGGGGCAACCCCGCGCCGGTGCCGACCCTGGTCCTGTTCTTCTCCGACGGCGGGATCCACCGCAACGAGGAGATCGAGCGGGAGCTGCGCGAGGCGACCGAGGAGCCCGTGTTCTGGCAGTTCGTCGGCATGGGGCGGGCCGACTACGGCGTGCTGGAGCGCCTCGACACCATGACGGGACGGCGGGTGGACAACGTCGGCTTCTTCGCCGTCGACGACATCAGCGCGATCTCCGACGCCGAACTCTACGACCGGCTGCTCGGTGAGTTCCCGACCTGGCTGACCGCCGCCCGAGGGCTCGGCATCGTGCGCTGAGCGCCTTCCGTTCCTTCGGGGCCGCGCCGTACCGGGTGGTGGTCCCCGCCCCCGCCGGGCCCGCTCCGGACGAGCGGACGGCGGTCGGCGCTCGGTTCGACGGGCCCCGCCCGCAACCGGGCGACGGCCGGCGCCCGCGACCGCCTCACCCCCGCGGACGGTAGTACGAGGCGACGGCCGGTTGGCCGGTGCAGTTGGGGCCCGCTGCGTCGTCCGCGCCCAGGTAGTCGAACGGAAGCCGGACCTCCCGCCGCCCCTGGAGCGTCAGCCGGTGCCGCCGCGGGTGGTACGCGAATCCGGCCGCGCGCAGGGCGGCCAGGACCGGTCGGGCACCGGGCGATCCGTCGGCGAGGCGAAGGAAGGCCGGGTCGAGGTCGGCCACCATCAGGCCGTCGGCGGTCAGCCACCCGGCGGCGCGGGCGAGCAGCGCCAGCTTGTCCCCGAGATAGTGCAGCCCGTGGACGCAGGTGATCAGGTCGTACGAGAGAGTGGGGCGCCAGGACGCGGCGGAGGCGGTGACCAGGTCCAGGGTCGGCGGCAGCGGCCGGGGGGTGAGTGGCCCGACCAGGTCGACCCCGGTCAGCACGGCGTTGTCCGGCAGCAGGCGCGCCGCGGCGCGCAGGGCGTGGCCCTCCCCGCTGCACAGGTCGAGCCAGTGCGCCGGGCCCGGGCCGGCCAGCAGGTGGACGACCGGGTCGAAACCCAGCTCGCGCGCATAGCTGTTGACGCCGGTGAGGCCGCGACCCCGGTTCATGGTGCTGTTGGCCACCACGTCGGACCGTTCCAACTCTGCGTCGGGAAGCAGTCGAGGCGGCGTCGGCGGAGCAACGGTGCGGGCCGTGCCGGGGCCGACGGTCGTCCCCGGGCTGACAGGTGTTCCGGAGGTGACGGGAGCGGCGGCCATCGGGTCATTCTCGCAGGGCGGTCGACGTGATCCACGGGAGGTCCCACGGGCCGAGTGTCCGCCGGGCGTCCAGCCATATCCGTACCGCCGTGCCCGTACCGCCGTGCCCGTACCGCCGTGCCCGGACAGCCGTGGCCGCACCGCCGTGGCCGCACCGCCGTGCCCGGACCAGCCGTGGCCGGACAGCCGTGGCCGCACCGCCGTGCCCGGACCGCCGCGGTCGACGGGACGGCTCCGCCGTGGCCGACGGGACGGCGCCGGCGTGTCCCCGGCCGGTCCGGGTGCCCCGCTCGGCGGCGCCGGAACGTCGCCGCGAATGTGCCGTCCGGGCCTACCGGCCGGAGCCTCGCAGTGCTTGAATGGCCGCCATCAACTCCTGCCCCTCCACTGCCACTTACGGCACAAGAGCCTAGGACGCCCTCATGACTACGCGCGTCGACTTCTTACCCCGCCGGGCCGCGCAGGTGCTGCGGTACGCCGCACTGCTGGCGATGCTGGCCTCCCTCGTCGTCTTCTTCTCCGGAGCCCCGAAGGCACACGCCGCCCCGGCCTGTGCGGTGCTCTCCTCGGGCGCCGCGCCGCAGGCCGACGCGGCCGTGAACGCAGCCTGCGGGCTGATCGGCACGCCGTACTCCTGGGGCGGCGGCCACGGCGCGAACCCGGGCCTCTCGTACGGGATCTGCGACGCCTCCAACGGCGCGCCCAACGACTGCCACGTCCGGGGCCTGGACTGCTCCGGCATGGTCCGCTACGCCTACTACCTGGCCGTCGGCTCCGACGTGATCAACGGGGTGACCACCACCCAGTGGCCCTCCGCGCGGGCCGTCGCCCGCTACTACCGGGGGGACGGGACGGCCCCGCTGCTCCCCGGCGACCTGGTGTTCTTCGGCAACACCCCCTCCACCATCCATCACGTCGCCCTCTACCTCGGACAGGGCTACATCGCCGAGGCGCCCTACTCCGGCGGTCACGTGCAGGTCGCGGCGCTCTCCTCGCACGGCGACTACTACGGTGCCATCCGCCTGTACGGCCCCGGCGGCGGTTCCACCACACCGCCGCCGACCGCGGGCCAGTACTGGGTGGACACCTTCGCCAACGCCCCGGTCTACGGCTCCCCGAGCAGTACGACCAGTACGGGGACGCTGTACCAGGGCACCAATTACGTGTTCTGCAAGGCGTGGGGGCGGGAGGTCTCCAGTGGGTCGAGTTTCAACCACTGGTGGTTGAAGACCGATCCGGACGTCGGTCCGGGTGGGCAGTGGGTGTCGGCGTTCTATCTGTCGCGGTGGGGCAACGACGTGGCCAAGGACAACAACGGCACCACCGTCCCCGACTGTGCGGGCGGCGGACAGCCGCCGGCCACCGGCCGCTACTGGGTGGACACCTTCGCCAACGCCCCGGTCTACGCGTCCCCGAGCAGTACGACCAGTACGGGGACGCTGTACCAGGGCACCGACTACGTGTTCTGCAAGGCGTGGGGGCGGGAGGTCTCCAGTGGGTCGAGTTTCAACCACTGGTGGTTGAAGACCGATCCGGACGTCGGTCCGGGTGGGCAGTGGGTGTCGGCGTTCTATCTGTCGCGGTGGGGCAACGACGTGGCGAAGGACAACAACGGCACCACCATCCCCGACTGCTGAGAGGGACGGACCGCGGGCGCGCCCGACCGGCATCCGAGACGGACGGCCACCCACCGGGTACGCCCGTCCCGCTTTCGCTATCCTCCTGGCCAGACGGGCCGCCCACGACGACCGCGAGGGCGGCCCCACGGCCGGAGGACGAGGGAGAGCGTGGCGGAGATCGGCTACGACAGCGCGGGCGCCGAGGCGTACCGCAGGGCCCGTGAGATTCCGCTGGACGGCCTCGCGCACTGGCGCGAGGCCGTCGCCGCGCACGCCGAACTCGGCCCGGACACCACGGTGCTGGACGTCGGAGCGGGCACCGGCATGTTCGCGGTGGCCTTCCACCGGTGGTTCGGCACCCGGGTGGTCGCGGTCGAGCCGGCGAGGGGGATGCGGGCGGCGATCCCGGCCGGCCCGGCCATCGAGGTCCTGGACGGCCACGCCGGCGAACTCCCCGTCCCGGACGCGAGTGCGGACGCGGCGTGGCTCGGGTCGGTGCTGCATCACGTGCCGGATCTCGACGCGGCCGTCGCCGAGCTGCGCCGGGCCCTGCGGCCCGGGGCACCGGTGCTGATCCGCAACGCCTTCCCCGGTCGCTGCGAACGGGATCTGCGAGTGCGGTACTTCCCCGGGACGGCGCGCGTCATCGACGGGTACCGGACGGTCGACCAGGTGTGCGCCGCCTTCGCCCGGGCCGGTTTCGCCAGGGTCGCGCTGCAGGCCGTGCCGCACCGGGCGGCGCCGAGCCTGCGGCAGTTCGCGGAGGGGATCAGTCGTGAGACGGACAGCAAGCTGCGCGCCATCCCCGACCAGGAGTTCGAGGACGGCATGGCCCGGCTGCGGGCCGAGGCGGCGGTCGCGCCGCAGGAGCCGGTGATGTCCTGGCTGGACCTGCTCGTGCTGGCCTGACCGCGCCCCGCCCGCCCGGCCGTTCCCGGAGGCCGGGCTCAGCCCCGCCGGAACAGCCGCCGCAGCAGGGCCGGACGAGCGTCGGCCACGCCGCCGCCCGCTGTCGTGCCGCCCGCTGTCGTGCCGCCCGCTGTCGCGCCGGCCGCTGTCGCGCCGGCCGCTCCCGCCGGATCGGCCGCGCCGCCGGGCCGGGCGGCGTCGTCCGCCGGCCTCGACCCGGCGTGTTCGGCCGTCTCCCGTGGTCCGGCCTGCTGCTCCTGCGCGGACGCCTGCTCGGCGAGCTCCCGCTCGCGGGCCGCGATCAGGCCCCTCGCCAGATCCAGGGCGGAGGCGTCCAGCCAGGGGCAGGCCAGCACCAGCGTGCAGACGGACCGCAGGATGCTCACCTCACGCCGCCGGAAGGCCTCCGCCACCGCCAGCAGCCGCTCCAGCAGCCGCTGCCCGATGTCCTCGCGGTCCTCCGGGTGCACCCACGCCAGTGCGACCAGCGCGAAGCCCGCGGCCTCCGCCACCCAGTCCTCCGGGCCGAGGAGCAGGTCCACCAGGATCCGCCGCCGATCCGACTCCGGCCACGGCTGGTCGGTGCGGTGGTGGGCGATGCCGAGGCAGGCGAAGGACTGGACGGCCCGAACCCACAGTTCCGGCTGGTGGGCGAGCAGGGCCCGCCCCAACTCGTCCTCGCGCGGCAGCGGCGGGTGGACGAGCACCCCGAGCAGGTCCTCCGGGGAGAGCCCGGACAGCCGTACCGCGTGGTCGTACGCCGCGGGGAGGGAGGGCCAGACGATCTTCGCGGTCTCCCGGACCAGCTCCGCCGCCCGCGCCGAGGGCGCCGGGACGGCCGGCCGCGGATCGCTGCCCTCGTACCGCCAGACCCGTACGCCGACCTCCCGGACCGGCAGCCGCGGGTCCGGCTCGGGCACCGCGCCGTAGGCCACCCGGGCCTCGGGGAAGGCGAGCTGGACGGCCAGCTGCGAACTCGGCGGCTCCAGCACGGAGGCCGCGAAGTCGATCCGGCTGGAGCGGTCCGAGCCCGGTGAGGCCAGGAACCGGTGCAGGACGTTCACGGTCGCCTCGGTCGCGCCGGGTACCGCGCCGAGCCAGTCCTCCCGGTGGCTGAGGCGGTTCAGCAACTCGGCCGCGTACTCGTGCTCGGGTTCGGCCCGCAGATGGTCCGTCAGCCCGAGCAGGTGGGCGGTGCCGCCGCCCAGCGCGTGACGCAGCGCGTGCAGCGCCGGGCCGGCCTTGGGGTGCTCCGGCGTCTTCGCGAGCACCCGTTCCAGCCAGGGCAGGCCCAGGTCGGGGCGCCCGGTGGCGGCATGGAGCTCGGCGATGTCCACCGCCAGGTAGCCGTCGCCGGGATCGCGGGCCACCTCCTTCTCCCAGACCGCGAGAGCCTCCTGCGGGCGCCCGTCCGCCCGCAGCGCGCAGCCGAGCAGGACGGCGGACATGTGCTCGGGGGCGATCCGGTACGCGCGCTCGGCCAGCTCCACCGCGCGCGCCGTGTCGCCGAGTCGTCTGGTCAGCCCGGACGCCAGCGCCAGGAGCATCGGATGCCCGGGGTGGCGGGCCACCACGGCCCGGACGAACGCCTCGAACGGGAGCAGCGCCGACCGCGACTCCTCGGCCACCGGATCGGGGAGCCCGCCCGACGCCCGGGCCACGGCCTGCGCCACGTCGTCCGGCGACAGCAGCTCCGGAAGGTCCTCACGGGTCAGCCAGGCAGCCTGGGCCCAGGGCAGGGCCGGTGCGAAGCGGATCGCCGAGGCCAGCAGCCCCACCGCGTGGGACCATTCGCCCGCCGCGGCCCGCAGATGCGCCGCGCAGGCCAGCGTCCCGAGGTACACCTCGCCGTCCAGCGGGAAGAACTCCAGTGCCGCCGCCGGGCCGCCCGCCCGGGCACAGAACTCGGCCAACGCCTCGTGCAGCTCCGGAAGTTGTGGTGCGCTCGCCATCGCGTCGGCCAGGTGGTCCGCCGCGTGCGGGAGATCTCCGCCGTCGATGGCCAGCCGGGCCACCGCCACTTCGCCCTCCGCCGCCAACCGCCCGTCGCCGCACTCCGCGTGCTGCATGGTTCCTCCCCGGTGATCCACTCCGACCGTACCGCGACGAGGCTAGACGCCCCGGCCGGCCGCCGGAGCGGCGCCCCCGGCCGCGGCGCGGTCCGGCGGGCGTCGCCCGTCCGCTGTCCGTCGCCCGTCCGTCGCCCGTCCGTCGCCCGTCCGCCGGAACCGTCCGGGCGGCGCCGGACCGCGGCAGGCGGGGTTCCCGAAAGATCGCTCCCGAAGCAGGGATGGACGCGCAGTGACCGGGGCATACGCACGGTAGTCGCTGTTCGGACGCTATCGAGGAGGCCGGATGATCACCGATTTGGAAGACATGTCCGTGGCGGAGGAGCTTCGCACGCGGGCAGGCGCATTCGTGAACCACCATGTGGATCTGTGGGTCGCGGTGGAGGACGACGGCACCCTGATCCTGGCGGGCGCCGACCCCGCCGTCCTGTTCAGGGCCGCCGCCGACTGGCTGGCCGACGGGCCCGCGTACACGGTCGCGGAGGTCCACTGGGAGCGGCAGGCGTCGGAGCCCGCCCTGGCGCTGCGGCTGCGATTGGAGCGCCCGGGGGCGGCCCCGGCGCTCGCCCCGGGCCCGGCGGCCGGCGGGACGATCTGACGGCCCGTGGATCCGACAGTCGGTCGATCCGATGGCGGGACGATCCGACGGCCGGACGATCCGACGGCGGGAGCCCCGGGCGGGCCGTCAGGGCCGGACGGCTCCACCGGGCGCGGTGAAGATCCGCCGGAGGTGGGCGGCCGGTTCGTCGGGGTCGGCGGCCGTGAAGCGCCCGCTGAGATATCCGTCGGGGCGGATCACGATCGCCTCCCCGGCCCGGGCGGCGTAGGCGTCGCGGAACGCGTCCTCGCTGTCGCGGACGACCGGCACGCCGAGGCCGCCCGGGTGCGCACCCGGGGCGAGGACGGCGTACGCGTCCAGCAGTCCGTCCGCGGCGCCGCGGGCCGCCGCCGCGCGATCGCGGAGTTCCTCGGGACGGGTGTCGTGGCCGGCGTACAGCAGCAGGGTGTGCGCGGGGCTCCTGAGCAGGTCGAACAGGCGTAGTGGGTAGGCGGCGATGTCCCGGTGCAGGCCGCCGCAGTCCGGTGCGCGGTCACCGGGTGCAGGACCGGGACCACCCGGAGCCGGGCCGGTCAGCGGGCCGTCCCGGTAGCCGACCAGGAGCTGAGCCTCGCGCAGCATCATGGTGGTGGGGTCGGCCGGCTCGGCCTCGAACCCGTCCCGGGCGTGCCGGACCGTCCGCCCGACCACCTCCTGGCCCACGGGGTGGCGCTCGGCGTGGTAGCTGTCGAGCAGGGCCTCACCGGCGTGCCCGCGCAGGACCAGCGCGAGCTTCCACGCCAGGTTGTAGGCGTCCTGGATCCCGGTGTTCATGCCCTGGGCGCCGGTGGGCGGGTGGATGTGGGCGGCGTCGCCGGCGACGAAGACCCGGCCTGCGCGGTAGCGGTCGGCGAGTCGGTGGCTGATCCGGAACACCGACGACCAGCGGAGCGCGGAGGCCGTGGTGGCCTGCGGTGCGAGGCGGTCGAGCACCGCCTGGATGTCCGGCAGTCGCGGACCGCCGCCGTCCTGGAGACCGTGCTCGCTCTCCGGCCCGCCGGTCGGCGCGGTGAACTCCGGCGGGACGAGCATGCTCATCCGGTAGCGGCCGTGACCGGGCAGCGGGATGCAGACCAGCACGTCGTCGATCCGGCCCTCGGCGTCGAGGTGCACCGAGCGGATGCCGAACCCGGCCGGCATGTCCCAGTCCACCTCCACGTCACCCAGCATGTACTGCTCGGTGAAGGCACCCCCCTCGAAGCCCAGCCCGGCGCCCCGGCGCACGGTGCTGTGGGCGCCGTCGCAGCCGAGCAGGTAGCGGGCCCGCACGGTGCGCCGTCCGGCGGCCGTGGCGAGGACGGCGTCCACACCGGCCGGATCCTGCTCGAAGGAGAGCAGCTCCGTCCCGCGCTCGACGGCGGTCCCGTAGCGGGCGAGGTAATCGGCCAGCAGCCGTTCGGTGGTGTACTGCGGCAGGGCTGCGAAGCCGTACGGGATGTCGGGCGGTAAGTCCATCGTGATCCGGGCGGTCTGCCGCCCGTCGACGAACATCAGCTGGCCCCGCATCGGCACGGCCTCGTCGAGCACCCGGCGGGCCAGCCCCATCGCGTCCCAGATCTCCAGGGTGCGGGGCTGGACGCCCACGGCCTTGGCGTACGGCATCGGGGCGGCCAGCCTGTCGACGACGCGGCACCGCACACCCCGGCGGCGCAGCTCACCCGCGGCGGTCAGGCCCACCGGGCCCCCGCCCACCACCAGCACATCGGTCTCGGTATCGGCATCGGCCATGACGGCCTCCCGTGCGTCGGGACGGTGACGGACCCTCCTCGCCAGTCTGCACCGCGTGGTGGGCGCGCGCCTGCGAGGCCGGCCCGGCCGGACTTCGCACCCCTTGCGCTTGCGCTTGCGCTTGCGCTTGCGCCTGCGCTTGCGTCTGCGGCTTCGTCACCCGCGCCCCGAGCGCCGCCGGCTGCGTCGGAGCCCCGTGCTGTGCCGGGCACCCGCTCGCGTCCGCCGCCGGGGTCGTCCGGTCCGCTACCGGGTCGGCCGGGCGGGCAGCCCGTCCCCCTGGCCGGCCTGCCGGCGGCCGGCGCCCAGGACGCCCGCCCGGAGCGCGGCCTTGTTCAGCGAGCGCAGGGCGACCAGCAGGAAGGCGATGTCGTCCAGCAGGACGGGATCCGGCAGCAGGTCGACCGGGCTGACCAGATAGACGATCGACGACCAGAACAGGACCTTGTTCGACATCGGGATGCCGGTGGACCCGAGCACCCGCCGCACGCGTACGAGCTTCACCACCAGGACGACCGCGACGGCGATGGTGGCCGCGATCACCACCCCGCCGGCCACCAGCCAGAACATCCCCTTGCCGTCCACCGGTCCACCTCTCGCCCGATCCGCTGGTTCCTCCCGGAGCCTGCCCCGCTTTCGGCATACCGTGCGCGGAAGGCGGTTCCGTCAACTCTCGCACGTCCCGAAGCCCGCACCGGGGCCGCGCCGTTCTCGGCCGGTCGCGGGTGGACGGTCGCTGGTGGTGGCCGGTCGCCCCTGCCCGGGGGCCCGGGCGGTGCTCCGCCGTCGCCCGTCCGCGTCCGATCGTCGCCCCTCCGCGTCCGATCGCCGGCCGGCCGCCGATTCGTCCGCCCGGCGGCCGGGTAGACGAGGTGTGCACCCGCCGCCGGGCCACCTGCCGGACCGCCGAGCGGGCCCGTGGTCCGGGCGCACCGTGCCGGTCCCGGGGGCACCGCCCGTCCGTCCGTCGAGGAGGCCAGCCATGCCTGTCCCGTCCGCCCGCCCGGCCGCCTCCGTCGCGTTGCTGGCCCTCGCCCTGCTGGCAGCGGGCTGCTCCTCGGGGAGCGGCTCCCCGGCGGGGGCGGGCGGGGCACCGTCCGCCTCGGTGGCCGCGCCGTCGGCCGCCTCCTCACCCCCGTCGCCCGGGCAGCCGTCCTCGCCCGGGCCGTCCTCGGCACCGACGGCGTCCGGGTCGGCCTCGGAGTCGGCCCGGACGCCCGCCCCGGGCGCCTCCTCCCGGCCGCCCGCGGCGGGCGGCGCGGTGGCGTCCTGCCGCAGCGACCAGCTCACGGTGGCCCAGGCCGACCCGGGCGTCGGCGCCGGGCAGTACTACGCGGAGCTGGTCTTCACCAACGTCTCCGCCGCCGCCTGCACCCTGACCGGGTATCCCGGCGTGTCGTACGTGGTCGCGGACGGCGTCCAGTCCGGTAACGCCGCCGTCCGCACCACCGGTACGCCGGCTCCCACCGTCACGCTCGGGCCGCGGGGCACCGCCAAGGCCGCACTTCACGACAGCAACGGCGTCGGCGGGTATCCGCCCGAGGAGTGCATGCTCACCCCGGCCAAGGGGCTGCGCGTCTACCCGCCCGGCGAGAAGGCCGCGCTCTTCCTGCCCTGGGACACCGAACACTGCGCGGGCCCGACCGTCCACGCGCTGACGGTCGGCCCCGTCCAGGGGTGAGGCGCCGCCCGAGGTGACCCCGAGCAGGGTGACCCCGAGCCGGGCGGACGGCGGCCCGGGTGACCCCGAGCCGGGCGGACGGCGGCCCGGTGCAGCCACCGTGCCCGGCCGGGGGATCGGGCGGCCGGCGGCGGCGTGGACGCCCGCAGTGCGGGTAGGCGGCCGGATCACGGAGTGCGGACGTCGGAGGGGCGCGATGGCGGAGCGGATCATCGGGGCGGACAGCGGGAGACGATCCTGGACGGAACGGCGGCAAGCCCTCACCGGGGGGTTCCGCCGACGAGGGGGGCCGGTACTCGAAGGCGGGCCGCCGGGCGGCGTGGAAGGACCGGAGCCGGCCCCGGTACGGCGGTCCTGGCGCAGGACGGCGGTCAAGCTCCTCGTGCTGCTGGCGGCCTTCGTGGGCATGGTCGCGTTCGCCGTGGCGCTGGCGCGCATCACCCTGGTGCCGGTGCCGGGCGCGGTGGGGCAGGTGCACAGCAACCTGCGCCCCGGAGACTCGCTGCGCCACTACTTCCTGCACGCCACCACGCTGGACGCGGCGCGGCAGGTGGGTGGAAACGTCCTGCTCGGCGTGCCGTTCGGGGTGCTGCTGCCGGTCCTCTGGCCGAGGGCCCGGGGGCTGTTCCGGGTGCTGATCCGGACGGCGGCGGTGATGCTGCTGGTCGAACTGGTCCAGGGCGCCCTCATCACCGGGCGGGCCTTCGACATCGACGACGTGATCCTCAACACGACCGGCGCGCTGCTCGGCTACCTGCTCCTCGGGCGCCGACTGGCGCGGACGGTCACCCGCCGCTCGACTGCGCCCGTCGGTGGCTCCAAATCAACTGAGGGCACGCGGAGTTGGCATCGAATGGAGCGTTTGCCGGAGCCGATCCCGGCAAAGCGGAAGCCATGAGAGCAACGAACACCGTCATCAGATCACTGGCCCACGTCGTCGCAGGCATTCTGATCGTCTGGATCCTGCTCGACCTGTTCGACGCCAATCAGGGGAACACCCTGGTCAGCTGGATCCACTCGGCGGCCGACTGGCTCTCCGCCTGGTCGCGGGGGCTGTTCTCGGTCTCCGGCCACACCCTCCAGGTGGTGCTGGACTACGGCATCCCGGCCGTCGTGTACGCGGTGATCGGCAACGTCATCGCCCGACGGAGCGTCGAGTAGCGGGCCCGGTGGCCCGCCACGGCGGGCGGAGATCCGCGGGCAGCGATCCGCACGCGACCGTCGCACCGCCGACCCCACCTCCCGGGAGCCTCCCGGGAGGTGGGCGGCGTCATGTCCGGGGGGCGGACGGCGGACGGCAGACGTCTGCGGGGAGGTGGGGTCGGCGGGGAGGTGGGATCGGCGGGCGGCGCGCGGCCCCCGCCGGCGGGCCGTCAGGATCCGCGTGGATGGGACCGCTTCACGGAGCCCTTGGCGTCCGCCCAGAGGAAGCCGCTGCCGTAGGCGTTGGAGAGGTACACCCGGATGGTCGGTTTCCCGTCGAACATGTCCGGGCCGATGATCAGGTAGCGGCTCGTCGGATCGGGCACGTTCAGGGTGGCCTGCGCGGTCTTGAGCAGGGCCGGGAGGGCGTCCCAGTCGAAGCTGCGCAGATCCGAGGTCTCGTCGTCGGAGCTCATCGTGCCGCCGGGGGTGCGGGTCACCTTCCCGTCGCGGTAGTCGAGTTCGTCGAAGAGCGAGGGATCGGCCGGGGTAGGGGCCTGCGCGCTGGCGTACTCCGGGTAGACGGTGAGCTCCGTGACCCGGCCGTCGGAGAGCGACGGGCGCATCGCCTCGATCACGGTCCGCAGACCGGCCGGGGTGAGCAGGTTCTCGGCGGCGGCGGCGGGCGGCGTGTTGCTCCCGGCGGCGGTCGGCGCCGGGGCGGACTGCGCGGCGGACTGCGAGGCAGGCGGGGCGCCGGCCGGGCCGGAGGACCGGGAACTGCTCGCGGGGCCGGTGGCACCGTTCTGCGCCGCGGCCCCGCCACCCGCGTTGCCGAAGGGGACGAGCGTCCAGATCACCACACCGGTGACGGCGAGCGCGGCCGCCGACAGCGCGGGGGGCGTGATGCGCCGGATGGTCGAGCGCGGGGCCCGGCCCATGGCGGCCGGCCGCCCGGGCGTGGCCGGCCACGTCGAGGGGGACGCCCCGGCGGGCAGGGGCCGGCCGAGCCGGGTGGTCCGGTCGGCGGGCGAGGTGACCAGGCCGGCCGGGACGCCGCCGGGGCCGGCCTGTCCGGGCCAGGGGGTGTGTTCCGCCGAGGAGGGCTGTCCGGGCCATGAGTTCTGCCCGGCCGAGGAGGGCTGTCCGGGCCAGGCGTTCTGTCCGGGCCAGGGGGTGTGCTCCGCCGAGGGGAGCTGTCCGGGCCGGGGGGTGTCGGGGAACGTCTGCGGCCAGGGTGCCGGTGCCGACGGTGGGCCGCCGATGTGGCCACCGGTCGCCTCGGCGGCCGCCAGGGCGCGGTCGATCCGGTCGACGTCCGGCCGGGCCGACGGGTCGCGGGTCAGCAGGGCGGACAGCAGCGGCCCCAACTCGCCGCAGCGCACCGGCGGTGGCAGCGGCTCGTCCAGTACGGCGGCCAGCGTCGCCAGCGAGGTGCCCCGGCGCAGCGGGTGGTGGCCCTCGAGGGCGACGTACAGCATCATTCCGAGCGACCACAGGTCCGAGGCCGGGTCGCCCTCGTTGCCGCGGATCCGCTCGGGAGCGATGTACTCGGGTGAGCCGATCAGCGCACCGGTGGCCGTGAGGGCGGTCGCGTCGTGCATGGCGGCGATACCGAAGTCGGTGAGCACCGGGGTGCCGTCGGGCCGCAGCAGGACGTTGGCGGGCTTGACGTCCCGGTGCTGGATACCGGCGCCGTGGGCGGCCCGCAGCGCGGCGAGGACGCCCCGGCCGATCCCGGCCGCCTCCGGCACGGTGAGCGGGCCCCGGGCCAGGCGGTCGGCCAGGCTGCCGCCGGTCACCAACTCCATGACCAGCCAGGGGTGCGGGTGTTCGGCACTGTCGACGATGTGGTGGATGACGGCGACGTTCGGGTGCTGGAGTCTGGCGCACGCCCGGGCCTCGCGCAGCACCCGCTCGCGGGTCTCCCGCGCCGCGTCCGGATCCGCCGCCGCCATCGCCGGGTCGAGCGCCCGGACCTCCTTGAGCGCGACCTCGCGGTGCAGGACGTTGTCCCGCGCCCGCCAGACCAGGCCCATCCCGCCGCCGCCCAGGCGTTGCAGCAGTTCGAATCGGCCGTCGACGAGCCGCGCGTCCGGCGCTCCAGTGTTCACGCCGGACATCGTAGAAGAGACCACCGACGCTCGCCGTGCCGGTCCGCCCGTGCGCCGGTCCCGGCCGCGCCCGCCCGCCCGTGGCCGGATCAGCCGGCGTCCGCGGCGATCCGGAAGCCGATGTTCCCGGTCGAACTGTCCGGTGTGTTCGAGCTGCGCGCGCCCACCCGGTAGCGGTTGCAGTACGAGTCGTGGCACAGGTGGGACCCGCCGCGCATCACCCGGGCGTCGCCGGTGGGCGGCCCGGTCGGGTCGGTACGCGGGCCGCTGCGGTGGAAGTCGACGCTGAACCGGTCCGCGCACCACTCCCAGACGTTGCCGACCGTGTTGTAGAGCCCGAAGCCGTTCGGCCGGTACGAGCGCACGGGCGCCGTTCCGCGATGGCGCCCGGTGTGCCGGGTGGGGAAGTCGCCCTGCCAGATGTTGAGCATCTCCTTTCCGCCGGGCGCGAGTTCGTCGCCCCAGGGGTAGCGCAGCCCGGTCGGCCCGCCACGGGCGGCGTACTCCCACTCGGCCTCGGTGGGCAGGCGGGCGCCGGCCCAGGAGCAGTACGCCGTGGCGTCGTTCCAGGAGACGTGGACCACCGGGTGCTGCTGGCGGGCGGTGAAGTCGGAGCCGGGGCCCTGCGGGTGGCGCCAGGTGGCTCCGGCCACGGCGTGCCACCACGGGGTGCCGGGCACGGTGGGGGAGTCGGCGCGGAGCGCGGGCGGCAGGAAGCCGCCGAAGACGTAGCTGAAACCGTACCGCTCGGCGTCCGTGACGTGGCCGGTCTCCTTCACGAAGGAGGCGAACTCGGCGTTGGTGACGGCGGTGGGCGCGATGCGCAGGGGGCCGATCTCGACCGCGCGGACCGGACCCTCCCCGTCGGCGGGAAAGCCCGCCGGGTCGTCGCTGCCCATCAGGAAGGGGCCGCCCGGCAGCTCCACCAGGTGGCGGACGGCCCGCTCCGCGGCGGCGGAGGCCGGAGCGGGTGGCGGCGGCACGGGCGGGGCGGCCGCCCGCCGGGTGAGGGTGAGCAGGGGCGGCCCCGGAGGGCCGGAGGCCCGGTGGCCGCCGGAGGTCTGGTGGTCGGGTGCGCAGCAGTCGGGCATCGGAGCCCCCCGGTCGAAGGTGGAGCCGCAGCGGTGGGCGAGCGGCGCAGCGGCCCCGCCGGTCCCGGGCGAGTGGCGCCCGGGACCGGCGGGACACGCGGGTCAGGCGGTGCGGTCGGCCGCCAGGGTGGCGGCCAGCGCCGGGATGCCCAGGTCCCGCTCGTCCTGGGCGCTCGCCTGGTAGAGCTTGTTGGTGAGCTGGTACGGGTCCTCGGCCAGGTCGTAGTACTCGCGGAACACCACCGAACCGGTGCCGACCGGCTTGCCGGCGTCGTCGGTGTGGATCTGGTAGTACTCCGTGTACTGCTCGGTGGTGCTGACGTACGAGGACCAGGTGTGCGGGCCCCCGGCGGCGGTGCCGTGCTTCCACCACTCGACCAGCAGGTGGTCGCGGCTCTGGCCGCCCAGCAGCGAGTGCCCGTCCTGCGGGGTGTTCGGGGTGATCCCGGCGGCGTCCAGGATGGTCGGCGCGATGTCGATGTTGGCGATGACCCGGTTGTCGGTGGTGCCCGCCCCGAGGCCGCCGGCCGGCCAGGAGAGGTAGAACGGCACCTCGATGGAGGGGCGGTAGGGGACCGACTTCTTCAGCCACCCGTGGTCGGCCCAGGTGTAGCCGTTGTCGCCGAGGTAGATGACCAGGGTGTTGTCCAACTGGCCGAGTGAGACCAGCTTGTCGTGGATCTCCTGTACGGCGTCGTCGACCGAGAGGAGGGTCCGCAGCTGCCGCCGGCGCAGGGCCCGCGCGTCGGCGAGCGTGCTGGTGGCGTCCTGGATGTACTGGGGCTTGTCGCTCCGGTCGGCCTCGGTGACGGACGGCCGCCCGTCCCAGGCCGGGACGGCGGTGTCGGCGTACTTCGCGTCCGGGACGTTGGGCTCGTGCGAGGCCTTGGGCGCGATGAACGCGAACCACGGCCGGTGGTCGGTGGCGGCCTTGTCGAGGAAGGACAGGGCCCGGTCCTTGATGACCGTGGTGCTGTAGCCGGGGATGGTCCGGACCGTCCCGTTGTCGTTGTAGGCACCGTCGTTGTAGACGACCGGGTCCTCCAGCAGCCACTCCTCGAAGTGCGGCGGGTTGTCCGCCGCGTGCCAGGCGTTGAGGTACTTGCCGAACAGGCCGGTACGGTAGCCCGCCTGCTTGAGGTACCGCTGCACGGTGGTGTTCTGGTCCAGGTTGTACGGGCTGGAGTTGTCCAGCACACCGTGGTTGTGCGCTTGGCGGCCGGAGAAGATCGAGGAGCGGGAGGGAGCGCAGAGCGGCGTGACGACGTGGCCGTTGGTGAACCGCACCCCGTGGCCGACCAGCCAGTCGACCGTCCTGGGGGTGGCCCACTCGGTCTGCTTGGGCTGGTCGTCGGTGAGGATGACCAGGATGTTCGGCCGGGCGGCCGCCGTCGCGGGCGCGGCCGCGGCGGCCGTGCCGGTGAGGGTGGGGACGGCGGCGGTGGCGGCCACGGCGGCGGCGCCGGCCAGGAAACCGCGGCGTCCGACCTGGGGTTGATCGTTCCGGCTCATCGGGGAAGTCCCTTTCATGGCGGAGGGCATGGGGCGGAGCGCGCCGTCGGCGAGACGGCGCGTGGGTGGGGCGGTGTGCTGCCGGCGGTCGTCGGCCGGGCCGGGCGCGCGTGGACGGCGCACGCCGGTCAGGGCCACGGGCATCGCCGGAGGACGGCCGTGGCGGCTCTCGCCGGGGACGGGAGAGCGTTACGCCGGGCCGACCGGACACAGCGCGCTCTGCAGCCGTCCGAAGTCGACGTGCAGCCGCGCGGAGAGGATCACTCCTGCTGCCATGGCCCTGAAGGTAGGGGCCGCCGGCGGCTCGGCACAACGGCTTCCGTCACTCAACATGCCGAATTCACAAGGCTGTTGCGGTGTGACATGAACAAGTCGGCTCAGAATCGCCCAGACCCGCCCGGAGTGTCCGGGCCCCGCGGCCGGCGGACACGCGACGGGCCCGCCGGTTCGGATGAACCAGCGGGCCCGTCGGTGGGGCGGGTTACGGTCAGGGCTTGCTGAAGTAGCCCAGCAGGTCCGCCGCGAGGTGCGTACTGCCCGCGTGGTTGTAGACGTCGAACCTTCCGTCCGGGCCGACCGGGGTGGTCACCTGGTTGGCCACGGTGACGCCGGGCTGCACGTTGAGGTTGCTGGTCACAGGTCGCGCGGAGCCGTGGGCGAACACCGTGAGGTAGCTGCTGTCGGTGGGCTCCACCGCGGTGACGTTGAGGACGGCCGCCGTCGCGCCGGCCGGGACGCCGCCGAACACGGTGGTGCTGTCCGCGCCGGGCTTGCCGCCCGATCCCGTCCGGGTGTCACCCAGGCGCAGCGGGCTGACGGGGGTGTAGAGGCTCTGGCCGTCCGGGGCGTACCAGCCGAAGACGTCCACGACGGCCTGCGCCGAACCCTCGTGGTTGTACAGGCTGATGGTGCCGTCGGCTCCGATCGGCACGATCACCTGGTTCGAACGGTCCTGGCGCGGCGTCGGGTTGAGACTGGTGCTGACCGGGCGGGCCCGGTCGCCCGACCAGAGCGTGAAGAAGGTGTCGGCCGTCGCGTCCGTGGAGGTCAGGTTGACCGTGACCGCGGTGGCGTTGGCCGGGACGCCGTTGACCCCGGCGACCTTCACCCGGCGGGTCTCGTCGGCGCCGAGCCTGGTGCCGGTACGGGTGTCGAGCAGGCGGGTGGGCGTGCCGGTGGTGAACCGGTCGCCGACGTTGGGCTGGTAGTAGCCGACGACGTCGAGCACGACCTGCGCCCGGCCGGAGTTGACCACGACGTTGACGGACTCACCGGCGCCCAGCGGGACGGTGACCAGGTTGGCTGTCGTCCTCCCGGCGGCGATGTTGAGGTTGGAGGTGGCCGGGCGCGGCTGGCCGGCGGGCCAGACGGTGAGGTGGGTGTCCTCGGTGGCCCCGGTCGCGGTCAGGTTGAGCACCACCGAGGCGATGGACCCGGAGACCACGGCTCCCGGGCGGGCCAGGCCGATCGGGATCTTCACGGTCTGGACGACGCCGCCCGCCGCGCCGCCGCCGTTCCCGACCTGCCGGGTGTCCAGCACCCGGTACGCGTCGGTCGGCAGGTAGCCCGACGGGGCGTACGCGGCGCGGAAGACCTTGCTGCTCACGGCCGAGTGGCCGTGGTCGTCCCGCACGGTGAGCTTGACCGTGTAGTCGCCCGGCGTGGTGTAGGTGTGGCCGGTGCCGGCCGGGTAGGTCACCGTGACGGCGCCGGTGCCGTCGCCGAAGTCCACCGTCGAGGCGGTGATCGGCCAGGAGGAGGCGGTGGCGCCGGTGTCCACCGTGACCGAGAGCGGCGGGGTGTGGCCGATCGGGTCGGTCGAGGTGGGCAGGACGTCCGCGACCGTGAAGGCGGGCGCCAGCTGGTCCGGCAGGGTGGCCTTGACCGCGACGTCCTGGCTGCTCACCGCGGTGCCGACGCCGTTGGTCGCGGTGACCTTGACGGTGCGGTCGCCGACGGTGGCGTAGACGTGGCCGGCGCTGGGCGACGCCGTGTCGACCACGGTGCCGTCGCCGAAGTCGAAGTGGTAGGTCAGCGCGGCCGGCCAGTCGTCGGTCGCCTTGGCGGTCGCCGTGACCGTCGTGCCGATCGGGGCCCAGGGCCGGTCGACCGTCAGCGTGACGCCGGAGAGCTTGTCCTGGAGCTCGGTGGCCCCGCGGTCCAGGTAGCCGATGCCGGTACCGGTGTTGGGGACGTTCGGGTCGTCGGCGGCCGGGCGGCCGGCCTGGTCCGTGGCGAGCGCGCCCGGCGCGGTGGCATCGGCGGAGTCGATCAGAGGCGACCCCTCCGCGATGATGTAGGTGGTGGCCGGAGGCAGCAGCAGGTCGTGGGCGCCCTGACCGGTCGCGGCCCGGAAGGCGGCGAGATCCTGGTAGGCCGCGCCGTTCCAGGAGTACGCGGTGGCGCCCGCGTTCGGGATCAGCGCGTTGTAGTCGGTACGGGTGCCGGGCAGGGCCGCCGCCGCCACCGAGATCTCGGTGGCCGACGAGCCGGCGGCGCAGGCCCAGTCGGGGAGCCGGTCCGCCGTCTGCGCGGCGAGCACGTTGTTGACGACCGTGCTGTCGGTGGCGGCGCCGGTGAGGGCGATGGCCGGTCCGCAGCCGCGCTGCACGGTGTTGTTGACGACGGCGGTACGGGTGGCGTCGGCCGCCTCGATCGACACGGTCCGGCCGGGGCTCACCTGGTTGTGGCTGACGACGGTTCCGTCGGCGCCGCCGTGGATCAGCACGCCGGACGTGGAACCCGGGTAGATCCAGCTGCGCCGGATGGTGACCCCGCTGCCGCCGTTCACGTCGAAGGACGGCACGTTGGAGGCGAAGGACTTGACGTCCTCCAGGGTGACCCGGCTGGAGTTCGTGACGGCGACGCCGTTGACGACGCCGAGGCGCTGGATCGCGACGTCGTGGACGCCGGTCAGGGTGACCGTCGGCCGGCCGGTCGTCGTGTCGTCACCGGCGAGCCAGGCGGTGTCGCTGTTGCCGGGAGCCATGGCGCCGCGGAAGGTGATCGGTTTGTCCGGGGTGCCGGAGTGGGTGAGCGTCACGTTCTCGTCGTAGCCGCGGTCCCCCTCGACCTGGACGGTCTGTCCGGCTTCGACGAGCTCGGCCGCCCGGCCGATCGAGCAGAACGGCGTCGCTTCGCTGCCCGGTCCGGAGTCCGAGCAGGTACCCCCCACGGTGTTGTTGACGTGGAGGATCGTCACCTCGGCTGCTGCGACGGGCGCCGGCAGTCCGAGGGCGGTGATCAGGCCGGCGGTGGCCAGCCCGACGGTGTGGCGTGCGCGCACGGTGGTGCTCTCCCCTGATTGGTGGTGTGTTCCCCATGTGTCCGCTGTGCGGCCGGTGGTCCGGGCGCGCGGACCGGCGCGGCTCGTCCGGTCCCGCAGGAACGGCGGCGGCGGTCCGGTCAGTGAGTCGGCGGGGCGGTCCCCGGCATGCCGACGGTGACGCTCATGACGCACGCGCGATGACGCCGATCCACCTGGTCCCCCCTGGACACGTGAAGGCTGCGTGCCGGTGGAGGCGATCCACAGGCGACTGCAGACATCCTCTGCGCGAAACCACCACCTGTCATCTCATAATTTTGTGGGCTTTGGTCCGTCAGATGCCATCTGAGCTGGGGCTATTCAGTCTCAAGGTCAACATGAACGTGTTCAGATGATGACGGAATCGTTACCTTCTCCGGCAGCCGCCGCGGCCCGCCCCAGCGGTCCGGCCCGTGGGCGCCGACTCGGCGCCGCTCCGCGGCCGGTGCGGTGGGCGAGCCGACGCGCCGCTCCTCGGCCGGTGCGTCAGCTCGCCCACTCCCTCGGGCCGCCGGCCCGCAGGCGTACCCGGCCGAGCCGCCGCCACCGGTCGCGCGCCCCCGCACACGGCGGGGGCTCGGGGCGGCCGGAGTCAGCCGAGTGCCTCGCGCAGGGCGGTGACCCGGGCCGCGGCGGCCGTGAACTCGGCCCGATCCAGGCTGCCGGCGTCCAGGGCGTCGGCGAGCGCGGTGGTCGCCTGCTCGCCCTGGACCGTGTCCCGGGCCGAGCAGAGCACCAGGTCCATCCCGGCGGCCGCGGCGGCGACCGCGCGCTGGCCGGGGGTGCCGAACGCGGCCAGTGACCCGGCCTCCAGGGCGTCGGTGATCGTGACGCCCCGGAAGCCGAGCCGCTCGCGCAGCTCCTGCTGAACGACGGTGCGCGAGAGGCCGGCGGGCCGGTCCGGATCCAGCGCGGGGTACACCGCCCAGGACAGCATGACGAGATCGACCCCGGCGGCCACGGCGTCCGAGTACGGCGCCTCGTCCACGTCGCGCAGCACCGTCAGTGCGACCGGCAGGGTCACCGGGCCGGTGTCGGTGTCGCTGCCGGCCGGGGCGGAGCCGAGACCGGGGAAGTGCTTGGCGGTGGCCGCCACCCCGGCCTGCTGCTGCGCGGTGACGAAGGCGGACCCGAGCGAGGCGACGGCCTCCGGGTCCTTGCCGTAGGACCGTTGCGTCCGGTCGATGAAGTTGCCCGGGGTGTCGTAGACGTCCAGTACGGGCGCGAGGTTGACGTTCAGGCCCACCCCGGCCAGGTTCTCCCCGGCGGCCCGGCCCGTCCGGGTCGCGGCGGCGTCCGGGTCGGCGGCGAGCCCGACCTCCTTCGCCGACTGGACGGGCTCGCCGGGCAGCCGGCGGATCTGGCCGCCCTCCTGGTCGGTCATCAGCAAAAGCGGTGCCTGCACCGGACTCTGCCGCTGGGCCTCCCGCAGCTGCGCCACGACCGCCTTCAGCCGGGCCGTGTCGGGGATGTTCTCGCCGAAGAAGATCACGCCGGCCGCCCGGCCCGCGCGGATGTCCTCGAACAGCGCCTCGGGCGGGGTGGGGCCCCGGTACGAGTAGACGACGCGCTGCCCGGCCAGCTGTTCCGCGGTCGGCTCGGCGCTCCGGCCGGGGCTCGCACCGGCGGCCGGGCGCGGGCTCGCACCCGTGCTCGGGCCGGTCGTCGGGCCGGTGGTCGGGCCGGGAAGCGGCGACAGCGCCGGGGGCGAGGGTGTCGGTGTCCCCGGGGGCTGCGGTGAGGTCGAGCGGACGGCGGGCTCCCGGGGTGTCGTCGCGGACGCCCCGGCGGTCGGTGCCGGGGCCGTCGAACAGGCCGCGAGCAGCAGGACCAGGCTCACGGACACTCCGAGGGTGCGCAGCGACACGCTCGTCTCCCTCCGCTGTCGTTTCCGGTCGGCGTCCGGGCCGCTGCTCGGGCCCGCCGTCCGGCCGTGCTGTTCCGCTCCGCCGCGGCCCGGGGCCGTTCGGGGGCTGCTTCAGGGCCGTGTCAGGCTAACCCGCACCGTCCGTGCGCGGCCGGCGCCGCGCGCCACGGAGGCAACCGTCACCTGCTCGGACGCGGCGTCCGCGCAGCGCTCGGACGCCCCCGGACCGCACGGCCACGGCGTGCGGTGCACGCGTCGGCGCCCGACCTGCGGGGCCGACCCGGACGACCGGACGACCGGGGGCCCGGGCCAGAGGGACGAGGGGCCCGGGACGAGCGGGGGCCCGGCCACCAGTGGTGACCGGGCCCCCGCTCGGTTTCCCGGCGGGCTCGTCGTCCGCCCACCGCGGTCGCAGGAGCGCACCGCTTCGGCCGCCCTGGCCGCGGGCGGTTCGCCGGCCGGATCGTGCAGTTCGGACGTCAGGCCGAGGCGATCTCGCGGAGCTCGGCGGTGACGGTCCAGTTGTCCGGGTGGATCTCCAGGAAGCGCTTGGTCCACTCCAGGGCCTCGGCCTTGTCCTCGGTCTGGATGATCGCGTAGCCGCCGACGACCTCCTTGGCCTCGGTGAAGGGCCCGTCGGTGTAGCTGAGCTTCCCGTCGGACCAGGTGATCCGGGTGCCCTGGGCGGTCGGGGTGAGTCCCGCCGTCTCCAGCATGACCCCGGCCTTGGTGATCTCCTCGAAGAGTGCGCCCATCCGCGCCTCGAACTCGGGGCCGGGCTCTCCGGCGGGGGCGTTCTGCTCGTCGATACGGATCATCGAAAGAAAGCGCGGCATGGTGACTCCTCGGTCGGTACGGCGGGGGCTTTCCCCGCCCGTCACACCTACGTCGAACGGGGGCCGGACGGATCGACAGGCCTCTCGGAAGAATTTTCGGCGAGTTCCCCGGGCGCGGAGCCGACCGCCCTGCCCGGCGCTCGTCCCGCTCCCGTCGCACGCCTGGATCCAACCGTGGCAGGGCTGCCCGGCCCCGGCATTGCTGCGCGCGTGGGCGTGGACGTCAATGTTGACGGCACCGCCGGAACCACGCGGACAACCGGGCTGAGGGACGCGGTGATGGCGTCCCCGCCGTCCCCGCCGTCCCCGCCGTACGCGGACGCCGGCGCCGGCGCCGACGCCGGTGGGCCGGTGCTCCGCGGAGCACCGGCCCACCCTTCCCTGCGTATGTCACCGCGTCGCCGGGCCGCGGTGCGGCCGTGCGCGATGCCGGCCCGTGCGCGGTGCCGTCCCCTGCGCGCGCCGTCCGTCCGCGGTCTGCTACGGCTTGCTGAAGTAGCCGAACACGTCGGCGATCACCTGGGTGCTGCCGACGTGGTTGTAGACGTCGAACCTGCCGTCGGTCCCGAGCGGGGTGACGACATGGTTCGGGACGGTGCGGCCCCGGGTGAAGTTGACGCTGCTGGTGCCGGGCCGTGCGGCGCCGTCCGCCCAGACGGTCAGGAAACTGTCCTGGTCGGAGTCGGTGCTGGTGACGTTCAGTACGGCGGCGGTGGCGCCGGCCGGAGCGCCGGAGGGGACGGCCAGGGTGGCGTCGGCCCCCAGCGGGCCGGCCGTCGTCAGCCGGGTGTCCAGTGCCCGGGACGGGAGCACCGGGGTGAAGGCGCTGCCGCTGTCGGGCGCGTAGTAGCCGGAAAGGTCGGCGATCATGTGCAACGTGCCGGCGTTGTTGCAGAGGGTGACCGTGCCGTCGGCGGCCACCGGAGCGATCACCTGGTTGGAGACCGTCTCGCCCTTGAGGAAGTTGAGGTTCGAGCCGTTCCCGCCGACCGAGAGGTTGCCGTCCTGGTCGGGATCGGTGACGGTGACGTTGAGGACGACCGAGGTCGCGTTGGCCGGTACACCGTTGGCGCCGCGGACCTTCAGCGTCACCGGCGGCGGGTTCCAGTTGTAGACGCAGGTGGAGTGGACCCTCCCGGCAGGTCGGCCGACGCCGGTGCGGGTGTCCAGGATCCGGGTCGGGGAGACCGGGTTGTAGAGGTTGCCGAAACCGGTGAAGTACGCCCCGAGACGGTCGACGACGACGTCGAGGGCCGCTCCGCCCGGCGAGTTCCAGACGGTCACCTTGCCGTCCGGGCCGACGGGCACCGTCACCAGGTTGGGGATCGCCCTGCCTGCCAGGTAGTTGACGTTCGAGCTGCTCGGTCGCGCCGAGCCGCTGGGCCCGACCGAGAGATGGCCCGCGCCGCCGGGGTTGACCGCGGTGACGTTCAGGACCACGGCCGTGAGGCCGTCACCGAGTTGCAGGTCGACGCTGAGCTGCCCGCCCGGGAGCAGCTTCACCGGGCTGCTGCCCGAGCGGGTGTCCAGGATGCGGGTCTGGGTCCAGTCCTCGTACCGGCTCGGCAGGTAGCCGACCTTGACCGGCCGGGTGAGCGAGGCGCGCTGGCCGCCCTGGTCCGTGACCGTGACGGTCACGCTGTAGTCGCCCGGCGTCGGGTACACGTGCGGGGAGGCCGGATCGGTCCCCACCGGCGAACCGTCGCCGTAGTCGACCGTGTAACCGGTGATCGGCCAGGGGCTGCTGGTGCCGGTGGTGTCCACGACGTACGAGAGCGGGGCGCCGCAACCGGGGGCGTTGCCGGCGCACGGCTTGACGGTGAACACCGGCACCGGCGGGCCGGGCTCGTTGACCACGACCGGGTTGTCGTTCGACACCGCGGCGCGATAGCCGTCCGGGCCGGTCGCGGTGGTGGTCACGGTGAACCGGCCGGCCTTGGTGTAGGTGTGCTCGGCGACGGTCCCGGCGGAGACCACCGGGGCCGAACCGTCGCCGAAGTCGGTGGAGTAGCTGACGGCGAGCGGCCAGTTCGTCACGATGCGGGTGGTCGCCGTGGCCTTCACCGGGTACGGTGCGGGGCCGCCGACCAGCCCGAGGTTGCGCAGGATCACGCCCTGGCGCTCGACCGCGCCGCGGTCCAGGAAGGTGCCGCCCGGGCCGGTGTTCGGCGTCTGCGGATCGTCGGCCGCGCGGTTGCCGTCGGCGTCGGTGTCGGCGGCGCCGGGGGCGGTCGGATCGGCGGAGTCGAGGGCCGGGGAGGCGGCGCCGAGGCTGTACTGCGCACTGCTCCCGTCACTGCCGAACTTCGGGTCGCCGACGAGGTCGTGGGATCCCTGCCCGGTCGCCGAGCCGAGCGCGCCCGGCGTCGGGTACGCGGTGCCCGCCCAGTCGTACGGAGCGCTGGCGTCCACCGGGCCGAGCAGGTTGTGGTCGAGGGTGGTGCCCGGGGCCGAGGCCGCCGACACCGAGACCAGCGGCGCCCCCGCCGCACAGGTCGGGGTCCGGTCGTTGTTCACCACGATGTTGTTGTGCACGGCGGAGCCGGAGGACGCGCCGGTCAGCCGGACGGGCGTGCCGCACTGCTGGACGATCGTGTTGCCGGTGACGACGGTGCCGGGCGCGTCGGTCGCGAGGAACTGCTGCGGGTCGGTACCACCGATCTGGTTCCGCGTCAGCGTGGTGCCGCGGACGCCGGCGCCGATCCGGATGCCGCCCGTCCCCGAGGTGGCGAGGTCGTTGCGGGTCAGCGTGACGTCCTGGGTGGCGCCGGTCAGCTGCACGAGGGAGGACGGCGTGATGGTCTGGACGAGCGCGGTGTGCTCGATCCGGACCCGGGAGGAGTCCTTCACCAGGAACGCCTGCCCGTCGGCGAAGACGTCGAAGTTCTGCACGACGATGTCGTGGACCCCGCTGAAGGTGAAGGCGGGCGCGTTCGGGTGGCTCGCCACCTCGGCGGTGTGCGGGTAGGCAGGGCCGGTGGTGAAGGTGATCGGCCGTCCGGGCTCGCCGGAGCGGGTGATCTGCGCCGGCCCGTAGTCACCTCCCCAGCCGTACGCCACCTCGACGGTCTGACCGGGCTGGGCGGCCGCCGCCGCGGCGGAGATCGAGCAGAACGGCGCCGCCTGCGTGCCGCTCCCGCTGTCGGAGCAGCGCGAGGGGATCGAGTTGTCGACGAAGAGGGTGGACACGTCGGCCGTGGCGGCCGTGGCCGCGGGTATCGGCAGGCCGAGGCCCAGCGCGAGCACGGTGGCGCCGGTCAGGCCGGCAAGTCTGTTGAACCGCACGAGGTGAGGATCCCCCAGTGAGGGTGGTCGTGGGCCGGGACCGACGTGATGCCGCCGGGCGTCGGACGATCACCTGACGAGTAGGTGAGAGCATCATGGCCGATCATGCTCCGGCTTGTCAGCCCGGTTCCTCGCGGCCCGGCCGCCGGGTGCAGGCCGTTCCGCCGGGGCGTCCCGCAGCTCGCCTCGCCCACCGCCGGTCGTGCCCTCGCCGGAAGGGCGCTGCCCGTCGCCGGAAGGGCGCTGCCCGTCACACCGTCGCCGGAAGCCCGGACGGCGTCCGGCGACGGTGTGACGGGGCGCCCCGGAGGGTACGGGCCCGCCCTTCCGGCCGGACCTGCCCCACCCGGGGCCGCCCGGCAGGCATGATCGGAGCCGACACCACCACCGAAAGGATCCTTCCGATGGAGTTCCGCCACCTCGGCCGCAGTGGCCTGATCATCAGTGAGATCGCCTACGGCAACTGGCTCACCCACGGCTCCCAGGTAGAGGAGGACGCGGCCGCCGCCTGCATCCGCGCCGCCCTCGACGCGGGAATCACCACCTTCGACACCGCCGACGTCTACGCCGAGACCCGGGCCGAGGCGGTCCTCGGCCGGGCGCTGAAGGGCGAGCGTCGCGAGGGCCTGGAGATCCTCACCAAGGTCTACTGGCCGACCGGGCCGGGCCGCAACGACCGGGGCCTGGGCCGCAAGCACATCATGGAGTCCATCGAGGGCTCGCTGCGCCGCCTGCAGACCGACTACGTCGACGTCTACCAGGCCCACCGCTACGACACCAGCACTCCGCTGGAGGAGACCATGGAGGCGTTCGCCGACGTGGTCCACTCCGGGAAGGCCCTCTACATCGGCGTCTCCGAGTGGACGGCGGACCAGATCCGGGCCGGCCACGCGCTGGCCCGCGAACTGCGGGTGCCGTTCGTCTCCAGCCAGCCGCAGTACAGCGCGCTCTGGCGGGTCATCGAGGCCGAGGTGGTGCCGACCTGCGAGGAGCTCGGGATCGGGCAGATCGTCTGGTCGCCGATCGCTCAGGGTGTGCTGACGGGCAAGTACCTGCCCGGCGCCGAGCCCCCGGCCGGTTCGCGGGCCACCGACACCAAGGGCGGCGCGAACTTCGTCGCCCGCTGGATGCAGACCGAGGTGCTGGAGCGTGTCCAGCTGCTGCGGCCGATCGCCGAGCAGGCCGGGCTGAGCCTGGCCCAGCTGGCGGTCGCATGGGTGCTGCAGAACTCGAACGTCTCCGCGGCGATCATCGGAGCCTCCCGCCCCGAGCAGGTCACCGAGAACGTCAAGGCGGCCGGAGTGACCCTCGACGCCGGCCTGCTGAAGGCGATGGAGGAGATCCTCACCCCCGTCGCCGAGACCGACCCGGGCCGGACGGCCGAGAACGCCCCGAAGAGCCGCCCCTGACGGACGGTGGGCCGTGCGGACACCGCGTTCGCACGGCCCGGGCCGGTCGGGCTCCCGACCCTCCGGCCCGGACCCCGTGGGGCGCGGACCCGGCCGGGGCTCGCCACCCGGGGAACCCGCGACGGCTGCGACGGCCGGGACCGCCGGGACCGCCGGAAGACGCCGAGGGACGCGCGGGGTCGCCGGAGAGTCAGCCCAGCACCCGCACGGGTGCTCCGGCGAGGAAGGCCCGGATGTCCTCGACCGCCTCGCCGTAGTACGTCCGGTAGTTGTCCCACGTGACGTAGCCGAGGTGCGGCGTCGCCAGCAGCCGGGGCGCGGAGCGCAGCGGGTGGCCGACCGGGAGCGGCTCGATGTCGAACACGTCCAGGCCGGCGCCGGCGAGGGCGCCGCGGTGCAGAGCCGCCAGCAGGGCGTCCTGGTCCACGATGGCGGAGCGCGAGGTGTTCACCAGGTAGGTGGTCGGCTTGAGCAGCGCCAGTTCGGGGGCGCCGAGCAGGCCCCGGGTCCGTTCGCCCAGCGCTAGATGGACGGAGACCACATCGCTCGCGCGCAGCAGGTCCTCCTTGGACGCGGCGAGGCTCGCGCCCGCCGCCTCGGCCCGCGCCGGTGTGAGGTTCTGGCTCCAGGCCGTCACCTCCATGCCGAAGGCCTGTCCGATCCGGGCGACCCGACTCCCGATCCGGCCGAGCCCCAGCAACCCGAGGCGGCGGCCCTCCAGGTCGGCGCCGACGGTGCTCTGCCAGGGGCCGCCGGTACGCAGCGCGGTGTTCTCGGGCACCAGGGAGCGGGCCAGCCCGAGGATCAGGGCCCAGGTCAGTTCGACCGGCGGGGTGGAGGAGCTCGCGGTACCGCAGACCGTGACGCCGTGGCGCCGTGCCGCCGCATGGTCGATCACCGAGTTCCGCATCCCGGAGGCGACCAGCAGCTTCAGGGCCGGCAGCCGGGCGAGCAGGGAGGCCGGGAAGGCGACCCGCTCGCGCAGGGTCACGACGATCTCGAAGCCGGCGAGTGCGGCGGCGAGTTCGTCCTCGGTGCCGATGTGCTCGGTGAAACTGACCACCTCCACCCGGTCGGTGACGGGTGACCAGTCGGCGGCGGCCGTCGCCGCGCCCTGGAAGTCGTCAAGAACCGCACAGCGCAGCGTCATCGCCGGCTCCTCATCCTCGGTGGACCACCCGGGTCGCCCCGCCCGGCCGGGCGACGCCCGGTGGGACCATCCCATCACGGGCCCGCTTCGCCCGGGCGTGGCATCGCCGGCGGCATCGGTGGCGGTGGCGGTTGCCAAGTCGCGAGCCTGCCGTAGGATCGTCGGCCATGGTTGACTTCTATGCTCCGACAAGTCCCTACGACGATGGATTTCTCGACACCGGAGACGGCAACCGCATCTACTACGAGCAGCTCGGCAACCCCGAGGGCAAGCCGGCCCTGAACGTCCACGGCGGCCCGGGATCGGGCGCGCCGCAGCGGCCGACGAGGGCCTGGGATCCCGAGCGCTACCGGGTCATCCGCTTCGACCAGCGCAACTGCGGTCGCAGCACCCCGCACGCGAGCGATCCGGCGGCGGACATGAGCCTGAACACCACGCAGCACCTGATCGACGACATGGAACGGCTGCGCGTGCACCTCGGTGTCGAGAAGTGGCTGCTGAACGGCGGTTCCTGGGGCGCGACGCTCGTCCTGGCCTACGCCCAGCAGCATCCCGAGCGGGTCAGCGAGATGGTCGTCCCGGCCGTGACGACGACCCGCCGCGCCGAGATCGAGTGGCTCTACCGGGGCGCCGGTCGGTTCCACCCCGAGGCATGGGACCGGTTCCGCGACGGCGTCCCCGAGGACGAGCGGGACGGCGACCTGCTCGCGGCGTACGCGCGGCTGATGGAGAACCCCGACCGGGCCGTCCGCGAGAAGGCCGCCGCCGACTGGCTGGCCTGGGAGGACGCGGTCGTCTCGAACGAGCCCAACGGTGTGCCCGGCATGTACGGCGACCGCGAGGTCGACGCGCAGATCGCGTTCGTACGGATCTGCGCCCACTTCTTCAGCAACGGAGCCTGGCTGGAGGAGGACCAGCTGCTGCGCGGCGCCCACCGGCTGGCCGGGATCCCGGGGGTGCTGGTGCACGGCCGGCACGACATGGGCAGCCCGGTCGGGACGGCCTGGGAGGTGGCGAAGGCCTGGCCCGGTTCCCGGCTCCACATCATCGAGGACTCCGGGCACGCCGGGAGCGAGGCCATGCAGGAGGCGGTCCGGGGGGCCATCGAGGAGTTCAAGAACCGCTGACGACCCGGTCCCGCTGTCGACCCGGTCCCGCCGAGGATCCCGAGCCCCGCCTTCGTCCCGGCGGCGTCCTCCCGAGTGGGCGGGGACGGGGCCGCCGCCGGGCCGCCGCTCCACCCGGCCGGGCGGCGTGCCTCCGGGCGCTCGACGGACCGCGCGACGGACCGCGCGACGCTGTCGCGCCTCGCCGACCGGCACGCCTCGCCGACCGGCACGCGTCGCCGACCGGCACGCCTCTCAGCGCGGCCAGGAGGGCCAGGAGGCCGGCTGCACGGGCAGCGTGGACGCGGCGCAGGGACAGGGGCAGCTCGGCGGCGGTGCCGGTGCGAGTGCGGTCCGGCTGACGACCGGTGCGCCGGGCGCCGTCCGGTCCGGCCGGTCCGGCCGGTGGAGGACGAGGGAGGGGGACCGCGGGACGCGCGTGGTCCACTCGGCGGGTACGGCCCCGCGGTCGGCCCGCGGGGTCCGAACGATGCGCGCGGGCCGCGCGGGCCTTGCGGGCCGGGTCGCGGGCCGGGCCGCAGGAGGGCCGGGAGGTGCGGGCAGCGCCGGGGCGATCGCGGGAAGGGCGCCGCAGATGGTGGTGCTCATGCCTGCCTCCGAAGGATTCCGGGTGTCGCCGTGGTGGGCCACGGTGATTCTGGAGTTCACCCCTGAGTGATGCGGGCGGTCGGCCGTGATAATCGCTCGGCCGATCGGGGAATTGCGGTGGAGGTCGGGGTGCGGGAGCCGCGCAACGGGAAAAGGCGGCCTCGAAATCGGCGCTGTCCGGATTCCCGGCTGCCGTACTTTCCACCCTAGGTGCGGGCTGGTCGCCGATCGTGGTACCGGGGGCGGCAACCGGCGGCCCGGCGCGGTACTCCGGTATTACTCCGAACGCGGAGTCGGGGTCGGCCGGAGTCGGCGCTCAGCCACGTAGCCCCGCCGTGAAACCCCGGGGCGGACGCCCTCCGCAAAACCCCGCTGCGAAACCCCTCCGCGAAACCCCGGGGCGGACGCCCTCCGCAAAACCCCGCTGCGAAACCCCTCCGCGAAACCCCGCTGCGAAACCCCGGGGGACGCCCTCAGAGGTCGTAACACGATCTTGAGATGCGGTGCTGTTCGGCCGTAACCGGTACGACGATCGGGTCGTTCGTGGGGGTGTGAGTGTCAAGCCGTGGGTCGTGGACGACGAGCTGTGGGCGATGGTCGAGCCGGTGCTGCCGCCCTGGCCGGAGAGGTCGCCGGGTCCTCGGCCGGTGCCGGACCGGCTCTGTCTGCAGGGCGTGCTGTTCGTGCTCTACTCCGGGATCACCGGGCAGCAGCTGCCATGGGAACGGGGCTTCGCGGTCCGGGCAGACCTGCTGGCGCAGGCTGGGGCGCCGGCAGGACGCGGGCGTCTTCGACCGGCTGCACCGGATACTCCTGTCGGAGCTGAACGCGGCCGGTGAACTGGACTGGAGCCGCGCGTGCGTGGACGGCTCCCACGTGCGTGCGAAGAAGGGGGCGCCGCGACGGGCCCGTCGCCGGTCGACCGCCGCAAGAACGGCAGCAAGCACCACCTGATCTGCGACGGCAACGGCACCCCGCTGAAGGTCGTCACCACCGCGGGCAACGTCAACGACGTCACCCGGACACTCACCCTGGTCGCCGCCGTCCCGCCGGTCGCCGGTCGGGTCGGCCACCCACGCAAGCCGTGACCGGCGGGCGGCCTGGACGCAGTAGAGCAGGAGCGACAGCACCGCGCCGACGACGATGGCAGGGGCAGGGGCAGGGGCAGGGGCAGGGGCAGGGGTACGGCCCGGCGCAGCCGCCCTGCCAGGCCGCCGGTCAGCTGCCTCCCCGTCAGGGGGTGACGATGGCGAAGGACTTGTCGGCCGTGGTGATGTAGGACAGCAACCGGCGCAGGACGGCCGGGTCGCCCTCGTGCCCGATGCCGTCCATGCCCTTGCCGGCCAGCAGCCCGAGCAGCAGCGGCTTGGTGAGCGTCAGGGTCAGGTCCACCGGCGCCTCGACGGAGGTGACGCGGTGGGTCAGTGCGCCGTTGCGCAGGGTCAGCCGGTGGCGGTCGCCCTCGTCGGTAAGGTCGAGGTCGACGGTCAGGGAGTCGTCCCACGCCTTCGGGCCGTCGATGCGCACGGCGAGGGAGTCCAGCAGCATGTCGACGGTCAGGGCCATGGCCATGCCGCCGCTGGTGTCCAGTTCGATGGTGCCCGGCCCCTCGCGCAGTTCCACCGCTGCCATCAGGTAGAAGTTGCGCCAGGGGCCGTTCTCGCAGCCGTGGCCCAGCCGCTCGTAGACCCCGGCCAGCTCCTCGCGGGCCTGCTGGTACTGCGGGGCGCCGAAGACCACGTGGTTGAGCAGCGTGGCCGCGAACCGCAGGTCGCCGTCGGCGGCGTAGGTCCGGGCCTTGGCCACGGCCGCCTCGGGGCCGCCGGCCAGGTCGACATAGCGCTTGGCCAGCTCCACCGGGGGGTGCTCCCACAGATGGGCGGGGTTGCCGTCGAACCAGCCGAGGTAGCGCTGGTAGATGGCCTTGGTGTTGTGGCTGAGCGAGCCGTAGTAGCCACGCGCGTGCCAGGCCTGCTCCAGCGCGGGCGGCAGCTGCATCTCCTCGGCGAGTTCGGGACCGGTGAGGCCGGAGTTGAGCAGTCGCAGCGTCTGGTCGTGCATGAAGGCGTACAGGTCGCGCTGCTGGGTGAGCATCTCGACCACGTTCTCGCGGCCCCAGGTGGGCCAGTGGTGCGAGGCAAAGGCCACGTCGTAGGAGTCGCCGAAGAAGTCGACGGCCTCGTCCAGGTAGCGCGACCAGATGCGGGAGTCGCGCACCACCGCGCCGCGCAGGGTCAGGATGTTGTGCATGTTGTGGGTGGCGTTCTCCGCCAGGCACAGCGCGCGGCGCTGCGGGAAGGAGAAGTTCATCTCCGCGGGGGCCTCCGTGCCCGGGGTGAGTTGGAAGACGATGCGCACACCGTCCACCGTCTCCTCCTGGCCGGTGCGGGTGACGTCGACGGTCGGCGGGATCAGCGAGACGGTGCCGGTGGAGGTGGTCATCCCCAGCCCGGCGCTGACCTGGCCATGCGGCGACTTGGGCAGCCGGTCGCCGTACATGAACATGGCCCGGCGGGTCATCGCGTTCCCGGCGTAGACGTTCTCGCTGACCGCGTGCTCCAGGAACCCGGCCGGCGCGATCACCGGCACCCCCTGCTCGGTCCCCTCGGGCAGTACGCCGCACGCGCCGCCGAAGTGGTCGCCGTGCGAGTGCGTGTAGACCAGACCGGTGACCGGCCGCTCGCCGCGGTGCTCGCGGTAGAGCGCCAGCGCGGCGGCCGCGCACTCGGTGGAGATCAGCGGGTCGATGACGATCACCCCGCGATCGCCCTCCACCAGCGTCATGTTGGACAGGTCGAGGCCCCGGACCTGGTAGATCCCCTCGGTCACCTCGTACAGCCCCTGCTTGGCGCACAACTGCGCCTGCCGCCACAGGCTCGGGTTCACGGTGTCCGGGCACTCGGCCTTCAGATAGTCGTAGGCGTCGTTGTCCCACACCACCCGCCCGTCCGCGGCCCTGACCACCGCCGGTACCAGCGCCCCCATGAACCCCCGATCCGCGTTCTCGAAGTCGGTGGTGTCCTCGAACGAGGGCAGCTGGCTCATACGTTGCTCCGATCCACATCACTCAGGGATGCACCTCCGAGCAGTCTGTGCCACATGTGCCGAAGGCGCATGGCGAGACGTTTGAGGGCAGGAGCCGCTTCAGCCGCCCTGCAGACCAAGATCGTGTTACAAGCTCCTACGAACGGCTCGCGTCTCCGCCGACGACACGTCGGGGCCCGGACCGGGCGAAGTTCTCGGCGTACGTCGTCTCCCGGTGCCGCGGCGTTCAGAGGCGGACGACGACGAGCGCGGTGTCGTCGGTGGCGCTGTCCGGCGGCAGCAACTCGGCGAGGACGGCGTCGGCCATGTGTTCGGGTTCGGCTCCCCGGTGTCGGTCGAGGGAGGCGGCGAGCCGGGCCAGGCCGACGTCGATGTCCTCCAGGCGGCGTTCGATCAGACCGTCGGTGTAGAGGACGAGGGTGTCGCCGGGGGTGAAGGAGGCGATGGCCTGGGGCCTGGGGACGTGTTCGGGGCGGGCGCCGAGCGGGGGATCGGTGGCCTGGTCGAGGAAGTCGACGGTGCCGTCCAGCCGCAGGAGGGCCGGCGGGGGGTGGCCGGCACTGCTGTAGCTGACGGTGTGGCTGTCCCAGTCGATGAGTGTGCTCACCGCCGTGGTCGACTCGGCGCCCGCGACCGAGCGGGCGTACAGGCCGAGCACCTCCAGCGCCTGGGCGGGGCCCCTGGCGACGCGGGAGGCGGCACTCAGCGCGCTGCGGAGCTGGCCCATCACGCAGGCGGCCGCCAGGCCGTGCCCGACCACATCGCCGACCGCCACGCCGACCTGGTTGCCGGGCAGGTCGACCAGGTCGTACCAGTCGCCGCAGACGTTCAGCGTGGTGGTGGCGGGCCGGTAGCGCACGGCCACGTGGTGGTCCCGGAGCGGCCGGGGCGCCGGGAGCAGCGCCGCCTGCAGGGCGAGGGCCACCTCGCGGTCGCGGGCATGCGCCCTGCGCAGGCGTTCGTTGATCTCCTGCAGTTCCCGGGCGCGGGTGTACAGCTCGGCCTCCAGGCCGGATTCCCTGCTCCCGCCCGGGCCGCTGCGGGCCCGGATGAGTTCGGTGACCTCCTCAACCCGGTGCACGAGGAGGATCACGCTGCCGTCCGGCCCGAGCACGGGGGCGTTGACCGGACTCCAGTACCGCTTCTCCCACTCGCCGGGCCGCTGCATCGACTCGACGTCGTAGCGCTGCATGGCCATCACGTCCCGCTCGCCGCTGTCCAGCACCCGTCGGAAGGAGGCCAGCAGGTTGCGCGTGCCGGTGGCGGCGGGATCGTGGGGATTGTCCGGAAAGACGTCGAGCAGGTGGCGGCCCACCACCTGCTCACGGCTGCGCCCGGCCAGGCGCAGGAACTCCTCGTTGGCGTCCGCGTAGACCAGCTGAGGGGTGAGCAGGGCCACCATGCCGGGCAGGGCCCGGAACACCTCGGCGTAGTCGATCAACGCAATTGTCATGAGCACTGCCCGCCTCGGCGTCGCCATCCCGTTGTTCCACGATAGGAGCCGATCGCCCCGACGGCGCTGATTGGCCGTGTGCGCAGCGTCGGCCGTCGCCTCGCCGTCCCCGTGGCGTCCCCGGGGGAGTGCGTGCCGGGTGCTCCCCCGGGGACGCCCACTCGCCTGCCCTGCCTGCCCTGCCTGCCCTGCCTGCCCTGCCTGCCTGCCCGCCCGGGCGGGGACGGGCGGGCGGGCAGGCGCGCGCGGAGCGGGGGCGGGGACGGCTGCGTCGGGGGAGGCCGCGGGCGGCCGCCGGTCAGACCGGGTGCCGCCGCCGTCGACCGTCGGGTGGGTGCCGCTGCGGTCGGCCGTCGGGCGGGAGCGTGCCGGCGGCGCCGCAGGTCGGCGAGCGCGGCGGCGACGGGGTCGCGTCGCGGCGGAGGGGATCCGGCGGACCGCCTCTCGGATTCGGCTTCGGTTGGACGTGTTCCGTTCAAACGCCCGTTGCCCGATGATGGGGTGACACGACGTCGGCAACCCCCATGCTGCTCTCGGCAGTGCGCCTACGCGCGTAGCTATCCTGCCCTCCGTCCCCACGGCACGAGGAGTTCGAAGGATGCCCGGAACCTCCATGTCCGCCCGCCGGGGCCCGCTCGCGCTGGCCGCGACCGCCCTGATGGTGCTCACCGGTCTCGCCGCCGCTCCGCAGGCCGCGGTGGCCGACTCCGCGCCGGTCGAGGCGCTCTCCGCACAGAACGTCGCCACGGCCGCGGCAGCGACCCCGCACCGGGTGCTGTTCGACAACACCAAGGCCGAGACGGCCGGCAACGCCGACTGGATCATCGGCACCGGCCAGCCCGACCCGCTCACCCAGAACGCCAACCCGACCACCGAGGCGAGCTGGACGGGCGCGCTCTCCGCCTGGGGCGTGGCGCTGCAGAAGACCGGCCAGTACAGCCTGAAGACGCTGCCCTCGGGCTCCACCATCACCTACGGCACCGGTGGCGCGCTCGACCTCGCCAACTTCGACACCTTCGTGCTGCCCGAGCCGAACATCCGGTTGAGCACCGCGGAGAAGACCGCGGTGATGACCTTCGTGCAGAACGGCGGCGGCCTCTTCCTGATCTCGGACCACACCGTCAGCGACCGCAACAACGACGGCTGGGACTCCCCGGCCGTCATTAACGACCTGCTGACCAGCAACGGGGTCGACGACACCGACCCGTTCGGCTTCTCGGTCGACCTGCTGAACATCACCACCGACAACCCGCGGGCGATCACCGACGCGAGCAACCCGGTGCTGCACGGGGCCTTCGGCGCCGTCACCGGCTCGATCCTGCGCAACGGCACCACCTTCACCCTGAAGCCGGCCGACAACCCCGCGGTCAAGGGCCTGGTCTACCGCACCGGCTACAGCGGCAACACCGGCGCCTTCTTCGTCACCAGCACCTTCGGCAGCGGCCGGGTGGCCATCTGGGGCGACAGCTCCACCATCGACGACGGCACCGGCCAGTCCGGCAACACCCTCTACAACGGCTGGGACGACCCGGCCGGCACCGACGCCGCCCTCGCCCTCAACGCCACCGCGTGGCTGGCCACCGGCACCGGCTCCGGGACGGGTGGCAGCGTCGCCCTCACCAACCCCGGCAGCCGCACCGCCACCGTCGGCACCGCGACCAGCCTGCAGCTGTCCGCCACCGACACCGCCGGCGGCACGCTGACCTACGGCGCGAGCGGCCTGCCCGCCGGCCTCTCGGTCAACCCGGCCACCGGTCTGATCAGCGGCACGCCGACCACCGCCGGGACGTACACGGTCTCCGCCACCGCGACCGACTCCACCGGCCCGGCCGCCTCCGCCGGCTTCACCTGGACCGTCGCCGGCGCGGGATCGGGTGGCTGCACCGCCGCCCAGCTGCTCGCCAACCCGGGCTTCGAGGCCGGTTCGAGCGCCTCCTGGACGGAGACCAACTCCGGCGGCAGCAGCACCGTCAACAGCAGCTCCAGTGAGCCGGCGCACTCCGGCGGCTACGACGCCTGGCTGGACGGCTACGGCACGACCAACACCGACACCCTCGCCCAGGCCGTCACGCTGCCGACCGGCTGCGCCGCCTACAACCTCTCCTTCTGGCTGCACGTCGACACCGCGGGTTCGGGCACCACGGTCTTCGACACCCTCAAGGTCCAGGTGCTCAACAGCTCCGGCACCGTGCTCTCCACTCTGGCGACGTACTCCAACACCAACGCGGCCGCCGGCTACCAGCAGCGCAGCTTCAGCCTGGCCGCCTACGCCGGGCAGACGGTGACGCTGAAGTTCACCGGGGCCGAGGACTACACGAAGCAGACCTCCTTCGTCCTGGACGACGTGGCCGTCAACGTCTCCTGACACCGGTCGGGGGCCGCTCCCGACGCCGGCCGGAGGGCATCGCCCGACGCCGACCGGACGAAGGGCCGTCGTCGTCCCGACGCCCCGCACCCGTCCCGACGCCCCGCACCCGTTGCGACGGCCCCGGGACGCCCCCTCGCCCAGGCCCCGGACGCGCTGAACGCGAGCGCGTCCGGGGCCGCCTCCCCCCGGGGCTCTATCGTGGGCCCGACGGACGACCCACGGACGCCCGACGGGCCGCTGACCGGAGCAGGTGACCGGGGCGGTCGGGAGGTGCCCGTGGTGCGGGTGGACCGCGAGGTCTGCCCGGATGGCTGTGCCGGCGGAGGAGAACCCGGATGGACGCCGAACTTCAGAAGATCGTCGATGCGGTGCGCGCAGTCGAGAAACAGCTGCGCGAGACCGCCGTCGGCCCCGCCCTGACCGCGCGCGGTCTCGTCCCCGCCGTGCGCGAGGAGCAGATCCTGGGAGCGGTCGCCTCCGTGCTGGAGACCCTCCAGGGCCTCACCGGTATCTTTCCGGACCGGATGACCACTCCCACCGGCCGGACCACCTTCCACCGGGTCAGCAAGGACCTGAGTGGTCTGGCCCTTCAGCTTCGCGCGGCCGAGGGCCGGGCCGCCGCCGACCACGCGTGATCCGCCGAGAAGGCGCTCACCCGGGCGGTCGTCCCCGCCGGGGACGGTCCCGGCGTCCCCGGGCGTCCGGAGGAATCGTCCCCGCGGACCTGTCGCATCCTCGGGGCGCGATCCGTCGGCACGGCGCCGCCGTCGACCGGCCCGCTGTGCTCCGGGGCGTCGGCCGCCGCTCGGCGCCGCCGGCGGGCCCTACCAGGCCGCGCGCGGTGACAGGAGTTGTCGGGACGCCGGCGGCGGGAGCTCTCCCGGGGCCGCACACCGCTGCCGTGCCGGGCGCCGGACGCCCCGGCGGCGGGCCGCCGCAGCCCGCGAACACCGGTTGAGCCCGGGACGGCCCCCGGAGCTGTCACACTGACGATCATGAGTGCTGATCTCCTTCCGCCGTACCGTCCGTTCTCCGAGTCGCCCGTCGACGTTCCCGTCCAGCAGCCGGGGCGGCGACTGCCGGTCGCCGAGCGGGCGCCGTTCCAGGAGCCGCCTGCCGTCGAGGCGCAGCAGCCCGACCCGGTGGACGTGCTCCGCAGGCCGGCCCCCGGCGGTATGACCTTCTCCTCACCCGAGCGGCAGGGCTGAACCCGGGTCGGTGGGGCGGGACCGCCCGCGGGTGGGGCCGGGCCGGGGCCGCGGAGCGGTCACGCGCCCGGAGCCGTTCCGCCGGAGCCGTTCCGCCGGAGCCGTTCGCCCGGAGCCGTTCGCCCGGAGCCGTTCCGCCGGAGCCGTTCCGCCGGAGCCGTTCCGCGCGTGGAGGGGGACGCGCCGGAGCCCTGCGTCCCGACGAAGCGGCGCCCCCTGTTCATGGCCGGAGTAGGGAACACGCGGGCCGTACGGCCCCGGCTGCGGGGGATCGGGTGATAGACCATTCGTTGTGGCTGCCCGGAGCGCGGGCCCGGCGCCGGGCTGCCATCGACGTGTAGGCGGGCTCCGACGATGGGACGCGATGACATGCCTCTTGACGGCGAGTACGAGCCGAGTCCGACGAAGTGGGTACGTGACCAGGTGGAGCTGTACGAGGGCTCCGGTGGTACCGACGGGACGACGATGCGGGGCCTGCCCGTGGTCCTCCTCACCACCCGTGGCGCGAAGAGCGGGAAGCTCCGCAAGAGCCCGCTGATGCGGGTGGAGCACGACGGCGTCTACGCCGTGGTCGCCTCGCAGGGCGGAGCGCCCAAGCATCCGGTCTGGTACCACAACCTCGTGGCGGACCCCCGGGTCGAGCTCCGGGACGGTACGTCACGTCAGGACATGACGGCGCGTGAGGCCACCGGCGACGAGAAGGCGCTGTGGTGGGAGCGCGCGGTCCGGGCGTTCCCCGACTACGCCGGCTACCAGGAGAAGACGGACCGGGTGATCCCGGTCTTCGTCCTGGAGGCGGCGCCGGACGGCCACTGACGCCGCCCCGCCCCGCCTGCGGACCTGCCCCGCCCGCCGCCCTGCCGCCCTGCGCCGCGCCTGCGGACCTGCCGGGCCGTGACAGGCGCGGCGGGACCGAGGCCGGGCGGGCACCCGGCGAAACCGCGCCCCGCCGGGACGAGCTCCGACCTCGTCCCGGCGGGGCGTCGGGCCGTGCGGCGGACCTCGGCCGGGTGGACGGCGCCGCGCGGGACGTCCGACCGGTCGCCGCGGGGGTCGGATCTCGGCCAATTCCGGCCCGCGCGGCCTGCCGCCGTCGGGGCGGGGCAGACGGGGGACGGTCGCCCCGCCCACTGCGGGGCGGGCAGCCGGCCACCGAGGGAGAGCACTGTGAGCAACCCCGTACCCGCGTCCCTGTCGATCGCCGAACTGACCGCGGAGGCCGCCGAACTGATGCGCAGCGCCGCCTTGGCCCCGGCCCGGGGCAGCAATCCCGGGTTGGTGCACCCGGCGGACGCCGCCGAGACCACGGCCGCGCTGGCCGGGCTCACCGCCCGGCTGCCCGAACTCCTCGACCTGGTGGCCTCGTTCCTCAGCAGCGAGCAGGCCGCCGGTCGGATCGGGCCGGGCCCGGGTGAGGACCCCGGCGCCGGGACGGGCTACGACGCCCTCCGTGCGGCCCGTGACGCGCGCGAGCAGCTCTACGAGGCGGGCCGCACCGCCGCACTGCTGGCCGAGTCCGTGGCGGCGGCGGCCGCCGTGCTGGCCCCGCTGGGCTCCGGCCGGGCGGTCGGCACACAGCCGGAGCCGCACGTGTGAGCTGAGCAGACCGGCGTGCTGCGGCGCGCACCGGGGCGCGCCCGGCCGGTCCGGACCCGTCCCGGCCGGGCGCACCGTGCTCGGCCTCGGCCGGCTGCTCTGGGCCGGCTGCTCGGGGCACCTCGCCTCCCGCATCGAGCGGTCGTCCGTCGCGCCGGCCCACCGCGGCCGCCGCGTCAGGGCAGACGCAGGTCGGCGGCGATCAGGAACAGGACGAAGGCCACCATCGCGGCCACCGTGCGGATCGTGTCCAGCCGCTCCCAGCGGCGGACGGTCGCCCGCCAGCCGGCGGGCGGAGCGTCGGCCCGCCACTCGTCGAGGATGGTCGCGTTGATCGGTACCGTGCCGGCGAAGGTCGTGACGGTCCAGACGAGGACGGCCGCCATGGCCGCGCACCGGACCGCGAGGCCGGTGCCGCCGCCGTACCGGATCGTGACGGCCAGGCCGGTCAGCAGGGTCGGCAGGTAGAGCGCCGGAACCACGCGCCGCAGCCTGCGGATCAGGGCCTGGCGGAGCAGGATCGACGGCTCCGGATCGAGAGCGCCGATCGAGGAGCGCACGCCGAAGCGGACCACGAATTCCGCTCCGGCCAGCAGTCCTGCCGACAACAGGTTGAGGACCTCAAGTATGTGCACGGGATGCCTTTCGGGGCCGGGGCCGGGGTCGGGGTCGGTCGGTCGCTCCTTCGCCCGGTGCCGGTGGGGTGGCCCCGGCGGTGGTCGGCGGCCGGTGGTCGCGGCGCGGAGCAGGATGCTAAAAATGCTCTGACGGAAACTTTACTGTAGCAGTAAATATTCGGGGGCAGGACTATCATCGGGGGATGAGTCGAACGGTGGACTGGTCCGCGCTGCGCGCCTCCGGAGGCGAGGCCCCCGAGGCCGAAGGGCTGCGCGAGCGCAAGAAGCGCGCCACGCGGCAGCAACTGACCGACACCGCGACGGAGATGTTCCTGGATCGCGGCTTCGACGCCGTCACCGTCGCCGAGATCGCCGCGACCTGCGGGGTCTCCGAGAAGACGGTGTTCAACTACTTCCCCACCAAGGAGTCACTGCTCCTGGATCTCCCGGAGTCGGTGACGGCCGCGCTGCGGAGCGGCCTGGCCGCGCCGGGCGCCACGCCGGTGGAGGCCGTGCTGGGGATCCTGGCCGGCGAACTGGAGGCGGTCGTGGCCTGGCTCCGGGCACAGGAGGACCAGATCCGGGCCGCCGCCATGTTCCGGCGGTTCGGCGCGCTGCTCCGGTCCACGCCGTCGCTGCGCGCCCACCAGCGCGAGATGACGGAGCGGCTGATCGCGGTGGCCGCCGAAGTTCTGTCCCGGCGTGCGGAGTTGGGTCCGGCGGACCCCGAACCGCAGATCGCCGCCACGGCCCTGCTCGGGCTCTGGCCGATCCAGTTCCGTGCCCTGGGGACCTACCTGGACGGCTCGCGCACGCCCGGGCAGCTCCAGGAGGCGGTGACCGCCGACGTCCGCCGCGCGGCCCGCCTGCTGGACTCCGGGCTCGCCGGCTTCCCCCCGTCCGGCGGGGCCGCCGATCGGCGGTGAGCGTCCGCCGGGGCGGCCCTGCCACGCGACTCCGCTCCGCCCGGGGATTCGACGCGGGACCGGCTCGTCCCGGTGGTACGTCCGACGCGGGACCGGCTCGTCCCGGTGGTACGTCCGACGCGGGACCGGCTCGCCCCGGTGGGACGTCCGACGCCGGAGGGATCCGGACGGCGCCGTGGACGGCGTCACCGGCGGAACACTAGGCTGCCCGGGTGACGTTGAGGTGTACCCACTGCGAGTCCGAGAGTTTGGAGCCGGGGTTCATCGAGGACGCGGGTGAAGGGGCCCGCGGTTACGCGCGATGGATAGCCGGCGCCCTGGAGTTGGGCCTGTTCGGCGGGGCCAGGCGCCTGGGCAGGCAGCGCTGGAGGATCGAGGCGTACCGCTGCACCGCGTGCGGGCATCTGGAGTTGTTCGCACTGCAGCCGGTGTAGCGCCCGCGACGAGCGGGCCCCCGGGTCGGCGGTCGGCCCGGGGGCGGGTGGACGGGGTGGTGGGGGGTCAGCTCCCGGTGGCCGGCTGGTGCTGCCACTCGGGGGCGCAGTCGATCGGCAGGACCAGGCGCTGGTCCGCCTCCTGGTTCTGCGCGCGGTCGACCGAGCGGTAGAGCAGCTCGTGGCGGCCCTGACCGCGGACCGTGATCGGGCCGGTGTACGTCGTCCAGCCGGTGCCGTCGAGGTTGTACTCGGTGAGCGCCACGCCGGAGATGTCGTCCGTCGCGCTGAGGGTGACGACGACCTCGTCCTGGTCGTCGCCGCCGTCCCTGTGGAGGTGCGGGCGGGTGCCGGCCGTGGTCACCGGGGGAGTGGTGTCCACCGGGAGGTCCATGGCCTCGTCCTCCGGGCCGGCCTCGTTGTCCAGGGTCGGCGCCGAGACACCGGAGTTCGCGCCCTGGTGGCCGACCGAGCCGCCGCGCAGCTGGAGCTCGCTCCAGTCGTCGTGCCCGGCCAGCGAAGTCTTCTGGGTGTCGCCGTTGACGTCGACGCTGACCGAGGTCGTGGCGATCTTGCCGTTGCAGTCCCAGTCGACCGCGCCCTTGCTCGACGGGACCGTCACGAACTTGCCGACCGTCCCGTCGACACCGGGGCAGTAGTGGCTGACGTCGTAGAGCGGTGTGGTCGGCGGGTACGCGTTTTCGAACAGGGTGGTCTCGTTCAGCGAGAGGTTCTGGCGGGAGTAGTCGACCAGTCCGGTGGTGGTCCCGGTGGCCAGGCCGAACTGGTAGCTGTAGTTCATCACGCTGAAGTACTGCGGCTCGTGGTTGGGCAGGTCGGAGTTGCCGCTGTGGCGCAGGCCGAGGTTGTGGCCCAACTCGTGCATCAGCGTGCCGGCCTGCTCGCTCACCGTGCCGACCTGGTTGGTGAAGCTGCCCATGCTGACGATGAAGTCGCTGCCGGGAGTGCCGGCCGAGATCCCGCTGGAGCCGGATCCCGCCTCCAGGTTGTGAGCCGAGATCGCGTAGTGGAAGATCGGCGTCCGCGCGGTGCTGCGGAAGCCCCCGGTGGCGTTCTTCAGCGTGGTGAAGGCGTTCCACTGGTACAGGCCGTCGACCTTGGTGCCCAGGTTGGTCGTCTCGGTGAGCGCCTTCGCCCGGCTCAGGGTGCCCCAGGTGGTGTTCGTCGAGAAGTCCATGATGCTGTCGGGCCCGGCGTCGATGTGCAGGTTGATGCCGGTACCCGTCTGGCGCTTGCTGTAGGGCGAGTTCTTGAACGCGTCCACGACCTGCTTGATCGCCGCGGGCGCGATGGCGTGGCTGTGGGCGGTGTTGGCCATCCAGTCCAGTTGGATGAAGACGTCGGGCCGGTTGACGTCGGCGCCCATCTTCTTCAGGTCGATGAACTTCGCGGGGCTCCCGTCACCCGGGTCCAGGGTGACGCCGTCGGTCTTCCACGCGTCGGGGATGCCGTCACAGGTCGTGGAGTTGCAGTCGAAGGCGAACCGGACCGTGGAGTTGGGCTCCGCACCGCCGATGTGGCTGATCACATAGCCGGTGGGGGCCGACGCCGTGTAGACGTTGGGGCCGGTGAACGGGACGTCCCAGCCCAGTTGGAGGGTCGAGTTGCCCTCGCCCTGGACGAAGAGGCTGACCGTCGCCTTGGCGCCGTAGGCGGAGCCGCAGGGTGCCACGGTCCAGCTCGCGGTGGCGCCCGCCGGGATGACGGACGGCACGAAGGGGATCACGCAGCCCTCGGGCTGGTTCGCACCGGCGGCCGTCACGTCGCGGTCGCTGTTGTTGACGAACTGGACGATCACGGATCCGCCCGCCCGGCGTGCCGCCGCCGCGGGTGTGATGACCGCGATGAACGTCAGCAGGGCCAGCGCCACCACGAGGAGCGCCGCGAACCGGCCGCGCCGTGGCACCTCGGAGATTCCCGGCCCGCCTGCGGCGCCGAGCGAACGGTGTACATTCATGCCGTCACGCTATGTGCATGATTGACGGCATTCCGTCAGGACGTGGCGTGCTGTCACTCCGACGGCTCCCCGGAGACCGGGACGGCCGGACGGTCTCCGGGCCGGCCGGGCCGCGCTCCGTACCGCTACCGGGGTGACCAGCCGACCTCGCGACTCAGCTCCAGGGCGAGGACCTGGTCCAGTCGGACGAAGGTCTCGAACAGGGCGCCGGTCGGGAGTTCGGCGCGGGTGCTCAGCCCGTCCAGCAGCCGCAGGGCCGGAGCCGGGTCCAGGTCGTCCGCGAAGCCGTCGAAAGCGCGCTGGACGGTGTCGGCGAACAGCGGTTCGGACGTGGTCCGGGCCGATTCGGCGACCACCCGGCGCCACCGGTGCAGGGTGGCCTGGGCCTCGCCGAGTGCTCCGACGGTGAGTTCGACGGGCGCGTGGTGGGGCGCGGCGAACAGGGCGAGTCGAGCGGCGAGGGGTTCGGGCCCGGCCGGGGAGAGGGCGGCCAGGGGGCTCGGCAGTCCGTCCTCGGCCGGCAGGAAGGGCGCCGTCACCTGTCCGACCTCGATGCGGGGCGGCTGCCCGGCCGCGTCCGAGGAGGGCGCCGGCTCGGCCACCCGCGCTCCGTGGGCCCGCACCTCCAGGTCGGCGGGGCCGTCGCCGTCGTCGGCCGGCGGGTGGATGCCCAGGAGGCCCGCGTCCCGCTGGAGCAGCTTGACCTCGTGCGGCGCGGCGGCCGGGTGGCCGAGGGAGGTGGTGACCTGGAGGTGGCGGATTTCGACCGTGCGAAGCAGCAGGTCGGTGACCAGGAGGGCCCGCAGGTCGGAGAGGTCGAACGGGTGGCCGGGCCGGCCGACCACGGTGCGGACCCGCAGCAGTCCGGCCCGGCGGGGGCGGAGCTCGGTGCTGCGGCCGGTGCGGGCGTCGGTGATGCGCAAGGCTTCCTCCGAGGCCGGCCGGGGAGAGGGACGGTGGCCTGCGGAGCGACGGCCGGCCGGTCCATTCTCCGCCCGGCCGGGGCGGCCGGTCCGGTAGGCGGGTGACGCCGGGCGCGTTTACCGGCGCACGACCTCCGGCGCAGGCCCCCGGCACACGGCCTCCGATGGAGGGCCTCCGTGCGCACGGCCTCCGGCACAGGGCCCCCGGCACACGGCCGATTCCGCAGCGGTCGTGGACCGTGGTGGCGTCGGCGGGTCCTCGCTCCGACGGGCGTGAGGTTTCGCCGTTGCCGAGGGCACGTCGCTCGGGAGTGGGCGTGCGCCCCTTCGACCCTTCGATTCCCGGCAGGGAATGGTGCGCAGCGCGGCTGTTCGCGATGATGAGGATCATGGAGTTCCCCAGCACGCTTCGGCACTGGCGAGGGCACAGCCGGATGAGCCAGCTGGAGCTGGCGACCCGGGCCGGCACCACGCAGCGGTATCTGAGTTTCCTGGAGTCGGGACGTTCCGCGCCCGGAAGGGGCATGGTCGTGCGGCTCGCCGAGTCCATGGGGCTGCCGCTGCGGGACCGCAACCTGCTGCTGGCGGCGGCTGGATACGTACCCGTCTACCCGGAGAGCGGACTGGACGCAGCGTCACTGGCCCCGGTCCGGGAGGCGATCGAGCACATCCTCGAAGGGCATCTGCCCTATCCGGCCCTGGTGGTGGACCGCCGCGGGGACCTGATCGCCGCCAACGAGGCGATGGACGTGGTCACCGAGGGAGCTGCGCCCGAGCTGGTCGGCCCGGGAACCAACATCTACCGACTGGCACTGCATCCGGACGGTATCGCCGGACGCATCCGCAACTTCGACCAGTGGGCCCGGCACGTCCTGGCGCGGGTCGGCCCCGAACTGCGCGCCGAGCTCGCGCCGTACGTCACCGGCGAGGCGGGCACCGACCACCTGGGCTTCGCCGTCCCCCTCCGCCTGGACAGCAGCCTCGGCGAGCTGCACCTGATGACGACGGTGACGACCTTCGCCACGGCCGTCGACGTCACCCTCTCCGAGCTGAAGCTGGAGGCGTTCCTGCCCGCCGACCGGCGGACCTCCGACGCGCTCACGGCCCGGGGGGCGCGTGGTCGACGCTGAGCCACCGCATCGCGGCTCACGGCGCGCCCGGTGCGCCCGCCAGGACGCGCCGACCGGAGAGCGGGCGGATTCCCGGACGGGGCGGTGGACGGGCCGGCCCGTCAGATGTCCGCCGATGCGGGCTCGGACACCGGTTCGGGGTCGCGTCCGGTCGCCTGGTCGGCCGGACGGGGAGCGGCCCTGAGAGCGCCGGCGGTGTTGGCGGTGACGATGGCGGCGATGGCGAGCCAGTCGGTGGTCGGCAGATGCTGGCCGAGGACGATCAGGCCCACCAGTGCGGCCGCCACGGGGTGGACACTCATGAACACGCCGAAGAACTGCGTGGGCACCCTGCGCAGCGCGAGCATGTCGACCAGGAACGGCACCGCCGACGACAGCAGTCCGGCCGCCGCCGCGTACGCCACTGCCCGCAGGGACGGCGGGTGGTGCAGGAACACCACGATCCCGACCGGCACGTAGAGCAGCCCGGACAGCCCGGCGGCCGCGCCCGACCCCTGGGCCCCGGGCAGCCGGGCACCGATCAGGCGGTTGAGCAGGATGTACGCCGCCCAGCAGGCCGCGGCCGTCAGTCCCAGGCCGAGGCCGAGGTAGTCCGTGGTGGGGGTCGGACGCAGCAGGGCCAGGACGGCGGCGCCGGCGACCAGCGCGCTCGCCAGGTCGGCCGGGCGACGGGAGGCGGCCAGCGCGACCGCCAGCGGTCCGAGGAACTCCAGCGTGACGGCGAGGCCGAGGCCCACCCGGTCGATCGCCGTGTAGAGGGAGAGGTTCATGGTGGCGAAGACCAGTGCCAGCGCGAGCACCGGCCACCACTGCTGCCAGCTGAACGTGCGGAGCCTCGGACGTCCGATCGCCACCAGGACGACGGCGGCCACCCACTGGCGCACCGCCACCACCCCCGTCGGGCCGATCCACGGGAACGCCAGCGCGCCGGTGGCCGCGCCCAGTTGGTTGGACAGGGCGCTGCCGAGCATCATCGCCGTGCCCGTCAGCCGCCCGGAGCCGGCCGTCCGGTCGTCCGGGGCCGGGCGTCCGGGGTCGGCCTGCCGGGCGGAGGTGGAGGTCGTCATGCGACGGAGCATGCCCTGTCGCCGTGCATACGTACAATGCATGACCGGGCCGATGGATACGCTGGGCGTATGGATCTGGAACTACGGCATCTGCGGTGCCTGGTCGCCATCGTCGACACGGGCAGCTTCACCGACGCGGCCCTGGAACTGGGTGTCTCACAGGCCGCCGTGTCCCGCACACTGGCCGCGCTGGAGGCGGTGCTGGGCGCTCGGGTGCTGCACCGCACCAGCCGCAGCATCGCCCCGACGACGGTCGGCACGCAGGTCCTGGCCCGCGCGCGCCACCTGCTGGCCGAGGTCGACGACCTGGTCCGGGAGGCGGCCACCGGGCACACCCGGCTCAGGATGGGCCACGCCTGGTCCGCGCTGGGCAGTCACACCGCGGCCTTCCAGCGTCGTTGGGCACGTGAACACCCTGATGTCGAACTCCAGTTGATCCGTACCAACACCTCGACCGGGGGCCTGGCCGAGGGCGTCTGCGACCTGGCCGTCGTCCGCGGTGCCTTCGACGTCCGCCGCTTCGCCGGGACGGTCGTCGGTCTGGAACGGCGTACGGTCGCCGTCGCCGCGGACGACCCCTGGGCCAGGCGCCGCAGCATCGGGCTGGACGAGATCCGCGGGCGCGCGGTGGTCATCGACCGCCGGACCGGGACGACCACGCCCGAACTCTGGCCCGGTGGCGCCCGCCCCGCGGTGGAGTACACGAGGGACATCGACGACTGGCTCGCCGCGATCGCGTCCGGACGCACCGTCGGCATCACCCCGGAGAGCACCGCGACGCAGTACCGGCGTGAGGGCATCACCTTCCGGGCGCTGCGAGGCGCGGCGCCCGTCCCGGTGCAGGTCATCTGGCCGCGGCAGGACCCCCACCCGGCCACCGCGGCCGCCGTCGCGCTCGCGGCGGAGCTGTACGCGACGGCGGGCCGCCCGGCCGCGGGCTGACGCCGCCGTGCACCGAGGGCTCGCGCGCCCGTCGTCCGCCCCCCGCCGCCGTGCACCGAGGCTCGCGCGCCCGCGTCGTCCGCCCCCCGCCGCCGTGCACCGAGGCTCGCGCGCCCGCGTCGTCCGCCCCCCGCCGCCGTGCACCGAGGGCTCGCGCGCCCGCGTCGTCCGCCCTCGCGCCCGCGTCGTCCGGGCGCGACGAACCCGGCGGACGCGGCGTGTGCGCGCTGCGGTCCGCCGGGTTCGCGGTGTCACCGGTCGCGGTGATCGTCCGGTGCGGAGTGTCCCGACTGGTCGGCACTCAGCACTGGGGACGTCGGCCGTGATTCGCCTGGTGCTTGCGGCGTGCCTTCTTCTTGCGGCGCCGTTTGGACGACATGGGCACTCCTCTCCCGGAAGGGTCCGTCCGACTTCTTCCAAGGTCGCACACCGTGGCTCCGACGGCGCGTCGTCCGCCCCGCCGTTGCGCTCGGCGCGGGGCCGGTGCGCCGTGAGGGCGGCGCGGTGCGGGGCCGGCACGGCAGCGGGGCCCGCCCGGGCCGGCTCAGGTGCCGGGGTAGTGGTACTCCTCGTCGCCGACGTGCTCGCCCCACTCGGTCTCGGCGCCGCCGTTCCCGGGGGCCTCCCAGAGGGCGAGGTGGCTCATGAAGCGGTCGGGTGCGGCGCCGTGCCAGTGCCACTCCCCGGGCGGGGTGTGGACGGTGTCACCGGGGCGCATGACCAGGATCTCGCCGCCACGCGACCGGATCAGGCCGACACCCTCGGTGACGTGCAGGGTCTGTCCGACGGCATGCCGGTGCCAGGCCGTCCGGGCGCACGGCGCGAAGCGCACCACGGTCGCCCGCAGCCGCGACGGCTCCTGCCCGGCGTGGACGACGTCGTACCAGACGTCCCCGGTGAACATCTCGGACGGTCCCTTGGCGGACGGGTGCTTCGGCAGGATCTCCACGCCGTGTCTTCTCCTCGGGTCGGGTGCTGCGGGTCAGGTCGGGTCCCGTGCGACATGTCGGGTCGGCGGGGGCGTGCCCATTTCACCAGAGGACGGGTCGTAGTCGGTCGGGTGCTCGCCGGAACGCCGGGCCGGCGCGGGGGCGCGGAGACGGCGGTGCGTAGGTGAATTCGTACCCTCGTTCCCGTGCGAGCCTGCTGACGATTCGTCAGCGTTGTTCCTGCGGAGGGGCATCGGGTCCCGCTGTTCAGGTGCGTCGTGACCCTGCCGGCAGGTCCGGTGGCCGAGCGCGGCGCCGATCGGTTGCCGGGGGCTGTTCCGATGGTCGCCGTACGCGTGTTCTCCGTCCGTCCGTGGCTGGTGGCCGCCGCCGTCACGGTGACACTCCTGGGGTCGAGCGCGGCTCCGGCGTGGGCCGCAGGTCCGCCGGAGGGCGTGATCCCCGACGCCGGCGCGCCGGGGACGATTCCGGGCAGCTACCTCGTCGTCCTCGACCCGTCGGCGGTGAAGTCCGTCTCGCCGCAGGGCCGGGCGTTGGCCGAGCGGTTCGGGGGCAGGATCCGCCGGACCTTCGACGCGGCGCTGAACGGTTACTCGGTCGAGCTCTCCGAGCGCCAGGCCAGGCGGCTGGCGGCGGATCCGGCGGTGGCCGAGGTGGTGCAGAACCGCAGGGTCGCGGTCGACGCTGTCCAGCAGGAGCCCGAGTCCTGGGGGCCGGACCGGATCGACCGGCGCAGACTGCGGACGGACGACTCGTACGGCTACCCGGACACGGCCGGGCGGGGTGTGACCGCGTACGTCCTCGACACCGGGGTGCTGATCGGCCACCAGGAGTTCGGCGGCCGCGCCTCCGACGGTTTCAACACCGTCACCGCACCCGGCCGTCCTGCCCCGCTGTCGTGGTTCGCGCGGGTGCTCGGGCCCCGGAGCGTCACTTCCCGGGGTCGAGCAGCTGCCGCATGACACGCCCGAACAGCACCCGTCCGCACCAGGCGACGGGTGCGCCGAGGGCGCGCGGCAGGGCCCTCACCCGTAGGTCCTCCCGCCACTGGACGACCGATCCCCGGCGGTAGGGGCGGACCTCGATCTCCGCCCAGCCCCGCACCACCGTCCCGCGCTTCTCCAGCCGGCACAGGCCGGGGCGTTCCCCCTGCGGCGGCTGCCAGCACGTCACCTCCATCGGGTCGTCGAACCCGACCGGCCCGACGGCCGTACGCGCGGTGAAACCGCTTCCCGTCCCGGGGGCGCCGGTCACCCGGATCGCGGTGAAGGGTACCGGCCCGGCGTGCCGCTCCCAGTCGGTCATGCGACGCCAGGCCTCGGCGGTGGAGAGTGACGAGCGACGGGTGATCCGAAAGGTGGCCATACGGTGATCGTAGGCAGTCGCCGGGCGCTCATCGTGGTGCGGCGGCCACGGTGATCACGGCGCCCTCCCCGCTCGCCGCGCGGGAGTCGAACCGTGGGTCCGTCAACTTCCGGCAAGGATCCGCGTTCTCGACGAGGACATCCTGTGAGCGTTAACAATCCAGCGTCCAAAACCTTGACCTCACCCAGTGGCTGACCCATAGTGATGCGCACCGCGCCACCACGCCAACCGTCTAGTGCAACGGTATTCCCCGATGCTCCAGCGGCGATTCTGGGTTGCTCTGAATTGTTAGCGCTAACAATTATGGCTCCGGACGGACCGGGCGGTGACGCGGCCACCCACCCCACCCACCCGAACGGAATGTGATTCGCCTTGATCGTCCGGATACGCCTTCGAAGCCCGAGAAAAGCCCTGCTCTCCCTGGGCGCCACGGCCGCGGTCCTGCTGGGGATGCTGGTCGGCACCGTCGGAGCGGCGGGCACCGCGCAGGCCGCGTCCTCGTTGCCGTGCGACGTCTACGCGTCCGCCGGCACACCCTGCGTCGCCGCGCACAGCACGACGCGAGCGCTCTACTCCTCCTACGGCGGAGCGCTGTACCGGGTCGGCCGCGCGTCGGACGGGGCGAGCACCGACATCGGCACGCTCGCCGCGGGCGGCTACGCCAACGCGGCGGCGCAGGACTCGTTCTGCTCCGGCACGGTGTGCACCATCACGGAGATCTACGACCAGAGCGCCAAGCACAACCACCTCACCATCGAGGGCCCCGGCGGCAACGGCGGCCAGGACGTCGGCGCGATCGCCAACGCGCTGCCGGTGACGGTCGGCGGCCACGCCGCCTACGGGGTCTGGGTGTCGGCGGGCGTCGGCTACCGGAACAACAGCACCGCGGGCGTTCCCACCGGCAGCGCGCCGCAGGGCGCCTACATGGTGACCAGCGGCACGCACGTCAACGACCGCTGCTGCTTCGACTACGGCAACGCCGAGACCTCCGGCAACGACACCGGCAACGGCCACATGGACGCCATCAACTTCGGTACGGAGTGCTGGTTCTCCCCGTGCACCGGATCCGGCCCCTGGGTCCAGGCGGACCTGGAGAACGGGCTCTTCGCCGGCGGGAACGGCTCCTGGACCGCCAACAAGGGCAACGCCGGTCCGTTCGTCACGGCGCTGCTGAAGAACAACGGCACCACGACCTACGCCATCAAGGACGGCAACGCGCAGTCCGGCGGCCTCACCACGGAGTACAACGGCGCGCTTCCCAACCTCGGCGGCTACACCCCGATGCAGAAGGAGGGCGCCATCGTCCTGGGCACCGGGGGGGACGACAGCAACGGCTCCGACGGCTCCTTCTTCGAGGGTGTGATGACGGCCGGTTACCCGACGGACGCGGCCGACAACGCCGTCCAGAGCAACATCGTGTCGGTCGGCTACACCACCCCGAGCCGCAGCGTCCCGGCCGCCGGAACCGCCTACCGGCTGACCAACGTCAACAGCGGCAAGGTCCTCGACGCGGTGAACTGCGGGACCGCCAACGGCACCGCGATCGACCTGTGGTCCTCGCTCGGCAACACCTGCCAGCAGTGGAAGTTCAGCAGCGCGGGCAGCGGCCACTACACCATCACCAACGTCAACAGCGGCACCGTCCTCGACTCCAAGAACTGCGGCTCCGGGAACGGCACCGCCGTCCAGCTGTGGGCCCCGCTGGGCAACCGCTGCCAGGCATGGGACGTCACGCCGGTCGGCAGCCACTACACCATCAGCAACGTCGGCAACGGCATGGTGCTGGACGCGACGAACTGCGGCACCGCCAACGGGACCGTGGTCCGGCAGTGGGCCCAGCTCGACAACGCCTGCCAGCAGTGGAACATCGCCCCCTGACAGAGGGTGAGTCACCGGGGGGACCGCCCACACGTGAGTGGCGCCCGTCCGCGCAGATGCGCGGGCGGGCGCCACTCACGCTTCGGTCGCGGGGCCGACGCTCCCGCCCGCCGGCGCTGTGGGCGCGCCGCGGAGCGGGCCCCGGCGTGTCGTGTCGAGCGGCGCCGGGGCGGCACCCCGACCGTTCACCGGGGCCGGATGCGGACCGTTCACCCGGGCAGGATGCGCCAGATCACGTCGGTGCCGAGCTCGGCGGGAGCGGAGCTGCCCGGCGGGACGCTCCGGCGCTCTACCTCGGCGAAGCCCAGTCGACGGGGGACGGCCGCGCTGGCTTCGTTCGCCACGTCGTGGTGAATCTCCATCCGGTCGGTCCCGTCCAGCCGGAACCCCTCCCGGACTAACGCGGCGGCGGCCGCCGTGGCGAATCCCCGCCCGGTTCGGCCGGCGTGCAGCCAGTAACCGATCTCCAGGCCGCCGGGGCCGATCCGCCGCATCAGGCCGCAGCCGCCGACCACCGCGCCGCCCGTGGTGATCGCGTAGTGGTAGGCGGTGCCGGCCCGCCAACGGTCCTCGCAGTCGGCCAGGAACGCGACGGCCGCGTCGAGGTCGTGATCGACGGCCCACAGGCTCCACGGCCGCAGGTGGGCAAGGGACTCGGCGACGATCCGGTCCAGGGTCGCGGCGTCGTCCGCACGCCAGCGGCGCAACCGGACCGGGTCGAGGTCGACAACGTCCGCAGGATGTTCCATGCGTCCGATGCTCGCCCGTTCCGATCGTGAAGGGCAAGACCCCCACCGCCCGCGGCGCGATGGCGACCGGGCGGATCCGAGGCGACCGGAAGCCGCCGGTGTCCGCATCCGCCGTCCTGCGCGGGCACGCGCCGGCGTCGCGCCGGCGGCCCCGTGCCGCCTCGTGGCGCCACTCCGATGCGCGTCGCGGCAGCGCTTGATGCCCGCTCCGGAAGGACCGTCCGGAGCGGGCATCAAGGTGGCCGTGGGGCCGTGGGGCTCGCGCTAGGCGCGCCGACGCGTGGTGATCAGGCGCTGGAGCACGATGAAGACGAAGAGCAGCGCGCCGATGACGATGCGGGTCCACCAGGAGCTCAGCGTGCCCTGGAAGCTGATGACGGTCTGGATCAGGCCGAGCACCAGGACGCCCAGGACGGTGCCCAGGACGTAGCCGGTGCCGCCGGTGAGCAGGGTGCCGCCGATGACGACGGCGGCGATCGCGTCCAGTTCCAGTCCGACCGCGTGCAGGCTGTTGCCGGAGAGCGTGTAGAAGGTGAGCAGGACACCGCCGAGCGCCGAGCAGAGGCCGCTGATCGCATAGACGCCGATCTTGGTGCGGGCCACCGGGAGGCCCATCAGGAGGGCGGACTGCTCGTTGCCGCCGAGGGCGTAGACGTTGCGGCCCAGTCGGGTGAAGTGGAGCACCACGAAGGCCGCGGCCACCACCAGCACCACGATCACGGCGCTGGGCGAGACGAACGTGCCGCCGGGCAGCGGGATCCGGGTCTGCGCCATCGACGTGTAGGTGGGGTCGGTGATCGAGATCGACTCCACGCTGATCGTGTAGCAGAGGCCCCGGGCCAGGAACATGCCCGCGAGGGTGACGATGAACGGCTGGATCTCGAAGGTGTGGATGATCCAGCCCATCAGCCATCCCCCTGCCGTGCCGATCACCAGTACCAGCGGGATCACCGCGAACATCGGCCAGTGGTGGTGTTCGACGAGCGAGGCGGAGACCATGGTGGACAGGGCGAGCACCGCGCCCACCGAGAGGTCGATGCCGCCGGTGAGGATCACGAAGGTCATGCCGACGGCGACGACCAGCAGGAAGGCGTTGTCGATGAGCAGGTTGAGCAGCACCTGTCCGGAGAAGAAGCCCTCGTAGCTCACCGAGCCGGCACCGAACATGGTGACCAGCAGCAGGGCGGTGACCAGCAGCGGGATCTGCCCGCGCAGTCGGCGTGTCAGGGTGGCGTTCATGCGCCCACCTCCAGGTTGGCCGGTGCCGCGGATTCGGGCCGGGAGTCGTTCGAGGACCGGGATCGACGCTTCCGGGCCGACTTGGCGCGGAACTTCGGTGACTGCATCAGGCAGACGGTGATCACGACGACGGCTTTGAAGACCAGGGTGGTCTCCGGGGGCACGCCGATGGTGTAGACGGTGGTGGAGAGGGTCTGGATGACCAGGGCGCCCAGGACGGTGCCGCCGAGTGAGAAGCGGCCGCCGTTGAGTGAGGTGCCGCCGATGACGACGGCGAGGATGGCGTCCAGTTCGATCCACAGGCCGGCGTTGTTGCCGTCGGCGGCGGAGACGTTGGAGCTGATCATCAGGCCGGCGACGGCCGCGCAGAGCGCGCTGAAGACGTAGACCAGCGCGATGAGGCGCTGGGCGCGGATGCCGACCAGGCGGCTGGCGAGCGGGTTTCCGCCGACGGACTCCAGCAGCATCCCGAGCGCGGTGGAGCGGGTCAGCACCGCCGTGACGAGGACCATGGCGCCGGCCAGCAGGACGGCGAACGGCGCGGTGAGCCAGTACCCGCCGCCGATCAGCCGGTAGGGGCCGCTGGTGACGGTGATGATCTGCCCGTCGGTGATCAGCTGCGCGACGCCGCGCCCGGCCACCATCAGGATCAGCGTCGCGATGATCGGCTGGACACCCACCCTGGACACCAGCAGGCCGTTGACCAGGCCGAGGACGAGCGCGACCGCCAGGGCGAGCACGACGGCGCCGGCGACGGCGCCCGCGCTCGCCGGGTCGGCGGCCTGGCTGATGTGCAGGCAGGCGAGGGCGCCGGCGATGGCGACGGTGGAGCCGACGGACAGGTCGATGCCGCCGGTGGCGATGACCAGCGTCATACCCAGCGCCACGAGGATCAGCGGCGCGCCGAAGTGCAGGATGTCGATCAGGCTGCCGTAGAGGTGGCCGTCCTTGAGCCGGATCGCGAAGAAGTCCGGGGTGAAAGCCACGTTGGCCAGCAGCAGGACCAGCAGCATCGTGGCGGGCCAGAAGAGGCGGTGCCGGGTCATTGCTGTGCTCCGCTCGCGATGGTCTCCATGATGTGCTCCGGGGTGAGGGTGCCGTCGTTGCGCAGTTGGGCGACCATCCGGTGGTCGCGCAGGACGGCGACCTTGTGACTGAGGCGCAGGACCTCCTCCAGTTCGGCGGAGACGAACAGCACCGCCATGCCCTCCTCGGCGAGCCTGGCGACGAGCTTCTGGATCTCGGCCTTGGCGCCGATGTCGATGCCGCGGGTCGGCTCGTCGAGGATGAGCAGCTTGGGGTCGGTGATGAGCCAGCGGGCCAGCAGCACCTTCTGCTGGTTGCCGCCGGAGAGGTTGCGCACCAGTGCTTCGGGGTTGTTCGGGCGGATGTCCAGGGCGCGGATCCACCGGATCGCGTACTCGTCCTGGGCGGTGCGGCTGAGCGGGCGGGTCCACCCGCGGGAGGCCTGCAACGCGAGGACGATGTTCTCGCGCACCGTCAGTTCCCCGACCAGGCCCTCGGTCCTGCGGTTCTCCGAACAGAACGCGATGCCGTGGCCGATCGCGGCACGCGGAGTGCGCAGCGCGGCCTCCTGCCCGTTGATCCGGACGGTCCCGCCGTCGGCGGCGTCGGCGCCGAACAGCAGCCGGGCCACCTCGGTACGCCCCGAGCCGAGCAGGCCCGCCAGACCGACGACCTCACCCGGCCCGATGGTGAGGTCGAAGGGCTCCACCGCGCCCCGCCGGGCCAGCCCGGCCGTGTGCAGGAACGGCGTGCCGCCCGGGAGGGCGGCGGGCTGCTTGCGGGCACTGTCCGACAGGTTCGCCAGGCCCTCGAGCTCGGAGCCGATCATCCGCGACACGAGCTGCATCTGGCTCAACCCGCTGGTGAGGTACTCCCCCTCCAGGCGACCGTTGCGCAGGATCGTCATCCGGTCGCAGATCTCGTAGATCTGGTCGAGGAAGTGCGAGACGAACAGGATCGCCACCCCCCGCTCCCGCAACCGCCGCATCACCGTGAACAGTTGCGCGACCTCGTCGCGATCCAGGCTCGACGTCGGCTCGTCCAGGATCAACACCTTCGCGTCGATGTCCACCGCCCGCGCGATCGCCACCAACTGCTGCACCGCGATCGAACAGTCCGCCAGCGGCCGGGACACGTCCAGGTCCAGATCCAACGCCGCCACCGCCTCGGCGGCCCGCCGACGTACGCCGGCCCAGTGGATCAAACCCCGCCGACGCGGCTCACGACCGATCAGGATGTTCTCCGCCACCGACAGATTCGGGCACAGATTCACCTCCTGATACACCGTCGACACGCCGGCCTGCTGCGCCTGCAGCGGACCGGCGATCCGCACCCGCCGCCCGGACAGCAGCACTTCGCCGCCGTCCGACTCGTAGACACCGGTGAGGACCTTGATCAGGGTCGACTTGCCGGCGCCGTTCTCACCCATCAACGCGTGCACCTCGCCGGGAAAGAGCCGGAAGTCGACTCCGTCCAGCGCCAGCACGCCCGGGAACTCCTTACGGATCCCGCGTACTTCCAGAACCGGTTGCTGTCCCATCGGTCCTCCTCTCGTGGTCGGCCGGGGAGCCGGGGCCGCCCTGCCCGCGGTCAGGACGGGCGGGCGGCCCCGGGTCCGGGCGCCGGGTCAGTACTGGCGGGTCGGCAGCGCGGCCGTGGCCTGCTCCGGCGTGAAGGTGCCCTCGGTGGTCTTGATCCGACGCTCCACGCTCTCGCCCGCCTTGACCTTCTTCGCCAGGTCCATCAGCTGGTCACCGAGCAGCGGGTTGCACTCCACGTCATAGTTGATCTTGCCCTGCGACATCGCCGTGAACGCGTCCTTCACCCCGTCCACCGACACGATCTTGATGTCGACACCCGGCTTCTTACCGGCCTCCTCGATCGCCTGGATCGCACCGATCGCCATGTCGTCGTTGTGCGCGTACAGCACATCGATCTTCGGCTGCGACTTCAGGAAGGCCTGCATCACCTCCTTGCCCTTGGCCCGGGTGAAGTCACCGGTCTGCGACGCCACGATCTTGAACTTCGGTTCGCCCTTGATCTCCTCCGCGAACCCCGACTTGCGGTCGTTGGCGGGCGCGGAGCCCGTCGTGCCCTCCAGCTGGACGACGTTCACGTCATCGGTCCTGCCGTCGTACTCCTTCACCAACCAGTCGCCGGCCTTCTTGCCCTCCTCCACGAAGTCCGACCCCAGGAACGACACATACAACGACTCGTCCTTCGAATCGACCGCACGATCGGTCAGGATCACCGGGATCTTCGCCGCCTTCGCCTCCTTCAGCACGGTGTCCCAACCCGACTCCACCACCGGCGAGAACGCGATCACATCCACCTTCTGCTGAATGAACGAGCGAATCGCCTTGATCTGGTTCTCCTGCTTCTGCTGCGCATCGGAGAACTTCAGCTCCACGCCGGCCTTCTTCGCCGCATCCTGGATCGACGTCGTGTTCGCCGTCCGCCACCCGCTCTCCGCACCCACCTGCGAGAACCCGATGGTCAGCTTGTGACCGGCTGCCTTGCTGTCGGACGAGGCGGCACCCGACGAGCAGGCGGACAGGGTGACGATCATCGCGCCGGCGACCAGGGCCGTAACTGCTCTCTTGGACATGTGGGTTCTTCCTTTCGGGGGCGCCTGCGCCCGCGACTGCGGGCACGCGGTCGGCGCAGGGGTGGGCGCGCCTGCCGCGTGGGGCACGGTCGGCGCGGGAGAAGCGGTACGGGGAGAAGCGGTTCGGGCCGGGGCCGGCGCGAGGTGGGGCCGGGTGGGGGTGGATCCGTGTACGCCGGGGTGGAGCAGGCGGGACGAGGCGGGGCGACGTCGGGGTGTGACGGCGTGTCGCGGTGTCGGCACGGTGACCGGACGGCAGAGGTGAAACAGCATGGGGCGGAGCTGACTTGCGGGACTGTGCGGATGCGGCAGGGCTCGGGTGGTGTTGTGCCGGGCACGTCGGCGCGGCGCGCGAGAGCTCGTCCCTCCACCGTGGTGTGGCGGCGTTGTTTCGTTCGAGTGAGATTGTTAACGCTCACAATTGTTGGGCGCAAGGGGCGTGCGCGGCGTTATCCAATCTTGACGACGGTGGGGCCGGTCCGGGCACCGGCAGGCGGGGCCCCGCTCCGGCCTGCCAGGGCCCGGTCGCCGGCCATTCTGGCGCGTCGGCCCCAGCATCCCTTCCCCGTAGGACGATTGTCGATCTTCGGCGACCCTGCCCGACTGCGGCGGGGGCTCCGGTGTGTCCTGCCTGGGCGTTCGGTCGGCCCGTTCGGGTGTTCCAAGGGTCGGTCGGATGCACGGCGCGCGCGGAGCCGGCCATGCAACACGGGCACTCGGGGACCTTTTGTGAGCGCTAACGGCGTGCGCGGAGCCGCGAGCGCCGGTCGTGGCGGTTCGCGGTCCCGGCGCCCGCCCGTGCGGCCGGGGCCCCGTGGTGCGGCGCCTTCCAGGGGCGGACGGCGGTCACGGCAGGGCGCCCGGGTCCACCGCGGCGGACGGCCCTATTCTGATGATCTTTCGGGATGATCAGACCCGACGAATTCAGAAGGCGGACATGGACATTCAGGTTGAGTACGAAGCCACCGGCGAGGACATCACGGCCTCGGTGGTGGCCAACTCCACCGCCCGCCCCGCGCTGCGGTGGGCGGGCTTCGGTCTCTGCTGCCTCCTGGCGGTGCTGGGCATCGTGGCGGGGAGTGTGCTGCTCACGCTTCCGGCCTTGCTGCTCGCGGGCTTCCAGCTGTGGAACCTCACCGTCGGACCCCGGCAGATCGGTGCGAAGGTGGGCCGGTGGTACGTCGGCCCCACGGCCGTCCGGATCACCGACCTGGGCCTGAGCGTCCGGACCGACGCCGGCCTGCGTGAACTCTCCTGGGCCATGGTCACCAGGATCGCCGACAACCCCGTGGCCTGGACGATCATGGCGAAGCGCGCCGGAGGCGGTGCGCCCGTGGCGGCGACGATTCTGAAGGCAGCGTTCTCGCCCGAGGAGCGTGCCGGGTTCAGTGCCTTCCTGGCGGGGCTGCCCGGCGTACGGTACCGGCGCACGGGCGCCCCCGCGTCCGCCGTTCCGGCGCCGCTCGGTACGGCGTAGGGCCCGCCGCCGCCGGCCGTCGGGGGTGCGCCGGGCAGGCCGGGGGGTCGGTGAGTCGTTCGTCGGGGGTGCGCCGGGCAGGCCGGGGGCCGGCGCGAGTTGTTAGGCGGGGCATCTCCCACATGCGACGAGGGACCCGGCACACCTGGTGGTGTGCCGGGTCCCTCGGGTGCTCCGGGCGGTCCCTGTCCGGCGCCCGGGGGGCGTCACGGAGGCGGTCCGGTCGGACAGGGGTGCGGGCGGTTCCCGCTCCGGGCGCTGCGCGTGGGCGCGCCGGGGCGCCGCCGCCGTGCGGCGCGGGTCGCCCCGAGCGGGGGCGATCCGGGCGCCGGTGGGTCCCGGTAGCCGGTGGTTCTTAGTACCAGTGGTGGGTCTGCCAGAAGGTCCAGGCGGCGTTGGGGCTGCCGTAGCGGGAGTCCATGTAGCCGAGGGCCCATTTGATCTGGGTGCTGGGGTTGGTCTTCCAGTCGGCGCCGGCGGAGGCCATCTTGGAGCCGGGCAGGGCCTGGGCGAGGCCGTAGGCGCCGGAGGAGGCGTTGGTGGCGTGGACGTTCCAGCCGGATTCGTGGGAGATGATCTGGTTGAAGGAGGCGAGTTGGCCGGCGGGGACGATCTGGGCGGCGAGGGTCTGGGGGGAGGCGGTGGCGGCGTTGGCGGTGGCGGGGAGCAGGCCGGCGCCGAGTGCGGTGAGGCCGGCGGCTCCGGCGAGAACGGCGGCGGAGGTGCGCATACGAAGCTTGAAAGCGGGCATGAAGAAGAAGACCTCAATCGGGTTGGGCCGCGTCCCGTCCGTTGGTGACCGTGAGCCGGACAGGGGCTCGAAGGGTCACGGGCGGGATGCGGCGGTAAGCCTGCGCCTGGCGGACAGGGCCGGCGCGGCCATCGACTCCGCAATTGTTAACGCGACGCGACGCCCCGGCCAAGACCCCCGTGCTACGACCCGCCGTCGTGGAGCAGCCGTCGCCCCGCCGTGCGTTCCGAGCGTCGTGAGCGCTGCGCCGGGTCGGGGTGGAGGGCCGTGACCTGGCCCGATGCCCATCGGGGGAGGCGGTGGGTCGGCGCGCGGAGCGGGCGCCGGCGACTCCTACTAACCGTCGTAGTGCCCTTCGGCCTGTGAGGACCCTCACCGGCCCGCGGGCCGCGAGGTCGCAGTCGGTTGCCCCGGAGTGAGCCGACGGTGACGGATCGGCCCGCCCCACGAGGCGTCGTGACGTCCCCGAGCCGATCCCTTCCGTGTGGTGACGGCTACCGAGGGTCGTCGGGCGGCTCCGGCCGACGGCCCGCCCCCTGCGGCCGGCGGGCCGAGGCGTACCGGGTGGCCAGCGGTCCGTAGGTCAGTCCGTGCAGCAGCAGGCTCATCAGTACGGTCATCGTCATCACCTGACCGACCAGGTCGGCGGCGCGCGGATCCGTGGGGGCGAGGCTGATGAAGGCGAGCAGGCCGAAGACGATGGACGCCAGGCCCCGGGGACCGAGCCACGCGAGCATCAGCCGGTCGGCCCGTCCCAGTCCGCTCCCGGCCAGGCTGAGCAGGACCGGGCCGATCCGCACCACCGTCAGTGACAGCGCCGCGTAGGCCACCACCCGGCCGTCGAAGTCGCCGGTGAACGCCTGGGTGACGAGCTCCCCGAAGACGAACCAGAGCGCCAGGGAGAGCAGCGTCCCGGCGTCCTCGACCAGGTGCAGTGACTTGGCGGGCAGCAGGCGGGAGTCCGGCGTGAAGCACAGGCCGGCCACGAACGCGGCGATGAAGCCGTTGCCGTCCAGGGCGACCGCCAGCGCGTACGCCATCAAGGGGAGAGCGAGGATCCCGAGCCGGATCGCGGCCGGCCCGGTCCAGCCGGCCAGCCAGGCGCGCCGCAGGAGGATCCCACCGGGTTTGCCGACCAGCACACCGGCCAGGACGGCCCGGAGCAGGGCCTCCAGTGCGCCGCCCACCGCGTCGGCGGCCGACCCCGGGCCGCCGCCCCTGGCCTCGGCGCCCGCCAGGCACAGCAGGAAGACCGGGGCGAGGAAGCCGTCGTTGAGTCCGCTCTCCACCGTGAGGACGCCGCGCAGCCAGGACGGCAGCCGTTGGTCGAGGATCAGCTCGGCGGTCGGTGCCAGATCGACGGGCACGGTCACGGCCGCGAACAGCGCCGCCGCCCACCAGCCGCCGGACGGGAACAGCAGGCCGCCCACCAGCACCCCGGCGGCCAGGGTCATCGGCAGCGCGAGGAGGAGCAGCCGCGTCAACAGCGGTCGCTCCCCCCGGACGGCCCCCGCCGGCACCGTCGTCGCGTCGGTGAAGAGGAGGACGGCGAGAATGATCTCGACGGCGCGCTCGGCGTCGGACGTGGTCAGGCTGACGCGGACCAGCGGATGCGGCCCGACGGTCAGCACCACGCCCGCGGCCGTCATCGCGACCGGAGCCGTGACGCTCCAGCGCGCCAGCCGTCCGGCCACCAGCGCCCAGGCGAACAGCGCCCCCATACTGACGGCCAGCGCGACCACTCGTGCACCGCCCTCCCGGAACGTGACCGTGCGGTGGCACAGCGTTCATGATCGTAGGCCCGGTCGCGCGCGGGAGTGCGGCGATGCCCCGCCTGCGTGTCCCGGCGCCGGTGCGCGGGGCGGCCCGACCGCCCGGTGCCCCGCGCCCGGGGCGGTGCCCCGTGGCGCGTGGGACCGGAGGAAAACCTGGTGCGCCCGGTGCCCGGTGCGGGCTAGCCTCGGCGACCATGTCCATTCCTCGCACGCGCCCTGACTTCACCGCGGACGAACGCAGCCAACTCGTGGGGTGGCTCGATCTCCAGCGCTCGATCGTCCGATGGAAGTGCGAGGGGATCTCCGAGGAGGACGCCCGTCGGCCGCTCCTCCCGGGCTCCCCCCTGATGACCGTCTCCGGGATCATCGCCCATCTGCGGTGGACCGAGCACGGCTGGTTCCAGGTGCTGTTCCAGAACCATCCGGCGTCGGCCAACCCGCAGTTCTCCGACGAGGACGACGCCGACTTCAAGGCCGAGGGCGTCCCGCTGGCCCGGCTCCTCCTGGAGTACGAGGGCCAGTGTGCGACCTCCAACGAGATCACCGCGGCGCACGAGCTCGACCGGGTCGGCCTGAACCGTGACTACCGGTCAGGCGCGGCCTCGCTGCGCTGGATCCTGCTCCACATGATCGAGGAAACGGCGCGCCATGCCGGCCATCTGGACACGATCCGGGAACTCCTCGACGGCGAGACCGGCTACTACTGATCGTCGCCGGCGCGGACTACCGCCGCCCCGGACTGCCACGGCCTGGCCTGCCACCGGCCGGACTGCCACGGCCTGGCCTGCCACGGCCTGGCCGTATCGCGCGCCCGGCCATCGGATGCCTACGGCCCGGCCCGCTGCCGATCCCACCGGCAGGGCCGGGCTGCGGCGCGCCGGCTCCGGGGTCCTGCCGGGCCCGTCCGCCCCTCCGCCCGTCCGCCCTCCTCCCGTCCGTCCGTCAGGTTGTGCGGTCGTTCTCCGGGCCTCGGGAGAATTCCGTCCGGCTCAGGCCCCGGCGCCCGTCCATCCGGACCTCGCCGCTCCGAATATCCCGCCGGGCCGGAGCGTCTGCGAACGTCCAGTATGCGAACATCTGACCGGGCATAGATATTTCGTTCACATATATCAGATGAATGCTGACCTCTCGGGGGATGCGCGACGGTCGACGACTCCGTGAACGCCGGCGGTCCCGGGCCGCCCTGCCCCGGTGGATCCGCCGGGGCGGCCGGGTCGGCCGAAGGGGTCGCCGCCGAGCTCCCTGGTCAGTGTTATCGCAGGTAGGAGCCATGATTGGGCGCCGTCGCGCGCCTCGGCGAGGCGTGGAGGGCTCCTCCGGCGGACCGATCGACCCGCCGGCGCCGCAGGCCGGGTACGAGCCTCCGCGCTCCGGCTCACTTCGCTTCGCGCCGTTGCGCCGGGAGTGAATATTCATTCGGAATAACCGTCCCTGCGCCGTTGTGGACGAACTCTTCCTTTCCTAATACTTCGATCAGTCGCATCGTATGAAGGGCTTTCTGGCCCCCGCCGATGATGCCTCTTCGACTTCCGCCGTCCCGGACGGCGTTGTGGACCGCCCATTCTTCGCCGCCTCTCCTGTGCACGTCCCGTCCCGAGGAGGGTTCCGTTGGACAACCGGTACGAGGCCTACGCCTATGCCGATCCGCTCTTCTACGACTCGCCCCGACGCTGGGGCGCGCAGGAGGAGTTCGCAGCCGTCAGCCGGCCGTTGCCCGCCGGCTGGGAGCGCGGTGACCTCGAGATCTGGTCCGTCGTGCGGCCCGTGAACGCACAACTGCCCTCCCAGGGCTGGAAGATCCATGTGTCGTCCTGTGCGCAGGATGCCGAGGAGGTGCTCGCGGAGGTCTGGGAGTACTGCCTCCGGGAGCGCGTCACCTTCAAGTTCCTGCGCGGCCTGCCGATCCTCCAGGTGCAGAACTCCAAGTACGCCCCGCGCGGTTCGAGCGGGAAGTTCTGCACGCTCTACCCGGTGGACGACGCCGAGTTGGAGCGATGTCTCGACGGGCTCGGCACCCTGCTGACCGGCCGCCGGGGACCGTACATCCTCAGCGATCTGCGCTGGGGCGAGGGACCGCTCTACCTGCGCTACGGCGGCTTCGCCGAGCGGCACTGCCGCAACGAGGCGGGCGAGCGGGTGCTCGCCCTGGAGGACTCGGACGGGCGACTGGTGCCCGACGTGCGCGGCGCCGGCTTCTCCGTCCCGGCGTGGGCGCCGGTGCCGGCCGTCCTCGTACCGGCGCTGGCCGCACGAGCCGCCCCACAGGACACCGGCCTGCCGTACACCGTCGAGCGGGTCCTGCACTTCTCCAACGCCGGCGGCGTCTACCTGGCGCGGGACGGGGCCGACGGACCGCAGCTGGTGCTCAAGGAGGCCCGGCCGTACGCGGGCCTGGACCAGCGGGGGGTCGACGCCGTCGCCCGGCTGCAGCAGGAGCACGACACGCTCGCGCTGCTGGCCGGGCTGCCGGGAGTCCCGGCCGTGCACGGATTGCTGACCGCCTGGGAACACCGGTTCCTGGTACAGGAGTTCATCGAGGGGGAGTCCCTCAGTCAGTGGCTGACCGCGCACTACCCGCTGATCCACCCGGACGCGGACGAGGCCGCGGTCGCCGCGTACACCCGTGAGGCGCTCGGCATCGTGGCCCGGATCGAAGCGGCCCTGGACTCGATCCACGCCCGCGGCGTCGTGTTCGGCGACCTCCACCCGCGCAACCTGATCATCCGGCCTAACGGCGACATCTGCTTCATCGACTTCGAACTCGCCAGCACGGCAGCCGACTTCGTCCGTCCCGCGCTCGGGGCGGCCGGTTTCACCGCACCTTCGGGATACACCGGAGCCCAGGTGGACCGGTACGGTCTGGCCGCGATCCGGCTCTGGCTGTTCCTCCCGCTGGCCCAGTTGCCCGCACTGGACGCCGGCAAGGCCGTCGAGCTCGCCGAGGCCATCGAGCGCCGCTTCCCGGTGCCGCCCGGCTACACCGACGAGATCCGCCGCCTGCTGGCCCCCGCACCCGCGGACGGCAGGACCCCTCGTCCCGAACTGGGCCTGCGCCGGGCCGAGACGAACGCCCTGCTGGCCGCGCCCCGGGCCGACTGGCCGGTCATCCGGGACTCGCTCGCAGCCGGCATCAGCGCGATGGCCACCCCCGGCCGGGCCGACCGCCTCTTTCCCGGGGACGTCGCCCAGTTCACCCAGGGAGGCTTGGGCCTGGCCCACGGCGCCGCCGGGGTGCTGTACGCGCTGCACGGCACGGGCGCCGCGATCGACCCCGACCACGTCCAGTGGCTCGTGCGGGCCGCGCGCACCCGTGCCACCGCGCCCGGTCTGTACTCCGGTGGGCACGGTGTCGCCTACACGCTCGACCTGCTCGGGGAGCGGGAGAGCGCACTCGACCTGCTGGCCCGGCTCTCCCGGTCGGCGGACGGCGAGGCCGGGCCGACCCTGGGATCGGGGAGCGCCGGGGTCGCCCTGGCCCTGCTGCACTTCGCCACCGCGACCGACGACGGCCGGCTGCTGGACACCGCCCTCACGCTCGCCCGGGCCGCGGGCGACGAGATGGAGAAGGCCGATCCGGGCGACGGCCGCCGCGCGGCCGGACTGCTGGGCGGAGCCTGCGGCGCGGCGCTCGCGCTGGTCCGGTTCTTCGAGCACACCGGCGAGAAGAGCCTGCTCGACCAGGCCGAGACCCTGGTCAAGCGCGATCTCGACCGCTGCGTCACGATGCCGGACGGCACCCTCCAGGTGATCGACGGACGCCGGGTCCTGCCGTACGTCGAGACCGGCAGCGCCGGCATCGGCCTGGCCCTCGACGCCCTGCTCGCGCACCGCCCCGACAGCCCGACGGCGGCCCACGAGCACCCGATCCGCCGAGCGGCCGAGCCGGAGTTCATCATCCAGTCCGGCCTGTTCAACGGGCGGGCGGGGCTGCTCGGCTACCTGGCGCTCACCGGACCCCGGGCGGACGGGGCAAACGGGGCGGACGGGGCGGGCGAGGTCGGGAGGCACCGGGCCGTGCTCGACCGGCAGCGGGCACAGCTGGCCCTCCACCAGATCTCCTACCAGGGCCATCTCGCCTTCCCCGGAGACCAGTTGCTGCGCCTCTCGGCAGACCTCGCCACCGGAAGCGCAGGCGTGCTGCTGGCCCTGGGAACGGCGCTGGCCGGCACACCCTTCCTCCCCTGGACGGGTCGCCCGGCCGCCCCCCTCCCCGGCTGACCGGGCCCGACGAGCCCCGCGACGGCCCCCGGCCGACCGGGCCCGCACCGCCCGCACGCCCTCTCGGCGCGTCCCGCGCCCCACAGGTTCCCGGCCACCGGCCGGGTGATCCACCCCGTCAGTAGTGAAGGAGAACAGTCATGGCGATCCTCGACCTCCAGACCATGGAGCTGCCCGAGACCGAGGCGGCCCCGATCGACGACACCCTCGCCAGCACGAGCTCCCTGAGCGTGCTCAACTGCGGCACCAGCACGGTCAGCACGCTCCTCTGCCTCTGACCGGCACCACCGTCCGGTAGGGGCGGAACGCACCACTCGGTGGAGCCGGCCGGGCCCAGGCACCGGGGCCCGGCCGGTGACCGGCCGGAGCGGCACCCAGCTGCTCCGGCCCGGGCGCCGTTCACCCGGACGATCCACCGCTCGCGGCCGGCCCGCCGCGGCCGACCGGCGACACCGCCGTACCACCGGAAGGGGCTCCCCGTGGCCGACCCGCTCACCCGCCCGGCCCGCCCGGCCCGCCGGGCGCCCGGCCCCGTCCGGCTGCGCCGTGAACTCGTCGCCGAGCCGGGGCGGCTCGTCCTCGCCCTGCTGCTCGCCCTGCTCGCCACCGGCGCGGCGATCGTGCTGCCCCTGATCGTCCGCCGGATCGTCGCCGACTTCTCCGCACACCGCCCGCTCGGCCCGGACGTGCTGATGATGTGCGCGGCGGCCGTCGGTGGCGCCGTCACCCAGGCGCTCTCCGGATTCCTGCTGGCCCGGGTCGGGGAGCGGATGACCTACCGGCTGCGGATCCGCATCATGGAGCACGCGCTGCGGTTGCCGCTCGCCACCGTGCGGGCCCAGGGCACCGGGGAGCTCGCCGCCCGGATCACCTCGGACGCGCTCCTGCTGCGTCAGGTCATCGACGTGGCCACCCAACTGCCGCTGGCGGCGCTGACCGTCACGGCGACACTGGCGATCATGGTCTGGATCGACTGGGTGCTGACCGCGGTCACGGTGGCGTCGCTCGTCGTACTGGCGGTCCTGGTGACGCTGGTCCTGCGCCGGATGCGGGCCAACGTCAGCGGCCAGCAGGTCGCCATCGGGCTGATCGCGCAGCGCTTCACGGCCAACCTGGAGGCGCTGAGCACGATCAAGGCCTACCGGGCGGAGCCGGTGGCGGTCCGTGCGCTGGCGGCCGACGCGGAACGCCTGCGCGCCGTCTCGCTGGCTGGCGCCCGGCTCGCCACCCTGGTACCGGCCGTCCTGACACTGGGCAACCAGTTCGCGATGATCGCCGTGATCGTCGCCGGGGGAGCCCGGATCGCCACCGGCAGCATCCAACTGGCCGCCTTCGCCGCGTTCCTGCTCTACCTGCTGCAGACGGTTCCCTCGATCAACACCCTCGCGGGTGGCTTCGGCAGGCTGCAGGCCGGTCTGGCCGCCCGCGACCGCTGCAACGACCTGCTGCGGTTGGCGCCGGAGACCGATGCCCAGGAGATCGGCCGGACGGCGCCCACACCGGTGCCGGACGCACCCTCGGTGGTCTTCGAGTCCGTGTCCTACACCCACGCCGGATCCGAGGACGCCGCCCTGCGCGGCATCTCCTTCGCCACCGCCCGCACCGGGCTCACCGCGGTGGTGGGTCCCTCGGGCGCCGGCAAGAGCACCACGCTGTCGCTCATCGACCGCTTCATCCGGCCGTCCGCCGGCTCGATCACCGTCCTCGGGCACGACACCCGGCACTGGCCGCTGGACGCCCTGCGGGCCCGCATCGCCTACGTGGACCAGGCGTTCACCCTGCTGGAGGCCACCGCTCGGGACAATCTGGAGCTCGGCCGCACCGGCGGTGCCAGCGAGGCCGAGCTCGCCGCCGCGCTGGACGCCGTCGGGCTGACCGAGGACATCGCCCGCCTCCCGCAGGGCCTCGACACCCTGCTCGGCCGGGAGTCGGATCTCTCCGGCGGGCAGCGCCAGCGGATGGCCCTCGCGCGCGCCCTGCTCTCCGACGCCGAGATCGTCCTCCTGGACGAACCCACCAGTCAGCTCGACGGCCTGAACGAGCAGCGGTTCCGCGCCATCGTGGAGGACCTCGCGGCGACCCGTGCAGTGATCGTGGTCGCGCACCGCCTCTCCACGGTCCAGAACGCCCATCATGTGATCATGATGAGCGCGGGGGCCGTCGTCGACGCAGGCGACCATCCCACACTGCTGGAGCGTTGCACCTCCTACCGCGAGCTGGTCGCCAGTCAGGAGGTACCGGAGCGCTGACGGGGAGCCGGGACGGCCGCGACCCGATCGCCCCGGCGCAGTGCTCCGTGCGACCGGCCGTCGCGCCGCTCGCCCCGGCGGGGCGCCGGCCCGGCCGGGAACCCGGCCACCCGGTGGTAGCCCGTCGCCACGGCGGTGGTCACCGCGGGCGCAGCGTCAGGCCGGGCGCCGCGCGTCCGACCGGCGCCCGTCCGACCGGCGCGAGGGAGCGCCGGCCGCACGGGGCGGTTCAACTTCCGTGCCCGGCAGGCGCCGTACGCTCAGGCGCGCTCCATGCCCAACCTGACGCGGGCCGCCCGGGTCAGGGACCACGGGCCGGGTTCCGGCGCCTCGGCCATCGGCCGCACCCACGCCTCGGTGAAGCTGAGCAGGATCGCCGTGCGCGGGAGGCCGGTGCGGTTGACGCCGGCCCGGTGCCAGGTGGAGGCCGCGAGGACGATCAGATCGCCGGGCTCGGCGGCGGCCGGGAGCGGCGTCCCGCCGGGGCTCAGCGGCGGCTGCTTGAAGCGCTGGTGGCTGCCGGGGATGAACTCGGTGGCCCCGCTCTCCGCGCTGAAGGGCGTGAGTGGCAGGACGCACTGGAGGGCGAGCAGGCTGCCCTCGACGATCTGCGGCATGTCGTTGTAGGGGTAGTCGATGTGCCAGCGGTCCGGCTTGGCACCGGGCTCGACGCGGTTGAGGCTCAGATCGTTCATCAGGGCGTGCGGGCCGAGCAGGGTGTCGGTGAGTTCGGTGAGCCGCGGGTCGTTCATCAGGTCGACGAACGGGGCGCCGTGGCGGAACAACTGGAAGACCCGCAGCGACTCGGGGGTGTGCAGGGCCAGGTCTGACGCGAGCAGGTCGTCGGCGAGCGTGCGCAGTCCGGCGACCCGGTCCGGGTCGAGGAAGCCGCGCCAGACGTGATGGCCGTTGCGGTGGAAGTGCGCCGCGGACGGTGCGGCGGTTGCTGCTTCGAGCATGGGTCCCTCGTTCCGGAGCGGGTGGTGGGGGCGGCGGCCTCGGTCGGGGACCGGAGCCGGCCGGAATGCGGGGTGGCGGGTGGGGCGCCGTGGGGGGTGCGGGAGCGACGGGGCGGGGCGGCGTAGCCGGGCAAAGGATCGGAGCAGTGGGTCGGGGCGCGGGTCGGGGCGGACCGGCTGGTGCTGCTCAGCAGGCGCTGGTCAGTGCCCGTGAGGCGGCGAGGAACGGGGCGATGGGGAGTTCGGCCAGTCCGGTGCCGATCCGCCCGGTGCCCGGGGTGCGGTGGAGCAGGCCGGTGGTGACCAGCGGGGTGACGCCGCGGGCGACCACCCGGTGGACGTCGATGCCCTGCGGGATCCCCGTGGAGCCGTCGCCGGGGATCCGGTAGCGCGTGCTCGTGGCGCTGGTGATGGAGCGCATCCGGAGCGCGTGCGCGCGCACCTCGGCCGCGCTCAGGCCCAGGTGGTCGGTCGCGGCCGGCGCGGCCGACAGGGCCATCGCGCCGAAGCCGGCCGCCTCGGCGGCGAAGGAGTCCCCGATGACCGGGTGGACGTCGGCGGGGGAGTGGCCGCCGAAGAGCACGGCGCTCCCGACCGGCGCGGGTGCGGTGAACCACCGCCCGCCCAGTCCCGCCACCTGGATGCCGAACCGGTGGCCGTTGGAGACGAGGGTCCGGACGAGGGGGCTGCCGGGCCGCTCGGGGATCGCCCGGGCCAGCAGTCGGGCGGTCAGGACCGCGAAGGCGCCGAAGAACTGGGGGTCGGCGGTCATCCACCGCAGGATCCTGGCGAGCTCGGGGGAGCTGATCCCCCGTTTGAGCAGCAGCCCGGTGAGCTGGACGAGCAGGTGGGCGGTGCCCGCCGTGGTGCGGCTGTGGCCGTCGTCGCCCTGGGTCAGGGCGGTGCGCAGGATCCGGGTGAGGTTGAGCTGCGCGTCCTCGCAGGCCCGTCGGAGCACCGGAGCGACGACGCCGGCGACCCAGCGCAGGCGGTCCAGGGTGCGCGGGTCGTGGTGCCCGGCCCGCAGACAGGGGCCCGCGCCCTCGCCGAGGGTGCCGAAGGCCGTACCGCCCCTGGCGTCCCGTACGACGGCCACCGGCATGGAACGGGAGATGATCCCGGTCAGTGCGCCCAGCGCGCCGTGGTCGGCGCAGGGCAGCAGGGTCAGCCGGCCGTCGTCGATCAGCCGTCCGGCCTCGCCGGGGGTGGCGGCGGTGCCCTCCAGCAGGAGTGCGCCGACGAGGGCGGAGCGCATGGGTGCGGGCGGGGCGTCCGGGCCGAGCGGAGGCCCCGCGTGCAGAAAGGTCCGTTCGTCGAGCTGCGGGCAGACTCGGCCGGCCGGCTCGAAGGAGTGCAGGAACACCTGGAGTTCGTCCAGGACCGCCGTGTCGGGCGCCGCGAGAGGCTCGGTCGCGGCCGTGCTCACGCGGATGCGGCGCCGCGGCGCACGGTGGCGATGATGTGGCCCGTTCCCACCGGGAGGTCGACGATCACCAGGCGGGTGTCGGCCCGGAGGGCGGCGCGGACGCCGGCGATCGCGACGTGGTGCTCGGCGAGGGTGTAGCGCTCCGGGTCCATGTCGTCGAGCAGCAGGACGCCGCCCTCGCCCAGCGCGGCGAGCGTGCGGTCCAGACCGTGCCACTTGCCGCCCTCGGCGTCGGCGAAGACCAGGTCGAAGGTGCCGAGTCCGGGCAGCAGCCGCACGGCGTCGCCGGTGTGCGGCTCGACCCAGGCGGGCCAGTCGGCCGTGGCGGCCAGTTCGGCGGTCCTCGGGTCCTGCTCCACGGTGACGAGGGTGACGTCCGCACGCCCGCGCAGTCCGTGCAGGGCCCAGGCGAGGCCGACGCCCATACCGGTGCCGAGTTCGAGGATTCGGCCGCCGGGCCGGACGGCGGCGCTGAGCACCGCGAGGAGCTCTCCGGTCAGCGGCGCGCACGAGTAGCCGAAGCCGTGGTCCGCGGCCCGCTGCCGGGCCTGTTCGACGAGGGGTGGCACGTCCATCGGGACGACCTCCTTGGTGGAGTGACGGGAGCGAGAGGAGTGGAGCATATATTTGCGCGAAACCGCAAGTAATTAACAACAGTTCGGCGATCATCAGCAGTCGCCAGTCATGGATGTGGCTGATTGTCGCCCTCGGGAGAGGTGGACGCCATGCGGAACGCAGTGGCCGTCGGGTTCAAGGCACCTCAGCAGCACGTGCCCTTCGCGCGGGTGCTGAGGCTGTGGCAGGAGGCCGAGGAGATGCCGGAGTTCGTCCACTCCTGGCTGTTCGACCATCTGGAGCCGGTCGGCGACGTCCCGGTCGGCGAGGCCCCTTCGGGCGGCTGCCTGGAGGCGTGGACGCTGCTGGCCGCGCTGGCGGCGTCCACCTCGCGGTTGCGGTTGGGCGTGCTGGTCACCGCGAACACGCTGCGCGAGCCGGCGGTGCTGGCCGCCATGGTCTCGACGGTCGATCACATCGCTTCGGGAAGGCTCGACTTCGGCTTCGGTGCGGGCTGGCACGCCGACGAGCACCGGGCGCGCGGCCTGCGGATGCCGCCACCCGGCGAGCGGCTGGAGCGCTGGTCCGAGGCGTGCGGGCTGATCCGTCGGCTCTGCTCCGGCGAGCGGGTGGACTTCGCGGGCCGCCACTACGCCCTGGAGGGCGCCCGGCTCGATCCGGCGCCGGTCCAACGCCCGTGCCCGCCCTTCGTCCTGGGGGCGGGCGGGCCACGCGCGCTGGAGGTGGTGGCCCGGCACGCGGACCTCTGGAACACGGCCGCCGGGCTGCCCGGCTTCGCGGCGCGGCTGGCGACGCTGCGGGCGCACTGCGAGGCGCAGGGGCGTGACCCGGACACTCTGGGGATCTCGGCCCAGATCCCGGTCGACCTCGCGGCGCCGGCCGCCACCCGGGCGACCGCCGAGCGGTTCGTGGCGGCGGGCGCGGGCCACCTGGTCCTCGAACTGCCCGCGCCCTGGCCGGTGGACGCCCTGGAGCGGCTGCAGCGCGAGGTGGTTCAGCGTTTTTCGTTCGACATACAAACGCAAAAAACAGTCATAAAGGGGACTGATAGATGATCAGACCTTGAAATTGTCTGACCCGCCTGACTACCGTCACGTCTGCCCCACGAACAGACGCTTGCCCCGGGAGCACCACCCCGCCCCGGGAGCAGAAGCCTGTCCCCCGAGCGGACCCTGCCTCGGGCCCACCTGTCCCTGTGCCCGAGCCGACCCCTGCCCGGGCACGGACGCCTGCCTCCCGCAGCAGACCCCTGCCCCAGCGACTGATGGAGCCGTGATGGCCTCAGCCCTCCCCGCCGACCCGGCCCTGCCACCGGTGGACGCCCGGCCCGTCGACGGATTCGACCCGGTCGCGGCCTACCGGACGATGGTCCTCATCCGCACCTACGAGGAGCGCATCCTCCAAGCCCGGACCGAGCGCGAAGTGATCGGCCCGGTCCACCCGTACATCGGTCAGGAGGCGGTCGCGGTCGGTGTGTGCGCGGCCCTCGAACCCCGCGACCACCTGGTCAGTCACTACCGCGGCCACGGCCACGCGCTGGCCCGCGGCGTCGACCCCGACGCCCTGACCGCCGAGCTGTTCGGCCGGGCCGACGGCCTGTGCGGCGGCAAGGCGGCCGCCCTGGTCAGCGATCCGGCGACGCACCTGCTGCTGTCCTCGGGCATCGTCGGCGCCGGGATCCCGGTGGCCGCGGGTGCGGCCATGACCTCCCAGGTCAAGGGGGACGGCGCGGTCGCGGTGGTCTTCTTCGGCGAGGGCGCCCTCGGCGCCGGTGTGGTGCACGAGACGCTCACGCTGGCGGTCGTCCAGCGGCTGCCGCTGATCCTGGTCTGCGAGAACAACGGCTACCAGGGCGCCACCCGCACCGAGGAGGTGTACCCCGAGACCTCCGTGGCGCGGATCGCCGAGGCCCACCGGATGCCGGTACACCGCGTCGACGGCAACGACACCCTCGCGGTGCACGCCGCCGCCACGGCCGCGGTGGCGGCCGCCCGGGCCGGCCAGGGCCCCTCCTTCATCGAGGCGAGCACCTACCTCACCCGCTTCCACCTGCAGTTCGACCGGCCCTCCGGCGAGCACCGGCCGGCTGAGGAGCGGGCCGACTGGCTCGCCCGGGACCCGCTCGGGCGGCTGCGCCAGCATCTGCTGGCAGCGGGCACCGCGCCGGCGGTGCTGGACGCGCTCGACACCGACGCCGAACAGCGCGTCGACGCGGCGATCACCTTCGCCCGCACCTCACCCTGGCCGGCCCCCGAGGCCGCCCTGACCAACCTCTGGGCGGCGACCCCGTGAACGAACTGGCAGTCCTGGACCTCATCCTGGAGCAGGAACTCGACCGCAACCCGGACGTGGTGTTCCTCGCCACCAGCACGCCGCCGAGCTGGCGCGCCCGCTTCGGAGCCGGCCGGGTACGCACCTGCCCGATCTCCGAGCCGGCCATGGTCGGTGCGGCACTGGGCGCGGCGATGACCGGGCTCCGGCCGGTGGTCGACCTCAACCGGGCCTCGTTCGCCTTCCTGGTGATGGACCAACTGGTCAACCACGCGGCCCGGATCCACTACCTCAGCGACGGCGCCTACCGCGCGCCGATGGTGCTGACCTCGGCGACCCGGGGCCCGCAGCAGCTGGGGCCGCAGAACGAGCAGTGCCCGTACGGCGTCTTCATGCAGACCCCCGGCGTGCGGGTGGCCGTCCCCGGCTCCGCCACCGACGCCTGCGCGCTGCTGCGCACGGCGCTTCGCGACGAGCAGGGGCCGGTGCTGCTCTTCATCGCCCCCGGCCTCGCCGACCACTGCGACCTGCGGGCTGCCCTGGCGGCCGAGCCCCAGCCCTTCGGCGTCGCCCGGCGGATCCGGGGCGGCGACGCGGCGACGGTGCTGGCGATCGGCTCCGCGGTGCGCGCCGCCGAGCAGGCCGCAGCGGACCTGGCGGCCGAGGGCGTCCTGGTCGACCTGCTGGACCCGCGCACCCTGGTGCCCTTCGACACCGCCGCGGTCGCCGAGTCGGTCCTGCGGACCGGCCGGCTGGTGCTGGTCGACGACGGACCGCGCTCCGGGGCGCCCGCCCAGATCCTCTCCGGCCTGCTCGACGTGCCGGGTCTCGCCGAGGCACTGGGGGGCCGGATCGCCCACGTCAGCGCGCCCGAGGTGCCGATACCCTCCTCGCCGGTGCTGGAGGCGCAGTTCTGGGCCACCCCGGAGCGGGTGGTGGCGGCGGTCCGGCGGCTCACCACCCCTTCATGACCGCCCGCCCGCCTGCCCCGACCGGCCGCCCGCCCGTCCCGACCGGCCGCCCGCCCGTCCCGATCGGCCGCCCGCCGGACACCGCCGCCGCGGCCCGGTTGCTCGGCGGGTCCGCGTTCGCGCTCTCCGCGCGGGCGGGGCGGCTGGAGGCCCGCGGGCACGACGTCGTCCGCCTGGAGGTGGGGCAGCCGGACCTCTGCGGGCCGCCCGCCGCGATCGAGGCGGCCACCCGCGAACTCGCGCGCGGCCACGCCGGGTACACCGACGCGGCCGGCGACCCGCAGGTGCGCGAGCAGGTCGCCGCGCACTACGCCGCCCGGCTGGGGCGCCCGGTGACGGCGGACCAGGTGGTGCTGCTGCCGGGCAGCAACCTCGCTCTCTGGTTCACCCTGCTGACCGTCCTGTCACCGGGGGACGAGGTGCTGCTGCCGGATCCGGGCTTCCCGCCGTACGCCGAACTCGTCCGGCTGGCCGGCGGGCGGCCGGTCGGCTACCCGCTGCGCCCCGAGCGGGACCACGTCCCCGACCCCGGCGAGGTGGCGGGGCTGGTCACCGCCCGGACCCGGGTGCTGGTGGTGAACAGCCCGCACAATCCGACCGGTTCGGTGTGGCCCGCGCAGTGCCTGGCCGCGCTGGCCGCCCTGGCCCGCCGCCACCGCCTGCACACCGTCACGGACGAGGCCTACCGGGAGCTCTCGGAGCCCGGCCTGGACACCCCGCTCTACCCGGCCGACGAGCGGACCGTCGTGATGGACAGCCTCTCCAAGAGCCACTCGATGTGCGGCTGGCGGATCGGCATCGCGATCGTCCCGCCGCCGCTCCTGCGCCGCTTCACCGACCTGCTCGTCAACACCAACTGCTGCATGCCGCAGTTCGTCCAGCGCGCGGTGCCGGCGGCGCTCGCGGACACCGGCCACGTGCGCGCCGCCCGCGCCGAGTACGCCGACCGACGGGCGCTGCTCGTGCGCGAACTCGGCGCCCTCCCCGGGGTGCTGGTCCGCCGCCCGCTCGGTGGCCTGTACGTCCTCGCGGACGTCCGGGGCACCGGAGCCGGCACCGACGACCGCCGGCTGGCGGAGACCCTGCTCGACGAAGCACTGGTGGCCACCGCCCCGGGCAGCCTCTTCGGCGGCCACGGCGCGGGCCACCTCCGTCTGTCGCTCACGCAGCCCGCGCCGCGCCTCGCCGAGGGCGTGAGCCGGCTGCGCACCTTCCTGGAGGATCTGTGACCACCACTCCACTCGCGCCCTCGCCCCGCCCGGCCACCCGCAGTCTCAGCGCCCTGGACGAGGGCGCCGCGCTCGACGTCCGTTACACCCTGGAGGGCTCGGAGAACGCCACGCTGCACCTGCGGGGCGAGGACGGCACCGTGCTGTCCTGCACGGATCTGATGTCGGCCTACGCGTCCGTCAACTTCGGCCACCGCAATCCGGAGCTCGAACCGGTCCTGGCCGGCGGCTCCGACCTGGCGGCCCTCTTCTACCCGCCGCAGGCCGAGCTGCTCGCCGGCTGGCTCTGCGACCGGCTCGGCCTCGGCGCGGACGGCCGGGTGCTGTTCCAGGTCGGCGGCAGCTTCGCGGTCTCCTCGGCGCTGGCGCTGGCCCGTCGGGCCCGGCCCGGGAGGGTCCTGGCGATCCGCGGCGCCTTCCACGGCCTCGGTGTCGACGCCCTGGCGGTGACCACCGTCCAGCGCTCCAGCGCCTTGCAGGACACCGGCTTCGCCGACCGGATCGCCGACCAGGTCACCCACCTGGAGCCCGGCGAGGTGCCCGAGGACTGGGACGACGTCTCGTGCGTCCTGTACGAGACCGTCCAGGGCGCCAACGGGTACCTGCCGCTGGACGTCGAGTGGCTCGCCGAACTCCAGGCGGCGGCCCGGCGCGCCGGCGCCCTCACCATCGCCGACGAGATCCAGGGCGGCTACTACCGCCACGGCCACCTCAGCCCGGCGGTGGCCGCCGGACTGGACCCGGACATCCTGCTGTTCGGCAAGTCGCTGACCAACGGCCTCTTCCCGCTCTCCGCCGTGGTGTACCGCAGCCGGCTGGAGGCCGACGCCGGCGCCACCGTGCACCTGGCGCACACCTTCCAGACCGCCACCCTCGGCTTCGCCGCCGGCTGGGAGGTGGCTCGCTACCTCGACCGCTCGCCGGTGGACGACTGGTGCGAGCGGGTCGCCGCCGCGCTCGGCCGGGCCGCGCGGCGCTGGGCCGACGCGGGCCTGATCACGGCCGTCCGGCTCACCGGCCCCACCCTGTCGTTCGAGCCCGCCGGGCCGGGCGCCGCCGACGTGGTCCGGGGCGCCTTCCGGCGCGGGGTCCTGGTCTTCGCCGGTGGCGAGGACGGACGCCGAATCCGGATCGCACCCCCGCTGACCATCCCCGGGGCAGAACTGGAAGCCGCCCTGGACGCGGTGACCGCAGCCCTCACCGAAGACCGCCCCACCCGACCGCTGGGAGACCACCATGGATCGTGACGACCTCTTCGCGCAGCTCCGCGAGTTCCTCGCCGGGCTGGCCGCCGAATCCGGACGGGAGTTCCCCGCCCGGCTCGACCCCGACGACAACCTCTTCGACCTCGGCCTGGTCACCTCCTTCTCCGTCATCCGGATGATCCTCTTCGTCGAGGACGTCACCGGCTGTGCCATCGACCTCGCCGACCACGAGCCGCAGAGCTTCTACACGCTCGCGGGCATCCACACGCTCGTCACGGCCCAGCGCCAGGAGGAGAGCGCGTGAGCGCCCCGGTCGAGCACCGGTTCGACGAGGCCGCCATCGCCCGGCTCCGAGGGGAGTTCGGCCAGGTCAGCACCTCCCAACTCGCCGACGCCGCAGGTGATCTGGTGACACCCCTGCGGCTCCCGCTGCAGGCCAGGAACGGCCTGCCGAGAATCGCCGGCCCGGCCTTCCCGGTCGCCACCGACGACGACATGCTGCCCTGCCTTCAGGCCCTCGCCGCGACCCCGCCCGGCTGGATCCTGCTCCTGGTCAACGAGCGGCAGCCCTCCGAGGCCCTCGCCGGCGACATCCTCACCGCCTCGGCCCTGGCCCAGCGCCTCGGCGGCCTGGTCGTGGACGGCGCGGTCCGCGACCTCGACGACCTCCTCGACCTGCCGATCCCGGTGTTCTCCACCGAGGTGACCCTGGTCTCCGCCCGGACCACCCGCGAGCGCGCCCCGCACGTGCCGCAGACGGTACGCACCGGCGGCGTCCAGGTGCACCCCGGCGACTGGCTGATCGGAGACGCCGACGGATTCATCGTGCTGCCGGCGGAGCGGGTCACCGCGGTGCTCAGCGCCGGCCGGCTGCTGCGGGCCCGCGAGGACCGGCTCAAGCAGTCCATCCGCGACGGAGCCGGCAGCCTCGCCGAGCTCACCGGCCTCGCCGACTTCCTGGCGGGTACCGGCGAGCTGAGATTCGAGGTCTGACACCCCGTGACGACGACACCCCCCACCGCGGGCCCGGGGGCACCCCACCCGGGCACCGCCCCGCCCCCCGCCACGCTCGACTTCGACGACCCCGGCTTCCAGGCCGACCCCTGGGCGCTGTACGAGCACCACCGCGCACACGACCCCGTGCACCGCTCCGACGCCCTCGGCGGCTACGCCGTCTTCGGCTACGAGCACGTCCGGGAGGTGCTGGTCTCGCCCCGGTTCTCCGCCTACCACCCCTTCCGTACCAGCCGCCGCGCCTTCGGGCCCTCGATGCTCGACCGCGACGGCGACCAGCACCAGCGGCTGCGCTCCGCCGCGGCCGGCCCGTTCCGCCCCCGCGCGGTGGCCGGGTACGCGGAGCGGATCGTCGCCCCGCTCGCGGGTGAACTGCTGGACGAACTGGTGGCCGCGCGGGCCCCCGACCTGGTGGACGTGCTGGCCCGCACGCTGCCGTTCCGCGTCATGTGCCAGGTGCTCGGCCTGCCGGTGGAGGAGGCGCCCTGGCTCGCCGCGACCCTCGCCCCGCTGGTCGACTACGTGGACCACGGGCCGACCACGCTGGCCGAGGTCACCCGGCGGCGCGAGGAGCTGCGGGAGCGGCTCCAACGAGCCCGGGCGGGCGGGGCGCGCGACGGCCTGCTGGCCGATCTCGCCTCCGACGAGCGGCTCAGCCCCGCCGAGGTGGTCAACACCGCGGTCCTCCTGCTGGCGGCCGGCACCGAGACCACGGCGGCCGGCATCGCCAACGTCCTGGTGGCCCTCGGGACCCGTCCGGAGCTGTACCGGCGCCTGCGGACCGAGCGGGAGGGCGTACCCGGCGTGGTCGCCGAAACCCTGCGGCACGAGCCGCCGCTGCACGTCACGCTGCGTTTCGCGGCCGAGGACGTCACCCTGGGCGGGGTGGACGTCCCCGCCGGCGCGCCGGTCAACGCGTTCCTGGCCGCGGCCAACCGGGACCCTTCGGTCTTCCCCGAGCCCGACCGCTGGGATCCGCTGCGCCGCCCCCGGCGCGCCCCGCTCACCTTCGGCGCCGGCCGGCACGTCTGCCTGGGCTCGGGGCTCGCGGTCGCGGAGCTGGAGACCGTCGTGAACGCCGTGCTCGACCGCGTCGAGGCCCTCGACGTCCAGGAGCCCGCGCCCCGGCCCGCCGGCCGTACCTTCCGGGCGGCCACCCCGGTGCGCTGCTCCGTCCGCCCGGCCGCCGGGGGTGCGCGATGAGCGCCGTCCGACCGCCGGCCGCGCCGCCGGCCGACGCCCCGGCCGAGGTCGGCTGGACCGCGCCGGGGCCGGTGCCCGAGAGCCAGCGGCGCGCCTTCGACGAACTGCTGCCGTACTGCGTGCCGCCCGGCGGCCACCGGTGCGAGCACACCGACCGCGCCACCGTCGTCCACTACCGGCCCACCGCGGACTGGCCTGCGGAGCGCGCCGCCGAACTGCTGGCCGCCGCCCACGCCCGCACCGCGCGGCGCCAGGGCGCGCCCCGCGCCAGATTCGAACAGGACGGCGCCCGGTCGCCGGCCGGCCCCGCGCCGGCCCGGCACCGGATCGTGGGGACCGGTCTGGAGGTGGGCGCCACGGCGTCCGCCCGGCTGCAGCGCGCCCTGGACACCGTGCTGCTGGAACTGGCCCTGGACAGCGGCGCCGAGGAGTACACCGCCCCGCACCTGGTGGACTGGTCGACCATCGAGCGCGCCGGCTACGCCAAGTCCTTCCCGCAGAACCTGCTGGCGGCCGCCGAGGTCGGACCGGATCTCGCCGCGCTGGACCGCTTCGCCGCCGCGACCGACCGCGCCGCCCGCCGGGCCGAACTCGTCCCCGGCGGCGCGGTACTGGCACCGGCCGTCTGCCTGCACCTGTTCGCGGCGCTGGCCGACCGGGTGCTCGACGCCCCGGTGGTGGCCACCGCCCGGGCCGGCTGCGCCCGCCGGGAACTGCCCTCGGCGGTCTCCGCCACCCGGCTGACCGCGTTCTCGATGCGCGAGATCGTCTACGTCGGCGACGCGGCCGGCGCCCGCGCCTTCCGCGACGACATGCTGGAGCGGCTGGAGTCGCTGGCCCGCGCCCTCGGCCTGCCCTGCCGGCTGGAGACCGCCAGCGACCCCTTCTTCACCCCCGACCGGGTCGACTTCCTGGCCTTCCAGGCGGCGTACGAGGTCAAGCACGAGCTGCGCGCCCGGATGCCCGACGGCGCTCCGGACGTCGCGGTGGCCTCGGTCAACCTGCACCAGCAGCACTTCGGCACCGGCTTCGGGATCGACCGGCCGGACGGTGACGCCGTCTACTCGGCCTGCATCGGGTTCGGCCTGGAACGCTGGGCGCACTGGATCCGCGCCCACCTCGGCGACGACCCCGCCGACTGGCCCGCGCCGCTGCGCGGGGCCGCCGCCCCAGGGAGAGGGACGTCATGAACCGGCCTTCGTCCGACACCGCCCCGTCCGACACCGCCCCCTCGAACACCGTCCTGCCGAACACCGCCCCGCCCGACTCCGTCCTGCCGATCACCTTCGGCCAGGACGGCGAGCCCGTCACGGCCGTCATGACCTGGGGCCAGGTGGCGATCTGGGACGTCCTGCGCTGGCTGCCGCCGGAGGACACCTCGACCAACCTGCTGCTGAGCGTCCCGGCGCCGCCGGGCACCGGCGTGGAGCGGGCGGTGCGGGCGGTCCGGCTGCTCGTCGAGCGGCACGACTCGCTGCGCACGCTGTTCTCGGAGGCCCCCGAGGGGCCCTGCCAGCAGGTGCTGCCCGGCGGCACCCTGCAGGGGTGGCGGTGTCCGGCGGACGCGGCCGGGGCGGAGCACGCGGCCGCCGAGGCCGGCGCCCGGCTGCGCGCCACCCCGTTCGCGGCGGACGAACTGCCGGTACGCGCGGCGGTGGTCACCGAGGGCCCGCACGCCGCGCTGGTGGTGCTGTGCCTGAGCCACCTCGCCATCGACGGCTGGAGCCTGTCCATCGTCCGGGCGGATCTCGCGCAGCTGCTGGCCGACCCGCCGCAGCTGCCGCCCCGGGCCCAGCAGCCGCTGGAACGCGCCCGGTACGAGGCCTCGGAGCCGGCCCGGCGAGGCCAGGCCCGGGCGCTGCGGTTCTGGGAGGACGCACTGCGCGAGCTGCCGCCCGCGATGGTGGAGGATCTGCGCGAGGGCGGCGGCTCGGACCGGCAGTGGTCGCGGATCAGTTCGCCCGCCCTCGCCCTGGCCGCGGCCGAGCACGCCCGGCGCACCCGGCTGAGCTCCTCCGTGGTGCTGCAGGCCGCCACCCTGCTGCTGCTGGCCCTCCACACCGGCGAGCCGTCCGCGGCCCTGCGCACCATCGTGGCGACCCGCTTCCGCCCGGAGAACCAGGCGCTGGTCGGAGCGTTCAACCAGAACGCTCTGGTCCGGGCGGAGTTGCGGGAGGAGCCGTTCGAGGCATTCCTCCGACGGGTCGGTTCGGCGGCGGCCAACGGCTACCGGCACACCGAGTACGAACCCAGGGCCCTGGAGCGGCTGATCGAGCGGGTCGGCACCGAGCGGGGGCTGCGCACCGGGGGATTCTGCTTCTTCAACGACGTCCGCTTCGGTACCGGTCACCAGCCGCTCGGATCCGCCGCTCCGGGCTCCGCCGAAGCGCTCACGGCCGCGCTCGCCCGCACCGAACTCTCGGACCCGCAGTGGGACTTCGACCAGAAGGGCTCGAAGTTCTTCCTGTTCCTCCAGGAGCTCGACGCCGCCCCGGAGCCTGCCGGCGCGCGGGCGGTGGTCACCCTCTGCGCGGACCGCAGGTTCTTGGCAGGGCGCGGGAGCTCGGTCTTCCTGGAGGACCTGGAGTGGCTGCTGGCGCGGACGGCGTACACGGACACCACCACCGGCGAGCTCGCGGCGGCCCTGTGCGGGCGCGCCCCCGTACCGGGCTGAGCACCGCCGTACCGGGCTGAGCACCGCAGGGCGCCCTCCGCGCCCGGTGCCGGGGCGGGATCACGCAGGCCGTCGAGGGCGGGCCCGGTCGGGCCCGCCCTCGACGGCCTGTCGCCACGGCCTGTCGCCACGGCCTGTCGCCACGGCCTGTCGCCACGGCCTGTCGCCACGGCCTGTCGCCACGGCCTGTCGCCACGGCGTGCCGGCTACCGGGTCAGCGTCCGGTCGATCCGCCGCATCGCCCAGCGCAGGCTGACGAACCCGAGCACGGTCAGGTAGATCACCGGGACGAGCAGCCCGGCCCCGAGGTGTCCGAGCGAGGGCTGCCGCACCAGCTCGATGCTCTGGTACAGCGGGAGGCACTCGACCACGATCTGGAGCCAGCGCGGGTACACCCCGAGCGGGTAGAAGGTGGTGGCGAAGAGGAACATCGGCAGCATCGCCAGCTGGATGAACTGGAAGTCCTGCCAGCTGCGCAGGTAGGTGACCACCACCAGACCGACGGACGCGAAGGCGAAGCCGATCAGCGCGGCGCCCGGGACGACCAGCAGGATCCCGGCCGAGTGCGCCAGGCCCAGGACCGACACCACGACCAGGAACCCGGTGGTGATCAGGGTGCCGCGCAGCACGGCCCAGAGCGCCTCGCCGAGGGCGATGTGCTGGGCGGTCATCGGGGTGGCCCGGATGGACTCGTACGTCCGGTTGAGCCGGAGCTTGGCGAACATGTTGAAGGTGGTCTCGTTCATCGCGCCGTTCATCGCCGCGGTGGCGAGCAGGGCGGGGGCGACGAAGGCCGAGTACGCCACCGACGTGTCGGCGAGCCCGGGCACGTGGCCGACCAGCTCGCCGATGCCGACGCCGATCGAGAGCAGGTACAGGACCGGCTCGAAGACCTCGGCCAGCAGCAGGTACCAGGTGTGGCGGTAGATCAGGAGGTTGCGCGCCACCATGTTCCCGGCGCCGCGCAGGCGTCCGTGGTGCACGGCGGTGTGGGGGGCGGTGAGGACGGTCACGGGCGGAGGAGCCTGCCTTCCGGATCGCAGGGGGGCGCGGCGCGGCGCGGGGCCGGGCCGAGGGTCAGCCGTACAGGTGGCGGGCGTAGGTGCGGCGCCCCAGGACCAGGCCCGCCGCCGCCATCACGGCCAGGTAGAGGACGTGCACACCGGTGTCCGGGAGGTCGGCGGTGCCGAGGGCGATCTCCCGGCACAGCTGGATGCCCTGGTAGAGGGGAGTGACTGACACCACGGCATGGAGCCAGTCGGGGAGCTGGGAGGTGGAGTAGAAGGTGCCGGAGAACATGTAGAGCGGGAGCAGGACGAAGCGGAAGACGCCGTTGATCCGGGTGAACTGCGTGACGGTGATCGCCCAGGCGCTCACCGGCGCCGCGAACGCCAGACCGGTCAGCAGCGCGGCCGGCAGCAGCAGGACGCAGTGCCGCCAGGGCACCGCCCCGGTGACGACGACTACCGCGACGAAGGCCAGCGCGCTGGTGAGGATCCGGAAGCCGGTGAAGAGCAGGTGCCCGGTGAAGATGTCCGCCGGGCGCATCGGGGTGGCCGCCGCCGCGCGGAAGTTCCCCCGCTTGCGGGCGGACTGGAAGACCGGGCCGGCCGAGTCCAGGAAGGCGTTCTGCATCGCCGCGGCGGCCAGCAGGCCGGGGGCGAAGAAGGTCAGGTAGGGGGCTCCGTGCAGGTAGTCGCTGCCGCCGCGGTCCACCAGCCGGCCCAGGCCCACACCCATGGCGGCCAGGAAGAGCAGCGGGTTGGCGACGTTGACGACTACCGTGCCGCGCCAGGTCCTGCGGTAGCGGTACATCCAGTACGCGAACTCCCGCAGGGCGGGGGCCCGCGCGGGGTCGAGGGACAGGGCCATGGGGGCGCCTTTCGAAGGTGATCGGTCGGCCGGCGGCGGCGCCGCTCGGCGCCGGCGGTCCGGCGGTCCGGGCCGTCCGCCGGGGGCGGGCCGCTCGACGGGTCGTCAGTCGACGAGGGTGCGCCCGGTGAGGGTCAGGAAGACGTCCTCCAGGCCCGCCCGGCGGACGAGGGCGGTGAGCGGCGTGATCTTCTCGGCGTGCACGGAGGCCAGCGCCGCCTCGCCGTCCTCGCAGTAGAGGAGCACCCGGTCCGGGAGGACCTCGACCCGTTCGGCCAGCGACCGCAGCCGTTCGGCCGTCGCCTGCTGCTCGCGCGGCGGGAATCGCAGTTCCAGCACCTCGCGGGTGGCGTGGGTGCTGATCAGCTCCCGGGGAGAGCCCTCCGCGACGATGCGGCCGGCGTCCATCACCACGAGGCGGTCGCACAACTGCTCGGCCTCGTCCATGTAGTGCGTGGTCAGGATGAGCGTCACCCCGTCGGCCTTGAGCTGGTAGAGGCGCTCCCACAGCAGGTGCCGCGCCTGCGGGTCGAGCCCGGTGGTGGGCTCGTCCAGCAGCAGGATCTCCGGCTCGTTGACCAGGGCCCGGGCGATGGTGAGCCGGCGCCGCATGCCGCCCGAGAGGGACTCCACCTGCTCGTCGGCCTTCTCGGTCAGCCGGGCGAACTCCAGCAGCCGCTCGGCCCGCTCCCGGACCACCTGCTTGCCCAGCCCGAAGTAGCGGCCGTAGATCAGCAGGTTCTCGCGGACGGTGAGTTCGCTGTCGAGGGTGTCGTCCTGCGGCACCACGCCGATCCGGGCGCGGATCTCGGAGCCCTGCTCCGAGGTGTCCATGCCGAGCATCCGCAGGCTGCCGCCGCTGAGCGGGGACACGCAGCCCAGCATGCGCATGGTCGAGGACTTGCCCGCGCCGTTGGGGCCGAGGAATCCGAACGCCTCACCGCGGTGGAGCTGGAAGTCGATTCCTTCCACTGCGACGAATCCCGAGTCGTACACCTTGCGCAGGCCCGAGGCCCGGACCAGGAGTTCGTTGGAGGTCACTGTCACTTCGTACCCTTTGACTGTTGTGTGCGGTGGTGCGTGAGCGGTGCCGCGAGCGCGGCGGTGGACGCTTGCGGGGCGGGGCCGGCCGGGGCGAACGCGCACCGCAGCCCGCCGATCTCCGCCGCCGGATCCGTGACGGCCCGGACCAGCAGCCGTTCGAGGTCGCCCAGCAGGTCGGTGGCCCGGTAACGGCCCAGGAACGCCGGGTCCAGGCAGAGCGTGATCCGGCAGGTCTCGTCCAGCCGGTGCAGCGAGAGGAAGAGCTTGGAGCCCTTCTGCGCGTCGTCGCGCGGCAGGTGCTCGACGCGGGTGAGCGGCAGCGAGGCGGCGACGGCGGCGAGAGCCCCGGGCCCGTCCGCGTCCGGAGCGCGCGGGGCCGCCGGCGCCCGGTCGCCGTGGAAGCTGACGTCGTTGAAGAAGCAGTAGCTGTCGGGGGTGAAGCCGCGTTCGGCCGCGACGGTGGCGACGAGCTCCTCCACCGTGCGCGGGTTCGCCTCGCAGCGCCGCTGGGCCTCGATCACGGTGGTGACGGCGCCGCGCAGGTAGCGCTCCAGCGGTTCGTCGGCCACTTTCAGGTGGAGCAGGCCGTTCTGGTTGAACGCGCCGACGTAGTCGCGGTCCCGGGGGGCGAACCGGGTGGCGACGATCAGACGCAGCGCGGCCTCGGGCTCGCCGACCCGGAAGGACAGCAGCAGGCCCAGCAGGGCGGGCAGGGCGGTGCCCGGGCCGGTGCCCGTGCGGCTGCCGAGTGCGCGCAGGGCGAGGGCCATCGCGGGGGAGTCGATGGTGGCCCAGTCCCGACCTGTGGCCCGGGTCAGCGCGGACTTCTCCAGCATGGTCGGTGAGGCGCTCCGCAGCCGGCGCTCCCAGTGCGCGAGGGTGGCCGCCTCCCGGCGCCGGCCGGCCTCGGAGGCCTCGTAGTGGGCCCGTTCGGCGGGCTGCCGGGATCTGGCCGGCAGCGCCGACGCGTCCGGCGCGGGCTCCGCCAGCAGGGTGCGCAGATCCCGCAGCGCGATCCGGAAGCTCCAGGCGTCCACCGCTAGATGACTGATCATCAGCACCACGGCGACGGGTGCTCCGCCCCGGGTCAGGACGGCGGCGCGGACGGGCAGGTCGCGCGCGTGGTCGGTGGCGCCGCGGCGCAGCCGGGCGCCGAGCGCCTCGGCCTGCGCCGCGAGGTCCGGACCGGCGGCCTCGTACAGGTGCACGGGCAGCACGCCCTCGGCCAGGACCTGCTGGGTCGGGGCGCCGCCCTGTTCGAAGTAGCGCGTGCGCAGGGACTCATGGCGTTCGAGGAGCAGTCCGAGCGCGGTGGTCACCCGGTCGAGCCCGGCGCCGGCCGGGACGGGGAGCCATCGGTACAGATTGGGCGAGTCGTCGCCCTCGGGCAGCCAGCGCAGGACGTCCCAGAAGGCCAGTTGCCCCCAGGCCAGCGGTGCGGGCGGCCGGCCGTCGGCGCGAAAGTGCACCGGGTGGAGCGCTGGCGAAGTCATCGGTGGCCTCCTGTGGGGTGCGCCCGCCCACGGCTGTGCGCGGTTCGGCGTCGGCGGACGGTCCGTGACGGGGAGTCCGTGCGGACCTGCGGCGGCCTGCGTGGCCTCCGGCGGGCGGCCGGGGGTGGGCCGGTCGCCCCGCGAGCGGTCCGATCTGCTTGTGGCAGCGGGTCGCGACCGGCCGGCGCCGGTGTGGCCGGCCCCGTACGGGGGAGTCGGCCGGGGCGGGACCGCTGCGTCCGCCCGCGTCGGGGACTCGCCCGTACGGGGTGCCGCGGTGGTGCGGTGGGGGTCCGGTCCGGCCCCCGCTGCCGCTTCCCGCTCCGCGAGGACGTGCCCCGCGCAGCCGACTCAATGGTGTCTCATATTTTCACTCTATTGCAAGTAGATTGCGGGTTCGTTTAGCGTGGGCGGTGCCGGGTCCGGTCCGCGGTGCGACGCCGCTCCGGGGTGCCCGTCGCGTCGTGCGACGTTCCCCCGGTCGGTGCCCCCGGCGGACGAAGGGCCGGATCGAGGCCCGGGGCGAGGGCGGCGAGCGCCGCCGAGGTCCGGTCGGCATCGTCCGGACGGGCCCGCCGCTTCGCGACCCCGGTGGCCGGGCGCCGACGGCGGAGATCATCGAGATGACCATCTGTCAATTACTTGCAGGAATCTGCATAAAGAATCCGAATGATTGCAAGACCTCGATCGGATGTGTCAGGCTGCCGAGGCGCCGCGCTGACGTTCCGGCCGCCACCTCTCCGCCCCAGGACAGCTGACCCCACCCAGCACCCCAGGAGAAACCATGACTTCGCTCTCGTCCGGACCGGCCTCGCCCCTGGAGGCGGCGGACACCGCCGAGGAGTTCCGCGCCGCCGTGGCGGCGGCCCCCGACGAGCACTGCCTGGCCGGAGTGTTCGAGGCCTGCCTGCGCCCCCTCGTGTACAGCCGCCACCACTGGCTGCTCCACAAGGGCGAGTACCGCGTGCGCGCCGACCTCCGGGCGTCCTTCGAGGCGCTGCGGCTGCGCGACCCGCTCGCCTGGGACGACGAGGAGGCGGACCTGATGCTCTGTCTGTTCGCCCTGGACACCGCCTCGACCGGCCTCGACGACCTGGTCGAGCGGGTGGACTCGGCCGCGGTCCGCGACGTGCTGCACGCCCGCCACGCGCTGTACGCGGGCCTCGTCGCCCCCGGCGAGCAGCCCCCGGCCACCCTCCTAGCGCTGGCCCGCCGGGTGGAGCGGCTGCGCCCCCTCGTCCAGGAGACGCACGAGCTCTTCTCGGTGATCGACGGGCGCGCCTGGTTCCGCACCGAGGGCGCGATGGCACGCGAGGACATCGACACCGAGCACCTCACACCCGACGTCGAGGAGGTGCTGGCCGAGGTCTTCGGAGCGCCGGCCGCCCGCACGGCGCACGACCGGCTCCGCGCCGCGACCAGGACCGCCGTCGAGACGGACGGCGACAGCTGCTCGGTCGTCCGCGCCGTCATGCGGGCCGCACTGGCCGACCCGGTGCTGCGCGCCGACCACGTGACCCTGACCTGCCCGATGGGCGACCTGCTCGACCGCCCCGAGGAGATGACCACCAGCGGCGCCTTCTTCACCGAGACCCAGCTGCGGGACGGCATCGAACTCGCCGACCACGCCGAACAGCTGGGCCACGAATCCGCCGAGCAGCTCCACCGCACCATCCGGGCCCGCATGTTGAAGCTCAAGCGCGGCGCGATCCGCAGCCTCTACGGACCGGGCTGCCTGCAGGGCCAGTTCGTCGAGAAGCACGGCGGCCACATGCTGTTCCGCAACGAGGACGCCCACTACCGGGGGCACCGCAGCATCGGCTGCTCCAGCGGCGGGCGCGCCTCGTTCGCCCTGCGCCACACCGCCGACGGCGCCGAGCGGACGATGACCCCGATGATCGGCGACTTCCGCGTCGTGCGGATGAGCCACGACGAGGCCCTGACGTTCACCGCCGACGAGCTGCCGCAGGTCATCCGCTACGGCGAGTGGCTGCGCGTGGTCGTCGAGGAGACCTACCGGCTGGGCGCGGTCGTCCGGGCGGACGCTCCCGCGCCGGCGGTGTGAACCCACCCCCACCCCCGCTCGGGTGAGGCCCCGCCTCGCCCGGAAAGGACCACCCATGCGGATCTGGATCGACCAGGCCGAGTGCCAGAACAGCGGCCTGTGCGAGGAGGAGGCACCGGAACTCTTCGGCATCGGCAACGACTTCCTCGCCTACGTGCGCGAGGAGGGCCGCCTGCTGGAGCAGCCCGGCGGCGAGGACAGCCAGGCCGAGGTGCCCGAGCACCTGGAGGAACTCGCCGAGATCTGCGCGCGGGCCTGCCCCGCCTCCTGCATCCACCTGGTCGACTGACCGGTCGCCACCGACCGTCCGGCCGACCACTCCCACACCCACCCACACCACCGGGGACACGACATGACCGCCACACTCGACCACTCCGTCCCGCTCTCGCCCGAGGAGGCGCACGACCGGATCCACTCGCTCGCCCGCGGCTGCTCCGAGCACCCGGCGCTGCGCAACCCGTTCTACGAGCTGTGGATGGCGCAGGAGCTGACCGCCGACGAGGTCGAGCTGGTCGCCAAGAACTTCTACGAGCGGGTGCGCCGCACCCCCGTGCGCATCGCCCTCGCGTTCCTCAACATGACGGACATCGCGGCGCGCGCGGAGACGGTCGAGAACCTCTACGACGAGATGGGCCTCGGCAACCCGAGAAAGGTCCACTCGGTCATCCTGAAGGACTTCTTCGAGACGCTGCTCGGCCGGCTGCGCGGACACGCGGTCGACCTGGACACCGTGGCCGCCCCGCTGCTGCCCTCCACCGTCCGGCTGATCGAGGAGGGCGAGAAGGTCTTCAGCAGCCCGTACCCGCAGGAGGTCTGCGGCGCGCTGCTCGCCCAGGAGTGGCACGCCTACCCCCAGCTCGTCCACCTCTACGAGGGTGTCCGCAACTACCGCGGCCACTACGAGCTGGAGGAGTTCCACGAGAACTGCGAGTACTTCTACCTGCACATCGGCGCCACCGAGAAGGAGCACAAGATCCACTCCCTCTCGACCGCGGCCAAGGCCTGCCGCACCGCCGAGGACGTCGCGCACATCGAGCGCGGCTTCACCACCTACCTCGACCTGCTCGCCGAGAACTGGAACGAGATCCACCGGACCATCCGGCCGAGCTGATCCGCTCCGCGCGGCACGGCGGTGCACCCCGCGCCGGCCCGTCCCCGCTCCCGGGCCGCAGGCGCGGCCCGCCGGGACCGGGCGGTGGGCCGGCGGTCCGAACGACCGAGGAGGAGCAGCAGTGACGAGTGCGGACGAGGACCGCCGTCTTCGGCGGTCCGGGAGCGGACTGCGCCGGACCATGGCCGACGGCCCCGCGTACGGGCTGTTCCTGGTGAGCGGCAGCGCGATGCTCGCCGAGGCGGCCGCGTACACCCGGATCGACTGGGCGGTCGTCGACATGGAGGGCGCCGCGATGACCAAGGCCGACGCGCTGCACCAGGTGCAGGCGCTGTCGGGGACGCCGGTGACCCCGATCGTCCGGGTGCCGCGCCTGGACCGCCACGACATCGAGTTCGCCCTCGACCTCGGGGTGGCCGGGGTGATGGTCCCGAAGGTCGACCGGGCCGAGGACGCGGAGCGGGCCGCGCGGTTCACCCGCTACCCGCCGCAGGGCGCGCGGGGCGTCAACCCGATCCGGGCGAGCGCCTACTACAGCGACTCCGAGCGGTACTTCGAGACGGCTAACCACGAGGTGCTCTGCATCGTCCAGATCGAGAGCCGCGAGGCCGTGCGCAACGCCGGGGCGATCGCCCGGACGGAGGGGGTCGACCTGCTCTTCATCGGGACGGGTGACCTCGCCATGGATCTCGGGCAGCCCGGGCGGCCGGGCGGGCCGGCCTTCGACGAGGCCCGGCAGGCCGTCCTGGCGGCCTGCGCGGCGGCGGGCAAGCCCGCCGGGATCTTCGCCCCCAGCACCGGGCTCGCCCGGCAGTACGCCAAGGAGGGTTTCCGCCTGGTGGCGGTCGGCAACGAGGTCAAGTTCTTCGTCCAGTCGGCCGCACTCGCGGTGACCATGCTCCGCAAGCGGTGAGCCGCCCGCAGCGGTGGGACCGGACGCCGGACGACCGGCGGCCGGCGGACGATCGAAAGGAGGTGCGGCCGTGGACCAGCCCCAGTGGGTGACGCCCGCACAGGCGGTGGCACGCCGGGTGGTCTTCGAGGGAAGGATCGGCAAGGTCCTGGACTACTTCGGCGGCGCCGCGCCCTCCGAGGGCCCGCAGGCGTATCTGGTGGAGCAGCGCAACCAGGTCCTGCGCCCGCACTTCCACCCCGTCGACCAGTTCCAGATCCTCTACGGCGCCCCGGGCGCGCTGTTCGGCCGCCGGCCGGTCGGCGCCCTGGTCGCGCACTACGCCGACGCCGACACCGTCTACGGCCCGCTGACCGGCGGCGATCCACCGCTGCGCTACTTCACCCTGCGGGCGCGCGGCACCCAGGCCACCTCCTTCATGCCGGAGTCCCGGGAGCTGCTCCCCAGGCGCGCCGGGCGCAGCCTGCACCGGGAGGTCGACACCGCCGGGGGCGAGGCCGGCCGGGCGGGAGCGGAGGCGTCGGTACTGCTGGAGGACGAGCGCGACGGCCTGCTGGTCGGCTGCACGGTCGCCGGCCCCGGCGCCCCGCTCGTCGTGCCGCCGGCCGGCCCCGGCGGGCAGTTCCTGTTCGTGGTGGCGGGCAGTGTGCTCTCGGAGGGCGGCGCGAATCCGCCCGAGACGGTCGGCTGGCGGCCGCCGGGCAGCGGCGGGTGGACGGGCACCGCCGGGAGTGCCGGCGCCCGGCTGCTCGTCCTGCGCCACCCCCGGCCGTCCGGGCCCGGCCCCCGCCCGGCGTCGTCCGACCCCGGCGCCGAACGGCGGCCGGCACCTGTGAGGAAGGACGGGACCGATGCCTGACGGCTTCGCGGCCGCGCCGTACGAGACCCGGATCGATCCGGAACTCGCCCGGACCGTACGGCTCTTCCGGCGCGTCGACCACGGCGACCCGCACGCGGTGCGCAAGGAGGCCGCGCGCCGGATCCGGGTGGCCAGGATGGCCGGGCTGTGGGTCGCCGAGGCCGAGGGCGTGCGGGTCGAGGACACCGTCGCCCCGGACGGCGCGGGCCGCACGGTGCCGGTGCGCGTCTACCGGCCGGAGAGCGGCACGGCGCCGCACGCGGCGGTGCTCTACCTGCACGGCGGCGCGTTCATCTCGGGCGATCTCGACTTCGAGCACCCCCGGTGCCTGGAGATGTGCCGGGAGACGGGAGCCGTCGTGGTCGCCGTCGACTACCGGCTCGCCCCGGAGCACCCCGCACCCGCCGGGCTGGACGACTGCGACCTCGCGTACCGGTGGCTGCTCGGCGCCGGCGCCCGGGCGCTGTCGGTGGACCCGGAGCGCGTCGCGGTGGCCGGCACGAGCGCCGGCGGGACCCTCGCCACCGGGCTCTGCCTGCGGGCCCGCGAGCAGGGCGCGCCGTCGCCGAGGCTGCAGATGCTGCTGTACCCCGTCCTCGACGACCGCCTGGAGACCCCCTCGGCGCTGGCGTTCACCGACACCCCCGCCTGGGACTCCCGCAACTGCGCGCACATGTGGGAGCACTACCTCGGCCCCGGGCGGCGCGGCGAGGCGCCGCCGTACGCGGTGCCGGCCCGGGTGGGCGACCTCTCGGGGCTGCCGGCGGCGTACGTCATGACGGCGGAGTTCGACCCCCTGCGGGACGAGGGCGCCGCGTACGCCCGGCGGCTCGCCGACGCCGGAGTCCCCACCGAACTGCACCAGTTCGCGGGCACGTTCCACGGCTTCGACACCCTCGCCACCGCGACGGTGTCACGACGGGCCCTCGCCGAGCAGTACGCCGTACTGCGCGGGGCCCTGCGCTGACGTCCGTCGGACGGACAGCGCGGCGCACATCAACCGGCCGGACCGAGAGAGGCACACCCATGTCAACGGAAACCGAATTCGTCAGCGACGCCCTGCGGTTCCTGGAGGAGATCGGCGCCGACACCGCGGGGGTCGACCCGGGGACGAACCTCTTCGAGAGCGGGGTGCTGGACTCGCTGGGCACCCTCGCGTTCCTCGACTTCCTGGAGCAGCAGATGGGCGAGGAGATCGAGATCGAGGGGCTGGACATCGACTCGATCGCGACCCTGCGCGGCGCCCACGGGTTCGTCCAGGGCCAGAAGCGCTGATCCGACGCGAACCGTCGGACACGACCAGGGCCGTGCCGACGCCGCGCGCCGGTGCGACGCGAACCGTCGGACGGCGCCGGCCGCCCCGGCCTCCCGCGCGGGAGGCCCGCATCCACGAACGGGGGTCAGACCGTGAGCCTGCACCGCTCACCGCTGCACGACGAACACCTCCGCCTCGGTGCCCGGATGGCCGAGTCCGAGGGCCGGAGCATGCCGGTGGAGTACGCCGGCCTGTTCCAGGAGTACCAGGCCCACCGCAGGGCCTCGGTGGTCTGGGACGCCTCGGACCTCGGCTCCGTCCGGGTCTCGGGCCCCGGCGCCGGGGACCTCCTGCGACGTACGCTCAGCAACGACCTGGACCGCTGCGGCCCCGGGCGCAGCCAGTACACCTTCCTGCTCCGCGAGGCGGACGGCAGCATCGTCGACGACCTGATGCTCTGGTGGGTGGAGAGCGATCTGTTCCTGCTGACCCCGAGCCTGCCGGGCGTCCTGCTCGCCGCGCTGCGGGCCGCCCGGGCGGCCGCTCCGGGGGCGGACTGCGTGATCGAGGACGTCTCGGCCGACCGGGTGCTGCTGGCCCTGCAGGGCCCCCAGGCCGCCGAACGGATGGCCGAACTCGCGCCGGCCGCAGCATCGTTGTCCGGAAGCGGGGTGCGGAGGCTGGAGCTCCACGGGGCCCCCGCGCTGGTGGCGGCCACCCGCTTCGGAGGCCGGAGCGGCTTCGAACTCCAGCTGCCGCCGGCGGCTGCCCTGGCCGTGCACCGGAGCCTGCTGGCCCGGGGCGTCGCGCCCGCCGGACTGGCGATGCGCGAGACGCACCGCCTGGAGGCGGGCATCCTGCGACACGGCTTCGAACTGGGACCGGGGACCACCCCGCTGGAGGTCGGGTACGAGCGGGCGGTCGGCTTCGACACCGACTTCAGCGGCCGGGAGGCACTGCTGGAGCGGCGCCGGAGCGGTGTGCGGAGGATCCTGCGGACGCTCGCCATGACGGACCGTCGGATCCCGCAACCGGGGGAGGAGGTGCTCCTGGACGGTGCCGCGGTGGGCCGCGTCACCAGCGGCACCTTCTCGCTGCGGCTTCGCCGGGGACTGGCGTTCGCCTTCGTGGCGCCCGAGGTGGCGCCGGGCAGCCGGGTGAGCGTGCGCGGGGCGCGGGGCAGTGCCGACGCCACCGTGGTCACCACCCCGCTCCCGCCGGAGCCGGCCGCCGGGGCGCGGTCGTGACCGCCGCGGCGCCGGACCGGGTACCGGCCATCGAGATCTTCGACCCGATGTGCCCGGCCGTCCTGAAGGACCCGTACGCGGCCTACCGGGAGCTTCGGGACCACCACCCGGTCGCCCTGCTGGAGCCGCTCGGCCTCTGGGTGGTCAGCCGCTACGAGCACGCGCGCGACGTGCTGGGCGCGCCCGACGCCTTCTCGGCGGCTCTCGCCTTCGGCAAGGACTCCTCGATCACCGACACCCGGGGCGCCGAGCCGCGCCGGTTGAATCTGAGGTTCGCCGGGGACGCGGGCGGGGTCGTCTCCTCCACCGACGGCGAGACCCACACCCGGCTGCGCCGGACGGTCGCCGGGCTGCTGAGCAAGCCCCGGCTCGACGCGGCCGAGGCCGCGATCGCGGACCGGGTGGACCGCGTGCTGGCCGAACTCGCGGGCGGGGGAGAGCGCTTCGACGTGGTCGAGGGCCTGGCCAAGCCGGTGGCGGCCCGGGCGATCGGAGTCCTGATGGGTCTGGACGAGGACGTGACACGGGTGCTCGCCCGCTGGGCCGATCTGACCGCCCGGGCGCTGGACCCGGGGGACGAGCTCTCCACGGCGGCGGCCGGCCCCCGGGTGATGCGCAGCAACCTGGCGTCCTTCCGCGCCGTGACGGCGTTCCTGAACTCCGCCCGCGGCGTCCCGGGGGGCCCGCCGAACGTGCTGGCGCACTCCTGGCAGGAGGCGGCCGGCCCGGCCGCGCGGGAGGAGGTCATCCTGGCCATCCTCCAGCTCTTCCAGGCGGGTTACGAGACCATCGTGTCGGCGGTCTGTCACCTGATGGCCGCCTTCGTGATCGACGGCCCGAGGACGCCGGGCTTCCCCGACGGCCCGGTTCCCGCGCCCGACCTGGTCGACGAGGCCGTCCGGCTCGCCTCGCCGGTCCGGGCCACCTTCCGTACGGCGGTCGGGCCCAGGACGGTCGGCGGGGTACCGCTGCCGGACGGCGCGATGGTGATGGTGCTGCTCGGTTCGGCCAACCGCGACGAACGCGTCTTCGAGGATCCGGACCGGCCGCGGCCCGGGCGGCCCACCACCCATCTGGCGTTCGGCGCGGGCCCGCACCGGTGCCTGGGCCGGATGCTCGCACAACTCGAACTGCGCCACATCGTCGGCGCGTTGGCGGCCCGCACCCGGAGCATCTCCTCGATCGAGGGGGCCAGGGTCGGCGCCAACATCCTGAAGGCCGGTTACGACCATCTGCCGGTGAGCGTCGAATGGCGCTGACCCCACCGGCGTCCTCAGCACGGCCGTGTCCCACCGGACCGGTCGGCCACACACGACGGGAGTGCTTCGCGATGCGCGTTGGTTTCATCGGTGCCGGGCTCATGGGGGCGCCCATGGTGGAGCGCCTCCTGCGGGCGGGCCACGAGGTCGTGGTCTCCTCCCGGGCCCCGGAGCTGCTGCCGGCGGCCTGGACCACGGTGGGGAGCCCCGCGGAGGCGGCCGAGGGCGCCGACGTGATCTGCTCGATCCTGCCGGACTCCGCCGAGGTCCGGGCGGTCGTCACGGCGGTGCTGGACGCCGCCCGGCCCGGTGCGGTGATCGTGGAGATGAGCACGCACGCCCCGGCCGTCGCCCGGGAACTCGCCCGCGCGGCCGAGGCCAGAGGTGTGGCGTACCTGGACTGTCCGGCCGGCGGCGGCGTCGCCGCGGTGCGCGAGGGCACCCTCGCCCTCTGGGTCGGCGGCGCCGCCGAGGCACTGGAGCGGGCCCGCCCGGTGCTGGCGGCCATCGGCGACGAGGCGAAACTGCGGCACCTCGGCCCGGTCGGCACCGCTCTGGTGGTCAAGCTGGCCAACAACTACCTGGTGGCCGTCAACGCGGTCGCCTCCGGCGAGGCGCTCGCGATGGTCCGCGAGGCCGGGGTGGACCCGAGGGCGGCGATCGAGGCGATCACCTCCGGTGGCGGCGGGACGAACGCGCAGCTGGCCAACCTCTACCCGAACCGGGTGCTCGCCGGGGACTTCAAGGCCGGCTTCAAGCTCGGCCACATGCTGAAGGACCTCCGGCACGCCTTCGACCTGGCCGCCGAGACGGACGTGCCGGCCCCGGTGGGCGGGGCCGCCGGTGCTCGGATGGCCGAGGCCGGGAAGCGGTTCGGCCCCGACGTCGACTTCGGGTCGGTGGCCCGCCTGCACGGCTGGTGACCCAGCCGGTCCGGACCACCGCCACCGGTCCGGGCCACCGCCGCCGGCCACCCGCCGGGAGCGGCCGACCACCGCCGTACCGGAAACCGAGAAAGAGGAACGCATGAACTGGGAGATCCGCGAAGCCCTGGACGAGGGCGACGTGCGCAGGTGCTGGCCGGTGTTCCGGGAGCTGCGGCTGAACATCGCCACCGAGGAGATCTTCGTCGGCCGCTGGAGGACCCAGCGGGAGGAGGGCTACCGGATCGTCCTGCTGGAGCGGGACGGCGAGGTGCAGGCGGTGGGGGGCTACCGCATCCTCAACTCGATGGCCTGGGGCCGGATCCTCTACCTGGACGATCTCGCGGCGCTCAGCGAGCGGCACGGCGGCGGGCTCGGCACCGCCGTCCTGCGGTACGTCCAGGACCAGGCCCGCCGCGCCGGCTGCGAGGCCGTGCACCTGGACACCGGCTACCACCGGCACCGCGCGCACAAGGCGTACCTGCGCAACGGGTTCGAGTTCAACAGCCACCACCTGGAGTGGAAGGTCACCGGGGCATGAGGGAACTGCTCAAGCGGCACGAGGAGCTCGCGGCCACCCGCCCCGACGACCCCGCCGTCGTCTACGCCTGCGAGCCGCACGCCGGCGTCACGCTGACCTGGGCCGGCCTGTGCGAGCGCGCGGAGCAGATCCGCGCGACGCTGCTGGCCGGAGGCGCGCGAGGCCACCGGGTCTCGGCGCTGGTGCTGAACGACCACCCGGACCTGATCCCCACCCTGCTGGCCCTGTGGCAGCTCGACAGCCCTCCGGTGCTGCTCGACCCGCAGTGGGGCGAGCGGCTGACCGCGTCCGTGCTGGCGCACAGCACGCCGTCCTTCCGGGTCGACCTCGTACCCTCCGTCACGGTGACCCCGCTCGCCGGGGGCCCCCTCGACGACGTGCCCGGCGACGCCGTCTTCATCGGCTACACCTCCGGCAGTACGGGCGACCCGAAGGCGATCGTCTTCACCCACGAGCGCCTGTACGACGGGACGCTGGGCAACGTCTCGGCGTCGGTGCGGCTGCGCGGCGCGCGCCCGGCCCGGCTCGCCCGCTCCATGCGGATGTCGGGATCCGGCGTGATCAACCTGCACCACACCTGGGGCGCGGTGCTCGGCGCGACCGTCGTGGTGCTGCCGGAACTGACCGTGGCCAGCGCCCGCGGGTACTGGGCCCGGCTGGCGGAGCACCACATCGACCAGACCTTCCTCGTCCCCCAACTGGTCGAGCTGGTCAACCGGTTCGCGCAGGATCGGGAGACCACCGGGCCCGGACCGCTGTGCTTCACCGGAAGCGCACCGCTCTCCCCGCGCACCCAGGAGCGCTTCCAGCGCCGCTTCGGGCTCCCCCTGATGAACGCCTACGGGCTCTCCGAGACCTCCTCGGCCGCCTTCTTCGGGGATCTCGGCGCGGACGGTCTGGCGACCAACCGCATCGGTGTCCCCGAGCGGGTCGCCGCCCGACTGCGCGACACGGCCGGGCACGTCGTGGACGGCCCCGGTGAGGGCGAGATCGAGCTGTCGGGCGCCCAGGTGTTCGGCGGCTACCACCGCAACGGCACCGCCACCGAGCAGACCCTGGTGGACGGCTGGCTGCGCACCGGCGACATCGCGCGGCGCGACGAGGACGGTGTCTACCGGCTGGTCGGCCGCAGCAAGGACGCCGTGATGAAGGGGAGTTACGCGATCTACCTGACCGAGGTGGAGGAGGCGGCGGCCGCCCATCCGGACGTCCTGGAGGTGGCCGCGGTGCCGCTGAGGCTGGCCGACAGCACCGAGGACATCGGGTGCCTGGTACGCCTCGTCGACGGGAGCGGCGCCGCGGCGGAGGAGATCCTCGGCTGGCTCCGCGAGGCCCTGGGCGCGCGGCGCGCACCCTGCAGGGTCGTCCTGACGACGGAGCCGCTGCCACGCGGCGGCCAGGACAAGCTGGTCCGGCCCGCCGTCACGGCCCGCTGGGACGAACTGCCCAACGTGCCGCGGGCGCTGCACGGTTCGTGGCAGAGCGCCGGAGCGGAGCGATGACCCGGCCGCGCCCGGACCGGGCGCCGAAGCCGCCGCCCGGCAGGACCCCCGCCCGCCGCGCCACCGGGCGGCGCCGCCCGGGCCGGTCCGGACCGGAGCACCCGGTGCGCCGGCCCGCCCGCCGCGGCGGTGGCCGGTGATCGGGGGCATCACGCACGTGACGATGGAGGCCGCCGAACTGGAGCACGGCGTCACGCTCGGCACCGACCTGGGCTTCACGCTCGACTTCGTCGACCGGGTCGAGCTGCCGGCCGCCTTCGAGGGGATCGGGACGAGCGACCACACGCTGCCCCTCGCCCTGCTGGCGGGCCCGCGCGGGATCCGGCTGGAGGTCGTGCAGCACCGGCGCTCGACCGGCCGGCGCGGCGCCTACACACCGCTGTTCGAGGGGCCGCCCCCGCACCCGGGCCGGCCGACGGTCGACCGGCCGGGGATCCGGGCGGCCCTGCTGCGGGCCGGGGCGCTGGCCGATCCCGCCTGCCGCGCCGTGGCCGGGCCCGGGGGCGACGCGTGGTTCGACTCCTCGGGCGCTCCCGGCGGCCTGGCCGGACTGCTCTGCCACGCCGAGGACGTCCGGGTCGAGGCCGCCTTCTGGTCGGCGTTCGCCAGGGCCCGCTGGAGCACGGTCGGCGACGAAGGGGCCTGGGGCTCAGTGTCCTCCCCGCTGCTCCCGGCGCCGTGCCGGCTGGTGATCCTCCCCGCCGAGGGCGACCGCCCGCGGCACGCCATGAACGACTGCGGATTCCCCTCCATCGGCGTCGCCGCCACCGCGATCGACGCCGACTGTGCGAGGGCCCTGGCCGCCGGGGCGACGCTGCGCGCCGAACCGATCGTCACCACGGTCGGCGGCCGCCCGCTGCGGATGGCCCTGATCGAGACCCCGGGCGGCGCGCCCGTGGAACTGTTGTCCGTGCACCGCGACGGCAGCCGGGGGCGCCCGGCCGCCCGCCGGGCGCCCGTCGCCCCGGCAGCGTCCGGGGCGCACCCCCATCCGACGACCACCGCAGGAGCAGGGCCCGATGACATTCACGCTTGACGGACCGGTGCTCGAAGGCGCGATCGTGCGCCTGGAGCCGCTGGAGCACCGCCATCTGCCGGACCTGGCGGTCGCGGCGGAGGAGGACCGCAGCTCGTACGGCTTCACCTGGGTGCCCACGGCGGACCAGGTCGGCCGCTACATCGACGAGCAGCACGGCCGGGCCTCGGCGGGCCGGCTCGCCCCGTACGCCCAGATCGAGCGATCGAGCGGCCGGGCGGTGGGCGCCACGGCCTTCTGGGATCCCCGCCCCTGGCCGGGCGAGGACCGGCTCTGCGCCGTCGAGATCGGCTTCACCTGGCTCGCGCCCTCGGCGCAGGGCACCGGACTGAACCTGGAGGCCAAGCTGCTGCTGTTCCGGCACGCCTTCGAGGTGTGGGACGTGGCCCGGGTGGATCTGAAGACGGACGCGCGCAACGCCCGCTCGCGGGCCGCCATCGAGAAGGCGGGCGCCCGCTTCGAGGGGGTGCTGCGCAACTGGTCCAAGTCCTGGGCGCCGGGCGAGGACGGCCTGCTGCGCGATTCGGCGATGTTCTCGGTGGTCGCCGCGGAGTGGCCGCGCTGCCGTGCCGGGCTCGAACAGCGGCTGGCCGCCCGTGGGCGGCGGGTACCGGCACCGGGCGCCCGCCCGGCAGACGTGTCGTCGGCGCACGACCGGACAGCGTGAGGTGGAGTCGGATGGCACTGTGGGACAACTACGAGGGCCTGGACTTCCAGGTGGTGGCGAACCGCGCCGGGCAGTACTCGCTCTGGCCGGGAGGCCGGCCGCTGCCGCCCGGCTGGGCCGCCGCGGGTCGCGGCGGGCCGTGGCACGCGTGCCTGGAGGAGATCGACGAGACCTGGCGGGGCGGCCCCGGCCCGGAGCCCCGGCCGCTGCCCGGGGAGCACGGCGGCGGGCCGGCGCCGGAGGCGGACCGCTCCGCCCTGCGGGGTCCGCGTCGCGCCCTGCCGGACGGCTCGATCACCGAGCTGATCCGGGCACGCGGCCTCCCGGCGGAGCTGACCGCCGCGCGCTGCGGCGAGCAGCGGCTGAGCAGGGGTGAACTGTTCGGGGCTGCGGCCGGGTGGGCACGGGTGCTCACCGAGGAGGGCTGCGGCCGGGAGGTGCCGGTCGCGCTGCTGCTGCCGCGCGGCCTGGACGCGCTGACCGCGATCCTCGCCGTGCTGGAGGCCGGCGGGGCGTACGTCCCGGTGTCCTGCGACGACCCCGCCGAGCGGATCCGGGCGGTCCTGGCGGACTGCGGGGCGCGGATCGTGGTCACGACGGACGAGCTGGCGGACACGCTCCGGCCGCACGCCGGCGTGGTGCTGTCCCTGTCGGACCTGCGGGCGCGGGCCGAGCACTGCACGGCGCGGCCGCGCCCCGCCGCCGGTGACGACCTCGCGTACGTCTTCTACACCTCGGGCACCACCGGACGGCCCAAGGGCGTCGAGGGCACCCACCGGCAGCTGGTCAACTACGCGCTGTGGTGCGCGAAGGCGTTCGCCCACCGGCCGGGGGAGGCGACCTTCCTCAGCGCCTCGCTGTTCTTCCTCGGCTCGCTCACCACGATCTTCACCCCGCTGCTGGAGGGCTGGCCGATCGAGGTCGCGCCGGACGGGGTGACGACGGACGAGCTGCTGGACCTCTCCAGGGGCACCGAGGGCGGCCTGCTGAAGCTCACCCCGACGCACATCCGGATGATGACGGCCCGGGGCGTCCCACGGGAGGGCCTGGCCCGTCAGCTGATGGTGGGGAGCGAGCCCCTGACCTTCGGCCGGGAACTGCGGGAGTGGATGGCGGGCGACGCGAGCCGGGTGGTGGTCAACCACTACGGCCTGACGGAGACGCACGGGTGCTTCTGCCACTGGCTGACGGGCGACGAGGAGCCGGGCGCCCGGATCCCGGTCGGCACGCCGATCGACAACGTCGAGGCCTACGTGGTGGACCGGGACGGCGAGCTGGTCGGCGTCGGCGAGGTCGGCGAACTGCTGGTCGGCGGCCCGTCGCTCGGCCGCGGCTACCGCAACCGGCCCGCGCTCACCGCCGAGCGCTGGATCCCGCACCCCTGGGGCGCCGACGGCGCGCGGCTGCTGCGGACCGGCGACCTGGCGCGGCTGGGCCCCGACGGTGCGGTGACCGTCCTGGGCCGGGCGGACCGGCAGGTGAAGATCCGCGGGCACCGGGTCGAGCCGGCCGCCGTCGAGGAGGCGCTGCGCGGCCTGCCGGACGTCAGGGAGGCCCTGGTCCTGCCCCGGACCGCCGACGGCACCACGGCCCTGGACGCCTTCGTGCTCCGTGAGGCCGGGGCCGGCGACGGCCCCGACCCCCTCGTGCTGCGCGAGGCCCTGGAGGCCGCCTTCCCGCCCCAGTGGATCCCGGCCCGGATGGCGGTGCTGGACGAGTTCCCGGTGAACGCCAACGGCAAGGTGGACACCGGCGCCCTGCCCGTTCCCCGGCCGCCGGCTCCCGTCACGGCCCCCGGCGCGGGCGGTGAGCGCTGGAGCGGGCTGGACCGGATGGTCGCCGGCATCTTCTGCGACGTGCTGGAGATCGACCTGATCGGGCTGCTGGACAGCTTCTACGAGCTCGGCGGCGACTCGCTGAGCTCGGTGGAGGTGGCCGCCCGGGCCGGGCGGGCCCTCGGCCGGGACGTCCCCGCGCCGTCGGCCGACGCCGCCACGGTGCGCGGGTACGCGCGCCGGATCGGGGCCGTCGGGCTCGTCCCGGGGACGGCCCCGGCGCTCCCGGTACCCGCCGCCGGGCCGAAGGCGGCGATCTGACGTGCCGGGCGACGGATCGGTCACGCTCGTCACCGGGGCGACCGGGTTCCTCGGCTCGGCCCTGGCGGTGCGCCTGGTCGAACAGCGGGAGGCCGTGCGCTGCGTGGTCCGGGGCGCGACCGCGGCCGAACGGGCCGCACGGCTGTGGGGCGCCTTCGACGGACGGGTCGCCGAGGAGGACCGGCACCTGGTCGAGGTCGTGGCGGGCGACCTCGCGCAGGAGCGGCTCGGTCTGCCGGCCGCCGGTTTCGAGGCGCTCGGTGAGAACGTCTCCCAGGTCGTCCACTGCGGGGCGCGGGTCAACATGACACTGCCGTACGGGCCGCTGTACGGGACCAACGTCCGGGCGACGGAGGAGCTGCTCGCGCTGGCGCAGGCCCGGGCGGCGTCCTTCGGCTACGTGAGCAGCCTCGCGGCCGTCGCCCGCGACGTCACGGGCGAGCCGTTCGAGCTGACCGACCCGGTCTCCGGCGGGTACGGACAGTCGAAGTGGTCGGCCGACCGGCTGGTCAGCGTCGCGCACCAGGAGGGACGGCTGAGAGCCGTGATCCTGCGGCCGGGCCGGATCACGGCCCACTCCCGCACGGCGCGCTCGAACCCCGACGACCTGCTGGAGCGGGTCCTGCGCGTCTCGGCGCGGCTGGGCGCGGTGCCGCTCCTGGACACCCGGATCCGGCTCAGCCCCGTCGACTGGGTCAGCCGGCTGGTCGTCGCGCTCTGCGGCACGGAGCGGGCCCACGGCCGGGCGCACCACCTGATCGCGCCGGTGACCCTCCCGTGGGCGGCCGTGCCGGCCGCCCTGCGCCGGGCGGGGTACCGGCCGCAGGAGCTGGCGTACCCGCACTGGCGGGCGGCCGTCGTCGACGCGGGCCGGGACGATCCGGCGGTGGCCAGGCTCTCCCAGGCGCTCCCCCCGGAGCGGCTCTCCTTCGACGACCGGATCGGCAGCGAGCCCCGGAACGCCGCCGCAGCGCTGGCCGGTGAGTACCCGGAGCCGCCGCCCGCCGAGACCCTGCTCGCCGACACCGTCGCGGCCTGGCAGCGGACGGGGGAGCTGCCGGTCGGGACGTGAGCGGGGAGCCGGCCGACCCGCGGTACGATCGCTAGGGCGGCGGGCGGGACCGCCGCCGGTTGCGGCCGTCGCCCGGGTCGGCGCGGTTCGGCCGGGGCGGTTCGTGCCGTCCGCCGTCCGCCGTCGCCCGTCGCCCGTCGCCGTTCGCCGTTCGCCGTCCGCTGTCGCCCGTCCGCCGTGCACGTCCGGTTCGGTCGGAGTCGTCCCACCCCGTGCCCTCCCGGACGGGGCAGTGATCGTTTCCTGCTAGATTCCGGGGGCATCACCGAACAGCCGACCGGGGGATCCTGATGTCTCGCAGCGCCCGAACTCACCTGCTCCTCGGCGTGGTCGCGGCGCTGACCCTGACCGCCTGCGGGGGCAGCACGACGTCCGGGCCGCGGGTGGCGGCGCCGCCCTCGGCCGCGTCGAACGGCGAGGGGATCGCGGGGAAGGACCGGATGATCGTCGCCTGGTGCGAGCGGTTCGGCGCGCCGTCGCCGACCTCGGCCGACGGCAAGGTCCACCGGATCACGGTCGCCGCACTGTCGCCGACGGACGGATCCCCGATCGCGCGCCGGACGGTCACCCTGCCGGAGCGCGGCTCGGTCGACGCCCTGTGCGGAGAGCCGAGAAGCACCACGGAGGCCGCCGACCGGGCGCTCTTCAACGCCGACTTCACGCTGATCGCCGGCACCGCGCCCGGCCCCGGTGGCGCCCTCAGCGCGATGGCCTTCGCACTCACCGACGGCGCGCCGAGGGGCGGCACAGCCGCCACCGCGGGCGGTGACAGCGCACCGGCGTTCCAGAGCGGCACCTCGGTCCTCTGGTACGAGACGGGCGAGCAGCAGGTGACCAGCCGTGACCTGGGCGACCCCGCCGCCGCCCCGAAGCAGCACGGCGCCGCGCCGGGTCCCGACTTCGTCCTGTCCGGCGACCAGCCCTGGCTGACACGGCCGTTGGAGAGCAAGCCGGACCAGGTCGCGATCTCCCCCGACGGCGCGGTGGCGGCCGGCGCGAGCTCCACGGTGTGGCGGCGTACCGACCCGCCCGCACCGTACGCGCTTTGGTACGTCGAGCCGATGGCGCTGGGAAGGTCCGGCAACGGCCGTGCGTCGCTGCCCGGTTCGGAACAGGTCCCGCGGTGCGAACCGAGCCGGTGGACGAGTGACGTCACCCTGCTCTGCAACGGCGGGGACAACCTCCTCCTGCTCACCTTCAGCGCCGATCGCGGGCGGCTCGACACCATGACCACGCTCCTTCCGGTCGCAACCTCGCGTGTGGTCGAGAGTGTCGCGGTCTCACCCGACGGCCGCTCGCTGGCCTACCTCGTCGACGAGGACGGCGAGACCGGTCTCTACCGGCTGGACCTCACGCCGGGCGCGCGTCCGGTCGAGATCGCTCCCGTCGACCTCCCGCCCGCGGGCGTGGTGAATCCCCTCACACCGCGTCTGATCGCCTGGCTGTGAGGCGTGCCCGGCCCTCCGGCGCCGGGCTCGTTCCTCCTCGGCGCTGGGGCCGGAGCCGGTCAGGGCCCGACCGTCCGTTCGGGCCCTGGTGAACACGCGTCCGCCCCTGTTGGTACGCTGCGGCCTCCCGAGTCAATGAGAACGCTCACAATGCACGGAGAGGCCGCGCCACGGACATGCCCGTCGACGATGCGGCCACCGAGTTCCACCGATTCTTCGAGCGTCACCACGCCGAACTGGCCCGTCTGGCACACCTGCTGACGGGCGAGGCGGACGCCGCCGACGACCTCGCCGCGGACGCGCTGCTGGCACTGTGGCACCGCTGGGACCGGCTGCGCCGGGCCGAGCACCCGCTCGCCTACGCGCGCGGCGTGGTCGCCAACATGGCGCGCAGCCGCATCCGCAGTGCCGTCCGCGAGCGGCGTCGCGTCCACCTGTTCTGGTCCCACCGCTCCGATCGGGTGGAGGCCACGGACGTGGCCGCCGTCCTGGACGTGCGGGCGGCACTGGGGCGCCTGCCGTTCCGCAAGCGCGCCTGCGTGGTGCTACGGCACGCCTTCGACCTGTCGGAGAAGGACACCGCGCTCGCCCTGGGAGTCTCGGTCGGTACGGTGAAGAGCCAGACCTCCAAGGGCATGGCCGAGCTGGAACGGCTGCTGGGCAGCCGGGCCGGGGAACTGACGGGAAGGAGGACCTGATGAGCGATCCGGGCAGGCAGCTGCGCGAGGCCGCGGCCGCCCACCGGCCCGACCGGGCACGGATGCTCGCGCGCGTCGAGCGCGGTATGGCCCGACCGTCGGGCGCCGGCGTCCGCCACCGCGAGCGGACCGCCCCGGTGTCGTGGACCCGCATCGTCCTCGCCACCGTCGCCACCGCCGGGGCCCTGACTGTCGGCGGCTTCGCCGTGGCCTCCGTGGTCGCCGGCCCGCCGGGGCCGCGAACCGTGGCCACCGGCCCCGCCGTGACCACGTCCGCGTCGCCCGACCCCGCCACGGCCGTGCCCCCGGAGTCCCCGACACCCGGCAGGTCGGGGCCGGCCACCTCGTCCCCGCCGACGCCGGAGCCGAGCGGAACACCCTCCGGGGCGGGCTCCTCCCGTCCCTCCGGCCCGCCGACCACCGCGCACGCCACGACCCGTCCGCCGGGCGGCTCGCACACCACCGACGGCCCGCTGTGGGCGGACGGCTCCGTCGACCCGCACAGCACCACCGCCTGGGCCCGGAGCAACGTCACGCTCAAATCCGCGACCCCCCTCACCGCGCTCGTCGTGGAGCTGCGCATCGCCGTGACCGCCGGGGTGAGGAGCGCCGGGACCGAGCAGAGCCTGCCCGCCGACGACTTCGTCGTCACCGTCCACGAGGCCGACGGCGTCATCGTCTACCGCTGGAGCCTCAAGCCGGGCCGGTCCGCGCCGGCGGGCCAGTACCTGTTCGCCGGACAGTACGACCACGCCGCCGGCGGCCGGGACGCGAAGGACGACGGCTACCGGGCCGACGCGACGGCGGCCGGCTCCGCCGCCTCGGTGTGGGGGGACTTCGCACCGACCGGGTGAGCCGCGCTCGGCGGGTGCTCCGGCACTCGCTCCGCCTCGGGCCGCGCGCCCGGGCCGCGCGCCCGGGGCGCGGGTCGGGGACGATATGCCCTGCCGGAGGTGTACGGATCGCCGAGGTGGAACCGGCACAGTGCCGCATGTTCCGCACCCTCGTGGCGGGGGAGGAGCGGTCGAGTGCCGTCGGGGGCCGCCGGTTCCCGGAGGACGGTGGCCGCCCGTCGGCCACCCGCCCGGGTGCCCCCGCTCCGCCGTGCGAGGTCCGGGCCACGCGCAACGGCTGCGTACGACCACGACCGGCCCTCGGCGTTCTCCCGATCCCGGTGTGATTCCGGTGCGATCCCGGTGCCGTCCCGCCGGCCGGTGACGTGGCTCACAGGCGCCCCGTGTCACTGGGCGGGCGACCGATCCGTCTCGGGTGGTGAGGGTCCGGACGACGAGCACGAAGGAGCACATCATGGACGCGAGGCTGAACTACTACGCCGACCCGACGGTCGGCAGGACGCTCACGTACGTCAGGACGGTGGGCAAGGCGCTCAAGGAATCGTCGCTGCCGGCCGCGACGCAGGAGCTGGTGGCCCTTCGCGTCAGCCAGATCAACGGCTGCGCCGTCTGCGTCGACATCCACACCAAGGAGGCCACCGCCGCCGGTGAGGAGGCGCTGCGGCTGAACCTGGTGGCGGCGTGGCGGGAGGCCACCGTCTTCACCGAGGCCGAGCGGGCCGCACTGCGGCTGGCGGAGGAGGCCACCCGGATCGCGGACGCGGCCGGAGGGGTGAGTGACGAGGCGTGGGTGCTCGCCGTCGAGCACTACGACGAGGCGCAGCTCAGCGCACTGGTGATCCTGGTGTCGCTCATGAACATGGTGAACCGGCTGAACGTCATCACCCGGCAGCCGGCGGGCGGTTACCAGCCCGGCCAGTTCGACTGAGCGGCCTCGGCGAGGGCCTGCTCGTCCGTGCCGTCCGGCGGTGGCGAGCAGCGGCCCGGGTACGCCGTTCGGGTGATGGGCGGGTTGGCCGCCCCCGGTGGCTGGGCAGGTGAAGGGGTGTGACGATCTCCTCGACCACCCACCGCCGCGCCCACAGTCGGCGCCGCCGGACGGCCACGCCGGCCGTACCCACCACCACGGGCCCGACGCAGCCCGGGACCACGTCCGTGACGCGGACTCCGGCCGCAGCCGCGCCGCCCCGGACGGCCAGGTGCTGCCGGACCTGGACCAGCGAGCACCGCCTGCTCGGCGGGCGCGTCGTCCGTACCGCCTGGCACCACCCGACGTGCCCCGACCAGGTGGCCCGATGACCGCCACCGGCGCCGTCCGCCCGGGGAGGCACCCGGGCCCCGGGCCGCGGCGGTGCAGCCCGGTGCGGCACCCGCCTGCCGGGCGCGGCGGGCCCGGTAGCCTTCCGATGTGATCGACAGTCAGTACGGTGTTGCTGGACGTCGCCGATCCGCGCTCCGGCGAGGAGGCGATGGCCCGGGTCGGGGAGCTGGCCGGCGGCGGCGCGTGGGCGGTGGTTAACAACGCCGGTATCCCGCAGGCGGGTTCCGTCGAGGACGTGAGCGACGAGCAGGCCCGCCGTCTCCTGGAGACCAACCTGCTGGGCGCGGCGCGGATCTGCAGGCTCGCCCTGCCGGCGATGCGCCGGCGCGGCCGGGCGGGTCCTCGCCCAGGCCGGTCCGGCGCCCGGCGACCTCGACCTGCCGCTGTTCGCCGCGGTCAGCGCTGACGTCCGGGAACCCGCGAACGCCCACGTTCCTCGGACTCGACGAGCAGGCGAAGCAGTGGCTGAACGAGCAGCGGACCGACACCGACCGGCTCGACCTCGCCTGCGTCCAGCAAGCCTCGATCCCCTTCGTCGACACCATCTGCCGCCGGGTCGGGATCCGCCCCGACCAGGTGATCCCCACCTTCGCCCACAGCGGCGACGTGGCCGCGGCCACCATCCCCCTGCAACTCGTAGGCGCCGTCGAACAGGGGATGCTGCGTCCCGGAGGCAGCGTGGCACTGTTCGGGCTGGCCGGCGGCGCCGGCGCCGCCGTGATGCTGCTGCGCTGGTAGCGCCCGCCGTACGCGGCGCTCGCCGCTCGGGGAGGAACCCGGCCGCCCGCAGAGGGGGCAAAAGGCGAAGGCAAGGAGTTCTTGCACCCCTCGCCACTCTCAAGATATAGCGCACGGGGGGCCTTGCGGCAAGGCCCGGGTCATGCGGCAGAATCTCCGCTCGAAGGCAGAACCTGCCGAAATAAGTGATTCACGAAGTACATGTGCTTATGGCGGGATACGGGCCCAGCGGACGCCGAAGCGCAGGCGGGCCCGCGGGGCGCTCACGGGCTCCCGGCGCGCGAAGGGGTGATCGCTCGCCGCTGGAGGGCCCGGAGCGACCGGCCGTCATGCACTCCTGTCGGATGGGGCGTTTTTCATGATCGACGTGATCGTTGCCGGCGGCGGACCGACCGGCTTGATGCTGGCCGGCGAGTTGCGGTTGCACGGGGTGGACGTGCTCGTGCTGGAGAAGGAGGAGCAGCCGACCAATCAGTCCCGTGCGCAGGGGCTGCACGTGCGCAGCATCGAGGTGATGGACCAGCGCGGTCTGCTGGAGCGGTTCCTCGCACTCGGCAAGCAGTTCAGGGTCGGCGGGTTCTTCGCCGGCCTCGCGACCTCCTGGCCCGACCGGCTGGACACCGCGCACTCGTACGTCCTCGGCGTCCCGCAGGAGATCACCGAGCGGCTGCTGACCGAGCACGCCACCGCGCTCGGCGCCGAGATCCGGCGCGGCTGCGAAGTGGTCGGGCTGGATCAGGACGAGCACGGGGTGAGCGTCGAGCTGGCCGACGGCACGCAGCTGCGCTCGCGCTACCTGGTCGGCTGCGACGGCGGCCGCAGCGCGGTGCGCAAGCTGCTCGGTGTCGGGTTCCCCGGTGAGCCCACCAGGGCCGAGACACTGCTGGGCGCGATGGAGTTGGGTGTCGAGCCGCAGACGCTGGCCGCCGTGGTGGCCGAGGTCCGCAAGACCCAGCTGCGCTTCGGCGCCATGCCCATGGGGGAGGGTCTGTACCGCGTCATCGTGCCGGCGGCCGGGGTGGCCGAGGACCGGGCGTCCGCGCCGACCCTCGAGGACTTCAAGCAGCAGCTGACGGCGTTCGCCGGCACCGACCTCGGTGTGCACTCACCGCGCTGGCTCTCGCGCTTCGGCGACGCCACCCGCCTGGCCGAGCGCTACCGGGTCGGCCGGGTGCTGCTGGCCGGCGACTCGGCGCACATCCACCCGCCGACCGGCGGGCAGGGGCTCAACCTCGGCGTCCAGGACGCCTTCAACCTCGGCTGGAAGCTGGCCGCCGAGGTCAACGGCTGGGCACCGGCGGGGCTGCTGGACACCTACCACGCCGAGCGGCACCCGGTCGCCGCCAGCGTGCTGGACAACACCCGCGCGCAGACCGAACTGATGTCCGCCGAGCCGGGCGCCCGGGCCGTGCGCCGGCTGATGGCGGAACTGGTGGAATTCGAGGAGGTGAACAGGTACCTGATCGAGAAGATCACCGCGATCGCCGTCCGGTACGACCTCGGCGAGGGGCACGAGCTGCTCGGCCGACGGATGCGGGACGTGGAGCTGAAGCGCGGCCGCCTCTACGAGCAGATGCGCGGCGGCCGTGGACTGCTGCTCGACCGGAGCGGCCGGCTGTCGGTGGAGGGCTGGTCGGATCGGGTCGACCACGTCGTCGACGTCAGCGAGGAGCTGGACGTGCCCGCGGTGCTGCTGCGGCCGGACGGCCACGTGGCGTGGGTCGGCGAGGACCAGCAGGACCTGCTCGGCCCGCTGGCCGAGTGGTTCGGAGCCCCGGTCGGCTGACCGAGCGGTGCGCCCCGGGGGCGGGACCGTCGGCGGCGGTCGGCCGCGATCCGTCAGGCCCCGGGGCCGGTGGGTGCCGGTCCGGACCGCGCGGCCGGGCCGGTGACGCCGAGCGGGTCCGGCGCCGGGTCGAGCAGCTGGGAGCCGTCGTTGCGGACGTTGTTGACCGCGGTGGAGACCGCCCGGACGGTGAGTTCGCCGGCCGGGGTGTGCAGGAGGTGCCGCAGTTCGTCGGTGTCGGTGTGCTCGGGGTCGAGCCAGGCGTCGAAGTCGCTGCCGGCGATGGTGAGCGGCATGCGGTCGTGGACCAGCCCGGCGGTGTCGGTGGCGTCGGTGGTGATGATCGTCGCCGTGGTGAGCCAGGCCGCGGGGTCGTCCTCGGGCACGCCGCCGTTGCGCCAGAACTCGTACAGTCCGGCCATCGCCATCGGTGACCCGGACGCCGGGCTCAGGTAGTAGGGCTGCTTGTGGGCCTTCCTACCCTCGGCCGCCGGGACGGGCCGCCACTCGTAGTAGCCGTCGGCGGGGATCAGGCAGCGGCGGGTCGCGAACGCCTTGCGGAAGGCGGGCTTCTCGTGGACGGTCTCCGCCCGGGCGTTGATCATCCGTGCGCCGATGCCCGGGTCCTTCGCCCAGGACGGCACCAGGCCCCAGCGCACCGCCCGCAACTGCCTGGTCAGCTCGCCCGTTTCCCGGTCCACGCGCTGCAGCGCCGCCCAGATCCCGTCGGTGGGGGCGGTGTTCCAGTTCGGCGCGAGAGCCTCCGTGGTGGGCCAGTGGGTGGCGCCGAAGAACTCGGTGAGTTCCTGGACGGAGGACGTGGAGACGAATCTGCCGCACATGACTCCCACCGTGCCATCCGCGGGGCGGTGGTGTCCACGCGGCCGCCCGGACGCCGGCCCGCGCACCGGATCGGCCGCGGTGCGACGAACCGGCCGAGGCCGTTGCTGCGCCGCGTGCCGTCCTGACGGTGGCACAGGTGCGGCTCCGAACGCCCGGCCGTGCCACCGGTATCGCCGTCATGGGCCCGTGGCACGGTCCGGGCCGAGGAGCGCTGACGCCGTCGGGCCGGTGCGCCGGTCCGCGCGCGGCTACGCCTCCTCCACCTCAAGGCCGTAGGCCACGACCGCCTGGCGCAGTCCGCCCGGGTATCCGGCCAGGGCAGGAGTGAAGTACCAGTCCCCGGCGGTGTCACGGTCGAACCGCCCCAGGCGCATCGCGGTGTTGGCCGCGGCCCCGTCGGCGAGGTGCACCACGAGCGGGGTCCGGTCGGCACCGGGTTCGAGGATCAGCGCCGGTCCCGCGAACCCGGCCATGGTCGCCTCCGGGTGGTTCTCGGTGTCGGCGGCGGCGACGATGACGAGCCGGTCGGCGCCGCCGGGCAGCGCGTCGAAGTCGACCATCAGGCAGGCGTTCGCGTCACCGTAGCCGGTGACCATGCGGACCGAACCGTCCGGTGTCGAGCCGTTGTTGTAGAACACCAGGTGCTCGTCCGACAGCGCCCTGTTGCCCTGGCACACCAGGGCGGCGATGTCGTACTCCTCCTCGCCGGTCCAGTGCAGCAGAAGCCGGGCCGGCTCGGAGGCGACCTCGACCTCGGGCAGCGCGTCCCCGCCGTCGAAGCCGGATGCATCGTGCTGCGCCGCGTCGAACACCTCGTGGAGGCCGTGGTGCTTGAGGAGACCGACCAGCTCGGAACCGTTGATCAGCGTGATCGGCTTGCCCGCGACGAACTGGTGGGAGCTCGGGCCGAACCTGCTGGTGGCGACGAGGACGGCTTTGGTCGCGGCCGGATCGTGCTGCAGCGTGCCGTAGAGGTCCCGCACGGCCGAGGGTGTCACGGTGTCCCGGTACCGCTTCACCTGCACGATCACGTTCCCACCACGGAAGGGGTCCGTGTCGATCCCGCGTACGTCCACCCCGCCGTCCCGCGAACGGGCTGTGAGCTCGACCTTCATGCCCATGGCCTCCATCAGCCGGGCCACGAGCCGTTCGAAGTCGACCGGGTCCATCGACAGGAGCAGCTGCAGCTCGCGGACCCGCCTGGTCATCCGCCCGCGATTCGCGTTGGTGTCGTCACGCAGGTGACGGAACAGCATTCGCTGCTCGCGACGCTCGTCGGCGTCGGGGTTGCCGAGGCGGTGGAGCTTACGGCTCCGGGACATACGGTGCCCCCTTGGGAGTTGACTGTCTGGTGGCACGCGCCAGGGTAGGGCGTTCGCCGAGCCCGTGTCAGTCGGGTCCGACAATTGATCGTTTCCGAACGTGGTCCGCCCCCGCGGGCGGACGGCGGGCCCCGCTCCCCGTGCGCCCCGGAGGCTGTCCACCGTGCGCACCGGGAGGCCGTCGACGAGGACGCGCGGGCCCCCGCACGGCCCCCGCCCCCGCCGTGTCGCGCGTCACATCGGGTCCGTGTCACGAACGAGCACGCAGCTTCCGTCTGGTGGTTGTCGGCAGCAGACGGAGGAAGGAACGGCGATGAACGAGCGGCACGAAGCAGGTACGGAGACCCCGCACCGTGTTCTGGTCCTGGGGGCGGGGTACGCGGGCACGGCCGCGGCGATCCAGCTCGCGGCCCGGGTCAAGGGACGCGAGGACGTGCAGGTGACCCTGGTGAACGCGCAGGAGCGGTTCACCGAGCGGATGCGGCTGCACATGACCGGGAGCGGGCAGCGGCTCGCCGAGCTGAGCATCCCGGAGCTGCTGGCCGGCACGGGTGCGCGCTTCGTGCGCGGCTGGGTGACGGGCGTGGACACGGGCGCGAGGGTCGTACGGGTCGACGACGACCTCGTCCTGCCCTACGACACGCTCGTGTACGGGCTGGGCGGCGTGGCCGACACCGCCGCTCCGGGGGTGGAGGACCACGCGTACACCCTGAACAGCGCGCAGGACGCCGAGCTGCTGGCAGACCGGCTGGCGCGGCTCGACAGCGGCACGGTGGTGGTCGCGGGCAACGGGCTCACCGGCATCGAGTCGGCCGCCGAGATCGCCGAGCAGTACCCGGAGCTGAACGTCGTGCTGCTGGGCCGGGGCGAGCCCGGTGCGGCCATGCACCCTGGAGCCAGGACGTACCTGCGCTCCGCGCTCGCCCGCCTGGGCGTCCGGGCGCGCGGCGGGGCCGAGGTGGTGAGGGTCCTGCCCGAGGCGGTCGAGCTGGCGGGCGGGGAGGTCGTCCCCGCCGACGTGGTCCTGTGGACGAGCGGTACCCGGGTGTCACCGGTGGCGGCCGCCGCCGGGCTGAGCGTCGACGAGCGCGGCCGCGTCGCCACGGACGCCGCGCTGCGGTCGGTGTCGCATCCGGAGGTGTACGCCGTGGGCGACGCGGCCGCCGTCCACCAGGGTTACGGCGTCCTGCACGGCACCTGCCAGGGCGGCATGCCGACCGGGGTGCACGCCGCACTGTCGATCCTGCGGGTGCTGAAGGGCCGCCGCCCCAAGCCCTTTCGCTTCGGCTACTACCACACGCCGGTCAGTCTCGGACGCTACGATGCGGTCGTGCAGTTCACCCACCCGGACGACAGCCCCCGACGGTTGTACCTGACCGGCCGTACGGCGGCGCGGTACAAGGAGACGGTGACCGCCTCGCCCTGGCCGACCTACGGCCGGATGAAGAGGATGCCCGCCTCGGGCGCGTTCTGGCCGCGAGGCGGCCGCTTCACCCGGGTGACGGTGCCACGATGACCGGGCCGTCCTCGGATCTCGACCAGCAGCTGTTCCACCAGTACCGGGCTCTGTTGTTCTCGGTGGCCTACCGCGTACTCGGCACCGCGGCCGACGCCGAGGACGCGGTGCAGGACGCCTGGATCAAGTGGTCGGCCGCCGACCGCTCGCAGGTGGCCGACCCCAAGGCGTACCTGGCGCGGATCGTGTCGAACCTGGCGCTGGAACGACTGCGCTCGACCCGCTACAAGCGCGAGACGTACGTGGGGCCGTGGCTTCCGGAGCCCATTCTCACCGGCGGGGACGCGGCCGAGGCCGTCACCGACGCCGAGTCGGTGTCGATGGCGATGCTGGTGGTGCTGGAGACCCTGAGCCCGCTCGAACGCGCGGTCTTCGTGCTCAAGGAGGTCTTCGGCTTCAGCCATGCCGAGATCGGCGAGGCGGTGGAGCGCTCCGAGGCCGCGGTGCGGCAGGCCGCGCACCGCGCCCGCGAGCACGTACGGGCCCGCCGGCCGCGCTTCCCCGCGGACCGTGCACGGCAGCGCGAGGTCACCGAGCGGTTCTTCGCCGCCTCCAGCGGTGGCGACGTCAACGCCCTGATGGAGCTGCTGTCCCCGGACGTCACGCTGTGGACCGACGGCGGCGGCAAGGTCCGCCAGGCGCTGCGCCCGGTCGTGGGCGCGACCACGGTGGCCGGCTGGTTCGCGGCCGTCGGCACCGTCTCCTACCAGGGCGTCGAGCCGGCCGACATGCGCGCCGAACTCGTCGAGATCAACGGCGGGCCCGGCATGCTGTTCAGCGGACCGGGCCGTGTGATCGCCACCGTCACCTTCGACTTCGACGCCGAGGGCCGCATCACCGCCATCCACAACGTGGCCAACCCCGACAAGCTCCGGGCCGTCGCCGAAGGCACCACCCACCACGTGGTGACCCGGTAGGAGCGCCCGTTCAGTCGATCCGGACGATGTGCTTGCCCCGGGACGCCGCCTGCTTCCAGGGCGCGGTGCGCGTCGGCGACGCGGTCGAGCGGATGGACGGTGTCGACGACGGGGACGATGTCGCCGCGTTCCGCGCAGCGGGTGATCTCGGTCAGCAGCTCGGTGTCGGGATTGCCGCCGAAGACGCGGATACGTAGGGAGCCCTGGATGCTCGAGCCGAAGCCGCCCACGTGCCGCACCCCGGGACCGCCCACGACCGCGCGGCCCTCGCCGCCCGCCGCCCCGGGGGGTGCCGCACAATGACCCATGAGCGCCCGCCGGGGCGGGCGGGGACGAGGGAGGCAGTCACGTGGTGCAGTGGCAGGGGTTCGACTTCACCGTGGACGGACGCGAGCCGACCAACGCCGAGGAGTACTACCGGATCGGCCTGAACTGCTGGAACGGCGGTCAGCACCGTGGCGCTGCCGCCTTCTTCCTGGAGGCGGCGGCCGCCGCCGGTCACGGCGCCGCCGTCGAGCTCCTGGGGCACGTCGAGTACACCCAGGGGCGATACGCGAGCGCGGCGCCGTGGCTGCGGCGGAGCACCGGCTCGCCCCGAGCGGCCTACTACCTCGGCTCGCTGCACCACCAGGGCTGCCCGCAGGCGGGCATCGGGCAGTCGTTCGACGAGGCTGCCCGTTGGTACCGTGCCGCGGCCGAACTCGGCGAGCCCGAAGCGATGCTGGCCCTGGGAGACCTGTACCTGGAGGGGCTGCTGCCCCTGAACCGCGCCCCCGTCGAGCACGCTCTGGAGCACTTCCTGGCGGCCGCCGCGCGCGACCACCCGTACGCCCAGTACCGAGCCGCCGAGCTCTACCGCACGCTGTACCAGGACGCCGGGCGGGCCGCCGCGCTGTACCGGTCCTGCGTGGACAACCCGAGGACCGGGCGCCACGCGCTGGGGTCGATGATGATGCTGCAGAGTCAGGCGCACCTGCGGGAGATGTCGGCGAACACGACGACCCGGCTGCGGCAGCAGCGACGCGACGCCGTCAACCCCGCGCACGGCCGGGGCGACTTCTACTGAGATCCCCGACCCGGGCGCGTCGCTCGACCGCCCGGCCCGGGTGGACCGTCCGTCAACCGCACGCGAGCAGCCACAGGAAGACGTCGGCCGCCCGCACCAGGTCCTCCGTCTCCTCGGTCTGGGTCCGCAGCGGTCCGGGGACGTGGGACTCCTCCCAGGCGGCCGGATCCGCGGGCTCGCGCGGCTCCGCCTCCCACAGGCGCGTGAGCTCCTCGGCGCTGGTCCGCAGCCCGGCGCACGCCAGGGCCGTGCCGTCGAGAACCCTGGCCAGCGGGCCCGGACCCCCGTGGTCGTCGCGCGGCAGCGAGTCGGCCGCGGCGGACAGGGCGGCGGCGAGGCCGACCAGGCGGGACGCCCGCGCCGGCCAGACCGGCGTCCGGCCCCCCGAGGCACCGGGCTCACCGGCCAGCGCCCGGTCCAGGCCCGTCAGCCGTCCGGCGGACCGCTCCCCGGCGGTGGGCAGCCACGCCCCCCGCTCCCGGAGATCGTCCGCCTGCCGCATGGCCTCACGGGCCAGCGCGACGGCCGCCGGCCAGTCGCCCTGCGTCCAGTCGGACGTCGCCCTCAGCTCCCGGACGCGGTGGCCGAGCGTCAGCCGCACCCCGGCCGGGCGGGGCCGCGGGAGATCGGCCGCGGCGTGGATCCGCAGGACGTGCCCGATCCGGGCCACCGCTTCGGCGCTCCCGACCGCGATCCCACCGTTGCGGGCGGCTTCGGGCAGGGGGCCGTCCGCCAGCGGGTCGGCCCCGGGGTCGCAGTAGCGCAGGGTGTCGGCCAGCAGGACCTCGTCGACCAGGATCCCGGCATCGCGGGCAGCCCGCCAGAGCACCAGGGCCACGGTGTGCGGGCCGCTTCCCCAGGGCCACTTGACGCGCGGAGCGGGATCCGTGGAGAGCCGCCCGGGGACCCCGGCGCCCGGGCCGAGGCCCTGCTCCCGGTGCCAGGCGACCAGTGGGCCCGCCTGACGGCAGGCCCGCTCCCACGCCCCGCAGCCGTACGCGCCCCAGTGCCCCGACTCCCACCCGTCCACGTCCACGAGACGAACCGTACCGGGCGCAGCCCGCCCCGGCCCCGGCCCCGGCCCCGGCCCCGGCCCCGGGCGCGGCCGGGGCGGGGACTGCCCGGGCGGCGCACCGCATGGGTCGGGCGGGGTGCGCGCCCTCGCGTGCACCCCGCCCGGGGTTCGGTGTGGTGTGGGTTTCTACCAGCGGTACCAGCGGTGGCGGCGGCCGGAGGAGTGGGTGCCGCGGGCGAGGAAGCCGACCACCCAGACCACCAGGACGATGACGGCGACCCACCAGAGGATCTTCAGTGCGAAGCCCGCTCCGAAGAGGAGCAGGGCCAGCAGCAGGACGAGAAGAAGGGGAACCATCGTGACCTCCACAGTCAGTGTCGGAAAGGCGGCTGCCCCGGGCCGGACCAGATATTCGTAGGAATCTTCCTGATGGGGGAGGGCAGGCGCCGGCCGTCAGGACAGTGGCGCGGCGACGGCGAGGAGAAACGCGATGGGTGCGGGCGACAAGATCGACAACGCGGCCGACAAGCTCAAGGGCGCGGTGAAGGAGCACGTGGGCAGGGCGGTCGGCAACGAGCGTCTGGAGGCCGAGGGCAGGGCCGAGCGGACCAAGGGAGACCTCAAGCAGGCCGGCGAGCACGTCAAGGACGCCTTCGAGCACTGAGGCGGGTTCGACCTGTGGGTCCCGACCGAGGCGGTCGGGACCCACAACTCTGTTCCGCCGGGCCCCATGCGGGCGGTCGGCGCCCGCCGGCCCGGCGGACCGCCACGGCGGGCGTACGGCGAGCACCGGGTTCACGGCGCGGCCGGCGCGTGGCGGTCCTGCTCACCGGGCCGTCCTGGGTCCGGTGGTCGCGCGTTCGCCGGGAGATCCGCGACGTCGTCCCCCGGGCGTCGGTCGCCCCGGGCCGCGCCGTCAGCTGCCGACGTCCGCCGGTGACCCCACTCCGGGGCCGGTTCTCAGGGCCGGGAGTCGTCGTCGAAGTCGGGCAGGTCGGCGGAGAGCAGGTGCTCGGCGCCGTGTTCGAGGATCGTGGCCGTCTCGACGGAGCGGGGGAGCATGGTCTTCTCGTAGGTGCGGACGGCGTCGTCGACGGTGGCCGCGTTCGCGAGCGCGAGGGCGAGTTCGCAGGCGTCGAGCATCGCGAGGTTGACGCCGACGCCGAGCGGGGGCATGAGGTGGGCCGCGTCGCCGAGCAGGGTCACCGTCGGGTTGTGCTCCCAGGTGTGCGGGACCGGGAGGGCGAACAGCGGGCGGTCGACGTAGCGGCCCTCGTTGTCGGCGATCATCCGGCGCATCCGGGGCGACCAGTGGGCGTACTCGTGGAGCAGTGCGGCGCGGATACCGTCCGTGTCGTCGGGGGTCAGAGCGCTTGCGCTGATCCAGTCGACCGGGACGCGTCGGATGATGTAGACGCGGATGTGGTCCCCGCTGTTGCGCTGGGCGAACAGGCCGCGATCGCCGTCGGCCGCGGCGGCGGAGCCCTGGCCGACCAGCTCGGCGATTTCGGGGTGCCGGTTCTCGACGTCGGAGAACCACGCCTCCAGGAAGCTCACCCCGGTGTACGCGGGGACGGCGGGGGACACCGCCGGGCGCACCCGGGAGAAGGCGCCGTCGGCGCCGATGACCAGATCGGTCTCGACGGTCGTGCCGTCGGCGAAGTGCAGCCGGCGCGGACCGTCGGCGGGCCCGCTGATGGTGTCGAGGGCCCTGCCCCAGCGCACGGTTCCCGGCTGCAGGGAGTCGAGCAGCAGGCTGCGCAGCCGGCCGCGGTCGATCTCCGGCTTGAGGAGTTCGCCGTCCTGCGGCACCTTGTGGAACGCGATCCTGCCGGTCGGCTCCATGAGGCGCATCTCCTGCCCTTCGGCGCGCGCCAGTTCGAGGAACTCGTCGAGCAGGCCGGCTTCGCGCAGGGCGACCTGGCCGTTGTCCGCGTGCAGGTCGAGGGTCCCGCCCTGGTCGCGCGCGTCGGGGCCTTCGTCGCGGTCGTGGACGGTGACCGCGATGCCGCGCTGCTGGAGGATGCGGGCGCAGGTCAGGCCGCCGGGTCCGGCGCCGATGATGCTGATGCCGGCGCGGGCGGGTGCAGGGGAGCTCATGGGTGTTTCCTTTCCGAGGACGAGGAGGGGCATCGGGAGCACAGGTCCGCTCCGGCGCCGAGCCCGGTCGCGGGCCGGCCGAGCGGAGGGGCTCGCCCGATGACCAGGGCGGCGGCCGGCCGTGCGATGCACGGCGCGACGCAGACGGTCACCATGCTGGGGACGACGTGCCGCCCGGTGCCCCCGACGTCCATAAGAGCAGAGCCGATCGAAAAGTGCAACGAGTCAACTTTTCCACGAGTTCGACTGTCGGATATGCTCAAGCCATGACCGTTCCCCCCATCGGCCGTCGCGAACGCAAGAAGGCGGCCACCCGGCAGGCGATCGCCGACGCCGCACTGGAGCTCTTTCTGGAGCGCGGCTACGACCAGGTGGGCATCCGTGACATTGCCGACGCGGCCGACGTGTCGACCGCCACGGTGTTCAAGCACTTCAGCGGCAAGGAGGCGCTGGTGTTCGACCGGGACGAGGACCGGGAGGCGGAGCTGATCGCCGCGGTGCGGCAGCGCGCCCGCGGCCAGAGCGTCCTCGACGCCCTGCGCCAGCACGCCCTCGACAGCTGGCGGGCGATCGCGGCGCACCCGCAGGTGGCCGGGTTCGCCGACCTGGTGGCCTCCACGCCGGCGCTGAGCGCGTACGCCGAACGTATGTGGACCCGGCACGCCGGCGTCCTCGGTGCGGCCATCGCCGACGAGTTCGGCGTGGACCACGAGGACCTCGCCTGTGTGGCCCTTGCTCGATTCGTCCTCGACATCCCGATCCTCGCCCGGGGCCGCCGGGATCCGGGGGCCGCCGTCGAGGCGATCTTCGACATTCTCACGCACGGCTGGCAGCCGCCCGGCGGCTCGCCCGCGCCGTAGCGCCCGGGCCGCCGTCGGCACGGCCGCGGCCGTGGTCCGGCTGGACGATCGGCGAGAAGGACGGCGGCGGCAGGCCGGGGGACTGGGACAGCGGCCTGGCGGGCGGCTATCCGACGCGGTACGAAGTCGACCTGAACGACGGCACGTTGAGGCAGACGGTCGTCATCGGTCTGGGGGCACTCCCGGGGTGGGGTTCGTACGGGAACCTGGTGCGTACCCACTGGGTGAGCCTGGGGGTCGAACCGGACGGGCGGTACCAGGTGAAGGTCCGGGCGAAGCCGGCGGACGGCTGGAGCCCGTGGACGAACCCGGTCGCCGTCGATCCGCAGGGCGCCGTGGCCTACGTGAACCCGTACTCCGAGAGTGGCGCGGCCGCCCGCGCCGAGGAGGTCACCCCCGCGCACGGCAGCGTCAGCCGGCCGGTCGGCCGGGTGCTGCGCGTACCGGAAGTTCTTCGCCCGCCTCGACCCGGTCATCGCCTCGGCGAACAACCCGGCCTGTGCCGGACTGGACCTGACCCCGGCGCAGGTCGGCGGGCATGACTGGCCGGTCACCCGGATCGACTCGGCCACCGAACTGACGCTGCGGTACGGGTACACGGCCTGACTGAGGCGCCCGACGCCGACCCCTGGTGTCGCCACCCTGGTGTCGCCACCGCCGGGGCGGGGCGGCGACACCAGGGTGCCGCGCGTGGTCGGCCGGAGCCGAAGCCCGTCCCGAGAGCGAGGGTGAGCGGTGGCTCGCCGTCGGTGGTGCCCCGCCGCCCCGCCGCCCCTGGCGTCAGGGCCGCGGTGTGCCGGCGTCCGGAGCGGGTTCCGTGTGGACGATGTAGTAGGGGACCTGGCGGTACGCGGCGAGGTGGGGATCGTCGTCGGAGGTGCGCGCCGGTGCGTGCGGGCAGACGATCCGGCCGTTCAGCTCCTTCTCCCGGCCCGCCGGCCAGCGCGACTGCCGGAGCATGGAGCAGGCGATGCCCGCGAGCAGCATTCCCGCCGGCATGCCGGTCGCGTAGGAGAGGACCAGCCCGACGACCAGGATCAGGAGCAGTGGCTTGGTCAGCGTCCGGGAGATGATCTCGAAGGTCTGCTCCCGGGGTATCACGGTCGCGGTGAGCGGTGGCGCGGCCATGCCCGCCAGCCGCTCCTCGTACCAGGAACGCGGTCGAGCCTTCGACAGTGCCCCGAAGGACACCACGAACAGCAGCACCCCTACCGTGATCGCCGTGGTCGGGTCGGCTCCGGCGGGCTTCCCCAGGTAGGCGGGCGCACAGCTCACCAGGCTCGCGAGGAGGAGCAGCGCGGCCTGGGTGCGCATGGCTGCGACGGCTCCCATCAGTGGGGGACTGCTGCTCATGGACGTCCTTCCGAGGTGAACAAGATCCGCAGGATCGTAGCCGACGGCGCGGGGCCCCACGCCCGCGGGCGCCCTGGCGGAGCATCGGCCGCAGCTCGGCCCCGTCCGTTTGTCGGCGGGCTCGTCGCTCCCACCCGCCGTCCGCCCGGTGGCATCCGCATGGCGCAGGGTGGCACCACGTGGCGCCATGCGGTGCCATCGAGTGGTCCACGGGGGATCGGGGGCGCCCGTGGTGCCATGCCGACGCACCGTGGCCCGGTTGTATACCCGCAGTTCGGAGCAGCTGCCGTGCGCTCGGTCCGGTGGGATGTGCACTTCGGGGTTGCACGTGGCGCCACAGTGGTGCCATGATGGCGTCATGGACCTCACCCCGTATGTGGAAAACCTGCGTCGCGAACTCGCGGTGGCCGCCGAAGCAGGCGGGGAAGAAGCTCGGGAGCTGGCCGACCGGCTCACCGCTCCGCTGGAGTCGGCGACCCGTCTGATCATGCTCAACGTCCTCTCCGCCGCGATGGACGAGATCACCCGCGAGCTCGCCCCGGGCTCGGTGGACGTACGGCTGCGCGGGCTGGATCCCGACTTCGTGGTGACGTTGGCGCCCGCCGCCGGCGGTCACGGTGAGTCGCCCGTCGCGCCCGTCGAGCCGTTCAGGGCGCAGGCGCCCGCCGACGGCGACGAGGGCGGCACCGCGCGCGTCAATCTGCGGCTGCCGGCCCACCTCAAGGTGCGCGCCGAGGAGGCGGCGAGCCGCGAGGGCCTGTCGGTCAACGCGTGGCTGGTCCGGGCCGTGTCGGCCGCGGTCGACGGCGGAACGCGGCCGCGGGCGACGGGGAAGACCCAGACCATCGGACAGAGCATCACGGGCTGGGTGCGCTAGTCGCGCCCTGCCGGCCGCACGTCATTCGGATCACGTCCCACCAGCAGGGACGCCATCGAGACCCAAGAGGACGGTACAGCCATGCCTTCTTTCGACACTCCCGAACCGATCTCCGTCACCGCCCACGTGGAGGCCGGATCCATCCACTTCGCCGCGGTGGACCGCATCGACACCGTCGTCGAGGTGCGGCCCCGCGACCCGAAGCGGGACCAGGACGTGCGGGCCGCCGAGCAGGCCGAGGTCACGTACGCGAGCGGCGCCCTGACGGTCAGGACGCCCAAGCAGCGCAACTCGCTCCGCCGCCCGGGTACCGTCGATGTCGTGGTCGAGCTGCCCACGGGCTCGCGCATCGACATGACCGGCGCCTGGGCGCAGGTGCTCGGCGAGGGCCGGCTCGGCGAGGTCCGGGTCAAGACCTCCTCCGGCGACGTCCGCCTCGACGCGACCGGGCCGCTCCAGCTGACCGCCTCCCACGGCTCGATCACCGTCGACCGGATCGAGGGCATGGCCGAGATCACCACCAGCTCCGGCAGCCTGCGGGTCGGCACGATCGACGGGCCCGCCGTACTGAAGAACTCGCACGGCACCACGACCGTCGGCGTCGCGACCGGTGACCTTCGGGTGAGCGGCGCCAACGGCGACATCGACATCGCGCGCGCCGAGGGCTCGGTCGTGGCCACCACCGCGCACGGCACCCTGCGTGTCGCCGAGGTCGCCCGCGGCACGATCCAGCTGGAGACCTCCTACGGTGCCATCGAGGTCGGCATCCGTGAGGGAACGGCCGCCTGGCTCGACGTAACCTCGGGCTCCGGGCAGGTGCGCAACACGCTCTCCGCCTCCGAGGCCCCGGAGCAGACCGAGGACGCGGTCAAGGTCCGCGCCCGCACCCGGCACGGCAACATCGACGTACTGCGCGCCAGGTCCTGACCCGCGCGTAGAGCCGGCCTCACCTCACCCACATCAGCCTTCGAAACGGGAGGGTCCCATGCCTTCACCTGTCATGCCCATGCCCATGCCCAGAAGCGGCGAGGGCCCGCAGGCGCCCGCCGCCGTCTCGACCGCCGGGCTGCGCAAGTCCTACGGCGACAAGGTCGTGCTCGACGGCGTCGACCTGCACATCCCGGCCGGGTCGGTGTTCGCGCTGCTCGGCCCGAACGGCGCCGGCAAGACCACCGTCGTCAAGATCCTCTCCACCCTCGTCCCCGCCGACGGCGGACAGGCCCAGGTCGCGGGCCACAACGTCGCCACCTCCCCGGACGGCGTGCGTGCCGCGATCGGTGTCACCGGCCAGTTCTCCGCGGTCGACGCTCTGATCACGGGTCAGGAGAACATGCTCCTCATGACGGACCTGCACCATCTCCCCCGCAGGGAGGGGCGGCGGGTGGCCGCCGAACTGCTGGAGCGCTTCGACCTCACCGACGCCGCCGGGAAGCCCGCCTCCACCTACTCCGGCGGCATGAAGCGCCGACTCGACCTCGCCATGACCCTGGTCGGCAACCCGAGGGTCATCTTCCTCGACGAACCCACCACCGGCCTCGACCCGCGCTCGCGCCACAACATGTGGCAGATCATCCGCGAGCTGGTCACCGACGGTGCCACCGTCCTCCTCACCACCCAGTACCTGGAGGAGGCCGACGAACTCGCCGACCGCATCGCCGTCCTGCACGACAGCAGGATCGTCGCCGAGGGCACCGCCGAGGAGCTCAAGCAACTGGTCCCCGGCGGTCACCTCCGACTGCACTTCAGCGACCCGGGCACCTACCGCAACGCCGGTACCGTCCTGACCGACGCCACCCGCCACGACGAATCCCTCACCCTGCGGATCGCCGGCGACGGCAGCCAACGCCACCTGCGCGACACCCTCGACCGCCTCGACACCGCCGGCATCGAGGCCGACCGGCTCACCGTCCACACGCCCGACCTCGACGACGTGTTCTTCGCCCTCACCGGCGGCACCGAAGTGCCCCACCAGTCCAAGGAGAACACCCGATGAGCACCCCCGCCCTGGCCCTGCGCGACTGCTCCACCATGCTGCGCCGCAACCTCCTGCACGCCCGCCGCTACCCCTCCCTCACCCTGAACCTGCTGCTCACCCCGATCATGCTGCTCCTGCTGTTCGTCTACATCTTCGGCGACACGATGAGCGCGGGCCTCGGCGGCGGTGCGGACCGCTCCGCCTACATCGCCTACATCGTCCCGGGCCTGCTGCTGATGACCGTCGGCAGCACCGTGGTCGGGAGCGCGATCTCCGTCTCCAACGACATGACCGAGGGCATCATCGCCCGCTTCCGTACGATGTCGATCCACCGTCCCTCCGTGCTCGTCGGGCACGTCGTCAGCGGAGTGCTCCAGTCGGTCGCGAGCGTGGTCCTGGTAGGCGCCGTCGCCGTGGCCATCGGTTTCCGCTCCACGGACGCCACCGTGCTGGAGTGGCTGGCGGCGTTCGGGGTGCTCGCGCTGTTCGCCCTGGCGCTCACCTGGATCGCGGTCGGCATGGGCCTGGTCAGTCCGAACGCCGAGGCCGCCGGCAACAACGCGATGCCGCTGATCCTGCTGCCGCTGCTGTCCAGCGCCTTCGTCCCGGTCCACACGATGCCCGGCTGGTTCCAGCCGATCGCCCGGTACCAGCCGTTCACACCCGCCATCGAGACCCTGCGCGGGCTGCTACTCGGCAGCGGGATCGGCATCAACGGCTGGCTCACGGTCGCCTGGTGCGTCGCCCTCGCGACGATCGGCTACTTCTGGACGACCTCGACGTTCAACCGCGACCCCAGGTAACCACCGCGACGTCGCGGACCGGCCGGCACCCGCCCGGCGCTCCGCCCCCTACCACCTCTCGCACGACCTTCCGGCCGAGGGCGGCGGGCATCGACACGGCGTCGGTGGCCGCCGCCCTCGGCTCAGCCGTGCCCGCCCTGCGGGACGGCCGTCGGCCGTGGGGCCGAACCGGGGCGGTGCGTCGTAGGGTGCACCGCCCCGTGGAACCACCGGTGGATCAGTTCGTCTGGTAGAACCCGAGCAGGTCGACGACCAGGTCGATGTTCTCCCAGCCCTGGTTCCAGAGGTCGACGATGCCCCCCTTGCCCCCGGGCGTCTGCGCCACGTTCGGGACGCTCGCGCCTGCCGTCCAGTTCAGGGTCGAGGCGACGGGCCGCTCCGGCGTGACCGCGGTGCCGTTCTGGTATGCGGACCAGAAGTTCGGGTCCGGGGCGACCGACAGGAAGCCGGCGCCGGTCGTGTTGGTGACCGTGGTGTTCAGCACCCAGCCGTCGACGTCGGGGGAGGTCGTGTCGCCTTCGAGTCGCAGGGCGAGGTACGAACGGGCCGGCAGCGGGCCGGCCTTCCGGCCCCAGCTGTCCGTGCGGCTGTCCATGATCCGCAACGGCACCCGGGCCGACACGAGGGCGGACCGGCTGTCGGGGCTGTAGTAGCCGACGACGTCGACCACCACGTCCGCCGGTGCCCAACTGCCGTTGCGGACGGTGATCCTACCGTCGGGTCCGACCGGCACGATCACCGAGTTCGCGACCGTCCCGCCGGCCGCGAAGTTCACGCTGGAGGTGGCGGGCGCCGTCTGCCCGCTGGGATAGACGGTCAGGTGACCGGCCTCCTGCGGGTTGGTGACCGTCAGGTTGATCGCGACGGCGGTGACACCCGTCGGTACGCCCCTGCGCCCGGCGATGTCGACCCCGAAGCTCGCCTGCCCGGCGATCTGGCCCTTGGCCGTCCCCAGGCCCTCACGGGTGTCGACGGCCCGGACCGGGGTGAGCGTGGTGTAGCCGCTGGCGGGCGACGGCGTGAAGTAGCCGGTGACGTCCGCGAGCAGGTCGACCGACTCCCAGCCCCCGTTGAACAGGTGTACGTACCCGTCCTCGCCGACCGCCGCGACCACCAGGTTCGAGACGCTCTGGCCCGCGACGAAGTTCAGGTTCGACGTCTCGGCGCCCTCGGCCAGGTCCTTCGCCGGCTGCACCGAGATGTGACCCGCCGCCGTGGTGTCGGTGACGGTGACGTTGAGGACCACCGCGGAGACCCCGACGGGGACTTGGGCGGACCCCCCGACCTTCAGGGCCACCGAGCTCCGCCCCGCCACCTTCGCCTGCGCGGCGCCGATGCCCGCCCGGGTGTCCAGCAGCCGGGTCGGCGTGTGCGAGGTGAACTCGGCTCCCGAGGTGACGAACCTGAGCTCGTTCACGGCCTCGACGTCGTGCGTGGTGTCCTTCGCCGTGACCTTGACGTCGTACGACCCGACCGCGGCGTACGTGTGCGTGGTGTGGCGGAGGTCGGAGTGCAGATTGTCGGCGGTGGCGCCGCCGGTGACCTTGTCGGTGGTCCCGTCGCCCCAGGAGATGCTGATGTCGAACGCGGCGTCGTCCAGGGTGGTGACGATGCTCCGCAGATCGATCGAATGCGCGCTGGGCGCCGTGGCGTCCAGGGCTATCGCGAGATACGAGCTGCCCTGGGTGCCCTGGGTGCCCTGTGTGCCCTGGGTGCCCTGGGCCCGCGCGGCGTCGCCGGTCCGGTCAGCGGACCTCGGCGCGACCACCGTACGGTCGGCCGGGCTGCTGAACGTCCTGCCGTCGAGTCCCCGTACCGCGTCCGGGCCGATCCCGGTCGCGGCGACCCCCTGAGTGGCGGGCGCCGCAGGAGCGACGGGATCCGCCGCCCGGGCGATTCCCGGAGTGAGACCAACACCCGCTGCCACGAAGGCAGCAGAAACCACGAGTCGGCGATTGCGCACCGATCCCCCCATTTTTCCTCAAGCGTCAGAAGGTGTTCGGCACCCTTCGAATACCTGATCATGGTACAGATCCGAGGCCCGGCACACCCGGAGCAACCTGCGGGCCTGCGGCGCGGGACGCTGGTGGGGGCTGCCGGACGGAGGGAGGCCCGGGACGGACGAGTTCAGCATGGAACCCTTCCCGGCCACCCGGAGTGCGGAGAGGAGGCGTTCGTGGTGGAGTCGGCCCCGGACGGGAGTGTCTGGCTCACCGTCACGGCCCTCAGCCTTCCGGCCCGTTGGTACACCCGCGTCGGGTACCCATTCGCCCCGGTGTTCCAGAGGCTCTACGCCCGGCGCTGCGGGCGAGTTCTGCGGAGGCTGAGCGCGCGCGGCTCCGGGTGGGCGGGCTCGGTGGCGCGGGCGCTGCTTTTCGAACGTCGGGGCCCTGCAGGCCACCCCCGCCCAGTCGATTCGACGTCGTCCTGTCCGCCCTGTCCGTCTCGCCTGTTACGCCCGTTCCGCCGTTCCGGACTTCGGGGAGCGGCCAGGTCCCTGTTCGGCCCTGCCGCCGGCCCTTACGGAGTTGCGGGGAACAGGCGCTGGACGGCGGCGACGATGGCCGCTCGGCGGGCCGCCAGGTGCAGGGCGTGGTCCTCGGGGGAGAGTGTCCGGGCGAGATCGGGACGGTTGGCCCAGGACATCGCGATCTGGTTGACGAAGACGAGAACGTCGAGAGGGTCCCAGGCCGGGTCCAGGTGGCCGGTCTCCTGCGCGGTGCGCAGTTGTTCGATCCTGTGGGCGGCGGCCCGCTGGATGGCGTCGTCGGGGCGCACCCCGGGGGCGGCCAGCTCCAGCTGGCCCCAGGTCATCAGTCGGAAGTGTTCGGGCTGGGCCGCGAAGTAGTCGTGGATGCGGCCCGCGTAGCCGGGCAGATCCGTGGGGTCCATACGGGTGGCTTCCGCGACGGCGGCGAGTTCGCTTCGTCGAGCCCGGTCCGGCCGACGATCGGCCCGACGTGCCGACGTGCCGACGTGCCGACGTGCCGACGTGCCGACGTGCCGACGTGCCGACGTGCCGACGTATCCGCCGACGTGCCCGCCGAGGCCGGTTGCGGCCACGGCTCTGACGGTCCGCCACTCCACCGCCAGCTGTACGAGCCAGGGTTCGGCCCGGCGCCCGGCCCGCCCGGCGATCCGGTCCTTCCGTCGACCCCACCCTCCGAGCGCGGGCCGGCAGCGGCCGGTGGAGAAGGCGGAAGTCAGGGGAAGCGGTGGCGCGCACCGATGACCGGGCCACCTCGACCGTCCGAGCGTCGGTGGCCGGGCGGCCCCTCGGCCCGTCCCGCAGCCTGCGCCGGCCGCCGAGTCACCGGGGCAGACAAATCTCAGGAGCCCGTCGATGGCGCGGGGTAGGCTCCGGAGAACGGCCGACCGGCCGGTGGACGGGGCGTGTGGGGGGAACGCACGATGCATCGGTGCCCCCGGCGCGAAGCCGTACGACGCGTCGGTCCACGCCGCCACGGCAGGTTGCCCGCGATCCACCCGGGTGCCGGCCGCGGCACCGACCTGCTCCACGGACGGCGCGCTCGCGGACGGCTTGGCCCTCCCGGTCTTCCCGGCCGAACGCGCGCCTGCCGGGTCCGTACCGGGCCCGTGCCGGGCCCGCGTCCGTCCCGGCGGCCGCCCGGCCGAGTGCGGTGTCGGTCTCGAACGGCGCCTGCGCGGCGGGCCTCACCCGGGACCGTACAGGCGGCAGTACTGACGGACCATCGGAACGCGGATCGGGGCGGGGAAATGGGCGTACTGCAGAAGGCGGCGGTGACCACGGTGATCGCGGGGGTGCTCCTCGGGGGGTACGAGCTCAGCCCGCTCAGCGACCCGCAGGTGCCCACCGCGCAGATGAGAGCCGACGCGGACCACCTCGACGACGTGCTGCAGCAGAACCTCTACCGGTTCAACAACACGGGCGACGACCGGCGCTTCGAGCTCGCCGGTGCGGGGACAGGGGGCGTCGCGCTGCTCGACGTACGCCAGCAGCACAGTGCCACCGACCGTACGGTCGAGGTGGACTACCTCTTCGGCGGGGCGGTTCCCCGTTCGGTACTCGACTGGGGCCCGGGCAAGGGCGTCCAGTCCTGCTACCGCTACACGTTCACCAACATGCTGTACACCCTGCGCCACCGGCTGATCAGCTGCCCGAAGGACCTGCCGCCGCCCCCGCAGCCCGGCGCGCGGGCGGCAGGCGGCGACGCCTCCCCGGCTGCCACCGCCGTGCCGGACGGTGTCCTGTCGGCCCAGCGGCACACGGAAGATCTCGCCGATCGGATCCGGAAGGCCACCCGGCCCGCCCCCGCCCTGCTCCAGCCCGACACAGCACTGCTGACCGGACTGCTGACCACCGCGCAGATCGACCCCGCCGTGCCCCGCGCCCTCACCACACACTCCGGGGTCGCCCTGCTCGCGCTGGGTACGGCCCATCACTGCGTCCTGGCCGCCGTGGACACCCACGCCGTCAACGTCTGGGCCGCCCCCTTCGAGGCCCCGTGCACCACCGACCGCGCCTACCAGTCGTACGCGATGGCGTACTGGCCGCCGCTCCCGGGGATGTGACCGCCGGCCCGGGGAACGACGCGCCCACTCGGTCGACCGCCGCGGACCGGACCACCGCCGTCTCGGCGCCGGCCACGGACGGCAACGCGGCCATCGCCGACAACATGATCCGGGGCTGACCCCCGTATCGTCGCGGACCCGCGGGACCGTCCGGTGACGCAGGTCCGCAGCAGCTGCCCGCGACCGCGGTCCGCCCGGACCGCCGCTGCTCGTCACGAGCGAGCACCGCCGAGGCCCAGCCCGTCGAGGCCCGGGGCACCGACCCCCGACCCGCCGCCGGCCGGGCGGGCCACGTCGAGATCGTCACCCCGGCCCCGGTCGCCCCACCCGGGGCGCCGGGGTGCGGCCCGTGCCGTGCGCCGGGATGGGGCCGAGCCACGTGAGCAGGGCGACTCCGGCGCTTCAGCAGGGCAGTACGGTCTGGCCGTCGGCCGCTCTCAGCGGCTTCGAGAGCGGGGGAGTGCCTTCGAGCGCGGCGTGGAGCCGTGCGGCGAGGGTGGTGTTGCGGGCCGGTTCGGGTCGCCGGACGGCGAGTTCGAGGGCGGCGGGGTCGCCGACGAGCACCAGCATCTGTTTGGCGCGGGTGACGGCGGTGTAGAGCAGGTTGCGGCGCAGCAGTTTGTAGGCGCTGCCGGTGGTGGTGAGGGGGACGACGACGTAGGGGTATTCGCTGCCCTGGGCGCGGTGGACGGTGATGGCGTAGGCGTGGAGGAGGACGTCGAGTTCGTCGTAGCCGTAGACGGCGGTGTCGCCGTCGTCGAGGCGGACACGGAGTTCGCGGTCCTTGTCGTCGAGGGCGGTGACGGTGGCGGTGGAGCCGTTGAGGACGCCGCGCGGGCCCTTGCGGGGGTCGTTGCGCACCGCGATGACGCGGTCACCGGGGCGGAAGGGGCGGCCGTCGCCCCAGTGCTGGCCGGTCGTTTCGGTCGCCGGGTTGATGACGGCCTGTAGGGCGAGGGAGAGCTCGTGGGTTCCGGTGGGGCCGGTGCGGCCGGGGGCGAGCACCTGGATGTCGCCCGGCCGGGCGTTGCAGCCGGCGGGGAGGCGGCGGGTGACGATGTCGACGACCTGGTCGGCGATGTCCTGCGGCCTGCTGACGGGGATGAACCAGAAGTCCCGGCCGTTGCCGGGTTGCCGGCCGGCGTTGATGAGGTGGGCGTTGACGGTGATGGCGCTGTCCCTGCCCCGGCGGAAGATCTCGGTGAGGGACACCCGGGGGACGGCCCGGACGCGCAGTAGGTCGTAGAGGACCTTCCCCGGTCCGACGCTGGGCAGTTGGTGGACGTCGCCGACCAGCAGAAGGTGGGTGCCGGGACGGATCTTCTCCAGCAGGCGGTCGAAGAGCGGGAGGTCGAGCATGGACGCCTCGTCGATGACGATGAGGTCGGCGTCCAGCGGGTCCTGGTGGTCGAAGAGGGTGGCGGGGGAGTGGTCGTCCTCGCGGGGTCTGCGGATGAGCCGGTGGACCGTGGTGGCGGTGCGCCCGGTGAGCTCGGCGAGCCGCTTGGCGGCGCGGCCGGTGGGAGCGGCCAGGCTCACGCGGCCTCCGGCGGCCTCCGCGATGTCGACGATCGCGCTGACCGTGAAGGACTTCCCGCAGCCCGGTCCTCCGGTCAGCACCGACAGCGGCCGACTGAGCGCCATCCGGACGGCCTGCTCCTGGGCCGGGGCGAGTTCGAGGGCGCTGTCGGTGAGCGGCAGCGGCGCGTCCGTCCAGCGGCCCAGCCGCGCCAGCCTGCTGCCGGCCTGGTTCAGCCGGGCGACGCGGGCGGCGACGGACGTCTCGGCCGCGTGCAGGCGCGGGCTGAACACGGCCGGGTGGTCAACGTCCTGGTACGGCACGGGCTGGACGACGACCTGGCGCGCTGCGCGCAGGGCGTCGAGCTGATCCCACAGGAGCACTTCGAGCTCAGGGTCACCGAGCGCCCTGCTGATCGTCTGCCTGACGAGTTGGCGTTCGAACAGGAAGCAGTGGCCGTCCAGGGCGGCGGCGTCCAGGGTGTGCAGCAGGGCGGCCTGGAGCCGCTCGGGACTGCGCTCGGGCCAGCCGAGCCACAGCGCGACCTTGTCGGCGAGCTTGAAGCCGATCCGGTAGACCTCGGTGAGGCGGTACGGGTTGTCCTGGACGATCTCCAGGACGTCCGTCACCCCCTCCGCCTCGCCGCGCTCGACGCGGAAGTAGTGCGCGATGCGCGGGGCGTGGGTGGGGGAGACCCCGGCGCTCTGCAGCATGACCATCAGTTGCCGGATCTCCTGGTGCTGCTGCCAGGAGGCGATGATCTCCGCGCACCGCGCCGGCCCGATCAGGTGCACCTCGAGGAGCCGCTCGGGGGTGGTGTCCACGACGGTGAGGGTGTCCTCCTTGAACTCGTCCACGATGGCCTCGGCGAGGCGTGGGCCGATACCCCGGACCAGGCCGGAGGCGAGGTAGCTGCGGATCGCGTGACGGGTCGCCGGCTCGACGTACGCGCAGGCGTCGGCGGTGAACTCCGCACCGTGGACGGCGTCGAGGCCGTGCCGGCCGGTGAGCCGCAGGGTCTCGCCGGGCCGCACCCCCAGCAGGACGGGGCCCTTCGCCGCGATGCTCCGCCCGTCCTCCAGCCCGAGGCGGATCACGGTGAAGCCGGCCCGGCCGACGAACACGATCCGCTCGACGATCCCCTCGACCGTCTGCTCTTCCTCGGCCACGTGCACGCTCCCGGTGTGCGGCCCGGGCGGCCCGGGCCTGATCTTGGACGCTACCGCTCCTGCCGGGCACGTGTCCGCCGGACCGTCAACTCCCGCCCCGGTGTCCGCGGGCGCCGACCCTGTCCGCGCCGGGCCAGGACCGGCCGGCTTCACCCGAACCGTGCTTCCCCGGGACGCTCAGCACCTGCACCTGCACCTGCACCTGCACCTGCACCTGTACCTGCACCTGTACCTGTACCTGCACCTGGAGCCGGTGTCGGTACCGGTAGCCGGTGCCGGTCGCCGCGGCCCGTCGATCTCGCCGCGATGATCGCGTGCGCGGGGGCGTTCACAGCGGGATCACCCAGCTCGGCGTCCAGGTCCCGGCGGCGTCGTGGCCGGTCGCCGTGGCGGCGAGGTGGGCGCGCAGGGTGGCCAGCGCCGGGTGGGGGTTGTCGCGGTGCCAGAGGAGCGAGTGCGGGTAGACGGGCGTCGGGTCGGTCACCGGGATGCGGCGCAGGCCGTGGCCTGCGGGCCAGATGAGCCGGGTCTGCCCGCCCATGAAGGTGGCCAGGGCCGGGGTGTCGGCGACGGTGTCGAGGAGCGCGTCGGAGCCGAAGTTCGGGCCGGTCGCCTCGATGGTGAGGCCGAACTCGGCGACGAGGTCGTCGTAGTAGGCGGCCCACTCGGTACCGGGGACGATGCCGGGCATCCAGATCCGGTGCCCGGCGAGCTGCGCGACGGTGACCGATCGGGCGCCCGCCAGCGCGTGGGCGGGGCCGGTGAGGAGCTGAAGCGGCTCGTCGAGCACCCGGACGGACTCGATGTCCTCGGGTAGGGGCCGGCCGGGCACGGCGACGGCGCGGAAGGACGCGTCGATCGCGCCGGACCGGATGGCGGCGACGGCCGTCTCGATGTCGAACAGCATCACCACGTCGAGGTCGATCTCGGGGTGCACCTGATGGAAACCGCGCATCAGGCCCGAGGCCGCTCCGCGCGAGGCGATCACGTCCACGCGCAGCGGGCGGCGGCCGGTGCGCACGGAGTCGGCCGCGCGCTCGGCGACGCGCAGCAGCTCGCGCGCGTGGGGCAGGAACGCCTGCCCGTCGATGGTGAGCTCGGCGCCGCGAGCGGAGCGGGTGAACAGCCGCACCCCGAGGTCGCGCTCCAGCGCGGCGACGCGTTTGGAGACGGCCTGCTGGGTCACCGCGAGCTCGGCGGCGGCCTGCTGGAACTGCCCCGCGTCGGCGGCGGCGACGAACGTCCGGACGGTGTCGAGGTCCATGTCGACACCCTACGAGTACAACCATTGGTTGTGGGTGAGCGCCCCCATGGTTGTTTGACCCCCGGCCATGGGCCTCGATTTGATGATTCCGATCGCGGATCGGTTGTGCGGGTGAGTGGCGAGGAGAGTCGGGCATGAGGAACGGGCACCGGCTGGGGCACCTGCTCGGACCGGGGCTGGGGCGGCGGTTCGGCTGGCTCTGGGGAGCGTACGCGACCAGCGCGCTCGGCACGTGGCTCGCCTTCGGCGCGTTCCCGCTGATCGCCATCCGGGTGCTGCACGCCGGCCCGGCCGAGGTCGCCGCGCTTTCCTCCGTGGGGGCTGCGGTGGGCGCGGTCGTGGCGGTACCGCTCGGCCCGTGGGTGGAGTTCCGCCGCAAGCGGCCGGTGCTGGTCGCGATGGACCTGGTGCGGTTCGCGGCGCTGCTGACGATCCCCGTCGCGTTCGCGCTCGGCGTCCTCTCCCTCCTCCAGCTCCTGCTGGTCTCGGTCGTGGTCGCGGCGGCCGACATCACCTTCCGCGCCGCCTCCGGCGCCTACCTGAAGACGCTGCTGCCGGCCGAGGACCTGCTCGCCGCCAACGCCCGGTTCGAGTCCACGGCCTGGACGACCACGATCATCGGACCGCCGCTGGGCGGCGCCGCGTTCGGTCTCCTCGGTCCGGTGGCGACGCTGGTGGCCGACGCGGTCAGCTACCTGCTCTCGGCCCTGGGCATCCGCGCGACGGGCGGGCACGAGAGGGACGACCACGAGAGGGATGACCGCACGAGGGGCGCCCACGAGAGGGGCGACCGCGAGCCGCCGCCCGGGCACCGGGAAGCCGCGCGGATGCGCGCCGGCGACCTGCTCGACGGCTGGCGGTTCATCCTCGCCGACCCGACGCTGCGTGCGCTGCTCCTCAACACCGCCGTGTTCAACGGCCTGGTGATGGCCGCGGAACCGCTGCTGGCGGTCCTCATGCTCGGCCGGCTCGGTTTCGCGCCATGGCAGTACGGCCTCGCCTTCGCCGTGCCCTCGATCGGCGGGCTGATCGGTTCACGGCTGGCCCGACCGCTCGTCACGCGGTTCGGGCAGCACCAGGTGTTGGTCGCGGTCGGGGCACTGCGCGCGATCTGGCCCGTCGGCCTGGCCTTCCTGGGCCCCGGGGCCGGAGGGCTGGTCCTGGTGATGGGCGTCGAGCTGGGCCTCATCCTCTGCTGCGGCATCTTCAACCCCGTCCACGCCACCTACCGTCTGGAGCGCACCCCGACCGACCGGGTCGCCCGCACGCTGTCCGCCTGGGCCGTGACGACCAAGGCGTCGACCGCGCTCCTGACGGCCACGTGGGGCGTGCTGGGCGCCGTGCTCGGCCCGCGTACGGCCATCGCCCTGGCCGGCGTCCTCCTGCTGGCGACCCCGCTGCTGCTCCCCCGCCGCACGGCGGTGCCTGTCCCCGAGCCGGGGCCGGAGCAGGTGCCGGAGCCGGGTTCGGCACCGAGCCGCGTCTGACCGGCCGGGACGGCTGCCGTCCGCTCGGTGTACCCGTCGCACGCCGCCGAGCGTCAGAGCGTGAGGACCGGTCGGTGGAGAAGTCCTCGTACATGGCCTCGCCATCCGGCGTGTGGACGAATTCGGTGGCGAGGAAGGGGCCGTCCGGCCCGGCCGCTGCTGCGGGAGTCGTCACGGCTTCGGAGCGGCCCGACGGTGGAGACGCCGTTCGCAGACCCGGCCGGGCCGGTGGGGCAGGTGGGGCAGCCCGCCCCGACGGCCTGACGCTACGTCGAGGGTTGTCGCGCGGTGCCGATCCGCGCCTCGGTCTCACCGGTCGGCCTCCGAGGCGACGTGGGCGAGCACTGCGGCCGCGCCGTCCTCCGACGCGATCCGGCGGGCGAGTTCCGCCGCGCGGCGGCGGTGGGCCGGCTCGGTCACGCACATCGTGATCGCGGCGCCGAGGGCTTCGGCGCCGAGGTCCTGGAACGGCAGGATCCGCGGCGCGACTCCCAACCGGTGGAGCCGGGCCGCCCAGAACGGCTGGTCGGCCAGGACGGGCACCGGTACGGCGGGCACCCCGGCCCGCAGCCCGGCCCCGGTGGTACCCGCTCCTGCGTGGTGCACGACGGCGGCCGTGCGGGGGAAGAGCCAGTCGTGCGGAACGTCCCCGATGGTCAGGACGTCGTCGTCGCCGCCACCGCTCAGCTCGGCCCATCCCGCCTGCACCACCGCGCGCACCCCCGCCCGCTTCACCGCCGCGCTCACCAGCTCGCCGAGTCGTTCCCCCTGACCCGGTGCCATGCTGCCGAAGCCGATGAACACCGGCGGCGGGCCGGCCTGGAGGAAGTCGACCAACTCGGCCGGGGGACGCCAGCCGTCCGGCCGAGGGGGCCACCAGTAGCCCGTCACCTCGACCCGGGACGGCCAGTCCGTCGGGCGCGGCAGCACCAGCGGGCTGAAACCGGCGAAGACCGGCCGGTCGTCCCCCACCGGTGTCGCCGGTGCGCCCGCGGGCAGGCCGAGGCGGGCCCGCAGTCGGATCACGGCGTCCGCGAAGAGCTGGTCCCGGCGGCTCAGCACCGCCCGGCCCGCGGCCAGGTTGCCCTGCGGCCCCAGGTCCTCGCCGCCCGGCGCGCCGGGCAGCGGGAACTCCCCGGTGGCGAACGCCGGTACGAGGTGGGTCTCGATGACCGGGACGCCGAGGGCTTCGCCGCCCGTACGGCTGAGCAGGGCCGGAGCGTGGGCCGTGAGCACCAGGTCGGTGCCGTCCGCGACGGCTGTCGCCACACCGTCGGCGAGCCCGTCCACGTACGCCCTCGTCAGCGCCCGGGCCTCGTCCCTGGACGCCGCCCGGGACCAGGATCTGATCAGTTCCCGCGGGTCTCCCGGCACGGGATGGTGGCCGAGGCCGCATCCGCCGACGAGGGTGGCGAAGGACGGATGAGCAGCCACGGTGACCTCGTGCCCGGCGTCCAGCAGGCGTCGTCCCAGGCCGGTGAACGGCGCGACGTCCCCGCGGGAACCGGCGGTGATGATCAGGATCCGCATGGGGTGATTCTCCCGGACGGAGACAGAGTGCTCGAACGCGGTCCGAACCTGATCCTCGACCTCGGGCCGACTGGCCCTCCGGTGATCGGCCACCGTCCGGCCGCGGCGATCCCGGACCTCACACCGGTCCGGTACGAGCCGGCCTACCGCACCGACACGGTCGGTCGCTTCGACGGTGGCCTGTTCTTCGCCCGGACCACGGGCGGCTTCCCGCCCGGCTACAGGCACGGTCCCGACCGGGTCGACCACGAACGCCGGTACGCCGTCCTGCACCGCTTCGATCACGGCGGAACGAGAGCGGTGTGGTCCGCCCGGCCCCACAGGGGCTCAGGTCGACGACCGCGGCCTGGCCCGGGATCGGCGGTGGCGGCCGGCGGCGGCCGGGCGGCCGTGCCCCGGCCCCTCGGGGGCGTGCTCCCGGCGCGGTCAGGCCGTCACGGCCGGCTTGAGGACGTCCTCGCACCACTGCCGGAACGTCGTCGGAGTCGTCGACTCCGCGGTACGGGGCTCCGCGTTGTCGAGGCCCCTGTTCTTGGCGTCGAACATGTCGATCATGCCCTGCGCCATCGCGTCGGTCATGCCGAAGCCGGTGAAGCGCTCCTTGAGCGCCGCGCCGGGGATCCGGCGGTAGCCGATCTCCTTTCCGAGGACCTCGGAGACGATCCGTGCCATCTCGTCGGGCGACAGGTCCTCGGGGCCGAGGCAGGCCACCTGGCCGGACCCCTCCCACGAGTCGTCGAGGAGCAGCCGCGCGGCGGTGGCGGCGATGTCGCGGGTGGCGACGGTGGGGCTCTTCAGATCCGGGTCGATCATCATGGAGAAGGTGCCCTGTTCCTTGATCGCGCCGACCTGGCGGAGCAGGTTGTGCATGAAGGACGGGCAGGCCACGGCCCGGAAGGCGACGCCCGAGGCGGCGATCAGGTCGCACATCGCCAGGGACGCGGTGGCCGGCCCGGCGTGCTCGGCCAACGGAGTGCCGCGGCCGAGCGCGGTGATGGCGACGACGCGACGGACGGCGTTGCGGGCGAACGCCTCGGCCGCGGGGCGCGTGAAGTCGACGTACGCGGCTTCGGTGCTCGGGGCGTTCCCGTCGTCGGGCGCGAGCCAGAAGACGGCCTCGGCGCCGTGACACGCGCGGTCGATGACGGCGGCGTCGCCGTGCGAGCCCTCGACGACCTCGGCCCGCGCAGGGACCTCGGGTGCCAGCCGCGAGGGGTCGCGGGTGACCAGCCGCAGCTCGGCTCCCCGGTCGAGCAGGTCCGCGACGAGCAGTCGGCCGATGGCGCTGGTGGGTGCGGTGATGACGATCATTCGGGTGGTCTTCCTGTCCTTGGTGTCGGGTGGGTGAGGGGTTGCCGGCGAGGTCACGCCGGGCGCGGGAGGTAGGCCAGTCCGTGGGCCCCGGACCCGCCGAGCCCGGTGAGGTCCAGCCGGGCCAGGCGCCGGAGCGTCTCCAGGTCGACGACGTCGACGGTGGACGAGGCGTAGCAGGCCACGTAGGCGATCCGGCCGTCGGGGGAGGAGCTGACGGTCAGTGGGCACAGGCCCACCTCCACCGCGCCCAGCTGCTCGTGGGTGTCGGTGGAGAACACGGTGAGCCGGCCCGGTGCCATCCGGGCGACCCGTCCCGCCGCGTCGTGTTCCACCCGTACCTCGCCCGCGAGCAGCCTGCCGGTGGAGGTCAGGTGCAGCGGCAGGACGCGGTTGCGCGTGGCCAGGGTCTCGACGACGGTCGCGGTCCGGGTGTCGATGACCGCGATGCCGGGGGCCGGCCCGTCCCCGGCGGCGAAGGCGCCGCCGTAGGGCGCGGCGACGTAGGCGCGCGTACCGTCGGCGCGGACGGCCAGCCCCTCGCTGCCCGGCACCTCGACCTTCGCGACCAGGGCCGCCCGGTCGAGGTCGAGGACGGACACGAACGGCGCCTCCTTGTTGGCCACGTAGGCGGTCCGCCCTGCCGCGTCGATGGCGACCCAGTGCGAGCCGGGTGCGTCCGTGTCGATCCGGCCCACCGGCCGACCGGTCCGGGTGTCGATCACGACGACACCGCCGGGCCGGTCCGCCGAACCCTCCACGCTGACGTAGAGGCGGCCGCGTGCCTGGTCCAGCGCCAGCCCGTGCGGTGCGTGTTCCGGGGCGAGGTCGACGACCTCGACGATGCGGCGGGTGTCGGGGTCGATGACGGTCAGCTCGGTGCGCGGCCCGCCGTTCGCGTGGTAGTAGCCCGAGTGGTAGGTCATCGTGCACCACAGCAGGCGCTGGGACGGGTCGAAGCAGAGTTCGTGCGGTTGGGCGAGGGTTTCGACCGAACCCAGGTGCCGGTCGGAGACGGCGTCGAAGAACGAGACCGATGGTCCGCCCTGGCCGACCACGGCCAGAACGTCGCCTTCTCGGCCGGCGCGCGGGGACTGCTGCATGGGGGTTCCTCAAGTGCGTCGGACGGGTTGCCGGGCGTTCTCGCCGGCACCTCCACTCTCGGCGCGAGTAGAGCCCCGCGACAATGCAAGGATGAGCACCGAATCATTGACGCCAGCGTAAAAATGCAGTTCAGGAGCTTGAATGGACCTCAATCTGCTGCGAGCCCTGGACGCCCTGCTTCAGGAGAACAGCGTCACCCGCGCCGCGGAGCGGCTCGGTACGTCACCGGCGGCGGCCAGCCGTACCCTGGCGCGCCTGCGCCGTGCCGTCGGTGACCCGCTGCTGGTCCGTGCCGGTCAGGGGATGGTCCCGACCCCGAGGGCGCTGGAACTCCGCGACGAGGTCGGCGCGTTGCTGCGCGGCTGCGACGACGTCCTACGACCGGGCGCCGGTTTCGAGGCGGTGCATCTCCAGCGCACGTTCACCGTGCAGACCACCGAACTGCTCCTGGCGGGCCTGGCGGGGACCTTGACCGACCGGATTCACCGGGAGGCTCCGCAGGTGGACGTGGTCTTCCTGCCGGAGGCGGTCGAGGGCGGTCCCGCGCTGCGGCAGGGCACGGTGGACGTCGAACTGGGCGTCCTCGGACACCTGGACCCGGAGATCCACACCCGACGGCTCACCCGGGCGACGCTGGTGGGCGTCGCCCGCGCAGGTCATCCCCTCTTCGGCGGCCGGATCGACGCCCGCCGGTTCGCCGCGGCCGACCACATCGGCATCTCCCGGCTCGGCAAGCGTCTCGGGCCCATCGACAGCGCGCTCGCGGAACTCGGCCTGCGGCGCCGGCTGGCGGTCATCGTGCCCAGCCACACGAGCGCGATGATGATCGCCCGCGACACCGACCTCGTCGCGCTCACCCTGGCCGACTGGCTCCCCGGCACGGTCTCCGCCATGGGACTGCGGACCTTCCCGATCCCGCTCGACCTCGCGCCCCTGGAGCTCGCGATGGCGTGGCATCCCCGCAACTCGGCCGACCCGGGGCACCGCTGGTTCCGTGACCGCCTGGCGAGCGCTGTCCTGGCGCCGCCGGGCACAGAGGGCGACGACTCACGGGGCCCGACCGGTAGGTGAGGGGAGGGCGGGATCACCCGGTGACGGGTGTGTCCGGTGTCCGGACGTCGCGGGAGCAGGCTGATGGAAGATCCAGGGAGCCGTCACAGCGGCCGTTGCACCAGCCCTCTCGGCGGCGCGCTCGACGTGCATCGGATCGGCATGTTCGGCTGTTCGAAGGGTGGGACGGCGACGGCCCTCGTCATGAGCGAGGACCGGCGGGTCCGGGCCGGGTTGAGCCTGGACGCCCCGATGCAACCGACGGTCACCACCGAGCTGGATCGGCCGTTCCTGCTGGTGACCGCCGAGTTCGGCAGGGCCGAGGAGCCGAGCGTCGCCGAGTTCTGGTCACACCTGCGGGGTTGGCGGCTCAACCTCCGGGCCGAGGGCGCGGTCCACGGGTCGTACGGCGACTACCAGGTACTGATTCCGCAGCCGGCGGGCGCGGTGGGCATGAGCGAGGAGGAGCTCCGGGAGTGGACCGGCACCCTCGACCCGGCCCGGGCGGTGCGGATCCAGCAGGCCTACCCGCTCGCCTTCTTCGACCTGCACCTCCGGAATCGCAACGGACACCTGCTCGACGGCCCGAGCGCGGCCTTCCCGGAGGTGGAGTTCCTCCCCTGACGCGACGCGGCACGGCACGGCACGGCACGACTCGGCGCGGTACGGCACGTCAGGGAGCGCCACGCCGGCGCCGAGTGGGTCAGGGCTCACAGCGGGAGGACGACCAACGCTGCCGGCGAGGTCGTGCCGGGGCACCCGAAGGCGTCACGCGGACGGGCGGCAGTGCCTACGGTGGCGGGGTGAGCGACGATCGCGTGATGCTGCGTCCAGTGGTCGAGGACGACCTGCCCCTGCTTGAGCGGTTTCTGACGGATCCGGAGGCGGCCGGGCCGTTCCAGTGGCTGGGTTGGTCGGATCCGGGGCGCTGGCGCCGCCGCTGGGTTCAGGACGGCTTGCTGAACGAGGACGGCGGTCAGCTGATGGTGGTGACCGGCGCCGACCGGCACGGCTTCGTGGCGTGGAGGAAGGTGGTGACCTCGCGGACCTCGTACTGCTGGAACATCGGGGCCCAGCTGCTGCCGAGCGGCCGGGGCCGTGGAGTCGGGACGCAGGCCCAGCGGTTGCTGGTGCGTCATCTGTTCGCGCACACCCCCGTGGTCAGGCTTGAGGCGGACACCGAGACCGGGAACATCGCCGAGCAACGCGCGCTGGAGAAGTCCGGTTTCATCCGTGAGGGCGTCCTGCGCAGCACCGTGTTCCGGGACGGGCGGTGGCGGGACGTCGTGCGCTACAGCGTGCTCCGTGACGACCTCTCCTCGTGAGCCCCGGCCGCCGGACGGCGGCGGACTTCGCCGGGCCCGTGCGAGCCGTCGCGGTGGCTGGGCCCCGATCCCGGCAGGGCGCCCCCAGGACCCGCCGTGGAGCGGTACCGTCATCAGGTGGCTACGGAGGGTGGAGTTATGGGGACGGAGATCCGCACCTGCGCCTCGTGCGCCGGGGCGCGGGGCACGGAGAAGGAACAGCACACGGTCGACCTGGACGTGAACGGCAACCAGGTCCACCGCGTCGACCGGTTCTGGTCGCCGTGCTCCGCCTGCGGCGGCCTGGGCACGGTGATCGTGGGATGAGGTACGTCTTCGAGTGCCTGGAGTGCGACGCCCACTACCTGCCGCCCGAGGGGATGGCCTACTCGGACGGCCCGGCGAGCCCGGTCTGGTGCTCCCTGTGCCAGGGCGTGATGCGCGAGCGCGGGGTACCGGAGCCGGTCGTGGCCGCGGCCGTGGCGCTCGCCGCGGCGAAGGCCCGCCTCGCCGCCCGGGCGCCGGGGGACGAGGAGCCGGCCCGGCCGGACGTCCGCCCGTCCCGACCGGCCCGCACCCGCCGGGCCCGCTCCGGTCCGGGCAGCTCGCGCAGCAGGTTGGGCTGACCACCGGCGCTCCGTCGCGCCACGGGCCCGCCCGGCGGTCGCGGGCGCGCGCCCGGACGCCCGGCGGGGGTGCCCACGCCTCACCCGCCGGCCCGCCCACGGGCAAAGGGGGCGGCGGGTGGGAGCCCGGACGCCGGATCGGCAGGGGCTGCCTGCCGGCGGCTAACCGACCGGCTGTCGGGCCCTGGACCGTCGGACGCGTCCCGCCAGGTACACGCCGTTCGCGACCAGGAGCAGAGCCCCGTAGGCAGCGATCTCGATCTCCAGCATCGGCGTCGGGTGGTAGGCGAGGACGTTGCAGAACCAGGGCAGCGTGGCCAGGAAGGCACCGGCCACGGCACCGGGGTTCGACCGGGACCGCGCGAGGGCGGCGAGGATCACCACGGCCATCACGACGAGGGGCCACGGCGTGCGACCGGACGGTACGAGGCCCGGCACGCCCAGACTCCACGCCACCGGCGGCAGCACGATCGCGGCCGCGGTGCCCAGCATGGTCCACCGACTGCGGAGCGAGATCGGCTGCAGGTCGGGCGGTGCGCTCAGCAGCAGCGCGATGACCAGTGCGAGGAACGGGATCAGTGCGGGCGCGATGTGCGGCGCCACGACGAGGGCGGCCAGGAGGTACGCCGTGCTGCCGAGGAGTGCCAACGGCCTCGCCCAGGTCCAGCGCCCGGCGACGGCACACAGCACGGCGAGCGCCAGCAGCCCGTCGAACACGGTGCTGAGGGGCCGCAGTGTCGCGGACTCGGGGGTGTAGATGGTCGGGACCAAACCGATCACCGCCGAGGCGCCGGCGCCGACGAGCACGTACGGTGCAGCGGCGGCGAGCGCCCTACCCGCCACGGTGGTGGACGAGATGCCCAGCCGGATCCGGCTCGCGTGTCCGAACAGGTCGAGATCCTCCCGTGCGCGGGCGACGCGCCCGTCGGCCGCTTGGCGGGCCTCCCAGTGGAGGGCCGCGATCTCCTCACCATGGCGCCGGCGGTACTCGGTGGGGTAGATGCGCAGCAGAAGGCCGGCGGCCGGCGGCGCCGGTTCGCCCGGCGCGGTCGCCGTGTCGTCGGGCTGTTCCCGGGGCGCGGTGGGGCGGGGCGGGTTCACGCGAAGGATTCCTTCCAACGGGACGTCACGGGGTCGGCGAGGCGACGTTCGGCCTCCGCGGCGGCGGAGCGCATGCGCTCCGCCTCGGCGGCGAGCACCACTCGCCCCTGCGCGGTCAGTCGGTAGCTGCGGCGGAGCCTGCCCGCCACCGTCTCCTCGCTGTGCACCTCGATGAGATCTTCCTGGACGAGGCGTTCCAGGGCGCTGTACAAGGTGCCGGTCCGTAGCCGCACCCGTCCGTGAGAGATCGTCAGAATCTCCTGGACGATGGCGTAGCCGTGTCGCGGCTGGTCGGCCAGGACCGTCAGCATGAGCAGGGTCGGTTCCTGCAGTGCGCGCTGCGTCATGACCCGGAGTATAGGTAGATCATCGGCCTATGGACAAGCTGCGGCGCCCGGGATCCGTCTGAACGACCTTGCGACCGGCCCGCTTTCGGCCTTCCAACTGCCGGGGCGGGCCCGGCGGTCCGGCGGTCCGGCGGAGTTGGCGTGCGGCGCCGGCCGCCCCCGACGCGCCGTGGGCCGTGCGGCCGGAGCTGCGGCCATCGCCGCTGATCGGCGGTGGTGGCCCGCCGTCGGGCCGGTGGAGCCGCGTCCACAGTGCGGATGACTGGGTTTGAATGGTTCGAATCGGTCGGCCGGCCACCAAGGTCGGTGGCCACGCGAGCAGGGGAAGACGCTCATGGAACTTCGTCCGAGTCGGCGTGGGGTACTGGCCGGGGCCGCCGCGACAGCCCTCACCGTCGTGCTGCCCGCCAGGGGAAGGGCGTTCGCGCAGGGCACGGACGCCGAGGGGATCGTCGGGCGGTTGCGCGCTCTCGAACAGGCGCATTCCGCGCGGCTGGGGGCCTTCGCGTACGACACGGTCACGGGTGGCACCGTGCTGTACCGCGCGGACGAGCTGTTCCCGATGTGCTCGACGTTCAAGACGATCGCCGTGGCCGCGGTGCTGAGGGACCTCGACCGGGACGGCGAGTTCCTCGCCGGGCGCATCCGGTACACGGAGCAGGACGTCACGGGGTCGGGCTACGCGCCGGTCACGGGCCTGCCCGAGAACCTCGCCCACGGCATGACCGTCGCGGACCTGTGCGCGGCCGCCATCGAGTACAGCGACAACACCGCGGCGAACCTCCTGCTGCGGGAGCTCGGCGGTCCGGACGCGGTCACCCGGTTCTGCCGCAGCATCGGCGACGGGGTGACCCGGCTCGACCGCCGGGAGCCCGAGCTGAACTCGGCGGAGCCGGGGCGGGTGACCGACACCACGAGCCCCCGGGCGATCGGCCGGACCTACGGCCGCCTTGTTCTCGGGGACGCTCTCGGAGCCCGGGACCGCGAACGGCTGACCGGCTGGCTGCTGGCCAACACGACCGGCGGCAACCGCCTGCGAGCGGGACTGCCGGGGGACTGGAGCGTGGCCGACAAGACCGGTACCGGTGACTGGGGCACCACCAACGACGTGGGCATCACCCGGCCGCCCGGCCGGGGGCCGATCGTGCTGGCGGTCCTGTCCACCGGGCACGAGGCCGCCGCACCGGCGGATGAACCCCTGGTCGCCGAGGCCGCCGCTCTGCTGGCGGCAGCACTGGTCTGAACGCCGGCCGCCCGGTCGAGCCGCTGTGCGACGCCTGCTCGACCGGGCGTCGGAGGAAGTGCGGGACCCTGCGGGAGTGGCGCACGGGGGATCCTGGCGCGGACCGCTCCGGGCTCCCTCCGAACTCGCCCGTCGGCTCGGCGAGCGGGTGGCGGCGATCGGTTCTCCTGTGGCGACCCGTCAGGGACACCGCCGCGCGGTACAGGGCGGGAGCGCGGCGCGATCGGCTCCGCCGAGGGTCCGTCAGTCGAGGCTGTTCGCAGACCACTTCGGGGCCGGGTAGGCCATGTACTCGACACTTTCTCCTTAGCTCAGCCTTAAGAGCACCTTAGCTCGTGAGCGTCCACGGCGTCATCGCAGGTCAGGGCGGGTTTTCGGATTCGTACCGTCATTGCCCGAGCCACCGCGCCTTCCGTAGGATCACGACCCCGCCGGGCGTGAGAGCGCTCTCGGCGCCGAACCGAACGCGTCCTGTGCAACGTCCGTCCCTCTGCAACAAGGTGTGTGCTCATGGCTGCTCATCGTGCCCGCCGATGGTCCCTAGGTGGATTCGTCCTCGTTCTCTCGGCGGCGCTGGTGGCCGCGATCCTGGTGTCGGTGAGCGGATCCGGCACATCGCGCGCCAGCGCCGCCATCGCCGCCCAGACGTGGTCGGACGACTTCAACGGCGCGGCCGGGCAAGGACCGGACCGCGCGAAGTGGACCCTGGAGACCGGCGGATCCGGCTTCGGGAACCACGAGTTGGAGTACTACACCAACAGTGCGAACAACGCCGCGCTCGACGGCCAGGGCAACCTGGTCATCACCGCCCGCAAGAACACCGACCCGGGTCTGAGCTGTTGGTACGGCTCGTGCCAGTACACCTCGGCGCGACTGAACACCGCCCAGAGCTTCACCCAGGCCTACGGCCACTTCGAGGCCCGGATCAAGATCCCGCGCGGCCAGGGCACGTGGCCGGCCTTCTGGATGCTCGGTTCGGACATCGGCACGGTCGGCTGGCCGACCAGCGGCGAGATCGACGTCATGGAGAACATCGGGAAGGAGCCGGGTACCGTCCACGGCACGATCCACGGCCCCGGGTACTCCGGCGCCGCCGGACCGGGCGCCGGGTACTCCCTGCCCGGTGGTGCGGCGTTCGCGGACGCCTTCCACGTCTTCGCCGTCGACTGGAGCCCGAGCGCGATCACCTGGTCGGTGGACGGCGCCACGTACGAGACCCGCACCCCGGCGGACGCCGGTGCCAACAAGTGGGTCTTCGACCACCCCTTCTTCGTCATCCTCAACCTGGCGGTCGGCGGTGACTGGCCGGGCAACCCGGACGCCTCCACGTCCTTCCCCCAGGCCATGACGGTGGACTACGTGCGGGCCTCGGCGTGGAACAACTCCCCCGGTAGCGGCGCGATCAAGGGAATCGGCGGCATGTGCGTGGACGTGGCGGGCGCCTCCAGCGCCGACCGCACCCCGATCCAGTTGCACAACTGCACCGGCGGCCCGGCCCAGCAGTGGACGGTCGGCGCCGACGGCTCGGTGCGGGCCCTGGGCAAGTGCCTCGACGTGGCTGGCGGTTCGACCGCCGACGGCGCACAGGTGCAGCTCTACACCTGCAACGGCACCAAGGCTCAGCAGTGGACGTACACCGCGGCCCACGACCTGACCAACGTCGGCGCGAACAAGTGCCTGGACGCCACCGGGAACTCCTCCGCCGACGGCACCCGGCTGCAGACCTGGACCTGCGGCGGCGGCGCCAACCAGAAGTGGACCATCGGCTGAGCCGACCCGGCCCACACCCCCACACCCCCACACCCCCACACCCCCACACCCCCACACCCCCACACCCACGTCCGACGCCCGCGCTCACGAGTGAGAACCGTGACGCGGACGTCGTGACGCGGGCCCACCACACGGAAGAAGGTGCCCCCTCATGACGGCACGTCATCAGCGCCCCATCAGTCGCCGCAAACTCCTCACCGCCGCCGCGGGTATGGCCCTGGCAGTCCCTGCGGCGGCCTGGTGGCTGCAGTCCAGCGCCGACGCCTCCACCGCGGCGACCCTCCCGCTGGACCTGCTCAACACCACCGGCAACAACACCGTCTACGCCTACGTGCTGGGCCGGGACCCCGCCGCCGGCGGCAACTGGGCCTTCATCCAGGCCGACGGCACGTCCCTCTACCACCCGCCGTCCCCCGCCAACGACCAGACCCCGCTGGGTGTGGACTGCGCCATCCCGCTCAACGCCTCCGGCGCCGGCGCCCGTTCGGTCACCATGCCGCACCTGGACAGCGGCCGCATCTACTTCTCGGTGGGCTCGAAGCTCACCTTCCTGCTCAACCGCGGCGGCGGCCTGGCCCTGCCCTCGGTGAGCAACCCCGCCGACCCCAACATCGGTGTGCGGCACGACTTCTGCGAGTTCACGTACAACAGTGACCAGCTCTACGCCAACATCACGTTCGTCGACATGGTGTGCCTGCCGATCGCCTTCCGCCTGGATACGGCCGAGGGCACCCAGACCGTCCGCGGTCTGCCCGCCGACGGCCTGAGCCGGGTCGCGTCGGCCCTTCGCGCCCAGTCGGCGGCGGACGGCAGCGACTGGAGCCGGCTGGTCGTCAACAGCGGCGGCTCCGACCTGCGGGTACTCAGTCCCAACCTCGCCATCCGTGGCAACACCTCGCTCTTCGCGGGCTACTTCGACGACTACGTCAACAAGGTCTGGGACCGTTACCGCACCACCGACCTTCGGATCGACACCCAGTACACCTGGGGGACCGTGGTCGGCCGGGTCTCCGGCGACCGGCTGGACTTCCCCGGCGTGGGCGGTTTCAGCAAGCCGTCCACCCTCTCGATCTTCTCCTGCAGCGACGCGCCGTTCACCACCGGCAACGACCAGATGGGCAACGTCAGCGCCCGGCTCGCCGCCGCGCTCAACCGCACCACCCTGCTGGACAACCCGAACCAGCCCACGGGTGAGAACCCCGCCGCCTTCTACACCGCTGCCCGGACCAACCACTACGCCCGCATCCTGCACGGCACCACTCCGGACGGCCTCGGCTACGCCTTCCCCTACGACGACGTCCACCCGGCAGGCGTCGACTTCGAGGGCAAGGTGCAGTCCGGCACCCCCAGCCGTTTCACGATCACCGTCGGCGGCTCGGCGGGCGGTGGAGGCGGCACGACCACCCCCAGCCCCAGCCCGACCCCGACGGCGACGCAGCCGGGCGGCGTCAGCGCCTTCAGCACCATCCAGGCCGAGTCGTTCGGCGCCCAGTCGGGGACGACGGTCGAATCCTGCTCCGACACCGGCGGCGGTCAGGACGTCGGATGGCTGGCCAACGGCGACTGGTTGAAGTACAGCGCCGTCAACTTCGGCAGCGGCGGGGCGACGCGCTTCAGCGCACGGGTCGCCTCCGGCGCCGCAGCGGGGATCAGCGGCCTGGTGGAGGTGCGCATCGGAAGCCGCACGGCCACGCCTGTCGGCAGTTTCGCCCTCGCCTCCACGGGCGGTTGGCAGACCTGGCGTACCGTCCCCGCCGACATCGCCAAGGTCACCGGTACCCAGGACGTCTACCTGACCTTCACCAGCGGCCAGCCGGGCGACTTCGTCAACCTCAACTGGTTCACGTTCGCATGAGGCAAGCGGACAACCGGATGTGCCGGTGGACGATCACGCGTGCGTGATCCGTCGTCGTGAGCCCTCCGAAGCGGAGGGGTGCTGTCCCGTCTTCCGCCATGGGCGGGGACGGGACAGCGCCCGGCGGCCGCTGCCCATCCGCCCCCCGCAGCGTGTGCGCCCCCGGAGGGCCCGGCGCAGCGGTCCAGGCTGCGGCGGCGGCACCAGATGATCATCGACGCCGTGGCTCCGTGGCTCGTGGTGATGCGCGGCGCGCGTGCGCCGACCGGGTGGGCGACCCGCCTGCGAAGGTGCGGCCGCTCGCTTCCTCGGCAAGAGTGGATGCCGGGGCGACAGGCGGTCTGTGCCACCTGGCGCTCGCGGGGCCCCGTTCGCACCTGCCTGCTCCGGGCGGGGGCGGACCGGACCAGGTCCCGCCGGCGAGGCCGACGTACCGCTCGACTTCGCCGGGCTCCGACGTTCCGACTCCGTCAGCCGGGAGGAGTGGGAGGCGGCCGGCGCCGACCGGCCGACCTGCCGTACTCGCCTCCCGCTGTGCACCACACCAAGGAGCCACTGTGACCGACCAACACCACGAGATGGGCCCGATCGACTACGCGGTGATCGAGTTCCCCGGCAGCCGGATGACCGGCGAAGGACTCCCGCTTCTCGTCGACCTGGTCGACCGCGGCATCATCCGGATCATCGATCTGACCTTCATGAAGAAGGAGCTCGACGGCTCCGTCGTGGGACTGGAGATCGCCGACATCACCGGCGACGGCGAACTCGACCTCGCGGTCTTCGAGGGCGCGGCCTCCGGCCTGATCGGCGGGGACGACCTCGTCGAGGCCGCCGCCGCCCTCGAACCCGGCAACTCCGCCGGTCTCATCGTGTACGAGAACCTGTGGGCCGCGCCGTTCGTCGCGGCCCTGCGCCGCGCCGGCGCCCAGCTGGTCGCCGGCGGCCGGATCCCGCTCCAGGACGTCATCGCGGCCCTGGACGCAACCGAGTCCGCGGTGGAGTAGCCGTACCGTCCGGCCCGGTCGGCAGACATCCCGCACAAGGAGAAGACGATGCCCGGACTGCTCCGAGGAGTCGCCCGTACCGCAGTGGTCGCAGGCACCGCGACCGCCGTTTCCAACCGCGTGTCCCGGCGCCAGGCCGGCCGTTGGGCCCAGCAGGAACCCCAACAGGCCCCGCCGGCGCAGCAGCAGTACTACCAGGAGCCCCCGCCTCCGCCCCCGCCGGCGGCACCGGCGCCCGCACCGGTCGGTATGGGCAGCAAGATCGACCAGCTCAAGGAACTCGCGGGGCTCAAGGAACAGGGCATCCTCACCGACGCCGAGTTCCAGGTGCAGAAGGAGCGCATCCTCAACAGCTGACGGTCGAACCGAGCGCCGCGACCGGTGTCCGACGTCTCCCTGGCGGGGACGAACCGCAGGCCCGTCGGAGTGTCGGCGGGCACGCCGAACGTCGGGGGTGTCGGCGGACACGCCGAAGCCGGGTCCGGGGCGTGCGCACCCGGGCCCGGCTTCGGCGCGCTCGCACCCCTGGCTCGACGGACCCGCCCCCGGTGAGTGAGGCGGACGCCGTCGGCGGGTGGGTGCGAGCCCCTGGGCTCAGAGTTTGTACATCATGGCGTACGGCTGGGTGATCCGCTCCTGCCGTGAGCCGAAGTCGACGAGTACCGCGATGTCGCTGTCGCCCTCGACTCCGATGGCCCGGCCGAGGCCGTACCGGTCATGGGAGACCCTGTCCCCGACGGCGAACCGCCTGACGGGTGCTTCGACCCGCGCTTTGAAGGGGCTGGTGGGCAGGGGGCGCCGGAATGCTGCTGAGTCTGTCATCCAGACAAGTATGCGCCGAACAGCACGAAATTGAGCCGTTCCGGAGGAGCGGAATTCGCCGGGGCCGGAATCCGAGGGTTCGGTTCACCGCTCCCGGCGATGGAAAGGGGGCGCCGCGGGTGCACCCGCGGCGCCCGGGAGCGCCGGGACGGATGCCCACCGCCACGGTCCCACGCCCCGGTGGCCACCCTGTGCCGGAGCTTTGTGCCGGAGCCCCGGCTCGGCCGGAGCCGCCGCTGTACCGGCAACCTTGCCGGAGCAGAGTGCTTGCTCACCGACCGCGTGGTCGCGGCGGAGCTCCCCGCCCGGGGTGCTCCGGCAGTACCGCGGTGAGAACACGGCACCGCGGTGGGCCCGGACCTGCTAGAGTCGATCCAGTTGCAGTAGTGGTTCCCATGAACTTTGTGTGCGCCTGCTGATGTATCGCAGGCGTATTTTTGTTTCCCGGTACTTTCGCGGGTGGGTCATCATCGCGGCACTCGGGATCCGCACGGTGCGGTTCCCGGACAGCCCCTTGAAGGAGATTTTTTTATGGCTAATGGCACTGTGAAGTGGTTCAACGCGGAAAAGGGCTTCGGCTTCATCGAGCAGGAGGGTGGCGGCCCGGACGTGTTCGCCCACTACTCGAACATCAACGCCAACGGCTTCCGCGAGCTGCTCGAGGGCCAGAAGGTCGAGTTCGACGTCACGCAGGGCCAGAAGGGCCCGCAGGCCGAGAACATTCGTCCGCTGTAGTTTTCGCCAGGGCACCCGCCTGGCAGCAGGGGCCCGCACCGCGTACACGCACGGTGCGGGCCCCCGCGCATGCGCAGACCGCCTTCCCGGGCCGCTCAGGCGGCCCTCCGGCTCCGCCACCGGCGACCATCCCCACGCGAGGCGCACGGCGCCGCGTCCGGATCGGCGCCCGGCCGTGACATCTCACGGCTCGAGGTTCTTCGCTCCCGCACTTCGGTGAGCGCCGACCGTAGGTGACGTGCCGCACGGTTCTACCGTCCACGCCCCGCACTTCACGCTTTCAGGCCCGTTCCTTGCGATCTCCGCCGGTGCCCCGCGCCGCGGAGTCTTCCTCGCGACGCGCCAATCATGAGGAAGGTTTTCGCATGAACCGTTCCAGTCGCTCCTCGTACCAGGGCTCCAACTCCCGCTCCGCCGCAGGCTCCCGCTCCGGCGCCGGCTCCTACGGCGCTCGCTCGGCAGGCGGCACCGGGTCCGGGTCCCGCTTCGGCGGAACGTCGCGCTCCGCCGGCTCGACGCGTCGTCAGGGCTCCTCCGTCCAGGGCGAGTTCGCGATGCCGGTCAGCACCACCCCGGCGCTGCCGGCCGTCGAGTCCTTCGACCAGCTGGACATGCCGAACGCGCTGCTGACGACGCTGACCCGACAGGGCGTCACCTCCCCGTTCCCGATCCAGGCCGCCACGCTGCCGAACTCGCTGGCCGGCCGCGACGTCCTCGGGCGTGGCCGCACGGGCTCCGGGAAGACCATCGCGTTCGGTCTCGCCGTGCTGGCCCGTACCGCCGGACAGCGGGCCGAGCCCCGCCGTCCGCTGGCCCTGGTGCTGGTCCCGACGCGCGAGCTGGCCCAGCAGGTCACCGAGGCCCTCACCCCCTACGCCCACTCGGTCCGGCTGCGCCTGGCGACGGTGGTCGGCGGGATGTCCATCGGGCGTCAGGCCCAGCAGCTGAACCGGGGTGCGGAGGTCGTCGTGGCCACCCCCGGTCGACTCAAGGACCTGATCCAGCGCGGCGACTGCCAGCTCGACGGGGTGGGCATCACGGTGCTGGACGAGGCCGACCAGATGGCCGACATGGGCTTTCTGCCGCAGGTCACCGAGCTCCTCGACCAGGTCGCCGAAGGCTGCCAGACCATGCTGTTCTCCGCCACCCTGGACCGCAACGTCGACCGGCTGGTCCGCCGCTTCCTGAAGGACCCGGTCACCCACTCCGTGGACCCGTCCGCCGCGACCGTCAGCACCATGGAGCACCACGTCCTGAACGTGCAGAACCGCGACAAGGACGCCACGATCGCGCACATCGCCTCCCGCGACGGCGGCGTGATCATGTTCATCGACACCAAGCACGGCGCCGACCGCCTCGTGCTCGACCTGCTCGCGAACGGCGTCAAGGCGGCGGCACTGCACGGAGGCAAGTCCCAGCCGCAGCGCACCCGCACGCTGGAGCAGTTCCGCACCGGCCAGGTGACCGCGCTGATCGCGACCAACGTCGCCGCCCGTGGTATCCACATCGACGGACTCGACCTGGTCGTCAACCTGGACCCGCCGGCCGACCACAAGGACTACCTGCACCGCGGCGGACGCACCGCCCGGGCCGGCGAGTCCGGCACGGTCGTCACGCTGGTCCTGCCCAACCAGCGCCGCGAGATGGCCCGGATGATGGCCACCGCCGGCATCACCCCCACCTCCACCCACGTGCACTCCAGCGACGAGGAGCTGGCCCGCATCACCGGCGCCCGCGTCCCCACCGGCGTGCCCGTCGTGGTGGCCGACCCCGTGGTCGAGCGCCCCCGCCGCAGCGCCTCCGCCGGCCGCAACCGCCGCAGCCGCCCGTCCCACGCCGGCCGCACCGCGCAGGGCTCCGCCGGCTCCCGTGGCAGCGCGCCGAGGCGCATCGCCCTCGCGGCGTAAGCACACGAAGCGTGCCCGGTCCGCCGTGCGGGCCGGGCACGCTTCGTTCACCGACGGGTGAACCCGGCGCTCCCACGGGTGAACCCGGCGCTCCGACGGCGACCGCACGAGGGACACCGGAGCCGACGCCGTGGCTCTCGCCGACACCCCGTCCGGCGCCACCGGCCCGTTGGGCGGACCCGGTTGCCCCGGCGGCCCCGATCACGCGAGCCGCTTCAGGACGCTCCGCCACCGCCACCGCCACCGCCACCGCCACCGCCGCCGCCTCCGGAACCGGCAGCGGAACAGGCGGCCGGGTCGGACCGGCGCCAGGGGCCAGGGGCCGGGGGAGGACCGGACGACACCCCTCGGCACTCGCTGTCGTGGAGCGTCCCGGGTGGTCTCGGAACAGCCTCAGCGGCCGCCCGACGCGCTTCGAGAAGGTCCCGACGGAGGTCGCACGTCAGCAGATGCTCGCCGACGGCAGGTCACCCGCTCTCGCCGAGGCCCTGTTGGCCGGCGCTGAAACGCGACCCGGGTCGAACGCGGTCACCTACCGTCCGCGTGCTCCTGCGCCCATGAGCGGAACGTGCGCGCCGGCGCGCCGGTGATCTCCTCCACCGTGGACGTCCGTCTGACGTCAGCCCCGACGCAGACCTCCCGGGGGGAGAGGAGCGCCTGCGAGCGCCCGGTCGACAAGGGTCGCGGAAATCCGTTTCGAGCGCCGTCCCGGCACCTCTAGAGTGGCGCGATGACGACTCAGGTGATCGTTCTCAATGGTGGTTCCAGCTCGGGGAAGTCGGGAATCATCCGCTGTCTGCAGGCGGTTCTGCCGGATCCCTGGCTGGCCCTCGGGACGGACACGCTGGTCGAGGCGATGCCGGCGTCCATGCAGGCGTCGGACGGCGGGATCGAGTTCGCTCCGGACGGAGAGGTGACTGTCGGTCCGGAGTTCCGAACGCTGGAGGCGGCATGGATCAAGGGGATCGCGGCGATGGCCGGTGCGGGTGCCCGTGTGATCATCGACGAGGTCTTCCTCGGCGGCGCCGCCTCGCAGCAGCGATGGCAGGAGGCACTGGGTGACCTGCGGGTGCTGTGGGTCGGCGTCAGGTGTGACGGCGCGGTCGCCGCGGGCCGTGAGGTCGCACGAGGCGATCGGACCATCGGGATGGCCGTGTCCCAGGCGGAGGTGGTCCACCGAGGCGTGGCCTACGACCTGGAGGTGGACACCGCGAACGCCGAGTCGATGGAGTGTGCACGGATCATCGCCGTCCATGTCACGTGACCGACGGCCCGCCCGCTCCGTCGTGGCGCCCCTCCCCGTCTCACCTCTCCCCGTCCCGCCGGCCGCTGCGCCGCCGCCCGCCGCGTTACGGCGCGCGGAGGCTCACCGGGCCGCTGCGTGCGCGGTGTGCCGGGTGCTGGTCACCGGGAGATGTCGCGGGCGGAGCTGCCCTTCTCGGCCAGGTTCCAGGTGACGACCCGTTCGGCGTGAATCCTGATGATCTCGTGGGCGAAGAAGCTCGGCGCGACCGGCGGCACGTCGACGGTGAGCAGCTCGGCCCGGCCGCGGATCTCCACACCGCGTCCCCAGCCGGGTGCCACGGCATCGGGGTCGTCGGCCGGCGTCATGTCGTCGACCAGGAACGAGACCTGTGGATTGCGGCGGGCGTTGCGGTACTTCTGGCTGGCGGCCATGTTCGGGCCGCCGACGTCGATGGTGCCGTCCTCGTTGAGCCGGAAGCCCACCGGGCGCACCTGCGGCGCTCCGTCCGGGCCGGTGGTGCCCAGTCGGCCCAGCTGTTGGGTGGCGAGGTAGGCGTGCTCCTCGGGGGTGAAGACCATGGTTGCGTTGCTCCGCTCTCGGGTGTCGTCCGCCGTGTCCCTGGACCGTAGAACGTGAAGCGCACTTGAAGTCAAGGCCGGTCCCGAGCCCGATCCCGAGCCCGGTCCCGCGCCCGATCCCCGGCCCGCCGTCCCGGCCGTCAGGTCATCGTCCCAGGCGTTCGGGCCGTCGCACCTCCGCCATGGTCGCCGGCGGGAGGTGGCCGGGATCGCGGGGATCGAGATGCCTGTGCAGGAAGGCGATCTCCGCCTCGACGGCCTGTTCGTGCGATTCGAGAAAGGGGGCGTAGTGGCGCCCGGACAGGTGAACCACCTCGGACGCCGGCGCGTTCCCGGCCGCCCGGACGGCGGGGCCGGGGAGCACGCTCTGGTCCTGGTCGCAGACGACCACCAGCAGGGGGCACCGGACCTGGGAGGCACGTCGACCGGGCCGGTACCAGCCGATCCGCAGGGCGATCCGCGCGGCGACCGTCTGCTCCCAGTTCGTGTGCCGACGCTCGGGGTCCAGGGCCCGGTCACCGTCCATCGCGTCGGGTGTGGTGAGCGAGGCGACGGCGCCGCGCGGTCCGGCGGTGGGGACCAGCAGGGGCGGTCGCCCGACGAGACCACCGAGCGCGTCCGCGACGCCCCGGCCGAGAAGGCGCAGCAGGGCGACGGGCGTCATGGAGCGCAGCGCGTGGGGCGCGATCGCACGGCCGTCGACCAGCGGGGTCTGTGCGATCGCGCAGGCCAGTCGGGGGTGGTCGGCCGCGACGCGGAAGACGTGGCCGCCCGCGAGCGAGAAGCCCCAGACCGCGATCCTCTCCGGGTCGACGTCGGGTCGGCCGGACGCGTACTCGATCGCGGAGTGCCAGTCGGCGACCTGCTCGTCGAAGTCGACGATCTGGCGCGGTGCGCCCCCGCTCTCTCCGAACCTTCGGTGGTCGAAGGCGAGGACGGCGAAACCGGCGTCGTTGAACCGTGCGGCGAACCGGTCCGAGGCCGGTTCCTTCGTCACCGAGGTTCCGCCGGCCATGATCACGCAGCCGCCGCCGGACCCGGGGTAGTACCAAGCGGCGCATGAGGTGTCGCCGCTGGCGAAGTGCACTTTTTCCCGTTGCTCGAACGTGGGCACCTGGACCTCCGTGGGTGGATCCGTCGTTTCGGGGTGGATGAGATCCATGGTTGGGCCGTGTCCCCCGGGAGGGGCTCCGCGGTGCGGCGAAATGAGCGAAACTTGCCTGTATGGCGCGCACCTCGGCGGATTCCGTACTGAGCCTCCTCGACCAGCGGCTGGTCGCCGCACTGCAGTGGGACGGCCGCCTCACCGCTGAGCGGGCGGCCGACGTGCTGGCGCTCGGCCCGGCCACCGTGCGCCGCCGCCTGCAGGCACTCGGCGCCGACGGTACCGTGCGCGTGGTGGTCTCACCGGTCGCCCGACCGCGCAACGGCGGCTCCGCCGGGGCCCTGTTCCTGCGCATCCGGGTCCTGCGAGGCAAGCTCGACACGATCGTGGCCGCGCTCGCGGCGCGCGAGGACATCCCGTTCATCGACGTCACGACCTCGGGCGACGAGATCTTCGCGGTCGCCCGCACCGAGCCGGGCTCACGCGACCCCCTGGTCTTCCGGCAGCTGCCCTCCACCCAGGCGGTGACGTCCGTGGAGAGCGCCACGATCCTGCACGTCTTCCGGCTCACCTCCGAGTGGCGGCACCAGGTGCTGACCGCTCCCGAACGGGCGGCGCTGCGCCCGGCCGAACCGGTGCCCGAAGCGACCGCGTCCGGTTCCCCCGGACCGTACGGCGTCGAGACCGATGCCCTGGAACAGGACCTCATCGACGCTCTCACCGTCGACGCGCGGCTGAGCGCGGCGGCCCTGGCCGCGCGGACCGGCCACGCGGAGAGCACGGTGCGCCGACGTCTTGCCCAACTTGTCGCCCAGGGCCGCCTGATCACCCAGGTCCTGGTCGAGCCACGCCGCCTCGGGCTGCCCATCGAGGCCAAACTCCTGCTGCACGTGGCCCCCGACCATCTGGCCGCCGCCGGGCAGGCGCTGGCCGACCACCCCTCGGTGCACGGCGCGTTCGCGACATCGGGACCCTCGAACCTGCACGCGGCCGCGTACTTCCCGGACCTGACGGCCCTCTACGGCTTCCTCTCCCGCGACCTGGTCGGCCTGGGCATCACCCACGTCGAGACGGCCATCGTCAGTCACGCCGCCAAGCGCACTCCCGCGCCGGTCCAGCCGGTCCAGCCGGTCCCGTCGGTCCCGTCGGTCCCGTCGGTTCCGTCGAGATGACGCCACCGCCGTGCGCAGGACGGCCCGGGCCGGGAGGCTCGGGCCGGGGCCCCGGCCGATCCCGGGGGCCCCGCTCTGCCGTCCGGGGCTGCCGGGCCGCCCTGGCGTCATCCCGCCGCTCTTTCGGCTACTCCATCGAAAACCCTTACAGAACACCGGAGTTACCGCGAAGCTGGGCGGGAGTCGAGGCCGATCGGGCGGCCGAGGGGACGGCTCGTCATCGATGGGGACCGACCGTCTCACCGGCCGGTGCCCACCGGGGGAGCCCCACCAGGGGAGGACTCGATGAACGGATCGGGACGGGGGCCGGGCGGCCGGCCGCCCGCTACGCGGTCGTGCTGGCGGCGGTCGCCATGGCGGCGACGGTGGTGCCGGGGGCACAGGCGGCGGCCGGGGCCGCGCGCACCGAGCAGGTCAGCGTCGGCGCGGGCGGGGTCCGGGCGAACGCCCAGGCGTTCGGCGAAGCACTCAGCGCGGACGGGCACTTCGCGGTGTTCAGCTCAGAGGCCGACAACCTGGTGCCCGGGGACACCAACGGCTTCTACGACGTGTTCGTCCGGGACGTCCGCAACGGGCACACCGAGCGGGTCAGCGTGGGAACGGGCGGTGTCCAGGGCGACGCGTTCTCCTCCGGCGGTTCCGTCAGCGCGGACGGCCGGTATGTCGCCTTCAGCTCGGACTCCGACAACCTCGTGCCCGGGGACGCCAACGGCACCTCGGACGTCTTCGTCCGGGACCGCCTGACCGGTCGCACCGAGCGGCTCACCACCGGTGACCCGGCCCAGCAGCAGCCCGGCGGCTCGGACTCGCCCTCGATCAGCTGGAACGGCCGCTACGTGGCCTTCGCCTCCGGCCGCAGCGACCTGGTGCCGGGGGACGACAACGGCGTGGCGGACATCTTCGTCGCCGACCGGTGGACCGGTACCACCACCAGGGCCACGGTCGGCGCCGACGGGACCGAGGCCGACCGCGCCTCCACCCAGCCGGTCATCTCGGCGGACGGCAGCCGAGTGGGCTTCATCTCCCGCGCGGGCAACCCCCTCCCCGGGGAGGGGGACCCCGCGGAGGGCGTCGCGGCGGCGGCCACACCGCCCGAGCAGCGGTCCGCGGCCCGCGCCGGGGCGGCCGACCCGCAGATCGCCAAGCCCCGCGTCTACCCCTTCTACGTGCGCGACCTGCGGGCCGGCCGCACCACGGGCGGCAGTGTCGGCACGGACGGCGCGCTGACCTGGGCCAACTCCGGGTCGCTCAGCGCGGACGGCCGGTACGCGGTCTTCACCTCCAACTCGCCCGACGTGGTGCCCGGCGACACCAACGACGAGATCGACGTCTTCGTCCACGACCTGGTGACCGGCCGGACCAGGTCCGCCAGCGCGGCGGCCGACGGCAGCGGGGCGAACGGGCCCTCCTACGACGCGGTCATCTCGGCCGACGGCCGACGGGTGTACTTCTCCTCCGCCGCCGACAACCTGGTCGCCGGAGACAGCAATCAGGCCGAGGACGTCTTCCGCCGCGACCTCTGGACGGGCACGGTCGAGCGGGTCAGCGTCGCGGCGGACGGCACCCAGTCCAGCGGATCCTCCTACGCGCCGGCGATCGACGCGCTGGGCACGTCCGTCCTCTTCGACTCCGACGACGGCACCCTCGTCCCCCAGGACACCGACGGCCACCCCGACGTGTTCCTCCGCAGGCTCCCACTGCGCTGACCGGCCGGGGATCAACCGGTCGGCGGCGCCCCGGCTCCGGCCGACGTGGTGCCGGCGGACGTGTACCGGCGGACGTGCACCGGCCCGGCCCACCCGCTGCGAGGGGAGGGCTGGGCCAAGGCGATGCCGGCTACGGCTGCCGGGCCACGACCTGGTGGGTCGCGTACACGCCGCCGCTGTGGGGCAGTTGGACTCCGGCGACGAGGCCGGCGTTGTCGACGAACAGCGGGGCGCCGTACGGCTCGCCCCCCGGCCGATGGCAGCACGATGGTGGTCCCGTCGGGGCTCCAGCGCACGGCCTGCTGGTACTCGCGGGCAGGAATCCCGCTCCAGGAGTATCCGACGGCAGGATCCTCAGCGCGGGCCGTCGTCGAGGGCGGCGACCTCGCGTACGGCCTCGGCGACGGCGTGGAAGTCCTTGCGCAGGATGGCCCCGTGGTTGCTGGCCACCTTCGCGCTGATCTCGACGGTCGCGTTGCGGGCGATCACCGCGTCGAGGGCGGCGCGTATCCGTTCCTGCTCGTCGCCACGGCTTCCGAGGGACGTCCCCGAAGCGACCACGTACCGCACCGGGACGGTGATGTCGTCCAGCACGGGGCCCAGTTCGCGCTCGCGGGAGAGCTTGCCGAGTTCGATGTTGCTGTCGGCCTGCTGTGCGGCGGTCATCCGCGGGGTCAGACCCGTCGGGCGCAGCAGCGGCGTGAACCAGCCCATCCGTCGGAACATCGTCCGGATTCGCTGTTCCATGGCCTCGTCGAGCCAGTCGTGCGGGAACGCGCCGTCGACGAGGACCGTGCCCACGGTGCGCTCCGGGTTCCGGGCGGCCCAGTGTGCCGCGACGACCGCCCCGTAGGACCAGCCGACCACCAGTGCCCGGTCCACACCCCTGGCCGCGAGAACGGCATCGACATCCCGGACGGCGGCCTCGAAGGAGTAGTCCGCGGAACGCTTCGACTTCCTGCCACGAGCCCGCTCGTCGTAGGTGATGTGCCGCCACCCCGTCCCCAGTTCGGTGATGACTCGCCGCCAGTAGCCCTGAGTGGCGAACTGGCCGTTGAGGTAGACCACCGGAACACCGGGACCGCCGGTGTCGGTGACGGCCAGGGCCGTGTCGTCCACCGGCACCATGCCGCTCCAGGCGGCCGAGTGCGTCGGGTTGGTCGGGTTGGTCGCGTTCGAGTCGGCCATGGGGAGTGCTCCTTCGGAGGGGTGCGGGCGGGGCGGAGGCTGCCGGCGGGTCAGAGGCTGCGGGCGGTGATGTCACCGTGGTCGGTGGTCGCGTGGATGCTCAGGCCGGCGGCGGCGCCGTCGGTGTTCTTGAGCGCGTTGTCGATTCGGCCGTATCCGGTGCCGGCGTCGAGGGAGGCGGAAACCCCGTGAGCGGAGCCGACCGTCACATCGCCCGTCCGGGTGCGCAGCACGACCGTGCCGGAGGTGGCCTCGGCGATGTGGATGTCGCCCTTCTGGGTGCTGATCTCCGCGGGGCCGGTGAGACGGCCGACCGTGATGTCGCCGGCGTGCGCGGTCACACGCACGCTCGCGGCCTCGTCGATCTTGACCGCGCCGTGGGCGCCCTCGACGGTGACGTCGCCGAGCCGTCCGACGCCCCGGAACTCGGCGCCGGCCGCCTTCATTTCGATGCTCGAGCCGGTCGGCAGCTGGACGGTCACCTCGATGGATCCGGACGCGCCGAGCAGCTGGTTCTTCTCGGCCGGGGCCGTGATCCGCAGGACGCCGTCGCCGAATTCGACCGTGGTCCGCGCGGCGGCCCTGACGTCGCGGCCCTTGGAGGCGTCGGCAGGCAGGACCTCGACGGTGGTGTCGGCCCGGTCGGCGGCGATGACCTGGACGCGCCCGGCGGGGATGTCCAGGACGGCGGAGGTCGCGGCGGTGGTGTCGAACTTCTGCATCATGCTCTCCTTGTGCTGCGGTGCGTGCCCCTTCGGCCCGCTGTTTCTGATGATGGAAACGCTACGTTGCATTCATAGATGTGGCAACTGGGTCGTTGCGCAAAATCCCTATCAGCGCAGGTAAAAGCCGGGAAAACGTTGCAATGGTTCTGATGCTAATGCAACAGTTCCCGCATTGCGTGTTGCAATGAATTGAGAGTGAACGCTATGCTCGTCGCGTCGGTGGCCACACTGGGGGCCACGAAGCACCACGAAGGAGATCGCGATGCCGGGAGGCAGGCTCACCGAGCACGAACGTCAGCAGATCGCGCTGGGGCTGGCCGACGGCCTCGCCTATGCGGAGGTCGCCCGGCGTCTTGACCGCCCCACCTCGACGATCACGCGCGAGGTGATGCGCAACGGGGGTCCGACCGCCTACCGGGCCGACCTTGCCCATCGGGCCACTGAACGTCGCGCACACCGGCGCAAACACACTGCGCCCCGAGAGCAGGGGGCGCCGGCGCAGGGCCAGGGGCCCGACGACGAAGCCGTGCGTGAGTACGAGGAGACGTTCACCACGCTCCTGATGCACCAGGGCCTGTCCAAGATGACGGCCCGGGTGCTGACCTGCCTGCTGATCGCCGACGCGGGCAGCGTCACCGCGTCCGAACTCGTCCAGCACCTACAGGTCAGCCCGGCTTCCGTCTCCAAGGCGATCGCGTTTCTCGAGGAGCAGGGCCTCATCCGCCGGGAGCGCGACGACCGCCGCCGCGAGCGCTACTTCGTCGACGACGACGTCTGGTACCAGTCGACGGTCGCCAGCGCCCGCGGCACCGCACTGGTGGCCGAGACCGCGAGGCGAGGCGTCAGCGTCCTCGGCCGCGACAGTCCGGCGGCCACCCGCCTGGAGAACATCGCCCGCTTCAGCGACTTCATCAGCGAGAGCATCCTCCGCGCCGCGGAGCAGGTCCGCGAAATCCTCCACACGAAACCCGAAGCGAACCCGGGTGGCGGCGCCGCACCAGGTGCTGATCACGGATAGCCGGCCGTCCTGACGGCCACAGCCGGTTGCCCACGCCGGCCCCTCGGTTTCCGGTCACGCATTCGCGATCCCCGCACGCCCCTTCCCCCGGGGGGTGCGGACACAGGGAACCCGGCTCAGGCCGGTAGACGGTGACCCACCCACGACGCCAAACCCACCGAAGACACCTGACACCGCGTCCTCGCCCGCACGGCGGAGCACGGCGACCCGCGGTCGTCAGCGTTCGGTGGTCTTGTCGGTCAGTACGCTCTCGACCGTGCGAATCCGCACGCCGAGGGTGTCCAGCGCCGCCAGCGTTCGGTCATGCTCCGTGTGCGAAGTACTGGCGGTGGCGTCGGAGACGACGGTGACCCGGTAGCCCGCCGCCACCGCGGTCCGCGCGGTGGCGGCGACTCCGTGGGCGGTGGAGAGACCGGCCAGAACCAGGTCGGTGACGCCGAGGCGGTCGAGGCTCTCGCGCAGTGCGGTGCCCTCGAACGCGTCGAGCTCGTTCTTGGTGACCAGCAGGTCGTCGGGGCCGGGGGCGGCCTGCGGGTGCAGCGCGTTGGCGGGCGCGTGCGATCCGCCGTCGCCGCCGTCGGCCCGCAGGTGTCGGACGGCCACGTAGAGCGCCCTCGGCTGCGGGGCGTCCGCTCCGGTGAGAGCGGCCCGCAGCCGGGCCGAGGCTGCGATCACCGCGGCACCGTCACGCGGTTCCCAGGGCATCGCGGTGATCCACTGCTGGAGGTCGACGACGACAAGAGCAGTACGGCGAGTGGTCATGAAGTCTCTCCCAGCCCCACGCACGGTTGCCTCCTGCCCACGGCCGCGGTGGCCCGGCAGGCGACATGCCGTACGACGATTCCTCTGAACATCCGGTGACGGAAGTCTAGTTCAGAATCGATCAAGGAACGTCCGGAGTGATCCAGCACCGTGTCCTGCGGGCCGCGTCCAGCACACCTCCCGCGGCCGGGCCGTCCGGCCGGGCGGTCGCCGTCGGTTCGACCCCGGCCGCCCGGCGTGCTCGGGCACGGGCGTGCTCGTCGGTGGGGGCGGTGGCTGCGCCGGCCGCCCAGGCCCGGCCGCCCAGGCCCGGCCGCCCAGGCCCGGGCGGCCGGCCGCGGCTCGGGCGGCGTCCACCGCCCGGCCGTGTCCGGGCGTCTCCGGGGGCGGGCCCCCAGCACGGCGGTGTTTCTCAGGGGTGCATCCGTGCGCCCTTGAGGACCTTGTCCACCGCGTTGCGCGTCCCGTAGAGGGCGATCCCCACCAGATCGAGCTGGTCCTTGCCCACGGCTCGTACCGCCGCCCGGTTGTCCCGGTCATTGCCCGTACCGAACAGATCCGACGTGAACACGGAGGTCAGCAGCGAACGGGCCTGCGCACGACCGTGCGCGGCGGTGAGGGTCTCCTTCGTCCCCTGGAAGACCAGCACGGGCTGGCGGAACATCGGCAGATACCCGGTGCCGTCAGCGTCCTCGTACGGCTCGCCGATCACCTCGGGTGACGCCGTGCTGATCCCGCTGACCAGGAAGGCGGTGACGTTCAGCCGCTGCCAGGGCTCAAGGTCGTCGCGCAGCAGAACGGCGATCTTGGTGTCGAAACGGACGGGGGCGGTCGCATCCTCCGGTCCGGTCTCGATCCACTCGGCGGGTCCGGCCTCGGCTTCGTTCTCGGTTCTCATGCCTCGAGACTGCCGGGTGCGTCCCCGCTCCGTCTTGTACGTTCTTTGCGTGCAGCCCCGGCAGGAGATCTCCGCTTGGCGCCCGCCCGTCGCGGGCGTGGTGGAGGTGTTCCACGCCCACTTCACCCGGCACGCGTACCCCATGCACGTGCACGACGCCTGGACCCTCCTGATCGTCGACGACGGCGCGGTCCGCTACGACCTGGACCGTCACGAGCGCGGTACGCCGAACGACACCGTGAGCCTGCTCCCGCCACACGTCCCGCACAACGGCTCACCCGCCACCCCCAACGGCTTCCGCAAGCGTGTGGTCTACCTCGACATGACGCAGCTCGACGCGCGCTTCATCGGTCCGGCGGTGGACGGGCCGGACATCATCGACCCCGTTCTCCGCAGACGTGTGGCGCAGCTGCACACCGCCCTCGCCACCCGGGGCGACGAGTTCGAGGCGCAAGGGCGTCTGGCCCTCATCGCCGAGCGCCTGCGCGAGCGGCTGCGGCCCGGGCCGGGCTTCGGCAGTGCGGTGCCCGACCGCAGCATCGCCCAGAGCCTGCGTGACCTCCTCGACGCACGACTGGTCGAAGGCATCGCCCTGGAAGAGGCCGCGTCGATGATCCACGTCCATCCGGCGCACCTGGTGCGTGCTTTCAGCGCCGTCTTCGGCATCGCTCCGCACCAGTACCTGGTGTCCCGTCGCATCGACCTGGCCCGTCGGCTGCTTCTCGACGGACAGCCCCCGCGTGAGGCCGCGCCCGCCGCGGGCTTCTACGACCAGTCCCACCTCACCCGGCATTTCAAGCGGATCGTGGGCACCACGCCGGGCCGCTACGGCAGGGCCGCCGCACCCGCGTAGACCGGCCGACTGCTGCCCGGCACACGAGTGGGGCACCGGTCGGGACGGGGCGGACGGCAACCTGCGGGCGTGGCTGCCTGCCGCACTGCCCGCCGCCGGTCGAGCCCGGCCGGCCGCGCTGGTGTCGGGGTACTGCGAACCGGTGGAGTCCGGGGTCTTCGCGGTAGGTCGTGGCCGTCCTCGGGAAGACGTGCTCGGACGGTCCATTTCCAGCCCTGGGAGTACAGCGTGACAGGCGACGACTTCGTCATCGACGTGAGCCGGATCCGGGACGAGGCCCGGCAGAAGATGGCCGAGGGTGCGGTGACGAGTACCTACGGGCTCGACGTCCGGAAGGTGATCGCGGTCCTGAACGACGTGGTGGCGACCGAGGTGGTCTGCTGGCTGCGGTACACGCGGCACGCGATCTCGGCCGCCGGCATCGACCGTGCCCAGGTGGCGGCGGAGTTCACCGAGCATGCGGCCGAGGAGATGCAGCACTGCCTGCGTGCGGCGGAGCGCATCGCGCAGCTGGGTGGCGAGCCCGACTTCGACCCCGCCACTCTCGCCCAGCGTGCTCACACCGACTACACCACGCCGGACGAGAAGGACCTCAAGGCCATGCTGGAGCACAACCTGCTGGCCGAGCGCATCGTCATCTCGACCTACCAGGAGATCGCCCGCTGGCTCGGGGAGCACGACCCCACCACCCGCCGCCTCATCGAGTCCATCCTCGAAGAGGAGGAGGAGCACGCCGACGACCTCGCCGACCTCCTCGCCGCCTGACCGATTCCGGCGGCCGCCCCAGAGCCGGCCCGGGCTCGGTCGTACCGGGCTGGGACGGCCCGGGGTCGGCCGGTCCGGCACGAGGCTGTCCCGGCAAGAGGGCGGCCCGGGAATGGTTGTTCGTGCACGGTGCGGGCAGGCGCACACCGAAGTCCCATTCGCGGCGGCCGGCCCGGTTCACTGAGGAGCTCATGATGGTCAAGATCCTCTACAAGCCGCTCGGGCTGCTGTTCGGCGTGCTGGGCGGTCTGGTCGCGAGCGCCGTCTTCAAGCGCCTGTGGGCCCTTCTCGGACACGAGGAAGCGGCTCCGCAGCCCACCGACCGGGACCGCACCTGGAAAGAGGTGCTCACCGCCGCCGCCCTGCAAGGAGCGGTCTTCGCCCTCGTCAAGGCGGCGGTCGACCGCGGTGGCGCCGCGGGTGCCCGCCGCCTGACCGGCACCTGGCCCGACTGACGGGCACCGCCCGCACGAGTCGGTGCCCGGCCGGCCGGCCCGCCGGGCACGGTCAGGTGGAGGTGCCCTTGACGGGCACGCCGAAGGCATCGGCGTGCGGCCCGCCGTCCGGGTCGAGTTCGGTGAGGATCCGGCAGGTCTCGTCCAACAGCGAGCCGTGCAGCGCCCACAGCGGTGCCGACGTGCGTGTTGCTCCGACGAGCGTCCGGGACGCCTCCGCGGCGAGCGCGCCGGCGTCCTCCAGCCGTTGCCGCAGCTCCGCAGTCCGCTCCGGGTCGACGCGTCGCTCGCACGAGACCGTGACGAACAGGCGCAGGCAGACCGCCGTGTGCTCGGTCAGCGCCGAGAACGCGCTCAGGTCGAGGCGGTCTTCGAGATCGTCGGGGTCGGGCAGTCCTCGGCCGGCGGTGGAGCGGTCGACCAGGCCGCGGGCGACGGCCTGCATCTGGTCGCACACGTGGTCCAGGCAGAGCAGGGACTCCTCCAGGCGCCGGGCCCGTGCGGCGCGCCGGGCCCGCTGCGGGTGGAGGCGGGTGCCCTCCCTGGCGTCCGTCACCGCCTCGCGCGCGTGGGCGATCGCGGCGGCGGCCCGGTGGGTCGCCGTGCGCCAGGCACCGGCCTGCTCGGCGTCCCACTGCTGCGAGGTGCCGTGCGCGATGTCGGCGGCGGCCGAGGCCAGGACGTCCCCCGCAGCCCGGATCCTGCGCGCGGCCCGGTCCAGATGGCTGGGCGGGGCCAGCAGACACACCAGGGCGCCCGCGCCGGTACCGATCAGCGTGTCGAGGAACCGGGAGGCGCCGTAGGAGGATCCCGAACCGACCACCAGGAGCAGCGTGGTCGGCACCTCGACCGCCCGGCTCCCCAGCCGTAGGCCCCGCCCCAGCAGCAGGCTGACCCCCACCGCGGGCCCCAGCGTCAGCCAGTGCGTGCCGAACTGGCGGAAGAACAGCATCGCCACGCCCACCCCGGCCACGACTCCCAGGATCTGCTCAGCCGCCTGCCGCAGCGTGCGGTAGACCGTCAACTGCACCGTCAACAGGGCGGCGAGCGCCGCCAGTACCGGCTGCTGCCCGTCGCGGAGCAGTACCACCGCCGCCTGCCAGGCCAGCGCGCAGGCGGCCGCCGGCCGCACCACCTGGCCGAGGAGGCGCCACACCTCCACGCCGAACCGGCGCAACCCGAGCTCCCGCAGTTCGCCCACGCATCCGGACAAGGAGCGCGGTCGGTCCCGGTGCTGGTCGGTGGTGGCCATGGGCCCACGCCTACCCCGGCCCTCCAGGAACACGTCCCCGGGGGCGAGCACCCGGATCGCGGTCCGACGCGCGCCGAGAACACCATCGACCGGGCCGGCGCGGCCGGTGCCCCGGCCGGTGCCCCGGTCGGTGCCCCGGGCACGAAGGGTGCATGAGCGACGGGATCCGGGGGGAGGCGATGCGTCACAGCCCGACCCGGGGGAGCAGTTGTGCTCCGGCCCCCGCACAGCGAAAGGTGACACCCGTGAAGAACGAGGCACAGGAGGCGGCCGTGCACGCCGCCGAGGCGGTGCGCGACACGGTCGCCCACGCCGTCCACACCGTCCGGGACCACACCCCGACGGACGTCCGTGAACGCGCCGGGCAGGTGAGCGCGCAGGCCCGCGGGACGGCGGCGCACCTCGGGCACCTCGCTGCCGAGCACACCCCGCCGCAGCTGCACTCACAGGCAGGCCGGGCCGTACGGGCCGCCCGCGTCAACCGCACGCCGATGCTGGTGGCCGCCGTGGCGGCCGTCCTCACCGCGGTGCTGCTCCGGGGGCTGCTCGGCGGGCGCCGGTGAAGGTCGCGAAGATCGTCTACAAGCCGGTCGGGCTGGTGCTGGGCGCGTCCGCCGGGTTCCTGGCGGGCGCGCTCTTCAAACAGGCGTGGAAGGTGCTCGGCCACGACGACGACGCGCCGGACGCCACCGACGAGTACCGGACGTGGGTGGAGATCCTCGTGGCGGCCGCGCTGCAGGGCGCGATCTTCGGCACCGTGAAGGCCGCCGTGGCCCGGGGCGGCGCGGTCACCACCCGCCGCCTCACCGGCACCTGGCCCGCCTGACCTCAGCCCGCCTGACCTCGGCCCGCCTGAAGTCGCGCACTCTCCCGACCGCCCGGGCCTGCCCCACGGCACCGGTCTCCACGCGCCCACGGGCCGCCACCCCGTGGGTGGCGGCCCGCTCGATCGCGCGGAAGTCCGGTCAGACGGGGCCGCCGTAGTACGGGCCGTAGTAGCTGACGTACGCGTTCCGGTAGACGCTGTCGGCAGGGTCGTGCTTGTCGATGTCGTACTCGGGGCTGTCCTTGATCTCGTCCTTGGTCCGGTCCACGTGGACCTTCCTGCCGTCCTGATCGACCCTCACGATGGTGCCGGCAGGGAGCAGGACGTGCTTGCCGAAGATCCACGGCCCGGTGTTCACCACCAGGTACTTCGAGCCGGTCACCTTGGACAGTCGGTCGACCCTCCCGATGTGGCCGTCGGCGGCCTCGACGTGGTAGCCGACCAGGTCGGTACCGGTGACGTGGCCGGACGTGCTGCGGAACTCCCAGATCTCGATGCCGCTCATGGTGCCTCCCGTGTGATGAGGTGAGCGCGGGCCGCTCCCGGCGCGACCCGCTCTCCGCCCCCCGGCTGCCCGCCTTTCGCCGGGGCACGCGCGGGCGGCGTGGAACCGGAGCGCATCCGGCCGACGCCTACTCGCAACCGCCTCGCAGCACCACCCGGTCGGTCTCGTGGGTCACCTCCGGGCGAGATCCCGCATGAGGTGACGAGAAGCGGGCAGACGCGCGCCGACATGCCCGAACAGAGGAGTTCCATGCGCACCGTCGTCGAGCACGAGTCGACCGTTCACCTCACCGGCCCGGCGGCCGGCGGCATGACGATGCTCATGCGCTACGACAGCGACGATCCCTACGCCGTACGCCTCGACTTCCTCGACGCGGCCACCCCCGAAGACCGCACCTCGCAGGACGGCTGCGTCACCTGGGCCGTCGGCCGGGAACTGCTGACGGTGGGCCTGGACCGGCCCTGCGGAACCGGCGATGTGTTCGTCCGCCCGGGGACCGCCGCTCTGACGGAGCTGGCCTTCTCGGGCGTGCCCGGCGTGGCGGTGCTCCTGGTGAGCACAGAGGCGTTGCGGACGTTCCTGCGGGCGACCTACACGCTGGTGGCCGCCGGATCGGAGACGGCCCGGCTCACCGTCCCCGACGACCTCTCGGCCCTCTTCGAATCGTCGGAGGAGCAGCACCCCGGGTGACGGCGCGGCCCGCCGCCGTCCTCGCCCTCCGGCGGGCGGTTGACCGCGGGAGTCGCGGACAGACGGACGGCATGGCATCAGAGTTCAGTCGCGGGAACACCACCGGAGACCGGCCGGGCGCCCACGGCGTCGGCCCGGGCCGACGCGTCGAGGAGGCGGCCCCGGACGAGCCCACCGACCTGCCCCGGAGTTCCTGGCGGGCGGTGCTGCGCCGCACCGGGAAGGAGTTCCTGGAGGACGAGCTGCCCGACCGGGCCGCCGCCCTCACCTACTACAGCGTCCTGGCGATCTTCCCCGCGCTGCTCGTCCTCGTCTCGGTGCTCGGCGTCATCGGGCACTCGGCGACCGACGCCCTCCTGGACAACCTGCGGGACCTCGCTCCGGGCGCCGCCCGGGACATCCTGCGCGACGCCGTCGGCCGACTCCAGCACAGCGGCGGCACCGGCACCGTTCTCATGATCGCGGGACTGGCGGGGGCGCTCTGGTCGGCCTCCGGGTACGTGGCCGCCTTCATCCGGTCCTCCAACGCGGTCTACGACATCCGCGAGGGCCGCCCGGTGTGGAAGACCACGCCGCTGCGCCTGGGGCTGACGCTGCTCCTGATGGTGCTGCTGGCGGCGAGCGCGGTGATCGTGGTGTTCACCGGACCGATCGCGGACCGGGCCGGCCGCGCCCTGGGGATGGGCCGGACCGCGCTCACGGTGTGGTCGATCGCCAAGTGGCCGGTCCTGCTGCTGCTCGTGGTGCTGATGATCGCGGTGCTCTACTGGGCCGCACCCAATGTGCGCGGCCGCGGATTCCGCTGGATCTCGCCGGGCAGCCTGCTGGCGGTCGCGCTCTGGGTGGCGGCCTCCGCCGGGTTCGGACTGTACGTCGCGAACTTCTCCTCCTACAACAGGACCTACGGCACCCTGGCCGGTGTCATCGTCTTCCTCGTCTGGCTCTGGATCTCCAACCTCGCCATCCTGCTGGGCCTGGAGTTCGACGCCGAACTCTCCCGTGAGCGCGCCATCGAGGGCGGCCTGCCCGAGGGGGAGGAGCCGTACGTCCGGCCGCGGGACACCCGAGCGTGGCCCGACGAGCAGCGGCCGTGAGCCCACCCGGTACCCGGTACCCGGCCCCGGCACCCGGCCCCGGACGGCGCGCGGGCGCGGCGCACGGCGGCCCGGGCGGGCCTGGCCCGGGCCGGGCCCGCGCGGGCCGACCTACCGGGAGATCAGCCGACCGGCGCCGACCCGGCCGGCCACGAGCCCGTCACTCGAAGCGCGCGGGGTCGCCGGCTCCGCGCCGGACGATCTCCGCCACGCCGTCGGAGAAATCGACGACCGTCGTCGGCTCCGTGCCGCAGTCGCCGGAGTCCACCACGGCGTCCAGCACGTGGTCGAGCCGCTCCTTGATCTCCCACCCCTGGGTCATCGGCGCGTCCTCGCCGGGGAGGAGCAGGGTGCTGGAGAGCAGCGGCTCGCCGAGTTCGGCGAGCAGGGCCCGGGTGACGGCGTGGTCGGGGATCCTGACCCCCACCGTCTTCTTCTTCGGGTGCATCAGACGGCGGGGGACCTCCTTGGTGGCGGGGAGGATGAAGGTGTAGCTGCCCGGCGTCGCCGCCTTGACGGCGCGGAAGACGTCGTTGTCGATGCGGACGAACTGCCCCAGCTGGGCGAAGTTCTCGCACATCAGGGTGAAGTGGTGGCGGTCGTCGAGACGCCGGATCGACCGGATCCGTTCGAGGCCCTCGTGGTTGCCCATGCGGCAGCCCAGGGCGAAACAGGAGTCGGTCGGATACGCGATGAGGGCGCCGGAGCGGATGCTGTCGACCACGGTGCCGATGGTGCGGGCCTGGGGGGTCTGCGGGTGCACGTCGAAGTACTTCGCCATTGGTCGACCTTACGGGGTGAAGCCCGCGTTCTCGGACCATCCCGGGCTCGTGCCTCGGTCTTCGTCGTCCGAAGTGGGCTGCCCTCCGTTCGTCGTCCGAAGTGGGCTGCCCGCCGAGGGAACCCGCCGCTCTCGTCGGCCCGCTGTTCCGCCGCGCCCGGATCCGCTGAGTCCCGGACGTGCCGCGAGGGCGCGGGGAAGGGGACGGCACCACCGGCCGGAGCCGGGTCCGAAGTGGGCTGCCCGCCGAGGGAACCCGCCCCTCTCGTCGGCCCGCTGTTCCGCCGCGCCCGGATCCGCTGAGTCCCGGACGTGCCGCGAGGGCGCGGGGAAGGGGACGGCACCACCGGCCGGAGCCCGGCACGCCCGTGCCCTCGCTGGAGGAGAGGGGCGTGCCGGCCGGTGGGGCGTCAGACGGTGGTGTGCTGCCACTGCTGGTTGGTGCCGTTGTTGCAGGTCCACTGCTCCAGCGTCGTACCGTCGGCGGTCGACCGGTTGGTGACGTCGAGGCACTTCCCGCTGTGCCGTGCGACGAGACCGATGTACGTGGTGGTGCCGGTGATCTTCTGGACCTTCCACTGCTGGGAGGTCGCGGTGGTGCAGGTGTTCTGGACGACCGCCGCGCCGTCGGCGGTCGACGCGTCGGCCACGTCGAGGCACTTGCCGCTGTGCCGCGCCATGATCTGGACGTAGCCGGTGCCGAGGTCCTTGAACCAGAAGTTCTGGTTGGCCCCCGCGCCGCAGGACCACTGGATGAGCGGCGACGCCTGGGAGAAGTCGTAGTTCGCGACGTCGGCGCACCTGCCGCTGTTGCGGGCGGTGAGGCTCTCCCACGGCCCGCCCACGCGCGCGACCGTGCCGGCGGCGGTGTCGATCGCCACCTGCGGGGAGTAGTCCATGGTCATGGTCGTGGTGGTCGGGAACGTGAGGGACGACCACACGTACTGGGAGTCGTTCACCGTGCCGCCCATGGAGTTTCCCTTCGGCACCCACGGGGCCGGCCAGGGCCGGGCGCGACGCAGATCCGGCCTCGGGCCATCATGCGGGTCTTCGTGGGCGTGGTGGCCGTCCGCCACGGGCGACGCGGCGCCACCCCCCCATGGAGCTGTGTCGCGAGCGCCGGCGCGAGGCGGAAATTGAACAGTTTTCAACATGACTGCACGGATATTGACGCCATCTCAGGCGTCGTGTTGCACTGTCCGGCATATGGCAGCGCAATCATGCGGTATTTGGCAGCTTCTGACGGGAATGAGTCGATGCGGCGACGGGCGACGGGCGACCCGGTCGGGGCGCCGCCGGGGTCGGGTACGCCGATGCCCGGACCGGCCCGACGGTGATGCGGCAGGACGTCCGGTCACCCGGATCCGCCGCCGGAGCCTCGTACAGGGGCGTGCCGCCGGCCCGCCCCCTCGGGTCGGGCCGGCGGCACGCCGCCCTCGTGCGCCTCTCCGGTGCTGTCAGGCGCCGGGGAGCGACCAGATCTGTGCGGCGGTTCCGTTGCAGTCCCACAGCTCCAGTTGCGTGCCGTCGGTGCCCGAGGCGGCCGGGTCGTCCAGGCAGCGGCCGGAGGCGGGGTTGCGGTAGCCGCCGTTGTAGGGCTGCCAGACCTGGTTGCCGCCGCCGTTGCACTCCCAGATTCCGACCAGGGTGCCGTTGGCGGTGCCGGTTCCGGTGGCGTCCAGGCACTTGCCGGAGATCTGCAGCGTGCTGGACGGAGCGGTCCAGGACTGCGCCGCGCCGCCGTTGCAGGACCAGATCTCCACCTTGGTGCCGTTGGCCGGGTTGCCGGCGTTGAGGTCGAGGCACTTGCCGGCGAGGCCGGACCTCACCGGGCCGGAACCGCTCGACGGGGTACCGCCCCCGGTCCGCGAGAGGAGGGTGAAGCGCTGCCCGCCGGTGTCGTTGGGCGCCCACTGCTCGTACTGGGTTCCCCGGGCGGCTCCGGCGCCGGGGTTGTCGAGGGCGAGCTTGCTGCTGCGGTTGTAGAAGGACCAGGTGCCGTCGGGGTTGTGGACCGGCTTCCACTGGTCGTTGCCGCTCGCGATGCCGCCGGCCGGCCACTGCACGACCAGGGCGCCGGGTTTGCCGGAGGCCGCGGTGACGTTGAGCAACTGGCCGCTGTGGGTGTTCCTGATCTCGTAGTAGCCGTTGCTCTGCGGGACGAACGACCAGGAGGCGCTGCCGTCGGTGGTGTCGTTGTTCTGCACGACGGGCGCGGAGTTGGCCGTGGAGGCACCCTGGACGGCGAGTGACAGACCACTGGAGGCGTTCTTGATCTGGTAGTCGCCGGAGAAGGGGGAGCCGGCGGTGTTCGGCAGCACCTGGAACAGGCCGACCATGCCGTTCATCTCGAAGGCGTCCGGGTTGGGGTCGTTGGTGGGCCTGGACCAGTCGTTCCAGGTGAGATCGGCGCTGTTGCGCACGCTCCACGCCTGCGCGGCGTTGCTCCGCATCCAGGAGTCGTAACGACCGCACAGGTTGGCGTCGGTGCAGAAGTCGCTGATGCCCTTGAACAGCCAGTACTGGTAGGAGCTGCCGGCCGTCTGGTTGTTGGCCACGATCGGCACCGTGTTGAGGAAGTGATCGGCGGTGCGCTGCGCGTCGTCGCGGTAGGAGGTGTTTCCGGTGACCCGGTAGAGGTTGTCGGCGGCCTCGATCCACGATCCGGCGTTGTAGGCATTGTCCGAGGCCTGCAGGACGGTGGCACCGCCCTTCCCGTTGGGGAACGCCACGCACTCGTTGACGACGCCGCTGGAGCTGTCGACCAGGTGGCTTCGAGCCCAGTCGTAGATCTGCTCGGCCTTCGTCAGATAGGCGCCGTCACCGGTGATCCGGTAGAGGTTCGCCGCGATGCTGACCATCGGGTTGTTGCTGAGTGAGCACTTGCTGTAGTAGGTGTCGTTCTCCCAGATCCCGCCGCCTCCGTCGCCGGTCCAGCCTTTGTCGTAGGTCTTGTCGAACTGGTCGATGGCCACGTTCAGCCAGGTGGTGTTGCCGGTCTGCTGGTATCCGCGCAGGACGGTGGTGATGTCCCAGGCGATGTCGTCGTTCCAGCCGTCCCAGGACTCCCAGGTGGTCCCCTCGTACTTGATGTAGGTGTTGACCAGGTCGATGACACGCTGCCGGTCCGCAGCGGCATGGGTGCGCTCGTACACGTCCTGCGCGACCTGGATGTCCAGCGCGGCGATCCACATGCCGGCCCGGGTGGTGCCCTTGCTCTTCAGTTGGTTGGTGTAGTAGGTGTCACCGTTCGCCTGCACCAGGAAGTTGTCGTTCCACGCCTGGTAGACGGCGTCGGGACCGGGCAGGGTCGCGGCGTGCGCGGCAGGGGCGCCGAGCAGGCCCGTGGCGCCGAGTGCGAGCGTCGCGCACCCCGCGGCGAGGGATCTCAGTCGTTTCATGGGGGAGCCGATCTGGTGGTGTGCCGTTGGAGGTGGACAGTGCGGGGTAGGCGCTCACGGGAGGCGCGCCTGCCCCGCCTGGACCGGCGAGGGCGTCCACTGTTGGTTGCCGCCGCCTCGCAATCCCGGCTGTCGAGCCCGGATGTCGAGCCCGGGTGTCGAGCCGGGTGCCGTCGGCGGAGCCGAAGCCGGGGGCGTCGAGGCACCTGCCGGAGGCCGGATCGGCCGCCGTGTTCGTGGAGACGATCAGGTCGTCCTCATGGTCGACCTTGCCCTCTCCCGTCGCGGTCCGCGGTCAGCTGTGCGTCCAGCGTTGGTTGGCGCCGCCGTTGCAGTCCCAGATGTCGAGCTGGGTGCCGTTGGCGGTGGCGAAGCCGGGGTCGTCGAGGCAGCGGCCGGAGGCGGGGTTGACGAGGCTGCCGTTGGCGCCGGTCTGCCAGGTCTGGTTGGCGCCGCCGTTGCAGTCCCACAGTTCGGCCAGGGAGCCGTTCGTGGTGGCGTTGTTGGTGATGTCCAGGCACTTGCCGTTGGTCCGCAGGGTGTTGCCACTGATGGTCCACTGCTGGGCCGGGGTGCCGTTGCAGTCCCACAGGTCGGCCTTGGTGCCGTTCGCACTCGCTCCGGCGAAGTCGTCCAGGCACTTGCCCGCGACGCCCGAGGTCACCGGACCGGTCCCGCCGGTCCCCGAGGTGAAGGGCTGGAAGGTCCGGGCGAAGTCTCCGGTGTTCTGGCTCACTCCGCTGCACGTACCCGACGCCGCGGTCGAGCCGGCGCAGCCACCGTTGTCGCGGTTCTGCGACCAGTACGACAGCAGGGCGATGCCCTTGGACGCGGCGTAGGACTCGACCTTCGCGGCGTCGGCGAGGGTGAAGACCTCACCGGCGCTGTCGTTCTGGCCGATCATCGGGGTGTTGCCGAGCCTGGCGTAGGCGGCCGCCGTGGAGATTCCGAACGCCTGTGCCACCTGGGAGGCGCTCGCGTCCAGGGCCCGGTTCGACGCGTCGCCCATCTCGGTGCCGGCTGTGGCGTAGTCCATCGTCATGAGGTTGACGACGTCCGGGGTGAAGCCGTTGGACCGGCCGTTGTTCAGCACGTTCATCTCGGGGCTGCCGAGACCGCCCGGTGTGGCCGGGAGCGTGACGGAGACCGCGAGCTGCCGGCCCGCCCCGGCGGCCCAGGAGCGGACCTGGGCCAGCGCCTTGTTGCGGCGGTCGATGCCGGCCTGGTTGGTCAGCGAGTTGGCCTCGATGTCGAAGTCGATGTGGGAGAGGTTGAACGTGGTGACAGCCGACTCGATCTGCGCCGCCGCGGCCTGCGGGGACGAGCAGGAGTCGCCCAGTTCGGTGAGCGCGTTGTCGGAGCCGTAGCCGCCGAAGGAGAGCGAGACGTCGCCGCCCTGGGCGCGCAGGCTGTCGATCTGCGACTGGAGGCTCGCCTGCTGTCCGATCGACCACCGGCAGTTCGCGCCGTCGGCGAACGCGATCGTGAAGAACTTCGTGCCGTAGGCGTTCGCCACGCCGCTGAGCGTGATGTTTCCCGACCAGGTGTCCGCGAAGGGTGCGAAGACGTGCGCGGGCCAGGGGTTGGGGGAGGAGGCGGACGCGGGGGTGGCTGCCATCAGGCCGACAGCGCCGGTGGCGGCGAGCGTCGCGATCGCCGACAGCCCGGAGAGAGACTTCAACCGGTTGAACAAGGGGGTTCTCCTCGGGAGGAACGGGGGTGGGGTGGGGTGGGGTGGCCAGGCCGAACGGCCGGCCGTCACTCCCGGGCAGGAGGTCGCGGCGCGCGGAGGCACCGCGGGTCGTGAGGCGGTGCGGTGCCGGGGAGCGGGATGAGGTCTGCGCTCCCCGGCCGGTGGGAGCTGTTAGGGCAGGTTCCAGCGTTGGTTGGCGCCGCCGTTGCAGTCCCAGATGTCGAGCTGGGTGCCGTTGGCGGTGGCGAAGCCGGGGTCGTCGAGGCAGCGGCCGGAGGCGGGGTTGACGAGGCTGCCGTTGGCGCCGGTCTGCCAGGTCTGGTTGGCGCCGCCGTTGCAGTCCCACAGTTCGGCCAGGGAGCCGTTCGTGGTGGCGTTGTTGGTGATGTCCAGGCACTTGCCGTTGGTCCGCAGGGTGTTGCCGCTGTGGGCCCACTGCTGGGCCGGGGTGCCGTTGCAGTCCCACAGGTCGGCCTTGGTGCCGTTCGCACTCGCTCCGGCGAAGTCGTCCAGGCACTTGCCCGCGACGCCCGACGTCACCGGACCGGTCCCGCCGGACGAACCGCTGCCGGCTCCGGTGAAGCCGCCCAGGCCGTTGGGCGTTCCCAGACCGGTCGGGCCGTCGTAGCCCGGGCCAGAGGTGCAGAGGTAGGACGGGCTGCACGAGCCGTCCGAGCCTGACGTGATGTCGTTGAGGCTTCCGGCGTGGGCGTACAGGACCGAGGCCGCCGGGTCGGCGGGTGCGCCGGCCAGGGCGTAGATCGAGGCGATGATCGGGGAGGAGGCGCTGGTGCCGCCGACCACGAACCAGCCGCCCGCGCCGTAGGTGTCGTAGACCGCGACCCCGGTGCCGGGGTCGGCGACCGCGGAGACGTCGGAGACGCTGCGTCCGCCGCAGCCGGTGTCCTTCTGCCAGGAAGGCTTGGGTTCGTACGACGAGCAGCCGGCGCCGGCGCCGGACCATGCCGTCTCCGACCAGCCTCGCCCGGTACCGGAGTTCTTCCTCAGCGAGGTTCCGCCGGCCGCGATCACGTATCGGGAGGTGGCCGGGAAGCTCACCCCGTAGCCGCCGTCACCGGAGCTGGCGACCTCCACCACGCCCGCGTGGTTGTAGTAGGCGTCCGCGTTGCTCGCTCGGTCGCCGGTGCCCCAGCTGTTGGAGATGAAGTGCGCGCCGAGCGAGACCGCGGTGTTCTGTGCCGCGTCCAGGTCCCCGGACTCCACGACCAGGATGTGGCACAGCGGGCAGACCGCCGAGATCATGTCGATGTCCAGCGACGCCTCGGTCCCCCAACCGGAGTCCGCTCCGGGGTAGTTGCCCTGCTGGCCGCTGCCGTTGACCTTGCGGAAGCAGCCGTTGGCGGTCGTGCAGGCGGGCAGGCCGTACTGCGACCGGTAGGTGGCCAGATCCGCCTCGAGGTTGGGGTCGTCGGCCAGCTCCGTGACGGCCACCGTCGCCCCGCCGCCGTTCGACGCGGCGGCGGACGCGATGTTGTACGCGCTGCGCAGGTCCGAGGGGCCGTACCCGGAGGGGGTCGCCATGGGGGTGAGCGCGTTCTCGTGCACGGCGTGCACGTCCGTGCGGATCAGCGTGAAGCAGACGGGGCTGCCCGGGTGCAGCGGCTGGGCACAGGAAGCCGGTGTGCTCGTCGTCTCCAGGGCCGGGGCGGCGCCCTGGGGGCCGGACGCCGCCTGCGCCGCCGCCTGGAAGGTGAGCATCAGGCCGGCCGCGGCAGTCACGGCCAGCCACCTTCGATGAAGTGTTCTCATGGTTCGTCCTCTGCATGTGGGGGATGGCAGGGGCATGACAAGAGCCCGGGAGTGGGGACAACGGCAGCTGTCTGCAGTCCTTGCGACCGCGGGTGGTCCGCCGGCCGACAGGGCCTTCGGACGCGTCGCGCCCCGGGGTGGATCGACAGGTCGCTGCTGTGAATCCCGGGCAAGGGTGCCTGGGCGCAAGCAGGTTGACACTGCCTCCTTCGTCTGGGGTGGGCGGCACGAGGGGTGCCCGCTCATGGCGAACGGGCAGCACGTGCCATCCGGGGAAGCTGACGGACAGTGTGGTGTCCTGTTCGAATAAGCGTCAAGCGTCAAACGCACGAAACAAATTCACACATAACTGCAAATGAGAGAGCGCTCTCAAAGGCCCAGACCAGAGGCGTTGCCCGGCGCTCGATCGGCCGGTTCTTTCCGCAACTTTTACCTGCCCGCGACCCGTTCGGTGGCCGGTCGGGCGGATGGCCGAGGGCCGGACTCCGGTGCCACCGCGCACTCGTGGGGCTTCGACGAGGGCGCCGGAGGTCTCCGCGGCGGTTCGCGTCGACCGCCCCCCGTCGGGCTTCTGTGGAGTGCGGACGCATCGGCGGCGGGACGGCCGTGCCTCCCGTTCGCGGCGCCTCGCGGCGAGCCGGTCCGGGGCGGTCCGGGGTGCCTTCGCCGGTCAACTCCCGCTCTCCCGGGCGGACTTCTGGCTCGACGGTGATCCGTCGAACGCGGGCTCGACCACCGGTACGGCGCAGCCCTGCGAGACCGTCTTTCGACGAGCGGCCTCGACGCCGATCCGCGAGGGGGGCCAACTGCGGGTCTTCGCAACGGGATTCGCGTCTCCCGGACGCCCCAGGTCCACGGAGGGGTCTCGTAACTCCGGTGCGGCGGCGCTCTCCACGCTCTTGATCACAGCTCGGGCGGCCTCGAAGGCCCGCCATGGCACGGTGTCCGCGCCTGACGACTCGTGAAGGGCCGAGGAAGTCGATCACGCTGAAGGCGTTGACAGATCCGAACATGCGCAGCGATTCTGAGAGCGCTCTCACCGACATCCAGATCTTCCGGTCCCCCACAGTGCCGGAAGCGCACGGGCTTTCCGCCGACGACGGCCGGCACTGCCCCGAGTCGGTCGGCTCCGCATGTCCCGTACCTGGAACCCACCCCCCCACCACGAGGAGGCACGTGCTCATGGCACGGAAGCCACTGGCGTCGTTCCTCGCCACAGCAGTCGCCGCAGCAGGGCTGACGACACTTGCCGCCGCACCCGCCGCCCACGCCGCGGTACCCGACACGATCCCGCTGACGTTCAAGAACAACTCCGGTCGCAGCGAGCAGATCTACATCTACGACCTGGGAACCCGGCTCTCCACCGGCCAGCAGGGCTGGGCCGACGGCAACGGCACCTTCCACGCCTGGCCCGCCGGCGGAAACCCGGCGACCCCGGCCCCCGACGCGTCGATCACCGGCCCGGCGAACGGGCAGTCGACCACGATCCGGATCCCGAAGTTCTCCGGCCGGATCTACTTCTCCTTCGGCCAGAAGCTGGACTTCAAGCTGACCACCGGCGGCCTGGTGCAGCCCGCGGTGCAGAACCCGTCCGACCCGAACCACAACATCCTGTTCGACTGGACCGAGTACACCCTCAACGACGCCGGGCTGTGGATCAACAGCACCCAGGTCGACATGTTCTCCGTCCCGTACACCGTCGGCGTCTCGGGCTCGAGCGGCACCAAGACGACCGGCACGCTGAAGCCGGGCGGCTACAGCGCCTTCTTCAACTCCCTTCGGGCCCAGTCCGGCGGCTGGGGCAACCTCATCCAGACCCGCTCGGACGGCACGGTGCTCCGCGCCCTGAACCCGGGCCACGGCATCGAGTCCGGCGCCCTGCCGGCCAGTCAGATGGACGACTACGTCAACCGCGTGTGGTCGAAGTACAGCAGCTCGACGCTGACGGTCACGCCCTTCACCGACCAGCCCGACACCAAGTACTACGGGCGGGTCTCGGGCAACACCCTGAACTTCACCAACGCCTCGGGTGCGGTGGTCACCAGCTTCCAGAAGCCCGACGCCGACAGCATCTTCGGCTGCTACAAGCTGCTGGACGCCCCCAACGACCTGGTCCGCGGCCCGATCTCGCGGACCCTGTGCGCGGGCTTCAACCGCACCACGCTGCTCACCAACCCCAACCAGCCCGACTCCAGCGCCGCGAACTTCTACCAGGACGCGGACACCAACCACTACGCCCGGTTCCTGCACGCACAGATGGCCGACGGCAACGCCTACGCCTTCGCGTTCGACGACGTCGGCAACCACGAGTCGCTGGTGCACGACGACAACCCGACGTCGGCGTCCATCACGCTCGACTCGTTCAGCGGCGGCGGCAGCGGCCCCTCCGGGCCGGTGAACACCTCGGCCTGGTACAAGCTGGTGAACTCCAACTCGGGCAAGTGCGTGGACGCCTCCGGCGCCGGGACCGCCAACGGGACCGCGCTGCTCCAGTGGTCCTGCGGCGGTCAGAGCAACCAGCAGTGGCAGTTCGGCGCCACCGACAGCGGCTACTACATGATCACCAACCGCAACTCGGCCGCCAACCGCCAGGTCATCGACGACCCGGCCGCCTCGGGCGCGGACGGTACCGCCCTCGACACCTGGACCCAGGACGGCGGCGCGAACCAGCAGTGGCTGCCGGTTGGCCAGTCCGACGGCAGCTACCACTTCGTCTCCCGCGCCAGCGGCAAGTGCCTGGACATCACCGGGGCTGCCACGGCTGACGGCACGCTCGTCGAACAGTGGACCTGCAACGGGGGATCCAACCAGTCCTTCCAGCTCGCGAGCAGCTGAGCATCCGGCCCGGCCCGGGTCACCGGGCCGGACCCACCGAGCGGCCGTCGTGGCGCGGTGGGTCCGGTCCGGTCGGCAGCCCGGTCGGCAGCCCGGACCGCGCACTGGACCGCGTGCGGAGCTGTGCGGTCGTCAACCGCGGAACGCCGCCCGGATCAACACCGATCCGGAGCGCCGGAACCGGGGACCTGATCCGACTCGTGCCCGGTCCGGTCGAACAGCGGCTCAGTGCTGCTTCTTGACCTTCCCCGCTCGGCCCGGGTTGCCGGGGCCCCTGGACGGCGCCGGCGATGCCCGGCCGGGAGCGGGAGCCGTGACAGGAGGCGAGGCCGGTGCGGGCGCGGACCCCGCGGCGGCGGGGGCAGCCCCTGCGGTCGGCGCGGTCGCCTCGGCGCCGTCCGGGGACGCCGTGGCGCTTTCCCTCGGGCCGGAGGCCGAGGAGGTCTCGGACGAGGTCGGCCGGCCGCTCGGCCCGGGCAGCGCCGGAGCCGCCGGGCGCGGGTCCGTGTCGAAGGCGGTGCCGGCCGCCAGGCCGGCCAGCGCGAGGACGGCCGCAGCTGCCAGGGACGCGCCGCGCCTTCGGTGGACCGGCATCCGTGACACCCGCAGGGCCAGCGGCTGCGTCAGCGCCGGCGCGGCGAGCGACGTGACCTCCCCGAGCGCGTCGGCGCACTCGATCGCCGACGGTCGCTGCAGCGGGTCGGAGAGCGTCATCTGTCGCAGGATCCGGGAGAGACCCCTCGGCAGGTGCCCGGGTACGGCAGGAGAGCGGTGCAGGCGCGCCGCAGCGGCTTCGAGAGGCGCGCCGCCGTACTCGCGGCGCCCCGTGAGACATTCGACGAGCACGAGACCCAACGCGTACACGTCCGCGGCCGGCCGGGCCGACCGACCACGGATCTGCTCCGGCGCGAGATAGGCCGGCGTGCCGACGACACACCCCGTCCGGGTCATCGCGGCATCACCGGGAAGCCGCGCGACACCGAAGTCCGCGAGCCGCGGAGCCCCACCCTCACCGATCAGGATGTTGGAAGGCTTCACATCCCGATGGACCACACCATGCCCGTGAACGAAGGACAGCACCCTCGCCAGCTGCGACCCCAGCCGTGCCGCCGCGACCGGCGACAGCGGCTCACGAGCCAGCACCTCCCGCAACGTGGGGCCCTCGATGAGCTCCAGCACGAGGAAAGGGCGCTCGCCCCACGTGCCGTAGTCGTACACCTCCACCAGGCCCGGGTGCCGCAGTCGCGCCAGCGCTCGACCCTCCTGCGCGAAGCGCTCGGCGGCGTCCCCGCCGGCCTCGGGCCGGAACACCTTGAGCGCCACCGACCGCTGCAACCGCTCGTCGACCGCGCGTACGACCTCGGCCGCCCCACCGCGGCCCAGGTGCTCCTGGACGCGGTACCGACCTGCGAACAGGCCGGCATGGAGGGGAAGGGCGTGCGCGGTGGCCATCGTGTCTCCGCTCCTGGACGTTCCACCGCTGCTCCGGCCGGAGGAGCGGTGGCTCCGCGTCGCCTACCCCGCTCCGGGCGGCCCATCCGCACACCAGGACGGTGGCCGCGCGCGGGACGGACGATGCCGTCCAACAGGGACCCTGGCAGCCGCAGTACGCGCCGGACGACCGCCCGACTCCGGGCAGGCCGCCTGCCGGTGCGGGCCGGCTCACCCCGTGCCTGTCCGGGCCCGGCGGGCCATCGCCTTCCCGAGCTCCCACAGCGCGAGGAAGACCACGGCGGCCAGCAGGGCCCACCCGAACTGGCGGAGGTCGATCTCCGCCGTGCCGAGGATGCGCCGGAACCCGTCCAGCTGGGTCACCAGCACGGCGAGGACGAACTCGGACAGCGCCGCCAGGTTCATCTGCCTGCTGTCGAACGTGGTCGTCCGCAGCGCGGACGCCGTCTCGCTGCGGCATTCGAACGCGGCCACGATCAGGCAGAGCGAGAAGGCGGTGAAGGCCATCGAACTGCCCACGTGCACGCTGCCGAAGTGGTTCTCGCCGAGCTTGATCAGCGCCAGCAGCATGACGGTCAGCGCCAGACCGGCGAGGCCGACCGTGGTCAGCAGCGGCCGGGTCAGGACCGACTCGCCCCGCGGGCGCGGGGTACGGCGCATCAGCCCCGGGCTCTCCTGGTCGAAGCCGAGCGCGAAGCCGAACGGGGCGTTCACCACGAAGTGGATCCACAGCACCTGCGGCGGCGGGAAGGGCTCCCCGGCGGCGATGTTGAAGAGCGTCGCGCCGAGGAAGGTCAGCACGAAGGTGACGAGCAGCAGCAGGACGAACCGGACGTACTTGGTGAGGTTGTCGTAGAGCTTGCGGCCCTCCTTCACCGCGAACACGATCGTCGCGAAGTTGTCGTCCGAGAGGATCATCCGGGCGGCGTTCTTCGCCACGTCGGTACCGCTGCCCATCGCGATGCCGATGTCGGCGGCCTTGATGGCCGGCGCGTCGTTGACGCCGTCCCCGGTCATCGCCACGACCTCGCCGTTGCGCTTCAGCGTGTCGGCGAGCAGGACCTTGTGCTCCGGCGCGACCCGCCCCACCACACCGATGCGCTCGATCCGCGCCCGCTGCTCCTGCTCCGTCCAGGCGGCGAAGTCGGCGCCGAGCACGGCCTCGCCGGGGATGCCCAGCTGCCGGGCGATGGCGGCGCCGGTGGTGACGTCGTCACCGGTGACCATGCGGACCCTGATGTGGGCCGCCTGGGCACTCGCCACGGCGGCCTTGGACTCGGCCCGGGGCGGGTCGACCATGCCCACCAGGCCGGTCATCCGAAGCCCGGTGACGAGGGCGAGCAGGTCGCCGTCCGGGTCGAAGTCGGCGGGATCCAGATCCCGGGCGGCCGCCGCCATCACCCGACGGCCCTCGCCGCCCATCCGCTCGACCTGCTCCTGGGCGCGACGGCTCAGCTCGCCTTCCCAGGGGACGGTCTCGCCGGCCGCCAGCGCACTGACGGCGCGGGACATGACGGCGGGCGCCGCGCCCTTGACGAAACAGCGCACGACCGGCCGCCCGGAGCCGTCCTTCGCGGCGTGGAAGGTGGCCATCAGCTTGTAGCCCGGGTCGAACGGCAGGGTGGCGAGTCTGGGCATCCGCCCACGGGTGCCCTCCACGTCCAGCCCGGCCTTGTGGCCCAGCACGAGCAGCGCGCCCTCGGTCGGATCGCCGACCACCGTGCCGTCGACCAGGGTGGCGTCCCCGGCGACCAGGAAGGGCAGGATCGCGTCCTCGACGCCCGCGGAGGACCCCGCCGCGTGGTGGATCCGCCCGTCGAGGCCGTACCCCGTGCCCGAGACCGTGTACCGGTCCGTCGGGCTGATCACCTCGACGACCGTCACCTGGTTCATCGTCAGGGTGCCGGTCTTGTCGGAGTTGATCGCCGAGGTGAAACCGAGGGTCTCCACCGAGGGCAGTTCCTTGACGATCGCGTTGCGCCCGGCCAGGTTGAGGCTTCCCACGGAGAGGATCACCTGGGTCACCGTGGGCAGCGCCTCCGGGATGGCCGCGATGGCCAGCGAGACCGCGGCGATGAACAGCGTGTCCCAGGCCTGGCCGCGGCTGCGGCCCAGCGCGAACATCACGATCATCGTCAGGCCGGCCGCGCCCGCGATCCACAGGGTGAGGTTGTTCAGCTCCCGGGTGAGCGGCGACTCCTCCTTCGCGGTGGCGGACAGCATGGTGGAGATCCTGCCGAGCTCGGTCTCCGAGCCGGTGCCGGTGACGATCAGCACCCCGCTGCCGTGGGTCACCGGGGTGTTCATGAACGCCATGTCCGTCTGGTCCCCGGGCCCGAGCTTCTCACCGGGCGGCACGACGGTGTCCTTCCCGGCGGGGGTGCTCTCGCCGGTGAGCGCGGACTCGTCGATCTGGAGCGCGCTGGCCCGGACGATCCGCCCGTCGGCCGGTACCTGGTCCCCGGCTGTGACCAGCACGACGTCGCCCGGTACGAGATCCTCGGCCGGGATCTCCGACTCCGCACCGGCGCGGCGGACCCGGGCGGTGTTCTTCATCATCGACCTCAGCGCGTTCATCGCGCTGGCGGCCTTGCCCTCCTGCCGCAGGCCGACCACCGCGTTGAGCAGGGTGAGGGCGACCAGCAGGATCGCGGTGCTCCACTGCGCGATCGCGAACGAGACCACGGCCGCCGCCACCAGGATGATCTGCATGTAGCTGCGGTACTGGTCCAGGAAGCGCAGCAGCGCCGGCCGGGTCTGCTCCTCGGGCAGGGCGTTGGGGCCGTGGGCCGCCCGCTGTTCGGCCACCCGCGCGTCCGTGAGGCCGACCTCCGGGTCGACCTCCAACAGGTGCGCGACGTCCTCGGGGGAGCACGCGTACCACTCCGGCCGCTCGGCCGGCTGCGGCCCCGTCAGGCCTGCTTCGACTGTCATCTTCTTCGCTGTCTCCGTTCCCGGTGTGTCCCCGCCCCGGCCCGGCCCGACCCGACCGGCCGGCGGCCGTTCGCTGTCCGTGCCCGTGCCCGCTGCCCGCGCCCGCTGCCTGCGCGCCCGAGGAGGTGGGGCGGCGAACGGCGGGCCCGGGTCTAGCCGGGCGGCTCGTGGCGGGCCGCGTACGGGTCGGCGGGGGCGCCCTTCGGGGCTTCCTTCCTGAGCCGGCGCTTGGCGGCGAGCAGATCCTGGTGGGCCTCCTCGTCGACGACCGGGTACCGGGGGTCGATCTCGATCAACGTGTGGGCGAGTACGGCGGCGGCGCAGATGCGCGCGAACCACTTACGGTCCGCCGGCACCACGTACCAGGGCGCCCACGGGGTGCTGGTGGCCGAGAGCATCTCGGCGAAGGCCTCCTGGTAGTCGTCCCAGTACTTGCGCTCACGGACGTCGGCGGCGGAGAACTTCCAGTTCTTCTCCGGGAGGTCGATCCGCTTCAGGAACCGGGTGCGCTGCTCCTCCTTGGAGAGGTTCAGGAAGACCTTCACCACCTTGAAGCCGTTGTCGGTGAGGTGGCGCTCCCAGTCGTTGATCTCCCGGTAGCGGCGGTCCCAGAGGGCGGACCCGTGGGCGGCGTCCGGGATCCGCTGGTGTTCCAGCACCTCCGGGTGCACCCGCACCACGAGGACCTCCTCGTAGTGGGACCGGTTGAAGATCGCGATGTCCCCGCGGGCCGGGAGCCTGCGCGCGTACCGCCAGAGGTAGTCGTGGTCGAGCTCCTCGGTGGAGGGCACCTTGAAGCTGCTGACGTGCACCCCCTGCGGGTTCACCCCGCTCATGACGTGCCGGATGGTGCCGTCCTTGCCGCCGGCGTCCATCGCCTGCAGGCAGAACAGGACGCCGTAGGTGTCCTGGGCGGCCAGCCGGGCCTGGTACTCGGCCAGCAGAGCGACGCCGCTCTCCAGCAGTCGGACGCCCTCGCGTTTCCTCATCCCCGCCTTGTAACGGGGGTCGAAGTCGCTCAGGTCCACCCGGGAGCCGGGCTCCACCCGCAGCGGCTCGATGAACTTCGCGATGCGCCGGGCCTGCTTGCGTGCCATCCGGGACCAGCCTTCCTGGCGCGCGCGGGCGAGCCGGCGCAGCCGTCGCGGTCGGGCGGTCGAGGGCCTGCGCGGCCCGCCCCGTCGTCCGGCGGAGCCTGCGTGCCCGGGTCTGGATCCGAGCCTGGGGGTCAGGGCGCGGGGCCGCAACTCGGCCCGCGGGCCGCTACCCCTGCGCATCGTCGCCCGCCCGGCTCCAGGAGCGGTACGCGGCCACGGCCGCGGGCAGGGTGGGGAAGATCCGGTCCTCGCCGACGGCTCCGGTCAGCCCGTACGCGTCCAGCTCCGACCGCAGGTCCTGCTTCACCCGGGCCAGTGCGAACACGCAGCCGCTGCCGACCAGTTCCTCCCGCAGCGCCTCCAGGGAGTCCAACGCGGTGATGTCCACCTCGACGTTGGCCTCGGTGTTGAGGACGAACCAGCGCACCGGCTCCGACTGTTCGGCCGCCACGGCCAGCGCCCGCCGGCGGAAGTCCTCGGCGTTGGCGAAGAACAGCGGCGAGTCGTAGCGGTAGATCAACAGGCCGGGGACGGTCCGCGCCTCGGGGTAGTCGTCGACGTCGTGCATGCCCGCCACCCCCGGCACCAGACCCAGCACCGCGTCGTGCGGCCGGGCCACCCGGCTGAGCAGCTCCGCCACCGACAGCCCCACGGCCACCAGCACCCCGTACAGGATGTCCAGCGCCAGGACGCCGATCAGGCATCCGACAGCCAGCAGCAGCTCCCGGCGCCGGAACGACGAGAGCCGACGGAACCCCGCGACGTCGATCATCCGGACGGCGGCGAAGACGACCAGGCACCCCAGGACGGCTGACGGCGTCAGGGCGAGCGCCGGGCCGAGGAACAGCAGCACGGCGACGACCAGGACGTCCGCCGTGAGCCCGTACAGCTGGGTGTGCCCGCCGGCCGACTTCGCCAGCGTGGTCCGGCTGGCGCTGCTGCTCACCGGGAAGCCGTGCAGTACACCGGCACCGAGGTTGACCACCCCCAGCGCCAGGAGTTCCTGGTTGGCGTCCAGGCGCTCGCCGCTGCCCCGGGACTCGAAGGCGCGGGCCGTCAGGATCACGTCGGTGTACCCCACCAGGAGCACGCCGACGGCCGGCAGAAGCAAGTCCCGGAAGTCGCCGAGGGACGGGATCGCGGGGCGCGGGAGCCCGGTCGGGATCTGCCCGATCACCGCGATGCCGAGCGACTCCAGATCGAACACCGCGACCACCACGGTGCCCAGGACCAGTGCGAGCAGGGTGACCGGCACCGCGCGCGGCAGGAACGCGGCCGCCACGAAGAGGAAGACCAGCGTCGCCGCGCTGAGGATCACGGTCGCGGCATGGGCCTCGGAGAGATTCCGGAAGAAGGAGACCAGCTGCGGGAAGAAGCCCGAACCCTCCGTCTCGACACCGGTGATCTTCGTCAGCTGGTCCACCCCCATGATCAGCGCGACCCCGGCGAGGTAGCCGATCAGGACGGGCTGGGAGAGCAGATCTGCGACGAACCCCAGCCGGGCGATCCGGGCCAGCAGGAACATCATCCCGACCACGACGGCGAGCGCCGCCGTGAGGACGGCGTAGCGGTCCGGGTCCCCCGCCGCCAGCGGCCCCACCACACCGGCCGTCATCAGCGCGGTCGTCGACTCCGGGCCGACCGACAGCAGACGGGACGAGCCGAGGAAGGCGTAGACGGCGAGCGCGGGCAGGATGGCCCAGAGCCCGGCGACCGGTTGCAGCCCCGCCACGCTCGCGTACGCCATGACCTGGGGCACCAGATAGGCCGCGACGGTCACGCCGGCCAGCAGGTCCCCGCGCAACCACGTGCGCCGGTACGACCCGAGCACACCGAGGCCCGGGACGAATGCGGCGAGGCGGTGCCGCAATCCGCCGACCGGGTCGGTGGAGGGTGTCAACGGTCTCCTTCCGCAGGGCCGACGGCAGCCGCAGCCGGCACCCCGCCGCGGCGGGACCGGGCCGGCGGCGGGACCTGGGGCGGTGCGGGGGCATCGGCTCCCATCGTCGGAGCCCCGCCCGGGTCACCGCCAGAGGACAGGGCCGAAAGAGTGGACCGCGGCGAGCGCCGGCCGCGGGGCCGGAGCTGCGGTCGGCTGCGCCCGCGCTGCCCCGGCCGAGGAGCGAACCGACCGTCCGCGGCGAGTGTCGTACCGTCCCCCTGGCGCCGGGCGCTGTTCTACTGGGCCGCATGTCCCACGTCACGTTCCTCCTGGTGGTAGTGATCGTCACGGCGCTGGTGTTCGACTTCACCAACGGTTTCCACGACACCGCGAACGCGATGGCGACCTCGATCGCGACCGGCGCGCTCCCCCCGAGAGTGGCGGTGCTGCTGAGCGCCGTGCTCAACGTGGTCGGCGCGTTCCTGTCCACGGCAGTGGCCAAAACGATCTCCGGCGGCATCGTGAACGACGGACTGATCACCCTGGGCATGATCTTCGCGGGGCTGGTCGGCGCGATCCTGTGGAACCTGCTGACCTGGTTGCTCGGACTCCCGTCGAGCTCGTCGCACGCGCTGATCGGCGGACTGGTCGGCGCGGTCTGCGTCGGCGCGGGGCTGAAGGCCGTGAACTTCGAGGAGGTGCTCGAAAGGATCGTCATCCCGGGGTTCGCCGCACCGGTGGTGGCCGGGACCGCCGCACTGCTCGCCACCCTGCTGGTCTACCGCCTCAGCGGGCGGGCCGCGGAGGAGTCCGTGACCCGGGGTTTCCGGTTCGGGCAGATCGGGTCGGCCTCGCTGGTCTCACTCGCCCACGGCACCAACGACGCGCAGAAGACGATGGGCGTGATCACCCTCAGCCTGATCTCCGTGGACGCGCTGCCGAGCGGTGCCGGGCCGCCGGTCTGGGTGGTCCTCACCGCGGGCCTGGCCATCGGCCTGGGGACCTACCTCGGCGGCTGGCGCATCATCAGGACGCTCGGCCGGGGCCTGACCGACATCCGCTCGCCACAGGGCTTCGCCGCCGAGACCGCCTCCGCCACGGTGATCCTCACCTCCGCCCACCTCGGGTTCGCGCTCTCCACCACCCAGGTCTGCAGCGGCAGCATCATCGGCGCCGGGCTCGGGCGCCGCCGGGCGAAGGTGCGCTGGAACACGGCCGGCCGGATGGCAGTCGCCTGGCTGATCACCCTCCCGGCGGCCGGGCTGATCGGCGGCGGTGCCTCCGCCGTCGTGGTCCACGGCGGGACGGCCGGGACCGTGGCGGTGGCCGCGGCCGCCGTGGCCGCCGCGGCCGTGATCTACGTGCTGTCCCGGCGCAGCCCGGTCACCGCGGACAACGTCAACGACGCCCCCACCGTGACGGTCAACCCGCAGCCCGCCGCCGCGGGCAGCTGAGAGGGAGAACGCCGTGGCACTGCACTGGAGCGCGCTCGCCGAGGTGACCGTGGTCAGCATCGGCACGACGGTCGCGGTCGCCGTGGTCTTCACCCTGGGTGTGCGGGCGGTGCTGAACCACCAGGAGGCCAGAAGCGCCGGCCGGAGCTCGGCCGCCGCCCTGACCGGGGCCGCACTGTGCTTCCTGGCATGCGCCGCGGTGGTGCTCTACGGGCTGTATCTGATCATCCCGCAGTTCCACGACTGAGAAGCCCTCGGCGAGGCCCTCGGCCCGGCCCGGGGCCGCGCCCCGGAAGGCTCCGGGGTGCCGGTCGGGACTGTTCGCGGCCGGATTCGGGACGGGCGGGGTGGTCCGAGCTTCTCAGGCGGCGCCTGACATTCGTCTGCTCTGCTGTCAGGATCACCCTGACGAGAGGATGGCACGACATGCCCACGGACACGGCCGATCACGAGAACCCGCGCTGCTCCTTCTGCGGCAAGAGCGACATCGAGGTGGACAAGCTGGTGGCCGGGCCGGGGGTCCAGATCTGCAACGAGTGCGTGGATCTGGCGGCGTCCATCGTCGCGCAGCACCGCGGCGGGCCGGTCGACCTGCAGATGCCGCTGTGGGACTCGATGGCCGACGAGAAGATGCTCGACCACCTGCCCCGCGTTGCGGCGGTGGCCGACCAGGTCGAGTCCAACCTGCGCACGTGGGTCCGGGAGCTGCGGCGACGGGAGGTGACCTGGGCGCGGATCGGGGAGGCCCTCGGCATCACCCGCCAGTCCGCCTGGGGACGGTTCTCCGGGGAGGAGTGACGCTCGCCGTCCGGGCCGCCGCCGTCGCCACCCTCGTGCCCGGGCCGCCGCCGTCGCCTTTCGGGCCGGCACCGATCCGCTTCGGCCCGGCATCGATCCGCTTCGGCCCGGGCCGACGCGCAACGACCGGCCCGGGCAGCTGTCGATCTAGGTCGTTTCCTGGCCTAGATCCGTCCTATCGTTTCTCTCGTCGACGGGACGACACCTCACGAAGGCGGAGAAGATCATGACCGAGCCCACCACCCACCCCCTGGCCCCGGCGCTCACCGGCGAGCGCGCGGATCTGCTGGAGCAACTCGGCAAGGCGCGGCACTTTCTGCGCCTCACCGCCAACGAACTGACCGACGCTCAGGCCGCCGAGTGCTCCACCGTGAGCGAGCTCTGCGTGGGCGGCCTGGTCAAGCACGTCACCGCGGTCGAGAAGAGCTGGATCGGGTTCATCCTCGAAGGCCCGTCCGCGATGCCGGACTTCACCGCCATGACCGAGGAGGACTGGGCCCACCGCCAGGACGGCTTCAGGCTGCTGCCCGGGGAGACACTGGCGGGTGTGCTCGCCGACTACGCCGAGGCCGCCCGCCGTACGGACGATCTGGTCGCCACCCTGCCCGACCTGGACGTCTCCCACCCGCTGCCGAAGGCGCCCTGGTTCGACGGCGACGTCCAGTGGTCCGCCCGTCGCGTCCTGCTCCACGTCATCGCCGAGACCGCCCAACACGCCGGCCACGCCGACATCATCCGCGAGGCCCTGGACGGCGCCAAGAGCATGGGCTGACACTCCCCGTGTGAGCGCCTGACGTGGCGCCTTCCCCGGGTTGACGGAGGGTGGAGGAGGGCGCCCGGCTTGATGTCCGGCACAGCCACCGGAGGACGAGGATCGCCGGGGTGTCCCGGAGCCGGGCGTGAAAGGTGGGCAGGTCCGCCGCGGCGGACGGGCCCCGCCGCGGGTCGGCGTCCGACATCGCCTCGTACTCACCGGCGGCAGCGGGTCGGGCGCCCGCCGACTGGAGCACGGCCATTGCTGCCGTCCCGTGTGTCCCGGGCCGGCGTGGGCGGCGGCTTCTACTCTGGCCCCATGATCAACGGTGCTCACATCGTCATCCACAGCCGTGACGCAGCGGCGGACCGCGACTTCTTCAGGGACGTACTGGAGTATCCCCATGTCGACGCGGGAGGCGGTTGGCCGATCTTCAGGCTCCCGCCGGCCGAGGTCGCGGTGCACCCCACCACCGGGCCGGAGACCCAGGAGCTCTTTCTGATGTGCGACGACGTCAAAGCCACGATGCAGGCTCTGACCGCGAAGGGCGTGGAGTTCACGCAACCGGTCACAGAGGAGCGCTGGGGACGACTGACCAGGCTCCGTCTGCCCGGCGGCGGCGATGTGGGCATGTACGAGCCTCGGCACGAACGGGCCACCGACCTGTGACACCGCTCGGTTCGCAAGCCGTCCCGGCACCGTGCAGACCGTCCGGTACGCCGAGTCCGGCCTCCCCACCGCGCTGCGCGACCGGTCGTCCTCCCGCTCACGGGGGCTCCGGTGGCTGTTCCCATGCCGGGTGCTGGTGCTGAGGGTCGAGAGCGTGGCGTAGGGCGGGCAGGTCGGTGAGGGCGGCCTGTTCGGCGAAGCGCGCGAGCAGTCGGCGCAGGACGTGTTCGTCGCGATCGCGGACGGCTTCGGCGAGGGCGCTCAGCAGCGACGTCCTCGTGCGCGGGGGATGGGGAGCGGGGGCGCGCACCGCCGGCGGGGTTCCTCGCTCGTGCACCGATCGCCTCCTCGTTGGGGTGCGGCCCACCGCTTCGGAGCCGCGGTCGGGGCTGTGGCCCGTCCTCACGGGGGCGAAGACTACCTTCTCACTGGGCGCGGAGAAATCTGTGCTGGCGGTAGTAGACATGGCGTGGTGTCGTGGTTAGTGTTTCTCTCGTAGGAATGCATTCGAGAGGTGCCCGGCAGGCGTGAACTGGCGGGATTTGTGTGTGAGTTCGCAGGTCGGCACGGTTGCGGGGTTTCGGAGCCAGGGTTGGTGTCGTTCGGTGACGGGATCGGTGGCCGGGTCGGGTGGCTCGCGGGTTTCAGGGGCCGCCGGGTGCTGTCAGCAGTGGTAGGACGTGGTGTTCCGGTGAAGGCGTCGGGCTGCGGGCGCGCGTGCCGGTGGGTTCGGCCGGTGTGGTTCCAAGCCAGGGTTGGTACAGGACGGGCGACGGAGCCGGCCGGCGGACCGGGTGACCTATGGGGTCGCCTTGCGGTTCCAGGTTTCGGCAGTTCAGAAGTGCTGTGCGGTAACCGTGTTGGGAGGATCCAGCGGTACTCGCATTGTCAGGTCAGTGCTCGTGGAGGACGAACGGAGGGGACGGAGCGCCATCAGGATCGCCCGGCCGGTGAGGTTTCTCGTCCGGGCGGACACCGCAGAGCCCCCGGATACGAAGGACGGTGGTTTCCGGTCACGCATTCGCGATCCCCGCATGCCCCTTCCCCCGGGGTGGTGCGGACATAAGGAACCCGGCTCAGGCCGGTAGATGGTGAGGTATCCCTTCGGGGCCCCGGAGCCGCCACGGTGCCGGGGCCCCTCGCCGCGTGCCCGAACCGTTCGAGAAGAGGCAATGGCCACGGCCACCATCCGACCCCGCATCCCGGCTCCGGTTCCACCTCCGGTGCGGACTCGTTCGACGACGACCATCCCGCCTACACCATGGGCCGGGCCGCCGCGATGACCGGTACCACCGCCGGCTTCCTGCGCGCTCAGGGCGAGCAGGGCTTGATCACGCCCCTGCGCTCGGAGGGCGGCCACCGCCGATTCTCCCGCTACCGACCGCGGATCGCGATGCGGGCGGGCGACCTCGTCGACCAGGGCACCCCGTCGACGCCGCCTGCCGCATCATCATCCTCGACGACCAACTCGAAGAAGCCCTACACCTCGACGAGGAACTCCGCCGCCCCACCGAAGACACCAAACCCAGCCACGACACCAAACCGACCGACGACACCTGACACCGCGTCCTCGCCCGCACGGCGGAGCACGGCGTGCGGCGGCGCGCTACGGTGGGGGCTCCGCCCCGAACACGCCGGCCGGCGAGTGCGCCCGATTCGCGGGCGCACCGGCGGCGGCGGACACCGGGCGGCGGGGGAGTGCGATGCCCGCGACCAGGCAGGTCGATCCGCCTTCGTTCAGCGTCCGGTTGCGGCCGGGAGCCGGGGCCCCGGTGCTGGCCGTGGTCGGTGAGCTGGAGCAGCGTACGGGCAGTGTGCTGGACGCGGCGGTGGCCGACGTGATGGATGCGGTCATCGCGGCGGGCGAGCTGGTGCTGGACCTGTCCGGCGTGAGGTTCTGCGACTCCGGCGGCCTCAACGCCGTCATCCGCGCCCACCTGCGATCCCGGGATGCCGGAGCGGTGCTGCACGTGCTCTCCCCGGCCGCGCGGGTGGCGGCCCTGTTCCGGCGCACCGGGGTGGACCAGGTGCTACGGGTGAGCCCGGACGCCGGCACGCCGGTAGCGGAGGGGCCCGCGCATCGGCGCGGTTGACCACGGGCTCCAGGGCACCTGCAACACCGACGCCAACGGCACCTACCGGGAGGGACGCCTCGGCGCGGCCGGGATCGAGTCGGGATGTGTGGGGGGTGGCTTCGGCGTACGGTCGGAGAGGGCCTCGTGCAGCCCGTCACGACGACAGGGCCGATTCCCTCTGCGCCGGCGGGCGGCTCTTGCCCGATGGGGTCGCCCTGTGGTCCGTGACATCGAACTGACCGGTCGTTCGCACGGCTGGTTCTCCGCGTAGTGGTCCGTCGCGCGATGGTGAAGCACTTGACGAGTGGGTGCCATGGAAAAAATATGGACGCCGAGATACGTGGTCGACATCGCCGGAGCCGCCGGGTCCCCGGTGGTGTTCCCGCAGTTTCTCGATCTGGCGATCCGGGAGGACGCGTCGTTCCCCGAGGTCTGGTCGGCGGCCAAGGACGGGACGCTCTGGCGTCACGGCGGCGGTCCCTTCCCCCCGCAGGTTGCGGGCCAGGAACCGAGCCCTGGTGGTGTCACCGGCCTGGCCGTGGCGCTCGACGACGGATTGTGGGTGGTGACGGCCCAGAGGGTGCTCTGGCGGCGTGGGCCGGAGGGGATGTGGAGCAACATACCGGTACCGAACGGAATCGAACCGCTGGTGGACGTCACGGTACACAAGGCGGCCGTATGGATCGTGCGCGACGACGGGGCGATTTGGCGGACGGCCGACGGCCGGACGTTCCAGGAGATGAGTTCGCTGATTCCGTTCAAGCGTCTTGCGGGCCGGAACACGGGCGACCTGTGGGGGATCAGCTTTCATCCCAGTGCGAATCTGTTCCGCCAGACGTCCGACGGGGTCTGGCGGCCCGCCGAAGGCGGCCAGGACAAGTCGTGGGCCGACATCTCCGTGAGCGTCGAAGGGAAGGTCTGGCTGGTCGCCACGGACGGGACGGTGTGGACCACGACGGATGGAACAGGGTTTCTCAAGGTCTCGGGCGACGGGTTCAGCAGGATCTCGGCTGCTCGGTTCGACCTGCCTTGGGCAGTCAAGACGGACGGCACGTTGTGGGCCTGGTTGCCGAAGCCCCCGACCCCGCAGCCCCCGGCGCCCCCGACACCCCCGCCGCCGGTCACGCAGCCCGCGCAACCGCCTCCGAGCGCGGTCCGACCCCGAGTTGACGTGTCGACGAGCGGTTCCGGGGAGAGCACTGTCTTCCACCTGACGGGCTCCGGCTTCATCGCCGGTGCGGAGGTCACGATCCGCGGAACTCGGGTCGGTGCGGACGGGGTCTTCAACGTCTACTGGACGACTCGGGCGCTCCCGCAGGGCTCGATAGCCATCGACCTTCCCGTGCCGTGTCTTTCCGGTATCAGCATCAGCTTCTCGGCCAATGACGGCCGTCGCGATCCGCACGACCTCACCGACCGCTTCTGGAGCAACACGGTCACCTCCTCATGTCCGTGACCCACCGCAGTCCGTGCGGGTGGGGCACAGCGGCGGGGCGCGGAGCGGTGAGGGCCCGGCGGCACGCGGTGTGCCGCCGGGCCCTCGAAAGCGGCCTACGCCGTGACGATGTTCTCGGCCTGGGGGCCCTTCGGTCCCTGCGTGATGTCGAAGGACACCTTCTGGCCCTCCTGAAGCTCACGGAATCCCTGGCTGGCGATGTTCGAGTAGTGGGCGAACACGTCCGGACCGCCGCCGTCCTGCTCGATGAAGCCGAAGCCCTTTTCGGCGTTGAACCACTTCACGGTGCCGGTAGCCATGCTTTTCTCCTTCTGGGGGACAGGTTCACGCGGCGCGGAACCTGGAGACGACCGCCTGGTCCGGAGGATGCTGGACAGCAAAAACGTCCACGGCGCCATCACCGTGGACGAGCTTCGAAACCACGCTGCGTGATGTTCACGTTACAGCAGTTGCCAGTGTGCCTGATGCTCCTGCCGGGTACGCCGTGCGGCGGCCCCGGGAAATATCCGGTGGGTCGGATGTGCAGGGCGCGCGGCACCTGCCAGGTGTCCAGGTCACGTACCACTCGCCATGGTGAGGCGGCCGGTGCCGGTGCGGTGGCGAGAGGTACCGGTGGCGCGAGGTGTCGCCCGGCCGGCTGAGCGATCCGTCCGACGCCCCGTCCGGCCAGTCGGACATACCGATCACGGTCTCGCCGACCTCGAAGGTGTGGGCGTGGACGCCTATGCGCGGGCGCTGCTGCAGTCCTTCGCCGACAGCAGCAACCTCTTTCCGGAGCTGCTGCGGGCGCGGGGCACGAGTGCCCTGGAGCGGGGGGCCCGCACCATCACCGAGATCCAGCGCCTCCTGTTCGAAGCCGCGGCCCCCTACGCCGGCCAGATCCTGCGCTCCGATCCGCAGGCGGCGCTCGACACCGTGGCCCGCGCCGTCCTCGGCGCCTGCTTCCACACCTCCGTACACCCCGATCCCCCCGCCGGCGAGGCCGCCCTGCGCCGGTACGCGGAGGACCTCGGCGACATGGCGATCGCCTACCTCCGCACTCCCGACCGACGCCCCGCCGCTCACGCCTGAGTCGCGGCCGGAGCGGACGCCGCCTACCCGCGGGGGCGGGTCCGCGGCTGCTCGTCGGGCAGTCCGCCCGGCCGCCCTGCGCGCCCCGAACGTGCTCGGGTGCTCCTGGTCGGCGGGGCCGGGGCTAAGCGGTTCAGGGTCGTGATCCCCTCGAACTCGTGCGGCTGGGCTCCGGCCATCAGCCTGCCGTAGTTCTCGGAGAGGGCTTCGAGATTGAGCGCGCCGTGCAGGGTGATGACACGCGCGTCGCGCCAGCCCCGCTGGATGGGCTCGCTCTCCATGATCGCGGTTGAGCCGGAGTTCCTCCGGAGCAGCTCGATCGCCTCCGCGCACCACTTGGCCACTCAGTACTCCAGCGGTAGATCGTGACCGGACGGCCTGCTGACGGTTGGTGGGTGGTCGCGGATCAGCCGTCGATAGGGCCAGGGCCGAGGGCGGGGCAGCGCCACTCCGGAGATCGGGCGGACGCTCAGTCCGTGTCGGATCCGGTCTGCCACGCGAGTCGGAGCTGCTCTGCGGCGTCGGTGGCCTGGCGAAGGCCCGCCTGGTAGGCCGGTTCCCAGGCCGTGCGGTCGTTGAGGTCCGAGCCGAATGCGCGTATTGATGCCGAATCGGGCTCGACGGTCACCACTGTGTGCGCCGCGGCGACCGCCAGCTCCTGCTGGAGCAACTCCCGGGGAAACAAATGCGCCTGCGGGTCGATCACGACGAGCGTGCGGGCTCCGGCCGCAAGTGCGGCGTTGGTTGCCGACCGCAGAGAGCCGTCCATGTATCGGCGGCCGTTGATGGTGATCGGTGGGTAGATGCCCGGGAAGGCCGTGCTTGCCGCCACGACGCAGGGCAGCGGTGCGCCACTCGCGCGGTCGAAGACCTCCTGCTCGCCGGTCTCGGCGTCCATCGCGGTGATGAGCAGCTTCCGGTCCGGCCATTGGTCTGCGCCGGCCATGGCGCGCATCCGGGTGACATGTGCCTGCTCGGGGCCGGTTTCGGCGGCGAGCGCGATCTGGCCCACTCGGCGCCAGGCCTCGGCTGGGTTCGAGGCGGCACTGCCCAGCACAGCGAACGCCTCGCCCAGCCGGCGCCCGTCCACCTGGGGCGGGGTGCTGTTGGTGTCGGCGGGGCGTACTGGGGTGGCGAGCCGGTCGAGGTCCTGACCGGTGGCCAGTACTGCGCCGATGATCGCGCCAGTCGACGTGCCGATGATCAGATCGGCCTCGCTGAGATCCACTCCGCCGCGGCCCAGTCCGCAGGCCAGTCCGGCCATCCAGGCCGCACCAACGGGGCCTCCGGCGCCCAGTGCGAGTGCCCGGTCAAATGTGTGCATGACTGTCTCCTTCCCGTTATTGAAACAGTCGTACCATATACTGACGTACGCTCAGATCCGCAGTACCGAGAGGATGATCCACCGTGGGGCGACCCCCAGATCCCGCCCGACGGGAGGCCACGCTGGCGCGGGCGACCGACTACGTACTGGCATACGGCCTGGCCGGGTTGAGCCTGAGGCCGCTGGCCACAGCTCTCGATACCAGCCCGCGGATGCTGCTCTACGACTTCGGCAGCAAGCAGGAGTTGGTATCTGCCGTCCTTGCCGAGGCCCGCCGCCGTGGTGCGACACGGCTGGCCGAGAACCTCCCGGCGCAGGCAGCCTCTGCGGAGGAACACCTGCGCGGCATCTGGGCCTGGATCAGCGCACCCGAGCGCGCCCCGTACGTCCGGCTGATCTTCGAGGTGCACGCCGACGGCCTCGCTCATCCCGAGAACTACCCGGACCAGGCCGAGGCGATCACGGGCTGGTTCGACACCCTCGGCGCCACGATCCGCGACATCACCACCGACCCTGACGACACCGTCACTCCCACGCTGGTCATGGCCGTCATCCGGGGCCTACTGTTCGATCTCACGACCACCGGCGACCGCCACCGCACCGACCGCGCCCTGGACCGCTTCTGCGAACTCCTCCGGCATTGAATGAGGACAAACGATCACGCGGTGACCTCAGGCAGCAGCGCAGACCCTGCCCGCTGGCAGGATGCAGCAGGCAAGTCCCGTGCGGAAGCCCTGGCGAAGAAGCTCCCCAAGCGGGCCTGGCAGAAGCTGTCCGCCGGAGCCGGAGCAAAGGGGCAACGCTTCTGCGACTGGGCCCACATCGACCTACCCAGCACCGCCCCCGGCCACCGCCACCTGCTGATCCGCCGAAACCGCACCACCGGTGAACTCGCCTACTACCACTGCTACACGCCCCGGCCGGTGCCACTGGCGCCCCTGGTTCGGGCCGCTGGATCAAGGTGGCGAGTGGAGGAGACGTTCCAGTCCGGAAAGGGCCTGGCCGGACTGGACGAGCACCAGGTCCGCCGCTACGCGCCCTGGTCCCGCTGGGTCACCCTCGCCATGCTCGCCCACGCCTTCCTCGCCTCATCCGCACCGACGAACACACCCGCCGGCCCGCCCGGGAGAAGCTGATCCCGCTCACCTGCAATGAGATCGCCCGTTTGTTCATCGTCCTCGTTGCCCAACACGTCCACGACACGGCCCACTGGCTCCGCTGGTCCCACTGGAGACGCCGCCACCAGGCCCGGTCCCAAGCGAGCCACTACCACCGCCAAGGCGCAGCCCCGGCGTGATCACGATCTACCGCTGGAGTAATAGGCCGTCTCGACGAGGACCCGGGCGCTGAACTTCTGCGTGTACTGCCGGTCGGCCGGTGTGCCGGCGGCGGCGAGTACTCCGAGCCGACTGCCGTCAACCGACAACCCAGCCCGACCTCCGGGTGTTCCGGGCCGGGGCGCGCCCTTCCGGGGTTCGAGCGGTGGCGTGGCCCCTACCCGGCGGTCGAGGTCCGGCCCGTCAGGCCACTGCCGGGCGGGCCAGGGCGCACAACTCGGCCCGGTCGTCGATCACTTCCGCCTCGGCGCCGTAGTACGCGTGCACCACCACCTCGCGGCCGCCTGCACGGTAGGTGAACGGTGTGGACCCGGCCTCCTCGTAGGAGGAGCGGGTCACGCCGTCGACGCGGAGGTGGAGGGTGTCCATCACCGTCGCGAACCGGCTGCCGTGGCTGCGCACTGCCCGGCTGCCGGAGCAGCGGTGGGCGGTGACCTCGCCGAGCGGCGCCGGCTGGGCGGCCGGGTGCTCGGCGAGGCTGCGGGAACCGCTCACGCGGAGAGGAAGAACCCCGTGATGTCGGCGAGCCGGCCATCGCGGTGGAGTGCGGTGCTCACGCCCGTCATGGCGGGCTCGCCGTGTTCGCCGAGTTGGGTCCACCGCGCCAGCGACCGGTCGTGGTGGTCGAGTACCTCGTCTATGCGGAACCGGTGACCGGGGAAGGCCCCGGCGAACCCGGCCATGTAGGCGGCCAGCGCGGCCGCGCCGCTGACCTCCGTCCCTGGATCCCGGTAGGCGACCTCGTCGACCGCGACCGTGCCGAGTGCGGCGAGTCGCTCCTCCGGGTCGGCCGACCAGCACGCCGCGTAGTTCTCCCAGAGCTGCTGTGAGTCATTCATCGCTGTCCCTCTTTCTCGGGGCCGATCGACGCCATCGCGCCATCGGTGATCGTGTGCAGTTTGGTGAGGGGGGTGCCGGCCCGGACCAGCACCAGCAGGCCCTGATAGAGCGCCAGCAGGTGGGCCGCCGAGCCCTCGACGTCCAGATCCGCGGACAGCAGGCCCAGGGCGCGGGCACGCGTCAGGGCTTCGGCGAAGCCGGACTCGATCGTCTCCAGCCCCCGGCGGACCCCCTCGGCGGCCTGCGGAACGGCGAAGGACTCCACGGCGCTGTTGGTGAGCAGACACCCCGGATCGGGATCGAGGCCGGTCTCGAACGTCGAGGTGAAGAACGACCGGATGCCCGCCACGGGGTCCGCCGGCTCCAGGAGATGGGCCCGGACGCGGCCCTGCACCACCTGGTCGTTGTAGGCGTCCAGTGCCGCGCAGAACAGGCCGTCCTTGCTCTGGAAGACCCGGTACAGGCTGCCCGGATGCAGCCCGGTCGCCTCCTCGATGTCCCGCAGGGAGGAGCCGAGGTAGCCGCGGCGACGGAACAGCCGCATGGCCGAGGCCAGTACTTCCGCCTGATCCCAGAGCTGCTTGCGGCCCATCGAAACCCCCGTAGTTGAACGATTGCTCACAAAAATAGCACGCCGACAGTCCTCCTCCTACCGTCGCTGCCGCGCCGTCACGCTGCCGCGCCGTTACGCCGTTACGCCGTTACGCCGTCACGCCGTCACGTCGTCGCGCCCGTTGGGCTCTGCGCGCCCCGGGGAGCAGTGGTGCGAGGCCGCTCACGACGCGGGGCGGCCCGGCCGCCCGGTCGTGGCCTGCGGCAGGAGATCCCGGCGTGCCTCCACGGTGATGCCCCCGGTCGTCGTCACAGACTCAGCACGAGGTCGCGGACGTCGGCCGGCCGGGACAGGAACGGGTGGTGGCCGGCGTCCAGCTCCACGACGCTGCCTGCCTTGGCGGCGAACTCGCGTTGCAGCTCGGCGGGGGTGCCCCGGTCCTGCGTGCAGACGAGGTAGGTCGTGGCCGCGTGCTGCCAGGCGGCGGACCGTACCGGCTGTTCGAGGACCGCCAGGCTCTGCCGGGCCCTCTTGTCCATCGCCTGTCGCTGGATCTCCGGACCGCAGTCCTGGAGGAACGTCTCGGCCAGGGCGTCCGACCGGACGGTGAACGTGCCACCCTCGGGATCGATGTCGAGGAACGGGGCGGGCTCGGGGCCGCCGAACGAGGAGAGACTCTGCCCGACCTCGGGCAGGTAACTGGACACGAGCAACAGATGGCGTACGGCTTCGACGCCCGTCGCCGCCTCCGCGGTGACGATGCCGCCGTAGCTGTGGGCGACCACGACGGTCGGCTCGTCGCTCGCCGTCAGCACCTGCCGGACCGCGTCGACGTCCTCCGCCAGTCCCGGGCCCCGCGCGTTAGTCGGCTCACCCGTCTCGCCGCAACTCGGCAGGGCCGGCGCCGCGCTGGCGACGCCCCGCTCGGCCAGCAGGTCAGCGGTGCGGTGCCACCACCACGATCCGTCCCTGACGCATGCCCCGTGCACGAAGACAACCCTCATCGCGGCCTCCTGGTCCTGAACCGTCAGCTACCGAGACCAGCTTAGGGCGCGGCGGCGCGAGGGCCGTTGCACAGGACGGCCGTCTCGTCCGACGCACCGCGACGAGGACCAGCGCATGAGCAGCAGCACCGGGATCCGCCTGATCCCGCCCGCCGACGCCGCCTCGATCGCCGCGCACCGGGAGCGGGACGTCGAGGCCTTTCAGCCGTGGGAACCGGCCCAGCCGGCCGACTTCTTCACCCCGGAGGGCCAGGCGGAGCGGATCGAGGGACTGCTGGCCGGACACCGGGCCGGCGCGGTCTGGCCGGGCGTGGTACTCGCTGACGACCAGGTGATCGGGCAGGTCACCGTCGGAGGCATCCTGCCGCAGCTGCGCCGCGCCTCCCTCGGATACCGGATCGCTGGTGTCGCCCAGAATCAAGGGCACGCCGGCCGCGCTGTCGCGCTCGTACTCCGGGTGACGACGGACGAACTCGGTCTTCACCGCGCCGAGGCGTCCACCAACCTGGAGAATCTGCCGTCGCAGCGGTGCTGCGCCGCAACGGGTTCAGCCCGTACGGCGTCGCGCACTCCTCGATCCTTCTGGACGGGCGCTGGCGGGACGGACTGCTGTGGGAACGCATCCTCGGTGAATAGTGCTCTGCCCACATTGGTTCGCCGGGTTGCTGGTTGGGGCGGTTGGATGTGCCGAGACCTTCCGATCCGACCGCTGGAGGCGCGGTGGCCGAGCCTGTTCGTGTGTGCAGACTGACCGACCAGGAAGGGCACAAACTGCAGCAGATCGTGTGCCGGGGCAGCATCAGTTATTCCCGAGCCGGCCGACCTCACCGTGAGACGGGCTGTGAGGCCGTGGGGTTTTTCGGTGGCGCAGTCGGTGCTCCGGGGTGCATCTTTCGGGGGTGAGTGAAACATCGTTGGCTGAGCACGAAGACCGTTGGATCATGAATCTTCGTGGTCTGGCCGTCACCAAGATCAGCGTTGGCTACCAGGTGTTGCTGCACCTCGAATCGGATGCCCGCGTGGATCTTGGATGCCCCTTCACGCTCACCCAGGGTGTCGGCGACGGCCGTCAGGATGTCTTCATCGACCCCGGGCGACAGGATGAGGCGGCGGCACTCGGGCTGTTCGGAGCGAAGGTCTTGTCTGCAGTGGCCTTCAAGACGGGTTCGCTGCGGCTGCTCTTCGACAACGGCTGTCATCTCACCGGCCGGGCGGACTCGTCGTTCGAGGCATGGGAAGTGCACGGACCGGGAGGCTGGCGGATCATCTCGATGCCGGGCGGAAAGCTCGCGGTCTGGTCGGCGGTTGAGGTGCAAGCCGTAGAGCCGGATCAGGGCGCCGGCGATGCGGACCGCCGGAGGCAGTGAGGCGTCTGTCAGACAGCGTCGCAGTTGCTTTTGATGCTGCTCGTCGTCGAGGAAGACGGTGGGCAGAGGGCGGTGACGACCGGGGTGTTCCAGGTCCCGGGTCGGGCGGCGCTTGTTCGTCCACTTGATGAGGGCTGGGCCGAGCGCCGGTGGGTCGGCTTGGCCTCGGTGAGCCAGACGTCGAGCTGGCGCTGTGAGAGGCGGGCAAGATCCGTCTGCTGGTCGTCGAGCCGCCGCGTGAACGACATCGCAGCACGAATCGCACCGTGGTCGGTGGCGGCGGCATCGCGCGAGTAGCCGCGACGAGCGGCCCGTCGGCGGGCATCGCTGTCCACACAACACCCGATGATCAACGGTGGCCGTCTCCGTCCGACTGCCACTTGACCAGGTAGTCGGTCCCGTCGAGGCGGTAGCGGGCCCCGGCAATGAGCCGCCACTCCGCTGTCACGCGGCGCGCGTGAGCCGGTACCTCCCTGTGGGGCACGAGCTGTTCAGTCAGCTCGTCGTACCGCGAGTTGATCGCCCCGTGCCCTGGGTGGCTGTCCGGCAAGGCAGCTCCCGCTTCGAAGCGCGTGTTCCACTCGACGAAGATCGCCCACTGCTCTTGCTCCTGCGCGAGGAGGGACGCACTCGCAGGCCAGACGAAGTACTCGTCGTCGGAAGCATCAGGATGGGCGAAGTCGTACGCGGCCCGGAAGTAATGTGCCGCACCATAGACCTCGGCGAGGCCCTCACGGGGGCCGTCATACCTGTCCAACTCGATGTAGACGCGCTCGAACCCAGCGTCCAGCAGTAGTTGCTCGTCCTCTATCTCAGCCACGCAGGCAGGCTATCGGCCCCATCCCGACCCGTCGTGCGAGTTGACTCGCCCCACGACGCCGCGGTCGGAGCATCGTGCCCCGGCGGTGGAGTGGGGTCGAGAAGGGTGCACGGCTCCTACCTGCGCTCTCCCGCAAACGTGCCTAGCGGAGGCCAGCGAATGCTGTTGCGACTGTACGTCCGGCGGTTCGTCTGCGCCGGTGCATCTGCGGATTACGTCAGGAGCCGGAAGCCGGATTGTCTTGACCATGCCTTGATGAATTCTGCGGAGCCGTACGCGGCCGGCAGCGTCGGCCAGTCAGTTCTCTTCGTGGCGATCAGTCCTGGAAGGCCGTCCACGATGGCTCGCTGCCCCTGGGCCAACTCGGCGTTGGCGATACCGCCGGTCACCTCCATGATTGCCACGGTCAACAAGGCGGTCGTGATGTGGTCGATCGGCTCGTTGGCGAGAGCGATGACATCGACCGCATGCGTTGGCGCGAAGCCGATGAGAGCTTTCTGATCGTCCTCGTCGGGGTGCTCGGCTCGGAAGATCGACTCGTCACCGATCCCAGGCCCCATGAGCGAGACCAAGAATGGCCGATGACCATCGACTTCATCGACGTCCGCAATGCCGAAGCTCTCGGTCCGGATCAGGAGGTCGTACTCACCGACGCGCTTCTCTTCGAACCGCGCCGACAAGGTTCCCAACAACTCCCGTAGCCGCTCGATCACGGCAACGGGAACCGTCTCTGCCAACTCAATCACCAACACCGGACCACCCATAGGTCGGAGCCCAACCAGTGCAGTGTCTCCCCTCAGACGGTTACCGAAGCTCGTGAACATCGCCGGTCCACGCTCGGGGTGACTCCGGAAGCCGTGAACAACTGACACCAGGACTCGTGATGATGCTGCCGGCCTCGGCCGGCGGGAACCGCGTCCCCGGTGATCGCCCAACCGGTGCAGGCCGACGAGGCACCGTCCGCGACGTGATCCACCGCTTCAACGAGGTCGGCCTGGCCTGCTTGGACCCTCGCTGGGCGGGAGGCCGTCCTCGCCTGCTCACTCCTGACGACGAGGACTTCGTCATCCAGACGGCCACAACCCGACCGACCAAGCTCGGCCAGCCCTTCACCCGCTGGTCCATCCGAGAACTGCTCGCCTACCTGCGGAAGTCCACGGCCGGGTGATCCGGATCGGCCGCGAGACCTTACGCCGCCTTCTCGCCCGCTGCGGCAGTTCACCAGCGCCAACTCCCAGCACCCCCAACCACACCGTCCAGACCCGGGCCCTGAACGCCTACCCCCGGTGGCGCAACGCCAACGCCCGCCACCCGGACGGCCTGGCCGCACAGCGCCGCGAACGCGTTCGCTTCCGCAGTGAGAAAGGCCTCCGCTGGGGCGGGCGGCCTCTCGTTGCTGCGGCCTGACCTAGCGCGCAACCCGCAACGCTGCCGCGATCTGGACAACAGCCAAGTCGACGACGACCTCCTCGGTGTCCCACACGCCCCGCGAGGTGACCGCCAGTCCGATGAAGTACAGCTCGGCGGCAGCATCACGCAGTCGTACTCTTCGCAGCTCTCCTCGCCGACCCTGCCCAGCTCCTCGCGGTCCCAGGCAGCGACCGCTGGCTCAGCCACGGACCGAGGCAACCGCACACTGACCCGACCTGTCTGGCGATCGAGATGAGCCCCCGACCGCGGCCAGTACCGCCCGGTCCTGCTGATACCTCACGTACTGCTCGCGGTCGTCCACAGGCCGAGGGTACTCAGGCCGAATCGCGGCACCGGTTCCAGAGCCGGTGAACGTATGCGGTCAGAGCAGTAGATGATGAATGCGAAGCCGGACGGCAGGGGAAGGTGACCAAGAGGGGCGGGGTTGTCTCGGAGCGAGAAATTCCAGGTCGTTCCTTCGTCGGGGCCGGATACCCTCCGGGGATGTCCGGTCTGCTGCCTGCCGTCCCCGGGACGGCTGAGTCCGTCGCGTTTGACCCGTCCGTGGTCACGCCGCTGGGTGTTCTGCGCTTCGACGGGACGGTCGACTACTGGAGGCTGCCGACGCTGCCCCGGACGGTCCGTCGGCTGCCGGGCGGGGACCTGCTCTTCCGTTGGGAACACGAGATCGCCGTACTGGAACTTCTGCTGCGCCGCCTCGAACCGCCTTCGTTCGAGGGAATGCTTCCGCTCGCCGATTGCTGGGGTGCCGTCTGGAGGGTGACGGCTCTCCGGCCGCTGAGCCGGGTGGAACTGTCCGCTTCCTTCCACGCCGTACCCGAGGGCGTGCAGAGTGGCTACGACGGGGCGCAGGCCCTTGCCGCCGTCTCGCTCTGGAACACCGAGACGCTGCTGACGCTGGGCGGGCCCGACGAGGAGGACATCTGCTCCCGCGCGGAATATGACGCCGACCTCCCCCGGCGGTGGGCCGCCCTTCTCGGCGAGGTCTACGAACGCTCACCGCGGATGAAATGGGGTGTGGACTACCTCGATGACGACCGGGGACTGCGATGGGCCCTGCCGCCGATGGAACAGGGCGAGCACTGCGTCCTGCATGCCGCCGTGAGTTGGAGGAACCCGACACCCGATGAAGCTGAGGACGACATGAGCACCTGGTGGGCTGTCCTCCTCAACCCCGGGCACATCCTGGGCCCGGCATCAACAGACGTCGCCCCATGACCGTCCGGCCGGGTCGGAGCGCTTGCCGGTCTCCCGGGACAGGTGTGGTCGTGATCGCGTTCGGCGTCGAGCAGCCTGGAGGACATCGCCGCTGAGCTCGGCGGGAGGCAGTCGGGCGAGCGCCGACACGTCCGTTGGTGGCGCCGTGCCGGTCGACGGCTCGGACGGCACGGCGATAATCGACGGATGAGCACCGTCGAACGCCCTGTGCCGCCTCTGAACGCCGACGAGCGCACCACGCTCGAAAGCTGGCTCGACTTCCACCGCGCCACACTCGCCATGAAGTGCGAGGGCTTGGACGACGAGCAGGCGGCCGTCGCGTCCGTGCCTCCGTCCGGCTTCACTATGACCGGTCTCGTCCAGCACATGGCGGAGGTGGAGCGGAACTGGTTCCGCCGAGTGCTTGCCGGAGAACAGGCGCCCCCCATCCATGACCCGCAGGCCGATCCGCGCGGCCCCGACGGTGGCTTCGAACTGGCTGCGGGCGCCACCCTGAGCGCCGCCCTCGCCACCTGGAACACGGAGATCGCCCATGCCCGCGCGCACTGCGCGGACCGCGCTCTGGCCGATACCGGTCGCTTCATGGAGCAGGACGTCAATCTCCGCTGGATCTACGTCCACATGATCGAGGAGTACGCCCGTCACAACGGTCACGCCGACCTGCTCCGGGAACGCATCGACGGCGTCACCGGCGTGTAGCGGCGGCCACGTCGACGACGGCGCCCCTTCAGACGAAGTACCGGGCCTGCAGGCGGAACAGGTCGGCATAGAGACCGTCGGCCTGACTCAGCGTGTCGTGGGTGCCGACCTCGACGACCCGGCCGCCGTCCAGAACCACGATGAGATCGGCTGCCCGAGCGGTCGTCAAGCGATGTGAACAGGACCGTCACGCCGCCCTCCAGGCGGCTCCGGTCGGCGTACTGCTGGAACAGCCATTCCTCGGTCCGTGCATCGAGGCCGGCGGAGGGTCCTCCAGGACGCGCAGCAGCGGCGCCTGCCGCATCGCCGTCCGGGCGTTGGCGACCGTCTGCCACTGGCCGCCCGACAGCCCCCTGCCGTCCCATGATTTTCGCCCGAGCCGTGTCTCCAGGCCCTCGGGGAGCGAAGCGAGGAGCTCGTCTCCGCCGGCCGTCCGCAGCGCTTCGAGGATCCGCTCCTGGTCGTCGCGATGCTGCATCCGGCCCAGCCCGATCGTGTCCTTCAGCGACATCTCGATGTGCGCAGGGTCCCGATGCCACCGCTGCCCGCCGTGCCGCAAAGCAATTGGCCTCGAAGCCCCGTGACGGTCTGCTGGGTCGTGGGTGCGCCGGTTCGGGCGTGCCGACCGGTGTCGGGCACGGCGGTGAACCCGCTACCGCGCCGCCCCGGCCCGCGCCGCCGGGATCGCGCGCCCACACCGGCCGCGTCCAACGGCCGCCCTCGGCGACGACTCAGCGGCTACGGCGTGCCGTGAGCAGCGCGCCGTCCAGCGGCAGGCCCGTCCGGCCGGTCAGTTCGAACCCGGCGTCGGCGAGCAGCCGGCCGTAGTGGGCGGCCGTGCGCTCGCGGCCGCCCACGTTGCAGAGCATGTGGACGTCCCACGGCACGGCCAGCGAGGGTGCCCCGTCCGTTGGCAACAGACGCTCGACGATGAGCAGTTCGGCGTGCCGGGGCATCGCCTCGGCCAGCCGCCGCAGGATGGCCAGGCACTGGGTGTCGTCCCAGTCGTGCAGTACCCGGGAGAGCAGGTAGACGTCGCCGCCCGACGGGACGGCCTCGGTGAAGTCGCCCGCCTCCAGCCGGCAGCGGTCGGCGCAGCCCGCTGCCGTGAGGACGCCGCGGGCGGCCTCCAGCGCGTGGGGCCGTTCCAGCAGCACTCCCTCCAGGTGGGGTTCGGCCCGCAGAATGTGGCTGAGCAACTCGCCGTTGCCACCCGCCACGTCGACCACCACCTTGGCGGTCGAGAAGTCCACCAGGTCGGCCACCGGGTGGAACATCGGCGCGCTCGCCGCCATCGCGCGGTCGAACAGATCGGCCAGCTCCGGGTGCCCGGCGAAGTACGGGAAGTGGTGGGCACCGAAAACGTGCTCGAAGGCCTCCCGCCCGGTGCGGACGGCCCGTCCCAGCTCGCCGAACGAGTGGTAGAACGGGCCGCCGTACAGCAGCGCGAGAGGGTGCATCGAGTGTTCGGCTCCGGTGCGCAGCAGCCGGCCGAGCGAGGTGGTCCGGTACTCCCCGCCGTCCGGCCGCAGCACACCGAGGGAGGCCAGGTAGCGCAGCAGCCGGCGGAGACTGTCGGGGTGGGTGCCGGTGAGCTCGGCGAGCTGGGCGGTGTCCGGGGCGGGCACCTGCTCCAGGTGGTCGGCGAGGCGCAGTTCGGCGGCGACCGCGATGGCCTGGGTCGCCCAGGCGCCGGTCATCAGACGGAGTAACTGCTCCGCGGGCCCGTCGGTCGGGAGGCAGTGCTCGGCGAGCAGCGCCGGGTGGTGCCCCCTGATGTTCAACTCCAGCCGGTGGTAGGCGCCGCCGGTCGCCGCGTCCGTGCGGAAGTACAGCACGGTGGAGTTCTCCCGGGCGTTGTGGCCGCCGCCGTCGCTCCTGGCCCGGCCGGCGCCCAGCAGGATGCCGCGCAGGCCCGCGAGCACCACCGGGTCCGGCGTGGTGACCTCGAAGGCGAGGTGTGCCTCGTGCTGGTGTACGCGCTCCGCGGTGGCGACCGGTTCGAGACCCGATCCGGGTGGCACGGCCAGCGCGAAGATCTCGATCTCGCGCGGTCCGCCGTCGGCGCCCCGGACGGGGGCTCGCAGGATGCCGACCTCCAGCGATGCGGCGGTGCGTCCGTGCCGGGCGGCCAGGCGCTCGCGGACGACGACGCTCGGGACGGACGCCCCGACGGCCAGGCCCCGGTCGTGCAGGTCCGCGCGGAGTTCGTCCAGTCCCGGTGGGAAGACCAGCACGGCTGCGTGTGCGAAGGAGACGTGCGCGGCCAGGGCGTCCCGTTCGGTGCCGGTGAGGGCCGGCAGCATTCCGGCGAGGACGTCCGCCGAGTCGTTGGCGCCGATGAACCGGACGGCACGGTCGATCCGGTCGAGGTCGGCCGGGTCGGTGTGCGGGTGCGCGGGCTGCGGTGCGGTCATGTCGAACCCCCGTGATGTGGTCGTACGGTGTGCGGGCCGCCCGGCACCGGTCGCCGGGGGCGGGCCCGATCAGATGCCGACGTAGTTGTCGGCGAAGTGGTCCTGGTGGCGGCGGGAGGTCCGCAGACTCTCCAGCCGCGCGTGCTGCAGCGCCCGCAGGAAGGCCGCCTCGTCGCCGTCCCCGGTCGGCCCGTGCAGCAGGCCGATCATCCAGTGCGAGAACTCCTGGGCGCGCCAGATCCGGGGCAGGCAGTCGGCGGAGTAGCGGGCGAGGAGTCTCTCGTCGTCGCCGTGCAGCCGGGCGGCGAGGGCCCGGGCGAGCGTCTCGGCCTCCATGACGGCCAGGTTGGCGCCCTTGGCGGCGGAGGGGCTGATCAGGCTGGCGGCGTCGCCGACCAGGAACAGCCGGCCGTACTGGATCGGGTCCAGCACGTCCGAGCGCATGGCGAGGACCCGCCGCTCCAGGATCTCGCCCCGGTGCAGCGGTCCGTGCACGTCGGTGCGCATCCGCCGGTCCAGGGCCTCCCAGACGCGCCGGTCGGTCCACGCGTCCGGGTCGTCACCGGGATCGACCTGGAGGTAGTACCGGGTGACGTCGGGCGTGCGCGCCATGTGCCCGGCGAAGCCGTCCCGGTGGACGGCGTACGCGACGGCGGCCATGCTCTGCGGCGCGGCGGCCAACAGGGCGAGCCAGGAGACGCCGTGGTCGCGTACGTGGCGCCGGGCGGCCGTGGCCGGGACGGTGGCCCGGGCGGTGCCGTGCCGGCCGTCGCAGCCGGCGACGAAAGCGCCGTGCAGCCGGTGCGACCCGCCGTCCGGCGTGCGGACCGTGACGGATGCCCGGTCCGAGGCGAGGCCGGCGATCTCGACGGCGGCCGTCCCGAAGCGCAGGTCTCCACCGCGTGCGAGGAACTCGGCGACCAGGTCCCGGACGAGGTGCTGCTGCGGGTACACGGTGTGCGCCTCGCCCCGACCCCGGTCGCCGTACGCCAGCTCGAACTCACCGGATTCGGTGCGGAAGGCGCAGGTGTCGTGCTGCCGACCGTCCTTGAGCAGGCCGTCGGCCAGGCCGGCGTCGGTGAGGATCCGGACGGTGTTGGCGGCCAGGAAGCCCGCGCGGGCACGCTGCTCGACGTGGGCGCGGCTCTGCCGCTCCACGATCACGCAGTCGACGCCTGCGGCGAGCAGCAGGTTGCCCAGCACCAGGCCGGCCGGCCCCGCGCCGACGATCAGAACGCCCCTGGTCTCCTCGGACAGACGGTCCGTCATGTTCCCCCCCTCACGGCCCGGTGTCACCGAGCCGCACCCCCGTACGGACTTCTTCTCCGACTTCCTATCAGGTGTATGCGTCCGGAGAGTAACCGGAGCGGTCGTCGCGCGGCACGGCGTGTCGGCCGGGGCCCGAGTCCCGGCCCGCGGTGCGCCGCGGGCGTGCGGGATCGGGCTGCTGCGCCGAGGCCAGGCCGTCGGGTTGAGGGAGGGTCAGGACATCGGGGAAGCGGTGGAAGACAAGCGGGAACCCGGCGTTCTGCTGCCGTGTCTCGCGGCCGGGCCGGCCCAACCCGGTCCGCCGTTGAGATCGGCGTCCGGACCGGTCGGTCGAGATCTCCGCCCGGGGGGTGCCTCTATGTCCTTCGTCAAGGACGTGGTGCCGGATTTGGTGTTGTTTGGGGTGGTCATGCGGCGAGGGCGACGGCTGGGGTTCGGGACTCGTAGAGGGTGCCGTCGCGGAGCATGGCGAACAGGACGCTGATGCGTTGGCGGGCGAGGCGGAGGAGGGCCTGGGTGTGGGTTTTGCCGCGGGCTCGTTGCTTGTCGTAGTAGGTGCGGGAGGCGGGGTCGGCATTCATGCAGGCGAAGGCTGAGAGGAACATGGCGCGTTTGAGCTGCCGGTTTCCTCCTCGGGGTGCGTGTTCTCCGTGGATCGAGGTGCCTGACGACTTCGTGGTGGGGGCGAGGCCGGCGTAGGAGGCGAGGTGGGCGGCGGTGGGGAAGCTGGTGCCGTCGCCGACGGTGACCAGCAGGACGGCGGCGGTCCTGACGCCGACGCCGGGCATCGAGGTCAGGACCGGGTGAAGAGGGTGGGCCTCCAGTAGGGTGTTGATCTGGGCTTCCAGGGCCCGGCGCTGTTCCTGGACGGCCGCGAGTGAGCGGGCCAGGGAGGGCACGACGGTGTCGAGGGTGCCGGTGCCCGGGACGACGACGGTCTGCTCGTCCAACGCGTCGAAGACGTCGTTGATCAGCCGCTGGGCCATGCGCGGGGCCTTGGGCCGGATGAGTTCGATGAGTCTGCGGCGGCCGGCTCTGCGCAGGGCGGCCGGGGAGCCGTGGCGTTCAAGAAGCCAGGTGACGGCCTGGTGGTCGAGGCGGGGGCCAAGGACGCGCTCCAGGCTGGGGTGGAACTGGGTGAGCAGGCCGCGTATCCGGTTGGAGGTGCGGGTGGCCTCGGCGGCGAGGTCCTGGTCGAAGCCGGTCAGGACGGTGAGTTCGGCGGTGATCTCGTCGGTGAGTTCCAGCGAACGCAGGGTGTGCGGCAGGGTGCGGCCGGCGTCCGCGATCACGGCGGCGTCCTTGGCGTCGGTCTTGGCCTCGCCGGGGTAGAGGTCGGCGATCCGGCGCATGGCGAGGCCGGGCAGGTAGGCGACTTTGCATCCCGCGTCTCGCGCGACGGTCAGTGGCAGGGCGCCGATCGAGGCGGGCTGGTCCACGATCACCAGGACGGTGCCGAACTTCGCGGTCAGCTTGTCGAAAACGGCTCGCAGCTTCGGCTCGCTGTTGGGCAGCTGCTTGTCGAAGACCTTCTTCCCGGCCGGGGTGAGCCCATGACCGTGATGAGTACTCTTGCCGACGTCCAGGCCGAGGAACACGCCCACGTCTTCCGTATCGAACATCGCGCCCCTCCAGGCGAGTTGAACCAGCTGGCCTCGGCGTGGGTGTCGTGCGCGCGCATCCACGTTATGCAGACCTGCCGCCCGCGGACTGTCCGGCGTTGCGCCGGACCGGACGGTGGCCGGACCTCTCATCAGCGTCTCCGACGGCACCTCCCGGGCCCGGTGACACCACCCCCCAGGTCATCTGTTCGACAGGGGGACACAGTCATGCCGGGCCCGGAGGCCAGTGGCCCTCTTGCAGGACCGCGAAAAACATAACGGGGGGAATGTGGTCGGACGGATCGGCTTCCGCGGAATCCGGTCACGAGCCGGTCACGAGCCGGGCCCGCTGCCGGAGAGCCGGGAGCAGGGGATAGGCAGTGTTTGGACACGCCCTTCATGATCCCCCTATTCTCCAGGCGATCTCTGCGGTGACCAGCACCGCAGGCATGACCGAAGCGGGAGTCCGCCCGTGACATCAGCACCCCTCGGCGGGGCGACACGTTCGAGTCCACTCCCCGTCGCACACCGGGGAAGGCTCGCTGATCCCCGACCACTGGCCGTGGCCACGGAGCTGCTGATCATCGTGCACGTGATCCTGGGAACGGCTGACGGGATCAGTCCGGCGGTCTTTGCCGCGACCGCCCGGATCACGATTCCGCTGTTCCTGAGCATCGTCGTGATGTTCCTCTGCTGGTTCCGTCGGTGCCGGCTCAACGCCGAGGTGCTCGCGCCCGGCAAACACCGGTACGCGGTGAACAGCACGGTCGGCATGTGGTTCGTACCGGTGGTGATGTGGTGGGCGCCACGGCGGATCGCGCTGGACATCCGGCGCGCCGGCGGCGCGACCGGCGGTGACTGGGTGATCAACGCCTGGTGGGCCGCATGGCTCGCCAAATCCGTCGGGGTGACGGCCTACATGGTGGTCGACCTGAGCGGCGACATCAACGCGCCCCCCATCGTCCTGGTCGACATCGTGGCATCGGCTCTGGCGATCCTGATGATCCGACAGGTCACCGCCACCCAGGACGCCACGGCCGACGCGACCACCGGCGAGAGCGCTACGAGGACCTGGAGGCCCTCGTAGCGCACCACTCCGGGCCGGGCGTGATCGGGCGGCCCGCGAGGGGCCCGCAGGGGATGTTCTTCTCCTCGCTGCGCCGCCGTCGGCGCCGAGCGCGAGCGGAGGCTGCCGGCGGTACCCGGGCGGAGGGCCGGCGCCGGTACCCGGGCGGAGGGCCGGCGCCGGTACCCGGGCGCCCGGCCGGTGCCCGCGGTGATGCCGCCCGACTGCGGCAGCGCCGGGAGGGTCGGCACGCGCGCGGTGGGGCGGGGCAGGTTCGGAACCGCACCCGAATACCGGACCGATTCTGTCCTCTATCCCTCCTAGTCTGCGGAGTGCAACGGCTCCACCGACCTGGGAGAACACCATGGACTTCGTTTCGATCCGCATCATCACCGACGACGTCGCGCGCCTCGTCGAGTTCTACGAGAAGGCCACCGGGGTCTCGGCGATCCGGGCCACCGAGGACTTCGCCGAACTCAGGACCCCCAGCGCCACCCTCGCCGTCGCGAGCACCCGCACCGTCGCTCTGTTCGCCCCGGGTTCCAGCCGCCCGGCGGACAACCACAGCGTGATCATCGAGTTCCTCGTCGACGACGTCGACCTCGTCCACGCGAACCTCGCCGGCTTCGTCGGCGACTTCGTCACCGAGCCGACCACGATGCCCTGGGGCAACCGGTCGATGCTCCTCCGTGACCCTGACGGCAACCTCGTCAACTTCTTCACCCCGGTCACCCCGGCCGCCATCGAGAAGTTCGCCCGTTGACCCGGGCACCGTCGCCCGCGCGGGAGCCCGTGGATCCCACGGCTCCTGCGGAGGGCGTCCGAGCAGCATGAGGGCTCGAAGACGGGCACACCACAAGGCCCCGCTGACCGCCGAGGGGTGCCCGCGGTGGTGCCTTCGGGTCGACATCTCCACCGTGCTTCGCCGCTTGGGTGGCGCGGTCAGGTGAGCGGCTCGCTCACCTGCCGCACGATGTCGAGCGCTCGGCCGGGCGCTCGGCGGGCAGATCCGCCGCTGTCGCAGGAGGACGCCCTCGCTTCACAGGAGGATGAGGACGTCCTCGTGCGCCCCGTCGAGGACGAAGCCGTTGTCCCATCGCACCCGCACCGTCAGCCGGTTCCCCCGCTCCCGATGCGCGGCCCACTGCGGCTCCAGCACGGCGATCTCCGCCTCCAGCCGCTTCCGGCTCTCCGCCGGCATGGTGTGCCCGTAGTCCTCGAACAGCGCTTTGAGCCGCTGGTACTCACGGACCTCCCCGCTCTCCGGAAGTTCCCCGTCCACTCGCTCGACCGTGCCCTCGATCCCGGCGCACAGGGACAGGAACCCGACGGCGGCCCCGGGCTCCCCGGCGACCGCCTCGCCGATCCCCAGGTCCTCCGCCAGACTGACGCGCTGGCCTTCCTTCAGGGGCATCCGTTCCTAGCCTCTCCGTCGATCGGTGCCGCAGCGCAACCGACAGCGGCACCGGCCATTATCCGCTGGTGCGTCGGTCGCGTCGGTCGCGTCGGTCGCGTCGGTCGCGTCGGTCGCGTCGGTCGCGTCGGTCGCTGGGACGCCGGGCTTCGTCTTCCGGGGTGCCGGAGCGGCTCGCGGAGACGGGCGTCCGGGCCGTCGCCATCGGTGGGCAGGCCGGTGCGGGTACGAAGTGCGGGGAGAGCGCCGGGCAGGTGCGTTCGCGCGGCCGTCACGAGCCTGGATCCCGGCCGCCGCCTCGCCGGTCGCGAAGACCGACACGGCCCGGCCTTCGGCCCACCCCACCACGGCGAAGACGCCCTGCCGGCCAGGGCCGGTCCGCCGGTGCACCTGCCACCCGTGCATCTGACACCATTACCCGTTCCACCCCGCTCCCCACCCGGTGCACTGCTCGCGTGCCGTCCCGGCCGGCAGCGGGACAGCCTCTCCGAAGGAGACCTGCAGTGCCCTGGAAGTCCTGCCTCACCTGGACCGGCCACACCACCGGGAACGCCACCACCGTCCATGAAGGCCGCACCTGGCACCTGTCCAAACACCTCAGCCCGCCGGACGACAAGGGCCGCTACAGCCCCTACGAGCGCTGGTACCTCCACGCCGACGACGGCCACGGCCGGCCCCACCCCGACCCAGCCAGCGCCACCCTCGGCCGTAACCGCGTCAACGCCCTGCGCCTCGCGGAACTGATCATCACCGGCTGGGAGAACACCAACCAGCTGCGCCCGTCCGACGGCGTCCAACTGTGGCGGCGTACCGACGGCGGCGCCCTGGTACCGCTGGACGAACTGCTCGCCGGACGGCACCGCTGACCGGGTCGACGGTCTGGGCTCGGCGCCCGGTGATCCGGGTGTCCTGCCCCTACGACACACAGCTGGACGGCCGTGACCGCCGGAACGTGGAGCTACCCCGGACCAGGAGGTACCCCGGGAGGGCATCGGCGCCACGGCTTCGCTGTCAGGCGGCTTCCTCGGTCCAGACACCCTTCGGGTGCTCGTCGACCGGAAGCCGCAGGTCGGGCTGGGCGCGGAAGCCCGGACCGGCCTGCTCGTCCGAGGGCCAGCGGTGGTCCCGGTCGGGCCGGACCAACTGGACGACGGGGACCGGCGTCCGCCGGTAGAAGCCGACGACGACTCAGCGGGCCCGTGACCTGCGGTCGCTGAGCGTCCACGACTCTCCGGCAACACGTCGGGCGCCGGCATCCGCTGTGCGCGCGCCGCCCTCGATCGAGGGTGGCGGGGCCGCAGCCGGGTGCGGGCAGGGCCCAGCGGGCCAGGCGGCCCGAGGCTGCTCACGGCCCGGATCGTATGCGGCGCAGCCATTCCGGCAGACAAACGATCATCATGGTCGCCGAGCCCAGGAAGGCCAACGACAGGAAGCCCGAGATCACCAGGCGGAAGACCAAGGTTCCCAGGCCGGTCGCGACCAGGTTTCCGGAGGTCGGGTCCATCCGGGCTGTCACGGCGTGGCCGTCCGGGTAGGGTTTCGCGGCGTCACGTTCCTCCTGCCGGGGGAGGCCCTGGTACGACCAGTGGTACCGGCAGCGATCCACGGTGGTGTTTCCCGTGTCGCCCCGGGTGAACTCGTAGCACCCGTCCAGGGTCGCGGTGACCGGCACCGTCGGGATGTGTACCGCCTGCCACTCGTGGACCGCGTCGCCCGTGGCCGACAGCGCGACCGTCAGACACAGGACGGTCGCGGCGGTCGCGGCGGCCGCCCGGCGTGCCTCGGTGCCGGTCCTGCCGCGAAGCGGTCCACGGTCCAGGCCCCAGGCCAGAGCGGCTCCGGCAGCGGCAGTTCCGAGATCCGCCAGCGACCATCCCCAGCCCGCCCCGGCACCGCCCCACGGCCAGAGCTGGAACCCGACCTCGCAGATGAGCACGGCCGGTACCAGCATCATGGCGCCCCACGCCGGAAGTCGGCCGACCGGCCGAACCCGTTCTCCCCCGTCGCCCATCGCTCCACCTCCGGGCTCAGCATCACACGGCCCTCCCGGCGCCGAACAGGAATTTGGTTGCCCTGGGACAGCGGCGGCCGGGGAGAGTGGGGGCCGCCACCGGCCGGCGAGCCCCGGGGCCGGCGTGCGTGGGCGGCGCACCGCCCACGGCGGACGGCCTCCCCTTCACGGCCTCCCCTTCACGTCTTCGCCCGCCGCGTTCTCGCCCGTCGGGAACCCGGGCGGGGCCGGGTGAGCAACCGCGCGACTTCTTCGTGGCCCCGACCCAGAACGGGCCCATCACAAGGACGAAGTAGGCGCCGGCCCTTGAGGTTAGGGTGTTCATTGCGGAAGTCCCCTGGCCGTCCCGGAGGCGCGATGTCCCTGCAGATGAAGTTGGTTGCGATAACACTCGACTGCCCTGATCCGCCGGCGCTGGCTGCGTTCTATCAGCAAGCCACCGGCTTGGAGCCCCACCCGAAGTCGGACGCCGACTTCGCGGGCCTCAACCGTGAGGACGGACTCTTCATCGGGTTCCAGCGGGTCGATGACTACCGGGCTCCGCGCTGGCCCGACCAGACCGTTCCCCAGCAGCTGCACCTGTGCTTCGACGTGGTGGATCTGGACGAGGCCGAGGCGCGGCTGTTGGAGCTGGGAGCGGGCAAGCCGGGCCACCAGCCTCATGAGGCTGCCAAGGCACGGGTTCTCACCGATCCGGCTGGTCACCCCTTCTGCATCTGCCGAGGCTGAGGTTTCGAGCCTCCTGACGGCGCCGGCCCAGGTCAGAGATCGAACAGGGCGCGGTTCGGTACCTGGTCGCGGCGATCTCACCCGGCGGGCGACGCCCGCGGACCTCCCCGCCTGGAACCGCGGGTCGCCGGGTAGGGGTGGGGGCGAACTGGCGGAGAACCTGGCGGGGTCGCACGTGCCGAGCCTGCTGTCGAGCCGCGCACCGTACCGCAGGCGGGTGTACCGGCTCGGCGGGGGCGCATGGCTGGTCGTCCTGGAGTCGCACTCTGCCCCGCTGCACGTCCGGGTCAGCGTGGCCGAGCTGATCGAGGTGATGGACCACCAGCCGGCCAGGCGGCGCCGCCTGGAACAGCATTGGGGGAGTGCCCGGGACGCCGTCCTGGGACGCGAGGCAGGGGGAATGGGTGTCGTCCCAGGACGAGGTGGAGGAGTTCGCGGCGCTGCTGCGGCGTCTGAAGGGCCGCACGGACCGTAGTTACGCGGCGCTCGCGCGCCGCCTGGACATGAACGCCTCGACGTTGCACCGGTACTGTGCAGGGGACGCCGTACCGCTCGGCTTCGCACCCGTGGAACGGTTCGCCGCGATGTGCGGGGCCGGTCCGGCCGAACGGATCGAGCTGCACCGGCGGTGGGTCCTGGCGGTGGCGGTACGTCAACGCTCCCGGGCGGCGACCGAGTCCGTGCCGGAAGGCGCCGGAGCCCGCTCCGCCGGCAGCGAGGCTCCCCTCGCCGACGGCGCGGCCGAGCTCGGTTCCGTGGTGTCCGCCGACTCCGTTCGCACGACGGCCGCCGACTCCGTGCCTGCGGCTGCCCCCGCTCCTTTGCCCGCTCCCCGGGGGGTCGCTGCGGAAAGTCTCTCCGGCTCGTCGCGCGACCGCGACGCAGCCCCGCGCCCCGCCTCGCGAAAGCCCTGCTACAGGCCCCGCGTCGCGGTCACCGCGACTGTCGTGACCGCGCTGATCGCCGCCCTGGGCAGCCTGTCCGCCATTCCGTTCGGGCGCTCCTCGGACACCGGCGACGACCACGCGTCCGGTACGACGGCCGCGAGGACGGCGGGCTCACGGACGGGCTCGCCGGAACCCTCCGCACCCGCGGCGGGCGACCGGCCGTCGAGCCCGTCCATGAGCTCCTCCGCCGAGGCCGTCCCCGCCCTCCCACCCCTAGCCTGGACCGCGAACTCCCAGCTCTGGGAGCTCCAGTGCCTTCACGACTACGTCGTCGACAAGTCGCCTCAGCAGGTGCCGCCGCCCCCGGTCCCGCTGATCGCCGCTCCGTGGGCGCGCACCCAGGGCGCGGTGCACGGCGGCCAGACACTCGTGGGCATCTCCGTGCAGGGGCGGACGGAGGCGGCCGTCGTCCTGGAGGCGCTGCGGGTCCGCGTCGTGGGACGGGCCGCCCCGATGACGGGCATCGTCTATTCCACGGGCCAGGGCTGCGGTGGTGACGAGGCTCCTCGCTCGTTCGCGGTAGATCTGGACATGGACCGACCGATCGCCCGCCCGGTCCAGGGCAGTGAGAACGGTACGAGTGTCCCGGCGGTGAACATACCCTACCGGGTGTCCTCGCAGGATCCCGAGGTGCTGACGGTCGACGCCCGGACCACCGGCTGCGACTGCCGCTGGTATCTGGAACTCGACTGGTCCTCGGTGGGCCGTACCGGCACCGAGCGCATCGACGACCACGGCCTCCCCTTCCGCACCAGCGGCATCGGGGGTCTGCCGCACTACTGGTACGGGGAGCACGGCTGGACCCCTCTCACCAGCAGTCCGAGCCGGTAGCAGCCGAGATGAGGGCTGGACGGAATGGTGAACCGGTGAGGCCGCCCGGTCGGCGGAGCACCCGCGTGGTCGACGTGGAGCTGGAGATCCATCAGGTCACCATCGTGAGCCCGGCCGAGGCCACCGCCAGCTCCAGGCGGTCAGACAGCCGGACCAGCCGGACCAGCCGGTCAGACAGCCGGTCCAGCCTGCCACCGGACACCCCGGACAGCGCTGTGCCCCGTCCGGGACGGCTCCCGGACGGGGCACTTCGTGAAGGTGCTGCGCCACGTGTGCGGGGCCCGCCCGAGAGGGTGAGGGCCCGCACGTCCTCCCGGTGGCGTCGCCCGTCTCCCGGCTGCGCACCGCTGCGGCTCCGCCCGGCGCCGACCGTCCCCGGCCGTGCCGGCCCGGTGGGATGCTCGGGGAGTTCGGACGGCTACTGGGGGACGCTTCGTGCCTGGACCGCGGCGACGTAGCGCTTGGTGAACAGCATCGGCGCGACGAAGCCGGCGATCTGGACGAGGGTGGCAGCGGTGGAGTGGCCCTGTCCGGCGTGCGCCAGGACGGCCAGGACGGCGGCGGTCACGGCGAAGGCGAGCGTCCAGAGCGCGGTGACGACGGTGTTGGTGCGGACGAACACCGGATGGTCCCAGATCTGTGGCGGCGTGGACTGCTTGGCGATGCCGAGAGTGAACGGCCGCCTGATCGCCAGTGAGACTCCCGCGATCAGGGCGAGCACACCGGAGGACAGCGCCCCGGAGTAGGGGTGCAGGGAGGAGTCGGGGTCGGCGAAGGCCAAGGCCGCCAGAGCGGCGAAGAAGACGGCCGAGCCGCACTCGATGATCAGCGCGTCCGGGCGGTAGCCGGCGGCTCGCTGCCTGACGATCACTCCGACCGCCACGACCAGGCCCGCGAGCGCGGCCCACTGCCAGTGCGCCGACGGCAGGACGGCGTAGACGATCCAGGGTAGGAAGGTGAGGACGTAGGTCATGTGGTGTTCCCCCGATGGTGCTGGTTCCGCTGATCTGACATGTCAAAACTAGAAGGTCATACATGACATGTCAATATAGGAAGGTAGAGTGGGGGCATGAGCCTTCGACACGCACTGCTGGGACTCCTCTCGGACCGCCCCGCCAGCGGATACGACCTGCTGAAGCTGTTCGAGACCTCACTCGCCAACGCCTGGCCGGCGACCCAGAGCCAGGTCTACACCGAGCTGGCCAAGCTGGCCGACGCCGGGCTGATCACGGTCGCGGCCCAAGGCCCGCGCGGCCGCAAGGAGTACACGATCACCGACGCGGGGCTGGCCGACCTGCGGCACTGGCTCACCGGGACCACACCGGTCCGGCAGACCCGCAGCGACCTCCTGCTACGGGTCTTCTTCCTCGGGGTCCTCACCCCGGAACAGGCCCGGGAGTACCTGCAGTGGCTGGCCGACATCTCCGCCGAGGGCCACGACCGGCTGCGCACCGTCGAGGAGTCCGTCGGCTGGGACGAGGACGATCTGTCCGTGTACGGCCGGATCGCCCTGGAATACGGACTGCGCTTCAACGCCATGCGCCGCGACTGGGCCGAGTGGGCGGCAGGGCAGATCGAGGACCAAGACCGGTGACTTCGGTGAGTTTCGGTCGTCGGGTTGATCGTGCCGAGAGCAGGACAGGTGAAGTCGTCGGTGGGTGAGCGGTTCTCGGATCGGATCGCGCCCGGGGTGCTGACCCGCGGAGTTGGTCGATGAGGTGGTGGCGGAGCGCGGTCGGGCCGAGAAGCGTCAGAGGCTGTTGCCGGCGAGGGGCGTCGTGTACTTCGCCCCGGCGATGTTCCTGTTCCGCGGGCGGGGCTACGAGGAGTTCGTGCGGTTGCTCGCGCACGGCCTGGACCGGGGTGCCGGCGGCCGGGGGACGCGGCGGGTTGCGCCGACGGCGGCGATCGGCCGGGTCCGACGACGGCTGGGGCCGGAGCCGCTGAGGGCGGTGTTCGCCCGGGTCCGGCGGCCGGTGGCCACCAAGGAGGCCGCCGGCGCCTGGTACCGGGCCTGCGGCTGGTCACCGTCGACGGCACCACCTTCGACCTGCCCGACACGGCGGCGAACGCGGAGTGAAGGTACCGTCGTCGACTCGGCGGTCCGTGCCGCGCTGGTCGGAGCAGTGTGGCCCCCCGGCGAGCGGGGCAGTGCTCGCCGGAGGGTGTCCTCGGTCGCAGCGCTGGGCGCAGAGGCCCAGCGGCGCCTTTTTTACGTCCTGCTCCACTTCTGGTTGGTGCCGCCGTTGCAGGTCCAGATCTCCAGGAGGGTGTTGTCGGCGGTGCCGTGGCCGGTGACGTCCAGGCACTTCCCGGAACCGGTGTTGACGACGGTGCCGTCCGTGCGCAGGCTCCACTGCTGGGCGCCGGTGCCGTTGCAGTCGTAGATCTGCACCGGGGTGCCGTCGGCCGTTCCGGCCGAGCGGACGTCCAGGCACTTGCCGCCGCCGTAGACGGCCAGGCGCCCGGAGGCGTCCGACGTCCAGGACTGGTTGCCGCCGCCGTTGCAGTCCCACAGCGCGACCTGTGTGCCGTTGGTCCGGGTGGCATTGGGGACGTCCACGCACCGCGAGGACTCCTGCCCTCGCAGGACGCCCGTGGTGCTGGGCGGGGGCGGCGTGCTGCCGGACCCGCCGAGTCCGGCGACCAGGGCCTCGGCGGCGCTTGCCTGGGTGGTGGGGGTCCACAGGGCGAACGGGCCGACGAACGAGTTGCCCTGCTGGCCGGAGCTGTTGGTGTCGTTGGCCACGATCGAGTTGGCCGTGGTGGTGAGGAACGAGTCGTACTCGGTGCTCCCGGTGGCGGTGGCCAGGGCCCGGAGGTAACGGGCGAAGATGCCCTTGAACGCCGAACCGTCGCCGCTGCAGTTGGGCTCGCAGCCGTCGTAGAGCACGCCGTTGCGGTTGAAGCGCGCGACGGCCGCGGTGGCGATGGTCTTCGCCGTGGTGAGCAGCGAGGTGTCGCCGGTGGCGCGGGACTGCTCGGCGAGCCCCTGCAGGATCACGCCCTGGTTGTAGGAGTAGTTCGCCGTGCTGAAGGTGCAGTTGGGCACGTTGAGCCCGTCCTGGACCAGGTTCCCCTTGATGAGGCCCGAGTTCCTGAACCAGTTCCACTCGGAGGTGGCCCAGCCGCCGTAGGTGGTGTCGCCCGCGATGCGGTTGTGCAGCCCGGCCGTGGCGGCGAGGAAGAGTTCGTTGGCGATGGAGGCCTTGTACTGCTTGGCGGTGCTCCAGTAGACGCCGCCTCCGCACGTGCCGTCCCAGTAGTTGTGCATGTAGTTGGTGGTGGTCTTGGCCATGTTCAGGTAGTCGGTGTTGCCGGTGATGTCGTAGGCCTGGAGCCACACCAGGGCCCACCAGCCGGTGTCGTCGATGTACTCGTTGGTGAAGTTGCCGTTCTTGGCGAACGCGCCGGAGATCGCGTAGTCGTAACTCCGGTCGCCGGTGGTCTGCTCGTACGTCATCACCGCGCTCAGCGACACCGCGGCGGTCCACCAGCCGTTGGAGTCGATCCGGCCGTTGTTCGCGTCGTACGACTTCATCAGGACCGCGACGCTGTCGGCGGCCGGGGACGACGCGGCCTGCGCGCCGACGGTGTTCGGGACCAGCAGTAACAGGCCGAGCAGGGCGACCACCGCCCGTGCCGCCCAGCTCTTCGGCGTGGATGTGTTCATCGTTGGTTCCACCTCTCGTGGGGGGTCCGCGCGGGGGCCTCCCGAGTCGGGGAGGCCCCCGTACGGAGGCGGGGAGGAGCCGCGGTCAGGCGGGGTGACGCAGCGGTCAGGAGGGGAGGTTCCAGCGCTGGTTGTTGCCGCCGTTGCAGTCCCAGATCTCCAGTTGGGTGCCGTCGGTGGTGCTGGCGTTGGGGATGTCGAGGCAGCGGCCGGACTGCGGGTTGACCAGGGCCTTGGTGCCGGAGTTGTAGGTCCACTTCTGGTTGTTGCCGCCGTTGCAGTCCCACAGCTCGACGAGGGTGCCGTTGGCGGCGCCGCCGTTGCCGGTGACCTCCACGCACTTGCCCACCATCTGGAGCGTGCTGTCGGCGCCCTTGGTGACCTGCTGGGCGGTGGAGTTGTTGCACGTCCAGATCTGGACCTTGTTGCCGTTGGTGGTCGAACCCGTGTTGTCGTCCAGGCACTTCCCCCCGTTGTCGGAGGTGACAGGACCGGTGGAGCCCACCGGCGGGCCCGGCGGCTTGCTGCCCCCGTCGCCGTTGTAGGACGGCGGGGCGGCCGACGCGGCGGTGGCCCAGCCGGTGTTGGCGCTGGTGCCGAGGACCAGGTCGAGGGTGCCGCCACCGGTGGCAAAGGACGCCGGCAGGTAGGCGTTGTTCCAGGTGGCACCGTTGAGCGTGGCGCTCTGGACGTAGGGGGCGTTGTCGGCGGCGGCCGGGGCGTTGACGACGATGTGACCGCCGCCGCCGAGGGTCACGTCGACGGAGGTGAACAGCGGGCTCCCCAGGGCGAGGTCGGCGGTGCCGGGGGTCTCGGGGTAGAAGCCCATGGCCGAGAAGACGTACCAGGCGCTCATCGTGCCCAGGTCGTCGTTGCCGACACCCCAGTTGGCCGGGTTGTTCGGCCACAGCTGGTCCTGGACCTGGCGGACCAGCTTCTGGGTCTTCCAGGGCTGCCCGACGTAGTCGTACTCCCAGGGCAGCTCGATGGAGGGCTCGTTGCCGAGGTCGGCGTGCGAGCCGCCGGAACCGTGGAAGTCCGACAGCACACTGTCGAGGTAGGCCACGTACTTGCTGTTGCCGCCCATGGCGTCGGCCAGGCCGCGGATGTTGTGCGGCACCGCGCCGGTGTACTGCCAGGACGTGCCCTCCACGAACTGGTCACTGCTGGTCGGGTTGAAGCCGCCCTTCCAGGAGCCGTTCGCCTGCTTGGGCTGGATGAAGCCGCTACTGGGGTTGAAGATGTTCTTCCAGTCCTGCGCCCGGTTGGCGAACTGCGAGGAAGTCGTGGTGTCACCGAGCGACTTGGCGAACGCGGAGGTGGCGAAGTCCTGGGCGCTGTATTCCAGCAGGGTGGCGGCCGAACCGTAGAAATCCTTGGGGTAGGACCCGTCGGAGGGCAGGTAGCCGTACTTGGTCTGCAGATCCAGGCCCATCCGGATCGGGTTGGACGTGGTGCCCTGCTGGACCATGTCGGCCTTGGCCGCGGCGGTGTCGAAGTTCCGGGCACCGAAGGCGTAGTAGTCCGCGACGATCGCCGGCCCCGGGTCGCCGTTCATCACCTGCGTCTCGGCCGAGTTGAGCGACCACTTGGGGAAGAAGCCGGCCTGGGCGTAGTCGTTGACCAGCGACTGCGCGCTGTCACTGGCCTGTTGAGGTGCGACCAGTGCTTCCAGCTGCGCCTGGGTGCGGTAGATGTCCCAGCCGGAGTACGTGCCGTACTGGGCCTTCTGGCCGCCCGAGACGGTGTGCACCTGGCGGTCGAAGCCCCAGTATCGGCCGTCGGAGTCACTGAGCAGGTTCGGGTGCAGCAGTGAGTGGTAGAGCGAGGTGTAGAACACCTTCTGCTGGTCCGACGTGCCACCGGCTACCGCGATGCGGCCGAGTACGGAGTTCCACGCGTTGTGCGCGGCGGTGCGGGTGCCGTTGAAGTCCCAACCGCCGTTCTCGGCGGCGCGGTTGGCGGCGGCGCCGGCGATCGAGACGTAGGACAGGCCGACCTTGGCCTGCACCACCTGGTTGCCGGTGGTGTTGAAGGTGATCGAGTCACCGCCGTTGAAGGTCCCGTTCCCGGTCATCGGCTGGTCGAAGACCATGTCGAAGTAGGCGGTGTAGGAGGGCGCCGAGGCGCAGAACAGGCCGGCGTCGACCGACCCGCTGACCTCGGTGCTGCTGACCCGGTTGAAGTGCAGGTTGGTGGCCTTGTCCGCGCTCAGCTTGAACAGCAGGTTGGCCTGTGTGCTGGCGGGGAAGGTGAAGCGCGCCATGCCGGAGCGGGCCGTGGCGGTGAGTTCGGTCTTCACGCCGTTGCCCAGGGTCACCGAGTACGAGCCCGCGCTCGCCGACTCGTTGCCGTGGCTGAACGTCTGGGTGGCGCCGCCGTCGACGCCCCCGAGCGTCGGCAGGACGGGGATGTCACCCATCGCCCCGCAGCCCGGTCCGGAGACGTGGTTGAGGCTGAACCCGGTGACAACGTTGTCAGAATAGGCATAGTCACCGCCGGGCGGACGGGACGATGTGTCAGGGCTCCAGGACACCATGCCGAACGGGGCGTCGGCGCCGGGGAAGGTGTTGCCGCCGTTGGACGTTCCCAGCAGCGGATTGACCAGGGAGGCGGGGTCGGACACCACGGCCGGCGCGGCGGCGTGCGCGGCGGCGGTGGGGGCGGCGAGTCCGAGAAGGAGGAGGCAGCTCGCCAGTGGGATATGCCATCGCTTCATATGTGGCTCCCGATGTGGACGGCACGGCTGTTGCGGCGCCGGTGGGGGGTGAGTCCCGCACAGCAAAGGGCAGCTCCGGAAGTCCTGTCAACACTCTGGGCCGAAATAGTGCACAAAATCCAACGGGCCTCGGAGGATGGGTGTTTGAACGTGGTGGTGCATGCGAGGGGTGTGACCCTCTCAGTTCCGGGCGTCGGGGCGGCGCGCGCAGTGCGCCGACCGTCAGCCTCTTGACTGCAGGTCAGGCAGGCTCTGACGGACGCTGGAGGCACTGGGGGCCGGGGGTGGAGGACGCCGGCGCGCCCCCCTGCCGACCCTGGGGGCGCGCAGCCGCGGTCGGCGCGGAACGACGAGCGGTCCGGTCAGTTGTCCAGACCATTGACGCGACCATGATTGCTGGCTAGCGTCAGGGGCCACTCTCCCCCGGACAGGCCATTGACGCGACCGTCATCGCGGGCTAGCTTCGGAGAGCGCTTTCCTCGGTTGACGGTGCACCTCACGCATGGATCGGGTAGTGAGGGAGTTCCGTGTCTGCTGCCCGCATGCCGCTCCGATATGACAACGTTGTCTGATCCGCTCCACCTGGGGCAGTCACCCCGGGGCCCGGCGGCGTGGCTCACCTTCCGTCCCCTGCAGGCGGATCAGCACGGGGTGTTTGTTCACGTCCTGTTGCTGTGGCTTTTGGTCAGTAGTCGCACACGATTGAACGCTGTGCGGCAGTCCTCCGGTAAAGGATGTCACTCATGTCACGACTATGGAGACTCGCACCACTGTGGGTGCTCACGCTCCTGGCGGCTGTGCTCGCGGTCAGCACTGTTCCCGCGCAGGCGGCCACCACGTCCGTCACCGTGGACGGCACGCAGGGCGGGCGGACGTTCGACGGGATCGGCGCGATCAGCGGCGGTGGCGGCAACTCCCGCTTGCTGACCGACTATCCGGCGGCCCAGCAGACGCAGATCCTGGACTACCTGTTCAAGCCCGGGTACGGCGCGAACCTGCAACTGCTGAAGCTGGAGATCGGTGGCGACGCCAACTCCACCGACGGCTCCGAGCCCTCCGTCGAGCACTCCCGCGGCGTGGTCAACTGCAACGCGGGTTACGAGTTCTGGCTCGCCGAGCAGGCCAAGGCCCGTAACCCCGACATCGGCCTGTACGGGCTGGCGTGGGCCGCGCCCGGCTGGATCAACGGTGGCTTCTGGTCCACCGACACGATCAACTACCTCATCTCCTGGCTGGGCTGTGCCAAGCAGCACGGCCTGACGATCAGCTACCTCGGCGGCTGGAACGAGCGCGGCCACGACGCCAACTGGTTCGTGCAACTGCGCTCGGCGCTGAACAGCGCCGGCTACTCCGGCGTCAAGCTGGTGGCCGACGACAGCGGCTGGGGCGTCGCCGACGACATGGCGAAGAACCAGGCGTTCAACGACGCGGTCGCGATCATCGGCGCGCACTACTCCTGCGAGGGCGGTGACGGCGGGAACGCCAACTCCTGCTCCAGCAGCACCGCCGCGAAGAACAACGGCAAGCCGCTCTGGGACAGCGAGAACGGTTCGCAGGACATGAACACCGGCGCCCCGGCGCTGATCCGGGCCATCACCCGGGGCTACGTCGACGCGAAGATGACCAGCTACTTCAACTGGCCGCTGATTGCCGCGATCTACCCCAACCTTCCCTACAACACCGTCGGTCTGGCGACCGCCGGCTCACCCTGGTCGGGCAACTACTCGATCGGCGCGAGCACCTGGGCCACCGCGCAGGTCACCCAGTTCACCAAGCCGGGATGGAAGTTCATCGACTCGTCCTCCGGCTACCTCGGCGGCGCCGAGTCCAACGGCACGTACGTCACCGTCAGGTCGAACACGTCCTCGGACTACTCGACGATCCTGGAGACCACCACGTCCGGCTCGTCGCAGACGGTGAACTTCGCCGTCAAGGGCGGCCTGTCGACCGGCACCGTGCACGTCTGGGCCACCAACGTGAACTCGCCGAGCGCGTCGACGTCCTTCGTCCACACCCAGGACGTCACGCCGAGCAACGGCGCGTACTCGCTGACCCTGCAGCCCGGATACGTCTACACCGTCACCACGGTCGCCGGCGGCGGCAAGGGCACCGCGACACCGCCGGCCGCGCACGCTCTCGCGCTGCCGTACTCCGACACCTTCGACAGCTACGGCAACGGCACGGAGGCGAAGTACCTGTCCGACATGCAGGGATCCTTCGAGGTCCAGCCCTGCACCGGCCGCTCCGGTCAGTGCGTGCAGCAGATGGCGCCGGTCAAGCCGATCGAGTGGCAGGACGACTCCGACAGCTACTCGCTGATCGGCGACACCACCTGGTCGAACTACACCGTCAGCGCGGACGTGCTCCTGCAGAGCGCGGGCACCACCGAGCTGATCGGCCGGGCCAACGCCCAGCAGCGCCCGCAGTCGCACATGAACGCGTACTACCTGCGCATCCGTGACACCGGCCAGTGGTGGATCGAGAAGATGTACACCGACGGCTCCAACCACACCCTGGCCACCGGCACCACCACCGCGCTCGGCACCGGCAGCTGGCACAACCTGTCCTTCACCTTCCAGGGCGCCACGATCAGCGCTAAGCTCGACGGCAACCAGTTCGGCTCCGTCACCGACGGCTCCTTCTCCAGCGGGCAGGCCGGCCTGGGCATCCAGGGCTACCGCACCGACCAGTTCGACAACCTCAACATCACCCCCGGCACCGGTGGCGGCACCGGCGGCACCCCGGGCGGCACCGGGCCGGTCGTGTCGGCCAACGGCGGCAAGTGCCTGGACGACAACACCGGCTCCACCACCAACGGCAACAAGATCCAGATCTGGACCTGCAACAACTCCAGCGCCCAGCAGGTCACCGTCGCGTCCGACGGCACCCTCCAGCTCCTCGGCAAGTGCGTGGAGGTCACCGGCAACGGCGGCGCCGCCAACGGCACCCTCGTCGAGCTGTGGTACTGCAACGGCGGCAACAACCAGAGGTGGACCTACACCGCGTCGACCGGAGCCCTGGTCAACCCGCAGTCCGGCCGCTGCCTCGACATCCCCAACGCCAGCACCACCGACGGCACCCAGCTGGAGATCTGGGACTGCAACACCGGCAACAACCAGAGGTGGACGCTGCCCACCACGTGACGCTCTCCGCGGGTCGCGGGTCGCCGGTCGCCGGTCGCCGGGCAGCCGGCCGGTACCGGCCGCCGGTCCACCCGCCCCCCCCGGGGGGGCGGGTGGACCGCCGGGCCGCCGGCAGCAACACCCAGGTGCGCCTCATCCCTCCGGGCGCCTCCGTCACCGAGGGCCGACGGAGCTCCACCGGCAACGGATGGGCGGCGCAACGCGCTCGCGGAACCGGGCCGGGCGGTGTGTCCGGATCCCGAGATCGTGCAGTGGCCCGCGAACGGCGGCGCCGGCCAGCGGACCAGTGAGCAGCAACGGAGGACCGAACCAGGTCCGGCGTGTCTCCTGACCGACAGGCGACAGGCCCACCGGAAGCGCCACCGTACGGCGACACCGATCACTATCGGGCGCCGAGTTGATGTCAGATCCGATCCCGAGAGGTGAGGTCCGTTCATGAAGAAGTCAGTTGCGGTTGCCGTCCTGGCCCTGGTGACGGCGGTCGGCGGCGCCTGGACGAGTGCGTCGCAGGCTGCCGGTGCCACCGCCGGGCCGGCGACCGTCCGGGCCACGGCGGCCTCGGCCGCGTCCGCCGCCGCCGTGCGGCTGCTGCCGGTCGGCGCCTCCTTCACCTACGGCTCCCACAGCAGCACCGGGAACGGCTACCGGGGTCCACTGTGGGACGAGTTGACCGGAGAGGGCCACCAACTGGACTTCGTCGGCTCGGTCCGGGAGGGCACCATGGCCGACCCGGACAACGAGGGCCATCCCGGATACCGCATCGACGCGGTGGCCGGCCTGGCGAACGCGTCGCTCACCAGGTACAGGCCGAACGTGGTGACGTTGATCGTCGGCACGAGCGACCTGATACAGAACCACGACGTGTCCAACGCACCGGCCCGGCTCAGCGCTCTGGTCGACCAGATCCTGACCGCCGACCCCGGCGTGTCGGTGATGGTCGCCAACCTCCCGGGCGCCACGCTCCCCTCGCTGGTGTCACTGACACCCGCGTACAACGCGGCGATTCCCGACATGGTCCAGAGCAAGCAGGCCCAGGGCAAGCACGTCGAGTTCGTCGACATGAGTGCCGTCACCGCCGCGGACATCGGCCCCGACGGTATCCACCCCGGCGACGTCGGCTACCAGAAGATGGCCACCGCCTGGAACAAGGGCATCCAGGCGGCGGACGCGGCAGGGTGGATCACCCCGGCCGCGTCGCTGGGAGCGGCCACGCCCGGCGCGAGCGGCGAGGTGCTGGCCGGTGCGGCCGGCAAGTGCCTCGATGTGAACGGGAGCAGTTCCACCGACGGCACGGCCGTGCAGTTGTGGGGCTGCAACCACGGCTCGGCGCAGACGTGGACGGCGTACTCCGACGGCTCATTGCGCGCGCTGGGCAAGTGCCTGAACGCGGCCGGCGGCGGTACGGCCGACGGCACCAAGGCGCAGCTCGCCACCTGCAACGGCACGGGCGCGCAGGTGTGGCAGGCGTACCAGGGCTCCTACCGCAACCTGGTCTCCGGCAAGTGCCTGGACGACCCGAACGGCTCCACCACGGACGGCACCCCGGCGCAGTTGTGGACCTGCAACGCCACGGCGGCCCAGCAGTGGGGACACCCCGGGGTCGGCCCGGTGAACGCGGGTGCGGCAGGCAAGTGCCTGGACGTCAGCGGCGGCACGAACGTCAACGGCACCAAGGCCCAGCTGTGGGACTGCAACGGCTCGGTGGCCCAGCAGTGGGTCACCCGTGACGGTGTCGTCCAGGGCGTCGGCATGTGCCTGGACGTCACCGGTGCCGGCACCGCCAACGGCACTCCTGTCGAGGTCTGGGACTGCACCGGCGGCGCCAACCAGGTCTGGCAGGTGGGCCCGGACAACAGCCTGGTGAACCCGGCCTCGGGGCGCTGCCTCGATGTACCCAACAGCAGCGCCTCCAACGGCATCCAGTTGGAGATCTGGGACTGCCACGCCGGCACCAACCAGCGGTGGACGGTGCCCGGCGCGTGAGCGGTGCCCCGCAGGCCCAGCCACAGTGCCGTTGGCTGGGCCTGGCCCGTCCCGTCGGTTGTGGTGCGGCGAGCGTGAGGCGGCCACTCATGGCACGCGTGGGCACGGGCCGCGCGGCGACGGCACCCCGGGCTGTCGCTGAGCAGCACACGTCAATAGGGTGGCCCGATGATGTCTGTCAAGAAGTTCCAAGTCACCTTCGACTGCGCAGAACCTGAGCGCCTCGCCCGTTTCTGGTGCGAGGTGTTGGGGTACGTCGTGCCGCCGCCACCGGAGGGGTTTGCCACCTGGGACGACTTCAAGCACTCGCTGCCACCGGAGCAGCAGGACGCATGGTTCGCCTGCGGCGACCCGTCAGGTGTGGGCCCGCGCCTGTATTTCCAGCGCGTCCCCGAAGGAAAGGCCGCCAAGAACCGGCTGCATCTTGACGTGCGGGTCGGCACCGGACTCGTGGGCGAGGAGCGCCTCGCCACACTCGAGGCCGAGTGCGCACGACTGGTCTCGCTCGGCGCGGTGCACGTGCGAACGCTGTTTGCCGATGACGTCAACGAGTCGTGCATCCCGATGCAGGACATCGAGGGCAACGAGTTCTGTGTCGACTGAGGGCCGGCGAAGGCGTCCTCGCCCCGTCCCCGGGGGCGAGGGCGAGGACGCGCCCCTTTGCGTCAGGACGGCGCGGCGCGGCTCGTCGGGCCGGAGGCCGACGGTCCGCTGATCAGGCGCCGTACGGACGGTCTGTGGGGGGCGAGGGGCGCCTGTGCTACCGGGCCTTCTCGCCGATGTAGTCCTCGTACTGTTCCGCGCTCAGCAGTTCGTCGAGCTCCTTCGAGTCGGTGAGGCCGACCTGCACGATCCAGCCGTCCCCGTAGGGATCGGTGTTGAGGGTCTCCGGATCGTCGCCGAGGGTGTCGTTGATCGTCGAGACGGTGCCGCCGACCGGCATGAAGATCTCGGAGACCGCCTTGACCGACTCCACGCTGCCGAAGGGCTCGGCGGCATCGAATCGATCCCCTACCCTCGGCTGCTCGACGAACACGATGTCCCCGAGCTGTCGCTGTGCGTGGTCGGTGATGCCGATCCGCGCCTCGTTCCTGCCCAGGGAAAGAACCCACTCGTGGTCCTTGCTGTACCTGCGGTCACTCGGGATGTTCGTCATACCGGCCCTCCACGGGAATCGCCGTTGCGGCGCCCGACAACAGACAGGGCGCCGGCGAGAAGCCTGCTACGAACCGGGCGGCCCGGCGTGGATGCTCACTCGAACGGGGCGGGTCGGTGTCGGGCAGGGTGCGGCTGCTCGCCATCGTGCTGCCGTCCGTGCTGCCGTCCTAGCCCGGCCGGCCGGAGTGACGTGCGTCACGTCACCTGGTGTCACGTCTTCATGGCCGGCGGTGTCTTGAGGGCATGACTCAACACAGCAACCCCAGCAAGGTCGTGGTCATCGGCGGTGGCTACGCCGGAACGCTCGCGACCAACCGTCTGCGGATGAACGCCGACGTCGACATCACTCTGGTCAATCCCCGTTCGAAGTTCGTCGAACGCATCCGGCTGCACCAGTTCGTGGCCGGTACCGGCGACGCCACGATCGACTACGACACGCTGCTCGGCGAGGGCGTCCGGCTGGTCGTCGACAGCGCCACGCGCATCGACGCCGCCTCCCGCACCGTGCGGCTGGCGTCTGGCCGCACCCTGGACTACGACTACGTCATCTACGCGGTCGGCAGCACCGCGGCGACACCGTCCTCGGTGCCCGGCGCGGTCGAGTTCGCCCTTCCCATCGCTGAATTCGAGTCCGCGCTGCGGCTGCGCGCCAGGCTGGAGGAGTTGCCCGCCGGTGCTCCGGTCGTCGTGGTCGGCGGCGGCTTGACCGGCATCGAGACGGCCGCCGAGCTGGCCGAGCAGGGACGCTCCGTCACGCTGCTGTGCGGCCGGACGCTGGCACCCTCCCTGAGCGCTCCGGGGCGCCGATATGTCGCCAAGTGGCTGGCCCGGCACGGGGTCGCCGTGCTCGATGCCGGCGTGGTGACCGAGGTCCGGCCGGATTCGGTCGTCCTCGCCGACGGTTCCGCCGAGGGTGCGGTGCTTCCGAGCGCACTGACGGTCTGGGCGGCGGGCTTCGGCGTGCCGGAGCTGGCGGCGGCGAGCGGGCTGCGCACCGACACGCTCGGCCGGCTGCTCACCGACGAGACGCTGACCAGCGTCGACGACGACCGCATCCTCGCAGCCGGCGACGCCGCCGCACCGTCGGGCCGACCGCTGCGGATGAGCAGCTACGCAGCCGGGCCGCTCGGGGCCCTGGCGGCCGACACCGTGCTGAGCCGCATCGCGGGAACCGAACCGGCGGTGATCGACCTGGCCTTCGCGGGGGCGTGCGTCAGCCTCGGCCGACGCGCCGCCGTCCGACAGCCGGCCCGCAAGGACGACACCGCGGTGGGCGTCTACATCGGCGGCCGCACGGGTGCGGCGATCAAGGAGCTGACCTGTAGGTTCGTCGTGTCGAAGAGGATCCGCGGGGAGGCCCGCAAGCCGGGTTCCATGAGCTGGCCCCAGGGCGGACCGCGTCCCGAGGGGCCGACCCCCGCTTCGCAGGAGGTCACCTCCCCGTGAGCACCGACGAGCACGCCGAGCGGTTCACCCTGCTGCGGCCGCTGCTGTTCACGATCGTCTACGAGATGCTCGGCTCGGCGACCGAATCCGACGACGTGCTGCAGGACAGCTACCTACGGTGGGCCGACGTCGACCTCGCGACGGTGCGGGACACCAAGTCGTACCTGGCCCAGCTGGTGACCCGGCAGGCGCTCAACGCACTGCGGGCGAGTGCGCGCCGTCGCGAGGACTACGTCGGCCCGTGGCTGCCCGAACCGCTGCTGCTCGACGACAACGACGCGTCGGCCGACATGGTGCTCGCCGAGTCCGTGTCGATGGCGATGCTCGTGCTGCTCGAAACACTCACCCCCGACGAGCGTGCGGTGTTCGTGCTGCGCGAGGTGTTCGGCTTCGACTACGACGACGTCGCCCTGGCGGTGGGCAAGTCCGTGGTGACGGTGCGCCAGGTGGCGCACCGCGCCCGCGAGCACGTGCGGGCGCGGCGTAGGCGCTTCGAGCCCGTCGACGCGGCGAGGACCGCGCGCATCACCCGGCAGTTCATGACCGCGGCGGCAACCGGTGACCTGGAAGGGCTGCTCTCGCTGCTCGCACCGGACGCCTGCTGGACCGCGGACAGCGGCGGAAGGACCACCGCGGCGCGTCGGCCGGTGGTGGGGGCGGAGAAGGTGGCCGCCGTCCTCATGAGCATCTTCCGCAGGGGGCGGCTGGTGAACCCGCGGATCGAGGTGGTCAACTGCAACAACATGCCCGCGATGGTGGTCCACGGTGGCGACCGCCCGGAAGGCGTCTTCCTGGCCGAGATCCTCGACGGGAAGATCACCAGCATCTACGCCGTCCGCAACCCGGACAAGCTCGTCGCGCTGGCGGTGCCGCGTCGGATCAGCCGGTGAGGAGCCCGGTGAGTACGGGATCGTCGGCGACATGTGTCGCGGCCCGGCTCGGTGGCGGGCGCGGTGGTGGCGGTCACGAACACGCCGCCGTCGGCGGTGAGGGCGGCCAGCGTGTCGGTGCCTTGGGGAGGTCGGTACGAGCTTGACCACGACGTCGAACGCGCCCACGGCGGCCTTGTCGACCGGGGTGGCGGTGTGGTCGACGACGTGGTCTGCGCCGTGGGCGCGCACACGCTCGGCGCTGCGCGGGCTCGCGGTCGCGGTGACCTCGCCGCCGGCCGACTCCTCGGCGCGGCCGTCGCACGCTACGTGCTCGCGATCGGCCCCCTGGCGACCGTGCCCCTGGACGACATCGCCGCCGCACTCTCCCCGTCCATCCGGATCCAGCTCGACCGGCCGCACTGACCGCCCCCCGCACCGCGGTCGACCCGCCGATGCCGACGACGCCCACGAGACGACGCCCGTCCTGGGGGTGACGCCGGGGGCGTTCCACCCGCGCGCCGACTCGTCGGTCCGGCTCCGGTCGGCGATTGGCGGTTCCCGCGGCGGGCAGGCGTACGCGGGGCGCCTGCTCGCGGGCCGGCCGACGGCTCGGCTTCGCGGCCCCCTGCCCGGGCCCAGTATTCTGCTGTATCCGCGGGTCGGGTTGACATCGGAAGGGGACGGGGTGAGAGCGGCGCGGGCTTTGGCGACGTTGGACGAGGTCGACCTCGGTGACCACGTCTGCTGGCGGATGGAACCGGCTGCCACGCTGGCCGATGCTCGCGCCTACGTGGCCGACGGAGCCCTGTACGGGGACAAGGTCGTGGTCATCGGTGCTCTCGACACCGTTGGGTCGGAGCGCGACAAAGTCCCCTCGGCCCCGGGGATCCTCGGTCTGCCGGACGCGGCGGACACGGATGTGATGCTGGCCGCGGTGCGCAGGGAGGTCCGAACCGCAGTCCGGGAGGGCTTCCGGTCGGTGCGGGTCCTCACCGAACCGGTGCCCCCGACGGCGGCCGGCGGGGCCGAGGAGCTGCTGGCCCGGGAGCTCAAGCTCGACGAGTTCGCCTCGGAGAGCGGTGCCATCGTGGTGTGCGCCTTCCGGCCGTCGCAGTGGGACCGGTCTACGCTGGAGGGCGTGGCATGTATGCATCCCCACGAGGTGGGCACACGTGCTGCGCGTCCGGCCTTTCGGATGTTCAGCACGGGCGTCGACCGGTGGAGTGTGGACGGAGTGGTCGACTCGGAGTGCGCGGCGACGTTCAACGCCGCGGTCCGCGCCGCCGTCCGGTGTACCCCCACGGTGAAGCTGCGGTTCGACGCCGTCGAGATCATCGACGCCGCCGGCATGCACGCCCTGATCGACGCGGCCCGTCACCTGCCCGGCCGCCGGATCGTCGTGGAGGGCGCCAACGACACCGTGCGCCTGTGCTGGGAACTGGCGGGTTACGCGGCCGCCGACCTGCCGGTGGTGATGGCGACATGACCGCGACCGTGCCCCCGGCGTCCGGCCGGAGCGAGACCCCGTTCCGCCACGAGCTGTACCCCTACCGCGGGGACGCGCAGTTCCTGTCCGGGACCTTGGGCTTCATCCACGAGGCCCTGGAGGCCGACGAGGCGGTGGTCGTCGCCGTGCCCTCGGACAAGACCTCGCTCCTGCGCGGCGAACTCGTGGACGAACCCGCCGTCACCTTCGTCGACACCACGACGGCCGGCCCCAACCCCGGCCGGCACATCGCCGCCTGGTCGGCCTGGATGAACGAGCACGGCGAGGGCGGCAGGCCCGTACGCGCCATCGGAGAGACCGCCTGGCGCCACGCGCGCAGCGCGGCGCACCTCTCGGAGCTGCGCTACCACGAGTGGCTCCTGAACCGGGCCTTCGCGCGCAGCTCCACCTGGTCGATGCTGTGCCCCTACGACGCCGCCGACGACGACCAGGACGCCCTGCGATCGCTCTCGCGCTGTCACCCGCTGATCCGCCGGCACGACCGGCACGTGGCCAACGAGGAGTACCTGACCGCCGAGGTGTACCCCTTCGACGAGCTGGCCGGCCCGTGCGATCCGTTCCAGGAGCTGAGCTACACGGACGGTGACCTGGCCGCGATCCGCTCGAAGGTCTCGCAGTGCGCGTCCGACGCGGGTGTCCCGCCGAACCGACTGCCGAAACTGGCCGTCGCCGTCACGGAGATCGCGACGAACAGCATCCGCCACGGCGGAGGCCACGGCACCCTGCGCACCTGGGCCCAGGACGCGACGTTCCTCTGCGAGTTCCACGACTCCGGCTACATCTCCGACGTGATGGCCGGCCGCAGCCGCCCCGCCGCGGATCAGATCGGCGGCCGCGGCCTCTGGCTCGCCCACCAGCTCTGCGACCTCGTCGAGATACGCTCCACCTGCGACACGGGAACCACCATCCGCCTGCACATGGACGCCGCCCGGCAGCAGTAGGGCCCCGCCGGATCCCGCTCTCGGGCAGGCCGACGTCCTCGGGTCCGAGCCGGACCGCGTCCACCACTCCGGTCCAGGGGATCCGACCGCGCTCCAGGACGACGACGGCGGGGTGCGGCCGGGCGGGAGATCGGCGCAGCGCGGAGGCGAGCGCCGAGAAGCAGCGACGAACAGGGCGGTCTGCCGGCCGCCGGAGCCCGGACACCCCCTCGGGCCGGGCGTTTAGTCGTTGTGCATCCAGGCACGGGAACCTGGCCACCTGACGGGCCGTCGAGCCGCGGTCCGGCGGTACGGCCCCCTGCGAAAGAGGACTACATGACGACTGCCGTCCCGATCACCCCCGTCGACGCGCCCAACACCGGCAAGCAGGTCCCCGGCAAGGCCGACTGGGCGGTCGTCCCGATCACCAAAGGAAAGGCACGGTACGCGTTCCCGGCCGAGTGGGGTGCCGGCGCCCTCCACCACAAGATCTCCAAGGAGAAGCTCAGTTCGATCGCGGAGCAGATCGCCATCCTCTACAACGCTCCCGACCCGGAGCTGAAGGCCGCTGTTCGGGCGTTCTGGGGGCTTTGCTGGCGGCTGGCGGGCGAACCGGTGGTCCGGGCCGTGATGGACGCGAGGCCCAAAACCAGCCCGCACCGACTGCTCTGGAACCTGCCGATCATGGTGTCACTGGGACCGATGAGCCCGTCGACCGATCCGGGCCAGGAGTTCGACGCGGACACCGAGGCGGAGCCGGCCGGGAACGGCCGACGGCGGATGGACGCCGTCTCCACCCTCCTCAAGGAGCTGGAAGACGCCTGGACCACCGCGGACGGCGCCAACAACGGACTGGGCGACTTCGACGCGGACCTGTGGAAGGAGCTGACCCGGCTGCTCGGTCAGGCGCACGAGGCCGCCCAGACGGCGTACGGCAGTGTCCGCGGCGACCTGCTGCTCTACCCGCCGTTGCGTGAGCAGTGGCTCCACGACACGGTCACCCACGAGAACCTCCGCAAGGGCCTGACCAACTATCCCGGTGCGCAGGCCGGGCAGCAGCTCTTCGCCGCGGCCCGGCACAACGCGCAGGCCATCGCCCAGTTCCACGCCTCCGCCACCGTGGTGGGGAGCGGGCAGGCGCGGGGCACGTTCAACGCCTGCCCGGTGGTCCTGACCGTCTCCGTCGACGAGGCGAGCACTCACCACGTCTGCACCCGGCACACCTTCGCCTTCTTCGACTTCCGTGCCACCGCGCGCCCGATCAACACCATCTGGCCGGGCGTCACCACCTTCGCCGCCGTGTCGGCACTGGCCGTGGAGGTCCTGCCCGGAATCGCGGAGAGCTGCCTCGCCGAACTGACCCGTCAGGTCAACTCGGATCCCGAGGACTGGTTCGGCCAGGACATCGAACTCGACATCCAGTCGGCCGGGCCGCACACCGTCTACTTCCGGGCCGCTGTGGACAAGGTCAAGGAGGAGGCCGACGGCAGCCTGCGAGTGAAGGTCTTTCTGAAGACCTTCGCGCCCGCCGGCCACAGCGGCCCGGGCTTCCTGCGGCAGGAACTCGACACCATCGGCCACGCCCTCGGCGCTCTGCCGTAGCCCGGCCGTACCTCCTGCCCGGACCGGCCACGGGACGATCCGCCGGGGCCGGGGCCGGGGCCGGGCGGCGACGTCCCCCGCCCGGCTTCCCGGTGCTGTCAGCTCCCCGACGGCGCGGGATTCGGTACGGAGGCGGTGAGTAGTTGCGAACCGGGGTGTTAACTTCTCTCCCGTGGCGGAGCACCAGGAAGAAACCAAGGCGGCCTACGGCGGGATCGTCGAGCTGTACGCGTCGATGTTCGCCAATCGGCTGGAGACGCAGCCGTTCACGCGGAACATGATCGGCACCTTCGCCGAGCTGGTGCGTGGGACGGGGAATCCGCGGGCGGCCGACGTCGGCTGCGGGCCCGGACATCTGACCGCCATGCTGCACGACCTGGGACTGGACGCCTTCGGGCTCGACCTCTCCCCGGCGATGGTCGACCACGCCCGGCGGGCCCATCCCGCACTGCGGTTCGACGAGGCGCGGATGGAGGCCCTCCCGGTTGAGGACGGCTCGCTCGGCGGAGTGCTGGCCCACTACTCGATGATCCACACTCCTCCCGGGGAACTACCCGCGCTGCTCGCCGAGCAGGCGCGGGTCCTGGCGCCGGGGGGTCTGCTCCTGGTCTCGTTCTTCGCGACGGACGCGCCCGATCCGGTCCGCTTCGCCCACAAGGTGACGCCCGCCTACAGCTGGCCGGCGGACCGGTTCGCCGAGCTGCTCGCCGGGGCCGGGTTCGCCACCTTCGCCCGACTGCTCCACGACCCGGCCTCCGAGCGGGGCTTCCTCGACGCCCACTTGCTGGCCCGGCTCCGATAGTGCCGGTCGGCGGGCATCGCGCGGGTCCGGTCCCGGTGGTCCGGGTGGTTCGAGTTCGCCGGGGTGACCTGCCGCAAGGGTCCGGATGTACCTCGATCGGATTGGCCTCCCCGTGAGGGGGCCGACCGCGCTTCGGTCGGCCCCCTCACGCTCGTCCGGCTGACACGTCCTCACCACAGGGTCGCGTCCGCCGACCGCGCCCCGCACGTTCGCGCCACCGTTGACCGTGCCGTGCCGTGCCGTGCGGTCCCGTGTCGATGCCGTACCGGCCCCGTACTCCGGATGCCGGTCACGTCACGGTGCGGTCCGCACACGCGGGAGGTACTTCGTGCGGGCGGCGGGCGGCTGCCCGGATCTTCGCGGGGACGGACCGGGTGGGGTTGCCACGCCGTCAGCGGTTGCTCGTCGTGCCGATGTCGACGATGTGGTTGTACCGCTCCACCAGCACGAAGAGCTTGCTCTTCTGCGTCGTCTCCCCGCTGCCGTAGGTCAGGGTGACGACGACCTCGTGGCTGTTGCCCACGGCGCCGTTGTCGGTCACCGTCCACCGCGCCGGGACGTTCTGGGCACGCAGGACGCCGTCCGCCCCGTTCTCCTCCTCCCAGGCCGCCAGCCGCTCGGCGAACTCGGGTGTCAGGTAGTGCGCGCGCAGCGCCGTGGCGAGGGTGCCGTCCGGGTCCTCGTAGTCGCCCTTCGCGTCGATGTACGCGCCGTAGAAGTCGGCGACCCGGGTCACCGACTGGCCGTTCGTGCCGCTGACCGACCCCGATGCGGCGGCGGACACCTGCGCGGGGGCGTGGACGGCCGCCTGCGCCGACATCTGCGCCGAGATGCCGAAGCCGACCGCCAGGACGAGAGCGGCGGCGACGGCCGCGCGGTGTCCCGGACGACGGTGTGTGAGGGGGTTGCCGTTCATGTGCGTGTTCCTTCTCTGGTCCGTATGTGGTCGCGCTCGTTCGGATTCCCGCCGAGCGCGCCTGCCGACTTGTCGCCACCCCGTCCGTGTCCGATCCGAGGACACGAGGGCCCGACCGCCCGACCGCCCGATCGGACAAGAGGGCGTCTCCGTGTCCTCGGCCCGGAACGCAGTGCGGGTAGGTCCGCACTCCGGGTGCCGGGGCACAGGGGTGCCCGGGTGGACGAGTTCAGGGTGGGTGTCGTCGCCGTGTCGTTGCCGGGGCGGGTGTTCCGCCGCGGCCGGTGCGACACCCAGAGCTTCGAGGACGTCGGGGATGCACCACAACAGCCGTCGCTGAACCTGCAACGGTGGAACCATCCCACCCCTGGTGACCTGCGGAAACAGAGAGTGCCTGGGATGCCGTACCGGGATGCGAACCCGACCTTCGGCGGGCGCCCCGGCCCGGCGGGGATCACCGCCACCCTTCCGGCCGGTACCCCCGGACGGGGTGGAGCCAAACGCCCGAGTCATCGACTCGGCAGGACAGGTCGTCGCCGAGGCCGTTCTCGGCGACGGGATCGAACACGTCGCGACGACACGGCCGGGCATACCTGGGTCGGGTACTTCGACGAAGGACGGGCCCCGGGCGGCGGGTGAGCTCCTGGTGTCGCGCCTCCGGGCGGCCCTCTCCGCAGGAGGGCCGCCCGGAGGTGGTGTCGGACGGTGCGCGTAGCGCCGCCCGGTCGAGATCGTGCGTCAGCCGCGTCCGACGCGTCGGGCGTTGACGCCGCCGGCTTCGAAGTCGTAGATGTCGTCGTTGATCCGGAGGCCGTCCACGGCGCCGACCCACAGGTGGTCGCGGCCCTTGCTGATCGAGGCGGTGAGGATCGTCGGGGCGTTGCCGCCGTCGTCGAGGGACTGCTTCAGACCCGTGAAGGTGCAGGGGGTGCCCTGGGTGCAGGAGGTCTCGCCGCCGGTGAGGTACCACGTGCCGCTCGTGGTGGCGTCGAGGTAGGGGCTCCAGCGGTTCAGGGAGGCGACCGGGACGGCGTCGGGCTGCCATACGAGCACGGAGTAGTTGTCGCTCTGGCCGGTGCCGACGTTGGGGTCGATCTCGAACCTGATGCCCGGCAGGTTGGTGGGGCCGCCGTTGCTGACGTTCTCGCTGGTCTGGAAGACGTGGAAGCCGACCTGCTCCAGGTCCAGCACTGAATCGCCGTAGAAGTCGACCTCGTTGCCGAAGTCGACCTTCTCGGCGCCCGGGCTCTGCGAGGTGGAGTTGTCCGCGACCTCGATGCCGAGGCTGCCGGTCCCGTAGGGCGGCTCGGAGGCGTCGCCGGTTCCGCCGTACGAGCCGTAGGGGCCGTTGCGCAGGGCCGCGACGGGGGAGCCGATGGTGTTGCGGGTGATCACGCCCCAGTGCTCCGAACGTGCCGCGCCGCCGTCGGTCGCCTGGGCCACGCCCGAGAGCGTGGAGGTGACGAAGGACGTGATCGCGTCCGCGAGCCCGGACCCGTCCGATCCCGTGGCCGCGGACGCGGGCGCCGCTCCCGGGACGGTCGAGGCGACGATCGCGGCCAGTGCGGCGACCGCGAGCACCCGGCCACGGCTTCTACCGAAACGAACCTTCACAGCTGTTCCTCCTAGGTGGCGGGGGAGGCCTTCGGACGGCCTCCTCCACGGTCCGAGCCGCCCTCAGAAGGAGGGCGGACGCGGCGATCACGCCCGGCGACGGTCACGACCGACGCATAGCCACCGGCCTGCGGCCGGACTCGACCCACATGATCACCATTGCATAGGGTGATCGTACGTACGCATGGTGTGACGTGCCCGTAGACGGGTCTGTTCGTGTCCTCGTCGCGGACGGCGCTGGGACCGCCCCGGGAGCCGCGATCAGTGGACGGGTCGGGTGGGGTCCTTGGATCACCGGAGCCGGGCGGCTCGCTGGCACGGTGGCGGGTCGGCGGTCGGCGGTCGGCGTACGAGCGCGGTCGTCCGCGGCTCGGGCGCCGCCACGGCCGGCCGGTGTGACCCAGGACACAGGGCCGGGGTGCATAGCGGAGCGGGGTCCAGCGTCTTATCAGGGGTACAGGGACGCGGTCGTACGGCGGCGCGCGTGATCGATGACGCGTGCGCCGCCCTCGGCTCCGCGACAGGGGCCGGCACGTCCGGCGGGGAGGCAAGGGGACCGAGGGTGACGGGGCAGTTGCGGGCCGACGAGTTCGACCGCTTCGTGGCGGCTCGCTGGTCGGCGCTGCTCCACCTGGCGCGGCTGCTCACCGGCGGGGACCGGCACCGGGCCGAGGACCTGCTGCAGGAGTCGCTCGTCAAGCTGTGGTTCGCCTGGCCGAGGGTGGCCGAGCAGGCGCCGGAGGCGTACGTACGCAAGGTCCTGGCCCGTGCCGCGGCCCGCTCGGCACGGCGCCGCTGGTGGGGCGAGCAGCCCGTCGGCCGGCTGCCCGACCCGCCCGGCTCGGCGGACGAGGCCGCGGCCGTGGACGAACGGACCGGGTTGGAGGCCGTGCTGGCGTTGCTTCCGGCGCGGCAGCGGGCCGCGGTGGTGCTGCGCTACTACCAGGACCTGCCCGAGGGGCAGGTCGCGGAGGTGCTGGGGTGCCCGCTGGGTACCGCCCGGTCGCTCACGGCCCGTGGCGTCGCACGGTTGCGGCAGCTGCTGGCCGAGGCGGTCGGCCCGGTCGAGTGAGAAGGGGAGCCATGGATCAATTCGAGCAGGACCTGGCGCGAATGATGCGCGACGGGCTGGAGGAGGTGTCGTACGAGGACCGCCACCGGGACCGTCTGCGCGCCGGCGTGCGCGCCCGGTACCGGGTCCGGACGGCATGGGCGGCCGCAGGGTCGGTGCTGACCGCCACCGGACTCTGCGTCGCGCTGCTGGTCCTGGCGAGTTCCTTCCCCCGGGGCGGGCCCCCCGGTCCTCGGCCTCGTCCCGTCGTCTCCGCCGAGTCGGCGACGATGACGTCGCCGGGCCGCCCGGCCGCCCCCGCGGAGGGGGCGTCGGCGCCGCACCGCCCGTCGACGCCCGGGCCGGTCACGGGGCCGGGCCGGATCCCGGCCACCCGGACGGGTGCCGGGAGCCCCGGCGGATGAGGACCTCCCCGGCCGGCGGGACGACCCGTCGCCCGCCGCGCACCCGATCATCGTTCGTCCCGCCCTCCACGAGGAGAAGGCCCCCTTCGTGATCCCCGAGAACGCGACCGCCTCCGCCGGCCTGCCCCGGCAGGTGGCCGACCGCCGGCCGACCCCCTGGGAGCGGCAACTGCACCGCGCCGGGTACGTCGCGCGCCCGCACCTCTCCGTGCGCGACCGCCTGGTGGCGCCGTTTCCCGAACCCGGATCGCGGATGCGGCACACGCTCGGACTGTCCCCGGCGGCGGCGCACCGGCTGGCGCGGTGGTCCGGCTGGGGCGGGCCGCTGCTGGTCACGCTCCTCGCCGGGCTGCCGCGCTTCTGGCGCCTGGGCAGCCCGCGGGCGGTCGTCTTCGACGAGACGTACTACGCCAAGGACGCCTGGTCCCTGCTGCGGCTCGGCTACGAGGGCAGCTGGCCGGACCACCTGGCCTCCGACCCGCAGATCCTCGGCAGCCCCCAGGTGATCCCGCTGTCCGACTCCGGGGCGTTCGTCGCGCACCCGCCGACGGGCAAGTGGGTGATCGCCCTCGGCGAGTGGATGTTCGGACTCGGCCCGTTCGGCTGGCGCTTCATGACGGCGGCTCTGGGCACCCTGTCGGTGCTGATGCTGTGCCGCACGGGGCGCCGTCTGTTCCGTTCGACCCTGCTGGGATGCCTGGCCGGGGCCCTGATGGCGGTGGACGGCCTGCACTACGTGATGAGCCGCACGGCGCTGCTCGACCTCGTCGTGATGGTTTTCGCCCTGGCGGCGTTCGGGTCCCTGCTCGTCGACCGGGACCGCACGCGGGCCCGGCTCGCGGCCGCCCTGCCGGTCGACGGGCTCGGCCGGGCACACCCGGACGGGCACACCGGCGCCCGCGCCGGGACGGGCCCGCGGCCCTGGCGCCTCGCGGCCGGGCTCTTCCTCGGACTGTCGGCCTCGGTCAAGTGGAACGGCCTGTACTTCCTGGCTTCCTTCCTCGTCCTCACCCTGCTGTGGGACGCCGGCGCCCGCCGCACCGCGGGCGCGCGTCGCCCCTACCGCGCGGTGCTGCGCAGGGACTGCTGGTCGGCGCTCTCCCTCGCCGCGGTCGCCGCCCTGGTGTACCTGGCGACCTGGACCGGCTGGTTCCGGTCCGACCAGGGGTACGGGCGGCACTGGGCGGACGGCCGCGGCGGCACCTGGTCGTGGATCCCGGCCCCGCTCCGCAGCCTGTGGCACTACGAGTACGAGGTTTACCAGTTCAACGTGGGGCTGCACACACCCCACGCGTACGAGTCGAACCCCTGGAGCTGGCTGGTCCTCGGCCGTCCCGTGCTGTTCCACTACACGCAGGCGGAGCCCGGCACGGCCGGCTGCCACGCCGCCACCGCCTGCTCGCAGACGATCCTCGCCCTCGGAACACCGCTCCTGTGGTGGTCGGCCTGCTGCGCGCTCGTGTACCTGCTCCACCGATGGGCGCTGCGGCGCGACTGGCGCTCCGGCGCCGTCCTGTGCGGGGTGGGGGCCGGCTACCTGCCCTGGTTCCTCTACCAGGACCGCACGATCTTCTCCTTCTACGCGGTCGCCTTCGTGCCGTACCTGAGCCTGGCCGTGACGATGATGCTGGGAGCCCTGCCGGGGCCGCCGGGGGCGAGCGAGGGGCGCCGCGTCCGGGGTGCGGTGGTGGCAGGGGCGCTCGTCCTGCTCATCGGCTGGAACTTCGTCCACTTCCTTCCGATCTACACGGGGCAGAGCATCCCGTACGCCGACTGGCGCGCCAGGTTGTGGCTCGACAGCTGGTACTGAGCCCTGTCGCCCCGCCGTCCTGTCGCCCCGCCGTCCTGTCGGGGCGGCCATGGGCCGGCCTCACGTCCTTCCCTGCCGGGCGGAGTGGCCTCGGAGGTTCGCCGTGAACTACGCGGTTACGAGCCATCGTTGTCCTGACCCGCCGGGTCGGTGCTCCGCCTCGATATTCTGCCCGGCATGATCAGCTCATCCGCGGGTTCCGACGATGCCGAGCTCGCCACAGTCGGCGCATCTGCCGGGGCGGACGTGGTGCGCCGCCTGTACGGCCGTCAGCTCGCCCGCATCGACAAGGGAGCGGGGGACTTCGCCACCGCCGCCGACGTGGAAGCGGAGAAGGCGATCCTCGGCGTCATCCGTGCTGCCCGCCCCGATGACGCGATCCTCGGCGAGGAGGGCGGGCAGCAGGGTGCGGCCGACGCTGTACGCCAGTGGCTGGTGGATCCCCTGTGCGGCACGCTGAACTACGCGGCCGCCACCATGCTGGTGGCCGTCAACGTAGCGCTGCGCGACGGAGCGGCGGCCGTGGCCGACCCGTTCAACGACGAGGTCTTCTTCACCGACGGTGAGAGCGCCTGGGTGCGGCACGACGGGGTCGACGAGCGGTTGGCGCCCTCGTCGGCCACCCGCCTGGTGGACGTCAACCTCGATCCGCCGTTCCCGAGCGCGCCCGGATTCCGAGCCGTGGACCTCCTGGGCCGGCCCGAGTTCGTCGAGCGCTTCCGGCCCAGGGTCCTCTCCACGACGTTGGCCCTGGCCTGGGTCGCCACCGGCAGGCGCGCCGCGTACGTCACCGATGGTGGCGACCTGACCGGGAGCGTGCACTTCGCCGCCGGAATCGCCCTGTGCCGGGCAGCCGGCTGCGTTGTCACCGGGATCGACGGCGCACCGGTCGGTGAGGCGGGTCGCGGCCTGCTGGTGGCCGCCGACGCGCAGACCCACGAATCACTGATGTCGATCATCCGCGGCCGAGGCCGGTGCGGCGATCGGCTCCCGTGAGCACGAAGGCTGCGCGGTCCTGCCACGCCGCGCCCGGGCCGCCGTCGCCCGGAGGGTGGACGAGCGCGACGGCGGGCCGGTGGCCGGACTCGTGGTGGCGGCCGGGGAACCGGCCGGCCGCCGTACGAGAGGGGCCCGCGCGCACGTTGTCCTCACTCGCACGCGGTGTCGATCTCTCCGTGCTCGTCGAGGTCGATCGGGAATCTCCGACTGTCACTGAGCGTCATGCTCCACCCGTGGCGGAGGGTTCCCGAGGAGGGATTGTCCGCGAGCCAGAACCTGGGGGTGTCGGTGAAGCAGGTGCCGGCGGTGGCGCCCCCTGCGGATCGCAACCTCGCGCTCAGGAACCGCTCGGCGAGGGTCGGACGCACCGAGGGGTCACCGGCCTTGGCGGCCGTCACCAGGCCGCCGTAGAAGCCGTTGACGCTCGGGTCGTCACCCTGACCCCGTGCGGTGTCGGGCGTGCAGGTCAGCGAGCGCACGGTGCCCGAAGCACCGTCAAAGGTGAGTGAGGCGACCTGACCGAGCGGCTGGGCTCCCTGGTACAGCCGGATCTCGCCGGCGGCCAGCACACCGTCGACTGCCACTCCACAGGTCACCCCGCGCGAGTCGGTACCCCAGATCCGCCGGTACGCGTCGGCGTCGGCGAACAGGGCCGCCACCCTGTCGAGGTCCACCTCGGCACGGGTCGCCGGATCCTGATAGCGCAGGGCGGCGAGATAGAGCGCCCGCGTCGTCTCCGACGGCTCGGCAGGGGGCCGGGGAGACGAGGTGCTCGACGGTGAGGTGGTCGGCGAGGGCACCGGGCGGGAGGGGACCTGCACCGTGGGCGATCCGCGGTCGTGCCCCAGCTGACTCGCGAACCCGGCGCTCATCGCCAGCACGGTCAGAGCGGCAACCGCACCCGCCGCGAGGCGGCGACGGCGACGCCTGACCGTCGCGACGAGCGCGTCCACCTCGTACGTACGGGGAGGGAACCGATCCGCCCGGTCCTGCATGGCCGCGGTCAGTTCGCCCTCCAGGTCGAAGTCCTTCATGCGGCCCCTCCCGAGGGTGTGTGACGGGTGTTCCGGGCGACGGCCGACCGGAGTTTCGCCAGTCCGCGGCTCGCCTGGGACCGCACCGTACTGGCCGAAGTGTTCATCAGACCGGCGATCTCCGCGTCGCTGAGCTCCTCGAAGTACCGCAGCACCAGTACGGTTCGCATGCTGGTCGGCAGTTCCTGGAGCGTGCGCATCAGCTCGTCCCGCGCGTCGACGCCCTTGTACGGATCGACCCGCTCACCACCGGCGTCGTCATGGAGCGGTGTCTCCGCGTGCCCGCGCTGCCTGCGCCAGCGGTCGTTGGCGAGATTCACCAGGATCCTGCGCGCGTAGGCCTCGGGCACGTCCGCGGAGCGGACCCGTCGCCAATGCCGGTAGACCTTCTCCAGCGTGGACTGCACGAGATCGTCGGCCGCATGGCGCTCCCCGGTGAGAAGCAACGCGGTCCTGAACAGCGCCGCCGACCGCGCCTGGACGAACGACGTGAAATCCTCGACGTCACTGCCGCGCATCAGCGACCCTCCGTACGTGCTCCCTCAGCATGACCGCCCCCGTCCTGAAGCCGCTCTGGCTTCTGTCACCGACCTGACGTGGGGTACCCCGGCGCTGCTGCACGCGAAGGGCGTTCGTGACCCAAGCGTTACCACCCGATCGCCGCGCCACGCCCAGGTGCGGCGGACCGGCGCCGACGGTGGAGTCGCGACGTCCAGCTCGTGGACGACCGAGCCACGGCACCGCCGGTCGTGACCGGCCGCATCGCCCTGCTCGGCGGCGCGGCCACTTCGTCGGCCGGCAGCCCGGGACCGCTCGTCCGCTACGGCGCGGGCGCGGTGGCAGTGTCCGGCCGCGGTCGCGTCCTCACCGGCCCGGCGAAGCAGGCCGCGCCCAGCGCCTCCACCCGCCGCAGGAAGCCGGTGGGCAGAAAGACGGCGTCGGCGGTGATCATCGCCAGCGAGAAGAAGGGCAGACCCAGGATGACGGCGATGCCGATGTGCTCGGCGATCATCAGGATCAGGAGCACGTTCTTGATCCGGCGGTTGAAGACGAGAAAGGGGAAGGAGACCTGGACCATCACTGTTCCGTAGGTGAGCAACAGGACCAGTGTGCTGTTGCCGGAGAGCACGGGTGCCAGTTCGGGCCAGGGGGCGAAGTACGGGAGATGCAGCGGGTAGTAGACCGCGCTGCCGTTCTGCCAGAGGGATCCCTGGATCTTGTACCAGCCCGCCGTGGCGTAGATGAGGCACACCTGGACGGCGATGACCAGCATGGCCGAGTTGTGGACCAGGTTGGCGAGGGCCTCGGAGACTGCCGCCGCCTCGCCACGCGAACGCCGGACACGGAGCGCGTGGTGCACTCCGGTCACCGCCCAGGACGGCCACAGGAGCAGCCCCCAGGAGTGGGAGCCGAACCCGAGCACGCCGGGGGCCGGCACGCCGGTCGCCCAGCTCACGGCCAGCGCCGCTCCGGCGGCGAGCCACAACGCCGCTCCCCACGGATCGGACCCGGAGGCGGCGTGGCGGCGCACCCGGCGCGCGTCCAGTGACCAGACCGTGCCGCAGCGCGTGAAGGCCAGGTAGATGGCGAGGAGGTGGACGACGTTGTCGCCTCCGTCGCCGAGGAGCGCCGCGCGGTTCTCCAGGGAGAGCACCAGCAGCATGAAGAGCACGGACGTCAAGCGGGTGCGCCAGCCGACCAGCAGCAGGGCACCGACCACGATGGCGAGCGTGTAGACGAACTCGAACCACACCCGGCTGTCGGACCAGGCCAGGAGCGTGAAGGCGTGGTTGCCCGCCAGCATCTGACGGGCCAGATCCAGGCTCCAGGCCGTCCGGTCACCGTAGAGCTCCCGCCGCAGCGGCCATTCCCGCAGCAGGAAGGCGCAGAAGGTGAAGGCGACACCGATGCGCACCACGGCCGCCTGATAGGGGGCGAGGGTGCGGGCGAACACCGCTCGCACCGCGGTCGTCTCGGCGCGTTCGGGCGCGGCGGCCCCCACGGAAGCAGCCGGACCGCGGGCGCCGCCGGGACCGACCCGAGAAGCCGGACCGCGGGCGCCGCCGGGACCGACCCGAGCGGGCGGTGGGGTCGGTACGGGCATCAGGCCGCTCCCAGTCCGGCGTAGTCCTGGGGGCTGACGGCCCACCAGCCGAGGGTCCGGTACTCCGGCGCTCCCACTGGGGCCGGACCCGTCCAGGGCGGTCCGGGCACCTGCCAGGTGGCGGATCGCAGCTGCACCCCGACGATCGGGCTGCCCTGCCACCGCGCGCCGACACGCTGGAGCGCCAGCCGCTTCAGGTACTGCTCCGAGAGCGGTGCGCCGCTGCCCGTCGGTGTCTCGTCCTGCTGGCTGTGCCAGGTGGTGTAGTAGTCCCAGCCCCGCCGCAGCATGTTCTGGTCGAGATGCGAAGGGGCGGGGTTGTGCTTGACGGCCGCGAGGTCCGACGCGGTCAGGTCGGCCCAGTCGGGCTCGGCGCGGGCGCCGCCCGAATCCAGCGTCTGCACCCGCACCTGGACATGGATGTCGGCCTGGAGCGGGTTGGGCGCGAAGAGCTGCCAGTTCTGGTCGAACTCCGGATAGATGTGAGCGTTGATCTCCTGCTGGTACTTGAGTGAGAGCTCGTTGGGCGGGGCGAGAAAGAGGAAGACCGCGCCCAGGTGGTAGAGGACGGCTCCCACCACGACGACGAGGGCTGCGCCCAGCACCAGGCGGGCGCCCGGCGACCAGGGCGGCGGCGCTGCCGGCTCCGCGCCTTGTCCGGCCGGGGCGCCCTCCGGGAGGATCGTCGCGGTCGCCGGGCCCCCGGTCGCGCCCTCCTCGCCTGCTCCGCCCGTACCGGCGGCTCCTTCGGGGGACGGCTCACCCGCTGCGGCTTCCGGCCCCGGCCCCGCCGCTACGGCCCGCGGCGCCGGTCCGTCCGGTGCTGCGGGGCTGTTCCGGGAGGCGGGCGTCGCACGCGGGACGACCCGGTGCCCGGCCCCCGAGCCGTGGTCGCTCGCTGCCATGTCGTGCTCCTTGCTTCCCCTGAGCCGGCCGCCGCGCGCCGTGCGTGGACCGCGAGAGCGCGGACGTGGCCGTTCCTCGCCCTGGTGGCGTGCTGACACGGCCTGCGGACGGCGCCGTGCGGCACCGCCCGCTGCCGTTCTCCCGGTGCTAGCTCTGGGTGTAGGTGTAGTGCGGGGAGTCGTACTGGGCACCGCTCTTCTCGTAGGTGAACCAGTAGGTGACGGTGTTTCCGGCGGACAGGTTGCCGACGGTCTGCGTCCACGTGCCGGCGTTGTTGGTCATCCGGAGGTTCTGCTGGTTGGCGTTGTTGACCAGGTAGTGGACGTCCACGTACGCGGCCGCGGTGGTCGGCTTGAAGGTGATCTGCGCCTGGGTGGCGTTCACCCGCACGGCGGCCGCGGTGCCGTCGGCCGTGGTGCCGCCCGAACCGCCGGTCGTGGTCCCGCCGCCGGTCGTGCCGCCGGTCGTGGTGCCGCCGGGTGCCTTGTTGTAGACCGCGACCCAGTCGACGTTCATCTGTCCGCCGGAGACGGTGTTGGCGTTGGGGCCCCCGCCGAAGGCCGAGGGGAACCCGCCGCCCATGGCGAGGTCGTAGATGATGAAGAACGGGTGGTCCACCGCGTTGGCCCAGGTCGTGGCGTCGACCTGGTTGGCCTTGACGGTGAAGTAGTTGGTCCCGTCCAGGTACCAGCGGATCTGCTCCGGGGAGACGGAGCGGTCGATCTGCACGGCGTAGGTGTGGTAGCCGGTCTGGCAGCCGGTACAGGCGTGCTCACCGCTGCCGATGCCGGTGCTCTCGTTGCACGGGCCGCCCGGGTTGACGCCGCAGTGCAGCGTGCCGAAGACGGAGCTGCGACTGTTGACGTCCTCCAGGATGTCCACCTCGCCCGAGCCCGGCCACGTCGTGCCGGTACGCAGTGTCGATCCCAGCATCCAGAACGCGGGCCAGTAACCGGCCCCGTTGGCGGTGGTGAGATTGGGCTGCTGGATCGCGGAGACCATCTCCACGACGCCGCCGGCGGGTGCGCCGAAGGTCGCGGCCTGGGTCTCGACCCGGCCTGATGTCCACCCGCCGGCTGGATCGGTGCCGGAGTGCAGCGCCTTGAGCACCAGGTGCCCGTTTCCGTCCTGGTAGACGTTGGCGGTGCTGTTGGTCATCGTCTCGATCTCGCCGGTGCCGAAAGTGCTGCCGGCGCCGGTGTCGTACTTCCAGGCCGAGTCGATGCCGGTTCCGGAAGCACCGTTGAAGTCGTCGCTCCAGGTGGTGGTGAAGCCTGCCGGTGCGGCCGGCACCGCGGCCGGCGCGGCGGCGGGTTGCAGGGCAGCCGGTTGCAACGCGGTGGTCTGGGTGGCGGACGCGTTGCCGCTCGCGCCCGTCGTAATCAGCGCCAGCACACCGATGGCTGCGACGGCGAGGGCGGTCATGCGGCGTCGCGAAGGCACTCGTCGGCTCCTGGCGAATACGTGCTGCTGTTCCGTCATCAGGAACACTCCGTCCGGGGTGGGGGATCGCGGACAGCACTCAGCGAATATCCGTTCGTGAGTGCAATGCTTGAGAGCGCTCTCAGCGCGGGATGCTAGCACCCTCGGGCCGGAGCACGTCAAGGTGCTTGCAGTACTTCCCAGTTCGGGCTCCACTCGCCGGAGGTGCTCGCCCGGCGGCGGGTCGTCGGGCGGACCCTGCGGGGTGCCGGGCTCGCGGGTGGCCCGCCGTCCGTCGAGTCGACCGGTGGTCGAGGAGGCTTCGCTTCTCCGCGACCCTGACCCCTTGCTGGCGGGCCATCAGTTCAAGAAGTGAACACAGCCAAGGTCCTTGACGCATGAGCGCGACCGCGCTGACACTCCTCTGGACATGCAGTCCATCAGTCCTTTGGTTGAAAGCGCTCTCAATAGTTCAATCAAAGGCTGCGGCACGGACGAGCGGGCCCTCTGGGATCGAGCATGCGCACACCATCGTCCAACCCGCTCCTTCCTTCCTTCACTAGGTGAAGGAGGGTGAGAGGATTCACGTCCATGCGCAGAACCACCCTTCAGCGCGCCTCTCCGCGGGGCGGCCCCCGTCACCGCGTCACGACCCCGGTCGTGTCGCCCATGCTCGCCTTCGCGGGAACGTCCGGCCTCGCCCAGGGCGCAAGCGCGTCGGCGGCACCATCCGACCACGCGCACGGTGGGTCGCAGCCCGGTGCCGCCCAGATCGTCACCTCGATCAGGACGAACTCCGCGGCCGCCCACGGGAACTCCTCTGCCTTCGCCTTCGACGACGTCGGCAACCACGAGTCACCGGTGCGCGACGTCAGCCCCCAGCAGGCGAGCCTCGTTCTCGACCCCTTCGACTAGCCGACCTTCCGGTCCCGGCGGCGAACGGCATCAGCCGCCGGGCCGGCTCCGGCCTGCCCGCACGAAGCCACACGTGCACGCGGACCGATCCAGCTCGAAGCGACGTGAACAGGAACGGCATCCGTGAGCCGCGGTTCCTGCCCGGCCGACTCGACGCGGCTCGGCTGCACGCGCCCTCGACCGAGGGCGGCACGGCGCCAGGCGACAACCTCACCCCCACCCAGAGAGGCTCGGAAGACACGATGAACAGGAACCCCCACATCTCGAGACCGGCGACAGAGCAGCGGCAGTACGGGCGTGGAGCCATCGCCGCCTCGGCGGCCATGGCCGTGGTGGCCGGGCTGCTGACGATGTTCACCGGGGCCACCTCGGCGGCGGCCGCGGTCCCCGCGGCGCCCGCAGGCTGGACCACGGCCTTCAGCGACGACTTCAACGGCGCCTCGGGATCCGGCCTCAACACGGCCAACTGGCTCTACGACATCGGCACCTCGTACAACTATCCCGGCGCGGCGGCGAACTGGGGAACCGGCGAGATCGAGACGGCGACGAACTCCACCGCCAACGTCTACCAGGACGGCTCGGGCCACATGGTCATCAAGCCGATCAAGGACGCCGCCGGGCAGTGGACCTCGGGCCGGGTGGAGACCCGGCGCACCGACTTCCAGGCCCCGGCCGGCGGTGAGATGGAGCTGAGCGCATCCATCCAGCAGCCGAACCCGCAGAGCGGACTGGGATACTGGCCCGCCTTCTGGGCGATGGGCGCGGACGCTCGCCCGGTCGGTGCCACCAACTGGCCCAACATCGGCGAACTCGACGTCATGGAGGACGTCAACGCCCTCAGCCAGCACTCGACCACCTTCCACTGCGGAGCCTGGGCCGGGGAGTGCCACGACCCGGACGGGATCAGCAGCGGGCTCCAGTCCTGCCCCGGCTGCCAGACCTCCTTCCACACCTACTCGGTGATCGTGGACCGCACCAACCCGGCGGCCGAGCAGCTGCGGTTCTACCTGGACAACACGCTCACGTACACCGTCAACGAGAACCAGGTCTCCGTCGCCACCTGGCAGGCGGCGGTGGACCACGGCTTCTTCGCCATCTTCGACCTCGCCGTCGGCGGCTCCTACCCCAACAAGGTCTGCGGCTGCACCTCGCCCTCGGCGAGCATCACCTCCGGGGCCGGGATGAGCGTGGACTGGTTCGCCGTCTACCAGAAGGCCGCCGGCGGCGGATCCACCGGCACGCCGACGAGCACCCCCACCAGCACGCCGACGAGCACGCCCACCAGCACGCCGACCGGCGGTTCGGGCGGCACCACGGCCGACGGCACCGCGGCCGCCGTGCGGGTGAACGCCACCCAGGCGCAGATCACCTTCAAGCCGACCACCGCGGCCGCGTACGTGGACGTCCACTACCTGGTCAACAACGCCAACCAGCAGAACTTCCGGATGACCAACAACGCCGGCACCTGGACGCAGACCGTCGGCAACCTGTCCGCCGGAAACACCGTCTCCTACTGGTTCACCTACGAGAAGAGCGGTGCCCAGTACGACTCCCCGCACTACACCTACACCCAGAGCTAGCACCAGCAGCGGCGAGATGCGCACCACGATGTCCGGTGCCGTCCGCCTCCCCGGCCGACTTCCGGGAGAGATCTCCCGAACCGCTCGGGTCCAGTGGGTTACGCATTTCCGGGCGACGGAATGCGAATGCGAAGGTGCGGCCGACCCGGCTGTCGTGGCGTGCCCACAGCGGCGGACGTCCACCCCGTGAAAACCACGGGGATGGACATCCGTCCTTGCCTCCGCATATCTGCGCTGCATATTCGAGGAAAAAAATACGCCTTCTCTTGACGGTCGTGAACTCGATATCAAATGATACGCACGGGCGAATTATCTGGCCTCTTGAATTGAAATGGACATCGGCGACTCGGCAATCAGAGTCGGTATCCGAATGCCCCCATCCGCGGCGATCGTGAGCCGTCGTAGGAAAGGAATCACGGGTTCCATGCGCAGAACCACCCTTCAGCAGCTTCTCCCCGGGCGCGACGGCAGAAGACGGGTCGTGACCCTGGTCGCGGCCCTCGTGCTGGCCTTCGCCGGCATGCTCGGGCTGACCGTCGGCACCAGTGCCGTGGCCGCGTCCGCCGACTACACGCAGAGCGTGTCCCAGCCGAGCGGCACCCAGGTCCTCATCTCGTTCAAGCCGACGACCGCTGCCGCCTACGTGGACGTGCACTACCTGGTGAACAGCGCCAACCAGCAGAACCTCCGGATGGCCAACAGTGCGGGGGTCTGGACACAGACGGTGTCCGGTCTGGCCACCGGCAACGCTCTGACCTACTGGTTCACCTACGAGAAGAGCGGGGCCCAGTACGACACCCCGCAGTTCGCCTACACCGTCACCACCGGCGGCGGCACGGGCGGGACCACCGGCGGCGGCGGAACCGGCGCGGCGGCCACGCCGACCTTCAGTCCGGCGGGCGGCACCTTCAGCTCGGCGCAGACGGTGACCATCAGCGACGCCACCGCGGGCGCCACCATCCGCTACACGACCAACGGCACCACGCCGACGGCATCGTCGACGCAGTACACCGGACCGATCACGGTCTCCAGCACCGCCACCGTCAGCGCCATCGCCATCGCGTCGGGCCTGACCAACTCGGCAGTGGCCAGTGCCACGTACACCATCAGCACCGGCACGGGCGCGTGCACCGGCCAGTCGGACATCCCGAACTTCGGCCCGAACGTGCACATCTACGACCCGAGCATGTCCGCTGCCACCATCCAGGCCCAACTGGACTCCCACTTCAACTTGTTGAAGGACACGGCGACGGCGCAGTTCTCCGAGAACCGGGTGGCGGACCTCTTCAAGCCGGGCACCTACAACGTCAACGACAACGTCGGCTACTACACGTCCGTCGCGGGTCTGGGCCAGAACCCGGACGACGTGACCATCAACGGCAACATCACCGTGGACGCCTTCAACGCGAGCGACGCCGGCAACGCCACCCAGAACTTCTGGCGCTCGGCGGAGAACCTGGCGATCAACCCGGTCGGGGGCGACGACCGCTGGGCGGTGGCGCAGGCCGCACCGCTCCGCCGGATCGACGTGCACGGCAGCCTGGACCTGGAGCCGGCCAGCTACGGCTGGGCCAGCGGCGGCTACGTGGCCGACACCAAGGTCTCCGGCCGTATGGAGTCCAGCTCGCAGCAGCAGTGGTACACCCGCGACAGCAGCCTCGGCAGCTGGGACGGCGGCGTCTGGAACATGGTCTTCTCCGGCGTCACCGGCGCCCCGGCCAACACCTTCCCGGCGCCCCCCGAGACGGTGCTGGCGACCACCCCGGTCTCCCGTGACGTCCCCTACCTCTACCTCGACTCCACCGGCAAGTACCGGGTGTTCCTGCCGTCTCTGCGCACCAACGCCTCCGGGCCGAGCTGGGCCGCCGGCAGCACCCCCGGCACCTCGCAGCCGATGAGCCAGTTCTACGTGGTCAAGGCGGGGGACACCGCCGCCACCATCAACAACGCGCTCGCCCAGGGCTGCAACCTCTTCGTCACCCCGGGTGTCTACCACCTCAACCAGACGCTGAACGTCACCCGGGCCAACACGGTCGTGCTCGGCATCGGCTACCCGACCTTCGTGCCCGACAACGGCGTCAACGCCATGCAGGTCGCCGACGTGGACGGGGTCCGGCTCAAGGGCCTGCTCTTCGACGCCGGCACCACCAACTCGGCCGCGCTGCTGACCGTCGGCCCCTCCGGGTCGAGCGCCGCGCATGCCGCCAACCCGACCACCATCCAGGACGTGTTCTTCCGCATCGGTGGTCAGGTCGCGGGCAAGGCGACGGCCAGCCTGATCGTCAACAGCAGCAACGCGATCATCGACCACATCTGGGCCTGGCGGGCCGACCACGGCAACGCGGGCACCGTCGGCTGGACCACCAACACCGCCGACAACGGAGTGATCGTCAACGGCAACAACGTCGAGGCCACCGGCCTCTTCGTGGAGCACTACCAGAAGTACGAGGTCACCTGGAACGGCCAGGGCGGCAAGACCATCTTCTTCCAGAACGAGATGCCGTACGACGTGCCCAACCAGGCCGCCTGGATCGGCCCCAGCGGCACCAACGGCTACGCGGCCTACAAGGTGGGCAGCGGCGTCACCTCGCACGAGGCGTGGGGCCTGGGGAGCTACTGCTACTTCAACGTCAATCCGGCAGTGAACGCGTACCACTCGTTCGAGGTACCGAACAACGCCGGGGTGAAGTTCCACGATCTGCTCAGCGTCTCGCTCGGCAACCAGGGCAGCATCACCCATGTCATCAACGACACCGGGGCTCTGACCCCGACCGACTCCACGCCCAGCAACGTGGTCTCCTACCCGTGACGTGACGAGTAGTCCCACACGCTGAAGCTCCGGCCCTCCCCACTGCGTGGGGGCGGCCGGAGCACTGTGTCCTCCGCGGCCGACCGCCTTCGGCGGATGTGCCGGCCTCTCTGCGGATCTGCCCTGATGGCTGGTCGGTCCAGGTCGGTCGGCAGCTCTCTCCGCCTCCGGCCGACCGGGCGACATCCGCAGGAACGGCTCGACGACCGAGCACCACGTGACCTCGGCGTCACAGGAAGTTGGCCGCCGCGACCGATCCCGCGTTGCGGACCAGGCCCGTGTAGGGGTCGACGGTGAGGACGTACATCGACCGGTAGGAGAGGGGGGTCGAATTTCGGGTCACCAACTTGTCCAGGTAGCCGCTACCGTCCGCTCGTACCGGAACGCTGCCCTGGACGTACGCATGCGTGTCGGGGTAGTAGCCCCAGATCGCGACGGCTCCGTTCCCGGTGAATCCGGATCCCCAGACGTGCAGTTGGCCGTCCCATCGGGCAGAGGTGCCGTTTGCGGGAAGGCCCGTCGGGTCCGCGTAGCCGTAGACGGCGTTCTCGTTCTCGGTGCGGGTGTAGGTGCGAGTGCTGGGATTGACGCAGACGTGGTCCGAAGGCCGCGATTCGCGCCACACGTACCCTTGCCTGCACGTGTCCGGGCCGTAGGGGCCGCCACCCGGCTGGACGCGCGACGCGGCCGCGGCGTTGTCCTGCAGGGCCCTCGCCCGCGTAGCCGGAGGCACGCAGACCAGGTCGCTCGGTGTGGCCTCCCGCCAGACGAGACTGGGCGCGCACGTGTAGGGGCCGTAGGGAAGGGCCGGGTGCACCAACTGAGTGGTGGCGTGTGCGGCAGGAACGGCCACCAACGTTCCGGCGGCGACGATCAGGGCAGCGAATGCGGCACCGACGGACCGGCGCGACCGCCGGTCGACCGACACACCTCTCCGGGTGCGGATCCTTCTGATGCTCATGTGACTTCTCCCGTCTCAATGGCACGCCGTGCTCGTGTGAAGGGGAGTCGAGCGTCGCAGCGGGGCTCGGAGTGCCTGAAATCCTGATCGCGACGGCGATGACAGACGTCCACCGATCTGCGGTCGTTTCTGGGAGCGGCTCCACCAACCACGACAGCACGGACGGCAAGGTTCCGCAACTCAGCCCGGACAGCTGCCCCTTGGGCACTCGGTGCGCCGACCGGGGAGCGTGGTCCTCACACGCGACCAGGCAGGGCCACCTCGTTCGACGGGAGCCCCGAGGTGTTCGTGACGGGCAGCGGGGGGCCTCTCACGACGCCCTGACCAGCGACGCCACATGACCACGGGAGATCGGATCGGCTGGGCTCGGATCACCGGGCCTCGACGGCCGGGCCGAGCGGTGTCACGGCGGTGGCCGGACGGAGTCATCCCCGGAGCAGGGACTCCACCTGGGCGAACTCGTCCGGGGGGAGCGGCGAGCGGACGGCCAGGTTCCCCTCGACCTGGGCAACGGTGCGGCAGCCGGGGATGGGGATGACGGCGGGTGTGCGGGCCAGCAGCCACGCCAGGGCGCCCTGGGCGAGCGTGCGGCCGTCGGAGGTGAGGACGTCGCGTACGGCGTCGATGCGGGTGAGCCACTCGCGGCTGCCGGAGCCGTCGGGGCCGAAGTAGGGGATCCACGGGTGGCCCTGGGCGCGGACGTCGTCGGCGGCCACGCGCCTGCCGTCGTGGTACTTGCCCGAGAGCAGACCCATGGCCAGCGGGCCGCGGGCGATGGAGGCCAGGCCGAGGGACTCGACCACGGCGACCATCTCCGGCGCCGGGTTGAGGACGGAGAAGTCGTGCTGGACCGCGGCGCAGTGCGGGGCCTTCGCCGCGAAGCCCTCGGCGTTGGCGGCGTCGTCGGTGGACCAGGCGTAGGCGCGGATCTTGCCGGCGGCGACCAGGTCCTCCAGGGTGTCGACCAGGTCGAGGGCGACGGGCAACGGGGCCTGGGCGATGTGGAACTGGTAGAGGTCGACGTAGTCGGTTCCCAGACGGCGCAGGCTGGCGTCGACGGCTGTGCGCAGGTGGGCGGGGGTGGCGTCCTGGCCGGTGGCCTCGCCGGTGGCCTCGTCGAAGGTGTTGCCCCACTTGGTGGCGATGACGACCTGGTCGCGGCGGCCCTCGAAGGCGCGGCCGAGGACGGACTCACTGTGGCCCGCACCGTAGTTGTCCGCGGTGTCGAAGAAGGTCGCGCCGAGGTCGAAGGCGCGGTGCAGGGCGGCCGTCGACTGCGCGTCGTCCACCGTGCCCCAACCGAACTGCTCGCCACCGGCGTGCAGCGGGCCACCGATGGCCCAGCAGCCGACGCCGATCGGGCCGACCTCGATGCCGCTGTTGCCGAGTGTGCGCGCCGTTCCGGTCATGCGGACTCCCCCTGGGTGATGTCGATCTGCGCCTGGTACCAGGCGATCTTCTCGTTCAAGTGCGTCTGCTGGCGCAGTAGTTCGGCCAGGGTGTGCTGGACCTGGGCGGCGTGCCCGGTGAGCAGCGCGAGTCGCTCCTCCAGCGTGCGGTCACCCTCGCGGGCGGCGGCGGTGTAGCGCCGCATCTCGGCGATGGGCATGCCGGTGTCGCGCAGGCAGCGCAGCACGCCCAGCCATTCGACGTGGTCCTCGTTGAACTGCCGCCGCCCGCCGGTGCTGCGCGTGATCCGGTCGAGCAGTCCGATGCGCTCGTAGTAGCGCAGGGTGTCGATGCTGAAGCCGGACCGTTTCACGACCTCGGCGGGAGAGAGCATGTCCGTCATGACGACGACTCTCCCACCTGGAGCGCGCTCCAGGTCAAGGAAGCCGAGCCGGAGCGCAGTCGGAGGGTGGACGTGCGCCCGAGCCCGGCCGGTTGAGCTCGTCCGCCGAGGGGTCCGGAGCGGGCACCCGGCGTGAGCGTGAGGAAGGCGTGGGTGCGCACCGGGAGGGTGAATCCAGCCAACAGGTATCCGGTCCGGCTCGTCAGAACGTCGGGAGCCGCCTGCCGGTGGGCGGGCGCTACGCTGTGACCCGCGGCCACCACGAGATCTTCAGGCTCCACCGCAGATGATCAACGGCGGCCGTACCCGTCAATCGGCCGACCGGTATCGAGAACGGCGGAACGTGATCTCGACATCGACCGCGGCGAGCCTGACCCACGACGTCTTCCGGTGATCCGATGACCACTGTCAACATCAATGAGATCTCCTTGGGTATCGAGTCGTTCGGCGACGACGACGCGTCTCTCGTGTTGCTCGCGGGCGGGACGACGATGCTCTCCTGGCCCGACACGCTGTGCGAGCGCCTCGCCGCCGGCGGGCGCCGGGTGGTGCGCTACGACCTGCGCGACAGCGGGGAGTCGACGACGACGGATCCGGAGGCGCCCGCCTACACCCTGCGCGGCCTCGCCGCCGATGCGGCCGCCCTCGCCGAGGCGCTCGGCGGCGGGCCCGCGCACCTGGCGGGCATCGGGGTCGGAGGGATGGTCGCCCAGGTGGCCGTGCTCGACCATCCGGGCGCGTTCTCGGCGCTCACCCTGGTCGGCACCCGCGCGGTTGCCCCCGGCCCGCCCGACGATGACCTCCCCGACCATGACCGGGCGACGATGAGCCGGCTGTTCGCGCGTCCGATGCCCGATTGGAGCGACCGCGAGGCGGTTGCGGAGTTCGCCGCCGCCGGAGCGGAGATCCTCGGCGACGATCCCGTCGCCGCGCGCGTGGTCGCTGCGCGCGTCTGGGACCGCACGCCCGGCACCGCACCCACGGTCCAGATGGCCAACCAGATGCGCCTGGTGTTCGCCAGGCTCGACTGCCGGCCCCGCTGGCGCGGGCGCCTGCCCGAGATCGGGGTCCCCACGCTCGTCGTCCACGGGCGCCGCGACCGCTTCTTCCCCGTCGGCAACGGCGAGGCGATCGCGCGCGAGATCCCCGGGGCACGGCTGCTCGTCCTCGAGGAGGCCGCCACTGCGATCCCCGACGCGGCGGCCGGCGAGATCACCGAGGCGATGCTCACGCTCGGCTAGCGGACAGCCCGCCGAGCACCGGCCGCTGCGGTCGCCGAGAGGGACGCGCCGTTCACGGCGCGTTGACCGAGCCGACCCGGGGCGGTCTGCGCCCGGCGGGTGCTCGCAGCGGTCCCGGTCCCGGGCGGCCTTGGGCGCGACCTGGTCGGGAGTGCCCCTGGTACGGGTCGAGGCGGCCCGGCACGGGGTGGTGTGCCGGGCCGCCTCGTGCGCCCCTGGGTTCCCTGTCCGGCGCCTGGGGCGCTGGGGGTGTGGTCCTGGCCGGTGGGGTGGGGTGGTTTTTAGTACCAGTGGTGGGTCTGCCAGAAGGTCCAGGCGGCGTTGGGGCTGCCGTAGCGGGAGTCCATGTAGCCGAGGGCCCATTTGATCTGGGTGCTGGGGTTGGTCTTCCAGTCGGCGCCGGCGGAGGCCATCTTGGAGCCGGGCAGGGCTTGGGCGAGGCCGTAGGCGCCGGAGGAGGCGTTGGTGGCGTGGATGTTCCAGCCGGATTCGTGGGAGATGATCTGGTTGAAGGAGGCGAGTTGGCCGGCGGGGACGATCTGGGCGGCGAGGGTCTGGGGGGAGGCGGTGGCGGCGTTGGCGGTGGCGGGGAGCAGGCCGGCGCCGAGTGCGGTGAGGCCGGCGGCTCCGGCGAGAACGGCGGCGGAGGTGCGCATACGAAGCTTGAAAGCGGGCATGAAGAAGAAGACCTCAATCGGGTTGGGCCGCGTCCCGTCCGTTGGTGACCGTGAGCCGGACAGGGGCTCGAAGGGTCTCGGGCGGGATGCGGCGGTGAGCCTGCGCCTGGCGGACAGGGCCGGCGCGGCCATCGACTCCGCAATTGTTAACGCGACGCGACGCCCCGGCCAAGACCCCCCTGCTACGACCCGCCGTCGTGGAGCAGTCGTCGCCCCGCCGTGCGTTCCGAGCGTCGAGAGCGTTGCCCTGGGTCGGGGTGGAGGGCCGTGACCTGGCCCGATGTCCATCGGGGGAGGCGGTGGGTCGGCGCGCGCAGCGGGCGCCGACGACTCCTACTAACCGTCGTAGTGCCCTTCGGCCTGTGAGGACCCTCACCGCGCCGCACCCGCCCATGTCACTCGAAGCGTTCACGGCTTGAACCCGCAGTGAGCCGATCGCCCCCTCGCGCGCAGCCATTGGTGCGGCTCCGTCGGCCTGATCGACGGGTATGTCCTGCCGGAGTGCCGACGGGCAGCGGCGCACCGCTGCCGCCGCCGGGGTGCAGAGCGGCGACCCGGCCCGGTGACGCAGGACCTGGTGGAGCCGCTGGCCGAGGTCCGCCCCGGGCGGCGATCTGCTCGGCCACCCGGGGCCGGTCCGGACTGCCGGCTGCCGTCCGTCGCGGCAGGAGGCCGGTCGCAGCAGGCTGTCCGGGGGGATTGATCGTCAAGGCGAGCCCGTCGGGGCTCACCGATCCGGTGGTTTACCGGCGCGGGGTCGAACGTGGTGTGAAGGATCCGGCTGGGTGGTTTCCGCCGGTGCAGGCGCCGGTATGGAGGCTGGTGTTCGCTGCCACTGGACACGGGAGAGACCTGCTGATGAGTGTTTCGGAGCGCTACGCACGCGCCTGGGAGGGCTTCTGGGCCGAGAACACGGGCGAGCCGGGCGAGCCGTTCTGGGACGCCGAGCCGTTGCTGACGGCGGGCCCGCACTGCGCGCTGTTCGCGGCCCACGTCGATCGCACGTTGCCGATCGTCGACCTGGGCTGCGGCAACGGCACCCAGACCCGCTACCTGGCCGGGCACTTCCCGCGCGCGGTGGGCGTCGACCTGTCTGCCTCGGCCGTGGCACACGCTCGTAGGGCGGACCGCGACGCGGTGGCGGAGTTCCAACAGCTCAACCTGACCGACCTGGTGGAGGTGCGGCGCCTGGGCGAACGACTCGGCGACGCCAACGTCTACCTGCGGGCAGTGCTTCACCAGAGCGACCCGGACGACCGGGCGCCGGTCGCGGCCGCCGTCGCCCTGCTGCTCGGGCGGCACGGCCGGGGCTTCGTGGTCGAGCCGACCGCCGCCGCCAAGACGGTGCTCCAGCAGGTCGCCGAACGGCCCGGTGGCCCGCCGGAGAAGCTCCGGCAGGTCCGCAAGCACCAGTTGCGCCCAGCCGAGGTCGCCCCGGGGGAACTGGCCGAGCTGCTGCACGGCGCCGGGTTGGAGGTCCTCGACCAGGGCGAGACCGGCCTCGCGATGAGTGAGTGCCACCCGGACGGTACACCGGTCGCGCTGCCGGCCCAGTGGTTCGTGGTCGCGGTGGCAGGGGACAACCGGCCGGGCGGCTGAGCGTGCCTCCTTCCACGGGCTGCCGCGTTCACCGGAGGGCGGGATCACGGGGAAAGCCACCCGGGGACAGATCCGCTGTGGCGCGGCGCGGCGCGGCGCGCGGGGTTGAGGTGCAGGTGCAGGCGGTGCAGGTGCGGGTGGCGCAGCACGCGCCGGGGCCGGCGGGGAGGGGGCGCCGTCGAGACGTACCGGGTGTACGCCGCCACCGGGCGCCGCCGGCCGCCGGTGACGGCGGCGCCCCGCCCAGGCACACGCCTGGACGGGGCGCAGGCAGGGCGGCCCCGCACACCGGGTGTGCGGGGCCTTGGGACCGACCTGTCAGCCCGCCACGGAGGTGTACAGGCCGCGCCCGGAACGCTGCGCACGGCCGTCCTTCGTAAGGCGCTCCAGCCGGGTGCGGATCGCGTTGACGTTGGCGTCGAGGGTGTCCAGGCCCAGCAGCTCGGTCACCTCACGGGCGCGCAGCGGGCCGGTCGCCGCGGACAGCAGCCCCAGCACGCTGTCCGCGTCCGCCACCTGCCGTCGACGGGCGCCGGCGGCCTGCGGCGCGGCCTCCTTGACGGGGGCCTTGCCGCCGGTAGGGGCCGTGGGCACGGACTCGGTCTTCCCGGCAGTGGATACCCGCTTCGAAGCGGCCTTGGGCTCGGTGGTCACCGCCGCCCTCTTGGCGCTCTTCCTCGCGCGGGGGGCCGGTACCTTCGCGTCGGGCGCGGGCGCGGCGTTCTTCGCCGGGACCGGCTTCCTCGCGGGGGCCTTCTTGGCGGCCGCCCTCGTCCCGGCCGTCGGCGCGGTAGGCGCGTCCGGCGCGGGCGTCGCCGACGGGGCACTGTGCCCGGCCGCCGAATCCGGTGCGGGCAGAGCCTCGGTCGGCGTCGGCGTCGGCGCTGCTGCTGCCGGCGGCAGCGATGCGATGCCGTGGGGCTCGCCCCCGCCGTCCACAGGAACGTCGGACAGCAGGCGCAGGCCTTCCAGCGCCCTGGTCACCGCCTCCTCCTCGGCGGTGACGGCCGCGAGCTCCGCCTCTACCCGGAGCCGTCGCTCCAGCACGGCGGGCAGCTGGGCCTCCAGCAGGGCGATCGTCGATCCCACACCGGCGTTCGCACCGAAGGTGTTCCCGTTTCCCACAATTACTCCCACGCGTCGTCAGTCACCAGTCGTGCAGCGAATCTACGGCTCATCGAGCCTCCGTGTGAGGTTTGTGGGAAATGTCGCACCAGGGGTGCCCGGCCGGCTCCGGGCGGGCGGGCATCTCTCGGACGGCTGCACCTGCCGCAGATCCCGGCACAGGAGCCGAGCCCGGGCGTGACCGCGAGCATCCTGGGCAGGATCGCCGCTGAGCTCCGGCGCCGGCGACCCGCCGGGCCGCGACCGGGCCGGTGCGACCGGTCCGTGCCGGGGGAGAAGCTGCTCCGCCTCCCCGGCACGGATCTTCGGCCGCAACGCGGCGGCCGATCCGCCGGGGGACCGGGAAGCGAGGGCCCGGTGAGACGACGGCCCCGCGACCGCGTGCCGCACCTCGGCCCCCGACTCTGGACCGCTGCTACGGATCATGGAAACTGGACGGCGCCGGCCATGACACGCAGTGGGACAGCACGGGGGAACAACTCATCGCACACCACCACCTACGCCGGGCGTCCCTGGTCGCCCTGCTGGGCGCGGCCGTAATCACCGGCTCCGGCTGCTCGATCACGACCGGCGCCCCCGACGACTCCGGCCCGTCCGCCACGGTCACCAAGCGCCCGCTGCCGGCCGACGCCATCCTCCCGGAGGACGGCGCCGACCTCTGCACGCTCCTGGGGCCCGACTTCCTCACCCGGTACGCGCCCGGCTACACACTGGACGGCGCGCGACCGGATCCGCTCGTCCGTCCCGAGTACCGGCTCCTTCGCACCGAACAGGGCGGCACCGGGCCGGAACTGAGCTCCGGCGGGTGCATGACCAGTACCGACAACGGCCTGGGCGGCATCGGAGTCTCCTTCACCCGGGAGCTGCCGGGGCCGAACACCACCATGTCACCGGAGCGCCGCTGCGCCCTCGTCGCCGAGGACCGGCACGACCGGGAGTCCGCCGAAACCCCGTCCTTGTCACCTGCCTTCACCTTCGAGGACATGCCCGCCCTCGGCCCGGGCGGCTTCCGCGAGCTCGAGACCCAGGACGGGAGGATCACGATGGCCAGGACCCAGGGCTGCCACGGAGCCGACTGGATCATGCTCTCGGTCGTTCCCGGTCCGCACAGCGACACCGCCAAGGCCGTGAACGACGCCGCGGAGGCTCTGCAGGACATCTACCGTCGCCTGGGGGACGTCTGAGGCTCCCGCACACGAAGCCTCGCAGTCTCTCCTTGGCCGCACCGGGCCTCCGGGCCGGCCCGCCGTCCACGTCTCTACGGGTGTCCCCATGTCATTGTCGTTGACGTCCTTCTTGGCCTGCACGATCGTCATCGGCGCTACGATCATTCCGAGCACCGGTATCCGTCCGAGGACTCAGGCGGCCTTCGACATCCTCGGCTTCGATACCACGGGTGGTCGGTGTCGTGCTGATCACGGGTCGGCGAGATGCTGTTCCGGTGAGGGGACCGGTTCGACCGACCAGGGAGTTCGACGAGTGCGCAGATACCGGCCGACAACTGTTCTTGCTGTGCTGGCCGCATTCGCGGCCGGCTGCTCGGCCACTGGAACCGGCACCGAAACCGGAACCGCTGCTGCGACCAGCCCTCGGGCGGTCGACGAACCTGGTGTGCTCGCGCCCGGCGTCCCTCCCCAGCACGAACTGACTGTCCCGCAGGCCGTCGGCGCCGCCGGAAAACAGACCCGAGAGGGACTCGCGGAGCGCATGGGTGTGCAGTTGGCCTCGCTCTTCGCCGAGCGCTCGGCTACCGCCGTCGCGGCTGGGTACGACATCAACAAGCCGTTCTACTTCGCCGGCGTCAACTACCCGCGGCCCTACCCGCAGGACCTGGAGGGCCAGGCAGACCAGGCCCTGCGGGCGGCACCGATGACAGACTCGGGCGCAAGCACACTCACCCTGGCCACCGCCCGGACCTACGCGTCGCACGACACGACGATGGTGCTGCGCTGCACCGTGGTGACCCTGCGTGGATCGGAGTCGTCGAGCGACATCCCGATGTGTGCCTGGGCGGACAGCTGGACGATCGGCGTCGTGCTGGACTTCAGCACACGGGTCGGGACGGGACAGGGCGAGGCCGACCTGCAGGGGACGGTGGATCGGACCATCGCGACCCGCGCCGCCGCGATGCGGCCGGGATCCTGACCCACGCCCCGCAGGGTTGAGCAGGGCAGCCACTGTCGGTGGATGGTGATCACCTCGGGCACTGCGGCCCTGAACAAAGCTGTGGGTCCGGAGCCTGAGCCTCCGTCGGACGGACCACCATCATCGCCGACGGCGGCCACCCGGCACCGGCCTCGTCATCCTGCACCGCCGCCCGACGGCGGCAAGCTCACCGGATGGCAGGCCGAGCACAACCACGACCACGAACAGCTCCGCGCCCGGTCGAGCACGTCTTCGCCCGCATGGATACCTGCCGGTCGTGGCTGCCGGTGGCCGTGCCGGCGGATCAGCATGGCGGGGAAGGCGATCTCGGCAGTGCTCAGGGTGCCGGCGTCGGCAAGGGAGAGTCGCTCGACCGTGTTGCGGACACTCTCCCGACCGGAGCCGCTCCGGCGTCCCCGGATCGCGCGGCCGACGCCGCCTTCACCAGGGACCAGCCGTCGATCTCCACGGGCCGTCGCTCTCCCGGCTGCCATCCGGCGGCCGACGCCGCGTCGAGCAGGGCCCGGACGGCGCCCGGTTCGTGCAGGTTCAGGGAGCCGCCATGAACGTGGCCCACGTCCCCGGAGCCCAGGGGGAACCCGCCCGGGACGTACCGGTCCGAATCCTCCGTGAAGACGATCCGCAGCGCGCCACCGGTGCCGGCGGGCTGCGGATACAGCGTCAGAGTCTCCCGGCACTGCGCGGACCGGCCGCCGCCGAGCACGCGGTGGCGGTGGCGGAGCGTCCACAGGTATGCGCGCCCGTCGGCGACCAACCGGCGGGGCTTCTTCGGATGACGGGGCACAGGGGCGAGCATATGCGGCCAGGTCCGTCCATTCCCCAGCCCCGCAACCCGACGCCGCCCTGCCCGACCGCATCAGCTCCCCTGTCACCATGACGGGCACGCGGGAACAGTCCTACGCAAGCGGTGGGCGGTGGCCGGTTCCGCGGCCCGCCCCACATTCTGCGCGCGTGGGAATCAGTCCTTGAACAGGTAACTGATGAGGTGGTAGTCGCCGGTGGCCGGAATGCTGAACAGGTTCGACTGGACCTTCGCCGGACCGATCCCCTTGTCGAGGGTGCAGGTGTCCTGGTAGGAGCCGGCCCAGGGCGAGCTGATGGTGCAGGTCCACGTGTAGGTGCCTTCAGCCAGGTAGAGGCTCCGGTTGCCGAGGCTGTCGACGTAGCTCACCTGGCCGTTGTCGAGGGACACGCTCCAGCTGTAGTTGCCCGCGTCCAGGTCGATGATCCTGGTCATCGAAGCAGACGCGCCCGGAGCCGGACTGTCGGTCAGGCGAAGGTTCCGACTGAGCTGCGCCTGGCCCGCGGACGCGGACGACATCCCCAGCGTCAGCGCAGTCGCGCCGGTGACCCCGACGGCGAGGGCGCGCGAGAACGGGCGCCTGGCGGCTATTGCGGACATCTTCATTGTTCCCCCGATGGAATTGATGAGAGGAAAGGAGTCGAGTCGCAAATCGGAATTGACCCGACGTCAGCTTTCCAACTCGGAGGATTGTAGGTCGATCGAGTCGGCATGCACAACCGTCGACCGGTCAGCGGGTGTCAGTGCGAGGACATACGGATCGCCTTGGCTTCATCGGTGCGGACCGCGCGCCCACAGCGGCAAGCGTGTGGAGATCGCCGACCGGCGCACTGGCAACGTACGAATATGTCTCCGGCGACGGTCTGATTCTGCTCTACGTCGAGGAGAGCTGCTGAGCCGGTCGTCCGTGTGATGAAACTCCCTACCATCTCTCGCAGTTCCTCCGGTATCCAGTCCGACTCGACGTTCGACGCCGCCCCTGTACTCGCAGCCGGGCCGCCGGCGCCCGCCCGTTGCGCGCGGGCCCCGGCGCCCTGCGGTCAGGCTCCGCGCTGCAGGACGGCCGCCTCGAAGTCCCGGAAGCCGCACTCCTGCTGCCACTCCTGCTCGGCCTTGGGGCTGGCCGCCAGCAGGGCCTCACAGCCCGCGCTCGGGTGGGCGCCGCCGAGCACGTCGGCCGCGCACTGCGGCGCCGGCTCGAAGTGGTCGCGGTCCCGCCAGAGGCTGCGACCGGGCAGGAAGCCGTACTCCAACGAGTTCCGGGCCAGGTCCTTCAGGTCCCGGTAGCCGAGGTCGTAGCGGGTGGTGGCCTTCTGGTACTCCTCGGTGATGTCGCCGCGCGAGACCCCGGGGTCGTCGGTGGCCAGCGCGGTAGGTACGCCGTGCCGCCGGTAGAGCGGGAACGGGTGCTCCGGGCCGGAGACCTGGAGGATCTGCTCGTTGCTGGTCAGCGGCACCTCGATCAGGGTGTGTCGCTCCGCGAGGGTCCTCAGCAGATCGGCGGAGTCGTCCTCGTGCACGACGTCCACGCCGTGGCCGATCCGCTCGGCGTGGCCGGTCAGCACCGCCTCCCGGATGTGGAAGCGCAGGTCCTCGGGCTTGACCAGCCCGGGTACCAACTCGCCGGCGTGCAGGGTGATGTGGGCCTTGGGGTAGAGCGGGTGCAGGAAGTCCAGCATCTGCATCTGCAGGTCGTAGTTCTCCAGCGAGGCCGGGTAGTCCTCGGGCTGGACGAGGTTGACCGCGACGAACCGGTCGTCCTGACTGGCCAGTTCCATGCCGAGCATCAGCTGGGTGAACACCCGGGCCGATGTCGAGGCGCGCGAGGCCTGGGAGATGAGCCGGACGGAGACGGTGCATCCCGGGGCAGGCCGGTCGCTCTCGCAGTTCGCGGTGGCCCGGTACTCGGCGAACATGCGGTCGGCCTCGGCCCGGGCGTCGGCCACCACCTGTGCCATGCCGCCGTCGGCGAGCAGCTTCTCGCGCATCGCGGCGAAGTCGGGGTCGAAGCCGACCTTCGCGGCGAGCGCGGCACCGCTCGACGAAGCCGGGGTGAGCATGGTCTCCAGGTAGCTCTGATGCTGGGCGGCCATGGTGTCGGTGACCTCGGAGAGCATCCGGCCGGGGTGGCGCCAGCTGGCCTCGCCGAACTTTCCGAAGGTGGCGAAGAAGTGGTCGTGGCCGGATTCGGCGCCGGGGACGAAGTCCTGCATCGACCAGGCCCGGATCACCTCCTGACGGAACGCCTGGTCGGAGACCGCGTCGGCGGCCGGACGGGCGGTCGCGGAGCAGGGCGCCACCTGCGCGGTGAGAGTCGCGGTGTCGATGCAGAGCCCGTCCTCGGCGGCGAGCTGGATCAGCAACTCGGTGGAGACCGCGCCGGAGAGGTGGTTGTGCAGGTCGCCGCCCTTGGGCAGGTCGTACAGGAAGCGCTGGAGCGCCTGCGGGTCGTCCCGGACGGTGTTCAGGAAGGCGTTCACCCGGTGCTCGGCGTCGCCGCCCATGGCCGTGCCGACGGGCAGCGGCGCCGCCTGGGCGGCGGCAGGGAGCAGGGGTGCGAGCAGCGCGGCACAGGCGGCGACCGCGGCGACGGTGGTACGACGTAGCGTGATCATGGCCGTATGCTCGCGGGCGATCGCCGCGTCGGCCGGTACCTTCGGCGCCTGTCCCGGACACTCCACCCGGACGGGCGAGCGGTGGGTGGCTCTGGTGGGACGCGCACGTACGAACCCCCGTTCGTCCGTCCGGGCCCACCCGCTGCGCCGTGGCGCTGTTGCGTGGCGTCGCCGTGCGGGTTTTCCCGGCGGCCGGAGGCCGGGGCGTGCCGGGGGCGGCGGGTGGGTCGCGGCGGTCAGCGCCGGGGCCGTCGGATCTTCATGTCGTCCAGGCTGGTGGCGCTGCCGCGCAACGGCCCGTGGCCGATGCCGCGCCCGGCGAGGACGGTGGTCGCCCGGTCGCAGGCGTGGCCGAGCGCCGTCTCCTCGTCGCCGTCACCGGGCTGCCGGACCACGCAGCGGAAGGAGAAGGTCCGCAGCGAGCGGTCATAGATGAGGGTGCCCTCCTCGGTGAACGCGGCGTTGAGGATGTCGTGCTGGTCGGCGGTGGCGAGCAGGTCGGCGCGGCGGGTCTCGTCCAGGTCCGCGAAGACGCCGCGGACGATGACGCGGTAGGTGCGTTCACTCATGGGTGGTGTTCTCCTTGTGGTTCTCGCTCGGGGGTGGAGCGGCGGGGCCGGTCCGGGGTTCGGTCAGCAGCGCGGCCAGGCCGTCGAGGAGGCGTTCGAGGCCGAAGTCGAACCGGGCGTCCATGGACGGTTCGGTGAGCGCGTCGGCGAGGGCGACGACGTTGGGGAAGTCCGCCGCGGGTAGTCGGCGGAACTGATCCCCCGCCGCCGCGGCGACCTCGCGGCGGCCCGCCCCCGCGGCCTCGGACGCCGAGATGGGGGACTGCTCCTGGAGTACGAAGCCGTGCACGTAGAGGCCGAGCAGGTAGCCGGCCAGGGCGGCGTCCCGGTCGGAGAACCCGGCCTCGCGGAGCCTGCCGAGCTGGTCCTCCATCAGGCGCAGCATGTGCGGGCCGGGGGCCAGCCGGCCCGCGGTGACCTTGGCGGCGTCGCGCTTGCCGAGCAGATGCCGGCGGTGCAGCTCGCTGTACGCACGCAGCTGGTCGCGCCAGGACCCCTCGCGGGGCGGAGGCTCGGCGTCGGCCATCAGCGCGTCGGTCAGCAGGTCCAGCAGTTGTTCCTTGTTGCGGACGTGCCAGTAGAGGGAGGCGGCCTTCACGCCGAGTTCGGCGCCGACCTTGCGCATCGAGAGTCCGTCGATGCCTTCGCGCTCCAGCACGCGCAGGGCGGCCTGGGCGATCACCTCCGGGGTCAGCCCGGGCTGCTGGGCCGTCTCCGCACCGTCGTCCGCCATCGGCTGTCTCCGCTCCGGGAAATCCCACTTGCCATCTAACACTGTTAGAGGCAGTCTAGCGGCACCGAAAGCCGACTAACACTGTTAGGGAGAGTGATGGAGGAGTTGACCCCCAGGCGCAAGAGGCTGGTACTCGCCACCCTGTGCGCCACCATGTTCATGGCGATGCTCGACAACGTCGTCGTCAACAACGCGCTGCCCCGGATCGGCCGGCAACTGCACGCCGACGTCGGCGCACTGCAGTGGGTCGTCGAGGGCTACAGCCTCGTCTACGCCGCCCTGCTGCTCACCGGCGGCACCCTCGGCGACCGCTACGGCCGCCGACGGATCTTCCTCGCCGGCCTCGCGCTGTTCACCGCCGGATCCGCGGCGGCGGCGCTGTCCTGGTCGACCGGACAGCTGATCGCCGCCCGCACCCTGCAAGGACTCGGGGCCGCGCTGCTCACCCCCGGCAGCCTCTCGATCCTGCGGCACGTCTTCACCGACGAGCGGGAGCGGGCCCGGGCGGTCGGCGTCTGGTCCGGCGTCTCCGCGCTCGGCCTGGCGCTCGGCCCCGTCATCGGCGGCCCGACGGTGGAGGCGTTCGGCTGGTCCGGCGTGTTCTGGATCAACGTCCCCGTCGGCGTCGCCGGGCTGCTGCTGGCGGCCCGGGCACTCCCCGAGTTCGCCACCCGGGCCCGGCGGCTGGACCTCGCGGGGCAGGCGCTCTCCGCACTCGGCCTCGGCACCCTGGTCTACGCCCTCATCGAGGGACCGACCCGCGGCTGGACCGACACCGGCGTGGCGGCGGCCGCCTGCGCTGCCGCCGTCCTGCTGCCGCTCTTCGTCCTCGTCGAACTGCGCGTCACCGATCCCATGCTGGACCTGCACTTCTTCCGCGACCCCGGGCTCCTGGCGGTCGCCGTGAGCGGCTTCACGGTGAGTTTCGGGATGTTCGGCGCGGCCTTCTTCCTGCCGCTGCTGATGCAGGACGTGATGGGCTGGGCGCCCTCGGACGCCGGGTTCGCCGGACTGCCGATGACCGCGATGATCGTCGTCGCCGCACCGCTGGCGGGCGCGCTCACGGCCCGCCACGGTCCCCGGCTGCCACTGGTGACGGGCCTGACGCTGTGCGCAGCCTCCCTCACGGGCCTGTCGGTCTACGGCGAGCACGCCCACTACCAGCAGTACCTGTGGGTTCTGCTGGCCATGGGCCTCGGCATGGGAATGACCTTCACACCGGTGTCGATCACGGTCATGCAACGCGTCGACCCGATCCGGGCCGGAATGGCCTCCGCGACCGTCAACACGCTGCGCGAACTCGGCGGCGTGGTCGGCGTGGTGGTCCTGGGAGCAGTGCTCACCAGCCGCCTGACCAGCGCCCTGACCGCCTCGCTCGACCGGCTCGGCGTCCCGCCGGACGGTCGACGGCTGCCGACCGGACCAGCCACCGGAACGGGCCCGGGCACCGCCCTGCCGCCGGCCCTGCGCGAGGCCGTCGACGCGGCGTTCGTCGACGGGCTGCACCTCGCGCTGCGCTGTGCCGCCGCTGCCCTGGCCGTCGCGGCCGTCCTGGTGGCGGCGCTGCTCCGCCCGGCCGGGGCCGACGGCCGGACCCGGCCGGCCGGGACGACCGGACCGGCCGTCGGTCGGCCGGCTGCGGCGGAGCACGCTCCATCCGTCAGGTCAGGGTGATCGGGCCGGTCCGCCACGCCGTCCCGTCGTGGTCGGGGCGGCGCTCGTGCTCGCCATTGGGCCGGCGGGCCCGAAACGACCGCCCGAGGGCACCTGTCGCAGGTCAGGCCGGATCAGCTGCCCCCGTGTCCGTCGTGGGTGGCCATGGTCACCTTGTACCGGCCGTCCTCGCAGGAGCGCTGGAGGCGGCCCCGCGAGACGGTCTGCGCCGGTCCGATCGTCCAGCACGTCGGACAGCCCCGCAGAGCGAGCAGACCGACCGGCAGGAGGATCAGGCCGACCGGTCCGACCGCCGGGATGAGGGCGACCGAGCGACCACGCAGGAGCAGAGCAACGCCAGGGCTACGGCGATACCGATTCCGATGATCACAACTACCTCCGATCCCGTGTCCGACGTCTGTCGGCATGCACACAAGAGGCGCGGGTCGCCGCAGAGGATTCGGCGCCGGGAGAACCTGATGCTCCGTCCGGCAGCCCGGCAGCCCGGCAGCCCGGCAGCCCCGGCGCCGGAGCCGGGGCGGATCTCGTGGCGAGCCTGGATGGGAGGGACGAATGGGAGATCGCCCTCGCCGGGGCCCCGGACGTGGTGACCGCATTCTCCGCCACCGACGCGGCCGACCGCGTCAGCCGCCGGCAGGCCGCTAACGTCAGACGGTCAGGCGGACGGGGCGTCACGCTGGGTGCAGGCCGCCAGGTAGGCCAGGCGGCGGTGACGTTCGCGGGGGAGCACCCTGGTCAGCAGGACGATCGCGAGGGGGAGGCCGAGGGCTCCGAGGATCCCGCCGGGGCTCGCCCACTGGCCGGGGATGCGGACGTAGCCGGGGTCGTCGGGAGCGTAGAGGACGGTAACCGTGTCGCCCGCGGTCAGGTTGTCTGCGGGTATCAGGCGGTCGCTGGAGTAGGTGGTGCCGGCGACGGTCCAGCTGCCGGAGCAGTCGATGTTCCTGCCCGTCCGGTCGCAGTTGTCGAGGGTGGCGGTGATCGGTGCGGTGACGGTGAGACTTATCCGGGCCTGCTCGACGACCAGCGCGGTCGAAGCCGCCAACAGGAGCAGCAGGAACAGGGTGCCCACGCCCCAGCTGCCCGGCTTGTCGACCGGCGGGTGGGAGGCCGAGCGCAGCCGTTCGGCTGCGTGGTCGACCAGGCCCAGCGTCGGGATCGAAGCCATTCCGGCTATGGCCAGTGCCACCATGATGGTCACCGGCATCAGCTGCAGTGGTCCGAGCAGCGCCATCGTGTTCAGCACTGCCAGAGTCAGCAGCGCGTAGCCGGCGCCCCAGAAGGTGGCCCGGCGGATCAGGCGCGTGACGCCGTCGGCCAATTGGTCGGCCGTTCGGGCGAGGGGCCCTGTGGGGGCGCACGGCGCCGCCGGATCGTTCATCCGAGCATTATCGTTCAAGACGAGGAGTGTTGTACGGCAGTCGTGCGGCTCGTCGTGCACCAGGCAGCACTTCCGGCCGGACACCGTCCGATTCGGTGCCGGCGTACGGGCCGGGGCCGACAGTCCTGCATACGTCGGCCGTCAACGAAGCGCAGTGACGGCAGGGCCGGGTGCGATCCTTCGGGTCCGGTCTCTCCGCCCCGCGGAGGAGCGGGCAGACGCCGCATCAGAGCGGGTTCGCCGTCGCGGGGGGGCGGAGGAAGAGTGTGGCCAGGATGAAGCCCAGGGGGAAGGCGCAGCTGTACGCGGCGATGAGCGGGAGCTCGGTCAGCAGGTAGTGCTACTCCGCGGAAGTTCGTTGATGGCTGTTGACCGCGTCGCCTTGAGTGGAGTGCGTTCGTAGAACATCGGTCTCCATAGTCGTCGTCCGGGTCGGGCCTCTGCTCAGACGCTGCCTGTGCCTCCCGTAGGCTCCTGGCATGTCCTACGGGGTGGATGCGCGGGAACTGTACGAGGCCCTGGAGCAGTACGAGGGGATGGAGCCGTACGAGAAGATCGTCGTGCCGTGGCTCGATCGGGCCCAGGGCGGCTACCGTGCCTGGCTGGCCACAGCGGCCGAAGACGGCTCATGGTGGACCGGAAAGGGCACGGAGCCCATCGGGCAGGAACTCGTGTGGGAGCTTTATGCTCTGCACCGGGTCAGCGACCGGTTGCTGCTCGCTTTCCAGCCTTCCTCCGACAGGCCCGGCTTTCCGGACCCGCGGCCCTTCCCCTCAGAGTGGCAATACCTCGACGTGTTCACCTCGCTCGGCATGACACCGTGCGAGGACGGCGATGCCTTCGACCCGTTCCTCCACGAAATTGTCGAAGTTGAACAGGCCGATGACCCGCACGCGCGGATCGAGATCACCGAGATCCTCTGGCCTGGCCTGATGCTGGGCCAGTTGCTGTTCAGCCGGGCTGGCGTGCGGATCCGCGCCGGCATCAGGCACGCCCAGCGCGGCGTCGCGGACCGCTCACCGCTGTACTGGGCTTTCCGGCGCCGCCACCGGCCGACGGTAGACCTGTCCCAGGGCTGGGGTAGCAATTCCCAGTGGCGTACCGACTTCCGCCTCGACTACCGGACCCCGGCCGGCGATCGTCTCAACGTTGCGGGGGACCGCCCTATCGACGGCAGTGCCGACCTGCACCCCGGCCACCCGGAGGATCTCAGCCCCGAGGAGAGGCTCCTGACATCAGGTGAACGACGCGAGCTGTTGCGCCACCGCTGTCTTCTGCGCGCGCCCGAGGCCGCTGACGCATTGGTCGGATCGCCCGCCTGGGAGCGGGATCTGATGCCCTTCGACTGGCGGCTTCCGAACTCCGAGGCTTGACCCCGGGGCGGCCGGGAGCCGGGAGACCAAGACGGCCGGGCCGGTCTGTGCCGTGATGGCAGCCACTTGTGGCCGTCGCTCGCTGGCGGAGTGGCGCATACGAAGCTGCAGCGATCCCGGGGGTCTTTGGCACAGTCCACCCTGTCGGTGGCACCGACCCCTGATGATCGTTGGCCGTGGAGGGTGAACGGCAGGCGGCGACGGCGGTCTCGGTGGTGCTGGAGACGAACGTCCGCGAGCGGTTGGCGCGGAGGGCGGCCTCGGCGAAGTCCGAGGTGCGAGCGGTGTTGCGGGCCACGATCGAGCTCGCGGCGACGGACGGGCTCACGAATGGGTCCATCGCCCGGGAGTTGGGGGTGAGCGTGAACACGGTGCGCAAGTGGCGCGGGCGTTTCGCGGCCCGAGGCATGGACGGGCTGCGCGATGCCGACCGGTCAGGACGGCCGAGGTCGTACGGGCCCGAGGTGCGGGTGGCGATCGTGGCCACTGCGACCAGTTGCCACCGCGTCCGGAGGCGACCTGGTCACACCGGACCATCGCCCGGAAGGTGGCCGACACCTGCTTCGCGTCGGTCTCCGCCTCCCAGGTCGGCCGGATCCTGGCCGGTCTGGATCTGAAGCCGCACAGGGTCCGCGGCTGGCTTATCCGCCGGGACACCCCTGACTTCTGGCAGCGCGCCGCCGCCGTGTGCGCCCTCTACCTCGACCCGCCCGAGGGCGCGGTCATCCTGTCCATCGACGAGAAGACCGCGATCGCCGCCCGCTCGCGCCGTCATCCTGGGCGGCCGGCCTGCCCCGGGGAGCCAGCTCGACAGGAGTTCGAGTATCGACGCCACGGCACCGCCTCGCTCGTCGCCGCTCTGGACGTCCGCACCGGCGAGGTCCTCACCGAGGTGATCCGCCGCAACGACGCGCTGACTTTCACCGCCTTCCTGGATCAGCTCGACCGGGCGATCGCACCCGGAAAGGAGATACACGTTGTGCTCGACAACGGCTCCTCCCACACCGCCAGGCACACCAGCACCTGGCTGGCCGCGCACCCGCGCTGGCACGTCCGCCGGACCCCGCCGCACGCTTCCTGGCACAACCAGGTCGAGCTGTTCTTCTCCGCCCTGACCCGCCGCGTTCTGCGGCACGGCGACTTCGCTGGCCGCGGCGACCTTATCGACAAGCTGGAGGAGTACGTCAGCAGGCATCCCCATCGGTCGCGCGAGTCCTGCCGCGCGTCGTGCAGCGTGCGTTCCTCCATCATTGTTCCTCCCGCTCGGAGAGGACGGCGATCTGCGGTCGGCGGTTGCGGAACCGGTGCGGCCGATGTCGAGCAGTCATGCGGGCCCTGGAGGATGCAAGGTGCGCGTGCGCTTGACCGTCGGCCGGCCCCGCGCCGATTTCGGCGAGTATCCGGGCACCGAAGACCGCCACGAGCCCGCCGTCGGCGGCGGACAGCGCGGTTTGTCGTGGACGGGGGTGGGTCGCGCTCGGCGCCGACCGTGTCCGCCCGGCCGAGCGGCCGGGACGCCCTGTGACGATCAGGTCGTTGACGCCGAGGCCGGATTCGGGGGTTTGGGATTCCCGGCGCGGTGAAGACGAGGACTGACACCGGCTTTACTCATCGAGGTAGGAGAAGCGCATGGGCGTCATTGCCTGGATCTTGATCGGACTGTTCGCGGGCTTCATCGCGAAGGCGTTGATGCCGGGTAAGGACCCGGGGGGCGTCATCGTCACGATCCTCATCGGGATCGCGGGTGGCCTGTTGGGCGGTTGGCTCGGGAAGGTCATCTTCGGCGTCGACTCCATCGACGGCTTCTTCGACCTCTCCACCTGGATCGCCGCGATCGTCGGCTCGGTCATACTCCTCGCCGTCTACCGGCTGGTCACGGGCAACAAGCACCAGCACCATCACCACCACCGCCACGCCTGAGTGTTCCGGCCCCCGGCCGACGGAAGCGGCTCCTCCTCTTCTCTTGAGGGGGAGCCGTTTCGCTGTCCACCTCCGGCCGCGGCTGTCGCCGTCGCCCTCGGCGTCCGACTCCGCGGGCGCGGGTTGGCCGACCCGCCGCCGCGTCGTGTCCCGCCTGTTCTTGCCACGTCGGTCGGTCGGCCGTCCGTCCTGGGGAGCGCCCGGGGGTGTTCGCTCAGGTCCGGGCCCGGGTCCAGGCAAGGGCCGTGGCATGTAGTTCGGCGGCGGCCCGGGGCTGGTCGTCGCCGTAGAGGTCGTCCCCGATGCGGTAGCCGCGTCGGCTCAGGACGTAGGCCAGCATGCGGTAGGAGGGTCGGAAGGCCACCAGGTCGTCCGCGTCCACGGTGAGGTGGGTGCCCGGCAGGCTGGTGACCAGGGTGTCGCGCTCGTAGACGGGGTCGACGGAGACGATGAGCCACCGGCCCTCGCGTCGCTCCGCGCGGTAGAGGATCCGGGTGCAGGACGTGACGTCGACCTCGACGTCGTCCAGCACGGTGCGGACCTCGATGGCGGCGGGGACCTCGGCGAGGGCGCGGTCGCCGTGGACGTCGACGACGGGCGGGGAGAGGCGGGGGTCGGGTGTACTCGGGCTTACCCGGGCGCGCTCAGGCGTCCCACCAGTCGAAGCGACGGGTGGGGGCGTGGCCGAGGCGGGAGCGGTCCAGCTGCACCAGGCGCCCCTGGTGGAAGACCAACGGCCTCCGGTCGCCGTCCGCCGCGGAGAGCCGTCGCACCCGGCCCCTGATCGCGAGGTGGTCGCCGGCCGGGAGGCTGCTCTCCACGTCGCACTCGATCCAGGCGGTGCAGCCGTCGATGCGCGGCCCCCGTCGCGCAGGCTGCGGCCGGCGGTTACCCGTACTGCGCACAGGGCTCAGCCACCGACCCGGACGGCGACGGTTGGGGCTGGGAGAACGGCAAGTCCTGCGTCGTGCGCGGCAGCCGCGCGGACATCGTGGCCCCCAACGGTTACCCGTACTGCGCGCAGGGCTCCGCCACCGACCCGGACGGCGACGGTTGGGGCTGGGAGAACGGCAAGTCCTGTGTGGTCCGGTACGGGAAGGCCGACCAGGCGGGCGGCGGAAGCGGCGACGGCACGGCCGCCTGTCCCCCGGGGCTGTGGTGCGGCAGCTACGCGGTGGGCGGCCTCGGCGCCCGCAAGGGCCAGCTGAGCGGGGCCGGTGCGACCTCGCTCGACCTGGCGATCGCGATGCTGGAGAGCGATCGGATGAGCACCGACTACCCGTACGGGGACGGTAAGAGCGGGGACTCGGCCAACTTCAGTGTCTTCAAGCAGAACTGGCTCATGCTGCACTCCGGCTGCGCCCGCTTCGGCGGCCAGAACGCCGGGCAGTGGAACAACGGGCAGGTGCTCACCAGCGACTTCGGCGCCGACCTCACCTGCCTGCATCAGGACCAGAACCACTACGGCCTGAACACCTGGTTCGCGGGACACCGCAACGGCGCCTCGGGGCTGAGCAACCCGAACACGAAGGACATCGCCGACTACCGCGACGCGGTGTACTGGATCAAGGGCCGGATCGAAGCGAACGGCGCGAACCTCAGCAACGACACCCGTTTCTGGGTCGAGGTCCCCGCAATCTGATCCCTGCCCGTTCCGCTCCGAACGCCCGGCCTGTGTCCGCTCCGAACGCCCGGCCTGCGGCGTTCGAGCGGCCGGGCCCCGGGCGGGGGCGGCCCCGCGGGTCAGATGTGACGCAGCGTCAAAAGTCGAGCGCCACGGCGGAGTTCGTGCCTGTCAAGGTCTCGCTGTGCATCCAGGTGCGTACCGCTGTGAGTACCGCGTGGTGAACAGGCCGAGCGCTTCCACCGGAGCAGTGGCCGTGCGTGCTCCGCACCGCCGGTACGGCCCTGGAGGGTTGCTGAAGCGGCCGTGACGTACGGGCCGCGCCGCTTCCCGACACTTCCTTGTCAGCGAACCTGGTCGCTCGTCGGCCCGATGCCCCTGATCCTGGTCGGAGTCCCGTCCGGGGCGAACGAGTGGTGGAAGGTGAAGGCGTGCGGCGCGGAGCCGTGGTCATGGAGGTGTTCCAGCCTGGAAACCCCGTCCTGCCAGGTGGGTGTCACGCCGTCGGAGACCCACCAGAACACGTAACTCGGGTGTCCTGTCCTCTCGAACCAGTCGTAACGCCTGTTCAGCGCCTCACGGTGCAGACCGCTGTAGACGGCGTCGAAGGCGGGGCGCAGGTCGGTCCAGAGTGAGAGGGTCGCGGCCAGGGCGGTGGTTTCCACCGCCCTGCCCTTGCCGTACCAGGCCGGTACGGCGAACTCTCCCCATGCACCCCAGTCCAGGTCGAAGAGTGTGCCCCGGTCGCCGTCCACCGGTTCAGCGCGAGCGAGGTACCCGGGGTGCCGGCTGATCCTCCGGTAGACGGCCTCACCGCTGTGATGGAATTCGCGGGTGAGAGGTGCGGGATCGGCGAGGGGTGACTTCAGGACGCCGAATGTGTACAGCGCGAGGTGGGGCATGCGTCTCTCCCTGATGTCGGGTGCCCGGTGTGGGCCCGGTTCGGTGGCCTGCGCAGGGGGGTGAGGATTCGTGGGGCGTGACCGACTCATCCCGTCACGGGTGGCTCAGCCTGAATGAACTCCGTTGCGACCGTGGGCGATCGCCGAGGCCAAGGTGAAGGTAGCTGCCTCCGCGGGCCCTGTCGAAGTTGCGATTTCGCTGTCCACGTGGCCTCCTGCACCGGTCATCGCGGGGGCGTGGGCGGGTCGACCAAGATCTTCTTTCCGGTGCACCGCCCGGGCGACACCCGGACGCCTACGAGAGAAGCGTCTCGTGTCGGGAGTCCGAGCCCGGAGTCGCCCGGGCGGCCCGGACGCCGTGCGGACTTCCTGCCTACCGGGGGAGTGGCGCGATGGACTACGGTCTACGCGGAACATGCCGTTACGGGGGAGGTATCGCATGGCGATCGAGTTGCCGGGCGAGGTGGTCTCGTTGTTGTCGTTCATCGGCATCAACTGGCCGACGGTGAACGAGGACAAGGTGCGTGAGTTCGCTTCGCACGTGAGGGAGTTCGCGGAGAGCGTGGAGTCGGCGCACCGGGATTCGACGGCGACGATCCATGCGTTGGGTGAGGCGTACGAGGGGGCGTCCTACGAGGCGTTGCTGGCCAAGTGGTCGCAGGTGTCGGACGCGCACTTCAACGAGCTGGTGCAGGCGTGCCATGTGGTGGCGACGGCGTTGGACGTGGCGGCGGGGGTGATCGTGGCGATGAAGATCGAGACGATCGCCGAGCTGGTGGTGCTGGCGGTGGCGTTGGTGGCGGACCAGGCGGCGGCGGTGGCGACGTTCGGTCTGGCGGAGGCGGCGGTGATCGCGATCGAGGAGGCCGGCAAGCGGCTGGTCAACGCTCTGGAGCAGCAGTTGGAGCAGTACGTGATCGGGCAGGTGATCGAGGCGGCGATCAACCCGTTGGTGGACGTGGTGGCGGGCGCGGTGGCCGGGTTGGTGTTCAAGGGTGCGGAGTCGGCGCTCGGGGTGTCGGGCGGCGGGGGCGGTACGGGGTTCCGGATCGATCCGGCGGCGCTGGAGTCGCACGCGCAGACGATGCACCAGCACGCCGAGACGGTGGCCGGGCACGCGCAGACGTTCCAGTCCAGGATCGCGGGGGTGAGCTTCGAATGAGCAACCAGATCGTCAAGGCGCTGGAACACGGCGCGCAGAAGCTCGGCAAGACCCTGGCGGAGGACGCCGGGAAGGCGCTGAAGGGCTTCTACCGCAAGGCCGGCGACAACCTGAAGAAGGTCGCCCACGACACCCGCGAGGCCGACGGCAAGCACGCCAAGGACCTGGAGAAGATCCTCGGTGGGGAGAAGAAGGGCGTTCCCCACCAGGTGCACGCCGGCAGTGGTGGTGGGCGTGGTGGGCGCGGCAAGGGCGAGCGTCCGCTGGGCCGCGGCAGCAAGCGCGGGCAGGGCGTCGACGGCAACATCGGCTGCCACACCGCGGGCGACCCCGTCGACGTCGTCTCCGGCCAGATGATCACGTCGGAGACGGACCTGGCACTGGCCGGCATCCTCCCGCTCGTGCTGCGCCGGGCGTACGCGTCGCACTACGTCGGAGGGCGCCTCTTCGGGCCCGGCTGGGCGTCCACGCTGGACCAGCGCATCGAGATCGACGCGGACGGCGTCCACTTCGCCGGTGACGACGCCCAGATCCTTCACTACCCGCACCCCGACGGCTCCGGGCGTTCGACGGCGCCCACAGGGGGCGCCCGCTGGCCGCTGACGTGGGAGCCGCAGTCGGGAGAGATGCGGATCGAGGACCCGGACCGGGGCTGGACCCACCACTTCCCCGCAGCCGCTGCCGGAGCGTGGCGGGTGGGCGAGATCCGTCCGCTCGCGGGACTGTCGGACCGCAACGGCCACCGCATCGACTTCGCGCGCGACGAAGCCGGCCTTCTCACCGAGATCCGCCACAGCGGCGGCTACCGGGTGGCCGTCGACACGCTCCCCACCGAGGCCGGACCGAGGGTGGAGGGCCTGCGGCTGCTGGACGGCACCGACCACGGGCGGGGCACCACCGTGGTCGGCTACCAGTACTACCCCGACGGGAACCTGGCCGGGATCGTCAACTCCTCCGGCCTGCCGTACATCTACGAGTACGACGACCAGAGCCGGATCACCGCGTGGATCGACCGCAACGGTGAGAGCTACGAGTACGCCTACGACGACAGCGGCCGGGTCGTGAGCGGCATCGGGCAGCACGGAATCCTGTCCGCCGCCTTCCACTACGACACCGTCGCGGGGGTGACCACGGTCACCGACAGCCTCGGCCACACCACTCAATTCCACTACGACGAGCGGCACCACGTCACCGCCACCGTCGATCCCCTGGGCCACCGCACCACGACCGCCTACGACGACCTCGGCCGGCCCGTGTCCCGCACCGACGAGATCGGCCGCACCACCCTGTTCGACCTGGACGAGCACGGCGCCCCCGTCCGGATCACCGAACCCGCCGGCACCGTCATCGAGTTGAACTACACCCAGCTGGGACAGATCGCCGCCATCACCCAGAGCGGCTCGCCCGTCGCGGCGTTCGGCTACGACGCGAACGGCAACCTGCTCACCACAACCGACGCCACAGGCGCCACCACCACCCGCCGGTACGACCCCCACGGCCGCCTGACCGCCGTCACCGACCCCCTCGGGCAGACCCAGCACATCGACAGCAACCCGGCGGGCCTCACCACCGCGGTCACCGACCCGCTCGGCCACACCACCAGCGCGACCTACGACGCGTTCGGCCGCCTCGCCACCATCACCGACGCCCTCGGGGCGACCACCACCCTCGTCAGGAACACCGAGGGCCAGGTCACCGAACGCCTCCACCCCGACGGCACCCGCGAGAGCTGGGAGCACGACCCCGAAGGCAACGTCCTCCTCCAACGCGACCAGGCCGGCGCCACCACCCGCTTCACCATCGGCGCGTTCGGACGCTTCGCGGCCCGCACGCTGCCCGACGGCGAGGAGCAGCACTTCGAATACGACACCGAGCTGCAACTCCTCGCCGTCAGCACCAACGGCGCCCGCTGGCAGTACCGCTACGACCCGGCCGGCCACCTGGTCGGCGAGAGCGACTTCAACGACCGCACCCTGACCTACCGACTCGACGCCGCGGACCAACTCCTGCAGATCACGGACCCGGCCGGCCGCACCACCGACTTCAGCTACGACCTCAACGGCCGACTCACCGGCCGCCGCAACCATGACGGCTCCCTGACCACCCTGGCCTACGACCACCGCGGCTGCCTGACCCGCACCCACAATCCCCACGGCATCCTGGAGTACACCCACGACGCCGTCGGCCGTGTCCTCACCGAGACCACCAACGGCCGTACCACCACCTCGACCTACGACCCGCTCGGCCGCCGCACCACCCGCACCACCCCCACCGGCATCGTCTCCACCTGGACCTACGACGCCAACAGCCGGCCCGCCACTCTCACCAACCCCCTCAGCACCCTCACCTTCACCCACGACGCCGCCGGCCGCGAAACCACCCGCTACCTCGGGACCCAGGCCGCCCTCACCCAGACCTGGGACACCCAGAACCGTCTCACCGCCCAGTCCATCTGGGCCAAGGACACCACCCCGGACAGCAGCAACCCCTTCACCAACCAGCAGGAACGCACCTACACCTACCGCCCCGACGGCATGCCCGCCGCCATCACCGACCGCCTGCGCGGCAACCGCGCCTTCACCCTCACCCCCGCCGGCCGCGTCACCCGCGTCAGCGCCGACAGCTGGAACGAGACCTACGCCTACGACGGCCTCGGCAACATCACTCACGCCCAGGACACCCGCACACCCGACAGCTCCACCACCGGCGACCGCACCTACACCGGCTCACTGCTGCGCACCGCCGGCCGCGCGGCCTACGAGTACGACGACCGCGGCCGCCTGGTGCGGCGGCTGGTACGCACCCTGTCCGGGCAGCGCAGGCAGTGGTCCTACGGTTGGAACGAGGAGGACCAACTGGTGCGGGTCGACTCCCCGGACCACGGGTCATGGGAGTACGGCTACGACCCCCTCGGACGTCGGACGGGCAAATGGCGGTTGGGCGAGGACGGCCACCGGACGGAGGCCGTCGCCTTCGCCTGGGACGGCGTTCAGCTGATCGAACAACACGAGTCGGCGGCCGACGGCAGTCGGCGCACCCTCACCTGGGACTGGCAGCCCGGCCGGTCCGCGCCCGTGGCCCAGAGCGAGCGTGCCGCCGGCCCCGGCGGGACGACGGTCGACGAGCAGTTCTACGCCATCGTCACGGACCTCGTGGACACTCCCACCGAACTGGTCGCACTCGACGGCCGGGTCGTGTGGACGGGCGACGCGGACCTCTGGGGCCGGCGGAATCACACCGACCCGCGAGGCTGCCCGCTGGGCCGACCCGGCCAGTACCACGACGCCGAGTCGGGCCTGGAGTACAACCACTTCCGCTACTACGACCCGTCCACCGGCCGATACCTGAGCACCGACCCGCTCGGCCTGGACGCGGGCCCCAACCCCCACGCCTACGTGCCCAACCCGCTGTACTGGATCGACCCGCTGGGCCTCGCCGGCACCCCCAGACAGCCCGTCGGGTGGGGCGGCTCCCACTACACCCTGCGGCCGAGCAACTGGACCGACGGCAGCGACACCAACAGTTACGAGCGGAACCACATACCCGCCCGCGACTCCTACGTCGCCATCGGCGGCGCCAAGCTGGGCTACGGTCCCGGCCCCGCCATCCGGATGGACTACGACGACCACCGCGACTTCATCAGCACCGGCTCCAGTGCCGAGGGCATCGCCTGGCGCGCCAAACAGCGCAGCCTGATAGCCCAGGGAAAGTTCGACGTCGCCATGAAGATGGACATCGGCATGATCCGCAAGATCCACGGCACCAAGTACGACGCCGCGATCAAGGAGATGGTCGACTCCCTCCCGAACAACAAGTCCTTCCAGAAGTACCTGTCGTCCCATGGATGGAAGATCCGCACGTGCCTCCTAAAATGACCGGCATGGACATCGAACTCGACCCGCCGAACGGCATCACCGGATTCCCCCTTGGCATGCCCGCCGAGGCGGTCAAGCAGGCTGCTGCGGAGCTCGGCCGCACCAAGGTGTCCAACGAGGGCTCCACCAGCACCTTCCGACCCATGAGGGTCACCGCACTCCACCCCCAGTTCGAGATCGTCTTCCACATGCAGCGCGGTACGACCCTCCGGGCCGCCGAGGTGTGGAACCCCGAACCGGGGCCGGAGACCATCAACGTCAGCTTCCGCGGCCTCGACGTCTTTCGGACCCCCGCCCTTCAACTGGTCGAGCAGCTGAAGGACCTCGGTCTGACCGTCCTGCACAGCGAACCCAGCCACTGGGTGCTCCCCAAACTCTCGCTCGGGCTGACCCGGACCACCGGACACGAGGTCCCTCTCGACACTGACGGCGAACCCCTCTACTTCCAGGCCGTCCTCACCGGCCCCGACGACTACTACGACTTCATGCTCTGAACCTGAACCTCGTCAGGGCGCCCGCCAAGCGCCGACACTCGGCCGCGCCCGGTCCGGCGGGGCGGTCGCGGCCGCGGCCGGGGGCGGGGGCGGGGTCTGCGCGGGCCCCCGCGAACGCCCTGGCCACGACCCGGGTGCCGCAATCGCGCTCCTCGCGGCGCTGCTCCTCCCCACAGACGTCGTGACGGCCCTCGACCGACGACGACCCTGACTACTGGGCCCTCTCGCCCGGGCAGACCTCGGCGAGGAGCTCCAGCAGGTACTCGGTCACCGAGTCCGGGTCGCCTGCCTGCACCCAGGTGTAGACGGCGGTGCGCGAGCGCCCGTCGATGCTCTGGAGGACGTACCCGTCGACCACGCCGCCGGCGCCCTCGCGTTCGCGGGCCAGGATCTGCCGAGGCCGGTCCAGCGCCGCGACCGTGACCAGAACCTCGATGTCCTCGGCATCAGGGCAGTCCCGGAACTGGTGCACCCACTGCGTTGGCATACCAACCACCTTCCCGCCTCCCACCCGGCCAACCAGCCGATCAAGGGACGGATGCGAGGGGTGGGGACAAGCCGCAGCTCAGCGGGACGGCTGAGCAGTTAGGTCAGGGCTCGGAGGGCCTGACACCGCTCCCTGGAGTTCCGTCGCCTCCGGGGCTGAGGGCGCCGGTCCGGTGCGGGACGGCCGGCCCTACGGCGATGTCGCCGGACCGCGGCAATGCCCTGCCCGGCCACCGCCCGGCCACCGCCGGGCCGCCGGCGTCCTCGGGCGAGGAGAGGGCGGTGATCTCCTCGCTGCGCCCCTTCGGTGTGCTGCGCCGCTGCTCGGGTGCCCAGGCCGTCTCCACCGGGCTCGGCGGTCCTGCTTCCCCGGCGCGGGCGGGTGCGGCCGGGCAGGGGGCCTGGCGCCCGTCCGTGCCCTGGGAGCGCAGCCGAGCTGCGTTTGGGCTAACCTCCCCTCTCGTGGACGATCACCCCGAGCCTTCGACCCTGCGCGTCTTCGTGGCACTGGCTCCGCCCGACGACGCCAAGGATGAACTGGCCCGGGCCCTGCAGCCCGCTTACGCCACGTACCCGCAGCTCCGGTGGAACCGGATCGAGGACTGGCACGTCACCCTGGCATTTCTCGGCGAGCTGCCATCCACGGCAGTGCCGCTGCTGCGGTCGGCGCTGGCCGGTCGGGCCGCGTCGCACCCCGCTCTGCAGCTGGGCCTGCGGGGCGGCGGCCACTTCGACCAGCGACTGCTGTGGAGCGGGATCGACGGCGACCTGGAGGGACTGCAGATCCTCGCCGCGGACGTCCGGGCCCTGGTCAGATCCTGCGGGATCGAGTTCGGGGACCGCCCGCTGCGTCCCCATCTGACCCTGGCACGGTCCCGCCGCGACGATCCCACCAGCGTGCCGCAGGCCGCGGCCGGGCTCACCGGGTTCGTGGGCCGGCAGTGGTGGACCGAACGTCTCCACCTGGTCGGCAGCAACATCGGGCGTGGCCCCGGCCCGATCCGCTACCGGGACATCGAGGCGTGGCGACTGGGCACCGCCGTCCGGGCCGTGGGCGACGGCGCTCTCACCGAGCCGTAGCCCGCAGGCGAGCACGGTTTTCGCCCGTTTTTCGGGCTCTGTTCCCGGATTCCGTCGCTCAATTCGGCAGCCGATTGCGGGCTGCCACCGTGCTCCACGTCGCCCGGACGCTGGTGGAGCGGCCCGGAAGGGATCCGATCCACCGGACGCTACCGAAGCTCTGACAGGCCGCCCCAGCAGCCGGCAGCGGCCCCAGCCCGTGATCGCGCCGTGCTGGTCCGTGGCTGCCGGTAGTCTGCGCCACTATGACGCGCGCCTGGATCTTGCCCACATCGTTCGCCGCCGCCGGTTCACTCCTTGCGGCCATGCTGGTCGTCAGGGACTCTCCGAGCGTTGCCGTCGCCATGTGGCTGGGGTTCGTCCTGCTCGCCGGTCTCCATTCGCCGCTGGCCTTCCCACGGTCGATCGGGGCGGTCGAGGCACAGCGCCGGAGCGAGGTCGACGGCCGGCCGATCGTCTACTGGCGGGCGGGCTGCAAGTACTGCCTGCGCCTGCGGATCCGGTTGGGCCGCAGCGCCCGCCAGGTGCACTGGGTCGACATCTGGAGCGATCCGGACGGGGCGGCGAGGGTGAGAGCGGCCAACGACGGCAACGAGACCGTGCCCACCGTCGTGGTGGCAGGCCAGGCCCACGTCAACCCCGATCCGCGGTGGGTGCGCGGGCAGCTCGGCTCGTCCCTGTGACGGGCAGCGGGATCGAGGTCACCGGCCGCAACTCCCGCACCGACGTCGTTGCCCGGTTCCCCGCCGCCGTCGCCGGTCGAACCTGAGCACGTTCCGGCGGTCGGCCCGGGCGGGAGGCTCGCGCTCCGGCCCGCCCGGCACCTGCGCCTCAACGGCCCGGGCGCTGCCCGGCCGGGCGGTCCAGTGGTGCGTAGACCTCGTGAAGCCCGCGGCCTGCTCTCTGACCGCGTCCGGAGCGGAAACCGTCAGCCTCGGAGGAGCAGGTCCGCGAGTTCCCGCACGCGGCTCAAGGTGATGCCTTCGCGCTGCTCGATCGAGAGGGGTGGTCGGTGGGCTCCAGCTCGATCAGCGGACGCTGACCAACGGCGCGGGTGTGGACGTGGGTCTTGAGCTGGATGGTGGAGTGCTGATACACGGGCAACTCGGTGGAGAGCCAGCCGAAGTACGGGGGCTCCTGGTCGCGTGCCGGGTAGTCCCACCGGTCGTGCGTTCGGGCGAAGTTCTCCTCGCTCAAGGAGGCCCAGACACCCCAGGAGAACGTGTCGCCACTGTCACGCACCGGTATCTCGATCAGGCCGTGGACGAAGAAGTCCCGACCCTTGATCACGCACTGGTCGGCGGTCAGCCCACTGTCCCGGCGCCAGGAGTAACGAGCCTTCCAGCCCGCCGGAGCCGGACTTCCGTAGGACAGCGGCGGGCCGTCCTGGTGTTCTGCGCAGCACGCGCAGGTGTGGTGGTGATCGGCAGACATGATGCTGAGCCTAACAAGCTGGTCGGACATGCTTTCGGGGCCGGGGAAGTACACCTGCGGGAGCCCGACGCGGTGACCCTCCTGCCGAGGTCACAGCACGGCGAGCAGGTGGAGCTCCTCTGCCGTCACTGGTTCGAGCAAGCACGATTGGGCGGCTGGGCGGCTGGGCGGCTGGGCGGCTGGGCGGCCTGGCAGAACTGGCCGACTGGCAGAACTGGTAGAACTGGCAGTACTGGCCTACGTGAGACGTCATCAGGCTCCATGGGGTACTGCCGGTGTCGAAGCAGGAGCGCCATGATCGCCGAGTCACCGCGTCATCGGATCCGGGTCCCCAGGGCGCTGGCCGCCGCCCACCGCGGTGAGGCCGGTCAGGCATGGGTCGCTGCCCTGCCCGCCCTGGCGGAGGGGTTTCTGGACCGCTGGGGCCTGCGACCGGACGGCCCTCCGGCTCACGGGGCGGTCGCGCTGGTGCTGCCAGTCGTGCGGGCGGATGCCACCGCGGCGGTACTCGAGCTCCAACCGGTGGACGAGGAGACCCGCGGCGAGCCGCTCGCCCTGCGCGCGCGTGGGCCGGCCGCGACGCGGTCCGCCTGCTGGAGAACGATCCCGACACCGGAACGATGCTGCTGGAGCGCCTCGACGGCAACCGCTCGCTCGCGAGCGTGGCCGAGGGCACGGCCGCGCTGCAGATCCTCTCCGAACTCCTGTCCCGTCTGGTCGCCCTGCCGGCTCCCAAGGGCCTGCCGCTCCTGGCTGACACCGCCGCCGCGATGCTCGAACACCTTCCCCGCTTGTCGCCGCTGCTGGCCGACCCGGCCGACCGCCGCCTGCTGGCCACCTGCGGGGGCACGGTGAGGGAACTGCTTGCGGAGCCCGGCGACCGACTGCTCGATGGCCGAGACTTGCACGGATGGCTGTGCGATGCAGGCTCGGTCGGGCAGAATGCTGGACATGACGACTTGAAGAGCACCGGCCGGGCGGCAGCACTGGCGCAAGGTCGGGAGCGACTGGTCCGCTCCGGACGGTGAACGCCGGATCTGCGCCGCATGCGGGACGCCCGTCCGCTCGTACCAGTACCGCTTCTATCCGCCCGAGTCCTCCATGTTCGAGCGCTGCATCGGGTTCGCCTGGTGCTCAACTTGCAGGATCTACTCCGGAAACATGGTTCACATCCCGCGGAAGCGGGTTCTGGTCGATGCCCTCGCATCCCTTCCCCCTGAGCAACACGAGCGGTTGCTGCGTTCGGAAACGGGACTGATCGAGTTCCTGGACCGCCGGCTCCGAGGCAGAGAAGGGCAGACCTCACCGGGCAGGCACTCCTGAAAGTCGATCAAGGGTTCACCAGCCCGGTCCGTGGCCGGCGGCTGGCGGCTGGCGGCGATCAGGAGGAGCCGTCTGCGCAGCAGGCGTCGGGGTCGGGGATCAGTCCGGTGGCGAGGCCGGCGAGGCCGCACTGCTCGTCCGCGCACACGTCCGCGCACACGTCCGCGATCCAGTGCCCGAGTTGGGCTCCTTCGCGGCCGGTCATGATGGCCTGATTGTATGTGTTTCCGCAGGGGTCTTTATCCTCCCCTTTGACCTCCCTATCTTATTCGTGGGCACACTATCTCGGTGTGACGGAAGCCATTCGAGAGGAAAAACCATGCTCGCCATGCGCGCCTGTGTTGTCGCCGCCATCTCCGTCATGCTCGCCGGCACCGGGGCCACGGCCTCGGCTCAGACCGTCAGTCGCTTCGACGACGGCAGCTTCGAACACCCGAGGGCGACGGTCAACGGGTTCACCGATCTGACCGCGGGGCAGGACATCGGACCGTGGCACGTCACCGCAGGCAGCGTCGACCTGATCGGGGCCGGCTTCTGGCAGGCGGCGGAGGGGGACCAGTCCATCGACCTCAACGGCAGCAATGCCGGTGAGGTGACCCAGACCTTCACCACCCTCCCCGGTGCGACCTACACCGTCACCTACGCTCTGGCCGGGAACCCCCAGAGCACTCCGGTCCTCAAGAGTGGCAGCGTCCTCATCGACGGGCAGAACTTCCAGGACTTCTCCTTCGACACCACCGGTAAGACGCGCACGAACATGGGTTATGTCAACCGGCAGTTCACCTTCCAGGCAGCCAATCCGTCCACCGCCATCTCCTTCGCCAGCACGACGCCGAGCGCATACGGTCCGGTCATCGACGACGTCCGGATCGAACGCTGCGCCCCCTGCCCGCCCTGCGGCAACGGCTGACCGAAGCGTCAGGCCGGCTGAGCGGGTCCAGGAGGGCAGGCCGGCTGGGCGAGCCCACCTGGCGCTCGCCCAGCCGGCTCGGGGCCGGCCGCTCGCGCTCCGGCGATCCGGCCTGCCCGCCGGACTCGATCGCCGCGAGATGCGCCCGGCCGAACTGCGCGTCGCCTGGACCCGGATCGAGGCCGAGGCCGCTGAGAAAGCCGGTGCCCAGGTGTAGGAGGAAGAGCACCGTCGAGGCGCGTACGGGCAGGACCGCCACGACCAACGGCGGCGTCGAGACCGAACTGCAGAACGCCGTCAGGTTTCTCGACCGTCAGCAGTGGACCGCCGAGCCCGTAGGCAGTTGTAGCGGCGGAGACCGGTCTTACCGGAACGCGGCGACATGGCGGGCGGCCCAGTCGGCGAAGGGGCGCGGGGCGCGGCCGAGGACCCGCTGGACGTCCGGACTGACGCGCAGTTCGGCCGGGCTCGGAGAACCAAGGATCTCCAGAGTGTCGTCGGCGAGCTCCGCCGGCATGCTCTGGGTCATGACCGTCTTGGCCTCGTGGCGAGTGAGCTCGTGAAACCTCACCGGCGAGCCCAGCGCGGCGGCGATGGCTGCCGCCTGCTGACGCGGAGTGATCACCTCCGGGCCGGTCAGCTCGTAGACGGCGCCGGTGTGCCGGTCGTCCAGCAGGCAGGCCGCGGCGACCGCGGCGATGTCCGCCGGGTCGATGATCGGCACCCCGACGTCGCCGAAGGGTGCGGCCACGACCTGTTGCGCGCGGACGGAGTCGGCCCACCACAGAGCGTTGGACGCGAAGCCGCCCGGTCGCAGGATGGTCCACTCCAGGCCGGACTCCCGCAGTGTGTCCTCCAGCGCGCGCATCGCGATCCGCGTGCGGCCGGAGGGCCTGGTCGCCACGCCCAGCGTGGAGAGCAGGACGACCCGGCGGACCCCGCCGGCCGCAGCTTCGCCGATGATGTCGGCGGGGTTGGCTCCGGTGGCGTGCAGGCCGCCGGACAGCAGCAGGAACAGCGACTTCGCCCCGGTCAGCGCGGGCTTGAGGCCGGCCGGCTCGGCCAGGTCGGCCACCAGGTGGCGGACGCCCTTCGGCACCGCCGCCGGGTGCCGCGACACAGCGGTCACCTGCTGGCCCGCCTCGACCAGTGCCTGAGTCAACGGCAGGCCGACATTCCCGGTAGCCCCGGTTGCAACGATCACGATCAGCTCCTTGTCAGATGTTCTCCGTGGCCTTCACGCTAGGAGTAGGGACTAACGTTTGGTAAGGACATACCCCGAGGTAAGCTCATGACATGGGGGCAAGCGTGCAGCATGGACAGGCCGAGTCGGGGAAGCGGTATGACGTGTTTCACACCGACTGCCCCGCGCGTGATGTGGTCGACCATGTGACCAGCAGGTGGGGCATCTGGGTGTTGATCTCCTTGCGGAGCAACAGCCTCCGGTTCTACGAGCTGCGCGAGAGCATTCAGGGCATCAGCGAGAAGATGCTCGCCCAGACACTGCGCGCGCTGGTTCAGGACGGCCTGGTCTGGCGGGAGGTCGAGCCGACGACACCGCCCCAGGTCACCTACGGGCTGACCGAGTTCGGCGCGGACCTCGGCGAGCCGCTGACGGAGCTGTTCGACCGGATCACTCGGCGGCTGTCGTCAGACAGCGCGGGTTAGCACGGTAGCCGCTGGTGCACCTCCGCGACGCGATGGACGACCAGCTGAGCCGGAGCTTCGCCCTGATCCAGGAGCGCCCTCTGGCCGCGCCTGCGCCCCTTGGGAGTTGACGGGGGATCCGGAAGCCTGGCCCCGTCCGACCGGCCGCTCGAGTCCGGCTGCAGGGTCCCGTGTACGGCGGCCGGCCCGGGCCCCTGCAGCGCGGGCCGGCCGCCCGGCCGTCCCAGCATGGCTTGAGACATGATCGGGACATCTCACGTACAAGCCGGTGATCAAGGAGGCCCTAGCCTGAAGACCTTCGACATAAGGAAGTTGGCACATCCCATGCGCTCACGAATCGCTCTCGTCGCACTCGCGGCCACCGCGCTCGCGGTAACGGCCACCGCCTGCGGTCCGGACAACAGTGACCCGGCCTCCGCGAAGGGCGCCGCTCCCACGAGTGCTGTCGCCGCGTCAACCGCTCCTTCTGCCGCAGCGTCCACGACCGCCGCGCCGGCCACGTCGGCGAAGCCTGCGGCCGCCTCCGCCTCCGTCTCTGGCTCTGGCTCTGGCTCTGGCTCTGGCTCTGGCTCTGGAGACAAAACCGGTTACGGCCAGGCCTGCGGCGCCAACGACCTCACGTTCAGCGCGAAGTCGGAGACCCAGGCCGGCGGCTACATCCAGATCGCCGCCAAGGCCAAGCCCGGCATCACCTGCGTCCTGTCCGGCGTGCACCCGGTCATCGCCTTCGGCTCGGGCGGCATCGAGGCCGGCAACGCCGAGCAGGCCGTGGGCCGGCCGATCACGCTCACCGGCTCCGCGGTCGCCTATGCGGGGATCAACCCGAAGAGCACCAACGACAATCAGGCCGTCGAGTTCAAGGACGTCATCATCGGAATCGGCGATGCGGACCAGAACCCCGCGAGCATTCCCGTCGGCACCGTCAAGGTCGACAAGCCGATCGTCACCAACTGGCACACCGATGCGAAGGACGCTGTTCCAGGCGTCTGAACATCCCGCTCCGAGCACCTCGCGGCCGCCTCCTCCGTGATCGCCGGTGGCGAGGACCGCGGTCCGGGAGACGATCCGGTGGCTCACCCACGCTCTGCAAGAGGTGGCGGCGAGGCAGATGTCCGTGACCGGCCTCGCGGTGGTGCTGAAGTCGTGCGCGACGACGCCCGGAAGCCACGCCCTTCCCATGCTCCCCGGTGTGACCGATCCGGCCGAGCTGCCGATCCCCTTCGAGGACGCCCTGAAGGCCGGCATCGCCCGTCGAGGCGCCGGCGACGGTCGGCGATTCCACGTGCCGACGGGGGCGGTGCCGGGAGGACCGGCCACCGCCCCCGTCGTGCGTCAGGAGGTCGCGACGCCGTTCGAGTACCCCTTCATGAAGTAGGTGCCGAACCCGTTCTGCACCGGGTCACCGCTGTTGTTGGCGCAGTGCAGGATGCCTCCGCCACCGGCGCCGTTGAGGCAGACGGTCATCAGGTCGGTGAGGACGACCCCGGGGGTGTCGGGGATCTCGTAGGCCCGGTCGGTGTAGATGTCGGCCTGCAGGTTGAAGAAGCAGTAGCTGCCCAAGCCCCAGGCCCGATGGTTGCGGACGGAGTCGGCGACCTTGTACGCGGCGTAGCCGCGGGTGGCGCCGTGGCTCCAGGCGGACTGGGTGGGGACGTCGTAGGGGTGCTCGTTCTGGAAGAAGTAGGTGCGGCCGTGCTCGCCCTTCCAGTGCACCTCGTACTTCTGGAAGTGCTCGACGAACAGGCCGTACACGGTGACCCGGTCGCCGTTGACGAGGAGGCCGGTGCCGGCGGGGTTGACCGCCCAGCCGACGCTGCCGTCGAGACCGTGGTCGGCGCGCCAGATCCAGACGTGGTCGACGATCACGTCGTTGCTGTCGATCCGGATGCCGACCTCGGTGCCGCCGGGCACGAAACCGCCGACGCGCACGAAGACGTCGAAGAGCGCGGTGGGGCGGGCGGAGTGGTCCTTCCGGCTGTGGCCGTCGCCGACGCTGAGCAGGACGCGGGAGCCTGCGGAGGCGGTCTCCAGGAGCACCCCGGCGACTGTGACGTCGTCGACGTCGTCGACCTCGACGAGCGAGTTGCCCTTGACGGCCTGGAGGGTGGCCAGGCCCAGGCCGAGGATGACGGTCCCGGGTCGGGACACCCGCAGCGGGGCGGAGAGCGGGTAGATGCCCGGGGTGAACAGCAGGTGCTGGCCCTCGGAGAGAGCGTGGTTGAGGGTCTTGGCGGAGTCGCCCGGCTTGGCCACGTGGAAGCGGGACAGCGGGATGCTGTGCCCGGCGGCCTTGCCGGCGGCCCAGGTGGTCCCGGTGGAGTCACGGCGCAGGGCGGGGACGAAGACCTGGTAGGAGCCGCGGGCGTCCACGGTGAGGAACGGCTTCTCCCGTATGACGGGGGTGCGGTCGACCGTCGTCATCGGAGGCGCGGGGAAGCTCTGGGCGGGGGCGCCCTGGGTGCCGACGAAGACCATGTTCCAGTTGGATCCGGTCCAGCTGCCGAAGGTGTCGTTGCGGGACAGCCACTGCTGCTGCGAACCCGACTCGACCTGGCCGTCCACCAGGCTGTCGGCGAGGAAGCCGCCGCTGGACCAGCGGTTGCCGGGCGGGCTGGGCCACAGGGTCATGTTGCCCTTGACGTGGGTGCGGCGCATCGGGGCCGCCTGGGAGACCGCCCAGCGCTCCAGGCCGTCCGGCGGGACGATGCACAGGTTCTCGGCGGCCCGCCAGAAGTTCTGGGTGCCGTTGCCCTCGAACCACTGTGCGTCGGAGGTGACGTGACCGTTGATCACGACGTCGTCGGGGCTCTCGCCGAGGCCGAGCACGTGCGTGTAGAAGCCGACGTTGACGTCGACGGTGTAGGTGCCCGGCTTGAACGCCAGGACGTGGCGCTCGGTGCCGAACTGGTTGGACTCCTGGATCTTGAACACGGCGTCGACCTGAGCCTGGATCGCCGCGTCGCCCATGGAGGGGTCGAAGACCAGGACGTTGGCGCCCAGCCCGGTGGTCCCGCGGGATTCCGACGCGGCGTGGGCCGCGCCGCTCGAAAGGCTGCCGACCACGGGCAGTGCGGCGGCGACCGCGGCGGCGCGGAGCACGGTCCGGCGGGGCGGGGTGACAGACATGAATCTCCCAGGCGTGGTGGATGGACGGGGAGGGCCCGGGGCAGGTTCCCCACGGCTTGAGAGCGCTCTCCCGCGCTGGGAAGTGAATCACCGGGACCGTGCGGCGTCAATGACTCCGGATCACCTGTGACGGTGGAGCATCGGATCAGTCTCGCGGCTCTACCGGTGGGGCCGGGCCGTCTTCTGACGGCCTGTCGGCCGCAATGGTGCCGTTGTCGCAGGTGGAAGCAGGTGCAGTAGCGGGTGCAGTGGCGGGTGCAGTGGCGGGTGCAGTGGCGGGTGCAGTGGCAGGGCCGAGGCGGTGGGTCGGGACGACGGAGCGTGGGGCACGGCGGACGTCGGGGTGCCGGGGAGGGGAAGGTCGGACGCCCCGGACGGGTCGCGGCCACCGGCAGGCGCTGATCCGGTCACCGCGCGGGAGCGCTCTCCGTGGGAACGGCCACCGGATCACGTCCGCGCCCGAGCGACGGGGCGACGGGGCGACGGAGCGGCGGGGCAAGGAGCAAGGGAGCAGTGGAGCAGCGCGGTGGTGGTCGGGCATCGCGTAGTCGATCACCACGCAGGTCCTGAAACCTCTTCCCCCAGGAGCCCGGACGTGGAGATCAGGGTTCCGGTGCGCATCGCGCAGTCCACCGGCGGCCAACGCGTCGAAGCCGCGCTGCCGTTCCTGCTCAGGGGCATCGATACCCTCGTCGACGAGCTCAACGCCACCCACGAGAAGCACGGGACCGAGGCCGAGTACGCGCCGTTCGGCAAGGGTGACGTGGACGTGCCGGAGACCGAGCGGGAGAAGACGCCGGGCGTGCACTCCGCCGCCATCGACCACGACGCCGCCGCCCTCGCCGATCGGATTCACGACCTCCTCGTCCGGCCCTGAAACGGACGGCCCGCCGCTGCGGCCTCGTCGACGCGGCGGTGGGCCGTGTTCGTCCTCGGTCTCGACGCCCAGGGTGAATCACGGACCGAGCTGCCTGGCTGTGAGGTCTTCCGCCCTGCCTCGGGGCGGTCCCGGCCGGCGGCCGGGGTGGGCAGGGCAGCCGGCCGGGGTGGCCTGGCCGGCCTACCGGGCCTTTCCCCGGGGATAGACCTCGGCCAGGAGGTCCAGCAGGTACTCGGCGACCGGCTCCGGAGGACCGGCTCGCACCCAGGTGTAGACAGCGGTACGCGAGCGTCCGTTGAGGCTCTGCAGGATGTATCCGTCGACCAGGCCCTCGGCACCCTCGCGCTCGCGGGCGAGAATCTGGCGGGGCCGGTTCAACTCCTCGACCGGGATCAGGGTCTCGACGTCCTTGGCGTCCGGGCGGTCCCGGAACTGGTGCACCCATTGCGTTTGCATACCAACCATCGTTCCCTTCTGCGGCCCGGCCAACCGGCCCGTCCAGAAATCCCAGGCCGGCGAGGAGGAGCGATGCCGGTGTCCGTCCGGCCCCGCAGCCGCTTGACCAGGACCGGAAGCCTCCGCTGCCGGCGGTTGCGGTGACCGCCGCCGCAGTAGAAACGATCAAGCGGTGGCGGTGGCGGTGGCGGTGGCGGTGGCGGTGGCGGTGGCGGTGGCGTCTCGGCCTGGTCGGTGGACCATGCCGATCTCTCCGGACGGAATCCGGGCCCGCCCGCGTCGCAGCCGAGGCTGGGACACGTGCGGGTGACCGCCCGGCGGGCGCCGGGCGGCGGCCTGGCCGTGCCGGGTACGGTCACCGGATGGTGAGGACATTGCGGTTGGCGGTGGCGCAGAGCACGGTGCCGGAGGATCCGGGGGACCGGGGAGCGGTCCGTGCGGCGGGGGAGGAGATCCGGGCCCTGATGGTCGAGGCGGCCGGGGCGGGCGCGCGGCTGGTGCAGTTCCCGGAGGGGGCTCTCGTCTACCCGCACAAGCGGGTGGTGGCGGCCGGCCCCGACGGCACCCTGGCGCCTGCGGACTGGTCCGGCGCCGGGTGGGAGGTCCTGCGCGAGGAGGCGGAGCGGATCGCGGCCCTTGCCGGCGAGCTGGGCCTGTGGACGGTCTTCGGCTCGCTCCACCCGCTCACCCCGCCGGCGCGTCCGCACAACAGCCTCTACGTCGTCTCCGACCAAGGCCGCCTCGTCGACAGGTACGACAAGCGGTACCTGTCGCACACCGAACTGTCCTATCTCTACACCCCCGGCCGGCCCGAACCCACGGTCTTCGACGTGGACGGCGTCCGCTTCGGCCTCGCGATCTGCATCGAGGCGAACTTCCCCGCCCTCTTCGCCGAGTACGAACGCTTGGACGTCGACTGCGTCCTGCTGTCGGTCATGGTCGACGACCCCGCCCGCGCCACCGTCGCCCAGGCCTACGGCACCCTCTACAACTACTGGCTCGGCTACGCCGTCGCCGCCCAATTCGCCGCCGGCGCCCCCGCCGGCATCGTCGCCCCCGGGGGTCGCTGGCTCACCCGCGCCCCCGCCCACAACCGACCCGCCCTCGCGATCACCGACCTCGACCTCCACTCCACCGACCCGGACATCGACATCGCCCTCCGCTACGCCAGGCCTTGGCGCCGGCGCGCCCGCGCCGGCCTCTACACCGACCACCGCGCCGCCGACGACCCCAGGAGCGGCAGCCGCACCGCGTTCTGATTCACGGGCCCGACGGCGAGTTCTGCTCCGGGGAACCGGTGAGCCTGCCCGCCCCGACACGGACCGCCCTGGTGAGTTCCGGGTGTCGGCGCGCAGGCGCAGGTCACGGCCGCCGCCTCGGCTTGTGTCGCGTCCCGGCCCGGACGGCTTTCGGCCCGGCCCCGACCCCGGCCCCGGCCGCCGCACCCCGGCCGCCGCACCCGGACCGTACCGCCGGGACCGTGCGTGGAGCAGGCGTCCCGGACCGGTCCGGACCGGGACGCGCGTTCGTCCGTACCGGGCGGGGCGTCAGGAGACGCGCCACACCTGGTTCGCCCCGCCGTTGCCGCTCCACTGGTCCAGCGCCGTGCCGGCGCTCGTGGAGTGGTCGGGGACGTCGACGACGAGTCCGCTGCTCATGCTCCGGAGCACGTAGGAGGTGTTCGAGGGTGAGGCGTAGTCGCCGACCGCGTCGAAGGCCCAGAGCTGGTTCGCCGCCCCCGAGCACGTCCACTGGACGAGGGCCCCGCCGGGAGCGGTTGACGCGCCCGAGACGTCGAGGCACTTGCCGCTCTTCGCGCTGACCACGCTGAACACGTTGCCGTACGCGCGGCGCAGGTTCCAGGTCTGGTTCGCCCCGCCGTTCGCGGGCCACTGGACGACGGCTGCGCCGTCGTCCGCCGAGGCGCCGTTCACGTCGACGACCTGGCCGCTGCCCACGCCGGTGAGGACGTGGTTCCCTTCCCCCGGCACCGAGGAGTCGGCCGACCAGGTGCCGGCCGACACGTCCAGCGACCAGGAGCCGAACCACCCGACGTTCAGCGTCGGTCCGGAGACCGTGATCGGCAGCCAGACCATCCGGGAACTTCCGAGGTCTGCGGGGTTCCAGCGGTCGCCGGCGTAGACGTACGTGGTGCCCGCCGACCCGCTGACCTGGATGATGTTCGCCGTCTGGGTGTTGTAGGTCGCCGTCCCGGCGGGCGCGAAGTTCGTGAACGGCGTCCAGGGGCCGCCGAGCGAGGTGGCGCTCGCGTAGACGTTGTCGTTGGTGTTCCAGCCGGTCAGGTGCGAGCCCAGGATGAAGTAGCGGCCGCCGGACTTCATCATCGCCGGTGACTCGTAGCCGGGCAGCAGGGCGACACCGGAGGCCACCGAGAGGTAGTCGGAGGAGAGTCGCTCGACGCGCAGGCCGTGCGCCCGGTCCTCGGTGAGCAGGTAGGCGCTTCCGTCGGTGTCCTGGAACAGGCTCTCGTCACGACTCTCGAACCCCAGCGGCCGGAAGCTGCCCCGGTAGGTGTAGGGACCGCAGGGCGTGGCACTGGTCGCCACCCCGACCTTCGCCTCCGCGTACGTGGGGTCGTCGATGTGGAGGTACATCACGTACGTCGACGTCGAGGCGTTGTAGACGACCTTCGGCCGTTCCACGACGCGGTCGGGCCCGAGGTCGCCACCGGCCTGGCGGGGCAGGGCGCTGCTCCTGAAGGTCCAGTTCCGCAGGTCGGTGGAGGAGAAGCAGGGGATCGAGCGGAAGGGCGCGTCGCCCGCCGACTCGCCGCCGTTCTTGTCCTCGCCGAAGCCGTACCAGGTGCCGCCGGATTTCACGATGCCCAGACCGTGCATCTGGAGCTGGTTGCCGTTCTGGTCGTTCCAGGCCGCTCCGGGCGCGAACGTGCTGACCGTCGCCGCGCGCGCGTCGAGCGGCGGCGACAGGAGGACCGCCACAACGGCCAGGAGAACGGCGCATGCCCAGCGCAGCAGTGGTACCCCGGGGCCGAAGATCACTTTTGACATGGTTCCCGCCTTCCCTCGCGCCTTCCGAAGTTCCCCGGAAGGCCGCCGGACATCGTTGTCAGTCCGGAGCGTGGGCGATCTGCGCACGAGAGTCAACATATTCGACAGAAAATCAAACAAACCGCACATGACCGGGTCGCCGTGTCCTCCGGCCGGCCGGGCGGCCACCTCCGCCCCGCGTTTCGAGGGCCGGTTGCCAGGGTGACGCCGGCGCCGTGTCCCCGGGCGCCTGACCCAACACCCGCCTACGTCGCGAAGGCCTCCAGCAGCGCGTCGACCTCGCGGGTGACGCCGGCCAGCGCGGCCTCCGAGTCGGAGGCCCGGGCGAGCAGCATGCCCGCTTCGCAGAGGGCGCCGAGCAGCAGGTGCGTGCGGATCTCGAGGTCGCCGGCCCGCAGCCGGCCTTCGGCCGTGGCGTTGGCGAGACCCCGGCGAAGCAGCGCGACGCTGTACTCGGCCTCGATCGCGCGGATGCTCTCCCACCCGAGCACGGCCGGCCCGTCGAGCAGCAGGATCCGCCGTACCGCGGGGTCCAGGCAGGTGCGCAGGAAGGCCGCACAGCCGGCCCGGACGGCGGTCAGCGCGTCCGGCGATCCGGCGGCAGCTGCGGCCAACTGCTGCGCGCGGCGCTGCTCCTGGTGGACGAAGGCGGCCCGCAGGAGTGCGGTCTTGCCGTCGAAGTGGTGGTAGACCGCGCCCTTGGTGACGCCCGCCGCGCGGGCGATCCCGTCGATCGACACGGCGGCGTAGCCCTCCCGGCCGAAGAGGGTGATCGCCGCGTCGACGATCTCTCCGGTGGTGTTCTCCGAGCGGTCCGCCTGGGTCCTTCTGGCCACTGCTGCCTCCTCTTGACACCAGATACTAACGGTACGTAAGTTCCATACCGCAAGTACGTACTGCCGGTATGCAACTAGCTTCCCACTGGGGGAGAGGACAGCTCATGACAGACACCCAGTCCCAGGAACCGGCCGCGTCGGCCACGAGCACCACCCGCACGGGCCGAAGCGACCCGAGCGACCCCAAAACCGCGAGCACCGGTGCGGCCGACTTCGCCGACCGCTGGTCCGCGTTCTGGGCGGAGCCGGACCCGGCCTCGCTGGGCACCCTGAGCCACCCCGAGATCGTGCTGCACTGGCCCGGTCGCCCCGAGCCGATCGTCGGCCTCGACCACTGGCAGGCTCAGGTGGCCGGCACCCTGGAACGCTTTCCCGACCTGCGGTTGCGGGTGACCGCTCACGCTCGGAGCGGGAGCGTGGTCTTCATCGGCTGGGAGGCCACCGCCACGGTGGACGGCCGGACCGCCGTCTGGGAGGGCGTCGACCGGATGCGGCTGGTGGGCGGCCTGGTGGTGGAATCCACGGTCGTCTTCGACACGGCCGCGCTGCGCGGGCGCTCCGCCTGAGAGCTGCCCGGCGGCCCGGCCACGGGGCGGGCCGCCGGGCGGTCCACCGCCACTGAAGCAGTTCCAGGCCGCGTTCCGCGAGCGCACGGTGAGTGTGCGGGAGATCATCGGTGGCTGCGGGAGAGCGTGCCGCTGCCGCCGGGCCCGGTGCCGGTGCCGGGTCGGGTGCCTCCGGCCTCGGCCCTGCGGCTCACGGTGCGGTCGCTTGCGGCTCACCGCTCGACAGGGCGTGTTCGGGCGAGGTCAGGCCGGAAGTGCCATGTCGTCCTCCGGAGATGTGACCTTCGGCCCCCTGACAACTGTCGACCGGCCTGTGACGCTGGTGGGAGGGGGATGCGACAGGACCGGATGTGACCGCGCTATCGCCCTGGGCGCAGACGTGGAGCACGCACCGCAGCGAACGGCTCCACGCGCGCGCACGGCGCCCGGAAGGATCAGGAACTCCGTCATCGGCCTCCCACCGTTCATCCCCGCCCCCACCGGTCATCGACGGCCTGCGTCCCCGCGAGCGGCCCTGTACTGGTGCCTGCTGGTCATCCTGCTGCTGGTGGCCGGCGTGGCCATGGGCGGATACCTGATCCACACCCGGCTGGAGCGCAGCGCTGACGCGCTGAACAGTCATCTGGAGCCGGGCAAGGACAAGCTCGGCGAGCTGATGGACTCGGTGCACGAGCACCAGCTGCGCTTCCTGAACACGACCGACCGGCTCCCCGCGACCCATGCCGGCTCCTGGTGGTACCAGGGCCAGGAGGTCCGCGACCGCTCGTCGGAGCTGATCCTCCTGCTCGACCCCTACCCCGGGCTGAAGCAGCCCGCCCAACGGCTCGGTCTGGCCGTGGACTCCTGGCTGGCCGCTGACCCCCGGACCGGCGATGCCCCGCTGCAGCGGATCGAGAACGTCGCCGCTGCCACGGACGCACTGATCAACGAGGTGCGGGCGCACGTGCGGGCCGACGCGGCCGACGACCGTGACATCTTCCTGCTCTACTCCGCCGCGTCCACCGGGGCACTGCTGCTGTCGGCGCTGGTCATCTCGCACCGGGTTTCGCGCCGCATCATCCTGCCGCTGTCCTCCCTCGAACAGCAGCTTCGGCGGACGGCGACCGATCCGCCGGACACGCCCGCGCCGAACCCGGTGCCGGGGTGGCCGGCCCGGCTCTCGGAGGATGCCGAACGCCTGCACCTGCGGCTGCGGGAGCTGCACTGGGAGTCCCGCCGCGACCAGGAGGCGCTGGAGCAGAACGGCGAGTCGGCGCTCGGGCTGAACCGCATCCTGACCGCCCAGGGCACGGCCGGTCCCGGCGTGAGCGCGTGCGGCGAGATGGTCGCGGCGGAGGGGATCCTCGCGGGCGACTACTTCGACACCATCGCCCTGCCCGACGACAGCACCGCGCTGATCCTCGGTGACGTCTCCGGACACGGCGTCCAGGCCGGACTGCTCGCCGTGCAGCTCAAGGGCGCGGTGGTCACCGCGCTGCGGCTGGGGCTCGGCCTGGAGGCGGCCGCCTTCGCCGCCTGGTCGATGCTGGCGGACGAGGAGGAGCGCTTCAGCACGCTGGCCCTGATCCGGATCGACCCCCGTACCGGCTCGCTGCAGTGGCTCAACGCCGGGCACGAGGAACCCCTGCTTCGACGGCGCGACGGCGCCCTGGAACGCCTGGCGACGACGGGTCCGCTGGTCAGCTCACTGATACCGGGGACCACCGAGCCCTGGCAGGCCAGGACCACCCGCTTCGTACCGGGCGACCTCGTGGTGGTGACCACGGACGGCATCACCGAGGCCAGGAGCCCGACCGGTACGCAGTTCGGCGAGGAAGCGGCCGGCGACTGCGTCCGAGGGCTCCCGCACGGCACGCCTCCCGCCGAGGCGGTGCGAGCGCTGTATCTCGCCGTCGAACAGCACGGCGCCGACTGGCAGCGCGACGACACCACCATCGTGGCCGCCACGCTCCGCGCCGCGCCCACCGCCGGCTGACCCGGACAACTGCTCAGCGGGCCGAGGAGAGTCGACCCCTCCGGGGGTGCCGGGTCGAAACGACCGCACCGCCGCCCCTGCGCCACCCCGCGTGCGGCGAACAACGGGCCGAGCGGGAGGCGGCCGGCCTGCGCGAGCCCGGCCACGACGCGCTGGTCCCGTTCGACCGCTTCCTCATCGGCTGACGCAGACTCAGTAGCGCCAACTCATGTGCCGGTAAAGAGCTCTGATGAGCGTGAGCTCCCACCGTGTCCGTGCTGACGCGGGCTGACGCGTGCTGATGCGTGGGGTGCGTTCGCTGGGGCTCCCGGAAGATGAATGCGCCGGGCTTCTTGTTGAACGGATGGCTGATCGGCATGCTGCATGCATGACATTTCTCAGTGCACGGCCAGGGCGCCGCGCGTGGAAGAGAGCGCTCTCATTGATACCCGTGGTCGCGCTCACGGTGGCGGCCACCGTGAGCGGGACGGCGAACACCGAGGCGGCGGTGCCCCCGGCACCGTCGGGCTTCTCGCTCACCTGGAGCGACGACTTCAACGGTGGGTCCGGGACCGGTATCGATCAGAGCCTGTGGAAGTACGACACCGGGCCGGGCAGCAACTTCGGCACCGGTGAGATCGAGACCATGACCAGCAGCACCTCGAACGTCTACTACGACGGCCAGGGTCATCTGGTGCTCCAGGCCCTGCATTCCGGTTCCGACCCGCGGGGCGGATGGACCTCCGGGCGGGTGGAGACCCAGTCGGCGTCCTTCGGCGCCCCGGCGGGCGGAGTCGTGCGTATCGAGTCCGTCCTGCAGCAGCCGAACGTCAACACCGCCAACGGTGCCGGGTACTGGCCGGCGTTCTGGATGCTCGGCGCACCTCTGCGCGACGGTGTGACCTGGCCGAAGTCCGGCGAGGTCGACATCATGGAGGACATCAACGGCCGCGGTTCCGTCTTCAGTACGATCCACTGCGGCGTGAACCCGGGCGGTCCGTGCAACGAGTCGACCGGCATCGGCTCGGGCGAGCGTGCCTGTTCGGGCTGCCAGAGCGGCTTCCACGACTACGCGGCGGAGATCGACCGCTCGGTGTCACCGGAGCAGATCCGGTTCTACCTCGACGGGAACAACTTCTTCACCGTCAACGCCAACCAGGTGGACCCGACGACCTGGTCCGACGCGATCGACCACCCGTTCTTCATCATCTACGACCTGGCGATCGGCGGCGGCTTCCCGGACGCCTTCGGCGGGGGCCCGAACGCGGCCACGGTCTCGGGCGGCAAGCTGGTCGTCGACTCGGTGGCCGTGTACAACAAGGGTCCCGGCTCCGGTGGTGGCGGCGGCGGTGGTTCGGTGACGGGCCAGTCGATCACCGGTCCGGGCGGCAAGTGCGTGGACGTGGCAGGTGACGACACCGGCGGCGACGGCACGGCGGTGCAGCTGTGGGACTGCCAGTCGGGGGCCAAGGACCAGCACTGGACCTGGAGCGGCCAGACCCTGCAGACCCTCGGCAAGTGCCTGGACATCGTCGGCGGCAACAGCGCCGCAGGTACGAAGCTGCAACTCGCCACGTGCAACACCGGTGGCTACCAGTCATGGGTGCGGCAGAGCGACGGCTCGCTGCGGAACCCGGCCAGCGGCCGGTGCATCGACTCGCCGTCGGCTGCCACCGCGAACGGTACCCGGCTGCAGATCTGGGACTGCAACGGCTCCGGCGCCCAGAAGTTCTCCATCGGCACTCCGATCTACGCACCGGGCGGCAAGTGCGTGGACGTGGCGGGTGAGGACACCGGCGGCGACGGCACCGCGGTCCAGCTCTGGGACTGCCAGCAGGCGACCTCACTCGACCAGAAGTGGACCTGGAGCGGCCAGACCCTGCGCACGCTCGGCAAGTGCCTGGACATCGCCGGCGGCAACAGCGCCGCGGGCACCCAGCTCCAGCTGGCCACGTGCAACGGCGGCGGCTACCAGAACTGGGTTGCCAACACCGACGGTTCGCTGTCGAATCCCACCAGCGGCCGGTGCATCGACTCGCCGTCGGGCGCCACCGCGAACGGAACCCGGCTGCAGATCTGGGACTGCAACGGCTCCGGCGCCCAGAAGTTCTCCCTGGCCTGAGAGTGAGCGGGACCTCGGCCGTGCACGGCGAGGTGCCGGACCTGCGTTGACGGCGCGGTCGTGGGCTGCTGCGGGGCACCTCCGCTCCGCAGCAGCCCACCCTCGGCGGACGCACCGGCGGCGAGACCGGTCCGCGCACCGGCAGTGAGACCGGTCCGCGCACCTGCCGGGAGCGCCGCCGGATGAGTCGAACCGTCGGAACCGCCGGCCGCCCGCCGAGTCGGCGACGCGTGCAGGTGCCCGCACGCCCTGCTCGGACCCCGTGCGGAGCCGCGCAAGTGCCGGGTGGACGAGGCAGGTGACCCGCGGGACGGAGTGAGCCGGTCCCGACGGAACAGCCCCTGCGCCGGGCTGGCCCGACACCGCCGGGACCCGTGGTTGCAGCCCCCGCCCGAGCTGCCATAGTGGAAACGAGTGAGCCTTTCAGTCGCCGCTCGGCAGCGCGAGGGCAGATCGGGCCCGGACGACGCCTGCGCCGGTACAGGTGCACGGGCCGCCGCGGCTCTGCCGCCTTCAGCCGTCACCCGACCCGGTGGCCGGGTGAACTCGGTGACCGGGTCACCAAGGCCCGGTGAGATGAACGGCAACCGATCTCAGAGGGTTACGCCATGAACGACAGGCAAGTAAGAGCCGCGATCAGCGACGACCAGTTCGATCTGGACATCCGCGTCAAGATGGTCACGAAGGCGGTCGACAGGTTCGCCATCACGGTGGCCGACACCGACAGCTGTGCCAGCACCTGCGGCGGGGAGTGCACCAACAGCTGCGCCAGCACCTGTGAGGGCGACTGCGGCGGGACCGAGACCTGCGCGACGTGTGGCTCGTGCACCTCGGAGTGCGACGGCGACGACACCGGGGGCGCGTGCGTGGCCCAACTCTTCGAGGACCACTACATCCTGGAGGTCAGTCAGGTCCGCACCGACGGGATCGCCCGCAAGGCCGTCGGAGAGCAGGTCATCCGCCGCGTCGAGCGGACCCCTCGGGAAGGCTGATGGCGACGACGGCATGGAAGGCGGCCACCTGGCGGCCGGTCGTCCGTGACGCGCAGAGCGCCGCCACGGTACGGGACACGGCCGTGGACGTGCTGTCCCGGCTGCGGGATCCCGACATCGTCGAAGACACGGCCAGGACGACCCCGCCCCACGGGCGTCCGCGCTGGACGTCCCACAGCACCGCACAGGGCACCTGCGGCCTCGCCCTGGCCTTCGGACACCTCGACCGATGCCTGCCCGGCGAGGGCTGGGACTCCGTGGCGCACCACCACCTCGCCCGCGCCGTCGCCACCACCGCGAGGGAGCCCGTGGCAGGTTTGGGGCTCTTCGCCGGCCTCGCCGGCATGGCGTTCACCACCGCATACCTGGCGAACGACGGGGAACGCTACCGGACCCTGCTCGGCGACATCGACGACAACCTGTACGCCCGAATTCCCCCGCGCCTTCCCACCCTCGGCAGGCAGGGCCTCGCCTTCGGCGCCTTCGACCTCGTCTCGGGGTGGACCGGGGTGGCCGCGTACCTCCACTCCCGGCCGCCCGGCCCGAGCCGGGACCGTGCGCTGAGCACCCTGCTCGGCCGGCTGGTCGACCTGTGCCGGGACGTCGGCGGGATCCCCGCCTGGCACACCCCCCACGCGCTCATCGCCGACGAGGGAATGCGCGAGCGGTACCCGTCCGCGGTCGCCAACTGCGGTCTGGCCCACGGCATCACCGGCCCGCTCGCGCTGCTCTCCCTCGCCCATGCCGACGGCCCGGCCGTCGCGGGGCACACCGAGGCGATCCGCCGGGCCGCGTCCTGGCTCGCCGCGCAGCACGTCGACACCGCCCGCGGCGGCGCGTACCCGGCGGTCGTCGCCCTCGGCGAGGGGGCCCCCGCGCCGTCGTCCGCCCGCGACGCCTGGTGCTACGGCAGCCCCGGCGTCGCCCGTGCCCTGTGGTTGGCCGGTACCGCGCTGGACGACCCCGGGCTCACCGATGCGGCCACGGCCGCCCTGCGGGCCGTCCTGGGACGACCGGTCCCCTGGAGGCGCATCGACTCGCCCGGCTTCTGCCACGGCGTCGCGGGCCTCCTACAGGTCACCCTCCGTTTCGCCGCCGAGAGCGGCGACGAGGAGATCGGCGCGGGCGCACGCCGTCTCGTCGGCCAGCTGCTCGGCGCGTACCGGCCCCGGTCGCGCTTCGGCTACCGCAGCATCGAATCCGACGGCACGCGCGAGGACCGGATCGGCCTGCTCGAAGGCGTCCCCGGGATCGCTCTCGCCCTCCTGGCCGCCGCCACTCCCGAGCCACCCGCCTGGGACCGGCTCTTCCTCCTGTCATGACCGCCGACGCCTCCCGCCCGCCCGACGCCTCCCGCGCGCCCGACGCCTCCCGCGCGCCCGGCGCCGCGCAACGGCACGCCGCCGCCCCGGGGCTCTACCGCGCGCTCGACTTCGTCATGATCCGCACCCCGATCCTGCCCGTCACGGACTACCCCGCGGCCGACGCCGTCACCGCCGCACCCGCCACCACACGGGTGCGCGACAACGAGGCCGCCCGGCGTGCCCTCGTCGTCTCCTCGCTGACCCTGGCGGGCGCACTTCAGCGGCCGGCCCGCACCGAACGCGACCGGCGGCGCCTCGAGTCGAGCGCCCTGCGCTACCTCATCCGCCTCAGCACCCGCCCCACCCCGTTCGGGGTCAGCGCCGGCGCCGCCCTCGGACGCTGGGGGCCGCTCACCGACATCCGCCTCGCGGACCAGCCACCCGACGTCCACGCCCGCCTCGACATGCACGCCCTCCTGCACCTCGTCACCACCCTCGAATCGACCCCCGGGATCCGGCGGGCGACGCGGGTCGTCGCGAACCCGGCCGTACTGCACCGCGCCGGACGGATCACCCTGAGCGGCGTCGAGGCACCCCACACGGCCACCGGTGGCGCCAACGTGACCATCCGCGCCACCGGCGCCGCCACCCGCGCCCTCGCTCTCGCCCGTACCCCCATCGCCTACCCCGACCTCGCCGCCGACCTCGTCCGGACCATCCCCGGAGCGACCCCCGACAAGGTCGACGACCTGCTGTTCCACCTGTGGCAGCACGCCTTTCTCCTGACGGACCTGCACCCGCCACTGACCCACCTCGACCCCGCCGGACACGTGCTCGACCACCTCGGCCGGATCCCTGCGGCCGCCGCCGCCCACGCCGAGCTCGACGCGCTGCTCGCCGCGATCCGGGACTGGGAGAAACAACCCCCCGACGTCGGCGCCGCCTCGTTCCCGATGCTCGCCGACCACGCCCGCCGAGTCACCGGTCTCGACACGGCCACACCCCTCCAGGTCGACACGGCGCTGCCCCTCGCGGCCGGCCAGGTGTCCCGCAAGGTCGCCGACGCCGCCGTCCGGGCGGCCGAACTGCTGCTCCGGCTCACCCCCTTCCCGCACGGACCGCCGCACATCACGGCGTACCGGCGCGCGTTCGAGGCCCGCTACGGAACCGACCGAGACGTGCCCGTCCTCGAACTCCTCGATCCCGTCGCCGGCCTCGGCACGCCGTCCCGGACCGCCCCGGCCGTACCCGCCGACACCACGCGGGCCGACACCCTGCTCCGCCTCGCCACCGAGGCGCTCCACGACCACCTGAGCGCGGTCGACCTCGACCAGGACACCATCGACCGGCTCACCCTCCGGGACGCCACCCCGGCCCGACTGCCCGTCTCACTCGACCTCTACGCCACGCTCGCCGCCCCGTCACCCGCCGCCGTCGACGCGGGCGACTTCCGGCTCGTGGTGGGCGCCAACATCGGCGCCGGAGCCGCCGGACGGAACCTCGGCCGGTTCGCGGGCATGCTCCCCGGAGCCGTACCCGCCCTCACCGACCTCGTCGACGCCGAACAGGCCCTGGACCCCGGACGCATCCTCGCCGAACTGGTCTACCGTCCCGAGAAGACCCGCTCGGCCAACGTCGTCGTGCGGCCCACCGTCCGCGACCACGAGGTCGGCATCCGGACCAGCGCCGCGGACGGGCCCGCCCGCTACATCCCCCTCGACGAACTCTCGGTCCGGATCACCGACGGCAGATTCGCCCTGGTCTGGGACGACGGCACGGAGGCCGTCCGGGAGGTCGCGGTCTGCGCCGGTCACATGCTCAACCACAGTCGGGCCCCCGCCGTCTGCCGCTTCCTCGCCGACATGAGCCGCGACGGCACCGCCCAGCTCGTCGGCTTCGACTGGGGACCGGCCCGCAGCTTTCCCTACCTGCCACGCCTCACCTGCGGCCCGGTCGTCCTGCGCCCGGCCCAGTGGCGCATCGACCACGCTCTGGCGCAGAAACTCACCAGGCATCCGGACCGCTTCCCGGCCGGGTTCGACGCCTGGTGCCAGCGCTGGCAGGTGCCCCGCCACACGTATCTGACGAGCAGCGACGAGGCCGCGGACCACCGCCTTCTCATCGACGTCACCGCGCGCTCCCACGCCGAGGAGGTCCGCCGAGCCCTGAACCACCTGCCGCCCGGCGGCGCCGTGATCCTCCAGGAAGCCCTACCCGGCCTCGGCCACGCCTGGGCCGCCGGGCCGACCGGGCCCCACACGGTGGAGTTCGTCGTCTCCATGATCCGCCGTGCCGCCGCTCCTCCCACCCCGCCGGCTCGTCCCGTCCGCACCCCGGTCGCCCGGGCGAACCGGCTGCGCCCGCCGGGCAGCGACTGGACCTACCTCAAGCTCTACGGCGACCGGCAGGAGGAGGACTCGCTGCTCGTCGGCAGCGTCCGGGACCTCGTCATCGCACTGGCGCCGCAGACGGACCGCCGCATCTTCCTGCGCTACGCGGACCCCGACCCCCACCTGCGGCTGCGCCTGCGAGGTGACCCCGACCGGCTCATCCCCACCCTCGGCGACTGGGCCGGCGCCCTGCTGGCGGACGGGTACCTGTCGCGGTTCGGCTTCGACGTCTACGACCGGGAGGTCGAACGCTACGGCGGTCTCGCCGCCATGGACGCCACCGAGCAGCTCTACACCGCGGACAGCCACGCCGTCCTCGACCTGCTCTCCCTGGACCTGCCGTCCCTGAACCCGCCGTCCCCCGGCCGCACCGGGCAGGCCCGGATCGACGACCTGGCGCCGGCCCTGCTCAGCATCGACGACCTGCTGGCGAGCCTCGGTCTGGATGAACACGACCGGCTGTCCTTCTACCGGCGAAGGACCAGGGGAGGGCGCCTCGCGGGCGCCGAGTACCGCACGCGCAAGGCGGAGTTCTGCGAGCTGCTGCGCAGCCCGCCCCCTCCCGGCATCGGCGGGATCCTCGCCGAGCGCCGCCGCCGACTGGAGGACGTCGCCGGCCGGCTCACCGACCTGGGCCGCCGTCGACTGCTCGGCACGTCGCTGCTCCACCTGTGCGACAGCTACGTCCACCTGCACTGCAACCGCCTGCTGGGCCCGGACCGTACGACGGAGAACGTGGTGCTGGAACTGCTCTGCCGCACTCGGCAGAGCCTGGCCTCGCGAGCCGGGTGACCTCGCCGGGCAAGGAAGATCATCCGTTCTTCGAAAGTTTCGACGGGCTGCCTTCCAGTTCGATCGCGTCGCCGAAGCCTCTTGTCCGCCCGGAGCTCCGGCTCGATCGGGCGATCATGCGCTCCAGCAGCAAGTCTCCGCAGCTGCAGGGCACTTGAGTGGACCGATAATTTCGCTTGAATCGTCGAAAGTATTGACACTCCGATGGCCCGGATCGACACTGTTCGCCGTTGACAGTCCTCAGCCACAGTCGCTCCGGGTCACCACCAGGACCCGGTCGTCCGTCCGGCGATCGCACGACCCCGGCCGACCCCGGCCGCGCGCTGCGCGAGCCACCCGCACTCACTGATCATCATGCGACCGGATGACTGCTGAACCTGAGATCCCGTCATCCGCGCTGCCGACCGACCCCCACGCACCCACGTCCGCACGTTCCCCCCCACCTACGTCCGTACGTTCCCCCACGCACCCACGTCCGTACGTTCACGTTCCCCCATGCGCATCCGCACCGTGTCAGAGATCCGGGATCCCTGGTCCCACGATCGCCGGATGCCGCCCGGCCTCGGGTCGAACGGCACCCGGCAGAAGGAGAATCCACCCCGCATGCGAACCACACGCCATCTGTCGCTACGCTCCCTGGTCGCGGGACTGGCCGTCGCCGCACTCGCCTTGGCGGGCGCCGTCACCTCGACCGTCAACGCCACCCCGTCGCACGCCGCCACCTGCAGCGGGTACGTCGGACTCACCTTCGACGACGGGCCGTCCAACGACCACACGCCGGGCCTGCTCAACGCGCTCAAGCAGAACGGGCTGCGCGCCACCATGTTCAACGAGGGCCAGTACGCCGCCGCCTACCCGGCCCAGGTCCAGGCCGAGATCAACGCCGGCATGTGGGTCGGAAACCACAGCTACACCCACCCGCACCTGATCCAGGAGAGCCAGGCGCAGATCGACTCGGAGGTCTCCCGGACCCAGCAGGCGATCGCCGGTGCCGGCGGCGGCACCCCCAAGCTCTTCCGACCGCCCTACGGTGAGACCAACGCGACGCTGCAGGCCGTGGAGGCCAAGTACGGCCTCACGCAGGTCATCTGGGACGTCGACTCGCAGGACTGGAACGGCGCCGGCACCGACGCGATCGTGCAGGCCAACGCCCGGCTCACCAACGGCCAGATCATCCTGATGCACGAGTGGCCGGCCAACACGCTCGCCGCGATCCCGCGCATCGCGCAGGGCCTGGCCGCCCGCGGCCTGTGCGCGGGCATGATCTCCCCGGCGACCGGCCGCGCGGTCGCCCCCGACAGCACGGGCGGCGGGACGGGCGGTGGCGGATCCGGTGGCAGCTGCACCGCCGTCATCTCCGCCGGCCAGCAGTGGAGCGACCGCTACAACCTCAACGTCGCGGTCACCGGCTCCACCAACTGGACCGTCACCATGAACGTTCCCTCCCCGGAGAAGGTCCTCTCCACCTGGAACATCACCGCCGGCTACCCCAGCAGCCAGGTCCTCACCGCCAAGCCCAACGGGAGCGGAAACACCTGGGGCGTCACCATCCAGGCCAACGGCAGCTGGACCTGGCCCACCGTCACCTGCGCCGCCGCCTGACCGCCGTACCCGCGTAACCCCGCACCGGCTCGGCGCGGCGGCTCACCACCGCCGCGCCGAGCCGGTCGGCCGTTCGTGGACACGCCGTCCGGGTCGACGCCGCCACCCCCGGCGCGAAGGCCGGACAGCGCGGCAGCAGAACGCCGCCGTCGCGACGGCAGCGACGGCGAGGCAATCGGCCCGCGCTGCGGCCTGTCACCCCAGGATCACGCCGCGCCGCGTGCCACCCTGGTTGCACGCCGTCGATTTCCAACCGGGGCGACCCGTCGCGCCCGCGCCCGACACACCCAGGGCGCGGCCCGCCCCGCCCGCCCCGTCCGTCCCTCGCCCCTCGTCGTGGGCAAGGGTGATGACGGCCAGGGCGTCCTGCAGATACCGGTGTGAACTCAGATCAGGAGCAGGGTCTTGCCCAGAGCGCTCCGGCTCTCGATCGCGGCGTGCGCGTCCGCGGCGTGCTCCAGCGGGAAGGTCTGTCCGATGATCGGCCGAACTCGGCCCGCGACCGCCTCTGCCATCACCTGTTCGGCCCACCGGCGCATCCGGGGCCGGAAGCCGTACAGCTGCTCGATTCCGATCACTTCGACCTCGCGCCGCTGCGCCTGCGCAGGATCGATCACTGTCAGCCGGCCACTGGAGGCCCCGTGCACGGAGAATCGGCCATGGCGGGCCGTCAGCTCGAACGCGGCCCGGCCGATCTCCCCGCCCACGCCGTCGAACACGACGTCGACTCCCGCGCCGCCGGTCGCCCGGAGGACCTGCTCGGTCCAGTCCGGTGCGGAGTAGTCGACGGCGGCCTCGGCGCCCAGGCCACGGATCACGTCGAGCTTCCGCGCCCCGCGGGCCATCCCGATCACCCTGGCGCCGGCTGCCTGCGCCAGCTGGACCAGCAGATTGCCGACACCGCCGGCCGCCGCCTCGACCAGCACCCACTCCCCGGAAGCGATCCGGGCTCCCTCGACCAGGCCGGTCGCGGTGCTGCCGTCCGTGTGCAGGGCCGCGGCCTCGCGCAAGCCCAGCCCTTCAGGCACCGGGATCAGGACCTCCGCATCGGCCGCCACCCGCTCGGCGAAGGCACCCGTCGCCCCGGCGTCGGCCAGAACGAGCCGACCGATCCAGCTCGGATCCGCCCCCTCCCCGATCGCGCTCACCCGGCCGGCGACCATGCCACCCGGCACGTACGGCAGGTCGGGTTTGACATGCCATTGGTCGACGCCACGGCGAATCTGCGTCTCGACGAACGTGATGCCCACCACGGACACCTCGACCATCACCTGTCCCGGTCCGACGACCGGCTCCGGCGCCTCGCCCGGAACCAGAACCTCCGGACCCCCGAAACGCACCGCCTGCACCATCCGCATGCCGATCACTCTCCTGTCCGGTTGACTGACGACTCCGACATCACTGATGTCCGGACCTCAAGCAGAGTCGAGGCCACCTTCCTGCGGCTCACCACACGCGGTTCCGGCCCTCGGCGTCGAATCCTGCGGATCGACGCGTCATACCGGCGGCGTCGGGTTCGATGCCCCAGGTGAAGATCGTGCGAGGGCGGATCCGGATCAGTCCGGCACTGGCGTGGTCGCTGCCGCGGCGTGGTGGCAGACCGCGTCGTTCTGCAGCTGCCGTCGTCCGCGAGGGTCGCGAGGCGGCCCGGACGCTGCGTCTGGAAGTAGGCCGGTTCGGCGTCGGTGAGGTTCATGGCCCCAAGGTAGAACTTCAAGCCGACTTGAGGTCAAGCGCCGAAGCGCGGGACGACTCCGCGCGTGGTGAACCCGGTCGCGGAGCTCCGGGACGGACCCGCTACGGCCAGGACCCGACCGTTGAGGAACGTCTCAGCTGACTGTCAGACAACTCTCAGCTTGCGGCCCGACCGTGGTGTCATGATCAGCAGCCCTCCGGGTTCCCTGCCTGCTCCACAGCTCGCCGAGTCGCCGGCGGACGGCGTGGAACCGCCTGCACAGCGTGCTTCTGACCCACCGACATCCCCATGACACGGCGCGGGGCCTGGGCGGGGGTGGTCCAGAGCGCCTGGCGCCGTCGGGTTCCATCGGTCAGCGGCCCGGCCGGCTGCTCCATTCGGACAAGTACGCGCGAACGTCGGGGGAGGCAGCAGCGATGACCGAAACGATGTCGAGGGCGCCGGTGGGCGACTCATCCCCGGGAGGCGGAGCAGGGGGCACCGCTTCTACGGGGTTCCGTCGGTACGGCCGGTGGTTCGGCCGGATGACCCTGCGCGGCAGGTTGGCGTTGTTCACGGCGACCGCGGTGTCCCTGGCCGTGGTGATGAGCGCGCTGACCGGGTGGCTCGTCGCCGGCAACGAGATGACGACCCAGGTGGACAAGACGTTGGCGCACGCCTGGGCACCCAACGCCCACACACCCCCGCAAGCCCGGCTCAGGGCCCTCAACGACTGGTGCCAGGGGGCCGTCGCGCAGCCGTGGACGACCAGCGACACCGTCCCGACGGTGATCTTCGCCGATGGGACCTCCTGCCCGCAGAGTGACGCGCGGGCCGTGAAGGTCGTTCCGGAGGACTTGTCGGTCGCGAGGAGTGGCACGTCCGGAGCGGGCGCGGACTCCCGCTCCAGGCACGGGCGGCTGACGGACGGTGAGGCCGTTCGGGTGTACGTCGTCAGCTACGGCCCCGTCGTGTTCAACGGGGCCCGCACCACCGCGGCCGTGGCTCTCTCCCAGCCTCTGGAACCGGTGCAGGACGCCCTGTCCCGGCTCGCCTTCATCGCGGCCGGTGCGGCGGCCCTCGTCATCGCGGCATCCGCCGCCGGTGCGTTGTGGATCGCCCGCACCGCCCTGCGACCGGTCGACCGCCTCACCCGGGCTGCCGAGCACATCGCACGGACGCAGGAACCGGGCACGACCATCGCGGTGTCGGGAGGGGACGAGATCGCCCGCCTCGGCCGATCGTTCAACGCCATGAGCACCGCACTGGCGAACTCCCGCGACAGCCAGTCGCAGCTCATCGCGGACGCCGGACACGAGCTCCGTACACCGTTGACCTCCCTGCGCACCAACGTAGACCTCCTGGTCCGCAGCGAGGAGACCGGGCGGCCGTTGCCCGAGAGCACGCGGGCACGGCTCTTCGTCAACATGAAGGCTCAGATGCTGGAGCTGTCGACCCTCATCGGCGATCTGCTGGTTCTCTCCCGTCCCGCGCCGGCCGCGGGCGCCACGTGCGCCGCGGCGCTGGGGCTGCACGACGTCGTCTCCCGCGCGCTGGACCGAGCAAGGCTGAGTGGGCCTTCCCTGGTGTTCGACGTCGACCTTCAACCCTGGTACGTGCGAGCGGATGCGCACACCATGGAGCGGGCCGTGGTCAACCTCCTCGACAACGCGGTGAAGTTCAGCCCGGTCGGCGGAGCCGTCGATGTCTCGCTGACAGCCGGCATTCTCACGGTTCGTGATCACGGGCCGGGCATCGCCCCCGACGACATGCCGCACGTGTTCGACCGGTTCTGGCGTTCGCCCTTCGCGAGGCAACTGCCCGGCTCCGGTCTCGGACTGGCGATCGTCGCCCAGGCGGTCCGCGACGTCGGCGGCGAGGTGTCACTCGCTTCCGCGGCGCCCGGACCGGACGGGACGACGGGCGGTGCGGTGGCCACCGTGAAACTGCCGGGCTCACCGACACCTCCCGCTCGAACGGTTCTGGTTCGCTCGCACGACTGAGCACGGCGGCGGACGGCCTGCCCGCCCCGTGCCCGGAGATCCTGGGCGGGCTTCGGCGAGGGCCGCCGTGGTCGAGCCGTGCTCGCCGTTACCCCGGTAGCTTCCGGCGGCCTCCGAAGGGTGTCCGCAGTACCGGCGGTGGCCGGCTGATCGGTCGGCTACCGCCGGTACTGCGGTGAACATCAGCCTCGACATGGTGAAAACGCCCCTCGGGGCGTACCACGAGCGGCGGGGGCCGGAGGAGAATCGGGCGGGAGCACAGAAGACGCGTCCATGAGCAGGCTCCGGGAATCTCGATCTGCCGGGCTCCGAGAACTGGTTCACTCCGGACCTGGCGGTGGTGCCGGCCGAGCTGGCCTCGAAGACCGAGGGTGCGCTGCTGTCGGACCAGACCCTGCTGCTGGTGGAAGTCACCTCGCCCTCGAACCGTGAGACGGACCGGACCACCAAGCGGCGCCGGTACGGCCAGGACGGCGCCCCGGTCTACCTGCTGGTGGACCGGCAGCAGTGCGAGTGCACCGTGTTCTCCGAACCGGGCCGCCTGGGGTACCAGGCTGTGCACGGACCGCACCCCTTCGGCACCCCGGTTCACCTCCCCGCACCGTTCGACCTGCAGCTCGACACCGGCCGGTGCTGACCGTCGGGCCCGCCGACCCGGGGAGGGTCAGGTGGTCGTGCGGGTGCGCCTGCCCAGTTCCTGCAGGAAGCTTCCGAGCTGAGTACTCGTGAGCGGGGGTGCGGGGAGCGGTGGGGCCGTCGGTGTGCGGAAGCCGTCGAGGAGCAGGGCGAGGCTGCGGCGCCAGGCGCCGGGCGCCACGGCTTCCAGCGCCGGGGCGGTTCGGCCGAGTGCGGCCAGTGCCAGCAGCAGATCCTCGGGCGTGACGTCGCCACGCACCGTTCCGTCCGCCTGTGCCCGGCCGATCAGGATCGCGGTCGTCTCCCGGTTGTGCGGGTGCAGGGCATCCAGTGAGGGCAGGCCCGCCAGGCCCGTCGTCATCAGGTCGCCGGCCCCCCGGTCGGTGGCGAGCAGGGTGAAGACCTGGTCGAGGTAGCCGGTGAGGCCGCTCCAGGGGTCGGTGGCGAGGCGGGCCTGCTCGCCCGCTTCCGTGATGGCGGCGAGGGTGTCGCGGAACACCGCTTCGGCCAGCGCCGCCCGGTCGGGGAAGTGGCGGTAGAGCGTGGCGTTGCCGAAGCCGGCGCGTCGGGCGATGACGTTGAGCGGCGCGTCGACGCCCTGCTCGCCGTACACCTCGTGGGCGGCGACGATCAGCAGTTCGCGGTTGCGACGAGCGTCGCGCCGTCGACTGGGGGGCTCGGCTCCGTCGGTGGTCATGGGGAGACGCTACTCCCATCGGGGAGGGGTCCCCGTTTCCTGGTACGGTCGGACGATGAAACGGACAAGAGTGTCCGTTTTGCTGACCGGAGGGAACTGCCGTGAAAATAACGACACTTCAGGACCTGGCCCCGGCGGGCCTCGACGTCGCCGTCGATCCGTATCCGGTCTACGCCGCGCTCCGTGAGAAGGGGCCGGTGCACCGCGTCCTCGTCCCCGGATCGGGTGAGGTGTGGCTGATCGTGGCCCGGGACGAGGCCCGCGCCGCCCTCACCGATCCCCGACTGCGCAACGACATCCGCTTCTCCTCCTCATGGACGGCGGACGGTGGCCACGCAATCGGCCTCAACATGCTCCAGACCGACGCGCCCCAGCACACCCGGCTGCGGGCTCTCGTCGCCCGCGAGTTCACCCCCGGCCGGATCGAGGCGCTGCGTCCCCGGATCGAGGAACTCGCCGACCGTCTGGTCGACGGCCTGCTCGACACCGTGGTCAGCACCGGATCCGCCGATCTCGTCGGCTCCTTCGCCCTGACGCTCCCGCTGACCGTCATCTGCGAACTGCTCGGGGTACCGTCCGCCGACCACGGCACCTTCCACGGCTGGTCGAGCGAGATCGTCGCACCCACCTCGGCGGAGGCGGCCGAGGCAGCGGTCGCCGGCATGACGGGCTACTTTGCCGCCCTCATCGAGGACAAGCGGGCGAACCCCGGCGACGACCTGCTCAGTGCCCTCGTCGCCGCCGCGACACCCGCAGGCGCTGCGACACCCGCAGGCGGGGCGCCGGAGCCGGCGTCGGCGCCGCTCTCGTCCGAGGAACTCCTCGGTATGGCCTTCCTGTTGCTCGTCGCGGGCCACGAAACGACGGTCAACCTCATTTCGGGCGGGGTGCTCGCTCTTCTCACCCATCCCGACCAGCTCGCCGCCCTGCGCGCGGACCCGGCCCTCATCGACGGCGCGATCGAGGAGATGCTCCGCTACGACGGCCCTGTCGGTGCCGCTGCCTTCCGGTTCGCGGCCGAGCCCGTGGAGATCGGCGGCACCCTGGTCGAGGCGGGCGACTGCGTGCTCGTGTCGCTTGCCGCCGCCTCCAGGGATCCCCGTCACTTCCCCGACCCCGACCGGTTCGACATCCGGCGCAGGTCGGCCGGTCAGCTCGGCTTCGGTCACGGCATCCATCACTGCCTCGGTGCCCCGCTGGCCCGTGCCGAGGCCGCGACGGCCATCCGCGCCCTGTTCGAACGCTGCCCCGGCCTCACCCTGGCCGCCGATCCGGCAGACCTCGAACGCCGCCCGAGCGTTCTGCTCAGGGGCGTGCGCAGCCTGCCGGTGCGGATCGCCGACTGAGGGACCGGAGGGCCCGGGCGTCGACGGCCTGCCATCGCTCGTCCTGTCAGCGCGGCACGGCTGGTGGTGGGTAGCCTTGTCGCGCGCGGTCGGACCCTGCGCAGTCAGTCCCCGATCGCGAGTTTGACACCGAAGCCGACGATGACGGTGCCGGTGATCCGGTCCAACACCCGCTGCGCGACGGGACGCCGCAGCCACCCGCGCAGGACCTGGGCGAATGCCACCAGCGTCGCCGACCAGAGCAGGCCCTCCACGACATGCACACAGGTCAGCGCCACACCCATGGCCAGGTGAGGAGCGTTCGCCGGAATGAACTGGGGCAGCACGGCGACGTAGAAGACACCGATCTTGGGGTTGAGCAGGTTCGTCAGCGCCCCGCGCCGCCAGCCCGGGAACAGCCCGGAGGTCGGCGCGGGGCGCTCCTCCTCGGCGGTGGGTTCCGCCACGCCATGGCCGCGCCGCATGCTTGTCCACAGCATCCGCGCGCCCATCCACAGCAGGTACGCGGCACCCACCAGGCGCACCGTGTCGTAGGCGGCATGCGAGGCCGCGAGCAGGGCGGTGACGCCGAGGGAGCTCAGGGCCCCCCAGGTCATCGTGCCCGTCTGTATGCCCAGGACGACGCCCCAGGCTTCGCGGCGGCGGCCGGCGGCGGCCGTCCGCAGGATGAGGGCGGTGTCTAGGCCGGGGGTGAGGGTCAGTAGACCCACGACCACGGCGAACGACCAGAATGCCGTTGCGGTTCCCATACCACGTGACCATAGCGTCGGCCACCCGCAAGACTGCCCCCGGGGGCCCCAGAGCTGTGCCGCCGGGGCCGGAGACGGTCCTCGCCCACGAAGGTCCCCGCCTACGAAGCCGTGCCCAGTGCCCAGTGCCCAGTGCCCCGGGGCGCCGCTGTCCCCCTGCCCGCGTGATGTCCGCCACCGGCGCGCGCCGGCCTCGCGTGACGTGTTCAATGAGACGAAGGAGCGCTCTCGATCCTGCCGGAGTGAGACACGAGTGAGCGACAACGGCCCGGGAGAACCCGTCGCGGCGGCAGACTTCCCCACGGCGGTTCTGGTACTCGACGCAGCAGGCAAGGTCTTGACGTGCACGCGTTCGGCCGCGGCGCTGCTGGGTGCTCATGGCGCGATCGGTGGTCGCGGAGCGGATCAGCTCGACGCGGAACTGCTCTTCGAGGACCCCGGCCTGTGGGCCCGCCTCGTCGCCGGATCCGTAGGAGGTGCCCGGCGCAGCGCCCGGGCCCGGCTGCTGATGCTGGACGGCGGACGGCTGGAGGCCGACGTCGACATCATCAGCCTGATGGAGGGCTCGTCGGCGCGCGTCCTGCTGCGCCTGCGTCCCTCCGATCCGGATCATCCCGTACCGGTCGCCGTCGCCGGTGACGTCCGCCGGGCGGCGCCCTCGCCGCCGGCGGACCAGCGTGCCGCCGAGCGGCTGGCGCTGCTCAACGCGGCCGCCGCGGAGATCGGCAGCTCCCTCGACATGGCACGCGGCGCCGAGCAACTGGCGGCGGTGCTCGTCCCCGCGTTCGCCGACCTCGTGGCTGTCGATCTCACCGAACCCGTGCTGCGCGGCGAAGAGCCGGGAGAGCTCGTCACCGGAGCGCCGCTGCGACGCGTCGCCGTCAGGGCCTCCGACGGCCGGTGGCCGGCGGGGAGCTACGCCGTGGGCGACACCGTCCGGCTCCAGAGCATCGAGAGCGTCCACCTGCGCGGGGGAGCGGCGGTGTTCCTCCCCGACCTCCATGAGCTGCGCGGGGTGATCGCGGGTGAGGAGGAGCGCGTACGGCTGATCCTTCCGCCGCAGGCCGCCTCGTTCATGCTGGTTCCGCTGCAGGCCCGTGGCTCGGTCCTCGGCGCCCTGGTTCTGTGGCGTACCGCGGAGCGCCGCCCGTTCGACCAGGAGGACGCGGTTCTCGCCGAGGAGATCGGCTCCCGGGCCTCTCTCAGCATGGACAACGCCCGCCGGTACACCCGTGAGCGACGTACGGCGGAAATCCTGCAGCGCAGTCTCCTGCCGAGGCCCGTCATGGACGTCACCGGCGCCGAGACCTCCGGTGCCCACCTCCGCGCCGCCACGACCGAGGCCATCGGCGGAAGCTGGTTCGACGTCATCCAACTTCCGTCGACGCGGCTCGCGTTCGTGATGGGAACGGTGGCCGGACACGGCCTCGACGCCACGGCCGCGATGGGGCGTCTGCGCTCGGCCGTGCAGACCCTGGCCGATCTCGACCTCGGTCCGGACGAACTGCTGGCGCACCTCGACGACCTCGTGGTGCGTTTCATCGAGGACGACGACCGCCAGGAGCCCGACGCGAGCGCGCCGAGCGCGCTGACCGGCGCCACCTGTCTCTACGCCACGTACGACCCGGTGTCCCGGACCTGCGTGCTGGCCGGGGCCGGCCACCCACCGCCCGTGCTGGCCGCCAGGGGACACACCGGGAGCGCCACGAGCACGTACCGCCCCGGGCCGGTCCTGGGCACCGGCGGCCAGCCGTTCGAAACCGTCGAACTGTGCCTGGAGCCCGGCGATGTACTGGCCTTCTACGGCGGGGCGCTCGCCGAGGGAACCGACCGGTCGCGGCGGCAGCTGGAGGCGGTCAGGGCGGGTGTGCGGGACGGCGCCGACAGCGGCCTGCCGGTCACCGAGATCGGACGCGGCATCCTGGGCACCCTGTCGAACGAGCCGCCGGACGAGGACCTGGCACTGCTCGTGGTACGGGTCAGGGAGGTGCCCGCCGATGCCACGGCCGTCTGGGAGCTGCCCGCCGACCCCTCCCTCGTCGGGCGGGCACGCGAACTCGCCTCGGACCAGCTGAGCGCCTGGGGACTGGAGGATCTCGTCTTCACCACCGAGCTGATCGTCAGCGAGCTGGTCACGAACTCGATCCGGTATGCAGGCGGTCCGGTCGGGCTGCGGCTGATCAAGGACCGCGTGTTGATCTGCGAAGTCTCCGACCCGAGCCAGACGCAGCCGCATCTGCGCCGGGCGCAGCTCGTCGACGAGGGCGGCCGCGGCCTGTTCCTCGTGGCGCAGCTCGCCCACCGCTGGGGCAGCCGGTACACGGCGGCCGGCAAGACCATCTGGACGGAACAGCTCCTGGAGGGCGGTGGAGCCGGCTGACGGGCCGGGGGGCCGCGCCCGCCATGACCACCGTCCTTGGGTTCAACCGGTCGCTACAACACCAGACGGCGGCACTGCGCCCTCGGCCGGCAGAGCCCGATCACCTACGAACAGCGATCAACTACGCCGGCCATCGCGCATGACACCCGGTGTCCTCGATCAAGGGGAAAGCCCCGACGGCGGTTTCCAAGACGCCTCTCAGCAGCCCCACTTGTCCAGAGACCCGGCTGTTCGCACGGACCAGGAGTCGGTCCGTGCGAACAGCCCGTTCAATCAGGAACGATGGTCACGACTCGGTTCGTCAGGCCACCTTGACGCCGGACCCGAGGGTCCACTTCTGGTTGGCGCCTCCGGTGCAATTCCACAATTCCAGGCCGGCGCCGTTGGGGTTGGTGGCCCCGGTGACGTCGAGGCAGAGCCCGGACGGACCGCCGGTGATCGTGCCGTTGGAGTTGACGTTCCACTGCTGGTTGGTGCCGCCGTTGCAGTCGTAGATCTCAACGTGCGTACCGGCGGTGGTAGCGCCGCCGTGGGCGTCGAAGCACTTGCCCAGCACCTTCAGCGTCTTGGCCGAGGAGCTGTAGGTGATCTTCTGGTTGGCGCCGCCGTTGCAGTCCCACACGTCCAGCTGGGTGCCGTTCACCAGGGTGCTGTTCGGGTCGTCGGCACAGCGGCCGGAGAGGCCACTGGTCAGGTCGCCGCCGACCGGAGTCGAGGAGCCGGACGGGGTGACCTTGAACAACGCGGACTCGTGCGGGGCCAGGCTCCGGCTGACGGAGTTGGTGAGGGTCTCGTTCGACTTGCCCCAGAGGTTGCGCACCGTGGCGGAACCGCTGAACCCGAGGTCGGAGAAGTTGGCCGTCACCGTCTCGTTGCCGGCCCGGTCGGAACGGTTGAACAACGCCACCGTGTAGCTGCCGTCCGGGTTCTTCTGCTTCGTGGCCCACACCTGCAGATCGTTGTTGTTCGAGATCTGGCTGGCCACCACGGAGTCGGTCTGGTTGACGTTGGTCACCTCGGCGTTCTTCAGCATGTTGAGGTCACCGGCGTCCAGGTTGGTCAGGTCGCTCCCCAGCATCATCACCGACCGCGTGATCGCCCACAGAGTGATCACGCTCTGCCGCTCGTTCACGGTCAGACCATTGTGGTCACCGTTGCCGACCTCGATCGAGTCCGGGTCGTTCCAGCCACCCGGAGCGGCGTACTGCCCCCACTGAGCCAGGTTCGCCCAACGCGGCCCGACGTTGCTCCAGTTGGTGAGGGTCGAGCAGTAGCACTCGATGTCACCTCCCGTCCGCCAGCTGTTGGCGTACTGCTGCCAGGTCTTGATGTTGTTGATGTCCAGGGTGTTCGACAGGCCGTAGTGGATGGTGCGGCCGGTCTGGTTCAGCGCCTTCGACCAGGCGATGACGTCGTTCTGGTCGCTGGTGTGCACGCCGTCGATCTTGATGTAGTCGACCCCGTAGGAGGCGAACAGGTTCGCCCATGAGTTCACGAACGCCTGTGCCGCGGTGGGGTTCTTGTTGTAGTCGATGAAGTACATGACATTGCCCCACCCCCCGTAGTTCGACTCGAAGGTCGACGTGCTCGAGACGATGTCCCGTGCGTGGTACGACGTGCCCTCGATCGGGGTGTTCTGGTCGTACGCCGCCTTCGAGACGCCCGGCGTCACGTACATGCCGAACTTCTCACCCAGGCCGTGGATGAAGTCGCCCAGGTTCTTCATACCGTCCGGGAACTTGCCGCTGTCGACGACCCAGCGACCGTACTGATCGACGGTGGTGCCGGGGTTCTTGATGTAGTAGTCGTCCAGGTTGATGTACTTGTAACCCGCAGACATCAGGCCCGAGTCGTGCATCGCCTGAGCCTGGGCCTTGATCTTGGCCTCGGTCGGGCTGCTTCTGATGGAGCTCCAGCTGCTCCACCCCATCGGCGGCGTCAGCGACGCACCGTTGTCCTGGGCTTGCGCGGGCGTCGAGCCCGACAGGGTGGATATGAACAGAGACGACGCCAGGGCAACCGTCGCGACGAGCGCGCGCTTGTACATGACTCTCCTTCGAGTCGAATCACTTCACGTTCGAGGGTTCATGCTGTTCCGTATTGAGCCCTAGTGTTCGATTGAGTGTCAATACATCTACCAAGGTGAACTCAATCAAACAGATCCGTTCAGCTCCGGACTGACGCGGCGGCTGTAGTTCGTTGGTTGGCGGGTCGCCGTTGCTGGTCAAGTGGTTGCTGTGGCAGGGATGTTGTTCCAGCGGCGGTGGGCTCGGGCGCCCTGGTGTTGGTGGTGGCGCCAGGGGGACCAGTGCAGGACGTGGGCGCGGTCGCGTCGCGGGCGGGGCAGGGCGGTGATCCGGAGCAATCGCAGGACCTCGCGGACGCGGGGCGGGATGAGCCGGTGGCCCGAGGGTGCCGCGGCGGCGGTGCGGGCGCGCGTGACGGCGAGGACGGTGCCGGCGACCATGCTGATCCGGGTCCAGCGCATAGGAGTTCCGGCAGGTGGTCTGGCCCTGGTCAAGCCGGCAACTCCTTCGGCGAGCTGGAAGTCCTCCTCCACCCGCCACCTGCGGCGCACCACATCCACGACAGCCGCCGGACCCCATCTCCAACCGGTATGACGAGCCCACTGGTACCGCAGACCCACCGGTTGACCGGGACGCCCCGACCCATTTCCTGTCCCCGAGGTGACCAGCGCAGCGCTTTCCGGCGTCCCTGTACGGGGAGTCCACCGGACACACCCGGCCCTGGAGCTGCCGATTGCTGCTGACGCCGCGTCGATGCACATGACTTTGAGAAGCATCGAGACGATGCACGGCGCAGCGCCGCCGTGGACCCGCGGGACGGCCTTCCGGGATCCACGCCGGCGCTGCGCCGTGCGGGGCTCAGTGGAGGGTGAACGTCTGCGCGCTCGTCCCGTTGCAGTCCCAGATCTCCAGGCGGGTGCCGTTGGCTGTGGAGGCGTTGGGTGAGTCGAGGCAGCGGCCGGACCGGGGGTTGAGGAGTGAGCCGTTCGACTGTTGCTTCCAGACCTGGTTGGCGCCGCCGTTGCAGTCCCACAGCTCGACCAGGGTGCCGTTGGTCGTCTCGTTGCCGGTGATGTCGAGGCAGCGGCCGATGGTGCTGAGCGAGCCGGCGGACTGCTGGGTCCAGTACTGGTCCTCGGCGTAGTTCTGGCAGTCCCACAGGCGGACGGCCGCCCCGTTCACGGCGGTGTCGTCGCCGGCGACGTCGGCGCACTTGCCGCCCGGTCCGGTGATCCGGCCCTGCGGGCCGTTGGGGACGTTGGTCTCACCGGAGTAGCCGACCGAGACGATGTTCGCCTGCACCGCGTTCTCTGTGGTGCCGGACGGGAGTCCGGCGACCATGACGCCTTCGAAGAAGGTGCCCCTGTTCCAGTTGCTGTTGTCGCCGCCGGTGCCCAGGATGATGCCGCCCTCCTGGTGCATGGGTCGGTAGCCGGGGCGGGTCGGGAGCGCGCCGTTCCACCAGGTCGTCAGGCCGCCGGACTGTGAGTCGCCGCCCTTGAGGGCGTAGGTGGTCTGCCCGTCGTTCTTCAGCACGGCCGTCACGAACGCACTCTTGTCTCCGGTGTTCGCGGTGTTGGAGCCGTTGTTTCCCTGGAACATGCCGCTTTCGAGGTCCGCCTCGACCCACGTGTGAACTGACGGCAGCGCGCTTTCCCGCCCGCAGCCGCCCGCACCGGCCCGGACGGCGAACCGGTGCTGCTCAAGGACCAGTACCGGCGCCTGTGGGACCGCTCCGCATCCGCCGCGGCCTGGCCCGCGATCGGCCGGGCCGCCGCCGGACGCGGCCTGGGGCCCTACGGGCTGCAGGCGCCGATCGCCGCCTGCCATGCGACGGCCCCCTCGGCGGCGCGGACCGACTGGGAGTGGATCGTGCTGCTCTACGAGGGGCTGGGCCGGGTGGCCCCCTCCGCCGTCGTCGAGCTCAACCGGGCGGTCGCCGTCGCGATGGCGACCGGGCCGCAGCAGGCGCTCGCCATCGTCGACGAACCGGTCGCCACCGACCGGCTCTCGGGCTCGCACCTGCTCCCGAGCGTGCGCGGCGAACTGCTGCTCCGGCTCGGCCGGACCGGCGAGGCCCGGGCCGAACTCGAACTCGCCGCCCGCCTCAGCCGCAACACCCGCGAACAGTCGGTGCTGCTGCGCAAGGCGGCCACGCTGCCGTGATCGGGGTGCGCCCACCGCTGCGCCGGCACGGCGACCGTCCTCGTGCCTCCCGCCTGACGGTTCCGCCACGTCCGAGCAGCCCGGCGGTCGCGCGGGCGGGGGAGGACACGCTGCGGGATCTTCCGGCCGGTGCGGGTTCAGCGGGGAGCGGCGGACTCCGGTACGCCGAACGCGCGCTCGGCCGTCGTGGTCACCCAGGTCGGAAGCTGTGCCACCGCTATGGCCGGCGAGGCGGGGTAGTCCGGGCTGATCGCCCCGTGCGGGAAGAACGCCACTCGGCACCGTCGGCACAGCCAGGCCGTCTGCCAAACCCAGTGACGTCGTTCCCAGGCCGTGTGCCACGCCCCGGCACTGTCCCCGGCGAGCCGGATCCGCCGCTGCTTCGTCGCCAGTTGGACGACCAGCCCGGCCAGCGCCAACGGTACGGAGAAGACCAGCGGGCCGAGGAGGTAGCCCATGCGGTAGGAGGTGTCCGCGTCCTCCAGGTCCGGGAGGCCGTTGGCCATGTTCATCAGCCAGAGGACGGTGATCACGCCTGCCACGGCGTAGAGCGCGATGGCGGGCTTGCTGTGCCCGGCCGCTGCTGTCGGCGGCGGGGGTGGCGGCGGCAGGAGCCGGCCGCGCTCCGGCTCCCCGAGCGGGTGGACGGCATCGGCCAACGCGTGCGGCACGTTCACGGTCTGGTCGGACTCGGCGCACTGGGGGCATTCAGCGTTCATCGGCCGGTGCTGCTCCCGCTTCTGAGGTTGCACGTAGGTCGTGCGTGGACGGTGTGACAGCGCATTAGAGCACAGGAGTCCGGCCGTCCGTCACATGGTTTCGGGAGGCGGACCGGGCCGGGGCTTCGGTGCCACGCTGCTGTCGCCCGGGTGCCGTCCGCAGGGACCCTCACGGGCCGGAGGTCGGCCCGCGCGGACGCTTCAGGTCGAGAGGGAAGGGCCTCGCCGAGGCGAAGCACCCGGGGCACCGGCCCGTCTCAAGACAGTTCGACCGGCACCCGAGAGGTCACTGGACCGCGAGTCGGATCTGGTCGACGGACGGGAGGGAAGTCGGCATCTCGTCGGTGACCCAGGAGTACTCCAGCGCCGACAGTGCCGTGCCGCCCTCGGCCCACAGCAGCAGATCGCCGATGTACTCGCCGGAGCGGTCGTAGACGCCGGCGCCGACCGGCAGGAGCGTGTGCGTCGCGGCTGGATCCTGGACCAGCCCGCGCACCCGAAGGTCGACGCTCACCGACCCGGCTCCCCAGGTGCCCACCACCTCGGTCCGCTCCAGCCGGCCGCGCAACGCCGGGGCACCGGGGAAGTCGGCCGCCAGGAGGTGTTCCAGCACAGCTCGCTCGGAGGCGTTCAGCGGACGGGGTTCGAAGACGGGCGGTTCAGTCATGCGCCCATCTTCGCGGGTCCACCGCCGACCGGAGTGGCGGCCGTGCCGCGACCGGCCGCCGCTCCGTGGTCCGGCCGCACCGCTGAGGTGCCCGGGCACCAGCCTTCGACGACGGTCTCCTCGTGGATCATTTCCAGATGATGCCGTTGTCGAGCGTGTACGGGTCGTCCCAGTATTCGACGGCCGCGACCCTGGACGTCGTGGGGGACATCGTCGGTATGCAGAAGTCGGCGGACTTGCCGTTGGTGAACTCGTTGGGCATCGAGCCGTCGTTGCACCTGGCGAAGGTCCCGAAGACCATCAGGTCCGGGGCCTCGGTGCCGTTCGCGAGCAGGCCCTTGATGTGGCTGAGGTTGGTGAACGAGAGGTCGGTGTCGCCGATGTTGGTGACCTTGTAGTGGATGTAGTACGGCACCAGGCCCTTGGTGTTGTCGTCGAGCTTCAGCGAGGCGAGATCGGCCGGGTCGCCCTTCTCGATCGAGGTGACCGTGAGCGCGATGGCGCCCTCGGAGCCCCCGAAGGAGAACGGGAGCCGGACGGCGTCGCCGATCTTGACGGTGGTGCCCGGGGCGGGGCCGGAAACCGCCGGTGCCGGTGCGGCCGAGGAACTCGTCGGTGCGGCCGCCGTGATCGAGGGGGCCGTGACGGTGGGCGCGCTGATCGCGGTGGCGGTCGGTGTGGCCGTCGGGGTGGTGACGGGTGCGGCGGCCGCGTTGTTCGATCCGGACCCGCCGCCGCTGCAGGCGGTCAGGGCGAGCATGCCGACCGCGGTCAGAGCGGCCAGGACCGTTGTGCTGCGACTTCTGTCGATGGGCCTCACGTGACGTCCCCCGTGTGTGCGGGCCACGTGATCGCGGCCCTCGTGAGGGACCTTCATAGCCTAGTCCGCGAAGCGGGCGCCACTTCGGTGACGGCCTACGCTCCGGAGCCCGGACGGTCGTCAGCCGGCGGCGAGGCGGTTGATGTCGGGGTTGCGCAGCACCGTGGGGCCGGCGCCGTTCTGTCGGGTGGCGGCGAGCATGGCGTGTCCGACGCTGCGGGTGTCGGTCACGTGTCGGGGGAAGGCGCGCCGCAGGAGGGGGTACAGGCCGGCGGTGAGGCCGTACAGGGCGCGGTAGAGGGAGGTTCGGGAGGCGGCGCCGTCGGCCGGCTGGATGAAGCCGGGGCGGAACATGTACGCGGTCATCGGCATGGCGAGCAGGTCGTTCTCGGTGCGGCCTTTGACGCGGGCCCACATCTGGCGGCTCCTGCCGGTGCTGTCCGTGCCTTCGCCGGAGACGTAGACGAACGTCAGTGAGGGGCTCGCGGCGTGCAGGGCGCGGGCGGCGGCGAGTGTGTAGTCATGGGTGATGCGGGTGTACTCCTTCTCGCCGCGTCCGACGGCGGAGACGCCGAGGCAGAAGAGGCAGGCGTCCAGGTCCTTGAACCGGTCCTGGACGGCGCTGTAGTCGGTGAAGTCGGTGTGGACGATCTGCCGCAGCTTGGCGTGGGTCAGCGGGAGCGGGCGGCGGACCACGGCGAGGACCTCGGTGACGGTGTCGTCGAGGAGGCAGGCGCGCAGTGCGCCGTGCCCGACCATTCCGGACGCTCCGAAGACGATGACGCGCACAGCTGCTCCAGGGGGGTGGGAGATGGGGAGGGGAGGGGACGGAAGGGGAGGGGTCGGAGTGTGGTGCGGGCGAGCGCGCCCGCGGTGAGGGTGGCGAGCATCTGTCGCAGGGAAGCGGCCACCTCCATGGGCCGGGCTGGTCTGCTGCGACGCCACGGGTTGCCGGTCCGGAGCACGCTGCGGCCAGGCGAGAGCGAGCCGTTCCGCCGCCGGCTCACTGCCGCTCCCGGCGATGGCCGGACCGTCGTACCAGTGGGACCGAAGGCGCTCACCTTGATGGCCGGCCCGAGACCTGAGCCGTTACCTGGGCGGCCTGGTCACACGACACGACGTCACCGGTCGAAGCATCCGGGGGCGGGCGGGACACGTCGGTGCCCGGCCCGCTCTCGGTCGAGCCCCGTCGGCCTCAGCCCTCGCCCCCGGCGTCGCGGCGGGGCGCGCTCATGTCGCCGGTGGCGGGGATGCCGTCGGCCAGCCCGTAGCGCAGGAGGACGGTGCCGCGAGGACTGGCGACGGGCGGCTCGAGCAGCGTGACGTTGGTGGGGACCGCGCCTTCGTCGAACACCTTCTTCCCGATGCCGAGGACGATCGGGTGGACCCAGAGGTCCAGGCGGTCGAACAGCTTCTCGCGTAGGAGGGTCTGCACCAGGTCGAGGCTTCCGACGACCTTCACGTGCTGGTGCCGGTCGCGGATCTCGCGCACCGCACCGGGCAGGTCCGGTCCGAGTTGCGTGGACTTCGCCCACGGGAGGTCGGGCGTGCCGCGGGAGGCCACGTACTTCGGGATGCTGTTGAAGAGCGTGGCGAAGGGGTTGTCCTCGACCTGCGGCCAGTAGGCGGCGAAGATGTCGTACGTGCGTCGGCCGAGCAGGAGGGCGTCCGTGCCCTCGTACGCGGCGTCGACCTGTGCCCCGGCTACGTCGTCCATCAGGGGGGCCTGCCAGCCGCCGAAGGGGAAGCCCTCCGGGTCTTCGTCCGGACCGCCGGGCGCCTGCCCGACGTGGTCGAGGGTGGTGAACAGCTCGATGTGAATGAGGCCCATGGTGTGCTCCCGGTGAGTCGGTTGTCCTGTCGGGGATCAAGACGGGGCGGGACGGACGGCCGCATCGCTGCGCCGCCGCCCGGCCGGTCACCTCGATGGTCACCCAGGAGGTGGGCCGATACCTCGGCGGCCACGCCGAAGCCCGCCCCGACACCTGGGCGGCCAGGCCGCACGAGACAGCGTCACAGGCCGAGCACTGGTGAGGGCGGCCCGGACACTTTGGAGCCCGACCCGCCCCCGTCCTTCACCCGGGCGACCTCTGAGGTTCCGTCAGCCGTACGGCGGCCTGGCCCGGGTGCCGATCGGGTGCCGGACCGGGGTGGTCGGTCCGCGTCGGACCAGGTCCTCGACGTGGGCGGCGCGGCCAGGAGCGCGGCCTGCTCGGCGATGGCCGTAGCCGGGTCGGGCGCCTGGCCTCCGGACTCGTCACCGACGCCTTCGACCAGGCCCTGACCGCCGCCCAGGGCGACCTGAAGAGTGAGTGGCGCTACGACTGGGACCCGGATGCACCGCACATCGCTCCGATGGCCCAGTACCGGCACGCCGCCTTCGGCTACGGCACCCGCACCACCACCATCGACATCGTCGACGGGCAGGGCGTGCTGACCGCCGCCGTCCGGAACTCTCCAGCCGGGTAGGGCAGTTGGAGGAGCGACTGAAGGCCGCGGAGCAGAGCGCCCCGGTCGGCGGCCGACGCGCATCTGTTCGTCGCCCGGCCATCAGCGGCCGGGCTCCTGCTCGGTGGCTGCGCCCTTTCATGGACGGTCCCCTGTACCTGCCTCCCGCGCCCTCGACAGTCGGCGCCCTTGGCCGCACCAGGAGCCCGAACACCGGCGCCGCAGCCACCCGCCCCTTCCTGGACGCCGTTGTACGAGGCAAACCCCACTGCGGCCGGGTGTGCTCGTCGAAGGGCGACCGGCTGCGCCGTCCGGAGGGCCAGCAGGAAGCCGCCCCGGACCAGCTTGTCGGCCGGTGCGTTCTGCACGTTCGACATCGCCGTTGGGCCGGTTGCCGGCGTCAGGACGGTTCATCGCTACGGCTGAGGTGGCCGTCGGTGAAGTGCCAGTGGTGCAGGTGCGTGCGTCGGCGCCAGGTGTCGTCGGCGTGCAGGGCCCCGGTGATCCATTCGTGCAGTTGCGGCAGGGCCTGTGTTCGTAGAAGTGTGCGTGCGGAGCCCCGGTCGCCGCTGTTGACGGGCCAGATGTCGATGTAGAAGCCCACAGAGTCCGGGTGGGTGCCACCGGCGTAGTTGCCGGGCCGCGGGGCGAGCCACTCGACGCCCAGGACGAGGGGCGGCTCGGTCCTGTCGGCCCCCAGGCCGGTGAGGAAGCGCACCTTTCTCACCTCGTCCGTCAGGGGGCCGAGAGCGTCGCGGACGTCGGTGGTCGTCAGTGGCCATGCGAGGTGGCGGGGCAGCCGTCGGTTTCGTGCGGACATGCCCGAACCATCGCAACCATGGACCTCCGGCGCAAAGGAGTTCCCGTTCTCCCCGACCGGCGCGGAACAAGCGGCGTCAGGTCTGCCTTGGGTGGTAGGCATATGATCCGTTCGGCCGGCGTGGAGCGCCGGCCTCTCTCCGGGCGGATCTGATCGCGCCGGTCGTAGGTTTCCGCTGCCCGCGAGGCAGTGTAGGGGGGGTCACATGAAGAGCTTGCGAAGCGCCGTGGTCGTCGGCACCGGCGTTCTGGTCGTCGCGGGGGCGCTGCCGTTGCAGTCGGCCGCTGCCGACCAGGCGCACATCTACCTGAACAGCGCGCAGTGCGACCAGCCCGTCAACACGTGGTTCGACTGGCAGACGCAGCCGTTGAAGGTGCAGGCCGGCGATGATGCCGGAGCGCTGTGCCGGGTCCAGTTCGGCGCTGACGCGCAAGGCGCCAAGAACGTGAAGCTGGGCCTGACCATATCGGCGCAGTCCGTCGCCGACTCCGGCTACTCCGCCCAGCAGCTCGCACAGCGGCTGTCGGTCAGGAGCTACTACTTCGCCGGCAGTGTCACGGACCGGGCGGCCGGTCGTCGCTGGGTGGTGAACGGCGACGGCTCCCTGACGCTGGACCTTCCGGCCCACGACTTCCCGGTGACCGACAGTTCGAACTGGCCGGACGGTGTGGGGATGGTGGACCTCTACATCTCGGGTGCGCCGTCGGTGAAGTCCGTGCTGCTCCAGGGCCTGCTGGAGCTGACCGCGGACGGCCTCCCGGAGAAGCTCACCAAGCCGGTCTCTATCAACTACGTCGGCGACGGCGGAAGCATCCATCTCGGTGATCCCAGCACCCTGGTGCCGGTGAGTCCGGCCCGTCTGCTGGACACCCGCGCGGGCACCGGCGCCCCCAAGGCCAAGCTCGGCCCCGACAGCACGCTCACCCTGACGGTGGCCGGCCGCGCCGGGCTGCCCCTCACGGGAGTCAGCGCCGTCGTCCTCAACGTCACGGTCACCAACCCCACCGAGGCGAGTCACGTCACCGCGTACCCGCACGGTACCGGCCGGCCCACCGCGTCGAACCTCAACTTCACGCCCGGCGAGACCATCCCGAACCAGGTGACGGTCCCGGTCGTGGACGGCAGGATCGATTTCTACAACCACCTCGGCACCGTCGACCTGGTCGCCGATGTCAGCGCCTACTACACCCCGGGTGACGCGGGTTCCCGGTACACCGCTCTGCCCACCCCGGCCCGTCTGCTGGACACCCGCGCGGGCACCGGGTCCGCCAAGGCCAAGCTCGGCCCCGACAGCTCCCTCACCGTCCAGGTGGCCGGCCGGGGCGGCGTCCCGGCGGAAGGCGTCACCGCGGTGATCCTTAACGTCACCGTCACGAACCCCACCGACGAGAGCTACGTCACCGCGTACCCGCACGGTACCGGCCGGCCCACCGCGTCGAACCTCAACTTCACGCCCGGCGAGAGCATCCCGAACCAGGTCGTCGTCCCCGTGGTGGACGGCAGGATCGACCTCTACAACCACATCGGCGCCGTCGACCTGGTCGCCGATGTCAGCGGCTACTTCTCCGCCTCCGGATCCGTCTTCGTACCCACCGGACCCGCCCGCGCTCTCGACACCCGCAACGGGACCGGCGGTTTCCAGGGCAGGCTCGGTCCCAGTGCCATCGCGCTGACGGTCGGGCGCTGGGCGAACGGAGTCCCGCCGTACGGGGTCACCGGTGCGGCGCTGAACGTCACCGTGACGAACGCGACGGACAGCAGCTTCCTGGCCGTCTACGGTACCGGCCCGGGCTGGCCGATCCCCACGACGTCGAGCCTGAACTTCAGCGCCGGCCAGACGATCGCGAACGCGGTGACGCCGAGCGTCGGCGACGGGGTGATCTTCGCCAACCACGTCGGGAGTACCGACGTGATCGCTGACGTCTCGGGCTACTTCACCGCCGGCTGACGCACAGCTCGGCAGCCTGAGAGCGGATCGGATCAGTAGAGCCGACCGGCAACCAGGACACCCGGTCGAGCCGCTCGGAGACCGGCGGCTCGGGCCCGGCCGACGCGACGACCGACGTGATGAGACCCTGCGCTGCTTCCACCTTTGGGACAGGTTCGTCCGGGCCTTCCGGGCCTCGCGCCCGGAAGGCCCGGACAGCGGCACCCTCTTCACGGAGGGCTTCGCCTTGCCCCGAGGGTCCGCCTGTCGGCGTGGGAGCCGGAATCAGGGCGCTTGGGGGAACCGGGTTGCGAGGCAGCCGGGAGCTGCGGTGGAATCGGGCGGGCCGTTCACCTGCGGCCCGGTCGGGAGGGATCGGTTCTTGAACGGCACGACAGCGCTGGACAGCGTGCTGCAGCAGGCCCACGTGGTGCGGGTGAGCTCGGTGAACGGGCTCGGGGTGGACGGGGAGCACCGGGTCGACCTCTCCGATCCGGCGGAGTCGGCCGAGCTCCGGAGGGCCATGGCCGTGGACTCGCTGCCCGGCTTCCACTGCATGTGCCTCGGGGACGTCCGCTTCGAGGTGTCGGACCGGGACGGTGGGCGGCTTGCGATCGTCGTGCTGCACCACGGGGCGACACTGAGGTGGGGGCAGTGGGAGAGCGACGCCGTCCTCGCTGACGGCCGCCGGCTCCTGGCGTGGCTGGCCGGGCACGGCATGCCCGGGCCCCTGCGGCAGTTCGAGGCCGACCGGCTACGAGTGGAGGAGGGAGCCGAGGAGGAGCGCAACTGGCTGGCCGCGATGCCCACGGGGCTGGAGGGGACCGCCAACCGGATCCTCGACCTCTCCCGCACCGGCGGCAGGCCCTCCCCGGCATTGCTCGCGGAGCTCACGGACCGGCTGCAACTGACCTTCCCCGACCCGGTGGAGCGGGTACTGGCCCTGCTCGACTGGTACGGCTCCGGCAGCGGCCGCTGCTCCGGCCACCCCGTCCACGAAGGTGTGCCCGGCGAGCTGCTGGGCAGGGTGTCGATCGCCGACCTGCTCGCCGGGCTGGCCGATCCGCGGGCCGAGGAGCGGCACGACGCCGGGGCCGTACGGCATCTGGTGGGCTGGAAGACCCGCCCGAGCCAGAAGCGGGACGTCGCCGGCCTGCCCGAAGCGCTGCGTGCCCGACTGCTGGCGCACGCCCGCCGCTCCGGAGACCCCGACAAGCAGGGCCGCGCAGAACGATGGCTGGCAGCAGCCCAGCGGAGCTGAGACGCACCGAAGCCTTCGGGGGTGGAGGAAACGCCGGGCGGAAACCCTGAAAACCCGTCAAGCTGGTGGGATGCAGCTACTGTCGCAGCTACTGTCATTGCCCGCCATCGGCAACGCCGCGGACATCGCGAAGGACGCACGCTCCGAAGGCCGGGCGGCCATCGCTGTCGTCGCCGGCCAGCCGCCCTTCCGGCTGTACCGCGTCCTGGGCGAGCACGGCCGGCCGCACAACCGCCGCACCGCCGAGCAGTGAGGACAACCGTGTCCGGACCCACCGCCGAGCAAGTCCAAGCGGCCGTCACCTTCATCCAGCAGCACGCCCGAGCGGACCGCGACAAGCTCCTCGCCCTCGACGCACCGACCAACGCCCCCGACGCACCGACCAACACGGACACCGAGAGCGCCCGGCGGATCGAGACCGCCCTGTACACCGCCACCACCTACCTCGGCGGTATCCTCCTCCACCAGCTGACCAGGGCCGCCGCGCCCGACCCCCGCACCATCGCAGCCTGCTGGGACGCCCTCGCCGGGACCGCCAGCCAGTGGGTCGACCGTCCGGACTGGCCCCACTTCCTGCCCAAGCCCGCATGGGCACAGGATGAGCCCCGGTCCCCATGAAGCTCACGGGGCATCCCACCGAAACTCCGGGAGGATGCCCCGTGACGGTACGGGCGCCTACCGCTCACTCAGGTCAGGCGCGCCACGGCCAGGGACAGCGCGCGGTCGAGCGCCGCTTCGGCGTCGCACAGCACATCGGGCCGGACGCCGGTGCCCTCCCAGTTGGTGCCCGAGACCGGGTTGACCGCGCGGGCGACGGGCACGCTGAGCTCCAGGTGCGGGTGCACCGTCCAGCCCTCGCGCGGGTGCGCGCCGCCCCGGGTGGCCTCCCCGACGACCTCGGCGCGCCCGAGCTGCTGCAGGTCGTAGGCGAGTTCCTCGCCCGCGGAGAAGGTGTTCGCGCTCGTCAGCACGGAGAGCGGCTTGCTGCCGCCGAAGCGGGCGCCCGGCACGAACGGGGGCGTCCAGGACTGCTCGGCCACCTCCCCCTGGCGCGAGAGCATGGTGTTGAGGTGCGTGCGGCCGTCGAGCAGGTAGCCGCAGACGAAGGCGACCGTGTCCGGGTCGCCACCGGTGTTTCGGCGCAGGTCCAGGATGAGGGCGCGGGCGGGTGCCACCAGTGAGAGCGCCGCGGCCAGCGGCTGCGCCGCCCAGTCCAGCGGGAACATCTTGGGTGCGAGCTCCAGGACCGCGACGCCGCGGTCGAGGAGTTCCACGCGCGGCACACCGCCCAGGGAGGCGTCGAATTCCCTCCGCATCGCGGCGAGTGCGGCTGCGCCCTGCTCACGCGGCACCGGCACGGCGTGGTACTTGAGGGCCAGGTGCAGGTCGCCGTTGACGGACCGCAGGTCGGCGGTGACCGCTTCGGCCAATTCCTGGGCGGATTCGGCTGGGTAGCCGCCCTCGGCGCTCCGGCGCCGCAGCAGGGCCGCCAGTTGCCGGGCGGCTTCGGGGAAGACGTAGTTCTCGCAGACCAGGGCGGCGATCGACTCGACGACGGCGACGGCGTCCGCCGCAGGTTGCGATGTGGTGGAGGTCATGGGGGGAGTAGATCAGACGACCCGGTCCACGGCGCCCCCGGCGTCGGCCGGGCGATCAGGGCGGTGAGTCTCCGCCGAGCGCGGACGCGAACCCTGCCGGGACGACGAGGACCAGGACGACACCGGGACCGGGGCCTGGTCGTCGAACTAGCGGGAGGTCGCACGCTGTTCCCGTCCGGCCTGACGCCGCCCCGGTTCAGGCGCCCGGAAATTTCTCCGAACCAGGTTGCAACCCGGGGGAGTTCCAGACGTCATACAGATACGAACCTCTCCGGCGGCGACCGGAGGGTGCCATCACCAGGGGGGAACAACTCACCATGCGTACCAGTACTTTCTCCAGCCTTGCCGTGCTCGCGGCCATCACCCTGACCGCTCCCGTGCTGTCCGTCGGCCAGGCGCAGGCGGCTCCGGTCGCCGCCGCCGTCGAGGCGAGCGCCCCGGCGGGCTTCGTCGGGATGGCCCCGACCCGGGTGCTCGACACCCGCAACAGCTACTGGAACCCGAGCGGCGTGGACGGCCCGTTCAGCCCGGGGGAGAACTACCGGGCGGAGCTCGCCGAGGTCGTCGGCCACATGCCGCCGCAGATCGTCCCGGCGGTGCCGGCCGACGCGACGGCGGTTCTGGTCAACGTGACCGTCGCCGACGCCACCGACAACGGCTACCTGACCCTGACCGCCGATCCGACCGCGGGCACCGTCCCGGCCACCTCCAGCATCAACTTCGCGCCCCACCAGACGGTTGCCAACCTGGTCACCGTCGCGGTCACCCCGGGCACCGTCCCGGCGATCAACATTTACAACAACGGCAGCTACACCCACGTCGTGCTCGACGTGGTCGGCTACTACGCTCCGGGCGCGACCGACAAGTACGGTTCGCTCCCCCCGACGCGGCTGGTCGACAGCCGTACGGACGGCAACCCGATCGGCGAGGGCGGGGTCCGTACGGTCCAGGTCGCCAAGCCGGAGCTGGGCACCGCCGACGCCCGGGCGGTGATCCTCAACGTCACCGCCACCGGGGGCACCGGGGACACCTTCCTGACGGTCTATCCGGCCGGCCGGCAGCGGCCGGAATGGGGCTCCAACCTCAACGTCAAGCCGGGCCGGACGGTCCCGAACCAGGTGGTCGTTCCGGTCGGCGCGGACGGGAAGATCGAAGTCTTCAACCACATCGGTTCCCAGCACGTCATCGTCGACATCGTGGGTTTCTACGGCCCGAGCGGCCAGGGGCTCTTCAGCGCCCTGAAGGTGCCGGTGCGGCTGTACGACACCCGCCCGAACCTGTACGAAGGCCGCCCGTCGCAGGAGCTCATGCCGTTCTCCAGCCGCCGGATCGCCGCCGGTGGCGGGGCTCCGGCCGACGCCGTGGCCGTGGCGGTCAACGTGACGGCCACCGCGCCCTCGGACTACGGCCACTTCACGGTGTTCGCGGACGACGAGGCCAAGCCGATCACCTCGAACCTCAACTTCGTGCCGTGGCAGACCACGACCAACTCGGTGACCACCAAGCTGGGCGGTGGCGCCTTCGACGTCTACAACAACTCCGGCTGGACGCACGCGATCGCCGACCTCACGGGGTACTTCACGGCGGCCGAGTGATCCGCCAGGTGACCCGCCGCCGGTGGGGAACGGCCCGGAGGCCGCCCACCGGCGACGAGACGCCGGCTGGTGCCCCGGTGCGGCACAGCGCGAGCGCTTGAAGCGGTGAGGCCCGCTCCGGTACACCGGGGGGCGGGCCTCACCCGAGTGGCGCCGCGCTGGTCGGTGGAACGTCCGTGTTCACCCGAGGCCCGGTTCAGGGCGCCAGCACGACTCTGCCGAACACCTCACCCGCGTCCATCCGGTGGTGTGCCAGCGCCGCCTGGTCCAGCGGCAACACCTCGTGCACGACCGTGCGCAGGTCCCCGCGCGCAGCGTCGGCGAACTGGGCCGACCGCACGGTCTGCCGGTCCGGACCGGGCACGGTGTCAGAGCTGAAAGTGGCGAACGACAACGACTTTCGGAAGGCGTCCATCAGCCGCATGCCGAAGTCCGCCGGCGGCTGCCCGCCCACCACACCGACAGCCACGAACCGCCCGTTGGGGTTCAGCCTGTCCAGGAGAAGGGGGAGCTGGGGGCCTCCCACGACATCGATCACCACGTCGAAGCCCACCGGTGCGTCCGGGCCGCCCTCGCCGGTGCGGTCGAGGACATGGGTGGCGCCCAGCTCCCGCAGGCGGGCGCCACGGTCCGCCGACGAGGTGGTGACCGCCACCGCGCTCGCGCCACCCCTGGCGGCGAGCTGGACCGCCGTGATCCCGATGCTGCCCGCCGCACCGCGGACGAGCACCGTCTCTCCCGGTGTGAAGCGGGCCCGTTCCAGGGCGAAGTGGGCGACCACGCCGGAGCCGCCGAGGGTCACCGCGTCGGCGCCGGTCAGATCGTCGGGCAGTGCGAGGACGTGCTCAACCGCGGCGACGGCCTGCTCGGCGTACCCACCGGACAGGCCGGTGAACGCCCACACCCGCCGCCCGATCCACGAGGCGTCCACGCCCGCTCCCACCGCGGCGACCCGTCCCGCGACCTCGCTGCCAAGGAGGTGGCCCTCCCGGAAGCCGTAGGCGGCGAGCGTTCCCCGGCGGATCACGGCGTCCACGCCGCCCACCCCGATCGCCTCCGTGGCGATCCGCACCTGCCCCGGGGCGGGAACGGGCGCGGGCACATCGACGACCTCCAAGCCCTCGGGGTCGCCGAACGTCCTGATCACGACTGCTTTCATCTCTGCTCCTGGTCGGTTGCGGGGCGGTTCGCGGGTGCCGCGGCCGAGGGCGTCGAGCCGGCCCCGGAAGCCGGCCGGCACCGGTGAGGGACCGGGACGCGGTGGCAGCACCGCCATCGGACCGTAGCGGGCAGCCCCGTCCGTTTGGCTAAAGTGAGAAACGATGACCGACCAATTGCCTCGGACCGTGCGCTCCGACACCCGCGACAACCGGGCCCGCATCCTGGCCGCCGCTCGCGCGGTGTTCGGCGACGAGGGCCTGAGCGCACCCATGCGCGAGGTCGCCCGGCATGCGGGCGTCGGCCCCGCCACGCTGTACCGGCACTTCCCGACCAAGCAGGCACTGGTCGTGGAGACCTTCGCCGAGCAGCGTCGGAGCTGCCAGGGCGCCGTTCGCGACGCTCTTGCGGACTCGGAGTCGGACCCGTGGCACGGATTCCGGAGCCTGGTCGAGCGGATCTGCGAACTCCACGCGCACAGCCGCGGATTCGCCGACGCCTTCATGACGGCCTTCCCCGAGGCCATGGACTTCGCCGCCGACCGGGAGCAGACACTGCGCGCCGTCGGCGAGCTGGCCCGCCGTGCCCAGAAGACCGGCCAACTGCGCTCCGACTTCGTCGTCGACGACCTGGTCCTCATGCTCATGGCCCACCGGGGCCTCCAGGACACGCCGCGTGCGGCCCGGGTCACGGCCTCCCGCCGCTTCGCCGCCTATGTGATCGAGGCGTTCCGCACCGCACCGGAGGCGGCAGCGCCCACCTCGCTGCCGCCGGCGCCACACCTGCGGCTGACCCGCTCGCCCAGCACGCCGTAGAGCGGCCGACCGGGGCTCCGGTGGTCGGTCAATGGCCGGACAGCTCGAACCCGAGGGCGGTCAGGGCCTCCTCGGCGGCCTGTCGGTCCTGCTGGTAGCTGCCGCCGGAGATTCCCAGCCCCCCGATGCACCGGCCGTTCTCCAAGATCGGATAGCCGCCGCCGACGGCCGTCAGGCGAGGGTGGCCGGCCAGTGGTGCGACCTGGGGGTCGGCGAGGTAGTCGTTCCACGTATGGGTGGGGATGCGGAAGGAGGCCGCTGTCCAGGCCTTGTCGAGGGCGACCTCGGCGGTGAGGAAGGGCGCCTCGTCGGCCCGGTCGAACGCCTTCAGATGTCCTGCCTGGTCGGTGACGGCGACGGCCGCCGTGAAGCCGATCCGGGCGGCGACGGTGTGGACCGCCGCGATGAGTGCGCCGGCGGCGGCCTGGGTGACCGACGAGGCGGGGGCCGATTTGCGGAGTGTGTGGGTGTTCATGAAAGGTCCTTCGTCGCTGTGTCTGTGCGGCTGGCGGATGAAGCGGCCCGGGGCCGGCCACCGCAGCGGTGACGCCGGGGTGGGGACCACGCGGGCGAGGACGGCCTTCTCGGAGGCTCGGAACAGGATGACGGCGTCCTCCAGGTGGCGCACCCGCTCCTCGCGGAGCCCGGGCCGCGCCTGGTGGCGGGGGATCTCGTGATACTCGCTGCGACTTCGAACTTCTCGTGAGGGTGGTCAGTCGGCGACGGTGAGGACCAGCTTGCCGCGGGTGCGGCCGGTCTCTCCCCGGGTGTGGGCCGCGCCGGCCTGCTCCAGCGGGAACGTCTGCGCCACCTCGACGGCGACCTCGCCGGCGTCGATCAGGCCCGCGATCGTGGTCAGCGCCGCGCCGTCCGGCTCGACCAGGAACGGAGTGACCCGCACTCCCGCCGCCTCGGCGGCCGCGGCCAGTTCCGAGGAGACACCGGCCGGGACGGCCACCAGCAGACCGCCCGGACGCAGGACCCTCAGCGAGCGGGTGCTGGTCCGGTCATGGGCGTCGCCCACCAGGTCGACGACGACGTCGACGTCCTCGATGGCGTCCTCGAAGCGGGTGGTGGTGTAGTCGACGGTCTCGTCGGCGCCGAGCTCCTTGAGCCACGGGTGGCGTGCGGCGCCGGCGGTGGCGATCACGTGGGCGCCCAGGTGCCGGGCGAACTGGACCGCGAAATGGCCCACGCCGCCGGCGGCGGCCGTGATGAGGACGCGCCGGCCGGCCTGCACGTGGGCGGTGTCGACCAGGGCCTGCCAGGCGGTCAGCGCCGCCAGCGGCACGGCCGCCGCGTGCACGTGGTCCAGGGTGGCCGGCTTGCGGGCCCACTGGCGGGCCGGGGCGGTCACGTACTCGGCGTAGGCGTTCGCGGCGCGCGGGAACCACGGCATGCCGTACACCTCGTCGCCGGGCGCGAGGGTGGTGACGCCGAAGCCGACCTCCTCGACGACGCCGGAGACGTCCCAGCCCAGGGTCAGCGGGAACGTCTGCAGCCCCGCCATGCCCTGTCCCTCGCGGGTCTTCCAGTCCACCGGGTTGACGCCGGCCGCGTGCACCCGCACCAGCACCTCGGTCGGCAACGGCTCGGGGCGTGCGACCTCCTCGACGGTCAGCACCTGCGGCCCGCCGAACTCCCTGACGGTGACAGCCCGCATGGTGTGTTCGCTCACGGTGTGCTCGCTCATGTCGTCCTCGCTCATGTCCGTCTCACTGTTTCCTTCGCCGGGACGGTGATCCCGGTGAAAGCAAGAGTGGCGTGCGCTGCCGGAGGCGGATGAGTGGCCGGGAGGTCATCTGTCGTACCATTCCAGCCATGCCACATCGTGTCGCCGTTCTCGCCCTCGACGGAGTCCTGCCGCTGGACCTGGGTATCCCGGCCCGGGTGTTCAACGAGGCCTGTGAACCGGACGGGACTCGTCTGTACTCCGTCAGCACCTGCTCCCTCGGCGGCCGGCCGGTACGCACGCACGAGGACTACCGGATCGTCGTCGACCACGACGAGTCGCTGCTGGAGACCGCGGACACCGTCGTGCTCGCCACGCAGGAGCCCGGCGAGCACCTGCTCACGACCGGCGCGCTGCCTGCTGAACTCGCCGCGGCGCTGGCCCGGATAGGGCCGCGGGCCCGCATCGTCAGCCTGTGCACCTCGGCCTTCCTGCTCGCGGCGGCCGGTCTGCTGGACGGTGGGCGGGCCACCACGCACTGGGCGCTGTGTGACGCGCTCGCGCGGTTGTTCCCCGACGTCGAGGTCGATCCGGACGTGCTGTTCGTCGACAACGGACGCGTCCTGACGTCCGCCGGCGGAGCGGCCGGCATCGACCTGTGCCTGCACCTGGTCCGTCTGGACCACGGGGCGGCGGTGGCCTCGGCCGCCGCGCGGCGCTGCGTGGTGGCGCCGTGGCGCGAGGGCGGGCAGGCGCAGTTCATCGAGCATCCGGTTCCGCAGGACACCGACCGTTCCACTTCGGCGACCCGGCAGTGGGCGCTCGCCCGGCTGGCCGAGCCGGTCACACTGGAGGACATGGCCCAGCACGCGCACATGAGCGTGCGCACGTTCACCCGGCGGTTCCGCGGCGAGGTGGGCAGCAGCCCGCTGAAATGGCTGGCGCAGCGGCGGCTGGCACACGCGCGCCTGCTGCTGGAGTCCACCGACCTGACCGTCGCACGGGTCGCCACCGCCTGCGGCTTCGGCGACCCCGTCGCCCTGCGCAAGCACTTCCACACGTACCTGGGCCTGTCACCGCTGGCCTACCGTCGCGCCCACACCGCACCGGAGCCGATGACGGCACGCTGACCACCCGACCGTCACCACGCCCCACCCGTCGTCCAGCGGAGCGATCGTCGTGCCGGAACGGTCCCCGCTGGCCGGCTTAGCCCTGGGGCAGGTCCCATACGGTGATCTGGAGGTGGAGGGGGGTACGGCCGATCGGGCTGACCGTGACGCGGAGGAGGGCGGTTCGTCCTTCCCTGGTCTGGACGCAGAAGCGGGCGCCTTTCGGCATCGAGCCGCCGTCGTAGGTGCCGTGCTTGCGGACCTGCTCGGCGCACTGGCTCGCATCGGGGTCCGGGCCGTCACCGGGCCACGGGGCGAGCGTCGGGCCGGAACTCCAGTTGCCGAGGGAGGGGGTGCCGGTGGCCCACTCGATGGACACGTCCGACCCGGGGCCGGTAGTCCCGAAGGGCGGTGCGGAGTCCAGGACGATGTTGCCGGTGCTCCAGCTGCTGTCCGCCGGATCGACCACCACCTCCTTCGGTCCGAAGAACACCCGCGCCGGTGGGGCCGGACTGGCCTCTGCCGACCTGGTCGCCGATGGTGGGGGCCGGTCGTTCGAAGCCACCTGTGTGTTCGCCGAGGACGCCGGGCCGGCGGGACCACCAGGGGTAGCCGTGGGACCGCCCCCGGGACGGCTCGCGAGCACGGTGACGAGGACGCCGACCAGTGGGACCGCGATCCCCACCACCCACCATGCCCACCTCGGCTGGTGCGGGACGGGCGCGCCAGGAGGAGCGGAGAGATGAGGAGGAACGGGTGGAACAGGCGGAGATTGCGGCTCACTGTAGGGTCGGTCACTTCCAGACTGCGAGCTCACGGATCCTCCATCGTTGAGCCGTCCTGACTGGTGGTCACCCTAGCAATCCACTGTGTGTCCGGCACTGCCCTTCCTGCCTCTCCGCCTGCGGGTCGGGGCTCCTGCCGAGGCCCGCTGACGGGCCGCCAGTCCGCAGTCGCCGGGCTGGAAGACTGGCCGTTGTGAGCACTGATCGTCGTCCGTCGTACCGCCCGGTCTCCGGGCGGCCCGTCGATGTGCCCGTTCAGGCCGACGACCGGGCCCGCCCACTCGCGGTCGAGCGGGCCGCTCTCCAGGAACAGCTCGGTCAACAGCACGGCCGGCCGACCGGGCCAACCACGGTCGGAGGACGCTGCCCATCCCAAGCCCGCCGTCCCGGCCGGCCCCAGCTGACACCGGGATGTTGTTGCCGACGAGGTCGAACACGCCCCGGTGGTATAGAACTTCGTCGCGAAGCCGCGGGTGTCGCGTACCGTGTCGGCGGACCCGCGCGAGCCCAGGACGGTGGAGAACCGCACGAACACCGGGGCCTCGACGCCGTCCGCGAGGAAGGCCGCCCGGCACACCTCTCCGGCCGTGCCGTAGCCCCGGAAGACACCGCGGGCGGCGGCGCCCCGGGCGTGCACCACCCGCCCGGGATCCGCTCGTGGTCGAAGTGGGTGATCTTCTCCCGCAGCGACACGCCGCAGGAGGGGCCGGTGGCCGGTCGGCGCCCGCGTGCGCGATCACACAGTCGCTACACGCTCGGCTTTCACCGCTCCGCTTCCGAGGGTGGCCGGGTGTCCTCGGCATCGGGCTCCGGGCGGCGGGCCGCGATGTGGGGGCAGCTGTCCGGGTTGGAGCGGAGGCCGGCCGGCTCGACGCCGGTGACGTGTCGCTCGCGGCGAGAGGGGCAGACGCGAGGCATGAGGCTGATGAAACCCCCCGGTGTCTACCGGGCGCAGGAAGACACCCGACTCCTGGTCGAATGCCTCGCCCACGAGCGTCTGCGGCCCGGGGACGAGGTGCTGGACCTCGGAACGGGAACCGGGGCGGTGGCACTGGTCGCGGCCGGCACCGGTGCCCGGGTGACCGCCGTCGACATCTCCCGTCGGGCACTGGCGACGGCATGGCTCAACAGCGCGCTGAACCGTCGCCGGATCCACCTGCTGCACGGCGACCTCCTGGAGCCGGTACGCCGCCGGCGCTTCGACCTGGTCGTCTCCAACCCGCCCTACGTTCCCGCGGCGGCACCGTCCCTGCCGACCCGAGGCATCGCCCGCGCATGGGACGCCGGGCACGACGGCCGCGCCCTGCTGGACCGCATCTGCCGCCAGGCACCCGCCGTCCTCACCCCGGGAGGAACGCTGCTGATGGTGCACTCCTCTCTCTGCGGAACCGAGGAAACCCTCGCGGAACTGAAGCAGGCCGGACTCGACGCCGAGGTGATCGCCCGCCGAAGGATCCCCTTCGGCCCGGTCATGAGCGGCCGGGCCACCTGGCTCGAAGAGCAGGGCCTGGTCGCCCCCGGCGAGCGCGAGGAGGACCTGGTGGTGATCCGCGGTGTCCGGCCCCACTGACCGCCCACCCACTCGGGTCACCATGCCCGGCGACATCGGCCCCGCCCTGGTGGAGGGCCCCGTGGAGGTGGTGCTCCCGGACGGCACGGCCGTGACGAGCGATCGCCCCGTGGTGGCGCTGTGCCTGTGCCGGCGCAGCCACCGCTACCCCTTCTGCGACACCAGCCACCGCCGTCGCTCCCTCCCGCCGACCGACCGGCGCGCCGGAGCCGGCGGCGAGTAGGGCCGCCCCGGCCGCAGGACCCGCGCCGCCACTCTGCAGCGCTCCCCCCGGGGCCGTCGTGACGCGTTACGCCCGGGGTGAGCAGGGCGCTGGAGCGTGGCGGCAGCCGGTCGACAGTCAGGGCAGCAGCGCCGGAGCGTCGTCCAGCGGTGCGAGCAGGGAGCTGCGCTGCTGTTCCCAGCAGCTGAGGAGGTGCCGGGCGAGGCGCTCCTCGGCCAATGTGGAGGCGGCCAGTCCGAAGGCGATGTCCTCCTCGAGCTCCGGCTCGTCCTTCAGCAGCGCCTCGATGACTCCGTGCCGCACCAGCTGCTCGTGCACGGCGTCCGCCTCGACGTGCTCCAGGTAGAACCCCGTTCCGGCCGGCCCCGCGCCCAGGCGCTCGAACGCTGCCGCCAGCCGGGCCGAGCCCGGGGACGAGGTGATCTCCACTGCCGCGAACTGCCCCACCAGCGCCCCGCGGTGCGCGCGGTGCAGGGCGAACAGTGACATCAGGTTCACCACCGCCAGCGCGGGCGCGGGCACGGCGTCCAGGTAGTGGCCGTACCCCGGCTCCAGGTCGAAGTCCGTCATCATCTCGGCGAAGAGCCGCGAGTGGACGCGCTCGGGGCGCCCTCCGCCGTACTCGTCGTACTCGATCGCCACCAGCGCAGCCTGGGCCGCGCCGTGCAGGCGGGGGATCACCCAGGCCTGGGGGTCGGCCTCCTTGAGGTGGTACAGGGACCGGTGGACCAGGTATTCGCGGACCTGCCAGCGTTGGCCTCCGCGCAGGAGGAAGTACGAGGGGCCGTCGCCGTCCACGGGCTCCACCAGGAGCTCGCGCAGCTGGTCAGCCAGCGGCGGAACGCTCCCGAGCTCGGCGCGCAGCGATCGGAGGAACGCCTGTTCCAGCTGCCCGCGCAGGCCCAGGAGTCCGGGATCCCACTCCCAGGCGGCGTCCACTCCTGCGAAGCCGCGGTAGTGCAGTTCGTAGCAGAGGTAGAGGGCCAGCTGGTGGTCCTCGTCCCACCCGTCATCCAGGGCACCGGCGGGCACCGGCGCCGTGGACGGGGGTGCCTGGGAGGTGACCAGCTCGATCACGGCGCGGGAGAGCGGCCCCCGGGCGCCGGGCAGATGCGGCTGGGAGGCTGCGGTGCTGACACCCATGAGTGAATCTCCTGATCGGCCTGATCCGTCGGTCACCGCGCGCCTACCCACCGGGGCCGATGCGAAGCAGACCTCTGCGCGGGCCACCCACCGGGAGCCGGTGGGCGTGGTGCTTCAGGCGGCTGCTTGCGGGGGTGGACGGCGCAGCTCGAGTACGCAGCACTTCGGGCCGCCGCCGGCCTTCCCCAGTTCGCAGAGGTCCACCGGAAGTGGGCGGTAGCCCCGTACCGAGAGCTTGGCGGCGAGCGCATGCGCGGCGGCGGGCAGGACGACGTGCCGGCCGTCGCTGATGGCGTTCATTCCGAAGGCGACCGCGTCGTCCTCGGCCGCCAGCAGGGCGTCGGGGAAGAGCCGCCGCAGCTCTCGGCGGCTGGTCTCGCTGAAGGCCCCCGGCCAGTACATGACGTCGCCGTCGTCCAGGACGGCGAGCGCGGTGTCCAGGTGGTAGAAGCGCGGGTCGACGAGGGTGAGGCCCACGACCGGCAGGCCGAAGTACCGGTGACTCTCGGCGTTGGCCGACGCCGAGGTGCGTGGGCCGTTTCCGGCGAGGAGGACGCCTCCCGCCAGGAGGTGGTCGCCCTCACCCTCGTTGATGTTCTCCGCGCAGCGCACCTGCTCGAATCCCCGGCTCCGGAACCACTTCTCGAAAGCCGGCGATTCTCCGGCGCGCTGAGAGTGACGGAAGGTCGCCACGAGGACCCGCCCCTCGATCACAACGGCGGCGTTGGCGGCGAACACCATGTCCGGCAGTCCTGGCGCCGCGTCCACGACCTCCACCACATGCCCGAGCGCGCACAGCGCATCCTGCAGTGCCTGCCACTGGCGCGCGGCCCGGCTGCGGTCGGGACGGCGGCCAGGATCCATCCAGGGATTGATGGAGTACTCCACGTCGAAGTACGTCGGAGGGCACATGAGGTAGTGACGGACGCGGGCTTCGGTGGACTGCGTGCCCATGGTGGTCCTCCTGCCGCTTGCCCAGCCTGTGGCCCGGCCGAAGGGTCGGGAGCTGTCGGCGCAAGGCGCGTCTCTCGGTGAGGCTCTCTCTCCCGCATCACGGTAGGACAGGGCCCAGGAGCACGCATTCCATCAGCGCTGCCTGCCGTGCGTCGGTCGGGAGATCAGTGGCGGACCGGTGTCCCAGGGACGTGTTCGTTGCGGTCGCGGACGGCTTCGATGAGGGCGGCGAGCAGTGGATGCCTCTGTGTGCGGCTCGGGTGCGCGTATCGCAGGATCGGCCCGTGGCCCTTCCATCGACCGCTCCCCTCGTGGTGTCGCGCTCATCGCCGGCGTTGCGGGCGGGCCGGCGTGGCCCTCCGTTGCGAGCGTGTCGGCCCGGCCGCGGGGCGAAGACTGCGTTCGCGTTGGACACGAAAAAATCTGTACTGGTTGGAGTAGACATCGCATGGTGTCGTGGCTAGTGTTTCTCTCGTAGCGAGCAGTCGAGAGGTACTCGCCAGACACGAACTGGCGGGAGAGGTTCGCAGGTCGGCACGGTTGCAGGGTTCTGAAGCCAGGTTGGTGAAGTGCGGCGACGGGATCGGTGGCCGGGCCGGGTGGCCCGCAGTGATGAGGGGCCGCCACACGCGGTACCGCGGCAAGAGCAGGTGCAGTACCCGGCAGGTGAAGTCGAGCGGTATCGGCAGTCGTTGTACGAGGTATCCCGGTGAAGGCGTCAGGGCTGCGGGCGCGCGTGCCGGGGAGTCTGGCAGTGGGGTTCTAAGCCAAAGCAGGTGAGCGGGACGGGCGACGGGGCTGGCTGCCGGACCGGACGGTCCGCGAGGGCCGGAGCAGTACGAGGTAGTTGGTAGTTCAGCAGTACCCGAAGTAGTTCGAAGTTCGGTCAGTACACACAGAGGATGAACGGAGGGACAGAGCGCCATCAGGATCGCCCGGCCCGTGAGGTCTTCAGTCCGGGCGGACACCGCAGACCCCCCAGTTACGAAGGACGGTGGTTTCCGGTCACGCATACGCGATCCCCGCATGCCCCTTCCCCCGGGGCAGTGCGGAAACAAGGACCGGCCCAGGGCCGGTAGATGGTGATGTATCCCTTCGGGGCCCCGGAGCCGCTATGGCGCCGGGGCCCCTCGCCGCGTCCCCGACCCCACATAAGAAGAGGTGCAGTGACCACGACCACCATCCGACCCCACACCCCTGACACTCTCGACGACGACGACTATCCCGCCTACACGATGGGTCGCGCAGCGGAGATGACCGGCACCACCGCCGGCTTCCTGCGCTCCCTCGGCGAGCAGGGACTCATCACCCCCCTGCGCTCGGAGGGCGGCCACCGCCGCTTCTCCCGCTACCAGCTGCGGATCGCGATGCGAGCGCGCGACCTCGTCGACCAGGGCACCGCCATCGACGCCGCCTGCCGCATCGTCATCCTCGAAGACCAACTCGAGGAAGCCCTGCGCCTCAACGAACTACTACGCCGACCCGAAGGCGGACCCACGCCCGCCGCCGACACCTGACACCCGGCCGAAGCCATCGTCCGCGCTGCGGCCACAGTGGGTCGCGCGGGCACTACTGTGAGAGATCCGCCCCGCAACGCCGGCCGACGGATGCGTCCGGTTCGCGGGCGCACCGCCGGCCGCGAACACCGTGGCGGAGGGGACGTACCCGATGACCGCTGCCACGCAGGCCGACCCACCCACGTTCAGCGTCCGACCCCGCCCGGGTCCGGGCGTCCCGGTGCTGGAAGCGGTGGGTGAGTTGGACCAGGATTCGGGCGGGGTGCTGGACGCGGTGGTGGCCGAGGTGATGGCCGCGGCGAGGGCGGCCGGCGAGCTGGTGTTGGACCTGACCGGGGTGAGGTTCTGCGACTCCGGCGGTCTCAACGCCGTCATCCGTGCTCACTTGCGAGTCCAAGGGGCTGGGGCGGTGCTGCACGTCGTGCACCCGACCGCCCGGGTGACTGCCCTGTTCCAACGTACCGGGGTGGACCAGGTGCTGCGGGTGCATCCGAATGCGGCCGCGCTCGTCGAGCCGGCGCCCTGACACTCCGTACTGCACCCCGTCCTCACGTCGACCCCTCGCCGACACTGATCGGCGACTCCCGCGCGAGGTCGCCCGGGGGATCGCAGCGCGCACACGGTGGGGGCCCGACCGCGGAACCTCGGGTTCCAACGGTCGTTGCAAAACCGCCCGGTTTTAGGTGGTGAGTAGATCGGGAAGTACTGGCGCAGGACTCCGCCGGTGCTCTCGATCTTGTCGCCCGCGCTCATCGCGATCTCGTCACGTCGGTACGTCGTTTCCCTGTTTTCCCTGGCAGCCGGTCGCCTGCCCGCTTCCGCCGGGAGGATTCCTATGACTATCCGGTCCCGGCCAGGGCAGGCAGCGCGACCTCCCGCTCCGCCCCGCTGGCGGCTCTCGGCGCACCACGCGGCCACCGGCGGGTAGCCGAGCGGCTCCGAGCCGTATCGGCGCCTCCGACTCGTATCGGACCAGGACGCCTGCTCGCCGGCAGTACTGCACCGACGTCGGCGACGGCACAGGGGGCGCTGACGAGCTCTGAAGCTGAGGGGCGGACTACGCCGGCCCGATGGGATTGCCGCCGAGGTGCCCGGCTGCCAGGCGCTGTTCGATGGCGTGGAGTTCGGCGAGGCATCGGTCCATGTCGGTGATCGCCGCGTTGAGTTCGGCCTGCAGGTGGGCTGCGGTGTGGGCCAGTTGTTCTTTCAGGTGGCGCCGGCGAGCTGCGGCATCGGGGGTGGGGGAGGGGCCGGGGCTGCTCGGGTGAGTGGTTTCAGGTGCGGTTGTGGTTGCTGTCATGGCAGAGCTGCTCGGTGCGGGTGGTGAGGGTGTCGAGGCGGGCGGTGAGGTCGGCGTGGCGGTCGGGGTCGAGGTGGGGGCGGATGTCGGTGAGGGGGGTGATGAGTCGGGCGGCGTCGTGGTGGCCGAGGGCGGTGCGGATGCGGGTCTGGTGGGGGCGGGCGGTGGTGGGGAGGTCGGTGAGGGCGGTGATCTGGGCGGCGAGGATGCGCAGGTCGGTGGCGTTGTCGCGGGCCCAGGCGGTGATGGCCCGGTCGGCGGCGCGGCGGTCGCGGATGTCCTTGACGCGTTGGGCGCCGGTGGCGGCGTCGTCCGTACCGGGGCGCAGGCGCAGGTAGCGGTTCTCGGCTGCTTGTCGGCTGGCGACGCCCATGGGGTGGGCGAGGTCGGCCCAGGTGGCGCCGGCGGCACGGGCGTTTTCGACGAGGGGGCTTTCCCAGGCGGCGAGTCGGGTGCGCAGTTCGCGTAGGAGCAGGAGGGCGGCCAGGGCGTGTTCGGGGTTGTCGCCGCGTCCGGGCCCGGGCCCTGGGGGTGTGGGCTTCTGGGCGGCGCGCAGGGCGGTGTCGATCGCGTCGAGGGCGGCCGCGGCGGCGAGGAACGAGGCGGGTTCGCCGGACTGTGCGGGGTCCGCGGTGGTGGTGTTCGGGCGTTCCTTCACGCTGTCACCCTTTCGGAGACTTTGGGGTTTGTCATCGGATGAATGACATGCTACAACGGTGTCAGGTGAAGCGCATTGGCCTTGGTTGCCTGGACCACTGGAGGTGTTTCGCGATGTTGATGCGCACCGATCCCTTCCGCGAGCTGGACAGTCTCACTCAGCAGTTCCTCGCCCGGAGCGGGACGTGGAGCACACCGGCCCCGATGCCGCTGGACGCGTACCGGACCGGCGACGACTACGTCATCGCGTTCGACCTGCCCGGGGTGGACCCGTCGGCGATCGACATCGACGTCGAGCGGAACATGCTGACCGTCAAGGCCGAGCGGCGTCCGCGCCCGGAGGCCGAGGGGGCGCGCATGGAACTCTCGGAGCGACCGCTGGGCGTGTTCTCCCGCCAGGTGATGCTCTCCGACACGCTCGACCCCGAGGGCATCAGCGCCGACTACGACGCGGGCGTACTGACCCTGCGCATCCCCGTAGCGGAGAAGGCCAAGCCCCGCAAGATCTCCATCACCGCCCGAAGCACGGATCGCAAGCAGATCCGCGCCTGACCCGGGACTGCCGCCCTGTCGGCCGCACCGCCCCCGGCCGCGCAGGGCGGCACCTCGCGGGCGAGCCAGGACACCGACGTCCTGTCTCATCAACCGCCGCCCGGCGGACCCAGCACAAACCCCGTGCTCGCCCGCGCCCACCCGCCCTCTGATCCGGGGAGGCAGTTGCGATGACCCTTAGATGCGAGGCGTTCCTGGCGCAGGTCCAGGAACGCGGTGAATACTCCACGACTCACGAGGCGGAGCAGGCCGCCCGTGTCGTCCTGGCCCTGCTCGGTGCCCACATCGCCGGCCACGACCGGGCCGAACTCGCCGCCCGCCTGCCCGAGACGTTCGCCCTGGTCCTCCTCAACCCCCTGCAGGCCGCCCAACCGCTCGACGCCGAGCGGTTCGTACGGGCCACCGCCGCCTGGATCCCCGGCGCGAGCGAGACCACCGCCACCTGGGACATCGGCGCCGTCCTCAGCGTCGTGGCGGACGCCGCCGGCGACGACCTCACCACACGAATCCTGCTCCAACTCCCCCCGGGCTACGACCTCCTCTTCGGCCGCCCCGACCCCTCGGAAAGGTCACCCCAGCCATGACCCGCCACGACGAACTCCTCGACCACATCCGCTCCCTCGGCCGCTACGAGGACGCGCGGCAGGCCGAAACCGTCCTGACCGCCGTCCTGACCGTCCTCGCCGCCCAACTCGCCGACGACGAACGCCGCCACCTCGCCACCGCACTGCCCCCCGAAGCCCGCACCCCCCTGACCCACCACATCCCCCACACCCAGCCCCTCACCGCACCCGGCTTCGTCGAAGCCGTCGCCACCCACCTCGCCACCACCACCCCCACCGCCCGCTGGCACACCTCCACCGCCCTCACCGCCCTCACCGCCCTCGCCGACCTGACCGGCCCCGGCCCCACCGACCGCCTCCTCGCCGCACTACCCAACGGCTACGCACTCCTGTTCGGCCGCGCCCAACTCGCCACCGCCGCCTGACCCGCGTGCCGTCACCGCGGCGCCCGACCGGACCGACGAATGCTGCCCTGCTGGATCGAAAGGAGCAGGCCGGCGCCCCGGATGCGCGGACGGCGGCGTCCCTGGACACGGGAGAGCCGCCCCGCCGCACCACCCTCCACGGCGCGTGAGACGCGACAGCGGCGCCGTCGTACGGTGGCGGCGTCCGCCCCGAAGACACCCGGAGGGAGTCACCCGATGCCCACCACCGAACCCGCATTCTCGGTCACCCTCCGCACCGGCCCCACCGGGCCGATCCTGGAAGCCGCCGGCGAACTCGACCTCGACGGCGCCCCACACCTGCACACCGCACTGCGCCGAGCCCTTACCACCAGCCCGGCCTCCCCGATCCTGGTGATCGACCTGGCCGCCGTCACGTTCTGCGACTCCTGCGGCCTCAACGCCCTGCTTCGTGCCCGTATCGAAGCCGAACGCCGCGGCGCGGCCGTCCGTCTCGCCCGTCCCTCCCGAACCCTCGTCCGGCTCCTGCAGATCACGGGCGCCGACCGGGTCTTCCCCGTCGACCACGACGTGCCCGCCGAGGCACCCCCCGGAACTGCTCGGTTACCCCCGGCGACCGGGCCGGCGTTCGCCGGCGATCGTGGCGGCGGATGAGGTTGTCACCGGCGATGACCTGCCGGAACCAGCGGTAGCTGGTCCTGGGGGTGCAACTGACCGTCAGGCCCCCGCGCGTGCGGTGCTCCCCGGTGAGGAGTGCCCATAGGAGCAGCTCTGCAGGGCCCTCTCCTGGTCCACCACGGCGCGCAGCTGCACCTTCTGCTTCCGGCCTCGCGCGGGGAGCAGCTTGTGCCCGTTTCTCTCGTGCAGGGCGTTCTACGAGGTGGTCCCAGTTGGCGGGTGGCGTTGGTGAGTGTGCCGGGGACGGCATCGGCCGGGTCTGCCAGGGGCCGTTCTCAAGGTGCTGCGGGTCGCCCGGGCGGGCCGGTTCGGTCAGTGGCTCGGGTGCCGGCCGGCGCTGGGTGCGGTGTTCTCGGCGTGGGGTGTGGCGGGCAGGGGCAGTGTGGCGGTGGCGACGTCGGGGTGGATGGTGAAGACCCGGTCCAGGCCGACGATGTTGAGGATGCGGGCGGCGTTCGGGGGGACGGCGGCCAGGGTGAGGTGGGCGCCGTGTTCGGTGGCGAGGTTGCGGGCGGCCAGCATGGCTGTGATGCCGCTGGAGTCGCAGAAGTCCAGTCGGGCCAGGTCCAGGACCAGTTGTCGGCCGGTGGTGAGGGTGAGCGCACCGACGGTTTTGCGCAGGTCGGGTGCGGTGTGGTGGTCAAGGTCGCCGATGATCTCCAGTACGGGACCGGTCGCGGCGTCTCGGGTGGTGATCGTCAGCGGATGCATGTCCGGTCTTCACTCGCAGTGTTGGTCGGGGGAGAGGGGATGCCGAGGGCGAGCAGGGCGGTGTCGTCGTCGAGGCCTTGGCCGAAGCCGGCGAGAAGTTCGGTCAGGGCCGTGACGAGGGCCTGGGGGCCGGCCGGGTTCTGGGTGGTGGTGAAGGTGCGCAGGGCGTCCTCGCCGTACAGCTCCCGCTCGGGGCCGATGCGGGCTTCGGTCAGGCCGTCGGTGTAGAGCAGCAGGGTGTCTCCGGGGTGGAGGACGGTGCGGGCGGGTGTGAACTGCGCCTGCGGCAGGACGCCGATGAGCATGCCGCCGGGGGTGGGCAGGAACTCGGCGGTGCCGTCGGCGCGCTGGATCAGCACCGAGGGGTGGCCGCCGGAGGCGACCTGCACCGTGCAGGTGTCGCCCTGGGGATGCAGGACGCCGAAGACGGCGGTGCAGTAGCGGGTGTCGCCGCTGGTGTACCGCTCGTTCAGGACGGTGTTGAGTGTGGTGAGCACCGTGACGGGGTCGGAGTCGTGCAGGGCGGCCGCGCGCAGGGTGTGGCGGGTCAGGGAGGTCACGGCGGCGGCTTTGGGGCCCTTGCCGCACACGTCACCGAGGAAGAACGCCCACCGGGTGCCGTTCAGCGGGAACAGGTCGTAGAAGTCTCCGCCGAGCAGGTCCGGGGAGGCGGTGTGGTAGTAGGAGGCGGCTTCCAGCCCCGGTACTGCGGGCAGGGTGGAGGGGAGCAGGCTCTGCTGCAGTACCTCCAGGGCTTCCTGCAGGCGTTCGCGGTCGGCCTCGGCGCGCCGACGCGCTTCCTCCGCCGCTTCGCGGGCCTCTTCGGCGCCCTGGCGGGCGCGTAGCAGCTCGGTCTCGTAGGAGCGGCGGTCGCGGGCGTCGAAGACGGTGGTGCGGATCAGCATGGGCTCGCCGTCGGCGCTGGTCTTCACTCGGGAGGTGACCAGTACCGGTAGCCTGCGGCCGCCGGTGGCTTTGATGGCCAGGGCGATTTCGTTGATCTCGCCGGTCATGCGCAGCAGTGGCGCGAAGTGCGTCTCGTGGTAAAGCTTGCCGCCGACGGTCAGCAGGTCGGTGAACCGCATCCGGCCCACGACCTGTTCGCGGGAGAGGCCGAGCCAGTCCAGCAGGGTGGTGTTGATCTTGGCGATGGTGCCGTCCATCAGGGTGGACAGGTAGCCGCAGGGTGCCTGTTCGTACAGTTCCTCGGCGCTGTCCTCGAGCAGCGCGGTGAACGCGGCGTCGGCCGCGGCCAGGTCCTCGATGCCGTCGGGCTCGCCGGGGTCCTGGCCGGTGCGGCACATCACCGGGCGGCGCCGACGAAGCCGATGATCGCCTGCGCGGTGGCTTCCGGTGCGCTCAGCTGCGGGCAGTGCCCGGTGGCGTCCAGGGTCACCAGGCGGCTTGCGGGGATCGCGGCGTGGACATAGGCGCCGACCTCGCGTGGGGCGATCACGTCCTGCGCGCACTCCAGCACCAGCGTCGGCACCCCAACCGTCTTGAGATCCTCACGGCTGTCGGACAGGAACGTGGTACGGGCGAAGACCCGGGCCATGGCGGGGTCGGTGGCGCAGAACGAGGCGGTCAGCTCCTCGCCGAGCTCCGGCCGGTCCGCGTTGCCCATGATCACCGGAGCCATCGCCGCCGACCAGCCCAGATAGTTCGACTCCAGCGACTCCAGCAGCTCATCGATGTCCTCGGCGCTGAAGCCGCCCCGGTAGCCGTCCTCGTCGATGTAGCAGGGGGACGGGGCGACCATCACCAGCCGGGAGAGCCGCTGCGGGGCGGACGCCGCGGCGAGCACTCCCACCATGGCGCTGACCGAGTGGCCCACGAAGACCGCGTCCCGCAGGTCCAGCTCCTCACAGACCTCCAGCACGTCGCGGGCGTAGCCCTGGAGCGAGCTGTAGCGGGCCTCGTTCCACGCCGAGGCGTCGGATCGGCCGGAGCCCACGTAGTCGAACAGCACCACGCGGTGATCACGGGAAAGCGCCGGAACGATCAGCCTCCACATGTTCTGATCGCAGCCGAACCCGTGCGCAAGTACCACGACCGGTCCGTCAGCACGCCCGGTCACCTTGACGTTGTTCCTGCGCATGACATCCATCCCCCCATCCTTCCATCGATCCCCCCACGGTTTCACCCGGCACTGTCATCGCCGCAGACGCAGATCGACGCGGATGCCGCCGAGCACCGCGACCCCTCCCTGTGCCGCCCCGCGCGACCGGAGCCGATCGAGCTGATAGGCGGTCAACTCGCCCGGGCGCCGCCATCCCCTCGCAAGGCCGGCATCGCCCGCCGTCAACGGGTGGCCGCCGACACGTTGACCGGCCTGCCCGACCGCGGTTTGCAGGCCGCGCGCACCCTGGGCGTGCCGTGTGAGCAGATGCTCCTCGCCGAGGACGCCGATGAGCACTCCGCGGAGGTCGCCGCCGTGCCCGTGCCCCGCCCGGTCCTCCTCTGGCCGCCGCCAGAGGGGAGCACACGCCGGCCGCCTCGGCGCAACACCTGCGCCGAGGCGGCCGGCGGTGTCCTGGCCACGACATCCCCCGCACCGCCACCTCACGGCCCTCCCGAAGGGTCATGCACGCCGGTTCGACTGCGCCCCGTCCTGTTGCCGCCCCTGACCCGCGAACCGTCACCGCCCCCTGGCCGGCCGCTCCGGCGGCTCCAGTGCCCGGCACGGTCGCACCGGCCCCGCGCCGTAACCGCGACAGCGGGCCCGGCGCGGGGCCGTGTCGGGGTGGTGGTGTCACTGGTCGGAGTAGCTGAGGTCTCCCACGGTCCAGCTGCTGATGTCGGCGATGGCGATGCGGTACATGCCGCCGGTGTGCGGAAGCCCGTGACTGCCCTGCAGGATGCGGGCGACGTGCAGATGCAGATGTGTCGGCGTTGCGGCGGCCGGTGTCGCGCCGTCGCCGTCCGCGCCGTCGCCGGGGCCGGGCGCCGTGAACAGCGTGGCGAAGGGCTTCAGGTGTTCGGAGGCGGCGAGGACTTCGGCCACCCGCGCGTGCCACAGGCTCTCCGGTGCGAGGCGGCCGGTGATGACCGCTCCCGGGACGACGACGGTCAGGGGCATCTGGTTGTTGTGCTCGGACTCCACCATCGCGGCGATGTCGACGAGCAGCCCATCAGGGTTCGACATGGGCCTGAGAGTAGTGCCCGCCGCGATCCGCCCGCACGGTCCCCCTGGGTGATCCCGGTCCATCGTCCACCGCCGCTGCCACCTGGCTCGCCGGTTCTCGCGCCGGCCGGTTGCCCGTCGGCCGGCCGGACACGCGAGGTTGAGTCCCTGCTTGTCAATCAACCTATCCTGGCGCTATAACTTTCTTGTCGATGAGCCCGGCAGACTATCTGGTAGGGCGGTATCCGCTCTGCCGCTGTCGACGCTCGTTCCGCTGCGATTGTGAGGAGCTGAATCACCGTGCTGATGCGTACCGACCCCTACCGCGACTTCGACCGTCTCGCGCAGCAGCTGCTCGGTACCCCGGCGAAGCCGGCCGGCATGCCGCTGACCGCCTTCCGCGACGGCCAGAGCTTCGTCCTGTGCCTGGACCTGCCGGGCATCGACCCGGCGTCCATCGACCTGGACGTTGAGCGCAACGTGCTGACCGTCCGTGCACAGCGCCGGGGCGGGCTGCCGGAGGGTGCGCAGGTGCTGGCCGACGAGCGCACCCTGGGGACGTTCACCCGGCAGGTGTTCCTGGGCGATGCGCTGGACACCGACCGTATCGAGGCCGACTACGACCAGGGCGTGCTCACCGTGCAGATCCCGGTGACGGAGAAGGCCAAGCCCCGCAAGATCCAGATCACAGGCCGCACCCGGAGCGGCGCCCCCGCCGCCGTGCGGCCCCCGCAGGAGCCCCAACCGACCGGAGTCGACTCCCGGCGCGAGGCGATCAACGCCTGACGCTCACCTTGGCGTCGCCCGCGCGGCCCCGGAACCCAACCGGGGCCGCGCGGCCCGCCCACGACGTTCGGTCCTCCACAGCCGTGCGAGGCGCCCGAGACGACGACTGGCACCTGCACTCCGCACCGGCCACCACTCACAGAGCCGGGCCCGACGGAAACCGGGCCGGCGAGCGCGGCCGAGGACACGGCCCGACGCAGCCTGCTGGCCGCGCACCGCCACGCACGCCGCGGGGCCGACTCGCCGTCAGGTCGAGCAGGACGTCGCCCGACGACTGTCTGCGACCGGCCACAACGGCGACGGGCCGCACTCCGGCGCGCCGGCTCGAATACCCCCCCGGCCGCCGACATCAGCCTGGCCGGCCCGGTCGCCTGGCACTCACCTCCGTGGCCTACCCGCGAGCGAGGACGAATTCGCGGCCGCCTGGGACCAACGCGTCGGCCGCTTGCGGCTGCGGGTAGCGCTCTTTCGTCTTCCACCGCCCGAGGAAGGGAGTCGCCCGGTGACCTTCACCATGTCCGGAGTACTGTTTTTCGGCGTCGTCCTCGGCGTCCTCGTCCGCAACCGTCAGGCGACCGGTTTCGCGGCCTGCGTCGCCGTCGTCTTCGGGTTCCTGCTCGCTTCCACCGCCTTCGCCCCCGTCATCGACAACCTGCTGGGCAGCGCGGCCTCCGTCCTGGCCCGGTGACGACTCGATCCGATGTCTGGGCCCGTGAGCTCACGAGCCTCGAAGCCGACCATCGCGCGAGGCCACGGCGTTCCCGCGAGGCCGGTGAACCGCCGCGAAGAAGGGTGCGGGCAGGCGGCCCGTCGGCGGCCGGTCGCCATGGCGCCTTCGCTGTGGCACGCGCTTCGCCGACAGGACGTTCTGCCACCCGTCGAACGGCTGGCGAATCTGCGCGAGGCCCTCGCGATTGTGACCATCCGGCTCGCCCGTAGCCACGGCGGCCTCGGCTTCGTACCGTCGTGCCCGCCGCCGTCGGCTCAATGGGCCGAGGATGCCGTCCGACTCCTGCACGACACCCTTGCCCAGATCGCCGCCCCACCATCTGCCGTCGCCCCGGTCCGCTCCCACTACGCCGCGGTCCGGTCGTAGAGCGCCTGTGAGTGCGCGGCCGGCCGCAGCCATCCCGGCGCTGCCTGACCATGAGGACGGGGGCTCTGTCGTGGGGGGGCCGGGACACCGGGCGCCTGGGACGAGGTTTTCAGTTCGCCGCCGCCACTGCTTCGGGCAGGTTCGCGACGGCCGGCCGGGCGGGGGGCGCGGTGGTCTGCCGGGCGGCGTGGCAGAAGCTGCACGCGTGCCAGTGCGGCGGCCACCACGTCTGGTCGGGGTCGGCGATTCTGTGCGGGGCGAGCGTCATCTCGCCGGTGTCCAGGCCGCACAACGTGAGAGGGCCGCATGTTCCCGAGTCTCCGGCGGGCACGGCATGTGCGCGGCGCACCGGGTGCTGCGGGTCCGCGGGTGTGCGGCCGGGGCCCAGGACGCGCACGTTGCTCGGCATGTCCAGCTCCAGCACGACGACGATGTCCATACCCCTCAGCGTGACCGCTGCCCCGCCCTGTCGCACCCGCACGCTGCCATCCGGACCAGAGGAAGCCGTCGATGCTGAAACCGCCCGCAACCGTCGGCTGGTTGAGTCTCATCCGCTTGCTCGTGGAGGGGCGATCCTCCCTGTGACCGTCCTCCGTGCAGTCTTCCGGACGAACTATGACCTGGTCACCGCCTGTTCGTGCGGTCGCGGCGGGCGATGTCGATGTTGAGGGCGGTTGCGAAGGCGGACCATGCGGCGTACGGGATCAGGGCGGTGGCTGCTGTTCGGTCGGCGTGGGCGGTGCGTCGGATGAGGTCGGTGTTGCTGAGGTCCAGTACGAGGGTGCCTGCCGCGCCGGCCGTCGGGCTGCGGCCGTGGAAGAAGAGCCAGTTCCACGCGGTGTTCAGGGTGAGGTTGACGCCGAGGCTTGCAGTGAGGGCTCGGCGCTCCTGGCCGTGCGTTTTGAGCAGGGCCCGGCCGCCGGCCCAGGCGATCGACGCGTACAGCGGGGTCCATACCGCGCCGAACGCCCAGCCGGGAGGCTGCCACGGCGGCTTGGCCAAGGACCGGTACCAGGCGCTGTCGGCATCCACTGCCCGCCCACCGATGATCGCTGTCGCCGTCACGGCCGACGTGGTGGCCGCATACACCTGCCAGCGGCCGCGGGTAGGGCGCTGTGATCGTTCGCTGATGATCCTCATACACCTTCGCCTGCCCCTCCGACGCAGTCTCAACGGCGCGCGGCCCACCGGATCGCCCGGGCTGCGTTGCCGGGCCGGTTCGGGCCCGAGATGTAGGCAGTTCTCCCGTGACCGGGAGTCGGGTCCTTGTGTGTCACCGGTTCACGGGTTGTCCGTCAGTGCCGGTGAGGGTTGACGATGAAACGCGGGCCGCGGGCCTTGCGGGCGCAGTTCAGCTCTTCGGGTGCCTTCGTCATCGCGGTGGTGAGCAGCCCTGCCGCCTCGTCCCGGCATCTGTCCAGGCCGCAGGTCCTGGAAGTTCTGGAAACGCGCCGCACCCCGCTGCCCCCGCCCCGAATGAGCAGGCTGCCCGCTTCCTACGCCGCACAGGACGGTCGCCACGGCCGGTCGCCGCGCCGCCTTACTGTGCAGCCAGGGGTGGGCTGTCACCGGTAGGGCTTGTGGTCTGCGACGTGACCGACGGCCCCCGGTACCCAGAGGATGAGCCCGATGACGACGAGGGCGATGCCGATGGTCCACAGGATGGATATGCCGTCGAGGAAACCGACGACGAGGATGACCCCGAGGACGATCACGACGACCTCCGTGCTGTTCCGTCCTCCCCTTTCTCGCCACGCGGATCTCGGGGCGGGGCCGCACCGGCGATCCGGACGGCCGGGTCCCGGCCGACCCGACGGCACGGCCCGCTCTCAGTGCGGTGGTGCCCATCGCCCCGGCTGTGGGCCGCCGCCGCCGGCGGCCCACCGGGTCGGCGATCGTTGCCTACGGGACCACGACCGTGAGTGTGACGAGCGGACGGCAGCCTTATGCGAGGAGGGCGTCGGCGGCCTTCTTGAGTGAGCTGGGCTGCTGGGGCCGTTTGGGCGCGGTGGCGCGGACTTCGAGCATTCGGGCGCCGATCTCCTGAAGCTCCTTGCGTCCGAGGGCGGCCCGGACTTTGGGGAACCAGTCGCCTTCCTCCTCTTCGATGTGGTGGCCGACCGACTCGATGAGGACGGTGGTCTTGGCGTCGAAGCGTTCGTCATCGGGTCCGAGGGCGTCGAGTTCCGCACAGAGCACGTCCGCGACGTGATGTTCCTCGTAGGACTCCAGGATGTCGCTTTCGAGGTCCGGGACGAGCTTGCGGACCTCGGGGTACATGACCTCGTTCTCGATGTAGGTGTGGACCGTCAGCGCCTCCACGATCTTGCTGACCAGGTCGGCCTTCTGTGCCTTCGCATCGTCACCGGTGGCTTCGAAGGCCCGGAAAAGCCGACGTACCTCCTTGTGGTCCTCCTTGAGAAGGACGATGGCGTCGGTTGACATACGAACTCCTTTCGAGGTGGTCTACTCAGCGCCTGCCCGCGTTTGCGGCGATTAGACCAGAATGACTGCGACTGCCGGACAGCAGAGCACCGGCAGGGACCGGGAGTGGGGTTGCTCCTTTTTGCGGAGCCGTGAGTTGCCGTTCTCAATGAGGTCGCGGACGGTCTCAGCACGCTGGTGACGGAGACCGGCGCCGACGAAAGGGACATCACCTTACGTTCCGCGCCTTGACGGCGCCGCGGGGTTCGATCTTCAGGTCGCCGTGGGTCACCGCGCGCATCCTGTCGCCGGCGAGCATGTCATGCGGGAAGCCGAGTTCGATCGCGCTGGCCTTGTCGAGCCGGGCCAGCTGGGAGGCCGTGAAGTCGACATCCAGGGCGCCCAGATTGTCCTCCAGTTGCGCGAGGGTGCGGGCGCCGATGAGCGGTGCCGTCACGTCCGGGTTCTGCAGGGTCCAGGCCAGCCCGACCTGGGCGGTTGTGCGGCCCAGCTCCGTGGCGACCTCCTTCACGACATCAGCGATGTCCAGGTTGCGTTCGGTGAGCCCGCCGTTGGCGATGTTGAAATGTTTACGGGTGCCGTCGCCGACGGCAGTGTTCGTCGCGGTCAGGTCGTCGCGGCTGTACTTGCCGGTGAGCACCCCGCCGGCCAGTGGCGAGTACGGCACCACGCCCAACCCCATCTCGCGTGCCATGGGGATCAGGTCACGTTCCCCGGTACGCTCGATCAGGTTGTATTCGATCTGCAGGGCGACCAGCGGCGACCAGCCGCGCAGCTCGGCGATCGCCTGCATGTGCGACACCTGCCAGGCGGGGGTGTTGGAGATTGCCACGTACAGGACCTTGCCCTGCCGGACCAGATCGTCCAGGCCGCGCAGGATCTCTTCAACCGGTGTCGTGAAATCCCACACGTGAAGGTAGAGCAGATCGATGTAGTCCGTATTCAGCTGCCGCAGACTGGCTTCCACTGACGCGAACAGGCTCTTACGATGAGGGCCCCCGGAATTCGGGTCGCCGGGACGACGCAGCGTGGTGTATTTCGTTGCCAGCACCAGGCTTTCGCGGTTGTCGCGGGTGAATTCGCCCAGCAGGCGCTCGGAGCTGCCATCGGTGTAGGTGTTGGCGGTGTCGATGAAGTTTCCACCGCGTTCGACGTAGAGGTCGAACAGCTCACGCGCCTCGTCCTGCCCGGTGCCCCAGCCCCACTCGGTGCCGAAGGTCGCCGCGCCCAGCGCCAGCGAAGAGACCCGCAGTCCGGAGCGGCCCAGCAACCGGTAGGTGTCGAGGGTGAGCGACATCGTGTCCTCCTGCGTGTGTGATCCGTTGTCGAGAACAAGTCTGTGACCGCCGCAAGCCGGGGATAAGGGAAGGAAGTTCCTGGGAACACCAGTCCTACCCTGACTGTTCGATCGAACATGATGACCCGCACCGTGAACACGACACAGGAGCTGGCCGCGTTCCTTCGGACCCGGCGCGAACGCCTGGATCCGCGCGACTTCAATCTGCCGGCGCGCCAGCGGGCCCGGCGGACCCCGGGATTGCGTCGCGAAGAGGTCGCCGAACTGGCCGGGGTCAGCATCGACTACATCGTGCGGCTGGAACAGGCCCGGGGGCTGCGGCCCTCAGCGAACGTGGTGGAGGCACTGGCACGGGCGCTGCGCCTGGCCCCGGACGAACGCGCCTACCTCTTCAACCTGGCCCAGCAGCGCCCCCGCAACGCCGCCAAACCCGCCACCACTGCGGCGCCGTCGCTGGCCCGGCTGGTCACCGACCTGTCGCCGCTGCCGGCCATGCTGATGAACCACCGCTACGACATCCTGGCCTGGAACGCCGAAATGGCCAGGCTGCTGATGGACTTCGACACCCTGCCGCCGTCGCAGCGCAATGCGATGTGGCTGTGCCTGCTGCATCCGGAAATGCGCGAGTTCTATGTCGACCGCGAGCGCGTCGCGCGGGAGGGGATCGCCCACCTGCGCGCAGCGTGGGCCGCGCACCCGGAGGACCAGGCGTTGACCGACCTCATCATCGAATGCACCAGCCATAACGAGGAATTCGCGCGATTGTGGGCCGAGCGAGACGTGAAGGTCAACGGCCCCGGACACAAGGAGATGCGGCATCCGGGCGCCGGGGTGATCGCCGTGTACTTCGAAGTGCTTGTGCCACTCCAAGATCCGGACCAGCGGTTGATGATCGGCCGCGCGGCGGACGGTGAGAGCCAGTCGGCATTGGACCGGTTGTGCGCACGGTGACGTCAAGAGGTTGTGCGCGGGACACCAGCCTGGCCGCCGATCAGGCAGCGCCGCGAACAATCCGGTCCGGTCCGCCAGCACTTGACGGTGGGCCGTGTCTTTCCGGGATAGAGGGGTGCGTTTGCGCTGTTCAGGCAGAGGGGTGGCGGTCGGCCAACCGCACGACATGCCGTCAGAAGAGCCATCCACTCAACCTGACAGTGTCTCCGTGGAGCGCGGTTCAGCCGCCCAGCTTGGCCGCACGGCGTACGTCGTCGGCGTAGGCCCCGGGCTGTTCCCAGGCTGCGAAGTGGCCGCCGGAAGGGTGTTCCACGTAGTCGTGGAGGTTGAGGAACGCCTCAGCGTAGCTTCGCGGCTCCGGTTTCAGGTCGCGTGGGAACACGGAGAGCACGGTCGGCGTGTCGATCCGGTCAGGAAGGGTGGCCGGTTCGACGTAGGTGGCGAATGAGGTGGCGATCGTGCCGGTGACCCAGTAGGCGGTGACCCAGGTGAGAAGCTCGTCCGGAGTGAAGGCCGACTCGTCGGACCAGGACTCCAGTTTCTCGACGATCCATGCCATGAGGCCGGCTGGTGAGTCGCCGAGGGCGACGGCGAGCGTGTTCGGCCGCGTCGACTGCTCCGCGATGTACCCTCCTTCGCTTCGGAACCACTGCGCCGACCGGCGGAGGTAGGCGGCCGCGTCGGGGGCGAGCTTCGCCGGGTCCGCCGTGAGCGCGCGCAGCGGGGCGATGTTCGTGAGGTGCAGGGCAGTCACCCGGTCCGGGTGTTCGGCCGCGAGGATTTCCGCGACGGTGCCACCCACGTCGCCGCCGGACACCGTGTACCGCGAGTAGCCGAGCTCGTCGAGAGCGTCCGCGACGATATCGGCGATCCTGTTGACCGAGACGCCGGGAGTGGTGAGCGGGGCTGCGAAGGGGAAGCCCGGCAGCGCGGGAACCACCACGTGCATGTCCGCGAGCAGGGGCAGGACGCGCTCGAACCGCAGCACCGAGTCCGGCCAGCCGTGCAGTAGTACGACCACAGGGGCGTTGGGATTCGCGGACCGCTGGTGGATCACCCGGAGGCCGGTGTCGCCTGCCTGCACCGTCACCCAGGGGAGCTCCCTGATACGGCGCTCGTGCACGCTCCAGTCGTACCCGTCCACCCAGCGTTCGAGCAGTTCGTCGAGGCGGGTACTGCTGATGCCGTGCGTCCCGTCGTCACTCCACGGGGTCGTGACACGCCGCGTCCGCCGGATCCGCTCTCGCAGTTCGTCCATCATGTGTATCAGCGTACACACGATGTGTATGCTCGTACACATGACTTTGCGCAATGCGGCCGCCACCAGGCAGCGGATCCTGGAGCACGCTCAACGCCAGTTCGCCCAGCACGGGTACGCGGCGATCACGGTCAAAGGCGTGGCCGACGCGGCCTGTGTGTCGCCCAACCTGATCACGCGCTATTTCGGCGGCAAGGACGGCCTCTTCCTGGCGGCGACCCGGGTGGAGCTTCCGGTCTCGGACTCCTTCGACGGCGACCGGTCCGCGCTGGGGTCGCGCCTCGCGGCGAGCATTGTCCAGCGTTGGTTCGGTGGACCCGGGGAGGATCCGCTGCTCGTGCTGCAACGCGCGTCCGGCGAGCGCCCGGAGGCAGCGGAGGCGCTGGCCGCATTCCTCGACGCGAACTCGCTGGAGCCACTGCACCGCTACCTGCGTGACAGCGGCCTGGACGACGGGGAGGCCCGCAGCCGAGCCGCCGCGATCGACGCCTTCGTGCTCGGCGTCTCGACCCGCCGCCGGGTCCTGCGTTCCGAACTCGGCGACCCCGCCGATCTCCAGGCCTGGCTGAGCGCCACCATTCAACACCTCGCCGACAGGTGAAACGCCATCGTCGAGCACGGGGCCGCGGCGGGCATCGAGGTCACGAGCGCCCGTTGCGCCCCCGTAACCAGGGGATTCGTCGTCCAGCCCCGGCGCTGGGGTCGTCGAGCGGAGCCTCGGCCGCCTCGTGAACCACCGAGACCGGCCCGCGACCGCTGGGTCCCGCCGGCCCGCTCGGAACCATGGTCCACGTTGCGATGATCAACCCGACGACCTGTCGACTCCCCGACGAGGCGCCCCGATCGACGTAACCACTTCCAGATGCCGGCTGTCGAGGCCGATCAGCAGCCCAGGGGGATTCAGCGAGTCCGCCGAATCGGACCCCAGCGCCCCGGTGAGGTTGATCGACTCCGGATCCACTGCAACGGAGTCCGAGAACTCGTCGCTTCCTACGGCCTGTTGACCAACGAGATCGGAACCGCGAACGAGGCCCTTCGCAGGTAGCTCACCGCCCGAACAGATCCGATGGTTACCTGCATCAACCGGCGCGCCCCCGGACCCAGAGCGGTACGTCCCCTGTGGTCCGGTCGTCGTTGCGATGTGGATGGGTGAGCTGGTGGGCCGGCGCCGCCGTCAGGGCTGCCGGGTCGACGGTCCGCTCGTGGATTGCTCTTCCCGCTCCTGTCCGGTCGTGGCGGACCAGCCGGCGAGCAGCTTCAAGCCGTCTTCGGTGGCGGTTCCGGGTGGCGCGCTGTAGACGACCACGCTCAGGCCGCTTCCGTCCGGCAGGCTCATGGTCTCCTGGTCGAGTTCCAGGTGGCCGACGAGCGGATGGTTGAGGCGTTTGGTGCTCTGGCGGAAGACATGCACGTCGTGGGATCCCCACATCACGCGGAAGACATCGCTGCGGGTGGACAGTTCGCCGACCAGGTTCGACACTTCCCGGTCGTAGGGGTTCCTCCCCGCCTCGATGCGCAGCGCGCCCACCGCGAAGCGGGCCATGCGCTCCCAGTCGGGGTAGAACCGCCTGGCCGCGGGGTTGAAGAACGCGAACCGGGCGACGTTCGCCCGGCAGGTCGGGTCGTCGTACATCGGCGCGTACAGGGCCCGGCCGAGCGGGTTGGCGGCCAGCGTGTCGAGGCGATTGTTCATCACGTACGCCGGCAGCTCCGGCATTCCTTCGACGATCCGGGCCACGCTCGGCCGCACCGTCGGTCGGACCTCCCGCTGCCGTGCCCGCGCGCCGGGTGCCGGTCCTGCGGCGCGGGCGAGGTCGTACAGGTACATGCGCTCGGTGTCATCGAGCATCAGGGCCTGGGCGAGGGCTTCCAGCACGCTGTGGTCCGCCTCAAGGTCGAGTACCTGCCCGGCGAGCGCCGCGAGGCGAAGCCGCTGTGGCTGTGGTCCTCGGCCACCGGCATCGACACCGCGCACCTGGACCGGATCTGGCGCACCTTCCTACGCAGATTCGACCTCGAGCACATCTTTCGCCTGCTCAAGGGCACCCTCGGCTGGACCGCACCGCAGTTCCGCGCGCCGGACACCGCCGACCTGTGGACCTGGCTGGTCATCGTCGCCCACACCCAGCTCCGCCTGGCCCGCCCGCTGGCCGCCGACCTGCGCCGCCCCTGGGAACGCCCCCTGCCCACAGCGAAGTTGACCCCGGCCTGGGTCCGCCGCGGGTTCCGCAACATCCGCGCGAAGGTCCCCACCCGGCCCGAGTGCCGAAACCCTTCCGGCCCGGCCCCGGACGGCCACCGGGTTCGAAGAACCGCAAGCCGGCACCCCGCCACCACGTCGGCAAGACGGTCAAACGCGAACCCACACTCCAAGCCCACCTCGCCGCGCGAGGTTAAAGATCAAGCTATCGACAGTCTGTTCGGCGGCCCGTCGCACACATCAAGCACAGCGGGGCTTCGCCCAGACCTACCACCGCCAGGTCGCGATGGATGAGGGTTACCACGAGGCGCTGCTGGTGGGGCAGGGCGGTTGTGATCGCCGAGGGCTCGATCACCAATGTCGGTTTCATCGAGGGCGACACCGTGGTCTGGCCGGACGAACCGTGCTCCAGGGCATGGCGATGCAGGCGCTCGGCCGTGAACTGGCCGCCGCCGGGTCGAGTCCAAGCGCCGGCCGGTGTTCCTCAGTGAAGTGGCGTCGTTCGACGGCGCCTTTCCACCAAATCCGCAGATTCGCCGCGGTCGGCCGGATCGACGGCGACCAGCAGCAGATCTCTACCGCTCGTCGTCTTCCGCTCGCGGGCTGTTCGACAGGTCGCTGTCCATACCGGCGATCTTCCGCAGGACACTGGCCGCCATCGCCCGCTCGGCAGAGGGCAGAGCCTCCAGGAGCTGCTCATTGACACGTTCGGCGGCCGGAGTGAGGCCGCTCAGGAGGCGGTCACCGTCCGGCGTGAGGTCGAGCAGGGTGCGCCGGCGGTCGGCCTCGTCCCGGACCTGGGTGACGTAGTGCTGGTCGGTGAGCCGGCGGACTATGTGGTTGACCGTCGAGCGGTCCAGCGATGTGGCGGAGGCCAGGGTGCGCTGGTCGATGCCGGGGGTTCGGGCCAGGGTGTTGAGGACGGCGAACTGCTGGGAGGTGACGTCCCTTGAGACGTGGGTGGCCCAGAGTGCGGTGTGGACCTGCTCTGCTCGGCGGATCAGATGCCCGACGTAGTTCTCCAGGTCGAGCGCGCGTGCCAATGCTTCGTCCTCTGCTGCCGAGGTGGCGCCGCCGTGATCGCGGGCGGGTTCCGTTCATGATTCCACAAGTCGACGGCGCCATCTCGAAGAGCTGTACAACGCGTCAGTGCGACGGGGCGGGCGCCGAGCGTCGCCCGGGCCGCTGTCCGTAGGGGATGGCGTTGGACCCGTCCACGCCGACCTCCAGGCGCCCGATGCGTTCGATGTCGACCACGACACGCTCGCCGTGGCTGAGCGGACCGACGCCGGCCGGTGTGCCGGTGGCGATGACGTCGCCGGGGTGCAGGGTCATGACCGAGCTGGTGTAGGCGATCAGTTCGCGGACGCCGAAGATGAGGTCGGCGGTGTTGGTGCGCTGGCGGGTCGTGCCGCCCACGTCGCAGCGCAGGTCCAGGGCGTCGGGCTCGGGGATCTCGTCGGCGGTGACGATCCACGGGCCGATGGGGGTGAAGGTGTCGAAGGACTTGCGGGTGGACCGGTCCTCGTCGGAGCGGACGGTGATGTCCAGGAGGCAGGTGTAGCCGAAGACGTGCTGAAGGGCCTCCTCGGCGCTGACGTGGGAGGCGGTGCGTCCGATGACGACGCCCAGCTCGCCCTCCTGGTCGGTCCGCTTGTCGCTGTAGGGCAGGAGGATGTTCTCTCCGGGCCCGATCACCGAGGAGTTGGCCTTGAGGAAGACGCCGAGGTCGGCGACCGAGGTGGTGTACTCCATCTCGGCCTTGTGGTCGAGGTAGTTGACGGGCGCTCCGATGATCTTCCCGGGCAGGGGGAGCGGGGCTTCGAGCGCCGCTCCGGACAGGGGCGTGCGCAGACCGGAGGCGAGGTCGGGCAGCCGGACCGTGCCTGCGGCCAACTGCTCGATGTGGCGGTGCAGCGGGCCCGCGGGTCCGTAGGGCCCCGGTCCGGCGAGCTGTTCGGTGACGTCGACCAGGTCGTCGCCGTCGACGATGCCGAGTCTGCCGTGGTTGAAGAGGGCGAGGCGCATGTGGGTTCCTTGCTGGGTGGTTGGGCGAGGAGTCGTTCAGGCGCCGGGGTCGGCCGGCTCGGCGCGGTAGAGGCCGAGGGAGCGCATGACGGGTTCGTCGCTGTAGGAGAACAGGACGGCGTCCTGGGAGGCGGTGTTGATGTGCCGGTACGAGCTCCAGCCGGGGACGGCGAAGGTGTCGTGCTTCGACCAGTCGAGCCGTACGCCGTCGACCACGGTGGCGCCTTCGCCGCGGACCACGTTGAAGATGGTGGATGCCGTGTGGCGGGAGCCGGCTCCTTGGAACCCGGGGCGCAGGCGGTGGATCCGGCAGCCGATGGTGGGCATGACGGGGCCGCCGGTCCAGGGGTTGGTGTACTCCAGCACGATGCCGTCGACGTCGCTGCCTTCGGCGGTGTCCGCGATGGCGTCGAGGGCGCGGGCGGTCTCGGTCCAGGTGTAGCGGGTCACGGGCGAGTTGGGGCCGTCCGGGGTCAGCCAGGCCGGGGTGAGCCGGCCGTGCAGGAACTGCCGGCTGCCCGCGTCGTCCGGCCGGGTGACCGGTTGCAGGCGTTGCGGGTACTTCTCGTAGAAGCCGGCCTCCAGTGCGTTGACGAGGGGGTAGTCCAGGGCGTCGAGCCAGATCATCGGGGCGTCGCCCCGATGGGTGTGGTCGTGCCAGTGCCAGCCGGGCGTCAGGAGCAGGTCACCGGGGGCCATGTGGACCGGTTCGCCGTTGACGGTCGTCCAGGCGCCGCTGCCCTCCAGGATGAAGCGGAAGGCGTTGGAGGTGTGCCGGTGCGCCTGGGCGGTCTCACCGGGGAGGATGATCTGGAGCCCGGCGTAGAGGGTGTTGACGGTGGCCGGCGGGTCTGTGAGGCCCGGGTTGACCAGCATGAGCACTCGGCGTTCGGCCTCGTCGAGGGAGAGCGTCCGCGCGAAGTGCATCAGGTGCGGGCGCAGTTCCTGCCAGCTCCACCGGTGGGGGGTGGCCCGGCTGCGGGGCTCGGTAGGGAAGAGGTTGCCGTAGAAGCGCCACAGTGGGGCTGCGCCGAGGTCTTCGAGCGCCTTGTAGGCGTCGTCGGTCATGCTTGTCTCCGTTCGGTCGTTCCTCAGGCTGCGGCTGTGACGGTGCCGCCGGTCGGTGTCCACACCCAGGAGATGTCGTCGAAGCCGTCCGCCGAACGGCTGCCGAGCAGGGTGTTGCGGAGGGTGGCCGCCGTGCCTTCCAGGTGGCAGATCTCGCCGAAGCGACGCGCGTTGGTCTGGATCAGGCCCGCGCGTCGACGGCGCCGCCCGGCGTAGGAGGCGAATGCGTCCGTGATGTCGGTCGACTCCTCCAGGGCGCGGCCGAGGGCGGTCGCGTCCTCCAGGGCCTGGCAGGCGCCCTGGGCGAGGTACTGGAGCATGGGATGGGCCGCGTCGCCGAGGAGCGCGATCCGCCCGTGAACCCAGGCGTCGAGGGGCGGCCGGTCGTACAGGGGCCAGCGCCGCTCGCGTGACACCAGGGGCAGAGCGTCGCGGACTGCCCGGCAGGCGCCGGCGAAGCGTTCCTCGAGTTCGGCCTCGGTGCCCCAGTCGTCGGATTCCGGCGTGTAGTGGTCGCTCTCGAAGACCGCGACCTGGTTGTACAACTCACCTCGGCGGACCGGGTACTGGACCAGGTGCGACCGGGGGCCGGCCCACACCATCACGGCTTCGGACGCGGCGTGCTGGGACATGGGGCCCGTCATCCGCTCGGCGGGCAGGGCCCCGCGGAACGCGACGTAGCGGGAGCAGACAGGATCCTCGTCGCCGACGAGCGCCTGACGCAGCCTGGAGCGGAGGCCGTCGGCGGCCACGACTGCGCCCGCCGTCAGCACCTCGGACGTCTCCTCGAAGTGCAGCCGTACGCCGGAGTCGTCCTGCTCGGCGCGGGTCACCGTATGGCCGGTGTGCAGGGTGACCCGCGGGTGGGTCTGGCAGGCGGCGAGCAACGCGGCATGCAGGTCCGTGCGGTGGGTGACGAGGTAGGGATGGCGGAAGCGCTCCCGGTAGGCCTCGCTGCGCAGGTCGAGTTCGGTGATCTGGACGCCGCTGACGGCATCCATCATGACCAGCCGGGGCGGGGTGACGGCCGTGCGCTGCACGTCGGCCAGGATGCCGAGCTCGTCCAGGGCGAGCGAGGCGTTCGGGGCCAGCTGCAGGCCGGCGCCGATCTCGCCGAACCGGGTGGCGCGCTCGACGAGGGTGACGGTGCGGCCGGCGCGGGCGGCCGCGAGAGCCGCGGCCAGTCCGCCGATGCCTCCGCCCACTACGGCGAGTTGGCAGGACCGGAGGGACGAGGGCATGGGGTCTCCTCGGTGGGCAGGCGGGTGGAGGAAGGTGAACGATCGACGGATCCGCATCAAGGCAGATGATCAGTACATCAATCGTTGATGCATGGACGATAGGAGGTGCGGGGCCTGGAGGTCAATGGCCCGGTCGTCTCCAGGTGAGTGGAGGGGTTCGCGTCTGGAACGGTTCATTCGCTCGGGTGGCGCGGGTATTCGTGTCGCTGATGCTTCGAGAGCGGTCCATCGAAATATGCGAGGTAATGCCGGAGGTCTTGACCTCCGGATATGGAGACCCTAGGTTCCCGAATGGCATGAAACGATTCATTATCCGGCCGTGAGCACGGCTTCTGCCGTTTGCCGCGCGCCGGCCCCCACCACTCGGCCGCCTGCCCCCACCCGCCAAGGCCGTCGCCGTTCAGTCCGGCGTCCCTCCGAACGAGGCGACGCCCCACTGTCCCCGCCGCCGCGCCGTCCCTGTCGTCCCGGCGTCATCGCCCGCGTGGATTCGCGCCCGCAGACCGTCGCCGTGCCCGATGGGCGCCCTGCCGTGGCATGGCCCTGCCGTGGCATCGCCCTGCCATGGCACTGCCCCGCCGTCCCGTGCTGCCCCACATCTCCGGAACGCCCCCCCACATGCCGTGCCACCGGCCGGCACTAGACTCGACTGGAGAGTCCCATGAACCGTCGCACGTTCCTCACCACAGCCGTCCTGACCTCGTTGGCCACCACCGTGGTGCCCGCGGTCGCGGCGTCCGGTCGCGGTGCCGTCGCGTCAGCCTCGACCCCGCAGAGCCGCGCTGCCCAGCTCCTCGCCGTGATGACGCCGGCACAGAAGGAGGCGCTCGTCCGCTGCGACTTCGCCGCTCTGGCCTCCCTGGGCATTCCGGCCCTGACCATGGCCGACGCCTCGGCGGGCCTGCGTGGCGAGACGGGTGTGACGGCGTTCCCCGTGCCCGTCGCCCAGGCCGCCACCTTCGACGCCGGACGGGCCGGAAGCCTGGGTGCGGCCCTGGGCGCCGAAGGCCGCGCGAAGGGCTACAACAACCTGCTCGCCCCCACTGTCGACATCGCCCGGCACTGGCGCTCGGGCCGTCAGGCCGAGGGAATGGGCGAGGACCCGTACCTCGCCGGCACGCTGGCCGCCAACCTCACAGCACGGATGCAGCAGCAGGGCGTGGTGGCCACGGTGAAGCACTTCGGCGCTTACACGCAGGAGACCGACCGCACCTCCGTCAACGTCACGGCCTCCGACCGGGCCCTCCACGAGATCTACGAGGCGCCCGTTCGCCGCGTTGTGGCCACCACGCCGCTCACCTCGGTGATGGTGTCGTACCCCAAGGTCAACGGCACCTTCGCCGTCCAGAACGCCGCCCTGTTCGCCGACCTCAAGACGACCATCGGCCTCCAGGGCTACACGGTTCCCGACTTCTGGGCCGGGGACGACCAGGTGGCCGCAGCCCGCGCCGGTATGGACCTCGCGGGCCTGGGTCCCGGCGCCGTGCAGATTCCCGCCGGCAGCCTCACTTCAGGTATCAGCGCCGCACGTCTGGACGACGCGGCCCGTCGGATCCTGACCACCATGATCGCCGCCGGGCTGTTCGACAACCCGCTTCCCACCCCGTCCGCGAACGTCAGCACCCAGGTGAACCGGGATCTCGCCCACGACCTGGCCGTCCACGGCACCGTGCTACTGCAGAACCGCAACTCCGTCCTGCCGCTGGCCGGGTCCGCGTCAGTCGCCGTCATCGGCCCGGCGGGTGTCGACGCCATCACCGGTGTCTCCGGCTCCACCTACGTCGACCCCGGTTCGTGGACCACACCTCTCCAGGCCATCAGGAACCGGGCGGGCAGCACGTCGGTCACCCACACCCAGGGCAGCCTCGGCGACATCCCCCTCACGCCCGTGCCCTCCGGAGTTCTCCGCACGGCCGCCGGTGCGGCCGGCCTGACCGTCAGCTACTACGCCGGAGCCCAGGCCAGCGGGACCCCCGTCGTCACGGAGACCGTCGCCGGCATCGACTTCGCGCAGGCGCCGCTCGCAAGCCTGCCCCCGGTCTGGTCGGCGCGCTACACGGGCAGGCTCACCCCGACCAGCACCGGCCTGCACCGCTTCTCGCTGCTGCCCTCCGGCACCGCCGGCCTCACGGTCAACGGGACCACGGTGGTCTCCGGGACCCGCCACATGCGGCGATTCTTCCTGGGCCCCTTCGACTACCCCCTCCAGGGCACGACGACCCTCACCGCCGGCAGCACCGTCGACATCGAGGTCGTCTACACCAACGCCACGGCTCAGTACGGCCAGGTCGGCCTCACCCTCGGCTGGCAGCCGGATACCCTGATCCCGGCGGCCGTCGCCGCCGCGCGGGCCGCCGACACGGTCGTCGTGCTCGCCAACCGCACCGCCGGCGAGGACATGGACCACGGCGGCCTCGACCTCCCCGGCGACCAGAACCAGCTGATCGCCGCCGTCGCCGCGGCCAATCCGCGCACCGTGGTGGTGCTCAACACCGACGGCCCGGTCGCCATGCCGTGGCTCGGCAGCGTCGCGGCCGTGGTGCAGAGCTGGTACGGAGGACAGGCCATGGGGACGGCCCTGGCCGCGGTCCTCTTCGGCGACAGTGACCCCGCAGGCCGCCTGCCGGTCACCTTCCCTGCCGCACCCGCCCAGGGGCCCGGCAGTACCCCCGCGACCTACCCCGGCGACGGCGTCACCGTCGCCTACAGCGAGGACATCGCGGTCGGGTACCGCTACTACGACCGCAACGGCCAGAGCCCCCTGTTCCCCTTCGGGCACGGCCTCTCCTACACCACCTTCGCCCTGGGGGACCTCACCACCTCCTACGACGCCTCCGCCAAGCTGCTCACCGCCACCGTCAACGTGACCAACTCCGGTGCCCGGACCGGCTGGAGCGTCGTCCAGCTCTACGCGGCTCTTCCGGCGGCCGCCAACGCGGAGCCCCGCCGGCTGGTCGGGTTCCGCAAGCTCCAGCTCGCACCCAAGGCCAGCACCCGGGTGAGCTTCACCGTCCCCGCCGAGGACCTGTCCGTCTGGCAGTCCGGTGCCTGGGCACTCGTCCCGGGCCTCTACACCGTCCACGCCGGCCGGTCCTCCCGCGACCTTGCCGCCCAGCGGACACTCACGATCAGCTGACCTGGCAGAGCACTCGCAAGCCCTCCGGAACCGGCGGCCGCCGGTTCCGGAGGGCTGCTGTCGTGGGCGTCCCTCGTCCGTGTCACCGGGGCGGCTCCCGTCCGTCCTCGGCGATGGCCACGCCGTCGCGGTCACTGTCGGAGGTGCGCGGGCGGCCTCTCGCGGGCTCGCAGGTGGCGCCGACTGCCCGCTGCGGTACACCCGGGCACCGCCGTCCGAAGGAGTCGGAACGCTCCTCCCCGGCGCCGCTGCCGGGAGGCGGCCGTCTGTCACGGCAGGATGACACCGGCAACCTGTTCCCGGGGGACTCCCTCGATCAGGTCGAACAGCGGTGTCCCGCCTTCACCGGCCGGTACGCGCTCGGCCGGCGCCGCTCTGGCTCGGGCCGACTTCTCCCGGTACAGGGCGAACGAAGAGGTCGCGCCCATGGCGGAGCGGCGCCACCTCCCGGTGACGCCGCTCGTCCGCTGTTCGCGGCTGAGGTCAGACAGCCGCGGCCTTCACCGTCGCCGGGGTGGCGCCGCGCCGGGCACGGGCGACGGCCAGGCCCAGGGCCACCACGGCGGTCACCGCGGCGAGCACGCCGACGGCGCCGGCCAGGGTGCCGACGGCTCCGGCGAGCCCGAGCAGGGCGAGCGGGCAGAGGAACTCGCCGAGGAAGAAGGCCGCGTTCCACAGGCCGGTGCCACGGCCACGGTCCTCGTGGCGCAGCAGCGCCAGGGTGCGGGTCACCAGCGTGGGCAGCAGCAGCCCCGTGGCCAGGCAGTTGACCACCGCGCCCAGGACCAGCAGCGGAGTGCTGGGAGCGAAGCACATGACGGCGAAGCCGGCGGCGCAGACGGCGAGCACCAGCGGCAGCAGTGCTTCGGCACGCCGGGCCAGTCGGGGGAACGACGCGGCGCCCGCCACGGTCGCCGCGCTGGCTGCCGCCGCTGCGAGTCCGGCCGCGGCGGCCGAGGTCACCCCGAGGTCCTCCAGCAGGTACGACATCTCCACCGGGACGGTGTAGAAGACGATCGCGCCGAAGAAGGTCAGTGCGCAGGGAGCGGCGAGGCTCCGCAGCGGGAACGGGCGGCGTTCCCCGCTGCGCGTCTCCGAGGCCGTCTCCGGATGGACGGGCCGCAGACGCGTGGCCATCAGCGGTGCCAGCACGAGCCCGACCGCGTAGGCCCAGAAGGGCGCCCGCCACCCGGCGGAGCCGGCCGCTCCGCCGAGCACGAAGAAGGCGGTCGCCGACAGCGAGGCGCACATGGCCTGAAGGGCGAGATAGCGCTCGCGTTCGCGGCCCGACCAGTAGTCGCCGATCAGGGTGGTGCAGCACGTCATGATCGCGGCTTCGGCGATGCCCACCAGGACCCGGCCGGCCACGATGGCGCCCAGTGAGTCGAGCCACAGCGGCGCCGTACCGACGAGGGCGTACACCACGGTGGAGACCGTCAGCAGTCGCCTGCGGCCCAGCCTGTCCACGAGGACCCCGGCGAACGGTGCCAGTAGGGCGAGGGCGAGGGCGGGCACTGTGAGCACGACCGGCACCAGGACTTCGGCGCCCGGCGTGGTGGCGAAGTGGTCCTGCATCCGTGGCAGGACGGGGGCGATGAGGACCGCCCCCAGGATCGGCAGACAACTGCCGGCCATCAGCAGGGCGGCCGTCGACCGCGGGCGCGGGGGTGGGCTGCCGTTCGGTGCGGCGCTCGCCACGGTGGCGGGACCGGGGGCAGGAATTGGCATGACGGCTCCGTATCGATGGTTGGGGGACCACGGCCGCCGCAATCGGGTGCGACGGGGGTCGGCCGGTCGGGGGAGGCCCTCCGGGCCGGCGACGGGCACCGTGCGGGCGGGTCGCAGTGGCAGCCATCCTGGGGGCCGCGGGCGCCGGGGGGAACGGTCGCGCCGATCGATTGTGCGGATGCCTGCCATCCGCCGCCTGGATGACGCTGCCTCACAGGGCGGCGCCGACCCGGGCCGCGGTGTCCCGGAGCCAGGTGTGGGCGGCGTCCTGGGTGTGTGCGTGGTGCCACCACAGGGCTTCGTTGAGCGGGACGGCGTCGAACGGGCAGGGCAGGGTCCGGACGCCGCTGTGGGGGCCGAGCCGTGCCGCCAGACGTTCCTGGACGAGGGCGACCCGGGTGGTGCCGGCGACCATGGCCGGGAGCAGTTGGAAGGTCTCCACGGAGACCTCCACCCGCGCGTCGATGCCGAGCAGCGAGAGCTGCCGGGCGGCCGGCGCGTCGTGGGTGCGCTGGTACACGGCCCAGGGCAGGCGGGCCAGGTCGCCCAGGGTGAGGGTGTCGCCGATCTCGGGGTGGCCGTCGGCGACCAGGCACACCCACCGGTCGGCGAAGAGGTCCATGGACGGGAAGCCGCTGATCACACCGTGCGGCATCAGCAGCCCGTCCACGGAACTGAGCGAGGTGGCGATGGATTCGACCAGGGCCGGCCCGACCTGCAGGAAGCGCAGCCGCACACCGGGTGCCTCGTCGTGCACGACCCGGGCCAGCTCGGCGCCGAAGACGGCTACGGCGTAGTCGGAGGCGAGCAGGGTGAATTCACGCCGCTCGATCGCGGGGTCGAAGGACGCCTGACAGGTGAAGACGCGTTCCAGCAACTCGCATGTGGTGGAGGTTAGTTCGAGCAGTACGGTGCCGAGCGGAGTCAGGGTGTAGCTGTTGCCGGAGCGGGCGAGGAGCTCGTCGCCGAAGTGCTTGCGCAATCGCGAGAGGGCGGCGCTCATGGCGGGCTGGCTGAGGCCGACCTTGGTGCCGGCCCGGGTCACGTTGCGTTCCTCCAGGAGGGCGCGCAAGGCGGGGACGAGGTTCAGGTCGAGGGTCGCAAGGTTCATTCGCGGGGTCCGCCGTCGCATCTGTTCGGTGGATGGCCGGCATCCAGAGAATCGATTTCCGTGATTGCCGGATCGGGGCCACATTAGTCGCATCGCATCAGGAGGAAACCTCGTGGCAACGCAAGCGCAACTCTCCGGCCCCTTCGCACTCGGCATGTTCGCCGACGCTGACGGCGCGCCCTTCCCCGGCCTGGTGGCCGGCGACCTCGTGCTCGACCTCGGTCAGGCTCCCGAGGCCGGGAATCCGTCCACCACCCGTGACCTGCTGGAACGCTGGGAGGAGACGCTGCCCGCCTTGCATCGTCTGGCGGCGGACGGGGACCGGCCCTGGCGTCCGCTGGAGGGCTTGCGGACCCTGCCGCCCGTTGAGCCCCGCCAACTGCTGCAGTCCGGCGCCAACTATCGTCAGCACGTCGTCGACCTCGCCGTGGCCCACCGCTCCCCGGACGACACCCGGACGGTCGAGCAGGCCCGGGCGGACGTGGCCGCGATGATGGACCGCCGCGCGGCCGAGGACCAGCCGTACATGTTCATCGGCCTGCCGTCCTCCATCACCGGGCCGTACGACGACGTGGTGCTGCCCGCCTGGTGCACCAAGCCCGACTGGGAGCTGGAGCTCGTGGCCGTGATCGGCCGGCCGGCCTACCGGGTCGGCCCCGAGGAGGCGCTCGCCCACGTCGCCGCCTACACCATCGCCAACGACCTCACCGCCCGCGAGCTCGTCTTCCGCAAGGACATGCCGGAGATCGGCACCGACTGGCTGCGCTGCAAGAACGCCCCGGGCTTCACCCCGCTCGGCCCCTACCTGGTGCCCGCCGCGTTCGTCACCGACCCCTCCGACCTGCAGGTCACCCTCAAGCTCAACGGCGAGACCATGCAGGACGAGTCCACCAAGGACATGATCTTCGACGTGGCACGGATGGTCTCCTACGCCTCGCAGACCACCCGCCTGCTGCCCGGCGACCTCGTCCTCACCGGCAGCCCGGCCGGCAACGGCATGCACTGGGGCCGCCTGCTGCGCGACGGCGACGTCATGGACGGGACCGTCACCGGCCTCGGTGCCCAGCGCACCCGCTGCGTCGCGGAGGAGCGGTGACCACCCTCGACCGGGACGCTCTCGACCGCACCGACCCCGAGGGCGAGATCGCCAAGGCCGCCGCCGCGTACTCCAACTGGGGCCGGTGGGGAGCGGACGACCGGCTCGGCACCCTGAACCACCTCGACGAGGAGAAGCGTCGGCAGGGCGCCGCCCTCGTCCGGCAGGGCGTCAGTTTCTCGCTCTCGCAGCGGTTCGACATGAACGGCCCGCAGAAGGGCTGGCGCCGGCGCACCAACCCGGTGCACACCATGCTCGACACCGGCACCGATGCCGCCGCCGGCCACCAGCCGTTCCCGCACGGCATCGGCGGCGCCGACGACGTGATCGCCATGCCACTGCAGTGCTCCACCCAGTGGGACGGACTCGGCCACATCTTCGACCACGGCAGGGCGTGGAACGGCCGTGACGCCGCCAGCACCGTCACCTCCGAGGGCGACCAGGTCACCGGCATCGAGCACATGGCCGCCGACGTCGCCGGACGGGGCGTCCTCCTCGACGTCGGCCGGGCGCTCGGCACCGACGGCGAACTCCCCGACGGCTTCGCGATCACCGAGGACCACCTGCGCGCCACCATCGAGGCCCAGGGCCCGAGTTCGGCCGTCGGACGCGGCGACCTCGTGGTGATCCGCACGGGCCAGCTCACCCGCGCCCGCCGCGAGGGCTGGGGCGACTACGCAGGCGGGGACGCCCCCGGGCTCTCCTTCACCACCGCCGGCTGGCTGCACCGCACCGAGATCGCGGCCGTCGCCACCGACACCTGGGGCTTCGAGGTGCGGCCCAACGAGTTCGACCAGGCCTTCCAGCCCCTGCACCAGGTCGCCATTCCCAACATGGGCCTGCTCATCGGCGAGATGTGGGACCCGGACGCCCTCGCCGAGCACTGCGCCGTCGACGGCGTGTACGAGTTCTGGCTCACCGCCGCACCGCTGCCGATCACCGGCGCCGTCGGCTCCCCGGTCAACCCGGTCGCCGTCAAGTAAGACCGACCGGCAACCGTCCCACCGACCGGGCCGGTCGGCGGACGCACCCGGACAGCCGTCCGCCGACCGGCCCGCACCACCACCCCCACCCCTCCCGTCCGCCGCGCGACGAAGCGCGGCCCGCCCGTCAGGGAGCACCATGACCAGTGTCCGTACCGTCCTCGTGATCGGCGGCGGCACCGCAGGCAACGGCCTCACCGTTCTCCTGCGCAAGGCCGGCCTCGACGTCGACCTCGTCGAGGCCAAGACCGACTGGAACGTCTCCGGCTCCGGCATCACCCTCCAGGGCAACGCCCTGCGCGTGCTGCGCGAGATCGGCGTCTGGGACCAGGTCCGCGAGGCCGGCTTCGGCTTCGGCTCGGTCGGCATCACCGCCCCCGACGGCACCGTGCTGCACGTCGCCCGCGACGTCCGCACCGGCGGCGACGACCTGCCCGCCACCCTCGGCATGCAGCGCCCCCGGCTGCAGCGGATCCTGATCGAGGCCGTGAAGGCCTCCGGCGCGAAGGTCCGGCTCGGAACCACCGTCGAGTCCCTGGCCTCGGACGACACCGGCGTGTGGGTCCGCTTCGACGACGGCACCGGCGGCCGCTACGACCTCGTCGTCGGCGCCGACGGCATCAGCTCCGCCACCCGCGCCATGATCGGCATCACCGAGCGCCCCGAGCCCACCGGCATGGCGATCTGGCGCACCCCGGCGCCGCGCCCCGCCGGGGTGGATCGCACCGACCTCGCCTACGGCGGATCCTGCTACATCGCCGGCTACTGCCCCACCGGCCCGGACACCGTCTACGCCTACCTCGTCGAACCCAAGCGCGACCGGGCCACCATCGACCCCGGCTCCTACGCCGACGAGATGCGCCGCCTCGCCGCGGGCTACGGCGGCCACTGGGCCGGTATCGCCGCGAGCATCACCGACCCGAAGCAGGTCAACTACACCTGGTTCGACCGCCACCTCGTCGAGGGCCCCTGGCACCGCGGTCGCGTCGTCCTGGTCGGCGACGCCGCCCACGCCTGCCCGCCCACCCTCGCCCAGGGCGCCGCCATGTCCCTGGAGGACGCCTGGGTACTCGCCCAACTCCTCACTTCGAAGGACGAGTTCGACGAGCAACTGCTGCTCGACTACCACGCCCGTCGCCTTCCGCGCGTGCGCATGGTCGTCGACAACTCCTGCCAGATCGGCCAGTGGCTGATCGACGGCGTCCGCGACGCCGACGTCCCCGGCCTGATGGGCCGCACCATGACCGTGCTCAGGGAGCTGCCGTGACCACGCCCACCGTCGACGTCCACGCCCACCTGCTGCTGCCCGAGGTCGAAGCCCTCGTCGCCGACCGGCCCGGACTGGCCGAGGCGAAGGCCCTGGACGCCCGCCGCAACGGGCCCAGGGCCCTGGCCGTCAGCGGTCCCATGGTGCGCGAGCGCATCCCGCTGCTCACCGACGTCGCCGCACGCCTGGCGCGCATGGACGCCCAGGGGGTCGACGTCCAGCTGGTCAGCCCGTCGCCCTCGCACTACCACTACTGGTCCGACGAGGCGACCGCCCGCCAGGTGTGGCAGACCGCCAACCGTGTCACCGCGGACCACTGCGCCGAGGCCCCCGAACGGCTGCGCGGCCTCGGCCTGGTGCCCCTCCAACACCCGCACCTCGCCGTCGAGGCGCTCGACGACGCCCTCGACCACGGACTGCTCGGCGTCGAGATCTCCAGCCATGCCCCGGGTACCCCGGGCGTCGAACTCTCGGACCCGCGCCTCGAACCCCTCTGGGCCCGTGCCGTCGAGACCGGTGCCGTTCTGTTCCTTCACCCCTTCGGCTGCACCCTCGACGAGCGCCTCGACGCCTGGTACCTCTCCAACACCGTCGGCCAGCCCACCGAGAACGCCGTCGCCCTCTCCCACCTGATCTTCTCCGGCGTCCTCGACCGCCACGCCGGCCTGAAGATCATCGCCGCCCACGGCGGCGGCTACCTGCCCACCCACATCGGCCGCTCCGACCACTCCTGGCGCGCCCGCCCCGACGCCCGAGGCTGCGCCCGCGAACCCAGCAGCTACCTCAAGGACCTGTGGTTCGACTCCCTCGTCCACGACCCCGCCGTACTGCGCCACCTCGTCCGCGCCGCCGGCGCCGACCGGGTGCTCCTCGGCTCCGACTTCCCGTTCGACATGGGCAACCAGGACCCGCTCGGCGCCCTCACCGCCGCCGCGCTGCCCGACCACGACCACCACGCCGTCCGCGGCGGCAACGCCGTCGCCCTGTTGGGCCTCGGCTGAGGAGGACCACCATGACCCGCCTGCTCACCCACCTGCGGCACGTCGACCTCGCCGTGCCCGACTACGAGAAGCAGCTCGACTTCTACGCCGGCGTCTGGGGCCTCACCCAGGTCGCCGAGGACAGCGGCATCTCCTTCCTCGCCGCCGAAGGCTCACCCGAGCAGTACATCGTGCGCCTGCGCCGCGCCGAGGAGAAGCGCCTCGACCTCATCTCCTACGGAGCCGCCACCCCCGCCGACGTCGACACCCTCGCCGAGCAGCTGCTCGCGGGCGGCGTCCAGCTGATCACCCGCCCCGCCGCCGTCGACACCCCCGGCGGCGGCTACGGCTTCCGCTTCTTCGACGTCGACGGCCGCACCATCGAGGTCAGCGCCGACGTCGCCACCCGCACCCACCGCCGCATCGAGGAGAAGGAGTCCGTCCCCGTCCGCCTCTCCCACGTCGTCGTCAACTCACCCGACCTGGACCGCACCCGCACCTGGTACGAGCAGCACCTCGGCTTCGCGCTCTCCGACACCCTCGCCTCCCCGCACATGGGCGAGGTCATGCACTTCATGCGGATCAGCAACCAGCACCACTCCATGGCCATCGCCAAGGGTCCGCACACCTCACTGCACCACATCTCCTTCGAACTGCGCGGTGTGGACGAGTACATGTACGGCACCGGCCGGGTGCTGCGCGCCGGCGTGCGGAAGATCTGGGGCCCAGGCCGCCACCTCGCCGGCAACAACACCTTCTCCTACTTCCTCGACCCGCACGGCAACACGGTCGAGTACACCACCGAGCTGGAGCAGCTCGACGAGGACGCCTGGCACCCGCACGTCTACGACTTCTCACAGCCCGAGGTCACGGACCAGTGGGGCACCGCCAACGCGATGAGCGAGATCGTCGCCAAGGAGTCGTTCAACGACGTGGACCGCGGCTGCTTCACCGCCCCGCCCGTCTGATCCAGTCCGTCCAAGGACCCCGGGGGTGCGGCGGGCGAGTCCCGCCCTGACGCCGCCCGCCACACCCCCGGCCATCGGAGGAGAACCATGCGCTTCGCCACCTACGAGCATCACGGGCACCGCCGCTGCGCCGTCGTGTCCGGCACCCGTCTGCACCCGCTGCCCGTCGGGGCCGACCTGCTCGACCTCGTCCGGGCCGGCAGGCAAGCCCTGCACGCCGCCGGCCGGACGGCGCTGGCCGCCGAGCCCGGCCCGCAGGTCGCCGAGGTGCGACTGCTGCCGCCCCTCCAGCCGCCCACCGTCCGTGACTTCGTCGCCTTCGAGGAGCACGTCGAGGGGGTACGCCGCAGTGTCAGCGGCGCCGAGGGCGTGCCCGAGGCCTGGTACGAGGCGCCGACCTTCTACTTCGGCAACCCGTACGCCGTCATCGGCGCCCACGACGACGTCCCGATGCCGCCGGGCTCGTCCGTGCTCGACTTCGAGCTGGAGGTGGCGGCCGTCATCGGGCTCCGGGGCAGCGACCTGACCCCGGAACAGGCCCGCGAGCACATCATCGGCTACACGATCTTCAACGACTGGTCGGCGCGCGATCTGCAGTCCCGTGAGATGCGGGTCGGCCTCGGGCCCTGCAAGGGCAAGGACACCGCCACCACCCTGGGCCCGTACCTCGTCACGGCCGACGAACTGGAACCCCGCCGCGACGCCGACGGATTCCTGCGCCTGGCGCTGACCGCCGAGGTCAACGGCGAGGTCGTCGGCCGCGACCTGCTCTCCAACATGGGCTGGCCCTTCGAGGATCTCGTCGCCTACGCCTCACGCGGCACCACCGTACGACCCGGCGACGTCCTCGGCTCCGGCACCTGCGGCAACGGCGGCTGCCTCGCCGAACTCTGGGGGCGCACCGGTCGCCAGGACCCGGCGCCGCTGGGGCCCGGCGACACCGTCACCCTCACCGTCGAGGGCATCGGCACCGTCTCCAATACCGTCGTCGACGGGACCGAGCCGGTGCGGATCCACCCCGCCCGGCCGCGCCCGCGCACCCGCCCCTGACCCACGAGGCAAGGAATCCCCATGGACCGCCTGCAAGGCAAGGTCGTCGTCGTCACCGGAGCGGCCCGCGGCCAGGGTGCGGCGCAGGCCGCCGCCCTGGCGCAGGAGGGCGCGGTCGTCATCGCCACCGACGTACAGGCCGCCGCCGGTTGCCGCCCGCTCGACGTCACCGACGCCACGGCGTGGGCCGGGCTCGCCGCCGAGCTGCGCGAGACCCACGGGGCCGTCCACGGCCTGGTCAACAACGCCGGCATCACCTGGCGCGCCCGCCTCGGCGAGGTCACCGCCGAGGACTTCGCCCGCGTCCACGCCGTCAACGTCACCGGCCCCCTGCTCGGCATCCAGCACCTGACCCCGCTGATGCCGCCGGGCTCCGCCATCGTCAACGTGGGCTCCTCGGCCGCCCTCACCGGGCACTACCCGGTGGCCTACACGGCGAGCAAGTGGGCGCTGCGCGGCCTCGCCAAGACCGCCTGCCTGGAACTCGGACCGCGCGGCATCCGCGTCAACACCATCCACCCCGGCTTCATCGAGACCGAGATGACCGCCTCGGCGCCCCCGGCCTTCCGGGAGGCCAACCTGAGCGAGACCCCGCTCGGCCGCACCGGCACCGTGGACGAGATCAGCCCGCTGGTGGTCTTCCTCCTCTCCGACGACGCCTCCTTCATCACCGGCGCCGAGATCCCCGTCGACGGGGGTTACACCGCCCACGGCGGCGCGAAGTCGATCTCCGACGCGCTGCGCGACCCGGACGGCACGCCGTGAGCCGCTTCTCCGGCGTCATGGTCGGCGCCGGTCGACGCCGGCCTCGTCCCGTCCCGGCTGCCGCCCCACGTCACTGCCCGGTCCTGCCTCCTGAGAGGAAGCAAATCCCATGGACAAAGTGAGTCCGAGTGCGGCTGAGGCCGTCGCCGACATCCCCGACGGCGCCTCCCTGGCCGTCGGCGGCTTCGGCCTCAGCGGCATCCCCGCCACGCTCATCGAGTCGCTCTTCGCGCGGGGCGCGAGCGGCCTGAGCGTGGTGTCGAACAACTGCGGTGTCGACGGCGCGGGGCTCGGCGTCCTGCTCGCCGCCGGACGGATCGTCAGGGTCACCGCCTCCTACGTGGGCGAGAACAAGGAGTTCGCCCGCCAGTACCTCGGCGGCGAGCTGGAGGTCGAACTCACCCCGCAGGGCACCCTGGCGGAGCGGCTGCGAGCCGGAGGCTGCGGCATCCCCGCGTTCTTCACCCCCGCCGGCGTCGGCACCCAGGTCGCCGACGGCGGCCTGCCCTGGCGTTACGTCGCCGGCGGAGGAGGCGTGGCCCTCGCCTCGCCCGCCAAGGAGGTCCGCACCTTCGACGGCCGCCCGTACGTGCTGGAGCACGGCATCACCTGCGACTACGCCCTCGTCCGCGCGGCGCGCGGCGACCGGCACGGCAACCTCGTCTTCCGCAAGGCGGCCCGTAACTTCAATCCGCTCGCCGCGATGGCCGGCCGGATCACCATCGCCGAGGTCGAGGAACTCGTCGAGCCCGGCGTGCTCGACCCCGACGAGATCCACCTGCCCGGCGTGTTCGTTCAGCGCGTCATCGAACTCACCCCCGCCCAGGCCACCGACAAGAACATCGAACGGCGCACCATCTCCGCGCCCCCGGCACGAAGGACGGTGCACGCCTGATGGCCTGGACCCGCGATCAGATGGCGGCCCGTGCCGCCCGCGAACTCACCCCCGGCAGCTACGTCAACCTGGGCATCGGCCTGCCGACCCTGATCCCCAACCACCTGCCCGCCGGCGTGCACGTCGTCCTCCACTCCGAGAACGGCATCCTCGGCACCGGCCCCTACCCGACCGAGGACGAGGTCGACCCCGACCTGATCAACGCCGGCAAGGAGACCGTCACCACCCTGCCCGGCGCCGCCTTCTTCGACTCCGCCCTGTCCTTCGGCATGATCCGCGGCGGCCACATCGACACCGCGGTCCTGGGCGCCATGCAGGTCTCCGCCACCGGCGACCTCGCCAACTGGATGATCCCCGGCAGGATGGTCAAGGGCATGGGCGGCGCGATGGACCTCGTCCACGGCGCCCGCCGCGTGATCGTCCTGACCGAGCACACCGCCAAGGACGGCACCCCCAAGATCCTCGACGCGTGCACCCTCCCCCTGACCGGCCGGGCCTGCGTCCACCGCGTCATCACCGACCTCGCAGTCCTCGACGTCACCGCCGACGGCCTCACCCTGGTCGAGACCGCACCCGGCGTCACCGCCGAGGACGTCGTCTCCGCCACCGCCGCACCTCTGCACGTCCCCGTACCGACCGGCTGACCCCGCAGGCAGCCGCCCTGGACCGGAGCCGGTACCGGGATGTCATGCCCGTCCCCGAAAGGTGAGCCCGTGCTCCCCACCCAGCAGGAGATCTCCGACGAGATCGCGCAGCAGTCCCGTGCCCGCACCCGCACGGGCGAGCCGCGGCACCATCCCGATCGCGGCTACGTCCCGTACCGCAGCGCCGCTCTGCGCCACCCCCACCGGCTGCCGGTCACCGTCGACGACCCCGAAGCCGTCGAACTGTCGGGCCCGGCCTTCGGCACCACCGACGTCACCGACCTCGACGCCGACCTCACCCGCCACCACCACGGCGAACCGCTCGGCGAACGCATCACCGTCACCGGCCGCGTCCTGGACCGCGACGGGCGGCCCGTGCGGGGCCAGCTCGTCGAGATCTGGCAGGCCAACGCCGCCGGCCGCTACGCCCACCGGCGCGACCAGCACCCCGCCCCGCTCGACCCGAACTTCACCGGCGCCGGCCGCTGCCTCACCGGTGACGACGGCAGCTACGCCTTCACCACGATCAAGCCCGGCGCCTACCCGTGGCGCAACCACACCGGTGCCTGGCGGCCCGCGCACATCCACTTCTCGCTGTTCGGCACCGCCCTCACCCAGCGCCTGGTCACCCAGATGTACTTCCCCGGCGACCCGCTCTTCCCCTACGACCCGATCCTGCAGTCCGTCACCGACCCGGACGCCCGGGCCCGCCTGGTCGCCGCCTACGACCACGACCTCTCCACCCCCGAGTGGTCGCTCGGCTACCGCTGGGACGTCGTCCTCGACGGCCCCGCCGCCACCTGGACCGAGGAAGGCCGCTGATGCTCCCCACCCCCTCGCAGACCGTCGGCCCCTTCTACGGTTACGCCCTGCCCTTTCCCGGCGGTGGCGACCTCGCCCCGCCCGGTCACCCCGACGCGGTCACCCTGCACGGCCATGTCCTCGACGGCGCGGGCGCGCCCGTGCCCGACGCCCTGCTGGAGTTCTGGCAGCCCGCCCCGGACGGCGACCGCCGCGGCCGGCCCGGATCGATGCGCCGCGACCCAGTCACCGGCGGCTTCGCCGGCCGTAACGGCACCGACTTCACCGGTTTCGCCCGCGTCGCCACCGACGCCGACGGCCACTGGACGCTGCGCACCCTGCCGCCCGGCGGCGCCCCCTACCTCGCGGTCTGCGTCTTCGCCCGCGGACTGCTCCACCACCTGAACACCCGCGCCTACCTCACCGGCCATCCCCTGTCGGGCGTCGACCGGCTGCTGGCCTCCCTCGCGCCGGAACAGCGGGCCGGCCTGCACACCCGGCTCGAACAGCCGGCCCTGCACCGCTTCGACATCCGACTCCAGGGGGAGAAGGAGACGACCTTCCTTGCCTTCCACTGATCCCTGCCCCGGCGACATCGGGCTGCTCACCCCTCTCACGGCCGGCACCGCCGTGGCCGTGGCCACCGGAGACGCGGCCCTCCTCGGCGCGATGGTGCGTGCCGAGGTCGCCCTTGTCAGAGCCCAGAGCGACGTGGGCCTCGCCCCCGCGGGGGCCGCCGACGCCCTGCTCGCCGCCGCCGGCGACCTCGACCTGGGCAGCATCGCGCTGCGGGCCCGTGCGAGCGGCAACCCGGTCGTCCCGCTGGTCGCGGACCTGGCCGCCCGCCTCGGCGGGGGCGCCCATGTGCACTGCGGCGCCACCAGCCAGGACGTCCTCGACACGGCCCTGATGCTGGTCGCCGCCGAGGCCCTCGACCTGACCCTGACCGATCTCGAGCGCACCGCCGCCGAGCTGGCCCGGCTCGCGGAGCGTCACCGCGACACCCCGATGCCGGGCCGCACCCTGACCCAGCACGCCGTGCCCACCACTTTCGGCCTGAAGGCGGCCGGCTGGCGCAGCCTCGTCCTCGCCGCCCATCGCCGTCTGACCGTCGTCCGCGCCACGCTTCCCGCTCAACTCGGCGGCGCCGCAGGCACGCTGGCGGCCTTCCAGGCGCAGGCCGAGGCCGCCGGCACACCCCGCGATCCCGGTGTCGCCCTGCGCCTGCTCGCGGCGTACGCCAGTCGCACCGGCCTGGCCGAGCCGCTGCTGCCCTGGCACACCCTGCGTACCCCGGTCGCCGACCTCGCCGGAGTCCTGGCCTTCACCGCCGGCGCCCTCGGCAAGATCGCAGCGGACGTGCTGATCCTCTCCCGCACCGAGATCGGCGAACTCTCCGAAGGGGACGGCGGCGGTTCCTCCGCGATGCCGCACAAGGCCAACCCGGTCCGGGCCACCCTGATGGCCGCCGCCGCACGCCAGGTACCCGCCCTGGCCGCCGTCCTGTTCGCAGCGGTGGCCGCCGAGGACGAACGCCCGGCCGGCGCGTGGCACGCCGAGTGGCAGCCGCTGAGGGAGTCACTGCGCCTGGTCGGCGCGGCCGCCCGGGCGGCGGCCGAACTCGTGGCCGGCCTCCAGGTCCACCCGCACCGTATGGCCGACAACCTCCACCACACCGGAGGGCTGATCGTCAGCGAGCACCTGGCCGTGGCCCTCGCCCCGATCATCGGCCGCACCGAGGCCCGGCAGGCCCTCGCCCGGGCCGCCGCCCGGGCCGTCGAGGAAGCCCTCGACCTCGACGAGGCACTCGACGGCGAACCCTCCGTGGCGGGGCTGCTGTCCGAGAGCCGGCTGCGCGAACTGACCGACCCGGCCAACTACCTGGGCGCCGCCGCAGTCCTGGTCGACCGCGCCCTCAAGGAACACCTGTGACCCTCCTCCACCACCGCACCGACGGCCCCGACAACGCCGCCGCCCTGCTTCTGGGACCCTCCCTGGGCACCTCGCTCGCCGTCTGGGACCCGCAGGTGCCCGAACTGGCCCGCCACCACCGCGTCGTCCGCTTCGACCTGCCCGGCCACGGCGGTTCGCCCGCCGCCCTGCTCCCGGCCGGCGCCGGGGTCGCCGACCTCGCCCGTCTCGTCCTCGACCTCGCCGACCACCTCGGCATCGACCGCTTCGCCTACGCCGGGATCTCCCTCGGTGGGGCGATCGGCACCCACCTGGCCGTCCACCACCCGGAACGCCTCTCCTCCCTAGCGCTCATCTGCTCCTCGGCCCGCTTCGGCAACCCCGAGGCCTGGCGGGAGCGCGCCCGCACGGTCCGCGACCACGGCGCCGGCCCCGTCGCGGACTCCGCCGCCGGCCGGTGGTTCACCGCAGGCTTCCAGGACACCCCGGCCGCCCGTACTCTGGTCGCCGACCACCGCGGCGCCGACCCGGCCGGCTACGCCGCCTGCTGCGACGTCCTGGCCGCCCTCGACCTGCGCGCCGGTCTGCATCGCATCGATGCCCCCGTCCTCGTCGTCGCGGGCCGCGACGACCCCGCCACCCCGCCCGTACACGCCCGCGAACTCGCCGACCACATCCCCGGCGCGACCTTGCTGGAGATCCCCGGTGCGGCCCACCTCGCCGGTGTCGAGAGGCCGCAGGCCGTCCTCGCCGCCCTCCTCGCCCACCTCGGGCCCCCGTCGTCCGGAGCGGGGGAGCGGGTGCGCCGGGCCGTCCTCGGCGACGAGCACGTCGACCGCGCCACCGCCCGCACCACCGCGTTCACCGCGCCCTTCCAGGACTTCATCACCCGATACGCCTGGGGCGAGATCTGGACCCGCCCGGGGCTCGACCGCCGGACCCGCAGCTGCATCACCCTCACCGCCCTCGTCGCGGGCGGCCACCAGGAGGAACTCGCCCTGCACGTCCGCGCCGCACGGCGCAACGGACTCACCCCCGAGGAGATCGGGGAGGTGCTGCTCCAGACCGCCGTGTACTGCGGTGTGCCCGCCGCCAACGCCGCCTTCGCCGTTGCCGACCGCATCCTCAACGACCGCAAGGACACCTGATGCACACCACTGTCGGCATCATCGGCGGCGGCCCGGCCGGTCTCCTCCTCGCCCGTCTGCTCCACGTCGCAGGCATCGACAGCGTCGTCCTGGAGAGCCGCGACCGTGCCTACGTCGAGCAGCGCCAGCGCGCCGGCATCCTGGAACAGACCACCGTCGACGCGCTGCGCGCCGCCGGCGCCGGTGAGCGGATGGACCGGGAGGGCCTCGTCCACCACGGCATCGAGCTGCGCTTCGACGGCCGGGCCTACCGCCTGGACTTCCCCGGGCTCACCGGTGGGCGCAGCGTCATGGTCTACGCCCAGACCGAGGTGGTGAAGGACCTCGTCGCCCTGCAACTGCGCGAGGGCGGACCACTGCTGTTCGAGGCCGAGGTGACGGGCGTCGAGGGAGCCGATACCGGCCGCCCGGTGATCCGCTACTCGCACGGCGGCCGGGAGCAGGTCCTGAGCTGCGACTACGTCGCGGGCTGCGACGGGTTCCACGGCGTCGCCAAGCAGGCCGTACCGGAGGCCGCGCGGCGCACGTACGAACGCACCTACCCCTACGCGTGGCTCGGGGTGCTCGCGGACGCGCCGCCGCCCGGCGATGAACTGGTCTACGCCCACTCCGACCGCGGCTTCGCCCTGGCCAGCATGCGCTCGCCCGTCGTCAGCCGGCTCTACCTCCAGGTGCCGAACGGCGCCGCCCTCGCCGACTGGCCGGACGGGCGGATCTGGGACGAACTCGACGCCCGGCTCGCCGCGGACGGCTCGCGCCCGCTCCACCGCGGCCCGATCACCGCCAGGTCCGTGCTGCCGATGCGAAGTCACGTCACCGAACCGATGCGGTGGGGAAGGGTGTTCCTCGCGGGCGACGCCGCGCACATCGTGCCGCCGACCGGCGCGAAGGGGCTCAACCTCGCCGCCGCCGACGTCCTGGTGCTGGCCCACGCGCTGACCGCTCGGTACGCCACGGGCTCGACCGAGCTGCTCGACGCCTACTCCGACACCTGCCTGAAGCGGGTGTGGCGGGCCGAGCACTTCTCCTGGTTCATGACCACGACCCTGCACACCGACCCGGGTCACGGTCCATTCGAACGCCGTCTCCAGCTCTCGCAGTTGGACCGGATCGCGACCTCCTCGCACGCCGCCGCCGAACTCGCCCACAACTACGTCGGTCTGCCCGTCGGACTCCCCGTGAACTCTCCTTCGTGCTGACATCGTCCGGAGGTCCGGCCAGTGCGTACCGGTGCCCCGCCGTCGACGACGCCGGGGCACCCGCACGTCTGCGCTACGGGCGGGGGTGTGCCATGGCCGCGAGGGCGACCGGCCCCGCAGCACTCCGGGGTTCCGCACTGTCGACCACGTGCTCGCCCGGCCCGAGGGTGAAGGGCGCGCGGCCGGGGAGGTCGACCGTGCCGAGGCACCCCGCCGGCACGGTGATCCGGGCGTTCATGCCGTCCGCGGTGACCTTCCAGGACAAAGCCGCCGTGCCGTAGGGGGTTTCGTGGCGGGTGTCGGCCCAGGTGATGCCGCCGCCGGGGCGGGGCCGGTAGGTGAGGGCGCGGTAGCCCGGGGCGGCGGGGGCGATGCCGCCGACGGTGCGGTGCAGCCAGTCGGCGACGGCGCCGAGAGCGTAGTGGTTGAAGGAGGTCATGCCGCCGGGGTTGAGGGTGCCGTCGGGGCGCAGGCTGTCCCAGCGCTCCCAGACGGTGGTGGCTCCCTGGGTGACGGTGTAGAGCCAGGAGGGGCACTCGGTCTGGGTGAGCAGCCGGTACGCGACGTCGAGGTGGCCGGTCTCGGTGAGTGCGTCGCAGATGAGCGGGGTGCCGACGAAGCCGGTGGCGATGCGGGCGTCGTCGCGCAGGACGAGGGCGGCGAGCCGGTCGCCGGCGCGGGTGCGTGCGGCGGGGTCGTCGAGCAGGTCGAAGGCGATGGCGAGGCAGTAGGCGGTGGGGCTGTCGCTCGTCATCCGGCCGGAGGGCAGGACGTACCGGTCGCGGAACGCGGCGGCGACGTCGTCCGCGAGTGCGCCGTAGTGCCGTGCGTCGTCGTCGTTGCCGAGTTCCCGCGCGGACCGGGCCAGGTGGCGGGCGGAGCGGGCGAAGTGGGCGGTGGCGACGAGGTGGCGGTCGGTGCGGCCGGCTGCCGGGTCCTCGGGCGGTGCGGCGGGGTCGAGCCAGTCGCCGAGCTGGAACCCGGTGTCCCAGAGCCGGGTCGGGCCGGCGAGCCGCTCGACGAGGTCGACCCAGGCCCTTCCGGTGGGGTAGTGACGGCGGAGCAGGTCGAGGTCGCCGAAGCGCTGGTACAGCACCCAGGGGGTGAGGGCGGCGACGTCGCCCCAGGCCGCACCGGGCCGGATCGGGGTCCAGACGTCGTTGCCGGGGATGACGGGGACGTACCAGGGCACGGTGCCGTCGGGGAGCTGTTCGATGCCGACGTCGGTGAGCCAGGAGTCGAGCATGCCGGCGCAGTCGTAGAGGTAGCTCGCGGTGGGGGCGAAGACCTGGATGTCGCCGGTCCAGCCGAGGCGTTCGTCGCGCTGGGGGCAGTCGGTGGGTATGTCGACGAAGTTGCCGCGCATGCTCCACACCACGTTCTCGTGCAGGCGGTTGACCAGCGGGTCGCTGCATTCGAACCAGCCCGTGCGGCGCATGTCGGTGTGGTAGACCCGCGCGGTGACGGCGCCGTCGGCGAGCTCCCCGGGCCAGCCGGTGATCTCGGCGTGGCGGAAGCCGTGCAGGGTGAAACGGGGCTCCCAGGTACGGGGGCCGTCGCCGGCCAGCACGAGCACGTCGGTGGCGTGGGCCTCTCGCAGGGGGCCGGTCGCCAGCTCGCCGTCCTGCAGGACCTCGGCGTGGCGCAGGGTGATCCGGGTGCCGGGCGGCCCGTCGGCGGTGACGCGCAGCCGGCCGACGAGGTTCTGGCCGAAGTCCAGGAGATGCCGTCCGTCCGCCGTGCGGGTGACGGTGGCCGGGGTGATCTCCTGAGTGCAGCGCACCGCCGGGCCCTGCGGCGCGACGAGGGTGTGCGGGTCGCGAGCGCCGACGGAGACGGCCGTCCAGGGCTCGGAGTCGGTGCGTTCGGGGGTCGACCAGTGCGGGTCGTCGAGGCGGGCGTCGAAGGTCTCGCCCTCGTACAGGCCGCTGGTGAGGATCGGGCCCCGGGCGGCGCTCCAGGTGCCGTCGGTGGCGACGACGGTGGTGCTGCCGTCGGTGTGGGTGATCTCCAGCTGGGCGACGAGCGAGAGGTCGCCGCCGTAGATGTTGCGGGTGCCGCCGTCGAAGCCGAAGCGGCCGCGGTACCAGCCGTCGCCGAGCCACGCGCCGATGGTGTTGGTGCCCGGCCGGAGGTGGTCGGTGACGTCGTAGGTGCGGTAGCGCAGCCGCTGCGGGTAGACGGTCCAGCCGGGGGCGAGGATGTCGTCACCGACGCGCCGGCCGTTGATCTCGGCCTCGTACAGGCCGTGCGCGGTGATGTGCACGCGGGCCCGCTCGACGGGCGCGGTGAGGGCGAAGTCCTTGCGGACGCGGGCGGGGCGCCGGTCGGAGTCCGGGTCCTCCGTCCACGCGCCGCCGACGGGCACCGCGACCCAGTCGGCGGCGTCCAAGAGGCCGGCCTCGACACTGCTCGGCTCGCTCCACGAGCTGGGCCGCTCCTCCTTCGGAGCCCACACCCGGACCCGTACGGTGGCCTGTTCCCGCGAGGTCAGCGGATCGCCGGGCCAGGGCACCAGGACCTGGTCGGCCCCGGAGGTGCGGCCGGTGCGGTGGACACGGCCGGCGCGGACGGTCTCGATCTCGTACGCGTCCTGGGCCGGGGCGCCGACGGGCAGTACCCAGGAGAGCCGGGGCGCGGGGACGCCCGTGCCGAGGCCGTCAGGCAGCTGTTCGAACGACACCGGGGCAGGCTGGAGGTGCAACAAAGGGGACCTTCCGTGACGTGGGTGGTACGGCCCCCGTGTGTGCGGGGGTGGGGGAGCGGTGCGGGCGTCAGCCCTTGACGGCGCCTCCCGTGAGGCCCTTCATGACCTTCTGGTTGAGGAAGAGGTAGATCAGCAGCGTGCCGACGACGTTGATGCAGATCGCGGCGAACAGCGGGCCGTACTGGGTGGAGCCGAAGTCACCGGTGAAGTTCAGCAGGCCGACCTGAACGGTGCGCAGGTCCTGGCTGTTGGTGAAGGTCAGGGCGACGAGCAGGTCGTTCCAGATGAAGAAGAACTGGACCAGGCCGACGGTGAGGATGGCGTTGCGCACCATCGGCAGGCTGATCGTCCAGAACGAGCGCAGGATGCTCGCGCCGTCGAGGGTGGACGCCTCGAAGACCTCACGGGGCAGGGACTTGTAGTAGGTGCTCATCATGAACACCGTCAGCGGCAGGCCCGTACCCGTGTAGGTGAGGACCAGCGGCCACAGCGTGCCGGAGAGGCCGGTTCGGAAGTAGACGGAGAACAACGGGAGCAGGATCATCTGGGCGGGCACCATGACACCGGCCAGGAAGATCAGCAGCGTCAGGCTCCGGCCCTTCCAGACCATGATCTGCAGCGCGAAGCCCGCGGCAGCGCCCATCAGGAGGATCAGGGCGAGCGAGGGAACGACCGCCAGCAGGCTGTTGCGGACGTACAGGCCGATGTGGCCGGTGGTCCAGGCCTCGGTGTAGTTGCCCCACTCCCAGGTGGTGGGCAGGCTCCAGGTGGAGTTGTTGAGGTAGTCGCTGTTGGACTTCAGCGAGGTGAGGAACATCCAGACCAGCGGGTAGACCTCGATGACGAGCAGGATCCCGATGACTGCCTTCACCCAGAGCTTCCCGAGGCGCAGGCGCCTCGGCGGCCGGGAGCGGCGGGAGCTGTGGGAGGGCCGGGAGACCCGGATCTGCGGCGGCGCGTCGGTGGACATGGGGTCAGCCCTTCGTGAGGTCGCGCCGCGAGACGCGGAAGACGACCAGGGTCACCAGCAGGCACAGCACGGTCAGCAGCAGGGCGATCGCGCTGCCGTAGCCGTACTCGCTGTAGGTGAAGGACGTCTGGAACATGTACAGGGTCAGCGGTGTGGTGGAATTGCCGGGACCGCCGTTGGTGAGGGCCACGACGGAGTCGAAGACCTTCAGGGTGCCGTTGATGCTGAAGATCACGGAGGACATGAGGACCGGGAAGGACAGCGGCAGGATGATGTGCCGGATCAGGCGCGGCCCGGAGGCGCCGTCGAGACGGGCCGATTCGAGGACCTCCTCCGGGATGTCCAGCAGGCCGGCGAAGAGCAGGACGGCGTAGAAGCCCATCGAGCGCCAGATGTCCATGATGACGAGGACCCAGAACGCGCTGCCGGAGCTGCCGAACCAGTCGATCGAACCGATGCCGACCATGTTCAGCAGCGAGTTGACGGGGCCGGTCTGCGGGGCGACCTGGAAGAACTTCTGGAACAGCAGGCCGACGGCCACGGTCGGTAGCACCACGGGGAAGAAGACCAGGGTGCGGATGAACGCCGAGGCCCGCTTCAGGTAGAAGGTGTACAGCAGGGCGAGACCGTAACCGGCCAGGACCTGGCCGATGGTGACGACGACCGCGTACTTGACGGTGAACCACAGGGACGACTGGACGGCCGAGTCCGAGAACAGGTGCCGGAAGTTCTCCAGCCCGCTCCAGGTGAAGCCGTCGATGGCGTTGCCCGTGGTGAACGCGTAGCCCAGTGACCACACCATCGGGACGATCATGATGAGGGAGTACACGAGCAGGGCTGGACCCACCAGAATCATGATGGCCCTGCGGTCACCGAGTACGCGGTGCATGGTCGTGTCCTTCGTTGTGTGTAGGAGATGGAGCGGCCGGACGTCCGGCGGCCCGGGAGCGGCGGCGCAACCCACTGCGGTCCGCTCCCCGGCCGCCGGCGCGGGCTCACTGGCCGGACTGGGCGTCCTGCACCAGCTGCATGAACTTCTCCGGGCTGGTGCTGCCGGTGACCAGGGAGGCCGCGTTGGACTGGCTGACGGTCGTGGCCTTCGTGCTGAACAGCGCCTCGAACCACAGGACGTTCTGCTTGGAGGCGTCGATCGTCTCCCGGACCTGCTTGGTGACGGCGTTCTTGTCGGGAACGGGGGTGTTCACCTTGAACCCGGAGATCGTGCCCTGGTCCTTCAGCGCCGTGCTGCCGTAGTTCTGGGCGATGCACTTCACCCAGTCGCCGGTCTTGGCGTCGAAGGTCTTGGAGTTCAGCGCGATCGGAAGCCCGACGTTCGAGGGGTACTGGTCGATCGAGCCCTTGCCGTCGGCCACCGCGGGGAAGGGCATGAAGCCGATGTTCTCCGCACCCACCGTGTCCTGCTTGGCGTCGGCGATGTTCGACAGCGCCCAGCTGCCCATGTAGAACATGCCGGCCTTGCCGCTGAGGAACTGGTTCATCGCGGTGTCGTAGTCGATCGATCCGACGCCCTGGCCGAAGTAGCCCTTCTTGCCGAGGTCCGCGACCTTGGCGGCGGCGGCCACGTACTCCGGGTCGGTCAGCTTGGCCTTGCCGCTGGCGATGTGATCCATCGCGAACGGGCCGAGGCTGCGGTAGAGGTAGCCGCTGATGAGCCGGGTGAGCGGCCAGCCCTGCTGGCCGGAGGCGGCGAAGGGCTGCACGCCGGCGTCCTGCAGCTTGCCGGCGGTGGTGACCAGCTCGTCCCAGGTCTTGGGGGTCGAGAGACCGTGCTCGGCGAACAGCTTCTTGTTGAAGAAGATGCCCTCGATGTTGTACTCGTACGGCAGGACCGCGACCTTGCCGTCGTACAGCGCCTGGATGGTGGAGACGGCCGCCGGCTGGAGCTGGTCGTACACGCCGAGCTTGGTGAGCTCGTCCTCCAGGTTGGCGACCTTGCCGGACTTGAAGAGCTGGTTGGTCAGGGCGGGGGCGCTGCCGGCGGCGAACTGTACCGGGAGGGCGCCCTGGCCGGCCAGCAGCTGCAGCTTCTGGTCCAGGCCGGTCTGCGGCACGGTATCGACCTTGAGGGGCAGCGCCGTGTTCTGGGTGGTGCAGGCGCCCTGGGAGAGGGTGGTGAGGGTCGTCTTGACGGTGGTGTTCTCCACGACCGAGAGGTAGCTGAAGTCCTTGGGCGCGGCGGAGGCGCCCGAGCCGGTGCTGCCGCAGGCGGAGGCGAGGAGGACCACGGCGGCGGCGCTGGCGGTGAGGCCGACGAGGCGCGCTCTACCGGGGCGGGTGGAGGAGATGGTCACGGCTGTGCTCCCTGGCGTCATTGAGGAGGAGGCATCGCGGCGAGAACGGCGGGACGCGCTCAGATGGGGTCCCGGCTGTGTAGAACGTTCTCCGCTGGAGTGCCACCACAGTGCCTGCATGCGGCTTTCGCGTCAAGACACGAGGATGTAACGTCGCGGTCATCTCTTCCAAAGGGAGCTCCTGGCCTGGAAGAATCGTGTAGAACGTTATTCATCCAATGAGACTGGAGGGCGCCCCGCATGGAGCCGGCAAGCCGCTCGAAGCGCGTGACCATCACGGACGTGGCCCAGCACGCCGGCGTGTCCACGGCAGCTGTGTCCAAGGTCCTGCGCAACGCCTACGGGGTGAGTGCCGCCATGCAGGAGCGGGTCCGCGCCGCGATGGCCGAGCTGGACTACCGTCCGCATGCGGCGGCGCGTGGGATGCGCGGTCGGACCTACACGATAGGCGTCCTGCTGGACAACATGCGCAACACCTTCTTCGCCGACATCATCGACGGCATCCAGGAACAGCTCCGCGACGGCGACTACACCGTCATGATCGGAGCCGCGGGCTTCGGTGCCGAGGGCCAGGGCCGCACCGTGCGGGCGATGGTGGACCGCCAGATGGACGGGCTGATCCTGATCGCTCCCGGGACGCCGCGCACCGAGGTCCTGGCCACCGCCGAGACGACGCCGACCGTGATCATCGGCCACCATGACGCCTCCGCCGTCCACGACTCCGTGGTGGACGCCGACGAGCTGGGGGCCGGCCTGGTGGTGGACCACCTCGTGTCGCTCGGGCACAGCAGGATCGCCCTGCTCGCGGCCCCCGGCACCAGGGCGAGCCGGTGGAAGCGCACCCCGGAGATCGTCCTGACCGGCGGCTACCGGGAGGCTATGGAGCGGCATGGACTGGCGGACCGCGCCCAGGTGATCCCCACGGACTACTCCGACGAGGGCGGCTACCGCGCCGGCCTCCAGCTGCTGGGCGGTCCCAACCCTCCGACGGCCGTCATGGCCGGCGCCGACGTGGCCGCGCTCGGTGTCTACCGGGCGGTCCACGAGCTGGGACTGGACATCCCCGGGGACGTGTCGCTGGTCGGGTACAACAACACCGCCGTCGCCGCTCTCGCTCCCGTCCAGCTGACCAGCGTCGACCAGGCCGGGCACACCATGGGGTCAACCGCCGCCCGGATGCTCCTGGAACGGGTCGAAGGTCACCGGACCCGGGCCGTGCAGACGTCCATGACTCCCCGCCTCGTCGTCCGCCGTAGTACGGCGGCGCCGAAGGCGGGCTGAGCGGAGCCACCTCGCGCGCCTGCACCTGCCGGGTTGAACGGTTTCAAAGCGTCCGGACGGGCGGACGTCACGCGCCCCGGAGACTGGAGCGCCGGACCACGATCTCGGGCTGGAACAGGATCTGCTGGTGCCGGTGTCCGGACGCGTCCTCACCGGTCTCCTCCAGCAGGAGCTCGGCCGCGGTCCGGCCCATCGCCTCCGCCGGCTGGCGCACCGATGTCAGTGGCACCGCGGCCGCCGAGGCGAACTCGATGTCGTCGTACCCGACGATCGCGAGATCCTCGGGTACCCGCAGGCCGGCGGCGTAGGCCGTCTGCAGGACTCCCAGGGCCAGCAGGTCGTTGGCACAGAACACGGCGGTCGGCCTGGGCGTCAGGCCGAGGAGGCGCGCGCCGGCGTCCCGGCCCGCTTCCACATCGAGTCGGTCGACCCGGACGTCCACCAGGGACTCCCGCCCGTACCCCGCCAGAGCCACCGCTCCCAGGGCTCCTTCGCGCCTGTCGCGCACCTGCTGCAGTGGATGGCCGCCTCCCACATAGGCGATCAGGTGGTGTCCACTCTCCAGCAGGTGCCGGGCGGCCATCGCGCCGCCCGTGATGTCGTCCACCGCCACCGAGCAGGCGTCGGTGCCCGGCAGGACGCGGTCCACGAGGACGAACGGGACGTTGTTGCGGCGCAGCACCGCGGTGGCCGCCGCCGTGGAGTCCGTCGGAGTGAGGAGTACGCCGCGCACCCGCTGTTCGGCGAAGAGCGACAGGTAGTCGGCCTCGTCGGCGGGGTTCTGGGCGCTGTTGCAGACCATCACGCCCAGCCCCGCCGCGCGGGCGGCCTGTTCCGCCCCCCTGGCCACCGAGACGAAGAAGGGGTTGCCCAGGTCGAGGACCAGCAGTCCCATGATCCGGCTGCGGCCGGCTCTGAGCTGGCGGGCGGATTCGCTGCGGACGTAGCCGAGCTGGTCGATGGCGCTCCGGACGCGGCGACGGGTGTCCTCCCCGACCATGTCCGGGCGGTTGATCACGTTCGACACCGTGCCGACGGACACCCCGGCCAGTCGCGCCACGTCCTTGATGCCAGCCGTACCAGCCATGTGTTCCCCCGTGCGGGCCGTTGAAAAGTCTCACCGGCCCCTGGGGCGGCGTCGAACTCAAGTTACGCCAGCTCGTTTCCTCACACCAGCACCGCCTTGACGGGGGAGGGGATCCGGCTTACGGTCCTCTTGAAACGATTCAACTGCTTCGAAGAGGTGCCCGTGTCCGAGCCGTCGGCAGTGAAGGATGCGCTGAGGAACCAGCGCATCGAGACCCCCTCATGGGGCTACGGAAACTCGGGAACGCGGTTCAAGGTGTTCGCCCAGCCGGGCGTGCCGCGCGACCCGTACGAGAAGCTCGCGGACGCCGCCCAGGTGCATACCGCCACCGGCGTCGCCCCCAAGGTCTCGCTGCACATCCCCTGGGACCGCGTCGAGGACTACGGCAAGCTCGCCGCCCACGCCGGGAGCCTCGGGCTGGAGCTCGGCGCGATCAACGCCAACGTCTTCCAGGACGACGACTACAAGCTCGGCTCGGTCACCAACCCCGACCCGCGGGTGCGGCGCAAGGCCGTCGACCACCTGCTGGAGTGCGTCGACATCATGGACGCCACCGGCTCGCGCGACCTGAAGCTGTGGTTCTCCGACGGCACCAACTACCCCGGCCAGGACGACATCGCCGCCCGCCAGGACCGCCTGGCCCAGGCGCTCGGCGAGGTGTACGCACGGCTCGGCGACGACCGGCGGATCCTGCTGGAGTACAAGCTCTTCGAGCCCGCCTTCTACACGATGGACGTCCCTGACTGGGGCACCGCCTTCGCCCACTGCCTCCGGCTCGGGCCGAAGGCCCAGGTCGTCGTCGACACCGGGCACCACGCGCCGGGCACCAACATCGAGTTCATCGTCGCGTTCCTGCTCCGCGAGGGGAAGCTCGGCGGCTTCGACTTCAACTCCCGCTTCTACGCCGACGACGACCTCATGGCCGGCGCGGCCGATCCGTTCCAGCTGTTCCGGATCATGCACGAGGTCGTCAGGAACGGCGGCCTGGACGAGCAGGCCGGCGTCGCGTTCATGCTCGACCAGTGCCACAACATCGAGGCGAAGATCCCGGCCGTCATCCGCTCGGTGATGAACGTCCAGGAGGCCACCGCCAAGGCCCTGCTGGTCGACGCGGACGCGCTGGGCGCCGCCCAACGCGGCGGCGACGTGCTGGCGGCGAACGCCGTTCTCATGGACGCCTTCAGTACGGACGTCCGCCCCCTGCTGGCCGAGGTCCGCGAGGAGATGGGCCTGCGTACCGACCCCGTCGCCGCCTACCGGGCCACCGGCTGGGCCGAGAAGACCGCCGCCGAACGCGTCGGCGGCGAACAGGCCGGCTGGGGAGCCTGACCCGCTCCCCAGCCATCGTCCCGCGGGCCGGCCGGACTCCGGCTCACCCCACCGGCCGGCCCGCGCACCCCGCCGGCGCCACCCACGGATCGACCAGGAAGACCTCCCACCATGGCTCTGCACCCCGAAGTCGCCGCCCTGCTGGCGCGCTCCAACCGACTCGGCTCCGACCCGCGCAACACCAACTACGCCGGCGGCAACACCTCCGCCCAGGGCACCGACACCGACCCCGCCACCGGCCGGCCCGTCGAACTGCTCTGGGTGAAGGGCTCGGGCGGCGACCTGGGCACCCTGACCGAGAACGGCCTGGCCGCACTGCGCCTGGACCGGCTGCGCTCCCTCGTCGACGTCTACCCCGGCGTCGAGCGCGAGGACGAGATGGTCGCCGCGTTCGACTACTGCCTGCACGGACGCGGCGGCGCGGCGCCGTCCATCGACACCGCCATGCACGGCCTGGTGGACGCCGCCCACGTCGACCACCTGCACCCGGACTCCGGCATCGCGCTGGCCACCGCCGCCGACGGCGAGAAGCTCACCGCCGAGTGCTTCGGCGACGCCGTGGTGTGGGTGCCCTGGCGCCGCCCCGGCTTCCAGCTCGGGCTGGACATCGCCGCGATCAAGGAGGCCAACCCGCAGGCCGTCGGCTGCGTCCTCGGCGGCCACGGCATCACCGCCTGGGGCGCCACCAGCGAGGAGTGCGAGGCCAACGCGCTGCACATCATCCGCACCGCCGAGGTCTTCCTCGCCGACCGGGGGAAGGCCCAGCCGTTCGGCCCCGCGCTGGACGGCTACGGGCCGCTGCCCGAGGCCGAGCGGCGCGAGCGGGCCGCGGCCCTCGCCCCGGTCGTCCGCGGCCTGGCCTCCACCGACGCCCGCCAGGTCGGCCACTTCACCGACACCGCCCCGGTGCTGGACTTCCTGGCCCACGCCGAGCACCCCCGCCTGGCCGCCCTCGGTACCTCCTGCCCCGACCACTTCCTGCGCACCAAGGTCCGCCCGCTGGTCCTCGACCTGCCCGCCGCCGCGCCTCTGGACGAGGCCGTGGCGCGGCTGAAGGAGCTCCACGCCGAGTACCGGCGTGACTACCAGGCCTACTACGACCGGCACGCCACCGCCGACTCGCCCGCCATCCGTGGCGCCGACCCGGCGATCGTCCTCGTCCCGGGCGTCGGGATGTTCTCCTTCGGCAGGGACAAGCAGACCGCCCGCGTCGCCGGGGAGTTCTACCTCAACGCCATCAACGTCATGCGCGGAGCCGAGGCCGTCTCCTCCTACGCCCCGATCGAGGAGAGCGAGAAGTTCCGCATCGAGTACTGGTCGCTGGAGGAGGCCAAGCTCCGGCGGATGCCCGAGCCCAAGCCGCTCGCGGCCCGCGTCGCCCTGGTCACCGGCGCCGGCTCCGGCATCGGCAAGGCCATCGCCCACCGCCTGGCCGCAGAGGGGGCCTGCGTCGTGGTGGCCGACCTGAACGCCGAGAACGCCGCCGCCGTCGCCCAGGAGCTCGGCGGCCCCGACCGGGCCGTCGCCGTCACCGCGAACGTCACCGACGAGGAGCAGATCGCGGCGGCGTTCAAGGCCGCCGCCCTGGCCTTCGGCGGTGTCGACCTGGTGGTCAACAACGCCGGCATCTCCATCTCCAAGCCCCTGCTGGAGACCACGGCCAAGGACTGGGACCTCCAGCACGACATCATGGCCCGCGGCTCCTTCCTCGTCTCCCGCGAGGCCGCCCGCACCATGATCGAGCAGAACCTGGACGGCGACATCGTCTACATCGCCTCCAAGAACGCCGTCTTCGCCGGCCCCGACAACATCGCCTACTCCGCGACCAAGGCCGACCAGGCCCACCAGGTCCGCCTGCTCGCCGCCGAACTCGGCGAGCACGGCATCCGCGTCAACGGAGTGAACCCCGACGGCGTCGTCCGCGGCTCCGGCATCTTCGCCGCCGGCTGGGGAGCCCAGCGCGCCGCCACCTACGGCATCGAGGAGGACAAGCTCGGCGAGTTCTACGCCCAGCGCACCCTCCTCAAGCGCGAGGTCCTCCCCGAGCACGTCGCGAACGCCGTCTTCGCCCTCACCGGCGGTGACCTCACCCACACCACGGGCCTGCACATCCCCGTGGACGCCGGCGTCGCCGCAGCTTTCCTGCGCTGATCGCTCCCCCCGGAACCGCTCCGGGCCCCCGCCGCGAACGCTCCGTCAGGCGGGATGAGGGTGGCGGCCGGTGCGCACCACCGGCCGTCCAGGGCCGGTCCGACGGATCTCGGCGGATCGACGCGCGAGGTCGGGCGCCCGTCCGGGCGCAAGATCCGCCTGACCGGCCCTGCACCACGGCGTGGCCGCGCCGACGCAGTCGCGGCCACCCCGACCAACCCCTTCGCCCCCCCCGCACCACCGAGGACCACCCTGCCGTGAAACCCACCTCCTCCACCTCGCCCACCGCCTTCGCGGCGGCGGACCTCGGCGCCACCAGCGGAAGGGTCGTCATCGGCCGGGTCGGCCGCGACACCCTCGACCTCACCGAGGTCCACCGCTTCGACAACACCCCGGCCCACCTGCCCGACGGCCTCCACTGGAACGTCCTCGGCCTGTACCAGGGGATTCTCGACGGACTGCGCGAAGCTGCCCGGACGGTGGACATCGCCTCCGTCGGCATCGACAGCTGGGCCGTCGACTACGGTCTGCTCGACGCCGACGGCGCCCTCGTCGCCACGCCCTTCCACTACCGCGACACCCGCACCGGCCCCGCCGTCGCAGAGGTCTGGAACCGTATCCCGGCCAGGGACCTCTATCGCATCACCGGCCTGCAGCACCTTCCCTTCAACACGATCTTCCAGCTCGCGGCCGAGAAGCAGCTCGACCGTGCCCGGAACATCCTGCTCATTCCCGACCTCATCACCCACTGGCTCACCGGAAGCACCGGGACGGAGGCCACCAACGCCTCCACCACCGGCCTCTACGACGCACGCACCGGTACCTGGTCCCAGCCCGTCCTCACGGCCCTCGGCCTCGACGCCGCCCTGCTGCCCCCGCTGCGCAGACCCGGTGACCAGGCCGGCACCCTCCTGCCGCACGTCGTGGCCGCCACCGGCCTGCCCGAGGACACCCCGGTCACCGCGGTCGCCTCCCACGACACCGCGTCCGCGGTGGCCGCCGTCCCCGCCACCACCGCCGCCTTCGCCTACGTCTCGTGCGGCACCTGGTCGCTGGCCGGCCTCGAACTGGAACGCCCCGTCCTCACCGACGCCTCCCGGGCCGCCAACTTCACCAACGAACTCGGCATCGACAACACCACCCGCTACCTGCGCAACATCATGGGCCTGTGGCTGCTCAGCGAGAGCCAGCGCACCTGGCGGGCCCGAGGGCTGCCGCACCGGCTGCCCGCGCTCCTCGACCAGGCCGCCCGGTCCCGCCCCTTCGCCGCCCTGGTCAACCCCGACGCTCCCGAGTTCCTTGCTCCCGGCGACATCCCGGCCCGCATCGCGGAACACTGCGCCCGCACCGGCCAGAACGCACCTGCGGACCAAGGGGCGACCGTGCGCTGCATACTGGAGAGCCTCGCCCTCGCCCACCGGCACACGCTGCGTCAGGCCGCGGCCCTGACCGGACGCGACATCCGCGTCGTCCACCTGGTCGGCGGCGGCAGCCGCAACGAACTGCTCTGCCAGTTCACCGCCGACGCCACCGGTCTGCCCGTGGTCGCCGGCCCCACGGAGGCCACCGCCCTGGGCAACGTCCTCGTCCAGGCCCGCGCCCACGGCCTGGTCGACGACCGCGCCGGCATGCGCCGCCTGATCGCCGGCACCCAGCAGCTTCGCCGTTACACACCCGGTGGCGACACGAGAGCCTGGGACTCCGCCGCCGCGCGAATCGGCCTGTCCTGACCCGAGAGCGAGAACCGATGAACCACCCGCCCCACCGCTCCACCCCCGCGGACGGCCCGATGCGAGTCGCCCTGTTCGTCACCTGTGTCAACGACGCGCTCTACCCCGGCACCGGCCGTGCCGTGGTCACCCTGCTCGACCGGCTCGGCGTGGAGGTCGACTTCCCGGCCGCGCAGACCTGCTGCGGACAGCCGCAGTACAACACCGGCTACCGGCGCGAGACCGAGCCGCTGGTGCTGCGCAGCGCCCGCGCGTTCGAAGGCTACGACTACGTCGTCACGCCCTCGGGTTCGTGCGCGGCGATGGTCCGGGACAACTACCCGCGGATCGGCGCCAAGGCGCTGGCGCAGGGGCGCGGCAGCGAGCTGGCGGACGCCGCCGCCTCGCTCGCCGCCCGGACGTTCGAACTCACCGAGTTCCTGGTGGACGTGCTGGGGGTGACGGACGTGGGGGCGTACTTCCCGCACACGGTCACCTACCACCCGTCCTGTCACGGGCTGCGGATGCTGGGTCTGGGGGAGCGGCCGCGCAGGCTGCTGGAGGCCGTGAAGGGGCTGGAACTGCGGGAGCTGCCGGGAGCCGAGGAGTGCTGCGGCTTCGGTGGCACCTTCGCGGTGAAGAACCCGGACGTCTCGGCGGCGATGGGGGCCGACAAGGTCCGTAACGCACTGTCCACCGGTGCGGGAGTGCTGTGCGGGGCGGACAACTCGTGCCTGCTGCACCTGGACGGCACCCTGCGCCGCCAGGGGGCCGCGATGCGGGCGGTGCACCTGGCCGAGATCCTGGCCTCGACCGAGACGGAGGTCCTCGCATGAGCGGCGCCTACCTGGGCATGCCGGCCTTCCCCGAGGCCGCCAAGACCTCCACGAAGAACGAGCAGCTGCGCGCGAACCTGACCCACGCCACGCACACCATCCGCGACAAACGAGCCGCCGCGGTGGGCGAGCTCGACGACTGGGCCCAGCTGCGACAGGCGGGCAAGGAGATCAAGGACAACACCCTCGCCCGACTGGACCACTATCTGCTGCAGGCGGAAGCGGCCGTGCAGGCGGCCGGCGGCACCGTGCACTGGGCGACGGACGCGGCCGAGGCGAACCGGATCGTCGCCGACCTGGTCCACGCGAAAGGCGAGAGCGAGGTGGTGAAGGTCAAGTCGATGGCGACGCAGGAGATCGGGCTGAACGAGGCGCTGGCCGCCGAGGGCATCACCGCCTACGAGACCGACCTCGCCGAACTGATCGTGCAGCTCGGCGACGACCTCCCCTCGCACATCCTCGTCCCCGCGATCCACAAGAACCGGGGCGAGATCCGGGACATCTTCGCCGAGGCGATGGGCCGCTGGGGGCGCCCGGCCCCCGACGGCCTCACCGACCGCCCCGCCGACCTCGCCGAAGCCGCCCGGCTGCACCTGCGGGAGAAGTTCCTGCGCGCCAAGGTGGCGGTCTCCGGCGCGAACTTCCTCATCGCCGAGACGGGCACCCTGGTCGTCGTCGAGTCGGAGGGCAACGGCCGGATGTGCCTGACCCTGCCCGAGACCCTGATCTCCGTGGTCGGCATCGAGAAGGTCATCCCGACCTGGCGCGACCTGGAGGTCTTCCTCCAGCTGCTGCCCCGCTCCTCCACCGCCGAGCGGATGAACCCCTACACCTCCACCTGGACCGGCACCACCGACCGCGACGGCCCGCAGGAGTTCCACCTGGTCCTGCTCGACAACGGCCGCACCGCGACCTTGGCGGACGAGGTCGGCCGCCAGGCGCTGCGCTGCATCCGCTGCTCCGCCTGCCTGAACGTGTGCCCGGTCTACGAGCGGGCCGGCGGCCACGCCTACGGCTCGCCCTACCCCGGCCCGATCGGCGCGATCCTCACCCCGCAGCTGCGCGGCCTGCAGAGCGAGCTGGAGGCGTCGCTGCCGTACGCGTCCACGCTGTGCGGGGCGTGCTACGAGGTCTGCCCGGTCGCGATCGACATTCCGGAGGTCCTCGTCCACCTGCGCGAACAGGTCGCCGAGCAGGTGGAGGGGCACCGCGTCGAGCGGGCCGCGATGAAGGCCGCGACCTGGCTGCTGGACCACCCCGCCGCGCTCACCGCCGCCGAACGCGCCGCCACCAGGACCCGCGCTCTCCACCCGAAGCGCCTGCCCCTGCCGGGGCCGGCGAAGGCATGGTCCGACACCCGCGACCTGCCCGCTCTGCCCGCCGAACCCTTCCGCGACTGGTGGAAGAAGAACCGCAAGGACGGAAGCCGATGACCACCGCCCGCGACACCGTCCTGGCCCGCATCCGTGCCGCGCTCACCGACATCCCCGGCCACGCCGAGACCGGCACCCCCGCGCGCGGCTACCTGGCGGCGCACGTCCCCGGCGGCCCGGCGGCCCTGCTGGACCTCCTGGCGGAGAACCTCGCCGACTACCGTGCACACGTCCACCGCACCACCGCCGGCGCCCTGCCGGCTATGCTCGCCCGCCTGCTCGCCGACCGCGGCACCCGCGTCCTCGTCACCCCACCCGGCCTTCCGCCCGACTGGCTCGCGCTGGCGACCGTCGAACGGCTGCCCGACGACGGCAGCCTGACCGCGCACACCCTGGAGAGCGTCGACAGCGTGATCACCGGCTGCGCCCTCGCCATCGCCGAGACCGGCACGATCGTGCTCGACACCGGCCCCGGCCAGGGCCGCCGGCTGCTCACCCTCGTCCCGGACCACCACATCTGCGTCGTGCGCGCCGATCAGGTCCTCGCCTCCGTGCCGCAGGCCCTCCCGCTGCTCGACCCGGGCCGCCCGCAGACCTGGATCTCCGGCCCCTCCGCCACCAGTGACATCGAACTCGACCGTGTCGAGGGCGTGCACGGCCCCCGCACCCTGGAGGTCTGCATCCTCGACTGATGCTCTCCCGTCGGCCCCGGCGCAGGAGCACTGCCGTCGTGTGCGCGGAGGTCCACCGCGCGCGAGACCGGGAAGGCGGTCGGGCCCGCGCTGCTGCTGGTCCGTCCACCTCCGAAGGGGTGAGAGGCGTGGGAGTTCTCCTCGGACACGAGGCGCTGCTTCTGCTGGAGGGTGACGTCCTCGGCCCTACCGGAGCGGCCGTGCGGTTGCTCGGCGGATCCACGCGGCTCGTCCGGGCAGCCGGTACGGCGGAACTCCTGGATCCGTGGCCGGCCCCGCCTGCGAAGGGCGGCGGCCGCGAATGGAGGGCCCGTGCCCGGCGGACTTCGGAGGAGATGCGATGCCGCCTGGCCACCCTCGACGGGGCCGAGCCCGCCAGGGCCGTCCTCCACCCGGTGCCCGAGAGGCTGAAAACCTATACACCTGTCTGTTTTCATCGAGTCCTGGCACGTCCCTCCTCCTGCCCGCCTGAGCCGCGCCGCCGTGCGGTGCGCATGGTCGCCGAGGTCCTCGGTGACTGCCCGAACGAATCGGCCGCGCTACGGGCCGTCGCGGAGAAGCCGGGCATCGGCTCCGCCGAGACGATCCATGGCGAGGGCGGGGGCAGGCACAGGCGCGTCTGGCGCGCCGCGTCCTGAACATCGCCGACTCCGCGGTCGGGTGCGGAGGTTGTCGGTCGGCGGGTCCTCTGGCAAGGTCGTGTGGCCTGCCTGGTGGTGAGAGGTCGGGGGTGCGCCGGGGGGAGCGGAACTCGGGGGTCGGGCGATGATGGAGCTGGAACCGGAGGAGGCACTGGCCTTCCTGAGCGAGCAGGCGGTGCCGGGCCGAGCCGGGGCGGGACGCCTGATCCTGGTGAGCGGCGGCGTCGCGAGCGGGAAGACCTGGCTGCTCGACGAGTTCGTCGACCACTGCGTTCGGCAGGGCGTGCGGACGCTGAGCGCGGTAGGCGCGGCCGACGAACAGGGATTCGCCGGGGCCGTGTTGGAGCAGCTGCTGGCCGGCGTGGAGTGCTGCTCGCTCGGTGAGCAGTGCGTGCCAGACAGCGAGGCCGGCGGGGACTCGCCGCGGTCCTGGGCGGCGAAGATCGGGCGACTGGCCCGCGAGGAGCCGCTGGCCCTGGTCGTCGACGACGCGCATCTCGCGGACGCCGCGTCGCTGCTGGTGCTGCGCCGGCTCCAACGCCGGCTGCGGACCGTACGGTTGACGATGGTGCTCGGCGTCCGGGACACCGCGGTCGCCGGCGACCGCGGCCGGCAGTTCACTTGGGGCGCGCACCGTGAGATCCGGCTCGCCCCCTGGTCCGCGGAGCGGATCCGCGAGGTCCTCGGCGACCGGGTGTTCGACGGGACGCCCTTCCTCGCCCGGCAACTCAGCTGCGGCATCCCGATGCTGACCGCGGCGCTCGCCGAGGACTCGACCGCCGACGGCTCGACCGCCTGCGCGGTGGACGGCGGCGGTGCGGAGTACGTCGAGGCGCTCGGGCGCTACCTGGACCGCTGCGATCCGCCGCTGCGCGAGGCCGCCGGACGGCTCGCGGCCTTCGGAGGGCCGTTCCCCGCGCGGGCCGAGCCGGGAGCCGGTGGGACGGTCGGGCTGGTCGGGGCCGTGGCCGCCGAGGCGCTGGACCGGTCCGGACTGCTCGCCGACGGTTGGTTCCGCCACCCAGGGATCGCTGAGGCCGTACTCCGCGGCCTGACACCCGAAGCCCGCGCCGCGGCGCACCTGCGGGCCGCCGAGCTCAAGACGCGGCTGGTCGCCGAGCCGCGCGAGGTGGCCGCCCACCTGCTCGCCGCCGGCTCGCCCGGACCGGGCTGGGCACCGCCGGTGCTGCGCCGGGCGGCCGAGCAGGCGACGGACCAGGCCGGCGGGCAGGCCCACCTCGCGCCCGAGACCGCAGTGCCGGAAGCCGACTTCGCCCGCCAGTGCCTCGAACTCGCCGTCGCCTCGGCCGGCTCGGACGCGGAGCGGCGCGCGATCCTGGCCGACCTGGCCCGCCGCGCCTGGCGCAGCAGCCCGTCGGCCGGCCAGGGTTATCTGGACGCGCTCACGGACCTGCCGTCCGACAGCCCCGAGCAGTCGCCGCAGCAGGCAGCGGTGTTCGCGCGTGCGGCGCTGTGGTGGGGCGACGAGGCCGTCCACCGCGGAAGCCTGCCGTTCGACTGCGGCGCACTGGGCGCGGGGGCGGTGGGCTCCGGCGTGTCCGGCTCGGGTGCGGCCGTTCCCTGGGCCGGCGGGCAGGCCGGTTTGCCGCCGGACTTTCAGGCTGAGGCGCTGTGCCGGTTGGCGCACCGTTGGTGGTTCGGTCCGGTGGACGCCGTGCCGCTGGTGCCGACCGGGGCCGCCGATCCGTGGCTGTCCGCCGCCGAGGACTTGTCGCGGATCTGGTCCGAGCCCGGCGGTGACGCCTCGGTCGCGGCCGCCGAGCGGCTGCTGGACAGCTGTCGGCTGTCCGACGGCACCCTTGAGGCCCTGATGACGGCGGTGCTCGCGCTCGTGCTGGCCGGTCGGGCCGAGGAGGCCGAGGAGTGGTGGCGCACCCTCAAGGCCGAGGCCGACTGCCACGGCGCGGTCGTCTGGCAGGCGGTGCTCACCGGCATGTGGTCCTCGGTCGTGCTGCGCGGCGGTGACGCGACGTACGCGGCCGCCCTCGCCCGGCACGCGCTCAGCCTGCTGCCCGACCGGGACTGGGGTGGGGCGGTCGCCGACCCGCTGGCTACGCTGCTGGCGGCGCGGACGGCGGCGGGGGAGTACGAGCGGGCGGCGGAGGTCGTGGCCCGTGGGATCCCGGACGGTCTCGACCACACCGTCGGCGGCATCCGCTTCCTCCGGGCCCGCGGGCACTACCACCTGGCGACCGGCCGCCCGCTGGCCGCCGTCGGCGACTTCACCCGGATCGGTCGGATCCTCGGCGCCCGCGGCACCGACCTGCCGGGCCTGGCCCCGTGGCGGGCCGATCTGGCGGAGGCGCACCTGGCCCTCGGGGACGCGTGCGCCGCCCGTGACCTGGCCACCGATCAGCTCGCGCGGGCCGTCGACACCGACCGCCACACGCGCGCCCTGGTCCTGCGGGTGCTGGCACTGGCCGGACCGCCGGAGGAACTGCACCGGAGCCTGCGGGAGCCGGTCGAGCTGCTCGCCGCGTGCGGTGACCGGGCCGAGACGCTGCGGACGGTGCGGATGCTGGACCGGATGCCGTGGCAGGACGAGACCGGGCCCGGAAAGCGGAGCGGGGTGTTGACCGCCGTCGCCTCCGTGGACCATGGCCTTCGCGGGCCGCGTGGCCTGGTCGGCCTGGCCGGACGGCGTGATCCGGGCGGCCGCCCGCCGGACTCGGCCGCGCCGTCCGATCCGGTCGATCCGCCCGACCGGCCGGGCCCGCCGGCGGGGGTCCCCGCGGCGCGGCCGGCGATCCACCCGGTCGCCGCCCGGACCACGACGTCCTCCCGGGCCGTGGCCGGAGGACCGGCGTCCACCGCCAGGACCGAGCCGGAGGCCGGCGGGGTGGAAACGATCAGCGAGGGCGAGCGGCGGGTCGCGGCGCTCGCGGTCCAGGGTCTGACGAACCAGGAGATCAGCGGCGTCCTGGCCGTCACGGTGAGCACCGTCGAGCAGCACCTCACCAGGGTCTACCGCAAGCTCGGGATCCGGGGCCGGGCCGATCTCGCCGCCGGGCTCGTGAACTGAACAGCAGGAACCAGCGCGAAACGGCGAGGCCGGACCGCGTCACGCGGCCCGGCCTCGTTCTCTCTCCGTGGTCAGTCCGCGTCGCCGGGCTGGACGCCGTGCAGCTCCAGGGTGCAGCACTTGGCGCCGCCGCCGGCCTTGAGCAGCTCGGTGGTGTCGGCGCCGATCGGCTCGAAGCCGCGCTCACGCAGCTGCGCGGCCAGCCGGGTGGCCGCGGTGGGCAGGATGACGTGCTTGCCGTCGCTGACCGCGTTGAGGGCGAACAGGCATGCCTCGTCCTCGGTCGCGGCGATGGCGTCGGGGTAGCGCTCGGTGAGCAGGTCGAGGCTCTCGGGGGCGAATGCCTGGGGCAGGTACATGACCTCGTGCTCGTCCAGGACGGCGATCGCGGTGTCCAGGTGGTAGAAGCGCGGGTCGACCAGGGTCAGCCCCAGCACCTTCTTGCCGAAGAACTCCTGGACCTCGTCGCGGGCTTCGGCATCGCTGCGGAAGCCGCTGCCGGCCAGGATCACGTCGCCGGTGGTGAGGAAGTCGCCCTCGCCCTCGTTGAGGGCCGATGACTGGCGCACCTCGGTGTAGCCGCGGGAGCGGAACCAGTCCAGGTAGGCGGGGGATTCGCCCTGCCGCTCGGCGTGGCGGAAGCTGGCGACCAGGGCGCGGCCGTCGGCGACGATCGCGCCGTTGGCGGCGAACACCATGTCGGGCAGGCCCGGGAGCGGGTCGATCAGGTCGACGTCGTGCCCGAGGTCGGTGAGCACGCCGTGCAGCCGCTGCCACTGCGACAGGGCGACCTCGGCGGCGGTCGGCAGGCCGGGGTCCATCCACGGGTTGATGGAGTAGCGGACGTCGAAGTGGGTCGGCGCGCACAGCAGGTAATGCCGACGCCGTCCGGTTCGGGAAAGGCCTGACACTCGTGGTGGCCCTTTCTGACGGGAGGGTGAAGAGGGGGCTAGGTGCTCCCGGGCGCCCGGCGCGGGTGCGCGGGAGCCCCCGTGTCGTGGCGGATCAGCGCGTTGCGTGGAGCACTGCGCCGCCGGGCGACGGTATGGAGGTACGACTGATGCCTGGTTCGCGACGGCTGGGTGTGGCACGAACCAGGCATGGGTCGGTGGTGGTGTCAGGCGGGCGGGGAGCCGATCGTCAGACCGCCGCGTCGGCCGTCATGGCGTCGCGCAGGCTCTTGGGCCGCATGTCGCTCCACTCGCGCTCGACGTACTCCAGGCACTCGGCCCGGCCGTCCTCGCCGAACACGACACGCCAGCCGTCGGGGATCTCGGCGAACACAGGCCACAGTGAGTGCTGGTCCTCGCCGTTGACCAGGACGAAGAAGCGGCCGGACTCGTCGTCGAAGGGGTTCACGCTCATAGTGCTCTCCGGATCAGGTCACGAAGGTGCTCGGATAGTGCTCGGATCGTGCGCGCAAAGTGGTGTGCCGTTGCTGCGAGGGTGCTGCAGCGGTGCGATGGCGATGTTGGGGGGTGCTGCAACGGCGGTGTGACGGTACCGGGTCGGTGCCGCCGGTCAGGAGACCAGCCGGATTCGCCGGTCGAGGGCGACCGCGAAGCTCTGCCAGTCGTCGGCGCGCCGCCGCGCCATTTCGGCGACGGCCGGTGCGCAGTGGCTCGGCACTGATTCGACGACGGAGATCCATTCGTTCTCGTCGACGCCCAGCGCCTCCAGCCAGCGCAGCAGCGTACGCCCGGTTTGCGACATCCGCAGCGAGGGGTCGGTGCGCAGCCGGCTCAACTCGACCGCAGGGACCTGCCGGACCGGGGCCGGACGCACCGGGTGCTCGGCGATCCCGGTGCGCTCGCGCTGCTTGGGCGGAACCGGGTTCTCGCCGCGCAGCAGCCGGTTGCGGACGTCCTTGGCGGTGGTCGCCGAGATCTCCGCCAGCCGGGCCACCTCGCGCGTGGTGGCGTTCGGGTTCTGCCGGAACAACTCGCTCGCGCGCAGCCGGCCTTCGCGGGTGTTGAGCGGGTGGCTCTCGTTGTCGCGGCCGACCCGGTTGGCCAGCTGCGGCAGGTTGTCACCCTCCCGGCGGCGGATCGCGCCGACCGTCTTGTCGGAGATCCCGACGAGGGCGGCGATCGCGCGGTCGGACCATTCCGGGTGGTAGTGCATGATGCGCAGTGCCGCGTTCTTGCGGTCGGCCAGCGTCAGCGGCAGGCCGTGCGAGCAGTTGAGCTTCACCGACATGACGAACGCGTCGCGCTCGTCCCCGTCGAAGTACCGCACCGTGATGGCGGTGGCGCCGCGGCGCTGTGCGGCCTGCAGTCGGTGCATTCCGTCGATCACCCGCAGGGTGGTCCGGTGCACCAGGATCGGCGGTAGCTCGGCGTCGGTCTCCGACAGCATCTGTATGTGCTCGTCGACTTCGGTGAGCCGCGGCGAGTTCGCCGGAAGGAGTGCCGCGATCGAGACCATCGCGGTGTCGTCCTCCTGCGGTGCCGGTGCCGGAGCGTCCACGAGTCTTACCGCCTCGTTGGAGCCGATTCTCGGCGATGAACTGGCGTACGTAACTCCCACTTCGCGGTCCCCATTCGAGTGGAGCGGCCTGTCACGGTCCCCGTATGCCGTGCTCTTGGCCGCCGACGAGTTAACAGGGACCGGATGTCGTTCCGCGAGGGGAGACGACCGGGGAAGGACGAGACGAGCGGTAGGTCGTAGACGGCGATACGACTTTGGTCGTATTGCGCCGGTCACCCCGACATGTCATGGCTCCGTCGGATCGACTTCGGATCCGGGTGTCCGCACCTCCGGGCACCAAACTGTGCTCTCGCAGGCATGGCCTGACGGGTCGACAGATCGGTGGGAGCGTGAGGGCCACCGTGCTCGTCCACTCCTCGCCGGGGGGCCGTTCAGTCAAACACGAAAGGCGCCGGCCCTGAATCGCTCCTTGGCCGACGCCCTGTCGACGACCGGTCGGTCGCGGAAGTTCCGCAGGCACCCGGAACGGGTGGTCGGGACCGCACCTGTCCGTCGTTGCTGCTTTCCGGCAGGCCCCTTACCGTGTGGCCGGGCCGTGCCGGAGGGCGGTGCGGTGAGGTCGGCCCCCTTGGCTGCGGTCCGTGGCGTTCCGTCCGCGCGTGTCAGGTGACTCCGGTTGTCCGTCGATGATGAAGACGAGGACTACATGACAAGCGCGCCCGTGGGCAACGTGATAGAGGTGACCGGACTCTGCAAGGCCTTCGGCCCGCAGAAGGTGCTCGACGGCATCGGGTTCGAGGTCCCGGCCGGCACCGTGTTCTCCCTGCTGGGGCCGAACGGCGCCGGCAAGACCACGACCGTTCAGATCCTCACCACCCTGATCCCGGCCGATGCCGGACAGATCCGGATCGCCGGGTTCGACCCGGTCAAGCAGGCGAAGTCGGTTCGCGCCGCGATCGGCGTGACCGGCCAGTTCTCGGCGGTCGACAAGCTGCTCACCGGCCGGGAGAACCTGCAGCTGATGGCGGACCTGGCACACCTGGGCAAGCAGGGGGGCCGGGCCCGGACCTCCGAGCTGCTCGAACGCTTCGACCTGGTCGACGCCGCCGGCAAGCCCGCCGCGACCTACTCCGGCGGCATGAAGCGCCGCCTGGACCTGGCGATGAGCCTGATGGGCCGCCCGGCGGTCATCTTCCTCGACGAGCCCACCACCGGCCTCGACCCGCGCAGCCGGCGCACGATGTGGCAGATCGTCAAGGAACTGGTCGACGAGGGCACCACGATCTTCCTGACCACGCAGATGCTCGACGAGGCCGACCACATCGCCGACAGGATCGCGCTGCTGGACGGCGGCAAGCTGGTCGCCTCCGGCTCCCCGGCGGACCTCAAGAAGCTGGTGCCGGGCGGCTACGTGACGCTGTCCTTCGCCGACCCGCACAGCCTGGACGCCGCCCTGGGGATCCTCGGCGACCTCAAGTGCGACCGCGAGCAGCTGAGCGTGGACGTTCCCAACGACGGCAGCCTGGCGGCCGTCAAGGGTCTGCTGGACCGCTTCGAGGGCACCTCGGTCGAGGTCGACAACCTCGCCATCCACTCCCCGGACCTCGACGACGTCTTCTTCGCCCTCACCGGCCGCAGCGCGGAGCGGTCCGGCGAGCAGACCGATGCGGTGGCCACCGAGAAGGCAGCAGAGTCGGCCGCCGAGAAGGCAGAAGAGTCGGCGGATCCGAAGTCCGACGAGCAGGCCGAGACCGAGAAGGCGACGATCTGATGAGCACCCTCAGCTACGCGGTGTCCGACTCCGCCACGATGGTTCGCCGCGTGCTCACGCACACCCGGCGCAACCCGTCGACGCTGCTGATGGCGGTGACACTGCCGCTCATCCTGCTTTGCCTGATGAACTACGCGTTCGGCGGCTCGCTGGACGTCGGCGGCGGCAAGTACGTCGACTACCTGATCCCCGGCATCATCCTGATGGGCGCCTCGTACTCGACCAGCGCCACCGCGGTGGCGGTGGCCACCGACATGGGCGAGGGCGTGATCGACCGGTTCCGCACCCTGCCGATCAGCCGCGGCTCGGTGCTGACCGGGCACGTGGTGGGCAACATCATCCGCACCGGTGTCGGCGTGCTGGCGGTGGTCGGGGTGGGTATGGCGATGGGCTTCCGGGCCCACGGCAGCGCGGTCCGGTGGCTGGCCGCGGCCGGTGTGGTGGTGCTGACGCTGCTCGCGGTGTCCTGGCTGGCGACCGGGATCGGACTGTCCGCGAACGGCACCTCCTCGGCGGCGAGCAACGCCTCGCTGGTCACCCTGCTGCCGTTCCTGTCCGGGGCGTTCGCCCCGATCGAGACCATGCCGGGCTGGTTGAAGTCGTTCTCCGCGAACGAGCCGATGACGCACATCATCGACTCACTGCGCGCCCTGCTGCTGGACCAGCCGGTGGGCGACCACCTGTGGCTGGCGGTGGTCTGGTGCGGCGGGATCGCGCTGGTGAGCTACGTGTGGGCGAAGAGGACGTTCGGCAAGAAGACCGTCCGGTAGGTCCCGGAGCTTTTCCGGTCCACCGGTGGGCCGCACCGGGGCGGGGACAGCCGGTCCCGGTGCGGCCCTGCGGCCCGCGGCGGCTTCGACGGTGGCCTCAGTGCTGGACGGCCTGTCAGCCGTGGTGTTGCAGCAGACCCAGCGCCGTGCCCCGGTTGACGGCCTCGAGTCGGGAGCGGGCCGCCAGTTTGGCGAAGATGTTGGTCAGGTGCCGTTTCACGGTCGCCTCACTCACGAACAGCTTGGTGGCGATCTGTGAGTTCGTCATGGCCACACTGACCAGCCGTAGGATCTCCAACTCCCGGTCGGTCAGGACCGCTTGGAACATCCCGCTGCCGTAGCCCGGCGGGGTGACCGCGGTCCGCGGCATCCTTAACGCGAACATTCGGCTGTCGCTGGCGACCTGGCGCAGCTCGGAGCACAGCTCCCGGCCGCCGATGTTCTTCGTCAGGTAGGCCGCGGCGCCGGCGTTGGCCAGGCTGAGGATCAGCGCGTTGTCGGCCATTCCCGACAGCACCACGACCCGGGTCTCCGGGGTGTCGCTGAGGATCCGTCGGATCGTGGCCACCGGGCTGATGGACGTGCGGTGCACGTCCATCAGGATGATGTCGGGCCGACAGTGGGCCGCCAGGTCGACCGCTTCGTCGGGTACGCCCTCCGCCACGACCCGGAAATCGTCCTCGGCCGACAGGATGCTCCGTAGGCCGTCCCGGAAAAGTCGGTGGTCGTCGACCAGGGCGACCCGGATGGCTTCGTTCCGGTTGTGTGCTATTTCTTCGCCGTCGAGGTCGCCGGTCATGCGGCGTGCACCGGAATTCTATTACCCCAAAATGCAGGGTCCATGTCCGATGTGGTGCAGGGGAGTGAACAGCTCGGATCGGGGTGATACCTTCGAGCGTCGTTCCGGGGGCGCGGTCCCGGTTCATCGGCGCTGATTCGATGATGCCCAACCATTCGTTACCCCACTTCCCGGGCACTGCTCGACCTGTGCCCGATTTCGATTCGCTCCCCGTACGGGTGTCGCCTGGTTGAGGCGTTGCCCGACGTACTTGGTGTGCTGTCGACCTCATGTGGTGCCGTCTGGGATCGTATCGTGTCGTCCCGGGTCCGGGTTGAGGTCTTGGGGACATCGTCAAGTGCCATTCGCGGAGCGGGTTTTCGGGCTGCCGTCGGTGTTGTTCGGGTACGAGACGGTTGGTGGCGGTGGTCGCGGCCGGGTGCGGACCATCCGCAGCCACCCGCATGATTTGACCAAATCTTTAGTCGTTTTCGCCGTGCGCTATCCCCTTGTGGTCGCGCCGGGACCGACCTTTGGTGGACAGCTGCTTCAGTCCGTTGCTAAACGTTGTCCGAGCACTGAGTCGCAGGAATTCGTTCGACGGCGAGCGTCGCCGCACTCCCTGCCGTTTCCGCTCTTGGACGGCCCCGGGATCGTCCGGGGCGGCTGGCGCGTGCCGCAGCCCAGGAGCCGGACGGACCGGGTCGATGCGACGGAATTGCGGAGTGATGGCGATAAAGCGGTGCAATCAGGACGGGAGCAGTTGTCGTGACCTCATCTTCTGAAGACGAGAGCCTGCCGCCGCGACAGCTGGCGTACTGGCGGGCCGAACTGGCCGGGCTCCGGCAGCCGATGGAGCTGCCGGTGGACCACCCGCGGCCGGCGGTACCGAGCGGGCGGACGGAGACCCACGAGTTCGAGTTGCCGGCGGCCACAGCCGACGCGCTCGACGCGGTCGCCACCAAGCTCGACGCACCGGCCGCGGCGGTGGCGCAGGCCGCGTTCGCGGTACTGCTTTCGCTGATGGGCGCCGGCCAGGACGTCGTTCTCGGCACGCCGGGTCCGCGTGGCGCGCGGGACCCGTGGGCGCTGCGGGTCGACCTGGCGGGCAACCCCACGTTCGGTGCGGTGCTGGAGCAGGTCCGGGCCAAGACGGCCGCCGCGGCCGAGCACGCGGGCACCGGCGTCGAGGCTCTGGCGGCGGCCCTGCACCCCGCCCCCTCCGCCAGCTTCCACCCACTGTTCCAGGTGATGTTCGCGCTGAACGACACCGACGGGGCCGATGAGGACGCCGCGCCGAGGCGGTCCGGCGTCGACCTGTCGCTGACCCTCGACGCGGCCCGTTCGGCCACCGGCAACCGGACGTTCACCGGCCGCCTGGAGTTCACGCTCGACCTGTTCGACCCCGAGAGCGCCGAGGAACTGGCCGAGCGCTACGCCCTGGTGCTGGAGCAGGTGACCGCCGACCCCGCCGTGCCGGTGACCGTGGTCGACGTGCTGCTGCCGTACGAGCGGGACCAGCTGGCGCCCGTCGCCGCCGCGCAGCCGCCGCAGACCGCTCCGGCCGCGGCCCGGTTCGACCCCTCGGCCACCGTGGTGGACCTGGTGGCGCGGCAGATCGCCGCGACCCCGGGTGCCGTCGCCGTGGTCTGCGACGGTACCGAGCTGACCTACCGCGAGCTGGACGCCCGGGCCGACCGGCTGGCGCGGCGGCTGGCCGCGGCCGGTGCGGGCCCGGAGAGCGTGGTCGGTCTGGCGCTGCCGCGTACCGCCGACCTGGTGGTGGCGATGCTCGCCGTCTGGCGGGCCGGAGCCGCGTACCTGCCCGTCGACCCGCGTTACCCGAGCGCCCGCCTGGACGCGGTGCTTGCCAGTGCGAGGCCGCAGGTGGTGCTGGTCCACGCCTCGACCGAGCATGTGATCCCGGCCGAGGTGCCGCGACTGTACGTGGAGTCCGAGGAGGTCGTGGACGCGGTGCCGGCCGGTCCGCGCGCGGAGAACCTCGCCTACGTGATGTACACCTCGGGTTCGACCGGCGAGCCCAAGGGTGTCGGCATCACCCAGGGCAACGTCGCCGCGGCCGTGCGCGAGCTCGCGGCGCGGGTCGGCATCGACGCCGACTCGCGGATCTTGGCCGCCACCTCGGTCTCCTTCGACGTGTCGGTGTTCGAGATCTTCTCGACCCTGACCACCGGCGGCCGTGTCGACGTGGTGCGTGACGTGCTGGCCCTCGCCGAGCTCGAGTCCTGGTCGGGCACGGTGATCTCCACCGTCCCGTCGGTGTTCGCCGAACTTCTCGACCAGATCGCCGAGCGGGTCAGCGTGCGGACGCTGGTGTTCGCCGGTGAGGCGCTGCCGATGTCCCTGGTGAACCGGGCCCGCGCCGTCTGGCCGGGCGTGCGGGTCGTCAACTCCTTCGGCCAGTCCGAGACCTTCTACGACTGCGCCCATGAACTCGCGGACGGGGCGCGTACGGACGGCACCGTCCCGATCGGCAGCCCCCTGGACCGGGTCGGGATGTACGTCCTGGGCCCCAGCCTGCGTCCCGTCCCGGTGGGCGTCGCGGGCGAGCTGTACGTCGGCGGCGACGTCGTCGGCCGCGGCTACCGCGACCGCCCGGACCTGACCGCCGCCCGCTTCGTCGCCGACCCGTTCGGCGAGCAGCCCGGGGCCCGCCTGTACCGCACCGGCGACCTGGTCCGCTGGACCCTGCCGGCCGGCGGCGACGGCACCCCCGTTCTGGAGTACGTCGGCCGCGCCGACGCGCAGGTGAAGGTCCGCGGTATCCGGATCGAGCCCGGCGAGGTCGAGGCCGCGCTGTTGGCCCACCCGGCCGTCGGCCAGGCCGTCGTGGCGGCCTACGGCTCGGAGGCCGACAAGCAGCTGGTGGCCTATGTGGTCCCGGCCGCCGGCGCGAGCGCGCCCGACCCGGAGGAGCTGCGCGCCCACGCCGCCGAGCGGCTGCCGCAGTTCATGGTCCCGGCCGTCACCATGGTGCTGGAGCGGTTCCCGCTCGCCCCGAACGGCAAGCTCGACCGCAAGGCCCTGCCACAGCCCGAGGTCGCCACCCGCCCCTACCGCGCCCCGCGCACTCCGAAGGAACAGCTCCTCGCGGAGCTGTTCGCCGAGGTGCTGGGCGTGGAGCGGGTCGGCATCGACGACGACTTCTTCCTGCTCGGCGGGCAGTCGCTGCGCGCCACCCGCCTGATGGCCCGGGTGCGCGCCGCCCTGGACGCCGAGTTCCCGATCACCGCGATCTTCGAGTCGCCGACCGTCGCCGGTCTGGCCACCCGCCTGTCCGAGGGCACCCGGCGGCCCGCCCTCGTCCCGGCGCAGCGCCCCGAGACAGTCCCGCTTTCGCCGGCCCAGCAGCGCCTGTGGTTCATCCACCAGTACGAGGGCCCGTCGGCCACCTACAACATCCCGGTCGCGGTGCGGCTGCCCGCCGAGGTCGACCACACGGCGATGCAGGCCGCCGTCGGCGACGTCATCGCCCGGCACGAGTCGCTGCGCACCCTGTTCGTCGCGGACGACCTGGGCGTCGCCTGCCAGCGGATCCTGCCCGCCGCCGAGGCCGCGGCCCGGTTCGCGCTGCCGCTGGTCGAGGTCGCCGTGCCGGAGCGCGACGCCGCGGTGGCCGCGGTCATCCGGCACGCCTTCGACCTGGCGAACGACATCCCGGTCCACGGCAGCCTGCTGCGCATCACCGCGGACGGCGGCGTGAGCCACCACGTGCTGGTGATGGTCGTGCACCACATCGCCGGCGACGGCGGTTCGATGGCCGCGTTCTCGCGCGACATCGCCACCGCCTACGAGGCCCGGCTCACCGGCGCCGATCCGGCCTGGGCCCCGCTGCCGGTGCAGTACGCGGACTACACGCTGTGGCAGCGCGAGCTGCTCGGCGAGGAGTCCGACCCGGAGAGCCTGGTCGCCCGCCAGGTGGCCTACTGGCAGGCCGAGTTGGCGGACCTGGTGCAGCCGATGGCGCTGCGCACCGACCGGCAGCGCCCGCCGGTGGCCAGCTACCGCGGCGACATGGTCGACTTCGAACTGCCGCCCCGGTTGCTCGACGCCCTGGAGAAGTTCGCGTCCCGCACCGGCACCACCGCCTCGATGGTGCTGCAGTCCGCGTTCGCGGTGCTGCTGTCCCGGATGGGGGCCGGCACCGACGTGGTGATCGGCACGCCGATCGCCGGCCGGACCGACGAGGCGCTGGCCGACCTGGTCGGGTTCTTCGTCAACACCTGGGTGCTGCGCGTCGACCTCGACGGCAACCCGTCGTTCAACGGCGTGCTGGCCCGGGTCCGGAGCAAGGCCCTGGCCGCCTACGAGAACCAGGACATGCCGTTCGAGCGCCTGGTCGAGCTGCTGAACCCCGACCGCTCGCGGGCCTACCACCCGCTGTTCCAGACGATGTTCGTGCTGCAGGACGGCGCCTGGGTGGAGCCGGCCGGCGAGCAGGCGGGCTGGGCGCCGGAGGACGCCGTCACCGGCACCGCCAAGTTCGACCTGATGATGACCATGAACGAGGCCAGGACCGCCGACGGCGAGCCGACGCTGGCCGGACACCTCGAGTTCGCGCTCGACCTGTTCGACCGCGCGACCGCCGAGGAACTGACCACCCGGTTCGTGCGGGTGCTGGAGCAGGCGCTCCGGGACCCCGAGCTGCCGGTCGCCGTCCTAGACCTGCTGCTGCCGTCCGAGCGCGCCGCGCTGCTGCCCGAGACCGCCACGACCGCCGCCGAGCAGACCACCGTGGTGGAGCTGGTGGCGCGGCAGATCGCCGCGACCCCGGGTGCCGTCGCCGTGGTCTGCGACGGCACCGAGCTGACCTACCGCGAGCTGGACGCCCGGGCCGACCGGCTGGCGCGGCGGCTGGCCGCGGCCGGTGCGGGCCCGGAGAGCGTGGTCGGTCTGGCGCTGCCGCGCACCATCGACCTGGTGGTGGCGATGCTCGCCGTCTGGCGGGCCGGAGCCGCGTACCTGCCCGTCGACCCGCGCTACCCGAGCGCCCGCCTGGACGCGGTGCTCGCCAGTGCGAAGCCGCAGGTGGTGCTGGTCCACGCCTCGACCGAGCACGTGATCCCGGCCGAGGTGCCGCGACTGTACGTGGAGTCCGAGGAGGTCGTGGACGCGGTGCCGGCCGGTCCGCGCGCGGAGAACCTCGCCTACGTGATGTACACCTCGGGTTCGACCGGCGAGCCCAAGGGTGTCGGCATCACCCAGGGCAACGTCGCCGCGGCCGTGCGCGAGCTCGCGGCGCGGGTCGGCATCGACGCCGACTCGCGGACCTTGGCCGCCACCTCGGTCTCCTTCGACGTGTCGGTGTTCGAGATCTTCTCGACCCTGACCACCGGCGGCCGTGTCGACGTGGTGCGTGACGTGCTGGCCCTCGCCGAGCTCGAGTCCTGGTCAGGCACGGTGATCTCCACCGTCCCGTCGGTGTTCGCCGAACTTCTCGACCAGATCGCCGAGCGGGTCAGCGTGCGGACGCTGGTGTTCGCCGGTGAGGCGCTGCCGATGTCCCTGGTGAACCGGGCCCGCGCCGTCTGGCCGGGCGTGCGGGTCGTCAACTCCTTCGGCCAGTCCGAGACCTTCTACGACTGCGCCCATGAACTCGCGGACGGGGCGCGTACGGACGGCACCGTCCCGATCGGCACCGCGCTCGACGGCGTCCGGATGCACGTGCTCGGCCCCGGCCTGGTCCCCTGCCCGATCGGCGTGACCGGCGAGCTGTACGTCGGCGGCGACGTCGTCGGCCGCGGCTACCGCGACCGCCCGGACCTGACCGTCGCCCGCTTCGTCGCCGACCCGTTCGGCGAGCAGCCCGGGGCCCGTCTGTACCGCACCGGCGACCTGGTCCGCTGGACCCGGCCGGCCGGCGGCGACGGCACCCCCGTTCTGGAGTACGTCGGCCGCGCCGACGTCCAGGCCAAGGTCCGCGGCATCCGGATCGAGCCCGGCGAGGTCGAGGCCGTCCTGCTGTCCCACCCGACCGTGTCCGCGGCCACCGTGGTCGTCGTCGACACCGAGCGCGGCAAGCGCCTGGTCGGCTACGTGGTGCCGCTGCGGGTGGCCGGCCCCGGCCACTCCGCCTCCGGCGCCAGCATGGAAGTGGCCTTCGACGTCGTCCCGGTCGAGCCGCGGGCCCTGCGCCAGTACGCCGCGGCCCGGCTGCCCGAGTTCATGGTGCCCGCCGCGATCGTGGTCCTGGACCGCATGCCGCTGACCCCGAACGGGAAGCTGGACCGCTCGGCCCTGCCCGCGCCGGTCTTCGAGAGCGCCGGGTTCCGGGCCCCCCGCACGCCCACCGAGGCCGTGCTCGCCGAGATCTACGCCGACGTCCTCTGCGTGGAACGGGTCGGCATCGACGACGACTTCTTCACCGTCGGCGGCGACAGCATCCGCTCCATCCAGGTCGTCGCCCGTGCCCGCTCGGCCGGCCTCAGCCTGACCGCGCAGGACGTGTTCGCCCACGGCAGCGTCGCCGAACTCGCCGCCGTCGCGGGGCAGAGCGTCCACCGGCCGGTGCTGGAGGAGCTCGAGGGCGGTGACGCGGGACGCCTGCCGCTCCTCCCGATCGGCCGGTTCCTGGTGGACTCCGGCCCGAACATCGGCCGCTACACCCAGGCGATGGTGCTCGACCTGCCGCCCGGCACGGACCCGATCGGCCTGGCCACCACCCTGGACGCCGTCCTCGACCGGCACGCGATCCTGCGGGCCCGCCTGGTGACCGGCGACAGCGGCGACACCGAACTCGACATCGACCCGGTGCGCACCGTCACGGCCACCGACCTGGTCCGCCGGATCGAACTGGCCGGCGCACCCGACGACGAGGCCGCCCTGGCGACCCTGCGCACCGAGTTCGACGCCGCCGCCGACCTGCTCGACCCGGCCGCCGGCTGCCTGCTCGCCGCCATCTGGCTCGACTTCGGCCACCGCCACCGCGGCCGCCTCGCCCTGGTCGTCCACCACCTCGCCGTCGACGCGGTGTCCTGGCAGATCCTGCTCACCGACCTGAACAACGCCTGGCAGCGGGTCCGGATCGGTCGCACGCCGTCCCTGGAACCGGTCAACACCTCCGCCCGGCGCTGGGCCCACGCCCTGCGCGAGGAGGCGCTCACCGCGGAGCGCGCCGCCGAACTGCCGCGCTGGCTGGCCGCCGTCCAGGGACCCGACCCGCTGCTCGGCGAGCGCCCGCTCGACCCGGCGGTCGACGTGGTGTCGACCGTGGAACGCGTCCGGGTCGCGCTGCCCGCCGAGGCCACCGAGCAGGTCCTGACCACCCTCCCGGCCCGGTTCCGCTCCGGCGCCCACGACGGGCTGCTGACCGCGCTGGCCCTGGCCGTCGCCAAGTGGCGCGAGCGCCGCGGCCTCGGCGAACCCTCGACGCTGCTGCGCCTGGAGGGCCACGGCCGCGAGGAGGGCGTCGTCCCCGGCGCCGAACTGTCGCGCACCATCGGCTGGTTCGCCACGCTGTTCCCGGTCCGGCTCGACCTGGCCGGCGTCGACCTCGACGAGGCGCTGCGCGGCGGCCCGGCCGCCGGACACGCCGTCAAGCTGGTCAAGGAGCAGCTGCTGGCCGTCCTCGACAAGGGCATCGGCTACGGACTGCTGCGCTACCTGAACCCCGAGGCCGGCCCGCAGCTGGCCGCGCACCCCGCCCCGCAGATCGCCTTCAACTACCTCGGCCGGGTCGCCGGCGCCGGGGCGGGACGGCAGGGCTCCGGCGCGGGCTGGCAGCCGATGCCCGGCGGCGACGCCCACCTCCCGGCCCTGGACGCCGACATGCCGGTCTCCGCGACCGTCGACATCGGCGCCGCGGTCACCGACGGCGCCGACGGGCCCGAGCTGCGCGCCGACTTCGGCTTCCCGACCGGCGTGATCGCCGCCGAGGCGGTCACCGAACTCGCCGAGCTGTGGATCGAGGCCCTGGAGGGCCTGGCCCGGCACGCGGCAGGACCGGACGCCGGCGGGCTGACCCCCTCCGACGTGCCGCTGGCCCGCGTCACCCAGACCGACCTCGACGAGCTCGCCCTCTCCCACCCCGGCCTGTCCGACGTGTGGCCGATCACGCCCATGCAGGCCGGCCTGCTGTTCCACGCCAGCCTCTCCGGGCCCGGCAGCGACGTCTACCAGGTGCAGTACGTGCTGCACGTGCAGGGCGAGGTCGACCAGGTGCGGCTGCGCGCCGCGGCCCAGACCCTGCTGGACCGGCACGCCAACCTGCGCGCCGGGTTCGTCACCCGCCCCGACGGCACCACGCTGTCGGTGATCCGCGACCACGTCACCGTGCCCTGGCAGGTCCACAACCTGACCGGCGCGGCCGATGAGGCCGAACGCGAGGCCGCGTTCGAGGCCCTGCTGGCGGCCGACCGTGACACCGGATTCGACCCCGCCGACCCACCGATGCTGCGGATCCGGCTGGTCACCACCGCCGCGGACCGGCACGAGATCGTCCTGACCGCGCACCACGTGCTGTTCGACGGCTGGTCGGTGCCGCTGCTGATGCGCGAACTGCTCTGGGCCTACGCCTCCGGCGGCGACGCCGAGCTGCCCCCGGCGCCCGCCTACCGCGGCTTCCTGAGCTGGCTCGCCGGCCGCGACGCCGAGGCGTCCACCCGGGTCTGGCGCGACGCGCTCGGCGGCGTCGGCTCGCCCACGCTGCTGGCCGGCAACCAGGACCGCACCGGCACCGCCGACACCGCCGTCGAGGACATCGGCCAGCTCGAAGTCCCGCTGCCGACCGAGACGGCGCGCCGGCTCACCGCCCGCGCCGCCGAACTCGGCGTCACGATGAACACGATCGTGCAGGGCTCCTGGGCGCTGGTCCTGGCCGCGATGACCGGCCGCACCGACGTGGTGTTCGGCGCGACCGTCTCCGGTCGGCCCGCCGACGTCCCCGACGTCGACACCATGCTCGGCCTGTTCATCAACACCATCCCGGTCCGGGTGAGCGCCGACCCGGCCGGCACCCTGGCCGACTGCCTGCGCGACCTGCAGGCCGGGCAGGCGGCGCTGCTCGACCACCAGTACGTCGGCCTCACCGAGATCTACGAGGCCACCGGGCTGCGCTCGCTGTTCGACACCCTGCTGAGCTTCGACTCCTACCCGGGCGACCAGGAAGGACTGTTCCAGGCCAACGAGCACACCGGCCTCAAGCTCATGGGCATGCGCACCATCGCCGGCAACAACTTCCCGATGGCGGTGGTCGCCGCAGCCGACCCGGACCCGCGGATGCTGCTCAAGTTCCGCACCGACCTGTTCCCCGCGCCGGTCGCGCAGTCCATCGCCGATCAGTTGGTGCGGATCTGCCAGGCCCTGGCCGACGACCCGCAGACCCGGCTGGCCGCGATCGACCTGCTCGGCGCCGAGGAGCGGGCGAACGCCGTCCTGCACCTCGCCGACCTGGCCGTCCGGCCCAAGCTCCCGGCACTCCCCGGCGACGTCGGGCCGCTGGGCGAGGTCGGTGCCACCGCGTCGGTCGTCGTGCTCAGCCCCGGCCTGCGGCCGGTGGCCGTCGGAGCGGTGGGCGAGCTGTACCTCGCCGGTGAGCCGACGGCCGAGGCCACGCCGGCCGAGGCCGCGGCCCACTTCGTCGCCGACCCGGTGTCGGGCGCCCCCGGCGCCCGCCTGCGCCGCACCGGCGCGCTGGTCCGCCGCCTGCCGGACGGCCTGGAGTACGTCGGCCGGGCCGGCGACGCCGACGTCTCCCGGCGCGAGTACCGGGCCCCGAGCACCCCCGGCGAGCAGCAGCTCGCCGACCTGTTCGCCGAGGTGCTCGCCGTGGAACGGATCGGCCTGGACGACGACTTCTTCGAACTCGGCGGCCACTCGCTGCGCGCCACCTGGCTGATCAGCCGGGTCCGCTCGGTGGTCGGCGTCACCGTCACGATGCGCACCATCTTCGAGCACCCGACGGTCGCGCAGCTCGAACCCGTCCTGCGGACTTCGGCGGCGACCGCCCGCCCGAAGCTGCGACGCATGAGGAAGGAACAGTAATGGGCCAGGCCGGTGTCCACGCGCGGAGGCCGCGCCGTGTATGACGTCGTAATCGTCGGCGCGCGCCCCGCCGGGGCGTCCGCGGCGCTCCTGTTGGCCCGCCAGGGCCGCAAGGTGCTGCTCGTCGACCGCATGGAGTTCCCGTCGGACATCATGTCCACCCTGTACATCCAGCCGCCGGGCGTGGCGCTGCTCGCCCGGTGGGGGCTGCTCGACGCGATCGTCGCCTCGGGCTGCCCGGCGCTGGACACGGTGACCTACGACGTGGCCGGGCTGCGGATCACCGCGCCGACCCCGACGACGCCGTACTCCGCGTTCGCCTACGCGCCGCGCCGCCGGGTGCTGGACGGCCTGATCGTGCGCGCGGCCGTCGAGGCGGGCGCCCAGTTCCGCGACCGGACGAACGTGCGGGCGCTGCTCCGCGACGGCGACCGGGTGACGGGCGTCGAGGTCACCGGCCCCGACGGGCCGGAGTCGATCCCGGCCCGCCTGGTGATCGGCGCCGACGGCCAGAACTCCCGCGTGGCGAGCCTGGTCGACGCGCCCTTCCGGTCGGCCGACCGGCTGGCCAGCTGCGTGTACTACACCTGCTGGCAGGGCCTGGAGACCGGCTTCGGCTACCACGAGCGGCCGGACAGCTGGATCGCCCGCATCCCCACCCATGACGGCGTCACGATGGTGGCGACGTACTTCCCGCAGGACCGCTTCACGCAGATCCGGCAGGAGCCGCTGGCCGCCCACCTGTCGACCGTCGAACGCAACGCCCCCGACCTGCACGAGATGCTGGCCGGTGCCGAGCGGGTCGAGGGCCTGATCGGCACCGGCAACCAGCAGAACTTCTTCCGCCACGCGGACGGCCCCGGCTGGGCCCTGGTCGGCGACGCCGCGCACCACTGCGACTCGATCACGGCCCGCGGCATCACCAACGCGCTGACCGAGGTCCAGCTGCTCGCCGACGCGCTGTACGGACAGGACCTGGAGGACACCGCCGGAGTGGACACCTGCCTGGCCGGATACTCCAAGGAGATGTACGACACGCTCAGGGCCCCCTACCAGGCGACCCTGGACCTGGCCCGGCTGCGCATCACCGACTCCCGGGTCGCGCTGCTGCGGGTCGTTGAGCGGTCCCCGGAACTGACCGGCCGCTACTTCGCGATGGTCGCCGGACTCATCGACAAGACCGAGTTCTTCACCCCCGACGTGGTGGCGCAGTTGCCCACCTCCTCGGAGTGGACGAACCAGCTGCCCTGACCCGCGACGGCGGCCGCTCCGACCGTGCCCCGGGACCACCCGCGGGCACGGCCGGGGCAGCCGCCGTTCGGCTGTGCCGGCGCTCCTCGTCCCTGACTTCCCGAACCCCTGTCCCCCCTGATCTCGGAGATGGAGCTCGCTGTGGCTGCTTCCGTGGGTGCCTCCAACGAAGACCTCGTCGGCGCGCTTCGCCGTGCGGCGAAGGAGGTCGCGGCGCTGCGGCGGCGCAACGCCGAGCTGACCGCGAAGAACTCCGACCCGGTCGTGGTGGTGGGGATGGCGTGCCGTTATCCCGGGGGCGTGGATTCGCCGGAGGCGTTGTGGGAGCTGGTGCGGTCGGGTGGGGACGGGACCGGTGACTTCCCGGCGGACCGCGGCTGGGACGTCGAGTCCCTGTTCGACCCGGACCCGGAGGCGTTGGGCAAGACGTACGTCCGGCGCGGCGGGTTCCTGCCCGACCTGGCCGGGTTCGATGCCGGGTTCTTCGGGATCTCGCCGGCCGAGGCGGTGGCGATGGACCCGCAGCAGCGGTTGATGCTGGAGGTGTCCTGGGAGGCGTTCGAGCGGGCCGGGATCGATCCGCTGGGCCTGCGCGGCTCGCGCACCGGTGTGTTCGCGGGCGTCATGGGCCACGATTACGGCCGCAGCGCGTCCGGCGACGGCGCCGAGGGCTTCGGCACCGGTGTGATGGAGGCCGTGGTCTCCGGTCGGGTGTCGTATGTGTTGGGTTTGGAGGGGCCGGCGGTGTCGGTGGACACGGCGTGTTCGTCGTCGTTGGTGACGTTGCATCTGGCTGCGCAGGCGTTGCGTGGTGGTGAGTGTGATCTGGCGTTGGCCGGTGGTGTGACGGTGATGGCGACGGCGGACACGTTTGTGGAGTTCTCGCGGCAGCGGGGTCTGGCTTTGGATGGTCGGTGCAAGGCGTTCGGGGAGGGCGCTGATGGTACTGGTTGGGGTGAGGGTGCGGGTGTGGTGGTGTTGGAGCGGTTGTCGGATGCGCGGCGGTTGGGGCATTCGGTGTTGGCGGTGGTTGCTGGTTCGGCGGTGAATCAGGATGGTGCGTCGAATGGTTTGACGGCGCCGAACGGTCCGTCGCAGCAGCGGGTGATTCGGGCGGCGTTGGCGTCGGCGGGGCTCGGTGTGGGTGATGTGGATGTGGTGGAGGGTCATGGCACGGGGACGGTGCTGGGTGATCCGATCGAGGCGCAGGCGTTGTTGGCGACGTATGGTCAGCGGCCGGTGGGGGTTGAGCCGTTGTGGTTGGGTTCGTTGAAGTCGAATGTGGGTCATACGCAGGCGGCGGCCGGTGTCGGTGGTGTGATCAAGATGGTGGAGGCGTTGCGGCGTGGTGTGTTGCCGCGGACCTTGGGTGTGGATGTGCCGTCCTCGCATGTGGATTGGTCGGCGGGTCGGGTGGAGTTGCTGGCGGAGCAGCGTGTGTGGCCGGAGGTGGGGCGTCCGAGGCGGGCGGCGGTGTCCTCGTTCGGTCTGTCGGGCACCAACGCGCACGTGATCATCGAGCAGGCGCCCGACGTCGAGGTTGCGGAGCCCGCCGGGCAGGAGCCGCAGCAGGTCCCGGGCGCTTCGGTGTGGGTGGTGTCGGGTCGGACGCGTGAGGCGCTGGCGGCGCAGGCGCAGGCGGTTGTGGAGTGGTTGGAGGCCGACGAGTCGGAGTCGGTGACGGTGGCGGACGTGGCGGGTGCGCTGGCGCGGCGTTCGGTGTTCGAGCACCGGGCTGTCGTCCAGGGCGCGGACCGTGGGGAGTTGGCGGCCGCGCTGGCCGATTTGGCCGCCGGACGTGAGAACGCCGCCCTGGTGGCCGGGGCGGTGCGGAGCGCGGGGGGCGGGACGGCGTTCGTGTTTCCGGGTCAGGGTTCGCAGTGGCTCGGGATGGGGCGTGATCTGGCGCGGGCGCATGCGGGTTTCGCGCGGGAGTTGGCGGTGGTGGCGGAGGTGGTGGACCGGTGCTGGGAGCACCGGTTGTTGGATGTGGTGTGGGGTGCGGACGGTGGTCTGTTGGAGCGGACCGAGTTCGCGCAGCCGGCGTTGTTCGCGGTTGGTGTGGCGTTGTTCCGGGTGTTGGAGCGGTGTGGTGTGACTGCCGATTTCGTGGTGGGTCACTCGGTGGGTGAGTTGGCGGCCGCGCATGTGGCGGGTGTGTTGTCGTTGGAGGACGCGGCTCGGTTGGTGGTGGCGCGTGGTCGGGTGATGCAGCGGGCCGTGGGTGGGGTGATGGCGGCGGTCTCGGGTTCGCCGGAGTTGGTCGAGGAGGTTCTCGGGCAGGTCGCGTCGGAGTTGGGGCCGGTGGTGGTCGCGGCGGTGAACGGGCCGGGGTCGGTGGTGGTCTCGGGGACGGTTGCGGCGGTGGGGGCGGCGTCGGGGCTGTTGGAGGCGGCGGGGTGCCGGGTGAAGCCGCTGGTGGTGTCGCAGGCGTTCCATTCGCCGCTGTTGGAGCCGGTGTTGGAGGAGTTCGGGCGGATCGCGGGGCGGGTCGCGGTGTCGGTGCCTGTTGCGGGTTGCACGTTGGTGTCGACGTTGACGGGTGAGGCAGCCGACTTCGGGGGTGGGTACGGTTCGGCGGAGTACTGGGTGCGGCAGGCCCGGGAGGTGGTGCGGTTCGCTGACGCCGTGCGGTTTTTGGAGGGCAGGGGTGTGCGGCGGTTCGTGGAGCTGGGCCCCGGCGCGCTCGTCTCCGCGGTCGAGGCCACGGTTGAGCAGGCCGTCGAGGATTCCGACGGCATCGTGGTGGCGTCGCTGCTGAGTCGGCAGGGTTGCGAGTCGGCCGCGTTGATCGGGGGGTTGGGGCGGTTGTTCGTGGCGGGTGTGCCGGTCTCCTGGGGGGATTGGCAGGTCGGTGGCCGCCGTGTCGATCTTCCTACCTACGCCTTCCAGCGGAGCGGTTACTGGTTGTCCTCGTCCCGGGCTGTGGGTGATGTGAGTGCCGCCGGGTTGGTGGCCGTCGGGCACCCGATTCTCGGTGCGGTCGTGGCTATGCCGGGGTCCTCGGGTGTGGTGCTGACCGGGCAGGTGTCGCGCTCGGCGCAGCCGTGGCTGCTCGATCACGAGGTGCTCGGGCATGTGATGGTGCCGGCCTCCGCACTGGTGGAGCTCGCGGTGCGGGCCGGCGACGAGGTCGGGTCCCCGGTGGTGCGGGAGTTGGCGATGACGGCTCCGTTGCTGGTGCCCGAGCAGGGCCCGGTGGCGGTCCAGGTCCAGGTCGGCGAGCCCGACGCGGCCGGCCTGCGGACTGTGGAGATCCACTCGCGGCCCGGTGCGCAGAGCTCGTGGGTGCTGCACGCGCAGGGCTTCCTCGCCCAGGCTCGGACGAGCGCCGCGGCGTGGGCGGAGCCGGAGTGGCCGCCGACCGGCGCCCGGTCCGTCGACGTGGAGAGCGGCTACGCGTCGCTGGCCGATGCGGGCTACGGCTACGGGCCGGTCTTCCGGGGCGTGCGGGCGGTGTGGCGGCGCGGGGCGGAGGTCTTCGCGGAGATCGGCCTCCCGGCCGGAGCGGACGCCGCCGGGTTCGGTGTCCATCCGGCGCTGCTGGACGCGGTGGTGCACGCGCCGCTGCTCGGGGTCGGAGCCGCGGACTGCGCGGAGGTGCAGGTTCCCTTTCTGTGGGAGGGTGTCGAGCTGCACGCGGTCGGCGCCTCCACGGTGCGGGCGCGGATCGTGCCCGCCGGGAGCGATGGCGTCGCGATCCAGGTGGCGGACGAGACCGGCGCGCTGGTGCTGACGGTGGACGCGCTGGTGACTCGCCCGGTGTCGCGGCAGGCGCTGAGCGCGGCGGCGAGCGCGGTGCCGGACGGTCTGTTCGAGGTGTCGTGGTGGCCGGTGCCGGCAGCGGCGGACCAGGGTGCGGCGGTGCCGGTCGTGTGGGAGTGGAGGTCGGAGCTGGGTGCCGAGGTGGTGGCGTCGGTGCACGCGGCCTCGCACGCGGCGCTGGCTGCGGTGCAGGCGCACCTGAACGCCTCGGAGCAGCCGGATTCCGTGCTGGCGGTGCTGACCAGGGGCGCGGTGGCGTTGCCGGGTGAGGATGTCGCGGACGTGGCGGCTTCCGCGGTGTGGGGCTTGGTGCGCTCGGCGCAGTCGGAGCATCCGGGCCGGATCGTGCTGGTGGACGCGGAAGCTGGCGCCGAGGTGGACGTTGCGCTTCTGGTGGCTTCCGGTGAGCCGCAGCTGGTGGTGCGCGGCGGCGTGGCGCACGCGGCCCGCCTGGTGCGGGCGGCGGCGACCGAGGCGGCGGACTCCGCCGACCCCGAGTCGTCTGCGGAACTTGCGGGGGTGACCGGTGGTGCGGTGATCGTGACCGGTGGGACGGGTGGCGTGGGTGGTGTGTTGGCGCGGCGGTTGGTGGCGGAGCACGGGGCTGGTGCGGTGGTGTTGGCGTCGCGGCGTGGTGCGGCGGCCGGGGGTGTCGCGGAGCTGGTGGCGGATCTGGAGTCGGCTGGTGCGGTGGTGCGTGTCGTGGCCTGCGACGTGTCGGACCGTGCGGCGGTGGCCGGGTTGGTGGCCTCGGTGCCGGAGGGGTTCGAGCTGCGTGGTGTGGTGCACGCGGCGGGTGTGCTGGACGACGGTGTGATCGGTTCGCTGACTCCGGAGCGGATCGACCGCGTCCTGGCGGCGAAGGCCGATGCGGCGTGGTTCCTGCACGAGGCGACCGCTGACGCACCGCTGGAGCTGTTCTCGGTGGTGTCCTCGCTGTCCGGTGTGCTGGGTGCGCCCGGCCAGGCCAACTACGCGGCGGCGAACGCGTTCCTGGACGCGTTGGCGGTGCACCGGCGGGCGCGGGGCCTGGCCGGCCAGTCGGTGTCCTGGGGCCTGTGGGGCGCCGGTGGTACCGGCGGCATGGGCGATCGGCTCGACGCCGAGGAGGCGGCCCGGATCCGCGCCGGCGGTGTGCTGCCGCTGTCCCGTGAACAGGCGGTGGAACTGTTCGACGCCGCGCTGTCCGGCGGCGCCGCACACCTGGTCGGCGTGCGCTGGGACCTGGCCGCGCTGCGGCGTCAGGCCGGGGTCGGTGAGCTACCTCCCGTACTGAGCGGCCTGGTCCCGGCGGTGCGCCGCTCGGCAGCCTCGGGCGAGTCGGTGTCGCAGCTGGAGTCCCGGCTGCGCGCGCTCGATGTCGCCGGCCGCCGCAAGCTGCTGGTCGAGCTCGTGGCCTCCCACGTGGCCGCCGTCCTGGGGCACGCCGACGCTCGCGCGATCGGCCCCGACACGGCGTTCAAGGACCTCGGCCTGGACTCGCTCGGCGGCGTCAACGTCCGCAACCGCCTGCAGACGGCCTCCGGGCTGTCCCTCCCGGCGTCGCTGGTCTTCGACTACCCGAACTCCGCCGTACTGGCCGACCTCCTGCTCGACCGGCTGCTGCCCGACAGCCGTACGCAGGCCGCAGCCCCTACCGTACCCGCGCCGGCCGCCGCCCTGACGGGAACGGACCCGGTCGTGGTGGTGGGGATGGCGTGCCGTTATCCCGGGGGCGTGGATTCGCCGGAGGCGTTGTGGGAGCTGGTGCGGTCGGGTGGGGACGGGACCGGTGACTTCCCGGCGGACCGCGGCTGGGACGTGGAGTCCCTGTTCGATCCGGATCCGGAGGCCGTGGGCAAGTCCTATGTGCGGCGTGGTGGTTTCCTTGCGGACGTGGCGGGGTTCGATGCCGGGTTTTTCGGGATCTCGCCGGCCGAGGCGGTGGCGATGGACCCGCAGCAGCGGTTGATGCTGGAGGTGTCCTGGGAGGCGTTCGAGCGGGCGGGCATCGACCCGGTTGCTCTGCGTGGTTCGCGCACCGGTGTGTTCGCGGGTGTCATGGGTCACGATTACGGCCGTTATGCGGCGGTCGATGCCCTGGATGGTTTCGGCGCCGGTGTGATGGAGGCGGTGGTTTCCGGTCGGGTGTCGTATGTGTTGGGTTTGGAGGGGCCGGCGGTGTCGGTGGACACGGCGTGTTCGTCGTCGTTGGTGACGTTGCATCTGGCTGTGCAGGCGTTGCGTGGTGGTGAGTGTGATCTGGCGTTGGCCGGTGGTGTGACGGTGATGGCGACGGCGGACACGTTTGTGGAGTTTTCGCGGCAGCGGGGTCTGGCTTTGGATGGTCGGTGCAAGGCGTTCGGGGAGGGCGCTGATGGTACTGGTTGGGGTGAGGGTGCGGGTGTGGTGGTGTTGGAGCGGTTGTCGGATGCGCGGCGGTTGGGGCATTCGGTGTTGGCGGTGGTTGCTGGTTCGGCGGTGAATCAGGATGGTGCGTCGAATGGTTTGACGGCGCCGAACGGTCCGTCGCAGCAGCGGGTGATTCGGGCGGCGTTGGCGTCGGCGGGGCTCGGTGTGGGTGATGTGGATGTGGTGGAGGGTCATGGCACGGGGACGGTGCTGGGTGATCCGATCGAGGCGCAGGCGTTGTTGGCGACGTATGGTCAGCGGCCGGTGGGGGTTGAGCCGTTGTGGTTGGGTTCGTTGAAGTCGAATGTGGGTCATACGCAGGCGGCGGCTGGTGTCGGTGGTGTGATCAAGATGGTGGAGGCGTTGCGGCGTGGTGTGTTGCCGCGGACTTTGGGTGTGGATGTGCCGTCCTCGCATGTGGATTGGTCGGCGGGTCGGGTGGAGTTGCTGGCGGAGCAGCGTGTGTGGCCGGAGGTGGGGCGTCCGAGGCGGGCGGCGGTGTCCTCGTTCGGTCTGTCGGGCACCAACGCGCACGTGATCATCGAGCAGGCTCCCGACGTCGAGGTTGCGGAGCCTGTCGAGCAGGAGTCGCAGCAGGCGCCCGACGTCGAGGTTGCGGGGCCCGCCGGGCAGGAGTCGCAGCAGGTCCCGGGCGCTTCGGTGTGGGTGGTGTCGGGTCGGACGCGTGAGGCGTTGGCGGCGCAGGCGCAGGCGGTTGTGGAGTGGTTGGAGGCCGACGAGTCGGAGTCGGTGACGGTGGCGGACGTGGCGGGTGCGTTGGCGCGGCGTTCGGTGTTCGAGCACCGGGCTGTCGTCCAGGGCGCGGACCGTGGGGAGTTGGCGGCCGCGCTGGCCGATCTGGCCGCCGGACGTGAGAACGCCGCCCTGGTGGACGGCGCCGTGCAGATGACGGGGACCGGGACCGGGACGGTGTTCGTGTTTCCGGGTCAGGGGTCGCAGTGGTTGGGGATGGGGCGTGGTCTGGCGCGGGCGCATGCGGGTTTCGCGCGGGAGTTGGCGGTGGTGGCGGAGGTGGTGGACCGGTGCTGGGGGCACCGGTTGTTGGATGTGGTGTGGGGTGCGGACGGTGGTCTGCTGGAGCGGACCGAGTTCGCGCAGCCGGTGTTGTTCGCGGTTGGTGTGGCGTTGTTCCGGGTGTTGGAGCGGTGTGGTGTGACTGCCGATTTCGTGGTGGGTCACTCGGTGGGTGAGTTGGCGGCCGCGCATGTGGCGGGTGTGTTGTCGTTGGAGGACGCGGCTCGGTTGGTGGTGGCGCGTGGTCGGGTGATGCAGCGGGCCGTGGGTGGGGTGATGGCGGCGGTCTCGGGTTCGCCGGAGTTGGTCGAGGAGGTTCTCGGGCAGGTCGCGTCGGAGTTGGGGCCGGTGGTGGTCGCGGCGGTGAACGGGCCGGGGTCGGTGGTGGTCTCGGGGACGGTTGCGGCGGTGGGGGCGGCGTCGGGGCTGTTGGAGGCGGCGGGGTGCCGGGTGAAGCCGCTGGTGGTGTCGCAGGCGTTCCATTCGCCTTTGCTGGAGCCGGTGTTGGAGGAGTTCGGGCGGGTCGCGGGGCGGGTCGCGGTGTCGGTGCCTGTTGCGGGTTGCACGTTGGTGTCGACGTTGACCGGGGAGGCAGCGGATTTCGGGGGTGGGTACGGTTCGGCGGAGTACTGGGTGCGGCAGGCCCGGGAGGTGGTGCGGTTCGCTGACGCCGTGCGGTTTTTGGAGGGCAGGGGTGTGCGGCGGTTCGTGGAGCTGGGCCCCGGCGCGCTCGTCTCCGCGGTCGAGGCCACGGTCGAGCAGGCCGTCGGGGACTCCGACGGCATCGTGGTGGCGTCGCTGCTGAGTCGGCAGGGTTGCGAGTCGGCCGCGTTGATCGGGGGGTTGGGGCGCCTGTTCGTGGCGGGTGTGCCGGTCTCCTGGGGGGATTGGCAGTCCGGTGGCCGCCGTGTCGATCTTCCCACCTACGCCTTCCAGCGGAGCGGTTACTGGTTGTCCTCGTCCCGGGCCGTGGGTGATGTGAGTGCCGCCGGGCTGGTGGCCGTCGGGCACCCGATTCTCGGTGCGGTCGTGGCCATGCCGGGGTCCTCGGGTGTGGTGCTGACCGGGCAGGTGTCGCGCTCGGCGCAGCCGTGGCTGCTCGATCACGAGGTGCTCGGGCATGTGATGGTGCCGGCCTCCGCACTGGTGGAGCTCGCGGTGCGGGCCGGCGACGAGGTCGGGTCCCCGGTGGTGCGGGAGTTGGCGATGACGGCTCCGTTGCTGGTGCCCGAGCGTGGTGGGCTGCGGATCCACGTCGTGGTCGGCGAGCTCGATTCCGGGGGTCCGGGCGGGCGCACCGTCGAGGTTCATTCGCGGCCGGACGGCGACGACGGCGAGTGGATCCTGCATGCGCAAGGCGTGCTGGCCGATGCCGAAGAGGGCGGGGCGGCCGACGCGGATGGATGGTCGGAGTCGGTGTGGCCGCCGGTGGGCGCGCAGCCGGTGGACGTCGAAGCGGCCTACGCGTCGCTGGCCGATGCGGGCTACGGCTACGGCCCGGCGTTCCGGGGCGTCCGTGCGGTGTGGCGGCGCGGGGAGGACGTCTTCGCGGAGGTGGGCCTGGCCCCGGCGCTCGACGGCGGGGCGTTCGGGATCCATCCGGCGCTGCTGGACGCGGTGGTGCACGCGCCGCTGCTGGCCGCGGTGGATTCCGACACCGACCCGGGCCCGGACTCAGGCTCGGACGGCGCGCAGATCCCCTTCCTGTGGGAGGACGCCACCTTGCACGCGGTCGGCGCCTCGACCGTGCGGGTGTGGATCAGCCCGGTCGGGGCGGGCGCGGCGACCGTGCGGGTCGTCGACGAGACCGGTGCGCCGGTGCTGACCGTCGCCTCGCTGGTGACCCGCCCGGTGTCGCAGCAGGCGCTGAGCGCGGCGGCGAGCACGGCGCCGGACGGCCTGTTCGAGGTGTCGTGGTCGCCGGTGACCGCGGAGTCCACGCCGGCCGTGGCGCCGCAGGTGACGGTGTGGGAGTGGCGTTCCGAGCCGGGAGCGGACCCGGTCGCTTCGCTGCACACGGCGACGCGGGAGGCGCTGGCGACGGTGCAGACGCACCTGGACTCCGCGGACCGGCCGGATGCCGTGCTGGTCGCGGTGACCAGGGGTGCGGTGGCGTTGCCGGGTGAGGATGTCGCGGACGTGGCGGCTTCGGCGGTGTGGGGTCTGGTGCGTTCGGTCCAGTCGGAGCATCCGGGTCGGTTCGTCCTGGTCGACGCCGATGCCGAGGCCGAGGTGGACGTTGCGCTTCTGGTGGCTTCCGGTGAGCCGCAGTTGGTGGTGCGCGGCGGGGTGGTGCGTGCCGCTCGGCTGGTGCGGGCTGTGGTGGCGCAGGCGCAGGCGCAGGCGTCTGGGCTGGCGGGTGGTGCGGTGATCGTGACCGGTGGGACGGGTGGCGTGGGTGGTGTGTTGGCGCGGCGGTTGGTGGCGGAGCACGGGGCTGGTGCGGTGGTGTTGGCGTCGCGGCGTGGTGCGGCGGCCGGGGGTGTCGCGGAGCTGGTGGCGGATCTGGAGTCGGCTGGTGCGGTGGTGCGTGTCGTGGCCTGCGACGTGTCGGACCGTGCGGCGGTGGCCGGGTTGGTGGCCTCGGTGCCGGAGGGGTTCGAGCTGCGTGGTGTGGTGCACGCGGCGGGTGTGCTGGACGACGGTGTGATCGGTTCGCTGACTCCGGAGCGGATCGACCGCGTCCTGGCGGCGAAGGCCGATGCGGCGTGGTTCCTGCACGAGGCGACCGCTGACGCACCGCTGGAGCTGTTCTCGGTGGTGTCCTCGCTGTCCGGTGTGCTGGGTGCGCCCGGCCAGGCCAACTACGCGGCGGCGAACGCGTTCCTGGACGCGTTGGCGGTGCACCGGCGGGCGCGGGGCCTGGCCGGCCAGTCGGTGTCCTGGGGCCTGTGGGGCGAGGTCGGCGGCATGGGCGGCCGACTGTCGGACGTGGCCGCGGCGCGGGTCCGCGCGAGCGGCGTGGTGCCGCTGACCACCGCTCAGGCCGTGGAGCTGTTCGACGCCGCGGTCGCCGGAGGCCAGGCGCACCTCGTCGCCGTGCGCTGGGACCTGCCGGCGCTGCGGCGTCAGGCCGGGGTCGGCGAGCTGACGCCGATGCTGGCCGAGCTCGTTCCGGCGGTGCGCCGCACAGCAGCCTCGGGCGAGTCGGTGTCGCAGCTGGAGTCCCGGCTACGCGCGCTCGACGTCGCGGGCCGCCGCAAGCTGCTGATCGACCTGGTGGCCTCGACCGTCGCCTCGGTGCTCGGCCACGCCGACGCTGCGGCCGTCGGCCCGAACGCGGCCTTCAAGGACCTGGGTCTGGATTCCCTGGGCGGCATCGGGGTTCGTGACCGGTTGCGGGTCGCGACCGGCCGGAGCCTCCCGGCGTCGCTGGTGTTCGACTACCCCAATGTGACCGCCCTGGCCGGGTTCCTGCTGGAGCAGCTCGTGTCGGACGGCTCCGCCACCGGGACCGAGACCGCGGGGGACCAGCTGGCGGAGGTCCGGCGGCTGCTGCGGTCGGTGACGCCGACCAGGCCCGGCGACGCGGCGCTCCTCGAGCGCCTGTCGAAGCTCGCCGAAGCACAGCGAGACTGGTCCGACGGCGCGGGCGGCCCGGACGCCGCGTCCGATGCCGACGGGACCGGCTCGCAGGAGCGGCGCGAGTCCATCAAGGAACTGGACATCGACGCACTGATCGACATGGGACTCGGCATCTCTCACGACAGGAAGAGTGACAACTGATGGCGACTCGCGAAGAGAAGCTCGTTGAGGCTCTGCGGAACTCGCTGCTTGAGGTCGAGACCGTTCGGGCCGAGAACGAGCGCCTGTTGGCGAAGAACTCGGACCCGGTCGTGGTGGTGGGGATGGCGTGCCGTTATCCGGGGGGTGTGGAGTCGCCGGAGGCGTTGTGGGAGTTGGTGCGGTCGGGTGGGGACGGGATCGGCGACTTCCCGGCGGACCGTGGCTGGGACGTCGAGTCCCTGTTCGACCCGGATCCGGAGGCCGTGGGCAGGTCCTATGTGCGGCGTGGTGGTTTCCTTGCGGACGTGGCGGGGTTCGATGCCGGGTTTTTCGGGATCTCGCCGGCCGAGGCGGTGGCGATGGACCCGCAGCAGCGGTTGATGCTGGAGGTGTCCTGGGAGGCGTTCGAGCGGGCGGGCATCGACCCGGTTGCTCTGCGTGGTTCGCGCACCGGTGTGTTCGCGGGTGTCATGGGCCACGACTACGGCCGTTATGCGGCGGTCGATGCCCTGGATGGTTTCGGCGCCGGTGTGATGGAGGCGGTGGTTTCCGGTCGGGTGTCGTATGTGTTGGGTTTGGAGGGGCCGGCGGTGTCGGTGGACACGGCGTGTTCGTCGTCGTTGGTGACGTTGCATCTGGCTGTGCAGGCGTTGCGTGGTGGTGAGTGTGATCTGGCGTTGGCCGGTGGTGTGACGGTGATGGCGACGGCGGACACGTTTGTGGAGTTTTCGCGGCAGCGGGGTCTGGCTCTGGATGGTCGGTGCAAGGCGTTCGGGGAGGGCGCTGATGGTACTGGTTGGGGTGAGGGTGCGGGTGTGGTGGTGTTGGAGCGGTTGTCGGATGCGCGGCGGTTGGGGCATTCGGTGTTGGCGGTGGTTGCTGGTTCGGCGGTGAATCAGGATGGTGCGTCGAATGGTTTGACGGCGCCGAACGGTCCGTCGCAGCAGCGGGTGATTCGGGCGGCGTTGGCGTCGGCGGGGCTCGGTGTGGGTGATGTGGATGTGGTGGAGGGTCATGGCACGGGGACGGTGCTGGGTGATCCGATCGAGGCGCAGGCGTTGTTGGCGACGTATGGTCAGCGGCCGGTGGGGGTTGAGCCGTTGTGGTTGGGTTCGTTGAAGTCGAATGTGGGTCATACGCAGGCGGCGGCTGGTGTCGGTGGTGTGATCAAGATGGTGGAGGCGTTGCGGCGTGGTGTGTTGCCGCGGACCTTGGGTGTGGATGTGCCGTCCTCGCATGTGGATTGGTCGGCGGGTCGGGTGGAGTTGCTGGCGGAGCAGCGTGTGTGGCCGGAGGTGGGGCGTCCGAGGCGGGCGGCGGTGTCCTCGTTCGGTCTGTCGGGCACCAACGCGCACGTGATCATCGAGCAGGCGCCCGAGGTTTCGGAGCCTGTCGAGGTGGTGCCCGTCGAGGTGGAGCCTCGGCAGGAGCGGGACGCTTCGGTGTGGGTGTTGTCGGGTCGGACGGGTGAGGCGCTGCGGGCGCAGGCTGAGGCGCTGGGTGGTTGGCTCGGCGGGGTGGGTCGGGAGTCGGTGACGGTGGCGGATGTGGCGGGTGCGTTGGCGCGGCGTTCGGTGTTCGAGCACCGGGCCGTGCTGCGCGGGTCCGATCGGGCCGAACTGACTTCCTTGCTGGCTGACTTGGCGGCAGGCGGGGAGAACGCCGGCCTGGTGGCCGGCGCCGTGCAGATGACGGGGACCGGGACCGGGACGGTGTTCGTGTTTCCGGGTCAGGGTTCGCAGTGGTTGGGGATGGGGCGTGATCTGGCGCGGGCGCATGCGGGTTTCGCGCGGGAGTTGGCGGTGGTGGCGGAGGTGGTGGACCGGTGCTGGGAGCACCGGTTGTTGGATGTGGTGTGGGGTGCGGACGGTGGTCTGCTGGAGCGGACCGAGTTCGCGCAGCCGGCGTTGTTCGCGGTTGGTGTGGCGTTGTTCCGGGTGTTGGAGCGGTGTGGTGTGACTGCCGATTTCGTGGTGGGTCACTCGGTGGGTGAGTTGGCGGCCGCGCATGTGGCGGGTGTGTTGTCGTTGGAGGACGCGGCTCGGTTGGTGGTGGCGCGTGGTCGGGTGATGCAGCGGGCCGTGGGTGGGGTGATGGCGGCGGTCTCGGGTTCGCCGGAGTTGGTCGAGCGGATTCTGGGGCAGGTTGGGTCGAGTTATGGGTGGGTAGTGACGGCCGCGGTCAACGCTCCGGACTCGGTGGTGATCTCCGGGCACGAGGGGGCGGTGGAGCGGGCTACCGAGTTGTTGGAGGCGGCGGGGTGCCGGGTGAAGCCGCTGGTGGTGTCGCATGCGTTCCATTCGCCGCTGTTGGAGCCGGTGTTGGAGGAGTTCGGGCGGGTCGCGGGGCGGGTCGCGGTGTCGGCGCCCGTTCCGGGCTGCACGTTGGTGTCGACGCTCACGGGTGAGGCAGCCGACTTCGCGGGTGGGTACGGTTCGGCGGAGTACTGGGTGCGGCAGGCCCGGGAGGTGGTGCGGTTCGCTGACGCCGTGCGGTTTTTGGAGGGCAGGGGTGTGCGGCGGTTCGTGGAGCTGGGCCCCGGCGCGCTCGTCTCCGCGGTCGAGGCCACGGTCGAGCAGGCCGTCGGGGACTCCGACGGCATCGTGGTGGCGTCGCTGCTGAGTCGGCAGGGTTGCGAGTCGGCCGCGTTGATCGGGGGGTTGGGGCGGTTGTTCGTGGCGGGTGTGCCGGTCTCCTGGGGGGATTGGCAGTCCGGTGGCCGCCGTGTCGATCTTCCTACCTACGCCTTCCAGCGGAGCGGTTACTGGTTGTCCTCGTCCCGGGCTGTGGGTGATGTGAGTGCCGCCGGGCTGGTGGCCGTTGGGCACCCGATTCTCGGTGCGGTCGTGGCTATGCCGGGGTCCTCGGGTGTGGTGCTGACCGGGCAGGTGTCGCGCTCGGCGCAGCCGTGGCTGCTCGATCACGAGGTGCTCGGGCATGTGATGGTGCCGGCCTCCGCACTGGTGGAGCTCGCGGTGCGGGCCGGCGACGAGGTCGGGTCGCCGGTGGTGCGGGAGTTGGCGATGACGGCTCCGTTGCTGGTGCCCGAGTGTGGTGGGCTGCGGATCCACGTCGTGGTCGGCGAGCTCGATTCCGGGGGTCCGGGCGGGCGCACCGTCGAGGTTCATTCGCGGCCGGACGGCGACGACGGCGAGTGGATCCTGCATGCGCAAGGCGTGCTGGCCGATGCCGAAGAGGGCGGGGCGGCCGACGCGGATGGATGGTCGGAGTCGGTGTGGCCGCCGGTGGGCGCGCAGCCGGTGGACGTCGAAGCGGCCTACGCGTCGCTGGCCGATGCGGGCTACGGCTACGGGCCGGTGTTCCGGGGCGTGCGGGCGGTGTGGCGGCGCGGGGCGGAGGTCTTCGCGGAGATCGGCCTCCCGGCCGGAGCGGACGCCGCCGGGTTCGGTGTCCATCCGGCGCTGCTGGACGCGGTGGTGCACGCGCCGCTGTTCGGGGTCGGAGCCGCGGACTACGCGGAGGTGGAGGTTCCCTTTCTGTGGGAGGGTGTCGAGCTGCACGCGGTCGGCGCATCCACGGTGCGGGCGCGGATCGTGCCCGCCGGGAGCGACGGCGTCGCGATCCAGGTGGCGGACGAGACCGGCGCGCTGGTGCTGACGGTGGACGCGCTGGTGAGCCGCCCGGTGTCGCAGCAGGCGCTGAGCGCGGCGGCGAGCGCGGTGGCGGACGGTCTGTTCGAGGTGTCGTGGTCGCCGGTGCCGGCAGCGGCGGACCAGGGTGCGGCGGTGCCGGTCGTGTGGGAGTGGAGGTCGGAGCAGGGTGCCGAGGTGGTGGCGTCGGTGCACGCGGCCTCGCACGCGGCGCTGGCTGCGGTGCAGGCGCACCTTGCTTCTGCGGACCGGCCGGATGCCGTGCTGGTCGCGGTGACCAGGGGCGCGGTGGCGTTGCCGGGTGAGGACGTCGTCGACGTGGCGGCCTCGGCGGTGTGGGGTCTGGTGCGCTCGGTCCAGTCGGAGCATCCGGGTCGGTTCATCCTGGTCGACGCCGATGCCGACGCCGAGGTGGATGTCGCGCTTCTGGTGGCGTCCGGTGAGCCGCAGTTGGTGGTGCGGGGCGGGGTGGTGCGTGCCGCTCGGCTGGCGCGGGCCGTGGTGGCGCAGGCGCAGGCGCCTGGGCTGGCGGGTGGTGCGGTGATCGTGACCGGTGGGACCGGTGGTGTGGGTGGTGTGTTGGCGCGGCGGTTGGTGGCGGAGCACGGGGCTGGTGCGGTGGTGTTGGCGTCGCGGCGTGGTGCGGCGGCCGGGGGTGTCGCGGAGCTGGTGGCGGATTTGGAGTCGGCTGGTGCGGTGGTGCGTGTCGTGGCCTGCGATGTGTCGGACCGTGCGGCGGTGGCCGGGTTGGTGGCTTCGGTGCCGGAGGGGTTCGAGCTGCGTGGTGTGGTGCACGCGGCGGGTGTGTTGGATGACGGTGTGGTCGGTTCGTTGACTCCGGAGCGGATCGACCGTGTCCTGGCGGCGAAGGCTGATGCGGCGTGGTTCCTGCACGAGGCGACCGCTGACGCACCGCTGGAGTTGTTCTCGGTGGTGTCCTCGCTGTCCGGTGTGCTGGGTGCGCCCGGCCAGGCCAACTACGCGGCGGCGAACGCCTTCCTGGACGCGTTGGCGGTGCACCGGCGGGCGCGGGGCCTGGCCGGCCAGTCGGTGTCCTGGGGCCTGTGGGGCGAGATCGGCGGCATGGGCGGCCGACTGTCGGACGACGCGGCGGCGCGGGTCCGCGCGAGCGGCGTGGTGCCGCTGACCACCGCTCAGGCCGTGGAGCTGTTCGACGCCGCGGTCGCCGGAGGCCCGGCACACCTCGTCGCCGTGCGCTGGGACCTGCCGGCGCTGCGGCGTCAGGCCGGGGTCGGCGAGCTGACGCCGATGCTGGCCGAGCTCGTTCCGGCGGTGCGCCGTACAGCCGCCTCGGGCGAGTCGGTGTCGCAGCTGGAGTCCAGGCTGCGCGCGCTCGACGAGGCCGGGCAGCGCAGGCTGCTGACCGAGCTGGTGTCGTCTACCGCAGCGACCGTCCTCGGACATGAGAGCGCGACGGCCGTCGGCCCGAACACGGCGTTCAAGGACCTGGGCCTGGACTCGCTCGGCGGCGTCAACGTCCGCAACCGGCTGCAGCAGGCGACCGGTCTGAGCCTCCCGGCGTCGCTGGTGTTCGACTACCCGAACGCGACCGCCCTGGCGGATCTCCTCCTGAACCGGCTGATGTCGAACGGCGCTTCGGCCGCCGTGGTTCCCCGGGTGCCGGTTTCGATGACGGCGCACGGGGGATCCGACCCGATCGTGGTCGTCGGGATGGCGTGCCGTTACCCCGGGGGTGTGGATTCGCCGGAGGCGTTGTGGGAGCTGGTGCGGTCGGGTGGGTCCGGGATCGGCGACTTCCCGGCGGACCGTGGCTGGGACGTGGACGACCTGTTCGACCCGGATCCGGATGCCGTGGGCAAGTCCTATGTGCGGCGCGGCTCGTTCCTCTCCGATGTGGCCGGGTTCGATGCGGGGTTCTTCGGGATCTCGCCGCGCGAGGCGGTGGCGATGGACCCGCAGCAGCGGTTGATGCTGGAGGTGTCCTGGGAGGCGTTCGAGCGGGCCGGGATCGACCCGGCCGACCTACGTGGTTCGCGCACCGGCGTCTTCTCCGGCGTGATGTCCCAGGAGTACCGCCAGCTGGAGGCCGAACCGGACGGCGACTCGGGCGGTTTCGGCGCCGGTGTGATGGGGTCGGTGGTTTCCGGTCGGGTGTCGTATGTGTTGGGTTTGGAGGGGCCGGCGGTGTCGGTGGACACGGCGTGTTCGTCGTCGTTGGTGACGTTGCATCTGGCTGTGCAGGCGTTGCGTGGTGGTGAGTGTGATCTGGCGTTGGCCGGTGGTGTGACGGTGATGGCGACGGCGGACACGTTTGTGGAGTTTTCGCGGCAGCGGGGTCTGGCTTTGGATGGTCGGTGCAAGGCGTTCGGGGAGGGCGCTGATGGTACTGGTTGGGGTGAGGGTGCGGGTGTGGTGGTGTTGGAGCGGTTGTCGGATGCGCGGCGGTTGGGGCATTCGGTGTTGGCGGTGGTTGCTGGTTCGGCGGTGAATCAGGATGGTGCGTCGAATGGTTTGACGGCGCCGAACGGTCCGTCGCAGCAGCGGGTGATTCGGGCGGCGTTGGCGTCGGCGGGGCTCGGTGTGGGTGATGTGGATGTGGTGGAGGGTCATGGCACGGGGACGGTGCTGGGTGATCCGATCGAGGCGCAGGCGTTGTTGGCGACGTATGGTCAGCGGCCGGTGGGGGTTGAGCCGTTGTGGTTGGGTTCGTTGAAGTCGAATGTGGGTCATACGCAGGCGGCGGCTGGTGTCGGTGGTGTGATCAAGATGGTGGAGGCGTTGCGGCGTGGTGTGTTGCCGCGGACCTTGGGTGTGGATGTGCCGTCCTCGCATGTGGATTGGTCGGCGGGTCGGGTGGAGTTGCTGGCGGAGCAGCGTGTGTGGCCGCAGGTGGGGCGTCCGAGGCGGGCGGCGGTGTCCTCGTTCGGTCTGTCGGGCACCAACGCGCACGTGATCATGGAGCAGGCCCCGGAGGTTTCGGAGCCTGTCGAGCAGGATCCGCAGCAGGCGCCCGACGTCGAGGTTGCGGGGCCCGCCGGGCAGGAGTCGCAGCAGGCCCCGGACGCTTCGGTGTGGGTGGTGTCGGGTCGGACGCGTGAGGCGTTGGCGGCGCAGGCGCAGGCGGTTGTGGAGTGGTTGGAGGCCGACGAGTCGGAGTCGGTGACGGTGGCGGACGTGGCGGGTGCGTTGGCGCGGCGTTCGGTGTTCGAGCACCGGGCGGTACTGCGCGGGTCCGATCGGGCCGAGTTGGCGGCCGCGCTGGCCGATCTGGCCGCCGGACGCGAGAACGCCGCCCTGGTGGCCGGCGCCGTGCAGATGACGGGGACCGGGACGGTGTTCGTGTTCCCGGGTCAGGGTTCGCAGTGGCTCGGGATGGGCCGTGAACTGCTGGACAGATCGCCGGAGTTCGCTGCGGAGCTGAGGCGGTGCGCGGAGGCGTTCGCGGAGTTCGTGGACTGGTCGCTGCTGGACGTGGTGCGCGGCGAGCCGGGAGCGGCCGAGATCGATCGGGTGGACGTCATCCAGCCGGTACTGTTCGCGATCATGGTGTCGCTGGTGCCGGTGTGGCGGACGGCCGGTGTGGTGCCGGACGCGGTGATCGGTCACTCACAGGGCGAGATCGCCGCCGCGTACGTGGCCGGTGCGTTGAGCCTGCGGGACGCGGCGCGTGTGGTGCTGCTGCGTTCGCGGGCGCTGACCGAGGTGGCGGGGACCGGCACGATGGTGTCGGTGATGCTGCCGGCCGACGCGGTCCGGGAGCGCATCGGCGGCTGGAACAGCATCGCTGTCGCCGCCGTGAATAACCCGACGACGACAGTGGTTTCGGGTTCCGACGCGGAGATCGACGAGTTCCTCGCGGTGCTCGACGGCGCGAGCGTGAAGTACCGGCGGATCGCGGTGGACTACCCGTCGCACGGCCCGAAGATGGAGGTGCTGCGCGAGCGCCTGCTGGCCGACCTGGCCGAGGTGACGCCGCAGTCCTCGAAGGTCCCGTTCTACTCGACGCTGAACGGTGACGTCCTCGACACCTCCGCCCTGACGGCGAAGTACTGGTTCGAGAACCTGCGCGAGACGGTGCGTTTCGAGGATGCCACCCGCGCCGCCCTCCGCGACGGCCGTACCGCGTTCGTCGAGGTCAGCGCCCACCCGGTGCTGACCGTTGGCATCGAGGAGACCTGCGAGACGGTGGGCCGGATGGCCATCGTCGGCACGCTGCGGCGCGGTGAGGGCGGCCTGGAGCGGTTCCTGCGCTCGGCGGCCGAGCTCTACACGGCCGGCGGCGAGGTGTCCTGGCATCGCTGGCAGCAGGGTGGTCGGCCGGTCGGCCTGCCCACCTATGCCTTCCAGCGCCGCCGTTACTGGATCGAGGCGAGCGGCCGCTCCGGCGACGTCAGGGGAGCGGGTCTGGGTCGCGCCGAGCACCCGATGCTCGGCGCGGAGATCGAACTGCCGGCTCTGGACGGCCTGTTGCTCACCGGCCGCGAGTCGGTGCGGTCCCAGCGCTGGCTGGCCGACCACCGCGTCCTCGGCCACGTGCTGATGCCCGGCGCCGCATTCGTGGAGCTGGCCCTGTACGCCGGCGAGCGCGCGGGTCGACCGGTCCTCAAGGAGCTGACCTCGCAGCAGCCGCTGGTCGTGCCGGAGTCCGGCGGCGTCCAGCTGAACGTCACCGTCGCCGGGCCGGACGCCGTCGGCGACCGCGTGGTGTCGTTCCACGGACGCCGGACCGATGACCCGGCCGGCGCCTGGACGCTCTACGCCCAGGCGCTGATGGCCGAGCAGGGCCCGGAGCGGCCGCCGGTGTTCGGCATGAAGAAGTGGCCGCCGGTGGGCGCGCGGGCGGTCGACGTCGAAGCGGCCTACACCTCGCTGGCCGACGCGGGCTACGGCTACGGCCCGGCGTTCCGGGGCGTGCGCGCGGCCTGGCGCCGGGGAGCCGAGGTGTTCGCGGAGGTGGAACTGGCACCCGATGTGAAGACGGACGGTTTCGGTGTTCACCCGGCCCTGCTGGACGCCGTGGTGCACGCCGTGGTGATCGCCGGAACCGGCCGCGGCGCCGGCTCCGACGACGGGATCCGGGTGCCGTTCGTGTGGGAGGGCGTGTCGCTGCACGCGGTCGGCGCCGGCGCGGTGCGGGTGCGGATCAGCCCGGTCGGTGAGGAGGCCCTGGCGATCCAGGTGGCGGACGCGACCGGCGCCCCGGTGCTGACCGTCGCCTCGCTGGCGACCAGGACCGTCTCGGGCAAGACGCTGGCCGCCGCCGCGGCGGGTGCGGCCCCGGACGGTCTGTTCGAGGTGTCGTGGTCGCCGGTGCCGGCAGCGGCGGACCAGGACGCGGCGGTGCCGGTCGTGTGGGAGTGGAGGTCGGAGCTGGGTGCCGAGGTGGTGGCGTCGGTGCACGCGGCCTCGCACGCGGCTCTGGCTGCGGTGCAGGCGCACCTGAACGCCTCGGAGCAGCCGGATTCCGTGCTGGTGGTGCTGACCAGGGGCGCGGTGGCGTTGCCGGGTGAGGATGTCGCGGACGTGGCGGCTTCCGCGGTGTGGGGTCTGGTGCGTTCGGCGCAGTCGGAGCATCCGGGCCGGATCGTGCTGGTCGACGCGGAAGCTGACGCCGACCTCACCGCGGAGGACCTGGCGGCGCTGGCCGTCACCGGTGAGCCGCAGCTGGTGGTGCGCGGCGGCGTGGCGCACGCGGCCCGCCTGGTGCGGGCGGCGGCGACCGAGGCGGCGAGCTCCGCCGACCCCGAGTCGTCTGCGGAACTTGCGGGGGTGACCGGTGGTGCGGTGATCGTGACCGGTGGGACGGGTGGCGTGGGTGGTGTGTTGGCGCGGCGGTTGGTGGAGGTGTACGGGGCTGGTGCGGTGGTGTTGGCGTCGCGGCGTGGTGCGGCGGCCGGGGGTGTCGCGGAGCTGGTGGCGGATCTGGAGTCGGCCGGTGCGGTGGTGCGTGTCGTGGCCTGCGACGTGTCGGACCGTGCGGCGGTGGCCGGGTTGGTGGCCTCGGTGCCGGAGGGGTTCGAGCTGCGTGGTGTGGTGCACGCGGCGGGTGTGCTGGACGACGGTGTGATCGGTTCGTTGACTCCGGAGCGGATCGACCGCGTCCTGGCGGCGAAGGCCGATGCGGCGTGGTTCCTGCACGAGGCGACCGAACGGCACGACCTCGGGCTGTTCTCGGTGGTGTCCTCGCTGTCCGGTGTGCTGGGCGCGCCCGGCCAGGGCAACTACGCGGCGGCGAACGCGTTCCTGGACGCGTTGGCGGTGCACCGGCGGGCGCGGGGCCTGGCCGGCCAGTCGGTGTCCTGGGGCCTGTGGGCACTGGAGAGCGGGATGACCGGCCACCTCGGCACCGGGGGCGTCGAGCGGATCCGCGGCGCCGGCGGCGTGCTGGCGATGGCCACGGAGCAAGCGCTGACGGTGTTCGACGCCGCGGTCGCCGCGGGCGCGCCGCACGTGGTCGCCGTGCGTTGGGACCAGGCCGCCCTGCGGGACCGGGCCGGGGCCGACGAGCTGCCGGCGCTGCTCACCGGGCTGGTGCCCAAGGTGCGGCGTAGCGCCGCGACGGCGCCCGCCGAGTCCGCGTCCCAGCTCCTGACGCGGCTGCGGAGCGCCGAGCCCGCCGATCGGCGCAGGTTGCTGGTCGAGCTCGTCACCGGCCAGGCGGCGGCCGTGCTCGGGTACGGCGGGGCCGCGGACGTGGACCCGGCGACGCCGCTGCAGCACCTCGGCCTGGACTCGCTCGGCGGCGTCCAGCTGCGCAACCGGTTGCGGGCCGCGACCGACCTCCTGGTGCCCGCGGTGCTCGTCTACGGCAATCCGACGTGCGGGGCCCTCGCGGAATTCCTCGAACAGGAATTGCTCCCCGGTGCCTCGAACTGAGCGGTAGCCCGTCCTTTCCCGGGGCCGGGTGCGGAACTTCCGCACCCGGCCCGTCTTACTTCAAAACCGCTGGTCGACATGGGAGTTGGCCGCCATTGAGGCCCGTCTGCGGGCCCCGTAGATTACGGCTGCGGCGGCCGAAACGCGTAAATGCCGCGGGACTTCCGAAAGGGCAGCCATGCATCCCTCGCGATCGTTCGGTATGTCGTCGGCGCAGAAAGAACTGTGGCTGGCGCAGGCACTCGCCCCCGAGGTCCCGAACATCCCGTGCCTCGTCGTCGACGTGGCCGGCGGGCTCGACGTGGAACTGCTGGAGTCGGCGCTGCGCACCCTGCTGGCCGAGGCGGAGGTCCTGCGGGTGAACGTCCGCGAGTTCGAGGACGGGCTGCGCCAGGTCGTCGGCGACGCCGCTGCCTGGGAGCCGTTCCGCGCGGACGTGTCCGCCGAGCCCGACCCGGAGGCGGCGGCGCAGGCCCTGGTCGAGTCCGTCCTGACGACGCCGTTCGACCTGGAGCGCGACGTCCTGGTCCGCGCCGGGACGATCCGGCTGGGCGCCGAGCGCTCCTGGCTGCTGTTCGCCCCCCACCACCTGGTGACCGACGGCTTCGGCATGGCGATGCTGGTCGCCCGGGTCGCCGAGCTGTACACGGCCGCCCGCCGCGACCGCCCGGCCGCACCGTCGACCTTCGGCGACGCCGGGGTGATCGCGGAGCAGGACGCCCGGTACCGGGCCTCCGAGCGGTACGCGGCCGACGAGGCGTTCTGGCGGGACTACCTGGCCGACCTGCCCGAGCCCGCCCGCCTGCACGGCGAGCGTCGCCGCGACGCGGTCCCCGGCCAGCTGCGGCACTCCGCGGTCGTCACCCGCGCCGAACTGACCGAGTGGGAGACCGTCGCCGAGTCGCTGGGCATGACGGTCAGCGGACTGTTGGCCGGCGCGACCGCGGTGTTCCTGAACCGGATGACCGGGCTCGGCGAGTTCGTGTTCTCCGTCGCCGGCTCCAACCGCACCGGGGCCGACGCCAACTCGCCGGGCCTGCTGCGCGGCATCGTGCCGGCCCGGGTCCGGGTGCCGGTCGAGGCGGCGTTCGTCGACGTCGCCCGGGACGTCGCCGTGCAGACCCGCACCACCGGCCTGCACGGCCGGTACCAGATGTCCGACATCCGCAACGCGGTCGGCACCTCGAACTCCGGCGGCGCGGTGTTCGGCCCCAGCCTGAACCTCATTCCGTGGGCCCAGACGCTCGACCTGGACGGCGTGCGCGGCTACATCACCGACATCCGGTTCGGCGCGGTGCCGGACCTGGCGTTCACCCTGCTGGCCGACGAACGGCCCGGACACGGCATGTCCGTGCACGTGGACGGCGACGCGACCCGGTACGTCCACGCCGACCTCGAACTGTTCCTGGAGCAGCTGCTCGCCTTGGTGCGCACGGCGGTCGACGACCCGTATGTCCCGGTCGGCCTGGTCGAGATGATGGACGAGGACCGGGCCCACGAGGTCCTGGTGAAGTGGAACGACACCGCGCGCGAGCCGGCGCGCTCGACCATCGTCGACGTGTTCGCCGCGCAGGCGCTGCGCACCCCCGACGCGCCGGCCGTGGTCGCCGGCGACCGCACCCTCACGTACGCCGAGCTCGACGCCCGGTCGACCCGGCTGGCCGGGGCCCTGGCGCGCCGCGGGGTGCGCCGCGAGTCGCTGGTCGGCCTGGCGTTCCGGCCCTCGGCCGAGTTCGTCGTCGCGGCGTTCGCCGTGTTGAAGGTCGGCGCCGCGTACTTCCCGCTCGACCCGGAGTACCCCGCCGAGCGGCTCGGGACCATGGTGGCCGCGGTGCGGCCGGTGGTGGTGCTGACCGGCGGCGAGCCGCTCCCGGCCCTGGCGGAGGACGTCGAGGTGCTGACCTTCGCCGAACTCGAGGAGATCGAGCCGGAAGACACCGGGCTCGCCGGCCCGGCCTCGCCGTCCAGCCTCGCGCACGTCATCTACACCTCCGGCTCCACCGGCGGCCCCAAGGGCGTGATGATCACCCACGGGGGCGTCGTCGCACTGGCCACCGACCGCTCCTCGGCCGGTCTCGACCGGGTGCTGCTGCACTCCTCGCTGTCCTTCGACGCCTCGACCTGGGAGCTGTGGGTCCCGCTGCTGTCCGGCGGCTGCGTCGTCGTGGAGTCCGGGACGGTCGACGCCGACGTTGTTCGCGCGCTGACCGAACGCCACCGACTGTCCGGCACGCTGCTGCCCACCGGCCTGTTCGCGGCGGTCGTCGAGCAGGACCCGGCCTGCCTCGCCGCCATGCCGTACGTGTGGACCGGCGGCGACGTGCTGCCGGTCGCCACGGTCGAGCAGATGCGGATCCACGCCCCCGACACCGAGATCGTCAACGCCTACGGCCCGTCCGAGATCACCGTGGCCGCCCTGACCCACACGCTGACGCCGGACACCGACGTGGCGGCCGGCGTCCCGATCGGCGTGCCGCTCGACGACACCCGCGTGTACGTGCTCGGCCCCGGCCTGGTGCCGGTGCCGCCGGGCGTCGTCGGCGAGCTGTACATCGCCGGCGCCGGCCTGGCCCGCGGCTACTTCGAACGGCCGGGACTGACCGCGACCCGGTTCGTCGCCGACCCCTTCGGCCCGGTCGGCGGCCGCCTGTACCGCACCGGCGACCTGGTCCGCTGGGGCCGCGACGGCGCGATGCGCTTCGTCGGCCGCGCCGACGGCCAGGTCAAGATCCGCGGCTTCCGGATCGAGCCCGGCGAGGTGGAGTCGGCCCTCGCCGCACACCCGCTGGTGCGGCGCTGCACCGTCATCGCGCGGGAGAGCGCGGGCGAACGGGCCCTCGGCGAGGTCACCAGGCAACTGGTCGCCTACGCGGTCGTCGACGGCGCCGGCGAGGACGACCAGGAGGAGCTCGCCGGCGAGCTGCGCCGGTTCGTCGCCGAGCAGCTGCCCGAGTTCATGGTCCCGGCCGCGTTCGTGGTGCTGCCCGAGCTGCCGCTGACCCTCAGCGGAAAGATCGACCGGGCCGCGCTTCCCGCACCGGTGTTCACCACCGGACGCGCCTACCGCGCCCCGCGCTCGCCGCGCGAGCAGCTGCTGGCCGGCATCTTCGCCGAGGTGCTGGAGGCCGACCTGGTCGGCATCGACGACGACTTCTTCCTGCTCGGCGGCCACTCGCTGCGCGCCACCCGGCTGATCGGCAAGGTGCGCCGCGCGCTGGGCACCGAGGTGCCGATCCGCGCCGTGTTCGACCACCCGACCGTCGCGCAGCTCGCCGAACACCTGGAGCCCGGCGCCGTCAGCGGGGCGGGAACCGCCACCGCGCCCGCTGTGCGCCCGCGGGTCGAGCCGATGAAGCGCCCGGAGCGCCTGCCGCTGTCCTACGCGCAGAGCCGGCTCTGGTTCCTGCACCGCTTCGAGGGCCCGTCGGCGCTCTACAACCTCCCGGTGGTGTTCGAACTGCGCGGCGAGGTGGACACCGCCGCGCTGGCCGCCGCCTTCCACGACGTGGTGCTGCGCCACGAGAGCCTGCACACGGTGTTCGCCGAGGACGAGGACGGCGCCGCCCACCAGGTGATCCTGCCCGCGGACCGGGTGGCGACCGAGCTGCCCGTGCTGGACCTCGCGCCGGACGGCCTCGACGCGGCCATCGCCGAGGAACTCGCGTACTGCTTCGACCTGCGTGCCGAGATCCCGATCCGCGGTCGCCTGCTCCGCGACGGCACCGAGGTCGGCGTCCTGGTCCTCGTGCTGCACCACATCGCCGGCGACGGCGCCTCGATGGCCCCGCTGGCCCGCGACCTGCTGGCCGCGTACGCGGCCCGCGCGGCGGGACGCGCCCCCGAGTTCACGCCGCTGCCGGTGCAGTACGCGGACTACACGCTGTGGCAGCGCGCTCTGCTCGGCGACGAGAACGACCCGGAGAGCCCGGCCGCCGTCCAACTCGACCACTGGCAGCGTGAGTTGGAAGGAGTGCCGCAGCCGCTGGCGCTGCCGACCGACCGCCCGCGCCCCGTGCGGGCCAGCCACCGCGGCGCGACCGTCGGGTTCGCCGTGGCCGCCGAACTGGCCGCCGCGGTACGCCGGCTGGCCCGTGAGCACGGCGCGACCACGCCGATCGTGCTGCAGTCGGCGCTGGTGGTGCTGCTGTCCCGGCTCGGCGCGGGCGAGGACGTGGCGATCGGCTCGCCGATCGCCGGGCGCACCGACCAGGACCTCGACGCTCTGGTCGGCTTCTTCGTCAACAACTGGGTGCTGCGCGCCGACCTGTCCGGGCACACCTCCTTCGCCGCGCTCGTCGACGACGTCCGGGACCGGGCGCTGGCCGCCTATGCCCACCAGGACCTGCCGTTCGAGCGCCTGGTGGAGCTGCTGAACCCGGAGCGCTCCTCCTCCTACCAGCCGCTGTTCCAGGTCGTGTTCGTCTGGAACGAGGGCCTGTTCCCCCGGATGGAACTGCCCGGGCTCACTCTCACGCCGCACATGGACATGACCGAGGGCGCCCGGACCGCCAAGTTCGACCTCACCCTGACACTGTCCGAGGCGGACGGCGAGAGCGGCTTCGAAGGCTTCCTGGAGTACGCCCTCGACCTCTTCGACCGGTCCACCGCCGAGCAGCTCGCGGCCCGGTTCGTCCGGGTGCTCGAACAGGTCACCGCCACCCCCGAGGCGGCCGTCGCCGGCGTCGAGGTGCTGGACCCGGCCGAGCGGCGGCGGGTCCTGACCGACTGGAACGACACCGCCCGCGACACGCAGACCGTCCCGGTGCCGGAACTGTTCGCCGCGCAGGTCGCCCGGACGCCCGACGCGCCTGCCGTGACCTGCGGGGACACCACCCTCAGCTACGCCGAACTGGACGCCCGCTCCGACCGGCTCGCCGCCGCGCTGACCGCCTGGGGCGCCGGCCCCGAGACCCTGGTCGGGATCGCCGCGCGGCGCTCCGCCGAACTGCTGGTGGCGCAGCTCGCCGTGCTCAAGGCCGGGGCCGGCTACCTGCCGCTGGACGTGGAGTACCCGCGCGAGCGGCTCGAGTTCGTGCTCGCCGACGCCCGGCCGGTGCTGGTGCTGGCCACCGAGGACGCCGCGGCCCTGGTGCCGCAGGCGGGCGTCCCGGTGCGCACGCTGCAGGAGGCGGAGGCCACCGACTCCGCGGCGAAGCCCGCCGGCCCGGTCGCGGTGTCGAACCTCGCGTACGTGATGTACACCTCCGGCTCGACCGGCACCCCCAAGGGCGTCGCCGTCACCCACGCCGACATCGTCGCCCTGGCCACCGACCGGCAGTTCGCCGGCGCCGACCGGGTGCTGGTGCACTCCTCGCAGGCCTTCGACGCCAGCACCTTCGAGGTCTGGGCGCCGCTGCTGTCCGGCGGGCTGGCGGTCGTCGCCCCGCCCGGCGAGATCGACGCGGTCGAGCTGCACGCCCTGATCGCGGCCCACGGCCTGAACGCGATGTGGCTGCCGGTCGGTTTGTTCGCCGCCGTGATCGACCAGGACCCGGCCTGCCTGGCCGGCCTCGAACGGCTGTGGGTCGGCGGCGACGCCGTGCCGGTCGCGACGCTCGGGCAGCTGTGGGAGCACTGCCCCGACATCCGGGTCACCAACGGCTACGGCCCCACCGAGACCACCACCTTCGCCGTCACCCACCCCTTCTCGCCCACCGAGGACCTGTCCGCCGGCACACCGATCGGCCGGCCGCTGGACGGCATGCGCGCCTACGTCCTCGACGACAACCTGACCCCCGTCCCGCCGGGCGTCGTCGGTGAGCTCTACCTCGCCGGCGCGGGCCTGGCCCGCGGTTACCTGCACCGCCCGGCGCTGACCGCCTCCCGGTTCGTCGCCGCCGCGGTCGGCGGCGCGGGCGAACGCCTGTACCGCACCGGCGACCTGGCGCGCTGGACCCGCGACGGCCGGATCGTCTACGTCGGCCGCAACGACACCCAGGTGAAGGTGCGCGGCTTCCGCGTCGAGCCCGGCGAGATCGAGTCCGCGCTCACCGCGCACCCCGCGGTCGCCCAGTCCGTCGTCCTCGCCCGGGAGACCGGCACCGCCGACGGCTCGAAGCAGTTGGTCGCCTACGTGGTGCCCGACACCGCCGCGGAGCCCGGCGAGGACCTCGCCGCCGCGCTGCGCTCCGCCCTCGGCGAGCAGCTGCCGGCGTACATGGTGCCCGCGGCCTTCGTGGTGCTGGACCGGCTGCCGCTGACCGTCAACGGCAAGATCGACCGGGCCGCCCTGCCGGACCCGATGTTCGCCGCCACCGGCGAGTACCGGGCGCCGCGGACGGAGCAGGAGCAGCGCCTCGCGGAGATCTTCGCCGAGGTGCTGGAGGTGGACCGGGTCGGCATCGACGACGACTTCTTCCTGCTCGGCGGCCACTCGCTGCGCGCCACCCGGCTGGTCGGCAGGGTGCGCCGTGCGCTGGGTGCCGAGGTGCCGATCCGCGCGGTGTTCGACCACCCGACCGTCGCCGGCCTGGCCGGGCTGCTGGGCGCCGGGCCGCAGGGCTCCGCGGTGCCGGGCTCCGCCGCGCCGGAGCGGCCGCGGGTGGGCGCGGTGGAGCGCCCCGAGCGGCTGCCGCTGTCGTACGCGCAGAGCCGGCTGTTCTTCCTGTACCGGTTCGACGGCCCGTCCGTCACCTACAACATGCCGGTGGTCCTGCGGATGCACGGCGCGCTGGACCCGCGGGTCCTCGCCGAGGCGTTCGGCGACGTGATCCGCCGCCACGAGAGCCTGCGCACCCTGATCGGCCAGGACGAGCGCGGTGTGGCGTTCCAGCGGATCCTGCCCGTCGAGCAGGCCGCGATCGAGGTCCCGGTCGCCCCGGTGACGCAGGACGCCGTCGCCGGGGCGGTCGCGCAGGCCCTGGCGCACGAGTTCGAGCTGGAGACCGAGATCCCACTCCGGGTGTCGCTGCTCGCCTGTGGCCCGGACGAGCACGTCCTGATCATCCTGCTGCACCACATCGCCGGCGACGGCGCCTCGATCGCCCCCCTGGTGCGCGACCTCACCACCGCCTACGTGTGCCGCGCCGAGGGCTCCGCGCCGGACTGGGAGCCGCTGCCGGTCCAGTACGCGGACTACACGCTGTGGCAGCAGGAGCTGCTCGGCGACGTGGAGGACCCGGAGAGCATCGCTGCCCACCAACTCGCCTACTGGCATGCAGAGTTGACTGATGCGCCGCAGCCGATCGCGCTGCCGACCGACCGGCCGCGCCCGGCGCGGGTCGGCTACCGCGGCGACACCGTGGAGTTCCGGATCGCACCGGAGCTGGTCGGCCGGGTCGAGCGGCTGGCCCGCGAGCACGGCGCGACGCCGCCGATGGTGCTGCAGGCGGCGCTGGCGGTGCTGCTGTCCCGGCTCGGCGCCGGCGAGGACGTGTCTCTCGGCTCGCCGATCGCCGGCCGCGCCGACGAGGACCTGCACGACCTGATCGGCTACTTCGCGAACAACTGGGTGCTGCGGGTCGACCTGTCCGGCGACCGGTCCTTCGAGGAGGTGGTCGCGCAGGTCCGGGACAAGGCGCTGGCCGCCTACGACCACCAGGACCTGCCGTTCGAGCGGCTGGTGGAGCTGCTGAACCCGGAGCGCTCCACCTCCTACCACCCGCTGTTCCAGGTCGCCTTCGTCTGGAACAAGGACGTCCTGCCCGCCGCCGCCGGCTCGGACCTCCACATCGAGATCGAGCCGATCCCGAACGACACCGCCAAGTTCGACCTCACCGTGCGGCTGGTCGAGGACACCGAGGACGACCGCGGCCTGCACGGCAGCCTCGAATTCGCGCTCGATCTGTTCGATCGGTCGTCGGTGGAGGGTTTGGCGGAGCGGTTTGTCGCGGTTCTGGGTCGGTTGGTGGGGGAGCCGGGTGTGTCGGTGCGGCGGGTGGAGGTGTTGTCGGGGTGGGAGCGGTCGGCGGTCGTCGGGGTGTGGAGCGGGGCCGGGGTCGAGGTCGCGGACGCGTTGTTGGCGGAGGTGTTCGAGGCGCGGGTGGCCGAGGGGCCGGATGCGGTCGCGGTGGTGGCGGGTGAGCGGAGTCTGACGTATGCGGAGCTGGACGGTCGGGCGAACGCGTTGGCGTTCGAGCTGATCGCGCGGGGTGTGGGTCCGGATGTGGTGGTGGCGGTGGCGACGGGTCGTTCGGTGGACCTGGTGGTGGCGTTGCTGGCGGTGACGAAGGCGGGTGGGACGTATCTGCCGGTGGATCCGCGGTATCCGGGCGGTCGGATGGAGTATGTGTTCGGTGACGCGAAGCCGCGGGTGGTTGTGACGGATCGGGTGACGGACGGGGTGTTGCCGGCGGTGGACGTGCCGCGGCTGTATCTGGACGACGAGCGTGCGCCGGTGGCGAAGGCGCCGGTGGATGCGGACCGGTTGGGCAGGTTGCGGTCGGAGCATCTGGCGTATGTGATCTACACGTCGGGTTCGACGGGTGCGCCGAAGGGTGTGGCGGTGTCGTTTCGGAGTGTGTTCTCGCTGTTCGCGGGGACGGACTCGTGGGCGGGGTTCGGTGCCGGGGACGTGTGGGGGTGGTGTCATTCGCAGGCGTTCGACTTCTCGGTGTGGGAGATGTGGGGCGCGTTGCTGTACGGCGGTACGACGGTGTTGGTGCCGTGGGAGGTGGTGCGTTCGCCCGCCGACCTGTGGGACGTTCTGCTGGAGCGGCGTGTCACGGTGCTCAGCCAGACTCCGGCCGCGTTCTACGCGTTGGTCGAGGCGCGGCCCGAGGGTGCGGTGGAGCGTTGCGCGTTGCGGATGGTGGTCCTCGGTGGTGAGGCGGTGGATCCGGCGCGGATGCAGGGTTGGTGGTCGGGGGGTGCCGCGCCGGTGGTGGTCAACATGTACGGGATCACCGAGACCACGGTGCACGTGACCCGGTTGGAGCTGGGTCGGGGTGAGGGGTTGGGCGGGATCTCGCCGGTGGGGGTGCCGTTGGCCAATACGCGGGTGTATGTCCTGGACGGGGGTCTGTCGCCGGTTCCGCCGGGTGTGGTCGGTGAGATGTATGTGGGTGGTAGTGGTCTGGCTCGTGGTTACCGGGGTCGTGCGGGTCTGTCCGCGGCGCGTTTCGTTGCCGACCCGTTCTCGTCGGGTGGTCGGTTGTATCGCACGGGGGATCTGGCGAAGTGGACCGTCGGGGGCGAGTTGCTGTATCTGGGCCGCAGTGACGATCAGGTCCAGTTGCGTGGTTTCCGGGTGGAGCCGGGTGAGATCGAGTCGGTGCTGATCGCGCACCCGGCGGTGGCGCAGGCCGTGGTGGTGGCGCGTTCGGACGGTGACGCGCAGGCGGGTGTCACCGACACCGGCAAGCGCCTGGTCGCCTACCTCGTCCCCGACCGGATCCAGGAGGCCCCGCAGGCAGCCTCCCGCGGCGACGACACCCCCAGGGACATGCTGGACGGCGTCCTGAGCTTCGCCGGTGACACGGTCCTGGTCGACGGCATCGTGACCGAGCACATCATCGGTGTGCTGCGCGGTTGGGCGGTGGAGCGGCTGCCCGACTACATGGTGCCGTCCGCGTTCGTGGTCCTGGAGCGGCTGCCGCTGACCGTCAACGGCAAGGTGGACAAGGCCGCGCTGCCCGCGCCGGTGTTCTCCGGGGGCGCCTACCGGGCCCCGTCCTCCGCGGAGGAGGAGTTGCTGGCGGGGGTCTTCGGCGAGGTGCTCGGTGTGGACCGGGTCGGTGTGGACGACGACTTCTTCGCGCTGGGCGGTGACAGCATCCGTTCGATCCAGGTGGTGACCCGGGCCCGGCAGGTCGGCGTGGTGATCCGCGCGCGTGACGTGTTCGAGGCCCGTACCGTCGCCGAGCTGGCCCGGGTCGCGGTGGAGAACGGTTCGGCGCAGGAGGCGCTGCTTGCGGAGCTGCCGGGCGGCGGTGTCGGCGAGGTGGGCCTGCTGCCGGTCGCCGAGTGGATGCTGCGGCGCGGTGGCGGTTTCGGCCGCTACGCGCAGTGGAGCGTGCTCGGCCTGCCCGTTGGCATTGACCGCGCCGCTCTGGCGGCCACGCTCACCGCCGTGGTCGACCGGCACGACCTGTGGCGCTCGCGCCTGGTCACCGGGGAGAGCGGTCCGCGCCTGCTGGTCGGCGAGCCCGGTTCGGTGGACGTGGACGCCCTGGTCCACCGGGTCGAGGCCCACGGCCTGGCCGACGAGCCGGCCTGGGGCGCGCTGATCAGCACCGAGCTGGACCGGGCGCTGGACCGCCTGGACCCGGCCGCCGGCCGGATGCTGCAGTTCGTCTGGTTCGAGACCGGCGCCGGCGCGGGCCGCCTGCTGCTGGTCGCGCACCACCTGGTCGTCGACGGCGTGTCCTGGCAGATCGTCGCCCCGGACCTGGCCCAGTCCTGGGCCGCTGTCCAGGCCGGCCGCACGCCGGCCCCGGCGCCGACCGGAACGTCCGTCCGCCGCTGGAGCGCCGCGCTGGCCGAGGAGGCCCGCAGGCCCGCCCGCGTCGCGGAGCTGGACCTGTGGCGCGAGACGCTGTCCGAGCCCGACCCGCTGTTGGGCGTGCGACCGCTCGACCCGGCGAAGGACGTCACCGCGACCGTGGACCGGGTCGAGGTCCGGCTGTCCGCCGAGGTCACCGAGCACCTGCTGACCACGCTGCCGAACGTGTTCCGCTGCGGCGCCGACGACGGCCTGCTCGCCGGCGTCGCCCTCGCCGTCGCCGCCTGGCGCCGGTCCCGCGGCGTCCGGCAGTCCTCGGTGCTGGTGGACGTCGAGGGCCACGGCCGCGAGGAGGACGTGATCCCGGGCGCGGACCTGTCCCGCACCCTCGGCTGGTTCACCACCATCCACCCGGTGCGCGTCGGCGTCCCCGGCCTGGACCTGGACGACGCCCTGGCCGGGGGAGCGGCCGCCGGCCGCGCGGTCAAGGCGGTCAAGGAACAGCTGCGCGCCGTCCCCGGCAAGGGCGTCGGCTACGGCCTGCTGCGCTACCTCAACCCCGAGACCGCGCCCCAACTCGCCGCGCTGCCGACCGGCCAGATCGCCTTCAACTACCTCGGCCGCCTCCTGGAGTCGCCCGACGCGCCCGGTGCCGCGGGGTGGACGCCGATGCCGATGGTCGAGTCGCTCGCCGCGGACTTCGACGCCGACATGCCGCTGGCGCACACCCTGGACGTCACCGCCGTCGTCACCGACACCGAGCAGGGCCCGGTGCTGAACGCCCGCTTCGCGTTCGCCACCGGCGTGCTCACCCGCGCCGAGGTGCAGGACCTGGCCGAGCGCTGGACCGCGGCACTCACCGGCCTGGCCCGGCACGCCGCCGGCCCCGACGCGGGCGGCCTGACCCCGTCCGACCTGCCGATGGTGCCGCTGTCCCAGGCCGAGATCGACGCCGTCCAGGCCCGCCACCCCGGCCTGGCCGACGTCTGGCCGCTGACCCCCGTGCAGTCCGGCCTGCTGTTCCACGTGATGCTCACCGGCAGCGAGTACGACCCGTACCAGATGCAGTTCACCCTGCACCTGGAAGGCCCCGTCGACGCCCGCCGGATGCGCCGCGCCGGGCAGGCGCTGCTCGACCGGCACGCCAACCTGCGGGCCGCGTTCGCCTTCACCACGGACGGCGCCGCCGTGCAGGTGGTACCGGAACGGGCCGAGCCGCAGTGGGAGCAGCACGACCTGCTCGGTCTGCCCGAGGCCGCGCGGCCCGCGCGGCTCGAGGAGCTGCTGGCCGCCGACCACAAGAAGCACTTCGACCCGGCCGTCGCGCCGCTGGTCCGCCTCACCCTGATCCGGACCGGCGAGCAGAGCTTCGAGGTCGTCGTCACCAGTCACCACCTGATGTTCGACGGCTGGTCATTGCCGCTGCTCCTGCAGGACCTGCTCGGCCTGTACGAGACCGACGGCGACGCCTCGCAGCTCCCGCGGGCCCGCAGCTACCGCGAGTTCATGCGGTGGCTCGGGCGGCAGGACGCCGGCGAATCGGCCCGCGCCTGGGCGGAGGAACTCGACGGGATCGGCGAGCCGACGCTGCTGGCCCCCGCCGCGCGCCAGGGCGACACCGAGGGAGGCATCGGCCGGATCGACGTCGGGCTGCCGCCCGAGCGGGCCCGCGAACTGGTGCGGCGCGCCGCCGACCTGGGCGTCACCGTCAACACCGTCATCCAGGGCGCCTGGGCGATCCTGCTGGGCCGGCTGACGGCCCGCGAGGACGTGCTGTTCGGCCAGACCGTCTCCGGACGCCCGCCGCAGCTGGCCGGCTCCGACGAGATGATCGGCCTGTTCATCAACACGCTGCCGGTGCGGGTGCGCCTGCGCCCCGGCGCGACGCTGGCCGAGACGCTGACCGGCCTGCAGGACCGGCAGGCCGCGCTGACCGAACACCACCACCACGGCCTGGCCGACATCCAGGAGGCATCCGGGCTGCGCACCCTGTTCGACAGCGTGGTGGTGTTCGAGTCCTACCCCTGGGAGGCCGGGCACACCCTGCCGGAGACCGGGATCACCATCAGCAGCCTGCGCTACTCGACCGGTACCCACTACCCGGTGACGCTGATGGCCGCCCCGGACCCGCTCCGGATCATGCTGCAGTACCAGCGCTCGCTGTTCGAGGCGCCGGCCGTCGAGCAGATGGCGGAGCGGTACCGGCTCGTCCTGGAGCAGCTCATCGACGACCCGCACACCGCGGTCGGCGCGATCGAGGTGCTCACCGTCGCGGAACGGTCGCTGGTCGAGCACAAGCGGCCCGGGCCCGCCCGGCGGGCCGCACCCCAGGATCCGACGCTGCTGCCCGGTCTGTTCGAGACCACGGCGGCGGCCGTCCCGGACGCGCCCGCGGTGACGGCCGACGGCCGGTCGCTGACGTACGCCGAGCTGGACCGCCGCGCCAACGGCCTGGCGTTCGAACTGATCGCGTGCGGCGTCGGCCCCGACGACGCGGTGGCCGTGGCGGTGCGCGAGCCGCTGGCCGCGGCGGTGGCGCTGCTCGCCGTGCTCAAGGCCGGCGGCGCGTACCTGCCGGGCGCCGCGTCCCCGGACGGGGGCGTACGGCTGGTGCTGGCCGACACCGCCGACACCGCCGCCATCGCCGACACCGCGGACGCCGCCGGTGTTCCGGTGCTCGCGCCGGACGCCTGGCCGGCCGGTGTCGACCGAACGCCGACCGACGCGGACCGGCTCCGGCCGCTGCGCTCGCAGCACCTCGCGCAGCACGCCTGCGGCACGGCCGTGTCCCACCGCGGCATCGGCGGCCGGGTCGCCCAGCTGGCGGCGGCGTTCGACGTGGTACCGGGCGGGCGGCTCGCCGCGGGCCCGGGCGGCGCTCCGGGAACCGGCCTGCCGGTCGCCGAGGCGTTCGTCGCCTGGAGCGTCGGCGCCGTGCTCGCCCTGGACGAGGACGGACCCGGCCTCGACGGGTACACCTGCCCGGAGACCGGCCACGCGACCGTCCGTCCCGCGTCCCGGACACCGGGCGCCGCGCTCGGCCGGCCGCTGCCGGACGTCCAGGTGCTCGTGCTCGGCCCCGGCCTCGCGCCGGTCCCGCCGCGGGTGACCGGCGAGCTCTACCTCGCCGGCCCCGGCCTCGGCCGCGGCTACCCCGGCGACGCGGGCCTGACCGCGTCCCGCTTCGTGGCCAACCCGTTCGACCCGGCCGGTGGCCGGATGTACCGCACCGGGGAGCTGGTCCGGCGGACCAGGACCGGTGACCTCGTGCACGTCGGCCGAGCCGACCGGTAGTGACCCCGCACGGACCAGTAGTGACCCGCACGACCAGGCAACACCACGGGCCCGAGTCGCCTGCGCCCGCCCACGGATTCCGAGAGGTAATGGCATGATCCCGTTGTCGTTCGCGCAGAGCCGGCTGTGGTTCCTGTACCGGTTCGAAGGGCCTTCGGCCACCTACAACCAGCCGGTGGTGCTGCGCCTGAAGGCCGAGGTGGACGCCGGCGTGATGGCGCTGGCCGTCCGCGACCTGGTGCGCCGCCACGAGAGCCTGCGCACCGTGATCGGCCAGGACGAGCGCGGTGTGGCCTTCCAGCGGATCCTGTCCGCCGACGAGGTCGTCATCGAGGTCCCGACCCGCACCGTCGAGCCCGAGCAGGTGGCCGCGGCGATCGAGGACGCGGTCGCCCACCAGTTCGAGCTGGAGACCGAGATCCCGATCCGGGTCAGCCTGCTGGAGGTCGGCCCGGCCGAGTTCGTCCTGGTCGTGCTGATGCACCACATCGCCGGCGACGCCGCCTCGATGGCCCCGCTGGCCCGCGACCTCACCACCGCCTACGTGTGCCGCGCCGAGGGCTCCGCGCCGGACTGGGAGCCGCTGCCGGTCCAGTACGCGGACTACACGCTGTGGCAGCAGGAGCTGCTCGGCGAGCTGGACGACCCGGGCAGCCTCGCCGCCAAGCAGGTTGACTACTGGCGCCGCGAACTGGACGGCGCCCCGCAGCCGTTGACCCTGCCGACCGACCGGCCGCGCCCGCCGCACCGGGCCTACCACGGCGCGACGGTGGACTTCACCGTCGCGCCCGAGGTCGCCGCGGCCGTCGACGAGCTGGCCCGCAAGCACAACGCGACCGTGCCGATGGTGCTGCAGGCCGCGTACTCGGTGCTGCTGTCCCGGCTCGGCGCCGGTGACGACGTCGTCACCGGCTCGCCGATCGCCGGCCGCACCGACGAGGACCTGCACGACCTGATCGGGTTCTTCATCAACAACTGGGTGCTGCGGGTCGACCTGTCCGGGGACCGGTCCTTCGAGGAGGTGGTCGCGCAGGTCCGGGACAAGGCGCTGGCCGCCTACGACCACCAGGACCTGCCGTTCGAGCGGCTGGTGGAGCTGCTGAACCCGGAGCGCTCCACCTCCTACCAGCCTTTGTTCCAGGCCGCGTTCGTCTGGCAGAGCACCCTCGTGTCGGCGCACCGGGCCGTCGAGATGCCCGGCCTGGAGTGGTCGGTGGAGCCGACCGTCAACCAGGTGTCCAAGTTCGACCTGAGCCTGATCATGGCGCCCGGCGCGAAGGGCGAGTTCCAGGGATTCCTCGAGTACGACCTCGATCTGTTCGATCGGTCGTCGGTGGAGGGTTTGGCGGAGCGGTTTGTCGCGGTTCTGGGTCGGTTGGTGGGGGAGCCGGGTGTGTCGGTGCGGCGGGTGGAGGTGTTGTCGGGGTGGGAGCGGTCGGCGGTGACGGGGGTGTGGAGCGGGGCCGGGGTCGAGGTCGCGGACGCGTTGTTGGCGGAGGTGTTCGAGGCGCGGGTGGCCGAGGGGCCGGATGCGGTCGCGGTGGTGGCGGGTGAGCGGAGTCTGACGTATGCGGAGCTGGACGGTCGGGCGAACGCGTTGGCGTTCGAGCTGATCGCGCGGGGTGTGGGTCCGGATGTGGTGGTGGCGGTGGCGACGGGTCGTTCGGTGGACCTGGTGGTGGCGTTGCTGGCGGTGACGAAGGCGGGTGGGACGTATCTGCCGGTGGATCCGCGGTATCCGGGCGGTCGGATGGAGTATGTGTTCGGTGACGCGAAGCCGCGGGTGGTCGTGACGGATCGGGTGACGGACGGGGTGTTGCCGGCGGTGGACGTGCCGCGGCTGTATCTGGACGACGAGCGTGCGCCGGTGGCGAAGGCGCCGGTGGATGCGGACCGGTTGGGCAGGTTGCGGTCGGAGCATCTGGCGTATGTGATCTACACGTCGGGTTCGACGGGTGCGCCGAAGGGTGTGGCGGTGTCGTTTCGGAGTGTGTTCTCGCTGTTCGCGGGGACGGACTCGTGGGCGGGGTTCGGTGCCGGGGACGTGTGGGGGTGGTGTCATTCGCAGGCGTTCGACTTCTCGGTGTGGGAGATGTGGGGCGCGTTGCTGTACGGCGGTACGACGGTGTTGGTGCCGTGGGAGGTGGTGCGTTCGCCCGCCGACCTGTGGGACGTTCTGCTGGAGCGGCGTGTCACGGTGCTCAGCCAGACTCCGGCCGCGTTCTACGCGTTGGTCGAGGCGCGGCCCGAGGGTGCGGTGGAGCGTTGCGCGTTGCGGATGGTGGTCCTCGGTGGTGAGGCGGTGGATCCGGCGCGGATGCAGGGTTGGTGGTCGGGGGGTGCCGCGCCGGTGGTGGTCAACATGTACGGGATCACCGAGACCACGGTGCACGTGACCCGGTTGGAGCTGGGTCGGGGTGAGGGGTTGGGCGGGATCTCGCCGGTGGGGGTGCCGTTGGCCAATACGCGGGTGTATGTCCTGGACGGGGGTCTGTCGCCGGTTCCGCCGGGTGTGGTCGGTGAGATGTATGTGGGTGGTAGTGGTCTGGCTCGTGGTTACCGGGGTCGTGCGGGTCTGTCCGCGGCGCGTTTCGTTGCCGACCCGTTCACGTCGGGTGGTCGGTTGTATCGCACGGGGGATCTGGCGAAGTGGACCGTCGGGGGCGAGTTGCTGTATCTGGGCCGCAGTGACGATCAGGTCCAGTTGCGTGGTTTCCGGGTGGAGCCGGGTGAGATCGAGTCGGTGCTGATCGCGCACCCGGCGGTGGCGCAGGCCGTGGTGGTGGCGCGTTCGGACGGTGACGCGCAGGCGGGTGTCACCGACACCGGCAAGCGCCTGGTCGCCTACCTCGTCCCCGACCGGACCGAGCAGACCCCGGAGGACCTCATCGGTGTGCTGCGCGGTTGGGCGGTGGAGCGGCTGCCCGACTACATGGTGCCGTCCGCGTTCGTGGTCCTGGAGCGGCTGCCGCTGACCGTCAACGGCAAGGTGGACAAGGCCGCGCTGCCCGCGCCGGTGTTCTCCGGGGGCGCCTACCGGGCCCCGTCCTCCGCGGAGGAGGAGTTGCTGGCGGGGGTCTTCGGCGAGGTGCTCGGTGTGGACCGGGTCGGTGTGGACGACGACTTCTTCGCGCTGGGCGGTGACAGCATCCGTTCGATCCAGGTGGTGACCCGGGCCCGGCAGGTCGGCGTGGTGATCCGCGCGCGTGACGTGTTCGAGGCCCGTACCGTCGCCGAGCTGGCCCGGGTCGCGGTGGAGAACGGTTCGGCGCAGGAGGCGCTGCTTGCGGAGCTGCCGGGCGGCGGTGTCGGCGAGGTGGGCCTGCTGCCGGTCGCCGAGTGGATGCTGCGGCGCGGTGGCGGTTTCGGCCGCTACGCGCAGTGGAGCGTGCTCGGCCTGCCCGTTGGCATCGACCGCGCCGCTCTGGCGGCCACGCTCACCGCCGTGGTCGACCGGCACGACCTGTGGCGCTCGCGCCTGGTCACCGGCGGGAGCGGTCCGCGCCTGCTGGTCGGCGAGCCCGGTTCGGTGGACGTGGACGCCCTGGTCCACCGGGTCGAGGCCCACGGCCTGGCCGACGAGCCGGCCTGGGGCGCGCTGATCAGCACCGAGCTGGACCGGGCGCTGGACCGCCTGGACCCGGCCGCCGGCCGGATGCTGCAGTTCGTCTGGTTCGAGACCGGCGCCGGCCCGGGCCGCCTGCTGCTGGTCGCGCACCACCTGGTCGTCGACGGCGTGTCCTGGCGCATCGTCGTCCCGGACCTGATCCAGGCATGGGGCGCGATCCAGGAGGGCAAGCCACCGCTGGTCGCGCGCGTCGGCACCTCCGTCCGCCGCTGGAGCGCCGCGCTGGCCGAGGAGGCCCGCAGGCCCGCCCGCGTCGCGGAGCTGGACCTGTGGCGCGAGACGCTGTCCGAGCCCGACCCGCTGCTCGGGTCGCGGGCCCTGGACTCGGCGGTCGACCTCGTCTCGACGGTCGAGCGGGTCGAGGTCCGGTTGTCCGCCGAGGTCACCGAGCACCTGCTGACCACGCTGCCGAACGTGTTCCGCTGCGGCGCCGACGACGGCCTGCTCGCCGGCGTCGCCCTCGCCGTCGCCGCCTGGCGCCGGTCCCGCGGCGTCCGGCAGTCCTCGGTGCTGGTGAACATGGAGGGCCACGGCCGCGAGGAGGACGTGATCCCGGGCGCGGACCTGTCCCGCACCCTCGGCTGGTTCACCACCCTCTACCCGGTGCGGATCTCCGTCGCCGGCATGGACGTCGAGGGCTCGATCGCCGGCGGCAGCTGGGCCGGCCGCACCGTCAAGGTGGTCAAGGAACAGTTGCGCGCCGTCCCCGACAAGGGCGTCGGCTACGGCCTGCTGCGCCACCTCAACCCCGAGACGTCCGCCGAACTCGCCGCGCTGCCGACCGGCCAGATCGGCTTCAACTACCTGGGCCGGCTGTCCGGCGCCGAGCTGCCGGAGGAGATCCGCGGCCTCGGCTGGACACCGGTGACCACCGTGCGGGGCGTGGCCGCGCCGTTCGACGCCGACATGCCGCTGGCGCACACCCTGGACATCACCGCCGCGGTCACCGACTCCGATCAGGGCCCTTCGCTGAGCGCGCAGTTCGCGTTCGCCACCGGCGTGCTCACCCGCGCCGAGGTGCAGGACCTGGCCGACCGCTGGACCGCGGCGCTCACCGGCCTGGCCCGGCACGCCGCCGGCCCCGACGCGGGCGGCCTGACCCCGTCCGACCTGCCGATGGTGCCGCTGTCCCAGCTGGAGATCAGCGTCCTGGAGGCCCGGCACCCGAACGTCGCGGACGTCTGGTCACTGACCCCGATGCAGGCGGGTCTGCTGTTCCACGCGATGCTGTCCGGCCGCGAACTCGACCCGTACCAGATGCAGTTCGTGATGCACGTCGACGGCCTGGTCGAGCCCGACCGGATGCGCCGCGCCGGGCAGGCGCTGCTCGACCGGCACGCGAACCTGCGGGTGTCGTACGCCTTCGCCACCGACGGCACGCCGATCCAGATCGTCCCGAGCCGGGTCGATCTGCCCTGGCAGGAGGTCGACCTGCGGGCCGTGCCCGAGGCCGAGCGGCCCGCCCGGCTGGAGGAACTGCTGGCCGAGGACCGGCGCGACCACTTCGACGTGACGGCGGCGCCACTGGTGCGGATGAAGCTGATCCGCACCGCCGACCGCCGCTGGGAACTCGTCCTGATGGCGCACCACCTGCTGTTCGACGGCTGGTCGACGCCGCTGCTGATGCACGACCTGATGGGCCTGTACGTGGTCCACGGAGACGCCGCCCAGCTGCCCAAGGCACCCAGCTACCGGGACTTCCTGCTGTGGCAGTCGAAGCAGGACCGCGAGTTGTCGGCGCAGACCTGGAACGAGGAACTGGCCGGCGTCACCGAGCCGACGCTGCTGGCGCCGCGCGCCCGGCAGGCCGACACCGACGAAGGCATGGGCCGTTTCCAGGTCGGCCTGTCCGCCGACGCCGCCCGCGCCCTGATCCGGCGCGCCGCCGACCTGGGCGTCACCGTCAACACCGTGGTGCAGGGAGCCTGGGCGGTCATGCTGGGCCAGCTGACGGCGCGCGAGGACGTGCTGTTCGGCATGACGGTCTCCGGCCGTCCCCCGGTCGTCCCGGGCGTGGGCACCATGATCGGCCTGTTCATCAACACCCTGCCGGTGCGGGTGCGCCTGGACCCGCGGCTGACCCTCGCGCAGGTCCTCACCGACCTGCAGGACCGGCAGGCCGTGCTGCTGGACCACCACCACCACGGGCTGGTCGAGATCCAGAAGGGCGTCGGCCTGCCGACGCTGTTCGACACCATCGTCGGGTTCGAGTCCTACCCGATCGACCACGACGCCCTGACCCAGCCGATCGGCGACTCCGGGTTGACCATCAGCCGCTCCACCCCGGTCGACGGCACCCACTACCCGCTGACCCTGATGGCCGCGCCCGACCCGCTGCGGCTGTCCCTGCAGTACCAGCTGGCCGTGTTCGACGAGGCCGCGATCGAGCAGATCGGGGAGCGCTACCTGCGGGTGCTGGAGCAGATCACCGGCGACCCGCACGTGGCGGTCGGCGCGGTCGAGGTGGTCACCCGCGCGGAGCGGTGCCTGGTGCTCGGGCAGTGGAACGACACCGCCCGGGACGTCGAGGACACCACGCTGATCGCCGCCTTCGAGGCGGTGGCCGCCGCCACGCCGGACGCCGACGCGGTGGTCGACGGCGACCGGACGCTCAGCTTCGCCGAGGTCGACGCGCTGGCCGACGGCCTGGCCGCCGAACTGCGCACCCACGGCGCCGGCCCGGAGCGCGTGGTCGCCGTCGCCACCCGCCGCTCCGCGGACTACCTGGTCGGGCTGCTCGCGGTGCTCAAGGCCGGCGCCGCGTACCTGCCGATCGACCCGCAGTACCCGGGCCCGCGCGTGGCGTTCATCCTCTCCGACGCGAGCCCCGCCGTGGTGCTGACCGACCGGGAGACCGCGGCGGTGCTGCCCGCGGTCGACGCCCCGCTGGTCTTCCTGGACGAGGAGCGCACCCCGGCGGACGCCGAGCAGAGCCGGAGCCTGCGGGCCGCGCGCACGGTGCGCCCCGAGAACCTGGCGTACGTCATCTACACCTCCGGGTCGACCGGCACGCCCAAGGGCGTGGCCATCAGCCACCGCAACGTCCTCGACATGGCGCTGCACGGGTGGCCGGAGCCCGGCGGCCGAACCCTGCTGCAGTCCTCGATCTCCTTCGACGCCTCCGCGTTCGAGACCTGGCCGGCCCTGATCGGCGGCGGTGCCCTGGTCGTCGGCCCGTCCGACACCGGCGACGTCGACGCCCTGGTCCGCGTCATCGACACCGAGCAGGTCACCGCGGTGTTCGCCGTGCCGGCGCTGCTCGAGGAACTCGCCAACCGCACCTACAGGCACCGGATGGCGGCGCTGCAGCGGATCGTGACCGGCGGCGACGCGGTGTCGCCCCGGGTCATCGAGGAGTTCCAGCGCAACCACCCCGGCGTCGCGGTGGTCAACGCCTACGGCCCGACCGAGATCACCGTCGACTCCTCGTACCACGTCGTGCAGGACGCGGCCTCGGCGGACCGGCCGGTCGGCGGCGCCGTCCCGATCGGCGGCCCGCTGCCCAACAGCCGCGCCTACGTGCTGGCCCCGGGCCTGGTCCCGGTGCCGCCCGGCGTGGTCGGCGAGCTGTACGTCGCCGGCGCCGGCGTCGGCCGCGGCTACCGCAACCGCCCGGACCTGACCGCGGCGCGGTTCGTCGCCGACCCGTTCGACCCGGCCGGCGGCCGGATGTACCGCACCGGCGACCTGGTGCGCTGGACCGTCGACGGCGAGCTGGTGTTCGCCGGCCGCAGCGACGACCAGGTGAAGATCCGCGGCTTCCGGATCGAGCCCGGCGAGGTCGAGGCGGCGATGGCCGCCCACCCGGCGATCTCCCAGGCCGTGGTCGTCGCCCGCGAGGCCGACGCCACCCCCGGCACCAAGGACCTGGTCGGCTACCTGGTGCTCGACAAGGAGATCTCGCTGGTCCGCCACGAGAGCTCCGAGGCCACCTCGGTCGACCAGTGGGAGGCGGTCTACGACGATCTGTACGCCCACAAGGAGGCGTACACCGCGGAGGACCGCGAAGTGCCCGAGGCGACCTTGGAGGAGTTCGTCGAGTTCGGCGAGAACTTCCAGGGCTGGCACAGCAGTTACACCGGCGCGCCGATCGCGCTGGACGAGATGCGGGAGTGGCGGCAGGCGGCCGTGGACCACATCATGTCGCTGGCGCCCTCCCGGGTGCTGGAGATCGGCGTCGGCTCCGGCCTGCTGATGGCGCCGGTGGTCCCGCAGGTCGACGAGTACTGGGCGCTGGACTTCTCCCGCGCCACCATCGAGTCGCTGACCGAGCAGATCCGCCGCCTCGACGCGCCGTGGGCCGACCGGGTCACCCTCAAGACCCGGCGCGCCGACGACATCGACGACCTGCCGCAGGGCCACTTCGACACCGTCGTGATCAACTCGGTCGTCCAGTACTTCCCCAACGCCGGCTACCTGATCGACGTCATCGGCAAGGCGATGAGGACGCTGGCCCCCGGCGGCGCGATCTACCTCGGCGACATCCGCAACAACAACCTGCTGCGCGAGTTCGCCGCCGAGATCCAACTGGCCCGCGCCGACTCCGAGATCACCGTCGAGCAGCTGCGCGACCGGGTCCGTCTGGAGATCCTGGCCGAGCGCGAACTGCTGCTCGCACCGGAGTTCTTCGTCGCGCTGCCCCGCCTGCTGCCCGAGATCGGCGCGGTGGACATCCGACTCAAGGACATGGGGGCCGCCAACGAGCTCAGCCGCTACCGCTACGAGGTGGTGCTGCGCAAGGCCCCGGCCGAGGTGCGCTCGCTCGCCGAGGTGACGCCGCTGGCCTTCGACGGCGTCGGCTCGCCCGAGGTGCTGCGCCGGATCCTGTCCGAGCAGAGCCCCGACAGCCTGCGCCTGACCGGCATCCCGCTGCCCGAGGTCAACCCGGTGGTCGACATCGTGCGCCGGCTCGACGCGGCCGCCGGGCACCGGCCGGTCGCCGACATCCGGCGCGCCGCGGCCGCCACGACCGACCCGGACGCGTTCGGCCCGGCCGACTGCCGGCGGCTCGCCGAGAGGCTCGGCTACCGCGCGGTGCTCAGCTGGTCCGCGCAGCCGGGCCGGTACGATGCCGTGCTGCTGCGGCCGGGTGCGGAACTTCCGCTCGCGGACGTCTTCGTGCCGGGCGAGGAGATCGACCTGTTGTCGGTGTTCGTCAGCGACCCGGACTCCGGGAGCCGCCTGTCGGGCCTGCGCGACTTCATGGCCGAGAAACTGCCCGACTACATGGTGCCGTCGGCGTTCGTCACCATGGACCGGATGCCGCTGCTGCCCAACGGCAAGCTGGACAGGGCGGCCCTGCCGTCGCCGGTGATGACCGGCAGCGCCTACCGCAGCCCGCGCACCCTCGAGGAGGAGGTGCTGGCCGCGGTGTTCGCCGAGGTCCTCGGCGTGGAACGGGTCGGCATCGACGACGACTTCTTCGCCCTCGGCGGCCACTCGCTGCGCGCCACCCGGCTGATCAGCCGGGTCCGCGGGGCGCTCGGCGTCGAGGTGCCGCTGCGGGCCGTGTTCGACGCCCCGACCGTCGCCAAGCTCGCCGCGCACCTTCGACCCGACACCGCGACGGAGCCGTCGGACCCGTTCGCGGTGGTGCTGCGCATCAAGTCCGAGGGCACCCGCAAGCCGGTCTTCTGCCTGCACCCCGGCGGCGGCCTCGGCTGGGCCTACCTGGGACTGTCGGCGAGCTTCCCGGACCGGCCGGTCTACGGCATCCAGGCCCGCGGCTTCGACGGCGCGGGGAACCTGCCGGAGTCCATCGACGCGATGGCCGAGGACTACCTGGAGGAGATCCTCCAGGTCGAGCCGGAGGGCCCGTACCACCTGCTCGGCTACTCCTTCGGCGGCATCGTCGCGCAGGCCGTCGCCGCGAAGCTGCGCGAGCGCGGCCGGACGGTCGGCATGCTGGCGCTGCTCGACGCCGCGCCCCGGCACGGCGTGCCGGACGCCTTCCAGCGCGAGGACTTCGAGCGGCTGATGCGGCTGGAGATGGAGCGGTACTTCAGCGCCATGCGCGGCGGCGACGACTTCCTGCAGATGGTCGATGTCGCCACCGCGATCATCACCGACCACCACGAGAAGCTGCAGACCTTCGTCTCCCCGGTGTACGACGGCGACGCGCTGGTGTTCACCGCGATGCTCGGCCGGGACGCGGGCGACACCTCGGGCCGGGAGAAGTGGCAGGCGAACATCACCGGCGCCATCACCGAGCACGAGGTCACCTGCACCCACAACGACATGCACATGCCGGAGCACTCGAAGGTGATGGGAGCGGTCATGAACGACCTGCTGGCCGACCGGGGCTGAGCACGAAGGGCGGGAGGCGAGCCGGTGACCGGCCCGCCTCCCGCCCCAGGAGCACGCGGACGACCAACGCGGTTCGACCTGAACCCGGTGAACCTCTGCGGTCACAGCTAGTCGCCCTTGCCGAGCTTGCGGCGGTTGCGCCGCTCCACCCGGCGCCGCATCGACGCGGGGAGCTCGTCCACGACGAACACGGAGCCGGAGACGGCGGCTCCGGCGACCGTGATCCTCGGGCCCTGCGGATTCTGGCGGCGGTTCTTGCGGTAGTCGTGGAAACCGCCGATCACGCCGGTTCCGTCGAGCCGCACATCGGCGTCGTCCGGGACCAGGATGAATACGCTGCCGACCCAATTCCTGACGCGAATGGTCGTTTGCTTGCCGGTGAATTCCGCGGTTCTGAGGTCGATCACGCCGGAGCCCACCACGACGGTGCTCCGGTACTGCTCGTTCACCCGCCAGCGGCCGCTGCGGACGAAGCCGTGGAAGATGCCGGCGTCCTTGACGGTGGCTGGAGTTGACGATTCGGCGGCGCCGGGCGCCGGGGCCTGGGGCGGGTCGGGTGTGTCCATGCGTCGAACAGTACGCCGCAGGGGTTGCCGACGACCCGGGAATCCCGCGGCCGGCACCCGGTCGCGCACGCACCCGCGCAATCCTTGACCGTTTCGCAGGTCGCTCAATACTGTGCTCGAAATTAACGACGGGAGTCTGATCTATGCGAGTTGATGGAATCAAGACGCATGATGTGGCGGGAATAGGTTTCGGACCCTCCAATCTGTCGCTCGCGATCGCTCTCGACGAGCTCGACACGGCATCCGACCGTCCCGCGGTGGACGCGGCCTTCTTCGAGAAGCAGGCCGCGCTCGGCTGGCACCGGGGCATGCTGCTGCCCGGCGCCAACATGCAGATCTCGTTCCTGAAGGACCTGGTGACCTTCCGGAACCCGGCCTCGCCCTACAGCTTCGTGTCCTACCTGCACACGGTGGGACGCCTGGCCGCCTTCGCGAACCGCACCGAGTTCTTCCCGAGCCGCCGCGAGTTCCACGACTACCTCGAGTGGGTCGAGGCGCAGTTCACCAAGTACGTGACCTACAGCTCCGAGGTCGTCTCCGTGCAGCCGGTGCGCTCCGAGAACGGCTTCCTGGACAAGCTGCAGCTCGAGGTCCGCGAGGGCGCCACCGGCGCCACCCGGACCGTGCACGCCCGCAACGTGGTGGTCTCCACCGGCCTGGTGCCCAAGATGCCCGAGGGCTTCGAGCGCGGCGAGGGCGTCTGGCACAGCTCGGAGTTCCTGACCAGGTTCCAGGTCGCGGACCCGGAGCGGCTGCGCAGCGTCGCCGTCCTCGGCGCCGGCCAGAGCGCCGCCGAGGTGGTCCGCCATCTGTACGACAACCTGCCGGATGCCGACGTGTACGCGATCCTGTCGCCGGTCGGCTACAGCATCGCCGACGCGACCCCGCTGGCGAACCAGGTCTTCGACCCCGACGCCGTGGACGACTACTACTTCTCCTCCGAGGAGGCGAAGGACGCGGTCTGGCGCTACCACAAGAACACCAACTACTCCGTCGTCGACGACGAGTTGATCCGCGACCTGTACGAGCGCCGCTACGCCGACGAGGTCGTCCGCCGCAACCGGCTGCGCTTCCTCAACCTCAGCCGCGCGCTGACGGTCGAGAACCACGGGCCGCGCACCCGGGTGGCCGTGCAGTCGCTGCGCACCGGCGAGACCGACCAGCTGGACGTGGACCTGCTGGTCTGCGCCACCGGCTACCTGCCGGTGGACCCGACGACGCTGCTCGGCGAGGCCGCCGGCCTGTGCCTGCGCGACGAGCGGGGCCGGGTGCGGGTCGAGCGCGACTACCGCCTGGTCACCGACCCGGAACTCAAGGCCCGGATCTACCTCCAGGGCGGCACCGAGCACACCCACGGCCTGTCCGCGGCGCTGCTGTCCAACATGGCGGCGCGCAACGGCGAGATCGCGAACTCCATCGTGCAGGGCCTGGCCGGCCCGGCGTCCGACACCGACGGGAAGGCGGCGCTCTGATGCTGGTTCCTCCGATCTACGCGCCGCAGCGCACCGGCGACGTCCTGGAGACGGTGCGCTGCCACCCGCTGGCCCTGGTGTGCAGCAACGGGGCGGCGACGCCGTTCGCCACCCACGCGCCGGTGATCATCGAGCGGCTCGGCGAGAGCACCGAGGGTTCCGACGAGGCCGGCCCGACCCTGGCCGGCGGCTCGCTGCTGGGCCACATCAACCGGTTCAACGACCACTGGGAGGCCATCGAGGCCAACCCGGACGGCGAGGTCCTGGTGGTCTTCCAGGGCCCGCAGGCATACATCTCCCCGACCGCGTACGAGAAGCGGCCCGCCGCCCCGACCTGGAACTTCATCACGGTCCACGTGCGCGGCCGGATCGAGGCGCTGCCCGAGGGGCAGCCGGTCCTCGACGTGGTCACCGCCACCGTCAGCGAGCTGGAGAAGGTGGCCGGCACCGGCTGGGACATGACCGACTCGCTCGACTACTTCCGGAAGATCCAGCCCGGCGTCCGGGCGTTCCGGGTGCACGTCACCTCGGTCGAGGCGATGTTCAAGCTCAGCCAGGAGCATGCCGAGCACACCCGCCGCGAGATCCGTGAGCACCTCGCCGCCGACGGCGCCGGGTACGCCCGCGAGGTCGCCGAGGCGATGTGGGCCGTGGAGTTCGCCGCGGGCGGCGGTACGGCGCCGGAGGTCTGAGCCGTGACGGAGACGACCCCGCCCGCCGTCCTCGCGGTGGACTTCGACACCCTGGACGGCTACGTCCGCTCGCTCGGCGCCGGCACCACCGGCACCGCCGTCGAGCTGGTCGACGACCTGTGCGTCGAACCGCTGGACGCCCGCCGGCTGCACGAGTGCGTCGCCGCCGTCTGCGCCGCGCTGAACGCGGCCGGCGTGGAGCCCGGCGCGACGATCGCCGTCCGGGTCGGCCAGGACGCCCAGTCGGTCGTCGCGCTGCTCGCCGCCGCCTGCTACGGCGTGGCGGTGCTCGCGGCCGCCGACGCCCCCCGGCTGCCCGAGGGCCCGTTCGAGATCGCCGCCCTGGTGACGGCGGTGCCGTGCGACGACGAGGCGCCGGTGCTCGTCGACGTGACCGACCTGGCGGAGCTCAAGCTCGTCGACGCCTCGTCGCTGCCGGTGCGCTCGCCCGAGGACCCGGCCCTGATGCTGTGCACCTCCGGCACCACCGGCGACCCGAAGTGGGTGCGCCTGGCGCACCGCAACCTGGTCTCCGCGGGCCGGTACATCGCCGGCTCGCTCGGCCTGACGCCCGCTGACCGCGGCCTGTCGATGATGCCGCTGCACCACGGGCACGGCATCACCGCCGGCGTGCTCGCGCCGCTGTTCAGCGGCGGCGGCTTCGTCATCCTCGATTCCAAGGAACTCGACTTCCTCGAAGAGGGCCTGCGCTCCGACGCCACCTGGTACTCGGCCGCGCCCTCGCTGCACCGCTCGCTGCTGGGCGCCAAGCGGTCCTGGCCCCAGTGGTTCGAGGGCTTCCGGCCGCGGGTGATCCGCTCCACCTCCGAGGCGCTGCCGGCGGCCGAGAAGGCCGCCGTGCAGGAGGCGTACGGCGCGCCGGTGATCGAGGCGTACGCGCTCACCGAGGTCCCCGGACACGTCTGCACCCAGGTGCACGGCACCGACACCGAGCCCGGCTGGATGCCGCCGCAGCTCGGCGTCGAGGTCGAGACCCTCGGCGAGGACGGCCGCCCGACCCCGGCAGGCGAGCCCGGCCGGATCCGGGTGCGCGGCCCGAACGTGATGCTCGGCTACCTCGGCCACGACCCGGTCGGCCCCGGCGAGTGGTACCAGACCAGCGACCTGGGCGTGGTGCGCGCCGACGGCGCCGTGGCCGTGCTCGGCCGCGACTCCGAGGCGATCAAGCGCGGCGGCGAGACCATCGTCCCCGCGGTGGTCGAGTCGCTGGTCGAGGAACACCCGGACGTCGAGCGGGCCCGGGTCTGCGGCATGCCGGACGAGAGCCTGGGCGAGCAGATCTGCGTCGCCGTGATCAGCCCCCGGGGCACCGGCGACGAGGCCCGGCTGCTGCGGGAGCTCAGGATCCAGCTACCGCCGAACCTGACCCCGTCCAAACTGCGGGTGGTGGCCGAGTTCCCGGCCGGCCCCGGAAAGATGCGGCGCAGCGACCTGCGCCCGCTGTTCGCGGAGTAGTGGTGGCAGCAGAGGGGGGATCGCTCGCCGACGTCACGCGCGAGGTGCTGGGCCTGGCCGCCGGCCGCCGCGGCCGGGCCCGGCCCCGCACCGTGCTGGTGTTCAGCGACGGCTCGTCCGTGCTGAGCCGGGGCGCGCTCGGGGCCGAGGCCGTGCGCCCGGTCCTGGAACGCAAGTGCGCGGTGCTGGAACGGGCCACCGGGATGCGCGCCGTCCCGCTGACCGCCGTCCCGACCGGCCCGGCCGAGGTCGTCCGCCTGCTGGAGCTGCTGCGGCCCAGTTACGACGCGGTCCTGCTGGTCGACATCGCCGCGCCGCACTGCTTCGACATCCAGCGGTTCGCGGCCGAGACGCTCGACTGCCCGGTGCTGCACGACGACCAGCACGGTACGGCGGTCATGGTCGCGGCCGTGGTGAACACCGTCGCGGCCCGCACCGGCCGCACGCCCGACGGGCTGTGCACCGTGGTCGCCGGCGCCGGCGCCGCCGGTACGGCCACGGCACGGCTGCTGCACCACCTCGGCGTCGGCGAGCTGCGGGTCGTGGACTCCCGAGGTCTGCTGTACCGGGGCCGGCCCGGGATGACCGCGGAGAAGGCCGAGCTGGCGGACCTCACCAACCCCGAACGGCGGCAGGGTCCGCTGGCCGCCGCGCTGCGGGGCGCCGACCTGCTGCTCGGCCTGTCCGGGGTACCGGTCGCCGCCGACGAGCTGGCCGGCATGAATCCGAAGCCGATCATCGTCCCGCTGTCCTACCCGGACGTCGAGGTCCGGTTCGAGGACGCGGACGCCCTGGGCGCCACCTACCTGCACGCCCTGGAGCACAACCTCAGCAACAACCTCGCCACGCCCGGCCTGCTGCTCGCCGCGTGCGAGTCCGGGCTGTGGCGGCTGTCGACGTCCGACCTCGCCGCCGCCGTCGGCTGCCTGGTGTCGCTCGTACCGGACCGGCCGGACGCCCCGCCGGTCCCGCAGACCGACCCGGGCGAGCTGGCGCGCGCGATCGCGGACGCCGTCGTGGCATTTCGCGCACCATCCGGAAAGGCACGCACATGACGTCATCGCAGGACCTGTGGTTCCGGCGCTACCACCCGGCACCCGCCGCCCGCACCACCCTGTACTGCTTCCCCCACGCGGGCGGCGCGGCCACGTACTTCCACCCGATGTCGGCGATGATGGCGCCGGAGTTCGACCTGGTGGCCGTGCAGTACCCGGGGCGCCAGGACAGACTTGCCGAGCCGCTGGTCGCGAGCATCACGGAGCTGGCCGACCGGATCGCCGCCGAGTTCGACGCCGAACGCGGCGCGCGGGAGGAACGCACCGGCGAGCCCGACGGGCCGACGGCGTTCTTCGGCCACAGCATGGGCGCGATCGTAGCGTTCGAGGTCGCCCTGCGGCTCCAGGACAGCCGCCGCCCCGGCCCCGCGGTGCTGTTCGCCTCCGGCTGCCGCGCCCCGAGCCGGGTCCGCGACGACGGCGTCCACCTGCGCGGCGACGAGGGCGTCGTCGAGGAACTGCGCAGCATGGGCGGCACCGACTCCCGGGTGCTGTCCGAACCGGAACTGCTGGCGATGCTGCTCCCCGCGATGCGCAACGACTACAAGGCCATCGAGACCTACCGCCAGACGGCGAACGCGCAGATCACCGCGCCGATCGCCGTGCTCGCCGCCACCGACGACCTGCGGGTGACGATGGAGGAGGCCCGCGCCTGGCACGGGCACACCACGGCCGGCGGCGCTGCCCACTTCTTCGACGGCGGCCACTTCTACCTGGAGGCGCAGGCGCCGGCGGTGGTCGGGATCGTCACCGATGAACTGCGGGCCGCCACCGTCGCGGGGTGGGTGGCGTGAACGGCGTCATGACCGGCCCGCGGGCCACCGGAAGGGTCGACGAGACCTGGCTGCGCCCCTACCGGCAGGTACGCAACCCGCGGCTGCGGCTGGTCTGCTTCCCGCACGCCGGGGGAGCGGCCAGCGCCTTCCGCACCTGGCCGCTGCGGCTGCCGGCCGACATCGACGTACTGGCCGCCTGCTACCCGGGCCGCGAGAGCCGGCTGCGGGAGCGCGTCGTGGAGCGGATGGACCAGCTGGTTGCCCCGCTGGTCGCGGCGCTGCTGCCGCTGACCGACCGGCCGCTGGCGCTGTTCGGGCACAGCATGGGCGCGTCGGTGGCGCACGAGGTCGCGCTGCGGCTGAACGAGGTACCCGGAGCCGACGTCTGCCAGGTGTTCATCTCGGCCCGGCAGTCGCCGCGGGCGCTCGTCGAAGCGTCCCCGATCAACCCCACGACCGACGAGGAGCTGATCGCGGAGGTCGTGAAGCTCGGCCAGAGCCGGCCGGAGGTCTTCGCCGACCCCGACCTGCGCGACCTTTTGCTGCCCGCGCTGCGGGCCGACTTCAAGCTCGTCGCCGACTACCGGCCCGACCCGGTGCGGGTGCTGCCCGTCCCGGTGACGGCCTACGGCGGGACCTCCGACCCGGAGGTGCCGATCGAGGAACTGCTGTCCTGGTCGGCGGCGACCAGCGCGGCCTTCGAGCACCGCCTCTTCCCCGGCGGCCACTTCTACCTGGAACGCCACGAGGCGGACCTGGTGCCGGACATCGGCGCCCGGCTCAAGTCGCTGCCGAACTCCGTTGCGGAGCGGGCGAAATGACCACTCTCCAGCAGATCCCCGTGGTCAAGGGGCGGCTGCCGTTCGGTGAGCACGAGACCTGGTACCGGATCTCCGGCACGCCCGGTGCCGGCCGCCCGGCGCTCGTGGTGGTGCACGGCGGTCCCGGCAGCACCCACGACTACCTGGGCAACCTCGGCTCGATGGCGGTCGGCGGCTGGCCGGTCGTGCACTACGACCAGCTCGGCAACGGCGGCTCCACCCACCTGCCGGACGCGCCCGCCGAGTTCTGGACGCCGGAGCTGTTCCTCGACGAGCTCGACAACCTGCTGACCGGCCTCGGCATCGCCGGGAACTACCTGCTGTACGGGCAGTCCTGGGGCGGCCTGCTCGCCGCCTGGCACGCCTCCCGGCAGCCCGCCGGCCTGCGCGGACTGATCCTCGCCAACGCCCCCGCCTCGTACGTCACCTGGCGCTCCGAGATGGAGGTGCTGCGGGCCGCGCTGCCCGCCGAGGTCGACGCCGTGCTGCGGGCCCACGAGGCGGCCGGGACCACCGGCACGTCCGAGTACACCGACGCCATGCGGGTGTTCTACCGCAAGCACGTGTGCCGGCTCGACCCGTGGCCGCGGGACTACGACGCCTCGTTCATGGAGATCGTCAACGACCCGACCGTTTACCACGCGATGAACGGCCCCAGCGAGTTCCACGTCGTCGGCTCGCTGCGGGACGTGACGGTCGAGCACCTGCTGCCGCAGATCGACGTGCCGACGCTGGTGCTGTCCGGCCGGCACGACGAGGCGACCGAGGAGGTGGTGCGGCCGTTCCACGAGCTCATCCCGGGCGCCCGCCAGGTGATCCTCGAGGAGTCGAGCCACCTGCCCCACCTGGAGGAACCGGCGAGGTTCTTCCGCGTGCTCGCCGAGTTCCTGCTCGCGGTCGAGAAGGGATGACCCGCATGGACACCCAGTACACCGGCACCGCCGCGCTGTTCCCCGGCATGAACCCGGTCAAGTACGCCGACCTCGCCAGGTTCCTGATCGTCAACCCGGTGGCGCGCCGCCGACTGTCCGAGGCGGATCGCCGGCTCGGCCACTCCGTGCTGGACGGCCTGGAGAGCGCCGAGGACGACTACAGCGAGGACGCCCAGGTGGCGTTCATGCTCACCTGTGTGGCGCTCGCCGAATGGGCCGTCGCCGAACTCGGCCTCGAGGTGACCGCCGGCGTGGGACCCAGCTTCGGCGGAAAGCCGCTGGCCGTGTTCTGCGGCTCGCTGCCCTTCGAGGACGCGGTCTGGATGACCGCGGAACTCTCGCACTGCATGGACGAGTTCTTCGCCACCGAGTGCCACGACGTGGTCACGCATTCCTTCGTCCGCGTCGATGGTGAGCAACTCGCCGAAATCCAGGATGAGTTGGATGTGCTCGGAGAGTGGAGCGAGGTCTCCTGCCACGTCGACCGGGATCTCCACATGCTCTCGCTGCGCGAGCGCAACCTCGAATGGCTGGAGAAGAAGATCCGCGGCTTCGGCGGCCTGTCGCTGTACAGCATGCGGCCGCCCATGCACTCCACGGCCTTCGTCGGCCTGCGCGACCTCGCCGAGGAACGGGTCCTCGGCCGGCTGGAGTTCGCCGACCCCGCGTTCCCCGTCGTGGACGACCACGACGGGACGGTGCTGCGCAGCGGCGCCGGCATCCGAACCATGCTGCTGGACGGCATCGTGCGGGCGGTGCGCTGGCCGCAGACCGTGGACGCGTTGCGCGAGCTGGGCATCGGAAAGGTCGGCGTGTTCGGACCGGACAGCCTGTTCGGCCGGGTCCCGGCCACCAGGAACGCCTTCGAGGTGCTGCCCGTCGACCCGCGACTGGCCCTGCTGCCCCGCCGCAAGGGCTGAGCCCCGCCCCCCGGCCTCGGGGGCGGGGCTCGGCCGCCGGTTCAGGACGCGGACCGCTCCAGCACCGAGGACAGCGTCTCCCGGAGCACGGCCGGCGTGCGGAAGTTCTCCAGGCTCAGGGCGTCGTCGCGGAACCGGACCTGGAACCGGTCCTCCAACACCGCGAGCAGCTCCACCGTGGCCAGCGAGTCCAGCCCGAGGTCGCGCAGCTCGGCGTCGGCCTCCAGCGGCTCGTCGTCGGGCAGATAGGGCAGAAACGGCCGGACCGTCGTCTCGAAGTCATCCCACATGGCTGCTCCGGGTTCGTGAAAAGGGGCGTGTGACGTTCGTCCGGACGTTAGCCGCCCCGGCCCGTGGCCGCAGCCCCCTACCCGCCCGGCGGCAGCCGGCCGACCTGACCGGAGGACCCCCATGACCGACCCGACGAGCCGGCCGGTGCCGCACGGACTGTACGCCCGGTTCCTGCGCGGACTCGCGGCCCGCGGCGACGGCGAGGCGGTCCGCGCCGCGGACCGGACGGTCAGCTACGCGCAGGCGCACGAACTCGCCCTGCGATGGGGCGGCGCGCTGGCGACGACGCCGGCCGGTGCGCGGGTCGGTGCGCGGCAGGGCGCGGTCGGCCTGCTGGTGGGCAAGAGCGCCACCGGGTACTGCGGGACCCTGGCGGCGCTCGCCGCCGGCGCGGCCGTCGTCCCGCTGCGCCCGGACTTCCCCGCGGCTCGCACCGCCCAGATGATCGCCGCCGCCGGGGTGAGCGCGCTCCTCGTCGACCGGGAAGGGGCCAAGACGCTCGCCGCGCTCGCCGAAGCCGGCGGCCCCCGGATCGCGGCCCTCCCGGTGCTCGCCCCCGACGGCGGGCTCGACGACTCGACGCCGTTCCCCGCGCTGCCGCCCGGCACCCCCCTGGACGCGCCGCGCGACGTCCGGCTCCAGGACACCGCGTTCGTCCTGTTCACCTCCGGCTCCACCGGGCGCCCCAAGGGCGTGGTGGTCACCCACGGCAACACCGAGCACTACTTCGGCCTGCTCGACGCCCGCTACGACTTCACCCCGCAGGACGTCTTCTCGCAGGCATTCGACCTCAACTTCGACTGCGCGCTGTTCGATCTGTTCTGCGCCTGGGGCGCCGGCGCGACCGCCGTCGCGATCCCGCCGGCCGCCTACCGGGACCTGCCGGGCTTCCTGCGGGACGGCGGCGTCACCGTCTGGTTCTCCACACCCAGCGCGATCGACCTGGTCCGGCGGCTGGGCGGGCTGGCTCCGGGCGCGTTGCCCGGCCTGCGCTGGAGCTTCTTCGCCGGCGAGGCGTTCCGCTGCCGCGACGCGCACGACTGGCAGACGGCGGCGCCGGCCACCACCGTCGAGAACCTGTACGGGCCCACCGAACTGACCGTCACCATCGCCGCGTACCGGTGGCAGGGGGCGGCGACCGAGGCGCTGGCGGTCAACGGCATCGTGCCCATCGGCGAGGTGCACGCCGGGCACCAGCACTTCCTGCTCGCCGAGGGTCTGGACGCCGGTGCTGTGGACGAGGGCGAACTGTGCATCGCAGGGCCCCAGTCGGCCCGCGGCTACCTCGACCCCGCCGACGAGCCCGGCCGGTTCCTCGACCGGGACGGCACCCGCTACTACCGCACCGGCGACCGGGTGCGGGCCCTGCCCGGAGGAGCGCTCGCCTACCTGGGACGGCTCGACTCCCAGGTCCAGCTGGCGGGCTGGCGGATCGAACTCGCCGAGGTCGAACACGCCCTGCGCGAGGCCGGCCTGCCGGACGCGGTGGCGGTCGCCGTCGAAGGGCCGGGCGGCACCGTCCTCGTCGCCTTCCACACCACCACCGGCGTCTCCACCGCCGATCTGGTCGGCCGACTCCGCCGGATCCTCCCGGACGGCGCGGTGCCCAGGCGCTTCCAGCGCCTGGACGAGCTTCCGCTGAACAGCAACCGCAAGATCGACCGCAAGGCGCTCGCGGCTCGCGCCGCCGAACCCACCGCTCGCGCGAGCCGCGCCTGAAGCTTGTTCCGGCAGGTCCTGAGCGGGGCGTTCTCCTGTACGGGTGGGGGCGCTGCGGGCTGAGCCCCGGCAGGGCCGGGCCGGGTGGTAGGGGTCTAGGGGTGCCGCCGGTCTCGGCTCGCCGCTAGCTTCCTCACCGACCCCGAGGAGCATGCGGCGCGAGAGGCGACCATGGACAGTGACGAACCCTCCCCGCGTGGCGGTCTCGTCCACACGCTGCTGGACGACGCCGCGGCCGGGCACCCCGACGCCCCTGCGGTGCGCGACGCCGACGGCGGGTGGACGTTCCGGGAGACCGCCGACTACAGCCGCGCCGTGGCCGCCTGGCTGCGCGGCCGGGGCGTCGAGCCCGGAGACCGGGTCCTGGTGCAGTGGCCGACCGACCGGCGCCTGGCCGCGATGCTGTACGGCGTCAGCCGGGCCGGCGCCGTGCTGGTGCCGATCAACCCCGACACCAAGGCGTACCAGCTGCACGCAGTGGTGGAGAGCGCCGAGCCCAAGGTGGTGCTGACCGAAGCCGACCGTGCGGACACCTGGGCCGAGATCGAGAAACTGCACATCGAGGACGCGTCCTTCGAGCACGCCGGCGCCACCCCGCAGGACCTCGCCTTCCTGGTCTACACCTCCGGCAGCACCTCGGTGCCGAAGGGCGTGATCGAACCGCACGCGCAGGTGGTCTTCGCCGCCCGCGCACTGGTCGCCGAACTCGGCTACCGGGCCGACGACGTGGTCCTCTGCCGGTTCCCCGTCTCCTGGGACTACGGCCTGTACAAGGTCCTGATGTGCGCCGCGGCCGGCTGCGAGATCGTGCTGGCCGGCGACGAGTCGGACCTGACACTGCTGCGCCGCATCCGCGAGGTCGGGGCGACGATCGTGCCGATCGTGCCCTCCTTCGCCACCATGATCGTCACGCTGGCCGCGCGCGGGTCCCGCGACGCCGCCGCGCCGGCCAACCGGGTCCGGCTGTTCACCAACACCGGCGCGGCGCTGCCGCCTTCGACCGCCGACAAGCTGCGCGAGGCGTTTCCCGGCGCGGCCGTGGTCCGCCAGTACGGGCAGACCGAGTGCAAACGCGTCTCGGTCATGCCGCCGGAGGAGGAGCACCAGCGCCCGGACTCCTGCGGCCGGCCGATCCGCGGCACCGGCGTGCTGATCCTCGACCCCGACGGCCGACCGGTCCCGACCGGCGGGATCGGCGAGATCGTCGCGGTCGGCCCGCACGTCATGCCCGGTTACTGGCGCCAGCCGGAGATCAGCGCGCTGACCTTCCGCCCCGACCCGGCCACCGGCGGGCTGCGCCTGCACACCGGCGACTACGGCCGCCTCGACGAGGACGGCTACCTGTACTTCCAGGGCCGGCGCGACGACATGTTCAAGCGCAAGGGAATCCGGATGAGCACCCTGGAGATCGAGGCCGCCGCGATGGACATCCCGGGGGTGCGCGCTGCCGGCGTCGTGCCGCCGACCGCCGAGCGCGACCTCGCCATCTGCGTGGAGTCCGACCTGGCCCCCCACGTGGTGCTCCGCGAGCTGGCGCAGCGGCTGGAACCGCTCAAGGTCCCCGCGAAGTGCCACGTCGTGCAGGAGTTCCCGCTCACCGCGCACGGCAAGAACGCGACGAAGGCCCTCGCGGACATGCTCGACGCGGCCTTCGCCGCGCCCCGTCGCTCATGACCGGTGCGACGCCGGCGGTCGTCACCGCCGGCAGCCTGGTCGGCCCGCCCGGCCCCGAGGCGCCGCTGGCCATCGTCAGCACCCTGCCGTCCGACGCGCACACCTGGAACCTGGTGTTCCTGCAACTGCTGATCGAGGAGCACGGGTTCCGGGCGCTGAACCTCGGACCCGCCGTCCCGGTCGAACTGCTGGCGGACCGGTGCGCCGAGCTGCGCCCCGCGCTGGTGGTGATCAGCAGCGTCAACGGGCACGGCCACCAGGACGGGCTGCGAGCCATCGCCGCGCTGCGGGCCCGCCCCGAGAACGCCCGGGTGCCGGTGGTGATCGGGGGCAAGCTCGGAGTCTCCGCAGTCGGCCGCGCCGAGCGCGCCCAGGAGCTGCTGGCCGCGGGCTTCGACGCCGTGTACGACGACACCGGCGGCACCGAGGACTTCCTGACCCTGATCGCCTCCCTCTCGGACGGCTCCGCCGAGACCGCCATCCCGGCGGGGTCCGCCGCGTCGGCGAGCGGTGCCGTCCTGACCGACGCCGCCGGCCCGGCGCGTCACGCTGGCCCGGCGCGTCACGCTGGCCCGGCGCGTCACGCCGTGTCGGCGGTACCGGCCGTGTCGGCGGTACCGGCCGTGTCGGCGGTACCGGCCGTGCCGGCGGGGCCGGGGATCTCGGTGGTTCCGGCGTGAGCCTCGGCGCTTTCGTTCGGGCCCGGCGGGCAGCCGGGGAGCTGGTGGTGCAGCCGCGGATGGGCTTCGGCGGGGCCGCGGCGATGCGCGCGGGCCTGATCGCGGTGAAGGGCGCGGCGGCCACCACCGTCGGGACCCTGACGCTGGACAGCTACACCCGCCTCGGCGACCTGGAGTCCGCAGGCCGCGCCCTGCGCGAGGGCAACCCGCTGAACGGCTACCCACTGCTGAGCCACAGCCTCGAGACGACCCGCGAGGTGGTCGACGGCCTGGTCGGCGCGGACTTCCCGATCCAGGTGCGGCACGGTTCCCCGCGCCCGCTGGCGATCTTCCGCGGAATGATCCGCGGCGGTTTCCACGCGACCGAGGGCGGCCCGGTCTCGTACTGCCTGCCGTACGGCCGGACCCCGCTGGCCGAGTCGGTCCGGGAGTGGTCGGTGGCCTGCGAGGAGCTGGCGGCCACCGCCGACGCGGGCTTCGAACCCCACCTGGAGACCTTCGGCGGCTGCCTGATGGGCCAGTTGTGCCCGCCGAGCATGCTGGTCGCCGTCAGCGTCCTGGAGGCGCTGTTCTTCCGTTCGCGCGGGCTGCGGTCGATCTCGGTGAGCTACGCCCAGCAGACCAACGCCGACCAGGACGCCGAGGCGGTCCGGGCCCTGCGCCGGTTGTGCGCGGAGCTGCTGCCGGACGTCGACTGGCACGTGGTCCTCTACGCCTACATGGGCGTCTACCCCGGGACCCCGGACGGCGCCCGCGGCCTGCTCGCGGACGCCGCGCTGCTGGCGGTACGGACCGGCAGCGAGAGGCTGATCGTCAAGACGGTGGCCGAGTCGCTGCGCCTGCCGACGGTCGCCGAGAACATCGAGGCCCTCGAACTGGCCGCCCGCACCGCCGCCTCCGCCGCCTCCTCCGCCGACGCCTCCGCGGCCCCGAGCGCCGAGCCCGGCGACGGCGGCCAGACCTACCTCGAGGCGCTCACCCTGATCGACGCGGTCCTCGACGGCGCGTCCGACCTCGGTGACGCCCTCCTGTCGGCGTTCCGCCGCGGCCTGCTGGACATCCCGTTCTGCCTGCACCCCGACAACGCCGGCCGCGCCCGCGCGGGCCTGGACGGCGAGGGCCGGCTGATCTGGTCCGCCCTCGGCTCGCTGCCGCTGGCCGGGGTCGTCGAGCAGCGGCCGGACGGCGGCGCGCTGACCGCCGGGGGCCTGATGGAGGCCCTCTCCCACGTGCAACGGCACTTCGACAGGAAAGCGCCCACCCGCTCGCGGGCCCGATCCGTACCCCCGGCCGGAGCCGGCGGTATTCACGGAGGTATCCGATGACCGAGAACGCCGCCACCGACAAGCTCGTCCGGGCCCTGCGCCGGTCGGTACTGGACAACGAGCTGCTGCGCAGGGAGAACGAGCGCCTGACCGCCGCGGCCTCCGGGCCGGTGGCGATCGTCGGCATGGCCTGCCGCTACCCCGGCGGGGTGACTTCGCCGGAGAGCCTGGCGGACCTGGCCGACGGCGGCGTCGACGCCATCGGCGAGTTCCCCGTCGACCGCGGCTGGGACCGGGACGCGCTGTACTCGCCGGTTCGCGGCACGCCCGGGAAGACGTACTCCTGCGAGGGCGGCTTCCTGTACGACGCGGCGGACTTCGACGCCGGTTTCTTCGGGATCGCGCCCCGCGAGGCGCTCGGCATGGACCCGCAGCAGCGCCTGTTGCTGGAGACCTCCTGGGAGGCGCTGGAGCGGGCCCGGATCGTGCCGGCGTCGCTGCGCGGCAGCAACACCGGCGTGTACGCGGGCGTGATGTACCACGACTACGGTCCGGGCAGCAGCGACGGCAGCCTGCTCTCCGGCCGGGTGTCCTACACGCTGGGCCTGGAGGGCCCGGCCGTCTCGATCGACACCGCCTGCTCGTCCTCGCTGGTGGCGATGCACCTGGCTTCGCAGGCGCTGCGCCGCGGTGACTGCTCGCTGGCGCTGGTCGGCGGTGTGACCGTGATGACCGAGCCGGACATGTTCGTGTATTTCAGCGGGCAGCGCGGGTTGTCCTCCGACGGCCGGTGCAAGGCGTTCAGCTCCGAGGCCGACGGTGTCGGTTGCTCCGAGGGCGCCGGGGTGCTGGTGCTGGAGCGGTTGTCGGACGCGGTGCGCAACGGCCGCCGGGTGCTCGCGGTGATCCGCGGTTCGGCGGTGAACCAGGACGGCGCGTCCGCCGGGATCACCGTGCCCAACGGCCCGGCGCAGCAGCGGGTGATCGCCGCGGCGCTGGCCGATGCGGGCCTGACGCCCGGGGACGTCGACGCGGTGGAGGGCCACGGCACCGGCACCAAGCTCGGCGACCCGATCGAGGCGCAGGCGCTGCTCGCCACCTACGGACAAGGCCGCGGCGGGGCCGGGCCGTTGTGGCTGGGCTCGGTGAAGTCGAACATCGGGCACACCCAGGCCGCGGCGGGCGTGGCCGGCGTGATCAAGATGGTGGAGGCGCTGCGGCGCGGGAGGCTGCCGAGGTCGCTGTACTCCGACCGGCCCTCCGCCGAGGTGGACTGGTCCGTCGGCGGCGTCCGGCTGCTGACCGAGGCGGTGCCGTGGCCGCGCGGCGAGCGGGTGCGCCGATTCGGCGTGTCGTCCTTCGGGATCAGCGGCACGAACGCGCACGTGCTGGTGGAGGAGCCGCCCGCGGCGGAAGCGACCGCAACCGAAGAGGCTCCGCGGGTCCCGGTCTCCTGGACGGTGTCCGCCCGCTCCGCCGCCGCCCTGCCCGGGCAGGCGCGCGCCCTGGCGGCGTACCTGCGCGCGCGCCCGGAGCTCCCGGTGGCCGCCGCGGCCCGCGAACTGGCCTCCTCACGTTCGGTGTTCGAGCATCGCGCGGTGGTGACCGGGCCCTCGGCCGAGGAACTGCTGGCCGGGCTGGACGCCCTCGCCGAGGGGGCCGCCTCGCCGGGCGTGGTCACCGGCCGGGCCGCGGCGTCGTCCCGGCTCGCCCTGGTGTTCTCCGGGCAGGGCTCGCAGCACGCCGGCATGGGCGAGCGCCTGGCCGCCGCGTACCCGGTGTTCGCGCAGGCCCGCGACCAGGCGTGCGCCGCCTTCGACGGGCTGCTGCCCTCGCCGCTGGCCGAGGTGATCGCCACCGGTGAGGGACTGAACGAGACCGTCTGCACCCAGCCCGCGCTGTTCGTGGTGCAGACCGCGCTGGGCAGGCTGCTGGAGTCCTTCGGCGTGACGCCGGCCGCGGTCGCCGGGCACTCCATCGGCGAGTTCGCGGCCGTCCACCTCGCCGGGGCGATCGACCTGGCGGACGCCGCCCGGCTGGTCGCGGCGCGCGCCACCGCCATGCAGGCGCTGCCGACCGGCGGCGTGATGGCCTCGGTGTCCGCCGGGTCCGAGACCGTGGCGGCGGCGCTGGCCGGCTCCGGAGCCGCCGGTTCGGGCTTCGCCGGGGTCGAGATCGCCGCCGTGAACTCCCCGGGCCACACCACGATCTCCGGGGACGCCGACGCGGTCGCCGCGGCCGTCGAGTTCTTCGAGGCCGACGGCGTACGGGCCTCGGTGCTGCCGGTGTCGCACGCCTTCCACTCGCACCTGATGGACCCCGCGCTTCCCGCTCTGGCCGAGGCGGCCGCGGCCGTCACCTGGCGGCGGCCCGCCGTCCCGATCGTGTCCGCCCTGACCGGCCGGCCGCTGACCCTCGAAGAACTGGCCGACCCCGGCTACTGGACCCGCCACGCCCGTGAGGCGGTGGACTACGTCGCCGCGGTGACCAGGCTGACCGGCGAACTGCGCTGCACCGCGCTGCTGGAGATCGGTCCGGACCGCACCCTCACCACGCTGGCCCGGCACACGCTGGGCGCCGACCCGGACAGCCGGGTCGAGGCCGTCCCGACGCTGGACCCCGAGCGCGACGAGGCCGAGACCCTGCTCGCCGCAGCGGCCCGCCTGTACGCGGGCGGCGTCACCGTCGACTGGCCGAGGACGCTGCCCGGCGACGGGGGCGCTCCCGTCGACCTGCCGACGTACGCCTTCCAGCGCAGCCGCTACTGGCTGACGCCGACCGCCTCCACCCAGGCCGCCGGCCTGGAGGCCACCGGCCACCCGCTGCTGCCCGCGGTCACCGGCCTGGCCGTTGACGGCGCGCTGCTGTTCACCGGCACCCTGGCCCCGCACGCCGTGCCGTGGCTCACCCAGCACGCCGTCAACGGCGAGCGGCTGCTGCCCGGCACCGGGCTGCTGGAGCTCGCCCTGTACGCCGCCGGGCACACCGACACGCCGCAACTGGAGGACCTGACCCTGCACGCGGCGTTCCCGATCACCGAGGACCGGCCGACCACCGTGCAGGTCCACGTCGGGCCGCCGGACACCGACCCGCACACCGGTACCGGCCGCCGCAGCCTCGCGGTGTTCTCGCGCGCCGGCACGGACGGCCCGTGGACCCGGCACGCCGAGGGAACCCTGACCGCCGGCCCGGCCGCCGAGTTCGCCGAGCCCGCCGCACACGCCTCCGAGAACTGGCCGCCGTCCGACGCGCAGCCCCTCGACGTCACGCACGCCTACCGAGAACTGGCCGGGCAGGGCCTCGACTACGGCCCGGCCTTCCAGGGTCTGCGGGCCGCATGGCGGCGCGAGGGCGAGGTGTTCGCCGAGGTCGCCCTGCCCGCCGGGGTGGACGTCACCGGCTACGGCCTGCACCCGGCGCTGCTCGACGCGGCCCTGCACGCCTCCACCCTGGTGGACGCCGCCGCCGAGGACGCCGTCCCGGGGCAACCCGCGATCCCGTTCTCCTGGGGCGCCCCCGCGCTGTACTCCGCCGCCGCCACCTCGCTGCGGGTCCGGGTGCGCCCCACCGGCCCGCAGACCTCGGCAATCACCTGCACCGACCCGCTGGGCGCGCCGGTGTTCTCGGTCCAGGCCCTGGTGGCCCGGCCCGCGGCGGCCGCCGGGTCCGGGGCCGGCCCGGGCGGGAGCCTGCTGGAGGTGGCCTGGGAACCGCTGCCGGCCGGCCCGGCCGGCGCCTGCGAAGCGCCGCGCTGGGCGTTGCTCGGCGACGCCGCCGCGCTCGGCACCGCCGGGTGGACACCCGCCCACCCCGATCTCGACGCGCTGCTGGCGGCGCTGCCCGCCGGCGCCCCGGGCCCGGACGCCGTCATCGTGCCCTGCCTCACCGATCCCGGTGCGGACGTGCCCGCGGCGCTCCGGGCGGCCGCGCACACGCTGCTCGCCGTGCTGCGGGCCAGGGCCGAGGACGACCGGCTGAGCGCGACCCGCGTCGTGGCGGTGACCCGGTCCGCGGTGTCCGCCGCCGCGGACGAGGCCGTGACCGACCCGGTCGGCGCCGCGCTGTGGGGCCTGCTGCGCTCCGCGGAGCTGGAGAACCCCGGCTGCTCGCTGCTCCTGGACGTCGACGCCCTGCCCGGCGAGACCGACGGCGGCCCGGCCCCGGCGCTCGCCGAGGCGCTGGCCACCGGCGAACCCGAGCTCGCGGTGCGGGCCGGCCGCTCCCTGCGTCCCCGCCTGGTCCGCACCGCCGCCGTCGACCAGGTGCAGCCCGCGCCGTTCGGGCCCGAGGACACCGTCCTGATCACCGGCGGAACCGGCGCCCTGGGCAGCCTGTTCGCCCGGCACCTGGTCACCGGGTACGGCGCGCGCCACCTGATCCTGGCCGGCCGCCGCGGCGCCGGCGCCGCGGGCGCCACCGACCTCGCCGAGGAGCTGACCGCGCTCGGCGCCGAGGTCCGCCTCGCGGCCTGCGACGTCGCCTCCGCCGCGGACCTCGCCGCGCTGCTGGCCTCGATCCCGGCCGGGCAGCGGCTCGCCGGGGTCGTGCACTGCGCGGGCGTCACCGACGACGGGGTCCTGGGGTCGCTGACCCCCGAGCGGTTCGACGCGGTGCTGCGGCCCAAGGCCGACGCGGCGTGGAACCTGCACCAGCAGACCCGCGACCTCGACCTCGCCGTGTTCATGCTGTTCTCCTCCGTGGCCGGCACCCTCGGCTCGGCCGGTCAGGCCAACTACGCCACCGCGAACGCCCTGCTCGACGGCCTTGCCGCGTACCGCCGCGGCCTCGGGCTGCCCGCCCAGTCGCTGGCCTGGGGCAGGTGGCTCGGGCGCGGCATGGCCGAGCACCTGACGGACACCGACGTCACCCGGATGGCCGCCTCCGGCGTGCTCGGCCTGTCCGAGGTGGAGGGCCTGGCCCTGTTCGACGCGGCGCGCGCCGCGGGCGGCCCGGTGCTGGTCCCGGTGAAGTACGACGCGACGACGCTACGCCGCCAGGGCGCGGCCATGCCGCCGCTGTTCGCCACGCTGGTCGGCGCGCGCCGGCCCGGCGCCGGCGACGGGTCCGAGCCCGCCGGTGAGCCGGGCGCCACCGGCCCGTCCCTGGCCGAGCGGCTCGCCGGGCTGGCCCTCCAGCAGGCGCAGCGGCTGGTCGCCGAGCTGGTGCAGGTCCACGCGGCGTCCGTGCTCGGGCACCTGTCGGCGGCCGCGATCGAGCTGGAGACGGCGTTCAAGGACCTCGGCTTCGACTCGCTGACCACCGTCGAGCTGCGCAACCGGCTGGCCGCCGCGACCGGGCTGCGGCTCCCGGCGACGCTGGCGTTCGACTACCCGACGGTGGCCGACCTGACCGACCACCTGCTGGCCTCGCTGCTGCCGCAGGCTCCCGCCGACCCGGGCGGTGCGACGGGCGCCGCGCGCCCGGCCGGCGGCTCCGAGGAGGAGGACCTGGCCAAGCTGCGCTCCGCGTTCGCGGCGATCCCGCTGCAGCAGTTGAAGCTGACCGGGGTGCTGGACACCCTGCTGGAGCTGGCGGGTGTGAAGGCCGAGCAGGTCGGCGAGAACCGGGTGGCCGACGAGGCGGACATCGACGCGATGGGCGTCGGCGAGCTCATCGACCTGCTGATGTTCGACGAGGAGGACGAAGGCTGACCCCTGGGTGCCATACCCCGACACCCGTCCCCTACCGGTACCCCTAGTGCCCGTCCGGCCGAGCCTCCGCAGCCGGTGCTAGGGGTACCGGCCGTTTCGGGCTCCCGCCTAGATTCGCGGCCATGCCACGCCTCGGTGATGAAGAACTGCACGCTCAGCTGGCCGAGCAGTACGGGACCCCGCTGTACGTCTACGACCTCGACGACATCGCCGAGGCCAAGTCCGCCCTGTTCTCCTGGCTGCCCGAGGGCGTCGACGTCTACTACGCGCTCAAGGCCAACCCGCACCCCGACCTGGTCCGCGCCCTGGCCACGTCGCAGCCCGGCGCGCCCGGCTGCGGCGCGGAGATCAGCTCCACCGGCGAGCTCGCCGCCGCGCTGGAGGCCGGCCTGTCCGGCGCCGACTGCCTGTACACCGGCCCCGGCAAGACCGAACGCGAACTCGACGAGGCGATCCGCTCCGGTGTCCGCCTGTTCTCCACCGACTCCGTCACCGACGTGCGCCGTTTGGACGCCGTGGCCGCCCGCTGCGGGGCCCGGGTCGAGGCGCTGCTGCGGGTCAACGCCTCGTCGGCGAGCGCCACCACCAGCATCCGGATGACCGGCACGCCGACCCAGTTCGGCTTCGACAGCGAGGCGCTGCCGCAGGCGCTGGCGGAACTGCGTTCCGGCGGCCTGAGCGCCGTCGACCTCGCCGGCCTGCACTTCTTCCCGCTGAGCAACTGCGCGGACGAGGAGAACCTGATCGCCGAGTTCGGCAACACCCTGCGCTTCGCGGCCGAGCTGAGCCGCAGCCTGGACCTGCCGCTGCGGGTGCTGGACATCGGCGGCGGTTTCAGCGTTCCCTACGGCGTCCCCGGCCCCCGGACCGACTACCCCAAGCTGCGCGCCGAGCTGACGGCCGCGCTGGACCTGGCGGTCCCGGGCTGGCGGGACGGCACGCCGAGGATCGCGTTCGAGAGCGGCCGCTACCTGGCCGGCGGCTGCGGCACGCTGCTGGCCGGCGTGACCAACGTCAAGGTGAGCCGCGGCCGCACCTTCGTGATCACCGACGCCGGGATCAACACCTTCGGCGGCATGTCCGGACTGGGCCGGCTGCTGCCGGTCGCCGCCCGGCCCGTCGCCCCCGGCCGGACCGGCGGCCCGACCGCCCGTGCCTCGCTGGTCGGCCCGCTGTGCACGCCCGGCGACGTCCTCGGCCGGGAGATCGAGCTGCCCGCGCTGGAACCCGGCGACCTGGTGGCCATCCCCAACACCGGCGCGTACGGGCCGACCGCCAGCCTGCTGATGTTCCTCGGGCGGCCGGCGCCGACCGAGGTCGCCGTGCACGGCGGCGCAGTGGTCTCCGCGTCGCAGCTCGTGCACAGCCGTTCGCCGCGATGACCGAGTCGATCCCCGTGCCTGTCGCCGGGCCCGCTGCCGGGCCTGCTGCTTTGCCTGTTGCCGAGCTTGTTGTGCTGTGCCTATTCCGGAGCGGAGCGAGTCGATGAGTGGGCCGCAGCCCAGTGGTGTCCTGTCGGGTCTCGGCGAACTGACCGCGCCGGAGCAGCGACGCGTGCTGTCCGCCCTGGTGCGCGAGCAGGCCGAGGCGGCACGTGAGCGGATCCGGCCGGGGGAGGGGCAGCACCCCGACGGCGGCCCCGCCACCGCCGACCCGGCCGGCGACGACCTGTCGTTCGGCGACCTGGGCCTGGACTCGCTGTCGCTGGTCGACCTGCAGGAACGGCTCGCCATCGCCACCGGCCTGGCGATCACCCCGACCGTGGCCTTCGACCACCCCACGCCCGCACGGCTCGCCGAGTACCTGCGCGCCGAACTCGGCCTGGCCCCCGCCCCGGCGCGCCGTCCCCGCCCGGCGGGCGCGAACGGCCCCGCCGCCGCGCCCGCCGACGACCCGATCGCGATCGTCGGCATCGGCTGCCGCTACCCCGGTGGGATCGCCGGACCCGAGGACCTGTGGCGACTGGTCGAGACCGGCGGCGAGGTCCTCGGCCCGTTCCCGTCCGACCGGGACTGGGACCTCACCGACTACTTCGACGCCGACCCGGACCGCGACGGCACCAGCTACGTCGACCGCGGCGGGTTCCTCGACACCGGCGCGCAGTTCGACCCCGAGTTCTTCGGCATCAGCCCCCGCGAGGCCGTCGCCATGGACCCGCAGCAGCGGCTCCTCCTGGAGACCGCGTGGCACGCCCTGGAGGACGCCGGCATCGACCCGCTCTCGCTGGCCGGCACCGGCACCGGCGTCTACGTCGGCGCCGAGAACCAGGAGTACGGACCGCACCTGCACGACGCGCCCGAGGGCGTCGCCGGGCACCTGATGACCGGCAACGCGGCCAGCGTCCTGTCCGGGCGCGTCGCCTACACCCTCGGCCTGCAGGGCCCCGCCCTGACCATCGACACCGCGTGCTCGTCCTCGCTGGTCGCACTGCACCTGGCGGCCAACGCGCTGCGCCACGGCGAGTGCACGCTGGCGCTGGCCGGCGGCGTCGCCGTGATGGGCACCCCGGCGACGTTCACCGCGTTCAGCCGGCAGCGCGGGCTGGCCGCCGACGGCCGGGTCAAGCCCTTCGCGGCCTCCGCCGACGGCACCGGCTTCGCCGAGGGCGTCGGCCTGCTGGTGCTGGAACGCCTGTCCGACGCCCGCACCAACGGGCACCGGGTGCTGGCCCTGGTGCGCGGCAGCGCCGTCAACCAGGACGGCGCCTCGAACGGCCTGACCGCGCCCAGCGGCCAGGCGCAGCGGCGGCTGATCAGCCAGGCTCTGGCCGACGCGGGCCTGGCGGCGGCGGACGTCGACGCGGTGGACGCGCACGGCACCGGCACCAAGCTCGGCGACCCGATCGAGGCGCAGGCGCTGCTCGCCACCTACGGACAAGGCCGCGGCGAGGCCGGGCCGCTGTGGCTGGGCTCGGTGAAGTCCAACCTCGGCCACACCCAGGCCGCGGCCGGCGTCACCAGCGTGATCAAGATGGTGCAGGCGCTGCGGCACGGACTACTGCCGCGCTCGCTGCACATCGACGCGCCGTCGCCGCACGTCGACTGGTCGGCCGGCGAGGTGCGGCTGCTGACCGAGCCGGTGGCCTGGTCACGTGCGGAACGTCCGCGCCGGGCCGCAGTGTCCTCGTTCGGCATCAGCGGCACCAACGCGCACGTGATCCTGGAGGACGCCGACGACGCGGTTGCCGCGCCGGCCGACCCGACCCCCTCGTCCACCGCCGGCCCCGTACCGGTGGTGGTCAGCGCCCGCGGCGCGGCCGCGCTGCGCGCCGCCGCGCAGGCGCTGGTCCCGGTGGTCGAGGCCGGCGCCGAGCCGGCGGACCTGGTCCACGCCCTGGCCACCACGCGCGCCACGTTGGCCGACCGCGCCGTCGTGGTCGCCGCGGACCGCGACGAGCTGGTGCGCGGCCTGCGGGCCGCCGCCGCCGGCGAACCGGCGGCGAACCTCTTCACCGGCGGCGAGGAACGCGGCGCCCTGGCCTTCCTGTTCAGCGGCCAGGGCAGCCAGCGGATAGGCGCCGGACGCGAACTGAGCCGACGCCACCCGGTCTTCGCCAAGGCCCTCGACGAGGCCGCCGACCAGCTCGGCCTGCAGCTGGACACGCCGCTGCAGGCCGTCCTGTTCGCCGAGCCCGACTCCGCCGACGCCCGCCTGATCGACCGCACCGACTACGCCCAGCCCGCGCTGTTCGCCGTCGAGGTCGCCCTCTACCGCCTGCTGGAGTCCTGGGGCCTGCGACCCGACGTGCTGACCGGGCACTCGGTCGGCGAGTTCGCTGCCGCGCACGCCGCCGGCGTCCTGTCGCTGGCCGACGCCGCACTGCTGGTCGGTGCCCGCGGCCGCCTGATGGCCGAACTGCCCGAGGGCGGCGCGATGACCGCGCTGCAGGCCACGCCCGAGGAGCTGGCGCCGCTGCTGGCCGAGGTCGCCGACCGGGTCGGCCTGGCCGCCGTGAACGGGGACCGGTCCGTCGTGGTGTCCGGCGCCCGGGAGCCCGTCGAGCGGATCGCCGCGCACTTCGCCGCGCTCGGTCGCCGGGTGAGGGCACTGCGGGTCTCGCACGCCTTCCACTCGCCGCTGATGGAGCCGATGCTCGACGAGTTCCGGCGCGCCGCCAAGGCCGTCGACTACCGTCCGGCGCGGATCCCGATCGTCTCGACCGTGACCGGGCGGCCCACCACGGCGCTGGAGCTGTCGGATCCCGACTACTGGGTGCGGCACGTCAGCAGCCCGGTGCTGTTCAGCGACGCGGTGCGCGCGCTGGCCGGCCGCGGCGTTGCCACGTACCTGGAGCTCGGCCCGGACGCGCCGCTGACGGCGCTGGGCCCGGACCTCGCCCCCGGGGTCTTCCTGCCGACGCTGCGCCGGGAGCGCGACGAGCACCGCGTCCTGGCGGACTCCGTGGCGACCGTGATCGCGCGCGGCGCCGCCGCCGACCAGCGGGCCTTCGTCGCCGGGCAGCCGGTGCGTCCCGTCGAGCTCCCGCGCTACCCGTTCCAGCGCCGCCGGTTCTGGCTGTCCGCTGCCCGCCCCGCGGCCTCCGCCGAGGCGCTCGGGCAGAGCGCGGTCGCGCATCCGCTGATCGGCGCCGTGATCCGCACCGCCGGCGACGACGGCCTGCTGCTGACCGGCCGGGTCTCCCGCGCCGCGCAGCGCTGGCCGGCCGACCACGTGATGGACGGCGTCGCCCTGCTGCCCGGCACCGCGTTCGTCGAACTCGCGCTGCTGGCCGGCGCGCACGCCGGCTGCCCGACCGTGGCGGACCTGACCATGGCCGCCCCGCTGGTGCTGCCCGAGACCGGGGCCGTCACCCTCCAGGTCCGGGTCGGGCCGGCGGACGACCGCGGGGCCCGCACCGTCGGGGTGTACGCGCGCCGCGACGACGCCCCCGACCGGGCCCCGTGGACCCGGCACGCCGAAGGGACGCTGACCGCCGCCGTAGAAGCCGATGCCTTCGACGGCACCGAGTGGCCGCCGGCCGGCGCGACGCCGGTCGACGTCACCGGCTTCTACCAGGAACTGGCCCGGCAGGGCTACGAGTACGGCCCCGCCTTCCAGGGGCTGCACGCGGTGTGGCGGCGCGGCACGGACGTGTTCGCCGAGATCGCGCTGCCGGACGGCGTGGACGCGCGCGGATACGGGATCCACCCGGCGCTGCTCGACGCGGCGCTGCACGCCACCGACTTCGTGTGGGGCCCGGCCACGGACGACCGGATCCGGCTGCCGTTCGCCTGGGCCGGGGTCGGCCTGGCCGCGTCCGGCGCGGCCGCCGCCCGGGTGCACCTCACCTCCGACAGCGCGGACCAGGCCACCCTGTCGCTGTTCGACCCGAGCGGCGCGCCGCTCGCCACGGTCTCCTCCTACCTGGTGCGGCCGGTCCCGGCCGACCGGCTCCGCGCCGCGGGCCACGGGCCGCTGTACGAGGTGCGCTGGCAGCCGGTCGCCGTCGACGCCGGGCAGGCGGTGCTGCCGGAGCGGGACTCCGGGCACGTCGACGCCGCCACGGTCGTCTACCGCGCCCCGCTCGCCGAGGACCCCTCCCCGGCCGCGGCGCGCGCCGTCGCCGGCAAGGTCCTGTCGACCGTCCAGGCATGGCTCGCCGACCCCGCTGCCGCGACCGCCACCCTGGTCGTGGCGACCCGGGGCGCCGTCGCCACCGACGCGGCCGAGTCGCCGAACCCGGCCGCCGCGACCCTGTGGGGCCTGATCCGTGCCGCGCAGGCCGAGCACCCCGGCCGCCTCGTCCTGGCCGACGTCGACACCGATCCCACCGCCGACCGCCTGCTGGCCGCCGCCGTCGCCACCGGCCGCCCCGAGCTCGCCATCCGCGAGGGCCGCGTCCTGGTCCCCGGCCTGCTCCCGGCCACAGCCGTCCCGACCGCCGCCGTGCCCGCGTTCGACCCCGATGGCACGGTCCTGGTCACCGGCGGCACCGGCGGCATCGGCGCCGAACTCGCCCGCCACCTGGTGGCCGCCCACGGCGTGCGCCACCTGCTGCTGCTCGGCCGCCGCGGCCCGGACGCCCCGGGCGCCCGCGAGCTGGCCGTCGAACTCGCCGACGCCGGCGCCTCGGTGACTGTCGAGACCTGCGACGCAGCCGACCGCGAGGCCCTGGCCGCCGTGCTCGCCGCGATCCCCGCCGCCCACCCGCTGACCGCCGTCTTCCACGCCGCCGGCGTGCTGGACGACGGCCTGATCGCCGACCTCACCGAGGAACGCCTGTCCGCGGTGCTGCGCCCCAAGGCCGACGCCGCCTGGCACCTGCACGAGCTCACCGCCGACCGCGACCTGGCCGCGTTCGTCCTGTTCTCCTCGACCGCGGCGCTCTGCGACGCCCCGGGCCAGGCCGCCTACGCCGCCGCGAACAGCTACCTCGACGCGCTCGCCGCCCACCGCCGGGCCGCCGACCGGCCCGCCCTCGCGCTGGCCTGGGGCCTGTGGACCGGCACCGGCATGGGCGCCGGCCTGGACACCGCCGCGATCGCCCGGATCGCCCGGTCCGGCTTCGCGCCGCTGACGGCCCGGGAGAACCTCGCCCTGCTCGACCTCGCCCTGACCGGGGCACCCGCCGCCGCGGTCCCGATCCGCGTCGACACCCGCGCGCTGCGCAGCCGCACCGACGGCATCCCCGCCCTGCTGCGCCCGCTGGTCGCCGGCCCGGAGCCGACCCGCACGTTCGCGTTCGCCGGCGAGGAGCGGGCGACGGGTGCCCGGGCCGGCTCGGCCGTCGCCACGCTGGGGGCACTCCCCGCCGACGAGCGCGCCGAACGCCTGCTCGACCTGGTGCGCACGCAGGCCGCGACCGTCCTGGGACATGACGGACCCGAGGCGGTGTCGCGCTCGCGCACCTTCGGCGAGATCGGCTTCGACTCGCTGTCGGCCGTCGACCTGCGCAACCGGCTGGCCACCGCGACCGGGCTCACCCTGCCCGCCACGCTCACCTTCGACTTCCCCACCCCGGACGCCCTGGTCAGGTTCCTCGCGGAGTCCCTGGAGAGCTCGGCCGCCCGGCAGCCCGCCGTGACGCGGCCGACCGCGGTGAAGGCCGACACGTCCGAGGACCCGATCGTCATCGTCGGCATGGCCTGCCGCTACCCGGGCGACGTCACCTCTCCGGAAGAGCTGTGGGAGCTGGTCGCCGCCGGCCGCGACGCCGTCGGAGCGTTCCCCGCCGACCGCGGCTGGCCCGAGGACCTGTACGACCCCGAGGGCGCGCGCACCGGCACCAGTGTCACCCGCGAGGGTGGCTTCCTCTACGACGCCGCCGAGTTCGACGCGGAGTTCTTCGGGATCAGCCCGCGCGAGGCCCGCGCCATGGACCCGCAGCAGAGACTGCTGCTGGAGGTCGCCTGGGAGACGCTGGAGCGCGCCGGGATCGACCCGCACGCGCTGCGCGGCAGCGACACCGGCGTCTACGCCGGCGTGATGTACCACGACTGGGGTCTGCGACTGGGCCCGCTGCCCGAGGAGGTCGCCGGCCACATCGGCAGCGGCAGCCTGGCCAGCGTCGTCTCCGGCCGTGTCGCCTATGCCCTCGGCCTGCAGGGCCCCGCCATCACCGTCGACACCGCCTGCTCCTCCTCGCTGGTGGCCCTGCACCTGGCCGCGCAGGCGCTGCGCTCCGGCGAGACCTCGCTCGCGCTGGTCGGCGGCGTGACCGTGATGTCCACCCCGGACACCTTCGTCGACATGTCCCGCCAGGGCGGCCAGGCCCCGGACGGCCGCTGCAAGTCCTTCGGCGCCGGCGCCGACGGCACCGGCTGGTCCGAGGGCGCCGGACTGCTGCTGCTGGAGCGGCTGTCCGACGCGCAGCGCAACGGCCACCGCGTCCTCGCGGTGGTGCGCGGCACCGCGGTGAACCAGGACGGCGCGTCGAACGGCCTGACCGCGCCGAACGGCCCGGCGCAGCAGCGGGTGATCCGCGCCGCGCTGGCCGCCGCCGGACTGCAGCCGCGCGAGGTCGACGCGGTGGAGGGCCACGGCACCGGCACCAAGCTCGGCGACCCGATCGAGGCGCAGGCGCTGATCGCCGTCTACGGCGGCGACCGCACCGCCGCGGACCCGCTGCTGCTGGGCTCGATCAAGTCGAACCTCGGCCACGCCCAGGCCGCGGCCGGCGTCGCCGGAATCATCAAGACCGTGCTGGCGATGCGCCACGGTGTGGTCCCCGCCTCCCTGCACTCCGCCCGGCGCTCCGCCCAGGTGGACTGGTCGCAGGGCGTGGTCGAGGTCGTCACCGAGGCGCAGCCCTGGCCCGAGCGCGGCCGGCGCCGCCGGGCGGCGGTGTCCTCGTTCGGCATCAGCGGCACCAACGCGCACGTCATCCTCGAACAGGCGCCCGAGGTCCCGGCGGAGCACCCGGACGCCGTGCCCGCCGGGGGAGTCGTGCCGTGGGTCGTCTCGGCCCGGACGGCCGACGGGCTGCGCGCCCAGGCCGACCGGCTGAGCACATTCGCCGCCGCGGGAGGCGACGACGTCGCGGACGTCGCCGTGGCGCTCGCCACCGGCCGCGCCGCGCTGGAGCACCGCGCCGTCGTGTTCGGCACCGACGGCCCGGCGCTGGCCGCCGCCCTGCGGTCCCCGCAGCTCACCGACACGGTCCGGGACGGCAGGACCGCCTTCCTGTTCACCGGCCAGGGCGCGCAGCGTCTCGGCATGGGCCGCAAGGCCCACGACGCCTTCCCGGTCTTCGCCGCCGCCCTCGACGAGGCGCTGGCCGCGCTGGACGAGCACCTGCCGCGCCCGCTGCGCGAGGTGATGTGGGGGGAGGACGCGGCGCTGCTGGAGCGCACCGAGTACGCCCAGCCCGCGCTGTTCGCCGTCGAAACCGCGCTGTTCCACCTGGTGCGGTCCTGGGGCCTGCGCCCCGACCTGCTGCTCGGCCACTCGATCGGCGAACTGGCCGCCGCGCACGTCGCCGGCGTCTGGTCGCTGCCGGACGCCGCCCGGCTGGTCGCCGCGCGCGGCCGACTGATGCAGGCGCTGCCCGCAGGCGGTTCGATGGCCGCCGTGCGGGCTCCCGAGGCCGTGGTGGTGCCGAAGCTCGGACCCGACACCGCCATCGCGGCGGTCAACGGCCCGGCCGCCACGGTCGTCTCCGGACCGGCCGAGGACGTGCGCCGGATCTGTGCGGAGTTCGCCGCCGAAGGCGTCACCACCACCGAGCTGCGGGTCAGCCACGCCTTCCACTCGCCGCTGATGGACCCGATGCTGGAGGAGTTCGCGGCCGTCGCCGCCGGACTGACCTACTCGGCGCCCACGCTCGGCGCGGTCTCCTCGGTGACCGGCGAACCGGTCGACGCGGAACTGTGGTGCGACCCCGGCTACTGGGTGCGGCAGGTTCGCCAACCGGTCCGGTTCGCGGACGGCGTCCAGACCCTGGCGGCGCGCGGCGTCGTCACCGCGCTGGAGCTCGGCCCGGACGCGGTGCTGACCGCCGCCGGCCGGGACAGCGCCGACGAGGCGGACCTGGCGTTCGCCGCCACCATGCGCCGGGACCGCGACGAGCAGGAGACCGTCCTCGCCGGACTCGGTCGGGTCTACGCCCGCGGCGGCTCGGTCGACTGGGACGCGTTCTTCGCGGGCTCCACCGGCCGGTTCGTCGACCTGCCCACGTACGCCTTCCAGCGCCGCCGCCACTGGCTCGACGGACTCGACGGCGTCGGCGCTCCCGGTGGCGGTCCGGCCGGGCTCGCCGCAGGCCAGGAGACGCTGGGGCACCCGCTGCTGGCCGCAGCCGTCGCAGGCCCGGAGTCGGAGCCCGTGGTCTTCACCGGCCGCCTGGCGGCCGGTCGACCGGCCTGGATCGCCGACCACGGCGTGCTCGGCACGGTGCTGCTGCCCGGCACCGGCTTCGTCGAGATCGCGCTGCGGGCCGGCGCCCACCTCGGCTGCGGCCGGATCGAGGAACTGACGCTGGAGCGCCCACTGCTGCTGCGGGACGCCGCCACACTGCGGGTCGCCGTCGCCCCGGCGACCGAGGACGGCACCCGCGCGATCCACATCCACACCCGCACCGACGGCGGCGAGTGGATCCGCCACGCCGCCGGCGTGCTCGCACCCCCGGCGGATGTCGTCGAGCAGGCCGCAGACCTGGCGGTGTGGCCGCCGGCCGGGGCCGAAGAACTGTCCGTCGCCGACGCGTACGACCGGCTCGCCGGGCGCGGTTACGACTACGGGCCCGCGTTCCAGGGCCTGCGCCGCGCCTGGCGCGCCGGCGACGACGTGTTCGCCGAGGTCGAACTGTCCGAGGCCGACAGCGCCGCCGCGTACCTGCTGCACCCCGCCCTGCTGGACGCCGCCATGCACGCCGACCTGGTCGCCGACGGCGGCGCCGGCGCGACGCTGCTGCCGTTCTCCTGGAACGGGGTCGAGCTGCACCGCGCCGGTGTCGACGCGGTCCGGGTCCGGCTCCGCCGGATCCGCGGCGAGCAGGAGACCGAGATCGCGGTCGCCGACCTCGACGGCCGTCCGGTGCTGGACGTCCGGTCGCTGGTCAGCCGCGAGGTGAGCGCCGAACAGCTGGTGCCCGGCGCGGGCGCCGGCCTGCTGCGGCTGGACTGGACCCCGGTCGACGGCCGCGCCGGGACTGCCGCTGCCGGCGCCGCGTTCGAGCTGCTGACCGTGGACAGCGCGCCGGGCGACATCCCCGAGGCGGCGAAGGCCGTCGCCACCGAGGTGCTGGCGCGGCTCCAGGCATGGCTCGATGCCGAGAACGACGCGCGACTCGTCGTCCGCACCACCCGCGCGGTCGCGGTGCGGCCCGGCGACACCGTCGACCTCGCCCAGGCCCCCGTCTGGGGCCTGGTGCGCGCCGCGCAGGCGGAGAACCCCGGCCGGATCGTTCTGGTCGACCTCGACCAGGACACCGAGCTCGACCCGGCCGCCCTGCCCCTCGGCGAGCCGGAACTCGCGCTGCGCGACGGCGAGTTGACGGCGCCGCGACTGACACCGCTGGCGGCCGCCGCGGCCGCGGCGACCACTGCTGCCGCCGGCACCGTGCCCACCGCCGCTGCCGCGTCCGCCGCGATCCCCGCCGGGGCCTGGCACGGCACCGTCCTGATCACCGGCGGCGCCACCGGCATCGGTGCGCTGCTGGCCCGCCACCTGGTCCGCCGGCACGGCGCGAGCCGTCTGCTGCTGACCGGCCGCCGGGGGCCGCAGGCCCCCGGGGCGGCCGAGCTCACGGCCGAGCTGGCCGCGCTCGGGGCCGAGGCCGAGATCGTGGCCTGCGACGTGGCCGACCGGGCGGCGCTCGCCGCCGTGCTGGCCGCCGTGCCGGCCGACCGGCCGCTGTCCGCGGTGGTGCACGCCGCGGGCGTCGCCGACAGCGGGCTGACCCCCGACCTGACCCCCGAGCGCCTGACGGCCGTCCTGCGGCCCAAGGTCGACGGGGCCTGGAACCTGCACGAGCTGACCGCCGGCCTGCCGATCGAAGCGTTCGTACTGCTGTCCTCCGCGGGCGGAACCGCGCTCGCCGCCGGGCAGGGCGGCTACGCGGCCGCGAACGTCTTCCTGGACGCCCTCGCCGGGCACCGTCACGCCCTCGGGCTGCCGGCCCTCGCGCTCGGCTACGGCATGTGGCACCTGGACACCGGTCTCGGCGGCGCGCTCACCGACGCCGACCTGGACCGGACGGCCCGCCTCGGGCTCCCGGCCCTCGACCCCGCCGACGCGCTCGGCGCGTTCGACCGGGCCGTGCTGACCGGCGAACCGTTCGTGACCGTGCTGCGCACCGACCGCCGGGCGCTGGCCGCCCGCGGCGACCGGCTCCCCGCCGTGCTGCGGGCCCTGGCCCCGCGCCGGACGACCGCCACTCGCCGCTCCGGCGCCACCGATCGGTTCGCCGGCCTGAGTGCCCTGGAGCGGCGGCGCGCGCTGCTGGAGGAGGTGCGCGCCACCCTGGCCCGGATCCTCGGGCACGCCGGCGCCGACGCCGTCGACCCGGACCGGCCGCTGCGCGACCTCGGCGTGGACTCCCTGGTCGCGGTCGAGCTGTCCTCCGCGCTCACCGCCGCGACCGGGACCAGGCTGCCCGCGACGCTGGTCTTCGACCACCCGACCGTCCGCGCCATCGCCACGGTCATCGACGAACGCTTCGAACAGCGCCCCGCGACCGCCCCGGTCAAGGCCGGGCCGGTTCCCGCCGCTCCGGCCCCCGCCGAGGACCCGATCGTCATCGTCGGCATCGGCTGCCGCTTCCCCGGCGGCGTCCGCAACGCCGACGACCTGTGGCGCCTGGTCGCCGAGGGCCGCGACGCCGTCACCGGCTTCCCGGAGGACCGCGGCTGGGACGTCGACGGCATCTACGACCCGGAGCCCGGCCTGCCGGGCCGCACCTACGTGCGCCACGGCGCCTTCCTGCACGACGCCGCCGAGTTCGACCCCGAGTTCTTCGGCATCATGCCGCGCGAGGCGCTGGCCATGGACCCGCAGCAGCGGCTGCTGCTGGAGACCTCGTGGGAGGCGTTCGAGGACGCCGGCATCGACCCGCACGCGCTGCGCGGCAGCGCCACCGGCGTGTACGTCGGCATCATGTACGGCGAGTACGGCAGCCGCGGCGCCGCGCCGGACGACCTGGCCGGCTACCTCGGCAACGGCAGCGCGGGCAGCATCGCCTCCGGCCGGGTCTCGTACTGCTTCGGCCTCGAAGGCCCCGCGATCACCGTCGACACGGCCTGCTCGTCGTCCCTGGTGGCGTTGCACTCGGCGGTCCAGGGCCTGCGCTCCGGCGAGATCTCGCTCGCGGTGGCCGGCGGCGTCACGGTGATGCCGACGCCGGAGATCTTCGTCGACTTCAGCCGCCAGCGCGGCCTGTCACCCGACGGCCGCTGCCGGGCCTTCGCCGACGGCGCCGACGGCACCGGCTGGTCCGAGGGCGTGGGCCTGCTGGTGCTGGAGCGGCTGTCCGACGCACGCCGCAACGGCCACCGGGTGCTCGCCCTGGTGCGCGGCACCGCGATCAACCAGGACGGCGCGTCCAACGGGCTCACCGCGCCGAGCGGCCCGTCCCAGCAGCGGGTGATCCGCGCCGCGCTGGCGTCCGCCGGGCTGCGGCCGCGGGACGTCGACGCGGTCGAGGGCCACGGCACCGGCACCCGGCTCGGCGACCCGATCGAGGCGCAGGCGCTGCTCGCCACCTACGGGCAGGACCGCGGACCGGGCCGGCCGCTGTGGCTGGGCTCGATCAAGTCCAACATCGGCCACGCGCAGGCGGCCGCGGGCGTCAGCGGCCTGATCAAGATGGTGATGGCGCTGCGCCACCAGGAGCTGCCCCGCACGCTGCACGTCGACGAGCCCAGCCGCCGGGTCGACTGGACCGAGGGCGAGGTCAGGCTGCTGACCGAGGCCCGGCCGTGGGAGTCGCACGGCCTGCGGCGGGCCGGCGTGTCCTCGTTCGGCCTCAGCGGCACCAACGCGCACGTGATCCTCGAGGAGGCGCCGCCGGCCGAGCCGGAGGCCGCCGACCGGAGCGGCATCGCTCCGGTTCCGCTGCTGCTGTCGGCCCAGGACGCCGACCGACTGCCCGCCCAGGCCGCCAGGCTGCACGCCCGCCTGGCCGCCGACCCGGAGCTGTCCGTCGCCGACCTGGCCTACTCCTTGGCCACCACCCGCGCCGCCCTGAAGCACCGCACGGCCGTCTTCGCCGCCGACCGCGGCGAGGCGCTGAGCGCCCTGGCGGCGATCGCGGAGCTCGCCGAGCCCGCGGTCACCGTCCGCACCGCCACCGCCACCGCCGACACCGACGGGCTCACCGCGTTCGTCTTCTCCGGCCAGGGCTGCCAGCGGCCCCGGATGGGCGCCGAACTCGCCGCCGCCCACCCGGTGTTCGCGCAGGCATTCCAGGAGGTCTGCGACCTCGTGGACCCGCTGACGGACCGCGGCCTGCGCGAGGTGATCGACGCCGAGGACAGCACCGAGCTCGACCGGACCGCCTACACCCAGACCGCGCTGTTCGCCTTCGAGGTGGCGCTGTTCCGGCTGCTGGAGTCCTGGGGCGCCCGGCCGGCGCTGCTCGCCGGCCACTCGATCGGCGAGCTGGCCGCCGCGCACGTCGCCGGCGTCATGTCGCTGCCCGACGCCTGCCGCCTGGTCGCCGCCCGCGGCCGCCTGATGGGCGCGCTGCCCGCCGGCGGCGCCATGGTCGCGCTCCGCGCCACCGAGGCCGAGGTCCGTCCGCACCTGACCGCGGGCGTCTCCATCGCCGCGGTGAACAGCCCCGAAGCCGTGGTCGTCTCCGGCGAGGAGGCCGAGGTGACGGCCGTCGCCGCGAAGTTCGCCAAGGCGACCCGCCTCAAGGTCTCGCACGCCTTCCACTGCGCCCTGATGGGCCCGATGCTCGACGAGTTCCGGGCGGTCGCCGAGACCGTCTCGTTCGCCGAGCCGCAGCTGCCGCTGGTGTCGACCGTCACCGGCCGGCTCGCCGCCCCCGGCGAGCTCACCTCGCCCGAGTACTGGGTCGGCCAGGTCCGCGACACCGTCCGGTTCGCCGACGCCGCCCTCGCGCTGGCCGACCAGGGCGCGGTGCGGTTCCTGGAGATCGGCCCGGACGCCGTGCTCACCCCGCTCGCCGCGGCCACCCTCGACGACCGCCGGGCGCTCGCCGTCCCCGCGGTCCGCAGGGGCGCCGACGAGGTCAGGACCCTGACGGAGAGCCTGGCGCTGCTGCACGGCGACGGCGCCGCGATCGACTGGCGCGCCGTACTTGCCGGCACCGGCGCGCGCCGCGTCGACCTGCCGTCGTACGCCTTCGCGGCCGAGCGGTTCTGGTTCGACCCGGAGCCGGCCGCCGCCTCCGGGGCCGCCGCCCACGGCCAGGACGACGCCGCGCACCCGCTGTTCACCGCAGTGGTCGCCTCGCCCGAGACCGGCGGGGTGACCCTCACCGGCCGCCTGTCGCACGCCACCCAGCCCTGGCTGGCCGACCACGACGTGCTCGGCACGGTGATGTTCCCCGGTACCGGCTACGTCGAGCTCGCGGTGCGGGCCGGCGAGGAGGTCGGCTGCCCGGTGGTCGAGGAGCTGACCATCGAGGCCGTGATGCCGGTGCCCGCGGACGCCGCGGTCGCCCTCCAGGCGGTCGTCGGCGGTGCCGACGAGACCGGACGCCGGTCCTTCGCGGTGTACTCGCGGATGGTCGGTGCCGCGCCGGACGTCCCGTGGTCCCGGCACGTGACCGGCGTGCTGGCCGGGGCCGAGGCGCCCGTTCCCGACACGGTCGCCGCCGACTGGCCGCCGGCCGGCGCCGAAGAGGTCGATATCTCCGACGTGTACGACTACCTGACCGGCCAGGGCTACCACTACGGGCCGACCTTCCGCGGCCTGCACCGGCTGTGGCGCCGGGGCCGCGAGGTCTTCGCCGAGGTCGCGCTGCCGCCCGAGGCGGTCGCCGACGCCGCGGCCTACCGCGTCCACCCGGCGCTGCTCGATGCCTCGCTCAGCGCCACCGACTTCCTCGGCGACCGCAAGCCGCAGGACGTCGGCGCCACCCAGCTGCCGTTCGCCTGGACCGGGGTCAGCGTGCACACCGCAGGCGCCTCCCGGCTGCGGGTGCGGATCCACTGGGCCGGCGACGGCGAGGGGACCGGCTCGGACGCCGTCCGGCTGGAGCTCTCCGACACCGGCGGCCGCCCCGTGGCCACCATCGAGTCACTGGTGGTCCGGGCCGTCACCCCCGACCGGGTGGCCGCCGCCGCGGCCGCCTCCGCCGGGACCCGGATGCGTGAGGGCATGTTCCGGCTCGCCTGGGACTCCCAGCCGGTCGGCACCGCCGAGGTCACCGCCGGCCCGGCCGCCCGGGTGGTCGTCCGTCCCGCCGGCGGCGTCGACTTCGACCTCGCCGACGTGCCGGTGTACACCGACCTCGCCGCCCTCACCACGGCCCTCGACGGCGGCACCCCCGCCCCCGAGGTACTGCTGCTAGCCTGCCCCGTCGAGCCGGAGCCCTCCGACGAGCAGGTGCCCGGGCTGGTCGGCGACACGCTGCGACAGGTGCTGGCCACGGTCCGCGAGTGGCTGGCCGACACCCGGCTCGCCGCCTCACGACTGGTGGTCGTCACCCGCGCCGCCGTGCAGGCCGACGCCGCCGACGAGGTCGCCGACCTCGCGCACGCGGCGGTCTGGGGCCTGATCCGCGCCGCACAGGCCGAGCACCCCGGCCGCCTGCTGCTGGTCGACCTGCCCGCCGATGCCGCGGCGTTCCCGACCGCGGCACTGGCCGTCGGCGAGGCCGAACTCGCGGTGCGCGGCGCCGACCTGCGGGTCCCCCGGCTGACGCCGGTGCCCGCCTCCGAACCCGAACACCCCGCCCCCTGGGACGTGGACGGCACGGTGCTGGTCACCGGCGGCACGACCGGCCTCGGCGCGCTGGTGGCCCGTCACCTCGCCACCGCGCACGGCGTCCGGCACCTGCTGCTGGCCAGCCGCAGCGGCGCGGCGTCCCGCGGCGCGGCCGAACTGGTCGCCGAACTGACCGCGCTCGGCGCCGACGTCGAGGTCGCCGCCTGCGACGTCGCCGACCGGGCCGCGCTCGCCGAGACGCTGGCCGCGATCCCGGCCGACCGCCCGCTGCGCGCCGTGGTGCACGCAGCCGCAGTGATGGACAACGCGCTGCTCGCCGACCTGACCGAAGACCAGTGGGAACGCGTCCTCGCACCGAAGGTCGCCGGGGCCTGGAACCTGCACACGCTGACCCGCGACGCCGACCTGAGCGCGTTCGTGCTCTTCTCCTCCGTCGCCGGCCTCGCCGTCGCCATGGGCCAGGCCAACTACGCCGCCGCCAACCGGTTCCTGGACGCGCTCGCCGCCCTCCGCCGCGCCGAGGGCCGCCCGGCCACCGCGCTGTCCTTCGGCCTGTGGACCGCGCGCACCAACCTCGGCGCCGGGCCGTCCGGCGTGGTCGACCCGGCCGACGCCGAACGCGACGAGCAGCGGATGGCCGCCGCCGGCCTGCCGCCGTTCCCGGTCGCCGAGGGACTGGCCCTGTTCGACGAGGCCGTCGCGCTCGACCGGACCACGCTGGCACCCGTCCGGGTCGACGCCGCGCTGCTGGCCGACCGCGACGCCGACCTGCTCGCACCGGTCCTGCGCGGCATCGCGGTCCGGACGGGCACCGCCGCGCGGCGCACGCCGCCCCGGGCCCTGCCGGCCCAGCGCGGAGCGGTGCGCCCGGCCGCCGCGTCCAGCACGCTGCGCCAGCAGCTCGCGGACCTGCCGGCCGAGGACGCGATGCAGATCCTCGTCGAGCTGGTCCGCGCCCAGACCGCCGCGGTGCGCCACGGCGACATCGCCGACATCGACGCCGACCGCGGGTTCGCCGACCTCGGCCTCGACTCGCTGGCCGCGCTCGAGCTGCGCAACGCGCTGCAGGCCGCGACCGGGCTGCGGCTGCCGGCGACCCTGATGTTCGACCGCCCGAACCCGCGCGCGGTGGTCGGCCTGCTGGCCGAGGAGCTCGGGATCGCCCGCACTCCGCAGCCGGCGACCGGCGCCGACACCGCCGCCGTGACCGAGGCGGCCGAGGTGGAGCGCTCGGTGATGGAACTCGACATCGACGACCTCGTGCGCGCCGCGCTCGGAGGCATCGACGAGGACTAGGCCGGGCCACGCCACGGGGCCACGCGCCGTGCAACATCCGGGGGCACATCCGCACCCGATCCGCTGGGACACACAGGAGACGGAACTCATGACGGAACCACTGGACTGCGTGATCATCGGCTACAACGAGGGCGACTTCCAGGACTACCGCGCCATGTGCGAGAGCACCGGAGCGGGCTCGCCCACCCAACAGATCTACAGCAAGGAGTTCATGGAGGTCGACGGGCGCCAACTGTCCTGGATGGACGCCCTGAGCACCCTGCGCAACAAGGCGACCGGCCGCAACGACAAGTACCACGTCGGCGAGGTGCACAACCTCGCCGGCATCTACCTCACCAACTTCCTGCGCAAGGCCGACCTGACCGCCCAGACCGTGTCGCTGTTCAGCGCCGAGCAGGAACGCCTTGCCGACCTGCTGGAGCTCGGGCCCGCCGTCGTCGCCGTGACGACCACCTTCTACGTCAACATCATGCCCGTGCTGCCGGTCGTCGACTTCATCCGCTACTACGCCCCGAACGCGCACATCGTCGTCGGCGGCCCGCTGGTCGACAACATCTGCCTCGATGGTGTCACCGACATGGCACAGGCCCTGCTGCACGGCATGGGCGCGGACAGCTACGTCGTCGAGTCGCAGGGCGAGACCGCGCTGGTCGAGCTGACCCGCGCCGTCAAGGCCGGCCGCTCGCCGCAGGGCCTGGCCAACGTCATCACCCAGGTCGGCGGCAGCTGGGTCCCCGGGCCCAAGACGCCCGAGGCCAACGACCTCGACCACGCCACGATCGACTGGTCCGGCTTCCACCCGTCCGTGATCGGCGCCACCGCCCAGACCCGCACCGCCCGCAGCTGCGCCTTCAAGTGCAGCTTCTGCGACTACCCGCAGCGGGCCGGCGCGCTGACCACCGCCTCGGTGGAGGCCATCCGCCACGAGCTGCGCGCGATGGCCGAGTTGGGCGTCAAGAACCTGGTGTTCGTCGACGACACCTTCAACGTGCCGCCGAAGCGGTTCAAGGAACTGTGCCGGATGCTCATCGAGGAGGACCTCGGCCTCAACTGGTACTCCTACTTCCGCTGCTCGAACGCCCGCGACGAGGAGACCTTCGACCTGGCGGCCGCGAGCGGCTGCAAGGGCGTGTTCCTGGGCATCGAGTCCGGCGACCAGGACATCCTGGCGGCGATGAACAAGCTCGCGCAGGACGCCCAGTACCGCAACGGCATCGCCCAGTTGAAGCAGCGCGGCATCACCACCTTCGCCTCGATCATCGTCGGATTCCCCGGCGAGAACGAGAAGACGATCCGCAACACCATCAACTTCCTCAACGAGACCGGCCCGACGTTCTGGCGCGCCCAGGCATGGTGGGGCAACCCGAAGGCCCCGGTCTACCAGCGCAAGGAGATGCACGGCATCGAGGGCTCGGCCTACGACTGGTCGCACCGCACCATGAACTCCGTCGAGGCCGCCCGCTGGTGCGACGTCATGTTCGACGAGGTGACCGAGTCGACCTGGCTGCCGCTGTACGACTTCGACTTCTGGGCGCTGCCCTACCTGGACGGCAAGGGCCTGGGCGTCACCGAGCTCAAGCCGATCCTGCGGGTCTCGCAGGAGATCATGCGCGAGCGCAGCCTCCCCGTTCCGGACCAGATACGGCTCCAGTCCCTGAACGGGCAGCTCTACAAGGCGGTCGCAGCGGTGGACATGGCCCCGTCGCGGTTCGAGTTCGCGACGACTTGAGAACCCCGAGCCGCTGAACCGGTGCCGCCGACGGGACTTCGACCTCCCGCCGGCGGCACCGGTTCAGCGGCTCGCACCGGCTCGTCCCAGCGGTGGTGGCAGGGTCGCGCGGGTGCCGCTGCTGAACTACGCGGACGCCCGCGACCACCGAGCCCTCGACCACCTGACCGCCGACTCCCTGCGGGCCCCGGCCGCCACGGGCACCATCGACGACCGGGCTGCGGCCTTCGTGGCCACCGTCCCGCGCAATCCCGCCGTGCGGGCCGTGCTGGAGCGCCTGGCCGCTCTCGACCCGCCGCCGTGCTAACCGACCGTCGGGTCGCTGTTCTGGACGGTGTGGAACGCGGCCGACGACCGGGCCGACCTGGCGGCGGGATTCCGGGACCACGGCCTGTTCTCCCACGACGAGGACACCTCGCGGGAGGCGGAGGACGCGGTGATCAAGAAGTGCCTGGCGGTGGTCGTGGACCTCTTCGACCTGGTGCTGTGACCGAACCCGCTCACCGTCGCCCCACGGGCGGTGTACGAGGTGAAGACCGAGCGGTGGATGCGGGAGCGGCCGCGGCTGACGAAGCTGCCGTGGGCGGAGCCGGCCGGCCGGTATGCCTCGTCCTGGCCGGCGACAGCCCGCCGTTTCGTCCCCGCACACGACAGACGCGGTCGCCGGGGACCAGACCTCCTCGTCCCACGGCCACCGCGTCCACCGGCCGCTCCACCTGCGAGCCCTACGCGGTGAAGCCGGCCTCCCGGTCGGCGGCCGCGAGCTGCTCGAAGAAGCGCTTGTGCACCCAGTGCTTCTCGCCGAGGAGCTCGATCGTCCACCAGTTGCCTTGGCCCGGACCGAGCTTGGTGCGGCGCGGCATCGTGCCCAGCAGCTTCTGCGGGCTGGCGCCGCCGGACAGCTTGGTGCTGTCGAGCACGTAGATCTCGTCCTTCGTGACGGCCACGCACCGGTACTTGTTGACGAGCATCGTCAGACCGGTCATGTACGTCACGACGAAGAACAGGAAGTTCGGCGCGCTCTGCGCGATGAACGCCTGCCGGATCTCGCTGCCCGGCGGCAGGAACTCCGCCGCGCGCGACACCAGGTCCGGCCGCGGTTCAGGGTTCAACCAGCCGCTCTTGTTGGCTTCCTGGGTCACCGTTGTTCCACCCGTGTCTCTGGTCGGCTGCCGAATGCAGCGAGGCTACCGCATGGACAGCCACGGCCGCCGTCCCCAACGCGACCAACCGATGGTCGACTTGAATACTGAGGTGACCCCCAAGGCCGGGGAGTCGACGTTTCCGCTGGTCGTGTGCCACGAACGCTGAAGGAGGCGTCGAGTAGGAGCTTCTGGACGCGGTGCTGGGTGTGAGATGGAGGTCGGTCCTCCGGGATCGGCCCGACGATTTCTGCCGTGGGCGGCTCGAAGGACCCGCAGGGGAAGGTCTCCGACGCCGGCTACCACCCCGCGCCGTGGGACCGTAGATCCCGCCGGCGACGCGACCGCCAAGGTCGGCACCGTGGTGGTGCGGGTCGTCGGCACCGTGGTGGCGCTCCGGGGCGGGGCAGCGGGCGTCCGAGGAGGCGTCAGCGATCTGCACCAGCGAGCGGTCCAGCAGTGCGCCCAGCGCGGCGACCGCGGAACCCCGCCGGCCCGGCGCCGCTCCACGCGGCCACGGGGTACGTGCGCGGCGCCCTGGAGAGGAAGTACCGAGGTTGGCCATGGCGGGATCCTCGCACGAGTCACGATCGTGTCCGAACGGGGGTCTGAGCGCGTTCGTCTCTCGAGTCGCCGTTCTGGCAGGGGTGAGGCCGTCAGGCGGCGTGGTCGGGGGGCATGTACGCGATCTTGAGTAGTGCGTGCAGTCTGGTCGGGTTCAGTCAGGGAGCGGTGCGAGCAGCGCCTCAAGGCTGTCGGCCATCTGTCGGCGGGCTGTTTCCGGCAGCACTTTGAGGTTCCGCCGCATTTCCTGGTCGAGCGTCTTGGCTGCGGCGTCCAGCAGTTCGCGTCCCGATGCGGTCAGTTCCACCACCGAGGAGCGGCGGTCGGTGGGGTTGGGCCGGCGCTGGGCGTGCCCGGATCGCTCGATCTTGTCGACGGCCTGGCTGGCGCCGCTGTTGGTGATCGCGAGTTGTTCGGCGATGTCCTGGATACGGCAGTCGGGGACCTGCTCGATGACGCGCATGGGCAGGTAGCGGGCCAGCGGCAGGTCGTGAGTGTCGCGCAGGGCCGAGTCGGCCGCCTCCCACAGGTGGATCTGGGTGCGTACGAGCAGCCGGAGCAGGTCCTCGCCGGTCACGGTTCTCCTTGGGGTTGCGGTCGATTTAGCTAAGTGCTTAGTATCTTAGCTCTTAGGCAACTCGATGCCAAGGCCACTTGGAGAGGACGATATCCATGAGCACCACCCAGATGGACAAGGTCACCGCGCTGCTCCGCAGCGCCGGGCTCGACCTGGCCGCCGATCCGGTCCAGACGCGCCCCGTCTACCGGGCCATGCTCACCGCCGCCCCGATACCGCCGGACGTGCGCACGCAGCCGACCGAACTGGGCGGAATCCCGGCGCTGCGGGTAAATATCGACCAAGCGCCGCGCACTGCCACGATCCTGCACTTCCACGGCGGCGGCTACGCCGTCGGGAGCCCCGAGACCAGCGTCAACCTCGTGGCGAACATCGCCCGCCGGACCGGCGCCGAGATCGTGTCCGTCGACTACCGCCTCGCCCCCGAACACCGCTTCCCGGCCGCCGTGGACGACGCCCTGGCCGCCTACCGAGCGCTGCTGGACGCCGGGATCGCGCCGGAGAACATCGCTGTCGCCGGGGAATCAGCCGGTGCCGGGCTCGCCATGGCCACCCTGATCGCCGCCCGTCGCGCCGGGCTGCCCCAGCCCGCCGCCGCGCTGCTGCTGTCCCCGTGGATCGACCTGACGCAGTCCGGCGACAGCATCACCGCCAAGGCCGACGTCGACCCCTCGATGACCGGCCGCGCCCTGAGCGTGCGTGCCGTCGACTACCTGAACGGCGCCGACCCGCGCACCGACCTGGCCAGCCCGCTGTTCGCCGACCTGTCCGGCCTACCACCGCTGCTCATCCAGGCCGGCAGCCACGAGGTGCTGTTGGACGACGCCCTGCGACTGGCTGCCAAGGCCGCCTCCGACAACGTCGACGTGAGCTTGGACGTCGTCGCCGGAGCACCGCACGTCTTCCAAGCCTTCGCCGCCGTGCTGGACGAAGCCGCCGCCGCACTCGACCGGGCCGCAGCCTTCCTCCGTACCCGGCTGACCATCGGCTCGGACGCGTGACCGGCCGTCCCACCGCGCTGGTCACCGGTGCCAGCAGCGGTATCGGCGCCGCCGCCGCGCACGTGCTGGGCGCGGCCGGATACGATCTCGTCCTGGTCGCCCGACGCGCCGACCGGCTGGCCACCGTCGCCACACAGCTGCGCGACGCCGGTGTCGGCGTCGAGGCCCTGCCCGCGGACCTGGCCACCACCGGCGGTCTGGAGCGCGTCGTCGACAGGGTCGCCACCGGCCCGGTCGATCTGCTCGTCTCCAACGCCGGCGCCAGCGCATACCGGCCACTGGCCGAGTTCGACGCCGCCGAGGTCGAGAACCTGTGGCGGCTCAACGCCACCGCGCACATCACCCTGGCCCACGCCGCGCTTCCCAGCATGCTGAACAAGGGCTCCGGCGGCATCATCACCGTCGCGTCACTGCTGGCCTTCAGCGCCGGAATCGACATGGGCTTCCCGCGCACCCTGTACGTCGCCGCCAAGTCCGCGGTCGTCGCCTTCACCCGCAGCCTCGCCCTCGAACTGCGCGACACCGCAGTCACGGCCACCGTCGTCTGCCCCGGCCTGGTCGACACCGAATGGTCTGAAGGCGCCAACCGCGGCGACCCACGCGCCATGCCCGCCCAGGACGTCGTCGACGCCATGTGGACCGCGCACCGCCGCGGCGAGGCACTGTGCGTCCCCGGCATCGACGACCCCACCCTCATCCGGCACTGGGAGCAGCACGAACCGGCCCTGCTCCAAGCCGGCAACCACGCCCAACTCGCCAACCGATACCGCAACTCCGGACCCTGATCCGGCACCTCGTATCCCCCCAGCCCATGGCCACGAGCCTGCCGGGCCGACGGTCAGCCCCCCAGCCGCCAACATCGCTCTCGCGCGGGCCTGGCCAGGACCTGGTCGCATGACCGGGCGCACGGGTTCTTCTCCCGGTCGGCGTGGAACGCCGCGATCCTGGGGATCGTGCTGGCGCACCTGATTGTCAGAACACTGCTGCCCGAGGGCGCGGCGGTGACGGTGGCGGTGGACGACACGCTGTTCAAACGACGCGGCAAGCAGGTGTTCGGGGCGGCGTGGCAGCACGACGGCGCGGCCGTCGGCGCCAAGCCGGTCGGGCGCGGGACGTGCTTCGTGGTGGTCGGGATCATCGTGGAGCTGCCGTTCTGTTCCCGCCCGGTGTGCCTGCCGGTGGCGGCGAGGCTGTGGCGGCCGGGGAGCGGCGCGTCCAAGGTCGAACTGGCCGCGGCGATGGCCCGGCTGCCGGCCGTGTGCCTGAACCGGCCGCTGCACCTGGTGGCCGATGCCGCCTACCACGGCAAAGCCCTGCGCCACCACTCGGAGACGATCACGGTCACCACCAGGCTGCCGGCCAACGCGGTGCGCTACGATCTCGCGCCGCCGCCCACCGGCAGACGCGGACGGCCCGCGCTCAAAGGCGACCGCCTGGGCACGCCGGCCGATCTGGCCCGGGCCACCGCGTTCACCACCGCGCAGGTCAACCGATACGGGCGCACCGACACCGTGCGGATCTCCGAGCAAGGACGATGGCGCGGGAGCGGCGGCGGTCGAGACCGTGGACGTCCAGCGCACGGTCGAGGTGTTCCTCGGCGGCGGCCTGGTCGCCGAGGCGGGCGAGGATCATGCTCGGCCTCCACACCAACACCCTGGTGAAGTGGCGCCGCCGCGCCGCCACCGACTGGACCGCGTACCTCGAATCCCGCAGCGCCAGCCGGGTATCAGGCGGCGAGACGACCGGGCCCTGATGAGCCTGGCGTCGCCCACATCGTTCCTTCTCCTGGTCAGTCGCTGTCTTCTTCAAGGGGTTCGGGATCGCTCACCCTTCCCTCACTGGAGTACGACGGTGACGCCGTACTCGCGCAGGAGGTTCACGGTCACCTCGAAGTAGGACAGGCCACCGAGGTGGTGCAGGACGTTTCCGGCGAGGGCGTGGCGCGCGATGTCGGCGTGGTGCCAGACGAGGGTGAACGGGGGGACGACGGAGGGCCCGCCGCCCAGGTAGTCCGTCACCGAGTCCACACGTCTGCCGTAGTTGGCGCCGGGGCCGAGCAGGGCTTCGCCGAGTGCCGGGAGCAAGCCGGTCCTGTCGGTGACGTGCTGTCCGTCCAGGTGGTACGTCCCGCCGGAGAGGCCCTGCGGCACGTACGGGCCGACGCTGGTGAGGTCCAGCCACTCGGACCGGCCCTCGGCGTCGAACTGTGCCCACTGGTTGTGCCGCGTGGGAACACTGTCGGACCAGATCTCCCAGACTGCGCGGGCGGCCGGGGTGGGGCGGTCGTCACCGGGGTCGGTGATGGTGACGTCGATCAGGGCTCCGCCGAGGACGGATGGGCGTGCCTCGACGGTGTCCAGGTCGAGGCGGTACCCGGTCATCGTCCGGCCGTGGCGATCGAGGCGCCAGAGCGTGATCGGGTCGCCCTCCTGCGGAAGGGGACGACACAGCAGGGCCAGAAGCGGTGCGGCGGGTTCGCAGCCGATCAGGTTCACGGGCTGGGTGGGTCGCCGCGGGCGCGGGGTGAACAGGTCGTCAATGGAACGGCAACCGCCCGATGGACTGTCCCCCCGGATCGAGGGGAACCACAGGTCGAACCGCGGACTCGAAGGCAGCCGCTTGCCGCCCCAGTAGTCGTCCTCCCTGACGCCGGTGCCCACGACGATGTCCACGTGCCCGGGATCGCCCGGCGTGGGCCACCGGGCCAGGACAGCCGTGTCCTCCAGGTCCCAGAAGCGGGCCGGCCCGTCGTTCGAGGGATCCACAGGCTCGATCGAGAGCATTCCGTCCCCCAGCAGCCGCACCGCTTCGGCGCCGGCCGCCACGGCCTGGACCAGCAGGCTCTCGCGCGGGCAACCGCACAGTGTCAGTACCTCTCGCGGCAGCGGAGGCGGGTCCAGGAAGAAGGTCGAGCGGATCATGCGCGGGCGCGACATCCGAGGCGTCCGACTCGTCAGTACCTGTCTGGCGTGTCGGTGTCAGCCGATGGTCGTCGGAGTGCCATGCCGGTGATCGCTACGTGGGTGTCGCCTCTTGGCGTCCAGCCGCCGTCGGTGGGTTGGCGGCGCTGTTCAGGCAGCGGTCGAGGAGGGCGTGCATGCGGGGGACGGGAAGGGACGGGTTGGCCGCAGCACCCTCTGCGGTGCGGGGGTCGGAGAGGAGGGCTTCCAGAGCTTGCGGTGTAAGGATCGGGTTGGCGGCGGCTGCCCGGCAGACCGACGCGTCGGGATCTTCCAGCGAGGGTTCGGGCAGGGCGGGGTCGGCTGCGGCCAGGGCGCGGACCTCGGGGTCCGGGTGACCGATGAGGTGGGTCCGGCCGGTTCGAGGGAACGCGGGCAGGGTCAGCAGGTGCGGACGGTGGGCCGGGCGGGTAATGAAGACGTCCAAGAGGAGCTGTGGCGGAGCCAGGGGCTGGTGGCAGGCCAGCCGGATCCGGACTTGCTCGTCGGTGTCCTGTGAGAGTGTCTCGACGAGATCTGCGGGCAGGCCGGGCCAACTTGCCGCGACCCGGCGGAGCAACGGCTCCTCGGAGGCCGCACAGGCGGCGAACCATTCGGGTGACGGCTCGTCGGCCGCCTCGGTGATCGGGCAGGTGCAGTCCGGACCGTGTCCGAGGACCTCGTTGATCGCCCGGTACTCGGCCCAGGTGCGCGGGAAGGGATGGAGGCGTGCACGCATTCGCACGTCCTCGTCCGGGTCCTCCTTCAGCTCGGCGACCAGCTCCGGTCCCAGATCCGGCCGCGCGGCGACCAGCTCGCGGATCTTCGCCTCGGGGTGGCGGGCGAGTCGGGCGACGGCGTGGGCGGGGGTGTGGCGGTTCCAGGTCAGGGGGTGCACCGCGTCGTCCGCGAAGCACCGCTCGACGAGCGCCGGGGACAGGGCACACGTACCGAGCACGTGAGCCTTGCTGAGCGAGCCGATGGACGGCAGCTTGGCCTCCACCGCCTCCGGGTCCAGCTCCCAACTGCTCTTCCGTGCCGCTTCCCGTACTGCCGGGTCGGGGTCGTCGAGCAGGGCTTCCCGCTGTGCGGGGGTAAGCGACTGCCACCTCCAGGCGGCGTGTACGCGGAGCTCAGGGTGCTCGTGCCCGGCCATGGAGCGGTAGAAGGACGGGGGGATCTGCCGGGAGAAGCTGAGCTCCTGGATGATCTCGTTCTCGGTGACCACGCCGTCCGAGCCCCCGTCCTCGGCGGTCAGGAGGGTGACGAGGATGTCGTCCGGCAGCGGGCGCACTCGTCGGGGGCGGGGGCGGGGGCCGCCGGCGAGCCGCGCGCGGACGATCCCCATCGGATCCGTTGCCAAGGGGGCGAGCCGCGCGGGATCGATGTGCCGGTTGCCGGCGAGCGCGCGGCGGATCCCCACGCCCGGGTGGCGGAGGGCCGCGTCCACAACGGCGTCGGGCAGGTCACGGCCCGCGCACATCAGCAGGCCGGCCTCACCGGCTGCTCGATCCATCAGACGTATCAGTACGTCGGAGGGCGCCGCCGGATTGAAGGCGATGCCGCGCAGCCACCGTTCATGGAGAAGATCGGACACCACGTCATCCTGCCACCTCCTCGCGCCCGGATCGGGCCACGTGGCGACCACGTCGTCGGCGCTCACGGCGACTCCATCGGCAGGCTGCAATCCAGCGGCCCTGATCACAAACGCTCTCGTTACTGACCGACAAAGCCGGACGCCCGAGCCCCCCGCCCGTTACGGGAGGATCCCCAACCGGGCAGTGGAGCGATGGACTACGGTCTACGCGACGCGTGCTGTTACGGGGGAGGTACCGCATGGCGATCGAGTTGCCGCCCCGCCACGGCCCTGAACCCCCGCACGGGACCGCGGGTGGAGTGCGGCCTGCCGTACACGGCGGCCAACGGGCGGGGGAGCGCGGGGTGTCCGTCGCCGTCGCGACCCAACTCGCGGAGGTCGTGGGACGCATCCTGCTGCGCCGCGCGGCGCGGGCCGGGCGCCTGAAGGGCCGTCACAGCGTGACGGACCAAAGCCCCGACCTGTGACGGCCGACCCGGGCCCGGGCCGGGATCGGCACGAGGGCCGGACGGCACAGCGCCGGCGCGGGCCGGGCGCCGTACGACGTACGACGGGGGAGCGCCACGGGCCGTCGGAGCCGAGGACGTCCTCGGCTCCGACAGCGACGCCTACGAGCACCGGACGAGCTCCCACCCCGGGCCCGGCTCCACCGCCCGGCGCTCCCCGGCACGGCCGCGCGCGGGCCACCCGCCCGCCACCGTGAGCCGCCCGTGCCGCCGCTGTCGGGCGGTCCTGGGGGCTCGTCTGCTTCGATCCGCAGATCGGGCGCCTGCTGACCGGAGCCACTGGCCGGCCCCGGGTCCGCCGCGAGGCCGCCGGCTCAGCGCGGCCAATTCTCGGAGCGCAGGTACTTCTCCAGTGGCGCGTCCGGATGCCGGCCCCGCGCCTGCCCGCCCTGTCCCGGCCGGGGCACCCGCGGCTGTCCGTGGGCGCGGGCCCGCAGCTCCAGCTCGATCTGCCACGCGCCGCTCCAGTGCCACGTCCACAGGTGACGGGCCGCAGCACACTCCTCGTTCGTTGCGGGGGGAGCCGGCGGGCCTCACCCAGCCGGTGGCTGACCTCGCCGTCCGCCTGCCGTGCGCCACGAAGTGGTTGGAGCTCGTCCTCGCGGGGCAGGCCCAGCTTGCGGTGCTGGGAGCCGGTGGTGACGATCACCGCGTGGGCGCGGTGGACGGTGCCCTCGGAGTCGGTGACGGTCTTGACGTCGCCGATGAGGTCGACCGCCACGATGTCCTCCGGAACCAGCTCGGCGCCGAAGCGCTCGGCCTGGGCCCGCATGTTGTCCATCAGCTCGGGGCCCATGATGCCGTCCCGGAAGCCGGGGAAGTTCTCGACCTCGGTGGTGTTCATCAGGGCGCCACCGGCGGTGACCGCGCCTTCGAAGACGAGGGGCTTGAGCGAGGCTCGCGCGGTGTAGAGCGCGGCCGTGTACCCGGCGGGGCCGGAGCCGATGATGATGACCTCGCGCACCTCGGCGCCGGTCTGGGCGGTGTCGGTCATGAAGATGTCAGCTCTCCGTCTGCTGCTTGGCATCGATCTCGGCGATCAGGCCCTCGATGAGGCCCTTGATCTCGTCGCGGATCGGGCGGACGGCCTCGACGCCCTGGCCGGCCGGGTCGTCCAGCTTCCAGTCGAGGTACTTCTTGCCGGGGAAGTACGGGCAGGCGTCGCCGCAGCCCATCGTGATCACGTAGTCGGACGCCTGGACGGCCTCGGTGGTGAGGATCTTCGGGGTCTGGTCGGAGATGTCGATGCCCAGCTCGGCCATCGCGGCGACGGCGGCCGGGTTGACCTGGTCCCCGGGGATGGACCCGGCGGAGCGGACCTCGACGCGGTCACCGGCGAGGTGGCGCAGGAAACCGGCGGCCATCTGCGAGCGGCCGGCGTTGTGGATGCAGACGAACAGCACGGAGGCGGCAGGAGCGGACATCGTGTGTGGTTCCTTTGGTTCGTACGGCCGAATTCCGCAGGTGGCCCAGCGGGTGGCCGGGAGAAGGGGCTCGCCAAGCGGGCCCGACACCCGGTAACGTATCAGCCCATGGTGACGTCAGGCGATAGTGATGTATTGAAGGTTCTGGCCGACCCGCTGCGGATGCAGATCGTGCGGCTCCTCGCGAACGAGGCACTGTGCACGACGCACCTGGTGGAGGAGACCGGCGCCAAGCAGACCAATCTGTCCAACCACCTCAAGGCCCTACGGGATGCCGGGCTGGTCGACACCGAGCCCTGCGGGCGCTTCACGTACTACTCGCTCCGCCATGAGGCCATCGAGGCCCTGGCGTCGGAGTTCGCGGGCCTGGCCGCCACCGCCCGCGAAGCCGCGGCAGCCAGCCGCAAGCGGTCCTGCTGAACCACCCCAGCCCCAATCCCCGCGGCCCACCCCACCCCCTGCAGCTGCACTGGAGTGCCCTGATGAGCGCCATAGACGAGGCCAGACCCGAGATCACCGAGGCAGAGCCGCTGGCCGCCGAGCCGTCGGCGATCCCGCTGCTGAACCGACTGGCGGCCGAGCTGGTCGGCACCGCCGCCCTGGTCGCGGTCGTGGTCGGCTCCGGTATCCAGGCCACCGAGCTCAGCCGCGACGTCGGTGTGCAGCTGCTGGCCAACTCCCTGGCCACCGTGTTCGGCCTCGGCGTGCTGATCCTGCTCCTCGGCCCGGTCTCCGGCGCGCACTTCAACCCGGTCGTCACGCTCGCCGAGTGGTGGACCGGCCGCAAGGACCCCAAGGGCCTGGGCCCGCGCGAGGTCGCCGCCTACATCCCGGCGCAGATCATCGGCGCGATCGGCGGGGCGATCCTGGCGGACGCGATGTTCGGCCAGGCCGCGGTGAGGTGGTCCACGCACGACCGCTCGGCCGGGCACCTGCTGCTCGGCGAGGTCGTCGCCACCGCCGGCCTGGTGCTGCTGATCTTCGGCCTGGCGAAGACCGACCACCTGCGGTTCGCCCCGGTCGCGGTCGCCTCCTACATCGGCGCCGCTTACTGGTTCACCTCCTCCACCTCCTTCGCGAATCCGGCGGTGACGATCGGGCGGGCGTTCACCGACACTTTCGCCGGCATCGCGCCGTCCTCGCTGCCGGGATTCATCGGCATGCAGCTGGTCGGCGGGGTCGTGGGCCTGGCTCTGGTGGCGCTGATCTTCACCCGTCGAGGCCGCAGCTCCACGCGCGGCTGACCCGCCCGCCCGGCGGAAGACCGGCGGCCTCTCACCCGATTCCCGGGTGAGAGGCCGCCGGTGTTGCGTCGGGCGGTCAGTGCCCGCGGGGGGCGTACATGATGACGGCGACGCCGGCCAGGCACACCAAGGCGCCGACTACGTCGTAGCGGTCGGGCCGGTAGCCGTCGACGACCATGCCCCAGGCCAGCGATCCGGCGACGAAGACGCCGCCGTAGGCAGCGAGGATCCGCCCGAAGTCGGCGTCGTCCTGCAGGGTGGCGACGAAGCCGTAGATTCCGAGTGCGATGACGCCGGCACCGATCCAGGCCCATCCCTTGTGCTCGCGCACGCCCTGCCAGACCAGCCAGGCGCCACCGATCTCGAACAGGGCGGCGGCGAGGAACAGGGCCATGGAGCGCGCGACGGTCATGAACGGCGCCCCTACCGGCGGGCGCCGGTGCTGATCTGCACCGGGTCCTCGGTGCTTCCGCAGTCGCATCCGCCCTGGCCGCAGGCCGTCCTGCCGCAGCCGCGCTCCGTCCGGCGCCGCCCCAGCCACCAGGTGGCGCCGGCGAGGACGGCCAAGGCCGCGGCGATGGCGGGCAGCCGGCCGACCACCGCGCCGGCGCCCGTGCCGACGACACCGGCGGCGATCAGGGCGGGCAGCAGGCAGCACGCCGCACACGCCAGGCCGGCGAGCGCGCCCAAGGCCTTGGGCGCGCGGTGGGTGCTCTCGTGCGGGTCAGCAGCAGGGTCCGGCATGGCGCATCTCCTCGGCGAGGCTCGGTGAACGGAATGGGGCAGCAGGCACTGCCCGCGCAGACGGTCAGGTCGTCACAGCCGGCCGCGACGGCGGCGAGCAGGGCCTCGCGGATGGTGGTGAGGTCAGCGATCTTCGCGTCGACCTCGGCGAGCTTGGCCTGCGCGCGCTCCTGCAGACCCGCGACGGGGCGGCCATGGCGATGGCGGCCGGTCTCCAGCAGCTCGGCAACCTCCTCCAGTGAGAAGCCCAGGCGCTGGGCGGCCTTGATGACCCGCAGCGCGGTCACCGCGTCCTGGTCGTAGAGGCGGTGGCCTCCTGGTGAGCGGTCGGGTTCGGCGAGCAGACCGCGGCGCTCGTAGTACCGCAGGGTCTGGATGTTCACCCCGGCCGCCTCGGCGACCTGCCCGGAACGCAGACCCTCGCCGCCGCTCACCGCGACCGCCCGGCCCCGGCCGCGACGGCCGCCGCCCGCACACCCAGGGCCTCCAGCGCGCTCCCGTGGGCCGGGTCGACCTCGACCGCCAGCAGCACGCCGCCGTTGCCGCCGGGGGCCGGGACGGTGGTGAAGGTGAAGAACGAGCAGCAGCCGCTCTCCCGGGCCGCCAGGTCACGGACCCGCTCCTCGACGCTCTCACCGCCGGCGAGCACCAGGTGGAGCCGCAGCGGGCCCGGGCGGTCCACCGCGGTCAGGCGCTCCGCGAACAGCGCATCCCACTCCGCGACCCGCAGCGGCTGCTGCTCGGTGGGCAGCGTGCAGGACGTCGGAACCCAGCTCAGCCCGGTCATGACCGTCTCCTTCGATCCGTCCCCGGCGGTGTGCGGGCGGGGACGTCTTCGACGGTAAACCTGTACCCGGGTACCGGATGCAAGTCAGGCAGGAGGATTCAGTGCACGGCCGGGCTGCGGCGCTCGATCAGCACGACGTCGCGCCAGACCCCGTGGTGGCGCCCGACGCGCTCGCGGGTGCCGATCACGCGGAACCCGGCGCGGGCGTGGAGGGCGAGGCTGGCGGTGTTCTCCGGGAACACCCCGGACTGGATGGTCCAGATCCCGGCGGATTCGGTGGAGGCGATCAGCGTCTCCAGCAGGGCGCCGGCCACTCCCCGGCCGCGCGCCGCGGGGTGGACGTAGACGGAGTGCTCGACCACCCCGGCGTACGCGGGCCGGGCGGACACTGGGCTGACGGCGGCCCAGCCCAGCACCTCGCCACCCAGGCCCAGCGCGACGTGGCGGTGCTCGCGCAGCCGTGCGGCGTCGAAGGTCTCCCAGCTGGGGGCGGTGGTCTCGAAGGTGGCATTGCCCTCCTCGATGCCCGCCCGGTAGACCGCCAGGACCTGCTCCGCGTGCTCGGGCCTCATCGGGGTGAGGGCGGGGACGGCGTGCGGCACCAGGCGCTCCTTCGGGTGGCAGGTCAGCGGGGCAGGTCGAGAAGGGCGGCCATGCCGGCCACCACGGACGGTGCGACCTTGTAGTAGACCCAGGTGCCGCGGCGCTCGCTGGTCAGCAGCCCGGCCTCGCGAAGCTTCTTCAGGTGGTGGGAGACGGTCGGCTGGGACACCCCGACGTCCTGGATGTCGCACACGCACGCCTCGCCGCCCGCGTGCGAGGCGATCTTCGAGAAGAGCCGCAGCCGGACCGGGTCGGACAGTGCCTTGAACATCGCGGCCATCCGCACCGAGTCCTCGGCGGACAGCTCGGCCGAGGTGATCGGCGGGCAGCACAGCACCGTGTCCGGCTCCAGGACCGGCGACAACTCCAGATTCGACATGCGTCTATGTTGACATCCGTCGATCCTGGGTGGCAAGGTCGAGATCGTCATCACATCGACGTTTGTCGAATCAAGCGGGCGGCCATCGTCATCGACCCGCCTCGTCTCGAAGGGGACCACCGCCATGTCCGAAGGCTCCGACCTGCCCGTCCTCGTCATCGGCGCCGGCCCCATCGGGCTGGCCGCCGCCGCCCACCTCACCGAGCGCGGCCTGAACGTCCTGGTGCTCGAAGCGGGCCCGGCGGCCGGCGCCGCAGTACGCGAGTGGGGCCACGTCCGACTGTTCTCCACCTGGGCCGAACTCGTCGACCCCGCCGCCGAGAAGATCCTCGCTCCCACCGGCTGGACCCGCCCCGACGGCGCCGCGTACCCGACCGGCGCGGAGTGGGCCGAGCTGTACCTGCAGCCGCTCGCCGACGCCCTCGGCGACACGGTCCGCTACAACACCCGGGTCACCGGCGTCGCCCGCGCCGGCCGCGACCGCGTCGTCGACTCCGGCCGCGAGGACCAGCCCTTCACCGTCCACGCCACCCGCGCCGACGGCACGGAGGAGCGCATCACCGCGCCGGCCGTCATCGACGCCTCCGGCACCTGGTCCACCCCCAGCCCGCTCGGCGCCGACGGCCTGCCCGCGATCGGCGAGAAGACCCACGCCACCCGCGTCTCCTACCGTGTCCCGGACCTGAAGGACCCCGCCGTCCGCTCCCGGTACGCGGGCAAGCGCACCGCCGTCGTCGGCTCCGGCGCCTCCGCCTTCACCACCCTCGCCACGCTCGCAGACCTCGCCAAGCAGGAGAGCGGCACCCACACCGTGTGGATCCTGCGACGCGGCATCACCGGCTCCACCTTCGGCGGCGGCAGCGCCGACCAGCTCCCCGCCCGCGGCGCCCTGGGACTTGCAGCCAAGGCCGCCGTCGAGAACGGCTACGCCAGCGCCCTCACCGGCTTCCGCACCGCCGCCGTCGAGCAGACCGGCGACAAGCTCGCCCTCGTCTCCGAGGACGGCCACCGCGCCGAGGACCTGGACGAGGTCATCGTCCTGACCGGCCTGCGCCCCGACCTGTCCTTCCTCGGCGAGCTGCGGCTCGGCCTGGACGAGCGCCTCCAAGCCCCGACCGCGCTCGCCCCGCTGATCGACCCCAACCAGCACTCCTGCGGCACCGTCTACCCGCACGGCGTCAACGAGCTCTCCCACCCGGAGCAGGGCGTCCACCTGGTCGGCATGAAGTCCTACGGCCGCGCCCCCACCTTCCTCGCCATGACCGGCTACGAGCAGGTCCGTTCGATCGCCGCCGCCCTGGCCGGCGACACCGAGGCTGCCGAGCGCGTCGAGCTCACGCTGCCCGAGACCGGGGTCTGCGGCGGCGCGGGCCTGTTCGATGAGCCCGGCGCCGAGCAGGGTGCGGGTGGTGGTTGCTGCGCGGCCCCGGCCGCCGCACCCGTCCCGGTTGCCATCAGCATCGGCGCTCCGGTGGAGGAGGCCCCGGTCGGCGGCTGCTGCTGACCTGATCCGCGCCGCAGGGCCGCGACCGGGCAGGGAGCCCGGTCGCGGCCCTACCCGGGCTGGCCCAAGACTGAAGCTCGGCCGGATCCTGTGCCTACCAGTCCGTTGTTCAGCCGTTGGCTCGACTCTCCTGGCCCGGCCCCTCGGGCAGGTGGGTCGCTCCGTGCGGAAGCCCTTCATGGCGCGTTCGCGGTGCCTGGTCGGCTGGTGGGAGTTCTCGGCCCGGTTGTTGAGGCCCTTGTGCGCGCGGTGCTCCACCGAGGCCATGAGCTCGCGCTGGGCCGCGTCGTAGGAACGGAGTTTGTCGGTCACCAGCACCCGGGGGACCCGGCACTGCTTCTTCGTCAGTTTGGCCATGAACCGCTTGGCGGCCTTGGCGTCCCGCTTCGACTGGACGAGGACGTCGAGCACGTTCCCGTCGTGGTCCACGGCCAGCCACAGGTAGTGCCGCTTACCGTTGATCTTGACGAAGACCTCGTTCAGGTGCCACTTGTCGCGGGCCGCGGGCCGCCGCCGGCGCAGGCCGTTCGGCCTGCCCGAACTTCAGGCACCAGCGGCGGATGGTCTCGTAGGACACGGTCACACCAGGCTGCAGCATCAGCTCCTCCACCTCCCGGAAGCTGAGCGGGAAGCGGAAGTACAGCCACACGCAATGCGAGATGACCTCCACCGGATATCGGTGGTTGCTGTACGACGGCAGCACGGACGACGCGGACGATTCCCCTCCCGGACACCGATGGCCCGAAGATCATCCCAGACCGCCCGACAACGTGACAGCACCCCTGGAGGCGTTGAACACCGCCCGACGCACGGTGCGCTACCTGGTCGGCTGGACGATCACCGAGGACGACGAGAAGGCGATCGCGAAGCTGCCGGCCAGTGCGTGGGAGACCTCCCTACGGCAGAGCGGAGAGGTCCAGGAGGGCTACAGCGTCGCGGAGTTGACCGGCCTGAACACCCGGCCCGGCTGGCCCATCGGCATGCGGCTGCCCGTGCGCCGGGTCCGCCCTGCCGGGCGGCACCAGAAGAAGCCGACCGCCTTCGAGAAGCGGACCGACTGGAAGTACTCGGTCATCGCCACGGACGTCCGGCACATGTGAGGGATCGCCGGCAAGGACCCGGCTGAGGCCGCGGCTCCGGGCCTGGAACGGGTGACGGCTCGGGCTCGGGCTGTGGCGGAGCCGGGGGTACGGGATCGGGTCCGCCCGGTCCAGGCAGCGGCCCGGGGTCAACCTCCGCAGCTGCGTCTGCCCCAGGCGCATCCAGCTACACCCTGCCCCGGGGAATAGAGGTTCGGCGGAGAACCCAGGAACGACAGGGAAAAGGGGCACGGGTCCGCGCCTCCCTTCGGGCCAGCCGCTTCGCGGCGCGCAGGGCCCGGACTTCGACCGCCCGGTGGCACGGCTGATCGAGCAGGTCACCGGGCACAACGCCCACGAGGAAGCCCAGCTCTTCCCCGCAGGTGCGCGCGGCGAAAGACCCCCCGGAGCTGCAGCACCTGGGACACCGGGTCCGGGATCCGAAGGACCACCGTCGAGCGTCTGATCATCAAGCTGAAGGCCTGGCGAGGCATCGCCACCCGGTTCGACAAGACCCCCGATAGCTGCCTCGCCGGCCTCCAGCTTCGCGCCTCGATGATCTGGATCGATGATCTCTTGCCGACCCCTGGCTGATCACAACATCACACAAGCCCTAGCCCGGTCCCGGCTCCGGCATGCTCGGCCGAAACGGTTCTGGCATTGGTGCCAAGTCGATTTGGCATCCTGGTGACGGGTTGCGCCTCGATGTGGGCGCGTCAACGGCTCGTGACGAATCCGTGTCCTGTCACGTCGGGGGGCACGGGTGCACCGAGCGGCGGGTGTGCTTGGAGGGAACCTCGCAGCACGCCCGTCCTCCCGTGATGTCACCGCCCGCTCCGCTGGCCGGCGCGGGGGAAGGACGCATGCCCGCATGCCGGACCCCCTGCTCGCGGCGCGGTGGCGGCCCAGGGGAACGGGTCGCGCGGGAACGAGGGCATGGCGCCGCCCTGGGGCGGCTCTGCGGCCAAGCCTGGGCGGCGGGCGGCGGAAATATCTGGGCGCTCGCCTCGCGCGCGCCCGGAGCGAAGCGTGCCTGCGGTAGAGGCCCGGCGGGGCCCGGACTCTACCGGAGCGACCGGAGACGGATCCTCCCGGTCAAGGCCGGTGCAGCGCGCCGCGCCAGGCCGGGCGCCTGTTCAGCCGGTGGAGGTCAGGAAAGTCAGGACGGACGCGCTCTCCTCGATCATCCGCACCAGCTGGTTGTTGAACGGCCCCCCGTGGGGTGCGGCGATGTGCTCCGCGAAGGCGGCCTCGCTCCGGTACACCTCGAAGATCCAGTACGCGCGGGGCTCAGATTCCTTGGTGAACACGTCGAAGACGAGGTTGCCGGGTTCCGCCCGGACCGTCGCGGCGAAGTCCGCCACCAGGGCGGCGACCCGCTCCTCGAAGCCGGGCTTGACCGTGAACTCGGCCAGCAGGGTCTTGTTCATGCCGTTTCCTTTCCGTCAGGGTGTCAGCGGGGGCTGCGCCCGCACAGCGTGTCGGGGCCGGAGACCGGCTGGTCTCCGGCCGCTTGTGATACCCGGCCGTACCGGCGCACGCTCCCGGGGGCGTCCGGGCACGGCGCGGCGGCGGCCCGGGCAGCCGTCGGTCCGGTGGGCCGGGCGGAGCGGCCCGGCTGCGGGTCGCGGCCTGTCCGGCGGGCGCGGTGCTGCCCGGGGCGGGTCCGGGCCGCCGTCAGCGGGGCAGGCCCGGCCGTCAGCGGGGTGCGGCCGCCGGCTCGGACTCCATCTGATGCGCCCACGGCGGGTTCGGGCCGGCGACCGAGCAGGTGAGGGCGGCGACCCGGGCCGCGTAGTCGCAGGCGTCGGACACCTCGTCGACGGCCAGGTCGTCCAGTCGTCCACCCAGGCGCCCGGCCCGGGACAACCGGTGGAGCAGGCCCGCCGTGAACGAGTCGCCGGCGCCGATGGTGTCCACGACCTCGACCCGCGGCGCGGGAGCGAACACCCGGACACCGTCGAGGGACGCGACCGCGCCGCGGCTGCCCAGGGTGATCACCACCAGTCGCACCCCGGCCAGGTGCCAGGCGTCACAGGCACGTTCGGGCGTCACACCCGGCATCAGCAGGTCCAGGTCGTCGGAACTCAGGCGCAGGATGTCGGCGAGTGCGCACCAGCGCGTCAGGCGGGCCCGGTAGACGGCCGGATCGACCAGCAGGGGGCGGACGTTGGGGTCGATCGAGACGGTCGCGCTGCCGCGCGCGCGGGTGAGGAGTTCCTCGATGCGCTCGCCGCCGGGGGTGCGCACCAGCGCGAGGGAGCCGGTGTGCAGGCAGGCGGCGTCCTGGGGGAGGGCGGCGGCGAGTTCGGCCCCGGTCCACTGCCAGTCGGCGGTGGCTTCGGCGTGGAAGGAGTACTGGGCCTGGCCGTGCTCGTCGAGGGTCGCGATGGCCAGGGTGCTGGGCTCGGGGGCGGCGACGACGCCGGCGAGGTCGACGCCGGAGGAGGCCAGGTGGGCGCGGAAGAGCGCGCCGAAGGCGTCGGAGGATATCCGGCCGAGGAAGCGGGTGGGGGTGCCGAGCCGGGCCAGTGCCGCGGCGGTGTTGGCCGGCCCGCCGCCCGGCAGGACGCGCAGAGCGAGCTCGCCGGGGCGGGGCTGGGTGGTGTCGGCGAAAGCGTCGGCGACGCACTCGCCGAGGACAGCGATCGGGCGCTGGACCATCGGTGCGCCTTTCGGGGGAGTGGGGTCTGGGGGCCGGGACCGAACGGTCCCAGATCTGGACTGCTGACTTCACGGAGCTGTTGCCGCAGGTCAGCGGGGATGATTGCGGTTGCGTTACCCAGTTGTTACGCCTGTGGGGCTTGTGACCCGGGTCTCGCAGACTTCATCATCTCTCCCAAGCGGATGTCAACGCTGACATAAGTCAACGATGACATTCCGATACCGCCGATCACGCCCTCACCACCCCGGGCCGCACCCCCCAGGAGCCACGATGTCCCTCGCCACCCGCCCCACCCTGATCAGAGCCGGCGCAGCCCTCCTGGCCGGCGGCATGGCGCTCACGCTCACCGCGTGCGGCTCCGGCTCGAAGAGCTCCACCGACACCGGCTCCGCCGGCGGAGCCGTCAAGGTCGGCCTGATCACCAAGACCGACACCAACCCCTTCTTCGTGAAGATGAAGGAAGGCGCGCAGAAGGCCGCCCAGGAGAGCGGCGCCACGCTCAGCACGGCTGCCGGCAAGTTCGACGGCGACAACGCAGGCCAGATCGCCGCCATCGAGAACATGGTGGCCGCCGGCGTCAAGGGCATCCTGATCACCCCCAGCGACTCCAAGGCGATCCTGCCCGCGATCAAGAAGGCCCGGGACAAGGGCGTCCTGGTCATCGCCCTCGACAGCCCGACCGACCCCCAGGACGGCACCGACGCGTTGTTCGCCACCGACAACAAGAAGGCCGGCCAGCTGATCGGCCAGTACGCCAAGACCGCAATGGCGGGCAAGACCGCGAAGATCGCAACCCTGGACCTCGCACCCGGCGTTGCCGTCGGCCAGCTGCGCCACGACGGGTTCCTGCAGGGCTTCGGCATCGCGGAGGGCGACCCGTCGGTGGTCTGCTCCCAGGACACCGGCGGCGACCAGGCCAAGGGCCAGACCGCGATGGAGAACTGCCTGCAGAAGTCCCCCGACATCAACGTCGTCTACACCATCAACGAGCCCGCCGCCCTCGGCGCCTACACCGCCCTGAAGGCCAAGGGCCGGGAGAAGGACGTCCTGATCGTCTCCGTCGACGGCGGCTGCACCGGCACCCAGGCCGTCAAGGACGGCAAGATCGCCGCGACCTCCCAGCAGTACCCCCTGGTGATGGCGTCCCAGGGCCTCGACGCGGTCGTCGCCTTCGCCAAGTCCGGTACCAAGGCGAGCGGTTACACCGACACCGGCGTCAACCTGATCACCGACAAGCCCCTGGACGGCGTCAACGCCCGCGACACCTCCTACGGCCTGGAGAACTGCTGGGGCTGACCTACCCCTCCCCGAACCAGCGGTCCGGTCCGGCTCTCCTGCCCCGACCCGGTCCGGACCGCTTCCACCCATCGCGATGCCGCCCGACGGGCGCCCGCGATCCGCTTCACCGGCAAGGACCTCTCATGACCACATCCACCGCCCCGTACGGGAACCTCACCGGGCCCACAACGCTGCGCCGGCTCGTGGCCGCCCCGACGGCCGGCCCGCTCGCCGCACTCGTGCTGGCCTGCGCCTTCTTCTCCCTGACGACAGACCAGTTCCTCTCCGGCGGCAACTTCTCGCTGATCATCCAGCAGGTGATGGTCGTCGGGGCGCTGGCCGTGGGACAGACGCTGATCATCCTGACGGCCGGTATCGACCTGTCCTGCGGCGCGGTGATGGCCTTCGGGTCGATCGTGATCGCCAGGACGGCCGCCCAGGGGACCGTTCCGCCGCTGGTGGCGATCGTGCTGGGCCTGGCGGTGTGTGCGGGCTTCGGCCTGGTCAACGGTCTGCTGGTGAAGCTGATCCCGCTCCCACCGTTCATCGTGACGCTCGGCATGCTGAACGTCGCCTTCGCGCTCACCCACATCTACTCCAACGAGCAGACCGTCACCGATCTGCCCAGCGAGCTGACGTTCCTCGGCACCACCTTTCCGCTCGGCGGCACCGACGTCACCTACGGCTCACTCGTCGCCCTCGCACTGTTCGGCGTGTTCGCCTACCTGCTGAGCAGCACACCCTGGGGCCGGCACGTCTACGCCCTCGGCAACAGTTCCGAGGCCGCCCGCCTCAACGGCATCCGCACCGGCCGCCTGACCATCGGCCTCTACACGCTCGCCGGACTGGTCTACGGCCTCGCCGCGCTGCTGCTGATCTCCCGCACCGGAGTCGGCGACCCGCAGGCAGGACAGACCGACAACCTCGACAGCATCACCGCGGTGGTCCTCGGCGGTACCAGCCTCTTCGGCGGCCGGGGCAGCGTGCTCGGCTCCCTGGTCGGCGCCCTCATCGTCGGCGTGTTCCGCAACGGCCTCCAGCTGATGGGCGTCGCATCCATCTACCAGACGCTGATCACCGGCGTCCTGGTCATCCTCGCCGTCACCGTCGACCAGATCTCCCGGAAGAGGACCCGCTGATGAGCGCTCCCACTCCCATCCCCGTGATCCAGGCCAGGGGTCTGGTCAAGCGCTACGGCCACGTCACGGCCATCGACGGCGCCGACTTCGACCTGCTGCCCGGCGAGGTCCTGGCCGTCATCGGCGACAACGGCGCCGGCAAGTCCAGTCTCATCAAGGCCCTCACCGGCGCCGTCACCCCCGACGAGGGCGAGATCCGCCTGAACGGCGAGGTCATCCGCTTCAACGGACCGCAGGACGCCCGGGCCCACGGAATCGAGACCGTCTACCAGGACCTCGCGGTGGCCGCCTCGATGGACATCGCCTCCAACATGTTCCTCGGCCGCGAACTGCGCCGGCCCGGCCCGCTCGGCAGCGTCCTGCGCATGATCGACAAGAAGCGGATGCGCGAGGAGGCCGCCGCGCACATGGCCGACCTCAAGATCGGCCTGCGCTCGCTCACCCAGTCGGTGGAGACCCTCTCCGGCGGTCAGCGCCAGGCCGTCGCCGTCGCCCGCTCGGTCGCGTGGGCCCGCAGCGTCGTCGTGATGGACGAGCCCACCGCGGCGCTCGGCGTCAAGGAGTCCGGACAGGTCCTCGACCTGATCCGGCGGGTCCGCGACAAGGGGCTGCCGGTCGTCCTGATCAGCCACAACATGCCGCACGTCTTCGAGATCGCCGACCGCATCCACGTCCACCGGATGGGGCGGCGCGAGGCCCTGATCAAGCCCTCCGACTACACGATGTCCGAGGTCGTCGCCATCATGACGGGCGCCCTCAGCGTCGACCAGGAGCACGGCGGTACTGTCGTGGCGGACGCCCGGGCCGTCAAGGCCGCCGGAGTCCGCCCCAACTGACCAGACAGTCCGAGCGCGGGCCCCGCTGAACACCACCGGAGCCCGCGCCCGGCGAAGCCGAACGGTGGGTACATGGCCTCGTCGCCCCGTCGCACGACGCTGCACGATGTGGCCCAGGAGGTCGGCGTCAGCGCCAAGACCGTCTCCCGGGTCCTGAACGGCGACGGGCCCACCTCCGAGGCAACCCGGGAGAAGGTCATGGCGGCAGTCGAGAAGCTCGGCTTCCAGCCCAACCTGATGGCCCGCAACATGCGCGTCGGCGGCCCGGACAGCACCGTCGGCCTGATCATCCCCGACATGGGCAACCCGTTCTTCGGCACCGTCGCCGGCGGCATCGAGAGCGCGGTGCGCGAGCGCGGGCTGACCCTGCTGATGGGCTCCAGCGCCGACGACCCCGAGCGGGAACGGGCGCTGATCACCACCTTCCTCGGCCGCCGGGTCAGCGCGCTGATGGTGGTGCCCGCAGCGGCGGCCGACCACGCCCACCTGCGGGCGGCCCGGACCGGCGGGATGCCGGTGGTCTTCCTCGACCGCCCCGGCACCGGGATCACCGCCGACAGCGTGGTCAGCTCCAACCGGGACGGCACCCGCGAAGGCACCGCCCACCTCATCACCGGCGGGCACCGGCGCATCGCCTTCATCGGCGACCGCCCGGTGACCCTCTACACCCGCCGCGAGCGCCTCGCCGGGTACCGCGAGGCACTCGAAGCCGCCCACCTTCCCTACGACCGCTCGCTCGTACTCGACGGTCACACCGAGGCCGAGGCCGCCGAGGCCGTCCAGCGAGTGCTGCACAGCCCACACCCGCCGACCGCGATCCTCGCGGCCAACAACTTCGCCGCCATGGGCACCGTCCGCGGCATGGCCCGCGCCGGCCGGCGCGACATCGCCCTCGTCTCCTTCGACGACCTCCCGTTCGCGGAGGTGCTGGAACCCGCCATCACCACGGTCGCCCAGGACCCGGCCGTCATCGGCACAGCCGCAGCCGAGATCGCCCTCGCCCGCCTCGACGGTGACCGCACCCGGGCCCGCACCGTCACCGTCCCCACCCGTCTAATCCCCCGCGGATCCGGCGAGCTTCCGCCCTCCGCCTAGCAGTACCGCACCGCCGCCCCCACCAACGGCCCGCCATGTCGCCGCGACCGCCGCCTTTCCGCCGTGCCTCGGCGCAGCCATGCCCCGACGAGCCGCGATCGCGCCCACCCCCACCCAAAGCTCTGCGAAGGAGCTCCCATGCCCGCGTCCCGACGTACCCGCGGTTCCTCGCTGGCCGTCCTGGCCACCGCCGTCTGCCTCGGACTGACCGCAGGGGATCCCCCGCGGTGGCCGACACCGCGCCCCTCCAGGAGCAGTACCGCCCCCAGGTGCACTACACCCCGGTGCAGACCCGGCTGCTCGCCCGCTACGGCCTCACCACGGCGATCGGCGGCGGCCCGACCAGGATGCGCGCCACGATGGCCGCCGAGACCTGCGCCCCGGGCGAGGTCCGCGTCCTGGCGGCGGCGAGAGCATGCACCGCGCTTGCCCTGAAGGTCCGGCGGGGTGCGGGTCGTGCGTGCCGCGACCGTTCGCGTGCTGTCCTCACCGTCCCCGAGCTGGGGCTTTCCTGCCGGTAGCGGCGGATGATCACGTCCGGATCACACTCTGCTTCATGCCTTGACGCTGTATCGGGCCGACTGCATACTCATTAACATCGAGTTAATCGATTAAACACATTGGTTGAAGCCGGACAGTAAGGGATCGTCGATGGCACGGGTGCGCATGGCGGATGTCGCCTCGGCGGCGGGGGTGTCCACCGCCACCGTTTCCATGGTGCTCAGTGACGCCCCCGGTACACGCACCCGCATCTCGCCGGAGACGCAGGCGCGGGTGCGCGAGGCCGCCGTGCGTATCGGTTACGCCCCCAACTCCGTTGCGCGCAGCCTTCGTACGCAGCGCAGCCGGACGATCGGGCTGATCTCCGACACCATCGTGACCACGCCGTTCGCGGGGCGGATGCTGGCGGGGGTGAACGACCTGGCCCGCGAGCACGGCTACTTGGTCGTCTTTGTGGATACCGATGACGACGTCGAACGGGAGCGGCAGGCGATCGCGGCCCTGGTCGGGCAGCAGGTGGAGGCGATGATCTATGCCCGGATGTGGCACCGGGTGGTGGCCGCGCCGGCCGGGTTGCCGGATTCCACGGTCTTTCTCGACTGCCGACCCGTGGGCGACAGCCGACCCGCGACGGTGCCGGACGAGCGCGCCGGCGGTGCGGCCGCGACGCAGGAGCTGATCGCTGCCGGCCACCGGAGGATCGCCTACGTCGACGGCCTCGAAGACACCGGGCTCGTCGCCTGCGGCTTGCGTCACGAGGGCTACCTCTCGGCGTTGGCCCAGGCGGGAATCACCGCCGACCCGCTGCTGCACGTGCGGGGAACCACGGATGCAAGCGGCGGCCGGGGTGCGGCCGAAGAGTTGCTCGCTCTGCCCGTCGAGCGCCGGCCGACCGCGATTTTCTGCTTCAACGACCGTATGGCGATGGGTGTCTACTCCGCCGCGCGCCGTGCGGGCCTGGACATCCCGGCAGACCTGTCGGTGGTGGGTTACGACGATCAGCAACTGGTCGCCGCCGAACTGGACCCGCCGCTGACCACGGTCGCACTGCCGCACTACGAGATGGGGCGCTGGGCGATGGAGGTCGCTCTGGGCCTGCGGGAGACCGAGCCCGGCGTCCCGCTCCTCATGCCGTGCCCGATCATTCGTCGGGACTCCGTGGGTCCGCCGTCGGAACCAGCTTCTATCTGAGACCGACGGCGGACTCACCTTTACTGGTTGGCAGTTGGAGCTGCCACCAGCACCGGGGCCGACGTAGGGCGTCGACCCCAGAAAGGGACATAATCGTGCGTCAATCCCTGTCCATCATAGCAGCGGCGGGCCTTCTCGCCTCGGTCTCCCTGACCGGCTGCGCAAAGGCGAGCCACGACGGGTCCGCGTCGGGCGGCGGTCCGGTCCAGATCACCATGTGGACCCACTCGGCCGGAAACCCCGGCGAACTGGCGGTCTACAAGAAGATCATCACCGACTTCAACGCCTCGCAGAGCAAGTACCAGGTCGTCCAGCAGAACTTCCCGCAGGGCTCCTACAACGACGCGATCACCTCGGCTGCCGCCGCACACAAGCTGCCCTGTCTGATGGACATGGACGGCCCGATCATGCCGAACTGGGCCTGGGCCGGCTACCTCCAGCCGCTCAACCTGCCCTCCTCGCTCATCGACGGCCTGCTGCCGACCGCCGTGGGCCGCTACAAGGGCGAGGTCTACTCCGCCGGGTACTGGGACGCCGCGATGGCGATCTTCGCCCGCAAGTCCGTGCTGACCGAGGCCGGAGTCCGCGTCCCGACCGTGGACCAGCCCTGGACCCTGGACGAGTTCAACGCGGTCAACGCCAAGCTCAAGGCCGCCGGCTACGACACCCCGCTCGACCTGGGCGCCGCCGACAAGGGCGAGTGGTGGTCCTACGCCTACTCCCCGATGCTCGCGAGCGCCGGCGGCGACGAGATCGACCGCACCGCGATGAAGTCCGCCGACGGCAAGCTCAACGGCCCCGACGCCGTGCGCTTCTTCACCTGGTTCCAGCAGGCCTTCAAGAAGGGCTGGACCAACAACAACGGCCCCGTCGGCAACCAGAACTTCATCGACAACAAGGTGGCGCTCAGCTACACCGGCGTCTGGAACGCCCAGGACGCGCTGCAGAAGGTCGGGTCCGATCTGCTGGTACTTCCGCCGGTCGACTTCGGCCACGGCGCGAAGATCGGCGGCGCCTCCTGGCAGTGGGGCATCTCCACCGCCTGCGGCACGCAGCAGAGCGAGGGCGCCCGCGCCTACCTGCAGTACAGCTTCCAGGACAAGTACCTGACCGACTTCGCCGACAGCCAGGTCGTCATCCCCTCCACCAGCACCGCCGCCGCCGCCTCGAAGTACTTCGGGCCGAACGGCTCCCTGCACCAGTTCGCCGAACTGTCGCAGAAGTTCGCACTCGCCCGCCCGGCCACTCCCGGTTACCCGGTGATCTCGACCACTTTCGAGAAGGCCGCCAAGGACATCATGAACGGCGCCGACGTGAAGTCGACGCTGGATACCGCGGTGCAGGCGATCGACAGCGACATCTCGTCGAACAACAACTACGGCAGCTGACGGGTCGGCCCCTTCTGGGGCCCCGACCCGGCCGCCGCCCGACGCCGCCGTGCGCGGACCGGGCGGCGGCCGGCGGCCAGAGCGCCGATCGCTCCGGAAAGGCATCCCTTCATGACGGCGACCTATCGGCTGGACAGCACCTCCGCCGCCCCCGCCCCTCAGAACGCTCCCCCCGCCAACGACTCTCCGGCCACCGCGCGGCGCGCCGGCCGCCGGGCGACCGGGCGCGCCCGCCGCGCCGAGACCCGGGCCGGCATCGCGATGGCCGCGCCGGCGATCCTCCTCCTGCTCGGTTTCCTGATAGTGCCGGTCCTGCTGGGCTTCGCGCTCGCCTTCACCAACGCGCGACTGATCTCACCGGAGCCCACCAGGTTCGTGGGCTGGGACAACTTCGTCCGGGCCTTCACCATCGACCCGAGCTTCTTCCACTCACTGATCAACACCTTCGCCTTCGCCGCCGTGGTCGTCCCGGTCCAGGCCGGCTTCGGGCTCTTCCTGGCCCTGTTGGTCAACCAGAAGATCCGGGGCGTGACCGCGTTCCGCGTGATCTTCTTCATCCCCGTCGTCACCTCGATCGTCGTGGTGTCGATTCTGTGGAAGTTCATGTACCAGGGCAACGGGCTGGTGAACTCCTTCATCAACTCGGTCACGTTCGGCGCCTGGCAGGGCACGGCCTGGCTGAACAACCCGAACACCGCCCTCGGCGCGATCATCGTGCTCTCGATCTGGCAGGCCGTCGGCTTCCACATGCTGATCTGGCTCTCCGGACTGCAGACCATCCCCCAGGAGCTCTACGAAGCGGCCCGCATGGACGGCGCGGGGACCTGGCAGCAGTTCAAGAACGTCACCTGGCCCTGCCTGCGGTCGACCAGGGTCTTCGTCCTGATCACCATCACGATCGCCGCCCTCGGCCTCTTCGTGCAGATCGACGTCATGACGCAGGGCGGACCCGTCGACTCGACCACCACCCTGGTCTACCACGCGGTGCGGGTCGGCTACAGCCAGCAGCAGATCGGCTACGGCTCCGCGCTCTCGCTGATCTTCTTCGTCATCGTGCTGATCATCGCGCTGGTGCAGCGCTTCCTCACCCGCGACAAGGACTGAACCATGGCCCGATCCCACGACATCCCACACGCGCAACGGCAGCTGCGCCGCCGCCGCCGCGTCTGGTCCTACCTGGTACTGACCGGCCTGGCCCTCTTCTTCCTCTTCCCGCTGGTCTTCATGTTCGTCTCCAGCCTGAAGCCGGACGGGCAGATCCTCTCCGACACCGACAGCTGGCGCGCCTTCCTCCCGTCCGGCCACATCAGCCTGGACAACTACAGGGGCGTCTTCGCCCGCGTCCCCGTGGGCCGTTTCCTGTTCAACTCGATCCTGGTGACCGTGCTGATCGTCGGTCTCGGCCTGGTCGTCAACTCGATGGCAGGTTTCGCGCTCTCCCGGCTGCGCTGGAAGGGCCGCAGACTCGTCCTGATGCTGGTCATCGCCACCCTCATCGTCCCGTTCGAGACGATCGCCGTGCCGATGGTCTACTGGGTCGCGCACCTGCCCACGCTGCTCTTCCAGGACGGCAGCCTGGTCTACGACATCGGCTGGCTCGACAGCTACAAGGTGCAGATCATCCCGTTCGTGGCGAACGGCTTCTCCATCTTCCTGTTCGCCCAGTACTTCTCGACCATCCCCACCTCGCTGGATGAGGCCGCCAGAATCGACGGCGCCGGCTGGTTCACCATCTACCGCCGCATCGTCGTCCCGCTGTCGGGCCCCGCCTTCGCAACGGTCGCGATCCTGACCTTCCTGCCGGCCTGGAACCAGTACCTGTGGCCTTCGATGGTCGTCCAGGACGAGAAACTGCGCCCGGTCATGGTCGGCATGCAGTACTTCTTCCAGGACACCACCGCCTGGGGCGAGGTCATGGCGTACGCCTCAATGATCACCATCCCGGTGCTCCTGGTCTTCCTCGCCTTCCAGCGGGCCTTCGTCAGCAGCGTTGCCGCGAGCGGCGTCAAGGGCTGACCCCGCCGCCGCCACCCCTCCTCCCACGACCGCCTGTACCGCCCGCGTCCGGGCCGCGCCTCGGCGCGGCCGGCACGGCTGCACAGGCATGCCCCGAAAGGCCCCTGCCTCCATGTTCGCTCTGCCCGACTCCTGGGTCTGGGACTTCTGGTTCGCCGACGACGGGGAGCAGTACCACCTGTTCTTCCTCTACGCCTCCCGCGCCCTCCACGACCCCGAGGCCCGGCACTACCGAGCCTCGATCGGCCACGCCGTCTCGGCCGACCTCACGCACTGGACCCGCGTCCAGGACGCACTGGTCCGCGCGGACGTCCCCGCCTTCGACGACCTCGCCACCTGGACCGGCTCCGTGGTCCGCCACCCGGACGGCACCTGGTTCCTCTTCTACACCGGTTCCACCCGCGCGCCCGAGGGCAAGAACATCCAGCGCATCGGCTACGCCACCAGCCCCGACCTGATGACCTGGCACAAGTCCGACACCCCTCCCCTCGGCGCCGACCCGCGCTGGTACGAGACGCTGCAGCAGGGACAGTGGCACGACGAAGCCTTCCGCGACCCGTGGGTCTTCCCCGACCCGGCCGGCCGCAGCTGGCACATGCTGATCACCGCCCGGGCCACCCACGGGCCGGCCTTCGAGCGCGGCGTCGTGGGCCACGCGGTCTCCACCGACCTGCGTCACTGGGAGGTCCGCCCACCCCTCTCGGCCCCCGCTGTCCGGGGCTTCGGGCAGCTGGAGGTGACGCAGACCGAGATCGTGGACGGCCAGGCGGTGCTGCTCTTCTCCTGCCTGGCCGAGCACGCCTCGCAGCAGCGCCGCGCCACCGGCACCCGCGGCGGCATCTGGGCCGCTCCGGCGCAGAGCCTGCTCGGTCCCTACGACATCGACGCCGCCGAGCAGGTGACCGACGACCGCTTCTACAGCGGCAAGCTGATCCGCCGCCGCGCCGACGAACGCTGGATCCTGATGGCCTTCCACCACACCGGCCCTGACGGCGCCTTCGTCGGCAGCATCAGCGACCCCATGCCGGTGGCCTGGGACGGCCGCCGACTGACCGTCGACGCCCCCACGCCGACCGGTGTCCTGAGCGCCGACTGCACCCCCGTGGCCACCGGCGCCTGACACCCACACTCTTCGCCGGGGCCCCGGGACAGGGCCCCGGCGGGCTCCCGCCACCCATCGAGAAGGCCAGGAGGCCGACGTGTTCTCCCGCTCTTCGCACCACCCCCACACCCCCGCCCCACAGGCGTACAGACGCAGAAACCCCAGAACCGCCCTGCGGCTCGGCCTGGTCGTTCTCCTCGCGCTCGCCGCGACGGTCCTCGGCCCCACCGCCCCGCCGAAGGCCCGGGCCGCCGACACCTACCGGGACGTCTACCACTTCACCGTCCCCGACCACTGGAAGAACGACCCGCAGCGGCCCATCTACGTCAACGGGGCCTTCCAGTACTACTACCTCTACAACGCCGACTACGACCAGACGGTCGGCACCGCCTGGCGCATGGCGACCACCACCGACAACGTGGTCTTCCAGGACCAAGGCATCGCCGCCCCGAAGAAGACCAACGCCAACTACGACCTCTGGTCCGGGTCCACTGTCGTGGACACGAACAACACGGCCGGCTTCGGCGCCGGTGCGATCGTCATGCTGGTCACCCAGATGGACCACCCGACCGCCGGCCAGATCGCCAACGGCTCCGGCCCCCAGGCCCAATTCCTGTGGTTCTCCACGGACGGCGGCCGCAACTTCCGCCCCTACGGCGACACACCCGTCATCCCCAACGCCGGCCGCGCCGACTTCCGCGACCCCAAAGTGCTCTGGGACGCCGGGCGCCAGCGCTGGGTGCTGCTCGCCACCGAGGGCGACCGGATCGGTTTCTTCACCTCCCCCGACCTGAAGAACTGGACCTGGGCCTCGGACTCCGTCCACACCGGCCTCGGCTCCCTGGAATGCCCCGACCTCTTCCAGCTGCGCGCCGACGACGGCACGCTGCACTGGGTACTGGGCATGAGCGCCAACGGCTACCTGACCGGTGCCCCCAACACCTACGCGTACTGGACCGGCACCTTCAATGGCACCACCTTCATCCCCGACAGCACCGCACCGCGCTGGCTCGACCACGGGTTCGACTGGTACGGCGGCGTCACCTGGGAAGACCCGGCCGCCCCGCTCGACCACCGCTTCGCGATGGCCTGGATGAACAACTGGGCCTACCCCCACACCACTCCCACCTGGACGAACGACGGCTTCAACGGCACCGACTCGATCACCCGCCAGATCAGCCTCAAGCACTACCCGGACGGCTACGCGCTGGCCTCGCAGCCCGTTGCGGCCCTCGCCTCCCACGCAACCCGGACCACCAGTCTCGGCACCGTCACCGTGAACGGCTCCACCCCCCTGAGCTACCACGGCAACGCCTACCAACTGGACGCCGACGTCAGCTGGACCTCACTCGACAACGTCGGCGTGCAACTGCGCGTCTCCGCGGACGGCACCCGACACGCCGACGCCGGGATCTACCACGACTACAGCTACCTGAACCGGGCCCAGACCGGCAGCCCGGACACCACAGGGCAGCACCAGGAGAGCCACGCGCCCTGGGACCGCACCAAGACGTCCGCCCACCTGAAGATCCTCGTCGACCGCACCACCATCGAGTACTTCCTCGACGACGGCCGCTACGTGCACTCGAGCGAGGTCTTCGCCAACCCGGCCGACGGCGGCATCAACCTCTTCGCCAGCGGCGGCGCCGCGACCTTCACCAACCTGACGATCACCGAATTCGCCAACGTCGCCCAGCGACCGGCCAAACCGCTTGCCGACTTCGAAGGCACCTCCTACGGAGCCGGCTGGACCACCACCGGCAGTTTCGCCGGAACAGCACCGAGCGCCGAGATCCTGACCGGCTCAGTCGGCAAGCAGGTCCTGGACACCTTCGCGGGCGCCGACGCCGCCACCGGCACCATCACCTCCGCCGGCTTCACCATCGACCGCAACTCCCTGCACTTCCTGATCGCCGGTGGCAACCACCCCCTCGGTCAGCCCGGCGCCACCAGCGTCAACCTGCTCGTCAACGGACAGCCCGTGCGCACCGCGACCGGCAACGACACAGGCGTGCTCAGACCGGTCAGCTGGGACCTCTCCACCCTGCAGGGACAGACCGCACAGATCCAGATCCTCGACGACGCCACCGGGAACTGGGGACACCTCATCACCGACCAGTTCGTCCTCAGCGACTGAGCACCGGCCGATCCACGGGCGGGGGGACCCAGCCTGCGGGAAACCCCGCCCCACCCTCCCCACACCACGAAACCCAAGCCCGCCGAAGGACTCTCACCAGATCCCGCATCACCCGACGAAGCGCTCCCCCGTCACAGCAGGAGGCCTTTCATGCACCAACCCCGTCGGCGCCGCCGCATGCTGGCCGTCGCACTGACTGCCGCAGTGGCGCTCCCCGCGCTCACCGCAGCCGGCAGCCCGGCAGCGACCGCCTACAACGAGCCCTACCGGCCGCAGATCCACTACACCCTCCCCGACAACTGGATAGGAGACCCGAACGGCCTCGTCTACCGCGACGGGCGCTACTACCTGTACAGCTACGGGACCTGGCAGGGTGCAGTCAGCTCGGACCTGGTCCACTGGCAGAACATCCCCGTGACGGGCCCGCAGCCCGACCCCGGCAGCAGCGCCTTCTACTCCGGAAGCGCCGTCGTGGACAAGGACAACACCAGCGGGTTCGGCACCCCCGGACACCCGCCCATGGTCGCCTACTACACCAGCCAGATGGCCAACGGGGACCAGACGCAGTCCCTCGCCTACAGCACCGACAACGGCCGGACCTGGACCCGCTACGCCGCAAACCCCGTTCTGGACCTCCACTCCCAGAACTTCCGCGACCCCAAGGTGTTCTGGTACGCACCCACGCACAGCTGGCTCATGGTCATCACCCTGTCCGACCAGCACAAAGTCTCCTTCTACCGCTCACCGGACCTCAAGCAGTGGACCCACCTGAGCGATTTCGGACCCGCAGGCTCCACCAGCGGAGTCTGGGAGATGCCCGACTTCTACCAGCTGCCCGTCGACGGTAACCCACACAACACGAAGTGGGTCCTGAGCGTGAGCGTCGGCAGCACCGGCGTGCAGTACACCACCGGAGAATTCGACGGCACGAACTTCACCTCCGACGACTCGGCCACCTACAACCCGCCCCCCGGCGACCCCCTGGACGGCTACGAGTCCGGCAGCTACGGGAACTGGACCACCACCGGCACCGCCTTCGGCACCGCACCCGCAACCGGCGCCCTCCCCGACCAGCAGCCCGTCACCGGAAATTCCGGCACCTACCTCGCCAACAGCTACCACGGCGGCGACACCTCCACCGGCACGCTCACCTCGCCCGCCTTCACGGTCACCAAGCCCCACCTGAACTTCCTCGTCGGCGGCGGCCACAACCCCTACACCCCCGACACCGTGACCTACGGCACCCTGCCTCCCGGAACCGTCTTCGAGGACTTCTCCGGCGCCACCTACGGCACCGGATGGACCAGCACGGGATCGTTCGCCAACTCCGGCCCCTCCAGCGAGAGCCTGCCGGGCCAGATCAGCCCCAATGCACTCGACACCTTCGCCCCCGACGGCGATCCAGGCACCGGAGCCATCACCTCCCCGACCTTCACGGTCAACAGCCCCTACATCGACCTCCAGATCGCCGGCGGCAACCACCCCTGGGGACAGGCCGGACCGACCGCAGCCAACCTGATCATCGGGGGCAAGGTCGTTGCCACCGCAACGGGCGACAACAGCCCGAACCTCACCTGGACGAACTGGGACGTGAACCAGTACCGGGGCCAGCAGGCCCAGATCCAGATCGTCGACGAGAGCAACGGATCCACCGGCTGGGGACACCTCATGGTGGGCGACATCCTCTTCGCCGACGCCCCGGCCAAGCCCTGGGACACCCAGACCTCCGTGAACCTCATCGTCGACGGCCAGGTCGTCCGCTCCGCCACCGGCGCGAACAGCGAGAACCTGGACTGGACCTCCTGGGACATGAGCGACCTGGTCGGCAAGCAGGCCCAGATCCAGATCGTCGACCACAGCAACGGGGGCTGGGGACACATCCTGGCCGACGACTTCAGCCTCAGCAACGCACCCGCACTGGACGCCAACCAACGCGCCCACTGGGTCGACTACGGCGCCGACTTCTACGCGGCCAACACCTGGAACGACACCCCCAGCGGCCAGCGCGTCGGCATCGCCTGGATGAACAACTGGGACTACGCCAACCAAACCCCCACAACCCCTTGGAAGGGCGCCGAAACCTTCCCCCGCACGCTCTCCCTGCGCACCATCGACGGGCGAGTGCAGCTCGTGCAGAAACCTGTGGACAGCCTCAACGCACTCCGCACCGGACCCACCTTCAGCGCCAAGAACCTGACCGTCTCCAACACGACCACACCACTGAACGTCAACGGCAAGACCCTCGAGCTCACGGCGCACCTCACCGCCGGCACCGCCGGCAAGTTCGGACTCAACATCCGCACCCGAGCCGGACAGCAGTACACCCAGATCGGCTACGACACCCACACCGGGAAGCTCTACCTCGACCGCACCCACTCCGGCGCCACCGCCTTCAGTCCAGCCTTCCCCAACGTGAAGACCGCCCCCCTGGCCCTCGACCACGGAGCGGTGACCCTCCACATCCTCGTCGACGCCTCCTCCGTCGAGGTCTTCGCCGACCAGGGCCAAGTCACCCTCACCGACCAGATCTTCCCGGACACCACCAGCACCGGCGTCAGCGCCTTCGCCGACAACGGCACAGCCACCCTCGACACCCTCAAGGCGTGGCAACTCAAATCGATCTGGAAGTGACCAGACCCCGCGGCCCGGCACAGCTCCAGCAGCACCGTGCCGGGCCGCGGCCCGAGCGCTCTCCACCGCCCCACCGCCACGCCCCACCGCCCCCCCGACGGGAGTCCGAACCTCGTGAACCCGCCCCCCGCCGAGATCCTGGTCATAGGGGAGTCCGTCGCGGACATCGTCCGCGCAGCGGGCCGCCCCGATGTCGCCCACCCAGGCGGCAGCCCGGCCAACGTCGCCCACGGGCTCGCCCGCCTGGGCCGCCCGGTCGCGCTGCTCACCCAACTCGGCAACGACCCCTACGGGGCGCTGATCCGGGACCACCTCGACCATGCCGGTGTGCGGCTGCTCACCGACGGCCAGCGCGGCGCCGTCCGCACACCTTCCGCCAGGGTCGACCTGGACCGGGACGGCAAGGCCTCCTACACCTTCAACATCGCGTGGACGCTGAGCGCCCCCGCCTCGACGGACCTCGCCGTGCCCCCGGGGCACGTCCACTTCGGCTCCATTGCGGCCGTCGCCGCTCCCGGCGCCGAGTCGACCCTCGCACTCGTCCAGGCTCTGCGGCAGCGCGCAACCATCAGCTACGACCCCAACATCCGGCCCGCCCTCATGGGCGAGAGCCGAGAGGCGCTGCCGCAAGTGGAGCGGTGCGTGGCCCTCTCAGACGTGGTCAAGGCCAGCGACGAGGACATTGCCTGGCTCTACCCAGACGAGCCGGAAATCACCGTGGCGGCCCGCTGGCTTTCGCTCGGAGCGTGCTTGGTGCTGATCACTCGGGGAAGCGCGGGGGCGACAGCCTATTCCGCCTCCCACACAGTCCTCGTCCCGGCGCGTCGGACCACAGTCGTCGATACCGTCGGCGCGGGTGACGCCTTCATGTCCGCAACACTGCACACCCTGCAGACCCTGGCGCCCAGCCGTGACGCGATCGCCTCGCTGACCGCGCCGGACATGACCTCCGTGCTACGCCACGCCGGAACGGCTGCGTCGCTAACAGTCTCCAGAGCCGGGGCGAACCCCCCGACGGCCCATGAACTTGCCGCCGGCTCGGGCGAGGAGGCCATACCCGCCACCCCGATCCCGGCTCCAGGGAGATGACAGTGTGAGCTCAAGGTGTCGGGCGCCCCTCCGCTGCCGCCGATCATTTTCCACCCGTTCTTCCTGGGCTGTCCGCCGGCCGGCCCGCGTGCCCGGCCGTGCCTGGCTGATCCGGCGGGGTCGGCGCGTCGGCCCGGTCGTCGCTGGGCTGTCCCTCCGCCACCGTCGTTGTTGTCCAGTGCCCTCGCTGTGCCGACTTGCGGTCCGGCCGCCTGGCGGCGAAGGGCCGGGTGCTGGTGCTGGTGCTGGTGCTGGTGCCGACGATCGAGCTGCTGGAGCAGACCGCCGGCGCCTGGTCGCTCAAGGGCGGGCGTCGGGGCCCTGCGGCGGCGGCGTGCTCGCGGGCGGAGGCGCTGGAGAGCGGGAGGCCGGCGGCCGCGTCCACGCCCAGGTGACCACGCAGGCCGCCCGGATCGCCGGCCTGGTCGCTTCGGAGAAGGAGGGTGAGCCGGTCACCGTCTACGCCACCTACGCCTCCCTCGAGCGCATCGTGAAGGCGCACAAGGAGTGCGGCCTCCCGGCCTGGGACGCCGTGATCATCGACGAGGCCCACCGGACGGCAGGATCCGAAGGTAAGGCGTGGGCGGCGATCCACTCCGACGACAAGGTCCCCGCGCTGCGCCGGTTGTACTTCAGCGCGACCCCGAAGATCGTCGACGACTCGAAGGCGAAGCCGGGCCTGGCCGACCGCACCGCGGGCGGCGACGGCCAGGAGCTGCCCGCGCTCTGCTCCATGACGGACACCCGCACTACGGCGAGAGCGTCTTCACCTGGACCCTCGGACAGGGCATCGAGCACGGCTACCTCGCCGACTACCGCGTGCTGGTGCACGTCGTCACCGACGAAGAGCTGCGCGAACTCCTCAGCCTCCCCACCGTTGCCGACCTGCGGTCCCAGAGGTCGAACGGGGAACTGCTGCGCCTGGCCCTGCAGATCGCGGTGCTTCGCGCCGTCGCGGACCTGGAGCTGCGCCGGGGCAAGACCCGGTTCCCCCGTGCTGGCCGGGGTGCGACAGTCCCTGGTGACAGGGCAACGGCGGTGCCTCTCCGGGAGGCCGCCCGCTCCCCGCTCCGCCGCCGTCCTGCCGCTGGCCCGGAGGCGGCCCGCTGGCTCCGGTCCCGTCGCTGGTGGTTAGGGTGAGCGGCGTGGAGATGAAGACGATCATCGAGGGCTTGGCCGAGGAGGCCGGGCGGCAGCGGCGGGAGAAGGTGTGGGAGCCCACCGGTGCCGATCGTGCCCTGGCTGCGCAGGTCGCGGCCGACCTGGCCGCCGCCGTCGGCCCCGCCCAGGCTCAGCAGGCGCAGGTGGACCGGTTGGAGGACCTGCGTGAGGCCCTCGCCGTCCTCGCCATCGCCACCTCCCGCATCCACGGACCCCTGGCCTGGCTGCTGGCCGCAGCCAGTACCGCTCTGACCCCCGTCCTGCACTGGCGTGCCCTGCCCGCCGACCTCGGCCGCAGCTTCGGCGCCGTCCTCGCCACCCCGGCCCAGTACGCCGAAGCCGAAGACGCCATCCGCCGTCTACAAGCCGCCCTCGCCGACATCGCCACCGCCTGAACCGCTGCGCCTGGCGGGCGGCGGCCGGCTTGCCCCGGGCTGTCCCAGCCCGCCCGGTTTGCCTGGTTTTGCCGGGACGGTCTCAGGCCATATCCCAGGTGGGAGTGTTTTCGACTGGGGGCTGGGCCAGGGTTGGGGCACGGCCTCGCGGTGGGCTGCTGACCCGCCCCACCGACGTTTGAGCGGCGAGGGTTTGTCTCATCGAGGTTTGACCACAGGGTTCAGAAGGGCCGAACGGAGCTGCTTGGAGCTTTTGGGGAGGGCGGCGGTTCCTGGCCGGTCCCGCGATGAATCGGGCGGGCGGTGGTCTGGTGGTTTCCGAGCGGCCTCACGGCGGTTTTCGGTCGTTGCCGGTGGCGTGGGCGCCGGGATGTGATGTTCGGGCCCCGGGCGGTGATCGCGGCCAGCATGCTCGTTGGTGGCGGGGCTTTCCCGTCGGTCAGTTGGGATGTTCGGATCGTCGCGGGCCTCTTGCGGTGGCGGTGACCAGGGCCACCGATGGCGGCCACGCTCATCTGCCGTTGGGGAGCCGGCGCGGGCGGACACCGAGATGGAGAGGCATCCCATGTCCTCGCGTTCTGCTTTACGCCCGTCGCCCCGCGGGTGGCGTCGGCGGGTCACCGCGCTGGTGGCGTCCGCTGCCCTGGTCGTGACCGGACTGGCCGCCGTGGCCGCTCCGAGCGCGCAGGCGCTCGCGCTCGCGCCCGCGCCGGTGGCGTACGTCGCCGACCTCATGGACAACGCGGTCAGGGTGCTCGACACCGCCACCAACACGACGGTCGCCACCATCCCTGTGGGCAGCAGCCCGACCGGGGTCACGGTCTCCCCGGACCTGGCGCACGTCTACACCGCCAACAGCGACTCCGGGTCGGTGTCGGTGATCGACGCCGCCACCAACACGGTGGCCGCCACCGTCGCGGTCGGCTCCAGCCCCGTCAAGCTCGCGCTGTCCCCGACCGGCAGCACCCTGTACACCGCGAACTTCGGTGCGAACAGCATCTCCGTCGTCGACACCGCGACCGCCACGGTGACCGCGACGGTCGCGGTCGGCAGCGGACCGTTCGGCATCGCGCTCACCCCGGACGGCTCCCGCGCCTACGTGTCCAACAACAACGGCAACACGGTGTCGGTGATCGACACCGCCACCAAGACCGTCACCGCCACGGTGGGCGTCGGCGCCAAGCCGAACGGCATCGCGCTCACCCCGGACGGCACCCGTGCCTACGTGGGCAACCAGAACGGCGCGTCGGTGTCGGTGATCGACACCGCCACCAACACCGTGGCCGCCACGGTGGCGGTCGGCATCGGCCCGTTCGGCCTCTCGCTGTCCCCGGACGGGTCCCGCGTCTACGTCAGCAACAACAGCTCGTCCTCGGTGTCGGTGATCGACACCGCCACCAACACGGTCACCGCGACCGTCGGCGTCGGCAACGGCCCGTTCGAGTCCGCGTCCACCCCCGACGGCTCCCACCTCTACGTCCCCAACGGCTACGCCGGGACGGTGTCGGTGATCAGCACCGCCACCAACACCGTCACCGCGACCTTCCCGCTGGGCTCCTTCCCGTACGCCATCGCCTTCGGCCACGGAGCAGCGGCCGCACCGACCGCAGACCTGACGGTGGCCGTCACCGACTCCGCTGATCCCGTCAGCCAGGGCGACCCGCTCACCTACACCACCACCGTCACCAACCGGGGCCAGAGCAACGCCACCGATACCACCGCCACGCTCACCCTGTCCGGCGCAGCACACACCATCGCCTCGGCCACCGCCTCCCAGGGCACCTGCACCATCACCGCACCGGCCGTCACCTGCACCCTCGGTGCCCTGCCCAACGGCGCCTCGGCCACCGTCACGGTCACCGTGACCACGGGCGCGACCGGCACGGTGACTGCGACCGCCACTGCTGCCGCCACCGAGGCGGACCCGGCCTCCGCGAACAACACCGCGGCCCAGTCCACCACCGTCAACACCCCGCCGGCCTCCGACGTCGCCGTCGACGTCACCGCGCAGCCGCACCTGGGCATCCTGGTGCCCTACCTCACCTACACCCTCACCGCCCGCAACACCGGCCCCGCGCCGCTCACCTCCGCGACCGTGACGGCCACCCTGCCGCCCGGCGCCACCGCCACCAACCTCCCCGCCGGATGCACCACCACGGCGGGCACCGTGACTTGCACCTACGGCGCGCTCGCCAACGGAGCCGCCGTGAGCAAGACGTTCCAGATCCCGCTGCACCTGCTCTCTCTCGGCGTCGCCCACGTCACCGGCACCCGCACCGCCTCGGCACCGGCCGACCCCGACGCCGGCAACGACAGCGACACCGCCACCTGCACCGTCGTCAGCATCCTCCTGGCCACCTGCTCGGGCTGACCCGGTACCACCCGGCGGGCAGGCGCCAGCCCCGCCCGCCGGGCACTGCCACCTGTACAAGGGCAGGTCGCCCTCGGCTCGGCGATCGGCCCCACCCTTCATACTTCGATGAGACTGATCAAAGTTCGGGGAGAAGGGTCAGCCGAACACCGTCGCCTGCTGTACCGCCCGTTCTCCGAACCCGCCACTGATACCCCTGTCCAGGGCGACGGGCAGGCCCGGCTGCTCGCCGTCGAGAGGGCCCCGTTCCTGGAGCCGGTCCTTGAGGATGTCGCTGTGCCCGAGGCCGCGCCGGGCGGTTGCCACCGGCTGGGGTCGGGCGCCCTTGCCAGGCCGGCCGACGGATCCGAGGACTGAGCGCGCCCCGTGCGTTCGCGGCCGTCGGTGGCCGTGCGTCGCCAGACCTCCGGTCAAGCGGTCCGGAGCCGGTCGCTTTCCGGTGGCGGGGCGGACGGCGCGGACTGTCGCCTGTTCAGGTGAACCGGGTCGTGTTGGGGCGCTCCGGAACCGTTTCGGAGGGTTGGGTGGGCTGCGGTCGGGTCGTATGCGACCCGGTCTGTGCGAACTGACCCCCGAGCGATGGAGTGTTCCTTGAAGACCGTACTCAGAGCTCTGCTCGCCGTGCCGCTGCTGGCGGTGACCACGGCCGCGCTGCCGGCCTCGACGGCGGCCGCGCAGTCTGCTGACGTGTCGTGTGACCAGGGTGTCTGCCAGGCGCCGTTCACGACGACGGGGGGTTGGACCGAGTTCACGGTGCCCGAGGGCGTCACCAGCATCACCGCGTACATCTGGGGTGCGGGCGGTGGCGGGGCGGGGGGCGCCACCGGTGGCGCGGGCGGTGGCGGGGGCGGCACGATGACCTCTCCCGGGATCGTCGCGGGTGTCCGCCACGGTGGTGGCGGCGGGGGAGCCGGTGGCGGCGGCGGAGCGGGCGGGACCGGCGGCGGAGGGGGCACCTACGCCACCGGCCGTTTCACCGTCACGCCGGGCCAAACGCTGAAGATCTTCGTCGGGACCGGCGGCAAGGGCGGCAGCGCCAACACCGCGAACACCACGGGCGGCACAGGAGGCAAGAACGGCTCCGGCACGGCGGGCAACGACGCCTACAACCCCGCCGACGGCGGAATCGGGAGCGGCTCCAACATCACCGACCCCAGCAAGGGCTGGCTCCTGGACGTCAGCGGAGGCGGCGGCGCCCACGCGGCAGGCGGCGGCAAGGGCGGCCAGGGCGGCTGCTCCGGCAACACCGGGTCCAAGTGCGACTACGGAGTCGACCCGATCGGCCAGTACCCCCCGAAGTACATGTTCCGGGGCGGCGACGGGGGAGAGCCCGGCCAGGGCGGCGTGGCCAGCGAGCCCAGCTCGGGCGGTGCCGCACAGATCGGCGCTTCGGTCGAGGGCTCCCGTTGGGACCCGCCCGCCACCGCCGGACGGGGCACCGCCGGGGGCTCGGGCATGGGCGGCGGTCCCGGGGGCGAGGGAGCCCAGTTCAACTCCGATGCGCCCGCCGTGGGCGGGCAGGCGGGCGCCGGCGGCGCCGGCGGCTACGGCGGGGAGGGCGGTTCCCCCATCAACGACAGCTCGATCGCGCTGCCCGAGGGCGTCGGCCAGGGCGGCGACGGCGGATCAGGGGGCCAGGGCGGCGACGGAGGCGCCGGAGCGCGCGGCGGCCACAGCGAGTACCTGCCCGAGAACATCGGAAAGGACGGCCAGAACGGCGAGGTCGGTACCGCCGGCCGAGACGGCGGCGACGGCTACGTCCTCCTCACCTGGGACGACCCCGCCTGACAACAACCGGCCCCGGCGCCCTGGCCGCCCGCAGTGTCGGACGACCGGCACTGACCTCGTCGCCGCGATGAGCACCCGGCGCCTCGTACGCAGGTCACAGCAGTGGCCCGCCGCCCCCGGGAAGGCAGCGGCGGGCCACCAGGTCGCACGGCTACGCCTGGAACTCGGCGCTCTTCACGCCGTAGAACGTGGCGTTCACCGGCCGGTTCTTCTCCAGCTCGCGGCCAGCTGCGTCCGGACCGCAGGCCCAGGCGCCACGGTCCGGGTACGCGGGTGCGTACGCACCCGCCCGGCCGGGCCAAGGCGAAGGCTCACCCAAGCCCGTCGGCGGCCCACAGCCCCAGACGACTCAGAGCTGAACGCCCGGCGGACTGGGCCTTCGCGCGATGGCTGGCCGAGCGGCAGCTGCAGTTGGCCAGGGTGCTCGCGATATCGGTCTCGCCGACCACGACGTCCTGGGTACGCATCACTTCTTCCCTGGCTGTCCGCGCCGACTGACCCGCCTGACAGTACCGGGCGGTGCTCCGGGTTGGACGCGGGGTGACCGGATGCAGTGCTGGAGGGGCAAAGGTCGCTGTCACGGGAGTTGCTCCGGAATCGCGATGGTGATTTCCAGTCAGTTTTAGCCCATTCGAGACTGCCGTATCGAGGGCGGTAGCTGGTCGGGTACGTCCTCCTACCGGCTTTTTGATGTGCGTGGGGCGAGTGGGTCTTTCGCGAGGATCTTTGCAGTCAAGCAAGATCAGGCCGAAGAATAAGTGAACCAATTCCGACTAGTGACACTTTCGGTCCAGCGGCATAGGTTACTCATTGTGTTCGACCTGGCCTGCACTCCGCGTGGCCGGGAAACGCTAAATGGGTGCGGTGAGTGCATTCTGCCTGTTGTCGCGGAAGTATGCGGCCGCACGGCGGGAGCACGGTGCCGCCGGATATCGAGGGGTACCTTATGCCTGACGTGGATCTCGGCGTGGCGACGGACTGGGACGAGGGCGATACTCACGGGCGAATCGGGCTGCGGCCCAGCCCGAAGTTCTCGGATGCCGGAAAGCAGGACGTGGTCATCAGCTCGCCGCTTGGTATCGAGCTCTCGGTGAACACGAACCATTCCACCAGCCAGGAGGGGGACAGGATCGTCTTCAGCACCTTCCACGGAACCGAGAAGAAGGTCATCGCCATTCTCGACTCCGCCGGCGACCTCTACATCGCCGGCCGTGTGATCCAGGGACAGGGCGATCTGTCCTACTGATCCTGTAGTGCGAGGCGGCCCGCCGACCTGATCGGCGGGCCGCCTCCGCGTGCTCGGCCGGCCCGGCGATCCTGCGCGATCGGCCCTGCGGCTTGCGCACCGGCGTGCGCAACGGGCTCTGCGTACCTGCGTACGGGCGGGGCGGTGCGCGGCCGGGGAGGGGCTGTCCGGGTGCTGTCACGGTGTCGGATGCTTGATTGTGTGACGTCGCGTCGAGGCGTGTCTGGGCCCTGCTGGTGGGTCTGGTTCAGGCCGCGGCGGGCAGGCCGGCGGCGCCGGTGATGTGGTCCCAGATGACGTGTCGGATGGCAGCACCAGCACCCGGGGGACCCGGCACTGCTTCTTCGTCAGTTTGGCCATGAACCGCTTGGCGGCCTTGGCGTCCCGCTTCGACTGGACCAGGACGTCGAGCACGTTCCCGTCGTGGTCCACGGCCCGCCACAGGAAGTGCCGCTCACCGTTGATCTTGACGAAGACCTCGTCCAGGTGCCACTTGTCGCGGGCCGCGGGCCGCCGCCGGCGCAGGCCGTTCGGCCTGCCCGAACTTCAGGCACCAGCGGCGGATGGTCTCGTAGGACACGGTCACACCAGGCTGCAGCATCAGCTCCTCCACCTCCCGGAAGCTGAGCGGGAAGCGGAAGTACAGCCACACGCAATGCGAGATGACCTCCACCGGATATCGGTGGTTGCTGTACGACGGCAGCACGGACGACACGGACGATTCCCCTCCCGGACACCGATGGCCCGAAGATCATCCCAGACCGCCCGACAACGTGACAGCATCCTCCGGAACGACGGGATGACAGCCTGGGGGAATTGCGTGACCGTCCACACCTGATATTGGCGAACCGCCGCCGAACGGCTGTGGCAGCATGCGGCCATGCCCTTCCCGCACCCCGACGGCGACTACGCGATCACCGTGATGTACTCGGTCCCGGACGACGCCTGGTATCTGGAACTGCACCTTGTCGCCGATCAACGAGCTCTTGTGACCGCCGTTGTCCCCGACGAGGACCCGGTGCGGGAGCCGATGCTGTGCTTCGACCCCCGGGGTGGACACCTGGACATCCCGTACCAGGTCATGCGCTGGTTCATGGATCGGGTCGAGGAGGAGATCCGCAGGTCCCGCGCCTGGATGCGGCTGCGGCCGGAGCTTGTCGAGGTCATCCACCGGCTGCGCCAGGAGTACCTGGGTCGCATCGATGACGACGACTTCCCCCGTGTCCTGGCGGAGGTGCGCACCGCCGTCCCAGCAGCCGACCTCCCCGCCGTCCTCGCGTCGGCCGTCGGGCGGAAGCCCGACGGCACCCCGGTGGGCTCCTGACCGCGTTGCGACGGGACGTCAATGAACCGGTTCGAAGAAGAGATACGCATCCCCGAGCGCGTCTGAGGCAGTGGACTCACCGAGTTCTTCGAGGAGTTCGCAGATCCGGCCGGAGATCGCGGTGTGCCGTTCGACCTCACGAGGCCAACCACGTTCGACCGCGTCCTGGACCAGCCCGTGCTCGCGGGCCGGCCGTTCCCGCAGCCGCGGAACGTACTCGCTGGTAGTGAAAAGGCAGGTCCGCTCCGCCGACCACGACGGTCAACCCGAGACCTCGGGCCGGTCGGCGGCTCGGCTGACGGCGTAGGAAGCCCGGCAGCCGCAACGCTCCGGTGCTCGGAAGACGTCAGGCCGTTCGTTCGCTGCTTGCTACCGGGCCCTGTGCTCGGAAGACGTCAGGCCGTTCGTTCGCTGCTTGCTACCGGGCCCTGGGGCCGGGGGCGGGCGGGGTGCGCGGTCGCAGGCGCTCTCCCTGCGGCCCGAACATGATCAGGTACTCGACCGGGCCGCCGGGACCGGCGTTCGCGACCCCATGGGGATTGCGGGTGTCGAACTCGGCGACGTCCCCGGCACTCAGGACGAGGTCCTGGTCGCCGAGTGCGAGCCACAACCGCCCGTACAGGACGCACAGCCATTCCCAGCCGTCGTGGGAGACCTGCCGGGGCCGCGCGGGCGGCTCTTGGACGGCGGGTAGGACGTGCTTGTGGGCGTGCAGGCCCCCGACGTACCGGGTCAGCGGCAGCACCGCCTTGTCGTCGCCGAAACGCTGGAGCGCGGAGGTGCGGGGCTCGGCGGCGGGAGCGGTGCCGGCCAGCTCGTCCAGGGAGACGCCGTACTCCTTCGCCAACTGCAGCACCACTTCCAGGGTGGGCTTGCGTCGGCTGGTCTCGATCCGCGACAGCGTGCTCGGGGCGATGCCGGTCGCGCAGCTGACGCCGGTGAGCGTGGAGCCGCGGTGTTCGCGTGCGGCCCGCAGCCGGGGGCCCATCGCCGCCAGCGTGTCGGCCACTTCGTCGCCTGTCACCCGCTCTGCTCCCTTCCGGACGTGCCGTTCCACCATCCTGTCCTGCAAGTTTGCCAGATTGGCAAGGGTAATCGCGGTGGACGGTCGCTGCGCCGCATGATCGATGCGTACCTGCGTCCACCCGCGAACCGAGAGAAGACCCCATGCAGCCCGAGCTGTCCGCCGCACTCCGCCACCGCACCGTCGATGCCCCTGCCGGGCGCCTGCACCTGGTCGAGCAGGGCACCGGCCCGCTGGTCCTGCTCGTGCACGGCTTCCCCGAGTCCTGGTACTCCTGGCGCCGCCAGCTCCCGGCCCTCGCCGCGGCCGGCTACCGGGCGGTGGCGCTCGACGTGCGCGGCTACGGCCGCTCCTCCAAGCCTGCGGAGACCGATGCCTACCGGATGCTGGACCTGGTGGAGGACAACGTCGCCCTCGTGCGCGCCCTCGGCGAGGAGAACGCGGTGGTCGTCGGCCACGACTGGGGCTCCAACATCGCCGCCACCTCTGCCCTGCTCCACCCCGAGGTCTTCCGGGCCGTCGCCCTGCTGAGCGTCCCGTACGCGCCGCCCGGCGGCCCCCGCCCCACCGACATCTTCGACCAGATCGGCGGCCCCGAGCAGGAGTTCTACGTCTCCTACTTCCAGGAGCCCGGCCGCGCCGAGACGGAGATCGAGCCTGACGTGCGGGGCTGGCTCGCGGGCTTCTACGCCGCCCTGTCCGCCGACACCATGCCCACCCAGGGCGAGCCCGAGCCGCACTTCGTCTCCCACGGCGGCCAGCTGCGTGACCGTTTTCCGGCCGGCATCCTCCCGGCCTGGCTGGCCGAGGACGACCTCGACGTTTACGCCGGAGAGTTCGAGCGCACGGGTCTGACGGGCGCCCTCAACCGCTACCGCAACGTGGACCGCGACTGGGAGGACCTCGCCCCCCACCGCGGAGCCCCGATCAAGCAGCCATCCCTGTTCATCGGCGGCGCCCTGGACGCCTCCACCACCTGGATGTCCGACGCTATCGACGCCTTCCCCACCACCCTCCCCGGCCTGACCGCCTCCCACCTCGTAGAGGGCTGCGGCCACTGGATCCAGCAGGAACACCCCGAGGAGATCAACCGTCTGCTGACCGGCTGGCTCAACACCCTCACGGGTTGAACCGCCAGGCGTGGCCGGGGCTTCCATGCACGGAACAGATCGGCCCGCGTACCCGAGCGCAGCGGCTACGGCCGGGTGCTGCGTGATTCTCACAAATGACCAGTTGCGAGAGTTCTGCGAACACACCGGTACTGCTCACGAATCCGCAGGTGGCCGTTCGCAGAACCCGTCCTGGCTGGGTAGGTGACGGGCGGGCGACTCCACATGTAGGTGAGTCCTGACTCCACCCGGTGCTCTGGGGATCCCCTTGGGTAGGTGAGATTTGACTCCAGCTGCTGGTGCAGGAAGGGCGATCGGGTCCAGGCCATGCAGGAGCCGCCGGGCCGGTGGTCTAGGGATTGGTTGCCTGGCGGTAGGTGGCGCTGTCCTCGACGTAGCGGTGCAGCAGGCGGGCGAACCGGATGCGGTCGGTTGCAGCCCACTGAGCGGTGATGAGTTCGAAGATCTGGCGCTGCTGGGCTGCGAAGTGGGCTCGCAGGGTGTGCCCCTCGGTGGTGACCTCCAGGACGGTGCGGCGGCCGTCCTGCTGGGAGACGGCGCGGCGCAGGTAGCCGCCGGAGATGCAGTCGGAGACCATCCGGCTGGCGACCGACGGGTCGGTGATGAGTTCCTCGGCCAGGGTGCCGACCGTCATCTCACCGGTCGCGTCGGCCACAACGTTGAGGACCAGGAGGCGGGAAGCGTCCTTTCGGGAGGTCGGAGCGTGACGGCGCAGCCGTGAGAAGTCCGGTCCGATGCCTTCCAGCAGCGTCTCGTCGTCCATGGGTGTGTCGTCAGTGCTCATGCCCCCCACTCTAAGCGAAGGAGTCGGAGCATGCACAAGTCTGATGTCAAGCATATGTATGCTGTGTGTCATGTAATCCCGTCCATCGGGGACCCGCGGGCGCGGGATCGAATGTCAGAGCAAGGGAATCGGCCATGACCATCACAGCCATCACCAACGCGCGCGTCTTCGACGGCGAGCGCGTCTTGCAGGAGAGGACCGTCGTGGTCCAGGACACGCGGATCGCGGCCGTCGGCGGCCCGGTGCCCGCCGGGGCGCAGGTGGTCGATGCCGATGGCGGGACCCTGTTGCCGGGTCTGTTCGACGCCCATGTCCACACCGGCGAGCCCGCCCTCGCCCTGGCGCTGCGGTTCGGAGTGACCACCGAGCTGGAGATGCAGGGCATCAACACCGAACCCAACCGCGCGCACATCACGGACAACGACGCAGTCGCCGACGTGCGCTCCGCAGGCTTCGGGATCACCCCGCCCGGTGGCCACCCCAGCGAGCTGATCCCCGAAGGCTTCACGTTCGGCGGCGGTCAAGGGGCTCCGCAGCGGCGCCCGGCCACCATGCCGGTGATGCCCTTCTCCAGCACCCCGCAGGAAGCCGTCGACTTCGTCCCGCAGCTGGTCGCGTCGGGCTCGGACTACATCAAGTTCATGGTCGACGACGGCAGTGTCGAGGGTCACCCCGGTCTGCCCATGCTCGACCAGGCCACCTTGAACGCCGGGGTCGCCGAGGCCAAACGGCACGGCATGCTCACCGTCGCCCACACCCTGACCGTGGATGCCACCCGGATGGCGATCGAGGCCGGCATCGACGGCCTGGCCCACCTGTTCATGGACCAGCCGCACACCGACGAGATCATCGACCTGGTCGCGGCCTCCGGCGCGTTCGTGATCCCCTGCGTGGTCCTGGACGCCTCCATGATGGGCATCACCGGCCACGCCCTGGCCCAGGACCCGCGGGTCAGCTCCCGCCTGGACCGGGCCTGGCTGGACACCCTGAACAGCAGCTACAACGGCTACCCCCAGGGCAGGCTGCAGGACGTCCTCGACTCGGTCAAGGCACTCCACGACGCCGGCGTCGACATCCTGGCCGGCACCGACGTCTCCCTGCCCGAGACGTTCCTGGGCGGCATGGCCCACGGCGCCAGCCTGCACCACGAACTCCAGTACCTCGTCCAAGCCGGCCTGACCCCCCTCCAGGCCCTGCGTGCCGCAACCCACACCCCCGCCCACCGCTTCGGCCTGGACGACCGCGGACGCATCGCCGCAGGACTGCGAGCCGACCTGCTCCTGGTCGACGGCGACCCCACCACCACCATCAGCGACACCCTTAACACCCGCGCCGTCTGGCGCCGCGGCACCCGCCTCACCGCCGCCTGACACCGGACCGGCTCTGCGCACCGGGAGAAGACCTCCGGTACGCAGAGTCCCAGGTAACTGGATCGGATACGTTGGAAGCCATGCCTCAGCGGCGGCTGTCTCCGAGGACAAGGAAGCTGGAGAGCACCCGACGACGAGCAGGCCGCCCACGAACTGGACCGGGTCACCGCGATGATCCTCGGTGCCGGACGATCGTCCCGCCGGCTCGGCCGATCGGCTGGACCGCCTCGTCCGTGCCGGTCACCGGGGCGCCTTCGCAGAACGTGTCGGCCGGTCGATCCGTACCGCGGCAGGCCTGTCGGCCGCGAGCAGGTGGCCGTCGGGTTCGGACTCCGGCCAGCACGCGGTAGTACCTGCGGGCGGATAGCTCGGTGATCCTCGGCCGGCCTCGGTACTGAACGACGAATCACCCGAACGGCCCCGCGTACATGCCGCCGCCGCGGTGAGCCGAGAGCTGTCGGCGGGGTGGAGCCAGGGACAGTGGCCCCGTCCCGCCGGCCGGACGTTCACGGCGACGGCCGGGCGCCGGGCGCGGAACGGCGGTCGCGTCGTGCTCCCGGAGCCTGCGACGAGCGGGGGACGCCCGGGCCGTGCACCGCCGTACGCCCGGCCGTGCGCCTGGCGGACGACCGGGGCAGGCGCGCCGCCAGTGCGGGTTGGCGGGTTGCCAGTCACCCCGGGGTGACCCAGGATGGGCGCGACAAGCGGCTGTCCGCGCGAAAAGCGGTGGCTTCCGGCCCGACAGGGGATTCGGACATGGCCCGGTACTTCGAGAACGCCCAGGAGTCGCTGGTGTCCGACGCGCTGGCGGGCTTCGCCCGGGTGCACGCGGACCTGGTGGCCCATCACTCCGACCTCGGTTTCGTCCGCGCACTGCACGGCGCGCCGACCCGCCGGGTGGGCCTGGTGTCCGGCGGCGGATCCGGGCACGAGCCGATGCATCTGGGCTTCGTCGGAGCCGGGATGCTCGACGCCGCCTGTCCGGGCCAGGTCTTCGCGTCCCCGCACAACCGGCAGATCTTCGAGGCCTCCCGCGCCGTGGCCGGCGCCGAGGGCGTGCTGCACATCGTCAAGAACTACACCGGCGACCGCATCAACTTCGGCATCGCCGCCGAGCGGCTGGCACACGAGGGCATCCCGTGTGCCCGCGTCCTCGTCGACGACGACCTGGCGACCGACTCGGCGGAGATCGCCGTCGGCCGACGGGGCACGGCGGCGGCCGTCCTGGTGGAGAAGGTGCTCGGCGCGGCGGCGGACGGCGGCCTCGGCCTGGAGGCGCTGGCCTCGATGGGCCGGTCCCTCGTCGGACGCTGCCGGAGCCTGGCCGTCGCCTCGGCGGCCCACACCTCACCCGCCACCGGCCGGGCCGCCTTCGACCTCCCCGCGGACATGTTCGAGTACGGGGTCGGGATCCACGGCGAGCGGGCCGAGCGGTCCCTGCCGGCCGAACCGCTCGGCCCGCTGGTGGAACGGATGGCCGGGGCGCTCTGGGACGCGCTGGAGCCCGCAGCCGGAACGCCGGTGATCGCGCTGGTCAACGGGCTCGGCGCGGTGACCCGGCTGGAGTTGTACGCCGTCGTGAACGAGCTGGCGTACGTGCTGGAGCGCCGGGGGACGCCGATGGCGCGGAGTCTGGCCGGCGACTTCGCGACCGCCCTGGACATGCGGGGCTTCTCGATCTCGCTGCTCCTCGCCGACGAGGAGATCCTCGGTCTCTACGACGCGCCGGCGCACACGCCGCAGTGGAACCGGTCGGCCATCGGCTAGAAGGGAGTGTCGCAATGGACTTCGACGGCACGTTCACCGAGGAGTGGATGCGGCGTTTCGCGATGTCGGTGGCGGCGACCGAACGCGAGTTGACCGCCTTCGACCAGCAGGTGGGAGACGGCGACTTCGGCGCCAACCTCCGGACGGGCACCGGCTTCGCGGTGGCGGCGCTGGACCGGTTGCCGCCCGGGCCGCGTACCGCCGCCGCGCCGCTTCGGACGGCGGCCACCGCCTTCCTGGACGAGGTCGGCGGGACGAGCGGCCCGCTGTTCGGTCTCGTCCTGCAGGAACTCGCCGTCGCCGTCGGCCCTGGGCTGACCTCGGCGACCCTGGCGGCCGGAGTCACCGGGGGACTGGCCGCCGTGCAGCGAGTGGGCGATGCCCAGCCGGGTGACAAGACGTTGGTCGACGCCCTCGATCCGGCGGCCCGAGCGCTGCAGGCTCTCGCCCCGGACGTCCGCCCCGACGAGGCGCTGGCGATCGCGGCCGACGCGGCGTTCGCGGGGGTGCGGAGCACGATGTCCCAGCGGGCCCGCCGCGGGCGGGCGAGCTACCTGGGTGAACGGGCCTCCGGCGTACCCGATCCGGGCGCCCTGGGCGTGGGCGTGCTGTTCGCCTCGGCCGGGCGGCAACTGACCGGCCTGGCGGAGTTCCTGCGGGAGCGGTGAGCCGCGGTCCCGGACGGAGCGTCGGGGCCGTGCGCGCCGGTGCCGGCCCACACGGCCCCGACCCGGTTCGCGCGGGCGCGGTGGCGGTGTGCCGTGCGGTCCTAGGCGGTGGTGGCGAACCTCCGGCTCTTCGCCCAGTCGACGAGACCGGGCTCGGCGAGGTCGGGGACCCAGAGGTCGACCGCTGCCGCCTCCTCCTCGGACGGGTGGGCTCCGACGCCGAGGATCCGCAGGCCCGCCCGACCCGCGGCCCGGATCCCGCAGTACGAGTCCTCGACCGCCAGCGAGTCGGCCGGCTCGGCACCGCACAGGGCGGCCGCGGTCAGGTAGACGTCGGGGGCCGGCTTGGGCAGGACGTCGTCCCCCGGCACCACCACGTGGGCGAAGTACGACAGCAGCCCGGCGCCCTCCAGGCAGGACTCGACCACGTCGAGCGGGCAGTTGCTGGCGACCGCCAGAGGCGCGAAGTCGGCGACCCGGCGCACGAGTGCGGCGGCTCCGGGCATGGTGGCGGGGTCGTCGGCGACGAGCTTGCGGAAGGCGTCGAGCAGGTGGGCCGTCATCGGCTCGGCCTGGGCCGGCTCACCGGCGACCTCGGCCATCAGCCGGCCGCACTCCGTGTAGTGCAGTCCCTTGGCCCGCGTCGCGAAACCGGCGTCCGGGGCGACGCCGTAGCCGCGCAGGACCAGGTCCCGCGCCTCCTGCCAGTGGAGTTCGGTGTCCATCAGGGTGCCGTCGCAGTCGAAGACGACGGCGCTGGGGGTCCAGTCGAGAACGCGCGCTGCAGTCATGCCTGTAGCCCTTCTTGGGGAGAGGAGAGCACGCCCGGTGCGGCACGGCCGCGGCCGCGCCGGCGCGGTCCGCGCGCCGAGGGCCCGACCTCTGGCGACTGCGCTCGGCCGGGCGACCGGCGGTGCGCCGTGGAGCCGGGCCCGGGACGGTCGCCCGGGGCGCTCGGTCCGGAGGGACAGTCCGGACATAACGGTCGCAACGTTACGTTCGTTATTTTTGTAGTCAAACGACCGCGCAGCGTGTCGGCGGGGAGTTTTTCGCAGCACGTGACCGGCCGGCGGTCCGGCGCGCCGCCGGCAGGGGAACCGGCGGGTCAGTGGCCCGTCGCACAGGCGACCGGGCGCCGACGGATCAGTAGTCCATCGCCCCGACCGCCGTGACGCCGGCGGCCTGCCGGATCCGGAACACCGCCGTACGGCCGTGCAGTGTGCAGTCGACCTGGGCCCGGGGCGCGAACTCGGTGAAGCGCAGCGCCCCGAACCGGCAGGCGACCGGCCGCACCAGCCGGCCTGCGCTGCGGATCGCGACGGCTTGGCGGGCGGCCTCCAGCAGCACCACCCCGGGCACGTGGTCGCTGGGGTGGTCGAAGAAGAAGGGATGGCCCGGATCGGCCGGATCTACGCACAGTCGGTCGCCGTACCGGGCGACGAGGAGGTCGCGTGAGGATCCCACGACCACGCGCGCCGGCTCGGGCCGCAGGCCGGCCCCGGCGTCGCCGGACACGTGAGGGAGGTCCCGGGGAGCCGGTCCGGGCCGCCCGCGCAGGCTCGCGTAGCGGGCGTCGTCGACGAACCGGGCGCCGCCCTCGGCGTGGGCGAAGCAGCGCGCCCCAGCCAGGAACCGGACCCGCAGACGCAGTGCGGTGAGCAGGCCGGTGCCCGGCGCGCGCCGAGGCTGTTCGGACGCGACCAGACAGGTGATCTCGTCGGCCCCGCGCCGGTTCGCCGGCTGCGCGGCGGCGTCGATCCGCCAGGACAGGTCGGTGATGAGGAAGTGCATGGACGTCGGGACGCCGAAATAGCGGTGCGGAATGTGGATGCCCAGTTGGCGGAGTGTCTCCACCACCATCAGGAAACTGTGCCGAACCTCCTTGCCACAGGGGACGGTGACATGGGAGTGCGGCCACCGCGCGGCGGCCTCGAACCGGCCGGGCCTTCTCAGGCGCACATCCGTCAGCAGTACCTCGGCGGGCGAGACACGGTGCACCGACTCGCGGGGCACGGTCTGCGAGCGGCTCAGCGGTCCCGCCTGTCGCAGCAGACCCGGCCAGCAGGACGGATCCCCTATATGCATACAGACAGAAAATACCAAACTCGCAGGTCTCGCATGTCTTGGACACCTCTCCGGAGTGCCGACCCGGTAGGTTTCACCCGTCGGTCCGACACTTCGAACGGGGACAGTGAAATCGTGCAGAGCCGTGCGGAAGTGACCCGACGCGCCGTCCTCGAAGCGGCGGCGCGACTGTTCAACGACCGCGGTTACGCGGGGACGAGCATCAGCGACATCAGTTGCCTGTCGGGCCGTACCAGCGGCGCGATCTACTTCCACTACACCAGCAAGGAACTGCTCGCGCTCGCCGTGATCAAGGAGCACTTCGCCACCTGGCCGCGCCTGATCGAGCAACAGGCGACGGTCGGCCGAATGCCCCTGGAGCGTCTGCTCCGACTGAGCTACGCCGTGGCCAGGGCCTTCCGCGACGACATCGTGGTCAGTGCGGGAGCCCGGCTCTGGGCCGAGCGCAGGGCCATCGACGTCGCCATGCCGGTGCCGTTCGTGGACTGGACGGACGCCGTGCGCGCGTTGCTGGAACAGGCCGCCGCGGCGGGCGAACTCGCGCCCCACGTCAAACCCGCGCAGGCGGCCCACGCAGTGGTGTGCGCCTTCTTCGGGCTGCACACCGTCTCGGACGCCCTGGACGGACGGACCGGCATCGAGGACGATCTCACCGACCTGTGGCACTTCCTGCTCCCCGCCCTGCAGGCGCGCCCGGACCCGGCCGCGCTGATCGCGGACGTGCGCGGCCCCCTGCCCCGGTCCGAGTTGCCGGCGCCCGCCCACGCTTCGAACTGACCGGTCGCCGACCGGCGGAGGCGAGGTGGGCGGCCCTTCCGGCAGGCGGTGCCGCAACCGCGCGAGAACGCGGTTTCCCCGGCCACTCTGTCGGATCTCCCCGCGGGGCGACCAGGAATCGAGCGTCCGGGTCCCTGGGCCGACTCCTGCCCGGCCGCGGCCGGCTGGTTGATTCTGGCCCGGACCAACTGCGGTACCAGGACCGAGTTCAGTGCTCCGCCGATGAGCAGGAAGTAGAGGCTCGCCGGCACGACGTTGGCCTGGTTGTAGGTCGTGGCCAGCAACGCGGTCCCCAGCGATCCGGCCTGCAGCACCTGTCCGATCAGCCCGGTCGCCCGGGACACCATCGTTCCCGCCGCCATCAGCACAGACGAGCGCTGCAGCCCGCTCTTCGCCTCGCCCGACTTCGCAGCGGCATGCCCCCCGGCCCCGCTTCCCCCGCACCCGCGCCGAATCCGGCGTTCCCTCCAGCATCCGCCCTACCTACGGCCCGGAGATCACCCGCCCGCACGCCGCCTCCGGCCTCCTCGCAGTGGGTCGGATAGGCGACCGGCGGGGGCCTGGTGTCGCCCGGCGGCGTCCTTCGGAATTCGTCATCAAACGCTCCGCGGCCGGCCGAACCCGGTCAGATGGTCTCGTCACCAGTACCCGTCGGTACTCGGCCGGCGGACTCCGTGACGATCGCGGCCGACGCTGCCGGGCTGCCCCACCCAACAACGGAGACCGGGCAACCCATTGCCCGTCATGCCCACTCCACGCCGTGCCCGGCGAGCTGCGCGGGCTGCCCCGGGCTCAGCTCGCCCAGCGGCCTTTCTGGTTGTTGAGCCGGGTGCCCAGCGCGAAGCGCTACACCACACCTGGTCCTCACCTCCAGGCCCGGCCTCCACGGTCTCCAGCGGCTGCTTGTGGGGGCGCGGCACCCGGGGACGGCCGTGCGCTCGACGTCGGCGGTCAGCGCTGCCAGGCCCTGCCGGAACCGGTCCGTGCGGGACACCGCCGGCTTCGCCTCGGCGGCCGCCAGCTCGGGGTCGGCCTCGATGCCGATCGCCGCCAGCAGGTCCCGCTGATCGGCCCCCAGGCCCGGCCACCCGGCCCGCTGCGCCAGCACCTATTGGCCGAGCTGCTCGCCTTCGAACACCGTGTCCTGCGGAAGCACGGTCCGGTCGACCAGGCCGTCCAACTTCAGCCACCACGACCGGGTGGTGGCGTAGGCGTCCCGCCAGGTGATCGGTCAGACCGGAGTCCACGGGGTCGATCTCCTCGAGCGCGCGGCCCCACTCTGGTGTGAGCACGTCCGTCTGGCCGGCTCATCAACCGTGCCAGCAGCAGTGCTGAAAGGCCTGCTGGATCTACTGTCCGGCGGCAGGTGTGGCGGCTGCCTGTCCACCACCGGACAGCTGAACCTCACGGCCCGTCGAAATTTGCTGTGAAACATTCGGGTGCCCTCGTGTCGTCATAGGACGGATACCGCGAGGGAACGGGAGATGACAGTGGGCACAGCTCGACATCGGGCGGCCTCGGAGGAGGACTTCGTCGCTTTCGCGACGGCCCGCAGCGGGCAGCTCTACCGGTCGGCGTACTTCCTCACCGGGGGCGACGCGCACCTGGCCGAGGACCTGGTGCAGGACACACTGGGCCAGATGTACACGCAGTGGCACCGGCTGCAACGGCCGAGCTGGGCAGGCCGGATCGACAACCCGGCCGGCTACGCCCGGACCGTGCTGGTCCGGGCCTACCTGACGCACCACCGCAGGCGCAGCAATGCCGAGCGGCCCAGCCAGGTGTTGCCGGAGGCGCCGGCGCCCGAGCAGGACGCGGCGCTGCGGCTGGCGTTGGTCGACGCCCTGGCCCAGCTTCCGCCGCGCGACCGGGCGGTGGTGGTGCTCCGTTACTGGGAGGACCGGAGCGTGGAGGAGACCGCGGCGATTGTCAAGGACAGCTCGGCGGCGGTGCGGACCAGGTGCACCCGGGCGCTGGCCCGGCTGCGGTCCCTCCTGGGGGCCGACCTGGCGGAGCTGGTGGCACGGTGAGCGGGCGGGACGATTCGGTGGATGGGGTCTTCGGTGAGTGGAGTGGCGAAGTGAGTGGCGGGGAAGAAGAGTTCGAGGTTCGGTTGAGCACGGCGTTCGGACGGGCCGCGGACGGTCTCGGTGTGGCCGCAGCCGCCCGGCTGGTCGATGGTGGTTTGGAGGCCGGACGGCGGCGCCGGCGGGGACGGCGGCGGACGGTCATGCTGGCCGGCGCGTTGACCCTGGTGGTGGCGGCGGGGGTGAGCGCGCTGACCCTTCCGTCCGGGCTGCCGGGGCGGGCCTCCGATGCGCTTGCCGCCGCTTCGGCGGGTGCGCCGGCGCCGCTCGACCGCGGGGTGACCATCCTGCTGATCGGGCTGGACGCCACAACCGACGCCCAGGGCCGACCGGCGCCTGCGGAACTGCTCCGCGGGGAGCTGCACACCGGGTCAGCCGACGTGGACAGGGCGGACACCCTGGTGCTGGTGCACATTCCGGCCGGGGGCGGGACAGCGCGTCAGCTGTCGATTCCCCGGGACGTGCTGGTCGACGCGGCCGGCGGCGGTGCCAAGGTTGCCATCAACCAGGTGTATGCGCAGGCCGAGGCTGCGGAGACGACACGCCTTCAGGGGCAGGGCGTTTCCGGAGCCGAACTGCGATGGCGCGGCCGGGAGGCCGGCCGGGCCGCGTTGATCCGGTCCGTGCAAGAGCTGGCAGGTGTGCCGGTAGACCACTTCGCAGAGGTCACGATGACCGGGTTCTACCGCGCCGCGCAAGCCGTTGGCACAGTGCCGATCTGCCTGAACCGTGCGGTGGACGACACGTTCAGCGGAGCGAGCCTGCCCGCCGGCCGCTCCGAGCTCGGCCCCGCGCAGGCGCTGGCGTTCGTACGGCAGCGGCACGGAGTGGGTGACGACTCGGACCTGCAGCGCACGCGCCGGGCGCAGGCGTTCCTCGCCGGGATATTGCAGAAGTTGCGTGCCGGCGGGGTGACGGCGGACGCCGGCAAGCTGGGGGCGCTCTACGACGCGGTGAAGGAGGACATGGTGGTCGACAAGGGGTGGAGCCCGGTCGACTTCGTCCGCCAGGTGCCCGCCTTCGCGCAGGGGCGAGCGGCAACCTCGGAGCTGCCGGTGCAGTACAAGGGCATGGTGCTGATGGCGGAGCCGGGCAAGGCGAAGGAGATTCTGACCGGTGAGGGAACGAGTGCGGCACCGGCTGTGAACGGGGTGCCATGCGTGGACTGAGCGGGCACGCGAGCTGACATCCAATTCGTCGTCGCCGCGACGACGTCCCCGACGGATCCGAGGACCGGCGGGCTGACCGCATCTCCGAAGACTGCTGGCGGCCGCCACCACATGGTGGCGGCCGCCAGTGCTTTCCCAGCGCCTCGGCAGCGTACCGCCGGGCATGCCAGCCCGGTCGGGGGTGGCCCGCTGTGCCCACTCGACGCCGTGCTCGGCCAGCTGAGTGAGATGGGCCGCCGACAGTTTCGCCCGGCGGGCTTTCTGGTTGTTGAGCCAGGCACCCGGCGCGAAGTGCGACACCACTACCTGGCCGTCCCCCGCGCGGCCGACCTCCACGATCTCCAGCACCGGCTTGTCGGGGCGCGGCACCGGGGATGGCCGTGCTGTTCGACGAAGGCGGCCGACCCCTGGGGGAAGGGCCGGGTGCGGCACGCCGAGTTCTACCCGGTGAAGAACCGCACAGCGTGAGCTCCGGTTCCCGGGGGCTGTCGCGGGGGTTGTCGCGACCTACCCCCTGTCGCGTCGGGGGCTGTCGCGTGCTGCTCGTGCTGGCACTCTTCCGAGTGATTGACGCACTGATCCCCTGATGGCCGGTCATCTACGGCGGTACACCGGGTGTCACGAGAGACCATCACGTCGATCCGGAGGTCCACGTGCACTTTCAGCGATCCGCTGTACGGCGAACCATCGCGTTGGCCGTCACGTCAGGGCTGGCACTCCTGACACCCACGGCCGCCACGGCCGCCCCGCACCCGCCGAAACCGCAGGTCTACGCCTACGTCACCAGCCTCGACGGCCACGTGTACGTGATCGACACGAGAACCAACAGGGTCCAGGGGCTCGGGACCACCACTGTCGGCGGTGGCCCGGACCAGGTGGCGGTCACCCCTGACGGTGCCGGTCTCTACGTGACGAACGCCCTCAAGTACGTGTCGGTGGTCAACATCGCGAAGACGACCGTCACGAACATCCCCTTCGACCAGAGCGAACTGTCTCCCGACATCCTCTACGGGGAAGCGATCGCCCCCGACGGCAAGCACGCCTACGTGGCCGTCCAGAACCCCTTCCACGGGGACAAGGTGTCGGTGATCGACACCGCCACCAAGCAGGTCTCCGCCACCATCCAGGTCAGCAGGCCCCACCAGGTGGTGATCAGTCCCAACGGCAAGCGCCTCTACGTCACCGGCGACAAGGGCGGCCTGTCCGTGATCAACACCACCAACGACCAGATCATCACCACCATCCACCTCGACGAGCCGGCCAACGGCATGGCGGTCACCCCCGACGGCAAGCGCCTCTACGTCACCGGGAACAACGGGACCGTCTCCGTGATCAACCTCGCGAAGCGGAAGATCGTCCACACCATCCCCGACGTCGGCACCGGCGGCGTGACGATCAGCCCCAACGGCAAACGAGCCTACGTGGTCGGCGTCGACAACAAGGCCAAGCAGGGCAAGGTGTCGGTGATCAACACCACCACCGACACGGTCACCAAGACCATCCCCATCGGCGACACCCTGCCGACCAACGGGTCCGGCAGGTACTTCCTTCCCTCGGAGGTTGCCGTCACCCCCGACGGAAAGAACGCCTACGTGGTCGGCTCCTACGGCCACGGGACACCCCAGGGGACGGTGTTCGCAATCGACACCGCGACCGACGCGGTGACCCCCATCGCCGTCGGCGCCGGCGACACCATGGGGGTGGCCACCGGCCGGCTGTGACGGCGGCACTAGCCTGCGCGTTTCATTCGGGGTCGCGTCCGGATCATGATCGGAAAAGCGAAAGTTCCTTCTGAGCTGCAACGATGAGGCTTGTCTAGGGGCTCTATCGTTCTAGTGGCTCAGCTCGGATCCTTGGCCGGGAAATCCGCTGATGTCAGTCCGAGGTGAGATCGTTTCTGCGTGACTCATGCGGCTGACGGCGGTAGGGAGAAGCGTCGAACACGCTGTCATTGCGCGGTATCGACTGACTGACGATGGGTTCGGTGGGCCGGGCGACCGGGCGGCTGTCCGCGCGGCCCAGAACCTCTGACCGAGGCGATTGAACGAGCCGATGTCGGCGAGTTCGACGGCAACGAGTTCGGGGGCGGTGAGGTGGTGCTCTTCGCCTACGGCCCTGATGCCGATGCGCTCTTCGCCGTCATGGCACCTGTCCTGCGCGACCTGCCGTTCCGCCCGGGGAATGTGGTGTTGCGGTACGGATCCGCGTCGGATCCCTCCGCTGCCGAACGGCTCGTGGAGCTGTAGCGCGGGTCGGCAGGGCACGTCAGGCGGCCAGCGCCGGGTACTCGGTCCAGGTGCGTATCGGCGAGTCGGGGGCGAAGTTGGACTTCGGCTCTGCGGGGGCGTTGCGCCAGCGCATGTAGGCGGCGATGGCGGCGTTCTGCTCGCCGTGGCTGCGGTGGTCGGTGCCGTTGAGGGCGAAGTAGCGCAGGGCGGCGAACTCGGATTCGATCCAGTTCAGCCAGGATCCGTAGGTGGGCAGGAAGACAAGTTCGGCGTTGTTGGCCGCGACCCAGGTCCGGACGTTCGGGTGCTTGTGCGGGGAGAAGTTGTCCAGGACGACGTAGAGCTTCTCACCGGGCCAGCGGGTGCGCAGGGACTTGAGCAGGGCCAGGAACTCGCGCCAGCGTTTGCGCTGGCGGATGCGGTAGTACATCTTCCCGGTGGCCAGGTCGAGGGCGGCGAGCATGTGCATCACCCCGTCGTAGCGGTTGTAGGCGGCCCGCAGCCGGCGCGGTGAGCCTGCCTGGCGCCACGCCTTGCCCTTGCGGGGCAGCAGGTTCAGCGGGCCGAACTCGTCCACGCAGACAACTCGGCCGTCGCTGGGCGGAGTGTCGTAGAGGGCGAGTATCCGGTGCATCTTGGCGATGAAGTCCGGGTCGTTCGAGGACTTCCAGGTCGTGGTGGTCTGCCAGGAGACCTTGCCCTCGCGCAGTATGCGACGCAGGGTCTCTCTGCTCATCGCCGGGACGACCTTCTGTTTGACCAGGTGCTCGGCGAGCTTGGTCAGGCTCCAGGTGGAGAACGCGGTGATCTTCCAGTCGGCGGGGGACGTCCGGGCGATCAGGCAGATGTGCTCGCGCACCTGGCTACCGATCGTCCTGGGGCGTCCCCCGCTCCATTTTGGGTCCAGTGCCTCGAACCCCCGCTCGTTGAAGGCATGGATGACGTCCCGCACGTAGTCGGCGCTGACCTGCATCAACGAGGTGGTGTCCGGCACCGACTGGCCCTGCGCGGACATCATCACCACGATCGCCCGCCGCAGTCTCACCGGGTCCTTCGCGGTCCGGCTGATCCGCTGCAGCCGACGCCCCTCTTCCATGCTCATCCGCCGGACGAACACTCCCGGACGACGCCCCACGACCACCTCCAAGATCAGATCCTGGAGACAGCCTGACGCCCGACCATCAACAGATCAATTACCAGGTCCACCTATCGAGCAGAGCCACTAGGTCGTCGTGTCGCAGGCCCAGGGCCTCACCGATCCGGACCCCCGTGTCCAGCAGCAGCGCGAACAGCAGTCGGTCGCGCAAGTGCTCGCAGGCATCCAGGATCGCCTGGGCCTGCGTGGCGGTCAGGACGCGGGGACGTCGCCGGTCGGCCTTGAGCTTGATGGTCCGCTGCCGCTCGGGCTTGCCGGAGGCGATGTGCTGCAGGAACGGCTTGAAGGAAGTGGCCGCGGCCCGGTGCCGCCCGGCCGGACGCATCACCACCAGCAGGTTGGCGACCGCGACACCGCTGCGGGCGTGGAATTCGTAGAACGAGCCGACCGCCGCCAGCTTGCGGTTCACGCTGGAGGCCGAGCAGTGGGGCTCGACTGTCGGCAGCACCGAGACGGCCCCGCCGCGGGCTGGCGGCGGCAGCCGCAGCCAGGCCACGAACCCGGCCATCGCCTCCAGGTCCACCGACCGCCACTCCAGGCCCTTGCCGTCGAGGTAGGTCCACTAGTCCTTCAAGTCGTGGGCGTAAGCCTTGACGGTGTTCGGCGACCGCTCAACAGCCGACAGGAAGGCCAGGAATGACTCCACCGGACCGACCGGCCGCAGATCGCTCCCCAACAGCGTCCACGACTCCGCCCCCGAGTCCGGCGCCAACACCCGCTGCACTCGCATCGCACCTCCAGCTCGTCCGTGATGGATAGCGGCAGATAACCGCATCCACCACGCAAACCAGCGGACCTTCGAGGTGCTTCACACACATGAGGGACAGGCCAGAACGGGCTCAAGATAACGTCCGTCGCGCCGCTTGTTACCGTCGATCCCGCGCGTGGCGGCGGGGTAGGTCTCCGAGCCGTCCACCGACTGCGCGTCCATGATTCCCGCGCTCGGCTCGGCCGCCCGGCCCTCCCGCTTGCGCTGCAGGCGACGTAGCCGCTGGTAGAGCTCGCGCACGTATCCGTGGCGCGACCAGCGGCGGAAGAGGTCGTAGACCTTGCGCGGGGCGGGCAGGTCGACGGGCATCGCCCGCCACTTGGCTCCGTTGTCGACGAGGTAGCGCACTGCGTCGACCATCTCACGGTGGCAGTAGGCCTCGGGGCGTCCGCCCCGGCCCTCCAACCAGGCCGGCACCGGCATCGAGGCCTTGACCTGGGCCCATTCCGCATCCGTCATGTCGGACGGGTAGTGCGGCGCACGCCGCCCCGCCGCGATTGCCCCGTACTGGTGAACGAAGCAGTCACACGCCAGAGTGTCCGAAGTGGCATCGCCCGGCACAGGGATGGTGAACTGGTACGGCAACGGGCCTCCTGGGCCGGAGGGTTGGTCTCGACAACCGCACTCCTACCAAGAGGCCCGTTCGTCTACACCCATCCAGTGGCCAGCATGAACGTTCAAGGCATCCACGACCCACCCCACCGAACACCACCCGGTTCACCACCACGCTCTGAGTCCCCAGCTTCCCCACGCGGGGCCGCGGGGCCGGACTACCCGCATCGCCGCTGGCGCCTCCGCCTCGGTGACAACTGTCCGGCGTAGGGCGGTTGGGGCGTGGTTTTCTGCCCGTAGCCGCCAGGACGTTCCCGGAGGATCCTCTTTTCCGTGCTGCTGTTCGTATTCAGACATTGGTCGGGGTGATCTGGCCACCTCCGTTATGGAGGGTGCCGGTGGGGCCCGCGGTTCGATAGTCATGTCTCTGACAGCCGGGGGGCTGTCTGTTGGAAAGGGGAGGGACATGACGCATCGAAAGCTCGCCACCGCCGCGGCGGCTGTGGCACTCGCGGCATCGGGGCTGATGGCGGCGCCCGTTGCATCCGCTGCGACGGCGGACCCGACGGAGCCGACCGCGACCTCGGTCGAGGTGGGCCTGGTCTTCAAGGGCTACGACAAGGCGGTGGCCGAGGCCCACGGCTACACGATCAAGACAAGCCCCGCCGGATTCGAGTACTCCGTGGTGAAGGACGCCACCCCCGAGCAGGACACCGCCGCACAGGCGAAGGCCGCCGTCCGATGGGGCAAGACGGTGAAGAAGACCGGAGCGGGCGTGCAGCCCATCCAGGAGGACTACTCGGACTTCATCTCCCCTTCCTGCGGGAAGGCCTGGTTGTCCGGCATCGCGCTGGGCAACCTCTCCGTCGACATCTCCACCGGCTTCGAACTGAACGCCGGCGACGCCGCGATCTTCTACTACTGGAACGTCTACCTGTCCGACGCCGGCGGCACCAGCCACCAGGACTTCGGCCCCTCCGGCCTCGCGGAGCGCCGGAGTTGGAGCGGCCACCGCACCGTCGGCGGCCTGAGCCCCAGCAACGGCCGCGCCTGGATCGACAGCTCCAGCAGCTACGCCGCCCTCATCGACGGCGCCTACTGCTACCCCGGGCCGGTCACCGTCCACTACGGCATCAACTGACACCACCGTCGGGTCCGGCCGGGGGCACCTCGCGTGCCCCCGGCCGGACCGCAAGAAGGGAACCTCGATGATCCGCGTCCCCGGCCCGCTAGGGCCCCACCACCCCGCCGGCCCCGACTGGGAGCGGACGCTGCGCGAGTTCGAGGGCCGGGTCGCCGTCCTCGCCCATCCCCACCCGGGCTGGACGGCCCTGCACGCCCGTCAGGCCTCCGACGGATTCCTCACCGATGTCGACGTCCAGTACCACCAGGACGGCCAGCACCGGCTGCTGGTGCGCACCGTACGCCCCGTCCCGGCCCAGGCCCGCGTCCAGCCCCTCTTCACCCTCGACGGCTTCCTGCGGACCTACATCGCCAACCACGGCGACGACACCCCGCCGCCGATCACCCTCCCCGACCTAGGGGACCTCGCCGCCCTTCACCTCGACGGCACCCCGGTCACCGCCACCGCGATCACCCGCGACGGCTACTTCGCCCTCAGCGCCACCCTCGATACCGAGACCTTCGCCGTCGCCGGCACCGACGACCTCCGCGCCATGGCCCACCACCTCACCTTCCAGACCGCCACCACGCCCCACTGAGCGCTGGGCACACCCGTCCGTGAGCGGGAGGTCGTCCCCGTGGTCTGTCCGCAGGGAGCTGCGAGGTGCTGGAGGGCGGCCGCCGCGTGGCCCAGGCCGGCGGCCCCTGCACGCCGCCCTCGGCGCCGCCGCGATGGGCGCCGCCCGCTGCGGCAACGTCCTCGCCTCCCGGCACAATGAGGACAAGCACCCGGTGGGAGGACAGGGCGTGGGCAATGCCGTCGCCGATCACAGCGGGCCTTGGACCGTCGATGACGTCCTGGCCCTGCCCGAGGACACCAACCACCGCATTGAACTGGTCGGCGGAGCGATGCTGATGAGCCCAAACGCCGGGATCGCGCACCAACGGGCCAGCTCCCGACTCGCCGCTCTCCTGGACACCGCGATCACCGCATCCGCCGCCCCGTTCGAGGTGCTGGAGGCCGTCAACATCGTCGTGCACGAAGGGCTGCTGATCCCCGGCCTGGTCGTCGCCGACGCGGCCGCGGCCGCCGACGCCAACACCACCCTCAGCGCGCACGACATCGTCGTCGCGATCGAAATCGCCTCGCCGTCCACCCAGGTCACCGACAAGAAGATGAAGCCGTCGCTGTACGCAGCGGCCGGCATCGCGCACTACTGGCGCCTCGAACTCGATCCCGCCCCGCGCCTTTACCTCGGACACCTCGAGCGCGGCACCTACGTCGACCGCCTCGTCCAGGCCGGCCAGACCACCGGCCTCGACGACCCGGGCATCGCGAAGGTCTACTCCTTCCACATGGTCCTGTCCTACTCGCGCGACCCGTTCTGCTGCCTCGCCGGCGACGTCCTGAAGGGCTGGCCAGCGGGGATGCGGCTGATCATGCGCAAGGAACGCCCGCACCCCGGCGCCCAGTTGCGCTTCACCGACGCCGACGGCATGCGCCTGACCTGCTTCGCCACCAACACCACCGGCACCGCAATCGCGGCCCTGGAACTGCGGCACCGCTAACGCGCCCGTGCCGAGGACCGCATCCGTGCCGCCCGCGACACCGGCCTGCGCAACCTCCCCCTCCACCAGAGCGCGCAGAACCAGGTCTGGCTGGAGATCGTCCAACTCGCCCTGGACCTGCTCGCCTGGATGCCGATGCTCGCCCTGACCGGCACCGCCCGCCGATGGGAACCCAAACGCCTACGGCTGCGACTGTTCTCCGCCGCCGCCCGCCTGGTCACCACCGGCCGCCGACGCATCCTCCGCCTGGCCCGCCACTGGCCCTGGACCGACACGATCACCAGCGCGTTCACCCGACTGCAAGCCCTGCCGCACCCCGACTGACCAGCAACAAAACCCCACCCCGACGAGCAGCCGAACGCCCCCGGAGCCGTGGAATCCGGCGCACACCCGACGCGACAGTCGGGCCGCCAACCTGCCCGCCATCACCCCGACAAGCCGAAACAGGCCGCCGGACAAACCGGCCGACCGTCACGAAAGATCGAGGCTAACGAAGACGCAGGCCCCCCGGAAGTTCCTCTTCAATGATCTCGACCAGCCAGTCGAAGGCGGTGGGGCCACGTCCAGCGCGGGCTTCTGCAAGCCTGGCGCCCATGCGGGCCTTGTTCGTCGGATGACAGCGGGCGAGCCACATCTCGAGCTGACGAGCAGTCTCGTGGTATCCGAGGTTCTGGCGGGAGGCTTCGTGATCACGCCACTCGATCATGAAGTTGCCGTCGTCCGGTGTCCCGAAGCCGCCGCGGAGGCAGTCAGCGAAGGCGTCAGGATTCCGGCCGAAGTATCCGCCGCAACCGATGCTTTCGCCTGCGACCCGCCAGAAGTCCTCCAGCGTCTCGACCTGGCTGCCGTCCAACACGTATCTCACCGTCACAGCCCGCAGACTACGTCCGGCCCGGCGGCCTGCCTATTCGTTTTGAACCCGTGCTGTTCAGCCCGAATCCACCGGGCTGATTCCGAACTGATCGTTTCGGCGGCTTGATCGGGGTGACCGGCTGGAGGGCGTGGGGTGTCCGCTGGTCTGCCCAGCTCTTCCACGTTTGCTCCGGTTGGGCCCTGGCGGGCGGGGTGGTCGGGTCGGCGATCAGGTGGGCGGGGCGTGGGCGGTGTCGAACAGGTCGGTGAAGGCGTGTTGCCAGGGCCATCGGTCGAGCAGGTGGAGTGTTTGCCGACGGGCTGAGCGGGCGAGGCGGGCGGGGACGTTGATCAGGTGGGCCCGCAGGGTGGCGGTGGTCGCTCTGGCGTGGAAGGAGCCGGCGAGGCTGCCGGCGGCCCGCAGCAGGTTGTGGGTGATCGCCCACAGGGTGAGCCAGGCGTTGTTGGCCTGGAAGTTGCCGGAGGGCAGGTGGGTTAGCCTCGATTTTTCATGACGGTCCGTTGGCGTGGTCGGCGGGCCGTTTCGGCTTGTGTGGGTAGTGGTGGGTAGGCCGAGGGCCCGACTGTCGCGTCGGGTGCGCGTCGGATTCCACGGTTCCGGAGGTGTTCGGCTGCTCGTCGGGGTGGGTCGTTGTCGCTGGTCAGCCAGGGTTCGGTAGTGCTTGCAGCCTGCTGAACGCGGTAGTGATCACGTCGGTCCAGGGCCAGTGGTTGGCCAGGCGGAGGATGCGGCGGCGGCCGGTGGTGACCAGGCGGGCGGCGGCGGAGAACAGTCGCAGCCGCATGCGCTTGGGTTCCCATCTGCGGGTTCGGCCGGTGAGGGCGAGCGTGGGCATCCAGGCGAGGAGGTCCAGGGCGAGTTGGACGATCTCCAGCCAGAGCTGATTTTGGGCGGTGTGGTGCAGGGGGAGATTGCGCAGGCCGGTGTCGCGGGCGGCGCGGATGCGGTCCTCGGCGCGGGCGCGCTGGCGGTGCCGCAGTTCCAGGGCTGCGATCGCGGTTCCGGGGGTGTTGGTGGCGAAGCAGGTCAGGCGCATCCCGTCGGCGTCGGTGAACCTCAACTGGGCTCCGGGGTGCGGTCGTTCCTTGCGGACGATCAGCCGTATTCCCTTCGGCCAGCCGTTGAGGACGTCGCCCGCGAGTTCGGCGACCCAGGCGCCGTCGCGGACCTGGCCGTCGGGTTCGACCGCGGGCGTCCAGGCCGGGGCCGGGACATGGAGCACGGCCTGGTGGACCGCGTCGGTGATCGTCATCCCGACCGAGTAGGACAGCCACCGGCCGCGTGTGGTCAGCCAGTTCAGGAAGTCGTGGGTGCCTCCTGCGGAGTCGGTGCGGATCAGGGTGCGGCGTCCACGCCGGTGGCGCTTGGGAAGTTGGGCCAGGGCGAGCTGGGTGGTGGTGATGTGGTCGGCGGCGGTGTTGCTGCCGGCGTTGCCCGGCCGCAGCAGTGCGGCCACCGGTTCCCCGGAACCACCCGCTCCGTGGTCGACGAACGCGACCAGCGGGTGGTGTCCGAAGGTCCGCTTCCAGGTCGCGGTCGCGTCCTGCTTCTCGGAGTGCGCCAGCACCAGCACTCCGTCGATGTCCACGATCACCTGCCCTCCGGCGTCGGGGGCATCGGCCCCGGCAAGCTTCCAGACCCGTTCGCGGACCTCGGCCCTGGCCCGGCGGATCGCGGTCAGCGCGTGGGGCCCGGCCGCGGCCAGGGTCTCCACCAGGCGCGAGACGGTGGGGTCGGAGGCCACCAGCCCGAACACCTGCGGTTCGGCACGCAGCACGGCCACGTCCGACAGGCAGTCCCCGCCCAGCGCCACCGCCAGGGCCAGGTCCAGCAGCACCTTGCCCGGGTCGTGCACCGCACGCTGTTTGCGCCACGGCGCCAGCGCCGCCGATATCGCTGTGTCCAACCCGGTCTTGCGCACGGTCTCCACCAGCAGCACCCCGCCGGCCTGCGAGACCACCGCACCGCCGTCGCCCTGGACGCGGACGCGCGGGTAGGACCCGATAAGCTTCTTCACCTGGAGAGTGCTTCTTTCCTTGCAGCGGACAGGACCCTAGACAAGTCCCATCGTTGCAGGTCAGAAGCACTCTCCGTTTATTTGATCAAGGTTTGGACGAGCCGCTCATGAAAGCGCGAGGTTAGGGCCGATCCCTTGCCGTCCGCGATGACTCCCCCAGAGGGGGCACCCCCAGCTCGATCACTGCGTGCTGGCGGTGCTGCAGCTCGGCCTGGAGCATCTCGAACGGGCTGTCTGTGAACACCGGGTGGTAGCGCCAGGCCGCGAAAAGCTCGCCCTGCCCGGCTGTGACCTCGGTGTTCAGGCGGCGGACGCGGCGCACGACCAGGCGCGCGGTGACGTGCTCGGCCTTCTTGCGGCCGGTGAACGCGGTGTAGGTGGTCTCGGCGACCTCGGCGTCGGAGACCAGATCGCCGGTGTCGGGGTCCACAAACGCGTCCGGGTAGCGGATCGGCGTCCACGCGGCCTCGTCGATGGCGCTGATCGCGGCGGCGACGTGCGGGTTCATCCGCACGGTCACGGAGAATCGGGCGTTCGCCCGGCGGCAGGCGGCCACGACGTCGGCGTTGTAGAGCTGGCTGTCGGCGCGGACGATCACCGTGCCGCTCGCGCCGGGCCTGCCGGCTGGCCGCGAGTGCCTCGGCGGTGAAGAGCCCGGCTCCGCGGGCGTCGGCGGCCTTGCCCCGCCGCAGTCGGACCGCCGCTATAACCGGGCGGGCCGACGGGGTGGAGAGGGTGGCGAGGATCGGGTGCAGGGTGCGTACGCCCTTGAACCGTCCGACCTCGGCGCCCTGCTTGGCGCGGCCGTAGACGCGTCGGTGGGTGGGGTCGATGTCCACGAACGCCACCCGGTCGACGTCGGGCTGCAGGGGGGTGGTCCGGGCCAGGCGGGCGAGGAAGTCCCGGTGCACCGAATGGAGTTGGCGGTTGTGCCCGTGGGTGAACGAGCGCAGGAAGGTGCCCAGGGTGGACGGTGCTCGTACCCCGCCGAACAGTCGGCCTACCGCGCCGTGCCGGAGCCGGTCGGTGTCGTCGATCGAGTCGGCCCCGGCGCACATCGCCGCGACCAGCGTCATCACCTTCGCGCCCGGATTGGCGCCGGCACCGTTGTCGGTGCCTTCGATGCGTAGCCTGTCGCCGACCAGGGCGGGCAGGCCGGCGCGCTCGGCCAGGCGGACCAGCGGGAGCAGTCCGGCGTCCGCGATCAGATTCGGCTCGTCGAACACGACGGAGACGGCCGGGACAGCGTGAGATGATTGCACTTACGAGATGCCTTGCTGATTGTGCGTGGTGGAGCCTAGAGAACTCCCATCATCGCAGGTCGCAAGGCATCTCTTCGTTGTACAGGGGCTTCCCTGGTAGCGATCACCCGGTGGATCCGGGCTGAGCATTGGACCCGGTGAACCTTCCAGGTCAGAGCCAAATTACTCGTCAGGCGTTGGAGTGAAAACCAATGCCCCCGGAGACGGTCAGGTTGTCGCCCGTGATGTAGCCGGCGGCGTCCGAGGCGAGGAAGGCCACGGCTTCGGCGATGTCGGCGGGAGCACCGACGCGGCCGAGCGGGACGTCCCGGGCCCAGGAGTCGATCATTTCCTGGGAGACACCCATCTTGCTGTAGGCAGGGGTGTTGATCATTCCCGGGCTGACCGCGTTGACGCGGATGCGGCGGGGGGCGAGTTCGAGTGCGAGGGACCGCATGAGGGGCAGCAGAGCACCCTTGGCGGCTGTCATTGCGGCCCCGAGCCCTTCGGCGGCGCCCACGGTGAGCACGACCGAGGCGCCCTCGTTGAGGAGCGGCGGTGCCTTTTGCAGGGTGAAGAAATTTCCCTTGACGTTGATGTCGAACAGGGCGTCGAAGGCGTCTTCGTCGGTTGATTCGATCGGGCCGGGGCGGGAGATGCCCGCGTTGAGGAAGAGCAGGTCGAGGGAGCCGAGTTGCTGGCGCGCCTGGTCGATCGCCTGGTCGATGTCCGGCAGGGACCGTGCGTCGGCCCGGACAGCCGTGACGTCTTCGGGAAGTCCGGCGTTGGCGACATTGCCGAGGCCGGTGACCATGACGCGGTAGCCGCGGGAGTGGAGTAGTTCGGCGGTCGCCTTGCCGATGCCGCTGGTTCCACCGGTGATCAGAGCTGTGGGTGCAGGCATGATGCGCTCCTTTGCGTACTTCTGGGCGGGGGTGAGCAGCTCTGTCTGGGGCAGTGGGCGGCGCCGCACACCACTCATGGCAGCGTATGCCAGATTGGCGGCGACTGTCACATGGGATGGGTGTGCCGTCTTGGCAGCGCCGGGTAATCTGGTGGTATGCAGCAGGACGCAAAGGCAGCGACGAGGACTCCGATCACGCTGTGGGACCGGACACGACAGATGGCCTCCCGAGAGATCCTCGAGACAGCCTTGCGCCTGTTCATCGAGCAGGGCTACGACGAGACGACCATCGCCCAGATCGCCCGGGAGGCCGGCGTTTCCCAGCGCACCCTCTTCCGCTACTTCGGCACCAAGGAGGACCTTCTCGGCGGCGACCAGGACCGGTTCGGGCAGGTCCTGACAGACACGATCAGCGAACTGCCGGCCGACGTCAGCGTCTGGGAGGCCCTGCGCGCAGGGGTGGCTGCCGTACTGGCCCTGCATAACAGCCGCGAGCAGGCCCTGGAGCGGTTCCGTCTCCTGCACAACACCGCCTCTCTGCGTGCCGGTTGGCTCGAAAAGCGACTGCGGTTCCAGGAGGACCTGCTGCCGCTCATCGAGACCCGTATGAACGCAGCTACCGGCAACGAGGGCGCGAAGGTCCGCGCGGTAATTGCGACGGCGTTCGGGTGCCTGGATGCCGCATCGATCACGTGGGTCGCCAACGACGGCAAGGGAGAAATCATGGACCTATACGACGAGTGCCTGGCTGCGGTGCGGGGCTGACCCGCAGCGGCCAACCAGCCCCCGTGGACGGACACACTCGCTGCCACAGACCGGGTCCAGATCCGGATCTCCCGGCTGGCTGCAGATGGGCCACGCTGGCGTCATGCGCAACTGCACCAGTGGCACGTCCGGTCCGCTACCTGGACTCCACAGGACGAGGGCTTCAAGTCAACCCCCGAAGGACTTCCAGCGCCCACCACTCAGTACGCCAGAGATTTGTTCGTCGCCAGCGTGCACAACGCCAGCTCTGCCGCCTCCTGCGCACCGGCCCCCGCCGCCAGCAACGCCTGCTCCAGCCTCGCCCGCAAACCGTCGATCATGGCGCGGACCATCGCCCGGCCCTCCGCGTCAAGCGCCGGAAACTGCGTTGCCGACACCCTGAGCAGGCAGCCATCCAGGACCGTCGGATCGGCGATACGGTTCAGGGCGACCTGGAGGAAGGCGGCCAGAACGGCGCTCGGGCTCGGGTGGGGGCCAGACAGCGCCTGCTCGTACAGCGGGTGGTGGGTCTGCGCGTACCGTTGGAGGCTTTTGCGGAAGAGGGCGCTCTTGTCGCCGAAGGTGCCGTAGAGCGAGCCCCGGCCCAGGCCCGTGCCCTCGGTCAGTCGATCGATCGAGGCCTCCGAATAGCCCCAGCGCCAGAAGGATCTTCAACGAGCCGCAGGCGGCCCCCACACGACGGTGGGCGTCGACTAATCAGAGCGGCGCTCGTCCGCGCCCAGGTTGCTCCGGGCAGTACCGGGTGGCCCGTACAGCCACCAGAGTGCGGTCAGCCGACTTCGGTGAGGCCGGCAACTTCGGCCTCCACCTTGTGGATGTCAGCGACCAGCGCGTCGGCGGCGATGGCTCGCCGGAGGGCGCACCAGGACGCGATGTCATGTGGGCCGCTGGTAATGCCGCTCCCGCCACGGGTCAGATCATGACGTTGAAGGCTTCGGCGACCTCGGCGACCGCCACCACGAAGGCATCGCATGGAACAACCTCGGCACCACGTGCCGGGGCGCTGAAGCTCACGGTCAGGTACTGGGCACTGGGCATCACGTGTTCGACGGGGCGGCTCGTAGACCGCCGAGCAGGGTGGTGAGGTAGCGGTGTGCTGTGTTGATCCGGTCGGCAGGGGTGCCGCCGTGGACGGTGACGGCGTGCGCGATGCCGCACATCAGCGGGACCAGATCGGCAGCGGACAGGTCGGGGCGGACCACTGCGGCCTCGCGGGCCCGGTAGAGGAGGTCGGTGCCGATCGTTGCCAGTGACTGCCTGAGCTCCGTGGTGCGGGGGAGGGCGTCGGTAGGTGCGGCGGTGACCAGGGCCAGGGAGGCGTCGGTGATCTGTGCGTCGAGGGTCCGCGTCAGGAACCCTTCGAGGGCGCGCCAGGGATCCGTGTCAGCCAGCGCCTGTTCGCCATGGGCGGCCAGGGCTTCCAGGCGGGGGGTGGCCACGGTCTCCAGCAGCGCCTCGGGGGTGGCGAAGTGCCGGTAGACGGTGCCGACCCCGAGTCCGGCCCGGCGGGCGACATCGTTGAGCTGCAGCGTGACGCCCTGGTCGACCAGGGCGCGGGCGATGGCGACGATCCGGTCCCAGTTGCGGGCAGCGTCCTTGCGTAGCTGTGTGGTCGTCATGTGTGGCCAAAAATCCCTGTCGCGTGTCCCGTCATATATGTCCGGCGTTCGATCATACGCAGCCGTTCCCGGCGGGGAAGTCGGCGCTGTGGCGGGTGGGCCGCATGGCCCACCCGCCCGCGCCGTCAGCCCTGGCCCTGCTGTCGGGCGAGGAAGCCGGTGATGATCTCCAGCCACTCCTTGGGCTGCTCCAGGAAAGGCAGGTGCCCGGTGGCGAGCTCGGCGGTCCGCGCGCCCGGGATGGCCTCAGCCAGCTGGTACTGGAGGGCAGCGGGTATCAGGTTGTCGGCGGTGGTGACGACAACGAGGGTCGGGACGGCGATCAGCGCGAGGTCTGCGCGCACGTCGGCGCGGCGGACCAGGTCGACCTGGTCCCCGGTGCCCGGCGGCAGCGCAGAGGCGGCCTGCTCGGCGGCTGCGCGCACCTGCTCCGGGGTGAGGGAGTTCAGCACCGGCGCGCTCACGGTCAGCAGGGTCAGGTACTGGGCGAGCAGGACGTGCTGTCCGGACTCGTAGAGCTGGTGCCAGAGTGCGGCGGCCAGCTCGGTACGGGTGTCCAGACGGGCGAACGTGGCGGTCAGGATGAGGGAGGTGACGCGTTCCGGATGGCGGGCCGCGGCACGGATCGCGACCTGGCCGCCCAGCGAATAGCCGCAGACGGCGAAGGTGTCGAGCGCCTCGGCGTCCGCCGCGGCGACGAGCTGGTCCGCCAGCACGTCGAGCTCCAGGGGCGTGGACGTGGTGGGATTCCTTCCTGAGCCCGGGTAGTCGACCCCGACGACGGTGTGCTGCGCGGCGAGCCCCTCCATGATCGGCCCGTAGTTGGCCTCGATGCCGCCGCCCGCGCCGTGGGCGAGGAGGAGGCCGGGGCCGGAGCCGTGGACGGTGCGGGCGTGGGCGTTCGGGACTGGGGCGTTCATGGACGTGTCCTCGTCTGGCGAAGGTGTGCAGGGGTGACGATGTGCGGCGTTCGGTGACCGGCCGTGGCGGGCCGTGCGCGTCTGCGTGACGGCGTGCGGGGCGTGGAGCAGCAAGGCTGTAGGGCGGAGCGGCCCGCTGTTTACCGGTGGTGCCGGGCCTGCGTCGCGGAGTTGAGGCGGGCCGGCCCGAGGTCCACCGGAGCGGGCGTATTGCCTACCTGACGGCGAGGGGAGCGTGGGCTTCGCTGAGCCGGCGTACGGCCTCGGCGACGCGAGGGTCGGTGGCCGGGCGGAACGGGGCGACCGGACGCGCTCGGGGACCGATGACGACGCCGGTCCGGCCGGTCAACGCGTCGTCCGTGGCGGCGACGATCGATGGCCTGGCTGCCGCGGACGCCGGGCCGGACGTGGACCGTTCGAACTTGCGGCGCACCAGCGGCCACAGCAGTCGCAGGGCGGGAGATACGATCTTCGGATCGGTCAGGGTGCCGTTGGTCATGTCGGTCGCAGCGCCTCCGGGGTCGGCGGCGAAGGCCGAGACGCCCGTGCCGTCCAGCCTCGCGGCAAGGTCGAGCGTGTAAGCGAGGTTGGCGAGCTTGGCGCGGCCGTACCAGTGGAAGCCGTAGTAGCCGCCGGGCGGCTCGACGGCGTCGAACACCCGCTTCGCGACCCCGACCGCACCCGAGGTCACGTTCACGATCCGACTCGGCGCACCGGCCCTCAGCGCGGGCAGCAGCAGTTCGGTCAGCAGGTACGGCGACAGGTGGTTGACGACGAACGAGGCCTCGACACCGCCCAGCTCGCGCCGGTCGGGGAACATCGCCCCGACGTTGTTGACCAGCACCGCCAGCGGATCCCCCGAGGCCTCCCGCTTGGCTGTGATCCGCTCCGCCAGCGCGCGCACCTGGTCCAGCGAGGAGAGGTCGGCGGCCAGGAACTGACCAGGGTGCGCCGGGCCCATGGCGTTGATCAGGTCCACCGCCTGGGCGCCCCGGTCTGCGCTCCGACCGACCACCGTGACCGCGAACCCGGCCACGGCAAGCCCCAACGCCGTCTCCAGACCGATGCCGGCCGTACCGGCCGTCACCACGGCTGTCCTCATGTGTTCCTCCACCCCGACAGGTAAAACGGATAGGTCATCCGATTGCTGGGGGTGACGCTAACACATATACGGATGATCTATCCGTTTGGCTGGAGCCGGCACGGCCGCTATGCAGCACCCTGGGATCGCAAACCCTCGCGCCCATCCATGACCAGGGCTTCAGCTCCTTGACCTCCTCACGGAGGGAGAACGCCACGGGGCACGTGGCCGCAGCAGGTGGTCACCGAGTCGGCGAGGGCGCCCGCGATGGGTCCGGCCGGTTGCCGGGACCGCCCGGGTGCCCGCTCCCGTGGGGGTCTCCCCGGCCGGCCTGTACGTACTGACACACTGGCTGTGACCCCGCAGCGGGGCCCCGGTGCCGCCGCTATCTGGCGCCCGCGGAGCCCGGCGGCCGGGCCGGCCCAGCCGCCGTCCTCGGCCACCCGCAGGTGGTAGAGCTCCATCGCTGGCAGCGCGGTAGGTGGTCGGCAACGGCGTGCGGCGGGGGGCTGGCCAGACCGGGTGGGCTGCGGGCCGCCCACCGTCGGCCTGACAGCGCGGCCCCGGGGGCGGTGTTCGTTCGGCGGCGTCCAGGGCATCGGCGGGGTCGGCGGCCAGACGCTGTTCGGGTGGTCAGTTCGCGCGGGGCGACGCGGCGCCGGGGTCGTCCTGGTCGACGGGGAAGACGTGGTCGGCTCCGGTGATCTCCCGCATCCTGGCCACGATGCGGGTCGGGCGTGCCAGGTGGAGGACGGCGCCGGGCGTCGATCCGGGCTTGGAGCAGGGCGTTGAGTCCACTGGAGTCGCAGAAGGTGACGTCCGCGAGGTCGACCACCAGCGTCGGCGGGGCCGGGCTGGTAGCGAGGGCGCGGTGCAGCGCGGCGCCGGCTTGGCAGCCACCCGCGCGCTGTCAGCCGCTTCGCCTTCGACCGCAGCGCCTCGATCTTCCCGGGCACCGGGTCCAGGCCGAAGCAGCCGGCCATCTCCTGGCAGGTCAGCGGGCCTTGACCGAGCCGTCCCCGGTCCGCGAGAGCCTGCACGATGCGCTGGTAGTCCGCCGACAGTGCCGACCGGGCCAGACCCGCACGCCACATGGGGACCACCGACTTCGGCTTCGCCGCCTCCGAAGACGCGGGCAGCGCGGGTGGTTCACCGCGCTCCGACGGCTCCTCGGCGGCATCCGGGCCGGCGATGTCGCCTTCGCCCGGGGAGAGCGCCTCGCCGACGCGTGAACGGGCGATGACCCACTGGTTCCACTCCCGCTCCGCCACGACCAGCTCGGCTTGGATACGGTCCACCTCCTCCCGCAGCGCGTCCACACGACGGCGAGCGGTCAGCTCACGCTGTTCCAGCAGCCCCACGACCGACGGCATCCCCGACCTCCACCAGAGCGACGACACGACACGTCACCACTCCCCGAGACCGCCGACCCCATGCCTGAACAGCGGAAACGCAGCCCCTAAGCCCGGAAAGACACGACGCCGTTGGCCTCACCTGTTCTCCTACGGCAGCGTCGAGCTCTGCGTCTGCCACTGCCGCCTGATCACCTTGATCAGTGTCCAGACCTGGCAGGACAGCATCGACCTCCCGCACTCCGAGTCCAAGACTGTCGTCTCCTGCCCGGGGCATCTGACCCGCCGGCAGGTCACGTCAGCCCTCGAAGCGATCGGATGCCACTGGCAGCCAGTCACTCGGCACCAACCGCCGGGACAGATCGCGCTTCAGGCCGAACCGACCGGGGCGACCTTCACCTTCCGCACTGCGGACATCCCTGAGCCGCTATTGGCGAACGTCGGAATCTGGACCAGCACACACAGCTGCATGCCCCCGGCCCTCGATGCCCCAGACGATGGATTCGGAGCAGAGCCGGTCGGCTGAAAACGGGACAGCGGTGCCGGGGTCTTGGCCAACTACAGAGTCATGGCACAGCCGTTGTGCCTGGACTCGGTAGATGGCCAAAGGTGACAGCACAGTTGGCCAACCCCCGCAGTCAGTCACTTTCGCTGCTTACTGCGTCCAGGACCGGGCTGCGCCGCGTTGACATAGGAAGGCGTCAGAGTCCTTGTGGGTGCTTGGACAGCCAGTCGCTGTGGTGTTCGCGCATGGCGTCCCGGCTGGCGTTGTTCGCGAGGATCACGTCTGCGCCGCCGTCGTAGGGGTGGTAGAGCTGATCGAGGTTTGCGTCGGTGATGATCACGCCCGCTGATACGTCGTCTGCGACCGAGCGAAGCAGCGGGTCAAGGCACGTGGGCTGCCATCGGATGCGGCTGATGTAAGAGTGCCGGTAGAGCCGGTACTCCGGATCGGGCTCGTTGGTGAGAGAGGATGTCCACAGCTCGCTGCCGGGGTGGAGTCGGAGCTGGTCGTCTGACCGTACTGCGGGATCGCCCGGATAGGACCACCCGTTGGTGATCACGCAGACGTCCTGCCCCGTGAACAGTTCGTCCAGCACCGTGTTGTGGCGCTCCAGGATGACCCTGTACTCGGCCTCGTCCTGTGGGTAGCGCATTGAGCCTGGCAGGCTGTGGAACCGGACCCAGCGCTCAGCGTGCTTTGCACGGAGCTCGTGCGCGTCGGGTGGCTTCGTCTGCCACCTCTCCTCCCACCGCGCCAGTAGGTCGCTGAACAACTCGCCGTCCTCGCTCATTCGTCGGTCTTCACGTCGCTGGCCGTGCAGGACATACGGTTGTCCATGGGTGCCCGATCGAGCACTTCGATGACCATGATCCGGCCGTCCAGGACGTCCAGGTTCAGCATGCCTTCCGCGGGCATGAGCGGCACGCACCGATGTCCTGGGCCGTAGGGCTGTCCTTGCGGGTGATCCCCTGTTCGGATGCTCTGGCAGAAGTCGTCAGAACATCCGCATTTTCCGACCAGGCGGACATCCCGCACGCTGATGGCCAGCCAACGTTCTCCTTCCGCTTCCAGGAGAGCGGTCAGCTCGGCAACGAGGTCGGGGAAGACGTCGCGAACGAGGGGTTGGTTCTGCTCCATAGCGGGAGGGTGGCACGGCCTGACCTCGTCTGACAATCGGTTTGGGGGGCCTTCGGGCCCAGCGCACTTGCAGTCAGCCAAAGAAGACAGGGTAGTTGGCCAAGGCGGACGAGGACGGTGATTCTGGACATAGTTCCCTTGATGTGCTGAACCGGGGCACGGGGCATCGTCCCAGCCGTTTCCGAGGGGCTGTCATGGAGTCATGAGCCTTCACGGTCAGGTCGGCTGTGGTCTTTGGTCGTCGTCGTGCGCCGTCGGCGACGTCTGTGATGTGTTCCGGCTGGACGATGCGGACGTCGACGTGCTCGACATGTGTGAGGGCTGGGCCGGTCGCTGGACAGCAACGTGGAGCTTCGACAGGTGCGAGGTGTCCTGCCCGATCCGGGAGATCAGCGGCATCCCTATGCGTGGGGCTGAGCCGGTGAGGCACTTCAGCTGGCATCCCCGGCAGCACCATCGTCCCGGGCTGGAGGTCCTGGCCAGCACGGGTCGGCTGCACGGGTTCGAGAGTCTGGAGGAGCGCAACTTCCTGCGGGTTCTGGACTTCGCCGGCGGGATCGGAGATGTGCTGTCGCAGCCCTTCCGGATCAGGTTCGCGACGGTCGGGGGCCGATGGCTGCACCACATCCCCGACTACCTGGTCGCCGTGCCGGATGGGCGCTGACTGATCGATGTCCGGCCCCGTGCCTTGGTGAAAGACAAGGACCGTGCGTACTTTGCCGCTGCTGAACAGGTGGTGCGGGCAGCAGGGTGGCGATACAGCGTCGTCGCGGGTTGGCGGCCTCATCTGCTGCCGACGCTGGAGGCGATCCGGGCCGAATGGCGGCCGATGCCCATTGTCTTGAGCTTCAGGAGGAGATGCTCGGCCGCCTGGAGCGCGGCAGCGCGAGGTTCGGCGACCTGGTGGGGGCGACGGCGATGCCGGTGGTGGCTCGCGCGCATGCCCTGCATCTGCTGCGGTGGCGGCGGATCGGCTTCGACCTGGCGTCGCCATTGCGGGATTCCTCCGTGGTCGCGCTGGCGATCAGGCCGCCATGGTGAGCGCTACCGGCGGCCACTTGGAGTTGACGGCCGGAACGGCTCTGGAACTGGGCGGCGACAGGTGGGTGGTCCGTGAGCTGTTGCCGGGCAGCGGGGCCGTCGTGCTCAGCAGGCCGGACGGCGAGGTCCGGCAGTGGCCGCTCGGTCGGTTGCTCACCCGGCTTCGGGCGGAGGGAAAGCGCGGCAGGAATCAGCAGTCTCCGCAGTTGACGGACTTGTCGGACGATCAGGTCGAGCGTCTGCGTCTGCGGGTCGCCCATGCGCTGGAGGCCGACTGCGGGTTCCGCAGCGGGGATCCGCAGTGCCCCGAGCCGGGGGAACCGCAGCCTCAGTACGACCCGGCGACCTCGACCAAGCAGCAGCGGTTGCGCTGCAAGGCGGCTGAGTTGAAGGCGCTCAATCCCCGGGAGGCCAGGCGGCTGGGCCTGGAGGGCGTCAGCGAGCGGACGCTTCGACGTCTTGCCGATGCCTACTGGGAAAGCGGCGGCGTCCAGGGCTGTATCGATGGCCGCTGGCTGCGGATGTCTCCGGGCCGGCCATCGGTGACGGATCAGATCGCTGAGGCGATCGAGGCGGTGCACCAGGAGTGTCTGCACCGGTCGCGGGTGAGCATGCGGACCCGGGAGACGCCGATCAACCAGTACGTCCGGGAGATGTTCGGCGAGGACGTCAAGGTGCCGCACTACAAGACCTTGTCGCGGGTCTGGCGCGAGTGGTTCGGGCCGGGCGGGACGCGGCCGCGCTACCAACGTTCAGCTGCCGCGATGGATCACGGGGCCTCGCCGGTCGTGATCCAGCGTCCGGGCCAGGTCGTGGCCTTGGACACCACACCGTTGCCGGTCCTGCTTCGCGGTCACGCCTTCGCGGATGCGCTGGTCGCCCACCTGACCGTCGCTTGTGCACGGTTGGTCATTGACCATAGGTCTGTCCAACTCGTCGCATGACACGGTGAAGGGGATCGCTCTCCGGTGGCAGGGCCCTCGCCTTCCGGGTCGGGCGCTCGGAGATTGCTTGGTCCGTACGGAGTGCATCGTGGCTCGGACGGCCAGTACCGAAGGCGGACAGTAGAGCGAGGCGGACATCCCGGAGATCCCCTCCTGGCCCCTCATCGGCTCGCTGCCTGACCGTGGGCGGCCTGCAGCTGATTGTGTGTCAGTGGTGAGTGACATTCTGAGGTCGTGCCGTACCGAGACCACTCTTACGAGTTCAAGATCGAAGTCCTTGACGCCTACGATGCTGCTGCGCCCGGCACGAAGAAGGACGTGCTGGAGCAGTACAGCCTCTATGCCACAACGGTGAATAGGTGGCGAAAGGCGCGAGAGCGCGGAGAGCTTCAACCGCCGACACCCAGGGAGCCGATCCGTTGTGTAGCGGTCGGCGGACGATGCCTTCGGGAGGCAGACGAGTACAGGACCCTCAAGCTCTGTCGCCGTCACTACTACCAGCTCTGGCGTAACGGGATGGCGGGCTGCTCCCGATGCGGCGCGTACACAGAGCCGAACCGTCGCGAATGCGATACCTGCATGGGGCTGGAGTTCAATACCTACGGATTCGACTTGATCGGCACCTACGTAAACACGCATACGCCGGTCGCTGTTAAGTGCCGAGAATGCGAGAAGCCGTCCCCGATCCGCATGCACAATCTGCGCGAAGCACAGAAGCGCGGCACCAGAGGATGCTCCAACTGCCTCAGACTGACCGACGACCAGGTTTGCGAGATCCTCGCTCAAGCTGGCCTCCGCAAGGTCGGACCATTCGTCACCACGAAAGTGCCGGTCGACTGCATCTGCACCCGGTGCAATCTGCCATACCATGCACGAGTCGGCCATATCAGCCACCGCCTGCAACGCGGTCTTCGGGTCTGGGCTGCCAGCCGTGCGCACTGCAGGCAATCCGAGTGGTCGAGCTGACTGAGCCCGGATCCACCGCGCTGCTTCCGAGGTGACCGTTTCGGGGTTCGGGTGGCAGTGACCGCTCGGAGGGCGTGCGGCATCCGCTGGTTGGTCCCAGCTCTTCCACAGGTTCTCCGGTCGGGCCCTCGCGGGCGGGGTGGGTGGGTTCGGTCAGCGGGTCGGCGGTGCGTGGGCGGCGTCGAAGAACGCGGTGAAGGCGTCGCGCCAGTGCCACCGGGTTGGCAGACGCATCGTCAGGCGCGGTGCCGAGCGGGCGATCCGGGCAGGGACGTTGACCAGATGGGCACGGAGGGTGGCGGTGGTGGCCCTGGCGTGGAAGGTGCCGGCCAGGCAGCCGGCGGCCCGCAGCAGGTTGAAGGCGATCGCCCACAGGGTCAGCCAGGCGGCGTTGGCCTGGAAATTCCCGGACGGCAGATGGGCCAGCGGGCCGGACTTGCCGTCCGCGATCACTCCCCCAGAGGGGGCACCCCCAGCTCGACGACCGCGTGCTGCCGGTGCTGCAGCTCCGCCTGCAGCATGGTGAACGGGCTGTCGGTGAAGACCGGGTGGTAGCGCCAGGACTTGAACAACTCGCCCCTGCCCGGCGGCGGCTTCCGCGTTCAGGCGGCGGACGCGGCGCACGATGAGGCGGGCGGTGACGTGCTCGGCCTTCCTGCGGCCGGTGAAGGCGGTGTAGCCGATCTCGGCGACCTCGGCGTCGGAGACCAGCTCGCCCGTGTCCGGGTCGGCGAACGCCTGGGGGTAGTGGATCGGGGTCCAGGCGTCCTCGGCGATGGTGGTGATGGCGGCGTCGACGTGCGGGTTCATCCGCACCGTCAGCGAGAAGCGGGCGTCCGCGCGGCGGCAGGCGGCCACGACGTCGGCGTTGTAGAACTGGCTGTCGGCGCGCACGATGCGCACCCCGGTGCAGCCTGCGTCGGCCGCGACGGCGAGGGCTTCGGCGGTGAAGGAGCCGGCCCCGCGGGCGTCGGCGGCCTTGCCCCGCCGTAGAGGCACCGCACCGATCACGGGCCGGGCGAGCGGGGTGGAGACGGTGGCCAGAATCGGGTGCAGGGTGCGCACGCCGTTGAAGCGGCCGATCTCGGCGCCCTGCTTGGTGCGGCCGTAGACCCGCCGGTGAGTGGGATCGATATCGACGAACGCCACCTGGTCGGCGCCCGGCAACAGCGGCGTCGAGCGGGTCAGGTTGGCGAGGAACTCCCGGTGCACGCGGTGTAGTTGTCGGTTGTGTCCGTGGGTGAACGAGCGCAGGAACGTGCCCAGTGTCGAGGGCGCGCGCACACCGGTGAAGAGCTTGTCCATCGCACCGTGCCGCAGCCGATCCACATCGTCGATGCTGTCCGCGCCCGCGCACATAGCCGCCACCAGCGTCATCGCCTTCGCGCCCGCGTTGGCCCCGCCGCTGTTGCCGGCGCCGTCGATGCGCAGACGCTCCGCGACCATCCTCGGCAGGCCGATCCGCTCGGCCAGGCGGACCAGCGGCACCACTCCGGCATCCGCGACCAGGTTCGACTCGTCGAAGGCAGCGCGGACCGCCGCGACGGCATGGGAAGATTGCATCTCGCGGATGTTCTCTCGATCTGTGGACTTGGAACTGTAGGAAGAACCATCATCCCAGGTCAGAGGGCATCCGCGTCCTCATGTCCAGGCCATGGACCGGCTATTGACCGGTGGATCCGGGCTGAGACTTGGTTGGCCGCCCTGCCTCGCCTTTGGCTGCTCCTGATTGCCGCCGGGCGGGGAGCCCCATCGGTGGCGTGACGGGTCGGGTGTGACGGAACTGGACCTGGCTCCCGCTCCTGGTCTGGTTCTGTGCCGTGACCTCACCGCGTTTCGAGCGCTTAAATCGGCTCCTGGTTGACCAATCTGAGTTGGTGCCGAGCGGTGCCCGGGGCTCGGTCTGACTGTCCGGGGTACCGCGGGCGTTCGGGTTTTGGTGACGGTGTGTGGTCAGCCGTCCGGTCAGCCGGGGCTCGGCGGCCCGGCGCCGTTGCGGGGTACTCCGACGAATTGACGGCCGGTCGGGAATTCCCCTAGGTTTCCTTTCTGGTTTCTCTCGGATTCAGCAAGGGATTACCGCCGCTTGGGCCCTTCGGCGGGCGTGAATTCATGCGGGGAGTTCGCCGGGGGATCCGGCCGGGGTGCGGTGCGGGCGCCGGGGGATCCGAGGGCCGGCGCGCGGCCGCGACCGGTTCGCCGCCGTCCGGGACGGCGGCCAGGTCGGCTGCTCCCAGGGTGGCGGAGTGGGACGGCCAGGAGCCGCCGGTTCTGCCCCGCTGCGCCCGCCGCCCGCCGCCCATCGTGCCCGGCCGCCGGCCTGCTGCCCGTCGTCTCGGGCGGCCCGGCCGCTGCCTGCCGTGCCCGCCCCCTTACCCGCCCGCCGGGCGCGGTGTCGCCCTGACGGGCCGGTCCGCGACAGGCCGCGCGACAGGGGGGCCGCGGTGCCCCTCGGGCGGCCGGGCTGCTCCCCGCCCGCCAGTGGCCGGCCCCGGTCCCGTGCCCGGCCCCGTCCGGGGTTCGGCGGCGGCTCGTGGTCCCCGGCCGCGCCCGGTGGGCCGAGCTACGGCCGGTACTCCGTGCAGGCGCTACCGCGCGAGCTGTGTGACACATCCTGCGATCGCGCTCACCGCACCGAGCACAGCGATCAACACCTGCACTCGGTCTGGATCCAGCTGCCTACGGCGGCCTGGCCCCTGCTTTCCCATCGCCACTTCCTTCCTGAACGGCCCTGCTGGCACTACGCCGGGCCCTCACATCGCCGCGACGCGTCACAGGTACCTCACACCCCGTTCCCAGGGGCCGTCGATCGGGCGGACCCTGGCGAACCGTGGCAAATGTTCGCCTGGCACATGTGAGCGTGGCCTTCTGACCTGGGCTTTTGCAGTTCCCTGGCTTTGTCGCAGTCACCTGTCATGCGCAGCCATATTGCGGGTCTGACCTGGTGTTATGTGGCTGGCAGGAGCACCTGGGAGCTATTGCGCCTGCGGGTGCCGTTGTCTGTTCGGTGTTCGTCCGGTCGTGCTGTCTGGCTGGTTGGGTCTGGTGGCAGGGGGAGGCCCCCGTCAGCGGCCGGACCGCCCCGCTCTCCGGCGGGCACCCTGTCGCGTGCCCTGTCGCGCCGGGGGTGGTGTCGCGTGGGGTGACGTGGGCGCCTGGGCCGGTTCCCCTGTGGCTGGCCGGTCCGCGACAGGCCGTGCGACAGGGGGCCGCGGTGCCCCTTGGGCGGCCGGGTTCCTCCCTGCCCGCCAGTGGCCGGCCCAGGCCCCGTGCCCCGGCTCCTCGACCCCCGGCCGCTGTGGCCGTGCCCGGTGGAACCCGCCCGAGCCGCTGCGCCCTGGCGCCGCTGCGCCTGGCCGTCGTCCTGGGTGCGGCGGCCGGCTCGCCCCGGGCTGGGACGGTGCTGTCCCAGCTCTGTCCCACCGATGTCCCAGTACGCCGGGTATGTCCGTTTCGCTGAGGCGGTCTCAGGCTGTATCCGCAGGTGGGAGTGTTTTCCGTCCGGGCCTGAGACAGGGTTGGGACACGGCCTCGCGGCGGCTGCCGACCTTTGACAGGCGACCTTGGCCGATCGCCACGTGAGTTTGACCGTCCGGCCCGCCCACGAATGACTGCACAGCGTTACAACTTGCATGCTTAGCGTCATGATGGCTGGGTGTGCTCGAACCCGGCACTCCCGTCGCCTTGATGAAGGGCTTCTCCATGGCAACCGCTCGTTTCGCGTTTCAGACGCCGCCCGGCCACGGCAAGGAGTTCATCTTCGAACTGACCAATGACGCCCTGATCGCCCACGCTCGCAAGGTCCTGAGCGGTGAGGAGACCATCAAGACCCACGTCCAGGGCAGGATCGTGAAGAAGAAGGCGTCCTACAACCAGGACTTCAGCTTCTACCTCGACCCGGCCACCATCAGCTTCTTCGACGTGGCGAGCGAGTTCTGTGACTCCGGCGCGGAGTACGCCGAGGACCACTTCGATGAGATCGCCGGACCGTTCCTTCCCGGCGGCCACTGGTGCCCGTGGGCGTCAGGGCTGACCCGCGAGGTCAAAGCCTGACCCAAGGGCGGCGAAGCCCCCGGCGCTGCAGGAGGAGCGCCCGGGGCTTCGCCGTGCCCCAAGAGTCAGAAATCTGCGGCCCTCGGAGCCGGTCAAACTCACCTGTCCATCGGTCAAGGTCGCCTGTCAAAGGTCAGCCGCCGTCCGCCGGCGCCCCGGGCCGCCGGCCCGCCGGGTCCCGCCCGCCCGCCGGCCCACCTGTCGGCCCGCCCGCTGCCCCTGGTCGCCCTGGTCGCCCTGGTCGTGCTGGTCGTGCTGGTGGTGGGTCGCGGCCGGCCCGGGCGGGTGTGGCCGTGGCCACCGTGGGCTGGTGGTTGTCGTCCCCGCCTTGCTGCCGTCCTCGGTGAGCAGGTCGAGCGGGCGCACCGGATACTTCCGCCATGAACAACACCCACCAGCACGTGGTGCTCCGGCAGGTGCCCTTCCCCTTCCCCGACGGGCGGTTTCCGCATGATTGTGACGTGTCGCCATATTGGTTGTGGGTCGTGGCTGTGATGTGGGGTGTTGTGGTTGGAGTGGGGACATGGTCAGGGTGTGACGGGGCGTTGCCTCACGGTTCCTTGATTGTTTCTGTTGGGTGTGACTGTTGTCCGGGGTTCTGGTCTGCGGGTATCGGTGACATCTCGGGAATCGGTGGTTGTCTGAGGTGTTCCGGGGCTGGTCGCTGGTCTACCGGTAGCCCGTTAGGTGCCGGGGTGCCGGGCTTCAGCTGGTGCGGGTGTGGTGGATCCAGGTCCACAGGAGGTCGCCGGGTGGGGGTGCGAGGCGTTCCAGGTGGAGTTGGTGGGCGGTGTGGCGTAGGAACGCGGTGATGGCGGGGTGGGCTTGGGGTGCGGGTCCTTGTCGTGGCTGCTTGGGCAGGTGGGTGGTGGCGAGTGTGCGGGCGAGGGTGATGGTTTCGGGGTAGGTGACGAGCTCGCGCGCGTACAGGGCCCAGGACATGGTGGCCGGTGTGGCGTGGGGGTTGGTGTCGGCGAGGTGGTGGAGCCGGCGTTGCCAGCGGGTGGCGAGGTGGGTCTGCTGGTCGTACCAGCGGGTGGTGATGGCGCCGGCCCAGCTGAGCGCTGGAGCGGCGCCCGGGTGACGGGTCAGGCGCTGGTGGTGGCGCTGAGCCTGGTGGAGTTCGGGCAGCGCGGCGGTGGTCAGGCTGGTGTCGTCATCCAGGCTCCAGTGGTGGTGGCGCGGGCACAGCGCCTGGTGCGGGGGCGGGTGGACGTGGGCCCGGTCGGTGGCTCCCCGGGTGTGGCGCAGGGTGCAGGCCGGGCATGCCCGCACGGGCTGTTCGCCGCTCTCCCGTGGCTGCCAGGCGGCAGTGGCAACCGCGCCGGGATCTGACGTCTCGTGAGGCATGATGCCGCCTTCGGGGGAGCGGGGCGGTGCCGCGGGATCGCGGGCCAGGTTCGGTAGGGCCCGGGAGAGGTCGCCGGGCCGGGTGCGGGCGAGGGTGGCCAGGCGCTGCCGGGCCTCGGCGTCGAGGTGGAGCTCCGCGGTGGCGGTACCTCCGCCAGCGGTGTGGGCGCGGGTGGTGGTGATGCCGAGGGCGTCCAGGAGGTCGGCGGTGGTGCTCTGGTAGGCGTGGGCGAGACGGTTCAGGTAGGAGGCGGTGGCCTCATGCGGTATCGGCCTCACCCGCAGCGCCCCGGCCGCCGGCACGTGGAACCCGCTGCTCGGCCCCGACACGAACACCGGGCCTTCTCCCGATTGGGAGGCTGTCTCTGCCGGTCGGGAGTCCGCGGCCGCGGCGGGTTCACGAACTCCAAGCGTTCCTGGCCGGGGGTCTGCGGCTGCGGTGCGGTCGGGGCGTGCGGGCGCGGCCTCACAGGCCAGGAGCTCCGTGCCTGGCCAAGGCGGTGTGCCGGCGATGGCGCCGGTCGTGCGACGGACGCTCATGAGGCCGTGCGGGCGGGCCGACCGGCGCCGGGTGCCTTGCGGCCGGGGGAACGGGGCCGGTAGTGCTCTTCGGCGAGGTGGTCCAGGGCGATGGCATCCAGAGCGGAGCGGGTGATCTTCTCGCTTCCGTCGAGGATGGCGGTGATCGCAGCGCGCCGCAGGAGACGGGAGAGGCTGCCGATGCGGCCCGCGGTGCGCTGGTGGAGGTAGGGGGCCAGGCGCACGAGGCTTCCGGCGCGGTGGCGCTGCAGGTCGAGGGCGTTCTCCATCGCGGCGACGGTCTCACGGAACGGCCGGGTGACCACCACGCCACCGCTGCTCGCGCTCCCCGTACCGCTTCCACCACCCGCGTTGGCCCTGCTGCTCCCAATGCTCTCGCTGCTGTTCCCTTCACCGCTCCCGGTGCTGCCGCTCCCGTTAGCGCTCTGGCTGCTCCTGGCGGTGTTGGTGCGTGTGGTGGCGGGCAGGGGGTCGCAGTCGATCAGACCGGCGCGTCCGGCGAGTTGGGCACCGGCGGTGCCGGTGAACAGCGCAGTGGTGGTGACGTCGATGCCCGCGTACACGAACGTCGCCGAGATCCGCTCGGTCAAGTCCTTGAGGAAGTCGGCTGCCTCGGCCCCGGTGCTGGTGCGCGGGTTGAGGCGGTGGATCTCATCGATCAGCACCAGCCGCACGCCGACGGTGTTGTAGGTGTGGCACACGGACGCGGCGATCTGGGCCTGGGTCATGCGGGCGGAGACGGGGATGCCGAGGTAGCGGGCGAACTCCAGCGCGAGGGCTTTGGCGGTGGCCCCGGGCGGCACCAGCAGGTAGGCGACGGGGACCTGGGCCGCCCCAGGGCCGCCTCGGGCCTGCTCGGCCAGGTGGCAGGTGCGGCCGACCTCCAGCAGCGTGGTGGTCTTGCCCGTGGTGGGCGGGCCGGTGACGATCAGCGAGGGCCTGGCGGTGGCCCGCTGGTGGCGCCCCAGCGCCATCAGGGTCCGCACCTCCAGCAGCGTCTTGACGACGGCGGGGGTGCGAACCGTCACGAAGCGGGAGTGGTAGGCCAGGCGCTGCTCCGCGGTGCGCGGCGCATCCCCGGGCCCGGGCGGCACCGGGGGCGGGTCGTCGGCGAAGCGGCGGAACAGCTCCCACGTGGTGGGGGACGCGTCCTGTCCCGGATCCGGGTCGTGAGCGGGATCGTGGGTCACCACAATTCGGCCTCCTTACGGGCGTCGTACAGGGCGAAGGCGGCCCCTGCTTCCTCTTCGGGCCAGGCGCCCTGGCCGTCCAGGTCCTCGCCGTCGTCCTCGTCGGCGCTCATATCGTCCAGGCTGTCCTCGCCCGGCCAACCAGCCCCTGTGGCCTCGCTGCCGGCTTCGCGTGAGCTCTGCGAGGGCACGGTGTGCGGCTGCGCGGGGCCGGCCTGCGCCTCGGTGGGCAGCTTCGGGGCCTGGCCGACGTTGCCGGGCCGACCGGGTTCCGCATGTGCCGACCCTGCAGACCCAGCGTCGGGAGCGGACCGCTGGACCAGGTCGGCGTCGCCGTGCTGCGCGCCGGTGCCCGGGTGTGGCGGCCCGGCGAGCTCGTCACCGGCGGCGGGCCGCCGGATCTGGCCCGGTTCGTCGTGCTGTCCGCCGGGACCAGCGGCCCCGCCGCCGTCGGCGGTCGGCCGGGGGTGAACCTGGCCCTGGGCCATGCCTTGGCCCGGGCCGGGGGTCAGGTCGTGGGGGAGCGAGGTGGGGGCTTGGCGGGCGGTGAGGTGCCGTTCGCGGGCGCTGGCCTGGCCGGTACGGACCTTGAACAGGAGGTCGTCGAGGGCCTGGGCGAGGTCGGCTTCGTGCTGCTCGCGGCTGCCTCGGCGCTCCACGACTGTCTTCAGATGCTGCCACAGGTCGTCGGCCAACGGCTGGTCGATGTACTCGGCGTGGATCCATGGCACGGCGGTGAACTGCCCGTCGGGCAGGCGGACCCAGACCTGGCGCTGGTCGTGCGGGTTGTGGTGGACCTCCCAGCGGCCCCGCTGCGCGGCGATGCCGGAGGGCTGGCCGCGGTGCGGGTTGAGGGCGTGGTGGTCGTAGGTGCGGTGGTCGATGCGGATCCCGCGCTCGGTGATCGGCTTCCAGCACACCGGCAGCAGCTCGACGTAGTCGGCCCTGCTCAGCGGGAGGGGGAGGTGGCCGCAGATGCCGAGCAGCGCGCCCCACATCTCGTTGGGGGACAGCGCGACGGCGGGCATCGACGGGTGGCGCAGTCCCTCGTGGGGCCGGTTCTGCCACTCGGTGGTGATCCACTGGTCCAGGAGGTCCTGCAGCTGCGCCACGGTCCACAGGGCTTCGGTCTCTGCGCGGGGTCCGCGCCGGACGGGGTTGGAGCCGGTGTGGCCGGCGACGTGCTGGCAGAACAGGCTGTTGATGGAGCCGAACGTGCGCTCCACTGGCCCCTTGGCGGCCGGCTGGCGCGGGGGAGCGGGCTGCACGCTGATGCCCAGGGTTTCGGCGGCGGCCAGGAACGCCTCGGAGACGAATACCCGTCCGCGGTCGACGACCACCGTCTCGGGTACGGCCACCGGCCGGGCGGCCATACCCCGCAGACGGTCGTCGGCGTCCACCAGCAGGTCGTACGGGACCGGTGCCCGCGACATCTCCAGGACCTGCGGCCAGGTGGGCCGTACGGGGTGCGGGGTGGCCATCTCGGCCAGCAGCAGGGCTGCGTCCACCGCCTTGGTGGCGGCCGGGCGCAGAACGGTTGCCAGGATCGAGCGGGACGCGACATCCAGGGCGATCGTCAGTTCCGGGCGGCCGGTGGTGCCGTTGTCGAACACCGCGAAGATGTCGAGGCGGGTGGTGTCGAGCATGACCTGCTCGCCGGGCCGCAGCACCCGGGTCGGACGGTAGGGGCGGGCCGGCTTACTGGCGGTGCGGGCCGGGCTCCCGGGCCGCTCGGCGGGGTCGGCCAGGACGGCCGCCAGGCGGTAGAACGTCGCCTGAGCGGGAACCTTGACGACGCCAGGGCCGTGACGCTCCTCCAGCACCTGCGCGGTCAGTTGCCGCAGGCCCTTGACGGTGCCCTTGGACCTGCCGCGCTGGCGCCGCATCGCCTCCAGGACCGCCACCACCACCCGCTCGTCCGTGCGCCCGGTGGGACTGTGGGTGCGGGTGGTGCGGTGGTCGACCAGACCCCACAGACCCTGCTTGCGGTACTCCAGGCGCATACGCTGCACGGTCGTGCGCGCGACACTGCCGAAGCCCAGCGCGGTCAGCTCCTGCGCCTTGGCCAGCTCGCGCTGGGCCAGGGTGCGGGTGGCCGGATCGTACTCCGCCCGCGGCGCCCGCCCGCCGTCTGCCGCCGCGTCCGGCAGCCCCGTCTCCACTTCGCGGATGTGCCGCTGCCAGGCCAGGGCCCGCTCTTGCTCACGCAGCGGCACCGTTGCGAACATCCCCCACTGCGGCACCGGCGCCGCCGCGGCAGCGCCGGCCAGCGCGAAGTCGCCGGCCGCGAACAGGTAGGCCGCCAGCAGCGTCACCGCCGTCCCCTGCTCATCGAGCAACCGCACCTGTTGCCCCTGCAATCCGACGACCTGCCAGGTCCGGCCCTCGAAGACCACGTGAACGCCCACCGCCAGCACCGGCCGGTTTCCCGCAGCGCGGCTCACCGCCCCGCCCCCGCGCCCTCACCCGCGACGGGCCCAGCCCAGGCCAGCCCCGGGCTGACGAGCACTCCGCCGTGCAGGGGACGATCCAGCGGCGCCCGCAACCGGCGGGCCCACAGCGCGTGATAGACCACCGGCAGCACCACCAACGGATTGCCCACCGCCCGCACCCCCTCCACCAACGGCCGCGGATCAGCGAACGCCTCCATCACCGCCGCCTCCACCTCCAGCGCGCCGCGAAAACGCGGATGCCGGTATCCGGCCAGCCACCGCACGTTGCCCACCACCACCGGATCCGGCGCCCGCAGCCGCCGGTACACCCATCCGACCCGCGCACACGCCTCACTCACCGCCGCGGCCGCCCGCTGCGCCGCAACCCCGCCCGCACCAGGAGTGCCCGGGCAGTCGGCCAGCAACCCCGTCCCGTCCGCGTACCGTGCGAACAACTGCGGTACCCACGACCGCACCACACCCCGCTCCTGCGCATCGCGCCACAGCACCCGCACAGGGCGCCCGGCCATGGCGACCACGTGCGGGTCGCGGTCCAGCAGCATCAACTGCACGACCATGGCCGCGGACCCTTGTGCCACATGTCTTCCGGTGGTGGCCGACCACCACCACCCCGGCCCCCACCGCTTGCCCGGAATGACCGGGAACGCCGACACCGGCCCCAACTCCTCGAACAGCACCCGCGCCGCAGCCCGCTCCCACCGCTCCTGCTCAAGACCCCCAGCAACGGCGAAAACCGCCTCGAAGCCCTCCTCGGGCACATCCGGTACAGCCACGCTCATGTCCGCCATGGCGGCCAGTCAAGTACGTGAGAATCCAGCAGATAGGCCGATACAGCCACCAGGGCACCCGTCCGAGCGACGTCCGCACAGAAGCGGCCCACAGAGCCCCACCGCCGTGCTAACGGCGTCGTCACCCGTACTGCTCCTCGAGGTCGTCGCGGTGGTCGTCGATGTCCTGTCGGAGGTCCTCTGCGGGGATGTGCGTCCAGGTGCTGAGCTGGGCGAGGGGGATGCCCGCGCTCTGCGCCGCGCTGGCGATGCCGATGCCGGCCTTGGTCAGGGTGCCGATGGCCCTGTCGAGAGTGTCCAGCAGCTGTTGGGTGGTTGCGGCGAGTGGTGCGGTGTCGTCGAGGTCCAGCTGCGCCAGGAGGCCGGTGGCGTCGCGGAGCCCGTCCTTGATCCAGGTGCGTTCAGGGCGGGGGACGGCGGCACGCCAGCTGATGGTGCCCTCGGCCCGCTGGGTTAGCTTCCGCAGCTGCGCCGCCACGGAGACCGGTTGGTCCTCGCGTTTGACCCACCACGGGTCCAGGAACCGCTCACCGCTCTGGCCGGCGCCACGGCGCCGGCGCACGAGTGCTCCCCACCAGGCGGTGAGCGCGCTGCTGTCGGGGACCGCGCCGACCTCGCCCAGCCACGGGCGCCCGAGCCTGCGGCCGAGCTCCCGGCACAGCGCCCCGTCGGGCGGGAAGGGACGGATCCGCTCGCCGCCGCTGTCGGTCCACACCAGCTCCGCCGCCACCGGGTCCACCAGCGCCCCGGCGACCGCGACGACCTCGGGGAACGTCGCCGCCTCCCGGGCCACCGCCCGCCACCACCAGAACTCGGGCCCCGCATCCCCGCCGGCCAGGAGGTGCAGCCGGGCCGGCCAGATCCGCTCCTGCTCCCACCCCAACGCGAGATCCCACCACTGGCACACCACCGCCCGCGCCACCGCGAACACCGCCGCCGCCTCCACCCCGCCACGCTGCGCCCGGCGGACCACTCCCACCCATTGCCGCTGCGCCTCGGCGATCTCCGGCAGGCCGCGCACATCCAGAAACTCCAGGCCGTGGTCGGCGTCCGCGTCCAGCAGCCACCGGCCGTGCCGCGCGCACACCCGCTCCCAGCGGGGCGCGTACCGCACCACCCGCACTGGCGCCCCGGTCCGCCGCGCCGCGCACGACCGGCATCCGAACGCCGCCGGCCCCACCGCCGCGCCGGCCACCCGCCACACCGCCCGCGGGCCGCCCCCGCCCTCCTGCTCGGCCAGCTTCTCGTCGCCCAGCCCCCATGACGGCAGCGCCCGCCCCAACACCTCCTCCGACACCCCGCACAACCCGGCCAGCGCTCGCCGCCCGGCCGCGTCCAGCAGCACCTCGGCATCCGCCCGCTGCGCACCGCTCTCATGCCGAGGGCGCTGGCCCTTCCACTGCCAGGTCGTCAGCAGGGCCCCTTCGTCGAGGCCGTAGCGGGCAGCGACCCGGTCAAGAAGCGAGAAGGTCGTCTCCCCAGCGAGAGGAGACACACGGAAGATCCCGGAAACCATGACCCCTAGCCTCTCGAAGAGCCGCAAGTCCTGAAGGCAGTTCCTTCCTCTTTCTCTTCTCGCGTCCTGGTGACCAGACCTCTCCCGTCAGCGGGCAGTCCGTGCCGTGCTGCTTCCGATCGGGTGGCGCGACTCAAATGTGCGATTCAAAGTTACTTTCACGCTAGGGTGGGGATGGAAGGGGAGGTGCTGCATGAGTGACGACCTGTTTGCGGCGATCGACGCGCTGCTGGAGCGGCCCAGGCCAGCGGACGACCTGCCGGTGCCCGCCGAGCGGGAGCGCCTGCGCAAGGCCGCCGAGTACACCCAGGAGGACCTGGCGAAGGCGCTGAAGACCCGCCGGGAGACGATCGTGCGATGGGAGGCCGGGACGACCGACCCGCGCCCGCCCAAACGCGAGGTCTACATCGCCTTCCTGGCGACGCTGGCGCTCCAGCACGGCACGGTGGAGCCCACCGAGTGGCTGCACCGCGCCCAGGCCGCCGGCCTCGTGCGAGCCGCCCGCAAAGCCGCGCCCCTTCCGGATACGGCCGAGGCCCCGGCACCGGCCGACACTACGCGGGAGACACCGGCTCCGGTAGCCGTTGCCGCTCCGGCAGCGCCGGTGTCGAAGACGGCCACCGCCCCGGTGTCCGAGCCGCCGGCCCCCACAGCGCAGCTGGTGATGCTGGACCAGAACCCGGACGGCTCGCTGCTGATGGCCGCGCCCGCGCCGTGCGTACAGTGCGGGCAGCCGTCGGTCTACCGTGCGCAGGGCCATCCGATGCACCTGGGCGGGTTCTGCCGCCCCGCCGCCGCCCCTGCCGCCATGCAGCCCGCGCCTGTCGCCGTGCCCGCGGCCCCGGCGGCAGCCCCTGCCGCCGCCGTGGGGGCGCCGGTGGCCGCTCCCCGCCGTACCGCCCCTGCGACCGGCCCGGCCGCTGCGCCCCGCCGTACCGCGTCGTCGCGTCCGGTCGTTTCGTCGCGGGCGCGTAAGGCTCCGGCGAAGACGGCTGCGGCGGCTGAGGGTCCGTCGGACTGGGAGGCGGCTGCGGCGGCGCGGTTCCCGGCAGGTCCGCTCGCGGTGCTCGACGTTGCCCCGGACGGCAAGTCGTTCGTCGCCTACCTCGCCGACGGCACCCAGGCACCCACCGCTCCGGCCGGCCGTACCTTGGCGGCGGTGGTGGAGTGGGCGCTGGAGCAGAGGTTCGGCTCGCCGCGGCTGCACCGGCACGGAAAGGACGGCGACGCCCTCGTCGTCCTCACCGACGCCGCCCTCGCGGAGCTCGGCCTGCCCCCGCTCGGGCGGGACGAGAAGACTGAGTTCGTCCAGCGTCTCGGCCGGCTGCCGAAGACCCACAAGGCCGTCAAGCAGATCGAGAAGGCCGGCTGGCTGCTCACCCAGCGAGGCCTCGGCCCGTGGGCGCGGATCTACCGCACCCCGGAGGACGGCCGCCGCCAGTGCGTGCAGTTGTCCATCCCGGCCTGGGGCGCCCTCGCCTCCGGCGGCTGGACCATCCCCGACGACCTCGGCGCCGCCGACCTGGCCCGCCTGCTCGGCACCTACGCCATCCGGGTCCTCACCCCGCGCGGCTCCACCGCCGTGAGCGGCCTGGAACTGGTCACCGCGCTGCGCCCGCCGACCCGCGCGGTGCGCACCGACACGGGTTGGACGTCAGGCCGGGTGGAGGGCTCCCGCCCGAAGGACGGGTTCGATCCGGCGCCGCCGGAGGTCCCGGACGTCCACCCGCTCGCCCAGGACCGCGAGGAGGGCGGCGAGCTGGTCACCGAGGCGTGGGACTGGCACCGCGAGCCGACCGACGCGGAGAAGGCCGCGCCGTTCGCGGTCGGCCTCGACGTCAACATGGCCTTCCTCGCCGCGGCCGGACGCCTGGTCCTGCCACTGTCGGGGCCGGTCCACGAGCTGAACCCGGCCTTCGACCCCAAGACACCCGGCTCCTGGCTGGTGGACCTGTCCGGCGTAGAGACGAACCCGCTGCTCCCCTCGCCGTTCACCGCCGACGGCTCCCGCCCGACCGGGCCGGCTTGGTACTCCACGGCGAAGGTCGCCTACGCGATGGAGCTCGGCGCCAAGGTCCAGCCCACCGAAGGGTGGCTGCGCCACGAGAGCGGCCCCTACCTCGACCCGTGGCACAAGCGCCTGCGCCAGGCCTACGTCGACACCATGGCCGCCCTCGGCGTCCCGCTCACCCTCGCCGACACCGACCCGCTCGCCTTCCTCGACGCCATGGCCGCCATCAAGCAGGGTGACCCGGCCGAGGTCGCGGTACTGACCGCCATCAAGCAGACCGCCAAGGGCACCATCGGCAAAATGCGCGAACGCCCCCGCGGCCACGGCTACAAGCCCGGCGAGCGCTGGGCCGCCCTCGACCGACCGACCTGGGACCCGCTCATGCGCGCCCTCGTCATCGACACCGCCACCGTCAACCTCCACCGCAAACTCCGCAAAATGGCCGCCGACACCGGCCTCCACACCCTCGCCGTCCTCTCCGACTGCGCCGTCTTCGCCGCCCCCGGCCCCAGCGCCCTCGACATCCTCACCCGCCCCGACCACACCCTCACCACCTCGCTGCGCCTGGGTGTCAGCCCGGGGATGGTCAAGTTCGAGGGCAGCAGGCCGATGAGCGAGATCACCGAGCTGATCGCCGACCAGGCCAACCCGGCCCGGCACATCAAGACCGGCGGCATCGTCTCCGCCGACGAGTAGCCGCACACCGGCCCGCCGGTACCCGTCCGCCCGTACCCAAGCGAAAGCCGCGCCCTGGGGGCGTCAGGAAGGAGCAGTCTGATGGGGGAGATCGACGAGGGCCTGGAGCGCGCGGAGCGCACCCGCCCGATCCCGGTGCACCTGAGCACCCGGGTGAAGTTCCTGTGGGAGAAGGTCGCCAAGGAGGACACCAAGGCCCTGGCCAAGGCCGCCGGCATCTCGGTGCGCACCGCCCAGCGCTGGGCCCGGGCGCTGAAGGAGGGCGAGCAGCCCGTGATGACCAAGGCCAACGAGAAGAAGGTGGAGCAGGTCGTCTGCGCGAAGTGGCAGCCCAAGGTCCGCCGGCGGGTACGCCGCGACGCGGAGAAGAACGGCTTCATGCTCCACATCAGCGGCACCTTCGGCTACAGCGCGGCCGGCGGCTCCACCGACGACCCCCGCTCCCGCACGATCACCCAGAAGATGCCCGGCGACATCGCCAAGAAGCTGTACGCGGCCCGCGACGCCGGAGCGACCCAGGCCCAGCAGGAGCGGATCCTCGCCGAAGGCCTGCGCGAGCACTACTTCAAGGACAACGGCCACCGCGCCCGGGGACTGGACGTCGAGCTGAACGACATCGCCTGGCTGGACGTCGAACTGTAGACCCCCGGCCGCCAGCTACAGGTGACGGCTGCGGTTGTCTCAGGCTGGGCAGCTCGTACCGTGACCGGCGTGGTTGTCGGTGGGTGCTCGTAGGCTGGGTGTCTTGTTGTGAGTGGAGGGTTCTGTGACTTCGCAGCCGCGCCGTACCTACAGCAACGCGACGGTCGCCGGGTTGATGACGCTGGCAGGCGGCGCGTGTTACTGGCCTGATTGCGGTGAGCCGATCCTTCGCATGGTGGGTGGGGAGCCGATGCTCAACCTGGAGATCGCCCACATCCGTGCGCTCGAGAAGGGCGGCTGCCGCTTCGATCCGTCTCGGACAGTCAGGGAACGCAACAGCTTCGTCAACCTGCTCCTGATGTGTAAGCCGCACCACAAGACGATTGACGGTCCTCGGAGTGCCGAGTACCCGGTGGAACTGCTGGAGAAGTGGAAGCACGACCGGGAGGCCGAAGGACTGGGTGCGCTGGCAGGCCTGCGGGAGGTTACTGAGGCGAGCCTGCAGGCGATGTTCACGGACGTTCGCGACGACCTCCTCACCCGAATGGATCACGCTGCTGCCACCGGCACCGCGATCCTTGCCCGGCTGGATGTACGAACGGACTTCCCGACGGGCTTGTCGACCTTGAGCCCCCGCGCGCGGCAGAGTGCGCAGGATTTGGTGGGCGCATGGCCTGCGATCGAGCAGGCAGTGGGGCTTCTGCACAGCAACCGGGAGAACCGTAGGGCGCTTCTGCGGCAGTGGGCCAGCAGCCTGCCGGGCTGGGCGGAGCAGGCACCTGCAGACGCTTTCGGCTGGCTGGGCCAGCTCGCCTCGGACTACGACGCCCACCAGGCGGCGGCCGTGTTTTTCCGGCGGTGCATCGACGATGGCGGATTTCCACGGGACCAGTGGGTCGTGCTGGTTGCGCAGCAGTACATGGCGGACGGAGAAGACCAGGAGGCTCGGGCGTTCCTGGCCGCCAACACCGACCCCGGATCCCCGCCGCTCCTTGCCACGACTGCGCTCTGCGACTCTGACTGGAACGCGGCCTTGAGCCACATCGCGTCATGGCAACCCGATACCGAGACCACCCGCGTACTGAAAGCCGCGGTGGAAGCGACCGCCCTCACAAACACGGGGCAGGACGATGCGGCCCTGGCTTGCCTGCGTGCCGCGGATCCGAACGGCACCTTGTCTGGGGTCCAGCTGACGATCGCCCAGATACTTCTGGGGCGCGCAGACCGCAGACGCGGCGACCAGTGGCTGACGGAGGTTCGGGAGGCTTTTTCGCTCGCGATCAAGGCGCGCGACAGCCGGCGCTCGTGGTTCGGCGACAGCGTGGAGCCCATCGTGGTCGCCGTGCAGGCAGCACAGGCGTGCGGTGACATCGCCACCGCATGGGATCTGATGCAGGAACAGCCCGAGGGTCAGGCCACCGCTCGTGAGGCGCGCGATGTCCGCCTGCTTGAGTACAGGGCTTTGCTGGCAGCGCTCACCGGACGGACGGACGAAGCCAGGCACCTCCAGGGCCAGATCGACAGCCCGTACGTCAAAGCGCAGATCACAGCGCTCACCCTGGAGCGGGAGAGCGGCGACCAGGTGCAGGTTCCGCAGCTCCAGGCTGCCTGGCAGGCTGTATGGGACACGGCTACCACTGAGCAGGGGCAGCTTCACGCCGCGATGGGCTTGGCCGAGTGCGGAGTGGAGCCTGCCGGCCTTCACGACCTCGAAGCGGCCCACCTTGAGCGGGTCGCCGAAATCCGGCTCATCGCCCGGGCGTCGAGGTCCAGCGCCACCGGTGACCTCACCGTCCTTCGCGCCAACGTCACCAAGAGCCCAATCTTCGTGATTCTGCTGGCGCAGCACTACCAGGTCACCGGTGAGCGGGAACAGCGGGCACGTACCCTGCGCTCGGGCGCCCAGCACTGGCGGGACGCCTCCCTGATGGCCATGGCGGCCAAGGCATACCGGCAGGCCGATAGGCCGGGGATGACAAGGGACTGCGCGCGGGACGCGCTGGAGCTGGGCGGCCCCGATTGGCCTTCCCAGAGCAAGAGCGAGATGTACGCGCTCCTGGTCGAGGCGGAGTTCGCAGAAGGCAACCCCGATCGAGCCGCTGCCGCGGCGCGCAGCATGCTCGCACTCAACCCGCATGACCACGACGCCCTGTGGGCACTGGCCCGCTGCCACGTGGCCCGCGGCATGACCGAGGACGCCTGGAACGTACTGGTCGATCAAGGAACGCCCATCGAGCCCCGCACCGAACACGAGGCCCTGCTGTGGGTTGCCCTGGGGGTGAGGTACTCCGACGACGCGAACTTCGTAGGCCAGGCTCTGACGTTGATGCGGCGTTGGCCCGATGACGAGGAGCTTCTCGGCGGCTTCATCACGACACTGCACGCGAGCGCGGCCGGCACCCAGGAGCGCTGGAGCGAGGAGGACGGCGAGCAACTGAGGGAAGCCACCGAGCGCTACCTGGAACGCTTCCCTGGCAGCTCCCAGTTCCGGGCCGTGCAACTGGGCCCTGACAGTGATCCACTGGCCAACCTTGCCGACGATCTGAGGCAGGCATTCGAGAACACCCGAGAGGTCCGGGACAAGGTTGCCAGCGGCGACCTTCCTCTGGGCATCCTGACGTGGGTGGTGGGCCGCACCTACACTGAGGTCAGTCTGCGCCGTGCCGCTGGCTTCGTGTATGCCCGCGACGCCATGGCCGATGCCGCAGGTGCCGAAGCAGTCACTGCGGCCCAGAGCGTACGTGCCGTCATCGATCCGACTGTCGCGCACACTCTGGCGCTGCTGGACCCTCGGCTGGCCGAGATCCTGATCGGATTCCCCGATGGAGTCGTCACCACCGATCAGCTGTTCCAGGACGCGCTGCAGGCGAAGGAGTCACTGGCCCTGCAGTCAGACCTCACGATCGTCTGGGATGCCGAAGGTCAGCATCCGGGCGTTCGTTCCGAGGATGAGGGCGAGCTGGAGTGGTACCGCTCCACTGCAGGCCGCGTGCTCGAGATCCTCAGGTCGACTGCCAGGGTTCCGCATCCGGAACTGCGAAGCTTCCCGCTCCCCGCACACCGCAGAGGGCAGTGGCTCACCGCACTCGACCACGCGAAGGAACACGGGCTGGTCCTGTGGACCGACGACCGAGTGCTGCGCTCCCTTGCACACTCCAGCGAGGTCCCTACGTTCGGAACCCTTGACCTCCTCAACGCGGCGACAGTATCAGGCCAGCTCAGCACCGACGAGGTCCTGCTCGCCAAGGCAGAACTCCTGCGCCACTACTACGCCGACATCGACTTCTCCCATGACCTCTACACCGCAGCCGCCCTCGCGGACGGCTGGCGCGCGAAGGCCGTCGCGGAAGCGCTGTCCCGCCCACAGGCATGGACCGAGCCGCAACCGGTGGCCTCGTTCGTTCTCGGCTGCATCACCCACATCAGTGAGCAATACCCGCAGGACATTGCCCAATGGCTGGCCAAGGCATCCAACGGCCTGGCGAAGGCGTCGGCACCTGGGGCTGTCAACCAGAACCTCAAGGTGCTGGCCTGGCACACCCTGACGCAGCCATGGGTCACCGCTTCTTCGCTTCCGTTCGCCCTTGCTGGGCTCCGCCACGGGATCGCCGCTCGCGATGACGTGGGGACGCCGCTGGAAGACGCGCTCACCCAGTTCTACGCTGCGCTGGTCGCCGAACTGGGCCACAAGCTGGCGGCCAGTTGGCTCATGAGGCTATTCGACCTCGCTCCCGACACTGAGAAGACCATCGCCGCCCGTGTTGTGCTGACACACCAAGGAAGCTGAAGGGCCTCGCGAGCTCAAGGTGAGGTTCCGTCAGCTCTGGGTCGGCCTCGACGCCGACCGCTGACAGCAGGTCCTGCTGGTCCTCCTCCAGGCCAGGCCAGCCGGCCCGCTGCGCGGAGCACCGACTCCTGATCGAGCGGATCCTGTTCTCCGAACTGGTGCACCGGCAGGCGCAGCCTCTGATCACTGGTATCGACGCCGGCACCACCGACCTTGAGGTCGGCGTCTCCGTCGCGGCCGCGGTCCTGGAGCTGTCCGGCGCCAAGTTCGACGTCATCATCCTGCGCTACCTCAACCGCTCCAGCGTCGAGCGCACCGCCCGAGCGATGGGCATCGACGAGAACACCGTCCGTTCCCTCGCCTCCCAGGCCAAGGCGAAGATTCGAGCCCGGCTCGCCCCGCGCCGCCTGCTGCACCTCGACACCGCCAAGGACGACCAGGAGTGATCTCGATGACCTACGACCTCGACCGCCTGCTGGCGGGCGCCGGCCCCGCTCCCGAAGCCCGACCCTGCTATGACCTCGAAGCCGGGCGCCGGTACGTCGCCGAGAAGCAGGCCGCCCGTCGGGCGGCCCCCGCCGCCGCGTCGCCCAGCCCGGGCGCGTCCGGGCCCGCCGCGCCGGTCCTGCCGCCGCTGGGCCCCCTGCTCGACGATGCGGCCCGCGACCTGAAGGCCCTGGCCAAGCTCGTCATCAACGAGCCCGGCGCCGACACGTTGGTGAATGCCCTGGTGACACGCTGGGAGCCACGCGGCGGCCTGGTCTTCGGCTGCCTGCTCGACCTCGCGGGCCTGCCCTTCGAAGCCCAGTGGTGGTGGCAGTTCGCCGCCGGCGACGGAGACCTCACCGCCGCCTACTGCCTCTACCTCCACCACATCCGCGCCGGCGAGCTGCGCGAGGCCGAGCACTGGTTCCTCCAGGCCGCCCGCTTGGAGGAGGGCGCCACGGCACCCCTGCAGCCGTCGCTGCCCGACGTTCCCGAATACCCGCGTCTGGCTTCCCGCCTAGCTCCACCGATCCGGGACACCGCCAGCCTGCCGTCGCCGGACCACGCGCTGCGCGTGGCCATCGACGGCCTGCCCGGCGGTACCGACGAGATGTGCGGGCCGTTCAGCCTGCCCACCGACGACATCGCCCATCAGCTGCACGAACTCGCCGCCCACTGACCCGGCCGGGCCCGCGCGTGGGTTGCGCGGGCCCGGCCCGAATCCGACCAGGAGAACTCCATGCCCGTACGTGACCCCGCGACCTTCGCCCTGGCCACCACGGTCACCGGCTACCTCGGGACCATCACCGCCATCGCGATCACCGCCATCGCCGCGCCCACTCCCGCGCGCCGGATGGAGGCCCGCACCCTGCTCGCCATCCTTCTCAGCCGCCGGTCCTGACCTGTCAGGACCGGCGGCTGAGCGCTGCAGCCCATCCTCGTGGCCCGGGCCGTTCCAGGTCGCCCGGGTGCGGCACCATCGAGACTCCAGCCGGCTCCGGCTCCGGCTCACCGCCGAGCTCAACCCTGGCGCCATGTAGAGGTGCCGCCGTCGGTCGTAGACACCGAGGCGCCGGCCACCATCTGGTGGCCGGCGCCCTTATTTGTGCCGACTGCGGTCGTTGCGGTTCCCGTGGCTCTCGACTCAGAGCGCCTTGAGCGCCTCCTCGGAAGGGCAGCCAGGACGAAGGCGTCGATGTCGCTGTCGAGGGGAAGGCCCTGCCTGCCGCTTTCGTCCCGTCCTGCTCCTGCGGGTGACGGCCGGGGGGGCCTCGTTGCTCCGCGACGGCTTCTGAGGCTTCCGCGTGTTCGGTGGCTGGCTGGTAGGCGGCTCCTCAACGAAGTTGACGGCTCCGCTGCTCGTGCAGTTTCAACGCCGTGATGATGCTCAGGCAGGCCAGCGACGTTCCGAGCTGGAGGTGGTAGACCGACCCGGTCAGCCTGACATGTGACACCCCGTCGTACTCTGCCTGGATCTCCTTGCCGAGGATGCTGAGGGAGCCCGTGAAGTCGCCATGGGCCAAGGCGCTGCACGTCTTCCACACGTACTCCAGGAGCTTGCCCATATCGACGGTGCGGTCGCTGTCCGTCGGTTGGGGCAGGCTGGCACCGGCTTCGCGGACCACCTCTGCGTAGGTGGGCCACTTCAGGGCCTTCTGCGGCGTGTCCTTGGGGCCGGTCGAGGTCCAGCCCGCTGCGAGGAGCAACCTGACGAGCTGGTCCTTCTGCTCATCCTCGGTCCGCTGGAAAAGGGAGTCCGGGTCGACGCTCCTGTACGCGGCGATGGAGCTTGTGAGTACTGCCGCGGTGGCCCGGTTCTGCTTGTGGTCGTCGGCCTGCAGTGCCAGGCGTCGCCTTACCCGCTCCAGACGCTGAGCAGGGGCCAACAACCAGATCGCCCGGGCGCTGTTCTCCAGGGCACCTCGTACCAGCGTGGCACCGGCGTGGATCGGCAAGGTCACCGATATCCGGTCGGGCTCTTCCCGGGCCACCAGCGCCGACCGTAGGCACTGCAGATGGTCGAGCGCCACCTGCAGAGCATGCTGCACGCTGTGGGAGAGGTGGTACGGGGAGGCCTTCGCGTCATCCCCGGCCAGCGAACTCCCTACTCCGACCGGCCACACCTCGTCACGGAGCGGCACGCAGTTCTTCAATACGTTGTCGATGTTCTGCAGAAGAACTCTCAGCAGTTCAAGCTCGTCCGGGCTCATGACCAGAACTTAGGTGCTGCGCCTCGGACTAGTCGATGCATTTCGCTCATGCCGCTAGCAGTGCGTCAACCAGCTGGCTGCGTACGTGAGAAGCGAGAGCGAATATCGCCCACTCCGGAGAGCAGTAGATGATCACTGGGCGGTGAGATGTCGGTGACTCACAAGAGCACCGTGGGCCTTCCTCGCGAACCGAGTGTGGCCGTCGCTCAGACGTGGCAGTGCACGTTGACCAGGAGTGTGTCGCCGTGCAGCGCCGCCAGGTAGCTGTTGACGTGGTCGTAGCCCGGTGCCAGATCCGGCTCGTGCGGGCAGGCGCCGCTGTGGCAGGCGCCGTGCACACCCGGGTCGCCGTCTTCGTACCACCAGCCCTCCAAGGTGAGGACATTGCGTCGGCGCAGAGCGTAGGGCGCGCTGCGGGCGATGAACTCCTCGCGGGAAGTGCCTCCCACCTTCGCGACCGGGTCCTGTAGGAAGAGGAACGCCGATGAGAAGCGCTCCGTTGGCACCGTCTTCAGGTAGTCGGTGAACGCCCGCACGAGGGGCTGGGCGATGTAGTCGGCATGGGCCTGCTGGGACGAGTAGGTCATCGCCTCGGCGAAATGGCGGGCGAGGTAGGAGCCCAGGGGGCGGGGTGGCGGCAGTTCTGCCGCGAGTTGGTGCCACCGGTGCCACACCGCGTCGGCCAGCTCGCACGCCGCCTCGGGCGAGGCGGAGAAGTCGAGGAGTTCGCGAGGCCCGCCCGCGCACCAGCCGAAGTCGTTGGGGACCGGCACGTGCCCGGTCAGCCACCGGTTCGGGAGCTCGTGGAGCAGCCTGGCATCCCGTTCATGACCCGGAAGGACGTTGTACCCGCCGGCGTGCACCGTGCCACCCGTGATGCGCCAGGAGTCCCAGATATCCAGGTCGTCGCCGCGCGTGTAGTCGATCTCGAAGGGGGCCATCGCCTCCGTGACCGCCGCTTCCACTCGGCCGGCCTCTCGTGCAGGCAGACACACCGTGATACTCATTTTGGCCATGGCGGCATCAGATCACTCCTCCTGCGCCGTCAACCAGCGGATTTGTCTGAACTACCGGCAGGCCGAGTAGTCCCTCACACTGCTCTCCCGGTCGGTCGTTCGCCCGCGCTTCCCGCGGGGCTCATCCGGCCAGCGGCGGCGCCGACGGCATCGGCTCGCAACTGTGAGGAGGCCCGTCAGAGCATCGCGGTGGCCGAGCTGGACGCCGAGGATTAGGCCGAGGTGGTCTGGGTGGACGTCGTCCGAGCGGCCGGCCTCCACCTGTACCCGGCCATCGGCCCCGCCCTGGCCACCCTCAACAACCCGACCGCCGACTCGGTGCTGCTGGAGCCGATGACGGACGACTCGTACGGCTGGCGCTTACTCTGCCCGTGCCTGGGGTTGGCACCCCGTACGGGCGGCCTCTCGGCGAACAGCTCGTTTGGTGCCAGCCGTTCCGGAGGCTCTGGATGGGAGGCAGAATCCTGGAATGCGACTCAATCCAGGCATCTCCTTGCAGTACGCCGAGGACGCCATCCGCAACGCCGTCGCCGTGTGGGAAACCGCCTGCGGCGCGCAGGACTACTTCCGGGCCTTCACCGACGCTGTCGAGAAGACCTTCCCGACGCTGGAGTGCGCCTTCGCCGTACCGGACCTGGCCGCTGGCCTGCGCTCCCCGGCGTACTGGCACCTCCTCCAACTCGGCAGCCCCCAGACGGTCATCGCCGCCTGCGGCTTCCCGCTGCCCTCCGCCCCGGAGCGCGTGCAGGCGGAGTACGCCGCCCGGAACAAAGCCCTGTCCGCCGAGATCGAGCGCCAGCACCAGACCATGAAGCACGCCCTCGCCGAGCTGACTGGGTTGAAGGAACTCGCCCAGCGCCCGGGCCTGCCCGTCGTCTACGACACCAACATGCTCAACCACTGGGCACAGCCCGGGGACGTGCGCTGGCGCCAGGTCCTCAAGAGCGAGGGGGTGGAGGCGAAGCTGGTGCGGCTGGTGGTCCCGCTGAAAGTGATCGACGAACTGGACCGGCAGAAGTACGGCGACGGTGCCCTCGCAAAGAAGGCCGCCACCGCGATTCGCTACCTAGAAAACGCCCTCCGCGGCGCCGCGCCCGGCACCCCGGTCGACCTCCGCCCCGGCGAAGCCACCCTGGAAGTGTGGAACGACAGCGACCACCGTGACACCGACGCCGACCTCGCCATCCTGCGCTGCGCCGCCGACATCGCCGCTCTCCACCCCCAGACCGGCGTCCGCGTCCTGACCGACGACACCGGCATGCGCCTGCGCGCCCACCACCTCGGACTCGCCACGCTGCGCCTGCCGGAGGCGTACCGCAAGAAGGGCACCGCGATGGACACGGTCGGCGAGCAGACCTGAGCGTCGAGCAGCAGCCTCCGCACCCCTTCGGCCCGGTGCCGCCGCAGCCCCCGGCCGACCGGCCGCCCGCGCCTGTCCGGCGCGCGGCCGGGCACTGCACTGGGATCTTGACGGCGTCGACGTCAACCGCCCGTGGACGGGCCGGCCAGGAAGCGCCGGTTCAGTGCCAGGTCACCTGGATGTGCTCGGCCAGGAAACGCAGCGTCTCGACCAGGACGCCGGAGCCGACTCCGGCGAGGATGGCTCCGCTCATTCGGTCCGGCTTCCGCCAGGCCGGCACCCCAACCCGAACCGTCGGCTGCGCCCGCCGATCCGGCTGTTCCCGGCACTCGACGCCGTCCCACCCCGCCGCGCCCGTCATCTCGCTGCGCGGCCTCAACTCGTCCACGAAATCTCTCTTTCGTCTCGTACACCGTCATGGACAGGTGGACCGACAGAAGCCGAACCGGACACAACAAGCCGCCCAGACCATCTCCTGACAGCCCATGGCGCCGCACGGTAGCCAGCCCATGGCGCCGATCAAGTCCTTCCCTGACGCAGATTTCCCGCGTCTTCGCCCAGCCGGCCAGCCGGACGAGAGCCCCGCCCCTGCACCCTCCATCGCGCCGGTCAACCGCTGCCGACCTGGCTCTTTGAACAGCCCGCCCCAGCTGAACGGACACGAAAGTCCCTTCCTCTGCGGCGGTTTGAACCTGTCCCCTACGCTTCCGTCAGGCCCAGTCGTTGCGCTAGCTGCAACCGTTGCCAATCACCGGCAACACCGAAGACCTGACGAGGAGACGCAGTGCTGGAAAAGCGGACCGGGCAACCACCCGAACGCCACGAACCCGAAGTCGAGGCCCTCACCGGCTTCCTCAACCAGCTTTTCATCGCCCTCGCCATCTCCATCACCCGCTACGCCGCCCGCGTCCGGCGCGACAAGGGCACGATCTCCCGCTACCTCAACGGACACCGCATCGCACCCCGGCCCTTCATCGACGAGCTCCTGAAGGAACTCGCAGACCTCACCGGCAACCCCGTCACCGACGACGTCCGCGCCCAGGCATACGAGCTACGCCTTCAGGCGTTGCAGGTCCGCAACCCCGCCCGGTACGAACTCGAACAGCTCAGGGACCTCCTCGGTGCTGCCGAACGCGAACTCAAACTCGCAGATGTCCGTGAACGCGCCCTGCTCCAAGCGCTCAAAGGAGCGGAGGATCAGACCCGTGAGGCGGAACAGCGCTACCGCCAGCTGGAGAGTGACTGGGCCCTTGCCCACTACGCCTCCAGCTCCGCCGAACTGGATGTCTATGTCCAGACCGACGGAGCGCACGGGCTCGGGGATGAGATCCGCGGCCTCAAGGCCGAACTGGAGGCACTTCGGATCGAGCTGTCCCGCGCCCAGGCACTCAAGCACGATGCGGAGGAGAAGTGCCTGCGGCTGGAAGCCCGCCTCCTGGCTGCGGAAGCCACCCTGCAGACGGAGCGCACCTACACGCGTAAGAGCGCATCCGCGGAACTGGAACGAGCTCAAGCCGAGGCCCAACCGGACCCCCAGGTACTGCAACGCGCCATCGCTGATCTCAACGCGGCGAGCAGCCTGGCCGGCACGCTGCAGGCGACCGTCGAGGGGGCCGTGCACGTGCTCGAGTTCGACGTGGCCGTGGTGCACCTGGTGCGGCCCGCCGACGGCGATCTGGTGGTGGCCGCCATCTGGGAGCTCGAGGACAGCGGCGAGAACGGCCCGGCGGTGCTGCTCGGCCAGGTCGGCGCCCGGGAGTCCTGGGACCGCATGCTGAACGTCAGCGACCACTGGGGCACCCTGCGCTTCCTACCCCATGACCGGGCCGGGGCGATCGACACCGACGTCCCGACCTGGACGGGCGACGGACCGCTTCCCGTCTTCACCAATGACTGGCACCCGCACGACTTCCTCTTCGCCCCCATGTACAGCGCCAGCGGCGACCTGCTCGGCGTGCTCTCCGTCGACCAGCCGCACAGCGGCAAACACCCCGGTACCCACACCCGCACCGCACTCGAATCCTTCGCCCTGCAGTCGTCCATCGCCATCGGCAACGCCCGGCTACGGGCTGAGATGCAGCGCGCGCTGGCCCGGCTGGAGAAGGAGCAGCAGTCGCTGCGGGCCAGCGAGGAGGGCTTCCGGCAGGCTTTCGAGTACGCGCCGAGCGGCATGGCGATCACCGAGCTGCACGGTGGCGGGAACGGCCAGCTGACCCGCGTCAACGACGCGCTCTGCCGCCTGCTCGGCCGGCCGCGGGCCCTCCTGCGGCAGCAGAGCTTCGCCGACCTCGTCCACCCCGAGGACCTCGCCCTGCTGCAACGCACGAGCGCCGAGGCCGGCATGGCCGAAGTCCGGCTCTCCCGCCGCGACGGCAGCTACCAGCAAGTCCGCTTGCGCCACTCCATCGTCAGGGACGCAGCCAAGGGGCCAGCCTTCCTGATGACCGTCGTAGAGGATCTCCACCACTACAGCCAGAGGTAGCTCTTGGCAGCTGATGAGGCGGCATTGGGGCCCTTCCTCAGCGCCGGTCACCCCTTGGATGCACTGGTGCCGAAGCCGCCGCCCTCGAGCTGAACAGGCGTGATTGCCGCCGCAGGTCGGTCTGGCACCACTCCACGCCGGACCGGCCTGCCTTCATCCCCAGGCCTTCTTCGGCCGACCCGGCACCGGAACGCCGCCGGCCGACCCCGCAGCATCACGGGATCGGCTAGCAGGACCCAATGGAATGCTATAACCGGCTCACCGGTGCCGGGCGTCAGCTTCGCCCGCCGGGCCCGAGTGTTGTTGAGCCAGAGGCCCAGCGCGACGACCACTCTGGCCTCCATCTCCCCGCTCCCGTCCGGTCGCTCCACGGCCTCCAGCACCTCCTTGTGCGCCCGGGGCACCCGGACATGGCCCTCACGCCCGACGCACGCCGCCAGCGCCATCAGGCCCTGCTCGAACCGGTCCATCCGGGACACCTTCGGCTTCGCCTCGGCCGCCTCCTTCGCGGCCACCAGCTCGGGGTCGGCCTCGACGCCGATCGCCGTCAGCAGGTCCCACTGGTCCTCCTCCAGGCCAGGCCACCCGGCCCGCTGCGCGAGCACCCACCGACCGAACTGCTCACCCTCGAACACCGTCGACTCCGGCAGGGCGGTCCAATCGACCCGCCCATCGCACTCCAGCCACCACGACCGGGCGACCGCGAAGCTGCGCTGCCAGGTGATCGGCCACACCGGGCACCACCACAGGTCGATCTCCTTCAACGCCCGGCGCCGCTCCGCCGCCAGCGCCCCCGGCTCCCCAGCCGGCACCTGCGCCGCCGCCCGCAGCCCCGAGAGCCAGGTGCCGATGGCGTAGCCACTGACCGGGCCCACGTCGGCACCCCGATGCTGCCCCGTGGCCCGGACGTGCGCGTTGAGACCGGCGAACCACCGAACAGCCGAAGTCCCCTGACAGCCCTACTTCCGAGAGCCCCCCGAGCGGGGCTGGTACTCCAACAGCCCCAAGGCTTCCTTGGCTGTCCGGCTCACATCCTCATCGTCGTGCTGCTCCATGGCTCGGATGAGAGGGAGGGTGTCGGGTTCGTTAGGCCACAGCAGCGCGAGCAGCTTGATCACGTACACCCTGATGTCGGCCGGCTGGTCGCTCGCGGTGTGCTCGCGCACAACGGGCCACGCCACACCCGGGAACCTGGCCGCAAGGACGTGCAGGGCGGTGGTGCGGACGTTCGGTTCGGTGTCGGTGGTGGCGGCGAGGACGGCCTGCTGGGTGTCTTCGTGCTCCGGCCAGTGCCATCCGAGGACGTGCAGGGCGGTGGTGCGGACGTTCGGTTCGGTGTCGGTGGTGGCGGCGAGGACGGTCTGCTGGGTGTCTTCGTGCTCTGGCCAGTGCTCCCCGAGGACGTGCAGGGCGGTGGTGCGGACGTTCGGTTCGGTGTCGGTGGTGGCGGCGAGGACGGCCCGGTGGGTGTCTTCGTGCTCTGGCCAGTGCTCCCCGAGGACGTGCAGGGCGGTGGTGCGGACGTTCGGTTCGGTGTCGGTGGTGGCGGCGAGGACGGTCTGCTGGGTGTCTTCGTGCTCTGGCCAGTGCTCCCCGAGGACGTGCAGGGCGGTGGTGCGGACGTTCGGTTCGGTGTCGGTGGTGGCGGCGAGGACGGCCCGGTGGGTGTCTTCGTGCTCTGGCCAGTGCTCCCCGAGGACGTGCAGGGCGGTGGTGCGGACGTTCGGTTCGGTGTCGGTGGTGGCGGCGAGGACGGTCTGCTGGGTGTCTTCGTGCTCCGGCCAGTACCGCCCGAGGACGTCCAGGGCGGTGGTGCGGACGTTCGGTTCGGTGTCGGTGGTGGCGGCGAGGACGGCCCGGTGGGTGTCTTCGCGCTCCGGCCAGTGCTCCCCGAGGACGTCCAGGGCGGTGGTGCGGACGTTCGGTTCGGTGTCGGTGGTGGCGGCGAGGACGCTCTGGTAGGTGTTCTCATGGTCCGGCCACCGCTCCCCGAGGACGTCCAGGGCGGTGGTGCGGACGTTCGGTTCGGTGTCGGTGGTGGCGGCGAGGACGGCCCGGTGGGCGTCTTCGTGCTCCGGCCAGTACCGCCCGAGGACGTCCAGGGCGTTGGCGCGGATGCCCGGTTGGGTGTCGGTGGTGGCGGCGAGGACGGCCTGCTGGGTGTCTTCGTGCTCCGGCCAGTGCTCCCCGAGGACGTGCAGGGCGGTGGTGCGGACGTTCGGTTCGGTGTCGGTGGTGGCGGCGAGGACGGTCTGCTGGGTGTCTTCGTGCTCTGGCCAGTGCCGTCCGAGGACGTGCAGGGCGTTGGCGCGGACGTTCGGTTGGGTGTCGGTGGTGGCGGCGAGGACGGCCCGGTGGGTGTCTTCGTGCTCTGGCCAGTGCCGTCCGAGGACGTGCAGGGCGTTGGCGCGGACGTTCGGTTCGGTGTCGGTGGTGGCGGCGAGAACGCTCTGGTAGGTGTTCTCATGGTCCGGCCACCGCTCCCCGAGGACCCGCAGCGCGTCGCCGCGGAGAAACGGATCCCAGGGGGTACGTGCCTGGTGTGCTGTTTCGTCCAGGTCGCGGCTCAGGGCCGCAGCGACGTCGCTGCTCTGAATCGCAGTGCCCCGCTGATAGCTGGCGTAGTACCAGCGCAGGTAGCGGTCCCGGCCGCTCCAGAAACGGTCGAAGGTGCCGAGAGCGGGCAGGGCCTCCTCGATGAAGAGGTACACGGACTGGCGCATGGTGGTGGTGAGGGTGTCGATGACGGCGTCGCTCTGCGCGGCCACGGACAGGTGCCGGTCCTTGGCACCCGGGGCGGGGGAGGCACCGATCTCCTTGACCTCGGCCAGGACGCGGATGGCCAGCACCAGCATCGGCACCGACGCATCCCTGGGCTCCCGATGGCGTCGGTGCTGTTGGAGGAGGTGCGCGATGAAGGCCGCCACGTCACGCTGCTTTAGGTTGCCGGCCGTGAGCAGCAGGACCTCGTGCCACGCCGGGTCCTCGGCGTGGCCGGCCAGGAGACCGACCGTCTCGTCGCGTGTCCAGTCCTCCTCGAAGGCGCGGTCCAGGAGGTCGGTGGCGGCGAGGTATTCGAGGAACGTGCGGTGGACGAACCCGTAGATGCCACCGCCGTAGTGCGCGAGCAGGAAGTTGCGGGTGCGCAGCCGTTCGACGACGTGGCGGGCGGCTATGTCGGCGGCGGTGCGGGAGATGTTCTGTTCGGTGAGGTAGGTGCTGATGATGGCGGTCAGTTCGCTGTGCTGGATGAACGTGCCGGCGGGTCGGCCAGCTCCTTCCTGCATGCGGCGGGCGATGCGCTGCAGCACTTTCAGGCGCCGGTCGACGTTGAGCCACTCCAGGGCCTGGGCGGCCTCCCCGGTGACGGACGAGTGCGGGTCGAGGAACTTGGCGTCCTTGTCCCACTGCTCGATGAGGACCTCCACCGCGTGGGCGTAGACCTCACGGCGCTCACGGGGGATGGTCTTGCCGAGCCCCATCGACGCAAGGACGGTCAGCAGCAACGGGTTGCCGGCCAGCTCCGCCACCGCCCGCACCCCCCGCACCGCCCCCAGCAGACGCTGGGTGAGCTGCGAGGAGAGGGAGGGGTTCTCCGGATGCGCTGCGGTGTACCAGCGGCGGATGAACTGCTCGACCTGCCCGCGGTCCAGGTCCTGGAGCATCACCTGGGCGAACCCGGCCGCGGTGAACTCACCCGCCCGGTAGCCGTACTCCCGCGACGTCACCACCACCCGCACGTCCGGGTGGGCCGCGGCGAACGCGGTGATCCGCCGCGCGGTCTCCGCCCGCACGGCCGGGTCGAACACCTCGTCCAGGCCGTCGAAGAACACCACGGCCCGCCCCCGCGCGAGCAGACCCTCCAGGAGCGGCCGCGTCAGGCACATCCGGTCCTGCTGGTCCACCTGCTCCAGGAAGTCCTCGATCGTCCGCTCACGCCACCGCGCCTGCGCGTACTGGCGCAGCTCCACCACCACCGGCACCAACCCGGCAAGCCCGCCCAGCTCGCCCGGCAGCTCCTCCAACGCCCCCGCCAACGCCAACGCCACGTACTTCGCCAGCGTCGACTTCCCCGCACCTGGATCACCCAGCACCACCACCCGCCGACCCCCCTCACCCGCCAGCACCTCCAACACCGGCCGCGCGGGCTGCGCGTGGTAATCCTTCCGCAGGGTGCGGGCCGCTTCGGCCGCCATCCCCGGCGGCAGATCCGCCTCCGCCAGCTCGTTCGCCGCCATCAGCAACCGGCGCACCTCACCCGGAACCTGCGCCACATGCGGACGGCACAACTGCGCCATGAACACCTGCCGCACCTCGATCACCGGCTGCTCACCGGCGCTGCTTGAGGATCCGAGGACGTCGAGGTTCAGCCGCCGGTGGACCTCCTGCACCCGCCGCAGGTAAGCCTCCACGGCCGCCGCCCACTCGGCGGCGCGCACCTGGTCCTGCGCGGCGCCATCGCCCGCGCCGATTGCCCGGGCAGCCTCACGCTCTGCCCGGGCCCCGTCCAGCAGCCGCACCCACCGGGCCCGCTCCGCGCGCAGCCACCTCTCCTCCACCCGGCCATCGGCCGACAGCGACGGCGCCCCGGCCCAGGACGACCACACCGCCACCACCGCCAGCAGCACCTCAGCATCCTGCGGCACCCGCGCCCCGCCCGCACGGCCGGCCGGAGGCACCCATGAGCTGATCCGCTTCCCGGCGAACGTCTCCGTCCCGGCCCGCCCGGTACGCCGTACAGCCTTCTCCAGCTCCAGCTGCCCGTACAACTCCTGCCGGGCCTTGCGAGCCCGCTCCGCCCGCTCCTTCAACTCCAGCAGGCCCAGGTACAGCGCCTGCCGCTTCGGCCCCGACTCCAGCTCGTTGTCCGGCATCGCCCGGCCGCCCTGCCTCTCACCCACCCCGCGTGCGCCCGCCCCGCCCGCGGCAGGCCCGGCGGGCACCCGTGACCCACCACCGCTGACCAGCAGCGTAGCGCCCATCACGCCCGCCCCGCCCGCAACTTGGGACACCCCATACCCCTCGATGTCACATTCGAACCCGACGCCGGGCCCGGCATCCCCACACCAGTGACCACCGAGAGGACACCCACCATGAAGCACAACCTCACCCGCACGCCCGGACCAGCCGCCCCGCCCACCGCATCCAACACGGCAACGACCACCCCGCCTGCCCCCGCCAACGCCTCAATGCTCCGTGAGGCCGGGCGCACCGCCCTGCTGGCCCTGGCAACCCGCGCACCCGCCCCGATCCTGGTCGCCGTCATTGACTGGTGGCTGAAGACCCACTGAAGCCCGGCCCTGATGGGCATGGCCGCCTCGCACCGCGAGCCGACCACACCCATCAGGGGCCAGCCGACACCACCTGCCCGCTCTGCCCGCTATGCCCACTCCACGCCATGCTCGGCGACCTGCGCGAGCTGGCCCTGCGTCAGCTTCGCCCGGCGGGCTTTCTGGTTGTTGAGCCACGCGCCGAGCGCCACGTGCTGCACCACGACCTGGTCCTCGCCGCCGGGGCCGGCCTCCACGCTCTCCAGCACCTCCTTGTGCGCCCGGGGCACTCGCGCATGGCCTTCCCGCTCGACGAACTGGGCGAGCGCGGCCAGGCCCTGAGCGAACCGGTCCGTGCGGGACAGCGCCGGCTTCGCCTCGGCGGCGGCCTTGGCGGCCACCAGCTCGGGGTCGGCCTCGATGCCGATCGCGGACAGCAGGTCCCGCTGGTCCTCCTCCAGACCGGGCCAGCCGGCCCGCTGCGCGAGGACCCACCGGCCGAGCTGCTCACCCTCGAACACGGTCTCCAAGGGCAGGGCGGTCCAGTCGACCTGGCCGTCGGACTCCAGCCACCACGACCTGGCGACCGCGTAGGCGCGCTGCCAGGTGATCGGCTAGGCCGGGCACCACCACGGGTCGATCTCCTCCAACTGCCGCCGCCACTCCGGGTCCAGAGCCCCCTGCTCCTCGGCCGGCACCTGCGCGGCGGCCCGCAGCTCGGACAGCCACGTGCCGATCGCGTACCCGCCGATCGAGGCCCGCGCCGGCGCCGCCAGAGAGCCGCCGTGGTCCTTCGCCCACACCCGCGCCCAGTCCAGCCCGGCCTCGAACCGGGCATCGGAGACGGACCAGATCATCCCGAGCGCGTCCAGCATCGCCACCCGGTATGACGCCAACTCACCGTCCGCATTCTCACTGCGCCGGTCCGACAACCACTTCCCGAGCGGATAATTCCCGGATTCCCCGACAAGCGCCGAATAAGGAACATCAAGGCCGCCGGTCTCCTCGAACCACCGCCTCGCATGACCAATCCCCTCACGCCACAGCTGCGTCTCACCGACCAGCACCCGGGCGACGAACTTCCCCAGCTGCTCTCCCTCGAACTCGGGCTCCAGCGGAAGGGCGGGCCAGTCGACCCGGCCGTCGCACTCCAGCCACCACGCCCTGGCGGCCACGTACGCGCGCTGCCAGGCGGACCGCCAGGTGGTCTTCCCTCGCGCGGCGGTCGCTGGTCTTGTACCACGTCAACAGGCTTTCGAAAGAGGCGACATGCCGATTGAGCGGTCGTGGTGTACCTCACAAGCTGCGAGCTCAGTGAGAGGCCCCCCTTCGCCTCTATCCACCCGAGGCGGGAACCGGCGGCAGGCGGATCGGCCGAACGCCCCGACTCGTACAACCCTTCACTACACCGAGAGGTAAAACCTCGATGATCGAGCGCGTTGCCGAGGAAACCGGCCCCACGGAGGCCGGATCCGGCCTGGAACACGGGCCGGCCACGGACACCGGCGAGCACATCGGCAAGATCTACTCCAGCATCCCCGAACAGGGAAGCATCACGGTCACCGATGAACACATTGCCACGATCTACACCCTCCTGCCGCGCTACCTGCGCGGCAAGGGGGCAACCAGGGAACAGTCCGAGGACGGCACCCAGCACGCCCTCGAGAGGGTACTCACCCGCGCCCAGCGCCCCCCGGCACTTCGTGACCCGGTCGCCTACGCCTACCGCGTCGGCCAGAACTGGCTGTTCACGCAGTGGAACAAAAAGGAGATGGCCAGCGATGAGATCGGCGAGCGGCCCGGCCTGTGGTTCGAGCCGGACACCGACCTCGACCGCTCGCTCCAGTGCGGCCACTTCGTCAACGAGGCCCTCAAGGCCTGCGACACATACCTGAGTCGGCGCCAGAGCGAGGTGTTCCACCTCCTCTTCGAGGCCAAGCTCACGCCCGAGCAGGCAGCAGAGGTCATGGGCCTCTCCCTGGCAACGGTGCAGTCGCACCTCTACCGCGGCACGCACGCACTCGCCCGTAACCGTTCGGAACTGTGGGACCGCCTCCTCCCGTAGGAACCCCACCCCTCGGGGGGTGCGGCGCGCCCGCCCGTTCCGTACCCCCACCCGTCCTGTAGAGCCCGACTAGGAAGCACGGCGCATCCGCCGGCACCGTGCCCCCAGGTCGGGACCCTAGAGCAGGGTCTCGCCACGAAGGAGATCTCATATGCACGACCAGATCAACGGGGCAACCTCCCTGGAGGACGCCCCCGCCCTCACCAAGGAGGAAGAGATGTTCCTCCGAGGACTCGGCCGCATCCTGACGGACAATGCGTCCGCGGCCGTGGAACAGACCATGAACAGCCCGCACTGGCAGGACACGATCGCGCGGATCCGCGCCAGCGTCCCGGCCAACGCCTCCGACGGCAACCCCGCCGTCCGGACCACCACAGCGGCGAACCCCGCCGCCACCCGCTAGGGGCAGAACCATGCCAACCAAATCGATGCTGCCGGCTGCCGCCGTCGTCCTCGGCGCCGTGCTCTCCTGCCTGGGGATGACGACGACGAATACCCCCATCACCCTGATCATGGTGGTCGCGATCTCCACCATCATCGGCAGCAGCGGACGGACTCAGCCCACCCCGTGGACAGTAGACAACCGGGGCCCGAGGCGAATTCACGCACCCTGCGCCGTGGCCTAACCACGCCACGCCCGAAGGCCTGCCGCCCCGCCTTGCCCGGCGGGGCGGCAGGCCCGGCAAACCATGAACACCGGAGAAGAACATGACCAGCACTCCCGACCAGCCGACCTTCAACGTCAGCGCCGGCCCCCAGGCGAACATCACCATCATTGCCCCCCCAGACCCACCACGGCAGTACCGCCAACGCCGCCCACGGCACCCCCGCCAGTACCCCGGCGCCGCCCCCTACTGGCACAGGACCGACGTCATCTGGAGCGCCGCCGCCGCCATCGCCGCTATCGCCAGCGCCATCATCGCGTGGCTCGCCCTGAAGTAGCCCGGCACCAGCCCAGCGCACCCACGGCCACAGGACCACTCTCGACACCTCCAACTGCGCAGCCGGCGGCGGTGAACTCCTCCCGCCGACACCAGCTCTGACGGCGGTCGAGGCATGCTCCCCGTAGGCGGCCACTTACCGCGCAATTTATGGCCACGGGTTTCCCCGCGTACGGCCAAATTTCTCCCCGCTCGCCCCGAGTAGTCCCGCTCGGCGACGCTGGAGCGGGTGAAGAACAGCAGGGAGATCATGGAGATCCTTGAGGCATACGACCTAATTCCTTATTAGCGGGCCAGAGCGGTTGCCACGACCGTGGCCCGCTGGGGTGGTCGTGAGATGGTCGGAGAGACGCCTGCATACGACCCGGCCACCGAGGCCTTCTGTGAGATCGGTGCCGCCCTGGCCCCCGCACGACCATCGCCACAAGGCCGCCCGCCAGCGGCCGGGGCATCGAGCGTACGCATGTCTCTGACCTGGCGTTCGATGCCCTAGTACAGATCTGCGGCGCTTGGTGCCCCGGACCGCCGGCGGGCGGCTGTGATCATTCGTTGGTGATGTTGGCGGTGCGAGCCCGTTCTACGGTGACCTCTCGAAAGGCCCGAGCCTTGAGCTCCGGCACAGATCGAGGCCCGTGGAGCGAGCTGGTGCCACGCAACAACTAGTGCGATGTCGGCCCGAGACGAGGCCTGGAATTAGGGAGCTGAGTGGCCCCACACGTGCTCGCGGATCAGTGCCCGAGCATGCCCTGACCAGGGAGAACAGCATGATCTACTGCGGGATCGACTGGGCCGAACGGACCCACGACGTCGCCCTCGTTGACGACAGCGGCCAGCTGCTGGCCAAGCGCCGCATCACCGACGACGCGACCGGCTACCAGCTCCTGCTCGACCTCCTCGCCGAACACGGCGACACAGCCGAGGAGCCGATCCCGGTCGCCATCGAGACCGGCCGCGGCCTCCTGGTCGCCATCCTGCGCACCGGCCACCGGAAGGTGTTCGCGATCAATCCGATGGCCGCCGCCCGCTACCGCGACCGCCACGGCGTCTCCCGCAAGAAGTCCGACCCCGGCGACGCCCTGGTCCTGGCGAACATCCTGCGCACCGACATGCCCATGCACCGCCCGCTCCCCGCCGACACCGACCTCGCCCGCGCCATCGCGGTGCTGGCCCGAGCCCAGCAGGACGCCACCTGGAACCGCCAGCAGATCTCCAACCAGCTCCGCTCCCTGCTCCGCGAGTACTACCCCGCCGCCCTCGACGCCTTCGGCCCCTGGCAGAACGGCCTCTGCCGCCCCGAGGCCCGCCAACTCCTCAAACTCGCCCCCACCCCGGCCCGCGCGGCACGGCTGACCCGCAGCCAAATCGCCGCTGCCCTCAGACGCGCCGGACGCAGCCGCAAGCTCGACACCGAGACCGACCGCCTGCGCGAGGTCTTTCGCGCCGAGTACGCCCACCAGCCGCAGCTCGTCGAGGACGCCCTCGGCAAGCAGATGCTCGCCCTCCTGCAGCAGCTCGACGCCACCTGCCAGGCCGCCGAGGGACTCGCCCAAGCCGTCGAGGAGCTCTTCCCCCAGCATCCCGACGCGGAGATCCTGCTGTCCTTCCCGGGCCTGGGCACCCAGCTGGCCGCCCGCGTCCTGGCCGAGGTCGGCGACGACCGCACCCGCTTCGCCGACGCCCGCGGCCTCAAGGCCTACGCCGGAGCAGCACCCGTCACCCGCGCCTCCGGCAAGAAGAGCCACATCGGCCGGCGCATCGTCAAGAACGACCGCCTCAACCACGTCGGCTACCTCTGGGCGTTCTCCGCCCTCACCGCCTCACCCGGAGCCGGCGCCCACTACCGCGCCCGCCGCGGACACGGAGACTGGCACGCCGCCGCCCAACGCCACCTCTTCAACCGCCTGCTCGGACAGCTCCACCACTGCCTCCAGCACCACGAACGGTTCGACGAGAACACCGCCTTTCCCGCACCCGTTCTCACCGCAGTCGCGGCTTGACCAGTTGCTTCGCTCACAGCTTCGGCCGGTGACACCCCCGTGAGGCAGACTGCCCGCCATGACAACCGCTGATCACGACATCCCGACCTCCTGGAGCCGCATCGACACCTGGCTCACCGCGCACACCCGACGAGGCCCGGCGAGACCAGCGCCGGATGCCGCCCGCCTGGACGCGTTCGAGGCTGACCTCGGCCTGCCCCTGCCCGCCGACCTTCGGGCCTGGTGGCTGCTGCCCGGTGTCAGCGCGAGCTACTGGATTCCGGAGGCGTTCGCCCCGGTCTCGCTGGACGAGGCCCTGGAGACCCATGGGATCTGGCTACTGGTCGCCGAGCAGGAAGGCGAGTCGTTCGACGAGAACGGCCAGCCCGAGACGCGCTACCTGCGTGAGTTCATGCCGATCGCGTTGAGCCCCGGTGGCGACGGGCTGGTCGTCGACATGCGACCCGGCGACACCCACGGCGCGGTACTCCTCTGGGACCACGAGACCTGGATGCTGGACGTCCCCCAGTGGGCCTCGGTCACCTCGATGCTCCAAGACATCGCCAACGCGCTGGAGACCGGCACGCCCGCGCTGCTGAGCCACGCAGCCCTCGGCGGCTCCCAGGAATCCCGCACTGCCACAGTCGATGATGCACTTGATCTCACCTGGCAACCCGCCAACCCTGGCCGACGATCAACCCGCTCCGCTTGACTCTTAATCGCGTGCGATGTCTCACAGGCAGTTACCGTTCCGCGGCCGAGCTGGCCGGGTGCGACCACCACACGGTGGCGGCCGAGCTGCTCGCCCTCGAACACCGTGTCCAGCGGCAGCTGTTTTGCCCAGTCGACCACGCCGTTGCAGGCCAGCCACCACTGCCGGGCGGTGGCGTAGGCGCGCTGCCAGGTGATCGGCCACACCGGGCACCACCACGGGTCGATCTCCTCCAACGCCCGCCGCCGCTCCGCCGCCAGCGCCCCCGGCTCTCCGGCCGGCACCTGGGCCGCGGCCCGCAGCTCCGAGAGCCACGTCCCGATCGCGTACCCGCCCACCGACGCCCGCGCCGGCGCCGCCCACCCGTCCACACGAGGACGCCACCACCCGATCGGTCGCCCCCCGGTAGTCGCCGGTCCGGGCCCCGGATCCACGACAGCAGCGGCTGGCCCAGCGCCGCCACGCTTCCGCCTGCCAGCCGGCCGGAGCCAGTCACGGCAGCGCGCCCCTCCAACGCGTCCTGCACCGTGCCCGAAGCTACGGGATCAGCCACCGGGATTCGCCTGCTACACAGGCATGCTCGATGCCATAATCCGTGGATCACGAGGTGATCGGTTAACCGATTCCCGAGCGCGTTCCGGGGGGAACTGTGTCGGACGAAGAGCTCCGAGCCGGATCGTCCCAGCCGGTAGAACTCGATCAGCTTCTCCTGCTCAAAGAAGAGATCCGTACCGGCGAGGAGATGCTGCGGATCCGACGGTTCATCAACCTCGCCTTCTGGACGACCGGGGGCATCGGTATCCTCGCGGGCACCGTCGCGCTCTGCCTGGCCATCGCGCTGGCCGGACGCGTCAGCTGGCCGGTGCTGGCACGTCTGGACGGGATCTGTGCAGTGCTGGCCACGGCCGGCGGAGTTTTGAACTGGCGTGTGCGGACTCGGGTCAGGCGTACGGCATTTTCCAGCCGATCAGTGCTGGAAGGCCGCCAGGAACGGGGTCGCGAGGCCCTGCGTCACTTCACCGCGAGCACCTATCCGGAGCTGGAGGTCCGTCATCGCTACTACCGCCAGGATGTCTTCGAGTTCATCAGGCAGTATCAGGCGGAGAGCCTCAAATACCGACGGACCCACAACTGGCTCCAAAGCGTGATCATCATCGGTTCGTTGCTGACCACTACGATCGCCGCCCTCGCCGACGCGCTGCCGGCACACCGGTGGACCACAGTGGCCGTAAGCCTTCTGGTCGGCTTGGCAGCCAGCTTCACCGGATACTTCAAGTTCCGCGAACGCTCCTTCTACCTGCAGCAGACCGCAGACGCCATTGAACAGGAACTCAACGCCGCCACGTTTCGTGTCGGCGACTACGCCGGCCTCGCCAGCGAGGCCGAATCCCTCGCCAGGCTTACCGATCGTGTCGAGGCAATTCGCGGCGAGCAGCGACGTCGCCAACAGCAGCTCGACCAACCCACCGAGAATCACGAGGCAGCAACGGTCAGGTGATCAGCGGTTCGCCGTTCTGCGGGCTGATCGCCCGGTGCGGATCGGCTAGCAGCGCCTGGACGACGACCTCGGCGTTCCACCGGGCGGCGACCACACTCGCCGCCCGTCCGCCCTTCCACCAAAGCCGCTGGCCCTCCCCGCCGGTCCAGCCGACCGACCAGGCCGACCACGCGGGCGGCCGCGCCCCGGCCCACAGCACCCGGCCCACGTACGGCTCCGGCTCCGTCCTGGCCCACACCAGCACCTCGCTACCGGGAACGCGGGCGCTGCTGCAGGCGTGATCGGCGCCGGCGCTCTGCCACAGCAGGGGAGTGGGCACCGCGGGCAGGACAGACAACTGCGCGATCTGCGCAACCAGGGCGGCGACCTCCCACACCCACGCCAGCACCACAGCACCGCGCTGCGCCGCTGGCCAGTCGCAGGGAGCGTCCAGCACAGGACATCGACTTGGTCGCCGATGCGGTCCTCCTCCAGCCGGCGCTCCAGGTCGAACTCGCCCATCGACCGGACGTGGAACGGGCGCGGGTCGGCGCTCTCCTCCACCAACTCCAACGCCAGCGACACCACGTCGTGGTTGATCGCCAGCGCACACCCCACCTCTTGCAGTGCTCCGGCTCCAGCTCCTCCAGCAGCGCCTGCAACTGCCCGGCCAGCGCCAAGGTCTGCGGCCTCAGCTCGGGAAGGGTGACGTTCTCGTAGGCGGGGTAGCCCCACACGCGGGCGAGCGTCCACAACTCCATCAGCTCACCGACCTCGCCCACCCCGTCCGGCCGCTCCGCCAGGCCCACCGCCCGCGCGACCACCGCAACGGCGGCCGCACTGTCCGCGGCGCCGGGACGCCCTGAGAACCGGCGCAGCGCCGCCGCCCGCCCCTTCACCGGTCCCAGAATCACGCCGGCATTGCCGAACGTGCCCACCACGGCCCCACCTCTTCCTCCGCACCGTCCCGACCCGATGCTGACAGAACCCCGCACCCGGCCGGAAACGCTCCGCCAGGATGCCGGAGATCACCGTCCCGCCCCGCTGCGCCCGCGACACGCCATCGCCCGCCCATCTGCACCCGCAGTGGTGAACAGCCTCCTCCAGGCCCGGTGGGCGGCCGTCGGGCCGCGCCGTACGGTGGTCCTGTCCCCCGACTGGTGGCGAAAGAGAACGCGTTGAGCGACACCACCGGGCCGGCCTTCACCGCGGTCGTCCGCGACACCCCCGACGGCTCGGTCCTCGAGCTCGCCGGCGAACTCGACCTCGACAACGTGTCGCGCCTGGGGGCCGCGCTGCACCGCGCCTCGCCCCCAGCCCGGCCCCGCCGACACTGGTCATCGACCTCGCAGACGTCACCTTCTGCGACTCCACCGGACTCAACGCCCTGCTCCAAGCCCGGATCGACGCCCGGCGCCGGAACACCGTCCTCCACCTGGCCCGCCCGACCCGCATCGCGGCCAGGACGCTGGAGATCACCGGCGCCGACCACGTCTTCCCCGTCGACCAGGACGTCCCCGCCCCCGCGCCGCGCACCCCCGCCGACTGATCACCCACAGTGTCCGTAACTGCCGCCGGACCACCGATGTCCAGGAGTGAATCACGCCCGGCCCGGGGCCGGACCGGCGCACAATCGTGCCCCGCTCCGGCCCCGCGCAGGGCAACGACCTCCCGGCTAGGACGGAGCCGCTAGGCCCACTCCATGCCGTGCTCGGCGAGCTGCGCGAGCTGCCCCGGGCAAGTCATGCCGACACGGGATGTGCATGTGAGAGCCGCCGCGAAAGCTCATTCCTCCGTTCGTTCGACCGGTTCGCTGTGCCTCGGCGCAGGCAGTGGTGGTGGCTCTGCCCTGCCCTGCTCCAACCTCTTCAGACGAAGCTCCTCCTTGGCTTTACGTCGGGCTTCCTTGGCTTCCCAGCGGCGCGTGCCATGGACGCGGCGGTCCTTCCACCAAGCCAGGCGATCCTTTGAGTCCTGGGGGAAGACAGCCTGCAGGGCGAACACCGCCAGCAGCGTGGCCACCACCCCGACCACCATCAGCCACGGTGAACCCGTCACCGTGCTCAAGACCGGCCCGACGAGCACCGTGGCGATTCCTGCTCCAGGACGCGCCATCAGTTGACACCCCGCACCGCAGATCCGGCGCCGGCCGAGGCCAGATACTCGGTCGGGACGTCCAGCACCCCGATGCGGACCAGCCGGGTCACCTTTGTGCGCAGCCGGTTCAGCTGGGCTCCGACGGCGGCCGCGCTCCTGTTGCCCAGAACCTTCCCGATCTCCTTGTGAGTCAGGTCCTGGGTGTAGATGAGCCCACAGATGCTCTTCTGAACCAGCGTTGCCTCGGCCAACACCTCACGGACCACCGCACGCAAGATCACGGCCTCCAGTCCACTCTGGTCCGCCGAATCATGGATCCGCTCCAGGTGTCGGGCGGATGCAGCTTCGCTCTTCAGCCGCTTACGTCGCCAGCTCCTCAGCACGTTGGGGAAACCGGACGACAGGCACGCTCCCATGAAGTACGTCCGAAGGCTCGCACCCTTGGCGGGATCCCAAGCATTCAGACCCAGGGCTTCCTCCCCGAACCACCACGCGTCCACCGCGATGACGGTCTCTAGAGCGAGCTGGTCGCGCAGGTCCCGGTCCCGCTCCAGCATCTTGAGCTCGTTGGCCCAGATTCCCGCGCGGCTGCTGGCCGCAATGGATCCATTCCGCATCATCCCCGTCAGAGCCCTGACTGCGTACGTCCAGAGCTGCTCCCGAGCCAGTTCGAACCGGACACCGGAGTAGCCGTCGGCTTCCAGCTGCTGGACCAACTCTGCATCACCGCCGAGACCCTGTACGAGCTCTCGCTGCGGTGCCTCACCAGCAATGATCATGTGTGTCATTTAGGGCAAACCTAACCTCGTACTAGATGGTCCTACCGTGCGTTGCTACGTCGGGAATTAAGTCGGACCCTACGAAGTGAGCAAATTTTGTTCGGAAAAAGATGGAGAGCGCTCTGACCTGCGGAAATTCGGTAGCTGGTAACGAGACCCAACTTTGACTCGGAAGGCCCTCCACGTGGGGTCGCCCCCGGCGACGACGCGGGCCACGCGTCGTTCTGCTGCGTGCGCACCGATCGGCGCGGGCGACCCAAGGGGTGGGCTGTCAGCCTCGCCGGCGGTACGGTGCGGGGCATGACTGAGCAGTGGACGTCCGCCTTGTCGTTCTCGACCTTCTCGCCGCTCAACCCCGACGGCTCGCTCCCGGAACCCACCGATCCCCGTGAAGACGTTGCTGAGGTCGCGAGGGCCTGGCAGCAGCGCAGCGCACGGGGCAGCCAGGTGGGGTTCAGTTCCTTCGACGGCCTGCGCGCGGCAGGTGCGGCGGATCCCGTCGACGCCGTGAACCGCGTGGTCGAGCTACATGGCCTGATGGGCAGCATCGGGGAGCAGCTGGCGCTGGCGTACGCGGCAGAGCAGGACGCCCAGCGCTGGTTGGCCCGCCCGATTGTGGGAGACGCCAATGATCCGTTGCGGCTTCGGACGGGTCAGGAGCATCATCGGATGGCTGCCCGCGGGCTGTGCGAGGCCAGCGCGCACTTCTCTCTCGCAGCCGCCCACGCTCTGGCCAACACGGTGCTCCGGGTGCTGCTCCTCGATGCGGTGGCAGCGGATGTGATCAACAGCTCGCCGTTCGGCAAGAAGGGCAATGGCTTCCCACCGGGAGAAGACCAGAACAAGCAGGCGTGGCTCACCTTCGCCCCGCCAGGCAAGTTCTGGTCCGAGACGCTGGTAGCGGCAGCCGCCCCGGCCGCGCAGATGACCGCCCTCGTGGAGCGCCTGACTCATCTCCAGGCCGACCCGCGCTTCGACGCCCTGGACCAGCGCCGTGGCGGGTACTACCACCGCCACCGTCCTCAGTCCATCACCCACGCCTCGCCCCGCAAGGGGATCGCTTCCTCGACGGGCGACGTGGTGAGCATCGACCTTGTCGGGGCTGGCGACCACGCCGTGAACGACGACGCGGTGAACGACGAGAAGCAGTTGCACCGCGTCGTCGCCGATGCACTCACCATGTTGACCGACACTATGAGGGAGATGGACCCGCTGATCGCTGACGCTGCTCGTTCCTGCCATGTCGAGTGGTGAAGCACCAGATCATCCACCCAGGGACACGTGGCGAAGGTCTTGCGTATGCCAGCGCCGAGAACCGGACCCAGTGCTCTGGGCCGACGTCCTGCGCGCAGCGGTCCTCCCGCTGTACCCGGCCGTCGGCCCTGCCCTGGCCGCCCTCAACGACGCGGCCGCCGGCACCGTCCTGTTGGAGCCGATGACGGATACTCCTGGCACTGATCGGTGCCTCAGAAAACCGGCTTGCATGCGGTGGACCGGGAAAATCCGTCGTAGTGCGAGGGTGGACCGCCTACGCTGGGCGGCGTGTCTGCACCGAAACTTCACCACTATGTGCCGCAGAGCTACCTAGCACGATTCGGACAAGGCGTCATGGTCAGGGTGAAGCGCCGGTGCCCGCCGAAGGCGCACCTCGCCAACGTCAAGAACATCGCGGCCGAGACCGGCTTCTACACCATCACCGACGAGAACGGCGCGCCCTCCACGGTCATCGAGGACGAGCTCAGCCGTCTGGAAGGGCAGGGCATCGACGTCCTGCGCCGAATAGACGAGACGGGAATGCCTCCGGTTATCGGTACCGACGACCGCGAGTTGCTCTGCCTGTACCTGGCTGTGCAGATGGCCCGGACTCCACGGAAGCGCACAGGCCCGCTCTTTGGGCGCAACGTCACTGCCTATGCGAGTGGGCGGGAGATCGACCTCGCGCTGATCACCGAGTACCTCACACGCAAGCATCTCGGTCACCCGCCTCGGCCCGCCGAAGCTCAAGGAGCCTGGGACTACTACCACGGGATGCGAGCGATGAACGCGGGCAACGACCCCACGCACGATGAGGCGGTCGTGGATACGCTCAGCTCTGTTGAGGTGTGCGTTCCGCACTTCCGTGCTCGGCACTGGCGGCTCGAGACCAGCCGCAAGCCGATCTTCCTCACCTCCGACGCACCCCTCGTACTCTGGCGCCCGGAAACTCCGAGCGACGCCTACCGCGGGTTCGGCCTGGAAGGCGCTCATGAAATCAGGTTCCCGGTCAGCCCCACCGCCCAGTTGGTGCTCGTTCCCGGCCGCCCTGGAGCGTCCACAGAGGAAGTCAAGCTCAACCGAGTAATCAGCTGCAACCAGGACCTCGCAGACAGCTGCGAACAGGTCGTTGTCGGACACCCAGACCGTCACGCCGCGCTCGATAGAGTCCAGCTGAGCAAACGCGGACCCACCTTGCGCTTCAACACGGCCCCCGGCATCCAGAAGAACCCAGACGGCACGGAAGCACCGATGGGCGACATCCTGCACATGTACACGACCCGCCGCTGAGACGACAACAAGCAGGGCCTCCAGCACATGATGGAGGCCCTGCGTCCCTAGCAGGATCTAGGGGGTCCGTCTCGGAGCTGCTGGCGGGCCGTCCGTACTACGCCTCTGCCCCGGCTGCCGAAGCTCGGTAGCGCTCCACCAGAGCTTCCATGCCGGCCAGCCCGGCGTCCAGGCCGAGTTGCCGGAGCCAGTCGTGGACCTGCTCCTGCCGTTCCTGTTCGACGCGCAGGTCGAGCGCCGGATTGGCCCGGAAGGTGCCCCCGCTCGATCTGCCGCTGCCCGGGATCTGTTGCAGCCCTTCGGGATCTAGGAGGTCCGCGACCGCACCATCTGCGACGAGGTGGAGTTCGCGGGGTTGGGCCACCAGGGCGGTGTCGATGTCCGCGAGGCGGGCCAGCTCCGTGGTCACGGAGTCGTCGACGAAGATCTTCAAAATGCCGTCCAACAGGTCCGCCAGATCCGGGACCGGGTACTGGTACGCCCACTGCAGATGCCCGAGGTTCTCGGCGTACCGTCGGATCCGGGCCAGGATGTCGATGGAAACGGTAGCCACCGACGCGGTGGCGGTAGGGCCGTAGACCTCGGGGAGCTGGACTGTCACGACTGCCTCGAGCGGGTGCTTCACCGGGCTGTCGGAGTTCGCCTGCCACACCAGCCGTGCGGTACGCGCCCGGTTGTGTCCCAGCTGGCGGAAGCCGGTGTAGCTGTTGAAGGCACCATGCCCCACATTCAGTAGCACGTGGGGCAGAGGCGAGCCGTTCAGCGCATTCGCGAGGGCGGTGACGGACCGTTCCGACAGCGGCCGCCAAGTGCCAGCCTCTCCCATCGGGAGGTTGACGCCGGTGCGTAGCACGAAGTCCTCCGTGGCATTGCCCTCGGTGTCGGTGTCCAGTCGCGGGTTCATCAGGTGCTGCCCCAGGGCGTGCGCCCCGCCGGCCGGCTCTTCGCGGACCAGTTGCAGCAGCCGGGCCCGGTCCGCGGTGGAGTTCTGTCCGCTCAACCGGATCGGCGCCTTGAGGTCGATCAGCACCGGGCGTGGGGCGACGGTGTGGTCTACCCGGACCACCACCACGCTGTTCCCGGAGCCGTCGTTCAGCGGGACCGGGATGAAGGTCGGCTCCCACGGTGGGTCGAGTCTCGAATGGCAGGCAGAAGCGATCTTGTCGATGGTGTCTTGGGCGTCGACGCCGACGACGCGCTCGGCGCCGTCCTCGACTTTGTCGAGCACACCGACCAGGATCAGGCCGCCGTAGGAGTTCGCCATCGCCGCGATGGTCTTCACCAAGCTGGAGGAGAACTCGCGCTTGAACTCCAGCGTCAGGCTCTCCACCTGCTCCGGCCGTCCGGCGAAGGCGCGGATGCGCTCGATCGTCAGGTCCGTCGCCGCCGCGGCGAACAAGGAGGTAGTCATCTGCACATACTTCACCAAAAGCCGCGCGAGCACACCGAGTTACCGACATGCGCTGGCCCGCTCCTGACCACAGGCTGCGCAGATTCCCACAGGTGACAGGCCCAGCGTGTGACCGCTGCCCCCGGCCGGCCGCAGCCGGTGCCGACCCCACTCGGGGCTGGCACCTCTCGGCGAAGCGCTCCTTGCAGTAGCGGGCCAAGGAGCCGCTGCGGAGCATGCCCCGCAAGAGCCGCATCGCCTCCCTGCACAGGTCGTCCACCAGCTGGTCGTAGCCGGGGCCCCGGAACTCCTTCCGCCGCAGCTCCTCCACGCGGACCGCGTCGTTGCGGATCCGCTGGGCCCTCGGGTCGGGCAACCAGGCATCGATGTGATCGTCCATCGTTTCAAGCATAAAAAGTCCCCGATCTGGACCTCGGCGAGGCCCTTGGTGGAGCGCGCGCCCGACGTTAGTTGGAGAACGCTTGTTGAATCTGCTCCTCCGTGTGCACTTGCCTCTCGCGATCGGGCACCGTGAAGGTCAGTTTTTTGAAGATTTTTTGGGCTAAAAAGGAGACGAAGTTGGTGAGACCCGAGAACAACGACGAAGGCTGCCACCGAGCTACCTCGGTGGCAGCCTCCCAACTTCCCCCTCATGCTCCACTGCCCGAGCATCAGGCCGTGCTCGGCGAGAGCCGCGATCTACGCCTCGCTGAGCTCGGCCTGATGCTAAGGCTGGTTGTTGACCCAGCTGCCCAGCTTCACCTCAACCTGCTCGACCTGGTCGACGCCCTCGGAGCCGGCCACCACCGACGCCGAGGACCGATCCACCACGTGCGGCATCGAGTCCGGGAAACCGCACTGGCACTCCTGAGCTGCGCCCGTCAAAGGCGCGGCGCTGTCGTTGCGTCGGGCAGTTCGTCCTGTCACCAGCCCAGCACGCGCGTAGGGTGGAAACCGCTGGCCGGTAGCCGCCGCAGTTGCCGGGGTCGATCGCGCGCAGCCAGGGGCGCCGCAGCCGGCCGAGAGGAACGAATGATCATGGGCATACTGTTTCGCCTACTCGCCCCGAAACCGGTCAAGAAGATCCGGCACGCTGCGCACCCGGTACGCAATGCCAAGCGTGCCGTCACGCCGAAGCCAATTCGGCAGGTCCGACGCGCAGCGCACCCGATCGGCATGGTGGAACGAGGCGTAGAAAACAGCGTCGTGCGGGCCGTACGCGGCAGCGGGAGGACAGCTCCCCGCAGGGCCGGTAGTGGCGGAGCGGTCTACTACGGCACGTGCGGCATCCATCACCGGCGCCCGGACACAGCCGCCAACTGCAAGGATTGCGCGGCGGTCGATGCGGAGCTGGCCGTCCGGGCTGTTGAGGCGGAAGCCGCCCGTGCCGAGGCCGCCCGCATCGAAGCTGAGATCGCCCGAGAGGCAGCCCATGCCGAGGCCACCCGGGAAGCAGCAGCCGAGGCCGCTCGCGTCCGACGCGAGGCCATCCTGGCCGACCACAAGCGAGCCGCCGAAACCAATCGGCAGCAACGAGAGGCAGCCAAGCGGGCTGCACCGGCTGCCGACCCGAACGAGGCCCGCCGCGCGGCCAAGATCGCCGCCGAACTGGCCTTTGAGCAAGCTGAGTTGAGATTCCGGCAGGCAGCCGACCCCGTCGACAGGACCCACTAGGTGACAGGTGTTGCTCCTCTGAGCATCCCCACGCGATTGCTGGCCCGACTCGCCGCAGGGGCGAGCCCGGACCAACCCACCAGCCTGGCCGTGCGGCCCGCTACGCCCACTCCACGCCGTGCTCGGCGAGCTGGGCGAGCTGGCCCGGGGTGAGCTTCGCCCGGCGGGCCTTCTGGTTGTTGAGCCAGGTGCCGAGCGCCACGTGCTGCACCACGACCCGGTCCTCCCCGTTAGGGCCGGCCTCCGCAGTCTCCAGCGGCTGCTTGTGTGGGCGCGGAACCCGCGGGTGGCCGTGCTGCTCGACGAAGGCTGCCAGCGCGGCCACACCCTGAGCGAACCGGTCCGTGCGGGACACCGTCGGCTTCGCCTCTGCGGCTACCAGCTCGGGGTCCTCCTCGATGCCGATCGCGGCCAGGAGGTCCTTCTGATCCTCCTCCAGACCAGGGAAGCCAGCGCGCTGCGCCTGCACCCACCGGCCGAGCTGCTCACCCTCGAACACTGTGGACTCCGGCAGCTGCGCCCAGTCGACCTGGCCGTCGGACTCCAGCCACCACTGTCGGGCGGTGGCGTAGGCGCGCTGCCAGGTGATCGGCCAGGCCGGGCACCACCACGGGTCGATTTTCTCCAGCGCCCGGCGACGCTCCGGCGACAGGGCGCCCTGCTCGCCCGCTGGCACCTGTGCCGCGGCCCGCAGTTCAGACAGCCATGTGCCGATCGCGTATCCGCCGACGGAGGCCCGCGCCGGCGCCGCCAGAGAGCCGCCGTGGTCCTTCGCCCAGACCTGCGCCCAGTCCAGGCCGGCTTCGAAGCGGGCGTCGGAGACGGACCAGATCATCCCGAACCCGTCGAGCTGCGTCACCCGCCATGACGCCAGCTCACCCGCCGCTTTCTCCACCCGCCGGTCAGACAGCCATTTACCCAAGGGGAAGTTCTGGTTTTCTCCGACCAATGCCGAATAGGGCACGTCGAGCCCGCCGGTTTCTTTGAACCAGTGCCGTACGTGGCCGATCGCCTCACGCCACAGCTGCGTCTCGCTCGTCAGCACCCGCGAGGCGATGAACAACGCCAGGACGTCATCACCCGGGTCGTTCTCGAACCGCACCGGCAACGTGAACGCCCCCGCCCCGCCAGTACCCCCACCACCGCCCTCGCCTGGGGC